>NZ_JAKILB010000043.1 GCF_023283895.1 Shewanella pneumatophori | reverse complement strand
ACCATAAGTTCTGAGTCGTTTACCGCGATAATTGGAGTAAAGTGCTTATCAACCACTGGGTATTTGGTTTCATCAGCTTCGTTAGTGATGATGGCAAATACGGTCATTTCTGATGCAGTACCTGCGGTAGTATTAATGGTCACAAGTGGTAATTGTGGCTTCTTAGATGTGTGCACACCTTTTGAGTAGTCACGAATATGGCCACCATTGGCAGCAACTAATGCGATACCTTTTGCTGCGTCGTGTGAAGAACCACCACCAAATGAAATAACAAAGTCACAGTTTTCTTGTGCAAGTAGCGCAAGGCCATCTTCGATATTTTGTTCAGTAGGGTTTGGTTTAACACCGCCATAAATAGCAAAGTCGATGTTATGTTTTTTTAGTTCATCAGTGAGTCGATCAACTAAGCCAATTTCAACTAATACGCTGTCGGTAACGATAAGTGCTTTGCTTAGCTCTTTGTTTGCTAGCTCTGCGCCTAGAGATTGAATTGCGTTTTGACCCATAAG
>NZ_JAKILB010000042.1 GCF_023283895.1 Shewanella pneumatophori | reverse complement strand
TCGCCAACGCTTTTCGCAAGTTACTACGTCCTTCATCGCCTCTGACTGCCAAGGCATCCACCATATACGCTTAGTCACTTAACCATACAACCCAAATAAGTCTCTATGAGATTATCCGTTTGTTTTATCAGGGTAGATAAAACAGTCGTATCGCAACTAATGGTTTCTACTTTCGCCAAAATTAGAATTTTTTACTTACTACCGAAGTAGCAAGCCAAGACACTTAATAAAGTGTTTTGAGAACTCAATTTTTAATTTCGCGCTAATGCTACAAACAGCGATAAATCGCCATCCCTTTCACATTAACACTATCAGCTTTCCAAATTTTTAAAGAACGATATCAACTACATGAAGTAGGATATTTTGTCGCTCACCTCTTTCGAGGAGAACAAGCAATCTGTGTAGACACTCAACGCAATTTCTTACTAACAGAGTCAAGTTAGTCGTATAGGTAAGGAGGTGATCCAGCCCCAGGTTCCCCTAGGGCTACCTTGTTACGACTTCACCCCAGTCATGAACCACACCGTGGTAAACGCCCTCCCGAAGG
>NZ_JAKILB010000041.1 GCF_023283895.1 Shewanella pneumatophori | reverse complement strand
TTTTTAATTTCGCGCTAATGCTACAAACAGCGATAAATCGCCATCCCTTTCACATTAACACTATCAGCTTTCCAAATTTTTAAAGAGCGGGCTTAAAAAAGCCAAAGATAAATTCTGCATTTATCTTTGGCATCTCTTACCAGTGCATGTATCAACTCAAAAGAGAAGATGTAAATGGTGGAGCTATGCGGGATCGAACCGCAGACCTCCTGCGTGCAAGGCAGGCGCTCTCCCAGCTGAGCTATAGCCCCATTTACATGCAGTCAAACAAATTTACGTTAAAACAAAATCTTCGTTTAGGAGAAAACTAAGATTTTGGTGGGTCAGAGTGGACTTGAACCACCGACCTCACCCTTATCAGGGGTGCGCTCTAACCAGCTGAGCTACAGACCCAACGTAATTTGCTCTTTCTTTACGACAAGCATATCTGTGTGAACACTCAACAACTATCAAGTTAGTCGTATAGGTAAGGAGGTGATCCAGCCCCAGGTTCCCCTAGGGCTACCTTGTTACGACTTCACCCCAGTCATGAACCACACCGTGGTAAACGCCCTCCCGAA
>NZ_JAKILB010000040.1 GCF_023283895.1 Shewanella pneumatophori | reverse complement strand
AAGCAGTGATAACAACAGTCCGGTCAACCAGTTAGCCCTCGGTGAAACCATCACCGAGACCTACACAGTGACCGTGACCGACAGCAATGGCGCCACCGACACCCAAGATGTAGTTATTACCATTACCGGTACCAACGATATCCCAGAGTTAACAGTAACCAACACAGGTAGCGTCACCGAAGACAGCATTGATGTGGCACCAGACCGCCTTGTAGCCACTGGTGACATCACCACCTTTGATGTGGACAACAATGATGTACTCACCCTAAGTGCCAGCTATAACGGCGATATTGATTGGCAGAACCCAGCCATGGCTGCGCTGACGGCTCAGCAAGTCTCAGACTTACTGGCCGGCTTTAGCCTTGATAACGATGACATGGGCTGGACCTATGATATCGATAATGCCTTAGTGGACTTCTTAGCCGAAGGCGACAGCATCACCTTCAGTTTTGATGTTACCGTCACCGATGCCAATGGCGCCTTCACCACCCAGACGGTGACCATGACCATTAACGGCACCAACGATGCGCCGGTCATTACCCCATCGCCAGATGATGAAGCTGGCGAAGTGATTGAGGCCGGTGTGCAG
>NZ_JAKILB010000039.1 GCF_023283895.1 Shewanella pneumatophori | reverse complement strand
ACTGCTTTCATTTAGGGTGTAGGTCCACACGCCAGTGGCGGGGTCAATACTAAAGCTACCGTAAACACTGGCCTGCGGTGCAAACGACCAAGTTTGCGTATCACCGCTGTCGGGATCGCTGGCATCTAAATCCCCTTGTACCATGGCCACGCCCGGCTCAGGTGTGTTACCCCCTGACTGCACACCGGCCTCAATCACTTCGCCAGCTTCATCATCTGGCGATGGGGTAATGACCGGCGCATCGTTGGTGCCGTTAATGGTCATGGTCACCGTCTGAGTCGTGAAGGCGCCATTGGCATCGGTGACGGTAACATCAAAGCTGAAGGTGATGCTGTCGCCTTCGGCGAGGAAGTCCACCAAGGCATTATCGATATCATAGGTCCAGCCCATGTCATCGTTATCGAGACTAAAGCCGGCCAATAAATCTGAGATTTGCTGAGCCGTCAGCGCGGCCATGGCTGGATTTTGCCAATCAATATCGCCGTTATAGCTGGCACTTAGGGTGAGTACATCATTGTTGTCCACATCAAAGGTGGTGATGTCACCGGTGGCTACAAGGCGGTCTGGTGCCACATCAATAGTGTCTTCGGTTATTACCCCATCGGTATTACTGATGGTGAGGTCAGGAATATCGTTAGTACCGGTAATGGTAATGACC
>NZ_JAKILB010000038.1 GCF_023283895.1 Shewanella pneumatophori | reverse complement strand
TATATGGACACCTCACTTAATTCAAGCGATATTATTGAGCAACAGTGGGTAAAACTGCATACGTATATCCGGCCTGTTTATGAGAAAGTATTATTCTCTGGCCCTAATGAGTACCGCGCCTTTGTAGCTTATCGTCCCTACGGGTTTATATGCTCCCGTGTACTTTCTCAGCATTGGCAAAGGCCGGTTTTACCTGTTACTTCATTACACTTATCGCATCGTTGGGTGTGTTACTACTAAACTCTTTCTAATTAGCTCTGTATTCTGTTTGGTTGTACAACATTGACCAAATTATTCGTGCTAGTTTATTAGCTACCGCAACTGCAGCCTTGTGCTTACCCCGACGTTCAATCAACTTTTTCGCCCAGACTGATATTCGGTCTGTACTCTTTCCGACATATCGTATGATTGACCAAGCTCCCTGGACAAGAAGCCGCCTTAGGTAGCTATTGCCACGCTTAGTTATTTTACCTAGTTTTTGCTTACCGCCACTTGAGTACTCTCTTGGAACCAATCCCAAATTAGCTGCAAAGTGACGACCATTATGATAATGCGTACCGTTGCCAGCAAAGGCGACTGCAGCTGTTGCTGTAATTTCTGCAACACCTTTTATGCCTATTAACCTACTGGCCTGATGATTCAATTTAGCTTGGCTTTTGATATTTTTTTCTAAG
>NZ_JAKILB010000037.1 GCF_023283895.1 Shewanella pneumatophori | reverse complement strand
GAAATATCAACGCCATCAATCGAGTAAGAGCCGTCAGCATTAACGGTCACGCCAGTCACTTGCTGAATGTTGCCTGCGCTATCTGTGAGCGTGAGCGTCACAGTTGTGCCCGGCGCCACATCGGTTGTAGTACCCGATATATTGGCGGTTTCTGCATTGTCATCCACTGTCAGCGCAACGGTGAGTGCGCCATCAGTGGCGTCCATGTTGTCGGTGGCGGAGTCTGTTACAGAGTTGCCATTGCGATCATCTGCGCTGGCATTAACCGTGATATCACCATCAACCAGACCTGAGATATCCACACCATCAATTGAGTAAGTGCCATCAGCATTAACAGTTACGCCAGTCACTTGCTGAACGTTGCCCGCGCTATCTGTAAGCGTGAGAGTCACAGTCGTGCCCGGTGCTACATCGGTGGTGGTACCCGAGATATTGGCCGTTTCTGCATTGTCATCAACGGTTAATGCAACGGTTAAGGCGCCATCAGTGGCATCCATGTTGTCGGTGGCTGAATCTGTTACAGAGTTGCCATTGCGATCATCTGCGCTAGCGTTAACCGTGATATCACCATCAACTAGACCAGAAATATCCACGTCATCAATTGAGTAGCTGCCATCATCGTTAACGGTCACGCCAGTCACTTGCTGAACGTTGCCTGCGCTATCTGTCAGGGTTAATGTGACAGTCGTGCCCGGCGCCACATCGGTGGTGCTACCTGAGATATTGGCCGTTTCTGCATTATCATCAACGGTTAATGCAACAGTTAAGGCGCCATCGGTGGCATCCATATTGTCGGTGGCGGAGTCTGTTACAGAGTTGCCATTGCGATCATCTGCGCTAGCGTTAACCGTGATATCACCATCAACTAGACCAGAAATATCCACGTCATCAATTGAGTAGCTGCCATCATCGTTA
>NZ_JAKILB010000035.1 GCF_023283895.1 Shewanella pneumatophori | reverse complement strand
CGTGATATCACCATCAACTAGACCTGAGATATCAACGCCATCAATTGAATAGCTGCCGTCATCATTAACCGTCACACCCGTGACGACTTGTACTGTGCCTGCGCTATCTGTGAGCGTGAGGGTCACAGTTGTGCCCGGCGCCACATCGGTGGTGGTACCTGAAATATTGGCGGTTTCGGCATTGTCGTCAACGGTTAATGCAACGGTGAGTGCGCCATCAGTGGCGTCCATGTTGTCGGTGGCTGAATCGGTGACAGGGTTGCCATTGCGATCATCTGCGCTGGCATTTACCGTGATATCACCATCAACCAGACCTGAGATATCAACGCCATCAATTGAATAAGAGCCGTCATCATTAACGGTGACGCCAGTCACTTGCTGAATATTGCCTGCGCTATCTGTAAGCGTGAGGGTCACAGTCGTGCCCGGCGCCACATCGGTGGTGGTACCAGAAATATTGGCGGTTTCGGCATTATCATTAACGGTTAATGCAACGGTTAAGGCGCCATCAGTGGCGTCCATGTTGTCGGTGGCGGAGTCTGTTACAGCGTTGCCATTGCGATCATCAGCGCTGGCATTTACCGTGATATCACCATCAACTAGACCTGAGATATCAACGCCATCAATTGAATAGCTGCCGTCATCATTAACCGTCACACCGGTGACTACTTGTACTGTGCCTGCGCTATCTGTAAGCGTGAGGGTCACAGTTGTGCCCGGTGCCACATCGGTGGTGGTACCAGAAATATTGGCAGTTTCGGCATTGTCCTCAACGGTTAATGCAACGGTGAGTGCGCCATCAGTGGCGTCCATGTTGTCGGTGGCGGAGTCTGTTACAGAGTTGCCATTGCGATCATCTGCGCTAGCGTTAACTGTGATGTCACCATCAACCAGACCTGAGATATCCACGCCATCAATTGAATAGCTGCCGTCATCATTAACCGTCACACCCGTGACGACTTGTACTGTGCCTGCGCTATCTGTAAGCGTGAGGGTCACAGTCGTGCCCGGCGCCACATCGGTGGTGGTACCAGAAATGTTAGCTGTTTCGGCATTGTCATCCACAGTTAGGGTAACGGTTAATGCGCCATCAGTGGCGTCCATGTTGTCGGTGGCGGAGTCTGTTACAGGGTTGCCATTGCGATCATCTGCGCTGGCATTTACCGTGATATCACCATCAACTAGACCTGAGAT
>NZ_JAKILB010000034.1 GCF_023283895.1 Shewanella pneumatophori | reverse complement strand
TCTCATAGAGACTTATTTGGGTTGTATGGTTAAGTGACTAAGCGTATATGGTGGATGCCTTGGCAGTCAGAGGCGATGAAGGACGTAGTAACTTGCGAAAAGCGTTGGCGAGCTAGTAACAAGCATTTGAGCTAACGATGTCCGAATGGGGAAACCCACTAGCATAAGCTAGTATCATTAACTGAATACATAGGTTAATGAGGCGAACCCGGGGAACTGAAACATCTAAGTACCCGGAGGAAAAGAAATCAACCGAGATTCCCCTAGTAGCGGCGAGCGAACGGGGATTAGCCCTTAAGCATAGAGGGTGTTAGTGGAATGCGTTGGAAAGCGCAGCGGCACAGGGTGATAGCCCCGTACATGAAAACTAACTTTATGTGAAAACGAGTAGGACGGGACACGTGACATCTTGTCTGAATATGGGGGGACCATCCTCCAAGGCTAAATACTCCTGACTGACCGATAGTGAACCAGTACCGTGAGGGAAAGGCGAAAAGAACCCCTGTGAGGGGAGTGAAATAGAACCTGAAACCGTATACGTACAAGCAGTGGGAGCGGTTCTTGAGACCGTGACTGCGTACCTTTTGTATAATGGGTCAGCGACTTACATTTTGTAGCAAGGTTAAGCGAATAGCGGAGCCGTAGGGAAACCGAGTGTTAACTGCGCGTTTAGTTGCAAGGTGTAGACCCGAAACCCGGTGATCTAGCCATGGGCAGGTTGAAGATTGAGTAACATCAATTGGAGGACCGAACACACGTATGTTGAAAAATGCGGTGATGACTTGTGGCTGGGGGTGAAAGGCCAATCAAACCGGGAGATATCTGGTTCTCCTCGAAAGCTATTTAGGTAGCGCCTCGTACGAATACCATTGGGGGTAGAGCACTGTTAAGGCTAGGGGGTCATCCCGACTTACCAACCCTTTGCAAACTCCGAATACCAATGAGTACTATACGGGAGACACACGGCGGGTGCTAACGTCCGTCGTGAAAAGGGAAACAACCCAGACCATCAGCTAAGGTCCCAAAGTTATTGCTAAGTGGGAAACGATGTGGGAAGGCTTAGACAGCTAGGATGTTGGCTTAGAAGCAGCCATCATTTAAAGAAAGCGTAATAGCTCACTAGTCGAGTCGGCCTGCGCGGAAGATTTAACGGGGCTAAGCAATACACCGAAGCTATGGGTACTAGATTTATCTAGTGCGGTAGAGGAGCGTTCTGTAAGCCGTTGAAGGTGAAGGGGTAACCCAC
>NZ_JAKILB010000033.1 GCF_023283895.1 Shewanella pneumatophori | reverse complement strand
TATTGTGGCTTAATAAACCTGTACACCGATATGAGGTAAACTCTCCTTAATATGGAACGGTGTAAAAGTAATGAAGACTCAACCAACTTACTCAACAGAATTTAAGATTGATGCAGCTAACCTTGTCATTAATCAAGGCTATACCATTCGTGAAGCCTGTCAGGCTACCGGTGTAGGCCCAACAGCGATGAGACGTTGGGTTATCCAACTAAAGCAAGAATTTGAAGGAATTACTCCAATAGCTAATGCTATGACTCCAGAGCAAAAGCGCATTCAAGAGCTTGAAGCTCAAATTAAGAAAATTGAATGGGAGAAAGACATCCTAAAAAAGGCTACCGCTCTCTTAATGCAAGACAGCATCAAACGATAGCATTAATTGAATCGTTATCGAGAGAGCAAAACAGTGTTAAACCACTTTGTGACTTATTTGAAGTTCCGAGAAGCAGCTATCATTACCACCTAAAACACCGTGAATTAATAAAACCAGAGCGTGAGTTATTGCTCAAAAAAGCGATTGATATACATAGTGATAGTCGCGGTTCTGCAGGAGCTAGAACGATAGCTGGTCAACTTAATCAACTAGGTGAAAATGTTGGTCGTTATAAGGCGGCAAGTTTAATGAGAGATGCAGGGCTTAGCAGTAGCCAGCCCAGAAAACATCGTTATAAGGTTGCAAATGACGAATCTAAAATTGCACCTAATTTATTAAAGCGACAGTTTAACGTTGAAGCCATAAACCAGGTTTGGTGTGGCGATGTAACTTACGTTTGGTCAGGGACAAAGTGGCTCTATCTAGCTGTTGTAATGGATTTATACGCCAGAAAGATAGTCGGCTGGGCGTGCTCAGAGAGTCCAAATACTGATTTAACTTGTGCAGCTTTAAGAATGGCATTTGAACAGCGAGGACGTCCTAAAAATCTGATATTTCACTCAGACCAAGGGTGTCATTACAGCAGCCTGCAATATCGACAAATGTTGTGGAAATATCAAATCACTCAAAGCATGAGCCGAAGAGGGAATTGCTGGGATAACGCGGTGATAGAGCGATTTTTTAGAAGCTTTAAAACAGAGTGGATGCCTAAATATGGCTATAACAGTTTTAAGGAAGCCGAGTTTGACTGCATCAACTATATCTTGAAACACTACAATACAAAACGGGGTCATAGTTATAATAACTACATGACACCAACAGCAGCTGAGATGGCCGCGTAAATACGCATCCCCTGTTGGTGTACAGTTTTAGTTGACCACATCA
>NZ_JAKILB010000032.1 GCF_023283895.1 Shewanella pneumatophori | reverse complement strand
CTGGAGGTATCAGAAGTGCGAATGCTGACATGAGTAACGATAAAGGGGGTGAAAAACCTCCTCGCCGAAAGACCAAGGGTTCCTGTCCAACGTTAATCGGGGCAGGGTGAGTCGACCCCTAAGGCGAGGCCGAAAGGCGTAGTCGATGGGAAACGGGTTAATATTCCCGTACTTCTGCTAACTGCGATGGAGAGACGGAGAAGGCTAGGCTAGCGCGGCGTTGGTTGTCCGCGTTTAAGGTTGTAGGCTGTACACTTAGGCAAATCCGGGTGTACTTAAGGCTGAGAGCTGATGACGAGGTCCTAAGGGACTGAAGTAGTTGATGCCATGCTTCCAGGAAAATCTTCTAAGCTTCAGGTTAGTAGGAATCGTACCCCAAACCGACACAGGTGGTCGGGTAGAGAATACCAAGGCGCTTGAGAGAACTCGGCTGAAGGAACTAGGCAAAATGGTACCGTAACTTCGGGAGAAGGTACGCTCCTAGCGGTGATGAGACTTGCTCTCTAAGCTGCCGGGAGTCGCAGATACCAGGTGGCTGCAACTGTTTATCAAAAACACAGTACTGTGCAAACTCGCAAGAGGAAGTATACGGTATGACGCCTGCCCGGTGCCGGAAGGTTAATTGATTGGGTTATCTTCGGAGAAGCTCATGATCGAAGCCCCGGTAAACGGCGGCCGTAACTATAACGGTCCTAAGGTAGCGAAATTCCTTGTCGGGTAAGTTCCGACCTGCACGAATGGCGTAATGATGGCCACGCTGTCTCCAGCCGAGACTCAGTGAAGTTGAAATTGCGGTGAAGATGCCGTATACCCGCGGCTAGACGGAAAGACCCCGTGAACCTTTACTATAGCTTGGCACTGAACATTGAACCTACATGTGTAGGATAGGTGGGAGACTTTGAAGCATGAACGCTAGTTTGTGTGGAGTCGTCCTTGAAATACCACCCTTGTAGTTTTGATGTTCTAACCGCGGCCCCTGAATCGGGGTTCGGGACAGTGCCTGGTGGGTAGTTTGACTGGGGCGGTCTCCTCCCAAAGAGTAACGGAGGAGCACGAAGGTTGGCTAAGTACGGTCGGACATCGTACGGTTAGTGCAATGGCATAAGCCAGCTTAACTGCGAGACATACACGTCGAGCAGGTACGAAAGTAGGTCATAGTGATCCGGTGGTTCTGTATGGAAGGGCCATCGCTCAACGGATAAAAGGTACTCCGGGGATAACAGGCTGATACCGCCCAAGAGTTCATATCGACGGCGGTGTTTGGCACCTCGATGTCGGCTCATCACATCCTGGGGCTGAAGTCGGTCCCAAGGGTATGGCTGTTCGCCATTTAAAGTGGTACGCGAGCTGGGTTCAGAACGTCGTGAGACAGTTCGGTCCCTATCTGCCGTGGGCGTTGGATGATTGAAGGAAGCTGCTCCTAGTACGAGAGGACCGGAGTGGACGAACCGCTGGTGTTCGGGTTGTTATGCCAATAGCATTGCCCGGTAGCTACGTTCGGAATCGATAACCGCTGAAAGCATCTAAGCGGGAAGCGAGTCCTAAGATGAGTCATCCCTAGGAATTTAATTCCTCT
>NZ_JAKILB010000031.1 GCF_023283895.1 Shewanella pneumatophori | reverse complement strand
TCCTCTGAAGAGCCGTTCGAGACTAGGACGTTGATAGGCAAGGTGTGTAAGCGTTGTGAGGCGTTGAGCTAACTTGTACTAATGACTCGTGAGGCTTAACCATACAACCCTAATGGGTTTTATGAGTTAACTATGTTTCCATAGAAACCAGAATTAGAATGAAGCACTTAATGTAGTGTGGACTCAATAAAGAATTTCAAGCTTTCCGAATTTACCCAATTTGTCTGGAAACCATAGAGTTGTGGTACCACCTGAATCCATTCCGAACTCAGAAGTGAAACGCAATATCGCCGATGGTAGTGTGGGGTCTCCCCATGTGAGAGTAGGTCATTTCCAGGCGCCAAATAACGAAAAAGCCCGTTGCTAATGCAACGGGCTTTTTTCGTTATTGTCTGGACTCTTTATTACGAGAATTGACCGAACGAACATGGGGAAATAAAAAGCCCGAACGCAGTGAGGTTCAGTATCCATGTGGAGTAGGGTGAAGCCCTTGTGCTTATCAAACGAAGTTTGATGCAAGGGGGGAACGCGGAGAGCTTGCTCGAAGCTGGCCATTTCCAGGCGCCTATTTATTCTCGAAAGAGAAGTGAAAAGCCCGCTACCATGTAGCGGGCTTTTTTGCGTCTGTAATTTAGTTCATCACGCACTAAAAACCTCGTTATTTTCTCGTTAACCTAACCAATTCTACGTTTTATGAGGTCAGGTACGATTGTTATTCGCTGGCGGCATTGCTTTAGTTAGCTTAATTAAGGCTATTGATGGAAAGAGTCGGCATAGCCGGTTAATCCTTCTTTCAATAAATCCATCTTCAATATCTGTATTTCGGCCTGTTTTGCACTTACAGCTACTGCGCGCGATAAAGTTTCAATCAACTTCGTAAAATTGATGTAATTTCTCCGATTTTCACTCATCGAACTAATTGAAGCGATCCTTTCTAGCTATAACCTGTTTATGCATTTTCTAGAGTGTTGTCTGATCGTTATGGTTCGTCTCAGTTGATCTGATATCGAGTTACTCAAATATTTATTTATCTGATTAAATTCTTGGCAAATATCCAGTAAATAGTTGTTATTAAGTGATGTCTTAATTGTTGCTCCGCCTGTAATAGATGATTTTGAGGCGGTAATAGCTAGGCGTTGTCGATAAATATGTGAATAGCATTTCTTAGGTTGATCCTAGATTTTAAATTTATCGCGGAGAAAACGTTATTGAACACCTATATTAACCGACTCAGATTAGATGTTTAGTTAAAGGCGTTCTAACGTAAAACCAAAGGATGCGTGGTGACTTTTATGTGAGGGTAGCTGGATTGATAAGCGTTGGGAGGAGAACAAAAGCATCATATCAGCATTCCTTTTGAGTTGTGCTCGTCCAGATAGCGTCAAGGTGAGTCGCTTATATTAACCGAGAAATTGTCTTGAAGAGATTTTGGTTAGTAGTTGTTGGGTTTCATCTTCGCTACTAATTAGCAGGGCATGGCTATTTTAAGGCGCTTTTCTATACGTATCGTTTGATAACTATTCGTTTGATTCAAAAAAGCTAATTTTATTACAAAACAGGGTTGCGCTAGTCTGAGATATCCCTATAATGCGCATCCACTGACACGGCACAGCAGGCCAACTACCCAGCGAAAACGCTAGATAGAATGGGACATGCAGCAGTGTTAGAGAGATTAACTTCTACGGAATTTAGCCTCAGGTGACAAGCGGCTTAAGAGCTTCAAGTTATGACTTCTGATTAAGAAATCATCGCTTGAAAAACTTCTTAAAATAAGCGCTTGACGCCAACATCAGGAAGTGTAGAATACGCCTCCTCAGCCAAACGACCTAAGCGTCTA
>NZ_JAKILB010000030.1 GCF_023283895.1 Shewanella pneumatophori | reverse complement strand
CCGAGCTAATGCTCGGCTTTTTCTGAATTTGGCAGGGGTAGCAAGACTCGAACTCGCAACCATCGGTTTTGGAGACCGCTGTTCTACCAATTGGAACTATACCCCTGTTGATGTGTTAGATTTTGCTTAATATTGGCCAAAAGGTAAAGTACTTTTTGCACTAAAGCCGCCGTTTGCAGCTTTTTCAGGCGTTTAGCGCGTACTTTAAGCATAAAATAAGCTTAAACAGTAAAAGGTCGACCTTCTTTAGCGGGGACTTTACTCCCCTTTATTAATCAAATTGCCAAAAGGGAGCTTTCCAGCCATGCATTAACACTGCACTGTTAATATATATAAGTTCTACAGAGCCACTGACTGCTATGGATGTGTGGAAGTAACAATATCTAGAGTGAACATTTGTTAGACGGCTTGAGTAGCTCACTATTAACAAAACTCAACAATCTCTTAAGTTAACAAGCTATGTTTATGTGACCTATAAGCCGCTTATTACATGAATACGACAAGCGATCTTCCTTAATGCTTTATTTTCAAAACAGGTCGACGCGAGATAAGTCGTTAAACACTGCGTTACCCTGCAACGACATTAAAGCTACTTCAAGCAGAACTTAATTGATGACAACCATTTACTGAAAGCGGAGGTTTAGGTCTGCCAACAGAAAACACCTGTAAGATTGACACTACACTATTCATTTTTCGCGGTATTGATTTAATCCCATTCATAAATAACGTTAGTCTTTGTCAATAAAATTCCCCTCAAAAGGGGCATTACATCAACATTCTAATCTAAACAGATGCATTTAAATTAAATACCAACTTCTCCACCGTCGTCTTTACGGATAACAACGGTTGCAGCGCGAGGTCTGACAGACATACCATCTGGTGTTGCTTCTGTCGCGACTGATGAATAGGGCCAGTTTCTTGGATGCTGAATGTTAGCAAATACCGTGGTGTAATCAGAGGTAATAGCGAAACCTGTCACCTCACAACCATTTGGACCGACAAAAAATCTTTTTAACTCTGCTTGGTTATCAGCATTAACTACCTGCTGTTGACCATTCTCGTCCGTCATTGAAGATGGCACAATCGCTAGCATTTGATCATTGGTATAGTCTTCAACTTCATCGGCACCATTATCGGTTTGTACCCATAAAATCCCGCGCTTATCAAAAGCTAACCCGTCTGGACTAGCAAATTGATTTAAATCGGTTAGTCCAGAGCGATTAGTTTGCTCATCGCCATCAACAGGCGAACCAAAAACAAAAATATCCCAAGTAAACTCTGTAGCTGTACTACCTTCATCCCATCGAATAATGTGGCCAAAGCTATTATTTAAGCGTGGGTTTGCGGGATTAGTGCTGTCAACGCGTTTAGTGTTGTTCGTTAGCGTTAGATAAACAGTACCAGTAAATGGATCTACACTGGCCCACTCAGGGCGGTCCATTGGCGTTGCACCGACTAAATCCGCAGCCCCAGCAGTATTAAGGATTATAGCTGCAACTGAATCAAAGCTATCTGCTAAGGTTTTACCATCTGTTGTCACGCTGTCTAAAGTCAAAGGTAACCACTCGCCAATACCGTCTTCATTGAACTTGGCGACATATAGGGTGCCTTCGTTCATATACTTATCGCCAGTGGCAATGCGGTTAGTCGAATCGGCATCGGCTGCGCTCCATAACGCAGTAGACTCAAACTTATACAAATACTCAAATCGTGAATCATGACCTGAATAGAAAACAACAGGCTTGCCTTCTTCTAGCTTACCAAAGGTACAGCCTTCGTGGCGAAAACGACCTAACGCAGTACGTTTTACCGCGCGAGAGTTAGGGTTGTATGGATCAATCTCAACAATATAGCCATGGCCATTAGCTTCATTGCGGTAGTCACCTGCCGCACTAGCCGCCGTTGGCGTCACATCAAAACGAGAAAACTCGTCTAAGTGCTCTTCGCCATTACCAGCAAGGTGATCCCAGCCGTATCGAGTACCAGATGTTGATAGCCCAATACGCTGCTGCTCTTCAGTTAATTCACCACGATTAACAAAGTAGCCAGGCCAGTTTTCTTCACATGTTAAATACGTGCCCCAAGGAGTATAGCCATTACCGCAATTATTAAGCGTGCCGCGTGCTTGGCTGCCATCAGGTGAATAACGGGTTTCAAGGTAAGCGCTATAAGCTAATGGCCCGGAAATATCCATCACAGATACACCGGTGAATCGTCTATTATGCGAGTCATTTTTAATCACTTGCCACGTGCCATCGTTGAGCTTTATACGCACAACCGAAACACCATGTGCATTAATCTCTTTGCGAACTTCATCAAGTATGCTGCGTTTACCATCAGCATCAACAGTCGGTCCCATTGGGTGTAACGCACCTTGATCAATATACTCGTGGTTAACACAAAGTAAGCCATCATCACCAGCTTCTGTTAATGGGAAGAAGTGCATCCCATCATGATGCATACCCATTGAATTAGCTTGGTCATCAGCAGTATTTGAGCCATCTGGCTTAAATGCACTGGCTTTGTCATTCAATGGCTCGCCCCAAGGCGCTAACACATAGGCAGAGTATCCTGTAGCGACCGCTACCGCATCAGTCTTAGAGCCTGCGATAGAGTCAAAGCCCAGAACAGCTTGGCTAACATTAGGCACTTCTGGGTCTGGCGTTGTTGGCGTTGTATCTGTCGGTGAAGAGTCGCTACTTGAGCTACATCCCATCATGCCAAAGCCACTAAACGCAGTCATAGCACTTAAGCCAAGGCCACTTCTGACAAAGTTACGTCGTGAAAGATGCTTATCTAGCACCTCATTAAATGGGGTGTTCTTACTTTTGTTGTAGCGAGTTGGATCAAATGTAGCCTTGCTCATAATTCATCCTTGCAGTCAAAAATAATCAATCGTTTTTGTAATTGTCGACCAGCAGAATAAGAACAAAATATGACAAACTAACTTGATGCGTATGACAGAAATAAAACCTTATCAATGCTGAACTGATTAGGTCAGCCATAAAACGATGAGGTCTAGAGTACATGATTAACTAAATAGCAGACGCAAAAAAGCCCGCTACATCGTAGTGGGCTTTCTCACTAATTTGGCGCCTGGAAATGACCTACTCGGTTCGCGCAGCGAACACATGGGGGCGGAGAAGCCCTGCTCTGGATGCAACGCATTCAAGGGCTTTGAAGCGCGAGTAACTTATTAAGAAGCTGGAGATCCCGCTCAGCGGCGGGGCGACGTCGGGGGTAGGCATTTATGCCTACCTTAAGTGAAGCAGTCACCTTTACGGGTAGCTGTATTCTAGATAAGTAGCGTTCAGTATTTTACAAACGCCCAAACGCAAAAAAGCCACCTTAATAAGGTGGCTTCTTCACTTAATTTAAAGCCTGGAAATGACCTACTCTCACATGGGGAGACCCCACACTACCATCGGCGATATTGCGTTTCACTTCTGAGTTCGGAATGGATTCAGGTGGTGCCACAACTCTATGGTTT
>NZ_JAKILB010000029.1 GCF_023283895.1 Shewanella pneumatophori | reverse complement strand
AAAAGAATGGTGGTCGATACTGGGCTCGAACCAGTGACCCCCTCCTTGTAAGGGAGGTGCTCTCCCAGCTGAGCTAATCGACCTGGGATTTCATAATGTTTTAATTCTTTACGAAAAGAATGGTGGTCGATACTGGGCTCGAACCAGTGACCCCCTCCTTGTAAGGGAGGTGCTCTCCCAGCTGAGCTAATCGACCTCGCTGTGTGGGGCCGTATTATAGGGAGGAACGATCTACTGTCAACGCTTTTTTTAGATAAAATAACGACTACGGTTCAATTTTGCGCGTGTTGCTGCATAGTTAATCAGGGGCGCACAGTATTGAGCCAAAACTGGTTAAAAGTTAACTTACAACTTGCTAGCCAGTCTATCGTCAATTATCGAAATCTGGATATTGTGCTAGATATCTTACACTAGAAAATCATCAATTGTTGAGCGACTCGCTTTAAAGTCATCTTTAAAAGAGGACTTTAATCGGCTTTAAAATGTGCACTTCGATTTATAGTTGCGATTGTAGCTTGTCATTAAGGGAGGTTTTGTCCTGCTAGGCTTAATTAATTTTAGCTTTTATTACGTAAATGCATCAGAAGTTTAGTACTTGTACGTTGTATCTTTGGCAGAAAAGCGGCTTTATTTAGGGACAAAGAGATTGTTTGCAGCTAAAAAAACTCTCTAAGTGTTACTAAAACAAGACTTGGGAAGCTAAAGCGCGCAATTAAATGTGGCTGTTTTAATGTTACTACTTGGCTATATGAAGTCCTTTTTGCTGACCAGCAGTTATCCTTGTCGTTTACTTGTTTTCATTTATTGGGAGGATTCTGGCGTATGGTATTTTGTTTATATTTAAGCTGTTGTTCTGTTTAGCTGAGAGCGGCGGTTTTATGTGAGATCTGGTTTCCGCCTTAGCTTAATGATCTACATGAGATTAGTTATCTACATGAGATTAATGATCTATATGCGAAGAGAACTGCATATGATTTGAACTATATGGGGGGAACTGAACGAGCAGAGAACTTCATAGTCCCAGAGCAAATTCAATCTAGCAGAGCTATCTAGGCTCAAACTAGGCTTTAGATATAGTCATACTTCTTATTATTTAAGCCATATATGCACCGCTTGGTAGAGCTGTCTATTTAAGCATGCAGAGCTAACATCAGTAATGGGGCTTATCATCTATTCGACATTATGCGGTTCGCTGCGAATTTACTCCTTTAATAAAGGATAATAAGGGAGGGGAGTCAGGAGGGAGATATAGCTTATCTAGTTTTGAAGGCCGGGATCAGCTCTGACTTCAGTCATTTGTGCCTTGGGTTATTCCCTCTGCAGTGGCTCTCTCTATTACTGCATTAATAGGTTTTTAAAACTAATCTCCAAAATCAGTTTTTAAGCGTCTTTAATAAAAGTTGCCTCAACAAGCGCAAGCGCTGTTAAAAAAGGCTCTCTTATATTCACCTCATTGCAGAAATGCGAAAGGCAGCGTTTTATCAAACCATAGCGCTATAAAGAAGTAGAGCTTTACTGAATGTGCTTGGTTCATGACTCTCTAAAGTATTTAAAACAATCCACATTCACTTAATTGCATCTTTAACTCACTATTTAGGGGAGGAGCGGCTTACTGAAGAGTCGAGTCGCTCATTTTCGTTACAAAATTTGCCTTATAACAGTAGATCTATTTTCCCTGGCTCTTTTGGCTGTTAGAATATGCGCCACATTCATTAGTACAGTCTATTATTTAGGCTTTCTACATAGGTCAATGTCCATTATGACAGTTAAGACGCGTTTTGCTCCAAGCCCTACCGGCTTTTTGCACGTTGGTGGTGCTCGTACAGCACTTTATTCATGGTTATATGCACGCGCAAACCAAGGCGAGTTTGTTTTACGTATCGAAGATACCGATCTAGAACGCTCGACTCCTGAAGCATGTGCTGCAATTTTAGAAGGCATGGAATGGCTTAACCTGAATTGGGATGAAGGTCCTTACTATCAAACCAAGCGTTTTGATCGTTACAACGAGATCATTGCACAGATGCTAGAGCAGGGCACTGCATACAAGTGTTACTGTAGCCGTGAACGTATTGAAACAATGCGCGAAGAGCAAGCAGCTAAAGGTGAGCAACAGAAGTATGATGGTTGCTGCCGTGATAAAGCTCCTCGTGATACTGATGAGCCATTTGTTGTACGTTTCAAAAACCCAACAGAAGGTAGTGTAGTATTTGATGATCACGTACGTGGTCGCATTGAATTTGCTAACAGTACATTAGATGACTTAATTATTGCTCGTACGGAAGGCACACCAACTTATAACTTCTGTGTAGTTGTTGACGATTGGGATATGGGTATTACTTGTGTTGTTCGCGGTGAAGACCACATCAACAATACACCTCGTCAGATCAATATCCTTAAAGCACTAGGTGCACCAGTACCTGAATATGCTCACGTATCTATGATCTTAGGTGATGATGGCGCTAAGCTATCTAAGCGTCATGGTGCTGTTGGTGTTATGCAATACCGTGATGATGGTTACTTACCTGAAGCGCTACTGAACTATTTAGTACGTTTAGGTTGGTCACATGGCGATCAAGAAGTGTTCTCTATTGATGAGATGAAGCAATTCTTTAGCCTTGATGATATCAACAAAGCGGCTTCAGCTTTTAATACAGATAAACTGATTTGGTTAAACCAGCACTATATTAAAGAATCTGATCCAGAATATGTTGCTTCTCACCTAGCGTGGCACATGGCTGACCAAAACATTGATACAAGCAATGGTCCAAAGCTATCTGAAGTTGTTTCTGCATTGTCTGAACGTGCAAAAACACTAAAAGAACTTGCTGCATCTAGCCGTTACTTCTTTGAAGATTTCGAAGAGTTTGACGAAAATGCTGCTAAAAAGCACCTAAGAGGTGTTGCACTAGAGCCATTACAGTTATTCCAAACTAAATTAGCTGCTTTAAGTGATTGGACTTTAGAAGCAATTCATCAAGCAATTGAAGATACAGCTGCTGAATTAGAAGTCGGTATGGGTAAAGTGGGTATGCCATTACGCGTTGCAGTAACTGGCGCTGGCATGTCACCTGCTGTTGATTTGACCATATTCTTGGTTGGAAAGGCTCGTACAGAGCAAAGAATCTCCAAAGCGATTGAATTTGTAGCAAATAGAATAAATTCCTAAAAAACGGGTTGACTCTTTTGGGTGCGCTGCATAGAATGCGCCACGCAGTTGAGACACAGGCAACGAATAGTTCGCGGTGCACTCAAAAGTGATTTAGTTAGTGAGGGGCCTTAGCTCAGCTGGGAGAGCGCAACACTGGCAGTGTTGAGGTCAGCGGTTCGATCCCGCTAGGCTCCACCACCTACTAATTTAAGCGTTAAGTTTTAGCCTACAGAACTTAATGAGTATTCACTCTTTGGTAGAGTATAACGCCAGTCCGGGTCCCCTTCGTCTAGAGGCCTAGGACACCGCCCTTTCACGGCGGTAACAGGGGTTCGAATCCCCTAGGGGATACCACTATTTATGAAGCGTTGAGTTTTAGCCTACAGAACTCAATGAGTATTCACTCTTTGGTAGAGTATAACGCCAGTCCGGGTCCCCTTCGTCTAGAGGCCTAGGACACCGCCCTTTCACGGC
>NZ_JAKILB010000028.1 GCF_023283895.1 Shewanella pneumatophori | reverse complement strand
ATGTTGTCGGTGGCGGAGTCTGTTACAGGGTTGCCATTGCGATCATCTGCGCTGGCATTTACCGTGATATCACCATCAACTAGACCTGAGATATCAACGCCATCAATTGAAAAGCTGCCGTCATCATTAACCGTCACACCGGTGACTACTTGTACTGTGCCTGCGCTATCTGTAAGCGTGAGGGTCACAGTCGTGCCCGGCGCCACATCGGTGGTGGTACCTGAAATGTTAGCTGTTTCGGCATTATCATTAACGGCGAGGCTGATAGTTATATTGCCATCAATTGCGTCTAAGGTCGCTGAGTCGCTGCCCGGAGCAGAGGTGTTCCCTGCTTGATCTGTAATCGTTGCTACAACGACAATTTCATTACCTTCCCCTGGAGAGGGTAAAGTGACATCTATTGAGCCATTATTGATGTCTTCTTGAGTTAGGATTATTTCTGTTCCATTGACAGTTAAAGTATCACCGACTTGGGCGCCAGTGCCTGTTAAGTCAATTGTTGCATTAACATCTGTACTACCATTTAATTCGGCTGAATTAATGATACCGTCATTATCAATATCACTTGTGATAGTGACTTGCGGAGCACCATCTACAGTTGGGGTAACTTCAAGAGTCAGTGTGGCTGTTTCACCAGTATTGGTGGTGTAGCTAATTACTGGTACTACACCGTTCCAATCTGCATTGGGCGTGAAGGTATAGGAGCCATCGGCATTAATAACAAGTGAGCCACCATCAAGCGCAACCGTGGTGCCTGCAGCATAGGTTTCGCCGTTAACTTCAAAGCTAGTGACACTGAGATCGCTATCGATATCTGAATCATTCGCCAGCACATTGCCTGTAGCCACTTCATCTTCGGCAATAGTTTGGCTGTCGTTAACCACAATACTTGGATCATCAATAGGGGCGACTTCAAGGGTCAGTGTGGCTGTTTCACCAGTATTGGTGGTGTAGCTAATTACTGGGACAGTACCGTTCCAATCTGCATTAGGTGTGAAGGTATAGGAGCCATCGGCATTAATGACTAATGAGCCACCATCAAGCGCAACCGTGGTGCCAGCAGCATAGGTTTCGCCGTTAACTTCAAAGCTAGTTACACTGAGATCGCTATCGATATCAGAGTCATTAGCCAGTACATTGCCTGTCGCCACTTGATCTTCGGCAATGGTTTGGCTGTCGTTTGCCACCACACTCGGATCATCTACCGCTGTTACTTCAAGGGTCAGTGTGGCACTTTCACCAGTATTGGTGGTGTAGCTAATTACTGGGACAGTACCGTTCCAATCTGCATTGGGTGTGAAGGTATAGGAGCCATCGGCATTAATAACAAGTGAGCCACCATCAAGCACAACCGTGGTGCCAGCTGCATAGGTTTCACCGTTAACTTCGAAGCTAGTGACACTGAGATCGCTATCGATATCTGAATCATTGGCCAGCACATTACCTGTCGCCACTTGATCTTCGGCAATGGTTTGGCTGTCGTTAACTACAATACTCGGATCATCAATCGCTGTTACTTCAAGGGTCAGTGTGGCTGTTTCACCTGTATTGGTGGTGTAGCTAATTACTGGGACTGTGCCGTTCCAATCAGCATTTGGAGTGAAGGTATAGGAGCCATCGGCATTAATAACAAGTGAGCCACCATCAAGCACAACCGTGGTGCCAGCTGCATAGGTTTCACCGTTAACTTCAAAGCTAGTGACACTGAGATCGCTATCGATATCTGAATCGTTATTGAGTACGTTGCCGGTCGCTATGCCATCTTCAGTTATGGTTTGAGTGTCATTAATAGTAACTGTAGGCGAGTCGAAAAAGGCATTGCCATTTGCAGTAAGGCTGTCGTTGTTTTCGGTGTTTTGGTTATTCTGTTGTATATTCGTATCAAAACCACTGCTAGCGATTGTTTGCTCTCCAATCCTTGCAATTGATACATGACTTGAACTGCCTTCATTACCAGTTTGTCCGCCTGCTGCAGTATCTGGCCCCTCGGTTGGGTCTTCACCCGCAGCAATTAGCGCTTGAATCTCAGCTATTTCGTCTAGAGCTTGATCTTCACTTATCGACGTTGCTTGCTCTGAGGTTAAAATCGAACCATCACTATTTTCTATTTGGATACTGCTACTATCTGCGAGTAATAAGTCGGTACCAGCAGGGATTACGTCGCCTTGAATTAGTTGTTTTGTATTGCCGTCAATATTGGCTGTAACGACACCGTTAAGGTTTAGAATATACCCAACCTGAGTTGTGATAATTGACTTCATTGTTTGGCTCCCTGCAAAAACAACTAATAGCAGTAGTATTTTAATGTAATAACGATTGGTTAACCAATGTTATACAGTTTGAAATATTGGGTCAATTTTTTGACAGCACTCTTGGCACTGCTTTTTAACGTTTTTTTAGCTGGAAATAATGAGTTGATTGGGTAGGAAAATAAAACAGCCACTATATATAGTGGCTGTTTTATTTCGACAAGTTAGAAGTTGAACTTTTGACTGATATTAAGGTGGGTTAAGTCCGTCATCAAATTGATTGTATGGCGGAATAAAAGGTGAAGTATTTGGATCTACAATTAACGCTTCATCATTTATCAGTTGGCTAATGATGGTGCTGGCATCTGAAGAACCATAGATGCTTGATAGATCCACACCATCGAGAACGATTGTAACGCCATCAGTGCCTGAACCTAGGCCATCAGCGTCGATGGTGATAGTCGTGTCACCACCACTAAAGCTAAATGATAAGAAGTCTTCTAGATTGCCATTTTCTTCATTAATTAAAAGATCGGATAGGTCTAATGTGTCAATTTGATGGTTGAATCCAAATACCGTATCAGTACTGCCATCAGCAGAGCTCCCCCCCCATTCGAAAAAGTCTCGTTCATTATCATCTGGGTTAAGTTGCTCACCGCCATATAGTTCATCATTACCAGCGCCGCCTATGAGTAGATCTTGTCCTATGCCGCCTATCATAATATCGTCGCCGTCTCCTCCTAGAAGGATATCATTACCACTGCCACCATTTAGGGTGTCATTACCGCCTTGGCCGAAAATTATATCATTACCTAGGTGGCCATTTAGCGTGTCACCAAGATCGTCAGTCCTTGAAATATCAAATTCACGGTAATTTGATTGTATATAGATAGAAATGTCGTTAACTGATACATCAGCTAGCTGTTGCCCTGTTTGATTTGCAACATATTGAGTTAATGCGTCGGCTGCTTGTAGCCCTGGAATAGAATCAAACTCAACCAAATCACCAAATATAATATCATCTCCTCCATTTGTATTTACGGTATCGCTGCCTGGCAATAAGTCAGTCGATAGAATAGCATCTGCTAAGTCGTCGACATCTACATTGTTAAGCGGCATACCTAAGCTATCGAAATCTTCGAGGATGTTGGTATCTATGTTTGCCCCTAAGCCAATAGCTTGAACAAAAGATAAAGCGTTTAGTTCGTTAAATGCAATTACAGCTTGATTATAAGGTGTTGAGCCGCTGCCAGGCCTAGTGGGTCGACCATCGGTGATAAAATAGGTAATGTTCGAGCCTACGTTAGCAAGAATAGGGGCGCTCTCGAACCAATCGCTAGCGGCATTGAAAGCAGATTGATAGTTTGTCCAGCCACCATTTTGCAAAGCATTGAGTGCGGCTTCAAGTGTTGTTATCGCACCTGGATCCGCTAGATTGACCGAGATGCTCTGTTGCAGCCCTGTATCGAATTCAATGAGTAGAACATTTACCGTTCCGGGATCAGTATTATTTGGGTCATTAAGATTATTTAGCAATTGATTAAAGATGAGTTCAAGTTGAGCTGCCGCAGTGTTTACCGCACTAGTTCCCATACTCCCTGAAGTATCTATAATGAAGGCAAGGTTGTAGTTTTCTCCTGGTTGTACGGAGGTGGTATCACTGATTACTATTTGATGTTGGTCATCTCCATCAATCACATCATCTCCAGGTCCACCAACAATAAATTCATAATTTCTTAAATCGATTAAAGCTGTATCGGTGCTTTCTGCTGATTCATTTCCTGCAAAGTCAGTTTGGGTCGCAGTAACTGTAATACTGTCACCAGTAGCATCAGGTGTACTTTCTGTCCATGTAATCATTCCAGTATTGGCATCGTAAGCAAAGTCTGACTGACTATTTTGGACTCCGGTAATATCAAGTGAGTTTGTATTGCTGTTCCAAGTTAATGTGAGAATTGATTCAACCCCATCATTGAGAATTGTTAATGTAACAAAGCCTCCACTAGTGAGTTCATCATGATCTATGCTGGCTGAAAGTTGTACATCGTTATTTCCTATTTCTTGAGCTGTTAGTATGCCATTATCTGGATTGTTATCATCAACAATAGTGACGATTGGAGCGTTGGGGGTTCGGGTTCCATTAATGGTTATTGTTAATGTCGCCATCGCTTGTTGGTTTTGAGTATCTTCAACCCAATAATTGAAAGTGTCTGTTTCAATTTCTCCATCATCTAATTCATTAATTACCGCATTATTATCGTCTAGCTGATAGTTATAGCTACCGTCTGATGAAATAGTTAGCGTGCCAAACTCCCCAACAAGTACTATGTTGTTACCAATTGGAGTATCTCCATCACCAATAATATCTCCGTTGAAGTTTTCAACCTTAACGACATTCAATGTTTGATTTTCGGGATCACTATCGGCAATGTCTTGATAACCAGCCCCATGATCCATGCCAATAATTACTTCCCCGCTTATAGCGCTGGTTATTCCATCGTTAATAGCTTCATTAACGACATTGGTATCGTCATTAGCTGTTGGTCCATCGTTGGTGCCGTTAATGGTCATGGTGACGGTTTGAGTGGTGAAGGCGCCATTGGCATCGGTGACGGTAACATCAAAGCTGAAGGTGATGGTGTCGCCTTCGGCGAGGAAGTCCACCAAGGCATTATCGATATCATAGGTC
>NZ_JAKILB010000027.1 GCF_023283895.1 Shewanella pneumatophori | reverse complement strand
CAATCTTAAATTCTGTTGAGTAAGTTGGTTGAGTCTTCATTACTTTTACACCGTTCCATATTAAGGAGAGTTTACCTCATATCGGTGTACAGGTTTATTAAGCCACAATAAAATGGTGTTTTCTGTAGGGGAAGGGAGCAACCTTCGAAAAGTATTACCGTGTCTATTGTTGATGCTATTTTTTTGAAGAGAGTTGCTGACAGTAAAGAGTAATTTGCTAAAGAAAGCTGCGGAAACTGTTATTCAGGAAAAGTTATAATAAGTTTTAGAGTGAATTTAATCCCTAGCTCTTTAGTCGTGACTCTACAGTCAAAATATTCCGCTTTTCTAACTTGGTGTAGATACGGCTGAAGCCTTCGGTTTCAGGGATGAAACCGCAGAGCGGCCAGGGATGGCGTAAAGCGTGCTTCGGCAGTGTCTGCACATACGCTGGCCGCAGGCCATTGGAACCACAGTTGTGGAAAGTTGGTTTGAAGATTCAAGCCAAGAAGAATTAATAGGTTCACAGCTTCAGCTTTCAACTATGGATCAGTTCCAAATGGTTAGAACCACTCAAGCTGGAAGTTGCACCATAGCTACAAATGACCATGAAGCAATAGGTTCGGCGCAGCGAACCATCAATCACTGAGCCCAATCCAACCACAGTAGCCAAACCAAACCACCAAACAGGGAATAACTAAAGGCTCTCCCCTTTAGCAGAAAACACTAAAGTTGTGCGAAACTCAACGCCGTTATCATGAGGGTGGTAACCCCAGCCCATACGTTCGCAGATGCGTTCGACGATAACCAACCCTACCCCATAACCGGCATTGTAAGTTTCATTGCCATCATGACGGTTGGTGATGGTTAGCGTATGTTGCTCAACTTTAATTGCTATGTCGCCGATACTATAACTAAAGGCATTTTTAATAACGTTATTGAGTACTATGGCAATAAAGCTTGATGGGGCATTTACGGTAGCGGCATTGTCAACGCTAAAGTGATAGCTACTACCTTGGCGTGCGAAAAGTACCGCCATTTCAGTTAACTGTTTTTGTAATGCTTCTGCTAAATCAACATCGACAAAATAGCGCGGGCTGATGGACTCTTTACCCAGTAGTAAAAAGGTTTCCGTAAGAACCTGCATTTCATCGCTCGCTTGCTGTAAGCGTTTAACAGCATTGACGGCCACATGATGTTGATTAGGGATCTTCGCCAGCAGTTCGGCTGAGCCTTTTACCACGGTTATCGGTGTTCTCAATTCATGGGAGGCAAAGTGGCTAAACTCTTTTTCGCGTTGAAAAAAGCCATTAATGTCATTTTTACTATCCAGTAAAGTCTGTTCAATATTTCGGGTTTCGACAAACTTAGTGTCGACGTCGAAAGGCAGGTCATCTGGCGACATCTGAGCAATTTTTTGTTCAATAATCGTCAGTGGCTTTGACAGTGTGCGAATAAAATAGAGGCTGTATATTGTCATCAATAGACCAATTAACAGACCTAGAATTAAAATGTAGTCGTGTAAGTGTTCTTCATATTCATCAAGGTAGTCATCGGCGTCGTCTTGAAACACGACATACATTAAGCCCTTGCCGGATGGATGAGTGCTTACTATAAAGTGTTTGTCCTCTTCACCTCTGAGTTCCTCATATACGCCTGGAGAAGTATAAGCATTGAGCCACTGTGGAATGGTTTGTTCGCTCCAATAAGTTTTAAACTCATTGGTATTAGGTAGTACAGTTTTATCGCCATAAACTTTATAGTCTTGGTTATAACGATATACTTCTGTATCCAGCCAATGATTAAGGCTGATTTTTTCGATTTGGTTTTCAGCGATGTAAATCAAAGACCAGAACAGGCTGAACATGGCAAACGTCATCAACCCGAAACTCCAACGGATTTTTCGGTAGATGCTTGGAAAGTGTTTATGCTTTGAGTCGGTAACCTTGCCCATGAATAGTCTCTAATCGTGATTGCTCGAAGCCTTTATTAAGCGCAGTACGCAGCCCATATATATGGCTACGTAGTGCATCACTCGGTGGTGACTCATCTCCCCAAACTGCATCAGTGACATCTTGCCGGCTAACAATGCTAGGAGCCCGCTTTACCAGGACTTTTAATATCTTGAGTTGGATGCGGCTAAGCTTGATAGGTTGTTCTGCTCGAGTCACGATATCAGTTTGAGTATTGATATTGATATCAGCAAAAGTGAGCACACCAATATCTTGCCTTGGGCCGCGATTACTTAATGCATGTAATCTGAGGCTTAGCTCCTCCATTGCAAACGGCTTGAGCAAATAATCATCTCCACCTGCTTTAAAAGCAGCCACTTTGTCTTCAAGGCTATCTTTGGCCGTTAAAAACAATATAGGCGTATTGCAGTATAGATCTTCTCGCAGCTTACGTACCGCACTGATGCCATCAAGTTTAGGCATCATGATATCCATAATAATCACATCGTAACTATTTTCAGACAAAAGGTTGATTGCTGCTTCACCGTGATAAGCGCAGTCAATGACCATGCCTTCAAGTTCCAAATAGTCGGCGATTGTTTCGGCTAGGTTATGGCTGTCATCAACAATTAAAACTTTCATAGATTATTTTATCTTTCTTCACGATCGCTTCACGGTCATAGATTTAACATACGGCCAAATTTGATAATCATCTTACAAAATAAGGGTATTTAGATGAAAAAAATAGCTTTAGTTTCAACACTTGCTCTGATTTTAACTGCTTGTGGCGGTGGAAGCGATAGCTCTTCTGATAATGGCAACAACGGTAATGGCGGCGATAATGGTAACGGTGGCTCAGTAATCGCGCCAGCAGCTATTAAAGGCACCATTGATTCTATTGACGCAGCTAAAAGCAAAATCGTTGTAAACGGCTATAGCTATGATGTTGCTGGTGTTGTATATGGCGACACAAAACTAAATATTAACGATCTACAATCAAATATGATGGTACAGATCGGTGGCGCGCAAAAAGCTGCAGGCGTTCAGGTTCAACTTGAACCAACTATTACCGGTATTGTAACGGCTATTGATCGTGAAGCTGGTACATTTGAAGTTAACGGTATTTCGTTAACTTATAAGCTCTCTAACGAAATTGAGTTACGCGACTGGGTAATGGTGTCTTCACTACCAACAGCTACAGCTGGTTATAAAGTACTGTCTGTTGTTAAGTTTGACAACGATGATCTAATTAACCACTACGAAGTGGAAGGTCGTTTATCTAACTTAGATGAAAGTGCAAAGAGCTTTAAACTTGGTGCCGCGCTGACAGTTGACTACTCAGGCACAGAGCCTCACAACATTGAAGGCCAATTAGTTAATGGTCAATGGGT
Source organism: Shewanella pneumatophori (assembly GCF_023283895.1). Taxonomy (GTDB): domain Bacteria; phylum Pseudomonadota; class Gammaproteobacteria; order Enterobacterales; family Shewanellaceae; genus Shewanella; species Shewanella pneumatophori. The sequence continues at coordinate 1,817 of NZ_JAKILB010000027.1, read as the reverse complement.
TGAAGTCGAAGGCACAATGAATCTAAATACACTTGAAGCGACGAGTGTAGAAGTTGAAGACTATAGCGATCTAACTAACGATACAGAAGTTGAAGGCATTGTGACTTGGGTTGATGCACAGCAAACAGCATTCGAGCTTAACTATCAAGGTCGCTTTGTTGTCAATGCTCAAACTAAGTTTGAAGATGGTTTTAAGTCGGACTTAAAGCAAGGTGCTTTAGTTGAAGTGACGTCTGTCAAGCAAGGTACTCAACAAGTTGCTACTGAAGTGGAATTTGATGACGATAACTCTGCAGGTGATGACAACGATAATGCCGGTAACTGGAAAGAGTTTGAAGTTGAAGGTTATGCTAGTTCAGTTAATGCTACCGATAAGAACTTTGTTATGACGATTGCGGGTAAAGCAATCACTATATATGTTGATGCTAAAACACAGTTTGAAGACGGCATTAAATTTGACACTATTAATCAACAAAGAATCGAAGTAGAAGGCGTTGTGATTAACGGTCAGAACATCGCACGTGAAATTGAAGCAGACAACGATTAATAGTTTAGTTATTTCGGCTTGTGTTTCAAATGTAAAGAGTCCTGTAAGTTAGCTTAGAGTTGATACTGGGCTAGCTAATATAAAGTGCCTTCCTTTTGTGGAAGGCATTTTTGTATCTGTAGTTCGCAGGTGTCTACATACAGCTTCATTCTCAAACATCCTGATCATCCATATGAATATATTTCGTTAGCTTCTTAAACGTGACTTAACAACCAAGCGAATACAGCTTTGTTACTCTTTACTATATAGCAATGCCGATAAACACCTTCGAACAAGTAACTTATAACTAGGGAAACTGTTTTCATAGCAAATAGAGTATTCGTTATCGATAGCTATTAGTAGGAGAAGTAATAAAGGTAGTTATGAACTCAAGAATGCTATCTTTAACTATTCTTTAGTTACATAGAGTAGTGAGCAGCATATTCGGGTATTGCTTTGTCCGCTATATAAGGTAGCTGAAAGGTCAAATGCAGAATAATAGGAGGCATTAACTTAAAATAACGGTATTAATCCACTGCTAACAGATATAAACGAGTTGCAACCGATAGACTGAAAGCTACTTAAAAACGCCGAAAATGAATAACTCTGTGGATAAGTTGTACGTTAGCTGTAGCTTATAAATGTATAAAAATTAAATGTATTTTTCTTTCAAAAAGCGCTTGCGCTCAGATCAAAACTCCCTATAATGCGCATCCACTGACACGGCACAGCAGCCTAACTACCCAGCGTTAAGCTAGATAGAACGGGACTTGCGGCGGTGTTAGAGAGATTAACTTCTACGGAATTTAGCCTCTGGTGACAAGCGGTTTAAGAGCTTCATGCAATGACTTCTGATTAAGAAATCAACGCTTGAAAAACTTCTTAAAATAAACGCTTGACGCCAACAACGGGAAGTGTAGAATACGCCTCCTCAGCCAAACGGCCTAAGCGTCTAAGGCGCTAGTTTGAAAGACACTCTTCGTAAAAGAATGTGACTTAATAGAATTAGCATCGCTCTTTAACAATATGACAAGCAAATCTGTGTGGGCACTCACAGAGATTAAGTTATTCGAAACTGTCTTACTTCTTTCTAGTAAAGAGTGAAGCAGTCAAAAATTTCTTAATGAACGAGTGTTCATAGCAATATGTAAAAGTTTGATTTCGTTTTTCCGAAACAAATCAAATCACAGAATTCATTGAGCAGGTCTTCGGACCATCAAAACTTTAATTGAAGAGTTTGATCATGGCTCAGATTGAACGCTGGCGGCAGGCCTAACACATGCAAGTCGAG
>NZ_JAKILB010000026.1 GCF_023283895.1 Shewanella pneumatophori | reverse complement strand
GACCTGCTCAATGAATTCTGTATTACATAAATTATCTTTGATTTTACTTTCTATAAGAAAGTGAAGACCAAAGTTGCTATGAACACTCATTCATTAAGTAATTTTTGATTGCCTCGTGAGAGACAATTTCGAATAACTTAATCTCTGTGAGTGTCCACACAGATTTGCTTGTCATATTGTTAAAGAGCGTTGCCATCATTGTCGTTCTTGCGAACCGTTCCAAGTGGCTAGGGGTGCGTATTATACACTTCCCGTTGTTGGCGTCAAGCGTTTATTTTAAGAAGTTTTTCAAGCGATGATTTCTTAATCAGAGGTCATTACTTGAAGCTCTTAAGCCGCTTGTCACCAGAGTTATCATCCTAAGGAATCTTAACTCTCTAACACTGCTGCAAGTCCCTTTCTACCTAGGTAGTTGGCCTGCTGTGCCGTGTCAGTGGATGCGCATTATAGGGATATCTCAGATCAGCGCAAGCCCCTTTTGTAATAAAATTAGCTTTTTCGAATCAAACGAATACTTATCAAACGATACGTACAAAAAAGGGGCTAAAAGCCCCTTTTTTCAGTATAAATGCTGTTGTATCTACTCAGCTTGGTCACTCACTTGTTCTGCTTCTGCAGTTTGAGCAAGAAAACCTTTTATAAGTGTTACTGCTTTATCGTCATCCCAATCTACAAAGGTACGAACAAAAGCAATTAACTCCCCTTCTCTATTAAGAATGAAAGTTGCTGGGATGGTATCCAATGGGAATACCTGACCAAGCTTTTGCTCTTTATCATAATAAGTATTGAAATCTTCCATACCTAATGACTTTAGGAATGGTTCAACTTGCTTATTACCTTCTAGATCGATTGATACAGGTAGAACTTCAAAGTCATCCGATCCGATCTTGGCAGAAAAACGGCTAATTGCCGGTAATTCTCTAACACATGGAGGACACCAAGTCGCCCACATGTTTACCATGATCACTTTACCTTTATATTGGCTAAAGTCGACTGCCCCACCTTTACTATCTTTAAATGGCACAGCTTCGATCGGAAATGGCTTAGGTAAAACACTAATTAAGTCGACACTGGATTGAACTTGAGTCTTGTCTTGCTTTTCCATTCCTGGATAAGCTTGCGCGCCACCAGCTAACAACATAGTTGCAGCAACAAAGCCCACTAAGATCGATCTCATTTCGCATCTCTCTTTAACAGACGATCAAGTTCTTGCTGATCTTCTGTGGTTAGATCTTGATTATTCGCTTCAGCAATACGCTGCTTGCGGATAAAGAAGAAACCAATAACACCACCAAAAATGAGTAAAGCGAATGGTCCTAACCAAAGAACGTAAGTTTTAGCTTCCATTCTTGGCTTATATAGAACGAATTCACCGTAACGGCTTGTCATGAATTCGACAATTTCGTTATCAGCCTTACCTTCATCTACCATCTGGTAAACTTCAAGACGTAAGTCTTGAGCAACTGGAGAGTTAGAGTCAATTAAGTTTTGATTTTGACATTGTGGACAACGTAATGAATGGGCTAGCTCTAGCGCACGCTTTTGGTTATCTACAGACTTAAACTGATATGTATCTACCGGTGTAGCATTAGCGAATAAAGCTACACTCATCAACATGATTACAGCTGTAAAGCTTTTTACTAGTGATTTGATCATGATGCACCATCCTTCGCTGCTTCGGCTTGTAGCTCTTGCACCATTGGATAAAGAGTTTCTTTCCATACATTACGATCAATTGGACCAGCGTAACGATAACGAACGATACCTTTATGATCGATCAGGAAGCTTTCTGGTGCACCGTAAACGCCAAGATCTAAACCTAAGCGACCATCGTGATCGAAAATATTGATCGCGTAAGGGTTGCCTTCACGACTCAACTCACGAATTGCTAACGCTCGCTCATCACGATAGTTAATACCGTAGATAGGTAGAATATCTTTACGCGCTAACGTCATTAGGAATGGATGCTCATATTTACATGATGGGCACCATGTTGCCCACACGTTCAATAAGCCAACCTTACCTTTCAGTGTTTCGTTAGTCACGGTGTCCCCTGACTCTAACACTTCAAGTTGGAAAGCCGGAACCGGCTTTCCTTCTAACGCTGAATCGAGCTTTTGAGGGTTAAGGAAGAGTCCCTTATAAAGGAACACTCCCATACCTAAAAACACGACTAGTGGAATAAATAATACTAGCTTTTTCATACTGACCTTATTCCAATTAAGCCGTTGCTAACTTGCTAGTCGCTTTCTTTACTGTGCTTACAGCTTTTGCGCGGTAACGCTTATCTGAAGCAGCGAAGAAGCCACCAACCATCATGAAAATAGAACCGAACCAAATCCAACGTACAAATGGCTTGTAGTTGATACGTACTGCATATTCTGTACGGCTAATTGGGTCGCCCATAGTGACATATAAATCGCGGAATAGACCCCAATCAATGCCAGCTTCTGTCATGTCCATTGTGCGAACATTGTATTGACGACGATCAGGTCTTAGCAAAGTAACGTAATCATCACCTTGGTAAACTTCAATCTGACCTTGCTGTGCCGTGTAGTTAGGACCAACAACGTTTTTAGTTTCAGTGTAGTTAAAGGTGTAACCCGCTAACTCATGAGAGATACCTGGGCCCATACGGACGCTCTTCTCTAAAGAGTAGTTAGACACCATAGTGGCACCTACGACCGATACAGCGATACCTAAGTGAGCGATGATCATACCTAATTGGCTACGACCTAAACGCGACATATCGATCGTGCCTTCTTTGGTCTTCACGATATTGTAAGCGGCGCGGAATGTCATCAACGTAACCCAAACCGCAGTACCGATACCAAATACAACCCAAACGTTAAACTCACCGCCTGCTAGGAACGGTGCAGCTAAACCAACAACCGTAGCAATTACAGCTGGAATGATAAGCTGACGCTTAAGCTCGCCGGCCTTAGATTTCTTCCAACGAATGATTGGACCGATACCCATAAAGCCAAATAGTACTAGAACGATAGGAACAAATACTGCGTTGAAGTATGGAGGTCCTACTGAGATTTTGCCCATACCTAATGCATCGATTAGTAGTGGGTAAAGTGTACCTAGTAGTACCGTACCACATGCAACTGTTAGCAATAAATTACATACAAGTAGCATGGTTTCTTTAGATTTAAGCTCGAAACGCGCTGGACTGCTCATTTCGCTTGCTCGGAATGCGAACAAGGTTAACGAACCACCGATGGCCAAACCTAGTAGTAACAGAATAAACATACCACGGCTTGGATCTGCCGCGAATGAGTGAACTGATGTAAGAACACCAGAACGAACGATAAAGGTACCTAATAAGCTTAGTGAGAATGCGAAGATAGATAGCAGTACAGTCCAGTTACGGAATGCGCCACGCTTCTCAGTTACGATTAATGAGTGAACCAGTGCTGTACCGATCAACCAAGGCATAAATGAAGCGTTTTCAACTGGATCCCAGAACCACCAGCCGCCCCAGCCTAATTCGTAGTATGCCCACCAAGAACCTAGTGAAATACCACCTGTTAGGAATACCCATGCCGCTAATGTCCATGGACGACTCCAGCGAGCCCATGCTGAGTCAAGACGACCGCTCATTAGTGCTGCAATAGCAAATGCAAAGCTTACAGAGAAACCAACATAACCTAGGTAAAGCATTGGAGGGTGGAAAATCAAACCAACGTCTTGCAACATTGGGTTAAGGTCACGACCTTCCATAGGTACAGGGAATAAACGTTCAAATGGACTAGAGGTCAACACCATAAATAGAGTGAAGCCAATTAGAATCATCGCCAATACTGAAAGAACACGTGCAGTGAAGACTTCTTCTAATCCCTTACTAAATAATGCAACCGCTGCTGCCCAAGCTGCTAGTGAGAACACCCAGAACAGCAAAGAACCTTCGTGGCCACCCCATACTGCGGCAATCTTAAAGAAGATTGGTAACTCCGAGTTTGAGTGATGTGCTACGTAAGCAACAGAGAAATCATCGACAGCAAAGCTATAGCCTAGTGCGACAACAGATAAGAAAATAAAGAAGAACATACCGTAACTAAGTGGCCAAGCATAGCGCACTAGGTATTGGTCTTTACGAGCTACACCTACTAAAGGGACGATGGCTAACAGCATGGCAAAAGCCAAGCCGATAATCAGCGAAAAGTGTCCTAATTCTGGGATCATGGGTTTTCCTCAGTCCTAAATCATGCATAATTAAGCATACACTTAATCATTACATACGTGTTTGCAGTTAACACTACTAAAAGGTACAAATTTTAGCTCAGTTTAGTATTTGCTATTGTTAATGTCTGCCTATTTCGTACAAATATGGGTGACTTGTCGCATTCTTCACCTATCTTATTAACAAACACACATAAACAATTGCATGTCACATTTCGCTTAAAACTGAGCGAATTTAGCGAAATTTTAAAGTCTGACTGACAAAGTTCCCGTAAGTTTCAAGAAAATTTACAAATAGAATCAATCTGTGAACAAGTACTCAACTATGACCTTTTAAGGTTATATTACTGTTCAATGAATAATCTTTACGTATAATCTTATCCCTAGTTCAGCGGTGAATCCGCTTTTTCGCAAACGAAAGTGAAATAGACATAATGACCACATTCTGGATTTTAATAGCCTCATTTCTGTTGGTTAGCCTTGCGCTGATTTGGTTCCCACACTTCCGCCAGCAGCGTATGCTGAAAGCAGAAGAAGCGGGTGTACGTAAAGGCACTAACCTTGAATTATTCAATGAACGTCTCTCTGTTTTAGAAAAAGAACTTCAAGAAGATCTTCTCGATCAACCTGAATTCGACGCTCTAAAAAAAGAACTTGAAATCAGCTTACTGCAAGATATGAAGCAAGGTGATGATGAATCACTCGTCAACAGCCTTAAGCCAAAAAGCATAATGTGGCCATCACTTATGTCAGCAGTTGTTATTGGTATTTGTGGTTATATGTACTCGACGTTGGGTGCATACAAGAACCTTGATCAACCAATGACTGCAAATGATCCTCACGCAGGCCAAACTACTGAACAAATAATGTCTCAACGTGTTCAGATGATGGAAGCACAAGCACAGTCTGAACCAGAAAACAGCCAACTATGGTTTAACCTAGGTCACGCTTATATTTCTGCAAACCGTTATGACGATGCGATTAAAGCATTCGATAAGACAATGGATCTTGTAGGTGTTCACGCAGAGTTATTAGGCCCTAAAGCTACTGCTTTGTATTACCGTTCAAATCAACAAATGACTCCAGCAGTGCAAGCTCTTGTTGATCAAGCTTTAGCACTTGATGCTGAAGACCCATCAACATTACTGCTTGTTGGTATGGACTCATTCTTTACAGCTGACTACCCGAAAGCGATTGATGCATGGCAACTAATCCTAGATAGCGACCGCACAGATGTAGATCGCGGTGCGATCATGAATGCTATCGACAGCGCAAAAATGAGAATGGGTTCTGAAAGCGCAATGCCAAACGATGACGCTCACAAGAATGTTAAGCCTAACGCAACAGCTAAAACTGTTACTGTAGAGGTTTCAATTACTCCTGAGCTACAAGCAAAAGTGGCTAGCACAGACATGCTATTTATCTTTGCTCGCTCTACTGAAGGCCCTAAAGTGCCATTAGCAGCGACCAAGATCTCAGCACAAACTCTGCCAGTAACTATTACTTTAGATGACAGCACCAACATGGGTGGTAATGTTAAACTAAGTGATGCCAAGTCTGTTGAAGTTATCGCGATTTTATCTAAGCATGGCAGCGTAAGAGCTCAAGCTGGTGATATCCAAGGTACATTGGCTATGGTTAAAGTCGGTGATACGGCACAACTAGTACTAGATACTCAAGTACAGTAATCCCCTTCTCCTTTAAAAAAACCGGCAATAGCCGGTTTTTTTATGTCTAAAGATCAAGTTAGATATTAAATAATGCTGAACTCGATGTAGCTGTAACGCCTACCTACATAGCCATAATTTATTTGGGCAAACTTATAGAAACTCTATTGGGTATCCTAGCCAATTCCCGCTTTAGGATTAATTAGCACTTGCTTCGCAACCTAAATTGCAGCCTTGTACTTGTATCTTAAAAATTAGTCACGACTGAAGGGTTTATCAGTCAAATACTACTAATGCTATTCAAAACATTCCCCGGTAAGTTAAGTAAGCATTTTACATCGTTAATCTAAAACAACCTGTGGAACAACGGCTTTGCTGACACAAGTTAACTCTATGGTTAATCATTCGATAAATGCTCTTGCTTGCTTAATTTTATATACGATTCACCACAACTACGGATATTGATGATAAGCGAGCCATGCATAGCAGATAAGCCATCTATAATGCCAACTAGTATAAACATTTAGTCGCTAAGCAAGAGTTTATCTTGGAGGTCCCCGAATCCACATGCATATCTGTAGATTTCAGACACAAAAAAACCGGCGATAGCCGGCTTTTATTATGTGACTAAGTAATCACTTACTTAGACATGTACTCGATTGCATTCTTGTAATCTTCATCAGAACAATCAGTACACATACCACCTGGTGGCATAGCGTTTAGGCCTGATTTAACTGAAGATACTAGCGCGTCCATGCCTTTACCTAAACGTGGTTCCCACGCAGCAGCATCGTGTGATTTTGGAGCACCAGCAACACCCATGCTATGGCATACTTGGCATGCCTTGTCATATACAGCCTTACCATCTTGGGCAAGTACGTTTGTAGACAGAGTCAAAGCTGCAGCTGCAGTCAGTGCTAATAATTTTTTCATCTTATACGTTCCTAATGCAAATTCTAACAAAGCTCACGCTGCCCTTTTAGGTTGGCAGACTTATTCTATATAGCGGCCTTAGGTTACTACAAAGTTCAACAAATCACATCTTTTTGTGATATTAATCGTGATAATAGCCGTTTCACAAGACATAGTTCGCAAAAACGTTAATATATTAGCAATTGTTTAAAAAGTTCATAGAAAATACTTAATATTCGAACTACATCAAATTGCTGACACTTAGAAACAAGCAAGACTAAACGCTTGAAACCGTATGTGTTAGTATCACTTGTGTTTTCATACAGCTTGATATAGAGGGCTCAGTGGTAGAAAAATCAAAAGCAACAACACTGGTATCAGCTAATAACTTAACTTGCATCCGAGAAGAGCGCATTTTATTTGATGAACTTAGCTTCGATATCAATGAAGGTGAGATCGTGCAAATTGAAGGCCCGAACGGTGCGGGTAAAACAAGTCTTTTGCGGATCATCGCTGGTTTATCTCGTCCCTATGCCGGACAAATCAATTTTAAAGGTGAAGACATTACTCGTTGTCGCGACGAGTACAATGACCAACTCTTGTATCTTGGCCATCTTGCAGGTGTTAAAAGCGAGTTAACGGCAGAAGAGAATCTTAACTTCAATTTAAGGATCAGTGGGTATGATGATTTCGATGCCCGTGAAATCCTAGCTAAAGTCAATCTTTCAGGTTTTGAAGAAGCTCTCGCAGGACACTTGTCTGCAGGTCAACATAGACGAACAGCCCTCGCTCGACTTTGGCATACCAATTGTAAGATTTGGCTACTTGATGAGCCTTTTACCGCAATCGATAAGAAAGGCGTAGAAGAGCTTGAACATCTGTTTTTAGCCCATGCAAAACGCGGCGGATGCGTAATCTTAACCACACACCAAGATATGGGCGTGATTGGCGATGATATTCTACGTAAAATTCGTCTCGATTATCGCTTTGTATAAGGTTTGGCAATGAACAAAGGCATCAGTTATACCAAGGCGTTTAGCACACTGCTAAAGCGTGACTTACAAATTGCAGTGCGTCATCGCGGTGATATTTTTAACCCGCTATTATTTTTTGTCCTAGTGGTGACGCTGTTTCCATTAGGCATTGGCCCAGAGCCACAAGTATTAACCAGAGTTGCACCCGGCATTATTTGGGTAGCAGCACTACTGGCATCAATGCTATCGCTTGAACGCTTATTTAAAGCGGACTATGCAGATGGTAGCTTAGAACAAATGCTGTTAAGCCCGCAGCCATTACCGCTAATGGTGTTAGCTAAAGTATTGGCACACTGGATATTAACCGGTGTACCTTTAATTTTAGTCGCTCCTTTATTAGCAGTATTGCTACATTTAGAAGGCAACAGTTACGGTGCGTTAATTGCGACATTAGCATTAGGCACGCCAGTGCTAAGCTTATTGGGTGCTATTGGTGTTGCACTGACAGTTGGATTACGTAAAGGCGGCGTGCTTTTAAGCCTATTGATTTTGCCTTTGTATATTCCAGTTTTAATTTTTGCTACTAGCGCGATTGACGCTGCTGGTATGAATTTACCCTATGATGGTCAACTCGCTATTATTGGCGCAATGTTGGTCGGTTCATTAACGTTAGCACCTTTTGCAATTGGTGCATCCTTACGAGTGAGTACTAACTAAAATGTGGAAATGGTTACATTCATACGCGGATCCTGAACGCGCCTACAAACTATCAGGCACTCTCCTACCTTGGTTTGCAATGCTTGCAGTATCAATGATTGGTATTGGAACAGTTTGGGGCTTAGTATTTGCTCCAACTGATTATCAACAGGGCGATAGTTACCGAATCATCTTTATCCACGTACCTGCGGCATCCATGTCAATGGCAGCCTACATGGCAATGGCCACATCATCTTTTATCGGTTTAGTGTGGCAAATTAAATCTGCCGACTGGGCTGCGGCTGCAATTGCTCCTATTGGTGCGGTTATTACCTTTATCGCGCTTATTACGGGCGCCACTTGGGGTAAACCTATGTGGGGTACTTGGTGGGTTTGGGACGCACGTTTAACTTCTGAGCTAGTGCTACTATTCTTATACTTAGGTGTAATTTCATTGTATGCATCTTTTGAAGATAAAGTTTTAGCAGCAAGAGCTGCAGGCATCCTAGCGATCGTTGGTGTAATTAATATTCCAATTATTAAGTACTCTGTAGATTGGTGGAGCTCGCTACATCAGCCATCAACAATTAAGATCACTGAAGAGTCGTCAATGCCTACAGAGATGTTGTATCCGTTACTAATTAACATTATGGGCTTCGGTGTAATGATTGGTGCGATTACATTAGTGAGATTTAGATCAGAAATTTTGGCACGAAATGGCATGCGTCCATGGGTTCGTGAACTTGCTAAAGCAGAAGGGGTCAAATAATGCAGTTCGACTCAATTAGTGAATTTATCAATATGGGCGGCTATGCATTCTATGTTTGGCTTGCCTACGGTGTAACTTTTTTCTCGCTAGGAACACTAATTGTTCTTAGTGTTAGACAGAAACGTAAGGTGTTAGTTGAGATCGCTAAAAAGATCCAACGCGAAGAACGCCTGAAAGAAACTCGGAGTAATAAATAGTGAATCCAAGACGAAAAAAACGCCTTACCCTTGCTGTTGCCTTAATTGGTGGTGTTGCAGCTATCGCTTCTTTGCTTCTATACGCTTTGAATTCAAACTTGAACCTTTTCTTCACTCCTACGGAAATTGTTCAAGGTAAAAAAGATACCGGCGTTATGCCTGAGATTGGTCAACGTATCCGCGTTGGCGGCATGGTAACCGTAGGTTCTATGGTACGTGACCCTAACAGCCTTCATGTAGAGTTTGCTGTACATGATGCTGCAGGCGGTGAGATCATCGTAACTTATGACGATCTACTGCCGGATCTCTTCCGTGAAGGTCAAGGTATCGTAGCGCAAGGTGTTCTATCTAAGCCAGGCGTCCTAGAAGCGACAGAAGTACTAGCTAAGCATGATGAAAACTACATGCCACCGGAAGTTGCTGAAGCAATGGGCAAATCTCATGAAAAGCTAGACTATAATGAAGAGCAAAAGTCTGGCGGCTATTAAGCCCTAGTAAAACTCTCACTAAAAGCCTTCTTAAATGAAGGCTTTTTTATTTCTAGCTCCCTAGTTTGCGCTCTATATTGTGGCTTAATAAACCTGTACACCGATATGAGGTAAACTCTCCTTAATATGGAACGGTGTAAAAGTAATGAAGACTCAACCAACTTACTCAACAGAATTTAAGATTGA
>NZ_JAKILB010000025.1 GCF_023283895.1 Shewanella pneumatophori | reverse complement strand
TATGACCCAAGAGCAAGCCATTGAAGCCGGTATTGCCGCTATCGAAGCACTTTCTCAACAAGTTGGCACTGCACAACGTCTAGCTGACTTAGGTGTTACAGAAGACAAGCTGGCATTTATGGCGCAAAACGCCCTAAACGATGCATGTTCTTTAACTAACCCACGTAAAGCAAGCCTTGAAGAAATCATCGAAATCTTTAAAGCGCGTTTATAAGCATTAGTCAGCACAATTAAAATATTTATCAATATAAAAATGGAAGGCATAGCCTTCCATTTTTTATATTAATTGGCTATTAAAATTAGTTCCACAGCATAATAGATAAAACCATCACTTAACGTTTAATTAAAGTAATTAAATCCGCGACAATATAAAATTGCGCCTTCAACCTGGTACTCCCCAGCTTTAAAGGAAGTGAAAGGTGTATTACCATCATAATTATGTTGAGTAAAAAACGGATTATCCACATGTGCACATGCCGCAGTATAATCAGCAGCTTTTTTTGCCCCGATTATCAAATTGATAATAACAAAACACAATTGCAGAATAACAATTGTAGCTATCGTCCATTTAAGTAACTTCATGCTTCCCTTCTTTAGCAAACTAGCTAGTTTAATCGCCTTAAAATTAATAATTTAAGCTAGCGTTAAAATTGCTGTCGAGTGTAATCGATAGCATAAGTATCATCCACGGCTAAAAGCCTCTACTCCACGAAAAGAGTGTTTTGCACATAGATAACAACACACAACATCCTTGTGTTTCTGCAAAGTAGCAACACATGCCGAAATCTTGCATATGACAATATTCTGAATCTAACCGGTATTAATCCAACTGCAGTTTGTCTATGCTAGAGCTATCAACTTAAACAGGTTAATGCCCATGTATAAAATGCTTCGCAACTACGCCTCAATTGCAATTTTAATGTTTTCAATGCCCGCCTTTGCCGATGAAGTGGCAAGGATCACGCTTGAAAATGGTGCCAAAGTAAAACTCAACGATGACTTTACCTGGGAATACGTCATCTTAGAGAGTCAAACACAGTCAGAACCTGCTACACCGGTAACATTACCTGCCACAGTTGGCGCAGCAACCACTACCGCTGCTGCAGCAACTGAAGTAGTAACTCCTGCCGCTAGCACCGCAACAACAGAAACATTAACCTCAAGTGCAATCGCGCAATCAGCATTACTTAAATCAACCGCCAAAAGCGGCGTAAAAGTTAGCTTTGCTAACAGCCAATGGGATGATGATGGTCGCTTGGGGCTAACTTTCGAACTAAGCAGTAACAGTACAGAACATTATGTCATGATAGAGCTAGAGATCAGCTTGTTTGCCGACTCTGGTGCACTAATTAAAAAAGAAGACATTAAAGTTTGGCAAGCTATTTTTAGAATGCCAGATACCTATTTACGTAAAGGTCAAACTCGTGAAAGCCGCGTATTTTGGATTGAAGGCATAGATAAATCCCAGTGGACTAAACAGTTAATGAGCTTAAAAATGGGCGAGATGGATTCGCGCATGTAAACAATACCAACTAGCTATAATTATCAAAGCCTGAAGCGGTTACCGTTGCAGGCTTTTTTTATGTTTTACTATATTTATACATCTAGCGTAGCCTCATTGATTTATATGAACCAAAATATACTAAATCAATATATAAATAGAAATCAAACCAACAAAAATCAAAATAAAGATCTAAAATCAAAAGAAACACAAAAGTAAATCCATCAACACATACAACACAACAAACATGCAATTACAGTAATGAGCAATAAGAATATTATACAACATATTACACAAGCGAAATCTAATTATTAATTGAGTTAAATAACCTCAACAACTAATTTTAACTAGCAACAAAAAATGGTTAAAGAACGCATAAAAAAACACCTAGATACTAATTCACTAAGCGACAGCCAAAAAAAGAGCCCGAAGGCTCTTTGTAGCGAATGGCTCTTTGTAAGCTAATTAGCTGCTTATAGGCTTGGCAGAATGTCTGCTGGCAAGTAAGCGTTATAACTTGCGGTAAGCAGTAAGTCTGTTGCCGCTTCGATATCTGGACCGAAGAAACGATCCTTATCGTAGTAAGTCACTAGCTCACGTAGCTCGCCTTTAGCCTGCGCAACAGCTTTACTTGGTTGCAGTGGTGCACGGAAATCTAAGCCCTGCGCCGCGGCCAATAGCTCAACCGCCAATACACCGCGAGTGTTTTCAGACATATCACGCAAACGGCGCGCCGCGAAGGTAGCCATAGACACATGGTCTTCTTGGTTAGCCGATGTTGGTAAGCTGTCTACCGACGCAGGATGAGCATAAGTTTTATTCTCAGAAGCCAATGCAGCAGCAGTTACCTGCGCAATCATAAAGCCTGAGTTTACTCCGCCATTTTCAACCAAGAATGGTGGCAGTTTAGATAGATTTGAGTCGATAAGCAGCGCAATACGACGCTCGGCAATAGAACCTAGCTCAGCAATCGCAATCGCCAAGTTATCCGCTGCCATAGCAACAGGTTCTGCGTGGAAGTTACCGCCAGAAATAATGTCGCCAGTATCTTGGAACACTAATGGATTATCGGTTACGCCGTTAGCTTCAGTTTGTAGCACCTCTGCCGCGTGACGAATTTGAGTCAAACATGCACCCAGTACTTGTGGCTGACAGCGTAATGAGTAAGGATCTTGCACCTTTTCACAGTTAACGTGATCTAAGCTGATCTCAGACTCATCGCCAAGTAAGTGACGGAACACAGCAGCAGAATCGATTTGGCCTTTTTGACCACGAGCCGCATGAATGCGTGGATCAAACGGGCTACGACTGCCCATTGCCGCTTCAACGCTCATGGCACCGATCACCGAACTTGCCGCGAATAGATCTTCTGCGTTAAACAAACCTTCAAGTGCTAGCGCCGTTGATGCTTGCGTACCGTTCAGTAAAGCTAAGCCTTCTTTTGCAGCTAGCTCGATTGGCTTAAGGCCAGCAATTTCCAGACCTTCTGCCGCCGAGATAATCTCGCCTTGATAGCTCATCTCACCTTCGCCAAGCAGCGGCAAACACATGTGTGATAACGGCGCCAAGTCGCCCGATGCACCTACTGAGCCTTTCTCTGGTACGCATGGGTAAACGCCCGCGTTAACCAAGGCGATAAGGAAGTTGATCACCTCTAAACGAATGCCAGAGAAACCACGACTTAGCGAGTTGATCTTCAACACCATCATCAAACGCACAGTCGCGTCTTGCATGTACTGGCCAGTGCCGGCTGCATGCGAAAGCACGATTGAACGCTGCAACAGTTGCAAATCATCAGCAGCAATCTTAGTGTTTGCCAGCAAACCAAAACCAGTGTTGATGCCGTAAACTGTGCGGCCTTCATCCAATACTTGCTGCACTAAGCCAGCGCTAGTATTGATGTCAGCAATAGCGCTTTCTGCTAGCTCTAGAGTAACTTTGCCGCGGCTAATATCACGGATTTGTGCAAGGGTTAAGGTACCCGGAGTTAATACTAAATGACTCATTTAAATGCCTCTTATTGTTATACTGCTCAATATGAGCGGCTTATAGCATTGGCAGGTCTAGACCCTGCTCTTTTGCACAATTCTTCGCGATATCGTAACCCGCGTCAGCATGACGCATTACGCCCGTTGCAGGGTCGTTCCACAATACGCGGCCTAAGCGCGCTGCCGCGTCATCAGTACCGTCAGCTACAATCACTACACCAGAGTGCTGACTAAAGCCCATGCCTACGCCACCGCCATGATGTAACGACACCCAAGTCGCGCCACTTGCAGTGTTAAGCAGGGCGTTCATTAGTGGCCAATCTGATACTGCATCAGAACCATCTAGCATAGATTCAGTTTCACGATTCGGGCTGGCAACAGAGCCTGAGTCTAAGTGGTCACGACCGATAACCACTGGCGCAGAAAGCTCGCCATTTTTAACCATTTCGTTAAAGGCTAACGCCAAGCGTGCTCGGTCTTTTAGGCCAACCCAACAGATCCGCGATGGTAAACCTTGGAAGGCGATGCGTTCACGTGCCATATCCAGCCAGTTATGTAGGTGTGGGTTATCAGGAATAAGCTCTTTAACTTTAGCGTCTGTCTTATAGATATCTTCAGGATCGCCAGAAAGCGCTGCCCAACGGAATGGACCAATACCTTCACAGAACAGTGGACGCACATAAGCAGGTACGAAGCCTGGGAAATCAAATGCGTTTTCCACGCCTTCTTCAAATGCCATTTGGCGAATGTTGTTACCGTAGTCGGTCGTCGCCGCGCCAGCAGCTTGCAGCGCTAGCATCGCCTTAACTTGCACCGCCATTGACTGCTTCGCCGCTTTTACCACAGCTGCTTCGTCAGTTTTACGCATCTCAATCGCTTGCTCTAGCGTCCAACCTTGTGGCAAGTAACCGTTCAGCGGATCGTGCGCCGATGTTTGGTCGGTCACCACATCTGGGGTAATACCGCGCTCAACTAGCTCGGCAAATACGTCAGCGGCGTTAGCTAATAGACCAACAGAAACAGGCTTGCCGCTCTTATTAGCTTCATCAATCATTGCCAAAGCTTCATCAAGGCTAGTGGCTTTTTTGTCGACATAACGAGTACGCAAACGGAAATCGATACGAGTTTCATCGACTTCACAGGTCAATACCGAGTAACCCGCCATGGTGCCAGCAAGTGGCTGTGCGCCGCCCATGCCACCTAGACCACCAGTTAAGATCCATTTGCCAGCAGATGAACCATTAAAGTGCTGCTTCGCCATCGCCACAAATGTCTCGTAAGTGCCTTGAACTATGCCTTGCGAGCCGATGTAGATCCAAGAACCAGCAGTCATCTGGCCATACATGGCCAAGCCTTTTTTATCTAACTCATTAAAGTGGTCCCAGTTGGCCCAATGTGGCACTAGGTTTGAGTTAGCAATGATCACTCGCGGTGCATTATTGTGGGTTTTAAATACCCCAACCGGCTTGCCTGATTGCACCAATAGAGTTTCGTCATCTTCAAGGCGTTGTAATACTTCAACGATTTTGTCGTAGCATTCCCAATCTCGGGCTGCACGGCCAATACCACCGTAAACAACTAAGTCTTCAGGACGCTCAGCCACATCTGGGTGCAGGTTGTTCATCAACATGCGCAGTGGGGCTTCGGTCAACCAGCTTTTACAGCTAAGCTCAGTTCCTGTCGGCGCGATAATGCGGCGGCTCGGATCGTGTCTCTTATCCATCGGTACTACCTCGTTCAATTTGTTTTTATGTTTCTTATCTGCTTGTAAAGCTTTTATATTTACTGCTTTGCTCTATGAGCTGTGCTCAACTGACGTTAGCTAAACGTCAGGTGACCACCTAATCTGAAGCGACTGCCTGGGTGCACTAGACGTGCAAAACTCACCACACCTTGGCGTGACCAAGTACGGCGGGTAATTTGTAAACAGGGCTCAACTGCGGCGATTTCAAGTAGCGCCAGCTGCGCTACATCTGCCATTTTGGCCTCAATGGTGTGCTTAGCTTCGGTAAGCGGCGCCACCATAGACAAATATTCATGGGGAGTTTGCTTGGTAAAATCTTGCGCTAAATACTCAGGTACTAACTTTGGATTGACGAAGCGTTCCTCTAACTGCAGTGGTGTGCCTTGCTCACAATGCACCAATACCGACTGAAACACTTGGCTACCCTCTTCAAGCCCCAGTGCAATGGCAATTGCCCCCGTTGCGACTGTTTGCGTCAGCAGCACTTGCTGCACGCTATAACCATGACCACGGTCTTTTATCTCATCAGCAATATTACGAATTGCCATCATTGAAGACTGCGACTTTAAGCCTGCAACAAAAGTCCCCAAGCCTTGAGACCGCTCTAATACACCTGATTCAGTTAACTCAGTTAACGCACGGCGTGCCGTCATACGGCTACAATTAAACAACTCAGCAAGTTGATTTTCTGATGGCACCCGGCTGTCTTCTGCCCACTCGCCAGACTCAATTTGCGTTAAAATATATTGCTTAATTTCTTCAAACTTTGGCTTCGCCATTGGCCATCCCGTTACCGCTAAACTTGTCACTGACTATTTACTTGCTTAAAAACTCGGCTACAATCCTAGCTTGTATATACAAGTAAATACAAGCTAGCTCACAAATTATTTTTAGTGTTAGTATTCATCTGCCACAAAAAACAACTTAAAAGAGAACTGCATCATGTCGTGGGATCAAGTCTGGATAGATATCAATATAGCTACAATGTCGCCAAATATTTCAGAGCCTTACGGCACAATTACCGACGCAGCACTGGCGGTTAAAGACGGTAAAATCGCTTGGGTAGGTAAACGCAGTGAGCTACCTGAGTTTGATGTATTCGCCACACCAATTTACAAAGGTAAAGGCGGCTGGATCACCCCAGGTCTTATTGATGCCCACACTCATTTAGTGTTTGCTGGCAATCGAGCTAATGAATTTGAACTACGCCTCAACGGTGCCAGTTATGAAGAGATAGCCCGCAGTGGCGGTGGCATTATTTCTACCGTCAACGCTTGTCGCGAAGCCGATGAAGCAGAGTTATTTGAGCTTGGTCGTCAGCGTCTGAACGCGCTCGCTAAAGAAGGCGTTACTACGGTAGAAATCAAGTCAGGTTACGGCTTAGATATCGACACAGAACTGAAGATCCTCCGTGTTGCTCGTGAACTAGGCAAGCATCACCATGTAGATGTAAAAACCACCTTCTTAGGCGCGCACGCAATTCCACCGGAATATAAACATGATAGTGACGCCTACGTCGACTTAGTCATCAACGAGATGTTACCTAAAGTGATTGCTGAAGATCTTGCCGATGCTGTGGATGTGTTTTGCGAAAATATCGCCTTTAACCTTGAGCAAACCGAACGTGTACTTGCAGCCGCTAAAGCCGCTGGTCTGCAAATCAAGCTGCATGCAGAGCAGTTATCTAACATGGGTGGTTCAGCACTGGCCGCCAAGCTAGGCGCCAAGTCAGTTGATCATATTGAATACTTAGATGAAGACGGCGTAAAAGCCCTCAGCGAAAGTGGCACCTGCGCCACGCTATTACCCGGCGCATTTTACTTTTTACGTGAAACTCAACACCCGCCTATCGATTTACTGCGCCAATACAAGGTGCCTATGGTGGTTGCCAGCGATTACAACCCCGGCTCATCACCACTTTGCTCAAGCCTATTGATGCTTAATATGGCCTGTACCTTACTGCGTTTAACCCCAGAGGAAGCGCTAGCGGGCATGACCCGCAATGCAGCTAAGGCTTTGGGTATTGAGGATAAAGTCGGAGTTGTCGAAGTCGGCATGGTCGCCGATTTCTGTATGTGGAATATCAGCACGCCAGCGGAGCTAGCATACACTTATGGTGTTGCCTCATGTGTGGATGTGGTGAAGAATGGTCACCTAGTACACCAATAGTTGGGGATGCCTTAGCGATGAGGCATGTTCATCGTTTTGGGCATACTGTTTGGTCTCAGTGTTTACCTTTTTGGTGTGGCTTTGGGGTTCGGAGTCGCTAATGACTTAGCAGATCGCTGCTAAGCCTAAATGCTACCAATGACCTGCGGTCGGCGTATGTGTTCTAGCCATTTTCTTGTCTGATGATACTGGCGACCCCAATATAGTTTCTCAATTGCTATTCGCATCTGACGCAACCAATTGCCTGCAGCAGGCGCATGTGCAGGCGTTGCCGTGACACGCTGTAAATCCATCCCTGGAAGCTCGGCCATGACGTCCATGTCATGGACGGTCACGGCCGCATCTACACTAGGTTAGAAAAGCGCAACCCCTAAGTCATTCAGTTTTTAAATCAAACAACTAGCTCAAGTTAAAACCCTATGACAAAATCAATAACCAACAAAAAAATCATATAATTACATATGTCTAAATCTGATACCGATTACTCAATACTATGCACAAATTCATCCCACAAACTCAAGATAAAGAAAGATGAAGCTTTAGAAATTAAAAATCTAAAATCAGATATTTGCGCATATTATAAATTAGAACATGATTACGACTTAGCCAAAAAGGCTGTAATTTATTTTAAAACCGAAATGTACCGTGCCAGTCATGAAATTTCTCCCATTTATGATGATGAAATTTATCTTTATGAAAAAAAAGGGGCACTAAGCAGCTTAGTATTTAACTCTTTAAACTTACTAAAAAAGTATCATGAAAACCTGGTCGAATATGGTCGAGGTTGCCAGGTTAAAAAAGACTTAGTTGCTGATATAACTCTAAAAAGTCACACTTATGACAAGGACATAGAGAATATCCTTTCCGACATTGAAATGAAGGCAAAGCAGATAGGAGAAGCAATAAGGAATTATTGCCAACATGAATCTATACCTAGTGATAACTATACCTCTGGCATGGGAGTAAGTACGGTAACAAAGAAATCTTATATTTTATTTTCTCTTGTCCTACCGTCTCGTAGAATTATCAATTCCCGCTTACAACCAAGGAATACAAGCGTAATAAGAGAGGATAGTGCCAATGAATATGATCTTCACTGCGTCATTGATGCCTACTTTGATTCTCTAACAAAAATGCATTTTCGAGCTCGAGAAATCTTACTTCCAATAATTGAACAGAAAATATCTTCTATCGAAGATACCTTTAAACGCTATGAACTAGAATTTACAAGCCATGATAACGAAAGCCCTATGCTTTCAATTCACGAAAGCAATCAAGAATACATAGCATTGACGCTGAAAGAATTACCCAAACTGATCGAATACTTAGTTACAAAAAACAACTTAGCTCCAAAATTCAGCTCAGAGATCGAATATAAAACGCGTAAATATAGCAACTAATTATAAAGTAAAAGCAAAATCAGCAGGAAACACCCATTCCCCATCGAAGTTGCCGAAGTGCGTTGGAATCAATCACGTGATGCCGACAGGGATGCCGACAGGGATGTCGGCGTAGCTTTCGCGGGGCAGGATGCCCCATCGGAAGCGTTAGTGATTTATCCATAAGCATGAGGAACAACAACTTCGTCGGGGCGGCTGGGGTGATGCAAGAGGGGGAAGCTGTTGTCCCCCTTTTGCCCGAGTGTGAGCTGGAAGCTCACGACCTTTATCAAGCGGAGCTTGATTGCTTACAGGTGGGCGAAGCCCATAAATAATTATCAAACGAAGTTTGATTGCATTAAGTCAGGCGTAGCCTGATAACAACAAATTGTTAGACAGCGTCTAACCAAAAAACTCAACTATGTGACACATAGTCAATCAAGGTATAATCGCCACACAAAGAACCTAACCCTCTGATAAATGTCTAAATACCTCTGCCAACTCGCTATCATTTTCTGCAGCGTCATTGCGATAACTCTCGCAAGCTCCGCCAATGCTAGTAGTGCATTAGACTTAAACGACTACGAAGACGATGTTGCAGCGCTGCTACTGGAATATCAGGGGCAAGACTCTTACTCAAGACCAATTGTGCCATCGGTTTTGGTGTATAAAGACACCGAACAAGCCTCGACTTATGTCGACTTTAAACGGGGTTTGATCTTGGTGGAAACCCGCACTAAAGCGCAGCTTAAAGAGGCTGTGGTGCAGGTGCTATTAACCCAAATTGATCCAACTGTTATTGATGCGCAAACCGCTGAGGACTTTGGCTTAATCAGCAAAAAGAAGAAGCCGTTTTTTTGGGGGCAAGTGCTCGATAGAGACGGTAAAGCCATTGAGTTTGAATGGCGCGCATCACGTTATGCCGATTACTTAGTCAGTAAGAGCAAACGCAGCAACTCGCGCTTTCAAGTGGCGATCCACATGGTGAAAGAGCACACCACCATTGCCGGTAATAAGTATATTAACTACGCCCGCAGCGCTAGCCGTAAACATGGTATTAGCACAGATTTGATTATGGCGATTATCGAAACCGAAAGCTCGTTTAACCCACTGGCGCGTTCACGCTCTAATGCGCTTGGTTTAATGCAAATTAAGGCCAATACCGCTGGCCGCGATTATTTCAGCATTATTCAGGGCTATAAACACACACCTTCATCGGCATATCTTTATGATCCGGCTAAAAATATTGAGGTAGGCACAGGCTATTTAAAGATCCTATCAACGCGTTACCTTAAAGGCATCACTCACCCTAAAAAACGTGAGTATGCAGTGATCTCTAGCTATAACGGCGGCGCGGGTAATCTGTGGAAGAGCTTGGATTCACGTGGCAATCGCACCAAGGCGTTAGCACGGATTAATAAGATGACGGTGAGTGAGTTCTATTGGTTTCTAACGAATCGCCACAACCGCGAAGAAACCCGTAACTACTTGAAAAAAGTCAGTAGTCGACAGAAGAAATACCTATAACGGCATCTAAATATCACAACAGCGAAGAAACCCGTAGCCAATTGAAAAACCACTTGAAAAAAGTCAGTAGTCGGCAGAAGAAGTATCTGTAACTGGGTTAAACTAAACGTAAAACGATAGCCACAAGGCTATCGTTTTGGTTTGCGCGAAATAAACACTAGAGCTTGCTCTGCTGCTTATACTTAGCCAGTTTTTCCGAATACTTCTTTTTGTAAAAAGAGTGGTTAGTTTTATCTAACGCTAACCCTTGGTATTTTATCGCTTGCTCAATATCCCCTAGCTTTGCATAAGCGCTAGCAACTGCGTCATAGGCGGATACGGTGCTAGGATCATCAGTGATTGCTACCTTATATACCTCAATCGCCTTAGTCGGTTCCGTATCAAGATAGCTATCACCTAGCTTGATAAGTGAGCGCGTCGCTGGCACCTTAAAACCGTATTTTTGCTCCGATAAATAGCGATAATGCGCCACAATCGCAGTAGGCCCTTGCTTTGAAATTTCTGAATCTGCTGCTAACGCTTGGTGGTAGTCATCAAACAAGGCTTCTATCCCGTAGGCTGCTGCCAGCACCGGCTGAGTCATATAGTAACTGCCGTCAAAACGCTTAATACGATAATCTAAAGTCTCATTAGCATTGGCTTTAAGAATGGCTTCCATCTGTGCAAACGAAGCAAACTGCTGTTGATCATGTTTGCTATCATTAGTCGTCATATACAAAAACCGCGACTTACCTTGCATAGCGGTAAGCTTTTTGGGGGCATCCTGAATCACATAGGCAAAATCTTGGCTTAGTGCGGGGCTTGCCGCAAAGTAGGCATTAAACAGACTTGGGCGGTTAATCAAGGTGTAAAGCCCAAGGCCTGCATCACCAATAAAACCATTAAAAATACGGAAACCATTAGTGCGATACTTGTTATCGATAGCTGGCAGTAGGTCTTGCTCAAAATAATCCAGTAGCTTTTGGTTGCCCTGCTCTTTTATCGCCGAGACTTTTAACTCGCCAAAACCTTTATGACCGTCTGGCGCGGTAACAATAATGGTTTCTAGCCAAGGCCAGTCACCGTTATGGCTCATCCAGTCATGCATACCTGCAAGTAAAGCGTGACTTCTTGGGTGTAAACCAAGTAGCACCACATATTGTTTATCAGACTTTTTGCCATAGCTAGGTGGCAAGGTCACCACAAAATCAGCCTTTTCGATTAGGTTCGAATTGACCGTTAATAACTCGGTATTTTCTGCTATCAGTTTTGGGGCCGCCAATACTTGAATACTAATCAACTGCAGCATACAGGCTAAGATAACTAATTTTTTCACTATTCATTCCTTGAATTGCCAAATCAATTACACAAGCTAACAGTTGAACCTTGACTCGACAACTCTGTATCAAGTGCCAAATAGTGACTTTAGTGCATATAAAAAGCTGACTTTTAAGTTATAACTCAGTAACTTTTGCCAGTATTGGTTGTAGAGCTTTATAAAGTCGCTAAAAACTGAAAATTTAGTACAAACTGAGGCGCGATTACACTAGCCAAAGCAGGTAATTCAGCTTAGGATCTGAGCAATAACGGATCTCGACTAATTAGAATAGCCAATCAAGTTGAATCAGTACGATTGGTATAATGTACATTGCGGAGTGAGCAAATATTATGGGTATCAGAGCCATCGTTGTAGATACAGCCGGTACGACTACCGATCTTAACTTTATTGAAGATGTACTTTTTCCTTACTCAGCAAAGGAATTAGCAAGCTTTCTTGAAGCGAATCAACACAATGTACTAGTAGATAACTGTATTTGTGATGTGCAAGATATTGCACTTGAGCCTGATGCCGATCTTGCTCGCGTGACTGAAATCTTACTACAGTGGATTGCTGAAGATCGTAAAGCTACACCACTTAAAACCTTACAAGGCTTGATCTGGAAACAGGGCTACGCCAATGGCAAGTTCAAGGGGCATATCTTCCCAGATTTTATCGAAGCATTAGACGGTTATAAGCAACAAGGCTTACGCGTTTACAGCTTCTCTTCAGGCTCTGTCGATGCGCAAAAACTGCTGTTTAGCCACAGCGACGCAGGCGACTTAACTGACAAATTTAACGGTCACTTTGATACTCGTACAGGTAACAAGCGCTTCAAACAAGCTTACTGCAATATCGTTAATACGATTAGCTTAAGCCCGAAGCAAATCTTATTTGTGTCTGACGTATTAGAAGAGTTAAAAGCCGCTAGCGAAGCAGGTTTAAACGTAGTGCAAATGGTGCGTGATGATAGCCAGCGCACTGGCGACTTTAGAACCATTAACAGCTTTAGTGAGCTAACTATCGACTAACGCTGAGTCGATATATAGAGCAAAAAAGGGCCTTTGAGGCCCTTTTTTGATGCATTTTATTGAGCTGGAAAAGCGGGCGAAATACACTTCTTCACTTCAAAGCGAAAGCCATTTTGCAGCGCTTCATCACGGAAGATCTCCACAATTTCATAGTCATTCAATTCAACCACCCTTGAGCTAATATCCTTTTGGCAGCGGGACTTACTATCAGCTTCAAACTCAAATGCAAATAAGGCGATCATTTTCCTTACAGATGATTGATATTTATGGCGAGTTTGCAAATACTCATCTTGAAAATCTGACTCCCCACTACCTCCATCAGTAGTAACCGTAATCAAAGGTTGCTCGATGCCGACAGAAACATCTGAAGTTAAGTTTTTCTTTAATACTTGCCCCTCAAGCTCAGGCACTATATACAAGACCAAATGCACCAATAGGCCAGTTGCTAACATTAACCTCAGTACCCAAGTAGTTTTTCTAAAGTGGGTATTTTCGGTTAACTTTGGTAACGCCACTCCCAAAGGTTTGAGCATAATAAATAGCAAAAAATAAAATGGGACTAGCATTTGCGCAGCTAAAATCAACAACGCAGTAATAAACACAAACCATACTGGGATATACAGCAAAATCGCCAAATTATGGGTATAAGCAAAGTGTGCGGCCGACACGCCAATAACCTCATTGACTACACCACCCGCCCAGCTCAATGCAAAATTAGCCACTACAGCATAAAACAGTAACAACACAGCTTTACCCAGTAAGCTATGCCAAATACGCTCAAATAGCGGCAGTAACTCTATTGCTAACGCCAACACTGTTATAGCGGCGACCCAAGAAAAAGAGTCAGAAAAAATCACTAGCAGCAATGCCAACATATAGAGATATTGAGCAAGTGTTAGTATCGACAGTTTTTGAGCAAAACTCTCCATCGTTTGCTGATAAAAGCGCTTAAACGAAGTCGCTATCGTTATCAGTGCCGCTGGCATTTTTATTATTTTTGTTGCCGCCATAGAAGCTGCTAGTCCATGCAATTGAAACTGCGTTTTACAATAAACGCTTTTTAACAATTTACCAACACCATCAAGGTAAGCTTTAACTTAAGAGCCCGCTTATTGAGTCAAATCACTGCTGGTTAACCTATCCCAATTATCACTTTGACGCTCATACTCTTGCTCGCACATAACCGCCCTATCTTCCCTTTGCAGCGAGTCAGCTAACAGCGCAGCATATTTTGCTGGCTCACTACCGTAAATTAGGCACAGGGTTGCATGGTAGCGCTGCGCATCTAGGCTGTGCTCATTACTAAAATCATCTTCAACCAACTCTTCTATTTCTTCATCCTCAAGGGCAAATAGATCCGCTGCACTCAATGCGATTTCAGCGCCCTCTTCAAAAGCGTTTATCAATAGTAAGGTTGCTAAGGTATCTACCGCATCTTCTTCACGGCCAAGTACAATAATCTCGTTAGCATAAATATAAGCGTGGCCATATTCATGCCCTAATGTATGCAGTAACGCATCTTTAGTGGCTTGTTTTGGAGTAACCCCAGTTTTTTGATAGTCATCTTTGGTAAAGCGGTTCAGTACCTCGCTGACAAAATGGTAAGGAACTTGGATCTGCATTAGCTCAGGATCAAACAGCGGCCCGTCTTGCGCCCCGTAAACCACTGTGAGTTTTGCTTGCATCGGCAGCGCTAGATACAGCTGCTGAATTTGCGGCTCAATCGTTTTAATCAGGCGATACGCTTGTACCTCTTGGCGAGTCTGTGGCTCAATAAACTGATTGATTACCGCCGCTTGTGCGCTAAAAGCCAAGCTCAAACCACATATAACCCCTAAAACCCTTAATACCTTGCTCATGACTTTCCTTATTTAACCTAGCTTGTTGCTGGGTAGACATACTGTTATGCTGGCTAAAAGTTAAACACCCGTTTAAATACCGCTATCAACCCAGTAGAGATCATTATGGATAACTTTCTCGAACAATACCCAATTAACACCCAAATAGTTGTTGCTTGGGGTGAAATGGATGCATTGCAGCATGTGAACAATGTGGTTTATTTTCGCTATTTTGAAACCGCACGCATCGATTTTTTCAATCAAATAAACTTACTTGATGAACTACAAAAAACCGCCGTTGGTCCAGTGATCAGCGAAAATCAAGCCCGCTATAAACGTCCAGTGACCTTTCCCGACACCTTGACAGTTGGCGTTAGTATTAGTGACATTAAAGATGACCGGTTTATGATGCATTACAGTGTTTATAGCCAAAGCCAGCAAGCAGTTACGACTGTGGGTAGTTCGCAGGTAGTGATGTTTAACTTTAAAACAGGCCAAAAAGCAGCCCTTACACCCGAGCTTATTGATGCCTTAAAAACTTATGAGCAAGCTTAGGAGTCCAACATGTCAGAAGTGATTCACCTAGCAGATGAAAGCCGCTTTATTATTAACCTCTATGGCGCACAAGCTGTGCTCGCCTACGAGCTTTATGATGATAGCTGCAACTTCAATAATACCTATGTACCGCCAGAGCTGCGTGGCAAAGGCTTAGCCGAGAAGTTAGTGCGCCACGGCTTACAATGGGCTAAAGCTGCCGATTATAAAATTGAAGCAAGCTGCTGGTACGTTGAAAAGTTTTTAACTAAAACCTAGCAGCTCGCGTTAATGTTTTGAATTAGTTACTCGCCAGTAAGCAAGGCTAGCTGAGCTTTGATTTCAGCGCTTAAAGGTTGGCTTTTTTCACTGGCGTAATCGTAATGCACCATAGTGGTTTGCGCTTCTGCAGTTTTTTTACCTTTTTGCCAGCAGCTTTGAGTCAGCTCAAAGCTGCTATTACCGATACGGCTGACCCAAGTTTTCACTTCAACATCACTGGCAAAGTAAGTTGGCGCATTAAAGCCGATGGTAAAGCCCGCCACAATCAAGTTCCATTTAGCCAAGTCTTGCGTCGGATTAAATATCTTAAAGATTGGCTCCCGAGCCGCCTCAAACCAAACAGGAATAACCGTATTATTGATATGCCCTAGGGCATCGGTTTCACAAAATCTTGGCTGTAGGGTTAGGTGAAATGCAGTTTCAGACATGGGGAGTATCCTTATTGTTATTATTATCTTCAAGTTCACTTGGCATCATTCTACCGATAAATAACAGCCTTAAAAGCGCTATCAGTTAATTACCAATGATTAAACTGGAATACGCTTATTCCAATAATACCTTTAGCAATAAACAATCCACCAACTTCTGCAGATTGCAGACCTGCAAATAAAAACTGCCAATCTCAAGATTAAACCAACCCATTATTACTAAATAGTAAAAATCATTTTCAATTTAAGCTAATTATCATTTCAAATGGAAAGAGTAAACTCTGCTCCATCGATTGAGCACAGCCCATTATAGCAAGTGCTTTTAATCAACTTTTTATTCTCAATCTATTCATTTTTTATTTAACAATTTGATTTTAAACTTTAAAAAATTTAAGGAAATTATTATGAGCAGCGTATTTTACATGCCTCCAATGACTCTTATGGGTCAAAACGCAATTCAATCTCTAGGCGCAGAGCTAGCAAACAAAGAGCTAAGCAAAGCACTTATCGTTACCGACAGCGTATTAGTTGAAATTGGCTTAGTTGAT
>NZ_JAKILB010000024.1 GCF_023283895.1 Shewanella pneumatophori | reverse complement strand
CGCCTGCCGTGTAATATTGGCCCGTAAAAATGGCAAAGGTTAATTAACCGCGCTCCATCGCCTACCGTGTAATATTGGCCCGTAAAAATGGCAAAGGTTAATTAACCGCGCTGCATCGCCTACCGTGTAATATTGGCCCGTGAAAACGGTGAAGGTTAAACAAATTTAGTTCTAGCTTAAAAAGCCCTGTTAATGCAGGGCTTTTTTATGTCATTAATTTAGCTAGGTGAATTAGCGATGCAGCTGTCTTTACCTTTTATCCAGCAAACAAAAAACTCGCACTAACATCAAGTAATTCAGCTTAATGTGATCTATATTACACAAACTCTGCATCGTAAGGCGCATGCTAGAGCTATGAAGATGGCGCATTCAAACCAAAAAAATTAATAGAATGCACTACTAATATCATTACATTTTACAAACTGGGGTTAGACAATGAAATATTCAGTAAGCGATCTTATCTATCAAGGCGAAACATCTGGCGTACATAACTGGGACACACTGTCAGGTTCCTCTTTTTACTGGCATCCTGATTGGCTACATATCGCCGAAGATATGACGGGCCATAGTGCAACTGCCCATATTGAACCGGCAGCCGACAAGGCCACTAAAACCGAAGCGGCTGAAGCGATTGTTAAACATCTAAACAAGTAAAACTCATAGTTAGCCTTGAATTAACGGCCTGAATCTATCGCCCTACGCGCTATTTTATCAATTAAGCTAGGGGCGATAATTTTAAACCAACGGCCGATTCGCCCTCTAAACGAGGTGATCAACAAACGCTGCCGCTTAGCGATTACCGGTAACATCATATTTGCGCACTGCTCTGCCGTCATAATTTTACTTTCTTGCATTGGCGTATCGCCCAAAGGTTTACCCTGCTCATCAAGCGCACGTTTATGGATTTCACTGACAACAAAGTCTGGGCAAATAAGCGTTACTGCAACCTTGTCATCTGCCACTTCAATCCGCAGGGAATCAAAAAAACCTATCATGGCGTGCTTAGAGGCTGCATAACCAGAGCGGGTTGGTACACCAGTCATTCCAGCTAGCGAGGCAACAGCAACGATTTGCCCTTGGGTTTGCTTAAGGTAAGGAATTGCTGCGTGAGTAAGATAGGCTGGACCTAAATAATTAACCTGCATAATTTTTGCTAAAACGCTTAGGTCTTCTAGCTCATCAAAGCGCGACCACATGGTCATGCCCGCGTTATTGATTAAGATATCCAACTTTGCAAACTTGTCGATACAAGCCTTAATCAGGCCGCTACATTGACTTTGAACGGCCACATCTGCAACGTGCACTAACGGCGGATTGCCCAATAGCGTTAAGTCTGCCGCTAAACTATTAAGTCGCTCAAGATTACGCGCACTTATCACTAAGTGACAATCAAACATTGCTAAGGCCAAAGCTAATGCGCGACCAATGCCTTCAGACGCGCCTGTGATAACAATGACCTTACCTGTTAACTTACTTACTAGTTCATCATTGAGGAGCTGATTAGTATACGGCATGGCGATCTAAGCTCGGTTAATTATGGTTATCCTCAACCTCACACATTAATCACTCAAGCGCAAATTTAGGCAATAGATTGCTCTAACAATACTTCGTATTTATAACTATTGAGTGGCTGCGGCCGACCGATGCCGTAACCTTGGGCATAATTAACCCCTATAATCTCTAGCTTGTCGATAATCTCTTGGTTTTCAACAAACTCTGCCACAGTCTCAATTCCCATGACTCGACAAACATCACTGACAGACTTTACGATGGCGTAATCTTTAGCATTACTCGCCAAGTGCTTCACAAAGCAGCCGTCTATTTTTACGTAGTCGACTGGCATCTCTTTAAGATAGCCATAAGAGGCAAAGCCACTACCAAAGTCGTCCAGAGCAAATGCAAAACCACGCTTACGCAGTTCAAATAACATTTTCATTGCTCGGCTATGATTTTGAATTGCGCTGGTTTCGGTAATTTCAAAACATACGCAGCTACTTGGTATGCCAAAACGTGCTTGCTGCTGCAAGATATAATTAACCATGCCTTCAGCACCAAGACTATTGCCAGACAAGTTAATTGATAGGCAGTGGTCGTGCCACACCTGCTCGTTTAACGACAGCCATAAAAAGGCTTTTCGGATAACCTCTTTATCAACTTCTACAATCAACTTAAATCGCTCGGCAGCTGCAATAAATTGTGCTGGCGGTAATATCCGCCCCGACGCATCTTGGATCCGTAATAATATTTCCATTCGTTGACGGTGACTGTGAGAAGAAAGCCGTTTGATTTTTTGATAGTAGAGGATCAGCTCGTTATTTTCGATCGCCTGTACAATACGCAAAGCCCAAGCAGGTGCATTACGTTGGGAACTAAGCTCTCTATCACGACTGTCATAAAAATGTATTTGATTGCTGCCTTTCTTCTTTGCGGCCAAACAAGCAACATTGGCATCTTTTAGTAGCTCGCAAACATCATCAATATCACGTAAACGCGCAAGCGCCACACCAACACTCACTCCAACTCGGTAACTGGTTCCTTTGTCTGTGATGACTTGGCGATGAATACTGGCAATAATCCGCTTAGTTAACTTAGCAATCTCTAGTGCTGAGGTATCTTTTATGACAAAACAAAATTCGTCACCATCCAAACGCCCCAATAGCTCATTTTGACTGAGACAAACTTCTAACGCTTTAGCGACTTGGCACAACATTTTGTCACCAACAGCAAAGCCGCAAGATTCATTAATCAATTTAAACTGCTCAAGATCTAAATACACAGCTGCAAGTGATTTTGTCCCTTCGATATAACTAGGTAAACGTTCTTCAAAAGCGGTTCGATTCAGCAGACCAGTGACTCTATCAAAATGCACACTTCGCTTGAGCTGGCGCACTAACAGCACTTCTCGAGTTGTATCTTTTATCACTAAAACAGCACCTACAACCTGCCCTGAGTGGCTAGTTAAGTTACTCAGTGTGCAACTCATCAATTTCGAAGGTTCAGTGCTAATCGTTAATGGCAGGGACTTCTGTGCAAGATCTCCACTTTGCATAAAGCCAGTCACTCTCTGCATTATTCCTTGATTAATCCCCAAAAGCACATCAGGATTTTTGCCAATAGCTTGCTGATTAGTGCATTGCAATAAACGCTCAGCATACGCGTTGATATAGGTAACATTGGCGTTAATATCTGTCAGTATTACCGCCTCTGAAATTGCGGCTAACGTGATCTTGGAATGATGCTCGTGCTGATAAATGTCTTGTAAAAAGTTATTAATGCCGCTGGTTAGCGGGGTAAATTGTTTCACCCCTTGGTTATGTATTTGCACAAGCTCAGCTGACTTTGGATCTAAATTGGCAAACTCTGCCGTTAATTTCTTAAATGGCTTTACTAGGCCAAAACGCAGCCAAAATAAGCCTGCTATTTGCAGAATAATAAACAGCAAGAATATAGCGAGGCTCAATAGCGTGTACTTCTGCTCCATTTTCAAAATTAACGGATTAGAAAATGACACTTTCAAGTGTGCAGGTGCTGTACCGAGTGAGGCAGGTAAATTGAGCTCTGCAATCGTCACATCGCCGAATTTATACAAATTAGTTGTAGGGGAGCCTTGCAGAACTTCAATATTGGTCACGAAGTTAATTAATCCAAGTGATTCGAAGTACTTAGCCGTTAACTGAGAAGTAAAAATTAATTCCTGCCCTAAATACTGACCAGGCTTAGTAGCAATAAAAAATGCCTGTCTTAGTGAAGGAGAAAAATAGATCCCTCTTTTGATATTTAGTGGGCTTAGGTAGGTTATAGGGCTGTTCTTTTTAAGCTCACTTCCATCTATTTGGCTTAATTGATTGCCTGTTTGTAAAAATACTTGAGTGTCGTTAAACAGCTCACCACGAGTCCACACTTGATTAGATGCAGCTGTTGCAGCGCTATACTCAGTAGAATCAACGGTCAACTGAAAGTGATCTAAGTCGTTGGTTATTTGTGATTCAATGCTTTTTATATATTTTTCTATGGCGTTGGTTCGAACAACTTCTATCTCACCTCGTAACCAGGTTATCCCTGTTAAGAAAACAGCAATAAGCAAAGGGACACAGACACCGAAGATAACCAATACAATTTTTTTTTCAGTTTGCATCTTAGGACAGCTTCTCTAATTCAAAACCAGCCAAACTCTGGCGACTACTTGGTTTGCGCTAGCAAAGTACCCCATTTTGCAACAGATAACACCTACCTTTTAAACAGTCGTTTATAAAAGCGACAACCAAGTCACGCTTACTCAAAAATATTGTAAATATTTACATTAAAACTCAACCAAAGTCTTCTGATAGCGGTAAAAAAAACAATTGTTAGATTTTTGTGATAATTAGGCGATATTGCGGTGATAACCCTTTGCCACACTATAACCATACAAAGCAAAGGAGCAATATTATGAAACTAAATCAAGTCACCAAATTACTCATTCTAAGCAGTGTTATTAGCCTACCTGCGTCTGCAGCTGAATTAGAAATAAGCATTACTAACCTAACCCACGGTAACCATTTCACCCCACTATTGATTGCTGCACACGATGCAGATAGTCATCTTTTTCAAGTGGGTGAAATGGCAACTAGTGCCCTACAAAAAATGGCTGAAGGTGGTGATATCGGCGATCTAGATGCCGCAGTTATGGGTGCAAATGGGGTTACAGTGACCAACCCTGCTGGCGGACTGTTAGCGCCAAGCGCTAAAGTTGATAGCATCATGCTAGATACAGGAGATATGACCCACTTATCAATTACCGCCATGGTGCTGCCCACTAACGATGCCTTTGTCGGCCTAGATGCTTGGAAGATCCCAACTGAAGCGGGTACCTATACCTTCACCTTAAATGCTTATGACGCAGGCACTGAAGCGAATGATGAAATTATCAATGGCGGTGGAATGTCAGGAGCACCGGGGATCCCCGCAGCGCCAGGTGGTGATGGCGGTATGAACGCTACAGGTGTAATGGACATGAGCAGTAATGATAAAGTTCATATCCACCCTGGCGTGCTGGGCGATACCGACTTACAAGGCGGCATGAGCGATCTTGATAGTCGAGTGCACCGCTGGTTAAACCCTGTTGCTCGCGTCACTGTTACCGTGAAGTAGGAGGTTAGCCATGAATATCTCCAAACTAAGTTTCAAAACAAGTAGTCTCGCTGCATTAAGTGTCGGTGCTTTATTGTTAGGCGGTTGCTCTGATAACGATCACACAAGCCCTGCCCCAATTACTCCACCAGCAGTAACTCCAACAATGCAGGACTACACTATTAGCGTTACAAACCTAACGGCTAACCAACCAATGTCGCCAATCGCTGTTGTCACTCATGCGGCCGATAGCCTGCTTTGGACCAGCGGTGAAAGCGCAAGCTTGGCACTGGAAACCTTAGCAGAATCAGGTGATGCCAGTGGCTTAACTGATGAAACTGGAATAACAGAACTTGTTAGTGGTGCAGGCATTTTAATGCCGGGGGCCAGTGAAGAGATAAGCTTAAGTCTTGACTCAACTTCTATTGCTGACTTATCTGTCGTGACAATGCTGGTTAATACAAACGATGCCTTTGCCGGCTTTACCGGGTATGACTTAAGTAGCTTAGCCGTTGATGAGTCTATGGTATTTAGAGTGATAACTTATGATGCCGGTACAGAGGCCAATAGCGAAGCCAAAGGCACAATCCCAGGTCCTGCTGACGGTGGAGAAGGGTTTAATGCCACCCGCGATGACTCAAATAAAGTGCACGCTCACCCCGGGGTTATTAGCAGCGATGATGGCCTAAGTGACTCAATACTCGATGCTTCACATCGCTTTGATAATCCAACATTACTTATCAAAATAAGCCGCACCGAATAAGCATCAGCTGATATAGATTAAAAATAGTACGTAATAAATGTTCCTATCGGCGGGTCTTGTTGGCAAGGACTCGCCTTTGGGAGCTAGGCATGAACGGAGCAAGCACAAGCAATGATCATATTGCTAATAAGCAAATCTTACTTGTTGAGAGTGAGCAAGACTTAGCTAAGCTAGTAATGCTAAATCTAAAAAGCATGAATCATGATGTGATCCACTGCACCACGCTACAACAGGCGCAGCAATGTTTGCGTAATAGCAAAATAGATTTGATTTTAATGGACAGAATGTTACCTGATGGCGACGCAATTACCTTGTGCCAACAGTTTCGTGATGCCGGAAACCAATTACCTTGCATGATGCTCAGCACTAAAAATTCTGAAGCCGATATCGTTTTAGGTCTTGAGTCGGGCGCCGATGATTATCTAGTAAAACCCTTTAGCCTGCTAGAGCTTAGAGCGCGAGTGAAAGCTTTAATACGCCGTTCAAACTTAGCAGAGAAACAAGAGCATGCGCTAAAGTTTGAAGGTATTACCATAGATTGTAATACCCGAGAGGTGATTGCCTTTAACGAAGTGCTTGAACTCACAGCCAGAGAGTTCGATCTATTGCTTTATCTTGCCCAACACCCTAAACAAGTATTTAGCCGTATGCAGTTATTAGAAGCTGTTTGGGGTTATTCTTACTCAGGTTACGAACATACCGTCAATAGCCATGTAAACCGTTTACGCTCGAAACTTTCTCGTAATGACCGCACCTCAAAACTGGTCAAAACCGTATGGGGAGTTGGCTACAAATTTACCCCACCAGTTGCGCAAGCATAAAACTCAATAATAATCCGAGCTTTCAAATGACAGAAACAATAAAGGCCCAGTAAACTGAGCCTTTAATAATCGTCAACGATCTGCTGTTAAGCGAATCGATTACTTGTGGTATTTAGCCGATAACTCATGGACTGAGTTAATGAACGAACCTGCGCGCTCTGGATCAACGTGCTGGTGAATACCGTGGCCCAAGTTAAAGACGTGGCCAGTACCTTCACCGTAAGCAGATAGAATTTGATCCACTTCTTGATGAATACGCTCAGGTGTACCGTAAAGTACTGATGGGTCCATGTTGCCTTGTAGTGCAACTTTATGACCCACGCGACGACGTGCATCACCAATATCTACTGTCCAGTCTAGACCTAATGCGTCACAGCCAGTTTCAGCCATAGACTCAAGCCATAGTCCGCCACCTTTAGTGAACAGAGTAACTGGTACTTGGCGACCGTCTGCATGGCGAGTTAGGCCATCAACAATCTTTTGCATGTAGCGTAGAGAGAATTCACGGTATGCGTGGTGAGAAAGCGCGCCACCCCATGAATCGAAAATCATTAGTGACTGAGCACCATTAGCAACTTGCGCGTTCAAGTACAAAGTAACTGAGTCAGCTAGCTTATCTAATAGCATGTGCAAAGTAGCTGGCTCTTCGTAAGCCATCTTTTTGATCTTTTCAAACGCTTTGCTAGAACCGCCTTCAACCATATAAGTTGCTAGCGTCCAAGGTGAACCAGAGAAACCGATTAACGGTACTTCGCCTTTAAGTTCACGACGGATAGTGCTTACAGCACGCATTACATAGCCAAGTTCATCTTCTGGATCTGGGATGCAAAGCTTTTTGATTGAGTCGATAGTGTCAGTAGGACGTTCGAAACGTGGGCCTTCGCCAGCTTCAAAGTACAGGCCTAAGCCCATTGCATCAGGAACAGTAAGAATGTCTGAGAACAAGATTGCAGCATCTAGGTCGTAACGACGTAGTGGCTGTAGGGTCACTTCACAAGCTAAATCTTGGTTCTTACAAAGAGACATGAAGTCGCCAGCTTCAGCGCGGGTGGCTTTATATTCTGGAAGATAACGACCAGCTTGACGCATCATCCAGACAGGAGTTCTGTCGACAGGCTGTTTTAATAACGCACGTAAATAACGATCATTCTTTAATTCTGCCATTTGGCTTGATTCCTAAACTTATAGTGATATCCGCTTGGGTCAGTAGTTTAGCATTTACGTTAATAAAGTAACCTGTAACGGTAAAATAATGTGACAAGTAACGCGACTAAATCCGCCAACTCTGAGATAGGTAACATTATTGGTATATTCCGACTGGTTATTTTATGGCGACAAATCACAGTTCACAGCTTGATATGAAAACGTGAAACAGATTCACATCAGAGCTTAACCTAAGCTGTATGGCTCGCAATGTGACAGAAAAAAGTTGCACCTCTTAGTTAGCTTTGGTATAAAAAGTCTGCGCTAGCAAGAACAATCAAGAAGCTCGTCGCATCGAGCCCGCAAAAAACTTTACTCGCCCAGCGATAGATTTCTATCGCTGGGCATTTTATTTTATAGCACTTTGTTTACAAGTCTTACAGTAAACCCCTCGTTCAGTATTTACGCATATTTCCTTTAAAAATGGTTGATCAAAACCGTATTCTTCCCCTACATTAGAGGTACAGAGACGGATTTTAATCGGGGAAAACCATGCTAAGAAAGCTAGAGAAAGCCGAACAAAAATGGGGCGGTTCAAATACGCTTATAGATCAGTGGTTAAACAATCGTCGTAACCTACTTATCAACTATTGCCAGATTGCTGGTATCCCACCGTATGAAGTAACTGATAAGTCATTACCTGCATTCGATTCAGTCAAACAGTTTTGTGATCAACTGATGGACTATGTTTCTGAAGGTCATTTCGAGATCTACAATCAGGTAGTTGCCGCCTGCGAGAAGAATGGTCACTCAAGCCAAGCGCTCGCGCAGCAGTTAGTTCCTCAGATCAGTGAAACCACCGACACCGCATTAGACTTCAACGACAAATACACCGAAGCTGACGATGAAAAAGTGCTGTTCCATTTAGA
Source organism: Shewanella pneumatophori (assembly GCF_023283895.1). Taxonomy (GTDB): domain Bacteria; phylum Pseudomonadota; class Gammaproteobacteria; order Enterobacterales; family Shewanellaceae; genus Shewanella; species Shewanella pneumatophori. Next base: position 29,374 of record NZ_JAKILB010000024.1, on the reverse strand, counting down.
TAAAGACCTATCATCTTTAGGTCATGCAATGGAAACTCGCTTTGCACTTGAAGATAAATTGCTAGAAGTACTCCACAGCAAACACTCTTAACAAATAACAACTGAGCCGACTCTGATGCCGGCCAGCTTTTGTTTAGACGAGGTATCTCGTCTAACTCACTGCTGTTTATCACTCATTGATATGCCCCCCCTGCAACTAAAATCAACGACTAAAGTCAGCAACTCAGCTTGCAACGATTGACAGCTTTTACCGCAGCCAACATATATCATTTAGCAGCTAACTTCTCTGGCTTAGAACGCTCATAACGTCTTTATAAATTCTTATACGTTAAAAACAAAAAAGCCTGCTAAATAGCAGGCTTTTCAAGCAAATGGTTTAACTCAAGTTAGCTTAAACCGCAGATTGGAAAATCACTTCATCTGCTTTTGCTGTGTACGATGCAATTTGGTCGAAGTTCAGGTAACGATAAGTGTCAGCTGCTGTTGCATCTAACTCTTTAGCGTATGTCTGATACTCATCTGGCGATGGTAGGCGACCAAGTAGTGCTGCAACAGCCGCTAGCTCAGCAGACGCTAGGTAAACATTAGCACCTGTACCTAAACGGTTCGGGAAGTTACGCGTAGAAGTCGATACTACGGTTGCACCTTCTGCCACACGTGCTTGGTTACCCATACACAGTGAACAACCAGGGATCTCGATACGCGCACCAACACGACCGAAGATAGCGTAGTAACCTTCTTCAGTTAGCTGATCACGGTCCATCTTAGTTGGCGGAGCGATCCATAGGCGTGTTGGTAAGGTTGATGCAAACTTATCTAGCATCTTACCTGTTGCACGGAAGTGACCAATGTTAGTCATACAAGAACCAACGAATACTTCGTCAATCTTGGTATCAACTACTGATGAAAGTAGAATCGCATCATCTGGATCGTTTGGTGCACAAAGAATTGGCTCTTTGATTTCATTCAAATCGATTTCGATAACTTCTGCATATTCTGCATCGCTATCCGCTTCCATTAGCTCAGGGTTTGCTAACCACTCTTGCATTGCAGTGATACGGCGCTCGATAGTACGGCGATCGCCATAACCTTCGCTGATCATCCACTTAAGCATAACGATGTTTGAGTTTAGGTATTCGATAATAGGGTCTTTACCTAGCTTAATGGTACAACCTGCAGCGCTTCGCTCTGCCGATGCATCAGAAAGCTCAAATGCCTGCTCAACTTTAAGCTGCTCAAGACCTTCAATTTCAAGTACGCGACCAGAGAAAGCGTTGATCTTGCCTTTCTTCTCAACAGTCAACAGACCCATTTCAATCGCTTTGTGTGGAATTGCATGTACTAAATCACGTAGCGTAATACCTGGCTGCATTTCACCTTTAAAGCGAACTAATACAGACTCAGGCATATCCAGTGGCATCACGCCAGTTGCAGCAGCAAATGCTACTAGACCAGAGCCTGCTGGGAATGAAATACCAATTGGGAAACGCGTATGTGAATCACCACCTGTACCTACAGTATCTGGCAGTAGCATACGGTTTAACCAAGAGTGAATTACACCGTCACCTGGACGCAGTGCAACACCGCCACGATTCATGATGAAATCAGGAAGTGTGTGGTGAGTATTTACGTCAACTGGCTTTGGATATGCCGCTGTGTGACAGAAAGACTGCATGGTTAAGTCAGCGCTGAAACCAAGACATGCTAAATCTTTTAGCTCATCACGAGTCATAGGACCTGTAGTATCTTGAGAACCTACAGATGTCATCTTAGGCTCACAGTATTGGCCAGGGCGAATACCAGTAACACCACATGCTTTACCTACCATCTTCTGTGCAAGGGTATAACCTTTGCCAGTGTCCGCCACATCTTGTGGGCGCACAAATTCAGTTGATGCATCAAGGTTTAGTGTTTCACGAGCACGGTCAGTTAGACCACGACCAATGATCAATGGAATACGACCACCAGCACGTACTTCGTCCATCAACACATCAGTTTTCAGTGAAAACTCAGAAATAACTTCTTCTGTGCCGTGGCGCTTAACAATACCTTGGTATGGGTAGATATCGATAACATCGCCCATTTCCATCTTGCTTACGTCTAGCTCGATTGGCAATGCACCCGCATCTTCCATAGTGTTGAAGAAGATTGGCGCGATTTTGCCACCTAAACAGAAACCGCCTGCGCGCTTGTTTGGTACATTCGGGATATCATCGCCCATGAACCATAGCACAGAGTTAGTTGCAGATTTACGTGATGAACCTGTACCAACAACGTCGCCCACATAAACAAGTGGGAAACCTTTGGTTTTTAGTGATTCAATCTCTTTGATTGGACCAATCACACCCGCTTCATCTGGCACGATACCGTCACGAGCGTTTTTAAGCATAGCAAGCGCGTGCAATGGAATATCTGGGCGTGACCATGCATCTGGTGCAGGTGATAAGTCATCGGTATTGGTCTCGCCTGAAACTTTAAATACGGTTAGCGAGATTTTTTCAGCAAGCTTTGGACGAGATAAGAACCACTCGGCTTCAGCCCAAGAGTGAACAACTTGCTTAGCAAAGTCGTTACCCGCTTGCATTTTTTCGACTACGTCATGGTACGCATCGAACATAAGTAGGGTGTGAGATAAGGCTTTTACTGCCAGTGGAGCTTGTGCTTCGTTATCTAGTTGAGCAATTAACGGCTCAATGTTGTAACCACCTTGCATAGTGCCAAGCAGCTCAACAGCGCGTTCAGATGACAGGATTGAAGATGATGCTTCGCCTTTTGCGACTGCATCTAAAAAGCCTGCTTTAACATATGCGGCTTCATCAACACCTGGTGGGATACGGTTTTCAAGCAGATCAAGAATGAACTCTTCTTCACCTGCAGGTGGATTCTTTACCAATTCAACTAGCTCTGATACCTGTTGGGCATCTAATGGCTTAGGGACTACGCCCTCTGAAGCACGTTCTGCGACGTGTTTACGATATGCTTCTAGCACGGCAACATTCCTCTTATTTTGGCGTTCTAACAGCCAAACTGCAGATCTCAAACAGACGCCAGCAGTTCGACAGACTCGATCCTTAATTCGAGCGCCATTATACTACAGCTTTGCGAAAGTATGAATTAGATCACACTCGCACCGAAGCAGAACAACACTCAGTCGACATCTCGAGCTATACAGTAAAACTATTTGTTTAAAAAGAAAACTAGACCATAGTGTGAAACATTGATCTAAATTATATAAATCATACATTTAAACTAATCCACACCTGCTTAGGTTAGCGATTTAAAAACATAAAACCACTCGCTTTTTATGGATTAATTTGTATGATTATTATCAAAAATGGCAATTTAAACGGCTAATATTCACCAAAGTTATAATGAACATAATTGGATACTTATGAGTACACCTAAGCTAAAAGCGGTTATTTTCGATATGGACGGGGTGCTAATTGACTCTGAACCAAGCTGGCAAATAGCCATTTTTAAGGTTATGAATGACCTTGGTTTAAACGTAACGATGCAAGATATGACGCTAACAACTGGGCTACGTATCGATCAAGTTGTTGAGTTTTGGTATCAGCGTTGTCCGTGGGCTAATTACAATAATCAGCAAACCGCACAAGCCATTGTAGATCAGGTTGTCAGCTATATTTTAGCCGATGGTCAACCTATGCAAGGTGTAAGCGAAGCACTTGAAGCCTGTAAAGAACTAGAGCTAAAAGTTGGCTTAGCCACATCGTCTTCAAGCAAGATTATTAATGCCGTTTTAAACAGATTACAAATAGAAAGCTATTTTCAAGCCATTGAATCTGCAGAAAACCTGCAATACGGTAAACCTCATCCCGAGGTTTATTTAAATTGCGCTGCAGCGCTGAATATTGATCCTATCAATTGTTTAGCCATTGAAGATTCATTTAATGGATTAGTCGCCGCCCGCGCGGCAAACATGCAAACAGTGGCGATACCAGAGCCTCAACATGCCAATCTGACTAAATGGGCTATCGCCCATCAGCAACTTGATAGCCTGTTAGATCTCGCCGCTTACTTAACAAAGTCACCAAGCTAATCAGCTGCAACAAAGCGCCTGTATAGCTAAAGCCTGTAACCAAAAAGCCCATCTGATGATGGGCTTTTGATTGTGCAGCTATCAATTAGAACTATATATTTAGAGAGCTCTATTTAAAGATTTGTATTTAGAGATGTACTTTCAGAGCTACAATTTATGCTTATCGCACCGCAGCTACCAGTTCTTACCAATAAACAGGAACACGGTTTTCTCACCATCATCTGATGCGCCAAAACCAAAGGCCGCTGGGCCAACACTGGTATCTATACCTAAATACAAACTACCAGCGTAAATTAAGTCATCAAGCGACACATTATCTTTTTGGTTCCAGACGTTACCCGCCTCAATACTGGTACCAAGATATAGCGGGTACTCAGTCATGCCCAATACATCTCGCCCCAAATCATATTGATAAACAAAGGCGCCAAATACCTTGTGCGATCCATAAAGTGCATTCTTGTGATAACCAGATAGATTTAAAAATCCGCCGAGCTCTGACACGTTAACTGTAAATGCGCCGTCTTTATCTACTGTAGCAAACGAAGCAATACCCACAAATGCATGATTACCCACGCCAACAGCACCACGCCAATCGGCTTCATACTGCATTGAGAAGTCAGAAGACTCAGCTAAACCATTTAAATCATAGCCCTCTTTACGCATATACATATTAAATGTGAAACGGTTACCAGAGGTAGGGAAGTTAATACTGTTTAAGTCATCATAGGCAAACTTAAAATAACCACCGTAACCATCGTAAGGTACTCTGCCAAACGTCCATAAATCACTTTCAAGATCGCCTTTTTCGCCTAGTAAGCCAATCTCAACCATACCATTTTGGGTGTAGTTAATACCTATCCCAAGCTCGGCACGGTAAGCAGTTTGCTTTAGTTCTAAGACGCGATTGTTATTTTCAAAAAATCCCCAGTCTTTCAGCTCATACTCAACTCGTGCGCGGCTAAAGTACGTTTGCTCTTTAACCAATGGCTGATAAAACTCAGAGGCAATTAACTTATCAAACCCCAGCGAAAGCTCATTGCGCCACTCGCCGCCGTTTTCGGTAAGTTCGGTCATGGTGTAGGCCATGTCCAACGAAATCACCGAATCTAAGCTAAAGTCATCTTCCCAACTAAAGCCTAACTGGAAATAGTTTGGCCCCCAAGACTTTGCTTTAGTGCGAACCGTTAACACCCTCCCCTCTTCTGTGTCGGTGAATTCAGCATCAACACGCTCAAATTTATCTAAAGCGTAAATTCTATCTAGGCCAGTCTCTAACGATTCAACCGTAACCCGCTCGCCTACATTAAGATCTAAGTTATCAGCTAATAACTTCTCGCTGACTTTAGAGTCATTATCGTAAATCACCTTAATAAGTGGTCGGTCGATGTCTGCAACCCATTGCTGACTCTTTTGCTTTTTATGCGCTAAATATTGATTGTAATCTTGGCTAGCAACACTGTATTGCTCAAGCTTGTCAGTCTGTTCTCGGGCAGCGATTTCACCTAACGGCAAGGCAATAGGCATAATGCTAAAATCTGTGGTGCTGAGCTCACCAATATTAGGGCGGATCAAAATATCATGATCGGTTAACAGCGCTTTTTGTCTGTCAGAGCTAGCATTAGTCAATATAGTCGAAAGCTGATTAAGCACAGCAATGGTGCTGTTTAACTCTGACTTACCCACCAATGGAGAACCGATATCAACCGCAATAACAATATCTGCGCCCATAGCTTTAACCACATCAACTGGCATATTGTTAGCGATACCACCATCGACTAATAGCATGCCGTTAATCTGCGCCGGCTGCAGTGCACCAGGTACTGATGCTGACGCTTGCATAGCCGCTACCACGCTACCAGAGCGCAACACAACTGGCTCGCTAGTGGCCAAATTTGTGGCTACTGCGCGATAAGGAATGGATAAATCATCGAAATCACCAAACTGATGCACTAGATCGGTTGAGCTACGCAGCAACTGCGACATAGATTGCCCCCGTAGCAATCCTGCAGGGGTTTTAACCTCTTCATCGCTGTAACCGATATTGATAGGAATATTAAACTGATCGCGGGTTTCTTTATCACGGTAACTAAGTGATTCTCTTGGAATAGTATCTGAATACCCTTTGTCCCACTTGGTATTCATCATAATCGCCTCAATTTCTGCCGCACTGTATCCCAGCGCATACATACCACCGACATAAGCACCAATACTGGTACCGGCAATATAATCAATTGGGATCTGCTTTTCTTCGAGGACTTTAAGTACACCGATATGGGCCGCGCCTTTTGCGCCACCACCACTTAATACTAATCCTATTTTTGGGCGTTCCTGCGCAAGAGCAAATGGGCTTGCTATCGCTAAACAAAGAATAATAATTCTATGTATCATAATGTCTTTTTCGACTCTTTAAGTTATGTCTTAACGTATTTGATTTACACTCGAGCTGCAAGGTGTTGTGCCGCTATTAACCCTATCCTTCTGCTATCAGCGGTTGCTTTAGCCCCATATATACTTCGATGTCTTTCACTGACATTGGCTTAGCAAAGTAATACCCTTGAATAACATAACAGCCACGACTAAATACCTGCTCAAGCTGCTCGTGAGTTTCGACCCCTTCAGCAACCACATCTAGCTTTAGGTTTCTCGCCAACTCGATAATACTGCTGGCAATGGCTTGATCAGCCTTATTTGAAGCGATATCAATTAGGAATGAGCGATCAATTTTTAAGGTATTGACCTCAAAGTGGCGTAAGTATGCCAGTGATGAGTAACCAGTGCCAAAGTCATCAATAGCCACAGCGATGTTGAGTTTTTTCAACTCTTTAAGGTGCTGCTTAGCAACCTTTAGCTCTTTCATTAGCACGCCTTCGGTGATTTCAAGCGACAAATTAGCATTTGGCATTTGTGTATCAGCTAACACTTGCTGCACACCTTTGATAAAGTCTGGCTGCCTAAAGTGCAACGCCGACACATTGACCGACACTTTTATCTGTTCATCTAATTGTCGACTCCAAGGCGCTGCAATTCGACACGCTTCGCGCATTACCCAGCGGTCTATTTCAACAATGAGCCCGCACGCTTCAGCCACTTTGATGAAAATATCAGTGCGAACATAACCCTCTGTCGGGTGTTTCCAGCGCAGTAATGCCTCAACCCCAATCAACTTATCGCTATTTAAAATATCGATTTGCGGCTGGAAGTGCAGCTCAAACTCATTGCGTTCAATGGCTTTGCGTAAGTCAGCCTCTAGTCTTAGGTGATATAGCGCCTCAGCATTACGCTCTTGCGAATAATACTTAAAGGTGCCTTTACCTTCATCTTTGGCGTGATACATGGCCAAATCAGCATTCTTAATAAGTGCTTCGGGTTGCTTGGCATCTTCAGGCCATAAGCTGACACCAATACTGGTTGAAATAAAGAACTCACGCCCATATAGCTCGAATGGCCTTTGAATGCATTCAAGCAACTGTTCGCAAAGGTAATTTATTTCATCAATATTGGGGTTTTCACGCAGTAATATTACAAACTCATCACCACCGAAGCGACATAACACATGTTGTTCAGCGATAAGTGCCTGCAAGCGGCTGGACGCCTCGACTAATAATGCATCGCCCATACTGTGACCGTAAGAATCATTTACATGCTTAAATCTGTCTAAATCTAAAAACAATAAGGCTAAGTTACCGCCCTCTTTTTCAGCTTGATACACCGACTGAGAAAGTTTGCTGGAGAACAATGTCCTATTCGGTAGTGCCGTTAGTACATCGTAGTTTGCTAAACGGCGTAGCTCTGACTCTGCGCGTTTACGCTCGGTGATATCAGAAAACACCACTACGTAATGCGTAGCATCACCATTAGCATCTAATATGGCCGAAACGTTAAGCCACACAGCACGCTTATGATTTTCTAAACTGGCAACATGGCACTCACCGGCCCAACTTAGCCTTTGAGTGAGAATATCAGCTAGTCGTTTATCTAATTTTTCACCTTGTAGTACGTCATTAAATGGCAAGCCTATCAAGCGTTGTGCATCAAGACCTATCATGTCTTGTGCCGCCTTATTGGTTACTTCAATAACTTCGTCACGGTTGAAGATCAGTAATGCTTCGGAGGTATTTTCAAATGCTTGTGCCAACAGATAGATATCATTTTTAAGCTTACGCTGCTCAGTAATATCACTATAGATCCCAGCCACCCGCTCAATGGTGCCTGTCAGTTGATTACGTTTAACAGGCCGCCCCATTACCCGTAACCATCCCCAGCTTTTATGTTTGGTCCAATAGCGGTATTCCACTTCAAAGCGATCGGTTCGCTCATGCAGCATATCTTGCCACGCCGCAAGGGTTTCACTGGCATCATCTCTATGGATAGCAAATTCTTCGAGGCGCAGATAGATTTGTGGTTTATCAGCACTTAATAAGCCTGCTGTATTTTCAACTCTGAATAACTCGGTTTCTAGCTGCCACTCCCAGAGCTCAGAGTTACTACCTTTAAGTGCTTGCTTTAGACGGTCTTCACTATCTGTCAGGGCTGAGTTAATCCGCCTAAACGCCCTAACCTGTTGCTGACGAATGAAAATAATGCCTAAGCCAGCTAACATAAAACACAGGATCAGCAAGCCAGTAAACCAAGAGGTTTGCCACCAATACTTTTCTACATAAAAGTTGAATGAGAAAGGTTGCTCTGACCAAACCTCATTATCAAGGCTGATGATATCGATAACGTAAGAGCCAGCTTCCAAGCCAGAGATATTGAGTTGAGACTTTCCCTCTAGATAAAGGTAATTGCCGTCGCTATTATCAGACTCTCGCCGCAAGCGATATTTAAGCTGTAATGGTTTATCATCGAGGTAATTCTTGCGTGCAAATTCAAAGCTAATAAGCTGCGCACCTGGCAGTATGTGGTGGCCGGTTTGTGGCAGTAAACTTAACTCTGTGCGCGTCTCAAAATAGATCTCCATTGATTCAAGCATCACCACATCATTCGGCAAGCGGTTTTGCAGTAAATCAACGTCGACCAACATAGCTCCGTCAGGTGTACCTAGGTAAAGGCCACTCTCAGAGACAAAATAAGCGCCTTCATTAAGCTCATCACTAATCAAGCCATCTTGCGGCGAAATAACGATGACTTCACCGCTATTTAAATCTTTACGGATCAATGATCGCGGACACCCAACTAAGCGATAATGATCGATATTCTCAATAAAAAAGATGCCGCTGCAGCTAATATCCCATCTGTCGGTAATACTTTCTGTCGCGCCATTTTGCACATTAAAGCCCAACACCCCATGAGCTTCGAGGCCAAGCCAAAGCTCGCCAGGGTCCACTTCACTAATAAAGCGCACTGTCGATTCGCCAGCTTCAGTGACAATTGCATCCATTTTAGGATGAAAAGTTAGCTGCGAGTCCAAATAGCCGAAAATCCGATTACCACCTAACCACAATCGGCCATAGCTATCACGAGTTATCGCCATAACCACCAAAGCTGGCGAGCTATTCATCGAGCTAACAAGTTTTACTCGCTCTGGCTCCAATAGTCCCTGCTGCCAATAAAACAGACCTCGGCTAGTTGCAAACCAAATCCGCCCTTTGATAACGCTGTCAAAATAAGTGGTATAAACCACACTACTTTGCAAAGACTCTTTACCACCAGACCAGCTTGCAAAGCTTTCGCTATGAAAAGTCGCTTTATTTACTACTGAGAGACCGTTAGTACTAGACAGCAATAGATGCTCTTCATCTAAAGGATCTATTTTATAAATACTGTCACTTTGGCGTATGCCGTAGGGATTAATTTGATAGGACTGTTGAGTTCGCTTGTCGATTAAAATTAGACCATTATCGGTACCTAACCAAAGATGATTAGCTTCGGCAAAAATCGACCACACTAACTCATCTTGTATTTGATAAGGCGCTGCCTCAGTAAATTTATCCAATAGGAAATCAGGCTCTATCGCCAAAATAGCCACACCATCGCCAGAGCCGCCCACCCAAACAAAGCCGGCTTCATCCACGGCAATATCAAAGGTATAGTCTATATTGGACTTTTGCTTAAGTGCATCACCGTAAAAAGTGCCTGTTCGCTCTCCGGGTAACCAGCGCAGTAGGCCTGTATGAGTTGAAAGCCAAAGGTGCCCCTGCTTGTCTTCGGCAATGTTGCTAACATAATGGTCAAGCTGTTCGACTTTAGCAATCGACAGGCTTTGTAAGTCAAGTTGAAACAGGCCTTTGCTGCTGCTAATCCAAGCTCGGCCAGCTGAGTCTTTAAAGCTATAGTTGATATCGCCCCAAGCATCATCCCAATCAAGTATCTGCTGCCGCACCCCATAGCTATCACGTACTTCTAGTTGCCGATCGCGGCCAATAAGCAAGCTATCATCACTAAGCGCAAACATGATCCTTGAAGGTTGATCTGGATGACTTGGCAAGAAACTGATTCGATTCAGCGTCATTGCTTGGTAATTAAAACGCAGTAACTCGCCTTCATAGGTAAGTAACAAGCGGTCGCCATTAGCGTCTTCAATCTGAGATGCTATGCCTCCACCGCGATATTCTGGAAATAACTCAGGAGTGCCGAACTCAAGGAAGTGATTGGTCTTTATATCGTACAAATAAACGTTATAAATGCCACTAACAAGCAGGTGCCGCTCGCTAATCGGTTCGGCCAAATATAAGATGCTGTCGCTTAACTGAGATTGTAAGCCGCTTTTATCGATACGTCGTACTTTGTTACTACTTACACGATACAAACCTTCGTCAGTTGCCAACCAAGTAAAGCCATGTTGATCAAAACTGATATCCCAAACGGTGCCATTCGTCAGCCCGTCACTTGCAGTAAACACCCGCTGCACCACGCCGCTAGCCAATGCGGGGGCAGCGCCGGAAATAAGTAATAAGAGTAAGCTAAACCAAATTTTTTTAATTATTATTTTCATCTGCTTTACCACGTTCAGATTAACCTGAATGTATCATTTAGGTAACAGATATTCACCCTTTGATTGCTTAAAAAGCATTCTAAAAAATAATGAGATATAAAAAAAGCGCTCCTAAGAGCGCCTTTTAAAATATTAGCAAATGCTTACTTTTTCTTCTTTGCCTTTGGATTTGGCAAATCAGTAATTGAACCTTCGTAAATCTCTGCCGCTAAACCAACTGACTCATGCAGTGTTGGGTGAGCGTGAATGGTTAGTGCTAAATCTTCAGCATCACAACCCATTTCAATTGCTAGGCCAATTTCACCTAGCAGTTCGCCACCGTTAACACCAACAATAGCACCACCAATAATACGGTGAGTATCTTTGTCGAAAATTAGCTTGGTCATACCATCTGCACAATCAGATGCGATTGCACGGCCACTTGCAGCCCATGGGAAAGTCGCAGTTTCGTAAGCAACACCTTGCTCTTTTGCTTCTTTCTCAGTTAAACCAACCCAAGCTACTTCTGGGTCAGTGTAAGCAATTGATGGGATAACTTTAGGGTCAAAGTAGTGCTTAAGACCAGAAATCACTTCTGCCGCTACGTGACCTTCATGCACACCTTTGTGTGCAAGCATTGGTTGACCAACGATGTCACCAATTGCATAGATGTTTGGTACGTTAGTACGCATTTGCTTATCAACATTGATAAAGCCACGCTCATCAACATTTACGCCAGCTTTTTCTGCGTCTAGGTTTTTACCGTTTGGTACGCGACCAATAGCAACCAATACTGCGTCATAACGAACAGGCTCAGCAGGTGCTTTCTTGCCTTCCATTGTTACGTAGATGCCATCTTCTTTGGCTTCAACTGCAGTCACTTTGGTTTCAAGCATCAAGTTGAACTTCTTCTTGATCTTCTTGGTGTAAACGCGAACTACGTCTTTGTCTGCTGCAGGAATAACTTGGTCGAACATCTCAACCACGTCAATCTCACTACCTAGTGAAGAGTATACCGTACCCATTTCTAGACCGATGATACCGCCGCCCATAACAAGCAGCTTGCCTGGAACTTCTTTAAGTTCTAGCGCATCAGTTGAGTCCCATACACGTGGGTCTTCATGAGGAATAAATGGTAATTGGATTGGGCGAGAACCCGCAGCAATAATTGCCTGCTCAAAATGAACAACTTTAACGCCGTCTTCACCTTGAACTTCTAGCGTGTTAGGACCAGTGAATTTACCTAGACCATTAACTACGTTAACTTTACGCATTTTAGACATTCCGCCTAAACCGCTAGTTAGCTGACCGATTACTGATTTTTTGTATTCACGTAGCTTATCAAGATCAATCTGAGGCTCACCAAAAACTACACCGTGGCTAGAAACCGCTTTCGCTTCTTCAATTACTTTAGAAACGTGAAGCAAAGCTTTAGAAGGGATACAACCTACGTTTAGACATACACCGCCTAACGTGCTGAAACGTTCAACGATAACAGTATCTAGACCTAAATCTGCAGCACGGAATGCAGCTGAGTAGCCAGCAGGGCCAGCGCCTAGTACAACTACCTGAGTTTTAATTTCGTTACTCATGTTTTCCTCTATTCTTTTTATGTCGTTGGTGGCACCGAGTTAACGATAAAACCGACTCAACGATAAACTGTGGCCAAATCTTGTAAGGTGGCCGCATTTTAACCTTTGTTTGATACTGATCACAATCCTAGAAACGCTTAATCTTACTGATGTTTACTAATTGTATTAATCAAGCGCCTTAGAAAATAGGCTGCTTGTATTAAGCAGCCTATTAGGATTAAAGCACTAAGGTACGAATGTCTGACAGACAGTTATTCAAGTAAGTAATGAAGCGCGCACCATCAGCACCATCAATCACTCGGTGGTCATAAGACAGTGACAGCGGCAACATTAAGCGCGGCTCAAACTCTTTACCGTTCCAAACAGGCTTCATGTCTGACTTAGAGACACCAAGAATCGCAACCTCTGGCGCGTTAACGATAGGAGTAAACGCCGTACCACCAATACCGCCCAAGCTTGAGATAGTGAAGCAACCACCTTGCATATCAGCAGCTGTAAGCTTGCCTTCACGGGCTTTCTTAGAAACTACTTTCAGCTCATCAGATAGCTCGTGAATGCCTTTCTTGTTCACATCTTTAAACACAGGAACAACCAGACCATTTGGCGTATCTACAGCAATACCTACGTTAACGTACTTCTTCAAAATTAAGCTTTCGCCGTCTTCTGACAATGAAGAGTTAAAGGTTGGGAATGCTTCTAACGCTTTAGCAACTGCCTTCATGATAAACACAAGTGGCGTGATCTTCATGCCAGACTCTTTCTTCGCTTCGGCAGCATTTTGCGCCTTACGGAAAGCTTCTAGTTCTGTGATATCAGCGTCATCCCACTGGGTAACATGCGGGATCTTCACCCAGTTACGGTGAAGATTAGCACCAGAAATCTTCTGAATACGTGATAACGGCTTAACTTCTGTTTCACCAAACTTGCTGAAGTCCACTTTCGGCCATGCAAGTAGGTTTAGCTCACCGCCACCAGCTGCAGTTTTAACTGCGCCAGACTCAACTTGCTTAATAGCCGCTTTAATGTAGTTTTGAACATCTTCTTTCACTACGCGATTCTTACGGCCAGTACCTTTAACGTTCGCTAGGTTAACGCCTAGTTCACGCGCCATGCGACGGATAACAGGTGAAGCATGGGCATAAGCACTGTTTTCAACAAAATCTTCTTTCGCTGCAGGCGCCGCTGCTTGGCTAGTAGCAGAAGCCTGAGCCGCTGGAGCTTGGCTTGCAACAGGAGCAGGAGCTGCTTGTACTGGAGCAGCAACTGGTGCACTACCAGCCACTTCAAATGTCATAATCAAAGAGCCAGTCGATACTTTATCGCCTTGAGCCACTTTAATTTCTAACACTTTACCGGCAAACGGTGCAGGCACTTCCATTGCAGCCTTATCGCCTTCAACACTGATAAGTGATTGCTCTTCAGTAACAGTATCACCCACGTTAACCATGATTTCAGTCACTTCAACTTCATCACCGCCAATATCTGGCACGTTAACGTCTTGTACTGAAGGTGCTGATGCCACTGCTGCAGGTGCTGCAACTGGCGCAGGAGCCGCGGCAGCAGGAGCTGAACCCGCAACTTCAAATACCATTACTAAGCTACCTGTAGACACTTTGTCGCCTACATTCACTTTGATCTCTTTTAGCACGCCAGCAAATGGTGCAGGCACTTCCATAGAAGCTTTGTCGCCTTCAACACTCATTAGTGATTGTTCTTCAGTAATGCTGTCGCCAACTGTTACTAAGATTTCAGTCACTTCAACTTCATCGTCGCCGATATCTGGTACGTGAACTTCTTGTAGCTCAGCCGCAGCTGGTGCAGCTGGAGCCGCAACCGGTGCTGACTCAACTGCAGCAGGAGTAGATGCTGCGCCTTCAGATTCAAAGATCATAATCAATGAATCGGTAGACACCTTGTCACCTACAACTATTTTGATTTCTTTAACAATACCCGCTTGCGGTGCTGGAACTTCCATCGCCGCTTTATCGCCTTCAACAGAGATAAGCGATTGCTCTTCTTCTACCTTGTCGCCAACGCTAACAAGGATCTCTGTTACTTCAACCTCATCCGCACCGATGTCTGGTACATTAATTTCGATTGTCATTTTGTATTGCCTCTTACGCGTATAGCGGGTTTGTCTTGTCAGCGTCGATGTTGAATTTAGCAATTGCTGCTGCAACTACTGACTTTTCAATATCGCCACGTTTAGCGAGTTCATTCAGCGCAGCTACCACAACGTAGCCAGCATTTACTTCAAAGTGACGACGTAGGTTTTCACGGCTGTCTGAACGACCAAAACCGTCAGTACCTAGTACTTTGAATGATTCAGAAGGCATAAATGCACGAACTTGTTCAGCATAGTTCTTCATGTAATCGGTTGCAGCAATTGCAGGTTCAGTGCCCATTACTTGAGTAATGTACGCAGTCTTTTGCTCTGCTTCTGGGTGCAGCATGTTGAAACGCTCAACATCTTGACCTTCACGAGTTAGCTCGTTGAATGAAGTCACAGAGTAAACATCTGATGCGACGCCGTACTCTTCACTTAGAATTTGAGCAGCTTTACGTACTTCGTTCATGATAGTACCAGAGCTCATTAACTGAACCTTGTTGCTACCTGTGTACGACTCAAGCTTGTAGATACCTTTACGAATACCTTCTTCAGCACCTTCTGGCATTGCTGGCATTGCGTAGTTTTCGTTCATTAGCGTCAAGTAGTAGAACACGTTCTCTTGCTCGCCATACATGCGACGGATACCGTCTTGCATGATTACCGCTAACTCGTATGCGAATGTTGGGTCATAAGAGATACAGTTTGGAATCGTATTCGCTTGAACATGGCTGTGACCATCTTCGTGCTGTAGACCTTCACCGTTTAGCGTTGTACGACCTGCTGTAGCACCTAATAGGAAACCACGTGCTTGCTGATCACCTGCCATCCATGCCATGTCACCAACACGTTGGAAACCAAACATAGAGTAGTAGATGTAGAACGGGATCATCGGTAGATCGTTAGTGCTGTATGACGTTGCCGCAGCAACCCATGAAGACATAGCACCTAGCTCGTTGATACCTTCTTGCAATACTTGACCAGAAGTCGCTTCTTTATAGTAAGACACAACACTGCGGTCTTCAGGTGTGTATTCCTGACCATGCGGGTTGTAAATACCGATTTGACGGAACAGGCCTTCCATACCGAAAGTACGTGCTTCGTCAGCAATAATAGGAACGATGTTCTTACCAATGCCTTTGTTCTTTAGCAAGATGTTCAGCGTACGCACAAATGCCATTGTGGTTGAGATTTCACGCTTTTGCTCGGTAAGCAAAGAGCTGAACTCTTCAACTTCTGGAAGCTCTAGTGCTTTGGTGAAGTTTGGTAAACGCTGTGGTGTATAACCATGCAACGCATCACGACGTGCGTGTAAGTACTTGTACTCTTCCGAACCTTCTTCAAGCGTTAGGTAAGGTAGTTCAGATACTTTTTCATCGCTTAGCAAATCTTCTAGACCTAGACGGTTACGTAACTGTAGTACGTGAGTCATGTCCATTTTCTTCACGCCGTGAGCAATGTTCTTGCCTTCAGCCGCTTCACCCATACCGTAACCTTTAACTGTTTTAGCTAAGATTACCGTTGGCTTGCCTTTGGTTTCTTGTGCGTTTTTAAATGCAGCGTATAGCTTAGAAGAGTCATGACCACCACGCTTAAGCGCGAAGATCTCTGCATCTGTCATGTCTGATACTAATGCTGCAGTTTCTGGGTACTTACCAAAGAAGTGCTCACGTACATAAGCGCCATCTTTTGACTTAAATGTCTGGTAATCACCATCGATTGTTTCGTTCATAAGCTGTAGCAGCTTACCTGTCGTGTCTTTAGCGATTAATGAGTCCCAGTTGTTACCCCAAATCACCTTAACTACGTTCCAACCAGCACCTTTAAATAGGCCTTCAAGCTCTTGAATAATCTTACCGTTACCCATAACTGGGCCATCTAGGCGCTGTAGGTTACAGTTGATTAGGAAGCATAGGTTGTCTAGCTTTTCACGCGAAGCAAAAGAGATAGCACCACGTGATTCTGGCTCGTCCATCTCGCCATCACCTAAGAATGCATATACACGCTGCGCAGAAGTATCTTTCAAGCCGCGACCTTCCAAGTACTTAAGGAAACGTGCTTGGTAAATTGCAGACATTGGGCCTAGACCCATAGATACTGTTGGGAACTGCCAGAACTCAGGCATTAGTTTAGGGTGCGGGTATGAAGGAATACCTTTACCGTCTACTTCTTGGCGGAAGTTGTCTAACTGCTCAGCAGTTAAGCGACCTTCCAAGAATGCGCGAGAGTAGATACCTGGAGAGATATGACCTTGGTAATAAACCAAATCGCCGCCATCTACTTCGTTTGGCGCACGGAAGAAATGGTTAAAACACATTTCATAAAACGATGCCGCAGATTGGTAAGAAGCCATATGGCCACCAAGATCTAAATCTTTCTTAGATGCGCGTAGCACGATCATGATCGCGTTCCAACGAATGATCGAACGTAGACGACGCTCTACCGTTGTATTACCAGGATATGCAGGCTCTTGGCTCGTAGGTATCGTGTTGATGTAGTTGGTCGTGATACCCGTAGGCATATCAACACCGTCTAAACGGGCCTTATCGAGTACTTGTTCAAGTAGGTATTGAGCGCGCTCAACGCCTTCTTCGCGTACAACTGATTCTAGAGCTGACAACCACTCGTTAGTTTCTAGTGGATCGATGTCGTTTAGCATATGTTCAGACATTTTGCAGTCCTTTCCTATACGTAATACCTAAGTAACTACAGGCAGTTCTTAGTGTATTTAACCATTGAAATTTAGTTAGGGTATAAGCTGCTACTTATTATTGAGCTAGCTTATACACCACTCTTTAATCGACGCAGGCTACGCTGCAGTCTACTGTCTTCTTCCCTTACAGATAGCATCACCTCTTCAATGTAACTTAAGTGTTCATTGGAGGCTTCGCGGGCTGCTTCAGGATCTCGGCGAACAATCGCTGCAAGCAGTGCTCGTCTATGATCATTTGCCGTGGTAGAGGCTTCTTCGCGTCGGCTTAAAAGCTCTAAGTTTTGTGCCACGTTTTTATGCAGCACAGGGGATAAACTCAATACGAGATGCAGCATAGCTACATTGTGTGATGCTTCTGCTACCGCGCGATAAAAACGCACAATTGCATTTGCTTGCTCTTCGATAGATTTAGCTGATTCAACTTCTAAAATCGTACGCTTGATATTTTGCATATCAGCGTCGTTACCACGAAGTGCCGCAAAGTAAGCCATCATGCCTTCAGTAGCATGACGAAACTCCAGTAAGTCATACTGACTTTCTGAATCTGAATGCATAAGTTCAACAATTGGATCGGCAAGACTTTGCCAAAGCTGCTCTTTTACATAGGTTCCGCCGCCTTGACGACGCATTAACAAGCCCTTTGCTTCAAGCTTTTGAATAGCTTCACGCAGAGAAGGGCGCGAAACTTCAAATTGCAATGCCAGTTCACGTTCAGGTGGCAGCTTTTGACCAGGCTGAATACTGCCCTCTAAGATCATTTGCTCCAACTGTCCCATGATGACATCGGATATTTTTGGCTGGTTTATTTTGCTATAAGCCATATGGGCCTCAGCTCCTATTGTAAATTGGTCTTACCAATTTAATTGACTGAGCGCACTTTATCAAATCACACTTTGAATGTCCAGTTAGTGATCTACATCAAATCTATGCGCGATGTGTGAGCATAGCTGATTTTCGTCATAATGGGGTCAGACCAATGTGCCAATTTTTTTAAGGCGCGCGTTGATAATAATTATTATAAGCAATTAAACATGGAGAGATTTTTGGTAAATGGACAAGAGTTTTAAGTGTTAATACGGCTCGTAGCAAAGTACAGAGCCGTATATAAATCAGCCTAATTAGTTTATTAAAATCAAAATTAGGACTGACTAATTTTTAGCTAACTACAGGTTTAAATGCTGATTAATTAACCACCCCGAAGATGGTCATTAATGACAACACTGTAATTAACAAAATGAAATTACGTTTACTCAGCTGAAGTAATGCAATCGTTGACTGCAAACAGACCGGAGCAGAAGATGATTCTGGTAAGGTTTCAGCTGCTAATGCGACCTGAGTAATAATGTCTCTAGCACTACGTTTGGGGTCTAAAACTTGTGTGAGCCAAGTGGAAATAGCCTTACTAAAATGACCACTTAATACATAACCAAACGAGAACACCCGGCTAGGCAACCAATCGAGCACAAACAATAAGTTATCGACTAAAGGCAATTCAGCCTTTGCATTGCGGCTTTGCTCACTATAAAAGCGCACCGTACAATAAAGCACTGCACCTACTGGCCCTAAAATAATTAAGTAAAGCGCAATCGCACCGTAATAGCGGTAATTAATCCAAGCAACGCTTTGGCCTACTTGAGTGCCTAATTGCTTTTCAGACACAGTAGTGAGGTTTTGGCTAGGGTCTAATTCATTTGCATAATTAAAGCAGGCTTGTGAATCACCACGACAGGCCGCTTGAATATAGCGCTTAAATGCTTGTCTTTGCGGATTATGACTAAAACATAACACCGCAATTATGACCCACAATGCCACGCTTAGTGCGCCCCATAACATGCCAGATAAAAGCCAAGTTAATAGGTAGACTATAACTGCGGGGATGACTGCTGCTAACGTCATAGTGCCTAATGACGGTTGCTTGTCTTCGGTAAGTGTCTTGTAATATCTCGATAGCAACGCATCAAACTGCCACGAACTCGGCAATAAACGTAACCGTTCAACCAAGATTGCGATTAACAACGCAAACAAAGCCATAATATTCACCTTCAATGTTAACGAGTTAAATTAGCCCTAATTAAGGTCTAGCTTAGCCCTAACCTACAACGCCTTTTTAAAGCGTTGCCAATCAAAACTGTCACCAGGGTCAGTTTTTCTGCCCGGTGCGATATCGCTATGACCTGTTATTCTATCTAACGTAATATCAGGGTAGCTGGTCATTAAACTCTTAGTCAGCTCAATTAATTTGGCGTACTGTAACTCTGAATAGGCCACAAGATCTGTACCCTCAAGTTCAATGCCTATTGCAAAATCATTACAACCTATACGTCCATCAAAGTCAGACACACCAGCATGCCAAGCTCTTTCGTTACAAGAGACATATTGCACCAGCTCGCCGTCACGCCTAATCAAAAAGTGCGCTGAAACCTCAAGCCCTTGCAGGTCTTTAAAGCTTTCATCAGCTTCAACATCTAAGCAGCCTTGAAATAACTGGTCTATATAAGGCAAACCAAAACATCCAGCTGGCAAACTTATATTATGAATAACCAGCAAGCTGACTTCTTTGTCCGGCCTTTGATTAAAATGTGGAGATAAGCAAAGTCGTGCCTGTTCCACCCAGCCATTGAATAAATTCAGTGCCAACAGAAAGATCCTCGAACAAAATATTGAAATAACTTTAGCAGTTT
Source organism: Shewanella pneumatophori (assembly GCF_023283895.1). Taxonomy (GTDB): domain Bacteria; phylum Pseudomonadota; class Gammaproteobacteria; order Enterobacterales; family Shewanellaceae; genus Shewanella; species Shewanella pneumatophori. The sequence continues at coordinate 9,308 of NZ_JAKILB010000024.1, read as the reverse complement.
TAACCCCATGAATATAGTTAGGCTTTTTAGTTTTATTAGGCCAATAACATCAATAATTCCAAGCGATAAGCCACAATAATGCTAGCTTTGTTTGCAAAACTTTATGTTAAGATTAAAACCACTATTAAAGCGTGCTCAATATATACAACGGTTATAAGCCAGTAAGGACAACCACCATGCTTGAAAATGATATCCGACTTTCAGTTAAAGCAGCTCTAGATGAAGACTTAGGCCATCAACAAAGCCATACAAGCCAACCTTCAGCGCTACGATGCGATGCAGATATTACTGCGCAACTTATTCCTGCTGAAAAAATTGCTCAAGCCAATTTAATCACCCGTGAAGAAGGTGTGTTTTGCGGTAAAGCATGGGCAGAGCAAGTTTTCAATCAACTTGGTGGTGAAGTCGCGCTGCATTGGCACGTGGACGATGGCGATCTTGTGGTGCCTAATCAGTTATTGTGTGAGCTTGAAGGTCCTGCCCGTGCAATTTTAACAGGCGAGCGCACCGCGATGAACTTCATTCAAACCTTATCGGGTGTGGCTACCTTAACTAAACTCTATGTCGACAAGCTCGCCGGCACTCATACCCGCTTACTAGATACCCGCAAAACCATTCCAGGATTGCGCACAGCACAAAAATACGCGGTAACTTGCGGTGGCGGTCAAAACCATCGTATCGGTTTATTCGACGCCTTCTTGATTAAAGAAAATCATATTATGGCTTGTGGTGGTATCGATAAAGCAATTCAAGCGGCAAGAGAACTTCATGCAGACAAACCGGTTGAAGTCGAAGTAGAAAGCATTGACGAACTAACTCAAGCACTTGATGCACAATCTGACATCGTCATGCTAGATAACTTTGATGTGACCATGATGCTAGAGGCGGTAGAACTCAATAATCGTTATAAAGCTAATGGTCAGGGTGTAAAACTTGAAGTGTCAGGTGATGTAACCATAGATACTATCGCCAACTTTGCCAAAACAGGGGTTGATTACATCTCTGTTGGTGCATTAACAAAGCATGTTAGAGCTTTAGATCTGTCATTGAGACTGAAATAGCCTAAGAGCAAACAGCCAAAGTACAGTGATGCTTGTGAGTTGAAGCAAGGGTTACGGGTACTATAGTAAATAAGAGGCTAGCACTATTAAGTGCTAGCTCGTTGTTTACTAAAATACTCATTCACGAACATGCTCAAGAGCTAACTTAAAAGCCAATTCATAACTAATTAAAGAGCTAACTAAAGAGCTAACTAAACAACTAAGCCATACCTTTCAATTGAGATGACTTAGTTCAAAAACATACTACTAATACAGATTAAAAGACTGCGCTCTTACTAAGTCATTTAATCTATTTTCCTCTATAGTTTTCTGGCGTGCACAGCAACTCAACCTGTTAATTAAGCCATTACTTAAATAGCCATCCAAACAACCACCTAAGCAACTACTTAATTAGCAAATAATTACTATAGATCACTCTGCTGATTGCATATTTCATTGTTAGATAGCGAACGCTCAAAAAATTGACACTCTGTTTACTTCTGCCAAAAAAATAGCAATCAACACTAAACAGACAGCCGCAAAACCATATCAAAACGCAAAAACAACCAAACACACAATAAAATAACGCATTAATTACATTTCACTATTCCATTTTACCCACCTTTGTACTAACTTGCAGGTATACCGATGTGCAGACTCGGTTAGAACAATTAGAAACGATTAATGGCACAGTCTAATTAAACAGCAATTGGACTTTTTAGCTGCTAAATAGCTAAAGCACTGGATGAGTAATCTTATGTCCTTTGTTGAAAAAAGACTCTCTTTTCATCGTTTTTAAATGATAACTCCTGCAGTTAATTTTTAACCTAGGTTAAAGATTAGTTAAAGGGATAAACGGATGACTCGTCGCCATGCTTTTAGGTGAACAATTTACTTCACACACCAAAGGCAAGTTTGGATATTGCGACACGCTAACGCAGGAGCACTCAGCAGGGTTGACGCACACATTTAACGAATGATGATTTTATGAAGTACTAACCCAATTCAAGCCAGCACGTTCATAACAAGATACGAGCTCTAATTTTTAGGTTAGCCACTATAGATTTAATCACAATTCAAACATCTTTCTAATGGAGATAGACATGCAAAATAAGATGAAGAACATGAAAAACGCTAAGGGTTTCACCCTAATTGAATTAATGATCGTAGTGGCGATTATCGGTATTTTGGCAGCGATTGCACTGCCTGCTTATAAAACTTATACGCAACGAGCAAAATTTAGTGAAGTCGTACTTGCTGCAACTCCTGCAAAGACAGCTGTTGATGTGTGTGTTCAAACAGGTTCTAGTTGTGCAAATATATCAGAGGATGCTGCAGGTTGGGCTGATGGTCCTAAAGTAGACTCAGTGTCAATTGATGCAAATATGGTCGATGACGATAACGATGCTAATACTCCAGACGTGATTGACCCTGCCGGCGGAATAGTAATCACTGTAACTTCTGTTGGTGATCCAACGTTTACTGATGGCCCTTATACTTATGTATTAACTGGCACACCTACGACTGCAGGCTCAACTAAATGGGTTGCATCTGGTACTTGTCAAGAAGCTGGTCTTTGCTAGTAATTTAAAATTCGGGAGCAATTTTGCTCCCGAATTTTATTGGAATATTCAATGCCAACAACAGGTCTACACTTAGGCTTATCCACACTCTTTATTCGTAAAGGCTTACTTAGCGAAGAGCAGATTTCGACTGCTATTTCGAATTCACGTAAACAAAAAACTTCTTTAGTTACAACTATAATCAAAAACAGCCTTATTTCGGCGTCAAAGATTGCTCAACTTTGCTACGAAGAGTATGGAACGCCACTTCTTGACTTGGATGAATTTGATATAAGTTCAATTCCTGATGATTTCCTTAATAAAAAGCTAATCGAAAAGCATCGATGTATCCCGCTGTTTAAACGTGGAAATCGTTTATATATAGCGACTTCAGACCCTACGAATATCATAGCTTTGGAGGATTTTCAGTTCAGTGCAGGCTTACATACCGAAGCTATTTTAGTCGAGGATAACAAGCTAGATAAAGCACTGGAAACTATTTTAGAAGACGACATTAGCAGTTTAGACTTAAGCGCCATTGATGACGGTGCATTAGCAGAAATAGAGGTTACCGATACAGACAAGCGCGATGAAGAACAAGATGGCACAGGCAAAGATGATGCCCCTATTGTTATCTATATCAACAAAATTCTTACCGATGCTATTCGTAAAGGCGCGTCAGACTTGCACTTTGAGCCTTATGAAAAACGCTACCGTATTCGCTTTCGTATCGACGGCATATTGCATGAAGTATCAGAGCCTCCAGTAAATTTATCGGGACGTATTTCAGCTCGCTTAAAAGTAATGTCAAAACTTGATATTGCAGAGCGCCGGGTACCACAAGATGGTCGCATTAAGATGAAGCTGTCGCGCAGCAAGTCTATCGATTTTCGTGTTAGTACCTTGCCCACTATTTGGGGTGAGAAAATCGTAATGCGTATTTTAGACTCCTCATCTGCACAACTTGGTATCGAAAAGCTGGGTTATGAGGATGACCAGCGCTTGCTATACGAAGAGATGCTGCAAAAGCCGCAAGGAATGATATTAGTAACTGGGCCTACTGGTTCAGGTAAAACTGTCTCACTCTATACTGGACTTAATATTCTCAATACCGAAGAACGTAATATTTCTACTGCAGAAGATCCGGTCGAAATTAACCTTGAAGGTGTAAACCAAGTTCATATTAATTTAAAAGCAGGGCTAACCTTTGCTTCCGCGCTACGCTCATTTCTACGTCAAGATCCAGATGTGGTAATGGTCGGTGAGATCCGCGATTTAGAAACCGCAGAAATTGCTATCAAAGCAGCGCAAACTGGCCACTTAGTTTTATCAACTCTACACACCAACTCCGCAGCAGAAACATTAACCCGTCTGATCAATATGGGCGTGCCAGGTTATAACATTGCCAGCTCGGTAAATCTGATTATCGCCCAGCGTTTATCACGTCGCTTATGTACCAGTTGTAAAGAGCCGGAACAAATTCCAGCAGAAGCGTTACTCAAGCTTGGTTTTACTCAGCAGCAAATTGATAGCGGAATAACCCCGCACAAACCTGTCGGCTGTGATCTATGCTCTGGCGGCTATAAAGGCCGTGTTGGTATTTATGAAGTAATGAAAATGTCTGATGAAATTGCTCGTACTATCATGGAAGGTGGTAATTCATTACAAATTCTTAAGCAGGCTAAACTTCAAGGAATGCGAGATCTCAGAGATTCTGGACTTTTAAAAGTGATTCAAGGAGTCACTAGCATTGCCGAAGTTAACCGTGTAACAAGCTTCTGATTGAGCTAAAAATAGCTATGCTTTATCTCTAGGGTGACAAAAAAAGCGACAAAACAAGGCGCTACTACAAGTAATCAACTACAAGGCCCACTATGGCAATCGCAACTAAAACGTCAAAACAATCAAGAGAACGAAAAAAAGCCCAGAAAAGCCAGCCAAAAGTTGTTACTTATACGTGGAACGGTACCAATCGAGATGGTGGTAAAACATCGGGGGAGTTGCGTGGTGTATCTAGTGCGGAAATTAGAGCACAGTTAAAAGCTCAAGGCGTTATTCCTAAAGGCGTGCGTAAAAAGTCCCCTCCACTATTTAAGTCAGAAAAAAAAATCAAACCCATGGATATCGCCATGGTTACTCGTCAAATAGCGACCATGCTTGCTGCAGGTGTCCCTATCGTCACAACCTTAGAGCTTTTGGGAAAAGGCCATGAAAAGCCGAAAATGAGGGAGCTATTAGCAACTATAGTCAACGATGTTCAATCAGGTATTCCATTGTCAGAGGCTTTAAGGCCACACAGATTGTATTTTGATGATTTATACGTTGACCTTGTTGGAGCGGGTGAGCACTCAGGTTCGCTTGATCAGGTATTTGATAGGATCGCGACTTACCGCGAAAAATCAGAAGCCTTAAAATCCAAAATCAAAAAAGCTATGTTCTATCCAGCTGCTGTTGTGGTTGTCGCAGTTTTGGTCACAGCATTACTGCTTCTATTTGTTGTACCTCAATTTGAAGATATCTTTAACGGTTTTGGTGCTGAGTTACCTGCGTTTACTCAATTCATTATTGGTATATCCCGCTGGCTGCAAGCTTCTTGGTATATCTTTGTAATAGCAATAATTGTGGGAGTTTGGGGCTTTAAAAGGGCTCATCGTAATTCACAACTATTTCGAGATAGAGTCGATGAATTCGTACTTAAAATCCCCGCTATCGGTGACATATTACATAAAGGCGCCATGGCAAGGTTTGCCCGAACCCTTGCTACAACATTTGCAGCCGGCGTACCTTTAATTGATGGTTTAGAGTCTGCAGCAGGAGCCTCTGGTAACGCCGTGTATAAAAAAGCTATTTTAAAAATTCGTACAGAGGTGATGTCTGGTATGCAAATGAATGTAGCCATGCGCACTACAGGCCTATTTCCTGATATGTTAATTCAAATGGTTATGATTGGTGAAGAATCCGGCTCACTAGACAATATGCTAAATAAAGTCGCTAATATTTATGAAATGCAAGTTGATGACGCCGTAGATGGCCTATCTAGCCTAATTGAACCTATTATGATGGTTGTAATCGGTACCGTTGTTGGCGGCTTGATTGTTGGTATGTACTTACCTATTTTCGAAATGGGTAATGTAGTAGGATAAATGTATTATTGAATACATCAGTATTCACCATCTGCTATTTAGGTAGCTGTTAGACCAAAAGAAAAATAATGACTGAACTAATTTCTGTTTTTAGCCAGCTTCCTTGGCTTTTTATCTCGTTAAGCTTTGTGTTTGCCGCTGTAATCGGTAGCTTCTTAAACGTGGTCATTCATCGTATGCCCGTAATGATGAAACGAGACTGGCAACAAGAGTGTAATCACTACCTAAGTGAATATAAGCAAGAGGTTTTCGACGCAAACCAAAAAAAGCTAGAAGCGCCAATTGACGCCTTTCCTGAAAAATACAACCTCGTAATACCAGGTTCTGCATGCCCTAAATGCAAAACCAATATTAAGCCTATTCATAACCTACCGATCCTCGGCTGGTTAATGCTTAAAGGAAAATGCGCCGCATGCAGCACCCCTATTTCCGCACGCTATCCCCTAGTGGAGTTAATCACTGGTTCTCTGATTGCTTTCTTGGCTTGGCATTATGGCCCAAGTCTTGAATTTGTATTAACAAGCGCACTTACTTTTTGCCTTATTGCGCTTACAGGTATTGATTTAGATGAAATGCTTCTTCCAGATCAAATTACACTACCTCTACTATGGCTTGGACTTATCGTAAACCTAGATGCAACTTTTGCCAGTACTTCAAATGCGTTAATCGGTGCCGCAGCCGGTTACTTAAGTCTTTGGAGCGTATTTTGGGTATTTAAACTACTCACAGGTAAGGATGGAATGGGCTACGGCGACTTTAAGTTATTAGCCGTATTTGGTGCATGGTTTGGTTGGCAAGTATTACCGCTTGTAATACTACTATCATCACTTGTCGGCGCAGTTATAGGCATCGCACTTATCGTCTTCAAAAAGCTAAACCAAGGTAATCCTATTCCATTTGGTCCTTATATTGCTGCAGCAGGTTGGATTGCTATGATTTGGGGTGAGTCTATAACAAATTGGTACCTATCCACTTTATAACAAGAGATAAAATATCATATGGCCAGTTATATCATTGGACTCACTGGTGGCATTGGCAGTGGCAAAACAACTGTTGCTAATATTTTTGCTGACTTAGGCATAACATTGGTCGATGCGGATATCGTTGCCAGAGAAGTTGTACAGCCAAACTCAAACGGCTTAAATAGCATAGTTGCGCATTTTGGTTCTCAAATCTTGCTAACTGATGGCAACCTAAATCGCTCAAAACTAAGGGAGCTTATTTTTGAGGATGATTCTGAACGCCTTTGGCTGAACAAACTGTTACACCCGCTGATCAGAGAGACTATGCTGCAACAATGTAAAGAGGCGCAATCTGACTATGTAATTATGGTTGTCCCCTTGCTATTTGAGAACGGGTTAGATAGCTTAGTAGATCGTACTCTTTTGGTGGATATTTCACCTGAGTTACAACAACAAAGAACGGTCGATAGAGATGCAGTTACCGTTCAACAGGTAAAAAATATAATAGGCAGCCAAGCTTCAAGAGCTGAAAAACTGTCAAAAGCTGATGATGTCATAGACAACCAGGGAGAGATATCGGCGTTAAAGTGCAAGGTACAAGCACTGCATAACCTTTATTTGAATTTAGCTAATAATTCCTAAATGACGCCATGACAAATTTGATCTATGAACAGCCACTAAATGAAAAAATCCGTAGTTACTTGCGCCTTGAATATTTAGCGCAGCAATTGCAGGCTAACTTAGATCATGACCACCAACATCGGTGCTTCGATCCACTCTTTTCATTATGCGAACTCACTGAGCGATGCGATTATCGCGGTGAAGTACTAAAAGATGTCGACAGACAACTATTTGCACTCTCAAAGTGGCAATCACTACCATCAATTGATGACGAACAAATAGCTATATATATATCTAGACTGAGCGCAGCAAGAGACATATTACAAGTTGCACTGCGACCAGGGCATGAATTAAAACAAAACCGCTTTCTCACAGCATTAAGACAAAGATTTAATATGCCTGGAGCTAGTTGTAATTTCGACTTACCACAACTTCATTATTGGCTTGCCAAACCTTGGCATGTTCGCCAAGAAGAATACCAAGATTGGATGAGTCAGTTTTCAAGTCTATTAGCCCCCATCAACCTACTGCTTGAGTTAACCAGACAAACGACTAGCTACCAAAGCAAGCATGCCAATGGCGGTTTCTATCAAGGAACTAGTGAACAAGCATTATCATTAATTAGAGTAAAACTCACTGCGGAACAAGGTTGCTACCCAACTATAAGTGGACATAGAAACCGCTATGCCATCCACTTTGTACGTTTTGATGAGCAAAAGCATTCTGACCAAGCTATTGAATTCGAGTTGGCAACCTGCAGTTAAGCCTTTAAAATTACCTTATACACTTTCAAACGTCAGATTTATAGCTGGCGAGGTCTATTATGTCTTTATCAGTAAAATGCCCAACCTGTCAGCAATCTGTTGAATGGAACGCTGAATCTAAATTTAAGCCTTTTTGTAGTGATCGCTGTAAACTCATCGATCTTGGAGATTGGGCTTCTGAAAAGCATGCAATTCCTGTTAAACCACAATTTGATCCTGAGTTACTAGATCAATTGGGATACGATGAAGCTGAGTTTTTTGTAGGCGAGCCTTCAGATGATGGAAAATATCAATGACTAAACTAGTCCATGTTGCTGTAGGTGTAATTAAAGATGGAAATAGAATTCTTTTAGCTAAGCGCCCACAAGAACTTCATCAAGGCGGAAAATGGGAGTTCCCGGGTGGTAAGGTAGAACAAGGTGAAACAACTTCTGAAGCATTAATTAGAGAGCTTAAAGAAGAGGTTAACTTGGATGTTGTTCATACCGAGCCAATGATGGAAATTCATCACGATTACGGCGATAAAAAAGTATTCCTCGATATTCATTGGGTAGAAAACTTTAGCGGTGCTGCGCACGGTATGGAAGGCCAGCAAGTCAGCTGGATAGAGAAAGAACATCTACAACAATACGACTTCCCAGAAGCCAATAAGGCTATTTTGGAAAAGATCCTAAGCTAATATCAGCTTGTTAAAATTACTCATGAAAAGCCCGCTACATCTTAGCGGGCTTTTTTTATTATCTTTCGAGAATTCTGTTTTGTCTTCACTTTTACAAAAGTGAAATCAAAGTGGCGCCTAAAAATGAACAGCTTCGCGCTACTCTCGTAGTTCGCGCAGCGAACACATGGGGGTGAAAGTGAGGCGTTTTGAAGACGCAGTATTCAGCCCCTCTGCTTTAAGTGAAGAGTGAACGCGAAGAAGCTTGCCTTCGAAGCTGGAGGCGAGGTACACGGATGTGCCGAATGCCTGAAACGCATGGACGCAGTTTCTGGCCAAGCTCAGCGGCGGGGCGACGTTGGGAGTCGTTCTTCTCGCGCAGCGTATATACGAAAAAAGCCCTAGCGTTGTTTGCTAGGGCTTTTTCGCCTCTCTTTCGAGAATAATTAGGCGCCTGGAAATGACCTACTCTCACATGGGGAGACCCCACACTACCATCGGCGATATTGCGTTTCACTTCTGAGTTCGGAATGGATTCAGGTGGTGCCACAACTCTAT
>NZ_JAKILB010000023.1 GCF_023283895.1 Shewanella pneumatophori | reverse complement strand
ACAATACAAAACGGGGTCATAGTTATAATAACTACATGACACCAACAGCAGCTGAGATGGCCGCGTAAATACGCATCCCCTGTTGGTGTACAGTTTTAGTTGACCACATCACTACGCTCTACGCTCTACGCTCTACGCTCTACGCTCTACGCTCTACGCTCTACGCTCTACGCTCAGCAAAGACAGTAGCGCCTAGTAAAGCAATGTTTCAAACGCTAAGAACCGTATTTTCTAGTAGCTTCAACTTGTTTACGACTAACACAATCAACATCAGTGTCACAGGCAAGCTAAAGCTTTTGTTCGAGCTAACTTCTCTAGAATCATATTAGAACTACCTACTAGAGTTTAGGGCACTTTAGGCATCTATATATTCCTTGTACTGATCCCAACCTCTAGCAGTAACTGCACTACTAGCAACTGCACATGAAGAAGCGAAAATTGCAATTTGTTCAATCTACACGTTCTTACTAACTGAGCAGCGATACTCGCCAAGAAATTACAGTAACAATAATTGAAAAGACTACGCGAAGACATACAAAAGAAATTACCAAACTAAAGGTCAAATTTATTGTTCAGCTACAACTAACTCAGGCAAGAAGCCAGTCTCTAATTAATGACCAATAACCCTACAAAAAATTACCTCATTTACATGATGTCAAACCCATAAGCAGTGACTTGGCCTTAATATCCCACCGCAATGCTCTATAACCACAACTAACTCCTGCCATAGAAGCTTCTTATAGCTCTGCTACACCATTTCCCCTAATACCCAACAACGTATCCATTTACGGCTCATAAGGCTTATGAAGCGACCTATAGGGCTCTAGAATCTAACTTTAAGAACTGCGAAGAATTAATCCTTAGTTACTACTAGCCATGCTATAGCGTTTGCAGTATAAATCGATTTGCGTAAACACTGGTCTCGCTTAAGAGAATCCAAGTCTTGAAAATTGGATACTACTTCCGAAGTTTCAAAGAACAACAAAACCACGCAGCTTTAATTACAGATCAAATTAGAGCGAATCATCGTTTGCCTAACCGACAGTAACCTTTGCTATCAGATTTATTTCCCCGCAAGAGTTTCCGCTTTAGGGGAAAAGGTATTTGCAGGAAACGATATCTGTTTGCTGACAACAATACTTAAAAAACAATATCGCGATTAAACTTTTGGTGACCGGCTAACACAGCAGTCATCAACAAAAAGAAACTAGAAAGCAGAGAGCAAACAACTAAGTCGTAAAGCTCATAAGTCTGTTCTGTCAGAGCGAAACAAACCCTAAGTTAAAGCAATCATGAATCGATCAATTAGAGCCAAAACGTATGATATTCGTATTATGAGAAATACCCACTCTAGTGAATACCCGGTCTATCAAGATAGATAAGACGAAGCTTGATAATGCTATTTAAACGAATCCAGTATTACAGGAAATGACTAATCAACAACCTAACTGTTAAGGCAGCATCGGCACTTTGAACTTAACTTAACAGGTTAGTTCTTCTTCGGCTTCGCATACAGCGAGGTATGAATTTATCAACTCTGATTAACTTCAGCACAATAAATTAGATTATCTGCGTGCCGTTAAACTGATACCAATCAGTATCAGAATTTGATCTACTCGGAGAGTTCTTGGCAAACTAACTCAGGATGAATAACTGAAAGAATGGTCGCTCCCTTGCGAGTTATTCAACACGGAATTGGTGAATGTTATTAATGCACGACTATATGGATATAGGAGGTAGAGTAACGCATTAGCAGTTACCGAGGAGCAATTAATGACCTTGCTATCGATAGGCTGACTATGTAACAAGAGCGATAAGTGTGGGAATCAGAAAGCTATAAAAACTTTTTGAGTTATAGGAAGAAAGTATTTTGTCGGAATTACAGACATAAAAAAGGCCGAACAATTGTTCGGCCTTTTAAAACTAAGACTTATTTACTCTGCAGTGTCTTCAACAGCTACTGCTGCTTCAGGACGACCTACTAGTTCAATATACGCCATTGGCGCTTTGTCACCAGTACGTAGACCGCACTTAAGAATACGGGTGTATCCACCAGGACGTTCCTGGAAACGTGGACCCAATTCAGTAAATAACTTACCTACGACTTCAGCGTCGCGAGTACGAGCAAACGCCAAACGACGATTTGCAACGCTATCACTCTTAGCAAGTGTTATTAGAGGTTCAACTACGCGACGCAGTTCTTTCGCTTTAGCAACAGTAGTTTTGATCACTTCGTGACGAACTATTGAGCAAGCCATGTTACGGAACATAGCTTGGCGATGACTGCTGTTACGGTTTAGTTGACGACCACTCTTACGATGGCGCATGACCTAATCCTTATTACCTATATCTGTACTAATCTGGACTTAAAGGTCGTCTGCTAAACTAGCTGGAGGCCAGTTTTCTAGACGCATACCTAACGACAGTCCGCGAGACGCTAAAACATCCTTAATTTCAGTAAGAGATTTCTTACCTAAGTTAGGAGTCTTAAGCAACTCAACTTCAGTGCGTTGTACCAGATCGCCGATGTAATGAATCGCTTCAGCCTTCAAACAGTTGGCTGAACGTACAGTTAGCTCTAAATCGTCGACAGGACGCAACAATATCGGATCGAACTCCGGTTTCTCTTCTACTGGTGCAGTCTCAGTCACATCACGTAACTCAACAAACGCATCTAGCTGTTCTGCTAGAATTGTCGCTGAACGACGAATTGCTTCCTCAGGATCGATAGTACCGTTAGTAGTCATATCGATAACGAGTTTGTCTAAGTCTGTACGCTGTTCAACACGAGCTGCTTCAACATTGTATGCAATGCGAGCTACTGGTGAGAACGAAGAGTCAACCAACAAACGGCCGATAGGGCGATCATCGTCTTCAGTTTGTGCACGGGCAGAAGCCGGTACATAACCACGACCACGCTCTACGCGGATACGCATGCTGACGTCATTATTACCTGTCAAGTGACAGATAACATGGTCAGGATTCATGATAGTAACATCACCATCATGCGTGATATCTGCTGCAGTAACAGGGCCTGCGCCTGACTTACTTAGCGTAAGCATAGCTTCGTCTTTCCCTTCGATAACTACTGCTAAACCTTTAAGGTTTAATAGTATCTCTAGGATATCCTCTTGCACGCCTTCCTTGCTACTGTATTCATGCAGTACACCATCAATCTCTACTTCGGTAACCGCGCAGCCTGGCATAGACGACAATAGGATACGACGCAACGCGTTACCTAGAGTATGACCAAAACCACGCTCTAGCGGCTCCAGTGTAACCTTGGCACGTGTTGGATTAACCTGCTCGATATCAACGAGACGCGGTTTAAGAAATTCTGTAACAGAACCCTGCATTGTGTCCTCTCTTTTGTTTTAACCTTACTTAGAGTAAAGTTCGACGATCAGCTGTTCGTTAATTTCCGCAGACAAATCACTACGCTCAGGAATACGCTTGAAAGCACCTTCCATCTTAGTGTTGTCAACTTCAACCCATGTTGGCTTTTCGCGTTGAGCCGACACTTCTAAAGCCGCTTTAATACGAGCTTGAGTGCGTGACTTCTCGCGAACGCTCACTACATCATTCGCAGACACTTTGAATGATGGAATGTTAACGACGCTACCGTTAACCATAATTGATTTATGGCTAACTAGCTGACGTGATTCAGCGCGTGTTGCACCAAAGCCCATGCGATAAACTACGTTATCAAGACGGGTTTCTAAAAGAGTAAGTAGGTTTTCACCAGTGTTACCTTTAGTACGTGCAGCATCTTTGTAGTAGTTACGGAATTGCTTTTCTAGCACACCATAAATACGACGAACTTTTTGTTTCTCGCGTAGCTGAACACCATACTCAGACAAACGGGTCTTACGAGCGCCGTGTTGTCCAGGTGCAGTTTCAAGCTTACACTTCGAATCGATTGCTCTCACACCGCTCTTTAGGAAAAGGTCTGTACCTTCTCTGCGGCTGAGCTTGAGCTTTGGACCCAAGTATCTTGCCATGTTCTTTCTCCAACTATCCTATTAAAAACGACGAATTAAACGCGACGTTTCTTAGGAGGACGACAACCATTATGAGGGATAGGCGTCACATCGGTAATGTTAGTAATCTTGTAACCAACCGAGTTTAGTGCACGAATCGCTGATTCGCGTCCTGGACCTGGACCCTTCACAAAAACTTCTAGGTTTTTAACACCGTAGTCCTGAGCAGCAGTACCTGCGCGCTCAGCAGCAACCTGTGCAGCGAATGGGGTAGATTTACGTGAACCACGGAAACCTGAACCACCAGAAGTTGCCCAAGATAGTGCATTACCTTGACGATCTGTAATGGTAATAATTGTGTTGTTGAAAGACGCATGGATATGCGCCATACCATCAGCAACCTGTTTACGTACACGCTTACGCGGAGAACGTGACGGAACTTTAGCCATTTTGGATTACCCCGTTACTTTCTAATTGGTTTACGTGGACCTTTACGCGTACGCGCATTGGTCTTAGTACGTTGCCCACGAAGGGGAAGGCTACGACGATGGCGAAGGCCACGGTAACAACCAAGGTCCATAAGACGCTTGATGTTCATGGAAACTTCACGACGTAAATCACCTTCTACAATGTAGTTGGCAACTTCTTCGCGTAGAGTATCAATTTGAGCTTCGCTCAATTCCTTGATCTTAGCATCTTCAGCAATTGAAGTAGCCGCGCAAATAGCTTGTGCGCGAGTACGACCGATGCCGTAGATAGCAGTCAATGCAATGACTGTATGCTTTTGATCAGGAATGTTAATGCCAGCGATACGGGCCACTATGCACTCCTTAAGTTAAAGGTCATCTGTGAAAAGCCCGGTAGGATACTCGACAGACGACAATTTAGCAAATAATATTTTGACCAGCCCGGACTGGGCTGGCCAATTTTTTTAGCCTTGACGCTGTTTGTGTTTAGGTTCAACACAAATCACACGTACAACGCCACTACGCTTTACGATCTTGCAGTTACGGCAGATCTTCTTCACGGAAGCTCGAACTTTCATTTCATCACTCCGAGATTACTAGCTTAGCGACCAAAGCGATCTAAATTCGCTTTGTTTACCAAGTTAGCTTTCTTCATTACAGACTCATACTGATGAGACATCATATGCGTCTGAACCTGAGCCATGAAGTCCATGATTACGACTACCATAATTAGTAGTGAAGTACCGCCAAAATAGAACTGTACTTTCCACGCAATTAACATGAACTCCGGAATTAAGCAGATAAAGGTAATATACAACGCGCCTGCTAATGTCAAGCGAGTCATAACTTTATCAATGTAACGCGAAGTCTGTTCTCCAGGACGAATCCCGGGAATAAACGCACCACTCTTCTTCAGGTTATCAGCTGTTTCGCGAGGGTTAAACACCAACGCAGTATAGAAGAAACAGAAGAAAATAATCGCTGTTGCATATAATAATGAGTACAGCGGTTGTCCTGGTGACACAGCTAGTGAAAAATCACTTAACCATGACATGGACTCATTTTGACCAAACCACTGAGCCAGTGTGCCTGGGAACAAAATGATGCTGGACGCAAAAATAGGCGGGATAACACCAGCCATATTAATCTTAAGTGGTAAATGAGTACTTTGCGCTGCAAACACCTTACGGCCCTGCTGACGCTTAGCATAGTTAACAACGATACGACGTTGTCCACGCTCAACGAATACCACAAAATAAGTGACAGCGAAAACAATCACTGCCAGCAACAACAATACTAGTACATTCAAGTCGCCTTGACGCGCCTGCTCGGCTGTTTGGCCGATAGCAGATGGCAGACCAGCAACAATACCTGCGAAAATAAGAATCGAGATACCGTTACCTATGCCTCTTTCGGTAATTTGCTCACCTAGCCACATTAGGAACATAGTTCCCGTTACTAAGCTTACAACAGCAACAAAGTAGAAGCTAAATCCTAGGTTAACAACTAACCCTGGAACTAGGTTCGGAAGACCTGTTGCGATACCGATTGCCTGGAATGTACCCAGGACCAATGTGCCGTATCGAGTATATTGACTGATTTTCTTACGTCCAGACTCGCCTTCTTTTTTCAATTCAGCGAGTGCAGGATGTACCACAGTCAACAACTGCATAATAATCGATGCCGAAATATACGGCATGATACCTAATGCAAAGATAGAGGCACGTTCAAGGGCACCACCAGAGAACATGTTAAACATGCCTAGGATGGTCCCCTTTTGCTGATTAAACAGCTCTGCTAGTACAGCAGCGTCAATACCAGGAATTGGTACAAACGAACCGGCTCTAAAGACGATAATTGCACCAATCACGAACAGGAGACGGGTTTTCAATTCTGATAAACCGCCCTTCGCGCTTTTTAAATCAAGTCCTGGTTTTGCCATCGACGTATTATTCCTCGATCTTGCCACCGGCAGCTTCAATAGCTGCACGTGCACCTTTGGTTACCTTCAGACCTTTAACGGTCACTGGGCGCTCAATGGTACCTGAAAGAACGATTTTAGCAAACTGTATGTTGCGAGTAACTAGATTCGCATCTTTCAGCGCATTTAGGTCGATAACATCACCGTTAACTTTAGCTAATTCGCCAACGCGAATTTCAGCTGATACCAACGCAGTACGCGAGGTAAAACCGAACTTAGGTAGACGGATCTTAAGTGGCATCTGACCACCCTCGAAACCTACGCGAACACCGCCGCCAGAACGAGACTTCTGACCTTTGTGACCACGACCTGCAGTTTTACCAAGGCCTGAACCGATACCGCGACCTACACGCTTAGCTGCTGATTTAGCACCTGCAGCAGGTGATAGAGTATTTAGACGCATCTTATACTTCCTCCACCGAAACCATGTAGTAAACCTTGTTAATCATACCGCGAACAGAAGGAGTATCTTCTAGTTCAACAGTGTGATTAATGCGGCGTAGACCTAGACCAGTCAAAGTTGCACGGTGCTTTGGTAAGCGGCCGATAGAACTCTTGGTCTGAGTTACTTTTAGTGTTTTAGTAGCCATGGTGCATTAACCTCGAATTTCAGTAACATTCAGGCCACGCTTAGCTGCGATTTGTGAAGGTGATTTCATATTCACCAACGCATCTACAGTAGCGCGAACGATGTTGATCGGGTTAGTAGAACCGTATGCTTTTGACAGAACGTTATGAACGCCTGCTACTTCCAATACGGCACGCATTGCGCCACCGGCAATAATACCGGTACCGTCAGAGGCTGGTTGCATGTAAACACGTGAACCAGTGTGACGACCCTTTACAGGGTGGTGCAAAGTACCATTGTTCAATTCAACGTTTACAATGTTACGGCGAGCCTTTTCCATTGCTTTCTGAATTGCTGCTGGTACTTCACGCGCTTTACCATAGCCATAGCCAACTTTACCATTACCATCACCCACTACTGTTAGTGCAGTGAAGCTAAAGATACGTCCGCCTTTAACTACTTTAGAAACACGATTAACTGCAACTAATTTCTCTTGCAGATCGTCTTTTTGCTGTTGAGCTTCAAATTTAGCCATTTTTCATCATTCCTTAGAACTTAAGGCCAGCTTCACGAGCAGCGTCTGCTAATGCAGCAACGCGACCGTGATACTTGAAGCCGGAACGATCGAATGCAACTACAGCAACGCCTTTTTCGATAGCGCGCTCAGCAACGGTTTTGCCCACTACTTTAGCTGCATCTACGTTACCAGTGTACTTTAGCTGCTCGGTTACTGCTTTTTCAGCAGTAGAAGCTGCCGCCAACACTACGTTTTCAGGACTGATGACCTGAGCGTAAGTGTGACGTGGTGTACGATGTACAACCAGACGATTAACGCCCAGCTCTTGGATCTTCTTACGGGCACGTAGAGCGCGGCGTAAGCGAGATGTTTTCTTATCCATATCGTATTACCTTACTTCTTCTTAGCCTCTTTACGGCGTACTTGTTCATCGGAATAACGAACACCTTTACCTTTGTAAGGTTCTGGTGGACGGTAACCGCGAATCTCAGCTGCTACTTGTCCGATCAACTGCTTATCAGTACCAGAAAGTACGATTTCAGTTTGAGTTGGACATTCAGCTGTTACGCCGTCTGGAAGTTTGTGAACTAAAGGATGTGAGAAACCTAGAGTCAAGTCGACGTCTTTACCAGCAAGTTTTGCACGGTAACCAACACCAACAAGAGTCAGCTTCTTAACGAAACCTTCAGAAACACCAACAACCATGTTGTTGATTAATGCACGAGCTGTACCAGCTTGAGCAGCGGTTTTAGCGCTTTCAACTGGTGAACACTTGATTTCATTGTCTTCAACAACAACAGAAACGTCAGCATTAATAACTCGAGTCAAACTACCTTTAGGACCTTTTACGGTGATAGTTTGTTCGTTTAAAGTCACTTCTACGCCTGCAGGGATAGCGACTGGTGCTTTTGCGACACGAGACATTGCTAGCTCCTTATGCTACGTAGCAGATAACTTCCCCACCCATGCCATTTTGGCGGGCAGTACGATCAGTCATCAAACCTTTAGAAGTGGACACGATAGCGACACCCAGTCCGCCCATAACCTTTGGAAGATCGTTTTTACCTTTGTAAATACGAAGACCAGGACGGCTAACGCGCTGGATAGTCTCAACGACTGGCTGACCTTGGAAATACTTTAAAGTGATTTCCAATTCAGGCTTGGCTTCATCTGCTACGGCGTAGTCAGTGATGTAACCTTCTTCTTTAAGCATTTTCGCGATAGCGATTTTTAGCTTAGCAGATGGCATCTTCACAGATACGTGTTTAGCAGCTTGGCCGTTACGAATACGTGTTAACATATCCGCAATAGGATCTTGCATGCTCATATTAGCTTACTCCGTGACAAGTGCTTACCAGCTGGCCTTGCGAAGACCAGGAACTTCACCGCGCATAGTTGCTTCACGTAATTTAATACGGCTAAGGCCGAATTTACGTAGGAAACCATGTGGGCGACCAGTTTGACTACAACGATTACGCTGACGCGCTGCGCTAGAGTCACGTGGTAGAGCTTGTAACTTAAGTACTGCATCCCAACGGTCATCATCAGATGTAGTTGGACTGCTAATGATAGCTTTAAGTGCAGCGCGCTTTTCAGCGAACTTAGCTACGAGCTGTGCACGTTTTGCTTCACGTGCTTTCATTGAACTTTTTGCCATTACGCTACCCTTATTTCTTGAATGGGAAGTTAAAGCCTTCAAGCAAAGCTCGGCCTTCTTCGTCATTCTTCGCAGAAGTAGTGATTACAATATCCATACCGCGGATCTTATCGATTTTATCGTATTGGATCTCTGGGAAGATAATTTGCTCACGTACGCCCATCGCATAGTTACCACGGCCGTCGAACGACTTAGCGCTCAAACCACGGAAGTCACGGATACGCGGGATTGCGATATCAACTAAACGCTCTAAGAATTCCCACATACGCTCGCCGCGTAGTGTAACCTTACAGCCGATTGGGTAGCCTTCACGGATTTTAAAACCAGCAACTGACTTACGAGCTACAGTCACTACTGGCTTTTGACCAGCGATAGCAGTCATGTCACGAAGCGCATGCTCCATAACTTTCTTATCTGCTACTGCTTCGCCAACACCCATATTAAGGGTGATCTTTTCAATCCGAGGGACTTGCATGACACTGGTAAAACCGAACTTTTTAGCAAGTTCAGGACTAACAGTCTCTTTGTATTTATCATGCAGTTTCGCCATCGTTTACTCCAAATTACTTAACGAGTTCACTGTTCGACTTAAAGAAACGGACTTTTTTGCCGTCTTCAAATCGGAAACCAACGCGATCAGCTTTGCCAGTGGCAGAGTTGAAAATCGCTACGTTTGATGCTTGTATAGGTGCTTCTTGCTCAACAATACCGCCAGCTACGCCCAATTGTGGGTTTGGCTTTTGGTGTTTCTTAACAAGGTTGATACCTTCTACAATTAATTTACCAGTTGGAAGAACCTGAGAAACCTTACCGCGTTTACCCTGGTCTTTACCTGCTAGTACAATTACTTCGTCTTGACGACGTATTTTAGCTGCCATTTTGAAGCTCCTTACAGTACTTCTGGTGCCAATGACACAATCTTCATAAACTGCTCAGTACGCAGTTCACGTGTCACAGGTCCAAAGATACGAGTACCAATCGGTGCAAGGTTTGCGTTTAGCAATACCGCTGCATTCCGATCGAAGCGAATGACAGAACCGTCTGGACGACGTACGCCTTTCTTAGTACGGACTACCACCGCGTTATATACATCACCTTTCTTCGCTTTACCGCGAGGAATTGCTTCTTTTACAGAAACCTTGATGACGTCGCCGATACCGGCATAACGACGATGAGAGCCACCCAAGACCTTAATACACTGAACTCTACGAGCGCCACTGTTACAGGCGACTTCTAGAGTCGATTGCATTTGGATCATTTTAAGTGCTCCGCTATCGTTACTTACAATCCCACAAAGGGGCTACATTTCAACCTAATTTCGACTCTAATTTAGTCAAAATTGGCGCGCAAGTGTAACACCTATAAATAGGAATAGATAGTACTAAAAATAAAAACGGCCCCAACTTTAGGAGCCGTTTGCTTAAATACCTAATAAGCTTAGGCTTTTGATACTACTTCAACCAGAGTCCAAGACTTAGTCTTTGACAGCGGACGGCATTCGCGAATAGTCACGATATCGCCAGCATTACACTGATTTTGTTCGTCATGTGCATGAATCTTAGTAGTGCGCTTGATAAACTTACCGTATAAAGGGTGTTTAACCTTACGCTCAATAGCTACAGTGATAGACTTGTCCATCTTGTCGCTAAGTACTCGACCTTGCAAAGTACGGATATTATCAGACATTATGCACCCGCCTTAGAAGTAATAATGGTCTTTACGCGCGCAATGTTGCGACGCACGATTTTAAGCTGATGAGTCTGAGTCAACTGACCAGTGGCGTGTTGCATACGCAGATTAAACTGCTCACGCAGCAGACCAAGCAGTTCAGCGTTCAGTTCTTCAACGCTCTTTTCTGTTAGTTCGCTCGCTTTCATTACATCACCGTCTTAGTTACGAAGGTAGTCTTTAGAGGTAGTTTAGCAGCAGCTAGAGCAAAAGCTTCACGAGCTAGAGCTTCAGATACACCATTCATCTCATAAAGAACCTTACCTGGTTGAATCTGGCAAACCCAGTATTCAACGTTACCCTTACCTTTACCCATACGCACTTCAAGAGGCTTAGAAGTAATTGGCTTGTCAGGGAATACGCGGATCCAGATCTGACCTTGACGTTTAATGTGACGTGTCATAGCACGACGCGCAGCTTCGATTTGACGAGCAGTTAGACGACCACGTCCAACAGCTTTCAAACCGAATTCACCGAAGCTAACTTCAGTGCCGTTCGCTAGACCGCGGTTGCGGCCCTTGAACATTTTGCGAAACTTCATTCTTTTTGGTTGCAGCATTGCCAGCTCTCCTATTTACCGCGAGGCTTACGCTTCGGCTGCTGTTTCGGCTCTTCGTGCTGAGGTAGAACGCCGTCTAGAACTTCGCCTTTGAAGACCCAAACTTTAACGCCAATCACACCGTATTGAGTGTGACTCTCAGAAGTAGAATAGTCGATATCAGCACGCAGTGTATGCAAAGGTACACGACCTTCACGATACCACTCTGAACGCGCAATCTCAGCGCCGCCTAGACGGCCACTCACTTCAACTTTGATACCCTTAGCACCAAGACGCATTGCGTTTTGTACTGCGCGCTTCATAGCACGACGGAACATAACACGACGCTCTAGTTGCGAAGCGATGCCATCGGCAACAAGCTTAGCATCTAGCTCTGGCTTACGGATTTCAGCGATGTTGATTTGAGCTGGAATACCAGTCAACTTCGCAACTGCGTTGCGTAGCTTCTCAACGTCTTCGCCTTTTTTACCAATCACAACACCTGGACGGGCAGTGTGAATAGTAACGCGAACACTCTTAGCTGGACGCTCGATAACAATCTTAGAAACTGATGCTTGCTGAAGTTTCTTTTCTAGAAACTTACGCACTTCCCAGTCACTGCTCAAGTTATTGGCATAGTCTGACTTGTCAGCGTACCAGGTCGAGATCCAAGGCTTAGTGATACCCAGACGGATACCATTAGGATGTACTTTCTGTCCCATTGCTAACTCCTAGCGATCTGATACAACCACAGTAATGTGGCTGGTACGCTTGATTATACGATCAGCACGGCCTTTAGCACGTGGCATGATACGCTTCATAGTTGGACCTTCATCGATCATAATCGCTCCAACTCTTAGTTCGTCAATGTCAGCACCTTCATTGTGCTCAGCATTAGCGATTGCAGAGTCCAGTACTTTTTTAACAAGTACTGCAGCTTTTTTAGGGCTGAAAGTTAGAATTTCGAGAGCCTTAGCAACAGGCAGTCCACGGATTTGATCTGCAACCAAACGACACTTTTGAGGCGACGTACGGGCAAAACGATGTTTAGCTAAAACTTCCATCTTATGTCTCCCGTATTAACGCTTCTTCGCTTTCTTATCAGCAGCATGGCCGCGATAAGTGCGAGTTGGTGAAAATTCACCAAGCTTGTGGCCGATCATTTCGTCAGTTACGAACACAGGTACGTGCTGACGACCATTATGGACAGCGATGGTCATTCCAATCATGTTAGGAATGATCATAGAGCGACGAGACCAAGTCTTAATAGGCTTCTTGTCTCCAGCTTCCATCGCTTTCTCTACCTTCTTCAGCAAGTGTAGGTCAATGAATGGACCTTTCTTGAGAGAACGTGGCATGGCGAATCCTCTTACTTTTTATTGCGACGACGTACAATGTACTTGTCGGTGCGTTTGTTACTACGAGTCTTATAACCCTTAGTTGGCATACCCCAAGGTGATACAGGGTGACGGCCACCAGAAGTACGGCCTTCACCACCACCATGTGGGTGATCTACTGGGTTCATTGCAACACCACGAACTGTAGGGCGTACGCCTCTCCAGCGCTTAGCACCAGCTTTACCTAACTGGCGTAGCATGTGCTCGGCATTACCAACTTCACCAAATGTCGCGCGGCAATCAACAGGTACTTTACGCATTTCGCCAGAGCGAAGACGTAGAGTAGCGTATGCGCCATCACGAGCAATAACTTGTACATAAGCACCAGCTGAACGCGCGATCTGAGCACCTTTACCAGGCTTCATTTCTACTGCGTGCACTACGCTACCCACAGGGATATTACGTAGAGGCATAGCGTTACCGGTCTTAATCTCTGCATCGATACCAGACTGGATCTTATCACCAGCTTGCATGCCTTTAGCAGCAAGGATATAACGACGCTCACCGTCAGCGTATAGTACCAATGCGATGTTAGCTGTACGGTTTGGATCATATTCCAAACGTTCAACCTTCGCAGGGATACCGTCTTTGTTACGCTTAAAGTCGATTAGACGATAATGTTGCTTATGTCCGCCACCAACGTGACGTACAGTGATGCGACCAGTATTGTTACGGCCACCACTTTTTGATTTTTTCGCCAACAGGCCTGCAAAAGGTTTACCTTTATGCAAATCGCTGTTCACCACTTTAACTACGTGGCGACGACCTGGAGAGGTTGGCTTACACTTAATAACTGCCATGATAATTCTCCTAATGCTTACTCAGCGCCGCCGACGAAATCGATGTCAGCACCAGCAGCTAAGGTAACGTAAGCTTTTTTCCAATCGCTACGACGGCCAGTACGGGCACCGTGACGCTTAGTTTTGCCTTTGTTAACCAAAGTACGAACTGTATCAACTTCAACTTCAAATAGCTGTGCTACTGCAGCTTTAACTTCAGCTTTAGTTGCATCGATAGCTACACGGAAAACTACCGTGTTGTTATTTTCTGCATTCACAGTGCTCTTCTCAGAGATGTGTGGTGCAAGAATAACTTTTAGCAAACGTTCTTGGCTTATCATCCCAGCATCTCCTCGATTTGCTTAATAGCTTCAGCAGTAACTAGTACTTTGTTGAAAGCGATAAGGCTAACTGGATCAATACCAGCAACATCACGCACGTCAACTTTGTACAGGTTGCGAGCAGCTAAGAACAAGTTCTCGTCAACTTCTGGAGTAACAATCAACACGTCTTCTAGTTGCATTTCAGTCAGTTTAGCTTTTAGCTCTTTAGTTTTAGGAGCTTCAACACCGAACGACTCAACAACGATAAGACGGTCTTGACGTACCAATTCAGAGAAAATGCTTTTCAGCGCTCCGCGGTACATCTTTTTGTTAACTTTTTGGCTGTGATCTTGTGTTTTAGCAGCGAAAGTTACGCCACCGCCACGCCAGATTGGGCCTTTAACAGTACCAGCACGTGCACGGCCAGTACCTTTTTGGCGCCAAGGCTTTTTGCCTGAGCCAGTTACTTCTGCGCGAGTCTTTTGAGCACGAGTGCCCTGACGCGCGTTTGCAGCGTAAGCTACAACTACCTGATGAACCAGTGCTTCATTAAAGTCACGGCCAAAGGTAGCTTCGGAAACTTCAAGAGCACTCTGTGCGTCTTTCAATACCAATTCCATTACTATCTCCTCAGACCTTAAGCTTTAACAGCTGGTTTGATGATCAGGTCGCCATTAGTAGCGCCTGGAACTGCACCCTTAACCAATAGCAGGTTACGTTCAACATCTACACGTACAACGTCTAGATTTTGAGTAGTAACGCGCTCTGCACCCATGTGGCCAGACATTTTCTTACCTTTGAAAACGCGACCAGGTGTTTGGTTTTGACCAATAGAACCGTTAGCTCTATGTGCCAGTGAGTTACCATGTGTTGCATCTTGAGTACGGAAGTTCCAACGCTTAATACCGCCTTGGAAGCCCTTACCTTTTGATTGACCAGTAACATCAACTTTCGCTATGTCAGCGAAGATATCTACATTAAGCTCAGCACCAACTTCGATGCCTTCGCCTTCACCATCTGCCAAACGCATTTCCCATAAACCACGACCGGCTTCAACGCCTGCCTTAGCAAAGTGACCTGCTTCTGGTTTAGTGATGCGATTAGCTTTTTTGGTACCAGTAGTAACTTGAAGTGCACGGTAACCATCTGTATCCAAAGTTCTCACTTGGGTTACGCGGTTAGCAGCAATTTCAATTACTGTTACAGGTACCGACGCGCCATCTTCATTGAAGATGCGAGTCATACCTACTTTACGACCGATAAGACCGATAGCCATCTCTCAAACCTCTTCTAAGGATCTCAATTAACCCAAGCTAATCTGAACGTCAACACCAGCCGCAAGATCTAAACGCATAAGTGCGTCTACAGTCTTCTCAGTCGGCTCTACGATGTCAACAAGACGCTTGTGAGTACGTAGTTCGTACTGATCACGTGCATCTTTATTAACGTGTGGAGAAGTCAAAATGGTATAACGTTCTTTACGCGTTGGTAGTGGAATTGGACCACGAACCTGCGCGCCGGTACGCTTAGCAGTTTCAACGATTTCCGCAGTAGACTGATCAATCAAACGATGATCAAATCCTTTTAGGCGGATACGGATTCTTTGGTTCTGCATTGACCAGAGCTCCTAAAATGTACACAAAAAAATCACCCTCAAGCAATTTTCCTTATAGGAAAAGCCGAGTGAAATGATTTAGCCGTTCGACTCACAATCGGAGTCGCTGTTTTTTTACGTCAAACCCGAAGGCAGACCAATTTAAATCGCCTAATGGTTAAGGCGAGGGGCTATTATACTGATTTCAACGTTGAGATCAAGCCCGTTGTGTGAAATACCGTCAAATTAACTGTTTTCACCAAAGTTGCGCCATTATACATAGTCGGATCGGGAATACTAGCCCTGCCCTCACTTTTCTTTAGGCAATAAAAAAGGCAGCCTAAGCTGCCTTTTTCTGTATCGAGTTAAGACTCGTTGCTAATTAAGCAACGATCTCAGCTACAACACCAGCACCAACTGTACGGCCACCTTCACGGATTGCGAAGCGTAAACCTTCGTCCATCGCGATTGGGCAGATTAGAGTAACAGTCATAGCTACGTTGTCACCAGGCATTACCATCTCAACGCCTTCTGGCAATTCGATAGTACCGGTTACGTCAGTTGTACGGAAGTAGAACTGTGGACGGTAGCCTTTGAAGAATGGAGTGTGACGTCCACCTTCTTCTTTAGACAGAACGTAGATTTCTGACTTGAAAGTAGTGTGTGGAGTGATTGAACCTGGAGCAGCTAGTACTTGACCACGTTCTACTTCTTCACGCTTGATACCACGTAGAAGAACACCACAGTTCTCGCCAGCACGACCTTCGTCTAGAAGCTTACGGAACATTTCAACACCAGTACAAGTAGACTTAGTTGTATCTTTGATACCAACGATTTCTACTTCTTCACCTACTTTGATGATACCGCGCTCTACACGACCAGTAACAACAGTACCACGACCAGCGATAGAGAATACGTCTTCGATTGGAAGAATGAATGCACCATCGATAGCACGCTCTGGCTCAGGGATGTATGTATCTAGAGCTTCAGCTAGTTCAAGAATCTTAGCTTCCCACTCTGGCTCGCCTTCAAGAGCTTTAAGTGCAGAACCTTGGATAACTGGTAGGTCATCACCTGGGAAGTCGTATTCAGATAGAAGTTCACGAACTTCCATTTCTACTAGTTCTAGAAGTTCTTCGTCATCTACCATGTCACACTTGTTCATGAATACGATGATGAATGGTACACCAACCTGACGTGAAAGCAGGATGTGCTCACGTGTTTGTGGCATTGGGCCATCTGTAGAAGCTACTACTAGGATAGCGCCGTCCATCTGTGCAGCACCAGTGATCATGTTTTTAACATAATCCGCGTGACCTGGACAGTCTACGTGTGCGTAGTGACGTGATGGAGTATCGTATTCGATGTGAGAAGTATTAATTGTAATACCACGCTCACGCTCTTCTGGAGCGTTATCGATCTGTGCGAAATCACGTACAGTACCACCGAAGCTCTTAGTAAGAACTGCAGAGATAGCAGCAGTTAGAGTAGTTTTACCATGGTCAACGTGTCCGATAGTACCAACGTTAACGTGCGGTTTTACGCGTTCAAATTTTTCTTTAGCCACGATATATTCCTTTCTTTTCAGAAAATGCTCGGCTTAAAACCGAGCAATAGCAATTAAGTATATCAATAATAGAGTGAGACAGCTTAGCCTCTAGCCTCGATTATTGCTTTAGTAACATTTTGCGGTGCATCAGCGTACTTCAAGAACTCCATTGAGTATGAAGCACGACCCTGACTTGCAGAGCGCAAATCGGTCGCATAACCGAACATTTCAGATAAAGGCACTGTTGCATGCACAAGTTTTACACCTGCGATACCATCATCCATACCTTCAATTAGGCCACGACGACGGTTTAAGTCTCCAACTACATCACCCATATAATCTTCAGGCGTTGTAACTTCAACTTTCATGCAAGGCTCAAGTAAGGCAGGGTCTGCTTCAAGCGCACCCTTTTTAAAGCCCATTGAACCAGCGACTTTAAAGGCCATCTCGTTCGAGTCCACATCATGATATGAACCATCGTACAGAGTAACCTTTACGTCGAGAACAGGGAAACCAGCTAATACGCCGCTCTTCATCTGCTCTTGAATACCTTTATCAACTGCAGGGATGTATTCCTTTGGAACCACACCACCAACAATTTCGTTGACAAATTCGTAGCCAAAACCTTCTTCTTGAGGCTCAAGCTTCAACCAAACGTGACCGAATTGTCCTCGTCCACCTGATTGACGTACGAACTTACCTTCAACTTCCACAGTTTTGCGGATAGTTTCACGATATGCAACTTGAGGTTTACCTACATTACACTCAACACCAAATTCGCGACGCATACGGTCTACAATGATGTCTAAGTGTAGCTCACCCATACCAGAGATCAGTGTTTGACCTGATTCTTCATCAGATTCAACACGGAATGATGGATCTTCTGCTGCAAGCTTTTGCAACGCGATCCCCATTTTATCTTGGTCTGCCTTCGTTCTTGGCTCAACAGCAATAGTAATAACTGGCTCAGGGAATTCCATACGCTCAAGAATTACTTTGTGGTCTGCATCGCACAATGTATCGCCGGTAGTCACGTCTTTAAGACCAATAGCAGCAGCGATGTCGCCAGCGCGTACTTCTTTAATCTCTTGACGATCGTTAGCGTGCATTTGCACCATACGACCAATACGTTCACGCTTTTGCTTAACAGAGTTGTATACGCCTGCACCCGTTTCCAATACGCCTGAATAAACACGCATAAAGGTTAAAGTACCTACGAATGGGTCTGTCGCAATCTTAAACGCTAATGCTGAAAACGGTGCGTTATCGTCAGCTTGACGCGACGTTTCTTCATCATTTTCATCGATACCCTTAATTGCAGGGACTTCGACTGGAGATGGTAAAAAATCTACCACGGCATCTAGAACCGCTTGTACACCCTTGTTCTTAAATGCAGAACCACAGGTTGCCAATACGATTTCATTGTTTAAGGTACGTTGACGCAGTGCCTTTTTGATCTCTTCTTCTGAAAGTTCCCCATCTTCTAGGTACTTTTCCATCAGCTCTTCTGTCGCTTCAGCGGCACTTTCAACTAAGTATTCACGCATTTCTGCGGCTTTATCAGCTAAGTGCTCTGGAATCGCTTCATAAGTGAAAGTCATACCTTGGTCTTCTTCAGACCAGTTAATGGCTTTCATTTTGATCAAATCGATCACACCGTTGAAATCTTCTTCTGCACCAATATTCATTTGAATAGGTACACAAGTCGCACCAAGGCGATTACGGATCTGGTCGACTACTCTATCAAAGTTTGCACCTGCGCGGTCCATCTTATTGACGAACACTAGGCGCGGTACATGATACTTATCAGCTTGTCGCCAAACGGTCTCAGATTGAGGTTCTACCCCTGATGAGCCACAAAAAACAACGACTGCACCATCAAGTACACGCAAAGAACGTTCAACTTCAATAGTGAAGTCAACGTGGCCTGGAGTATCGATGATGTTAATGCGGTGCTCAGTGAACTGCGCATCCATTCCGCGCCAGAAAGTAGTCGTTGCGGCTGAGGTGATGGTAATACCACGTTCCTGCTCTTGCTCCATCCAGTCCATGGTAGCTGCGCCATCATGAACTTCACCGATCTTATGAGATAAGCCAGTGTAGAAAAGAACACGTTCAGTTGTAGTGGTTTTACCAGCGTCAACATGAGCACAAATACCGATATTACGGTAGCGCTCAATTGGAGTTGTACGAGCCACGATTTATACCCTCTTAGCTAAATCTGAGTGTTAGCAATGCAAGTAAGGCGTGGGACATAGCCCACGCCAAGATATTACCAGCGGTAATGAGCAAACGCTTTGTTTGCTTCTGCCATACGATGCACGTCTTCGCGCTTCTTAACAGCAGTACCTTTGTTTTCAGATGCGTCTAACATTTCACCTGCTAGACGTAGAGCCATAGATTTTTCACCACGCTTACGTGCAGCTTCAACCAACCAGCGCATCGCTAGTGCGTTACGACGCACTGGACGAACTTCACATGGTACCTGGTAAGTAGAACCACCAACACGACGAGATTTAACCTCGACTGATGGACGTACGTTGTCCAGGGCTGCTTCAAGGATTACTAGTTGATCTTCGCCTTTCTTTTCAGCTGCAGTATCTAGTGCCTTGTAAATAATTTTTTCAGCAGTCGACTTTTTGCCGTCCTGCATAATGACGTTGATGAACTTAGCCAGCAACTCACTGTTGAACTTTGGATCTGGTAGGATTTTACGTTGTCCTACAACGCGACGTCTTGGCATAACAATTTCTCCGTATGCTT
Organism: Shewanella pneumatophori; assembly: GCF_023283895.1. GTDB lineage: Bacteria > Pseudomonadota > Gammaproteobacteria > Enterobacterales > Shewanellaceae > Shewanella > Shewanella pneumatophori. Next base: position 18,306 of record NZ_JAKILB010000023.1, on the reverse strand, counting down.
CAGGGACCCCAAAACTGGAATCTCAATTATATCTAGCTTGGCCTTACTTAACGGAAAACGTTAAGACTTAGGACGCTTAGCACCGTACTTAGAACGACCTTGACGACGTTCGCTAACGCCAGCACAGTCTAATGCGCCGCGTACAGTGTGGTAACGCACACCCGGTAAGTCTTTTACACGACCGCCACGGATTAGAATTACGCTGTGTTCCTGCAGGTTGTGGCCTTCACCGCCGATGTACGAAGTTACTTCGAAACCGTTAGTTAGACGCACACGAGCTACTTTACGTAGTGCAGAGTTAGGTTTTTTTGGTGTAGTGGTATATACGCGAGTACAAACACCACGCTTTTGTGGACACGCAGCTAGCGCAGGTACGTTAGTCTTATCGACTTTCGGTGCGCGAGGCTTACGTACCAACTGGTTTACAGTTGCCATGTATAGCTCCGAATCAGTTGACTAAATCAACAGTAAGGTGTGAAAAATCTATATCCCACAGGTGTGGGACGCGAAATTTTAGAAGTGTATGGAGTTTCTGTCAAGAAATAGACAACTTTTAACCGATTTAAAGTAAAAAAAAGGCGCTAAAAGCGCCTTTTTTACAATCTATTTACTTTTTAGCATCGATTAATCGTTGCTACCAGCAAGATTTAGTAGATCTGCAAGGTTCTGCTCAGCTTCGCTTGCGCTAATCACTGGTGCTTCTTCAGCAGCAGGTTTAACTGCAGCTTCAGCACGTTTCTGGTGGTAAGAGTAACCTGTACCAGCAGGGATTAGACGACCAACAATTACGTTCTCTTTCAAGCCACGTAACTTATCGCTCTTACCGCCAACAGCTGCTTCAGTAAGAACACGAGTGGTCTCCTGGAACGATGCTGCAGAGATGAACGATTCAGTCGCAAGAGACGCCTTAGTAATACCAAGAAGCTCACGCTCGAATGTTGCAGGCTGCTTACCTTGTGCTTCTAGTTCGCGGTTAGCGATCTTCACACGAGACACTTCGGCTTGTTCACCCGGTAGGAATTCACTGTCACCAGCGTCTACGATCTCACACTTACGCAGCATCTGGCGAATGATCACCTCAATGTGCTTATCGTTGATCTTAACGCCCTGTAGACGGTAAACGTCCTGTACTTCATTCACGATGTAGTTAGCCACATTGTGGATACCACGTAGACGTAGAATGTCGTGTGCTGCTTCTGGACCATCAGCAATAACTTCACCGCGTTCAACTTTTTCACCTTCGAACACGTTTAGGTTACGCCACTTAGGAATCATCTCTTCGTACTGCTCACCCCCATCTGCAGGGGTGATCACTAGACGACGCTTACCTTTGGTTTCTTTACCGAACGAGATAGTACCCGATACTTCAGCAAGAATTGCAGGCTCTTTTGGCTTACGCGCTTCGAACAAGTCAGCTACGCGTGGTAGACCACCGGTAATATCGCGAGTCTTCGAAGATTCTTGAGGAATACGTGCTAACGCGTCACCAACGTTAATTGGTGCGTTATCGTCAAGATTCACAATCGCGTGACCTGGCAAGAAGTATTGCGCAGGAACTTCAGTACCTGGGATCATCAAGTCGCTACCATCAGCAGCAACAAGACGGATCATAGGACGCATCTCTTTACCAGCTGTTGGACGTTGACCAACTTCAAGTACAACAATTGAAGATAGACCAGTTAGTTCGTCAGTTTGACGTGTCATAGTGACACCTTCAATCATATCTACGAACTTAATACTACCCGCTACCTCAGAGATAATTGGGTGAGTATGCGGATCCCACTTAGCGATGATCTCGCCAGCAGCTACGCCGTCGTCTTCCAACTTATCTAGTACTGTACCGTAAGGAACCTTATAACGCTCCTTCTCACGACCTAGCTCATCAATAATAGCTAGCTCAGAAGAACGAGAAACGATTACAAGCTTACCGTTAGTATTAGTTACAAACTTAGCGTTATGTAACTTCAGAGTACCTGAGTTCTTAACTTGAACGTTGTTCTCTGCTGAAGCTCGAGACGCCGCACCACCAATGTGGAATGTACGCATCGTAAGCTGTGTACCTGGCTCACCAATAGACTGAGCGGCAACAACACCAATAGCTTCACCTTGGTTAATGATATGACCACGAGCCAAATCACGACCGTAACAAGCAGCACACACACCGAAGTCTGTATCACAGCTAATTACTGAGCGAACAATCATTTCGTCGATAGAGTTGTCTTCAACGATGTCACACCAGCTTTCATCAAGCAGCGTATTACGCGGGATCAGAACTTCTTCTGTACCAGGCTTGAATACGTCTTGTGCAACAACACGACCAAGAACACGTTCACGTAACGGCTCAACTACATCACCACCTTCAATAAGCGGTTTCATAGTTAGACCTTCGTAAGTGCCACAGTCGTCTTCGATAACAACTAAATCTTGCGCAACGTCTACTAGACGACGAGTCAGGTAACCAGAGTTAGCTGTCTTCAATGCCGTATCCGCAAGACCCTTACGCGCACCGTGAGTAGAAATAAAGTACTGAGATACGTTTAGACCTTCACGGAAGTTAGCCACAATTGGCGTTTCGATGATTGAGCCATCTGGCTTAGCCATCAGACCACGCATACCGGCCAACTGACGAATCTGTGCAGCACTACCACGAGCGCCTGAGTCGGCCATCATGTAGATGCTGTTGAACGATTCTTGTTGTTCCTCTTCGCCATCACGGTTAATCACTGTCTCTTTAGACAGGTTTTCCATCATCGCTTTAGAAACTTTTTCGTTCGCGCTTGCCCAGATATCGATTACTTTGTTGTAACGCTCACCGGCTGTTACTAGACCAGATTGGAACTGCTCTTGAATTTCAAGAACTTCCGCTTCAGCATCCGCTACTAGCGTGTACTTAAGATCTGGAATAACCATATCGTCGATACCTACAGAGGCACCCGAGATAGTTGCAAAGTGGAAACCTGTGTACATCAATTGGTCAGCAAAGATAACAGTATCTTTAAGACCTAGTTGACGGTAACAAGTGTTCAATAGCTTAGAGATCTGCTTCTTACCCATGTTTTGGTTAACCAAATCATAAGAAAGACCTTTTGGCAGGATCTGTGAAAGCAATGCACGACCAACGGTTGTATCAACAACACGACGTGTCTTAACTTTTTCGCCAGCTTCGTTCGTCGTTGTTTCCGTAATACGTACTTTAACGCGAGCGTGTAGCTCAGCAACACCTGTGCGGTAAGCTTTTTCAGCTTCAGCCACATCAGAGAATGCCATGCCTTCACCCTTGCCGTTGATACGCTCACGGCTAGTGTAGTAAAGACCCAATACAACGTCCTGTGATGGTGTAATCACTGGCTCACCGTTTGCTGGTGAAAGGATGTTGTTGGTAGACATCATTAGAGAACGTGCTTCTAACTGCGCTTCAAGCGTTAGTGGCACGTGAACAGCCATTTGGTCACCGTCGAAGTCGGCGTTGTATGCCGCACAAACCAACGGGTGAAGCTGAATCGCTTTACCTTCGATTAGTACTGGCTCAAATGCCTGGATACCTAGTCTGTGCAGTGTTGGTGCACGGTTAAGCATCACTGGGTGTTCGCGGATCACGTCATCTAGCACGTCCCAAACTTCAGGTACTTCGCGCTCAACCATCTTCTTAGCAGCTTTAATAGTTGTAGCTAAGCCACGACCTTCTAGCTTGCCATAGATGAATGGCTTAAATAGCTCAAGTGCCATCTTCTTAGGAAGACCACACTGGTGTAGACGTAAAGTAGGACCTACGGTAATTACCGAACGGCCAGAATAGTCAACACGCTTACCTAGCAAGTTCTGACGGAAACGACCTTGCTTACCTTTGATCATATCGGCCAAAGATTTAAGCGGACGCTTGTTAGAACCTGTAATAGCACGACCACGACGACCGTTATCTAATAGCGCATCAACAGACTCTTGCAACATACGCTTTTCGTTGCGTACGATGATATCTGGAGCAGCTAGGTCTAACAGACGCTTTAGACGGTTGTTACGGTTGATTACACGACGGTAAAGGTCGTTCAAATCAGACGTAGCAAAACGTCCGCCATCTAGTGGAACTAGAGGACGTAGATCTGGTGGCAGAACCGGCAGCACTTTAAGGATCATCCACTCAGGCTTGTTACCTGAAGTGAAGAATGCCTCAATAAGCTTAAGACGCTTAGTGATCTTCTTACGACGAGTCTCAGAATTGATTGATGGCAATTCTTCGCGCATCATTTCAATTTCTTTCTCAAGATCGATAGCACGTAGCAATTCTAGAACTGCTTCAGCACCCATCTTAGCTTCAAATTCATCACCGTACTCTTCCAATGCATCCAGATAGTTTTCTTCTGTTAGCATTTGGCCGCGTTCAAGGCTGGTCATGCCAGGCTCGATTACAACGAAAGATTCGAAGTAAAGTACACGTTCGATATCACGAAGAGTCATGTCTAGCATCAAACCGATACGAGACGGAAGTGACTTCAAGAACCAAATGTGTGCAACTGGGCTAGCTAGATCGATGTGACCCATACGCTCACGACGTACTTTAGTCTGTGTAACTTCAACGCCACACTTTTCACAGATCACACCACGGTGCTTAAGACGCTTATACTTACCGCATAAACATTCGTAATCTTTTACTGGACCAAAAATACGCGCACAGAACAAACCTTCACGCTCAGGCTTGAATGTACGGTAGTTAATGGTTTCTGGCTTCTTAACTTCACCAAAAGACCAAGAGCGGATTAGATCTGGCGACGCTAGGCCGATCTTAATACCTTCAAATTCTTCAGTCTTGCTTTGCTGTTTCAGAAACTTTAATAAGTCTTTCACGTTTCTCTCCTGAAGGAGTTAAACCGGGTGCCCTGCAAAATGCAGAGCACCAATTTCTTTTGCCATAGAGGCAGTAACCAAGTGTTACTGTTGATCCAACTCGATGTTAATACCGAGTGAGCGGATCTCTTTCAACAATACGTTGAACGATTCAGGCATACCTGGTTGCATCTGATGGTTACCGTCGACGATGTTCTTATACATCTGAGTACGACCGTTCACATCGTCCGACTTAACGGTTAGCATTTCTTGAAGTGTATATGCTGCACCGTAAGCTTCAAGTGCCCATACTTCCATCTCACCGAAACGCTGACCACCGAACTGTGCTTTACCACCTAATGGTTGCTGAGTAACAAGACTGTACGAACCGGTAGAACGGGCGTGCATCTTATCGTCAACCAAGTGGTTAAGTTTTAGCATATACATGTAACCAACGGTTACCTTACGCTCAAACTCATTACCAGTACGACCATCACACAGAGTCAACTGACCTGATTGTGGTAGGCCTGCAAGCTCAAGCATCTGCTTGATTTCTTTCTCTTTGGCACCATCAAACGCAGGTGTTGCAATTGGAACACCGCCTTTTAGGTTTTTAGCAAGACGCAAGATTTCATCGTCAGTAAATGTATCGATGTCAACGCGCTGCTGCACTTCGTCACCTAAGTCATAAACTTGCTTGATGTATCCGCGAAGTTCTGCCAATTCGCGCTGCTCTTCTAGCATTTCAGTAATACGGTTACCGATGCCTTTCGCTGCAGCACCCATATGAACTTCAAGTACCTGACCGATGTTCATACGTGAAGGTACACCTAGTGGGTTCAATACGATATCCACTGGGTTGCCTTTTTCGTCGTATGGCATGTCTTCAACAGGACAAATCTTAGAGATTACACCCTTGTTACCATGACGACCCGCCATCTTATCACCAGGCTGGATAGTACGCTTAACCGCTAGGTAAACCTTAACGATCTTCAGTACACCAGGTGCTAAGTCATCACCTTGAGTGATCTTACGGCGCTTGATCTCGAACTTCTTATCGAAATCGGCTTTTAGCTCTTCTGCTTGCTCAGCTAGTTGTTCTAGCTCAGTTTGCTTCGCTTCATCATCGATGGTTTGAACCAACAACTGTGAGCGAGGAATAGCGTTAAGTTGGGCTTCATCGAAACCAGCACCTAGTAATAGGTTGCGAGCACGACCAAGAACACCATCTTCAAGAATTTGGAACTCTTCAGTCAAATCCTTCTTCGCCTGAGCGATGTGCATCTCTTCGATTTCTACAGCACGCTTGTCTTTCTCAACGCCGTCACGAGTAAATACTTGTACGTCGATGATAGTACCTTTAACAGAGTTAGGTACGCGTAGTGAGCTGTCTTTAACGTCAGATGCTTTTTCGCCGAAGATTGCACGTAGAAGTTTTTCTTCTGGAGTCAGCTGCGTTTCACCTTTAGGTGTTACTTTACCAACTAGGATGTCGCCACCCTTAACTTCTGCACCGATATAAACGATACCTGATTCATCTAGCTTAGAAAGCGCAGACTCACCAACGTTTGGAATATCAGCAGTGATCTCTTCGCTACCCAACTTAGTATCACGAGCAATACATGAAAGCTCTTGAATGTGGATAGTTGTGAAACGGTCTTCTTGAGCTACGCGCTCAGAGATTAAGATCGAGTCTTCGAAGTTGTAACCGTTCCAAGGCATGAACGCGATACGCATGTTCTGACCAAGAGCCAAATCACCTAAGTCGGTAGATGGACCATCGGCTAGTACGTCACCGCGAACAACTGGATCGCCTACGCTACAACATGGACGTTGGTTAATACATGTGTTCTGGTTAGAACGCGTGTATTTAGTCAAGTTGTAGATATCGATACCCGCTTCACCAGGAGTCAATTCAGATTCGTTAACTTTAACAACGATACGGCTCGCATCAACGTAGTCAACGTAACCACCACGTTTAGCAGCAACAACCACGCCAGAGTCAACAGCAAGTGTACGCTCAATACCTGTACCAACTAATGGCTTATCAGCCTTCAGAGTTGGAACAGCCTGACGTTGCATGTTCGCACCCATCAATGCACGGTTCGCGTCATCGTGTTCTAGGAACGGAATTAGCGATGCCGCAACAGAAATAATCTGTTGTGGTGAAACGTCCATATACTGGATATCAGCTGCACCCATAAAGGTTGAATCACCTTTATGACGACAAGCAATTAGCTCGTCCATCATGCGACCGTTTTCGTCTAGCTCAACGATTGCCTGTGCAATAACATAACGGCCTTCTTCGATTGCTGATAGGTAATCTACCTCATCAGTAACCACACCATCGATAACCTTACGGTAAGGTGTTTCTAGGAAACCATAGTTGTTAGTACGAGCAAAGGTTGACAACGAGTTGATCAAACCAATGTTTGGACCTTCAGGCGTTTCGATTGGACATAGACGACCGTAGTGAGTCGGGTGTACGTCTCGAACTTCGAAACCTGCACGTTCACGTGTTAGACCACCAGGACCTAGAGCAGAAATACGACGCTTATGCGTTACTTCTGACAATGGGTTGTTTTGGTCCATGAACTGTGAAAGCTGTGAAGAGCCAAAGAATTCTTTAACAGCTGCAGAGATTGGCTTAGCATTGATCAAGTCTTGAGGCATTAGCTCATTTAGATCGCCAAGGCTTAAACGTTCACGTACGGCACGCTCTACACGAACTAGACCAACACGGAACTGGTTTTCAGCCATTTCACCAACACTACGGATACGACGGTTACCTAGGTGATCGATATCATCCACTTCGTCCAAACCATTACGGATGGCGATAATGTTCTTCATCACGGCAACGATATCTTCTTTGGTTAAGATACCCGTACCTTCATCGTCATCAATGCTTAGACGACGGTTGAACTTCATACGACCTACTTTAGATAGATCATAACGTTCTTCGCTGAAGAATAGGTTGTTAAATAGTGCTTCTGCTGCATCTTTGGTTGGTGGCTCGCCTGGGCGCATCATACGGTAGATTTCAACTAGCGCTTCAAGGCGGTTAGTTGTTGAATCGATACGTAGTGTGTCAGAGATATAAGCACCGTTATCAAGCTCGTTGATATACAGAGTGCTGATTTCTTTGATACCAGCCATAGATAGCTTAGCAAGATCTTCAAGACTGATTTCAGCGTTAGCAGAAACCAAAACTTCGCCTGTATCTGGATCAATGTAGTCTTGACCAGAAATCTTACCAGCGATGTATTCAACTGGTACTTCAAGCTCAGTTGTATTTGTCTTTTCAAGTTGACGAATGTGGCGTGCAGTGATGCGACGGCCCTTCTCAACAAGAACAGTGCCTTCAGCGTCTTTAATATCATAGCTTGCTGTTTCGCCACGTAGACGGTCAGCAACAAGATCCATTACTAGTGAATCTTTCTTGATCTTAAAGTTTACGCGATCGAAGAACAGGTCAAGAATATCTTGAGTAGAATAATCTAAAGCGCGCAGAATGATCGACGCCGCCAACTTACGACGACGGTCAATACGAACAAACAGAGCATCTTTCGGATCGAATTCAAAGTCCAACCAAGAACCACGGTAAGGAATAATACGTGCGTTATATAGCACCTTACCTGAAGAGTGGGTTTTACCACGGTCATGATCAAAGAATACGCCCGGGCTACGGTGTAGCTGAGATACGATTACACGCTCAGTACCATTGATTACAAAGGTACCGTTTTCAGTCATAAGAGGGATATCCCCCATATAGACTTCTTGTTCTTTAATGTCTTTTACTGTGCCAGGTGCAGCTTCACGGTCATACAGAACCATACGCAGTTTAACGCGTAGAGGTGCAGAGTATGTAACACCGCGGATTTGACACTCTTTCACATCAAAAACTGGCTCGCCTAGTTTGTAGCTGACATATTGAAGCTCAGAGTTACCAGAAAAGCTCTTGATGGGAAAAACGCTACGGAAGGCAGCTTCGAAGCCACGCTCACCTGTAGGATCTTGATCGGTGAACTTCTTAAAAGAGTCCAACTGGATTGACAAAAGGTAAGGAATATCCAAAACACGTGGACGTTTACCAAAGTCTTTGCGAATACGCTTCTTTTCAGAATAGGAGTAAACCATGGGTTTCCTCTGATTGCGAGATGTGACCAAGACTGAATCAACCTAAATGTTGAAACAGCGCGTTTGCCCATCACCGTTGAAAGCAAGAACCCAACCAGTAATCTCTGCTAGGAACTGCGAAATCTGGCGATAAACGGTGAAAAAAAAATCGCCTGCGCTTACAGCGCAAAAAAGGCCGACGGTTAAAAAACCGCCAGCCTCCGCCCGATTACTCGGGAGGTTGTAAGTTAGAGTATAACTTACTTGATCTCTACTGCAGCACCAGCTGCTTCAAGTTCAGTTTTAAGAGCTTCAGCTTCTTCTTTAGAGATAGCTTCTTTAACTGCTACTGGAGCAGATTCAGCCATGCCTTTAGCTTCTTTCAGGCCTAGACCTGTAGCGCCACGAAGAGCTTTAATTACTGCAACTTTGTTGTCGCCGTGAGAAGTAAGAATTACGTCGAATTCTGTTTTCTCTTCAGCAGCAGCAGCATCGCCACCACCTGAAACAACAGCAGCAGCAGCAGAAACGCCGAACTTCTCTTCCATTGCTTCGATTAGTTCAACAACTTCCATTACAGACATAGCTGCAAGGGCTTCTAAGATTTGGTCTTTAGTGATAGACATAACAAAAAATTCCTAATTGTACTGAATTCAATTTAATTAAGCGGCTTGTAAAATTAAGCAGCTTCTTTCTGATCGCGTAGAGCGGCCAATGTACGAACGAACTTGCCAGCAGATGCTTCTTTTAGAGTCATCATGAACTGAGCTAGTGCTTCTTCGTAAGTTGGTAGTTTTGCTAAACGATCAATGTTATCTGCAGGGATTAATTCCCCTTCAAAGGCTGCTGCTTTGATTTCAAACTTCTCTTGTGATTTAGCGAAGTCTTTAAGAAGACGCGCTGCTGCACCTGGGTGCTCATTAGAGAATGCAATCAAAGTAGGACCAGTGAACGTATCGCTTAGGCACTCAAAATCAGTACCAGCAACAGCGCGTTTTACTAGTGTGTTACGTACAACTTTAACGTATACACCAGCTTCACGAGCTGCTTTACGAAGACCGGTCATATTAGCTACAGTTACACCGCGTGAATCGGCAACAACTGCAGATAAAGCACCTTTGGCAGCTTCGTTGACTTCAGCAACAATCGCTTTTTTGTCTTCGAGTCTTAATGCCATTGGCTTTACTCCTGGATTCGATCTAGGGAAATTTCCCTAGCAATTACCATGCTAAGCATCAATTGATACCTAGCGACTTACGGCGCGAATATATCCAGCAGAATAAAATCTATCTGGGGTCCGACACCGTCTACGCAGGAAATTAAGTTAACTACTTGAGCCAACACCTACGGTCTTGGACGGAGGCTAATAATCAATCTAAAAGATTAAATAACAGCCCCAACCCTACAAAGTGCGCGCATTATAGACTAATGCGCGAAACTTGTAAATTACTTAACGTCGTCCAGGCTACCCTGGTCAACTGAAACACCTGCACCCATAGTGGTAGAGATGCTTACTTTCTTAATGAAAACGCCTTTAGCAGCAGCTGGCTTAGCTTTCTTAAGCGCGCCAATTAGTGCTTCTAAGTTTTCTTTAAGTTGAGCTGGTTCAAAGTCCACTTTACCGATAGTAGTGTGGATGATACCGTTCTTATCGTTACGGTAACGGATTTGACCCGCTTTAGCGTTCTTAACTGCCTCAGCAACGTTTGGCGTTACAGTACCAGTTTTTGGGTTAGGCATTAGACCACGTGGGCCTAAGATTTGACCTAACATACCAACAACGCGCATTGCATCTGGAGATGCGATAACTACGTCGAAGTTCATTTCGCCAGCTTTGATCTGTGCAGCAAGCTCGTCCATACCAACAAGCTCAGCGCCAGCTTCTTTAGCAGCGTCAGCGTTAGCACCTTGAGTGAACACAGCAACACGTACTTCACGACCAGTACCGTGTGGTAGCACAGTAGCGCCACGAACGTTTTGGTCAGATTTACGTGGGTCAACACCTAGGTTAACAGCAACGTCAACACTTTCTAGGAACTTAGCAGTAGCTAGTTCTTTAAGAAGTGCAACAGCTTCATTGATGTCGTAGCTTTTAGTCGCTTCAACTTTCTCGCGGATTAGACGAGCGCGTTTAGTTAGCTTTGCCATTATATTAGTCCTCTACTACCAAACCCATTGAACGCGCAGTACCTTCAATTGAGCGAGTCATCGCTTCAATATCAGCACCAGTCATATCAGCGGCTTTAGTCTCAGCGATTTCCTGGACAGCGCTACGCTTGATAGTTCCCACTTTTTCAGTGTTAGGACGGCCAGAACCTGACTTCAGACCAGCTGCTTTAAGCAGTAGGAAAGACGCAGGTGGAGTCTTAGTTTCGAAAGTGAAAGAGCGATCAGAGTAAACAGTGATAACTACAGGAATTGGCATACCTTTCTCGAACTTTTCAGTACGAGCGTTGAATGCTTTACAGAATTCCATGATGTTAACACCTTTCTGACCCAATGCTGGACCAACTGGTGGCGACGGGTTTGCAGCACCGGCTGCAACTTGTAGTTTGATGTAACCATCAACTTTCTTTGCCATGAGACATTTTCCTCAAGTTTGGGTTCAAACGCCATCAACACTATGTTGAAAAGCTCCCCGAAAAATATGGGTGCGAATTATATATAAATTCGCACCCATTTCCAAATACTATTTGTGCTTTATTTAATCAGCTTTTTTCAATCTGACTAAAATCAAGTTCTACTGGTGTTGAACGACCGAAGATCATTACAGAAACCTTAACGCGGTTCTTCTCATAATCCACTTCTTCAACCGTACCGTTGAAGTCAGCAAAAGGTCCGTCAGTAACACGTACCACTTCACCTGGCTCAAACATAACGCGATGCGTTGGAGACTCAGTAGTTTCTTGTAGACGCTGAAGAATTGCATCAGCTTCTTTATCAGAAATCGGAGCAGGACGATCAGACGTACCGCCGATGAAGCCCATTACACGTGGAATGCTTTTAACCAAGTGCCAGCTTTCATCATTCATTTCCATCTGAACTAATACATAGCCAGGGAAAAACTTACGTTCGCTCTTACGACGTTGGCCAGCACGCATTTCAACAACTTCCTCAGTCGGTACTAGTACCTCACCGAAGTAGTGTTCCATTTCGTGCATTCTGATATGTTCAAGCAGAGTTTTGCATACACGACCTTCATAGCCGGAAAACGCTTGAATTACATACCATCTCTTTTTAGCTTCAGTAGCTTCAGTCATACTTAATGCCTATACGCCTGTAATAAAATTAACAATTCTAAGCAATACTGCATCTAGGCCCCAAAGGATTAAACCTAAAACGGCTGTTGCAGCTAATACAATGAAAGTTGTATTGAGTGCTTCTTGACGCGTAGGCCAAACCACTTTACGAACTTCAATCTGTGATTCACGAGCAAAAGTTAAAGCTTGCTTGCCTTTTTCTGTTTGCAACGCGATGAAACCAGCGATAGCAAAAGTCACGACTACACTAAGAGCGCGAACCACAACATTTGCTTCATTAAAATATTGATTGCCAATAATTGCAGCAGCCAACAAGATTACGACTAGGCCCCACTTAACGATATCCAGAGAGTTACCCTGGCTTTCAGTATTTGTTGTCATCGGTTAATTCCGTTACTCACTACGATCTGAGTCAAGTGATGCTATTAAAAACAGCATTTTGCTCAGTGAAAAATTCAGTCAGACTCGCTATCCGAACTGGCGACCGCTCAATATACTTAGGTAAAGTATAATCAACGACTCAAAAATCGGTCATAGATTGTATTCTTATTCCACTTATTTGGCAAGAATACATAGCCCAGCTTAACTAACAAATTCAACCTAAATGCAATAAAAACAAAAAAGGCAGCCTAAGCTGCCTTTTTCAGTATCGAGTTAAGACTCGTTGCTAATTAAGCAACGATCTCAGCTACAACACCAGCACCAACTGTACGGCCACCTTCACGGATTGCGAAGCGTAAACCTTCGTCCATCGCGATTGGGCAGATTAGAGTAACAGTCATTGCTACGTTGTCACCAGGCATTACCATTTCAACGCCTTCTGGCAATTCGATAGTACCGGTTACGTCAGTTGTACGGAAGTAGAACTGTGGACGGTAGCCTTTGAAGAATGGAGTGTGACGTCCACCTTCTTCTTTAGACAGAACGTAGATTTCTGACTTGAAAGTAGTGTGTGGAGTGATTGAACCTGGAGCAGCTAGTACTTGACCACGTTCTACTTCTTCACGCTTGATACCACGTAGAAGAACACCACAGTTCTCGCCAGCACGACCTTCGTCAAGAAGCTTACGGAACATTTCAACACCAGTACAAGTAGACTTAGTTGTATCTTTGATACCAACGATTTCTACTTCTTCACCTACTTTGATGATACCGCGCTCTACACGACCAGTAACAACAGTACCACGACCAGCGATAGAGAATACGTCTTCGATTGGAAGAATGAATGCACCATCGATAGCACGCTCTGGCTCAGGGATGTATGTATCTAGAGCTTCAGCTAGTTCAAGAATCTTAGCTTCCCACTCTGGCTCGCCTTCAAGAGCTTTAAGTGCAGAACCTTGGATAACTGGTAGGTCATCACCTGGGAAGTCGTATTCAGATAGTAGTTCACGAACTTCCATTTCTACTAGTTCTAGAAGTTCTTCGTCATCTACCATGTCACACTTGTTCATGAATACGATGATGAATGGTACACCAACCTGACGTGAAAGCAGGATGTGCTCACGTGTTTGTGGCATTGGACCATCTGTAGAAGCTACTACTAGGATAGCGCCGTCCATCTGTGCAGCACCAGTGATCATGTTTTTAACATAATCCGCGTGACCTGGACAGTCTACGTGTGCGTAGTGACGTGATGGAGTATCGTATTCGATGTGAGAAGTATTAATTGTAATACCGCGCTCACGCTCTTCTGGAGCGTTATCGATCTGTGCGAAATCACGTACAGTACCACCGAAACTCTTGGTCAATACAGCAGAGATAGCAGCAGTTAGAGTAGTTTTACCATGGTCAACGTGACCAATGGTGCCCACGTTAACATGTGGTTTTACGCGTTCAAATTTTTCTTTAGCCATGGTATTGCCCCAATCCAAAGTATTTGGTGATGAAACTGCATATAGCAAAAAATCCGATGCATAAAATATGTCATCGAATCAGTTAGTAAGATAATTAGATTGGCGAGAAGCAGGCTGGAGCTGATAGGTAGTCTTAAACTGGAAAAAGCACTCGTTACCGAGTGCTTTCTACTGATTAAGTATTATCAGCAAGATTTTGGAGCGGATGGCGGGAATCGAACCCGCGTTATCAGCTTGGAAGGCTGGAGTAATACCATTATACGACATCCGCGGAACCTACTTCAGGTTACCTAACTACCTAGAATATGGTGGAGGGAGAAGGATTCGAACCTTCGAAGGCTGAGCCGTCAGATTTACAGTCTGATCCCTTTGGCCACTCGGGAACCCCTCCAGAGAAATGGTGCCGGCACCAAGAGTCGAACTCGGGACCTACTGATTACAAGTCAGTTGCTCTACCAACTGAGCTATGCCGGCGTGTCATTTCGGTAGCGGATATTATGGAAATGTGCGCCTAAGTGCAATAGCAAAAGTGAAATTTTATTAAAAAAAGCCGTTAAATGGCGTTTTTTTATGCTCAGCAGCCTTTTTGAGTATACTTTTAAGGCTTTCAAGATGAATTAGTGCTGAAAGCAAGCTACCCACTTCTTATTGCAGTTGTTCATAATAATTTCATAGTGTAATGTGCCCTCCTGAACGGAGAACTTCGCAATGTCCCAATCCAACCAAATTCACAACGCGCTTTATCTGGCATTTCAACGCTTACAGTGGGCAAGCCTAAGAGAATCGGTACCATTAACTCTAAGCGAAACAGATCTAGCTGATTTGCGTGGCATAAACGAAAAAATATCTCTGTCAGAAGTGACCGACATATACCTGCCTCTTAGCCGCTTACTCAATCTTAACGTTGGCGCCAAACAGCAGCGCGGCCTGGCATTAAACGAGTTCCTTGGGCATGTACCACCTAAACGACCGTACATTATCAGTATTGCCGGTAGTGTTGCAGTAGGTAAAAGTACCACAGCACGTATTTTGCAAGCATTGTTAAGTCATTGGCCAGAGCACCCGAAAGTCGACCTGATCACCACTGATGGCTTTTTATATCCTTTAGCAGAACTTAAGCGTCGCGGTTTATTACAACGTAAAGGGTTTCCAGAAAGCTACGACATGAAAGCGCTAGTTGAGTTTATCTCGGCAATAAAAGCTGGCGAGTCAGAAGTCAGTGCACCGATATACTCGCATATTACCTATGACAGAATCCCTGATGAACAACAATGGGTACACCAACCAGATATTTTGATTATTGAAGGTTTAAATGTATTGCAAACAGGGCAAGACTTGCCTGTTGATACCCAACGCCCATTCGTGTCAGATTTTGTCGACTTTTCTATTTATGTTGATGCCAACGAAAACCTTTTAAAACAATGGTATATAGATAGATTCTTACAATTTAGAACCGGTGCTTTTAGCGATGAAAACTCATACTTTCATCATTATTCTAAATTTAATGATCAAGAAGCGACCGATACTGCTGCCAATATTTGGGATACGATTAACGGGCCAAATTTAACCTTGAATATATTGCCTACTCGAGAAAGAGCCCATCTAATTTTACAAAAAGGACCTGACCATATGATGGATCAAGTCCTATTGCGTAAATAGTCTTATTAGAGCAATAAAATCAAATGAGATTAGCCAGCTTTACGTAGGCTAATCTCACCGCCAATAAAGCTCTGCACACCTGTATCTGTCTCCAGCAAGATTGCACCTTGATCATCAACACCTCTGCAGATCCCATGCACTTCATCTTGACCAATAAGTAATTTTACCGCTTGTCCTTCAAATAAATCCGCAGCACTCCAGCGCTCGGTAAACGCAGCTAAACTCGAGGTTTGAAACAGGCTAAGATCTTGCTGCAATTGCTTTTGCAGTAAAACCAGTAATTCAGTTTTATCGGGCATAGTTTGCTGACCAGTTAAATCACTCCAAGGCTGGTCGATCAAAGCAGCATGTTGCTCCCCCATTGCCATGTTCAAACCAATACCAATAACTAGATTGCACTCGCTGTCTGTTTGGCCATTCATTTCAATTAACACTCCAGCCAGTTTTCTGCTCTCTAGGTAGATATCATTAGGCCATTTAACACCAACCTCTTTAACACCTAACTGTTCAAGTACCGCAACAATAGAGCAGGCGACGACCAAACTTAACCCCATCGCTTGTGCCATACCTTGAGGGAATTGCCAATACATAGAAAAATAAAGGTGGCATCCATATGGTGATACCCAAACGCGACCACGTCTTCCTCGTCCTGCTGATTGATATTCAGCAACACAGATATCACCTGAGACTAAATCTTCCGCATGTTTCAATATAAAAGCATTAGTACTAGGAATTTCATCGAAGTAAAAACAACGATTAGCAATTTGTTGCTTAAGCTTAGACTCGTCAACCAAAGAGACAGGTCCGTTTAAACGATAACCTTTACCTTTTACACTATATATATCGACGCCATACTCTTCTAAACCTGAAATATGATTAGCAATCGCTGTACGAGATACGCCAAGTAACTTAGCCAGCGCTTCACCAGATACAAATGAACCTGATGCTAATTCAGTTAAAATCTCACGCTTACGGACCCATTGCTCAGCCATGCTATAAACTCCTTTCACCGGTTGCAGTAATCATTCTAGGTTCAGCTTCTAAGCTAATACCGAATTTATCTTTTATTTTTTCAACAATAGACTTAGCTAAGGTTAAAACATCATCACTGGTAGCGTCGCCTTTGTTAATCAACACTAGCGCCTGCTCTGTATGGACTGCTGCACCGCCGACTTGATAACCCTTTAAACCGGCTTTATCAATCAACCAACCTGCAGCAACTTTGGTGTGCGTCTCTCCATGAGGATAGCCAACCATATCAGGGTAAGAAGAAGTTAGAGATTCAAACAGTGCAGTTTCAATAACAGGATTTTTAAAGAAACTTCCCGCATTGCCATAATCAGCAGGATCGGGTAATTTAGCGCGGCGAGTTTCACATATACAATCAAATATTTGTTTTGGTGTCACTTGCTTGGGGTCAAACTCTCTTAACGGGCCATAAGCCAATTGCGGCTGCCATTTTTTTGGTAGCTTAAAACCGACTTGAGTAATAACTGTTTTACCCAATAAGTCATTTTTAAATACCGAATCACGATAACCAAATTCGCATTCATCAGTACTTAAACGAACTAACTGGCCATTACTTAAATCTACATACTCAACCCAGTCACAAAACCTATTTAGCTCAACGCCGTAGGCACCAATGTTTTGAATTGGCGCAGCACCTACAGTTCCAGGGATCAACGCCATGTTTTCCAGCCCTGAAAAACCTTGCTCTAAGCAAAAACAAACCAAATCATGCCAATTTTCACCAGCAGCTGCAGTGAGGTAGTGGTAACTGTCGTCCTCGACAATATCAATACCCTTAGTTTCAACTAACACCACCGTGCCCATAAAATCTTCACACAACACAATATTGCTGCCGCCACCTAAGATCAGCATAAGTAGTTGTGCTTGATAGAGTTTGCAGCAGGTATCAATCAGCGCATCTAATGTGTTGACTCGTACCAATTGCTGACAGCCTCGGGCTAATCCGAACGTATTGAAGTCTTTAAGAGAGTGAAGTGAACTGCTTGGCATTTGAATATCATTTGGAAGAAAAAAGCTATTGTAGCCTATAGAAACAGATCTCAGAAGCATAGAGCATGTTAGATGTAGGATAGTGATTAAACAATCGAAGAAAAGCGAACGTTAACTGCACTAAAGTTAATTATCGCTATAAGGAAGTTACAGAAAAATCTGAGCTCAATGGCAAATACAGCGTATACAAAAAAGCAATCCAATGGATTTCTGGCCCGAAAAAAGCCTCTGCATTGCTGCTGAGTCTTTCATCTTAATGTTGGCCGAGCGGACTTGCTCTTATCGAGAGGTGAACCCATGTGCCTTCGGCACGTGAGACAGGCCGCTTTCTTTTTAAAAGAGTCTAAAAGCTCCATGGATGGAGCGAATGCCGAAGATTGTCTGGAACAATCTCGGTCCAACTGAACTACCGCTCCTTTAGCAAACTGCGTGCGCATTTCGCTTTGATTTTTCTTCGAAATACAGATACGAAAAAGCCCTGCTATTGCTAGCAGGGCTTATCGTAATGTTGGCGGAGCGGACGGGACTCGAACCCGCGACCCCCGGCGTGACAGGCCGGTATTCTAACCAACTGAACT
>NZ_JAKILB010000022.1 GCF_023283895.1 Shewanella pneumatophori | reverse complement strand
AGAGTTGTGGCACCACCTGAATCCATTCCGAACTCAGAAGTGAAACGCAATATCGCCGATGGTAGTGTGGGGTCTCCCCATGTGAGAGTAGGTCATTTCCAGGCGCCAAATTAGTGAGAAAGCCCGCTACGATGTAGCGGGCTTTTTTACGTCTATAATTTATACAAAGTCTGCCTTTTATAGATAAACGTCTATCCAAGGAATTGCACTTTACTATCCTTTACTGCCATCCCCTCTAAACATTCAACACGTACTCAAAACACCTTGCTTTCAGCTCCATATGTTCGCTAGGCGAACTGAGGGCGATCATATGCTTCGTATAATTGACTCTTCGCATAAGCATTTAGGTCGTAGAACATTTACAGTTAATTTTTATCGATTGAATATCAGATATTGTCTTAATTTCTGTTATTCCTGAGTCATAAAGGCTTTATGATGTCTGTAGGTCGGTGTGTTTAACAGAAGGTGCGCGTGAAACAATTGGATTTTAATTTACTTAGAGTGTTAGAGGTGTTGCTTGAAGAGCAAAGCGTAACTGCGGCCGCATCCCGTTTGCATTTAAGTCAGTCCGCTGTGAGTAAACAACTCAATAAGTTAAGAGATACCTTCGATGATCAATTGTTTGAACGCACCGCATATGGCCTTAAAGCAACCCCGAGGGCGTTAGAACTCGCTCCAGAATTAAGAGCTGTATTACAGAAGCTAGATCAATTTACTCGACCAAGTACTTTTGAACCAGCTGAAAGTCAGCGCCGATTTCGAATGCATGTTGTTGAAACAGCTTACTCGCTAAGTTATCCGCACTTTATGCCTAAACTTCTGAAAGATGCCCCATTAGTTAGTGTTAATAGTCAGACTTGGTCCCATGACAGTATGGATAAGTTACTGCGTTGTGAAATCGATATGGGGATCATTTGCCGTGAGTGGGATAACCGTTCTTTGTTGCATATGAAGAATTTACCCGAGGAGTTGGGTTATGCTGAACTGATCCGCGACTACCCTGTTTGCCTAGTAAGGCGCAATCATCCGTTATTAAAAGAGACTTGGGATCTGGACACTTTTCTTAAATATCGTCATTTACAGGTAGCTTTTGGTGGGTTAGAGCATTGGTTGCTAGATGATGTACTTAAGCTGCAGCATTTACAGCGCGATATTGCTGTGAATATGACTGACTTTAATAGTGCGTTAGACTTATGTGGCCATAGCGACCTTATTTTATGCGCGCCACGTAAGTATGTGATGAAGATGATTGCTGACTATGATTTGGTTTGTCTTGATGTGCCAGTAAAGGTTGAACCAGGCGCTTATGTATTGGTGTGGCACAAGCACTTTAATTTAGACCCTAGCCATAGCTGGCTTAGAAATTTGATTATTAATGGGGTTCAACCTCTCTCGGAAGTAGAGTTATTAAATAGCTTTTAGAAAAGCATCAATTACAGGCTCTTGTTGGCGCTTTACTTTACAGCAACAGCCTAGCTCAAAGGGAGGGATATCGATTGGGGAGGTCAGTAATTGAATTCTATCTCTTACCGGACTGTTGTTGATCACCACTTCTGGAGTAATGCTGACACCACACCCAAGCGCAACCATTGATGCGATCGCTTCTTGCCCTGAGACTTGTGCATAAATATTAGGGATTAACCCTAATGACTTAAACCAGCTATCAACTCGTTTCCTTCCTGGGCCATGTTCGGGCACGATAAAAGGTAATCTATCCCAGGGAATATAAGATTCGGTTAACAGCTCTTGTACCTGACACCTGAAAGTTGGTGCAATAATGGATAATGGTACGTCATCTATTTTGGCAAAGTACAGACTATCTGGGAACGGATCCGGTAATGCGGCAATCGCAATATCGGCGCGATTATTAATGACTTCATTAACGGCATTTGCGGCATCGCCAGTTGTTAGGGCGATCTCTACCAAAGGATGTTCACGCCTAAACCTGTCTAATAATGCTGGCAGATGGCTATAGGCTGCAGTTACTGAGCAATAAATATTTAGCTTACCTCTTAATACATTTTGCTTAGGATCGATTTTAGTTCTTAGTTTGCCCCACTCATTCAACGTTAGCTCTGCAAAATGGCGATACTCTACGCCGGCATTAGTTAAGGTTACGCTGCGATTATCACGTTGAAATAACTGCACACCTACTTCATCTTCAAGCCGCTGCATTGCGCGGCTTAGCGTTGATGGGCTGACATGCATAGCTTGCGCAGTTCTAGCAAAGTGCAAACTGTCTGCAAGATGAAGATAAAGTTTGATGGTACGAATATCCAAGATACTTCTCCGCAGCTAGGTCTGAATAGATGTTATGTTGCAATAAATGCAATATGAAGTTTCGAATATATCATTTTAAGCAATGAATGGCATGCGCTATAGTGATTTCAATCACAGAGTGGCTCGGTAAGAGTCATCCCGTTTAAATGTCCAGAATCAAGGTGGTATATCAGATGGCTAACTATTTTAACTCGTTGAATTTGCGTCAACAATTAGAGCAGCTGGCACAATGCCGCTTTATGGACCGCAGTGAATTTAGTGACGGCTGCAATTTTATTAAAGGCTGGAACATCGTCATTCTTGGTTGTGGAGCACAAGGCTTAAACCAAGGCTTGAATATGCGAGACTCAGGTCTAAATATCTCTTTTGCATTACGTGAACAGGCGATTGCCGAAAAGCGTGATTCTTATCAAAAGGCGACGGGTAATGGCTTTCGTGTCGGTACTATTGAACAGCTTATTCCTGATGCAGATCTAGTACTTAACTTAACTCCCGACAAGCAACATACAAATGCCGTTAACACAGTTATGCCGTTAATGAAGCAAGGTGCAACCCTGTCTTATTCTCATGGTTTTAATATCGTTGAAGAGGGTATGCAAGTACGCCCAGATATCACGGTAATCATGGTGGCACCTAAGTGTCCGGGTACTGAAGTACGTGAAGAATATAAGCGTGGCTTTGGTGTACCAACATTGATTGCGGTTCACCCTGAGAATGATCCTAAAGGCGAAGGTTTTGATATTGCGAAAGCTTATGCAAGTGCAACCGGTGGTGATCGCGCGGGTGTATTGCACTCATCGTTTATTGCTGAAGTTAAATCCGACTTAATGGGCGAGCAAACCATTCTATGTGGCATGCTGCAAACGGGTGCAATCCTAGGTTATGAGAAGATGGTTGCCGATGGTGTAGAGCCGGGTTATGCAGCTAAGCTGATCCAGCAAGGCTGGGAGACCACCACTGAAGCACTTAAACATGGCGGCATCACTCACATGATGGACCGTCTATCAAACCCAGCCAAGATCAAAGCTTATGATATGGCTGAAGAGCTTAAAGTTATTCTTAAGCCATTGTTTGAAAAGCATATGGACGACATCATCGGCGGAGAGTTTTCTAAAACCATGATGGAAGATTGGGCTAACGATGACGCTAATCTGCTTAAGTGGCGCAGTGAGACCAATGATACTGGCTTTGAGAATGCGCCAAGCTGTGATGAACACATTGATGAGCAAGCGTATTTCGATAAAGGTATTTTCTTAGTGGCGATGATTAAAGCTGGTGTTGAGCTTGCGTTCGATACTATGGTTGCCGCAGGGATTATTGAAGAATCTGCTTACTATGAGTCACTACATGAAACGCCGCTTATAGCAAACACCATTGCTCGCAAACGTTTATATGAGATGAATGTGGTTATCTCTGATACTGCTGAATATGGCTGTTACCTGTTTAACCATGCTGCGCTGCCATTGCTAAGTGACTATGTGAAAAATATGTCTGCTGAGTATCTTGGTGCTGGCCTACAAGATAGTGGCAATGGTGTAGATAATGTGCGCCTGATTGAAGTAAACGCAGCCATTCGCGGCACAGCAGTTGAAGAAATTGGTGCTGAGCTACGCGGATATATGACCGAAATGAAGCGTATTGTTGAAGAAAGTTAATTATTTTTTGTCAGGAGTTGATAGAGAAATTAGCTATCGCTCCTGACAGGTTTAATGAACTTAGAGATAAAAATCATTTTTGATAAAACATTAACGATTAACAACTTAATGACTGTAAATCGGTTAGGCAGAGCATGATGATGTTCATGATTAGAGCTAATAACGCCTTTAGCTCAACATGATTATTTTTGATGTGTAAAAGTTTTTTATTGTGTTTTTTGTAGGCTTTGTGGTACTTCTTAATGGTCGCGTTTTAAACGACATCGAATTTAAGCAAAGAATCTGATTAGGATACAAGTCGAATATGCTCAACCACGCTGCCCAGCTGATTATTGTGATTATTACCGTCGTGATTATTAAATCACAGCGGGGGCTGCGCATATCGAATCGACATACCTAACTTAGGTTAAAGATTGCAAAAACCCCCGCTCCGAAAGGAACGGGGGTTTTTTCGTTTAAGGGGTATACCAAATAAATTATGTATTTAAGCCCTTAAAAAATCTGTTAATTGTAGTGGAGCGCTGATAGATGGAACAAGGGCAAAAAGGAGCAGCACAAATGGAACAAGGTCAAATGATACGAGGTGCTGATGCGGTTATTAAAGCGCTTGCTGCCCACGGGGTTACAACCGTATTTGGTTACCCTGGTGGTGCCATCATGCCTATTTATGATGCGCTATACGGTAGCCCTGTTGAACACTTACTGAGTCGACATGAGCAAGGCGCGGCCTTTGCGGCTGTAGGATACGCACGAGCTAGCGGCAAAACCGGCGTTTGCTTTGCTACATCAGGCCCCGGTGCAACCAACCTAGTGACATCACTTGCGGATGCGCTACTCGACTCTGTTCCTGTCGTTGCCATTACTGGCCAAGTTTCTACAGCGGTTATTGGCACTGATGCGTTTCAAGAGATCGACGTTCTAGGGATGTCGTTATCCTGCACTAAGCACAGCTTTATGGTGAGTCATGTTGATGAGCTCGTGCCGACGCTTTACAAAGCATTTGAAATCGCCGCATCTGGCCGTCCGGGTCCAGTATTAGTGGACATTCCTAAAGATGTGCAAATTGCCATGCTGGAATATAAAACCCCACTACAAGCAATTAACAGTGAGCCTGAACATACCAGTGAGCAGTTAAATAATGCGCGGGCTCTTATCGAGCAGGCTAAGCAACCAATGCTATATGTTGGTGGTGGCGTAGGTATGGCAAGTGCTGTTGAACAACTTAGAGATTTCATCAAGGTTACCGGGATTCCATCGGTTGCCACACTAAAAGGCCTAGGTTCTATCACTATTGATACTCCTGGTTACTTGGGCATGTTGGGTATGCATGGCTCAAAGGCGGCAAACCTTGCGGTACAAGAGTGTGATTTATTGATTGTTGTTGGCGCTCGGTTCGATGACCGCGTAACGGGGCGTTTAGCTAGTTTTGCTGAAAATGCCAAAGTTATTCACCTTGATATCGATGCGGCCGAGCTTGGCAAATTACGTTTACCTGAAGTGGCTATCGCTGGTGATTTACGTCAGATATTACCGGCGCTTAGCCAGAATATGGGTCAGCAGTTTGCTGCTTGGCAAGCAAAAGTCGAGCATATGAAGCAAGAGCATCAATGGCGTTACGATCGACCGGGTGAACTGATTTATGCTCCTGCTATGCTTAACCGTCTGGCGCAAAAGCTACCTAAAAACAGTGTTGTCGCTTGTGATGTTGGTCAGCATCAAATGTGGGTTGCCCAGCATATGTTTTTTAATCGCCCTGAAGATCATCTTTCAAGCGCAGGTCTCGGCACTATGGGCTTTGGCTTACCCGCAGCCATTGGCGCTAAAGTGGCACGCCCTGATGCAGCGGTAGTAACCGTATCGGGCGACGGCTCTTTTATGATGAATGTACAAGAGCTTACCACCATTAAGCGCAAGCGCTTGCCAGTAAAAATCCTGCTTATCGACAACCAAAAGCTTGGCATGGTCAAGCAGTGGCAGCAGCTGTTTTTTGAAGAGCGCTACAGCGAAACCGACCTTTCAGATAACCCTGATTTTGTAAAAATGGCCTCGGCGTTTGAGATCCCAGGACGCAATATTTTTAAGGCCTGCGAGGTTGAAGCTGGCTTAGATGAAATGCTCAATAGCGAAGGGCCTTTCTTGCTGCATGTATCGATTGATGATGCCCACAATGTATGGCCGTTAGTGCCGCCGGGAGCCTCAAACCAAGACATGATGGAAGAGATGGATAAGCAAACTTAATTGGTATTGGTTTAAGCCCATTACGGCATGACTGACTTGAAACAAGTATTAAAGCTAAAGCATTAAAACAACAGTATTGAAGCAAGATGGAGAGCAGGGATATGAACAATTACTCATTAGCGTTAAACGTGCAGCAAAGACCAGAAGTGCTAGAGCGTGTTTTGCGCGTTGCTCGTCATCGGGGTTTTAAAGTCGCTAACTTAAGTATGCAGCTTAACAGTAATAACAGTACCAGCATTGATATGTTGGTAGAGAGTGAGCGTGAGATAGGCTTACTGACTAATCAAATAAATAAGCTGATTGATGTGATTGACTGCCGTGTATTAGTCAGTGATCCAAGTGCAGCATTAGCAAAACAGAAAGGGTGAGAAGATGGCCGCTAAAACAGCAGAATTAATTTGGTTCAATGGTGAAATGATGCCTTGGGGTGATGCTAAGGTTCATGTTATGTCTCACGCACTGCATTATGGTACGTCGGTGTTTGAAGGTATTCGAGTTTACGACACGCCAAATGGCCCAGCTGGATTTAGACTAACTGAGCATGTGCAGCGTTTATTTGATTCAGCCAAAATCTATCGTATGCCAATCCCTTATAGTTTTGATGGCGTGATGCAAGCTTGTCGTGACGCGGTACTAGGTAATGGCTTAAGTAGTGCTTATATCCGCCCGCTAGCTTTTTATGGTGATGTCGGCATGGGTATTACCCCGCCAAAAGATGCTGAGTGTGACTTGATGGTTGCTGCTTTTCCTTGGGGAGCTTACTTAGGTGAAGACAGTATGGATGCAGGTGTTGATGTGGCGGTAACGTCATGGAATCGCTTAGCGCCCAATACGATTCCGACTGGCGCAAAAGCGGGCGGTAATTACCTTTCTTCATTGCAAATTTCTACCGAAGCTAAGCGCAACGGTTTCGATGAAGGTATTGCGCTTGATACTAACGGCCTTGTTAGCGAAGCGGCTGGCGCTAATATATTTGTGATTAAAAAGAACAAAATCTACACACCGCCAGCTACTGCCGCTATTCTGATGGGGTTAACGCGAGACACCATTATTACCTTGGCGCGAGACCAAGGTTATGAAGTGGTTGAAGAGCCAATGTCACGTGAGTTTCTTTACCTTGCCGATGAGATCTTTATGACCGGCACAGCGGCTGAAATCGTGCCGGTGCGCAGTGTCGACAGAATTGAAGTCGGTAGCGGTAAGCGTGGTGAGATCACCAAACAAATTCAGCAAAGTTTCTTTGGTTTATTTAACGGAGAAACCCAAGATAAATGGGGCTGGTTAGAGGTGTTATAACATCCATAAGCTCCGATTAATTATCTAACGATACACACAGAAAACAAATTGAAGTGGCTTAACTCGGTTGGGTTAAGTAATAAAGAATCAGCATAAATGGGTCAAAGAGTGACCCATTTGATATCAAGGATAAAGCAATGCCAAAACTACGTTCAGCAACCAGTACCGAAGGCCGTAATATGGCAGGCGCGCGCGCATTATGGCGTGCAACAGGCGTTAAGGATAACGATTTTGGTAAGCCAATTATTGCCATTTCAAACTCGTTTACTCAGTTTGTTCCGGGGCATGTGCATCTTAAAGACATGGGCTCATTAGTTGCTGGTGCAATTGAAGAAGCCGGCGGTATCGCTAAAGAGTTTAATACTATTGCAGTGGATGACGGCATAGCAATGGGACATGGCGGTATGCTTTACAGCTTACCGTCACGTGAACTGATTGCCGACAGTGTTGAGTACATGGTCAACGCTCACTGCGCCGATGCTTTAGTGTGTATTTCTAACTGCGACAAGATCACTCCCGGCATGCTAATGGCATCGCTACGACTGAATATTCCGGTGATTTTTGTCTCTGGTGGCCCGATGGAAGCGGGTAAAACTAAGCTGTCAGATAAACTGATTAAGCTAGATCTGGTTGATGCTATGGTTGCTGGTGCTGATGAGCGCGTATCAGATGAAGACAGTGAAAAGATTGAGCGTAGTGCCTGTCCAACATGTGGTTCATGCTCAGGCATGTTTACTGCTAACTCAATGAACTGCCTAACCGAAGCACTAGGTTTATCATTGCCGGGCAACGGCTCAATGCTGGCAACTCACGCTGATCGCCGTGAACTTTTCTTAGAGGCTGGTCGCCGCATTATGGATCTAGCGACGCGTTATTATCGCGATGATGACGAGTCTGCATTACCACGTAATATCGCTAACTTTGATGCTTTTGAAAATGCGATGACACTTGATATCGCCATGGGCGGTTCTAGTAATACAGTGCTGCATTTACTTGCGGCAGCGCAAGAAGCTGAAGTGGATTTCACTATGGCGGATATCGATCGTTTATCTCGCCTTGTACCGCACCTTTGTAAAGTCGCGCCTGCAACGCCCAAATATCATATGGAAGATGTGCATCGTGCTGGCGGGGTGATGGGTATTTTAGGCGAACTAGATCGAGCAGGCTTACTGCATAATAACGCTTATCATGTCGCGGGTAAAAATCTTGCTGAAGTATTGGCTAAATACGACATTGCCCAAAGTGATGACGCTGCGGTGCATAAGTTCTTCTCTGCTGGCCCTGCTGGTATTCCGACCACTAAAGCCTTTAGCCAAGATTGCCGTTGGGACAGCGTTGATGATGACCGTAAAGAGGGCTGTATTCGTAGTCGTGAATTCGCCTTTAGCCAAGAAGGCGGCTTAGCTGTGTTAGCGGGTAATGTTGCTGTTGATGGTTGTATCGTCAAGACTGCAGGCGTTGAAGTGGAAAATCACACTTTTATTGGCAGCGCTCGAGTGTATGAAAGCCAAGATGATGCCGTTGCTGGCATTTTAGGTGGCGAAGTGGTTGAGGGCGATGTGGTAGTGATCCGCTATGAAGGCCCGAAAGGTGGCCCGGGTATGCAAGAGATGTTGTATCCCACTAGCTATTTAAAATCACGTGGATTAGGCACTAAGTGTGCACTTATTACTGATGGCCGTTTCTCTGGTGGTACATCGGGTTTATCTATTGGCCATGTTTCACCAGAAGCTGCTGCTGGTGGCACTATTGGCTTAGTGCAAAATGGTGATCGTATTGAGATTGATATTCCTGCGCGCTCTATCAAATTGGCGATTAGCGATGTTGAGCTAGCTGCGCGCCGCACAGCAATGGAAGCACTTGGCAAAGATGCCTGGAAACCGCTTGGGCGCGAGAGACAAGTATCGCTAGCGCTTAGAGCTTATGCGCTTTTAGCAACTAGTGCTGATAAAGGCGCAGTGCGCGATACCAGTAAATTGGTGTAATGGATTTAACGGGTTTAAGAGGTAGTTTATGTTGGCTTTAGCATCACAATCGCAACTGGATTTAGCCCACTATTATTTGCAAAAAATTTTACTGTCGTCGGTTTACGATGTCGCTAAAGTCACGCCGCTTTCGAGTATGAATAAACTGTCAGCACGTTTAGGTTGTCAGGTGTTTTTAAAGCGTGAAGACATGCAACCAGTGCACTCTTTTAAGCTGCGTGGCGCTTACAATAAGATTGCAGAGCTGAATGTTGACGAGTGCGCTTGCGGCGTTGTGTGTGCATCTGCTGGTAACCATGCCCAAGGGGTGGCTATGTCGGCGTCGGCTCGCGGCATTAGTGCAGTGATTGTTATGCCTGAAACTACCCCCGACATTAAGGTCGATGCGGTTAGGCGTTTAGGTGGTGAAGTGGTGCTGCACGGGCAAGCATTTGATCAAGCCAATGATCATGCTCAAAGTTTGGCTCGCGATGAAGGGCGCGTATATGTGGCGCCATTTGATGATGAGGCGGTTATCGCCGGCCAAGGCACGGTTGCACAGGAGATGCTACAACAGCAACGAGATCTTGAAGTGGTATTTGTGCCTGTTGGCGGTGGTGGCTTGATTGCAGGTGTTGCTGCTTATTACAAAGCCGTGATGCCACAAGTTAAAATCATCGGTGTAGAGCCTGAAGACTCAGCCTGTTTGAAAGCGGCCCTTGATGCCGATGAACGGGTGGTGTTGCCGCAAGTGGGTTTGTTTGCTGATGGCGTGGCGGTTAAGCAAATAGGTGCAGAGCCATTTAGACTTGCGCGTGAATATGTCGATGATGTTATTACTGTCACCTCCGATGAAATTTGTGCGTCGGTGAAAGATATTTTTGAAGATACCCGCGCCATTGCAGAACCTTCTGGTGCGCTGGCGTTAGCTGGGCTGAAAAAGTATATCGGCACTAACGGCAAAGGTGAAAAGCTTGGCGCGATTTTAAGTGGTGCTAATGTTAATTTTCACAGCTTACGTTATGTGTCTGAACGCTGTGAATTAGGCGAGCAAAAAGAAGCTATTTTGGCAGTGAAAGTGCCAGAGCGTCCGGGAATATTTCTGCGCTTTTGTGAACTGCTAGAGCAACGAGCAATGACTGAGTTTAACTACCGCTTTAGTAGTCGTGATAAAGCAGTGGTGTTCGCCGGTATTCGATTGTCGAATGGCCAACAAGAATTAGATGAGATTATTGCCAAGCTCGAGTCTGAAGGGTTTGGGGTGCAGGATTTATCGAATGATGAAACCGCCAAGCTGCATGTTCGCTATATGGTCGGCGGTCAACCGCCAGAGCCGATAGAAGAACGCTTGTTTAGTTTTGAGTTTCCAGAACATCCGGGGGCGCTGTTTAAGTTTTTGACCACATTGCAGAGTAAGTGGAATATCAGTTTATTCCATTATCGTAATCATGGTGCGGCTTACGGCAGAGTGTTGGCAGGCTTTGAAGTACCTGCAAGCGATAGCTTACCGTTTCAGCAATTTTTAACTGAATTAGGTTTTGTATATCAAGAGGAAACTCAAAGTCCGGCTTATCAACTGTTTTTGGATAATCGCGATTGATAGCGTTTGCTAGAGTGTTGAAGGCAACCTTATATTAGGTTGCCTTTTTTGTATTAACTATGAGATCTAATGAGTTGATAAAGTAAAAGCTTTTTCTGTAGTATGGTTGCTAAGTCGCTTTTTTAAGCGCTCAGCGAATAATTCTGATAGAGATAGAACAATAATAATATTCCACTAAAGACTGACTACACGTAGGGGCTTAACGGTATTTTCGTTATAGCAGTATGGCATCAGTCAAACCTTAACCTTATTAAATCGCCAAGTTTTAGAGGAAGAATCATGTTACCCGCACCTTTTATTGAGCCATTTTCACCACCGCGTCGTATTTTAATGGGGCCGGGACCATCAGATGTGTACCCTGAAGTATTAGCCGCCCAATCTAAGCCGACAATCGGTCATTTAGACCCGTTATTTGTGGGTATGATGGATGAGCTTAAGTCGCTTATTCAATACGCTTTTCAAACCACTAATGAGATGACATTAGCGGTGTCTGCGCCGGGCAGTGCAGGCATGGAAACCTGTTTTGTTAATTTGGTTGAGCCCGGTGAAAAAGTCATTGTGTGCCGCAACGGGGTGTTTGGTGAACGTATGCGCCAAAACGTTGAGCGGGTTGGCGGTATTGCGGTTGTGGTTGATAATGAATGGGGCGAGGCGGTAGACGCTGATCTTGTTGCGAGTGCATTGGTTGCCAATCCTGATGCAAAATTCTTGGCATTTGTTCATGCCGAAACCTCAACAGGTGCATTATCTGATGCTAAAGCGCTTTGCGCCTTAGCTAAGCAACACGATTGTTTATCTATTGTCGATGCGGTGACTTCATTAGGCGGCGTAGAACTCAGAGTAGATGAGTGGGGCATCGACGCAATTTATTCAGGTAGTCAAAAGTGTTTGTCTTGCGTGCCGGGTTTGTCTCCGGTGTCATTCTCACCAGCTGCGGTTGAGAAGCTAAAAGCACGTCAAACACCGGTGCAGAGCTGGTTTTTAGATCAAACGTTAGTGATGGGTTACTGGGATGCATCGAGCGATGGCAAGCGCAGTTATCACCATACTGCACCTGTAAATGCGCTTTATGCCTTACATGAATCTCTACGTTTATTAGCTGCTGAAGGGCTAGAGCTTGCTTGGCAGCGCCATGCTGATATGCACCAAGTATTGCGTCATGGGTTGCAGCGCCTAGGGCTACGTTTTGTGGTGACCGAGGCCGACCGTTTACCTCAGCTAAATGCAGTGTATATTCCAGAAGGGATTGACGATGCCAAGATCCGTAAACAACTGCTAGAGAACTATAATCTTGAAATAGGTGCCGGCCTTGGCGCACTGGCAGGCAAAGCTTGGCGTATTGGCTTGATGGGTTACGGTGCTCGTCGTGAAAATGTTGCCTTATGCTTGAAAGCACTGGAAGAAGTGTTGGCTTAGCTAGCTCGGCATGAGCTGCTAAATGTTAGTTGTTCATTGGAAAATAAAAAAGTCCGCTCAGTTGAGCGGACTTTTTTAGTTAAAATAGCTGCTTATACCAATTAGTATTAGAAAGTGTAATCAACTTTTACCCAAGCAGTGCGGCCAGGTTCATTAACTTGAAATGTTGGTTCGCTTCCCGGAATATCGTTACCGGCACCTGAACGGCTAATGTGCTCGGCATAGGTAATATCAAATAGGTTCTCAACGCCAAAGCTAACCAGTAAGGCATCGTTGTGCTTCCAACTCGCATTGAATGACAGCGTACCAAAGCCGCTGCTTTCTGCTAAGTCTTGGCCTGAAATATTGCCCTCACCAATAGCTACGCGATCTTGAGCCGCCACCAGACGCCAAAGTAAACCCGCTGCCCATTGGTTGTATTGATAATCTAAGGTAATACGTCCCTCAAGCGGTGGAATTTGCCCTAGCGGTGTGCCTGCAGTGTCGTTATCGCCATGGCTATAGCTAACGCTTGTTTGCGTTGAGAAGTGCTCAGTAAGTGGAATGGTTGCGGCGATTTCACCGCCATAAACTGTCGCATCAATGTTGTAAGCACTGGTTTTATCTGTGTTGGCATCAATTAAGATGTAATCGCGAATTTCACCGTAAAACAGTGAGGTAGAGATAGCGATATCCGCTTCATAGATCCAACCGATATCAAGCTGAGTGGTTTTCTCTGGTGCTAAATCAAAAGCTTTCTGGCTTGGATTATTCACATCAGCTTTCATGATTTCCCAATAATCTGGGATACGTTGCGCGTGGCCGATACCTGCGTAGTATTGGCTGTTACCTGACGTTAACTCATAGCGACCGTAACCACTGAACAAGTCATCGTTTCGCTCGCCTTGTTGGCCAACCATAAGCTCTGTTTTCCAGTGATCATAACGTGCGCCGGCAAGTAATTGCCCGTGGGATAATTCATAAGTAGATTCGACAAATAAGCCGCTAGTTTGGTAGCGCATATTGTCTTTGAACGGCTTGTTGAGCAGATCGTCGAGACCGTTATCTATAGCTGGGTTAATGCTGCGGCCATCATGTGTGCTGTCCATGTGGTCAACACCAGCGGTTAATGTCCAGTCGCTGGCCAAAGTAAAGCCGAGCCATAAATGCCCACCTTGGGTGGCGCGTCTAACGTTAGTGCCTGAATTTACCCCTTGGTCAAACTGATCCATTATATGGTCGTTTTTATTGCTATAGGCTTGCAGCTCAATACTGTTTAGCCAATCACTTTCAAACTCATGCTGCAGTAAAAAGGTATAGTTTTCATTGCTAATTTCGCGGGCTTTATTGGCGCGGTCGGCATATTCTGCTTCACCTGAAGAACTACCATAAGCTAGCTCTAAAACCGTCTGTTCAGTAGGGGTCCAACCTAGCGCAAAGTTGTAGTTAGAGCGGTCGTAGCTTGATTGCACCTTGTTGCCGTCACCATCTTTGTAATGGTCGCTAGAGGATTGGTTTACATCCATATCGAAGTAGTGTTTTTCGTCACCCGCTTTGAGCTCAACTAAATAATCGGTACGGCCAAAGCTGCCAGCGGTCATGCTGGCGCGACCATCGAGTCCCGCCTCATCAAAGCTATGACGGTCTTTTTCAAATAGCACAGTACCAGCGCTGCCGACCGGGCCGTACTTAACGGTTTGTGGCCCCTTAATCACGGTAATGTTGTCGTAGGCTTCTGGATAAATATAGGCTGTTGGTGGATCCATACGTCCGCCACAAGTTCCCGCAACGTGTTGACCATCATCAACAATGCTTAAACGCGAACCGCCTAAACCACGCAAGCTAGGATCGCCACCGGCGCCGCCTTTACGGCCAATACTAAAACCTGGAATGGTCTTTAAAAATCCAGCGCCATCGTAAGCGGGTAAAGGCAAACGCGGCTTTTTAGGATCTGTGTAGGTTTTGGTAGGATCTTTCATTAGCTCACCAGTGACGACAATGCGCTCAACAGATTGCGATTTATTTTCGTCAGTGGCTGAATCGTTTGCTAAACACGGCAAGGAGATTAATCCTAGGGTGACGAAAGGAATCGTCAAAATAGTTTTCTTGTTCATCATGGTATCACTGTCGTTATTTATTTTTTGCCCGTTGTACAGGGCTTTATAAAGATGACAAACCAATTTGTCCCAAGGTGCGACAAAGGGTCACAGGTGGGTGTGACTCGCTTCACTATTTATGCTCACAGCGACTCGTTTCGATGACATGAAAAAGGGACGATCAATTCGTCCCTTTTGGCTAAAAAAACTTGTTGTTAGAACACTTATTATTTAAGCATCGCCTAGCTAATTAGCTGCACAATAATCATGATGATTAAAAGTGGACAGATGTACTTCACATACCAAGGCCATACCTTCCAGAATAGGCTGTTAGTGTTAGCACCTTCTTGCTGACTAATCGTTGTGATTAACTGGTTTCTGTTCCAAACCCAGCCTAAGAAAATAGCAATTCCTAGTGCGATTAGTGGTTGTGCACGCTCAGTGGTTAAGGTGATCATAAAGCCGAATAGACTATCGAAATTAAACACCACAATTATAGATAGCGCTGCGATTAAGCTGCCTACAAGCAAGGTGGCTTTGTCGCGGCTTAAGTTAGTTTTCTCAACTAAGTAGCTGGTGGGCACCTCAACAATTGAGATTGCAGAAGTTAAACCAGCAATAGTCATTAAGATAAAGAACACAATCGCTAATAGGTATTGGCTCACACCGCCAATGGTATCGAATAGTGCAGGTAGTACAGTAAACACTAAGGTATCAGAGTTAAGTAAGCTGCCATCTTCTGCAAAAATTTGTACGCCGTTATGCTGCGCCACATACATGGCTGGGATCACCATTAATGCTGCTAAAAATGCCACAGATGTATCGGTTAAGGTCACGTAGGCGGTTAGCTTAGCTAGGTCCTCTTTTTGGCTTAAATACGCGCCATAAACCATCATGGCTGCGGTACCAATAGTTAGCGAGAAGAAGGTCTGCCCTAGTGCGCCAATTAATACATCGGCATCAAATACCCGTGAAAAATCAGGTACCAGTAATACCTCTAAACCTTGCATTGCCCCGGGTTGAGTTAAAATATAAACCACGCCAGCGACTAAGATCAGCAATAGCATAGGCATTAAACGTTTCGACCAACGCTCGATACCTTTTTGCACGCCTTGGCGGATCACTAAAATTACCATAGCGATAAAGATTAGGGTAAACACTAGATTACGTGACAAGCTAAAGTCCATTAACCAATTCGCCGCTTGTGTTTGGCCACTGATCTCGGCAATTGGCGCAATAGCAAAACTAACAAACCAACCAGATAAAATACTGTAGAAAGTACAGATCAATGTGGCGGTAATGATAGAAATAAAGCCAATAGCCTTACCAATTTTCTTGCTTAGCGGCGTGTTGGCGACTTTAGCCATGGCATCTGCAGGGTTGGTTTGGCCGTGGCGACCAATCATTAATTCGGCCATTAACATTGGGTAGCCGAGTACTAAGATCAGAAACAGATAAACCAGCAAGAAAGCGCCGCCACCATGAGTTGCAGCTTGAGTTGGGAAACCCCAAATATTACCGACACCAACAGCAGAGCCTGCGGCGGCCATGATAAAGCCTATTTTTGAGCTAAAGTGCCCTTGTTTTACTGTACTCATTTGAGCTCTCTTTCTGACTATCTTGATCAACTAAGAGCGCGCATATTAGTGGTTTAAAACGCTAGGTCAACGCTTTAAAATTCTACTTAAATTAACTTTAAAGCTATGTTTTATCGTTAACCTGCTTGGTGATGCATTAAATATTCTTTAAATTGATTATTGTTAGTGTTTTTCTGCGTTACGCCGGTTTTGTAAGTTGCTGTGCGCAATAAAATCATTATGGCTTTAAAGACAAAAATGCGAGCGAATGCACAAATTATAGTCGTAAAGAGTTACAACGGCTGGGATAGCGGCAGGTTCTGCCGCTGAGCATACTTAGATTGAGATTTATACTTTGAGGCCATTTACAGGGGGAGTGGAATACTGGTTTGACTTTTAACCTGTTTAAGCACAAAGCTTGAGCGTACCCCAGCAATATGATCATTGGTAGTGAGTTTATCGAGTAAAAACACCTTGAAGTGTTTCATATCGCTCACTAGCACTTTAATTTGGTAATCAGCATCGCTACCAGTGAGTAAGCTACACTCTTGCACTTCATCGTAACTGCTAATTTTTTCTTCAAAGGCATCAAGGATCTCGGTTGAGTGTTTCTCTAGGCGGATCTGAATGTAAGCGGTGAGGGCAAGATTAAAATGTTCAGCGCTAAGCAGGGTAGCGTAACCGGTAATATAACCAGATTCTTCCAGTGATTTTACCCTTCTTGAACAAGGAGATGGAGACAGCCCTACTTTTTCTGCTAATTCTTGATTGGACAATTTACCATGCTGCTGCATTAGTTTAAGGATGTGCAGGTCAATTTTGTCTAATTGCAATTCAGCCATCAATGGGCCTCGCTTGTTATTTATTTTATGGCAGGCAGAATACCGGAAATCAAGCTAAGCGCAAGTCAGTCTGCGCCTAGGCTTCGCTCTAGCTTAACGTCTGCTGGTGGCCTCGATTGTTTTGCTAAAAACCTCAGACCATTTCGCGTAAGCAAACTGGCTAATATAAATACTTAGTGCTGCGATTGCGCCGCCTATTGCTGTTGATGCTAGCACATCTTGTGGCCAATGCATTCCTAGTAGCATCCGGCTAAACCCCATTACAAGGGCCCAGCTAAACAACAACACTGGTAGAGCAATATTGCCAGCTAACAGCAAATAGAAGCTAACCACTAAAGCCAGAGTTACTGCAAATAGGGTGTGCCCCGACGGAAACGCATAACCCACTTCATGTTGCCAATGACCTTTAATCGCATCGCTAAGTTTTAGATCTGGGCGAGCAATATCAAGTTGGTTGATAGCAATACCAATAATCTGCCTTTTTTCTGTTTTGTTGTGTTGATAAAAATCAGCAGTATTAAGTAAGTATTCTTGCTCTAGCAAAGCTGCATTAGGGCGAGGTTCGGCAAAGTGCGGTTTGAGAAAATGGTTAAGGCTTAATGTGGCTGCCATGCTAATTGAAACGGCTAAAACCAATTTAAGAAACAGGGCGTTACTCATACTGCGGTAGCAAACAGCCAGAATGACTAAGCCAGTGATAATACCATAAGGGGCTGTGCCAGTACTTGTGAGCCAATAAAGCGCCGTGGATAGCCAGGAGTCGAGAGCTATGCTGGGAAACAAACTGTTATTTGTAAGGTAAATCGTGGCGGGAAATATGATTAATACCGCCCAAGCAATGATAGAAATGGCTTTGCTGTGTTGAGGCGTTAATGGATTACGGTTATTAATGTCTAGGTTATTCAAAAAAGCCTCGGCGTGTTTGGGACAAATTAAAATGGCTATGAAGAGCCTAGCGGTCAAAGCTGCTGCATTCTAGCCCCTGCGCATGAAGCATAAATTAATCTTATTTCATCGAATACTTAACTGGATGAAAGGCTTTAGTCATTTTGCAGGTCTACTGCAAAAAATAGGAGCCTTACATGCCAAAAATAATAAACCCATTATCTGTTATTAGTAGTCTAGTAGTTGCACGAGTTTTACTCGCCAGCTTTTTGCTACTGACTGCTATGCCGCGATTTAGTGCCGCAGATGCCAGTTATTTTAATAAGCAGTTACTCGAGGTCGGCTTGCCTGTACTGCCTTGGTTGGCACCGTTATTAGGCTTGGTGCAACTACTGGTAGCAGCCGCGCTTATTGCGCCACAAAAGCGCGTTTCGAAAGTGCTGCTTTACCTCTACGCAGGGTTAGCGACAGTGCCTTTGCTGATGATGTTTACTCATCCTGTTTGGCTCGATAGTTTAGGCGGATTTCCGGCTATCGGTGCTGGGCAAGGATTGATTAAGTACCTAGGGATTGTTGGTTTAGCCTTGTTTATTAGTTCATTTTACAGCGGTAACAAAATGATTAACGAGCTTGCTGCCAAGCTAATGTTAGCCGGAATATTGCTAGTGATGTTATGGATTGGCGGTATGAAGTTCACCCAATATGAGGCTGATGGCATTGAAGGCTTGATGCGCACTAGTCCGCTATTTAGTTGGATTTACGACGTGTTTAGCGTATTACACGGCTCTTACTTTATCGGTGTTGTAGAGCTGATAGCGGTTATAGGTATCGCGTTATTACCTTGGTCTAAAAAAGCTTATCTTGTGGGGCTAGCTATTGCGGCACTGACTTTTGCCGCTACACAAACATTTGTGATTACGCTGCCAGCTTATGAAACGAGTCAGGGTTTTGCAATGCTAACGGGTAGCGGTCAGTTTATTGTTAAAGATCTCGCTTTGCTGGCATGTAGCATCATTTTGGCTGCTAGAGTATTTGAGAGTAGTTTTTGCGGGGATTGTTAACGACTGGGCTACAATAGTATAAATACTAAAAGAGCAGCTAATACACTCAGTATTAGCTGCTCTTTTTTATGAAACGTAACAACTGATTTAAATTAGTCTGCTGCGTTTAACTTAGCTTCAAGCGCATCGACTTGCGCTTGTAATGCTTCTAATTTTTCACGTGTTTTGATTAAAACATGTTGCTGCACTTCAAACTCTTCGCGAGATACTACATCTAACTTTTGTAGCTGATTTTGCAATACTTGCTTGCTACGCTCTTCGAATTCGCCTGCGAATTGCTTTAATCCACTAGGAAGGTTTTCGCTTAATTGCTTAGCGACTTCTTCAATTTTTTTCGGGTTAATCATTGTCTGTATCCGCTCAAGTGCATAATGCTGTGTATGTTTTGATTGTACCTTAGGCTATCAGTATTGCCAAAATAATCGCCATTGGTATAAAGCAAAATTAGATAAGTAACACCCCAATAAAAAGCCTGCATTACTGCAGGCTTTTGCTTTGGTTTACAAGTTAAGCGTGGGAAGCTTTGTTCTCTTGCGTATTTAATGTTTCATCAAATACAGGAAGAGGTTCATGTTTTTCTGCCAAGTAGGTGTAAATTACTGGTAGAACGAACAGGGTAAATACGGTACCAATTGCTAGACCCGATACAATCACTAGGCCGATATTAAAGCGTGCAACGGCACCTGCACCTGACGCAAATAGCAGTGGAATTAGACCAGCTATCATTGCCGCAGTGGTCATTAAGATTGGACGTAATCGAATCGTCGCAGCGTGCTTAATAGCGTCCATTTTGCTCAAGGCATTATGTAGCTGCTCCTCTTTAGCCACTTCGCACATCAGGATTCCGTGCTTAGTGATAAGGCCTACCAAGGTAATTAAGCCAACCTGGGTGTAGATGTTCATCGACGATAAGCCAAATACATGGGTCCAGCCCAAGGCAACCAAAGCACCACTGATAGCGAGTGGTACTGACACCAAGATAACCAAAGGATCTTTAAGGCTTTCAAACTGACTTGCCAGTACCAAGAAGATAATTGCTAACGCTAGTGCGAAGGTTGCGTATAGCGCTGAGCCTTCAGTAACGTATTGACGTGCTTCACCTAAGAAGTCATAGCTGTAGCCTTTTGGTAGCTCGTTATCACCAATGTTTTTCAAAAATGCGATAGCGTCACCAATGGCAACACCTGGGGCTGCAACACCACCAACGGTAATCGCATTCATCTGGTTGAAGTGAGGCAATGAGCGTGGCTCAGAGATGATCTCTACATCAACAAGACTAGACAATGGAATAGAGCGACCATCAGCTGCTGTTAGGTAATAGCCCGCTAGTGCTTCTGGATTGGCGCGCAGTTTACGCTCAACTTGTGGGATCACCTCATAGGAGCGACCGTCTAAGTTGATACGGTTGACGTAGCCATCGCTCATCATGGTGGTAAGTGTCAGACCGATATCTTGCATGGTGATGCCGTATGCACCGGCAACGTCACGCTTAATATGGATCTTCATCGAACCTGAGTCGAACTTTAAGTTTACTTCTGAGTATACAAACAGCGGACTTTGCTGCACTTTTTCTAGTACGCCAGAACCAATTTGGAACAAGCTCTCAAATGAACTTGAGCTAGTGATAACAAACTGGATAGGTAGACCACTTGAAGCGCCCGGTAGCTCGGGCATTTGGAAGGTAGTTACAGCCATGCCTGGTACGTTTTTCACTTCTTTACCAAAGAACTCCTGCATCTGCTTTTGGCTCTTGTCGCGTTCGCTCCAAGGCACGAGTGGCGCAATACCAAAAGCTTGGTTAGCGTTAGGCACACCAACAAAGGCCAATGAAGCTGCAGCTTCTGGCTGAGCGCTGATCATGTCGGTGACTAATGTCATATTAGCTTGCACATAATCTAGGTTAGCGCTCGATGGTGCCGTCCCCATCATCATTACCACGCTCTTATCTTCATTCGGTGCCAGCTCTGAGGGAATAAAGCTAAATAAGATAGGTAAAGAAGCAAATACGATAAACGCAAAAGCAATCACTACAGGACGCTTATCGAGTACCGCAGTAAGCATGCGATTGTAGCGGCTAGTTAACCCTTCTAAGAAGTTTTCAACGCCGCGCTCAAAACGGTTCGGCTCTGAATGTGCTTTAAGGATTTTTGAGCACATCATAGGTGATAGGGTTAGTGCCACAATACCTGAGATAAACACTGCACCCGCAAGGGTTAAGGCGAACTCTTTAAACAATGAACCTGTGATACCACCCATTAGTGCGATTGGTGCATATACCGCTGCCAGTGTGATGGTCATTGAAATGACCGGAACAGCAATTTCACGGGTACCAATAATAGCTGCTCTAAATGGCGTCTCACCTAGTTTGATATGTCTGTCGACGTTCTCTACTACTACGATGGCGTCATCCACCACCAGACCAATAGCAAGCACCATTGCCAGCAGCGTCATCAGGTTTAGAGTAAAACCGAACATCTGCATGATAACGGCAACACCAACAAGCGACAGTGGAATGGTGACAATCGGAATAATCACTGCTCGGAACGAACCTAAGAACAGGGTAATAACCACAATAACGATTAACGCTGCTTCGCCAATGGTCTTGATTACTTCGTTAATTGATTCATCAATCGCCAGTGATGAGTCATAAAGCACGCGCGCCTTCATTGAGATTGGTAAGTTACGCTCAATTTGCGGCATCATGGCTCTTGCGTCAGC
The DNA here is from genome assembly GCF_023283895.1 of Shewanella pneumatophori. Classification (GTDB taxonomy): domain Bacteria; phylum Pseudomonadota; class Gammaproteobacteria; order Enterobacterales; family Shewanellaceae; genus Shewanella; species Shewanella pneumatophori. The sequence goes on along the minus strand of NZ_JAKILB010000022.1, from coordinate 21,050 downwards.
AGCAACGACAAGTGGGTTAGCAGTTGGAGTTACATCTAGGCCAACCACGACAGCCTCTTGGCCATCAGCTAGAGCGCGGTATACATCGTGGCTCTTTTCTAAGTTAACTGTTGCTATATCGCCAAGACGGATCACTAAGCCATTTTTACTGCCAATCACTAACTTTTTGAGCTCTGCAACGGTTGCCACTTGAGTATCAGCGGTGCCGTTTAACAGGGTAAAAGTGTTGTTAGTTTGCCCTACGGCTGATTGATAGTTGTTGGCCTGAAGCACGTTCATTACATCAGTGGCAGATAGATTAAACGCACCCATGCGAGCCGGATCTAACCATATACGCATGGCGTATTTAATGCCGCCGTAGAGGTTAACTTTGGCAACACCATCGATAGTGAATAACTCAGGCTTAACCACACGTTCTAGGTAGTCGGTGATCTGGCTCGAGTTAATTTGATCACTATAAAACGATATATAAAGTGCAGAAGTTTGTGCGCCGGTAGACATCTCAACAGTGGGATCTTCAGCCTCTTTTGGTAGCTGTGATCGCACTGAGTTCACCTTGGCCAGAATATCAGCCAAAGCGCCGTTGGGATCGGTATTAAGCTTCATATACACAGAGATTTTAGAGCTACCCAAAAAGCTGTCTGACGTCATAAAGTCAACGTTGTCAGCTTGGGCTAGGGCTTGCTCTAAAGGTTGAGTAATAAAGCCTTGAATTAAGTTTGAATCAGCACCGTAGTAGCTGGTGGTTACCGTTACTACTGTATTGGTCATTTCAGGATATTCGCGTACTTGCATGCTTTTAAGTGCATAAAAGCCTAGTAGCAAAATCAGAAAGCTGATTGAGGCGGCAAGTACCGGCCTGCGGATAAATATATCAGTAAAGCGCATTGGCTAACCTCCGCTTACAGCTGTGGCAATGTGGCTGGAGGCGTTAATGCATCATCCTCAGTCACTTTGACTTTACTGTTATTACTTAAGCGAACTTGGCCTGAGGTCACTACGCTATCACCCGCTTTAATATCACCGCTGACTAAGGCGTTGAGTTCATCGCGCTCTAGTACAGTGACGTTGATTTGTTTAACGCGTTTTACTTGCTCGCCATCTTCTGTCGTTTCTTCAATTAGGTAAACAGAGTCGCCGTAAAGGGTAAAGCTGATTGCCGTTTGCGGCAGCACAACTTGCTCAGTTAGCTCTGGTAATTGAATGTCGACTTTGGCGAACATACCGCTACGTAGCTTAGCTTCAGTATTAGGGATCTGCGCTTGTACTTGAATTAGCCCGCTTTGGTAAAATACCGCTGGCTCAATTGCTGAGATCACGCCTTCAAAAGGCTCGGTTGGGTAGGCATCAACATAAACATGTACTTTTTGGCCTGTCGCAATACGAGGTAACTGAGTTTGCGGGATGGTAAAGCGGATCTTCATGGTGCTGATATCTTCTAGACGCACGATATCGGTACCCGATTGTAAGTATTCACCTAAGTTGACGTTTCGAATACCGACTAAGCCTGCAAACGGCGCTTTAATTTCACGACGATCGATTGTCGCGCTTAGGCTTTCAATGTCAGCCATTAAAGCAAGGTACTTAGACTGGCTGTTATCAAGATCTTGTTTCGATACTGAGTTTTGCTTATACAGTTTACTTAGGCGCTTAAAGTCAGCTTCTGCTGCAGGTAGCTGTACTTGTTTACTCTTAAGGTTGGCTTTTTCTACTTTTGAGTCTAACTCAATGAGCATTTGCCCTGACTTAATTTCGCTACCGTTTTCAAAACGAATAGCCGACACGATACCTGCCAATTCGTTTGAAATCGTCACACCTTGATTTGGTTCGACAAAGCCAATTGCATTAATGGTTGGCTGCCAAGTACTTTGTTTAACATCAATGGCTGTTACTGGAGCCACAGCTTCTGGCATGTTGGCAATTGCATCGGCAATTTTTCCTTTAATAAACAGATTAAAGCCAATGACTGAGCCGAAGGCCAGTACTGCGATGATGATCATCACCAGGGTCCACTTTTTCATGTCCTGATAACTCCTTTAGTTTGTCGGTGTGGTTGGAATATAAATAGCTCGCCAGCATAAATCGCAAGCAAGCGTGATATCTTTTTCGTCGTACTCGATAAGACCGCGCCTCATGGCGCGAGCCATTGTCATTGATGGCTCCATTGCTACCGCGTAGAGTGCGCGTGGATGCAAAGGCTGAATGCTGCCTTGTGCTAATCCTTCTTCAAATAGGCGGTGTAGTGGCTCAAACAACTTCATTTCGAGTGCGCGAATTTCATCGGTATTACTTTCTGGAAGGTGGGCGTATTGCTCGTAACTTAGATTGGCAGGCGAAGGCTGCTTGCCGTAGTTATGCATTTTCATCCATATACGTTTAAAGCGCTGTTCTAGGGTGCCTACATGGTGATCTTCTAAAATGGCACTCGCTACTTGAGCGAGTACATCTTTTCTAAGTTCTAAAATCAGATCGTCTTTGTCTTTGAAGTAGCGATAAATGGTGCCTGCGGCAACGCCTGCTTCTTTGGCAACAAGCTGCATCGACAAGCCTTGAATACCACCGGAGGCGATAATTTTTTCTGCTGCGCGCAGTATTAGATTGCGTTTGCTGTGCATAATAAGATCGAAAGTGAATGAACGTTCATTCATTGAGTGTAGTGTCTGTATAAATTAATGGCAAGTAGTCTGACGAATGAATATGTCGTTTTTGAGTCTTACTAAATGATAAATATAGAAGAAAAATTTTGACTGCGAGATATTGTCGATAACTTTTCCGATCGTAATCGGGTTTCTGCTATCATTCGTCTTTTAATGCCTTCCTTAATATCTTGGTTTTAACGTATCCATGAAGCTCAATCCCGGACAAAATGATGCCGTTCACTATGTAAGCGGTCCTTGCTTAGTACTTGCGGGTGCTGGTAGTGGCAAGACCAGAGTAATTATTAATAAAATTGCTTATCTGGTGGAAAAGTGTGGCTATAAGGCGCGCAATATCGCTGCCGTTACTTTTACCAATAAAGCTGCACGCGAGATGAAAGAGCGTGTGTCGCAGTCTATGGGACGTAAAGAAGCGCGTGGGCTGTGGATCTCGACTTTTCATACTCTCGGGCTTGAGATCATTAAGCGTGAGCATAAAGTTGTTGGCTTAAAGCCTGGTTTTTCACTGTTTGACGACCAAGATACCTTAGCATTGCTTAAAGAGCTGACCCAAGATGAGCTCGATGAAGATAAAGATCTGCTAAGGCTGTTAGCGACCACCATTTCAAATTGGAAAGGTGATTTGGTGATCCCAGAGCATGCGCGAAAAATTGCTAAAGATGAACAGCAGCAACTGTTTGCACTGTTATATCAGCGTTATGCTCAACATATGAAAGCCTACAATGCGCTGGATTTTGATGACTTGATTTTGCTGCCAACATTATTACTTCGTCAAAATGAAGAAGTAAGAACCCGTTGGCAAACCCGTATTCAATATATGCTGGTGGATGAGTATCAAGACACCAATACCAGCCAATATGAAATGGTTAAGTTGCTGGTGGGTGAGCGCGCGCGTTTTACCGTAGTTGGTGATGATGACCAGTCTATTTACTCATGGCGTGGTGCTAAACCGCAAAATCTTGTATTGCTTGGTAAAGATTTCCCTAAGCTGAAGTTGATCAAGCTGGAACAGAATTACCGCTCGAGTCAGCGAATTTTGCGCGCTGCCAATATATTGATTGCCAATAACCCTCACGTTTATGAAAAGGCCTTGTTCAGTGAGCTAGCATACGGTGAACCTATTCGGGTATTAATTGCTGCTAACGAAGAGCAAGAAGCCGAACGTGTGGTAGCAGAGATGATCCGCCATAAATTCGTGGGTCGGACTAGCTACGGTGATTACGCGATTTTGTATCGTGGTAACCATCAGTCACGCTTGCTTGAAAGAGCGCTAATGACCAACCGTATTCCCTATAAGCTCAGTGGTGGTACGTCTTTCTTTGGCCGTGCAGAAATTAAAGACATCATGGCTTATCTGCGGTTAATCGTGAATCCGGATGACGATAATGCCTTTTTGCGCATCGTTAACTTACCAAAGCGTGGTATCGGTCCGGCAACACTTGAGCGTTTAGGTAACTTTGCTAACCAAAAACAGATCTCCATGTTTGCGGCAATTTTTGAAGCGGATTTAAACCATGAGTTACCGCCGGCGGCGATGGCGAGCTTGTATAAGTTTGGCCGCTTTGTGGTTGAAACCGGTGATTTAGCTGAACGTGGCGACCCCGTTGACGCGGTAAAGCAGTTAATTCGTAACATTAACTACGAAGACTACTTGTACGAAACCAGTACGAGCGCCAAAGCGGCAGAAATGCGCATGAAGAACATTTCTGAACTATATCGTTGGGTGACTGAAATGCTGCAAGGCGACGATTTAGATGAGGGGATGACGTTGCCTGAAGTGGTGACTCGTTTAACGTTGCGCGACATGATGGAGCGCAATAGTGAAGACGAGGGCGGCGATCAGGTGCAGCTGATGACCTTGCATGCATCGAAAGGTTTGGAGTTCCCCTATGTGTTTATGGTGGGCGCAGAAGAGCGTATCTTGCCGCATCAAAGCAGTATTGATGAGGACAACGTAGATGAAGAGCGCCGCTTAGCTTATGTGGGGATCACCCGAGCGCAAAAAGAGCTGTGGTTTGTTATTTGCCGTGAACGCCGTCAGTTTGGTGAAACCATCCGTTGTGAGCCAAGCCGTTTCTTGATGGAGTTACCTCAGGATGATTTGATCTGGGAAAACCGTAAGCCAGTGCAAAGTGCTGAGCAAATGCAGCAGTCCGGACGCTCTAATATCGCGAACTTAAGAGATATGTTTAAGAATAAGTAGCTGCAGACTATTTTAAAGCGTGTGTATAGGAGGCGCTATGCGCACGCTTGATTAACGATTTTATCCGCTTTTACTGCGGTAGAGCATTCAATAACCTCACCCAGCACAATCCCTTGGCCAACCTCAAAGCCTATATTTTGCAGCACTTGTAGTTGCGGCGCAGTATTAACTCCTACTGCAAACACTGCTATTTCCATCGCCTGAGCGGCACTAAAATAAGCTTTTACCAGTTTTAGATGTTGGCTATTTTCAAGGTGGCTACAATAGCTAGAGTCGAGTTTTAACGCATCTATGGGCAAAAATGTCAGACTGCTAATCGCACTGTGAGCACTGCCGTAACCTTCAATACCGAGTTTTATGTTAAGTGGGCTTAAGCTTTCAAAAGCACAGATATGGTTATTGGTGTTTTGAACAAAGGCCTTTTCATTGAAAAATAGTGTGGCCTTGCTGCTATCAAACTGAAATTGCTTAAGTCTGTTTTTAAAGGCGCGTAGCGCATATTTATGATTTAGATGCTGGCTTGAGATTGATAAATGAAGTTTTAACTCATCATCATAAATGCTTTGCATTGTATGAAAGCTGTTATTGACCATCTCGAGCATATAGTTATCAAGTTCAATGATCATATTGCAATGATCGGCAATATTATTTAGCTGCTCTTGTTTTATCTTGCCGAGCGTCGGGTGATGCCAGAACAGCCTTGGCTCAAGCGCGACAACTTTTTCAGTGTTTAACGCCATAATCGGCAGGTAGCTAATTTGCAATTGTTTATCACTGATTGCTGATTTGAGCTCGTTTTCAAGTTTGATATCGGTGATTTGTTGCTTATTAACGTCATTATTGAAAATAACAAAGCAGCCTTTACCTTGTGACTTAGCTTGGTACATTGCGGTATCGGCATCACGTAAAATCGACTCGCTAGTGTCTGAGCGGTTTTGGCCACTCATGGAAATTCCGATACTACCACTTGAGTTAAACTGCTGGTTTGCGAGTTGATAAGGTCTAGATAGCTCAGCCAATACTCTTTCTGCTACATCTTCAGCATCTTGAGAGTCACTAATCGAATCAAGCAAGATGACAAATTCATCGCCCCCGAGTCTGGCAAGCATATCGTTGCTTCTAATACATAGTTTGAGGCGCTTGGCGGTTTCAATTAGAAATCTGTCCCCTTCCAAATGGCCTAAGGTATCGTTGAGTAGCTTGAAGCGGTCCATGTCGATAAACAATACTGCGAATCGATTTAGCGTATGGCGACGCACATGTTTAATAGCTTGGGTTAAGCGCTCCATAAACATTGAGCGATTTGGTAGGCCAGTTAAGTTATCGTGCTTAGCATCGTGGACTAACTGACGTTCAATACGTTTGCGTTGGCTTATCTCTTTTTCTAAATCGTTATTCGCATCGGCTAGGGCTTGGGTGCGCTGGTTTACTTTATCTTCTAGTTGCTCATAACTGAGCTTGAGCGATTCAGCGGAAAGCTTTTTCTCGATTGCTGTGGCGATATGCTGTGAAACAAAAGTCAGTAGTTCGAGATCTTTCTCTTGGTAAGTCTGGCTAAAGCTATAGCTGTATATGGTTAATGCACCACTAACCTGACCGTGGATAAATAATGGCACTGCAATCCACTGATTGATCTCTTTAGTGTCATTTAACTCTGGCGCAGCCTTATAGAGCTCACCAGATGCGATAAGCGCGTTAATGTCGGCTTTTTCGAGTAATCGAGGCTTATGGTTAAGTAAAATATATTCGGTTAGACCATCGCTTAACGGGCGCGACTTTGGCGGCTCTAGATCAAATTGCGATACAAAGTAAGGGAAGGTCAGAGTATTACGCTGTTCGTTTAATAACGAAATAAAACAATTGTTCACCGGCAGAAGGTGGCTAATCACCCGGTGGATCTCACTGTAAAATTGTTGATTGTCGATATTAGAGTTGGCCAGATCGGCTATTTCAAATAATGACTTTTGTAAACGTTCCGCTCTACGACGCTCATAGACTTCTTGTTTTAGTTTGTTATAAGCGATGCTCAGTTCTTTAGTGCGAGTGTCAATTGCTTGCTCAAGTTGCTCTTGGTTGTCTAAACGCTGAATCACCCCTGAGATGTGGTGGCTAATGAAGTTCATTAACTCTATTTCTATTTCAGAGTAGACAACATTCGGGCTGTAGCTTTGAAATACCAATACGCCTATCGTTTGGTCGGCACTTTTTATTGGTGTGCCTATCCATTGGTGGCAAGTGCTACCGCGCAGGCTAATGGCTTTTGACTTGGCTAGCTGCTGATATGTTTGGTCATTACAGATCAATGTTTGCTCTGTTCTGAGTACGTAGCCAGTTAATCCGCTATATAGGGTTTCAGATAAATCTTCATCTGGGTAGCAATCGTCTGGATGGGCGTCTTTCTCATCGAGAAAAAAAGGTACTTCAAGTTTGCCGTTGCTGGAGTTTAGCGTAGCAATAAAAAAGTTGTCGGCCGGGATCAGTTCATTGACTGACTTATGCAGTGATGAATAGAATTCTTTTGGTGTGGTAACACTGGCTGCGAAGTTAGAGATCTCTAACAAAGCGTTCTGCGTTATTTCCGCTCGTTTATACTTAAGAGCCAATGCTTTTAAGCGAGCAATCCTTTTATGTAACCTCAGCGTGGTTTTTGACTGAGATGTTTCTTCCCTAAACATGGTGTTCCGCCAATCGCTATTGTTTTAATTTGATTAGGATTTGGGCTAATCCATATTGATAGCATGAAAACTGAGCTCATCCAAGTCATAATTTTGACACTGAGTGACAAAAAAGTGTACAAACGACTCAAATCTTGAGCGAACGCACACTAAATCAGTAAAAAAAGCAAAACAAGTGTAGACGGCAGGGCAATTTGCACCTACTATATGCCCCGCTAACAAGGCAAGGCACCCATAGCTCAGCTGGATAGAGCGCACCCCTCCGGAGGGTGAGGCCGAGGGTTCGAATCCTTCTGGGTGCACCAGAATGGAAACGGGGCTTGTTAGTAGGAAATATCAGTGGTGATTGTAGCTCAGTTGGTAGAGTCCCGGATTGTGATTCCGGTTGTCGTGGGTTCGAACCCCATCAGTCACCCCATTTTCCTAAAGCTTTAAATGTTGTAAAGACTCGGTGATTAGCGCAGCCCGGTAGCGCATCTGGTTTGGGACCAGAGGGTCAGAGGTTCGAATCCTCTATCACCGACCACATTTTAAAATAGCGAGTTTACTCGATATTTAGCAAGTTAAGTAAGACAAAAGATTTTCGGTGATTAGCGCAGCCCGGTAGCGCATCTGGTTTGGGACCAGAGGGTCAGAGGTTCGAATCCTCTATCACCGACCACTTTTACATGAAGCCTCTAGAGAAATCTAGAGGCTTTTTTGTATCTGGAATATATCGTTGAGGATTCGAATCCTCACTCTTTCGTCATGCGACCACATTTACATTAAGTCTCTAGAGCAATCTAGAGGCTTTTTTGTTTCTAAAAACTGGTAAAGGATTCGACTCCTGTCTTTTATGAAACCATGGCTGAGCATTTTTCGATAAGCCTTGGGAAGTAGAGAGCATCGAGAGTCTGGGCAGTAGAGTATCGATAAAAAAGCCCCTTGATGGACAAGAGGCTTTGTTGTGGCTATTTTGAGCAATATTGAGCTAGTCTACATCAACCGGAGGGGAGATATAGCCCATGTATGCGTTGGTTTTTAATGGCGTAAAGCGAGCTAATTGCTCTTGCTCTTCTACACCGGTAACTATTACCTCAACATCTAAACCTTTAGCAACGTTAATTAGCGCGCGGCACAACTCACTGCTGTGTTCACTTTCATCGTAGTAAGCAAATGATTGGTCGAGCTTTACATAGCTCGGGCGTAGGTTTTGTAAGTAAGACATTGAGCCAAATTGGCGGCCGAAATGGTCTATACCGAAGTGCGAACCATTGTCTCTAATAATGGCACAAAGTGCCTGACACGCTTCAGGGTCACTATATACCGCAGCTTCAGGAATATCGAAGCACAGTCTTTCTCTAAGCGTTGATGAGCGTAAAAACTTATTAAGCCATTGATGGAATTCAGTATCGCCCATACTTTGAAACGTTAAATTCACTGCAATAGGCTCAAAATTTCTATTGAGTAATTGCTTGCTATGTAGGCTTTCAATCAAGCATTTATCTAGCAAGGTACCTAAAGAAAGCAGCTCCACATATGGCATAAACTGTCCGGCTTGAACCATTTTGTCGTGAATTTCTAACTGGCAATACAGTTCTCTTTGTAAGATTGAGTTTGAGTCATTGAGTAATATGGGTTGCCACTTAAATTTGAATTTACCTTCAGTAATGGCGGCACTTAGGTGTTCGCGCCACTGTTCTCGGGTAAATAGTTGCTTTTCATTAGTCTCAAACCAGTGGAAAACTTGATTACCTTGAATCGCTTTTTGTAGTGCGTTATCAGCTTGTGCAAGAACGTCTGTTACTGACATTTGTCCTATACGCTCAGCGATACCAATAGCGAAACCTTCGTTAGGTTTACAGCCTGCTTTTGACATCTCCTGATTAATCGTGCGGATCAGTGTTTGCAGGTACTTACTTGTTTGATCATGCTCTGAGCTTGTAATTAAGAAAGCAAATTCGTAAGCAGCGATACGGGCGATCACAGAGCCGGTTACACCATCTAAGTGCTGCTTCATTTTATCTGATAGTAATTTGATGGTCTCGTCGCGAACTTGATAACCATATTTACTGTGCACTTCTTCGAGCCAATCAAATTTGGCCATCATTAATGCACCGCTTTTGGGTTCGCTCAGCCAACTGTTAAGGCGTCCCATCATATATTGGCGGTTTGGCAAACCAGAAACTTGATCAACCAGATTTTTCTTTCTTAATTCGCCGACTTCTTCATCGAGAGAATTAAAGATTTGTTTAAGCTGCTCTGACATGCTGTTGAATGCAAGTACGACTGACTTGAGTTCAACTGTTTTAGGTACTGTCATATCCGGGCCGAATTTGCGGTTGGCCACTTCTTTAGCGTGTTCGGCAATCTCGTGGAGTGGTTTTAAAATCCAAGTTAAACCTATACGGGCAAAAATGATGGCAATAAGAAACAATATTGAAAATACCAAGATAGCATTGGTCATGGTGCGCCAGAGCTCATGGTAGCCAAACCCTGGGTGGGCGGTCACTTCAAGACGTGCAAGTTGGATCCAACCTGAAGTAATGGTACTTTCTCGTTTAATTGTTTTGAAGAGCCCTAAATCAATAAACCACTGCGGCACACCGTCAATTGTCATTGGGTTTTGCCATACTTGTTGTTTACCATCTACTAACCAGGTGAGCTTTACCTGTTGGTAGTAACCCCCTTCAAAAATTACATTAATCAGTGTTTCTGCACCGACTATGTCACCAGCCTCAAGATCGGGTACCAGCATAATTCCCAGTGAGTTACTGGTATTATTAAGGTCTGACTCCATTTGCTTGGTTAGAAAGCTCTGTGTTTCAGTAAACTGCACATAGCTTAAGCTTGCTACAACCAGCAAAAAGAGTACAAATAGTAATGTGTATATCTGTCGAAACAGTGTCATCTTGTTTACTACTCCAGTTTTATCTTGGGTTGGTTGAGTCGCTCAACACCCAAACGGTGCTTCAGGTCATTCCATTTCGCTAGCTTAGATGAAGAGCCAGCTAGAACACCTCGTCCTTTTTCTTTATTTAACCAAAGCTGTCGACCATTAAAACTGTAAACAGGCAATAGATCTGTTCTTTGGGTCGCCGGTTTTATTTGCTTATCAAGATTGTCTAAAACGAGGGGAATAGAAGAGGGGGTTTCATAATACGCTAGCACCATATGATACTGATTCACACTAGTGGCTTTGACCATAGTGATGCGTAACTTATCTTCTGAAACACCGAGTTGGAGTAGGGTAAAATACTTGGCGATTGAGAAGTCTTCACAATCGCCGCCACTAACTCCGATAAACTCCATGGGCGTTGCCCAATAATTCTTATTTCCCCAAAGCTTTATATCGTCGACAAAATGAAACAGGTTGAAAAAATTATTCACCATTAAGATTTTGTCGCTATCTTGCAAGTCCTTTGCATCATCTAAAATTTTAAACCAAGCCCGAATTCGTTTTCCCGCACGTTCACCATACTGTGACTCTATTGTTTGGGTTATATGGGCTGTATCGAGTTGCTTAAGCGGAGCAGCATAAAGACAAGAGACAGACAAAGCTAAAACCGTCAATTTAAATTGGCAGACTTTTTGTAATTTTTTTAATTTATAAAGCCGGCCAATCATGATGCTCCGTTACAACTCCTACTTAACTTCTTCGTCTACGGTATAGATATGCCACTTCATATCTGCAGTTGTGTCATCACCGGTTAGTTCAGCGATCACTCGGCGATTCACTTTATGTGCAGCAGCAGTATGAGTGGGGTCGATAGGTCTATCGAAACTATAACCTATAGCACTGAGCCTGTCTGAATCAATACCAAAGCGCTCGGATAGCAAAGAACTTACTGCGTTAGCTCGATTTTGCGATAAGGTTTGGTTATGTTCGTGACTACCCGTTTTACTACAATGGCCTTCGATTACCGCTTCTGTATTTGGGAATTCACGCATAAATACGGCAATAACTTCCACTTGAGGGTAATACATAGGGTCGATGTAGTATGAGTCATTGGCGAAGAGGATTTTTAACTCTTGACGCTCATTAATTGGCTTAATTTGACCGCAACCATAATTATCAATACTCGCACCCAACACTGTGTCTGTGCAGCGTTCTCTGGCGACAATCACACCATCATGGTCTATGTCACTTAGGTCATTAACCTGTACGGTAGGTTGGTCCATTGTCACTATATCGCGCATTGAGCAGCCGCCCAATATGGCGATACTTAATAGGATTAATAAGGTTCTCATTGTGGGACTCCTCCTTCATAGTCTCGCTCACCTTGCCAAACATCAGGTCTGGTCACACGTAAAGAATCAAGTAATTGGCCAGTGGCGTTTAGCACGCGGTATTGGGCAATAATTTCGTCATACTCAGATTCTAAGTAGTCTTTTCTAGCTTCAAAAAGCTCATTTTCAGTATCGAGTAGATCCAATAAGCTGCGTTGGCCCAAGTTAAACTGTTGGCTGTAGGCAACTTGAGTGTCTTTTGCGGCAATTACGTGATCGCGAATGTACATTTTTTGCGGTGTCAGTAACTCGTAGGCATTCCAGGCTAAATTTGCACCTTCAACAACCTGTCTGTGAGCACGTTGGCGGATCTCTTTGGCTTCACCAATCTTATACGCCGCTTCCTTTTCTCGGGCGAGATCTCGACCACCTGAAAACAGGTTGTACTTTAAACGTACCATAGCGACGAGATCGTTATTGTGTCCGCCAACATCAGTTTGGAAAATGCCGCTACCAGAAATACCATCCTCACCATCAAGGTTATTATTCCAGTTACCATCCAATTCTAAAGTGAGCTTAGGGTAGTAGTTTGATTGAGCTGAATCTTTCTCATTTTTTGCAGCATTGATATCACTAGAAGCCGACTTGAGAATAGGGTGGTTTTCTTGCGCTAACATGATGCTAGTACTGAGGTCGGCAGGTAGCATGTCTGCATCGGGAACTGGAACTATCATATCTTCCGGCTCTTGCTCTACCACGCGAATGAACTGTGACTTAGCATCGTAAAAGTTATTACGAGCAGAAATGACATTTGCATTTGCTCGAGCTAAACGGCCGGTAATTTGTGATAAGTCAGCTGTTGAGCCTAAACCTGAGTCTGTACGTTGCTTAATTTGATCGTAGATTTCTTTGTGGCTTTCGAGGTTCTTCTCGGCTAAAACCAGTACCTGTTCACTACGAATGTAATTGATATAAACGTTGACAACATCGAGCGCCATATCTTCTGCAGCGGCAAATAGCGCCCATTGTTCAGCACTTGCTTCAAAGCTGTAACGGTCAACTTCGCTACTTGTGTAAAAGCCATCAAACAGCATTTGCTTGATACTGAAGCCAGCTTCACCACGTTCGAGTTCAATCACGCCATCATCATCGACTTCACCATCGCCTGCGCGACGTCTGGTTGATGGGCTATTAGTTTGCTCCCAACCATAACCAGCACTGATATCAACAGTTGGCATATATCCCGCGATAGCTTGATTGACTTGCTCTTCACGGGCTTTAAAGCGGTTAAAAGCAATCCGAATTTCTGGATTGGTATCCAAAGTATGTGCAACGGCCTGCTCTAGTGTTTGGCTATAAGCGGAAGCCGGTATTATCAGCGTGCTAACGGCAAGTGCTAGAGCACTGCGTTTGAGCTGCCGTATTTTACTGCTATCCATTGTTAACCCCTCCTGGTCGTTTTATCGGGCCTAGCGCTCTCTAAGCGCTGTGTCTTTAGCCCGCAATATTGGATTAAGTATGTACTCTAAAACGGATCTTTGCCCTGTAATCACATCAACAGAGGTTAACATGCCGGGTATTATCGGCATTTCGGTACCGTCGTCTTTGGTTAGGCTAGAAAACTCAGTCCTAACTTTTACAATATAAAAGCTGTTGCCTTCTTCATCTTGGGTGGTGTCAGCACTGATATGTTCCACCACTCCATTGAGGCCGCCATAGCGAGTAAAGTCATAAGCTGTGACCTTTACAACTGCTGGTAAGCCGGGGTGTAAAAAGGCGATATCTTTGGGAATAATTTTAGTTTCGATTAGCAGCTTGTCTTCAGAAGGTACGATTTCAATGATGTCGACACCGGGCTGGACGACACCGCCGAGTGTATTGATATGTACAGTTTTAACTGTGCCATTCACCGGAGAGGTGATTTCTGCTTTACTGACTTTATCTTGTGCACCAACTTGAGCTTCGTTCATACGAGAAAGCTTGGTTTGCATTTCATTAAGTTGTGCGCGGCTATCAGCGGCATAAATCAATACTGATTCTCGACGTTTTAAAATCGCTTCATCCATGGTTGATTTAACTTTTGGTCGTAGCAAGCGCAACGAAGCGAGTTCGCCTTGAATATCGTTAACCACACGTTGCAGCTTGAGTAACTCAACTTCAGGCACAATACCTTTCTCTGCCAGTGGACGAGTAAGCTCTAGTTCTCGAGAAACTAATTGGTAACTTGTGGTTAAGGTTTTAATTTTTGAAGCCAGCTCTTGGATTTCTTGATTACGTTGCTGGATTTGTCGTGCCTGGATTTCAAGTTGGTTACTGAGATTATCTAGGCGGCCAACATATTCTTCTCGCTGACGTCGGGTTAACTCAGAATCAGTTTCTTCAAGTGTTGCTGGGAATATTAATGTTTGCGGCGAGATTTTGACTTGCTCGCGCCAGTCATTGCTAATCCCTGAAATAGTAATGCTATTAAGCTCGGTTTTAAGGCGAATAACATTGGCGAGTAAGCTATTAACTTCTTGCTCTTGCTGAGCAAAATCTGATTGAAAGCGCGTTGCATCGATACGCACAAGAGGCTGGCCTTTAGTTACAATAAGGCCTTCTTGGACATACATTTCTTGCAAAATTCCGCCATCAAGACTTTGAATGACCTGTACTTGAGAGGAAGGGATCACTTTGCCCATGCCGGTTGTGACTTGATCTAGCTCTGCGAAATAGGCCCAGAGAAGAAACGTAACAACTAACGCTGATAGCGCCCATATTGTGAGCCTGTGACTTGTTGGGGCGTCGGTCATCATGGCCCCATATACATCATCAACCATCTCTAAATCATGGGTAGTTAAATGCTTACTCATTTTTTAGCGGCTCCTGCTAACAAACCTTCGTTGAGTTTTTTCAGCACATCAGCTTTAGGGCCATCTGCAACTATGTGTCCTCGGTCGAGCACTATAATGCGGTCAACAAGATTAAGTAAATGCATCTTATGGGTGATAAGTAATAAGGTTCTGTCTTTACTCACATTATGCATAGCATTGATAAACTGCTTTTCTGCGCGGGCATCTAAGCTGGCTGTTGGTTCGTCCATCAACAATACTGGTGGATCATTCAAGGTTGCACGTGCCAAAGAAATGGTTTGTCGTTGGCCACGTGATAATGCTCTGCCGCCTTCACCGACTTGTTGATCTAAGCCTTCTGCTTCTAAGTTGGTAAATAAATTAACCCCTGAAAGTTGTACCGCTCTGATCAGTTGATGCTCGGTAACTTGGCGAGTTCCGAACAAAATATTGTCACGAATAGTGCCGTGAAAGAGGGTGAGATCTTGAGGGAGATAACCAAAGTTTCTTCTAAGGTCGCTAGGGTGGATTTGCGCGGAGTCGAGCCCGTCATAGGTTAAGCTACCTTGTGTTGGCTGATATAAGCCAACAAGCAGTTTTGCTAAGGTACTTTTTCCTGAACCATTGCGGCCAATAATTGCAACACGCTCACCAGGAGCGATATTGATTGATAACGGGTGGAGTATTGGGCGCTCAGAATCAGGGTAACTAAACCCTACATGATGGGCTGAGATCTGGCCGAGTAAACGTTGTCGGCTAACTAAATGGCCTTTATTTTCAAACTCATCTTCTTGAGTCATTAACTCATCGAGTTGACGCAGAGCGCTTGCGGTTTGATTGCCGCGTGTCATTAGCCCAGCAAGCTGAGCCATAGGCGATATGGCGCGGCTAGATAAAATCACCGCAGCAATAATACCACCCATAGAAATTTCGTTTTCAGAGACTCGGTAGACCCCTAAAATCACCACAAATATCACTGATGTTTGCACAACGAACGTGGCCATATTGGTTACGGATGTGGTGATTTTTTTGCACTTCAGCTGCCAGTTAGCTGTGTGGCCTATCATCTGTTGCCAACTCTTTTGTACTAAGCCTTCAGCACCGCTGGACTTAATCGATTCAATAGAGGCTAACGACTCAATTAAATGACCATGTTTGAGGCCGGAAAACTTATTACTTTCATCAATTGCGGCTTTCAATTTTGGCTGCATTATCAGGGTGTAACCAATAATGATAATGCTACCTAAAAATGGAATGAGTGCCAGATCACCTGCAACAATATAAATGATAAATAAGAAAAATAACGCAAAGGGTAGATCAACTAATGTTGTAATAGTCGCTGAAGTGAGGATGTCGCGAATGTTGTCGAATTCCCCAAGTTGTTTAGCCATGCCGCCAACACTGGGAGAGCGCTTTTCAAGCGGGATACCAATGGCTTTAGCAAATAGTTTGGATGAGACGATTATGTCGACCTTTTTACCAGCGACATCAATTAAATAGCTTCTTAATTGGCGCATTATTAGATCGAATATGTAAGCGATACCTGCACCAATGGCTAGAACCCATAATGAGTCAAAGGCAAGGTTTGGCACCACTTTGTCGTACACATTCATAATGAAAAGTGGTGAAACTAACGCAAACAGATTAACTAGCACGGATGCGATAAGTGCATCACGATAAATGGGCGCAGAGTCTTTAACGGTTTGCCAAAGCCAATGGGTTTTACTTTCATGTAAATGAACATCTAAGCCCATGTCGCCACGGTATTCTTGTTTCACTAAGAACAAGTAGCCAACGTATAGCGCTTCTAGTGCTTCAATGGATAAGGTTTCTTCACCACCGGTTTCAGGTAGTTGAATGACAGCCCGATCTTTTTCGATGTCGAGTTCGCGTAATAGGCATGCCTTCTGATCTTTTAATAATAAAATGCAAGGCAACATAATGGCTGATATTTCATTCAGCCCTTTACGAGATAGCTTAGCAGCAAGTCCTGCGCGGCTTGCAGCTTGAGGTAATAACTCAGGCGTGAGTATATTCCCCTGCATTGGCAAACCAGCTGCAAGGGAATCGCTAGAGCAGGGGCTACCGAAATATTCGGTGAGTAAGACTAAACTATCTAGCAGTGGATCAACCATTACACGTTGTGAGGCTGAGATCGTCCACTGCTCAGTTTTCTTAGATTCTGAAGCAGACACCTTAGAGTCTTATCCTTAAGATTTTATTATTTATTATGGAAGTATCGAACAAAGTGACCTGTTTTGCTACAGATCACTTGTATCTTCTTTGTTATGGTATGTTTATTCCATTTTGATTTATTAGTTCATCAAGTGGATCTGGTGTGTTAACAGCCTGAACTAGAGGTTCTCCAGAAGAGTTGCTCACAATTAAAGGGCCATCACCATTACTTCCAAGTAAACCAGAAATGATGTCGGATTCATCGCTACCAAATTGGGCAAACAGATCAACACCATCGAGCACAATATGTTGATCGAAACTACCGTTTTGGTCGGTATCGATATTGATACTGGTTGAGCCATTTACGTCTGTAAACTCGATGAAAGGTAGAAGCTCGCTAACTGAGTTGCCTTGTAAAATATCGCTCAAGTCGAGCTTGTCTTCTGCCAAATCAAAATCGGTTATATGGTCGGTCGTATTTGTGCCGTCTACAGAAGTTGCAGTCCAGATGAAGGTGTCTGCATCTGTGCCACCCGTTAAGGTATCGTCACCTAAGCCACCGATTAAGGTGTCAGAACCATCTCCGCCAATGAGGAGATCGTTACCTCCTTGACCAAACAGAATGTCATCACCTTCACCTCCGGCTAAGGTATCCGCACCATCATTAATATTGGCGATATCAAGCATTGTAGGATTAGCCGTGATAAAGTCGTGGATATCTTGTACCGATACATCAGCTTCATTGGTATTCGTTTCTTGGGCAACCAAAGCTTGCAATGCAGTGAAGCCCTGACCATCAATACCGTTAAACTGAGTCAAGTCACCAAAGATAATGTCGTTACCTTGAGCACCGTTTGATTGGTCATCACCTGGGATTAAATTGGTTTCTGAACCCAAAATTACGCTGGATAAGTTGCTGACATCAACTTTAGCTCTAACAAGACCGTCACTGTCGTAAGCAACTAAATCTGTAGCATCAATATTTTGCTTTATACCAACAGCTTCTACTTCAGATACTGCGTTTAATAGGTCAAATGCGCCATGTTGATCACCACCTCCATTGTGCTGACCGTCTGTAATGAAGTAGGTAATATTATTGCCAGGATTAGCGGTTACTATGTCACTGCTAAACCAGTTTGTTGCAGTAGTGAATGCATCAACATAGTTAGTCCAACCTCCATCTAAAATAGCGTCCCAGGCGTCATTATCGCTATTTATTAAAGCGTTTATATCTAAATCATTGATATTTAGTGAAAGGCTTAAGCTAGCTGAGCCATCAAAATCAATAACTGCAATATTAACAGTGCCGGAGTATTGACCTGAAGCGGAGGCTTGTAGGACTTTAAATACTTCTATTAATTGCTCTTTTGCGGTATCAACGGCACGAGATCCCATACTGCCTGATGAGTCTAAAATAAAGGCAATGTTATAGTTTTCACCTTGAACGATTTGAATGCCAGAGGTATCGCTGACAATGATGTCGTGATTGTCAGTGCCATCAATATCGTTATCACCATTTGTACCTGTGGTGTAACTATAGTCTCGCAATGAAACGTCTAAAGTTATGCTAGAGCTTGCTTCATTGTTATTGCTTGATTCTGTGCTTGTAGCACTAACATCAAGGGTAAACTCTTTGTCGCCAGTATATGACTCATCCACTACTATCTTTAAATCAGTCAAATCTTGTGCAGTAAGCGACCAAGTGCCATTGCCTAAATCAGTCCCCGCAGATAGATATACGCCCTCTGGTACACCTTCTACGGTGATATTTGAAATTGCTTCACTACCATCGACATCAACTAAATCAGCTTGTATATCAAGCTCAATTTCTTGGACTTTTACTTGGGTCAGGCTGCCATCAGGATTAACGGTATAGATCCCGTCAGCAAACATTAGTCGTTCGATACGATAGAGGTGATCACCTGCATCAAGAGTGCCTGTACTTATGGCGCTAGTATCTCGACTTAAGCTGTCTTCGACCAATAAATAAGGGGTATGGGAATGATCGACATGATTTGTAATGGTATATTCAGCAAAGTTACCGCTATAAACGGCAGTGTCGATGCCTTCTCCGCCATAAATCGCGTCATTCTCACCGCCGCCAAAGAAGACATCATTACCGGCATTTCCTTGTAATTTATCGGCAAAATTACCGCCAATAAATACATCATCACCTGAGTTTCCTGATAGATCGTTGGTATCGTTATCAACACCTTTTAAATAAGTATTGGTATCTACTTGCGCAGTAGCTGTTCGGCCAGCCTCTATTGCTTCGATATTGGCGTCTAAAATATTATCACCAACAGCTACATTATCTGTTGGGGGCTGATTATTAACAATTTTGTAAACCCACTCGATATTACCTGTGCTTGCTGTAAGTGTTGGGGCATCGGCTCTGGCATCGATATTAATCGTCATCGTTGCGGTATCACTCACAGAGATACCGTCAGTTACTACAAATTCAAAGTCAGCTAGAGCACCACCTTGGTTACCAACTCCTGTAGCATTATCGTTACCATTTGCTTGGTCACCTGCAGGGGTAAAGCGCACATGGCCTGAGTCAAACATTGCTGAGGTTAGTAAGACTTGCGATGTTACAGCAACCCAGTTGCTGCCATTGAAATACTCTAAAGTGCCATTCTGGCTGTTAGGAAGTTGGCTGACTTGAATTGATAGTTCGGCTTTGGAAGTATCGACATCGGAAATTGAAAAGTCGTCCCACTGCAATATAAGAGAAGTATCTTCAATACCACTCAGATCACTGTCTAATACAGCTGGTGGAGTATCGACACCAATAATGTTAATCGTTACTGTTGCTGTATCCGTTGCGCCATATTCATCAGTAATGGTGTAGTTAAATTCGAGCTCTGCACGTTGCCCTGCGGTTAGATAATCGTATGCGCCGTTAGAGTTAAAGGTATAACTACCATCAGCATGTACTGTTGCAGTAGCTCCGTTGGCAAAAGTGATATCTACACTTGAGTTCTGACCAAAATCGATACCATTAACATTGGTTATTGAGAAGTCATGATCTTGCAGATCAGAATCATTAGTCAATAGACCGTCAGCAGCGGTTACAGTGAGAGATTGGTCCTCTTCTACAATAAGAGCATCTTCACCCAGCCCTTGGCCTGAGACCTCAATTGAAGTGAGATAATAATCAGAAGAATCACCGCCCAGACCTATTCCATTTTCTTCATCTACAGTATAAGTGGCCTCAAATACTAACTTATCAAATACGAAGTCACCGGTGTTAATAGTGAATTCACCGCTGTTACTATTTTCAGTTTTAAATACTGTCATAGCAACAAGCTCACCTTTGTAATAGGCTTTTACTACACCTTGTTCACCGCCTTCTTCGCCAGATAGCATATTACTTACGTTAAAGGTTGCAGTATTTGCTAAGCCACTAAATTCAAAGACTAAAGCTTCAGATTCTCCGGTGCTTGAATCAAACTGCAGTTGCTCAACTCCACCACTATTATCGTCTCTTGGGTTACCAGAAACACCTAACTTATTCGCATCGGAAGAGTAGTTTACTACGCCAGTTGTACCATCGGCATTAAGAGCGCTAATGGTAAATAATGGATTAACTTGAGTGCCGTTTTCGGTTCCCCAGTTGTCTGCAGAACTGGCACTTGCGCTAAATGAGCTATCTAGAGCATCATCTACAGCGTCGACGGTTGTTACTGCCGCAGTATCATTTCCAGTAGTTGAGCTATTGCCCGCTTCATCGGTTTGTGTTGCACTGACTGAAATCTCTTGTCCTTCACTAGGAGTGTTTTCGCTCCAAGTAATAACACCGTTGTCGTAATCAAAGTTAGTGCTTGCAGTGCTTGATGAGCCACTAACGACAAGTTCACCAGTATCGCTAAGGCTTAATGTCACTATTGAGTTGATACCGCCATTTGTTATCGTTAACGTAACAAAACCACCGTCATCTAATTCGGCATGATTTACATTTACCTGAAGTTGAACGCCGCTGCCGCCAGATGCTAATTCTCCTGAATTTAACCAGCCATCGTTTACATACTCATTAGCTCCAATAATAGCGTTATCGTCGAGTATGGTGACGGTAGGAATTATAGGGGCTGTAGTATCTAAGTTATCCGTCGCTGAGTCTGTTACAGAATTACCGTTGCGATCATCTGCGCTGGCGTTAACCGTGATATCACCATCAACCAGACCAGAAATATCAACGCCATCAATCGAGTAAGAGCCGTCAGCATTAACGGTCACGCCAGTCACTTGCTGAATGTTGCCTGCGCTATCTGTGAGCGTGAGCGTCACAGTTGTGCCC
>NZ_JAKILB010000021.1 GCF_023283895.1 Shewanella pneumatophori | reverse complement strand
AGTTGTGGCACCACCTGAATCCATTCCGAACTCAGAAGTGAAACGCAATATCGCCGATGGTAGTGTGGGGTCTCCCCATGTGAGAGTAGGTCATTTCCAGGCGCCTATTTAGATTTTCTAAGAAAATCGAGTCTCCTAGCCCTGACAAGCTAGCGACTTAAAAAGCATTTAGCATGATGCGTAAGCACTTTGCTAAAGGAGCGGTAGTTCAGTTGGTTAGAATACCGGCCTGTCACGCCGGGGGTCGCGGGTTCGAGTCCCGTCCGCTCCGCCAACATTACGATAAGCCCTGCTAGCAATAGCAGGGCTTTTTCGTGTCTCTAATTTAGTAATATACAGCGATAAGCTCTTTTTGATTGAGTTTTTATTCAGCTATCTGCGGTTGGTAAATTGTATACACTGATCACGCTTCTACAATATCGTGTGTCACTTGCTGTATAGTATGTGACTTCGCACAACTCTCTGTTGCTTTATAGAGCTATAATACCGCTCGAATGTAAAAAGGTTTATAAGATGGATTGCCGTTTAGGTTGTGGTGCTTGCTGCATTGCGCCTTCTATTACAACACCTATTCCTGGTATGCCTGATGGTAAACCTGCCGGAGTACGCTGTATTCAGCTCAATGAGCAAAACTTGTGTAAGCTGTTTGGTAAAGCTGAAAGGCCTGCTGTGTGTGGTCTTTTTGCTGCAACTGATGATGTATGTGGTAAAACAGATTCTGAAGCACTATGGCTAATAACTACGTTAGAAGCCGCAACAAATTAATGAAAGCTTAGTGTAGAGCTTCATCTAATATTTATTTTACGGATTGTCGATTAATGCAATTAACTCGTTATACAGATTATGGTTTAAGAACGTTGATGTACTTAGCGTTAAACTCTGAAAGAGAATCACTGTTTCGTATCTCTGAGATAACTGAAGTGTTTGATCTATCTGCTAACCATATATCAAAAGTGGTTCATCACTTGGGTAAATTGGGTTATCTACAAACTGTGCGTGGTAAGAGTGGCGGCTTTAAGTTAGCTAAGCCAGCATCTGAAATAAATATTGGTCAGGTGGTGCGCTCACTTGAAAATTCTTTGGCACCCATTGATTGCACTAAACCTTACTGCTTGTTTACCCCTGCTTGTAAGCTTAAAGGGGTATTAGGTGAGGCGGTTAATGCGTACTTAGCCGTGTTAGATGGCTACACTTTAGAGATGATTGTGGCTAATAAGCCAGAGCTTAAAGCTCTACTGCCTGATCTTTCGATCTCAATCCTGCAATAACCTAGTTTCTGCTGCCGCTGTGGCAACACTTGGTTGTGGCAGCAAATTCGATGCGTGCACCAATTGGATGTTCTCAGCATTCAACCTGAATAAGTTTGTGGTCAAAAAGGCTATTGTTTCAGGGTAAGGGTGCGCGATCACCACTATTTGCTCTTTGGTTTTTGCGAGTGCCATTGCTTGTTTGAATTGCTTTTCTAAACCTGCCTTTGACTTATCATTATCTAGAAATATTTCTCTTTTAAGTAAAGGTACACCTACAGACTGTGCCATCGCGCCTGCTTGGGTGTATTTGGTGGTTCTGCTATCGATAAAATAGATATTTTGTTGCTGTAGCGACTCCATGACCCAGCGCATAGGTTCACCTAACTGGGTGAGAAAACTACCCATATGGTTGTTGGCCCCACTTGCATGAGGAACACTTGCAACAGCATTGCTGATTTGGGTTTTAAGCTCGGTTTCGCTCATGGCATTGGTGAGCCCGCCGGGACCAATGGCTTTGCCGTTTAGTGCCTGCATTGGTAGATGCACTAAAATCTCATTCCCTTGTTGATAAGCTTTTGAGGCGAGCGTTTTCCCTAAAGGCGTATGCGGTAATATCGATAAGGTAATATTGGCAGGCAAAGTAAGTACAGCCTTATCTGATTGACGATATCCGATATCGTCAATAATGATGGCAATTTTGCTGGCGAACGCACTAGTGCTTGGTAACAAGAATAATATTAATAGTAAAAAATAACGCACTGGTATTTAGTTTTCTGCCTTAATCCATGCAATTGCCGAGCTGACCAACTTATCTTGAGCAACAGACTCACGGAGTGAATTTGTTGCGATTATAGGCATACTTTCTTCATCTGATACAGCCTCGATTTCAATTTTTATATCTGGTTCAATACCTTTCGAGTGGATATCTTTACCATTAGGCGTGGTGTATTTTGCTATGGTGAGCTTTATTGCATTGCCATCCATTAGGGTTGGAATAAGGCTTTGAATGGTGCCTTTACCAAAACTGGTTTGGCCGATAACGGTTGCGCGTCCATTATCTTGTAGTGCTGCTGCCAATACTTCAGACGCTGATGCAGAGCCTTTGTTGATTAGCACCGTAATCGGTGTATTCGCTGCCATGGTTTGCGGTGATGCGTAGTAATCTGAGTTTGCATCGAAGAATCGCCCTTCGGTAGCAACAATACGGCCTTTATCGAGAAACAGATCTGCTATGGTAATCGCTTGGTCAAGCAGTCCACCAGGGTTATTTCTCAGGTCGAGAATAATGCCGTTAAGCTCTGCTGATTGCCATGCTGACAATTGTTTAACAAGTTTGGGAGTGGTGTTTTCTTGAAAGCTGGATAAGCGAATGTAGCCTATTTTATTGTCTAAAATTGCCGCTTCAACTGAATTGATGGCTATGATGCTAGGTTGCAAAGTGACGGTGTAAGTATCTTCGCTATTGGCTCTAAGCATTTCTAGCTCAATAGGGAGCTTGTCATAGCTGTGCTGCTTAATTTGTTTTAGCAGACTTTCTAATTTATCAGCAGTCACTAGTTGGTCATTTAACTTGATGACACGGTCACCAGGTTTTATGCCCGCAGCAGCTGCTGGAGATTCAGCAAAAGGCGTGACGATGGTAATCTGATCATTATCGGTTGCTATCTCGACTCCAAAGCCGAAGTACTCACCGTTATTTGATTCTTGTACGCTGGTAAAGCTCTGCTTGTCGAGGAAGCTTGAATAGGGGTCGAGTTTAAGAAAAATACCTTCTATAGCGCCCTCTATTAACTCTTCTTCGGAAATTTTATCGACATAATAGGTTTCAATCGTGTCGATAACGTCCAGCAGCATAGGGTAATTGATACGTTGTTTATATTGTTGACTATGCTCTTGGCCAACTAAGGTTAGCGATATTCCTAGCGCTAACCCCGCGAAAACGCAGCAAAAATAGCGTATACATTGTGTCATAATAACCCCTTGCTTTATAAGGGGTTATTTGGTCTAACGTTTGCAATACCTTGCAGGATCGACAGCTTGCCCCTTGTGCCTTACTTCAAAGTATAGGCCAGGCTGAGTCTGTCCACCTGAACGACCGACTAAAGCTATCGATTCACCTTTGCTTACCGTGTCGCCAGCATTTTTAAGTAACGCTTGTGCGTGACCATAAAGGCTCATATATCCCTTACCATGGTCGACAACTAAAACCATACCGAAACCACGCAGCCAATCGGCATAAATAACCTTTCCGCCAGCAATAGCATTTACATTTTGGCCTTCAGCAGCGGAGATGGTGACACCTTTCCATTTTACTTGGCCTGAACGCTTACTACCAAAGGCTGATTTTATACGTCCTTTAGTTGGCCATTTGAGTTTATGTCGGCTCGATAAACCATCGAAAGAAGGATTATTCTTTGCTGCCGCCAACGCTTGCTTGATGACTTGTTTAAGGCTTGCTTCTTCGATTTGTAACTGCTCCAGCATTGCACCGCTGCTGTTTAGCGTGCGTTGAAGCTGAGTAAGGGTATTTTGTCGCTGAGACTGCTCTTGGTTTAACTTTTTAGCCTGCTGCTGTTGTTCAAGTACAAGCTTGTTGAGTTTACTTTGTTGTTCTCGTTGCTCAATTTGAATTTCATCAAGCTCTGTTAGCGTGGTTTGTAATTGGTTAATTGAGTCGATACGGGCGTTGTTTAAATATTGATAGTAGGCCAGTAGTCGCTCGATACTTGCAGGTGACTGTTGATTTAACAGCATTTTGCTGTAATCATGGTTACCAGATAAATAGGCGCTTTGTAGCTGACTTGATAGTGATTTTTGCTGTGCAGACTTGAGTTTGTTCAATTGCACTTGCTTGCTTTCTAGCTCGGTAATTTTTTTATCGGTCTGACTTAAGTCTTGCTTGGTACGATTGACTTTAGTTGCCGCTTGCGCGATCGCTTTTTCATCCTCTTTTAGAAGCGAGACTAATCTTTCCCTTTGCTTATTGGTGTTTTTCACCTCAGATTGTTGCTTGTTAATCTGCGCTTGAATTGATTTAAGCTCAGATTGACGACGCTCGAGATCCGTGGCGTTAACCGCTAAAGGAAGTGATAGAAAGCCAGCAATAATGCTGGCTTTAATAAAAAATCGAATGTTCACGTGTTGGTATACTACTCTTTGAGTTTTATTATCGAGCGGCCGGTCATCTCTGCAGGCACGTCTTGTCCCATCAAGGTTAACATAGTCGGCGCTAAATCACTTAAACGACCACCATTTTCGATTTCTGCGTCACGTCCAACATAGATTAGTGGCACTAATTCGCTGGTGTGTGCAGTATGTGCTTGGCCAGTAGATTCATCGGTCATTTGCTCTGCATTACCATGATCGGCTGTAATCAAACATTCGCCGCCCACTTTTTCTAATGCTTCCACAACGCGACCGATGCAGCTATCAACAGCTTCACAAGCTTTGACTGCCGCATCGAAATTACCAGTGTGGCCAACCATGTCGCCATTTGGATAATTACAGATAATCACATCGTAATCAGTCGACTCAATAGCGGCAACTAACTTGTCTGTTAGTTCTGCTGAGCTCATTTCTGGCTGTAAGTCGTAAGTGGCGACTTTTGGTGATTGGATCAGAATGCGGTCTTCACCTTTAAACGGCTCTTCTTTACCGCCGTTAAAGAAAAAGGTTACATGGGCATACTTTTCAGTTTCAGAAATACGTAACTGAGTCAGATCGCGATTCTGCAGTGTTTCACCTAAGGTATTAACTAAATCACTTGAAGGGTACGCAATTGCTGTGTCGATATCTGCTGCGTATTCAGTCAGCATCACAAAGTTAACTTTAGGCGTAACCTTGCGTTCAAAACCGTCAAAGTCTGCATCAACAAAGCTGCGAGTAATCTGGCGAGCACGGTCAGCACGGAAGTTCATGAAAATCAGTGCGTCATCGTCTTCAAGTTTGGCGATGTTACCAGCTGCATCAGGAATAGCGGTGCTGGCAACAAACTCATCATTTTCGTCGCGAGTATAAGCCGCTTCAATGGCTTCTACCGCGTTGGCAGCTTGATGCAAGCTGTTACCTTCGGTAATTAGCTCGTAAGCTTGCGATACGCGATCCCAGCGGTTGTCACGGTCCATTGCGTAGTAGCGACCGATAAGTGATGCAATTTGGCCGGTACCTAAGTTTTTAAATAATTCGTCGAAGTAAGCTAAACCAGGTTTAGCACTACGTGGCGGCGTATCGCGGCCATCGAGGAATGCGTGCAAGTAAACTTTTTTAGCGCCACGAGATACAGCTAAACGGCACATAGCTTCGATATGGTCCTGATGACTATGAACACCACCTGGAGATAGTAATCCCATAATATGCACGGCGCCATCGGCTTTAATTGCCGCATCAACGGCAGCGGTTAGTGCTGGGTTACTGTTGAACTCACCGTCTTCAATAGACTTGCCAATTCTCGTTAACTCTTGGTAGACAATTCGGCCTGAGCCAATGTTGATATGTCCGACTTCAGAGTTACCCATTTGGCCATCAGGTAGGCCTACATCTAAGCCAGAACCTGAGATTAAACTGTTTGGATATTTTGCATTTAACTGATCTAAAACCGGTGTTTTTGCATGAAAAACCGCATTTTTTTGCGTGTTTTCACGGTAACCCCAGCCATCGAGGATCAGCAATGCCAACGGGCGTTTGCGTGTCGTCATGGTAGTACCTTTAAGTTTAAAAAATTAAGTTTGAAATCGGAATTGGTTAAATATTACTACCAATTAGCATCGTGCATAAAGACATTTACCAAGATTAGGCTTATCGAATTGCCCTATTGATGTTATTTGAGAGGTGTTGGAAGGCGGCTAGCGTGACTAACGTTCTGTATTCTGGCCCAAGCGATGGTATACTCTGTGCCCTCATTATATTTGGCCCAGAAGAGTAGGCAGTTAACGATGCAAGAATATATGGAATTTTTTAAAGCGAACCCGATGCTAAGTATTGCTTGGGTTGGTTTGTTTGTCGGACTTATCGTGGTTGTATTTAAGTCTAGCGTGTCTAAAGTGAAAAATGTTAATCATCAAGAAGCCACTTTGATGATCAACAAGCAAGACGCCAAAGTCGTTGATGTACGCGGTAAAGAAGAGTTTAAGAAGGGCCATATCGTTGGTGCAATCAATTTACCATTAGCAGATATAAAAAATAATCAGCTTGGTAACCTTGAAAACGCAAAAGCGAGTCCCATTATAATGGTATGCAACGCTGGAATGACTTCATCTCAAGCTGCTCAGCTGATGGTTAATCATGGTTTTGAAAACGTGAATAACTTGAAAGGTGGTATGGGTGAATGGCAGTCAAATAACTTGCCTGTTTCAAAAAGTAAAAGATAGAAGTGTTAGCCTGGCCATTGATTTTTTGTTGAGTAATTGATTAGAGTGTTAACGCTTAACTTATTGTGGTTACCGGCATTGAACTGAGGGACGAGTTCCCTC
The DNA here is from genome assembly GCF_023283895.1 of Shewanella pneumatophori. Lineage (GTDB taxonomy): Bacteria > Pseudomonadota > Gammaproteobacteria > Enterobacterales > Shewanellaceae > Shewanella > Shewanella pneumatophori. The sequence goes on along the minus strand of NZ_JAKILB010000021.1, from coordinate 49,470 downwards.
CCAAAAAGCGTCTGTTGACTAAATAAATCAAAAACCGGGAGCGCAAATTGGATTGCCCAAGTTTGCAAAGCCCTGAGACTGGCTCTTTTGAAGTAGCCTCATTAACATTTTTTAAAGGTAGGATAGTATGGCTGAAGTAGCAAACAACGAACAACAAGGTCCACAATTCAACATTCAACGTGTTTACACAAAAGACATCTCTTTTGAAACACCAAACAGCCCAGCTGTTTTCCAAAAAGAGTGGAACCCAGAAGTTAAGCTTGATCTAGATACTCGCAGCAACAAACTATCTGATGACGTATATGAAGTAGTTCTGTCTTTGACTGTTACTGCTAAGAACGGCGAAGAAACTGCGTTCCTATGTGAAGTTCAGCAAGCGGGTATCTTCGCTATCGCTGGTCTAACTGAACAGCAGCTAGCTCACTCTCTAGGTGCATACTGCCCTAACGTTCTTTTCCCATACGCTCGTGAAGCAATTGGTAGCCTAGTTAGCCGTGGTACTTTCCCACAACTAAACCTAGCTCCAGTTAACTTTGACGCACTATTTGCTCAGTATGTTCAACAGCGTCAAGCTGCAGCAGCTGAAGCACCAGCAGAAGAAGCTAACGCTTAATAGCATGAAAAACACTGCCGACATTACGGTACTGGGGGCGGGCTCTTACGGGACCGCCCTTGCCATTTCTTTAGCAAGCAATGGCCACAGAACCATGCTTTGGGGCCATGAACCCGAGCACATTGAAAACCTGAAAAATGATAAGTCTAACGAAGCATTTTTGCCGGGTATTCCATTACCAGACTTACTGATCCCTGAAGCTGATTTAGCAACAGCACTGGCAGCATCTAACAATGTGCTAGTGGTAGTGCCAAGCCATGTTTTTGGATTAGTACTGACTCAAGCAAAGCCGCTATTACGTAAAGATTCTCGAATTGTATGGGCAACTAAAGGTCTAGAGCCTGAAACTGGCCGTTTAATTCAAGATGTTGCGCGTGAAGTGATTGGCGATGAGTTCCCGTTAGCTGTGCTATCTGGACCAACTTTCGCTAAAGAGCTTGCAGCAGGTATGCCAACTGCAATTTCGATTGCGGGTACCGATCCACAGTTCACTAAAGATTTAGTTGAATTACTGCATAGCCCTAAACGCTTACGTGTTTACGCCAACGACGACTTTATTGGTCTGCAACTTGGTGGCGCGGTTAAGAACGTTATTGCTATTGGTGCCGGACTTTCTGACGGTATTGGTTTTGGCGCAAACGCTAGAACAGCACTTATTACTCGTGGCTTAGTTGAGTTAACTCGACTAGGTGAAGCGCTTGGTGCTCAAGGTTCGACCTTTATGGGTATGGCTGGTTTGGGTGATTTGGTACTGACTTGTACAGACAACCAGTCGCGCAATCGCCGTTTTGGTTTAGCATTAGGTAAAGGCTGTGATGTTGAAACGGCACAAGATGAAATCGGTCAAGTGGTTGAAGGCTATCGCAACACTAAAGAGGTTTATACGCTAGCTAAGCGTTTAGGCGTCGAGATGCCAATCACCGAACAGGTTTACCAAGTCTTGTATAAAGGTAAGTCTCCAGTTGATGCAGCTAAAGAGTTACTTAGCCGTGAGCAAAAGTCTGAGACATCGTCGGCAGAATAGTATTTCAGCTATTAAACTGAATAACTAATACCGTTGATTAAAGCCGAAGCCTAGCTTCGGTTTTTTGTTTTTGCGGTATTGAGCTGCTGGCATCAGTACTTCCATTTACAACTATCACTTCATGCCATCCGTGGCGTAGATGTTGATAGCAGCATAAGTACTTCCATGTACAAATAACAATGCTAAAATAGCGCCCCTTTTATGCTCAGAACTTACCCTAGTTTTGAGGCTAACTACGTTTTTAGGAGTTATCGAGTGAAGCATCATGACGTCATCATTATTGGAGCTGGAGCGGCAGGCCTTATGTGCGCAGCCTCTGCGGGTTACCGTGGCCGTGATGTATTAGTGCTGGATAACGCTAAGCAAGCGGGACGTAAAATCCTGATTAGTGGCGGCGGTCGCTGTAACTTCACCAATCAGAAAGTAGAACCTAATAATTTTATTTGTGGCAATAGCCACTTTGTAAAATCGGCTTTAGCCCGTTACCGTTCAAGTGACTTTATCGAATTGGTCGAGCGTCATGGCATTGAGTATCACGAGCGCGATCATGGTCAATTGTTCTGCAATGACTCAGCGAAAGAGATTGTGACTATGCTGCTTACCGAGTGTGAGTGGGCTGGCGCGCAAATTAAACTGCGTACTGAAATTAGTGAGATCAGCAAAAATGCAGATGGCTTGTTTGAACTGATAACCGACAAAGAACACTACTCTTGTGAGTCGTTAGTGCTTGCCACCGGTGGCTTGTCTATGCCAAAACTGGGCGCATCTCCTTATGGTTATCATATTGCTCAGCAGTTTGGTTTAAAGGTGCTGCCAACCCATGCTGGATTAGTACCGTTTACTTGGCACAGCGATCAAAAGCAGCGCTTTGAACCGTTATCAGGTATTGCGGTACCAAGCACTATTACTGCTAAAGACGGCACTCAATTTAGCGAGGCATTGCTATTTACCCATCGTGGCCTTTCAGGGCCTGCTATTTTGCAGATCTCAAATTACTGGAACCCTGGCGAAGCCATTAGCATTAACTTGCTACCGGGGGAGGATGTGCGTGCCAAGTTACAGCAAGCGCTTGAGGCGAGTCCAAAACAAAGTCTGCGCAATGCGCTGTCGCAATGGTTACCTAAGCGTCTAGTTGAAGTGCTGTTTGAAGAGTCATTATTGAACAAAGCGCTTAATCAGTTAGTTCATGCTGAGTTAGAGCAATTGGCCGTCGATCTTGAGTCTTGGACCTTAGTTATGAATGGCACCGAAGGTTACCGCACAGCAGAAGTCACTTTAGGCGGTGTTGACACCAATGAGCTATCTTCAAAAACCATGGAAGCTAAAACCGTTTCAGGTTTGTACTTTGTTGGCGAAGTGATGGACGTAAGTGGTTGGTTAGGTGGCTTTAATTTCCAATGGGCGTGGAGCTCTGGAGTTGCAGCTGGCCAAGCTGTATAAGGTGTTTTGGAACAATAAAAACTATAGCCTTGAGATTTTAAATTGTTTTTTGTTTCCGCGCTTAGCGGTATATATTTGAATAATTAGCGTCTAGTTTAAGGAAGAACTAGCGCAATGAATTAGCTTTTTACCATATTTTCAGATACTTCCTGCCAAAGTTTTACTCTCTAAAAAGTCGTACCTTCCAAATACAGCCTTGTAAATCGTATTCGTCAATGTGATCCCTAGCGGTGGCAAAAAATCATGCTCTTTTTCTCTAGACTGCTGCACTTGTAAATAGACTAAGCTTTAGTCAATACTGTGTAGGTTGCTGGTTAGTTACTGAACTGTTGGTAATTATTGTAGTTGCTGAGGTTAAAAGGATATTTTCAGATGCCGACTCCAAATGCTGAGGTTATTTATTACGTAGAGCTTAACGCTGCATTTTGGGCGGTAACGGCTGATGGACAGTGGATTATGATTCTGCCCCATCAGATGTTGACGGATATACCAGTCCACGATCTGCAGACTGAAGCTATTCAAGTCGATAGTAACGGTAATAAATATAGTGTTATTGATGGTATAAAAGTTCCTATTCCTCAGAATGTTACTCAGTTAAGCACCATAGAAAATAATGCCGAGCCGCAAGAGCAAGAACAGCGGGAAAGTCGCAATCAAAGTGACTCTGCGAGTGAACAACAAGATGGCTTGAACTTAATTTATCAAGTGGTTCGATCTGATCACGACAGTGTTATTGCTGAATCAGGTTTTACCACCCAAGGAGATCAACTCACATCCCAAGCTAATAACCAGTTTACCGCTAGTCAGCAAGACACATTTATACCTATCACCTTAACCGTTGAATTTATTGATATCGACGGTTACCTCAATCAGTTTGAAGTACCTAAAGTCATTTTATCTGGTAGCGCTATTAACGCTGCCGATGGCCAAATTCTAGAGCTAACCATTACTGATAGTCTTGGTTTGTCTCAAAGTTTTAGCGTGACAGCTTTTAATCAACAGTGGCAGCTTGATGCTGTTGATTTGCAGTTATTTGCAGAAGGAGAGCTTAATGCTGTAATTACTGCTTCAACTTATCCTGGTGAAGTAACCAGTGATACAGATAGCAGTATCAAAGACACATTAGCCGAGATTTCTATCGAAGTTGATACTGGTAACGACACTGTACTTAATGCTCGCGAGATAAAGCGGGTCGATATGGAAGGTGTTGCCAAAAATATCGAAGATGGGCAAACCGTGACTATTACGGTAACTGATATTAATGGACTGCAGCTCACCTTTACCACAAGTGTATTAAATGGCTTGTGGCAGCTTGAAAATAAAGACCTTTCTAGCTTAGCAGAAGGTCCGTTGCAATTTACTGCCGATAGTATTGATGTGGCAGGTAACCCTGCAAATGGTTTAGCTGAAGCTTATAAAGAGAGTCAAGCAGCAATTACTATCGCCGCGATCGATAACGATGGTGTGCTCAATCAGGTAGAGGCTGGGCAATCAGTGTTGGCAGGTGTTGTACGTAATGTTGAAGATGGTCGCCCAGTTGAAGTGTTTGTTACCGACATTAACGGCAAAACCTTGGTATTTAATAGTATTACCCGCAATGGCACTTGGTTGCTCGACGGAGTTGACTTGTCGTCACTGGCTGAGGGGGAATTAACCCTTAGAGCGATAACTTCAGACTTTGAGGGCAATATTGGCACCAGTACAAATACCGTGCTGAAAGACACCTTGGCCTCGGTCACCGTTGAGATAGTTGACAATGATGAGGTGGTTAATAGCCAAGAGCAGCAATCGGTAACAGTGCGAGGCACGGTCAGTAACATTGAAGACGGCCAAACTATCACCGTTGTTTTAACTGATAGTCTTGGGAACGAGCGTAGTTTCACTACTCTTGTGTCTGCAGGAGCGTGGCAGCTTACAGACATTGATTTAACCGGTTTTGCTGATGGCAGCCTAACCGCAACAGTATCGGTTGCAGATGCTGCGGGTAATCAAGCAACGGCTACAGATTCTATCGCGGTGGATATTCTTGCCTCGATTACCATTGATGTCGATACCGGCAATGACACAGTTATTAACGCACGTGAGATGCTGCGCGTCGATATGTCTGGTGAAGTGACAGACATTGAAGATGGTCAAAGAGTATCGATTATCGTTACTGACAATGCGGGTCAGCAATTACAGTTTATGGCGACGGTAATTAATGGCCGCTGGCAACTCGAAGATAAAGACTTATCTAGCCTCGCTGATGGTCCACTGACTTTTAGCGCTAGTGCAACTGATCTCGCAGGTAATACAGCAAGTGCCACTGATGATGCCTACAAAGAAAGCCAAGCCGCGATAACAATTACCGCCATTGATAACGATGGTGTACTTAATCAAACCGAAGTCGGTCAGTCTGTGCTTGGGGGCTTTGTTTATAACGTCGAAGATGGTCGTCCAGTCGAAGTATTTGTAACTGACATTAACGGCAAAACCTTAGTGTTTAATAGCATCACCCGCAACGGCACTTGGCTATTAGATGGATTAGACCTGTCATCACTGGCGGAAGGTGAACTAACCCTTAGAGCGATAACCTCAGACTTTGAGGGCAACATTGGTGTAGATACCAATACCGTGCTTAAAGACACCTTAGCCTCGGTCACGATTGAGATTGTCGATAATGATCAGGTGATTAATAGCCAAGAACAGCAAGCTGTTACGGTTCGTGGCACGGTCAGTAATATCGAAGATGGTCAGACTGTTACAGTAACCCTCAGTGACGGCTTAGGTAATGAGCGTAGTTTCACAACAGTTGTGGTTGCAGGGGCATGGCAACTATCAGGTTTAGATCTATCAGGCTTTGCTGATGGCAGTTTAACGGCAACAGTATCGGTTTCCGATGCCGCAGGTAACCAGGCAACGGCTACAGATACAATCGCGGTGGATATCTTAGCTTCAATCACCATCGATGTGGATACCGGAACTGATGCGGTGATTAACGCTGCTGAGATGGCAATGGTTGACCTATCGGGCACGGTTACAGACATTGAGGCTGGGCAAACGGTTACGGTAACCGTCACTGATATTAATGGTAAAACCTTAACTTTTACCACTATGGTTGTGGGCTCTGGTTGGCAAATTGATGATGCAGATCTGTCGAGTCTTAGCGATGGAGCGTTAAGTTTCTCTGCCAGTGCAACCGATGTGGCAGGCAATGTGGTTGATGCGACAACCAGTGCCGACAAAGACAGCCTAGCCAGTATAACGGTTGAAATTGTTGATGATAACGGCCTGATTAATACTGCAGAGTCAATAGATGCAACTTTAGCCGGCACAGTTACTAATATCGAAAACGGTCGCCCCGTAGTGATCACTGTTACTGATATCAATGGCAAAACCGTAACCTTTAACAGCGTGGTGGTTAATGGCGCTTGGCAGGTTGAAAATGTCGATTTGTCGGTATTTGCAGACGGTCAGCTATCGTTACAAGCGAGCAGTTCAGATCTTGCTGGTAATCCGGCAACGGCGACTAATAGCGCTGTTTTAGATACTCAAGTCGCTATCGACATCGACACTGGAGCAAATGGTTTTGATGCAGCCCTATTTATATATGGCGTACAAAAATCCCTGAGCGGGACAACAACCGGAGTCGAGGCTGGCCAGACAGTAGTGCTAAACCTCTCTGATGGCGTTAATAGCATAAGCTTTAGTACAGTTGTTGCTGCAGATGGTAGTTGGCTATTTGATAACATTGATGTAGCTGGTTTAAATCGTCGAACCTCTTGGAGTCTAGACGTTACTGCTACCGATCAAGCTGGCAATAGTGCAACAGATGCTATGCCAACCTTGTTGGTTCCTGATATCGCCTCGTTATATGAAGTGGTGCTTAACGTAAGTTCAAGTACCAGTGTAGAAGTGCCGATTGATATTTTTGATGCCGACGTTAGCATCACTGCTGAACAAAGCCGTTTATTGTTGCTCACATCTGAGGGGCAAGCGCTCAGCATTAATGTTGCTGCGGATGGCCAGTCATTTGTTCTTACCCGTGATGGTGACGGTAAAGTCGTGATGACAGCAAGTTTATCGGCATCAAGTTTAAATGTGACCCTGTTTCAACCTATGGATGAGCTCAATAATAAGAATGTGCTCAGTTATATCCGCCTGAGTGGGGTACAACACGATGCTGACGGGACTTCAGAAGAGATCATTACCTATGCAGTGCTGAACATTCGCGACTCAAGAGCTTTTGCTTTTGATGATCATGCGTTTGTGGTCGAAGATACAGTGGCTGTGGGCTCACTACTGGGTAATGATTACACTATTGAAGGGCCGCTAACGCTAACATCGGTTAATTATAATGGTACTGACTATCCTGTTACCCCCGGTGCTGCAGCGGTAATCAACACTCCTCAAGGAGTGATCACTATTCAGTCTAACGGTAGTTGGAGTTTTAGCGTAGCAGACAACCTTGATAACTCGGTATTACAAGAGGTTGAGCTGGTCTATACCGTGGTTGATGTGGATGGCAGCAGCGCTAATGCCAATGCGACCTTCACTATTGCAGATGGCGTCGCTGGCAGTATGACTGATGTAATAGGAACAAATACTGAAGCTGATATTGATGCTGCAGTGCAAAGCACCTTGAAGACCTTCATGGTTACGGCTGGTTCAGATACGTTAATTGCAGACTCTATTCGATTTACCGCATTAACGCCGTTCCAGTTAGCCAATCTTGGCTTAACAAGTAGCGGAGTCGCGCTTAAATTTGAATTGTCGAATAACGGTAAAACCTTAACTGCGAAAACGGATAACGCATCAGCTACGGTAGTATTTAGCATTACGTTATCAGCTAGCAATACTGGTGATGACTTAAGCGTGGATGCCGTTTTTAATCAATCAGCTCCTTTGGATCATTTATCTAATGATCTGATTGAGATTATCACTCAAGTTACCGCCACCGATTTAGACGGTACCGATATCAACCAAGGCAATCTAACTTGGCAAGTCAGCGATGGTAACTCGCCAACATTAGTCAACATTAGCCAGCTTACTTTCGATGAAAACAATCTAATAGGCAGTGCCATTGTTAAAAATGGTAGTTTTGATGTGCTGGTGGGCAGTGATGCTGTTGCTTCCGTTGGTTTTGCCGCTTTAGGACTACAACCTAAATTGACCGCAGCTGGTGAGCTTATTCAGTATCAAATCAGTGCTGATGGTTTGACGCTAACGGGGCATACCGGCGATGTTAATTCACCTGTGTTTGTTATTGAGCTAAGTGAAACATGGAGCGCCACTAGCGACAGCATTAACCAAGCTTATAGTTTCACTTTGTTTAAAGCATTTGATCAAACGTTTAGCGAAGATATCGACTTTTCACTGTTAGTGACCGACTTCGATGGCGACTCATCGACAGCAACGTTAACGGTTACTGTGCAAGATGCTGATGCAGCGACGATAAACGATATCAATTTAAGCGTTAGTGAGCTGCCAAGTATTTCTGCCTTTGATAATACTGCAACGGGTTCTTTTAATGTCACTGCCAGTAAAGATCCTATTGTGGATATCAGTTTTGGTGTTACAGATGGAGCAGAAGTCAAAAATGCTTCCGGCATAACCTTAACTCAAAATGGTTCTACACTTTATTGGGTAGTAAAAGATGGCGGCGCCTCGATTGATGCTGTAACAGCAGACGGTGTATTGGTCTTTACCATGAGGTTACCAACAAATATTGATATCGGTGCTGAGACCAGCGGCACTGTTGAGCTCGATTTTAAATTAGTTAGCGCCATTGACCACTTAGGGGCTGCAGATGTCTTAGACACTCTTAATGTGATGGTCAATATTCGTGATAGCGATAATACCGTGTCATCGGCACAGGTTTCAGTTGCTATTTACGATGGCCAGAATGCCATCTTGCCTAATGCTCTGCAGCTTAATATCAACGAAGGTAACTTGACCACCGCCAATCCGATCTCCACCAGTGAAGTGCTTTCAACATCTTCTGGAAGTGACAAAATAATCGCGATCACACTAACGGACGGCTTCAGTTTTGGCAGCGTCTTTAGCGGTGGCGATAAAGTCATTCTTAATACAACGGCAAATAGTGACGGCTGGTATATAGCAACAACTGAAACTGGTGGCGATAAAGTATTTCAGATCCGCTTTAATGCCAATGGCAAAGTTGAGTTTAAGCAGTTTAAAGCGCTAGATCACGCCAATGCTAATGGCGAAAACTCATTAGACTTAGTATTTGAAGTCAATGCGATAGATGCTGATAACGATAAGTCTGCAGCGCAAACTATCACTGTTACTGTTAAAGATGATATTCCTGAAGACACAGCCAAAACATTAGCGTTCTTTGAAAGTAGCGGCGATGTGTACAGCGTGCAAATGTTCTCGGCCGCTCAGCAAGGTGCGGATGGCGCTAAAGTTACCCAAGTCACTTATAAAGGGGTAGTCTATGCTGTTGGGGCAACAATCGAATTATTTACCGATGCAAACCCTGCGGTTGTGAAGTATGGGGAGCTGGTGGTTGATGAGAATGGTCTCGCAACGGTAACTACTTTTGAATTTGCTTACAATGAACAGCAATTTAGTGAAGATGTGTTGCTGCAAATTACCGATGCCGATGGTGATATTGCCACCGACACCTTAACCATAATAGCTAAAGACGCTGAGGGTTCTGTCGAGGTCTTTAACACACAATTTATTGAAGACACCAATACTGTTTTTGGTGTTGAAGCTAGACCGGGTGATATCGACGAAAGTGAATTTGTTATCAGTATGGTGTTTGATGCTGCGGCACTACAGGGCGGGATTTTATTGCTCGATGGCGTAGAAGTTCCTAAGGATGCTGATGGCAATTATATCTTATCTATTTTAAATGGATTATTAACTGAAGACTTGCTGACGCGGGTGGCTATTCCCAATGGTGACTTAAGTTATCAACCAATTGAAGATGGCTCTGATGCTACGGCTAGTGCAGCATTTGTTATAACGGTCAATATCACTGGCAAGCCGCCGATTACAACGACTGTACCTATTACAGTTGAATCCGTGGCTGATACGCCAACTTGGGATCCAGGCAGTGAGTTTAGTTACTCAGTTAACGAAGATGCTAATGCTTTCAATATTAATATTCATGCCAGTTCTAAGGATGAAACGAACGTAGATCCGCAGGGCTCAGAAACCGTTACTTACGTGATTACTGATATCAGTGCAGGGTTAACGTTGACAGTGCTTGGCCTGACAGTTACCGATGGTATGAGCATTAGCCAAATGCAGTTAGATAACCTGCTTGCTACAGTGGGTGAAAACCTAGCTGGCAAATTTAGTTTTAATGTGCAAGCAAAAACCACAGAAAGTGATAACCGAGATAGCGCATTAAGTAGCGTAGAGACGGTTACCATTAATGTTGTGCCAATTGCGGATAAGCCAACCCTGACAACCCAAAACATACGTAGTGATGAGGATGCCCCGATCCTACTTAAAGCCGTTGTTTCTGGCACACTAACAGATACATCTGGCTCAGAATTTTTGAGTTTTGAATTTACCTTACCCGATGGTTGGTCGATAGACTCGCCTTCAGCTAGCTTTAATGGCAGTGTTTGGACTGTGTTAGCTTCAGAGGTTGATAGTGGCGTCGCCAAGCTTATGCCTGCTGATGACGTAAGCTCTGCCAATTTAGGTCAGTTCTCTATATCGGTTAGAAGTTTTGCCACAGAGACATCGCAAGATGGAGTGGATCCGGCCGACGGGGTTATTCATCCTAACCCAAGGTATAGCGATGCAAGTACGGTGACAGTGACCTTGACCGGGGTTGCGAATGATCAGCCAGTGATTAATGCCGACCCTAATATATGGGCGATAGATAACGCGACAGGGGTTATTTCAAATGTGGTGGCATTTAATGAAGATGACAATATCGCATTAGATTTTACCATTGTGAGTTCAGATGACGATGGGTCTGAGTCGTTAGATTTGCGCGTAACCGGTTTACCAGAAGGTGTTATTTTTGTTGATTCAACAGGTAATGTGGTTAATCTTCCGGTAGTTGATTTTATTAATAATCAGCCGGTATATGGCGTGTCAGCCTCACTACTTGCCAGCTTAAGTTTACAACCAGTGGCTGACTTTAGTGGCCAAATCAGTTTGAGTATATTTGTGCAAAGCACTGAGCTTGATGGTGACTCAGCTGATTACCAATTAACGCTTAATATTGATATCGCTCCTGTTATCGATGCCAATGCAGCTTCTTTAGCCACTCTCAGTTATGGTTACGAAGATCAAGCTATTCCCCTCGACTTTACGCCTAATCTAAATGCTGACACTGATGGTAGTGAAACCGTCACCGGGTTGATCATTCCTTTCCAAGGTGCTGATGGTTTTACTTTAACTTTAGATGGGTCAAAGGTAACGATTCCAGTTGGTGGTTTAGATGTAACGACCTTGCTCGACAGTACCAGCCCAACCTTAGAAGCCTTGCTGCAGTCGGGACGTTTAGCTGCGGTGCCGCCCCAAGATGCCGATGGTAGTTTCTCTTTTGCGGTTAGCTATCAAATTACCGATACCTCAGAAACTGGCACTGTTGTGAGTGAATACATTGCTACTGAAATAACAGTAGTGGTAGATGCAGTGGTTGACTTAACTACCCACTTGCAAAGCGAGCAAGGATTGCTAGTTAGCACCGATGGTAATGCCATTGATTTAACGGGCCAAGGCTTGTTTTTTGATGGTGATATAGATGGCTCAGAAGTATTAGATTATGTCGTTATTACCGTGCCAAGTGGTGACGGTTGGTATGTATATCATCCAAATGGGGCGATTGATGACGGCGATGGCCGTTGGATCATTCCGGTAGATGGCATGACGAGTGATACCGTGCAGGAGTACGCGTTAGATCTGCTTGCAGGAGCCACAATTATTAGTGAGTTTGCCACAGGTATAGAGCAAATAACGCTAGAAGCGAGAGTGCTAGATCGTGATGATGCCGAAATCATCAGCACTAGCTTTGAGGTGCAGTTTACCCAAGGTGCGGGCTCCAGTCAGGCAACGGCAGTGGGTCAATTACAGATTAACCCTGCAGATGCAATTGAAGACACCACTATCGATTTTTCTGGCCACCTAAACCAGGTGCTGAGTGGTGATAGCAACGATCTGATTAGCTTTAGGGTGTTGGCGTCAGATTTACCTGAGGGTGGCTACTTTACCGGTAGTGATGTTACCGCTGTTTATGATGCCAGTGGCGAGAATATTATTGAGTTTGTGTTTACTTCTGCCTCGCTAGGCAATTTAAAACTGCACAACATCAGCGAAGATTATGCTGGTGAACTGAATATTCCTATTCGAATTATTGCTACCGACACCCTAAGTGGTGACACCAAAATTGATGACAGTCAAAGCCTAGAAGTCGAAATTACGCCTGTCGCCGACGGCGTTGAATTGATAGTCGCCAATAGGGTAATGCAAGAAGATGCACCTATACCATTGGGCATTAGCTTGCTATTTGATGACCCAGATGCAAGCCCTACAACGGGTGGCTCAGAGCAAATCCTATTTGGTGACAGCAATAATCCCATCACGATCACCTTGCTTGATGGCGGTGTAATAAATGACATAACCGGGCTATGGTCATTAAAGGCTGGAACTACCGACACATGGGAGTTTACCGGCACCACCATGGCTGCGTTGAACTTGTCCCTAGGCCTGTTAGAGTTTGTGCCGACAGAACATTTAAGTCGTGATTTTAGGCTCAAGTTATCAGCTACAACCATAGATACCGCAAGCATAAACGGCGTAGATGTTACTGACCAATCTCCATTTGAAAACACCTTTACCATAGAGGTTACTCCTGTAACTGATGCGGCAAACTTACCCGGTGATACGCAAATCTTTACTGGTCAAGAGGACAGTTTGATCGCGCTATCGGGGTTGGACATGAGTAGTTTAGGTTTGATCGACCAAGATGGCTCTGAGGTTATTTATCTTACGATTCAAGGCGTACCAAGTGGTGCTGTGTTGTATTTTCAAGATGGCGCCAACTTAGTGCAACTGCCTAACGAAGGTAAAGATGGTGGCAGCTTTAATGGTTCGCCTACCTTTTCTTGGGCGGTCACTCCTGCTCAGCTTGCAGGGCTAGTACTGCAGCCGCCGTTAGATTTCAGTGGTGATATTCCGCTGTCAGTCCAAGCTATTACTCAAGAGTTGGGGACGACCGATTTTGTTACTTCAAGCGCCAATATAGTTGTTGGCGTGTCGCCCGTTGCCGATGGTATTGAAGTGATTACCGCGCCAGAGAGTCAATACACAAGTCTTGAAGATGAAGTCATTAACATCGACCTTAATGCCAAGATTAATGAGTTTGATGGTACAGAGCTTATCTCGGTCAAAGTCATAATCAGCTCGGCAGATGCCTCTGCACTCGTTGGTCTTGAAAGTATAAAAGTGGGCAGCAGTTTAGTGTCGCTGCAATATGACGCGGCTAATAATAACTATTTTGCAGTGGTGACGGTCGTGAGCCCAGTGACACAGTTACAGATTTTCCCTGGGGACTTGGCATTTGGCACCTTAGACGTGCAGTTAGAATTGAGTTCCCTCGACACTGGGGTAGTGCTTGGTAGTATCGAGACCGATACTAGCACAGCTGAAGTGCTTAACTTTGAAGTTGAGATTACGCCAGAAGTGGATGCACCTGTATGGACTCAGGTTGGTGACGTTATGGCGAATGATGTAAATAACGTGGCCTTAAATTTAGGTATAAGTTTACAAAATCCGGCGATGAATGAGTCAGGAATACTCACTATTTACGGTGTACCTGATGGGATGACGCTATCAGCTGGTAGCCAAAGTGGCGACAAATGGGTGGTTGATTTTATTGATGTAGGCTCTTTAAAAATTATTGGTGCTCAAGATGGCGACTCATTTGATTTAACTTTAGATCCAACCGCTGTTCTAGGGACCGATACAGCTGAAGGTGACGCCGAGGTGATTACCGTCACTGTTGATGTTCCCGCTCCTGCCACTATGTCTTTTGGGTCAATGAGAGCCTTTAGTTTGCAAGATGAGATGCGAATGGAGCAGATGCTTGAGCATAAAGAAAACTTTAGAGAAGCCATGCTGGCTAATGCTATTAAGCAAAGCTTAGAGCAGGATAATGAAACGCAGCCGTTAGTGTCTAATCAACATTCAGAATATGAATACGGTAGCCTGCCTAATGATGCGATATCTCGCCTTGAAGAAGATATGGCGCTATTGAGTCAGCAGCCATGATGAATAACAAGGCCGATATGCTTGCCAATGTCATTACTGAACTGTGCCAGCGTCTAGGGCTAGAATGTTCTGAACAAATGCTATTTAGTCAATTGCTGATCAAAGCTAACGGGTTAACCTGTAGGGAGTTGGTGCAAGCCTGTAATAATGTAGGTATTGAGGCGATAGAGCAAAAGCTAACGCTCACTAAAATGGCGTTACCGGCTATCGTATTTTCCAAGTTAGATGTGCCTGCTTTATTAGATAAAAACGCGGCGGGCGAGTGGCTGCTGTTGGCGGGTGATGGTCAGCAAACCATTATCAGCTCGGCGGAATTCAAGGCTAACTACCATCAAGATAGTTGGCACGTTAAGCGTAAACTGGTTACTGATGCCCGTAGCGAAGAACATCATTTTAGTGTTAAGCGTCACTGGTTATTAAGCGCCTTTGATGAAGTAAAACCTTTTTATGGCAGCTTTTTACTGGGGTCATTAGCGATCAATATTTTAGCTCTGGTTACGCCATTGTTTACCATGAATGTATACGACCGCGTTGTCCCCAATCAGGCTATTGACACGCTTTGGGTATTAGCAACCGGGGCTAGCTTAGCGATTATTTTTGACTGGTTACTAAAACAAGCTCGCACTCGCTTAGCCGATGTAGCGGGTAAGCAAGTCGATATCAAAATGTCGAATACCTTGTTTGCAAAAGTACTAGGTATGCGTTTAGAAAATCGGCCAGCCTCAGCAGGTGCTTTTGCCAAACAACTACAAGAATTCGATAGTATTCGCGACTTTATTACCTCTGCAACTTTAGTTACTGCTGTAGATCTCCCCTTTACTTTACTGTTTTTAGCCTTAATTGCTTGGCTAGGCGGTTACATGGTTTTAGTGCCTTTAGCCTGCATGCTATTGCTGTTAATCATAAGTTTTGTGATGCAGAAAAAGCTGATGGCAACGATTGAGCAAACTTCACAGCTTTCTACTCAGCGCCAAGCTCACCTAATCGAAACCTTAAATTTGCTGGTAGAAACCAAGCAAAACAACGGCGAAGCCAAAGCACAACGCATTTGGGATGACACTGTAAGTAGTTTGGCTGACTGGCAAAACGAATCGCGTATTGCTTCAAACACCTTAAGCCACAGCGTGATGAATAGTCAGCAGCTCGTCACCATAGGCCTGATTATCACAGGTGTTTATCAGATCCATGCGGGTAATTTAAGTATGGGGGGCTTGATTGCCATCGTGATGCTAAGCGGCCGAGCTGGCAATGCGATTAATCAAATTTCTATGTTGTTACTTAAGTTTAAGCAAACCCAATCGGCCATGACGGCGGTTAGTTCTATTCTTGAGCTTCCGCAAGAGCAGTACTTTGCTAGCCAGCCAAGCACTGCGGTTGGTTTTAATGGCTCAGTGTCGCTGCGTGATGCCAGCTTTACTTATCCAGACCAGCCATTACCAGCGTTTACCGCAGTAAATTTAGAGATAAAACCCGGCGAAAAAATCGGTCTGTTAGGGCCTGCGGGCGCGGGTAAGTCGAGCTTGTTATCAATCCTTGCTAGTCAATATCAGCTAAGCAGTGGTCAGCTGTTTTACAACAGGTTAGAAGCGCGTCAGTGGTCGGTGAGCGATATTCGAGAGCATGTTGGCTGGATGTCGCAGCAACCTACTTTGGTCTACGGCACAGTGTTAGATAACTTGTTATTCGGCTTAAAAGGCGTCGATGAGAACTTGCTCGCCAATACCATTATTAGCTCCGGTATCGACAAGCTTATGGACCGTTTAGGCAGTGGTCTCGATAGCCAAGTGGGTGAATTTGGCCGCCAGTTATCAGGTGGTCAGCGCCAGGCTATCGCTTTAGCTCGGGTGTTATTGCGCCAACCCAAATTACTGCTACTCGATGAGCCAACCAGCGCAATGGATGAACGCTCTGAAAATCAAATTATCGCGTGTTTATCGCAGGTTGAAACCTCAATGGTGATCGCTTCTCACAACCCAAGACTTCTTAGCCTATGCGATAGGATTTTAGTGGTAGATAAAGGCCGTATCACTATGGAGCAAACACCAGCTGAAATGAATCAGCGAGGTAAAAGCCGTATTAAAGCGGTTAATGTGCGCCAAAAAGGGGATGCCAAATGAGCGGGCGTTTGCACATCAAACATTTAGAGGGTGCCAAACGGGCGAATCAAGTGATCATGCTGGTGGCAGCACTGATAGTTGTCACCATTGTTTGGGCGTCTTTTGCCAAACTTGAAGAGGTGGTTGTTGGCGAGGGCAGAGTGGTGCCAACCCAAGCTGTACAGCAAATAGAAAGTCTAGATGGCGGCATCTTAAAACAAGTTTTGGTCAAAGAGGGGCAAACCGTTACGGCTGGGCAACCATTACTTATTTTAGATGAGCTGCGTTTTGCCTCCGCTTTCGACGAAGCCAGTATTCAGTCTGCGGCATTACAACGACAAAAAGCGCGTTTAGATGCTGAAATTGCCACTGTGGTAATTGATGACAAGGCAGATTTTTGGCGAGACAAGGTATTGATTGATGTGGTGGCAATTAGCGCTGCCGATGTCGCAGTGAGTAGCCGCTCAAAAGCCATATTTAGATCGCGTTTGTCGCAGTTATCTTCGCAATTAGAGCAATCTGCACAGGTGATAGAGCAAAAAATACAAGCCATTGAAGAGGCTAGAATCACTACTCAAGCGCAGTTAAGTGGCCTTAAATTGGTTAAACAAGAGATTGTGATGACTCGCGCTGCGGTGCGCGATGGAGCGGTTGCCGAGTTAGAGCTATTAAAGCTTGAGCGAGATGAGATCCGCCTTAAAGGTGAGTTGTCGGCGTCAAAGGCTAACGGCCGTCAGTTGCAAGCGGCACAAAGTCAGGCTGAGGCGGAGTATTTAACCGTTGCGCTAGACTTTTTGAGTCGCGCCGAGGCTGAGCGAAATGAGGTGGTTAATGAGCTAAATGCATTGACCGAAAGTATTAAAACATTAGCCGACCGTTTAGCGCGTACAAAAATTGTTTCGCCAATAAATGGCAATATAACCAATATATTATTACGCTCAATAGGAGCGGTAGTTGAACCGGGCGAGTCGATTATGGAGGTGGTTCCTCAAGATGGCGCATTGATTGTAGAGACCCGCATCGCCCCCAAAGATATTGCATTTGTACACACAGGACTCAAGGCGACCGTTAAATTTACCGCTTATGACTTTGTTATTTACGGTGGACTAGAAGGTGAAGTTATTTATGTGAGCTCGGATGCTCAGCAATTAGATGACGGCACCACCTATTTTGAAGCTCATATAAAAACTGAGCAAAACGTACTTAATGGCTGGCCGATTATTTCGGGAATGCAAGCCAGTACAGATATCTTAACCGGTGAAAAAACGGTTTTAAATTATTGGCTAAAGCCTCTATTACGCGCAAAAGCGAATGCACTTCGCGAACCATAAGGTAAGGATACGATGCGACGATTGCTACTTATACCCATACTAATATTATCAGCGCCAAGCCAAGCTCTTACGCTTGAAGAGTCTGTGGCTGAGGCGATTAATCATCACCCGAGTATTTTACAAAAATACGCCAGCTTTGAAGCTGCGGTTCGTTATAAAAGAGCGGCCGTGGGAGATTATCTACCACAAGTTAAGCTTTACGGTGGCATAGGCTATGAGAATGTGCGCTATAACAGCGGTCGACGTGTGGATACAGAGCTTGAGCGCAGTGAAATTGGCGTGCGTGTGTCGCAATTGATTTTTGACGGCTTTAGAACCACATCTGAAATTGATCGTCTCGACTTTGAAAAAGAAGCTGAGCGATTAGGGTTACTGTCAGATGCTGAAAACCTTAGTCTCGAAGTCAGCCAAGTTTATCTTGAGCTATCAATGGCTAATAAAATTGTAGAGCTATCAGAACGTAATATAAAAGAGCACCAAGAAGTGCTGAAAAATATCGAGTCACGTAAAGACAAAGGCCTGAGTAGTGAGTCTGATGTAGCACAAGTGCGAGCCCGTCTCGCTACCAGTCAGTCGGGTTACCTCTCGGCGCGTAATAACCAAATGGATAAACAGGCGCGCTATTATGATTTAGTCGGCCAACTGCCGAAAGACTTACATGATCCCCAGCCTGACTTTAATTACGTGCCAACTAGCCTACCTGATGCGATTCGACTGGCATTAGATAACCACCCCGAAATTGATGCAGCAATTTTAGATACCCAAGCTGCAAATGCTCAGCACGAGCGTGAAAAAAGTGACTTTTGGCCAACCCTGTCGCTTGAGTTGCAAGCTAATAAAAATGACAACATAGGTGGTATCGAAGGGCCTGATGAAGATGCTCGTGCCATGTTGATGTTGAGCTACGATCTATTTAATGGTGGCTCAACAACAGATCGCACAGAGGCGGCCTCTTGGCGTTATCAACAATCTTTAGCCATTCGTAACAATACCCAAAAGCAAGTTGAAGAGGGGACGCGTTTAGCTTGGAATGCATATGAATTTATCGGTCAACAACGTGGTTTTTACCGTGAAAATGTCGATCAAGCGGTTAAGGCTGAGCAAGGCTATAACAAGCAGTTTGAGCTGGGACGTCGCTCATTGCTTGATGTGCTAGATGCAAAAGTTGAGGTGTTTTTAGCGCGTAAGCATTACATCACAGCTCATTACAATTATAAGATTGCTGCTTATCGGTTAATCAATGCTACTGGCTACCTGATGGAGTCATTCCGTGTTGATACCCCAGAAGCTTGGATGGAGGAGAAATAACATGCGTATTTTTCTGACTCAGTTGCTTTTTATAACTGCACTGCTACTACAAGGCTGCGCAGAAACCGCAGCGCCTTTTGCTGTTGCGCCACAAACTCGTGATTTACTTGATAGTGATACAGACGGGGTAATCAATGCCCGTGATAAGTGCGCGGCAACGAGTAAAGGGGCAATTATTGATAACGACGGCTGTCCAAGCCCAAACATCACGGTGAAAGAAGACTTTAGAGTGATTATGTTTGGTTTCGACAGAGACACCTTAGATGCTCAGCAAGCAGATAAATGGCGCGGCATTGTCGGTCGCTTAGCGCAGAAGCAGTCGCCGTCACTCTATTTGGTGGGTGATACTAGTGTAGAGGGCAGTGAGGACTATAACCATGCGCTGGCTAAACGCCGGGTGGATTACATTACTCAACTTGCGGTTGAGCAAGGTTTTCCCGCAGATGCGATTAAAGAGGAAGTTTATTATAAGCAAAACCATATTCCTCAAGCTGTGTCAGGTCGGGAACACCGCCTAGTTGCAGTGGCTACATGGCAAGAGTCAGGCACTGCGATGATGTGGAATATCTATACTTCTGAGCGCAGTAAATAGCTTTAAGCTGATAAAGTTCAAAATCGGCGACACATGCAGATGTGTCGCCGATTTTTTATGTTTGATTTAACCAGTACCTAAATTGGCTAGGTAATTGTCCAGTCCAGCGTTTAAACGAGCGCCTGAAATTATTAGTGTCGGCAAATTTAAGTTGCTGAGCAACTTGCAGGTTCGTTTCACCAGTTACTGCTAATAAATAGATGGCATTGTGTAGATTCGCTTGGTCTTGCAGTTGCTGAAAACTCACATTGAAAGGCTTTAGGCGGCGCTTTAATGTCGCAGGACTTAGGCCGAGTTTGTGAGCAATATCAGGCAAAGAGTGATGCTGCTCTTTGGTTAGCAGGCGGCGGATCATGGCTGGCAATCCTATGGTAAATTCGGTTTGCTTTTGTTGTTGCTGTGCTTGTAATTCTGCCAGTCTAAATCCCTGCCTATCTGCCATTTGAAATGGCACATCATTTAAGGCTAAATCATAACTGATCACGCACAGAGGTTGGGTAAAGCTCAGTTTGTCGCCTAAGTATTTATGATACTGGTCGATATGTTTGGGCTTAGCATAGGGCAAGCTGAAATGACCTTGCCAAGCTTTATTGGCTAGGCGCTTATAGCTGGCGACTAAACTGGAAAGCGTTAGCTCAATAAAGAACTGTTGCTGTTTAGTGGTTGCAATGTCCAGTTGTAGTATTAAGTGCTGCTGTTGTTCTGTTTGCCAGCGCCAGCCTTGCAACCAAGGCTGACTTTGCCAGTGGTATTGCTGCCACAGATTTTGCATTTCGGTTAAGTTAGCACTACACAATAGGCCGTTAGTCAGGTTGCCGCTTTGGCTTGGTAGCCATTGCTGGCCTAATAAAAATGCCAGATCGTTACCAGGCCACAAATGTAGTGCGTTGTCGATAAGTTTGCCGAGTTGCAGCGGGCTTATTTTGTGGTTTAAGTGACGAAGATCTTGCTCAAAAATCCCTGTACCGCTAAGCAGCTGATGAATATTGAGTTGCCGATATTCAAATAAGCTGATTAAGCTGGCGACCAGTAGTGAACTGTTGATGCATTTATCTTGAGCATAAGCGATGCCTTGCATGCTTAGCCAGCCTTTGCAATTGGCCGAGCCAGTTTGATTTGCTTCATCTTGTTATTTAACCGGCTAATTAATTTATTTGCTTCAATGGCTTGCTGTTCAGTTTGAGGCTGATAGTGCACCTCGGCACAACTGGCTTGGCAGTTTAGTTGATTAATGGCTTGTTTGAGTTCCTTGGCCATCGCTTGGGTAAAAGTATTGGAAGCGTTGGGGAGTAACACGATAAAGCTGTCACCAGCGTAGCGACACACTAGATCTTGTGAACGCAGTTGGCTAGACAAGAGCTGGGCAATGTTAGTCAGTAAAATATCGCCCTCCTTAAAGCCTTGTTGCTGGTTGATGTCGTTAAAGTTATCTATATCAAACATAACCAGTCCAAGCTGTTTATCACGTTTAATATGCATGTCTAATTGGTGGCGAATAGCGCGGCAATCATAGATTTTGGTTACCCGATCAACTAATTGATGCTGTCGGAAAAATTGTTCTCGTGTACGCAGTTGCTCGTTGACTGTTTTCTGCTCTTCACGCCATAACCATAAACCTAAGGTTAGCGTCAGTAAGCCTATTGGCGTTGGCAGTTTTTCTAGCCAGCTAAACCAAGTTGGCAAACTACTATTGATAAAAAACTCATCTAACAAGTCCATATAGCAGCCTAAGCTGTAGCCGAGTAAGCCGATAATCAGCAGTCGAGTGACATTGCCGTCAGGTCTTGCTTGCAGCACCATAGTTAACCAACTTAGCCCCAGAATGAGCAGTGCACCTTCTGTGGCGACATCAAATAGATCTATGTTACTGCTGGGTTTGAGCTGCGCCTGCATCAGGCTAAAACTGAGTAAAAGACTAAAAGTGATGGCGATAGTGCATGCTGCTCGATAGATTTTTCCGTTAGCCATTGAGTCCTCTTCGCGCTAAGTTTCACGCGTGCTGATAGCAATATTGTTGCAATAAAATGAACACGCTAGCGCTTTTTGATGACGGTTTTATGATGCAGAAACAGTCAAATTAGCTCAGTGGATTTGTGGTTAATGTATGCATAGTGCAGGGGGGAACGGTAATGACTGCACTGGCTAACCTGCAACCATACGGATTTAAATCCCAATAAAACAATTGCTTGCGTGTTTTTCTTGCTCGGTTTTATCTGTTTTCTCTAAGGCTTAAACCGTTGCGAATGAGCAGGCAAATTGGCTCAGTAACACGGATAAACTATCGTAAGCTATTGAATTTAATTACAGTTAGATTTTCCCGTCATGTAAATGTCATCTAGCTATTCTAGCTTTGCCTGCAAATCACCTTTAGCAGAATAGGAACCAACACCATGAAGCAGCTCGGCTCGCTTTCACCGCTTTACTTAGCGCTCTTTGCGTCAAGCTTGTGCATACCTAACACCTCATGGGCAGGCAGAGTGGAAGGCTCAATTAAAGATGTCATAACGCAGATCCCGTTAGAGGGGGCCATGATTAGCATCGAAGAGTTGAACTTAAAGCAAGAATCTAATCGAGACGGTCGCTTTTTCTTTCAAGAAGTACCTGAAGGCCGCTACACCTTAGTGGCACAGTATCTTGGCGGCCAAACCTATAAACAACAGATCCAAGTCGGTGAGATCAGTTTGACTCAAACCGAAATTGAGTTGAGTGGCGATGGCGTTGAACATATTCAAGTGATTGGTCAGCGTGGTGCTTTAAGTAAATCGTTAAACCGCCAACGCGCTGCAGACAATTTAGTCAGTGTATTAAGTGCCGATGCACTGGGCAACTTTCCTGACACCAATATTAGTGAGGCGCTACAAAGAGTGCCCGGGGTGTCGATTGAACGTGATCAAGGTGAAGGCCGCTTTGTACGTGTTCGCGGCATGGCGCCAGACTATAACTCTGTATCTATGAATGGCACTCGTTTACCCTCGCCAGATAGTGACCGTCGTGCCGTTGCCTTAGATGTTGTGCCTGCTGACTTATTACAATCGGTTGAAGTGACGAAAACCTTAACTCCTGATATGGATGCCGATTCGCTTGGCGGTGCGATAGAAGTGAAAAGCCTATCGGCATTTGACCGTGATGAAAGGTATATCAACGTCAGTGCTGAGGGCAGTTATGATGCGATGACAGAAAGCAGTAACCCAAAGCTGGCGGCTAGTTTTAGCGACATTTACCAAGATAATTTCGGTGTGGCACTTGCTGCGAGTTGGTACGACAGGGACTTTGGTTCCGATAATGTCGAAACTGGCGGCAAGTGGAGCTTTGATGAGCCTGCACGCTTGGAGGAGGTTGAACAAAGAGATTACGACATTAATCGAGAGCGGATCGGGATCGGTGCCAATTTTGATTTTCGTCCCAACGATAATAATGACCTGTACTTACGCACCCTTTATAGCAGCTTTGTTGATAGCGAAACTCGAAATTCTAATGAGATTAAGTGGGATGAGGCGACCTTAGCTGATCAGCTAAGTGCCGCAGAAGCGACACGCTCACTCAAGTCTAGAGAGGAAGATCAGTCGATTATCTCATTAGTCTTTGGTGGTGAATCACGTTTTGATAAGTGGATTTTAAATTACCAAGCAAGTTGGAGTCGCGCTCAAGCTGACAAGCCTATGTATATCGGCAAAGCTGATTTTGAAGCTGGCTTTGATGAAGTGGGTTATCAAGACTCTCAAGTGCCAAAAATTATTGCCGACGATAGGTTTTATAGCGCTGATGAGTACCAACTGGCTAAGATTGAAATTGCAGATTCCAGTACCGTCGACAATATGATGTCAGGCAAATTTGATGCAAGTAAAACTATGTTACTTGGTGAGCGTCCGCTAGAAGTTAAGTTTGGCGCTAAATACAGTAGTCGTGAAAAAACTAACCGCGAAGACGTATGGATTTACAAAGATTTTGATGAGCTGGGCTTTACTGAACAGCAACTCAGTATGGCTGCATTTGCTGGCAATGAACCTAACTATAATCTAGGCCGTTTTGGGCCATCAATTAATGCTGATGCCGTGTGGGATCTGGTTCATCGCTTAGACAGCGATGCCGCAATAGATGATATTGAGTCGCAGATTAACGACTTTGATATCGATGAAGATATTGCCGCGGCCTATGTAATGGGTCACATCGATATCGACAATCTACGCATATTGGCCGGTGTGCGCTTTGAGTACACTGACATGTATTCCAAAGGCACAGGCTTTGATGCAAGCCAAGATGATTTCTTTGCTACGACTTACGACAGAGACTACCAACATTGGTTGCCTGGTTTGCACCTAAACTATAAATGGGGTGATAAAACCGTAGTCAGAGCATCATGGAATAACACGATTGTTAGGCCGACATTTGGTCAACTTGCACCAGGCTATTTAATTGAGCAAAGCGACGATGAACTTGAAGCTGCGTTTGGTAATCCAGATCTAAAGGCGCTGGAATCCATGAACTGGGATATTAGTGTTGAACACTATATGGGCGGTTTAGGCGTGGTCTCTGTAAGTGGTTTCTACAAAGACATTAGTCACTTTATTTATGAAGCAGATTTAGGTGGCTACGGCAAATACCAAGACTTCGATAAAGCTGACACCTTCGTCAACGGCGACGACGCCAATATTTTGGGGATGGAGTTGGCCTATGTGCAAGAGTTTGGCTTTATGCCTGAGGGCTGGCGTGGCCTGATATTTACCACCAACCTTACCTTAAGTGATTCAACGGCTGAGATTAACTGGCAAGATGATGGCACTCAAACTCGTGATATCCCACTACCTAGCCAATCCGAAGTATCTGCCAATGCATCATTTGGCTATGAAAACGCCTATGTTAGCTTTCGTTTTTCTGCCGCTTACAAATCAGAATACTTACTAGAAGTGGCTGAGCTTGATGATGCGGCATTTGATATCTATCAAGATGCGCATACTCAATATGATTTTGTTGCCAAAGGCTTTATCACTGAAGACTTAACTGTCTATTTCAAAGCGATAAATCTCAGCGATGAACCTTTCTATGCCTATACCGGGCAAAACCGTTATAACGCGCAGTATGAAGAATACGGCCGTACTTTCCAGCTGGGTATCCAGTACATTAACTTTTAAGGAACCAGCTAATGACTTTTAAACATGTTCTCACTCAGTCGGCACTCGGATTAACCCTGTTAAGTTCGGCGCTAATTGCAGTCCAAGCGCAAACCGCAGAGGTTGTGCAACCTAGCCCTGCTGGTGGCAGTGAAGTGGCAAAATGGCAAAGCCACTGGTTATACGCCAGCGAGCAGCAAGGACTATTACTTACCGATAACGCTGGGCTTAAAACCGTGGTGCCGGGGCAATTTGAGTATTTAGCCGTACATAACAATATTGCCCTAACTTACGATACTCAGGTCGACCAAGTGCAAGGTATTAAGCTTGATCTCAATAATATGCAGCGATTAGTTTTGTTACCAAAACGCAGCTTTCAAGTTGAGTGGCTTTGCTTACAACCGCGTCTTGCAGATGGCAACCTCTATGCATGGATTGGCGATGAAGCAGGCCGTGCAGAGCAATGGCTTTTAACAAGCGATGAGCAATGGAAACCACAGCTAGTGCGCAGCATGTCAGTAGCAATGGGCGCGCTAAAATGCCGTGTTGACAGCAATGAGCAGCTCTATGTTATCGATAATGGTCAAGGCTTATGGCGCTATGCCGCAGCGCCTCATAGCCCTGATGAATCTGCACTCGTTGTCAGCTTGCCCGACAATTCGCTAACAGGACTGGCAATGGTTGCGGACCAACCTGTGATGCTGGATGAGTCAGGTCAAATGTTTGATGCTCAAGGCCAGCGGTTAAACTCACCGTTTACTCAAAACTTAGCTTTAGAGAGCCTGTATATCGCAGATAATCAAGCGCAGGCGTACTCAGATGAGGATGGCTACTTTTACCTAGGTCAGTTTGAGCAAGCGCAGTTGTATGGTTCGCACCCAGCAGGGACGCCGAGTAAAGACGTAATTAAAGAAGTACCTACAGCGGTTGAAAGCAGTATTGCAGATAGAGCTGGTGATACCATGGATGATCCGGCCATTTGGATCCATCCAACGGCACCAGAAAAAAGTCGCATACTTGGCACGAATAAGCGTTGGGGATTATTGAGTTTTAATATGCAGGGTCAACAAGTTCAAGCCTTGGCTGTGGGGCGGGTGAATAATGTTGATATCCGCCAAGGTGTTAACTTAGGTGGTAAGCTTAGGGATATTGCAGTGGCAAGCAATAGAGACCGTGACAGTTTAAGCTTGTTTGAGTTAAACAACGAGGGTGAACTCATTCAATTAGCTGAGCAAGCCACGCCGTTAACCGACATCTATGGCCTATGCTTGTATCAACCACAGGCTGATGAGCTGTATGCTTTTGTTAATAATAAGGCCGGAGAGATCAGTCAAATGGCGCTTCGCTGGCAAGACGGTCAATTAACGGCAACAGAAGTTCGCCGCCTCACTGTACCTAGCCAACCAGAAGGTTGTGTGGCTGACGACAAACAACAGCGGTTATTTCTAGGTGAAGAAAATAGTGGTATTTGGCTATTTGATCTCGCTAGCGACACCCCAAGCAACCGTCTGCAAATTAACGCTGAGATGATTATTCAAGCTGGTGGGCCATTGGTGGCTGATATTGAGGGAATAGCCCTATATCAAACGGCTAGTGCAGACTATTTAGTTGTATCTAGCCAAGGCAACGATAGCTATTTGCTATACCAAAGCCAAGCGCCATATGAGTATGTAGGGCGTTTTCGTATCGGGGTGAATGCTGCTAAAGGTTTTGATGGTAGTGCGGAAACCGATGGCTTAGATGTTACTACGCAAGCCGTTGGCAGTGGGCGTTGGGCGCAAGGTATGATGGTGGTGCAAGATGGCCGCAATCGCATGCCGGATCAAAATCAGAATTTTAAGTGGGTGCCTTGGAGTGAAATCAGCCAAGCGCTCGAGCTAAAATAGTCTTAATAAACAACAAGGCGGTCTAGCCGCCTTGTTGTTTATTTAAGCTAACTTGTTTAAGGTCGGCTGAAAAACAGAGTTTGATCGACTTGGTTATCACCATTCTCATCGACGCCTAAGCTTAACACGTCATTACTAACTGATAAGAAGAGTCCTAATGTTGGATCAAGCGTGAAGTCTGTCAGTCCTGTATCACCGTTTGCATCAAAAGTGATATCTACAGAGACTTTATTGTTATCAGGGTCAATGCTGTATTTGCCCCATTCCATGCCAGACTTCTCATCTTGGTCACTAAAATCCACTTCTGCATGGACATATGTTCCATCTTCATAGAATACAAACATAAGCAGGTCGTTTTCATCTGGTTCGCCGTCAATATCTCTGATTAACCAAGGCCCAAGTTCTACAGTGTTTGCTAATGGAGCAAAGATGAGTGTTTCATCAATTGTGCCGTCTGCGTCTTCATCAACATTGAGAGTTAACTGGCCATCGACAATCGTCGCAAAGAGTTGTGGGTTGCCAGCTGTTTTGTCAAAGTCATTAAGACCGATATCGCCATTGCCATCAAAGTCTTGGGTGGCATAAACGCGATTCGTTTCGCTATCACGCTCATAAGTTCCCCACTCCATGCCGGCATCTTCTGTAGAGCTAGCATCTTCGACTTCAAATAACACATAAGTTCCGTTGTTAAAGAAGGTGATACTGAGCAGATCAGTTTCACTATTAGTGATTGACCAGCTGCCGACAATTCCGAGTTGGATCGCATTTTCATCGAGTTGCTCTGCTAGGTGAGCAAGCGCAGACTCCTCACTGATAAGTTCAGAAGTTACGTTATCTTGACCACCGTTTGCGATTGTGTTTTTTACCGCATCGGCGGCAGCAAAATCAGCGGTAGAGAGGCTGAAGTCTACCGGTTCGGCTGTATCAATAGCAGTTTGTGTGATTGTTATACCGTTATCGGGGTCGCCATCTTGATCTAAGGTTTGCAGCAACCTAGCCATATTGACGACCTTATCGTCTGTAATATCTTCTGTGTTGGCTATATTGAGTGGTGTAACTACGCCAGAGGCCGTTGTTGCTGGGAACTCAAGATCGCCAATGAAGAAAGTGACTGTTTCGCCATCGACATAGTCGTAACGCCCTTCGGCATCGGTCACCCCTGATAGGGTTTCAGTTTTATAACCTATGCCAATTACAGGGCTATCGAGAAACACACCAGATTCATTTGGTGTGGTTACTGGTTGGGTTACGGGTTGTTCAATCTCTGCATTGTCATTGTCGTCACTACTGCAAGCGCTGAGAAAGCTGATTAAGAATAAAGAGCATACAATGCGTTGAGCACGCGGGTAGGTCTTAATTGACATAGGAACTCCTTTTCTTGCCAAAGTCATTAGAAGTGATTTATCGAAAGCGGTTGATACTGACTTTTAAAAATACGGTAATTGATTGGTTAATAAAGTCGATTCAAGTTATTTCAAAAAATTTCAAAAAAACGCTATTCAAAAGGGATTAAATCAATACTTTAGTGTATAAAAAGAGCGGTTGTGATTAAATAATCAACGGTTTAAGCAAGATACCTAAGGATGGAAATTGTGCGCATATTGATGATTGTGTCTGTATTATTTTTATTAACAGCATGCGATAGCGGCTCAACATCTATGGCATTAGGTAGCCTTGAGCGGCAGCGAATCGCCTTGACGGCAACCACCAATGAGGTCGTGGTTTCTTTGCCAGTTGCGCAAGGAAGTCAGGTAACTCAAGGTACTGTGTTAGTTCAGCTTGATGATACGCTGCAAAAAGCTAATGTGGCTAAAGCGTTAGCTGATGTGGCTCAGGCGACCGCCAATTATGAAAAGCTACTAAAAGGTGCGCGAGAAGAGGAGATTGCCGCCGCAAGAGCCAAAGTCTCAGGGGCTAAAGCCACCTTGCAAGAAAGTGAGGCAAACTATCGCCGTATTGCTAGTATGGCGAAAGATAACTTGGCCAGCAAAGCGGATTTAGATCGTGCTTTAGCGACGCGAGACTCTGGTGTGGCCAACTTAGATAGTGCGCAAGAGCAGCTACGCGAATTAGTTGCGGGCTCGCGAGAAGAGGATATCCGATTTGCGCTGGCTAATTTAGATGCAACCGAAGCGGTACTTGCTGGTGAGCAGAAAAAATTAGCGGATTTAACCATTCGCGCTACCCGTGACGGTATATTAGATAACTTACCGTGGAACTTAGGCGAAAGGGTTACACAAGGTAGTCCGTTAGCTGTGGTGTTAGCCGGTAAAGCACCGTTTGCTAGAGTTTATGTGCCTGAGCCTTATCGTGTCAAAGTGAGCGTCGGGGATGCTTTGCTTGTGCATGTGGATGGCGTAGATCAACCTATCGAGGGTAAAGTTAGTTGGATTGCTAATGAACCTGCATTTTCACCTTATTATGCGCTCAACCAAGAAGAGCGTGCCCGCCTGATGTATTTAGCTGAAGTGCAATTACCCGATAGTGCAGCGCAATTGCCAAGTGGTGTGCCTGCTCAGGTTGAAATGCCATGAGCCAGTCATCAAATCAGCATCAACAATCGGTCATCAAAACTAAAGGTTTATGTCGGCATTTTGGTAGCTTAAAGGCGATTGAGAATCTCGACTTTGAAGTCGGTAAAGGTCAAATTTATGGCTTTCTTGGGCCTAATGGTTGCGGTAAAACCACAGCGATTCGTATGCTGACGGGCTTACTGCTGCCAACATCGGGCGAGATAGAGATCTTAGGGCTTACTTTGCCCCGAGACGCTGAGAAGTTACGCCTTAAAATCGGTTACATGACGCAAAAATTCTCCTTGTACGATGACCTTACCGTAAAAGAAAACCTCAAGTTTATCGCCAAAATCTATGGTTTATCTCGCAGCGAACAACAGTCGCGGATAGATGAGTTACTAGAGACATATGGCTTAGATCAAAAAGCGCATCAGCTTGCTGGCAGCATGAGTGGCGGACAAAAGCAGCGTTTGGGTTTAGCGGCGGCCACCATGCATAAACCTGAGTTACTGTTTTTGGACGAACCCACTTCGGCAGTTGATCCTGAGAACCGGCGTAATTTTTGGGAGAAGCTATTCGACCTGTGCGAACAAGGCACCACTATTTTAGTGTCGACCCATTATATGGACGAAGCTGAGCGCTGTCATAAGCTGGCAATTCTTGAAGCTGGCGTGAAGCGCGCTGATGGTTCTCCCGATGAACTTATGCAAAATATGGGGGCGCAAGTGGTCGAGATTGAGTCGAGTCAACTACGGCAACTTAAACAGCAGCTTATAGTACTCCCTGAAGTCATCTCTGCCGCGCAGCTTGGTTCAAGATTACGAGTGCTAGTGCTAGTGCAAGATAGCTGTGATGACCCTCTCGACTTTCTTGTTCAGCAAACGGCGTTAGATAAATCGGCTTTAACTTTAGTGCGTCCAAGCCTTGAAGATGTATTTGTAACTTGTACCGGTAAGGGGCGACAATGAAAACACTTTACCGATTGCAGGCAATAGTCACCAAGGAACTCACCCAGCTTAAGCGAGATCGAATGACCTTTGGCATGGTGATTATGATCCCGCTGATCCAGCTGATGCTATTTGGCTTTGCCATTAACACTAACATTCGTGATATTCCGGTAGGCGTCGTCGATCAAAGCCAAACAGCTTTAAGTCGAGTGCTAATTCAAACCGTTACAGCCACCCAAGTGGTGGAGTTTACTGAACATTTTTATGATGTTGAGGCGGCTCATGCGGGCATTGCGCGTGGTGAAGTGCGGGCAGTAATGGTGATCCCTAAAGATGTTAGTCAGCGTTTAGTGCGGCATAAAACGGTTGGCTTAGGTACGCCTCCCTCCAGCGACGAGGAAACCAGCCGCCCTGTTGCGCAGTGGATTGTTGATGGGTCAGATACTATGATTGCCGCTGCAATTAAGGGACTAAGGGCAATGCCATTAACTGAGCTGCTCGGACTGCCTGCAAATCGGATAACGCCGACCTTTGAGGTGGCTCTGTTTTATAATCCTGAGCAGCGCACCGTAGTGAATATTGTGCCGGGGCTGGTGGGCGTAATCTTAACTATGACCATGATTATGTTTACCTCAGCTGCGATTGTGCGTGAACGAGAGCGCGGTAACTTAGAGATGCTAATCACCACGCCTATCCGTTCAATTGAATTAATGCTGGGCAAAATTATCCCTTATATGCTGATTGGTATCGTGCAGGTGGCTATTATTCTGGGGTTGGGCTATAGCGTGTTTAATGTGCCTATCAATGGCAGCTTGCTGCAGTTAGCGGGGGCTACCTTGTTGTTTATTATGGCAAGTTTAACCTTGGGGTTGGTGATATCTACCATAGCCAAAAGTCAGCTACAGTCGATGCAAATGACAGTTTTTGTTTTATTGCCATCAATTTTGTTATCTGGATTTATGTTCCCGTACGAAGGAATGCCGATAGCGGCGCAATACATTGCCGAGGCGTTACCAGCAACCCATTTCATGCGACTTATCCGCGGAGTCGTATTACGCGATGTAGAAATTATAGACATGACTTACGATGTGACTTGGTTGGCTATTTTCACGATTATTGGCTTAATCGTGGCGTCGTTACGATTTAAAAAGAACTTAGGTTAGCCAGCCTTTTGTGAATTTATATTGTGTATAACCGATTAATAACCATTTATATGGCTTTTAAGATGCATAAATATTGTTGAGTCAATATTTATAAAAGGACTTTTAATTATTTAATCAGGCATTGCGGTGAGAGTTTCTGTTTTGCTGATTCACTGTGGGATAAAGTTAAATAAACAGATATTTCAATTGAATGGATAGCTTGAAATAGATTTGGCTGCTTAAAATATATGTAGAATGAAACTGGGTAGTGAAGGTTTTAGGTATATCGCCGCGCTAATAACAAACACATTAGCAGCGGCGTTTTTATCAATTGTAGCCAAGGATATAACTGCAGTTCTCCTCCTCTTGCTCCTCAGTGCTGGCATGTTCCTCTACCATTGTAGATTCTTCATCTTCAAGTTTAGAAACAGCAAATTGATTATGGTGATGATGACCAAATAAAAATTTCTCCATGGGCGGATCCTGTCATTAACTAGCGCGTATATTTAGGTATAGTTTAAATACATGAATTTGATAGCCACTTTGAGTATTTATTTTTGTTAATTAAGCTACTTTTAAAGTTTTATGGCGGGGCTAGTTAGTGATTTTAATATTGGAATGCAGATGAAGTTTTTAATTATTGTGTTGTTAAGTGCGTTATTAACCGCCTGCTCAAGTGCGCCTCCAGAGCCGAGTCGTGGTTCGAGTAAGCACTCATTATCTAACTCAGCGCAAACAAAAAGTCAGTTATTACAAATGCATCGAGAGTGGCAGGGGGTACCTTATCGCTTAGGAGGCAATAGTAAGTCTGGTATCGATTGTTCTGCTTTTGTGCTGCTTACCTTTCAAAATCAGTTTGGCAGGCAGCTACCAAGGACCACTGAACAACAGAAAAATATCGGTAGCAGCGTGAGTAAAAGTCAGTTGCGAGCGGGGGATTTAGTGTTCTTTAAAACTGGCTGGAGTACTCGTCATGTGGGAATTTATATTGGCGACTCGCAGTTTTTACATGCATCAACTAGCCAAGGGGTGATGATCTCAAGCTTGAATAATAGCTATTGGAAACAAAAATATTGGCTAGCGAGAAGACCCTAAAAGAGACTCTCAAGGTGCCAATGAGCACCTTGAGGTTGCAAGTCGATTAGAAGCGGCGACCAACTGAAAGCAATACCTGATCCCAGTTTAAGAAACCGTATTCAACAAAGATATTCCACTCATTTTTAGGGCCAAAGTCATACACCATACTGACCGACATATTGTGGCTTTCAGAGCTAACTAAGTGCACATCATAGTCAATGGCTAGGCCGCCAGGTTTATTGAATAGTGGCACATTAAAATCGTAACTACCGCCGATTTTCTGGTTAATCATTTGGTAGTTATAACCTAATAAGAAGGCCAACTTATCGCCGCCAACATCGTATCTTTGCCCCATACGGATTGAGCCAATATAGGTTTGAATCGTGCTGTCAGTGGTGGTGGTCCATGAGTTAGTAAATGCCGCCACGCCGGTAAATATGAACGGATGCATACCCGGAATCACTTCCGCTTGGCCAGCAAGTACAGCACCTACACCTAAGTTGTATGCTGTGTACTCAATAGGAATTGGTAGCACCATATTGATGCCATTAGGGCCTAAACCTTCAGCATTACTTAGGTCTGCCAAAATATCTTTATGGCCTTTGGTGTAACCCGCTAAACCGTAAATATTTAAAAACGGTAATACCCAAGCATCGGCTCTTAGCTGAATGCTTTCATCTTCACCGGTAATGATCACATCATCAGCTGGGATAACTACGTTAGCATTGATATTGTGTAGCCAACCGCTGCCGGTTAGACCTAGATTGAAATTGTCTTTCGCGTCGTAAGCAACCGACTGCTTGTTGTAATAAATATTAAAACCGACAGGAATAGGTAGTTCATAACCCAACTCGCGGGCTTTGTCGCCCCAAATTGGTAGGTGGCTCCAGTGAGCAGGTTGCTGGCGCTCAATATCAGTGGTGTCGCTACTGTCGTCTGCCCATGCGTTTAGGCCGAAAGTCGCTAATAGCATCACAATCACAAGGTGTTTGTTCATTTGGTTTTTTCTCAAGATATTAATTAAAAGGCTTCGGTAAAGGTCAGGTAAAACCCGCTGTCGCCGTCACTTAAACCAAGATCAACGCGCACGTTCATTCTTGGCTGTAACTCGTAGCGGTAACCAACGCCGTAGCTATATAAAAGCTTTTCATAAAGGTGAGTATCTGTGCCTGCAATAGAGCCAACACCTGCCCACAAAGTCATGCCATGAGCCGACAATTCGCCGTTATGGCGTAAAAAGGTATGGCGGTATTCAACGGTGTGCTCAATTGCTTCACTGTCGCGGTAACGCCCTTGATACAGGCCGCGTAGCGATGCTTGGCCGCCTAAAGTCGGTAAGTCATAGTAAGGAACATCGCCATCACTCCATTGGTAGGCATTGTAAAATGCTAATACCTTGCCTAATGCCAGCGGTAAGTAATATCTATGGTCGATAAGCGCCTTTTGATAGCGATTATCGCTGCCAAAACTTGGGTTGTAGTTGATGTACTCTAGGTTAAGGAATTGGCCTTGCCATGCGTTAACCGCAACATCGCGACTGTCGTAGCTGACCGAAAAGCCTAAACCCATAGACAAAGGTTTATCTTTGTATTGTTGGAAGTTTTCATCATCAATTGCATTTTGCGGCAGGCTAGTTTGATCTGGCTTAAAGTAGTTTAAGCGCAGTGCTGGGCCAAAGTAGAAACCGTAGTCACTCTTAAAGTCTAAGTTTGCGTGGTAACTTAGTGATGTTTTGTTTAACAAAGTGTCATCAGATGCAGCCTGTTGCTTACCTGCGTTGTAACCGACTCCCCAAAAGTTTTCACTTTGGTCAGCCAATACAAACAGGCCGTTGTAACGAATATCGTCGTTATCAAAAAACAGGTTCTGTTTTGAGCGAATGCTATAACCCACATCGCCGTCACCTTTATTTACAATACCGAATAGTGACACGCTCGAGCGTTGTAATTCTGTTTGCTCGCGCTCGGTTTTAAAGGAGTACAGGCCGCCAAGAGCCATCATCATACCGTTTTCAGGGGTAAATGCGGGGCCGCCCAAAATATCGAACATGGCTAGGCCATTTTTAGCGATATGATTGTGCTTGCCGTACTCAAGATCAGTGATTGCAGCGTCAAGCTCATCGCAAACCTGCTCTGTGGTGCAGTTATCTTGTTGAGCGTCGAGTTCTTCAATTGCATCATCGTAAGCCTTACTGCGTTCTTCAGCTTGTTGTTGGTTGCTGAAAAAAGGCTGTTCACTGCTTTTGGTTGGTAAGTTTTGCTGACTTGAAGTGGCAATACTCGTCGTTGAAAAAAGCATTGCGATTAAGGCT
This sequence comes from Shewanella pneumatophori, assembly GCF_023283895.1. GTDB lineage: Bacteria > Pseudomonadota > Gammaproteobacteria > Enterobacterales > Shewanellaceae > Shewanella > Shewanella pneumatophori. The sequence continues at coordinate 14,835 of NZ_JAKILB010000021.1, read as the reverse complement.
AAGCTTGCTTGCCATAAGCCTGATGTGCTGTTCAATTATTGTCCCCTGACATGGTGCGAATTCAGCTGAATTCGAGAAGACGCAAGAGTACGGCAGAATTTGTCGAAAACAAGTGTTGTTAGAGGCTGGAACTTCAAAAAAAATGCGAGCTATATCGCGTTTGCAGCAAATGTCGTCACTTCAGTGTGTTTTTTGTACAGACAGACTTGGTTGGTTAGCAAATAATCATAAAATAGCCTGTGATTGGTTTTTACTGCGAACGCCACAATAATCAAATCCAAATAGTTAACTTTATGCTACTTTAAAGCCAGACTATAGAGACGCTAACGTTGACGATAAACTCTCAATGAAGCAGTTTATCTAGATCAGATTGAAGGAAGAGAAATGAGCAAAGCTAGAATCGGTATTGTAACGGTAAGTGATAGAGCCAGCGCTGGTGTTTACGAAGATATTTCTGGTAAGGCAATTATCGATGTGCTGAACGAATACCTGACATCTGAGTGGGAGCCTGTTTATGAGGTGATCCCTGATGAGCAGGACGTGATTTCAGCAACGTTAATTAAGATGGCTGACGAGCAAAACTGTAGCCTTATCGTCACAACCGGCGGCACAGGCCCTGCTAAGCGCGATGTTACACCGGAAGCAACAGAAGCTGTATGTGATCGCATGATGCCAGGCTTTGGTGAGCTAATGCGCGCTGAATCATTAAAGTTTGTACCAACGGCTATTTTGTCACGTCAAACAGCAGGTCTACGTGGTGACTCTCTGATTGTAAACTTGCCAGGCAAGCCAAAGTCGATCCGTGAATGTCTGGATGCAGTGTTCCCAGCAATTCCATACTGTATCGATCTAATGGATGGTCCTTTCTTAGAATGTGATGAGTCAGTCATTAAGCCGTTCAGACCTAAAGCTAAGTAATCTTTTTACTTAGTTTTTACTAAATCTTGAATAAAAATAGCGTGTTTCGGCACGCTTTTTTGTGGCTGAAATCCCGCCAGTTTTTACTGTTGTTTCTGCGTGAATTGACTATCTAACTTGGTACTAGACCTATCTAGTTTCTGTCAAAGTTTACAATTTAATTATAATCATTTTTAACGATATTAAGTGTTTAACACTATTGATTACTCGAGTCATTTTGGCTTTTGTTATAGGTAATCAAAAGTGGATTAGGTGCTTTTGGTTATTCTTTGGGCTTTTATGGCTAAAGAGATATAAATCCTTTCACCAATTTGAGTATTTTTCTTAGTGTGAACTATCGCCAAATAACGCTTTATTAGCCTTTTATATTTTTTCACAAACTTTTATATCGCCAAGGTATTAATATCTCAATAATTTAACAACTTATGTTCTATTCTGGGGCAAATTTGCGTTTGTGCATTGATAAAGTATTCGGAGTAGTAAAATGGATTGGCTAGCTTCATTAAGTATTAAACGAAAGCTAATGGCGGTAATGCTGGTATTTGGTATGGCAGCGTGTGCGATTTTGGTTGATGTTGTGTACAGCACTCAAGATGTAGAACAACGTTTCGATGAATATGATCAGGCGGCGGTAAACAGCCAGAAATATTTGCTGTCAATTAACCGCGATATGAATTACGTATCACGACTATCACGTAGCATCATGCTTGGTGATGATTTCACTAAAAATTACGGCTTACTCGAAACCCGTATTGAAGATATTTATAGCCATTTTGAAGGTTTAGACTTAGCCATTAACGCAATTAATAATCAGGCTGAACGTCAGAATATTCGTCAGCTAGCCGACCTATCTCAACAAGCAACTGAGGCATTTTTGGAAGATGGCCGTCAACGTATGTTAGCGCTAAAGTCGGTTGATCGTACTCCCGAAGTATTGCAAGTTGCTTGGGTTGAATACAGTAAAGGTGCTAGCCCATTTGCTAATGAAGCAAGACGCACTTTTCGCGACTTAACAGATGCCGAACAGGTGTTACGCACCGATATTCAAGCAGAGGCTCTTGATGCGCTAGCTTCTATGCGAGTGCAGCTATTTGCGATTACTTTCTTTGCGTTTTCCCTTGGTGGTTTGATTCTATTCTTTGTGTCGCGCGCTATTTTAAGTTCAATTGAAAGCATGAAGCAGTCTATCGTCACTATTCAGGCCGATTCAGACCTTACCCGTAGAATTGATATTACGACCAAAGATGAATTAGGCCAGCTTTCACGTTCATTTAACCTGATGTTAGATAAGTTTCAAACGAGTCTATTAAGCGTGGCTGAAACGTCTAGCTCATTGGCTGACTCTTCTCGCGGTATGGCTGTAACCACGGCTGATGCGGCGATCTCTGTCCAGACCCAACGAGATGAGTTGGAAATGGTTGCCACCGCAATGAACGAGATGACTGCGACAGTTGTGGAAGTGGCTAAAAATGCCAACGACGCCGCAGACGCAGCTGTGCAAACTGACACTCAGTCTCAAGCTGGTTTACAAGTAGTAAATAACACAGTGCAAGCGATTGAGGGCTTAGCGGTTGGTATTGAGCGTGCAGCGCAAGTGGTTAAAGATCTTGAAGATGATAGCCACCAAATTGGCTCGATTCTCGATGTGATTAAAGGCATTGCCGAGCAAACCAACTTATTGGCATTAAATGCGGCAATTGAGGCGGCGCGTGCGGGTGAACAAGGTCGAGGCTTTGCCGTAGTTGCTGATGAAGTCAGAACGTTAGCGAGTCGCACTCAAGAATCCACTGAAGAAATTCAACGTATGATTGAGAAGTTGCAGGGCGGTGCTAAATCAGCTGCCAATGCAATGACTGATAGTCGCCAATACGTTGATGACAGTGTTAATCATGCCCGCAGTGCAGGTGAGGTGCTGCAAAATATTGCCAAAGCAATAGCAACGATTACTGATATGAATACCCAAATTGCAACTGCAGCTGAAGAGCAAAGCACGGTTTCTGAGGAGATTAACACCAATATCGTCAACATTAGTAATGCTGCAGAACAAACCGCAGAGGGCACCAATATTAGCTCTAAAGAGGGTGAGAACTTAGCCGTTATGGCTCAACGTTTATCGGTACTGGTACAAGAGTTTAAAATCTAGTAATCAGTTAAGTACACAAAGTCAGCTGGTTAACGACGATTACTCAAGCCGCTAGCGAATGCTCGCGGCTTTGTTGTTTTTAATTGTAATTAAATACGCACTGTAGCCGCTTAATAAGCCTAGGCTGGGAATTGCGATAAAGTGACCAAATAGATTGGGTTCAATATTGAAATTTAGCCATACAAGTAGGCTCCAGCTAAGCAGCAAGTAACCTAAGCTAAATAGTCGATTGGTTGCGGTTCTCTTATTGCTCACCTCTGAATTAATGTTGTTTCTCATTGTTGTACTCCTTTATTACAGCGACATAAGTGATGCGCCGAATCAATACTCCTTCCAATACTGATTAGTATAAAAACTGGACAACTGAGCTTTAAGTGTCATTATTGACAAAATAAAGGTGATAAGTGACAGTCGGTGTTTGCAATGCGTGACTGTAAAGGGAGGAGTGATGAAGCGAATAGTGGTTTTGGCGGCCGATAATGCAGTCGCAGGTGGGATCTTAAGCTTTATGGACGTGTTTAGCTTTTGTAATACTTACTGGAAGGTGACTCATCCTAACGCCGACGAAATGCTATTCGAGTGTGCCATCATTTCCCCTAACGGTAAGCCGATAAACAGTGATTACCATGTTGTGTTGCCTGTGGTCTCCCATGATGAAGCTGAGCATTATCTTAGCCATGCCGACGCTGTGGTAGTTGCTTCGGCTACCATTACAAATCGGCAAGAGTTTAATGCGTATATGCAGGACTTTAAGCCTCATTTAGATACGCTACGCAAATTTGCTACCACAGGTAAACCGATAGCCGCTTATTGCTCTGGCACTTTGATGTTGGCGGCATCTGGGGTGCTGGATGACAAAAAGGCCACTTGCGTTTGGTGGTTGGCAGAGCTGTTTAAGCGCAGTTTTCCTCAGGTCAAACTCTGTAGTGAACATCTGGTGATGAATGATGGTGAGTTTTATACCGCGGGGGCGACCAGTGCTAATTTGAGTTTGGCTTTGCAGTTAGTGCATAAGCTGGCAGGCGAGCAAATAGCAACGCAAATGGCCAAGGTGTTGCTAATCGATCCTAATCGCACCTCACAACAAGCATTTGTTACATTAGCTGCCGACCCTAAGCACAATGATGAATTAGTTAAACGCATTCAAGACTGGATGCAGCTGCACTTACAAAGTCATATGCAGTTAGATGATATTGCCGATAAGTTTGCTGTGGGAAAACGCACGTTAATCCGCCGCTTTAAAAAAGCCATCAACGAAACACCGGCTAGCTATATACAAAGGCTTAGGATTGATGAGGCGAAGAGATTGCTAGAAACCACCGAGTTGGCGGTTGAACAAATAGTTGCACTGGTTGGCTATGAAGATGTGAGCTCGTTTAGAAAGTTATTTATGCAAATAACCAGTTTAACGCCGCGAGCCTATCGGCAAAAATTTAATACCCATGACTGCTGCTAACGCCTAGTTAGCACTATGAGTATTGAGGTTGTGTAGATTTATAATGCGTTAATTTGTGACTTTAGCTCATAGCTATTATCGGTAACGATTTTCTCAAGCACTTGTACGCGTTGTTCTAAATGTTTGTTTTGCTTACGCAGCAGTTCTAGCTCGTTGTTAGTGATCTCTGAGCTAGTAATTTTTCGCGACTTTAAGTAGTGCTTAAACGCTTCTCCGGCAGTGGCAATCGCAACAACAGCCACAATAAGTACAATCATAGGAATATCCATAATTTGCTCCTTAGTATAATTGGCTAACTTTGGGTGTTAGCACGATTAGCATATTTATCAACGACTTTACCTGTTGTGGCCCATACCATGACCCCCCCAAGCAAAGAGTGAAAACCCTGCTGGAATACAGGCGAGTAAAACTCGCCATTCTGGAGCGTTTTTGGCTGCCTACTTCTGCGTTGATTAGCTTTATAAGGGAATAACCATTATTGCAGCTATTCGCCTTGAATTAGTTTGCCAAAAACCGCTCTGAGTTGATCAAATTCTTGTACTGATTGGTATAGGCGAGCATGGCAGGAAGAAACCACAGAACTACAACAACGAGCCCTAATAGCAGCATAAAGCCGGTGTTATCATTGGTTAAAATCTTATCAATAAATTCCATATTTATTTCCTTATTCCTTATTCCTTATTCCTTAATCCTTAAAAAATAACGCTCAATGGCAGGGCTTAATGAGTGATTAAGCCCTGCCGCCTAGCTATAAACCAAACACTATTTTCTCGCTCTTGAGTGATTTTTGCATGCCAATAGCAAGGCCAGTGGCAATGGTTAAAGTGAATGCCGATGACACTGCGATTTGAGTTAGCGGTAGTTCACGGCCTTTAATAAATTCAATTAACGCCTGCATTTGTCCTGATATTGGTAACCATTGAATGGCTTCCGGGGCGATGTTGTAACTAGCCGCCATCGCAAGCATCATAGGTACCATTAACACGATAGTGATGTATGACTGCGCTTCTTTAAAGCTCTTGGCCATAAAGGATACAAATAGCTGTAAGCAAGCTGCCATAATGGCTACCGGTAAGCCCACAAGCAGCATCATTACAATAAAGCTAGTGTTCACGCTCACGGCAAAACCGAGTTCTTGCCAAGGTACAAAGCTGTAGGCCACCTTAGAGATAAGCAAGGTGAGCACTAAGCCGACCATGGCAAAAATAGTCACAGCAGTGATTTTGGCAATCACAATCTCCCAAGTCGAAACCGGATGACTTAATAGCAATGCCAGTGAATTACGCTCACGCTCACCGGCGCTGGTATCGATAGCTAGGTTCATACCCGAGATAAATACCGCATAAATCATGGTCATAGTCGCAAGACCTAGAATCATGCCCGCTTTAGAGTCTGGGGTGGCTTCATCTTTGACATTCACTTTAATCGGCTGCATTACGCGTGGATCAATGCCCCGCGCAATCAGACGTAAGCTACCCATTTCTCCGCTGTATTCCTGTAAGCTTCTTTCTAAACGACGAATTGAGTTTTGTAATTTTTCATTAGAGGCATCAGCGATTAGCGTGACTTCAGCGCTGAGTCCTTTTGCCATGTTGGCGGCGTATTCATCACTGATTATCAGCTGAATATCTTTGGTGTCTTTGGCATCACTCTCACCGTGGGTAATGCCGCGGCTAGCAAGAAATTTCACTAGGTCCGGAGCGCCTTTGGCATTATCAATTTTGATATTGAGATCTTCCGGGCTGGTTAGCTGGCCGATCAACAAAAAGAACATGCCGCACATTAATAGTGGTGTACCTACCGCGTAATATAATCCCGCCATTACCGAGCGTTTATCTCGGGCTGCATCGATAAGCTCTTTGCGGATCATTGAAATTATTTTATTACTCATGTTGAAATCCTTTTATCAGCCTAATTAGGCTGCAATGCCTTCGTCGGTACCAATTAATTGAATAAAGGCATCTTCGAGCGAGTCCTTTCCGGTTTGCTGGCACAGTGCATCTGGGCTGCCAACGGCAACCACTTTGCCTTCAGCCATTACAATCACTTGGTCGCAGAGCGCAGCAACTTCCTGCATCACATGGCTAGAAAACAGTACGCAGTGACCTTGGTTTTTAAGGTCGCGCAAAATATCACGCAGCACTCGAGTACTCATTACGTCTAAGCCGCGGGTTGGCTCGTCAAGAATGATATTGGTAGGCTGGTGCACTATGGCTTGCGCTAAAGCAGTTTTCATTCGCTGGCCTTGAGAAAAGCCTTTACATTGGCGGTCGGCAATATCAGCCAGATGCAACTTATCTATCACGCTGCTGGTGGCAAGCTTAGCCTCTTTGCGTGATAAACCATTGAGTTCGGCAAAATAACTAATGTATTCACGCGGAGTTAAACGCTCATATAAACCAAATGGATCTGGAAATAATCCCAGTTGCTGTTTAGCTGCAACGGGAGATTTGGCGATATCGATTCCGTCAATTTCAGCAACACCTTGGTCTGGCTTTAGTAACCCAAATACGGTGCGTAAACAGGTGGTTTTACCCGCGCCATTTGGGCCTAGTAAGCCAGTAATTTGGCCGTCTTGTGCTGAAAAGCTTAAGTCATTCAGCGCCTGCACATCTCCGATGCGTTTTGATAAGTTTGATACTTGGATCATGGTGGTTTCCTTACTGATTCAGGGCTGTTTGTTCGTCTGGCTTTGAAGCATCATCACTGGGGATTGCTTCTACTGTGCTGGCGTTAAGATAAAAATTACGACGAATATCTTCACTTAAACACGCCGCATCTAGTTCGGCTACCGAGCCAGTTTCGACTAAATCGGCGATCAAGTCGTTACCACATGACTGATAAGCCACACCATGAGTCGCATAAGGCGCTACAAAGTGTTTGGCATTAGTGAGTTTTTCCATAGCGAGTTCGCCCCAGCTTGGTGGCGTTGCAGGATCTAATTCGCCCGATAACAACAAGGTTGGAATATCGCCGGCAATCGCATCGCCAAAGCTGGCATCAACTGCAGGCATGTTCCACACGGCACAAGACTCGGCAAAAGTTTTTAGCATCTCATGACCAAAGTAGCTTTGATTGGTTTGCTCACGTAGTTCTGGCGTGAGTCGTTGCCAATCTTCACCGCATACCACTGAAGCATGCATACCCATCGCGATCCCCGCGTTATCCATGCTCATGGCATACAGGCCGGTGATAGGTTGAAAGTTGCCATTGGCTGCTTGATGTATAGCGTGAGGAATAAGCGAACGCGTGGCTGGTGAATATAAGGCCATGCGCAGTGCACCTTTAAACTTACTACGAGTCATTGTCAGCTTAGTGGCCTCACCGGTTAATGGGTCAGGTACTAAGCTGATTTTCGGCGCTTGAGTTAACTCTGCATCGACTTTATCCAGATCGGCTTTTAAGTCTGGAAACTGCTTATTGCACAGCTGGTTATTACTACAATCTTCAATCAATAAATCGAATGCACGAGCAATAGCGTTACCTATGGCTAATACGCTTTGTTGCATAGGCACGACACCATCAAGAGTCACGGTTGCTAGGCTTTCTGGATAATGACGCATATAAAGTTGCGCCATACGTGTGCCGTAAGATACGCCGTATAAATGCAGTTTTTGGTAACCTAAATGGGCGCGTACAGCTTCAAAATCTTTCAGTGCATTTAGGCTGCCATATTGAGTGACATCGGCATCTAGCTCATCCAAACATTTTTGGGTTTCTACTCGGGTATCAAAAAGACTTTCGTCAATGGCGAGTGCGCTATCAAAGGCGTCACCAATGCATTGCAGTTGATTAGATTGGCCGGTGCCGCGCTGGTCGATAAGAATAACATCTTCGGTTTGGCGCACTTTACTTAGCATGCGATCAAAGCCTTGGGCATTCTCAATCGCCGATTGACCTGGGCCGCCAGCAATAGCGAGTAGGGCCTCTTGCCTGTTGCTTGGCTTGGTGGCTGGCATGACTACATAATGAATTTGGATCTGCTTACCATCTGGCTTGGCGTAGTTCTCAGGTACTGAGATCGCGCCGCATTGCATCTGCTCTGACAGGCCATCGACATAACAAGCTTGTTGCGTGGTGGCCGCATTGTTTTCTTCGGCGTGAACTGCAAGGGGGATCATGCCCACAGCCATTAATATGGCTGCGCTGGCGGACTTATGGCGCCAAAGCACAGGTGAAATCTGTGCGCGTAATTGAGAGTACATTCCATGAAGCATGATACTGATTCCTTTTTGCAATTTAGCGTATCTATGTTAACTTTGTTACTGTATCGGTGTATCAATGTATTAATACAGTGACTAAAGGCTAATGTTAGAACTACTAAATGTCAACCCCAGCAGCGGTGAACCAATTTATCGACAATTAAGCGAGCAGATCGTACGTTTGATTGTGGGTGGCCAGCTGCAAAGTGAACAGGTATTACCGTCAGTACGGCAAATGGCTGAACACTTAACGGTAAACCCAATGACGGTGTCGCGTGCTATCCAGCAATTAGTCGAGCAAGGTTGGCTAGAGCGCCGCCGAGGCCAGCCAACCCGTGTGGCACAAAGAGCGAAAAATGAATCCGATAACAGTAGTCAGTTATTACTCGCACCTGTCGATGCGCTAATTAAACAAGCACAGCAGTTGGGTATTGATCTCGATGGATTAAAACAGCTTTTAGGAGAGCGCTGGCAAAAATAAGCCGGATCTCGCTAGGATAAGCAAGACGAAAGGACAAGTTTCGATGGAGATGAATCAAACAGCGACTTTGGCTTTTAGTCAGGTCAGCAAGCAGTTTGAACAGCAAACAGCACTCGATGATCTAAGTTTGCAGCTTTACCCCGGCATGGTGGTGGGTTTATTGGGGCAAAATGGTGCCGGTAAATCAACCTTGATGCGCTGTGCATTAGGCATTATCGAGCCTAATGTTGGCGAGGTAAGCGTGCTCGGTAGCTCCGTAAAAGAGCTAAGTTCTGAGCTTAAAACCCAAATAGGCTATGTACCTCAGCAGCCTTTTGGCTACGAGGGTTTTACTGTTGTTAAAGCTCTCGACCTGCACCGCAGCTTTTATCCTGATTGGGATAGGGGGTTAGAAACTGAGTGGCTGCAGCGTTTCGATTTAGATCCCAAACAACAAGTACAACGCTTATCTGTTGGTCAGCGCCAATCGCTTGCATTAATCATGGCGATGTCATATCGGCCAAAATTGCTTATTTTAGATGAACCTGTCGCTAGCTTAGACCCTATTGCGCGTCGCAAATTTATGGCGGATCTATTTGATTTAGCCCTAGAGTCAGGTTCTTGCGTGCTGTTTTCCTCTCATATCACTTCCGATCTCGAACGCGTTGCCAGTCACTTGGCCTTGTTGAAACAAGGCAAGTTAGTGCTATTTAAAGAAATCGATGCACTGCGCGAACAAGTGAAGTTGCTGACTCTGGCAGAGGGGGCGCAGTTACCAGAGGAGTTACAGGTTCTTAATCGCCAAGGCAATAAAGTGCTGGTGGATAATTTTAAGCAAGAGTTTACTGGCTTGATTCAGGCCGAATCACTTAACCTAGAACAGCTATTTATGGAGTTACATTCATGAGCTGGGCCCATATCCGCTCAGGCGCTTGGTTAAAAGGCAGTATACGTCTGTGGTTATTCGATCTTGGTTGCGTCAGCTTTCTGGGGGTTGCCCTACTTGGCTTGGTCATGGTACTAGGGTTACCTTTAATATTGCCCGCTGATGCGCAGAGAAAAGTTGATACCTTAGTTTTGCTGATGAATATGTCTATCGGCTCTATCTGTATTGCTATTGGTTGGCAAATGAATCGATTAGCGGCGACTGAATGGGCCTGTATCGTCCCGCAATATCGGCTTAATGTGATGCTGCAAGCCGCAGCTTTGTTATTGTTGATGCTGAGTGTGGTGTGCGGTTTTTTTATTGCCTATGACGCATTCGATAAAATTACTGAGTCGTTGATAAGTTTACTATTAGGTTTGAGCTTTTTATATTTCAGCTTAGCGAGAAAAAATGCGTTTCATTTTTCCTTTTTCTTGTATATCTCACTGCCAATGCTGCCTTACATAGAGCAAATCTTGCCTCAAGGGGCAAATATTGTCTTAGTGCTGTTAAATCTGGCGCTAATGCTGTTGGTTAGTAAAAAAATGCTGGGATTAACTTGGAATAACAAGGCACGTTCTGTGTATCTAAATGGCTTAGAGATGGGCTGGATTTGGTTGCCATCGCCACGTTCAATGGCTTTGCTAAACCGAATAGAACGTAGTCTGCACCCTGCTAATTACTTTATTGGTCCTGTGTTTAGTATGTTGCTATTGCTTATGCCATTAACAACACTGCTGCTGGCTGGTATTGGTCATTATTATGCAGTCGAGATCCCCGTGCTGGTTTTTCTCGTGCAATTTAACTGTATTTTATGTGGCATGTTGCATTGGAGTCGCATTCAGCGGTGGCGTGCGGTTGAGAGCCTATTTGTACTGCCGGGATTTGATGGTAAGCAAGGCATGATAAACGCGTTTATGCAGGCGCAATATCGTTTGTTGGCTATTTTGGTGGTTAGCATGATGATTACGGCCAGTATCGTTAGCCTGTTGGATCAGAGCATTAACTTGTCTGTGTGGCTGCACATGGTATTAACTACCTTGTTTGCTTGTGCAGCGACCTTAGGTTTAGGCTCTATGTGTCGTAACTCAATACAGATCTCAGGACTTATCTTTTTGATTGGCTTGTTATCCGGCTGGAGCTCTGTTGGTATGTCATCGGCAGAACAAACGCAGGTATGGGATCTTGTTGCATGGGATCTATTATTTTTACTCTTATCGATTGCTTCATTGTGGCGCGCAAAACAGTGTTTATGGCGTGAAGATCTGCTGAGTCGATAAGTTTAATTACGTACATTAGCGTGTAATCCTGCAAAATGATTAAAAATTAATCTAACTTGTTACGTGAATAATCGAGATTAATGCGTACACTTGTTAATTAAAAAATTCTTTTTTAATTAATGTACTTAGCTTAATTGCTTGCTTGTTAATTACGGGCCACCTAGTTCTCAGGTTGGCCTTTTTTTGTGTATTAGTTAACAGAAATAGAGCAAAAACTCTTAGTGTTTATAGATTCTTCGAGTAAACTTGCGCCAAAGCGGAACACTTGTAAGCTAAAAGGTAGTTATTTTATGTCGCTCGAGCAATACCACGTAGTACGATTAATACAACAACAAAGCCAAGCACTTGGCGATGCTATTGCGCTCGAAGGATTTGAAACGCTAGCGCCTTGGCACCAAGTGAGCTGGTCTCAATTTGACGTTATTACGTCTAAAATTGCACGCGTGTTGATTCAGTTCGGTATTGAATCACAAGATCGTGCAGTGATCCTGTCACAGAACTGTCCACAGTGGACTTGTGCTGACTTAGGCCTATTAAAAGCCAAAGCAGTGGTAGTGCCTATTTACCCAACTAGCACCATTGAGCAAGCCTCTTATATTGTTAACGATGCGGCGGCAAAACTGATATTCGTTGGTGACGCTGACCATTATGCAATGGCGTGCGACTTAGTGAGCCAGTGTGACAGCTTGACCAAAATTGTAGTGTTCAATAAATCTGTTGAACTACAAGATCCACAAAATCATTTCTATCTAGATGACTTGCTTGCGCAAGAAACTGATTTAGCGGCAGACGCTGAACTTGAAAAGCGCCTAGCAGCGTTTGATTTAGATGACTTGCTAACCCTTATTTATACTTCGGGCACCACAGGTGATCCAAAGGGCGTCATGCTGGATTACCGCAATATTGCCTCTATGGTGCGTCAGCACGATAACTTCTTACCGTTTACACCGGGCGATGTGTCGTTAGCTTTCTTACCATTAAGCCATGTATTTGAGCGTGGTTGGAGCTTCTACGTATTATCACGTGGTGGTCATAACGTTTACTTGTCTAACCCAATGGCAGTGAAAGAAGCGATTGTTCAAGTACGTCCACATACGCTTTGTGTAGTGCCACGTTTCTTAGAAAAAGTGTACAGCGCAGTACAAGATAAAGTGATTAAAGCGCCAGAGATGCGCCAGAAGATGTTCACATGGGCGATGTCTGTTGGTCATAAGCAATCTGAAGTTGGCCAAGGTCGCCATAAAGCCTCAATCGGTTTGAGCTTACAGTGGAAGCTAGCAAACAAACTAGTATTCAGTAAGTTAAAGCAAGTGTTAGGTGGTCGTCTTAAATTTATGCCGTGCGGCGGTGCAGCACTTGATCCAAACGTAAGCGCTTTCTTCCAAAGCATTGATGTACCAGTGCTTTGTGGTTACGGTATGACCGAAACCACAGCTACTGCGACTTGTAATACTTTGGCTAATCGAGTGCCTGGATCAAATGGCCAAGCGATTCCGGAAGTGGAAATCAAGCTAGGTAAAGACAACGAGATTTTGGTTCGTGGTGATACCGTCATGCGTGGTTACTACAATCGCCCTGAAGAAACGGCTGAAGCGTTTGAAGATGGTTGGCTAAAAACCGGTGATGCGGGTCGTATAGACGAAAACGGTAACTTGTTTATTACCGACCGTATTAAAGAGCTAATGAAAACCTCAAACGGTAAGTACATTGCACCGCAACGTGTTGAAGGCAAAGTAGGTTGTTGTCCGTTCATCGAGCAAGTGGCCATCGTTGCTGATGCGCGTAACTATGTAACGGCACTGATTGTACCGGCATTTGAGTCATTAGAAGCGTGGGCAAAAGAGAAAGGCTTAAGCTATGAGTCGCAAATTGAATTGCTGCGTCACTCTCACGTAGTTGAACATTTTGAGCAACGCCTTAAGACACTGCAAAGCGAGCTTGCTGGCTTTGAAAAGATTAAGAAGTTCACCTTGTTACCAGATGCGTTTTCAATGGAAGCGGGCTTAATTACCCCAACCATGAAGCTTCGTCGTAAAGTGATTTACAACAAGTACGCACGTGAAATCGACAAGATGTATAGCCGCTAACTAAGTGAGCTTTACTACTAAATAAGGGATGCAATGCATCCCTTATTTATTTTCAGCTTTAAACTGCTGTAGTCAGAAGCTGTAATACCATTTCACTCCGCCTTAACGCTTGTGAGCTTTGCCTAATCCCTCTGTCAAAGGTAAGCATTAAAACAAAGATTGGTGCTTAAACTGATAAATTACGCTTTCGGTGCAAAGTCTGCAGCAGCTAGGCGGTGAGCTGTGTAGATTGCTTCACCATCACTTTCTGCATCAAAAATAACTGTGACATCAGGAGAGAAAAGTAATACATCGCCAACTTCAGCAACGTATTTAACATTGTCTGTATCGCGTACTACTATTTTACCTTTGGTGATCACTTTGTACTCTACTGAATCATAGAAGTACTCAAACTCAGTGCCTGGCGCCATGGTGAAGTGACCAATAGTCAGTGCGTTGCTGTTGTTAGTGACACTCACTTCAGCCATGTCACTTTTTAGGTTTTCAATATTTAATAGCTGGCTTAGATCATTCAGTGCGAATGAACCAGATTTGATCAGTGTAATTTTGTTGTTTTGAGCAGTTAATGTTGTCATGGTAATCCTTAAATAATTGGCTAAGGGAAGGCCATGTTCTCCCCTTAGCTTGTTTGCATCAGTGTTAGTTATAAACGTGCTTTAAAGATTTCGATGATTTCTTCAAGGCTTGCTTTACGTGGGTTAGTTAAAGAACATGCATCGTTTAGGGCGTTTTGCGCCATAAATGCTAGCTTGTCTTCTGTAACACCTAAGTCAGCTAGACGTTGTGCAGTGCCAACTTGTTGAGAAAGTGCTTCGATAGCGGCAATACCGGCTTCAATGGCTTGCTCTTGGGTCATATTTGATACATCTACGCCCATGGCTTTAGCGATATCAACAAAACGTGCAGGTGTGGCAACAGCGTTGAAACGTGATACTTCTGGAAGAAGAATAGCGTTACATAGACCGTGTACTAAGTCGTAAACACCACCGAGTTGGTGTGCCATAGAGTGCACATAACCAAGTGAAGCGTTAGAGAAGGCCATACCTGCAAGGTATTCACCGTATTGCATAGCATCACGAGCTTGGCGATCTTCACCGTTTTCAACTGCAGTCGCTAAGTTCTGTGAGATTAACTCAATTGCCTTAATAGCAGAGGCATCTGTAATTGGCGTTGCTGCAGTAGAAACATAAGCTTCAACAGCGTGAGTTAACGCATCCATACCGGTTGCAGCAGTCAGGAACTTAGGCATAGCCACCATAAGTTCTGAGTCGTTTACCGCGATAATTGGAGTAAAGTGCTTATCAACCACTGGGTATTTGGTTTCATCAGCTTCGTTAGTGATGATGGCAAATACGGTCATTTCT
>NZ_JAKILB010000020.1 GCF_023283895.1 Shewanella pneumatophori | reverse complement strand
TTTTTCAAGCGATGATTCTTTATACACTCTCGTGTTAATAACCATCTAATTGAGCTTCTAAAGCGATTGTCACCTGAGGCTAATTTCCGTAGAAGTTAATCTCTCTAACACCGCTGCAAGTCCCGTTCTATCTAGCTTAACGCTGGGTAGTTGGCCTGCTGTGCCGTGTCAGTGGATGCGCATTATAGGGAGTTTTGATCTGAGCGCAAGCGCTTTTTGAAAGAAAAATCATGTTTTTTCAAAAAGATTTTATAAGCACACCATACCCACTAAATACCCCCAGAGTTATCCACAAAACTCAAATTCATGTCTATTATTTGCCCGCCGGGATAATGAGTCTAGTACAGTATTTTTGAGTTGCACGGACAATTTCAAACAAATTTGATTTTTCTAATAGCTGTCGTTGTTATATACGCATTTACTAAATGCTAAGTAAGAGTTGCTCTCACTCTTTCATAGAATACGGATAGATATATATAGGAGGGAAAACTACATGTAGCAACCTAGTTCCAATTGACGCTAGTAATTAGCTTTACAACTTATAGGTTTGCATGCATACCTTATCTATCCTCAAATCATTTAGGATTTGCGCTATAAATTCTTATATTACCAATTTGGCGCAGTTATCCCTCACCAAAAACAGCAGTTCAACTTATATAGTGTCAATTTAGAAAGAATCCACAATCTGCCATCAAGGTTTTGAGGGGGTAGATTTCTAGATTTATTCTTTCCATCTAGTCAAATTCAGGCATCAATAAATGCCGACTTTAATACAGTAAGAATTAATTTAACTAAAAGCTCGTTTCAGCTAGTTTTAAGACTTGCTCATTGAAAAGGACATTCAAGATGCATTTTTCATTTATAAGGTGATCCCTTTAACAATGCGACAATCGTTAGCTTCAACCATTTGTTTAGGCATGTTTGAATGAGGCAATATCATTTCTAGTTGCCTAAGGTATTATCATGCACAATAACGTTAAAGCATTACTCGCGACCACATTGTTATTTTTCAGTAGCCAAAGCATGGCAAATAGCGGCTGCGGTTTTGAAGATAAACAAGATGGCTTTCTAGCAACTTGTAGTGAGGAGAAACAAGAAGTGATTTTAACTGGTGCAGTAACACATCAAGAACTAAATGCATTCGATTGGTTTAATGACGAATATACAAATTACCAAGCTGATGCTGAGATTATCGCAAAACTACAGCAAGTTGATAAACCAACTCAAGTAACCGTTATTATTGGCACATGGTGCCCAGACTGCCATCGTGAAACACCAAGATTTATCCGTCTCATTGAAGAGATCAATAACCCGAATATACAAGTCACCTATATTGGTGTTGATAGAGAGAAGCAAGATCCACAAGGTTTAGCCGCTAACTATGAGTTCAGCCGTATTCCTACCTTTATTGTTGAGCAAAATGATCAAGAGGTTGGCCGAATTATTGAAAGACCTGAAGTGTCGCTGGAAGCTGATTTATTTAATATCTTGAAGTAATGCGACCGAAAGCTAACAGCTAAATTTTAGCTTTATCGCATAAAATAGAAAGGCACTCCTGTGAGTGCCTTTTTATTAGTTAAATAAAGCTAAAAACAAGTACCTAGAAAGATTGGCGGAAACCGGCCCAATAAGTACGACCACGGATATCATATAAGTCAGCATCATATGTACCATCGTAGGCGAACTGAGGGTCTTCATCTGTTAAGTTAGTTACACCAAGAGAAATGCTGTTGTTCCATGGCAGAGTATAGGTATAAGTTAAGTTGTGATAGAAAATCGAATCAATCTCATACAACTTACCATCGTCCTCTGTTTGGCCTGCATCAGGATCCCAACTACCATCAACTACATCCCAGCTCTTTTGAGAACCAATAAAGTTACCAAAATAACTTACAACATGATCGCCATAGCTATAGTCTGCCGTTAAATTAACACGATGGTCAGGAGTACCTTCGCGCCCAGCCTCATCATCAGACAGGATTTGAACACCTGCTGATGAGTATGATGACTTATACTTAAGGAAGTATGACCATCCTAAGCCAAAGTTAAAATCACCGTAGTCACTATCAAAGCCTGCACCAACTTTAACGTCGATACCTTCACGCTCACTCAAACCCACGTTAAGTTTTTGGCTAACCACGTAGTCGATTTTACCATTACCTAAACGACTAATTTCAGTGCCAGGGTAGATAGTTGAAACATCAGGACGTGCAACGCCTGCAGCGTCAGCTGCCTCCCAAAGCTTTGCTTGAGTACGTACAATTTCACTTGCACCTAACGAATCAATCAAATTCGTAGTTTCTAGAGACCAATAATCTAAAGAGATATTTACTTGGTCCGAAATTTCCCAAACAACACCGAGGTTATATGATTCAGACTCTTCAGGCTGTAACTCTTCATTACCACCAGTTCGAGTTGGACCATAATCCCAACGACTGCAGCTATCAATGCTTTCACCCTGCTCATAGCAATTTAGGTAATTCTTGATATAACCAAACCCTTCAGACGTACCTTGATAAAGATCTGATAGCGTCGGTGCGCGGAAGCCCGTTCCCCACGATGCACGCAGCAATAAAGGCTCAATTAGATTATAGCGAACTGATACTTGCGGATTAAATGTGCCACCAAAATCGGAATACTCATCATAACGACCCGCTAAGTTTAGCTCCAAGTTATCAAGAATTGGCATCGCCATTTCAAAGTAACCAGCTGTAACATCTCTTTCGCCTTCACCACCAGAGCCCCCATTACCGCCAACAATTTGCCCAGCTTCAGCCAATGCAGCAACTTTTGAATCCAGTGATTCTTCACGATATGAAGCACCAACATACATGCCAGCAGCACCACCTGGTAGCTCGAATAGTTCAAATGACAAACCGCCATTAATGTCTACATAAGTCGCAGCCATGCGCTTATCGTAGTTAGCTGTAGCACCAGCAGGCATTTCAGAATTTGGGTCACGTGGATCCCAACCTTCAAATGAATTAGTTTGATCATTCCACTGACCTACCAAATCAGTTGTAGCACCTTTTAACTGATAGCCGGTACCCCACGTATAGTTATCGTACTTATTGTAATTAAAAGAAATATCCCAATCTAAGTTATCAGTAGAACCGTCTAAACCGACTAAAATGTCGTAGATATTATCGTGGTGTTCTGCAACACGATCCCCAGCAGTATCAAAGCGGTAGTTCATGCCAGCATCAGGATCTGCAACTAGCTCAACAAGATCTAAACCTTCATCAGTTGTATAAGCCGGTAAACCATTTGGAATACTGATTGAAGCAGGAACTGGCGCTGAAATATCGATGGTTTCATTTGATGCCCAATAAGCTCGCGCAGTAAGTTCAATTTGATCCGTGATCTCATAGTTGTAGTGGATCAACGTATTATTACGTGTTTGGTCGGTTGAGGTTGCTGCTGCTCGCGTATAGTCATACGCACAAAGTGTGTCGCCTGGATAGTCTGAATCATCTAGTGGTCCTAAAAAAGCATCACCATAAACATCTGAACAGCTTTTATCTGAATTAGAAAATGGTGCAGAATATACCCAACCGCCAGCGCCACCTTGGGTCAAGACTCTACCTGTTGGACTAATATTCACCCAATCTTGATAATCATTTGGATCTCCACCTTCAACAACGAAAGGCTGAGTATACCAACGGTCTTTTTGCATAATCTTTTGTTGTTCGTAATGCTCAACAGTAAAAACTAAATGGCCTTTATCTGAATTCAAACCGCCTGTGAATGACAGGTTTGACGAGTCACCGCCAGTTTGTTCAGGACGATCAAGGCGTGCATCAAACTGAACACCTTCAAAGTCTTTTTTCAGAATAATATTTACTACACCCGCAATAGCATCTGTGCCATAAATTGCTGAAGCACCATCAGTTAAGATCTCAATACGCTCAACGGCTGCCATTGGAATGGTATTAATATTTGCTGCACCACCATCCATAACAGGTGACTTAGCCATACGCTTACCATCTAAAAGCGTTAGTGTATGAAAAGCTGAGGCACCTTTTAGCTGTACTGTCGACTGAGAGCCCCAGCCATTGTTAGAACCGCCGCCCCAAGAACCAAAGGCATTTAAGTTTGAGCTACGTAATGCATCACCTACAGTAGAAAAGCCTGACTTTGCCAGCTCATCAGCCGTAATTGTGGTGATAGGGCTTGCACCTTCCATATCGATACGCTTAATACGCGAACCTGTGACTTCTATGCGCTCAACACTTTCTTCTGTTTCTGCTGCATATACTGGTGCTGATACAGCAACCATGCCACTACAAGCCAAGCTAACTAGCTTTGCAACTTTATTAAATCTCATCTTCCGTCTCCCCAGAATGTAATTTTTAAGTGCTATTGCTTGAGCAGTAAAGTGTCCTAAAGCCAAATACAACCACGAAACAATGCGACAACATTTGTATCACATATTTTATTTTGTATGCAATATATCATTTTCAAGCTGCAATAATAGAAATGCAAAATAAACATTTAAAAAATCAAGTAACGGTGAGGAATAACAGTTTAGATAAATGGCCTAAAAATTAGACGGGATAATAAATAAGTCTGGAATTAATTGTGGGGAGAAAGAATAGTCAAGTGCGTAGAAATGCAATATAACAAAAATATTTCAACCGCTATCTAAGCGACAAAAATAACTAAATAGCAACGATAGGAGAGATTAAAGCAAGTAGAGTTAACGTTTGAAATTCCTCAACAATACCAAGAAATATTCTAGATAAGCACTTAAACTAGGGGTAATTCATAAGCATTAACAACAGTTAGCAAGATTTTGCAATACACCTTCACGCAATGCGCCACCTGAAAGGTGAAGCTTTTGAATATCGAGCAATTCAAATAACGCCAATAAAATAGCCACTCCAGCGGCAAATGTTGGTGCGCGATCAGGATTAAGGCCTTTGATATTCAACATTGAATTGTCGTTTTGAGATAGGATTTCTTGCTTTAAACTCGATAATACATCTAAGGTTATCACACTTGATAAACCGCGATGATTAAGCAACTCAACCACAGACTGCACACTGCCTGAGGCGCCAACAGCACAATGCCAACCTAAGGTTTTCAGTTGAGACAGTTGTTCACTCAGTACCGACTTGACTCTGGCTTTAGCATCATCAAAGTCGAGCAGCTGTAAAGGCGAACTTGCAAAAAATGAGTCATTAAACGTGACGCAGCCCATAGGCAGGCTGGTTTTTAGCAGCACCTTGCTACCATCGCCAATAATAAACTCAGTACTAGCACCGCCGATGTCTATCACTAAGCGCCGACCTTCGCCAGCCGTTGTGGCAACCATTCCTTGATAGATCAATTCAGCTTCGCGCATGCCTGAAATGATCTCAATCGGATGACCAAGAATAGGCAAAGCACGATGGCAAAATTCGTCTGAATTAGAAATTTTACGTAATGTCGCGGTTGCGATAACTGCAACATTATTTGCAGACACGCCCTCTTTTTGGAGCATGTCAGCAAACATAGTTAAACAATCTAGACCGCGTAATAACACCTCTTCACTTAGTGAGCCATCATCTTGGATCCCTTCGGCTAAGCGAACTTTTCGCTTATATTTAGCAATAACTTTAGGTTGTTGGCCGACGGTTTTCGCGACTAACATATTAAAGCTATTTGAGCCGAGGGTAATGGCTGCATAAAGAGGTGCTGTCATTACGTGTTACCGCCTATGAATGTCTACGAGTTCTGTCATGACGCCGCGGACCATTGCGCTGGCCACCTTGTGGACGAGGGCTGCCCGGAGCACGAGTATTACGCGTGTGGGTGCTAGGCTTGCGATGAATTTTCACTGGTGGTGGAATATCATCAAGTAAGGCACTGCTGTCGTATGACGTAACAGGAATTGAATGCTGAATATAAGATTCAATCGCAGGTAAGTTTAGCGCGTACTCTTCACAAGCAAAACTGACCGACACACCTTTTTGACCAGCACGACCTGTACGACCAATACGGTGCACATAGTCCTCACAATCGTCAGGTAGGTCATAGTTATAAACGTGTGAAACATCAGAGATGTGTAAACCACGCGCAGCAACGTCAGTTGCCACTAGAATATCAATCTCACCTTTGGTGAATTGCTCTAGAATACGTAAACGTTTCTTTTGCGGCACATCACCGGTTAACAGGCCTGCGCGATGTCCGTCACCTTCAAGCCATGACCAGACTTTTTCACAGCTATGCTTGGTATTTGAGAATACGATGGCTTTTTCTGGCCAGTCTTCTTCAAGCAAAGACAATAACAAAGGCATCTTCTCCTCCATCGATGGATAGAAGATCTCCTCTTTAATATTCTTGGATGTTTTCTCGTTTGGCGCAATCTCAACTTTTTCAGGCTCATTCATGTGGTCATAAGCAAGTTCTTGCACTTTCATTGAAAGCGTTGCAGAGAACAACATGTTTAAACGTGATTTAGCATCTGGCATACGTCTAAACAAGAAACGAATGTCTTTAATAAAGCCAAGATCGAACATGCGATCCGCTTCATCAAGCACTACCGCTTGAATGCCACTAACATTGATAACGCCTTGACGTACATAATCGATAATGCGACCAGTGGTACCAATTAAAATATCAACGCCTTTGTCTAATACTTTACGTTGAACTTCATAACCTTCACCGCCATAAACAATACCTACTTTCAAACCAGTATGTTTAGCCAATAGGTTAGCATCTTTCGCAATCTGGATAGCCAACTCACGAGTCGGCGCCATAATAATTGCACGAGGTTGATTTAATTGGCGGTTTTCAGGAATAGGTGTCGATAGAAGGTGGTTAAACGTCGCAACCAAAAAGGCCAGAGTTTTACCGGTACCCGTTTGTGCCTGACCGGCTATATCTTTTTTTTCTAATAAAATTGGTAACGATAAAGCCTGAATTGGAGTACAGAACTCAAAACCAGCTTCATTAAGTGCTTGATGTACTTCTTTATTCAAAGGGAAGTCAGCAAACTTCTGTGTAGATAAATGTGTTTCGCTCATAGCGCAGGCTTACCTGTAAAAGGTTGCAATAAAAAACTCGATCGTTTGAAATAGCGATTGAATTTTATCACGGAAAATTGGTGCACTCTCGGAGAAACGTTTACCACGATATTTTTGGCATCAATGACGGAATCATCATTCCCTCTATATTTATGTGATGCAATGAAATTTAAGCGTGTGTTTATCGTTCTCTTTAGGACAATTTTAAACGCATCAGGCGTTAAACGTCGTTGACGTAGGCTAACTATGCCTGTAAATCAGCGTCTTGTCTAAAGCGATTTAACATACTCAAGAGTGCCGACAGTAATATTTGCATAACTTTTAGCTTGAAAAGCTATTTTACCGACCCAATATACAGGTTAAGCCATTAACAAACCAGCAATGGCAGCCAAACTGGAGAACGACATGAGCGACAAGATTGTATACCTAAGCGACGATAGCTTTGAAAATGACGTAATTAATTCAGAACTACCAGTTCTGGTTGATTTTTGGGCTGAATGGTGTGGTCCATGTAAGATGATCGCCCCAATCTTAGATGACGTAGCTGAAGAATACGAAGGTAAGATCACTATCGCTAAATTAAACGTTGACCAAAACAACGTTTCACCAGCTAAATACGGCGTTCGCGGCATTCCAACTCTACTGCTATTTAAAGCAGGCGAGCTTGCTGCAACTAAAGTTGGCGCACTATCAAAAACTCAACTTAAAGAGTTCATTGACGCGCAACTTTAATCACTAAAACACCGCGCAACACTCGATTGTGCGGTGTATAAGTGACTCCCGGCACAGCTTCAACAAGAAAATGTGTCGGGTTTAGCTAAACTTCTAGACGCCTCGCCCTGTTAGTGCTACTTTAATGACCAGAATCATTCTAATTAACCCACTTCTCGCTATCCGATTGATACTCATTAAGCTACAAAACTGTCGATCGTAGATGGCATTGCCACGTACAAAACAAGACCCACCAAGATGAATTTATCAGAATTAAAAAACACCTCAATATCAGATTTAGTCCAGCTTGCGCAGGACATGAAGCTAGATAATATGGCTCGTGCTCGTAAGCAAGACATTATTTTCTCTATTCTTAAGGCCCACGCTAAAAGCGGTGAAGATATTTTCGGTGGTGGCGTTTTAGAGATTTTACAAGACGGCTTCGGCTTCCTTCGTAGCTCTGATGGTTCATACTTAGCGGGTCCAGATGATATTTACGTATCACCGAGCCAAATTAGACGCTTTAACATGCGCACCGGTGACACGATTTTTGGTAAAATTCGTCCACCAAAAGAAGGCGAACGTTATTTTGCCCTGCTAAAAGTTACCGAAGTTAACTTCGACAAGCCTGAAAACTCTCGCAACAAAATCCTTTTTGAAAACTTAACTCCGCTACATGCACAAGATCGTCTACGCATGGAACGTGGTAATGGCTCTACTGAAGACATCACTTCACGTATTCTGGATTTATGTTCACCAATTGGTAAAGGTCAACGTGGTCTTATCGTTGCTCCACCAAAGGCTGGTAAAACATTGCTTCTACAAAACATGGCGCAAAGCATTACTCACAACAACCCAGAAGTGGTGTTGATGGTTCTGCTAATTGACGAACGTCCAGAAGAAGTAACAGAAATGCAGCGCATGGTAAAAGGTGAAGTAATTGCTTCGACCTTCGATGAACCTGCAAGCCGTCACGTACAAGTTGCCGAAATGGTAATTGAAAAAGCGAAGCGCCTAGTTGAGCACAAGAAAGACGTGGTTATCTTACTTGACTCTATCACGCGTCTAGCACGTGCTTATAACACCGTTATTCCTTCATCAGGCAAGGTACTTACTGGTGGTGTTGACGCCAATGCTCTACACCGTCCAAAGCGTTTCTTTGGTGCTGCACGTAACATCGAACATGGCGGTAGCTTAACGATTATCGCAACTGCGCTTGTTGATACAGGCTCTAAAATGGATGAAGTCATTTACGAAGAGTTCAAAGGTACGGGCAACCAAGAGTTACACCTTTCTCGTAAAGCGGCTGAAAAACGTGTATTCCCAGCAATCGACTTTAACCGTTCAGGTACGCGTCGTGAAGAGAAACTAACTACGCCGGACGAACTACAGAAGATGTGGATCCTACGTAAGATCCTTAATCCAATGGATGAAGTGACAGGTATGGAGTTCCTTATCGATAAATTGGCAATGACCAAAACTAACGATGAGTTCTTCACTGCGATGAAACGCGCTAAAAGCTAATTAGCTTTTACACTATCTGCCTTTAAACGGATAAAATGAAAAACCGCATTCGTGCGGTTTTTTTGTAGCTGCAATTTGTGCCGATTGGCATTATCAGTCCATCAGATGCTTTACCCGTGCTAAACGCTGTTTACAGCGCTCACGTATCATATCTCTAAGCAACAGAATCACAGGTGTAACATGCTCGCGTCCAGGGCATACCAAATATAAATCTGCTGATTCGCCTCGATAATCAGTGAGTAATGGCACTAAGCGACCAGTTTCAATATCCTCGGTCAAGTCTAACCAAGACTTAAACACTAGACCTTGACCCGCAATCGCCCAACGCCGGGCAATATCAGCGTCATTACAAATGCGGTTAGCAGTCACTCTGACTTTATATTGTTGACCATCTTTGTTAAAAACCCATTGGTCGTGAGTGCGCTCATCTAACATAAAAAACAAACAATTATGCTCCGCTAGCTGCTCAAGCGCAGTGATATCACCAAACTGCGCAATATAGTCTGGCGACGCACATAATACCCGACGTGAATTACAAACCTTAAAAGCCACCAGCGAAGAGTCTTTAGGTACGCCAGAGCGCAATGCCACATCTATTTTGTCATGATAAAAGTCAGACAAGTTATCGCCAATATGCAATCTAAGCTTAAGTTCGGGGTATGCCAGTAAAAAGTCATCCAACCACGGCAGTAGCACATTGCGGCCAACATCAGACGGAACAGAGAAGCTTACCAGTCCAGAAATGCTAGCTTGGGTGCTTTCAATCGCGCGCTGACCCACTTCGAGATCTGATAAAGCGCGACGGCAGTGAATAAGGTAACGTTCCCCAGCATCCGTTAAACGTAAGCTACGCGTGCTACGAATGAATAATGCTGTACCTAATTCCTTTTCTAACCGCTTTAAGCCTGCACTGGCCACAGCTGAAGATATGTCTAACTCAACTGCAGCGGCCGTTAAACTGCCGCAGTCAGCAACTCGCACAAACAGCTTCAAGTCATTCAGTTGCATTATCAATATTCCATTAATAAATACTTATATATTCATTCCAAATTGTAGATAAAGCTCGTACAAACGTCACCCATAAAAAAGCCTGCAATAAGCAGGCTTTTTAAGGTTTACTCGAATTGAAACGCTAAGTACTATCGAATCGATTAAACCAAGGTTACCGCCATCTTGCGACGAAGGTAAGCAATCTGCTGCATATGCGGCAAATCTTTCGGACAGTTGTCCTGACAACCTAACAAGGTCATACAGCCAAATACGCCGTCTTGATTACCAATTACATGGTAGAAGTCTTCAGCATTACGTGCATCACGGCTATCTAGCTCAAAACGCGCAATTTTCATTAGGCCAACTGCCCCAACAAAGGTATCACGCATCTGCTTAGTTGCGCACGCTGATACACACACGCCACACTCAACGCAGCGCTCTAGCTCATATAACTTAGCCGCTTCTTCTGGTGACATCGGCGCTTCTAAACGGTGAATATCATCATCGCCCGCTTTCGGGTGTAGCCATAGCTTTAAGCGCTCTGCAATTTCACGCATAAACTTACCCGTATTCACCGACAAGTCACCAATCAACTCAAAGCCAGGTAGCGGCATTAACTTGATCTTACCATCAGCAAATTTGCTAGTTAGGGTGCGACATGCCAGAGTCGGCATACCGTTAATCACCATAGCGCAGCTACCACAAATACCCGCACGACAAACAAAGTCAAACTGCAGCGATGGATCTTGCAACTCACGCAACTGATTTAGCGCAATAAAGACCGTCATACCAGGCGCTTCTTCGATCTGGTAATCCACCATCTTCGGCTTATCATCCGGCATTTGCGGATCATATCTGAAAATACTGAAAGTTAAGGTGCGGCCTTTAGCCATTTGTTGGCTCATTTAGCGATCTCTCCTGCGCCTGAGTTTAGTTTGTCACTCAAACGTTCGTTCTTTGGTTTTAATGATTCTGGTACGTCAAATGGCATAACTGCTGCTTGTTTTTGATGTCTATCGGCATCAGGGCCAAGCTGGCTGATAATCTCTGCAATTTGTTGTTCACGCTTTTCAGTGTCTGGATGGGCAATGGCATTGTCGATACCATAACCACGGTATCCTGGTGGCAACTCCATCTTCATCACATCTAACTGTTCATACTCAAGCTGTGGTGACAGGCTGTTAGCGTCTGGCCAGCTTGATAATGTACGGTTTAGCCAATCTTTATCATTACGCTGTGGGAAGTCCTCACGAGCGTGTGCTCCGCGGCTCTCTGTGCGCGCAGCTGCACCAGCTGCAACGGTTAGTGCCACTTTAAGCATGCGCTTAACACGCAGCGCTTCAACCAGCTCAGGGTTAGCATGGCGCTTCTTACACTTAAGGCCTAACGCATTGGCACGCTTAAGCAAGTCTTGCAGCTCGCTTACCGCTTTTTCAAGCTCAGGGCCATTACGGAAAATCCCCACGTAGTCCATCATAATGCGCTGCATCTGCTGCTTAAGCTCAAATGGATTCTCTGTACCGTCACCATCAATCAGTTCATCAATTTCACCTTGTAGTTTGCCTACAAAGGTCTCAACTAGATTGGTGTCGATTTCAAGGGTGTTCTGCTCACAGAAGTCGGCCACATACTTACCGATGATCATGCCGCCAACGACTGTTTCAGCTAATGAGTTACCGCCTAAACGGTTAAAGCCATGCATATCCCAACATGCCGCTTCACCGACACTGAATAGGCCTTTAAGCTGTGGGCTTTGACCGGTAGCGTCAGTACGGATACCGCCCATAGAGTAATGTTGCGTCGGTCTTACCGGGATCCAATCTTTAGCCGGGTCAATCCCAAGGAAGTTCTCACAAATTTCTTTTACTTCACGCAGGTTGGTTTCAACGTGCTTACGGCCTAACAAGGTAATATCTAGCCATAGATGCGGACCGTAAGGGCTATCCACCCCCTTACCTTTACGCATATGCTCAGTCATACGACGCGATACCACGTCACGTGATGCTAGCTCTTTCTTTTCTGGCTCGTAGTCAGGCATAAAGCGGTGACCATCTTTGTCACGCAATAAACCACCATCACCACGACAACCTTCAGTAGTTAAAATACCCACCGGCACAATCGCAGTAGGGTGGAACTGTACCGCTTCCATGTTACCTAACTTGGCAACACCGGTTTCTAGCGCCAGTGCTTGACCAACACCTTCACAGATAATAGCGTTAGTCGATACTTCATAAATACGCCCATAACCACCAGTAGCAATCGTGGTCGACTTAGCAACATACGCAATAAGCTCACCGGTAATTAAGCAGCGTGCAACCACACCGTGACAACGCTTACCATCATGAATAAGCGATAACGCCTCCATGCGCTCATGCACAGGAATGTCCATTGCAATCGCTTTGTTATCTACCGCATAAAGCAGCGAGTGACCAGTGCCGTCTGCCGTATAGCAAGTGCGCCATTTTTTAGTACCACCAAAGTCGCGGGCGTTAATTAAACCATGCGCCTCTTCTGCTTCTTCAATAGTGACTTTTTCTGCATTCACTACCACCTGACGTGGCCCTTTGGTAATGCGGGTCCAAGGTACGCCCCAATTAGCCAATTCACGCACAGCCTTAGGTGCACAGTGAGCAAACATACGAGCGACATCCTGATCGCATCCCCAGTCAGATCCTTTTACGGTATCTTGGAAATGCACATCTTCATCATCACCCATGCCTTTTACAGTGTTACCAAGACTTGCCTGCATACCACCTTGCGCTGCCGCAGAGTGTGAACGTTTAGCAGGGATCAGAGATAGCACAACGGTGTCGAGCCCTCTCTCTTTCGAGGCGATGGCGACCCTTAGTCCAGCCAGACCGGCGCCCACGACTAAAGAATCGGTATATATGAGTTTCACGCTTGCTCCTTAAATAGGAATAGATCGATGTTCTATTGCGCTGTGTAGTGGTTCATTACCACCCGCAGCGCTATTTTTATTGGTGTTATTGATGCCGATTAACTATCAAGATCAATCGGCATCAAGAATTTAGGTTAATCGTGCGCCTTATGGGCGAAACGGCTCAATAGGGAGTGTTAACTCGCTGCCGATAATCATGTACTGAGCTAGACTTAATAAGCCAATCACCATTAAGTACACCACTAAGATATGAGCGAATTTACGAAGACCATTACGATTAGCACTAATGCCCCACTTCACTGCAACGCGGTACAAACCAAACATTGCATGAATAACAACAGCAGGCAGCAACACGATATACAGTAACCATGCATTATCGTGATACACGCGCTCAGCACTTAAGTGCGGACCAATTTCAGGGGTCGCAATCATGGTGTATAAGTGCACAGGCACAAGGAAGAATAAGATGAAGCCGCTGACTAGCTGCCAAAACCACACACGAGTATCGCTATGGTTAACCACTTGCATTTGGCTGCGTAGCGCACGCCACTGGCCAATTTGCGCAGGGAAACGACGCAGTGCAAATGCCGCATGGACTAAAACCACTACTAATAAGAAAGTCGAGAAAATGGTGGTCAATAGCGGGTAACCATGGCCGGTTTCGCTAAACATGCCGCCTTCTAAAAATTGCACCACATGGTAAAAAGCTTCTTTACCAAATAAGATGCTAGATTCGAAGTGCAGATGCACTAACAAAAAGCATCCTAGTAGAATGCCGGTAGCACTTTGTAAACGGTCAGCTTTGGCAGACCAAGCGCTAGCCACTTTTTGTTTAAACAGAGTTGTAGTGTCGGTTAGGGTTCTCACGGTTATTTTTCTTTTATAGTGCCTATTATCGGGATTTACACCATAACAGGAAGATTTGCCCTACAAATATTCACCATTTTAAAGCGTGAGCTTGCTCACCAAGTAGCGCGGCACTCTTTGACGTCGATCACAAACACAAAATGACCAACCGAACACTGGTCAAACCATTTTACCGACAAAATTCAAACACTTGAAAAGAAAATATAAACACGCAACCAGCAAAAACCGTTAGACTTTAGTCTAAATTTAAGCTCATGATTTTGCGCATAATCTAACCCAAGATTTCACTTGCAAGTGTACGCTTAAGTAGCCTTACAACAAAAACCACAGCTTTTTAATGTTGGCGCTGACGTAAATCGAGCAGATGGTTTACAATAACGCCATTATATCTAGCTACAGAGACGATCCCATGCCTTGGATCCAATTAAAAGTCGACACCGACAACCAGCACGCCGATGCCTTAAGCGACATGCTTATGGATCTTGGTTCACTATCTATCACTTACGAAGATGGCAAAGATACACCAATCTTTGAGCCAACTTTAGGCGAAACACCACTGTGGAACCACACAGTACTAACAGCGCTATTTGAAGCCGATTACGATTTAGCGCCAATTGTGACCATGCTTAAAGGCTTGCCATACCTAGGTGAAAACTTCAGCCATAAGATTGAACAAGTTGAAGATAAAGACTGGGAACGTGAGTGGATGGATAACTTCCACCCGATTCAGTTTGGTGACCGTCTATGGATCTGCCCAAGCTGGCGTGAAACCCCTGATCCAACAGCAGTTAACGTGATCTTAGATCCAGGTTTAGCATTTGGTACTGGTACTCACCCAACCACAGCACTTTGTTTAGAGTGGTTAGACGGCCTAGATTACACCAATAAAGATGTTATCGACTTTGGTTGTGGCTCAGGTATTTTAGCCGTAGCCGCACTAAAACTTGGTGCAGAGCGCGTTACCGGTATCGATATCGACTACCAAGCGATTGAAGCCTCAAAAGCTAACGCTGAGCGTAACGGCGTTGAAGACAAACTAGACCTATACCTACCAGAAGATCAACCAGCCGATCTGCTTGCCGATATTCTCGTGGCCAACATTCTTGCGGGTCCACTGCGTGAACTTGCGCCACTTATTGCTGAAAAAGTAAAACCAGGTGGACAATTAGCACTATCAGGCCTGTTACAAGAACAAGCTGAAGAGATCTCAGCTTTCTACAGCCAGTGGTTCGATATGGATGCACCGGCTCACAAAGACGACTGGAGTCGCTTGACAGGCATACGCAAATAGCGGTAACCCGCGGCGCTTTCAGCGCCGCGACTGACTTCTCAGTCAACAAAAGTCAAGCAAAAAAGTTGCCCTCAGGTCATTTATTGACCTTTTCACAGGCTTGAAAAAGGCGTACTATAGCGCCCCTTTGACGAGCAAGGTGTTTTGATAAATGCAGATTGGACCCTATCGCCTGAAAAATCAGTTGATCGTGGCGCCAATGGCAGGTGTCACAGACCAACCCTTTAGAAATCTCTGTTTACGTTATGGCGCAGCCTTAGCCGTGTCGGAGATGCTTTCGTCTAATCCTGAGGTTTGGGATACAGACAAAAGCCGCTTGCGTATGACACACGCAGGTGAAGACGGAATACGTTCGGTTCAGATTGCCGGAGCAGATCCTGAGTTAATGGCCAATGCCGCTGTTGTCAACGTACAACAAGGGGCGCAAATCATTGACATCAATATGGGCTGCCCAGCGAAAAAAGTGAATAAGAAGCTTGCAGGATCAGCTTTGCTACAAGATCCAGTACAAGTAGAAGCAATTCTACGTGCTGTAGTAGCCGCGGTTGACGTGCCTGTTACGCTAAAAATTCGAACGGGTTGGGCTCCAGAGCACAGGAATGGTGTTCATATCGCCCAGATTGCAGAAGATTGCGGTATTGCTTCATTAGCCGTTCACGGCAGAACGAGGCAGTGCATGTACAAAGGCGATGCCGAGTACGACACAATCAAAGCAATTAAAAAACAGATCTCGATCCCCGTTGTCGCAAATGGAGACATTTTAACGCCAGAGAAAGCACGTTTTGTGTTGGATTATACTGGTGTGGATGCCCTGATGATAGGACGAGGAGCTCAAGGAAGGCCTTGGATATTTAGGGAAATCCAACATTACCTGGATACAGGTAATAAGCTAGCGCCCGTTGAGATGGATGAAATGCGTCAAGTTATGCTTGAACACTTGGAACTACTTTACAAACTGTATGGTGATTTCAAGGGCATCCGCTTCGCAAGAAAGCATGTTGGCTGGTACCTAGACCAAGAACATCAACGACCTTTTAGGGCCGAATTTAATCGACTCGAAACCGTTGAAGAACAATGTTCCATGGTGGAACGCTATTTTGATGAATTTGTTGCAAATTAATAAAGAGCAGAATACGAATGTTTGATCAGACTACTCACACTGAAGTTCACCCACTTACTGTTGGCAAAATCGAAACCGCAAGTGGCGCTATCAAGCCACAATTACTACGTGATGCGGTAAAGCGTGCTGTCACTAACTTTTTCGCTCAAATGGACGGGCAAGAAGCTGAAGAAGTATATGAAATGGTGTTAAGCGAAGTTGAAGCACCTCTGCTAGATATCATCATGCAACACACTCGTGGCAACCAAACTCGCGCTGCCAACATGCTAGGTATCAACCGTGGTACACTACGCAAGAAATTAAAGAAATACGGCATGAACTAAGACTAACGTCTTAACTTGCTGTATTAAAACGGGCTTTCCAGCAATGGGAAGCCCGTTTTGCTATGCGTGCTACACACGGTGCTACACACAGAAAAATATGAAGAACTGAAATCCCTCTAACCAACTTAAAACTAAAAGCTGCTATTAATAAGAGAAAGGTTAAACGATGACTATCATTCCACTCAAAGACAGAAAATCACGTATCGACGATATGAGTAAAATGATATTGCCAGAAATGGCACCAGATCAATTAAAGCTATTAGGGATATCTGTACAAGATATAGCTGAAGGGAACTCACACGATGCGTATCAAAATGACGCATCAGGAATAGAGCTTATCAGGCTTGTACGTCGAAGAGCAAAAGCTATCAAAACAAAGCAAAATGACCTATATGCCGACCGTAGCTCTATTAATCAGCCTTCTCAACTCGACCTAGTTCTTGATAACTGCGACGTATTCAAGCTGCTCATTCAAAAACTATGGAAAATATTGCCACCAGACGAACCTTATAATTGGCCTGTTTACCAACTCTTATATCAATTATTCTTCAATATTTTCCACATTGCTTATCCCGCAGGGAGCAATGATACGTGTGCACTTTTAGATAGGTATACCGATTCAGGGTATAAGTCGATAGTTAGCACTCCTAAAAAAGCTGGAGACACAAACGCAAATAAAACTAAAAGCATAAAACACTTAGTTATCTCGATGGCAAACCATATCTATCAGCATGAACATCTAATAGCTGCACCAAAAATTTTGTTAGCAGAAGCCATTCATACAAGAATCACCAACTTCTCAAAAGAAGGGGATAATATGAATATTGACGTTCTCACAAAGTTTGTCGAGCGTAAACCGGCTGAAAGCTCAATAGGTAGCTGGCTAAAGCCGATAAAAAAACCTAAAAACTCAGACAAACTACCCAAGCCAAGTCTACATAGGCTAGTGAACGAATTAGAGATAGCATTCAAAAATCAAAAAATAAACAAACACCTATCGATTCAACCCTCGTAAAAATTAAACTTTAAAATAAACAATACCTTAAAATAAAAAACAGGCTAACTCTAAGAGGACTGTCTGTTTTTTTATCTCAGTATCTTCAAAATCACTCTCGAACATAAATAAACGAGAATGACCATGAAAAAATCAATTTCAATACAAACAGACCGCTTCATTCGCGAAGCAGAACGTAAAGCAATTACCTCTATATCACGCACAACAGCTTGGATTCTTGAACAAAAAGGACAGTTTCCCAAGCGACGCTACATATCCCAAAGTAGCCGCTCCGTAGGCTGGTTGCTATCAGAAGTCATTGAGTGGGTCGAATCACGTCAATCAGTTAAATAATGAGGTTTAAAAATGAAACAAAATCAACTTGATCATTTAGCAATGTATTTAGAACAAAATAGATTAGTGAGAAAACCTGAAATCCAGAAGCTCTTAGGGATCAGTCGTTCAACATTAGGTAGAAGAGTTAAGTCGGGCCAGTTCCCCTTACCTGCGCTGATACAGAACGGACGCTCATTTTGGCGCTTCAAGGACATCCATAAATGGCTGACTAACTAATAGATAAAAAGCAGGCTTAGGCCTGCTTTTTTATACCCTGAATAACTCATAGGGCTTGTCAGTTGGGCCTCAATAGGCAACCTCACCCGCTGACACACTTTGACCCACTTATGAAGTTAACATTAACCAGCTATAAAGCCCTGAAACCCTGATGTACTGACTCGTTCAAGCAAAAACCAATAATGGATTACGGCGGATATTAAATAATATACCCCGCTAGGCTAGCAGCAATGCAAACAACTAGAAAAACTAACCATGAATAAAAAGACTAATAAACCCAGCAGCCAAGCTAAGCCCCGTAAAAAGCGCTTTTGTATAACCAAACACAACTCAATGTTGTTTGCTTACAAGAACCATGCTTACGATGTTTTTAAGCCGGAACACAAGTGTTTAAACAAAAGCATAGTGAATACCATTATCTCTGATTACGAAATCATGCTTAGTCACTACAAGCGACTGTTGATTGCTAGAATTGACCTACACCCAAGCCACTACTCTATTGATAATCAGACAATTACAAAATTCTTAAAGCAGTTACAGCAATTTCTTCAAACCCAATACAAGTGCAAGGTGATTTACCATTGCGCCAGAGAGCAGAACACATCTGAGATTGAGCATTATCATCTTGAAGTCATGCTAAGTGCCCACAAGATACAGCACTCGTACCGGTTACAATCGCTTATTAAAGCAATGTGGGAAATGCATTCGAATGGCACAGTCTCATTTGTTGATAACCCTTATTGCATCACTTACAGAGGCGACAAAGCCTCACTAAAGAGTGCCATCTACCGTTCAAGTTACTTGGCTAAAGAGCACACTAAAGAGCTGAATGGCAAAGCTAAAGGCTTTTTAAGTAATAAGATCGCCCCTGCAAAAGACTTCGATCCGACTACAGATCTTATGCTGGTGGACCCAGAAATCACCTTTAATAACAACCAACGAAAGCAAGCGTTTGAACATTTTCAAATAGCTAACCCACAATTCAAGAGCCAAACATCTAGACCACCAAAACATGGCTGGTTTAACCCCCTTTCTCACGAGCAGCAACTAAAAGCGTGCATTGCCGCAAGGCCCACGAGCTTAGACCATTTAACCAATCCACCTCTAAGTGATGCCAAGCCAAAGTATCGCTATAAAGACTCGCTGATAAATGATCAAGCTAATGAAGTGATCACTCAGGATGTAACAGTGATCACTCGACTATCAGCCCATGAACCGAAAAGTGATCACTCTTTTTTGATCACCTAGATCATCAATGAGTAAATCGTAAAGCCTCTATAAACAACAGAAAACCAATACCCTTCGGGGTGTTGTAAACACTTCAATGATCAAATGCTCACTACAAATTTCAAAATACAGAACAAAGCCCATGAACCGAAGCTATTGCAAAAAGTGATCACTCGACCGTTCAAAAGGAGCAGAAACAAAAATGGCTAGATTTAACCTTGATAACTTGCCCAAATGCGGCGCTAAAACCAGAAGTGGGAAGCCCTGTCAGCGTTATGGAAATATTACCAATGGCCGCTGCAAGTTACATGGTGGCCACTCTACAGGTGCAAAAACTAAAGAAGGAAAGATGGTGCTACGTACTAATGCCTTACTCAATGTTTTTGCTTGGCACTGCGATAAAACAATCTACCTACAAATCAAAGATTCAGATCTAGAAGGGGCACTAATAGCCTATCTAACGCTAATAGAGCTAAAAGACCTAAATTCTAGCGAGCTAAAAGCTCAGGTTTTCAACGTCGTTAGCCAATATAGAATTGAGCTAGAAATGTGTAAATACCTCATCGCCGAACGTGATGGCTCAGCAGCTTTATTACTTATTCAATCGGCGTTAGATCATTACTATAAAGATGATGCCTACCAACATTTACTCTTCCACATTCACGCACCAATATATCCCTCACCTTTCTTTCAAAGGCTTACAGGCTCCAATGCTGAATTCGACCATCAAACAAAATTAATGATTAATGCAGACAGAAAAAAAGGACCTTTCTACACAGGAAGCACTAGAGCAACTCCAGGCATGAGAGCATTCAATAAGCGGATAAAAGCGTTGAAGAGTGACGCAAAGAAACCTTAAGCGTTAGCTATAGCTGTTAGAAAAATCGCAGGGCAGCTCTGCATGAGCCGCCCAAAATAACGACTACTCCCCCCTTCCCCAAGAGTCATATTCCATCCCTGAACGCCCATAGGCACTGCGCCGATACTTATCTTGCGGCAATCCTCGAGGGCCAACCTTTTCAGGTTCAGGATTTCTATTTAAGTATGCGGCGATTTCAGGGTCATTATATGTCGATGAGCAAGCTTTACCGCTTCTAAGACTTGTAACTTGAGATACTATACTCCGATTAGGGCACCGGCTAGTCATATGACTCTTAAGCTTTTTCTCTGCAATGGGCGTAGAACACTTGGGACAAAGAACTAATTTTAATACACCACTACATTCTTTGTTAATTTGACTTTTCTTCAGTTCTAGCTGCTTTTCTTTCTGCCTTTCAAGACAAGCAGCTTCATGCTTTGCTAGCTTTTTCTTTGAAACCTGAACTCCACAGCAAGTGCAATTTGTAAGAGGTGCCTTCTTCGAGTTTTTTATTGGAGCAAGCAACTTATGACCGACACGTTCAACACTTTTAGCGTTAAATGGTTTACGAGGCTTACTACCTGTCCCTCCCTGACCAACGCTTAATACTGGGCGTCCAAACCATCCATGAACATTCGCTAAATGGGTATGTAAATCACATTCAGCAACAATACACTGGCACAATTCGCACACAAGAGATTTCATTTCGCCCACCCCGTACCATTACACTTCCAGCAACGTCCACCAGCGCCGCCATCACCGCCACATTGAGAACAGAATACAGGCCCCGATTTAGTGAACTTTGAAACAAAAAGGGGATTTAACTTACGGCCTTTTTTCTTCAGACGCACATTCAATGCGCCGTGCAGCCCGCCAGCGCAAACTGACGGGGCTATCTTGTTTATATTAAATTCTTTATTTCTTTTATCAGCATATGAGTTCAACCAACTTTCTGCTGACATTTCAGATGGAAATGACGCTATAAAAACCCCCTTTTTGGTCGTTACATGCCAATTGTCCTCTAGTTGGAATAAGCGAACATTAACTAAGCCTTGTAACTTTGATAAGACTTCTGTTGAATTGTTTAGCTCGAAACTATCGCAAGGAGGATTTGTCTGTTTTTTAACGTCGAGTCCCTTTTTAGAAGGACCACCAACTAAATTTATATTCTCAGATACTTTTTTCCATCCATGATCAATTACTAGATGGCTAAATAACTCTCTGGGAGCGATGACTCTCCCGCAAAGACCACAACTATTAGCGTTTAACACCTATGCTTTCCTTTTCATCATGTATCGTGAAGCGTCTCTTAGGCTGGAAGCAACTTTGCTGTATTTGCTGCTTTCAACGTGCCATTACTCATCATTGCAGCTTTAACCTTCACTTTTGCTCCAACTGGGAACTTCTCTCTTTCTGGGGTTGAGCAGCTCACAAATTTTCCCTTGTGAGGCCCCTCTATAACCAAGAATCGTTTCTTAGAACGATTAATCACAATCTCACCGATTAGCAAGTCACGATCTTTATCTTCAAACTTGATGTTATTGTGATTTGTCGAACGAGAAGCCAACTCAAATGTGTTGACAACCTTGTCTAGCGAGTCAAAAAAGCTCGGCTGAGATAAGCTAACTCCGGCAGAAGTATTTAAGTCCGGTGCGTAGTACTTTATCGCCGCGGCCTTTCTCGCCTGAGATTCATCTTTCGACTTTGCTAACGCAACAACAAAGAACTCAGGATTGCGTAACTTAACGACAGCAGCTCGAACTTTGTCAGTAACAGAGTTAGGGGTGTTATTCCAAGAAGTGTTGTAAATTGCATACCAGCTAGTAACTAGGTCCTGACTTTCTACTATGTAAGTAGAGCCATTTGAGAACTTAATTAAATAAACTAAGAATGCTGCACACTCAGTTTGAGTTCGAGTAATGCCGTTCACCGTATTAACTGTTAATGAATATCTTTCAGCCAT
This sequence comes from Shewanella pneumatophori, assembly GCF_023283895.1. Lineage (GTDB taxonomy): Bacteria > Pseudomonadota > Gammaproteobacteria > Enterobacterales > Shewanellaceae > Shewanella > Shewanella pneumatophori. Next base: position 39,753 of record NZ_JAKILB010000020.1, on the reverse strand, counting down.
AAAACTGTTATCTCACAATATTTAGAGCCTTTCTTTTAGTTGGTTATCTACCACCGTTCAAGCACCTAAATTCGAAATAGTTCTTTGCATCACAGTTATTTAGCTCTCATGTCATTCATATTTGTTTTACGTCAAATAAGGTTATCCACTAGCATCCCTTGCAGCTCTACCAACAATAAATAGAACAGTTGCAATCAATGCAAAACCTCCAACCACATTATCAATCCTTGAGCTAAATCCTGTGCTTCCTTAAGGCTTTATGACACAATCGAAATGGGCAAAGCTGTCCGTAACTGTTTGTTATCTTTCCTAGAAGGACCTTGTTAGGTTATGAGCATCAATAAAGCAAAACTGACTGAAACCGATATCATCACCAAATTCATCATGCCAGCGATTAAAGACGCGGGCTGGAATGATATGACGCAAATTCGCCAAGAGGTGAAGCTACGCGACGGTAAGGTGATTGTGCGTGGCCAACTAGGTGTACGCAAAACCGTAAAGTCTGCTGATATTGTGCTTTACCATAAACCAAGCATGCCCCTTGCAGTGATTGAGGCTAAAGCTAACAAACATGAAGTAGGCAAAGGCATGCAGCAAGGGCTCGATTACGCACGCTTGCTTGAAGTGCCTTTCATCTTTGCCTCTAACGGTGATGGCTTTATCTTTCACGACAAAACAAAGCTCGGGACTAACGAAGCAAACCAGCTAGAATCCGAAATCCGTCTTGAAGACTTTCCATCACCACAAGAGCTATGGGCTAAGTATTGCGCTTGGAAAGGCTACACCGAAAAGCAGCTACCCATTATCAACCAAGAATACTATGACGATGGTAGCGGTAAGCACCCTCGTTATTACCAACTGCAAGCCATCAACAAAACCGTAGAAGCAATATCATCAGGTAAAGACCGTGTATTGCTTGTCATGGCAACAGGCACTGGTAAAACTTACACGGCGTTTCAGATCATCTGGCGCTTATGGAAGTCTCGCGCTAAAAAACGCATTCTGTTCCTCGCCGACCGCAATATCTTAGTCGATCAAACCCGCATCAATGACTTTCAGCCATTCGGCCAATCCATGACAAAGATAACGGGCAGAACCGTTGATCCTTCATACGAGATACACCTAGCCCTATATCAAGCTTTAACCGGCCCTGAAGAGGCTCAGAAAGCCTTTAAGCAAGTAGATCCAGACTTCTTTGACTTAATCATCATCGACGAGTGCCATCGCGGTAGCGCCTCAGAAGACAGCGCATGGCGTGAAATCTTAGAGTATTTCAAAAGTGCCGCTCAAGTAGGCTTAACGGCGACCCCTAAAGAAACCGATGAAGTATCAAATTCAGACTACTTTGGTGATCCGGCTTATACCTACTCCCTTAAAGAAGGTATTGAAGACGGCTTTTTAGCGCCCTATAAAGTGGTGCGCGTTGATATTGATGTTGATCTGCAAGGCTGGCGACCAACAAAAGGCCAAGTCGATAATCAAGGCGAGGTAATAGAAGATCGTATCTATAACCAAAAAGACTTTGACCGCACCATGGTGATTGATGAGCGCACTCAGCTGGTGGCCGAGACGATAACCAACTACCTAAAGCGTACCGACCCAATGGCAAAGACCATTGTCTTTTGTAATGACATCGACCACGCTGAACGTATGCGCCGAGCTATCGCCAATCTCAATCCAGAGCAAATGGCGAAGAACGATAAGTACGTGATGAAAATCACTGGTGATGATGAGCTAGGTAAAGCTCAGCTTGATAACTTCATCAATCCGAAAAAGCCTTATCCTGTCATTGCCACTACCTCAGAGCTAATGACCACGGGCGTTGATGCTAAAACCTGTAAGCTGGTGGTACTGGATCAAAACATCCAATCAATGACCAAGTTTAAACAGATCATTGGTCGCGGCACCCGTATCGACGATAGATACGGCAAGCTGTGGTTCACCATCTTAGATTTCAAAAAAGCCACTGAACTGTTTGCCGATGAGCGCTTTGATGGTACTCCAGAAAAGGTAATCATTAAGAAACCAGAAGAGATTGAAGATCCTGACATTGATATTGATGGCGCTGGAGAAGAGGGCTCAACCGACGATAACGGTAATGATGACGATGGTACTAACCAACCTGATACGCCCGAGACTGGTGGAAATGAAACCGGTGGTGCGCAAGGTACTGGTGAAGGCGAATGGACAGACGATGAAACCCGTAAAGTAGCCAAATACCGCGTGTCGGGTGTAAGCGTCAGTAAGGTCGCAGAACGTGTGCAGTATTACGACAGCGACGGTAAGTTAGTTACCGAGTCTTTCAAAGACTACACTCGAAAAACCATGGCTAAGCAGTTCAGCTCTCTCGATGAGTTCGTAAAGCGCTGGAATGACTCTGACCGTAAACAAGCCATCATCGATGAGCTCGCACAAGAGGGGATTATCTGGGCCGCACTTGAAGAGGAGGTTGGCAAAGAGATGGACCCCTTCGACATGATCTGTCATGTGGTGTACGACCAACCGCCGCTCACCCGAAAAGAACGTGCCAATAGCGTTAAAAAGCGTAATTACTTCACCAAGTATTCTGATACCGCCCAAACGGTACTAGAGAATCTACTGGTTAAATACGCCGACGTTGGGGTGCAAGAAATTGAAAGCATGCAAGTGCTAAAAGTGCAGCCCTTTAACGAGATTGGTAGCCTAAGCGAGATCGTTAAAAAAGGCTTTGGTGGTAAAAAAGAGTACGATCAAGCAATTAGCGAGTTAGAAGCTGAGATTTATCAGCTCCACCAGCAATCAGCTTAATAGAAATCGTAAAGGGGTGTTAGCGCCCCTTTGCTTTTACAGTTAGCTATCCAATTCACTAGACAGCTCTGTGAGACTCATCATAACGTCATCATTTAAGCAGCTATGACTTACATATTGACTGCGGACGTTATCAAGATTTAGAGCCTGATAACTAGGCAAATCTGCCAATATATCAAGGTATGAGTCAAGCACTTCCTCTTTGGTAGTTTGCCGCTGTAGTTGCTTCTTTATTTTCTCGGCGAGCTTTTGCTCTGCCTCTTCATCATTATCATCATAACGCGCTTCATAAACTAACCCTGCAAAGTTATTGATACTCAGGTTTAGCTTTTGCAATAACACTTTTATTTGTTTTTGTTTTACTTCTGTCCCCATGAGTCCCCAACCACTATGTCATTCTGTGCCTGTCTTAGCGAAGACACTAATTAAATTAATCCGAAAAAGGAATTGAACATGACTAAAAATAAAACTCCAATGACACCTGAAGCCGCTGCTCGCATTCAATCAGGTACAGCCAAGCAAAATGGCGGCAAGGTAGATAAAGGCAGTTTTGGTGCTCGCGCCCAACGTGCGGCTGAAACCAACAAAAAGTCAGGTAAATAAGGAGATCACCATGAGCAAATCAACACCAAAATCAAGCCCAAAAGCACCAGCTGCACCTCGTCCAAGTAATAACCCCAACTACCCAAGCACAACGGGTAAACCGTCTGGCGGCGGGCGCGGTAACATTCCAAAGGGTAAATAAAACCCTACTTGGTTAAGCTCAACAAAAGCGGTCCCTCAAGGTTACCGCTTTTTATCTATAACCTATCTACAACTCTTAGTGTATCGACGAAAAATCGGCACAAAACCTTTCGAGTCATCTTTATAATCAGAGTAGGGATAATCTTCTTGAGCCCCTTCCAGCGCACATAGACAAACATCACGCTTACTAAGGTAACGGCTTTGAGAAATAGAATTGCTACTGCCGTTAATACAGCTATCGAGCAGAGCGTATTCCACCGCGATAGGATATCGGTCACCGTAGCCTTTGGCCTCATCTCGAAGAGTATGAACACCAATATAGGTTAAAAGGGCAAGCGCTGTTCCTGTTATGATTTTCCGCTTAGAAAACTCATAACCTTTGTAGTCTTTCTCACATTTTTTACAGCGTATGTTTTCAGCGTATTCGATTTCATTATCTTCGCTGCAATGGGGGCATTCAACAATCATGGGTCACCACTAACTTTCATCCTTGCTAATTAGTTGTTTTGCTGGCTATTTAATCACAACCAAATATTAAAAGCATCGCATTTTATATAACCCGAAAACCTAACAATACCGTCATCACCCTTCACTCCTGTATTAGCGCTAAGCTGAAAACTTTACGCTTTACATATCTAACGTACGTCATGACCAGTAAAGCGAAAACGCCACCAGCTAGAACAGCAAAATAATCATAACTAACTCACTGATTACCAGTGCAGGTATTGCTATACTCCCCAGCATTATATTTAGCAATTAAAAGTAGCTTTGTTATGTCTATCAGTTCAGCGATTAAATCCATCCAAGATATTATGCGTAAAGATGCCGGTGTTGACGGCGATGCCCAGCGCCTAGGGCAAATGTCTTGGTTACTTTTCCTTAAGGTGTTCGATGCCCAAGAGGAAGAGTTAGAGCTTGAACTAGACGATTACCGTGAGCCGATCCCTGAACAGTTCCTATGGCGCAACTGGGCTGCAGACAACCAAGGCATCACAGGTGAAGAGTTACTGGACTTTGTTAACGATGAGCTATTTCCACAGCTTAAAAACCTCACTGCGCCGATAGATAAAAACCCGCGCGGCTATGTAGTCAAAGAAGCATTCTCAGATGCCTTCAACTACATGAAAAACGGCACTCTACTACGCCAAGTGATCAACAAGCTCAATGAAATCGACTTTACCGACTCAAAAGAACGTCACTTGTTTGGTGACCTGTACGAGCAGATCTTAAAAGACTTACAAAGCGCAGGTAATGCGGGCGAGTTCTATACCCCACGCGCCATCACTAAGTTCATTGTCGCGGTAACCGATCCTAAGCTTGGAGAGTCTATTATGGACCCAGCTTGCGGTACTGGTGGCTTCTTAGCGTGTGCCTTTGACCACGTTAAAACTAACTACGTGAAATCGGGCGAAGACCACAAAACCCTACAGCAACAAATCTTTGGTGTAGAGAAAAAGCAGCTGCCACACCTACTGTGTACCACTAACATGATGCTGCACGGTATTGAAGTGCCAGTACAGATTAAGCACGGCAACACCCTTAATAAGCCATTATCAAGCTGGGATGACCAAGTTGACGTCATCATCACTAACCCACCATTTGGTGGCACCGAAGAAGACGGTATTGAGAAGAACTTCCCAAGCGAAATGCAAACCCGTGAAACTGCGGATCTATTCTTACAGCTAATCATTGAAGTTCTAGCAACGAAAGGACGCGCAGCTGTGGTATTGCCAGACGGCACCCTATTTGGTGAAGGCGTTAAAACCAAAATCAAAAAGCTGCTGACTGAAGAATGCAACCTACACACTATCGTGCGTTTACCTAACGGTGTATTTAACCCTTACACAGGCATTAAAACTAACATCCTATTCTTCACTAAAGGTCAGCCAACCAAAGATGTCTGGTTCTATGAGCACCCATATCCTGCAGGGGTGAAAAACTACAACAAAACCAAGCCAATGAAGTTTGAAGAGTTTGTAACTGAATTGAGCTGGTGGGGCGTTGAAGCCGACGGTTTTGCATCACGAGTTGAAAACGAGCAAGCATGGAAAGTGTCTATCGATGACATCATCGCTCGCAACTACAATCTAGATATTAAAAACCCGCATGTAGGTGATGTGGTCAGCCACGATCCACAAGCGTTATTACAAGACTACGCCAAGCAGCAAGCCGATATTCAAGCCTTGCGTGATCAGCTAAAAGGTATTCTTTCTGCCGCCCTTTCTCCAAAAGATTCAGCGGGAGAAGCTAAATAATGGCTGAGCACGCATTTAATAAGGCTGCAGAACTAAATCCAGAACGAAGCTCTGAGTTAAGTGCAGAACAATTAATCACAGAAAACCTAGATATCTGGACCAGCGCCATCGAGCAGAAGTCAGCATCAGGCCGTGGTTCATCGAAGAAGTTTTCATTGCATGGCATCAAAAAGCTGCGTGAGCTGATTTTAGAACTTGCCGTGCGCGGTAAGTTGGTTCCACAAGATGAGAGTGACGAGCCAGCATCGGTGTTGCTTGAACGTATTGCCGCTGAAAAAGCACAATTAGTGAAAGACAAGAAGATTAAAAAGCCTAAAGCTTTGCCTGAAATTAGTGAGGATGAAAAGCCGTTTGAACTGCCGAAGGGTTGGGGCTTTCAACATTTAGGTGATTTAGGTGTCGTCGGGTCAAGTAGTCGGGTTCAAAAAAAGGATTGGCAAGATTCAGGTGTACCATTTTATCGGGCAAGGGAAATAATTAAGTTATCTGTTAATGGTACCGTAGATAACGATCTTCATATTTCAAATGAACTTTTTTTAGAACTATCAAAAAGTGGTACAGCGCCAGAACCAGAAGATATTATGATTACTGGTGTCGGTACCATTGGCGTGCCATATGTAGTAACCCCTAATGATAAGTTTTATTTTAAAGATGCAAGTGTTCTCATATTCAAAAATATTGCCAAGTTGTACCCTTTATATTTAGATATTTTTATGAAATCTCCACTTTGGAATAGGGATATTCACAAAGATAGTATGGGTACTACTGTACATACTCTAACTATTGTTAGAGCTAATAGTGTTATTGTACCTGTACCGCCGTGTGAAGAACAACAACGCATCGTTGCTAAAGTCGATGAGCTGATGAGTTTGTGTGATGCCCTAGAAGCACAAACAGAAGCTAGCATTACTGCACACCAAACCTTAGTTGAAACCTTGCTAGGGGCGTTACTGCTTCCTTCCGCTGATGCTAACAGCCCTGAACAGGTAGACAGCCCTGAGCCGTCTTTTGATAACAGCCCTGAGCGGCACTTTAGAGAGAGCTGGCAACGTGTTGCCGAGCACTTCGACACGTTATTCACCACCAGCGCCAGCATCGACACGCTAAAGCAAACCATTCTGCAACTCGCCGTCATGGGCAAGCTGGTACCACAGGATACTAATGATGAACCAGCCGCTAAGCTACTAGAGCGTATCGCCGCAGAAAAAGCGCAATTAATAGCTGACAAGAAAATCAAAAAGCAAAAACCACTGCCCGCCATCACCGATGAAGAAAAACCGTTTGAACTGCCGCAAGGGTGGGAGTGGTGTAAGTTCGGTTTATTATCCGAGTTCCTAAATGGAGATAGAGGTAAGAATTATCCTAATAAAAGTGAGTACGTAGAGGCTGGTATTCCATGGATAAATACTGGTCATATTGAACCAAATGGAACACTTACTACTCAGAATATGAATTATATAACCAAAGAGAAGTTTGACTCACTTCGAAGCGGTAAGGTGTTACCAAATGATCTCGTGTATTGCTTACGTGGCGCAACATTTGGTAAAACAGCTTTTGTTAAACCTTATTCTGAAGGCGCAATAGCCTCATCTTTAATGATAATTCGTGCTTACGACACTCGGTTAAATGATTTCATATATAGATATCTAACGAGTGCCTTTGGCCGCTCTCAAATATTCAGATTTGATAATGGCTCTGCTCAACCAAATTTATCCGCGAATAGCGTCGGTTTATATGCCTTTCCTTGCCCCCCACTCAAGGAACAAAAACGCATCGTTGCTAAAGTTGATGAGTTAATGGCGCTTTGCGACCAACTTAAAGCCCGTTTAGCTGACGCGCAAACTACCCAACTCCATCTCACCGACGCCATCGTCGAACAGGCGGTGTAGTAGTTTATTCACTCCAGCCGTTATTCATACGGCTGGATGTATCCAGCTATGTTGAACACACTAATCATATTGAACTTAAATCCCAAACATAATCATGACCTCAAAATTAAAATTATCTAAGCTCATAACATTAAGCGCCTTGCTCTTTGCATCACAATTTGCGGCGGCTGATACTTATACACCAAGCCCAAATTGCAGCAAGCCCTACAAGCCTTATGAATTTAACTCACAGTGGGAAGTTGATAACTTCAATGATAGCGTTCAACGCTATAAACGCTGTATCAACGATTTTATTGAAGAACAAAATGATGCTGTTTAAACCCACCGAAATGCAGCAAATGATGCAATTGAAGAATGGAATCGCTTCGTTAACTATGAGTTGAACTGATCGCCCTAATTTGAATATAGGAAAGGCGCTCATTGAGCACTAATATTACTATCTAGATGTTTTTATTGTTATAATTTCATGATTTTGAGTTACACCCCATTTTCTAGAATGGCTAATGTGCTACCGTTCATATACGTAGAGTGAAGCTATAATTGCTCTGCATTAAGCGTCGCATATCCCATAGCGATAGGTAGTAACAAAGTCAGATTTTCAGAGCTTATGGCTATATCTGGTTCTCTACCTCACTCTAAGTAGAATGAGATTTCGCCAACACTTGTGTCACGGTTTTATAGTGACACAAGCAGGTTTAGTGTTTGCATGATTATAGGGAAATAAAATGAAAAACAAGAATGCATTAATCATTTTAGAAAGACCGTGGAATTTATTTCGTCGTGAAAGCTCAGTCGCTATAGATCAAAACGTGGTCAGTGTATTGCCATACTTTCAGGGACTAGAGCGTACTAACGGCAATTTCGACCTTTACCATACCAATTTTTACGAAGCAAAAAGCTTTGATTTAGCGCTTGATGAACTTACTCAGCTTAACTACGCAAACTACTATGTTTATATCGCATGTCATGGTTCAGGTTTACGTTTAGGGGGCATGAACTTAACGACTCTACTAGGGAAAGTCAGCGCTAAAGCCAAAGAAAGAAATATCGTTGGCGTACTACTCGGCTCATGCTTAGTGGGTAAAAATACAAGTCACTTAGAAGTGTACACAGAGTCTTCATCCATTGTGTGGCAGCTAGGTTACAAATGCTCTGTAGATTGGCTTGAAGGTACACTTTTAGATTTAAAGTTCTTTAATAATTTAATGGTACTTAACGAAGAAGAGTTAGCCGATAATGACTCGATTTTAGATGAAATGAAAAGCGCATTGAGCACCTATAACCCTATGGCGTCAATCGGAGTAGATAAAAATGGAAGCTCGATGCTAATCTCTGAATCATTGACTGCCATTATTCAGCCTAAAGGAAAGGGGCAAAGAGCAAAAGACTATAGCCACCTGTTATTTGAATAAGATTCTATGTGAGTTCAGGCTAGCTTATTAAGTTAGCCTCAACCCGGTAAGCATTCTATTCTGATTAAGTGATAACGCTGATGGCTGGCTGAAGTGCCATTGAATGCCCTTAACAATAACAGCAATGCGGCAATATTACTCAGCAGAGCTTACAACAAACCCTCATATTCACCTTACCTACACCATCGTCGAACAGGCTATATAATCAATGAGCAACACAGACATTATCTATAGTTTTGATGTCGTTAAAGACCTTTCCGATGCAGAGATTTATCAACGTTTGTTTGATAGCTGGGGCATCACCAATGGCAAGATAGAAGTTTGGGGGGAACTCGTTGACCCTCAAACTAACAAGTTTATTAATTTACACAAGGTTAGATTAATAGCTGGCAATCAAACCATAAATTATCCGTTAAAACTTAGACATGGAATAGAGTCCGGAATCTATGTCCCATATGACTACGCAAAGGCTCTTTTAAATACCAAGCTAAGAGTTTGGGTTAAGTGTGAGTTAGTACTCTCTCCATTGAAAGAACGCCAGAAGCATAACAACCCGTTTGAATTAACTGTCAAATTTGGTTCTGCAGAAGTGCTTCAAGCTTTACCGATTAACTTTGATAAATCACAGTTAATCGAAGGTGATGAGAGCAGCTATATCGTTAAGTCTATATATGACTTTCACATGGCAAATTTGCAGCAAGAATTGGCAGCAGCTGAACAAAAACTTCAACAAGATCTAAATCAGATAACAAGTAAGAAAGATGAGTTAATAGCATCCATAGAGGCTGAACAGCAGCAAGCTACCAATCAAATTATTAATGAACACAATAGCAAGAAGCAACTTGCAGAGCTTGAGTTAGTAAAAGTTAACAAGGCTCTTGCACAAACCGAAGTTGCATTATCTGAGTTACAACAAGAAAAAAGCGCGCTTAAACTTAATACCCAGAAGTTAAGCTCAGAGCTTAATCAACGTCAAAATGAACTCAACTCCCTTAAAGTTCAATACAAAGAGATACAGTTGGAAATGGCCAAAAAAATTGAAAAACTAAAATCTTATATTGCTGAAAAAGCTGTTTTTCTTAAGGACTTTGAGTTCATCGATGAAGATGATTTCGATAGCTTTATCTTTGATGCAGTAAAAGAGCGTGATACTACAGAAATGGTCAGCTTTGATGAAGTGTTTAAGGGAGACTACAAGCTAACTGTTTCTTATATTCAGGCCTTTCTTAAAGAACAAGGGATACTGTATCCGAGGCATGTCATTGAGAACTACCTTACACTTATTCGCTCAAACGATCTTATCATTCTTGCTGGTGACTCAGGCTCAGGTAAAACGAATTTGGTGCAATCGTTTGCCAAAGCCGTTGGCGGTGTATCTAAAATTATTCCAGTAAAGCCGAACTGGACCAGTTCCGAAGATCTGCTTGGTTACTATAATCCACTTGAGAAAAAATACCTTGCAACACCATTTCTCGAAGCGCTAATTGAAGCACAACAAAACCCTGAGATTCCTTACTTTATCTGTTTAGATGAGATGAATTTAGCAAGGGTTGAGTACTATTTTGCAGACTTTTTATCGAAGCTAGAAGATCGAGAAAAAACACCTGAGATCCAACTTTATTCTGATGATGAATCTGCGCATGTGTTATCAGAACTTAAAGCAGTGGTGGCCATCATTTCAGAAGCAAAAGAAAAGTACTCTCAAGACGGGCTGGTCGACTTCGTAAAGCTGATGCAAGATGAAGCCGTCAACGCTGAAATGAAGCGTGCTTTTGGCTTTAGCGATAAAGACTCATTAATAAAATACCATGGCGATATACGCCGAATGCTGGCAGGGGTTATTAATACACCTTCGACAATAAAAGTGCCTGCAAACGTACGTATCGTTGGTGCCATCAACATCGATGAAACAACACACTATTTGTCTCCTAAGATTCTAGACCGTGCCCATATAATGCGATTTGAATCACCACTTTTATCTGACTGGGACTCCATTTTTGATGAGGTCAAGGGCTATGGTTTTGATGATGTCAGCAAGCCTGTATTACTTGATGCAGAAGCATTAGGTATTCGTGAAAGTTATCCAAAATTTGAACGAAGTAATGAGTTCTGCGAACTCTTTATTGACCTAAATAGAGAATTCTTCCACAAGATTGGCGTTGAGTTTGGTATGCGCACTATTCGTCAGGGATTAAATTATTTAGCACTCTTTAAAGATGTTAATTCTGATAGCGAGCTAGCTATCAATAACTTTTTACTGCATAAGGTACTACCTAAATTTACCTTTGATGGTAATAAAAGTATTGGTGATCAAACTAAGCTGGAATTGATAGAGAGGGTGCTAACTGAGCGCCTTAAGTTACAACTTCCAAATCATGAAAACTACAGTGATGTATTTTGTGCAGTTAAGGCATTAGAAACCGTTGTTAGAGACGCCAAAGCAAACGATGGTGTAGTGAATTTCTGGTCGTAATTTATGAAGCCACATTTTGAAGTAAAGTATCTTGATCTAATCTGGTATGACAAAAATACGCTTACAAAAGTTACTGAGTCTATCAGTGGTTTACAGATTCAATATGATGAAGCTAAGAGTCAATTTGAATGTGAAACCACTATTTACCCCAACGCAAAAGGTGTAGATCGCGGCCAACTTGCTATACGTTTTTTAAATAACAAAATAGCCAAGCCCTACATAGATATGCCTAACGGCAGTGTTAAGTATTTAACTCCAATTAAAGATATTGATACAGGGCGAACTTGGTGGATAGTTGCAGATGAATGGGATCAAAAAAACAAAATATGGCGGAGTATTGCCCCAAATATCGCCGGAAGCATAAAATTTTCATTGCAAGGTAAAGCCTGCATACTTGCTATAGCTGGTGCCGATTTTACCCTAGAACAACTTGAATCTTATCTGAGTTCTTTTAAAAATGATTTATGGGAGCTCATATTAGATGAAAGTAGCGCTGTTCAAGCTAACGCCAAAACATCTAATGCGATAGGAGTAAACGATAAAATTATTGAGAGCATCAATAATTTGGTATCCCATGCTGAAAAAGTTTTAATCACACCGAAAGCTGAACTTCGAGAGGTACAGGCGTTAAAGCCGAGGAAGGCAGTTAAACCCGTTAATCGCACCTTTATGGAGCTAGCGAGCAAAACCAATCAACGGTTTCTTACCAGCCGAGCAACTGAATCAACATTTAATGTCGCTGAAAACCGCTATGTACTTTTTGCCCTTGAAAGGTGCTACCGCATAGTAAAGCAAGTCACTATATTAGCTAATAATAAAGCCGAGCGTTATAAAGACACTGTCACTAAACTAGAAAATCAGCATAATAATTTTAGTGATAGTGTTCTAGTGGAAAGAGAGCTTGTCGTTAATGATCTTAAAAAGCTTTCAGAGCGTTGCCATATAGACTATTGGCAAAAGCTTTTTGCAAATAAACTCGACAATAGCGGTATTCAATTTAGTGAACATGGCCAATTTGAAGACTTTTTTGTTCGAATAGAAAGCTTAACAAGAGAGAGAGATGGCTTTTTTATCAAAGTGTGGGACGGAAGTGTCTGGGGAGATGTGAATGGGAAACACTCAATTATCTCATTTAGACATAATGAAAGTTATGCACCTCTACTATCTGTGTTACAGCACGGTATGAGCTTACAAGTTACTTGCCAAAGTCATCTTTACAGCACCGAAAGATTAAATATATTCAATTTAAACTCGATTCAATCTATCAAGTTAATTGGTTCTGAGTCGATGCTGGACGCTCGCCTAGCTTTTGATAAGGAAAAGCTATTAGGCAAAAAACTAAGTGAGCAAGGCTGGCAAAAAAAACTGACAGACTCAGAAATTGAAGAGCAAGAAAAAGAAAAGGCATCTCTACGTAATCGAATTAGTTTTTATGAACAAAATCAAACTATGTCTGAGTATGTTTATAAAAAAATAGCACCCAAGCTACGCCAGCTGGACAAACTGATTAAAGCTTTTAAAAAACTACAGATAAAACCTTCATCACACTTTCCAAACTCGATGACTTTTGTCCAAAACCCGCATTATCAAGGTGTGCATAACGGCTATAAAACTCTTCGCGACGTTACTAATTTAGCAGATGAAGAGCTGTTACTTAGTCTCGAAGAGATTGATGCAATTGGGCTAGTAAATATGCCGATGCTTTATGAGCGCTGGTGCCTACTTCAAATTATAAAAATACTAAAAGAATCATTTAGATTTACCCTGCAAGACAATTGGAAGTACCTGTTAATTGAAGCTGTTAAAACAAACAAGACCGACATCGAACTCTTGCTTACCAATCAAGATGCTAAACGTTTTATTAAGCTTACTTATGAAAAAACATTAGATCACGGGAAGAGACCTGATTTTGTATTGGATCTCATCTGGTTTACTGAAAAAGATATAAACAATGCCGAGGCAAAACATAAGCGTTTTGTTATGGATGCAAAATTTTATAACAAAGGAACATTTGAGCGCTTTGGTGGCTTAATCAATGTAATTAAGCACTTATACTATGATAAAAATTATAGTGAAAATGACAAAAATCCAGTTTTTCTAATCCACCCCTGTTTTAATGCTTTACCAACTAGGGTTACCTCCCAGTCTTGGGGGAAATACAGTTATTTAGGTGAAGTCAATATAAATATCGGAGAGGACAAGGAGTTTTATCCAAACCATTGTTATGGCGGCATCCTTTTAAACCCTATTGATAGAGAACTTTATAATGATGAACTACAAAGGCTCTTAGGGCTTTTCTTGCAATACAAACTTGAAGATCCAAATACGAGATTGAACACAAATGACAAAACAATAGCGGTGCCTATCTGTATTCGATGCGGTTCAACTCACGTAGAAAGAATATATAAAACATCTACATATAAAAATAGCCGAGGCGAATGGGTTGAAAGAACTCCACGTTCAGTATGGACGAAGTGTACGGAATGTGAGCAGTATCAAATATTTAATCATTGCAGAACTACTGATAGCCGTTTAATCAAGAATGGACTTTATTGGAGTTATCATTCGGCTCGTGCAATAGAGCCTTTTAATATGAAATCTCCAAAATGCGGTGAGTGGGGAGCTTGGTAATGAGCATAGCTAGAAAGTCGAAATATAACAATGATAAGTGATAACTATGCAAACGAACATTCAGTATTTTAATACTTTTAAAGAAGCCGGTATTTATGCCCGAAATAACCCAGGTTCAAAAGTTATTAGAGAGGGGGAGCGGTTTAAAGTTGAAGGCCATTTTAGACATGCGCCCATGAAGGCTAGAGAACAACTTACAGAGCCTAATCAACCTGTGATAACAAAGGTTGCCCCACCAGCTTTCGATGATAATTTTGATGATGACATTCCTTTCTAAAGGGAACTAGGAAGGCCAATTAGCCACCCGTTATTAAACGGGTGATATACAATGGCATTACCACATATCACCTTGTTTATCCGCAGCGACTTTAATATTAAAAGTAACCACTGTGCGCATTTAAATAATAACGGGTGTCCAAGTAAACCTTTGTAGGCACCAAAACAAACTACAACGCCTTTTCGCTCCCCAATACAGGCTCTCCATGTATCTCATCGAGCCACTTATCAAGCGCAATCTTCTTTTCATTGATATAGTGGCTGCGATTGTAGATCCCTGCCACACCGGAGACAGAGTGACCCAAGAGGTGTTCTACAACATGAGGTGGAATACCTAAGTCGTTAAGCCGAGTCGCAAGGGTTCGCCTTAAATCGTGCAAGGTCCACTTCTTCTCGTGTTGTAGCTTTTCCCAGATCTTGCCGCCGTAAACGCTAACTGACTCAGGGCTTTTTAATTGCCCAAGCAGATAGCCTGACTTCTGGTTTTTGGCCTTAAGCTGCTTTAACCACGAGTACAACCTAGGCGGTATTGGCCGGATAATTAACTCGTCGGTTTTACTGTTAGCTTTAGGGACTGTCCACAAGCCTTTATCAAAGTCCCATTCATCCCAAGAAGACAAACGCACCTCTTGTGTACGTGCACCAAAGATAATTAACAGCCAGATAAGATTGTTGTAATACTCTTGATGCTCACCCGCTTTAACTTGATTAATCACATCTTGTAGTTCAGCTTCCGTAAGCACCCTATCGCGCTTTTTCTGCTTACTACCAACATCAGTGATAGTTAAGTCATCAATCACATAGCTGGTGGCATATTCCCGCTTGCGGCAAAATAGCAGCGCTTGTTTAGCTCCTTGCAAAACTTGCCCTGCAGCAACAGGTGCCGCCCTTTGCTCGCTGGGAATGCCTTTTCTAATTCGATCAAAACAGGCTAACCACTGAGGCTTAGTCGTTTTATCTAACGGGTACTTACCTATATACGGGTACAAATGCCGTGCAAATTGCGCTCTATGCTTTTTAACATTTTTGCGGTTCTCAGTGGCATATTCCACCAGCCAATATTCAAGCGCCTCTTTAACTGTCACAGCTTCTTTGCGCACGACTTTAGCCAATGCTAATTCGACACTTGGGTCTTTGTCATTATCCAGCCATTCACGACATTGATCGCGCTTATCTCTTGCCTGTTTGATTGAAGTTTCTGGGTACTTACCCAAGCTTGCCCACTTAGGGTTGGTTTCACGGCCACCCAATCTGTAACGAAAAACCCAACCAATTACACCCTTTTTTGAAATACGTACAGCTAAGCCATCACCATCTGAAATGACTGATTTTCCGGTATAAGGCTTACCTGATACTTTACGTAAAAATGTATCTGATAGTTTATTGATAACGCCCATATGAATCCTTGCTCTGCCACGTTCCGTGCTACACACCGTGCTACACACGGATTGGTTAACGAAGAAAAACCAGCTTAAACAAACACGAACAAGAGTCTCGCTAAGATACTAAAAAATAGCAAGTTTTAAATAGAAAACAGAACAAGCCCGAACAAGAAAAAACACAGATTAGGAAATACGGCATGAACTAAGACTAACGTCTTAACGTGTTGTATTAAAACGGGCTTTCCAGCAATGGGAAGCCCGTTTTGCTTTTATATGTACCCTCATATGTACCCCGCTGTCCCTATCGCCTCGACCAAAAATCCCATTCATTCCATTTGTAAATCAAGCAAATAAACCTCAAACCATATAGCGCTTTCAGCTTCGGCTAATTTTCACCTTGTAGACTCGCAAACCATGTGACAATTCCTAACAAGTTTTAACTTAGTTGTTAACTCAAAAAGTGATAAATTGCACAGCCCACTGGCAATTTCCAATCCAGTGTGACTAAAGCTATAACGATAAATACCAATACAACAAAAAGAAGCTGCGGCAAGCTTGGCAAAACTGACCGTAGAACTAAATCCCGATAGAGGACATTATGCTAACTAAGAAAACCCTACTAAGCAGTGCATTAAGCCTAGGCCTGTTAACCAGCTATTCAGCCCATGCAGAAACATTTGATTTTGTTGAAAAGCAATCTAGTAACATCGACACCTTAGTGGTCTTTCAAGCTGGCGAAAATGCATCAAGTGCGCTTAACAAGCTAGACAAACAATCTAATCAACAAATTAGTAATGCACTAGCCTTGCAGGAATTTACAGGCGAAAAGAAGCAAATCGTTGAGATTTTAATGCCGAATGGCATTGATGCTAAGCGCCTAGTGGTTATCGGCATGGGTGAGCAAGCAGAGCTGACTCCCGGTGAAGTGAATAAGCTAGGTGCGGAAATCACCGCCCATTTCAACGGTATTGAAGTCAAAGACATTCAAGTATTAACC
This sequence comes from Shewanella pneumatophori, assembly GCF_023283895.1. Classification (GTDB taxonomy): domain Bacteria; phylum Pseudomonadota; class Gammaproteobacteria; order Enterobacterales; family Shewanellaceae; genus Shewanella; species Shewanella pneumatophori. The sequence continues at coordinate 22,907 of NZ_JAKILB010000020.1, read as the reverse complement.
GATGGCATTAGCGATGCCACCAGCAACGCTAGCTTTGCAGCAGAACTTGCACACGGTATTAATCTGCGCGCTTACAAGTTTGATAAGTATTTTTCAGAGAAAAAGCCTGCCGAAAAGAACTACATCATCGCAGTCGACGCAGCGAAAGACACTGACAAGCTATACACTCAGTTAGCAGCGATTGAGCAAGGTGTATTCTTAGCGCGTGATTTAACCTCTGAAACTCCAACTGAAATGACGCCAGTTGATTTTGCCAATGCAGCAAAAGAACTTAAAAAGCTCGGCGTAAAAATCAAAGTGTTGGAACCTAAGAAAATTGCCAAGCTTGGCATGGGTGCATTGCACGCTGTGGGCCGCGGCTCAGAAGAAGGTGCTCGCCTTGTGGTTGCTCACTGGGAAGGTAATGATGACGCGCCAATCGCGCTTGTAGGTAAAGGCATCACATTCGACTCTGGTGGTTATAACATTAAGGCGTCAGGCGACTCTATCTCACGTATGAAGTCAGATATGGCTGGTGCGGCTGCAGTATTGGGTGCAGTTAAAGCTATGGCACTACAAAAAGCCGACGTTAACGTGGTAGCTGTAATGCCAATGGCGGCTAACATGGTGTCTGAAACCGCTCTAGCACCAGGCGATGTATTAATGACAGCTGAAGGCTTAAGTGTTGAAGTGCTTAATACTGACGCTGAAGGTCGCCTGATCTTAGCCGATGGCATGTGGTACGCCCGTGAATACTATAAGCCACAAGTGATGGTTGATGTTGCAACACTTACCGGCTCTAAGGTGCGTGCACTAGGTAAACGCTACACAGCGGTATTTAGTGAAGATGATGATTTAGTTGATGAACTCACTTTCTCTGGCAAAGCAGTTGATGAAAAGCTATGGCGCTTGCCGCTTGCATACGATGACTTACTTAAAAGCCCAATCGCTGATTTGAAGAACGCCGGTTTTGGTGGCCCAGGGGCTACCACTGCTGCGGTATTCTTACAGCAGTTTACTGGCGACACTAAGTGGGCGCATTTAGATATTGCTGGTAGTGCATTAGCGGCAAAAGATGTGGGTGTAACCCCAGCTGGCGGTACAGGCCATGGCGTGCGCTTACTAAGTAACTGGCTGATGACCCAAAGCAAATAAGCTTTTGGTACAGCATCTATAATTTAGATGATAGCAAGTCATAAAAAGCCCTGCAGATGCAGGGCTTTTGTTTTACTGTCGGATTGAACTCGCTACAACGAGTAAGCTAACTATCGCAGTAAGTTTTATCATCACATCCAAGCTAAGCTAGAGCGGCCAGCAATAAGTGCCGCTCTTTAGCTCTAAAAGTAACTCTTAGATAGTAGACGCCTCATCAGTCACTTTTTGTTTACTCTCCCCACGCTGGTGCGCCATACGATACAAAATAGGCAGCACGAACAGGGTCAGAATGGTCGATGAGATAATGCCGCCAATCACCACAGTGGCAATTGGGCGCTGCACTTCTGCGCCGGTACCAATATTCAGCGCCATAGGTACAAAACCTAGACCTGCTACTAAGGCTGTCATCAATACAGGACGTAACCTGATCATCGCGCCATCGATAATCGCAGACATCAACTCACCTTTCTCTTGATAAAGCTGACGAATAAAGCTCAGCAGCACTAAGCCGTTAAGCACTGCTACACCAGAGAGTGCAATAAAACCTACGCCTGCTGAAATCGACAATGGCATATCTCGTAGCCACAGCGAAATCACCCCGCCAGTTAAAGCCAGTGGAATACCAGTAAAGATAATTAACGCATCTTTTACTGAGCTAAAGGCCATCACTAACAAGCCTAGAATGAGCGCCAGCGTTAATGGCACTACAATCGATAAGCGCTGACTCGCCGATTCTAATTGCTCAAAGGTACCGCCATATTCAAGCCAATAGCCCGCAGGCATATCTACCTCTGTAGCAATTTGTTGTTTAGCTTCACTGACAAAGGTACCTAAATCACGACCACGCACGTTAGCAGTAACCAAAATACGGCGCTTACCGTTTTCACGGCCGATCTGATTTGGCGATGGCGCAATATCTAGCGTCGCCACTTCTGATAACGGCACATACTGCCCAGATGGCAACACGATAGGTAGCTCATGCAAGCGCTCTACATCTTGGCGGATCGCTTCAGGTAAACGTACGACCATTTTAAAGCGGCGATCGCCTTCAAAGATAGTACCAGCTTGCTCGCCGCCGATTGCAGTAGCAACAAAATCTTGCAACTGATCCACTGTTAACCCAAAGCGAGCCAAGGCCATACGATCAGGTTGGATCGTGAGCATAGGTAGACCCGTGACTTGCTCAACTTGCAGATCTGCAACACCGTCGATCTTTTCTAACACTTCATGGATCGCGTTAGCTGAAGCTAATAGCTGATCGAGATCATCACCCACGACTTTAATCCCTAGATCGGCGCGCACACCTGAGATCAATTCGTTAAAGCGCATCTCAATTGGCTGTGTCAGCTCAAAGTTATTACCCGGTTGCCCAGAAACTGCAGCGACAATATCAGCCGCTAACGCATCGTGACTCATCTTAGGGTTAGGCCACTCATTACGCGGCTTAAGCATAATAAAAGTGTCGGCAATATTTGGCGGCATAGGATCGTTAGCCACTTCAGGGGTACCGATCTTAGAAAATACATTTAACACCTGTGGGAAATGCTTAATGCGATCTTCTAACTGCATCTGCATATCCACCGACTGCTCTAGCCCTGTACCCGGGATACGGATCGCCTGCAGCAAGATATCTTCTTCATTAAGCTGCGGGATAAACTCAGAGCCAAGTGTTGTAGCCAACCAAATAGAGAAGCCCACTAACGCCATAGCAGCCCCGAGAACCAACCAACGTAGCTTCATCGCTACAATGAGTAACGGCTTATAAACTGATTTAGTGGCGGTAATAACGCGACTCTCTTTTTCCGTCACTTTACCCGTCATAAACAGCGCTACAGCGGCTGGTACTAGTGTTAACGATAGAACTAGTGCAGCTAACAATGCCATCACTACCGTTGCCGCCATTGGGTGGAACATCTTGCCTTCAACACCCGTTAAGCTAAACAGTGGAATGTAGACCACGGTGATGATCAGCACGCCAAATAAGCTTGGGCGGATCACTTCATTAGTGGCAGCAAACACCACCTGCAAACGCTGCTTGCGCCCTAATACCTGACCACCATTTTGCGCTTGTGCATGGCCGAGTCTGCGGATTGCGTTTTCAACTATGATCACTGCGCCATCGACAATCAAACCAAAATCGAGCGCACCTAAGCTCATAAGGTTGGCCGATACGCCAGCTTGCACCATACCTGTCATAGTAGCGAGCATCGCTAACGGAATAACCGCTGCAGTGATTAACGCAGCTCGCGCATTACCCAGCAGAATAAACAGCACCACAATAACTAGCAGCGCGCCTTCAACTAGGTTTTTCTGTACCGTATAAATGGCTTTATCGACCAAAGTGGTGCGATCGTAAACTGCTTCTACTTTTATGCCATCTGGCAGTGATGCTTTGATATCTTCTAGCTTTGCCGCCACAGCGAGTGATACCTCACGTGAGTTTTCACCCACCAGCATCATTGCGCTGCCAAGTACGGTTTCTTTACCGTCACGAGTTGCGGCGCCGGTACGCAGCGCTTTACCAATACCTACTTCTGCTACATCAGCTATAAAGATTGGCGCGCCATCAATATGCTTAATAACCACTTGCTCAATGTCGCTGATGGTTTTTAGCTGCGCCGCAGAGCGCACAGTTAACTGCTGCCCCTCACGTTCAATAAAGCCTGCGCCGCGGTTATTGTTACTGCTTTGCAATGCCTGCTTGATATCAACCAAAGACACGCCGTATTGCAGCATATTGCTGGGTGATGGCGTGATATGGTATTCCTTATCGTAACCACCAATGGTATTAATCTCAGTGACACCCAACACTTGGGCTAACTGCGGCTTAATGATCCAGTCTTGGATCTCTCTAAGCGCGGTGGCATCAAATTCGCTGCCATCTGCTTGTTTAGCATCAGGCAACGCTTCAATGGTGTACATGTAGATCTCACCGAGACCGGTGGAGATCGGCCCCATCTCCGGCTCAATATCACTCGGCAACTTGCCCTTGATCGCATTTAAACGCTCATTGATCAAGTTACGAGCAAAGTACAGATCTGTACCTTCATCAAATACCACTGTCACTTGCGATAAACCATAGCGCGATAGTGAGCGGGTATAAGAGAGCTTAGGGATCCCCATCAAAGCATTTTCGATCGGATAGGTAATTCGCTGCTCAGTTTCTTGCGGTGAGTAGCCCTCTGCGCGAGTACTAATTTGCACCTGTACGTTGGTAATATCTGGTACAGCATCGATAGGTAGTTTTTGATAGCTCCACAAGCCTACTGCAACGAGCAGCATGGCAAGGAACATCATCATCCAGCGTCTATCAATCGAGAGACGCAATATAGATTCAATCATTGTCGTCTCCTTTAGTGAACGTGGCCAGCGCTTGATTTCTCAAGATCAGCCTTCAACAAAAAGCTCTTTTGCACTGCATATTCTTCACCAGCACTTAGCCCAGACAATACTTCTGTCATTTGGCTATCACGCAGTCCTAACTCAACTTCGCGCTTTTCAAAGCCTTCAGCAGTACGTACAAATATCACTTGCTGACCTTCCATTTCTTGCACCGCTAGGTTATCAATCATCAAACCAACGGCTTGTTTACTCAGCGTGACATAACCAGAGACTAAACTGCCTAGCGGCCACTGACCGTTAGTGTTATCCAGTGGTGCACGTGCAAGCTGGTATAGCTCGCCTTCTGGTGCACTCAATAGGTACTTGATGTTAGATTCTGCTTGTTGCTGTGTGCCTGTGATAAGTAACTCCTGACCAACCGCCACACTGCGCATTTGTGCAGGAAATATTTGATATTCAGCCCACAGTTTGCTGTCATCAATAATGCTTAGCAGCACATTATCGCTTGCCATCTCGCCAGCGTTGGCATTACGTTCAACCACCACTCCGGAGATAGGCGCTTTAATTGCGTAACGTTTTAAGCTTGAATTAGACTCCACTTCGGCGATGATTTGCCCCGCTTTGACCCTATCACCTACGTTAACTTTCACTTGCGTAATTAAACCAGCAAAGCGAGCTTTGACTTGGCTGCTCGCAGCTTCTGGCAAGATTGCTCGGCCATATACGGTGACAGTTTGTTTAATATCCCCTGCTTGGGCTAATTGAGTCGCTATACCAGAGCGCAGCATCTGCTCCGCAGTAATGTGGACTTTGCCCTCTTCATGCTCATCGTGGCCATGTTCATCGCCATGACCGTGCTCGTCTTTATGTCCATGTTCATCATCGTGCTCATCATGACCATGTTCATCCTTATGTCCATGCTCATCATCATGCTTATCATGACCATGTTCGTCATGACGCTCAGTGTGCTGTTGATGCTCATGAGCATGATCACCTGAAGCATATACCGGTGTCACAACCACACAGGCTGTAATGACAGCTGTTACAGCAAGATGAACGAGAGAAAGTTTAGTTAATGTGTTAGCGCTCATTTTGTGTGTCCTTTAGCTGCATTAGAAATCGCTGCGTGAGAAAAGTCGGCAGTACTTGAAAAATCATTGAAAAAAGTATGTTGTGAAGCTGGTAATGGCTCAGCAATCAGTTGCTCAATATCAACGCCATAACGCAGTGCAGAGGCCGCAGCATCAATCAATGCTCGACGAGCAAATAACAGCTCTTCACGTGCAGTTAAATAATCAAGGTAGCTATATAAGCCTTGCTCATAAGCTCGTTTAGTATCTTCAAGGGCTGAAGTTAAGGTAGGAATAACACTCGAGTGCAAACGGTTAACTGTTACTATCGCCTGCTTACGGCTGGCGTAAGCGCGATATAACTGACCATAAAGCTCTAGTAATGCCACTTCTCGGTTAGCCAGCACTTGCTCTTTTGCTGCTTGAGCAGACATGATTTCGCCAGTGTTTCGCTCGCCGTTAAACAGCGGCATACTAAATCCTGCAGTTAACGCCATATCATTAGTTTGCTGTAACTGCTTAACCCCTACAGACCAACTTATATCGCTACTCGACTGAGTTTTAGCAAAACGCAGCTCAGCCTCTTTTAGCTGTGCTTGAGTTAAATAAGCAGTGATCGCTGGGCTGTACTTTACCTTTTCGAATAATGGTTCGAGCGCGACATCATCACTAAAGGCAAACAAGTTGCCTTGCAACGAATCAAAGCCGACCTGAGATTCACCCCACATCATACTCAATGCCAACTTAGCGTAATCAAGCTGCTGTAGCTGGGTTTCGGCAACTAATCTGGCATTGAATACTGCCGCTTGAGCACGTTTAACTTCCGCGTCAGGTGTAACACCAGCCTGTGCTCGCTCAGCCACAACCGCTTGAGTCTCTTCCGCGAGCGTTAAAGCGTCTATCGCAAGCTGCAACTGAGATTGCGCAGCTAATACATCTATGTAGCGGCGAGTGGTTTCAGCAAGCAAGTTAAGCGCGGCAATTTTCTGTTCAGCATCAAGCACCGCGCGTTGTTCATTCACAACACCAGAACGTGCATCTAGTTTATCGCCAAGCTCAATAACCGAAGACAGTGATACACTAAATTCAGCACTTTCTATGCCTTGAAACTCACCCGTTCCAACAACATTGTCGAGGTCAAAACCAATCTCAAAACCCGGAGATAAGGCTTGAGTTTGCGCAGCGCCATCAAGCGCTTGCTGTCTAAACTGAAACACTTTTAGTGAAGGGTGTTGCTGTTGAACCCGCTCGATAACCTTAGCTAACGACAAAGACTCTGTTTGCGTTTCAGCCTTGGCAACAAAAGGCACTGCAAATAACAGAGTAATGATAACGAGAGTGCTAAATAACCCTCGCCAAAGGCAACGCATAGCCATTTTTACGGCATCGTTGACGACATAAGTATTATAAAACATCAGAGAATAAGCCTCGATTTAATACAAAAATACAGACCTGTTAGCTAAATCTGAAAAATGCCACAGATCTAAAGCAAGCTTTAAAAGCCCGCTAAATAAATAATATTTTGTTTAAACGAGTACAGCTTTGGGGGGACGCAAGAGCGAGTAGTAGGGTGCTTCAACAGAAGTGAAGTTAAAAGATAACACAAAACTATTAGGGTTAGATGTCGATGCTTGCATCGCAGTAACCGGATGCATTAGGGTCATACAGCATGAACAGCAATTATTACTGCATTCAGCGCAATCATCTTCTACATGACTTGCAGTTTCAAGGTCATCACATTGTGATGTGTTATTGGCAGTACCACTGGTATGTTCTGCCACAAAGAAGACTTCGCTGCCACAATCATCATGTGCAGAAGTACAGTCATCAGCCATAGTTACCATAGATTGCATCGTTAAAATCACGATCAACAATACCCGCCCCAACTTAGCTGGAGAGCAGATAAATGCGTGAATAAAACGAGCTAGGCGAAACATTATGACTAACTACAATCCTTATTATGTTACTAATCATCAATAGATTTATGATGACTAATACCTTAGTTTGCTTCGGGTTAGTGTAAATTAATCAAAATTAAAACACTATATTAAAACCTTATTTCAGGACTCAAATCACACCTCTTTTAAGCAAAGTAATCCGCCACCTCTGCAAATCCGCATCATTAACCGAGCGACTTATTACCAGCCAATACCTACCTACATAGAGTTAATCTAGCGCAAAAAATGTGATTACCCGAGCATTTTACTCAACTAATAATTGAACCACCCAAAAGATGCAAATAATATACACCTAAATGAATTGCGTTTATTGGAGCTGCGTATGCCTCAGTCTCAAGCTGATCAATCTCAACAAAAGACCAACTTACTCAACACTCGCGTCGGTGAGCTAGTCGCTAATGACTTTCGTATCGCCCATATTTTTAGCCAGCATAATATTGATTTTTGTTGTGGTGGTGGAATTTCACTAGCGCGAGCAATTAAACGCTTTGATGCAGACGAAACGGCATTGCTTGACGCATTGATGGCGTTAGAAAGCGATGGCGAGAAGTTACAAGGTTTGGAGCAACTCCCCCTACCCGATCTGCTGAATTACATTGAATCGACACACCATACTTTTGTAAGAGAGAAAGCGCCGCTACTACTGGAATATAGCCAGAAAATGGTACGCGCTCACGGTGAGAACTATGACGAAATTAAACCGCTAGCAGGTTGGATCCGCGCATTAGTCGATGACCTAATACCGCACTTAATGAAAGAAGAGCAGATATTGTTTCCAGCTATTTTGGGCCTACACAACCAAGTTGAGATGCAGAACTGTTTTGGTCATATCGGCAACCCAATCAATGCTATGCAGTATGAGCACAATGACGCATTACAGATCTTTGAAAAAATCAGTAAGCTGACCAATGAATTTACTCCACCAGCACACGCTTGCACCACTTGGCGAGTTTGCTACGCCAGCTTGGCAGAGTTTGAAGCAGACTTAAAACAGCATATTCATATTGAGAACAATATTTTGTTCCCCAAAGCACTGGCACTAACCGCTTAATCAGAAACAGTGACCAAGTTATGAAAGTAAAAAGGCTCACATCTGTGAGCCTTTAATAGCTTAATTAACTCAAATAACTCAAATAACTCAAATAACTCAGATAATTTAAAAGCTATATAAAGCTATAAAAGCTATAAAAGCTGTTTTAGCTGCAGTATTGATGAGATTTCGATGTGAGGCAGCTGTTGTTGAGGTAATGATTTCTGCGTTACACCAAAACCTGGATTTAACCATGCCGCCTGACAGTCTGCCGCTCTTGCGCCATCGACATCACTTTTAGCACTATCGCCGACATGCAGTATTTTATTTAACGGTAACTCAAGTTTGTTAGCTGCCACTTTAAACATATCTGCCGCAGGCTTTTGTGGATAGCCTAAGCCTGGATGTAGTACAAACTCCAATAAATCTCCTAGCCCTATACGCTGATAATCGACATTGCCATTAGTAATGCCAACTAAGCGGTACTTTTGCTTAAGCTGGGCTAATAGCTCAAGTACTTCATCTGACACCTTAAAATTACTGCGATGCAGGGAGAAGTGAGCCAAGCCTGCTTTGGCAGCAGCTTGGGCTGTATCCCTATCATAACCAAGCTCGATTAATCCCAGCTCTAACATCTGTAATCTTGCTTTACTGGTATCGTGACGTAATTGTGGTGATTGGCGCAGCATACGTGACTTTAACGCGCGCCAATCATCAAATTGCCACGCAGTTGCTTTAGGGTAGTTTTGGTGGAGAAATTGCTGCAGCGCTTTTTCAGCCGCAACAATAATCGGCCGATTGTCGTAAAGATTGTCGTCTAAATCAAAACTGATCGCTGCAAAAGCCTGTGGTCGAATGAATATTTGCATCGAGCTCCCCTCGCCCTTATTTAGTACGCTTTTTCGCTCTGGGGTGAGCGCCATCGTAAACCTTAGCCAGATGCTGAAAATCCAAGCTGGTATAAACCTGTGTGGTCGATAAATTAGCGTGACCTAAAAGCTCTTGTACCGCACGCAGATCAGCGCTGGACTCAAGCATATGCGTTGCAAATGAGTGCCGCAGCTTATGTGGATGCACCTTAATGCCTAACGCTTGCTCTTGACCCCATTTTGCTAAACGCGCTTGAATACTGCGATGAGCTAAACGCTTGCCTTTAGCTGTAACAAATAGCGCATCATCGTCGCACAAAATATCACGCTTGATATCCAACCATTGGCTAATGGCTTGGAGCGCTAATTTACCTATCGGGACGATACGCTCTTTACTGCCCTTACCTAGCACCTTAACTTGCGCCTGTGAAAACTGAATATCGGCCACATTTAAGCCTGCCAGTTCTGCTAAGCGTAAACCCGAAGAGTAGAACAATTCCATGATGGCTTTATCGCGAAAGCTTAAGGGATCGTTAGCGTCAATCTCGAGCAAATGGGTTACAGAATCAACGTCCATGTTCTTAGGCAGAGGCTTGCCTTGTTTTGGAGCCGTTAGATTTATCGCAGGGTTTAACTTGATATGTTGTTCGCGTAGCAAAAATTCATAAAACTGTTTTAGCGATGAGAGCGTCAAGGACAAAGAACGTGCCCCTAAACCTTTACGGTGCAATTTAGCCAGCAGAGCCTGCAAAGAGTCATGTTGCTGCGCGCCCCATGATTCTGTTTCAGCAAACAATTTTTCAACACGATTGAGTTCAAACAGATAGTTACGCACAGTGTATGCCGATACTTGACGTTCGGTACGCAAGTATCGTTCAAAGTCAGCTAGCCAACCTTTGTTATCTGACAACGCATTAACAGCCATAAAGCCTCGCGATTAGATTTTGGTTAACTGGTGATCAAGAAACTGTTTTAACTGTGATAGTAACAAGTGATCCATTTCTGGATGAAAATGCATTGGATCTTGGCTGGCGATCGCAAAGATTACCTGACCGCTATCTTGTGATAAGCGAGACAATGCAACTGAACCTACTTCACTGCCAAATAGTCGTTTTGATTCTTCGATCGTTAAGCGACCAAAGTAATAGCCTGAATCAAGACGCTTGCTCCAGATCTTTGATAGCTCGCTATCAAGATCGTGCACTGTTATCAGCCTCACATGGGTAAAGTTAAACTGCTCTTTTAAACCAGTCGATAACACCTGACGTAATTCGCCCATATCTTCACATTTTAGCAGCTGCAAAGATAATGCACTGTTAAACATGTAGATCTGCTCATTACGTGATGCCATAGCCAACAGCGCAGTGATCTCTTCTTCTAATTGACGCACCCGTTGACGCAAGCTTTCTTGTTGGCGCTCAACCAATGACACAGCGCCACGCTCCGCATGCGGAATACGCATAGCCAGTAACAGCTCTGGATAACGACTGAAAAAGTCTGGGTTATCCAACAGATACTCGCGGATCAGGATCTCGTCAAAAGGAATGTTAGAATTTGGATTGTCGATCATTGTGCGATCTGCCCGTCATATACGTGTTCAGCAGGGCCTGTCATCCACAAAGGTTTACCTTCACCTTCCCAGTTGATCATTAACGTACCACCAGGAAGATCAACCTGCACATTGCGATCTAGCTTACCTTGTTGAATACCTACAACCACAGCAGCGCAAGCACCTGTACCACAAGCAAGGGTTTCAGCCGCGCCTCGCTCGTAAACTCGCAGTTTAATATGGCCAGAGTTGATCACTTGCATAAAGCCAACGTTTACCCCTTTAGGGAAGCGCTCATGATTAGTCAGATCCGCGCCGATCGTATCAACATCAGATGCCACAACATCTTCAACTTCAATCACGCAATGCGGGTTACCCATAGAAACAGCGCCACATAAATAAGTACCGCTCGATGCCATTAGTAGATAAGTTTTTTCTACTTTTTTAGCCGTGAATGGGATCTTATTAGGTTCAAGTACGGGAACCCCCATATTCACAGTAACTTTGCCGTCGCGCTCAAGGCGTAAGGTAATTTTGCCCGATGAAGTGCTAACTCGGATCTTATGCTTATGGGTTAGCCCCTTATTACGCACAAAACGAGCAAAACAGCGTGCGCCGTTACCGCACTGCTCTACTTCGCTACCGTCAGCATTAAAGATGCGATAATGAAAATCTAGATCGGGATCATAAGGCGGCTCAACCAGTAACAACTGATCGAATCCTACGCCAAAATTCCGATCGGCTAGGCGCTTAATTTGATCAGGTGAGAAAAACACATTCTGTGTCACTCCATCCACGACCATAAAGTCATTGCCTAAGCCATGCATCTTAGTGAATTGGATCAAGGTGGATATCCTTAAAAAGTATCAATAGCGGATCAAGGATCCGCTACTTAAGTATTGTTCTAGTTTACGGCAGGATCTGCTCACCTTGCCATAACTGAGCGACTTTTTCTCGCTCTCGAATGACATAAGCGTTATCTGCATCAACCATCACTTCGGCTGCGCGTGGGCGTGAGTTGTAATTCGAAGCCATCGTAAAGCCGTAGGCACCTGACGAACGCACCGCAAGGTAGTCACCCGCTTGCACGTTCAATTGACGATCTTTACCCAAAAAGTCTCCAGTTTCACAAACTGGGCCTACCACATCGTAGTTGTGTGTTGTACCTGCACGCTCGATCACCGGAATGATCTTTTGCCATGCGCTATACAGAGATGGACGGATCAAATCATTCATCGCACCATCAACCAAGGCAAAACGCTTATCGCTATTTTCTTTAAGGTAAAGCACTTGAGTAACAAAGATCCCGGCATTGGCTGCAATCGCGCGACCAGGCTCAAAAATCAATTTAAGATCACGACCGCCTAAACGATCGAGTAATGCTGCCGCATAAACATCTGGTTGTGGTGGCACTTCATCGTCGTAAGTCACACCGAGTCCACCGCCTACATCGAAATGTTTGATCTCGATACCTTGCGAGCCAAGACGATCAATAAGCGCTAACATGCGATCCATTGCATCGAGGAAAGGTTTGATCTCGGTAAGTTGCGATCCAATATGGCAATCTACCCCTTTGACCTCAAGACCCGCTAATTCATGGGCGCGGGCAAAGATAGCTTCGGCTTCTTCCATGGCAATGCCGAATTTATTCTCTTTTAAACCCGTTGAGATATAAGGATGAGTGCCAGCGTCAACATCAGGATTAACTCGTAATGATACAGGAGCAACCTTGCCAAGACGCAAAGCAACTTGGTTTAGCTGCTCAAGCTCTGCAGCCGACTCAACGTTAAAGCAATAAATACCAAGGTTCAGTGCCATTTCCATTTCTGCTACGGTTTTACCCACGCCAGAAAACACCACTTTAGCGGGATCACCACCGGCTTCTATCACCCGTGATAGCTCACCGCCAGAAACGATATCAAAACCACTGCCTAAACGTGCCAGTACATTCAGCACCGCAATATTTGAGTTAGCTTTTACCGCATAACAGATAAGATGTGGATGATCACTCACAGCATTGTCAAAAGCGTGCCAATGGCGCTCTAATGTCGCGCGAGAATATATATACAGCGGTGTTCCATGCTGTTTTGCGAGTTCGGCAACTTGGCACTGCTCCGCATAAAGCTCATCTGCTTGATATAAAAAATGATCCAACGTCTTTAGTCCTTTTTGCTCGGTTCGCTTTGCTTTTGCTCTGCGTCAGACACCTGCTGCTCAGTTGCCTGCTGATTAACTTCCTGTGGTGGCGTTCTATATAACGCACTTTTTTGGCCACAACCTAAAAGTACTAGGCTACCAAGCCCTACTAGCAAAAACAGTCTCATTTTATTCAACATCAGGTGACCCTTTGAGCAATAGCACTAAGGCTTGCTATACGGCGAAAATAGTTAATCCTGATGTTTGCAGACAGCCCGCTACGCGTCAACCCTCTAACGCATTTATATGGCGGCTTTATTACAACTAATATTGGCCTTGTTAAGCTTAAATGAGCAAAGTTAATTGGGTTAAATCGCAACTTGCAGGGTAAAAACGCGGTTAATACAAAATAGATCAACTAACCCCGGTAAGGCTTTAAGTCAGCTATCTGTCACTAAAACTATTTAAACTAATGAAAAAATTAGATTATTTATAATAATTGTCGCTATTTTTGATTAGCAAAGCATTAACCACAAAATTAATGTGATTGGTAATCATCGTGACGATTGGTAATATGATTGCATTAACTAAATCTGAGGAATAATTAGCATGGCTCTAACAGATTTCGAATTTCATCAATTGGTTGATGAAATATTTCAAACTATTGATAACGCATTAGAAGTACTGATTGACGAACAAGATGCAGATATTGATGTTGATGGTTCAGGCAATGTGCTGCAATTAGAGTTTAACGGTTCATCGACAATCGTGATGAACAAGCAAGAGCCTTTGCATGAGATTTGGTTAGCAACGCAGTTTGGTGGCTACCACTTTGCTTATGTTGACGGTAAGTGGATGGATGAGCGCAATGGCAATGAATTTATGCCATTTGTAATCGAATCTATCTTTAAGCAAAGCGGCTACAAACTCGATATTTAAAAGGGACTAAGCGATTTCCGCTAATCTCTTGTTAAATTACAACAAAGGGAAGCTCTGCTTCCCTTTGTTGTAATTACCAACGTTAAAAATCGACTTCACTCGACTCGTGTGTCACCCCAAAAGGCACGGCAATCAACACCCCTTTAATTCGGTCTAATTTAAAAAACTGTGGCAAGTTAAAGTTCTCTTTAGTCAGTTGTGGATCTTCAAAAGTATGGTAGTGGCTAAGTTTATTAACTAGCGCATTCACGTCCGTCCCCTCTTGCACATAATGATTTAGATCATTGGCTTCATCTAAGATAAAAACATCTAAACCTTGCTTACGCTGACGTAGAAAATATTGAATTGCGCCTTTAGCGGCATAATCTTGAATAACCGCAGGTAGTTTAGCAAACGGCTCATCACCTAAACTCGGGCGTGGCAATTCTAACAATTTACGCTGCGATAACTGCTGATAGAAAGATTTTGCGTCGCTTAAATTCTCGTAATGCATACCGCGATTATTGAAAAATAAACCATAACGAACTTTACCAACTTGTAGCGCATGAGCCAGCGTTGTTGAACTTTGTGCCTGCCGACTTAAACGAACAGCGCGGTAAAGTAAGTCTTTAACTGTGCGTTCAGTTTGCGAGCGTAACTTTAATGAGCAGCTAATCACATCAACAGACACTTCCGCGCTAGCGCGCTTCATCCCTGGAGTGACAAACGACAGTGCATCCAGAATGCTTTTTTCACCTTCAAAATGATTGCAGTGCCACTCACCCCAGCTGTTAAGACTAATCACATCTATCGAATCGACCATATTCAAATAGCCACGGCCAATCGAGAATACATTGCTATTCATGTAATCAACCATAATATCTTGCCCCGACCAGCTCTCAGTTGGATCGCTATTAAAATTAAGCAAGAATACAAGCTTACGGAAGTGCCAAGGCTGATAAAGTGCCATTTTAGACACCCTAATTGACTCGTTAACAATTAAGCCATCTAGGCGACTTGCGGCCTGAGTTAAATAATTTGATTTACGTTTACTTTGTCTTATTTCATGCCAGCGTGTTTGCTGATTAGCAACGCCGTTCAAGCTTGCCCAAACCAACAATTTCGCCTTACTTTTGGAATGAAATACCGCACTATGCTCAAGAAAATTTCTTGGATTTGGACTACAGCGATACAAATAATAATACTGATCGGTGGAGCTATAGATCACTGATAAGTTTGGTTCCAATATGGAGCGGCTCCATAGCGGATTCAAACGCATTATTTGATGTGCATCTTCACTGAAATAGGTATGTAGTTTTCGAGTTAGCAGCCCAAGCTCTGAGATCCGTAAGCTTTCACTCAACTTATGAGTCGAAGCAAATTGCAGCAAAGTGCGATAGCTACCCAACATCAATTCATTGAGCTGCTCGTTAAACCACTGTAACTGGCCACAATGCCAGTTTTCGCAATTATCCAAAGTGCGCAGTAAGCTGTCAGACCAATGCCAATCAGCAACTAGTTTTTGCATTTTAAAGTAACGCCAATCTACAGCTTGATCCGCCTGACTCAGTTTAACGCCACACTTTAAGTAAAAACAGCGCCGAGTGATCTCAAGTCGCCTAGCATCGCCGCGCTTCAATAAATAAGCCTCTATCGACTCATAAAGTAAATAATAAGCATCATTTGCAGCGGAAAAGTCCCCCTCCAATGTGTGCTGCCAAATATGCTCACTAACCAAGTGAGTATGTGGATACTCGCTGGCGTAAGCCTCTAGCAATAGCACTTTTAATAACGCTTTATGGGGCTTTTCTACCCCTTTGTACAATTGCCACAATGAAGCACCAAAATATTCACTCGCAGGCAGGGCATTGGTATCTCCGAGCGACAATAACGAGGCGCTTGATTTTGCATTTGGCCACCAAGCAATAGGCTTACCAGCAAGCCGAAACTGGCTGCGATAAAACTCTTCTAACAATAACCAATGTTGCGCACTACCACTGTGTTCTTGCCCCATGCAGTTGTATAAATCAGTTTGCGGCTCTCGCTCCTGTATAAACTGCAGTGGATGAACTAGGTAAAAATTCACCTCAAAATCAAACTGAGCAAACCAGCGAGTGAGCAGTAAAGTTTTATCGGCAAGTAATTGGCATTCATTTTGAGTGAGTTCGGCACTATGAACTAACCAGACATCGATATCACTTTGCGGATTCTGGCCAAAACTGGCCGTACTCCCCATGCTGTAAATCCCCTCTATTTGAGGCTTTTTTACCTGAGTAAAAGCGTCAATATCAATATTTAAGGTGTCGCAAGCTTCTTGAGTTTCATATGAAAGCTCAAAATCAATCACACCGCATGGCGTTAAAGGGCCGTTATAGCCGGGGAGTTTAGAGGAATTATGATGTAAAAAGACCGCAATAAGCCGCAACAGGTGACGCTTTAGTGGCGACAATAAAGCTATCGCTCTCGCAAACCTGATAACATCTAACCTCTGAGCGGCATGCTCAAATTTACCAAGCTCATGTGGCAAATGATTCGACCTTTAAAAAGAAAATAATGCCCCTCTAATGTATATGGCAATCTTCACAGCAGCAAGCAAATGTGATCAAGATCACTATTTTTCCAGTTTTAGAAATGGGTAGACTTCAAAGAATCAACAACAGAATGTTACATCTATATTCAGCCAATGTTAGCATTGGCGCAAATAAGTTCTAAGATGGAATATCTTCATGTCTCAAAATCTGATCCGTATCGCAACACGTAAGAGCCCTCTTGCCATGTGGCAAGCCGAATTTGTGAAAGCAGAACTGGAAAAAATCCACGAAGGCCTCACTGTTGAATTGCTACCGATGAGCACTAAAGGTGACATCATCTTAGACACTCCGCTTGCAAAAGTGGGTGGTAAAGGTTTATTCGTTAAAGAACTTGAAGTCGCTATGCTAGAAGGCGAAGCTGACATTGCAGTTCACTCAATGAAAGACGTGCCAGTGGAGTTCCCTGAAGGTCTAGGTCTTGAAGTGATTTGTGAGCGTGAAGATCCACGTGATGCATTTGTTTCAAACACCTATAAGACAATCGAAGATCTACCACAAGGCGCTGTTGTTGGTACTTCTAGCTTACGTCGTCAGTGCCAAATCCGCGCTGCACGTCCTGATCTAGTGATTAAAGATCTACGTGGTAACGTTGGAACTCGTCTAGCTAAGTTAGATGCTGGTAACTACGATGCAATCATTCTTGCAGCTGCAGGCCTTAAGCGTCTAAAGCTTGAAGAAAGAATCGCTAGCTTTATTTCAGCTGAACAATCACTACCAGCAAACGGCCAAGGCGCTGTAGGTATTGAATGTCGTACTGATGATGCTCGCGTTAAAGCACTGCTAGCTCCACTTGAGCACGCTGAAACACGTATGCGCGTTATCGCAGAACGTGCGATGAACACTCGTCTTGAAGGCGGTTGCCAGGTACCAATTGGCGCATACGCTGAAATCGATGGCGACACCATCAACCTACGTGGTTTAGTGGGTAACCCTGATGGCAGCCAAATCATCACAGCTTCTACCACAGGTAGCACTGCAGATGCAGAAAAGTTAGGTGTAGCATTGGCTGAAGAACTACTCGAGAAAGGCGCAAAAACCATTCTTGATGCTGTTTACGCAAACGCATAATCACGATGAAAGTCTTACTGACGCGCCCAGAAGGGCGCAATCAGTTGATGATAGAGGCGTTGACTCAGCGCAACGTCTCCTATTTTGTTACGCCCTTACTTAACGTTCAATCCACTTCCAACCTCAGTACTGCAGACGTTGAGCTTACACTCAATCAAGCCGACATCATCATTTTTATCAGTACCAACGCCGTTACTTTTGCTTCGCAGATTATTGATAACCAATGGCCAGCTCACGCGCATTATCTTGCCGTAGGCGATGCAACTTATAGTGCTTTGCAAGCGTTAGGAATTAACGCAGAAAAAGCGCCTGAAGATTGCCAACAAACTGAAGGACTATTAACACTCGACTCGTTATCTAAGGTCGATAATAAGCATATTGTTATTGTTCGCGGCCAAGGTGGCCGAGAAGATTTGGCCACAGAGCTAATAAACCGAGGCGCAAAACTTAATTATTGGGAGGTCTATAAACGTGGCTGCCCAGCAATTGAAGCCAGTGTTATTTGCCAACAATGGCAAAGCTTCGGCATTGACACTATTATCATTACCAGTGGCGGAATACTCGATAACCTAGTTAAAACAGTACCAAAAGAGCTATTTGCTTGGCTGCAAACTTGTCATATTATAGTGCCAAGCTCCCGGGTATTCGAAAAAGCTCAAACATACGGACTTGCACATGTAAGCAATGCAACCGCCGCCAATACTAATGCTATGTTGGCTGCGTTATCACTTAAGTAGTCCGCAGCTGATTTAAGTTAATACTCGTAAATACTGCAGCATCATCGCTTTCAAGGACTGTTTAATGGAAACCAAGAACACTGACGCTAGCGCTTCAGAACCAACAACTGAGCCAAAAATTGCCACTCAGCCTGTTATCGAC
Source organism: Shewanella pneumatophori (assembly GCF_023283895.1). Taxonomy (GTDB): domain Bacteria; phylum Pseudomonadota; class Gammaproteobacteria; order Enterobacterales; family Shewanellaceae; genus Shewanella; species Shewanella pneumatophori. Next base: position 4,363 of record NZ_JAKILB010000020.1, on the reverse strand, counting down.
ACTCAGTCAGAACCAGAAACTAACTCCAACGAAAGTGCACCTAAAGAGCAAGCTCAACAGCAAAGCTCAACCCCTTGGGGCATTATCATCACCCTATTTTTACTGCTCATTTTGGCGTTTGCTTCAGTTGCTGGCGGCTATTACCTATATCAACAACTACAAGCTCAGCAAGCCGAGTCTGCAAAGCTAACTCAACAGCTTCAAGCGGCTTTAGTTGAGCCTAATCAGCGTATTGCATCGCTTGAGCAGCAACAGGGACGGTTTGCTACCAGTGTTGAAAATGCAATGGCACAATCACTTGAGCAACAAACTCAGCTCGAAGAGCGCGTGTCTATTATTGCTCAGCGTAACCCTAATCATTGGCGCGCAGAAGAAGCTAAATATTTAGTGCGCTTAGCAGGTCAAAAGCTATGGCTTGAAAAAGACCCTAGCACTGCAACTAGCCTACTAAAAGCAGCTGATGAGCGTATTAAGTCGATGCGCGATCCATCGTTAATGCCGCTTAGAAAAGCATTATCTAAAGATATCGCCGCTGTAGCTTCAGTTAAAAATACCGACATTTCGGGCACTGTTTTAACCTTAGATGCCATTATTGATAATTTAGATAAGTTGCCACTAAACCGAGCTGAAACCCACTTCTCTTCAGAAGAGGTGGCTGACACGCAAATGACTGAGTCTTTAGATGATTGGCAGTCTAATCTTGCTAAATCTTGGCAGGCCTTGATTGACGATTTTGTTATTGTAAGAAAGCGTACAACTGACGCGGCGCCGCTTTTAGAGCCAGATCAACAATGGTATCTAGTTGAAAATACTAAAAACAAACTACTACAGGCACAATTGGCTTTATATCGCCAAGATCAAGTGAATTACCGCAATTCGATTAAACTCGCTAGAAAGTGGATTTTTCAATATTTTGATTTAAAAGATCAGCAAACAACAGACACGCTTGCTACTTTAGATGCGCTAGAAACATTAAAGATCCAATCAACCAGCATTGACCGTTTTGCAGCCTCAAACATGCTTAATCAGCTGGTTACTTATGGCAACTTGATGACAGAGGAGGCGCAATAATGATCCGCGCTCTGGTCTATCTCGTCATCATCTTGCTAGGGCTGTGTGTTAGCCCTTTTCTGGTCGGTAATAAAGGCTATTTGTATCTCGCAATTGGCGAATACCAAATTGAAACTAGTATCTTTTTTGCTGTGATTGGCTTAATTATTTTTTACAGCTTATTGCAACTAGTTGAGTTTGTAATGGTATGGTTATTCAACTTGGTGCTAAACAGCCGCTACCTACCTGAACGCTGGCGCAGAAATGCGGCACGTAAACATACTTTACTTGGTGCGCTAGCTTTAGCTGAAGAGAACTGGCCTGCAGCTGAAAAGGCCATGGCTAAAGGCGCTGAAAAAGGCGAAATCCCTGCACTTAATTTGCTTGCCGCCGCTCGTGCAGCCCATCACCAAAATAACTTTCAAAGCCGTGATGAATACCTAGCCAAAGCAGAACTCGAGCCACAAGCCGTTAAAGCAGTAAGCACTACCCGTACACGTTATTTACTGCAACAAGGTGAGCTAGCTGCTGCTAGAGAAGAGCTAGACAAACTTAACCCGACCAGCAAGAGTAAGTTTCCAGTACTTAAGCTTGCTATTGAGTTATACCAAGCACAGCAAGACTGGCAAGCACTTAAACTGCTATTACCTATTATTAATAAAAAACACGTTTTGGCAGATGAGCAGTTTCAAGCTTTATCGCTTACAACTAATACCGCCTTACTAAACCAAGCTGGACTAGCCAATGAGCAAGAGCTAGAAAAATGCTGGCACTGGCTAACGCGTGCAGAAAGAAAGCAACCTGAATATATCGCACTTTATGCCATTGGTTTAAATAGATTTGAACGCGGAGATGAAGCCAAAAAACTACTGCTAAAACAAGTTAAGGCTGCACCATCTGCACCGATTTTACAGGCTTTAGCAGAGGTCATTTCACCTGCTGATGTTGAAGTTAAAAAACAGCTGCTAGCTCTAGAGACTCAATATCAAGACAATCTTGATTACCAAGTTTGCTTAGCAAAGCTATATCAAAAGAATCACGATTTTCATCAAGCGAAGATCTGGTGGCAAAAGGCTTGTTACTTAAAAGATGATCGCGACAACTTGCATGCTTTAGCTGATGCACAGGAACATCTAGGCGAACTCAACCGAGCCCTGCAAACCAGAAGAAATGCCGCTAAGCTCATCTAACTTTTATACCTTTTTAAACTAAAGGCCGTTATTTAAACGGCCTTTTGTTATTTATGCCTTATGCATAAGCTACACTTCTTGTGCTAAGTCACTGATTAGCCGCCTATTCAAGCTATTTTAGTTAAACTCAAACTAAATCCTCCTCCCTTGCTTGACTTCCCATAATTTGACAACCGTTCAATGCAGTACAGAATTTATACTGTTAGTGCACCAATAAAAAATGACTAAGTACTAACAATCCTTCATTTCGCTCATGGATGAGATAGTTAGAGTACTTTATGATGGATAAATTTATTCCAAAGCAGGATGCCAAGATTCTTGAGCTTTCTGGTGCAATAAACACAGTTAATGAACAAGGTATAGAAACACCGCTCAAAGTCGGTGACATACTTAATGTTAATGGTGTTTATAGCATTGCTGTGGGCGCAACTTTTATATTGCAATACAGTGATGGCACCACGGTAAATCAAAATGATTTAACTCAAGCTGACTCGGTTCAAAGTGAGCCTGACAATATTCAAACAACCTCTGATGATGACATCGCAGCATTACAAGCGCAGGTTGAAGCAGGGGAAGATCCGAGCTTAGAACTGCCCGACACCGCAGCAGGGGAAGCCGCTCCGACTTCAAATGAGGGCGGCGGTTTTATTGCTGTTGGTCGTACCGGAGATGAAACCATAGCAGCGGCAGGTCATGACACCGAAGGTTTTGAGCAAGTGTCGACGCCAATCGTGGAAGAAGAGCAAAGCTTTTTAATTCAATTCCCCATCCCGACTATCACATCAAGTTCTGTCACGCTTTATGAGCAAAATTTAGCACAAGGTAGCGCCCCACAATCAGCTTTGCTGTCTCAAGCTGAAAGTGTGTCTGTTACTGTACCCGCGGGTATAAATTCACTGACAATCAATGGCCAAGCCATATTCGTAGCTGGTGACTTTGTAGGCCCAGTAACCTTAACAACTGAGTTAGGTGTACTGGTTTTCAGTGATTATGATCCTGCGACATCAACTTTAACTTACAGCTACACATTAGCTTCTAATTTCAATCATCAAGACACAGATACATTAACGGAGATATTTCTACTAGAGCTCACTGATAATCAGGGAAATAGCGTCACATCTGTCGTTAATGCAAATGTTGTAGATGATGCTCCAAGTGGGTTAGATGATGTTAACGAAATCACTCAAGGTAATGAAGTTGGCGTATCTGGCAGTGTATTAACCAACGATACCTTGGGTGCAGACTCCGCAGTAGTAACTCAAATCGCAAACAGCCAAAATAGCGCTGCTGATATTGCAGGCAATACCGTGATCTCCGGTATTTACGGCTCGCTCGTTATCGCGGCAGACGGTAGTTATACCTACCAATTAAATAATCAACTTCCTGAAGTGCAAATGCTCGCTCTTGGTGAGCAAATTATCGAAACCTTTGACTATGTTCTTACTGATAGCGATGGCGATGCAGTAACCCAAACGTTAACTATCACGATTACTGGTGAGAATGACGCTCCGCAGATCACCTCTTCGCTTGAAGATGCGCAAGGCACAGTGATAGAAGCTGGTGTATTGGTTGGCGGTAATATCGAAACAGCTGGGATCCCACAAGTTACAGGAACACTAACTGCTGATGATATTGATAATGGTGCAGTATTAACTTGGCAGCTTGTTAGTGATCCTATGACGCCTTATGGTGTTTTCTCCTTAAATGAAGCAACGGGTGAATGGAGTTTTAGTTTAGATAACGAACTTGCCAATAGCTTAGCTTTTGGCGATAGCACAACTGAAACATTTACGATTACAGTTACTGATCAGTTTGGCCTGTCTGATACTCAAGAAGTCACTATAACGATTGAAGGTACCAACGACATCCCTGAGCTGACAGTGACCAACACTGGCAGCGTCACCGAAGACACTATTGATGTGGCACCAGACCGCCTTGTTGCCACTGGTGACATCACCACCTTTGATGTCGATAACAATGATGTTCTTACTTTAAGTGCCAGCTATAACGGTGATATTGATTGGCAAAATCCGGCCATGGCCGCGCTCACCGCTCAGCAAGTCTCGGACTTATTGGCAGGCTTTAGTCTCGATAACGATGACATGGGTTGGACCTATGATATC
>NZ_JAKILB010000019.1 GCF_023283895.1 Shewanella pneumatophori | reverse complement strand
AGTGGTAAAAGAAGTAGAAAGCAATACTAGATGGGTCGTTAGCTCAGTCGGTAGAGCAGTTGGCTTTTAACCAATTGGTCGAAGGTTCGAATCCTTCACGACCCACCACTTCTTTTATTTACCTTCCTTGTTTAAATCCCTATTATTTTTTAGTTAAAACTACTAATCAAGAATCGTTTTAGCTCAGTCGAGTTTATAATCGAGCATGCAGTTGGCTTTGCTCTTTGTCGAATTGACCGAATGATCGAATCTTTTCCGATTCACGATATCTTTTATTCCACCCTCATTTATTCAAGTTCTCCCAAATCATTGCACAAGATTTATTAAGTACCGTAAATGTAATTACTTAGCTTTTATGTGAGCATTTTTAGACAAATTAGCCAACTTTTTTTAGTTACTTGCAGTTGCTCCCTGAATAACAAAGGTGCATTTGTCTAATTAAAGTGCCTAATTCTTTAGTGATTTTACAAATTATTTTTAACGATTTAATAGAACGCTTTGCTCGACATTAAGGTTTTGTTTTTAAGGGAAAAATGTTTATTTTTGGTCAAGTTATGATGAAGTGTTAGTGAAACATATAGAATCACTAAGACGGCCTAACTACATAACTTTTATGATGAATTAACACTTTGCTTCATTCTTTACTAATATAACAACGTGACATTCGGATGTTATAAATTAGCTGCTTGCGCAATACCTTTGTCTAATAGACCTATTGCTAATGTTGTCTAGTTGTTAACTCGGTCATATTTTGTATGGATAATAAAAAGTATCTGGGAGAAAGGGAATGAAACAAGCAAAGTTAACGCTAATTGGAGCTGCAACCATTACCGCTATGAGCTTTGGTGCTCAAGCTGATACAGACTTTCAATTTGGCGGCTATGTGAAAGCAGATGTAATGTTTAGCGATTATAGTAACGGTGCACCAGACTCTGGCAGCTTATCTCGTCAGTTTTACGTGCCGGGCACCATTTATGGCGATGCAAGTAATGGCAAGCAGGTTGTAGATTTTCAAGCTAGAGAATCTCGGTTTAACTTCAAAACATCTACTGACCTAAATGGGCATAAACTTTCAGGCTTTATTGAGCTGGACTTTATGACTCACACCGATGGTAATGAACGCGTTTCAAATAGTTATTCTCCGCGTATTCGCCAAGCATTTGTAAGCTTTGATAATTGGGCCGCGGGTCAAATGTGGACGACATTCCAAAACCCTGGTGCTTTGCCTGAAAATCTAGACTTTGTTGGGGCTGCGGATGGTACGCCATTTGTTCGTCAAACTATGGTTCGATACACCAATGGTGGTTTTCAGTTCTCTGCTGAAAATCCTGAAACAACCTTGAATAGCTACAGAGATCCAGCTGGAGCGCGCGTAACAAGCGGAAGTGGTATGATCCCTGACTTTGTTGCTCGTTATAATATGAAAACGGAAAGTGGCATGGCGTTCACTTTTGCTGGTATTGCCCGTCAGCTTAATATTGAAATGGACAAAAATACGCCTAACCCAATCGATGCAACTGAGTTTGGTTACGGTGTGAGCTTTACAGGTGTGATCCCAGTTGGTCAAGATGACATTAAAATGTCGGCGACATATGGTGAAGGGCTTGGGCGTTATATGGCGCTAAACTATGTGAATGCAGGTGTATTAGATGGTAATGGTGATATCGAAACCATTGGCTCTTACGGTGGCTATATCTCTTACCGTCACTGGTGGAACGATAAGTGGAGAACAAGTATTACCGGTTCAGGCTTTAAAGCTGATAATAATATCGATTTAAGCGGAAATAACGTCAACAAGGACTCTTATTCGGGTTATATCAATTTACTGTATTCACCAGTAAAGCCGTTAACCGTTGGTGTTGAGTATATGTACGCGAAAAACACTAAAGAAAACGGTGTTGACGGAGAGCTTAACCGTGTGATTTTCTCTATGAAGTATGTGCTATAGGTGATTGAAGTAAAACTAAAAAGGAGGCATAAGCCTCCTTTTTTATTGAATTTTAAACTTAAGCCGCTGGCATTAAGTTGTTATCTCTAACGTATTGTTCAAACTCAGTGCAGCCACCAATATGGTCTTGATCTACAAAGATTTGTGGAACGGTTTCAACTGGCTTACCAACAGTTTTCTCTAGATCAGCTTTACTGATCCCTTCTGCGTGAATGTCTACGTACTTGAATTTAAAATCATCACGCTTTTCAGTTAGCTGCTCAGCAACTTGTACTGCACGTACACAATAAGGACAACCTGGACGACCGAAAATTACAACAAACATAATAGCTTCCTCAGTTTTAGCTTGAGCACTTTATATCATAGCCACTGCAATTGTTCTATTTGATATTCAAAGTCGGCTTCATCACATTAACTAATTTCATTCAAAATGAGACTTTTCAGTTTGATAACGCCCTTTATAGTCAAATATTGACTCCATTAGCTCCCAACCTTTTCTGCCTTTTTTTAGTAATAATAAATCAGGCTTCCTAAATAACGCTTGGTCATCAACGAGTTGTTGCGGCAGCTTATATTTTTTGTATTGCATACCTGGAGTGCGGCTATGGGGAAAAATAAACAGAGCAAAAACGGCACGGATCTGCGCAGGCGTTTGCATTTTAAAGTAACGGCAAAAATCATTACCATCGATATCTATGTAGCGCACCATTAGGCGTTCTGTTTGTGCTTCTAGGAGCATACTTTGACATTTAAATAGATGATGATGTTTTTGTTGCAACACTTCTTTAAGGCGCTTGTCAGGGTCAACCAAAACGGATTGGCAATGTTGGCAGACTTTAGCTGCAATGTCGTTTTCTTCACCGCAGTTTGGACATGATTTAGAGCGGAAACGGAAATCGCATTGCTCTTTCTTGCCGTTAACTTCAACCACAGCCTGGCAACGTCTGCCAAAGTGCTCGATGATATCGCCATCATTATCAGTTAATCCCCAAAATATATTGGCAAAATCACAAACTGGGCAATGCACTTGTACAGGCTTACATTTACTATTGGGTTTTGGTTGGCCAACTTCCGGATAAAAAAGGTCATAACCATTTGCCGCATAATCAATCACAAGGCACTCAGCCTTATTTTTATCAATTCTTAACCCTCGGCCAACCATCTGTTGAAATAGGCTTACAGAGGCCGTAGGGCGCAATATAGCGATAAGATCAACATGAGGTGCGTCAAAGCCGGTAGTTAATACGGCTACATTGACTAAATACTTTATTTGCTTGGCTTTAAACTCGTTGATCAACCTGTCGCGATCTTCTCGAGATGTTTTGGCGGTAATAAGCGCAACTTGCTCAGATGCGAGCTTTTCGACAATCTCTTCAGCGTGTTTAACAGTAGCTGCAAATATAATAATCCCTTGGCGGCTGGCACCAAAATCGATAAGTTGCTTAACAATTGCCGTTGTGGCGCGGCCGCAGTGATTAAGAATAGAGTTTACTTCTTTCTCGTTATATTCACCTGTTGCAGATGCTGTTAGTTCACTAAAGTCATATTGCGCACTTAAGCCATCAAACATTTTGGGTTGGCTTAAGAAGCCCTGCTTAATAAGAGGGCGCATTGGCAATTCAAATATGCATTTTTCAAATACAGGTTTTTCAGTGTTGCCAACTTTTCCGTGGTAGTGATGGCGATAGATCCAACCCAGATCTAGTCGATAAGGTGTGGCTGTCAGTCCCAACAACCTTAGCTGGCTATTTTTAGATTTGAGGTGACTGAGCAACTGTTGGTATTGGCTGCCTTTATCTGGGCTAACACGATGACATTCATCAATAATGACTAAGCTATATGGCTCATCAAACTGAGTCGGTTGTTTAACTGCAGATTGAATGCTTGCGACAACGGTTTTACCATCAGTTGATTTTTGATTGAGTCCTGCCGAATAGATTTTAGCTTCAGTTGTTAATAGACCAACTTTTTCAGCATTTTGTGCAACAAGCTCTTTTACATGGGTTAGGACTAGTACTCGTCCTTTTGCTATTCGAGCAAGTTCAGCAATCACAATACTTTTGCCCGCGCCAGTTGGTAAAACCAGTACGGCGGAGTCGGTGCTAGCTTTAAAGTGGCTTATGGCGGCATCAACCGATTGCTGTTGGTAATCTCTTAGTTGCACAAATAGACCTAAGTTAATTTAAAACGATATCTGAAATGATCCCATATTTGGACTAAGGCGGTAAACAAAAAAAGCCCCTCAAAGAGGGGCCAGGGATATAACACAATCAAAGTGATTAAATCGCTTATTCACTGCGATTTAGACGTGTCTCGATTAAGGTATCGATGACTGCAGGATCTGCCAGAGTAGAAGAGTCACCTAGGTTAGTCACTTCATTGGCTGCAATCTTACGTAAGAAGCGACGCATGATTTTACCAGAGCGTGTTTTAGGTAGGCCGCCAGCCCACTGAATAAGATCAGGGGTCGCTAATGCGCCAATCTCTTTCCTAACCCATTGACGAAGCTCTTGACGTAGTTCCTCGGTCTCAACAGTCCCTTTAGTTAAAGTGACATAAGCGTAGATCCCTTGGCCTTTAATATCATGCGGGTAGCCAACAACGGCTGCTTCGGCAACTTGCTCATGTGAGACTAATGCGCTTTCGACTTCAGCTGTACCTAAACGGTGACCAGAAACATTAATAACATCATCTACACGACCAGTGATCCAGTAGTAACCATCTTCGTCACGTTTTGCGCCGTCACCAGTAAAGTACATACCTCTAAAGGTTTTAAAGTAAGTGAGGACAAATCTGTCGTGATCACCAAATACTGTACGCATTTGTCCTGGCCAAGAGTCTAAGATAACTAGGTTACCTTCAGTTGCTCCCTCAACAATATTACCCATGTTATCAACAAGAGCAGGCTGTACACCGAAGAATGGACGCGTTGCAGAACCAGGTTTAGTATCAGTTGCTCCTGGCAGTGGGCTAATCAAAATACCGCCAGTTTCAGTTTGCCACCATGTATCAACAATTGGGCATTTTTCATGACCAATGACATCGTTATACCAGCGCCATGCCTCAGGGTTAATTGGTTCGCCGACCGAACCCATAATGCGTAGTGAGCTACCGTCAAAGCTGGCAAACTGCTCTTTACCTTCCGCCATCAATGCGCGGATGAGTGTTGGTGCAGTATAAAGAATATTAACCTTGTGGCGATCAATCATCTCACCAAGACGAGCTGGGCTTGGATAATTTGGTACACCTTCATGAATAAGCACCGTCGCGCCGTTCGCAAGTGGGCCGTAAACCATGTATGAGTGACCAGTGATCCAACCTACATCGGCTGTACACCAGTAAACTTCGTTTTCTTTGTAGTCAAATACGTACTCATGGGTCATTGCCGCGTAAACCATGTAACCACCGGTTGTATGGAGTACGCCTTTAGGGTTGCCGGTTGAGCCTGAAGTGTAAAGTAGGAACAGTGGGTCTTCAGCACCCATTTCTTCAGCAACACAATGCTCTGAAGCGGTTTCCATTAATGATTCCCACCAGATATCACGACCTTCAACCCAGTTGATATCGCCGCCGGTGCGCTTCATAACAATGACTTTTTCGATGCAGTTAACATCTGGGTGAGATAAAGCTTCATCAATGTTAGCTTTAAGCGGAATAATGCGGCCACCACGCACGCCTTCATCGGCGGTAATAACCACTTTTGAATTACCATCGATGACGCGAGAGGCAATTGAATCCGGTGAGAAACCACCAAATACCACAGAGTGGATTGCACCTATGCGGGCACATGCAAGCATTGCGATGGCGGCTTCCGGTACCATTGGCATATACACAGTAACCACGTCGCCGCGGCGTACGCCTTGACTACGTAAAGCATTGGCAAATTTACACACTTCTGCATGTAACTCGCCGTAGGTTAGGGTACGTTGATCGTTTGCGTCATCGCCTTCCCAGATAATTGCCAATTTGTCGGCATTGTTTTCTAGGTGTCTGTCTAGACAGTTAGCAGAGGCGTTGAGCGTACCGTCATAAAACCACTTAATAAATAAATTGTGGTCGTCGAAAGAAGTTTCTTTAACTTTAGTAAATGGTTTGATCCAGTCGATACGGTTGCCGTGTTCTCTCCAGAAACCTTCAGGATTGACTATCGACTCCTGATACATTTTTTTATATTGTTCGTCGTTTACCAGTGCGTTTGCAGCGATGTCACTTGGTACTTTATAGAGAGACTGCGTGCTCATTGGGCTTCCCTTATCTAATAATGCGTAAGCTGAGTATGAATTGGGAACGGCCTCTTTCTCTATTAGACCTTGGTCTAGTAATATATTTTCCTTATTTTTTAGTTGGTTGTAATCTTAATTCGGCTGGATTTCGTCCGCTTTTTGCCGCAAAATAGTCCAAAAAAATGAGAACCCTATGAATTTGACCGTTTTAGTTGGCTCAATAGCCATTGTTTATGTGTTATTGCTATTTTTGTTGGCGTGGGGTGCAGAGCGTTGGTTTAGCGGCGTAACTAAACGTTTGCAAACATGGATCTACGGTTTGAGCTTGGCTGTTTATTGCTCGTCTTGGAGCTTTCTCGGAACAGTTGGTCAATCCGCTCAAGACTTATGGTCTTTCTTACCTATCTTTATTGGTCCGATAGTTATTTTCATTTTTGGTTTTGGCCTACTGCGTAAAATGGTCATTGTTTCCAAAGCACAAAATATTACTTCTGTAGCCGACTTTATCGCTGCCCGTTACGGTAAATCTCAACTACTCGCCGCTATTGTCACGCTTATCGCTCTTTTTGGGATCATGCCCTATATTGCTCTGCAGCTAAAAGCGATGGTATTCAGTCTTAATTTGTTCCAGCCTGATGGCGCATTATTTGACGGCGCTAAAGTGTCACTTATTATCACGGCAATACTTGCGGTGTTTGCTATTTTATTTGGTACTCGTAAGCTCGATGCAACCGAGCACAATCCCGGCATGATGTTGGCCATCGCTTTTGAGTCATTGGTGAAGCTAGGCGCATTTCTGCTGGTTGGTATTGTTATTAGCTTTGGCGTGTTTGATGGTTTTGGCGATATTTGGCGCCAAGCCTCAGAGCAAGATTTGATTAATAATCCCAATATTCGACTGGAATCTTTAACGCCTGAGTTGTTAGTGGGGATGGCGGCATTTTTGTGTATGCCAAGACAGTTTCACGTGATGATGGTTGAATGTGAAAATGAGAAAACCATCATAAAAGCGCGTTGGTTATTTCCGCTGTATTTATTACTTTTTGGTATGTTTGTCGCGCCGTTAGCGCTTGCAGGTAAGTTACTACTTGGCGACGCTGTGGCTGCAGACACCTATGTAATAAACCTTCCGTTAGCGCTCGACCAACCTTGGTTAGCCGTTGTTGCTTTACTCGGTACACTATCTGCCGCAACCGGCATGGTAATAGTTGCCGTTGTGACTATTAGCGTAATGGTCAGTAATGAGTGGCTGGTACCGTTAATGTTGCGTACTGGGCAGATCAAAGCGCGTAATTTTAGCCAGTTTTCACAGTTGTTACTAAATGCACGTCGTTTAGCCATTATGCTTATTTTGGGACTTGGCTACTTTAGTTACCTATCTTTTATGGATAACGACTCACTATCGTCGTTAGGTATGTTGTCGTTTGGCGCATTTGCTCAATTAGCACCGGCATTAATCGGTGGTATGTATTGGAAGCATGGCAACCGAAGTGGGGTATTTTTAGGTTTAACAGTAGGCTTTGGTTGCTGGTGTTATATTTTAATGCAAGGTGCGGTCAATTCGCCGTCTATTGTGACGACGGAGTTTGCTTTGCTTGAGTCTATTACCCCTAATGTGCGCGATATTTTAATTGCATTACTCGCAAATAGCGCATGTTACATGCTGGGCTCAGTTTGGTTTAGAGCGGGCGTTGCCGAGCGGATGCAGGCGAGTGCATTTGTTACACCCGGTCAGCTTAAAAAAGACACTAACCGTAAAAATGCGCCGGTCTCTCAACAGGACTTATTAATTCTGGCGAGCCGCTTTGTTAGTCCAACACGTGCTTATGAGAGTTTTTCTTCTTTTTCAGAAGAAGCAGTTAAAAGCGACAGTTGGCATAAAGCCGCGCCACCAGAACTTATTGCTCATACTGAGCATATGCTAGCTGGCGTACTAGGTGCATCAAGCGCATCACTGGTGCTTGATTCGGTTTTGCAAGGGCGAGATCTTGCGTTAGATGAAGTGTTTAGCTTGGTTGATGAGGCATCATCTAAAATTATTTTAAGCCAAGATATGCTACGTGGTGCGATTGAGCACGCCTATGAAGGCATGAGTGTGGTCGATAAAGATCTTAACCTTGTTGCGTGGAATTATAAATACGCCGAGTTGTATAACTATCCAGATAGCTTTTTGCAGGCAGGTATGCCTATAAGCGATGTCGTGCGTTTTAATGCTGAGCGAGGTTACTGCGGCCAAGGCGAGATAGAACAACAAGTTGAGAAGCGTGTGCAGCACATGCGTAACGGTACCCCCCATGTATCAGAGCGACAACGTAAAGACGGTAAAGTGATTAAAATTCAGGGTAATCCAATGCCCGGTGGTGGCTTTGTAATGACTTTTACCGATATCACCCAATACCGACTACAAGCTAAAGCGCTGCAAGAAGCCAATGAAACGTTAGAAGCTAGAGTGCAAGAGCGTACTTATGAGCTTGCTTTGCTTAACAGTCAGTTACTTGAATCAAAAGCCCAAGAAGAGATGGCTAACGCCTCAAAAAGTCGATTTTTAGCGGCTGTAGGCCATGACTTGATGCAGCCGCTAAATGCCGCGAGGTTGTTTACAGCCTCTTTATCGCAATATCCCAATCTTGACCAAGAGGGAAAAACCACCCTTAACCATGTCAATAGCTCATTAAAAATTGCCGGAGAGTTGCTGACCGACTTATTGGATATCTCTAAACTTGATTCTGGGATGGTGGATGTTAATCGTCGAGATTTCGCCATTGCCGATCTATTAGATGGTTTAGCGGTAGAGTTTGATGCCATGTCAAAAGACTGCTCAATTAAATTTGGTTTCGTTGCAAGCTCGGTGACGATTAATTCTGACCCAAGTTTGCTGCGCCGAGTGCTGCAAAATTTCCTAACCAATGCTTACCGATATGCCAAGGGCAATCGAGTTCTACTTGGCTGTCGTCATCGAGGCTCAGAAATTGAAATCCAAGTAATCGACACAGGTTGCGGAATTGATGAGAGTGAAACTTCAGAGATCTTTAAAGAGTTTAAGCGTTTAGATAACCCTGAAAGTAAGAGCGTGAGCGGTTTAGGTCTAGGCCTTGCTATCGCTGACAGAATAAGCCGTGTCTTGTCTCATGAGATAAATGTAACCTCTGAGCTTGGTAAAGGCTCAGTGTTTTCGATTCGAGTGCCTTTAGGTGAGAAGAATACCGCTCCTAAAGCCAAAAGAGCACCGTCGCTGCAGCAACCTTTAGCAGGGGTAAAGGTGTTATGTATTGATAATGAAGAGGCGATTCTAGCAGGGCTTGAAAGCCTACTTAGCCGCTGGCAATGCGAGGTTATTTGCGCCAAAGATTTAGCTGACGCAAGGATCAAGCTAGGCCTTAAAGGCGTAGCGCCTGACATCGTGCTTGCAGATTATCATCTTGATGACGGCCAAAATGGCGTTGATGCGATGGACGGTATTAGAAATCTCTATGGCGAGCATCTGCCTGGGATATTAATTACTGCTAATACCCGTAAAGATCTTATTGAGGATATGCAAAGAAGGCGATATCACTATATGGCTAAAATGGTAAAACCTGCGGCATTAAGAGCACTGATCTCAAGTTTGGTAAAGAAAGCTTAGTAGAGAGAATCTAGCAGAGGAGGGCTCTGTAGAGATTATTGAGTATAAGGGTTAACTTACAGTTGATAATAAAAAGGTACGCAATTAGCGTACCTTTTTAATTATGAGGTAATAAGCGCTTAAGCTTTTCAGCATTAGTGGCTTATTTTATTCGACTTTTACAGGTGTTAAGCCTTTATCTCTTGATTCCACTGCACTTTCAACATCGAAACCACCGGTTTTCCAACTGTTAGCTTCTTGCGGATTGAAAGACTGGCTTTTCCAGCTTTGTGCACTTTCTAAATTAAACCCTTGCTTTGACCAGCTACTTGATTGCTCCGCATTAAACCCTGCGCCTTTCCATGCTTGTGCTTGCTCTGCATTAAAGCCAATCTCTTTCCATTCCGCGATATCTCTTTCTGACATACCTTTCCAAGTTGCAGGGGAAGAGGCACAAGCGCTAAGTGCTAAAATAATCATTGCTAGACCGAGTTTTTTCATATCACATTCCTTGGTTAAATCGTCAGTTATGCTTATCTCATCCGCAGGATTTCCGGATACCACTGTCGACAATGCATCATTGGCTGGTTGGTTAAACTTTGAAGCTACTATTGAAGATAGACGCTGAAATTTATATCGACAAGTAATTGCTTAGAATGAAGTAAATAGTCTGCTTAGAAATGGCCTGAGTATTAAATAGGCAAAGATTTATACCATGAATTCGGCACAGAAAAACAAATTTACTAAGCTGTGTTATTTAGCTGTGCAAGTTGTGGTTGTTAATGACAGATGTAGTGAAGGAGAGAACCGCTAGCAAGATTGTTAGCGGTGCTTATCTAGGTTAAATATCGACTTTATCCATTTCTAGCTGTTGTAGTGCAATGACTGCTTGAGTGCGGTTTCTTACGCCAAGCTTTCTAAATATTGCTGTTGCATGGGCTTTGATTGTCGCCTCAGAAACACCTAAGTCGTAAGCGATTTGTTTGTTTAGCAAGCCCTCTGCAAACATTTGCAGTACTTTATATTGCTGCGGTGTTAGATCGGCAAGTTTACTCGCCATTTGATCTGTTTCGTCTTCATTGATCTCTTGTAGCTCGACATCTTGTGGCAGCCACACATCGCCAAAAAGTACCGCTTCAAGTGCTTCTGCTAGGGTTTCCATTGAGGATGACTTAGGAATGAAGCCTGAGCTGCCATAATGGATAGCGCGGCTAATGGTAAGGTTATCTTCATGAGCAGAGATAACTACCACAGGCAAGTCTTGAAAGTGAGTTCTCAAGTGGATTAGTGTTGAATATCCATGGGAGCCGGGCATCTGCAAATCGAGTAATACGGCATCATACTCAACCTCATCATTTTCGAGTAAGTTTTGTAACGCTTCTGCGCTATCTGCTTCAAACCATTGGGTATTAGTAAACTCAGATGATAAAGCTTGTCTAAGTGCGTTACGAAATAACGGATGGTCGTCAGCAATAATTATATTTAAATTTTCAGGCTTCATGGCTTTATAGGGTTGTTTTGGTTGCACGTGAAGATAGTTCAATGTAACAGATAAATGACAAGCTATTCTATGGCTTTTCTGCTTAAAAGTTACTATTTGTTAAAATAATTGCAGAACTTAGACTTTGGTCTATGGCAGGCTAGCTGCTTGAAATCTCTCTTGAACAAGAAAGAAAAGGGCGGTGAATAGTCGCTCGTAATGTTTATTTGTATATCAAAATTTAAGCTGCAAATTAAACAGCTCAATAATCGCTTAAATTTTGATATACATACCTAATGTAACTAAAAACTCATGCTAGCTGTGTGGCGGCCAAACTGCTGTTGGCTTACGTTCTTCGTCAACGGCAACAAAGGTAAATACCCCGCGAATCGCATGGTCTCTATGATCTTGATACATGTCTTCAACGAAAATGTTCACTTCTACTTTAATTGAAGTATTACCTACGTGGATCACTCGAGCAATAATTTCAGCTAAGGTACCTGCAGGAATCGGTTTATTAAAATCGATTCTGTCAGAGCTAACTGTGACTAAGGTTTTACGGCAAAAACGCGTTGCTGCAATAAATGCAGTCTCATCCATCCAAGCTAATGCTTCACCGCCAAACAGGGTGTTATGGTGATTGGTTATTGATGGAAAAACAGCTTTGATCACTCGTGCTTCAGATTGTTCGATTCTGAGGGCGACTTCTTCTGGAAAAACTTGAGGGTCTTGCGACAATGGCATACGGCAACCTGTGGTTATGCATTTTAAAGAGGCGAGATTATAGCCGTTTTTGTCATTTTATAACAGGTTAGGTACAAGTGTATTAGTCGATTGATATGATCGCAACAGAAGCTTGAGCGTGATTGGTGGCATTTTCGGGCGAAAAAAAACGCATTGCTCGAATGGAGCAGTGCGTTTTAAATAGGTTTGCTAACATCAGTGCTAGCAATATAACTGAGTTGTTATTTTTGCTTTAGCAATTCAACTCTTGATCGAGAAGCCTTAGCAAGATCGCTTAATAAGACTTTTGAATCTTCCCAGTCTATACAGGCATCGGTAATGCTCTTACCGTAAACAAGCTCTTCACCAGCAACGACTTTTTGGTTACCTTCTTCGATAAAGCTTTCAGCCATAATGCCTGCAATTGAGGTCGAACCTTGTGCCATTTGCTGCATAATGGACTCAGCAACATTTAATTGTTCTTTATGCATCTTGCGGCTATTACCATGGCTAAAGTCAACCACCATACGCTGAGTCACACCAACACTATCTAGTTGTGCTGCTGCCGCTGCAATATCTTCTGCGTGGTAGTTTGGCTCTTTACCACCACGTAAAATAATATGACCAAATGGATTACCGTGAGTACGGTATACAGCCATTGCACCATCTTTATCTGGCGAGTAGAAGATGTGAGGAGCCTGGGCGGCACGCACTGCGTCAACAGCGATATCAATACTACCGTTAGTACCATTTTTAAAGCCGACTGGGCATGAAAGTGCCGATGCCATTTCACGGTGTATTTGGCTTTCGGTGGTGCGAGCGCCGATAGCGCCCCAAGTGATTAAATCAGCAATATACTGACCATTCACCATATCTAAAAATTCTGTAGCAATAGGCAACTTAAGTTCGGTGATCTGCTGCAGTAAATGACGTGCTTTACGTAAGCCTTTGTTCGGGCTGAAACTGCCATCTAGATCTGGATCAGAAATAAGTCCTTTCCAGCCTACGGTTGTACGTGGCTTTTCAAAATAAACACGCATTAAGATGCATAAGTCATCTTTATACTGTTGATGTAGCTCAGCTAAGCGCTGGGCATAATCGAGTGCAGCTTCTGTGTCGTGGATTGAACAAGGGCCAATGATTACGAGTAGGCGTTGGTCTTCACCACTGATAATAGCCTCAACTTCACGGCGTTGCTGAACAAGGTAGTCAGCGGCATCTTGAGTTAAAGGGTATTCAGAAGCGAGTTGTGCAGGTGAAATTACCTTACATAAAAGGGATGTGCGTAGTTCGTCTGTTTTAATGGTCATTCACAATACCGAGCGTTCGTATGGCTTTCGCCTTAATTACTCGGATTATAACTAATAGTTTGTCTATGCACAGTGGCAATTGCCTTAAAAATGGCGCTAATTTTCACTATATCGATATTTATTTGATATAAATTAAAGGCTTTTAGGTTAAAAAGCCTTTAATTTCAATGTTACTACTTTAGAGAGGGTTTAGAACATATGGCGTTTTAATCCTGTTGCCTCAATGATCTTGGTGGCGATTTCTTCAACAGAGTGGTTAGTTGTGTTGACGAATGGAATACGCTCGCGTTTATACAT
This sequence comes from Shewanella pneumatophori, assembly GCF_023283895.1. Taxonomy (GTDB): domain Bacteria; phylum Pseudomonadota; class Gammaproteobacteria; order Enterobacterales; family Shewanellaceae; genus Shewanella; species Shewanella pneumatophori. The sequence continues at coordinate 53,337 of NZ_JAKILB010000019.1, read as the reverse complement.
CATCTCGACCTCTTTTACCTCTAAGCGACACTGGCGCAGCGAAGAGTAGCGGCTGTCTGACATGCGACTTTGACGAATTTCGTGCAATCTTTCCGGATTAATTGTTAGTCCGAATAACTTACTCTTATTACGCTTCAATGCATCTGGTAACTTTAAGTTATCCATATCATCTTCGGTAAATGGGTAGTTTGCTGCCTTTATACCAAATTGCATAGAAAGGTATAAACTCGATGGGGTTTTACCGCAGCGCGATACCCCGAGCAAAATTAAGTCGGCTTTATCCATATGCTTCATGGTTTGACCGTCATCATTTTCCATTGCGTAGTTAATCGCATCGATACGCGCTTCATAACCATCATTAGTTTTACCATGGGTGCGATGCAGTGCCGGAGCAGCAGCAATACCTAGTTGTTTTTCTAATGGCGCGACAAAAGTATTCAAAAAGTCATAATCTAAGCCTTCACTGCTATAGATGACATCTCTAATCTCTGCTTTAACGATAGAATGGAAAACTAACGGCCGTTCACCTGTTGTAATAAAACAATCATTTATTTGGGCCTTTACGGCTTCTGCTTTGGCAACGGTTTCTACGAACGGAATTGTAAGTGCATCAAATTCAAGCGGAAACTGCGATAGCACTGCGTGACCAAACACCTCTGCTGTGATCGCTGTCCCATCTGAGATATAGAATACTTTACGTAACATTTTGACCTCTTGTAGTAATAAAATTACAAATAAAATTATACATTTACGCTTGTTGTCATGGAGTGTAAGATGCCTCTGCTCTCGTGTGAAGAGCCACACTAAAAATATACTTGCGGAGATAAAAACTGTGCAGCAATACGTACTCTGGTATCAAGAATTAGGCATGGGCGATGTTAACAAGGTAGGCGGTAAAAACGCTTCTCTTGGTGAGATGATTAGCAATCTATCAAATGCAGGCGTTCAAGTGCCTGGTGGATTCGCAACAACATCTTTTGCGTTCAATGAATTTCTTGAACAAAGTGGACTTAACCAGAAGATATACGAAATTCTAGAATCCCTAGATGTAGATGACGTGAACGCACTCGCTACAGCCGGTGCACAGATTAGACAGTGGGTTATCGACACCCCATTCCACCCAGAATTTGAGCAAGCAGTTCGTGAAGCTTACGACCAGCTTAGCTCTGAAACAACTGATGCATCTTTCGCTGTGCGTTCTTCTGCAACAGCTGAAGATATGCCAGACGCATCATTTGCTGGCCAACAAGAAACTTTCCTAAACGTTAAGGGTTATGACGCCGTTCTTGAAGCAACGAAGCATGTATTTGCTTCTTTATTCAACGACCGTGCCATTTCATACCGTGTTCACCAAGGATATGACCATAAAGGCGTTGCTTTGTCAGCTGGTATTCAGCGCATGGTACGCTCAGATAAAGCGGCTTCAGGTGTAATGTTTACCATGGACACTGAATCTGGTAACAATGATGTGGTATTTATTACTTCTTCATTCGGTCTAGGTGAAATGGTTGTTCAAGGTGCAGTTAACCCTGACGAATTTTATGTGCACAAGCCAACTCTAGTTGCTGGACATAAAGCGGTTGTTCGCCGCAACATCGGTAGCAAGCTTATCCAAATGGTGTACTCAGATGATGAGTCACATGGTAAGCAAGTTAAGATTGAAGATATCGCAGCAGACAAGCGCCGCGAATTCTCTATCAACGATGCTGAAGTACAAGAACTTGCTAAGCAAGCTATGACTATCGAGAAGCATTATGGTCGTCCAATGGACATCGAATGGGCTAAAGACGGTAACGACGGTAAGTTGTATATCGTACAGGCTCGTCCTGAAACTGTTCGTTCTCGTGAAGATGTGCAGCTTATTGAACGCTACCACCTTAAAACTCAAGGTGATGTAGTTTGTGAAGGCCGCGCGATTGGTCACAAGATTGGTAAAGGCGTTGCTAAGGTACTTAAGTCAATCGACGATATGGACCAAATCCAACCAGGCGATGTGTTAGTTACCGACATGACAGACCCTGATTGGGAACCAATCATGAAGCGTGCCAGCGCAATTGTAACTAACCGTGGTGGTCGAACTTGTCACGCAGCTATTATTGCACGTGAGCTAGGTGTACCAGCAGTTGTTGGTTGTGGCGATGTCACTGAACGTATCCAAAGCGGTCAAGAAATTACGGTTTCTTGTGCTGAGGGTGATACAGGTTATATCTACAGTGGCCTGCAAGAGTTTGATGTTGTGTCATCACGTGTTGATGCAATGCCTGAATTGCCAATGAAGATCACTATGAACGTGGGTAACCCTGACCGAGCGTTTGACTTTGCTCGTCTACCTAACGAAGGTGTTGGTCTTGCGCGTCTTGAGTTCATTATCAACCGTATGATTGGTATTCACCCTAAAGCATTGCTTGAGTTCAACGACCAAACTGCAGAGCTACAACAAGAGATCCACGAGATGATCGCGGGTTACGAGTCACCAGTAGAATACTACGTGGCGCGCCTTGTTGAAGGTATTGCAACAATCGGTTCAGCTTTCCATCCAAAGAAAGTGATTGTTCGTATGTCAGACTTTAAGTCAAACGAATACGCTAACTTGGTTGGTGGTGACCGTTACGAGCCTGAAGAAGAAAACCCAATGTTGGGCTTCCGTGGCGCTAGCCGCTACATCTCTGAATCATTCCGCGATTGTTTTGCACTTGAATGTGAAGCAATTAAGCGTGTTCGTAATGACATGGGTCTGAAGAACGTTGAAATCATGATCCCATTCGTTCGTACGCTTGATGAAGCGGCGCAAGTTATTGAGCTACTAAAAGAGCAAGGTCTTGAGCGCGGTAAAGATGGTCTACGCGTTATCATGATGTGTGAGCTACCTTCAAACGCATTGCTAGCTGACCAGTTCCTAGAGTATTTCGATGGTTTCTCTATCGGTTCTAACGACTTAACCCAGCTGACTCTTGGTCTTGACCGAGATTCAGGCATCATTAGCCACCTGTTTGATGAGCGTAATGAAGCGGTTAAAGCTCTGCTGGCGCTAGCAATTAAAGCGGCTAAAGCTAAAGGTGCTTATGTGGGTATTTGTGGTCAAGGCCCATCAGATCACCCTGACTTTGCAGCTTGGCTAGTAGAGCAAGGAATCGATACTGTATCTCTTAACCCAGATACTGTTATTGACACTTGGTTATACCTTGCTGAAGCACACGCATAACAGTCTTTATCAGTGTTAAAATGAATGGTTAAATCTGCGTGATTTAACATTTCGTTAAAAAAGCCGCTATTGAGCGGCTTTTTTTATGTTTATAATGCCGACATACCCTAAAAATAATAAATGACAGAAGCAGCTATGTTACCCAAGTTATCGCATCAACAAACACTTGAACCTATCTACCTTTCTTTTTTATCTGCATTGGAACAGGGCGCATTTTCTGGTGATATCGACACGCGTTACAGTGCGCGTTTAGCCCAAGCGACCGATAACTCTGTTTACCAGTTTTTGCCTCAAGCTGTGATATACCCAAAAACGGCGCAAGATGTGCAATTTGCGCTAATGCTTGCCAATAACGCAGAATTTGAAAAAGTAGTGTTTAGCGCACGTGGCGGTGGAACCGGCACTAATGGGCAGTCATTGACCCATGGCATTATTGTTGACATGTCTCGTTACATGAACCAAGTGCTGGAAGTTAATGCTGCTGAAGGTTGGGTTCGAGTGCAAGCTGGTGTAGTAAAAGATGCCCTTAATGATGCATTGCGGCCTCATGGCTTTTTCTTTAGTCCTGATCTTTCGACATCAAATCGAGCAACCCTTGGCGGTATGATTAACACAGATGCATCAGGTGCAGGTTCACTCGTTTACGGTAAAACTTCTGATCATGTATTGGGGTTAACCAGTGCCTTATTTGATGGTTCATTATTAAGTACATCTCCGGTAAGCAAAGAACAATTAGCTAATATCGACTCAGTTACAGACAATGTATTAGGCCAGCAACTTATTTCTAGCATTGCTGATATGTGTCAGGGCAATCGTGAGCAAATCGAGCAGCGTTTCCCTAAGTTAAACCGCTTTTTAACGGGCTATGACTTAAAAAATGTGTGGGACGATAAGCTGGAGCATTTTGATTTATCGCGCATTATCGCAGGCTCCGAAGGTACGCTCGCGGTGATCACTGAGGCAAAATTAAATATTACCCCTTTGCCGACTTGTCGGATGATGGTCAATATCAAGTATGACTCGTTTGAATCTGCGCTTCGCCACGCTCCAGATCTGGTAAAAGCGAATGCAACTGTGGTTGAAACAGTCGACTCAAAAGTTTTAAATCTGGCTAAACAAGATATTATTTGGCATTCGGTATCCGAGCTTATCAAAGACGTACCAGGTAAAGATATTGATGGCCTTAATATGGTTGAGTTTGCCGGTGAGCAAGCTGATGTAGAGGCACGCGTTGCAAATTTAGAATCCATGCTTAATGCGCAAATAAATCAAAGTGAAGCGGGATTACTGGGCTATCAAGTCACATCAGATAAAGCCAGTATCAACACTATTTATGCGATGCGTAAAAAGGCAGTTGGACTATTAGGCGCTGCAAAAGGTACGCGTAAACCTATCGCTTTTGCTGAAGATACCGCTGTGCCACCCGAAAAGTTGGCTGACTTTATTTTAGAGTTTAGAGCGCTGCTTGATAGCCACCAATTACAATATGGCATGTTTGGTCATGTCGATGCTGGTGTTCTGCACGTGCGACCAGCGCTGGATATGTGTGATGAGCAAGATGAGCGTTTACTTAAAACGATTTCTGATCAAGTTGCTGACTTAACTCTTAAATATGGCGGCTTAATGTGGGGCGAACACGGTAAAGGTGTGCGTGGTGAATATGGTCCTGCAGTATTTGGTGAGCACCTTTATGGCTTGCTAGAAGAAGTAAAAGGGTTATTTGATCCTAAGAATAAGCTTAATCCTGGTAAGTTGGTGGCGCCAAAAAATAGTGGCCCAATGTTGTACAACGTCGATAGCGTAAAGCGTGGTGCTTTTGATAGACAAATACCGATAAAAACTCGTGAAGCTTTTCCTGATGTAATGAATTGTAACGGTAATGGTCTTTGCTTTAACTACAGTGTTTATTCACCTATGTGCCCGTCATTCAAGGTCACAGGGGATCGTATTCATTCCCCTAAAGGCCGAGCTGGTTTAATGCGTGAATGGTTGCGTTTGTTAGAAGCTGAAGGTGTTGATGTCAAAGAGCTTGCTCGAGCTAAACCTTTAGGTTGGTTGCAGCGTGCACAAAACACCTTGAAAATTGATAAAGAATACGATTATTCCCATGAAGTGATGGAGTCATTAAAGGGGTGCTTAGCCTGTAAAGCATGTTCTAGCCAGTGCCCGGTCAAAGTCGATGTGCCTAAATTTAGAGCGCAGTTCTTCGATATTTACTATCAGCGTTATTTACGCCCAGCAAAAGACTATTTGGTGGCAGGGATTGAAGATTCTTTACCCTTGATGGCCAGCGCGCCAAGACTTGTGAATGCGGTATCGCAAAATAGTCTGAGTAAATGGGTCATTAAAAAGTCACTAGGATATGTAGACGCACCGGCGTTATCTGTACCGACGTTAAAACAACGCTTAGAAGGGCATCCGAGTCGCGGTTATGATTTAGCTGCCTTGCAACAAATCCCTGAAAGTGAACGCAGCCAATATGTGCTGGTGGTACAAGATCCTTTCAATAGCTTTTATGAAGCCGGTACGGTTTATCACTTTATCCAGTTGATTGAAAAGCTTGGTCTTAAGCCGGTGTTATTACCATTTAAGCCAAATGGTAAACCTATTCATATTAAAGGTTTCCTCGACAAATTTGCTCGCACAGCTAAGTCAACGGCAGATTTCCTCAATAAAGTGGCTGAGCTTAATATGCCAATGGTTGGCATCGATCCGGCATTAGTACTGTGTTATCGCGACGAATATAAAGAAGTGTTAGCGGGCGCACGCGGTGATTTCCATGTAAAACTTGCAAATGAATGGCTATTAGATGCGCTAAATAAAGTACCTGCTAGAGAAGTGTTAACTGATGAAAACGCCAAGGAATTTACTTGGTTTAGCCATTGTACGGAGTCTACTGCTAAGCCGAATACCGCTAATGAGTGGAAAGGTATTTTTGCGCACTTTGGCGCTAAGCTTAATACGGTTAATTTAGGTTGTTGTGGTATGGCTGGCACATACGGCCATGAGGCCGAAAACTTGGAGCGCTCTAAAACACTTTATAGTATGTCTTGGGAGCAAACCTTGGCGAAGTTGCCACAATCTCAAGTGCTGATTTCTGGTTATTCTTGTCGAAGCCAAGTAAAGCGCTTTAGTGGTTTTAAGCCTAAACATCCGGTTGAAGCTCTACTAAACTTGTTTTAATCACTTTGTAAACCACCTGCTAAAGTAGGTGGTTTTTTACTATCTTAACAATATGATTTTGTCTACTTGTGATACGTTTTTTTAAAACGGCATTGCTGAATGAAAATTGCAAAGCAGTTTATATAAAGCAGCTATCAATGCCGATAACGTTTATTATCAAATTAGGAGCGATTAGCAATGAGCACTACGCATGAATCGGGCAGTGCAGGTGATGTGTTAGCTTCTTTTTCTAATAGACAAGATCTCTGCACCGAAACCGTTTTTTTTGAAATCAATGCGAAAGGTGATTGGTTCTATCAATCAGGCAAGTTACCACTAAAATTTTGCAAGTTATTTGCTAGCATTCTAAACCGTATTGATGATGAATACTTTCTGATCACACCCGTTGAGAAACTAAGGGTAAAAGTTGTTGAACAAGCGCTACTGATTGTTGATTATCAAGCGGATGATGATGGCCACTATTTACTTCAATCCAATATCGAAACCGAACATATTATTAAGGATTTTGATGAGTTTATCGTGCATGACGATGCTGTCATCGTTATCCTTGCCCGTGGTGTTGAAGCAAAACTTGCAAGGGCGTGTTTCTATCGTTTTGTTAACGAGTTTATTGCCTAAAATACTTATTTATTACCGTTAATCTGCTTTTGTTTTTTTCAAAGTAACTTCTTAATTCAAATTAATGAATTTTAAGCATTTTAATCAATGCTGAATAAATAGCATCCAGTAATGCTAGTTTCTTTTGATGTAGATGATAAGATTAGTACAAGCCCCGCAGCGCTATGGAGGTGCTAATTGAATCGATTTGAGAGTCTAGGTGACTTGGTATCTCATTTGAACGTTGATCTGCAAAACGCATTAGATCAGCGCCTTAAACGATACGAGTTAGATATCAAACTTTGGCCTGTTTTGTTTTCATTATGGCAAGAGGAGGGCGTGACACAAACCGCTCTCTCAAAACGCTGTGATGTGGCAAACTACACTATGACTCGCCTGCTTGATCAGCTTCAACAGCAAGGGTTGATTACCCGCCACCAAGATGCAGAGAACCGCCGCGCATTTCAAATTTACCTCACTGATAACGGCAAAGCCCTAGAGCAAGACTTAGTGAGGGAGGCTGAAAGAGTCAATGAGGCTTTCTTAGATAATCTAGAGTTTGAAGAACGGGCGCAATTCCTATTATTACTCAATAAAATCAATCGTTATAAATAACTTAGATTGCTAAGCAATAGTGATGTAATGCCTTTATTAGGCGCTTTCTAAAGCGCTATACTGATGATGTATTTACACTCGATAAGACGATACTTTGCAATTCAATTTGAACCTATCCAGCTAAGTTATCTTGTTTAAGTTGTCCTGTTTAAGTCGTTTGCGAGGTTTTCAACTTTGCCTTTGTCGGCATCCCTATATGATTTTCAATTGAAGTCGCTAACGATAGCCAAAAGGAAAAAACATGAAGTCGTTTCTGGTAACGATCTGTGCAGTAACTTTACTCACTGCTTGTTCGATTAATATCAATAAATCCAAAACGCCTGCACATCAAGTTGAGCCAGCCGCCAATATTCCAGCGGTATCAGCCGAGTCAACAGAGCATCAAGGCGCTGGTGGAGTGTTTATTAAGGTTATGAACCTCAGCAATGGTAACAACGTAATTATTGAAGAGGGGCGGCTAGAGCCACGTTCAATTGGCAGTATCACGGTCAAACTGTATCGCGATCTTAATGTAGGTGACTTTGTAGATGCTATTAGCTTTGTTCGCGATGGCACGATTTTAAAAGTAGAGCTGAGAGAACATAATGAGCTTGAACAAAAACTCGCGATTACAACAGTGACGGCTGGCAGCGGTAACTATCAAAACACTCAACTGATTTGTATTAACGCTAGCTCAGTTACATTATGTTAGGTCGTGCAGAGCGAATAGCTTTTACGGGTTATCGTTCTAATTAGAAGCCGTTTTCTCTGTGGGGTTAGAGCTTTTAATCGGACAGTGACTTCACTTCATAAGGCACGTATAGGGATTAAGAGCGAAGTGAACAACACTGTAATGACAAGCATAGTCGCTGTGAGTGGCATATTAAGTCTTGAAATGACTCAATGACACTATGCAGTTTGAAGGCTATAGCCCATAGCTAGAGTGAACTTTTAGCACTTGAAACTAGTTAAAAGTGAGAAAAAATACCAGCATAAGCCCGATAGAAAGTATGGCTTGTTGAGTGAGTTGACGGCTGCGGTAAAGCTCTTTTTTACCTTGCTTTAAACTAGCGACTAAATTGTTTTGTTTGTAGATATGGCAAACTAGCTGCTCGGTACTAGGGTCGAGCAAGAGTAATAAAGTTGCAGCTTTACCATCTTTTAACGTTAAGTTGTGCTTACTATGCTGACTAAAGTTTAGCTTTCTAGATACGCGTTTGCCATTAATAAACATCTCCTCTAATCCTGACCAGTTACTGGCTTGCAATTCAATATTGTCTTGATTGAGTGCATATTTAAATATCGCCATAACCATAAGCCTTGTTAAATGAGGGAGCTTATAAGTCAAGCAGATGAAATTGAGTTTTTCCAGTTACAGAAATACAGACTCGTATTCAGCAGTAATACTATGAATATGATTTAAAAGTAAAGTTATGCCAATAATGAAGGGTATTTTTAAATAAAAATACCCAGCACTCAGGCTGGGTATTTAGCTTTAAAGCTTATTACAGTAAGCGACTATTTTGCCGAGTTAATGATGTTTCTTGCCATCTCGTCAGCCACATCACCAGTTGTACGGTTTTGCTCATCTGCATGAGAGAAAACTGTCAGTAACGTATTATAAATTTCTTCTACTTTTGCAGTTGCAGCTGACGCGTCATAATCTTTTTCAAATGACACGTTGATAATGCCGCCAGCATTAATTACATAGTCAGGGGCGTATAAAATGCCTAGATCCTTTAGCATTTCACCATGGCGCACTTCAGCTAGCTGATTGTTGGCACAACCTGCAACGATTGTTGCTTTAAGCATTGGAATAGTGATGTCGTTAATCGTTGCACCTAGGGCACATGGGGCGTAAACATCAACGTCTTGGTGATAGATATCTTGTGGCGCAACAACAGTTGCGCCAAATTCATTTGCAACTCTATCAAGTGAAGATTGATGAATGTCAGTAACGATAAGTTCAGCATCTTCAGCATGAAGGTGACGGCATAGGTAATAACCTACATGGCCAACACCTTGCACAGAGATTTTTAAACCTTTAAGGCTATCAAGTCCGCGTTGATGCTTCACAGCAGCTTTAATACCTAAATAGGTGCCTAGAGCAGTAAAAGGCGATGGGTCGCCACTCTTACCTTCAAGACCTGCCATATAAGGTGTTTCTTGATGCGCAATCATGATGTCAGAAGTTGAAACGCCCACATCTTCAGCTGAGTAGTATTTGCCACCTAAGGTATCAATACAACGGCCAAAGGCTCTAAATAGCGCTTCTCTGTCTTGTATTTTCGGATCGGCAATAATAACAGACTTACCACCACCCATTTTTAAACCTGCCATCGCATTCTTATATGTCATGCCGCGTGATAAGCGCAGTACGTCAGTAATAGCTTCGTCATCTGACTCATAGTTCCACATTCTACAACCACCTACTGCAGGTCCAAGGTTAGTATTGTGGATTGCAATAATGGCTTTTAAGCCGCTTTCTTTATCATGACAAAAAACGACCTGTTCATGGTCGTCGAACGAGATGTGATTGAAAATTGCCACTTGTTGATCTCCGCTGTGAGCATCGAATGACCGCCGCTGTAGGATTACAGAGTGGTCTACTTGTTATATTTATTGCAGAACGATAGCATTTAGGGATACTCTCAATAAAGTAAAGACTCGGAATATTTGTGATCTGTCTGGCAATTTTGCTTTCCACTTTACGTTAACGTAAAGTTGTTGCTTAGTTTAAGGGTCAGAAGTGTGAAAAGGTTTTTATCTTTTCGAGAAGACAGAAGCAAAAATAACAATAAGAAAGGAAGTTAAAATGGCTGAAGAAGTAGTAGATCAAGAACAGCAAATCCAAGAGTGGACTCGAGCTCAGTTTCAAAAAGCAAACAAATTTTTGGCTGAGAAAGGCATTATGCCACATAAGGTTCACCCTGAAGAAAGCCGTTATTTAGCCCCTTATGTTGCGTTATGGAAAATTGATTCTAAAAAGCCAACTAAACAAACTTACTGGGTCATGTCAGGAGATTTACCTTCTGATTATGTAGAGGTGAGTGTTGCAGCGACAGCTCGAGAAGCTTTAAGACATTTTTCGATGATGTGGCAGATGAAAGCTGAAAACATTCAGCGTTCAGGTTTAACAAAAGATCCTGCTCAGGCAAAATTTGCCCAGCTTTTAGTGTCTCGCGCTGAAAGCCTTTATAAAATGCAGGCAGATGACAATATCTGGGGCCCTAAAGGCTAATACTGTAAGATTATCATTGCAGTAAAAAGGCATCCTATGGATGCCTTTTTAGTTTATGAATAGACGATTACTCACCAAAGTAAAAGTAGCCTAAATTCAACAGGCTGAGTAATAACTGTTGGGTGGCTGGCGTTTGAGTTAGCGCTAATGCTTGCGGGTTAGAAAAGCGAAAGTTTTCGCACAAATCTTTAATGTCGGCTTCTATGTGCGCCGGGTATTCAAATGCTTCACCATTGACAAATATCCGCTGTACGCTATCACCTTCGATATGCAGTAGCTTTAATCCACCTATTCGGTATAGCAATGCACCTTGGCTAAGGTAATCGGTAATATCTTCTACTGAGTAGGGTTCTTCTGGTTCGCAGAGATCCAATTCAAATCGGTTTTGGCTAAGCATTTTACCTAGCATGGCTTGGTAGTTATCTGGATTAGCTGCAAGTTCTGTAATTAACGCCATCATGTCTTGCTGATGTGATGTACTTATTTGGCTAGCAAGCTTTGGCTCGTTACTTGAAGTAAAACGCTTGAGGCCGCTGTTGTTGTCAATGAGTGAGTCAGCGAGCTCACTAAATAGCTCTTGCTGACTTGGGGCGCGAAAGCCAATGGAGTAGCTCATTGCAAGAGTTAGCGTTTGCCCTTGATGCGGATAGCCTGGCGGAATATAGAGCAGATCGCCTTTTTCAAGTACGGCATCAATAATAGGTTCAAAACCTTCAATCAGCGGTGTTGTCGGATCATTATTTTTAGGCGCGTATTGGCCTTTGTCACCAACAGTCCAGTGGCGCTGGCCTTCGCCTTGAATGATAAACACATCGTAATTATCGATATGTGCACCAACACCGCCACCTGGGGTTGCGAAAGAAACCATTAAGTCATCAAAGCGCCAGTCGGGAATAAAGCGAAAGGCATTTATAAAATCACTTGAATCTGGATGCCAGTGGTTTAACGCTTGAACCAGCAGCTGCCAGTTTTTATCACCAAATTGGTCATAGTCTTCAAAAGGGCCTTCAACAATTTGCCAATCATTAGGTTTAGTCACAACTACTCGTGATGCTACTGACTCTTCACAGGCTAGGCCGGCAAGCTCATCTGCACTGATCAGATCTTCAAAATTTGGGAAAGCATTTTTTATTAGAATTGGTTTTTTTTGCCAGTATTGAGTTAAAAATTCGCTGATATCAAAGTTGAGGCTAAACATAATGAAGGGCTGCTCTTTGGCTAATGAAAAGGTTGTTTGTAGCAATGTAAGTACAACTAAGCTTTTAGATAAAATAAAGGCGTTAAGCCTAAGCTTAACGCCTTTATTAATCCTTTAATAGCAAGTTGCTACAAAGGTTATTAGTTTAACTCGTCAACAAACGCTTCAGCGCGGCCGATGTAGTTCGCTGGCGTCATCTTTTTAAGCTCTGCTTTCACTTCTTCAGGAAGTTCAAGACCGTCGATGAATACCGCTAGCTGTGCACCATCAATACGCTTACCACGAGTTAGCTCTTTTAGCTTCTCATATGGCTTTTCAATACCGTAACGACGCATAACGGTTTGTACTGGCTCTGCTAGTACTTCCCAGTTGCCATCTAGCTCTTTAAGAAGTTGCTCTTGGTTCACTTCTAGCTTGCTAATGCCTTTTAACGTTGCTTGGTAAGCGATTAGTGAGTGAGCCATGCCCACACCTAAGTTACGAAGCACTGTTGAGTCGGTAAGGTCACGCTGCCAGCGAGAAACAGGTAGTTTAGCCGCAAGGTGCTGCATTAATGCGTTAGCAATACCTAGGTTACCTTCAGAGTTTTCGAAGTCGATTGGGTTAACTTTGTGTGGCATGGTCGAAGAACCAATTTCGCCAGCAATAGTTTTTTGCTTAAAGTGACCCAGTGCAATGTAACCCCAAATATCACGGTCGAAATCGATTAGGATTGTGTTGAAACGTGCTAGCGCGTCAAACAATTCTGCGATGTAATCGTGTGGCTCGATTTGCGTTGTATATGGGTTCCAGTTAATGCCAAGGCTGGTAACAAAGCGCTGTGACAGAGCGTGCCAATCTACTTCTGGGTAAGCTGAGATGTGAGCATTGTAGTTACCTACAGCACCATTAATTTTACCCATGATTTCAACATTTGAAACCTGAGTAAGTTGACGCTCTAGACGTACAGCAACGTTAGCCATCTCTTTACCTAATGTAGAAGGCGAAGCTGGTTGACCGTGGGTACGAGACATTAACGGCACAGATTTATGCTCATGTGCTAATGCCTTTACGGCATCAACCACTTTTTGGCAGTAAGGCACGATAACTTGATCACGCGCTTCAGTTAGCATTAGTGCGTGAGAAAGGTTGTTGATGTCTTCAGAAGTACAAGCAAAGTGTACGAATTCGTCAATAGCAACTAGCTCAGCGTTATCGGCGATACGTTCTTTAATGAAGTATTCGACCGCTTTAACGTCATGGTTAGTTGTTGATTCAATCTCTTTAACGCGCAGTGCATCTGCTTCGCTAAAGTTATCTTTAATTTGATCAAGCAAAGCTAAAGCTGCTTCGCTAAAAGGTGGAACTTCTTCAATTTCTGGGCAGCTTGAAAGCAGCTTTAGCCAGTTAATTTCGACTTGAACACGGTATTTGGTCAGGCCGTACTCGCTGAAAATCCCTCTTAATGAGGCGGTTTTACTACCATAACGACCGTCTACCGGAGAGATAGCAGTTAGTGCGGAAAGTTCCATTTGAAGCTCCTTGATGAACTTGACTTAAATATTATAGGGTGAGGCTTTTCATAGCTGTATCTACTATTGTTTTTCTTGAGAAGACAAGGTGCCTACGCTTGCCCCCTAATTGGCGCCAAAGCACTGCGCTGCGCATCGCAGACAGTAAAAGGGCGCGAATCTTATGTTGTGTTTGGGTACGCTTAAGAAATTCAGGGTTACCAGAGATCTGCAGTTTAGGACCAAGCTCACTAATAATGTCACTATAAATGCCTGCAAAGTTAGCGATAACTTGCTCGTCAGTGATCTCAAAGTGGTTCAGTTGACGATGAACTTGGTTAATGCGCTCAGATAGCATGCCCATAGCGCTTGAAGAGCGGGTTAACTTGCGCTCTAAAGCTAAAATACCCACTAAATAGCGAGTCACTTCAACGTCTTTTTGTTTCGCATCACCAAGTTGGCTAACAATAAGTTCGTAACCTTTTCTAAGTGCGAACTTATCAGCGTAAACATCGCTGGTTGATTCTGGGTTAGTGACTAAAACAGACTGTAAGCTTGCCGCTAAGGCTTCCTTATCTGAATCACCATGTCTTGCAATATACTGAACTTGGGCCACCGCTTGTAAAATACCCGCGAAGGCCATAGTGCGTTCAAACAACTGATCGCTCATTGATTAATCTCGTATAAGGGCATCAATAATGCCGCCACCTAGGCAAATTTCACCATCGTAGAACACGGCTGATTGGCCTGGGGTTACAGCTGCAACTGGCTCGTCAAAAATAACGCGCAGTACGTCATCACTGTCATAAGTCACGCGACATGGCACATCTTGCTGACGGTAGCGAGTTTTTACTGTGATGTTTGAGCCATCTGCAGGGCCTTTTCTATCAACCCAATGCAGTTGATTAGCAATCAAGCCGTTAGACATTAGGCGAGGGTGGTTACCACCTTGACCAACAATCAACACGTTACGCACTAAGTCTTTTTCAACAACGTACCAAGGATCTTCACTACTATTTTTAAGGCCACCAATACCTAAACCTTTACGTTGGCCAAGAGTGTGATACATCAAACCTTGATGAGTACCAATTACTTCGCCTTCGCTTGTTTCGATATTACCTGGCTGCGCCGGTAAGAAAGTCTGTAGGAAATCAGTAAACTTACGCTCACCGATAAAGCAGATCCCGGTACTGTCTTTCTTATCGTGGGTGATTAAGCCCATTTCTTTAGCGATTTCACGCACTTCGCTCTTATCAAGTTCACCAACAGGGAACAGTGAGCGAGCCACTTGCTCGTGGCCTAATGTATATAAAAAGTAGCTTTGATCTTTGTTGCCATCAACGCCGCGAAGCATTTGACTGGTGCCATCAATATCACGACGGCGCACGTAGTGGCCCATTGCAATGTAATCGGCATCTAAGATCTCATCTGCAAACTCAAGGAAAGCTTTAAACTTGATCTCTTTGTTGCACATGATGTCTGGGTTTGGCGTACGACCCGCTTTGTATTCTGCTAAGAAGTACTCGAATACGTTGTCCCAGTATTCAGAGGCAAAGTTAACGGTGTGCAGTTTAATACCTAGCTTGTCGCATACAGCTTGCGCATCTTTAAGATCGTCTGCTGCCGCACAATATTCATCCGTGTCATCTTCTTCCCAGTTCTTCATGAACAGGCCTTCAACCTGATAGCCCTGTTTCATTAACAGGTAGGCTGAAACTGATGAATCTACACCACCGGACATACCGACGATGACTTTTTTACCAAGATGAGTGGGTTCGATTGACGTCATAAATCCTAAATAAACCTTGTGTTTACTGAATATTGCTGCGAATTACCGCGAAAAAGAAACCTTAAATAACACGTGTTATTTGTAATAGGCCTTATCCAAACAGCGGTATTCTGCGGGTGCATATTCTATCATGCATTGTGAGGCTGGGCTATCTAGCGAGTATTTATCTTTTGGGTTTATTAGTGGCGGTAAATAATTTAGAGGCTGCTGCGAGCGATATACTGATTTTTATTGCAAAAAACGCGCAACTAAAAAGCTGGCGACTTAGTATTAACAGCATGTTTGCAATAGTCTTATTAAGGGGGATTTAGCACAGGGCTAATCCAACTTAAGTGAAAGCATATGCTGAGACAAGAGCTTATAAATGCTCAGCATTAAGAATACTGAGAGAATAACGGTTACCAGCCAAATAGTCACAGATGGACTTGATAACAAGTGGGCTGCGAAGCTGGCTGCTGATACTCGTTATTTGCTCTAAGTTAAGCCATTTTAAGCCGTTAATTGCGGGATCTTCAGGTTGTGAGTCAAGCATTTCATCGAGCTTTAAATAAAAGGTATAGCGCACAAATGCAAGTGTTTCATTGGCGCTAAATTGATAAATGCCAACCAAGCCTTGTGGTTTAACGCTAAGCCCGGTTTCTTCCTGTACCTCACGGATACACGCATCAATTATTGATTCATTTGCTTCCAGGTGACCCGCTGGTTGATTGTATTTGAGCTCATCGGCAATGAGCTCTTCAACTAACAAAAATTTATCTTGAGCCTCGATAATACAGGCGACAGTAGTATTAGGCTTATAGCGCTCAGTCATAGGGTTAACTCTTACTTTTTAGACATATCGAGTTGACGATATGCGCCATTTTCTAAGTCATCTAGACTCCATTGACCTATTTTATAGCGGATTAATCTTAAAGTAGGAAAGCCGATATGAGCAGTCATGCGTCTTACTTGACGATTTCGGCCTTCACAGATCTGGATCTCAAGCCAAGTTGTTGGAATATTTGCACGTTCACGAATAGGTGGGGTGCGCGGCCAAACTTGAGGATTACCCATAATGTTGATTTTAGCAGGTAAGGTCATACCGTCCTTTAGCTCAACGCCATGACGTAGTTTTTCTAAATCACTTTCTGTTGGTGCGCCTTCCACTTGTGCCCAATAGGTTTTAAATGTTTTCTTCTTCGGCTCAGTGATTTGAGATTGCAATTTACCGTCATTCGTCAGTAACAATAAGCCTTCACTGTCTCTATCTAGGCGGCCTGCTGCATATACACCAGGTACAGGAATATAATCTTTTAGAGTTTGGCGGCCCTGCTCATCGGTGAACTGACAAAGCACATCAAATGGTTTGTTGAATAGCACAATGACGGGATTAGCAACCGACTTAGTTTTTTCAGCTGTTCTGCGTTTAAAGCCACTGCGATTTGACGAGTTTGAGTAACTGCTACTTTTGCTATTTGGGCGGGCAGTACGAGTTTTTCGCTGCTGATTACTGTTTTTGTTGCTAAATGGCTGCGTCACGCTGGAATACTTTTCATCTATAGGGCTATTTTGCTTATTGTACTTTGCATTGGCTTTTAGTGGAATTTGAAAATTGCGTGGAATGTTTTATGATGTCGGCAAATTTAAAAGTGTGATCCGCAACTAATTATTCTCATTTGTGAGAGGTGCGCGAATAATGTCGCTGGCTTATTGCACACAAGATCGCATAAATTATCGCTAGCAATTCAGAGTGATAAGATAGAAACGTTACTGCTTTTCAATCGTAAAAATAGAAAATAATTATTATAAAAATCTTAAATTTAAATCAATGTAGGACACAAAATGAACGATAAAACATCAACGATCATCTATACCGAAACTGACGAAGCTCCAGCGTTAGCCACATTATCTCTGTTACCTCTTATTCAAAAGTTTACTCAAACTGCCGGCGTTGACGTAGAAACTCGTGATATCTCTCTATCAGGTCGTGTTATTGCAAACTTTCCTGAAAACCTAACCGCTGAGCAGCGTATTAGCGATGCATTAGCAGAGCTAGGTGAGCTGGCTAAAACACCCGCGGCGAACATTATTAAATTACCAAACATTAGTGCGTCAATCCCGCAGCTTAAAGCTTGTATCTTAGAGTTACAAAACAAGGGGTATGACATCCCGAGCTACCCTGATGAGCCGAAAAACGATGCAGAAAAAGAAATTCAAGCTCGTTACGACAAAATTAAAGGTAGTGCGGTAAACCCGGTATTGCGTGAGGGTAATTCAGATCGCCGCGCCCCAGGTTCAGTTAAAAAGTTTGCTCAGAAAAATCCTCATTCAATGGGTAAGTGGTTAGCTGATTCTAAGTCACATGTTGCTCATATGAGCGAAGGTGATTTCTACGGCAGCGAAAAATCAGTTACTGTTGCTGATGCGGGCAGTGTTTCAATTGTATTGAATAAAGCAGATGGCTCTGAGCAAGTGCTGCGCAGCGCTATCGCTCTACAAGCTGGCGAAGTGATTGACTCTGCTGTAATGAGCAAAAAAGCATTAGTTGAGTTTTACGAGCGTGAAACTAACTTAGCCAAAGAGCAAGATGTTTTATTATCTTTGCACTTAAAAGCGACCATGATGAAAGTGTCTGATCCAATTTTATTTGGTCATGCCGTTAAAGTTTATTACAAAGAAGTATTTGCTAAACACGGTGAGCTATTTGAACAACTAGGTGTTGACGTTAACAACGGTGTGGGCGACGTGTACGCTAAAATTGCTACATTGCCAGCTGAGCAAAAAGCAGCTATTGAAGCTGATTTAGCAGCTGTTTACAACGAGCGTGCCGAGCTTGCTATGGTTGACTCTGACCGTGGCATTACTAACTTACACGTTCCAAGCGATGTGATTATCGATGCCTCTATGCCAGCAGCTATTCGTACTTCAGGGCAGATGTGGGGTCCTGATGGCCAGTTAAAAGATATGAAAGCGATGATCCCTGATCGTTGTTATGCAGGTGTTTATCAAGAAACTATCGATTTTTGTATTAACAACGGTGCGTTTGATCCAAGCACAATGGGTAGCGTACCAAACGTTGGTTTGATGGCACAAAAAGCTGAAGAATACGGTAGCCATGATAAAACCTTTGAAGTCGCTGATGCTGGTACTGTGAATGTTGTTGACCAAAACGGTAATGTATTGATGTCGCACAAAGTTGAAGCTGGCGATATCTTCAGAATGTGTCAGGTTAAAGATGCGCCGATCCGCGATTGGGTAAAACTTGCTGTTAATCGTTCACGTTTATCGGATACGCCTGCAGTGTTCTGGTTAGATGCTGAGCGTGCTCATGATGCTGAAATCATCAAGAAAGTTGAACTTTATCTCCAAGATCATGACACTAGTGGTCTTGAGCTACACATTATGTCACCAGTAGCAGCTACCCGCTTTACCTTAGAGCGCGTGAAGGCTGGTAAAGATACGATTTCAGTAACGGGTAACGTATTACGTGATTACCTAACAGACCTTTTCCCAATTCTTGAGCTAGGTACCAGCGCAAAAATGCTATCTATTGTGCCACTTATGAATGGCGGCGGCTTATTTGAAACTGGTGCTGGTGGTAGTGCACCTAAGCACGTGCAGCAGGTGGAAAAAGAAGGTCACTTACGCTGGGATTCTCTGGGTGAGTTTTTAGCACTTGGCGCTTCACTTGAACACTTAAGCCAAAGTACAGGTAACGCTAAGGCGCAGGTGCTCGCAGATACGCTTGATATTGCTATTGGCCAATTTTTAGATAGTAATAAGTCACCTTCGCGTCGAGTAGGCGAACTTGATAACCGTGGTAGCCATTTCTATCTGGCTATGTACTGGGCACAAGCGTTGGTTGCACAAAGTGTTGATCAGCAATTACAAGCTGAGTTTAGTGAGCTTGCAGAATCGCTAACTAGCAATGAGCAGAAAATTGTTGCTGAGCTAAATGGTGCGCAAGGCCCTGCTGTTGATTTAGGCGGTTACTTCCGTTTAGATGCGGCTAAAGCTATTGCCGCTATGCGTCCAAGCACAACACTTAACGCAATTGTGGGTTAATCTGTTAGCACTGCTGTCAATCATATCGGTTATAAAATGACTAAAAAGGGTTTGCTTATGGCGAGCCCTTTTTTTCTAGCTCAAACAGGCTCATTACTATGCGGTAGTCAATTAACATGCATGGTATAGCGGCCAATAAAAAAGCAGAATAGTTAAACTATTCTGCTTTTTTGTCTTTTTTTGATATCGCCGTTTTAATCGCCACTTAATATCACGCTATATAAGTATTCTTGCATTTACTTATGTAGAGTGATTTATCTAACTTATTCTAGTTTGTTGGCGATATTGCTGACGCGTGCATCCCTTTTGGCCCAGCTTCCACCTCAAAACTGACTGGTTGGCCCGCTTTTAGCGTTCGATAGCCTTCCATTTCAATGGTAGAATAGTGTGCAAAAACATCTTCACCGCCAGCATCAGGGCATATAAACCCGAATCCTTTGGCGTTGTTGAACCATTTAACAGTTCCGCTTGCCATACTTCCACTTCCTTCTGTTGTCCACTTCCCAGTAAGATAGTAAAACTTATCAGCGGGGAAAATCCTCGCTTAATGAACAGAATGAAAGCTGAATAAGTGGTTGTCAAGATAAAGTTAACAAAAAAGCAACAATTTTTAACAAGTCGTACCTGAGTATAATTTGATAGAATTTGTCTAACAAACAGACTGAGTTACATAATCAATTGGTACAAGCCAAGACTAGAGGCTAATATTGGGATATGAGTAGAACAGAAAATATTGAACATGTAGAAGAAAGTGTTGAGTCAGAGCTTAAACAGCCTTCTATGTATAAAGTCATTTTAAACAACGATGACTACACACCGATGGATTTTGTCATCGAGATATTACAACTGTTCTTCAAAAAAGATGAGCAACAAGCAACTGAAATTATGTTGGCAATCCATCATAAGGGCAAAGGAATTTGCGGTATTTATCCATTTGGAATTGCAGAAACTAAGGTTGCGCAAGTAAATCAATTTGCAAGACAAAACCAACATCCGTTACTGTGTTCATTAGAGGAGGCCTAATTGGTTTTACTCTGTTGTTATTTTTTTAGGGGGTGCTTATGTTAAATAAAGATCTTGAAGTCACCTTAAATCTGGCTTTTCAACAAGCCAGAGATGCACGTCATGAGTATATGACGGTTGAGCATCTGTTGTTGGCGTTAATCGATAACCCTGCCGCACAAGAGGCGTTAGTTGCTTGCGGAGCAAATTTAGAAAAACTCAAGGATGAAGTGTCTAGCTTCATTCAACAAACCACACCTATCATTTCTGATCCAGAAGACGATAAAGAAACTCAGCCGACTTTAGGTTTCCAACGAGTTTTACAAAGAGCTGTTTTTCATGTGCAGTCATCTGGTCGCAACGAAGTCACCGGCGCCAATGTCTTAGTCGCCATTTTTAGTGAGCAAGAGTCGCAAGCAGTTTATTTATTGCGAACAGGTGATGTGACCCGCTTAGATGTGGTTAATTTTATTTCACACGGATTTTCTAAGAACGACATTGATAACGACGGTGAGCCTAACCGAATTGAAGATCAAAGCGAGACGGAAGAGGAGCGCAGTATTTTATCGCAGTTCACTGCCAATCTGAACGAGCTTGCTAAAAGTGGCAATATTGACCCCTTAATTGGCCGTAGTGAAGAGATTGAGCGCTCAATTCAAATTCTTTGTCGTCGCCGTAAAAACAATCCATTACTAGTGGGGGAAGCTGGTGTCGGTAAAACTGCGATTGCTGAAGGTTTAGCATATCGGATTG
Source organism: Shewanella pneumatophori (assembly GCF_023283895.1). GTDB lineage: Bacteria > Pseudomonadota > Gammaproteobacteria > Enterobacterales > Shewanellaceae > Shewanella > Shewanella pneumatophori. The sequence goes on along the minus strand of NZ_JAKILB010000019.1, from coordinate 32,244 downwards.
TTAAAGAGGAAGTGCCTGAAGTGATGAGTAAAGCAACGGTTTACTCACTCGACTTAGGTGCGCTGCTTGCGGGAACTAAATACCGTGGCGACTTTGAAAAACGCTTCAAGGGCCTGTTAAAAGAACTAGCTAATGACGAGCATGCAATTTTATTTATTGATGAAATTCATACCATTATTGGTGCAGGCTCTGCATCTGGCGGAGTGATGGACGCGTCTAATTTACTTAAACCACTGTTATCTGGTGGTAAGTTACGTTGCATGGGCTCAACTACATTCCAAGAGTATCAAAGCATTTTCGAAAAGGATCGTGCTTTAGCGCGTCGTTTCCAAAAAGTAGATATTAATGAGCCGTCTGTCGCGGAAACCACGAAGATTTTGCAAGGTCTTAAGTCAAAGTATGAAGAGCATCATAATGTGCGTTATACCTTGGCTGCGCTCAGTGTGGCTGCAAGGCTGTCAGATAAACACATTAATGACAGACATTTGCCAGACAAAGCGATTGACGTGATTGATGAAGCGGGTGCGCGTATGGCGATGCAACCTGCGAGTAAACGTAAAAAAACCATTGGCCAAAGTGAAATCGAATCGATCATCGCGAAAATGGCACGCATTCCTGAGAAGTCCGTATCAAGCTCAGATAGAGACTTACTGAAGAATCTTGAACGTAACCTTAAAATGGTGGTGTTTGGTCAAAATCCCGCAATTGAGGGGCTTAGCTCGGCAATTCGCTTATCTCGCAGTGGTCTAGGCGGTGAAAATAAACCTGTTGGTAGTTTCCTATTTGCTGGACCTACCGGTGTGGGTAAAACAGAGGTTACCAGTCAACTTGCTAAATGTTTAAGCCTTAACCTTGTTCGATTTGATATGTCGGAGTATATGGAAAGCCATACGGTGTCACGCTTAATTGGTGCACCACCAGGCTATGTGGGTTATGACCAAGGTGGTTTGCTGACCGATGCAGTGATTAAAAACCCACATTGTGTGGTGCTGCTCGATGAGATTGAAAAAGCGCACCCGGACGTTTACAACTTGCTACTGCAAGTGATGGACCACGGTACACTAACCGATAACAATGGCCGTAAAGCGGACTTTAGGCATGTAACCTTAGTGATGACCACTAACGCTGGTGTACAAGAAACGATTCGTAAGTCGATTGGTTTTAAGCAGCAAGATCATACTCAGGACGCGCTATCTGAAATCAATAAAGTCTTCTCACCTGAGTTCCGTAACCGCTTAGATTCGATTATTTGGTTTAACCACCTAGACATGACTGTGATTGCCAAAGTGGTTGATAAATTCTTAGTTGAATTACAAGCACAGCTTGATGATAAGTCAGTTACGCTTGAGGTCAGTGATGAAGCCAGAACCTTGCTTGCAGAGAAAGGTTATGATAAGTCTATGGGTGCACGCCCTATGGCTCGAGTGGTTACTGAGTTGATCAAGCGTCCATTGGCCGATGAGATCTTGTTTGGTGGGCTTGAAAAGGGCGGTATTGCAAGAGTTGATGTGAAAGCTGATGAGATTGTCATCACAACTGAGTCTCTAGAGAAAGTCACTCACTAAAGTGATACAGCAATAAATGTCGCTAAGTTAGGGCATTTATTGTGTTCTTTCCAAATAAATGACAAATCTAAGACAACAAAAAGCCGGCATTGCCGGCTTTTTAATATACGTTATATAGGCTAATAACTCTTAGCGTGAACGGAAGACGATGCGTCCTTTGCTCAAATCGTAAGGTGTCAGCTGAACCGTTACCTTGTCACCCGTCAAAATACGGATGTAGTTTTTACGCATTTTTCCTGAAATGTGTGCCGTTACGACATGACCATTTTCAAGTTCTACACGAAACATTGTATTTGGCAAGGTTTCAAGGATTGTGCCTTGCATTTCAATGTTGTCTTCTTTCGCCATTAATCAGTTATCCTGTTAGCCTTCAAATAATAAAAACGGGCGTATCATGCCGCAAATTAGCCTTGCTGTAAAGCAAAGGTTGAGTATATACGCTATCTAGCGCCAAGAGGGCGGTTAAATTACAAGTTTTTGCTGTTGATCTCAGTTACCCAGCCTGAATTGGTCAAAATTTGATGTGGTCGATAATCACGCTTGTAATTCATTTTTCGCGATTCATCAATTTGATAGCCCAAATATAAAAACTGCTTTTTCATCATCTTAGCGATTTGTGTTTGCAGTAAAATGAGCAGACTACCTAATGAACGTTTATGGAACTCAGGGTCAAAGTAACTATAAATAGCAGACAAGCTATGGGGTAATACATCGGTTACCGCAACGCCAATTAATGTGTCGTCTAAGCGTAGCTCTATAAATAGCGGTTGCATCCAGCTTGCAGTTGCAAAGCTGTCATATTGCTCTGGTGTTGCTGGGTACATTGGCCCGTCACCATGACGTGTATTTACGTAACGTTCATAGAGTTCATATTGCTGATCCGTTTTATGGTCGACCATCTTCCAGCTTAAATCTTGATTATTTTTCAGTGTTCTTTTTTGTCTTTTAGAGATTGTAAATTCATCTATAGGCAAACGGATTGGCAGGCAAGCGCTACATTGCGGACATTGTGGTTTGTAAATCATGCTACCACTGCGGCGAAACCCTAACGCCAGCAATTGCTCGAATAAAGCGGCGTCAATAACATCCTCTTGCAACACCATGAGTTGTTCTTGCTTCGAATCTAAATAGCTGCAAGGAAAGGTTTTTGTTCTGCCGACTGAAAGCTGTCTAGTTTTAGAGTTCAATGAATACCTCGGATTTACACCAGCTATCAGGATTGACTGCACCATCTCTTAAATGGGTAAGTAATCTCAAAAAGTCATCACGTTTTATCGACTTTGCGCCTAGGCTGTCTAAATGTGGGTTAACGACTTGAGCATCGATAAGTCTGAAGCCACAGTGCTGTAAATGTTGCTGTAATACGATCATAGCAGCTTTAGACGCGTTCGTGGTTCGATGAAACATGGATTCGCCGCAAAATACCTGGCCAATGGCAATTCCATACAGTCCGCCTATTAGCTCTGAACCTTGCCAAACCTCAAGTGAGTGGGCACGGCCTTGTTGGTGCAAAGCGTAATATGCTTGCTGGATTTCATCTGAAATCCAGGTGCCATCTTGTTTGGCTCTAGGTGCTGCGCAGCCAGCCATAACTGACTTAAATTGATGATTTATGGTGTAGGTCCAGTCTTGCTTTTTTAGGTACTTAACTAAACTACGACTAATTTTCATATTACCTGGGACAAAAACCGCTCTGGGATCTGGAGACCACCATAAAATTGGATCATCTAGGTTAAACCAAGGAAAAATACCATTGTAATAAGCATTTAAAAGGCGATCAGGTTTTAAGTCACCGCCAACAGCGAGTAGACCATTAGGATCACTTAATGCTTGCTCAGGAGGTGGGAAACCTTGCTGATCATGATTTAAATAAGACAGTGAGTTCACAATTGAGTAAGATTAATAAATATACTTATCCTTAAAGTTAGCGGAAAAAGTCTTATGTTGAAACCTCATCTTATTGTTTTCACGGTTATCTGTTTAATTTTTGGCTCAAGTGCACTCAACGCGGCTCCATACGATCGCAATCAAGCTGTTCCGGTTGAAAAAGTCGAGTTCGGCCAGGTGGCTTCTGTACGTAATATCACCGAAAAACAGCTGGTTGAAGACCGTAATACTGGCTGGAAGACATTTGGCGGCGCGCTTGTTGGTGGTGTGATTGGTCATCAATTTGGTGGTGGCTCGGGGCAAGATGTTGCCACGGTGTTAGGTGCGCTGCTAGGCGCTGGAGTGGGTAATCGTTATGGTGATAATTCATATTACCAAGAGCTCAGACTGGTTGAGATGATGATTACTTTAGATTCTGGCGAGCAAGTTATGGTGATACAAGATCTTGACCAAGGTATGATTTTTAACGTCAATGACGATGTTCGAGTGGTTTACTTGCAAGGTTATGTCAGAGTTGACCAACAAATGTAATTGCGGCGTGTAAAATTAAGCTATCCCCCAGAATAAACCGCTAGTTGATAGCGGTTTTTTTGTTTAAAGCCTTAACCCATTTTTCAGCGTGTGGCTCTTTTACTTCACTTTTTAAGCCAGCTTTACGCTAACTTATGGCGTTAATGGCTCATAGTGTAAGAGGTTAAAGATTTTTACTAAACGACAGAGTAGGCGGACTGACTTAACTCGTTAATGCAGGCTTCTATCCTTGCTAGCTGCTCAGTAAAAATGCTGTCATCGCCGCAGCCACCAATACTTAAGCGGATATGATTATCATGATTATTAAAGTCATCACCGTTGCGAATGAGTATTCCTTGTTGGGCGAGGGCTGTTACTACATGATGGGATTTTAACGGTAGCTTTAGTTGCAACCAGCCGTTTAGACCGCGCCAATTTTGCTTTAAACCAAGACGTTGGCCCATTGCGATGCATTGCTGTTGCCGAGCTGCTATCTGTTGCTCTCTTTCACCCATAAAAGCTTTATTGTCGATGAGTATACAAGCTAGCTCGGTATTTATCGGGGACACCATCCAACACTGGCTGTAGATAGCTTGTTTTATTTTTCGCATAAATCGTTGTGGAACAAGTAAAAAGCCCTGCCTTAGTCCACCACAAAAAAGCTTAGATAAACTCGATATATAGATAACCGATTGCTCCTCTATAGCTGTTGATGTCTGATCGAGTGACCATAAAGGGCTGCACCACTCATTGGGTAAGCAATAGTTAACATCATCTTCAATAATCACCACCTGATGAGTTTGTGCTAATTTCAAGATTGATTGACGCTGAGTAGGGCTGTATTGGATGCAAGTTGGATTTTGATTATTAGGCGTTAAATAGAGCGCTTTTGGTTTGTAAAAACTGAGTTTTTCTGCAAGCTCAGAAAGGTCTAAACCGTCATCAGTGAGTGAAACTGGGATTATTTTGATCCCCAATTGCTCCGCCGCAACATGGATCCCTGGATAACAATTGGATTCGCAAAATAAGGTATCACCAGACTCTAGCATTGCATTTAGCACAGCAAAAATACCTTGCTGGGCCCCATGACTAAAAACTATTTGCTCCGGTTTCTGCTCAATACCACGTCTAACCAACCACTGACTAAATGTGAGTTTATGCTCATTAAGTGGTTCGGCATGGTACTCCATCAATTGAGTTAACCTAAGTGGGGATTTAGCTAACTCACTCATGGCATCGCTTAATAGATTTATTTGGTCTGTGAGCGGTTGTTGGCAAGTAGAGAAGTTGCCTCGTTGACTATTAGTTACAGATTGGCTGGCTTTAACAAATGTCCCTGCTCCGACTTTTGCATATACATAGCCTCGTTGTTCAAGTAAGGCGTAAGCACGAGTAATTGTACCTATTGTCACAAACAAATTATCGGCAAGTTGGCGTTGAGGAGGCAATTTGCTATTTGGCAGTAACTCACCTGAGCTAATAGCGTCTTCAGCTGCGCTAGCTATTTGCTTGTATTTGGCCCCAGAGTATCGAGCTAAGTTTGGCGTCCATATTGTACCCATGACAATATAATCCTTGTATCGATTTGCTATGGCGTTACTATGCACCTGAAAACTGGGTTGTGTCAATTTTTGTACCCATACAATTTTTGTTTTGAATAATTGCACAGAGGGGATTGGGACAGTTTTTGTATTGTACTCGCTGAATATGAAGTAAAGGAGAAGCAAATGGATGGGATTTGGACTCTAGTGGTATCGGCTGCGATATTTTGTGCCACAATGACGATGACTCCGGGGCCTAATAATATATTGTTAGCGACTTCGGGGGCTAATTTTGGTGTACGCCGCACCATGCCACATATTGTAGGCATTAGGCTTGGGCAAACCTTACTGCATATTGCGATATTACTTGGGCTAGGCAGTATGTTTGAAGCTTTTCCTGTTATGCATCAGGCATTGCAAATATTGTCTCTAGCATATCTGGTTTTGCTGGCTTATAAAGTGATAACAATGCCGGTTGATGATGTGAGCCAGATAGAGAGATTAAGACCAATGACGATTAAAGAGTCAGCCCTGTTCCAATGCATTAACCCTAAGTCGTGGCTAGCAACGATTACGTTATGTACTGCATTTACAATATCGGGTGAAGCTTACTGGCTTACAGCCATTATGGGAGTGGTAGTATTTAATATTGTTGGTTTGCCTACATCGCTAACCTGGGTTGTTTTGGGGGCGACAATTCGCCGCAAACTCGATACCCCAAAAAGGCGGCAATATTTCAACTGGTTTATGGGGGCTTTATTGTTGGTTACCATTCCACTCATTATTCACTAATGACACTTAATACTCATAGCTACTGTGAACGGTTATAGCTCATAAAGCACGAGAATTTATGCGTTATTGGTTAGTCACTATAACGAGTTACTTGTCATTATTTGCGGCAAGTAGCAGAGCAATGTGCCAGCAGATGTTTGCTGGCACATAAAATGAAAATATCGAGTGTTGTAATCATTTAATGGCTAGTAATTAGAAATGGCTTCAAACTTGATGCTATTTCTTTGGCCTTGATTTAAGCCTGCGAACACTTAAATAGGCTAGTTAGATTAATTAGCTTTTATGCTGCTCCCCAAACTCAAAGCTTTGATTGCTTTCAAGCCAAGTGGGGTACTTTTGCATGATTGCTGTAAATGCATCACTTTGGATATGCGATGTTAGCCAGCGCTGCACGTTAGGGTAAGCAGCATTATCAAACCATGTTTTATCTACCCCCGCAAACTGCCTAATAAAAGGAAAAATCGCGTAATCAGCAATGCAGGGCTTATCTGCGAGCAACTGCTGGTTTTTGGTTAGTAAGTTTTCAAGCTGACTAATAAAGCTTTCACCTTGTTGTCGATAATATTGCTCCGACATGTCGGGATGCCTATCTGCATATTTGTACTTATCTAACCAAGGTTTAAAACTGTCATCATTGGTTTGAATCAGCGCTTGGGCGACTTCTTGTAGTGCCGGTCTACGCTGCAGTAGTAAATCACTAGGATCGTTTTTAGCTAAGGCCCAGCACATGATCTCAATACTTTCTTCAACTACGCTACCATCTTGCAAAATAAGTACGGGAACAGTGCCTTTAGGGGATGCATCAAGCATAGCCTGCGGTTTGTGCTTAAGAATGATTTCTCTTAAATCAACTGATTGACCTGATAACATTATGCCAAGTCGGGCGCGCATAGCATAAGGGCAGCGTCTAAAAGAGTAAAGGGTAGGCAGAGACATATTGCGACTTTTTATAAGTAAGTTATGCGGAGTATTTTTAACTTTCGAGCGCAAAATAACAATCTTTTATCAAATTCTTACTATTGCAATATCGTACAGGGCTACTGCAAATGCGCATCTGCTTAATGCTCTAGTTTTTATAGATTAAAGAATTAATCAAGTCTTGGTGTGAGCTGCTGGTTAATAACCATACTTTTTGTGCCTGTTTGTCACACTGTGATTAATGTAGTATTCGCGCTGAATTTTGTGTGGCTGCTCACGTTTCGTGGGTGTTCACAATGATTAGCACTGGAGATTAAGCTCCAGCTAGCCGAATAAGGGATGATTATGTCAAAAGTTGTTGTATGTGCCATGTATAAGTTTGTAACGCTCACAGACTTTGAAAAGTTACAAGCGCCTTTACTCAATGTAATGCAAGAGTCTGAGATTAAAGGCACATTACTCATTGCGAGTGAGGGAATTAACGGTACCGTTGCCGGCTCACAAATCGCAATTGATAACTTACTTGCTTGGTTGGCCACTCAGCCGGGTTTAGACAACATTGTCTATAAATTGTCTTTTGACGACAGCATGCCGTTTTATCGCACTAAGGTTAAATTGAAAAAAGAAATCGTGACCATGGGCGTTGAAGGTATTGATCCTAATAAAGTGGTCGGTACTTATGTAAAGCCTAAAGATTGGAATACACTGATTTCTGATCCTGAGGTGTTATTAGTTGATACTCGTAATGATTATGAAGTGCAAATTGGTACATTTAAGAACGCTGTTGATCCGCAAACCGACACTTTTAGAGAGTTTCCTGATTACGTTAAACAAAACCTTGATCCTGCTAAGCATAAGAAAGTAGCGATGTTCTGTACTGGTGGTATCCGCTGCGAAAAATCAACGGCCTACCTAAAAGAGCAAGGTTTTGATGAGGTTTACCATTTAGAAGGTGGGATCTTAAAGTATCTTGAAGAAGTCGAACAAGAGGAAAGTCTCTGGCAAGGTGAATGCTTTGTGTTTGATAATCGAGTCGCGGTTAACCACGATTTAGAAAAGGGCCAATACGATCAGTGTAATGCCTGCCGTATGCCGGTGACTGAACAAGAGATGGCGCTAGACAGTTTTGTGCAAGGTGTGAGTTGTCTGCACTGTATTGATAAAACTAGCGAAAAACAGCGCCAACGTTTTATTGAGCGTGAGCGTCAAGTTCAGCTATCTAAGCAGCGCGGTGAAGCGCATATTGGTAGTGATGTCAGTCAGGTTATTGAGTCTCGACGTGCTAAAAAAGAGCAACTTAAAAAAGCACAAAATGATAAAACTGCATAAGGCGGTAACTAAAAAAACTGTTACATAAGCTTAATTAGATAATATTCAGATCAAACTTATGCATTAAAAGCAGCTATAGGCTGCTTTTTTTATTTCCAAAATCCACTTTTTCCTTGAGTCTGTCTGTGCTATTTTGCACGGCTTTTTTACGCGTTAAAGGATAAGGGAATGTTTGTAGGTTTTGACTACGGTAGTGCTAACTGCGCGATAGGTGTTATTGAAAACGGTGAAGTACGCTTAGTTCCTTTATCTGCTGATTCCAAGTACTTAAGTTCAACGCTATACGCGATGGATCGTGAACTTATTGCTGAAGCGGTATTGAAACAATTACCTCAAGCGGAACAAGCTGAATATGCCCGTATGCGCGCAGCGCAATTGAGCCGCGGCGCAGCTGCACGTCGAGAGTTAGACTTATTACCTAACGAACAAGCTGTTTTTGTGGGTGAGCAAGCGATTGAAGCCTATTTAGATATGCCGGACGAAGGTTTTTATGTTCGCTCTCCTAAATCTTTTCTAGGCGCGAGCGGTTTGCATGATAGCCAAATTGCTTTGTTTGAAGACATTGTGACGTTAATGATGATGCACATCAAAAAACAAGCAGAAAAGAGTTTAGCAAACGGTGCCAGCGTTATTACTCATGCGGTCATAGGTCGACCTGTAAACTTTCAAGGCATAGGTGGCGAGCAAAGTAACATTCAAGCAGAAACCATTTTATCGTTAGCGGCAAAGCGTGCTGGCTTTACTGAGGTTGATTTCTTATTTGAACCTCTTGCGGCAGGTATGGATTATGAAGCCTCGCTGCAAGAAGACGTGACTGTGCTTGTAGTCGATGTTGGTGGTGGTACTACCGACTGCTCGATGGTAAAAATGGGACCAAGCCATATTGATAATCGTGACCGAAGCCAAGACTTTTTAGGTCATAGTGGTCAGCGTATTGGTGGTAACGATTTGGATATCGCACTATCGATGGCATCATTTATGCCTCATCTTGGTTTAGGGAGTTTGATGACCAATAAACTACCGGTTCCAAGTAAGCCATTTTGGAATGCTGTGGCGGTTAATGATATCAGCGCACAACGAGACTTTAGTGCTTTAGCCTCTAAAAAGCTGATTGAAGATTTGATAAAAGATGCCCAAAGTCCAGACCTTATAAAGCGTTTACTCAAGGTACAAAAAGAGCAATTAGGCTACAAATTAGTGCGCAGTGCAGAGCAAAGTAAAATTGCTTTATCTGATCACAATAGCGTTGATACACCGCTGGATTACATTGATAACGGACTACATGCTAAAGTCAGTGAGGCTGACTTTGAAAATGCCATTACTATGCCGCTATCAAAAGTGGAAGCGTTAATGCGTGAAGCGCTTGAACAATCTGGTGTGATGCCTGATCGCATCTATGTTACTGGTGGCACGGCAAGAAGCCCGGCAATTTATAAACGTATTTCAGGGCTATTTCCTGAAATACCGATTGTTGTTGGTGATCACTTTGGTAGTGTAACCGCGGGTTTAACGCGTTGGGCTCAAAGAGTGTTTGCATAAAGTTAGCGCAAACGAAGCAAGGTAAGCGTTTTGCGTTGATCGCATCAGTTAGTTTAAGTAAGAATATAATCGTTTTTTAAGGATAGATATGACTGAATTAACCAAAAAGTTACTCTCAGCTACAGGGTTAGCAATATTGCTATCTTTGGGATTAAGCGGTTGTGGTGATGATGTGGGTAAAGTGAGCTTAGGTTTGTTTACCACTAAGGATGTGGTTATTGATGCACGCCACGATCCTAAGATACCGGGCGTGACTTGTCATATTAGTCGCGTCGAAGCTGATTTAAGTCTTGCAGATCCATCAGACATGAGCATTTCTTGTCGTCAAACTGGGCCGATTACAGCTGCAGAGCTTGCTAATATCGATAAGAGTAATAATGGTGAAGTAGTGTTCAAAGAATCACTCAGCATTTTATTTAAATCGCTTAAAGTGCGCCGCATTTATGATGCAGAAAATCAAACACTGCTCTATTTATCGTATTCAACCAAAGAAACAAATGGCAGCCATAAACATGCACTATCAACAGTGCCGTTATATGGTACCCAAGCTTGGATTGCTGGTGGCATTAAGAGTAATTAAGCTGACTAATATCTTAAGATATGCACTGACTTCTATGTGAGTGTCATCCTTATTTAGGCTAGGGCGTTAATAATACAAAAGGGTGGATCTAGTTCCCCCTTTTTTACGCGCTGTTTTAGGAATAAAGGTGTTATCGTTAACTAGCTTTTGATGAAAGATTTCACTGTGCCTGCCACTGAATCATAAACAATTTTAATATCAGCCTGCTCACGGCCTTGGGTATCACCAAGGGTTCGCAGAACATAGGTACACTCGGTTAGACCATCAGGATTAGTATCTGCTTGATGGCGGTAAGCTTGAAAATCACTGCCATTATCAACGTTTGATAAAGACACGCTTGCAGGATCTTGCTGTAAGGTATTCCATAAATCAACGCAACCTTGTTCACCTTTACCGATGTTTTTAGGTTGCCCCATAGGTGAATTTTTATCTATTCCAAGTGGATACCCGAAACTATTCATATCAAGTTCACCACCAGCAAAATCTGGCAGATCATTCATTGAATCATTGGCTCCGATTAATTGCCATTTGGTATGAGCAAAAGTCACTGACTGTTCCAGCGCTGCAGCTGTCGCTTGGACTCTTGCTATTTCACTATCCCGCTTCAGATCAATATATTTAGCGCTTGCAACCACAGCAAGAATAGCCAATACAATAATAACAACCACAAGTTCTATTAAGGTGAAGCCTTGTGATGAATCGATTTTTTTGATCATAAGTTTATCGGTAAATTTATAGATGCCTATAATCATAGAATATTTTGCCAAATAGCTAAAATAAACTTATGCCCTAACAAGGGGAAGATAATGTTTGATGCCGAGAAGATTAGGGTTTTATTTAGTGAAACACCATAATATTGAGTTGTTATAAGATGGCTTAAATAAAAAGCCAGCAGAATATGCTGGCTTTTAATGGGTTTGTATTACTTGGCTCTTAACCTATGTTGTTAAGCGCTAAGTTATAACGCTCAAATGCGGCATCAAGATCAGCGATCAAATCATCGACATTTTCAAGGCCTATATGCAAACGAATTAATGGCTTACTGCTATCCCATTTAGTCGCTGTGCGCAATTTGTCTATACCAAAAACGCCCAAAATAAGGCTTTCAAATCCGCCCCATGAAAAGCCCATTTTAAAATGCTGCATATTTTCGACAAAGGCGGTTACTGAGCGCACATCACCTTGCTTTAGCACAAATGAGAATAAGCCGTTAGAAGCACTAAAGTCGCGCTTAAAGAACTCATGACCCGGGCATGATTCAAACGCCGGGTGACGCAAATGGTCAACCTCTGGGCGGCTTGCAAGCCAATTAGCCACTTTAAGTGCGTTTTGCTCATGTTGAGCTAAACGAATACCTAAAGTGCGCAATCCGCGACTTGCTAGATATACATCATCTGGCGAAGTGCACTGGCCTAGCAGGTAGCTGTTTTCTCTTAATTGCTTCCAGTGTTTCTCATTAGCTGTTGCCGTTCCCATCATGACATCAGAGTGACCCACAATGTATTTGGTGGCAGCTTGAATTGAAATATCTACGCCCATTTCAAATGGTCGCGAGTTAATGGGAGACGCCCAGGTGTTATCAAGCATTACCACAATATCGTGCTGGTGAGCGATACGACTTAGCGTTGGAACGTCTTGAATCTCCATGGTGATAGACCCTGGAGATTCCAAAAATAGCACTTTAGTGTTGGGCTGAATAAGTGCCTCAATGCCATCACCGATCATAGGATCATAATAGGTGGTTTCAATGCCATAACCAGCTAGTAATTTATTACATAAGTCTCTAGTTGGCTCATAGGCACTGTCAACCATAAGTAGATGATCGCCTGCTTTTAAAAACGAGAGCAAACTATTACTGATGGCAGCGCTACCAGATGGATACAGGGCTGTACCAACGCCGCCTTCGAGTTCTGCAATTGCTGCTTGAAACGCAAAATGGGTCGGGCCTCCACGGCGGCCATAAAACATTTCGCCGTTGGCCTTATTTTTAGCGGCAAAGCGCATATCTTCAATGGTATCAAATACCATAGTTGATGCACGGTAGACAGGAGGGTTAATCACTCCTTGAGTCCACTTTTTATCACGGCCTAGACTGACTATCTGCGTTTCTTTTTTCATCGGACGTATTCCATCAGTTTTTATTTTTAGCCATCTTAACATCTAAACGGCTAAATTAAAGTGACAATTTTTTAGCTTGCTACAAACTTTCTTTACTTAACGGAAGCCGAATGCTGATCTGCACCCCATTTATATTGCCTGCATTGTCTTCAGTGTTAGTAGCGAAGATTTTGCTATCGTGAAATTGACAAATTAAACGGGCGATATAAAGACCTAAGCCTAAGTGCGGCTTATCTTGTGATTTTTGTGCGCGTACCGACACCATAGACTCAAATATTTGTTCAGCCATATTATCGGGTAGTGCAGGCCCTTGGTTACTAACACTTAACTCGGCAAACTTACCTTTTAGTTGCAGTGATACGGCAATGGGACTTTGGTCATGGCTAAACTCGAGTGCATTAGCGATGAGCTTATCCATTAATTGAGCAATATACTCAGGTACGCCGAGAACCGGTGCTGATTCTGACGTGATATCTAAGCTAAAAGCTTGAGTTGGATAGGTCATCTGGTAACCCTGCATGCAGCCGCCGATCACTTTTTCTAATGGGAATACTGAAGTTTCTGCGTGAGACAGACTTTCTTCTAGGCGTGTAGCCTCGCTCATATTATTGAGGATCATATTAAGTCTATTTACGCCTTCTTGCGCCCGATCAACATATTTGCGGGTGTCAGGATTTAACTCTTGCAGACCCAAATGCTCAAGTGACGACCGAACCACTGCAACAGGTGTGCGTAGCTCATGGGACAACCTTGAAGACATGTTCTCTAGGTAATGAGTATATTGACTTAAGCGGCTAACAATACTGGCAAAGCTGCGTGACAAATCACCAATCTCATCACGTACTTTAGAGCCTTGGATTTCATTTTTAATTCGTCCTTGGCTATCAATGGCCTGTTCTGCTTCATCGCGCAGTTTACGGATGCGACTAGAGATATTAGACGCAAAGAAAAACAGCGCTAAAGTGCCCATGCTCATCACCGTTAGAATAACGTTAAACAGCTTTTCTAGCGCCTTGTTGCGCAGTGTACGAATGCCATGAGTGGTTTCTTCAGCAATGACCACGCCCATCACTTTATCGTCAATCCAAATCGGGCTGGCAGCAGCGAGTACTACAGCTTTACTATCGGGGGTGAGCCGCCAGGTGGAGCCTTGCTGACCATTTAATGCTTTGGTGATATGGCTGCCTTGAAGCACAGTTGAGTCTTGCAACGAATCAATAAAGTCCTTCGCAGGCGTGGTTAAGATTTTATAATAAAGTGGATGCAGGTATTGGCGTTTAAATTTACCCCATCCAGAATCATCTTCTATATCAATAGATGAGCGTGACCATACGCTGTTATCTGAGCGAATATCACCAGATTTTGCCAATACACGGCCATGTTTATCGACCACCCAAATTCGCGAGCTATTATGGCTCATCCCCTTAATAATGCTTTCAATTTCGGGTGAGGGTACCAACACTGTGCCAAGTTTACTGACATCGTCAATGGCTGACGTGCCGACTACAGCATCGAGTGCGCGACTGCGTGGGTTATTGACATCATAGACAGCAAAGCCAAGCTTGCTGCCGACCATGTTGAGTGGGATCCGAAGCTCAACATTGTAGCCTTGTTTGCTTTTAGTCCATTTACCCTGAATTTTTACTTCAGGGGTGACAGGTTTGGTAAGTGCAGGATCTTCGGGGAGTTCAAAAGCACTGATCCAGCCATCTTGCGTGGTGGCAATGATATAGCGTCTAAATTGACCATCGGGTGCTAAGGTCGCAATAGCGATATGATCGTTTCTGTCGATGCTTAAGCTGTTTTTGCCACGATAAACCACATTGGCATCGTTGATCTCAAAAAACGCATAAAGATAACCCGCGTATTTACCCACCATATGGGTAAAACTTAAGTTTAGTGGTGCGCTATCATCACGTTTATAGATCTGATAATCGGCACCATAATTAAGTGCACGGTGACGATAGCTACTCCAATCGCCAAGTTTGCCGTCGAGCTGAATAGGGCCTGAAAGTGGATAAGCATATAAGTCACGGCCTTTTTCTACTTGGGTTAAAAAGCTGGCTTGGCTATCAAACAATTTGGGGCGTTCATGTAAAGCCGTTGCAAGTGCTTGAGTGGTACCCTCAAGGGTTCTTTCTTGACCATGGCGTAAATACTTTTCCATCTCCCAAACATACTGGTAGCCAAGCCAAGGTAGGCAGAGCAGAAATAACGACAATATAGCGACTTTAGTGCGCAGGCCTATCGGCATATTAAACATGGTGTAACAAGTACCTAATGAGTAACCCAAGTAAGTTTGTGTTCAAACATAATTAATTATGAGAATCCCAGCGATAACCCATACCGTAAACAGTATCGATACAGTCGAAATTGGGATCTTGCGCGATAAACTTTTTACGAATGCGCTTTACATGGGAAGTGATAGTTGAGTCATCAACAAAGATTTTAGCTTCTTGCATCAATTCTTGGCGCTGTCGCACATGGCCTGGACGTTTGGCTAAGGCATGAACCATCCAAAACTCAGTTACAGTTAGCTCTATTTGTACACCACTCCAAAATACCTGCATGCGGTTAACATCAATGGTTAACAAACCGTGTTCGACTAAGTGGCTTTCATCAATACTGACATTTTTTAGATCTGAGCGTCGAAACAAAGCTGCAAGCCTAGCAATAAGATGTGGAAAGCTAACGTCCTTACTTAGGTAATCATCAGCCCCAAGACGCAGGCCACACACGGTATCAAAATCGCTATCACGCGCGGTTAAAAAGATAATTGGTAGGGTGCTCGACATTGCACGCAGAGATTGGCACAGGGTAAAACCGCCATCGATTTCATTTTCAAGACCAATATCAATAATCGCAAGATCAGGTAGACGTGTATTAAAAGCTTGCATCGCTTGCGGGCGATTAGCATAAGCCTGCACACAGTAACCTTGTTGCTGCAGTACTTCTTTATAGTTTTCTCTAATTGCAGCTTCATCTTCAACTATTGCAATACGTTTCATGGTGTCTTTATTTCAGGCCTTAACTGTTTAATTGATTGTGACTATACAGCAAAATTAATAGGTTTGAAGTCGCAAACCGTGATTGCCATATTGTTGCCACAATTGAACTGCAAATCGCCATTTTTGCTCCCCTTAAAAGCCACTTCAATCAGTTTTAATAGCGTCATCGAAACAATAACGCTTAACCAACTTAACTTATCGATTGGCGTTGACTAATCGGATTGAACGGATACCCAAGGGGAACATTATGAAAAAGCAACTTATCTCTACTTTAGTTATTGGCGCACTTGTATTTTCTACTCAGGCGGCTGCAACGCAAAGCGTTGAACTTGAGCAAACGGCAGCTGCAGAATCAAGCAATAACGAAGAACTTATTGGTCTAACTTCAGGCATCGTACTCGGCGCTGTTGTTGGCGGCCCAGTTGGCGCCATTATTGGTGCGTTTACCGGTACGTTAGTGGGTAAGTCAGTTGGTGATGATGACGCGATTAAAACTCAGCAAGCCATGCTAGATGAAAAAGAGCAGCAATTAGTCGCGCTTAATCAGCAAAACCAGTCTTTGGTTGAACTCTCTGATCAATATGAACAAGCACAGCAACAATTAACCAGCTTAAAAATGGCTCAGGAGCAAAAGTTAACAGAGTTAGCATTAGGCTTGAATGTGCAATTTAAAACCGGTTCTTCAACCATAGAACCACACTTTCAAAGTCAGTTAAATGATATCGCTTATGCCATGTCGTTATCGCCAGAACTAACACTTGATTTAACTGGTTACGCTGACCGCCGCGGAGATGGCGATTATAACCAAGCCTTATCTGAACAACGAGTTGCCGAAGTGAAAAGTTATTTGGTTGCACAAGGTGTCGATGAAGCTCGTTTACATAAACAAGCCTTTGGTGACTCTTCTCCATTAATGGCAGAGCAAAGTTTTGAAAATGACTTCTTTGATCGCCGCGTGACCTTAAAACTGCAAAACCAAGAAGGCTCGCTCGCCGCTATTTCTGCTAAATAAAGGGATTTGCTCGGGTGAACTCACTTGGCTATGGATTGGATTAGCAAGTGGGTTCAGCCAAGGTGCAGCCTGATGCTGACGAGGATAAGGAAGTAAAAATGGCAGGGTATTTAACATTACATGCTGAGCATAAAACGCCGAACGCGATAGTAGCGTTTTTGGGCAAAATCGTAACCCCACTTACAATTGCTGTGATATCTATTTTTGTATCGCAGCAAGCATTTGCGTTATCCACAACAGAGGCGTTGGCAAAGGATAATGGAGTGCAAAGCGAGTCAATAAGCCAGGGTACGTTAGTTTTTGCCAACCAATATGGGCAGGTGACTCTGGCTTTGCCAATGAAAACTGATGTCAATATGCAAGTTTCTGGTTGGGTTAATCGGGTTGCTGTGCGCCATGAGTTTACCAATGCCTCAACAGAGTGGGTTAATGGTCAATATCTGTTTCCACTGCCTAACGAGGCGGCAGTCGATCAACTTAAATTACACATTGGCGATCGAGTTGTAGAAGGACAAATACAGCCCAAAGCCAAGGCCAAAGCGGTATATGAAAAAGCTAAATCGCAAGGTAAACAAGCCAGTTTACTGGAGCAAAAGCGCGCTAATATTTTTTGCGCCAAAGTAGCGAACTTAGCACCAGGACAAACCTTAATAGTAGAGCTGACATATCAAGAAACCTTGGATTATCGTGATGGTGAATTTAGCTTGCGCTTCCCTATGGTTGTAGCGCCACGTTATGCAGCAAAAGCTGAAGCCGATAGCCCACAAAAGACTCTGTCAAGTCAGCCACTGGACGATGAACAGAGCTTAAGCCAGCAAATTATGGCGCAAATTAAGCCACAAGAGTATGCACAATATAAAAAGCAGTTGTCTGCTAAACAAAGTGAGCTATCAAACGAGGCATTTCATCAACATGTGGCAGCTATTGCAAAACTGCCTAGCAATACAACTGGCTCGGCAACTCAGTTTGATGAAGCAAAGCAACAAGAAAATCTTGTTTCCATTAAGGTTAAATTTGATGCTGCCATGGCCATAGAAAATATTGTTAGCCCTTATCATCAAATTGATATCAATATGATTGAAGACGCAGCGGCTCAAGTCAGCCTCGCAAGTGACGCAATAGCTAATCGTGACTTTGTACTGACTTGGAAACCTGTTCAAGGCAGCGAGCCTTTGGCGGCGGTATTTTCACAACAAGGTAAAACGCATCAAAAAGAGCTAATTCAAAAGGGTTCAATTCAAGAGGGGCAGCTTTCAACGGCTCAAGATGAAATCAGCCACAGTAAAAGTACTGAACACTATGCTTTGGTGATGTTGATGCCACCACAAGGACAAACTGAACAAGCGAATATAATTGCAAGAGAGCTTATTCTAGTGATTGATACATCAGGCTCTATGTCTGGTGATGCAATTATTCAGGCCAAATCTGCGCTAAAGCATGCGTTAGCAGGACTTAGGCCGCAAGATAGGTTTAATATTTTGCAGTTCAATTCTAGTGTTGCCAAATGGTCGCAACAGGCGATGCCTGCGAGCGCTGTTAATATAGGTCGTGCTCAAAATTACATTAACCGCTTACAAGCTGATGGTGGCACCGAGATTGCACTGGCGTTGGATGCGGCGCTTAATCAACAAAAGAGTCACTTTTCTTGGCAATCGGCAAATAATGAGCCTAAATCTCGTCGCGGCAACGCTATTCGACAAGTGCTATTTATTACCGATGGCGCAGTAGCAAATGAGTCAGGATTATTTGAGCAAATACGTAACCAACTAGCAGATAGTCGACTATTTACGATAGGTATTGGCTCCGCACCTAATGCGCACTTTATGCAACGTGCTGCCGAGCTTGGTCGAGGAACTTACACTTACATAGGTAAGATGGATGAAGTGAATAGCAAAGTCGTTAACTTGTTAGAGAAGCTTGAGAAGCCGCAAGTGACAGATGTCGATCTTAAATTTAGTGATGGTAGCGTACCTGATTATTGGCCAGTAAATATCCCCGATCTATATGCACACGAACCTATTCTAGTGGCGGTGCGTATTCCAAATTATGTGAATAATGATCTACTGATTGAGGGGCAATTAGCTGGTCACTTCTGGCAGCGACGTTTGGCACTTAACAGCAGCGAGCAGGCTAAGGGTTTAGATTTAGTCTGGGCGCGTAAGCAAATTGCGGCTTTAGAGCTAACTAAGCAGAGCGCGAATAAACAGCGAATTGAAAAGCAAATCACCGCCATTGCAATGAACTTTCACATTATGAGTGCCTATACCAGTTTAGTTGCCGTAGATGTTACACCGGTTAAGCCTCAAGGCGTGCCTTCGGTTAATGCGAATGTTGAGCAGCATTTACCTCATGGCTGGCAAAGTAATCTGCAAGGCTTAAATCAGACACTGCCGCAGACTGGCACTAACAGTTATGTATTGTTGATTTTTGGCGGCATGCTGCTGTTATTAGCACTGTTGTATCGTTTGTCATTTGCTAGAAGCGTAACTGATGACTAATTTTAGCGGATTTTTTTATCAGCGTTTTACAGATAACTGTAAGCCTAAGGGGAGCGGTTTAGCTAAGGTCAGCAATAGAACTCGTCATTTTCACCGGTTCAGTTGTTGGTCACTATTACTAGTTGGTGCTTTATTGATGGCTCAAGGGGGATATATGCAAGCGAAAGCATATTTTGCGCAATTTTTAATTCAGCAAGCATGGCAAAAAACATTACAGGACAGGAGGCCGCATAAACCTTGGTCTTGGGCTGATACACACCCAGTGGCAAAAATGGATTTTTTACCTGCTAATATTCGCGATTATGATAGTGAACATGCTCGTTTAAATGGCGATAGTTTATATGTACTTGCCGGTGCGTCTGGGCGAAATTTAGCATTTGGACCTGCGCAAATGTTGTCTTCCGCTAATATTAATAGCCGTGGTAATACTGTGATTGCAGGCCACCGAGACACTCATTTTGCCAGGCTTAATGGCATCAAACTCGGTCAGCTAATTCGGCTACAAAGTGCAACAGGTAAAAGTCTAGTGTATAAGGTGATTATGGCTGAAGTGGTGCATGAGTCAGATATGACAGTGACTGAAGACAGCGGCGAAAGCCTATTAACTTTAGTGACTTGTTACCCTTTTGGTGCAGAGTTTGCGGGAGGAGAGCAGCGTTTTGTTGTTCAAGCTGTGCCAATTAATTAAATCCATCGGTTACAACTTGCAGCATTCATTACTCATAGCAAACACTAATAGTGCCTAATATTCGGCTCGTATTGGGTAATGTAGACCGGCTTGGTAGTGAATTATATTTAGTTTGCTGTATTGATATAAATACAGCAAACGAGCGTTAATGTGTTTACTCTTAATCCTTTACAGTGGCATGACTCGATTGCGGCCTAAGCGTTTTGCCTCATATAATTGTTTATCAGCACGTTCAATAAGTGCACTGTCGCTATCATTGAGCTTGTATTCAGCCACACCAAATGAGGCGTTGATGTTATTAATGGCAGTGCCTTTGCGTTTATCCTTTAGTAGTAACTTCTCTAAGCTTCTTCGCATTGATTCTGCAAGGTGGCGAGCGCGTCTGATTGCAGATTTTGGGACAATTAAGGCAAACTCTTCGCCGCCAAAGCGATACAACTTAGCGCCATCTTGGCAAGACTCCTGTAAACGCTTACTTACCGCTTTGAGCACTTGATCGCCTAATTGGTGGCCATAGGTATCGTTAAAGTCTTTAAAGTGATCAATATCGGCGATGATCAAGCAAAGCCCTTGAGGTTGTTGTTCAATAATTGCTTTTAGATCGTTATTAAATGCGCGGCGATTTAATGAATGAGTTAAAGCATCAAATAACATTTCATGCTCAGACTGCTTGAGTTGATGTTTTAAGCTATCGATTTCAGATTGTGCTTTGGCTAATTGCTCAGAAAAATGTTTAGCACTTATTCTTATCTCATTAGAGTCTTGTACTAAGTTTTTTACAACAGTAAGCACTTCTTCGATGGTAAAACCTTCATGCTCTATTTTATTTAGCTTATTGTAATTATTATCTATTTTACTCTGGAACTGGGTTGCATCGAGATTGGTATCTTTTATTGATTGCGATAATTCGGTAACCATAGCATCAAGGTTTTGACGCATGTCGATAAGATCTAGCTCGACGGGATCAGACAAAAACTCTTGGTAAAGACGCTCGCTCTGACTTGGTGGGCAAGTATTATACTGGCTAACAACCTTGTCTAAATGTTGGTTAAGCGAGGGTGTGTTTTCACCTACATAAGCATACCAAAGCGCATAGTTGGTCGGCGTAGTAGGTATTTGATGCTTTAGCATTAAGGGAATCGCTTTTTTTAATTTAGCCGCAGATTCCTTTAGCAGTGGACTCGCCATTGTGATCCTTTATCCGATATTTATATGTGCGCGTTAATGCAAAAGGGGTTTGCCTGCGCTAATTATCTTTCGCAACATTCTATTATGTTTTTAACCTCGGCTGAACTGGAAAAAGCATATTGTTGTTTTTGCTAATCTTCAAGTGGTTATTCTTGTACTGATTGGTATTCGTTTGCTGGTGGGATTAAAGCGCGGCCACTGCTATTAATGCGGAACCCCCATAAACGCAGTGACCGTTAGCTTGAAGCGAGAGCTTTAACAACAATGAATGGCTAAATTGCTAACTAAGAGATTAGAACTGATAGCTAATAGATAGCATTGGGCCGGTGAAGCTGTAGTAAATATTGTAGTCAGCAAGTTTGATGTCAGCTTCTGTAAAAGTAGACGTGTATTCAACGTCTACTTCGTAGTAGTTAAATGCTGCAGTCATATGCCAGTTTTCACTGATTTCAGCTTCAACACCGAGGCGAACATCCACTAGACCACCTTTTAAATCATCTAGCTTGATATAGAAATATTGCGCATGACTATTTAATTTAAAGCCAGGATAAAATTCATAAGAACCATAAATACCAACATCAGGCAGGGGAGCTGATAATTTTTCATCAACCACTTTAGGTACATCTATGGTGTCAGGACAACGTGTTTCAGTACCAGAATCACAGATCCCGATCCGTCCTTTAAATGCCGTTTTGATAAACATAGCATGTAAACCAACAGAAACGCCTACATCATAGTTGTCGCCCTGCCAAATATCGTAGCCGTAGCCCACGCGCATAATATCGATATTCAGAGTCGAATCGAGTGAGATCCCTGATTTGATATCGTAAGTTGTATCATCCCAAGTGAACTGAAAAGGCTTTTCAACTGACTGGACCACTGCATTGCGATGAAGTCGCTTCCAATCTACATATAGAATATGGCGGTCATTAAAGTGGTGGGAAAACTCAAAAAACGGTAAAAACTGCGATTCTTCTAATTTTAAATCAGATTCAAAATCAAGAGCGAATGCATTACCTAAAATAGGGTCGTTTACATCTATCGTTGAGTCGGTATTTGCATAAAAGCCACCGATACGAATAATGGTATTGTTTTCGGCAAAAGCCAAAGGGCTTGCGATAAAAGCAAGCAAAGTCATGCTGCGAATGATGAAACTTTTAAGCATTAAAAGTTACTCCGTCGTTCTTATTTTTATAGATTTAATTTGATAGTGCTTTTTATTATTTGATTTCTAGCATAGCAGGATCTCGCTGCGTGTGAATAAAATGTTTCAAAAAAGTGTATTTTATTTGATCTGTACCAGTTAGATAGTAAGTAGATGCCATTTTGTGCGGTTTATTGTTGTACTGTAATTTCTTTTAACATTAGTTTTTTTGTTTGAATTGCTGTTCATTCAACAGCACTTTGACTAGGAATAATCTTAAAATTGATTATATGTAAGGGAGATTGTCAACACGATTAGCGATAACCTCACTGAGTCAAGTAGGCTACAGGGTTCTATATTGCTTAAACTCAAGTTCAAGCCTTAAGTTTCAGGCGTTGTTTATTAAGCTGTAAGCTAAGTATTTTGGCCGAGTTGCCAATAAAAAGTGTTGATACGAAGGGCAATTAGAAAGGTAATCTAAAAGTTGTAGGGTAAAACATGCTAGCTAGAAAGCTAGCCTAGATTCAAACCGGAGCTTGAGCGTGTGGCGAACAGTCTTAAACTATTCAGTCTTGAATAGTTTAGCCATGAACTGAATGTTGCGCGATTTTGAACCATATCAATTCGATTTATCCGCCACATACTAAACTTTAGCTACAGTTGTTTATAATCACTTATCAATAGCCACTTATCTACAGTAACTTAGGAATAAGGATTAGTGCCCAAGTAAGGGCGCAAAATGCTAGACTCATAAATACGGCTGCTGATGCGATGTCTTTTGCTTGTCCGCTTAAAGGATGGTGTTCATCACTAATTCTATCTACAACAGCTTCAATAGCGGAGTTAATTAATTCAACGATCAACACTAAAAATAAACCGAAAATAAGTAGGATCCGCTCGACGATTGTCGCGTCTACTAAAAATGCTACCGGCAACATGATTGCAGCTAAAACCAACTCCTGTCTAAATGCGGCTTCATTTTTCCACGCTGACTTCAAGCCTTGCACCGAAAATCCAGTTGCTCTAATTACGCGCTTTATGCCTTGGTTATTCGCTGGTTTCATAGTATTCCATGTGTGCTAACGCCGCTTAATTGGCATTTGTAATCAAAATTTTGCAGATTATAGCATGAAGCTTTCGTTGATAAATGGTTAGCAAGATAGCTTTATAAATATAGAAAGGTAAGTTTTTAAGGTGACAGGTAAATAGCCATGAGCTGCACCTTGGCACATGATGTTGATCTTGCCTAGACTAATTAAAGGTTTCACAGGACATGAAGCGGTTAATTGCTAGGAGCACCCTATATGTTAGTCAAACACACTCAGTTGCTGATCCTCATTTTGATATTAAATGTAACTCCTTGGGCGAGCGCTTACGCACAAATTAAACAGCAAACTACAGTCAATAGCGTTAAGCCCTCAATTCAACTCGCCTCCACCCAGTCAAAGCCTGTGTCTAATTTAGCTGAATACTTAATCAGTGAAAAACTTGATGGTGTAAGAGGTTATTGGGATGGTAGCGCTATGTACAGTCGCTCAGGGCGAAAAATTCCAGTACCCCATTGGTTTGTAAAGGGCTTTCCAAGTTATCCGCTTGATGGGGAGCTTTGGATAAAGCGTGGCGCATTTGAGCAAGTATCGGGAATAGTTAGAAAATCAAAGGCGACCGACAAAGAGTGGCAGAGTATAACTTTTATGGTGTTTGATTTACCTGCTGAGACTAGTACGTTTGAGCTAAGGTATCAAAAGGCGATGAATGAGCTAAATGAAATCAGTCCCTATTTAAAGATAGTTGAACAGTATTCGCTCAATAATACACAGCAGCTTGATACCCGCTTGCAAGCTATTATTGATGAGGGCGGGGAAGGTTTGATGCTACATAAAAAATCAGCGATTTATCAGGTTGGTCGTAGTCAAGATATTGTCAAGTTAAAGCCTTTTTATGATGCAGAGGCAACTGTTATTGCTCACAAAGAGGGGAACGGAAAGTTTAGTGGTATGCTTGGAGCTCTGGTTGTTGAAAACGAGCAGGGCAAAGTATTTAAACTCGGTAGTGGTTTAAGTAAGGCGCAGCGTTTAAATCCACCTAAAATTGGTAGTTTAGTGACTTATAAGTATTATGGTTTGACGCAAAAGGGCACGCCCAGGTTTGCTAGCTTTGTGCGTGTAAGGGCGGCTCAATAGTGATCCCTGACAAAGGGTCTAGATTAACGGCTTTTATTTATCGTCGAGTTAAAAAATTGAACGAAGCACTTTATATTTTTTTAGTCGCTAATAGTAAAAAGGCTCAAGAGTTTTATCTTGAGCCTTTAAGACATATTGGGTCTACTTTAGAGCTGCCAACTACTTATATAACAATTTAGCTCTCAACCTCAAACGATTACAGTACCTGTAAAACTTGCTCTAATGGCAGACGTGACTTAGGTAATGCAGCATTATAATCTTCTGCGCTGTGGTGGTAACCCATAGCTAAAGCAACGCCACACACATAACCGTCAAGCTCTTCTTTAAAGATCTCACCAATAAGCTCGCTATCAACACCTTCCATTGTTGTTGAGTCGATGCCTAAGCGTGCAAGCACGTGTAAGGTGTTACCGAGTGCTAGATAAGTTTGTGCTTTAGTCCAAGTTGAATTATCACCATTTTCGTCCGTGTTTAGCTCAACGAATGCATATGCGCCAAATGCTTGCTCTCTTTCTTCAGGCTTAGAACGCTTGTCTTCAATGCCTTTGTCAACCACTTTAGTGTAATCTTCACGGCTATACTTTGGGTTGTGAGCAAACAATACGATATGTGAGGCAGCCTTGATATGTGGCTGATTAAACTGGAAGTTATTAGCAAAAGTATCATGCATACGCTGCTTAGCTTCATCGCTTTCAATCACAATGAATTTCCAAGGTTGTGAATTGATAGATGATGCTGAAAGGTTCATCGCTTGATAAATCACATCAAGATCGGCTTGAGGAATACGCTTAGATGCATCGTAGCGCTTTGCAGTGTAACGGCTTTCTAGATCAGCAATAATTGGGTGAGTCATATTCGTTTCCTAATGTTCAGCGGTGGAAGCAATTTAAAAGTTGCCGCTATGCTACCTATATATCTCAACTTGAAAAATAGTGTTTTAGTTGAATGATTATCAAGATTCTGTTGATAATAGAATTATTGAAATAATAGTGAATGATAAAGTTACATCTTTAGTTTAGTTTGAAGATGTATTCAGTCTAGGCAACAAGTGGATTAATCAACATAGCAGACAAGACCATATACGGTTGAGTGTCTCGTCACGCAATTGACAGCCATATGATTTTTTTGTTGTAGAGAGCAAATAATATTGAATTTAGTGACTAAATGCCTAGTCTGATTGTTTGAACAACACATTATATAAATAGTCTCTGAGGGATTTATGCCGACAAAAATTAAGTCTGTTCTATTTGTATGTATGGGCAACATATGCCGCTCGCCGTCTGCAGAGGCAATGTTTCGAGACAAAGCAAAACAAGCCGGTCTTGATATTGAGGTTGATTCGGCAGGCACCATTGCTTATCACCAAGGTAATCCACCAGATAAACGCTCTATTGCTGCAGGTGTTAAACGCGGCTTGAGTTTTGATGGTATGACAGCAAGACAAGTTGAGCTTGAAGACTTTGCTCATTTTGATTTAATTCTCGCAGCAGATAATCAAAACCTTCAGGATTTGCAGCGGATTTGTCCTGCACCGTTTAAGTCAAAACTAGCTTTGATTTTAGACTTTTGTGAATTTGATGAAAACGCGGCAATTTATGTTGAAGTGCCTGATCCTTATTATGGTGAAGGTGACGGCTTTGAGCTGGTGTTAGATCTGCTTGATAATAGTTGTAGTCAGTTGGTGCAGCGGATCCAAAGAGGTAGTATTTAGCTTAATTTAGCAGTATTTCCAAAGTCGTAATTACAGATCTAGAGCATTTTTTGGATATAGTTTTAATTTCTAACGTGACAAAGCAAAAAAGCGCTAATTAGCGCTTTTTTTGTTTACAAGAGTGTGGGCCAGCTTTAGCTAAAACGCTTACCTGAACGCTTAAGGCGCTCTTGCTCTTTACGGGCCTCTTCTTTGGCTTGTTTCTCTGCCAGTAATCTAGCTACTTCAATCTTTTCGATTTCAGCCATTTCAGGCGTTTCAAGCGACAATTGACCGATGCGCCCTGCACGGAAGTCATGCAATAACACTTCTGATGCTTTATGTAAGTCGATGCGTCCACCTGGGCGCAGTGCGCCGCGGTTACGGCCAATTGCTTCAAGTAGCTCGATATCGGTATCTGGCATCTGCTTGATTTTGTAACGCTCTGCAATCGCTTCTGGATACGCAGTTAAGAAATACTCTGCTGCAAACATAGCAACATCTTCATATTCCATTGCGGTATCTTTAATTGCGCCAGTCACGGCTAAACGGTAGCTACTTTTATCGTTATCGACTTTTGGCCACAAAATACCCGGTGTATCCGACAGTACGATGCCGTTCTTTAAATTGATACGTTGCTGGGTTTTAGTTACTGCTGGCTCGTTACCTGTTTTGGCAATCATTCGACCCGCAAGGGTGTTGATAATGGTAGATTTACCCACGTTTGGGATCCCCATAATCATAGTGCGGATATCTTTTTCAATTTTGTCGCGACTGGGCACAAACTTACGGCATAAGTCTGGGATTTTTTTTACTTGTCCAGCCTGCAAGGTAGTGATGGCCATCGCTTTAACACCTTGCTCTTGCTCAAGGTATTCAATCCAAGCTTGGGTTGTTTCTGGATCGGCTAAGTCAGATTTATTCAGTAGTTTGATACAAGGCTTATCGCCGCGAAGCGTTTGCACCATAGGGTTTTCACTACTGTAAGGGATCCGAGCGTCAAGCACTTCGATGACCAAATCGACTTGAGGCATAACCTCTTCGATCTCTTTTCGTGCTTTGTGCATGTGTCCTGGATACCACTGAATTGCCATGTGCGTGCTCTACTATCAAATTACATAATTGTGGGGATTTTACCTTGTAACGCTCAAGTTTAACAAACAAAAAGCGCCCTAAGGCGCTTATTGAGCAGTTATTCAGTGCCAATGTGGCTAAATAACACCTAATTCGCGTAAACGTTCCATTAAATAACTATCAGCGGTGTAGTTATCTGAAAGCTTAACCTCTGGATTCGGGTGCAGAAATAGTGGTAATGAAATACGTGATTTCGTTTTATCTAACCCTTCTGGGTTGATAACTCTATGGCTTGTTGATGGAAAGTAACCGCCCGATGCTTCTTGCAGCATGTCGCCGATATTAATAATCAAATTACCAAAATCGCTAGGTACGTCGATCCAGTTACCATCTTTTAGCTGAACTTGCAGTCCTGGTTCATTTGCTGCTGGCAAAACGGTTAGCAGATTAATGTCTTCGTGGGCTGCCGCGCGGATAGCTCCCATTTCTTCATCGCCTGACATAGGCGGATAATGCAGGACTCGTAGTAATGTCTTTTGGCTATTTTCAATCATTTTTGGCAGTGCGATTGAGAACTTTTGTTTGACGTCAGCAGGAGAGTATTGTTCTACCCATTCAAGAAGCTCTGCTGCTAAGTTATTGGCATTATTATAATAAGTTAAAATATTATCCCTTAACGTCTCAGGAATTCTTCCCCAAGGGTAAACATGAAAATACTCTTTAATATCTTTAACGCTGTGACCTTTTGCTGTTTCCGACACTTCAGCAGGAAAGAAGCCATCTTGAGTTTCAGGCTTAAACAGATAATTGCGTTTTTCATCTGAGTTAAAGAATTGGTGCCACTCTTGGTAGATCTCTTCTACAAGCTGCTTGTTGATAGGGTGATTAGTCAGTACGCCAAAGCCAGTCTCTCTTAAAGAGGTGACAAACTTCTCGGCTGCGTCATTTGCGCGATAATCGATCGTTTCTAGTGTCATTATGTTTCTTCTTATTATTAAACCCGAGGCAAGTTTAGCGGCGCAAAACACGGCGCGCAAACTTAAGTGACCTTGATCACACTCGCTATTGTTTTGCTCATCGAAAGCGCTTTATTTGCAACGTAATAAGCCGATAAAATTTAATCACTTAAGGTGTAACAGCTAGCGCGAAAATAACAACAATTAATTATTAGCGGTAATTAACGTACGGCAGTACAACAGCTATACCTACTAAAGTATTTTTTGACATTAGCGATAAATGACAGACTTAGGTATTAACCAGCGTTTAGGAGCATAGTTAACAGTTTAAGTTAACTGAGTTAAGCTATTGAGTAATCTTGAAAGCTTTTCTCCACGTATTGGGTCTAGTGGTTAGTAGCTGC
The DNA here is from genome assembly GCF_023283895.1 of Shewanella pneumatophori. Taxonomy (GTDB): domain Bacteria; phylum Pseudomonadota; class Gammaproteobacteria; order Enterobacterales; family Shewanellaceae; genus Shewanella; species Shewanella pneumatophori. The sequence continues at coordinate 3,620 of NZ_JAKILB010000019.1, read as the reverse complement.
TAGTAGTAAGTAATGTTAATCATCATTGCTGTATTGAGCAGTGCCAAGATGATTGAGAGAATTAAGATAGTTGTAAAGCAGCTAGATAGTATAAGGGGCTGAGATTTAATGCGTAAACTTACAGAATTTGAAAAGCACGTCATCGAACAGAAAGGCACAGAACGTCCTTTTAGCGGCGAATATAATCAACATGATGCCCTAGGTGTTTATTGCTGTAAAAAATGTGATGCACCACTTTATCGCTCTGAAAGTAAGTTTAATGCCCATTGTGGCTGGCCAGCTTTTGATGATGAAATTTCAGGTGCGGTAAAACGTAATATTGATGCTGATGGTAGACGTGTTGAAATTGTTTGCAATCAGTGTGAAGGGCATCTGGGACATGTGTTTGAAGGCGAGTTATTAACGCCTAAAAACGTGCGTCATTGCGTAAACTCTGTTTCGATGGTTTTTAAGCCATTAGAGCAGGGCACTAATACAACCAAGCTTGAATTAGCTACATTTGGCGGCGGCTGTTTTTGGTGTATTGAAGCGGTCTTTTCTGCAATTAAAGGGGTGAGTAAGGTCACTCCAGGTTATGCTGGTGGTGAAGCTAATGATGCTAACTATAAAGCGGTTTGCAGTGGTAATACGGCTCATGCTGAGGTTGTTCAAATAGAATTTGACCTAAGTATTGTCAGTTTTGAGTCTTTATTAGAGGTGTTTTGGGTAAGTCATGATCCAACTACATTGAATCGTCAAGGTAATGATGTTGGTCCTCAATATCGCTCAGTTATTTTTATTCATAATGAGCAACAAGCTTTGATTGCAAACAGTATGATAGAGGATTTAACCAGAATAGGTGCATGGCCAACCCCGATAGTGACGCAGATTGTTGGCTACGATGGTTTCTTTCCCGCAGAGACCTATCATAACGATTACTATGAGCTAAATGGTGAGCAGCCATATTGCCAAATGGTGGTAAAACCTAAAGTCGATAAAGTAAAAGCATTGTTTGCAGACAGACTTAAGGGCTCGTAGATACTATTATCTGAATGTTTATACCAATCAGTATAAGAATTTGATCTACTCAGAGCGGTTTTTGGCAAACTAATTCAAGGCGAATAGCTGCAATAATGGTTATTCCCTTATCAAGCTATTCAACGCAGAAGTAGGCAGCCAAAAACGCTCCAGAATGGCGAGTTTTAGCGATTCTGATGCTGTGTTAACGACCTTGAACGTAGAGCAACTATGCTCTTAACTCGTTGCGAGCTGCATGGATGCAGCGAATGTCATTAAAGAAGGAGCACTTAATGACCTTGCCTCAAGACCGCTAAAATCTCGCTGAGTGACTAAATGTTTATACTGATTGGTATTAGTCGATAGGTTTTGCAAAGTAGTTATTAACGTGAAACAAAAAAGACAGGCTTAGCCTGTCTTTTTTGGTTTCATTATTGTGTGTGCTTAAGAATCAAGCTTATCGTCAGCCACTTTGTAATGTGGATCTTCGATAAGGTTAACTTCTACTAAGTCACCGGCTTTTGCTAATAGCTCTTTACAGTCATTACTTAAGTGACGTAAATGCAGGCGCTTGCCGGCGCCAACGTAACGCTCTGCAAGTGTGTCTATTGCATCAAGTGCAGAGTGATCGCAAACGCGTGAGTTTTGGAAATCAACAATCACGTCTTGTGGATCTGTTTTAGCGTGGAATAAGTCTAAAAACTCAGCTACTGAACCGAAGAATAACGGACCATTTAGCTTGTACACTTTCCAGCCGTTTTGATCTTCACTGACTTCAACGTTGATGTGCTTTGCATGTTCCCAAGCAAACACAAGTGCAGATACGATAACACCGACAAATACGGCAAATGCAAGGTCGGTAAACACTGTCACAATGGTTACGAGCACAATCACAAATGCATCGTGCTTAGGCACTTTGCGCATCACTTTGAAACTCGCCCACTCGAAAGTGCCCAGTACAACCATAAACATTACACCGACAAGCGCTGCCAGCGGGATCATTTCAATTAATGAAGAACCAAATAGAATAAAGGCTAATAGTGCAATTGCCGCAGTGATCCCTGATAAACGGCCACGACCACCAGAGTTAATGTTAATCATTGATTGGCCGATCATCGCACAGCCACCCATAGCGCCGAAAAAGCCACTGGTGATATTACCAACACCCTGACCAATACACTCTTTATTACCGCGTCCGCGTGTGCCTGTCATCTCATCAATAACTGTGAGTGTTAGTAGTGACTCAATCAAACCTACTGCAGCTAAAATTAACGAGTAAGGTAATATGATGTATAAGGTTGCTAAGCTAAACTCAACTGCAGGGATTGAGAAGCTTGGTAGACTACCTGCAATTGTTGCATTTTCATCACCACTCATTGACTTCAAAAAATCCAATACGGTGCGAGTATCGAGATTTAAGAAAGTAACCAGCAAGGTCACGGTGAGAATAGCTGCTAACGATGATGGGATTGCTGTCGTCAATTTCGGTAAAAATTGGATTATTGCCATTGTTAAGGCAACTAGACCAAGCATTAAAATAAGTTGGTCTTGCGGCAGCCAGCCCATGACTCCATTTGCATCAGGCGTTTTAAATTGGCCTAACTGTGCAAGGAAAATAACAATCGCTAAGCCGTTTACGAAGCCGATCATCACTGGGTAGGGTACGATACGGATAAATTTACCCAGCTTTAAAACTCCAGCAGAAACTTGGATAAGACCTGCAAGTACTACTGCCGCAAATAAATATTGCACGCCATGCTCTGCCACAAGGGCCACCATAACCACTGCCATAGCGCCAGTTGCGCCTGAAATCATGCCAGGGCGACCGCCAATGAGTGCGGTGATAAGACCCATGATAAAAGCTGCGTATAGGCCAACCATCGGCTCTACACCTGCTACGAATGCAAATGCAACCGCTTCAGGAACCAAAGCTAAGGCTACGGTCAGTCCTGATAATAAATCAGCCCTATGGCTGGCTGTTTTGTGACGAATAAGATCGAACATTTAGCCTCTGTTAAAATATTGTTTAATTGACAAGGTGTATTGGCCGCGAATACTAACAAAAATACCGCAGTTTGAACATAAAAAAGCCATGCACGAATGCATGGCTTTTAGTGAAACAGTTAATTTCGTTTATGTACGAGCTGTTTCAGAGTTTGCGCTGTTTACTACTTTTGGTTTTGCAGTTTCAGTTGACGCAGATGCTTCATATTGGCGACCTGTTGGGGTGGCAATATTCTCTCTGCTTTCGACTGTAGGTTTAGTCGTTTCAGACATAACCATTGAACCAAAACGGCTAGTTGCTTTTACTGCAGGCTTAGCAGCTACTGGAGCTTCCGCAGGTGCTTCAGTTTTTACTTCTACCTTGGCTTGAGCTGGAGCAATTGCAGCAGGTCTTGCCATAGGTGCAGATGCGGTTTTAGCAACGGCTTCAGCTTTTACTTCAGCAGGTTCAGCAACAACTGCTGCTTCAGCTTTTACTTCAGCAGTTTCAGTCCCAACTGGTGCTTCAGCTTTTACTTCAGCAGTTTCAGTCACAACTGGTGCTTCAGCTTTTACTTCAGCAGTTTCAGTCACAACTGGTGCTTCAGCTTTTACTTCAGCAGTTTCAGTCACAACTGGTG
>NZ_JAKILB010000018.1 GCF_023283895.1 Shewanella pneumatophori | reverse complement strand
AGACCTGCTCAATGAATTCTGTATTACATAAATTATCTTTGATTTTACTTTCTATAAGAAAGTGAAGACCAAAGTTGCTATGAACACTCATTCATTAAGTAATTTTTGATTGTCTCGTGAGAGACAATTTCGAATAACTTAATCTCTGTGAGTGTCCACACAGATTTGCTTGTCATATTGTTAAAGAGCGTTGCCATCATTGTCGTTCTTGCGAATCGCTCCAAGTGGCTAGGGGTGCGTATTCTACACTTCCCGTTGTTGGCGTCAAGCGTTTATTTTAAGAAGTTTTTCAAGCGTTGATTTCTTAATCAGAAGTCATTGCGTGAAGCTCTTAAACCGCTTGTTACCAGAGACTAAATTCCGTAGAAGTTAATCTCTCTAACACCGCTGCAAGTCCCGTTCTATCTAGCGTTTACGCTGGGTAGTTGGCCTGCCGTGCCGTGTCAGTGGATGCGCATTATAGGGATATCTCAGATCAGCGCAAGCCCCTTTTGTAATAAAATTAGCTTTTTCGAATCAAACGAATAGTTATCAAACGATACGTACAAAAAAGGGGCTAAAAGCCCCTGTTTTTACTATTTATCGCTAAAACTAATTACCAAAAAAGCGTGATTCCTGCTTAGCCTCTATCAAACCATCATCAGTTACCACCTCAAAATTGATATGAGTCATGGTTCTGGATAGGTCTACAGGGTCAACTGCTATGCTAATTGGTAGCGTTAGCACTTCTCCGCCTTTAATTGTCACCTGCTGCGGGCCAATCCAATCATAATTTGGCAAACCTTCAACACTCATATTATACAAATGAGTATTTTCAGTTTTATTGAGGATCTTTAAGGTAAAAGTGTTTTCAACCAATCCGGCATCAGTTTCACGGAACAGTTGGTTACGGTCACGAATAATATCAATACGGATTGGCTCTATGGTTGCTGTCGCATATATAAAGATTAAGATCATCACCGAAAGAACCACGCCGTAACCGACGAGCTTAGGTCGCAGCACTTTTTCTTTGATACCCTCAAGCTTATTTTCTGTGGTGTAACTTATGAGCCCTTTGTCGTAACCCATACGCACCATGGTTGTGTCACATGCGTCAATACAAGCACCGCAGTTTATGCACTCATACTGTAGGCCATTGCGAATATCGATACCGGTTGGACAAACCTGTACACACAAATCGCAGTCAATACAGTCACCAAGTCCCATCGCTTTAGGATCGGCTTTTCTTGATCTTGGGCCACGAGTTTCACCACGCTTAGCGTCATATCCCACTATATAAGTGTTCTTATCAAACATTGCCGCTTGGAATCGTGCATAAGGGCACATATGAATGCACATAATTTCACGCATCCAACCAGCATTGCCATAAGTGGCGAAAGTGAAGAAGATTACCCAAAAGTAGATGGCGCCACTGGCGTTAAGGGTAAAGACATCTACATAGACTTCATTAGTCGGCACAAAATACGATACAAAAGTCATAGCAGTCAGTAAGGAAACTAACAGCCAAGAGGTATGCTTGGCGGTTTTACGCCATAGCTTATTAAAGCTCCATGGCATTTGATCTAGTTTGATGCGTTTATTGCGTGCCCCTTCGAGTTTCTCTTCAAACCAGATAAAAATGAAGGTCCACACCGTTTGCGGACAGGTGTAACCACACCATACGCGACCGAGGTAGGTGGTAATAAAGAACAAACCAAAGGCCGCTATCATTAGTAGCGCTGCTAACAAGGTTAAGTCTTGTGGCCAAATAGTTAGGCCAAACACATGAAACTTTTGCTCAGCAAGATTAAACCAAACGGCTTGACGGTCTCCCCATGGGATCCACGGCAGCACCAAAAAGAACAACATAGCTATCCAACCAATACGGCGGCGTAGCGTACTCCACAAGCCTTCAACAGCGCGCACATAGATTCGATTACGCGGGTTAAAGCGATCAGCTTTATTGGCATCAGGTTGGTGAATTTTGATTCTTTCGGCTTTAGAGAAGTCTTTTTTATTTTGTTCTGCGTTCATTTTGCAGCCTTACAGCTTTAATATTGCTAGAAAACTAGCTTATTATAACGCTTATACTACAAGTTATTCACCTAGATAGGACTAAAAGATGAAGGGCTGGATCATATTAGCGATTATCGGTGGCATTCTTTACTACCTTTATACAGAAACCAATACTCTTGATGAACCAATTGCTGAGGTCGAAGCAATATTTCAACAAGCCGAAGATAAAATAGATAGCATGACCGGCACCCAAATTCAGCGCATTGATGATACGGTTGAATTACTTAAAACCGATATCGTTGATCGACTTTCTAGCGCTGAAGCTAAGGCACTTGAAGCTATTAGCCAATCAAAAGCCACGCTCAACGCTTATAAAGAAGACTTTTGTGGTAGTCGAGCACCTAAGCACCCAGCTTTTAGTAAAGAAAATCAAATTTACATCTGCGATCAGCTTTAATTTTACTTTCTGTATAATGCAGCAGATCTCAGTTAGTGGATTCAACTATAAACTAGATTGACCTGAGATCTGATTCAGCCTAGCCTTTAGCTATTACGGTATTTCAACCAAGTAAAAGGCTATAGGCTCATGACACAACAAGTATCTGACATTTTTGATCCCGAGTTATGGGATGTCGTTCCTGGATTTGATTTTGAAGATGTTACCTACCACAGAGCCAAAGATCAGGGCACAGTGCGTATCGCGATTAATCGCCCAGATTGCTTAAACTCTTTCCGCCCTAAAACTGTTGATGAGCTATACATAGCACTTGACCATGCACGCCAATGGTCAGATGTTGGTTGTGTACTATTAACAGGTAATGGCCCATCAGCTAAAGGGCAATGGTCTTTCAGCGCCGGTGGCGATCAGCGTATTCGCGGTAAGGACGGTTATAAGTATGAAGGTGCAGAAGAAGGTACGCCTGATGTTGCGCGTATGGGCCGCTTGCACATATTAGAAGTACAACGCTTAATCCGCTTTATGCCTAAAGTTGTGATTGCTGTTGTTCCGGGCTGGGCTGTTGGCGGCGGCCACAGTTTACATGTGGTGTGCGACTTAACCTTGGCATCTAAAGAACATGCAGTGTTTAAGCAAACAGATCCAGATGTTGGTAGCTTTGACTCAGGCTACGGCAGTGCATACCTAGCTAAGATGATTGGCCAAAAACGCGCCCGTGAAATCTTCTTCTTAGGTTTTAACTATTCAGCTGAGGAAGCATTTGATATGGGCATGGTTAACCGTGCTATCCCTCATCAAGAACTTGAAACTGAAGCGTTAAAGTGGGCTAAAGAGATTAACTCTAAGTCGCCAACAGCAATGCGTATGTTGAAGTATGGTTTTAACTTGCCTGACGATGGCTTAGTTGGTCAGCAACTATTTGCTGGTGAAGCAACTCGATTAGCTTATGGCACAGAAGAAGCTCGCGAAGGACGTGACGCATTTTTAGAAAAGCGTGACCAAGACTTCTCATCTTTCCCTTGGCACTATTAATAGCTCATGCTTTCGCATTAACAACAAAACCATAAGCTAATGTAAACCCTACAATACATTTAATGTTTTGTAGGGTTTATACCCAAAGCTTATTTCCAATCTATAAATCCAATCAAACTAATCTATATAAGCCTCTTTTAATTGCAAATGATAATCGTTATCATTTAAGCATCTTAAATAGGAGGATATATAATGATTAAGACAATGACATTCGCGATTCTTCACTTTAGTGTGGCTTTCACTATTACTTACCTGTTAACCGGAAGCATAGTCATTGGTGGTGCAGTTGCCTTAATCGAGCCTGCTATTAATACCGTAGTGTTCTACTTCCACGAAAAAGTTTGGAAAGGTATTGAGTCTAAAAATGCTGTCGCAGCAGTTTCAGCCTAAACTTTATCGCTATTGTTTAAACCTAGTTTATTCGCCAAAGGCGCTATTGCTCCCCCTTGAATAAATACCGAAAACAAGACAATAAAGAACACCATATGCACTATATCTAACGCGCCGGGCACACCTGCTGCTGCGGGAATAAGGGCAAACACAATTGGGGTTGCTCCCTTTAATCCAATCGCCGAAATAAACATACGTTTTTTCCAACTTGCTTTGACAAATGGCAGATAACACAGCTGTACTGCCAGAGGTCTCGCAACCAAAATAAGTAAAATAGCCGGCAGAAGCGAACTAACGAACACTGAAGCTAGCGACTGCGGAAAGATTTGCAGTCCGAGCACGATAAACATTAATGCTTGAGCCAGCCAAGATAAGCTATTAAAGAAGTGCAAGTTAACAGCCTGACCACGCTTAATACCATTGCCTATCACCACACCAGCAATGTAAGACGCTAGTAAGATATTGCCACCAAGCAGTTCAGCACCATAAGTCGCAATAACAAAACTGGCCAGCACAAACACAGGTATAAGGCCAAATTCAGATAAATGAATGCGATTCAATAAGCCTACCGCTAGTTTGGCAATACCAAAACCAACAATCATTGCCACACCAATTTGGGTAACTAATTCTAAAGCGATTTCTGACGCCACAACGCTCTTGCTAGTTGATAACGCCATATCAGTTAAGAAAATCACCAATAACATAGCTACCGGATCATTAGTTGCTGATTCAAACTCCAATACGGTATCGGTTTGCTCTTTAAGTTTTAGTTTTTTAGATTCGAGGATAGAAAATACCGCAGCAGCGTCAGTTGACGACACAATAGCGGCAAACAACAAGCAAGTAATAAAATCAAAGTCGAGCAGCCAATATAAGATGACCGCAAAAAACAGCGTGGTAAACAGCACGCCAAATGAGGCCAGCACACCACCTTCTTTATATGCCACTTTAATTTTATCAGTTGAGGTATTAATACCGCCAACAAACACAATCATGTTTAGCGCCAACCCACCTATCCAAGCGGTTTTGTCTAAATCATCGTAAACAAAGTTAAACTCACCATTACCAAGCATTAAGCCTACGCCCATAAAGATAAGTAGCGACGGGATCCCTAAGGTACGAGATGGGTGATGCAACAAAATACCGACCAAGATCAAAATCGACATACCAATCATGACCATTTCAGTCGTCATAGAAGCACCTTTATTTAATATTTACGTGTGAGAATTAATGCTTACGCATAGAGAATAGACGCCAAAAGTCACCTAGGCTTGAACATATAGATTATTGTGACTAATAATTTGTACAAATATGTGGCAAACACACATTGTCATAAAAGTTTAATAATAAATTTATCCTGCGTTCTAATAACCGAAACATAACATATTTGCCCAGCCAGATTGTTAAATTTAGCTTAATCCGAAGTCAACTCTAACTCAGCAAAATAAGTCTTGCTTGGCACAACCTCGCTGTAAAGCCCAATAGCTGCGGCCTCTATCACCCTCAATTACCACTTAATAAACACTGGTTGAATTTTTGTTCATGTAACAAAAAACCATTCAAACCATAAAAACAGCACTTACTAATATTAGTCGAATCGACTTTTCAAATTAATCGACTCAATTTTTTAGTCACATAACTGTCATATAAGTCTGTCTTAATGCGCTTGCCTTCAGTGAGGCACTAACTTGGTTTTGTAAATAACTCGTATCTAAGCGACCAAACAATAGAGTGGAAATCGTAATGAAAAAAGTATTTGGCTTGTTAACCGCAGTAGGTCTAATGACAGCACCACTTGCTCACGCAAGCACAGTAACAGTATCAGGTTCAACATCAGTAGCACACGTAATGGAAGTGCTAGCAGAGAATTATCAAAACAACACGAGCACCAACGTTGAAGTACAAAGCACTGGCTCATCGGCTGGTATTCGTGCCGCAAAAGATGGCACCAGCATGATTGGTATGTCTTCGCGTAATGTAAAAGATAGCGAGCTAAACAGCGACACCAAAGAAATTGTTATCGCTCGTGACGGTATTGCCGCAGCAGTAAACAAAGCAAACCCAGTTAAAAATCTAACCCAAGAGCAAATCTCTAAGATTTACCGTGGTGAGATTAAAAACTGGAGCGAAGTCGGTGGCGAAGCTCGCCCTATCGTAGTGGTCACTCGTGAAAATGGCTCAGGCACCCGTGGGGCATTTGAAGAAATCATGAAACTGCAGCGCACTATCAATGGCCACAAGGTCACTGCGATCTCACCAACCGCTCAAGTGGGTAACGGCAACGGTATGATCAAGACAATCGTAGCGAATAACCCTTATGCCATTGGTTACATCTCTCTAGGCAGTGTTGACGACAGCCTACGCGCTATTGACGTAAACGGTGTGGCAGCAACAGATGACAATATCGCAACAGGCGACTACCAAATCGCTCGTCCGTTTATCGTACTTATCGATAAAAATGCTCCAGATAACGCTAACAGCTTTATCGAATACATCCTTTCAGAAGATGGCCAAAGCATTGTGGCTAACGAAGGTTACATCCGCGTTCAGTAAGCAATGATAAAACACAGAGGAACACGGGTTCCTCTGTAATCATTTTAGATAGATGTCGAGGTTAAGTGATGACCACAGCAAGTAAAGCGCACTCGCAAGGAATGCAGCTTGCCCCCGCTAAGTCTTACGACTGGAAAGAGATGGTGTTTCATTTTCTTTTCTTAAGCAGCGCCATGGTGGGCGTATTTTCTGTTGCTACCATTGGGTGGTTTGTCTTTAGTGAAGGCTTACCGGCTTTTGAGGAAGCAGGCGTTTCACAAATGCTAATAGGTAAAGAATGGCTGCCACCAGCACTGTTTGGCCTATTACCAATGATGGTCGCATCTATCATTTCAACAGCTGGTGCAGTGATAATTGGTGTACCTATCGCACTGTTAACTGCCGTTTTTTTGGCAGAACTAGCTCCTAACTGGCTAGCAAACATCATCCGCCCAGCGGTAGAGCTGCTCGCTGGTATTCCCTCTGTGGTATACGGTTTTTTTGGCCTAGTAATTATCGTTCCAGCCATTGAAACTATTTTTAACATCCCCGCTGGTAATACTATTTTGGCCGGGATAATTGTACTGGCAATTATGATCTTACCGACTGTAATTACCATTTCAGAAACATCGTTACGAGCACTACCGTCAACTTACAAAGAAGGCGCTCTCGCCTTAGGCGCTTCACATATCTACAGCATTTTTAAAGTGCTTATCCCTGCTGCCCGCAGTGGCATTTACACAGGTATAGCCTTAGGGGTAGCCCGCGCAATTGGCGAAACCATGGCAATTATCATGGTGATGGGTAACGCACCCGCTATGCCAGGCTCCATTTTAGAACCGGCTCGTACACTCACAGCCAATATTGCAATGGAAATGTCTTACGCAACAGGCATCCATGCAAGCGCACTCTACTCAACAGGTATCGTGCTATTAGCCTTTATCGTTTTACTTAACGGTTCACTGCTTTATCTCAACAGAAAGCGAGCTCACTAATGTTAAAACTTTCACGAGACAACCAAGATAAGCTGATGCTTGCAGCCATCTGGAGCGCAGCGGCGACAACTTTATTGTTTTTACTTTGGGTAGTTTGGCACATCTTAAGTAATGGTCTGAGCCATGTAAGCTGGGAATTTATAACCGGAGCCTACACCCGCATTGGTGAAGCTTCTGGCATTTGGGCAATGATTGTATCGACTGTTTATATGGTAGGTTTATCGCTCGCCTTTGCCGCGCCAATTGGCATTATGACTGCTATTTACCTTACCGAATATGCAGCGCCAGGTAGCCAAGTGGTTAAAATGATCCGCTTCTGTACTGAATCTCTCGCTGGTATTCCATCGATTGTTTATGGCCTGTTTGGTATGACGTTTTTTGTCACTACTCTTGGTTTAGGCTTCTCGATTTTATCGGGTGCACTAACCCTTGCCATGTTAATTCTGCCAGTGATTATCCGTACCACCGAAGAAGCGCTACTTGCAGTACCTATGAGTTACCGTGAAGGTGGTTATGCCCTTGGTAGCTCGAAGATCTATACCATCTGCCGTTTGGTATTACCGAGCGCACTGCCAGGTATTGTTACTTCAATCATTTTAAGTACTGGCCGAGTCATAGGTGAATCTGCACCGGTATTTTTAACTGCAGGTATGGTGACTCAGATCCCTGAATCAGTACTTGAGTCTGGCCGCACCTTAACCGTACACCTTTATAAATTGACCCAAGAGCTGTTCACCCAGCATGAATGGGATCAGGCTTACGCCACTGCCACCATATTGATTGTGCTAGTGCTTATGTTAAACATGGCAACCAAAGTGATTGCCTCGCGTTTGAATAAATCATCTAAGTAAGGTTTCTCCATGAATAAGCTAGAAGTGAACAACTTAAACCTATTTTACGGCGACAACCATGCGCTAAAAAATATCTCATTAGCCATTCCTGCGCGCCAAGTCACTGCGCTTATTGGTCCATCAGGCTGCGGCAAATCAACACTACTGCGTACACTAAATCGCATGAATGATTTGGTATCTGGAGTAAAAATTAATGGTGATGTGATGTTTGAAGGCAACAACATCTATCAAGACGTTGATGTAAAACACTTAAGAATGCGCGTAGGTATGGTATTTCAAAAGCCTAACCCATTCCCAATGAGCATCTACGAGAACGTTGCTTTCGGCTTAAAAGCTCAAGGAATAAAAGACAAACAAGTGCTCGATGATGCAGTTGAAGAATCGCTACGCAGTGCCGCATTATGGGATGAAGTGAAAGACAGGTTAAACACTCCAGCATTTGGTCTATCGGGCGGCCAGCAGCAACGTTTGTGTATTGCCCGCACCATTGCGATGAAACCTGAAGTGATTTTAATGGATGAGCCAACCAGCGCCCTAGACCCTATTGCGACTCACAAAATTGAAGAACTGATGGATGAGTTGCGCAAACAATTTACCATTGTGATTGTGACTCACTCTATGAACCAAGCTAAACGTATTTCAGACAAAACCGCGTTCTTCTGGATGGGCGAACTGGTTGAACACGGCGAAACCTCGCAGATATTTAACCAACCAATCGATCAACGTACCCAAGGTTATGTAAGCGGTGAATTTGGCTAATCACCAATAATCAATCTTTCTGGGTTGCGCTATATAGCTTTATCGAGCGCAACCCGATGCTAGCAGCCCCACCTTTTTACTAGCACTTACATTTAACGCTACTCACTTGTTCGATAATACGTAAGTTTGCATTTATAACCTCGCAGTAAACAAAAAGATAAATATCAGGCTTACGCCTTGTTTAAGATATATTTTTAATATAGCTTCGAAGATAGGTTTATTGACAAAGAGGCACTGTAATATGGAAAGGATCAGAGAAGCTCAAGCACATCTGCAGAAAGAGTTTGAAATCTACAATAATGCATCTGAAAAAAAGCTTCCCCCTATCGATGTTGATTGCCCTGATAACCTAGAAAGCATGCTAGAGTTTGTTACCCGCAGAGAGTCTCTTAAACAAGCAAAAAAGCTCAGTTCACCTCCTGCTGCCAAGCTAAAATCAGCAATCGCAGATACCCTATTATTACTAGACAACTTTGATATAAAGCTCTCGAAAGCAAAAGGTGCTGCAGAAGGTTAAATTTAATAACATTTCGCTTTTTATAGTGATTAAGGTAATACTTTATATATTATTACCTTAATCATTTATGCAGCTAAAAATCCGCTACAACATAAAGCAAACAGTCGTAAACAATAAATTAACCGTCTTATTTTTAGGAATGTCTATTCTAATTTCAGAACTTGCTAACTGAAAATCTGTTCCTATAATGCCTAAAACCGGAGCGCCCCAAAACGCTCCGGTTTTTTTGTGCCTGAAATAAGCTCAGGAATTAATTTAATGTCCGATAAAAACATTTTTATCGGCGGTTTTGCTGCGCGCAAATCCATGTGAGGAATAAACAATGCGTATTGAACAAGATCTAAAGTTAGGCTTTAAAGATGTATTAATTAGACCTAAGCGTTCAACGTTAAAAAGCCGTTCTCAAGTCGATCTAAATCGCCAATTTACCTTTAAGCACAGCGGTAAAACTTGGACTGGTGTACCTATTATCGCCGCAAACATGGATTCTGTAGCAAGCTTTGAAATGGCCACCAGCCTAGCAGAGCACAATGTGATGACAGCTGTGCACAAGCATTACAGTGTTGAGCAATGGGGTGAGTTCGTTGCCAACCAAACTGCAGATGTACTAAAGCACGTTATGGTTTCTAGCGGCACATCTGATGCTGATTTCATTAAGCTAAGCGAAATTTTAGCACTTTCAGAAGATCTTAATTTTATCTGTATTGATATCGCTAACGGCTACTCAGAACACCTAGTAGATTACGTTCGTAAAGTGCGTCAGGCACACCCAATGAAGGTGATTAGCGCAGGTAACGTAGTTACTGGCGACATGGTTGAAGAACTAATTATTGCTGGTGCAGATATCGTTAAAGTAGGTATTGGCCCAGGTTCAGTGTGTACCACTCGCGTTAAGACTGGCGTGGGCTACCCGCAACTTTCTGCCATTATCGAATGTGCTGATGCAGCTCATGGTCTTGGCGGTCAAATCATCGGTGACGGTGGTTGTAGCTGTGCTGGTGACGTAGCTAAAGCCTTTGGCGGCGGCGCAGACTTTGTCATGCTAGGCGGTATGCTCGCTGGCCACGAACAAAGTGGTGGTGAAATTGTTGAGCAAGATGGCAAGAAGATGGTTAAGTTCTACGGCATGTCTTCACAATCTGCAATGGACAAGCATTCAGGTGGTGTAGCTAAGTACCGCGCCGCAGAAGGTAAAACTGTACTACTACCATTTAAAGGCAGTGTAGATAACACCATTAACGATATTATGGGCGGCGTTCGCTCTACTTGTACTTATGTAGGCGCTGCATCATTAAAAGAATTAACTAAGCGTACTACGTTTATTCGTGTTCAAGAGCAAGAAAATAACGTTTACGGTAAAGAGTAAATAATTAATTGCGCTAATTTCATTTATATTTAGTGCAAATAATAAATTTAAACATATTTATATTTACCAATAAAAAACGGCTACCTAAGTAGCCGTTTTTATTTATATAAACATTTATAGCTTATATTTATTCAACCGTAACTGATTTAGCCAAGTTACGTGGCTGATCCACATCAGTGCCTTTAATTAGTGCAACGTGATATGACAATAACTGTAATGGAATGGTGTAGATTAGCGGCGCCATAAACTCATCACAGTGCGGTACAGGAATAACCTTCATCGTATCGTCAGACTCAAACTCGGCATCTTTATCTGCAAACACATACATCAAGCCACCACGCGCTCGCACTTCTTCAACGTTCGACTTTAGCTTTTCTAAAAGTTCGTTGTTTGGTGCAACCACGATTACTGGCATATCTGCATCAATTAACGCTAGTGGACCATGCTTTAACTCACCCGATGCATACGCTTCAGCGTGAATATAAGAGATCTCTTTCAGCTTAAGCGCACCTTCCATCGCGATAGGGTATTGATCGCCACGACCTAAAAATAGTGCGTGATGCTTGTCGGCAAAGTCTTCAGCTAATGCTGCAATCGCATCATCTAAACCTAGTGCTTGCTCAACTTTAGCTGGCATTGAAAGTAGGCTCTGGCTTATTTCAGCCTGCATTTCATCTGACATACCGTTATAACGACCGATAGCCGATGTTAGCATTAATAGACCCGCTAACTGCACAGTAAAGGCTTTAGTTGACGCAACACCAATCTCTGCGCCCGCTTTCATCATGTAAGCCATATCTGATTCGCGCACTAGCGACGAACCTGGCGCATTACAAATTGTCAGCGTAGCTTTGTAGCCCATCTCTTTAGCTAAACGCATAGCTGCTAGCGTGTCAGCAGTTTCACCAGACTGTGAAATCGTCACTAACAAGCTATTTGGGAATAAGTGCGACTTGCGGTAACGGAACTCAGACGCAATTTCAACGTTACACGATACACCAGCCCAATCTTCTAGCCAGTAACGCGCAGCCATACCTGCATGGTAACTAGTACCACAAGCGATGATCTGTACATGTTTGATGTCTTTTAAGAATTCCGCAGCGTTATCGCCAAATGCAGTATCAAGCACTTTACCACCAGCGATACGGCCTTCAAGAGTACGTGCGATAGCTGTTGGCTGCTCGTAGATCTCTTTTAGCATGTAGTGACGGTATTCACCTTTATCGCCCGCATCATGAGTCACTTCTGACTCTTTAACTTCACGCTCAACGGCGTTGCCATCAACGTCAAAAATGTTAACTTCACGGCGCGTCACTTCTGCCACATCGCCTTCTTCTAAAAAAGCGAATGAACGAGTTACTGGTAATAATGCAAGTTGATCAGAGGCAACGAAGTTTTCACCAAGACCAAAACCGATAACAAGTGGGCTACCTGAGCGAGCGACAATCATACGTTCGCTATCAGTACGGTCGATAACTACAGTGCCGTATGCACCTTCAAGCTGTTTAACCGTTGCTTGAACTGCTGCAAGTAGTGTGTCGTGTGTTTTTAATTCATGGTGTACTAAGTGACAAATAACTTCTGTGTCAGTATCTGAAGCAAAGGTATAGCCTAGGCCCTTTAGCATATCGCGTAATTTGTTGTGGTTTTCAATAATACCGTTATGTACAACAGCGATATCACCTTCAGATAAGTGAGGATGAGCATTACGCTCGCTTGGCTCGCCGTGAGTAGCCCAGCGAGTATGAGCGATACCTGTACCACCAGCAAGTGGAGCTGCTTCTAGCGCAGCAGATAACTCTTGTACTTTACCAACGCGACGAGTGCGATTTAGCTCACCATCATTAAGTACAGCAACGCCAGCCGAATCATAACCGCGGTATTCTAAACGTCTTAGTCCTTCAACAAGAATTTCAGCTACATCTCTTTGTGCAACAGCACCTACGATTCCACACATAATTAATACCTAGACTCTCGATACGAGAGATAAAATTGAAGTTAATATTTGAATTTTATTTGGATCAGCTCTTACGAGTTATCCGGCATAAGGCGCAAGAATGACGCGCACCCCATGTTGAGTAATACTGTCCAGCGCTTCGCTTGGTAACCTATCATCGGTAACCAACACGCTAACCTTGCTCCAAGGTAGCTCAAGGTTAGGGATACGACGGCCAAGCTTTTCTGATTCAAGCATGACGACCACTTCTCGTGAGACTTCCGCCATCACCTTGCTCAAGCCCGTCAGCTCATTAAAGGTAGTCGTACCGCGCTCAAGGTCGATACCATCAGCACCAATAAATAATTGATCGAAGTTATATGAGCGCAGTACTTGCTCGGCGATTTGCCCTTGGAAAGACTCTGAGTGAGGATCCCAAGTACCGCCAGTCATTAGTAATGTAGGCTCATTTTCAAGATCATGAATCGAATTAGCCAACGCCAATGAATTGGTCATCACTAACAAGCCACGTTTATGATTCAGCTCACCAATTAGGCCTGATGTAGTACTGCCACTATCGATAATGATGCGGTTGTGATCTTTAATCAGCTCGGCTGCGGCTTTAGCGATAGATAGCTTATTGGGCGCGATCTTGGCGGTAAACTGCTGAGTGACTTCATCAGGCACAGCGACAGCTCCACCATAACGACGCAACAGCAAGCCAGTTTTCTCCAGCGTAGCAAGATCTTTGCGAATGGTGACTTCAGAAGTTTCAAAACGCAGAGATAACTCTTCAACACTCACTTCGCCTTGCTGGTTAAGCAGGCTAATAATGCTGTGACGTCGTTGTTGAGTGTTTCGTTTGTTCATAAAACCTTTCGCTAAGTTTCGATTCGAAAGATGCATTATAGTAAAACGAAACTTAATTACCAGTTTTTGTTATGCGATAAATAGCAAAAGCCAGCATGTAGATACAAAAAAGCCCCAACCAAAGGTTGAGGCTTTTACGACTAAGCGTTAAGGCTAAGGTTTAGAACTTGGCTTCAAAAGCTAAGCTTACATTACGTCCTTCACCAATAGTGACTTCTTTATAGCTACCGCCATCAAGGTAGTCAGTATCAAATAGGTTCTTAACATTTAAGCGAACATTCATTTCTGTACCGCTCATATCCCAAGTGTATGCAGCACCTAAATCAAAACGTACAAAGCCATCTTTGGTAATTGTATTGTCTGTGTCAGCAAAACGCTCACCAACATATACTGCACCAAAGTTCATTGCTAGAGCGTCAGTAACTTCGTAGCGTGTCCAGATATTAGCAGAAAACTCTGGTGCATCAATCGGTGTTTTGCCTTCAAGCACAGGGTCATTCTTATACTCAGCATCTAGATACATCATAGAACCGGTTACAAACCAAGAGTCACTCACTTGGCCTTGAGCACCCATTTCAAAACCTCTATGACTTTGCTCACCATCTTGAGTTGTAATCTGAACATTACCGTTCTCATCTGGCTTATCAAACTCTTGTACTACAACGCGATTTTCAACGTTAATATCAAATACAGCAGCAGTTAACAACAGGCCACCATCATATAGCTCCCACTTGGTACCAATTTCGTACTGAGTACCATATTCAGGCTTTAGATTCATATCATTGTTCGCATCAGGTTTATCACCCGACTCTTGAACAGAACCTTTTGGCGTAAAGCTTTTTGAGTAGTTTACATAAACACTACCGTAATCTGTTGGCTCAAAAATCACACCAAATTTAGGAGATACAGCGTAAGCATTGTTACCTTCGCCATCTTTTTTCTGCTCATCGTAACGAACACCAGCTAGTACTTTCCAGTTGTCAGTAAGTGTGACTAAATCTTGGAAGTAGAAACCATAGTGGTAATACTCACTAGGATCTTTAGGATCAGCATTTAAATAGTTAACATTTGGGTCAATAACTTGACCAGGTAAAACGGTTATTGCTTCAGGAGCATATTCCGCTTGCTGTTGGTAATAGTAATCTAAGAAGTTACCACCAATTAGCATTTGATGCTCGAAGCTACCTGTATAGAAGTTACCAGTAAAATCCATGTAAGCTGTTTTGTATTGCCAATCATCATGGCGATCAAATGGCTTAACTTTATAACCATCTTCAGGTGTTTCTGTGTAAGTTGGAGATGAGCCAAAACGGCGACGTTCATATTGCTGGTGGTTATAACCAGTCTTCATCTGCCAGTCATCACTAATTTGCCAAACTAGATCTGCACCAATGTTTTGGACGCTAATATCGATAAATGCCCATGGCAATTCCCAAATCTTATCGTCTTCGCCAATCACTTCGCCAATCTTGTCACCTGATTTATATAACCATGAACCAGAATCTAAACCAGCATTGTCTTCAGTAGTGTCATACTTAACAGAAAGCATTACATCATCAGACAAATCGAAATCTAACGCCACATAGGCAAGTAAACGGTCACGCTCTTTATTTTCACCGTTATAGTACTCTGTAGAATAAGTCGTATCTTCTTTAACTAAAACTGAGCGGTAACGTACGGTTTCAGCTTCATTTACAGCTCCGCCAGCATCCATTTGGAAACGAGTAGAACCATATTCATCAGTATCAAAGCCTAGATTGAAAACACTATCGTAAGTCGGCTTCTTAGTTACCATATTAACTAAGCCACCAGGACCTGACTGACCATAAAGCATAGAAGAAGGTCCTTTAAGAACTTCTACTTGCTCCAAAATCTCAATAGGTTGAATGTAGTGAGACCAATGTTGGTGACCATTAACTAAGAATCCATTACCAGAATCCAACGCAAAGCCACGAATAGCAAACTGCTGACGATTCCACTTTTCACTACCAGCGGTAACAGAAGAGTCGTTAACAAGTACTTCAGATAAGTTTCTAGCAAGTTGTTCATCAGTAACAAAATCTGGGATAACAGTTACTGATTGAGGCGTATCTAAAATGTCGATATCACCACGCATCGCACCTGAAGATGAACCGACTTTATAGTCGTTAAAACTACGACCAGTAATCGTGATACGCTCAATATTGCTATCAACAGTAACCTGTGACTCTGAAGCAACTTCTTCAGCAAAAGCAGTAGATGAAGCTAATGCAGCAACGATAGCTAAACCTACGCGAGAAAACTTAAATGACGTCCCAACAGACATATCCAACCCCAACAATGAAACATGAATGTAATATTTGAGTCGCAATATAAATGAGAACTATTTTTATTTAAGCTTCTTTACACTTCTTTACAATGAGCAGTGACACAGCTCTAATAAACCAGAAAAACACAACATAAACAAGCATAAAAGTATCAAGATGTATCGCCAGTTAATGCGCTTTTTGTTAGCCGATTTAACTAAATGTTTATGCTAGATAACAAACAAAAAGGCGACCTATTGGTCGCCTTTTGTGATGTCATTTTTAATTACTTTTTCAATTTAACTGGTCTTGCCCAGCCAGTTAAATGACGTTGCTTAACCCGAGTAATAACTAACTCATCTGCAGCTACATCTTTGGTAATGGTAGAGCCAGCCCCTAAAGTCGCTCCTTTGCCAATCGTCACAGGCGCTACAAGTTGCGTATCACTGCCAACAAATACATTGTCTTCAATAACCGTTTGGAACTTATTAGCGCCATCGTAGTTACAGGTAATAGTACCTGCACCGATATTCACACCACTACCGATTGTAGCATCACCAATGTAGGCTAAGTGGCCAGCTTTTGAGCCTTTACCTAGTACAGCCTTTTTCATTTCAACAAAGTTACCGATATGTGCATCTTCTTGTAACTCAGCACCAGGACGTAAGCGCGCAAATGGACCCGCACTTGCTGCAACACCCACTTTAGCACTTTCAATAATTGAGTATGGCTTGATCACTGCATTGTCAGCGATATCGCAATCAATAAGGATTGCGCCCGCGCCAATTGTCACGTTATTACCGATAGTGACTTTACCTTCGATAACCACGTTTACGTCGATCATCACATCCATACCTACGGTAACGTCACCGCGGATATCGATACGTGCTGGATCGCGCAGGTTAGCCCCTTCAAGCATCAGCTTTTCAGCGGCACGCGCTTGGTAAGCTCGCTCAAGTTGTGCAAGCTGCACGCGATTATTAGCACCTTCAACTTCAATAGCAGATTCAGGTTGAGCTGTGGTGATAGCCACCCCATCTCGGTGTGCCATGGCAACGATATCAGTCAGGTAGTATTCGCCTTGTGCGTTATCAGATGAAAGCTGACCTAACCAAGCTTTTAGTTGCTTACCTGGCGCCGCCATAATGCCGGTATTAATCTCGCAAATCGTAAGTTGCTCAGCATTGGCATCTTTTTGCTCAATAATACCCACTACACTACCTTGCTCACGCACGATACGGCCGTAACCAGTCGGATTAGGTAGGTTTACCGTAAGAATTGCCAAGCCATTGGCTTCGCGAACTGCTAACAAAGATTCAAGCGTAGCTGCTTGAATAAGCGGTACATCGCCATAAAGGATCAATACCGTATCATCGTCAGCGATATTGTCATTGGCTTGCGCTACCGCATGACCTGTACCTAACTGTTCGGCTTGTAGTACCCAATTAAGTTGTTGCTCCCCCAATCTTGTTTGTAGTTGCTCAGCCCCATAACCATATACTAGCTGAATCGCGTCGCTACCTACTTGATGAGCAGTATCGATAACGTGCTGCACCATACTTTTATGGGCGATAGGGTGAAGAACTTTTGGAAGATCTGAGCGCATGCGGGTTCCCTTGCCTGCGGCCAAAATCACTACATTCAGTGCCATGGGTTTATATCCTTGAGCTAATGCTTAAGCTTGTATTAAAGCTAAAGTAGAAATGAGGTCATTAATTGGTTATCGATTTTAAGCGATGCCAGCATTAAAAGCGACTTACTAGGCCTTTTAAAAAGTAATGGTTTTATCCGCCACCAGCACCCATTGCGCTAATTCATCCATAGTCGCCATCTCGCAACCTTCGATAACCTTAAGCTCTGAAAGGCCGCGAGCATGCATACATGAGCCGCAGAACTTCACTTGAGTTTTCTGCGCAATAACGATTTCAAGCATTTGCTGAATATTGTAACCCTCAACAGGTTTCTGTTTAGGCAATACAGCTGTTACCGCATCTGATAGTAAAAATAGGCTCACCTTGGCGGGAGAATAGTCTTGCTCATTAAGCTGTATAGCGAGTCGGAGTGCGTTAAACAGTTTTTCTGAGCCGTAAGGCGCGTCATTAACGATGATCAGTACGTGTTGCATAGTGAGACTCTTGCGATTAATTATCGCCGGAGAGTAACACTCATGCTTGATTTAAAGCGCCATTCTGATCACGTTGAAGCATAAAACTAGTTTAGATGCATTTGAAGTGAGTAAAAGCAGATAACCGAAGTAGCTAAAGCTGGTGGCCAAAATATAAAGCAGTGATGGTAACAAAACCCTAAAAACAAAAAAGCGCTCACCTTAGTGAACGCTTTTGTCATCAAACAATAACCTTATCTGGCAATGTTCTTCTTGATGGTCTCGACAACGCGAAGCTGAGCAATCGCTTGAGCTAGCTCAACCGCTGCTGCTGCATAATTGAAGTCAGCACCTGCACCCGCCATAGCGGCTTCGGCACGGCTTTTAGCTTCAGCAGCTGCTTGCTCGTCAATCTCATCGGCACGCATAACGACGTCAGCCAATACTGAAATTGAAGAAGGTTGTACTTCCAGGATACCACCCGAAAGGTA
The DNA here is from genome assembly GCF_023283895.1 of Shewanella pneumatophori. Taxonomy (GTDB): domain Bacteria; phylum Pseudomonadota; class Gammaproteobacteria; order Enterobacterales; family Shewanellaceae; genus Shewanella; species Shewanella pneumatophori. The sequence continues at coordinate 66,399 of NZ_JAKILB010000018.1, read as the reverse complement.
AAACACTTCTTCGCTTCCATCTTGCTTGACGATGCGCGCCATGCCAGGTTTGATACTTGTTAGCAGAGCGGCGTGACCAGGCATAATACCTAGTTCACCTTCTGTTCCTGATACTTGTAGCTGAGCTACGCGACCAGAAAAGATATGATTCTCTGCACTTACCATATCAAGCTGTACTGTCATGGCTGCCATCCGTTCTCCTTAAACTAGTGCTCTATATTACTACAGAATACTTAGTTATTTTTTGTTAGCTTTCTCAACGGCTTCGTCGATTGAACCAACCATGTAGAACGCTTGCTCTGGAAGGTGATCGAACTCACCCTCTAGAATGCCCTTGAAGCCACGGATTGTGTCTTTAAGAGAAACGTACTTACCTGGAGAACCGGTGAATACTTCTGCTACGAAGAATGGCTGTGAAAGATATTTTTCAATCTTACGAGCACGGAATACAGTTGTCTTATCTTCATCAGATAATTCATCCATACCTAGGATCGCAATAATATCTTTCAGCTCTTTGTAGCGCTGAAGTACGGTTTGAACACCGCTAGCAACATCGTAATGCTCTTGACCAACAATTTGTGGATCTAGCTGACGTGAAGTCGAATCCAATGGGTCAACCGCTGGGTAAATACCTAGCGAAGCAATGTTACGAGACAATACAACAGTCGCATCTAAGTGAGCGAAGGTTGTTGCTGGTGATGGATCCGTTAAGTCATCCGCAGGTACGTATACCGCTTGAACAGAGGTAATAGACCCTGTCTTAGTCGATGTAATACGCTCCTGAAGAACACCCATCTCCTCAGCCAATGTTGGCTGGTAACCTACTGCTGATGGCATACGGCCTAGCAGTGCAGATACTTCAGTACCCGCCAAGGTGTAACGGTAGATGTTATCTACGAAGAAAAGAACGTCTTTACCTTCGTCACGGAACTTCTCAGCCATTGTTAGACCAGTTAGTGCCACACGTAGACGGTTTCCTGGAGGCTCGTTCATCTGACCATATACCATGGCCACTTTATCTAGAACGCCAGAATCTTCCATCTCGTAGTAGAAGTCGTTACCCTCACGAGTACGCTCACCTACACCAGCGAAAACTGATAAACCAGAGTGTGCTTTAGCGATGTTGTTAATAAGTTCCATCATGTTAACGGTCTTACCAACACCAGCACCACCAAACAGACCAACTTTACCACCCTTAGCGAATGGACATACAAGGTCGATAACCTTGATACCAGTCTCTAAAAGTTCAGTTGTGTTTGACTGATCTTCGTATGAAGGAGCTTCACGGTGGATCACATAGCGATCTTCTTCACCGATTGGACCCGCTTCATCAACAGGCTCACCCAATACGTTCATAATACGGCCTAGGGTCGCAGCCCCAACCGGAACGGTAATTGGTGAACCAGAGTTTACAACCTCTAGGCCACGACGCAGACCATCTGAAGAACCCATAGCGATGGTACGAACTACACCACCACCAAGTTGCTGCTGAACTTCCAGCACCAAGCCTTCACTTTTGATCTCTAGAGCGTCATATACCTGAGGTACGGCATCATGTGGAAACTCTACGTCCACAACCGCGCCAATTACTTGGACAACAGTACCTGTGCTCATGATTAATCCTCTAAAACTTGTATTCGTTACCTAGCCTAAACGGCGGCAGCACCTGAAACAATTTCCGAAAGTTCTTGCGTAATCGCAGCCTGACGGGCTTTGTTATAGACCAACTGCAAGTCACCGATAAGTTCACCAGCGTTGTCTGTCGCAGCTTTCATAGCAACCATACGGGCTGCTTGCTCAGATGCGATGTTTTCAACAACACCTTGATAAACTTGAGATTCCACAAAGCGAACCAACAAAGTATCTAACAATAACTTTGGATCTGGCTCGTAGATGTAATCCCACTGATGAGTAAACTCATCTTCTTCTGACTTAGGCAAAGGTAGCAGCTGCTCGATCACTGGGGTTTGAGTCATAGTATTTACAAACTTGTTGAATACTACGTACAAACGGTCCAGCTTGCCTTCGTTGTATGCTTCTAGCATCACACGTACTGTTCCGATCAAGTCGGCTAGCTTTGGAGCATCGCCTAAACCTGAAGCAGAAGCAGATACTTGTCCGCCAAAGCTATTGAAGAACTGGGCACTACGTGCACCAATTGTACAGAATTCAACTTCTGCACCAGCTTCACGCTGTTTCTTCACGTCTGCGACAACCTTCTTGAAAAGGTTGACGTTCAGACCACCACAAAGACCACGGTCGGTTGACACAACAATGTAACCAACACGCTTAGCTTCTCGCACTTCCAAATATGGATGCTTATATTCGAGAGAACCTTGCGCCACGTGACCGATCACCTTACGCATATTTTCTGCATATGGACGACTAGAAGCCATGCGATCCTGCGCTTTACGCATTTTACTCGCGGCAACCATTTCCATTGCAGACGTGATCTTCTGAGTGTTTTGAACACTCGCGATCTTGGTTTTAATCTCTTTAGCGTTGGCCATCTTTACTCTCCAATTCTGGACCTGAGGTGCCAGAGGCACCTCTAAAATTTACCAGGTTTGGGTTTCTACGAACTTGTCCAAGCTAGCCTTCAACTCACCTTCGATGTCAGCGTTATAATCGCCAGTCTCGTTGATGGTCTTCATTAGGTCAGCATGTTCACTGTTCATGAAAGAGAGCAGAGACGCTTCGAAGTTACCAACTTTGCTAAGCTCAACGCTCTTCAAGTAGCCTTTTTCAGCTGCGAAAATAGACACAGACTGATCAGCGATACTCATAGGAGCATATTGCTTTTGCTTCATTAGTTCGGTAACACGCTCACCATGCTCAAGCTGAGCACGAGTTGCATCATCTAAGTCAGATGCAAACTGTGAGAACGCTGCAAGCTCTCGATACTGTGCAAGAGCGGTACGGATACCACCAGACAGTTTCTTGATGATCTTAGTCTGCGCTGCACCACCAACACGAGAAACAGAGATACCTGGGTTAACTGCTGGACGTAGGCCAGAGTTAAATAGATCTGTTTCAAGGAAGATCTGACCATCGGTAATCGAAATTACGTTAGTCGGTACGAATGCAGAAACGTCACCAGCTTGAGTTTCAATAATTGGTAGAGCAGTCAAAGAACCAGTTTGGCCTTTAACTTCACCTTTAGTGAACTTCTCAACATACTCGGCGTTAACACGTGAAGCACGTTCCAACAGACGAGAGTGAAGATAGAATACATCACCTGGGTATGCTTCACGTCCTGGTGGACGCTTAAGAAGCAATGAGATTTGACGGTAAGCAACAGCTTGCTTAGACAAATCATCATATACGATTAGTGAGTCTTCACCGCGGTCACGGAAGTATTCACCCATTGTACAACCAGAGTATGGAGCCAAGTATTGCAGTGCAGCAGCTTCAGAAGCTGTAGCAACAACAACAATGGTGTTCGCCAAAGCGCCGTGCTCTTCTAGCTTGCGTACTACGTTAGCAATTGTAGAAGCCTTTTGGCCTACAGCTACGTATACACACTTAATGCCAGAATCTTTTTGGTTGATAATCGCGTCGATCGCTAGAGCGGTTTTACCGATCTGGCGGTCACCAATGATCAATTCACGTTGTCCACGACCGATTGGGATCATAGAGTCAACAGCTTTATAACCAGTTTGTACTGGCTGATCTACTGATTTACGCTCAATTACACCTGGTGCAATTACTTCAACAGGAGAGAAACCATCGCTATCGATAGGTCCTTTACCGTCAATTGGTTCACCTAGCGTGTTGACTACACGGCCTAATAGACCACGGCCAACAGGTACTTCCAAAATACGGCCTGTTGTTTTAACTTTGTCGCCTTCAGCCAAAGAGGCATAAGGGCCCATTACTACGGCACCGACAGAATCACGTTCTAAGTTCAACGCGATTGCAAAACGGTTGCCAGGCAGCTCGATCATTTCACCCTGCATCACGTCGGCTAGGCCGTGGATGCGGATGATGCCGTCACTTACTGCAACGATAGTACCTTCGTTGCGAGATTCACTAACGACTTCGAACTGCTCGATCCGCTGTTTAATCAGATCGCTGATTTCAGTGGAATTCAGTTGCATGCTCAAACTCCCAATTACGACTGCAGCGTATCAGACAGACGCGAAATTTTTCCGCGGACCGAGCCATCAATGACTAAGTCTCCTGCCGTGATAATTACACCAGCAATAAGGCTGGCATCTATGCTGCAATTCAGCTTAACTTTGCGTGCTAGACGTTTCTCTAGAGAAGCGCTCAGCTCTTGTAGTTGCTCTGAGGTTAGCTCAGTAGCTGAAACGATTTGCGCTTCAACTTCTTTCGCGTACTCACGTTGCATCTCAACAAATTGTTGAGCAACAGCAGGTAGCGCAACTAAACGACCGTTTTCAGCCATTACCTTTAACAGGTTCTGAGCTTGCTCGTTGATTTGCTCGCCACAAACTCCAATAAAGAGTTCAGCAAGCTTATTGCTGGCCATAGCGCCAGACAGTAATGGCTGCATAGCTTCGTTTTCACTAACTAATGCGGCGAAGTTAAGCATTTCAGCCCAACTCTCTACTGCTTTCTGTTCAAGAGCGAAGTCAAAAGCTGCCTTTGCGTAAGGACGAGCGATGGTGGTTATTTCAGCCATAACTCAAGCTCCTTATTTAAAGTTCAGCAACAAGTTTGTTAACTATGTCACTGTGTGCGGCTTCATCAATCGAACGTTCAAGAATCTTCTCTGCGCCGGCAATAGCTAGTACAGCTACTTGCTTACGTAGGTCTTCTTTCACGCGATTACGTTCGTTTTCAATTTCAGCGTGGCCCTGAGCGATGATTTTCGCACGCTCGGTATCAGCTTCAATTTTTGCTTCATCAACGATTTGAGCTTTGCGTTTGTTTGCTTGCTCAATAATTTCGTTTGCTGTTGCTTTAGCGTCTTTCAGCTGCTCTGTGGCTTTCACCTGAGCTAGCTCTAAATCTTTTGCAGCACGTCCTGCATCAGCTAGCCCATCAGCAATTTTCTTCTGGCGTTCTTCGATAGCGTTCATCAATGGCGGCCATACAAACTTCATGCAAAACCACACAAAGAGAAGAAAAGAAATCGCTTGGCCTAGCAGGGTAGCGTTAATACTCATAACGACAACTCCTTCTAAGGGGGACGATTAGCCTGCCAATTGACCTAAGAACGGGTTAGCGAATACGAAGAATAATGCAACACCAACTGCAATCATTGAGATCGCATCAAGTAGACCAGCTACGATGAACATTTTAGTTTGAAGTGCAGGAGCAAGCTCTGGTTGACGAGCTGAAGCTTCTAGGAATTTACCACCTAGAATAGCGAAGCCAATACCAGTACCTAGCGCTGCTAAGCCGATCATAATTGCGACAGCGATTGCTGTAAAGCTAATTACAGTTTCCATTTTATCTCCGATAAATATCTAATTTTTAATAAATTAATGGTCTTCATGTGCCATGCTTAGATATACAATCGTAAGCATCATGAAGATAAACGCCTGAAGCACAATTACCAAAATATGGAAAATGGCCCAAGGCACTGATAATGCAAACTGAGCCCACCAAGGCATCAGCGCTATCAGAATAAAGATCAACTCACCTGCATACAGGTTACCAAACAGACGAAGCGATAATGAAATCGGCTTCGCAACCAAGGTCACTGTTTCCAAAATAAAGTTAATTGGAATTAGTGCCCAGTGATTGAAAGGCTGCATAGTTAGTTCTTTAGTGAAACCACCTACACCTTTAACCTTGATACTGTAAAAAACAATTAACGCGAACACACTCAAAGCTAAGCCTAAAGTTACGTTCAAGTCAGTTGTAGGTACAATCTTTAGGTAAGGTACGCCTAAGAATCGTTTGGCGGCCTCAGGTACAAAGTCAACAGGGATCAAGTCCATTAAGTTCATCAGGAAAACCCAGACGAAAATAGTTAGACCTAACGGTGCGATAACTGCATTTTTCCCATGAAATGAGTCTTTTACAATTTTATCTACACCTTCCACGCACATTTCAACAAAACATTGAAGCTTGCCTGGAACGCCAATTGTTGCCTTTTGTCCTACTTTGTAGAATAACCACAAAAATAGAACCCCTAGACCAACTGAAAACAAAAGTGAGTCAATGTGCCAAGTCCAAAATCCTGCATCTTGACATGCATAGTTAAAAGCAATTCCGCCATCAGCGGAACACATTTTCGCATTAGTCAGGTGATGCTGGATATAGTCGGAAGCCGTTACAGTTAACGTGTCATCCCCAGTTGTCGCCATGATTAATCTCACTTAATTTTGTTTGATGTATAAAGGAGCTATCCAAGGCACGATTAACACAAGTAGATAACTGACGAATAACGGCATAAATGCCGACTTCATCAAACCAAATGCCAGTGAAAATAACACAATGGTTAATAGCAACTTTACCGCTTCCCCCAGGAAAAAAGACCGTACGACTTTTCCTGATGCTTGCGCTCCCGCATGGGAAAAAGCTAGGGTTGCGAATACAAAATTAGGGAGTACTGCAATGACACCACCTGCCAAAGCAGATAAGCCATACGGCCCCCCCCACATAGCAAAAAAGAAAATTGAAACACATCCAGCCATCGCTGCCTGTAGTAAAACCAATTTATAGGCTGACCATCGGCCACGACGTGCTAAAACCTTGCTCAATTTATCTTCTCCGCATTATAACTTCTTGTTTCGATGACCGGATTACAAATATCCGTCCAAACTCGAGGTACAAAAAGCTTGCGAAAGTATACCGTTTCAAGCTTTCAAAGCAAGTTTAACTGTTAGAAAAAGGAGACTTTTAGCGTGATCTACGCCAAAAGTCTAAAAGTATAAGATTAACGAATGTCACAAAATTACATAATATAGTGTTAACTTTGTTTTTTTAGCGGATTTTGCTGATAATACCCTCTAATTCAGCCAAGTTTTGGTAGTTTATTACCATTTTGCCTTTGCCCTTTTTATTGTGAGTCAAAGACACCTTAGCTCCCAGCCTTTCAATTAATTGCGTCTCTAAACGCACCACATCATGATCTTTAGCTGGTTTTTCGACGATTTCAGTTTGGTTTAAGGTTTTATTAACCAATCGTTCTGTTTCACGAACTGTTAATTCTTTAGAAACTACTAATCGAGCCAAATTTGTTTGCTCGTCACCGCTAATTGCAAGCAGTGCTCGGCCATGGCCCATATCAATATCGCCATACTCAAGCATACGCTTAACCGGCTCATTTAAGCCATTAAGTCTTAGCAAATTTGAGACCGTTGCCCGAGATTTTCCTACTGCATCAGCAATTTGCTGATGAGTCAGTTCAAATTCTTCAATTAAACGGTTTAAGGCAATAGCTTCTTCCATTGCATTTAGGTCTTCACGCTGAATGTTTTCAATCAGTGCGATAGCCACAGCCGCTTCATCAGGTACTTGCTTAACAATACAAGGGATTTGCGCTAGGCCTGCAAGCTGAGACGCGCGCCAACGACGCTCACCTGCAATAATTTCGTAGCTTTCAGGTGATACCTTACGTACCACGATAGGCTGGATAACACCTTGCGCTCTTATAGATTCAGCCAGCTCTTCTAATGCTTCTGGCGCCATATCTTTACGCGGCTGATACTTACCTGGCTGCAGTCTATCGATGTCTAACATAATCAGATCATCGTTTTTGATATCTTGTTCTACTTCAGCGACTGGTTCTGCACGCTTACTTGCTGCTTGGCTAGTACTTAAAAGTGCATCAAGCCCTTTACCCAAGCCTCTTTTTTTCAATGTCATTTTTTATCCTTAAACTTGCTCAGCCTGGGTAAGTTGCTCTGCACGACGAATAATTTCGCCTGCTAGTGCCAGATAGGCTTTGGCCCCTGCGCTCGATTTATCATAATACATTGCCGGAGCCCCAAAACTTGGCGCTTCAGCTAAACGAACATTCCTTGGGATCACAGTGCGGTAAACTTTTTCACCAAAGTGTTGTTTCAATTGGTCAGAAACATCATTAGATAGGCGGTTACGTGGATCATACATAGTACGTAAGATCCCTTCGATATGCAGACCTGGGTTAACCATCGCACCTAATTTGCTAATGGTGTCCATTAACGCTGTTAAACCTTCTAACGCGTAGTATTCACATTGCATTGGTACCAACACTGAGTCGGCTGCAGACATAGCATTAACGGTTAGCATGTTTAGCGATGGTGGGCAGTCGATGAAAATAAAATCATAATCATCTTTGATAGGGGCAAGCGCGTTGCGAAGACGGATCTCGCGGGCAAAAAACTCCATAAGTTTGATTTCAGCCGCGGTCACATCACCATTACCGGCGATAAGATCATATTTCCCGTTCGTATCTCGGCAAACAACGTCTTCAAATGCTTTTTCTTCAACCAATAATTCATAGGCAGTATTTTCGACTTCATACTTATCGATACCACTTCCCATGGTTGCGTTGCCTTGCGGATCGAGATCGATCAACAAAACACGGCGCTTAGTTGCTGCTAATGAAGCTGCTAAATTTACACAAGTTGTTGTTTTTCCGACGCCACCTTTCTGGTTGGCCACGGCAATCACTTTACCCACAATATCACCCTGTAAGTCACTTTTATTATATTTCTAAACAGTGCGTTGCTTAGAAATTTAGCGCACAAATCTAATGGTTATTAGTCTTAAATTGCTTGAAGTGCTGAAAGATTGCAAATTTCAGCACCTTAAGCAACATAGCTTACTCCATCTAGTCTTTTATTATCGTGACTTAGACAAACAAGCTTAATCTTGCTTGATCACACGCAGCAAATGGCGCTGCTCATCAAGTTTAGGAACTTTTAGCTCAAATGTATCAGTTACCACGAAGCCTTCTGGCAATTGTGACATTTCTTCTTCGCTTAATTGGCCTTTTAGCGCGTAAAAACAACCATCTGCTTTTGGCAAATGGTGGCACCAATGCAACATATCTTGAATTGACGCGAATGCACGGCTTAATACGCCATCAAATAGCTCTTCTGGTTGATAAGCTTCAACACGGCTTTCAACAGAAGAAATATTATTGATACCTAGCTCAAACTGCACCTGCTTTTGAAAGCGAATACGTTTGCCTAAGCTATCAAGTAATACAAATTCTTTATCTGGATTTAAGATTGCCAGTGGGATCCCCGGTAGACCAGGACCTGTTCCAACATCAATAAAGCGTTGTCCTACAAGATGAGGGGATACAACTAAACTATCCATGATGTGACGGATCAGCATTTGCTCAGGATCGCGCACAGAAGTGAGGTTAAATGCCTTATTCCATTTGTTGAGCATACCAACAAAGTCTAGCAGCTGCTGTTTTTGGTGTTCAGTAGCAGTCAGGCCTACTTCGGCTAAATAATCATTTAATTGGGCAGATAACACTTTGTGTGTCCTCAAAATAGAGCAATTCAGAAATCAATCGGTATTATGAAGTGCTGAAATGATGAAAGGAAGCCTTCAGACTTCCCTTTATCATACAAAACTACCGAATATACGGCGTATTAAGCGCTTTTACGTAATAAACCGCGTTTTTTAAGGTGTACCAGTAAGATTGAGATGGCTGCTGGTGTCATACCTGAAATACGCGATGCTTGACCAATCGTTTCAGGTTTATGCTCATTCATCTTAGCAATTACCTCGTTGGATAAACCTGGCACTTCTTGGTAATCCAGATCTAACGGCAATAGGGTAGTTTCATGACGGATCGCTTTATCGATCTCACCTTGTTGACGCTGAATATAACCAGAATATTTCACTTGGATCTGTACTTGCTCTGCAGCTCGTTGATCTTCAAGCGCTGGACCAAAACCTTCAATTGCCATTAGTTTAGGATAATCCATCTCTGGGCGACGTAATAAATCTTCAAATGTTGCTTCACGGGTGATCGGCGTATTCAAATGTGGATTTAATGCGTTAACTAGTGGCGAATTAGGATGGATCCACTGGCTGCGCAGGCGTTGCAGTTCAGTTTCAATTGATTCCATTTTTTCGCTGAACATTGCCCAACGCTTATCATCAACTAAACCAAGCTCACGGCCTTTTTCAGTTAGGCGTAAATCAGCGTTATCTTCACGTAATAACAAACGGTATTCCGCACGGCTAGTGAACATGCGGTACGGTTCTTTAGTTCCTAGGGTTGATAAATCATCAACCAATACGCCTAGGTAAGCTTGATCACGACGTGGACACCAAGCTTCTTTACCTTGAACTTGCAGCGAAGCGTTCATACCGGCTAATAAACCTTGAGCACCGGCTTCTTCGTAGCCGGTTGTACCGTTGATCTGACCTGCAAAGAACAAACCACTAATGGTTTTAGTTTCTAATGAGTTTTTAAGGTCGCGCGGATCAAAATAATCATATTCGATTGCATAACCAGGACGCATGATCTCAGCATGCTCCATGCCTTTGATTGAGCGAACTAAATTCAGCTGTACGTCAAATGGCAAGCTAGTTGAAATACCGTTTGGATAAATTTCAGTCGTATTTAAACCTTCTGGCTCAATAAAAATTTGGTGCGATGTTTTATCAGCAAAGCGATTAACTTTATCTTCGATAGAAGGGCAGTAACGTGGGCCAATACCTTCGATAACCCCTGAGTACATTGGGCTACGATCTAATCCGCCACGAATAATATCGTGAGTACGCTCATTGGTATGAGTGATATGACAAGACACTTGCTCTGGATGATCGTTTACATCACCGATGAAAGACATAACTGGTAATGGATCATCACCTTTTTGTTCTGTCATCAATGAAAAATCAATAGTGTTCGCATCGATACGTGGTGGGGTACCGGTTTTTAAACGGCCAACACGAATTGGTAACTCACGTAATCGATGAGCTAATGCGATAGCTGGCGGATCACCTGCACGACCACCGCTATAGTTTTCAAGACCTATGTGGATCTTACCGCCTAGGAATGTACCGGCAGTTAATACAACAGCAGGTGCTTCAAACGCTAAGCCCATTTGCGTAACAACACCGATAACTTTTTCATTTTTAACAACTAGATCGTCTACAGCTTGTTGAAAAATACGTAAGTTTGGTTGGTTTTGTAAGATCGCTTGGATCTTATTGCGGTAAAGCGCTCTATCAGCTTGTGCTCGAGTTGCACGAACAGCTGGCCCTTTACTTGAATTCAATGTACGAAATTGAATACCTGCATAGTCAGTAGCTACAGCCATTGCGCCACCTAGGGCGTCAATTTCTTTGACTAAGTGTCCTTTACCTATGCCGCCGATAGCAGGGTTACAGGACATTTGTCCTAAAGTATCTATGTTATGGGTCAGTAACAGCGTTTTGGAGCCCATTCTAGCTGAAGCTAACGCCGCTTCAGTACCAGCATGACCACCACCAACAACGATTACATCAAACCGTTCATGAAATTGCATTCGACAGCCTTCGATTCGTAAAAGGATAAATAGTTTTTGAGCAGATCATTTTAGCACTTGCTTTGCTTAAGGTGAACGATCTATTTCGCTTGTTTTGATCAGCATGGATCCGCTTAATAGATCTTAAGATCTTTATATAGATCTCTTATTATGTTTACTATTAGGATCGCTGTTTTCGGTGGATAACTCTAATTTCTCTTTATATTCAATAGATAACGAAGAAATGATCTTGTGATCTGATCGCGATCTAACTCGATTAAGCTTGTGGGTAGATCGCCTACTTATCCACAAGGTGGATCATTGAGCAGATCGGATGTGAATTAATACAAGCGTTGATCAGATCAAAATAATACCTTATCCACATATTTATTAAATTAATAAGTTTTATGTGGATAAGTGTGATCAAATCTGTGAGTTATTATTCATATAGGTGGGAAGATCATTTTTGAATATGATCTTAAATTTTGGCTTGCCACTCGCTAAGCCATGATAATGCTGCTTCTTCTGCAATTGGATTATATTGCACATCGATCTGGATCTTATCCACAAATACTTGTGCACTGCATAAATCAAGCTGTCCAATCAGCTTTTCAGGGCCTTGGCAAAAAGTGTCATAACTTGAATCGCCAATTGCACATAAAGCATATTTTACAGCGCTCAGATCTGGTTTTTGGGCTTGGATCTCTTCGAAAAACGGTACGATATTGTCTGGAAGATCACCTGCTCCATGAGTAGAAGACACGATGATCCAAAGTGAATCTTTGCTCAATTCGTCTAAATTTGGGGTTAAATGTATTAAGGTTTCATGGCCTAAATCACTTAATTGATCTGATATTTCATCTGCGACATATTCGGTACCACCGAGAGTTGTACCTACTAAAATCTCTACTTTTGCCATTCTGTATCCTAATAATTACTTTCAAATAGCGCTAAAAACAGTCGTTAACAAGCCTTTTGAACACCTATATATAGGTAAGCTCATGCATGAGAACAGTAACATAATGCTGCTTATCTGCTCTAAATTGCCCGCCAAACAGGCTCATACTTGTATTGATTGGTATTATATAGCTTAGTGCTGATGCGCATGATAAGTGAAATTAGACTAAGGATCTTGTTACTTATATTGCTTTAACTTTTATATGTATGGATTGAATAACTGTTTATTGTGCTGGATATTTATCAAGGAGCTAACTGCTCTAGTCCCGTTAGATGGCATAAATAGGCTGTTTTTTACAGCAGTTGGTGCATTGTAGAGCTGTAGATTTTTGTAGCTTAAAATCTCTATCACGTTTATCTAAAGCTTATAAAGGTATCTTAACGGGCTACCCATACAATAAAAGATCTACAAATAGGATTTGAATAGAATGATAAACAAGATAATTCTCGATAGCGATCCGGGAATTGATGATGCAATGGCAATATTATTTGCTGAAGCTCATCCAGCAATCGAGCTTAAGGCTATTACTACCGTTTATGGTAATGCTACGATCGAAAATGGAACCAATAACGCATTATTTTTAAAACAAAAATATGGTTTTAAAGCGGATATCGTACAAGGGGCTAGTCAGCCGATTGTACGTGATCCTGTTGGGCCTACAGTTGTGGTACATGGCGAAACGGGTTTTGGTGATGTGCATGCGCCTACAGATCTAACTGTAACAGCTGATCCTCGTCCTGCTTACCAATACATTATTGATGCGGTAAAAGCCGAACCTGGTGAAATCACATTAGTGGCTGTTGGTCCTCTGACTAACCTAGCCTTAGCACTTGAAGCGGCTCCAGAGATCGCTTCTCTAGTTAAAGAAGTTGTAGTCATGGGCGGTGCGTTTGGTATGAACGACCATCGTGGCAACGTTACGCCATATGCTGAGGCTAATATCCACGACGATCCTCATGCGGCTGACATAGTATTTACAGCTGCTTGGCCTGTGGTTGTTATTGGTCTTGATGTCACTGAAGAAAGCTTCTTTAGTAAAGATTACCTTGATCAGCTACGTGATGATGCCGCTGAAGTTGGTCAGTTTATTTGGGATATTAGTCGTTACTATTTGAAGTTCTATTCTGAAAAAGTAGGCTTAGAAGGCTGCCATGTGCATGACCCATCAGCTATCGCCTATGTTATCGATCCTAGCTTATTCACCTTACGTGAAGGCCCAGTTCGTGTGGTAACAGATGGCCCTGCAGAAGGGCTAACGATTCAGAAATTTGATAAGCGCCGTTATCAGCATGATGACTGGGCATCAAAACCAGCGCAAAAGGTTGGGGTAGCAGTACGCGACCAAGCTTTACTTGAGTTATACCGCGAAACAATTATTGAATACGGTCATCGTAAATAGCGACTAAAGTGAAGTTATCACTATGAAAAAGCGGAGATTAATCTCCGCTTTTTATTATACCAATCAGCACTGTTAAAAATTGCTCTGAGTAGAGCACACTTTTTACACTGCTTAGCTAATGTTTTGTACTTGTGACGCTAGTAACCAAATAGCTAATATAAAGAAGATCCCACCCATAAATTTATTCTGATAAGTTCTAAACTTTTCATTGTTTAGCAGTGGTTTACCTACTGTACCGACCAAGGCTACTAGTAGTAAATTAAAGGCCAACCCCATTACATTGAGCAGTAAACCTAGTGCTAGCATTTGTTCGCCTGAGCTAGCTGTTAGCTGAGTAGAGACAAATTGTGGCAAGAACAATACAAAGAATATTAATGCTTTAGGGTTTAGTAGATTGCTAACAACAGCACGTTTATATAGCAATTTGGCTAAGTTATTTTGTTGGCTTATTTCTGGTGCTTCAGCAGCAGAACTTCTAATGCAGTCCCAGCCCATTTTTAGTAAATATGCGGCACCAAGAACACGTAATACCTCTAAAGCCATTGGGTTCATGGCGATAACAGCTGATACACCCATAGCAGCTAACAAAGTCAAGATTAGACCTGAGGTAGCGTTACCAAAGCTGGCATAGACACCGACTTTTTTACCGTAGCTTAGGCTTGAGCTCGCAATTAAAAGCATGTCCGGGCCAGGTATAAGAAGGAGGGCGATAACAGTAGTTAAATATAGTGGCAGTAAGGCCAAATCGATCATCATATATATGCAGGTATAAAGTGTGCGCTGAAAACAAGGCGCGGATTCTACAGTGATCGAATTGGAATGAAAGTGATACAGCTAGTAAAAATAGCGACCCAATTGGCATACTTTGTTTACGCTGGTTTTTATATAACTTTTTTGGGGCTAACCATTACTCATTTATCATCATTTTAAGCGTATATTTAATATTTGTAGCTTTGATTTTGATTGTTAATTATTAGTGGTGAAAGCAGGGCGTTCGATATTAAATTACCAAGCTATTTTGTATAATACAGTATTGGATTTGTTAATTTTACGTAGGGTTAAATGAAGAAAAATGGTTTTACTCTTATAGAGTTAGTAGTAACTATTATTATATTGGCCATACTTTCTGTTATTGCTGTTCCTAAGTTTATCGGTTTGCAGGCAGACGCTAGGCTTGCCTCGTTGCAAGGCTTAAAAACTGAGATGCACGGAGTGATGAGCGTACTTTACCCAAAATCTGTATTTCAAGGATTAGAGAATAAACCTAAACCTGATAAAGAGAATGGCGAGGAAAACTTTATTGTCATTGATGGGGAAAAAGTCGATTTGGTATATGGTTATCCTGCTGCTGATGCTGCAAACAGCTGGAGCAAGTTGATAATGGCTAAATTTGAGGACTCGCAATTTAATCCTGAACGTCCAGCCGACTGGTATTTTCAAAATAACCCTGCTGAAAATTTTATTCTATTTATGCCGCAAACGAAGAAGTTTAAAGGTGACAATTGCTATCTTAAATATACAGAAGCACAGAGCCCTACCACGCCACCTACTTTCGAAATTCTTGATAGTGGTTGTTAGTCATTATTGTTCAATATTTTAGTTGTATGTATAGAAAATAACTGATTAAAAATCTTTTAAAACAGATGCTTAATTTAATATGACTAATCGCGGTAATCGCTGGGTTATTTTTAAAGCTTAGTTTTAAAGATTAGTTATAAACGCCTGATTTTAGCCGCTCAAGCTACAGAGCGGTCATGGCACAGTCTAAAGTAGAGTTTTAACGTTCTAGTTAAGTACCTTCTTAATTACCAATTAACTCTGAATACTGAACCCATACTTGCTAGATACATAAGTCGTACTTTTTGTACTTAGCGTAATTAAGCAGCCCTTGCTAATTAAAATATAGTGTTGGTTTCACGTGGAACTAAGTTTCATATTTAGCAGTTCATAAGCCTTACTTCTCTAGTTCAAACGCTGGTAAATTTGAGCTCTTTTAGCGATAAATATCGGGCTTAATGATCATCTTTTTCGTTTTTTGCTTGAGTTGTAAACTAGCTATCGATCGTTTGTGTTTTTTTCTGAGTATAACTTATCGGAAAAGATCCAATTTAATGGGATAACTCTAAACGATTTCTAAAAGCAGATTTTAATAAAACCCATATAAATCATCGCTTTGGTTTGAAATTGTTAGTGTTGTTAGGATCTATCCACAGATCGTATTTACTTGTTGATATCTCTGTTGATACTTATCTAATATTTATTGGCAACGATCTTTAATTTTAAGTTTGAGATCAATGTTGATCGCAGTTACAGCAATTTGTACTTACGTCGATCTATTACTCGTCATTGTTAGGCTTGGTTACTCGCTTGAGAAGTTATAACGGTCGTTATAATAAAAAAGCGACGGTAGGGCTAACTACAGTCGCTTTGATTGCTGCTTAAGCGTATTGATGATTCGCTTACGTGTTATTTACCAATACAGAACGAGCTGAAGATTTTTCCTAGTAGATCATCAGAAGTAAACTTACCGGTGATCTCTGATAGTGCCATTTGGCACATACGTAGTTCTTCGGCAAGTAGCTCGCCTGCGAAATATACTTCCAGTTGCTCTTTACCCAACATTAAATGGCTGCTGGCTAAATCGAGTGCTTCTAAGTGACGGCGACGAGCAATAAAACCACCTTCTAGGTTACTCTGATATCCCATTAGTGATTTTAAATGCTGTTTTAGCTCTTCAACACCTAAGCCTGTTTTGGCTGAAATGCGATAAACGCTATGACCGGCTTCTTGGGTAACAGCAAGATCTTCACCGGTTAGATCGGCTTTGTTACGCACTACTGTTACGCCTAAATTAGTTGGTAGGCGATCAATAAAGTCTGGCCAGATTTCATGTGGATCAACAGCATTGGTTGTGGTTCCATCAACCATGAACAGCACGCGATCGGCAGTTTTTATCTCATCCCAAGCACGCTCAATACCGATTTTTTCAACGGTATCAGCTGTATCGCGTAAACCTGCAGTGTCGATAATATGCAGCGGCATACCATCTAAATGAATGTGTTCGCGTAGCACGTCACGTGTGGTACCGGCAATCTCTGTCACAATGGCAGACTCTTTACCGGCAAGGGCGTTGAGTAAGCTCGATTTACCCGCATTTGGGCGGCCCGCAATAACAACCTTCATACCTTCACGGATAATTGAGCCTTGCTTTGCGCTGGCTTGTACGCCGTCTAATTGGCTGATAATACCATTGAGAGAAGCGGCAATTTTACCATCAGATAAGAAGTCGACTTCTTCGTCTGGAAAATCAATTGCAGCCTCGACGTATAAGCGCAGGTTGGTGACCTTTTCTACTAAATCGTGTACTTGAGTTGAAAATTCGCCCTGAAGTGAGTTTAAAGCGCTTTTAGCGGCTTGCTCACTGGTAGCATCAATTAAGTCAGCAATCGCTTCAGCTTGGGTCAAATCAAGCTTGTCGTTCATAAAAGCTTGTTCGCTAAACTCACCAGGTTTAGCAATACGTAGTCCGTCGACTTCCATGACACGCTTGATCAGCATATCAAGAACGATTTGGCCGCCGTGGCCTTGCAGCTCTAACACGTCTTCACCGGTAAATGAGTTTGGGCCTTTAAAGAACAGTGCAATGCCTTGGTCAATCACCTCACCATCATGATCTTTAAAGTCACAGTAATCTGCATAACGAGTTTTAGGAATATGCCCTAATACGGCCATAGCAACATTACTGGCTAGGTCGCCTGATACGCGAATAATACCTACGCCACCACGCCCTGGAGCGGTCGCTTGTGCCACGATAGTATCTGTAGTCATTACTGTGTTTCCTAATCTGATTTTCAGCGGGTTAAAAATATTGTCTCTACATAGAAAGCAAAAAAGCGGTCAATACTCAGTATTGACCGCTTTTTGTTAGTCAGAGCTAAAGATTATTTTAACCCTTTTTTCTCTAGACCAGCATAGATAATTTTCTGCTGGGTAATCGCTACTAAGTTACCTACCAACCAGTATAGAACCAGACCAGCTGGGAACCATAGGAAGAATACGGTAAAGATTACTGGCATCCACTGCATCATCTTAACTTGCATTGGGTCCATAGTCGGTGCCATTGGCTGCATCTTCTGCATAATGAACATCGAAATACCCATTAGGATTGGCAATACATAGTATGGATCTTGTACTGATAAGTCAGTAATCCAAAGCATGAATGGCGCATGACGCAATTCAACGCTTTCTAGTAATACCCAGTAAAGTGCGATGAAGATTGGCATCTGTAGCAAGATTGGAAGACAGCCACCCATAGGGTTAACTTTTTCTTTCTTGTACAGTTCCATCATAGCTTGACCCATCTTCTGACGGTCATCACCAAAGCGCTCTTTTAGTTCAGCTAGTTTAGGTTGTAGATTACGCATTTTCGCCATAGAGGTGTATTGCGCTTTCGTTAGCGGATATAGCAAACCACGAACGGTTAGAGTGATTAGGATAATCGCAATACCCCAGTTACCAACGATTGATTGGAAGAACATCAATAGTTTGTAAATTGGTACCGCTAACCACCATAGGAAACCGTAATCAACTACTAGGTTTAATGAATCAGACAATGCTGAAAGTGCTTCTTGATCCTTAGGACCAACATAGAATTCAGCTTTGATGTTTTGTGTAGCGCCAGGTGCTATATCGTAAAGTGCACCACGGAAACCGATATTAGCTAAGCCGCCAGCACTGATACTTGAGAAGATAATGTTCTTGTCATTTGCAGGTGGCACCCATGCTGATACGAAGTAATGCTGAAGCATAGCAACCCAACCACCTAGTGTTGACTTGTCTAAGTTCTTATCAGCCATATCATCGAAGCTATACTTCTCGTAGCGAGTATCTGCAGTAGAGAACGCTGCACCACGGTAAGTAGGCATCATCATGCTGCTTTCGCTTTCTTTGATACTGTGCTTAATTTGTCCATACATTTGAACTTGAAGCTGTGTATCTGAAGTGTTGTCGATTTTATAGTCAACTGCGATGTTGAACTTACCGCGAGTGAATTCAAAGACTTTAGTGTAAGTCACACCTTTGTCGCTAACAAAAGTTAGAGGCACGTTTAGTGTGTCTTGGCCGTCTGCCAATTTATACTCGCGTGATGCGCTGTCAAAGTGAGCTCGACCTTTTACAGAGCTGTCGATACCGTCACGACCAATTAGGCCACTTTGCGCGATATAATAGATATCGTTAGTTTGTTCTAGTAGAACAAACGGGTCGGTTCCATTTTCTTCAAGTTTATGAGCAAGAAGCGCAGAGTAAACAATATCACCACCAACTGGATCAATTTTGATTTCTAATTGGTCAGTAATAACTGTGATGAGTTCTTTAGATGCAGCCACAGTTTCTGGTACCGCTGAATCGGCATCAGGGACGTCTGAACTATGGGCGTCAGCAACTGTAGAAGCTGGAATAGAAGATTGTGTTTGAGCTGCAACCGCCGGTTGAGGAGCTTTATCTGCTTGCCACTGTTGCCACAGTAGAAAGCTGACAAACAGTAAACCGATCAGCAATATATTGCGTTGAGATTCCATAACCTATTTATCGCACCTATGTTTTTTGTTAGGGACGGGGTCTTCACCGCCCGGATGTAAAGGGTGACATTTTAATATGCGTTTACCTGCAAACCAACACCCTTTCACCACTCCATGCAATCGAATTGCTTCAATTGCGTAATGTGAACACGTTGGATTGAACCTACAACGAGGCCCCAGCATGGGGCTTATGAGTAGTTGGTAACCACGAATAATCGTAGTCGCTAGCCATTGTAACGGCGAGAGAGTTTTCGCCATAGCTTTTCTACTAAGTTTTTAAGTTCTGCGTTTTCCATATCAAGCACGCCATTCCTTACAAGCACCACGATATCCACAGCGGGTAGATCATGCTGGTGTAAACGGAAATTATCTCTAATTATGCGTTTAATACGGTTACGTTGGTTTGCTTTTTTGACATAACGCTTGGCAACAGTTAGTCCTAAACGTGGGTGTTGTTCAGAATTAGGAATTGCAAGTAAGGTTATTTCAGCGGAGGACGCTTTGATAGGTTTGGTAAATACAGATTTAAATTGCGCGGGAGTTAACAAACGTAACTCCCGCGTAAAGGTGTAGCTAGTCACTTGCATTTCTACGATTACGCAGAAAGACGAGCGCGACCTTTAGCACGGCGACGTGCGATGACCTTACGGCCACCTACTGTAGCCATACGAGCGCGGAAGCCGTGAGAACGCTTGCGCTTCAGGTTGCTAGGTTGAAAAGTACGTTTACTCATTATGGCAATCCGTCTTTGTTAGGTTAATAATCCTTAAATTCTATAAAATAGAACTAAGGGCAAAAAAGAGGCCGAATTGTAATCACTTTAGTTATGCGCGTCAACTACGAATCAGCGCAAGTGATTAAATATTAGTTCCTCTGGAAATGCTTCGAAGGTTTAGGTCTACAAGAATGTGTGGATAACTCTGTGAGTTACCACTACATCTTGTGGTTTAGCAGATCAAAAAGCTGATCGAAAGCTGTTTATTATAGATCGATCTGGATCGCTTTATAAAGCTGGATTTGCAGCTTTGCTAATATTTTTCGATCGCAACCGATCTTTTAAGATCGAGATATTCAAGAATAGATGATCTATCTGGGGATAAATCTATTTAAAGGATAGCGATCAGCGTGATCTCATTATAGAATAGACCTCTTTTGTATGATCTTTTGGGGATAACTCGTGGCGGTTTCACTTTGGCAACAATGTATCGCAAGGCTGCAAGATGAGCTTTCTGCTCAACAATTCAGTATGTGGATAAGACCGTTACAAGCAGAAATGGAAGGCGATACACTCGTCATCTATGCACCTAATCGCTTTGTGTTGGATTGGGTTAGGGATAAATACCTAAATATCATCAACCAATTTTTTACTGAACAAATGGGTAGCGATGCGCCAAGTTTGCGTTTCGATATCGGTAGTCGTCCGTCGGCTAAACCCGTTGTTCAGGCCACAGCAGCAGTAAAAACTAGCAGACCTGCTAGTAGAGAAGTCGTTAAGCCTTCTTTTAATACTCCGCATGCAGAGCCTATGGCGAATGCTAATCATCGCAGTAATATTAATCCGACTTACCAGTTTGATAACTTCGTTGAAGGTAAATCAAACCAATTAGGTAAAGCGGCTGCTTTGCAAGTGGCTGAAAATCCTGGTGGAGCGTATAACCCTTTGTTCCTTTATGGTGGAACAGGTTTAGGTAAAACTCACCTATTGCACGCTGTAGGTAATGGCATTATTAAGAACAAGCCAGATGCAAAAGTGGTTTACATGCATTCTGAGCGTTTTGTGCAAGACATGGTTAAAGCGTTACAAAATAACGCGATCGAAGAATTTAAGCGTTACTATCGTAGCGTTGATGCACTCTTTATTGATGACATCCAATTCTTCGCTAATAAAGATAGATCTCAAGAAGAGTTCTTCCATACCTTTAATGCTCTATTAGAAGGTAACCACCAGATCATTTTGACTTCGGATAAGTACCCGAAAGAGATCGACGGTGTTGAAGATCGTTTGAAATCACGTTTCGGTTGGGGTCTAACGGTTGCTATTGAGCCACCAGAATTAGAAACCCGAGTAGCGATCTTGATGCGTAAGGCACAAGAAAGTGGCATTAACCTACCTGATGAAGTGGCTTTCTTTATTGCTAAGCGTTTACGTTCAAACGTACGTGAGCTTGAAGGTGCATTGAATCGTGTTATTGCAAACGCTAACTTTACTGGTCGTCCGATTACTATCGATTTTGTGCGTGAAGCACTGCGTGACTTACTGGCTCTACAAGAGAAGTTAGTGACTATTGATAATATTCAAAAGACAGTAGCTGAATACTACAAGATTAAGATGGCTGACATGTTATCTAAGCGTCGTTCACGCAGCGTGGCACGACCAAGACAGATGGCAATGGCGTTATCAAAAGAGTTAACTAACCAAAGCTTACCGGAGATCGGTGATGCCTTTGGTGGTCGTGACCATACGACGGTTTTACATGCATGTCGTAAAATTGCGCAGTTGCGTGAAGAAAGTCATGACATTAAAGAAGATTATGCTAACTTGATAAGAACCTTATCTTCTTAATATCAGGGATATTTAATCAATGAAATTTTCAATTGATAGGGACGCTTTATTAAAACCGTTGCAGCTAGTAAGTGGTGCGGTAGAAAGACGTCACAACTTGCCTATATTGGCAAACCTTTTGGTAGAAGTGAGTAATCACTCACTAAAGCTTACCGGTACCGATTTAGAAGTTGAATTGGTAGGTGAAGTTCAGCTAGAAGGTGAAATCCTTGAAGGGCGTACAACCGTTCCTGCGAAGAAGTTTTTAGATATTGTTAAATCGTTACCCGATCAAGTCGAGTTAAAGATAGAGCAACAAGATAACCGTTTATTATTACGCTCTGGCCGAAGTCGCTTTACTTTAGCAACCTTGCCAGCAGAAGAATATCCAAACGTTGAAGCGTTTGAAGCGGAAATCGAGTTTACCCTTAAACAAGGTACGATGAAGTCACTCATTGATGCGACTCAGTTCTCGATGGCTAACCAAGATGTACGTTACTACCTAAATGGTTTGTTGTTAGAAACAGAAGGTAATGTACTGCGCGCTATTGCCACAGACGGTCATCGTTTAGCATTAAGTCATCGCCAAATCGAAGCTACTTTACCTGAAAAACAGGTGATTGTGCCGCGTAAAGGTGTGCTTGAATTAATGCGCTCGTTTGAGGCTGATGATTTAGATGTAACGATTGCGATTGGTGACAATGCTATTCGCGCCACAACTGCTACAGCGGTATTTACCAGTAAGTTAGTTGATGGACGTTTTCCTGATTACCGCCGAGTACTACCAAAAGGTGGTGATAAGGTGGTTATTGCCAGCCGTCAGCAGTTAAAGCAAGCGTTATTACGCGCTTCTATTTTATCTAACGAGAAGTTCCGTGGTGTACGTGTTCAGTTGGAAAACAATCTAATTAAGATCACCGCTAACAATCCTGAACAGGAAGAAGCGGAAGAGATTTTAGATGTTGAATATGAAAACGCACCACTAGAAATTGGTTTTAACGTCAGTTATTTACTAGATGTACTTAACAACTTGCCATCAGACGATGTTCGTATCACTCTGATTGACGGTAACTCAAGTGCACTAATTGATAACCATGTAGAACAAGATTCTATGTACGTTGTTATGCCAATGAGACTTTAGTCTCGCTCCTCCTTTCTATATTCTAAGGCTAGTCAGTTAATGGTAACTGACTAGCCTTATCTTTTGTTAGATTATGCTTCCTGTTGCTTTATAAGGTCATTAATGAGTCTTAGCCGTCTTCATATTGAAGCTTTTCGAAATATTACCTCAGCCCAGTTGTTGCCAGGTGAAGGCCTGAATCTGATTTATGGTCAAAATGGCAGTGGCAAAACCAGTATTTTAGAGGCAATCTATTTTCTGGGGATGGGACGCTCTTTTCGCAGCCATCTTTCACAGCGTGTAATTAAGAACGACGATGATGCGCTGACATTGTTTGCCAGCATGGAAAGTGGTGATGAGCAGAGTAAAATTGGCTTACGCCGCTTTAGAAGCGGTGATATTGAAGTAAAAATTAATGGTGATAAAGTAAAGCGTTTATCGACATTAGCTGAAACTTTACCAATCCAAGTTATTACGCCTGAGAGCTTTTCTTTGCTTTTTGAGGGGCCGAAATCAAGACGACAGTTTATTGATTGGGGGGCGTTTCATTCTGACCCACGTTTTTATGCCGCTTGGGTTAATGTTCGGCGGATTTTAAAGCAGAGAAATCAATTGCTCAGAGATGGATCGCCCTATAGTTCGATTCAATTTTGGGATAAAGAATTTATTCGTTATGCTGAACTGGTCACCGACATAAGAAAGCAATATGTAGACTCGTTAAATGAGCTACTTAAGGGTATAATCGGAGAGTTTTTACCTCAGGTTGATGTTAAGGTTTCTTTTACCCGAGGATGGGATGCAAAAACCGAGTATGCACAGCTGCTCGAGACGCAATATCCTAGAGATTTAGCCACAGGCTATACCGTCAGTGGACCACATAAAGCGGATTTACGGTTGCGAGTAGGAACACTACCTGCACAAGATGCTTTATCGCGCGGTCAACTGAAATTATTAGTCTGTGCATTACGCATTGCACAGGGAAAGTTGCTCAAACAACAAATAGATAAAAAAAGTATTTATCTGGTGGATGATCTTCCATCGGAATTGGATGCACAGCATAGAAAACTATTGTTACAGCAATTAGCGGATACCGGGGCACAAGTTTTTGTCACGGCTATTGAGCCAGCATCAATAGTAGATTCGTTAATCACGCCGCCAAGTAAGATGTTCCATGTGGAACACGGTTGTGTAACGGTAATTGAATAACCGACGAGAGAATAATATGTCAGAGAATAGTTATGATTCTTCGAGTATTAAGGTTTTAAAAGGCCTTGATGCGGTACGTAAGAGACCAGGAATGTACATCGGTGATACTGATGATGGTACAGGTCTACATCACATGGTATTCGAAGTGGTCGATAACTCTATCGATGAAGCCTTAGCGGGCCACTGTAACGACGTTGATATTACCATTCATGCCGATGGTTCTGTTTCAGTACGCGATGACGGCCGTGGTATTCCAGTTGCGATTCACCCTGAAGAAGGTGTATCAGCAGCTCAGGTTATTATGACTGTACTGCACGCTGGTGGTAAGTTCGATGATAACTCTTACAAAGTATCTGGTGGTTTGCACGGTGTAGGTGTATCGGTAGTTAACGCGCTTTCTAAAAAGCTACAGCTAACGATTCGTCGTGACGGCAAGGTGTATGAGCAGTTCTACACCATGGGTGAGCCAGATGAGCCAATTAAAGAAGTGGGCGAAGCGTCTAACACAGGTACAGAAATTCGTTTCTGGCCAAGTGAAGAGACTTTCTCTGACGTTCAATTCCACTTCGACATTCTAGCTAAACGTGTTCGTGAATTATCTTTCTTGAACTCAGGTGTTGGTATTCGTCTAGTGGACGAGCGTGACAACCGTGATGAGTTTTTCAAGTACGAAGGCGGTATTAGCGCATTTGTTGACTACTTAAACGTTAACAAAACACCAGTAAACAAAGAAGTGTTCCATTTCTGCCAAGAGCGTGAAGACGGTATTACCGTTGAAGTTGCAATGCAGTGGAACGATGGCTTCCAAGAAAATATCTTCTGTTTTACCAACAACATTCCACAGCGTGATGGTGGTACTCACTTAGCGGGCTTCCGCGGTGCGTTAACACGTAACCTGAACAACTACATGGAACGTGAGGGCTTTAACAAGAAAGGTAAGACTGCTGCAACGGGTGATGATGCTCGTGAAGGTTTAACAGCAGTTATTTCTGTGAAAGTACCGGATCCAAAGTTCAGTTCACAAACTAAAGATAAGCTAGTTTCTAGTGAAGTTAAGTCTGCTGTTGAACAAACTATGGGTGAGCAATTAGGTGACTACCTAATGGAGCATCCAAACGAAGCTAAACTTATTGTTGGTAAGATTATCGATGCTGCTCGTGCGCGTGAAGCGGCACGTAAAGCGCGTGAAATGACCCGTCGTAAAGGCGCATTAGATTTAGGTGGTTTGCCAGGTAAACTAGCTGACTGCCAAGAGAAAGACCCTGGTCTTTCTGAAATTTACATAGTGGAGGGTGACTCTGCGGGCGGTAGTGCTAAGCAGGGTCGTAACCGTAAGAACCAAGCTATTCTGCCACTGAAAGGTAAAATCCTAAACGTTGAAAAAGCACGTTTTGATAAGATGTTATCTTCACAAGAAGTTGCAACGCTAATTACTGCATTAGGTTGTGGTATTGGCCGCGACGAATACGATCCAGATAAGACGCGTTATCACAACATCGTTATCATGACCGATGCTGACGTCGACGGCTCGCACATTCGTACGCTGCTGTTGACCTTCTTCTTCCGTCAAATGCCTGAGCTTATTGAACGTGGTTATGTTTATATTGCACAGCCACCGCTATACAAGGTTAAGAAAGGTAAGCAAGAACAGTATCTTAAAGATGATCCAGCACTAACTGAGTACTTAACAACTCAAGCGCTAGATAATGCAAACATTTATCCATCGCAAGGTGCACCAGGTATGTCTGGTCAGCCATTAGAGCGCTTGGTTAATCAGTACCGTGAAGTTGAGGCTATTATTGCTCGTTTAGAGCAACGCTACCCAACTAACATCACTGATTTGATGTTGTATCACCCAGCACTTAACAACGAGATGTTAGCTGATGAAGCGCAAGTTAAAGCTTGGGCTGATGCATTTGTTGCTGATTTAACTAACAAAGAAACCGGTGGTGTTTTATATAGCGGTGAGCCAGTTCTTGACCCTGAGCGTCAATCTTACTTGCCGAAAATTACTATCCGTAAACACGGTATTGATACGCACTACTTGTTCTCATACGACTTCTTCCAGTCTACTGATTATCAACGCATCGTTAAGATGGGCGCTGAAATCAACGGTATGATTGAAGAGGGCGGCTATGTTCAACGTGGCGAGCGTACTAAAGATGTGGTGAGCTTTGTTGACGCGCTAGAGTGGTTAATGACTGAATCTAAGCGTGGCTTGTACATCCAGCGTTATAAAGGATTGGGTGAGATGAACCCTGAGCAATTGTGGGAAACTACAATGGATCCAGAATCACGCCGTATGCTACAAGTAACGATTGAAGATGCGATTGCTGCTGACCAACTATTTACCTGTTTAATGGGTGATCAAGTTGAGCCGCGTCGTGACTTTATCGAAGCTAACGCATTGAATGTAGCAAACCTAGACGTATAGGGTTGTTGCAAACAAAAAGCTAAAATTGAATCGGTGCTATATGCACCGATTTTTTTGTCAATTAATCGGTCATCAAAAATTGTTTAGTAAAGCCTTTAAAAAACTGTTTAACATTAGAGAGCGGGTGGTTATTGAAAAACCAACTAGCTTTAGTGGTTCTATGGAACAGTTGCAAGCACATCATGTTGAGCCTGCGGCTGCTCAAGTAAAACCCGCTGAAACAGCTTCTGTTGTAGCTGTTGATCTCTCAGCACTTTTTTATAGTTTATTGTTTCCAAGTACCCAATTAAACGGCACCGCGAACGAATTAGAAAAAAGTGTTTTTAGGCGAGTAGAAGCGGCTCTGGCTGCACCTAAGGCAATTGCTGAACGTGTGCTAAAAATGCCTACACAGGTAGCAGCCCTAGACAAACAGTTAGCTGATGAAAATACCGATACCAAAGCATTATTAGCCTTAATAGAGAAAGATCCTGTATTGAGTGTTGAGGTGCTTAAACTGTGTAATTCGCCGCTATTTAGACGTAGCGATAAAGATGTCACCAGCTTACAGTTAGCATTAGTGCAGTTAGGTCGAGATCAGATCCGCCGTTTTGTCACTACAGCTATGATGCGCAAGGTTATTGATGTTAAGCCAATATACTTTAGACGCTTTGGTAGCCAAATTTGGCGCCACTCAATGCAGGTTGCTTACCTTGCTAGTGAGTTAGCCGATGACGATCCTGATAGTGCTTTTTTGCTGGGTTTAGTGCATGACGTAGGCAAAATAGCCATCTTCAAGTTGCTATTAGAAGCCTTTAAACAAGCAGAACCAGGTGAGCAACCATGTTCTAGTTTATTTAGACAGGTGATGACAACTAAATCTTTGAGTTTGAGCGCCTTACTTGCACATTATTGGCAGTTACCATCGCTATTTGAGTCTGAGCTTAATCGTCTAGCGGTGGTTGATTCTAAGCCTGCTGGTGGCCTTGCGGAGGTGATATGGCGGGCCAATCTTATCAGTGAATGTTCAATGTTATTTGAGGCGGGTAAGTTACAAGCCGAACAATTAAATAGATTGTTATATGACGCTGGAGTCGATAGAACAACGTTCGATGAAATACACAAAAAACTGGTACTATTTTAATTACTTTAAATGACCGAGTTTCAAAACAAAAAAAACGCGCCCAAAGGCGCGTTTTTTATATCTGCTTATTACTTATTGCAGTAACGAGATATCAGCAGCATGTAAGAATTGCTCGCGCAGGCTAGAAAGTAGCGCTAGACGGTTGTTCTTAAGTGCTTCGTCATCAGCCATAACCATTACATCTTCGAAGAAAGTATCAACACTTTCACGTAGGTTGGCTAATAGCGCTAATGCTTCTTGATAGTTTGCAGCAGCAAATAGCGGTGCTAGTTGCGGTTGCAGTTCAGCAAGTTTAGCAGCCAGTGCTTTTTCAGCATCTTCAACAAGTAGCTTGTCGTCGATTGCAGCAGGTAGCTCGCCTTCAACTTTGGCTAAAATGTTAGATACACGCTTGTTAGCAGCAGCTAGAGCTGACGCTTGTTCAAGTGTTCTGAAGTGAGCGACAGCTTTAATACGGCTTTCAAAATCTGCAGGTGTAGTAGGGCGGCGAGCTAATACAGCTAGGATCACGTCTACACTTACACCTTGATCTTGGTACCAAGCACGGAAACGAGCCATAAAGAACTCTAGTACTTGCTCAGCAACGTCTGCGTTAGTTAGGTTTTCACCGTGTAGCGCTTGTGCCTTAGCAATTAGGTCTACAAGATCTAGTGGTAAGTTGTTCTCTAAACAGATACGTAGCACACCAATTGCAGCACGACGTAGTGCGAATGGATCCGCAGCGCCTTTAGGTGCTTGGCCAATACCAAAAATACCCACTAGCGTGTCTAGCTTCTCTGCTAATGCCACACAGATAGAGATAGGTGCCGTTGGTACTGTATCGCCAGAGAACTTAGGCTTATATTGCTCTGATAGTGCAACAGCTACCGCTTCAGTTTCACCGTTTAGGCGGGCGTAATGCATACCCATGGTGCCTTGAAGATCGGTAAATTCCATTACCATGTTAGTCATCAAATCTGACTTAGATAATAGACCTGCACGCGCAGCTTCTTCGCTGTTAGCATCAATGCTAGTAGCGATGTAACCTGCCATAGCAGAAATACGCTCAACACGTTGCTTAATAGTGCCAAGCTGCTTTTGGAATACAACAGTCTCTAGGCTCGCAAGGCGGGCTTCAAGTGTGTCTTTTTTATCTGTTTCAAAGAAGAACTCAGCATCTGCAAGACGTGGGCGAACCACTTTCTCGTTACCAGAAATAATTTGCTGTGGATCTTTAGATTCGATGTTAGTTACAAAGATAAAGTTTGGTAGCAACTGACCCGCATTATCAAATACTGGGAAGTACTTTTGGTCACCTTTCATGGTGTAAACCAAAGCTTCTGCTGGTACGTCTAAGAACTTTTCTTCAAAGCTTGCAGTAAGCACTACTGGCCACTCAACAAGAGAGGTGACTTCTTCTAATAAGTCGTCTTCAAGATCAGCTACGCCGCCAATTTTAGCTGCAGCTGCTTCAGAGTCAGTTTTGATAATTGCTTTACGTGCTTCGTAATCAGCAAGTACTTTGCCTTTCTCTTTAAGCGCAACTAAGTAGTTGTCAGCATGGTCTAGCTCAAAGCTAGATTCACCCATAAAGCGGTGGCCACGAATAACGCGATCAGACTTAATACCGAGTAGTTCACCATCAACGACTTCACTACCAAGTAGCATAGTGACAGTGTGAACTGGACGGATAAATTGTGTGGTATTGCTACCCCAACGCATTGGCTTTGGAATAGGTAATTTGTCTAATGAGCGCTGCGCCATATCTGCGATAAGGCTCTTAGTTTCAACACCAACAACGCGTGCTTGGTGTAGTAACCATTCGCCTTTATCAGTTTTTAAACGCTCTGCTTGCTCAACGGTAATACCGTTACCACGAGCCCAGCCCATCGCTGCTTTAGTTGGGTTACCGTCAGCATCAAAGGCTTGTGCAACTGCAGGGCCGCGCTTTTCAACGACTTTGTCTGCTTGTGCAAGTGCAAGTTGGTTGATGCAAATTGCCAAGCGACGAGGTGCTGCATGCCATACAGCAGACTCAAAACTTAGTTCTGCTTTAGTTAGCTCTTCAGTAAAGTTAGCCAAAAATGATTCAGCTAGTTTACGTAGTGACTTTGGTGGTAACTCTTCTGTGCCTACTTCAATGAGTAAGTTTTCAAAATTCATCTTTTATTCCTCTACTTACACATTGGGAAGCCAAGTGCTTCTCGGGCTTGATAGTAAGATTCAGCAACGCCTTTAGCCATGGTACGAACGCGTAAGATATAACGCTGGCGCTCAGTAACAGAGATAGCATGGCGAGCATCTAACAAGTTAAATGCGTGAGAGGCTTTCATTACTTGCTCGTAAGCTGGTAGTGGAAGTGGCTTTTCTAGCGTTAATAAACGCTCGCAAGCTTGTTCGCAGTCATCAAACATCTTGAATAGCACTTCAACATTGGCGTGTTCAAAGTTATAAGTTGATTGCTCAACTTCGTTTTGATGGAAGATATCACCATACATAACTTTGCCCATTGGGCCGTCAGTCCATACAAGATCGTAAACGCTGTCTACTTCTTGGATGTACATCGCAAGACGTTCTAGACCGTAAGTGATTTCGCCTGTAACAGGCTTACACTCAAGACCACCCACTTGCTGGAAGTAAGTAAACTGAGATACTTCCATACCGTTTAGCCAAACTTCCCAGCCTAGACCCCAAGCACCAAGAGTTGGTGATTCCCAGTTGTCTTCTACGAAGCGAACATCATGAACATTCATATCAACGCCAAGCGCTTCTAGTGAACCTAAGTAAAGTTCTTGAATGTTACTTGGTGATGGCTTTAGTACTACTTGATATTGGTAGTAGTGCTGCAGGCGGTTAGGGTTTTCACCATAACGGCCGTCAGTTGGGCGACGACATGGTTGAACATAGGCACTGCTCATTGGCTCTGGGCCTAATGAACGTAAGAATGTCATAGGGTGGAATGTACCTGCACCTACTTCCATGTCCAATGGTTGAACGATTGCGCAACCTTGCTGCGCCCAGTATTCCTGCAGGGTCATAATGAAGCCCTGGAATGTTTTTACGTCGTGTTTCGTCGTCATATCCGCTTGTCTACTGCCTGGAAGCCTTAATAGAAAATGGTTTCGATTATACCTTGTAGAATAACGCTTATGTAGGTTATTTTTTATCTGGTTGGTTAAAAATTTAGGAAAGTGGCGATGGAAGTGACACGTTGTGCTTGGGTGGGGCAAGATCCTATCTATCAAGAGTACCATGACAAAGTGTGGGGGCGGCCTGTTTATGACAGCCGAGAGTTGTTTGAAAAGCTGTGTTTAGATGGCCAACAAGCAGGATTGTCTTGGATTACTATCCTTAAAAAACAGCAAAACTATGAGGCTGCATTTGCTAATTTTGAGCCAGAGATTATTGCGACCTTCGATGATGCCAAAGTCGAAGATCTGATGCTCAACCCCGGAATTGTGCGCAATCGACTTAAGGTTAATTCTATTATCAAAAATGCTAAAGCCTATTTAGCTTATATTGAGCAGGGCAATGATTTCTCAGCATTCTTGTGGAGCTTTGTTGGCGGCAGCCCTAAGGTGAACCATTTTGAGTCGATGCAACAAGTGCCTGCACAAACGCCAGAATCTGAGGCTATGTCGAAAGCGCTGAAAAAGATGGGTTTCAATTTTGTCGGGCCGACAATTTGTTATGCATTTATGCAAGCGGTGGGAATGGTCAATGACCACACCACGGATTGTTTTTGTCACAACTAGCACTAAAGTACTACACCGCTTGGTTGTGACTCATTAAAAAAGGATGTTCCACGTGGAACATCCTTTTTTTATTTTTAGCTAAAGGCTCACTTTTGAATCAAAAAATAATTTTTCTCAAATTAGAAAATCTTAGCTGAGTTAGCCAGATTTTAAATTTAAAAACCTAATCTATTTTTCAAAAAAGAAGGTTTCTCTCTGCTTACCTTTATTATTTTTACCACCATTTAGCTGATCCATCGTCTCAGCATTAAACAGTTTACCGTTAACCATGGTATAGGTTACGCGATCGGTTACACGAATATCTTCCAGTGGATTACCATCGATAACGATTAGGTCGGCTAGCTTACCTTGCTTGATTGAGCCAATTTGATGATCCATAGCAAAATGTTTGGCTGGATTAATGGTTGCCGTTTTTAGCGCTTCCATATTACTCATACCGCCTTGCGCGAACATCCAGATTTCCCAGTGGGCAGCCAAACCTTCACGTTGACCATGGGCACCTATGTTAGCCTTTACACCAACTTCATTTAGTTCATTAGCTACGCGAGCTACGTTGAAGTGATTGTAATGTTCATCTGGTGCGGTAGGGCGACGCATTGAGCGAGCATTTAAGATGTCAGACGGAACATACATAGATAGACGTGGATGAGCCCAAACATCTGTTTTATCGTACCAGTAGTTTTCACCCCATATTCCACCGTAGGCAACAACTAAAGTTGGGGTATAACCAACTTCAGTTTGGCCCCAAAACTGCTTTATATCGTCATAGATATTGGCAGCGGGTAGTGAGTGTTCGATACCAGTATGGCCATCGGCAATCATGCTGAGGTTATGCTGTAGTAAGCTACCGCCTTCAGGCACTACCATCATTTCAAGTTCGCGTGCTGCGGCAATGACTTGTTGGCGTTGATTACGACGTGGTTGGTTATAACTCTTAACACTAAATGCACCGACTTTCTTTAGACGTTCCAAATGGAATTTTGCATCATCCAGCGAGTCGATATGCGAGGTATAACCTGGAGCATTTGCGCCATATAAAATCGTACCGGTTGAGAAGATACGTGGCCCTACAATATTACCGGCTTTCTGTTGCTCGGCAGCTGCGAAAATCTCTGTAGTGTCATTTGATGGATCGTGAATCGCGGTAACACCTAAAGATAGGTTCGAATACATCTCCCAGTTTTGTTGTGGAATGATCTCGCTTTCACCTTGAGCGCCATGAGCGTGAGCATCAAACAAGCCTGGCATTAACGTTTTGCCCTTAATGTCGATGACCTTAGCATCACTTGGAATATCAATTACAGATGATGAACCGACACTGACGATATGGTTATCTTTGACTATCACAGTGCCATTTTCGATGACTTGGTCGTTTTCCATGGTGATGATATTACCGCCGACAAAAGCAATTGTTCCACGTGGAACATCCGCTTTTTGGCTGAAACCTAGATCGGTAATTGTTGGCTTAGATTTATCATCGGCTGCGGTTTGATACTGGGTATCTACATTTACTTGATAAAGCTCAGGACCAAGGGTCCAATAAAGTTGGTCGCTATCGGTATTCCAGCTAATGCTTTCACCGGCACGTACACTTAGTTGCTCAACGGGCAGGTTGCTGGCTTTAGGGCCTATTTGAATGGTCTCGCCATGCTTAGCAAATGGTGTGACAAATACTTTAAATCGTTCAGCAAAGGCAAGTTGCTTACCGTCTGGCGAGACTCTAAATTCAGTGGCATGCTTGCTAGTGTAATGCACTCGCTTTTCAAAACCATTGAGGCCAATCGATGCAAGCTGCGGTGTTTCGCCACTTTCCATAAAGTAGATGCGGTCGTTATCGGCTCCAAATTGAGGTTGATATCCTGCCGAGGTTATCTTGGTATTTTTGTCGCCATCAACATCGACTTGGTAAAGACCAGTTTCTTGTGACCAAGTGCGGGGAGTGATATAGCCACCTTTAGCTTTACGATAAACAATAGTTTCACCGTCCGGTGAGAAGGTAGGTTCTACGTATTTACCTGGCTCATCTGTTATTACTTTTACACGCTTATTGCGTACGGTCGCTAAACTCACGGTACCTTGTTCTTGGTCATCCCAAGTGGTGAATACAACGCGTTTGCCATCGCGTGACCATTGTGGAAACAGCTCACGTAAGTCGCTATCTAGTTTGGTAAGACGCGACATTTTGCCATCGGGCAAGCTCTTAATCCAGATTTTACCTAAGGCTTCAAAAGCAACTTTTTTACCGTCAGGAGATACTTGCGCCATACGGAGCATCTTCACGTCAAATACGTCTTTATCGAGATCTTGAGTGAAGCGAACCGCAGGCTGAACAGTTCGTTCGGTTTTAACAGTAAATGGAATTTGTTCTACTGACTTAGATTCAACATCTAGCTTATTGATTTTGCCGTTAGCCCAGAATACGATTTCATCGTTATCGGCGGTCCAACTCATGGTTGGATAAACGCCATGAATTGCCCAGGTTTCTTGCATGTCTCGGTCTAGTTCATCGTATAGCTTTTCTGTTTCACCAGACTTTAAATCGAGTAGATATAGTGAAGATTGAAAGCCATCACGCTTAATGTAGGCAAGCTTGTTTCCGTCTGGACTTGGGGTTGGTCGAATTGCACCGCCCGTACCTTGGATCAATACTTCTATATCACCTGTTTGGGTATCGTAACGCTTGATCTTATAGATACCTTTTACCGAATCTTTTGAATAGTGGAACGTCTTACCCGGTGTCGCATCTTGGCTAAAGTAGATATAACGGCCATCTGGCGAGTAAGCGGGTTCACCTAAATCTTTTTGCTCGTTTGGGCGCTCGGTAAGTTTTACACCGTCACCACCGGCAACGTGATACATCCATACTTCACCTGCACCTAGGCTACGACTACCTGTAAAGTGTTTACGTGCTACCAGATATTGTCCATCTGGGCTCCAGGCTGGACTGTTCAATAAACGAAATGTTTCTTCGGTGACTGGACGAGGGTTGCTGCCGTCAGCTTGCATAATCCAAATATTGTCACCGCCATCTTCATCGGAGGTGAAGGCGATGTACTTTCCATCTGGGCTATAGACAGGTTGCATCTGCCATGCAATACCTTTAGCTAACGGCTTAGCTTCACCGCCATCAATTGGCATTTGATAGATATCACCAAGCAGATCAAACACCACATGTTTGCCATTCGGGCTAACACTGACGTTCATCCAAGTACCTTCATCAACTTCGATTTTTACTTGTTCTAATGGAGCGTTTGTTGGGGCATTAACTTGCCAAGATTGTTTATTTTCTTCAGCTATGGTTGGAACACTAAAGCTCAATGCAATAGCGGCATATAGGGGAGTAAGCTTGTTCTTTAACATGATAATCCTAATTATTGTTATCGTTTTAAAGGCGTGATTTTCAAATCAATTTATTGATTGTTAGTGTTAGTGCTTAAATGGAGATTAATTTGTGCAACAGTTATCGCACAAATTACTTAACAGTAAAACAAAAATTCTGTTTCAATTAGTTAAGCTCTATATAGTTAGTGGAGGGCGAAAATAATGGCGTTACTGCTGGATGAAGGTTGCTAGATTTCCAATCTTGTTGTGTTTAGTCTTGCCACAAGAGGATATTGCTGGCTGCTTTATTTTGTAATAACTGTGAGCTTGTTAATTTGCTAATGGAGAGTGATGAAAGCTAATTGGATATGGCTATCGTTTTTATAGCTAAGTTGAAGTTTTGATATCAGCATTAGGCTGTATCGATACGATACCAGCCTGTTTGATTGGTTTGTTTGTTTGTTTGTTTGATTGGGAAGTTAGTAAACTTAAGCTAAATAGACTGGGTCGTTAATTTGAATATTAGCGTCGTTCAGTACTCGGCAAGTTACACCACCGCGCCAATCAGGTAATAGAGCGGCCTCTAAACCGGGATAAGCTTGTTCCATTTTTTTACATGGGTCAGTTTCACCGGTTATCTCAAGTAACAGCCCACCAATTGTTAGTTGTTTACCAACATCACTAGCGCTAAAACTGAAGCCGTCAATGAGTAGATTGGCTCTACGGGTAAACCAAGGCAAGGTTTTACCCACTTGGTTACAAGCTATTTGCCATTGCTGAGTCGACATTACTGTAACCTGACGCTTACCCGGACGACCAAAGATGTCGTTTTCAACACCTCTGGCTTGCGTCACTTGAGCTTGCTCGACAGTTTGCATGCTACCGCGTTTTTCAGTTTTAAATGCAATGCCAATTAATGAAGCCATGATAATTCCTTTTATCTATTAAGGTGAGATAGTGGTGACTATAGACCTTTCTTTATCAAGTATTGATAAGGTGTAGATTCTGTTTGGCTGGCTACTAAAGTGTGATCCATAAACTCACAAAAGCTTGGAATGTCACGTGTAGTTGCAGGATCGTCAGCAATGATAAGTAAAGTTTCGCCGTCGTTCATGCGTCTTACTGATTTGCGTACCATCATCACAGGCTCTGGGCATCTTAAGCCTAAAGCATCGAGTTGGTGTTGAGCAGCGTTAAATAGGTCGTTCATATTTCCTCAGCCGAACGATTAAACAGAAGTGGCTAATATTACTCCAGCGCTTAGGTTTATCCAAGCGGCAGCTACTAATTTGTGAGCTGGCATCATTTCAGTTTTGAGTATGTTCCACGTGGAACATATTCAAAGTCACTTAAGCTGTAAGCGGGGCAAACTGCGCTTTTAGTTGTTGTTTAAGATCTTCCGGCGCAAGCTCGAGATCAAGCCCTCTGCGTCCACCGCTAATAAACATCTTATCCAGTTGGCTAGCAGACTGATCGATAACCGTTGCTAGCAATCTCTTTTGCCCTAAGGGACTAACGCCACCAAGTACATAACCTGAGCTGCGTTGAACTTCAATTGCTTCTGCCATAACGGCCTTTTTAGCTTTGGCTGCTTTTGCTATTAATTTCATACTGAGCTTTTCTGCTACAGGAATAATCGCGACTGCGAGTTGCTTACCATCAAGTTTCACTACTAAGGTTTTAAATACTAACTCTGGTGCAACACCTATTTTTTCCGCCGCCTCTAAACCATAAGCTTGGCAAGATGGGTCATGTTGATACTCATGTACTTGGTGGGAAATCTTGTTTTTTACAAGTAGGTCTATTGCTGGAGTCATGACTGAACGTGTCCCGTATAAATAGCTAATCCGAATTATAGTGATCTTTTCACAAGCAAGCGGGTTATACCGTGATATATCCCGAGATATATAGCAAACAGCATGGCTTTAAATATTTTTAATCTTTTCGTGTTAGGGAATAATTTCTAAACAATTGGTCCAATTGTGATATGTTACTAAATTAGTTAACATTGATGTGTTTTTATACTTTTGACTTAAAAGGAATTTGAGTTGACATGGAAGGTCGTGAACAGGCGGCTAGGATCGGTTTTTGGGGGAAACTCCAAAGTATCGCACTTACTGCTGTCGCTGTGATGTTGTGGTTCGGACAATGGAATGATACTAAAGAAGCAGTTAATTCTGCCTATGAATCTTTTGTTGCGCACTGGACTAATGATATTGAATACAAGCAAATTTCGCATTTGCATGTGGGCCAAACCAAAGCCTACGTGACGAGTTTGTTTGGCACTCCTCATGTATCAAAGCGTTCGTCTGTAGATACAGACGTATATTATTTTTATTATGGTCATCCAAAATATCAATTAACCTTGGCAATAAAAGATGAACGTTTATCTGGTTACGCCATTGTTGGTTTACAACCTGATTTTCAAGCGGCGATTCCTTACCTCAATAGAACACTCCTTTCCGATAATTTAGCGTCTTACTTTTTGGGAGTAGATAGCTACTTTTCTGATGCGAATAATCTTGAATACTATGCTGAAGCACATGACCTAGGTAAAAGCGTTATGTTTTACAGTTTAATACTTGGTGCGGTTAATTATGGAAGTTTAGGCAGCCAAGATGTAGCGGTAATTGCTCAGTTAAATGCGCAGCTTGATAGAGGCGTTGATGATATCGGTGGAGCTTTAGCGGCAAGCCGTAAGCTTGAGCCTAACTATTTTGCTGTTACAGAGTTAGCCCCCCAAGTGATGATTGAAGCCCTGTTAACTCATTTTGAATATAAGACGCTATTGAAGAGCCAATAACCTTTAATAATTAACTATTTCAAGGAAGAAGTATGCACTTAAAACTTACCAGCTTGTTTTTAGGTTGGGCATTATTATCTGGTTGCCAGACAACAGCCAAGGTACCTAATTGGTATCTTAACCCTATAACGACAAATGAAGCGCAATTGGTGGCAGTAGGGCAAGGTTCAAATCTTGAAAACGCAAAGCAAAAAGCATTAAGTGCACTAAACCAACAATTATGGACTCAGGTTCAATCAACTGGCTTGAGTCGAAACATTGCCAATGACATTAATGGTCGAGAGCATTATCAGCAGTTAAATGATTTTAGCGTCAACACCCAAACTTCAGCTCTTATATTAAGCGGTGTGAGCTTCACTAAAGCAGAGCAAAGCGGTGATACTTTTTATGTAGAGGCTAGTGTCAATAAAGCCACGATTAAGTCTCAACTACGTGCTGATATTGCTGAGTACAATGCAGCAGCTCAATTTGAATTAGACAGATTAGCGCAAACCGATCCATTAGTGTGGTGGTTAAAAAACAATAATACAGTAGAACTCGAAGCTAAAATGGCTAGCCGTCAATCAATGCTTTATGCATTGTCTCCTGCTGAAAAGCAAAAGGTGGCAGCTAACGTTATTCCTATGCTTAAAGCAAAAGTTGTCGATGTTCATTCAGGTTTGAAAGTTATGGTCTTGGCTGAGCCTCGTGATAAGTGGATGAGTGAAGCGGTTACCCACTATTTGAACCAGAATAAAATCAGTGTTGTTAAGCATGGTGGTGAGGCTCACAGTCATGAGCTAGTGCTTGATAGTGATTGGCGTAAAAACTATGTCGCCGACATCTACATTTCTACGGTTCAGGTAAATATTACCGTTAAAAATCAACAGCAACTAGTTATCGCTAGCAATGAAATTATCGCCAACGCTAACTCGGTAACCAGCTTTGAACGTGCTGATGAAGGCGCGTCACGTCATTTCTCTGCCAAGTTACAAGCACAGAATTTTTGGGGAGCCTTAGGGCTTTAGATATTTTTCTAACAATATATGGATATTGGTATGTTAAAAAAATCTTTTATAACGCTAGCAATACTCACAGCTATCACGGGATGTAATAGCACCGGGCCAAATGTCTGTTCTGCGTCTTCGCGAGTAGAACTGCCAGATAGTAGCCACATGGTGAAGGGTACAGCGAGTACTAAGGTCGTTATTTTCGAACCAGACTTAAAAGTTGATACATCAACAGCGAAGAGCATTACAGCCTCATTCGATCAATCATTGAGAAAGCAGATTAATAAAACCGGTTCGCAAATTGTGGACCGAAGTTTAGCTAAGAAGCTGAAACCTGAATTAGAAATTGCTGAGGCAAGCGGTCGCTATAGTAGTGAAGGTGTTCCTATTGCTGATTTTGCTATTTTTACCGATATTGGTGTAGCTCATTTCTCGCGTGAATTTAAAGGCGCACATGTTGCGTACGACCCTATCCAAGATAAGAGAGTTAGAGTTGCTCCAGCGTGTCACTTTGAGGCTAAAATCGAGGCGAGTACCAGAGCTGTTTCACTTCCAGACATGCTCACCCTGGATCAAATAGAGTTTGCTGGAGATACAACTTACTCTTACGACACTTCTAATTCGCGTTGCCCAATCTCGCAAGATCAAATCAATAGCATGATTGCGAATGCAGCCAAATACTCAGTTACTCGTAATGATGATTTAAAAAATTTACTCGCACCGAGAGCCAGTATTGTTGAGATGCGTCAATGCGATGTAGGCACTATGGTTCGTATTGATATGGGAAGCAATCAAGGTGTTGAGCCTGAATGGGAGGTGGATTTTATTTCTCATGAAAAAGTGACTAACTATGCTGGAGAGATTGAAGTCGAAACCCGTGGCTATGGTGAAGGTGAGGTTATTAATAACGCTGAACACGGCATTAAGCCAAATCACTCATGGGTCATGATTGATAGCGATATGGCTGGGCTAGTAAAACGGGGGGATACGGTAAAGGTAAAATTTGAAGATACCTGTAATAGCATGTCTATTTTCGCGAGTCTTTGTCACAAAACATCAGAATCACTATCAGAAACATTTAGCTTTTAAGGGAATAAAATGAAAAAAGTATTAGTAGCAACTGCTGTAGTCGCCATGTTAGCTGGCTGTCAAAGTAACGATACCGTCAAGGATGTCCAACAAATTGATTGTTTCTATCCTGATTCACCAGCAACAGAAGCGCCGCGTTGGGTGTGCGATGTTATGCCTACGGGCATTGAAATGGGCGCTGTTGGTTACGCCAAGAAGAGTGTTGCTGGATTAAATATTATGCGTGATGTGGCGACCAACGATGCGAGAGCTAGATTAGCACAGCAATTTGAGACCAACGTTAATACGCTATTTAAGCAAGCAACAACCGCTAATATTGATTCATCATCTACAGATGGAGTATCGGAAGAGGTAAATGAATACCTTGAGTCAGTGATTAAAAACGTAACCAGCCGTACGCTGTCTAATAGCAGAGTGATTGTGACTCAGCGTAGCCCAGGTGGCGGACTGTATACGTTAGTTGGTATGGATAAAGCCACTTACGATGAGAATATTGCCAAAGTTGTCGCTGCAGCGGGTAACAAGGATCCAGAACTTTGGAATAAGTTTAATAGTAAAAAAGCGGCGGAAGAATTAGACGCAGCACTGTCGTCATTACAAAAGCTGTAATGAACTGCTAATGGAGGGGGAGATTCCCCTCCAGCTTTAGTCTATTTCTATTAGAAGGGATTCAAAATGAAAACTCGTTTAACAGGCTTAATGGCCTGCTTATTATTGAGTATGCCAACAGCGAATGCTGTTGGTAGATTTGCAGAAATTGATGCAGTAATGGACAACAGCCTTAGTGAACAGCAAACAGAAAAGGAATATCAAGACTTTGTGTTCGCATATATGGCTGAATATGAGCACTGGCGCGTTGAGTACCTCAAAGATTTTGATAAATACCGCGCCGAAATTATCCAAAAATGGGGTGTTGGTGATGTATCACAACCCCATAAAAATGTTGAGTACTCTGCTGATCAAAACCTTAAAAGCGTGATTGATTATGATAAAGGTGAGCTGACGGTTTCTGTTTTGGTCGATAACAACTTATCTGACCAAGCCGCTAAGGCTGAAGTAACCAAACAGGTTGAACAGCTAGTTGCGAAAGGTGATTCCACTGCAGCTAAAGCTCTTTCAAGTGCACAGCCACAAACACAAGCTCAGATAAAAGTTATTGAGGTTGAGTTTTCTGCTGCCAATGAGAAGCAGGCTAAGCAAGTTATTATTGCTCAAACAAAAGCGCAATTAACAGAAATTGATAAAGAGTCTGATAAAGCGCAGCTTACTAAAAACGACAGCCTTTCTGTTGATCTCATAGAGCAAGTTTCTATACAAAAAAAGAAAAAGCTCCTTGCAGGCGCCAAGCAAAGACTTGAGAGCGTAGCTGAAGATTATGAGCAGCATCGCCAGCAAGAGAAAGCGCAATTAACCGAAAAGAAAATAGTCGAATATAAGGTCGCGTTAGCTAAAAACGGTTTGAGTTCTCGTGCTAATGCGGTGGTCGACTTTGCCCAAACTGAGGGTGACAGGTGGCAAGTGTCATCGGCACTGATTATGGCGGTGATCCACTCAGAGTCGAGCTTTGACCCTAAAGCGACATCGCCGATCCCTGCATATGGCTTGATGCAAATCGTGCCGACTACAGCTGGTTATGACGTTAACCAAATCGTTAGGAAAAAAAGCGAGCCTATGTCATCTGGTGAACTTTATACCCCAAATATTAATGTTGAAACGGGTGCGGCCTACCTAAATATCTTGAATAAGCGTTATTTAAAGTCGATAGAAAATGACGAAAGTCGTTTGTATTGCGTGATAGCGGCATACAACACCGGGGCTGGTAACGTAGCAAGGGCCTTTAATGCTGATGGAGCACGTAATATCCGTAAGGCATCTAAAGTCATTAATAAAATGAGCCCTGATGAAGTGTACCAACACTTATTAACTAATCTGCCTTACGACGAGACTAAGCATTACTTGAAGAAGGTAAGTAGTCGAATCGAGTTATATCAGAATAGACTTTAACTGATTAAAAAAATTAAAAAAGCCAGCATAAGCTGGCTTTTTTGTGTTTGCGGTTTTGAAACCGCATGGTGTTATTGAAGCTTATGGGCGCTCAAAAATAGTCGCAATACCTTGGCCTAAACCAATACACATGGTTGCTAGGCCATACTTAGCATCTTTGGCTTCCATAAGGTTGATTAAGGTCGTTGAGATACGAGTACCCGAACAGCCGAGTGGATGACCAAGTGCAATTGCACCACCATTTAGGTTAACTTTTTCGTCAACCACATCCATTAAACCTAAGTCTTTTACACATGGTAGCGACTGCGCAGCAAAGGCTTCATTAAGTTCGATAACGTCTAGGTCATCAACCGTTAGGCCTGCACGTTTAAGTGCTTTTTGGGTTGCAGGTACTGGCCCGTAACCCATAATTGCCGCATCACAGCCAGCAATCGCCATTGAGCGAATGCGCGCGCGAATAGGTAAACCTAGCTCTTTAGCTTTTTCTTCTTCCATGACTAACATGGCAGATGCGCCATCTGATAGTGCTGAAGAGGTACCAGCGGTAACTGTGCCATTTGCTGGGTCAAAAGCAGGGCGTAAACCAGACAGTGATTCCATTGATGTTTCTGGGCGGATCACTTCATCATGATCAACTTTAATCAGAGCGCCATCGGCGTCGTGACCTTCAATTGCCACAATTTCATTAGCAAAGCGACCTTCAACAGTGGCAGCATGCGCACGCTGGTGTGAACGCACCGCAAAAGCATCTTGTTGTTCACGGGTGATACCGTGCATCTTGCCGAGCATCTCTGCGGTTAGACCCATCATGCCTGAGGCTTTAGCCACGTTGTTAGCTAGGCCTGGATGGAAATCGACACCATGGTTCATCGGTACGTGACCCATATGTTCAACGCCACCAACGATAAAGGTGTCGCCTTGACCTGTCATAATGGCACGGGCTGCTTGATGTAAAGCATCCATTGATGAGCCACATAAACGGTTAACTGTAACCGCACCAACTTGCTTAGGAATACCTGCTAGCAAAGCAGCGTTACGAGCAATATTAAAACCTTGCTCTAGTGTTTGCTGCACACAACCCCACATCACATCTTCGATGGTGTTTGGGTCAAGCTTTGGGTTGCGTTCAAGTAGTGCTTTCATCAGTTCTGCAGATAAAGTTTCTGCACGTACATTTCTAAATACACCAGCCTTTGAGCGGCCCATTGGCGTACGGATACAATCTACGATAACGGCGTTTTTCATTGTTTTAATCCTTTCTGCTTAAGCCTGCTGGTAGTAGCTGCCATTGTTGGCGGCAAGTTCGCGCATAGTGTCGGTTACTTGGTATAGACCACCTAAGTGAGCGTATTTGTCGGCAAGCGCCACAAAGTTAGCCACACCCATAGTATCTAGGTAACGGAATACACCGCCTCTAAATGGTGGGAAACCAAGGCCGTAAACTAGGCCCATGTCAGCTTCAGCAGGTGAAGCGATAATTCCTTCTTCAAGACAACGAACTGTCTCGATAATCATTGGGATCATAGTACGGGCAATGATCTCATCTGATTCAAAAGCTTTTTGCTCGCCAAACTCAGCTTGCAGTAACTCGTAGCTAGTTGGGTCTAAATCCTTCTTTGGCTTGCCGCGACGATCTACTGAATATTGGTAGAAGCCTTTACTGTTCTTCTGACCAAAGCGCTCAGCTGCAAACATTACATCAATAGCATCTTTGCCTGATTTACCCATACGATCAGGGAAGCCTTCGGCCATTACAGCTTGTGCGTGATGACCCGTATCGAGACCTACAACGTCAAGTAGGTAAGCAGGGCCCATTGGCCAACCAAACTGCTTTTCCATTACCTTATCGATAGCCGCAAAATCTGCACCATCTGCTAGTAGGCCACTAAAGCCTGCAAAGTAAGGGAAGAGTACTCGGTTGACGAAAAAGCCTGGGCAGTCATTTACCACGATTGGCGTTTTGCCCATTTTGCTGGCGTAAGCCACTACAGAGGCAATAGTTTCATCTGAACTGTTTTCACCACGGATCACTTCGACCAATGGCATTTTGTGCACCGGATTGAAGAAGTGCATACCACAGAAGCGGTCAGGCTTTTTAAGGCTCTTAGCTAATAGGTTGATTGAAATCGTTGAGGTGTTAGAGGTGATGATGGCATCTTCACTGACATGTTGTTCAACTTCAGCAAGTACCATAGATTTTACTTTTGGATGCTCAATAACTGCTTCTACTACTACGTCGGCATCTTTAACCGGTGCATAGTCGAGAGCCGGTGTGATGTTATTTAGTACCGCTGCCATTTTGGCTGGATTAGAACGACCACGCTTAACTTGAGCCGTTAGCAATTTAGCCGCTTCGCCTAAACCTAAATCAAGGGCTGGTTGAGCGATATCCTTCATCACAATAGGCGTGCCTTTGCTGGCACTTTGATAAGCAATACCACCACCCATAATTCCTGCGCCTAATACCGCAGCTGAGCTTACCGGTTTGGCTAGCTTGCCAGCTTTCTTAGCTTTGCCTTTTACAAGCTGGTCATTTAAGAAAATACCAATTAGCGCTTGTGCAACTTCGGTTTTAGCAAGCTTTACAAACGCTTGATGTTCAACTTGTAATGCCTCTGCGCGGCCGTATTGTGCTGCTTGTTCAATAACACTAATTACCGCCATCGGCGCAGGGTAATGTTTACCGGCAACTTTAAATACCATGCCTTTAGCCGTTGCAAAAGACATCATGGCTTCAAGTTTAGGTAGTGTGAGTGGCGCTTTTTTCTTAGCGCGGCGAGTTTGCCAATCTAGCTTTTCTGCTAGGGCATCATTTAGCATTTTTAACGCTGCAGACTTGAGGTGCTCTGGCGCTACTACCGCGTCAATTGCACCGACTTTAAGTGCAGCGTCTGGGCGTTGATCTTTACCTGATGTGATCCACTCTAGTGCATTGTCGGTACCGATAACTCGCGGTAAACGAACTGTGCCACCAAAACCTGGGATAATACCTAGCTTAGTTTCAGGTAGACCGATGCGAGCTGTGGTGTCTGCGATACGGAAGTCTGTAGCAAGAATTGTTTCGCAACCGCCGCCTAACGCAAAACCGTTAATCGCTGACAATGTTGGAAAAGGTAAGTCTTCTAATTTATTAAATACATCATTGGCTTGCTCAATCCAAGACTGTAAAACAGTATCGTCTTCAGCAAAAAGCCCTAGAAATTCGGTGATGTCAGCACCAACGATAAAGGCATCTTTGGCTGAGCTAAGCATTAACGCTTTAATACTAGAATCTTGTTGAATGCTATCGAGTGCAGCATTTAGTGAGTCGAG
The DNA here is from genome assembly GCF_023283895.1 of Shewanella pneumatophori. Taxonomy (GTDB): domain Bacteria; phylum Pseudomonadota; class Gammaproteobacteria; order Enterobacterales; family Shewanellaceae; genus Shewanella; species Shewanella pneumatophori. The sequence continues at coordinate 21,402 of NZ_JAKILB010000018.1, read as the reverse complement.
GGTTGCTCGGTCTAACTTATTTACTGAGCCTTGTGCGTTAAAACACAAGTGCGCGATATTATTTTCGAGTAACTCAACCTCAATTGTAGGGCTTTGGTAGATCATTGCTTGCTTCCTTTTAGCTTAGGTTCACTATCCAGATCATTAATGATTTTATTGTCCGAATGTAACCTTCTTTGTCACAGCAGCCTAGGCCATCATTTGACCAGTTGCTATTCAGTGTGCGACTAATCACAAAAAATTACAACACCCAATTTAAACGGTCGTTTAGTTATTTTTATTCCTTATTAGTAGATCAAATAAAATCATACGCTTATAGCAATAAAATTGATGTTTATATTTTATCTTTGCTCGCTAGAGTTTAGCCGCTTTAGCGAATAATGTGTTTGAAGAAAAATTTTAATTGTCTATGTGTTAGACTGGGTCGATGTCGAAAATTTGGCTAAATAATAACAATAGGGTAACCCTCATGGAACAGTTAGCGCATCTGTATCACGACCATCTTCAAGTTCTTAATCGTCGTGTTAGCGAAATCACTTCCCGCGAAAATTTATCAGGCTTAGTCATCCACTCTGGTCAGCCACACAGACAATTTTTAGATGATTTAGATTATCCATTTAAAGTGAATCCACACTTTAAAGCTTGGTTACCAGTAACTGATAATCCAAACTCTTGGTTGGTGGTTAACGGTACTGATAAACCACTATTAATATTTTATCGCCCAGTTGATTTTTGGCATAAAGTGTCGGCAGAACCAACGGAATATTGGTCTGAACATGTCGATATTAAGTTTTTAACTAAGGCTGATAAAGTTGCTGAGTATCTACCTAAAGATATTGAAAATTGGGCTTATATTGGTGAGCATTTAGATGTTGCCGACGTACTTGGTTTTACTTCTCGCAATCCTGATTCAGTTCTAAGTTACCTTAACTATCACCGCGCTAGCAAAACTGACTATGAGTTGGTGTGTATGCGCCAATCAAACGTAATAGCGGTGACCGGGCATCAAGCGGCCAAGACTGCTTTTTATAATGGTGCAAGTGAGTTTGAAATCTTGCAGGTGTATTTGTCTGCTGTGTCGCAAGGCGAGAACCAAGTTCCTTACGGCAGTATTGTTGCTTTAAACGAAAATGCGGCGATTTTGCATTACACAGCGCTAGAGCAGAAGTCACCAGCACAGCGCCGTTCATTTTTAATTGACGCTGGTGCAAACTTTAATGGTTATGCGTCTGACATTACTCGTAGCTATGCATTCGAGAAGAATATTTTCGACGACTTGATTACGGCAATGGATAATTTGCAGCTGCAGATCATCAATATGATGAAGCCAGGTGTGAGCTATGTGCAATTGCACGTCGAAACTCATTATAAGTTAGCGCAGATCTTGTTGGATTTTGATATTGTCAGCGGCGATGTGCAGGGGCTGGTTGAGCAGGGCATTACTAGCGTATTTTTCCCGCACGGTTTAGGCCATATGTTGGGGATCCAAGTCCACGATATGGGCGGTTTCCTAGCTGATGATAAAGGTACTCATATTGCTTCACCAGAGGCGCATCCTTTCTTACGTTGTACGCGTGAGTTAGATGTAAATCAGGTACTGACAATTGAGCCGGGTGTTTACATTATTGATTCACTATTAGCGGGCTTGAAGCAAGATAAGCGTCAAGCGCAAGTTAACTGGAATACGATTGATATCTTACGTCCATTTGGCGGTATTCGTATTGAAGATAATGTGATTATTCATGGTGATCGAGTTGAGAATATGACTCGAGATTTAGGTTTAAATCGCTAATTATTTAGCTGTATTTGAGCGATAAGCTTTTATTTATTGAGAAAACAATTTTGAGTGAAAGTTATCTCATTCCAGCGGCTGATTTACTGATAGAAGAAGAGATAAAGCATAGTCGCTTTATCTCTTTTCTGTTTCATTGTCAGTCGCTTGAAGATTTGAAGTGTGTACTCACCAACTTGAAGGTGGAGTATCCCGGAGCGAACCATTATTGCTATGCTTTTGTTGCTGGTGCGCCAAGCGATAGCATCAATATAGGTTCAAGTGACGATGGTGAACCTTCAGGTAGTGCAGGTCGACCAATGTTAGCGGCATTGCAAGGTGCCAATATTGGCGAGTTAGGTGCCATAGTTATTCGTTATTTTGGTGGTACCAAACTCGGTGTGGGCGGATTAGTTCGAGCATATAGCTCTGGTATTAAGCAGGCTATCCCACAACTTGAAACGCAGTTAAAGCAGATCCGCTATCCGGCAACGCTAGTGTGTGATTATCATCAACTCAAAGATGTAGAGCATATTTTTGCCCAATATGACGTGGTGATTGATGATAAACAGTTTAGCGACAATATAGTGATTCAATTTGCTATACCGAAAGCGTTTAAGGCGCAGCTAAATATTGATTTGGCGACTATGAGTAAAGGCCAGTTAAAGGCGATATACGCCGAATAATAACTTGTAGATTAATGCCAGCAATTGAAGCGATAAATTTAATAAATTAAGAGTGTTAAGTGCGCGTTAGCTGAACGCGGGTAATGGGAATCAATGCAATATCGAACAATTATAAGAATTACTGGCCTGTTAATGGGGCTGTTTTCTTTATCTTTACTTCCACCGGCGGTCGTTGCTGTTATCTATAAAGATGGCGGCGGTATGGCGTTTATTCAGGCATTTGTATTGTGCTTGATTTTAGGTTTTACGCTTTGGTATCCCAACCGTGCACACCGCAAAGATCTACGTACCAGAGAGGGTTTCTTGCTGGTGGTGTTGTTTTGGGTGGTACTAGGCTCTATTGGTGCGGTGCCATTTATTTTCTCCGGTCAGCCATCGCTGAGCTTAACAGACAGTTTTTTTGAATCCTTCTCCGCGCTTACTACTACTGGTGCCACGGTTATTGTTGGCCTAGACAGCCTACCTAAAGCTATTTTGTTTTATCGACATTTGCTGCAATGGCTAGGCGGTATGGGGATCATTGTATTGGCGGTGGCTATTTTGCCGGTGCTTGGTGTCGGTGGTATGCAGCTGTATCGGGCTGAAATGCCGGGGCCGGTGAAAGACAGTAAGATGACCCCGAGGATTGCCGAAACCGCTAAAGCCCTTTGGTATATCTATTTGGCGCTAACGGTGGCATGTGCTGTCGCTTATTGGCTAGCAGGTATGGATGTGTTTGATGCGATTTGTCACTCATTCTCAACCATTGCCATTGGTGGTTTCTCTACCCATGATGCCAGTATGGGTTACTTTGACAGCCCGACAATCAATATGATTTGTGTGGTATTTTTATTAATTGCCGCACTTAACTTTAGCCTGCATTTTGCCGCATTCTCTCGCCGTGGTATTAACCTTAGAGTCTACTTTAGAGACGCTGAGTTTAAGGTGTTAATTGCTATTCAGTTGGTGCTAACCGCAATCTGTTTTGCAACATTATACGGCTCTGGTATTTACGACTCTGCCGAAGAAACCTTTGATTACGCACTGTTCCAGGCCGTTTCTATTTCTACAACTGCGGGCTTTGGTACCGAGAGTTTCCATGCTTGGCCGCTGTTTTTGCCAATTCTACTTATTTTCTCTAGTTTTATTGGTGGTAGTGGTGGTTCAACTGCTGGTGGTATTAAAGTTATTCGCGTGATTTTGTTGTTACTACAAGGCTCGCGTGAACTTAAGCGTCTAGTACATCCTCGTGGCATGTTCTCTATTCGTATCAGTGGTAATGCACTGCCTGACAGGGTCATTGATGCGGTGTGGGGTTTCTTCTCTGCTTACGCCTTAGTATTTGTAGTTTGTATGCTTATTTTGATGGCGCAAGGCATGGATGCGATTACTGCGTTTAGTGCTACAGCAGCTTGTTTAAATAACTTAGGCCCGGGACTCGGTGAAGTCGCCAGTAACTATGCCAGTATTGGCGATGGTGAAAAGTGGGTGCTATTGTTTGCCATGCTATTTGGTCGTTTAGAGGTGTTTACGCTATTAATTTTGTTTACTCCGACCTTTTGGAAAAACTAAATTAGTGTAAAGATACTTACTAGGACACTAGAGCTAAGCTAGCGTTAATTATTCGCAAGTATATTAATGAACGCTTGGCCAATAGCTGTATGTTGTGCCTAGTAAGACCTAAGTGATAATCGGAAAATCGTAGGAAGTTAATGAGCAATACACTAATAATTTATTCGACGGTTGATGGTCAAACCAAAGCGATTTGCGAGCAAATCAAAAAGATTAACCAAGAGCAAAACGCCACGGTAACTATGGCTTCAGTTGACGAAGCCGATAAGCTCGGCTTAGCGCAATTTGATAAAATCTTGGTGGCGGCAAGTATTCGCTATGGTAAACATAGACCCGAACTTTATCAGTTTATTAATCGTCATCATGCGGTGTTAAATGCCAAGCAAAACGCCTTTTTTACCGTTAATGTTGTGGCACGTAAACCTGAGAAAAATACTCCAGAAACTAACCCCTATATGAAGAAGTTTTTAGAACTCTCTTTATGGCAGCCGCAACAGTTGGCGGTATTTGCGGGTAAGATTGATTACCCTAAATATCGATTATTCGACAAGGTGATGATCCGCTTTATTATGTGGATGACCAAAGGCCCAACAGACACCAGTGGTACCTTTGAATTTACCGATTGGAACAAGGTTGATGAGTTTGGCCGTGCATTTGCCGAACGTTAAAAATTGCCACTATTTAGCATAAGCCTAAAACTAAAAAAGCCTGCGATTAAGCAGGCTTTTTGTTATCTAAGCGTCTAGGCGCAATACTTGCGATGCAGTATTGAAATAACTTCGGTAACTTGCTCATTTTTGAGGGTGTAATAAACCACTTGTGAGCTTTTGCGGGTAGCGACTAAATCTTCAGAGCGCAGAACCGCTAAGTGTTGCGATAGCGCTGACTGGCTTAGAGGCACGGTTTTATTAAGTTCAGTAACACTTAACTCTTTATCTAATAATAAGCACAGGATCATTAATCGATATGGGTTTGCGATAGCTTTAAGCCATTTGGCTGCGCTTTCGGCATTGGTCACCATTGCACTGGCATCGATTTCTTTTTGCATACGATACTTAACTCCATCGCCTTTAATTAGTTTATTCTAATTGAGTTGGACTGCTATAACAATATACTTATAGTTTCTCATTCTCACAATTTTTGATGTTGATAATATGAGCTACACCTAAATTGTGACCCATTAACCTTTAAAAAGTATTAATTGCTGCAACAATGTAGTTAAACAACAAATTCTCTATTGGGATAAAGATGAAATCTGTTCTGGTACTCTATTATTCACGCGGCGGCCATACTGCCAGAATCAGTCGCGCAGTTGCTGAGCATCTCGCTGCGACTGGTCATCAGTGCGATATGATGCACATTAACGAAGCTAAAGCTGAAGGCATAGATTGGGCTAAGTACGATGTTGTAGCACTAGGTGCTTGCGTGCTTTATGGCACGTATCATAAGTCTGTATTTGAGTTTGTTGCCCAGCACCAAGCCCAGTTAAGTGCAAAACCAGCGAGTTTTTTCAGTGTTAACGTTGTCGCTCGCAACCCAGCTAAGCGCGTCCCTGAAAACAATAAATATCTACAAAAGTTTATTGAGTTGTCAGCGTGGAAACCTAACGATGTAAAAGTGATTGCAGGTAAAGTGGATTATCCGTCTTGGCGTTGGTATGACAGAATGATGATCCAGTTGATCATGAAGATCACTGACGGCCCAACTGATCCTAAAGCTGTGATTGATTACACCGACTGGGAAGACGTAAAGGTTTACGCAGATCATTTGGTTAGTTTAGCTAAATAAGCGTACCAATCAAAAAGCCGCACTTGATGCGGCTTTTTTGTGTCTGGCAATCAGGTTTATACTGATTAGTACTTCCAAAAGCTTGGGTGGAACAATACTGCCACCGTTAAAATCTCTAGGCGGCCAAGCAGCATTCCTATCGCTAAAGCCCATTTAGCCACATCTGGTAGAGTTGAAAAGTTACCTGCAGGGCCAATTGTACCGCCAAGTCCCGGGCCAACATTGGTTACCGCGGTAATCGCTCCGGTAAAACTGGTAACTGGATCTAAGCCAGTTAACACCAATACAATTGATAGCAGCACTATCACCATTACAAACAACAGAATAAAGGTCACTAAAGAGCGCACGATATCTTCTTTAATGACGCGTTTATTGTAACGTTCTTTAAATACACCATTGGGATGAAACTGTTGCTTAAGTTGTTCACGCATGATCACGCCAGCAATTTGAAAGCGGAATATTTTTATGCCGCCAGATGTCGAGCCCGAGCAACTGCCGACAAACATTAAAAAGAGAAAGGCAATATTGGCCAAAGCGCCCCAAGCCGTGTAGTCGGTAAGACCATAACCGGTTGTTGTTACGACTGAGACGACATTAAAGCTAGCCAGACGCAGCGCATCGAGCGGATCTATTTCTCTGCTGCTCCATAGCCATAAGGCCAGTGAGCAGGAAACAAAAATTACAAACTTTAAAAAGCCTTTAACTTGCGCATCGTTCCACACTTTTACCGAGCGCTGTTGCACCATATACACAAACATTAACAGCGGTAAGCCGCCGGCTAACATAAATGTGGTGCCAACCCAGTGAGCCTCATTTGAAAAGGCTGCCATTGATTTATCAGAAGTTGAGTAACCCCCCGTTGAAAGGGTCGTCATAGCGTGATTAATGGCTTCAAACCAATTCATACCGCTATTGTGATACGCCAAAAAGCATAAAAAGGTTAGTAGGCAATAAACGATAAATAGGTTTTTGGCCATGTGCTGCGTACGAGGAGTCGTTTTGTCACTCCAGTCCGATGACTCGGTTCTAAATAAACGCATACCACCGACGTTTAAAAAAGGTAGCACAGCCACAGCCATAACGATAAAACCAATGCCGCCCATCCATTGTAGTAGAGAGCGCCAAATTAAAATGCTGTGATCCATGGTATCTAGGCCTGACAGCACCGTTGAGCCTGTTGTGGTGATCCCCGACATGGTTTCAAAGAAAGCGTCGGTATAGTTAATACCGTGGTACAAGGTGAAGGGCATTGCTGCGAATAGGCTTACGATCAGCCAAGTTAGGCTAGTAAGCAGAAACATGTCACGAATATTGAGATGCAAACCGCTGTTTTGGCCTTGATGCATACAAAAACTTGCTGCGCTGCCGGCGACTAACGAGGAGATCATAAATGCGGCAACAGTTTCTTCGCCATAGTAGAGGGCAAAGGCGCCGGGAATTAACATAAACACTGTCAGTGTTGATAAGAAAATGCCCAGAATAAATAGCAGAGGACGATAGTTCAGCATAATAGGTTATACCAATCTAAGTGAGAAGACGCTCAGTGATGAGCCTTTCCTGTAGTTCGGTCGCTAATATTATGTTTGTCCCCTTTTTAATCTTATGTAGCAGACTAAAAAGGGGCAATATTAAGCTTTTATACACCAAGGCGCTTTAAAAGAAGAACGCACTCGGTTGGAACAATTTTTCCACTTCGCCGATAAACTTCTTGTTCACTAAGAAGAGAATGACGTGGTCACCTTGTTCGATAACCGTTTTATCGTGCGCCATGAGTACTTCCTCATCACGCACGATGGCACCAATAGTTGTACCCGGTGGTAGCTTGATTTCACTAATCTGCTTACCAACAACTTTAGACGTATTTGAGTCACCATGAGCAATAGCTTCAATCGCTTCTGCTGCACCACGACGCAATGAATATACGTTACAAATATCACCTTGGCGAATATGAGTTAGCAGGGCAGAAATGGTTGCTTGCTGTGGTGAAATAGCGATATCAATATTGGCTTCTTGCACAATATCAACATAGGCTTCACGCTGAATAAGCACCATAACTTTTTTAGCACCCATGCGTTTAGCCAGTAGCGCAGCCATAATGTTAGCTTCATCATCGTTAGTTACTGCGATAAACACGTCGGTTTGATCGATATGTTCTTCTAGCAGTAACTCTTGGTCAGATGCATCGCCACAAAATACCGTGGTGTTTTCTAGCTTTTCAGACAGTTCTTCAGCACGCTCTTGCTTACGTTCAATCAGTTTGACTGAGTGATTGCGTTGCAACTGCTTGGCTAGCCCTAAACCAATATTACCGCCGCCAGCGATCATAATATTACGGTAAGAGTTATCTAGCTTTTGCATCTCGCTCATTACTGCGCGCACGTGGCGACTGTCGGCAACGAAGAAGACTTCATCATCGGCTTCAATAATAGTGGTACCGCGCGGCATGATAGGGCGACCTTGTCTAAAGATTGCTGCTACCCGGGTATCAATATTTGGCATGTGTTCACGTAATGCCGCCAGAGCATTACCCACAAGTGGGCCACCGTAGTATGCGCGCACAGCGACTAAGCTGAGACGACCTTCGGCAAACTCTAGTACCTGCAATGCACCTGGATATTCAACTAAACGGCCAATGTAGGCGGTAACAAGTTGTTCAGGTGCAATAAGCTCATCAATAATAAAGCCGCCACGAGGACGGTTTTCGGCATGTTTGGTTTCGCTGTCGATAAACAGTTTATCGCGCAGGCCGAGATATTGTTCAGAACGAATTCGGGCAATTTTAGTGGGCGTACCGTAAAGCGAGTAGGCAATTTGGCAGGCTGCCATATTACATTCGTCGCTATTGGTTACTGCAATAAGCATGTCAGCGTCTTCTGCGCCTGCTTCTTTTAATACACTTGGGTGAGCGCCGTGACCTACAATTACGCGTAAATCGTATTTATCTTGTAAGGTGCGTAGGCGGTTTTTGTCGCTATCGACAATGGTGATGTCATTGTTTTCGCCAACTAAGTTTTCAGCTAATGTGCCGCCAACTTGTCCTGCACCCAAAATGATAATTTTCATTGCCGTACTAATCCTTCACTAGGCGAGCGTAATAGAAGCCGTCCATGCTGTTTTGCCCCGGAACAATCTGCCAACCAATATCGCTTGGATTAGCTTGTTCTTCGATAGGAACTAAGGTCGCATCAGGTGTTCTGGCTAAGAATGCGCTGACTTGATCTTTGTTTTCCTGTGGCAAAATCGAACATGTTGCATATAAGAGTGTGCCACCGGGCTTTAACCACTTCCAGCAATGATCGAAAATTTTTGACTGCAGTTGTGCCAACTCTTCGATGTCGTTGTTCTTTCTTAGCCACTTAATATCTGGGTGACGGCGAATAACACCTGTGGCAGAACATGGTGCATCTAGCAAAATACGGTCGAACTTGTCACCTTGCCACCAAGAGTCGATATCGGCTGCGTCGCCATGCACTAGCTCGGCGTTAAGCGACAATCTATCTAAGTTTTGCTGCACACGCTCAAGACGTTTTGCATCAAAATCTACTGCAACGAGTTTGATTTCTGGCGCTAGCTCTAATAAGTGACAGCTTTTACCACCTGGCGCTGCACAAGCATCAAGCACAAGCTCACTGCCTTGCGGCGCTAATAAGGTTGCGGCCCACTGCGCTGCACCATCTTGTACTGATGCGGCACCGGTTTCAAAACCTGGCAGCTGCATAACATCACGCGGGCTGCTCAATAGGATTGAATCTGGGCTATTGCCCGCTTCTGCTTCAATGTCTAACCCAGCTAATGCCTGTAAATAGGTTTCTCTGGTTTGCGATTGTTGGTTGTTGCGTAGCCACATTGGTGGACGCTCATGGCTTTGCTCAATCACGTTTTGCCAGTTGTCTGGATACGCTTCTTTTAGACGCTTAATGATCCATGCTGGCGTGTTGTAGGCCAAGGTGTCGTTGTCAGTTGATAGCGGCTTTTCTTGGCGTTGAATATTGCGTAAAACACCGTTAACCACTTTAACTAAGCCTTCAAACTTTAACTGACGGCATGCTTCAGCTGTTTCAGAAATCGCCGCGTGGCTTGGAATGCGCGTGAAATAAAGCTGGTAGCAACCCACTAGCAAAAGCTGGTGGACGATACGTTGCTTGCCTTTCATCTGCTTGCTCATGCAGTCACTAACTTGCTTATCAAGCTGTGGTAAGTAACGCATTACGCCGTAACAAAGCTCAGCTAGAAGGGCTTTATCTTTGCCGTTATCGAGATTTTTTTGCTGTTCAGGTAAGGCTACTGACAGTGAGATACCTTTTTCTAGCACCTGAAAAACGACCTTGGCGGCCAATGCTCTTAAGTTCATAGCTGATTAAGCCTCTTGATTGTCTGAACTAGCTAGCAAGGTACCTGGTGTAAACCAATCTGCTCTAGAGTTAAGAATATCGGCAACACTGAGCGGTTTTTTACCTGGAAGCTGCATTTGAGTGATGGTTAGCACACCTTCACCGGTAGCAATGCTAATACCGTTTTTATCGGCAGATAAAATAGTGCCAGGCTGTTTTGTGCTTATTTCATCACTAACATGGCTTTGCCATACTTTGATGGTATTGCCTTCATGGTCGTAGTGGCTAACTGGCCAAGGGTTGAACGCACGTATTTCACGCCATAATGCTGCTGCTGGTTTTGACCAATCTAAACGTGCTTCTTCTTTTGACAGCTTTTCTGCGTAATTAGCTAGCGTTTCATCTTGCTTTTCTGCAGGTAAACGGTCTTCTGCAATAGCAGCTAAAGCCTCGACTAGTGCGCTTGGGCCTTGCTCGGCAAGCTTTTCATAAAGCGTGGCTGAAGTATCAGTATCTTCGATTTTTAGCTGAGTTTTTAGCAGCATATCACCGGTATCTAAACCGATATCCATTTGCATAATGGTGACGCCAGTTTCGGTATCACCAGCCCATAATGCACGTTGGATAGGTGCTGCGCCGCGCCAGCGAGGTAAAATTGAACCATGTACATTGATGCAGCCTAGACGAGGAGTGTCGAGTACCACTTTCGGCAAGATTAAGCCGTATGCAACTACCACCATGATGTCGGCGTTGAGTGCAGCAAGTTCTGCTTGGGCATCTTCGTCACGTAGTGACTTAGGTTGATAAACTGCAATGTCATTTTCAAGCGCTAGTGCTTTAACTGGGCTAGCTTGCAGCTTTTTACCACGGCCAGCAGGTCTGTCTGGCTGGGTGTATACCGCAATAACGTTATGCTCTGAATCAATTAGCGCTTGAAGATGGCGTGCAGCAAAGTCTGGCGTTCCTGCAAAAATGACGTTTAATGGTTTCAAAAATTTATCCTTGCTTTGCTTCTAGACGGGCTGCTTTTTCAAGTTTCTGTTTGATGCGCTGACGCTTTAGTGGCGACAGATAGTCGACAAACAATTTACCTGATAAATGGTCTAGCTCATGTTGCAAACAAATAGCGAATAGCTCATCAGCTTCAAGAGTAAATTCTTGGCCGTGGCGATCAAGTGCTTTAATTGTCACAAACTCTGCGCGGTCAACTTTGGCGTATACGCCAGGAACTGACAGACAGCCTTCTTCATTAGTGAATTCGCCACTCTTAGCGATAATCTCAAGATTGATAAACACCTTTGGGCGTTCAACCTCATCTTGTAGATCCATCACGATTAACTGGTGGTGATAGTTAACTTGGGTTGCCGCTAAACCTATGCCTTTTTCTTCATACATGGTTTCGAACATATCGTCGATTTGTGTTTGAAGTGCGTCGTTAAACTCTGTAATTGGCTTAGCAACTGTGCGTAATCTTTCGTCTGGAAATTGTAAAACTTTTAGTAAACTCATACCTAAACTCTTAACAAGTCTGTCAAATTTGAGCCAGTTAGTTATACTGACTTTTGCTAATGGCTCAATTTTAGTCGTTAGCGGCATTCAATAACAGCAAAAGCTCTATTTATACTTTAATAAAAGAGCAATTAGCATGGATACCCTGATGAAACGGTTAATATTACTAGCTTCACTTATATTTGGTTGTACTTCTGCTTTCGCTGACACCTTGACGCTAAAGTCTGGTCATCCTGACTCTTATGTAGTTAAGAAAGGCGATACTTTGTGGGATATATCCGCCGCATTCTTAAATGATCCATGGCGCTGGCCTAAACTGTGGGGCGTTAATCCTCAAGTTGCGAATCCGCATTTAATCTATCCTGGCGATAAACTTACCTTGGTTTTTATTGACGGTGAACCACGCCTTGTTATGAAACCACATATAAGAAAGAGCCCTGAAGGACGGGTATCAGCCAAAGATGGTGCGATCCCCGCGATAGATTTATCGTTAATTCAGCCTTATTTGCTGCAAAATCGTGTTGTTGATGCCGATTGGTTTGAGTTGCAGCCGAAAGTGATGGCCGGTGAAAGCCCATCAAAATTCCATGTCATGTCAGACATCATTTATGTGCAAGGTGAACTTGCCGTCGGCACTAAGCTTGGGGTGTATGCTCAAGGACGCAGCTTTAAAAATAGCGATGGTGAAAACCTTGGTTTAGAAGTCATTCTTTCTGCGTCGGGCAGGGTGGTTGAATCGGGTGCGGTTTCTAAAGTTAAATTATTAAGTAATTTGCGCGAAACGGAAGCGGGTTACCATGTTTTACCTATAGAAGATGATTCGTTGATGTCTGCCTACTTTATGCCGCGAGCCTCGCAGCTTACTGAGCCTGCAACTGTGCTGGCTTCTGGCAAAGATACTCGCGCGATGGGCAAACTGGATGTTGTTTACCTCGACAGAGGTGCTAACGATGGCGTGGCAACGGGAGATGTATTTTCAATTTTCAAAGACGGTAAGGTTGTGGTGATAGATGGTGACGGCACACCTGTACAGCCTTATGAGCGCAATCGATACGAAAAAATTCTCGCTAATTTGTCATCAGATAGCGCTGTTAAAATGCCAGACTTATACCGTGGTGAGTTAATGGTATTTAAGGTGTTTGATAAAACTAGCATGGCAATTATTTTGGTTAATGAACGACCAGTGAGAGTGGCTGATAAGCTGACCAGTCCGAATCCGGCTAGCGTCAGTGAATAAATAAGCTAATGTTAAGTTAGTTTATGGTCGGTATTGCGAGCAGTAATGCCAAGAATTCAAGGATGAATTATCAACAATACACTTGTCGATTGGCTAGTTGTATCGGCTACACCCGGGCTAGGGCCTGCTCGGGTTAAGCAATTACTCAATCATATGGATGTGGCAGAGTTAAAACAAAGGCTAGTACATGAACCACAAGCGCTACCTCTGCCTGAGTCACTTCTAAGAACACGTTTTACTCCTGATCACGCTTTGGTTGAGGCCGCATTAGCTTGGCAGCAAAAGGCTGACAATCATCATCTGATCTGCCTCGGTGATTCTCTTTACCCACCATTACTAAAACAGATCAATGACCCTCCAGCAGTGTTGTTTTTAAAAGGTCACATTAATACGTTACTGTTACCTAGTATTGCCGTTGTTGGTAGTCGTAACGCTACCCTTGGCGGTAAAAAAGTGGCTTATGAATTAAGTGAACAACTGGCTGCACGCGGTATCTGTGTAACGAGTGGTATGGCGTTAGGCATAGATGGGGTAGCTCACCAAGCGGCAATCGATAGCGCTAAAGCCAGTATTGCGGTTTTAGGTACAGGAGCCGAGGTTATTTACCCTAAGCGCCATCGCAGTATTTACCACGATATTCAGAATGAAGGCTGTCTATTAACTGAGTTCTGGCCTGATGTTAAGCCGTTCGCGGGCAATTTCCCAAAACGTAACCGCATCATTAGTGGCTTAACTATGGGGACATTAGTGGTTGAAGCGAGCGTAAAAAGTGGCTCACTGATTACCGCGCGGTTAGCTGGTGAGCAGGGGCGTGAGGTTTTTGCCATTCCGGGAAGTGTGCTTAGCGGACAAAGTGAAGGCTGCCACAAGTTATTGCGTGAGGGGGCCAAGTTGGTTGAGTCGGTGGCTGATATTTTGGAAGAAGTTAACGCTTTATCAAGTTATCACCTTGAAGAATTAAAAGCGTGTCACCATATAGGGGGGGAAAGCGCCTCTGATTTGCCATTTTCCTCGCTGTTAGCTAGTGTAGGCTATGAGACTACGACAATTGATGACGTAGTTGAGCATAGTGGAAAAACCATAGAGCTAGTATTGGAGCAATTGCTTGAACTCGAGCTGCAGGGTTGGATTACTGCAGTCCCTGGTGGTTACATAAGATTAAAGAGGAGCTAGCCATGTTTGATATCCTCATGTATTTATTTGAAAACTATGTTCACAGTGAAGTCGAACTTCTAGTCGATGAAGACGAACTCACCAAAGAACTTACTCGCGCAGGATTTCACCAAAGTGAAATCATTAAGGCACTGTCTTGGTTAGAGCATTTAGCTGATCTACAAGAAGCAGGCACGCCTTATCTTTGTAATCACGATCAGCATTCGTTCCGTATTTACACTACAGCCGAGATGGAAAAAATTGACGTCGAAAGTCGTGGTTTTTTACTGTTTTTAGAGCAAATCAAAGTGCTAAGTGTTGAGACTCGTGAAATGGTTATTGATCGAGTGATGGAAATTGACGAGCCAACATTAAATCTAGACGACTTAAAATGGGTAATCCTAATGGTGTTATTTAATGCACCAGGTCATGAGTCGGCTTATGAACAGATGGAAGATCTGATCTTTGAGCAACCAGATGGACGCCTGCACTCATAGTGTTCATATGTTTTTAAAAAAGAAAGGAGGCCTAAGCCTCCTTTTTGGTGTCTGGCGATAAATGTTCCATACATTTATTCGCATTTCCTCTATCCCTAGAGGTCAGAACACTTATGTCAATTTGCCATGGGTGGATACTAATTGGCATTGTACCTAGCACTTAAAACTTCAAATGGTTCTCACCATGAGCTAAATGTTGTGGCTGTAAGTAATCACGGTAGTCGTAACGCCCTTGCTTATGCAGTCTTGGCTTAGTGCTAGCCTCTGTGTCATCAAACGCATCGACCTGCACTGTTAGCCAGTTGGCAAACTGTGCTTGGTGCGAGGTTAGCGACTGCATGAGTTGCTCATAACCCTCAAAGTAGTCAGTCTTTAGATATTGGCTTAACTGCACAAAATCTTGGTGGTGGTTTTCGGCTAAAAAGCGAATTGCCATATAGCTCCACTTATAGGTTCTATCTTGGCCATCTTTATATTCGGTGGCAAAAATCTCCTCTAGAGTTGGCGCCTCTTTTATATCTCGCTTAATAACCCGTAGTGCTGACGGATTGTTATCTCCTTTAGACACGTACTCAGCTAGACCTTCTGACCACCACACCATTTTGGCTGGGAAGTGGCCAAAACCTGCGTATTTAACGAAGTGGCCATCTAAGTAGTGCACATATTCGTGGTTAAGATTCCAAACCTTAAATTCGGGCTCAATCCACCATTGGCGGTAAGCAAAGAATGTGGCTTGGTTGCCAGGCTTTGATGGCGTGCCTTCAATATACATGCCGCCGTTATCGGTATTAATATCGAAAATTAATTGACCATAAAGGTGGTATTGGCTCCAGTTTTTAAATGCGACCACTCGAAGGGCTGTATTGAAGTCATTTGCTGTGGGTTTTAGTTCTGTTTCCAACAGGTTGTGGAAACTTGATTCTTGCGAAGTTAGCTTAGTGCAACTCTCTGCTAGCTCTTGTTCATTTAAATCTTGGGTTAATATAAATAGCGAGTCTGAGCAGTGATGTTCTATTGGCAGGGCTGTTTTTAACTCAGGTATACGGCAAATATCGCTATTGGTTTCGCACAGCTCTTGGCCGCCAAATACGTTAACATGAAAGCCTGCGGTGTAGGTGTCTTTCGCTGCATATCCACGTTCAGCAACATCTGCTTTGGCGATCGCTGCGACTGCGTTATCTATTGCAAGCTCTTGCTCTGTTGGCTGGCCATCTTCTGATGATGGCAGTGATAAACGGTATAAGGCTAATGCCCAATAGGCATTGCTGCGCGGCCAGTCGCTACCAAAACGAATACTAGCTGGGCTTGCTGCAAAAGCTAATAGTGGCGAATCGAGATCGGCACTAATCAAAACCTTGTTTAGCTCGCCATCCATATCTTTACGGGCTTTGTTGAGTAAGAAACCATAGGCCTTCAGTGTTTCTAATAAACCATAGTCATTCGTTGAATTAGCCGGTGATACTGCAAGTTGTTGTAGTTGAATACCTAGCTGCGGTAGAAGTGGCTTTAAGGTCAATGCTGCATCATTATTCGCGAAGTAACGATATAGGGTTACGGCATATTGCTCTTGCAGGCGTGGTTGACTATCTAGTTGGCCAGAGTTTGCTAGTTGGGCCAATGCTGTGGCTAAAGCAGTTATCTCTTTGTCGGTTAGCTCGTCAGTGGGTCCGTAATAACTAAAAGCACGAAAATAGTAGAGGAGTTGATCCACTGTATCGACATTTTCAGTGGCAGCGAGTGCAATGCTGGCCTGCATAAATGTATCTTTAGTTAATAGTGGGTTTTGCGCGTTAAATAAATCTGCTTCAGAGGTTGAGCTGATTTGGCTAATAATTTGTGGATCGGCAGTTTGCGGTACAGTGTTGCTACAAGCTGAAAGCGTAACCAATAGAGTCGCTATAATTGTAGTAGAGAGCTTCGAGGGTGAGGTCATTGTTATTCCCTTATATTTGTCCTTTGCTTTATTGGATACAATATATCATCACCTTTTACTAAATTCTAACATTGGAATATAAAACTTAGCCAATTCCTTGGTAGAATAGCGCGATATAGATGAATTGAGACAATCATGGCGAAAATAGATCAGCAACTGTTTACTACTCACGAGCACGCTCTTGAAAAAGAGTTTGAGCTTTGCCCTAAATGTGGCTGCGAGTTGTCGGTAAAAAATAGTAAGCACGGTGGTTTTATTGGCTGTAACAATTACCCAAGTTGTGACTATACAAGACCTTTAGTTCAGCATGAGTCGATTGAAACACAAGTGATACAAGGTTCTGTTTGCCCTGACTGCGGTAGCGAACTGGCGGTAAAGTCAGGGCGTTTCGGTATTTTTATTGGCTGCACTAATTATCCAGAGTGCCACCATATAGAAAAGCATGACCAAGTGAATACAGCAGACGAGATCCCTTGTCCAAAATGTAAAACAGGCCATATAGAACATCGCACTAGCCGCTTTGGTAAATCGTTTTATGCGTGTAGCGCTTATCCTAAGTGCAAGTTTTTAGTTAACTACCCACCTCGTGCAGAATCATGTCCTGATTGTGGCTTTGGTATTCTAGTCGAGCGTAAAGGCGCCGCGGGTATGCGCTTAGAGTGTCCTGAAAAGGCCTGTAAGTATAAGCGTCCAGTTTAAAGCTGTTGTTTTCGTAAATTACACTGCTTATATAAGATAAAGAGAGACCAATGTTAGAAGTATTACCTGCTGATGTAGCTGACCTAATTGAACAAGGTGGCGTAATCGCCTATCCAACTGAAGCTGTATATGGTTTAGGTTGTGACCCTGATAATAATGATGCCATAGAGCAGTTACTACAGATCAAACAGCGTCCTTGGCAGAAAGGCTTGATTCTAGTGGCCGGTGATTACCAGCAACTCACGCCTTATATTGATGAATCACAACTAACGGCAGAACAATTACAGTTTGCTAAGAGTAAGTGGCCAGGGCCGTTTACTTTTATTATGCCTGTTAAGCCGGGCTTGTCTCAGTTACTCAGTGGTAGTTTTGATTCCATTGCTGTACGCGTTACTGCACATGAAGGTGTAAAAGAGCTGTGTGCTGCTATCAACAAACCTATTGTGTCGACCAGTGCAAACTTGTCAGGTCAAGATCCTGCGCTATCGGCGTTAAGCATAAAACAACAATTTACCGGCATTATTGCAGGTTTAGTAAAAGGTGAGCTAGGAACCCAAGCGTCACCATCAACGATTATTGATGCCAAAACTGGCACCATTTTAAGACAAGGTTAATCAGCCGCTATAAAAAGGAATAATATGAGCACACCAGATCCTGCAGTAGTAAAAGCTTTCTTACTCGATCTTCAAAACCGCATTTGTAATGGATTAGAAGCCTTAGACGGCGCAGCAACATTTGCAGAAGACTCTTGGAAACGTGAAGAGGGCGGTGGTGGACAAAGCCGCGTGCTAACCGGTGGTGCTGTATTTGAACAAGCTGGCGTAAACTTTTCTCATGTTACTGGCGCTTCTATGCCGGCATCGGCAACGGCGCATCGTCCTGAGCTTGCTGGCCGCAGTTTTGAAGCCATGGGAGTGTCATTAGTTATTCACCCTAATAACCCGCATATACCAACAACCCACGCTAACGTGCGTTTTTTTATTGCTAATAAAGAAGGTGCGGATCCTGTGTGGTGGTTTGGTGGCGGCTTTGATTTAACACCTTACTATCCATACTTAGAGGATGTTGTGGAGTGGCACCAAAGTGCAAAATCGTTGTGCGAACCATTTGGTGACGAGGCTTACCCTAAGTATAAGCAGTGGTGTGATGAATACTTTTGGTTGCCACACCGTAATGAAACTCGCGGCGTAGGTGGCTTGTTCTTTGATGATCTCAACAAACACGGTTTCGAACAGAGCTTTGCCTTTATGCAAGCGGTAGGAAATGGTTTCTTAACTGCTTACGCACCAATTGTTGAACGCCGTAAAGATACGGCATACGGCGAGCGCGAGCGTCAATTCCAGCTTTATCGTCGTGGTCGCTACGTTGAGTTCAATCTAGTATATGACCGTGGCACCTTATTTGGTCTACAAACCGGTGGCCGTACTGAATCTATTTTAATGTCGATGCCGCCACTAGTTCGCTGGGAATATGCTTATACACCAGAAGCGGGCTGTCCAGAGTCACTATTGTATAGTGACTTCCTTAAACCAAGAGATTGGTTAAGCCTATAAGTCATTTACATCGTCATCTGGCTGAAACCAATAATACTTGGCTATTATTGGTTTCGCATATGGTCAGCCAATGTTGATATGGCGCTATAAATGGCTTGCTGGTGTTGCAGCTCTTTCACTTCTAATTCAATCGCCGCCTTCATGCATAGTAGCCACTGATCTCGCATAGCTTCATCGACTTTAAACGGCATGTGTCTGGCTCGTAGTGCTGGATGGCCATGTTTCTGCTGATACAACTGTGGCCCGCCAAGCCAACCACTTAAAAATTCAAATAACTTCTGTTCAGACTCTTCAATTGGCGCTCTATGAATCGCGAGTAACTCTTGAGTCGCTGGGTTGCTTTGCATCTGAGCGTAGAACTGATGAGCAATCGCGCGAATAACCGGTTCACCACCGATACGGTCATAGGCATTAGATTGATTTGGATCTCTGTCTTGTGAGCTATTTTGATTACTACTCTGTTTACCAATAATTTTTTTAAACCAATTCATTTAATTGCTCTACTACTCAATTGTTTATTTCTATACCTGTAATGCCCAGTTTAACGAGTAATGGATTAGCGCTGCAAACCGTTGCTGAAATTGCAAAGCTGAAAATAACTCCAATAGAAGCGATTGCCTCGCTGACAATCCGAGTTACACTGTCATTTTTCGGGGCAAAGAGATCTAAGCATGACTGAACGATACGCAGTATTTGGTAACCCTATTGGCCACAGTAAGTCGCCTAAAATACACGCCATGTTTGCTCAAGATACGGCTCAGTCGCTAACTTATGAAGCCATTTTAGCGCCGGTAGACGAGTTTGCTGCAAGCTTTAAAGAGTTTGTTAGCAGTAATGGTCGTGGTGCTAACGTTACAGTGCCATTTAAAGAGCAAGCGTTTGCTTTGTGTGACGAGCTTAGTGAGCAAGCAAAGCTTGCTGGTGCAGTGAATACTTTATCTGTAATGGCTAATGGTGAGGTGCGCGGTGACAATACTGATGGTTTAGGTCTAGTTAGTGATTTAGAAAGAAACCTTGGCAGTTTAGCTGGGCTTAATGTCCTGCTTGTTGGTGCTGGTGGTGCGGCAAGAGGCTGTGTGTTACCGCTATTACAAGCAGGTATTGCAAAACTAACTATCGTTAACCGAACTCAAACTAAGGCGGAAACATTAGCAAGTCTGTTTGCGCCTTTTGGTAACGTGGATGTATTACCGATAGAACATAGTGGCCAAAGCTATGATTTAATTATTAACTCAACCTCTTCAAGCTTAACTGGCGATGTGCCTAACATCAGTATCAATACCATTACGCTAAAAACAGTTTGCTACGATATGATGTATGGCAAAGAGCCTACAGCATTTAATCTTTGGGCCGCAGCGCAGGGCGCGAGTCAGACGATAGATGGTTTAGGCATGTTGGTTGGCCAAGCCGCAGAAAGTTTCAATATTTGGCGCAACGTTAAGCCAAGCGTTGAGCCGGTATTAACTCAGTTACGAGCTGAATTGTAATTTCAAAAAGTTTGAGATAGACATGAACCAAAGTATTTTATTCCCAGATCTACAAGATTGGGACCCACAAACACAAACTGTAGTCTTTCCTGTACAAGTGCAGGGGGCAAACATTGAATGCCGTATTAGTCTAAATAAACTAACCCAGCTTTCATCTGCCACGTTTGAACAAGATAGCGATGAACTTGAGGCTAGCGCTTTAGCTGTATTTGATGAATACCGTTTTGATATAGAAGAAGAGGTTGAAATGCTCATCGAACAAGATACATTCGACGAGCAGGGAAGAATCGCACTTATCTAAATATAAGCTATTCGCCTTCTAGCAAATACTCATTCTTGAGTCTGACATAGTTGTCAGCGGATTGCGGTAAAAAGGCGAGTTCAGCATCTGTTAGCGGTCTAGCTTGTTTCGCTGGGCTGCCGACATAAAGAAAACCACTCTTAAGTACTTTTCCTGGCGGCACTAACGAGCCCGCACCTAAAATCACATCATCTTCTAATATCGCACCGTCAAGAATGATTGCGCCCATACCTACCAAAATACGATTACCGACTTGGCAACCGTGTAACATCGCTTTATGCCCAATAGTGACGTCATCACCAATAATCAAAGGGTGGCCTTCAGGTAAAGCAGCAGATTTTCTAGTTACATGTAAAACGCTACCATCTTGGATATTGGAACGTTTACCTATATAGATGTGGTTTACATCCCCACGCACTGCAACTAAAGGCCAAACACTGGCATCATCATCGAGCGTGATATCGCCGACTAAAACAGCTGCCTCGTCGATATAAACACTTTTCTTAAGTGTAGGGACGACACCTTTATAGGATCGTAGCGAGTTATTGTTTCTAGAGTTTGGCATCTAAAAGTCCTAATTATGGTGTTTTTAGCATTATAAAGCTTAAAAAGTGGCTAGTCAGTGGGTTTTGTGAGCAAACGATTATAAAAGTTCGATTTTATTTACAATTGCCCTTGCGCTTTAATCTCACATCCCTATAATGCGCATCCACTGACACGGCACAGCAGGCCAACTACCCAGCGTTAAGCTAGATAGAACGGGACTTGCAGCGGCGTTAGAGAGATTAACTTCTAAGGAAATTAGCCTCAGGTGACAATCGCTTTAGAAGCTCAATTAGATGGTTATTAACACGAGAGTGTATAAAGAATCATCGCTTGA
Organism: Shewanella pneumatophori; assembly: GCF_023283895.1. Lineage (GTDB taxonomy): Bacteria > Pseudomonadota > Gammaproteobacteria > Enterobacterales > Shewanellaceae > Shewanella > Shewanella pneumatophori. The sequence goes on along the minus strand of NZ_JAKILB010000018.1, from coordinate 27 downwards.
AAAACTTCTTAAAATAAGCGCTTGACG
>NZ_JAKILB010000017.1 GCF_023283895.1 Shewanella pneumatophori | reverse complement strand
TGTAACTTTCATATTGGACACCTTTTGTTAGTTATTGAACGCACAAATTCAATATGGCGCAAATGACGCCGGTTTAACAAGAGGTGTCCATCCCATCATCCCTGTAAGCTCTACGATGGCATCCATGCCATCAGAGGCCTCAGCTGTATCTACACTTGGTTAGAACTGCATAACCTTTAATATTTAGCGTTACGCCTAAAGTCCTAGCTAGTTTTTGGACGTCAATCAGTTATATTTAAAGCTCTTAAAGTCATTAGTCTCATTAAGGAATGTATAGTAAGTGGGTATACGTCAAATAACGCCAGCCATAAGGTGCGCCCCACCGAACTCACCAAGCCAACTGAACTTCAAACCAAAACTGCCGAGTGTAATGCGTCACACTTGATTGCCTTGTTATGCATATTTTTCACGACTCTCCGGAAACCACATTAGGATCATTAGCTTTGCTAACGGTCAAGTGCAGAACTGGAAATTCAGAATCACCACTAATGCCACCCACCATTTTTTGTATTTCAACAGCGGCAAATGCAAACAAATCCATCTCACGAAGAGCGCTTAATTCAGCATCAAGATCTCGACTAGCATTAATTTTTTGGATTGGCTCCATGTCTTGTGCAAGCTCAGACCAATCTTTGGCATTTTGTAAGAACGAGCCGACAAGATCTAATTCTTCATCAGACAGGTTGTCACTATAATCCATATAACTTGCAAGGCACCCTGTTAAGATACCGAACATTTCTTTCCCCGTGTGAATAACGTTTAACTTTTCAGGAATCTGCGCTTTGTCTCGTACTACCCTAACTTTAGGGATTTTTGGGGCGTCTTTAAGTTTATCTTCGACCCACTTCTCATGATTAGACTTAATAATTCGGAGTAAGTCGGGAGTGTAAGTTTCTACTTGATCATCTATTTGCTTGTGGTGAACTCGACAAAGTAATATGAGATTTGAAACGTCATCGATTTTATCTCTTGGAAAGCTAGAGTCGCTTCGAGGTCCGCTCTTAGCACCAGAAACAATATGACACTCTTCACCAACAACTGACTCAGAGTCATTGCTAGTGCTTTCGAACACCAACGTGTGCCGACACATAGCACATTTATTTCCGGATTTGCCCCAAAGGATTTTCCGGTTTTTATCTGAAATTGACATCAATTTTCTCTTATATGCATAACAGTATATTAGGCTGAATTCTGAATGAGAACGGTCTTAATAAGAACAGTTCACCAATACTTTTATCACTCAAGACTACCAGTAAACAATTTTATTAATAATGACTTACAGCATAAAACGAACAGATTCCCTGTTTCTCTGTCTGAGTGAAACAAAGAACCTCCGGCATAGCATAAAGTGCAATGTTCATGAAAGAAGAAAAGTCATTAGGTTCCGGCCTATATGATAATTCCGGGGCATTTTTAATTTAGAAACCAAACCTCTCAGCCAAATAAGTACGCCAAATATCAAGTGTAGATGCGGCCGTGACCGTCCATGACAAGGTGAGAGATAACGATGTTATCAAGTTTTCGAACGAGAGGCAGGATGCCGAACTGGCCTTTTAGCAGGGATGCTATTCGTCATGGCCGAGCTTCCAAGGCGAATTCTGTTCCATACAGAATTTGGCATTTCCTCCATCCTTGGAGGTCAGATGGACTTGTAGCGTGTCGCGGCAGTATCTGCACATACGCCGCTGCAGGCGATTGATAACTAAGTAGCTACAAATTCAAACACGCCATTATGTAGCAACAATACAAAATGTAATCAACTTTCATTCGAAGCTAAACACGTTTTGGGGCATTTTCAAGTTACACCCAAAAACGATTAGCCTAAATGAGTACGCCAAATATCCAGTGTAGATACGGCTGTGACCGTCCATGACATGGACGTCATGGCTGAGCTTCCAGGGATGGACTTGCAGCGTGTCACGGCAGTGTCTGCACATGCGCCCGCTGCAGGCGATTAGTAACAATGAAGGTGCAATTCATAATTCGCTATCAGATAGCGCTACCCAAAAATATAATAACCCTTCATTCCAAGGCTAACTCACATTGTTGAAAGCTCAGCACTTGGTGTTAGAGATTTGATGGTAAAGATTTCGTGTTAGAGTTAGCCAGTAGCTGAAAGTGTAACCACTTCAGTGGCTTAGATATTAGCAGCTTGCCAGTGAGTTAAGCCAAACCTTGTGCGTTGAAAGAAAAGCTTGATTACTCCTACCTGAACATTAATGACTTGGCCATCTTGCATCATGTCACGGACGGTCAAATTGCAGGTAAGGGAGCATTATTTAACAGCAGCATTTAATGACACAACCTATGTGCATGTGTTTTAGTATTGCAGCAGAACCTCCAGTTTCACAGATTGTTTGTTACCAATAAGGCCTTGGTTTGCCGAAAGGGGTTTAACTTACGTATTTTGTTTGGTATATTTTATACAATTAATTCTATGTGATGTAATTTTCAATAAAAAGGTAACATGATGGAAGCAAATAACACAGATTGGCGCTATACGGTTATGCCGGCGGTGTTTACATGGCTAAAAGAGTCAGGATCCGGCACCCTTGAAATAGACCTTGAAGCAACACAAAAATACGCTGCAGATATTTTGGAAGTTCAAGGTAAGGGCGGAAGTCGAATGGGTGGCCTTGTTGGCTCCGGCACTCTAGGTGAGAATAGCTACTTAAGCTCTGATCAGCGCCTTGCTTTACTTAAAGCCCTTTCTGATGTTGCTAAACAATATAATGTTCCATTAATCAGTGGTGCTGCGGCTGAAACGAAAGAAGAGCTTGCCACTATTGTTACCGAACTTGCGACAGTTGGAGTGGATACCGTAATGGTGATGCCACCAAAAACGAAGCAAGCGCCTTCTGATGAAGAAATGTATGCCTACTATGAGCTTTCTGCAATTGCTGCAAAAGAAGCAGGCATAACCATTATGCCTTATAACAACCCTGATGCAGCTGGATATCATGCGCTTTCAACTGATATTCTGAGAAGACTTGCTGCTCTACCTGAAGTCACGGCTCTGAAAATATCAACCACAGATGTGTCAACTATTGAAACGCTGATGTTAGAGAATAAAGAGTTAAAAATTCTGGCAGGCGTTGACACTGTAACTGTACATGCGGGGCTTGCTGGCGCATGCGGTGGTATTACTGGTGTAGGTTGTATATTCCCGAAAGCCAGCGTTTCTATGCAAGAGTATGTTAATAATGGCGAATGGGCTGAGGCAAACAAAATTTCTCAGGCGATGAATTCTATCTCATACCTTGATGCTCAGCCGCTGCTTATGGAATATCTCAAGTTTGCTTTTGGTATTCACCATAATGACACAGTTGGCGGTCTTCGTACTCTTGGGAAGCAGCTAACTCAAGAGCAAATTGATGATGTTCGCGCAAGATACCTTCTAGCGAAAGAAAGACTTGCAGTTTTAGGCTTAGCTGAGTAATCCTCGCAAACCTTCAAAAATGAAAGCGCCGTTTTTACGGGGCTTTCTATCTCTATCTCTATTTCTGGTTTATTTCTGTTTTGCTTTTGGCATTAAAAAGTATGCTTTATTAAATAATCTAACCAGCTACTTATTGCTACCATCCAAGTCATTGTTCTTGTACTTGTGATATTTGCACTTTCAGCGCTGATCGCCTGTACCCGAACATCCGCAGAGGGGCAATTGATAAGTCGATCTGCAAGTCGCTCAGGCTTGCTTGTGACAAACATAAAAAGGCAGACAAGCTTTATTCAATGGCTACGATATTTTTAAGTTTAAATTAATAAAAGGCTATTAATTCTTATTTAGATCCGCTAAAAATATTATTACCGTTCATCAGTTATCGAGTGCAATGCAACAGATCTGCAGCTACAAACCCAATATGCGAGTAGGGGATCAGTCGTATCCTGCTTATGAACTCAAAAACTTAATCAATTATTTAGCTGACAACTTTGCTATGGAGCATGTTGAGCAGCTTTATGCCGATATTGGCTTAGACAACGCTGCGCTTAGGTCGAGTGAATTTGTTTATGTGTGGCAAGTTGATTACGCCATGAGTTTTATCCGCAGGTTAAGCCAAGATCCTGAAATTGCAGCTAAAGCCGCAAGTCGCTATAAAGTGGTCGAATTAGATGTGTTGCAGCCTTACTTAGCCAAGTTTAATACTTTAGGTGATTGCTTACAGTTTGCCATTGCTCACCCTGAACTGGTCGGCAGCTTTTCAGATACCCTGATTAGAAATGATTTGGGCCGTTTACATGTGCGCTGGCTCAATACTAATAAAGTTGAACTTGAGCGCTATAGCTGTCAATTTCAGCACAGCATTTGCTCGCTGTTAGCCTTTGCTAAAGAGTTAACGGCACAGCCAATACTATTAAGCCATATTGCGTTAGCTGAGCCCTGCAGAGACGCCAGTTTCTTAGCGGTTAAAGCCGGTGCTGAAGTTGAGTTTGATGCTGAATTTTTTGAGTGGTCGATTGCCCATGAGTATCTTGATTTGCCACTGACTTACCCGTTTGAGCAACCTCTGAATCAACAGCAGTTAGATGTAGAGTCATCCTATATATCTGAGCTATTAAATATTTTACGTCAACAAGCACCAGATTTGCCGTGTATGGACGCGATGGCAGAGCTGCAAAATATTAGTGCAAGAACTTTAAGACGTAAGCTGGCGGCGGCTAATACCAGCTATCAAAAGCTGGTGGATCAAGTGCGCTGCCAAATGGCTATTGATTTGATCTTAACTAGCGATTACTCGATAGATGAAATATCTGACTTAATGGGCTTTGGCGAAGTGAGCCATTTTCGCCAAAGCTTCAAACATTGGATTGGTCATCCCCCTGGACATTTTCATCGCTTAAATCGACCACTAGTGGCTGAGTCATCATCTTAGGTTTTATCTCGTTTGTGTTTGTAATTGTATAAGCTCGACTTCATTTATATTTAGGTGGTTCATTGCTGGCAATTTGCTAGCTCTGCGGGCATTTCATCTATCCACTGCTTGATAAGTGCAACCGCGTCTGTATGAGCGATTGAACGGCCAATGGGTGGCATTCTGTCTTTGGGCTGGTTAAGTTCTTGCCTATACACCAATATCGAGTGCTCACCGTCACCGGGAATAATATCGTAAGATAATCCGCGCTCACCGCCATCCCAACCCGGCGGCTGTTTACAGATCCCATATTCAAAGCTGGTGTGGTCCACATAAAAGCCTAGCCTTAATCCCGATATGCTGGCAAAGCCTTGCGGGTTATGGCAATGAGCGCAGTTAATATCTAAATAGCCTTTGGCTCTTGCGGTAAGCGGCGCTGACTCATCAAAAATATCGTAGGTTTTGCCAACCTCGTTAAGCTGTGGCAAGCCTTGTAATAGTCCTTGCTGCTGCCAGAGTTGTAGCTGATTAATTTGCGCCCCTTGATTAGTGATGGTTCGATTAAGCAGGTGCGCTTTTAAGCCAATAGGTTCAATTTTACTGCTATCGCTGCTGGTTTGATGACAAAGCTTACATTCGGCGCGGCTAGGGACGTGGTAAGCAAAGCTCTGACTTTGACCTTTATGGTTAAGTGTATGGGCCACATCTTTACCGGCAACTTGCAGTATAGCGTCGCCGTTTTGCCAAAGGTAGGACAGCGTTGTCCAGCCAGTCTCTCTATGAATTAATAGTCGAGTTTCGATTAACACTTCGTTATTGGCGCCACTAACTTGAGTATCAAATGGTAACGAAAACGTTTTTACTAAAACCGTGCCGACTGGCATGTCAAAAGTAGCAGTTGGATCAAACTCGATGCTTTTACCTGTAGGTACAAAGATAAAACGGTGCTTATTGGCGTAGTTTGAAAATAGCTCGGTTGCTAGATGGTAACTTAACCCCGGTGATACTGCTGAGCTGGTGGGAATACTTGGGTCAACAAACAAACCGTACTGCGACAGTGACTCGCAATCTTGCTCCATCAAGGCATTCCAGTTTACTTCTGTAGTGGTGGCGTTGCAGCTAGATGAGGGATCGGGTGTTGGCTCAGGCGTCGGTTCAGGAGCTGGATCTGGCTGGCTAGCATCAACAGTTGTTTGTACTTGTTCATCTGAGCCACCGCAGCCGGTGGTTAAGAAAAGTAGAGTAATGACGATAACTGAAATCGGTATGCGCATAAATAAATCTCCATTTATTGGAGTTATTGCGGTTAAAAAAGGCCGACATTTGCCGGCCTTTGCTTTTGTATATCGCTATTTCAATAGCTTTATAGGTTTAACTTAGTGAGTCGCTAGTTTGAGCAGCTTGCTTCTGGTAAACGCTTAATCCACTCGTTGATGAGCGCGACACCTTCAGCGTGTGACAAACTGCGGCCAATTTCAGGCATTCTGTCACCCGGATCATTCGATTCCATTCTAAAGTGCAGAATTGATTCTTCTGGCTTACCCGGCACGATATCAAAACCTAATGCGCCGCCACCATAAGCCACTGGTGACTTACAGGTACCGTGAGACAGACCTGCATCTTCTGCGTAGGAGCGCCAGTACTCAAGCTTCAAACCGGTATTAGAGGCGTTCCCCTCTGGGCGGTGACAATGGGCACAGTTGATATCTAAATATCCCTTGGCAGCGTCCATTAATGCCGCATCAGACATCTGGCTAACTGTTGCTTCATCACCGTCATTGTATGCCGGAACTGTATCTATACTGGTTACATCAGGCACACCTTGTAAAATCCCAGCTGCTTGCCACTTAAGTAGCTGATTCATGCTACCGTCGCTATAGGCGTAATCTTTATTAAGATGGCGCGCTTTAGGGCCAATAGGCACAAACTTCGCAGGGCTGTCGGCATCAGGTTTGTACTGGTGACACTGTTTACACTGGTTCATGCTAGGCACAACATAATCAAAGCTCATGTCGGTGCCATTGTGCATCACACTCTTACCTTGAATCGCACCAGCTTTTGCCAGCACAGCATCAGACTTTTCAGCGTTCCACACATAAGGCAGCGCAGTCCAGCCGGTTTCACGGTGAATAAGCAAGCGAGTTTCAATCAGATCCTCATTCGCTAGGCCACGTTTGCTGGTGTCCATAGGTAGCGCAAACGATTTAACGATGACAGTACCGACAGGAAAGTCCATTGATTCAGTGGCTGAGTAATCAGCTTTAGTTCCCTCAGGTACAAATACATAGCGGTATTTACTCGAGTAATCGGTAAATAACGGTGTATTAAGATCATATGGCATTCCACCAGAGTGAGGCGCGCTGGTTGGATCTTGCATATCTGCAAATAGATTATAGTCAGATAGGTTAGGGCAGTTGGCCTTGAGTAGTGCATCCCATGAAGCGTTTGAGCCTTCAGCGACACAAAGGCTTAAATCACCATCGCCTTCAAGTCCGCCTTCACCTTCACCAATACTGCCACCGCCGCCAACGAGATTACCGCCGTCACAGCCTGCGGTGTCGTCATCAACGCCACAACCAAAGATTTGATCGCCAAAGGTCACTGTATGCACGGGTAAGCTAACTTGTTGACAGTTCATGATGTCAGTTTGGCTGTCTTCAAATAGAAACTCTGGGCTGTTGGTGTCGGTATTGTCATTTGCATATAAGCGGCCAAATGATACGTCGCCGTTATCTGACGCACACACATTGTCACTGCCGTCAGCTGCAAATGGCAGTTCTTGCAGACCTAAGTAAGCCGCGGTGCCGTTATTGGATAGCAGTTCACCTAGGCCGTCATATAAGACGCCGGGAAATTTGCCATGGGTAAACAGATAACCTTTGATAATGTCATCAATAAGGTAACCATTCGGCTTTTGACCGAAACCTTCAATCTTATTGCCGTGCAGATAGATATTGCGCGGCGTTGGGCGCCAACCATCTTCAATTGGCTGACCTGGTTGGCCATAGTTGGCCACAAATGCAGAGATATCTGGCTCGGCGATAAAGAAGCTCGAAATAGTAACGCCCATGGTGTCGTGATTGGTAATTTCATTATTAAAGATCTCAACATCATCGGTTGAGAGAATAATCATACCTGTACCCGGCGGTACAATGTGTACACCAGCTGGGTTTGCTGATGCATTCGCAAAGTTTTTAGTATTGTTATCATATACTTTGTTATTAAAAATACGCACACTTGAGCCGTATCTATGGTTACCAATAGGTAAATCAAACACTAAAATACCACCAGTATTACCCATGGCTTCATTGTCGTAGACGTCGGCATATTTTGAGTTTTCAATCTCAATACCGGCGACGTTTTCTTTGGCGATATTGCGGCGCACAACAATATATTGTGATTGACCGACATAAATACCTGCATCGGCACTACCGCGCACATAAGTGTCTTCAATCAGGATATTTTCACACTCAACAGGGTAAAGGCCGTAGGCGCCGTTACCTTCATCAAGCTCACCCTCCCACACTGTGGCTAAGCGGCGCAGTATAATACCGTTGGTGTTTTTAAGCTTAATACCATTGTTTTTGGCTTCGTTGACCGACAGATCTTGAATAATGATATTGAGGGCATTTTGCACAAAAATACCGTCGCCTGAGTTGGCGTTAGAAAAGTCGAGTACCGTCTCTTCCATGCCGTATCCCATAATAGTGACGTTTTTGGCAAAGCTGCCGTCACCGTCAACATCACCATCAAATAATAAGGTCGACTCTATTTCGAAAGTACCTTTTGGCAGCACTAATACGTCACCACTTTGGGCGTTAATAAGCGCTTCTTGTATTCGAGTAGTGAGGTTTTCGCCATCTTCAATCATGATGGCACCTTCGGGAAAGGTGGGGCCAGGTTCAGGAGTTGGGGTCACGGCTTCAGTGTTTTCATCTACTGGGGCGTCGTCATCATCAGATGAACAAGCGCCTAAGCTTAATGCCACTGCAGTGGCGATGATTGTGGGCATCAGCCATGAAGGTTTCTTGTTGAGCATAGCGTCTCCAAAATTATTGTTATTATGCATTTCTTAGATTGCACTGACGTACAAGATAAACAATGTGAAATGTGGACAACATTTTATTAACAAGCTGATGTGCTTAGGGATAATGCAGTGAATTAAACAGCAGTGATAAGCTTAACTATTGAAATTTTTGTTGAACGGTAGCTAATTCAAACGCTTGTATGTATGTGCGTTCTCAACTAAAAATCCATTATTTTTAGAGGCGGTGAGTCGGTATAAGTTTGATTTGTGCAATTTGCTGTTGAATTGGGATATAAAAAATCCCTACCGTTTCGGGCAGGGATTTTTAAAAAGTAACTAATAAGCGACCGCTTATTAACGACTAATGTGTGTTTTAAATATCGATACCAAAACCGATAATAAACTGGTAATCATCTTGTTTTGGAATAAATCCACTGGCATCAGCTTGTGGGTTATTGATGTGATCCCAAACAAAAGAAAGATCTAGATCAAACATACTAGTCAGTTCAATCTCTAACGTTGCAATAGCATGGTGAGTATAACCACCAGATACTTCGTTACCGTATTGCACACGGTACAAGGTGTTGAAGTCGATATCATTGGTGATTTCAGTGTCGTAAACGGTTTCAACAACAATAGCAGTACTGCCATCATCTTTTTCTTCGCCCGCTTTTACTTCATCGAAACGAGTGTAAGTGTATGCAGGACCGCCACTTATGCTCCATTCTGTTTTTGAGTTATCAATGATGTTATAACCCAAACCCGAACCGACAGTTGCTCGGTATTCAATGTTGGAAAATGGATCTTTATACACTTCAGCAAAAATAGGTCGAACATAGAACTGCTTTGAGATAAACCAGTCAAAGTTTGAGTTAATACGGTGGTTGTTAATACGGCTTTCACCGTCTGTCTTAGAGTAGTTACCGATATAGTCTAAGTTAAAGCGTGACTCGGTAGTTCGACGAGCCGTTTTTGCTAGGGCGCTATAATCGATTTGGTCGGTATTACCACTGCGGAAGTTAACACCTAAGGTGATCTTGCTTGACCAGTAGTTTGCTTCTGACTGATCGCCGGCAATAATCGTCATAATATCGGCGTTATCAAACTCTTCACCGTTAAGGTAAGACTTACCGTTTTCTACCAAAAGGCGGCCGGTTTTAGTGCTTAGATCGGTAAAACCAATGCTGACTAAACGGCTAGTTTGCAATACTTTTACGTCTTCCCAATCGATAAATACCGTATCTAGCTCATCACTATCAAACTCTAACTTATCGTCATAAAGGTTGATAATTTCACCCTTCAATAGTTCAAGCGATGTTAGCTGCAACCAGTCGTATTTAGCGTCAACTGGTGGATACAGCTGTTCAGGTGTCATGGTTTGTGCTTGAGTGACTGCCTGTGGAGTCGTGATCTCTGCTGATACGGCAGAAGTTGAGTAAACGGCCGCAAGGCAGCTCGCAGCAATAAGTGTATAGCGCATTTGGTATTCCATTAAGCATTCCCTGAATAATCTATAACATTAGGTTGATTTTATATTGGGCTTATCAACTCTGAACAAGATATAAATTTGTGTCTCAAGGTTTATCTAGTAAAAAACAGGTGCAATGATTTAGGTCGCAGATTATAAAGCCTGCTCAAACCATGGCAACATAAACTCAGCAATAATTATTTGCGCCTTTTGATTAGGATGAATGCCGTCCCTTTGCATTAGCGAGCTATCGGTAACAATTTGCTCCATAAAAAACGGCATTAGCGTCACTTCATGTTCTTCAGCAAGTTCTTTATATACGGTATTTATTTGTGAGGCGTAACGAGGGCCATAATTTGGAGGCACCATGATCTCGCTAAGAAGGACTTTTACCTCTTGCGCTTTAGCCAGCTCAATTATTTTTGTAAGATTGTTTTTCAATTGCTTAGGTGGAAAACCACGTAAGCCGTCGTTACCACCAAGCTCAATAAGCAAGATTTTAGGCTGTGAGGATTCAAGCAGGGCGGGCAGTCGACGCAATCCGCCCGCAGAGGTTTCGCCGCTAACCGAACCATTAATTATTGTGCTATTTGGCATTTTCTCACGTAGTAGTTGTACCCAGCCTTGGTTTTCTGGCATGCCATAACTTGCACTTAGGCTATCACCTAGGATTAATATAGGGGAAGCACTCAGCCCAAAACTGCTGAAAACCAATAATAAGACCAAACCGCTGAGTCGGTTTTTTATGTTGAAGAAGGATCCTATGTCTGAAAATAGCGCCATAACCGTAAGCCACCTAGTAAAATCAGTTAATACCCAAGAGGGAGAACTGACTATCCTCAACGGCATTAATATGGATGTCAAGCAGGGAGAGAGTGTGGCGATCCTCGGGCCATCCGGTTCGGGGAAATCCACTTTGTTAGGTTTATTAGCAGCTTTAGATTCGCCAAGCAGTGGTTCGATTAAACTTGATGGAGTGGCGTTAGAAAATCTCAATGAAGAATCTAAGGCATCACTCAGAAAACAGAAAGTTAGTTTTATTTTCCAGTCGTTTATGTTGGTCGATACGCTGAATGCTTTAGAAAACGTTATGTTGCCGGCAGAACTGGCTGGTGTAGTAAAGGCCAAAGAAAAAGCAGAGGCCATGCTGGAGCGAGTTGGACTGAGCCACAGATTAAACCATTTTCCTAATCAATTATCCGGTGGTGAACAGCAGCGCGTAGCCATTGCAAGAGCCTTTATTTGTGAGCCTAAAGTGCTGTTTGCCGATGAGCCAACCGGTAACTTAGACTCTGCAAACAGCGACAAGATTGCCGATATGTTGTTTGAGCTCAATCGAGAAAGTGACACTACCTTAGTGCTCGTTACGCATGACATGGAATTAGCGAGTCGCTGCCAACGCCAATTTATTATGGACTCAGGCTGCTTGAGCGAGAAAGTTAACAGCGCTGAACTGCAGCCAGAACAAGCAGAAGAGGCGAGCGCATGGAGCTGAATTTAGCGTGGCGACTATTTAAAAGGGAGTTATCTCAAGGGCAGCTGGTACTCATTATATTGGCAATTACCCTAGCTGTGCTGTCGGTAACTGGGCTTGCAAGTGTGAGCGAGCGTTTACAGCTGGCAATCAATGGCCAAGCCTCTAAGTTTATTGCCGCAGACAGAATTATTGACTCGCCTGATAAGATTGATCCTAAGGTGCTGACACTTGCCGATGATATAGGCTTATCTCGTGTTAGCAGCATGCAGTTTAATTCAATGCTCTATGCCGGTGATGCGTTTCAGCTAGTTACGGTGCGCGCGGTTGAGCAAGGTTACCCGTTAAAAGGCGATATTGAGCTTAGCACTGGTAAAGCTGATGGCTTACCACAAGCCGATAATATTTGGTTTGAGACTCGCTTAGGCGGATTGTTAGGTTATCCACAGCAGATTGAGCTCGGTAATGCCAAGTTCGCTCTATCGAAAGAGATCATTCGTTTACCTGATGCCGGCTTTAACCCATTTGCTTCATCACCAGTTGTGTTAATGCGTATTGAAGATGTGGCGAAAACCCAAGTTATTCAACCTGGCAGCCGTGTAACTTACCGTTATCAGTTTGCCGGCGATGCTGATGCGCTTAAAGAGTTCGAAGCACAGGCAAAACCGCTATTAAACACCAGTCAGCGCTGGGTAGATGTGCAGTCTGGTGACTCACCGATTGCTGAAGCGGTTAAACGCGCTGAGCGCTTTTTATTATTGGCTAGCTTATTAGGTATTGCGCTTGCTTGTGCGGCAATTGGCATTGCGGCGCAACGATATTGTCAGCGTCATTATGATGTGGTTGCCATGTTGAAAACCTTTGGCGCGTCAGCGAAACAGATAAGAATATTATTTGGTACGCACTTATTGCTAGTGACCGCGGTGGGTGTAGCGTTAGGTTTAATTGGTGGCTTTGGCCTTGATAGAGCGATTACTGCATTTTTACCTGCAGAAATCGCCGCTTATACACCACCTATTACGCGCCCCGTAATGCTAGGTTTAGGCACAGGTTTTATTAGCGCGTTTATGTTCTCGGCTTATCCTTTGATGCGTTTGTTAGCGATCCCACCACTTAGGGTGCTGCAGCGCCAGCTTGAAGGTTTGCAATTGGGCATGTGGTTACACCTGGTTTTAAGCTTAAGTGCCATGGCGGTTTTGGGTTATCTTTACTCTCAAAGTTTGGCTCTTACCTTAACTGTGGTTGCTGCGGTGTTATTGTTGGGTGTGTTGCTCAGTGTACTTGGCTTTTTCATGATCCGCCTTGGCCATAGCGTTGGCATGAAAACCACCAATCCATTGCAATTGGCGTTAGCGGGCTTAAGACGTCGCGCCAAACAAAATGCGGTGCAGCTGGTAGGCTTTAGTAGCGCGTTGGTGTTGCTACTGACTATCTTTGCTCTGCGCCAAGACTTACTCAATGAGTGGCAAAAACAGCTGCCTGAAAACTCACCTAATTACTTTTTAGTTAACATTGCCCCGGAAGAAACTCAGCCTATTAGTGATTTTTTAGCGCCAGAGCTTAAGTCTGCGCCGATAATTTATCCGGTAATTAGAGGCCGTTTAACGGCTATTAATGATGAAGTGCTTATTTCAAGAGATCAAAAACAAGATGGTGTTGAGGGGCGAGTCGGTATTTCACGTGAGTTAAATCTGACTTATCGTGACACTATGCCGCCTAATAATGAGCTGTTAGAGGGCCTGTTTAACCAAGATAAGTACGATGTCTCGGTAGAGTCTGGTGTGGCTGAACGATTAGATTTATCCCTTGGCGATACGCTTACTTACACTATCGACAATCAAGAGTTAACTGTGAAGGTTGCCAGTATTCGCGCAGTGCACTGGGAAACATTGCAACCTAATTTCTTTATGATCTTTACCCAAGAAGCATTAGCGCCGTTTGCCTATACTTCGATGTCGAGTTTTCACCTCGATGACTCACAACGTGGGGTGATTTTAGATCTTATCAAGCAATTCCCTACAGTATCGATTATTGATGTTGGTGCTATGGTGAGTCAGCTAAGGCAGATCATTGACCAAGTGTCTTTGTCGTTATCATTAGTCTTGGTGTTGGTGCTACTTGCCAGTGCGTTAGTGATGATCGCTCAAACAGAGGCTGGCATGGCAACCAGACAACGTGAGTTGGCTGTGCTGCGTACCTTTGGCGCTTCAGGTTGGTTACTACGTGCAGCAACAGGTCTTGAGTTCGCTCTGCTCGGTACTATCGCAGGTATTTTAGCGGTAATTGTTGCCGAGTTTACTCTCTACTTACTGAAAACACAGGTATTTGAACTTAATGTTTATATGCATTGGCCATGGTGGGGCATAGCGCCATTATGTGGTGGCTTGGTGGTTGCAACCTTAGGTATATGGCGGTGTAGGCAATTACTTAATAAGTCTTGTGGTGAGTTATTAAAGGGCCACTAGTGACTTAATACAGGCTTAAAGTCGTAAATTACGAGGATATTATGATGGCTTTAAGTTTGAGTAAGCATCTGCATAAGTAAAAGTAAAAAAGGATAACCCATATGGTTATCCTTTTTGTTTCAGCCCTAAACCACCTACTTCAGTAGGAGGTTATCATCAATTAGGCTTGAAGTACGTTCAATGGAATTTCGGAGTTAAGGCGATGTTTAACGGCTTATAAATTCATTTAAAAATAGCTCATAAGCTCAATTGATACGTGAGCTTTGCTAATCGTGCGGTACAAGCTTCTAAATCAGGGACACAAATGTTCCTTACATTTGTTGGCATTTCCACCAATCCATGGCGGTCAGTGATTTAGTAGAGCCTATAGGGATATATTTACGGCGTCTTGTTAACGCAGGGTAGGAAAACTCCCCTTTTAGGGAGGTCGCTTCATAAGGGCTAGCAAAGCCACCTTCCTCAGAAGGTGGACCTTTTACTTATCGCTTAAAAAGTCACATAAATGCTTATTTTGGCATGAGTGTTTGCGATTATGCCTAGGCTAATATTTGTGCTAATGCGTCATCTAACTCTGTGTATTGAAACTCAAAGCCTGCAGCCAATGCATGCTTTGGCGTTACATATTGCCCTTCAATTAAGAGAGTCGACATTTCACCGAGTGCTAGCTTTAAACCAAAGGCGGGAGCAGGGATACAAGCAGGGCGGTTAACAGCCTTACCTAACGCCTTAGTAAAACTTTTATTACTTACTGGATTGGGCGCTGTACCGTTAAACACACCGCTACAGCTGTTGTCCTCGGTGAGATGAACTAACATACGTACCAGATCGGTTTGATGGATCCAACTCATGCCTTGTTGGCCATCGGCGATGGGGCCGCCTAACCCCAATTTAAATGCCGGGAGCATTTTAGCCAGCGCACCACCTTGCCTGCCTAGTACTAAGCCAATTCGCACTATACAAACACGAGTTTGTTCACTTTGTGCCTTTAGCGCTTCATCCTCCCAGCGTTTACAAACTTGATGGGTAAACTCTGCCTGAGTGTGTTGATTAACCTCAAAGCTTTCATCTATGGGTTGTAGCTTTTGATCGCCGTAATAACCAATTGCAGATGCGCTAATAAAGGTATGCGGTGGTGTATCGCTTTGCTTTATCAGTTCTGCCAGCTTTGTTGTAATTGTCCAGCGGCTCTGACAAATCGCTTGTTTTTGGCTATCGCTCCAGCGTTTTCCGGCAATGGGTTCTCCGGCTAGATTGATGATGGCGTCAAAATCATTGAGATCGCTAAGAGAGCTTAATGACCCTAAATACTGGTGTTGGCTACCTAGTTTGCTGGCCGAGCGCTGTGGATCTCGACTAAGTATGGTTAATTGGTGCTGTTTTAGGGCGCTAACTAATTGCGTACCAATAAATCCGCTTGCGCCAGTTAGTAAAATATTCATAGGCTTAATCTCAGATTCTATAGCGTTAATTATATATTTATCAGTACGCTAGATTGGCTGTATTAGATCTCTTGCTTTTGATAACACAGCTCTAATGATACTGAATCGGCAAACCGTAATGCATGGGGCTTATCAATTTCAACCTTGGCAAAATCAACCCAAGTATGCTCGCTAGCAATATCTAACACTTGGCTAGTAAGGTTTTCTAGTAAAGAAAAGCGGTTGTTTTCAACTAAAGCAATGATCTTTTTCGTAATCGTGCGATAATTCAAAGCATCATCCATATTGTCACTGTTTCTGGCTTTATCTGCGCAGTAATGAATTACAGTGTTAATGGTGACATCTTGCTTATTTTGAATTTCGTCCTCTTTAATGCCAATGTAAGTACGTAATCTTAGGTTCTTAATGCGGATCACGGCGATTTCTGGTTTCATAAAAAACGATGTCCCTGTTGTAGTTCATGTTAGAAGCAGTTTGTATAACCCTATCAATATTATAGTGAATCAAGAAGGACTTTATTGTAATGACTCGATTCGAGAATCAAGGCGTGGCGTTTAAAGGTTTTGCCATATCAGCATTTATTGTGGTGATTTTGGCAGGCATTAAAGCGGCAAGCCCGATTGTGGTGCCCTTTGTATTATCAGTATTTATCGCGGTGATCTGTAATCCGATGATCAGTTGGATGACACGTCATCGTGCTCCGCGCGGTTTGGCGGTATTGCTGTTGATGGTGTTTATCGTATTAATGGGCTTGTGGCTGGCCTCTGTTGTGGGCACTTCAATTAATGAATTCTCCAAGCAGCTACCGTTTTATCGTGATCAATTAATCGAGCAGTTTTCTTGGATAGTAGAAAAGCTAGCTGCGTTTAATATTCAGATTTCCAAAGAACAGATTTTGGCCTACTTTGACCCAGGTGTAGCACTGTCGATGACAACTAACATGCTGTCCGGCGTGGGTAGTGTGATGGCTAATCTATTTTTGATTATTTTGACCGTGGTATTCATGTTGTTTGAATCGAACGGTTTTTCAACCAAGATGCACCTTGCACTAGACGATCCAGATATGCGCCTTAAGCAGGTGGACCGTTTCTTAAATTCTGTAAACCAGTACATGGTTATAAAAACATTGGTCAGTTTAGCGACCGGTGCAATTATCGGTATTGGCCTGTATTTTATTGGTGTTGATTACGCGCTGCTTTGGGGCGTGATTGCATTCTTGTTTAATTATATTCCCAATATAGGTTCTATAATCGCTGCTATTCCATCTGTGTTGTTGGCGTTTATTCAATTAGGCCCTGGGGCTGCTGGTGGTGTGGCGTTGCTTTATCTTGGTACTAATACGGTTATGGGTAATGCTGTCGAACCACGATATATGGGTAAAGGTCTTGGTTTATCAACGTTAGTGGTATTTTTATCATTAATTTTTTGGGGCTGGTTGTTAGGCTCTGTCGGTATGTTGTTGTCGGTACCGTTAACCATGATTGTGAAAATCGCGCTGGAATCAAGTTCCGGTGGACGCTGGTTGGCGGTTTTACTTGGTGATGATGTTTCTGAAGAGCAATTACAGGTGGCGAAAGTTAACGCGAGTATACCTGTTGAAACCAAAGCGATTGCAGCCTCTGAAGCTGAAAATAGTAAGCAAGAAAGTATTTAGTTAAAAATAAAAGTGAGCTTGATGCAGTTATTTATTGAAGCAGTAAAACAGGTTGAGTTTCCACACGATGTCACTCGACTGTTTCATGGTCGAGGCGGGCGTTTTGCAGGCTGTGAACATTTGTGTATGGATTGGTTTGCACCTGTAGTGCTATTAACCAGTTTTAAAGTACTAGAAACCTCAGAGCTAGATAGTTTATGCGCAGCCATTGAGCAACGCTGGCTTGAAGTCAAAGGTGATGAGCCATTAAATTTGGTATTCCAGTATCGCCGCGGTGGTGAAACCCATACGGAAATTATCAAAGGTGAAGTACCTGAAAAGCATCTAGTGACTGAGAATGGCGCCTGTTTTCAGGTGCACTTAATGCGTGGTCAAAACCATGGCTTGTTTTTAGACATGGCAAATGGTCGTCAATGGGTACGAGAACACAGCGCTCATAAAAAAGTGCTTAATCTTTTTGCTTATACCTGTGGTTTCTCGGTAGCCGCTTTGCAAGGTAAAGCCGATGAAGTGGTTAACATTGATATGAGCAAAGGTGCTCTATCAATCGGTAAGCAAAATCACATTCTCAATGACTTTAAATCTGGCGCGCGCTTTTTGGGTCATGACATTTTTAAGTCTTGGGGCAAGCTTACCAAGCTAGGGCCATATGAAGTGATTGTTGCAGATCCGCCAAGCAATCAAAAAGGCAGCTTTGTTGCTACCAAAGATTATGCTCGCTTGCTTAAGCGTTTACCTGAGTTGTTAACTGATGATGGCGATATGTTGCTTTGCTTGAATGCGCCAGAACTTAGTATTGATTTTTTGAAGCAGCAGGTAGATGAGTTCAGTCCAGATCTGGTTTTTTGTGAACAGTTAGCAAACCCTGCAGTGTTTGCAGATGTTGACCCGAACAAGGCCCTTAAGGTGCTAAGATACCGTAAACGCGTATAGTGTTTTGTTGCGCTAAATTGATAAGGCCAAACTTTTTGTTTGGCCTTTTTTATGGGCGAGAATAAGTTATTGCGATCATCAGTTTATTAACAGTATTTGGAGCTAGGTGTTTAGAGCTATAGATTTGAATAACGAGCTTACGCACATCGACGTGGAGGATCTATCTTTTTGAGATAAGGTTTGTATATTTATTAGGCGCTAAAACATGGTTTTTAAGTGCTAAATTGAATTAAAAGGTGAAAGTCTTACAGTTTTTAAAACGGTTTAATGGGGTTTTAGTTGGTTTTGTGACTCTTTTTGCGTTTTTTGTGTATTTATTCTGAAAGTTTTCTGTAAGTCGGTGGCTTTGGCTGTTATACTCGTCAGTAAGAACGATGCATAGTTGGCATGTTTTTAAAAAAGGCAAAATGTCACGATATCGATGACATGCCTTTGTACCCTACACCTTAATCAAAGATCCGGAGTCGTTATGGAAATTCAGGAATATGAAGGCGCATATTATCAACTACAAGATGAGATGTTAGAGTCTCTGCCAGTTGAAATGGATGAAGAAGCGTTTTTAGATTAAGGAAAATCGCTAACAGCTCAATGACATTGAGCTTAAAGACAAAATAGCAACCCAAGGGTTGCTATTTTTTGTTTGAAAAACCTATGAATAACTAGGGTAGGGCTGCTAACTTAGGTATTCAGTTGGGAAGATAAACTATCCATTTACTTGACGCTTTTCAGGCACAATCTCGACAATAATCCAATTTCCCTTGTATTTGTTTAGTCTTAAGGTGCGGTCATCTATCCAATGTTGGCCATTTCGTAAACCTTTAATCTTAACTATTACGGTAACGTCATCGGTAAATTTACGAAAGAAGTCGATATCGACTTCATCAACTTCCAATTCCACATCTGTCATTGAAAGGTTAAGCATATTGCGCTGTACTGAGGCTGCAATATAGTAATGGCTTAAAATTTCTTGAAGGGGTTCGTTAACAAATAATTTTGCTTTATCAACGCTTCTTTCATTATAAACGGCCTCTAAGAAGCCTAAAGAGGTTAACTCTGGTGAACGAAGAGATGGCTTAGCCGACATTGATGCATCATCGTCAACTTGCTCTGAGGGGCTGCAAGCTGTGAGTCCTAAGATAATAATGCTAATTAGGATGCGTTTAATCATATTCTAATTGATTAGGAGTTTGTTGCAGTATCGCCATTATCACTAGTTAACGCAACAAAATAAGCCTTAGATCTTATCTAAAGCTTGACCTAGCAAAGGATCTGAGGCATATCTGTATGGATGACTTATAAAGGTTATCCACAGAATCTGTGGATAAGCATGTTGAATACTATTTTTAACATGTTTAAGTTACTAATAATTAAGAGTTAAAAGTGCTGGTTATTTTTTGACTCATCATTGGCTTGTCTAAATTTCCGCCTCTAGTTTCCCCATTAAATAACGTGTGCTTAGCTAAAGCAGCGATCCTAAGATCGATTATCCACTGTTAATTATTTTGTTGGTTATATGGTTCAGAATTACTGATTAAAAGCGATTTGTATTTAACTGAATATTGCAGTGGTAAAGGGAGCTCTAACCTATTTGGTGTATAGGTTGTTTTTTATCAATAAACTCATCTATTATCGGCTGAACTGTATAAATATAAGGAAATTGTTATGTCTAGTCGGGTGTATGTTTTAGCTCAATTCAAACCTAAAGCAGGAAAAGAGCATGAGTTATTTGAAGTGTTAAAAGCGTTAGAGCCGGATTCATATCGAGAAGAGGGCTGTATTCAATACATGCTAACACGCCAGATTGATCATCCGAGTGCGACACGCAATGAGTATCCTATTGTGTTTAACGAGATCTGGCAAAATGCTGAAGCTTGGGCTGCTCACGGTAACCGCCAGCAAATTAAGAACTTTTTTGAAACTCAAGTGCAAGCTGAAACAGGCTTAGTGGAAGATGCAATGGTTACCGCATACAGTGATGAAGGACACCACTACGATAGCCCGGTTTTTAAGTAGTTCTTTCTATAAATAGAATTACGTTTATCAATTGTCTGCTTTCTGAGTAGTTTCTAGGTAATACGTTAGTTAACAATAAGCTGATTTAATCAAAATTTAAATACAAAAAAGCCTGCAAATGCAGGCTTTTTCATTAAGTGGTTAAAACAAACTAGGCAAATTATGCTTGTTCGTTTTGAGCCGCTTGAATCGCTGTTAGGGCGATGGTGTAAACGATATCGTCAACGAGGGCGCCACGTGATAGATCGTTTACTGGCTTACGCATACCTTGCAGCATTGGGCCAATAGAGATCAAGTCAGCACTACGCTGTACCGCTTTGTATGTAGTATTACCCGTGTTTAGATCTGGGAATACGAATACAGTTGCTTGACCAGCAACAGGGCTATTCGGCGCTTTAGAACGTGCTACGTTTGGCATAACAGCTGCGTCGTACTGTAGAGGACCGTCGATCATTAGATCTGGACGCTTCTCTTTAGCGATGCGAGTTGCTTCACGTACTTTATCAACATCAGAACCAGTACCAGAACTACCAGTAGAGTAACTGATCATTGCAACGCGTGGCTCAATACCGAATGCAATTGCAGATTCTGCAGATTGGATTGCGATATCAGCTAACTGCTCTGCATTTGGATCTGGGTTAATCGCACAGTCACCGTAGATGTATACTTGATCAGGCATAAGCATGAAGAAGATAGACGATACTAGGCTAGAGCCTGGTGCAGTTTTGATTAACTGTAGTGGTGGACGAATCGTGTTAGCAGTGGTGTTTACCGCGCCAGATACGATACCGTCAACTTCGCCTTGAGCAAGCATCATAGTACCTAGTACCATGTTGTCTTCTAATTGCTCTTTAGCAACAACTTCAGTTAGACCTTTACCGCGACGTAGTTCAAGCATTGCTTCAACATAACGGCTGCGTGATGCTTCTGGATCAACGATTTCTACGCCTTCACCAAGCACAACGCCTTGCTGGCTAGCAATACGCTCGATCTCTTCACGGTTACCTAAAAGCACACAACGAGCGATACCACGTTCAGCACAAATTGCTGCAGCTTCGATAGTTCTTGGCTCATCACCTTCAGGTAGCACAACTGTCTTACGTGCAGCACGAGCAAGTTCAGTTAGCTTGTAACGGAATGCTGGTGGCGATAGACGGTGTTCACGTGGAGAGTTCTTAGTGATGCTCTCAACCCAGTTTTGGTCGATATGGCTTGCAACGTATTCTTGAACTTGTTCAATACGTACAGCGTCATCTACAGGCACTTCGTGGTCGAAACGCTGGATATTTAGCGCTGTCTGCCAAGTGTTAGTATCGATTAGGAATACTGGTAGACCAGTTTCGAAAGCTTGTTCACAAAGCTCCATGATTTGAGGCTCTGGCTCGTAGCCGCCAGTTAGCAACAATGCGCCAACTTTTACGCCGTTCATAGAAGCTAGACACGCAGATACGATAACGTCTGAGCGGTCGCCTGAAGTCACTAGTAGTGAGTCAGTTTTAATATGGGTAACCATATTTGGAATGCTGCGCGCACAGAATGTTACTTTACGCATACGGCGAGTGTTCATCTCGCCAGCGTTAATAATTTTTGCACTTAAGTGCTTAGCTAGATCTGATGCACGTGGTGCAACTAGGTCTAGGTTGTAAGGTACGCTACCTAAAATACGTAGTGGGCTCTTACCTGGAAGTTGGAACATGCTCGCTGCGTCTGGACGCGGCATTTCGTCATGGTCAAATACTTCTGATAGGTCAGGGCGCGCGCGACCTTCGTCATCAACTGGCGCACCAATTTTGTTGATAATGGCACCAATTAGACGCTTGTTGTCAGAACCACCCCAAGAATTATGAGAGATTTCTAGACGGTTCATCAAGGCTGTTGGACTTTCGTTACCAGGAGTGGCAACAAAAATAATGTCAGCATCAAGTGCTTTAGCGATTGCATGGTTAACATCGCTAGAGAAAGGATGGTTACGAGTTTGTACCAAACCTTCAACGATCAAAGTTTCAGTATCATCAGCACATTCTGTTGCGCGAGCAATGATTTGCTCCATTAATACGTCAGTTTGGTCTGCACGGATGAGCTTTTCTGCATGTTCCATCTCGAATGGCTCAAGCGGATTCACGGTTGGAGACTTGCTCAAAATTGTCGTTGAGCGCTCTGGACCGTTATCGTTTGGACGTTGCTGAGCGATTGGTTTGAAAAAGCGAACTTTAACGCCGTGGCGTTCTAGTGCACGCACCATACCTAGGCTGATCGAAGTTAAACCAACTCCTGTACCAACTGGAATGAGCATAATGTTACGAGACATAATGACCTCTTGAAACTGAAAATGTCATACAAAGTATGACTGAAAACTAACTTGCGCTAATAGCAGCTAATACTATGTATTAGCTGCTGAAAGGGTTTACTTAGTTACTTGATTAGTTCGATTGCGTCTTGCGCAATAACCCACTCTTCGTTAGTTGGGATAACCATAGCAACAGTACCTTCATCAGTCGTGATCTGACCGCCGTTACCGAAACGAGCAGCAGCATTACGCTCTTTATCAACGTTGAAGTTGAAGATAGCTAGAGAGTTAAGTACTTTCTCACGGATTAGGTCAGAGTTTTCACCGATACCACCAGTGAACACTACTGCGTCAAGACGCTCTAGTGGCACAGTGTAAGAAGCGATGTACTTAGCTAGACGGTAGCAGAAGATTTCTAGTGCTAGTGTCGCGCCTTTGTGCCCTTGCTCGAACCCTTCTTCGATGCCGCGGCAATCGTTAGTTAGTTCAGAAATACCTAGTAGACCACTTTGCTTGTTAAGTACTGATTCAACTTCATCTAGTGTGTAACCTAAACGGTTAACTAGGTGGAAGATAACAGAAGGATCAACGTCACCACAACGTGTACCCATTACCAAACCTTCTAGTGGAGTTAGACCCATAGAAGTATCAACACTCTTACCGCCTTTGATAGCAGTAACAGATGCGCCGTTACCTAAGTGAGCACAAATGATGTTTGTGTCAGCTTCGTCTTTACCTAATGCAGCAGCAGCTTCGCGGCTGATGAATAGGTGGCTAGTACCGTGCATACCGTAGCGACGGATAGCGTTTTCGCGGTATAGCTTGTATGGAAGCGCGTAGATGTACGCTTTTTCAGGCATAGTTTGGTGGAACGCAGTGTCAAATACAGCTACTTGTGGAAGTGCTGGGAATGACGCTTGAGCTGCACGAATACCGATTAGGTGAGCAGGGTTGTGAAGTGGTGCTAGCGTTGCACAGTCTTCAATACCTTGAATAACAGTTTCGTCGATAACAACTGAGCGAGTGAACTTCTCACCACCGTGAACAACACGGTGACCAACAGCTTGGATCTCAGCAGCGATTTCTGGGTGTGCACCAAGAATGTCGTTAACAATGTATTCAACAGCTTCTCTGTGAGCAGTGAAAGCGCCTAGGCTAGCTTCACTTTTCTGGCCGTTAACTTTCCATTTGATTCTTGAATCTTCAAGACCAAAACACTCAGCTAGACCTGAAATTTGGTCGTCGCCAGTTAGCGCATCAATAACGGCAAACTTTAGAGATGAACTACCACAGTTAAGCACCAATACCAGTTTGTTTGACATGTTTAAACCTTTTGCAATAAATAGTGGATCCGTTTGATCCACCCAGTAACAAAACTTCTATGGCAACTATAGCCGAAGTCGTAAAGTATGCTCTTTAAAAGAGCAAAATTTGTATCATACCCAGCGCGATGAATTAGGGGCGGCTGAGTGTTTATGCTAAAATTAGGCTGAATTATTATTTATAGGTGCCATCTTTGAGCATTCAAGTTCTTAAAACCTTGGGCGAAGGTCGTCGTTATATGAAGACTTGGCCTATGGTTCGTCAACTCAGCTTTTATTTTCCTGAGTATCGCGTCATGCGAGCCACTAAACTTGCGCTGCCGTTAATGCCCTTGTTGGCCATATTAGCGGCAGCGAGTCAGTTGTACTTGCATGGCTGGAGTTATTTGCCACAGGCAATAACTATCGCGTTGTTCTTTATTAGCTTGCCTATTCAAGGCTTACTTTGGTTAGGATGGCGTTCTCGCCACCCTTTACCGTTATCTTTGCTCGACTGGGGTAATCAGTTATCCGCAAAGTTAATCCAAATGGGGGTTAACTGCCGCCCACTTGGTGCTAAAGCGTGTTACTTCGATATGGCGCTAATTTTAAAAGCGGCATTTGAACGTTTAGATGCCAGCTATTGGGAAGAACTTTAGCGCTTGACGATTAACGCAGTTAGTAAACTGCGTTAATATCCATATCGGTAAAGACTTTCTTAATCTGTTCCATGGTCTCTCTGCTTGGCGGAGAAATGCTGTTTAGCTCGTATTTCTCTCCCATCGCTTCCCACTTATGTTTACCTAACTCGTGGTAGGGCAATAGCTCTACTTTTTCCACGTTTGTCATAGGTTTTATAAACTCTGCAAGTGCAATTGCTGATGGAATATCGTCGGTGTAGCCACCTACGACCACATAGCGGATCCATGTTTTTTGTCCGCGCTTATGCAAATATTCTGCAAATTGTAATGTGCGCTGGTTGCTGACATTAGTGAGATCGATGTGCTTTGCATCATTCATCTGTTTAATATCAAGCATGACTAAATCTGTGTTATCGAGTAGTTCATCAATAACGGGTGTGTGCTTACGAACAAAACCATTAGTATCAAGACAGGTGTGAATACCTTCTTTTTTACAGGCTTTGAAAAGTTCAGCTACGAATTCAGCTTGTAATATCGCTTCTCCGCCGCTTGCGGTAACACCACCGCCACTGGCTTCAAGAAAAGGTCGATAACTAATGATTTGACTCATTAAGTCATCGACTTTCATTTCCTTACCATCGTGTAAGTCCCAAGTGTCGCGGTTATGGCAGTATAGGCAGCGCATTAAGCAGCCTTGCATAAAGGTGATAAACCGAATGCCGGGGCCATCTACTGTTCCAAAAGATTCAATTGAATGAATCCGACCGATTACTGCCATTTCTACTCCTGTTTAGCTGATGCTGGCTTAGCCTAGCATCAGCTGAATCGACACTTAGTTAAACTTACAGACCTTTAGTAAAGGTACGGGTAATAACGTCTTGCTGTTGCTCTGGTGTTAGCGAGTTAAAGCGAACTGCGTAACCAGATACACGGATTGTTAGCTGTGGATACATGTCTGGGTTAACCACTGCATCTTCAAGCATTTCACGATTCATAACGTTAACGTTTAAGTGTTGACCACCTTCACGAGTTTCGTTGTGAGCGAAGTAACCATCCATAAGTGCTGCAAGGTTTGCCTTACGTGCATCATCATCTTTACCTAGTGCGTTAGGTACGATAGAGAATGTGTAAGAGATACCGTCTTGTGCATGCGCAAATGGTAGCTTAGCAACAGATGTTAAAGATGCGATAGCGCCTTTCTCATCACGACCGTGCATTGGGTTAGCACCTGGAGCAAATGGAGCACCAGCACGACGACCGTCAGGTGTGTTACCTGTCTTCTTACCGTATACAACGTTAGAAGTAATAGTAAGAATTGACTGAGTTGGGATCGCGTTACGGTACATCTTCATGTTACGGATCTTAGCCATGAAGCGCTCAACCAATTCAGTTGCGATATCATCAACACGTGGGTCGTTGTTACCGAACTTTGGATAATCGCCTTCGATGTCGAAGTCTACAGCAATGCCGTTTTCATCACGGATTGGCTTAACAGTCGCGTACTTAATCGCAGCTAGTGAGTCAGCAGTGATAGAAAGACCAGCGATACCACACGCCATAGTACGACGAACGTCTCTGTCATGAAGTGCCATTAGAGCAGATTCATAAGAGTACTTGTCGTGCATGAAGTGGATAGCGTTTAGTGCAGACACATATTGTGTAGCTAACCAATCCATCATAGTGTCTAAACGACCCATAACGTCTTCGTAGTTCAATACTTCGTCTGTAATTGGTGCAGACTTAGGACCGATTTGAGCGTTAAGTTTTTCGTCAACACCACCGTTGATAGCGTAAAGCATAGTCTTGGCAAGGTTTGCACGCGCGCCGAAGAACTGCATGTGCTTACCAACTACCATTGGGCTTACACAACAAGCGATAGCGTAATCGTCAGATTCGAAATCTGGACGCATTAGGTCATCGTTTTCGTACTGGATTGAGCTAGTATCGATAGATACTTTAGCCGCGTACTTCTTGAAGTTTAGCGGTAGTTGCTCAGACCATAGAACCGTGATGTTCGGCTCTGGGCTAGGACCCATGTTGTATAGAGTATGTAAGAAACGGAAGCTAGACTTAGTTACTAGTGTACGACCGTCAAGACCCATACCAGCGATAGACTCAGTAGCCCAGATTGGGTCACCAGAGAATAACTCATCGTATTCTGGAGTACGTAGGAAACGAACCATACGTAGCTTCATTACGAAGTGGTCAACCATTTCTTGAGCTTGTTGTTCAGTGATCACGCCATTCTTGATGTCGCGTTCAATGAAGATGTCTAGGAAGCTTGAAGTACGACCTAAAGACATAGCCGCGCCATTTTGGCTCTTAACTGCAGCTAGGTAGCCGAAGTAAGTCCACTGGATAGCTTCTTGAGCAGTAGTCGCAGGTAGAGAGATGTCGAAGCCGTAGCTTGCTGCCATCTTCTTCATTTGACCTAATGCTTTGTGCTGCTCTGCAATTTCTTCACGAAGTTGCATAGTGTAAGACAAGTCTACACCTGTTTCGAAATCAGCTTGTAGAGAGCTAAATTGTGCGAACTTGTCCGCCATTAGGAAGTCGATACCGTATAGCGCGATACGACGGTAGTCACCAATGATACGACCACGGCCGTATGCATCTGGTAAACCAGTCAATACGCCAGACTTACGACAACGCATGATTTCTGGCGTGTAGATGTCAAACACACCTTGGTTGTGTGTTTTACGTAGTTCTGAGTATACGTATTTAACGTCAGCGTCTAGTTCACGGCCGTATGCAGCGCAAGAACCTTCAACCATACGAATACCACCGTTTGGCAACATAGCGCGCTTAAGCGGAGCTTCTGTTTGTAGACCAACGATAGTTTCTAGATCTTTAGTGATGTAACCGGCTTCGTGAGAAGTGATAGTTGATACGCGCTTGGTATCGAAATCTACTGGAGCGTGAGTACGGTTTTCTTCCTTAATGCCAACCATAACTTTGTCCCAAAGTTCGGTTGTAGCGTCAGTTGCGCCCGCAAGGAAAGACTCATCGCCTTCATAAGGAGTGTAGTTAGCTTGAATAAAGTCACGCACATTGACTTCAGTTTTCCAATCGCCAGCGGTGAAACCTTCCCACGCGGCTGCAAACTGTTCAGTTTTTTCGGTCATCGTACTATTACCTTCTGTTTGAGATAAGGTTATTGGGTATCGATATTGGCTCTAAAACGAGGCGTGCGATACACCAATAGTAAAGTCTTAAACGTGTAGTTGGCCTTGAGCCTTTATTACACGCTTCGAAGTGATTTCACTTCGCTGTAATCTGTTCAGTTCAATTGTCTTGTCATCTTCAGCACTCATCTCTGGCTAAAGAATTTAAATTGGTAAGACCAATTAACCAATATTATATTAGCATAAGCGAGGATGCGCTGCATCCAAATCAATCTCGAAATGCTCTGTAAATGCAAAAACTGTTACCAAGGTAGCATTTTTTAAGCGATTGACTAATAAAGACACTGTCTCAAATTGTCACCACCAAAAGCATAGGCTGATTCTTAAGCGAATGCTGAAATAAATTGTTGCTGAACAACTTGCACCGTTAATGGCTTTTTAAGGCCGGGTAGGGTGTTTTACCTTGTATACACTTTAGCCCACGATTAAGTGCAAACAGTAGATGATTACGCTGCATATGGGTAGTCAATACTATGAATAGAATGTGAATTATCGATGAAAAAATAACGACTAAAAATGAATGCGTTGCAGACTCATCAGCAAGGTTAATTACTTAGTAAGGCTAGGTTGATTCACGCAAGTGTTAAAGACTGGTTTTTTATTTCTTTGGTTTGAGTTCATCAAGCTGTATGACTAGCGAATGAGCACTAAAGTTCAAGCTGATGTTGAACGTTGCCATAGGCTCAGTCTAACTGATTATTTAACGGGTTAATTGCCCCGTCACTTGCAAATATTCTCTGTGTAAATGTTAGTCTTTGAGCACCGGCCATAACGCTGTATTTATGGTCATTACTGATAACCCTCAGCAATTGTCGATTTTGTTATGGCTTGTGCTTTCACTAGAGCGTTGCAGGCTGTTGGTTTATCTTTTAATTAACTGGGGATTTTATTGTGTTGATATAGCCGTTTTTAGCATCCGTTTAAATTTCAGTGATAGACCGTTTTTTACCGCTTCCTTTGCTGTTTTTAGCATAAAAATAGTGATTTTTTCATCCCTGTTTTAGGGTGAGTAAACGTTACTCTCTTGAACAAATTGAGCCATTTTTTAGCTAATAAAGTTGAGTTTTATCGTCATGTACCCAGCTTTAAAGTGATAGTTTCGCCACGTTTATCATTATATTTTCGCAACAGATAACGAGTTCTTCCGTCCTGATCTTAGCGGCAAGTTTATACTGGATAGGTCAGCAGGTGGTTAGCTAAATATTCAATTGCTTAAACAGTATATGATGCCAATGTTGAGCAATTTTTGGTTTGTGGCCATTATTGTCTAAACTTAATTAGAGACTAAAAGAGGCGGGTGTCGGCACTAGAGCTGATGTGGTACTGAAGCACATATTTATAGATAACTAGATCTAGGTTAAACAATTATCACATTTCACTATATTAGTAAGGCGTTTTTAATGCCTTTATTATGGGGCTGTGGTATCTTTAGCTAGTTATTTTAAAATTGGTCTGACCAATTTACCTCTTGAGTTGCTTAATCAACTGCAGGAGATTGTCTTAGCTAGCATTTTTCTAGCTTTTATTATTGATAGTGATTGTTGATTTCTGGTGGTGTGGAGAAAGTTTATGCAATTAATGTGCAGTTTTGACGTATGTATTAAGGCTGGGTTAACAAAATGAAAATGACTAACCAACCAAGTCAAAATGCAAATATGCCAGCGCAAACTAAAGTAAGCCTTACGCAGGTTGCTGAAGGTTATGGACTAGATAAAGTGGCAAAGTCGAGCAGACAGTCATTTGGTCTAGCAATATTTGCTGGTGCATTTATCGCCCTTGCATTTGTTTTTTACATCACAGTGACTACAGGCAGTCAAGGCTCGTGGGGAATGACGCGTTTTGTTGGCGGTCTTGCCTTTAGTTTAGGCTTAGTTCTTGTGGTTGTATGTGGTGGCGAGCTATTTACTAGTACTGTATTAAGTACAGTTGCCTGGGCGCAGAAAAAGGTCACTAACAGTGATTTAATCAAGACCTGGGGCAGAGTTTATGCTGGCAACTTTATTGGCGCTATGCTGATGGTTTTGCTTATTTCATTAGCTGGCATGTATCAATTAGATGGCGGACGTTGGGGCTTAAGTGCGTTAAATATTGCGCAGCACAAGCTCCACCATAGCTGGACCCAAGCGTTTGTATTGGGCATTTTATGTAACATTATGGTGTGTTTAGGTGTGTGGATGACATTCGCCACTAAAGACGTACTTACCAAAGTGGTGTTGGTCATGTTACCTGTGGCTATGTTTGTTAGCAGTGGTTTTGAACACAGCATTGCAAATATGTTTATGGTGCCACTAGGTATTAGCATTTATCAATTTGCCGATCCAGCATGGTTTGAAGCGCTAAATGTTAGTCGTGACAAATTTGCTGATTTAACCGTGATGAATTTTGTATTTAATAATTTAATTCCTGTCACCTTAGGTAACATTGTTGGCGGTGGTGTGTTTGTTGGTTTGGGTTATTGGTTAGTTGATAACGCAGGGCAAAAGCAAGCATCTGCACAGCCTGCTGAACAATCGGTAGACGCTAGCACTAAAGCCGATAACTAAGTTAGCTACTCGGTTTTGACTGAGTTAGCATCATAGGTAACGCAAAAGCAGCTCTTTTAAAGGGCTGCTTTTTGTTTTAATAGCTTTATGGAACAACTGCGTTTTATCGCTGTGTCGACAAGTTTGTGGCGTTTGCGAACATGTATGCGTCATGTTTTTAGATCAAGGATTTGACTGTTGCTAGCAACACAGATCAAGATTGATTAAAATTCGCGGGTTCATTCCTGCACTATCATCAGTTACGGCCTTTCATTTATGAGCTTGCTAACCAAAACCTCATTAACTCTCACGTTGAGCTATTTTTTCCTTTGGTGCTTTGGTCCTATAGTGTTAACAGACTATGGCGATTGGTTAGGCTTACCCTTGTGGTTTTGGTTTTCATGCATTGGCGCGCCAATATTTGTGATAGTAAGTCTTAGCTTTTCACTTACTCGGGTAGCGGAAGCGGTAGGCAAAGATAATGACTAGTTTGCTGCCAGTATTAGTTTACTTAGCACTAAGTTTGCTGATCACCCGCGTATGGAGCGCACGGCAAGCAAAGCGATCTCAGCAATTTTGTGATGATAAAGCAAAGCGCTTTTTTATTGGTGGGGCGTTTTTAGGCGGACCATTGTTAGCATTAACCTTGGTCGCGACTTATACCAGTGCTGGTTCGTTTATTGGTGGTCCAGGAGCTGCATATAAATTTGGCTTAGGCTGGGTATGGTTAGCGGTTATTCAGGTGCCGGTAGTGATGTTAACGCTAGGCGTATTAGGGCCTAAGTTTTTGGCGCAAAAGAAGCGCTACAGCACGATTATTGAATGGCTAGATCAGCGCTATAGCAACCATTGGCTAAGCATAATAGCCATGCTGAGCTTAGTTGTTGGTTTTATTGCGATGATCGCGGTGCAGTTTATCGGCGGAGCTAGGCTGCTTTCCGGTGTGACCGGCATTAGTTATGAGCTTGGTTTAACGATATTTGTACTAACAGTATTAGCTTACACCTTAACCGGAGGCTTTAGGGCGGTAGTACTTACTGATGCGCTGCAAGGCATTGTAATGCTATTGGGGTTATTCATCTTATTGGTGGTGATATTAAACCAGCCTCAATTAGGGGCTTTGCTAGCACAAACAACTTTAGAGTCTCCAGAACTTATCAGTCCACATGGCGTTGGTAACGCCTTAGGCTGGCCTATGATGTTGTCGTTTTGGGTGTTGATCTGTTTTGGCACTATGGGGCTGCCCCATACTATAGTTCGGCTTTTGGCAGTAAAAGATACTAAGTCGCTTAAACGGGGGATGATTTGGGGAACGATTATCTGTTTTCTGATGACGTTGATTCCTCATTTATGTGGCTTTCTAGGTCGGGTATTATTTCCTGAACTCGCTATCCCAGATGAAATCATGCCAACCCTTATTGCGCAGTTGATGACTCCGTTTTGGGCGGGGATCCTACTGGCCGCACCTATCGCTGCGGTTATGTCTTCAGTTGACTCAATGTTATTACAATCAGCGGTGAGTATTGTCCGCGACGGCATGGTTAGAGCTTATCCAAGTATGTCTGCCACATGGCAAGTTCGATTAACACAAGTGGTGATGGTGGTGATCACCGCATTAGCGTGTTTTTGGGCAATTAATCCACCGGATATGATTGTTTGGATTAACCTAGCTGCTTTTGGTGCCTTACAAGCAGTATTTTTGTGGCCCATTATTGCCGGATTATTTTGGCCAAGCGTGAGTGGCAGAAGTGCACTTTTTGCTATGTGCAGCGGTATGGTGAGCTATTTAAGTCTACAATTACAAATTCCGTTGCAAGCAGGTATTCACCCAATTGTGCCTGCATTGCTAATTTCATTGATGATGTTAATTATCAGTCATTGTGGCGAACGCCTTTGTATAAGCCGAACGCTAAAAGCTAAGTAGATTAGTAAGCTGTGTTTTAGTTGCTAGTAAATACACTGTTTTGCTGTGGCTTTGTTGTGATTCGCATCAACCTTGTAACTATGGGGTAACTCCGCTCTGGTCAAGGCGTAGCCGTTAGTTTATATTTGCCGCCATATAATAAGAATATGGTGGTAAAATGGACCCAATAAGCCCCTCAAATACAATCGATAATCAGGCCGTTGCTCAAGGTAAGATCTTTAAAATGCCTGATACCTTAGTGATAATTTTCTTTGTCGCTATTGCAGCGGCAATTCTAACTTACTTCGTACCTATAGGTTCTTTTCAAACTCAAGATGTGAGTTATGTCGTTGATGGCGTAGAAAAGAGTCGCAGTGTTATTGACCCTAACTCTTTTACCTATGAAGTTGACGATGCTGGTGAGCCAATATTAAAGCCTGTCGCCTTATTTGAAGGCCACGGCGGAGTTGGCTTTTTTAACTTTGCTTTTGAAGGCTTAACTTCAGGCTCTAAGTGGGGCAGTGCCCTTGGCGTTATTATGTTTATGCTGGTCATTGGCGGTGCTTTTGGCATTGTGATGGCTACCGGCACTATCGATAACGGCATTTTAAAGCTAATTGATATCACTCAGGGGAAGCAGGGATTATTCATCCCGGTTATTTTTGTTCTGTTCTCTCTCGGTGGCGCGGTTTTTGGTATGGGTGAGGAGGCGATTGCATTCGCCATTATTATTTGTCCTTTGATGATCCGTTTAGGTTACGACGGTATTACCACTGTGATGGTAACTTATGTTGCGACTCAAATTGGTTTTGCTTCGTCTTGGATGAATCCATTTAGTGTGGCAATCGCTCAGGGGATCGCTGGCGTGCCTGTACTGTCGGGTTCTGGGTTTCGTTTTGCTATGTGGTCAGGTTTTACTTTACTAGGCTTGATTTTTACCATGCGCTATGGTGCAAAAGTAAAGGCAAACCCGGCACAATCTTATAGCTTTCATAGTGATAGCTATTTTAGAGAAAATCAAAAAGAAGCATCACTTGATAGCCGGTTTAACCTCGGTGATATTCTGGTGTTGTTGACGATTTTTGCAACGGTCGCTTGGATTATTTGGGGAGTTGTTACCCAAGCTTGGTTTATCCCTGAAATCGCCAGTCAGTTTTTTACAATGGGCATAGTTGTTGGTTTGATAGGCGTGCTGTTTAAGCTTAATAATATGAATATTAATACCGTTGCCAGTAGCTTTAAGCAGGGCGCTGCGACTATGCTAGAGCCTGCTGTATTGGTTGGCTGTGCATCAGGCATTTTATTATTACTAGGTGGTGGTGACGCTGCAACACCAAGCGTACTTAACACCATTTTAAGCAAAGCAGGGGAGTTTATTGGTCAGTTGCCAAGTGTGATGTCAGCCTGGTTTATGTATGTATTCCAATCGGTATTTAATTTCTTTGTTACCTCTGGTTCTGGTCAAGCAGCACTAACCATGCCGTTAATGGCACCGCTTGCCGATTTAGTTGGAGTGACCAGGCAAGTCGCCGTACTCGCGTTTCAGCTTGGTGATGGCTTTACAAACATTTTAGTACCGACATCAGCCTCACTCATGGCGACTTTAGGTGTTTGCCGGGTAGACTGGGGGCAATGGCTTAAGTTTATCTGGCGCTTTATGTTGGCGTTGTTTACGGTTTCTAGTGTTATCGTTATTAGTGCGCATTACTTAGGCTTTAGCTAGTAATAAACCAAGGCATAAGAGCAGACATTTTCAAACCGCTAAGCTCCCTTTATAGGGAGCTTTTTATCACATGTTTAATCATTTGCACGTCGATGATCGCTTGTCCTTGATAGTTATCTAGCAGTTGCCCATTACCAAATGTAAATCCTTGCTTTGTGTAAAAATTAATAGCGGACGCATTACAATCAAGTACGTATAAGCTAACTGTGCACGTAGAAGTCAGTTCAATGTTTTTCTCAAAATGTTGCATTAATTGATTGCCTAAGCCTTTTCCATAAACGCTGGGACAAAAATATAGCTTGCTAAGCTCAATAGTGTCAGACACAAAAAAACGGCACCCTAAGGTGCCGTTTTTATATTCACTTTATGTTAGATTAAGTGAGCCTAGCTTAGAACTTCACTTCGCCTTCAATGAAGTACTCTTGGCCACGAGCATTGTAAATACCACGTGGGTAGTGAGGCCACTGAGTGTCAGTAGGGTCAAAGTTTGGACCCGCATCAAACAAGTTGACAATACCTGCTTTTAGCTTGATTGACTCAGAGATAGTGTAGCCTGCAGTTAGGTTCCACTTAGTCTGTGATGCAACTTCATGATCTTCTTCAATGAATACATCGCCATTTGCTTCAGCAGCTTCTTTAAATGATTTGTATTGAACACCGTGCATACGTGCAGTGTGGTATGCGCCAAGTGTTGCTTCAAAATCATCAATGAAGTAACCAAGGATTAGGTTAGCGCGGTACTGAGGTAAGCCACCGTTGTCGATATCATCTTCTACAGGATCAGTCGATGTTAGCTGGTACTCAGAGTTTAGGATGTAAGTACCGCTAAAGTTAAGCTTAAGCTCACCAAAGCTGTTTAGATCCCAAGTGTAACCCGCAGTTAAATCTAAACCGCGCACTTTTTGGTACGCTAAGTTTTGTGCAACAGCGTTAACATGAGTAATTGTGCCGTTTTCGTCACGAGTGATCATATCTTCATACAGCTCATAATCACGAGCAGCTTGTGAAGCACTGATGTCACTCACCATGTCATCAAGTTTCCACTCCCATAGGTCGAATGAAGCGTCAAACGCGTCGCCGCCCCATACTGCACCGATGTTGGCTGTGTAGCCTGTTTCTGCATCTAGATCTTCGTTGGCACCAGTTGTGGTATCAATATGTAGCTCATTACATACAGCGTTTAACTGTTCATCAGGGTAAACTGTACCTGGTGTTCCGCCCATTGCCGCACACTGTTTGAAGTCAATAACAGTATTGAAGCCGTCAGTTGGGTCGCCGTATACACGGTGCATGTCAGGTGCGCGGAATACTGAGCTCCAAGAACCACGAACAAGTAATTCACGAACAGGACGGTATTCAACTGCGATTTGTGGTGATAGGTTACCACCGAAGTTGTCGTAATGGTCGTAACGTAATGCTGCATCGATAGTTAAATCATCTAATACAGGGATACTGACTTCGGCATATGTTGCCCAGTTCTTACGCTCACCAGCACCTGATGAACCACCTTTACCTAAGATGTTACCGTTCTTAGATTCTGAATCTGAGTCAGTTTCATAATCTTGAATAGTGTACTCTGCACCAAATGCGAACATTGCGTCGCCAGCATCCATCTCAAATAAAGAACCTGTGATGTTAGCTTGCACGTTCTTTTGTGTAGATTGCGCACGTTCAAACGAGCTATAAGACGCTTTTTCAGCATCTTCTGGAGACATATTCTCTAATAGAGAGTTACCGTTTTCACCTGCCGTGATGTAGTTGAACATACCGCCAACAGTTGCGTTACCATTACCAAATACATCTACACTTGTACGTCCGTAGTTAACTGAAGCGTCCCAGTTATACTCATCAGCAATCACGCCTTCTAGACCAGCGGTAAAGAAGTAGTTACGAGTTTTAGTTTCAGTTGAGCGATGCCCAAGTTCATGTAAACGGCGAGCATAATAGTAAGAACCATCTTCAGCGTTAGCAAAGTCACCACCAAGGCCAGTATCTTTGTCGAACTCTTTGCTCATGTACTTATCGCTACCAGCTTGACCATAACTTACGGTTAGCTTGTCACCAGCAACAGTAATATCGTAATCATCAATTGCTGATGGCTCGATGTTAGTAATTGATTTACCTTCAGAGAAATCTAAGCGACCAACGAATGTCATATCTTCAGCTAACTCATAGTTAAAGTTAGTTGAGCTGATAAAACGTGTGCTTTCTGGCTGAAGATCACGCCATGCTGAACGGTCGAAACCACAGATGTTGCGTGCTTCATCCCATAGGAAGCCACCATCAGTACACTCTTGAGGCGTAAGCTGGCGCGCACCTTCACCAGTACCAGCAATTCTTGCGCCGTAAGAGCTATATTGTGAATATTGGCTGTGTGGTACTTTGTCTGTATGCAAACCAAAGTTATCTCTATCAGTCGCTAATAGAGACTCGCTATCTGTAAATTCGATAAAGCTTGATACGTTACCTTTATCTGATGAAGCACCTAGAGATAATGCAATGCGATCACTTCCACCGCCACCATTTGTGGTATCGCCATGACGATACTTAATAGCAACGCCTTCAAAATCTTTCTTCAAGATGATGTTAATTACACCACCAACAGCGTCAGCACCATAAATTGCTGAACCACCAGATTGTAAAATCTCAATACGTTGAACAGCTTCCATTGGTAGGTTAGCTGTATCAACAAAGTTGTCAGTACCGCCAGCTGGCTTTGGATATTGGTTTAAACGTTTGCCGTTAATTAGGGTAAGGGTACGGTTAGCACCAGCACCACGTAAGCTAATTGAAGAGGCTGCAGGTGTAAAACCATGTACAGACTGAGTTGTCATTGCACCAGTGGTTGAGGTTAGACTTTCTAGAGCATCTTGTACGCTAGTAAAGCCTTGTTTAGCCATTTCATCAGCGCTAAGTACGGTAACTGGCGTTGCTGTCTCCATATCACTGCGTTGAATACGTGAACCAGTTACTTGAATGCGTTCAACATTCTCATCATCTGCTGCAAGAACTACTGGCGAGCTTAGTGCTGCTGTTGCTGCACCAGTTGCTAACGCAAAGCGAATTGCTTTGGCCAATCTTGAGTTAAGTGCCATATCTTTAATACTCCCTTGGAACTTATATAGTTATTTTTATTTAGCCACCACTCCTTAAGGGAATGTAAATATATGTTAAGAAGTGGGTGCTTGAACGGGATGAAAGCACAAAGGGTTAACTGGGGCAACATGCTATTTACAGCTGTTATTTATATAAGAAAATTACGATAAAACAGTTTGTTG
Source organism: Shewanella pneumatophori (assembly GCF_023283895.1). Taxonomy (GTDB): domain Bacteria; phylum Pseudomonadota; class Gammaproteobacteria; order Enterobacterales; family Shewanellaceae; genus Shewanella; species Shewanella pneumatophori. Next base: position 51,962 of record NZ_JAKILB010000017.1, on the reverse strand, counting down.
TGAAGATTTTGCTCGATTGTTGCGGGTTTGTTTGCGTAAGAGAGGCTTTGAGTGCTGATTTGTTTTTCAGTTGGTGTAAATGTGTATTTACTGGTGTTTATTTGTTGTTATTCTGTTTTGTGCTGTAGAGTTTAAGATTGCAGTGTAACAAGCTGTATACTGTGGGGTTTAAAAGCTTTAATTTGTGATGTTAATCACACCGAGTCAAAGAATTGTTAAGTCTTAGCTACGACTGAATTCACTTTTCCGGCGTGATTAACATTATTTTTTCTTGATATCTTATTGAGTAAGTATAGTGCTTTATCAAAGGCTTACTTTTGTAAAAATGCTAGATTTATAGTGCTGTAAGTATTTGGTGGCAACATAGCCGACAACAAGAGTTGCTACAATTAGCTCTACTTTAGCTGTTATCAGTAGGTCTGCTGAGACGTTGCTTGCGCCAAATGTTACAACAATCCAGTTTACGGTTTTAAATAATGCTGTAGCTCCGATCACCATAGGGAAGGTAAATGCAGCGTATCCCGGTGAGAACGGTAGTTTTAGCAAGTGAAAAAACGCTAAGTAAATAACACTTGTCATCAATAACGCCAAAGTGAGCAGTACGCCAACAATAATCAACGATGGTTGTGTTGTCATCGTTAAGTAACCCGCAAGTGATAAGCTTGCTGGGGCCGCCATGATGGCAATAGTTGGTTTCGCTGCATCAGCAATTGGCTGGCAAAAGATTAGGCGGTATAACATGATAGGTAACATGATCAAATAACTCACCATACCAAACATCAAAATAGCATCAGCTAACCATTGATATTGCATTTCAGAGCCATGTGGAAATGAAACTGCTGCAACGATTATCCCAATAGGCGGTACAAACCAACTTGGCACCATATGTTCAAGTTTAAAATCGATTGCGCGATAGTAAATAAACATACCTAAGAAAATGATATGAATGGCAATTGCCACGAGCCATAAGCTTACACCTACAACATGATTAAATTGGCCTAAAGCAGCTGAAACGACCATTAACCCCATTGCGAATGTTGGTACAACACTACCAACTACCGGGTGAGTGAGTTCTTCGACAAGTACCTTTGGATGTAAAATAAATTTAAAAACCAGCATAAGTAGCATTACGCTAGCAATTGATGCGCCGATTAATTGACCTTGGCCATTTAAGCTGGGTAGCATACTTTCCCAAGCCCAACCAAGGCTTGCAATGGCTAATGCTAGCCCTGCCATTGGGCTAGGTAGACGAGAAACTCTGTGTCTAAGTTTATGGCTTTGTGTGCTGGTCATAATAAAATCCTTGTAGCAATCTTTATGGTTTTATTCTATCTCGACCTTTGGTTAATAAAAATTGAAACTAAGTTAACCTTAGCTTCAATTATATTTAATCTTGGTAGGTGGGGATTAAATTAGGGCTTACGTTTACAGCGAAGTAAAGTATGACCTAGGCCGATATTATCGATATCTTCATCTACAAATAAACCTGCCTGACTAATTAACTTAAGTAGAGTTTTACTGTGATACATACGGCTATTGCCATTAGCGATAGCAGTAAAGTACAGCGAGGTGGCATTCACGCAATAAGCACCAGCTTCAAATGGCTGGCGATCCCAGAACGTTTCTAAGATACACAGCTCACTATTTGGTTTCATCACTTTAGCGGCACGGGTTAAAATGCTTAAGATCTCTGATTCAGAGAAGCAGTCTAAAAATTGGCTCATCCAATAAAGGTCACCATTTTCACAAAATGGTTTTTGCTCGTCTAAAAGATCAGTCGTAAATGGATGGACTCGCTCTGCAACCCCGGAGTTTTTGGCATTTTCGATTGCCACCTTTAGTTGGCCGGGGAGATCCATAATGGTGATTTGCACGTCTGCATTATAACCAGTACAAGCCAGTGCCCACTTGCCTGTATTGCCACCCACATCAACGATATGTTTCGGCTTAGCTTGAAATATTAGGGGTAACAATGACTCAAAGGCATGATCTGAATAGTAATGATCAAATTCAAACCAACTTTTCTTAATTTGCTCTGGCAATTGGCTTAAGCCTGGATAAATTGTTTGCCAATCACCTAGCGAACTTAGACCTTTAGGTTTGCCTTCTAACAGCGAGGCTTCAAGTTCAAATAGTCCTTGATAGCATACATCGTGGGTGAAGTTGAGGTTCACCTGCGCCATATCATCATGGAGTAGGAAGTGGCCTATTTTATCTAAAGTATACATATCGTTATTGAGATACAGTAAACCCATACTTAATCCCATATCGACTAATACACCGACGGAATATTCGGACAACTCAGTTTGTTGAGCTAAGTGTGTAACACTACAGCCTTTGCTGCCGCAATCAGAGATAAGCTGTAATAAATTGAACTTTAATAAGCAACGAGCAACTTGGAAACTGATAGGAGCAAAAGCAATTTTTTGGGCTTCGAATTTTGCGTCAAACGCGCTAATAGCAAGGGGAGAACGATAAAAAGGCATAAGTAAACCGAGGTAAACAACGTCGTAATTAGTGGGGGGCGATTTTACATGTTACAGTTTGTTTATTGTTTGAACTTGATCCGACTTCATGCGTAAAGTCGTATTTTTATGAGCAGCATGCAAACGCACTGCAACCGCCGACAATTCTCAATGTTTAGCCGATAGGAAAGTAACATGCAGGTACCATTAACTTATGTTGGACGGCAATCAAACCGCAGTGACGGCCAAGCACGAAGAGTCGCAATATTAGAGGCGACATTGAAACTAATCGTTAAAGAGGGGATCCGCGGTGTGCGCCATAGAGCTGTGGCGACAGAAGCACAGGTTCCATTATCGTCAACTACCTACTACTTTGATGATATCAAAGATCTCATTAGCGACTCGTTGACCTATTTTGCGGAGAAAAACCTTTGGATGAATAAAGTGCTAGAGCAAAAAAGTTATGCGCTTATAGAAGGGTTAATGCAGGCAAAACAAAGCACAAATGCTGAGCAAACAAAACTAATTATTATCCAAGAACTGAGCTTATTTATCTGCGAACACATTAAAGGGCAGGTGGCGTTACGACACGATAGAATACTTGAAGCTGCCTTTCATGAAGAGGCCCTGCGTAACCCGCAATTAGCGGCGGCTATTATGGCGTTAGACACTACTTTTTTAACGAGTATTAAGCAGTTTTTTATCGCTATGGGCTCAGATACTGCAAAAACAGATGCCAATCAAATTTTGGCGATGATTAAGTTTTTTGAATATCAATATCTAATTCGTGAAGCGATAGATGAAGAGCAACTGGTAACAACGATTAATTCAACGGTTAGCTATATTGTTAACGCAATAAAAAACCCAAGCTAGGCTTGGGTTTTATGCTTAACAAATCTGCTGTTTTACTTATTGAACGTTTTCAGCGTCGCTAAATTGACCTTGGAATAACGCAGAAGACAAGTAACGTTCAGCTGCTGACGGTAAAATTACGACAATGTTTTTACCTTCAAACTCTGGTAGTGCTGCAATTCGGTTAGCGGCAACAACTGCTGCGCCAGAAGAAATACCCACTAAAATACCTTCTTCTTTCATTAAACGTTGAGCCATTTCAATTGACTCTTCGTTGGTTACGGCTTCAACTCGGTCAATTAGAGTTAAATCTAGGTTACCTGGAATAAAGCCTGCGCCAATACCTTGGATTTTGTGTGGTCCTGGCTGTACCGTTTGGCCAGACAAAGTTTGCGCGATAACAGGTGAGTCAGTTGGCTCAACCGCAACAGAGGTAATCGCTTTGCCCTGGGTATTTTTAATGTAACGGCTAACACCGGTAATAGTACCACCAGTACCAACACCAGCGACTAATACATCTACGCTGCCGTCAGTGTCATTCCAGATCTCTGGACCTGTGGTCTTTTCATGAATTTCTGGGTTGGCAGGGTTATTAAATTGCTGCAGTAACACGTACTTTTCTGGTGCGGATTGGCGAATTTCTTCAGCTTTATCAATAGCACCTTTCATGCCTTTAGCGCCTTCAGTCAGTACAAGGTTTGCACCAAGGGCTTTAAGTAGCTTTCTACGCTCTAGGCTCATAGTGTTAGGCATAGTCAGTGTTAATTTATATCCGCGAGCGGCGGCTACATAAGCAAGGGCAATACCAGTGTTACCTGATGTTGGTTCAATCAGTTCTTGCTCATAAGTCAAAATGCCTTTTTTCTCAGCATCCCAAATCATGTTCGCGCCGATACGGCATTTGACACTGAAGCTTGGGTTACGTGCTTCTACTTTAGCAAGCACTTTACCATTACTAACGCGATTAAGACGGACAAGAGGGGTGTTACCAATCGTTTGTGAATTATCTTCGAAAATTTTGCTCATGGGTTGCTTGCTCCTTTATATGCACAGCTAAATCATAATCGCCTTTGGCCACATTAGAAGTGATAGTTTGTTCTTCGTTATTCTTTTTGGTTATTAAAGCGTTTACTGTTATTCGTAAATGAAGATTTCATTACTGCTTGAGAATGTTAATGTAATGTAAGTTAAAGAAAATACAATGTTTTTGAAGCCAAATGCTTGGGCTTGATTCTGCCTAAAATTAGCGTTAATGGAAAGTTAATCATGAACCAGCCGACAATCTGCAAAAATAACGATCCAAAGACCTGGGTGACGCCGTTTGCTTTTGATCTCGCTCCAAATATTCTTTATATGCCACTAAGCGATACAAGATAAGATCTCTGCCACAGTTGTTATTGACGTGCGTAAAAGCAAGCATCAAGCGGCACAAGAGCATCAAAGTGACAATGAAGATGTTAATTTTTCACTTAATAATGCAGCAGATATCTGACATTAGTTATACCGTTTTGTATCAACACGGGGTAAGCTGGCATACATAAACGCATATAGAAAATATGTGACTGGATAAAATTTCCGTTTCAACATTGATATTTAGCGAAATGTCACCACCGAAGGTGGACTAAGTTGCCAAAATAGAAAGTTAACAAATGGCTGTTGCTAAATGTAATGCTGAAAGCGTTCGGAAGGAGGAGAGCAGCTTGCGAATTTTAGTGGTTGAAGATAGCCAAGTAGTTTCTCGGGTTATGCGGCATTTGCTAACTCAGGAGCTAAATTGTGAGGTTGATGTCGCACCAGACATGCACAGTGCTAAAGCGCTGCTGGCTGAAAACCAATACTTTGTTGCGATTACCGACCTAAATTTACCCGATGCACAAGAAGGCGAGATCGTTAAGTTTGTTTTAGCAAAACAGATCCCCTGTATTGTATTAACCGGCAGCTGGGATGCTGAGCAAAGAGCGCGTTTATTGCAGCTGGGTATTGTTGACTATGTATTTAAAGAAAATCGATTTAGTTACGAATATACGGCTAAGTTAGTTAAACGTCTTTGTCGCAATCAAAGCGTAAAAGTGCTCGTCGCAGATGATTCAGTCGTGAGTCGCAAGTTTATCCGTAGCTTACTTGAGCAACATCTTTTTCAGGTTATCGAAGCTGATGATGGCGTGTCTGCACTGGAAACCCTCAGTGAAAATCCAGATATAAAGCTGTTAATTACGGATTACAACATGCCAAGACTCGATGGCTTTGGCTTGATCATTAAGGTGCGTGAGCAACTGAGCCGTGAAGAACTTGCTATTATTGGCTTATCTAGTGATAGCGATGAAAGCCTATCTGCGCGATTTATTAAAAATGGCGCCAATGACTTTTTACAAAAACCGTTTGTACATGAAGAGTTTCACTGCCGAGTATTAACTACATTAGACGCCTTAGATATGGTGACAAGGCTCTGGGAACAAGCAAACCTTGATTACCTTACTAACGTGTTTAATCGTCGCTATTTTTTCAATATGTATGAAGAGAAGCTTAATACCATAGCTCAGAAAAAAGGTTCATTAGCACTGGCCCTGCTTGATATTGACTATTTTAAAAAGGTTAACGATACCTATGGTCACGATGTTGGTGATGAGGTGTTGATTGAGTTTTCTAGCAGGTTACAACAATCTTTTTCTCAGCACTTTACGGTAGCACGTATTGGTGGCGAAGAGTTTGTTGTTGGCTTTAAAGGGTTGAACGTTGAAAAAGCATATGTCTTATTAGATAGTTTTAGAATGCAACTTGAGGCAACACCGATTGCCACATCTAAAGGTTTACTCAATATAACTGTTAGCACTGGGGTGACTGAGTTTACTTTGGATGAAAACGTCGATGCGCTGCTTAACCGTGCGGATATTGGCTTATATGAAGCGAAAGCCAATGGCCGAAATCTAGTGTGTATTGCACAAGATTAACAATTACTCGCTAATGAAAAAGCAGCCCAAAAGGCTGCTTTTTTATGTGGTTACAAATGTTAGCTTTCTATTTGCTTATCGTTCCGTTTAATTCTTTGGCTAGAGCAGCCATGCGTAACTGATTTTCATAAAGTAGGTTTCTTCGGTTTTCATTAGTGAATCGACCTCATCATCAGCTTTTAAACCGTCCGAGTAGCCTAAATAAAACACGCTTTGTGGATTGAGCTTGTAGCCGTATAACACTTCATTACCCAATTGCTGATATTGCGCGTTGGGCGTGCTGTATTTATATAAGCTAGTGTCACGCTCAATATCAGTATATACACTCGAAATTCTGATGAAGTTATGGATATCAATATACCAACTGAGGCGTAAGTCGCTCAAATTTGCCGTAAATAATCGTCCCTCATCAACATCCAAGGTGCGATATACGTGAGATAAGTCCATTTCAATTGAGTCAGTGATCTTCCAGTTTACGCCTGGATTAAATTTCACTCTGGTACCCAATTGATCATTGGCAAAGTCAATGTCATCACCATAGTTAACATCCACTTCCATAAAAAGTGTTCGCGTTGGTTTGATGTTGCCATAGAACCAGCCCATGGTTTCGGTAAACATTTGAGTATTACCCGCTATGACTAGTGATGCACCGTTGTGACGGCGGCCGACACGGTCTCTATGTACGACACCAAATGTAGCGTAGCTTTGCCACTGACCATTTACTTGTACACGCGCCTCAGCTTCTTGCTCTAGTTTATCGCCTGCTTGATTATGGCTAATATCCCAGTCGCCGCTAAGTCGTACTTCGTTAAAAAAGCCCGATGTTGGATACCAAGTATAACCACCGCCGGTGACAAATTTATTAAAGTCGACTTGATCAACAAAACCTAAATCGGCTCTAAAGTCTTCACCTATCGAAATATATTGTGCAAAAGCGTCCCAATTTCGAGAATCATATTGGTACTTGAGCAGGTACATATCGTCACTAAAGCTGCCATTCTTTTGGGTTCTTAATACGCGCTCATTTACGCCGCAATCGTTTAAATCACAGTTTTGCTTTGGTAGGCAGTCATCGGTATTACAAAATTCTTTAAATAGATCCGTTGGGTATTTAGTATCTGAAACCACATATTGCGCGATAAATGTATCGTGATCACTGGGTTGATACTTTACATCCACACTACTGACATAATTGTGGTAATCATCGCTTTTCTTGGCGGTAACTAATGCACCAATAGATAGTGGTTTACCAAAATCAAAACGATAGCGACCAGCAAAGTTATGGCTTTTCTGATCAATACTGGCGACATCTGAACTGAGGTTACCAGGCACCAAAAAGTTGGTGTTAGTGTCGTCAGTAATAAGCGTGGCAAAGGTATGGTCACCGAGCTTGCTAGTAAGCTTTAAACCATAGTCTGGTGCGCCGATATTACGAGTGTGCAAAAGGTTTAATTGAGTATCGAAATAATCTTTGTTATCAAGAAAAAATGCACGTTTTTCTGGGTAAAACAATGCAAATGTACTATTGATATCGAGTTGACCTGCATCGGCCTCTACTTGGGAGAAATCAGGATTCAGGGTTGCGCTAAGTAAAGTGCTCGGGGTGATCCCCCAACGCAGATCTAAACTCGGTTCAATATTATTGTCGTTGTCCCATTCGCTGTTTTCTTCATGGGGGCGATTGCCTGTGCGGTTGAGCACTAATGAAGGAGTGATCTGTAAGTCGTTACCTTGTTCAATATTAGCAAGGCCTGTAGCAACGCCAAGTTGGCATAAAGTACAGTTGTTATTACGATCAATTTGATGGCTTGATAGGCGATGTTCTTCGTTTCGTGGATAGAAACGAATAAACTCAATGCCCCATGTTTGCTTATCTTTGTTATCGAAGTTCAGTAGTCGCAGTGGCAACTCTATTTCAACTTGATAGCCAGTATCTGTGCGTTTGGCTGCGCTGTACCATATGCCATCCCAAGCATCACTTTCACTGCCAGTAAGTTCATTTTCAATCGAGTCCATTTGCACACCATAGGCGTTAACAAAGAACTGATAAGCGAGTCGTGCATCGTTAAAGGTATCAAGTTTAATACCGACTAAATCATCGCCCCACACACTGTCTCGATCACTTAGGTTAGCGCGGATCTGCTCAGGGTTTGGATCTTTGGCATGGTAGCTAAGATACAGACTTGATTGGGTTGCAAATATTTTTACATCTGTTTTAACCGGAGCTGCAATATTTTCACCGGGGCTGGTTTCAAAAGCCAATGTTGCAGCTGCTGCTTGTTGCCATTGAGTTTCATTAAACTCACCATCAATTTCAACTTGACCTTCGATTGTTGGGATTTGAATATTAAATTGTGTTGTTTCGCCAGCTTGGGCATAAAAGACGGAGGATGCACTAAAAAATAAGACCAATGGAAGCAAGCGACGTTTAACAGCAGGTTTAATCATTTGTTATCTATGTTTATTTTATGTTGCGCAGATTGTGCCAGAATTAGTCCTTTGATAGAGCTTTAGCTTGTGGTGAATTTGTTACAAAACTTGTCGAGTGAACCTGCTTAATCGTAAAAACGATTAATTCGAACATAAAAAAAGCCATGGGAACATGGCTTTAATGGTAGCTATTGCTAGGTACTAATCCGGTGCGATGGCATTGTTTTTATACGCGCTACGGTACTTGTCGACCCACATGGCAGTCGCGCCGCAAATCGCCACAGGCATAACCACAAAGTTTACAATTGGGATCATTGAAAACAGGGTAACAGCAGCACCAAAGCTAAAGCTGGAGCCTTTAGTTTGGTTTAGTGCGAATTTCATATCGTTAAACGGAACTTTGTGGTTATCAAATGGATAGTCGCAGTACTGAATTGCCATCATCCACGCACTAAATAAAAACCATAAAACCGGCGCTATGGTTTGGCCAATAAAAGGCACTAAAAACAGCAGCAAAAATACAATTGCGCGTGGCAGGTAGTATTTCAGCTTTATCCATTCTCGGCCTAAAATTCGCGGTAAATCCTTAATCAAATTGATGTTACCACCGGTATTAAGTGGTTTACCGGTAAGCTGTTGCTCGACTTTTTCAGCAAGTAATCCGTTAAATGGGGCGGCTATCCAGTTCATCACTGAGCTGAAAATAAACGACATCACAACCAGCAAAGTTAAAATAGCCAACGGCCATAAAATAAAGTTAAGCCAACTTAAGTATTCTGGCAGTTGTCCTGATAGCCAAGCAAATACGCTTTCTAATTGACCAATAGCAAAATAGATGAGGCCACCAAACAGTAGTAAGTTGATTGATAATGGAATAAAAACGAATTTCCTCAGGCCCTTGGTTTTGATGAGACTGAAGCCATCTAGAAAATAATTAACACCGCTTTTTTTTTGTACTTGATTGGTTTTATTCATAGAAATACTAGGTTGTTAAAAATGCGTATTAGTACGATTGTGAGTCAGTCGGTATTTAATCACAAGTTAAAAGCGCTTAATCAACGATAAAAACGTTACAAAATGCAGTGAGCTTTGGTAAAGTTAGCCCATTAACACGCACACGCTGACTAGCGATAGTTTGCTTGATGCAAAGGTTAGCCCTCAAACTTAATCGCTACTGCCTAGCGAGGAAATGACTACACGGCACCATGAGACTCAAACAGATTAAACTTGCCGGATTCAAGTCATTTGTCGATCCAACTAAAATACCTTTTCCTAACCCATTAAGTGCCATTATTGGTCCAAACGGCTGCGGCAAATCCAATGTGATTGATGCTGTACGCTGGGTGTTAGGGGAGAGCTCGGCTAAACACTTACGTGGCGACTCGATGACAGACGTCATCTTTAATGGCTCAACTGCGCGTCGACCAGTTTCGGTGGCCAGTGTGGAGCTAATTTTTGATAATCAAGATGGCCGCTTGCTTGGTCAGTATTCAAGTTATCAAGAAATTGCTGTCAAGCGACAAGTGAGCCGTGATGGTGACTCTAACTATTTTCTTAATAATCAAAAATGCCGTCGTAAAGACATTACCGACCTTTTTATGGGCACTGGGTTAGGTCCGCGTAGCTATGCCATTATTGAGCAGGGCACTATTTCACGACTGATTGAATCTAAGCCACAAGAGCTTAGGGTATTTATTGAAGAGGCTGCGGGGATCTCGCGTTACAAAGAGCGCCGCCGCGAAACCGAAAATCGTATTCGTCATACCCGTGAAAACTTAGCTCGTTTAGGCGACATTCGCTCTGAATTAGCTAAACAGTTAGAAAAATTAGCAGAGCAAGCGAAAACTGCTAAAAAGTACCGCGAGCTTAAGCAAGCAGAGCGTAAGTGTGACGCCGAGTTATCTGTATCACGCTACCATGAATTAACGTTACAAATTGCTAAAATTGATGCTGAGCTAGCAAAGCTAGAGCTACAACAAGCAAAATTTGTTGCTGAAAACCAAACACTTGAGCTGAGTTTAACTGAACTTACACTAAAGCTAAGTGAGCTTGATGCGCAAGAAGCACATCAAGTCGAAGATTTTTATCTCACTAAAACCCACATTGCTAAGCTTGAACAATCCTTGAAGCATCGACAGTTGCAAAATGAAAGCTTAACTGAGCGATTACAAGAAGTCGCAGCACAGTTAACTGCTTATCGTGGCCGCCTAGTTGAAGATGAAGCAAAGCAAGCTTTACTGATTGAAAAGCAAACTCAGGCCTCACCTGAGGCTAATTTGCTGCGTAAGCAGTTAGCCGACTTTGATATTGATGTGCACTCTGCCACTGAGTTACTCGACTCCTTGACAGAGAAGCTCAATGGCTTAAATGATATTTATACTCAAGCGAATTTGAAGTTTGAGATGAATCGAACTCAGTTAATCCATTATCAAACGGGCATTGAGAATAAACTCAAACTTGTGACTCGTTTAGAATTGCAAGTTGACGCCACAGCATCTGAGCTGCAACAGTTCCAATCGCAAGATATAAGTCAACAAGTCAATGAGTTGACTCAAGCTGTTGAGCAGGAACTTGAAATTGTTGACGAGCTTAAGTTTAAGCTAACAACTGCAGAGCAACAGCAGCAGTCTTTGCTCATTGAGCAAGATAAACTAAAAGTGCAGCTTGCTGATGAAAAAGGTCGACTTGCGGTTGTAAGCCAATTATTACCGGTTGATAGACCTGGTAGTGAGCAAGCATTGTGGCAGGTACTTGAGGTGTCTCCGGGCTGGGAAGCTGCAGTGGATATCTTATTATCAGGGGTGTTGAATACGCAGGTGCTTGGCGCTGAACAACTAAATGCTGATGAGATTGCTACTCGATACGGCTTTACGGTCGGCACTACAGATAATGGCATTATTCGCGCACCGGTAAATTTGGCGCCTTGGCTAAATAATGTGACCTGGTCAGCCAGCTTGAATGACGCTTTGTTACAGCGCAGCACGTTAAAACAGGATGAGCTTATTGCGACAGCGGACGGCTACCTTGTTGGTAATGACTTCATTATTGAGAAAACTCAAGCTGCGGGCTCAACCGTTGAGCTGAAAAACGAACAAATTACACTTCAGGCAAACATTGAAGCTAACCAAGTTAAGTTAGCTGAACTAGACAATGCAGTCGCTGATGTAAAACGAAATTTAGCGCCGTTAACTGAACAAATCGCGCAAAAACAGCAGTTAATTCAAACTAAACAGATTGAACTCGCGACAGTTAGCTCACAGTTACGCTCACAGCAGCAATCTATTAAGGATATATCCTCAAGACTGAGACAAACTCAAACTGAGTTACAGGAAGCAAAGCAGGAGCAGCAACAGTTATTGTTAAATGCTGAGCAAGGCAAGGAACTGCATGAGCAGCTGAAAGTGGCGCTACAGCAATCCGCTACACAAAAGAGTGCGGTTCAAACGCAGAAATCGAAAGCGGTTGAACAGTTAGCCATTTTGAGGCCTCAGCGTCAGCAATTAGATGCTAAATTGAGCCAGCTTTCGGTCAATGAACATCAGCTACAAACTCAACTAATGTTGATTGAGCAGCAACTGAGTCAACATCAGCAGCGCTTGGTTGAATTTGAACAAACTCAAGCACAGCTGTTATCGCTACAAAATAAAGAAGACCAGCAACAAGAAGGTGATTCTCAGCCACTTACTGTACAACTTGAGCAAGCCCTTCAGGCGCAAAAAGTTAAGCAAGAGGCCTTGGCACAGCTCCGCCTAGAACAAGCGAAGATTCAGGAACTGTGCGATAGTGCAGGAACGAATAAAAAACAACAGCTTGCGAAGTTAGAAAACTTGACTCAAGCGTCAAGCACGTTAAAGTTACGTCGTGAAGGTTTAAAAGGACAAATTGATAGCCAACAACGCATATTAGATGAGCAAAGTGTTGACGTTGCACAAATATTATCGACATTAGATGATAATAAGACCACGCTATGGCGTCAAAAAGAGCTAGAGCGACTACGTGCACAAATTGCTCATTTAGGAGCAATTAACTTAGCGGCTATTGAAGAGTTCGAACAACAAAATCAACGCAAGAGCTATTTAGACAGTCAAGACGACGATCTTAATGCTGCACTTAGTAGCCTTGAAGAAGCGATACGAAAAATTGATAAAGAAACCAAAAGTCGCTTTAAAGAAACCTTTGATAAAGTTAACGCCGATTTAGGTTTGTTATTTCCAAAGGTCTTTGGTGGTGGTAGTGCTTATTTAGCCTTAACAGATGATGACTTGTTGGAAACAGGCGTTACTATTATGGCAAGGCCGCCGGGTAAGAAGAATAGTACAATTCACCTTCTTTCTGGTGGAGAAAAAGCGCTAACAGCTTTATCATTAGTATTCGCTATTTTTAGACTGAATCCAGCGCCATTTTGTATGTTGGATGAAGTTGATGCACCTTTAGATGATGCCAATGTCGAACGTTTTTGTCGTTTGGTAAAAGAGATGTCGCAAAGTGTGCAATTTATATATATTAGTCACAACAAGATCACCATGGAATTGGCCGATCAACTTATCGGTGTGACTATGCATGAGCCCGGCGTTTCACGCATTGTGGCTGTTGATATTGATGAAGCGGTGGCGCTAGCTGACGCCGGATAAACATAAGAGATACAGGGTAACCAATGGAAAATTTGCAACTGGTATTGCTATTTTTAGGTGCGATAGCCATTATCGCCGTACTTGTGCATGGTTTTTGGTCGATAAGAAAACAACAACCAAAGGGTTATAAACAAAGCCCTATGACCGACATCAATCGTGAGCGTCGTGATGCAGATGGTTTTGATAACGACGGAATTGGTGAAGTAAGAGTGGTTAAGGTTGCTGCAGACGATGCCACTAATAACGACTCTGTAGCGACTGTAAACGATGGCGTAGCAAAGTTCTCTGCAACTTCAGAACCAGCCATAAAAGAAAATGCATTTGAGTTAACTCAAACTCCTCAAGAAAAAGTGACTAAAACTCGAGTCGAGCCATCATTGTCGACCGAAAATCCTGAGTTTGCAGAGCAAGCACCTGTGCAAGAGTCATTATTCGCAACAGAAGAGATGACTTCGGAGCAAACGGTTACAGCGCCTGTTCAACAAGCTAACGAAGCTCAAATCCAGGCTCATAATCAAGCTTACAGCGAAAACGCACAAGCTGTTGCGGCTCCGCAAGAAGCTGCACCTACACAAGAGCTCGGTGAGCCTCAAGACGTTTTAGTGTTACATGTTGTCGCCAAAGATGGTGAAGAACTCCACGGTGCAGAATTACTACCTTGCTTATTAACGCTTAACTTTAAATATGGCGATATGAATATTTTCCATCGCCATGAAGATAATGCTGGAACAGGTAAAGTATTATTCTCTATGGCCAATATGGTTAAGCCAGGTGTGTTTGACCCTGACAATATGGAGCAATTTACCACTCAAGGCGTGGTGTTATTTATGACTCTACCTTGCTATGGCGATGCGCTAATGAACTTTTCAATCATGCTTAATTCTGCGCATCAAATTGCTGATGACCTCGGTGGTGAAGTGCTTGATGGCGGCCGTGATACATGGTTAGAAAGCACTAAGCAGAATTATATTCAACGGATCAGAGCGCTAGCATAAGTGTAGATGATTGCACGACAGTGTCTATTGTTAGGCTGTAAGCGTAGAAAATTGAAAGGCCGCAGCAGCGGCCTTTGTTATTATTTGGACATATAAGATGCAAGCTATTGAAACCGAAATTGCTCAGTTAACCGCTGAACTCAATCAACATAACTATCGCTACTATGTCGACGACAGCCCGTCAATTCCTGATGCTGAGTACGACCGCTTATTACATAAGCTTAAAGCCTTAGAGACCGAGCATCCGCAATTTTGTTTACCTGACTCACCCACTCAGAGAGTGGGTGGCGAAGCGTTGGCTAAGTTTGATCAAATTCAGCACTTAAAGCCGATGCTGAGCTTGGATAATGTATTTGATGAAGCAGAGTTTAATGCGTTTAATCAGCGCATTGTTGACAAAACAGGTAAAGATTTAAGTTACTGCTGTGAGCCAAAGTTAGATGGTCTAGCTGTGAGTATCACTTATCGCAATGGCGTATATGAGCGTGCTGCAACCCGCGGTGATGGCCAAACAGGTGAAGACATCACCGAAAACGTGCGTACGATTAAATCTATTCCGTTAACGCTACGTGGCGATAACTTACCTGCACTGGTTGAAGTGCGTGGTGAAGTGATTATGCCTCATAAGGCGTTTGAAGCCCTTAATGAGCGCGCCCGAGCTAAGGGTGAAAAGCTATTTGTAAACCCGCGTAATGCTGCCGCTGGTAGTTTGCGTCAGCTAGATAGCAAGATCACTGCTAGCCGTGCATTAGGTTTTTATGCCTATGCATTAGGTGTAGTAGAACCTGAATCGTGGCCACTTGCCGACAGTCATTATGGCCAACTTGAGCAGCTGCGTTCATGGGGCGTACCGGTCAGCCAAGAGGTTAAAGTATGTAGTTCGGTTGCAGAGGTAATTGAATACTATAATGATATTCAACAGCGTCGTAGCAGCTTAGCTTTTGAAATTGACGGCGTAGTGATCAAAGTAAACCAAATCGCTCATCAGCTAAGCCTAGGTTTTGTGGCAAAAGCGCCGCGCTGGGCAACTGCATTTAAGTTTCCTGCACAAGAAGAGATGACACTGCTTGAAGGTGTTGATTTTCAGGTCGGTCGCACTGGCGCAGTAACACCTGTTGCGCGCTTAAAGCCTGTATTTGTTGGCGGTGTGACAGTATCGAATGCCACATTGCATAACGCAGATGAAGTCGCACGTCTTGGCGTTAAGATTGGCGATACTATTATTATCCGCCGCGCAGGTGACGTTATTCCTCAAATTGTTGCAGTGGTTGCCGAAAAACGCCCTGATGATGTTAGAGATATCGTTTTTCCAGCGCTTTGTCCTGTTTGTGAAAGCGAAGTTGAACGAGTTGAAGGTGAAGCTGTTGCACGCTGCACGGGCGGTTTATTTTGCGAAGCGCAGCGTAAAGAGGCGATTAAACATTTTGCTTCACGCAAAGCATTAGATATCGACGGTATGGGTGATAAAGTTGTTGAGCAGCTAATTGATAAAGAACTCGTTGCGAGCCCTGCAGATCTCTTCAAGTTAACCGCATCAGCTTTGACTATGTTAGAGCGTATGGGAATGAAGTCGGCGACGAAATTAGTCGCAGCAATTGAGGTTGCTAAACAAACAACATTCTCGCGCTTCTTGTACGCGTTAGGTATTCGTGAAGTCGGCGAGGCGACAGCGGCAAACCTTGCGGCATACTTCAAAACACTAGAAGCGCTTAAAGCAGCTAATGCAGAAGCATTTATCAAAGTTGATGATGTAGGTACGATTGTTGCCGCGCATTTAGAGCACTTTTTTGCCCAGCCACATAATCTCGAGGTGATTGATAAGCTTGTTGAGGCAGGTGTTCACTGGCCAGCCATTGAAGAGGTTGCTGAAGAAGATCTGTCTTTGAAAGGGCAAACCTGGGTGTTAACTGGTACGCTAACACAGCTTAATCGTAATGATGCTAAAGGTCAATTACAGGCTCTAGGGGCAAAAGTAGCTGGTAGCGTATCTAAAAATACTGACTGTTTAGTTGCAGGCGCAGCTGCAGGTTCAAAGCTTGCGAAAGCCCAAGAGCTTGGGGTTAAAGTGATTGATGAAGAAGCGCTAATCGCTATTTTATCGTAGCTCACTTCTTAGTTTTACACCTTGCAGTAAAAAGCTCCTAGGCCTTTGGTTAGGAGCTTTTTTGTTAGCCCTGATTGGTATTACTAACCCATTAAATGATCCCAGTACTAAGTGAGTGGATCGTGGATTAATGGGGATGGCAGTGTTAGCGCTACATTGAGCTAATGTTGGTGATGAGATCAGTTGTTTGGCATTTCTTGATAAGCCTGCCTTATTGCGCTGGTAATTGATAATTTTCGGGTTAGGTTTGTTTGCAGCAATAGGTTGAATAGCAAAGATTTTGATATCAACTGAGATTAGTGTGTCCCACATCTTGAAAAGTACCTAAAAAGCACCATATCTAACATGACCTGAGTAAATAGGTTTTAGCTTGTAAAAGCGCAAAATATATAAAACTACACGGCTTTAAATAACTAAGGCTAGCTACATTAGCTGTTGAGCAATTAACTTTCAATTAGGGACGGTTTGTGAATTTTAGCAATATCACTTGGCTCGATGATAAAGGCCACGTTAAACCACCAATTATGCTGTATCTATTGCTAGTGTTTATTGCCCGTGGTTGGTGTGTGTTTGTGGCATCATTAACACAAGCTAGCGATCGTGCTGGTTTAGTGACGTTATTTTATCCCCACAAAAATGACTTTTTAATGGCCTTAGCGGCAGGCGCTGGAGCACTTTTTATTTATGCCGCGGTAATTGCTGAGCGAAAACGTAAACCTGCCTGGGTACGTCATGTGTTTCCGTACATGAAATGGCTACTGGCAATACTCTTGATCGTTGATGGTGGTTTACTCATCCAACGGATTTTGCACACCTATTATGTTTATAGCTGGAGTATAGGTTTAGATGCATTATTTTTATTCTGGGCCAGTTTGTACTTGTATAAATCTAAACATTTAAATTTGTACTTTAGCGACTGGAAAGAAAAAGAGTAAAAAAAAGACGCTGCAAGCAGCGTCAAATAGGGTTGCTTGTACAGAGAGTCACTCTGTATAAGGCGCCTTATGTTTACGATAAAACCTTTACTGTTCAACCTCGGCTTAACTGCAACCCAGATCTCCCAAAGTAAAAGGACAATTGACAGTATTGCTCCCTAACGATCTTTCGGGGCGACCAATGTTAAGGAACAGTTTCAGTATAGACTCTTGGTATATTGTATGCAATTCTCTGTTGCAGCATTTTTCAATAAATTTAGAATATGATATTCCTATATTGAATTTGCTTGTTTTCGACGGGAGCGGATTAAACGTTCAAATAGGCCTGTCAATTTAACTTTAGCTGTCATAAAGTTGGCGCTAGGTCTTTATTATAACGTAAATATCTATAATATATCGTTATTAGGCTAGTGTATTATGCTGCCTAACAAGCTTTAGATAGCCAGTCAGTCACATTTAATTTAAGTGACCAGCACAGTGCGCCTTCTAGATATAGTCAATACAGGTTTAAATCCGCCTGCAAAGTGAAATTGGGAGTGATATCAATGTCAAAAGCTGTCGAGGTGAGAGTGCCCTTGTCAGACCTAAAAGTTGGCATGGTCGTTAAATTGCCGCTTGCATGGACCAATCACCCGTTTCTGTTTAACCGCATTGAAATTGAAACTCTGTCTCATATCGAGTTGATTAAAACACTAGATGTCGCCTTTGTGTATCTTATTTCCGGCGAAGAGCTATTACCTAAGAAAACCGAGGTAGAAATTGTTGTGCCTGAACTGACTCCAGAGCAATTGGCCGAGCAGGCTAAAAGTGTAGTGAGGAAGTCAATCCGCCTAGGGCAGCAACGTTTTACTAAAGGAGCAAACGATTGCCGCTCCGTTTTTTCTAAATTAGGCTCAGATCCTCAAGGCGCTTACCGCAGTGCCGCGACCTTAGTTGAAGAATTAATGGATCACCTAAAAGAAACTGAAACACCTTATTTGGCAAGCGTTGATGCGGGAGTGGATATATCGATAAATCAG
Organism: Shewanella pneumatophori; assembly: GCF_023283895.1. Taxonomy (GTDB): domain Bacteria; phylum Pseudomonadota; class Gammaproteobacteria; order Enterobacterales; family Shewanellaceae; genus Shewanella; species Shewanella pneumatophori. Next base: position 33,583 of record NZ_JAKILB010000017.1, on the reverse strand, counting down.
CATGGGGTGTCAATTGCTGTATTGTCGATGATGATTGCGCAGACGTTAGGCATGAATCATAGCCAGTTAAGAGATATCGCTCTAGGAGCGCTATTTCATGATATTGGTAAACAAAAAGTACCGGATATTATTCGCCGTAAGAAAACTAACCTATCTGACCATGAAATCAATTTTCTGAATATGCACCCACAATTTGGCCATAGCATGTTGGAAAAATCAGGATTGTTCCCTAAAAAAGTGCTTGATATTGTGTTACATCATCATGAGTGGGTTGATGGTAGTGGTTATCCGCATAAGCTAAAGGGGGAGCAAATTGCGGCAGAAACTCAAGTGGTTAGCTTAGCAAATGATTTTGAACGATTACTTCGCGGCGAGGGACGATCACCGCAAATTGCTTTAGGGTATCTATTTAAAAATCGTGTGCAAAAGCATGATGCTGCGATGATCTCAGCTTTGGTTAAAGTTTTAGGTATTTACCCTCCAGGAACTTTGGTGGAACTGTCTAACGGCGAAGTCGCTAAGGTTATGGTAACGACTGCAGAGTTTAAAAAGCCGATTATTCGCAGTTGCACTGCCCAAGGGCTGCAATCTCAGCTTAGGTTCTTGCAACAAGAAGATATCGAAATCAAAGGTGTCATTAAAGTTGAACAACTGTCTGCGGCGGCAATTAGAACGTTAGATGCAAACTCGCCAGTTAGCTTTTATTTTAGTACCTTATAGCTTAATTAAAGCTAATTCATAACCAATAAAAAGAGAAATATATGATCAAAACTGTAGGTATAGTCGGCTGCGGTTGGTTTGGTTTGCCTCTTGCTCAATTCCTTCAAGAACGTGGCACTATCGTTTATGGCAGCAAGCGTTCGCAGTCTGCAGCTGAAGAATTAAGTGTGTTTGGCATTAACGGTTTTCAGCTCGATTTAGATGATGACGAGCATTTGGCTCAAGATAGTCAAACTATTACAAATGCCCTTAATGCTGATTGCCTTGTGGTTAATATTCCCCCCGGATTAAGAAAGGCTCCTAATGCCTATCTGCAGCGACTTGCCAAATTAAAGCAGTTAATCGCAGGTTTCGATTATAAAAGACTGATTTTTGTCAGTACAACTGGGGTTTACCCTGCAATTAATGGTGTGCTTACAGAAAAAGACGCACAGGCACACTCGCCAATTAGTGAAAAGCTATTGCAAGCAGAACAACTGTTTTCTGACCAGCCGAATATTTGCGTGGTTCGTTTTGCTGGTCTTGTTGGCCCACAAAGGCACCCGGGACGATTTTTGGCAGGTAAAAAAGAGCTTACGGGTGGTATGAGTGCAGTCAATATTGTGCACTTAAATGATTGTATTGCGGCAGTGACTAAACTGATTTTTGAGTCTAACGTTGGTGGTATTTATAATGTATGCGCTCCCGAGCACCCAACGAGACAGGATTTTTATGTAAAAGCAGCTAATATGCTGGGCTTAACTGCTCCTGATTTCGCCAAAGAGGAAGGTGATGCTTATGACGTATCATCAGCAATGGGTAAGTTAATTTGTAGTCAACGATTGGTTGAAGAGATTAATTTTGAGTATCAATTTTGCGATCCTATGGATATGCTAGAAGCATGTGAATAGAGGGTTAGCTTGGCTCAAAACGTTTAATTAAACACTGAACTTTAAAGTATTTAAAGCTAGGCAGCATCTCAAAGGTTTAGTTAAAGCAACAATAGCAATTAAGGATGAATATGAAATTATTAATCAAGGCCGTTAGTCACATTTTTATGGTTGCTATGCTGTGGTTACCATTACAAGTTGCAGCGGCGAACACTTATGTTGAAGGTGTGGATTACGTTAAAATCGCAGGGATCCCAGAAAGCACAAAACCTATTGTGCGTGAGTTCTTTTCGTATAACTGTGGTCACTGTTACCGCCAAGATCCATTTTTTGAGCAAACAGCGCACCTTCTAGGTGATGAAGTTAAGTTTGAACGTACCCCAGTTGGCGCCGGTCGTACAAGTTGGATTTTAAGTCAGGAAGCCTATTACTTGGCGCAAAAGTTCAGTGTAACTAAGCAAGTTCATGGCAATATTTTTACTCGAATTCATGAGAAAGAAGGCGCATTTACTCGCCCTGAACAACTGAAAGACTTTTTTGTAAGCCAAGGCCTAGATGGCAAAGATGTCGAAGCAGCAATGCAATCAACCGATGCTAAATTAGCGCTGATGAATTACGACACTCAAGCGCAATTAGCTGAAATTCGTGGCGTGCCATCAATCGTTGTTAACGGTCAGTATTTAGTTAAGAATCCTGGTAAAACACCAGAAGATCTAGTGCAATTAGTCAAATATTTAAATACTCTCGAAGAGTAGGTTCAGTTTCAAACTCTAGCGCTTGATAATAGGCAGTTTGAAAGCACAGAATTTGCAACTCAACAGCCCACTAAAAGTGGGCTTTTGCTATTTGTGCTATTTGATATTTTTGAAGGCAAAGACATCAATACAGCATAGATTACAGCCTAAGCTACAAATTCAATCTCCGGCCTTTTCGTACGCCATCAGCCCCTATCGCGCGTACTTCAATAGTGCCTGTTACCTCACTAGTTGATGTATAAGGCTGCCAATTTTGGCTTGCTGACTGGGCTGTATCAGCTTGAACCTCTCTATACTCAACCTCGATATAAGGGAATGGGGTTTTCACTTTTAACTTGCCATTCTCTACAGTGGCTCCAACAGTTGGAATGCGGTAAAACACGTCGGATTTTGCCAGCTTTGCTAGCTCTCTTGCACCAAGTACATAAGCAAAACTCTGCCAGTCTTTGGCGCGTTGCTGCTGCGCTTTTTTACTAAAGTGACCGCTGTTTTCATCATAGACTACTCCGGAATAATCATAATCTAATTCCCACTCTGCTTTATGCCAAGCGCGTTCAGCTAGCGCAAGTAAACGGGGATACAGCATGTATTCTGCTTGCGAGTCGCTCCTTAGCATCTCGCTCCATAAATGTCCTTGTACGCCCTTGTACCGTACTCCTTGATCTAGGGGGGATTGGCTGTCATCAGAGCGATAAGGGTGGCCAGTACTGTCAAACCAAAACTCTGCATGGGCAGGTAAGTTATCAGGCATAAATTCAAATACTTTTTGGGTGCTGATATGCCGTGCAGCCCAGTGATTACCGCGCTCTTCAGGGTGCGCTTGATATGGAAAATCGAAATAGGTTGCTTCAGGTGTTGAGATCACTGTATCCCAGCGATGATTAGCTTGTTGATGTGTTGCAATATGACCTTTTTCAAACAAAAGTGACCAAGAGTTAGTTTGTACATTTTTAGGCATGTTCTGAGGACGAGTTTCGCCCATGCCGTCATTCCAACCTGCCACTTTTATATTTTTGTCTGCAAGCATCGCTGATATTTTTTCAATAAAGTAGCCGTTTAGTGTGTGTAGTCCGGCCACCTTTTCTGCTTGTTCAATTTTTAATTTATCGCAGGAAGGCGACTCCAACCAAGCTCCAGCGGTTTCATCTGCGCCAATATGATAAGTCGTTAAAGGTGTACCTGCTTGTTGGTGCATTGCTTGCACTTCAGCTATCACTTTATCAATAAAGTGATAAGTACTGTCTAAACATACGTTAAGAGTATTGTCAGAATAGTGCTGAATTGAGCTGTATTGGGTTTTATCTTCCGGCTCTACGAGACGATATTGCAGCGCAAGTTCAACATCACCTTTAGCTAGGTATTTTTGGTATCTGGCCTCCATTGCATGAATGGCTGCGCGGCTGTGACCTGGCATATCTAGAGAAGGAATAACCTGAATATGGCGAGCTTTAGCATAGGCGAGAATGTCTTGGTAATCTTCAACACTATAGTAGCCATCACTTTGGCTATTTCCGGTTATTTCGCTTCCCAGCTGAGGCATTAAGCATTTTTCTGGCGCATTAAAACAGCGTCTGCCGCCAACCTCACTTAGTTCTGCAAGCCCGGGAATTTCGATTCGCCAGCCTTCATCATCAGCGAGGTGCAAGTGAAGCTTATTTAGCTTGTAGGCGGCCATTTGATCGATAGTTTTTAAGATAAAGTTCTTTGATAGAAAGTTTCTCGCTACATCAATATGCAAGCCTCTAAAGCGGTATCTCGGTGAGTCTTTAATCTTTAAGCTAGGAATGACCTGATGCTTCACGCTTACCAAGCCTGCCAGCGACATTAGCCCGTAAAAAGCACCAGTATTTGAACTTGCTTTGATAGTAATCGCTAAAGGAGTGCTTGTGAGGCGATAATCTTCAACGCTCTGAAATTCATTATTAGCGTTGCTATTGAGCTCGCTATTTACAATGATATTGACAGGAAAGCCGTCTTTAGAGGTTTTTAAGCCCACTAAATTAAGGCGTTCAATTGCCGGAGCTAGTACAGCAGTTGACACGCCTGTGGTCGTAAAACTCAACCCTTTAGATAAGTCGATAGTTTTATTTGAGGTGATCTCAACAGATGCAGGCTGAGGGATCAAACGGCCACTCAAATTTAAACCTTGAGGCACTTCAGGAGTGGTTGCGTAAATCTGTTGAGCGCTTGCCCACTGAGTATTATCGGTTTTTGACAATTTAAACTGTGTTTGCTTGTCAGTAAAAGGTAATAGGTAATCTTGGGTTTCTAAGCCTGTTTCTGGATGGATATCAGTCCGAGTGCTATCAATAATGGTAGCTTTTAAGCCTTCGGAATACACAAAGTAATTAGGCATAAACTCTGAGCGAGTTATTTGGGTGCCGTAATTATAGAAATCGATAGTGATCGGTTGATTTGCACTAAAGCCTGAAAACTGCTTTGTTGGAGTGATTTTATGTAGATCGCCATTTATATGAGTGATGGTAAATTCACTTGAGTTGACAGTTTGTACTGGCGTTAATTGGCTAAAGTAAATAGCCCAATTACCAAGTTTAGGTTGATAGTTATGGGGATATTCAAGGTGGATTTTAGAGCGGTAGCACTCGTCAAGATTATTAGGACATTGCTCTGGATAAGAGTCGACAAATTCGTGTTTAACTTCAAGGTTACGCGCTAAATTGTCTAGGCTAGCCTGAGTATATGTTGTTTGCTCAGGAGCCGTGCCCGCAGCGAAAGAAGTAGCAGAGTAGAGCGAAAGTAAACCTGTGAGTATTATTTTTTTATGCATAGCATTTACCTTTTAGAGGCTAAGTGTAATTGTGCTGCGCCAAGTAACGCGCTATCACTTTGGCTTGAAGGAGTAATGATGAGGTTACGAACCAGCTTCTGATAAGGAAACGCAGCAAGCCCGTTCCAAACCCCTTTGATGAAAAGGTCAAACGATTTGGCTACTGAGCCGCCAATAATGATCACTTGTGGGTCGACTACCAGAAGTAAGTGGGATATTGCATGGGATAAGTGCTGTCCGAACTGCTCAAAAGCATCAATGGCTTCTTTATTACCGGCTCGAGCCGCTTGGGCTAGCAACGCCCCATTGATGCCAAACTGCAGTTCAAAGAAGCGCCCAGAGCAATAGTCATCAATGGTGGAATTGAGATAAGCTATTTCTCCGACTTCACCGGCGGAGCAATTATGGCCTTGATATAATTGATTTTGGATAACAAAACCTGAACCGACTCCTGTACCTAAGCACAATCCAATAATATCGTTATAGCCCTTGCCAGCACCAAACAGGTGCTCGCCTACGGTAAAACAGTTAACGTCATTATTAATATAAACTCCAATGTTGTAATGGCGCTCTAATCGTTGCTTTAACGCAAATTCTTTCCATGCTGGAATATTTACAGCGTCGTATACCACCCCTAGCTGAGTATCAACTATACAAGGCACCCCAATGGCAATACCGACAGTGCTGTGTATAAAAAAAGTATCAATGCAGTGAATAATAAAATCTTCAATATCCTCTGAGCTTGCGCTAGCGCGAAATTCAAATGAACGTGATTCTTCGATTACACCGTTAACGTAACGGCCTGCATTGATTTTAGTGCCACCAATATCAAGGGTGACAATTGAAGGAAAACTCATATTAAACCTAGTCATAACTCTGCTTATTACAGAGTGAATAAGATGGATACTTAGTGAAATAAACCTAACACCGCGTCATTATTTGCTTAAATATTGCTTGTTGTTTCTCCCTTAGATTTAAATATTTGTATGGTTTTGTTTGTGATTAAAGGCTTTGCCCAAAAACCGATACTAAGGATATAAAACAGCATCGCATAAACGATAAGTAGCCCAAGTCTAAGGTCACCACTAATATCTGCGATAAAACCAACAAGAGGTGAGGCTAAGCCACCACCAACGATGCCGGTGCACAAGATCCCGGCAACCGAACCATGATGGTGTTTTACTGAGTTTAGGGCTAAAGAGAAAATTACTGACCACATAACCGAAAGGAAGAAACCGACAAGGGGGAAGGCAATAACACTAATCGACGTTGACCCGAGAATTGCAGCGGTCAAAGAGAGGATAGCGCAAAGCGAAAAGCCAACGAGTACAACCCTGCTATCGAGTAACTTAACAAGCCCCAGACCTAGAATGCAGCCGAGGGTAAGCATTAACCAAAATCGGCTAACGATTGCCGCACCTTGGGTGACAGGATCAAGTCCGTGATGCTGCTGTAAAAATAATGACATAGCATTAGCCACCCCTTGCTCTGCTCCTACATAGGCGGCAATGGCAATAAAGAATAAAATCACAGTTTTGTTGTTAAATAGCTGTTTATAAACAGCCAGAGTACCGACTGACTCACTGCTATTACGCTCAACAGTTGGAAAATTAACGCGAGAGATGATTAGTAGCATAGCAATAGAAATGATTGCAAAAAGCCAATACATAGATAACCAGGTCATGTCACTTGGTACGACATTGGCCAGTAAATTAATTATTGGGTCTTGCGCCGATGGCTTATTGAGGCCTATAACCAAGTAGCTATAAACCAATGGACTAAGCGTACCTGCTGCGCCAAAAAGAAGCTGTCCTGAAACAGAATAAAAAGCAAAGTTTTCTTCTCCTCCAACAACTCTCAACAACGGATTTATTGCTACCTGTAACATTGCCATTCCAGAACCAATGAGGAAAAGTGAAAGCATTGCCATTGAGAAGCTTGGTAATAAGCCGAAGAGTAATGCGCCTGATGCGGCCATAGAAAAAGCGAGATAAAGGACAGCTTTTTCACCGTACTTATCGACTAAAACTCCCGCAGGGATCGACATGACACCATAAGCAGCGAAAAATGAAAAAGGTAAAAAACCTGCGATAGCAAGACTAATATTAAAGTCGCTAACGAGTGAAGGGAATATTGGTCCTAAAATATTCGTTATAAAAGAAACCACAAAAAATGTAAGTAGAACAGTCCCTACTAAAAATAAATTCTTATTCATTAATAGCATCCTTTGCTGTGCTAAATCCTATTGTTTAATAAAGTTTGGATTGAGCGAGTATTATTGGTCGTTATATATTGCCTAGCTTTTACTTGAGTAGAGATACTGAATTATCAAATAGTAATACTATTCAATTATTGGTTTTTTAGTGTGTTCCAGCCATTTTCTAGCATTTGTTTTTAATGGGTTTATTTTACTTGTTGTAATGATTGTAGAGAGTTTAGGCTTAGCGAAGATGAAGAATCACAAATTACGAGTTTAAATTTTTCAGCAATTATTTTGTTCTAGCGATATAAAACTAAACTTATAGATTAAGTGATAAGTGATAAGTGATAAGTAAAATTGTTAGCTCAATAAACCATAAACCTAAGAGCGAGGTAAATGCGCAACTGCAGTATTACCAATTAAATAATAGGTTTTTACATCAAGGTATAAGTGCAATATTTAAACTATAGCTTGAGCCAATAATACGCATTGTCAGTTAATTTTAAGCGTAAATAGCGAATCCCATTATTCACATGGTATTTACAATTGATATTGGATCGGTCGATTTTTTCAGCAATTAAGATAGATAAGTATCATTACTTAGTTGAAATGTACCTAAATTAAATTGCGCAGCAGTATAAGTTAGTAATGGTTTTTTAACATTGGACGTGTAGGGAATACAGGAATAACCATGAAAGCTAATAATAATTTAAAAATGTTTAAGCGCTCGAGTTTGGCACTATGTGTTATCGGTGTGTTGATGGGGGCTTCAAGCCCTGTGCTGGCTGCTGAAGGGCCGCAAGCGGATGATAATATTGAAGTGATTGAAGTTAAGGGCATGCGTAGCTCGCTACAGAAATCGCTCAATACTAAGCGTTTCGCAAACTCAGTTGTCGATGCTATTACTGCGGAAGATATCGGTAAGTTTCCAGATAAAAATGTCGGTGATGCGCTGCAGCGGATCTCTGGGGTAACAGTGGATCGCCAATACGGTGAAGTGAGTGGGGTGACGATTCGAGGTACTGCGCCGGAGCAATCGCGTATTTTGTTAAATGGTCAATCAGTTGCCAATACATCATGGTATGACTTAGGGCCTGCAACTAGAACCTTCAATATGGAGCTTGTTGGGGCAGAGCAGATCTCTGGGGTTGAAGTGTATAAATCGCCTGAAGCACGAATTGAAGAGGGGGCATTAGGTGGTACAGTTAATTTACAAACTCGTAAGCCGCTCGATTTAGACGCCAATACCTATATGGTTTCCGCTGAAGTCGCTCGCAGTTCTTTGTATGAAGAAAACGATCCTGGAGCGGCATTTTTAGGAAGCTGGAAAGATGAAGATGAGCGTTTTGGTATTTTAGCCGCGTATTCGTTTGAAAAGCTCACTTCTGGCCGACAAGTATTAGAATCTTTAAGCGGCTATTACCCCTATTTTGCAGCTAATGAGCAAACAGGTGAGGAGGCCGCTGTAGGGGCATGGGGAATCGGCTCTCAAGCCTTTAGAGCGGAGCGGGAACGCACTAGTGCTCAACTAACGTTGCAGTTTATGGCAACTGAAGATTTTGAGTTGACTTTAGATTACTTTAATTTTGAGTTTGATAACCCGCATGTTAACCATAACTTTTTAACTGTAAGCGCCCGTGGCTCAGAAGCGACAAATGTTGTTAATAACTCACTCGGTGGCACAGAGTCAGCAACAATCCAGCCCGCTTATGCGTCAATTATTTATAACCCGGTTGTACGTCATGCCGTAAATATGGAAGCAGATGTGCTAAACCTAACCGGTAAGTATACTGGCGATGGTTATACATTAAGTGGGGTGGTTGGCCAATCAACATCTAAAGGTGGCACTCAAGGTGGCTCATCTTCTTGGTGGATTCCGGCAACAGATGAGGGTGATAAAATTGGTGACCCAGCCTTTCCAAATGGTCAAGGAAGTGTAGATGGCGGCTTTAGCTATGATGCAACAGGGCCTTATCAAGTTCAGTTAACTTCTCTTGATGCGACAGATGCATCGCAGTTTAAACATGCTCAAGAAGCAAACTATGAAAGTTCGCTTCAAGATCATGATATTGCCTATGCGCAATTTGATGTGGTTTTCGAACTTGATAATGATTACATCGACAATATAGCCTCAGGTATTAAGTACAACACCAGCGACTTTTCTCGAGAGGCCTATAACCGCAACCCTAGTGAAATCATTGGTTTTGTGCCTGATGGTAACCTCGCTAATTGGAGCGGCGGAGTACTAACTGGTCTGCACTCGCAATCATCTGGTAATACATTGAATTCATATGCTTATCTTGATGAAAATAAATGGTGGGATTTCATTAGCCAAAAATACCAAAATGGCGAGCTTGTAGAGGTGCTTAATAAAGGTAATACCTTTTCCGTAGAAGAAGAAATGTTAGCACTATACGCACAAGTTGATTTTTCCGGTGACAATTACCGCGGTAATTTAGGTGTCCGTTATGTAACTACAGAACAAAAATCGACGGGGTATGCTGATGGCAATGTTTTCAATGAAACTGTTGATTATGATAATTGGTTACCAAGTTTAAACATTGCTTATAACTTATCTGATGACTTGATTTTACGTGGTGCAGCATCAAAAGTGATGGCTCGTAATAACTATAGTGATTTGAAACCTGGTCTAAATATCGCAACGAATATTGGCAGTGCAAATGGCGGTAACCCTAATTTGCAGCCTTACGAATCAAATCAAGCTGATATTGGTGTTGAGTGGTATTTCTCACCATCTTCTTTGTTATCTGCAGCCGTTTTTGTCAAAGAAATTGACAACGTTGTCAATGTGGTTGAAAGCACTGAGTATGTTGAAACATGTGGTCCAAGCGAAGATTTATGGGATGAGTGCCGCGTTACGCGTCCACAAAACAGTGGTGATGGCTCTGTAACTGGTGTAGAGCTGCAGCTGCAGCACACTTGGGATTCTGGTGTGGGCTTCTTAAGTAATTATACTTATGTTGATAGTGAGCAAACTAATGCTGCTGGTGAGAAAGAGATGGTGCCTGGTGTATCAGAGAACTCATTTAATGGCTCAGTGTTTTATGAAAATGAGTATATCACTGCTCGTGTTGCGTATAACTGGCGCACAGAGTGGCAAGGAGTTGGTGCGCTAAATACTGTACTTAATGATGACTACAGCCAATGGGACGCCTCTATTACTTGGCATATATTAGAAAACCTCAACCTTACGCTAGAGGGTGTTAACTTAACCAATGAAGTCATTCAGTCACGTGATACAACCTATGATTTGACTCAAAATACCATTGAATTTGGCTCGCGTTACTATTTAGGCGCAAGCTACCAATTCTAGTAACAGCAAATTAATCGGTATTTGTCGTGTGAGGAGAGGCTGAGATTAGCTCTCCTTTTGCAGTTTTAACAGTATGCCTAAGAATGCTTAATATCACGCGAGTTATCATCTAAAACTGCCTGGTTAGCGTGCTAGTGAGTTATCAGTATTTTGGAGTCGATAGAATGGAAGCGATTAAGAAAATAGTTATTGTTGGTGGAGGTACATCTGGTTGGATGGCTGCTGCAGCGCTAGCAAATGCGAAAAGTACTATTCCACTAGATATCACCCTTATTGAGTCGAGCCAAATTGGGACCATTGGTGTTGGTGAAGGTTCAACGCCATATCTAAAGCACTTTATGGCCTCGTTAGGGTTTAGTGAGGCTGATTGGATGACTCGTTGTGATGCAAGTTTCAAGACTGGTATCTATTTTGACGACTGGAGCGAGCCGGGAAGCCGCTATTTTCATCCGTTTTATACTTCCTTTGACGTTAAACCTGCCGAAGTATTTTTCCACCTTGCGAATGCTAGGCGTCGCGGGGCGGGTCCACACACAATTGGTGATGACTTTTTTCTTACAGGTCAGCTTGCACAGATGAATTTAGCCCCTAAGCCGCATAAACCTCTGCCAGTAGAAGTTGAATATGGCTATCATTTTGATGCCGCAAAACTTGCAAGAGTACTCAAACAGTACGCACTTGATAAAGGTGTTACTCATTTAGTTGATGAGGTTATTGCAACCGAGTTGATGCAAGATGGCAATGTCGCAAAACTCACTCTTGAGAGCGAAGAAGCGCTAAGTGCTGACTTTTTTATTGACGCTAGTGGCTTTCGAGCCGTATTGATTGAAAAAGCGCTTGATGTCGATTTTGAGTCTTTTTCCACTGAACTTATTAATGATGCTGCTGTTGCCGTAAGTACTAACATCGACCTTCAACAAACAAAGCATTACACAACGTCAAAAGCCTTATCTGCTGGTTGGATGTGGCAGATCCCGCTTACGTCGAGAGCTGGCAATGGCTATGTTTATAGCTCAGCGCATTTAACACAGGCTGAAGCAGAGCAAGAGTTAGCAGCAGAGCTAGATATTGATCCAACTACTGTAGATTTTAAGCATTTAAAAATGAAAGTGGGCATGCGTTCTAGCCCTTGGACAAAAAATGTATTGGCAATTGGACTCGCTCATAGTTTTGTCGAACCGTTAGAAGCAACCGCATTAATGGTGACTCAGTGGAGTATCGAATCATTTGTAAAAGTTTTAACTACAACAAAGTTTGTTGAAACCCAAACCGAGTCTCGCGCTACCTTTAACCAGCAATTGTCGCAGTTAGTGCTCGGGGTAAAAGAGTATATTCACGCTCACTATGTTACTAGTCAGCGCAGAGATAGCTCCTATTGGCAGCAAGTCACCAGTAAAACACATATTCAGCCCCGACTTGCGTCAATGTTGTCTTGTTGGCGTTCAGGACAAGATTTTGATGCATTGTTGTACCGTTTTGATGCGGAGCTGGCTTATTTTAGTCCTTCTTGGTATGTGCTACTTGCTGGCATGGATTACCGCGATGATAAGCTATGTATGCCACACAATACGCTTGACCCACAATTTATTGCAAAAGCCCAAGGCTATTTTAAACAAATAGCTTTAACGCATTTTGGAAAAGCGGCAGCGTAATCGATAGCGAATATAAACAAGGTATTAACTCTTAAAGGTAGGACTACCAATAGATTTTAACGCTGATTCATTGGTTTCTCGATATTTGCATCGGGTAACTTTTGTTTTCTGGTATATGACTTTGGCTTGAGGTTAGCGCTATTAACTATAGAGCCAGTTTTGTATAGCAAACAGACCTCTTTTTTATTAGATATAATCAAAAAGATTATTCAACTTAAGTCTACTATTCAATCGGTTACCCCTAGTTAGAATTCGGCGTTATGAATAAAATTCATGGTCAACTGCTAACTTAAACAAACAATATAAACGGTGTTGTGGTTCCTAATCGCTAGGATGCGCTAAGTAAATGGACTTATAAAAAAATGAAACCTATGTGTGAAAAAGTGATCCCATCAGCGAATTGCTCGTGGCGCTTTGTAAAGTATGAATTAGCCAATATTGATTTCAATTGGCACTATCACCCTGAATATGAAATTTGCCTAACATTAAACTCCTCTGGGTTGCGTTATGTAGGTGACAATATTGAAGAATATACTGGTGCAGACTTAGTGCTTGTTGGACCTAACATGCCCCATACATGGCATACTGATGAGAATAGTAACGGCACAATTCAAACGGTTTATGTTGCGCAGATCCCCAAGCTTTGGATTGAGGGGTTAATTGATGAACATAAGGAGTTTACTGAGCTAAAGTCTATGCTCGACTTGTCATCAAGAGGTTTATTGTTTGGGGCGGAATGCACAACAAGGGCGCAAGAGCTTTTCTTAGCAATGGATAACGCAGATCCTTTTAATCGTTATGTTCAATTAGTCACTTTGTTGAATGTGATGAAAGCTGATCCGCTAGTTTCAACATTATCCAGTAGCTTTTTTACATTTGGTCACCGAACAGATGTAGGCATAGATAAGTTAGATAGAGTAATTGAATATATTTACAATAACTTTGAGCGTTCTATTTATGCTGAAGAGCTTGCTGAAATTGCCCATATGAGCACCAATCATTTTCATCGGTTTTTTAAGAAGCGTACAGAGCGAACTTTAACGACCTTTATCAATCAATTACGTATTGGAAAAGCGTGTAAATTGCTGATTAATTCTAACCATCCCATTGCTGTGATCAGCGACCAATGTGGTTTTAATAACACATCGAATTTTAATCGTCAGTTTCTTGCTATTAAAGGCAGCACACCGAGTGCATTTCGTAACAGTATCAAAGTTAAGCATGTATTATCTTAGGCCTCTGCCTACCTGTGTGATGAGCTAACCTAGGTTAGTTCATACAAGCTTTTCTTGCCGAGTCGCCAACCAATTAAAATATAAATTTGCAAAATATGTCATCGAGGTTTTGTCTCGGCAGCTGTTGCTATTTATTTCAAAATAACCAGATTAAAAAACTCCCGTATCTAGCTTCATTCCTTGTCAAAACCTAGCTTAAATTTACATAAAAACTTTGCTTCAAATCCTCTAGTTAACACTGATGTTGCAACATCAGTTTGAGCCTTTTGACACAATAGGTTTTGCCGCAGCAGCAATTAAGTGGCATTGAAGCTGTCAATTTCAACGCTAAATCCTGCTTATTTGTTAACAATCAAATACTACCTTGGTCTAAGGTTTTGTTTGAAAAACATAAGCATTGACGTGCACGTAAATTATTATCTTGTTGTTTTATATCTCTATTTATTTGTGGCGGTTCTAACTTTACGTTGGCGTTAGACTAAGGTCGCGATTGTTGTTGGCTCTGTGCTTGTTAGATTAAGTCATGACTTAAATATAAAAACAGTACACGGGAGTCACTATGAGTTTTGAAAGTAATGAGCAAGCAGAAGGATATTGGCGTGAGAATTTACGCTTAGTACTTAAATTATTAGCGGTATGGGCAGCGGTATCTTTTGGCTGCAGTATTTTGTTAGTTGATGTACTCAATGAAATCCACTTCATGGGGTTCAAACTTGGATTTTGGATGGCCCAACAGGGCTCTATTTATGTTTTTGTTGCATTGATTTTTGTCTACGTTGCCAAGGCTAATGCGTTAGATAAGAAATATGGCGTGCATGAAGACTAAGTCGACCCAATTATATAAGGAAGCATGAGATGGATGTACAAACATTAACATACTTAATTGTGGGGTTAACTTTTGCCCTATATATCGGTATTGCGATTTGGTCTAGAGCTGGGTCAACGAAAGAGTTTTATGTGGCTGGTGGCGGTGTGCCGCCGGTAATGAACGGTATGGCTACTGCGGCAGACTGGATGTCTGCGGCATCATTTATTTCCCTTGCAGGTATTGTATCTTTCGTCGGTTACGACGGTTCGGTATACCTAATGGGTTGGACGGGCGGTTATGTTCTGCTAGCGCTTTGCATGGCTCCATATTTACGTAAGTTCGGCAAGTTTACGGTGCCAGATTTCATTGGTGATCGTTATTATTCTCAGGCAGCGAGAACTGTTGCCGTCTTTTGTGCCATCTTCATCTGCTTTACTTATATTGCAGGTCAAATGCGTGGTGTAGGGGTTGTATTCTCAAGATTCCTTGAAGTTGAAGTCGAGACCGGTGTTTATATTGGTATGGGTGTCGTATTTTTCTATGCTGTTTTAGGCGGCATGAAGGGAATTACCTATACGCAGGTTGCGCAATACTGTGTTCTTATCTTCGCGTTTATGGTTCCAGCTATTTTTATCTCTGTGATGATGACGGGCCATATTTTACCGCAAATCGGTTTTGGCGCTGAGTTAGTTGATGCCGCTGGCAATGGTACAGGGGAGTTTTTATTAGATAAGTTAGATGGTTTGTCAAAAGATCTTGGCTTTGCTCAGTATACTGAAGGCTCTAAGAGCACGATTGATATCTTCTTTATTACTGGTGCTTTGATGTTTGGTACTGCTGGTTTACCTCATGTAATTGTACGTTTCTTTACTGTACCTAAAGTAAAAGATGCACGTGTATCTGCGGGTTGGACACTAGTATTCATCGCAATTATGTTTACTACTATTCCGGCTTTAGCGGCGTTCTCTCGAGTGAATATGATTGAAACCATTAATGGTCCAGAGTCAAAAGGTGTCGCCTATGAAACTGCGCCAGAATGGATTAAGAACTGGGAAAAAACAGGTCTAATTAAGTGGGATGATAAGAACAAAGACGGCAAAATTTATTACGCAAATGGTCCTGAAAGCGAAATGAAAATTGACCGCGATATCATCGTACTTGCAACTCCTGAAATCGCGAGTTTACCAGCATGGGTTATTGCATTAGTGGCTGCCGGTGGTCTTGCTGCGGCACTATCGACTTCAGCAGGTTTGCTATTGGTAATTTCTACTTCAGTCTCGCATGACTTGTTGAAGAAAAACTTTATGCCGGATATTTCAGATAAAAAAGAACTCATGTTTGCGCGTATTGCAGCTGCAATGGGGATTGTAATGGCGGGTTACTTCGGTATTAATCCACCAGGCTTTGTGGCGGCAGTTGTTGCAATTGCATTTGGTCTTGCTGCATCGTCACTATTCCCTGCAATTATCATGGGGATCTTCTCTAAGACAATGAATAAAGAAGGTGCAATTTCAGGCATGATTACCGGTCTGCTATTTACCGCATCTTATATTGTGTACTTTAAGTTTGTTAACCCAAGTGCCAACACGGCTGATAACTGGTTACTAGGTGTATCACCTGAAGGTATTGGTTTGTTTGGCATGATGGTGAACTTTGCCGTGGCATTCGGAGTGAGCCGTGTGACTAAGGCTGTACCGCAAGATGTGGTTGATATGGTGGAATCAATTCGATTCCCTAAAGGAGCCGGTGGAGCACACGACCATTAAGCGTTAATCAATGTTGTATCGATAAAAGAGTGCTTCGGCACTCTTTTTGATTTTCATCTTGCAGTGCATTTTAAGTTAAACCTAGCCATTAGATTATCTTGCATATGTTACTTCTTTAGTTGGCGCTGGCCTTTGGTCGAATAGAGCTTAGATTGCTTCTCAATATATAGTGCTAGCAACAAGTTTGGTTGGAGTCATCACTTTATGGATGCTAGCGAACTACATCCCATTTTACAGTTTCTGCAAGATAGAGTGCCCTTTGATAGTTTAGATGAAGTGACACTGTGTCAATGCTGTAAATCGCTCACTATTGGTTATTACGGTAAAGCTGCTGGATTTGTCCCCTTAGAACCTGACAATCCACAGCTTTATATTGTACGCAGTGGGGCTTTTGAAGTGAGGGACAAAGAAGGGGAGTTGCTGGATAGATTAGGCGAGGGGGATTACTTTGGCTTCCCATCGTTATTATCTGGTGAGCATGCCAATACTCAAGTCGCTATTTTAGAAGATGGTTTGGTGTATCACTTACCGCCTGAAATGTTTGATCTGTTGCGGCAAAAAAGCCGCCAGTTTGACCGTTTCTTTAATCGAGCCTTTGCAAAAAGGCTTAGACATCAAGGCCGTTTTAAGGCCAAAGATTTAACCACAACAAGCCGTATTACCAGTTTAATGTCGCAAACACCGTTAACCATTGATATGAAAGCAACGGTGGCGGAGGCGAGTCGATTGATGCGTAGTGTCAGAGTGTCATCAGTACTTGTTATCGATAATCACAAACTGGTGGGGATTTTAACCGATAGAGATCTGCGTAATCGTGTGCTTGCAGAAAATCTTGATGGAAATTTACCTGTGCATCAAGCAATGACAACCACCCCGGTAGTTATTGAGTCTAACGCTCTGGTGTTTGAAGCTATGTTGCTGATGAGTGCTCATAATATCCATCATTTGCCTGTGATTGAAAATGGGCAAGCGAAAGGGATTGTTACCAGCACAGATATTCTTCGCGGACAAAGTTCTCAACCATTATTGCTGATAGGCGAGATTGAGCGACAAAAGGATATCACTAGCTTAATTCAAGTCAGTAAACAAATTCCTTTATTGCTACAAAACTTGATTAGCGCAGATGCTAGAGCTGAAGAGATTGGTCGTGTGCTGACATCAGTCACAGATGCGTTAACTCGGCGATTAATAGTGCTCAATCAACAGATTTTAGGTGAAGCGCCAATGGCTTTTTGCTGGCTAGCATTTGGCTCTCAAGGGCGACAAGATCAAGCAGCATGTTCAGATCAAGACAACGGCTTATTGCTTGCCCATGAACCAGATGAAGCCGCCGCAGGTTATTTTGAAACCTTATCTCGTGCGGTTTGTAAAGGTTTAGACGAGTGCGGCTATATTTATTGTCCAGGCGATATTATGGCGCAAAACCCTAAATGGCGCATGTCGCTAGAGAAGTGGCAATCGGTATTTGATAAATGGGTTAATACGCCTGAACCTAAGGCTTTGATGCATGCCAGTATCTTTTTTGATATGCGCAGTGTTTACGGGCCGCAATCTTTATTTGATGGTTTACAAGATTCAGTACTGAGTAAAACCAAAGGAAACGATATTTTTTTGGCAGGGTTAACTGGCAATTCATTGACTAGTGCGCCGCCGCTGGGCTTTTTTAGAAAGTTTGTATTGGAGCGCGATGGCTCAGAAGTAAAAGGAATCGATCTCAAGCATAAAGGGAATGCACTCATTAATGATATTGCCCGGGTGTACGCGTTGTCGGCGGGGATTAAAGAGGTGAATACTGCCAAGCGTATTCGTGCGCTTATGGAGCAAAACATTATTAATCGTAAGGATGCACTCAACCTTGCTGATGCCCATGAGTTTATTGCGCATATGCGCCTTTCTAATCAGGGCTATCAATACACTCATTCGTTACCGATAACCAACTACCTTATGCCTAAAAGTGTGTCTTCGTTAGTTAGGCATCAACTTAGAGATGCATTTAAAGTTGTCCATGATGGCCAAGTAGGCCTGAAGTTAAAGATGATGAGGAGCTATTAGTGATGCCTACAATATGGCTAATTGTATAGGTTTATGCGATTGATAGGAGTTAGATAAAATTGAACGCTATCTACTTAAAGCTGCGGCTGCAACTTAACGCTCTACTGTGTAAACAGGAGTTAATTGCAGATTATTATCGTGAACTTAGCCAACAATTATCTCACTCGGTAAGTAAAATGTCTTTCATGGCATTTGACCTTGAGATGACGGGGCTTAACAGTCAACAAGATCAAATATTGAGTATTGGCGTTATCCCAATAACCTCGGGGGTTTTGCAGCTTGCTAAGGCTGAACAGTTGCTGGTTAAAATTGAAGGCAGTGTTGGTAATAGCGCAACCATTCATGGCATTGTCGATGAACAATTAGTCGATGCAGTGAGTATTGAACAAGCTATGCAGTGGTTTTTAGCAAAAACCAAAGGGCATATATTGGTCGCGCACCATGCACCACTGGATCTCTGCTTTTTAAAAGCTGATTGTCTGCGCTGGCTCGGCCATGAAATACAGTTTGTTGCGATAGACACCATGGCGTTAGAGAAAAAACGTTTGCTGCGACAGCATGATGTACTTAAAGAGGGCTCACTTAGGCTTGATGCATGTCGTAATCGCTACGGCTTACCTGTTTATGCTGCACATAATGCGGCGATTGATGCACTGGCATGCGGCGAATTGTTGTTAGCGCAAATGGCCGCCATTGCGGGGAAAGACGAGCTAGCCATCACAGACTTAATGGTTTAGCGGGTTAAACCTTAAATTAATTGCCGCAATACAAGTCGTAAACCTCACTTAATTCGTGGCATATTTTTACGAACTACTCGTGGTAACCGCTGAATTTAACTTACAGCCCCACTTTACCAAAGCTTTTCTAATATCTTCTTTTTGATAGGGTTTGTTAACTATCTCGTCCATCCCACATTGATAACATTGCTCGGTTTCCGTAGAGGTGGTGCTAGCGGTTAAGGCGATAATCGGTTTACTGTAACCATCGGCTCTAAGTCTTTTGGTTGCCTCAAAACCATCGATAACAGGCATGCGGCAATCCATAAATATAATGTCGACTTGTTGATTATCTAAAAACTCTATCGCTTCAAGGCCATTACTGACAATGCTAGGTTTTACGCCCAATTTAGCTAAAATCATTTCAATTAAAACTTGGTTAACGGTGCTGTCCTCAACAACGAGTAATGAGAGGGTTTCAATGGGGAAGTTCTGCTCACTCGCGCTAATACTCTCCGGTAGAGTTTGCACCGGTTTTAATGGCAAGCTGATATTAAATTGAGTGCCTTTACCTAAGGTTGACTCTAAATTTATTTCTCCTTGCATCTCTTCAATCAGGTGCTTACAAATCGCTAAACCTAGTCCGGTACCTTCAAAGGCGCGATTACTTGAGTTGTTTACTTGGGTAAATGGGTCGAACAAGGTGTCGATTTTATCTTGTGGAATGCCGCAACCTGTATCAGTGACTGAAAAACAAAAACGTTCTGCTCGCCATTCTAAGTTGACGCTGATCTTACCTTGCTGAGTGAACTTAATAGAGTTGCCAATTAAGTTGACCAAAATTTGTTTAATTCTGTCAGGATCACCCAGTAATCGTTCAGGAATGCCATCTTGATAATTAAAGATGAACTCTAGACCGAACTCTTCAGTTCGCAGTTTAAAGATGTCGTAAATCATTTGGCATAGTTTTGCCGGAGAAAAGTCGACTTCGACAATTTGCAGCATGCCCGCGCTCATCTTACTTAAATCTAGCAAATCATTAATGATTACCCGTAGTAACTCACCTGATTGACGCATGGTGCTTAATAGTTGCTTCTGGTGCGAGGATAGTTCCGTATCACTCATCAACTCTGCTGAGCCTAAAAGGCCATTTAACGGCGTTCTGAGCTCATGGTTTATCATGGCGACGAAATCACGAGTGGATTGTTCTGAACTCTCCGCACGTTGTTTTTCTTCAATTGTTCGCGCAAGTAACTCTTGTCTGCTATGGGCTGCGCTAATCATATCGCAAAACAAAAGTAGTTGTTTCTCAATAGTATGTTGCCAAGAGTTGGGGGAATCGATAACAAGAGTTAAGCTACCTAAAATAATATCTTCAGAGTTTATAATGATTTTTATTTGCCGATGGTCATTACTCCAAAATAGTGGAGAAGAGATCTGACTATCGTTATTGATAAGCGCCTTATTACCAGCATAATAGGAGCGAAATTTTCCGCTTTGATCTAATGATTTAAACCTGACTTTACAGGCCTTAATTTCGTCGATACCGATTAAGTCGTCAAGTAAACGTTGTAATAATATATTTGAGATTGGTTTTTGTAAAAACAGCTGATTAAAGTCTAGCAGTATGGATTCAAGGTAAGTTTTAAATTGCAGTAGCGCTATGTCTTGCTCTGATTTCTCTTTGATATTGACTAACGAGTCTTCGACTAACTGTTTGGCACTATAAAGCTCACGACTTTTCTCTTCCAAGAGCTTTTCCGCCGCCTTTTTAGCTGCCTTTTCTCGCTCAATCTTACGAGAAAGTAAGCTGACTTTTTCAGTTAATTGAATAATCTCATCATTAGGCATAAATATCGCTCAAGCAGGCAAAATTAAACTGTGGTTAGGGTAAATCTTACTTCTGACTGATCATCAGCCATCGGCTCCATATTGATTTCGATTGTTTCATTAAAGTGTTCTGCGCAGCCTTGAATAAGGCCAAGACAAACATGAGACATACAGCGAGCGGAGAGATAATCCATAATTAGCTGAGTTTCGGTTTCAGAAACAAACTTAAACGCAGGTGGGTTTGCATTGGCGTAGAGCTTTTTTACCTCAATATGAATGTATTCTTCAACACTGTTAATAAACGAAAAGGTACTATCGGCTTTGCCTTCAAGGCCTGGCATGCTGTTATAAAGGGTTTTAAAAATGGATTTACCGTAGACTTGTTGTAGATCTTCTGCTGAAATGCCGGTTAGCTTACTAAGGGTGACAATGAGTTTGACAAGATCTTTGTGGTCGTAGGTACCTACCGCCGTATAAACACCGTCATTTTGGTTTTCATCAAGCATTTTCTGGCAGGTTTCAAGGCCAAAGGTATCTTCAACAAGTTCTAAGAATTCAGCAAAAATAATCCCTTTCATATACGACTCCTTATGCGGTTGTCACTATTTAAAGTAGTGTATTAATAGCAATCTTTCAACGGATAATCAGAAACTTAATCATACTTTTATTTAAGTTTTTAAGTCATTAGCACTTACTCCAATTGTAAAGTGATTATTAGAATGCCTTTCAATAGGTATTTTGGTTACATTTTTACTATTCAATTAGCGATTGCTCTTCTATAACTTAAGTTGAAAGTCATTTTAAATGAATCGGTTACTAAGGACGATGATATGGCGTTTCCGTTAATTTGGTTAGGGGTTGCTGCTGTTGGTGCAGCACTTGTTGCTGAAGAAAAAGAAAAGCAAAAGAATATCGCTTCTAAGCGAAGGCGAGGCCAGGCTAAATCTGACCACGTTTTTGGTGAGTCAGCTGAGCTTGTGCCGAGTTTATGGGGCACTGATGGGCAAAAGGTGCGGCCAGTTCCCGGCAGTATTGTATGTTGTTTTGTATACGGTGTTATTGAACACACTGGTATTTGGATAGGTGATGACACGCTAGTAGAATTACATGGCAGTGGTTTAGTGAGAGCAGTTTCAGCCAGACGCTTTTTAGCTGGGCGTAGTGGTAGTCGAATTTATCAAGCGGGTAATCACCTACATCAAGCCTTGGTAGGAGATACCACGCTAGAACGTGCGAAGCAGGCCATTTTTAGTTATCGTGAATATGATGTGTTTGATAATAATTGCCACCGTTTTGTCTGGCAATGTGTGAGTGGTGAAGACATTACTGTATCAAGCTTTGGTAAACTTAATAACCACATAGGTAGTTACTTTTCTCAGGCGGTATATTGGGATGAGATCTATCAATAACTGCCAATGTTGTAACTGTAAGAGTTTTGAACTATTTAGCTGGTGGCTTATCTCTGAATTAAGTCTGTTATTTGGTTTTATGCTGATGAGTATGAGTGTTTTTCGGGCATAAAAAAACACCGAAAAATCGGTGTTTTAGTAATACTTGTACTGTTAATGACAAAACTTAGTCATTAGGCTTCAGCAAATATAAAAGTGAATGATTAATTCTGCTTGACCATTCACTTCGTCTGCAATGTTAAGGTATTAACCGCAAAAGTGCTTAACAGCTTTAGCAACTAGCTCAATACCTGTTTTATCACAAGGTGGCAGTTCGGCATCGCTGGTAGCAATAGGTGTGACGCGATCACCCCATTTGATTAACGCTGCAGCTGAGGTTAAACCTGCACCAAATGCACATGACAGGATCATTTGGTTTGGCTGAATTTTGCCTTGCTCAAGTGCATCACAAATCGCAATCGGAATTGTCGCTGCAGAAGTATTACCGTAGTTAGCAATGTTGACAACGGCTTTTTCTTTAGGGATTTTCATGCGGCTAATTAAGGTATCAATGATGCGTTCGTTAGCCTGGTGAGGAATAACCCAATCGATTTCTTCTTTATCAATACCGCATTTTTCAATCACTTTGGTGCTTAGCTTACCCATGCCAGCGATTGCGCGTTTGAAGATCTCTTGGCCATTAAACTCAATATAGAAGTCTAAAGAAGAGGCTTCAAAACGATCCATAGCGGTACCAAAACCTGCTTTTAGGATATCTCGGCCATCTGGGTCGTTATTTAGCTCGTAGCCTAATACACCGATTGCTTCATCTGTTGCTTCTAGCACAACAGCGCCAGCACCGTCGCCAAATAAAACCGCTGTGTCACGGCGCGACCAATCTAAGAAGAATGACAGGCGCTCTGCACCAATAACTAACACTTTTTTACACTGGCCGCTTCTAATTTGAGAGCTACCAAGACCTAAGCCATATAAGAAGCCACTACATGCAGCGTTGATATCAAAGGCTGCACAGGTTGCGCCAATATTTGCTTGCACAGTTGATGCAATGTTTGGAATAAGTGTATCTGGCGTTGCGGTTGCCAAAATAATCATATCCAATTCACTACCATCAATACCTGCAGCTGCAAGAGCGCGTTTAGCTGCAACTGATGCTAACTCTGAAGTATCTACGTGGCTAATGTGGCGTTGGCTGATCCCTGTACGAGGCTTAATCCACTCGTCAGAGGTTTCAATAAAGGTGGCTAAATCATGGTTTGTTAAGGTTGCGGGCGGAACACACTTGCCCCAACCAGTAATAGTGGCGTACTGCATTTAGGTATTCTCTTAACTTAAAAAGGCAGAACCTGAGCTCTGCCTTATGGGATCTTTATAAGCGAAGCTTAGCAAGGATAATGCTAATCAACAGTGAGCTAGTCGTCTTGTTGGCTCACTAATACGCGGATTTCATTAGCAGCATGTAAGATATGCGCGCGCAACAGTTCGACAGCTTTTTCAATATTCTTGTTTTTACAATGCTCAAGCAGCTCTCGGTGATCTTGCTGAGCTTTTGGTACTCCGCTGGCTAAAAATAGCTGTAAACGGATATATCGGTCGCAGTTTGTATTTAATCCTTGAACAACTTCAAGGGTGTGCGGGCGGTTGGCTGCACTGTAAAGGCAAGTGTGAAACTGCGAGTTTAAGCTACTCCAGTTTTCAATTTGCTCTTCATCTTGGTACGCCGCATCCATTTCTTGCAGTATGCTTTCTGCTTGATGGAGATCTTCTTCGCTTAAATTTGGAATAGATTTGGCGAGTAAGTCGGATTCAATCAGTGCTCGTAAATCAAAAAGTTCGGTGACTTGCTCTGTAGAAAGTAGCGTTGCGGTTGCGCCTTTATGAGCTTCAAATTTAACTAAACCTTCAGCTTCTAACTGCAGTAACGCTTCTCTAACAGGAATTCGGCTAACATTTAATTCGTCTGCCAAGGCGCTTTGACGTAAGGGTTGACCTGCGGCAATTTCACCGGAAAGGATTTTTTCCCTAAGCACCTCGACCACAATTTGTGTGCGAGTTTTATGGACGATAGGTGTTGTTTTGCTCATAGTACCCGATATTTTCTTGTTATTAATACACGTTGATCCGTCCTAGGGTAACGCTTATGTCAATATAAAGAAAGGGCAACAGATGGGTTCCCCGTCATCTTTTTAGCTTTTTCTATCGCTAGTTGAAAAAAATTCACTATGATTTTTTGGCAATCATAAATATCGGCTGGGTTGGTTTTAGTACCCTAAAAGTTAAACCCCATCAATTTTTGCAAATAAGTAAATGCGGCTGTTTTGCTCAATGATTCTATATCGACAAGTGACGTTAAAATCAGAGAAGCTCAATTAAAGCTTCTCTGATTTGTTTTTGAAACTTAAAAGGTTTTAACGCCAATAGCATCTACTTTAGTTCGCCCAGGCAATATTGATTGCGGCATGTTTTGGTAGCAAATTGGTCTCTCAAAGCGTGCCATTGCCGCAGAGCCAACAGAGGTTGTGCGGCTATCAGTGCTTGCTGGATATGGACCGCCATGATTCATCGAATGGCATACCTCTACACCAGTAGGCATTTGATTAAATATTAATCGACCTACATTAAAGGCTATGGCTTCAATTAATGTTTGATTGTTTACTAATTCCGCTTCTACACCATGTATCGATGCTGTGAGCTGGCCCTCAAGTTGCTCGGCAATTAATAACATTTGTGCGGCATCATCACATTCAACCAATATTGCACAAGGCCCAAATACTTCTTGTTGAATATCGCTCGATGCCAAGAAGTCATTGGCTGATACGTTAAGCGCTACCGGACGAGTAAAGTGACTAGCAGGTGAAGATTCACCTTGCGCAATTAATTCAACTTTGGGATTGGATAACAAGGTATCAATTTGCGACTGGTAAACAGAAGCGATCCCTGCTGTTAGCATGCTTGCAGCACTTTGGGCAGCAATACCTTGCGCTAGTGTGGCTTTATATCGGTTAAGGGAGTCACCTTTTATAGCAACGATAACTCCTGGGCTTGTGCAAAATTGACCATGGCCCATTAACATAGATTGTACTTGTGTAGATGCAAGCTCTTGCGCTTGTTGCTCAAGGAGTTCAGGTAAAATAAACTGTGGATTTGTTGAGCCTAACTCGCCATAAAAAGGGATAGGTTCAGCACGAGCTGCGCATAAGTCCGCTAAAATACGGCCAACTTTTAATGAGCCTGTAAAACCAACCGCTTTAATCGCAGAGTCCGTGACTAGTTGAGTTGAAACCTCTGGGGTTACACCTTGTACTAAGTTAAAAACGCCTGCTGGCATATCACATCGGAGAGCAGCGCGCGCAATCGCTTTACTCACTAACTCGCTGGTTGCTGCGTGGGCAGGGTGACCCTTTACTACGACGGTACAGCCTGCGGCTAGTGCAGATGCAGTGTCGCCGCCAGCCGTTGAAAAAGCGAGCGGGAAGTTGGAGGCACCAAACACTGCAACTGGACCAAGAGGTAAAGTCGACAAGCGCGTATCAGGTTTAGGCAGTGGTGCTCTTTCTGGATCCGCAAGATCCACATAACGAGTATCAATTGGGTTGATTAGGTTTCCAGCAAATAGTCTTAATTGGCCGCAGGTACGCCCTGTTTCACCTTGAAGGCGTGCCATTGGCAAGCCTGTTTCTAAGTGAGCAGTTTCAGTTATCAGGGCAATATCTGCTTGAATTTCATCTGCGATAGCATTTAAAAATTCGGCGCGGCGAGCTGGCGCAAAACTGCGATATTGTGTAAAGGCTCGCTTCGCTGCGCTTGTGGCACTGTTAATATTGTCGTTGCTGGCATTGGCAAACTTAAATGGCAGTGGTTGATTAGTGACAGGGTTATTGCTCGAAAAATCAGTGGTTTGATTGGTCCAAGCACCATTAATAAAATGTTGGCCTGTAATATTTACGTTGTTGAAATCTGTCATACTTGCTCCTAAAGGTTGCAGCTCATATAGAATTTTTGGTGTTACACCACTTGAAAACCAAAGGCGTAAGGGTCGTTATCATCTACAGTAATGGCGTTTTGTCCGGTAATTCGCGCCCAGCCTTTGATACTGGGCATTATTGCCTTGTAATTGCCTACTTGGGTGGCGGATTCAATTCGGCCGACAAATTGACTGCCTATTATGCTTTCATGGGTATATTCATCACCGACATTTAACAGGCCCTTGCAATAAAGCTGGGCGAGTCGAGCACTCGTTCCTGTGCCGCAAGGTGAACGGTCTATCGCTTTATCGCCATAAAAAACAGCATTGGCACCGTCAGAACCATCACTTATGGTGTCGCCGGTCCAAAGTACGTGACTGATGCCGCTAACTGTGGGGTCGTCAGGATGTATGCAACTTAGCTGTTCTTGGGCGATTGCTCTAACAATCGGACTCCATTTTAATATGTCTCCAGCATTCCAATGACGCAGCCCAGGAAAGTTAGCTTGAGGATCGACAATGACGTAGTAGTTACCGCCGTAGGAAACATCGACTTTTAGTGGACCAAGGCCGGGAATATCAAGTATTTGGTCTTGATGTGCTAGGTAGGCGGCGACATTATAGATTTTGACCCAATCTACTTTTTCAGCAGTTTGTTGGTATTCGATTCTGATTTGTCCTGCGGGCACATCCAAAATAAGCTGCCCAGGAGTTTTTGCGACCAATAAGCCAGACTCTATTGCCGCTGTGACCGTGCCAATAGTGCCATGGCCACACATCGGCAAGCAGCCACTGGTTTCGATAAATAGAATTGAGGCATCAGCATTATCAGTGCATGGCGGATAGAGGAAAGCGCCTGACATCATGTCGTGTCCACGGGGCTCAAACATCAAGGCTTGTCGTACCCAGTCATATTCTTTGAGAAAATGCTGACGCTTTTCACTCATGGTATTGCCGTTAAGGTGAGGGTGGCCGCTAGTTACTAGCCTAACTGGATTACCGCATGTATGAGCATCGACGCAAAAAAACGTACCTTTCTGCATGGGAAAACACTCCCTTGTTATCATTGTTTTTAGATTTGTAACGACTAATAAAATTCTGTGCTTGGTGAATTCACCATGCAATGGCTTAGGTTTAACTTTTTAGTTAGTCGAGATTAAATTTGCCGGAAAACAGCTTGCTAACCTATCTACATATCAACTCACTATAACTGCTCAGCAGTGTCGTATTCTGTATCCATGTGTTTGAAGGTTGAACGCTAATTGTTATTAGTGTGTATGTAAAAAATACTACTAAAGCTTCCTTTAATGTTGTATACAATATCCAAATAATAATGTTGGAGCAATGAAAATATGACGTCTATCACAATTAAATCTCAGCTATCCGTTGATTTTAAGGAATTCGTTACCCTTGACGCACACACTGAAGGTGAGCCGTTACGAATTATTATGTCTGGTTATCCGGAGATAAAAGGCGATACGATTTTGGAAAAGCGCCAATATGTGCAAACTCATTTAGATACTTATCGAAAATTGTTAATGCATGAACCGCGAGGACATGCAGATATGTACGGCGTATTGATCACCGATGCTGTGACTGAGGGGGCTGATTTTGGCGTGTTATTTTTGCATAACGAAGGCTATAGCAGTATGTGTGGCCATGGTATTTTAGCCTTGGTTAAGGTGATGTGTGAAACCGGGACAATTAAGCTAACAGCCGAGAATGAAAGCAATGCGCGTGTGATTAAAATAGACTCGCCTGCAGGATTAATCACTGCAAAAGCTTTCAGGGACAAGCAAGAAAAAGTTCACGCCAGCTTTATTAATGTGGACTCCTGGGCTGATGCGATTAACTGTCAAGTTGATGTTGAAGGTTTTGGTATGGTCGATTACGACATAGGTTTTGGTGGTGCTTACTACGCTTATGTTGACGCAGACTCGCTAGGAATAAGTTGTGCGCCTAGCAACGCAGCTCAATTAATTGATTTAGGTCGTCGGATTAAATTAGCGGTCATGGCTAATCACCCGCTTATTCATCCAGTTGAAACCGATTTAAGCTTTTTATACGGTACGATTTTTACCTCAAAAAAGGTGACTAATCCTGAGGCCCACTCTCGTCATGTGTGTATTTTTGCTGATGGTGAAGTTGACCGCTCGCCAACCGGAACAGGGGTTTCTGGGCGAATAGCGTTGCTTCATGCTAAAGGTGAGGTCGAACTCAATAACCCGATAATGATAGAAAGTATTGTTGATGGACGCATGATTGTGAGTGCAACGGCTCAGTCGCAATTTAATGGTAAAAGCGCAGTATTGCCCGAGGTTTCAGGTCGTGCGTTCATCACCGGAAAGCATGAGTTTTATCTTGATCCAGATGATATTTTTCAGGATGGTTTTATTTTGCGCTAATCGAAGAATGGACTCTATAACGATAAAGAGAAAAGCATGCTGGATATTACTCAAATGAATGACAAACAAACGTTGCACAAGGAACAGATCACAGTTGTTGGCGCAGGCATAGTCGGATTGTCTGCAGCGATTGAGCTGATGCGTGCCGGCTTTCAAGTGACTGTAATAGATAAACAAGGCGTGGGTGAGGGGGCCTCAAAGGGCAATGCTGGCCATTTTGCAACCGAGCAAGTGTTTCCTTTAGCTGATCCTGCTATGTTACCTAAATTGCCGGGAATGCTGTTAGATCCACTTGGACCATTTCGGATCCAACCTCGTTACTTTTTTAAAGCGCTACCTTGGTTTATACGCTTTTTAGGCAATATGCTGCCTTGGCGAAGAGCCAATAATAGCCGAGCGATTAAAAGCTTAAATCAAACGTCTATCGCGGCCATTAAGTCATTAGTGACATTTTGCGGTTGTGAACATTTACTGACATTGAACGGTAGTTTATTGGTATTTGAAGGCACACCTGCGAAACTAGTTGAAAAAGAGTTTAAAGCATATAGCAACGCTGGCGTTGCAGTGCAGTTGTTAACTGGTGATGAAGTACGTTTACTGGAACCATCGTTAACCAGCAATATCACTCATGCGTTATATTTTACTCAGGTAGGACACACCTCTAATCCACATGGTTTGTGCCTAGCCTTGGCGGCTAAATTTAAACAGATGGGAGGAAAGATTCTCACTGAAGAGCTAGTTAATGTTAACGTTTCAGCTGAAGGCTCAGATATTGTTTTGCAAACCCAAACAACTAATCGCGTAAGCAAACGTGTGCTTATAGCATCGGGGGCTTGGTCAAAACCTTTTGCTAAACAGCTTGGCTATTCTGTTCCACTGGAAACTGAGCGCGGTTATCATTTGATGATGCCGCAAAAAAGTAGCCTATCGCGGCCGGTGGCTTCTTATGAACGCAAGTTTATTATTACACCTATGCAGACAGGAACGCGTTTAGCTGGCACTGTGGAGTTTGGTGGCTTAGCTGCGCCGCTGGTTAATGCTAGAGCAGACTGTTTGTTTCCTCATGCTAGAGCTTTATTGCCAGCACTATTTGCTGATGCCAGTGAGTCTGACGGCGAACGTTGGATGGGCTTTCGCCCGTCAATGCCTGATAGTTTGCCAGTACTTGGCCAAAGTCAAAAGCAATCGAATGTTTACTTTTCTTTTGGCCATCAACATTTAGGTCTTACTTGGTCTGCGATAACTGCGCGTTTGCTAGCAGAAGATATCCAAGGTAAACAGCCTAGTATTGATCTAAGTCCTTATCGTATCGATAGATTTAGTTAGTTTATAATTAGACTCATATCTGCATCGTTTTTAATGCTTGGAAGGTCTTTGTACGTGGCAAAGCCGAGTGTAGAGGCTTTTATGCAATAGGGAAAAACTGGACTGGGTTAACAAGCTTGAACGTAGAGTCACTATGCTCATCACTTGTTGCGAGCTGCATGGTCTTGCCTGTTTCAGACATGCATAAGACATTTCCTCCACTGACCCATAGGGATATGGGAAATGCCTTTAAAGCGAATGGAACGCTTAAGGCCTTGGAGGTCAGATGCAGCGAATGTCATTAAAGCACGACTATATGGATATAGGAGGCAGAGTAACGCAGGAGCAGGTACCGAGGAGCACTTAATGACTTTGTCTCAGATCTCCCAAATTTTCGCTGAGCGACCAAATCTTTATGCTGATTGTTAATATGAAAGCGTGGTTTTTGTGCGGTTAGTGCATTTGTGTTGTTTAATTGGCCGAAAAAAAGTTGAATTGATGATCCTGTTATTAATTCGAGTTAGCCTTAAACTGCTCTTTAATTTAACCACTAGTGGGACTGTGTATCAAAAAGCTATTATCTTATTGTAAAGCCGTTTTAGAAGATCCGTTAAAATTAGTTGAAGACCTTTTATTGATCATTCAAGTTATATTGGGGGTGGGCGTTATCTGGTCATTTTTCTCCATTTTCTATGCTTTAGGTGGGGGGACGGCTGCTGATCTTATTAGCCCAAACTCCTGGTAATAAGCGCTAATAGTTAGTTAGCGCCTTTAATCTGCTATTTACCAAGACTGCAGACAAGCCAAACAGGCTTGTCTATTTCACTAAATTAATGGCTTATTGCATTTATACTGGCATCATCAGTTGCTCAATCTGTTGGACAGTGCGGGGGACTTCGGCAGATAAATTTTCAAATCCACTAACAGTGACAAGAATATCATCCTCAATACGAACCCCTATACCTCGGTAGGCTTCAGGAACGTCTTCAGCATTTAACGGTATATAAATCCCGGGCTCAATAGTAAAGACCATTCCGGCTTCTAGTTGCCGCCAATGTCCTTGTTGATCGTGGTAAGGACCCACATCGTGAACATCCATTCCAAGCCAATGACCAGTTTTATGCACGGTAAATCGCTTGTAGCTCTCAGTTGCCATGATCTCTTCAATTGACCCCGTAAGTAGCCCTAGCTCTTTTAGTCCTTGAGCCATCACCTGCATACAGGTTTCATATAGTACGTTCCAACTAGCGCCAGGCTTTACTTTGGCAATTGCTTGATCAAGCGCGCTTAATACTAGTTGATAAATTACTTTTTGCTCCGTGGTAAATCTGCCATTTACAGGATAGCTGCGGGTAATATCTGCGGCATAATGTTCATATTCACCTCCTGCATCAATTAATAGCATTTGTCCGTCAACCAGTTCGCAGCAATTTTGTTCGTAATGCAAACAACATGCGTTATTGCCTCCGGCTACGATATTTGGGTAAGCGACATCGTTACAGCCACCTTTAGAGATAGTGAAGTCAAAAAGAGATGATAGCTCTCGTTCATTAACGCCAGGTTTACAGGCACGCATGACCGCGATGTGCCCGGCAACGGAGGCTTTGACTGCTTTACGGATTTTTTTGATTTCATTCTCGTCTTTTATTACCCGCTTTTGATGCAACAGCTCGGCTAGCGGTTTAATGCTAGTAAATTGTTTCGGTGTATCAAAGGAGCAATGGTGTCTTTGATGATTAGCCCAATTCACGATTTGTGCAGCGAAGCGACCTAACTCATCATTTATATAGATATTTTTAGTTTTGTTTAACAGTGGTAGAAGGGTACCTTCAAGATCTGCAATGTTATAGCCCTTATCTGCACCATATATGGAAACAGCACCTTGAGTTCCAGCACGCTCTCCAAAGCTGACTTCCTGTGCTATATCTTTAGGCCTACAAAATAACAAGTATTTGCAGCTATCATGCTTAACCAATACCGCTACAGCGTCAGGTTCTTCAAATCCAGTAAGATAAAGAAAGTCATTGTCTTGTCTAAAGTGGTACTTAATATTTTTACTGCGTACTTTTTGTTGATAGCCAGCGATAATAGCAACACTGTTCTCTGGCAGCTCAGCAAGTAGAGCTTGGCGTCTTTGTTGATAGATATCAGACATCTTGTTATTTTCCCTATCTTTACTAAAACAGCTATGATTAGCTGCGACCGAGTTAAATGGTATACTTTATTCATTACACGATATTCACTGCTTTATAGCAAGTTCACGGTGCAATTTTTTGTAAGGAGTGAAATAATAATGGCTATTGCATATTAGAGAGAATGTATTGTGAATCGAGCGGTATTTTTAGACAGAGATGGCGTTATCAATTTAGACCATGGTTATGTACACCAAGTAGACGACTTTGAATATGTAGACGGTGTATTTGACGCGTGCGCATCTTTAAAGGAGATGGGGTATTTGCTTGCTGTCGTTACCAATCAGTCAGGTATTGCTCGAGGAATGTATAGCGAAGACCAATTTCACTCATTAACAGAGTGGATGGATTGGAACTTTGCCGATAAAGGTGTTGAGCTTGATGGGATCTACTACTGCCCGCATCATGCAGAAAAAGGTATAGGCGAATACAAAATAGATTGTGATTGCCGCAAGCCAAAGCCTGGAATGCTTAATTCTGCTGCGCAATTTCTAAAAATCGATCTGTCACGCTCTGTAATGGTTGGCGATAAGCGAGATGATATGTTGGCTGCAGAGGCTGCCGGCGTGCCTACACGTATTTTAGTGAGAACAGGAAAAGAAGTAACTGATGATGCTATCGCTGCAGCAACTGTTGTTTTAGATTCTATTGCTGATGTGCCAAAGTATTTAGCTAGTCTTGGTTAGTTTTTACCGGTAGCTAAATAAAAGAGAAGCTAACCCTATCTTGTAAGCTAGCTTACATCGAATGCCTCGAATCTATCGGGGCATTTTTAATTCTGCATCTTAAGCTATTCTCTGGCTGTTAATATTCCGCCTTAATGTTGTGCTGAACGTAGGTATTAGCCATCTAAAAGCTCTTATATCGTCAAGTTAACAACTAAAGGTGCGCAAATATCGAGATTGTTTACTAGCATACTAGTTGGTTTATTGTTCGGTAGTGTTGTTTAAAACCGCATATCGTGCAGTAACTAAACGCTTGGTTCGAATATTCTTATTTAATTAATAAAGCCACTTGTGCTTTCAACTCACATCCCTATAATGCGCATCCACTGACACGGCACAGCAGGCCAACTACCCAGCGTTAAGCTAGATAGAATGGGACTTGCAGCAGTGTTAGGGAGTTTAACTTCTTCGGAAACTAAACTCTGGTTACAAGCGGTTTAAGAGCTTCAAGTTAAGACTTCTGATTAAGGAATCAACGCTTGAAAAACTTCTTAAAATAAACGCTTGACGCCAACAACGGGAAGTGTAGAATACGCACCCCTAGCCACTTGGAACGGTTCGCAAGAACGGCAATGATGGCAACGCTCTTTAACAATATGACAAGCAAATCTGTGTGGACATTCACAGAGATTAAGTTATTCGAAATTACCCATTCTTTCTAGTAAAGAGTGATGTAATCAAAAATTACTTAATGAATGAGTGTTCATAGCAATATGTAATACAGAATTCGTTGAGCCGCTGATTCCTACGGGATGAAGCAAACAAAACTTTAATTGAAGAGTTTGATCATGGCTCAGATTGAACGCTGGCGGCAGGCCTAACACATGCAAGTCGAGCGGTAACACAAGGGAGCTTGCTCCT
>NZ_JAKILB010000016.1 GCF_023283895.1 Shewanella pneumatophori | reverse complement strand
ACGCAATATCGCCGATGGTAGTGTGGGGTCTCCCCATGTGAGAGTAGGTCATTTCCAGGCTTTAAATTAAGTGAAGAAGCCACCTTATTAAGGTGGCTTTTTTGCGTTTGGACGTTTGTAAAATACTGAACGCTAACTTATCTAGAATACAGCTACCCGTAAAGGTGATTGCTTCACTTAAGGTAGGCATAAATGCCTACCCCCGATGTCGCCCCGCCGCTGAGCGGGGCCAGAAACGGCATCCATGCGTTTCTGGCATTCCGCACATCCGTGTGCCTTGCCTCCAGCTTCGTAACAAGTTACTCCGCGTTCAAGTCAGACT
The DNA here is from genome assembly GCF_023283895.1 of Shewanella pneumatophori. Lineage (GTDB taxonomy): Bacteria > Pseudomonadota > Gammaproteobacteria > Enterobacterales > Shewanellaceae > Shewanella > Shewanella pneumatophori. The sequence continues at coordinate 109,102 of NZ_JAKILB010000016.1, read as the reverse complement.
GAATACTGCGTATTCAAAGCGCCTCACTCTCACCCCCATGTGTTCGCTGCGCGAACTACGAGAGTAGGTCATTTCCAGGCGCCAAATTATTCTCGAAAGAGAAGTGTAAAGCCCGCTACGATGTAGCGGGCTTTTTTGCGTCTGCGGTTTAGCAAATTCTGATAACTTTTCCTGTTTGGGCTCAAACGATGAGCAATATTGTCTACTAGATAATTATTTCTCGAACCTATTGAGCCTGACGGCTAGTTTCTCCGTACTACCACTTTTCATACAATTACGGTATTAATCATAATTGGTTATTGCTATTGATGCTGAGCTTGCATAGTTTAGCTGCATGAAATCCCTTTAAAGCTTAAAACTAATTCGGGTAAGGAACACCACATGAAACTAGAAATGATTTGTACTGGCGAAGAAGTATTGGCAGGACAAATAGTTGATACTAATGCTGCTTGGTTTGCTAGCACTATGATGGAGCACGGGATCGAATGTCAGCGCCGTGTGACTGTTGGTGATCGCCTAGAAGATCTGGTCAGTGTGTTTGAAGAACGTAGCCATCATGCCGATATTATTTTAGTGAATGGCGGACTTGGGCCTACAAGTGATGATCTATCGACCGAAGCTATGGCTATAACCAAAGGTGAAGTGTTAGTTGAAAATAGCGTTTGGCGTGAGCGTCTAGAAGATTGGTTTACCCGAAATGGACGGGTGATGGCGGCGAGTAATCTGAAACAAGCGCTATTACCGGCATCTGCATTGATGATTGATAACCCTGTGGGTACCGCATGTGGTTTTGCTGTTAAGCATAATCGGGCTTGGTTTTTCTTTACTCCTGGTGTTCCATTTGAATTTAAGCAAATGGTTGTTGAGCAATTTATTCCCTTTGTTAAACAGCATTTTAATATTACTGGTGATGTGGCACTTAGAAAGTACTTAACGCTTGGCCAAGGCGAGTCAGCACTTGCTGATGAGTTGGAAAAGATTGAGTTACCAGAAGGCACGACACTCGGCTACCGTAGCTCAATGCCGCATATAGAAATTAAGCTTTTTGCTCGTGGTAAAATGGCTATCGCTCAGCTAGATAAAGTTGAAGCGCAGATCCGCTTTTTGCTTGGCAATGCGCTAGTTGCTGATGAAAAGAAAAGTTTAGCAGAAGAGATCCATAGTCTTTTGGTCGGCACTGGGTTAACGCTTAGCGTTGCTGAGTCGTGCACTGGCGGTATGATTGCAAGTCAGCTAATAGATTTTCCTGGGAGCTCATCTTATCTTGATCATGGTCTTGTCACTTATAGTAATGAGTCTAAAGTTAAGGTTTTGGGCGTAAAACCTGAAACCTTAGATGACCATGGTGCGGTGTCGATTGCGACAGTAGAGGAAATGGCAAAAGGCGTAAGGGCTATTCTTGATAGTGATTATGCGTTAGCGACTAGCGGAATTGCTGGCCCGGGTGGTGGAACAGATGAAAAGCCTGTTGGAACAGTTGCTATTGCTCTTGCCACAAAAGGCGGTGTGTATAGTCAGATGATAAGGCTACCGCGACGATCACGGGATCTGGTGCGTAGTTTAAGTACTGCTGTGGCATTTGATATGTTGCGAAGAGAATTGCTCGGAGAGGCTGTTATCATTGATTATGGCTCAATAGGGCGTTTTAAAAAGTAGCCGCTAATCCTTATACTGATTTTTTTTAATAAAAAAGCAGGATCATCTGATCCTGCTTTTAGTGTTAATCCTCAATAGAGGTTATTCCTCGTCAAAGACTAAAACCAGCTTACCGGGTTTAACCTCGATTCGTTTAGTCATATCAGCCACTAATGCCTGTTTAGACTCTTTCATATCAACAACATATACTGGCTGTGTTTCAAGAAACTGAGTCAGAAACCCCATTAATTGCGGCGCGATAGAACCAATTGCTTTTTCGATATCTTTTGGCTTGGATTCAACCTTTACTAATCGTAGATTTCGCAAATAAACGCTGTGATTAGTCGCATCATACCAAGGCTGCGCTTCAAACTGGGTGACGAGATCAGCATTAATTGGCAGCATAGGGTTACGTACTTTGACGACAGTCACTGCTGATACACCCATAGTGTTGGGCTTATCACCTAAGGTAACTTTGATGTCATTAACTCGTAAGTCTATGCCAAAAATTTGGTTGCCTTGCTTTACCTCAAAATGCATTTCATCATTGAGATAACCTTCTAACTCTTTTTCTGTGATGCTGTATTGACTGACACAGCCAGTCAATAGCAGTACAGCGCTTGCAAACGCTACTTTTAATAACTTCATTAACCTGTATTTCTCATTCCTGCTGCAACACCTGCAATAGTTAGCATTAGTGCTAGTTCAACGTTTTGAGAAGATTGCTCTTCTCTGCGCGTTCTTGCAAGTAATTCTGCTTGTAGGAAGTTTAATGGATCAATATATGGGTTTCTTAGTTCTACTGATTCACGATTCCACGGTGTGTGCGCCATTAAGCTTTCAGCTTGAGTAAGCTCTAGTACGGCTTCAATACCTGTGGCTAAACGCTCTCGTAATTGTACACCTAGATGATGTAGCTCTTGTTTGACCAAGCTTGTTTCATAAAACTTAGATAAGTTTGGTTCTGCTTTAGCATAGACCATCTCTAGCATTGAAATGCGAGTTTTAAAGAATGGCCACTGTTTTTCCATCTCTTGTAATAGAGGTAAATCACCTCTGTCTGTTGCCATCTTTAGTGCTTCACCAGCGCCTAACCATGCAGGTAGCATTAAGCGGTTTTGTGACCAAGCAAAAATCCATGGAATAGCACGTAAGCTTTCAATGCCGCCATCGACACGACGCTTAGCTGGTCGGCTACCAAGCGGTAGTTTACCTAACTCGACTTCAGGGGTTGCTGCGCGGAAGTAAGACACAAAATCTGGCTCTTCACGTACCATTGCACGATACGCTAGTACTGAATCGTCAGCGAGACGCTCCATACATTCTCGCCACTCTGGCTTTGGCTCTGGTGGTGGTAGTAAAGTCGCTTCCATTACCGCTGAGGTGTATAGCGCTAAGCTTTGAACTGCAAGTTTTGGTAAACCAAACTTAAAGCGGATCATCTCGCCTTGCTCTGTTACACGGATACGACCATCAACTGAACCTGGTGGTTGAGATAAGATCGCTTCGTGAGCTGGTCCGCCGCCACGACCAATTGTACCGCCACGACCGTGGAATAGGGTTAGGTTGATATTGGCTTCTTTGCTGATCGCGACGAGCTTCTCTTGAGCACTATATTGTGCCCAAGCCGCAGCCATTACACCGGCGTCTTTAGCTGAGTCAGAATAACCAATCATCACCTCTTGAGTGCCTTTAGTGTAACCTCGATACCAGTCGATGTTAAACAGTGCAGACATACAGTCAGATGCGTTATTTAAGTCATCTAAGGTTTCAAACAACGGCACTACACGGATTGGGTGTGGGCAACCAGCTTCTTTTAGTAATAGTAAAACTGCTAATACGTCAGAAGGTTTGCTAGCCATAGAGATTACATAGGAGCCCATTGCCCTTGCAGGTTGCTTGGCAACTAAACGGCAAGTTTTAATGACTTCTTCGACTTCTGCCGAAGCTTGCCAATTAGCAGGAATTAACGGTCGCTTGCTTGAAAGCTCACGTAATAAGAAAGATTGTTTCTCAGACTCATCCCAATGGGCATAATCACCCATACCTAAGTAACGAGTTAGCTCGGCAATTGCATCGGCATGACGCTCTGCATCTTGGCGAACATCGAGTCTTAGCATATGAATTCCAAAACACGCGATACGACGCAGCATGTCGAGCAGTAAACCATTAGCAATTAAGCTCATGCCTTGGTCACACAAGCTTTTGTAAAGCATCATTAACGGATCTTTTAGATCGCTTTCATGCCAAATAATGTCTTTTGGATTAACGTCCGGCTGATGTCCTTCAAGCTTGGCATTTAGATAGTCGATTGTTGCTCTAAGTTTTTGACGCAAGTCTCTAAGGACGTCACGGTAAGGTTCACAGCTATTGTTGGTGTATGCAAGCAACTCGTCATTTGCACCTTCCATTGATAGCTCGTTAACCAATAACACGACATCTTTTAGATAAAGACGTGCGGCGGTATGTCTATTACGATCTAATACTTCTTGAGTTACGACAGAGGTAACAAATGGATTACCGTCTCTGTCGCCACCCATCCAGCTTGAGAACCTCACTGGTGCGATATCGATAGGCAGTTGTGTGTTTGTACGCTCTTCAACTTGTTGGTTCAGTTGGCGTAGAAAATCAGGAACTGCTTGCCATAACGAGGCTTCAATGGTGCTTAGTCCCCAGCGAGCTTCATCTACAGGAGTCGGGCGCTCATTACGGATCTCGTTGGTATGCCAAATTTGCGCAATAAGCTGACGCAAACGCAAATGGTGCTGCTTTTTCTCTTGTTCGGTAAGCTGAGTGTTCTCGAGCGCGGTTAATGAGTCGATAACCGCTGAATATTTTTGGATAAGAGTGCGGCGAGAGATCTCTGTAGGGTGAGCTGTCAGTACTAAATCGATATCGAGTGTTTTTAAACAGGCGAGCACTTTTTCTTGATCTATTTTGCCGCCCAGCATGCGCCCTAGTAGCTGCTCGACAGGGTCGGGTACACAGACTAATTCGTCACAGTTGCGGCTAATCGTATGGAACTGTTCTGCGATATTGGCCAAGTTCAAGAATTGGTTAAATGCTTTCGCAAAAGGCACTAGTTCATCGTCATTTAAAGATGACAATAAGGTTAGCATCTCTTCACGAGCGGCATCATCACCTTGGCGCGAGCTTTTGGCAAGATGACGGATTTGTTCGATTTTTTCTAAAAATGATTCATCAAGATCGGTGCGGATTGTGTCACCTAAAATTTGCCCTAAGGTACCAACGTTTGACCTTAGCGAGGCATACATATCTACCATACATGCTCCATATCGGTAAGCTAGTCGATCACAATACCTAGCAGCGCTGAGCTAGGCAATGATCGAGATAAAAATATCACGCTTGATTGTGTTCTACATCACTTTTTAGGTATGGCTGGGTTTGCGCTGTTTGTGCTTTGTACTAAAAACGCTTTAAAAAGTAGCAATTTATTTTATACACGCATGATAAATTAGTTCTTTTAGCAGTGCTTTTGTGCGTGTGATATAGGAAAGATCTAAGAACTCATCAGGTTGGTGAGCTTGCTCGATGCTCCCTGGTCCTAGTACTAATGTTTGGCAGCCCAATTGGCTGATGTAAGGGGCTTCGGTTGCATAGTTAACCACTTCAGGTTGAGCATCGCTTAGCTTGGCCACGAGCTGAGTCCAACTACCGTCCTTTTTATCTGCGAAGGGTTCTGATCCCGGATATAACGGCGCAATACTTATTGCACCTGGATACTGACTGCAGATCGGCTCTAAATAATTGGCAACCATAAGCTCTAGGTCAGCTAAAGCTAAACTAGGGATAGGTCGCAGATCAATATGAAGATCGCAGCAACCACAGATCCGATTCGCGGCATCGCCACCATGGACATGACCAAAGTTCATGGTTGGATATGGCACGCTAAAGGCATCTTCACGATAATTATCAGCTAAGTGTTGCTTTAACTTCAGTAACTGTCCTGTGACTTGATGCATCACCTCAATGGCATTTAAGCCTTTAGCAGGATCTGAAGAGTGACCACTGCGACCAGTCACTCTGATCCCTTGAGTTAAATGTCCTTTATGCATATATACCGGTTTTAAGCTGGTGGGTTCACCGATAATGGCATAGTCCGGTGCAATAGATTTTGCTTCGGCAAACGCTTTTGCGCCATTCATAGTGGTTTCTTCATCGGCGCTGGCTAAGATATGTAATGGCCGCTGAAACTTATCCATCGGCAACTCTTTCAAAGCCTCTAGCACTAACGCAAAAAAACCTTTCATGTCGCAAGTGCCTAAGCCGTACCAACGATTATCTTTTTCAGTCAATAAAAATGGGTTTTGACTCCAACGTCCTTCATCAAACGGCACTGTGTCAGTGTGTCCAGCCAGTAGTAACCCACCTTGCCCTTGGCCAAATGAGGCTACTAAGTTGTGCTTATTGCGAGTATTGGCAACAGGTACAGATTGGCACTGCATTCCCAAGTCCGTAAACCAAGTATGCAATAACTCAATGACGGCTTTATTACTCATATCCTGATCGGCTTCAAGCGCGCTAATAGAGGGAGCGGCTATTAGCTGACTAAAACTACTTTTAATATCTGGAAGGGTTTTCATAAAAAATACCTAAATATATATTCAAATATATTGCATAATTAATTTTGCGTGTTAGTCTATCAAACAGCTAAGGTAACTGCCACATATCAATGGCCTGTTTTATGAGAGTGTATATGTTTAATCTGGTTCAATTAATAGTCATGAAGCTAATTCATATCCAATTCCTGCGACGATAGTCTTGTCATTAATGGTGTTAAGCCAGGGCTTTAGTTGTGCCCATTCTTTTTTTCGTTATGTCATCTAATTTCAAAATTAAGGTTTTAAAGTCATAGACTATGAAAAATATAGCCATTATTGGCGCTAGTGGGTACACGGGCGCACAGATTACTTCTCTTATAAATGCCGAAGCGAATTTATCAATTCAAGGCCTTTATGTTTCTGAAAATAGCCTAGATAAAGGTAAGCCCTTATCTGAGCTCTACCCGATATATAGCCATATATCATTATGCTTAAACCCGCTTACGGATGATGCGAAGCACACTATAGTGGCGACGGTTGATGCAGTTGTGCTTGCCACAGATCATGCGGTGAGTTTGCATCTAGCTGCATGGTTCTATCAGCAAGGCGTTACCGTATTTGATTTAAGTGGCGCTTACAGGTTTCAAGACTTAGCTCAATATCCTAAGTGGTATGGTTTTACTCATGAATACCCTGAAGCGCTGGCTGAGGCCGTGTATGGTTTGGCCGAGTGGAATGCTGCCAAAATTATCAATAGCAAGCTGATTGCGGTACCAGGTTGCTACCCTACAGCATCGTTAATGGCACTTAAGCCAATTACTCACCTACTAACAGATACCTTCCCGGTAATTAATGCTGTTAGTGGTGTAACTGGCGCAGGCAGAAAAGCGCAATTGCAAACCAGCTTTTGTGAAGTCAGTTTGACGCCATACGGTGTACTTGGTCACAGACACCAACCTGAAATCGTTACCCAACTAGGCCAAGAAGTTATTTTCACTCCACACTTAGGCAATTTTAAGCGTGGGATTTTGGCGACTATCACAGTTAAGTTAAAGCTAGATACCAGTGCTAGTGATATTAGCCAAGCGTTTGAATGTTACAGCGCTTCTGAGTTAGTCACGGTTAAACAAAATCAATTTCCAAAAGTCGATGATGTGGTACTTACACCTAATTGCCATATCGGCTGGAAGTACGATGAAGCGACAGGTTACTTAGTTATTGCGAGTGCAATCGACAACCTTATGAAAGGCGCAGCAAGCCAAGCACTACAGTGCATAAAGATTCATTTTGATGCATTGCAAAATACCTAAGGCGGGAATATGACTATGCAAACACATTCTCTTGCTGAAAAGTCTGTCATGGTGCTGAAAGTTGGTGGCACGCTACTGCAATCAGATACTGCGATGGCAGAGCTAATGCAAACAGCGGCGACAATCATGGCGGATGGTCAGTCGTTGGTTATGATTCATGGTGGTGGTTGTTTAGTTGATGAACAGTTACAAGCTAACGGTATGACATCTGAAAAGCTCGATGGCTTAAGGATCACTCCCGCAGAACATATGCCAATTGTTGTCGGCGCACTAGCGGGCACGTCCAATAAGAAATTACAAGCTGCTGCCATTAAAGCAGGCATTACAAGCTTAGGTATGAGCCTAGGCGATGCAGGCATGATGACTGCAACGACTAAGGCACCAGAATTAGGTCTGGTCGGTGAAGTTAGCCCGAACGACGCCAGCTATTTAGAGTTTGTATTATCTAAAGGTTGGTTGCCGATTGTGAGCTCAATAGCAATTAGCGAACAAGGTGAAATGCTAAACGTTAATGCCGATCAAGCGGCCACCGCCTTAGCTAAATTGGTGTCTGGTTCACTGGTTTTATTATCGGATGTGTCAGGTGTATTAGACGAGAAAGGCGAGCTGATACAGAGCTTGAATAGAGCAGAAGTGAAGGAGCTTACCAAAACTGGCGTTATAGCCAAAGGTATGAAGGTTAAAGTCGAAGCAGCTTTAGAGGTTGCAGAATCTATGGGTCAAGCAGTACAGATTGCATCTTGGAGCCAAACCCAACAGTTAATCGCATTATGCCAGGGTAAAACCGTTGGCACACAGATCCAACCTTAGGAGAGTAATTTGATGCAACACTTATTATCAATTAAAGACTTAAGCCAACAAGAACTACTCGACTTATTAGCGTTGGCGGCAACCATTAAAGCCAACCCTGCAGAATATAAGCATGCGCTTGAAGGAAAAAGTGTGGTGATGTTGTTTGAGAAACCATCGCTACGTACTCGGGTCAGCTTCGATATTGGTATCAATAAACTAGGTGGACATTGCTTATACCTAGATCAGCAAAATGGCGCACTCGGTAAACGTGAACCTGTATCTGATTTTGCGGCAAACATTTCATGCTGGGCAGATGCGATTGTCGCGAGAACCTTTTTGCACTCAACTATCGAGCAGCTAGCTGAACATGGCACTGTACCCGTTATTAACGCGCTATCAGATCTGTACCATCCGTGCCAAGGCTTGGCCGATTTTCTGACACTGACTGAGCAATACGCTGACGTCAGCAAGGTGAAGCTTGCCTATGTGGGCGATGGCAATAACGTTACTCATTCATTGATGTTTGGTGCCGCAATTCTAGGTGCTCAACTTACGGTTATTTGCCCTCCAGGCCATTTTCCTGATGGCAAGGTCGTGTGTGAAGCGCAAGAGCTTGCTGCTAAGCATGGTGGCAAGCTGGTATTGAGTTCAGATCTTGCAGCAATTGAAGGTCACGATGCTATCTATACCGATACTTGGATCTCTATGGGAGATACAGCCTCAATGGATGAGATTGAAGCTAAATTTAAGCCTTATCAAGTTAATGCAGAGTTAATGCAAAAAGCGGGCGCGAAACACTTTATGCATTGTTTGCCAGCTTATCGCGAAGTCGAAGTGACCGCAGAGATTGTTGATGGTGAGGGATCACTCATCTTGCAGCAAGCAGAAAACCGTATGCACGCACAAAACGCAGTGCTAGTGACACTTTTAAGCTAATCCATAAAACAATTATCAGTTTGCATAGGCTAACTGAAGACAAAACAAGCAGTAGGAAGAATAAATGTCTAACGTAAATTCAGTGGTAAATGCTTCATCAGAAGTAAAAAAAGTTGTTTTAGCGTATTCGGGTGGCTTGGATACATCGGCGATTATTCCATGGTTAAAAGAAACTTATAACGACTGTGAGATTGTGGCGTTTTGTGCCGATGTGGGCCAAGGTGAAGCTGAGCTTGAAGGTTTATATGAAAAAGCCATCGCCTCTGGTGCATCTGAGTGCTACATCGTAGATTTAAAAGAAGAGCTGGTGGCCGATTATATTTACCCAACCATTGCTACTGGTGCTATTTACGAAGGTACTTACTTGTTAGGTACGTCAATGGCGAGACCTATTATTGCTAAAGCACAGGTAGAAGTGGCCCGTAAAGTTGGTGCCGATGCTGTTTGCCATGGTTGTACTGGTAAAGGTAATGACCAAGTGCGTTTTGAAGGCTGCTTTGCCGCATTAGCACCAGATCTAAAAGTGATTGCACCTTGGCGTGAATGGGAAATGGTAAGTCGTGAAGATCTACTTGATTACCTAGCTGAGCGTAATATTGCCACCTCTGCATCAGCGACTAAGATCTATAGCCGTGATGCTAACGCATGGCATATTTCTCATGAGGGCGGTGAGTTAGAAGATCCATGGAACGAGCCTTCAAAAGGTGTTTGGACCATGACTGTTGCACCAGAAGATGCCCCTAATCAACCTGAATATGTATCGCTAGAGCTAGAGCAAGGTAAGGTCACTAAGGTTAACGGTGAAGCATTTAGCCCTTACCAAGCGCTAATGGTATTGAATGAAGTCGCCGGTGCTCACGGCGTAGGCAGAATCGATATTACAGAAAACAGACTTGTCGGCATGAAGTCTCGCGGTTGTTATGAAACACCGGGTGGTACGGTAATGTTTGCAGCGCTGCGTGCAATTGAGGAATTAGTGCTGGATAAAACTAGCCGTCAATGGCGCGAGCAAGTGGGTGCACAAATGGCGCACCTCGTTTACGACGGTCGTTGGTTTACGCCTTTATGTGAATCACTACTTGGCGCTTCTAAACCTCTAGCTGATCTGATCAACGGTGAAGTGGTAGTTAAGCTGTATAAAGGCCAAGCGAGCGTAGTGAAAAAGCGTTCACCAAATAGCTTGTATTCAGAAGAGTTTGCTACGTTTGGTGCTGATGATGTTTATAACCAAAAAGATGCAGAAGGCTTTATCCGTCTTTACTCGTTATCTAGCCGGATCAGAGCATTGCACCAGCAGAAGTAAGTAGAAAACCAACAAAGGTTAGTGAGCGCTAACACTAAGCTGTTAGCGCTTTAAAAGCATAGCGTTAAGGGCGGTTAATACCGCCTTATTAGATTTTAGAGGAAGTCAAAATGGCATTATGGGGCGGCAGATTTAGCCAAGAGAGCAGTGCACTGTTTAAACTTTTTAACGACTCATTACCGGTAGACTTCCGCTTAATTGAGCAAGATATTGTTGGGTCAATTGCATGGGCAAGCGCGATTACTCAAGTTGGTATTCTTACCGAGCAAGAGTGCAGTGAATTGCACCAAGCGTTGAATGAGTTACTCGGTGAAACCATTGATAACCCACAACTGATCATTGCCTCTGGTGCAGAAGATATTCACAGTTTTGTCGAGCAGTCTCTAATTGCTAAAGTGGGTGATTTAGGTAAAAAGCTCCACACTGGTCGTTCGCGTAACGATCAAGTGGCAACAGATCTTAAGCTGTGGTGTAAAAAAGAGGGTAACCAGTTACTTGGGTTGCTAACTAAACTTAGAGCGGCGCTCATTGATCTTGCAGAGAGAGAGCTTGATGCAGTGATGCCGGGTTACACGCATTTGCAAAGAGCACAACCCGTTGTATTTGGCCATTGGTGTCTTGCTTATGTGGAAATGTTTGAGCGTGATATTAGCCGCCTTCAAGATGCTTTAAAGCGTGCCGACACTTGCCCATTAGGTACAGGCGCCCTTGCTGGCACGGCGTACCCTATGGATAGAGTTAAGCTTGCTCAGTCATTAGGTTTTGCTGCACCGACACTAAATAGTTTAGATACAGTGTCAGATAGAGATCATGTCATTGAGCTTTGTAGCGATGCTTCAATAAGCATGATGCATCTTAGCCGTATGGCTGAAGATCTGATTTTCTTTAATAGCGGTGAGGCTGGATTTATTGATCTTGATGATCAAGTCACTTCTGGTTCCTCATTGATGCCGCAAAAGAAAAACCCAGATGCACTTGAGTTAATCAGAGGTAAAACTGGCCGTGTTTATGGCAGTTTAATGGGCATTCTAACCACAATGAAAGCTTTGCCTCTGGCATATAACAAAGATATGCAAGAAGACAAAGAAGGCTTGTTCGATGTAATGGATAGCTGGTCGATTTGCCTTGAAATGGCGGCGTTAGTGTTAACAGGCTTGACTGTTAACCGTGACAAAACCTTAAGTGCTGCAAAGCAAGGTTACGCAAACTCAACGGAATTGGCAGATTACTTAGTAGCTAAAGGCATGCCGTTTAGAGAGGCGCATCATGTTGTCGGTGAAGCGGTTGTTAGTGCAATTGCCAAGCAAACACCACTGGAAGACTTAAGCTTAGAAGAGTTACAAGCATTTAGTCCTGTGATTGGCGCTGATGTTTACGAGTGTTTAACCATTGAGTCATGCCTTGCTAAGCGTGAAGCCCTAGGTGGTACATCTCTACCTCAGGTAAAGAGTGCGCTAGCGGTTAAACAACAAGGCTAGTTTATCAAGACAAATTACCTTTATTTGTTGCAATAAAAATGCGGTTATAGCTCAGGCTATAACCGCATTTTTTATTATTGTGCTTACTGAAATAGATCTTCTTCAGGCTTATCAATGAAGATATCGCTATTGTCTTCTTGATCTGTCACATATTCAGTCGGCTCTGTACCTGAAATAAAGTACTCGAACTTGCTGGTGTGGTCAGTTTTACGAGTCAGTTTACCCGTCGCTAAATCAATTCTTGCAGATACAATGCCTTCTGGCGGTGACACTGGTATTTCAGGTGTTCCTGCTAGAGCATCCTTCATAAACTCGTTCCAACCAGGGCCCGCAGTTTTTGCACCAGCTTCAGCGAGTGAGATCTGATCTTTTGCACCGTTTGCGTTCCAACTTGTGCGGCCAAGTTCTTGGCTATGGTCATCAAAACCTACCCAAACGGTAGTGGCGAGTTTAGGGTTAAAGCCACTGAACCAAGTATCACGAGATTCGTTGGTTGTACCGGTTTTGCCTGCTATATCTCGGCGCTTAACCACTCGCGCAGCTCGCCATGCAGTGCCGTTCCAACCGGTACCTTTGCTCCAGTCTCCGCCACCCCAAATTACACTTTTTAGTGCTTGGGTAATTAAGAAAGCTGTTTGCTCAGAGATAATTTGTGGCGCATAACGTGAGTCGGCGTCACCACATTGTAAAACGTCCTCAGCTGGTGGCTGAAGATCTTCAGCATTGGTGCTTGCTTGCAGCTCATGGGCCATAGCAGCAAATGGGTCGTCACTTACGAAAGCTTGCTCTGCTATTGTTGGCTTACAGGCTAGTGTTGGGTTTGCTTGCTCTACAATTGAACCCGTTGCAGTTTCAACACGTTCAATAAAGTAAGGTTCAACTAAGAAGCCGCCATTGGCAAAAACAGAAAATGCAGTGACCACTTGTAAAGGTGTTACTGATGGCGAACCAAGCGCGATTGACTCATTGCGAGGAAGATCCGCTGGGTCAAAGCCAAATTTAACAAGTTCTGCAATCGTTGCATCAAGGCCTGCATAACGCATAGCTCTAACTGACATAACGTTTATGGACTGAGCTAAACCAACGCGAAGGCGAGTTGGGCCGCCATAAACATCAGGTGAGTTTTTAGGACGCCACGCAGTACCTTGGCGAGTGTCAGGCTTATTAATCGGTGCGTTATTGATTAATGTGGCTAGGGTATAGCCTTTTTCCATCGCCGCACTGTAAATAAATGGCTTAATGTTTGAGCCTAGCTGACGTTTAGCCTGAGTGACACGGTTATATTGGCTGGTATAGAAGCTAAAACCACCCACTAAAGTGCGAATGGCACCGTCGTGTGGATCCAGTGAAACTAATGCACTTGCCACGAGAGGCACTTGGCTTAATTGCCAGAAGTTACCATTGTTACGGATCCAAACTTGCTCGCCAGGTTTTAGTACATCGGTTGCCAGCTTGGGCGCTTTACCTTGGCGTTTATTGGTAATAAATCGACGTGCCCATTTTATACCGTCCCAAGGTAGCTCAATGGTTTCGCCTTTCGCGGTCATCACTGTGGCAGTCTGCTCATCCACAGTTATTACAGCTGCAGGTAGCATGCCTTGGAAAGCACCTGTTTGCTTAAGCTTTGCGGTAATGTCTTCGGTTTCTAGAGCGGTGGTTGTCCACAGCTCTTTTACTCGACCACGGTAACCATGGCGCTCATCATAAGCGTATACGTTGTTACGTAGAGCCTTTTGTGCATCGAGCTGTAGCTTAGAATCTACAGTGGTATAGATATCATAGCCGCCGGTATAAGCCTCTTCTTCACCTAGTTTTTCAACTAAGTAATCGCGCGCCATTTCTGAAATATACGGAGCGTAAAGATCAATAACTGCACCGTGGTACTTAGCGGTAATTGGACTCTCTAGTGCAGCTTGGTATTCGGCACTGTTGATGTAACCGACTTCGTTCATGCGCATTAGTACAACATTACGGCGTGCTTTTGCGCGTGTTTTTGAGGTGATTGGGTTTAAGGTTGAAGGCGCTTTAGGTAAACCGGCAATTACCGCCATTTCTGGCAAGGTTAGTTCGCCGACTTCTTTACCGTAATAAACTTGAGCTGCTGCGCCAACGCCGTAGGCACGTTGGCCTAAGTAGATACGGTTTACATATAGCTCTAAAATCTCATCTTTTGTGAGTAGTTGTTCAATGTGTATCGAGATGAAAATCTCTTTAACTTTCCGGATGATGGTTTTGTCGCGGGTCAAAAAGAAGTTACGCGCAACCTGCATGGTAATGGTACTTGCACCTTGCTTCTTCTCACCAGTAGCAAGCATCACTGAAGCTGCACGTATGATACCGATAGGGTCAATACCCTTGTGCTCGTAAAAGCGCGCATCTTCGGTAGCAATAAAGGCTTGCAGTAGTGGTTTGGGCACGTCTTCTAGCTTTAATGGAATACGGCGTTTCTCACCAAATTGTGAGATCAGCTTGCCATCACTACTATAAATCCGAAGTGGTGTTTGCAGCTTTACTGTCTTTAGTGTTGTGACATCTGGTAGGTCAGGCAATACGTAAAAATACGCAGCAACAATTGCGGCGATGCCAAGTAAACCTAGGCTAAAGAAAGCTATAAAAAGTCGTTTTAACCACTTCACCACAATATTCCAAGAATTAAATTAAGAACAATAGTATATAAGCCGTGGTCGAAATGGTGAAGTCTTGTCGCTTTATTTCGCTAATGCTTTTTACTGAAAATTGCTAATCAGGAAATTAATTGCCGTTAAAGTCGAGTTTTATTAGCGCGTATTTATCTAGAAATTAAATGTTCTAAAAACACCAAATCAGTTTTTATAACTGCCTAAGCTAGTTCAGTTAGTTTTTACTGCTGACTTAGGTGTAACTAAAGTGCTTAATTTTAAAACACAAGTCAACAAAAGAGGGAAATGTAGCGGTTATTGACAAGTAATTAGATTGGGGTCAAAAAAATGGCATTTGTAAAATGCGGAAACATTTTGTACAAATAACTGTAACGAGTTGATTCTGTGCTAATCTACTGTTGATACATAACGATAAAAGTGACTTAGAACTATGCTTTCTAACTTTTGGAAGCGTCAAGCGCCGCAAATGGTGGGGATAGATGTTGGGTCCCATGAAGTGAAAGCCATATTGCTGAGTAAGACTGCTGATGGATATAAAATATTAAGCCACGCTGCTGTTCCTTTGAAAAAGGGGGCCGTTAATGATCATGAAATTCGTGATAGTGAGGCGGTTATTGATGCATTAAGGCAAGTCAAACGTGTATTACCTAAGTCAACAACATATGCTGCAGTCGCTGTTTCTGGTTCAGCGGTTATGACCAAAGTTATTTATATGGATTCAGCATTAAGTGAAGAAGAGATGGAGGCTCAAATTGAAATTGAAGCAGATAATCTTATTCCTTATTCACTTGATGAGGTCAATATTGATTTTGAAACCTTAAGTAGCAATCGAACCGACCCCAGCAAAGTTGACGTGCTGTTGAGTGCATGTCGTAGTGAAAACATTGATAGCTTGATTGACTCGCTAGATGCGGTAAACCTTGAAGCCAAGGTGGTCGATGTAGAAGGTTATGCTCTAGGCCGCTCTTTTGACGTGATCGCTAAGCAACTGCCAGCTGATTTAAATGATAAAGTTGTGGCGCTGGTGGATATTGGTGCAAATATTACTACCTTCTCAGTGGTTGAAAATGGTGAAACAACCTTTGTGCGTGAGCAAGCATTTGGTGGCGATCAATTCACTCAGTCAATTTTATCGTTTTACGGCATGACCTATGAGCAAGCAGAGAAGGCCAAGATTGAAGGTGATTTACCTAGAAACTATGTCTTTGAGGTCCTTTCCCCGTTTCAAACTCAATTATTACAACAGATAAAACGTACTCTGCAGATTTACTGCACATCAAGTGGGCGTGACAAAGTTGACTATATCGTCCTTTGCGGTGGCACTTCAAAACTCGAAGGTATGGCAAATCTAATGATCAATGAATTAGGTGTGCGGACTATCGTTGCAGATCCTTTTAAAGGATGTTTGCATGCAGATGAAGAGATTAAGCGTTTTCTTCAACCTCAAATTAATAAATATATGTTGGCCTGCGGTTTAGCGCTAAGGAGCTACTCAGAATGGCGAACATAAATTTATTACCTTGGCGTGAAGAAGCGCGTGAAAAACAAAAGCGGGATTATACCGGCATACTCGCCTTGGTATTTTTGGTCTCTGGATTACTGGTTTACCTATTTTTGATGGCAGTCGATATGTTTATCGATGATCAAAAAAGCCGTAATAATTACCTACAGTCAGAAATCCAATTGCTGGAATCTCAAATCGCTGAGATCACCAAAATCCGTACCCGTAAAAAAGATATTGAAAGACGCACTGAGATTATTCTTAACCTGCAGCAATCAAGAAATCTACCTACTCATGTATTAGATGAGCTTGTACGAGTTGTACCGCCTGGGATCTACCTTTCTAGCATTGAAAAGAAGGGCAGTTTGCTATGGATTGAGGGGCGCAGTGAATCTAATAACAATGTGGCTAATATGATGCGCAAGGTGGCGGCATCCGCTTGGCTACACGATCCGAATATGCAATCTATTGTGGCGCAAAACGAAGAGTTAAGACAATTACAGCGTTTTACTTTGCGTGTAACGATTGTTGATAACGCCAATAAAGATAAGCCTGAGACTAAGGGGGGCAATCAATGAACCTCGACTTAAGTCAGTTTAATGATATCGACTTTGAAAATATTGGTGCCTGGCCGCAGCTAGTTAAAATCGTTTTTGCGGTAATGCTGGCGGTATGTGTATTTGTAGCGAGCTACTTTCTATTTGTGTCAGAAGCGCTTGATAGCCTTAACGCTGAGCAACAAAAAGAGCAACAACTTAAGTCTGACTTTAAATCTAAATATCAGTTGGCGGCCAACTTAAAACTGTATCGCGAGCAGCTAGCGGTAATGGAAGTGCAGTTTGCCGAGTTGTTGAAAATGCTACCATCTAAAAATGAAATGCCTGGTCTACTCGATGACATCACATTTGTTGCCACCGACTCGGGTTTGAGCATTAAAAGTTTAGACTGGGACTCTGAAATTACGCGAGATTTCTATATCGAATTTCCGATTAAAATCGTTGTAGATGGGGATTATCACGAACTAGGGCATTTGGTTGATGGGGTAGCCAAATTGCCGCGAATTGTGAGTTTGCATGACTTTGTGATTAAGCGTAACAGCTCGGGTGATTTGGGTATGGATATCCTGGCTAAAACTTATCGCTTCAAAGAGGGCGCCGAGCTTCCACCTAGCGGTCAGCAAGGAGGTGCAAAATGATTCGATTGTTACCTCTAGTTTTGCTGAGTTTGCTGCTAACTGGTTGTTTGGGTGATAAGAGCGATCTTGAGCTATTTGTGACGACGACCAAAGCTCAACATGTTGCTCATATACCGCCATTAAAAGAAACGCCAAAGTTTGAACATTTTGCCTATCAAGCCGATTTAATGCGTAGCCCTTATGTGCCGCCATCAAGGGAGCTGACCGAAGAAGTTATCGATACCACCAAGGATTGCTTGCAGCCTGATCTAAAACGTCGTAAAGGCCGACTAGAGACCTATGCGCTTGATAACTTGAAAATGCGCGGAACATTGAGTGAACAGCAAGATATTTGGGCATTGCTTGAAACCACAGACGGCAGTGTATACCGATTAGGAGTGGGACAGTTTCTAGGTCTTTACCACGGAAGAATTGCTAAGGTAACCCCGCAAACTGTAGAAATAATAGAGTTGATTCCAGATGGTTCTGGCTGCTGGACTGAAAGATACAGCAGCATGGATTTGACTGGAGAATAATTAGAGATGACTGAGGGAATAATGAGATCTTTAACCACGCTAGCAACCAGTTATAAGGATATGCCTTTGTTTAAGGCTATTATTGGTGTCGCATTAATTCTTGGTATGACTCAGCATTCGTATGCAGCTAACCGACTTGTTGATGTTAAATATCATGCAGTGGTAGACCACCAACTTGAATTACAACTGATCTTTGAAAATGATATCCAAGCTCCAGAGATAGATCTTAACGCTGATCCTGCACAAATTATCTTAGGCTTTAGCGATAGTATTTCAGGGTTAGACAAACAGACTCTGCCTATTGATACCGTGGGTGTTGAGACGGTGAGTACCGTGCCTAAAGGCCGTGATTTACAAGTTTTCATTGGTCTCGAAAAGGTAAAGCCTTACCAAGGTAAAGTGGTTGGCAATACTTATCGCTTAACCATTAATGATGAGATCGCGAGTCAAGGCACAGATGCTAACCCATTCGTAAACAGCATTGAGAAGATTGATTTTCGTCGAACTGCTGATGGCGGCGGCGAACTGTTGGTGAAGTTAAATAATAGCTCTGTAGCGGCTAACGTCGAGCAAATTGGCGCTAAGCTCGAACTTAAGCTTTATAACACAGACATGGATAGTGACTTTTTATATGTCATGGATGTGTATGACTTTGCTACTCCAGTTAAAAGCTTTGAAACCTTTAAAGAAGACCTAACGGCCAGATTCCTTATCGATATTGAAGGTAACTATGAGTACAACTACCAGCAAGATGGCAGTTTATTCAAGTTAACCATGAAAAAAGCCGAAAGGATGAATATTGTTAAGGAAGAAAAGAAATACGAAGGGCGCTCGCTATCGTTAAACTTCCAAAATATTTCTGTTCGTACAGTTCTGCAAATTATTGCTGACTATAACAATTTCAACTTGGTCACCAGCGATACAGTAGAAGGTGACATTACGCTTAGACTAGATGATGTGCCTTGGGACCAAGCGCTTGATCTGATTTTACAAGCTAAAGGACTAGATAAGCGTATTGAAGGCAATATTTTGATGATTGCTCCAAGTGAAGAGATTGCTATTCGTGAAAGCCAAGAGCTAAAAAATAAGCAAGAAGTTAAGGAGCTGGCGCCGCTGTATTCTGAGTACTTACAGATCAATTATGCCAAAGCGACCGATATTGCAGGGCTGCTTAAGGGCGAGGATTCAAGCCTATTAAGCTCTCGTGGTAGTGTGGCAGTTGATGAGCGTACCAACACCTTATTGGTAAAAGATACTGAAGAAACATTAGAGAACATTCATCGCTTAATTGAAGTACTGGATATTCCAATCAAGCAGGTATTAATTGAAGCCAGAATGGTAACAGTTAAGGATGATGTTTCAGAAGACTTAGGTGTTCGCTGGGGGATTACAGATCAGCAAGGTGATAAAGGTACCTCCGGGAGCTTAGAAGGCGCTAACGATATTGCCAATGGTACAATCCCGAGTATTGGTGACCGATTAAATGTTAATTTACCTGCTGCAGTAGCGAATCCAACCAGTATTGCGTTTCATGTAGCAAAGCTTGCTGATGGAACGGTATTGGATTTGGAGCTAAGTGCTTTAGAGCAGGAGAACAAGGGCGAGATTATTGCTAGTCCACGTATTACCACCTCTAATCAAAAAGCAGCGTTTATTGAGCAGGGGGTCGAGATCCCTTATGTTGAAGCCAGTTCTAGTGGTGCGACAACAGTAACGTTTAAAAAGGCGGTACTCTCTTTACGGGTTACGCCACAAATTACACCGGATAACCGAGTTATCTTAGATTTAGAGATTACTCAAGATTCTCAAGGTAAAACGGTTGATACACCAACAGGTCAGGCGGTATCTATTGATACACAGCGTATTGGTACACAAGTGCTGGTGGATCACGGTGAAACCATTGTTCTGGGCGGTATTTATCAGCAACAATTGATTAGTCGAGTCAGTAAAGTGCCAATTCTTGGTGACATTCCGTACTTGGGCTTTATGTTTAGAAATACTTCAGATAAAAATGAGCGCCAAGAGCTACTCATCTTTGTGACGCCAAAGATCGTTTCAGAGGCGCTATAAAATATTCAAGCCGATAAAGCTAGTGCATAACACTAGCTTTATCATTTAGCTCAATACATTTTTGATAGAAATGCATTCCCCGCTTGCCTTAGATGGCATTTAGCTGAGATAATCAGCGGTCAAGTCTCAATAGAGCAAGGTAAGATTAAAGGTCAACTCCGTTTATTTGAGTTGACATAGGCAAACTTAAATAAGATTCAGACGTATAAATCAAATGGCCGAGAAACGTAATATTTTCCTAGTAGGCCCTATGGGGGCTGGTAAAAGCACTATAGGCCGTCATCTGGCACAGATGCTGCACTTAGAGTTCCACGATTCAGATCAAGAAATTGAAAGCCGTACAGGTGCTGATATCGCTTGGGTTTTTGATGTTGAAGGTGAAGAGGGTTTCCGCAACCGTGAAACACAGGTTGTCGCTGATCTAACCGAAAAACAGGGTATCGTCCTAGCAACAGGCGGTGGCTCGATTCAAAGCAAAGAGATCCGTAACAATCTTTCTGCGCGTGGTATCGTTGTTTACCTAGAAACAACTATCGACAAGCAAGTTGCACGTACGCAAAGAGATAAGCGTCGTCCATTACTTCAAGTTGAAGATCCACGAGAAGTGCTAGAAAACCTAGCAGAGGTGCGCAATCCTCTATATGAAGAGATTGCAGACGTCATAGTTAAGACTGACGAGCAAAGCGCCAAAGTGGTTGCAAACCAAATTATCGAACAATTAGGTTTTTAAGATATGACGAAACAAGTTCTGGTTGAGCTCGAAGAGCGTAGTTACCCAATTGAAATTGGCCAGAATTTGTTTAGTAGTAGCGAGCATCTAGCTCGCTATCTTCAACATAAAAACATTCTAATCGTTACCAATGAAACGATAGCGCCTCTCTACCTTCAACAGGTAGAAGCTATGCTGTCGGATTTCGCATGCGTGACGCCGGTGATATTACCTGACGGTGAGCAATACAAAACGCTTGAGCAGATGAATGTTATTTTCACTTCACTGCTAGAGCAAAACCTTGGTCGTGATACCGTTCTCGTCGCGTTAGGCGGTGGAGTCATTGGTGATATGACAGGCTTTGCAGCTGCCAGTTACCAACGTGGTGTCGATTTCATCCAAATTCCGACCACGCTGTTATCGCAAGTAGATTCATCTGTTGGTGGTAAAACGGCAGTTAATCATCCACTAGGTAAAAATATGATAGGTGCATTCTATCAGCCTAAGTGTGTGTTAATTGATACCAACTGTCTCAGCACGTTACCAAAGCGTGAGTTTGCTGCTGGCATGGCAGAAGTGATCAAATACGGTGTTATTTGGGACGCAGACTTTTTTCAATGGCTTGAAAATAACGTCGACGCCCTACGAGCACTAGATACTGATGCACTTGAATATGCGATTAGTCGTTGTTGTGAAATCAAAGCCGAAGTAGTTGAAAAGGACGAAACAGAACAAGCGGTGCGCGCGCTGTTAAACCTTGGACACACCTTTGGTCATGCTATTGAAGCAGAGATGGGCTACGGTGTTTGGCTACACGGTGAAGCGGTTTCTGCTGGCACAGTACTTGCTGCAAAAACATCAAACAAGCTTGGGTTAGTCGATGAGTCAATAGTTTGTCGTATTACAGCGTTATTAGCGGCATTTGATTTACCTACATCAGCACCTGAGACTATGCATTTTGAGCAATTCATTAAGCATATGCGTCGAGACAAGAAGGTACTTAAAGGTCAATTACGATTAGTATTACCTGAGGCAATAGGCCAAGCAGGGATCTATAGTGATGTGACTGATGAGTTACTGGAAGAGGTTATCAACTGCGCATAAACGATGTTGCAGGTGATCGGTGAACTCTAAATTACAAATTAACAATCACAGCTCTAATTCTTCTTATTTAGCTCTAGTTCTAGCTGGTAGTTACTCTTTTTTATTGCCTGAAATAACGTGTCACTTTTGTGCTAGTTGGGATCTTATTTGATGCCGTTTACTGAATCGACTTTGTTGCCAAGCCAAGATGCATTATTACAGCGTTTGTTGCATCTAAGTACCTATGGTCAGCAACTTATGGTGCTAACTGGGGAAGGTGGAGCTGGCAAAACAACTTTAGTTACAGCATTACTGAGCGAGCTAGAGCAGCATAGCTCGGCGTTAGTGATGTGTCCTAAGCACTGCGATAGCGCTGAGATCCGACGCAAAGTGTTAGTCCAGTTGCTAAATGATCCGGTATTTGATGATGAGATCCCGCTGCCAGAGTGTCTTCTCAGCGTCAGTGCTTCACTACCAAGTGAGAGTTGCATTGTTTTAGATGATGCTCATTGGTTGCCTTTAGAGATTTGGGCTGAGTGTATAGTGCTAAGCCAAATGGTATTGCCTGGTAAATCAATAAAACTATTGATGACGGCGCCAGCTGAGTTTTTTAGCGAGCTGACTGAGCAACTACCAGAATCATTGCTAGAGCAAGTTGTAGCGGTGCAAATTGAACCATTAGAACAGCCTGAACGAGAAGGTCTCTATTACACGCTGTTAAGTCGCAGTGAACAACATCCATTTACGCCAAGGGACATAGTTAAAAATCGCTTGGAAATGCAACTGGGGACACCCAAAGAGGTGGTTGATTTATTAGACCTATCTTTAAATGGTGAATCAGAAGCGCTAGTTAAAAAATCTAAACTAAAAGTCATCATCGGTTTGTCGGCGGTAATCATCATAGCCTTACTGCTTAGTTGGCTATTTTTAGGTAGCAGCACTGATAAGTTAAGCCAAGCCACCCATAAGGTGGAGTTTGCGGCAGATGTTGAAGCGCGCTTTAGTCAGGGCGATAGGTTTCTCGAAGCTTATGGCGCTAAGGTTTTAGGCAAGCATGTGTTTATTAAGCCTAACGCCGCAAAACAAACAGAGATTGATAATCGGCAAATTCAAGCACAAGCACAAACGGCTCAAAGCGACACGGCAATAGAGACAGTTAATACTTACACTGCTGTTCCAGCAACAACATTCGACGATGTCAACCGAGTAATAGATGCGACATCTAAATTCGATAACGTTAATGAACATCAACCAGATTTAACTGAACAGTTTGCTTCTGAGATTGCTGTTGACGTAAATGTTGTCAATCATGCTATAAAGCCTTCTAAGGGCTACACTTTGCAGCTTGCTAGTGTCAAAAAGATAAAATCATTAAATAACATGTTGCAGGCTTTGGATGGTGTTCCACAAGTGCAAGTAGCGCGTTATAAGCAGCGCTGGATTGTACTCAACGGACATTTTGACAATAGGAAAATGGCGCAAGAGTATTCGGCTCAGCTGGTGGCAAACACCGGAATTTCTGAGCCATGGATAAGAGAGTGGCAAAATCTGGGTGAATATCAGTTACAAGAAGTTATTCCAACTCGTGAAATTCAATAATAAACAGAGTACAATCGACAGCTGTCTTTTTCACAAGCATTCGATCAATTTAAATGATTAAAAAACAAAGAGCCTTTTTAAAGTGGGCTGGCGGAAAATTTAAACTGATTGAAGCCTTATCTGCGCATCTTCCTCAAGGTGACCGTTTGGTTGAACCTTTTGTCGGTGCTGGCTCGGTGTTTCTCAATACCAATTACAAGCGCTATTTATTGTGCGACATTAATCATGATTTGATTAACTTGTACAAAATTGTGCAAAAAGAGCCTGAAAAATACATTGCAGCGGCGAAGGCACTTTTTGTTCCTGAGATGAACGAAAAAGAAGCCTACTATAAAATCCGTACCGCGTTTAATGCCACGAAAGATCCTTTCAAGCGTTCAGTGTACTTCTTATACATGAATCGCCACGGTTTTAATGGTTTATGCCGTTATAATCGTAAAGGTGGTTTTAATGTGCCGTTTGGCTCATATAAGAAGCCATACTTCCCAGAAAAAGAGATCCGAGCTTTTTCAGCAAAAGCGCAAAATGCAGAGTTTCATTGTATTGGATATGAGCAAGCGATAGACATGACTCAAGCTGGCGATGTTGTTTATTGCGATCCGCCATATGCGCCGCTGTCATCAACCGCGAGCTTTACAACTTATGTTGGTACGGGGTTCTCACTCGATGACCAAGCATTACTTGCAAGGCAGGCACGCCACACTGCTATAGACCGTGGTATACCTGTGCTAATTAGTAATCATGATATCCCGCTAACGCGCGAGTTATACCATGGCGCTCGATTCGACACGATTCAGGTGCAGCGCAATATTAGTCAAAAGGGTAGTGGTCGTAAAAAAGTTGATGAGCTAATGGCTTTGTACGATGACTCTTATCATAGCGAGAATGACTAGTATTCTGCGGATAATTGCTATCGTTTAAGGCTCGTTGCTTAGGCTTAAGCCAAAACTTGATTAACGATAAGTAGTAATCCAGCAACAAATACCATAGCTACAATCACGCCCATCACAATGAACGGGATCGGTGAAGAGGTTTGAAAATCTCGCAGCCGATTCTTGTCAGTTTGTACTCCAAAAAATGCCGCAACAGTACTCGATAAAACCTGCCATAAATGGCGCAGCATGGATAGTTTACTTGTTTAGTGGTGAGCTATTGTTGATTGGCGCACTTTCATGGCCATATAACAATTCAAACAGATCAATAAAGTGCAGTTGATTGGTTTGGCTTTGGCCTGTTAACCAACTTTTCCAGCTTAAATTGTCAGTTTGGCTTGCACAGCGATTACTCGGATGGCTAGCTGGTAGGCTTGGATTGTAATGACTTTCTTCAGCGTCGCAGGCGCACGCGGCCGAAGCAGAATCAACAGACTTTGATGACAGGGCTAAGGTGGTAACGACGGTGCAGGCAAAAGCGAAAACTGCTGCTGACTTTATCATTGCAGTATTTTGAAATAGTCCCTTCATTTTGCCTCCATTACAAACCTAGTCGCAGTATTATAGCAAAGCAGCTCATATTTTAAACATTTTTAAAGAGTAAATTATATTTTGCTGTTTCTATGAATAATTTTATCTCTGCTAATTAGCTTAAATGGGCGCTCAGGTGTGGAGGGCTATAGCTGCAGCAGGTAGAATAGCGTACTTCTTAAACATTCAGGTGAGTTCGTTATGCGTCCATTTTTGATTGCTCCTTCTATTTTGTCTGCCGATTTTGCGCGTCTAGGTGAAGATGTTGATGCCGTATTAAATGCGGGGGCTGATGTTGTTCATTTTGATGTTATGGATAACCATTATGTGCCTAACTTAACTATTGGTCCTATGGTGTGCCAAGCATTGCGTAATTATGGGGTAACTGCCGATATTGATGTGCACTTAATGGTTAAGCCTGTTGATAGAATCATTCCAGATTTTGCTAAGGCCGGCGCGTCTATTATTACTTTTCACCCAGAAGCGTCTGAGCACATTGACCGAACATTACAATTGATTAAAGAGTCAGGCTGTAAGGCAGGTTTGGTATTTAACCCTGCCACACCACTGCATTATTTAGATCATGTCATGGACAAACTAGACGTAATTTTGCTGATGTCAGTAAATCCTGGTTTTGGCGGCCAATCATTTATTCCTTCTACGCTAGATAAGCTACGCCAAGTACGTAAGCTGATTGACGACAGTGGTTACGACATTCGTTTGCAAGTGGATGGCGGCGTTAAAGTTGATAATATCGCTGAGATTGCTGCTGCAGGTGCAGATATGTTTGTTGCGGGTTCTGCTATTTTTAATACTCCAGATTACAAAGCCGTAATTGATGAGATGCGCGCTGAATTAGCAAGCATCGAGGCGTAATTAATGAGCCCTTTTAGTCAAATAAAAGCTGTAGCATTTGACTTGGATGGAACGCTAATCGATAGCGTTCCAGATCTTGCTGCGGCAACTCGCGCCGTACTTGATGAGTTGAATTTGCCATTATGCACCGATGATATGGTGCGCAGCTGGGTAGGTAATGGCGCAGAAATGCTAATGCGTAGAGCATTAACATTTGCTCTTGAAAGCGCGATGAGCGAAGAACAGTTGCAAGCTACCATGCCGCGTTTTATGCATTTTTATAAGCTTAATTTACAACAGCACAGCGTGTTATATGCAGGTGTTGAGGCGGTTCTAGTTCAGCTTAAGCAAGCCGGCTATCAAATGGCTATTGTGACCAACAAGCCATATGAGTTTACTATTCCGCTGCTTGAGTCGTTTAATCTTAACCAGTATTTTGATTTGGTACTCGGCGGTGATTCACTCGCTAAGATGAAGCCAGATCCATTGCCGCTACAGCATATTTTGCATGAGTGGCAGCTGCCTGCTGAGCAATTATTAATGGTCGGAGACTCAAAGAACGACATTATTGCAGCAAAAGCAGCTAAGGTTGCCTCTGTGGGCTTGACCTATGGCTATAACTACGGTGAAGATATTGGGCTAAGCGGCCCTGATGCCGTATGTGAACAATTTAGTGAAATAACCGCGCTACTTAAACTGCGCGACAACGCAACGGAGCAATAAACAAGATGACGACCCCCCTAACGAAACCAGTAGTTCTAAGCGGAGCACAGCCATCAGGCGAGCTTACCATCGGCAACTATATGGGCGCGTTACGTCAGTGGGTTGCAATGCAAGATAGTCATGATTGCCTTTATTGCGTCGTTGACCTGCATGCGATTACTGTCAGACAAGATCCAGTTAAATTACGTGAAGCTTGCCTTGATACGCTAGCACTGTACTTAGCATGTGGTGTTGATCCTAAAAAGAGCACTGTATTTATTCAGTCACAGGTTCCGCAGCATACTCAACTTGGCTGGGCATTAAACTGTTACACCCAAATGGGTGAGCTTAACCGCATGACTCAGTTTAAAGATAAGTCGCAAAAGCACGCTAACAATATCAACGTTGGTTTATTTGGCTATCCAGTACTAATGGCTGCGGACATTTTGCTTTATCAAGCAAATGAGATCCCAGTGGGTCAAGACCAAAAGCAACACCTTGAGTTAACTCGTGATATTGCAACGCGTTTCAACAATGCTTACGGCGAAACATTTGTAGTACCTGAGCCATTCATTCCTGAGCACGGCGCTAAGGTAATGTCATTGCAAGATCCGCTTAAAAAGATGTCTAAGTCTGACGATAACCGTAATAACGTTATTGGTCTGCTAGAAGATCCTAAAGCAATCTTGAAGAAAGTTAAAAAGGCGATGACCGATAGTGAAGAGCCGCCAGTAGTGCGCTTTGATGTGGCTGAAAAGCCAGGTGTGTCTAACTTATTGAGCCTAATGTCTGGTTGTACTGGCCAGTCAATTGCTAGCCTTGAGGCTGAGTTTGAAGGCAAGATGTATGGCCACTTAAAAGTTGCAACAGGTGAAGCGGTCGTTGGCATGTTAGAACCACTACAACAGCGCTTTAAAGAGTACCGTGCTGATCAAGCGTTTTTGAATCAAGTGATGAAAGAAGGTGCTGAGAAAGCGCAAATCCGCGCAGAAGCAACTATTAAGAGCGTTTACGAGAAGATTGGTCTTATCGTTTAA
Source organism: Shewanella pneumatophori (assembly GCF_023283895.1). GTDB lineage: Bacteria > Pseudomonadota > Gammaproteobacteria > Enterobacterales > Shewanellaceae > Shewanella > Shewanella pneumatophori. Next base: position 81,718 of record NZ_JAKILB010000016.1, on the reverse strand, counting down.
GCTTAAAAGTTTAATAAAAAAACCAGCGATATCGCTGGTTTTTTATTGGCTTATTGTGTTGCTAACCAAGAGACAAACGCACCAATAGCGGGTTCTTTTAGGCGACGGTGTTTGCAACTGAAATAGAACTCAAATCCAGTCAAGATATCCGGTAACTCGAGTGCGACTAATAAACCTTTTTCAATATCCGCCTGCACCATAAAGTCAGACGCTAACGCGATACCTTGGCCAGCGATTGCTGCTTCAATTGCCATTAAAACGTGGCTGAAAATATGCTGCTGTTGCTCAGCAGGTAATTGCATCTTGTTGGCTACAAACCACCTGTCCCAATCTAGCCCAAGTGGCCCTTCATCAACAGTTAGTAATGGATGTAATCTAAGCTCTTCAATGGCACTTTTATCTGGGCTTAACAGACTAGGGCTAATGACAGGAATTAGCCGCTCTTTATGCAGTACGTGGTGATGAAAGCCTAATTGACCGCTTTGCCCTGTGATAAACATATCTGCGACGTTATCTGTTAATTCGGGATCATTGGTCATCATATCGAGGCGAATTTTAATTTGTGGATGCTGACGCCTAAAATCACTGAGCCTTGGGATTAACCATTTAATCGCAAATGAGCTATACACGGCGAGGCGCAACTGATCATTACTTTCACCGCTAATCTTAATACTTAAATCGTTCAACTCATTAAAAATTTGCTCTAGACCGTTATAAAGCAAAGTGCCTTTAGCAGTGAGGTTAAGCTGCCTACCTTCACGCTTAAATAAACGTTCGCCATAATGCTCTTCTAGCTGTTTTACTTGGTGAGACACGGCGCTTTGGGTGATACACAGTTCCACAGCTGCTCTTGAAAAGTGCGACTGTCTGGCTGCGGCCTCAAAAACCTGTAGTGCTCGAAGTGGCGGTAGTTTACGCATTATTTTATGCCTAATGGATGAATTTAATGAGTGATGCTTGTCATAGTATTAATTTAATTCATGCATAGCGAAAAAACATCATTTTAGTTCGGTATTTTAGAGGCATATTATGCGCAGATAATATGCTCTACTGCGGAATATAGATGAAAACCAACGTCATGATTGCAATGGTAATACTCGTTTTTGGTAACCTTTTTAGTGCCTTGTATGATGTGTCTATCAAATGGATCCCCGAAGGCAGTAATGCTGCAACTTTTCTGCTCCTGCGGCAATTACTATCGGTGCTAATGCTATTTCCACTGTGGATTTATGCCAAAAGGCCCTCAACGAAGCATTTAAAAGTGCACTTCTTTCGCTCAAATACTGGGGCTTTAGGTGCGGTTTGTTTGATTATGGGATTGATGTCATTACCTATGGCGACAGTGAGCTCATTATTTTTTTCTGCGCCGTTAATGATTGTCTTGATGGGTTGTGTATTCTTAAAAGAGAAAGTGACCGCTATCCAGTGGGCTGCCACTATTCTAGGCTTTATTGGTATTTTAATTTTATTACGCCCAAGTGAAATCAATTGGTTTGGTATAGCGGTATTAATCTCGGCATTTACTTTTGCGTTAAACCAACTCGCACTGCGTAAATTACCGGAAACTGAAAACCCAAGTGTGACTCTAATGCTGTATAACATTCTCAGCATTCCACTGACATTGATTATGGTGTTAGTACAGGGTTTTGAAGGAGTAAACTGGCCTCTAATAGGTATGGCTGCGCTGAGCAATAGCTTTTTACTCGCTTATCATTGGTCGTGTGTCTTGGCTTATCGCAAAGCTGAGGCGAGCCAAATTGCGATAGCTGAGTATACCGGTTTGTTGTTTTGCGTATTGTTTGGTTGGTTGTTATTTGATGAATGGTTAGATGGATTAAGTTGGTTGGGCGCTAGCTTTATTGTCTTACCGTCGTTAGTTTTGCCTTGGTTTGCAATGAAATTGAACAAATTGAAGCCAAAAAAAATCATCGAGCAAAAAGCAGGATGATTTTTTACGTCAAATATTAGTAGGGTGATTAAGCGTCGACGTATTCAAACACCTTAATCACTTTACGCACGCCTGCGGTATTACGGGCAACTTCAACTGCTAAATCGGCTTGTTCGCGTTCTACATAACCTATCAGAAATACTTCGCCGTTTTCAGTAACGACTTTGATATTAGTGACATCTAAACCACTTTCATTGAGCATGCGGCCTTTCACTTTAGTGGTAATCCAAGTGTCGTTGCTACGGGTGGTGAAAGAGGTCGGGTTACCTATTCTGATCTGATTGTGGATCTTGCCGCCAATTTTTAGCTCTTTTACGGTGCGAATGGCTTTGTCGCGCAGCATTGAGTTTGGCGCTTGGCCAATCATCAATACATTTCGGTTCATCACCACACCACTGATATTGGCTTGGTTCTTTAAGTCATCATGAGATGCCAACGCACTGGAGATATTAAAATCGGCGTTGGTATCATCAATTTGAGTCTTAAAGCTGCGCTCGTCATTAACCATCATTGCACCGCCAACTGCGCCGACCATAACGGCACCAGCACAGCCTTGTAGCATTAATACAATAGCGATTAATGGGAGCAGTGATCTCATGCCTGTTCGTCCTGTGGGAACAATGTACGGTCAATATTGTCGCATAAACAATGGATTGCAAGTAAATGTACTTCTTGGATACGCGCAGTAACGTTTGAAGGCACACGGATTTCAACGTCATTAACGCTTAGTAGTCCAGCCATTGCGCCGCCGTCTTTACCGGTAAGCGATACGATAGTCATGTCGCGGCTAAGAGCTGCTTCCATTGCTTTAATCACGTTACCTGAATTACCGCTGGTAGAGATAGCTAACAAGATATCGCCTGGTTGACCCAATGCCATGATTTGCTTTGAGAAGATCTCGTCATAGCTATAATCGTTAGCAATTGCGGTGATGGTTGAAGTATCACAACTTAGCGCAATTGCTGGTAATGGCGGACGTTCAATTTCATAACGGTTTAATAATTCAGCAGAAAAATGCTGTGCATCACCTGCGCTACCACCGTTACCACACGCTAGAATCTTGTTACCACTCAGCAGGCAATGAACCATCATTTCTGCGGCTTTAGCGATTGACTCTGGCAGAGCTTCTGATGCATCAATTTTAGTTTGAATTGATTCGGTAAAGCTGTCTTTAATGCGTTCTAACATGGATAAACCCTATGTCTATTTGCCCACTTATAGCTAGGTGGTGCAGATGAAAATTAAACTATTTAAAAGGCATCGCGGATCCATTGAACCCCTTGAGGGTCGGCCGCAATAACATCGAAACGACAGACGGCGTCAATTCGATTTAACTGTATGTAATGGCTTGCCGCTTTTCTTATACGCTGGCTTTGTGCAGCGCTTAGCGCGTTAACTGCACCACCATAACGTGATGGAGAGCGGTATTTTACCTCAACAAAGACCCAATCGCTGCCATCTTTCATTACTAGGTCGATTTCGCCAAAACGGTATCTTACGTTTTGTTCGACAAAAGTTAGCCCACGTTGTTCCAAATACTGGCGTGCATTGTATTCGGCAATCTGGCCTTGGTCATTGGTATTTGCCATCAAATCTGCTCATCCTTGTAGCTTAAATTTGACTATATCTTAAAGCATGAGCCGAGACTATTTGCCTCGGCTTATTTAACTGTAAATAAGGTTAAAGACATTATATATCGACTTTACAGTGGGCGTAAGTTACCTCTTTGGTAACGACCCCAGCTAAGTTGGCGGTTCAATGTACCATCTGGCTGAACGGATAACATGCCGCTGCGTCCGGTAAATTGGTAGCCCGGTAATGCGCGCATCTGTGCAAGCTTACCGACTAAATCAAGAGCATCATAACCCATGATATAAAGGCGTTTACGACCGTTGCTCCAGTTCGGCCAAAGCTCGTTAACCATACGAGTTTCAGTGTTTGGCGTTATTAACCAAGGAATGTCGCTAATGGTGAGGTTATTAAGCTCGTTAGCGGTTTCACGGTCGTTACCTTCAACACGGCTGCGGCTGGTCGTATAAAGCGGTACCGGCTCAGCAAATACACTGAAGTTCACGTCGATAAATGGTTTAAGCAAGGCTAAATCTTTACTCGCTGAAATCATGTAAATAGCATCAATGTCGCGACGAGAGCGAAAATCGGCTTCAATCTTAGGTGTTAGTATTGCTTTGATGCGAGCAATGCGCTCTTTACTGTCAATTACTCCTAATGACTTCTGCACTGTGACTTTCATTTTGTCACCGCCATCATAGTAATGAATTTCCGCAGCGTTGTTAGTCAGTGTTTGCCACGCGCCATTAAAGCTCTCAGCCATGCGGCGGCCAATAGCGTCGTTACTTACCAGTAATAGTGGCTGCTTAATACCGTCGTTATATAGGCGCTGAGCGGCATCAATTGCTTCATCGGTTGGCGATAATGCAAAAAAGAACTTATCTGGATCTGCAGTAAACGTATCAATATGGTTTAAATACAGCTGTGGGATAGTTTTGCTCGTAGCTGGAGTCATCGCTGCAGTCGTTGTGATTGGAGAGACTGCTTCAGCCGTTGGCGTCATGTTTTGTAGCTGCTCAACTTCTGATTGCAGTAAAGGACCAATAATAAACTCTGCGCCTGCGGTTACAGCTTGTTGATAAGCTGCTTGCGCACCTGTTGCTGTATCAAAAAAGTTTAGCGCAATATCGTCATCACCTTTTGCCATGTAGTTGGCAATAATGCCTTGTTTGACTGTGTTAGCAATTGTGGCGCGCGGGCCCGTTAATGGCAGTAATACAGCAATATTCTTAGGCTGGTAAGGCTGGGTATTAAGTGCCTTTTCTAAGTCAGTAGGTAACTTTGCTGCAGCAGGGTGACGCGGGTTTAATTGCTGCCAACTGCCTAGGTGGCGCACCAAATCGTTAGGATCTACCGCATAATGTTTAGCGATATAAGCTAGCTGAATCCAACCGGCAAAGATTGGGTTTGCAGTGTCATCTTTAAAGTTTAGTAAGGTTTGCTCGCTAATTGGCTGTAATGAACGCCAAATCTTATCGTTGACCTCAACTGCTTGTGATGCAGGTAAATATTTGCTGAGTAAGCTTAACTGCCTTACTTCATCAATGGGTTGGTTGATTGATTGATATAAGTGCGCTTTAAATTGGTAATAGCTAACCCATTGCCAGTTTGGTAGAGACCAACTGCTTGGGTAATTCAGCTCGCGCAGGGCGTGGTCATAAGTTGAAACCATCTCTAACACACGGGCCGATAGGTAGATATGCTCGGCAAGTATCTCAGGTTCTTGACTAAGATCTTGCGCAATAGACTTTAACGCTTTATCTGCTGCGCTAGCATTTCCTTCATTTATGAAGGCGTGCGCGGCAAGTAAAACGTACTTATCGCGGTTTTGCTTATTTTTTTCGTTAGCGGCTAATGCAAGATATTGCGATGATGCCTGAGTTACTGAAGCTAGAGAAACCTCAGTCTTTTCAGTCTTTACCGGTGCAGACGTCGTGCCGCAACCGAACAAAACTGCAGATAAAATCGCGCAAGAAATAAATTTTGTTGTATTCAGTCTTTTTAACACGGGTCTTCACTCTGGTAAGATGCTGCTATTAGTTTAACCTGCTCTTCCCCTTGGCGAAAGTATTGTTAGAAACTCTTGCCAACACTCAATACAGAGGTAGATATGGACCTGTCGGTCGCGCTTTACATTGTTCCCACTCCGATTGGGAATTTAGGAGACATCAGTAGCCGTGCATTAGAGGTGCTGAATCAGGTATCACTTATCGCCTGTGAAGACACTCGACACAGTGGCAAGTTATTAAGTCACTTTGGCATTGAAACCCGTAAAACGGCGTTGCATGACCATAATGAGCGTGACAGAGCGCAGTGGATCATTCAAAAGCTGGGTAATGGTGAAGCCGTAGCGCTTATATCCGATGCTGGGACACCACTGATTTCAGATCCAGGCTATCACTTAGTAAAACAGGTGCGTGATGCCGGGTTTAATGTTATCCCGTTACCTGGACCTTGTGCGGCAATTACTGCGTTGTGCGCGTCAGGCTTACCATCTGATCGTTTCTCTTTTGAGGGTTTTTTACCTTCAAAAGAAAAGGCGAGATTAGATAAATTAACCGCGCTTAAAGATGACCCTCGCACATTGATTTTTTATGAGTCACCACATCGTATTGTGCACAGTCTAGAGTCTTTAGTTACCGCATTAGGTGAAGACCGTGAAATCGTGATGGCACGTGAAGTGACCAAAACTTTTGAAACATTTTTATCAGGCCCCGCTGCTGAAGTGCTGCAAACCGTTAAAGATGATCCGAACCAGCAACGCGGCGAAATCGTATTAATGTGCCATGGTCACCGTAGCGATGAAGAGTCTGAGTTCTCGCCGACAGTGATCAACACGCTTAAATTACTGTGTGAAGAGTTACCATTGAAAAAAGCCGCGGCTGTAGCTGGTCAAATTTACGATATTAAAAAGAACGCACTTTATAAGCATGGTTTGGCGATAGGACTTTAAGGTCTAATTGTATTGGTTAGCGTTTGCTCTTGATTTGGATTGAGTGTTGCCAGTTGCTAAGTGAATGAGTGACTCTATCGCTAATAGATGGAGCTCTAATTCACAGTATGCATGAAAGTCCTTGGTTTGTTGCTTGAGCTTAGCTATAATCCGCGCCGAGTTGGCTAGACAGTTGCCGCGTTCGCAAGAACGGGGAGGAAAGTCCGGGCTTCAAAGAGCAGGGTACCAGGTAACGCCTGGGCGGTGTGAACCGACGACAAGTGCAGCAGAGAGGAGACCGCCAACTTCGGTTGGTAAGGGTGAAAGGGTGCGGTAAGAGCGCACCGGGCGACTAGTAATAGTTCGTTGCAAGGTAAACTCTACCCGAAGCAAGACCAAATAGGGTCCCGTATGGCGCTGCTCGCGTTGGGACCGGGTAGGTCGCTTGAGCCTGTGAGCGATTGCAGGCCTAGATGAATAACTGTCCACGACAGGACCCGGCTTATCGGCCAACTCACCTACTAAAGAAAAGCCGCACCTCGACAGAGGTGCGGCTTTTTGCTTTATATCCGTTACAAAATTCTCAGTTTACTTTTGAAAGGGCCCTGCTTATCGGCCTTAAGGTAATCTAATTTGCTGTAGCTTATACGGTCTTTAAACCTGCATTTAAGTGATCTAACAGCATGCGCACTTTAGGTGAAAGGTGGCGGTTTTGGGGATACAGTGCCCAAATCCCTTCTTCTGGCTGACGGTTTTGCTCAAGTAGTGCAGTGAGCTCGCCCGCTTCAATATAAGGCAATACGTAATAGTCTGGCAGCTGCACGATACCAATCCCTTTGATTGCCGCATCAACTAACGCGTGACCACTATTGCAACTTAAGTTGCCTTTAACTCGTACATTACGAGTTTTGCCATTTTCTTGAAAACGCCAATAATCCATAGTGCCAATTAAGCAGTTGTGCTGATCGAGCTCTGATAATGAGTGTGGAATGCCATAAGTAGAAATGTAGCTAGGCGATGCACAAACATATTGGGTGCGACTGCTAAGTTTCTTGGCCATCATGCTTGAGTCTTCTAAGTGGCCTAGACGGATCGCCAGATCGTAACCTTCGTCAACTAAATCTAATTTTTGGTTGCTTAGATTGAGTTTGACTTCAAGCTCTGGATACAGCGATGCAAAGTCATTAATTAGTGGGGCGATAGTTTTTTCACCATAGGTTACTGGTGCAGTGATTTTAAGTAATCCACGCGGACTGGTTTGCAAATTGGTTATGGCGCGCTCGGCTTCTTCTAAACCATCTAATACTTGACGACAATGTTGATAATAGATGCGACCAACCTCTGTTACCGACACTTTGCGAGTGGTACGGTGAAATAGCTTAGAGGCTAGTCTTGTTTCTAATGCACTTATTTGGCGACTTACTTGTGCAGTTGATATGCCTAATCGTTGCGATGCTTTGGTAAAGCTTTCTGCCTCGGCTACCGCAACAAATTCACTCACACCTTCCCAATTAAACATGATTATTCTCTAGGTAGTATTTCTACAAAACTGGCTTAATTATTAACAAGTTTAAATTAAAAGCAATTTTGATTTGGTTGGTTATAGATAGCTATGTACGCGAAGCTTACGCCGAAAAGAGTGTTATATCGAGCTTTAATTATTACGTCAGAGTAAAAGTTATTTGTAATAAGTGCCAATTATCAAATTAAAAATGAGGAATATAATGCGCATCACTTAGTGAGCTTGAATCACTTATCCACCTAGGAGTCATCATTTTGAAAACATTAATTCACCCACAAGTCGATAATGGCATTCCTGCTACTGCTGCCGGGTTTACCGGCGGTTCATTACAGTGCAAATGTGTTAATAATCCTGTCGAAGTGACTGTTGCATCGCAAACTGCTCATAATCATGTTTGTGGTTGCAGTAAGTGTTGGAAACCAGAAGGCGCGCTATTTGCGCAAATTGCCGTAGTCGCAAAAGATAAGGTAAGCGTAACCGCTAATGCTGACAAGCTACATATCATCGATGAGAGCGCAGCCATTCAACGTCACGCTTGTAAAGAGTGTGGTACTCATATGTATGGTCGCATCGAAAATACGGAGCACCCTTTCTATGGCTTAGACTTTGTGCATACTGAGCTATCACAGCAGCAAGGTTGGTCGGCGCCAGAGTTCGCTGCGTTTGTGTCTTCAATCATAGAGTCTGGTACGGCGCCTGAGGCGATGGCAGATGTTCGCCAAACCCTTAAGGATCTCGGTTTACCTCCTTATGACTGTTTATCACCAGCATTAATGGATGCTATTGCGACCCATGTTGCGGCGAAAAAATAACGCTGAAGAATGAGCTTGTACCAGCTTAAACAATATTAACACCAGTAATAAAAAGCGCTTCGGCGCTTTTTTTACATCTATAGCCTAGCAATATGGCTGATTATTGTTACCTATATGCAAAAGTGTTTTGAGTTTTATATGGATTATAATCTCTATTGAAACAACTATAATGTTTATTATTGAAATGAGGCAGGCAGATGAGCTTTAACTCCTGCTTCGTTAACTGGGCGCCGAGGGACATGGAGTGCTTTGCTTTACTTGGCTTATATAAGCTATTACAGATAGTAAAAGGTGTAGATTGTTAGAGGCAGTCCTAACCTTTAGCTATAGAAGAGTAGGCAGTTAAACAATTCATGCTCGGTAACCGCTAATTGTCATAGAGAGGTACTAACATGGCAGGTGGATGGTCTAGAGATGGTGCAGTACAAGATCAAATAGATAGTAGTGTCGAAGATGCAGTTGCAGCCGCAAGAAGTCGACTACGATATGGTGACAGTTTGTTGCATTGTGAAGAGTGTGGTGAGCCGATACCAGAGGCGAGACGCAATGCTGTGCCAGGTGTTCGACTTTGTATTCATTGTCAAAATGAAATCGATAACAGTCAGGCGAAGCTGCATCTATTCAATCGCCGTGGCAGTAAAGATAGCCAGTTACGTTAAATCTACGGCTATCTAGGTGGTGCTAAGCACTAGCACGCTTAGCACCGATTTAAAGGCGTATATTTTAAAAACTGCTTCTGTAATTAATGAGGCAATTTTCAAAATATTATTACCATATGGTAAAGGTAAATTACCTGTTGATGGGATTATCAATATTGAACAGGTAGTTATAATCCTTTCCATACCCACTACGGTATACGCCGTAACGTAAAATTTATTAAAAGTAGGAATACAAGATGACAGCACAAACAATCAAATCAAAAGCCGCAGTTGCTTGGGCAGTTGGTCAACCTTTATCTATGGAAATCGTAGATGTAATGCCACCTCAAAAAGGCGAAGTACGCGTTAAAATGATCGCCACTGGCGTATGTCATACTGACGCATTTACTCTTTCAGGTGACGATCCAGAAGGTATCTTCCCTTGTATTCTTGGCCATGAAGGCGGTGGTATTGTTGAGTCAATCGGTGAAGGCGTAACTAGCGTCAAAGTTGGCGACCACGTTATCCCACTTTACACGCCTGAATGTGGTGAGTGTAAATTTTGTAAGTCAGGCAAAACTAACCTTTGTCAGAAGATCCGTGAAACCCAAGGTAAAGGTTTGATGCCTGATGGTACCACTCGTTTCTCTAAAGATGGTCAGCCTATCTATCACTACATGGGCACATCAACTTTCTCTGAGTACACAGTATTACCTGAGATCTCATTAGCCAAAGTTAACCCTGAAGCGCCACTAGAAGAAGTATGTCTATTAGGTTGTGGTGTAACAACTGGTATGGGCGCGGTAATGAATACCGCAAAGGTTGAAGAAGGCGCAACGGTTGCTATCTTCGGTATGGGTGGTATTGGTCTATCTGCAGTTATTGGTGCAGCAATGGCAAAAGCATCACGTATCATTGCTATTGACATTAACGAAAGTAAGTTTGACTTAGCGCGTAAGCTTGGTGCTACTGATTGCATCAATCCAAAAGACTACGATAAGCCAATCCAAGATGTGATTGTAGAACTTACTGACGGTGGCGTAGATTACTCATTCGAGTGTATCGGTAACGTACATGTTATGCGCAGTGCACTAGAGTGCTGTCATAAAGGCTGGGGTGAGTCAGTTGTTATTGGTGTTGCTGGTGCAGGCCAAGAGATCTCAACTCGTCCATTCCAGTTAGTCACTGGTCGTGTATGGAAAGGTAGCGCATTTGGTGGTGTTAAAGGCCGCTCAGAACTACCAGAATACGTTGAGCGTTACATGGCAGGTGAGTTCAAGTTAAACGACTTCATTACTCACACTATGGGTCTTGAGCAAGTTAACGAAGCATTTGACCTAATGCACGAAGGTAAGAGTATTCGTACTGTTATTCACTTCGACAAGTAATATTATTGTCTAAGATAACAAGCGCTTTTTGGCGCTTGTTATCTTTAAAGGCTTAATTTTTAAAGATAAAGCTTTAAAGGTTGAGCTTTACAGAATTAGTTTAAAGAATTTATAGGAGTCGGTATTAAATGACCGTTGAAAATATTAGTGTAAATAAGAGCTTTGGTGGTTGGCACAAACAATACAGCCATCATTCTAAAACCCTTAATTGCGCCATGCGATTTGCCATTTATTTACCGCCTCAAGCGTCAAACGGTAAAAAAGTGCCAGTACTTTATTGGTTATCAGGCTTAACTTGTACCGATGAAAACTTTATGCAAAAAGCCGGTGCACAGCGTATGGCTGCCGAGCTAGGTATAGCCATTGTTGCGCCAGATACCAGCCCGCGTGGTGATGATGTTGCCGACGATGCAGGTTACGATTTAGGTAAAGGTGCAGGCTTTTATGTGAATGCCACCCAAGCCCCTTGGAACCGCCATTACCGCATGTATGACTATGTGGTAAATGAGCTTCCTGAGCTGATTGAATCTATGTTCCCAGTTAGCGATAAACGCTCTATTGCCGGTCACTCGATGGGCGGCCATGGTGCTCTTGTCATTGCTATGCGTAACCCAGAAGCATATCAATCAGTATCGGCATTTAGCCCGATCACTAACCCTGTAAACTGCCCTTGGGGTAAAAAGGCATTCACTGCTTATTTAGGCCGTGATATGACAACTTGGGCTGAGTACGATGCGAGCTTATTGATGCGCCAAGCAACGGAGTTTGTTCCAGCGCTGGTGGACCAAGGTGAGGCTGATGATTTTCTTATTGAACAGCTAAAGCCAGAGGTACTTGAGGCCGCAGCTAATGTTAGCGGTTATCCGCTAACGCTGAATATGCAAGAAGGTTTTGATCATAGTTACTACTTTATCGCTAGCTTTATCGAAAACCACCTGCGTTTCCATGCTGAGCACTTAGTAAAATAAGCTACATTTCAATTAGTGAATCACTGCTATTCACTGACATACCGACAAAAAAAGCTGCCTACCAAGGCAGCTTTTTTGTGACCGATGTTCAGGCCTGAAAAAGATTATTACCCAAGGGTAAAAGTCATTTGCATTTTATGGCGATTATCAATGTTTGCCAGATGAATATAATAGCATTATTGATTTAAACCTCTTTGCAAACATGGCGTTGTAGAGCAAATAACAAGGTAATAGCATGAGCTGGATCTTTCTTTTATTGGGCGTAGTCGCTGAAGTGTTATCTCATGTGGCATTAAAAGCCACTGACGGTTTTAGTAAGCCTTTACCTGCGGCGCTGGTTATTTTGGGGCATCTGACAGCGTTTATTTTTTTAGGCCAAGCAATGAAGGGCATGCCAGTTGGTGTGGTGCATGCTTTATGGGCCGGTTTAGCGATTGTGTCAGTGACATTAATCTCAGCTCTATTTTATCGCGAACATTTAGATATGACAGCCTGGGTTGGCATGGTGCTGGTGGCAGCTGGTGTAATGATGATTAACTTTTCACAAGGGCATGCTCATTAACGGTTTAAGCTTGTTTTGTTCACTGGTATAACTTACTGAATAAAGTTGCAGCTACCATCATCCTGCGATTGTTTTGGCGGAATGAATAGAAGCTGCTACATTCAAGTGAAACTGTTAGGAGAAAAATGATGCGTTTATTTAATACCATACTGGTTATTTTGCTTATGGTGCTCAGCGGCTGTGCATCAACTGAAGCAAATAAGCAACGTGATGCAATGTATACCTTCCCGGATCTTGAGCAAGTTAACTCGATTGATAATTTTCGTATGGATGGATGGGAAAGTGTCGATCGCTACTCGATCATCGTGGGGGTTCGTCCAAACCAAAATTATTTATTGATCCTTAATGGTGGTTTGAATGATTTAAACTTTGCTCAGGGGCTAGCAATAACTTCTACGATGGGCAAAGTAGAAGCTGGTTTCGACTCGGTATCAACAGTGCAAGAACCTATGCTTAAGTCGCAAATTAAGCGTATTTATAAGCTTGAAGATAAACAGCAAAAGAATGAAATTAAAGCTAAAATCGAATCCTTTGCCGATAACAAATAACCTGAAAGTTAGTTGTTTTTAATTTAACTGCACTTATTATTTAGGTGCAGTTATCAGGTTTATGGTTTCTCCACTTCATTGAAAATTCATTACAATTGCAACAGTTTTACTCATTGCTTTCATAGCTTCTATTCTGCTTGCTCACCGCTAAATTCATCCTGCAAATAAATGGCTTATTAACTAATTTAAACTCCAAATGTAATCATAATGTAGCGATGCAGCATATTGGTTAATCGTCGTTAATTGTCTCGGTTTTCAATACAAACTGACTGTTTGTAGCTAGTTTTTCCCAAATATTTAAAACAGTAATCTAGCCTCAACGTCGCTTACCCATGGTAAGAGACAAAACTTAATTGATAGTGAGGTCGATGATGAAAGCAAAAACAATTTTAGCTAGCGTATTGTGTTCAGGCTTGATGGTTGGCAGCGTACAAGCCGTTGAAGTCGATTTCTTTGCCGGTGCAGGTGTTGGCTACCAAATGGATAAAGTCGATGGTGCTATTAGCCATGATACTGAAGATATGTCATATCAAGGTCGTATCGGGGTTTTGATTGAGCAGCAACACAGGATCACTGGTACTTTTGGCTATATGGAAGATAAGTTCTCTGATGCCAATACCGATTACAAACAAGAGCAGTATAGCTGGTTAGTTTCTTATGATTATCTCATTCCTGTGCACCAAGATGTGAATCTATTTGTCGGTGTTAGCGCGGGTGCGAATGACAATAAAATCGCTGGACGTGCTTCAACTGACTTTGTCTATGGCGGCCAAGCAGGTGTGCAATATAAGTGGACTGAAAACCTATCATCTGATTTAGGCTATCGATATTTAGCCCAGGACTACAGTGAAAACGCTATCGATATCGATAACAGTCAACAAATCTATTTGACGCTAGATTATAAGTTTTAGTTTTTAGCTCGTTAGTATTTCTCTGCTTTATTATCAAGCGGGGAAATACTCGCTGTTGCGCATTCTATTGATGATTCGCCACCTCGTCTCAGAACCGTGAAGCCCAAGCTAAGTGATGAAACCTTAATACTCATTGGTATTAGTCATCAGCTAAAAACGGTTGCGTACCTGAAAGCGCCACTCCCAGCTATTCACTTCAGGCCCTGAAGTAAACGGTACGCTGAGGTCAATATGAGCAACGTTACCATAGCTGGATTTTGAAGAGTAAATCCTCGCACCAATACCGAAACTACCAATCGGTGAAGAGATGGCATTATTGCTATCGTTGCCGCCAAATGCTTGACCAATATCAGTAAATACTGCCCAGCCAAGCTCTGCAAGTTGATAAAGGTCGATATTTGGATAGTTGCGCAGTTCTGCAGTAAAAGCCCATTGATTATTGCCGTACTGGTAGTCGTTAGGATAACCACGAATGCCGGTTTCATCGCCGAGTGCAAATGGCCTGTCTAAGTAGTTATTTTTTGAGGTACTTAACCTTAACTTTGAATATGCGGTCCATTTTGGCGCAAGCTGGTAAAAGTACTCAGCAACAACATTTAATTGATAGAAGTCTTTTTGGCTGGTGGCAAATACGCCTTCGGCGTCCATTGCTAACAAGATAAGTTGGTCATTTGCTTGATAGCCGCGACTTGACTGCCAATTAATGTGATATCCAATAGGGGAGTCGTCATTAAGATCGCGTGTTTCAATGCCAAGCTTAATAAAATGCTGCCAACCTAGATTAAAATCTTCGTTGTAATTAATTAGATGAATATTTTGCAGTACCTTAAAGTCATCTTGGATGTATTGATAGGCCAGCCATGGATAAAGAAAATCTCTGTCTTGGGGCAGTTCTGAAGTTGGGTAATCGTCGACACGATTAAACTCATGGCGGTCTTGGGTTATGCCTACAATGAGCCGAGATAGTTGCTGTGTATCTTTAGCAAGTAGCCAGCCAACACGGGCATTATTGTAGTTAACGCCATGTTCAAACTCATTAATATCTTGGCCGTTTTGCTTTAAGGTATCGATACGTAAATCATCTAAATATTCAGCTGAATACATGTGATTACCATCGAGAGTATAGAATGGTTTTTCAAAGTATAGATGTTGAGCATGGCCGTCACTATTATCGTAAAAGTCGGCCGCTATGGTAGCGTGTTCTATAAAGTTTACTGGCGATTCAATAGCAAACTTATAACCGGTTCTGTCGGCATTAGATTGGTATTTAAAGCGGGTTCGCACTCCGTAACCCAATAAATTGTCCTCTTTTATTCCGATAGAAAACTTACTTTCACCGCCACTGCGGCTAGCATTAAATGTTGGTAGCAGTGACCAGTTATCCCAAGTTTCAACTAATATGTTTTGGCCTTCATCAGCCAAATCTGCATCGGGGGCAGGCTCGGAGTAAGTAATTTTTGCATCGCGGATATAGGGCTCAGCTCGCAAAATACGCTGCATTTCATCAAGGTCTTTCTGGCTGACTTGTTGGCCTTCTTTAAAACTGAGTTTATCGCGGATCACCTTGTCACGGGTATTGATGTGTAGATAATTGGCCCAGCGATGAATAAAGAAAGCTTCGGGATCTGATAGGTCAAAAATATCGTTACTTTTAATCACGATATTTTTAATGCTTTGCTGTTGGTCGGCGGTTTGAGTTGTAGGTTTTGTAGTCTCAGCCAAAGCCGCACCACTATGGATGCTATAGCTAATGACTAGAACTAAACCGCAACCCCGCTGCATTTTGCTGTTTCCCCTTGTGAATGACTTTTTGGCAAAAGCAAAAAAGTATGACATAGGTTAAGCATAGTTTAGATAAGCAATAACGCGCTGATTTTACTTAATCAATAGCAGATGGCAAACACAAAAAGAGCGCAATAAAGCGCTCTTTTCTGTGATCAGTTTTGCAGGTTATTACAGGGTGCGTCTTGGTGGCACCGCAACGTTGGCAAAAATTAATCCCGCCACAATAGACATAAAGATTAGGAATATTTGAATGCCGAGATGCGACTGATTAAATATGGTCTCGCCTAAAATAAGTGTATTCAGTCCGATATAGGTTTTACTCCCAGGTACTAAGATCACGATCCCTTGTAGCAGAGCAATAGAAGCGGGGGCTTTCATCCAGCGGGCATATAAATTGGAATAAATGCCTACCGCTAAAGCACCAAAGAAGATGCCGATAGATTCACCAAAGTAAATTGCGCCTAACATGGCAGACAAAAAAGCAACGATTCCCGCCATAATTCCCCAAGGTGAGTCCTTTAAACGTGCCTTAAAGATGATGACCAGTGCAGTAGATAAGATTGGTACAGCCGCCCAAATTCCCCATTTAGGTAGGGATTCTGGTGGTATGTAAGTGACTTCACCAAATATGGTTTTGCCGATCACCATACCTAGAATTACGCCAAAGTAGAGTTTGAACAGCAACATAAAGGCGTCCATCACTCTCGCAGTGCCAGAGATTAAATCTCGTGCCGCCAGCTCGGCCAGCCCCAAGGTCAATGCCAAGCCTGGAATAAAGATAATAATCCCAGATAGGATAATCACAGGAATATTCACCGAAGGATCGATTTGCGCAATGCCATAAGCCAGAATGGCACATAAAATTGCAGCAAGCGGTTCAAGCATTTCTGCCATACGTTTGGAACGCTCGGCGCGGTACACCAGACCATAAACCATCAAGCCTAGCATGCCAGACCAAAATACATCGTTCCAACTGGTACCCATTAACATGGCAAATGCACCGGCAGACGTGCCAAAAGCCAGTAGAGTGAGTTTAGTGCCGTAAGGGTTTGGCTTGTTGGCAATCTCTTCTAAACGTTCAAGTGCTTCTTGCAGAGTGCGCTGCCCAGACATTAGCTGTTCAACTAATTCATCGGTGCGCGCAAGTGCGCCCAAGTCTAGATCACCAGGCTTAACGCGAGCAACGTGGTTGTATTCTTGATCTTCATCGTGTTGCAATACAAAAGTCATCGCCGTTGGCGAGATCAAAAAATAGCCTTCAATCCCCAGTACATTAGAAACACCCTGCAAATGGGCTTCTAAGCGGTAAGCTGGTGTACCAAATTTATGTAGCGCTTTACCGAGTTTAATAATAAAACGGCGCTTTTCTAAAAACTCTTGATTATCCACAATCTCAATTCGCTATTGGTGACTTAGGGTTTGTATTTAAAAACAGTGGGTTAAATCTTTTTTAGTTATTGTTTGGTATCACTGTTTTACGGTCATCATTTTACGAGCGCATCTTACCTTATTTGAGATAAAAAAGTTGCCATTTATTTACATGATGTTCGTTAATTGTAATGCTGGGGTTTTACGATGAAATAATTGGAGTGCAGATGCCGCTTGCTATCTCAGGTTTATATATCAGCCTTACAGCGTTACTGACTGTTTTACTTACATATCGGGTAATAAAGCTAAGGCGAACTCATAAAATTGGCATCGGCAGTGCGGGTAACGAATCACTGACTTTAGCCCAGCGAGTTCATGGCAATTTACTCGAAAATGCACCAATCGCGTTGCTGCTGTTGGTCGTCACTGAGCTTAACGGTAGCAACAGTATCATGTTGCATGCTTTTGGTTGTGTATGGATTATTGCACGTGTGCTGCACGCCATTGGTTTAACCCAAGGCAAAGGCGGTTACCACATAGGTCGCTTTTGGGGGATGATATTAACTTGGAGCGTGATTGTGGGTTTAGCGCTGGTGAACTTGTTTGCTTACGTGACGAGTCTTTAGAATTGTTAGCCCTAAATAGCCCAGAGCAAATGAGCTTATTTCAGGGATATAGCATGCTAAGAATAACGTTAAAACCCACTAGAGTAATATCCACAGCCAAATTATGGGATAAGCCGCTATACTAAAAAAAGCATCAATTTGATGTTTTTTTAGTCACACCTTGCAGGCGTAGCCTGTTATACTCCGCGTCCCCATGCGCGAGCAAGCTGGGGCGCAACATCTGCGTAATTTTTGTATTTCAGTTAGGCTGCCTAATCCATGCAAGTAGAATCCACGTTATTTACCTTTCCAAAGTATCGCCCTGAGCTCACGCGTCCAGCGCCTTTCTTGCCTATGTCGCGTAAAGAGATGGCTAAGTTAGGCTGGGATAGTTGTGACATCATTATCGTCACCGGTGATGCATACGTGGATCACCCAAGTTTTGGTATGGCGGTGATTGGCCGCATGCTCGAAGCTCAAGGCTTCCGAGTGGGGATTATTTCCCAGCCAGATTGGTCAAACAAAGAAGACTTTATGAAGTTAGGTAAGCCTAACCTCTATTTTGGTGTGACCGCCGGTAACATGGACTCGATGATCAACCGATATACTGCAGAACGTCGTATGCGTCATGATGATGCTTACACTGCGGGCAATATCGGTGGCAAACGCCCAGATCGCGCGGTAACGGTTTATACCCAGCGCTGTAAAGAAGCCTTTAAACAAGTGCCGGTGGTGATTGGTGGTATTGAAGCTAGCTTACGCCGCATTGCCCACTACGATTACTGGTCAGATAAAGTGCGCCGCAGCGTGATTTTAGACGCCAAAGCCGACATCTTAGTTTACGGTAATGCCGAGCGCCCATTGGTCGAATTGTCACATCGTTTAGCCGCGGGTGAGCCAGTAACTGAGTTGCACGATATTCGTGGCACCACAGTCATTCGTAAGGAACCATTGCCTGAATGGAAGGGCATGGACTCGCGTAAGATCGATCAACTACATAAGATCGACCCAATTCCAAACCCGTATGGCGCTGATGACGTGGGTTGTAAAAACCTGTCAGGGCCTACGGATGAAAAGATTTTTGATAATGATGCGCCAAAGGCCATTAGCGTCCAGCCAGCTAGACCAAAACCATGGGAAAAAACCTATGTCTTGTTGCCTAGCTATGAAAAGGTGTCTGAAGACAAATATCTTTATGCTCATGCATCACGTATTTTGCATCAAGAGCAAAATCCTGGCTGCGCTCGTGCGCTGTTTCAAAAGCATGCTGAACGTGCGATTTGGGTTAACCCACCTGCGTGGCCGCTAAATACCGATGAAATGGATGGCGTGTTTGATCTTGCTTATCAGCGCGTACCGCACCCATCTTATGGCAAAGAAAAGATCCCTGCCTACGACATGATTAAGACTTCGATCAATATCATGCGCGGTTGCTTTGGCGGTTGTTCGTTCTGCTCTATCACTGAGCATGAAGGCCGTATTATTCAAAGTCGTTCGCAAGACTCGATCGTGAAAGAAATTAAAGACATTCAAGACAAAGTACCGGGCTTTACCGGAGTGATTTCTGACTTGGGTGGCCCAACTGCCAACATGTATCGCTTAGGCTGTACTAGCGTGAAAGCTGAGAGTACCTGTCGCCGTTTATCTTGTGTGTTCCCATCAATTTGTGGCCATTTAGATACCGATCATCAAGCGACCATTGATCTGTACCGCGCGGCGCGTGACGTACCGGGTATTAAAAAGGTATTGATTGCCTCCGGTGTTCGTTATGACTTAGCCACAGAAGATCCGCGTTACGTTAAAGAGCTAGCAACTCATCATGTTGGCGGTTACTTAAAAATTGCCCCAGAGCATACCGAAGAAGGTCCGCTTAACAAGATGATGAAGCCGGGCATGGGCACTTACGACAAGTTTAAAGAGCTGTTCGATAAGTACTCACAAGAGGCGGGTAAAAAGCAGTATTTGATCCCGTACTTTATCTCGGCGCATCCGGGCACCACCAATGAAGATATGGTGAACTTGGCGTTATGGTTAAAAGGCGAGAAGTTTAAGCTGGATCAAGTACAAAATTTCTATCCATCGCCAATGGCAAATGCCACTACGATCTACCACACAGAGTTAAATTCACTGAAGAATGTTAAGCATACAAGTGAAGAAGTTTCAGTGCCTAAGAAAGGCCGTCAGCGTAAGCTACATAAAGCCCTGCTGCGTTACCATGATGCAGAGGGCTGGCCGCTGATCCGTGAAGCACTTATAGCCATGGGCAAAGAGAAGCTGATTGGTAATGGCCCAAATTGCTTAGTACCAGCAGAATCTCGTCAAGAGCGTGAGGCGATTCGTAACAAGAAGAAGCTCAACACCAAAGATGACGGCAAAGGCAAAAAAGCCTTTACCCGTTTCTCTGGTGATCAATTTGATGATCGTAAGGCTGGTGGTAAATCTGGAGCAAGCAAGCCTGGCGCGAATAAATCAGATGGCAACAAAGCTGGTGCAAACAAGCCCGGACAATTAAAGTCAGGGCAGTCTAAGTCTGGACAGGGGAAGCCGAATCCAAGTGGTAAGCGCCCAGCTAAAAAGAATGCGTGGGGCACAACGCCTAAGCATCAAAGGTAAACAGACAGATTTTTGAATACTGGCGACAAGCTTGCTATAGCTAAATAAACTAAAATAAGGGAATATCTTGGATATTCCCTTTTTAATGGGCTTTATAATGACGCAACAGACTGACAGTAAACTTGAATATAGCGATGAAAGCTTTTGGAAAAAGGTGAAACTCTTTGCCCGAAAAGCTGGGATTGAAGTGATTGATAATGCCTTGTGCCTCTATTATGCGGCCAAGCGTCCAGATACGCCTAAATGGGCTAAAACAGTGATATTTGGTGCATTGGCATACTTTATTGCACCTATCGATGCGATACCGGATTTAACCCCAATGATGGGCTATTCTGATGACTTAGGTGCGCTTGCGGCTGCTTTAGCTATGGTATCTATGTATGTTGATGATGATGTAAAAAACCAAGCAGCAGAGAAGACCGCGGCTTGGTTTGATTAGCTTAAAACCTAAGCCTTAATACAGAGACGCTTCACCTTCTGGGCGATTTTTAAAGCGTCTATGCAACCACATGTACTGGCTAGGTGCATCCATAATAGACTCTTCAACAATCTTATTAATGAAGCATGCGCCTGCGTGTTCATCCCCTGTAGGGAATTTATCTATCATCGGTTCTTTAATGGTTAAGGTGTAGTGACCGCTATCGTTGTCACGTACAAAAACCACAGGCACGATGGCACAATTTGTATTGTCCGCTAACAGACTAGTACCTGTGGTTGTACAAGCATTTTCTACCGCAAACAGTGGTGCAAACGTTGAGCGGCGGCGACCATAATCATGATCCGGTGCGTACCACATAAAGGCACCATCATTAAGCGCCTCAAGCATAAACTTAACGTTCTTACGATGAATTAACGTATGACCACCTTGAGAACGACCTTTCAACTGAAAGTAATCAAAACAGGGATTGTTGTTCGGGCGATATACCGCCATGCCTTGTGCATATTGGCCAAATGCACGGCCACTAAGCTCAAGGTTAAGTGAATGTACGGCAATCAGCAGTGCGCCGCGGCCTTCAGCTTTTAGTTTGTCGATATGCTCCATGCCAACGACTGTGGTGTGTTTAGCAATGCGTTCATTAGACCAAAACCAAGCCATACCAGTTTCAAGTAATGCCAAACCCGTGTTTTCAATATTTTGTTTGGCTAACTTTTCACGCTCGGTGACTGTCATGTCGGGAAAACACAACTCAAGGTTACGTTTAATAGTGCGTGTGCGACTTTTCATAAAGCTAAGTACGACGCGCCCAATTAATTTACCCAGGCGGAGCTGAATTGCATACGGCAACAGGCTGCAAAGGTAGCTAATGCTAATGATCAATAACACACACCAATATTTGGGATGTAACATTGCGAGCGAGAAGGTTGGTACTGTGTACTTACTCATGAGGGGGAGAGCTTTTAGTGATACTGAAAAATGTCGCGCGATTATACGTGATATCTTTCACTTTATAGCTATCTAAAATGAGTTAATTATTCTGTTCGTTAGCGGGCGACTGATTTATAAAGCATTTAATCTTTCAGTTAAAATTTATCTGTTTATGATAATGTTTAGCCACATATCATCGGAGATAATAATGAAAACAATAAAATACTCACATATCGCCATATTAGCTGCGGCAAGCCTCACTGCGCCGGCGATGGCTACAACTGTTGAACAGAATGCTTTTTTTGATAACCTTGCAGCTCATTGTGGCAAGGCGTTTGAAGGTACAGTGACAGCGGGTAATACTGCTGATTCAGCTTTTAGTGGTAAAAAGTTGGTGATGCATATTCGTGAATGCAGCGATACCGTACTAAAAGTGCCATTTCATGTTGGTGAAGACCATTCGCGTACCTGGGTGATCACTAAAACGCCTTATGGGTTGCACCTTGCACATGATCATCGCCATAAAGATGGCACTGAGGACAAGGTGACTATGTACGGCGGAATGACTGCTGATATGGGCAGTGACACTGAGCAGTCTTTTCCTGTTGATGCTTACTCGATTAACAATTTTAGAGAAAATGGTTTAGATGTGTCGGTGACTAACGTTTGGCACATGTACGTGAAGCCGCAAGAATTTACCTACCGCTTAACTCGCGAAAATCGTGACTTTAGAGTCGACTTTGATTTGACCAAGCCTGTTGCGTTACCGCCTGTACCTTGGGGGCATAACTAATCTGTGTTTTTGGTGAGTAATGAATCGCCAACTCAGATATAGAGCTTCTAATAGTCTAAATGTTGTTACTAAAAAGCCCGCTAATTTGCGGGCTTTATGTTTTCTCTCTAATGGTTACCTCTCATCAAAGGTGAATGATTGCCCAGCAAGGGCTGCCTCAAACATCAAGCCACCTTTGGCAACGGTAAATACTGCCATACCGTTAATATAGGCGGCTTTAGCGGCACTTTTACCTGCACCTGCTGAGTTACCGGTTGTGCCTGCTTGGGCATTTGCGCCGATGTTAATTGCTACTGCCGATGCCTGTGCGCCAAATTCAAAACTGCCACTAGTGAATTCTTTATAAGCTTTTTCATCTTTAAAGAAAATAATCTCGCTGTAGGCTTGGCCACCTAGCTGAAAACCAAACGATACTTGGGTTAGGCTGGTATCGCCGGTGTATGCACCACCGCGATAAACTTGGCCTTTACCATAAGCTGCACCAATACCTATTCCACCTTTACCTACGGTAGGAAACAGTGCATACCCGTAGGCATTATCAAAAAACTTATGAGTTTGGTTTGCTTGTTGAAAGGTACTTTTTGCCTGAGCGTAACTGTCTTCTGCGTGAGCTTGTGGCACTAGTATCAAGCTGACTAATAAGCATAAGCTGGCGCTAATTCGTTTGATTAAAGCTGTCATTCCATGTTCCTCAAGTCTTATACATGCTCCACCTTAGCATAGCGATTCTGAACATAAAGTGAATGGTTATACTTTGCAGCTTGATACATCATTCTTGGTTAATGAATGGATAAATTTATAATACTTACTTTTGTTTATCTTCTTGCATCAATTGTCGCAAATAGGCGAGTTCTTCAGAGCTAAGTAGTTGCTGGCTTGCCTGCATTGGCTTTTTAGGTTGTTGAGCTAATTTTCCACGCAAAAATGCGGCGCGAGTGATCTGTTTTAAACCGTATATCGCCAATATATAAACAGTTAATAGCAGTATTAACGTTGTCGCGGCTTGGTTAACAATAAACACTTGGTCGTCGATATAGAAAGGGATGATGATAAGTAAGGCTCTTAGTAACCAGTTGCTCATGAGTGCAAGTGTTAGCACTAGTAACCAGCGAAACTTAATATCTTTTAATGAGTCCTGATGCACTCTGTAGGTTCGCCCGGGATATCGGCTCAGCATTTTTATGATATAAAAAAAGTAAAGTGCAGTTTGAATAGAAAGTAGTGCTGGAAGCAATAAACTGAGTATATGTAAGTCTTTGAGTTTTGATAAATGTGTTAATTCGAATAGTGGCCAGTTGTGACCAAATCGCAGCCGGAAAGCTGCGGTACATATAACTAATATTGCGACTAGAATAGCGGGATAGAAATGAGCTGAGAAACCAATAGGCTGCTCAATGTCATTTAGGCTGCGATCGCAATACAGGTAAAGCAGTGGCATCATCAAAAAATAGACGGGAATGATTAAAATAAACAATAGCTGGAGCGGTGCAGGGGCGTTGTCGTTAGTGAGCAAACCGGTAAAAAAGTACAGCGCCATTAAGCTGAAAATCGCACCGAGGATTTTGTGGTTACCACTGCGCTCACTGTAAATATAGCGGATATATAAACCTAGGCCTAAGCAGTGAATACCGCCAAGCAAAGAGATCCACCAATAACCTTGTGAAAAAAGCTCATTAAACTCAATCATGTAACTTTTATTTCAACTGATTGCTAGGCGATATGCAAGTGTTGAATAAATAGACGCCTTGAATAATAACTTCTAACCTTTTCTGAGAGTAAGGGGCTTAAGTGGCAACATATTATTGCCACCGTTACTCTTAGTGTAGAAGTCAGTAATAAACTTGCTGAGTTTACTAGCTGGCTAGTTTGGGAATCGATCTTAGCTTGTGCAGTAAGGCTTCTTTTTTAAATGGCTTAGCAAGGTAGTCGTCCATACCTGATTGATAGCACTTTTGAATATCTTGATCTAGCACACTTGCCGTTAGAGCAATGATAGGTAAGCGTTGCAGCGAGTTATCACTTTCCCACGCTCTAATTTTCTCGGTTGCAGTGAATCCATCCATAACGGGCATCATGCAATCCATCAAGATGGCGTGAATAGCTTCTCCGGTGCTGATAAATTCATAAGCCTCTTGGCCATTATTGGCGATAATAAAATCAAAGCCTGCTTGCTTGATCAGTAATGAGGCGACCTTTTGATTCACTAGATTATCTTCAACGATCAAAATGACCACATTAACTTTGTCAGCTTCATTGATACTCGCTGCGCTACTATCTGATGCTGCAGCATGTTGTTTTTGGCGTAATTCCCGGCTTTCTATGCCGTTGTGAATTGCGTTTTTAAAGCGATTCCCTAGCAGTGGCAGAGTGATTGTCGCGTCCATATTGTCTTGAGCACGTTTTTCTGTAGGCGTATTTACCGCAATGGTGAAAATATTCTTTTGCTGCAGTAATTCTGGCAAGGTGCTTATGGCATCTCTGGTTGAGCATGAGCTATCAACAAACAGTAAGTCGAATGTTTGCTTATCTTGAAGCAAGTCAAAGCAAGATTGGTAATGATAGTTGAGATTAAATCCTTGTTGCTGACACTCTTTATCTAGCAGGTGATTTAGCTGGGAATTATTAGAGAACAGCGCTGCCGTTAAGCCTTCGAATTGATTTGAAGTTGGTTTTTCCATAGTGATGATTTGTGACTTTAGCGCGATAGTAAAGCAACATCCTTCACCTTTTACTGAACTGATGCTGATCGTTCCGCCCATCAACTCGACCAACTGCTTACAAATAGCCAGTCCAAGGCCGGTGCCGCCAAATTGGCGCGTGATCGTGTCGTCTTCTTGGGTAAAAGGCGAGAATATTTGCTCTTGTTTCTCTTTGGCGATGCCTATTCCTGTGTCGTGTATGCTTATTTGCATATCAATATAGCCAGCAGTGT
The DNA here is from genome assembly GCF_023283895.1 of Shewanella pneumatophori. Classification (GTDB taxonomy): domain Bacteria; phylum Pseudomonadota; class Gammaproteobacteria; order Enterobacterales; family Shewanellaceae; genus Shewanella; species Shewanella pneumatophori. The sequence goes on along the minus strand of NZ_JAKILB010000016.1, from coordinate 56,458 downwards.
CTTTGGTGCATTTAGCTACGACTTTGATGCTGCCCTCGTTAGTGAATTTGACAGCATTGGAGAGTAAGTTCATTAACACCTGTCGCATACGGTGTTCGTCGAGTGAGATTAGGTAAGGGATTTCATCGTCAATTTCCACTTCTAAGGTTAGGTTTTTCTCTGCAACTTTTGCTAACACTATGGTTAAGGTGTCGTAAATGACCTCGGTAATATTGGCGTCCGTATTGGTGATAGACAGGTTGCCTGATTCGATTTTTGATAGGTCGAGAATGTCGTTAATTAGTAGTAATAAGGTTTGCGACGAGGTTTCAATGGTTTGCAGATATTCATTTTGAATGGCTGTTAGCTTAGTGCCAGCCATAATATCTGACATACCAATAATGCCGTTAAGTGGGGTTCTAATTTCATGAGACATATTGGCTAAGAATGAACTTTTAGCCTGATTGGCTTTTTCGGCCTCAGATTTCGCTCGCAGAATTTTTTGTTCGTTTTGATGGCGCTCGTTAATCAGGTTATTAAGCTTGTTGGAAAACAGGCTTAGTTCATCCTGACCACTTTCATTAATTTTTTTCGAGTAATCGTGGGTTTCTTCGATTTGCGACATGGTTTTTATGACATGGCGTAAGTAGTTGATGATGCGACCATATAAGTTGGCGCCTATTAAGCCAATGATTAACAGTGAAATAAACAGGGCTGCGCAAAATAACAAAATGAGATTTTTTGATTGTTCGATTTCATTATGGATATTGTTAGTTAATTGGCTAGAAAAAGTGCCTACCACAAATTGTATCGAACTGAGTCGCTGGGCAAAGGCTGCTAGGCTTTGTTGTGGATCTTCAGCTAACGTATCACCATTTAAAATATGGCTTCTAAGCTGGTAACTTTGTTCGAATGCTTTATCTGAAAAGGTATTGAGCAGGAGTGATACTTGCTCTGGTTTAGCGTTGATATCAATAAACCTTTCTACGTATAGCTGCTGGCGTTCGGTGATGGTATTAAGTTGGTTGAGTAATTCGCTGCTGTTGCGATTTAATAGTAATTGATTAATTAACCATTTTTCTTCGGTTGACCATAATGAGAGCCATTGCAGCTGATATAAGATGGCGAGTTCACGATTAATTTCTTCACTAACGTTTGAGCGATCTTTCTCTAAGGTATTGATAGCTTGAACTTGTAGCTCATTGATCCAAACAGACCAATCATTTAATCCCAAGGCATCAACTTCAGCAAGCTCGCTGGTGGTACTGCTGATACTTTCAAGCCATGATTGCATCTCTACTGAATACTGCGGCGTAAAAGCTTTTGGCAACTGCTGCTCTACCTCTGTAATAGCTGTGTTTAATTGCTTGAGATCGACATTAACGCCAAGTCTAAATAGCTCCTCTCTCGCTTGGTTAATACTGTTATTTAAATTTGATAATGATTGCAGAAAGTCGATTTTATGATTGACCGTATTTAGTTCCTGAACATGGCTTCTTTGGGCTTTGATTTCTAAGCCAGATAAAAATGAGGCGAATATGAGGGGCAAAAGGACAAGCGCCAACATCCGTGTTTTTATTGAAAAATGGTTCAATAAGTTCATTTCTGCTCCATGAATTGAACAAGTTAGCTGTAATCTTGTGGTTTAAACAAGGCTTGACTATATTCAGCATAGTACAAAACTATCTAGGACTGAGGGTTTTTAATGTTTAAGGGACTAAACAGGCTGATACGGCTGCTATGCCGCTCGTTTTTTGTCGCACTTCTATTCCTTTTCGCCTCAGTTAATGCATCAGCCGTTGTTGCTGAAAATGGCGATGTCGAATTTGCAATTTTCAGTTTAAACAATGAGTTGCCACCGTTAAGTAAGAACAAAGCGCGCATGCTTTATCGCGGCAAATCAAAGCGGATCTCTGGTAGTTTAAAGATCGTTTTGGTCGATCTGCCCGAGGCCTCTATTCATCGTGAAGACTTCTATAAAATGTTATTGGGTAAGTCCGTTTCTCAAATGAATGGTTACTGGGCTGGACTGGCCTTTTCGGGTAAAGGCTCCCCACCTGAAGAACTAGACAGTGACGATATCAAGCAAATTTTAAAATGGTTGAACGATAACCCTAATGGCATTGCTTATGCGCCCATTGAGTCAGTACCTGAAGAAGTGAACATATTAATAACCGTGCCGCAGGGAGAGTAGCCATGTTATTTCGTCGAATTGCCGCTTTTGCTTTACCTATGTTGCTGCTTAGCCCTGCAATGGCTGCTATTGAACTAACCGATAATATTAATCTAAGTGGTTTTGGCTCTACTGCAATCAGTAAAACTGACAATCGTACGCCATTATTCATTAGTCGCGAAATTACTGATGAAGCTTGTTATGACTGCGATACAGCTTTTGGTTTGCAGTTAGATGTGGATATTTTTGATGGTTTTGCAGCCTCTGGCCAAGTGGTTAAACGCACTCAAGATAAATGGAGCGATCCTGAGCTTGAATGGGCTTACTTATCTTATGAGTACAATGAATTTGAGATAAGGGCTGGGCGATTGAGGTTGCCACTATTTTTAGCCTCTGAGTACTATTATGTGGGCCAAGCTTATCCTTGGGCTCGCCCGCCGCAGGAAGTTTATGACAGTATTTTGGGGTTCACTTCTTACGATGGTTTATCACTCGCTTGGAACTATGAGTTGACTGATGGTTTACAGCTAACCGTATCACCTTATTATGGATTTGAGCGCTTAAATGAAGTGGATTTAGGCAATCTAAAGTTAGAGTTTGATACCGAATATATGGCCGGTATGTATGTGGACTTAGTTGGCTTCAATTACCGAGTTCATAGTGGTTATATGCAAGTTAAATATACGCAACGCCCATTTCCGATAACTGAAAAACTCGATATTTACACCTTAGGTGCGGAATATAGTTTTGAGTCATGGCTGTGGATGGCTGAAGTGGAAGTTGATCGTATTCAGGCTAATTGGTACGCCTCAATGATTTATGCCTTTGATGACTTCTCTCCTTATTTAACCTACGCCGAAAGTCATCAGTCCCGTAAGAGTAAAGGGGTCACAGCAGGTGTTAGATACGATGCCACATCAACCATTTCGTTAAATTTAGAGTACCAAATGATCTTCTCCAGTGAGGAGGGAAATCGGGGACAATTTATTACTTCGCCCCTTGAATACAGTGAAAGCTCAGATGTTGATTTAGTTACTCTCAGCATTAACTTTGTATTTTGATTATGGATAACATTCTATTCTGGCTAGGCTTTTACTTGGTAATGCTAGTGCTCTCAACCGTGATTGGTTATAGCAAGGGCAATGTTGTAGCGGGGGCGTTATTAGGTTATGTGTTGGGACCAATTGGGGTGTTATTACTGTTATTCAGTAAAGACCGTCGAATGCTTCCTTGCCCTGAATGCGCTAGCAAAATCCATCGCCATTCTTATTTTTGTCCTCAGTGTCAGCAAAAGGTATTTAAGCGTTTGAAGTGATAATCTCATGCAGATAGGTATTAGGTCGCGCGTGTAATGTTAGAACTTAAATGAGTAACTAATGCTGATGGAACCATCTTTAAAGCGGCCTGTATCAGGCCCTCTGTCTGCGCTATTCCAACGATTACCTGAGTAGTTATTGTATTGCACGGTAATGGTGCCAGGTCGCCAGTCAAAATAACCAAACCCATAAGTAAAGTCAGGGTTCCAGGGTTGTTTCTGCGCACTATCTAAATAATAAAATGCAGTCGCGTTGACGTACCAATTACCGACAATGGAATACTTACAACCTAAGCTTACCGTTTGATGTTGGGTTTTATATTCCACACTTTCTAAATCGAAATACTCAGGCGTGTAGTTATAATCAATTTGGCAGCCTATAGCGCCATCATCAGTAAACGATAACCAGTCAATAAAGGGTTTAGTCACAGGAAACTTCCAGCCTAATGACCAAGTACCTTGTGAGAACTCTGTGTGCTTAACCCCATCACTTGGGTTGAAGCGGTTACCACCGTAATTTGAGTAGAGTAAGCTAAATGTATAAGGACGCCAGTCGCTATAACCAAACACATAAGTAAAGTCTGGGTTCCACGCCTGCTGTAGATCGTTATCAAAATAGTGATAAGCGGTGGCGGAGACAAACCAGTTACCTATGATGGCATATTTTAATGACAGGCTAGCGGTGAAGTTTTGATTGCTTGGGCCTGTGGTCGAATTTGCGGGCAATACTGCCGGCGTATCGACTAGCGGATAGCCTAAATTGACGCTAGCACTCCAACGCTTGTACCAAGGTGTATCTGCATTCCATTCTTCAATAGGCAGCATAAACGAACTACTTATCCCTTTCCAAACCAGATCAGCTTCGCTTTCACTTGGGTTATCTGTGATAGGCGTAGGCGCATTGATAACGGCCGCTGGATTGCTCTTAGGAGCATGTTTAGCCATTTGGGTTTGGTGCTCAGCAGCGCTACTCGAAAATGTGAGTAGAGAGCCGATACCTAGCAAGGTAACAACTTTAGTATTGCTACTATTTTTCCCTATTAAACACTGAGTCAATGTGCTTCCTTGCTAAAATGCGCTTGTTGCCTGCGCTTCCTATAAATGATTATCTTGCTGTGATTGTGACTATTATCGCCAGATCTCTTTTAATGGTTTATGGCTGATATTGCCGTTGTTGCTTGTTTAATATCTCGCTGTTCTAAAGAGGGGAGAATTGCCCGCTTGGCGCGAGATTTATACCAAAGGCTAACTAAGATCAGTGAGTTAGTATTTATATTATAGGCGGTATTTGTTTTACCGTTGGCATAAAGGCCGGTTGGGATAACGTTATGACGAGCGCTATTACTAATAACGAGATCGGCAAGCTGTTGGCCGTAGGCTTCATCAAACAGCACGCTCATAGCAAATGCCGCTTTATTGCTAAAGGTTTGTGGGTAACTAACAGCTTTGCCTGCGTGAGATACACTTTGCCAAGGCTTACCTTGGTAAGTGATGTTGTTGTATAAAAACCAAGGTGCTTTATTTAACGAGTCTTCAGCGTAGGCTGAGAGTTTGCTAGTCGTTTGTGCATTTTGTTTATGCAATTGATATAGAGATAAAAGCTGATTCCAGCATGATTTCTCATAGCCTATTTCTATGGCGTAGAGTAAGTAAGGGTCTAAAGTGAAAAAGGGTAAATTACCTCTATCAATAAGTAATTTTATACCGTTTAACTCAGTGGTTTCGAGTTTGTCACATTCAAAAGCGGTAGCAACATCTAGTCCAGCGAGTTGGTAACCAGTCGCCGCATATTGTAAGTAGCCTAAACGACCTTCTTGGCGGAAATATTCTTTTTTAGAGGTAAGCTTAGTGCCGTATAAATTGCCCTTGTGTGTAGCACGCTCAAGTAACCATTTGGATTTTAGTTGATGTATTTTATTGGCTAGAAAAGGTTTATGGCGCTTGAGTATTTCCAGCCAAATATACAGCCTACCTAAGTCTAGTGCAGACCAGCCATTACCATTCGCTGCTGTTTGACTCATTCTGCCAGAGGGCTGAGCTGTACGAGTATTATATTGTCTATTGGGCAAGGTCGCTTTGTATAACGGCAGCTCGAGTAATGTATCGAGCATTTTTTCCAGTCTGAAGTCAGTGAGTTGTTGCGAGTTTTCAGATAGTGCTTCAAGCGCTAATAATCCGCCAATACCACTTGCGACATCCCACATGGTTGCGTGAGTGTAGCCTTGTACAGAATCAATTAAACCTGTGGTTGCATTCCAGTTTTTATCAAAATAGCGTTTGGCTTTATTGATGAGTAATTTTTCATGGCGAGTTAACTCAATAACGACTGTGTGCTTAGTTGGGGTTAACTCGGCAGCTGTTGGGTTAATTTTCGTGGATGCTTGTTTAGTCTGGTTAGTTTGAACCGCTTGAGTGACTAATTCTGAGTCATGACTAACCTTCGGGATCACCGCTCGGCGTTGAAAGCGGATGGTTACTGGAGGTGAGTCTTTTGCATGTTGTAAATTACGTGAAATGGTTTGCGGTTGGGCTGGCAACTCAGAAGCTGAAGCCGCGGCACCAGTATTTAATAGTGCCGCGAACAGTAAAACCAAGAAGCAATAGCTTGAGTGGTGAGTTTTGGGCATGCCATCACTGAACCATTACTTAGGCTAATATAGTGTTGATTTGCTGATTAATGGCACGAATTTCTTGGCATAGATCTTTGATGGCGCTCTCTTCCGGCAGTGTACCTGCTTGTGAGCTAGACTCTACGATTTGGGCTAAAGTCATAGCATCTTGCGCACAGAGATTGCTAAACATACCTTTTAATTCATGGGATATTTTAAATAAACCATCGAGATCATCACTAGTATATCTTTGCTGAATGACACTATCGCATTGACCATATTCTTCCATGTATAGGTTTAGCAGCATTTCCACCATAGAATCATCATCACCGCATATTGCCTTAAGTTCTTCAATTTTTATCATCACTCGCTTCCTTGCTTGGCTGCATCCAATGTACTTGTTGAGGTTATAAGCTGGACTCAAATGGCGTCGCTTTGACCTTGGTTAACCAAGTGGATAATGCCTGTGGGGTCATTAAAGCCTCATTGCCAAGCTCGCAGTCTTTGGCATCCAGTAATTCATCGGGCAGTGTATCTATGATTAGCTCAAGATCTTTAGCTGTTCTAACATGCTCATCAATCACTTGTGCCATCTCTTTACTGTAATAAATATTTCTGGCTCTTAGCGCGGTAACTAGCCCCTGCAATAAGGTTAACCAAGTGCTCATTGGCCCTTGAGTAATAGAAGCTGATTCTGCAGCGGAATCAACAAAAGCAAAGGGAATAGTATCTATTTTTAGGTTGTGCTGCATCGCCGCGAGAATCCAATCAGTATCGAATGAAAAATCAAATACGCTTGGTTTAGCTAAAATGCAGAAAAGTGCTTCACGGCTAAACAGTTTATAGGCGGCTTGCGTGTCGTGAATACCTTTAGAGAAGATACTCGAACCAACCATTCTTTGCATATGACGTAGCGTCTTGATCCCTATTCCCCAGCGTTGTTCTTGTTTTACTAGCACTGACATTGGGTGTTTTCTATTGCCCAGCACAACTTGTGCATGCTGCTCAATAAAGGGTTGTAGTATTAGGCCTAATTGCCCCATATGCACTGAGTTATCCGCATCTGTATATAGCACGGCATCGACATTGTCCTCTAAGGCTTGTACACAGCCGTGAATAATCGCGCCACCTTTTTTGGAGTCATCAACGTGTTGTAGGTTTACTAAGGGGCCGTGATCAAGCTTAATGCCGTCACTGAGTTTTAATACCTGAATTTTAGCGCTTTGGGCTGAGTTTTCCGCTATACGAGTAGCGATATCGAAACTTGCGTGAGGGCAGCCATCGTCAACTGGATATAAGCGCCAGTCGATGGGGGTGTCGCGGCAGATCCAATCTAATTGATTGACTTTGGTTAGTAGCGAGTTTTCACCGTTAGGGTTGTTGCTCGATTTACCCAATAATCTATGGTGCTCTCCCCACATGGCAAATACGACACCCACTGTGATTGGTTGCTTAATTTGTTCGGCATATTGTCTTGAAAGCACAAGCTTAACTGCAAGACGAAAGGCTAGTGGGCAGTCCTCTTTTTGCGATAGCAAAATCAATTGCTCTGGTGGAGTTCGTTGCAGGTCGAGTAAAGAGTCTGCCAATTCTAGCAGCGCCTCTTGGTGAGAAGCTTCGGTTAGGTCAAACTGGTTGCTTGCTGCGCGGTATAGCTGCTCTAGATCTTCTCTGGGGGTCATCATAACGAATCCTTTCTATGGTGCTACTCTTCCTGATAAACGGCGGCAAAGCTATTTAGAAATAGAATCTAGCCGTTATCTATTAGGCTAGTAATAGATTTAAAAAACAGCAAGTTTCTAGGCGATTTGTCATGTGTAAATTGCCTATTAGTTCCGGTTATCCTCAAGGGGCTTCTCTTGCTGTTCAGTTTTCGCTGGCAGTGATTCTGGCTGAGATGGAACTGGCTCGATTTGACGCTTTTGTTTCGCTTTGACCTGATGGTTTTGTGTTGGTAACAGGTTACCTTTAGCCATTGGGCTCTGTTGCGCGGCAGCAGATATCGCAGTCGCAGATGAGTTGACTTGTTCAGTTTGCTGTTGCGGTAAACTTGATTGCTCAACAGTTTCTTTTAGTGTGTCTTCTGCTAGAACTGGCGCAATGGTAAAAGCGGGTGTCTGCGATACATTGGTTTGGATCCCTGATAGCTTTTTCTCACCACTGTTTTGCGTATTTTGCTGGGTTTGTTCTGCCGAATAGGGATTAGCAACTACCGTCGTCATATCGCTATTTTGCTGCGGACGATTGAGTCCAAGTCGCGGAGAAGTAAATTCAAATACGGCTAATTTGTCATCCCATACTTGTAATACGTTAAGCTCCAGATCCAGTGACGCATCTATACCAGCATTGATGTCATTAACTTGCATCACGACTGACAGTTGGGTATTAGCTGTTTCAAAACGTTGATGTAATTGCTGTTGTAACTGTGACCAATTTGTTCCACCTGTGAGTAAGTAGCGCGTACTATCAGCCCAGTATTGATAGGCAATAGGATCTTGGGCTTTATCGGCGGCGATGGCCGCTAATGAGGCGGCGAGGCCCGCACCTTGCCACATTTGCTGTGGAGATAGGTTTTGTGAGTTACTCATAAACTGAATACTGAGCTGATGCCAATGTGTAGCAGCTTGATCGTAGGCGCCTTTTTTAACGAGGTAATTGCCCTTACTAAAGGGTTTTAGAGAAAGGGGCTGTGGTTGGGCATAGGCTGCTAGGCTAATGAGAAGGCCAAGGCTCACTAGCGTAATTGCCCAGCGATAACGTTTACTCATTTGAAGGTCTCCGTTAGGCATTTTCCTGGATGATTAAAGCGCGAGTTAAAGCGAACGTCGCGATATTGCTTGTCACTATTGGGTTGGTACAACTTACCGACCTGCTTATAGAGCAAAGCTTCTAGAACACCAGCATTGGTCTTTAAGGTAATGCTCTTTTCATAGGCGCTTGAGCGTTCATAACGGCCCTCATACCAGCCGCGCTGAGGGTGATACATCTCTTGCACTAAGGTAAGTAGCTTGTCGGTGTAGTCGGTTTTCCAAAGTGCCCACATTTGAAACGCGACTCGGGTTGAAACTAATGCCAACTGATCATGGCTACTGCCATCTTCAGCTACCGTTATCCAAGGAGTACCAAGTGCGTAAATTGCATCGTAAACAAAGTAAGGCTCACCCGAGACAACGTGCTCACCTCTGGCGGTATAAATACGTTCTTGTTGCCAGCGGCTTTGCTGCACTAAATAAATAGAGTCGGCCATTGCGGCTAAGCCATCATTGCTATGGGAAGCATCGGATGAACTGAGATCATCAATATCGTCCCAATTAAATTCCAATCCCAGCCACAGGTAGGGGGTACTAAAAACGGGCCTTAGCACATCGGTAAAGCGCGGATCTCTGCCATCAAAGAGTAGGTCAATGCCATTGATTGTAATTACTTCATAGGGCTCGAGGCTTATATTTCTATGGGGAATTATCCCCCAATCTAAATAGCCATAAGATGCATACTCTTCTATGCCCAATCGTCCCTCTTTATATGGATGAACTTGGCCCCCGGAAATATTACCGCCGTATAGCTCGCCTTGTTCAGAAACAAGACTACAAAAATTCCACCTCAGTACGCCTTTATCTATATATTCAGCAAATTGGGGGTTATTTTGTTTGGTTATCGCTAGCGAAATAAGTAAGCGACCAATATCGATGGCTGACCAGCCAAGTTCTGCACTTTGATTGGCATAATCGACCATGCCTCTATTGCTGGTGGAATAAACTTTATTGGGCACACCTTGGCGAGTGAGCGGCATATCTGCCAAAAAATCGATCACCATAGTGAGCCGCTCATCGTGTTCTCGTGATGAAATCAGCTCGAACTGTTTAGCGGCTTGCAGTGCAATTAAATAGTCTGCCAATGAAGTCATATCCATAGTTGGATAATTATCAATAGAATTAACGAGTCCAGTGGCGAGTTGGGTGTTATTACTGAAATAACGCCATGCAGTATTGGCCCACACAAGCTCTTGTTCGTTGAGCTCGCCATGGCGGCCTTGGCGAAGCAGTTGTGACTGATTCACCCCAGAAACGCCTGACTGCACCCCTTGATAAATAAGACCACAGCCTTGTAGGCAAACAACGATTAGCGCTAGTGCAGCATATCTCTGCATAGAAGGCCTTATTGCGATGCTAACTGTTTAGGTAAGCATTGGCTTTGATATTCAAAAGGATTATTGAGCGCTTTATCCCAAAGGCTTGGCGCAGTTTTATCTTGATATTGCAGCAGTTTGCCTTGTTTTTTGTATAGCAAGATCTCTAATAAAATACCGTTGTTGTTTGAGGTAAAAGTATTGATTAAGCCTGTGCCATTTTCATAAATACCTTCGTAAAAGCCTTTCTCTCGGTCGTAAACATTGCTCACATGCTCAAACAGCAAATCGGTATACTCAGTGTCCCATAATACCCACATACCCATGGCACCTTTAATCGCTACCGCAGCATATTGGGGTAGGAACTCTCCGGCCTCTGAAATGGTATTCCAAGCAAACCCATCGGTATAAATAGTATCGTAAACAAAGTAGGGCGCGCCTGCCAATTGATGCTCAGTACGAGCGGTAATAATGCCTGTCTCGTGATAACGCTTCTCTTGTACTCGATAGATTTGCAGCGCAAAGTCAGCGACCCATTCGTGACTATAATCATCGTCGTGGGCAGATCTATCACTCGTAACGTCCCAACCAAGTTCAATACCGTCTAAAACATAACTCTCTGTTACTACATAACTATGGGCTTTGAGTTTGCGGGGGTCTCGTGTGTCGTAAGGGATATCATAGCCGTACATGTTGATTGTTGCGTAAGGCTCAGGCATCAATGCTTGATCGGCATTAAAACCCCACAGCTCAAACCCTTTGGCTGCATATTCTTCATAGCCTAAGCGGCCTTCTTGTAAGTACTGAACTGGCTTGCCTGGTTCTAGAAGTGCGCCAAACATGGTGCCGTTTTCATCAACAACATTGCAAAAGTTCCAGCGCAAAACTGCTGAGTCGATAGCACTGGCATATTGCGGAAAACGATGCTTAATGATGTGTAGCCAGATAAGTAGTCTTCCTAGATCTAAAGCTGAATAGCCAATTTCACCTGGCTGGTTAGCGTAATCTACTTTTGCAGCGTTTTGTGTGTTGTAGGCTTTATTGGGTAACTCGCCCATAAACAAGTCAATGGTGTTGAGAGTGGTAATAAATTTGGTAAAGCGGCGATCAAACTCTTCGCGCTTAATGATGCCAAACTCTAATGCGCTCACCATGCCTGCTAAGTAAGATGATGCATCCCACCAGGTAACCGACGGATAGTTATTTACCGCATTAACCAGCCCGGTGGATTCTTGATAGTTATTTTCAAAGTACTTCCAGGCAATGATTGCCATTTCTAGTTCTTTTTCGGTGAGATCTCCAGAGCGTGGCTCTGGTGTATCCCAGTGGCTGTGTCGTTTGACAATGTCATTTGAAAAGCCTTGATAGCTATTGCCGCAAGCTGTCAGGGCACATGTTAAGCATAATAGTGGTACTAAGCGCATACAGTCCCCTTTATTGTTGAGCATCAACACCAATATTGAGTAAAGAACCACTCTGGATATAGGCGAGTGACTCTAAAACAATGCCATTGGTGTTTGCGGTAAGCGTTTTATTTATTTCGCCATTGCTTTCATATAGGCCTGAATACCAACCTTCGGAGTCGGAGTTAAGCTGGTTGACACCGTTGATTAATTTGGTTGCATATGGGGTGTCGTATAGCGAGTACCAGCCAAAGGCTGCTTTGGTTGACAGGGTTTTGTAAGCAGAGGCGTCTTCGCCCGTATCAGTAATTGAGTTCCACTTTTTGCCATCTGAAAACACTGTGTTGTAAACAAAGTAAGGCGCTTGGTCGATATGATCCTCGCTTACGGCTGTAAGGATGCCTTCTTGTTGAAAGCGCGCTTCTTGCGCTTTATAAACACGATAGGCAAATACCTTAGAGATACTGTCGCCGCCAAATTCTATGCTGTCGAGAATATAAGATTCACTCACAACATAGTTATGAGCGTGATACTTGGCTGGATCGCGGCTATCGGTCGGAATGTCTACGCCGTTAATGTTGATAAGTTTTAAGTAGTCAGCATATTTAAGGGCGTTAAATACATCGCGCCCCATTAAGCTTAATGCTTTAGAAGCATATTCTTCATAGCCAATTCGCCCCTCTTGTACTAGCTCAATTGTATTGCTGACTGAGAGCCTCGAGCCATACATGTATCCATCTATGGTCATGGCGGTAATTTGCCAATGCTCTAATACCGCATTTACTTGGCGATTAAATTGCGGGTACTGCCAGATTAAAATATTCATCGGCACCAATATTCGGCCAATATCAATGGCCGACCAGCCGATGCCGCCTTCTACAGGGGTATTGTCGTAATCAACCATGGCCAATGTTTGAGTGTTGTAGGCTTTGTTGGGAAGTTCGTCTCTTACTAATGGCAGGCGCGCGAGTGAATTAAGGGCTTTTTCGGTTTTAAGGCTAAATTCTTCAAAGCCTATAACATTGAGCCTATGGGCTGAAATCAAGGCCATTAAATATGAAGCCGTATCCCACATGGTTGTAGATGGGTAACCGTCTACAGAATTGACTAAGCCGGTGTTGTCTTGATAGTTATTTTCAAAATACTGCCATGCAATATTGGCCCATTGATATTCTTCATCGGTTAATACCCGACTTTCTCGGAAAGGAATTGGCTCGCTTGGAGTAAACGACAGGTTACCCAACACTTGATTGTATTCACGAGTTTCAATCGTAAATGCAATGACTAAAGCGGTAAAAAGGCCTGCTAAAAAAACAATGTGGTGGCGCGCTTTAACCCATGAGCTAGTCGATTCCATAATTTAACTCCTCTACGTTTACTTGGCTGGGTTCATTGGACGCTGGTGGCGACCAGCAAGCTGCGGCGATCATTCCCCACATCGCCATCATGTTATTGAGGGCCCAAAAACTATTTAAAATTAAGCCGCCGAGGGAGTAGTTACCAAATAGTTGAGCGCTATAGGCATACCAGGCAAACCCCATGCTGGCTGCACTTAATGCTAGAACAGCAATCTGTGGGATCACTAAGTGTAAAAATCGTCCCTGTTGTCGATTTTTCGGTGTGGTGGGAAAGCTGATCTTCTTGCCGCGTAATACCGTCCATAGGGCTTTTAAATTAACTGGGAAAAAGGATAAAAAGTTAGTTTTACCTTGATACCCCGCAACGCCCCATGTTCCGACCATCATTGCCAGTTCGGCAGTGATCACAAAGGGTAAAAAGTGCAAATAGAAGGTAGTGTCGTAAGCGCTAACAGGCGCGATGCTTGTGAGAAAGTAAACAATGGGGCAGGCGAGGAAAATGATATTCCAGATAGCTGATAAGTTAGACCAGAAGCTTGCTCCATACATAAACTTTTGTTTGAGACTCATGCCTTTTTTGAACAAAGGGTTATCGTTCATAAAGATATCAATCGAGCCACCAGAGTATTTAAAGCGTTGCACGGTCCAGCTTTGTAAGTCTTGCGGCGACAGCATTTTGCTTTCTATCTGCGGATGCTGGATAGAACGCCATTGACGTTCAGTATCGCCATGTAGAATTAGTGAGGTATAAATATCTTCTGAGACATGGAATTTGTAGGGGGTAAATTCAGTATCGAAGATGATCTCTTGGCGTAGATTACTGGAGATACTGCTATCGACTTGTTTTTCTTTAGTCAGTTTTCGAATTTGCTTTTCTACCGCGTCATGCTCTTGGCTAATTTGCTGACTATAGCTACGCAGCGCAGCCTCCATAACTGCTTCTCGGCGGTGAATCGAGCCAGCACCGCAGCAAAACGATGCATTTGCCCAATTACGCCTACGCTGAATAACGTCGTAAAACATTTGTGGGTCATTGGCGAATGGGTCTTTGCCTAGTGTGACTGGGCCATAGAGTTTTTCAAAAGCACTGCCGAGCCAGCCAAATGGCGTACCGAGGCGACGTTTGAGCCATAAAGGCAAACGTTCTCCTGCAGGGAGATCAAAAAACCACTGAGGGGTTTGTACCCATGCAACATCGGGATCTTTAAAATAACCTAAGGTGTTAGCTAGCATGGTAGGGAAGGGACGGGTATCAGCGTCGCAAATGACAATGAAATCACCATAGGTTTGCTCAAGCGCATTTCTCAAATTACCCGCTTTATAGCCAATATTGCTGTCTCGAGTAATGTACTCAACCTTGAGATCGGCAGCTAACAGTGCCATTTCGGGTCTTCTTCCGTCATCGAGAATGAAGATCCGCATTTCAATGTCGTGTGGGTAGGTTATTTTGAGGGCATCTTTAATGCTCAAAGCAACAAGCTCAGGCTCTTCATCATAAGTGGGAAATAGAATATCGACACTTATAGGCCGGTCATCCATTGGCTCTTTAATACATTGATTGATTGAGCTTGGCGGACTTTGTTGTGGCTCGTCTTTGGTTTTCCAAAGATTAAAAGTAAATAACATTGTACCGATAAATGCACATGATTCTGCAAAGGCTAGTGGCAGTGAAAACCACATAGCGTCATAGTTTAAGGCAAAGCCCCAGCGCCAAATGAGATACCACAGCCCGAGGCAGATATTGCAGGTTGCTAGGTATTGATAAAGCAATTCTCTCGGTAAGCTATATGGTGTTGCTTGTGGAGGTTTGCGCTTTTCAAACTCATTAAAGTAAAAATCCATTTAGCTATTCTCCGTATGCGTACTGTTAGCCTAACCATCAGCTAACAGGGCTAAAGGCATCAATCCAGCTCTAACCTGCTTCTTTTAAGAGTTTGAATGTGTTGCGTTTATCTGTTGATGTGTACTCTATGGTGTCTGTTAACTCTTGTACGATCTTCAAGCCTCTACTGCTTTGCAGCCAAGTTGTTGGATCATCTGCTACTGGTTCAACAAAGTCTGCTGTAGGTAAGTCCTCAAGAATATGTTTAGGCATGGCGTTGCCATAGTCAGAGATCTCGATGGTGAGTTGTTGTTTGTCATTGAGATGCGAGCTTATGTCGAATAGTGGCCCCTCTGTGTTGCCATAAGCATGCTCAAAGACGTTATTAACAATTTCAACAAGGCAAAGCTCCATTTGGCCAATGATGCTGAGATCTATATTGAGTTGTTGCCAAAAAGGCACTATGTCATCAGCCACAAGGCGTGAGGCTTCTAAACTGCTGATATATTGTTTGTGAAACGTCCTTGTATTCACTGATAAATTCCTATTTTACTTGCTGCAAAATTGCCGAAGTTCCAGTTGACTTTAGCGGTCGATTTTCCGCGTCTTCGCTATTTGATTTTGCGAGTAATGGCCTAGAGACATTACGGTTTTTAAGAATATGTACGTATTGGCATTCGGTTAACTTTTGGGTGTAGCCATCATGGCCTAATAGGTAATCGCCAAACATAGTTTTATTAACGATATAGGCGTCATTCGCTAGATGAATGTAGTCGCAAATAAGTGTATTACTGACAAGGCTTTTACTTTCAACCACACAATTAGCACCGATTACAGCTGGGCCGATAATCGTGGCACCGTCTTGAACTTCAGAACCACTGTGGATCAGAACTGGAGGGGTGATTTTGCACTTGGTGATGTCTACGCAAGTATTTATGCCTACCCATATTCCCGGTGACACTTGAGTTCCTGGAATGGGGTAACCTTTGACTTTGCCATTGAGTATGTCGCTGGTGACTTGCCATACATCTTTTACTTTACCGACATCGAGCCACTGAAAATCCATTTTTATCGCGTAGAAGTTAGCCTGCCTCTCTACGAGTAACGGAAATAAGTCGCTACCGATATCAAATTCAATATTCTTGGGGATAAAGTCGAAAATTGCGGGTTCAAAGATATAAATCCCAGTATTGATGTTATTAGATAGTGCTTCTTCTGCAGCAGGCTTTTCTTGAAAGCTGGTAACCTGATTAAATTTGTCAGTAACCACCACTCCGTATTTACTGACTTCTGATGGGTCGACTTCGCGGGTAATAATGGTGGCGAGTCCACCATGTTTTTTATGGTGTTCAATGGCTTGTTTTAGATCTAGATCTATCCAAGCATCACCACACACCACCACAAAAGTTTCGTCAAAAAAACCGGAAAAATCTTGGACTTTTCTCATACCACCTGCGCTTCCTAGGGCCTGGCTAACAAATTTTCCATTAACCTCTTTGGCTTCATAAGAATAGGAAAGCTGCACATTGAAATGGTGGCCATCACCAAAGTAGTTTTCAATAACCTCAGCTAAGTGACTAGTGTTGATAACAATTTTATCAATACTATGCTTAGCAAATAGTTCAATCATTGATTCCATTACAGGCTTGCCTAGGATTGGAATCATAGGTTTTGGCATCGCATCAGAGATAGGTTTTATTCGTGTGCCTTTTCCTGCGGCGAGGATCATCCCTTTCATTACATTTACCTCTGTACTAAGCGGTTGCAGCGACTGCTGCTTCAATTGTTGGGTGACTGAGAATTAACTTATCCATACGGGTTAGTTTGAGGAGATCGACAATAGGTTTTTGTGGATTAACTATACTGATCTTAGTGTTGCGCAGCATTTTATAGGCTCCCATCACGGCACCAAGACCACTGCTATCCATAAAGCGCACGCCACCCAAGTCGAGGACTAAATGGTCGCGTATATTGCCTTTGATACTTTCAAGCTCTTCGCGAAAAGAGGGGGCAAGTTTGGCGTCAAATCGAGCTTCATTGACCTGAATGACTGTATATTGGCCTTTCTCAATTATTTCGAATTGCATAATATTTCCTCTTTTAATTACCTTTCCATTCAAAGGTTAACAAGCTGATGTCGTCGTCAAATTGTTCAATGCCACACCAGTTTTTTACAATATTGACTATGGTTTCGGTTTGCGCATTTGCAGGCTTATGAGCTAACTCTTGTACTAGTTGTTTAAGGCCGACCTCTGAGTATTGTTGTTTATTGGCTGATTCGGCTTCAGTTATGCCATCTGAATATAGAAATAGGCGATCGCCGTGATTAAGTTGCACCTGCTCTGTTTTGTAACTGGCAAAATCAAACATGCCAGCGACAAAGCTGTCTTGTTCAATAAACTGCGAGGATTGCTTGTTGGTTTGCAACCAAATCATCGGAGGATGACCGGCACTGGCGTAGCTTAAGGTGCCGTTGCGGATATTTAACACCGCGTAGACCATGGTGAAATATAGGTTGTTATTGTCTTGGCTTAGATAACTTTGATTGAGGCGAGAAAGTACCTCGCTAGGATCTCTCAGTATATAAAACGGGTCGGTATCTTTCTTTCGTTTTACATTGGAATGGGTACCTGAATTAGCGCTAATACTTTGCTGGATGGCAAAAGACATTAATGCAGAGGCTACTCCATGCCCTGCAACATCAAATAAGTAAACTGCGACATGCTCTTCATCGAGTTGCATGCAACCTAGCATGTCACCGCCAATTTGCGCGCTGGGTACATGGGTATAATGTAGTTCGACTCCGGGAAAGGTGGTTTGGCTAGGTAACATGCGCTGAATTAGCGCGTTGGCCGAGTCTAAGTCTTGATGAATGGTGGCGTAAGCGCGGTCTAACTCGATATTTTTAGCAACCAGTTGATTGTGTAATTCTAAGGTTCTAAACCCTGCCTTTAACCTAGCATCGAGCTCATTGATATTGGTTTCTTTGGCAACAAAGTCATCGGCGCCAGCATTAATTCCCTCAACGATAGAGTCATCATCATCGCGGCCGGACAATAAGACAAAGAAAATATAGCGGCCATAATCGGGGGATTTTAAATGGAAGCAAAGTTCGATACCGTTTAGCTCAGGCATCATCCAGTCGCTCAACACAAGTTGAATAGAAGGGTGCTTTTCTAGTTGAGCGAGCGCCTCAACACCGTTGAGTGCTGTGACTACTTGGTAACCTCGTGAAGACAGTTTGTTAGTCATCAATAGTTGCATGACTTTGTTATCTTCAACGAGCAGGATTTCTTTGCTCAAACTACCAGCCTCCGTGCCGTAAACCGCAACTGAGCTAAATTAGCCTCAGTTTGGAATAAGTCCTTTTACTTTTCAAAAGTCTAGTAGTGAATTCTATATACGACAAGGACAGGGTTGGAACTGGATTGAAAAAATTATAAATCTAGAATAAAAGCCTTATGTAACAAGGCTTTTTCGGCTGTGAATTTACTTACGACAACGAAGGCAAGTTTAGATATTAATCTTGATTCGAAATGCTAATTCGCTGATGGCGATTAGAGTGTGCTTTAGGTGGTTTTCCTTGCGCAGGTTTACGTTCCGACATCAAGTGACGTATAGCCATTATTGGATGTGGTAGCAGCATTCTAGGGCCTGCAAAAATCATAATTTCGCGTGCTTTAGCTTTCATATGTGGCTTATAACAATGCACTGGACATTTATTGCAGGTTGGCTTTTCTTGACCGTAAGGGCAACGATCTAAGCGGGTGTGAGCATATTCGATAAAGTCATCGCACTCGACGCATGGATGAGCGGATGCATCCTTATGGTGAGCTTTGCAATAGATTTTCACCATAGCGGAAATTGTTTCGAATTCGCGAAGAAGCTTGCCACTGAGAAGCTGTTCAAATGCCATGGGATACCTTAGTGCCTTACTGGGGTATTCATATAATAAAAGGCTTAGTATGAGCTGACAAAATTTAAGCGTTAAACTTTGAAGATGTGCACAAAATATTGGTTTAACTTTAGCAAATGCAGGTTTGGTCTAAGTGCTTAAATTGCAGTAAATCAATATTTTGTTGCTGATGATAAAATTACCGCTTGTCAGAATGATCCGCACTGGCTTAAAATCCGCCGCCCTGCTTTGAGCTGATAAATTGCCGGTGGCAAATTAGCGTAAATAAATATTGAGCCAAGGATACTTTTTACTCGTTTAAATCATCCAGCTTTCCATTGCTCAAGGTTATGATTTTCACATTGAAAATTAAGTTTCTAGGTCTGTAATTTTTTATTAGTAATACCGTTAACTTCCAATGCACCTTCCTTAAGTCGCTGGTAAGTCCAAGAAAACCCAATTTACTTAATTCAGGGAATAACAGCTGTTATTCCTATGGGCCACGTTGTGCTGAATTAAGATCTAAAGCCGATAGATGTGACACCATAAGTAAAATGAATATTGACATTAAAAATGCGTTTTTATTGGTATGTAAAGCAGCAAAACAATTTGCGCTTAAACCTAACGTGTTGAAGATTAAGCTGGTAATTTTGTGCTCAATGTTGCCAATACGCTTAGCTACAGCAACCGAGTCTACTAGTTACGTTGCTAACCCAGCGATGGAAATAATAGAAGTGCGTGGCATTCAAGCTTCAATGAAGGCCTCTATAAATAGTAAAAGATTTGCTGATGCTGTTGTCGATGTGGTGACTGCAGAGGATATTGGTAAGTTTCCAGATAGTGATGTAGGTGAGTCTTTGGCGCGAGTACCGGGTGTCGCGGTAAATCGTCAGTTTGGTCAAGGGCAGCAAGTCTCTATTCGCGGAGCATCAAATCAACTGACTAGTACCTTATTAAATGGTCATTCGGTTGCTTCAACGGGGTGGTTTGATCAACAAACCACTGACCGTAGCTTTAACTACACTTTGCTGCCACCTGAAATGATAGGCGAAATTGAGGTTTATAAATCTTCTCAAGCGGACATCGCTGAAGGTGGTGTGGGTGGTACCGTTATTATTAATACCCGCAAACCATTAGAGTTGGCAGCCAATTCAATTTTCTTCAGTAGCAAGCAAGATTACGGTTCAGTATCTGAAGAGCTGGACCCAGAGTTTTCAGGTTTATATAGCTGGAAAAATAACGCTGAAAGCCTAGGTGTTTTGTTGGCAGTAACCGACGCTAAAACCCAATATCAGCGCAATGGAATCGAGTCGCAAATTGGTTGGGGTGATATTGTACCAACAACCTTTGAACAGCAAAGAGAGCATACCGCCATCAATGCCGTTTTGCAGTATCGCCCGACAGAAAGTGTAGAGTTTGGCTTGAACATCATGCAATTGGATATGCAAGCTAACAATGCAAATACCTCATTATTTTTGATATTTGCTGATGATAAAGAAGCAGCATGTGAAAAAAGAAATACAGCTGGCACTTGTATTTTTTATCGTCGCGATGCCTATGATAGCAGTCCTGCTTGGGGGCAAACTTGGGTACGTGAAGCCAGTATGGACTCTAATACCTATGATTTAGATTTTACCTATGAAACTGATTATTACACCCTTGAGGGCTTAGTGGGGAACACTCAGTCTGAAGGTGGCACTAATACCACGGCAAACTATGGATTTTGGTTAGGGCTGCCCGGTGACTTTGCAGGGACTTATGATGCCACTGGAGATATGATTAATATTGATATTGCGAATAAGGTATTTCGTGCAGAAGATTTTAATGGACCATTAGCCCCAGAAGCTTGGTCGCTAAGAAAGCAACCAAACTCAGATGACGAAACCTATGCAAAATTTGATTTAACAGTGCCGGTTGAGTTGGGATTATTTACAACGATTAAAGCGGGAGCTAGTTGGGCAGAACACGAGGTAAAACAAGAGTCTTTTGAAGGCATAGTAAAGCCGAATCTTATTGCAAAAAACGCTTCGGCTTATTATGCAGGAACGGTTTCTTCTGGTGGTGGATTTACCCTACCTAAGCCTATGCTTGACGCAATGCTCAATGACGCTAAGGCAGCAATTAGCCATTTTCACAGCACCGGTCAGGTTTATAAATCGGGCTACGGTACTATAAGTGAGCAAAATTTGGCGATATACCTAATGGCGAACTTCGAGTCAGAGCGCCTCAGAGGTAATGTTGGCCTACGTTATATCTCGACAGATGTGTCATCTGACTATTATCAGCTTAAAGCAGATGGTACTTATGCCGATGACCTAAGTACTCAAAGCTCAAGTTATAGTGATTTTTTACCCAGTATCAATATTGCTTATGATGTGTCGAATAATGTGATTGTGCGTGCGGCAGCATCACAAGTGATGTCACGGCCTAATTATGACGATATGTTTGCTTCATCAGCATTGTCAGGTTTTGGTGACAATATCATTGATAATGAAGTGGTTGATAAAGGTAATATCGCATTAAAGCCATTTAAAGCCACCCAAGCTGAGTTGGGGCTAGAGTGGTACTTTAATTCTCTTAGCTTAGTTTCCGCGACATATTTTATTAAAGATATCAGCTCGTTTATTACATCCGAACAGCTGTTAGATCAGAGTGTAGGTATTGTTGATCCTGATTCTGGCAAGGATAGCTGGACAGTCTCGACTAAAAAAAATGGCTCTGGTGGTTCTATACAGGGTGTTGAGTTGCAGTTGCAAACGGGTTTTGAAAATGGATTTGGCTACACGGCAAATTATACGTTTGCAGATTCAACAGCACCTGCACATTATTATCCAGATCAAATAGGCGTATTTTCAGATTCATCGAGGCACACGGTTAACTTAGTGGGTTATTACCAAGATGATGACTTTACCGCGCGTCTTGCTTATAACTGGCGCAGTGCTTATATGATCCGAGAGTTACCAGGCTATTACGGTAATCGTGAGCATCAAGCCTACGGCAGCGTTGATTTTAGTAGTAGCTTCAATATTACTGATTATCTAGCGATTACTTTTGAAGTGGTAAATCTACTCGCGGCCGACAGTATTCAACTTGGTGTTGCTAGTGATGAAGCCGAGGTAAAACCTGAATTTAAAAATAATTATCCGGTGTTTAGTGCTGAAGGTGAAGCGCGTTATAAGTTAGGTTTAGCAATTCGGTTTTAATTGTTAGCTAGGTTCATTTTGCACAAATAGTCTAATGCCGTCATTATCGGTTTTAGGCATAGTGAGCAGTCAATATCACTCAATTTTTTTGGGTTAGCCCAAGGTTTTAATGCATGATTTTAAGCAATATTTTAGCGAGAGTTTCAAATTGGAGTAAGGACTCCAAACTCTATTTATCAGACTTAGCGGCAATTGCTTTATTGCTGCTGCCTATCACGTTAGCGAACTCGCTAGCTATGTTGCTTGGTCACGGCTTTAGTGCGCTTGAGATTGATTATGTCTCGGAGCTGCTGTTTTATGTCTCCAATATATTAATTAACCTGTATCCAACCACATTTTGTATTATTGCCAGTTATTATCTGTCGCAAAAAACTAACGCATCGAGTGCGATTTTTATTATTTATGGTTTGGTGATGTTTTATATCTTGTCGATAGGGCATCTCGATTTTTCGACCAGCTATACCTTGCCAAATAACCCGTTATTAGCATTGTTAAGTGCACTCGCGACTTATCTATATTTTCTCTATTTCCCTATTCGTTTGCTGGATCCAAATTCATTCGATTTCGCCTCTAGATTGATGAAATATATCGTGCATATTTTTTGTTTTTCTATTTTGGCATTACTGCTGTCTCAATTGGTTTTGCATATAGGTAGCTACCTAAAAGAGGGGATAACCTCGATAGGGCTAGATCCGCTAACGTTTACTGGCGGCCTGTTGTACCAAACATTTCTTGGTATATTGGGAGCAGTGGGTATCAATGGCCACAACATGCTGTTTGCGGTTAAGCAGCAAATCTATGCCGACACACTGACTAATCTGGATGCATGGAAAGCGGGTGAAGCCTCGGTCAATATTATTAGCCAAGGTTTTTATGACGCATTTTTGTCGATGGGCGGCTCAGGCAACTGCATTAGTTTATTATTGTGTGTACTGCTCTTTAGCCAAAAATATAACCATAAAATGCTCGCTGTAGTGGCGATCCCTATGGTGATGTTCAATATTAACGAAGTGCTACTTTTTGGCCTGCCCATTCTGTTTAATCCAATCATGATTGTGCCATTTATATTGGTGCCATTGGTCAGCTTCGTGATTGTTTATGCTTGTATCGCTTTAGGCATAGTGTCGCCAATTGTGAGTATTGTTAATTGGTTAACGCCGCCCATATTTAGCGGTTATTTTGCAATGGGTGAACAACTCGACGGGGCCATACTGCAAATTGTGGTTATTGCGATAGGTATCTTTATCTATAGACCTTTTTATTTAGCTTATGTGGGTAAGCATCTGGTTTCGGTTGACCCTAATACTAAATATGCCGCTGCTGAAGGCTCAATATTTAATAATGTACTGCGTAGTGTACGAGACTCTACTAACAATAGTATTACCCAGTCATCAGCACAAAAACGGGTTGCTAAGATTTTACGTCAAGGCAAGCTGGTAATGTTTTATCAAAAGATTCAGTCAGTGCAGGAACCGTCGCAATATAACTATGAAGCACTAGTGCGGTATATTGATGAGAGCGGTAAATTATGTCCGCCAGTATTTATTGAAGATTTCCAACTACTAAAAGCAATGCCTCTGCTAGATAAGTTAGTGTTAGAGCTAGTGCTTGCTGACATTAAAACACTGGCGTTAGCAAATGGTTCACGGGTCGCCATTAATGTCTCCGTTGCCTCGATAGAACAAGTTGATTTTGTTAATCACTTACTCGGACGCCTCGAGCATTACGGCGTTTCTCCTGCAAAGATTGAGATCGAAATTACTGAAGAGGCAATGTTAAGTGACAAGGTTTACTTAACGCGAGTCATGCAGGAATTACAGGCAAAGAATATAACAATTTCAATGGATGACTTTGGCTCTGGTTATGCATCGTTTCCGCATCTGCTGCAATACCCATTTAATAAGATAAAAATAGATAGGTCATTGCTGCTGGATGCAACATCAGAGAAAGGCCGAGAGATTTATAAATTAGTGGCCAAGCTAGGGGCGATTGCTAACTGTAAAGTGGTCGCAGAAGGTGTGGAAAACTTGCAAGAATATGAATTTGTCGCAAATAGCGGCGTAGATTTAGTACAGGGTTACTATATTGCCAAACCTATGCCTGTTGAGAACTTGCTCAATTAATTTGAGCAGCGATTAAGTTATTTATCTTTTTAAAACATTCAAAAAAACGAATATTTTTGATACCCGATTGAAAAAGAGATATAAATACCAGATATTTAGAAAAACAATGCATTAGATATAATGTATTGATTTCGCTTATCCGCACTTGAGTCAGTCTATGCAGCGGATGTTTTTATGGCCAAACCAGGTGGAAGATGATGACAGAAGCAACCATTATATTACTGATTGTAATAGGTGTTTACCTCTATACGCGCACTCAGAAAGCAGCAAAATCTGAAAAGGAACAGGCAGCTAAACAAGCAGAGCCAGTTCAAGAAGCTGCAGAATCTGCAATGAAGGATGTGACACCTGATGCTGCTGAAGTGTCGACACCCACTGTTGAAGGCGTAACTTTTGAGTCTAAGCAGGATTCTGAGTCTAAGTCGGATTCTGAAGTTAAATTAGATTCTGAGCCAGAACCGGATAAAGCTATGGAAACTGAAGTCCAAGCAAAGGTTAGGGCTGAAGTTCAGGCAGAGCCTATCACTAAAGATAAGCAAGTTTCAGAAGTTGCACAAGCTGAAGAAGCGGTTGAGACTCTGTCAGTGGTTGAGACTCAGTCTGGATCAGTTGCTGAAGTCGTCGATAAAGCCGAGGTTAAAACTGAGGCTAAAGTTGAGACCGCTGCAAAGGTAGAACCGGCAGTAGAAATTGAGCCAGAACCTATCGCTGAGAAAACAGTCGAGCCGCTAGTTGAAAAAGCCGTAGAAGCTCCTGTTGAGCAAGCAATAGAAGCTGCAGTAAGCGCCGAGCCTGAATCGTCAGCTAGTGTTGAGGTTGAGCCAGCAGTAAGCACTGGGTCACAAACACAAGCGGATCTATCTTGGGCTAATCCGAAATTAACCAAATCAATTAGCGAGCTTGACGTTGCAACTGATGCACCTGCTGAGCATCTTGCTATTTCAGCGGCTATTGCAGAATGTTACAAACAGCGTAAGCAGGCTGAATATGTGCAATATGGCGCAGGTTTGTCGCAACCATACCTAGAAGTGTTTGCTGCGTTTGTTAAAGGCGTTAAAGCTGAAAACCCTGATGCGGAAGTGAAAGGTACTGCAATGATGCATCTATCAACGTTACTGAATGATAATGGTGAATTTGATAGTGCAATTTCAATCTGTAAAACAGCGATTGAATATGGCTTAGCTGATGGCACAGTAACCGGTTTTGAGGGGCGTATTACTCGCATTGAAAAGGCGAAAGCTAAAGCGAGTAAATAACGCTAGCTCGTAAAGCTCTCCCATTACTAATCAAGCAGTGTAGAATAACTGCAAGGGTTAGCAAAAAAGCGAACTCCAGAGAAAGATCCGGGGCTCGCTTTTTTTTCGCGTTAAATTTAATAGGACAAGTAATATGAACTTTAAAACGCTTTGGTTAGCTGGCGCAGTGGCATTAGTCGCTACCGCTTGCACTCAGTCGCCAGAATGGACTTTGCTTTACTACCCAGAGGGGCAAGTTAAGCCAAGCGTGGCCGATTCATCAGAGTTTATTACTGGTTATTACGAAACGATTGAGCAATGCCATGCCAAAGGTAAAGGTTTGATCCGCTTAAACGGTGATGCAGATGATAGTTATTTATGTGGCTACCAGTGTGAAGCGAATGAAAAGTCTTTGAGCTGTAAAAATGTGGTCACAGTACAAGAATAACCAAGTGAAATTCACTAAGGATATCTCCCTGAGGTAGTTGGCATTAGTCGCAAAATAGATACTAGGATTGGTAAAGCATGCAGTTAAAACAGGATTTTTTTGAGCAACTATCAGGATTTTATTCTCAGGTGTTTCCCCTAGGAATAAGTAACCCCCACTGGCTCGCTTGGAGTCAAGATGCGGCCAATTTAATTGCGATTGAAAAACCTAGCGATGCGTTACTCCAAGGGTTATCTGGTAACGCCCAAATAGCCGATGCTAGCTATTATGCCCAAGTTTATAGTGGTCATCAGTTTGGTGGTTATTCGCCGCAATTAGGCGATGGCCGTTCAATTATCCTTGGGGAGGCTATTGGACCACAAGGCGCTTGGGATGTTGCCTTAAAAGGCGGTGGACCAACTCCGTATTCACGACACGGTGACGGCCGGGCGGTTATGCGCTCAGCAGTACGTGAGTTTTTAATATCTGAAGCCTTACACCAATTGCATGTGCCTACAACTCGAGCGCTTGCGGTTATTGGCTCTGACTTACCAGTTTGGCGTGAAACCCAAGAAACTGCAGCTATAACTGTGCGTCTAGCAAAAAGTCATATTCGATTTGGTCACTTTGAGTTTTTTTGCCATAGCGAGCGTGGCGCGCCAGACAAGCTAAAGCAGCTAGTTAACTTTACGATTAAACAGCATTACCCAGATCTCAGCTGTGACGCTGCAGGCTATAAAGCTTGGTTTACTCAGGTGGTTCGCGATACGGCTAAAATGATAGCTCATTGGCAGGCGATTGGTTTTGCGCATGGCGTTATGAATACCGATAATATGTCGATACTCGGTGACTCATTCGATTTTGGTCCTTTCGCGTTTTTAGATACTTTCAAAGAAGATTTTATTTGTAACCATTCAGACCCCGAAGGTCGTTATGCGTTTTCGCAGCAGCCGGGGATCGGGCTATGGAACCTGCAGCGTTTAGCGCAAGCATTAGCTCCTATTATTGCATCAGATGATCTTATCGCGGCGCTTAATCAATACCAAGTTGAGTTGGTGCAGCAGTATTTACGCTTAATGCGAGCAAAGCTAGGTATGGCTGTGTCTCCTGCTAAAGCCACAAGCCCAGAAGCAGAGTCCAACAAGGGACTTACTGATACCGAGCTTGATAATAGCGATCTAGAATTGATCGGCGGTTTTACCATGCTGATGGAGGGTAATCATTTAGATTATACCAATAGCTTACGCAGCTTTGGTCAGCTCGATCCTCATACTAAACATAGCTCATTACGAGATGACTTTATTGATGTCAATGGCTTCGATAATTGGTTTGAGGCTTATCAAAAAAGACTGGGTCATATCCATGATGTTGAGCAGTGGCAAGGCCAGCGTAATAGCGTCAACCCTAAATATATTTTGCGTAATTATCTTGCTCAGGAGGCCATTGTTGCTGTTGAAGAGGGTAATTTAACTCCGCTACATGAGTTGCAGCAAGTGTTGCAAAAGCCATTTGATGAGCAGCCAGAGTTTGATGATTTTGCTAAACGGCCACCAGATTGGGGCCAAGGCTTAATTATGTCTTGTAGCAGCTAGCACTGCTTTATCGGTAAAAATATAATAATAAGAGTAAACTAATGAAGTTAACGTCCATCAAATTAGATCGTGAAACCTTAAGTTTATCGGTGCAGTCTGACATCGATTTTGAGCAGTTTGAACTATTCGCAGAGCCTTTTGCTAAGGCGCTAGACTGCCGAGTGGTTGAAAGGCAATGGGGCGCAGATCGTCATCAATGGCTGCTTGAGTTTGAAGGTTCACACCTACAGTTAAATTATGAGTTTTATGGTGACATCTGTTGGTTATCTACCGACAGAGAAGATGAATTTGAAGTTTTGGTATATTTGGCTGAATTAATGAAGCCTTATCAGCTTTAAGTCGATTTTAGATGCAAATGGCAGGTGTCATTTGCTTATGAGTAAATTGCTATGAATATAACCCCACCGTCATCATCAGCAGAGCAATCGAGCTCGGCTTTTCATTATCAGGCATTAACGCCTGATTTAATTTTAACGGCTATAGAAACATTGGGGATTTATCCTGAAACCGGACTGTTGGCGTTAAACAGCTATGAGAATAGGGTTTACCAATTCCGTTGTGACCGCGGCCAACGCTATGTGGTGAAGTTCTATCGCCCGGAGCGATGGAGTGACGCGCAAATTCAAGAGGAACATGATTTCTCTGCCGCTCTTGCTGAGCAAGAGGTACCGATTGCGACACCTGTGATTATCGATGGTAAGTCTTTACATGAATATCAAGGGTTTAGATTTGCGCTGTTCCCATCTATTGGTGGCAGAGCCTTTGAAGTCGACAATCTTGATCAACTAGAGCAAGTGGGGCGTTTTATTGGTCGTATCCATCAATATTCAAAACAGGCTGAGTTTCGCTATCGCGACGTGATGTCGCCTAAGTTGCTTGGTGAAGAGTCATTGCAGTGGCTTAAAGGCTCTGGGCATATTCCTGCCAGTTTAGAGCTACCTTATTTCACTGTGGTTGAGCAAATCTTAGAAAAAGCATCAACGCTGTGGCTGCCTGATAACTACAGCTCTATCCGTTTACATGGTGATTTGCATCCAAGTAATATTTTATGGACGCCAGACGGCCCAGGTTTTGTGGATCTTGATGACGCCAAAATGGGGCCCGCTGTACAAGATATTTGGATGATGCTTGCTGGTGATAGACCGCAGCAGCTGTTGCAGTTGGAAGTGCTACTTGAAGGCTATGAAGAGTTTTGTGAGTTTGATAGCCGTGAGCTAAAGCTTATAGAACCTTTAAGGGCCATGCGTATGCTGCATTATAACGCTTGGCTGAGTCGTCGTTGGGGCGATCCTGCGTTTCCAATGAACTTCCCATGGTTTGCGGAGGATAAATACTGGGAGCAGCAGATCTTAGCTTTTAAAGAGCAATTAGCCGCATTGGATGAAATGCCTTTGAGTTTGACGCCGCAATATTGATTTTAAAAGGCTTATGCCACGTACTTTGTAACAGAAAAATGAACTTTTGCGCTTGAGGTCGACTCAAAAGCACATTATGTTATGTCGAAATTACTAGCGTGATGCAATATTTGCATCGAGGGGAAGTTAAATGAAAAAAGCTCTATTAGTTGCATTTGCACTATTGATGGCGCCTATGGCTGCAATGGCAGCTCAGTTTGAAGAAGGTGTGCATTACACAGTTATTAATGAAGGCCCAGGTACGGCGAAGCCAGAGATTGCTGAGTTTTTCTCTTTCTATTGCCCACACTGTTACACATTCGCGAAGGAGCAGGTGCCAAAAATTAAAGCAACTATTCCTGAAGGGGTAACTTTTAAGCAAAATCACGTTGATTTTATTGGTCGTGAAATGGGCGTAGAAATGTCACGTGCATTTGCTATTGCTCACCAGCTAAAA
Organism: Shewanella pneumatophori; assembly: GCF_023283895.1. GTDB lineage: Bacteria > Pseudomonadota > Gammaproteobacteria > Enterobacterales > Shewanellaceae > Shewanella > Shewanella pneumatophori. The sequence goes on along the minus strand of NZ_JAKILB010000016.1, from coordinate 27,347 downwards.
ATTGAAGAGAAGATGGAGCATGCACTATTTTCTGCTATTCAAGATAAGAAGCAGCGTTTCACTAGCCTTGAAGACATTAAAGGTCTTTTCATTGTTAATGGTGTAGACCCTAAAGCATTCGATGCAGCGGCTAAATCATTTATGGTGAATGCGCAGATGTCTAAAATGAAGCGCGACACTGAAAACGCTAAAATTTCAGGCGTTCCAGCACTCGTTGTAAACGGTAAATACCGTGTTGAAACTGGCGCGATAAAGTCTTACCAAGAACTGCTGGATATCGCTTATTACTTAGCCACGCAAAAGTAAGCAGCTCAAAGTCATAATCGATTGAATCTAAGAGGAGCCTAAGGGCTCCTTTTTTGTGTCTATAGCATTTATAAGCATGGCTGGTCTTGGTGTCTTTTCTAAAGCGGCTTACTGATTGCGAAGCAACAGCTATAGAGATAGCAGTTTAATTGTTAATCTAAGTAACAACTGCCAAGTAATAACGCGTCAAAAAAATGGTTTAGTGTCAGTTCGAAATAAGTGTATATATTCTAATTGTGCTATACATATGATTGCCAAAAGGAATTTATTTTCGATAACATTCTGATTCAAAAATTTACAATTAAATGCTCAAATAAATGAAACTCTCATGGTAAAACACCTGTCCAACTTAAAAATTAATAACAACAAACAAAGTTGTCGGGAGGTCTTGTGAGAGTTTTTCCTGTCTATGCACCTAAATTGATTGTAAAGCACGCGCGCATATTCTTGACTGGGGTGATCTGGGTGAAGGATTTAGGGCGATTAGAATTTGATAAAGGTAGGTTTTTACTGCCAAGAAAAAGCCTGCCTAAGGTTAAGCAGGCTATTTTAGAACTCAATGAGTTGATTGAGTCTCAGAATAACGAGATGCAAACTGCATAACGTTTGAAATTTTATTAGTTTACTTCGTCGTTGAGTAGACCAACTAAGCCAGTCACTTTCTCGTTCCACGAGTTCAGTTCTTGCTGTAGCTGTTGGTTCTGCTCTGACAGACCTGTATTTGCCTGCTTCTCTTCCTCAAGCTCCATTTTTAGTAGCTCAATAGTTTCTAATGCAGCTTGGATTTTTGTTTCCAATTTCGATAAAAGTTCTAGGCTCATGAGGAGTCCCTTTAATAGCGAGATGATAGCTCCGATTCTAGCAGTGACGGGCTATTGCTGAATAGTTAATTATGCTAAATGCACAAAAAAGAGACGATAAAATGGGTGTAAAAGGTTTTTTTTTGCACTTGTTAGTAAGTCGTTAGTATTCTTCTATTTATTTCTCATTGGATCTTGGCGATGAACGACAGTTTGCTGATACTTGTTCCCCTGCTGTTAACCCTGAGTTTAGCGCTAATAATTCGTAAAACCTTAGTCGCATTAGGTGTCGGGATCGTCTCTGGCGCACTGATCTTAACCCAATTTCATTTGACTGAAGCGGCGGTTTATCTTGGCGATAAAGCTTGGCTGCAATTTTATCGTGATGGACAATGGCAAGCATGGCATTTGAACGTGTTAGCTGCAATGTTGCTATTGGGCATGATGACGCAACTGCTTGCGCGTGGAGGCGCAGTAAAACTATTTGCTGATTGGCTATATCACCGCATTAAAAGCGGCCGCCAAGCACGCATTGGTGTTGTGGTGCTTGGTTGGGTGGTTTTTATTGATGGCATTTTTAGTTGCTTAGCAGTGGGCCATGTTTGTCAGCCTCTAAGTCAGCGATACAATATGTCGCGTGAACAAATAGCCTACTTGGTTGATTCCAATGCATCGCCTTTATGTGCTTTGTTGCCTTTTTCAAGTTGGGGGCCATACGTAATGGCGATTTTGGCGAGTATTACTCTGTTACCTTTAACGCCGTTAGAGTCATTTATTGAGATTGCTAAAACTAATTTTTATGCCATTACCGTTATCTTACTATCGTTTTTAATTGCTTGGTTTGGCGTCGGCTTTAATGCAGCGGCAACTATAAATTCAAGTAACGTCGATGAAGTTGATGCTGGCAGTCCATGGTTATTGGGGCTGCCAATGATGACCTTGTTAATTGCATCCGTAGGCTTAACTTTATATTCCGGCGCGCAAAACGCTCAAGGCTCAAGCCTTAGTGATTGGATTACTTCAGCAGATATAGGCGCAGCCATGCGTAATGCTTGTTTGTTAGCGACGTCGTTAGCTGTCGTGCTGTTAAAGCTAAATGGCCGTAGCTTAAGTTTGTTATTGGGCGATTTAGCCTCTGGCGCACGCGCTATGAGTTTTGCGATTTCAATTTTGCTTTGCACTTGGTTGATAGGAGCTGTGATTGCCGATTTAGGCGTAGCAAAAATGCTAGCAAGTTGGGCTGAGCAGTTTTTGTCGAAAGAGATGTTAGTTGCAGGCACCTTTTTACTGTGCGCGATTATGGCGTTTACAACCGGCTCAAGCTGGGGAACATTCGCGATTATGATCCCTATTGGCGCTGAGGTGGCGCTTGCTGTTAATCCAGAGTTATTGCTAGCAAGTCTAAGCGCTGTGATGGCCGGATCAGTATTTGGCGATCATTGCTCACCGATCTCAGATACGAGTGTGATTAGCGCAACAAGCTCCGGTTGTCAGCCTCACGATCATGTTATCACTCAATTACCTTTTGCGATTATTGCTGCGATAAGTTCATTGCTAGGGTTTCAGCTGCTCAATATTGGGGTTACCACTTCTTGGGCTTGGTTAATTGTGATGGTTACTGCTGTTTCTATGCTGGCGCTTTATCATAAACGCTCACGCAAGTTAGACCTTGTAACCCAATAGCTCGTTAGTAAAAAGCCGGCAACTAATACAAATTAGTTGCCGGCTTTTTATTACTTATTTACCGTTTAGAAGCGGTAATCAACAGATAGATATAGTTGTTGGCTGTCGTTGAGTGATGCTGTTTCTGTTCCAGCTACAGCATTATATGGTGTAGGAACTGGTTGGTTGTTTACATCATAATCTTGCTTAAGGTAACGGTAACCAATTTCAGTGCTTAGGTTGTCATTGATTTTATACATTAGACCTGTTTGACCACCCCAAACAAAACGGTTGTCAGAATCTACTGCGCTAGTATCTGGGCTAATGTGGTTAACACCAGCTGTTGCACCAATAAACCAGTTAAGCTTGTTGCTATCGCCTAGACCCACTAAGTAATCGTAAGACATTAAAAAGCTTTGTTGCTTTGAGAAATCGTCTGAATTGTAAGAGTACGTACCATAAACACGGTTAGCATCATTTAAGTAAACACCTGCTCTTAGTTCGTAAACGGCATTATTTTCAGTCTCTTTCACATGCGCTGTCTGAGGACCTCCGGCAATTGGATTTTGAATCTCAGGCACATATGAACCTTTATATGTGTTTTGCTGTGCGCCAACACCGCCACCAATAAACCAGTCTGCAGCCATGGTCGGTGCTGAGATTGCAGTTGCCATTACAGACGCTAGGATAAGTGCTTTAGTTTTCATGTCGTACTCCAAAGTTGGATAAATAAATTCGGTGTTGCGCTTTGTTGGGCACATAATAGGCGAGGCTTGCTGAATAAGAACTGAATGATATTAACAGTCGCTTATGCTGAGTATTTTGCTATATAGCTATCAGTGAGTTTCTGGTAACTTATTGAAAAATAATGTTGAGCAGATTGATGTGTTTACCATGAAGCGGAAATCATCGAGCTACTGTTAAAAATAATTGTCGAGGATTGTGTGGATTTAGTTTTTGTTCATGGATGGAATGTAACCAATACCGATACTTATGGTCAGTTGCCACAGGTACTAGAAAAGCTGTCTGATAGCGACTCAAAGTTATCAGTGCACCATATTCATTTAGGGCGATATATCAGCTTTGATGATGAGGTTCGCCTTGATGATATTGCAAGAGCATTTGATGATGCTCGGCTAAGTTTGTTAGCTAATAAACCTTTTGCCGCTATTACTCATTCCACGGGGGCGCCGGTAATGCGCCAGTGGTTACAGATGTTTTTCTCTGGTAGTGATATTAAAACCTGCCCGCTTACTCACCTAATAATGTTGGCGCCTGCCAACCATGGTTCTGCACTGGCGCAGTTAGGAAAATCTCGAGTGGGGCGAATTAAAAGTTTCTTTGCTGGAGTCGAGCCGGGGGAAGCCGTTTTAGATTGGTTGGAGCTTGGCAGTACTCAACAATTGCAACTTAACTTGGATTGGTTGAGGGAGTTTAAGTTAGGTGAGGGGCCTTGGCCTTTTGTGCTAACTGGCGAAACCATTGACGATAAGTTTTACGATTATCTTAATAGTTATACTGGGGAGTCAGGTTCTGATGGCGTAGTTCGAGTTGCTGCTGCAAATCTTAATTTTACCTACGTTAAGTTAAAGGAAAGCGCCGAATCTTGTAATGGTTTTGATGCGCGCTGTGTTGTTAAACTTTCACAGAGTCAATATGTTACCCCGCAGCATAAGGTTGCTTTTGAGGTGATTAAAAAAGCCAGTCATAGTGGCAAGGAGCAAGGAATTATGACCTCTGTGACGGCAAAAAATACTAAAAGTAAGCCGCAGGTTCAGCGGATTTTGCAATGTCTAAATACTCGTAATGCTGAGCAATATCGGCAGCTTTCCACCTTGATGGCAACGGCAAGCGAGAGCGGCCACCGAAAGCAATTTCGTGGCAGTATGTTGGTTGTGCGGGTTAGCGATGATTTAGGCAATCCGATTGAGGACTTTGATATTGTGTTGCTTTCAGGTGCTGACTTTTTGCCGAGTAAGTTTAAAAAAGGCTTTATGTTAGACAAGCAAAAAAATATTAAAAATAAGCATGTTGTGAGTTTTTATCTCGATGCAAAAAAGTTAGCTAAAGTCGATAATGGCCAACTGGGACTGCGTATAGAACCTAGGCCAGATAATGGTATGTGCTATTACCGCAGTGCAGAATTTCATTCAGAACCTAAGCAGATCTCATTGCTGTTACAGCCAGATCAAACCAGTATTATTGATATCGTGTTAACGCGGCAACGTCACCCAAACCTATTCAGCTTAGTGAATACCGAAAGTGGTGGTGACTTTACCGCTCTGAATATCAGTTAATCATATATTGAATGGCGGGCTTAGCAATCATCACTCAGAACAGGTATGCTAAATATAGAATTAGATTTTTTACTCTATTTTTTTTCTATTGAAGCGGCAGATTTCAGATTTATTTCAGTTTGCTGAGCAACAATTGAGCTAAGCTGTGTTCTTATGTGAATTCTTATACGTGTTCATTTCACAATGCCTTTTTGATTTACGGCAATTGATATTTATCTTCTAGTAAAGGTTTCAATCTATAAATGCTTAAAATGATTTCTATTTTGGCAGCACTTTCGGTGCTGCTTTTTGTTTCTCCATCTCAAGCTGACTCTATTGAAAGAGAGCCGCATAAAGAGCTGTACGACAGAACATTTCCTATTTGGGCTCAAGAAGCGATTGATTTAGGTTACGAGTTACCTAAACCGTACGGCTTCACATTGAACTACATGAACATGGATCAGCCTTTGGTGGTCGACTCGGTTGGTTTTTCAGGTTTAGGTGGCTTAGACGACATTCTCAGCATCAAAGGTAGTTTAGCCGAGCAAACCTCAGAAACACTATCACTGCGCGGTGATATGTGGGTATTACCGTTTTTAAATCTATACGGGGTTATTGGTCACACCAAAGGAAGCAGTATAGCTAACGTTAAGCTGGAAGCTGATTTAACCGAAGTGCTACCGCCGCTATTTTGTAAGTTCAACCCATGTAGTCTTGCTAGCCCAGCTTTTGATTTTATATTGGACTTTAAAGGTACTACCTATGGTGTTGGTGGAACCATAGTTGGTGGAATTGGCAATTGGTTTGCTTTGCTTGATGTTAACTATACCAACACCCGTTTGAATATCCTTGATGGTGAGATCAGCAGCATAGTGGTGTCTCCTCGTGCCGGTTACCGCACTGAGTATAACAATCGCGATGTACAAATTTGGGCGGGTGCCATGTACCAAAATGTGGAACAAAACTTCAGTGGTTACTTGCGTGATATTGGCATTCCACTTGGCAATGCCAAGTTTGAGGTGAACCAACATTTAGCAGATAAGTGGAATGGTTTAATTGGTAGCCAGGTTAGTTTAACCAGCAATATCGATCTTTTGATGGAGTTTGGCTTGGGGACGCGTACCAGCTTTATGATGGGCGTTGGTTACCGCTTCTAAAGCGCGTTTTATCGGTTGTTGCTTGAATTGTTTTGGAGATGAATATGCGTATTATCATTAGCCTGACGCTTGGTTTTATAATGGCAGGATGCTCAGCTGTCGATATAGTGGATGCTCGCGATAAAGCAGCTTTGCAAGATGTAGGCTTTGCACAACATAAGCTCAGATTGCAAGAGGGCGGCGAGCTTAACTATTGGCAAGCCGGTCAAGGCGAAGTGATATTATTGCTGCATGGTTTTGGTGGCACGGCAACAACCAGTTGGCAAGAAGTGATGATAAACTTAAGTCAGGATTATCGGGTGATTGCGCCTGATCTTGCCTGGTTTGGCGAGTCTTATAGCCAAGGCGCAGCGAGCTTAGCCACTCAATCCAAGGCGGTTAGGCAACTGATTGCGGCGCTTGATGTCGATACGGTTAATCTAGTCGGGATCTCTTACGGTGGCTTTGTCACTTTTGACTTGATGATCACTGAACCTAAAGTGGCAAAAGCGGTATTGCTTGCAAGCCCCGGAGTGCTGTTCCCAGATAGCGAATTGGCGTTAATGAATCAGCGTTTTGAAGTTGATGAAGCCAGTGACATTTTTGTGCCACAAAACCCAAAGCAAATGCGCCGTTTACTCGATGGCACCTTTGTTGATTTTCCTTGGTATCCAGGGTTTATCGACGCAGGTATTTTTGAAAAATACTTTGCTGGTTACCTCGATGAAAAACGACAATTAATTGATAGTTTACCTGCTGACCGGGACCGGATTGCAGCTGAAATATCAGTTGCGTCTCTGCCGCCAAGCATGCTGATTTGGGGGGAGAATGATAAGGTGTTTCCGCTCAATTTAGGCATTCAGTTAGCTGATTATTTAAGTGCGCCGATAGTGATTATTCCCAAGGCTGCACATGGTTTAAGTAACGATTATCCAGAGATAGTGACTCAATCCGTTAAGGCATTCGTGCAATGAGTTTTTGTCAACGCTTAACTCATATCGTAGGCTTTATAGCTATCGCTTTACTCAGTGCTTGCAGCAGTAATGACTGGCAAGTGAGAGCCTTACCTAGCGAGGCTGCGGTTAGTGCAATGCTAGATGATGAGCCCGATCTCAATCAGCTGCATGCGTTGTCACTGCAAGAGCTACCTTTGGTACCTATTCCTGAGGCGGTTCGACCTTGCTGCGCGTTTGGTAATGCGCAAAAAGTTAAGGTTGGCCCAGTGCCTGTGCCTTTTTTCCGTTACGCCAATACACTCGCTGTTGAGAGTGTCGGCCCCCATGCGTTTGAGGCTGGCACTTTTAGTTTTCAAAAAGATGCGCCTAATGGCCAACGTGGCACTGAACATAATGGCCAAATGTATACGTTAAAGGGCGGTTTTATCGACTTGGCCCATGTTCGTGATACTGCGGACAATGCAATAGCGCTGTTTTATCGTATCTACCCTTTGTTAGGACAATCGCAAACAATTAAGCTGCCCGATGAAATTGGCCCTCGAGTCATAGAGCTCAAAGAATTTGATACCTCGTCATTAACGCCCAGAGAACGTTGGGAGTCTGCCGCCGCCATAGCAGTTAGGTTGGCATACTTTATGGCTGAAGCCCATGAGGTTGCGCAGTGGCATGGCTACCGCAGTTGGGCGCCTTGGTCTGAAACCGTTTCGGCTTACTCCCCTGAAGATCTTTATTCAAACATGCTTGGGGCGAAAATCGCTTTAGGCTTGCTAAATAATAATCTTGCTATGAGTAAAGAGCTTTACAACCAACATATGACTCAATGGTTAGCGGCTACGCTTGCTTGGTTAGAGCCGGTTTCTATTGCGCAAACCAATGCACTTTTTGATGTGATTGACGGTTATTGGTGGGACTCGAACCAAGCATTACCGAGTAAATTTATGTTGCTGAAACGCCATTATGAGCTCGGTGATAAGCAGTCGCCTTATCTAGTTACAAAACAACTTGCTGAGCAACATGCGAGCTGGCAAGAGATAAAACCACTTTATGCAGAAGACAATCAGGCACACTCACTTTCACTTAGTAATACTGTGCATGGCATTGAAATTGATACAGTCGCAACCCAAAAGCTGACAGTGGCTGATAAATTTAAACACAGCTTTAAGCACATTCCGCCAGCGCTATGGCAAAACGGTTTTACTCAAGCTGATTTCAAACTCATAAGTCAATATAACCAGGCTCAAGACACCATTGAGCTACAACGGCATCAGCAATCAGAATTGCCAAATGAGCTTGCTAATCCACTGGAGGTGAAATGACCATAATGAGCAAAGCGTCCTATTTTATTAGGTGTAGTCGATTTCCGCTCATATTAGCCAGTCTTACTTTACCCGCAACCTATGTGGTGGCTGAGGAAATTGAAAAGAATGCTGAAGCTGCTGAAAACCAAGAGTCGCAGGGCTGGGTTGAAGACTTTTTGCAAACCTTAGGTGCAGACGGTGAGTTTGATCCAAATAAGCTTATCGATTTTAGTTACCTTCCTGGACCATTTTATAATCCTGAAATGGATTTAGGTGTTGGGATCTCGGCGGTAGGTTTATATCAATATGATCCAGACGATGAAGTTAGCCAGCTATCTTCATTGGTGATTAATGGTCTGGCATCAACTAATGGCGCATTAGGTGTCGCCATTGCTAATAAAACCTTCATTAACCAAGACCAACAAAGGTTTTATCTAAATGCCGAATTGTTCGATGCGCCGGATGTTTTTTATGGTGTTGGTTATGATGACAACCATCAACAGGCGAACAGAATTGAGTTTAATCAGCGCATAGTGTCAATTAACCCTATGTTATTACAGCGGATGAGCCCAACGAGTTTTGTTGGTATTGGCTTTGATTTCAGTTATGCCGATGCCAGTAAAATCGACCCGTTAGACTCCGCTGTTGATGCTAGTTTGCTTGATGAAGACTCCCGTAGTGTCGGTTTAAATGTGCTGTTAAACCACGATAGTCGCGACAATGTATTAAACCCGCAGTCGGGGCGAATTATTGAGATAGATGCAGCTTTTTATCGGCAATATTTAGGCAGTAAAACAGACTTTGATGTGTATAACGCGCTCTATAGCGAATATATGCAAACAGGGCGTGGCAAAGATATTTTAGCTTGGCAGGTTCGTGGGCGATTCACTAGCGGTGACGTGCCATGGGACCAACTGTCAAAAGCCGGAGGCGGGGACTTACTGCGCGGTTATACCTCGGGGCGTTATCGCGATAAGCAGATGCTGATGACCCAAGTTGAATATCGACTCAATTTGCCGGGGCGCCATGGCATGGTGTTTTGGGGCGGAGCCGGTGTGATTGCTGACGATATTAGTCAGTTTAACGCTAATAAAATTTTACCTAACGGCGGGATTGGGTATCGGTTTGAGGTGAAACGAAGAGTCAATTTGCGCTTAGATATGGCATGGGGTGATGGCGACAGTGGTTTTTACTTTAACGTTAATGAAGCGTTTTAGTTTGACTTCATATCAAACGAAAAGGGCCCTAATAGGCCCTTTTGTATTTAACGACTTTACTCGTTTAGTAAGCTTACTTCTTGAAGATAGCTTCGTTAGTACCGTATGCGCCTAAGTTTAGGTCGCGCTTACGGATCTCATCAACGCGGTCGAACGCTTCTTCAGCTACATGTAGGTTTTGCACGTCTTTACGCCAGTAGTACTTAAAGCCGTTAAAGTGTGCGTTGTTCGGGTACCAGTACATTACACCCAAGCCTTTGTCGCTTAGGATTGGCGTGTTGTGGATAGCAGCGCCTGGAATGTAGAAGTATTGGCCTAGAGATAGTTTCTGGAACTTGTTCTGTGCCAATGTTTGGCTTTCACCGGTTACTACGTAATAACATTCTGGCTGGCCATGGAAATGTGGCGCGTGATCTGACTTACCGCCATCGGTAATACCGATCACAGTTGGGCTGTCAGACAGTTCTTTCCAGATGTAACCAACTGGTGATTTAGACTTATCACAGTCTTGAATTTCTAATACGTTACCGTCGTCATCTAGCGACTTACAGAACTGTTGATCGGCTGGGATACTGCTGTTTGACTTAATTGTTGTAAAGTCGATTTCACCCGCTTCCCATGCAGCGATATAAGCTTCAACTTCTGGGTTAGCACACTGTGCAGGCATAGTATCTTGCGGTGCATATGGTGTGCTGTCATACGGGATTGGTGTCATTTGCTGGTATGGTAGCTGTGCGTGATCGCACTGTGGCCCTTGAGCTAAAGCAGCGGTAGAAGTTAACGCAGCAATGCCGAACATCATTTTTAGTTTCATCATTCTTATCCTATTTTTAGCTGGTGCAGCTAAAGCTGCGATATTGTGCTCGTTTTAACGGGCTTGAACTAACAATAAAGTGATAATTAGGCTGTAAAGTTGAATTGGATCACGCAGCGTTTTTAGCAGCAAAATTATTCGTGAACCTAGTCGCGAATAATCTTTTTTTCGGTAGTGATAGAGCACACGTTTTTAAATTGCGGCTGTTATTTAAAGTGACAACAGAGCCGGTTTATTTGTATTAGCGACAGATGAATTTGTTTCAGTATTTGGCAAATTAGGTGGTTTAGTTAGGATGTTTAATTACGATTTTTAATTACGTGAGTTTGAAAAAAAGCCTGCTTTATAAAGCAGGCTTTTTGACTATTTAAAGGCAGTAAGTTTTGCAGGGCTTAGAGTTGATGAATACTCTATTAGCTACCATTAAATATAAAACTGTAGACTAAGCTGGGCGTAGTTTGAGGCGCCTTGGGGGGCAGGTTCACCTGAGTATGGGCTTTGCCCATCATCAATTTGATAACGGCCCAGTTCAAAACCGAGTGCTAGTACAGGGGTTAAGTTAGTGAATAAATTAACCCCTGCATGGAAACGATCTGTTTGCTCAATGTCTGTCATAGTCACCCCATAAAATAGGCTAGAGCGAGTGCGCTCAGTCCAAAAGTGGCGGTAGGCAAACATTGCCGATGTGGTGGTTTCTATCTCGCCATTGATCATGTCTCTAGCAGCATCGGTACCTACATAGCGGCCTAAATTACCGTAATGTAATTGCAGTCTTAGATCGTCTTTGCCGATAGTATTTAATTTTGCTGCAATGGATACGCCTGCACCAAATTGCGCGGTATCTTGCGGGTCTAAATAACGTAATAGGCTAGATACTGATACGTTACCCCAATCGCCTTTTTTATCGAAGCGAATGACGGCATCAGGTACATAATCATTACTGGTATCAACCCATTTCTTGTCTGTGACCGTGCTGCCAGCTTTAGTGCCATAGGTGTATGGGTTTTCTAAAGCAAACTGCCAGCTGTCGGTGCTGTAGCGCACCAATGTTTGCCGTACCATTGTTTGGCCGGCTAGGGGCACGCCTAGATCTGCGGTTTCAGCAAAGGTACTGGTATTAACCATGGTTGACCATGTTTGACCGGCAGTTAAGCCTTCATAGCTAATATAAGCGTGGCGTAAGCGCGGGCTGTATGAGTTTGAGAACACCGCATTACCTTGTGACGAACCAGAGAAGTCGATTTCGGCAAAACCGCTGACATCACCGTGAGTAATTCCGACATTTAAGCGGCTTTCGGCTGCACTAAATTGGGTACGCTTGGCTGATTCAGTAATACTGCCGCCACCGGTCCAACTGTCTTGGAAGGCTATATCGCCATCAACATAGCGTGCATTGGCTTTAATGAATCCGCCAAAGTGATATTCAGTGGCCATTGTTGATTGTGAACAGCTAGCGATTAAACAAATACAAATAGAGGCTTTAGTTATCGATTTCATTGTTTCTTCTTATTCGGAAAGGGACAAAAAAAGCCCAAATACGTAAGGTATAAAAGGGCTTGGTCCATCAAGGTATTTGTTGGTAGGGATGAATTACCAGAACAATATTTGCTAGAACCTAGAGTGTGCAGGGATAACAAAAGCGAAGTGAGAGCAGCTTCGCTTGTGTCGATAACGCTGGTTAACTTTGTTACATCAGCAAATGTTTGTTGCGTGTTCCTGTGCGCGAAACATTTGCTAGCCGTAACCTAATAACTGAAAGTTCGGCAGTTATTAGAAGTAGTATCCGAAGTTAATGTTTATGCGTTTATCCCAACTGTCACCCATTTCAGGTAGACCAACATGATCATTGTTAGCGGTAGAGAAGGTCATGTTCTTACCCATAACAAAGTCGACCATGGTGTAAGTCGGGCCTGCTGAGATCGCACAACCGGTTACGTTTTGTAAGCTATTGTCGTAACTAGCATCATCAACATCAGGCGTCATTAAGCCGAAGTCGTTGTAGCACTTAACACTGCCCCAATCCGTAGGAATTGTTTTCGCTAGGTTTAGGTTATATGCCTGACCTTTTGAGGCAATTTCGTACTGCCAGCTCACAACCGATACTGCAATTTTGTTGGCATCCACAGCATCAGCTGCATCGTATTCGTACTGCATTGCCTGCAACTGTAGATTCCAACCGTTGTAGCTGCTGTCTAAGTGCAATGCTACGGCGTAACGATCGCCGTTATTACCCGTATTGCTGTTATAGATCTGGCCATACTGAACTGAGCCCCCAAAGGTTGTTTGACCGCCTTCATGCTCGGCAGTGTAAGTTTGGCGCAGGTTGAACTGGTTAGTCTCTTCGTTATAGTAAGTGATCCCACTGGCTTCAATCTTGCCACTGTAGATATCTGTCGAATAACGCTTGTTTTCAGACGGTCCGTACTCAGCACTCTTATAGAATGCTAGGTCGGTGTGCCAGCCATTTTTTTCGTAAACAGCTTTAATACCTGTATCATGATCATCTTCAAAACCTAAGTAATAAGGAATGCCAAACCAGTAGCTGTTTGAGATGAAGTCGCGGTTACCAAAAGGCACCTTATTGATACCAAGTTGCAGCTGCCAGTCAGGGTTTACATCATAGTAGGCATAACCGTACTTGATGTAGTCAGTGCCAGACGTGAAACGGTATTCTGCTGATAAGCCCCAGTCGCCATGCTTACCATCGAACTTGATTGCTGCCATATCAAAGTAAAAGTCACCGCCTTTATCTTTGTTAACTTGGTCATAGTCACGGTAAGCGTAGTTAACACGCACTGCGCCGCCTAGTTTGATACCATCTTCAGTTTGTTCTGCCGCATGAGCAGTACCTGAAAGTGCGATTGCTGTAGCCACCATCGACAACATAAACTTAGTGGTTTTTTTCATCATCATTCCCTATTACTTTTTTAGGTTTTTTAAATTAATCAGTCAAAATTACATCTCTTCAAACCAAGTACGGTGACACTCTGTACAAAGCGGTGCTTTCTTCTCGTGCTCTGCGTGACACGCTAAGCAGCTTGCACCTTGGTTGTAATGTAATGATTTATGAGGGTGTGCTTCTGGAATCGCCAGTTTGCTTTCATCCACAGGAATACTGTTGATATCGCCATGACATTCAACACATGCAGCATCGGTAGTGTTTTTCTTACCTGAGCCTTGGTGGCATGTTTGGCAGCCATCTTGGTAGATAAACTCGTGGTTTACGCGACCTTCAGTTTTACCTTTCATCTTCACTAGATCGCCAGCCATAACGCTGCCAGATACTGAAAGGCTAAGTAGTATGCTCAGTAATAACTTGTTCATTACACGGCTCCTTGAATGTCTGCTTTGATGGTTTCTGACACTATGATGCCCATTACTAGACATTCTAGGCATGAGGTTGAGCTCAAACGGGCTTCACCGTGGATACCGCCGGTAACTTCACCGATAGCGTATAGGTTCTTAATTGGCGCCATTGAACGGCCGTCGATAACACGAGCGCCTAAGTCAGTTTTTAGACCGCCCATGCAGTAATGCACTTTTGGCCAAATACGCGACACAACAAATGGACCTGTTAGTTCTTCAGCGGTATCCATTTTGCGGTTAAATAGCGGATCTTTGCGGTCTTTAACGTGCTTGTTGTATTCAGTTACGCTGCGCTTCAGTTCTGCTGCAGGGATATCGAACTTAGCTGCGATTTCATCTAATGAATCAACTTTCCAAGCCATTTCGTCACGCAGTGCGCGCACAACACGGTCATCTTTGGCGTAGTTGTTGTAGTTGAAAAACACCACTGGGTAAGCAGGGCTGCCATCAGCATTACGGTTTTTCATAATGGCTTCAGAACAAGTCTTACGGTCAGCACGCTCGTCCATAAAACGTTTACCGTTTAGGACGCTGATTGCTACACCTTGGTGCCAGCCGATAGATAGCAGTGCGTTTGACCAACCGAATCCACCTTCATCTGGAGATCCCCAGTGGCCAGTTTGGATTAGGTTCATGTGCACAGGTAGTGCGCCGTGTGCCATTGCTGTTAGCGTCACTTCACCAGTTGCGCCTAGTGCGTTAGTGCAATCTAGTGTTGGATCTAAAGATGGATCAACCGCTTCACGTAGTGCCATGTTACGAGCAAAACCACCGTTCGCGAGTACGACTGCTTTGTTAGCTTTAATGAAAATAGTGCTACCAGTAGTTAGATCTGGGAAGCGGTAGTTTTTACGGACTTTAACACCAATAATTTTTTGGCCGTCCATAATGAAATCTTCGATGTAGTGCTGTAGACGGTGATCAACGCCAGCTTTAACGCCTGCTTCATAAAGCTTGGTGGTAATATCACCACCCGTACCGTGTTGGGTGCGGATTGCACGCGCTTTATTGTGGCCACCTACTTGGATGTTAAAACCATCACGGAATTTAACGCCGGTATCGATACAAAGATCGTATGCATCTAAAGAACGGTTAGCGATAACGCGCAAGGCAGCTTCGTTTTGCATGCCACGGCCAGAAATAATTTGGTCTTTAACTAGCTCTTCTGGAGAGTCGTCATTAACGCCTTGTGCAAGCTGGATTGGGTTTTTAGGGATAGCTAACCAACCACCGTTGATTGCAGAGTTACCACCAATCACTTGCATTTTTTCTAAAACAAGTACTGAACCTAGGCCTTGACGCTTAGCATTCACTGCCGCTGAAAGACCCGCAAAACCAGAGCCAACAACAATAACGTCAGCGCTTTCGTCCCAGTTGATTTCACCACAGGTTTTAGCCTGAACGGTACCTGGTAATGTTGCCGCTAAGCTACCAACAGCAGCACCAGCACTCAATTTTAAAAAATTTCTTCTACCTTGCATTTTGTAATCCTCAGAATGGGAATGAGGTAAATGTAAACGCAAGTTCGGTTGCTAAAGGTGAACTAAGTCACGGCATTTTTTCAGTGACAAATTTATTCGTGAGTCACATCTCGAATAAATTTTCTCTGTTAATGATGGGCAGAGCACGTCTCTCGAAAATGTGAATGGATTCAGAATAGAGTTACAAGTTATTGCTGTAATGTTTATATGACGTAATTCACAAAGGCTACCAATAAAGTAGGATTAGCGTGAAGTGAATCCCGATTAGGAAAGAGCTATCTATAATCTGTAATTGTTAAAAGCGCATAATTGCGCTAATTAGAAATACAGGTTGTTATAAATGAAATGTCCCACTGATGCACTGCCTATGATGCGCTGCAATCAAATACTTGATGCGGCTGAGCAGCTTATTGAGTCGCAGGGTATTGTGTCGTTCAAGTTCTCTCAATTGGCAAAAGAAGTGGGCTGTTCTACCGGTACGTTATACAAATTTTTCGAACGCAAAGAAGATGTACTTGTGTGCTTGTTTTTACGCAGCGCCACTTCTAATCACTTGCCGATATTTATTAACAAATATCCGGATTTAACTGCGCAAGAAAAAGTGCTCTTACCCATTTTGTTTACATTTGAAACGATTAAACGCAGTAAAAGCTTTTTTACTCTACGTTCAGTATCGGTAAATACTATGGTTTGGCAGCTAGCGAGTGACGAAAAAGTCGAACGCTTTAAAAAGCGTATCAATGCGTTTTGGGGCTGGTTTACTGAATCACTAAATGAGGCTGTAGCAAGAGGGGAATTAGATGCCACACCGCTGCAAGTTAAAGAGCTGGTTCAAGGCATTACCTTTTACTTAACCGGTTCATTGACCCAGTTTGAAAGTCAGCTGATTGCACCTGAATATTTATCCAACCGTCGCGAGACCTGTTACCGACATTTGGCTAGATTAATGGCGCAGTACAAGTGGGTTAAACCAATTACTCCAGAGTTGTTTGAATCATTAGAAGAAAGAAGCTCAAGCTTTTTTGATAAACACTACCGTGACCATATGAGCTGCAGCGCATGCAGTGCCTTGGCATGTACAGGTGTTGATACGAATAGTACTTGCTTACGCTAAAGCAAGTTTTTAGCTCAAATTTTAATTTCTTTAATATCAACAAGCCCAAAATTAGTTCTGGGCTTGTTGCGCTATCTGTTATATCAAGCCTTACTTAAACTTTGGATATTCAAAGTTGTGGCAATCCATACAAATGGCTTGTTTCTCAGTATGTTCGCCGTGGCATTCCATACACGGTGCTTCTTGGCCGTAGTGCATACTGTCATGTGGATTTTGCTTCGCTTCATGACCTTCGCGTTTAGTTTGCTCCGCTAGGTCGCCCATATCGTGGCACTGTAAGCAAGACTCATCAGAAGGGTAGTTTTTTAACCCTTGGTCATGGCAAGATTTACAGCCTTCTTCATATAGGGCTTCGTGATAGTCACGTTTATCTCTTGCTTGAGCTGAAAGGGCGATAACGCTGCTAAATACCAGCACAAGTAAAGTTGTCATTGGTTTCATGTCGGTATCCTTATGCTTTCATCATCGAACGTGCTGCTGTTACACCAAATGCCATGCAGTCTGGGGTAGAGCAACCACCAAGTCGGCTTACACCATGCACACCACCCGATACTTCACCTGCTGCATATAAATTAGGAATTGGTTTACCATTTTTGGCTGCAATTACTTGAGCTTTGGTGTTGATTTGAATACCGCCTTGGCAGTAGTGCACCTTTGGCCATAATCGCTGCACAATAAATGGCGCTGTCATATAGATCCCTGTACTCATATCCATGCGCTTGCCAAATTGAGGATCATCGCCAGCTTTTACGTATTTATTCCAATCTTCAATTTGCTGTTTAAGCGGCTTAAGTGGTAAGTCAAAATGTTTGGCGATTGCTTCAACACTATCGAATTCCCAGGCAACGTTGTATTTAAGTACGTTTTCCATTGAAGGGTCTTTTTGTGCTTCATGCTTAGGCGCAATAAGTAGAGCCGGATTAGGCTTGCCATCTTTGTCGCGACGCTGGATCTCAAGATCTGCGCGATGCTTACGGTCTGCTGTTTCATTCATAAAACGCATGCCAGTATTGCGGTCAATAGCGATTGAGTGCGGGAAGTTGTATAAAGAGAAACCTGCGCCGTAACCAAAGCCGCCTTCATCAGGCGACGCCCAAGGGCCAGACTGAATAAAGCTTAAGTGAATTGGCATTGCACCTTCAGCTAGCATGGCAATAAGTCCATCACCAGTAGCACCACGAGCATTAGTGTGGCCTACTTCATCACCCAGTGTTGGATCAAGTGCTTGACGGAATGCTACGTTTGCCGCGAAACCGCCCGTTGCGATAAGCACACCTTTTTCGGCTCTAACATTAATTAGTTTGCCTGAGTCTTCATGATCTGTGTGATAGCCTTTACGTACTTTAATCCCTAATACCGTGCCGTCATCAGCGGTAATCAAGCCTTCAAATTTGTGGCGAGTTTTAGTTTTGACGCCGTAGCTACGAGCTGTTTTTAGCATAGGTCGGATAAAGCCTGCGCCACTGCGTTCAACCACTTGGTGACTGCGTGTAGCGCTTGTACCACCAGTATTGATGATATGGTCGCGATATACACAACCACAATCTTTAGTTAGTTGGTAAACATATGGTCCGAGTTCTGCGCTATGACGTAGTAGTTCTTCGCTAGCATAGCCTCGGCCGGAGGCAAGTTGATCTTTTACCATAAGTTCAGCACTGTCTTTGATACCGAGCTTGCGTTGTAAATCTGTATCGGCAAAGCAGGCTTGACCCGCATTTAGAGTCGAGTTGCCGCCGTACACACCTAACTTTTCAAAAACCACAATATCTTTAGCACCAAGTTTGCCTGCTTCAACTGCGGCTGCAAGGCCAGCAAAGCCAGATCCAACGATAACGACTTCATGGCTTTCATCCCATTTTATGTTTGATGATTGCGCATTGACTGTAAGAGGGGCAAAAGCACCAACTGCTGCTGCACCAGCTCCGAATTTTAGAAATGAACGTCTTGTTTGCATTTTTAATTCTCCATTTAGCTTGGAGACACAATAAGCTTGAGGCTGACGCTCAAATATGCGTCAAATCACACTTTATATTGGGGGAGAAAGTTTTTTGTGGATGCCTTCAAGAAAATCTTTCTTCTGAGTATCTATATCGATATTTCTCATTAGTATCAAAAGTATAGAGAGAATAAAGAGAGTGTTTATATGCAGTGCCCAGGTAGAAATTTAGATGCTATTCGCTGTAATCAATTGTTAGATGTAGCCGAAAAATTGATAGATGAACAGGGGGTTGTATCTTTTCGGTTCGCTCAAATAGCTAAAGGTGCAGGCTGCTCAACTAATACTCTGTATAAATATTTTGAGTCAAAAGAAGATGTATTGGTTTGCCTATTCTTAAGGAACACTACATCAAGCCAGATCCCGGTGTTTATTGATGAAAATCCTGATTTGAATATCCGAGAACAAGCTGTGCTACCGATCCTCTTTACTTTTGAAGTGGTAAAGCGCAGTCCGATTTTTAATATTCTTAGAGTTGTGGCAATTAATAGTATGTTTTGGCAATTGGCGAGTTCCGAGAAGGTGGAGATTCTAAGGAGTCGGGTAAACCTATTTTGGAGTAGAGTGAAAAGTCCTTTAGAAGAGGCTGTTAAAAAAGGCGAGCTAAAGGCCACTTCGCTGGAAATTGATGACTTAAGTCAGGCGCTTTACTTTTTTCTTGCTGGAGCAACCTCGTCTTTTGAAAGTCGACTAATGGATGAGCAATACTTTATTGCAAATGATGATGTTGGCTATAGGCATATCAGTCGCTTAATGAATCATTACCAATGGCGTGAGCCCATTACTCGGGAGATGATGCAGAGTTTGTCAGGGCAGATTAGTGTTTTCTTAGATAAAAGTCGGGGAAATATTCGTAGCTGTGACTCATGTTTAGCTATCGGTAAATGTTTTGACTGTAGAAAAGAATAGTTGATTGAGTTTGCTTTAAAGCATCGAGTTTAGTTGATGGATCTTTAGCTAACCCCCGTTTTACTTGACTTTTTTATGACCACTGATAGGCTGCTCAGTCAGTAATCAAGGTGGTATACAATGCAAATAACTTATAATTTAAAACCTGCGTTAGAGCGCCGAAGCGAACAGTTTAACCCTACAACGAATGTTGGTTTTGGCAACCTCAGAACAGACCACATGTTTTTGATGGATTATCGAGATGGTGAGTGGTGTGATCCGCGTATAGTTCCTTATGGTCCATTTGAAGTGGCACCGGGGGCAATCGCGCTGCATTATGGTCAATCAGTGTTTGAAGGGGCTAAAGCTTTTCAGCATGATGATGGCGAAATTTATACCTTCCGAATCGATAAAAATGCCGAGCGCCTTAACCGTTCAGCAGATATCCTTTGTATTCCAGCCTTACCTGAACAAATGCAAATTGATGCGATTAACGCATTGATCGATGTTGATCGTCTATGGTTCCCGATGCAAGAGGGCGCATGCCTTTATATTCGTCCGTTTATTTTTGCCACTGAAGATCGCTTATCTGTAAGCCCAAGTGAACAATATACTTTCTGCGTAATGTTAAGCCCAAGTGGCCCTTATTATAGCGATGGTTTTGATAAAGCGATTCGTTTGCTGATTAGCGAGCGTTTTCACCGTGCAGTATCTGGCGGTACAGGCGCATCTAAAGCTGCTGGTAACTATGCGGCATCACTAAAAGCGGGTAAGGCTGCTGCTGAATATGGTGCTGCTCAAGTATTGTATTTAGATGCGAATAACAAGCAGATTGAAGAGGTGGGAGCGATGAACCACTTCCACGTGCTTAAAGATGGCAGCATTATCATTCCTAAGTTTACCGACACTATTTTAAAGTCGATTACCTCGCAATCGATTCTTGATTTAGGTGAGCTATTGGGCTGTGAAGTGCGTCAGGAAACAGTCATGCTAGACCAGTTCATTAGCGACATTGAATCCGGTAAGATTATTGAAGCTGGCGGCTTTGGTACAGCAGCTGTTGTATCTCCAGTTGGCTCTTATATCTTTGAGGATAACCGGGTAATAACGGTTGGTGACGGTAATGTAGGTGAACATACAAAACGTATTTATAAAGTGTTAACCGATATTCAAAAAGGTCTGCTTCAAGGCCCTGAAGGTTGGGTGCAGCACGTTAAACGTGTGCATGTATGATCTTGACTTAGATACTAAATTGGCTCCTAAATAGGAGCCTTTTTTATGCCTGTAAATAGTACGTTTAAAGGCTTACTGTTGTGCTGACTTTTACTGCTTGATTTTGGAAATTTTGAGGTGCGGGATTAAATTGATATGCCTCAAATTGTTTTAAAGCTTCAGCGTCAATTGTTTCGCCATTTATGGTGTTCGTTACATTAACTTGGCTCATGTATCCATCCTCATTAATGATAAAGGATATTTTGTATGGTGATTTAGTTTGTTGCGCAGTCTTTTGGGGACTGACAACATTTTGCCAATCAATCAAATTGTTTTTGGGGAACCAGTAAAAAGCAACTTCACTGCTATTGACTTCAATAGGTTGATTGCCAATGTAATGGCTCATCGGGCTACTTGTGCACCCACTAGCGACTAATATTATGGCTAACGCCTTTAATATATTTAAATACTCACCTAACTGATACACTTGTGTTGTCCTTGTTAAATCGTGTTAACTCCGAGTGTAAGGTATAGGTAAGAGTTGACTAAGTCTAGTCAAACATTTGACTTATAAACCGAACTGTATGTTTGGTGATGTTCATTGTGTTTTTCAGAGGAGATTTAGTCGAACTAAAGAGTGCCATTTGGTTTCTTGTTGGAGTAAGTTTGTGTACTTACTGCGTAGCTTAGTTTTTTATACTAGATGGGGTATATGGCAGATTGTTGACGTTTATTGTTGAGGGAGATAAAAAGCAGCGGTATTCGCTGCTTTTTTGGTTAATTATTAGATAGCTGCTGGTTAGCTCTTACTGTGAATATTATGTTGTTGATTAATATCTGAACTTGCTGAATTATGTTTGAGCATTAATTGATGGATCTCTTCATCTTTTCTTTCCCAAATCTCATTAAGCCAGCGTTGGAAATCTACACGATAAGCTGCTTCTGAAAAATAACGTTTATTATCAACTTCAGGTACAGGCAACACTTTTACGCGAACTACAATCTTTTTCATGCGGCCATGCATCACTTCGTATAGCGCATCTTTTTTAAAGACCTCTGGATACAACACAGTGACATCCAATAGGTTGGTAAACTGCTCCCCCATTGCTGATAGCGCAAAGGCAATTCCGCCCGCCTTTGGTCGTAATAAGTAACGATATGGAGAGTCTTGACGAACCCGCTTATCTTCAGTGAAACGACTGCCTTCAACATAGTTGATAATAGAAGTTGGCATGCCGCGAAACTTCTCACAAGCTCGACGAGTTGTATCTAAGTCTTTACCTTTTAGTTTCGGGTTTTTCTTTAATTTTGCAGGGCTGGTACGAGTCATAAACGGCATATCTAGTGCCCAACATCCTAGGCCTAAAAAGGGCACATACATCAGCTCTTTTTTTAAAAAGAACTTCAGCATAGGAATGTGGTTTCTTAATACGTAAGTTTGCGCCGCGATATCAAAACCACTTAAGTGGTTACTGATCAACAGGTACCAACTGTTTTTATCGAGGTTATCTAGTCCTTCGATATCCCATTCAATATCGGCAAGCAGATACAATATCCCACCATTACAGGTGGCCCAGGCCCACATAAAGCGATTCATAATGTGGGTTAAACCATTACGAGCTGGGGTGAAGGGTACCAGTAACTTAATGATGCCCCCCACACTTATTAATGAAGCCCAAATCACAGTGTTAATTATCAGCAAGGTGGTGCTTAAAAAATATAAAATAGAACCAGGTAAAAAGTTCAACATTGTGCGCTTATGCCTCTTCTCGATGGTTTGTCTGTGCAAACTCGGTTAGCACTTGGTCTTTTTGCTGCCAAATGAGGTTAAGTTGTTCTTGGAAGTGGATCTTAAACTGGCGATCTTTTAAATAGTCACCGCGTAACTCGTCACCAATCTTACTAATCCGGATATGTACCTTTACTTCTTTCACTTGGCCACTTATGAAATCCCAATAAGAGGGGACTTTGCCTGGATAAAAGATTGAAACATCAACCAGCTTATCTATGTGTTCCCCCATGGCTGATAGCGCAAAAGCCATGCCGCCAGCTTTAGGTTTTAATAAGTGATTATAAGGGGAGCTTTGCTTACTGTGTTTGATTGAATTAAAGCGTGTACCTTCAACAAAATTCATAACACTAACGGGCTTACTCTTGAACTTAGCGCAAGCTTTCCGGGTTATTTCGATATCTTTACCGCGTAGTTTAGGGTTGCGTTTTAGTTGAGCATTGCTGTAGCGGCGCATAAACGGAAAATCTAAAGCCCACCAAGCTAAACCGAGAACCGGTACATAAATCAGCTCTTGTTTAAGGAAAAACTTTAAGAAGGGAATTTTTCGGTTTAATACGCGTTGCAGAATGAGAATATCTACCCAAGACTGATGATTCGCGATAACCATATACCATTCTTTGGTAGACAGCTCAGTATCGCCTTCAATAGTCAGCTTAAAAGGGTGTAGGGTATTTTCAATGATATTGTTAATACTAATCCAAGCGCTTGCACAGAAATCGAGAAAGTGGGTGCAAATAACACGGGTCACTGACAAGGGGATGAGTTTAAAAAAGCTCATAATAAAAATAGGGAAGACCCAAAATAGGGTATTAATGAAATAACAGCAAAAAGCCAAGCTGCCCCTTATGCATGACACTATTGCGTCCATTCATAACCTCAATAAAAAATTTGGAGACCTATAGTACTAGTTGTCAGGATTTGTCTCAATCTAGATGTTAAATTTTGCGCTTTTACTAATTTGTTATTGCTAGTCAGTAGAGGAAATGTTGAAACTTTCCGAAAATTTGAGGCTGAGCGTTTGGATAATTGGGAGGTACTCGCTAATTTTTGCCCCGCAATTAGCGGGGCAAACGGAGTTTAAAAATTAAGAATATAACGTCTTAACTCATCAGCGGGTAAAGCTTTTGAGTAGAGCCAGCCCTGATGTAAATGAATGCCAAGTTGTTTTAGGTGTTCTGCTTGAGCAGTTGTTTCTACCCCTTCAGCAATGAGCTTAATATCCATTTCTTCCGCTATTGCAATATACGAGCGCAGTAAAAAAGGCTGGCTAGAAGCTTCTGTAAGTATCTTGATAAAGGCTTTATCAATTTTAAGGTAGTCGAATTCAAGTTGCTGCAGAACTAACCCTCCACCATATCCAGTGCCAACATCATCCAATTTCACTAAGCAGCCTAGCTGTTTACAGCCTGCAATAAAATCCCGCATTGCTTGCCAAGATAAAATGGGTTGCCGCTCAGTTAGCTCAAAACATAATCGGTTTAACGGATAACCGTTATTAGCTAAATGTTGTAAATAGCTGAGTAGCTCACCATCTTCGATTTGCTTAGCACTAATGTTAATGCTGCACTTTTGGATCTGCTCACTCATCAATAGTGATTTCATTTCATTGAGCGCAGTTTTAATCATCCATTTGGTGATTTTTGGCATTAGCAGATCTTGTTCAAGGTAGCGAATAAAGCTGTTGGTTTCTCGATAACTGCCATTTTTATTGCGCCATCTAATTAATGCTTCAACACTATAGACCCGCGCTTTATCAGTATCGATGATTGGCTGGTAAGCCAAATGAAATGCTTCATTTTTTAATGCTCGAGTAAACTTTTGATGCCAATAGGCTTTAATAATAGCTTCTCTGCATACGAAGCTTAACCAAGCTAATGCTGCAGTGGGTAAAAGCAGTATTAAAAAAATCGTAAGCCATAGTTGATTACGCGCCGATTCATGAGCGGTTAAGGTGTACTTAAAATTGGAGTTTTCAGCTTGGTAGTTAATACGCACAAATGCATCGTTTTCATAATCATTGTTGATCCAATCTATGCCATTGATATGAACATAAATTCCGCCACATACATTACAATTTGAAAGTATCTGGGTGATTTCTTGGATAGATTGCACAGGAACAAAGACTTTGGTGCTGCTATTTGTTGCGCTAGCATAGAT
Source organism: Shewanella pneumatophori (assembly GCF_023283895.1). Classification (GTDB taxonomy): domain Bacteria; phylum Pseudomonadota; class Gammaproteobacteria; order Enterobacterales; family Shewanellaceae; genus Shewanella; species Shewanella pneumatophori. Next base: position 2,876 of record NZ_JAKILB010000016.1, on the reverse strand, counting down.
TGTCTTTTGTTTATTAAAAGTGCGTGCATCCATGCCCTCAAAAAGTCCGTGGCCATCGATATCTTTACTTAATAGCCTGCCACCTTCTGGTACAGGCCAGCGGCCGATAGCTGAGCAAATGATATTTTCATCATTAAACCTAACCCAAGGCACAGGTAAATTACTTTGTTTAAAGAGCTTATTTTTAAGCAAAGAGATAGTTTCTTCAGAGCAATAGCTTTTCTGCTCTTCTTGCAGCATGACTTGGATAGCAGTCATTTGAGCTTTGGCGATTTTCAGTCTTTGCTGATATTCAGAATCTAGCTTAATCGCAACATCGGTAAGCTGGCTAGCAAGTTGATAATGACTTAATGCCATTGAGATGACTAATAAGCTGATGAACACTAGTCCAGTAGCGAAAGACTTTATTGCGTAAGGCTGATTATATTTGAACTTGCTGGGCATGTTAGTAAAGGTAAGTTTAAAATTAAAATAAAATGATAGCCGCTAGCATATAAATCACTAACTGGGATGACGATCAAACAGATACATCGTGGAGAATACAGGCCTATTTAACCTTCCCAATATCAGGAAGATCCACAATATAGCGAGCGCTAAATAAGTACTTAGGTATGTACGAAGTAAACGAATGTTTGCAACTTCAATATCATCGAGTTAATAAAGCGGGCGGAATTTACTGCAATCTTGGCTTTGATACAACTTATTTGTGCATGGATTAACAACTTATTTCATTCCAAATTTATATCGGCGCATTAGTGACGAGCCAAGCTGACAAAAACCGCACTCAAGTCGCACCTATACCTTGCTGCACTGTGATTCAAATCTGCTTTTTGCTGGGCAGGCTAAAAACTGCATGGATTTATAGAGGCCACCTAGTTATTGCTTTGAGAGTGACGTTAGCAATCTATCCATTGCACGATAACCCAGTGCTTGGGCTATATGGCTACGACTAACATTGGCCTCTAATTTTAAGTCGGCAATGGTTCTAGCAACTCTTTGTAGCCGATGGTAACTGCGCACAGATAAACCAAGTTGATTAACACTTTGCTCTAAAAACAGTAAGTCTTTGTCATTAAATTTACCGTCTTGCTTTAATTGTTTTCCACTTAATTGGCAATTGAGCACACCTGAACGAGCGAGCTGTCTTTCTCTTGCTAAGTTCACTCGCTGGGCAATTTCATCACTGGTTTCTGCTTGGTGATCCTGATTATTAAGTACACCTAAAGGTAATTTTGGCACATCAATGGTGAGATCAAAGCGGTCTAGAAATGGTCCTGATAGCTTAGATAAATAACGTTGGATCTGCTCTGGTGTTGAGCGACCATTGTCGGCATCACCACATGGGCTGGGATTCATTGCAGCTATCAATTGAAAACGACTAGAAAAAGTAAGTTTAGCTGCTGCACGAGAAATACTGACCTCTCCAGTTTCCATTGGTTCGCGTAAGCAATCTAAGACTTTTCGTGGAAATTCGGCAACTTCATCAAGAAATAGCACTCCACGATGGGCAAGCGATATCTCGCCAGGTTTTGGTTGTGCACCGCCACCTACTAATGAAATTGCTGAGCAAGTATGGTGTGGACTACGGAAGGGTCGCTGATAGAAGTTAACCGGTTTGATATTGTGACCTGCAACGGAGTGAATAGCTGCAACCTCTAATGCTTCGTTGTAAGCAAGACGTGGAAGTAACTTCATTATTCGGCTAGCTAGCATAGTTTTACCTGTGCCAGGTGGCCCAAGCATTAGTAAGTTGTGGTTACCTGCAGCGGCAATTTCTAATGCTTGTTTAGCTTGATGCTGACCAATAACTTCACTCATACAAGATTGCTGGGTTGTATCATCAGGCTGTAACCACTCTAAACTGGGGTCAATGCTTGGTAGGCTAGACTGACCATGTAAATATGCTGCTAAAGAGTGTAAGTGCGTGGCAAAGCGCACTCGCTCAAATCCTACTAATTCAGCATCTTCTCTGTTTTCAGTCGGCAATACTAAAATGCTGTTTTGCTTGCTGGCATCAACAATAACTGGCAGTAGTCCCTGACAAAATCGAATTTGTCCTGAAAGAGCCAGCTCACCAACAAACTCATGATGTTTAATTGAATCGAGTGGAATTTGCTTTGAAGCCGCAAGGATGCCTATGGCAATAGGAAGGTCGTATCGTCCGCCTTGTTTAGGAAGATCTGCCGGAGCAAGGTTTACTGTGATGCGGCGCATTGGAAACTCAAAACCCGCGTTGATGAGAGCACTGCGAACTCTTTCTTTTGCTTCCTTGACTGAAGCCTCGGGCAGTCCAACTAAATTAAATGCGGGTAAACCGTTGCTTAGATGGACTTCAACTTGTACTGGTGGAGCTTCGACGCCATGACTGGCACGGGTCGCGACGCAGGCGATGGGCATAAACAAATCCTTTTGTTTTATGTATTGATTTTAGTTTAGCTAAAGTTTGGTGGTTTGCTTAATGTAGAAATGGTGACTTGTTATTAGCAACCAAACTTCGTTTGTAAAGGGTCGTGGCTTTGCCACATATCAGGCTACGCCTGACTAAAGTCGTGAGCTTCCAGCTCACACACGGGCAAGAAGGGGTCAACAGCTACCCCCTCTTGCATCTCCCCAGCCGCCCCGACGAAGTTGTTGACCCTCAGTCATTTTCGAAAATCGCTATCGCCTCAGAACCGCCATCCATGGCTCTACTAAGGTTACCTGGTCATCCATGACTCGCTCACACGATTTATCTTCAATGACCCTCGGCAACTCCGATGGGGAAATGATGTGGTCAACTAAAACTGTACACCAACAGGGGATGCGTATTTACGCGGCCATCTCAGCTGCTGTTGGTGTCATGTAGTTATTATAACTATGACCCCGTTTTGTATTGT
>NZ_JAKILB010000015.1 GCF_023283895.1 Shewanella pneumatophori | reverse complement strand
GGAGGCGTATTCTACACTTCCCGTTGTTGGCGTCAAGCGTTTATTTTAAGAAGTTTTTCAAGCGTTGATTTCTTAATCAGAAGTCATTGCGTGAAGCTCTTAAACCGCTTGCCACCAGAGTTATCGTTCCGAAGAAGTTAACTCACTAACTCGAACTCGTGCTGCTTGGCTTGTTGCCTGCTGCGCCGTGTCAGTGGGGTCGCATTATAGGGAGATTCAAAAAGAGCGCAAGCGCTTTTTATCAAATAAATGTTCGCTTGCTGAAGTTTTCAACAAAGCCCCGTTTTTAGGTTATTTATCCTACTTTTTGCGACTAAATTTGCAGCAAGTTTGTTCTAGGTTATAGATAAAGTTCATTTTTTCAGCAACACACTAGTCTATTGGCTAATAATTCATTACCATATGGCAGGTTATTAACAGTTAGTTATCAATTCATTTATTCTTTAGAGATTATATTTATGCAGAAGTCATTCTTGATCGTATTGGCCGTAGCCATTATAGGTGCGCTCGCTATTTTTCAAATCGCACCAGATCTAAACGGCGCCATTGCTTTCTTTACTGGTGCTATTATTGCGAGCGTTATTTTTTCTCTTCAATCTAAAACGCCTGCTTCTAAAACTAACAGCAACGAACCATATAGTGGTCCAACGATGACTCTATATGTAGGTAATCTTCCTTATCGCGTACATGAAGGAGAAGTAAAAGCTCTATTTGGTGAGTTTGGCCCAGTTAACTCTGTACGTTTGGTTCGTGATCGTAAGACTGGTCGTCGTAAAGGATTTGGATTTATTGAAATGTCAGAAGCTGGTGCTAAGAAAGCTATGGCTAAATTAAATGAGTTCGACTTCCAGGAAAGAACATTAAAAGTGCGTGAAGCTAAATCGCAAGATTCAGATAAAAGTGATAACGCATAATATAAATGTATAGCTAACCTAGATTAGCTGAAGATCGTGACACTATAATAGTGAAGCCTTTTTCGGCTAGTCGGGTTGTTAAGCCTTGATTGATAGTTGTAGTTGTATAAATAGCTGACCAATCGCTCTGTTGATTAATCTTCGCATCACGCTTTAACTCTTCTAATAAAAAGCACACTCTCTGTGCTACCGCTTTACCCGAATCGAGTAATGTTACCTCTTGCCCCAATACTTGCTGTATTTCTTTAGCAACGATCGGAAAATGAGTGCAGCCAAGTACCAATGTATCAAGGTTAGTTATCTGGATTGGTTTAAGCTGTTGAGCAAGCTTAACAAGGTCTATCTCTTCTCCTGCTAATTTGGCTTCTGCCAACATAACAAGTTCTGATGATCCAAACAGCTCGACTTTACAGCCCTCAGCAAACTGCTCAATCAGCTCTTTAGTATAAGAGCGTTTTATAGTGCCAGGTGTTGCGAGCAGTCCTATATGGCGTGCTTTTGATAATTGCGCTGCAGGTTTTATTGCTGGTACCACGCCAACAATAGGAATAGAGAGTTGCTCTCTTAAAGCTGGTAACACCAAAGTGCTGGCAGAATTACACGCAACAACAACCATACAAGCATTGATACGTGCAACTTGCTCACATATCAGCTCAACACAACCAGCAATCAATACTGACTCTTCCAGCTCACCATAAGGCAGACGCGCGTTATCAAATAGATAGCAGTAACTTTGGTCTGGTAGTGCTTTTCTTATTTCATCGAATATGGATAGACCACCAATACCCGAATCAAAAATTAGAATAGGTCCCGACAAAAGTATTCTCCGCGATAAGATAAAATAACATCAGTTTGTATAAAGGTGCGCGCTCAAACATACTATCGAGCAGCAGGATTAACTATATTGCTTTAGAATTTTCCCACAAGCTAGGTAAAATCGGAAGCGAGAAACTGGACATCCCAGCTATCTAGTATAATATTCCGCCCCTAATTTAATGCCTACGGTGATCAAGATATGAATTTAGCAGCAATGGATCCTACAACCTATGATGTGCAGCTCGAAGCAAAGCGCGTCAAGTTAACTCAGTTATTTGCTGATTTTGACACTCCAGAGCTTGAAGCATTTAGCTCAGAGCCTGCTAATTACCGTATGCGTGCTGAATTTCGTGTTTGGCATGAAGGCGAAGATCTTTACTACTATATGTTCGATAAAGAACTAAACAGTAAAGTTCGCTGTGATCAGTTCCTGCCTGCCAGCGAATTGATTAACAAAATGATGCCTGCGTTAGTCGAACTATTAAAGCCGAACACTATTTTACGCCATCGTTTATTCCAGATTGATTTCTTATCAACCCTAAGTGGCGAGATCTTAGTATCACTGCTTTACCATAAGCAACTAGATAGCGAGTGGGAACAGCAGGCTAAAATCCTCAAGCAAACATTAAGCACTCAGTTTAATGTTAATTTGATTGGCCGTGCACGTAAGCAAAAAATCATTTTAGATAAAGACTTTGTGGTTGAGTCACTTAATGTTGCTGGTAAGCAGCTGCAATACCACCAGATTGAAAACAGCTTTACTCAGCCTAACGGTAAAGTGTCAGTTAAGATGCTTGAATGGGCTATTGATGTCACCAAAAATAGCACGGGTGATTTACTAGAGCTTTACTGCGGTAACGGTAACTTCTCTATTGCGTTGGCACAAAACTTTGACCGTGTATTAGCAACTGAGCTTGCTAAGCCTTCTGTTGAGTCGGCGCAGTACAACATTAAAGTTAACCAAGTAGATAACTTGCAGATCATTCGCATGTCAGCTGAAGATTTCACTGAAGCAATGGCGAAAAAACGTAGCTTTAGACGTTTAGAAGGTATCGACTTAGATAGCTATAACTGTAATACCATTTTCGTCGATCCACCTCGCGCTGGATTAGATGCAGACACAGTAAAGTTGGTACAAGGTTATGAACGTATCGTTTATATCTCTTGTAACCCGCATACCTTGATCGACAATTTAGGCGAACTAAGCAAAACTCATAACATCACTCGTTTTGCATTATTTGATCAGTTCCCATATACCGACCATATGGAGTCTGGTGTATTTCTTGAAAAGAAATAAGCTCCCAGCCCAATAAAAAACGGCATCCTAAGGATGCCGTTTTTCGTTTAATCATTCGATTACTTCTGCTCTTTTTTATGCTGCAGCGCTTCAGCGCCTTTAGCGATCATATGCAACTGGATAACTAAACGGTCAGCCAAAATTTTACGGTCTGCACGTTTCATATCTAACGCGGCAGCACCAGCGTTGAACACTAATGTTACTAATGCTTCAGCTTGAGCATGTGCTAGTTCTGGAGAACGATTAGCAGTTGCCTCAGTATAATGCGCCAATTCAGAAATAAAGTGTTCAATTTCTCGAGCTACTGCGCCCCTGAAAGGTGCAGAGGTGCCTGAACGTTCATGTAATAGAATGCGGAAAACGTTTGGGTTAGATTCAAGCACTTCCATAAAGGTTTCAACAGAAATACGAATAACACTGCCGCCCGCTTCTGCACGCTGACGACCTTTACGCATCATCTGTCTGAGGGTTAAACCACCTTCATCAACCATGGTTAAGCCCAATTCATTCATATCTTTAAAATGGCGATAGAAAGAAGTGGGAGCAATATTCGCTTCACGTGCAACTTCACGCAAACTCAGGCTAGAAAAGCTACGCTCAGCGCTTAATTGACTAAATGCCGCATCGACAAGTGCCCGCCGCGTTTTCTCTTTTTGTTGTGCTCTAATGCCCATCTTGAACCTACTTACAAAAATTATTCCTTGAATAATACCGCTTTTTAACACAAAACGCAGCATCAACAAACTTGACCAAGATCACTATCCACGTTAAATTGGCGTACAGATGTACGCTCAAAGAGAGATAGAACTATAATGAAAAAACCTCCAATCATCTGGATGAATGTGAGCCTATTCACCATCACATTCGCCTCTGCAGTAATCTTCGTACCTTGGTACGGAATTGCATACGGATTTGAAGCTATCGAGTGGCTAGCCTTTGTGGTACTTGCTTTTGCTAGCGGCCTATCTATTACCGGTGGTTACCACAGATTGTGGTCGCACCGTACTTATAAAGCTCATGCTTCAATCAGATTTTTATATGCTCTAGGTGGCGCGCTTGCCCTGCAAAACAGCGCATTGCACTGGTCTTCCGACCATAGAGTTCATCACAAGCACGTTGATAATAACGACAAAGACCCCTACTCAGCCAAGATGGGTTTTTGGTACAGCCACATTGGGTGGATGCTGCGCGAATATCAATCACAGCGTTACCATGATTATAAGAACGTACGTGATCTGCAAAACGATAAAATCGTCATGTGGCAGCACAAGTATTATCTGCCGCTACTACTAATTATGAACTTTGGTTTACCGATACTATTAGGTTGGTTAAACGGTGACATACTCGGCATGCTTCTGTTAGCTGGATTGTTACGCCTAGTTGTGGTTCATCACTGCACCTTCTTTATTAACTCTTTAGCACATATCTGGGGCTCACAGCCGTATACAGATAAAAATACCGCTCGCGATAATGGCTTCTTGGCGCTGTTAACCTATGGCGAGGGCTATCACAACTACCATCATATTTTTGAGAATGACTACCGTAACGGTATTCATTGGTGGCAGTACGACCCAACTAAATGGCTAATTGATGGCTTAGCATTGGTAGGCTTAGCAGATGGCCGCCGCGTGGTGCCGCAAGAAAGAATTGAACATGCACGCCTGCAAATGCAGCTGAAACGTACCCAGAATAAGGTGGCACACTTACCAAATAGTGAAGAGCTTATCGACAAGCTTCAAGCCGAGTATGAAACCTTAAAAACTCACCTTGCTGAATATTACGCGGCCAAAAAAGCCTTGCTTGAGGCCAAGAGACAACAGCTTGCTGATAAGCATCTGCTTAGCCAAGTAAAAGAGCTAAAGCTGCGCTTTAAGCAACAGCAAAAAAGCTGGCACAGCCTTACTGCCAGCTTTGGTTAACCCGCAACTCAAAAAGCCGCTCCCTAGAGCGGCTTTTTATTTTCAGGTCAAAAATTACCAATTGAGTTGTTTATTCTCTTTAGGATAAGCCCCAAGTCTCAACTTGTACTTGCGGTTGATTGAAGTCACTGGGGTATGGGTCTATTATGATCGGCTACTTACCTTTTTAGGGCGATTTAAGCTCATGTCAGATTCAGAAATCAAACTTACCGAATATAGCCACGGTGCGGGCTGCGGCTGCAAAATTTCACCGAAAGTGCTGGGAACCATTCTTGCCACTCAGTTACCCGTTTTTGATGATCCTAATCTGCTGGTAGGTAACCAGACACGCGATGATGCTGCGGTTTATAAGCTAAATGAAACCACAGGTATTATCAGTACGACTGACTTTTTCATGCCTATTGTTGATGACCCGTTTACCTTCGGCCGCATTGCAGCGACGAACGCAATTAGTGATATTTACGCCATGGGTGGTACACCAATGATGGCGATTGCGATTTTAGGCTGGCCGGTTAATAAACTGCCAGCAGAAGTGGCCCAACAAGTAGTTGATGGCGGCCGCAAAGCCTGTGCTGACGCAGGTATTATGCTAGCCGGTGGTCACAGTATTGACTCGCCAGAACCTATCTTTGGTTTAGCCGTTACTGGGCAAATTCCGCTGGAAGAGTTAAAGCAAAACGATACCGCTAAAGCTGGCGATAAACTTTACCTGACTAAACCTTTAGGGATCGGCATTTTAACTACTGCACAAAAGCAGAAGAAACTTGCCGATGCAGACCTAAATACGGCAGCCGAAGCCATGTGCCAATTGAATATTCTTGGCCCTAAAATCGCAAAAATCCCACAAGTTAACGCACTAACAGACGTAACTGGCTTTGGCCTCGCAGGTCACTTACTAGAGATGTGCCACGGCGCAGATCTTAGCGCTAAGATTGATGTGAATTTATTGCCGCTGTTACCAAATGCACGCCACTACATAGAATTAGGCTGCATTCCTGGTGGTACACACAGAAACTTCGACAGTTACGGTGAGCACTTACCATCACTAACTAATGAGCAAAAAGCGATTATTTGTGACCCACAAACCAGCGGCGGCTTACTTATTGCCGTTGCCGAAGAGGGCGAAATAGCACTAACAGCATTACTCGCTGAAAACGGCATTGAGCCTATTTGTATTGGTCAGCTAATTAAAAATAATGCGGGTAAAACCGTGGAGCTGGTTTAATGTCATTCAATAAAGTGCCCGCTAGCGAATATCGCCGCATACTCGTTAGCGATCACCCAATAATGGATGCACGTGCGCCCATCGAGTTTGACAAAGGCGCCTTCCCTGCCAGCGTTAATCATCCACTTATGGAGGATGAAGAACGCCGTCTGGTAGGCACTTGCTACAAAGAGCAAGGTCAACAAGCCGCAATAGAGCTAGGCCATTCATTGGTGAATGGCGATGTAAAACAGCAAAGAGTCGCTGCCTGGGTTAAATTTTTTAGCAACAACCCTAATGGCTACCTTTACTGTTTTCGTGGTGGACTTCGCTCGCAGCTAACCCAACAATGGCTCAAAGAAGCAGGCTTAGATATTCCGTTTATCGAAGGTGGCTACAAAGCCATGCGCCAGTTTTTAATTGAAACCATTGATACTGCGCCAAACATAAAACCTATGCTGATTTTAAGCGGCATTACTGGCAGCGGTAAGACAGATTTTCTATTAAAGCGCCAAGAGGCCATTGATCTTGAAGGGTTAGCACACCACAGAGGATCTAGCTTTGGTCGTTACCACGAAAGCCAGCCAAGCCAGATCAACTTTGAGAATGCGCTTGGCGTCGCGCTGCTGAAGCATCAAGACAGTGCAGCTAAACACTTACTGCTTGAAGATGAAAGCTATCTCATTGGCCGTTCAGCGCTGCCACAAGCATTTTATGCGGGTATGCAGGCTGCCAATGTATTGGTATTAGAAGAGTCGTTAGAGGCTCGCTTAGCACGTCTGTTAAACGAATATGTACATAAGATGCATAGCGGTTATGTTCAAAGACTTGGTGAAGCTAAAGGCTTTGAGGCGTTCTCTCAATACCTAGCCCAGAGTATTACCGGGATTCAGAAACGTCTTGGCGGTAAACGCCATGATGAGCTGCAAGCAATGATTAGCAATGCGCTATCGATTCAGTTTAACCAAAACGATACCAGTGCGCACTTAGCCTGGATTGAGTTGCTACTGGTAAAGTACTACGACCCTATGTATCAATATCAAATTGATAAAAAAGCTGAACGGATTATCTTTAAAGGCGATCACCAAGCCATGCATCAATGGTTAGATAACCAATAAAACACTTGTACCTCACTAACAGCTGGCAATTTTTACTAACTAGGCTGCTGTTAGTGGGCGTATTTCTACCACTAATCGCTTTGCTGCATCATCTTTAACAGTCACTTCAATCACCTTGGTAGCGACACTAATGTAATCTTTTTGCTCTGCCTGAGCTTGCTTTAACTGCGTAGTACTGACGCAAATAACACTGTCGACATCAAGCTCAGCAGCCTCAATATTTGCAGTTCTATTACCATTAGCCAGATTACTTATACTCAATAACGTACGCGATAACGCACGACGATAAAGTCGATTGATACTTAAGCTTTGAGCCATGCCATCCGCAAAATGTACTGGGTGGGTAAAGCTGCCGTAAAGCAGCATCATGTCTCGCCAACTTAAGTTATCAGCCACTACAAGCAGCTTAGCTTGTTTATGCAATGCGTTAGGATCATCCAAGCTGACTTTATATTTAACTCTGCGATGGTAATAGCTGCTTATGCTTAGCAACAACTCCGGCCAGCCTAGCAATAACCAAGAGAACACCAGCATATTCGCCGCAGCCAATAGTAAAAACAGTTGTTCAATTTGCCACTGAAAAACATTCAAAATCAGCATGGCAAATATCGCAGAAGTCACCATAAATAACGCATTAATGATGTTGTTACTGGCAATAGCTTGCGCACACTCACCATCTTTAGCACGAGCCTGTATGTAGGTATACAGCGGCACAATAAATAAGCCGCCGCCCACACCTATCATAAACAGATCAAGCATCAGTCGATAATGACTCGCAGCGCCAATAAAGTCTTGTAGATTATAAAGCACTGCTAGCTCAGGTTTAGTAGGGATCGCAAAGTACAGATCAATACCAAAGCCTGCAAGTAAGACTAAACCTAGCGGCATAATAGCTAACTCTACTTGGCGACAAGACAGGCGTTCACAAACGAAAGAACCGACGGCGATACCGACAGAAAATAGCAATAACAACAAAGAAACCACTGTAGGATCTGCATGCAAGGTCACCCGCGCAAAATTCGGAAATTGCGTGAGATAAGTTGCGCCCACAAACCAAAACCAGCTTATGGCTAAAATGGCTATCCAAATACCCGGCGTGCGACGGGCTTTTTTAATGCTAGCAAGAGTTGCAGCAACAATAGAAAAATGCGGTTTTTGCGTAGAATGGGCCGGAATACTCGGAATAAACCAACTAGCAAACGCACCAATCAAGGCCAAAATGAATACGCTTGCAGCCGCCAGAGATGCTGCATTATTGCTGGCAACGATCAATCCTGCAGAAATAGTACCGGCCAAGATAGCGAGAAAAGTGCCCATCTCAACCCAGGCATTACCCGACACCAGTTCGCTATTATCCAGCACTCGCGGCAATAGTGAGTATTTTACCGGACCAAAGTAAGCTGACTGTACGCCCATTAAAAACAGTAATAGCAGCATTATCAGATAGCTATGACTAACAATAGCAAAAATCGCCACCGACATAATGGCCAATTCAAGCAGCTTTAATCTTCTAATTAATAATGCTTTATCGACGTAATCAGCAACCTGCCCCGCATGAGCAGAAAACAGTAAGAAAGGCAGGATAAATAAACCCGCCGCCAAGTTAACAAACAGGTTTACATCTATAGGTAACTCATCGACTTGGGAATAAGCCACTAACAGTAGCAAGACGTTTTTAAACACATTGTCATTAAGCGCCCCCAAGCATTGGGTGACAAAGTAGGGTAAAAAACGTCGGCTAAATATCATCGGCTTTAAGTATGCTCCGCTTTTAAATAGCGCATAACTTGTCTTGGCTCACCCTCACCAAAATAATCAGCTTCAAAGGCGTGTTCGACAAAGCCACTACGGGCGTACAAGGCTTTGGCTGGGTTGTTTGGGTCTACGGTTAGGTTAACTTGGGTTATCTGAGCTGGCAGCGTTTCAATCAGCTTTGAGATAAGCTTAGTGCCAATGCCTTTACCTCTAGCAGTATCGGCAACGGCAATAGATAAAATCCAGCAAACATCGGCCTCAGCGCCTGTTGATGCGAGTAGGTAACCCATCACTTTAGCTTGCGCGTCTTTTGCTACCCAAAAACTATGTGGCCAGCAATCTAGGGCTTGTCTAAAGAAAAAATCTGGATAGCAATGTCCAGCAAAGCATTGCTGTTCGAGGGCATCAATCGCGATAAGATCTGACTTAGTCGCAAGACCAAACTCAATCACATCATTCATTGATTAAGATCTGATCCCATTCTAAGGCTGGAGAACCAACAACGATAAAGTTAGGGTTTTCTAACGACTCACGCTCGTTATATGTCAAAGGTTGCAGGTTGAGATCCATTATCTGACCTCCCGCCTCTTCAACAATAATTTGCGCTGCGCCTGTGTCCCACTCACCTGTTGGACCAATACGTACGTAGCAGTCAGCGCGACCTTCAGCAATTAGGCAACTCTTTAACGCTGCGCCGCCTAGTACCACCAATTCACAGTGTTTATCTTGATTAAACAGCTTGATTACTGACTTAGGATCTTGACGACGACTGACTGCTAAGCGTAGAGAATCAGAGTCATTCGTTAGCTGTTTGCTGCTAATACGTACTTCAGCTCCATCTTTACGCTTATAAGAACCTAGACCAGCGATACCGTAGTAACAAACTTCGGTCATCGGCGCATATACCACGCCCATGATTGGGCGGTTATGCTCGACCAGCGCAATGATCACAGAGAAATCACCGCTACCGGCAATAAACTCGCCGGTACCGTCAAGTGGATCCACTAACCAATAACGAGGCCAATCACAGCGCTGCGCAAAAGGAATATCGGCATCTTCTTCCGATAATACCGGAATATCTGGAGTCAGCGCCTTTAACGCGTTGGTGATAATTTCATGGGCAGCGAGATCTGCAGATGTCACTGGCGTATTGTCAGACTTAATCTCACGCTCAAAATCCCCCTTTTGGTAAATATCGCGGATCTTTTTACCTGCAAGTGTGGCGATTTCAATAACCTGATCTACACAATTCTCTGGCTTCATAACTACTCCAACAGCCTAATACCCATGACCTACTTCGAATTTTGCTAACTTAGTTGTAGATGTTTTTGCGCTAAAAATAAAGCACTTACACTACGGGATTCAGAAAAATCTTCTTGATTCAATAAATCCTGCCAATCCGCTAGCGGCCAAGTCACCATATCTATCGGTTCTGGCTCGTCGCCTTCTAGGCGGCTTTCATACAAATCTTCAGCAATAAAGATCTGCATCTTACTGGCAAAGTATCCCGGGGCTAAGCTTAGCTCCATTAAATGAGTTAGCTTTTTAGCACCGTAGCCAATCTCTTCTTGCAGCTCGCGATTTGCTGCCTCGTGAGCTTCTTCACCAGGGTCAATTAGGCCCTTAGGAAAGCCCAGTTCGTAGCTATGAGTACCTGCGGCATACTCACGCCCAAGCAGTAACTGCTCGCCGTTGAGCACAGGGACAACCATTACTGCGCCACGATTATTGCCTTTCATGCGCTCGTACTGGCGCTCTACTTGGTTAGAAAAGCGTAAGTGCACTTGTTCGATTTGAAACAGTCGGCTTTGAGCAACGACTTCAGCGTGCAAAATTTCCGGTTTCTGATTTTTTTTAGTCATACACATCCCAGTGCCGCTGCCGACTTGTCATTTAATTCAGTATAATCTTACTATTGTTCACCCAATCTACAACATGAATTTTCTAGGATCGCGCAACTATGTTTCCATGGACAGATATTGACACCATTTTACTCGATATGGATGGTACGCTTTTAGACCTGCATTTCGATAACCACTTTTGGGTGCAGTTGATCCCTAAAGTACTCAGCGAGCAACGCAATATCTCAGTGCAACAGGCCAGTGAATGGGTTGAAGAGTGCTACACCAAGGTTGAAGGTACGCTGAATTGGTATTGCCTTGAATATTGGGAGCAACAGATGGGCTTAGACATTATGGCGCTGCACCGCACATTGGTTGAGCGGATTCAAATGCGCCAAGACAGCATGCCGTTTCTAAATGCGCTTAAACGTGCGGGTAAACAACGGATTTTAGTCACCAATGCGCATCCTAAAAACCTAGGGCTAAAATTGGAACATACCGAGCTAGGTTTAGGGTTAGACAGCATGATATCGAGCCACGAAACTGGTTATCCCAAAGAGCATCCAGAATTTTGGCTGCAATTATTTGAGCGCTTTAACCTAGAGCCTAGTCGTTGTTTGTTTATTGATGATAACGAAGCCATTTTAGCAGCAGCAAAACTCGCTGGTGTCGGTTATCAGCTAGGTATCGCTAATCCAGACAGCCAAAAGCCGAATAAGGTGTTTGATGACTTTCCTGCGATAGAGGATTATCACCACTTACTTGATGAACTACTGCAGCAAAAGTAAAGAGTCAGCCATAAAAAAGGCGCTATATCAGCGCCTTTATAAACTCTATCAAGAATGCTCTAACTAGATAGGTAAGCGGCCTTGATAAGTAATAGGGTAATATCCTTGACTGTCTTTCTTGCCTAAGAAAGAGAGCGCCTTTTTCAAATCATCAGGCTGAGTGTTCACTTCACGGATTTTGGCGTTAACTTGTACCATCTTGTTATCCGCTAAAACGATAGTGCCGTCTAACCCGAGTCCATTTAACTTTTCATCAGTGGTTAATTCCACTTTGCCATCAAGACATGCCAAGCCCAATGCGATATCGCCAAGTGGGTACTTACCAAACTGGTTAGTAACGTTTACCTGATTTAAAAACAGCTTACCTGAAAGCTGCTCACACCAAGGTAAGCCTTGCTCAAAGTTATCAACTAACACACTGAGGTCGCCATTAATCTTGGTTCTAAACGGTAAGTTAGTGCGTCCTAACAAAAAGCTGCTTGGCGCTTCAAACCTTAAGCCTGAGGCATCAAGTCCAGACATTGAATAAGCAACCGTCCCCTTGCCATTAACTGCACTTGCGCGGCTACCAATCACCACATCAGCCTTAACAGTGCCTGTTAATAATGACAGCACATCTAAGTCCCAAGTGATCATTTCTACTTGGCGCTTTTGCACGCTTAGCATATCAATGCTGCCAGCCCAAATCGTGCCAGATACACCGCTAATAGCGACATTGTTTGGCAGTGGAGCTAGCTTTACCGCCATGCTGGCTGGAAACAACACCACTAAAAATACCAAGTAGATTAAAAAGCCTAACGCTATCTTTTTTGCTAATTTCACCACAACACCTTATTTCGACAGCTGAATACGACGCACATTAACGTAGCCCGGAGTATCCGATTCGGCTAAATCTAAACTCTCTAGCGACAAGCCTTTGTTTTGCACTAGCTCGTTAAGATAATTCAATAACGTATCGAATGGCACTTCATCCATCCATACTTGAATTTTATTGCCTTGAGGCTGCATCCGGGTGATCTCTAGGCCGAATGCCCCCGCAGTTTGGTTTACAGCCGCGCTTAAACTGCCTTTAAAGGCATTATTAGTGCCGCTCTGTTTTAGGCCTGCAATACGGTTAGCGGTTTGCTTAACGTAGTTAAGCGTGCTTTGCTGACCTTCTAGGTTGCGCTGCGCCTCTGCTTCAGCATTAGCGATTGGCGTCCAAACGCCCCAATATAAAATGCCAATAACCAAGACCACGCCACAAGCCGAAACCATCTGCTTTTCACGTAAAACTAAGCCGTTCCACCATGCTTTTAAGTTTTCCATCTTATTTGCTCCTTATGGTTAAGGTGCTGGTGACTTCTGATTCACCGCTATTCATCGCACCACCAGTCAGCTGATAAGAACGTGCCACTATCTCTTTAAACTTCTCAATCTGCTCGTAATTTTTCGCCGTTACCTGCATGCGGATTTCATTACGATTGCTATCAAAACGCAGCGTGGTTGGCTTAAGCGCAGGCACTTGAGCAAAGGCATCTTGCATGCCTGAAAGCATGACAAAGAACTGAGTACCACTGCCACCACCTTGCAAAGTACGTACATAACTGCCCATTTGTGAGCGCAGGTTTACCACTCGAGAACTGCCAGGCACAACTTGCTTATAGATCTGCTCACTTTGCGCTTGTAATTCATCGGCGGCTGTATTCATTTGGTGGATGTTTAGGCCTTTGTTAACTAAGGCTAGAACGATCACTACAGCAAATGCGATAGCGGCATTACGCCACAATAGTAAGTGCTTACCGTATTCTTTCTTTGGCTTGTATACGCCTGATAGCAAGTTCATTGGCGCATTGAGTAAGCCCTTAGCCAGCACCAACATAGGCAAATCTAATGGCTGAGCTTTTATTTGCGTGCCCGCCAATTGCAACTCAGTGTAACCAGCAACCGTGGTTTGCGTGTCAGCAATTAACAGCTGAGGTAACGCCATATCAAGCCAGTTTTGGCTCAAACTCACGCCGCTACCCGCTCCTGTGCGTAGCAAGACTTCTTTGCCTAGGGTCATTGCCGCCCAATCGCAATCGGCAAGTGGCAGTGCTAAGCAATCTGGCACAATACATTTAGCTTTAAGGCCAGCATCACTAAGCCACTCGATCCACATTTGCATTTGCTCGTGTGCCACCACTGCAATACTTAACGCGTCGCCATTACGCGGCCCCGTCACAAAATGCAGTTCATCAACATTTTGCGCGAGGTTTTCTTCCAGCATAAATGGCAGCGCCTTAATCGCTTGGCGTTGGCTTTTTTCCGGCAAATCGACTTCGGTTAGCGTAATGCTTGATGCTGGCACTAAAACGTCAACACCGCGATTACCCGCTCTTTCAGTAAGGGTCGATAGTGCACTGGCATTGTTAAGCTCGCCAGAACCTATAATTTCTTGTTCCTGCTCAGACCAAACCAGCCAAGAGCATGCTTGCTCTGCGGTTTGTCCTAAACGGATAAATAGTCTTTCACTCACTGATTTATCTCCACAAGTCTCTTTAAATGGATTTAAAGGACTGTTGTTATTTTTGCCCACCAAACTGGCGAGATAACACTTCTAATTTCTTACTGTCGCCGTAAAGCACGCTTTCTAATCTAAATACTGCGGTGTCGACCTTCGCCCCCGCATCGAGTAGAAAGTACTTACTGGTTACCCCAAAGCTTGATTTTAGCTTGGCGTCACCGGCAAGCGATGCCACTGATGAGTTTTCCCAAAACTCATTGATGTCATCATAACCGTCGAGCGGTCTTTGATTGATGATGCTCTCAGCCTCACCAACAGAAATCTTGTTATCGAACATACCCGCAATAATTGCAGCATGCTCTACTGGCACGGTATTAACGTTTAATACCTGCGTTGTGTTGCCTGGGATAGCACATACGTAAGGTGCCAGTTTTAAATAAATATCTTGAGTAAAGCCCATAACAGCGCGCAGTTCGCTTTTATGGCTCAGCAAAGTATTTGCTGCTCGGTACGGTACATTACGCGACTCATATTCCGCATCTTCTGCACCATAAGGGCCACTTACGGTATCTTCATCTATGTAATCTTTGGTGGTTTGCGCTAAACGCTCTGCGGCAAACTCATCCATACCCAGCGCGACCAATAAGCCTTTAAACTGCACCGCTGGTAATGGCATTTTAGGCTGACCGTTTTCAACTTTCTCACTCGGTGCTGACAACGAATTGAGATTAAAACAGGCGCGCATATCGGTGATCTTACCGGCGATTTCACCTTTCTCAGCCGGAAAAATAACATCAGCCAGAGCCCAGTACTGCTGCAAGTGCACGGTATCAGAGTCTTCCAAATCTTGTTTTAATACTTTCTTGGCAATCTCTTCACCTGAAATGGCATACCAAAACGCTTGGTCGTATTGCGCCATATTCAACGTACGCCTAACAGACAACTGATTACGCGAAGTAATGTTGGTGGCAATAATGGCCACCATAGCCACAATCAACAAGACTACGATAAGAGCAACGCCGCGCTGCTTAGAAGGCATAATTACTCTCCTCCGCCTTGTTGGTTACCGTTGTCGTCATCAGGCTTAGAGTCATCACTATCGTTGTTATTGCCGCCATTATTATTACCACCATTGTTGCTGTCATCGTTACTGCCAGCAAGCGCGCCTTGTGGTACTAAAAACTTACGCTGAACTTTACCAATATCTTCAAATTCAATTTCGATGGCGATGGCTTTTGGTAGCTTGGTTGCGTCAGTTTTACGCTCCCATTTATCATCGGCAAAAAAGGCATATTCCACTGAAATAACCTTATCCATTATCACCGTTTTAATCGGCTCTGCGCCAAATTCAGGCTCAGGATATGCGTAATACCAGCGCTGTAACTTGCCTTCCATCACCACGTAAGCCACCGACTGCAAACTGCCTCTTGGCAGCAGTCCGTCAGGATTTAACCAGCCTAGGCGGAAAAACACTAATGACTCGGATTCCGAGTCGAGCATATTACTGCCCGTTTGAAATACTGTGGTGCCACGACCGCCCTCTAACAATCTCGGCGTGCGTGCTACCATTTGATTCAAGTCACGCTCAATAATACCGAACCCTTGCTGCATCGCCTTTAACTTGGCGGCAAAGTCACGGGTGGCGGTATCGTTTTTCATCACAGTACTCAGCACTGTGTTTGCTGCTAGCCCTAACATGGCAAAAATCGCGATAGCGATTAGCATCTCTAGCAGCGTAAAGCCGCGCATTGTGTTAATCCGCTTTAAGTACATAACTACTCACTTCAGCGATAGTACGGGAAAATCGCTCGTCATCACTGATACTGATGCGGATCATTCTAAAATTATCATCGGTCGTTTTAATGACCTCTTTACGCCAATACCACTCTTGATTGGCGAGCTCTACTTGGCCGTCTTTACGACCAATATCTGGAAACTTTGGATCAAGGCGTGCCTCAACCATTTGGTTGTGGGCGACCCATTGCGCCATGGTGCGCTCTTCTAAAATCGGCATATTGGCAATTTGTTCGCCAAGACTTTTGGTAATCGATACCGCGGCGATTGAAAACACCGCTAATGCGACGATCACTTCTAGCAAGGTCATGCCTTTTTGCTTAATAGCCATGGCTATAAGACTTCTTCATCTTCAAAACCCATTCGCAAACGCCCTAGCGCATCGCCAAACACCACCACTTCGATGTCTTGCTGCATTTCATCTTCACTGACAAAAGCCAGCTCAAATGCGCTCATTTCACCGCTTGGGAACAGCAAAATTTGTGGCTCAGGGAATTTCTTTTTATCTTCAGCTGACTTTTCAATTAAAGGCTCGTCAAACCAAGAATCTTGCTCTTCGTCTTCTTGCACTAACGGTAAACCATCAAGCACTAGAACTAACTCAACGCCTTGATCCATTTGTCTTTCAGCTAGCAATCTATCTTGCTGTAACGGTTGCCACTTACCTTCGTCGTAATACACATATTTATAGCTAGTGTCTTCGACCACAATGCCAACAAAATGGCCACTGAGCACTGTTTCATCCAGCACCATTTCGGTGGCCATCATAAATTGCTGCGCCGAGCGCTCAAGTGCCTTTTCTTTACTTGCTCCGCCCATACCCAGAGTCACGGCGGTTGCCGCTAGCCCCATAAGCAAAACAACGAGCAACACCTCCATTAAGGTGAAGCCCGTTTGGCGTGTAAAGTTCACTCGCGACAAGGTCACTTACTGGAAGTTCTGTAGGTTCCAGTTACCGATATCGTCTTCAGTACCTGGTTGACCATCTGGGCCTGAACTGAAGATATCTAACTTGCCGTTTTCACCTGGGCTTAATAGTAAGTAGTCATTGCGCCATGGATCTTGTGGTAAACGCTTAACATAACCATCAGCACGGTAGTTACGTGGTTCTGGCGAAATAGTTGGCTTTTGTACTAATGCTTCAAGACCTTGCTCAGTTGTTGGGTACACGCTGTTATCTAGCTTGTACATGTCCAACGCATTTTCCAATGCAACGATATCTGAAACCGCTTTCTGTTGGTCAGCTTTGTCCTTGTTACCCATTAGGTTAGGTACAACCATAGAGGCCAAAATACCTAGAATCACGATAACCACCATGACTTCTAATAGGGTAAAACCTTTTTGTTTATTACGTGTTTGCATTAACAAATTCCTTAAACTAAAAATCTCATGCCTCAACTAGTAACTGGGTTACCAAGTGCGCTGAGTATTAACCACTAATCATATTATTCAGCGCCAAAATTGGCTGAAGAATAGCGAGAACAATAAACAGAACCACGGCGGCCATACTAACGACCAACATAGGTTCAAATACCCCTAAAGCAATTGTCACATTCGACTCAAACTCTCGGTCTTGGTTATCAGCAGCGCGCTCAAGCATCTGCTCAAGCTGACCACTTTTTTCACCTGAGGTGATCATATAGAGCATCATTGGCGGAAAAAGTTTAGTGTTGGCCAATGCCGCACCTAAACTTGTACCCTCACGCACCCGCAGTGTTGCTTCTTCAACTGCCGCTTTAACTTTTACGTTTAGCAGTACATCGCTAGCGATACGCATAGCATCTAGCAATGGCACTGAACTGGCCGTTAAGATACTTAAGGTACGTGCAAAACGTGCGGTATTAAGACTCTTACTGACTTTGCTAATCACTGGCAGACGCAGCAACATGCTGTCGTATTTCATGCGGTTTTTCGGTGACACCAATAACCGCTTGGCAATAACGAACAAAGCGATAATCACACCCAATACAATGAGACCGTAATCGCGGATAAAATCTGACGATGCAATTAATAGCTCGGTAGTCCAAGGCAGCTCTTGGCCCATATGCTCAAACTGACCCACAACCTGTGGTACAACCGCTGCAAGCAAAATGGCGATAACACCAATAGCGACGACTGTCAGCACGATTGGATAAATCATCGCTTGAGTCATTTTACTCTTAAGCTGCTGACGACGCTCGGTGTAATCAGCAAGACGATTAAGTACCACTTCGAGGTGACCAGATTTTTCACCTGAAGCCACCATAGCGCGATACAACTCATCGAAAATATGCGGAAACTCTGCCATTGAATCAGCAAGGCTATAACCTTCAACGACCCGTGAACGTACTGCCATTACCATGCTAGCAAGGCGGTCTTTTTCACACTGTTGACCAACGGCTTTTAATGCTTCTTCAACCGGCAAACCTGCGGCAACCAAAGTCGCAATTTGCCGAGTAATCAATGCCAGCTCAGCGGTTGATATACCGCGCTTAAAAAAGCTAAAGCTGGCAGATTTTGCCTTACTTTCTTTTTCTACCACCGGTGTAATTTCCAGCGGCATTAAGCGTTGCTCACGCAACTGAGTACGAGCGTGTCTGGCGGTATCCGCTTCAACTACGCCCTTTTTCTGCTTACCGGTTTTATCTAACGCCTTATATTCAAATGCTGGCATGGCTTACTCCTCTCGAGTGACACGCAGCACTTCTTCAAGGGTTGTTTTACCCGCAAGCACTTTACTCATACCGTCGTGACGAATACTCGGCACAGACTGGCGAATATATTTCTCGATAGCTAACTCGCCGCGACCTGTATGGATAAGCTCGCGCACGTTATCGTCAACCACCAATAATTCATGAATACCTGTACGACCACGGTAACCATTATGCCCACAAGCCTGACAACCTTTAGCGCGGTAAATCACCTGCGGATCATCACTGCTAATACCTAACAACTCACGTTCGCGGTTATCAGGTACATGTTCTTCTTTACAGCTAGGGCATAAAGTACGAATGAGTCGCTGTGCAAGAACGCCAAGTAAACTCGAAGAAACCAAGAACGGCTCTACGCCCATATCTTGCAAACGGGTAATCGCACCTGACGCTGTATTGGTGTGCAAAGTTGAGATAACCATGTGACCAGTAAGCGATGCCTGTACCGCAATTTGTGCGGTTTCTAGATCTCGAATTTCACCAATCATCACCACATCAGGATCTTGACGTAGAATTGCGCGCAGACCACGAGCAAATGTCATGTCTACTTTGGTGTTAACTTGAGTCTGACCTATGCCTTCCAACTCATATTCAATTGGATCTTCTACGGTCAGAATATTGGTATCTTTTGAATTGATTTCAGTTAGGCCGGCGTACAAGGTAGTACTCTTACCCGAACCTGTTGGACCGGTCACCAAAATAATGCCGTGTGGTCTGCGGATCAGCTCATCAAACTGATGACGCACAGAATCGGTCATGCCGAGCTGCTCTAAGTCTAAGTTGCCGGCGTTTTTGTCTAACAAACGAAGCACTACACGTTCACCATGGCTCGAAGGCATGGTTGATACACGCACATCTACTGCTCGGCCAGCGATACGCAGTGAAATACGGCCATCTTGTGGTACACGTTTTTCAGCAATATCAAGCCGTGCCATAACTTTAATACGCGATACTAATAACGATGATAGTTTGCGATTTGGCTTAAGCACTTCTTTCAAAATGCCATCAACACGGAAACGTACGATTAATTGCTTTTCGTAAGTTTCAATGTGGATATCAGAGGCTTCTTCTTTAATCGCTTCAGATAACAAGGCATTGATTAACTTAATAATTGGCGCATCATCATCACCTTCAAGCAGATCTTCAGTTTGTGGTAGCTCTTCGGCAAGAGTGAACAAGTCCATCTCGTTACCGATATCTTCCATCATCTGCTGCGCTTCTGACGAATTAGCTTGATAAGCTTGAGTTAAGCGGGCTTCAAATGCCGCATCTTCAAGCTTAATTAATGGCAGCTCTTTACCGCAGTAACGACGTACCTCTAATAGTGCGCTTAAAGGCGTACTTTGCACATGATATAACGACAACTCTTGGTTATCGTTAGGTGCTAACGCCACCTTAAAACGGTGTGCAAAGGCAAACGGCAAACGCTCTTTACTGCTTGAATGAAAGACCTGATCGGCTTCTTCTTCAGAGACTAGCCCAAGCTCACTTGATACTTTGGCTAGCTCTTCATCAGCTGGAACTAAATTATCACTCATCTGCTGCATCTTTATCTGTTGCGGCTGCTTCTGCATCGGCATCTTTACTGCCCGAGATGCTCTTTAGGGTTGGATCTGTTTCACGCATCTTAGTGTCTAAGCCTTTACCGTCTTTATAACGATTAAGCACTTCGTTCACGTCATCTGGTAGATACGCTTCTTGATCCCACTCTTCCAATACTGGTACATCAGTATTTGGCATCAAGTTAACACCACGTTCTTGCTGCTCAAGCTGCAATGCACGGAAATAGTTATACTTACGACCTGCGATGCCTTCCATGGTGATGCCGTCACGGATAATTGTTGGCTTAATAAATACCATCAAGTTTTTCTTCTTCTTACCGCTTGAAGATGACTTGAATAGATGGCCAATAATTGGGATATCACCTAAGAATGGTACTTTCTGTACCGACTCTTGCACTTCTTCGTTAATCAAACCACCAAGCACTACGATTTGACCTGAATCTGCCATCACAGTTGTGGTTAAACGACGAGTAGCAAAGGTTACGTCGACGCCGGTTTTACCATTAATACCTGAGACTTCTTGTTCAATGGTCAGCTTAACGGCATTACCTTCGTTTACCTGTGGAACAACTTTAAGCTTTACCCCCACTTCTTTACGCTCAACCGTTTGGAACGGGTTGCTGTTACCATTACTTGAGTTTTGGCTACCAGTAAGAATTGGCACTTCGTCACCGACAATAAACGAGGCTTCTTGGTTATCTAGAGTGGTGATTGATGGCGTTGCCAGTACGTTTGACTTAGTGTCACTTGAAACCGCTTGAATAAGCGCACCAAAGTCGCCCATTGCCACGCCCCAAGCCATACCGTTAACTTTACCTAAAGCTTGCGCCAGTAAAGTAATATCGCCGCGAGTGTCAGGGTTTTCAGTACAGGTACCGTCATTACAAACGGTAGAACCTTCTTCACCTTGTGCCTGCCAAATACCGGCACCGATTTCACCAATAGTTGGGCCTAAGTTATTAAACTGAGTACCACCGCCAGCTTCAGTGGCCCACTGCACACCAAAACCAACATCATCGCCTTCAGATACTTCGACAATAATGGCTTCTACAAGAACTTGAGCGCGGCGAATATCTAATTGATTAATCACACTTTCAATTGTGCGCATTTGATCTGGTTCAGCACTAATTACCAATGCATTGGTATCTGTGTGAGCCATAATATTGATTTCGTTACGACGCTTGCTGCCACCGCCAGCTTGTGGAGCACCTTTATCATCGACTAGCTGCTCAGCAAAGCCTGTCAATACTTCAACTAAATCTTCCGCCTTGGCATAACGTAAATAGCGAACTTTGGTGTTACCTGTGTTGGCTTGTTCAGCATCAAGGTTTTTAATTAGCTTAACTACACGCTCGCGGCTTTTTTCATCACCACTTACCACTACAGCATTGGTACGTTCATCGGCAACGACTTTTGGCGCTTGACCAGGCATTTGTGCTTGGTTGGCTGTTGAGCGGTAAAGGGTATCAACAATACGCACGATTTCACCCGCAGAGGCGAATTCAAGCTTAACCACTTCAACCGCGGTATCACCTTGCTTATCAACGCGGCGAACAATTTCAACTAACTTGTTTACTACAGCCGCACGGCCAGAAATCATTAGTACGTTGGATGGGTCGTAGTTCACTACGTTACCGCCGCCAGCATTGTCGTTTAACTGACGTAATAACGGTGCAAGCTGCTTAGCTTCAGTGTTGTATAGCGCAACAATGCGGGTAACCATCTCATCGCCTAGGCCCGGTGCATTATCATCAGCAACACGAATAGACGCCGTTTTGGCATCTTTATCTTTGATCACCTTGATGATGTTGTTGTCCATTTCGACAACGGCGTAACCATAGACTTGCAGTACGTTGAGGAAGAATTGGTAATATTGTTCGTCGTTAAGTAGATCGTAACTACGCACATTAATTTTACCGCGAACCGTAGGGTCGACAATAATAGTCCGGTTCAAGTTTTTACCAACGATATTGATAAACTCTTGAATATCCGTGCCCTTAAAGTTAGCCGCATATTGCTCAGACCAAGCAAGTTGAGGTGCTAATAATGAAGCACCCATAACCATACCGGCGATTAGTCTGCGTCTAATCCGCTTATTATTCATTGTTTTACTTCCCCTAAACCCTTTCGTTGCCGCAAATACTAATTGTGTATTACTGCAAAATTTTATTGTTATTTCTGCTCAAATTACTCTGGCAGACTAAACATTATTTCTATCAGCTGGCTATCTCGCTCTACCATTAAGGCAACTTCAGTCATCTCTGGTAGCTGTGCCATTACTTCTAGCGCTTGACCCATGTCCGTTAGGTCATAGCCATTAATCGATTTGGCTAAATCGTTTGCTTTGAAACCTGCTTGAGTAAACAGTTCCCTGTCTTTACCCGGATTAAGACGATAACCCGCTAATTCACCGCCACTTTTAACCGGTGAAATTGACAAATAGTCAGTTATCTTACTTGGATCCGCTAAAATTTCGTCTCGTGATTGGCTTAACTCTGCTGCCACGGCACGATTTGTACGGTTATCAATGGTTTTGCCTTTTGACACACTTTTGGCTTTTTGCAATTGCTGATTAGCTGCGCCATTCGTGCTGTACTCTAAGCCATCTAACATTAGCGTCTCATAACGGCCGCTATTAGTAATGATGATACGGTCGGCATACACTTCTTTCAGTGAAGCGGATGTGCCTTTAATCTTGTCACCCAAGCTGTAGGTATCTTGACTACCACTTGAGGCAATAACAGCCAGACCTTTCTTTTCTGTTGTTGAGGCAACCACACCCGTTAACTGAATTGATAAAGAAGTCTTAGGCGCATCGGTAATAATCTCTTCTACCGGCGCCGCTTTGGGTTTAGCGCCTTCAGCGTCAGCTTTACCAAATAATGAAAGTTGTTGTAGACCAAGTACATTGACTTGCCCAGGAGAGTTACTTGAAACAGGCGTAGGTACCCAGCGCGTAGGAGCTGAGTCATTAGGAATGAGTTTCCAAGTCATTTGCGCGAGCAAATACAGAGCAATTAATACTCCGAGACTAAATATTGCTGTGCTAACTGGTTTTTGAGGCACTCCAGCCGCTTTCGTTAAAAATTTATCTAATAAATCCATATTTATTTGGACCTTATGTACAGGTCTCTGTTCTGTTTATAGTAATTTTTTGAAACCTGACTCATGCTACCCCACACTGCGTATTGCAACAAGCCCATAACAGCAGCAATGTTGGCGATATTTGGACAAATATGCTAACTTTACGCGCCTTAAAAGGGTGTGAAGCTTGCCACTATTTTGCCAGTAAGAGCGTAAAGATTTGTATATTCTTGCTGAGCTTGTGAAGTTCCCCCTACTTTACCTATGCTTAATTTACTACTGGAGTCGTTCATGAACGACAACGAACAACAAGTGTTCAAAGTCCGGCTTGATAAATGGCTTTGGGCTGCACGTTTTTATAAAACCCGTGCCATCTCAAAAGAGATGATCAATGGTGGTAAAGTACACTACAACGGCCAACGTACTAAATCGAGTAAATTTGCTGAAGTCGGTGCCACGATTAGATTACGGCAAGGACATGACGAAAAAGAGATCGTCATAAAACAATTATCTGAATATCGCCAAAAAGGGTCTATTGCACAAACCCTTTATGAAGAAACACCGCAAAGCATAGCCAAGCGAGAAACCTATGCTGAGCAACGACGCTTGAACATTCTTAATAATCCGGCACCTGCTCAAAAGCCAGATAAGAAGCAACGTCGTCAAATTATGCGCTTTAAAGAAAGCTAAAAATTGGAAAACTGTTATGACAGAGAAAATGAGTAAAGACAATCTATACCGCTACCTTTTCGAAAACGCCAGCGTTCGCGGAGAGCTAGTACAACTTGAAAGCAGCTATCAAGAAGTCATTTCAGCCCATGACTACCCGCTAGCCATCCAAAAAGTACTGGGTGAGTTAATGGCGTCTACGTCACTATTGACTGCTACGCTAAAATTTAGCGGCGATATCAGCATTCAATTGCAAGGCGACGGTCCTGTGTCTCTTGCAGTTATCAACGGTAATAACCTACAGCAACTTCGCGGCGTATCACGTTGGGATGGCGAAATTGCTGACGATGCAAGCCTGCAGCAAATGTTTGGTAAAGGCTATATGGTTATCACGTTAACGCCGAACGACGGTGAGCGTTACCAAGGTGTAGTAGGTCTGGAAAAAGACACCCTAGCTGAGTGTTTAGAAGATTACTTCCAACAGTCAGAACAGCTGCCAACTAAGATCAAACTATTTGCCGACACTAAGCAAGCAGCTGGTATGTTCTTACAAGTATTGCCAACTGACGGTAACCACAATGAAGAATTTGATCACTTATCAATTCTGACTGAGACCGTTAAGCAAGATGAGTTATTTAGTCTTGAAGCTGAAGAAGTACTACACCGTTTATACCACGAAGAAGAAGTACGCCTATATGAGCCTGTAGCCGTTACCTTCAAGTGTACTTGCTCAAAAGAGCGCAGTGCTAAAGCAATCCGTACCGTTTCAAAAGAAGAAGTCGATGCGATTATTGCTGAAGTGGGTAAAGTTGAAATGGGCTGTGAATACTGCAACAGCAAATATATCTTCGACTCTATCGATATCGAAGCTATCTACGCTAACGCGCCAAGCAACGATGTAACTCAATAAATATTATTAGCTAATTTTATTATTTAGTTAAACTAAAGGCGCCCTTCTCGGCGCCTTTTTTATATCAAGACTTCTCTCCGGACTCCGCTGCCTAGCACAGCTTTATGACACCAACTGCAGAGCAAAATCACTTTTTCGCATTTTTTTTGAACTGCAGCACATTTTAACCGCTGCATAAGTTACAATCGGCTAATACAGAAAGCTGGCATTAAAGATCAGCAACAGACTATGACCTCAAAGATGGAGACCTTACCTATGGCGGATGGATCAAACCGCGAGTACCTAAACCTTTCCACAGGCCAGCTAGTCGAGCTTGCATTGGCGCGCGGTGAAGGCGAATTAACGGCTAATGGAGCGCTTGTTGCCAGAACGGGCGCACGTTCAGGCCGTTCGCCAAATGACCGCTTTATCGTCAAAGAGCCAAGCTCTGAAGCTGATATTGAATGGGGAGCGGTTAACAAGCCTTTTGAAGCAGTAGCTTTTAACGCGCTTTGGGAGCGTGTTGAAGCCTATTTAGCTGATAAAGAGACTTTCGTTTCTGAGCTAGAAGTTGGGGCAAGTGCCGAGCATTACCAACCCGTCAGAGTGACGACTCAGTATGCTTGGCATCAACTGTTTGCGCGCAATTTATTCATCGTGCCACAAGAGTTCAACGCAAGTGACAAGCCAGTATGGCAGATCATGAACGCTCCTGAATTTGAATGTGTACCTAAGCGCGACGGAACCCACTCTGATGCTACGGTTATTATTAATTTCGCCGAACGAAAAGTGCTACTCGCTGGCCTTAAATATGCTGGCGAAATGAAAAAGTCGATGTTCTCGGTACAAAACTTCTTGCTGCCAGCCAAAGGCGTATTGCCTATGCACTGCTCTGCTAATGTTGGTGAGAACGGCGATACAACGCTATTCTTCGGCCTTTCTGGTACTGGTAAAACAACATTGTCTGCCGATCCTAAGCGTTTTCTTATCGGCGATGATGAACACGGCTGGGCACCAGGCGGCGTATTCAACATTGAAGGCGGTTGCTACGCCAAATGCATCGATCTCAGCCAGAAAAACGAGCCGGTGATCTGGGATGCTATCCGCTTTGGTACTGTACTTGAAAACGTGGTTACCGATGAAAACCGCGTACCAGACTATACCAACTCTAGCTTGACCGAAAACACTCGCGCAGCTTATCCGCTTGAGCATATTGCTCAACGTAAACTTGATAACTGTGGTGCAGAACCACACGCAGTGGTGTTCTTAACTTGTGACGTTTCAGGTGTACTACCACCTGTGTCTAAGCTAACTAAAGAACAAGCCGCGTATCACTTTTTGTCAGGTTACACAGCCAAAGTAGGTTCAACTGAAATGGGCTCAACAGCTGCGATTCAGTCAACCTTCTCAACTTGTTTTGGTGCACCTTTCTTCCCACGCCCAGCAGGTGTTTACGCTGAGCTACTAATGAAGCGCATCGAATCTTTCGGTAGCCAAGTTTACCTTGTAAACACAGGTTGGACTGGCGGGCCACATGGCATTGGTAAGCGTTTCGACATTCCAACCACTCGCGCGATTGTTGATGCAATTGTGTCGGGTGAACTAAAAGATGTTGAAACTGAATACTTAGAAAAACTTAACCTGCACGTACCCGTTGCCGTTGCTGGCGTAGATAGCAATCTACTTAACCCGATTAACACTTGGGAAGATAAAGCTAAATATGCTGAATTTGCACAGCATCTCGCTGAAAGCTTTGAGGCAAACTTTGAGAAGTATCAGGTACCGGATTCAATTAAAGACGCCGGCCCTAATGCATAATTGAAAATGCGTTAGAAATTAAGGCGTGCCATGCACGCCTTATTCTTTTCTGAAACAATTAAATTTAAAACTTAAACGTACTCACGCTATCTCGTAACCTCATCGCCATTGCATTCAGTGACTCAGAGGTAGCAACATTGGTTTGCACATCCGCTGAAGTATCGCGAGCAAGATCATTAACCGTAACGATGTTTTTATTCATCTCCATTGCCACTTGAGATTGCTGCTCAGAAGCCGTCGCAATTTGGTGGTTCATGTCCTGCACTCGCTGAATTTCGGTTTGAATAGCTTGCAACGCCAAACTAGTTTGCTCTGCCTTAGTTGAGGTTTGCTCAGCGCTCTTGGCATTTTCATCCATTAACGAAACCGATTGCGTTGCCTGCTCTTGCAATAAACTAATCATGGTTTGAATTTCATTGGTGCTTTGCTGTGTTTTGGTCGCTAGAGAGCGTACTTCATCTGCAACAACGGCAAAGCCTCGACCGTGTTCGCCAGCTCTTGCAGCCTCAATAGCCGCATTTAATGCCAATAAATTGGTTTGTTCGGCAATGCCACGAATAACGTCTAAGATCCCCCCCACATTTTCAGTTTCAGCATGCACGCTGCGGATCACAGCTTGCACCTTAAAAATATCAGCCATTAGACGCGAAATGTCAGCATTCATTTCAGATACAAGACTTAGCCCTTGCTGTGAACTTACGTTTACGTCTGTAGATGAGTTAGATGCATCCATTGCACTTTGCGCTACGTCTGCAACCGTTGTTGTCATCTCGTTCATTGCAGTTGCCACTTGCTCAAGTTGACTCATTTGTAGCTGACAAGAATTGTCTACCTTGGTAGAAGATTGCTCTAACTGACCAGAAGCTCCAATCAACTGCTTCGACGAATCATTAATGTCGGTAATCATTTCCTTGAGTTTAGTTGCCATCAATAATGTTGAGCGATAAACACCGACACAATTGTCACTAACTTGGGGGATTTCAGTGAGATCACCACTGGCAATTTTGTCTACTAAAGCTTCGATTTCTTTAGGTTCGCCACCAATTGGCCTATACATTAATCTCTGTATCAGCAGTGACACACCAACAATACCAAGAATAATAAAAATGAGACCGGAAACCAGATTGCTGATCACTGCATCTTTTGATGTTTGATTAATATCTTGCCAGCTGGCAAACGCCCAAACCGTCCAGTTAAGTACCTCTGACTTAGCAGAAACCACATAATATTCACCTCGCCCAGGAAGATTGTAGGAGTGTGAACTCGTTAGCTTTGCAGCATATGCTTCGTATGAAGGACGCAATTCAAATAGGTTTTTTCCAACAAGATCAGCATTATAAGCCGCCATCATAAAACCATCATCGCGGGATACGAAAATATTATCATCCATGCTTAGTTGATTTATAAATGTTGTTAAATCATCCATTAACAAACTTAATCCAACCAAGCCAATAACTTGCCCTTGATGCTTAATAGGCACAACCAAAGAGATAGACATATTGCCGGAGCTTGCTTTAAACGGTGTCGTCACTACGCGATCCGCCCCCGTCATGCCTTTTACGTACCATTCCCGCTGCGCTTCAACAGCGTTAAATGTTGGGTGCAGCCCCTTAGAAAGAGCGTCATACATTGAACCATCTGGTAAACCAATAAAGTAATTTGAAATATCTAATCTTTCATTACTTTTAATCAGAGCCTTAACAGCTTGCTCATCAACAACCACTTCGCCGTTGATGACTTCTAAAGAGGCAGCCAGAGCTTCCAAGCTGGTAAAGTAAGTATTGACCTTTTGCTCTGTAGCAGCAGAAATAAGCGATGCAGTATTAGAAAGGTCATGCTGGTAGCTATTAGTCGATGAGTTACTTACTTGCACATAACCCAATATTGAAACAAAAGAAATAATAAAAGAAATCAATAGCCCTATCGAAAGCAGAAGCTTATTTTTCGCGCTCATATATGCACCATACCCGCAACAAGCAAACTCATTTGAGGCTTAAATCCATTTAATAAAGATTGTTTAACAATTAACATATTTGAACTGTCCATTCGTGTATCTAAAAAGGTAATAATTCAGTTTTTAATTAGAGGCTTACCAACAAAATAAAAACAATAACCCCCTCAAAATTAAGGTTGGACACTATATATTAAAAACACAGAGACAAAACAAGAGATAGACAACAAAAATGCAAACAATTAACAATAATTAACCTTATAAAACAGCACATTAAGCAGCATATACTAAATAAGCAAAAACACTTAAAAGCTTAAATACAGGTGCTCCCAACAAAAAAAGCCTACTTATTCTTATCCGTGGTCAGTTTATTAAGCTTTAATTTAAAGGCTTATTCATAAGCCTTTAGATCACAGTCGATAATGAGTAAGCCGTCATGAACATGCATATTTAGAAACAGTTAGGCGGTTGCACTTCAGCTCGCTTTAATGAAATATAACTGGCTAATAATAATTCAAAATAGTTCAATCTCAGGTACCTAAACATGCGCTTAACCTCTCTTGCCACAGCAGCTCTAATTGTCACTTCCAGCAGTAATTGCCTTGCTGCTGAAGATGAAAATCTACAACTCAATGAAACACCCCAAATCGCAACCACATTTGTTAACGATGCAATTTTACCGCTGATAAAGCCTTGGCATGGTGCTAGCGAGTCACTCGTTGTTGCAGCCGATGATCCATGGGCAACACCTTTCGAGCAAAACGGCCTTAAAACCAGCCCAAGTTACGATGACACCTTTGTGTGGCTAGATAAGCTAATAGCGCAAAGTGAGATGCTGCATAAAGTCAGCATCGGCAAAAGTCCGCAAGGTCGAGAGATCTGGATGATTGTCGCCTCTAAAGAAGGCGCCGCAGATGCGGCAACATTGTCAAACAACGACAAGCCAACCTTACTGGTACAAGCTGGCATTCACTCGGGTGAGATTGATGGTAAAGATGCAGGCATGATGTTATTACGTGATATCGTCTTTAACGGTAAAGCACATCTGCTGGATAATGCTAACTTATTATTTGTGCCGATCTTTAGTGTTGATGGTCATGAACGCGCAAGTGAATTTAATCGCGTAAACCAACGTGGGCCTGTAAATATGGGCTGGCGCACCACAGCACAGAACCTCAATTTAAACCGCGATTACGCTAAAGCTGATACCCCTGAAATGCAGCATATGCTGCGAGCTATCAATATATGGCAACCTGATCTGTATATCGATGTGCATGTTACCGATGGCATCGACTACCAATATGATGTGACCTTTGGCTATAACCTAGCTCAAGGCAAAAGCCCATCAATCTATAAATGGTTAGAAAACAGCTATCGCCCAGCAATTGAAGCGGCGCTAACTAAGCAAGGTCATGTGCCAGGGCCATTAGTTTTTGCCATGGATAATACTGATATTACTAAAGGTATGTCACTCTGGAACGCCAGCCCACGTTTTTCTAACGGCTATGGCGATGCGCGCCACTTGCCTACCATTTTGATAGAAAATCACAGCCTAAAACCCTACAAACAAAGAGTGTTAGGCACTTACGTTATGTTAGAAGCTTCGCTTAACAGCATAGCTGACGACAACACCAAACTGACTTCTGCCATCCAGCAAGATAAGTATCGTTACTCACCAAGGCTGACGCTAACTTGGCAACAAGAGCAGCAAGCTCAAGGTTGGGACTTTAAAGGCATTGGTTACACACTGGAGCAAAGTGCTATTAGTGGTAATGAAATTGTACGCTGGAATGGTGAGCCTAAATTATATGAAAATTTACCTGTAATTGGCGGCACCAAAGCCGATATTAGCGTAAGTCGCCCCGGAGCTTATTACATTCCGCCGCAGTGGCAAGAGGTTATCGAGCGCCTAAGTGTGCACGGCATACGTATGACCACGCTAACTCACGCGGCAGAACAAACTGTGCAGCAATATCAATTTAGCGATGCAAAGTTTGCCAAAGCCGATTATGAAGGCCGCCAGCGAGTTAATGCCACCGTTGAGAGTCAATCAGTAAAGCTTACCCTGCCAGCAGGTACAGTTCGCATTGACACTAAACAACCGCTAGGCGATCTCGCTATGATGCTATTAGAGCCGCAATCGCCAGACTCACTATTTCAATGGGGTTTTTTCAATCCTATCTTTACTCGCACTGAGTACATTGAAAACTACGCCGTTGAACCTTTAGCTCAACAGATGCTAACGCAAAATCCAGCGCTACAAACTGAATTTAACCAAGCTTTAAAAGATGAGGCCTTTGCAGCGGATCCTAAAGCTCGCCTGCGCTGGTTCTATGAGCGCAGCCCATACTACGACAATCAATATTTAACGTACCCTGTCGTTAGAGCTAACCAATAGGCTTAGTTATATTTACCCGACATAAAATCATGGCTTTTTAGTCGCTAAAATCGAATAGGTTAGCGGTAATCGCTGGCCTTTTTGCTCAACAAAATATCGCTTACAAGGTTTCATTCCACTCGGTAGTTCTACATCGACAACTTCTTCAGTTAAGCCCTCAAAGCAGTTATAGGGACTAAACGGAAATTCATTGAACTGATTAATTTCAAGCCCTGCCTTAATTAATGCATTAATCACGTCAGCTAACGAGTGCGGCCAGCTCATAAAAGTATGCGTGTCGTCATTAGCATTTTCGGTATAGGTCGCTTCATCTTCGACATCTGGCGCATCCTGATGAAAATAGTTATACCCTTCAAATACCGCTTGAGCAGGATGAAACTCCACCATATAAAACTGACCACCAGCCACTAATTTGTTGGCAATAACCTGTGCCCACTTATCAAGATCTGGTAACCAAACTATGGCGCCGTATGAAGTGAAAACCACATCAAATTCGCCTTTAACCCTGTCGGGAACGCTATAAACATCACTACAGATAAAGTCCGCCGTTAGTCCAACTTGCTCAGTCAACGATTTAGCTTGAGTGATAGCTGCGGGAGACAGATCAACACCTGTGACATCGGCCGTCATTCTTGCCCAAGACAAGGTGTCTAGACCAAAGTGACATTGCAGGTGCAATAAGCTTTTGCCAGCAACGTTAAGCTGCGCCAGCTCGATCTCTTGCAGCGAGCTTTTACCTTGTAAGAAGCCTGCAACGTCATAAAACTCAGAAGTCACATGGGTTTGCACCCGCTTATCCCAACTTTGCTGGTTAACCGATAAATAATCCATATTTAGTCATCCCTTAGATTTAGACACTATATGTTTACGGTTTAGCACCCACTATCAAGCCACATATAAGTCATTGAGTAATTTCACTAATAAATAAACATTCAGCGTAAATTAATAAGCTAATTCACCACTATCGACAACCACTAACTAACAAAAAACCAAGATAACATAGCTAAAACAATTAGATAACCTATTGGCACGCTTTCTGCTTATTCATCAATATCAACATTAAGCAGCTTGCCATGCTGCCAACCAAAAATAATAAAAGGACGTTACCCGATGAAACTAACATCTACCTTGCTTGCCGGCGTAATCGCTATGTCACTTTCTGGCTGTATCATCAATGTCAATGGCGCTAATGCAGGCCCGCTCAACCACCAAAAAAAGCAGCTACAAATTGATGCTAAGCAAATTGATACCTTGGTCGCTGAAACCGCTGCAGGCGATCTCAACATTCAAGGTGTGGATGGCCTAACTCAAATCATGGTTACCGCTGATATCTACACCTATGGCGATATCGAAAGTAACCTCAGCCTTAAACAGAGCGGCTCTAAAGCCAAATTGATTGCCGACTTTGATAGCAGCATCAACTTTAAGCGCTCGCCTTATATCGATCTCACCATTCAAGTTCCAAGCAACATGATGCTGAATATTGATGATGGCTCTGGTGATATTGAAATCAAAGGCGTTATGGCAGATATCAAGCTTGATGATGGTTCTGGTGATGTGTGGATTAAAGGTGGTAAAAACCTCGACATTCAAGACGGTTCCGGCTCAGTTGATATTAGCAATACCACAGGCCAACTCACCCTTGAAGATGGGTCAGGCTCAATTAACCTACAAGGTATTGGCGGTGACACTCATATTGATGACGGCTCAGGTGACTTAAGCGTTGTAAACGTAAATGGCACAGTTGTAATTGATGATGGTTCCGGTGATATCGACGTAGAGAATACCCTTGGACTCAGCATTATTGAATCTGGCTCGGGCGATTTAAGTGTCGATAACATTAACGGCTCCGTCAGCATGCACTAAATACTTTACGTTAAATATCTTCCCGGCGCAGGGACTGCTGCCGACCCAATACGTTTAGTCATAAGCAGCTGCTATATGGCTAGGCGTATAAGTTTTCAGTAGTCCCCTGCCCACTTAACGCATTCAACGAACTCCCCAGAAACTAGCAGCGAGATCCTCTCATGAACAAGTTACACAAACTTTGGCGCAGCAATAGGCAGCTAATAATCTTTATCTTACTGATGTCTGTTTTTAGAAGTGCGGTCGCAGACTGGTACTCAGTACCCACAGGTTCAATGCAACCAACCATAAAAGAAGGCGACCGTATCGTAGTTGATAAAATGGCTTATGATCTTAGAGTGCCTTTTTCTGATATTTCGATATTGGCAACCGGTGAACCTAGCCGTGGTGAAGTCGTGGTATTTGAGTCAGTAGCTGCCGACAAACGTTTAATCAAACGAGTCATTGGCTTACCTGGCGATACTGTTAGTTTGCACAATGAAGTACTGTTTATTAATGGCCAAGCGCTAGATTACGCAGTGCTATCTAACGATACTCAACAACTCATTGCTACAGAAAACTTACTTGGTTTAAACCATAGTATCCGCATTGAAAAAACAGCCAGTGACAATCTCAGTGACTTTAACTCCATCACAGTACCAGCCAATCACTATTTGGTAATGGGCGATAACCGCCGTAACAGTGCCGACTCACGAGTTTACGGCTTTGTTCCAAGGGCTGAGCTAAAAGGCAAGGCAACCAGTATTGCCTTCTCGTTAGACTATGATGACTACTACCTACCGCGAAAAGAACGCTTTTTTACCAGCCTTTATAATCAGTAATCGCTTAAGGGTTCGAATAAACGATTCAAATATTAACTGTCAAATACCAACGCCCAAATAAAAGCGGCTCAAATGAAAATGGCGTAACTTTTGAAGTTACGCTATTTATCGCTAGTCACAGCACTCACTCAAACTCAGAGATCAATGCCAGCTTCTTCGCTCTTGGCCATTTCTTTAACGCTATTTCTCGCTTAAGCGCATCTGAATGGCTACCAACCGTTTCTGAATACACCAAACTTAGCGGCCCTTTGCCCCGTAAAAACTTGGCAGATTTAGCACTACCACTTTGATGTTCACTAAAGCGACGCGTTACATCAGTCGTGATCCCTGTATAAAGCTGACCATTGGCGCAGCGCACCATATATAAGAACCACAAAGTAGCGCTACGTTTGTCGTGCCCCTTAACAGATAGTAACTCACTATTACTTTTAGCGGACTTATCTGTAGCCAATGCTGTTACTTCAGCTTTAGGGTTTACAGCCGTATTTAACCTGCTTACCATTATAATTTGCTACTCATTATCTTTAACGGCTGCATCCTGTGCCTTTTCATCTAGGTCGAGCAAACCAATAAAGAAGGCATATTCTTGCGCCTTGTCCTCATACTGACGATAGCGGCCACTCTTGCCGCCGTGTCCTGCTTCCATATCAGTATCGAATAACAGCATATTGTCGTCAGTCTTCATCTCACGCAGCTTAGCGACCCATTTAGCAGGCTCAAAATACTGTACTTGTGAGTCGTGTAAACCGGTAGTGACTAATAAGTGAGGATAGGCTTGCGCGCTGATGTTATCGTAAGGCGCATAGCTAAGCATGTAGTCGAAATAGACCTTTTCATTTGGATTACCCCACTCGTCATATTCGTTAGTGGTTAATGGGATCGATTCATCCAGCATAGTAGTGACTACATCAACAAATGGCACATGAGCAGCAACTGCAAAGTAATGTTCAGGCGCTTGATTGATCACTCCTCCCATCAGTAGGCCACCAGCACTGCCACCAGCAGCGACTACTTTGCCTTTGGCGCCATAACCTTGCTCTACAAGGGCCTTAGTCACATCAACAAAATCATTAAAACTATTTTGTTTATTGAGCATGCGTCCGTCGTCGTACCAAGCTCGACCTAACATCTCTGAGCCACGCACATGGGCGATGGCGTAAACCACACCTCTATCAAGTAGACTTAAAATAGATGAGCTGAAATCAGGCTCAACCGTGTAGCCGTAGGAGCCATAACCGTATTGATATAGCGGGTTAGTGCCATCTTTACTGAATTTATCTTTACGATAAACCAAAGTAACAGGCACCTCTTTACCGTCACGAGCATTAATAAATAAACGCTCCGCTTGGTAAGCTTCACTATTAAACTCGCCCAGCACCTGCTCTTGTTTTAGCAGCTCGCGCTCATTTGGCTTTGCTAAGGCATATTCATAAATGGACTCAGGAGTAGTTGGGCTTGAGTAATACACTCTTAGCTTGTCGCTTTGCTGGCTAGCGTTAATATCCAGACCCACAACATAGGCAGGGTCGTTAAATTCAAGCTCAAACTCAGCTTGGCCATTAAACGGATAAACTCGAATACGGCTAATGCCCTTTTCACGAGTTTGCACCACCATATAGTCATTTAGTAGCAATACATCTTCTATGCGCGAATTAAGATCATGGGCTATCACATCTTGCCAAGCATTCTTATCTGCTGCTTGGCTGATTGCGACTTTCATTAAACGGAAGTTACTCGCTTGCCAGTTAGTTAAGATGTAATAGCTATTACCTAACTTAGAAACTGAATACTCATGCCCTTCTTCTCTTGCAAGTACCGGGGAAAATGTAGCTAAAGGCTGGTTGGCGTCCAGCATACTGACTTCACTGGTTACAGTACTCTCTGCATAAAGCACTATTTGAGTTTCATCTAGTGACTTACCTAAACCTATGTAAAAAGCATCATCTTGTTCTTCATAGACTAAAACGTCATCAGACTGTGGCGTACCTAACTTATGACGGAATACCTGAAAACCTAACAAGGTTTGTGGATCTTTCGCGATATAAAACAGATGCAGATTGTCGTTAGCCCACACTACGGAGCCATCGGTACCTTCTAGCACATCTTCCATTAACTCACCTGTAGTGAGATCTTTGACATACAAGCTATAAATACGGCGACTCAATAGATCTTCAGCAAATACCAGCTTAGTTTCATCAGGGCTAGTAGAGACTTGTCCCAAACCATAGAAGTCTTGCCCTTCTGCGCGCAAGTTTACATCTAAAAGTACTTGCTCTTGCTGGCTTGCTAGCTCAGATTTACGTGCAATAACTGGATATTCAAAACCTGCTTTGTAATAACGGTAATACCAATGCTGATGCCAAAAATACGGAACACTCGACTCATCTTTATCTAAGCGCCCTACCAGCTCATCAAACAAGCGCTGCTTTAAGTCATTAAATGGCTGAAACTGAGATTTTGTATAGGCATTTTCGGCATTCAGATGCGCGATAATACGCGGGTCTTTGCGCTCGTCATCTCGCATCCAGTAATAATCATCAACACGTGTTACACCGTGCAGTGTCATGCTGTGGGGAATTTTATCGGCTTGAGGTGGTTTAACGGTTTGGTTTGCAGTCATATTATTACATCCAAATAGCAGTACAGCACTGAGTATGAGCGGAGCAATTTTTTTCATCGAATATCCTTATACAATTACAGCCAGCCTATTCCATAGGTTAGCTGGCGGCGCTGGCATTTTTTGAGCTAAATCGCCATTTTTACAGCTCAGCTTGTCATTTAAATCAATTAGGGGCAACATAACGCCACTTGGTCGATGGGTTAATTAACTAATTTAATCATCAACCAAAATAATTCTCAGGGCGGGGTGAAACTCCCCACCGGCGGTAAGTTATGTAGCCTATTTTAAGTGCAACATAAAAGCCCGCGAGCGCCTAGTTTACGCGATTAAACATCAATAGCCACAAGGTAAACTAGGGTCAGCAGATCTGGTAAACAGACCTTTACTTCGACGCCCGTCGTTTCTAAGGTTGCACCTACTCCAGAGCCGACGGTAATGGGTACTAATTAGTTAGTACACTGAGTCCGGATGAAAGAGAATATAAGAATAAACGAGGGAACCGTAAGCTAGTAATAGCTTCGTGGCGCCCTTTGTCGCTCTTATTATGCACATTGCTATGGCCAGATTTGGGCTCCAGCTATGTGTCATTTTCTGCACGCCCTGATTCTGGTCAACCCAATGTCGTATTTTAAGGATGTTATCCATGAATCAGTCTTTACTTGCCCCTTTTGGCAATCCAATTGAACGTGTTAACGCTGCACTAACTGCACTACGCCAAGGTAAAGGTGTGTTAGTGGTTGATGATGAAGATCGTGAAAACGAAGGCGATCTTATCTATGCCGCAGAAACCCTTACCAACCAACAAATGGCACTGCTTATCCGTGAATGTAGCGGTATTGTTTGCCTATGTCTTACCGATGAACGTATTGAGCAATTACAACTGCCGCCAATGGTAAGTGATAACAATAGCCAATATGGCACTGCCTTTACTGTGAGTATTGAAGCTAAACAAGGGGTGACAACTGGCGTTTCAGCAGCTGATCGTGTCACCACAATCAAAGCCGCAATTGCTGATAATGCTAAACCTGATGACTTAGCTCGCCCTGGCCATGTTTATCCGCTGCGCGCCCGCCCTGGTGGAGTATTAGAGCGTCGTGGCCACACTGAAGGCACGGTAGATTTAATGAAGCTTGCAGGTCTAAAGCCTTTCGGCGTGTTATGTGAGGTTACCATGCCGGATGGCACTATGGCTCGCTTACCTGAAATCATTGATTTTGGCCGCCAGCACGATATGCCTGTTTTAACGATTGAAGATATTGTCGCTTACCGTAATAGTCAGTAATCAACAATCTACACAGCAGCCATTATTCTTATGGCTGCTTTGTACTCGCCCCCTGCCTTTATACACCCCTTTCTTAACAACTGTCTAAACATCAACTTTCACAGCCAATCAAAACTATTTATTAGTCAAACACTTGGAATATAGTTTAAAATTCGTGACCTAGATTAGACTTTGGTGAACTAGGTGAGACACATCACCTACAACTTGGTTAACATCTAGCACTAGATTTATACTTTGCCCACACATAGTTACACAACAAAAACAATGTCCTGCGGAGGGCCGCCTACACATGCCGCTCGTATTAAGCCAATTGAGCTTAAGAAACAAACTGTTTTTATCTGTATTTATACCTATGGTTATTTTGGTATTACTGGCAGTTATGAGTGCCGCAGTATTGTTTAAGCAATATCAGAATGCGACTTCCAACGTGCTCACCACTCGGGTGACATTAGGTATTGAAAATCTGATTTATGAGTTGCAAAACGAACACGGTTTATCTGCAGGCTACATCAGCAGCAACGGTCGCTTGTTCAAAAGCGCATTACAACAGCAATGGCTCACCACCGACCAAAATATTCAAGGCTTGATATCCAGTCCATCACTACTTAAAACGATAAACAACACTAAAAGTAATCTTGAACTCTTCAACGCCTTACAAACCCAGCTGAGTCAAAGCAATACAGCACAAAAAAATTTAGTTATTGAAAGACAAAACATTCTTGAGTTAAACGCACCACACGCAAATGATTTTTACTCGGCTACCACCCAGCATTTAATTAATTTTGTGTCTAAATTGCGTTTTAATAGCGATAACTCAGATCAGGTCCTATTGCTTTCAGACCTAATAAACATGCTAAAAATTCAAAATTTGGCAGGGCAAGAACGCAGCTTTATCAATCAGCTATTAGCATCACCGACTCTAGATCATCTCGCTTTTCAGCAATATGTTGAAACCACTGAACAACTAGAAAATAGTATTAATAACTCCCTTATGGTTATGAGTCCAAATAGCCATAGCAACCTGACAGCATTCCTCAATAGCGAGCAGTATCTGTTAATCCTCAACTACCGTGAACAATTGCAGCGCCAATTTAGCCAGGTCATACAAATCCAAGCAATTGAAGATCTCATTGGTCATGACGGGATTAACGACAACTTTAACCATTATGTCGCGACACTAAATCCGAAGTTTCTGACACTATTTCGACAAAAGGATATTGCACTAAAACAAGCACTGCACAAACTTGCTAACGAACATGAGTTAACGCTAGAGCAGCAAACCATAGTCACCAAACTACAGCGGTTGGCCGAAGACTATCAAGTGTACGCTAATCAAATTGAAGAGTCGCAATCTGCGATCCCCGCTATCACACTCAAACTAATGGCCCAAGATGTAGATTTTCATAATAGTTTGCATCAACTGCAGCAACAACCTCCTGTCATTAATAGCTTAGATTGGTGGCAGGCCGCAGATGTAGGAATTAGCAAACTACATAAACTTAATACCCAACTAACAGAGAAAATAATTCGCCAAAATGAGATAGAAAAGCAGCAGATCTTGTCTTATTTCTATATAAGCTTTATCGCTAGCTTACTGTTTTTCTATTTGATTTACTTATTAGGTAAAAACATTACTCAAAATCTAATGAACTCAGTGACAGGGATTGTTGATGATGTTGAGAAACTTGCCCAAGACCCGGGGCTAGAGCTCGACCTAGCAGTAAAAGGCAATGATGAATTTGCGCAAATCTCCATTGCTATTAACCAAATGGTTTCAGAAAGAATGAAGTCAAAGCAAGCATTGCACCGAGCATCTGCGGTATTTGAACACTCATCTGAAGGCATTATGGTTACAGATGCAGATAACAACATCGAACTCGTTAACCCTGCCTTCACTAAAATCACTGGCTATAGCCTTAGCGATGTAAAAGGTAAAAATCCGCGCATATTAAACTCAGCTCATCATCCCTCTGAATTTTATCAAAAGCTATGGCAGTCGTTAGCTAAACATAACGAGTGGGAAGGCGAAATTTGGAACAAACGTAAAGATGGGCAGATTTACCCTGAGTACCTCAAAATTACTGCCGTAAAAAATTGTCAAAATGAGATTACTCAACATATTGGACTCTTCCTTGATACCAGTAATTACAAACAATATGAGCAAGATCTTTGGTACAAGAGCAACTATGACGCATTAACTAAACTGCCAAATAGGCATCTATTCTCATCGCGTCTGCAGCAAGCAATTGACAATGCAAAACAGAGTAATGCTCAGGTCGCAATTTTCTTTATCGACCTAGACAGATTCAAATATATTAACGAGCTACATGGTCACGCTTCTGGTAATAAAGTGCTCAAGCTGACCGCAGCTAGACTGGAAACGGTTTTAGGTCCAAACGATTCAATAGCACGTTTTGGTGGCGATGAATTTGTGGTGATAGCCCCCCAAGCTCACAATAGTGATGGTGCTGAATCTTTAGCGCAAAAGTTGAGTGAAGCCCTATCTCGAC
This sequence comes from Shewanella pneumatophori, assembly GCF_023283895.1. Classification (GTDB taxonomy): domain Bacteria; phylum Pseudomonadota; class Gammaproteobacteria; order Enterobacterales; family Shewanellaceae; genus Shewanella; species Shewanella pneumatophori. The sequence continues at coordinate 79,036 of NZ_JAKILB010000015.1, read as the reverse complement.
CATATATTTTAGAAGGTAAAGAAACCAATATCTCATCAAGTTTTGGTATCGCTTTTTATCCTGAAGATGGCCAAGATCTTGAAATGCTACTGCACAACTCTGAAACCGCCATGTATCAAGCTAAGCGCAATGGTCGTGCACATTACCAATACTACGCCCCAGAGATGAACGTAGAAATGTTAGCCCGCATGCACTTAGAGCAAAGATTGCGTAAAGCGGTAAAACAAGGGGAATTTCACCTAGAGTATCAACCTATTGTGGATATGCGCAGCGGGGTTATTACCAGCGTTGAAGCATTGATTCGTTGGCAAGATCCAGATTACGGCTTGATATCACCCGAATCCTTTATCCCTATCGCAGAGGAAACCGGCTTAATTGAACCTTTAGGTGAATGGATATTACATCAGGCTCTTGCAGATCTTGCCGATATACATGCCCAAGGCATTGCACTTTGCATGGCGATAAATGTGTCTGCGCGACAATGTATGAATTCCAAAGGGATCTGCTTCAGTGAAGTATTAAAACAAGCATTAGCCACCCATGGCATTGAAGCTAAAGATGTACATATAGAAATCACCGAAAGCTTACTTATCGAAGATAAACCGCTGCGATTAGAATGTTTAGATGCCATTAAACAGCTGGGAGTCGACATCTATCTCGATGACTTTGGTACAGGCTACTCAGCATTAAGCTATTTAACCCAATGCCCGATTTCAGTGATTAAAATCGATAAAAGCTTTATTGATAATATTGCCGATAACCCGTCAGACGTAAAGCTTATTCGTGCGATTCTAATGATGGCAAAAAATCTTGAACTACCTTTGGTTGCAGAGGGAGTTGAAACCCTTGAACAGTGGAACTTTTTACAAGCGCTAAACTGCGATTATGCTCAGGGCTATTTAATCTCTCGGCCAGTTGCAAAACAGCAGCTACTCGCCTTTTTACAACAGAGCAAGCCGTTGCAGTATCTTAGTAATCAGAGCGAGCTAAAAGCGGTTACACAGTGATACTCAATAAGCGTATCGAGTAAAAAACAAAAAAGAGCAGCCAAGGCTGCTCTTTGGTTAAGCGAGTTTAACGCTTAGACTGCTGCGCTAGTCATCACACTTGCTGACTCTTCAACAGCCATTTGAGCTAAGTCTTTATCAACAAAGAATAGTGCCTTGCCGTCTTCGCCAACTAAACGAATTTTATCAACGATAGACTTAAACAGTTTTTCTTCTTCATGCTGTTCAGACACATACCACTGCAAGAAGTTAAACGTAGAGTAATCTTGATTGGTAAACGCAGCATGGGCAAGTTCGTTGATCTTCTTAGTGATCAATTGCTCATGCTCGTAAGTGTATTCAAACAGAGCAAGTAAAGATGGGAAGTCAGCCTGTGGCGCTTCAATCGTACCAAGTAATGGCATACCACCGGTTTCACTCACATAAGTGAATAAGCGATGCATATGACCCATCTCTTCATCAGCGTGAGCACGCATAAATTTTGCAGCCCCTTCAAAACCTTTATCTTCGCACCACGCACTCATTTGCAAATAAAGATTTGAGGAGAAAAACTCCATATTGATCTGGTCATTTAACTGGTCAATCATCTTCTGGGCTAACATATCAATTCCTTAGGGCTTTCTGTTTATGGCACCTATTGTTATCAAGCTAGCTATTAATTGCAATAAAATTTACTTAAGTGATTGTTAATTAAATAATAATGGTTTTCATTTACATACTTTTCAGTTACCTTAACCTCGATTGTATTTAACAAAAAACTGAGTTAAATCAGAGTTAAGCCTTTAAATTGGGCTCAAAGTGATAACCACTGAACTTTCATCGTAAATACGAACTCTATTACAACTGTGTTTAAAAACTGCCGCGCAGATCATAGCCATCTGTATTCACCGTGGCATAATGCACTATATTCGTTTTTACTTAACGTTCCGATTTACGTCTCAAGGATAGATAGATGCAGACTCATGCAGATCCATGTTCTCAACCTAGCCTAATGCATCCCGATCAGGCTATCGTTAAATTATTAGAACAAGTTAAGCCAATCACAGACTCTGAAGTCGTGACGCTGCCTCAAGCACTAGGTCGTGTGCTCGCCGAAGATCTTGCTTCACACATCGATCTTCCACCATTTGATAACTCTGCAATGGACGGTTACGCCTTTCGTTTTGCAGATTTAGCCGCCGGCCAACCACTTAAGCTTATTGGTCAATCTTTCGCTGGTCACCCTTTTACTGGTGAATGTCTGCCAGGTGCTTGTATTCGCATTATGACTGGCGCGCCAGTTCCACACGGTTACGATACCGTACAAATGCAAGAAAAAGTCACCGCTGATGGCGAGCAAATTACCATTGAAGCGCCAAAAGAGATCGGTGCCAATGTACGTTGTCGCGGCGAAGAACTTAGCAGTGGCACCAAAGTACTGAGTGCGGGTACGTTAATCGGCGCAGCCGAAATGGGTGTATTGGCCACAATTGGTGCAAGCCAGTTACGCGTTAAACGCATCGTTAAAGTCGCTTTTTTCTCTACTGGTGATGAACTACGTCCAGTAGGCAGCGAGCTTGGCCCAGGCCAAATCTACGACTCTAATCGTTATAGTATTCAAGGCATGCTAAGCCGCGGCAATATCGAATGGATTGATTTAGGCGTTGTTGAAGACAACAAAGAAGCAATTCGCCAAGCATTTCAAACCGCTGCGGATTGTGCCGATATGGTTATCACTTCTGGCGGTGTATCAGTTGGCGATGCCGATTACACTAAACAAATCCTTGATGAAGAAGGCCAAATTACTTTCTGGAAGCTTGCCATCAAGCCCGGAAAACCTTTTGCTTTTGGCCATTTAGGCGATGCCGTTTTTTGTGGCCTACCTGGCAACCCAGTGTCATCAATGGTGACTTTCTATAAGTTAGTTTGGCCACTACTGACCAAAATGCAGGGCTTACCACAAAGCCAACCTGTGACTTTACAAGCCAGACTCAAAGGCGAGATCCGCAAGCAAGCGGGTCGTGTTGAGTATCAACGTGCTATTTTAAGCTATAACGCCAACGGTGAAGCTGAAGTAGCAATCACTGGTGGCCAAGGCTCTGGCATGTTGACCTCAATGACAATGGCTAACTGCTTTATTATTCTGGCGCAAGACTGTGATGGCCTAAGTGATGGCACACAAGTTACTGTCGAACCTTTTAACGGCGTGCTTAGCTAAGCAGCCATAGTGTAAACATATGAGATCTATTTGATGTCTACCGAACAGCATGCAACAGACGAGATCCTGTCTGACGCAGAAATATTGCGTTACAGCCGCCAAATCTCGATTAAGTCGATGGATTTTGAAGGCCAAGAAAAGCTTAAACTCGCCAAAATATTGATTATTGGGGCTGGCGGCTTAGGTTGCGCTGCAAGTCAGTATTTGGCTGTTGCAGGTGCCGGGTCAATGACCTTAGTGGATTTTGATACTGTTGAAATATCAAATCTACAGCGACAAGTACTGCACCAGGAAGCTAACGTCGGCCAAGCTAAGGTAGATTCAGCCAAGCAGAGTTTAACAGCGCTTAATCCTCATATTCATATTGAGACCATTAACGCGGTTTTAGACGATCATGAAATCGACGCCTTAGTTGAGCAGCACAGCATCATTATGGATTGCACCGATAACGTTGCAGTGCGTGAGCAGCTAAATCAAAGCTGTTTTAAGCACAAAAAACCGTTGATTTCAGCAGCTGCTATTCGCATGGAAGGCATGGTTACCGTATTTGACTACCAAGCTGATTCGCCTTGTTACCACTGCTTCAGCAAGTTATTTGGCGAGCAGCAATTAAGCTGTGTTGAGTCAGGTATTTTAGCGCCAGTAGTCGGTATGATTGGCTGCCTACAAGCAGTAGAAGCGATTAAAGTGATTGCGCAAATGGGCAAAAGCTTAGCGGGTCGTATTTTGATGATTGATGCCATGACTATGGAATTTCGTGAAATGAAGCTACCTAAAATGCCACAATGCAAAGTCTGCGGTTAGGCAATTAGCCTCAATTTAAGCCACTTGCTCCACAAATATTGAGTACTACGGCAAACACAGCCTATGGCGGTGTTTGCTGTTTTGTTTCTTCCCTTGCACTTTTTAGCTTATCTTCTTGTCCCCAATAGCGAGCAAACTCTTCGAGCGTCATTCCAGATTTATTCGTCAGCTTAGCTGAGCACTCTTGCTGGTATAGCTGTTTTACAATGGCAAACTCCGCTTTAATCAGCGCGCCCATAATTGCAATATTGCCACGCTTATCTTGTAGGCATGCATTAGCCCCATGCTGAAGCAGGATTTTGGTAGCTTGTAGTTGTCCGTGATAAGCCGCTACCATCAACGCGGTATAGCTTTGACTATTACGCTGATCAACCGGAAAGCCTGAGTCGATAAACTGATTTAATACTTCAACATTACCTGTTCGCGCAGCTGCAAAGAAATAGTCCATTAACAAATGCCCATAGCTCACCTTATCTTTATCTGTTTGCTCTTGCTTATTATCTGATTGTGCAAGCTCATCAGTAACGTAGGCATAAGCCTGTGCATCATGATTAGTGAACACTGCCACAGCAAAAATCAGCCAGAAGCCAATTAAATTTTGTTTTAATGAAAAGTAACCCAGCATAACGTTGACCTCCATCGCTTATATCAACGTCCAATAACTAACCCATGCAATCGATGCTTGCTGACTACATTAGTATTTATTGATATTTTGGTTGCCCGCAAGACGCACTCTGAGCTGGGCAGAAAAGAGCTACACGCGCCTCACGGGACTTACTTAAAAAATCGGTACCGCCCAGTAAATATTAAGCAAAAAGTTGCTAACTATTGGCGCGCCTTTTTACCTCACTTAAATCGCCAGCTACAGCTTGGGTCAAACGCTCACCAAAATCCTTATCGGCTAAATAGAAATAACTCAGCATTTGATGTTTTACATTAGTGTCTCGTACCTTGCCTAAATCTGCTGATAAGTTAGTAATCAAGTCACGCTTGTCTTGTTTACTCAAACTACGGTACAACTTACCTGCTTGAGTAAAGTTATCCTGCTTAGTGATAACTGCTTGCTGCACATGACCCGATAACGGAGTCTGCACCGCGCGATAACGAGTATCTTCAGCTAAAGTGAGTTGCGAGCTAGGTTGATAGTTAACATCCGAGTTGGTATGGCCATAGTTCGCCGCCCCTTCTTGGTTATGATTAACTACGGCCACTTTAGGCAGATTAATGGGTAACTGAGATAAATTGGCCCCTAAGCGATACAGCTGAGTATCGGCATAAGAAAAAATGCGCCCCTGTAACAACTTATCCTCTGATGGCTCAATACCTGGAATTAAGTTAGAAGGTGCAAAAGCGGCCTGCTCAGTTTCTTGAAAGAAATTGCTCGGAACACGATTTAACGTCATGGTCCCCACTTTGGTTTCTGGCACATCAAGCCACATTTTTGTTGCATCTAGCGGGTTATAATCAAATTTATCCAAGTCCTCTGGGCGCAACACTTTTACCATCAGATCCCATTTGGGAAAATTGCCGTTATTTATCTCGCTATAAAGATCATCGGTAAGGTGGTTAAAGTTCTGTCCTTGTACTTTTATCACTTCGTCAGGTCGTAATCCCTCAACCCCTTGCTGACTCTTCCAGTGAAACTTAACGTATTTAACCTGATGCTCATCGTTAATGAACTTATATGCATGCACGCCCCAACCATCCATTTTTCTGTAGCTGGCTGGCGTGCCTAGATTGGTATAAACCCAAGTCAACATATTGGTTGCTGTTGCTTCATGACTAAAGAAATCAAAAAAGCGATTCGGATCTTGAAGATTTGTAATTGGAGATGGTTTAAGGGAATGCACCATGTCAGGGAACTTGATCGCATCTCGAATAAAGAACACAGGTAAATTATTACCAACGAGATCCCAATTCCCCTGCTCGGAATAAAAACGTGTAGCAAAGCCACGAGGGTCGCGTAGCGTTTCCGGTGACCCTTTTGAGTGAATAACAGTTGAGAACCGCACAAATACCGGAGTAACTTTTCCGGCTTTAGCAAAAGGAGCCGCTTGAGTTAATTGACTCCAGTCACCGCTAGCAATGAACTCTCCATGAACACCTGTGCCTCTAGCGTGAACAACACGCTCGGGGATCCGCTCTCGAGCAAATCTTTGTAGCTTTTGTATTAACTGTACATCTTGCAGCAATACACTGCCGTTGCTACCCGCTGTAATTGAATTTTGATTATCTCCAACAGGCGCACCGTTATCACGAGTTAGGGTTTCGGCCTGAGCATTGGCCATAATCAATGACAAAGATAATGCGAAACTTGCCTTTTTTACTATTTCCATGAGTATTCCATTAATTAACAAAGTGCGCTCTTTCTGCCTAAAAACAGTGTGAGTGAAATTGCTAATTAAAAGAAGCGACCTTTATCGATTGGATATATCGCAAAAACCTATCGATTCGATATAAATCATCAGTAACAAGCAAAAGTTCAGACAAATCATCCAACAAACTCATCAGTAAATCGATGACGAAGAAACCGATAAACTGCAAATTTTCATATCTCAGGCTAACCGACGCTATTAGTTACTTGTGATCAAGTTAAAGCTTCCGTAGATTAATCTCGAGATGGATAACCCTTTTTAAACTGAATAACGTTATTAACGCTATAAGCCTTAATAAATACAGTTAAAGACAGCAATGGAGTCGCCAATGAGCCAGATGAATTGTTTAATACAACATAAGATCACCGCATTAATAGCGGGAGCCTTGCTCCTGTCAGCTTGTAATCCAGCAGCAGACAAAACCCCACCAGCAACTCAACTGGCAAATCCAGCCTCAACCTATTGCGTATCATTGGGCGGTAAAGTCGAAATTGAAAAGCAGACTGACGGTGAAGTTGGCTATTGCGTATTGCCAAACGGTGAGCGTATTGAAGAGTGGAGTTTATACCGTAAAGATCATCCGCAAAAACCTGCCAACAAAAATACCGATGAACTAATTAAGCCACAAGTTGGTAAACCTAACCCTGCAACTGAAAACTGCATTGCACAGGGGGGAAAAGTCGATTTAGCCACAGCAATTTGCACGCTAACCACAGGTGAACAAATAGACCAATGGGCGCTATATCGTCGCGATAATAAGGTTACTGACTAACACAAAACATGACTACAGAGCTGCAATTAATCTGGCGCTGTAGTCATTTACTTTCGCAGATCTGCCACTAATAAAAGTACCAACTTTCTACTTTGCCTTAAGCTAAATATACTTACTTTAAATGCACTAACTCTCTGAACTGGCTGTAGCCATCAACAAACCTCTTTCGACCCAAATAGCAATGTCCACCCCCCTTACCACGAGCTGAATGGGGAGGTCGCCATTATCAATATTGGGCAATTTACCGTATCTAGCCGAGTCATATTGCACTTCGTATAAAGTGACTAACCGATTGTTATCATTAAATCTAATTTGCGCAGCAGTCAGCCCTTGTATCGAGCAATAACGCCCACCGAGCATCTGACTCGTCGAATTTATTTGCCGTGAATTCACCAGAGTAAAGTCGAGCTCAGTAAAGTAATTTCTCAGTGATGATAGTTGCGCCGCTTGGATCTCCAAGGGTTTCATTTTGATATGATTTGTCGCCACTTCCTCTGCTATTTTGCGGGCCATATTACTCGTTACGCCATCACCATTTATTTGAGACTCTGCATTCACAAAGCTCTGCTGCCAATCAAGCTCCAAGGAGGTGTTAAGTACAATGGCTAATAATGCACATCCAGTTACAGCCAACATAACAGCAACTAACGACTTAACTCTTTTGCCATGACCAACAAGTGCAGTTTTAGCTGTTGCCGTTGAAGTTAGTTCCGAAGCAAGCGCCCTATCTGCATTTGGATTTATCTCATCCAGATCTGCTTTAGCCATTGCCTGCTCTTTACTAAGAGCCTCTAATACTGGCTGTTTGTTTTCAAAAAGCGCGCTAATTTTAGCAAAGCCTTCACTGGTTAAGTTTTGGCTTTCGATATGCTGTTTTACTAGGGATTTAAAACCCGACGTACGATTGCTCACGGTCATTATCCCCTTATTTGTTGCTTAGCATGAGCTGATACCATTAACTGTGCTGCCTTAACTTTTACCCTGTGTAAGCGTGACAAAATAGTGCCTCTTGGCTGCTCTAAATCAATAGCAATTTCAGCTGCGCTATAACCTTCTATTGCCCACAGATAGAGCACTTCTCTTTCTGCTGCATTAAGTTGCTCGAACAGGTATTCAAGCAGATTGTGTTGGATCTCTATATCCTCTAAACAAGACTCGCCTAACAGTGCCGGGGCATTTTCTTCTAAAGGTTCAAAATCGACTAAATTATTGCGCCGACAGTTATCAATAAATTGATTACGAATAATTTTACGTATGTATGCGCCAATATATTCTGGTGTAGCGGAGCTTGTTAACCATCGCTCAATTGCGGATTGCAATAGGTCTTCAGCTTGAGAGGTATTAGCGGTCAAACAGTAGCAATATCGATACAAACTTTGCAGTAATACCTTATCCATCTTCAGTCACATCATCTAACTGCTGCAAGCTAAAACCACACAGCCATTGTCGCTCGATTAACTCGGTAAGCAGATTAAGATCGATCTCTGATGCTGTTAACTCTGCCAAAGTTTGCTGCGAAGCAATGGCTTGCAATAATTGCATTTGATTAGGCTCAACACTGCAAACCTTACTCTGATATTGCTGCCGATATATAACTAAATGCCGGTGTTTATCTCGCAGCTTTTCATTTGAAAGCTGCTCCGCGGGACCTTGTTCGTCTTTTGCTTGGTTTGAGTTTGATGAAGTTGAATCTTGCTCGACCTGAGCATGGCTAGCTCTATGAGACTGATACTTTTGCCAAATTTTCTCGACAGGAAACCCACAATTCAACAAGCTAACTGCGGGAGATAAAAGCAATATTGCTTGCTGCTGCGCTGCATCAGCTAAGCTTGCTAATTGAGCAAGCTCATTGTGATTTAACATAAAGCTATCGCTATCCATAGCGTAATAACTTTGGTTTATTTGCCACTCCAATTGCGCTAACTCCCCCAGATAAGCTAAATCTTTAAAGGCACTATAATTGGTTATTTCTTGCGTTAACCAACCTGGGAAGTTTTGCCCATAGCTATTGAGGTTTAGATCTCGCAGTGGATATTGCAATGTATAGCGCTTAGCTAATTGGCTAAAGCAAAGCTCACCTACGACTATGTGACAAACAGGAAAGGTTTGTTGCAGTGCATTTAGCTGAGCTTGAAAGGCATTGTTTTGGTAAATATGAAATCTCTGTTTTTGCTCATTAGTAACCAAATCGAGCAATGACGCGTCACTTTGTTGTGGCGCTAATGCGTTCACAAATGCCGATTGCCACTGCGCTAAGCGCATTGCTCTGCACCTTGCTGACTATCTTGTCCATTAGCCTGTAAAATACCTGCAGCTAATTGGCGCTCTTGTAAAAGCCTAGGCAAGCTTGGTAAGTCACTATCCCATTCAATCATGCTAGGGAGCGCACCGTGTTTCTCAATAAAGGTGCGAAATGCCAACCACACTTGAGGAGCAACCGGATGATTGTGGGCATCGAGTAAGTGCTCACCCTTATCATCAAAGCCAGCTAAATGGATCTGTTTAACCCTCTCTACCAGTATTGCATCAATAAATGCCTGCATCGACTGACCTAAATTCACACTTGTGACAAAAGCATTATTAATATCTAGCAATAAGTAACAATCAGCCTCTTTGGCAATCGCGGCAATAAACTCTCCCTCACTCAACTCATTATGGCGGCAGCTCATGTATGTCGAGACATTCTCCAGCAAGATCCGCTCACCTAAAAAGTCTTGAGTTTGCTTAATTCTCTGGCTGATATGCATCACCGCCTCTTGGGTATAAGGCAAGGGCAAAAGGTCTGCAACTTTAAAGTCGGCATCACCTGAAAAGCTAGCGTGCTCTGAATACCAATGAGCGCCAGTTTGCTGTTTAAGGGTTTTAATTTGAGTTAAATAGTCAAAATCGAGGGCGTTGGGGCCACCAAGTGATAAACCAACAGAATGCAGCACCACAGGGAAGCGCTCACTAACAGCTTGAAGCAGATACTTATTGAGTCCACCGGCAGCCATCCAATTGTCGGCCAAGAGCTCAAGCCAAGGGATAACTATAGTTTCGTCAGCGAGGAGCTGCTGAGTATGGGGAGTGCGCAGACCTATGCCCGCGCCAGATATGACAGATTGCGGCATTAGCCTTTGGCCGGTTTAACCGCTTTAACTTCACCACCAGTAATTTTGTCACAAGTGCCTGCAGGCACATACACCCATTCAGTTGGCATATTGTCTTCTTTGGCTTGCCCTGCACAGCCATGACTACCGTCTAATGCGCCGCAATCATTGGCACCAGCTTTGGCTATACCGGCACATTTCTCCCACTCTTTTGGCTGTTCAGGTACAGCTTGAGCAGCCATGGAAATACTTGCAGCAAGGATACCCGCTACTGTGGCACTAACTGCCGTTTTAGTTGATTTCATGTTGTTAATCCCTTTTGATGGATAAGATGTTCAATAGCTGTAACGAGTGGACGTGGCTATTGATTGCATCTCTGTCAAAAGTAATTTTAGTCCAACATAGAATTATCGGGGGCAAGTACCACTTTCACAGCGCTGTTTACCTGTGAGTAAATATGAAATTCGGTATCGATGTTTAGCAAAAAATCGGTAGCCTAGGTCTGCGGCAGGCTTTACAAGCGGACAGCGCAGCAAAGCTACCCAACGCGCTTTGCCTACTGCCGCCCATGCTTCATAAGTCACATCTAGCCCTTTGATTAACGTGCCATCAGCCAGCTCACCATGCAAAATTTTGTTAGCATAGGCAAAATCAATATAAGGGAACTTTTGCTCAAAGCCCTCTTGATTCAAATCTTGAAGCTCTACATTGTCATCAACATCAAGCGCTTTAATTTGCTGCATTTCAGCAGCGCACAGTGGACACAATGAATCATAGAATATTCGCAATTTCATCTTAATCCTCCAGTTGCTAGGTGCAACAACATCATTAAGTGGGTTAACAAGGCGACAAAGGTTAGGCGAACACGCATTTGCCTGTAACTGGTGTTATTCGGCAAATTCTGACAACTCTTTTCAACGCTAAGCAAACTGAAGTAGCCAAATGCGAGTGCGATCAAACCAACAGCTGGCATAGAAATAAGTAACGAAACCCAAGCGAGTATGGCGTATAAATTACTCAGGATAAGCAGGTTGGCCACATTATCGATAGAATAGAGAGACAGCACCCTGCCCCACAATGTGCCAGCAAGAAAGCTCAAAATGATTGCGCTGTAACTAATGAATGCATGAATAGGCTCTAGCCACGGTAACGCCCAACCCGTCCACACCATCAGTGTGGAGATGATAAATGGCAGTAGCCCTGCGTACCCAAGCCAAGTCCATATTTGTTGCGTACTTTTCATTGCCGTCCACTCTGTAAAAACTGTGATTTTATTTACGGCAATTACAGCAGTTTGGATCTATAAAACTGGTAATAATATTCACTCAGATGATCTAAATTACTGAATATCGCGTACTCTGGCCTATAGTTAAAAGAAAAGGACTGCCTATGCCAACGAGTAACGCGATAATAAAAATTACCAATTTACGCCTACGTACTTACATTGGATTTAACCAAGAAGAACGTGAAAAAATGCAAGACGTGGTGATAAATATTGAGATCCATTACCCGGCGCAACATGCAATCAACGAAGACAACGTTGAAGAAGCGCTTAACTATAAGAAGGTCACCAAAGCGGTGATCAAACATGTTGAAGCAGGACGCTTCCTGTTACTAGAAAAATTAGTGTCAGACGTACTCGATATTAGTCGCGACCATTGTTGGGTGCAGTTTGCTCGAGTCACGGTTGACAAGCCTCATGCACTGCGATTTGCAGATTCAGTATCGCTAACGCTGGAATATCAGCGTGACTAGCATTACGCAACTTACTAAAGCGATTTACCGCCTCGTTAGGAGTTGATTATGGAATTATCACCCGCAGAACAAGTTAAGAACGCTCTCATTGCTCAAGGGCTGGAAACGCCACTTGTGGATTCGGATATGAGCGCCGAACAAAAATATACTCGTATTAAGGGCCTAATGACTGAAGTGGTGTCAACACTGGGACTCGATCTCAGCGATGACAGCTTGTGCGAAACACCGCACCGCATAGCAAAAATGTACGTTAACGAGATTTTTGCCGGCCTAGATTACGCAAACTTTCCTAAAATCACCCAAATTGACAACAAAATGGGCGTGGATGAAATGGTAAAGATTAGCGATATTAGTGTAGTCAGCACTTGTGAGCACCACTTCATTACCATCGATGGCCTAGCAAAAGTGGCTTATATTCCTAAGCAAACCATTATTGGCCTATCGAAAATCAATCGCCTAGTGCGCTTTTTTGCCCAACGCCCTCAAGTACAAGAGCGCTTAACCAAGCAGGTATTGGTTGCACTACAAACTCTACTCGGTACCGAAGACGTAGCAGTGAGCATAGATGCGACCCATTATTGCGTTAAATCGCGCGGTGTTATGGATACTCAATCGCAAACTCAAACTACGGCTTTGGGTGGTGCATTTAAAGCCAACTCTGCGACTCGAATAGAGTTTCTTCGATAACAATTAGTACCTAATAGGATGGCAATGAGTAAAACGATTCTTATCACCGGAGTAGGCAAGCGGGTGGGCTTTTACCTCGCGCAGCACTTGAGCAAATCAGGCTATCAAGTCATAGGGACTTATCGCACTCCTAGACCTGAGCTGCAACAACTAGAAGCCCTTGAAGTACAGTTGTTGCAATGCGACTTTTACGATATTCAACAAACCGAGCAACTTATCGCAAAGATCAAAGCAAACAACTCAAGTTTAAGAGGCATTATTCACAACGCCTCTGATTGGCTACCAGACAGCGATAGCGCTTGTTCTATTTCGACTATAGAAAAAATGATACGGATCCATGCCAGCACTCCGTACGCGCTCAACCTTGCGCTAGCGCCACTGTTACAAAACAATCCACTGCAGTTTAGCGATATCATCCATATTACCGATTATGTCGTCGACAAAGGTAGTAAAAAGCATGCCGCCTACGCCGCGAGCAAAGCTGCACTGCAAAATCTCACGCTTTCGTTTGCAGCTAAATACGCCCCCAAAATTAAGGTCAATAGCATAGCTCCAGCAATGTTGATGTTTAACCCTGATGACGATGACAACTACAAAACAAAGGCGTTGAATAAAGCGCTTATCAAGCAAGAGGGCGGAGAAGCAGAAGCATTGCGAGCGGTAAATTACTTACTCGACAGTGGTTACACCACTGGGCAAACTTTAAAAATTGATGGCGGTAGGCATTTAGTCTAACCGTTTTAACAGTTAAAAAAGTCACCTTTTAAAGAAGTTGGCTTAGGGCTGAAAGCAAAAAGGCACGCTATGCGTGCCTTTTTCTATAGTGATATACAGGTTAAAGAATAAAACCGATATATCCCTGTAGAACAATCAAATTAACGATATCAATAAAGAAAGCACCAACAATAGGCACAACCATAAAGGCTTGCGGTGACGGGCCATTGCGCGAAACTAGTGCGCCCATGTTCATCACAGCAGTTGGGGTTGCTCCCATACCAAAACCACAATGACCACCGGCCATAACCGCAGCGTCATAATTCGACCCCATTACTCTAAACGTCACAAAGTACGCAAAGCAAGCGAGCACCACAGTTTGTACCATCAAGATGATGAGTAGCGGGATTGCTAAATCAAAGATTTCCCACAACTTTAAGCTCATTAGCGCCATAGCTAAAAATAGCGACAAAGCCACAGTGCCTAAGATATCCACGCACTCGTTATTCATCTTGTAGCCACGAGTCATCTCGGTGAGATTGGTTATCACCACCCCCAAAAACAACGCGTAAACAAAGTCAGGCATCTTTAGCCAACTAATATCAAAACTCGCCACTAAATGGCCTACCCAACGTGCACCGGCAACACACAGCATGATAATAAACAAAGTCTCTAAAACACTTTTAGCGGTGACATTGTCTTCTTCTAACTGATCATAAGTCACCAAATCCGGATGGTCTTTATGGTGATTACCACCAATGCCGTATGAGGACTCAAGCTTATGCTTATCAATCAATCGCTGCGCAACTGGGCCACCAATAATGCCGCCCATGACCAAACCAAAAGTAGCCGCAGCCATAGCAAACTCAAGGGTGTTCATATTGTAATGCTCGGCAAAGGTTTGCGACCAAGCAGCGCCCGTGCCGTGTCCACCAGAAAGTGTAATCGAGCCAGCTACCAGACCCATTAAGGGTTCAAGCCCTAAAGCGGTGGCTAAGCTTACGCCAACGGCGTTCTGCAAAATGATGTAAATTGACGCAATACCGAGGAAAATAAATACTTTTTTTCCACCTCGAGCTAGTAGTTTGTAGCTAGCAGCTAGGCCTACGGTACTGAAAAACATCAGCATCAGCGTATTTTGCATCGGCAGTGAAAACGCTAAAGTAATATTCTGAAAATGAAGCACTGTGATAACAGCTGCGACGACCAGACCACCAATAATCGGCTCTGGGATGTTGTACTTTTTGAAAAAAGGAACGTGACGATTGACTGTGTGGCCGATAAACAATACCAAGATGGCGACCAAAAACGATTCTAGTTCTCCGATTGAATATACAGTATTCATGAAACTCCTATCCGTTAGGTTTTGTAGTAAACAACCTACAAAACCAAAATTAGCCGGCTATTCTTGCATATTCATTAGGGTAATTAATATTAGCCGTGTCGGAATTATGGCATCTGGATCATGAAAAGTGGCTTTTTGCGCAATAAAGAAACTATTCGCCGTCTATTTGTGCAGCTTCGGCAGCCTCTAAAGCAGCCAAACGCTCTCTTTCCGCTTTAGAAACGTACTTAGGCTTGTTGCTATTTTGCAGTTTCGCATTAGCTTTTTTGAGCTTGCTCATGTGTTTTAAAGTGATTTTTTTGGTGCGGTTCATAAATACTGAATCAAATGCTCATTAGGACTATGCTAAAGTATAGCTTCTAAGCCATACAATATAAAACATAACAGTGCTTCAAATAGTGGTACATGACAGGATAAGATAGCAATAATATCTAGAGTCAGGTAACCGTTTTGAGTGTTGGCTATCTGCAATCCATAAAGGTAAAAACGTGAAAATCTTACTTGTATTCGGTACTAGACCTGAAGCAATAAAAATGTGCCCATTAGTTTTAGAGTTAGCAAAAGTTGCAGACTTTGAGGTAAAAGTGTGCGTAACAGCGCAGCATAGAGAAATGCTTGATCAGGTACTGAACATATACGAAATAGAACCTGACTACGACTTAAACCTAATGCGCAACAATCAGACACTAGAATGGTTAACTGGTGCAATCATTGAGGGCGTAGGGGATGTAATTAAAGAATTTGCCCCTCAATTAGTATTAGTTCACGGAGATACTACAACCTCATTTGCCGCTGCTTTAGCTGCATTCTACCAAAAGGTAGATGTTGGCCATGTAGAAGCTGGATTAAGGACTGGCGACATAAAGTCTCCATGGCCAGAAGAAGCAAATCGCAAATTAACTGCGACACTATCAACCCTTCACTTCGCTCCGACCGAGTCATCTAAAAACAACCTTTTGAATGAGGGTATTTTAGCAAGTAAGATTCATGTTACGGGTAATACTGTAATCGACTCACTTTTCCAAGCGATTGATATTATAAAAAAGGACTCATTCAAAGAGTCTGCAGTTATCTCGTCACTAAAAAAAGAGTTAGGTGCTCAAAAGGTAATACTGATTACTGGGCACCGTAGAGAAAACTTCGGTCCAAGCTTTGAAAATATCTGCTTAGCTTTAAAAGAAATTGCAATTACCAACCCAGACTGTCACTTAGTATATCCAGTTCACTTGAATCCTATGGTTCAAAAACCTGTATTCAATCATTTAGGTTCTCTCAGCAATGTGCATCTGATCGCTCCTTTGGATTACCTGTCTTTCGTTTCATTAATGGATCGAGCGGATATAATTCTGACGGACTCGGGCGGTATTCAAGAAGAAGCACCTTCTCTTAAAAAACCAGTTCTGGTTTTAAGAGAGAAAACCGAAAGACCAGAAGCAGTGAAAGCTGGAACGGTACAATTAATCGGCACCAATAAGTCTACGATTGTCAAAGCTGTAACTGAATTGCTAGACAATTCAGAGTTATTTGAAAGCCAACAAAACCCTTATGGCGACGGTCTAGCTTGTCAGCGTATTGTAAATATTATTCGAGAAGAATATGAGCTCTAAAAATATCTATATCATCTATAGAAGTATGTTCGATCAAAATGGAAAGCAAACCGGCTTGGGTGGTATCGAAAATTATATCACGGCGCTGGCAACGACTTTCAAAGAGCAAGGGTGGAATTGCACTCTAGTTCAACCAAGTAAGCAGAGTTTCACAGTTCAAAAAGACACCTTAACAATTGCCGGTATAGAAACAGGTTTATTGCGCGGTAACCTAAAGAAATATGCTTTGGCGAACTGGGTAAAAAAACACGCAAATAAAGATCAAGATGTCGTTATTTTTGCGACGGATTCCTATTCAGTTAACCTTAAAGGTTATAACGTTGTCGCAATCCAACACGGTGTATCTTGGGATAAGCCCAGAAAAACAAAGTCAAAAGCAGCTAGCTTTCTTGCATCACTAACTAACCAAATAAAGTACTTTAGCTTTATCAAAAGCTCACACACACTCGTTTGTGTAGATCATAACTTTGTAAATTGGTATCGAACTTGGGCTGATGTCCAACCCAATAAGGTTAAAGTTATTTATAATTTTTTTGATGAGAAAATCACTACAGAGGCTTTTGAACAAAAGTGGCAAGCTAATGACGAAAGAAGCACAAACATTATCATTGCAAGACGATTTGTTGAGTACCGCGGTATAAAACTCATCATACCGGTAATACAAAAATTGCTAGCAAAGCACCAAAACTTGAAAGTCACCTTTGCTGGTAATGGTCCATTACAACAAGATCTAAAAAATGCTTTCAAAAGCTCACCAAATGTAAGTATTGAACAATATGAAGCTAACGAAAGTTTTAAATATCATAGTGCTCATCATATTGCAGTGATACCAACACTGGGATCTGAAGGAACCTCTTTATCTATGATTGAGGCCATGGCTGCAGGTTGTACTGTTGTAACTTCCAATGTCGGAGGTCTATCCAATATCATCGTTGGCGAGTACAACGGATTGTCAGTCATTCCTGATGAAACTCAATTTTTCAATGCTCTAGATAGATTAATTATCGACAAAGAGTTAAATCGAGAATTAGCCCTTGCAGGCCTTCAGTCTATTTCAAAACCTTGTTCAAAAGCTCACTGGAGCAAACAGTGGGTTGAATTAATTAAAGAATTCTAAATCCACTCGCTAACTTTCAATCGTTAGAAAACCGAAAAATTGGCGCCATAAGCAGACCATTTATAAATAATGTAGCTTTAAGTTGTTTGCATGTTCTTGGTCGTTTTTAAGAACGAGTAGCAACAACTTAAAGCTAGTTAATAAAGGCTATTGGTGACAAAATTTAAACCTATATTACTGATTTTATGAGCAACAAAGCTTACGATGCTCAACACTTATACACAAACAGTTTTAATTTTAAGCGAAAGTTTGTTAAGCCTTATCGTTCATAAACAAAGATAACTTTGCTAGTATTTAATCCAGCATTAATAGTTCCATCAAATTGCCTATTTTAAAGTTAGGCTCTTATAACCTTATTAATTACATTCTCCACACTAACAGCTGAATAATGGACTAACCTCATTGGTGTCGGATACTCATAAATATTGATAACCATTATGAAAAAACACAGTTTATCCGTTATTTTAATTACCAAAAATGAAGCTGACCGCGTGGAGAGCTGCCTGAGATCTGTTGCTGAAATCGCTGATGAAATTATCGTACTAGACAGCGGTTCAACAGACGATACTGTTGCTATTTGCCAAAAGTATACCAGCAATATTACAGTCACTGATTGGCCGGGATTTGGTAAGCAAAAACAACGAGCATTAGATAAAGCAACTTGTGATTGGGTATTGTCTATCGATGCTGATGAAGCGCTGGATGATGAAATGAAACAAGCCATTCTCGACCTGCTTTCTCAAGAGAGTATAGAAGCGACATCCTACCGCCTTCCTTGGGGGGTAACTCTCTATGGTACCACCCTAAAATACGGTCGCAGTGCACGTGCTGTACTGCGCCTGTTTTTACGTGAAGGATCGCGTTACACCCTAGATGAAGTACACGAAACTGTAATTCCGGCCGAAGGCTCAACAGGCAAACTAGCTGGCTTGCTTTTGCATTATACCCATAGAGATTATGGTCATGGTTTAGATAAAGCAGCCCAATATGCTTGGCTAGGTTCACAAAAATATGCCCGAAAAGGCAAAAAATCAAAAGGATTGGCATTAGCTTTATTACGCGGCCTCTGGACTTTCTTCCATATCTATTTCATTCGTAGAGGCTTTTTGGATGGAAGTGTGGGATTTATTGTTGCAATGACATATGCGCAAGTAAACTTTAACAAATACGTTGGGCTGTGGCTGATTGAACAAAAGAGAAGTTAACAGCTACACAATAGCTCCTCCACTAAGGAGCTATCGTTACTTTACAGATAAACTAAGTCAGCGCTCTTAAAATAGCTTCCAATATCCAAGTTTTTTACGCATTTTAAGGTGTCGAATTAAGTTCGCAGGCTTAACCTTTAAGTCTGCAGTTCCATTGTCTATCATACTATCAACAGCAGCTAAAACACGTTCACTCGATAAACCATCTCTGTATGGGTGGATCTGTTCACAATAACTTTCTATTTGAGCAATTAACTCAGCGGGGCGAGATAATGCTTTTTCTATGGCGGGCTCAATTTCCTCTAACTTTTCAACATTAAGCAAATGCGAGCAAGGCTCCTGATTCCGAAAGGTCACGACAGGCTTCCCCTGAAGTAAAAACATCAACAATACAGAAGAGGTATCACAAAGCATCACATCGGCCGATTGCAACAGTGGCAATACATTATCAGTTTCGATAAAGGTCAAATTTTCATTTTGCAACGCCTTATATTTCTCAACAGTTTCTAGATTCATTTTAGGATGAAACTGCACTAACCAACGCCAATTCCCTTTGCATGACATTGTCTTAATTTGCTCGTAAACGGTATCTGCACAAGATAAATTACGCGAAAATGTTGAGCAAAATAATACCGTTGGTCGCTTATCCCCCTCGATGTAATAAGGGTTATCTGCGCCTTGCTTGTACATAGGATCGAGCATTGCCCAGCCCGTTTCAGCAACTTTGAATGTTGCAAATTTTTTTGCTAACTCGATAAATGGTAATGTTGTGTCAGGCCCTTGAGTACAATAAAGATCAAAGCAGTCGCGGATTTCAAAGTGGTCCTGTCTGCCACGTCGATTCACTTTTCCAGCATTAAAACCATGAAAAACGCCAACTTTAACACCAGGAATAAAACGAGGAACCACGTTTCCCGGTACCAAAACAGCATCCGGCGCCCAAGCTTTTACTTCAGAGACTGTTTTTAATTGCCTCTCACTTGCTTTTAAGAACGAAGGATCAACCTCATTTCCCTCTAAGAACCAGCAAGCTTCATCACCACGCGCCAATATCGCCTCTTGAAGCGGCCTTAACATGGCATAAGCATAATTTTGAGCTATGTATAATAGATAACGCTTGTTGTTTGAGCTCACAACAACTCCCCCACCCACTTAGATGTTAATTTCATACTGCTAAGATTTTAGATTTATTATTTTAAGTGCAGCCAAACTTACTTCTGTATAAGGCAGCTATCTCCTTCATTCCAACGTTTAAGCCGTTAACGCAGTTACATAATTCCAGAGCTGCTTCCAATTTTTGCAGACTGTCACCTTCTATAAGTTTAGTCGCACCTAGCGCGATACTCTCAGCATTGTGTGCAGCACAAACGGTTAGATCGTTATTTTGACAAATTTTTAATCGATAATTCTGATCTTTAGAAACAGCTACCGATAATGTAGGTTTCTTTAATGCAATCGCTTGTAACAAGGTATCTCCACCACTTAAAACAGCTATTTTCGCCTTATCAATTAGCGAAATTAGCTCTACATGCGATAACTCTTTAATCGCAGTGACACCAGAAACCTGAGTAAACTCTTTCGGATAATTAGGGCCATAAACCATAATGCAGTGAAGTCCAGTCGCTTTATGAATATTCACAGCCGCTTTGGCAAACTCTTCAACTATATAACCTTGAGCATTCATATGCCCACCAGATCCAGCATTTAGCAATACATATTCACCAGCGCATAAATCATAACGCTTGAGCAAGTCGACTTGAGTTGATTCATCCGGATTTACAAACACAGGGCCAATAACGAGAGGCGCAGGCTTATTGATCAGCCGCAATTTAAATCTATCTAACCAGCTGATTGCACCGATAACAAACTCTGGTTGTACAACCCAATGACTATCAGTCACTCGAGCACGGAGGACTTTCATTCCACGACTGCGTTTTCGCTTATGTTGACTAATAAAAATAACTTTAGCGCCTAACTTATTTGCGTGGGCTAATTGTGAGCGTCGGCCAGACGCATCAAAAATTACAAAATCAGGCAAGAAAAATGACATAAAATCATTAACCGCTTTAATATTTTTAGTCGGCGTATCATCTAAAAGTGCTGCTGGATAAGGGCATGTCGCCGCATAGGGCGCATGGCGATTCAAAATAAATTGAATCGTTGCATTCGGCCATCGACGCTCCACTTCTCTTGCAATAATTAAAGATCGCATATACTCCCCCACGCCCGCCGCAGAAGACACTGGTACGAATAAAAACTTCGGAGAGATTAGGGTCATTAACTCAGCCTATTTTAGAGTAGAAAGTACGTTATAACCTCGGACATTAACCGAGTTTATAACGAATTGCGCTTCAGCAGAGAGTCCAATTGTGTCATTACGTCATCAATCCCAATCCGAGACATCAAGTTCTCACCTTTAGCACGCGTCCCCCAAGGGATCTCTCCTTGTTTTTGCTCACGAATCACTTTGTCGTAAACACTGACTACTGAGTCAAGGCTAGTATATGGGCCCGTTCGCCCAGGGTTTGAGTGAGCATATAAACCTATCACTGGCGTACCTTGGGTTACCGCCATATGTGCAGGCCCCGTATCAGGCGCTAACACAAGGCTTGCTTGTTTAAGGATGGCGAGTAATTGCAGTAAGGATGTCTTACCGACTTGATTCTCTAGCCCTGACTTTGCGGCAGCTTGAATGTTATCTGCCAAGTCGCGCTCAAGCTGAGTTGGGCCACCGCACAGAATAACCCGGTAACCTTTGGTAACGGCGTAGTC
The DNA here is from genome assembly GCF_023283895.1 of Shewanella pneumatophori. Classification (GTDB taxonomy): domain Bacteria; phylum Pseudomonadota; class Gammaproteobacteria; order Enterobacterales; family Shewanellaceae; genus Shewanella; species Shewanella pneumatophori. Next base: position 57,590 of record NZ_JAKILB010000015.1, on the reverse strand, counting down.
CGCTACGGCAGCGTAGCGCTCAGGTAACCAATTACGCTCAGCCTTACTGGCTGCGGCGCAAATCACCAATACTTGGCTTTCATCTGGAATTAGTGCTTTAGCGTATTCTGTATCTTCAGCTGGTACAGGAATATTCCAGCTTGGAGTCAAATCTGTCACCCCAATCGCTTTGGCAAACCCCATAAAGCCTTCCAATACGTGCGGCGTTGCTTGCGGCTTAATGGCGTGGTTAGTCACTAACCATTGGCCTTCTTTGGCCCTGAAACGATCAAAGCCAATGCGGATTTTGGCCGATATAGCTAACGATGCGATAGTAGCTCTAAGAGCCACTTGCATATGCAGCAATACATCAAACTTACGCCCCTTAAGCGCTCGCTTAAGATTAAAGTAGCTACGCCAACCTTGAGACTTATCAAAAATAACAAACTCAACACCCTCAAGATGCTTAAGTAGTTGATATTCGACCTTGCCTAAAATCCAAGTTATCTCAAGCTGAGGGTAGCGGCGCTGAATCGCCTGCACCATAGCAACGGCGTGGCATACGTCACCAATAGCTGACAACCTTAAAAGGCACAATGATTTAGCATCGCTTAAATTTAAGCAATTAGAATTTGGGGCTTGATTACTGTCAGAGGTAGATAAGCTCATAGTGCTCGAAGGTTATTTGGCGCAATTTACCGATCTTAATGTAGAATGGCTGCAGGTGCTATGGTTTAGCTTACAATTCTATCTATGAAGTTTAAAAAAACATCTCAAGGCAGTATCGCTTTTTGCGAACACACTCCAAAACAGATCGAGCCTAACTGGTTTGGCGCTGAATTTTGGCGCGAAAGATCAGCCATAACCGGTTCATCAAAAGGCCGTTATACCACATGGTTTGTTGATGCTGGAGTTGTTGATGCAGAACAAAATCAGTGGGTGTTACGCCATTATTACCGTGGCGGCCTAATCGCGAAAATAAGTCGTGATCAATACTTATTTAGCGACCTACAAAAAACCCGTGCTGTCGCTGAGTTAACCCTATTAGATAACCTGTACAAACAGGGCTTTGCGGTTCCTAAGCCGATTGCCGCCAATGTCGAACGTTCAGGAATATTTTACCGAGCCGATCTTATTATTGAGCGAGTCGCAGGTGCTGAAGACTTAGTTGCCCGATTAAGCAAAACTTCGATGAGTCAGTCACAGTGGCAAGCGCTTGGTGAAACAATTGCTGAGTTTCATAATTACGGTGTATATCACGCCGATCTCAACGCCAAAAATATTCTCATCACTAAAGACAAGTTCTATTTAATCGACTTTGATCGCGGTGAACTAAGAAAAGTGAACACTCAATGGCAACAAGCCAATATGAGTAGATTATTACGCTCATTTAAAAAAGAACTATCAATATTGCCTAGCCTTAACTTCAATGAAGCTAACTGGCAGCAGTTACACCAAGCTTATCAAGCCAAATTACAGAGCTAGAGCTAAAGTTACAAAACAAGAGCAACAAAAAGGTCAGCTAAATAACTGACCTTTTAAGTTTCTATACTGACTCAACAGTATCAAGTTATTCCGCTAAAGTTAGCGATTTTCTATCATAGACTCAACGACAGCCAATTGCTTAGCAAGAGAACCTCGGTTTTGTGCGACCACACTTTTAGCAGCGATACTTGCTTGCTCATATGCCGCAGAGTTAGCAAATAATGCAATTAAATTAGTTGCTAACGCATCAGCGTTATCAACCACAGTTAAACCACCAGCCGACTGTAACAACTCAGAAATTTCGATAAAGTCACGATAATTTGGCCCCATCATGACGGGCAATCCCATCGCTGCGGGCTCCAAAGGGTTATGGCCGCCATGCACAATCAGCGAGCCACCAACAAAAGCTTGATCGGCAGCGCCATAAAACGTCAGCAACTCGCCCATCGTATCGCCCAGCACGACTTGAGTCTCGGTTGAAACCGCTGTTTGTTGGCTACGTCTAGCAACGACTAAGCCCGCGTTTTGTATAGCTTCTGCAGCATTATCAAACTGTTCTGGGTGGCGAGGTACCATCACCATCAACACTTTTGGATACTGGCCCAACAATTGTTTATGCGCAGTAATCAAGGCATCAAATTCACCAGGATGTACTGAGCCTGCCACCCACACAGGACGCTCTTGAGCATGCCATTGCTGCCTCAGTAATGTTGCTGCATCAATACGTTGTTGATCTATATTGATATCAAACTTTAAACTGCCGCAAACACTCACTCGCTCGGGCGCGACACCTAAAGCAATAAACCGCTCTGCAGCCTGTACTGATTGCGCAGCAATAATATCAAGCTGCTGCAGCATTGGCTGAGTAAGCTTATGATTTTTTTGGTACGAGTTAGCTGATTTCTCTGACAAGCGGGCATTTGCAAGCAGAACTTTAGCATCTGCTTTTTTCAAGTAATGGATTAAGTTTGGCCACAACTCTGTTTCCATAATAATGCTGTACTTCGGCGCAACTTGTTTTACAAAGCGGCGCGCGCACCAAGCGAGATCAAAGGGTAAATAACAATGCTGCACCGTATCGGCAAAAGCTTTCTTCACCTCAGCCGAACCGGTTGGACTTGTGGTCGTAATAGTAATACTCAACTCAGGGTATAACTGCTGCAACTGCTTTATCAAAGGCACTGCCGCTAGCGTTTCTCCCATAGATACCGAATGCACTAAAATATCGGTCTGCGTTAACTTTTTTAGCCCAAAACGCTCAGACCAGCGCCCACGGTAATCGGGACTTTTAAAGGCACGTACAGCCAAATAAACCAGCAGTAACGGGCTTATGAGGTATAGAGCTATCGAATAGAGGCTACGATTCATGAAATTAGATACTTTCGAGAGTTTTACTTGAAGAATTACCTTAATGCTAACATGATAGTCGCACCTTAACGTAATAACAGTTAAGTTAACCTAGCGACAAAGCAACACCAATGCCGACGGTTAACTTCAATGGATCTAAATCATTTAGGACGAATATGAAAACCCGTGACAAAATCGTACAAGCCAGTTTAGAGCTGTTTAATGAGCATGGCGAAAGAGCAATCACAACCAATCATATCGCTGCCCACCTAAATATTAGTCCTGGTAATCTTTATTATCACTTTCGTAATAAAGAAGACATTATCCGCTCTATCTTTAGCCTCTACGAGCAACACCTAGAGTCAGGTTTTCAGCCTTACGCCGACAAAGAAGTCGATATAGATCTGCTTATCGGTTATTTCGATGCAATGTTTTACACCCTGTGGCAATTTCGCTTTATGTACGCCAACCTTGCCGACATCCTTAGTCGTGATGAGACCTTGAAGAAGCGCTATTTAACCGCACAACAAGATGTACTCGCACGTTGTACCCATGTGCTTGAAAAACTAAATCAAGATGGTTTTGTTGCGATTGAAAATAACGATATCAAGCCATTAGCTGATACGATAAAAATGCTCGTGAGCTTCTGGATAAGTTACAAACTCACCCAAACTCAATCTAATATTGGCTCGATTACCAAAGAGTCGCTTTATGAAGGGCTATTACGAGTCATTATGCTGTTTAAGTCTTATGCGACCGACAACTCAAAAGCTACATTTTTAAGACTCGAAGATCACTATCGCTCACGCATGAGCTAATCGTCTTGACGAAAAAATGCGTATAGCGATTGCTGTGCGCATCTTCAATTCACTCTACTTATCTTCCATATAATCAGCATTTTTTGATTAGCTTTACTAATCAAAATTTCGCTCATTCCCTAATCTAATTAATCTCTTTTTTGCTGTTGAAAAAAAGGCTGTAGAGCCACGCCAATTAAGGTTAAAATGCCGCCACTCCAAATATCAAAATAATGCTAATTAAGGAGAATAAAGGTGCCTAAGACCTCATTCTACGACCAGATAAATCAACAGCTTGCCGACGTTAAAGCCGAAGGCCTATATAAAAGCGAACGTGTCATTGTTTCTCCTCAACAAACCGCAATTGAAGTTAATGGCGACCAAGTTATCAACTTTTGCGCTAACAACTACCTAGGTTTAGCTAACCACCCAGAGCTTATTAAAGCCGCTCAAGATGGCCTAGATGCACACGGTTTCGGTATGGCATCAGTGCGCTTTATCTGCGGCACCCAAGACATTCACAAACAACTTGAAGCGAGCCTAAGCGACTTCTTAGGTATGGAAGACACCATTCTTTACTCTTCATGCTTCGATGCTAACGCTGGCCTATTTGAAACGCTATTAACTGCTGAAGACGCGATTATTTCCGACGCGCTAAACCACGCCTCTATCATCGACGGTGTGCGTTTATGTAAAGCAAAACGCTTCCGTTACGCTAATAACGATATGGCCGATCTTGAAGCACAATTAAAAGCCGCTAAAGAAGCCGGTGCACGCAATATTATGATTGCTACCGATGGTGTATTCTCTATGGATGGCGTTATCGCCAACCTTAAAGGTGTGTGCGACCTAGCCGATGAATACGGCGCGTTAGTAATGGTTGATGATTCACACGCTGTAGGCTTTGTTGGCCAAGAAGGTCGTGGTACACACGAATATTGCGAAGTAATGGATCGTGTAGATATTATTACCGGTACATTAGGTAAAGCATTGGGCGGCGCTTCAGGTGGATTTACTTCTGGTAAAAAGGAAGTCATCGACTGGTTACGTCAGCGTTCGCGCCCTTACCTTTTCTCTAACTCATTAGCACCTTCAATTGTTACTGCGTCTATTCACGTACTTGAAATGCTCAAGTCTGGCCAAGCACTGCGCGAAGCCGTTTGGGAAAACAGCCGTTATTTCCGTGAAAAAATGTCTGCAGCAGGTTTCACTTTAGGTGGTGCAGACCATGCAATTATTCCGGTAATGATTGGTGACGCTAAATTGGCTGGTGATTTTGCTAACCGTCTTTTAACTGAAAACATCTATGTGATTGGTTTCTCTTTCCCTGTGGTACCAAAAGGCCAAGCGCGTATTCGCACCCAGATGTCAGCGGCGCACAGCAAAGAGCAAATCGACAAAGCGATTGAAGCCTTTACCCGTATCGCTAAAGAAATGGGCATTATCAGCTAAAATTACACTAACTAGGGCTGCTCAATGTAGCCCTAGTTAAAAGACATTCAACAAGTCGCAAATGTAGGCTTGTAATAGGTTAAAAGATGAAAGCACTAAGCAAATTAAAGCCTGAAGAAGGCATTTGGATGGTTGATGCGCCTAAGCCTGAAGTGGGCCATAACGATCTATTAATAAAAATCCGTAAAACGGCAATTTGTGGTACTGACGTTCATATCTACAATTGGGATGAATGGTCGCAAAACACTATTCCTGTGCCTATGGTTGTTGGCCATGAGTACGTTGGTGAAGTAGTTGATATGGGACAAGAAGTACGTGGTTTCAGCGTAGGTGACCGCGTATCAGGTGAAGGCCATATTACTTGTGGTCACTGCCGTAACTGCCGTGGCGGCCGTACCCATTTATGCCGTAACACTTCAGGTGTAGGCGTCAATCGCGAAGGTGCATTTGCAGAGTACTTAGTTATTCCAGCATTTAATGCGTTTAAGATCCCTGACGATATCTCTGATGATTTAGCTTCAATCTTCGATCCATTTGGAAATGCTGTGCACACTGCGTTGTCATTCGACTTAGTCGGCGAAGACGTGTTAATCACTGGTGCAGGCCCTATCGGCATCATGGCTGCAGCTGTATGTCGTCACGTTGGTGCGCGCCATGTAGTGATCACTGATGTAAACGAATACCGCCTAGAGCTAGCACAAAAAATGGGGGCGACTCGAGCCGTTAACGTTGCGAAAGAAAGCCTAACTGACGTAATGCAAGAGCTTGGCATGACCGAGGGCTTTGACGTCGGTTTAGAAATGTCAGGCGTACCGAGTGCATTCCACTCAATGCTAGATACCATGAACCATGGCGGCAAAATTGCCATGCTAGGTATTCCTGGTGGCGATATGGCTATCGACTGGAGCAAGGTGATCTTTAAGGGACTTATCATTAAAGGCATATACGGCCGTGAGATGTTTGAGACCTGGTACAAGATGGCAAGCCTTATTCAATCGGGCCTAGATATCTCTCCAATCATCACTCACCACTATAGTATTGATGACTTCCAGCAAGGCTTCGATGCCATGCGCTCAGGTCAATCTGGTAAAGTGATTCTAAACTGGGATTAAATAGTTAATTCCTTATCCTAGCTGTAATGTATGTCACTGTGCATTACAGCTAATTTTATAACTCAACAACTCAAGGTCTCCTATGTCAGTCTTTCAACATCTTAGTGTTAATCAACTCATTCAGATGCAAACAGAGTCAACTGAGTTGCAAATTGTCGACATCCGCGATGCGGCCAGCTTTGAAGCCGGCCATATAGACGGTGCATTTAACCTGAACAATGAAAATCTAGCTCACTTTATCGGTGATGCTGATATGGACTTACCATTGGTCGTTGTTTGCTATCATGGAATAAGCAGTCAAAGTGCTGCCACTTATTTAAATGAGCAAGGCTTTGATGAAGTATTTAGCCTAGACGGTGGCTACAGCGCATGGCATCAAGCTAACTTATAGATATGCAAGAGGTAAAGTATGATTGAGATTGGCAGGCTACCTAACAGCCGAGCAGCACAGGCTCTCATCGACTACCTAAAAGGGCTAAATATTGATTGCGAACTGATGCCAACCGAACAAGGTGTGGCGTTGATGATCCACGATCAACAGCACTTTGAACAAGCTCACTTCGAATACCTGCATTTTATCAATAACCCATTTGACGAAAAATATCTCGCTGCCTCGTGGGAAAATGGCGATACCCACACCAAGCTTGATTACGGTAGCCCAAGTTTACAACTTGTGAGTCAATTTATCACAGGTGCAGGGCCGCTAACTCTGAGTGTGTTTTTTACCTGTGTAATTATTTACGCGGCAATGAATCTCGGCTTTGCTAACCCTATTTTTGAGCAACTGTCATTTTTTGGCGCTATACAGGCCAACACGTCAGGCGAGATCTGGCGCCTATTCACTCCTAGTCTGCTGCACTTTTCAGCCATGCACATTATTTTTAATTTGCTCTGGTGGTGGTATTTGGGCGGCAAGATAGAAAATAAATTAGGTTTTGCCCCACTATTCATTCTGCTGCTAGTTGGCGGCACGTTGCCTAACGTTTTACAGTATTTTATGGCAGGGCCTCAATTCGGCGGATTATCTGGTGTGGTTTACGCAGTAGTCGGTTACACCTGGATTATGGGACATAGGCGACCAGAATCAGGTATCGGCCTGCCTCCCGCTTACATTGGCTTTATGCTGTTATGGCTTGTACTTGGTTTTACCGATATGTTTGGCCTATCTATCGCCAACGGTGCGCACCTTGGTGGTTTACTAGTGGGGGTTATTCAAGGCTTTATCGACAGCAAAACCCGTAAGATATAGCCACTCAATAGGTCACTTAGCTAAAGTCTATTTATTAAAAAGTAAGCCCGCAAAATGCGGGCTTACTCATAGCAACTAACAATGGCGTTTTAAGCCATTAAGCCATTTGCAACACTTTCTCTACTAACTTACTAATGCCTGAGTGTGCCTCAACAATATCACTCGCCAACATATAAGCTGGCGTACTGACGACTTTATGCTGCTCATCAACCACTATTTCATGCACGCTAACCGCTTGATGTTTCCCACCTTGTTGATCAAACGCTGCCGCAGTGCCTGCGTCACTGCCTATCGTACCGCTTACCCCTTGACCATATAGCTGTGGGATCATAATTGGCGAAATACAAATAAAGCCAACCGGCTTATGACTTTCGGCAAATTGCGAGATAAAGTACTTAACACTAGGCTCGACCTCATGCTCAGCACCAGCAATTGCAAAATTACATAGATTTTTTGCCGCGCCAAATCCTCCCGGGATAATCAGCGCATCAAATTCAGCAATATTAAGTTCATCTACCGGCTTTATCTCGCCGCGGGCAATTCTGGCAGACTCAACCAATACATTGCGAGACTCATGCTCTTGCACTTCGCCTGTTAGGTGATTAACAACATGCAATTGAGGAATATTGGGGGCAAAACATTGATAGTTTGCCCCCGCTTTTTTTATCTCTAATAAGGCTAAAACTGACTCATGTAATTCGGTGCCATCGTAAACGCCACTGCCGCTGAGAAGAACTGCTACTTTTTTCATTAAAAAGCCTCTTTATATATCATATTGTTTTAACAAACCTGTAATAAACTGCTTGATCAGATTATTTATCATGCTAAGTTAGGTCATCACTTTATCAAGTGAGTGATATTTAACCAAGGAATGGAGCTGAAATACGCATAAAAATAAAAAGTCCACATAATTATTTCAAATTTCAAAAATAAAACCCACTTCACACATTTAATTTAATTAAATGTTTTTCAAGCACTTACGCAAAAGTCTTTTTCTAACCGATTTTATTCAAGATCGAGTTACACGCATTAACTCACAGAGTTATCCACAGGCTAACAAATAATTTTACGTGGCCGAAATTGCCCTAATATGGCATGCTAGCGCCATCATCGAATACCGATAAACGAATACTTAATTATGCCTAAAATTGCCGATAACCCTTTAATTCTTGTGGATGGTTCTTCATACCTTTACCGCGCGTACTATGCACCACCTCACTTAACGAATTCTAAAGGAGAAGCTACCGGTGCCGTATACGGCGTAATCAATATGCTTCGTAGCCTTTTGAACCAATATAAGCCATCACAAATGGCGGTCGTTTTTGATGCAAAAGGCAAAACATTCCGTAACGACATGTACTCGGAGTACAAGGCTCAACGTCCGCCGATGCCTGACGATTTGCGCACTCAAATCGAGCCGCTGCATAGAATTATTAAAGCGCTAGGTTTACCACTCGTTTGCATTCCAGGTGTTGAGGCCGACGACGTTATCGGTACGATTGCCACCCAAGCCAGTAAAGAAGGTCGCGCAGTATTAATTAGTACTGGCGATAAAGACATGGCGCAATTAGTGGATGACAACGTCACCCTAATTAATACCATGACCAATACAATTATGGGGCCTGCAGAGGTCACAGAAAAGTTTGGTGTTGGCCCAGAACTAATCATCGATCTGTTAGCGCTACAAGGTGATAAAGCCGATAACATTCCTGGCTTACCGGGCGTAGGTGAAAAAACCGCATTAGCTATGTTAACAGGCGTTGGCGGAGTGGAACAAATCTTGGCCGCACCAGAGAAAATGCCAGAACTAGGTTTCCGTGGTTCGAAAACCATGCCAGCCAAAATTATTGAGCATGCCGATATGCTTAAACTTAGCTACGAGCTAGCAACCATCAAGCTAGATGTAGAGCTAGAACAAGATTGGCATGCACTTTCAATTGAACCGGCTGATAAAGATGAGCTAATTAAGTGCTATGGCGAAATGGAATTTAAGCGCTGGCTAGCTGAAGTGCTCGACAATAACAGTGGCGATAAAACAACAGCTTCACCAACTACAGACGATGATGCGCCAGCTGCCAAGTTAGATCTTGAGGTTGAATACGACACGATTCTAACTATTGAACAGTTAGACGCGTGGATTGCCAAGCTAAAACAAGCTGAACTCATCGCGATTGATACTGAAACCACTAGCCTTAATTATATGGAAGCTGAGTTAGTCGGTATTTCATTTGCTGTTGAAGCAGGTAAAGCCGCTTACTTGCCACTGGCACACGACTATGTTGATGCACCAGAGCAATTAGATAAAGCACTCGTATTTGAAAAGCTCACGCCACTTTTAGAAGATGAGAATCTGAAAAAGGTCGGTCAAAACTTAAAGTACGATATCAGCATTTTTGCTAATGCAGGCATTACACTTCGCGGCGTACAGTTTGACACTATGCTTGAGTCTTATGTGTTTAACTCTGTCGCATCTAAGCACAATATGGACGACTTAGCACTTAAGTACCTCGGCCATAAAAATATTAGCTTTGAAGAGATTGCTGGCAAAGGCGCTAAACAACTTACATTCAATCAAATTCCATTAGAAACTGCTGCACCTTACGCCGCAGAAGATGCTGATATTACCCTGCGCTTGCACCAACATTTATGGGCTCGCCTAGAAAAGCAAACTGAGCTTGCTGGTGTGTTTAGCGATATCGAATTACCGCTTGTTAATATTCTGTCAGATATTGAGCGCCAAGGCGTATTGATTGATAGCATGTTACTTGGCCAACAAAGCGAAGAGCTCGCGCGTAAGATTGATGAGCTAGAACATAAAGCTCATGAGATCGCAGGCCAGCCATTTAACTTAAGCTCACCAAAGCAGCTACAAGAGCTATTTTTCGACAAGTTAGGCTACCCAGTCATCAAGAAAACGCCAAAAGGCGCACCATCAACAGCTGAAGAAGTGCTAGTTGAACTAGCCCTCGACTATCCACTGCCGAAGATTATTTTAGAGCATCGTAGCCTAGCTAAACTTAAGAGCACCTACACAGATAAACTACCATTAATGGTTAATGCTAAAACCGGTCGTGTACACACTAGCTACCACCAAGCCAATGCAGCAACCGGTCGTTTATCTTCAAGCGAGCCAAACCTGCAGAATATTCCAATTCGTACCGAAGAAGGCCGCCGTATTCGTCATGCGTTTATTGCCCCAGAGGGTAAAAAAATCCTCGCTGCCGATTACTCGCAAATCGAATTAAGAATTATGGCGCACTTGTCGCAGGACAAAGGCCTACTAACAGCGTTTGCTGAAGGTAAAGACATTCATAAAGCCACTGCAGCAGAAGTATTTGATGTTGATTTCAGTGAAGTCACTGTCGATCAACGTCGTCGCGCTAAAGCGGTTAACTTTGGTCTAATCTACGGCATGTCGGCATTTGGCCTAGCCAAGCAGCTAGATATCCCTCGAGCTGAAGCGCAAAGCTATATCGATACTTACTTCAAGCGCTACCCGGGCGTACTGAAGTACATGGAAGAGACTCGCGCAATTGCTGCCGATCTAGGTTACGTGTCGACATTATTTGGTCGTCGCCTCTATCTACCAGCAATTAAAGATAGAAACGCAATGCGCAGACAAGCTGCTGAGCGCGCCGCGATTAACGCACCAATGCAAGGTACCGCTGCCGACATCATCAAGAAAGCCATGATTGATATCGCGAAATGGATTGCAACGGAAACAACCGGTGAAATCACCATGATCATGCAAGTACACGATGAATTAGTATTTGAAGTTGATGCAACAAAAGTTGATAGCTTAAAAGACAAAATATGCGAGCTGATGGCAGCAGCTGCCAGTTTAGATGTTGAGCTACTTGCCGAAGCTGGCGTGGGCGACAACTGGGAACAGGCTCACTAAGTCATTCGACTACCGCAGCTAGCTAACAATAGTGTTAGCTAGCTATCTTTATTAACCTTGATCGACTCCCCTTTCACTGCACACCATTTGTTACCGATAACCATTTATCCTATTACTGCCTCAAAATGGCTCAATAGCACTACTGCGACTATTTCCTATATAAAACAGCAGTTACCGCAGTAAATTCCCCTTTTGGCTAAGAATTAACATTATCCAAGATAAATTGTTGATATATAGCTATTAAACTGAAAATTTGCGATCAAAGTGTGTATTTTTATTGAGCAAACATTGGGATACCCATCACATTATTGTATGTTTTTTACAAAAACTGTTTTTCATATACCGATTAATGAAGTAATATTCTCTGCGTAGGGTACAGAGGTTAAGATGTTCTATCTTTCAGACCTTTTTTTTACGTTTGCTACTTTGTAGTAAATGGCCAAATTATGGCGCCCCAGTGAATCTAATTCGCTGGGGCTTTTTTTCGTCTGAAATAAAATTTAGAGTAAATACTTTAAATTGAGCAAAATTCGAGTTATGCTGTGTTCATTAAGCGATATCAACATAGTTTGATTGAACTTGAGTCTTGTTGAATTTAGCTTCTCCCCAAAAGAGCTAATTTATACCGATGGTTTATGCCGTCGGTTTTTTTTGCCTAAAATTCAGTGAGATCAGCATAAACCTCAAAATAGAGGCAAAAAAAACGCCCCCAATTGGGAGCGTCATTTAACTAATCGATATAACAATAAACTCGTTACTCTTTGTCAGCTTCAACTTGAGCAGCAATTGCATCAGCTTCTAACTGTTGCATTAACCATTCAGGTTTACACCAGCTATCTAAAATACCAAGCACCTTGCCTTTACCAATCCCTTTTAACGACGAGAATGGCTCAACTTTAACACCATCTTCAAAATGGCTTAGCTTCTTGCGCACTTCATTTACCATCTTCATTCTGGCACTTTGACCTAGCTTATCAGCCTTGGTTAATAGCGCTAAAACAGGAATGTGACTCTGAACTGCCCACTCAATCATTTGCATATCAAGATCTTTTAGTGGATGACGGATATCCATCAGCACCACTACACCACTCAAACAATCACGTTTAAGCAAGTACTCACCCAATGCCTCTTGCCACTTTAATTTTAGGGCCAGTGGAACTTGAGCAAAACCATAACCAGGTAAGTCGACCAAACGACGGTGCTTATCTAGTCTAAAAACGTTAATTAACTGCGTACGTCCTGGTGTTTTACTGGTACGAGCAATTTTTTGCTCTGTCAGTAAATTCAGTGCACTCGACTTACCCGCGTTAGAACGACCCGCAAACGCAATCTCTACCCCAACATCACCAGGTAGGTATTCATTCAAATGCGCAATATCTGGCGCACTAATTAAAAACTCAGCTTTACGGAAATCGATACGAGATTCACTCACAATTAACTCCAAAAATTTATCATCTAACTGTTTAAATATCGAAGAGTTGCTTACATTTTCACAATTTCGTGTAAAATATTACCCCGATCACATAAAATACATTTTATCACGCTTGCGGGTCTTCCTAGTAAGCTCATGACAAATATTTTAATAAGAAGTTGGAACGCCATGAAAAAGTTAGCTCTTGCGCTGTCTGTTTTAGCCACAATATCTTCACCTGCTATGGCAGAAGGAAATGCTGAAGCCGGAAAAACTAAAGCCATCGTTTGCTCTGCTTGTCACGGTGTTGACGGCAACAGCATGATAGACATGTACCCAAAACTTGCAGGTCAACATAGTACATACCTAGAAAAGCAACTACATGATTTCCGCAGTGCAGCACAAACTGGCGGTAAAGAAGGTCGTATGGACCCAATCATGGGCGGCATGTCTGTTGCACTAAGCGATCAAGATATTGCAGACCTTGCTGCATTCTATGCAACTCAAGAACATAAAGATATCGATGTTAAAGATGTACCGGAACTTGGTGCACAACTTTATAAAAATGGTGACGCGACTCGTGGCATCACAGCTTGTATTGCATGTCATGGTCCTCAAGGCAAAGGCGCGGAGCTTGCGGGCTTCCCTGCACTTAACGGACAGCATGCGAATTATATCAAGATCCAGCTAAATAAATTCCACGATACAAATCGTAACAACGACTTAAATGGCATGATGCAAGACGTTGCTAAAAAGCTAAATAGTGATGATATTGAAGCATTATCTAAATATATATCAAACCTTAAGTAAATATTAGCGTTAACTAAATAGGACGGGCAACCGTCCTTTTTTATAGCAATACATTTACGTTTACGTAAACTTCAATTAAAAACCTGCTTGACAGAGATCACAGTTCTAGGTTTAAATAGCTCCCGTACCGAGATGAACCCAACTGTTAGTACAAAAAATATTAATAACAACTTTCAGATTTTGGTATGTATACATTTAAGATATAAGAATAAATTAACGAAATAATAATAATATTATTGAGACCACTCACTAAAAATAATAAGAGTAGAGATTTCAATTTGAAGTCCAGGTCATAAAAATTTTAGTAAGGATTTGGTTAGGAAGGCCAAAACGCTATTTAGCACTGACCCTTACATTCAGAGAAACATGTACCAACAGGAAAGTATTTGTAGGATACAAATACGGCAGAGGAAGCTACAGCTTAGGATGCACTTGCGGGAAGCTTGTTATCACTGGAAGATACTTAAAAAAATGTACAAGGATGGTTACTTAGGCGTCATTGGATGGACGAATAAAAATTGTGATGTGTCTTTTAAAGACCATCTACGGAAACAGTTGTCAGGATGGCGACTGGTCTAAAAATAAAGTGTCGGGAAGACCATAAACTACAAGACATGCATGGAAAGCAGACAAAAAATAAGATGGATATTGACCGGGATAGTCACATAGCAAGTATGGACACTTGAAATCAGAATTGGTGCGGATTAGCACTTTTATAGAGGCGACAGATTAATCTGTCGCCTTTTTTTATTTCTACCTCAACGATCTTCATTTATACTCAATTTAATTAAGTCATTGGTTTAACTAATATATGCGCAGATGCCCTCTTTGTCATAGTGATAACACCAATCGGTTTTATGCCAATAAGAAGCGCTGTTTATATCATTGCCACCAATGCCAATTAGTCTTTGCAGACGCCAACTCGCATCTGCCGCCTTCAGCTGAACTACAAAAATACCGGCTCGCCAGTAACAAGCAAAAATCACTCGCTCGTTTTATGCTGGACTTAGTCGAGCAATGTGAAAATGGCTACACACCATTGTTGGGGCTGAATTTTGGTCGTACCCTCGACAGCAAGACTCTAAGAAAAATCACTAAAAAAGGTCATCAACTCAACCAGTATGATCCCAGCATCGCACCATGGAGCAGCTCATTAAAGCAAGAGTATGATTTCATCTGTTGCTATAGGGTGTTTGAGCATTTTCGTTTCCCTTATAAAGAGTGGCAATTACTAAGCCAATTGCTCAAACCAGGTGGTTGGTTAGCGATTTGTTCGCCACTACTGAGTGATCTTGCAGCTTTCGATAAATGGCACCACAAAAATAACCTGACCCATGTCAGCTTTTATCAGCAAGCTACATTTGAGTTTCTAGCAAATAAACACGGTTTTAAGCTATTATTTGCAGCAAACGATCTCATTCTGGTGCAAAAACCATCAGGATCTGATATAACACGCGACCAAACTTCCATTGTTGACTAAGCCAAGCCGCTTTATCAGCAATAGAGTCTTTTAAGTTATCGAGATAAGCGATCATGTCCCGTAGTAAGAAAACGCGTAAGAGCAACGAAAATGCTCCTAAATTAGCCCCAAGAACTAAAAAGAAAGATCGAGTTCTTGCAGGCAAAAAACAAGTTGCTGGCAATAAAGCGGGAAGTCGTCATAACGCTTCGATGATTGAAAGCCAAGCAAACGGTGGCAAGGCAAAAAGTGCTGACCCACGCCACGGCAGTAAAAAGCCTG
Organism: Shewanella pneumatophori; assembly: GCF_023283895.1. Classification (GTDB taxonomy): domain Bacteria; phylum Pseudomonadota; class Gammaproteobacteria; order Enterobacterales; family Shewanellaceae; genus Shewanella; species Shewanella pneumatophori. The sequence continues at coordinate 42,306 of NZ_JAKILB010000015.1, read as the reverse complement.
TACAACTGCATATTAATACTGAAGTCAAAGTAGAGAAGAAGCCTAAAGGGCCAAAACTTACTGATGAGCAGAAACTATTGAAGCTTGAGGAAGATCCAAGACTGAATAGCCTGCTAGACATGCTTGAAGAAGGTAAAAACCTCAATGCAGAAGACCAGAAATGGTTGAACAAGCAGCTGACACAAATTGAAACTCTGATGGACAAGCTTGGCATCTCTGACGAAGACGATGATGCACCGCAAGGCAAGAAGTCTGTAAGTGACGATGACCTATTCGACAAATTCGAATCAGGTGCAGACCTGCTAAAAGACTACTTCGACAAAGATTAATTTGTTCTATATAAAATCCATGGCATCTTTATTGATGCCATTTTTTTATCCATAATCGTCACCTGTATCCCACTCAGACCAACTAGGGTTTAGCATGACAACGACCTTTATCATTCTTGGTGCACTCATTATTGTCGCGCTGACGGCTTATGCGACTTACCTCGTTATTCAAATTCGCAAACAACAGCAACGCAAAATAGAACTACAACAACAGCAAGCTGCCGCTGCCAAAGCAAAGTCAGACGAATTACTCGACAATATCCGTTACATTGCCACAGCTATGCTAGATGGACGTTGTGAGTTGTCAGAAGGCGTGATGCGAATTGCTAAACTGTTTCAACTCGTCGGTATGGCTGAGCTAGTAGAGAAGCAATACCCTGCTACCTTTGCCCATTTCGAAATAATCAAAGCACACCCCATCAAAGAACAACGCAAAGGCTTGGACAAGCAGCAACGAATGAAACTCGATTTTGCCCGCATGCGCTCAGAAGGTGAATTAGAGTCACAAATTCTCGAAGAAGCTAAACTTTTGAGTGAATTTACGCCAAGCTCACTACACTAATAGTAGTGACAGCATAAGTCTGCGCTGAAAACTGATGCAATCTAGGTCGCAGATATGGTCTATTTTGCTTATATTGGGTGAGTCTGTGCACAAATTCCTCTAAAGAGCACAGACAGATACCTTATTTTCAGCGATATTCAGTCATACTTTGCTACCCATATTAAATTTTTACAACATGGATCAAGGTTATTCAACAAATAACCATGCATACTTCACATGTTGCTAAACTATACGCCGGAGGACACGCCTTGAAGCAGCCCACCCCAATTAGTTGGGATCAGTCAATGATCGAAAAGTACAATTATAGCGGTCCCCGTTATACTTCTTATCCGACGGCCTTGGAATTCGATGACTCGTTTACCGAGGAAAAATTGCTGACCTCGATTAAGAACAGCAAGAGTGACAAGCTTTCTCTTTATATCCATATTCCTTTCTGCGCCAAGCTTTGTTACTACTGTGGCTGCAATAAAGTTATCACTCGCCACCAGCATAAAGCCGATCAGTACATTGAATATCTAGCGGCAGAAATCGTTAAACGCGCACCGCTGTTTAAAGATTATTTAGTAACTCAAATTCACTGGGGTGGCGGTACACCGACATTCCTAACACCTGAGCAAATCCTTACCCTATCAGCATTGGTTAAAGCTAACTTTAACGTTGCAGAGGTAGGTGAATACTCAATTGAAGTTGATCCTCGTGAAATCGAGCTTTCAATGTTAGACACCCTAAAAGAAGCCGGCTTTAACCGTATTTCTATTGGTGTGCAAGATTTCAATAAAAAGGTACAGGTTGCAGTAAACCGCGAGCAAGACGAGCAGTTTATTTTTGACCTAATGGCGCGCGCTAAAGAACTAGGCTTTGTTTCAACTAACATCGACTTAATCTACGGCCTACCGCACCAAACGCCTGAAACGTTTGCAGAAACTATGCAGCGCGTATTGGACTTAAACCCAGACCGTCTATCAGTGTTTAACTACGCTCACCTGCCTTCACGTTTTGCAGCGCAGCGTAAGATTAAAGATGAAGACTTAGCATCACCTCAGCAAAAGCTCGATATGTTGCATCAAACTATTGAAACGCTAACAGGCGCTGGCTACCAATACATTGGTATGGACCACTTTGCTAAGCCAGACGATGAGCTATCAATCTTGCAAAACGAAGGTCGTCTACACCGTAACTTCCAAGGTTACACCACTCAAGAAGAGTGTGACCTGCTTGGTCTTGGTGTGTCATCAATCAGCCAAATTGGCGATTGCTACGCACAAAACCAAAAAGACGTACGCCCATACTTCGAATCAATCGATGCTAAAGGCCACGCATTATGGAAAGGTTGTAGCTTAAACCGTGACGACGAAATTCGCCGCGTAGTGATTAAGCAGCTTATCTGTCACTTCGACCTAGATATGGCGAAGATTGAAGAAAAGCTAAACATCAACTTTGAAGAGTACTTCGCAGAAGATCTTAAACTACTGCAAACTTTCATCGATGATAAGCTAGTCGACATTACCGACCGTAAGATCACTATCAGCCCAACAGGCCGTCTATTGATCCGTAACATCTGTATCTGTTTCGACGTTTACTACCGTGAAAAAGCAAGACAACAACAGTTCTCGCGCGTTATCTAATCAAGTTTGATTAGCAAAAAAACCGGCATTAGCCGGTTTTTTTATGTCTGCAGGTTACCACGCCACCGCAAACCTTTAATTACAATTGTATACACTTTGACCGTGATATTTGCAGGCCACCACGGCATAATCAGCCTAATAACTAAAACAATAATGGATGATTCATGTATAAGTACCTACTCCCAACCTTGTTAGTCGCTAGCCTTAGCGCTTGCCAAACGCCTAGCACGCCAATAAGCGCAGCCGAAACAACAGCCAATACCACTCAAGCAGCAACTAACGCACAACTGCAATCTGCTATCAACAACGCATGGCAAATTTCACTCGACGCCAGCCCAGGGTTTGCTTATTCAATGGGCGACAAGTCAAAAGCGGGACAACTGCAGGACCTATCACCTCAAGCGTTAGCAGCCTTAGATCAGCGCAGGCAAGTATTACTCAAGCAAATCAAACAGGTTGACCGCAACAGCCTTAATAAAAACGATAAAATTAACGCGCAAATCCTGCAAGACCAAGTTCAAAACCAAGTCGACCAATACCGTTATAACGACCACTACATGCCGCTGTCAGCCGAAAGTGGTTTCCATGCTTATATTGCCTCAATAAGTAAAGGTCGCTTCAATAAAGTTGAAGACTATCAGAACTATATTAAGCAACTACAAGCACTACCAAACTACTTCAACCAGCAAACTTACTGGTTAAAACAAGGTATTGCAGCTGGGATCACCCCTTCTAGAGTTACCTTACAAGGTTTTGAAACCAGTATTAGCGCCTTTATTGTGCCAGTTGAAGACAGTGGCTACTTTGCCCCTTTTACTGAATACCCAAGCCATTTTACTGCCGCTGAAAAAGCACAGTTAACCCAACAAGGGCGTGATTTAGTGGCGAATACGGTATTGCCAACCTACCAAGCTTTCTTGGAGTTTATGACTAAAGAGTACATACCCAATACTCGTGAAAGTATCGCATCTTATGATCTACCAAATGGAGAAGCGTTTTACGAAAACCGCGTGCGCTACTACACCACGCTTGATATGACTTCAGATGAAGTGCACCAACTTGGCTTACAAGAAGTTAAACGCATTCGCGCTGAGATGCAGCAAATCATCGAACAAGTTGGCTTTGAAGGTAGCTTTGCTGAATTCCTACACTTTTTACGCACTGACCCGCAGTTTTACCCTAAAACCGCAGAAGAGTTACTTAAAGAAGCTGCTTATATCGCTAAAAAAGCCGATGCCATGCTGCCAAAGTATTTTGGTAAATTACCACGTCAGCCTTATGGTATTGAGCCTGTCCCCGCTGAAATTGCGCCTAAATACACCACAGGACGTTACTCTGGCTCTAACCGAGACGACGAACCAGGCTATTACTGGGTAAATACCTACGCTCTCGATAAACGCCCGTTATATGAAATGGAAGCGCTAACACTGCATGAAGCTGTTCCCGGACACCATCTACAAATCGCGCTCAACCAAGAGTTAACTGACTTACCCAACTTCCGCCGCTACAGCTACATATCAGCATTTGGTGAGGGCTGGGGTTTATACTCGGAATACTTAGGGCTCGAAGCAGGCTTTTACCAAGACCCTTATAGTAACTTCGGCCGCCTAACCTACGAGATGTGGCGCGCAGCGCGTCTAGTGGTAGATACAGGTATGCACGCAAAAGGCTGGAGTCGCCAACAAGCTATCGACTTTATGGCGAGTAACACTGCGCTTTCAATGCATAACGTCACTACCGAAATTGACCGCTATATCAACTGGCCGGGACAAGCACTGTCATACAAGATTGGCGAGTTAACGATTAAGCGCTTACGCGCACAAGCAGAAGCCGAATTGGCAGAGGACTTTGATATCCGCGCCTTCCACGATGCTATTCTTGCTAATGGCTCGGTGCCAATGTCGGTATTAGAGCAGCAGATCAACGATTTTATCGCAACGCAAAAAGCCGCGCTCTAACTAAGACGAATTAACCCTGCTATAGGGTTAATAATAAGGCCGCACTTGCGGCCTTTTTTAATGGGTTATTTGCAGATTTATGTTTCACTAGAGTCTGCCAGAGCAAGTTTGCTACACTGCAAGCAAGATCACTCAATAGAACCACTCCATGTCGATTGCCACAGAGCCTTATATGAACACCACTATTCCAGCTAACTTCTCATCGGAGCATCACCTTAACAGCCCTGAACAGAAAGTTTTTTGGCAACAAGTGACGCAATCGAGCTTTAAAACCCGCGACGATATCACCCTTACCTATGCACGCATCACGCACCCAAATAGCATAGGCACAATTGTGATCAGCAGTGGCCGTGTTGAGTCATACTTAAAATACAAAGAGCTGATGTTTGATTTATATCAGCAGGGCTACAGTTTATTTGCCATTGATCATCGTGGTCAGGGCTTATCTGCCCGAACAACTCAAAATCCCCATCAGGGACATATCGACAAGTTCCAGCGATATGTCGACGACTTTGCCGAATTTATAGACAAAGTTGTAAAGCCGCTAGCAACAGAAAACTACTTTCTAGTAGGCCACTCTATGGGGGGAGCTATTGGCACACTTTACCTAGAGCAATACCCTAAGACGTTTAAAGCGGCCGTTTTTTCTGCGCCCATGTATGGCATCAAACTGCCGCTGACTAAAAGCTTTATTCGTGGCTTAGCTGCTTTGCTAGATAACCACAAAAAGCCTAATTACATCTTAGGTGGTAAGGACTACCACGCTGCAGCATTCGATAAAAATGATCTCACCAACAGTAAATTGCGCTATGAAGATTATCGCGAACTTTATCAGCAAGTGCCGCAGCTACAACTTGGTTCGCCAACTAACCACTGGTTAGTAGAGTCGATTGATGCTGGTGAGCAAGCAATACAAGCTGCGCGTAATAGCCAAATCCCCTTGTTAATCCTGCAAGCAGAAGAAGATACGATTGTTGATAATCGCGCTCAAAAACGCGCGATAAATGGATTATGTCAATTAGTCAAAATCCCCTATGCCCGCCATGAGATATTTATGGAACGGGATAAGCCACGCAACCAAGCATTGAATGCATTACTGGCTTTTTTAGCTAAGGCCTAAAGCATTGTTGAGACATCAAAAAGGATAGCGCTTTGCTATCCTTTTCATTTCAGACTAAGAAACGACTAACCTAACTGCCCCGCCACCATTAACTCACGGGTTTCAGGGATTTCATTATATGAAAGTACATGCAATCCACGAGCAAATGCCAAGGCATAACGCGCTAAAATAGGCCGTAACTGCGGTGATACCAACAACAACGGACTATGACCATGCTCTTTAGCTTGAGCTAACAATTGCGGCATACGCTGTTGTAACTGCGCCAACAATTGCGGGTCGACCGGGAAGCTATCAAGCGAGCCTTTGCCTTGCTGCTGCGACTGGTTCAATGCCGTCATTAAGGTCTGCTCTAGCTGTGGATCTAAGGTCATCACATTGAGCTTAGGTGTCGCGCCAACAATAGAATGCAGAATTGAATTACGCAGCGCACAACGCACGTCAGCCGCCAGTAGTACAGGATCTTTACTGTTCTCGCTGCAATCAAGCAAGGTTGTGGCAATAGTACGGATATCTTTAAGTGATACTTGCTCTTTCAACAGTAAACGATACACCTTTAACTGCAATATTGGGGTTAAAGCACTATTAAGCGATTCCGCCAATTTCGGGCTCTGCTTAGCTAAGCGGTCACTCAAAGATAGAACATCATCATGCTGCAGCATATCCGGTAAGCTCTCACGGATTAGCTTGCTCACATGGGTAGCAATAACGGTTGCATTATCCACCACTGAGTAACCCAGATTGAGCGCCTTGGCTTTATTGTCTTGCTCAATCCATACTGCATCCATTTGGTAAGCGGGCTCTTTGGTAATAATGCCGTCTATTTCCCCAAATACTGGACCACTCTTAATCGCCATTAAGCGGTCAGGATCTAACTCCGCGGTGACAACCGGATTACCCATCAAATTGATTTGATAAGCATTAGGCGCTAGAGAGAGGTTGTCACGCACTCGCACTTCTGCCAATAAAAAACCCGCTTGCTCCGATAAAGTTCGGCGAATACCGGTTAGGCGTTTTTGCAGTTCAGCGCCCTTACTGCGTTCAACCAAATGCACTAAACGATAACCTAAGCGCACTTCAATTAAATCGGTGTAAGGCAAGGCATCCCAGCTCGGCGCAGATGGTTCAGTTAACGTTGTTTCTCTTTGCTGGGCAATTTCAGCAGCTGCTATTTGCGGCTCGCGCAAACTTTGTTTCCAAGCAACAAACCCAAGCAAAGCCGCAAAAGATAGGAATACAAAAGTCGGCATGCCCGGCACTATGCCTAAAATCAGCATGACAATTGCCGAAGTTGCCAGTGTCTTAGGGTTAGCTAATAGCTGCTGGCGCAGCTGTTCTGGCATTTCTTCAGCATCTGATACACGGGTAACAATAATAGCTGCAGCTGTCGCAAGTAATAACGACGGGATCTGCGCAACTAAGCCATCACCAATGGTTAGAAGTGCATAAGTCTTAAATGCTTCGCCAGCACTTAAGTCATGCATAAAGATACCAATCGCCAGGCCGCCTAACATATTGATGGCTAAGATAAGAATACCTGCAATCGCATCACCACGAACAAACTTCGAGGCACCATCCATTGAGCCGTAAAAATCGGCTTCACGAGCGACTTCTTGGCGACGAATTCTTGCTTGATCTTGAGTCAATACACCGGCATTTAAGTCGGCATCAATCGCCATCTGTTTACCGGGTAAGGCATCCAAGGTAAAACGTGCCGAAACCTCAGATATACGCTCGCCACCTTTAGTGATCACCACAAAGTTAATGATCATTAGGATTAAGAAGATAACCCCACCAACCACATAGTTGCCGCCGATAACCACTTCACCAAAGGCTTGAATAACCTTACCAGCTGCATCGCCACCTTCATGGCCTTCGATCAATACCACACGAGTAGAGGCAACGTTTAGGGTGAGTCGCAACAAGGTTGCTAGCAGCAAAACCGTTGGGAATACCGAAAACTCTAATGGCCGACGAATCGACACACCAACCAGCAACACCATCACAGCAAGTACGATGTTAAAGGTAAACAGGATGTCGAGCAGCCATGGTGGTAGGGGCAAGATAACCATGGCCAACACAGCCAGCAACATGATTGGAATACCAATATAGCTTGGGCTACCAGCAAAAACGCGCGAGAACCATTTCATTAATTCAAATAACCTTTAATCATGTTGTAAGTTTTTAGGGATAAAAAAGTGTGGCAATGGCTCAGGCTTAGCCTGAATACCTTGTCTTGCGGCCCGCAGTTGCATTACATACGTAAGTACATGGGCAATGGCAACAAATAGCCCAGCTGGGATCTGTTGTTCAACTTGAGTAGAGTAATAAATCGCACGAGTTAGCGGTGGCAGCTCTATCACTTCAATGTCGTGCCGCTTAGCAATATCACGCATATAAAGAGCTAACTCATCGGTGCCTTTCGCGACCACATAAGGTGCATCCGCTTTATCTAAATCATATTTTAGTGCCACCGCATAATGGCTTGGGTTAACCAGTAAAACATCGGCTTTAGGCACAGATATATCAGCACGTGAGCGACTGATTCGCTGCTGCATTTGGCGAATTTTAGCTTTGATTTCTGGCTTGCCATCTTGTTGTTTGTGTTCGTCTTTCACCTCTTGCAGAGACATTCTCAATTCTTTGTGATGGCTCCAATATTGATACGGCACATCGATAAAAGTAATCAACAACAACCCCAAGCCTAGATACAACATAGCCAAACTGAGCATATCAATGCCCTTTACCACGGCTTCATCTACCGGTAATTGGCTGATTGCCATCAAGTCTTGAAAGTTTTTCTGCAAAAAGATCAACATAATGCCAATCAGTAACACTATCTTAAGAATTGATTTTACAAGCTCAACCAATGACTTAACTGACGCCATGCGCCCTAGGCCAGCAATAGGGTCAATACGGCTATATTTGAAATTTGCATTATTAAAGCTAAATATCAACCCGCCAGGCATAGCTCCAGCCACCATGGCAATAATGGCCACCATTAAAAACAATGGCCCAAGAATATTAAGGATCTCCAATAAGGCATGCGCCATGTGCCGCGCCATCATGCCAGGCTCGTCTAATTGAGCCTTAGTAAACGCCATATTGGTTCGCGTTAACTCTGCGACCCGAGCTGCAATCCAATCACTTGTTGTGGTGAGTATTAATGAACAACCAATGATTAACGCTGACGCCGCCAGATCTTTAGAACGCGGAACCTGCCCCTGTTCGCGGGCTTTACGTAATTTCTGCGGGGTGGCTTTTTCTGTTTTACTTTGGCCGCTATCTTTATTGCTCATATTGCACCACCTATAAACTGGTACATGGCAGATAGCGCATCTAAACACAAATCGCTATAACGACTCGGCAAACCACTAAATGAGAAAAACACACACAAAAGTCCCATCAACATAGACATGGGAAAGCCAAGGGCAAATACGTTTAATGAGGGCGCCGCTCGGCTCAATACGCCAAAAGTGAGATTAACGACTAACATCGCCAAAATAGCTGGCAGTGCTAACATGAATGCGGCGGCAAAGATCCAAGCAAATCGCGCAATAAGTCCCATAAGAGGCAACTCAAATACCCCCATACCTATCGGCCACAGCTTAAAACTATCGACTAACACCCCAATTGCTACCAAATGGCCATCTAGTGCCAAAAACAATAAAGTGCCATAAAGCATAAACCACAAGCCCAAAATGGGGTTGCTGCCACCACTTGATGGATCATTCATTACAGCCATAGACAAACCCATTTGCATCGACATCATCGCGCCGAAAAGGGTCATAACATGGATCATAATCGACAAAAACAGTGCCAACATAAAGCCAATTAAAAGCTGTTCAACAGCTAGAATTAGCGCTTGAAAAGAAACAGCATCAACCTGTGGTACAGGTGGTAATAGCGGAGCAATTAATGCCGAAATACTCATGGCTAACAAAATACGTACCGTAGCCGGGATATAGTTATTGCCCAAAAAAGGCATTACCATAAATGCGCCCATAATTCGGCAAAATGGCCACCAAAAAGTGCCGATAAATGCACTAATTTGCACAGAGGTTAGCGACAGCAACGATTAACCCTTAACCGATTAAATGTGGAATGTTCATAAACAAACGATCAAAGAAATCGCAGATTTTCATCAGTAACCACTCACCGGCAAAAACCACCATCAACAAGGTAATAACCAAGCGTGGTAAAAAGCTTAAGGTTTGCTCGTTAACTTGGGTCGCTGCCTGAAATACGGCAATAAACAATCCAACCAACAACCCCGGTACGACCAAAACTCCCACCATTGCGACAACCAAAAATATCGCTTCGGCAAACATTGCTGTTAGTTCATTAATGTCCATAGCCTAAAGTCTTATCTCACTACCAGCGCTAACAATATTGACTGAGCAACATCATTGATGCACATTGCTAAGCTCCAAAACTCATCAATAAATTAATCACAGCAGGCCAGTCATTTAGTGCCACTAAAGCCAGCATAACCACGCCAAGCAACCAATACAGCACATCAGAAAAAGAGTGGTAAAGCTGCAGGTATTCTTTATCAGCTAGTCTCATAAACACATAAACTCCATGGATAACAAGCTAGCCATAACTCGCGACTAGTGTACTTACCGTCATCGACCAACCGTCGACAAGAACAAATACCATCAACTTAAATGGTAACGAGATAATCAAAGGCGAGAGCATCATCATACCCATAGACATCAGCACACTCGCCACGACTAGATCGATTACCAAGAAGGGTAAAAAAATCAAAAATCCGATCTGAAATGCTGTTTTTAATTCACTCAGCACAAAAGCAGGCATTAACACAAAGAAAGGGATTTCATCGGCGGTTAGCGTCAGCGGCTCGTCGGCAATTTTTAGCATCTGCTCCAAGTCGGTTTCTCGGGTTTGCGCTAACATAAACTGCCGTAATGGTATTTCGGCGCGAGCAACTGCTTCAGTTAACTCAATGTGGCCTAGGTCATAAGGCAAAAAAGCCTCATCGTAGATAGCTTGTCCAGTTGGACGCATGATAAAAATAGTCATCACCAAAGCGATACCGATCAACACTTTATTTGGCGGACTCTGCTGCAAACCCAGCGCCTGACGCAAAATGGCTAGCACTACAATAATTCGAGTAAAGCTGGTTAACATCATTAGTAAGGCAGGTAGAAAACTCAGCACTGTCATTAGTGCCAAAATCTCCAATTTTACGTTTACCGCTTGGGTCTTATCGCCATCAGCAAGTGAAAATAGCGTAAATCCGTCGCCTGCGTAAGCAGCTGAAGAAAAACTTAACAATACAACCAGCAACACTCGCCACATAGTTAGTCAGCAGCTCCAGTTAAGCTTGTTGCCTCAACCTCAAGTAAACGCACGCCGTAACGACCATTAACTTCAACGACCTCACCACGTCCCAATAGAGCGCCGTTGACTCGAATATCCAACGGCTCACCTACCATGCGGTCAAGGGCAACAACATCGCCCTCGCCCATTTGGGTTAGCTCGCCTAAAGACATTTCAACACTCGCTAACTCTAACGTGACATGTACAGGAAGCTGCTGAAAAAAAGACATATCTTTTACAGGCTTCGCCGACACTTTAGGTTCGCCAATAGCTGTGTCAGCGAAAAAATCATCATCCAATAAAAAATCATCGTCTTGTAAAATGCTATTGTCAGCCATTGAATTGTTCCTCGTGTAAAAACAGTTCTTGAGTCAATTTGGCCACTAGCTGCCCCTCATGGGTATGGACAGTGGCGTAGAAAAGTGGGCGCTTGCCAACAGTAACTGGGCAGCGAGAATGTAAGTTCATTGGCAATACATCGCCAACAGCCAAACTTTGCAGTGAGGTAACAGGCATACTCTGACGCCCTAACTCCAACAAAGTTTTAACTGGGATCTGCTTGAGGCGCTGAGCCAACTTATGTGCCAGTTCAGGATCAGCCTGATACTGGCTAGGCTGTTCAGCCATTAACTCCAGCAAATGTTCGGCCATATAAAACTTAATGGCAGGGCCAAAATGAGCAGCAGGAAAGCTCAGCTCACAGCAAACAGGAGCTGTAATAGGGGTTTTACTCATCACCAGCTCCAACTCAAGCTTGCTGATGTCAATCTCAGTGATAGGCAATGTCGCAATTGCGGCCAACATAAGGCGCTTTACTAAGCGAAATTCAGACTGACTTGGCGATCTTAACGGCGATACCATAGCCGTTGAATAGCAACCGTAATAACTACTTGCGAGCTGGTCTAGGGTGCATTTGTCTATTGACCACCAACCTAATTCAACGCGGTTATAGCTCAATAAAAACCATGCATGCTCCAACTCAGGTATCAAGGCTTGATGGTGAACACTCAGAGATACATTAGACAATGCATAGTGACCTTGACGAGTTATTGGCAGTAGTAACTCATTCACTACATCCATCATTGGCCGCTGACATGACTCTAATTGCAATAAAAGCCGACTACGCGCCAATTTTTCCTTAATTAATACTACGGGCCTAACCTTAATTCCCACATTGGATTTAATTAAATTGGCTTTAGCGGTTGTCTTCATCATATTTCCCACAAAAATACAGCGTCAATAAATCGGCGTAACAACTAAAAAAGCTATTAAAATGACTAATGCCAAAATAGCGACTCAGTGAAATTTAATTAAAAAAAAGCAGCCTAACAAAAATCAAGGCAGAATATAAACAAAAACATATTTAGTTAACAATTAGCTTTTAAATAAAATAACAAAAAACAAGGCGACCATTTAAAGAAAAAACTGAAATTTTATTTTAAAAAACTCAACACAAAACACTTAAACCAATAAAAACAACAACTTAAAATACGAAAACTTCAATAAACAAGCCGTCACGTCTTAAAAACAATCAAAAAATATATCAAACAAAAATTTTAAGGTGATGGTTTTAAATCAGTTAAGGTATTACTGCAAGTGTTTATTACGTGGGAAGCGAAACTAATTACTTAAAAATTGATTTGAATAAAAAATAAAACCAAAAGAGTTTTACTTAAATTAATATTACGTGTTTAATTAGCAACCTTAAAAATAGAATTATAAAAAGCACCCTTCTACATTTAAGGATTATGAAAAATTGAAACCTTCAGTTTATATATTAATCTGTTTGAATTTTATTGTTATGGCCACAGCCAATAATGCAATGGCGGTAACAAATAGCTATCAAACCCACTTAGAAAAAGCCCACTGGGATTTTTCTGGTGATGTATTTGGCTGCCAAATAAGCCATAAAGTGCAGCGTTTCGGCACATTACAACTCATAGCAAAGCCTGGCGAGGCGTTAACGCTAACTTTGCAAACTGATTGGCTACATTTAGAGAATAACCAAAGTACAGCCACTGTTGTTGCCCCTTCATGGCAATCAAATGAGGTCTCTTCATCAGCAACTACTTTGCTTAATTGGCAAGGCTCTCACGCCAGCAGCCAAAAAAATATCGCAGTCTTTTTAGAAGCCCTTGAACAGGGGCTAACTTGGCAAGTTGCCATTTCTGCCGCAGAAACCAATTACCTCATCAATTCAAGCCCGGTATCAACACAAACTGCAGCCAACCAATTCCGAGTTTGCCGTCAGCAATTACTGCCACAACCATTCGAGTATCTACGCCGGTTAGATTTACGATTTGCGAGCAGCTCAAGCCAACTTCAAGCGAGTCATGAACAAGACCTGTATGCGCTTTATCGCTATCTACAAGCAGATCCTAGCATTAAAGAAATACTCATCGACGGCCATGCAGATGCCTCTGGCGACCATCTATCAAATTTATTATTAAGCAAAGAGCGTGCAGACGAAGTCATGTCGCGACTTATCGAACTCGGAGTGCCAGCCAATATTATCCAAGTCCGTCATCACGGAAACCGAGCGCCAACCGCGAGTAATAGCAGTGTTTCAGGTCGAGAACTAAATCGTCGAGTTACCCTTCGACTCGTAAAATCAGCAACTCAGGTAGCAGCGAAATGAATGGCTCTAGCTTAAGATTTGTCGATACCCAAATAGCACAATCAAGTGTGAATTTGCTCACTGAGCAAGGGTTTCATCTATGGAATTCCACAGTAGGTAAAGCGCCTTGGTTAAGCTTGGTCAACTTATCGCAAACTCAGCCAGATAAAGTTGAAACTCAGTTACAGCGTTATCCTGGCAAGCACCAAATTGCCTTACTGGAACCAGAACAAACTGAACTGGCTAGCATAGCCATGCAGTGCGGTGTTCAAGATTATTTATTGCTACCGATTGATGAAAATCAGCTGTGCTCATTACTACAAAGATTACGCCGTTTAGAGCTGCCAAATAACGAATTAATTTGCGCTGCGCCAGTAAGCCGTCAGCTTTTAATGTTAGCTCACAGAGCTGCGATGACAGAGGCAACAGTGTTACTCACTGGCGAGAGTGGTACAGGTAAAGAGCCGCTAGCTCGCTATATTCATCGCCATTCTAATCGCGCCGAGCAACCATTTATCGCAATTAACTGTGCAGCCATTCCAGAAAGTATTTTAGAGTCGATTCTATTTGGTCATGTGAAAGGCGCATTCACCGGAGCCAGTAATGATCAAGCAGGTAAGTTTGAGCTGGCTAATAACGGCACCTTATTGCTCGATGAAATCGGTGAAATGCCTTTATTACTGCAAGCCAAGTTACTGCGAGTGCTGCAAGAGCGAGAAGTTGAGCGTTTAGGTAGCCATAAGTCGATTCGCTTAAACATTCGGGTGATTGCCGCGACCAATAAAGATCTGCGCCAAGCAGTCAAAGACGGTAGCTTTAGGCAAGATCTATTTTACCGCTTGGATGTACTTCCAATAAAAATTTTACCTTTGCGCCAACGCCGTGAAGATATCTTGCCTATCGCTGAACACTTCTTACAACGCTACAAAATGTTAGCAGCCGATCAACCCTGCTATTTCAGCGAGCCTGCACGTAATTTACTGCTCAGCCACGACTGGCCGGGAAATGTTAGAGAACTAGAAAACACCATTCAACGTGCACTCGTTATGCGTCGCGGGCAGGCAATTCAAGCCGAAGAACTCGGTCTAGCAAGCACGGTAAGCGAACAAGTTAACAGCCCAAATGAACTCGGGTTAAAGGCTTCAAAACGCCATGCTGAGTTTCAATACATTATCGATACATTGAAACGTAACAATGGCCAACGCAACCGCACCGCAGAAGCACTAGGAATGACGACTCGAGCACTACGCTACAAGCTAGTGCAAATGAGAGAACAAGGTATTGATATTGACCATATCTTGTCGCAATCAGGCCATGCCGCGTAAGCCTAAATTCGATTTTTAAGGATCTCCTATGTCAAATGCCAGTATCACTAGCCCGCAATTGCTAATGCAGCAAATGAGCATTCACACCGAGATGGCAAAGGGCGCTATCAATGTCGGCCCTAATCCACGTGACTTTGGTTTTCAACCCGCTTCTTTTAGCGAACTAATGAAGCAAAAAGTCTCTGAAATCAACGCTGACCAAAATGCCTCATCGGCTTTAGTCCGTGCGGTCGATAGCGGTCAAAGTAGTGATCTTGTGGGGGCAATGGTGGCGTCACAAAAAGCCAGCCTGTCGTTTTCAGCCATGATCCAAATACGAAACCGCTTAGTGCAAGCATTCGATGACGTTATGAAGATGCCGATTTAACCCAGCCCTAATTCTTATTCATTGCGATAACACTTAAAAACCACTGTCGGTTTAAGTGAGGATAACTAAAACATGTCAACAACATTGACTCAAACAAGCCCTGCAATAACCGATGCTTCAAGTAAAAGTGATCATCTTGGAAACCTAAAACAAAAATGGCAGCAGTTCAGCTTAGGCGACCGTCATGCCGCCACTTTAGCTATCATGGCCATTGTCGCAGCCTGTGTCATCGTATTAATGCTTTGGAGTACAGGCCAAGGTTATCGACCTTTGTATGGTGATCAGGAAAATGTTGAAACTGCGCATATTATTGAAGTGCTAGATGCTGAAGGGCTCAGTTATCGTCTCGACCCAACTAGTGGTCTAGTTCTAGTTCCTGAAGACAAGCTCGGCCACGCTAGAATGTTGCTCGCCGCTCGGGGTGTTAAAGCTAAAGTACCGTCGGGGATGGAATCACTTGAGTCTTCTGCCATTGGCACTAGCCAATTTATGGAACAAGCTAAATATCGTTACAGTCTTGAAGGCGAACTGTCACGCACCATCATGGCACTAAAGGCGGTGAAAACTGCCCGAGTGCATTTAGCTATCCCGAAAAAAACCTTATTTATTCGCCAGCAACCTGAACTACCAACAGCTTCGGTCATGCTTGATCTATATGCTGGTCAGCACCTAAAACCTGAACAAATTACCTCTATTGCCAATTTAGTTGCTGGCAGTGTTACTGGCATGACATCAGAACAAGTGCAGATTGTTGACCAAGAAGGTAACCATTTAAGCGCCGAGCTCAACGCCAATCAAGATATGACTCAAGCACGCGATAAGCAACTTGAATACACCCAAGAGCTAGAGCAAATTCTTATCAACCGCGCTTCTAGCATGCTGTTACCAATCCTTGGTCAAGATAACTTCCAAGTACAAGTTGCAGCAAAAGTTAACTTTAACGAAGTAGAAGAAACTCGTGAGTCGGTTGATCCACAAACTGTTGTCGTCCAAGAAAATCAAAGCACCAACCAAAGTAATGGTGATATGGCTTTAGGGATCCCTGGCGCATTAAGTAATCAGCCACCAACGGCTAATCCTGCAGCCAACAATGCCAGCACCAATTTGAACCAACAACAAAGTCGTCAGTTTGAAGTAGGTCGCTCAGTTAAACACACTCGCTACCAACAAATGCAATTAGAAAGTCTATCTATTGCTGTGTTGCTAAATAATCAAGCAGCTGGTGAAGCAGGTTGGACTCAGCCGCAACTCGACCAAATCAGCAATATGGTGCAAGGCGCTATTGGCTACACCGCCAATCGTGGTGACCAATTCAGTATCAGCAGTTTCAATTTTGCACCCGTTAAGCTTGTTGAATTTGAACCGCTACCTTGGTGGCAAGGCGAGAGCTATCAGGCCTATTTACGCTATTTCATTGGTGCCATCTTAGGTTTAGGGATGATTTTCTTTGTGCTGCGTCCACTTGTGCAGCACCTAACCCGCACCGTTGAATATGGCAGCAAAGAAGCTCAGCAAGACACGGCAATACCGCTCATGTCGCCAACAGCTGAAGCCAATGAAGCACTCGCGACGCAGCAATCAAACGACGCCTTAGTACCACGGGATAATATTAAGGCCACAAACAGCTGGACCAGCAACCTAAGTCTACCTGCACCAGGCTCACCTTTAACGGTACAAATGGACCACTTAAGCTTACTGGCAACCCAAGAACCTGCGCGTGTAGCTGAAGTCATATCCCACTGGATCAGCGATCGTGACAACGAACAAGTTAATCAACAGGCATAGCCAAAAAATAGGTAACCCAAACCGTGAATAATAATGCAATCACACTAAAAATGGATAACCTAGAGCAAGCAGCCATGCTGTTATTGAGTATGGGTGAAGAAGCAGCAGCTCAAGTTATGGCGCATCTAGATAAGAACGATGTACAGCAGTTAAGTTATAAAATGGCGCGACTTGCCAGTATTACTCAACAAGAAGCTGAAGCGGTAATCGAGCGCTTTTTTAATCGCTACCAAGAGCAATCTGGTATCGCGCGCGCCTCACGCACTTATCTGCAAAAAACCTTAGATTTAGCCTTAGGTGATCGGGTGGCAAAAAGCTTAATCGACACCATTTATGGTGACGAAATTAAGATTTTAGTTAAACGTCTTGAATGGGTTGACCCGCAACTACTGGCGCGAGAAATAGCTAATGAGCATTGCCAACTACAAGCGGTACTGCTTGGTCTTTTGCCGCCAGAGAATGCTGCATTAGTGCTGCAAAGTCTGCCTGTAGAAGGCCAGGATGAAGTTCTACTGCGTATTGCCCAACTCGGTGATATTGACCGTGAAGTGGTTGATGAGTTAAAGCAACTGGTAGAGCGCTGTATGCTTAACGCTATGGATAAAAGCCATACCCAAGTAAGCGGTGTACGCCAAGTTGCCGATATTCTTAACCGTTTTGACGGTGATCGTGAGCAGCTTATGGAAATGCTCAAACTGCACGACAAACAACTTGCCAGCAATGTGGCTGACAATATGTTCGACTTTATCATTTTGGGGCGTCAGAAACCTGAGACCTTACAAACAATCATGGCTGTAGTGCCTGCTGATGTATTAGCTCTGGCGCTAAAAGGTATTGAAAACGAGTTAAAGCAAGCCTTACTTAACGCACTACCTAAACGTATGTCATCAGCCATCGAAACCCAAATTGAAGCCATTGGCACAGTGCCTTTAAGCCAAGCTATTGCCGCCCGTAAAGAGATTATGGAGCTAGCAAAACAGATGATGGACGATAGTGAAATTGAGCTACAACTCTTTGAAGAACAGGTTGTTGAATAATGACGAATACAACAAATAAGCCTGATCCTCGCTGGCGCCTAGTTGGCCAACATCCTCGCCGCCACCGTTTTTCACCATTAATAGAAACTGGCAATGAAACTGAAGCTTCTGGCTGGCAAGATTTTCAACAAGCTTTCGACAAAGGCTATGACGAAGGCGTGCAAAAAGGCCATATTGCTGGTTATAGCTCAGGTGAAGAAGAAGGTCGCCAAGCTGGCTACGCAGCAGGATTTAACCAAGGCCGCATTGAGGGGCAGCAAAAGGGTAAAGACAATATTGAAGATCAACTCAATAGCCTAATTGCACCACTTGGCGCCCTCCAAGCAGTGCTCGAAGAAGGCCATAATCAACAAATATTGCAGCAGCAGTCGTTAATTCTCGACCTTGTCCGCCGAGTATCGCTACAAGTGATTCGCTGCGAACTTACCCTGCAGCCACAACAGAT
The DNA here is from genome assembly GCF_023283895.1 of Shewanella pneumatophori. Classification (GTDB taxonomy): domain Bacteria; phylum Pseudomonadota; class Gammaproteobacteria; order Enterobacterales; family Shewanellaceae; genus Shewanella; species Shewanella pneumatophori. The sequence goes on along the minus strand of NZ_JAKILB010000015.1, from coordinate 23,793 downwards.
TTTAACCTTAATTGAAGAAACGTTAGCAGCGCTGCCAGATGACCCGACTCAGGTTAAAATTCACTTAGAACCAAGCGCAGTAGATAAGCTCAAAGAATTAGCTGCTGATAAAGTGCAATCTTGGACATTAGTCGCTGACCCAAGCATCAGCGCTGGCGGCTGCCGTATTGTTAGTGAAACGGCTGACGCCGACGCTTCAGTGGAAAGTCGTCTTAATCGTTGTATGGCACAAGTTGAAGCGCACCTACAAGACACGCAAGCAACTGCGGTAGACGAACAAGAGGCCAAAGTTGAAGCTTAATGCGGATATTTTAAACTGGCCCAAAGTGCCTGTCGCCCAAGTTTATGGCCGTTTAACTCGAGTAAACGGCTTATTGCTTGAAGCCGTAGGCTGCCAGTTAGCCACAGGTGACCGTTGTCATATTGAATGTCGCGATAACCATCTAGTGGAAGCTGAAGTCGTTGGCTTTCATAAAGATACCCTTTGCTTAATGCCCATTGAACATACCAACGGCTTAATGCCTGGCGCGCGGGTGATGCCCATCGAGGGACGCTATCAAATACCCACAGGCTTAGGCCTCCTCGGCCGAGTACTTGACGGTTTAGGTCAGCCTTTAGATGAGTTAGGTTGTATCAAGCATCTACCGCAAGTGCCGCTGCAATTTAAAACCACCAACCCGTTAAAGCGTAAACCTATTCGCGAACCGTTAGATGTCGGGATCAGAGCTATTAACTCATTGCTACCGGTTGGTCGCGGACAACGCCTAGGCTTATTTGCAGGCTCAGGTGTAGGTAAAAGCGTATTACTCGGCATGATGACCCGCTTTACTGAAGCCGATATTGTGGTTGTTGGCCTAATTGGTGAGCGTGGCCGTGAAGTTAGAGAGTTTATTGAAGAAGCACTTGGTGAAGAAGGTCGTAAACGTGCTGTCGTTATTGCTGCGCCAGCCGATACCACACCATTAATGCGCATGCGCGCGATGCGCCTATGCCATCAAGTTGCTGCTGGGTACCGTGACCAAGGCAAGCAAGTATTAATGTTAGTCGATTCGCTAACTCGTTACGCACAAGCGCAACGAGAAATTGCACTTAGCTTAGGTGAGCCACCAGCAACCAAAGGTTATCCACCTTCAGCATTTGCGCTATTACCAAGCTTGGTAGAAATGGCCGGTAATAGTCAGCACCCAACAGGGACTCTTACCGCTTTTTATACTGTACTGACCGAGGGTGACGACCAGCAAGATCCAATCGCTGATTCTGCTCGGGCAATTTTAGATGGTCATATTGTGCTTAATCGTAAACTTGCCGAACAAGGGCACTTTCCAGCAATAGATATCGGTGCTTCGGTGAGCCGTTTAGCCTCGCAAGTTGCTACCCCAGAAACGCTAAAGCAAGCCCAATGGTTTAGACACCTCAACAGTCGATATAACGAAGTAAAAGAGCTTCTGCCACTTGGTGGTTATCAAGCTGGACACGACCAAGAAATGGACATGGCAGTAAGCGCCTATCCGCAAATGGCTGCCTTTCTGCGCCAAGAAACTCATACCCAAGCAGACTTATCTCAAAGTCTCAGCGCATTAGCTCAACTTGTCGCTCAAATGGGCTTTGTCAGCAACGAAGAAACAGCTAAATGAAGCAATTACAGATCTTGTGCCAACAAGAAGAGAAAAAGCTAAGCCAGTTGGGCCTGCAAAAAACGACCGCTCAACAACAAATCAGCCGTATCGAGCAGCAAAAACAGCAATTAGGCCAGATGATAAGCGACTACTCTCAGGCAAATAGTCGCTGCGCGTCTGCCATGCTACTGCAAAATAATGCGCAGATGTGTCAGGTTATCGAACCTATGCTTAAACAGCTCACTCGTAAGCAGCTATTACTGCAGCAAGAGCAACAGCGAGTACATGGCCTATGGCGGAAACAATTGGGACGCCAGCAAAGCATTCAGTGGCTGTACAATGAACGTGTACAGCAACATAGGCAATTGCAGCAAAAACAGGAACAAAAACAGTTGGATGATTTAGCCGCGCGATATGTTCGCGCTTAACGGCACTTGATGGCATCAAGCGCCGTAGGGTTAACTTAGGTAGTTAACCTATACAATTGGGCCGTTATAATAGGCCCAAATTGTAGCTTTAAAATGAGTGCACATTGCCATAGTCATGGCCATTATCACCATTTGGATGTAACAACTGACTGATCACTTCTTGTTGAGCCACCAGCAACTTACCATTAGCCTCATTGACTTGCTGGCTTTCTTTTACGGTTTGCAGCAAGTTTTGCCATAGGTTAGCCACTTGAGCTGATGAGGCTGGCGGCATTTTACTAATTAAACTCTGCATCCCGCTGGCGTTACCAGCAAAGCCTAATGACTCCAACATTTGCCGACGCTGATTAGCCTTCAACATCAAATCGTCGCAAAGTTCAGTTTGCAGCTTGTTATGTATATTTAAGCCACGGTTATCGCGGCATTGCATCAATTCACGCTGACGATGCAATAGCTTTTTTAGCTGTTTATAACTTTCAGTATCTTGCTTAATACCGCGCACTATCGCCTGTACTAATTCACGCTTAGTCGGTACAGGGTTATCCATGTTGCTGAACCATAGTTTCAGCTAATTGCTCAAGATCCAGCTTAAAACTACCATCAATTAATGACTGACGCACTTGTGCAACTTTGCTCAAATCAAAATCAGGTAACTGCTCTAATTGAGGTTGTGCAGCTTCAATCAAACGACAATCATCACTGACTTCTTGCTGTGGCAGCATAGCTGGTACTGGCGCATCAGCAACCTGAGTCACTGGAGTTTTATTTTTACTCGTCGCCAATTCAGTATGGATTGTGCTGTTTAACTTACTTATTTCCATATCGGTTATCTCAAATTCGCCCACTAACCCATTAAAGCGACACTTTGGCTTTAATCTGAAATAACCAGATAATTAAATTATGCCTTTAAAACTTAGTCGCCACCCGTCCCGGAGCTAAAGGGTAAGCCACAATAACCTTGCCTGAACTTAGGTTTCTAACCCTAATTGCTTGCCCCTCTCCACCCGCTTCGAGGGCCTCGCCTTGCATATTGGCATAAAAACCATTGCTACTTGCCTCAATTATCACTCGGTCACCAATATTAACCCATTGTGGTGAACTTAATTGCACCACCTTAATCGCTTTATAACGGCGAATTTTGCGTAAAACCTGCTGACCAATAATCTGTTGCGACTGAGTAACTAAATCTCTATCACTCATACCTAATTGAACGCTGCGCCACTCAATATCTGCAGCACTAATAACTGCACCACGCTTTAGCACTCGATTAGCCACTGGAATTGTCGCAGTGACATCAACGGATGCACGCACATATAGATTCCAGCCTTGGTCACTACAACTGACTTTGCGTTGCACATTGCCAATCGGCAACCCACCGGCACTATCAAATGTTAATTGAGACTGGCACAAAGGCAGACGTTTTGCGCCTGATGGCACCTTAATTTGTAGCTTGAAATCGAGTTGTTTTAACCCTGCCTGCTGTTGCCATTGCTGCATCTCACTGTGCAATAACTGCTGCATTGCCAGTTCGATTTGTTGCTCGGTTTCATTGACAGTTTTCGCGACACTTTGCAGCGGAAACAAACAGGAAATAGCGAGGAGGAAGTAGGAAATGCAGATTCCGTTAGCCGAAGCATATTTAGAGCAAACCATTGAAAATCCTAAGCTAATAATACTGGCACACTAATTGATTGTTCATGCAGCAATAAATTTGGACATACCATACTAGGAGTCGTAATGGCTATCAACCTTGATGCCGCATTAGGCATTCATCCACACACTTTAGACTTTCGCGTTGAACGCAGCAAAGTCTTGGCCGGTAACTTAGCCAATGCCGAAACTCCTGGCTATAAAGCTCGTGATCTCGACTTTAAAAATGTGATGTTGCAGATCAATGCAGGTATGTCTCCAGACCGTAATTTTCAAGCAAGTTACCGCGTGCCTTACCAAACATCAGCCGATCAAAACACGGTTGAGCTTGGCAAAGAGCAAGCACGATATTCACAAAACGCTATGGATTACCAAACTAGCCTGACTTTTCTCAATATGAAAATTTCAGGTTTACGCACAGCAATCGAAGGTCAGTAAGCCACTATGTCATTTGCAGAAATCTATCAAATTGCCGGTGCGGGCATGAACGCCCAAACCATACGCTTAAACACTGTAGCCAGTAACCTAGCAAATGCTGGTGCAGCAGCCGAAACACCTGACGAAGCCTTTCGTGCACTCAAACCTGTGTTTTCGACGATTTACCAACAAACTCAAGACGGTCAAGTCGCTGGAGCTCACGTTGAAGTCGCAGCGATTGTGCAATCTGATGCGCCACTCGACCTACGTTACGAGCCAGATCATCCCTACGCAGACGAACAAGGCTATGTCGCCTATTCCAACGTGAATACCGTAGAAGAAATGGCCGATATGATGGCTGCTAGCCGTTCATTTGAAACCAATGTGGAAATCATGAATCGAGCCCGCTCAATGCAGCAAGGCTTACTGCAACTAGGAGCGAAATAATGAACGTCACTAGCGCCAGCAATAGCAACACTAACCCAACCGACGCCATTGTTAATTCTCCGGGTAACGACGCAGCCTCAATCAAAAATGAATTTATGACCTTGATGATTGCGCAGATCCAAAACCAAGACCCAACTAACCCTGTTGATGGTACAGAGTATGTCACTCAGCTAGCGCAATTCTCTCAAGTAGAAAGCTTAGAGCAAATGCGTGCTAACCAATCAACCCAAATGGTGATCATGGAAAACCTTGGCATAGTGCAATCAGCGCAGCTAGTAGGTAAAGACGCCATGGTTCCCGCTTCTGAATTTAGCATCGATGGTGAGCCATTAGAGGGCAAAGTGTTCTTAAGCAATGCCGTTGAAGAGCTCAATATCGATATCGTCGATGCTAATGGCGACATCGTACACACCTTAAATTTAGGCGCGCAGGAGGTCGGTGATACTGCGTTTACTGTCGATCCTGAAGCATTAGAACTTCCTGCTGGTGAATACAGCATTGTGGCTAACACTACCGCAGGCGATGTCACCAAAAAAGCAGACACTTTTGTAAAAGCTGAAATCGAAAAAATTCATTTTATCAGCGCATCAGGAATGATGATGGCTGAACTGGGTAATGGCCTTGGCACTATCTCTGTGCTGGAAATCTCTGAAGTTTCATAACTAAATTATCAAGGGCTCAATCTATGTCGTTCAATATTGCGTTAAGTGGCTTACAAGCAACTACACAAGATCTAAACACTATCAGTAATAACATCGCTAACTCTTCAACCGTAGGTTTTCGCGGTGGTCGTAGTGAGTTTTCTGCCATCTATAACGGCGGCCAAGCAGGCGGTGTAAACGTAATGTCCACCAGCCAAAACTTCAGTAGCAGTGGCAGCTTAACTTACACTGGTCGCCAGCTGGATATGGGCATTCAAGGGGAAGGATTTTTTGTATTAAGTGCACAAGACGGCACCACAACATACGCTCGTGCAGGTATGTTCAACCAAGATGCAAACGGCTTTGTTACTGATCCTGCTGGCAATCGTCTTCAAGGTTACTCGGTAAGCGCAGCAGGAAATCTGCAAACGGGTAATGTTACTGATCTACAAGTTCAAGCAGGTGCATTACCAGCAAAAGCCACCACAGATATTGGCCTAGTCTCAAACCTAGACGCCCGCGTTGATGTTATCGACCCAGCTGTTACGCCTTTTGATGCCGATGATGCCTCTACCTACCACTCATCAAGCACAGTTACCGCTTATGACTCTCTAGGTAAAGAGCACGCCCTAACCCAATACTACGTTAAAACTGACGATAATAAATGGTCTGTGCACTACATGATGGGCGACACTGATGTCACCCCAACTGGCGGTCATCAATTGGAGTTTAACTCTGACGGTATGCTTATCAGTGGTGCAGACCTAGCGCTAAATATTAGCGACCCAAATATTGTTGGTGGCGCATCTAATCTAAATCTGAGTTTAAGTTACGACAAAAGCACCCAATACGCTTCTGATTATAACAACTCAAGCTTAAGTCAAAATGGTTACACCTCAGGTGAACTAAACGGTATTCGTTTAGATGAAAGCGGCATGCTCTACGGCACTTACACTAACGGCCAAGAGCAGTTACAGGGCCAGGTTGTACTTGCAGACTTTAATAACCCTAATGGCCTGACCCCAATCAGCAATAATGCTTGGACTGCTACCAACGCCGCAGGTCAGCCAATTATCGGCACACCTTCAACTGGCACATTAGGTGCAATCGCTGGCGGCTACCTTGAAGGTTCAAACGTTGATACCACTGCAGAAATGGTCAACTTGATGACAGCCCAGCGCAACTATCAGTCCAACGCCAAAGTGTTAGACGCTAACTCAACTATGCAGCAAGCTCTGCTGAACGTGATTTAGGCCTAAACCATGGACAGAATGATTTATACCGCCGCTAAAGGCGCTGCAAGGGTGATGGAAGCGCAAGCTATTCGCGCTAACAACCTCGCCAATGCGGATACCACCGGCTTTAAAGCAGACTTAGAGCGTGTTAATGCCATGACAGTGGCTGCAACCGGTAACAGCTTGCAAACACGCGTATTAGCGCAAACTCAAAGCAGTGGTTTTAACCAGCAAAGCGGTGCAATGAACCCTACAGGCAGAACATTAGATCTTGCGATTAATGATGCAGGTCTATTTGCAGTAATGACCGAAAACGGTGAAGGCTATACCCGCTCAGGTGCAATCCAACCCGATGAAAATGGTCAGCTAACACTTGATGGTCGCCCTGTTGTTGGCGTTGATGGCCCTATCGTATTACCTGAATACCGTGAGCTTTTTGTTGGTGAAGATGGCCGCTTAAGCATAGTGGCCGATGAAGGTGGGGTTATTGAAGAGATTGGTCAGCTCAAGTTGGTCAATCCTGATATTAACGACATGAGCAAAGGATTAGACGGTTTGCTTTACGCCCAAGACCGTCAACCTCTGCCAGCTAATGATCAAGTATCTGTTAGCAGCGGTTTTCTTGAAGCCAGCAATGTACAAGCCGTTGGTGAACTTATCGCAGCGATGGATCTAAGTCGCCAGTTTGAAGTGCAAGTAAAACTGATGAAAAGCGCAGAGAAGCTCGCCGAAGCAGGTAACCGCCTGTTACGCGACGCATAATCTCAGTTTTTGAAGCCTATTTTTTAAGGAACTACTGCAATGCAATCAGCTTTATGGGTAAGTAAAACCGGTTTAACCGCCCAAGACACCAAAATGACGACCATTGCCAACAACTTGGCAAACGTAAATACCACAGGCTTTAAGCGCGACCGAGTCGCATTTAACGATCTGTTTTATCAAGTACAGCGCCAACCTGGTGGCCAGGTTGATGAGCAAAATGAACTACCGTCAGGTTTACAACTTGGTACAGGTACTCGGGTTGTTGGCACGCAAAAGGTATTCACTTCAGGCGATGTGCTTACCACCAACCAACAGCTTGATTTGGCAATTGAAGGCCAAGGTTTTTTCCAAATTGAAGAAGCCAATGGCGAGATTAGCTTTTCACGTGATGGCCAATTTTACCGTGACAGCGAAGGCTTAATGGTAACCTCTCAAGGTTTACCTTTAGTACCAAATATCGAGATCCCGGAAGATGCACTTACGGTAACTATCGCTAGCGACGGCTTAGTATCTGCACAAATGGCTGGCCAAGCTGATGCACAAGAGTTAGGTCAAATCACCTTAGTAAACTTTACCAACCCAGCTGGCTTAGAGGCCCGAGGCAATAACCTGTACCGTGAAACAGGTGCATCAGGCGCTGCTGTTGAAGGTATTGCCGGCGACCAAGCTTTAGGCCAAATTCGCCAAGGTGCACTTGAAGGTGCAAACGTTAACGTGGTGGAAGAGATGGTAGAGATGATCTCAACTCAACGCGCTTACGAAATGAATGCCAAGGTCGTATCGGCATCAGACGACATGCTTAAGTTCTTAAACCAAGCGCTGTAATCAGCGCTTTATCAATTCACAAATGATGATATTAAACATAGGAGCCGCTATGCGATTAATCTGGTTAAGCTTGGCAACGGTATGGTTACTGTCTGGCTGCGTTGCACATATTCCAGAAGCCGATACCGCACCGGGTAAGCCTGAGTGGGCTCCACCAGAAATCGATTACAGCCTGCCGCCAGCGCAAAATGGCAGCGTGTATCGCCCTGGTTTTATGCTAACGCTATTTAAAGATAAACGCGCATTTCGTGAAGGCGATATTCTCACTGTAGCCCTTGATGAAAAAACCTATTCTAGTAAGCGTGCTGACACCAAAACCAGTAAAACTGGCGGCATGTCTATTGATGGCCAAGCAACTACTGGCAGCAATGCAATTAGTGGAAATGGTGAAGCAAACATGGGGCGCTCTTTCAATGGCACAGGCTCTAGTACCCAACAAAACCAGCTATCAGGCTCTATCACAGTAACCGTTGCAAAGGTTTTACCAAACGGCGCCCTATTGATCCGCGGTGAAAAATGGCTGCGCCTTAACCAAGGTGATGAATACTTACGTCTACTCGGGCTGATCCGTGCTGATGACATTGGCAACGACAACACCATTTCAAGCCAACGTATTGCCGATGCACGGATTATTTACGGTGGCCAAGGAGCGATCTCCGACAGCAACCGTATGGGTTGGGCGGCGCGATACTTTAATAGCCCTTGGTTTCCATTGTGATAAGCCAATTACGTGTAACAAAGTCAGGATTGTGTGAATGAAAAAAATTGCCATGTTTGTGGCCAGTATGCTGCTCAGCCTAGCACCTTTACTTCCAGCTCAGGCACAAGTGCAACATAGATATTTAATGGACATTGTCGATGTACAAGGGATCCGAGATAACCAGCTCGTCGGTTACGGTTTAGTCGTGGGTCTAGACGGCACAGGTGACCGCACTCAAGTGCGTTTTACTAGCCAGTCTATCGTTAACATGCTTAAGCAATTTGGTGTCCAAATTGACGATAAAACCGATCCCAAACTGAAGAACGTTGCCGCCGTTGCAGTGCATGCTACCGTGCCACCATTAGCTAGCCCTGGGCAAACACTCAACATTACCGTGTCATCTTTAGGTGATGCCAAAAGCTTACGTGGCGGCACACTGTTAATGACTCCGATGCGAGCTGTTGATGGTGAAATCTATGCTGTTGCTCAAGGTAACTTGGTCGTTGGCGGTGTATCTGCGCAAGGCCGCAATGGTAGCTCTGTTACCATCAATGTGCCGACGGTAGGTAATATCCCTAATGGCGCACTACTCGAAGCGCCTATGAACAGTGATTTTAATGACAACGAAAACATCGTACTCAATCTTATCGACCCAAGCTTTAAAACCGCCCGCAATATCGAGCGTGCCGTCAACGAGCTATTTGGCCCAGACGTCGCAACCGCAGATAGCAGCGCTAAAGTCATAGTTCGCGCTCCTAAATCAAACCGTGAACGCGTGACGTTTATGTCGATGCTCGAAGAGCTGCAAATAGAGCAAGGCCGCAAAACGCCGCGCGTAGTATTTAACAGTCGCACTGGCACCGTTGTCATGGGCGGTGATGTGGTTGTACGTAAAGCAGCTGTTAGCCATGGCAATTTAACAGTCACGATTGTTGAGCAAGAGTCTGTCAGCCAACCAAATGGTGCCTATCTTGGCCAAGCACAAGGTGAAACAGTAGTTACTACAGATAGCCAAATTGATATCGATACAGGCAACGGTCATATGTTTGTTTGGCCCGAAGGCATAGCACTAAATGACATCGTTCGTGCAGTCAACAGCCTTGGCGCATCACCAATGGATCTAATGGCGATATTACAAGCCTTAAATGAAGCCGGTGCACTTGAAGCTGAATTGGTGGTGATCTAATGAAAATCGACAATAACCATAGCTACTTAAACCAACTTGATGCTGGCGACTTAATTAAAGCCAACGGCGAGCACGGTGCACTTAAACTCGTTAGCCAACAATTTGAAGCTCAGTTTTTACAAACCGTACTAAAACAGATGCGCTCTGCCTCAGATGTAATGGCGGATAAAGACAGCCCGCTATCTTCACAAAATGATGGCATGTACCGCGATTGGCATGATGCAGAGCTAGCGGGCCGTTTAAGTCAGATGCAAAGCACTGGGTTAGCCGATGTGATGACCAAACAATTATCGGCCGGGCTTAAGTCTGCCCCCGAGACGGTCGCCTCTAATAGTCAACCAAACAATGGGCCGACAACTCACGCAATGCAGCCTGCTTTGATATTGCCCTTTATAAACAAATTACCTGAGTAAACGGTGTTTTACATCACCACTTACTTTACAGATAAGGATTCACAATGAGCATGCTTAATATTGGTATGTCAGGGCTTAATGCCAGTATGGCAGCCTTAACCGTTACCTCTAATAACCTCGCGAGCGCTATGGTGCCGGGTTATTCACGGCAACATGCCATGCTCAGCTCTGTGGGTAATGGTATTTATGGCAGCGGCTCTGGGGCAATGGTTGATGGTGTACGCCGTATTTCAGACCAATATGAAGTGGCTCAACTGTGGAATACCACCAGCAATGTTAGCTTTACTAAAACCCAAGCCAGTTACTATGGCCAGGTAGAACAGATATTTGGCTCAGAAGGCAATAATATTTCCGCAGGGTTAGATCAACTGTTTGCTTCGCTAAACTCTGCCATGGAGCAGCCTAACGAGATCGCACATCGCCAAGGTTTTTTAAATGAAGCTAAGGCGATAACTCAACGTTTTAACTCGATTAGTGAAGGTCTAAATGCACAAGTTTCGCAAATCGAAGGGCAAATTCATGCGTCAGCCAAAGAAATAAATGCCCAACTCGCAACCATTGCCAGCTTTAATGCTGATATTCAAACCGCTAAAGCTAGCGGCAATGTGCCATTGGCATTACTTGATGCTCGCGATGCAGCAGTCGATGACCTGTCGAAAATTATTGATGTCAACGTGGTTGAAGATGCCAACGGCATGCTAAATATCTCTCTTGCTCAAGGTCAGCCATTACTTGCTGGCACAACAGCTTCAAAGATTAATGTTAATCCTGATCCCGCCTCCCCTCGATTTAGCCAAGTGAGCATTCAATTTGGCGAGTCTAGTTTTCCGCTGGATGAAACCGCTGGCGGCAGCTTGGGCGCATTAATTGATTACCGCGATCACAGCATGCTTGACTCACTTGCGTTTATTGATGAGCTCGCCATGACCATGGCTGATGAATTTAATAACGTACTTGGCGCTGGTACAGACTTAAATGGTAATACACCTAGTCAGCAGCTATTTAGTTACGATCCGACCAATCCAGCTGGCAGCTTAACTATTACAGCTGGCTTTAGTGCCGACATGCTGGCATTCGGTAAAGATGGTACCCCTGGCGACAACAGCAACTTAAAAGATCTAGTTGAACTGGCCAATAAAAACTTTTCATTCAGCTCTATGGGTGTCGATGCAACCATGGGGGACGCCTTTGCTAGTAAAATAGGTGAGCTGGGCTCAGCCTCACGCCAAGCACAAATGAGTAAAGACACAGCTGAAAAGTTGCAAATTGAAGCGCAAACACAATGGGCGAGCACCAGCGGAGTAAATATTGACGAAGAAGGTGCGAACCTCATTATGTATCAGCAAGCATACCAAGCAAACGCCAAAGTGATTGCCACAGCTGACCAACTATTCCAAACTATTTTGAACAGTATTTAAGGACATTTGTATGCGCGTTAGTATGATGAACCTCTACAGCAATAACCTACACAGCCTACAAAAATCGACCTTTGATATTTCTAAACTCAATGAAATGATGTCGACAGGTAAATCTATTTTACGCCCGTCAGATGATCCTATTGGGTCAGTTAAAGTTATTGGTAGTCAGCGAGATATGGCTGCAACGAACCAATACTTAGACAATACAGAGTCACTTTCTACTAGTTTTAGTCGTGCCGAAACCTATATGTCGAGCATGGTAGAGCTACAAGGTCGTATGCGAGAAATCTCGGTTTCAGCAAATAATGGTAGTTTGTCGCCAGAAGATAGAGCGGCCTATGCAGCTGAGATGAATGAGCTGCTAGAGACTTTTGTCGATACAGTTAACGCCAAAGATGAGGCTGGTAATTATTTATTTTCCGGCAATAAAACAGATACTGCGCCTATTGGCCAAGACGCTAATGGCAATTATGTCTACCAAGGTGATACCAGCACCCGAGAAGTACAAACATCTACGTCATCTTGGATGACCGCTAATAGCACAGCGGCAGACTTTCTTTTCTCAAACGGCAGTGCAGATATTCTAAATCAAACCAAAGACTTTATTGCAGTACTTGAAGATCCAACATTAGCACCAGGTGACAATGCTTTTGACCAAGTTGCGATTGATATGCAAACCAGCTTAGATGACAGCCTTAATAGTATAAGCTCTGCGATTACAGATATTGGTGGTAAACAAAACACCTTGAGTTTAGTGCAAGCTTCCCATGAAGAACGCGTGCTATTTAATAAAGAAGTGATTGGTGAAACGGAAGGCTTAGATTATGCCCAAGCCACTGCTGAGTTTAATGTTAAGCTCACGGCATTAAAGGTTACTCAGCAAACTTTTGTTCAAGTTTCGCAACTATCTTTGTTTAATCATATTTAAATCTAACTTAAAGACAAATCAATGCTAAACGGGATTTCAGACTCACTTCATGTTCAGCAGCGCAACCCCAGTGTTGCGCCTACGGCGGCTGTCCAAGCGGTAGCGCAAACACACAATAATACCCAAGCTGCGAGCATCCCCAGTCATAGATTAGAAAGCTACACCAAATGGGCAAAGGTAACCCAAGGCCAGCATAAAGTCAGTGCGCAGCAAGTTGCTGAGCAAGGGCTTAAACAAGTTAAAACACTGCTGGCGCAACTTCAGCACCAAGGGCAACAGGCATTAACTGCAAGCAACAATAATCATGATGCCCTAGAGCGCACGCAACAACGATTAGCTCAACTAGATATTAGCTATTTAGGCCAACCACTCGTTGATCACCAACTCAATTTAATTTCAACTCAACGACCAGCGTCCAAGCATAGCTTTAGTTTAAAATCTGTTGAGCTAACCACAGTAAAACCTCGCGACGAACTAATCCAAGTACAACTAGGTAAAGACTCAACTCAAGTATTATTACCTGCCAATACCCAGCCCCACGAACTCGCTAATCAACTAAAAAGTGCCTTCGCTAAACTGGATATTGAGATACAACACTCAGCTGATAATCGCTTATTATTTAAAGCGAATGCTCAGCAATGGCAGCAGGTTCAACACGGACTATTGATGACCGGACAAGGTCAGCGCTTACCAGCGGGTGATGCCAGAACCATAAAAGTACAGCCACAACTCAACTGGCAAGATCCACAGGAATGGCGCTTTAATAGCCGAGACAATATCAAACAGTCTTTAGCCAAAGTGGCAAAGTCAGCCCATAAAGTTGATGCTCAATTACGTGAGCTACAAACAAGCCAGCAGCATATTCAGCAACAATTGCAAAAAGCCAGTCAGGTAAAAGATGCCGCGCTCAATGTAGAATCCACGCTTGAAGCATTATCAACGCTTATGCAGCCGTCACCATTTAAATTGAAAATAAACTCATTGATGGCGCAAGCTAATCTTACTCGCCCGCAAGTATCTTCTTTATTAGAGTAGTTATACGAATTTAATGGCGTCAGCAGGACTTATGACGCCATAATTTATGAGTATTAATTGGCTTTGCTTAACAAGGTCAAAATCGCCGCTAATTCATCAAACTTTGCCTGCGCCAATATCTCTGTCACGTACTGACTGTAATTAGCTTTGTGCTGACGGTTGGTATGATAAACCTGAAAACACATAATAATATCGTGCTCAGATAATCCTTGTTTACTTGCAGCTATTACCGCTAGATAGCAACGCAGCATAAACAGATCTAACAGCATGACTCTAAAGGCTTCCGAGGGACTTAACGCATCGACCTGCGGAAACTGCATGTGATAGAGGTAATAGCATAGATAACGGCTAAATAGCTGTGGATGACCTAATAAAGCAGGTAATGCAGACTCTTTCCAGGCCTGATTAATACTCGCCATACTAATGTTTTGTTTATCATCAGCTAAAGCACATATCGCCTGATTGATTTGCTCAAATCGACTGCGGCCACGTCTCACCTTATTAGTATTTAGCCATAATTGAATCGAGGTAAAAGCGTGCATTTGATGAATATCGGTATCTTGATTAAAGCCGTCGAAATGCTGCTTTAGCTGCCCATTATCACTTAAAGTTAGCAACTGCTGGAACATATTATCAAGCGCACTACTATCAAGCTCCCCAGCTGCCACTTTATCGGCGGTTTTCATCAAGATCCCAATAGCAGTTAACCCATGTTCTAAAGGTTGTTCAGGTTTTAACAATAGTTGAATCGAGTAGTCATAGGCCTTTTGCGCCCATAACGGCGTAGCCTTGAAAGAGCGATGATGATTGATGGTCAGACGCTCTAAGCGAAAAGCATCATCTTTAAATAGAATATGGCGTGCAGCTTCGGGGCACGATAACGACAGACTCTCATAGCGGTCACCACCGCGCATATGCGCCATTCTCGGGTAAGTCTTACAGGTATCACTCAATAGTGACTCACCTGCTTTAGCATGTATTTGGCATAGATTATTGGCATCTAAAAAGCCACAAGCGCCGTTATCACCTAAAACCGCCTGCGCCCAAACCCCATCACTTTTCTTTACTTTTTTAAGTGCCGTTTTGGCTAACTCTTTAAGCTCACTATGAGCTAAGGTTTTTTTATAGCTTTGCTTATCAATATGAATATTCCAGCCATAACAGCAACTATCCTCACATTCTCCGCCAATACAACTAAAGTGAGAAACAAACTGAGGTCTAACAAGTAAATGCTTCATTGTGGTTCGCTTTTTTCAGCCTAAATATGCCTAGTTAAAGCGACCAAAGTGATGATTTCCTAAAACATTACTTATGATGTAAAAATAAATTTAAAAATATATTTCCATAAAATTCATGATGTTAAGCTCTAATTTTGAAGTAATTTACCGGTCTGCTTTCAGTTTCCAATTCCGCTGTCGTTTTAAGTTTATAGACAACAAATTACCCGTTAAAACTCAAAGGAATATCCTATGTTATCTGTAATGACCAATAACGCGTCAAACATCGCTCAAAATGCTGTCACTAAAAATAACGACCTTCTTGGCAACGCTATGGAGCGCCTATCTACAGGTCTTCGTATCAACAGCGCTGCTGATGATGCTGCAGGTCTACAGATTGCGACTCGCCTAAATGCTAACGTAACAGGTATGGAAACGGCTAACCGTAACGTTTCTGACGCAACGTCAATGCTACAAACAGCAGACGGTGCACTAGACGAGCTAAACAACATTGCTTCTCGTCAAAAAGAGCTAGCGACTCAGGCAGCTAACGGCGTTAACTCAGCTGAAGACATTAAAGCGCTTGGTGCTGAATACAAAGAGCTTAACGCTGAAGCTAACCGTATTATCGACAGCACAGAATACGGTGGAAACAAACTATTCACTTCGCTAGATGCTGGTGTTGGCTTCCAAATCGGTGCCTCTAACACAGCTTCAGAGCAACTAACGGTTACCACTAAAGTTGCTGATGTTAAGGCATTATTCGTTGGTGAAATTACTGACTCAGCAACAGCTAAAGCTCAAATCGACAACGTTGATAAGATCATCGATGCAGTTGGTACAGAACGCTCTAACTTAGGTGCAAGCATCAACCGTTTAGGTCACACAGCATCTAACCTAACTAACGTTACAGAAAACACTAAAGCTGCGGCAGGCCGAATCATGGATACTGACTTTGCTGTTGAAACTGCAGCAATGACTAAAAACCAACTATTGGTTCAAGCAGGCACGAACATTCTGTCTTCTTCAAACCAAAACACTGGTTTGGTTATGGGTCTATTGGGCTAATCTTCCTCCCTACTATCCCAATATCAAAAGGAGCCTTTCGGCTCCTTTTTTATTTATCAAAAATCTCAGTAATGCTTCAGCATCCGAACGTAAATGTCGCCTTATATCAGAGATAAGTAAGTGATATTTAGAGCATATTCAATAACGGAAGTAGCACTTCCCTTTACGTCGCTACAAACGGAAAGGCGTAGGTCATTACCAATAAAACTTACTGCTCAATACATTCAAAAACAAACACTTAAATAAATGGCACAAAGGTTGCCATTCCTATGCGAATTGGAGAAATAAAATGATTTCAGGTATGGGTGGCGCCTCATTTGCCGAACAACTTATTGCCGCAGAGCGCATGGGCAAAGATCAAATATTTGAAAGCAACAAGAGCAAATATGAGTCGCAACTTGATGCCTATAAGATCCTTGAACGCAGCCTAGATAAGATGACCAGCAATCTTGAAAAGATTAATGGAGATGCGTTCGAAAGCAAAACCTCATCAATTAGCGATGACAACGCCACTATTACTGTAGATAGCGGTGCGCCTACTGGTAACTATGACTTATATGTTGAGCAACTCGCTCAAGCACACCAACTAACTAAAAACTTTGCTAGCGAAGATGCATTAATCCCAACAACTGGTGTTATCGAGATTCAGCTTGGAGCTGATGCCGCCGACACCATTAGTCTCGACATGTCAGTGCTCAACGCTGATAGTACAGCGACAGTCAAAGACCTTACCAGCATGATTAACGATCATCCAGACAACCCAGGTGTTCAAGCCTCATTAGTCAGAACCGGTGGTCAGGTAGAGCTCATGCTGTCTTCAAAAGAATCTGGTGCGGCTAATAATATTAGCGTCAACTTCAACGGCGCTGATTGGGGCATGACTGAGCGCCGCGCAGCCCAAGATGCCAAGGTAAACCTTAATGGTATCGACATCACCAGTAGCAGCAACAACTTAGCTAATGTCATTGACGGCGTTTCAATTGAATTAAATAAAACCCATGCAGTTGGCGAAAGCAGCAGTATCAACATTGTCTCTGATACCGATTCTAGCGAGCAAGCTGTTGAAGATTTTGTAGATATCTTTAATGACTTAATGGATGAGATTAACAAACTGACCCGTTCAATGGGCAGCGAAGCCTTAGACGAGCTTAATCAGGAAAACTCAGACAAAGATGATAGTAGTGATGATGAAGATGACGAGGATAAAGATGATGACTTTAACTCTTCAATCACTGAAGACCAACTCGGGGTATTAAAAGGCGACTCAAGCATAAGAATGCTGCAACAAGGTATGCGTGATGCCATTTTTGATAGTGCACCAAACGGCATGCGTTTGTCAGATATCGGCGTAGAAATGGGTCGTGATGGCAAACTCGAAATCGACTCAAGCAAACTTTCTAAAGCCCTTAAAGATGACCCTAATGCAATACAAGCGATGTTTACCGATAGTGGTAGCTATATCGATCGTCTCGACAACCTGATTGACCCTTTCACCAAGTTCCAAGGCTCGATGGATCTCAAAAAAGATAACCTCGAAAAGCAAATAGAGCGCGTTGAGACCAGCATGGATAACCATGATCGCCAAATGGAGCAAAGATACCAAATTTATCTATCGCAGTTTACCGCGATGGAAAACACCATCAACCAACTTAACTCAGCCAGCTCGCTGTTTTACTAAGGAATTCTAGCAAAATGTTAAACGAGCATGATCCATTCAACGCTTATAAGCAAACCTCTATCAATGCTAGAGCAGCAGCTGCCAATCCTCATGAAATGGTGCGTATGTTACTAGATGGGCTTTTAGAAGAGATCCAGCGAGCAGCAGGTTTTATGCAACGTAAAAGCTTTGAAGAGAAGGGCCAAAGTATCAATAAGTGCCTCAACATAGTTCATGGGCTGGATTCTATGCTCGACCTTGAAAACGGTGGTGAAGTCGCTACCAAGCTGAATCAGCTTTACGACTATTGTAGCCGCCAACTGGTCATAGCTAGCGTTGAAAACAGCACAACAGCTCTTATTCCAATTACTAAGGTCATTACTGATGTCAGATCTGGATGGGCCAATCTCAATTGAGCAGTGGCAACGATTTGAGCAAGCTTTGCAATTTCATGCTGCTGCACAAAACTGGGAAAAATTAGTCATGGTGAATCAGAAAATGACTAATGCCCTAAAAAAAGCCGGTAAACCAACATCGCGCTCGCAGTTGCTTGCGCGCCAATCTTTGGCTGCTACTCACAAAGATATTGTTTCGCAAATGCAGCAAGCACAAGAGCAACTCAAGCAAGAAATGCACAAGTTTAAATTACAACAAGATGGCTTAGCTGCTTATCAATTTACTTGTGCAAGTGCTGGAGTTAATCATGAATAACTCTGTATTAATTAATACCAGTGTCACTGCGCCTGCAGTGAATAATGGCCAAATAAAGCCATCAAACTCTATTTTGGGTATCGACAATGCTGAGCAAGAAAGCACTAACGAGTCGATGCCGTTTTCGCTAGCTTCGGCTCAAATTACACCAGTATCAACAAGCTTCAATGCTGGTGTGTATGCAACGGCGATAACCGAAAATTTATATCAGCAACCACCGATTACAAGCGCAATTAATTCAGCTATTAGTGGCAGCGTATATCATAGTGATAGCGAGCCATTAGCCGATTTAAATAACAGCCAAACGGGAGTAAGTGTTAATTTTAATGCGGTAAAAAATGATGCAACTGGCGTAATTATACCGCAAATACATCAGCAAAAAACGACTGAGAACATAAGTTCAAACATAGAAAAACACACTAAAACACCTGTTACTAACATAGGCTTTAGTGGCGATAAACCGGTGAATCAAAACTACAATCCAAGTCTAGATTTAGGCTTAGTTAAACCAGCTATTACACCAGCCTTCCCCCATGTACCAGCACTGCAAAGTCCATTTACTAACCAACTATTAGATAGCAGTAATTTGGATAATATCGAGTCAGTAACCAACCAATTATTGGTTAACAACACTCGCTCACAAGCAGCCGTTGCGCAATGGGGACCAATATCAGTCAGTCAATCGGCTCCATTACTACAGCAATCACACGACATGCTGTCACCACTTCGCGAGCAAATACGCTTTCAAATTGATCAACAAATAAAGCAAGCAGAGATCCGTCTCGACCCTCCGGAGCTAGGCAAAATTGAGCTCAATGTGCGCTTAGAAGGCGACCGTTTGCACATACAAATGCATGCGGCCAACTCAGTGGTACGTGACGCTTTATTAGCTGGCTTAGAGAGGTTACGCGGTGAGCTCGCCAATGACCATGGCGGCCAAATAGATGTTGATATTGGCCAAGGTGAGTCTTCAAAAGAGCGCCAACAACAAGATCAGCAATCCAATATACAGCTAGCGAGCCTGCATGAGCCGTTAACTTTTTCATACGAAAATCAGCAGCAAGATCAGGTTGATCTACTCGCATAACCTAGGACTATTTCATGGCATCAACTAAAAAATCAGCTAAACGATTTAGCATTTTTTGCTTACTAATGGGCTGGACAGCAGCAACATTTTGGCTAGGAACTCAATCACCACAGCTTATTGGTGGTGACTTATTTGCTTCAGAAAAAGAAGTCAAAACCGCACAGTTCTATCCGTTAGAAAAGTTTGTAATCTCAATTCCAGGTGATGAATACCCTCACTATTTACTGCTCGAGATGGCATTTAAAAGTCGATCCGCAAATGTGGCCCACACCATACAGCAAGCTGATCCAGTAATAAGAAATTCATTAATGAAGATGTTTTCTAAAAAGCATTTCAATGAATTAAACAGCTCGGAACAATTTGAGTCACTGCAAAAAGAAGCCCACAGCTTGCTATCGGTAGTTTTAGCTAATAACGATTTTGCCATCGAGCTAGACGAAGTCTTATTCACCCGTATGGTTATTCAATAAAGGTTCTTGTGATGAATACAGCCCAATCTGCTTATCAAGAAGTTAGCGAAGATACTAGCGGCCGCCGCTTATCTGAAAGCCAAGTTATGACTCAGTACTTACCTTTGGTTAAGCGCGCAGTGTCGCAGCTTAGAAGTCATTGCGGCTCGGTGTTAGCTATAGAAGATATGGAGCAGATTGGCTTAATGGCGTTACTCGAATCTGCAAGGCGTTATCCCGGTGAATACGATAATGGCTTTATTTCATTTGCAGGGCAGCGGATCCGTGGCGCCATATTAGATGAATTACGCCGCCAAGATTGGCGTCCGCGCCCTGTCAGGCAACAAGCCCATGAACTGAATGACATGGTAAGAAAATTGACCCGTCAGCTTGAACGTGAACCGAGCGACAATGAAATTGCTGACGCCATGTCACTGAGCCCAACAGAGTATCGTGAGCGGCTATACGCTTCACAATCCGAATCCATGCATAGCTTAGATGAGCTAATTAGTGATGGTCGCCACTTCATTGATAATAATGATGTTTTGGAGCAATTTTCGGCAAAAGAATATTTATTACAAGCTATTTCAAAATTAAACAAAAGAGAACAGGTGATCCTGTCGCTTTACTATCAACATGAACTTAATTTAAAAGAAATTGCCGCCACTTTAGGTCTAACAGAAACTCGAATATGCCAACTGCACAAACAAGCAGTTAAGCAACTGCACAGTATCTACCAACAGTGGGAACGGTAACTAAGTGAGATAGTATGAGCAAACTGGTTGGGCTAGTAATCATTATTTTATCGGTATTTGGCGGCTATATTTGGGCCGGAGGATCGCTAATATCTTTATGGCAACCTGCTGAAATACTGATTATTTTTGGCGCTGGTGTTGGAGCATTAATTATTGCAAACCCTAAACCAGTGCTAATAGAAATGATTGAACAACTCAAAGAAATAGTAAAAGTTGAACAAGAGGATCCTGAGCTTTATCCACAGTTGTTTGGCTTAATGGGCATGCTAATGTCTCAAATACAGGCTCAAGGCTTACGCGTACTAGATGATCACCTTGAAAACCCACGTGAAAGCTCATTATTTCTCATGTATCCAGCCGTTTTAGAGCATTCAAACGTGCTTAATTTCCTCATAGATAATCTTAGACTGCAGTCCATTGGTAAGATATCACCGCATGATTTAGAACACATTCTCGAAGAAGAAATCCACCGTATTGAAGAAGACAGAATGCGTCCTTCACACGCGCTAGCAAAAACCGCTGAGGCCATGCCAGGCTTTGGTATTTTGGCTGCGGTGATGGGGATTATTATTACCATGTCTAATATTGATGGCCCTATCACCATGATCGGCGTCAAAGTGGCAGCAGCTCTAGTCGGTACTTTTATTGGTATTTTTGCCTGTTACTGTTTATTCGACCCGCTCTCTAAAGCACTAGAACATCTTGTTGAACGTAAGTCAGCACAACTACGTTGCGTAGCAGCCGCGCTTAGCGCATTTGCTAAAGGTAAACCGCCAATGCAAGCCGTAGATGCTGGCCGCAAACAAATTCAAAGTGAAAATCGCCCAAGCTTTATTGAACTTGAACGTTGGATGGTGGAGCAAAAAAGTTAATGCTGACTAGAACAGAGCCAATTGTCATTCGCCGTAAAAAACGCGCCAAAGCGAAAGCCGGACATGGCGGCGCTTGGAAAGTTGCCTTTGCTGACTTCACTTTAGCTATGATGGCACTGTTTATGGTGTTATGGATTATGCAGATTGCCGATCAACAAGAAAGAACTATGATTGTGCAGTATCTAAATGGCGACCTATATGACAATGGCTCAATCAACCCGTTTGATTTAGGCGGCGCACCATCAATGCTTGAGTTCCAAGGCAACTTAGGGATTCAACAAGCAGTGCTTCCAGCAACTTCGACGGGTGTAGATAAAAGCGGCCCAGCAATGCATAACCGTATTCCATTTGGCGAGGAAAACGCTAAAGCGGGCAGAGGCCCAGAGTTAAATTCTTTAGTACCAGGAAAATTTGAGACTCAGGCTCAGCTAGAGTTTCTTGCTAAAGAAATTGATAGCGTAATTAGAGATGTCAGCATGGGCGCTAATGTTGAGTTACAAGTTGTCCCCCAAGGCGTTCGTATATTAATGCACGATAACGTACACCAGTTTATGTTTACCCGCGGTAGTTCAGAAATGATGCCTTATTTTGAAGACCTACTAATGGCTTTAGCTCCATTACTAAGTCGAGTCGAAAATAAAATCACTATTTCAGGCCATACAGATTCGAGCCCTTATGCAGGTAAAAGCTTTACCAACTGGGAGCTTTCAAGTAAACGCGCTCTTTTAGCGAGACGGGTACTAGAATATGGCGGCATTAATCGTAGCCAAGTCATTCAAGTGACCGGCATGGCAGACCAAGCTCCCTACATAGCCGAAGATCCTGCAGCTGCAGCAAACCGTCGTATAGAAGTTTTAGTAATGACCTCTGCCGCAGAAAACCAGCTTAAACAAATGATGGGCTTGTCTGTTGAAAATGGTGCTGCAAAAGCAGAATTGCAACAAGCTAAGCGAATTGCTGAAGCAAACCAAACTAGGGTTAGATACCCACAAGTATGGACAAACCAATAATCGCTCAGGGCGAGTTTATTACTGCAGATAAACAGCCAAATATAGAGCAAGCAGAACATGAAGACCGAGAATATGTTCGATTTAGTCTAAGACAAAGAGAACTGCAAGATATTAGCTTCGCATGTGATGGCATTACAGTATCACTTATTAAATGCCATTACTTATTCAACAAAAAAATTGGTATTGCCAACATAAAAAACATAGGCCTAGGTGGGATTGGCTTCATTAGCAGTTCAACTCTACTACCTAAACAAATTGTTGATATTTCTTTAGACGGTGAGCGATTTCAAATCCAAGTAATGCGCCTAGAGAAAATCAATCGCAAACTTAATTTTGTTGGAGCTAAGTGGACAGAAAAAGATGAAAAAAGGATAAGTTACATCACCACTAAGATTTACAATATGAGTAATTAGCTCCAACTTTAATAAATTAAAAATATTGGGTATTCCGTGACAAATAAGGAGATCACAATGCCTGCTTCATATGAGCGAAAAGGACCTGATGCCTTACAAAAGCTCTTTTTATACTTGATCATCTTTGACTGGATCATTCTGATCTACTTAATTGTTTCCATAAAAGATATGTCGTTTCAACATGGCGCAATGACTTCGGTCGCCGTAGCGGCGTTTAACCTAATCTTAGTGAATCTATGTTTTAGACGAGCACGTAGAGCAGAGGATGGCTACCAGATTTACCCTGTTATCATAGGTGCACTACTGTCCTTTGTCCTTATTGCTTACTACTTTTTCTTTTAAATTAAGTCGTCGTTAAAGATAAATAAGCTAGCATAACTTCGACTCTCTCCCTAATTGCAATAACCCCTCCAATCAATAGCTTCCTATACGCAAAGCCAACTTCTTAAGTTGGCTTAATAGCTTTTGTCACTAATCCATAATCGATTCGCGCAGCGAACACATGGGGGTGAAAGTGAGGCGCTTTGAATACGCAGTATTCAGACTCACTTGAACGCGGAGAAGCTTGCCTTCGAAG
Organism: Shewanella pneumatophori; assembly: GCF_023283895.1. Taxonomy (GTDB): domain Bacteria; phylum Pseudomonadota; class Gammaproteobacteria; order Enterobacterales; family Shewanellaceae; genus Shewanella; species Shewanella pneumatophori. The sequence goes on along the minus strand of NZ_JAKILB010000015.1, from coordinate 276 downwards.
CCGGAGACAAGGCACATGGATGTGCCGAATGCCTGAAACGCATGGATGCAGTTTCAGGCCCCGCTCAGCGGCGGGGCGGCGTCGGGAGTAGGTATTGCACGTACGTGCTTAAGTAGAAAAGTCACCTAAACCGATAACGAGACATTGTTTAGGTAATCTTAATTACTTTTATGTCGCCCAAACGCAAAAAAGCCACCTTATTCAGGTGGCTTTTCTACTTAAATAGGCGCCTGGAAATGACCTACTCTCACATGGGGAGACCCCACACTACCATCG
>NZ_JAKILB010000014.1 GCF_023283895.1 Shewanella pneumatophori | reverse complement strand
ACTTCAGCAGTTTCAGTCACAACTGGTGCTTCAGCTTTTACTTCAGCAGTTTCAGTCACAACTGGTGCTTCAGCTTTTACTTCAGCAGTTTCAGTCACAACTGGTGCTTCAACTTTTACTTCAGCAGTTTCAGTTACAACAGGTGCTTCAACTTTTACTTCAGCAGTTTCAGTCACAGCTGGAGCTTCTGCTTTTGGCATTTGTACTGATGCTACTTCAATTGGCTCTACAGAAGTTTCTGCAACCACAACAACAGGTGCTTGAACTTCTTCTGCTACAGGCTTAGCAGCATTGTCAGACAAGTCTTCAACAACGTTTGGCTCAAATGCTGGAGTCGCATTTGGGTCGTTTTGTTGTGCATCTTCATCGCGACGACGACGTTGGCCTGCTGCACGTAAATGACGCGGGCTACGACGGCTTCTACGTTGACCATCACGTGGCTCACGAGCGTTTTCTTCTGATACTATAGCTTCTTCGCTTGTTTCAGCATTAGTGTCTGTTTCAACTTTCGCTTCAACCTTTTCAGCAACAGGTGCTTTTGGTGTTTCAACTACTGCAGGTGTAGCAGTTTCAACAGCGACTTCAACTTGCTCAGTTATCGCAGCTTCAGTTGATTCCACTTTTGCTTTTGGCTTACGTGGTTGACGCTTTGGTTTTGCAGGCTTGTCATCATTTGATGGCTTAGCTTGTGCTTGTGCTTCAGTTGCAACAGCATCGGCTTTAACTTCTTCTTGCTGTTCGTTGTTTACGCGAACTTTGCGGCGCATGTTACGACGTTGGCGACGCTCACGCGCAGCTTCTTGCTTAGGCTGTTCGTTAGTTGTGTCAGCTTTATTGTCTTTACGCGGCTTTTCGTTACGAGCTTGACGCTTGTTGTTTTCTTCAGCTGAAGAACGGTTGTCATTATTGTCGTTACGGTTGTTCTTGCGCTTATCTTTGGTTTGCTCAGCGTTATCGTTGCGGTTACGACGATTATCGTTGCGACGATTGCTGTTATTACGGCGGTTGTTATTACGACCTTGATTGCGGCTGTCTTTCTCTTGTTTCTTTGGCTCTACTTTTGGCTCTTCTTTGCTAGTAAATAGCGAGCTAATTGCAGCAGCAATTTTAGCGAAGAAGCCTGGTTCTTCATTCTTAGTGACAGCTGGTTTGCTTTCTTCTACTAGTGCTTTTTTAGGCGTAGAGAATCCTTTAAGTGCAGGTTGAGGTGACGCTGCTCTTTCAAGTTTACGTGGTTCGTAAAGTTTAGATTCTTCTTTTTCTAACAACTTGTAGCTTGATTCGCTAATTTCGTCATCTTTACGGTGACGAACAACGCGGTAGTCTGGTGTTGTCATGTTTGGATCTGGAATGACATACACTTCAACATTGTGACGTTTTTCAGTGATACGAATCGCTTTACGCTTTTCGTTCAGTAAGAACGCTGCAACATCAACAGGCACCACAGCTTCAATTTGCGAGGTATTCTCTTTAATCGCTTCTTCTTCCATTAGACGAAGAATAGAAAGAGCTAGCGATTCAGTACCACGAATGGTGCCTTGGCCATGACAACGAGGACATAAGTGAGCTGCTGATTCTTCTAAAGAAGGACGTAGACGTTGGCGAGACATTTCCATCAAACCAAAGCGAGAAATACGACCTAACTGTACGCGAGCACGGTCATGGTGAACGGCATCTTGCATACGTTTTTCAACTTCACGCTGATGACGTACTGGCGTCATGTCGATAAAGTCGATAACGACTAAACCACCTAAGTCACGTAGACGTAATTGACGTGCAATTTCATCAGCTGCTTCTAAGTTAGTGTTTAGCGCTGTTTCTTCGATATCACCGCCTTTTGTTGCGCGGGCAGAGTTAATATCGATAGATGTCAGTGCTTCTGTTGGATCAATAACAATTGAACCACCAGATGGTAAACGTACTTCACGTTGGAAAGCTGACTCAATTTGAGTTTCGATTTGGTAATGAGTAAACAGTGGCACTTCAGCGTCATAACGCTTGATACGCTCAACAAAGTCAGGACGTACTAGCGAAACGTGCTCTTTTGCTTGTTCATAAATGCGTGGGTGGTCAATTAAAATCTCACCAACATCACGACGTAAATAGTCGCGAATTGCGCGAACAATCACGTTACTTTCTTGGTGAATAAGGAAAGGCGCTGGTGCACTTTCTGCTGCTTCTTTAATTGCGGCCCAGTGGTGTTGTAGTACTTTTAAGTCCCACTTTAGCTCTGCTGGATCTTTACCTACACCGGCTGTACGGACAATAAGCCCCATGCCTTGTGGTACTTCTAGTTCTGCTAACGCAGCTTTTAATTCTGTACGCTCATCACCTTCGATACGACGTGAAATACCGCCAGCACGAGGGTTATTTGGCATTAGAACTAGGTAAGAACCTGCAAGACTGATAAAGGTTGTCAGCGCGGCACCTTTATTGCCACGTTCCTCTTTATCAATTTGAATAATAACTTCTTGGCCTTCTTTAACCACTTCCTTAATGCTAGGACGGCCTTGGAATGAGTAACCTTTTGGAAAGTATTCGCGAGCGATTTCTTTAAGTGGTAGGAAGCCGTGACGTTCAGCACCATAATCAACGAAAGCCGCTTCTAAAGACGGCTCGACTCGTGTGATGGTACCTTTATAGATATTGGCTTTCTTTTGCTCATGACCTGGGCTTTCAATATCCAAATCATATAGTTGTTGCCCATCAACAAGGGCAACGCGCAACTCTTCAGATTGAGTCGCATTGATTAACATCCGTTTCATGATGACGTAATTCTTCTTTATATAAGGTCATCAAACGATACAAATTTCACTGCATTACGGGCCTAGGGTTACAATACAAAGCCTCACGGCTGGTCTCTAGGCAAGGTGCGCATAACTGTTAGACGCATTCGCTGCGTGTCGCATCCTATTTATGGCTTATTTTTTTATGTTTACAAAAAACAAGGAATTCGTTGTTAAATGCCAACCAACCCCATAAATTCTTAAATACTTTCCGGTAATGCCAATTCGAAATGGTAGCGTCTGACGACAAGTTAAAATTATTCTTCGAAATTGGGGGCGTTTTCAGCAGAGAAACCAGTTGTAAGTTGGGCTTGCGCTTTGATTTAGTCGTGAAGGCAATTTGGTGGCCTTTTTATTGATACAACGACCCGTAAATCAATGATTTACTATCAAAGCATAAACATTTTTAGTCTCATGCTGTAACGTCATGCAACGCTGACTACAGGATACTTTATCCATGGAACACCAGCGATAGCGTGGGAAATATAGCAATAATAGATAAAATCAGCAAATGGAAAGGCACAATTCTTTTGAGTTGTTGTACAATGCTCAGCAACGAAATACATAACGGCGCAGCATGAATACTCCATCTCCAAAAGCACAAGTTCAAATGGTCACGATAGATGAGGACCACGTTGGACAACGTATCGACAATTTTCTTTTAACCAAACTGAAAGGCGTGCCTAAAAGTATGATCTATAGGATCGTGCGTAAAGGCGAGGTACGTGTAAACAAAAAACGTATTAAGCCAGAATACAAATTGGCCGATGGCGATGTGGTACGCGTGCCTCCAGTACGAGTTTCTGAAAGTGAAGGGCGTCCGGGTCCATCAGCAAAACTGACTAAAGTATCACAACTCGAAGAGCGGATCTTATTTGAAGACAAATACCTTATTGTATTGAATAAGCCTTCAGGGATTGCAGTTCATGGTGGCAGCGGTGTTGAGTTTGGTGTAATTGAAGCAATGCGTTCTTTACGAACTCAGCAAAAGTTCTTAGAGCTAGTTCACCGTTTAGATAAAGAAACCTCAGGCGTGTTACTTATCGCTAAAAAACGCAGTGCCTTGCGTCACCTGCATGATCAACTTAGATATAAGAAAATGCAGAAAGACTATGTCGCGCTTGTACGCGGTGAGTGGCAAGCTCACGATAAAGTGGTTAAAGCGCCTCTGTTAAAGCTGACACTTAAATCTGGTGAGCGAATTGTTCGAGTTAATAAAGAAGGTAAAGAGTCTGAAACGCGTTATAAAATCTTGCAACGTTACAGCGACTCGACGCTAGTTCAGGCTAGCCCGGTTACCGGCCGAACACACCAAATTCGTGTACATTGTCAGTATGCGGGCCATCCCATTGCCTGCGATGAGAAATACAGCGAACAGAAGTTTGATGACTCAATGCGCGCACAGGGATTAAATCGATTATTCCTGCATGCTGCGCAATTAAAGTTTACGCATCCAGAAACGGAAGAAGTGATGCAAGTTAAAGCGCCACTAGACCCAATACTCGAATCAACCTTGAAGAAGTTAAAGAAAGTATGAAGCCTTACGAATTAATCATTTTTGACTGGGATGGAACCCTAATGGATTCTGTCAGTAAAATTGTGACTTGCATGCAGCAGATGGCAAACGCGCTGTCGATAGAGATTCCATCAGAGCAAGCGGTGAGAGATATTATTGGTCTTTCTATGGAAGAAGCGTTTAAGACGCTTTATCCATTGATGCCAGTTACTGACTTTAAACCTATGGTTAATTCGTATAAAGAGCATTACTTAACACTGAACACCACGCCAAGCCCATTATTTGAAGGCTGTGAGCAGTTATTAACTGAATTGAGTGCTCGAGATTACCGTTTAGCTGTCGCCACAGGTAAGGGCCGTAATGGCTTAAATCGCGTGCTTAACGAAACAGGCCTTGGTCGCCACTTTGAGTCGAGTCGCTGCGCTGATGAGTCAAAGAGTAAACCAAATCCTGATATGATCCTTGAACTGCTTGAAGAGCTAAAAGTTAAGCCAGCTGACGCACTTATGGTTGGTGATTCGCTGCATGACTTAAATATGGCGAATAACGCTGGTGTTGATTCTGTTGGCGTGAGTTACGGTGCGCATAGCGAATCTCGGTTACTGCAAGCAAAACCAAAAGCGATTATTCATCATCCGACTCAGCTACTGAATATTTGCAGGTAACTTTACCGAAAGCGGGTATTTAGTTTTGGTTTTCAACACAGCACAAGAGTGTTAGCGCTGAAAACGCAGAGTTAAGTTATCTTTAAAGGGCAATAATCTAGGTTATTGCCCTTTTTGTTATCTATAAGATAGTAAGGTTAATAATGAACGAGTTGTTATAGTGTTTGTCGTTTAATGCAGACCGGCAGCGAGAGTTAATTTAGTTTGAATGTAGTCAATGGCAGGGCTCTTTTATATAACAGATGTTTTGATAAGAGAGCTTTTAATATCGGTTGGTATACTTAAACAGTTTGCGCTTTGGGTATGAGTTGCTTGCTAATCGCTCGTTCACAGCTTGTTGCCCAGATTCAAGTTAGCAAATGTACTATTGAGGTTTTAGGTCTAACGCTGAGCGCAGTTACTTTGCTTATATTTGAACATCTCATTGTCGGCATGACTAATTAACGCTGAGATCTCTGCTGAAGTATCTGTGACTAGATGTAAGCCGATACTGGCGCTCACATCAATACGTTTGCCTTCAACAATTAATGAAGTGCATAACGCTTGTTGTAATTGTTCCCGTAATCGATGGATCAAGCTTTGGCCGCTTGGGCCTGTTTGTGCACAAGTAAATGTTGTGATCAGCACAAATTCATCGCCGCCAATTCTGGCTACGGTATCGTGTTGAGCACAGATTTTAGTGAGGAGTCTAGCAACCTCTTTTAATACTAAGTCACCGATCTGGTGACCGAAGTTGTCATTTATTGATTTGAAATCATCAATATCGATGTAAGCAATGGCGACCTTATTAGGGCTATCGTTTTCTACTGCAAGTAATTGCTCAAATTGCTGAAACAACGAACGTCGATTTGCTAGCCCTGTTAAGCTGTCATGATTGGCTAAAAACTCCACTTTACTTTTGGCATTCTCAAGTTCAGTAATGTTGTGTGCTGAAACGATAGCACCCTTAATTTTACCATTGCCGTCATAATAGGGGTTATGGTGAACATCGAGAAATATTGGTTGTTCGATATGGGGGGGATGGATCCATACCTGGGTTTTAATTTGCTCTCCTAAAAAACATCTGTCGAGTAACGGTTTAATTTGTCCCTCAAACACCGGCTGACCGTGTAACTCTGGCACAGCTTTACCGATTATCTGCTCTTGAGGTAAGTTAAACAGTGACTCATAGCCTTTAGAAACCACTCTATAAATGTAATGAGTATCGACAAAAGACATGTATTGCTCTGAGCTGGTGATCATCTCCTGATGCTGTACTAATTCTTGAGTCAATATGTGACGGTGGTACTCAACACCAATACGTTGCGCCAATAACCTGAAAAATTCTTTAGATTTGGTATTTTCTGTTTGTGGTAGTTGGTCTAAAACGAAAATATGTCCGAGTACTGTGCCACTATTATTTACAATTTTCTCTGCTTGATAACTATGAGCGTCAAGAGACTTAAGTAGTGGAAAGTCTGGAAACCGATTTTGTAGATCGTGACTGAAAATAAGGTGGCACTTTTCAGTTTGCCAATAAACTTGTTCGCAAGGAGAGCCCTTAAGTTCAAACTCAAAACTGGGAAGGCTTTTTTTTCCGTCACAAAAAGCAATCACTTCACCAAATCCTGGTCGCTCTGAGAGGCGTGCAAACCCCGCCCAACGACATTGGGTCACTAAAGTTAATGCGCTTAGTGCTCGGGTAAAGAAGCGTTCATCTGTATAAGGTGCAGCAAGTAACGCTAACGCTTCCTCAATGTTGGTCATAGTCCATTCTCAACCGTTACGTCAGCGGCAAACTGATTGATTTGCTTTAATTGTCTGTTTGCCGTGGGGTTTATACTCCCGTTGACTGTCACAGGTGGCCGTAGCCCCAAATTTGTTAGGCTAATTTTAGTTGAGTAAGCACTAATCTGCTGGTTATTTTGTTTTTTGCTTAATGGCTCGTTTGATTGTGATGGTTAGCTCCTACTCTGAGGAGCTAACATGGATGCTAGATAACAGCTACTCCTTGGCTATTTAGCAAATCAATCAATGAAATTAACGGTAAGCCGATTAAGGTATTTGGATCTTTACCCTCAAGTTTTTCAAATAGTGCAATGCCAAGCCCTTCGCTTTTAAAGCTACCTGCGCAGTAAAAAGGCTGCTCCATATCAACGTAGTTACAGATCTGTTTATTGGTCAATGTGCGAAAATGCACCACAAAAGGCTCGACAATGTCATCTTGTTGCCCGGTTGCGCCGTTGTGTAGTGCTAGCCCTGTGTAAAAGGTGATTGCTTTGCCACTTGCTGCGGTTAATTGTTTAATTGCCGTCTCGCGATTTAATGGCTTCCCTATTATCTTGCCATCAATAACAGCAACTTGATCAGAACCAATGACGAGCGACTCTGGATGCTGCTCAAGACCAGCGGCAGCTTTACTATTGGCTAGACGTAGCACTAATTGTGTTGGTGACTCATTATCTAAGGCTGTTTCATCGACTTCAGGGGAGCAACAGGTAAATGGCAGCTGAAGCTTTTTAAGAAGTTGTTGTCTAAAAGGAGAGGTAGATGCAAGTACAATCTGAGCAGACATGAAATAGGCCTTATCGGTTTATGGTTAGCTTGGCTTAAATACCATTATTTATAGCCTTTGATGGGCTGAGTTTAAAAAACGCTGCTAATTATCGCTAAAACGCGCAATAAGCGCAAAGCTTGCAAGAGAGCTGTGAGTCCTTTGCTATTACTCTTTGCTACTAAATAAGAGCTAGGTTGAGACTTAGTGGCAAATTACATCGTTTAGCCGCTTAAATTGATATAATGGTGACATGTTAAGCGGCAGTACAGCTAATTGCATTATCTTGAACCTATATTACACGCCACCAGTTTTGTATTTGTGCATGTTAGTTTTGCAACAGGAGTTATCTATGTTCAAGTTATGGTTAGCCATTATTATTATGTTGTCGGTTGTGGTGCATTTAAGCGGTGATGTTAGTCGTCCTTTTTATCCGACGATAATAGCTGCAATGGTACTCGGGGCATTAGCTCGAGAAGTTATCGCAAAACTCGATCATGTTGTTGTGCATTGGGCGTCGGGAATAAAAGAGACTAGTCATAAGTCAACTTAACCCCTAGCTCTTGTCTCTAATAGCCAATCAAGCAGTAAAAGCGGGCTCAATTGGGTAAATGGTCTATCTTTAATCATGGAGTTAATCTGTTGGCTGGTGCTGCAATAGTGCAGATTAATTCTAAAGTAGTGATTAAGCCGATGCTTTTACGAACACTTAGACTATTTTGTACGTGAAAATTAATGTCATGACGGCTGCCTTTCTTATATAATGCGGCCACCTAACAACTCACTTAGCCGATGAAGTAAGCAATAATTTAATGCAATCATATGAGGGTATTGACTTTGTGGAATTTCACGGTAATATGCGCGCCTTATGCAAACAGTAAAGATACCGGTTTCAATTGATCCCGTTCGCGCTGCCAGTAGCCAGATTTCATATGAAGGCATGGTGCCTGGTAAGCAGTTAAAGCGATTAAATGAATTATGTGCCGGCGACTGTTCTGACGTGGCAGTGTCGCTTGAATGCGGCGTAGATATACAGGGGATAGTCTACCTTAACGGGAAGGCTGTGACGGAGCTCACTCTGGATTGTCAACGTTGTATGACACTATTTACCACTGAGGTTACGGTCGAGTTTAGTTTTGGACTTTGTAAGACTGAAGCTGAAATCGATGAGCTCCCGGATGCGTATGAGCCTATTGAGTGCAATGAAATTGGCGAAATTCGTCTACATCAATTGATTGAAGATGAATTGATAATTGCTATGCCTTTGATTGCCATGCATGAGAATGAAGATTGTCATCTAGGTAAGCAAGACATAGTTGTAGGCGAGATCGAACCCGCTCAAGAGGAGCGTCCAAATCCGTTTGCAGTGTTAGAAAAACTGAAGAGCAAGTAATCTAGGAGACAGGGCCAATGGCTGTACAACAGAATAAAAAATCTCGTTCTAAGCGCGGTATGCGTCGTTCACACGATTCTTTGAGCACAGCTCAATTATCTGTGGATGCAACGAGTGGTGAACTTCACCGTCGTCACAACGTGACTGCGGACGGTTTCTACCGTGGTCAAAAGGTTATCAACAAGTAATTTGTTGAGACCCTTATGACAAATCTGACGCTTGCGTTAGATGCGATGGGGGGCGACTTTGGTCCCCGCATCACAGTGCCTGCAACTTTGCAGGCACTTCGCTTAAACCCCCTCCTAAAAATCGTACTAGTGGGCGATAAAACCCAAATAGACGAACATTTAGCATCTGCCGAAACGGCATTAAAAAGCCGAATTGAGATTAAACATACGACCGAAGTGGTTACTATGTCTGATCGGCCCGTGCACGCCTTAAGAAATCGCAAGCAAAGTTCAATGCGTTTAGCCATAGAGCTAGTGCGTGATGGCAAAGCCCAAGCTTGCTTAAGTGCTGGTAATACAGGCGCATTAATGGCTATGTCCAAAGTGCTGCTTAAAACATTACCGGGCATTGACCGACCTGCGCTTGTGAGTTGTTTACCCGCGGTAAATAATACCCCAGTTTATCTACTAGACTTAGGGGCTAACGTTTCTTGTGACTCCGAAACCTTATTTCAATTTGCAGTAATGGGTTCGGTGCTCTGCGAAACAGTCGATAAAACGGTCGCGCCAAAGGTCGCTTTACTTAATGTGGGCATCGAAGAGATTAAAGGTAATGATCAGGTTCAACAAGCTGGTCAACTACTGCAACAAATTCCTCAAATAAACTATACCGGGTTTATTGAGGGTGATGAGATTTACTCTGGCAACGTAGATGTGATTGTTTGTGATGGTTTTGTTGGAAATATCACTTTGAAAACCTCAGAGGGTATTGCACGTTTATTAGTGCATCAGCTAAAAAAGGGCCTAAGCCAAGGCTTTTTTGTGCGTATTCTCTCAAAAATCATCGCGCCACGTATACGTTCCTTGTTAAATCAGATGAACCCCGACCACTATAATGGTGCAAGTCTGATAGGATTGCGCGGAATTGTAGTAAAAAGTCATGGGTGTGCAGACGAAGCTGCTTTTTTACAAGCAATTAGTTTGGCAGTAACCGAAGCACAACGTCGACTCCCACAGATGATTGAAGATCGTCTTGAGTCGATTCTTTTAGACATTAATAGCTGATAAATTCCTTATGCATACAAAAATTCTTGGTACTGGTAGTTATCTACCCGTGCAAGTGCGCAGTAATCTTGATCTTGAAAAGATGGTTGAAACCACTGATCAATGGATCGTAGAACGTACTGGTATTTCTGAACGTCGAATCGCTGCAGCAGATGAAACTGTTGCCACTATGGGATACCAAGCTGCGCTTAAAGCCATTGAAATGGCTGGCATTGACGCATCTGAAATTGACATGATTGTTTGTGGTACCACAAGTGCGAGCAATGCATTTCCTGCTGCGGCATGTGAAATACAAGCCATGCTCGGTATCCACACTATTCCTGCTTTTGATATTGCAGCCGCGTGTTCAGGCTTTGTGTATGCCTTATCTGTAGCTGATCAATACGTTAAATCTGGCGCGGCAAGAAATGTACTTGTGATTGGCGCCGACGTGTTGTCACGTTTATGTGAGCCAGAAGATCGCTCAACCATTATTTTATTTGGTGACGGTGCTGGTGCAGCAGTCGTTGGTCGCTCTGAAGAGCCAGGCATTATCTCTACGCATATCTTTGCTGATGGCCGTCAAGGCGATTTGTTAAAGTGCTCGATCCCACCGCGTAAAGGTGAAACATCAGAAGCTGTTGGTTATATGACCATGAAAGGCAATGATGTATTTAAAGTTGCCGTGACTCAGCTATCTCATGTGGTCACCGAAACTCTGCGCCATAACAATGTCGACAAGTCAGAAATCGACTGGCTAGTGCCGCATCAAGCAAACTTTAGAATTATTAAAGCGACTGCCAAAAAGCTAGATATGAGCTTAGATAAGGTGGTATTAACGCTTGCTAAACACGGTAATACGTCCGCAGCTTCAGTGCCAATTGCGCTCGATGAAGCGGTTAGAGACGGACGTATTAAGCGTGGCCAATTATTATTACTTGAAGCCTTCGGCGCAGGATTTGCCTGGGGAAGTGCTTTAGTTCGTTTTTAATTAACGTTCGAATTTATTTTAATAAGTAGACGCGGATTTAAAGGTAGATAAATATGGAAAATACGGCTTTTGTATTCCCAGGGCAAGGTTCGCAAGCATTAGGTATGTTGGCCGAACTTGCGCAGTCACAAGCAGTTATCGGTGAAACCTTTGCTCAGGCAAGCAGTGTATTAGGTTACGATTTATGGCAATTGGTTCAAGAAGGGCCGGTTGAAACATTAAACGAAACTGACAAGACTCAGCCTGCTTTATTAGCTGCAAGTGTAGCCATTTACCGCGCATATTTAGCATCAGGCAAAGCTGCACCAAGCGTTATGGCTGGCCATAGCTTAGGTGAGTACTCAGCATTAGTTTGTGCTGGCGTGATTGATTTTGAAGCGGCAATTAAACTTGTTGAACTGCGTGGTCAATTAATGCAACAAGCTGTTCCTGCCGGAACAGGCGCAATGTTTGCCATTATTGGTTTAGATAATGACGCGATTGCTAAAGCATGTCTTGAGGCCGCAGAAGGCGCTGTAGTTAGCCCTGTTAACTACAATAGCCCAGGTCAAGTTGTTATCGCAGGTGAAAAAGCCGCTGTTGAGCGTGCTGCCGCTTTATGTAAAGCTAACGGCGCTAAAATGGCTGTTGCATTACCAGTAAGCGTGCCGTCACATTGCCAATTAATGAAGCCAGCTGCTGATAAACTTGCTGAAGCATTAGCAGATATCACTTTTGATACGCCTACTGTAAAAGTGATTAACAATGTTGATGTAGCAAGCCCAACATCGGCTGACGAGATTAAAGATGCACTAGTTCGCCAATTATACTGCCCAGTTCGCTGGTCAGAAACAGTTGAGCTAATGGCGTCAAACGGTACGACTAATTTGTTTGAAATTGGACCGGGTAAAGTATTAACTGGTCTAACAAAACGCATTAATCGCTCACTTTCAGCGCAAGCTGTAAACGATGAAGCATCATTAACGGCATTGACCGCATAAGGAAATTTAATGAGTATTAGTTTTGATCTAACGGGTAAAGTTGCTCTAGTCACCGGCGCTAGCCGCGGTATTGGCCGTGCAGTTGCAGAAACCTTAGTTTCAGCTGGTGCAGTGGTTATTGGCACTGCAACAAGTGAGCGCGGTGCAGAAGCGATTCAAGCTTATTTAGGCGACAAAGGTCATGGTCTTGTTTTAAACGTGACTGATGGCGACTCAGTAAAAGCCTTGTTTGAAACGATTAAAGAAAAAGCGGGCGATGTTGATATTTTAGTCAATAACGCCGGTATTACTCGTGACAATTTGTTAATGCGAATGAAAGATAATGAATGGAATGATATCCTAGATACCAACCTAACATCTTTGTTCCGCACCTCAAAAGCGGTAATGAGACCGATGATGAAAAAGCGTAATGGGCGCATCATCAATATTGGCTCTGTTGTAGGCACAATGGGCAATGCAGGGCAAACTAACTACTCTGCAGCTAAAGCTGGTTTGATCGGATTTACAAAATCTCTTGCAAGAGAGGTTGCATCTCGTCAAATTACAGTTAATGCTATTGCTCCTGGATTTATCCAGACTGACATGACAGATGAGCTGACGGAAGACCAGCAAAAAGCTATTATGTCTCAGGTGCCAATGGAAAGGCTTGGTCAGGCGCAGGAAATTGCTAACGCAGTCCTCTTTTTAGCGTCAGACTCTGCTGCTTACATCACTGGAGAAACTCTTCACGTGAACGGCGGCATGTACATGGTTTAAAGGGAACGGCAGGCTGTTACCGCCTACTTGGGGTGATCTGCATCAACTGCAGGCTTGATTGTGGTTAGACCACGAAAGTTAAGCTTGCAATGTCTGCCAAATTCAATAAACTACTCGCAATCTTGCGCAAGTGCGTAATTTGAATAGGAAAGAAAACTAATGAGCAACATCGAAGAACGTGTAAAGAAAATCATCATCGAGCAACTAGGTGTTAAAGAAGAAGACGTTAAATCAGCAGCATCTTTCGTTGACGATTTAGGTGCGGATTCTCTAGACACTGTTGAGTTGGTTATGGCTCTAGAAGAAGAGTTTGACACCGAGATCCCTGATGAAGAAGCTGAAAAGATCACTACTGTTCAAGCAGCGATCGATTACGTTTCTAAGAATCAGTAATCTAGAATTCTTGAAAACAGGCGGCATTTTTGCCGCCTGTTTTTGTTTGTAAAGCCGCTGGTTGACTTATTGTTTCAAGCTTCGCTTCCTCAATACTTATTGACCTAGATAAGTATTACTCCAACCAGAACTGGCAACTCCCCATTGCAACCCTTGTATTTGTTGTAGCGGGATAGGTATTGGTAGTTCAATCTCTTTGCAGCTATCATCGTTATTCATTTTGAAAGTAAAAAGGTGACCGCGTGTCTAAACGTCGAGTAGTCATAACGGGCTTAGGTTTAGTGAGCCCAGTGGGAAATACAGTCGATTCTTCTTGGAAAGCACTGGTTTCAGGCAAGAGTGGTATCGCGCCGATAACTAAATTTGATGCGAGTGAATTCACAACCCGTATTAGTGGCTCTGTAAAAGATTTTGATGTCGAGCAATACATGTCTCGCAAAGATGCCCGTAAAATGGATTTGTTTATTCAATACGGTATGGCCGCGGGGATTCAAGCTGTAGAAGACTCAGGTCTTGAAATGGATAAGCTTGATCCTGCGCGTGTGGGAACTGCAATTGGCGCCGGTATGGGCGGCATGCCGCTAATTGAGCAAAACCATTCGGCTATGCTTAAGGGCGGACCACGTAAGATCTCACCATTTTTTGTACCTAGTACCATTATCAATATGATTGCTGGCCACTTGTCGATTAAATACGGCATGACAGGTCCAAATTTTGCTGTCACTACTGCTTGTACTACAGGTGTGCATAACATTGGCTTTGCGGCGCGTACAATCGCTTATGGCGATGCTGATGTTATGATTGCCGGCGGCGCTGAAGATGTGACTTGTCCATTAGCCGTTGGCGGCTTTGGTTCTGCTAAAGCACTATCAACTCGTAATGACGATCCAGAAGCGGCAAGCCGCCCATGGGATAAAGACCGTGATGGTTTTGTTATTGGCGATGGCGCAGGTGTGATGGTCGTAGAAGAGTACGAGCATGCTAAAGCACGTGGCGCGACTATCTATGCTGAGCTTGTAGGCTTTGGTATGAGCGGTGATGCATTCCATATGACGTCACCACCAAGTGATGGCGCTGGCGCAGCTGCGGCAATGGTTAATGCGATTAATGACGCTAAAGTTGGTCGTGAACAGATTGGTTATATCAATGCTCACGGTACATCAACTCCTGCTGGCGATAAAGCTGAAGCCGCAGCGGTTAAGTCAGTATTTGGCGACCACGCTTATGATCTATTGGTGAGTTCAACTAAGTCAATGACGGGTCACTTGTTAGGTGCAGCTGGTTCAGTTGAAGCAATTATTACCATCCTTGCACTAAAAGATCAGGTTATTCCACCAACACTGAACTTAGATAATCCAGATGAAGGCTGTGATTTGGACTTTGTGCCGCACACTGCTCGTGATTACAAATTTGACTATGGTCTTTGTAACTCATTTGGTTTTGGTGGTACTAACGGCTCGTTACTTTTCAAAAAAGTATAACCAGCTCAGTTAGCTACACTGATTTTAAAGCGCCGCAAGGCGCTTTTTTATTGGCAATAACAAAGTAAAATTATGAACAAGTTCACACTATTTCCGGCAAATATTAAAACTGCATAACGTCAAGATTAACCTTAGTTAATCTGTTGAAAAGGCGCTAGAAAATATAGATCTTTAGGCAGATACTGCGGGCATAAGCTCAAGCGATGAGCTCAATGTAGATCTTACCTAAGGGACACGAAAGTGCTAAATCCAATTGTTATTCCAATTATGCCAATTTTAGGCATCATCACTGCAAATATTAATGAACTTATACGCGGTGAATCGTCAGCGCGTTTACCAGAGCTGCAATTGGGCGTAAAAACCTTCAATGCAGCAGTCGCCGCCTTTAGCATTGTTTGGTTCGCGTTGTTAATTACTGCCATTGATGTCAGTAACGCTAATAGTGTTATTGCAGGTATTGAGGTCATGGGCTTATTTTTAGCAGGTATAGCCGCTTATACGCTGTTTAACGGTGGTAAGTACTTTGGAATGGCATCGCAACTATGGGTTTACCGTTTGGCATTACCTATGGTTTTAGGTGGTAGCTTTTTAGTCGGTCAGTTTGGCTAAAAGGTGCTGATATAAAGAATTTGGCGTAAGATACTCAATAGTCAGTAAATGTATTGAGGTCCAATATGGCCGGTTTAGAAAGACAATTAACATTAAGATTCCTTGCAGAGCCTGCAGATGTTAATTTTGGCGGTAAAGTACACGGCGGCGCCGTGATGAAGTGGATCGATTTAGCCGGATATGCTTGCGCTGCTGGCTGGAGTGGTAAGTATTGCATTACAGCTTATGCTGGCGGTATTCGTTTTGTTAAACCTATTCATGTCGGTAATATTGTAGAAGTTACCGCGAAGGTAATTTATACCGGTCGCACATCAATGCATCTTGGTGTTGATGTAAAAGCCGGTGATCCTAAGGATCAAGATAGACACCTGACCACGCACTGTGTGTTAGTTATGGTGGCGGTTGATGATGAAGGCACACCCACAGCGGTGCCCGATTGGAAACCGCAATTACCTGCCGATGTCGAACTGCGAAAATCTGCAATTAGGTTGATGGAAATGCGGAAACGAATTGGTGCTGAAATGCAGGCCCATGTAGATCTACAGCCTTCATTACAAGACTAATTTCGTCAATGTGACAATTAAAGCTAGCCATGTGCTAGCTTTTTTATTATCCGCTTTGTACTGTTCTTTTTGTGGTGAGTCTTTAAAATAAGCTAAATCTAAAAATACCTCTCCCTACAATTTCTACAATAGGACGAATAATGGCTAAAGTTGCATTTATAGGACTAGGTGTTATGGGCTACCCCATGGCAGGGCATCTCGTTAAACATGGTCATCAAGTTACCGTTTATAACCGGACTGAAAGTAAAGCCAAACAATGGGCTAGCGAGTATGACGGTCGTTATGAAATTACCCCTAAAGCTGCTGCACAAGGCCAAGACATCGTATTTATGTGCGTCGGTAACGATGACGATATACGACAAGTCACGCTTGGTGATACCGGGGTATTAGCCGGTATGCAAGCGGGCACTATTTTGGTCGATCACACCACCGCGTCAGCTGATGTTGCTCGTGAAATTGCTGTGGCTGCCAATGCTCTTGATATCGGGTTTATGGACGCTCCAGTGTCAGGCGGTCAAGCAGGCGCTGAAAACGGAGTGCTAACGGTTATGGCCGGTGGCGATCAAGTTACATTCGATAGAGCCAAACCTGTTATTGATGCTTACGCGAGATGCGTCGAGTTACTTGGAGAAGTAGGAGCTGGCCAGTTAACTAAAATGGTTAACCAGATTTGTATTGCTGGCGTAGTACAAGGGCTATCAGAAGGGCTCCATTTTGCACGTAGCGCAGGCCTTGATGGTGAGAAAGTGGTTGAAGTGATAAGCAAAGGCGCTGCGCAGTCATGGCAGATGGAAAACCGCTATCAAACAATGTGGCAGGGCGAATATAACTTAGGTTTTGCCGTTGATTGGATGCGTAAAGATTTAGGAATAGCACTTGAAGAGGCGCGCCGCAATGGCTCACATTTGCCGCTAACTGCTTTGGTCGATCAGTTTTACTCTGAAGTACAGGCAATTGGTGGTTCGCGCTGGGATACATCAAGTTTACTTGCCAAGCTTGAGAAAAATCGTGGCTGAGATTAACAATTATATTTTCGCCATTTAGAAAAATTAAACCAATCTCATTTAAGCAAAATTAAATCAAGTTAAGCTAAATCAGCGTGAATTTAGCCAAGGAAAAAGGACCTTAATAGGTCCTTTTTTAGTATGTTTAATTGCTCGCTTAGCCTATTCAGGCTCAGCAACAATATGCTCAAGTTCAATCGGTGCAACGCTATGTAGTGCATCCATAGCTGCGCCAACAAGCGATACAACACCTTTTGAAGACTCAATTAACACTGCGCGATTAATCTCACTAAAGTCTCTGTTATGGCGAGACATAGTTGATAGCGCCATTTGCATTGGCTGCATCGATGGATTAAACGCTGCGTTTTCAGCGTAGCGTCCGCAATAGGTCGCACCATCTTTGGTTTCTAGCACAACAGCTGCAAAGTTTTTAGTGTAAGGCGCATAACTTAAACTAGCGTGATCTAAGGCCTCGATAATCATAGGATCGTTCGAGTCTAAGATTAAATTATGTTGCTGCTTACTCAGTAGCGGTGCAGAGATATTAAGATCGCTTGGGCCAAATGCATAAGGAAGATAATGTGAAAGCGGCGCAGTGTCTTGCGATGGTAAATGTATGTTTACTTTACTACCTTCAACCAGTTCGTTGATAAATTGACGACAATGACCACATGGCGAGGCATTAACAATAATGTCTTCAATAATGGTCTCACCACTGAGCCATGCATGGCTAATAGCGCTTTGCTCGGCATGAACAGAATGAAACAGTGCTTCACCAGGTAGCTCAATGTTCGCGCCCATATAAATATCGCCGCTTTTACCCTTTGCAATAGCGCCGACATGGAATTCGCTAATTGGCGGTCTTGCTAGTGCTGCCGCGATAGGGAGTAAAGCAAGTAATAACTCATTAAGCTCCATTTGGGTTTGGGCCTGAAGCTCTGTTAATTGTTGAGCATCGATATGGCCGGCAAAATCTTTATCAAGCAATGGCACAACTGCCGTAGCTAGTGACTCAGGTAACTTAGCTATGCTTTTTAAAAATCTGTCTTGCATATGCTATTTCCTTTTAGTTAACGCTAATGGAATATCATTCTAGTAAGCTTGTTACATACAGAATGAGGTGTTTGTCGCATTTACTGTATAACGATTGCTAAAGACTTCTAAGGTAATGACACAGTGCCTGTAAGAGCTTCTGTTTATTGTCATCTTGTTCAGTTTCTTCAATTAAGTTTTCTAAGCGAATAATATAGTCAGGATCATTGAGTCTGGTTTGACAAAATTCTCGCCAGCGATACTGCTCTGCATCATCTAAGGTTTCTGGGTAGTTACGTGCACGGTATCGATACAGCATTTCTGCAAGACGTTCGTCGTCGAATTCAAGATCAAGTGCAGCAAGATTACTTGGCTGCGTATTACGGATGATTTCAATCTTGGCTTTGTCTGCCGAACTGAAAAAACCGCCGCTATATAGCGCCTGATCAGGATCTATACTTTTTGACTCATGCTCAACATCAAATACAGCAACAAGCTTTTCTCTAAGCTCTGGATGTTGCTTGAGTATTTTATATTGCTCACGGGCAAAGTCCTTATCAATATCGAGTCTAGCAGCGTTTTCATCGGTTAACGTTTTTGCACCAGCAATAAATGGACTCTTATTGATATGGATCTGCTTAATACCGATAGGTAACTCATCAGGCGCTAAGTCGCTGCGACGGGTATACATGCGCTCACGAATTTCTTCGACGCTCAGTTCCAATAATGGCGCAACGTCCATAGCAAGGTTAACGCAAATAACCGCATTTTTATTGGTAGAGTGATAGGCAACGGGGGCAATAAGGGTTGTACAACCATTTAGCGCACTGATCTTGGAGCTTACATGCACAAGTGGCTTCATCTCTAATACGTCAATCAGTTTAGAAACTGCCTGTTTTTGTCTAAGGCTAAAGTAATAGTCGAATAGTTTTGGCTGCACATTCTTGATTAACTTAGCCATATCGATAGTCGCGTACACATCTGACATCGCATCGTGCGCTTTTTCATGGCTTAAACCATTGGCAACTGTCAGTTGCTCTAGCTTAAAGCTAGGGGAGCCATCTTCTTTCTCTGGCCAATTAATGCCTTCAGGTCTAAATGCATAACAAGCACGTACCAGATCAATAATGTCCCAGCGGCTATTACCGTTTTGCCACTCACGGGCATAAGGGTCGATAAAATTGCGATAAAAACCATAGCGTGACACTTCATCATCAAAACGCAGTGAGTTATAACCCACCACACAGGTTTTAGGCTGGCTAAATAACCCGTTAATTCTGTTCATGAACTCAGCTTCAGGCATACCTTTAAGGTTAGCAAGTTGCGGAGTGATACCAGTAATTAGAATCGCTTCAGGAGAGGGAAGATAGTCATTGGCCACTTTACAGTAAAAGGTTTCAGGCTCACCGATGATATTAAGGTCCATATCGGTGCGAACGCCTGCAAACTGTGAAGGGCGGTCTTTGGCTGGATTAGCACCAAAGGTTTCATAATCGTGCCAGAAGAGGGTGGGGTGGTTATTTGTCGACATATAATTTTAAAGGCTATCACGAGCAATAATTGCAGTCATCATAGCACCGACACGGTTTAAATGTCCTAGTTTCCTTAATACAACTCAAGTACTTTGCTGGAGTTTGCAGCAGTTTTATCCGCTGGATCAAAATAGATGGGCGCAGTAGAATAGCCATCCTTTTTCGACTCATTACGACAAGCATCATTTTCTTAAGACAATTGTCGACTTTATTGGCTTAGATCCTCTAAATGATGAGTCATGAATTAGGTCCTTTGCTTATGCTGTTTGCTGCATTGCTTTTACTGTCAGCGAACAGATTATTATCCGGCTATCCCTATGTGTGCTATTGATTAGTGCAAACTTCAAGTTTTAGCCTTTTGGAGATGTATAAATGATCTACCGTTGCCCTTTATGCCAGCAGGCGTTATCTAAAGAAGACAAAACTTGGTGTTGTCCTGCCAATCATAGATTTGACTGTGCAAAAGAAGGCTACGTTAACTTGTTGCCTGTACAGAAAAAGAAGTCAAATGACCCAGGTGACAACAAAGAGATGATGCTGGCGAGACGAGAGTTTCTGAATAAAGGTTATTACCAAGTATTAAGTGATAAAGTTAATTTACTAGCGAATGAATATGCAAATGATCCAGAGTATGGCTTAGATATTGGTTGTGGCGAAGGATACTACTCAAACCGTTTAGTTGAAAGCTTGCCACCCGGTTTTGCGCTTTATGGGGTTGATATTAGTAAGTCAGCTCTTAAGTATGCTGCTAAGCGTTACCCTAAAATTGCATTTAGTGTCGCTAGTGCTTTTGATATGCCGTTCCCAGATAACAGTTTTGACTTTATGTTGAGAATTTATGCGCCGTCTTTAGATGTGGAATTAAAGCGTGTGATTAAGTCTGGGGGGATTCTTATCACTGTTTGTGCGGGTCCTCGTCATCATTTCGCATTAAAAGAGCTGATATATGATAATCCTAAAGAGCATACAGAGGCTTCTTCTAAAATAGAGGGCTTTGAACTCATCCATCAAGAGCGTATTTTACAACAGCTATCGTTAACGGATCCGGTCGATATTAGTAATTTTTTAAAGATGACTCCCTATAACTGGAAATTAACAGAACAACAAAAATTAGTATTGGCTAAATCAGGTTTTAGTTGTGAGTTAGATTTTAAAGTGGAAGTCTTTAGAGCCCAGTAAATCTAAGGCTGCAGCTTGATGGTTGTTTTTTAAGCGGTTGTGAGTGTTAACTGTGAGTTTGTATAAGTGTATTTTTTGATCCAATTAGCAAGCTGTAGAAATATAAGTAAAAACACCCTAAATTCCGATACGAATGTGTGTTGACTTATGATGAGAATGGTTTATAGTGTTTGCAGCTTGAAGGTTAGGCTTATTTTTATGTGTTCAATACGACAATGTTCGTCCTGTTAACATTAAGTAAACCGGCATTTTCCAGCTTTACCGCCGTTAAGGCTTTAATTTATATTTACAGGATTCAATATTATGTCTCAAGTTACTGGCGTTGTTAAGTGGTTCAACTCTGATAAAGGTTTCGGATTTATCGAGCAAGAGTCTGGTCCAGACGTATTCGTACACTTCCGCGCTATCAACTCTGACGGTTTCAAAACTCTTGACGAAGGTCAAAAAGTTCAGTTTACTGTTACTCAAGGTCAAAAAGGCCCACAAGCTGAGAACGTAACTGTTATCTAAGTTACCAGCTTGATTAGCACTAGCTAATCACACAGAATTTCGAAGAGCCGTAGTTTACTACGGCTCTTTTTTCGTTTTGATTTCGGTAAATAATTGCTAGTAATATCAGTTTGTCAGCTAAAGTGTTAGTTTTACCTAGCCTACAAGCTTGTTGCTGCTTCTACTCATACCTCTATTTAATCTGTTTTGCCTGCCTACTTCTGAGTTGATGAAATTCTTATACTGATTGGTATTAGCCCTAATTGGGTTTACTGAAATAAAATAAGCATAAAAAACGGCGCTATGTGCGCCGTTTTTATATTGAATAATGCCGATGTAAAACTTAAGAGAAGAGCTTTTCTTCCAACGTTCTCCCTTTCAATATTGCTTTATATTGCCAGTTTTTATCTTTTAATAGGTTAAGTAATGCAATTTCAATTGCATATACTTGTTCGCTATTATGTTTAATTAAAAACTGGTTGCTTTGACGTTCTTCAATAGAGCTGATATCAGCTAAGTTAAGCACTGCTTCGATTAAGGCTTGGGGATCACAATGTTGCATGGTTAGGGTGAGATAGTCTTCATGCTGCGATTCATTCATTGAGACTGAATGCCGTAATTGCCCATGCTCTAAATAAAGCACCTGATCACACAGTTTTTCAAGCTCATCTAAATTATGTGAGCTAATGATAAACGTGGTGTTACCTGATAAAGACTTTACTAGCTCACGAATTTTCTTGGCGTTGGCTGGATCTAACCCTGCTGTAGGCTCATCGAGCAATACAAGTTCAGGTGAGCCAATTAAGGCTTGCGCAATTGATACTCGCTTAGCCATACCATGGCTTAGTGCTTTAGGCTTTTGCTTAGCACTATCGACGAGATCAACCAAACCGAGAACACGCAATGCTTCAGCTTTAGCAGCTTTATTGCTGTAACCTTGCAGGGTCGCAAAAAAGCTGAGTTGGCTGATAATATCTAAGTTTGGATCTAATGCGGCATCTTGAGGTAAAGATGCAATACGTCCAAGTAATGCTGCAGAGCCAGGCTTGTGGCCAAACAAACTTACATCACCTGACGTAGGGCTTATATAGCCACATAGCAGACTAAATAAGGTTGTTTTACCTGCGCCATTTGGCCCTACTAATGCGATAGGGCTGCCAGCATTAAGCGTAATATCAACCTGCTTTAACGCCTGTTTATCGCCATAAGATTTAGATAACCCTTTGCAAATTACTAAACTCATAGCGCGCTCCTATTAATATACACTTTACCTAAAACAAGAAGAACAGCGGCTTGAATGAGTGCGATAGGCGTGTAGATAAAGCTTTGTAGACCTTGTGTGTTAATCATCATTGAGATCTGTGAGCCGGGTAATACCCACTTAAGTTCACTAATAATAGGTAAGTAGTTATTAATGATGGCAATGCTTATCGACATCGCAGCCCAAACTAAAATCGCGTAGATAGTTGCTTGGCGAGCTGAGCTAGCGTAAAGCGATAAGATTGCCATTAGCGCTGTGTATGGTAACAAAACAATAATTAAATTCAGGGTAACAATTAAGCCTGAATATAACGCTGGTAAAAATAAACTTGGCTCTCTGCTAGCTGCGAGCAAAATGGTAGCAATAACAGTAAGACTTAGCAGTAGGCTTTGTAGTGCCATATGGCCAATAAAACGACCAAAGAATAAGCTGTCTCTGCCAACTCTTAAGGTTAAAAAGCGAAATGTACCGCGAGACCTATCAGTGGCAAATTGATCTGCGGAAACGAAAATACAAAATAAAGGGAACAGATAGAGCGCTGCAATCCAATATACTGCAAGTTCTGCTACTGGCCATTTAAACAGTTCACTTACGGCATCTGTGCCAAATATACCTTCGATCACTGCCTGAAAGTCAGGATTGACCAAAAAGCTTGATGCACCGCTAATGGGATAAAGTAAAATCAGTAGCCAAACCATCGAAAATGCTATCAGAGCAATTAAACCTCTTGGGTTAAGCAGCATTTTTTTGACTTCAAATTGAGCGATTAATAGCGTGTTTTTGATCATGCTATTAGTTTGAGGGTTATTTTCCAAACTAATCCCTTACGATTGAATGATTAAGTGCAACTAGGTTAACACCGTTTTTAGCTTGGCGTTAACCTAAACCTGCGAATGAACATTAGGAATAATTAATTATTCAAGAAGCTGTTGAAGTTGAGCTTTTAGTTCAGCAACTTCTTGCTCTAATATTTCAACCCTTAATGCTAGTTCTTGACTATCGTTAGATTGATGATTGCTAGCAGTCGCCGAGGCAACTTGTGCAGTAGGGGCTTGCAGTTCGTCATCTGCAATAGGGGTGAATAATTGACGATAGCGCGCTTCACGTTTACCTGGCTCTTTGGCGAGCAACATAACCAGAGGTGATTCACGTTGTTGTAGGTGTTGTAAGCTTGCTTCTGCTTCGGCGACATCTTTAAACTCATGTAAGCGATTGCTTCGCGTTCTTAACTCTCCCGGGGTTTGTGGTCCTCTAAGTAGTAATAAACAAATAATCGCCAGCTCATCTGATTTCAGTTGTAAGTCACTAAATTCGGTATTGCAGAATCGGTGTTTGTATTTTACTACCCGGCTTCCAAAGCCAGATTGCTCGGAGATAAGTCGCTTTTTAGCAAGACTATCTAAGGTGTTTTGAACGTCTGATTCGCTCAGGCTTAGCACGGGCTCGCGGCTGGTTTTTTGATTGCAGCCAGAGGTTAAACTGTTGAGAGAAAGGGGATATTGCTCTGGAGTTGTGATCTCTTTTTCAAGGAGTACACCAATAACACGCGCTTCGAGTGGAGTGAGTTCCATATTAACCTCTTAATAAAAAAGCATGACTTTGTTATAACAGAGCCATGCTTTATTGCAAAGAAGCTTTAGGGGACATCTTAAGGTAATTGCTTGGTTTGTAAGCAATATCCTTATTTTATTTAATCTTCTAGACGGATCCCGTCTGGTGAGATAGTAATTTGCTTACTCTTATAAAGGCCGCCAATACTCTTTTTGAACGCTTTTTTACTCATAGACAATTGCGAGTAAATGACTTCAGCATCGGTTTTATCATTAAGAGGTAAAAAACCGCCCGCCTGTTTAAGTTTGATCATGATAGTCACTGAGTGCTTATCAAGCTCTTCTTTAGCACCTTTTTGTAAAATAAGATCAATTTTGCCATCTGTACGTACGCGTTTAATAAAACCTTTTAGCTTTTGACCAAAGCTTAAACGAGTGTAAACCTCATTTTTATAGAGTACGCCCCAGTGGGTATTATTGATAATAGCTTTGTAGCCAAGATCCGTCGAGCCACCAATGATTAAGTTAACTTCTTCGTCAGTACGGAACTTTGGTTCAGTTAAATCAAGGAACTTTTCCACTTTAGATGAAGCAACGATACGGTCATCAACATGGCTAGTATAGATGTAAACTAAATAAGATTTACCCACCTCGATGTCTCGGTGTTGCTCACCAAAAGGCAATAGTAAGTCTTTTTCTAAGCCCCAATCTAAAAAGGCACCGTAAGGACCATTTTCTTTTGCTTCTAAATAAGCAAATTGGCCTACTTGTGCGTATGGTCTGCGAGTCGTTGCAATGATCATGTCTTCTGAATCTAAGTAAAGAAACACATTAACCATATCTCCGACTTGGCATTCTTTTGGAACGGCTTTGCGAGGAAGGAGGACCTGGCCCATCTCTTTAGCGTCTAAATAGACACCAAAATCAACTTGTTTGACGACTTCGAGCTTACAGGTTTTACCTATCTGGATCATGATGTTCTCTACTTTTAAAACAGTAACGTTTGATTTCAGCTGCGATTATAGTGGAAAACATTTCAATATGCTTTAGCCCTTTGAAACTAATGCGCAAAAGCCTGCATTTTTCTGTAAGTAAAAGGCGGGAGTTATCACGTTTTTAGGGATAATGAGTACGGATTGTTATCACCCTATTATAAGGTGATAATTAATTCGCGATTAATTGACCTTTTGAGGACTAATTTGTATTGCAATCTGCTGAGTCTCAAGGTTTAATTGCGCCGCAAAAAATTCCGAGAGAAAAGTGTTTCGTTTGTAGGCTTATTCTTGAGTGAATACACCGTACTGCGGTTAAGCAATCGTTGAAGTTACAAATTAGATTTTTATGGATTTGGTTTTACATGCTAGGTTTAAAGGCATGGCTTTTTTCGTTACCATGAAAATTAAAGTGCCTTTGATTTGTTAAGGCCTTTTTAGAAAGTTAGTACTCCATCGGTCGACACGAGATGTGTTTTTGAGTATTAATTGAAGATAGTTTGTACTTTTGTAGCTAAATCAGAGCGTATCTGATTTAAACATTCGCAAGTTGATGAGCCAATAAGGCACCAGCAACTTATTTGAATAGAATAGACAGGTTAGGACAAATATGAGCAATTGGTCTATTGATGATGCACGCGCAAGTTATAACGTAAATCACTGGAGCCAAGGACTTTACGGAATTAGCGACGATGGAGAGGTGACAGTGTCGCCAGACCCAAGTCGTCCGGACTGTAAAATTGGTTTGAACGAAATGGCAAAGGATATGGTTAAGTCAGGTGTGGCTTTACCCGTATTAGTGCGTTTCCCGCAAATTTTGCATCATAGAGTAAACAGCCTTTGTCAGGCATTTAATCAGGCGATTCAAAAGTATCAATACGAAAATGATTACTTACTTGTTTACCCGATTAAAGTGAACCAACAGCAAACGGTTGTTGAAGAGATCTTAGCTAGCCAAGTGGCCAAAGAAGTGCCACAGCTAGGTTTAGAGGCCGGTAGTAAGCCAGAGTTGATGGCTGTGTTGGCAATGGCTCAAAAAGCCAGCTCTGTAATCATTTGTAATGGTTACAAAGATAAAGAATATATCCGCCTTGCTTTGATTGGTGAAAAGCTAGGTCATAAAGTTTATATCGTTCTTGAGAAGATGTCTGAACTCAAGGTCGTACTTGAACAAGCTAAAGAACTTGGCGTAACACCGCGTTTAGGCTTACGTGTACGTTTGGCTTTCCAAGGTAAGGGCAAATGGCAAGCAAGTGGTGGTGAAAAGTCTAAGTTTGGCTTAAGTGCTGCGCAGGTATTGCAAGTAATTAACTCGCTTAAGCAAGAAAATATGCTTGAGTCATTAGAGTTACTGCATTTCCACTTAGGTTCGCAAATTGCCAATATTCGTGATATCCGCCAAGGCGTGAGCGAAGCAGGCCGTTTCTACTGTGAACTTATGAAGCTTGGTGCTCACGTTAAGTGTTTTGACGTTGGTGGTGGTTTAGCGGTTGATTACGACGGCACGCGTAGCCAAAGCAGTCACTCAATGAACTACGGTTTAACTGAGTATGCTAACAATATCGTTAGTGTATTAACTGACATGTGTAAAGAGTACGAGCAACCGATGCCGAGAATTATCTCTGAATCGGGTCGTTACTTAACTGCACATCACGCGGTGTTATTAACTGATGTTATTGGTACTGAAGCATACAAGCCAGAAGAGATCCAACCACCTGCTGAAGATGCTCCGCAGCTTCTACATAACATGTGGCAGTCTTGGGTTGAAGTGAGTGGTAAAGCTGACCAGCGAGCGTTAATTGAAATTTTCCATGATTGCCAAAGTGACTTAACTGAAGTGCATTCATTGTTTGCAGTAGGCCAGTTAGGTTTAGCTGAGCGTGCATGGGCAGAGCAGGTTAATTTACGCGTATGTTACGAATTACAAGGTAGCATGAGCTCAAAATACCGATTCCACCGTCCAATTATTGATGAATTAAACGAAAAGCTAGCAGACAAATTCTTTGTGAACTTCTCGCTATTCCAATCATTACCGGATGCATGGGGTATCGATCAAGTATTCCCAGTAATGCCGCTATCAGGTTTAGATAAAAAGCCAGAAAGCCGTGCAGTTATGCTGGATATTACCTGTGACTCAGACGGTACGGTTGATCAGTATGTAGACGGTCAAGGTATTGAAACCACGTTACCTGTGCCAGCTTGGACTCAAGAGAGCCCATACTTAATTGGTTTCTTCTTAGTGGGTGCATACCAAGAGATCTTGGGTGATATGCATAACTTATTTGGCGATACTAACTCAGCAGTTGTGCGTTTGGATGATGATGCACGCACTAATGTTGAATCAGTACTTGCTGGCGATACGGTTGCAGACGTTTTACGCTATGTAAACCTAGATGCTGTATCGTTTATGAGAACCTATGAAGAACTAGTAAACAAGCATATTGCAGAAGATGAACGTGCTAATATCCTTGAAGAGTTACAGCTAGGCCTTAAAGGTTACACCTACTTAGAAGATTTCTCTTAAGTAGATTGTTAGCAGCCATTTAAGTCGTGGCTAACAAAAGCTTGATATAACCAGCTTTGAGTTCGCTCGAAGCTGGTTTTATTTTTAAATCGCTTTGATGGGTTATTTACACGTATCAGTTACATATTGAAGGATCTAGATTAAGGGCTTCGAGTCGATGTTTTTTGAAGGTTCAGAAAAGAAAATTGAGTTGCATATAGACCCCAGTGCTAAGTCATTACGAGCGTACCCGCGAGATTTTTGGCAACAGGCGCTGGCAATGGCTGATGCAAGCATTTTATCGAACCTAAGTAATTCACATTGCGATGCCTATGTATTAAGTGAGTCCAGTTTGTTTGTTTGGCAACATAAGTTGCTGCTTATAACCTGTGGTAATACGCGCTTAATTGATACTGTACTTTTCATCATTGAAAAAATCGGCACTGACCATATATCAGGATTAAACTATCAGCGTAAAAGCGAGTTTTTACCTCATTTACAAACAACCCAGTTTGAAGATGATATCGCATTACTGAAAGCTAAAGTGCCTGGTACGGCTTATCGTATTGGTCATTTAGATAGCCATCATCATTACCTTTATACGGCGTCACAGCCAATTAAGCATGAAATGAGTGCTTGTTTGCTGATGTACCATATTGAAGGCGAGGTGGCGCAGTATTTACGCAGTGCAGAACAATCTTGCGCGAATATACGCCGATTACTTAATTTAGATCGTTTGCTGCCGCAATTTGAGTTTGACGATCACCTGTTTCAACCGTGTGGATATTCAATCAATGGACTGTTTGAAGATAAATTTTTGACCATACATATCACCCCTCAAGAGCGAAGCTCTTATGTGAGTGTCGAAACAAACGTGAACTTTTTACAATATCCGTTCAATATTTTTGCTGAGCTACTCAAAGTATTGAACCCCCGCAGTTGGGACATTATTGGACTGAATACACAAATAGAGCAACGCGGCTTTCCTTGCAATAGAAGGCTTGCCAGTTGTGATCTAAAGTTAAACCAGCACAATGATTTTAATTACTATCACTATATTCAGGCTGAAAGCGAAACCTTAATAGCCGAAGTACTGTGACTCTAGACATTTTATGGAGTATTTATGACCACTATTGCAGATAAGCCAGATTATTCGCTTTATTCAAATGCATTTGGTTACTTGAGACAACCGCTTGACTTTAAACCTCTTGAAGGCGATGCGGATGTAGTGGTTTTAGGCTTACCGTTTGATATGGCTACAACAGGCCGTTCAGGTGGTCGTATGGGCCCTGGCGCAATTCGTAACGCATCAGTGAACCTAGCATGGGAAGAAACTCGCTGGCCGTATCAGTTTAAACTTAGCGAACACGTTAAAATTGTTGACGCGGGCGATCTCGTATACAACTGTGGTGACTCGGCAGACTTTACTCAACGTGTAGAAGACTTTGCGACTAAAATCTTAGAAGCTGATAAAGCAATGTTAAGCTTTGGTGGTGATCACTTTGTGACGTTACCACTGCTGCGCGCTCACTATAAGAAGCATGGTCAAATGGCATTGCTACACTTTGATGCGCACACCGATACCTATAGCCAAGGTAGCAAGTACGATCACGGCACTATGTTCTACCATGCACCAAACGAAGGCATTATCGCTGCTGAAAACTCAATCCAAGTGGGTATTCGTACTGAGTACGATACCGCTAACCACTTATTTGAAGTGATTGACGCTGCAGCCGCTAACGAAATGACAGCTGATGAAATCGTTGCGCAAATTCGTAAGCGTGTTGGTGATATGCCTCTATACGTAACATTCGACATCGACTGTCTAGATCCAGCTTTTGCGCCAGGTACAGGTACACCAGTTTGTGGTGGCTTAACAAGTGATAAAGCAATGAAGATTATTCGTGGCCTTAAAGGCATGAAGATCGTTGGTATGGACGTTGTTGAAGTAGCTCCTGCATACGACAGCGCTGAGATCACTGCACTTGCTGGTGCAACATTGGGTCTTGAAATGCTACATGTTTGGGCTGAATCAAACGGTAAGATCAAATAATCCTATTTATATGATCTGCTAAGTAATATTAAGGCTTTTAGCATGAGATAAACAATTAGTTAAAAGTCTCCCGCGATGAGCCTAAGATTGTTATTATTAAAGAAGCACTGTTGCAGTGCTTCTTTTTTTATGCCGTTTTGCAAGGGATCTAGGATGTCAGAGATTAGCGATATTAGACGAGAATACACGTTAGGCGAGTTACACAGTGAAGATGTACCGAGTGATCCTATGGTGCTATTTAATGCTTGGCTAGAGGTGGTTCGCGATTCAAAGATGCAAGATCCTACTGCGATGTCGGTAGCGACTGTTGATGAGAATGGTCAGCCATTCCAGCGTATTGTGCTGTTAAAGCGTTTCGATAATGATGGTTTTGTATTTTTCACTAATCTTGAAAGTCGTAAAGCGCAGCACATTGCTAATAACGCGCAGGTAAGCATCTTATTCCCTTGGCATAGCTTAGAAAAACAAGTGGCCGTTACTGGTGTCGCTGAACCTTTATCAAAAGCAGAGGTGATTAAGTATTTTATGAGTCGTCCTAAAGACAGCCAGATTGCTGCTTGGGTCTCTAAACAGTCGAGTCCTATCAGCGCTCGTCAGGCTTTAGAGTCTAAGTTTGCCGAGATGAAGGCTAAATTTGCTAATGGCGATGTGCCTTTACCTAAGTTTTGGGGCGGCTATATAGTCCGTCCTAAGAGTATTGAATTTTGGCAAGGTGGAGAACACCGTCTGCATGACCGCTTTATCTACACTAAAGTGGCGGAGGCGTGGGAACATAGTCGTTTAGCCCCATAAGTTCTGTTTAGTCTGTCGTTACTTATGCCTAAATATATTAAAGCCGCACTAAGATGCGGCTTTTTTATTGGAGCTAGCCAGTGATATTTAAGGTCAGTAGTGAATTATCTGTTGCAGTTGAACTTATAAAGCCAATTCTTGGAGGAAAAGCTCTTTAAGATAGTGCCGAGAGTTTCTAAGCTAAAGCATGGAAGCCAGAATAGAACGTCAGTTCAATTGTAAGGACTTTAGCGGATTAATTTAGCTAGAAAGATGAACTTGCCCTAATATAAATGGATGAATATTTATTTTTATCTGAAAAATCGCTTTGTACAATGTCGAAGCATGTTAAATTAGTGTGAGCTTAAGTATTGAAATAATTCACTATCTGAATAAGAGGGAACGGACATGAAGAGTATTGTCACAGGTTTACTATTACTGCCTTTATCGCTAATGGCTTCAGCGGATACATGGAATGTTGATAGTGATAATTCAAATGTTAATTTCATTTCGATTAAAAAAGGTGATATTGCTGAGGTACATCACTTCAAATCAATGGCCGGAACTTATGATGATAACGGCCAGTTTAGCTTTTCTGTTTCGTTAGCAAGTGTGGTTACCAATGTTGATATTCGAGATGAGCGTATGGGCTCGCTGCTGTTTGAAGTTGATAAGTACCCAAAGCTAACTTTATCAGCGAAAGTTGACCCAAGCTTAGTTAAAGACCTAGCCGTTGGCTCTGTAAAAGTCGCCACAATTGATGGTGAAGTTGATTTACATGGCCAAAAGCAAAAGATGGCATTTAATGTGAGCATTGCTAAATTGTCGGATTCACACTTATTGGTATCAAGTGTTATGCCTGTCATCGTCAATGCAGATAGCTTTGGTCTAACTGCAGGTGTTGAAAAACTACGTGAAATCGCCGGTCTCTCTGCGATAAGTAAAGCGGTGCCGGTAAGCTTTACTCTCAATTTGAGCAAATAGTTTTCGTAGTCATAGCTGTCACTGTTTTTAATAAATTATTCACGCAAATATTTAGCTGCTTAGGTTTAGGCTGGGGTAACCTTCTAAGTTATTAAAGATAGGCTTGCAACTTTGAAGTGCTATAAAAGGCTTTGCCATGTGGTAAAGCCTTTTTAATTTCATTGAATAGCGCTAAAGCCGTATCTTACTGGCTGATTTAGTATCCGCTAAGTTTGGATGTTATGTAGATAAAAATGATTGTAAGCAATGATTTATTTGATTAATACGGTTTTTTGTATATATTATTTCATTCGAGTAAAAACTCAGATAAGATTCTGATCAGATATTAATAATAAGACTGTTAAGTGCTGACATAGGCTTGGTCATTTACACTTTAATGTGTTTTTAGGTTATATATGGTTACCGATAAAGACGGGTATATCCACTTAGTGCAATATTTAACTGAGCATCTGGGGATTTTTGCTAACTCGCAACAACAAAGCGCTGCAGATGATACCGTTATGGAGTTATTTGAAGAGCAACTTGCAGCACAAATTATCATGGTTTGTGGGCAGAACCCCTCGTTGACCTTTGCTCAACGTAACTTAGTCATTCGCGAAGTAGATTCAATAGTTTATGATCTAGAAGAAATTCTAGCCCGGGTTGCATCACAAAAGGCGACAGCCGAGCAAACGCTATTTATTACCGAGTTCTCCTGTTTGATCAAAAACCTGTTTGATCAAGAGATCAGTAAGCTATTAGCGGCATAATAACTGCCTAGCGATTAGGTAAGTAAAGTAGGTCAGTAGTAAAGCAGCATGATAGATATTGGACAATAGGCACGCAGCTAAAGTGGCAAGATCAGAGTTATTAAGCTCGAGACAGAAAATCGCTTTTACTCTTGCTTTAATTGTGTATTTCTTTGTAGTGATATTAACTCGCTTACTGGGGAGAGAAGTCTCAAGCATTTTGGCTGCTTTTATATTTGCTTACAGTCTTTTAGCAGTAATAACTTGGCGGCTTTGGGATTAAGGTCTAGTGTTGCAGAAACCCCAAAGGAGACTGCGATGCTGAGTAAGCTAAATCAATCTCAGAATAGACAGCATTTGCTGGTTTATTGTTGTTTGTTGATTTTCTGGTTTTTGCTACGCCTTTTTAGTCAAAACTCATTTGATCTCGGTTGGGGCTTTTTTCCTTTCGTCATATCCTTACCTTTTGTGCCATTTATTCTTGTTTGGCTCAGCATTCAGTTTTACCGTCATTGCCGTCAGCTAATTTATGGTCATGTAAGCTGGTGGCATCTTAGTCATTGTGTTTGTACTGCGATTTTATTTGTACTATTGATCTCTAACTTTTTGGCATAAGTTTAATTTTGTGCCAGCATTTGTTCAGCTTGGCTGTGTAATAGTGTCAGCCACTTCATTTACCTATAATTCTTGTTATCATATAGGCAAGATATGCGATATAAATCATCAAATTATTAGAGGGCTTCCATGCTTAAAAAATTAGGCTTAAGTTTATTGATCCTGACATCTTCATTTTCAGTGCTAGCAACTGAAAAAGCCGTAATTGGCTCAACTGCCAAGATGTCTGTTGCCCATGCAGAACTCTCTTATACTGCACGTATTGATACGGGAGCCGTTAATACCTCGCTGCACGCTTATGACATAGTAGTTGAAGGCGGTAGTGCCAAGAAGATGAAAGACAATGTGGGTAAAATGGTGTCTTTTACTACAGAGAATAATGCTGGGGAAACTAAGCGATTAACAGCTAAAATCGTTAAAACATCTACAGTTAGTAACTCACAAGGCACTGAAACTCGTTATATGGTTGATTTAGATTTGGGCTTTAAAGGTAAAGAGCGTACGGTAAGAGTTAACCTGAGAGACCGCAGCCATATGGACTATAAACTCCTTATCGGTCGTAATTGGTTAAAGGACCGCTATGTTGTAGATGTATCTGAAAAGAAAATTATTGGCCCGACCGCGCCAATTAGTATCGTAGAGTCTGGTTTAATCTTTAAGACTCGTATTGATACGGGCGCGGTTGAAAATTCACTTCACGCGTTTGATATGAAGATTGACAATGAAGATCCAGATATGGAAAAGAATGTCGGTAAAATCATTCATTTCACTACTGAAAATGAAAAAGGTGAGTCTCATGTGGTTAAGTCGCGCATTGTCGAAACGTCGCTTATTAGAAATGCACAAGGCAGTGAGATCCGCTATATGGTTGAGCTGAATATTGGTGAGCCAGGCCAAGAATACAAGGTCAAAGTTAACTTACGTGACAGAAGTAAAATGTCTTATAAGCTATTGATTGGTCGCAACTGGTTACAAGGTCATTATATTGTAGATGTGTCTCGTTAATCCTTTGTTTAACGGCTGACCAATAGCGTTTAATTGCCTGCTTTATTGCTTATTAGACGAATCGCGCCACATCGAATGATGTGGCGCGATTTTTTATTTTGCTGCTGTTCAACTTTCTCTGCTCAGCAAAACAAGCTTAGTTTTTAGTAACTGTTTATCAAGCTAGTAACTTTTGTTTGTTATATTTAACCGTTTAATACTACTTGGTATTAGTTGCTTACTTCAATGTGGTATTTTTGTAAGGTATTAAATCCTGCTTGTTGTTCTAAACGAGAAATACTTAGCCCGCCATTAAACTCACTTTTTAACCAGACAGAAAGAGCTGATAGTGTGCCGGTAACATCATTAGTTGCTAGGGTGTTGTGTAATTTATCAAGTTGCTCATCGGTGAGTCTGCGACCGTTATCTTTTAGCTCCATAGTGATCTGATTGTTAGTTTTGTCTAAATGGATTTCAATCCGGTTTTTCTCAGATGGTTGATAAAACGCATCGTTAATGGTGTTACTAATTGCTCGATAGAAAATTAATAAAAAGTGCCAATGGATCCCATCAACAACCAAGCGCTTTTCGCTGTGGATCGTTAAGTTAATATTTTTTGAGATGAGCTTAGGTTGTAACAGGGCAACGATATGCTCAAGTAATAACACTAAATCGATGGGTTTTGCTAAATAGTCTTGGGCTGAAAATAGGTATTCTAAATGGCGCAGACGCTCGGTTTGGTCCGCTAACGCGCGATTAAACTCTACTGCGTCGAGCTCACCATTTGCCAAACGATATGCACTTGCAGCTAAATCATCTTGTTTTCTAAATATCGGTTTAACAATTGCGGCAACTAAAGAAGGGTAGAGCGCTTGGTTTTCAACTTTGACTCTT
The DNA here is from genome assembly GCF_023283895.1 of Shewanella pneumatophori. Taxonomy (GTDB): domain Bacteria; phylum Pseudomonadota; class Gammaproteobacteria; order Enterobacterales; family Shewanellaceae; genus Shewanella; species Shewanella pneumatophori. The sequence goes on along the minus strand of NZ_JAKILB010000014.1, from coordinate 92,992 downwards.
TCAAAGCTTATTGCTCGATTAGACTCAGATCTTGCTTGATTGCTTTCATCTAACAAGCGGCGGTTTGTCTGCTCCAGTTTTTCGATGAAACGAATATTGTCTGAAGTTTCTTGCCTTAAAATTTCAAACTGGGCTTTTTTCTTTAGCTCCAACGCTTTTGTCACGCTGATATCAAAAGCGATTGTACCAACAGCAGTGACTTGGCGCTGGTCATCAAAGATTGGGAATTTGGTGACTAAATACGTGTGCTGTTTATCTTTTGCTGGAAATGTTTGCTCATAGCTGAGTTCAAACTTAGTGTTAACTACATACTGATCATTTTTGGCATTTACTTGGGCAATCTCTTTTGGCATGACCAAGTGATCTTTATTGCCTAATATATCAGCCCGGTCTCGGCCAAGAGTTTGACAAAACTGATCGTTTACAAGAGTAAACTCACCATCAATATTATTGATAAAAATCAGGTTATGAGCAGAGTTTAGAACGGTATTTAATTGCTCTTTTTTTTCTTTTAACTCGGCTTGTGCTTGTTGCTGTACATCTAACTGTTGCTCTAGTGCTAAGTTGGTTGCATCAAGGCTGGCTAGCGCGATTTCTAATTGACGTGTTCGCGAGCTAAAGGCCTTGGCAAGCATACCTATTTCATCATTACGCTGGGTTGCCTCTAACTCTACTTTAGCTGGGTTACTGTCGTTTAAGGCGCGAACCATACGGCTAATAGGTGTAATAAAAAGCTTATTTTGCATTATAAACAGTAACATCAGTGCAAGAATTTGGATACTGACTAAATAGATCCCCACCGAACTTGCCAGCGATTGATTGTTGTTAGTGATGGCGGATATTGGCGTAACAAGCACAATTTTCCAGTAAGTACTGGGCATAAGGAAAATAGTGACCAGTACAGGCTCTTTTAGTTTTGGGTCACTATTAAGCTGCAGGCTAGCTATTACCTCAACCTGCTTAAGTTTGTTGCTGGTATTTTGATTAATAAGCGCAACCAGTTTGTCACGCTCACGTGGCGGCACATTGGCAATGACGTCGGCTAATTGCTCATCATCATAGGCTTTGCTGGTATTTACTTGAGTAATAAACTGCTGATCAACCTCTGACACTTTACGTTGTAGTGCTTTAAAGTCAGGGTGTTTCTTGGCGAAATCTGCAAAAGGCAGAAATAATTCGTGATCACTAACAAGGCCACTGCTGTCCTCAACTTCCGGGTAAGATAACAGCCGATTTTGCTGATCAAGGGCAAATACATAGCCGCCTTGGTTAGCTGTTGCCGTATGCAAAAAGTTATCAATGCTTGAAAGGGCGATATCAACGGTAGAAACACCAATAAAATTATGATCAGACCACATAGGGACTGATGCTGTAAGCATGGCGTTGTTGGTATAAGGGTCAATATATGACTTGGACCAATAAGTGGTATCGGTTGGGTAAAATCTCGCTGGCACATACCAGTCTGCTTTAAAATAAGATGGGGTGGAGTCAAAGTTATAATCGTTAACCCTAATCAATTCGTCAGCATAATTTCGTGACCAAAAATAGCTATTTTTCTCTTTTGATGAGTTAACACTATATGGCTCCGGCCAGATCCCACCGCCCAAGATCACATTTTGTTGCCCCGACTGGTTTAAAATGGCTGGAATGATTTCATTAAGCTCGTTGGGAGATTTTTGATAGAGCTCGCCGATAGCACCAATAGACACGGCTAGGTTTTCAATACGATTAGTTTTTTGCTGTAGTTTAGCCGTGATCGTTTTACCAAGATTAATACTCAAGGCGGTTTGGTTGTCGATTAATCGATCTCGCTCAATCGATTTTATAAACCAGATGCTGGCGACAATAATCACCACAGCAACAAACAGTTGAATAAACATAAACTGTATAGGCAAGCTTGAACGCCAGTTTGTCAACTTAGTAGATCTCCCGAAAACGAGCTTTAATGCTTTTTATTGCTCAATTGTTGTTAATATCCTATGAAGCAATCGATAAAGACGCCGCTTTTAACAATTTGCTTTTATTAATATTTTTATTAATACAAGCTAAGGACTTTAAACGTCATATAATTATACAAGTCTTGTTATTTTTTTGTAAAACAAACTCTGTAAAAGATACAATATTAGACAATTTGTTAAGTTGATATAGCAATATAAAGCAGCTGATAAATTACAGTGCCAACAAGGAAATCAAGCAGGTACTGGTTCTGGGCTAGGAACTAGAACGACATTAGGAGAGAGCAGGACTTTAGGATGACAGCCATGACTGTTGGCAGAGAAAAATAAAAGCAGCCTAGGCTGCTTTTATTCGAAAGTGGTTATAGAAACCGGTTCTAGACCTTTAAACCGATTAATAGCTGGTCCAGTTGCTCGGTAGTTGCGTGCAGTTCGTCACAGCCTGATACAGACTGATTAGCTGATTGCTCTACATGTTGTGACTGGCTTCGAATGTCCATTAAGTTAGTAGCGATCTCATTGGCGACAGCCGATTGCTCCTCTGCGGAGGTCGCAATTAACACGCTCATTTCATAGACTTTAGCACTATGGTGCGCGATCCCTTGTAAGTCCTTACCGGTATCTAGCACATGCTTTTTGCCTTCTTCTGCTTTCTCAACCGTGCGACTCATTACTTGTTTTAAGTTTCGCGCGCCAGTTTGCAGGGCTTCAATCATGGCTTTGATTTCAACTGTGGCTGCTTGAGTGCGACCAGCTAGCGTACGAACTTCATCCGCTACGACTGCAAAGCCGCGACCTTGTTCACCGGCTCTTGCGGCTTCGATGGCCGCGTTTAGTGCAAGCAAATTGGTTTGCTCTGAAATGGCATTAATTGTGGTGACCACTTCATCAATTTTAGCCGCATTATCATTTAGATGATTTACCGCCTCTGAAGCATCAGCTATTTCGTTTGAAAGCCCGCCAATGGCATCAACAGTAATGGCAATATCGCGAGAACCAGCATCGACTTGCACATTCGCTTCTTGTGTTTCCGTTGATGATAGCTCAGCATTACGGGCGACTTCAGTGACCGCTGCTGTCATTTGCTCCATGGCTGTTGCTAATGAGTCTATGTGTTGGCGCTGATCTACAGCTAAGGTTTGACCTTCGGTTGCCGTATTTCTGAAATCTTGCACTACATCGCGGATCTGTTGATTAGCATTGGTCATTTCAGTGACGAGCTTATGTTGGCGTTCAACTAATGTGTCAATACTAATGGCGAGGATGCTGAATTCGTCTTTAACTTCAAAGAAGTTTAGTCTGCCTGTTAAATCGCCGTCTGCAGCTTTTTTCAGCGCCATAACGTTGGTGTATAACGCGCCGCCAACAAAGGTTGAAATATAATAGCTGCTGATAAGAATGATACTAATTAACAAGGCTAAAATGAGATAAGCCATGTACTCATTGTGAGTCTGGCTTTGCTGCTTTGAGGTGAGGGTGGTTATTAGTCCATTACTGCCTATGTCACTTGTGCTTTCAACCTTATTGCCCACGACTTGTGTTTGACCGCCGTTGTTTGCAACGCTGGTTAATTGACGAGGAGCTGATTGTTGATGATTGACGCTTATCTCACCTTGTAGTGCAGTTAAGAAAGCTTTTCGCTGTTCTTGGGGCACAAATTGATAGGCAGTATTAAGTGCATTATTTAAACTTCGGTTAAATTCGTCGGTCTGTGCAATCTGACTTTCAATTAGATTTTGCTTGTAATTTGCGTTAAGTAATACCGCTAAACTTAATAATGTGATGATAGGGATTATCGCTAAAACTGCAAACTTGGCCCTAAGTGTCATGTGAATAAGGTATTTATCGACCCAACGGAACTTAACTTCTTTCATAATGTTCTCTTATTTAAAATCACCAACCTAGCTATTTATCGGACATTGCGGCGGTTTCTTAAATTATTTTTCAGCAGTTTGCACTGTACGGTTTATTTTTAAACAGCGGTCTGGCTAACATATTGAATATCAAGATATCTGCATTCGGAAACAGAATAGTTGCGCAGTATAAAATCTAGCCTTCTAGTCGTTTTACTAAGCTATTTATCTTGTTTTGATGAATTGTTGAACTAATTTTATTTGCGGATGTAGTTGAAAATAGATTGCGATGCCTTGTATAAGGACTAAACAAAATAGGTAGTTAGCTACAAAAAAGGTGAATTAGGCCTAGTCAAATGTGGCTGTCTAACGTAAAATTTTAGTCTTTTTCTATTTTCACAAAGAAAATACGTTAGCCCAAAAGTCGTAGGTCAAAGACTTACTTGCACTGGAAGAGATGATGTCACAGTTAACAGAGATCGTAGAACAGGCTTTAGCCGCCATCGAAGGAGCAACAGATTTAAAAGCTCTCGATGACCTCCGTGTCGATTACCTTGGTAAGAAAGGTCAAATCACCGACATGATGAAAATGATGGGTAAACTGCCTCCAGAAGAAAAGCCTGCGTTTGGTCAAGCAGTGAACCAAGCTAAGCAAGCGGTTCAGCAGCAGCTTTCTATTCGCATTGATGGTTTAAAGGCTGCCGAGCTTGAAGCTCAGTTAAAAGCTGAAAGCATCGATGTGAGTCTTCCAGGCCGTCGTATCGAAAATGGTGGTTTACACCCAGTTACGCGCACAATTGAGCGTATTGAAGCATTTTTTGGTGAGTTAGGCTTTGTTGTTAAAGACGGCCCAGAAATCGAAGATGACTTTCATAACTTCGATGCACTAAATATCTCTGAGCACCATCCTGCTCGTGCTGATCATGACACGTTCTACTTTAACCCTAAAGTAATGCTACGTACGCAAACTTCAGGTGTGCAGATCCGTACTATGGAGCATGAAAAGCCGCCTTTACGCATTATCTCTCCTGGCCGTGTTTACCGTAACGACTATGACCAAACTCATACGCCGATGTTCCATCAGGTTGAAGGCTTATTGGTTGCAGAGAACGTTAACTTTGCCGAGCTAAAAGGCATTTTGCACGACTTCTTACGTAATTTCTTTGAAGAAGACTTACAAGTACGTTTCCGCCCATCTTACTTCCCATTCACTGAACCTTCTGCTGAAGTTGACGTGATGGGCAAAAACGGTAAGTGGTTAGAAGTACTAGGTTGCGGTATGGTGCATCCAAATGTACTGCGCAGTGTCGGAATTGATCCTGAGAAGTATTCAGGTTTCGCATTCGGTATGGGTGTTGAACGTTTATCAATGCTTCGTTACGGCGTTAACGATTTACGTTCATTCTTTGAAAACGACCTACGCTTCCTGAAGCAATTTAAATAAACGGAGCTGTAATAGCATGAAATTTAGCGAATCTTGGCTTCGTGAGTGGGTTAACCCAAGTGTTAACCGCGAAGAATTATCACACCAAATTACCATGGCGGGTCTTGAAGTTGATGGCGTTGAGCCAGTAGCGGCTGACTTTAGCGGTGTGGTTGTTGGTGAAGTTGTTGAGTGCGGTCAGCACCCTGATGCAGACAAACTGCGCGTAACTAAAATCAATGTTGGCGGCGAAGAGCTAATCGATATCGTTTGTGGCGCATCAAACTGCCGTTTAGGCCTTAAAGTTGCAGTCGCAATGGTTGGCGCAGTGCTACCTGGTGACTTCAAAATTAAGAAAGCCAAATTACGTGGCCAACCATCATTTGGTATGTTGTGCTCGTTTGGTGAGCTAGGTGTTGATATCGAAAGTGATGGCATCATTGAATTGCCATTAGACGCACCTGTGGGTCAAGACGTACGTGAATACCTAGATCTAAACGATGCGGTCATTGACGTTGATTTAACGGCTAACCGAGCAGATTGTTTAGGTATGGCTGGTCTTGCTCGTGAAGTTGGTGTTCTTAACCGTCAAGCAGTAACAGAACCTGCTTGGGAAGCTGTTGCAGCAACTATCACTGATGAAGTGAGCATTGATGTGCAAGAGCCACAAGAGTGTGGTCGTTACTTGGGCCGTGTGATTAAAAACGTTAACGTTAAAGCAGAAACACCACTATGGATGCAAGAGAAGTTGCGTCGCAGCGGTATTCGCTCTATCGACCCAATTGTTGATATCACTAACTTTGTGTTGATTGAATTTGGTCAACCAATGCACGCATTTGACTTAGCTAAGTTAGATGGTGGCATTCAAGTGCGTAAGCCTAAGGGCGAAGAAAAGCTAACATTACTTGATGGCAATGAAATCACCATTCCAGAAGGCATGTTGATCATTGCTGACCAAGCTAAACCATTAGCACTTGCGGGTGTATTTGGTGGCGAGCACAGTGGCGTTACCACTGAAACTACTGATATTTTGTTAGAGTGTGCTTTCTTCGCACCTTTAGCTATTTTAGGTAAAGCACGTAAGATCGGTCTGCATACTGATGCATCACACCGTTTTGAGCGTGGCGTTGACCCAGAGCTGCAACAAAAAGTGATGGATCGCGCGAGCCGTCTAGTACTAGATATTTGTGGCGGTGAAGCGGGTCCTGTCGTTGAAGCTAAATCTGACGAACACCTACCAAAGCCTGCACAAATCGTGCTACGTCGTAGCAAGCTAGATAAAACCCTAGGTCACCACATTGAAGATAACGATGTGACTGAAATCCTAGAGCGTTTAGGCTTTGTTGTTGAAGTCGCTGAAGGGCTGTGGAATGTAACCACAGCAACTTATCGCTTTGACATGGCAATTGAAGAAGATTTAATTGAAGAAGTTGCCCGTATTTACGGTTACAACAATATTCCAAATATTGCGCCTGTTGCGCAATTAAGCATGTCTGATCATAAAGAATCAAACATCAACATTAAGCGCGTGCGCAGTATGTTGGTTGCTCGTGGTTTCCAAGAAGCTGTTACTTATAGCTTTGTTGATCCTAAGCAACAAGAGTTGATTCACCCAGGTGCAGAAGCAATGATCTTACCGAACCCAATTTCGGTAGAGATGTCTGCAATGCGTCTGTCTATGTTCACAGGTCTTTTGACTGCAGTTGGTTATAACCAAAGCCGTCAACAAAACCGTGTCAGACTGTTTGAAACAGGTCTACGTTTTGTACCAAATGAAAATGCAGAATCAGGTGTGTCACAACAACCTATGCTTGCAGCCGTCATTGCGGGTAATCAAAACGATGAGCATTGGACAATGGAGTCAAAAACAGTTGATTTCTTTGACCTCAAAGGTGACTTAGAAGCAGTCATCGGTTTGACTGTTGCTGATACTGAATTTAGTTTCAGAGCGGCAACACACCCAGCCTTACATCCGGGGCAATGCGCTGAAATCTTAAGAGATGATCGCGTAATTGGTATTATAGGTACGGTTCATCCAAGCCTAGAAAAGCCATTTGGCCTAAACGGAAAAACAATTATTTTCGAGCTAGAATTAGACGCTTTATTGCACGCTAATTTGCCGCTAGCCCAGACTGTATCTAAGTTTCCAGCAAACCGTCGTGATATCGCCATCGTAGTAGATGACGCAATTTCAGCCGATGATGTTGTAAAAATGATAAGAAAAGTTGGCGAAAATCAGTTGGTTGGCATAAACTTGTTCGATGTATACCGAGGTAAAGGTGTAGAGGAAGGCAAAAAGAGCCTTGCAATAGCACTCTTATTACAAGACAACGCTCGTACACTGGAAGAAAAAGAAATCGCGGAGATGGTAGAAGTAGTGGTTTCTGCTCTGAAGGACGAGTTCAACGCATCGTTGAGGGACTAAAAGTATGGCACTTACCAAAGCCGAAATGGCAGAACATCTTTTTGAAACGCTAGGCATCAACAAGAGAGTAGCGAAAGAGATGGTAGAGACGTTTTTCGAAGAAATTCGTCAAGCTCTTGAAAGTGGTGAGCAGGTCAAGCTATCTGGCTTTGGCAACTTTGACCTGAGGGACAAGAATCAAAGACCGGGAAGGAACCCAAAGACGGGAGAAGATATCCCAATTTCGGCACGTCGTGTAGTAACGTTCCGTCCAGGACAGAAGCTGAAAAGCCGCGTCGAAGAGGCTAACGCAAAGAAGTAATTGCATTAGTGTCGTAATGAAGAGGCCACTCAATAGAGTGGCTTTTTCTGTTGTTAACTTGCAGTAGAGGTTTGCTTTTGTCTAGAAAGCCAAAGTATTTTGACCGCCGTTTTAACGTTAGCTTGTTACATCCTAAATATTGGCTAACTTGGGTCGCGATTTTAGTGCTGGTGGTGTTTGGCTTAATGCCTGCTTGGTTGCGTGATCCGATTGCTAAAGTATTAGCAAAGTTGGTGATGAGGATTGCTAAAAAGCCAATTAAGGTCGCACGAGCTAACTTAACAACTTGTTTCCCTGATAAATCTAAAGATGAGATTGAGGCGTTGGTAAAAGACAACGTTGAAAATTTTGTGATGATTTTATTGGCACAGTCAGAACTTATGTTGAAATCTCGCGCTCATATGAGACGCCGAGTGCAATTGCACGGTTTTGAGCATGTTGAGCAAGCAAGAGCAGCAGGCCAGCCAGTGATATTTATTATGCCGCATGTATGGGGCATTGAGTATGCAGGCCTTAGGTTAAACTTAGACTTGCCTATGGTCTCTATGGCTAAGGCACATAAAAATGGCTTGTTTAACTGGTTTAATAATCGTATGAGAAGCTCACAAGGCGGCAATATATACATGCGAGAAGCGGGCATTCGTGCGCTGCTTAGTGAGTTAAAACAAGATAACAGTTTCTTTTATCTGCCGGATGAAGATCTTGGCCGAGATAAAAGCGTATTTGCGCCATTTTTAGGTACAACTAAGGCGACTTTACCTGTTGTTGGGCGTTTGGCTCAGGCGGGTAATGCCCAAGTTATGCCGGTTAAGATTGGTTACGATCAGAAAAAGCGTCATTTTGATTTAACGGTCATGCCTGCGATTGATCCTGAAACCATGCAAGGCAAAGAGAACGAAGCTATCGCATTAAATAAAGCGGTAGAGCAGGTGATCTTAGCTTATCCTGAACAGTATATGTGGTTCTTGCGTGTGCTAAAAACACGTCCTGAAGGCGAGCCATCGATTTATCACTAATAGTTCGATATAAACTAAAAAGCCGCAATAGATATTGCGGCTTTTTTAATGCTCTTCAATTTTAACTGCAGTCGCAGTTATACGATTAGCTGATATTCGTCACGTAAGATATCGATGATTTCTTGCTTTGGATTTTCGCTAATGTGTAGTTTCTGACCAATGATTTTCTCTGCAATACCTACATAAGTATTGGAGATCTCCATCATCACTGATTCAGGTAGTTTATTGTCAGCAGCTAAAGCAAAGCGCTCTTCCATGCGATTCTTATTTAACAAGATATCTGGATCTGGGAAGTGGTTTAGTAACCATTGACGGAAGCCTTCTTTAGACTGCTCAATGATCTTGCCATCACGGTGCGATGAGCCGTCCCAGATGCGTGAGCTATCAGGTGTACCAACCTCATCCATATAGATAAGCTTTTCGTTGCCTGCGGCGTCATTGACGTAGCCAAATTCAAACTTAGTATCAACGAAAATCTGATCGTGCTCTGCTAATGCATCGCTGATCACATCAAAGCCTTCTTTTAGCAGCTTCTCGTAAAGATCAATATCAGCAAGGTTGCTGAAGTTAAAGCCATCGACATGACGTTCGATGTCGCTGCGCGATACGTTCACATCATCAGCTTCAGGCACGCCTTCAAGACCTGTTAGTACACCTTTGGTTGAAGGAGTGATTAACAGTTCAGGTAGTTTTTGGTCTTTCTCTAAGCCTTCAGGGATGGTGATGCCACAGAATTCACGTTCACCTTTAGTGTATGAACGCCACATTGAGCCAGTGATATATTGACGAGCAATCGCTTCAATCATTACTGGGCGGGCTTTCTGAACAATCCATACTAGCGGGTGTGGAATATCTAAAATGTGGCTGTCGGCTAAACCTTTGTCTTTGAAAAGCTTGAACCAGTGGTTAGAAATAGCATTTAGCGCTGTTCCTTTACCTGGTACACCATTTAGACCATTTTCACCTTGCCAAACACAATCGAATGCAGAAATACGGTCACTGATCACCATAATCGCAAGTGGAGCATCGGCTGGGACATCGTAACCTTTGTCTTTAATTAACCGAGCACTATCTTCTTCGGTTAACCAGTAAACACTGCGAACTTTACCTGAATGCACAGGTTTGTTGGTACGAATAGGAAGGTTGTCATTTACGACTAAAACTTTATCTGCAAGATTCATAGGGCACACTTTTTATTATTGAGAAGCTTAATTTTAGTGGCGCAGATTGTAACAGAAGTTCTCGGGTGCAACACCCTAGCAATAACAGTTTTATACAATTTGAAAACAGTGTTTCCTATAATGCAAAATGCGCGCTAGTTAGAACAATGAATTGACATATTATCCTGCTAAAAACTATTGATACCGATTAATTATCGCCTCAAGTTTTCCAGTGGCTTTCATGATTATGATTTGATCGTCAATCCAATCCACCGTCGTTTGCTTAACACCGTTGCCAAAGGCTAAATGGATATTAAGTGAGGGGGTGATGTGAGCAATATCAGTAAATTTAAAGGTATTTGGGTCAATATTATGTTGTTTAATAGCATAGCGGATCCGGCTTTCCATCTCGACAAACAGATCTCCGCGCTGGTTGTTTAATGCATTTAATGCACTTTGATGGCTTTTAAAACCAATTTTTTTGATTTGGCCGCTGGCTATATAGGGCGCAAGCCCTGGGTAATCAAATCCTTTTAGTAAAATAACCGTCTTACCAAATAGGTCTTCAACTTGTTGGTAGTGCTGGGGGTCACTGTTGCGCTGCACTAACAAGTGGCTTGCACGAAACAGTGGCTGTTTAGATAGTCGTTTATTTTGGTAACGATTATCGGCCGTTGTGCGCCACATTGGTGAGCCGTAGCTTATCCAGTTGCTATAGGTTTGCTTTTTTATTTCATGAACATAACGCTTGAAGGGCATAACGTGAGTGGTGTAGCTAAAAGGTTTTTTTGCAGCTAATAGACTAACGACATCACTAATGATCCCAGAGTGTGACTGATGGTTTGAAGTGTTAATTTGAAATGGTTCGGCTTGATTGGCAATCACCAAATAGGTCAACTCACAGGCTTTTGAATGGAAAGGGCTGTAGCCAAAGAGTAATATTGCAGCGGTAAAAACAGCATTGATGAATTTCATATCGATATCACCGATTTTAATCAAGCCAGGGTAATAGTACGTTTATCTGTCGTATTTTTTCGCTGGTTGGTAACGCCGCTGCCAAAAGCGGTTAGCGATTTAAATGCAAATTTATGCTAGCGCACTATTTATACTAATGCACTTGTTTTTTAAAGTATAATTTTATAGGGGTGACGGATTTTATGCAGTTTTAACAACTTTATTTTGTTTGAATTTGCCAGCCTGAGTCAGTGACTCGCGCTAGATTACATAGAGGACTTGAATCACTAGACTTGTAGACTGAGATGAATTTGGTTGTAAAATAAACACAAGATTCATAACTGGTAAAATGATAACTGGAGCGCGGCGACACGCTCCACAATGTCGATTGATCTTACTTAGATTTGTTATGTCTGTTCATCAAGTTAAGGTTGATGTCCTGCATGCTTAGCTCTTGATCTTCAAGTAGAACTAACAAGTGATAGATAAGATCTGACGCCTCATCAATTAATTCAGGCTTGTCATTAGTTGCTGCGGCTAACGCGGTTTCCAGTCCTTCTTCGCCAACCTTTTGTGCAATTCTCTTAGTGCCTCGCTCAAAAAGATGAGCAGTGTAGCTCGACTCAGGATCTTGGCCTTTGCGTGATGCGATTAATGTTTGTAAGTTATCGATAAAACTATGGACTTTGCCATCTTTCCAGCAGCTTTCAGTGCCTTTGTGACAAGTGGGCCCATTTGGAATAACTTGTATTAATAAGCTGTCATTATCACAATCTTTGTCGATGGCGACTAAGTCTAAGGTGTTGCCAGAGGTTTCTCCCTTCGTCCAGAGTCTTTGTTTACTGCGGCTATAAAAGGTGACTTTTTTGCTAGATAGGGTTACGTCTAGCGCGGCTTTATCCATATAGCCTAGCATTAATACTTTGCCGGTTAGGTGATTTTGCACAATGGCTGGAATTAAGCCGTCAGTTTTGTCCCAATCCAGCTGACCAATAAGGTCACTTGCTTGTGACTCATTTTGCTCTAGTTTATTCATGTTACATCCTTAAATTCGATTCAATACTGGTGTAAGTTTAAAGGCGTACGGCAATGTGGTTGTCTTTCAAGTAACGCTTTAAATCTTGGATATCGATAATGCCTTTGTGAAACACGCTTGCTGCAAGGGCGGCATCAACGTTAGCCTCGGCAAAAACATCTTTAAAGTGCGCCATGGTACCGGCGCCACCTGAGGCGATGAGTGGCACATCGCAAATCGCTCTAATCATTGAGAGTTGTTTAATGTCATAACCTTGTCTTACGCCATCTTGGTTCATTACATTTAACACTATTTCGCCACAGCCCTGCTTTTGCACCTCGCTAACCCAGTCTTGGGTGTACCACTGAGTATCTTTGGTTGCGGCTTCATCACCGGTAAATTGCTTTACTTTGTAGCTGTCTGTCGCTGCGTCATAATAAGAGTCAATACCTATAACAATGCACTGGCGACCAAACTCATCTTGTAAGCGGGCAATCAGGCTTGGATCGGTTAGCGCTGGTGAATTGATTGAGATTTTATCAGCGCCAAATGCCAGTTTTTCTCTTGCTTGTTCGATGCTTCTTATGCCGCCAGCAACGCAAAATGGAATATCAATACGTTCAGCAACGCGGCTCACCCAAGACTTATCTATGACTCTATCGTGCGCGCTTGCGGTAATATCATAAAACACCAATTCATCGGCGCCTTCTTCAGCATAACGCTGAGCGAGGGGAACGATATCACCGACAATTTCGTGATTACGAAATTGTACTCCTTTTACGACTTTGCCTTCTTTAACATCGAGGCAAGGAACTATGCGTTTGGCCAACATGCAATTGCCTCCTCAACGTCAAATTGATTAATCAGTAAAGCTTTACCGATAATAATCCCGCTAGCGCCGCTTCGTTTAACCGCATTAACATCATCTAAGCTGGCTATGCCGCCAGAAGCTTGCCATAAAATATTCGGGTAGCATTCAGCTATTTCTTGATACAACTGGGTATTTGCGCCTTGAAGTGTGCCGTCACGGCTAATGTCGGTAACAAGTGCGTGTTTAAGTCCAACAGTGCTAAACTCTTCAACCAAGGACTCTAGAGTTTTACCGCCACCACTTTGCCAGCCAGATACAGCAACAATCTTTTCACCTTGCTCATTGATATTGACATCAAGTGCCAGGCATATCGCATCCGCGCCATATTTTTCAAACCAGCTTTTGACTAGCGTGGGCTCTTTGACTGCTAACGAGCCGATGACGACGCGGCTGACACCAATTTCTAATAATTCATTTAACTGTGCCTCGGTGCGAATACCGCCGCCAACTTGAATCGGTGTATCTAATCTATTCACAAGTTTTGCGATTAGATCTGTTTGACGTTGAGTTGGATCTTTAGCGCCAGTTAAGTCAACAATATGCAGTAACTTGGCCCCTTGTGCTTGATAGGACTTTAGCTGTTCATAGGGACTTAAATTAAATGTGGTTTGCTGGGCATAGTCACCTTGGTAAAGGCGAACTACTTGGCCGTCGATTAGATCGATTGCAGGAATAATCATAATAAAGCCTCAGTTAAGGGAGTATTCGCTGCACTATTGGCAAACGTCTCTTTTGTCATATTTAGGAAGTTTTTCAGCATTCTGGCACCAGCTTGACTGCTTTTTTCTGGGTGAAACTGCAAGCCAATAAAATTATCTTTGGCAATTGCGGCACTAAAAGTTTCACCGTGCTGGGCACTGGCTATTGTGTAATCACTGATTGGCGCGCGATAACTGTGCACAAAATACACATAACTGCCCGCGCTAACCCCATCAAAAATAGGATGTTTGCTTGGGGTTATTTGATTCCAGCCCATGTGTGGCAAAGGTAAGCCTTTACTATCTAGTTGCTCAATCTCAGTGGCGATAATATCTAGACAAGGGCAATCTTGTGATTGTGCGCCGCGCTCTTTTGAAGAGCGAGTGAGCATTTGCATACCTAAACACACCCCAAGCACAGGTTGTTGTAGTGACTTTATGACATCTACTAAGCCTTTACTTTTTAACGCATTCATTGCTGCTGGAGCAGTGCCAACACCCGGTAAGATCACACGTTCGGCGCTTTTGATTAAGTCGATGTCATCACTAACAAATAAGGATTCACGTTCAAGTTCAGTCATTAAGCGCTCAACCGCGTAACGCACTGAGCTAAGATTGGCGCAGCCTGTATCTATAATTACTGTGTTACCTACTATTGTTTGCTCGGCATTTGTCGCTATTTGGCTCATAACACACCTTTACTTGACGGTAATGCGTCACCTTCAATTTTTACAGCTTGTCTTAATGTACGGCCAAGCACCTTAAATAGGCTTTCTACTTTGTGGTGCGCATTATCACCTTGGGTGCTGATGTGTAAGGTACAGCGCAAACCATCAGCGAATGAGCGGAAGAAGTGTGGCACCATTTCAGTGGCCATTTGCCCGACATACTCACGATCAAATTCACCGCTATATTTGATAAAGGGTCTGCCGGAAAGGTCGAGTAAGCAGCTTGCACTGGCTTCGTCCATTGGGATTGCTTGCCTAAAAACATCATCTTGTGTGTCGCCAAAACGTGCAATACCGCGTTTATCGCCAAGGGCTTGGCGCAGTGCATCACCTATAGCAAGCGCTGTATCCTCAACACTGTGGTGATCATCAATTTCTAAATCACCGTCAACTTTGACATCCATTTTAAAGTTACCGTGGGTAGAGATTTGCTCAAGCATGTGGTCAAAAAAGCCAATACCGGTATTGATCTCGCCTTTGGCATTGGAATCTAAATCGACGCTAACACAAATATCGGTTTCTTTTGTAGTACGTACCACAGTTGCACTGCGGTTTTTATTCAGTAGCTTTGCGGCAATGGCGTTCCAGTTCAGTGTTTCCGGATTATATTGCAAGCCTAATATGCCCATTGAATCAGCAAGACCTAAGTCTGTTTCACGGTCACCAATCACCGCTGACTGGGTAAAATCTATCTTGCCAGAAGTCAGGTAGTCTTTGACTAGGCCAAGTTTAGGTTTGCGGCAGCTACAGTTTTCATCATCAAAGTGCGGGCAAATCAATACGTCATCAAACAGTACACCTTGGCTATTAAAGATCTGCATCATCATGTTTTGTGGTGCATCAAAGTCGTTTTTTGGAAATGACGGTGTGCCCAAGCCATCTTGGTTACTGACCATGACTAAGCGATAACCTGCATTTTGCAGCTTAAGCAGAGCTGGGATCACATTGGGCTCAAATACCAGTTTGGCTAAACTATCGACTTGCTTATCGGTGACAGGCTCTTCGATTAATGTGCCATCGCGGTCGATAAATAAAATTTTCTGTTTCATTGCAGGTATACCTTCCAGACTGTTGTTCAACTAGGTCAAGCTTTTGTTATTCTTTATATTTGTATGTAGCTGTTACAATTTAGATTGAACAAAACAGCTTAATTAGATAATCGGTTTGCGCTTTATTCGTGAAGCTAAAACGGATTGCTTGGCTAAGACGCGGGTCGCTATAAGATCTTGCTATAACGCCTGCGTTGGTAAGCATTTGCTGTACGTTTTCAATATCGTCAAATTCAGCAAGTACGTAATTTCCAAAAGGGGTTACGACTTTGGCGCCAAATTGCTGCAATGCATCAGCTAAGCGTGCACCTTGGCTTTTCATTTCACTAACTTGCAGTTTCATCGTGTTAAGGCCGTTATCGCTAAGTGCTTGAACGGCGACTTGGCTAACAGGTAAGGGCACCGGGTAAGGAGCGATAACTCGCATGCAGATCTCGATAATGTCGCTATTAGCAAGCAAGAAACCGCAGCGTGCACCCGCTAAGGCAAAGGCTTTAGATAAGGTTCTCAGAACCACTAGGTTTGTAGAGTCTGCAATTAGATCTGCTACGCTGTACTCAGGGCTAAATTCAATATAAGCCTCATCAACAACCACTATGGCATTGGGGCAACTGTTAATCACTTCAATCAGCCTATCTTTTGTGATAACGCTGCCGGTTGGGTTATTGGGATTACAGATAAAAATCAATTTTGCGCCAGCAACTTGGCTCAAATAATCACTGGGTAATTGAAAGTCTTCAGTGAGTAATAATGGTTTTACGCCAACATTAAAGGTCTTGGCACTAATAGCGTACATACCATAGGTTGGGCCAAAGGTGGCAATGCTGTCTTTGCCCGGAATGCAAAACGCTCTGATCAGTAATTCAATGGCTTCATCTGCGCCGCGGCTACTAATAATGCACTCTTTTTCTACGCCACTGTATTGGCTATAAGCGTTGATTAACTCTGGGGGCTGACATTCTGGGTAGCGGTTTAAGTTGGCAAACTCGCTGTTATTAAACGGTGATTCATTAGCGTTAATCCAAATATCACCTTGACCACCAATCCGGCGTGCAGATTGATAAATTTGTAGATCCAGCAGTTCAGGCCTTGCAAGGCGCTCTGCAAGATTAAGCGGAGCTTTATTGCTTACACTTTTATTGGTCGCATTTGTACTGCTTAGATTTGTACTGCTCATACCGCCTCCTGCTTCTTTACTTGCTGAACACCATCATCGGCATCACCACTATCACCTCGTGCTTCTATGCTCTCGAGCCTAATAGCGACGGCATTTTTGTGGGCATCAAGTTGCTCAGCTTCAGCGAGGGTCAAGACGCTTTGCCCTAAGGTCTGTAGTCCTTTTGCGCTTAGCTCTTGTACAGTAAAGCGTCGACTAAAATCAGCAAGCGACAAACTTGATACGGTTTTACTGTAGCCATAAGTGGGTAATACATGGTTAGTGCCTGAGGCATAATCGCCAACAGACTCTGGTGTATAAGCGCCGAGAAAGACCGAGCCTGCTGCGCGGATATTTGTCAGTACTTGCCGTGGCTGCTCGGTCTGAATGATTAAGTGCTCCGGTCCATATAAGTTCGAAACCGTTGCTGCTTTATTCATATCATCGACAATTATCGTGCGGCTGCACTTTAGTGCTTCAGTTGCAATCTCTGCCCGAGATAGCTTTGCCAGTTGCGATGTTAGCGCTTGGTTTACTTTTTCAGCTAATCGCTCACAATCGGTGACTAGCATCACTTGCGAGTCTGTACCGTGCTCCGCTTGTGATAGTAGATCGGCCGCAACAAATTCAGGGTTTGCTTTACTGTCTGCGATGATCAGCACTTCAGATGGGCCTGCCGGCATATCGATACTGACTTTGCAGCGGTTATCTTGGCTAACTGCTCGCTTGGCTTCAGTGACGAAACGATTACCTGGGCCAAATATTTTGTCTACTTGGGGGATGGTCTCGGTACCAAAGGCTAATGCGGCAATAGCTTGAGCGCCGCCTACTTGAAATATGTCATCGATACCGCATTGGTTCGCCGCGTAAATAATCGCGTCGTTAATAGGTGGCGGGCTCACTAAAACGCGTTTAGCACAGCCTGCTATTTTGGCTGGCATCGCTAACATTAACACGGTTGAAATTAATGGCGCTGTGCCGCCGGGGATATAAAGCCCAACTCGCTCAATTGGCTCACTTCTTAGCTCGCAGCGGATCCCCGTTTGAGTCTCAACATCAATATTTTGCTGCACTTGCGCACGGTGAAATTTATCGATATTGGCTTTTGCCTGTGCGATAGCTTGTTTTAACTCATTTGGAACCTTGGCGCAGGCTTGTGCTATTTGCTGCTTAGATAACGCCAAGTTATCTAATGCAACACCATCAAACTTGAGATTAAAGTTGAGCAATGCAGCATCGCGCTCGCTAACAACCGCATCAATGATTTTTGCAACGCTTTGTTCAAGCGTGTTATCACCAATGAGCGGCGAACGCTCAAGGGTGCTAACTTGTTCTTGTGGGGTGAGTGATTGCCAATTGAGGATTTGCATGATTTACCCCATCATTTTTTCAATTGGCATAACCAAGATAGAGCTAGCACCGAGTTGGGTGAGTTGCTCCATCGTGTCCCAGAACAGATCTTCAGTGCTAACAGCGTGGATAGCTACGCGATTAGTGTCATCATTGAGTGGTAAGACGGTTGGGTTTTCAGCACCTGGTAGTAAGGCAACTATTTGATCTAAGGTTTCAGTTGGTGCGTGTAGCAAAATGTATTTACTTTCTTTGGCACGAACCACACCGTTAATGCGGGATAAGATTTTGTTGATTAGCGCTTGTTTATCATCTGGTTGTGATTGCGTTGATTGGATGATGCACGCCATTGAGCGGTATATCACTTCGGTCTCGTATAAGCCATTAGCTTCAAGTGTTGCACCTGTTGATACTAAATCACAAATGCCGTCAGATAAGCCTGCACGAGGGGCAACTTCTACTGAGCCTTTTAGCATGCAATCACGGTAGTTAATGCCTTTTTCTTGCATGTAGCGACGTAGCAGGTTGGGGTAAGAGGTCGCAATACGCAGGCCTTCTAAAGAGCTAGCATCTTGATAGCTAAACTCATTGGGTACCGCTAGCGATAGCCGACAAGCGCCGAAATCAAGCTCACGTAATTTCACGCAATCAGCAGGCTTACCCAAGGTTTGGCGCTCGATTTGCTCTTCTTCCAATACATTTTCACCAATGATCCCTAGGTCGACAACGCCGTCCATTACTAGGCCGGGAATATCATCATCGCGAACACGTAATAAATCGATTGGCATGTTGTCTGAGTGGGCGATAAGGCGCTGTTCATTAACGTTAAATTTAACGCCACAGCTTTTTAAAAGCTTCTGCGACTCTTTTGAAAGGCGACCTGATTTTTGAATAGCAATGCGTAATCTTGTTGACTGTGACATGGAATGTCCCTACTAGTTAATTTAAAAATTCTTATAAAACAATTCGTTAAGATAAAACCAAAAAACCCTTGGAATTCCTTCCAAGGGTTTTTGATATTTTTAAATCAACCGCCGGAAGGAAATAGTCCTCCGGCAGTAAGCTTCCGAAGGCTACCGCATATGGTGGTGATGATGGATAGAGTTCAAAAGCTGTGTCATATTCGTGTCTCTTTATCAGTTTAAATGCTGCTTAATATTTCGATGCGCAGCTAAATGCTATGTCTGTATTTCAAGGTTGAGCATTTAACGCAACAGTTTAAAGCCGCTCATTTGCTAACCTGTTATTTAAATTAATCAGTTTTAAAAATGATTGCAAGCGCTTATTTGAGCAGATGAGTAAACTTCATCTAAATGTCATTTAGGTCAATAACTGAACTAGTGGGACAATGAAAATCAACGCCACTGAATCGGTGGTGAGCTGTTTTCTGTGTCGATTTTTTTATATGGTGAACAATCAGCTTTGGTTTCAACATTGCCTTACTGTAGCTTTTATCGGCGCAAAAGAGTCTGATGAAAACAAAAGCTCATGTTGTGATTTGAATTAAGTTAAACTGACGACTATTAATCGCTATTTTTTACCACAGTAGGTTCTTGCACTCTTGAGCAGCAAATTACTCCAACACGTCGCATCCGCATTTTCAACCGATGGCGCATTAGCTCGCTCGATCAAAGGATTTAGTTGCCGTGATGTGCAAGTCACAATGGCGAAGGCTGTCACAGAGTCGATAGAAAGCCGCAACAATCTTGTCGTTGAGGCTGGCACTGGTGTAGGTAAAACATTTGCCTACCTAATTCCTTCGCTCTTAAGCGGCAAGCAAGTAATAGTGAGCACTGGCAGTAAGAATCTGCAAGAGCAGCTGTTTTATAAGGATTTACCCGCACTACTCGATATGTTTGGCTTAACGCCAAAAGTGGCTTTGCTTAAAGGGCGTAACAATTATCTGTGTCAGCACTTGATGGAAAAGGAGCTATCAGGCGCAAGCTCGATGGAAACTCAAGTACTGGATGATTTACTCAGGATCAATCAATGGGCGGGGCAAACCACAGATGGTGATATTGGCGGCTTAACCGCGGTCTCTGAAAACTCTCCAGCTATTCCTCTGGTTGTTAGCGCTAAAGAGACTTGTATAGGTCAGCGCTGTGATTATTATGACGAGTGCTTTACCCGTAAAGCTCGCAATAGAGCCAAAGATGCGCGCGTTATCGTGGTCAATCATCACCTTTTTCTTGCCGATAGAATTTTAAAAGAAACAGGCTTTGCAGAGTTGTTGCCTGATTCAGATGTGGTGGTTTTTGACGAGGCGCACCTTTTACCGGATATTTCAGTCACGTATTTTGGTCAGCAGTGCGCTACTCGGCAGCTTGCTGATGTATTTAGTAAACTTATTGATATTTATCGATTTGAGCTCAGAGATGCTAAGCAAATAGAGTTACTGAGTGCTCGCTGTGCAGCACTGCTTAACGAATGGCAGCAAGCGCTATATCAGCTTGGTGATACGGATTGGCGACGATTGCAATCAAACAAGGCCCTGTCTGTGCTTTCTTGGGGTTTAGTTAAAGAGATCAAGGCGCTGCAAAGTGTATTGCTAGGCCATGTTGGTCGCAGTGATGATCTTGATGATGAAATTGAAAAACTTGAAATATTAGCCAATAAGTTAGAGTCATTTTTCTTATGCGAGAACAATCAAGCCGCTTACAGTATTGACTATGGTCATCGATATCTTGTGCTACGCATTGCACCAATTGATGTCGCTAAAGAGTGCCGCAAATTGTTTGATTCTAATGTAGCTTGGATTTTTACGTCAGCAACATTACAAATCAACCGAGATTTAAGTTTGTTTACTCGGCAACTTGGTTTAAGCCAATCTAAAGAGATGTTGCTTGAAAGTCCTTTCGATTATCAAAATAACGCCCTTTTTTGCGTGCCACGGCATTTAGCCAGTGTTAATAATCACCATGCTGCATTAAGCCAATTTGTCGATGTGTGCGTAAAAGCTGTCAATGCAGCCAAAGGCCGCACGTTTATTTTGTTTACCAGTCATCGAATGTTAAATGCGGTTGCGCCAATATTGCAGCGGCGAGTTCATTATCCCTTGTTAGTGCAAGGGCAGGCGGGTAAGCAAAGTTTATTAAAAAAATATCGCCAACTCGGCAATGCGGTACTCCTTGGTACTGGCGCATTTTGGGAAGGCGTTGATGTGCGCGGCAAACTGCTAAGCTGCGTTATTATTGATAAACTGCCGTTTATTTCTCCCGATGATAATTTATTTCGCGCGCGCAGTGAAAGTATTGAGCGCGAAGGAAAAGATGCGTTTAGTGAAATCTCACTGCCGCAAGCGGTCATTACGCTTAATCAAGGCGTGGGACGTTTGATCCGTGATGAAAAAGATAAGGGGGTTCTGATTTTGTGTGATAACCGCATCGTCAATAAACCCTACGGCCAAGCATTTTTAAACTCTCTACCACCGATGGCAAGAACTCGAGATTTAGATAAAGCCACCGCATTTTTGGAGCAAATTAACTAATTTTCTAGATTAGAGATGGATTTCGATTATAAGTTTGGCCATTAACACTTAAAGCTAGAGCAAGAGTTGGGGTATACTCGCGGCATTCATTTGCCTTAATGTGGTGTTTATTATAACGATAAGCATGTAGAAGCTGAGGCTTAAGCATATTAAACAGGCGTTATCGTTATATAGTGGCATAACACGTGCTAATTGAGTCGCGAGCAACAGCCGAAACAGTTCGGTAATTGTTTTTGGATGAAGCTCTAGAACTCAAATATTATCAAAGCCTGAAGATTTAATACGCGTAATTATAAAGTTTGGTAACTAATTAAATGACAGATATAACCAAAGAAGCGATTTCACTGCGCATTCTTGCACTCGATACATGTACAGAGTCGTGTTCAGCAGCGGTCAGCCATAAAGGCGCAATCTATAGCGAGCAAGCTGATGCACCGCGTGAGCATAGCCAACGTTTATTACCTATGGTGAAGTCGGTTTTGGCTCAAGCTGAGTTAGCGCTTAAAGATGTTGATGTCATTGCTTATGGCAGAGGACCAGGAAGTTTTACAGGGATCCGTATTTGTACCAGCATTACGCAAGGGTTAGCTCTGGGCCAAGAACTGCCAGTTATTGGTATCTCGACACTGGCAGCCATGGCGCAATCAGCGATTGAAGATGGTGCTAAGCAAGTGCTTGCTGCAATCGACGCTCGCATGGGCGAAGTTTACTGGGGCCAATATATTGAGGTTAACGGTATTGCGACTTTAGTGAATGAAGAAGTTGTTAGTGCTCCAGAAGCAATGGTATTAAGCTTAGATATTGAGCAGCCAATTACGGCTTGTGGTACAGGCTTTGATGCTTTCCCGCAACTGTTAGCGCTGACAGATACATTGGTTATCAACGACAAGGCTAAGTTTCCTGAAGCAAAATATATGCTAGCCTTGGCACAAGATGGTGTTAACAAAGGTCTAAGCACAAGTGTTGATGACTTAGCGCCAGTGTATCTGCGAGATACTGTGACTTGGCAAAAGTTGCCTGGCAGAGAGTAAATCACTACTAGAAGTCACAACTCAGTGGTAAAAAAGCTCAGTGGTAAAAAAGCCCAGTAGTTAAAAAATCAGTAATGAATGATGACTTAAAGCTTATAGTCATATACAGCGTTAAGTCATCTGCTGGTAAAGAATAGCCTAAGCTATGTTTAGCGACATAAAGGACGATTGAATGCAGGTTAATTCGAGTCATTTAACAGCGGCTCACTCCACGACTAAAATAGACGTTAATAACTCTGTCAGCCATGTTGGTGCTAACGCAGCCCATAGCGTTGAAGCGTCGTTGCCAGTCGCTGCTCAGTCGTTAACCATTAATGCATATCAAGAAGATGCAGCAGCCTTGCAATCTAGACTTGGCGCCCATGTGGAATATGAAAATCAAACCGCGGGGCAAAGAGGCGCTGTTGCCGAGTATCTCATTCATCAGCATGCTGCCAAGCGCGAGGAGATCCAGCAAATGGTAGGCATAGATACCTATGCTTAGCTCTGACAGCACTATTCAGCCACAATCCACTTCAGGCGCTCCCAGCCGTACTCGCTTTCTTATTGAACTTTTCCTCGCTTTTATCGTTACAAGAATTCCTTTTGTCAGTGTGCCATTTAAATGGTTAGAGAGTTATTTTCACGAGCTTTCACATGCTTTAGCTACGGTGTTTTCAGGCGGTGTAGTTAGCCATATTCAGCTATTTCCAAACGGTGCAGGATTATGCTTTAGTCAGGGTGGTTGGCCAATGCTTATTGGCTTTGCCGGATACTTTGGCGCAGCGCTTTGGGGTTATTTAATTTTTATGTTTGCCACTTGGCCTAAAGGCATTCGCCTAAGTTTTGCCTTGCTCGGCAGTGCAGTTGTCTTAACGATATTACTTTGGGCGCGAGACTTTTTAACAGTCGTAATTTTAGCTTGTTTAGCAATATTATTTTTACTGCCACTAAAACTTAAGCAAAACCGCTTTTTAGCCAGTGGGTTAAGAGTTATAGCACTGATGATAATACTCAACGCGTTAGCCAGTCCCATGGTGTTACTAGGCCTAGAAGGGCAAGGTGATGCCAATATGCTGGCAGGGGAAAGCTGGCTACCAGCATGGTTCTGGGTGTTTGTGTGGTTAGCAACCAGTGCTGCAATGCTGTTTTTATGTTGGCGTAGGGTAGATAGCGCCGCATTAAAGCAAAAATAAATATCGGCTTATTTTTAATGCAATTTAACGAGCTGCAATATTATATAAAAATGTAAATCTCTGTTTATATGGGTTGGTTTTTTGCTAATCGACTGCTAGGTTGATGCCTGTTATATAAGGGAGAAAGACAATGAAAAAGACATTTATTGCAGCAAGTCTTGCGCTTGCTAGCACTTGTAGTTTATCGCTTTTTAGCGCCACTGTTAGCGCTCATGGCCATGAAGCACATAGCAATTCAGCATTACAAACCGCAGTGGACAGCGATTTTAGACAAGCTAAAAATAGCGCCCGAGATGAATATCGTCACCCCCAGCAAACATTAAGCTTTTTTGACATTAAACCTACCGATACCGTCATTGAGTTGTGGCCGGGAGGCGGTTGGTACGCTGAGATCTTAGCGCCGTATTTAGCTGAAAAAGGCCATTATGTTGCCGGTAATTTCGACACCAATCCAAGTGATGAAAAGCTAAAAAATGGCTATCGCGCTAAATCGGGTAAAAAGTTTGAAGCTTGGCTCACTGATAATCAAGCTAAGCTTGGCGCTGCGAGCACAGTCACATTCGATCCTCCAACTTATTACGCTATGGGTAAAGACAATAGCGTCGATGCTGTGCTTACCTTTAGAAACCTGCATAACTGGGCGATGAAAGGTTATCTAGAGCCTGTGTTTGATTCTGCCTACAAAGTGCTAAAGTCAGGCGGTACCTTTGGTATTGTTGAACACAGAGCCAATCCTGGAATGGACGCTAAAACCGGTTATATGGAACAGGCTGAAGTCATTAAGCTTGCTGAAAAAGCCGGCTTTACTTTTGTTGCTAGCTCAGAAGTGAATGCCAATGCAAAAGACACCAAAGATTACCCTAAAGGTGTGTGGACGCTACCGCCAAGACTGGCGTTAGATGATCAAGATAAACAAAAGTATCTCGATATTGGTGAAAGCGATAGAATGACGCTTAAATTTATCAAAAAGTAATTGTATAGATGCACTTAGTCTGCGAACCCGATAATGAAATAACCCTAGAGTTACCCCACATCACCTTAGCGGGGCGATTATGGGGGGCGCCAGATAAACCGCTGATTTTGGCATTGCATGGTTGGTTAGATAACGCTGATAGCTTTTTACCACTCAGCAAGTATCTAACTGACTATCAAATTTTGGCCATAGATTGGCCAGGCCACGGCGGCTCGCAGCATCGACCAGGTAGTTACCCATTACATTGGGTAGACTACCTTTACGATTTAGATGCGCTTATTGAAGTGTTAACTCATGTTGTTAAGCGCAAACCATTCGCTCTTGTCGGTCACTCATTAGGCGGTATTATTGCTTCGGCTTATGCAGCAGCGTTTGCCGAAAAAGTTGACAAATTGGTGCTTATTGAAGCACTTTCTCCTCTTTATGAGAGCGAGTCTAAATCTAAAACTCGCCTGCAAAATAGCTTTGCTGGACATAGACGGTTTTTAGCGACACAAACAAAACCTGCCAGTATTTACCGTGATATTGCCATTGCAGCCAATGCACGGCATAAATTAACCGCACTAGACCTGCAATGGTGCGAATTATTGACTCAGCGCAATATGCAAAACCTTGATTCTGGGGTATGCTGGCGCAGTGATCCTCGCTTAAAATTAGATTCCCCTTTAAGACTGACTTTTTCTCAAGTCGATGCCTTAATGCAAGCCCATACAGTCAATACTCTATTAATTTCTGGTAGCGGAGGTTTTCCTCAGTTGCAAGAGGCGATCCCGATGGCACATCGCTGGTTTAGCCGGTTACAAACTGTAGAGATTGATGGCGATCATCATCTGCATATGGGGAATGCGGCACAAGTTTCTGAGGCGATCAGAGACTTCTTAACGGCCTAGAAAAAAGAGGCTAGGTTTTTTGTGTCATTTATGTGATGATAATCAAAATTTAAACGCTTGTATGATTTATTGGCGTTGACTAAAAAATATAAAGACCAGACAGTGTTTTAGCTTGCTTACTTGGCAAGCTGCTAACAAGCTTTGCGGGTGTTTTACCGCAGGTGGAGAGATTAGGAGATTTTTGTGGACCAACTTTGGATTAATAATCTACCAGATGACGTGCCTTCTGAGATTGATATCGAACAATATGCATCACTAGTTGATTTGTTCGAAACCTCAGTCGCTAAAAACGCGGATCAACCAGCCTTTGTGAATATGGGCGCAGTTTTGACCTACCGCAAGCTAGAAGAGCGCAGTAGAGCCTTTGCGGCATACCTCCAAAATGAGTTAAAGCTAAATAAAGGCGACCGCGTCGCAATTATGATGCCGAACCTTTTACAATATCCTATCGCATTGTTTGGTATTTTGCGCGCAGGTATGGTGGTCGTTAACGTAAACCCGCTGTATACGCCACGTGAACTCAAACATCAGCTTAACGATTCAGGCGCCAAAGCCATTGTTGTGGTGTCTAACTTTGCCCATACACTCGAAAAAGTTGTGGCAGACACTCCGGTTGAAAGCGTTATTTTGACAGGTTTAGGTGACTTACTAAGCGCGCCTAAGCGCACCGTGGTTAACTTTGTTGTTAAATATATTAAGAAAATGGTGCCTAAGTACCATTTGCCACAAGCTATCTCAATGCGTAAGGCTTTATCTAAAGGCCGACGCATGCAGTACGTTAAACCAACGGTTAAGAAAGATGATTTAGCCTTTTTGCAATACACTGGTGGTACAACTGGTGTATCAAAAGGCGCAATGCTTAGTCATAGCAACGTAGTGAGTAACTTACTTCAAGCTGATGCAGCATACGGCCCAATGCTAGAGCAAGGCAAAGAGTTTGTAGTAACGGCTTTGCCGCTTTATCACATCTTTGCATTGACGGTGAACTGCTTACTGTTTATCCATAAAGGTGCTAATAACTTGCTGATCACTAATCCAAGGGATCTACCAGCATTTATTAGTGAATTAGAAAAACATCCATTTACTGTGTTGACTGGCGTTAATACCTTATTTAACGCGTTAGTGAATAACGAAGATTTCGCTAAACTTAACTTTAGTGAGCTTAAGTTATCGATTGGCGGCGGCATGGCTGTGCAGCGCGCGGTTGCTGACAAATGGCAGGGCTTAACCAAGACGCGGTTACTTGAAGGCTATGGCCTAACAGAAGCGTCACCTTTGGTGACATGTTGCCCTTATAACCTTGATGGCTACAATGGCTCAATTGGTTTCCCTGTGGCTAATACTGATATTCAAGTGCGTGACGATGAAGGTAATGTGCTAGCACAAGGCGAAACAGGTGAACTGTTTGCTAAAGGTCCTCAGGTTATGGTGGGTTATTGGCAGCGTCCAGAAGAAACAAGCAATGTAATTGATAAAGATGGCTATTTGGCTACAGGTGATATCGGCTACATGGACGAGCAAGGTTACTTCTTTATTGTTGACCGTAAAAAAGACATGATCCTTGTTTCTGGCTTTAACGTGTTCCCGAATGAAGTGGAAGAAGTAGTAGCTCTGCATCCTAAAGTTATCGAAGTGGCCGCTGTTGGCGTACCGCATGAGGTTTCTGGCGAGCTAGTTAAGGTATTTGTGGTTGCAAACGACAAATCTTTAACCAAAGAGGACGTAATTAAGCATTGTCGCGTGCATTTGACGGGCTATAAAATTCCTAAGCTGGTAGAATTTAGAGATGAACTGCCTAAAACCAACGTAGGTAAGATCTTACGTCGGGAATTGAGAGATGAGGCTAAGCAAGATTAACCTCATGAATCATAATGTGGTGAATGCCACTTTTGATTAGACTAAAGCCGGCGACAGCCGGCTTTTGCATATTTATGGAGTAGACAACTTTGTTAGCGTTTCAATATATTGAAGATGATGCCAGTTTAGCGGCCCTTGTAGAGCAATACCAAGAAGCTGATTTATTGGTGCTAGACACAGAATTTGTTCGTACTCGCACCTACTATGCAAGATTAGGTCTTATTCAAGCTTATGACGGTAAAACCCTGGCGTTAATCGATCCATTGGCTGTGAGTAATCTTGATCTATTTTGGCAACTGCTTAAAAAAGAAAGCAGCGTCAAACTTCTGCATTCATGCAGTGAAGACTTAGAAGTGTTTGCACACTATGGTCAGTGCCAGCCAACAAACCTCTTTGATAGCCAAATAGCTGCAAGCCTTGCAGGTATGGGCCACGGCTTAGGTTATGCCAAACTTGTTGAGCAAACATTAGAAGTCAGCCTTGATAAAGGTGAATCGCGTACAGATTGGATCAAGCGCCCATTAACTGAGGCTCAGTTAAACTATGCAGCCAATGACGTTTATTATCTTTATAAGCTATATCCGCAACTCGTGCAGAAACTAGAAGAGCAGGGCAGACTGGATTGGATTTATGAAGAGGGCGTGCGTATGACGCAAGGCCGTCTTGAGCAACCAGATCCAGAGACTGCTTACCTAAAAGTTAAAAATGCCTTTCAGTTAACCAGTAATCAACTGGCTGTATTACGCGATCTTGCAAGCTGGCGTTTAAAGCGCGCACTACAAAAAGATTTAGCGTTGGGCTTTGTTGTTAAAGATCATGCGCTAATTGGTCTTGCTAAAAAGCAGCCTAAAAATAGTAATGATCTCTATAAGCTGACCGAACTTACAGAGCAAGAAAAGCGTATTCATGGCAAAGAAATTTGCCGGATTATTGCCAATGTGAGTTTTGATAATCCACCTAAGCCGCTAGATGTGATAGCCCTTAAAACCGGCTATAAAATTGCGTTTAAGAGCATTAAAAACTGTATTACAGAGCAAGCAGAAGCTAACAATATTCCAATTGAGTTACTAGGTTCGAAGAAGTTTATCCACGAATATTTAGAGTGGATCTGGGCCAGTAAACAAGGCGATAAGCCACTAATTTTAACTGGGTGGCGTGAAGCCATTGTTGCTAATGCACTGAGTAAGTTAAAGCTATAATAAATATTAAAAAGCCCGCGATAGCGGGCTTTTTATTTGCTTAAACGAGCGTTAGTTTAAACAGGTTTTTAGTTTTGCTCAGGAAGCGTGACATTTAACTCAAGTACAGACAAGTTCTCGTCATTTTGATCAAGCTGGACAGAGACTTGATCTGGCCCGACTTGAACATACTTGCGGATCACTTCAATGATCTCTTGCTTCATTTGTGGGAAGTAATCCGGCGCGTCACGTTCTCCACGCTGGTGGGCGACAATTATTTGCAGTCGCTCTTTAGCAGTGACAGCCGTGCTGGGCTTTTTATTTGTTTTAAAGTAATCAAGTAAAGACATAATTAGCTACCAAAAATTCGTTTTAAGAAACCTTTCTTCTCTTCCGTAAGAAATCGGAAAGGCAGTTCTTGGCCTAATAACCTTTCTACAGCATCGCTGTAGGCCATACCTGCATCGCTTTCTTGGTCGATAATCACAGGTACACCAGAGTTAGAGGCTTTTAATACGGCTTGTGATTCTGGGATCACGCCGATTAATGGAATCGCTAAGATCTCTTCTACATCTTGCACACTTAGCATTTCACCGGTTGTTACACGAGCAGGAGAGTAGCGAGTTAGCAGTAAAAACTCTTTTACTGGCTCTACCCCTTCTTCTGCACGCTTAGACTTACTTTGTAACATACCCAAAATTCGGTCTGAATCGCGCACAGAGCTCACTTCTGGGTTTGTGGTTACAATTGCTACGTCAGCAAAGTAAAGCGCCATCATTGCGCCTGTTTCGATACCAGCAGGAGAGTCACAAATGATGTATTCAAACTCTTTAGCAAGATCTGCTAATACTTTACCTACACCTTCTTTTGTTAATGCATCTTTGTCGCGTGTTTGCGAAGCTGGCAATACGAAAAGGTTTGCAGTGCGTTTGTCTTTAATTAGTGCCTGATTAAGATTGGCTTCTTCGTTGATTACGTTAACAAAGTCATACACCACTCGGCGCTCACAGCCCATGATTAAATCTAAGTTACGTAGACCAATATCAAAGTCGATAACCACGGTTTTATGGCCTTTCATCGCAAGACCTGTGGCAATAGCAGCACTAGAAGTGGTTTTACCCACGCCGCCTTTACCCGATGTGACAACAATAATTTGCGCCATTTATACTAATCCTTTCAATATCTGCGCTCTTACAGAGGCAATGATTCAACCGTAAGCGATTCGCCTTCTAGGCGAATACAACCGCTTGGAGCGGCTCCGTTTTGCTGAAGATTCTCAGTTAACCAATATTGACCTGCGATCGATACCAGCTCTGCTTCAATTTTTTGTGCCATGATAACTGCGTTTCTGTCGCCAGCGGCGCCAGCCATCGCTTTACCACGCAATGTTCCGTATATATGGATACTGCCATCGGCGATAACTTCGGCCCCATTACCTACTGCACCTATGATGATCAAGTCAGCATTTTGCGCATAAACCTGCTGCCC
This sequence comes from Shewanella pneumatophori, assembly GCF_023283895.1. Taxonomy (GTDB): domain Bacteria; phylum Pseudomonadota; class Gammaproteobacteria; order Enterobacterales; family Shewanellaceae; genus Shewanella; species Shewanella pneumatophori. The sequence continues at coordinate 62,959 of NZ_JAKILB010000014.1, read as the reverse complement.
GGAACGGACATTTTGCTTAACGATTTTGGTGGTTTTAGGTAATTGAGGTTGTGAAGCGGCTTCTTTTCCCGATTTTACAATCGCTAAACCAATTGCTTTTGCGTGTTTGGTTAGCGCTGCAGATGCACTAGTAATACCCACAACGATTAATTGACGACTGGTTAAAATCTCTTTTAAACCTAATATGTCAAAATTATCGTTTTGTATTGCGCTAAGATTTACCACTAAAGGTGCACCAATAAAAAATTGAGGTGCGATGGCGAGCTTTGCATCTAACTCAGCTGCTATAACTGCCATATCATCATTATTGATATGCAGTACAGAAAGAGTAAAAGAAGAGCCTTTTAATTCTAGGCTGGGTGTTTGCATTCCTGTATTGCTCTCTAGAAAAGTTCAGCGCAACGCCGATATCCATTATATTCCTAACGGACCATGGTATAGTGTGCATCCTTAGCTGGCAAGTTGAATAGTTTGGAAATTGAGTCGTATATGATCTGTGCAGTGTATAAAAGCCTTAGAAAGGCTGAAAGTTACCTTTTCGTTGAAAAACGTAATGATTTTGAACGTGTTCCTGAAGCATTAATGGCCATGTTTGGTGAGCCACAGTTAGTGATGATGCTGCCAATAGAAAAGCGTGACCATTTAGGTTTTGCCGATATTAAAAAAGTGAGATCTGAACTGAAAGAAAAAGGATTTTATTTACAGTTACCGCCTCCTGTTGTTAATTTATTAGAACAACATAAAAAAGACATCGGCTTTAATCCGGAATAATTCGAGGTAAAAGCTGTAAAAGGTGTTTACAAGGATATTTATGCTTTCAGGAAAACCAGCACTTGTATTAGTTAGTTGTTTAAGTGTTATGCCAGTTGCTGTGACTGCACAAGAGCCAAGTCAAAGTTCTTTTAGTGACTATATTGCTCTATTTAAACAAGAAGCAATTGAGCGCGGCGTGAGTCAACGGGTTGTTGATGATGTTTTCCCTAAAATAAAAATGTTCAAAAAAGCTCAGGGGCAATTGCCGCGAACAGATGCAGTTCCTGTGACGCTTGACACCTATCTACCACAAGCCGTGTCGCAATCTAAAGTCGATTGGGCACGTGCTTATTATAAAGAGTACAACCAACAGCTTAACGAGATAAGTAAGCGTTACGGAGTACAGCCACGCTTTATTGTTGCGCTTTGGGCTATAGATTCTAACTTTGGTCAATCAGCTGCAGACTATCCGGCGTTATCAGTATCAGCTTCTTTGGCCTATAAAGGTGAAGATGAAGCTTTTTATCGAGAGCAGTTTGTTAATGCGCTTGAAATTGTAGAGGGTGAGGGTCTCAAGTATGCAGATCTTAAAAGTAATGCCAAAGGCCAATTAGGGCTGTCAATACTAAGTCCAAGCCGCTATCAGACTTACGCGCAAGATGGTGATGGTGATGGCAAAAAGCAGCCTTGGAGCAACACAATCGACGCATTTGCATCAACTGCTTACTTTTTACAACAAGCAGGCTGGAATGCAGAGCAAACATGGGGACGACAAGTAAAAGTGCCCACATCGTTTGAGCAAACGTTGACAGGCTTTGATACTAAAAAGAGCTTTAACGATTGGCAAAACCTTGGTGTGCGCCGTTTTAACGGTACAGACTTACCCAAGCGTGATGACATGTTGATATCGATGATCATGCCTGATGGTGAAAGTGGTCGTAAATACTTGGTTTACGATAATTACCGCAGATTAACCACTTGGAATGATGCTAATTATTTCGCAATAACCGTTGCTTATTTATCTGAACGTATTAAAAATCCCGCCATTATATAACTCATAATCGTTAGCTTACTGGCCAATTCAGCTCTGTCTTATTTGGCTAGAGTCTGCGTAGTTGCTGTTTTTTCGCAGCAAAAGCAGCCTGCTACTGCTCACAAAATCGATAAATGCTGTGGCGGACGTGCTATATCGCAGTAATGTCCGCTGGGCAGTATTGCTCCGTCCCTGTATAATGCGCCGCTAATTGATTGGTGTGAGTGAAGACGTAAACATGGCATTTTGGAACGAAAAAACCTTAGCACAGATGAGTACTGAAGAGTGGGAGTCATTATGTGATGGTTGCGGTAAGTGTTGTTTGAATAAACTTATTGACGATGAAACCGAAGAGCTATATTACACCAATGCAGCCTGCCAGTTACTCGATAATCAGGCCGGCCATTGCCAAAATTACTCAGAGCGATTTAAGTTTGTACCAAGTTGCACCAAAGTGACAGTTGATAATATTGAGTCCTTAACTTGGTTGCCGGACAGCTGTGCCTATCGTCGTTTATTTGTTGGGCGAGATCTGCCGACTTGGCACCCTTTAAAAACAGGCTCGAAACAAGCAATGATTTTAGCGGGTATGTCTGTTGCAGGTAAGGTGACATGTGAAACTAAAATTCGAGATATTGAAGATCACATTGTGCTTTGGCCAATGAAAGATGTTGAATAATTGAAACGCGCCTAAACACTGTTGAGACGATATAAAAAACGCCCTATTTGATAGGGCGTTTTTGTTTGTATCTGGTAAGGTGAGTATGCGTTAGACCGACTTTTTCAATGCTGGGATAAAGAAAATCGCTAAAGCAACTAAGTAGACGCTAAAAGCGAGGATCATATATTGCCCCATTGTCACACCCATAAACTCCCAGGGGATATCCGTGCACATTCCCGTTGGCATAAATACCGATGGTAGCCATTCATGTAGCTGCAGCCAGCTTGGAAATTCTGGTAAGTATGAGCAGGTCGCAAAAGGAGACGGGTTAGTTTGCATATCAACTAGCTCAATCGCGAGTTTAAGCCCCCAGCCTGCACTGACTCCCCATGCGGCTAGGCCAACAGCTCGTGCCACGCGAGACTTATGGCCAATTACGCCAATTAATCCAGCAAACACTAAGCCGAATACCGCTACGCGTTGATAGATACACATTACGCACGGACTCAATTCCATAATATATTGAAAGAATAGGGCGGCCAGTTCTAGTGCTATAGCCGATGACATCAAGATCAGCCAGGCGGCGCGCGAGTGGGCAAAGTTGGTTAGTGCATTCAACGACAAAGTCTCCATTGCAAATAAAAAAACGCCCTATTGAATAGGGCGTTTTCTATGACTAACTATTTAGAAAATAGTTCAGATAAGCTTATCAATGTGATGATACTACACCATCTGCAGCTGCTTGAGCAGAGTGATGGATTAACATTTGTGTATCATAAAAGTATTGAGTCATCTGTTCTAGCGCGCCTAGCTGAATAGCAAGTACACCAACGATAGATAATACGATGGTATATGGCAGTGCCATCCACACCATTCTGCCGTAAGACAGGCGAATGAGTGGAGCGATTGCAGAAGTTAGCAAGAATAGGAATGCTGCTTGACCGTTAGGCGTAGCAACTGATGGTAGGTTAGTACCTGTGTTGATTGCTACAGCTAATAGGTCGAATTGATCACGAGTAATTTGGCCATTTAGAAGTGCAGCTTTCACTTCGTTAATGTAAACCGTACCCACGAATACGTTATCGCTTACCATTGAAAGTAGACCGTTAGCAATGTAGAAAATAACTAACTGAGTGTTACCTTCGTAGCTTAGTGCCCACTGAATCACTGGTGCAAATAACTGCTGGTCAATAATTACAGCAACGATAGCGAAGAATACTGCTAATAGCGCAGTAAACGGTAGCGCTTCTTCAAAAGCTTTACCTAGTGCGTGTTCGTTAGTGATGCCGTTAAATGCAGTCGCTAGAATGATTACAGATAGACCGATTAGACCCACTGAAGCTAAATGTAGCGCAAGACCAGCGATTAACCACACACCAATGACAGCTTGGATTAATAGCTTAACTTTGTCATGTTTAGTGCGGTTTGCATCTTCATGAGCATCGTAGTCAGAAAGGATTTTATGAACCGCTTCTGGTAGTTGCTGGCCGTAACCGAATACCTTGAATTTCTCAACTAAGAAACAGGTAGTAATACCAGCAAAGAATACTGGAACGGTTACTGGAGACATACGGATAGCAAATTCAGCGAACTGCCAGTTTGCTTGCGCCGCAATAATTAGGTTTTGTGGTTCACCAACCATGGTACAAACACCACCTAATGCAGTACCAACACCGGCATGCATAAGTAGGTTACGTAAGAAACCACGGAAAGATTCTAATTCTTCTTCACATAGCTGATTTTGGCCATCAGAAGTGTGGTCATGGCTTTCGCCAAAGCTCTTGCCTGATGCAACTTTGTGGTAGATAGAGTAGAAACCTACTGCAACTGTGATGATAACCGCGATAACAGTTAACGCATCTAAGAATGCAGATAGGAATGCAGAAGCCATACAGAACAATAAAGATACTGCTACTTTTGAGCGTACTTTAGTGATCATCTTAGTAAATACAAATAGAAGCAATTGCTTCATGAAGTAAATACCAGCAACCATGAAGACTAGTAGTAGAACGACTTCAAGGTTTGCTTCAATCTCATGCAGTACTTGGCTTGGCGATGTCATGCCAATTGCAACTGCCTCAATCGCTAATAAACCACCTGGTTGAAGTGGGTAGCATTTTAGGGCCATAGCAAGAGTGAAGATAAATTCAACAACTAACAGCCAGCCAGCCACAAACGGATTAAAGTAAAATACGATTGGGTTGATCACTAAAAACGATATGATCGCGAGTTTGAACCACTTTGGTGAATTACCCAAGAAGTTGTCAAGAAACGCCCGACTCATTGTCACAGGCATGGAATCCTCTCTATTTATATATAGTTGCTAATAACAAAGCATTAATGGAATTTGCTATAAGCCATAGTTAAGCCGATGCTAAAGATAAAACCTTTTTGAAAACTTAAAAAGCCCATAATGGCGAAACAGCTATCTATATCAAATAAATGTGATTTAAAATGTGCCGTTAGCGCAAAAAATGAGCGGTCTAACTGTTTTCTGTATTTAGTCGCTATCAATTAACGCGGTTTTAGTTTTCATTTTTTCCTGCTCTGGTATGATCTGTCAAAGAACAACACTAATAATTGGATAGAGTAGGCTCATGATCATCAATGCCAAAGGCCCTGCAAGTTTTGCAGAGAAGTATATTGTACGATCCATATGGGAAAATAAGTTTCCTCCAGGCTCTATTCTCCCTGCAGAGCGCGAGTTATCAGAATTAATCGGTGTCACCCGCACAACCTTACGTGAAGTGCTTCAGCGTTTAGCACGTGACGGTTGGCTGACTATTCAGCATGGCAAACCTACCCGGGTTAATAATTTCTGGGAAACTTCGGGTCTGAATATTCTTGAGACGATTGCCGAACTTAACCCAGACGGTTTCCCTGAACTGGTTGACCAATTGCTTTCAGCAAGAAGCAGTGTCAGTGCCATCTATTTTAGAGGTGCGATTCGCAATAACCCTGAAGAAGCGGTTGCTGCGTTATCTCAACTGGATGAACTTGAAGATACCGCGCTTGCTTATGCTGAATTTGACTATCAATTACAGCACACCTTAGCGTTTTCATCAGGAAATCCTTTATACGTATTAATTCTTAACGGCTTTAAAGGCTTGTATAGCCGAGTCGGTCGATACTATTTTTCTAGTGCTGAAGCACGCGCTTTAGCAATGGAGTTCTATAAAGAGCTGCAGCAATTAGCTATCGCGAAAAATTATGCTGATGTGCCAGCATTAATGCGTACTTACGGTATTAACAGTGGCGTAATGTGGCAGAGCTTACGCGATGATATGCCTGTAGAGCTGGGTCATTCTGACAATTAACGACCTAGCTGAAAATAATAAGCCATCCTTGGGATGGCTTTTTTGTGTCTGCTTTTTAGGGGTTAAAGGTTTAAAAATTCAAAGATTTTATTGTTAGATACGTTGTTGCTTAATGGCTTTGGCTTTGGCTTTGGTTTTGGCAAGGGCAGAAGGGCAGAAGGGCTGTATGCTTTTGCTTATTTAGCGTTAAAGATGAACTCATCGTTTAAGCTGTGATGAGTTCAATCAAGATGTGAACGAACGCTATGCTTACCGCCCACAAATACAACTATAGGTCAAAGCTGTAATAGATATCTAAAGACTGCTCAATTGTGCCTGAAACGGTTTCAAGATAAAGCTGCGATAGTAAGTAGTACCTTACTGTCATCTCATAGCCTGGATTGAATACTCCGACGCCATATTTGACCATTAAGTTATCACCAATAAAGCCACTAATAGCAAAGCGGCCGTCATCATTGGCATCTAGCTGTACATTTGAAAAGCCAATTTTTTCGATGATCCCTGTGGCGGTATTGCCGATATTACCGATTGCGCCGCCGCCAATTTGGCTGCTTAGTGTTAATGCTGCGCCCATCATTAAGCCGCTGTTTTGATCAACACTGTTATTGCTTAAACCTGTGCCGCGGACAATATAATTTAATATTTCTGCCTGCTCTTTGGTTGGGTTAGAAAATAGGTTCACAATGGGCTTCATTGGCGTACCAGTAATACGTACGCCGGCAATGACATCTTCATCCTTGATTTCGCGTGCAGCTTCAATATTGAGGTTAGGCACATCGATAGGGCCAATAAACTGCATTTCACCTGCACGAATTTCAAGGGTTTGCCCCATAAACTTGTAGTTGCCATCAACGACTTTAATTTCACCGAACATGAGCGGTGGCCTAAAAGGGTCTTGTTTGAGTTCGAGTTTCCCTTGTAGCTTGCCTGTTAGGCCCATACCGTCGACTCTTAGATTGTCACCAACATTGAGGTTAACTTGTGCAGAAACCGCTAATGGCGACACTTTGGCTTCCTTTGAGGCCAAGCTGTCTTCAAACACTACATCTTTTGAAACCGCAATACCGCCTTCTGGGAGCTGGACTATGGTAATTTTTCCTGATGGCACATTGATATCGCCGGTTACATCAAAGGATTCGTTGGTAAATTTAACCTTTAAGTCGGTGCCTACATTTAAAATGGCTAGAGGAGGCTGAATAACAGCAAGATCTTGGCCTTTTATATCAAATGCGCCTTTAAGTTTCTGTTGCGCCCAATCTAATTGACCATCAACATAGGCGAGGCCTTCGCCCATTTTTAGTTGGCCGTCTATTTGCGCTTTTTTACCAGCAAAGATGAAATCAAGGTCGATATCCTCAAGCAGAGTAGGGTTAGCCGTTGCCATAATGGCACCGTCGTTCAACGCGATTTCACCAGAGACCTGTGGGTCGCTTAAACTGCCTGCAACACTTAATTCACTTGATATCACTCCCTCCAATACTTCAAGTTCGGGTACCAATACCGCCAGCGCTTTTAAGTTGATTTTATGCAGTGAGAACTGACCTCTCATGGCTCTATCTGGAGTCACATTTATGCCTAAGTTAGCATCCATACTGGCAATTTCATGGGACTCGAGAGAGATAGAGGTTTGCAGCTGCTTTTCATCAAGCTGGCTTTGAAGCTGTACAGACTTATATCCAACAGTAACGTTACTATTGTTAGTTGCCTTAAAGTCAATATTCCCTTCCGTTAGTTGTAAGTCTAGATTGCCGATAGGCTTTTTATCTGCAAACCACTCAAGATTAGATTTAAGCGTGGCAGGTCCGGTCCAATCAAGACTCTGCGGTAACCAAGGTTCGATTAACTTACCAATATCACCGTTAAACTCGAGACTCGCTTTGCCATTAAGGCCTAATAAAGTGTCGTTTTGCGCACATAACTTGCCATCTCGATGCGACAGGCAAAATGGCTCTAAATTACCGGTTTGTTTGGTAAGTGAGTACTGAACCTCAATGGGGTTATCAAGGGCAATATCACCTAGCTTAGAACTCAACGATAGCTGATTCACTTGAGCTGTTATCTGTTGTTTTTTATCGTTATATTGACTATTTATTGCGGTATTTAAAGCAAGATCGCCAACAGAATTAAGCTCAACTGATTGGCTATTTAAATCACCTTGGCTGTAAAAGGTAATGCTGTCTAAATTAAGATCTTGGTAGGTAAACTCTTGCAAGCTTAAGTCGGCATTAAAGCCATGATTATCAAAGGGCTTATAGTTACCGGTTAACGTTAGACTACTTAGCTCCATCGCCAATAACTGTAGGTCCTGAGCTGTTAGGTTAACCGCGAGATCTGGATGTTCATTTTCACCTGACACCGCAATATCAGCATTGACGGAGCCATTCGATTGCGCCTGCCACAAGCTTAGATCTGGAATAGTTAACTGGCCATTTAGAGCCCACTGTTTATCTACAGTGCCTTGAACGTATAAGCGGCTTTGCAGCGCATTGACATTTAATCCTTTAGAGCTGAGGTACCATTTATGGTTAAGTGATAGATCGCCGTCAACTTCAAGTGGATAGTGCATCACATGGCCGTTTAATTTGGCATTACTGATCGCAACAGCCCAACTGCTATCGTTTAAGGTGACTTGACCATTCGTATCGAGTGGGCCTGTGATATCACTTGTTGGCAGTGGGCTATCTTTGGTAAAAGTCAGCTGGCTAATATCAAGGTTTTGTGCTGCAACTTTGGCATTCCACGCGAGTTTTTCACCATACTCAAGTGAGCCTTGTAAGATTACTTCACCAAGCTTGCTGTTTGCCGCATGTAGTTTGCTGAAATCAAGATTGCTACTTTGATGACTGAATTGACTATCTACATCAATAGGTGGCTGAAATGGCGACGAAAACAGCGTTTGCAGAGAGACATTTTGCTTTTGTAAGTTCCCCTCACTTTCAAGCTTAATATTTTGCGCTACATAGTCGGCTTGCTTTAGTGGCCACTGTAATTTGTTAGCACTTAAATTTATCGTATAAGGGATCTGCGGATTAGCAAGTTCGATACTCGAGTCGATATCAAATTCAAACTGACCACTACCCTTAATTTGACTTTTAAGCTGCTTAAATCCTTGGCTTATGCTGATGTCTAGATTTTGGTTTTCAAGCTCTGGCACTTCAGCAACTTTTGCCAGTTTAAAGCTTGCTTTTATATCCATTGGGTAGTCGTCAATCAGTGACATTTGACCGACTAAACTCGCATTACCATAAGTATGTTTTGCTTTAAAATCGTCGATATTGATTAGAAATTGCTGGTAACTGCCGCTTAAATGCAAGTTACTGAAATTATCTTTTCTTGGACCAAGAATTAGTTCACCGTTGTCGATGTCTAATGTTTCAACAAATACCGGAATAGGCATAAAGACTTCAGGCAAGTTTGCCATCGCCCAATCTTGCAGCTCATCTTGGGTTTTACTGTCTACTTGTTGGCTGTTAGTCGTTTGTTTTTCATCAGCTACAGGTGTGGTTGCTGATGTGTGTAGTGGAGCTTTTGTAGCAGCGATAGGATCTGGTGCGGCACTGCTGTCAGCGTCGGCAAATGGAATAGAAACTAATAGACCTTCTGAATAGATGGAACTTGCACGGATCCCAGTCGATAACCATTCAGCACTTAAATTGAGCTGATTAGCGTTAAAATCCATGTCATTAACCCGTACCGTTACGTTTTTTAGCGCGCCACTATTTAGGGTGATGCCAAAGGGCAGGGTGATCTCTTGGTTTTCTGCTGTAGTGTTATCGAGACTTTCTTGTTCATCAAGATTGTTATCGCTAGCAGTTTCATCGTTCTCAGAACCAATTAAGTGAGTGTCGATTTCGACATTGACTTTTGAGCTGGCTAATTGCTCAACACATAACTGCTTTTGCATTAAACACATAGGGTTCCAAGCAAGTACTAGATCGCTTATTTCAACTGTCACGCCATTCATTTGCCAAGCGCCGTAGTTAAGCTCTAGCTGACGGTTTATTTGTCCTGATTTATAGCTAAGCTCAAGATCTGGTACCAACATATCGGCAAGCTTTACGGTAATGTGGCTGCCAAACTCTGTACCAATTAATACTGCAACGCTGATTAATAGCAGTAATGGTGCATAGATAATGATCCGGCTGCAAAGTTTAAACCAACGCCATATGCGTAAACGGTAGCTCATTTTATTCGGGCAAGCCTCAGCTTCTGTTGGGCTTGTATTGTCGTCAGGAGCTATCATAACTCGGCTCCCATTGTGATATGAATGCGCCATGGTCTGCTTATAGTGTCTGTCTCTTTCAGACCAACACCTACGTCAAATTTGACCGGACCAATCGGTGAAATCCAGTGAATACCCGCACCGACAGAGGTAACTAATTCAATTTGGTTTACATCAAATGCGTTACCAGCATCGATAAATGTCGCCACACGCCAAGTCGGCGTGACATAGTATTGATATTCGATACTACCGACCATTAAGTAGCGACCACCTACAACTTCACGTAAGATTTGGCCATCTTCATTAATTGAGTCAATTGATGGCCCTAGTTCATTATAACTATAACCACGAATGCTCTGATCACCACCGGCAAAATAGCGTAATGAAGGTGGAATGTTTTCAAGTGAGTTATTGCTAGTTAGGTTTGCTGCCATATCAAGACGCGACACAATTCTGTGCTTATCAAAGAATGTCTCAATCCATTTAAATTTGGTTTGTAAGCGAGCGAGTCTAACTTCAGAGCCTAAGCTTGGATCGGCATATTCAAGGCTATAGAACTGAAAGAAGCCCGATTTAGGGTCTAGCGAGTTATCGCCACGAGTGGTTTTAGACAAACTTGTACCAAACAACACATAGCGAGGATCGTAATCAACGCCTGATTGCTGGTAGCTCTCTTTCATTACTTCCGCCGAATAGTTAAATAACCATTTGCTTTGTAGTCTTTGTTGGCGAATAACCGCAAACAACATTTTTGATGACTCAAGTTGGCCAGTATTATTAAATTGGCGTTCATCGCTGTCATATACCTGAGTGACACCATACTTGTCGCGCAGCATACCAATACGTAGCTTTAACTGGTCATCAAGTGGATGAGTTAAAGGAATGGTATAAGTGGTCAAAAACTTAGGTTTGTCTGGTGACCACTCCGCAGTAGTTTCTTGGGAGTGGCCATATTTGTTGATTTGTGGCGTTCGCCAAGTGACTCGCACCCGAGGTTCAAGGTTGTTATCCACTGTATTACCAATATCAGCACCTAAACCTAATTCAATTGAATGATTTGGCCTTGGGCTAAGTTCAACTCGAATAGGAACTTGGAGTCCTTCAACTTGTTCAACTAAAGGCAATACTTTGATGTTGGAGAAGTATCCTGTATCTAATAATTGGCGGTTAAGTTGCCCAAGGTTACCTGTGCTGTAGGGGGCATCAAGTTTAAAAGGCACTAACTCATCAAGAATTTCAGGCTCTAAAGTGTGGCCTGTAAAGGTCACTTCACCAATATGATAACGTTGGCCTGAGTCATAATATAAAGCGATTTTTGCAGTATTAAAGTCGCGGTCTACCACGATTTCAGCAAGATCAAATTTACCGTCAAAATAGCCTCGAGCAAGCGCTAACGTCAGTAGTTGCGATTTTATGTCGTCATACACGCCATGGTTGAGTCTATCGCCGGGTCGAATTGTTAATTGACTCAACCATTTTTCAAACAGTGGATCGGTTTGCATTTCGCCTTTAACTTGAATATCTATCCAGCTTATTAGGGTTGGCTCACCGGGAGTGATGGTTAAATTGAGGCGCCACGGCTTGTCACCATTATTAATAACATCTTGAGTGACCTTGCTATGGTAATAGCCCATTGAGTGCATCGCGGCTTCAATGTTGTCTTCAGCGTTAAAAATAAAGGCTCTGCGCTGTACACTAGACTCAGGTAGGCTACCTAAGTGAGCTTTAATATTGGTCGCTAATGCCCCTTTTACACCTTTAATATTGATGCTTAACCAATCGTCTGCTCGAACGGAAAATGTTGCCAAAGATAAACTGGCAAGTAATAAAATTGAGACTAGTAATCGAAACAAACTTATCAACAAAAATCAGACTCTTATTATTGGTTTCATTAAGACGACCTATTGTCACCAGAATCGGGAGTTCAAGCAAGTTGCTGATTGTAATTATGGTTGAAAATGGTTACAAAGAAGGCAAATAAATAGAACTAGGATACGGTTTGTGAATTATAGAGCATTGAGCACTGCGTTGTTGGTCGTTTTATCTACAGGTTTGTCAGTTAATGCAGTGGCAGATGACAAGCCATTCTCGATTGCGATTCATGGTGGTGCGGGGACGATTTCAAAAGCCAATCTAACTGCAGAACAGCAACAAGCATACAGGGCAAAACTACAAGAAGCCGTCGATGCTGGTTATAAGATCTTAGCCAAAGGCGGTGATAGCCTAGATGCGGTAAAAGCCTCTATCAATATTTTAGAAGATAGCCCATTGTTTAATGCAGGACTTGGGGCGGTCTATACATTTGACGGCGCGCATGAATTAGATGCATCGATCATGGATGGAAAAACCATGAATGCAGGTGCAGTTGCTGGTGTAAAACATATTAAGAATCCAATAGATCTGGCTATCACAGTAATGGAAAAATCGCCGCACGTGATGCTATCAGGGCAAGGCGCTGAAGAGTTCGCCCTTACTCAAGGTTATAAGCTAGTGCCAGCGGATCATTTTGATACAGACAACCGCTATCAGCAGTTAAAAAGCGCTAAAGAAAAGATCCGTAAAGCTGAATCAAACGCTGACTATCAAGCCAGTAATGGAACAGGCCATAACTATAAGCAAAGTGCATTGGAATACAGTGAATTTGACTACAAGTTTGGTACTGTTGGAGCGGTTGCACTCGATAAAAATGGCAATCTTGCTGCGGGGACATCTACTGGCGGCATGACGGCAAAGCGTTTTGGCCGTATAGGCGATTCACCGGTAATTGGCGCAGGTACTTATGCTGAAAATGGTGTTTGCGCAGTCTCAGCAACTGGCCACGGTGAATATTTTATTCGTTACCATGTTGCAGGAGATATTTGCGCTAAAGTGAAATATCAAAACAAGTCCATTATTCAAGCGGCCGATGAAGTCATTAACCAGCGACTAATCACAGCAGGTGGTACCGGTGGGGTGATTGCCATTGACCAACGCGGCAATATTGCGACACCGTTTAACACTGAAGGAATGTACCGTGCAACACGTAAGAATAACGAGCCTGCTCAAGTGATGATTTGGTCAGACTTGTAAGTTTTTAAGAAGCTGTTCTAGCTATCTTTTGGTTATTTCTGAACTAGATAAAACCGCACTAGGCAAGGAGTGCGGTTTTTGTTTTCTATAAAGCTGCTAACTAATCAAAATAGTAGGTAAATTATTATTTACTAATGCATAGCAAAAAAACGTTATATAATGCGCATCGACTAAGTATTAACGCACTGTAACGATGAACAAGCCAACCCTTAATCTAAACGCTGCTCCTTCAAGCTCTGACAACAGCATGGCTGCAAATACGAGTAATAGTGTTAGCAAAAAGCCCGATAGAGCCAGTGCCATGTTGCAAATTATTGAGCAGGTAAAACAAGAGTTACCACTTTATGAGTCGGAAACATTTGCTTGTGGGCCAGAAGGAAGTTGTATTGGCTGCCCCAAAAAACTATTAGAGCTAGTGGATGGTGAATTGAGTTATTGGGAGAGTGCAATTGAAAATGGCAGAACGCCGCAGTTTGATGAAATACGTCAATTTGGCAAATTATGCACTAACGTTAAACGAGGTTTAGTGCGTAATGGCGTATTAGATAAATTTCAGCAGTTAAAAGCACAAAAACTAGCGGTTTAATAGTTTGAAGCTCTTATTGGAGCATGTCACTTTCAAAGCTAGTAAACTCGCTGTTTTCAACAAAAGCCGCAAATTTTATTCATAAAAACAAACCGATAATTTAACCTCAAGTTTCCAGTCAGAATTTAACGGGCATACTCAATAAGCAGTTAATCAAAATTTGTGAAATAGCTCACTAATATTTATTTGTATGACTATGAATAAAAAGCCAAAATGCCGCGCAATCTCTTCCCCTCAAAAAGCGTACACGCATAAAAAGGTTGCACATGAGCAAAAAATTTCTGATCACTTGGGATCAAATGCAAGGTTACACCCGTGAATTGGCAGAACGTTTACTACCTGCGCAGCAATGGCAAGGCATTATTGCTGTAAGCCGTGGTGGACTTGTTCCTGCTGCTATTCTAGCGCGTGAGCTAGGCATTCGTAATGTCGATACCATCTGTATCTCTAGCTACGATCACGATCACCAACGTGAAACTAAAATCATCAAACAAGCACCAGGCGACGGTGAAGGCTTTATCGTTATTGATGACTTAGTAGACAGCGGCTCAACGGCTAAAATCGTACGTGAAATCTATCCTAAGGCTAAATTCGTTACTGTATGTGCAAAGCCTGCTGGTAAGCCATTAGTGGATGACTACATTGTTGATATTCCGCAAGACACTTGGATTGAACAACCATGGGATACCGGTGTGAGCTTTAGAGAGCCGCTTTGTAAATAATGTCTTATCGTAAAATATAAGATCGATAAAAACCGAATAGCTTAGTTATTCGGTTTTTTTATTGTAACTAATGCTACATTTACCTTGCATTAGTTTGCTAAAGCTCCCGTTAATCCTACTAATTACTTCATGTATTTTGTCGGCTCAAGCAACAGCTAGAGACGATATTGCCGCTTACTCAATCGACAGCGTACTAAGCAGTGAAGTCGCTAAGCAAAAGCTTGGTATTGACATGCAGTTTTATTTTGGCGACCAGCAACTTATACTGATTGGTATAATGTAGTCTCTCGTGTGAAAAATGCACCCTTAGTTTCGACAAGCGTATTAAATTTTCTCGTTTCCTACATAACTTTATTGCTGATCATTTATAGAGGTTAAGACCCCTCATTAATTAACTTAATTTGAACAATCAGCTAAGTTTGCAGCGTGGGTTCGATATTGCTGGCAGATTTATTGCTGATTGTGCGACTGTTAATCTACATTTTTATCGCAGTTATCACTTTTACTACTCATCGGTTGTTTAATCTTAGCTAAACTAACAATAGAACAACTAAATAGGGGAACGAAATGGACTCAATTAACGTACAAGAGCATATGGATCGCCAACCTGTATTGTTAACGCCAACAATGTCGTTAGCCACTGCGGTAGAAAAGTTATTAGATAATAAAAAGCTGGGCGCACCTGTAGTTGAAAGCGATGGCAAGTTAGTGGGTTTCTTGTCTCAGCAAGATTGCTTAGCTGTAATGCTAAAAAGTAGTTATCACTGTGATTTAACGGCGATAGTAAAAGACTGCATGCGTACCGATGTATTGTCGGTTACCCCTGATGCCAGCGTATTGCAACTCGCCGAACAGATGTTGGGCTCTAAACCTAAAGTGTATCCCGTAGTACAAGATGGCAAAGTCATTGGCACTATTAATCGTACCAATGTGTTAGCGGCGATTAATACCTACATGCAGCAGTGTTACCTCACTCCAGCTTAGGCTCGAACTTGAGCGGCTTGTAGCGTGATACTCATACTTGAATACAGCCAAGGTAACAGCAGTTGCCAAGGTTTTTTAAGCGTTAAGTAAAGCATACTGGGGTGACATGTTGTTTTACACCAGTATGCATTCATTAAACTAAGCGCTGAGATTAATAGCCATTGTGGGTATGCGGCTTGCTGTAAGCTTTACCTAAGGTTTGATATTTACCGGCTATATTTTCGCTCTAAACTCGTGCTTCTACCTAAAACTTAAATCAATTATCATTTTATCTGTTACTCATGGAAGTATTTTTAAGTCAGCTATACCAACCTACAGCGTTCCTTGCTAGGATCATAACCTTTCGTCTTGGCTATGGAATTTGCACTTGAGTTCGCAACAGCATCCTTTATCTAACGCATTCTTAAAACACTGTTATGAAGTTGACGCCGCTAAAATTAGGCAGCGTCTTTTTAGGCTGAGAAAACAGCCTGAATCAGACAAGAAGACAGCCACGCTTGAACAACTCGAGCAATTAGCACTTGAGTCTCGGCAAAAAGTGGAACAGCGTTTAGCGAACCGCCCAAGTATCACCTATCCAGATAGCTTACCTGTATCGCAAAAGCGTGAAGAAATAGCCACAGCAATTGCCGAAAACCAAGTTGTAATTGTTGCAGGTGAAACTGGCTCGGGTAAAACCACTCAGTTACCTAAAATCTGTCTAGAGCTGGGCCTTGGTACCCGCGGACTGATTGGCCATACTCAACCACGCCGTCTGGCAGCAAGAAGTGTTGCGACCCGTATCGCTGAAGAGATGAATACGCCATTAGGTGAAGCGGTGGGCTTTAAAGTTCGTTTTGCTGATGCGATCAATGACACCTCGTACATCAAATTGATGACCGATGGTATTTTATTAGCAGAGCTGACTAACGATAAATTCCTTAATCAATACGACACCATTATTATAGATGAGGCTCATGAGCGTAGCCTTAACATCGATTTTATTTTGGGTTACTTAAAAAATGTATTGAGTAAACGCCCAGATCTAAAAGTGATCATTACCTCAGCAACCATTGATGTTGAGCGCTTTTCAAAACACTTTAATAATGCACCCGTTATCGAAGTGTCTGGCCGTACTTATCCGGTTGAAACTCGTTATCGACCGCTAGTGCAAGATCAAGACGATGACTTAGATTTAATTGAAGGTATTTTTGCTGCCACCGATGAGCTGATGCAAGAAGGCTTAGGCGACATTTTGATCTTTATGAATGGTGAGCGTGAAATTCGCGATGTAGCCGAACAGCTAAACCGTCGTAATTACCGTGATACCGAGATCTTACCTCTATATGCACGTCTATCTTATGGCGAGCAATCAAAAGTATTTAAGAGCCATGTTGGCCGCCGTATTGTATTGGCGACTAACGTTGCTGAAACTTCATTAACCGTACCGGGGATCCGCTACGTTATTGACCCAGGTACTGCGCGCATCAGCCGCTACAGCTACCGCACTAAAGTACAACGCTTACCGATTGAACCTATTTCACAAGCGAGCGCTAATCAGCGCCAAGGTCGTTGTGGACGTGTGGCGCCAGGTATTTGTATTCGCCTTTATAGTGAAGAGGACTTTATTTCGCGTCCTGGGTTTACCGATCCTGAAATTTTGCGCACTAACTTAGCCTCGGTTATTTTGAAAATGCTTTCAATTGGCTTGGGCGATATTGAAGGCTTCCCATTCATTCAGCCGCCAGACGCTCGCTATATTCGCGATGGTTTTATGCTGCTTGAAGAGCTACAAGCGGTAGTAAAAAAGAAAGGCAAACTCGATTTAACTCAGCTTGGCCGTCAGCTTGCGCATATTCCAGTTGATCCACGTCTTGCGCGTATGGTGATTGAAGCGCAGCAAAATGGCTGCTTACATGAAGCTTTGGTTATCACCGCGGGATTATCCATTCAAGATCCTCGTGAACGCCCAATGGATAAGAAGCAAGCAGCTGATCAAGCGCATAATCGTTATAGCGATAAAGATTCAGACTTTGTTTCTTGGTTACACCTGTGGGATCACATTAAACAAAGCCAGAAAGAGCTATCGAGTAGCCAGTTTAGAAAGCAATGTAAGGCTGAGTTTTTAGCGTATCTGCGTGTACGTGAATGGCAAGATTTATACACTCAGCTAAGGCAAGCCACCCATGAGTTGAAGTGGAAGCTTAACTCGCCAAGCGATGAGCTTGATTATGAAGGCTTACATCGCTCATTACTCACAGGCTTGCTGAGTCATATCGGTTTTAAAGATAAAGATAACGAATACTTAGGTGCGCGTAACCGCCGTTTCTTTGTGTTCCCGGGATCTCCTTTAGCCAAAAAAGGCCCTAAGTGGATTATGGCGGCAGAGCTGACTGAAACATCGCGCTTATTTGCCCGTTGCTGCGCCAAGATTCAACCGGAGTGGATTGAACCACTTGCAGCACACTTAGTGAAAAAGAACTACGTTGAACCGCACTTTGAGTCTAAGCAAGGCTCTGTGGTTGCATTAGAAAACCAAGTGCTTTATGGCTTACAAATTGTTAATCGTCGTAAAGTGCAATATGGACCGGTTGAGCCTGTAGAGGCGCGGGAGATATTTATACGCTCGGCCCTTGCTGATGGCGAGTTACGCACTAATGAAGCGTTCTTTATTAATAACCAAAAATTGTTATTAGATATTGAGACGCTTGAGCATAAGTCGCGCCGCCGAGATATTCTAGTCGATGAACAAGCCTTATATGCGTTTTATGAGCCTAAGATCCCAGATGGTATTTACAACGCACCTAAGTTTTTGAAGTGGTGGAAAGCGGCGAAAAAATCCACGCCAGATCTATTAGATTTTGAGCGTGAAAGCTTGATGCAGCGTAGTAGCGAGCATATTTCAGCGTTAGATTTCCCTGAGAAATGGCACAAAGGTAACTTAGTGCTTAAAGTCAGTTACCACTTTGAGCCATCGCTGCCTGATGATGGTGTTTCTGTGCATATTCCGGTCGCGTTGATTAACCAGATTGATGAAACGGATTTTGACTGGATTGTGCCGGGCCTGCGCGAAGAGAAATGCATCGCGTTGATTAAGTCGTTACCTAAAGCACTGCGTCGTAACTTTGTGCCTGCTCCAGACTACGCCAAAGCTTGTTTACAAGCGATGACGCCATTTGAATTGCCGTTAATAGACGCCATGTGCAAGCAGTTGTTGCGTATGAGCGGTACTCGCATTTCACCTGAAGACTTTGATACCACGCAGCTAGTGAAACATTTACTGGTGAATTTCAAGGTTGAAGGGGATAAAGGTAAGTTACTTGCTGAGGGCCGTGAACTTGAGCCATTAAAAGCCAGCATGCAAGGCCAAGTTGTACAGGCTATTCGCAGCGTTGCTGATTCAGGTATTGAGAAAAAAGGCCTTGAACAATGGACCTTTGGCGACTTGCCTAAACAGTTTGAGCAGAAAAAAGGTAACTTTGAAGTTAAGGCGTTTCCAGCGCTGGTGGACGATAAAACCAGTGTGTCGATCAAATTATTTGATGACGAATTTGAAGCGCAGAAACAGCATCGTATTGGTTTGCAACGTCTGTTATTACTTAATATTCCATCGCCAGTAAAACACCTGCAAAAGTCGTTACCAAATAAAGCTAAGTTGGCAATGTACTTTAACCCGTTTGGCCAAGTGAATATTCTAATCGATGATATTTTATCAGCGGCAGTACAGCAGTTATTGGATGAAAAGGGCATAGATGTGCGCTCTGAAACCGCCTTTACGGAAGCAAAAGACTGGGTAAGGCAAGAGCTGAATCCAACAGCTGAAAAAGTAGCGTTAAAAGTGGAAGAGATTTTGACCATTTATAACCGCATTAAAAAACGCCTAAAAGGTAAAATTAGCTTAGATATCGCCTTTGCTATGAGTGATATTCAAGGCCAGTTAGATCAACTGGTGTTTAAAGGCTTTGTTGAGCAATCAGGTTGGCAACGTCTCGGTGATTTGAACCGATATTTAAAAGGTATCGAAAATCGTTTAGAGAAGCTGCCAGTCGACCCTAACCGTGACCGCTTGCATATGCTCAGTATTAATAAGGTGCAAGAGCTGTTAAAGGCGCAATTGGCTAAATTACCTAAGTCGCAACCTGTACCAGATGGACTCGTTGAAGCAAGATGGATGATAGAAGAGTATCGAGTATCTTGTTTTGCGCAAGTGTTAGGTACGGCTTATCCGATTTCTGAAAAGCGTATTCTTAATCAAATCGCGCAAGTGTAACTCACAATATTACGAGTAGATGAAGCGCACCTTTTTAGGTGCGCTTTTTTGTATCTAAATCATCTATTATTTTCATAGTCTCCTCGCTTTTAGTCGATTTTTTGCACTTCCTTAAACTGTATTTTTATAAAAATTAAAAGTGATCTAATCCTTATCATTCGAGGTAGTGACTAATAGGTTAGATTAAATTTTAAGCAGGTAGGTAAGCTTAGACATATACTTGTTATGCAGGCTATATCGGCGTAACGATTATAGGTCATTGATTTGAGTGCACTTATGGCGAATGGTAAACCTCCCTTGCTGTAAAACAATATTTGACGACAAAAAGGAATAGCCATGACGAAGCTTAAAAATTTTCTCAATAAAATATGGCAAGTACTTAAGAAGCCGAGCGTGCACTACAGTTTGGGATTTTTAGTGTTGGGTGGCTTTGTCGCTGGGGTTATTTTTTGGGGGGCGTTTAATACAGCATTAGAGCTTTCGAGTACCGAAGAGTTTTGCAGCAGTTGCCATGAAAATGTTTATCAAGAGATGGAGCCTACTATCCATTTTTCTAACCGAAGTGGCGTTCGTGCGACTTGTCATGACTGCCATGTTCCGCATAAATGGACTGACAAAATTGCCAGAAAAATGCAAGCTTCAAAAGAGGTTTGGGCTTATTTGGTTGGAACCATTGATACCCCAGAAAAGTTCGAGGCACACCGTAAAGAGATGGCGCAGCGAGAATGGACACGTTTAAAAGCCAACAACTCACTCGAATGCCGTAACTGTCACGAATTCGATTATATGGATTTTACCCGCCAATCAGATCGTGCAGCCAAAATGCACTCTACCTTTTTAGAAAGCGGTGATAAAACCTGCAT
Organism: Shewanella pneumatophori; assembly: GCF_023283895.1. Taxonomy (GTDB): domain Bacteria; phylum Pseudomonadota; class Gammaproteobacteria; order Enterobacterales; family Shewanellaceae; genus Shewanella; species Shewanella pneumatophori. The sequence goes on along the minus strand of NZ_JAKILB010000014.1, from coordinate 42,500 downwards.
CGATTGCCATAAAGGCATTGCGCATCATCTTCCTGACATGCAGGGTGTTGAGGGCTGGTGAATAAAAATCGAAAGTTATTATGGTTCTTCTTTTCTCTTCTCTTCCGTTGAGTTGCTTGGCTTAAAATTCACCTTGCAGGCCGATAATTAAGCAGCCTTAAAATAAGCTTAATACCTCTTAGTGAATATTTTGTTATCAAAATCACCCATCCGTTTGATATTTAATCACCTCTAAACCATTATTTAGTGTGTAATGAATAGTTTAACAAGGTCTTATCTTGCGATTCTAATCGGTAACTTCGTTTAGAATGCGTGATTAAGCCATTGATTAACCAAAGATGATGATCTGGATCAACCTCTATAGTGGTTTACTAAATTGGGGGTATACAGGTGGTTGTTACGTTATTGCTATCATTTTAACTCAAGTTGAGCGAACTAACGCATAGCATCAAATCGAAGTGCTTAGTTAGACATTTTGCTCAATCCATTCGCAAACCGCTTAAATGACCCCACTTGTTGGAGGATTTATGAGTTCCACACCGAATGATGAGAAAAAACTGGAGTTTAGAATTTTCATATTTCTAACGGTATTTCTCGCCCCTCTACTGTCAGTTTTACTTGTATCAGGCTTAGGTTTCGCAATTTGGTTTAGCCAAATTCTAACCGGCCCACCAGGTGCAGGCTAAACCAGCATAAACAAATAACAACTAAATAGAGTGATCCAGATGAGCAATGAACTTCATGTAACAAGCTTGGTGCTCCAAGTGCAACCCGCGCAAATGTCCGTAGTGAGGCAAGCCATTATCAATATGGAAAATGCTGATTTATCGGTGAATGACGAAGTGAAATTGGTTGTGGTGCTAGAAGGCAGTAGCCAGAAATCACTAATGACAGATATCGAAACAATTAACGCCATTCCCGGAGTGTTGTCGGCTGCAATGGTTTACCACCAAAGTGAAGTACTTGAAGAGGGTGAACAATGAAAATGAACAGACGCGAATTTATGAAGGCTAACGCAGCACTTACCGCTGCGAGTGTGGCTGGTTTAGCATTACCTGCCACAGCGAGTAACTTAATCACAAGTTCTGAAGAAACAAAACTGGAATGGAACAAAGCGCCTTGCAGATTTTGTGGAACAGGTTGCTCTGTGATAGTTGCTACCCGTGACGGTAAAGTGGTGGCGACTCATGGCGATGCAGAGAGTGAAGTAAACCGTGGCCTAAACTGTATCAAAGGATACTTTTTATCGAAAATCATGTACGCAAATGACAGGTTGCAAACACCTATGTTGCGTATGACCAACGGCAAGTATGATAAAAATGGTGAGTTTACGCCGATCTCATGGGATACCGCTTTTGACACTATGGCTGAAAAGTGGAAAAAAACCATTAAGAAAAAAGGGCCGACTGCTGTGGGAATGTTTGGCTCTGGTCAATGGACTGTTTGGGAGGGCTACGCCGCATCAAAATTAATGAAAGCGGGCTTTGGATCCAACAATATTGACCCGAATGCGCGTCACTGTATGGCATCGGCTGTAGGTGGCTTTATGCGGACCTTTGGTATAGATGAGCCTATGGGCTGCTACGATGATATGGAGGCGGCTGACGCATTTGTACTTTGGGGTTCAAATATGGCGGAGATGCACCCCATTTTATGGAGCCGAGTAACCGATCGCCGCTTAAGTGCTCCCCATGTAAAAGTGTCAGTATTATCAACCTTTGAGCATAGATCCTTTGATCTTGCTGATTTAGGCATTGTATTTACCCCACAAACTGATTTAGCAATATTGAATTATGTTGCTAATTACATTATCGAAAACGATAAAGTGAACTGGGATTTTGTAAACAAGCACGTTAACTTTCGCAAGGGTGAAACTGATATTGGTTATGGTTTACGTCCATCACATCCACTACAAAAAGCCGCTAAAAATGTGAAAACAGCGGGTGATTCTACGCCAATCGATTTTGACGCCTTTAAAGCCTTTGTTGCTGATTACGATGTTAAGTCAGTGAGTGAACTTTCTGGTGTACCCGAACATAAATTGATTGAGTTAGCTGAGCTTTATGCCGATCCCGATAGAAAAGTAACGTCATTCTGGACCATGGGCTTTAACCAGCATACTCGTGGCGTTTGGTGTAATAACCTGATTTATAACATTCACTTGCTTACCGGTAAGATCTCTACGCCTGGTAATAGTCCATTCTCACTGACAGGGCAACCATCAGCATGTGGTACCGCGCGTGAGGTGGGTACCTTCTCTCATCGCTTACCGGCCGATTTAGTGGTGAATAATCCTGAACATAGAGCGATAGCTGAGAAAATTTGGCGCATTCCAAGTGGCGTTATCCCGCCAAAACCTGGCTACCATGCTGTTGAACAAAACCGCCGCTTGAAAGATGGCGACTTGAACATGTACTGGGTGCAAGTTAACAACAACATGCAAGCTGGCCCCAACATTAATGAAGAAGGTTTACCGGGCTACCGTAATCCAGAAAACTTCATTGTGGTTTCAGATGCCTATCCAACTGTTACAACACAAGCTGCAGATATGATTTTACCGTCAGCAATGTGGGTTGAGAAAGAGGGCGCCTACGGCAATGCAGAGCGCCGTACCCAATTTTGGCATCAAATGGTCAAAGCACCGGGTGAGTCTCGCTCAGATCTGTGGCAGTTAATGGAGTTTTCAAAGCGCTTTACCACTGATGAAGTTTGGCCAGCTGATGTACTTGCGGCTAACCCGGAGTTTAAAGGTAAGACGTTATTTGAAGTGCTATACCAAAATGGCAATGTCGAAAAATTTCCACTGTCAGACACTGACAGTAAATATATGAACGATGAAGCGAAAGATTTTGGTTTCTATGTACAGAAAGGCCTGTTTGAAGAGTACGCAACCTTTGGTCGTGGCCACGGTCATGACTTGGCACCATTTGATACCTACCATGAAGTTCACGGACTGCGCTGGCCAGTGGTCAATGGTAAAGAAACGAAATGGCGCTTTAGAGAAGGTAGCGATCCCTATGTGAAGGCGGGTAAAGGCTTTGAGTTTTACGGTAAGCCTGACGGTAAGGCGGTGATTTTTGCTCTGCCTTATGAGCATGCCGCTGAATCGCCAGATGAAGAGTTTGATATTTGGTTATCGACAGGACGGGTACTAGAACATTGGCATTCAGGCTCAATGACGCAGCGTGTACCAGAGCTTTATAAAGCCTTCCCTGATGCAGTCTGCTTTATGCATCCTGATGATGCTAAGCAGCGTGGCCTGCGCCGTGGTGATGAAGTTCGGGTTATCTCTCGTCGAGGAGAAATTAAAACTCGAGTTGAAACTCGTGGCCGTAATAAGCCGCCAGTAGGCCTTGTTTTTGTGCCTTGGTTTGATGCCAGTCAGTTAATTAATAAAGTGACCTTAGATGCAACAGATCCTTTATCAAAGCAGACTGACTTTAAAAAGTGTGCCGTTAAAATCGTCAAAGCTTAGGAGCAAGATTATGAACCCATTACTACGTATATCTGCTGCCGCTTTGGTGAGTGTGACATTAACGAGCTCATTTAATGCAACAGCTGAAGCGATCCCTGCCGATAAAATCGCCACGCTACGTGAAGCGCCGCTCAATGTTGAACCGACTCCACCTGTCATGCAAAAGGTCATTAACTCTGATGTTAAAGAGGTACGTAACTACCCAATGCAGCCACCGGTGATCCCTCATAAAATTGATGGCTACCAAGTTAATCTTAAAGTGAATAAGTGCATGTCTTGCCATGCACGTACTCGCACCGGTGATTCACAAGCACCTATGGTGAGCGTGACTCATTATATGGATCGCGAAAATAACTTTTTGGCGGAATTGTCACCTAGACGTTACTTCTGTACTCAATGTCACGTGCCGCAGTTAGATGCAAAGCTATTAGTGCCTAATGATTTTGTCGATATGGACACGCTAATAAAAGCCGATATTAACAAAGAAGCTGAGCATTAGGAGCTGATATGATTGCGAAATTACTCGCTACCCTTAAAAAAATCTGGGTGGTACTGAGAAAACCAAGTGTGCATTACAGCTTAGGTTTTCTCACTTTGGGTGGCTTTATTGCGGGGGTTATTTTTTGGGGTGGCTTTAATACTGCTTTGTCGGTATCTAATACCGAAGCTTTTTGTATTAGTTGCCATGAGATGGAAAATAATGTCTATCAAGAGTTGCAGTCGACAATTCACTTTACTAACCGAAGTGGTGTGAGAGCGACCTGTCCTGATTGTCACGTTCCTCATAACTGGACCGATAAGATAGCCCGAAAAATGCAGGCTTCGAAAGAGGTTTGGGGTAAAGTGTTTGGCACGATTAATACACCAGAAAAATTTGAAGCGAAAAGGAGAGAGCTTGCTGAGCACGAGTGGGCACGTTTAAAGGCTAATGATTCCTTGGAATGTCGAAACTGTCATAACTTCGATTACATGGACTTTACGCGCCAGTCTCAACGAGCAGCAAATATGCACTCGACCTCACTTGCGAGTGGAGAGAAAACTTGTATTGATTGCCACAAAGGTATCGCTCATCAATTACCAGATATGCAAGGAGTTGAAGGCTGGTAGACTGGTGAAAATTTATCTTCAAAGCCAGTGCATTTTGCACTGGCTTTTTTGTGTTTATGCTTTACTTTATAGCCTAGTGATATGGCTCGATTAAGTGGTGCTGTTTAGATATTTTAAGCTGGAAATTTGGCTTAAATAGGTCCAGTTAAGTGAGCTTAGAAAATAGCATAAGAATATTAGCTTATATCACTTATCAGGAAGATTATAGAGTTGCAGCTTTTACAGTGAATTTGCTTTAGTCTGGCTTGGCTAAACTATCAAGGAGAAGATAGGTGCTTAAACAGAATACCCTGCAGGTACTTGCGGTGGCGAGTTTGCTTTTCCTAGCACGAGGTACAGCTGTAAATGCTCAGGAAAGCGCGGCCAAGCATTGGATAAATACAGAGTTTCAACCATCGACACTAACAACTGCAGAGCAAGAGCGCGAAATGCAGTGGTTTATCAATGCTGCAAAACCCTACCGAGATCTGACCATTAGAGTTACTTCTGAACGGATCCCTACACATATTTACGAATCTGAAACACTAGCTAAAGCCTTTACTGAAATAACCGGTATTCGGGTAATTCATGAAGTAACAGGTGAAGGTGATGTACTGCATAAAATGTCAGTTCAAAATACGACTGGCCATAATTTGTATGACGCGTATCTAACAGACAGTGACTTGATTGGCACTTACTTTAGGCAGAATTATGTTGAGCCGATAAGTGATTTTATCAAAGGTGAGGGCAAAGATGTCACCTTACCAAGTCTAGAACTGCAAGATTTTATCGGCCTTGATTTTACCACAAGCCCTGATGGCAAAATCTATCAGTTGCCAGATCAGCAGTTTGCAAACCTTTATTGGTATCGTCAAGATTGGTTTAACAGACCAGAGCTGCAGCGCTTATTTAAATCTCTGTATGGCTATGAGCTGGCGGTGCCTCAAAATTGGCAAGCTTATGAGGACATTGCCGAGTTTTTCAGTGAAAAAGTAAGACGGATTGATGGTAAGCGTATATACGGCCATATGGATTACGCTAAGGCGCATCCATCTTTGGGATGGCGTATATCTGATGCATGGCTTTCAATGGCAGGTGTTGGCGATAAGGGCTTACCTAATGGATTACCGGTTGATGAGTGGGGCATTCGAGTTGAAGATTGTCGCCCGGTTGGTGCGAGTACCGAGCGTGGTGGTGCCTTAAATAGCCCCGCAGCTGTTTACGCAGTAGAAAAGTACGTTGAGTGGCTAAAATACGCTCCTGCGTCAGTGAGAGATATTTACTTTTCGCAATCTTTAGCTTGGGCGGCGAATGGTGTGATCGCGCAGCAGATCTTTTGGTATAGCGCCGATATTGATAGCTTTATCGATAAAGGCTCCACACTTATTAATGAGGATGGCACACCAAAATGGCGAGTTGCGCCATCGCCGGTTGGCAAATATTGGCAAGTAGGAATGAAGTCGGGTTATCAAGATACTGGAGCTTGGACATTCCTCAAGTCCACACCGCTTGCGCGTCGTCAGGCTGCTTGGCTATATGCTCAGTTTGTTGTATCTAAAACGGTGAGCTTAAAAAAATTTTTAACTAGTTATAATCCGGTGCGACTGTCTGATTTGAATTCTGCAGAGGTGAGTCGCCGTGCCCCTTATCTAGGTGGGCTTATTGAGTTTTATCGCAGCCGTGCGCGGGATGTGTGGACACCTACAGGCCATAACGTGCCAGATTATCCGCATATGGCTAAGTATTGGTGGCGACACATTGCTACGGTTGTGTCTGGGAAAAAACCCGCTCAGCAAGCACTAGACAGCTTAGCGATAACTTTTGATAAACATTTGGCGAGATTGCAGCATAGCGATATTAAGCGCTGCGCCCCGAAATTAAATCCGCCTAGGGGGACAGATGTTTGGTTGGCTCAGCCCGGCGCCCCAAAAGCGCAAATACCTCAAACTGTAAAAGGTAAAACTTTACCATATGAGGAGGCCATTCGTGCGTGGCAATTATGACTATGCTTTAAGGCTGCAAGACTTTGTCAACAGCGCTTGTTGCTATATTTTTTCTGGGGTAACTCTTTCTAGCATGGCTTTGGCCAAAATGAGTTTTGTTAGCTTGGTTTTGCTAAAGGCTTTCTCTTCAAAGATTGCGCCAATAGCCGAAATCGGCACTCGAGCTTCTTTAATGATGGTAATCTTGATCGCATTCAGCAGTTTTGCTTACGCTGAAACCATTGTCAGCGCAGCGACTAGAGATAATGCACCTGTGATTTCTTCAATGAAATCTGAGGTGAAACCCGCAGTCAGGCCACTGCAGATCTTAACTTATGAAGCGGCACCTTTTGCATTTGTTAAACAAGGGAAAGAGCAAGGGTTGTTGGTTGAACTTATTGCGGAAATGTTTGCTCGTGCGCAATTGGATTATCAACTGACGTTTATGCCGTTAAAGCGGGGTTTACTTAAAACGCTTCATAGTGCTCAGCACTGCATCACGCCTATCGAGCGCACTCAAGAGCGTGAAGCGAGTTATCGCTGGATCAGCCCTATGTTGATCTCACGCTATGGTTTGTACAGTTCAAGTCAGCAAAAAATTCATTTAGCGAGTTTGAGTGATGCTAAATCCTTGACCATAGGGTCATATTTAGGCAGTGGTATTGCTGAATATTTAATGGATTTAGGCTATGAGGTTGAACTCGCATCGCTGCGCAGCCAAAATATTAAAAAGCTGCAATATAATCGTATCGACCTCATGGCCTCCGAGCTGATGAGTGCCCGCAGCGACATGGATTTGTATGGCGTTGAATTGGGGGAGCCGGAGCTTATTTTTTACACTTCGATACGGGCTATGGCGTGTAATGTTAATTTAGACACTAAAATAAAAAACCGCCTTGATAGCGCGCTATTGGCAATGTATCAAGACGGCTTTATTGATGCGTTATATGCAGAATACGGCGTCAGGATCAGCTTATAGGCTTATTTCAGCTGCGCCAAAATGTTTCCTGATAGATACTCTGCAAAGTTATGACCGTGGTTTTGCAGCATTTTAGGGAACATTGAGATATGAGTTTGCCCAGGGAAAGTATTAATTTCATTTAGCAAAATTTCATTTTCGTCAGTTAAAAAGAAGTCGATTCTTGATAAATGACGTAGCTTCATACCTTTGAATGCTTTAATCGCATATTCTTGAATTTGCTTAGCGATCGCGTCATCAACATCTGCTTCAATGACCGTTTGTGCTTGGCTATTTTCAGCGTATTTTTCATCGAAACTATAGAAAGTATTGCTAGCACAAACAATCTCACCCGGTTTCGTAGCGATGATTTCACCGTCAACTTCATAAGTCGCCACTTCTAGCTCACGTGCTTTGATTGTTTTCTCTACCACTACATAAGGTGAGTATTTAAAGGCTTGTTCAAGTGAATTGGCTAATTGCTGGATGTTATCAACGCGGTAACAGCCAACAGATGATCCTTGTGATGCCGCTTTAATGAAAATAGAGCCCCATTTTTCAAGTGCTTGCTCAGTTTGTTGAACGGCATCTTGGTTAAATTCGTTTAAGAAAATATATGGCGTGTTGGGGATCCCAAGGGCGCTAAACCACATTTTTGCGGTAACTTTATTGAAGCAGTTACTGCTGGCCTCTGAGTCACAACCAAAATAGGGTAGGTTGATTAACTCAAAATAGGATTGAATATCACCTGTTTCACCTGGGTAGCCGTGAATACACGGGATAACATAATCGACATCCCATGGTGCTTTACTGTCATCGTCGAAACGAATTTGCTTACGATTGGTTAACTCACATTTATCGCCGGCTTGAGTGTGATATTGTCCTTCAGCATTGAGCTCTACACGAAGTACATTGAAATGAGGCAATGTAGCGAGCTGCGCTTCGAAAAAATTGGCTGATAAAAGTGAAATGCTGTGCTCGTCAGCTCCGCCACCGCAGAGCAGTAATAAATTGGTTTGGGTCATTTTGTCTCCAGAAGTTACCCATAGCGGGATTACTATGGCGTAATCCCTTTTTAATGCAAGTATTGCAGAGTTTAATCTGATTAAATGCTGCTTTTATATTCGTAATTAGTGCTTAGTTTGATGCTCACTTTAGCTGATAGTCACGTTAATACGTGAAAGCACTCGGGTAAAGGCGCAGACAGTTAATGTTTGTTTATATTACTGCTAGCGCCAGCTTTGTATGCTTTATTTTTTGTGAGCTTTAATTCTCTGTAAAACTTAGTCTTCTCTGTAAAATTTAGTCTTCTCGCCATAATCTTTGCGCTAAGCCTGATGCCCGCTGAGTCAAGCAGGTACTAGCATGCTCAAACACTCGCTGGCTACCTAAACAGGTAAAGTGATGTTTGGCTCGCGTAATCGCGGTATAAATAAGCTCTTTCGATAACAGTTGTTGCTGGGCAACGCTGGGTCTAATCGGCAAGACTAAAGCGACATGGCTAAATTCACTGCCTTGGCTTTTGTGCACTGTCATAGCGTAACAGGTTTCATGGCTTGGTAGTCTAGCTGGTAGCACTTTGAGTAAACTGCCATCAGCTTGAATAAAGTGTGCCATTAATCGGCCTGTTTCGCTGGTGGAGTCAGGTAAAATAAGTCCAATATCACCATTAAATAGGCCAAGGTTGTAATCATTACTTTGAATGATAAGCGGACGACCGGCGTAAAACTCTTGCTCAGGCTTAATTAAACCATTGGCCGCAAGCGCATTGGTAACACTTTGATTTATGCCTTCAACGCCGTATTCTCCTGCACGCATTGCACATAAAATTCGGTATTGGTTAAAGCTATCAATAATCGCTTGCGCTGACGGCAGAGAGTTAGCGTCAATCTGATTTAAGTAATGACCATACTGTTCAACAGCTTGGTTTAGTAACTGCTCAAGGCCTTGATTGCTAATGTTTGCCGTTGAATGAGTGAGTGCAGGCTGATTGAACTGGTTAGTTTGTTGGCTATGTTCAATCCATAACAGCTCTTGGTAGCCGGTTTGCCAAACTTGAGCAATTCGCTCAAGGTTTGATTGGTTTACCGCCGTGGCTAGCTGGCCAATACCTGCATCGCCTTGAAAGCGATGACTGTGCATTAGCATACACAAGCTATCGCCAATTTTAGGATTTGGGTGAATAAACTCTGATAACCCTGTGTCGGTAAGTTGACCCAGTAACTCAGCTTGGTCTTGAGAGTAGCGCATATGCCAGCGACTCTTTTTGCCTGATTTAGCCACTTGTTTTAAGCCCGCACAGATATCAGCAAGTACCGCACCCGCTTCAACTGATGCTAGCTGATCTTGGTCGCCAAGCAGAATAAGGCTTGCGTGTTCAGGCAGGGCTGACAACACTTTGTACATCATAGGTAAATCGACCATTGAGGCTTCATCAATCACCAATAGGTCAAGCCGTAGAGGGTTATCTTTGTTATGCCTAAATTCGTGTGAATTGGGAATAACGCCGAGCAAGCGATGCAGCGTGGCGGCCTCTTCTGGAATATTGGCAATATTGTTAGCTAAGTCGCTAATACCTGCGTGCTTAAGATCACTAGCTAAACGTTGCTTAGACGCTTTAATAGACTCACTTAAGCGCGCAGCGGCTTTACCGGTTGGCGCCACTAAGCGAATCGTGAGTGCTTGGCGGGCACATAGTAAATAAAGCAACTTGGTGACAGTGGTGGTTTTACCTGTACCGGGGCCACCGGTGATCACCGCAAGCTTTTTAGTCATCGCGGTAGCTGTGGCTATTTTCTGCCAGTCGTATTGCTGCTCAGTTGGTGTAAAGAGTTGCCCGAGTAACACATTCGCCTCTTCAAGGTGCGCTTTATCAAGCTGAGCATTAGTCTGAGCTAAGCGTTTTAGGGCGCCAGCAACATCTTTTTCATAATGGTAATAACGCTGAAGATACAGGTTACCTTTATCTAAAATTAGCGGTTTATTGTGGGCATTATCTATTGTGCCGACGGCATCAAAAGCTAACAGCTGCTCGGTTAATTGTTCAACGTCCAGCTCAATTTTGCACTGACTTATCTGCTCTTTAAACGGGTTATCTAAATCAATCTGTTTTAGCGGCAAACAAGTATGCTGGCTTGATAAATGCTGACTGACAAGCGCACAAATAAGCGTAAATAGTGGCGGTGTTTCTTGGTGTAGCTTAGTCATCTCTAGCGCAAAGTGACGGTCTAGCGAAGTGATTAAGCGCTCTTGTTGCCAAATTTTAAGTAACTCTTTAATTGGCTTTGTGGTAACGATCATTTGACCTCCGCATCGGTTGCGGTTTCACTAAATAAGGCATCGAGCTTTTCGATTAGCGCTTTTGGTGGCTTATCGTAAAATACACCTGATTGCGGCGCATTTGCTGACATACCACGTAAAAATAGATAAAAACTGCCGCCTATGTGCAGATCATAATCGTAATTAGCCATACGCAAAGCTAAGTAACGATGCAGAGCAAGGGTATAAATAATATATTGCAGATCATAACGGTGAGAGCGAATGGCTTGCAGCATATTCTGATTATGGTAAACACTGGTGTCATTGCCCAAGTGGTTAGACTTATAGTCGGCAATAAAGTATTGATTATTATGTTCAAAGGTTAAATCGATAAAGCCTTTTAGCATTCCCTGTAGCTCATCAAAATTTAAGCCTGCACTGTAGCCATACTCGATAAGCAGCGCGTTAAGTTTATCGGCATGTAGCGCATTAATGGGCAAATAAAACTCCATTTCAACCAATTTTTGCTGCTGGGTTAACTGGGCTAACATTAGCGAACCATCATTAGCTAATGGTGCATGTAACAGATCCATATACCAATCTTTAAGCACTTCAGTCCAGCTTTCATCTATGCCGTATTTAAGCATAGCAACAGGAAGCTGTTCATTGAGATCGCTGTCGGCATTAGTAAAATCAATAAGCTCCAATACAAGATGCATAAAACTACCAGCATTGGCGCCGCGCTCAAACGTAAAGCGTGACGGTGTGTCATCGACTTCATCTGTGATGACATCTACTTCAGGAAATACTTCATCGTCAGCGCCCGGCAGTACTTTTTCATGAGCAACATGTTTGACTAAGCCGGAATAACTGCCGACACGCCAAGGTGTAATATGCGCACGTTTGAGCGTTTTAGGTGCGTAGCTAACAGGCGCAGTATCACTGCTTTCAAGCTGTACTATGTCCATGTCTGCTAGATGTGTTGTTCCTGCCGCTGGCAACTCTTCTAGGCGCATAGCGATTGGACAAGTTTGCTGCAAGCGTTTAGCTTGAGTGAGTAACCTGTCGTAATCACAGGCCTTGTCGTCAATCCCTAACAGGTAACCAATAGCGGTTTCGTGCAGTTGGCTAGTCATGCCAGACTTTTTAGTAAACCGGCTATGATTGGCGATATACAAATAGCACTTCAGCACTGGGCGGGTGAGAGCCACATATAACAAACGTAGATCTTCTGCCAAGGTTTCACGTTTTTGTCGCTCCCAGCCTTCATCGGTCTGCTCAATATCCCAAATAAGTTTATTGTTATCGTGATACAGCATTGGCGACGGTTTTTTACGGTTATCTCGGCTTAGGCTCACAAAGGGGATGAAGCAAATTGGGTACTCTAAACCTTTACTCTTATGAATAGTCACAATTTGCACTAGGTTTTGCTCGCTTTCTAAACGCAGCTGCGCATCTTCACTCGGCTGGTTTTCGATAAGTGCTTGTTCAAACCAGTTGATCAGCGCGCTCATGCCGTCAAGCTCGGTGGCTTTTTGCTGCAGTAATTCACCTAAATGTCTGAAGTCGGTTAAGCGTCGCTCGCCATCACTATCGCTAAGTAAACGTTCAATAATTTGGGTTTGGCTAGCAAGGGTAAGCAGCGCAGGCATAATGCCGCGTCTTATCCAAACTTGATTAAGCTCGGCAAATTGCTCAAGTAAAGCTTGGCGTTTATCTTCATCTTGGTTGAACTGATGAATCGCTTCAGCGCTATAGCCAAGTAATGAAGTTGCAAGGGCGCTGCGCAGGGCGCGCTCATCTTTAGGGTCGCTAATTGCATAAAGCACTAAAGCCAGTTCACGTGCTTCTAAGGTATTAAACACGCTATCACGACTTAAAAATACTGCACCGACTTGGCGCTGATTTAAAGCTGACTTGATAACATTGGCTTCATGGCGGTCACGCACTAGCACTGCGATGTCTTTGGCTTTTAATGGCGCATTACCAATTAGGCATCTGTTTTGCTGCGCATCAGTAAGTAGCGATGTGATCTCATTAGCTACATCGTCAGCTAATAGCCGGCGAGCGGTAGTTTTATTTAAGCCTTTTTCTGCTTCTTCGCTCAACACCCTTATACGTAACGCGCTGTCGTCAGTTTTTTGTTCGGTTAACACTTTGCTGTTTGCAAAGCTTGAGGCTTTTACCGATTCAAAAGGGATAGATTCGCTAATAAAGGGATCATCTTTTTGGCTAAAAATACCATTAACCGCATCAACCATCTGCTTATTGGAGCGATAATTTGTATCGAGATTATAGTGTTTAGCCGTTTGCTCGCGGGCGTGAATATAGGTATGAATATCGGCGCCGCGAAATGCATAAATAGCCTGCTTAGGATCGCCAATCATCAATAAACTGAGTTTATCTTTTGCCTTTTCAGTTTCTGAACCAATATCAGCATCGGCTTGATAAATCGTGTTAAAGATCTCAAATTGCAGTGGGTCGGTGTCTTGGAATTCATCAATTAATGCAACCGGAAAACGCTGACTAATACTGCTTGCTAGCCCATGCTCTTGGGATGCTTTTAATGCCCCTGCAAGGGTGAGTAACAGATCATCTGGCGTGAGCAAGTTACGCTCGAGTTTTTGCGCGGCAAAACGCTTTGAGATCCCGTCTCTGGCACAATATAAAAAGCTGGGAATTAAGCAGGCAATCAGCTCTGCAAGGCGCTCCATATGTGCAAGTTCAGGTGCTTCTTGCGCCGTTGGGATTTGGCCACCCTTGTTTAACTTTAAATTATTAAGCGATAACGCGTCGAGCACTTTAGCGGGCGGCAAGCCTTGACCAAAGGTTGCCCAGTTATCAAGGGCGTCAAGCATAACTGCAAGCTTTGGATAACCATCAGCTTGTTTACCAAAACGCGCACCATTAAGTGGCAGTGAATGCAGTAACGTTTCGGTTTGTTCACGAGCAGTAGGCCAACTTAACTTAAAGCGGTTTAGGCTTTCATTAAGATTGACTTCAAGTTTGTCAAAAGCCTGTGGTGCAGGTTTGGCAATAGCGCTGCTCGCACCGAGTATGGGTCTAAGCTGACGTGATAGTGCATCTGGGTCGCTAAATTTTGCCTGTATAACATCGGCTAAGCTGCCGCTAAGTGGATAGCATTTCTCGCGCCAGAAATCGCGCACGGCATGATGTAAAAATTCACTGTCATCTAAGGTAAATTCTGACTCAAACAATAGCGATGATTCAAAGGCCATATCAGCCAAAATACGCTGACAAAAACCATGAATGGTATAAATTGCCGCTTCATCTAATGACTTTAGCGCTAAATCTAAGCGCTTTCTTGCCAGCGGTAAATTGTCTTCTGCGGTGGCTTCATATAGCGCATTGATTAAATCATCGTTTACTTCTAAGCCAATAAAACGGCGATACGCGAGCTGGATTTTTTTACGGATACGATCTCTTAGCTCACCCGTAGCAGCATTGGTAAAAGTTACTACCAAAATTTGCTCACAGGTAAGCGGTGACTCAATTCCGTGACCTAGCAATAAACGCACGTATAAACCAGCAATGGTAAAGGTTTTACCTGTACCCGCACTGGCCTCAATTAATCGACTGCCGCCAAAAGGTAAGGTGAGGGTGTCGAGAGGCTCAGTAACGATAGTTGCTGTTGTGCTTGTGCTATCGGCCATATTGATATCAGTCGTCATAGATTGTTGTTGGCTCATTACTTTACCTCGCCTAAATCTGCAGTATTGACGCCAGCTTCTACAAAGTTGGCTAACTCACTTAACCTGTCTTTGTGATAAAGGCTGATTAACGGCGCTAATAATTGATTGGCAATATTGCCAAAGTTATCTTCGGTAAAGTCATCGGGGAAACTAAACAAACGTTGAAAATGCGGCTCTAGGCCTTCACCTAACTGGCTTTGCTCATCGAGCCATTGAGACTGTGCCTCTAATAGTTTTTGCCAATGGGAACCCTCTGCCTCTACATAGGCTAGGGCTGTGCGCGGCATAAACATAATCGGATGCATCTGTCCTTGTTGGAAATAGCTCAACCACTGGCTTAACTGTTTTTTTGCCTGCTCTGGTGTAATAGGAGCGAATGCATGAAAATGACCGATATCAAGCAAATAGCTGGTAATTGGCAGAGCATTAGCGCTTGCTTGTTTGGTATTAGAATCAGTTTGCTGCATGGCACATAAACATAAATGACGTAAATACACGCGAATTAAATCACGGCCATTGGCTGTGCCTGGGCGATAATTGACTAAGCCTTTAGCGCTTAAGTCATCAATGCGGCCGACGAGTTTAAGATCTAACTGCTCAAAGTGTAAGTCGATATCCACCGAATGAGATTTATCGCCTTTTAAGTATAAGCTTCGGCCAATCAGTGGCTTAATATCATGCAAATATTGATTGAGCAATAAGTCATCAAATGGCTTTAACGGCAAGTTGCCTTGCGCCTTTAGCCGCTCTAATAGCTCAAGGTTTGGTTTTTCGATGCCGCTATCAATGGCGCTATCGAGCAGTACTGCCTGTAACTTATAACGCTCTAATGCATTTAAGCTAAATGGCTCATCGTTATCATCTGCTTGGATTGATAAGCTAAGATCCACTTTTAGAGTACGGTTAAAGAAATACTGCGCTGGGTTTCTGAAAAAACGGATTAAGGCCGACACTTCTAGCTCTGGTACGTTTACAGCGGTATTGGCTTCGCTACTGCTATCGTCAGTAAAAGGCAATATCTGGCTATTGGCATCGATAAAGCGTTTGTAGTGATTGTTTGAATCATCTAATCGTTTCGCTTCACTAACAACGGCAGGGCACCACTGGGCTGCATAGCTTTGCTGAATATGGTTAGAGTCCGCTTCAGTTTCCGCTGCTTGATAAAGCCTGCCATCAAAAGGCTGCAGAGGCTGCTTGATAATAAGGTGCTCACGGATCTGCTTTTCAATCGCATCAACTAAATTGGGCTCAATCTGCTCATCATGTAAATGCTGCTCAAGAGATTGCGGCAAATAAACCAGCTGACAATATTCGATAAGTTCTGATACCAACATTGACGGGATCCGCTCAGAGTCATCACGCTCGCTATTACCGATAAAGCTAATGTATAGCTGCTCTCGAGCCGATAGAATCGCCTCTAAAAATAGGTATCTATCATCTAGACGGCGAGAGCGGTCACCTTTTCTTGGTCCCATTTGTGCCACGAGATCAAAACCAACCGGGTGCTGTACTCTTGGGTAGACGCCATCATTCATCCCCAGCAGACAAACCAGCTTAAATGGGATTGAACGCATAGGCATTAAGGTACAAAAGTTAACGCTACCCGCAAGGTAACGCTGGCCAACTCGAGATTCAGATAGGCGACTGTTAAACCAGTTTTGCAATACTTCAATGGTTAATGGTGTTGTGTGGCCCGCTTCAGTGAGTTCTTCATTGAGCTTAACAATAGCGTCGCGGATCTCTTGTTGCTGCACCCGCTCATCATCGTCAACCTCATAAAAATCATCGAGAATGCTTTCAAGTTGTGCCATGCGCAGCTCAAGATTAGACACTTGTGCCAATGCTTGTTGCACTTCATCGAGGGCTTCGATGAAATCAAGCAACTTACCGAGAGCTTGTGCGGTTTGGCCTTCAACGCCATTGACCGATAAGCTGTGTTGGTAGATTGGCGCATCATCGCTAAAGCTATAACCTAAGATGAGCCTTTTAATACCAAAGGCCCAAGAGTTTTGCTCAAATGCGGGCAGTTGATATTCGGTGCGGCTGGTTTCATCACGGCCCCAACGAACGCCAGCTTGATCTAACCAGCGCTTAATGACCGCGAGGCTTTCATCATCAAGTTCAAAACGGCGCAGCACAGCTGGCACTTCAAGAATACTTAAAATATCAGTAAGGCCAAAGCGGCTTTGATTGATTTTTAACAGGTGCAAAAAGCTGGATATAAGCGGTGATTCTTGAGCAGCACCGCGATCGGCAATGGCATAAGGAATATAATGACTGCCTTGTTTGGCGCCAAAAACTGCATCAATGTACGGTGCGTAAGCAGCTACATCTGGCATCATGATCACGATATCTTTTGGGCTAAGCGCAGCTTGTTCAGTTGTTTGTGGCCGCGATAGCATTTCAAGTAAGTGATCATGCAAGGTTTCAACTTCACGCAGTGGGCTATGACAGCTTCTTACGGTAATTGAGTTATCAGATGGCTCAATTACACGGCGGCCATCTAAGCTTAAATAAAGCGCAGCATCAGGGCCAAGACTTTGGCCGCGGGTGCTGAGCTCTAAAATATCGTATTGCACCCCGCTTAACATGCTAGTTGGGTTTGGCTCTTGATAGCATTCGAAGTTAAAAGCGGTATGTTCTTCTGGCAGTTCTAGTAATAAGTCGAGCAGTTCACGACCCATTTTACCGTTATTGGCTAGCAATGGGTTGCCGACTTCAAGCTTATCTTCCCATTCTAGCTCAAGTTTATTTTTGTCTGCATATTGCAGTGCCATACGCGCACGTAGTCGGGGATCGACAATATCGCCCCAGTAATGCTGACACGGGCTCAAATTCAACATGACAACGTCGATTCGTTTAGCCAAATAGTGCAGCACATCTAATGTTTGTGGCGCCATTGATGAAATACCAAATACAAATAGACGCCTTGGTAAGGCATCTAAGTTAGTGGCGGGATCGTCTAGGGCATCAAACAGCGCTTGATGTAAATTGGCACGGTGATACTGGCTTTTGTGTAGCGTATTGGCATTAAAATCGATTAACGCACGCCACAGGATAGGCTGCCATGCTTGTGCGGGACTGGGTCTATCTCCTCTGGGCGGCAAGGTTGGCTCATTAGCTTCCCATGCTGTAATCCAGTCAGGGCGGTAAACCAAATATTGGTCAAAAATATCGGCAATTTGACCACAAAGCTGATAAAGCTTTAATGGATTTTGCGCGGCTTCTTGGTTGGCGCTAGCGATTGTTTGGTTATCGAGTGCAGCGCTGCTTGTAAGCTCTGTTTCTGCATTACCGTTATTAAGGTAATTTGCCAGAGGTAAAAAGTCTTCTCGATCAATCAGTGTCGGCAACAGCTCCATAAGCTTCCATGTCATGGCCGCTTTAGTAAATGCGTTCTCTTTTGGTACGTCGTCAAGCAAGGTGTGGCAAAGTTGCCAAATAAAGCTTGAGGGAAGAGGGAACTCAAGTCCGGCTGCGATGTTATTTTGTCTGGCAATTTCTAAACGTAACCAAGTAGACATGCCTGGACTTTGTACCAAAATATGCTCTGGCATTAACAAAGGCGTATTAGGCAAAGGGGTACGAAGCTCGGTTGCTAACAGCGCAGACAATGCTTCCATTTGGTTTGATTGCACTAGATATAACATGGCGGTCCTTTAACAAGCATGCAGTCGAAAGATGGACATAAATGCGCGCTTAAAGTTGTTAAGAAAATATACATTAACAGCTGAGTGGCTGTCCGTAATGTCCAAAAAAAGAACACATTTTTAATAGGATAAGTATTGTAAGCTATTTTATGTGTTTGTCTTATTAAGTGCCAATCTCTGTATCAAGATCTTGATTTTCAACCATCTCGACTGCTTGATTAATAATCGAGAAAAGCGCTTAGTTCGCTTTGGATCCATATTCTGATATTTTAAGGCAATAAAATACTGGGTTAACTTGGTAAAATCCGCAGTTATGCTAGGGAAAGCTGCTGTTACTCGTTGATTATATGCTTGGGGTCCTTCGTGGTGCTTTCGAGGTAGTCCGCGCTTATTGAGCATTTTACACACCGAATAATAGGCGTTGAGATGCTTGTCAGTTGAGCGCCTAAATTGGATGAGTCCGGCGCTATAAGCAATAGAGAGTCCGATAACGCTTAAACTGACAATAATGAATATTGTGACTTTAGTACGAGTAACATTACCTAAAATCTCTTTGAGCACTTGGCGTTGTTTTTGTTCATTAAATCCAAGTACCCAACTACTCCAAAAATAATCAATACTGGCCAAACGCATTCTAAGCTCATTAAGCATTGGATTATCACGGTAGGCCAAGCTGCTAAATGGATTGTCCATAAGATAGCTGGTTTCTGGGTCGAAGAATGCATCAAAGCCTTGCTCGACGCGCTCAGGAGCGATCATAGCGGTTGGGTCGAAACGCACCCAACCTTCATCCTCGAGCCAAACTTCTACCCAAGCATGTGCCATATATTGATAAATACTGTAATAGCCCGCTGTTGAGTTTAATTCGCCGCCCTGGTAGCCGGTAACTAAACGGGTCGGGATCCCCGTTGCACGCGCCATAAATGCAAACGCACTCGCGTAATGCACACAAAATCCTGCTTTATTGGTAATTAAAAAATCATCTATTTGCTGCTCGCCAACACGCGGTGGCCTCAAAGTGTAATAGTAAGGCTGCTCGGTAAAATAACGCATCATTGCATTAAGTCTTGATTTTGGCTCTGGGTTGCTAAGGGCAAACTCATTTGCTAAGGCGCGAGTTTTGGGGTTACTCGACCTTGGCAGTGCGAGGTTAATATTGCGCACATAAGGACTTAGTTTTGGCTCCATAATTAGTTGCTCACGACTTATTACTTGATATAAGCGCTTTTGCTCAATCGGGCGCTCAGCTAAAAGAGTAAAGTCGTTAAGGGCGCGAATGCCTCTATCACTAGTGTTTGCAACATCTAAACCAAATAGCCATTGCTGGTGGCTAGGCTCTGCAATTATTGAATATTCAAACTGATTGCCAATAACGCTGCCTGCTTTTGTTAGGTGTTGAGGCCTTTGAGCTATGTCATCAATTGCGTTATTTGGGTTTAGACTATTTTTGTTGGTTATACGTGGGTTTTGTAACCAGGTTTTGCCGTCATAATCTTCCATCACAATGGCTCGCCAATAGAGCTTTTCATTCGTGGGGGCTTGCCCTGAAAATGTGGCTCGAAAGGCTAGCGCACTTGAACGTGTTAACTCATTTATATCACCAAAACTTACGCTGTCAGACAATCCTGTTTGCGCTTTATTTTGCGGTGGAACCAGCCATAAAGGGGCAAGTCTAGGCAATACTAAAAATAGAATGATTGCAAAAGGTAGGCTTTGCAGCAAAATTTTACTGCCTAGTAACCCGGCATATTTAAAGTTCTTTTCATCGTGGTAAAGGCTAATTAGCACGCAGGTATTAATAATGGTTACAACGAGTAAATGCAGGGTCGATAATAGTGTTTGCTGGTGGATAAAAGTAAATGCAATCAGGAAGTAGCCAACAAGCACTACAGCTTGAACGTCACGTCGGTTACGCATTTCGATGTATTTTAGTGCGTAGCCGAGGATCAACAAGTTAACCATGGCGTTTAGTACACCAATCTGGCCTACAACGATTGCAAGTGTTGTTGCAGAGGCGAGGGCAAGCGCTGTAACCAGCCATTTAGGTGGCTTGGCAACCCTGCCTAAATAAATCCCGATCCGCCAAAAAATACAGATGGCGCAAATTGCTAAAGACCAAAGGGTTATTTGTTGATATAGCGGCGATAGGATCGCAATATTGGTTATTAGCAGCCACATTAGCGTGTGACGTGAGATATTTTGATTTTCTATGCTTGTCATTTTCGTGGCCTCCTCGCTGGTGAACGTCGAGGAAACAGCGCTAATTGAGTTTGTACGTGAAGCCTATGTTTTTCGCCGTGAGCGGGCGGGATAGATTGGCCTGAGAGGGTTAATCCAAAAACTTGATTATTTTGACTTAACTGCTCTGTATGCCATGCAAGGTGACTCAGTGCGAGCTCAATATCATCAGCATTATCTTCTAACGCTAACCACATTGGCGCGCCGTGTGGTTGTTCAAACTCTTTGGTTAACATGCCGCGGCCCTGTGCCCATTGTTTCCACGCAACTTGCTTTAATGGTTCACCAGTTTGATACTCTTTTAGCCCTTTAAACTCATCAACGCCAGAGACATATTTACCACTATGTTCTTGTTCATCACCGGGCTTTGAAATAAAAGAGACCGGATTTGAATCGACAATCGGCTCTGCAAAGACTAATTGCGATAAATCCAGATCTATATTGGACCATGCGCGACATAGGCCAAGTGGGTAACGGCTTTCAACTTTTAAGCGACCAGGTCGATTAATCCCGCGGCGTACCTTGTCAACAGTCACTAACAGTTGTGATTGCTGATTATTTACTGACTTGATGCTATGTAGTGGCTGGTCTTTAAATTGGCACTGGATTTCAAATGCTTGGCGCTTGCTCGATAACTGAATAGGATAGTAAATGGGACTTCCTGCAAAATGACCACTTTGTTGCCTACTTGAAAGGGTTAAGCCTGCAAGGTTTTTATAGCTATAAATAATACAGGTGTTAAATACGCTTAACAGTAAAAAGCTTAGCCCCATAATCAGGTTATTTTGATAGTTGGTACCGAGTAAAAAAAGCAAAACCACTAAAACCAACCAAGCGATGCCAAAGCCCGATGGGAGGATAAAGATACTTTTATGGCTTAAAGTGATTTGCTTGCTGGCGGGTAATCGCCTAGAAAGCCATTTTAGCCAACCTTGTTGTAGTTTTTGTTTACCGCGATTTTGCATAAATCCCTATTTCTATCTTATTGTTATGACTGGCAGTTATACTGCTTATCAATTGCTAGCAGTTACAAGATAGGGTTAACTTGATTAAGAATTTTATCTGATACAGCTTCGCCTTGTTGTTGCGAGTGTTGCCTTATTCGGTGTTCGGCAACATGAGGAAAGATTGCCTGTACATCTTCCGGGACTATATAGGTTCTTTGGTTAATAAATGCCCAAGCCTTAGCGGCTTGTAGTATGGCTATGCTTGCTCTAGGCGATAAGCCGGGGGATTGAGCTTGGTCTCTTGAAGTGTTCACCAACGCGAGAATATATTTAAGCAGTGCATCAGAGGCGCAGACATCGTCAACTTGCTTTTGTAGTGCTTGCAGCGATGTGGCCGATAAACATTCTGGTAAGTCTGCGATGCTTTGATTGGGATCTTGATTCTTTAACATCGCAAGCTCAGCTTCTGGTGCTGGGTAGCCGATGGATATGCGCATCATAAATCTGTCTAATTGTGATTCTGGCAGTGAAAAAGTACCAGATTGCTCGGTTGGGTTTTGTGTTGCAATAACAAAAAAGGGTTGTGGTAGAGAGTAAGTGGCACCGTCGACAGTGATTTGTTGCTCGGCCATGGCCTCTAAAAGTGCACTTTGGGTTTTTGGACTGGCGCGATTAATCTCATCGGCCAAAATCATTTGGTTGAAGATAGGGCCTGGGTGAAAGTTAAATTGCGCTTGCGACTTATCAAAAATAGACACTCCAAGAATATCTGCTGGCAGCATATCACTGGTGAATTGAACGCGCTGATAGCTAAGCCCTAAACTGTGGGCAAGGCCATGGGACAAACTGGTTTTGCCCATACCGGGAAGATCTTCGATCAGTAAATGACCACGGGCAAGAATACAAGTGAGGGCAAGTTTTATTTGATGGGGTTTACCAAGCAAAACTGTTTCAAGCTGCTGTAGAAGGTTGTTGATAGTTGAGTTATGCATACACACCCTGTGTTGTTATTTTTATAAATCCAGTGTGTTAACTACTATGGTGCAAATTGGTTGTGCTTACTAGCTTTTAGCGTGTTTTATTCATGATTTATTCTGTGTTTTTTGCGCATTTACATTCTAGTAAAAGTGTTGTTAAAGAGGGGGAATTAACAGCTGAGCAAAAGTTGTAGAGCAGGGTATTGAAAGAGCAATAAAAAGATAAGAAAAAGCTACAGCATGATAATCAGTCGCCATAGCCTTTTCTTTGAGTGTGATTCGCGCTTATGCCAAATCAAAACGGTCAGCGTTCATCACCTTTACCCATGCATTGATAAAGTCATTGATAAACTTTTGCTTACTCGTATCTTGGGCGTAATGCTCACAATAGGAGCGTAAAATCGCGTTTGAACCTAAGACTAAATCGACACGGGTTGCGGTCCATTTTAGCTTACCGCTTTCTCGATCTAGGATATGGTATAAATTATCACTTTTAGGCTGCCAGCTATAATTCATATCAGTGAGATTGACGAAAAAATCATTACTGAGTACGCCAATATTGTCGGTGAATACGCCATGCTCTGTACCTGCGTAATTAGTACCTAAAACGCGCATACCGCCTATTAGTACAGTCATTTCTGCGGCGGTAAGTTGCATTAATTGGCTGCGCTCTAACAGTAACTCCTCAGCTGAGACGCGATAATCTGCTTTTAACCAGTTTCTAAAGCCGTCATGTAATGGCTCTAATACTTCAAAAGAGTGCTCGTCAGTGTTTTCTTGGCTTGCATCTCCTCGGCCTTGGGCAAAAGGTACCTCAACCTGACAACCAGCTAATTGCGCAGCGTGTTCTATTGCTGTATTACCAGCTAAAACAATTAGATCTGCCATTGAAATTGATGAATTCAATTGGCTTTGGATCTGTCTTAGTGCAGTAAGCACTTTGGTAAGTTGTTCAGGTTCATTACCTTGCCAACTGCTTTGTGGAGCAAGCTGAATACGAGCGCCATTAGCACCGCCGCGACGATCTGAGCCGCGGTAAGTGCGAGCGCTGTCCCAAGCGGTAATAATAAATTCAGACGGGGAAACATCACTTGCTAAAATGGCCTGTTTAAGTGAGGTCAACTCAGATGCGTCTAACCGATTGGAGTTGAGTGGGATAGGGTCTTGCCAGATAAGCTCTTCTGCTGGAATATCCGCGCCGAGATAACGGGTCTTGGGTCCGAGATCTCTATGGGTGAGTTTGAACCATGCTCGGGTAAATACATCGGCAAAATATGCAGGGTCTTGGTAAAACTTCTCCGCGATTTTACGGTATTGCGGATCAAATTTTAGTGCCATGTCAGCATCGGTCATTATTGGATTCTGGCGTTTAGTTGGATCCTCAGCATCAACAGGCATATCCTCTGGTTTGATATTCACCGGTTCCCATTGCCAAGCCCCTGCGGGACTTTTTTGCATCCACCAATCGTAATTTAGTAGTAAGTGGAAGTAACCATTATCCCATTGGGTTGGATTAGTGGTCCAAGCGCCTTCAAGGCCGCTGGTGACTGCATCAGCGCCTATGCCGCGTTGCTGTTTATTTAGCCAGCCAAATCCTTGATCTTCAAGCTCGCCCGCTTCGGGTTCTGCCCCGAGTTGGCTTGCGTCACCATTACCATGACATTTACCAACTGTGTGGCCGCCAGCTGCAAGTGCAACGGTTTCTTCATCGTTCATCGCCATTCTGGCAAAGGTAATTCTGACATCGTGAGCGGTTTTAATGGGATCGGGTTTTCCATCAACGCCTTCAGGATTCACATAAATTAACCCCATCATCACTGCAGCGAGTGGATTGTCTAAATCTCGCTCGCCAGAGTAGCGGCTATTTTCAGTATCGCTGGTGGCTAACCATTCCTTTTCAGCGCCCCAATAGGTGTCAATTTCAGGAGTCCAGACATCTTCTCTACCGCCGGCAAAGCCGAACATTTTAAGCCCCATTGATTCATAGGCCATATTGCCAGCTAAAATTATCAAGTCCGCCCAAGAAAGCGCATCGCCATAGCGTTTTTTGATTGGCCATAATAGCCTTCGAGCTTTGTCTAAATTGCCGTTGTCAGGCCAACTGTTCAGTGGTGCAAAACGTTGACTGCCACGACTGGCACCACCACGCCCATCTGCAATTCGGTATGTACCTGCTGAGTGCCAAGCTAAACGGATCATCAAGCCGCCATAATGGCCCCAGTCTGCCGGCCACCAAGATTGAGACTGGGTCATAAGATCTTTTAAATCTTGTTTAACAGTCTCCAAATCTAAAGTGTTAAAAGCCTGTTTATAGTTAAAATCTTTGGCTAGGGGAGAGGTTTTGGTGTCATGTTGATGCAAAATATCGAGATTTAGCGATTTTGGCCACCATTGGTTTTGTTTGCTTTGTTGAGTGGTGTTTGCACCGTGCATGACAGGACACACACCTTTACCTTGAGAGCTATTCATTATTAGCTTCCTTGTATTGCTCATTAAGATTAACGGTTAAGCTCACTTTGCAAAGAACACTTGGCTGTGCTATCGGCAAGGGAGTAAGTTTTATATTGATTGCTATAACAGTAGAACAGTTTTCAGTTTTTGATAGCGTAAACGGGCGGTTCTGGTATTGGGACGTTAACCAAGTTGTAGCTACGGGGAAGCTTGGAGTGAATAGCGTATTAAAGCTATGTTGGGCCTTATTGGTTTTGTGGAGCTTTGTTTAAAAGAGAATGATATTAGTGGGCGGGCTGCTTAAGAAAAGCAGCCCGCTACTGAATGATATAGCAGGTTAGCTGTGTAGGTTTAAACGCTAACAGCTAATGCTGATGTTAGTAACGAATGCAAGTAGCTAATGTAAATAGTTAATGCAAGTAGCTTTAGCTAGTAATTAAAGCTAGTAGCTAAAGTTTAGTTCGTCTGCAGATAGTAACTCGGCTTGTTTGCCTTGTCTGACTTGATAAATAACTTTATAGCTAAATACTGCTTGCACGTACTCTCGGGTTTCTCGATAGGGAATAGATTCAATAAAGCTAATTGCGTCAAGTTTACCATCGCTTCTCTTCAACCAGCTTTTAATTCGATGAGGCCCGGCATTATAAGAGGCGGTTGCGAGCACTTTATTTTGGTCAAATTGTTTTAATAGACCACTGTAATAGGCGCTACCTAAAGCAATATTGAGCTTTTCATCATACAAACTTTTAATACCGCGATAAGGCAGCTTAGCTTTTTTGGCTGTTTGCTTTGCTGTGGCTGGCATTAGCTGCATATAACCACGTGCACCAACGCCTGATGTCGCATTAGGATAATAGGCACTTTCTCGTCTTGATATAGCGCGAATTTCATCAATATCGACGCGGTACTTTTTGCTGGCTTGGGTAAAAGCATCTTGCGCTGCATAAGGGAAGCGCATTTGCATGTCATTCCATAGTTTGGCTTGGATACTCGCTTGGACACCTAAACTATGCCATTTCTGCTCAACCGCATAGACGCCATATTCTGTTTGCATGGCTTTATTGTGACGCTTTAACAGCATCACCCATTCGGCTCGAGCATCAGACTGTTTATCGATAGCCAGCAGTTCACGCACTCGCGCGAGGCCTTTATCTGCAAAAATACTGTCTATTAGACTTGGGGAACTCTTGCTAGTTTGATCTTGTAATTGAAAAGGTTTTTTAAGTTTTGCCGCAGCAAGATAACCATAGAAGTTACGTTCTAAGCGCAATTCATCAAACAATGCCTGAGACTGCTGTTGGCTTTGTTTACTGTTTTCTCGTGCTAATACTTCTGCACGCCAATATTTCCAGCGCGCAGTATTCTGTTTTTGTTCGCTAAGTAGCGGTAAGTATTTAGCAAAACTTACCTGGTCATTATCGCGCAGCGCCCAACGCAAGCGCATTTCGACTAAATCGTCACTATCAAGTAGCGGCAAAATCGTATCGGCGTAACTTTGCAATTCAATGACTTGATAGATCAATGTTCGTCTAACTAAATAGCGACTTAGTTTGCGGCCTTGATAGTCAGTAAATCGGTCGGCCTTTTGATAAGCGGCAAACAGTTTAACGGCTTGTTTAAGATCTTTTTTAGCAAGCTTTCTCAGCCCTAAATCAACTATGGTGGCATTGATTTTAGCGCTACCACTGAATTTTGATTTATGGCGCAGACTACGAGGGTCTTTATAAACTGCAAGCAAACGCTTGGCATCATTTTTATTACTGGTTAGTTGTCTTGATAAATAAGAAAGTAAGCCATATTGGCCCTGCTCAAAACTGAGTAACATACGTGACCAAATGAGTTCTTGGGTGCGATGGCCGGCTTTTTGCCACTCTCTAAACAGTGGATCACACTCTTTAGGGCGAGAACGTCCATGTAGCCAGAGTGTTTTCGCGCCGTCGTAGGCAAGTTGACTATCGCCTTTTTGTAATTGAGCTCGGTAGTAATAACATTGCAGTACAACATTATTAGGTTGATTGGGGCTAATAGTTAAAAAGTCTTGCCAACGTTTTTCGCTGCCACTGCGTTTGAGGTAGCGATAGCGTCCTGTGTTGTATAAAGGGCTACCCTTAAATGCTTGTAACTCTTTTAAAGCTTTATCTGCAGGGAGCTTGAGGATGTTGCTTATGTTGTTATGGAAGTCTAAATAAATAGCCAATGGGTAATCATCAAGTTTATCGCGCATTACTTGATATTGGCTTAAATGCTGCTTTTTGAGTTTACTTCGAGCGTCAAGGTAAAGCTGCTGATCTTCAGTCAATGAAGATGCAGCAGCAGACCATGATACTGCAAATGTTACTACTGCCATCAAAATGCGACTTAACTGCTTGTGCATTTACAACAATCCTCTTAAATATCCTTATAAGAAGCCTAGCGTCGAAAACTTTGGCTTAGTGTTGATGAAAATCATCATCTGATAAGCTTAGTGCTTTATCTAAAAGTTGGGCGTCGACTTTTTTACTGGTTTCAACACCTAGCTGCTGCATCTGATGAGCTTGGCGAATAACATTACCTTTGCCGGTTGATAACTTGTTCATTGCACTAGTAAAGTTTTTATCGGCGGACTCTAAGGCGCGACCCAGCTTATCCATATCGTCTAGGTAGCCGCATAACTTGTCGTAAATCTTACCCGCTTGTTTAGCGATCATTTGTGCGTTTTGATTTTGATATTCATATCGCCAAATATTGTTAATAGTTCTTAGTGCCACGAGTAAGTTGGTCGGACTGACTAACATAATATTGCTTTCAAGTGCGTAATTGACCAAGCTTGGGTCATGCTCAAGTGCCAGTAAAAACGCAGGCTCTAGTGGTATAAACATCAAAACATAATCTAGACTCTTTAAGCCATGTAGCTTTTGGTAGTCTTTCTGACTTAACCCCTTGATATGTGCACGTATTGAAATAATGTGCTCTTTAATTGCTTGGGCGCGAACTTCATCATCATCGCTATTAAAGTAGCGCTCATAGGCAATAAGCGACATTTTGGCGTCAATAACAACATCTTTGTTTTCTGGTAAATGCACAATGACATCGGGCTTAAAACGTTTACCACTGTCGTTTTTAAGATCGGTTTGAGTGTCGTACTCATGACCTTCACGCAGTCCACTTTCTTGTAATACCCGCTCAAGGATCACTTCGCCCCAGTTACCTTGTTGCTTGTTGTCGCCTTTTAATGCTTTAGTTAAGTTAACAGCATCTTGGCTCATCTTTAAGTTAAGCTCTGTTAATGAGTCTAACTGGTGCTTTAACGCGCTACGTTGGGTTTGTTCGTGTGAATATGAAGCTTGAACCTGCGCTCTAAAGCCTTCAATTTGCTGTTTAAAAGGGGCTAATACGCTGTCGAGTTGCTGATTATTTTGAGTTTGTAGCTTTTCGCTTCTGGCTTCAAAAATTTTGGTCGCTAGATTTTCAAACTGGGCATTTAAGCGAACTTCAGAATCCTCAAGCAGTTGAATTTTATCGTTTAAAGCTTGTTCTTTTGCTTCAAAACTTGCACTTAAAGTTTGCTGCATCGCATTGGACTTAGACAAGGCTAATTGGGTTTCCATTTGCTTGCGTTGGTTATCTGCTAAAGATTGTTCGAGAACTTGGGTACGCTCTGCTTGCGCTTGAGCCTTACCTAATTGCTCTAATCTAAATTCGAGTTTGTCTTGGTATTGATCGATAGTCAGCTCTTTTTGGTTGACGATTTCCTTGAGTTCCAAAACCTCATTATTAAGCTCGAGTTTTGTTTGTTCCATTTCATCCATTAACTGGTTTCTAACGTATTCCCATTTACTGCGCGTTTTACGTTGATTGAACAGGGCACCAATTAACATAGCTAAGAAGGATATTGCAGCAATAGCAATAATTTGTGGGGTGGAGAATGCAAGCTCTAAAGGCATGTGAGAAGGCTCTTAACATGATGAATGAGACATTAGAGTGGCATGGCGATTTAAACACTGCAAGCATAAGCAGATGAATAATTAGATAAGTGCTGCAGACATAATCAGCTGTTAACGAAATGTAATTTAAAACTAATGTGAAACCTTTCTCGGACTTAGTCGGTCTGATTAGGTAATAGCATATATTGAGACAAAAGGATGGAAGCGGCCAATGAATATAAAAAAAACTGCTGCGTGGGATAAATTTACCAGTCGGGACATCACGCCTGAAGCTGTTTACCAAGATAGACGGCGGATTTTAAAACAAATGGGCTTTATAGGCGCGGGTGCGCTGTTGTCGTCTCATGCTAATGCGGGCGTGTTCGATCTATTTTCAAGTGATGAAGAAAAAGCGGCTTTTTTAACCAAGACACTGCCTTTTGCTAAGCAAGCACAATATGATCACTTGTTGTACGGCGCGTTAACGCCTGAATCAAAAATCATATCCCATAATAATTTCTATGAGTTTGGCACAAGTAAGACAGATCCTGCTGAAAATGCTCAAGAGCTCAAGGTTGAACCATGGAAGTTAGTGATTGATGGTGAGGTCGATAAACCTATGACCTTAGATTACGACGACTTGCTTAAACTCTTCCCCCTAGAAGAGCGTGCCTATAACTTTAGATGTGTAGAGGCGTGGTCGATGGTGATCCCTTGGGTGGGATTTTCATTAGCTAGCTTGCTTAAAAAAGTCGGCGTCAACAGTAAAGCTAAGTATGTGGCGTTTGAAACGCTGTTTGATCCAGAACAGATGCCAGGGCAGCGTAATCGTTATACTGGCGGTGGAATTAATTATCCTTATGTTGAGGGACTCACGTTAGCAGAAGCAATGAACGACCTGACTTTTATGTCTGTCGGCTTATACGGTAAGACCTTACCACCGCAAAATGGTGCACCAATCCGCCTAGTTGTGCCTTGGAAGTATGGCTTTAAGAGTATCAAATCGATTGTGCGTATAAGGTTAACTGACAAACAGCCGCCTACCTCGTGGAATCAATTAGCTGCTAATGAATATGGTTTTTACGCTAACGTTAATCCTGAAGTGGATCACCCTAGATGGTCACAAGCGTCTGAGCGCCGCATTGCAGAGGGCGGATTGTTTTCTGCCAAGCGTATTCCTACTTTACCATTTAATGGTTACGGTGAGTTTGTGGCAGATCTTTACAAAGGCATGGACTTAAGAAAATTCTATTAGCCTTGTAAGAGAGATGGATAAAAATAGCGTTAATATAAGTCATGTTAACGCTTACTATAAAAGCTTCATAACTCTATTAAGATTGTGAGTACAAATAAGTTTGTGAGTAAAAGTTTTATCAAATAATAAATATTATCAATTGTTTAGTATCTATAAATACTTTGATGTTGGAGAAACCTATGGGGCTAACTCGCCGCTCTTTATTTTGGCTTAAAGTGCTATTTCACTTAATTGGTACACTGCCCATAGTGTATTTAGTGCTTAAAGTAATGACCGATAATGCGGGCGGCGACCCCGTGCAATACATTATCCATTTTACAGGAATTGGAGCATTAAACGCGCTTGTGGCGACGTTAACGATTTCTCCGTTGGCAAAACGACTCAAACAAGGATTACTGCTGCAAACAAGGCGGTTAGTAGGCTTGTATGTGTTTGCATATGCAAGTTTGCATGTGTTGGCATTTTTTAGTTTAGATCTTTTATTTGCTTGGTCATTATTTTTTGAGGAGGTTATTAAGCGTCCTTATATATTAGTCGGTGCGAGTGCATACCTTTTATTAATAGCTTTGGCATTAACTTCGTTTAAAGGCGTGATGCGCAAGATGGGGCGAAACTGGCAAAAGCTACATAATGGGGTGTATTTAATCGCGATTTTAGCCGCGGTGCATTTCTATTGGTCGGTCAAATCAGAAGTGATAGAGCCGGCTTTGTATATGTTGATTTTTGCTTTCTTACTAATAATCAGAACTAAAAAAATCAGCAAAATTAAACATAAAACCAGTGCTCCTGTTTCAAACAAAATACCAGCAGCTGCAGCTAAAAAACAGCCTCAAACTTAAGTATTGATAGTGTGGGGCTTTTGTCTTTTGTTTGTGTTTGTGTTTGTGATTTTTGTACTTTGGTCTTTGATTTATACGCTCTGTAACTAACAGCGATTTTGTAGGCGAGGCATTTTAACTTGTTGAAATTAATGGGGTAATGTCATACGTTAGCATGCGCTTGAGTGACGTACGCTAAGTGCCTAAGTGCCTAAGTGCCTAAGTGCCTAAGTGCGGCGCTGATACTCACTCTGATCCCTGTTACGGTACGAGTGGTGTACTGAATTTAGAGCGTGATATTTCGCATGGAAGAGTAAATCAGTTTGCAAAGGACTGATTAAAGCCGATGACCCATTATCGTGAGCAAGGGAAGATAGCTCTTGTTTAGTTAAGGTTTGTGTAAATTTAAGGTGTATTTAAAATTGGATACTGAATAAAAACCTAGTATTAAATTAATTCATGTTAGTTAAGTTAACTTGTTAGAGTGCTCCACTTTAGTGAAAGCGTGAAAGCGTGAAAGCGTGAAAGCAATAAAGACTAGGTAAGCCCTTCCGTAGGCTTAAGCGCTGATAGCGATCATGACATAAAGTCGTTATCGATGCTATAAATCCGCTTTACAGAGCAAATACACAAGATTTATGAATTATGCAGCTATTATGTTTACTGCCAATTGATGATTAATGCCTGTTGGCAAAGTGTTTAATCTCACTTAACAAACAAATCTCAATCGCTATTTCTATTCAAATTATAGAGCAATTATTTAAAGTGATTATCTAAAGGAACTCTCGAAAGTAACGCCTAAAAGCTATTTATGCTTTTTACCCGCTATTTAATCGGATAGGTTTCGCTTAGCCGCAATAGCATCATTGAGTATTAAACATAATATGCGATTACGAGTTTAGGCGTTTTCTTGCTGCTTCATAATTTGAACGACTTCATCATAAGAGATATTAAACTGGCGAGACAGATTAATAATCTTAGTCTTATAAGTTTGAATGTTCTCATGTTGAGCCAATAATCTTTTTTCATTCTCAACAAGCTCATTAACGGCTTCTTGTAGGATAAGCAAACGGCGTAAATTAAAATCGAGAGAGTCGATATATTTTAACATTTGTGTTTTATTACGCGCTTGCTCTAAATCACTTGAATGCTTTTTATCATAACCATATTGGTCAAGCGCAGCGATGGCACTTTCTAATTCAATATTATTGTTCATTTTTACCTACGGTTAACGGAAGGAAGTTTGGTGTTCATACGTTGTACAAGATTATAGTTTGTATTTTGGCACTGTAAAAGTCCATAGTGTATAAATAATCGGTAAATTACGGCTTTATTACTTGGGTTTATCCCTTTGACCTGTCAATCTAGATAACCATTCACTTTGTGCAGGGAGGCTTGATGTTAGATCTGTTACCTGATTTATTTGATGCTTATGCCGATAAACTGACCTTAATAGCGCCAATGTTTGTCTCTTATGGCAAAAAGGAATGCTTTTGGGGAGAGGTGGTCACAGTTAAGTGCTATCGCGATAACTCTAAGGTTAAAGAGGTTTTACTGCAAAACGGCGATGGCAAAGTATTGGTCGTCGATGGGCAAGGAGTGACTGATTGTGCATTGCTAGGAGATATGATTGCTACTAATGCTGCTAAAAATCAATGGCAAGGAGTGATTATCTATGGCTGTGTCAGAGATGCTGCAACCCTAAAAACTATCGACTTAGGAATAAAAGCAATTGGTGTAAATCCCATTAAAACTGAGAAAAAAGGGATTGGTGAAGTCAATATCGCTGTAGAGATCTACGGTGTCATCATTTCGCCTCAATCTTTCATTTATGCTGACGCAAACGGCGTGGCTGTTTCTAATGAATTTTTAGATATAACCGTGCTAGATTTATAACAATGACTTCGTAATAACAGATGGAATCTGCTATGAAATTTTTAAAATGGTTTTTCATTACAATCTTAGGATTGGTTCTCGCATTAGTCCTTTATGTAACGGTAATTTTTGACCCCAATGATTTTAAACCGCAAATCGTGGACTTGGTTAAGCAGGAAACTGGCCGGGAGTTGGCAATTGGTAGTGATCTCTCTTGGACGTTCTTCCCAAGCTTAGGAATAGAGTTGGGTGACATTAGCTTGTCAAATCCAAGTGGGTTTGAAAATGCATCAATGGTAGCCGTCAATCAAGTTGTTGCTGAAGTGGCATTGATGCCGCTATTTAAAAAAGAAGTCGAAATTTCGCAACTAAACCTTGATGGTTTAACCCTAACATTAGAAACCCAAAAAGACGGTAGAACTAGCTTTGATGGCCTCACTAGTAATCAAACCGCCAAGAGTGATGCTGAATCATCAACTGAGCCGGCGAACTCTTCTAAGGCTAGCCTAGCTAAGCTCGATATTGGTGGCATTGCAATTACCAATACTAAAATCACCAATATTGATCGTCTAAATGCAACTGAACAAGTTTTCACATTAAAAGAGCTGACATTAGGCCGTTTTCAATTAGGCCAATTTGCCCCTGTTAAATATGAGTTTTCCGCAGTCATGCCGGATATGGAATTACTCAGCCAAGGAGAAGGTCAAATTAAAATTGCTCAGGATCTCAACACGGTAACCATTAACGAGTTTGTGGTGAAAAACCAAGTCAAAGGGGCTAGTTTACCGAGTGGGCAACTGCAAGCGGATTTAAATACTTCAGTTGTGGTGGCATTAGATAAGCAAACAATGAACTTAGTACTTAGCAGCTTTAGCGCTGCTAATATCAATGCCTCAGGCTCATTAGATGTAGCTTACGGTAAAAAAGTGCCTAATGTTGTGGCTAAACTTGAAGTTGGTGATGTAGATCTTGATGCTCTGTTACCAGCTGAATCAAAAGAAACAAATGACAAGTCGCAGCAGAAACAAAGTACAGCTAATGCCGTTGAGCCGGATCTTACTGCGATGAAGTCGGTTAATTTGGATGTCGATGTGCGTGTAAAGTCAGTGAAAGTCGCCAACCTTAAAACGCAGAACTGGGTCATGCAGCTAGTGATGCAAGGCGGGGTTGCCAATATGAAGCAGTTATCGGCTGATTTATATGGCGGTAAGATTGCTGCCTCAGCAACTGTTGATGGACGCAACAAGGTTGCTCAATATCAATTTGATAAACGTTTATCAGGTGTAGATATTCGTGCTTTATTAATAGATATGGCTGAAGTTGACATGCTTGATGGGACAGCAAACTTTAACGTAGCCGGTAAAGGTAAGAGCTTATTACCTGATAATTTGAAGAAAAACTTACTTGCCAATGGTAAATTTGAAATTGCGGATGGTGCCATTCATGGGGTAAATATTCCACAAATGATCAGACAAGCTAAAGCTAAGATGGGCGGCGATATGTCTTCAGGCGTTGGCGCTACAGTGCAAAAAACTGACTTTACCAGCATGACGGGCTCATTCAAAATTGCGCAAGGGGTGGTATCAAATCCTGATCTGGATATGGCATCGCCGTTAATACGTTTAAAGGGCGCTGGTACTGCTAATATCATCAACGAAGCATTGGATTATAAATTAACCACTTCGGTAGTCGGTTCGCTTGAAGGGCAGGGTGGCGATAAGCGCGACGCACTTTATGGTGTGGAAATTCCATTTGCGATAAAAGGGACAATGTCTGAGCCTAAGTTCTCACTTGATACTAAAGCGCTGTTAGACTCAAAACTAAAAGAAGAAACCAATAAGTTAAAAGATAGCTTACTGAAAAAGTTTGGAGGTCTGTAAATGTTAGTTAAAACGTTACTTCCTCTTGTAGGCTTGAGCTTGATTGGTTGCTCAGGCCAACAAGTTGGAGAGGCTGTTACTGAGCCAGCACTATTGCAAGCGCCACAAGCTAAAGAGCAGACTGCTGAGAAGGTTACAGCGCCAAACCTACAGCCTCAAGGTAAGCCAGTTTTACAACCCGTTGTGGTTACAGATGCTACTAAAGTTAAAATTGCTGATAGTGGTGCCAATAATAGAGGCTCAAAAAAGGATAGCCCTATGGATCAAGGATTGTTAGAAGCCAAACTATTAGTGACTGACAAAGCAAATGTAACCCTGCAGTACACGAATAATCAGTCATATGGCGTGCCGCTGATGTTTATGTCTGGCATGACGGCAGATCTTTGGTTATTTGACTCACAAGGCCGCAAGATCTGGGCATGGTCAAATGAGATGATGTTTACCCAAGCAATACGCGAGACCGTGATGCCTGCGGGGAAAACACAAAACGTGAAATTTAAAATTCCAGCAGAAGTCGCAGCTAAAATTGGCAAGGGCTATCGTTTAGAGGCCGTGTTTGCTGGTAAAGCTACAGAGTCTCAAAAGCCTGCGATGTACAAAGTAACTTACAGTTACTAACATTATAACCAGCAATACCGTTAATATACGGTGGTATAAGTAAAATAGAAAGGCGACCTTAGGTCGCCTTTCTATTTTGCAGTTGGTCTTTATACTCTAACTTTTATGCTCTAACTTTGGTCATATCTACATACAGTTTGAGCATTTGTCCTGGCTGAATATATTTACTCTTTTCAAGTGAGTTCCAGCGCACTAAATCATTAACGCTAACGTTAAACTTGCCTGCGATACGAGCTAATGAGTCACCGTTACGTACCTTGTAATTAACAGTACGCATTACTTCGCTTAAGCCTTGGCTGTTTGAACGCGTACCTGACCAAATTACTAGCTTTTGACCAATTTGTAGCGGATCTTTTGGTGCCATGCTGTTCCAGCTCGCAAGCTGTGCAGTTTTCACTTTATGCTGCTTAGCAATTTTCCATAGTGAATCACCAGACTGAACCTTGTAGGTGATCTTGCTTGAACCGCGCGCTTTATTTTGCTGACGGTTTAAACGTTGATCGGCAGATAATAAGTATTCATCTAAGTTCTTAGCTGAAACAGGAATTAGCAAAAACTTACCTGCAACAATAGTATTGCCTTTAATGTCATTAACTGACTTTAACGCAGATACCGTGGTTTTGTAACGTTTAGCAATTAATCCTAGGCTATCACCTGATTTAATTTGATAACGTTCCCAGTTAAGGCGCTCGTTAGTATGGGTTTTATTGAGTGCAACTTTAAAAGCATCAGCTTTATCAACTGGCAATACCAGTTTATGTGGCCCTTCAGGCGCCGTTGCCCAGCGGTTGTATCCTGGGTTTAGCTTGTGTAGCTCTGATGTCGTCATATTGGCGATATCAGCTGCAAGTGCTAAATCAATTTGGCTACCAATATCCACAACTTCAATTTGTGGCTCGTTGCTAATAGGTGTGAGCTTAATGCCGTACTTATCAGCATTTTTAATCACATCGGCAAGTGCTAAAAGTTGTGGTACGTAACGCTCAGTTTCGCGTGGTAGGTTCAAGCTGAAAAAATCAGTTGAAATGCCTTTTTTAGCATTACGCTTAGCGGCATTAATCACTCGACCTTCACCAGTGTTATAGGCAGCAATTGCGTATAACCAGTTTTGCCCCGTTTTACCATGCAGGTATTCAAGCATGTCTAGTGCTGCAGTTGTTGCTGCTGGTACATCACGACGACCGTCATACCACCAGTTCATCTTTAACCCAAAATGGCGAGCCATAGGAGAAGTGAACTGCCAAAGGCCAGACGCGGCACCGTGTGAATAGGCAAACGGATCAAACGCACTTTCTACAATTGGCAGTAAAGCTAGCTCAATCGGTAGATCACGCTTTTCAATCTCTTCAACAATTAGATACATGAACGGCGTTGCACGTTCAGATACACGCTCTAAATGCTGTGGATGCTTGATATACCAGTCACGGTATTGGCGTACTAGCTTTTCATCTGGTACTTCCATCTGCATGTCGAGGCGAATGCGTTGCCATATATCAGTGATCTCAACTGTTTCTACTACTTCAGGTATAACAGGAGCTACTTTGACTTGTTCTATTGCTATCGGAGTAGCAGGGATCCCTTCATCAGTCTTCTGGCTGTCTAAAGTTTGACAACCTGTCAGCAGGGCAATCCCCCCTGCGACGAATAAAAATGGTACGCGCATCTAAAATCTGTGTCCTCTAATTAGGCTCAAAAAAGCCAGAATAAATCTGGCTTAGTGGCGCTGGAATAGCGGGCTATTGTAGATTATTTTTTAGAAATTGTCTTTCCATTGACGCAGAAGTGCGAAGCTTTGCAGCGTATTTGTTATAGGTTGTTGGAATTGAACGGCTAAAATTTGTTGAATTTCTGCACAATCTGCCCGTAAAAATGGGTTTATTGCCTTTTCGAGGCCAATTGATGATGGCAAGGTAGGTATATTTTGTGCACGTAATTGATTTGCTTGTTGCACATATTGTTGCAGCTTTTGGTTGCTTGGTTCTGCTGCACAAGCAAAGCGTAAATTTGCTAACGTATATTCATGAGTGCAGTAAACTTTGGTTTGTTCTGGCAGTTCACTTAGCTGACTTAATGATTGATACATTTGCTCAGCGGTTCCTTCAAATAATCGCCCACAGCCACCGCTAAACAGGGTATCACCGCAAAAAAGTACATTGTCAATTAAGTAAGCTATGTGGCCTAAGGTATGCCCAGGAACCTGAATGATTTTTGCTTCCAGCCCTAAGCCCTCTAAAGTGATTTTTGCCTGTGTCGCTATTGGACGGTTAATCCCTTGGATATTCTCGGCTTGTGGGCCATATACTGGAATATCTTTACCAAAATGCTCGCATAGTGCTGCAATTCCGCCTGTATGATCATGGTGGTGGTGGGTAATGAGTATGCCCTGTAGAGTCAACTGTTTGCTGGTGACATAGTCAATCACAACTTGTGCGTCACCTGGGTCGACCACATAAACACCTGTACTTTGCTCAGTTTGCAACGCCCAGATATAATTATCGTTAAAAGCGGGAAGTGGTGTGATCTGTAACATACTGAAACTCTCTAAGTAAGAAGTAAATCGCTCGAGTTAATTTATTTGAGCACTAATTTGAGGACTAATTTGAGCACTGAAACCAGTTTACTGAGCAAAGCAGTTGCTTGTATACCGCTTTCGTTATTAAAGTAGGGTATTAAGGAATTTGGAGATTGATTTGTCGCAATCTGAATTAGCATTAAAGCCTTCTCATTGGTCAGAACTACCTAACGGAGCGATCATTCGTGAAAGCCTCGAGGAAGCTCTATCACCTTGGTGGCCACGAATTTTTGGTTATTACATGCTTAACTTGGGTCCATTAAGCCAGAAAATCGATAAAACCAATGTGGGGATTAATCGGCAGTATGGGTTATTTGATGAGCCTCAAGCCCATATTCGAGGTGATTACAGCCAATTACCTATTCAAAATGTCAGTGTTGATGCCGTAGTGATGAACTTTATTTTAGAGTTCGAAGCAGACCCTTATCGACTTCTGCGAGAAATTGACAGGGTATTGGTATCTGGCGGCCATCTTATTATTAGTGGCTTTAATCCACTAAGCCCAATGTTTATCGGCCAAATCCTACCTAAGCATCAGAATGAGATCCCTTGGAATGGACGATTTTTCACGCCATCACGGGTGAAAGACTGGCTAGGGTTATTGGGTTATCAAGTCGTTGCAGATGAACGTTTATTGCATCATCACCTGTTAAGTGAAGTCAAACCCGACAATATTTGGTCCCATGCACTTAAATCTTGGTTACCAAGTACCGGCAGTGTTTATGTGCTGGTAGCTAAAAAACTTGAAAGCCCGTTAACACCAATTCAAGCAAAGCGAAAAGTAAAGCAACCTAATTGGTCAACAGCGCCGAGTGCAGGGCGTACGGGCCATGTTTCGAAATCGTCAAATCAACCATAAGAACATCAATGCGAATAACACTAAAACAGTTAGCTATTTTTGAAGCGGTAGCGCGCAGCGGCCAAGTGGCTAAAGCGGCAGAGTTAGTTAATTTATCTTCTCCTGCAGCATCAATGGCATTATCTGAGCTGGAAAAGCAGCTCGATACGCGGTTATTTGAGCGAATTGGCAACCGCTTGCGTTTAAATTCGCAAGGTAGTTTATTGTTGCCATTAGCAACCGAAGCTTTACAAAAAATTGAGCAAATAGAGCATGCGTTTTCTCCTGCGGGAGCTGAGCTTGGCGGGAATTTGAATGTCAGTGCAAGCTCAACCATAGGTAATTACTTATTGGCTAAATCAGCAGTGGCTTTTTGTCAGCAGCATACTAATACGTTGGTGAATGTAGATATTGATAATACTCAAGCTGTGATAAATGCGGTGTTAGAGTTTAGAAGTGAAATGGGCTTTATTGAGGGACAATGCCTTGATAGCCGTATTGCCGTTGAGGCGTGGCATAAAGACAAATTACTGGTGTTTTGTCATCCTGCGCACCCATTAGCAGGACAGAGCGTTGCCCCGAGTGCGCTACATGATATGCCCTGGGTAATGCGTGAAGAAGGCTCTGGTACTCGTGATTACTTTGTTAATGCCGCGAACGCCCTTGATATACAGCCGCAGGAAAAGTTTCGTTTCTCAACACCCGATGCGATTAAACAAGCGGTTAAACAAGGCGCTGGGCTAGGGGTGTTATCTGAATTAACCCTTGAAAAAGAGCTGATTCGTAAAGAGTTAGCCGTTATTCAAGTCGAGGGATTATCACTAGAGCGCAAGTTCTATCGCATACACCACAAAAGCCGTAACTTTACGCCCATCGGCTTAGAATTTATTAAATTTAATAAGATGTTCCTAAATACCGATGGCTGAATGTAAAAGCGGACTTTAATTGAGTCTTGTTAGATTTAGCTTCAATAACCTAGATTTAATCGTCTAGCTTTGCTGCGCGATGTAACCTGTGTCTTCTAGCGTTGGTTTTGCTTCAGCGGCTTTACGAGCAAGGACATCACAGCGCTCGTTTTCGGTATGGCCTGCATGACCTTTTACCCAGCGCCAATCAATTTGGTGCAGCTGTGATACGGCATCAAGTCGTTTCCATAAATCGACATTTTTTACCGGTTGATTGGCAGAGGTGATCCACCCTTTGCGTTTCCAGCCG
Source organism: Shewanella pneumatophori (assembly GCF_023283895.1). GTDB lineage: Bacteria > Pseudomonadota > Gammaproteobacteria > Enterobacterales > Shewanellaceae > Shewanella > Shewanella pneumatophori. The sequence continues at coordinate 2,792 of NZ_JAKILB010000014.1, read as the reverse complement.
TGGATCCACTGTGTGATCCCTTGGCGCATATATTGGCTATCGCTGGTCAATATAACCTGACATGGCACTTTAAGTACTTCAAGTGCGATAATAGGTGCAAGTAGCTCCATGCGGTTATTGGTTGTAAGGGCAAAACCCTCGGCAAGCTCTTTTGTTTGCTTTTTATACTTTAAAACGATGCCATAACCACCAGGGCCAGGATTTCCGAGGCAAGAACCGTCGGTATAGATAGAGATCTGTTTCAGTCCAGTCATCAAGTTGCTACCATAGCTATAATTGCTGGGCGAGTATACCCAAAATATTTAACTGAGAAATGTATAAATTCATATGAACATTGTTTCAAGCGCGAAGCGTCAAATTATTCTCGATACCGAAACGACAGGTATGAACCAATCAAGTGGTCCAATTTATTTGGGGCACAGGATCATTGAAATCGGCTGTGTTGAAGTCATTAACCGCCGATTAACTGGGCGTCATTACCATGAATACATTAATCCGCAACAAGCGATTGATGAAGACGCAATTGCAGTTCACGGTATCACCAATGAATTTGTTGCTAGCAAGCCTAAGTTTCATGAAATTGCCCAAAGCTTTATTGAGTTTATTGATGGCGCCGAAATTGTGGCACATAACGCGAACTTCGACGTTAGCTTTATGGATCATGAGTTTTCAATGCTGCAACCATTGGGGCCGAAAACCACAGATATTTGTCAGGTTCTCGATTCGCTAGAAGTCGCTAAGTTCTTGCATCCAGGTCAAAAGAATAACTTGGATGCCTTATGTAAGCGCTATGGCATTGATAACTCTGCACGTGATCTCCACGGCGCATTACTCGATGCTGAGATTTTGGCCGACGTTTACCTATTAATGACAGGTGGCCAAACCAAATTTAACCTATCTAGTGAAAAAGCAGGACAAGAGGGCGGTGGTATTCAGCGCTTAAGTATTGATAGAACAAAACTTAAAGTGATCTCTGCATCGGCCGATGAATTAGTAAGACACGAAGAGCGATTAGATTTAGTTGCTAAGTCAGGACAATGCCTCTGGCGCGGATAATCTCATTTTAAGAGTCTCTCTATGACTAGAAGAGTTACCATTTTTACGGCTTGCTTTATCGGCTACTTTTTATTTAGTGGTATCGCTGCATCAGAAGTGTTGCTATCTAAGCATGCGGCTGAATTAAAAAATCGATTTCGAATCGATCATATGGTTGAGTCCGTTACGTTACTCATTCATAGAGAATACGGCAGTGCACCTGTGATTATTGTGCGCCCTGACGGGAGTAAGTGGTATGTTGACCGTCACCCTGACGCCAAGGTTACTTGGATGGAAGGATTAACCGGTGACATGATTACTATCAAGCAACCAATGCCAGGGCCATGGCAACTAATTGGGCAGGTGGTTGAAGGTTCGGTGATCGATAAGATCACCACACTATCTATTGAAGTCGAGCCAATCCCTAAACCTTTATTTCAAGGTGAGCGTTTAAAATTAACCGCGCAATTACTTGGCGATGAGCAAAAAGTTCGCTTGCCCGGTCTTGATTTTATGATGAACTGGACAGCGCGTTTTATTAGTGAAAATAATCCGACTGATGAGAACTACGCCGCAGGAACATTTATTGTGGGGGCCTATCGTGATAACGGTGAGTCATTAGATGAACGCCCTGATGACGGTATATTTACCAGCGATTTAGATTTAGATCAGCCATGGGGCGATTATCGACTACAAATCCAAGCCAAAAATGCGGTACTAGACCGTGAATACAATGATTCATTCAGGCTTTTGCCGCAGCCAATTACTGTTGAGCTGCTCACTCCCGATGATCCTAACTTAGGTATTTGGACGTTAGAGATTAAAGTCGATGACACTTTAGTTAAGTTAGACGAGACTCATTTAGATGCTGAAATCTTAGGGCCAACGGGTAAAACAGTACCTGTGACCATGACGGACTTTACTCAATCGACAACTGATTTCGTTCTGCCTAAAGTGATTGATTTTGGTAGTTATCATTTAAAAGTGAATGCAGTCACGACAACATTGACTGGTCGTGAGATTTATCTGCAGTTACCAGAGCTATTTTTTAACCTTGTTCAACCTCCGGCCCCCCCACCGAGTAAAGAGGAGCTTGCTGCCAAAGCCGAGGCTATTGCTAAACAGCAGGAGCAGCAAGCTAAAGATAAAGCAATCTTCTGGATGGCGTCGGTCAATGGTGGCCTAATTGTATTGGGTATTATTGTTTTATTAATTGTTCGTAAGCGCAGTAATCTTAAAAAAGCGTTAGCGGCAACAGAAGCAAGGTTAGAAAAAGAAGTACAGCGAGAGAAAATGTTACTTGAGCTTGATCAGATAGATTTAACCATGCCAGAAGAAAACCAAGACACTTCAGCTAGAAAAACATAGATTTAAACCGCTTAATGTTTAAGTTTACGGCGGATTGTTTGTTTTTTAGCTATACAGTTGGCGGCAGCAAAAAAAATTATTGACGGACTACCTCACTCTACGTATTATTCACCGCACTTGATGTGGAGCGGTAGTTCAGTTGGTTAGAATACCGGCCTGTCACGCCGGGGGTCGCGGGTTCGAGTCCCGTCCGCTCCGCCAATCAAGTACTAAATTTTAGTTATTTGTTAGTGACATAACGAGTGACCTTAGCAATCATAGTAATGATTTCTAAAAATGTTTTGGAGCGGTAGTTCAGTTGGTTAGAATACCGGCCTGTCACGCCGGGGGTCGCGGGTTCGAGTCCCGTCCGCTCCGCCAATTTAAAGTAAGACAAGGTTATTTGTTAG
>NZ_JAKILB010000013.1 GCF_023283895.1 Shewanella pneumatophori | reverse complement strand
ATGAACACTCATTCATTAAGTAATTTTTGATTACATCAAAGATGTAATTTCGAATAACTTAATCTCTGTGAGTGTCCACACAGATTTGCTTGTCATATTGTTAAAGAGCGTGCTAATTCTATTAAGACTAAGTCTTTCAAACTAGCGCCTTAGACGCTTAGGTCGTTTGGCTGAGGAGGCGTATTCTACACTTCCCGTTGTTGGCGTCAAGCGTTTATTTTAAGAAGTTTTTCAAGCGTTGATTTCTTAATCAGAAGTCATTGCGTGAAGCTCTTAAACCGCTTGTCACCAGAGGCTAAATTCCGTAGAAGTTAATCTCTCTAACTCCGCTGCAAGTCCCATTCTATCTAGCTTAACGCTTGGTAGGTGGCCTGCTTCGCCGTGTCAGTGGGGTCGCATTATAGGGAGATTTTAAAAGAGCGCAAGCGCTTTTTTAAAGAAAATTACGCTTTTTTGAAAAAGCTTTTTTAAGCACACCATACTCACCAAATACCCACAGAGTTATACACAGCAATGCCTTTGCGAGTATAAAAAATATGCGCTAGAGGCCAATAGAATCAAGCATACCGGCTTTCAGCCCTCAATATTAATTGTCGCGTTAGGTAACTAAAGCATGTGAGGGAAACTTAATTATGACCACTTAAGTCGATATTGTTCGGCAAGCAGTCTATATAAACAATATCACCTCGGCTTTTATTACCTATCCATTAAAGCCAGCTCAACCGCTTTCGCTGCATGGATCTCTGTAGTGTCATATAAAGGTACATGGGTATCTTGCTGCTGAACAAGTAATGCAATTTCAGTACAACCTAAGATCACTGCTTCCGCTCCCTGCGCTTCTAATGCTGCAATAATCGTTAAGTATTGTGCACGTGAGCTTGACGAAATAACGCCGCGGCATAGCTCTTCATAAATAATGCTATGTACTATTTTGCGGTCAGGCTCTTCAGGAACAATCACGTTTATCGCGTACTTGTCTTGTAAGCGGCTTTTATAGAAGTCTTGTTCCATAGTAAAAGCAGTGCCTAGCAGCCCTACCTTTTTAATACCGTCGGCAACCAACTGACTAGCTGTCGCGTCGGCGATATGCAAAATTGGAATATTGATACTAGCTTGTATGTCATCTGCGACTTTGTGCATAGTGTTAGTACATATAAGTAGAAAGTCAGCGCCAGCGGCTTCAACTGATTTAGCTGCTGAACTAAGAATTGCAGCAGTTTGTTGCCACTCGCCTTTGTGCTGCAGCTTTTCTATTTCTGCAAAATCGACACTATATAAAGCTACCTTAGCCGAATGTAGCCCACCAAGCTCAGCTTTGACCCCTTGATTGAGCGCTTTGTAATAACTCGCTGTAGACTCCCAACTCATTCCACCAAGCATACCGATTGTTTTCATGCCTACTTCCTCATTATTACTCGGCGCACATTTACGCCTTAGCTAGCAACCAGTATAGGAATTTAGGTAAAAGATCGGATGATGACAATGACTATCTAATGGCCGTTGTGAACTTTAAGAGTTAAGTAGCATTTCAGTTTGGGGCTCATAACCATTATGGCTTTGCGGCAGCAAGTGATTTGCTAACAGAAATTGAAATTCAGTTTGACAAGAGTAGAGCGATCGCCCTACCCTGAATGTAGAGTAATCATTCTACCTCAGGTTAATTATGCTTAAACAACAAATCGCAGCCAACCTTGAAACCACCTTTGGGCAATTTGGCTTTGCTGAATCTAGCGTTGCACTGCTACAAAAAGCCAGTGGTGTTAGTTTACGTACCCTCTATAAATATTACCCCTCTAAGGAAGATATGATTGTTGCGGCTTTAGAAAGCCGTCATCAGCGTTATCTCAAGATCCTTGAAGTGGATATTTCTGAACTTGGGTTTCCAGCAATACAGCATATCTTTTGCCGATTACAGCATTGGATGCAACACAGTGCCCCCAAAGGCTGTATGTCTATGCAGGCACTTGCTGCTTTTCCTGACAACCAACAAATCGCTGATGTAGTTAATCAGCACAAACATGAACTCAAATTATTTTTAGGTCAGCAAAGCCAACGCCAGGATCTAGCAACTGCACTCTTTATTCTCCATGAAGGGGTGAGTAGTAGCTGGCCCGTACTCGGTGATGCCGCTGTAAAAGAAGCTATAGAGATTTCCCACACTTTACTCAAATAACTTACTGAGGCCGTCCAATCATGAATTCGATTCCTACATATATGCATGCGGTAACGCTTATTGGCCATGGCGATTTGGATAAGCTTGTATATCGTGAAGATGTACTCACGCCACAGCCCAAAGCTAACCAAGTACTCATAAAAGTGGCAGCTGCAGGTGTAAACAATACCGATATCAACACTCGTACAGCTTGGTATTCAAAAGGTGATAACGATAGTGATGACGCAAGCTGGTCTGGCACAGCATTAAGTCTTCCGCTTATTCAAGGTGCCGATGTATGCGGCGAAATTGTCGCGGTAGGCACAAACGTTGATATTAGCCGTGTAGGCGAGCGGGTGCTGATTGAACCTTGCATTAACCAAGTTAATGGCGAGCAATTGGCCACCCCTTGGTATTTGGGTTCTGAATGTGATGGTGGCTTTGCGCAATACACTTGTGTTGACTCTGCTCATGCCTACGCAGTTAATTCAACACTAACAAATGTCGAACTCGCGTCATTTCCTTGCTCATATTCCACTGCTGAGAATATGCTAACTAAAGCCAATGTTACTGAGCATGATACGGTATTAATCTCTGGTGCTTCTGGCGGTGTGGGCTCTGCAGCGATTCAGTTAGCTAAAGCTCGCGGCGCAACAGTAATTGCGATTACTAGTGAGGCTAAGCGCCAGCAAATAATCGACTTAGGTGCAGACAAAGCTGTTAGCCGCAATGACGACCTAATAAAATGCTTAGGTAAAAACAGCATAGATGTAGTCATAGATTTGGTGGCCGGTGAAAAATGGCCAGTGTTTTTAGAGGTATTACGCCCAGGCGGTCGCTATGCAGTATCGGGCGCAATTGGCGGTGCACTGGTAGAGCTGGATATTCGCACGCTTTATCTTAAAGATCTTAGCTTCTTTGGCTGTACGGTTTTACAACCTCAAGTCTTTGCCAATCTGATCAAGCGGATTGAACAAGGGCAGATAAAACCGCTAGTGGCACTAAGCTTTCCTCTAAAGCAAATTGCTGATGCCCAGCAAGCTTTTCAGAAAAAACAGCATATCGGCAAGATTGTGCTTGAGATTAACCGTTGATGAGCTCATCTGTGTCAAAATAACCCAATCAAAGGTAATAGCCTGTGGCTATTACCTTATTTAAGTAACATTTAGTAAATCCCCTCATTGTGTCTCCCCATAAAATAGTGGTATTTTCCTGCCGTTTTAAAACCAAAAAACCATAAATTCAAGGATTTGATATGGCACGTAAATACCTGTTAGCTCCCACTTTAATTGCAACACTTGTCTCTGCTAATTCCTACGCTGCAGTACAGTCATTTGACGCACGCTCTTTTGCAATGGGAGGCATAGGTGCCTCAACGGCAGACTACTTAACAGCGACATTCCACAACCCAGCATTAACGGCACGATATGGTGAGGATGATGATGTAGGTGTTCTCATTCCATCTATAGGGGCTCAAGTCGATGATAGCGAAGAAATCATCGATAAGACTGAAGATTTCTCTGACATTTATGATCGCTTTTCAGCAATTACCAGCCCTACAGAGCAAGACGCACAGTTGGTTATCGATGCGTTAGAAGAATTACAGAGCAACCGTGCAAATGTTCAAGCTAACGTTAGCCTAGCTGTAGCCATACCAAATGAATATGTGTCAGTGAATATGTTTATCAAGGCGTATGCTGACGCATTTATCTTTGCCGATATTGCGGAAGATGATCTAAATACTGACAAACTGATCGAAAACGGCTCACTAACATCGCAAGCTCTGACGATGGGTGTGGTGATTGCAGAAGCTGGCGTGAGTTTTGCGAAATCTTATAAATCAAGCCACGGTACTTTTTATTACGGGATCACACCTAAATACCAACAAGTAACGACTATTAACTATGTTACTGATATTGAAAACTATGAGTTTGATGATTGGGATGATGATAAATATCAAACTGAAGAAAGTAACATCAACTTAGATATTGGTTTTGCTTACCACATGAATAATGGCTTCGCATTCGGCTTAGTTGGTAAAAACTTAGTCAAGAACAGCTATGAAACCTCTGCGACTAAAGGGATTAATGGTGAATATGTAATTAACCCGACTTACATTGCCAGCGCAAGCTATAACCATCGACTATTTACTGTCGGTGTCGATGTAGATCTAAATGAAGCAGAAGGCTACGATTCAATTGCTGGCACATTGAATGCTGTCGATACCAAAGCTGATAATAAGCAAATGGCAGGTATCGGTGTCGAGTTTAATGCCTTCGATTGGGCACAACTGCGCGCAGGTTATCAGACTGACTTATCAGATAATCTAGCCGATCAATTTACTGCAGGCTTGGGCTTATCACCATTCGATACTTTCCATATCGACCTATCTGCCAGTTACGCCAGTGACAACGAGCTAGGCGCGGTCATTCAAACGTCCTTTACTTTCTAACTCAGGTAAACCGGATAGCTCAAACTATGTTTGGGCTATCCACAATATGTTCAGCTATTATGAGCAATCACACTATCCTCAGGAGTTTGCTCTCGCTGATGCATACCATAGTCACGGATCACACCAGCAACTCGTAAACGATAATTATCAAATACCCCTGCTCGGCCCTTAGTTTGGGCTGTGCGATGAGTTTCTAATTCTCGCCACTGGGCAATAGCTTGTTCATCACGCCAAAAAGACAGGGACAAAATTTTGCAGTCATCGCTTAAGCTTTGAAACCGCTCTATCGAAATAAAGCCATCAATATCTGCCAACAGCGGCTTAAGCTCAGCGGCAATATCTAAATACTCAGCTTTTTTATCTTGGCTAATATGCACTTAAAAATTACAGCTATCATTTGACCTTTCCTATTAGATAACACTTTTGCTTAGCGCTTTAACTTAGCAAATGCATTAACTACAGCTATCGTTTTTCCAAATTAGTTTAGTTTTACGCCAAAAAACGAAAAAGGGCCATTAGGCCCTTTTAAATTTGATTTACTGTTTAGTAAACACCTTGCGCTTTCATAGCATCAGCTACTTTAACAAAACCTGCTACGTTAGCACCTAGCTCGTAGTTAATGTGCTCGCCTTCACGACCATATTGCTCACATGTGGCGTGAATTGAGTACATGATGTCACGTAAGCGCACATCCACCTCTTCACGAGTCCAGCTTAAACGTAATGCATTTTGGCTCATCTCTAAACCAGAGGTTGCTACACCGCCCGCATTCGCAGCCTTTCCAGGAGCAAACAATACTTTCGCCTCATGCATTAACGCAATAGCCTCAGCAGTGCTTGGCATGTTGGCGCCTTCAGCAACAATCTGCACACCATTTTCAATCAGCATTGCAGCATGTTCGGCATCTAGCTCATTTTGAGTTGCACAAGGTAGTGCTACGTCTGCAGCAAACTGCCATGGCGTGCCGCCAGTTACATACTCCAGACCCATTTCATGAGCGTAATCAGCAACACGGCCGCGACGTTCATTTTTAACTTCCATTAACTTAGCTAGCTTTTCAGTAGTAAAACCATCAGGATCAAATACCACACCGCTGGAATCTGATGCAGTAATCACTTTACCGCCCATTTCCATTGCTTTTTCAATGGCGTACTGCGCCACATTACCCGATCCAGATACAGTAACCGTTTTGCCTTCTAAGCTTTCGCCTTTAGCTTTTAGCATGGCTTCAACGAAATACAGTAGACCGTAACCCGTTGCTTCAGGGCGGATCAAGCTGCCACCGAATGTTAGACCTTTACCAGTAAACACACACTCAGCACTGTTCGTTAGCTTCTTCATCATGCCGGTCATGTAGCCCACTTCACGTGCGCCCACACCAATATCACCAGCTGGAACATCAGTATCCGCACCTAAGTGACGATGCAGCTCTAACATCAATGCCTGACAAAAGCGCATCACTTCGCCTTCACTTTTACCTTTAGGGTCGAAGTCACTACCACCTTTGCCGCCGCCCATAGGTAACGTCGTTAGTGCATTTTTGAATGTCTGCTCAAATGCTAGAAACTTAAGTACAGATTGGTTTACTGACGGATGGAAACGCATGCCACCTTTAAATGGACCAATAGATGAGTTGTGTTGAATACGGAAAGCGCGGTTAACTTGTACCTTACCGCTATCATCTACCCAAGAAACACGAAATTGAATTAAACGCTCTGGCTCAACCAAACGCTCTAAAATACCAGCGTTTAGGTATTCAGGACGCGCTGCTACAAAAGGCCAAATAGAAGTCAGTACTTCTTTTACTGCTTGCAAAAACTCAGGTTGATTAGGGTTACGCTCAGCAACGGTAGTAAGAAAACTATCAAGAGTCATATCGCAGCTCATTTTGGTGCTCCAGGGTATACAAAGAATTGAGGTAGCTACTGCTTAGGATGCGCTAGGCATACCCGCAGCTTATATTGTGAAATGGTTTATATCAGTATTTGATAGTTAATGAATACAAGACTTTACTGAACCTGTGTGATATCTCAAGAAAATCAAATATTCTACCCACGCAATAAGAATTCATTAGTAATTAGGCATTTAAAATGAGAGATCATTAATGATGATGCAATATCGAGCAGATATGCACGATTTACCCCAGCGCTAAACATAACAATCAGCCATAGCCACTAAGCTAGCCGCCAATCACAACGACTAATCATGCAAAATAGTGAGCCTCTAAAACAAATTCAAATACTTGTTCATACTGAGCCAACAAGCACGCTAATACTCAAGTTCACAGGTAAAACAACTTTTGTGAATTCTGGGTGTAGAACACCAATACCTCTTTTATGGAAGTGTATAAATCGTAGATAGCAAAAGGTCGCTATAAATAGCGGGCTCTTCTATATGTGGCGCAGGGGTAGCCAATTCTTAGTAAAGAGGCTAAACAATAGGAACCCTAGAGTTCAAAGTAGGGCTTCCTAAATTCGAAAAGGCCCCAGCATTTCTGCTGGGGCTTCATCTAAAAGTGGCGCAGTGGACTAGAGGTTTGAACCCTACATAGCTACGCTATAAACCCATTGGATTGCAGATACGAAAAAGGGCTCCCATTACTGGAAGCCCTTTCTCTAAATGTGGCGGAGGGATAGGGATTTGAACCCTAGATGGGCTATAAACCCATGCCGGTTTTCAAGACCGGTGCATTCGACCACTCTGCCATCCCTCCGAACGCCGCAAATAATAGGGATACTCAGGGGCAATGTAAAGCCTAATTTTACTAAAATCGCTTGTTTGCACAAAAACGCAGCGAGAAGTGTTATTTTTGCTGTTTTATTGCTGCAATTACAGCCAAATCGAGCTTAAAAAGCCCATTGCAGACTTTAACTTTAACCTTGTGCTTCGAGATTAAACTTCAATTTGCCACCTTAATACCCAAATATAGCCGATGGGATAACCGGTTCTGCCCAATAAGACCCCTTGGGTTCAAAGTGGAACTTACTAAATGCGAAAAAGGGCTTCCGCTCTTTATTACAAAAATGGCAGTCCTTTCTCTAAATGTGACGGAGGGATAGCTGCCTTTAAACAATAGGAACCCTAGGGTTCAACTTTATAAATTGCTGATAGCAAAAAGCCCGCTATAAAGTAGCGGGCTTTTCTAAATATGGCACAGTGGACTAGAGGTTTAAACCCTACATAGCTACGCTATAAACCCATTGGACTTCAGATACGAAAAAGGGCTTCCACTCTTTATTACAAGAGTGGAAGCCCTTTCTCTAAATGTGGCGGAGGGATAGCTGGCTTTAAACAATAGGAACCCTAGGGTTCAAAGTGCTACTTCCAGAATGCGAAAAGGCCCCAGCATTTCTGCTGGGGCCTCATCTAAATGTGGCGCAGGGTTAGCCGGTTCTAAACAATAGGAACCAGGGGTTCTAATCAGCTTTTCTGGATATACGAAAAAGGGCTACTCTTTCGAGTAGCCCTTCATCTTGAATGTGGCGGAGGGATAGGGATTTGAACCCTAGATGGGCTATAAACCCATGCCGGTTTTCAAGACCGGTGCATTCGACCACTCTGCCATCCCTCCGAATGCCGCAGATAATAGGGGGAGTCCGCGGTAATGTAAAGAGCATTTTGATTCGAATGACTAAAAAACAGGCCAAACATTGAAAACAATGCTGTTTCAGCTGTTTTTTAGTCAATTTCAAGCTGTTCATTACAGCTGTTCCGCTAATACTTCTAAACTCCCCTGCTTTAATTCAGCCTAATTACTGAAGAGCTGTAACTCATTTCAGAGCCTATGAGTCCTTTAATTGACTCTTTAATTAGCCCTCAATCTCCGACTAAACTTAACCTACCGCTGGCAGTAGATTAAACATCTGTAGTAATTGCACACTAATAATCAGCACACCAGCTAAAGTCGCTACCGTTAAGCCCAGCTTACCGCCTTTTACTTGGTAACCCTCTATTCCCTGCTGCTTACGCTGAGCATTAACCATAGCCACTGGCAAGAAAATAGCCAAAATAACCAATGCGAATGCCGCGTACCCTAAAGCTGTGATAAAGCCTTGTGGGTAGAACAATGCAAAGCCTAGTGGTGGCATAAAGGTGACTAAGCCAACCTGAATTCTGTGGCTAGGCGTTGAACCGCGTTTTAGTAAGTCAGCAATAAAATCATATAAACCTAAGCTAACTCCTAAGAATGATGTTGCCAGCGCAAGATCAGCAAATACAGAAACCGCATTGGCAATCATAGGATTATGTAACAGGCGGCTTAGTGAATCGATAAAGCCATTTAAGCTTTGACTTGCCATCAAGTCTGGCTGCGACAACACGCCCTGACTGGCAAGCATCCACAGTACATAAACCATAAGTGGCAACGACGAACCTACAACAATAATCCAGCGCAGCGCCTTAGTATCTCTACCTAAGTAACGCACGATTGATGGAATAGAGCCGTGAAAACCAAACGAGGTAAAAATAACCGGCAAAGATGCCAATACTAGCCCTTGATGCACAGGTAATGCGACTAGGTTTTCAACCGACACATGAGGCAACAATAAGAACAGCATGACCACCAGCGCAACCAACTTTAAGGTGAACAAGCTTCGGTTAATCATATCTACAGAGCGCGTACCAATCGCCACCACAGTACCGATTAATAAGGTAAAAATTATCGCCCCCGCTTGCATAGGCAATTGCAAATCAAACCAGTTGGTTAATTTACTATTGATCTGCTCGCCCCCTCCTGCAATGTAAGCCGAACACAGTGCGTAAAACAGAAACATCATCGAAAAGCTAGCAACGACTTGGCCTTTGCGCCCCAACAGCTTATGCGCCAAGGTGTGTAAGGTGGCATCTTCAGGTGCGTGCTGATGTACTTCAATCATCAGGAGAGCAGTGTACGTCATCAACGACCAGATCAATAACATAACCAAAGTAGCCATGCCAAAACCTAAACCCGATGCCGCAAGTGGCAATGCCAACATTCCAGCACCAATTGTGGTACCAGCAATAATAAGCATGCTGCCGAAAATTTTACTTTTGTTCATTTATGGTGTTCCAAATTAATTAAAAAGGCTTCGGAACAGGCATTGATAAGTGGCCGACTTCCGAAAAATGGAATTGCCACAATGGAGTGATTTAAAACATGAGGGGGAGTGAAAAACCTCTATCTACGCCATTGTGGCTATAGATAGTAGTAACTCTGAACGGGTGTTAATAACACGTGACTTTCCTTAATAGAATCTGTTAATCAAACACTTATATAACAGCAAGTTAGATGAGACTCCACGATAGGATGTCCTTGTACTGCTGTCAACAAACATATTCGTTTAATTGTTAATAAATAGACACCAAGCGTTTGCTTAAAACTTAGTTACATACTCTCATTATGCATTTACTAACAGTTTTGATAGGTTAACAGATAGTTTAGATAAAACTGATTTTGCCATTTCGTCTGATAACAAAAGCTTAGCTAGTTGCTTGTTTTTCTAGCTTTATAATAAAAAAGGACCGCAATGAAAACCTTTCCATCCCTGATATTAAGCCTGCTTATTATTGCCATAAGCGGCTGCGCTAATACCGCCAAACAACCCGAATATCTGACCTATGTAAAAGCTGGCGATAATGTGCCAGTTAGTCAGTTTGTCGACACTCAAGGCAAGCACATTGATTTAGCTCAATCAAACAACAATAAGCTACTTATCTTGTTTGCAACCTGGTGTCACGACTCACAACGCACGATGAAGCACTTAGTAAACTCCAATATCCACCTAAGTCCCAATATCGACATTATTGGTATAGGCCGTGAAGAATCCGTAGCAGCCCTTAATACCTTTGCCACTGAGTACGAACTCAATTTTGCCTTAGTCGCCGATGAAGATCGTAGTATCTACTCGCAATTTGCTAATGCAGGGATCCCACGATTGATCTTGTTAGATGCTGATAATAGAGTGGTTAAAACGATTATTGGTGAAACAGATAACCCAATAACAGAAGTCGTGTGGTAATAGCGATTGGTGCTAAAGGAGAGAAGGAAGAGTATGAGCAAAATCATCACCGAAACACCAAGGCTTATTATCAGAGAATTTAATCTCGATGATGTACAAGCTGTATATGATTTTAATGCTGACGAAAGAGTAAACCTATACACAGGCGATGCCGGCGTGGTTAAAAGCCTTGCCGATGCAGAGCGTATTATTCGCGATATTTGGCTTAATGAGTATTTACAGTTTGGCTATGCGCGCTGGGCAGTAGTCCTAAAAGAAACCAACCGTGTTATTGGTTTTTGCGGCTTTAAAAACGATTACCGTATCGATGAAACCGATATTGGTTACCGCTTTGCACCTGAATACTGGGGCCAAGGTTTTGCCACCGAAGCCAACCAAGCCTGTATTGATTACGCAAAATGTCATATGGATCTCGACTATATTGTCGGCGATGTAGTTGACCGTAATCACGCATCAATCAATGTACTCAAAAAACTGGGGATGACCTTCAATAAGAAGTTTCAAAACCTAGGTTTTATGATTCAGCGCTACGACATGTACCTTAAAAGCAAAGCCTAATAACGTTCTGATTTCAAAATGCGAAGATCTCACTAGTAAAAAGCCCAATCAATGATTGGGCTTTTTACTGTTAACGGTTTTGGTGCAGTAAAGACTAACTCGCAATGCTTTCAACTCCAGTATTACAAGCATGAGCGCCCGTTGGGGTTAAGCTATTTAAATGCTCGATAAGCTTAAAACATAACTCAATATATTGAATCGCCTCAGCCTTGCCCACCTCATAGTTAACTGCATGGGCAACCCGATTACGTAACTGACGTAGCTCGCTAAACAACTTGCCTTGCTTGGTATTAATCAAGGCCTCGCTTATCAAGATATTTTCAATATGTTTATAACGGGTGTTTTTATCTAAAGTGATATTGTCACAATGCAGTTTTATCAGTCGCTCAGCAGCTAAATCAACTTGCTCCCAAGTTTCTAACACTGCTGAATTAGGCAAGCTATTGGCAGAAGCTATCAGTAAGGTTTTTTTGTCAGTTTTCAGCTCGGGAAACACACCCTCAGCCTGCTCTGTTACCGCTTTTAATCCTTGGCCAAATTCTAGCTCTAAATCTTTAAACTTAAGCTTTTTGGCAAGGGGAATAAGCTTCGCTAACGGCCGCTTTAAATTCATTACCGCAAACACTAATACCAACGGCCAGATCAGCTTGTCGATTAACGCTATTGTAAATTGCATCCAGTCCATGGCATTCCCTTATCGCCCAGTTTTTGAGCCAGAAGTTTTTAGGGTAACAAGTTTATAGCGCTAAATAAAATCCGTTAATTAATCTTCTGATAAGTACTCGTTTGCCAATCAAACACATACTCAACACCTTGCCACTCATATATGGTGCGACCATCACGTTGAATAACCCGCGCGTTGTCTGGCAGACGATTTAAACCAGAAGAGTAGCTCACGCTAGTAGTCACTCGCTCAGGTGGCGCAATCACTTTCGGTTCAGGTGCTTTATATACCGGTCTTTCGTATCGGTAAGGTGAGTAATAACGATTGTCATAGCCATAAGGATAACGCCAACGTGAACCGACTCCCCAGTTATAACCAGGTCGCCAGCCTGGACGATAATAACGACTGCCATAGGGGTAACCATACCAGCCATTAGATACGCCAACATTCCAGCGCCAGGGGTCGCGGTAATTGTGATTACTCCAGCCAAGGCCCACACTGACATTACTGAGAATTAGCGACGGTGAAACCACCGCAATAGGCGCTGTATTTGCCGCTGCTGGCATCAACAATAATAAGCCTGTTAACCCCGCAACATAGCCGCTTAATTTTAAACTTTGCATCACTATCCTCCAATGTTGTTGCACGCCAACAAATGTAGAATCATATAGTTCAGTTTACGCTCAAATAAGCCGTAAACCAATGTCAGTCGCTAAGCCCCTAGCAATAAAGACAATAGCTTCAGTAAAACCTGAAATATATTGATGCCACGCTTTGATGAACAAGCGTTTAACGCACGTTCGAATGATGCTATAGTGCGCGCCATATCACAGTTTATAGCGATGAGAATTCCCCTATGAGTTTTAAGGATTTGCGCAGCTTTATAGACCACTTAGAAACCAATGGTGAGCTTAAGCGTATTAGTCATCCCGTTGATCCTCATTTGGAAATGACAGAGATTGCTGATCGCGTATTACGCGCCAAAGGTCCTGCTCTGTTATTCGAAAATCCAGTCGGCAACGACATGCCGGTATTGGCTAACCTTTTTGGTACCCCAAAACGTGTAGCTATGGCATTGGGTAAAGAAGATCCACTGGCGCTACGCGATGTAGGCGAACTACTGGCATTTCTAAAAGAGCCAGAGCCACCACGTGGTTTTAAAGACGCTATTTCAAAAATTCCTATGTTTAAGCAAGCCTTAAACATGCCGCCTAAAACCGTACGTAATCCTCCTTGCCAAGAAGTGGTTAAAACCGGCGAAGATGTCGATTTAACTAAGCTGCCAATCCAGCATTGCTGGCCAGGTGATGTTGCACCGCTGGTAACTTGGGGCTTAACCATCACTAAAGGTCCACGCCAAAAACGCCAAAACTTAGGTATTTACCGCCAGCAATTACTCGGTAAAGACAAGTTAATTATGCGCTGGCTTGACCATCGCGGCGGCGCATTAGACTTTAAAGATTTCAAAGAGAAGCATCCAGGTGAGCGCTACCCTGTAGTCGTAGCTCTAGGTGCAGATCCTGTGACTATTTTAGGTGCAGTAACTCCAGTGCCTGACGCTATGAGTGAATATGCTTTTGCCGGACTACTGCGCGGTGAGCGTACTGAAGTGTGTAAAGCACTGAGCTGTGACTTAGAAGTGCCAGCCACCAGCGAAATCATCTTAGAAGGTTATATTGACCCAGAAGAGATGGCTGAAGAAGGCCCTTATGGCGATCACACCGGCTATTACAACGAAACCGACTCCTTCCCTGTGTTTACTGTAACCCACATTACTCACAGAAAAGATGCCATTTACCACAGCACCTATACCGGCCGTCCACCTGATGAGCCAGCTATGTTAGGTGTGGCATTAAACGAAGTGTTTGTGCCAATTTTGCGTAAGCAATATCCAGAGATCATCGACTTCTACCTGCCGCCTGAAGGCTGCTCGTACCGTATGGCGGTTATTTCGATCCGTAAACAATATCCAGGACATGCTAAACGGGTGATGATGGGCGCTTGGTCGTTCCTACGCCAGTTTATGTATACCAAGTTTATTGTGGTGGTCGACGAAGACGTTAATTGCCGCGATTGGAACGATGTGATTTGGGCGATTACCACTCGCATGGATCCTAAGCGTGACACGGTAATGATAGAAAACACCCCAATCGATTATCTCGACTTTGCCTCACCAGTTGCAGGTCTGGGGTCAAAAATGGGGATGGATGCCACCAACAAGTGGGAAGGTGAAACCGACCGCGAATGGGGCACACCTATTGTTATGGATGAAGCCGTTAAGCAAAAAGTTGATGCCATTTGGGATGAACTTGGCATTGACGATGCGCCAACCCTATAACAATAATGTACTTTGCATTAGTTAATCATTATATTGCCTACAAGCCTTTAGTAGGCAGATAAACTTAGACTTAATAAGCCTCCAAAGAGGGGCTCATCAAGGAACAAAGATGAACACCATTAGCTGTACAATTGAAAAAGTAGCGCCGTTTAATAACGCGGTATTTCAGGTTATTTTAAAACCGAGTAAACCGTTTGACTTTAAAGCGGGACAATATCTTTGCGTAGTAATGGGTGAAAAAGACAAACGCCCATTCTCTATCGCTTCAGCACCAGATGCTGAGCATATTGAGCTACATATCGGTGCAGCCGTTAGCGAAAGCTACCCTATGCAGGTGGTTGAGCGTTTAAAAGAATGCCTAGCCACAGGTAGCAGCATTGAGATTGAAGTGCCAGGCGGTGACGCTCACCTACGTGCTGACAGCCAACGCCCTCGCCTACTGATTGCTGGCGGTACCGGTTTCTCTTATATCAAGAGCATCGTTGAACAGAAAATTGCCCTTGGCCAAGAAATCGAAACCACGCTGTACTGGGGTTGTCGCAACCAAGATGCTATGTATTACGAAACAATTGCCCGTGAATGGCATGAGGCTCACCCATGGTTGAACTTTATTCCTGTGATTGAAGAAGCCACTGCAGACTGGAAAGGCAAAGAAGCTAACTTACTAGAGCAGATCAAAAATGACTTCGATAGCCTAAACGGTTACGACATCTATATTGCTGGTCGTTTTGATATGGTTGGTGCAGCGCGTGAAGTGTTCCGCACTATGGGCGTTGAAGAAGATCACCTCTACGGTGATGCATTTGCGTTTATTAAGTAATACCAATCAGTATAAATAGGTCGTAAGATCAACAAAGGCGAGAGGATGCATAATCCACTCGCCTTTTTTATCGCCCAGCTCTTAGCTTTCGCTCTTAATTTTAGCTTCGACTACGCCTTACTTGCCACACTGGCACGCTCAGTCACTCTTGGCTCAATGTCCATAAACTGCGGTGGTAAGCTTGGATCATGCAAACGCGCAATAAGCGCATTTACCGCCGCTGCACCTAAACGCGCTTTTGACTGGTGAATACTGGTTAGTGCTGGCGTCATAAATTTAGCTAGCTGAATATTGTCGTAACCGATAACCGATAACCGCTGTGGAATTTGCACTCCACTGCGCTGTGCTTCATGCAGCACACCAATCGCCATCATGTCGTTACATACAAACAGTGCGCTCGGTAATTCCCCTTGAGCTTGTAACTTAGCAAATGCCGCCTTGCCGCCCTCGGTTTCAAAGTTACCTTCAATGACCCAAGCAGGGTTAATCGGCAAATTCGCTGCGTTCATCGCATCAACAAAACCTTGATAACGTAAGTCAGCCTGCTGACGATTACGCGGGCCGGTAATACAGCCAATTTGTGTGTGGCCGTTATCAATCAAGTATTGGGTAGCAAGAATGCCACCTTGACGCGAATGACCTTGAATTTTGTCGCAAGAAAAATCCACTTGGCCCCAATCCATCACTACGACAGGTAAGCCACCTAAACGGCGATACAGCAATGCATCGTCACCTTCGAGCATGGCGCACATCATAATTAAGCCATCAACACGGCGCTCAATTAAGGTCGTTAACGAGCGCTTTAATCGCTGCGCATCACCCTCGGTATTGCACAGAATTAGGTTGTAACCTTGCTGATAACAAGCTTGCTCAACACTGCGCACCACTTCAGCATAAAATGGGTTGGTGGATGTGGTCACCAACATGCCGATGGTTTTAGTGCAATTTTGCTTTAGGCTACGCGCCACCGCAGACGGGCCGTGGTAATTCAATTGCAGAGCGGCGTCTTGCACCCGCTTAGCAATATCATCACTTACAAAGCGGGTGCCATTCATTACATGGCTCACTGTAGAAGTGGATACGCTTGCAAGTTTGGCAACATCTTTCATGGTGGCCATGTGAGCTAATTTCCTGTCTTGTCAGTTATATTAATTATTGCGCCGCTAAAAACTGCTCGACTTCAGTTCGAGTAGGAATCGAGGTTTGCGCACCAAAACGGGTAACTGAAATTGCAGCTGCGCCGTGGGCGAATACAATCGCGTTATCGATTGCTTGGCCTTCAAGTAAACCTGTTACAAACGCGCCATTAAAGGTATCGCCTGCTGCAGTTGTGTCAGTGGCCTTAACCTTAAAGCCAGGGATGATTTTACCTATCTCTTGTTGGCTTAAATAAACGCCCTTCGAGCCTAAAGTAATCATCACAGTGGCGATGCCTTTCGCGTGTAAAATCGCTGCTGCTTCTGCCGCGCTGGCTTCATCGGTAATTGCAACGCCAGTTAATACTTCGGCTTCTGTTTCGTTTGGGGTGATTATATCAACCATTGCCAACAACGCATCAGGTAAAGCACGCGCAGGTGCTGGATTAAGAATCACTTGAGTGCCATTTGCTTTAGCTATACTCGCAGCTTGCTCAATACCCGCAAGTGGCGTTTCTAGTTGCATCAATAAGTATTTGGCTGCTGCAATTTGCTCGCTATGTTGGTTAACAATATCAGCAGTTAGTGCATCGTTAGCTGCAGCAGCAATACAGATGCTGTTTTCGCCGCAATCGCTCACTTGGATCATCGCAATACCCGTTGGGGTATTTTCAATCATATGTACTGCTGAGATATCCATGCCGTCGTCAACAAAAGCGCCACGAATATTCTGCCCAAAACCATCATCACCGACACATGCGATAAAACCAATATCGGCATTTAAGCGTGCAGCCGCAACTGCTTGGTTAGCACCTTTACCGCCTGGAATGATTTGATAATTACGCCCATGCAAGGTTTCACCCGGACGTGGAAAAGAAGGCACTTGTAACACATGGTCGGCATTAACACTGCCCAAAACAATTAACTGAGACATTTACATATTCCTTGATGTTCTCTGACTCGTAGCCAACATAATTTGTGGTTGGCCTCAGAGGAAAATGCGCCTAGATATTATCTCTACTGGCGCCAAATACTAGTGTGACAAATTACGGCTTACATTACTGTGTTTGAGTAATGATTTTTAACGCAACAGGTATAGATTTTTCAACCACTTGGCCTTGTAAAATCTTATCCGCGATAGCAATTCCGGTAGCGCCAAGTAGCTCAGGTTGCTGCGCTATGGTTGCTGCAAGTTGTTTACGTCTAACCGCAGCAATCCCCTCATCGGTGCCATCAAAACCAACTACCATGACCTGCTTGCCAGAGGCTTCAATTGCACGTAGTGCGCCTAACGCCATTTCATCGTTTTGGGCAAACACGGCTTGCACATCGCCATTAGCGGAAAGCATGTTTTCCATGACGTTTAAGCCCTTTGAGCGGTCAAAATCCGCAGGTTGGCTCGACAGCATCTCTAAGTTTTCAGCGTTAACTGCGTTAATAAAACCGGCGCCACGTTCGCGGGCAGCAGAAGTACCAGCAATGCCCTCAAGCTGAATCACTTTGGCATTTGCGCCAAGTGTTTTAGCAATAAACTCGCCAGCAAGCTCGCCACCAGCAATGTTGTCAGAAGCAATATGACTAACAATGTCACCATGCTCGGCGGTTCTATCCAATGTCAGTACCGGAATATTAGCGCGGTTAGCGGTGCGAATAGCGTTAGTGACCGCTAGGGCGTCGGTTGGATTAATCAAAATTGCCTTAACGCCACGCATAGTTAAGTCTTCAACGTTCGCCAGCTCTTTGCTCGGGTCGTTTTGTGAGTCCAGTGCAATCAACTTATAGCCCAGTTCGGCAGCTTTGGCTTCAGCGCCATCTTTCATGGTCACAAAAAACGGGTTATTCATTGTCGATAACACAATCGCAATTGCATCTTGTGCGCTAGCGCTAAAAGGCGCACTGGCAGACAGCAGGGCCACCGATAACAGAGCAGAGGCTTTTAAATTAGCAAGTCGCTTCATGGTAAACCTTTTCAATTCGGAAAATACAACAAGGCAGCACGCTAAGCGTACTGCCTATATCGAGTTATGCTTTTTGTTTGGTGTCGATTAACACGGCTAGCAAAATCACACTGGCTTTAGCAATCATCTGGTAATACGACGACACATCCAACAGGTTTAGCGCGTTATTCAAAAAGCCAATAATCAGAGCGCCAATTAAGGTGCCGACAATCCGGCCTTTACCACCCATTAAACTGGTACCGCCAAGCACTACCGCAGCAATGGCGTCTAGCTCGTAGCCCATGCCCGCTGTAGGCTGCGCCGATGACAAACGCGCTGTAACAATAATGCCTGCTAGCGCCGCCATTGAGCCACAAATGGCATATGCTGCAATCTTGACTTTGTCTACCGCAATACCCGATAAACGCGCCGCAGATTCATTACCACCTACCGCATAAATGTAACGGCCAAAACGGGTGTGATTAAGCAGATACCAAGCGCCAATAAACACTATTGCCATCAACCATACTGGCACCGGAATACCCAAAACATAGCCAGTACCTAACCAAGTGAAGCTGTCTGCAGTGTCGCTAAAACCGGTTGCTACCGGGCGACCGTCGGTATACACCATAGTCACGCCGCGCAGCAGTGTCATGGTCACTAAGGTTGCGATAAATGCCTGCACCTTGCCTTTGGCCACGATAATGCCGCTGATCGCGCCAAGCGCTGCACCAGCAATTAACGCCACAGGTAAAGCCACCACAACCGGCACATCCATACCGATTAAAGTCGCTACAATTGCGCCGCTTAATGCTAAAACCGAACCAACGCTTAAGTCGATGCCCGCGGTTAAAATAACAATGGTCATACCCACGGCGATAATCGCATTGATGGATGTCTGACGCAGAATATTAAGTAAGTTATCAACCGTTAAAAAGTTTGGGCTCAGCAAAGACACCACAAAAATAAGGCTAAACAAGGCGATGAGAGACTTATTCTCAATCAACCACGCTTTGTTGATGCGCTTATAAAATGGCTGCGCTGTAATTGACTGGCTCATGCAATATCCTTGTGTAATGTTTTACCAACTGCGCAGGCAAGAATGGTTTCTTGATCTGCCTCTAGCGCATCAAATTCGCCACTGATTTGGCCTTGATGCATAACTAAAATACGGTCTGACATGCCGAGTAACTCAGGCATATCTGATGACACCAAAATAATGCTCATACCTTGAGCTTTAAAACGGTTGATTAGGTCGTAAATCTCTTTCTTAGCGCCCACATCGACACCGCGAGTCGGCTCATCGAGGATCAGCACTTGTGGCAAGGTCATTAACCCTTTGGCAATCGCCACCTTTTGCTGATTACCGCCAGACAAGTTACCAATACGTGCATCGCGGCTTGGAGTTTTGATATTGAAAGCTTCGATAAACTTTTCGACTTCGCTTACTTCATCGCTATGGCGTAATTGCACGCCGCGACTTAACTTAGCAAGCGCGCTGATAGACATGTTTTCTTTAACTGACAGCTCCAGCAATAATCCATCGCCTTTGCGGTCTTCAGAGATATAAGCAATACCCGCTGCGAGTGCTTGCTGAGGATTATTAAGACTGACGCTTTGGCCATTTAGCTCAACTTGCCCTTGAGCTTTTGCTGCTGCACCAAAGATGATTTTCATCAGCTCGGTACGCCCTGCGCCCATAAGCCCAGAAAACCCTAAAATCTCACCTTGATTGAGGCTAAAGCTAACGTTATCAACCCCCGGACCCGATAGGTTATTCACCGCTAACCGGCAACCTTTGTGAGTAATGGCAATACGTGGGTATTGGTCTGCCAGCTTACGGCCAACCATGCGCTCAATCAGCTGGTCTTCATCAATCTCACTGACTCTGCACTCATCAACAAAGCTGCCGTCACGCAATACTGTAACCGCATCACAAATGCTAAAGATCTCTTGCATGCGATGAGAGATATAAACGATACCGCAGCCTTGGTCGCGCAGCTCATTGATAACACTAAACAGTGACTGAGTTTCAACATCCGTTAACGCGTCTGTTGGCTCATCCATGATGATAACTTTTGAGTCAAACGAGATAGCTTTGGCAATTTCTACCATTTGCTGCTCGCCCAAGCTCAAGCTGCCAACCAGAGTAGTAGGCGCGTGGGAAATTTTAAGACGATTAAGCAATGCCGCCGCTTTAGCATTCATTTCATCCCATAAAATGCGCCCAAAGCGTGAGGTCATTTCACGACCTAAAAAGATATTCTCTGCAATGGTCAGCTCAGGCAGTAAATTAAGCTCCTGATGGATAATGCTAATACCTGCAGCTTGCGAATCACGCGGGCCATTAAAACTGCGCGTTTCGCCTTGGTAAACAATCTGTCCCGCATCTAATGAGTAAATACCGGTAAGCACCTTCATTAAAGTCGATTTACCGGCACCGTTTTCTCCCATGAGAGCCATGACTTGGCCGGGATAAACATTTAGGCTAGCTTTATCTAGTGCTTTAACCCCAGGGAAAGCTTTTTCAATGGCTTGTAACTGCAAAATAGCTTCGGTCATAACAGACTCCGCGACGCTTAAAATACAACACCGGTTTTAAAAATAACGTTAGCGTAAGGCGTACATTCGCCGGTACGGATCACCGCGCGGCTGTTATGAGTACGCAGTTTAAATGCTTCATGAGAGATGTATTCAATACTGAATATGCGGCCAGTTGCTTGTTGCTCGGCATCAATTTCAGCTAGCAATGCTTGATGGCATTCTGGGCTCACCTTAACGAACTCCTCAGCCAGCATAACGCCTTCAATTTGCGACGATGCTAGCCAAACTTTTACCGTTGCAATAAAGCTCGGTACGCCGTGAGTCAGCGCTAAATCAATCCGCTTAACCTTTGCCGGGATCGGTAAGCCAGCGTCACAAATAGTAACTTCATCGGTATGACCTAACGTTGCCGCAAGGTAGTTCATATCAGCATTGATTAAAGCGTGCTTATTCATCTAAAGACCTAAAGTATTTATGTCATGCCCTGTAACTTGCTCACTAATAGAAAACCTTGAGCGAAAAAATTACAGAACTAAAGTTATAGCGCTAAAAGTTACAGAGCTAAAATTTATTGAGCTAGCTATCGAAACGTTTCGATAGTGCAGAGCAAGACTAATCGAAACGTTTCGATAGTGCATGGTGATCAGTATTTAATTGTGACCTAGCTAACAAAAACAGTTGCGAATGGTGGGGAAGAAAAGAGTAACACCTAGTCAGATAATATAAAAACTAAAGGCAAAACAGCGTACACTGTTTTGCCTTTGGGTAACTTGTTTGACCGACCTACAGTGAGCCTTATATCTCAGCCTGTAGCATCTTAGCTTTTCCTAGGAGCTGCTTTTATTAAAGCTTCACCTTATCGTACTCATACCAAGCCACTAGATTACCTAAGATAGGTACAATCCAAACTGCGGTATCAGCATCTTTGTATATGCGATAAAAGTACAGGTCGCTATCAATAATTTCATGCTTACGAATTTCACGATAAAAATGCATCGCCGACGAGCTCACTTGCTCTGGCTTCATTAGCTCTTTTTGCAATACTTTAACGTGGAATACGTCTACATCAAGATCATCTATCTTTTCCTGATACTGAGTAAAGTCACCCTTGATCTTGTATTTGATTGGCGTGGTTTCACACTCTTCATCGGTCACACAAGCTGCAGAGTAAAACTTACCGGTATTTTCACCATCATAAATTAACGACAAACTGATATCAGAGCGCACCAGCATATTGTCTTTAACCGGATAATAAACATCGGCATGGTAATGATGCTCGATAAAACCACTGGTGCCCGGCTCATCATGAGGAATGATCACCCGATTATAACGAATACGCTGTTCCATTCTGCGGGTTAAATCAGTGAAGGTTTGCATATTCAAACCTGCAGGCGTTAAATCAATGGCAGTGATATTGATTAAGCCATTGCCCGAGCATTTTTGTTTGTCTGCTCCAGGACAAACCGCCATCGAGTAATAGTTGCCGTCTGTTACCGCAAAACCATTAAACTTATTCAAATTAGCTAAATGGTTAGATTCAGGTGCTAAATGCTTTTGCCACATAGACGCATGCAAATGGCTAACGTCATCTTTATGGATCAGCTGAATATCTTGTTTGGTACCACCAATATTAATCGGGATTTGCTTGTTAGCATCCCAGCTATTTTTCGCTTTGACTACGCCGTGGTAGTCGCTGAAATACCAAAAAGATAAACCAATTAAGGTCGCGATAATAATACCGCTAAGTTTAACCAGTAACGACACATCCACCAGCGCAGCACGTACCGATTCGGCATCGTTAACCGCAAGCATTTTAATGTGTGAACGAGTAGAAACGTTAAGCTGATAACCGCGACCGGCTATGGTGCGTAACATGACTTCTGGGTAGGGTTCGAGCTTCTTTCTTAGTGTACTTACACATTGAGTTAATGATGTAGCCGCAACAACGCGATCAGGCCAACCTGCCGCCAGCAGATCTTCTTTAGAGCAAACCGCACTGAGCGCCAAAATCAATTGATGTAAAACCGCAGACTCAGAGACTGTCAGTGTGATGGTTTTATTATTGGCATGATCGACTAATTGCTTAGCCTCTTCATCTAACTCCAAATAAGGAGTAACTTTCAGCACCTTTAGCTCCCTCTAAATTATCTTCAAATCGATGATTAACAAAACTTAACCTCAGTTTACTAAAATAATTTATTAAAAACGTGATTTTGTCCTGAAATCAAATCAGCCATTTAAAATCTGTACGTTAGTGCTCACATATCTTACATTTTTATAGTTCAAAAAAGCTCAATTCAAACTTAAAACTGTAAAAAGAACATATAAAATAGCTTTTAAATCAATAACCAAACGCTGAGCAGCTAACTCAATCAACCCAAAAATAATCGGGTATTAATTATAAGGTTCTGCGTTTAAATATCTGACTAGCAATAAACACTAAAACACTAATCCACAGCAACATGACTGCATAAAGTGCCAGCTTGCCCCAAGCAACAGCTGAGAACATAGCTAAACTGCCCTTACCTGATTCCATACCAATTAAATTAATCGCGCGGTAGAGATCCGTCGGATTTAGCGCAATTAAGACATTAATAATATATTGATTAAAAAAGGCCAAATCTGCAACTAATATCGTTAGCAATATCAAGTCGTAAATAAGCACAAACACAAACCAAACAAACAGAATACTGGCAACAGCCTTGGCTTTTTCAGCGGACTTCAAACTAACGATATAGCCCAATAAAATGAAAGCGATGGCCAACATAATGCTGCTCAAAATAAATTGACCAAACTGGCTCAATAACACCTGCGGCTCATATTGCCCACCAACTGCCAATAACAACATTGCGGTTAAGCCAAAGGCAAAACCTATGGTGGCAATCATAATTAGACTGTGGCCCAGTAACTTACCCATTAAAATCTGCCAGCGGCTAATAGGGTAAGACAGCAACAGCAATAAAGTGCCGGACTCATCCTCACCAACAAACGCGTCATAACTCACCAGCATGGCAGCGAGCGGAATAATAAATACCGAGATAGTTGATAGGCTTGAGATCAATGCGTCCAGTGTCGGCAACGATAAGCTGCCGGCTACAGCGCTGCCAGCAAAGGTGACACTCAAAGATAGAATAAGGAAGATTAACGAAATAAATAACACCCAGCGATTACGCAGGCTGTCTTGGATCTCTTTTTTCGCAATCACACACACAGGAGATATCCGCATAGCCTTAACTTACCTCATCAAGTTGAGCGCATTGGCCCATGTAAAAATGATAGATCTCAGCTAAAGCAGGCTCTTTAAGACTAAAATCGAACACTTGGCAGTCGCCAGTTAATAACTTAACCACCTCAGACTTAGACTGCTTATCTAACAATAAGCCATCGCCCTGCTGTAACGCAGCTAACTGGGGCTGCAGTGCAATCGCCTCTGCTAATTGCGGCGAGGTTAAGCGAGTTTTTAAACCGCTCGCAAGACGCAAGTCCGCTAACGTGCCCGATGCCAGCGCTTGACCTTTAGCTAAGATCAGCGCGATATCAATGTTGTTTTCAATTAATGAAAGCTCATGGGTACACACAATAACGCCACAGCCTTGCTGTTTGAGTTCATCAATCTTGCTATACATAAATTGTGAAGCCACTGGATCTAAGCCCACAGTTGGCTCATCGAGCAGTAATAGCTCTGGGCGACACAATATCGCTTGGGCAAAGCCCAGCCGTTGCTTCATACCTTTAGAGTAAGTTTTTAAGGCTCGGTCTTGGGCGTACTCTAAACCAAACTCTTCCAAGAGCTGCACAACTCTCACTTTGCCAATACCTTTAAGAGCTGCAAAATAATTTAAAATTTCTTTACCGGTTAGCTTATCGTAAAAACTGACGTTTTCAGGCAAGTAGCCAATTTTAAGCTCTGCGCGATTTTTTACTGCCGTCAGCTGTTTACCCAGCACACTCACATTGCCGCCACTTGGGTTAATAAGACCTAACAAAATTTTAATCAGCGTAGATTTACCGGCACCATTATGCCCAAGCAATGCCATGGTCTGGCCGCGCTTAACATCAAAACTAACGTCTCGTAATGCCTCAAAGTCTGCAAACTTATGATGTATATGACTGGCAGAAACCGCTAAACAAGAATTCATTTACTCTCCAAACCGATTACTTTTGTATGTAATCGCTGCACTGTGCACCGCAAAATAATCGGCATAGATTAATCAAGAAAAGCCGGGTTGCTATTAAGCAATGGATAACTGTCGATAATGCCGCTGGCTGCGCTTATTTCAAATTGGCGCTGGACCCAACGTAATACCACCACAATAGGGCTATCCATTAGGAAATTCGCTTCAGGATAAAGCCAAAATAACTTATCGATATTGTCATTCGGTTGGTATGCACTATTACCGACACCGTCGGCATTATGATCCCAGCCTAAATAACCGCTCCAGTAGTTGCCGCGGCCGTTATGACTCCACTCTAGAAGCGCATCGCCGACGTACTTAACCTGCGCGAAATTGTCGATAAACTGGTTCTGATAAACTTGATTGCCCTCTCCGCCCATCGCCATATAAAAGCCGATGTCACAATAGGCAAAATGATTGTTAATAATAGTATTATCGCGAGCACCATAGACGAAGAGCCCTTTACCTTCTTGGCCCTGTACTTGGTTTTCGCTACGGTTAACTATATGCTCAACGCGATTAGACTCTACAATTGAGTCTTCGGTCATGTTAAGCAAAATACCGAAATCTATGGCGTCCCACACTTGATTACGATGCAGGTAAACCCGCTTGGCATTCATCACAGCGTAGCCGCCATCAACTTGATAACTCTGGTTATTAAACCCTTCGTCATCAGAGGTGTACATATAATGGATGCCGTATTGCTGATCGAATAAACGATTGCCATACACGCGGCTGTGGCTGCTTGATTCGAGGTAAACGCCGTCGCGTACTTGAGAAATGGTATTGCCGTATATTTCAGAGCCTTTAACGCGCATTAAATGAATGCCGTCGCCGCGATCTAAGGTGTATAAGCTGTTGTTACCCACAATCACGTTGTCATGGATAGTAATGTTTTGCAGCTCGTCGGCACGAATACCAAAGCCGTCACCGCGAAAGTGGTTGTTATGAATAACAACACCATCATTACCCGGCTCAACCAGCACTCCCGCATCACGCTCGTAATGATCGTTGCCCCAATTTTCAATTTTAAGCCCGGCAATTTCGACGTTGGCAGCAAATACCTGAATGGCACTGCCTACGCCATTGCCATCAATAATACTGTCGCCGCGACTGGAAAGAATAATAGATTGGTGGATTTGCAGCGGACCTTGATAGCGCCCAGCAGCCAAAGCAATTCGGTCACCCGCTTTAGCTTTAGTTAAGGCCTGAGTCAGTGCTTCAGTATTATCAACGTCTATGATCTCAGCTTGGCAAACCATGCCAAAACCAAGTGACAGAGTCAGCAATGCTAGGCGTAATGGGCTAACTCTGCTCGCGGCTTGGAAACTAGATAAGGTTAATTTACTCATCGGCTTTGATACGCTCCACACCTCACTTTATATAAAGTGAAACGCCACTACTCTCCGGCAAGTAGCTCAATAGTAATTTGCTCATAAGTCAGCACTGCCCCACCAAACTCGGTAGCAAACTGAGTGGCGCCATCTTGGGTCGCAAATGAAGCAACAGCAGGACCCATAACCGCTTTTTTACTGGTGCCATAAACATACCAAGCCGAGGTTGCATCAATAAAGCTCTTATCATCAGGATGTTCCCAATCTGTAACCGACATATCATGCACCTTCAAATGCGTGATCTGACGCTTATTCTCAGGTTGGAGCGCAAAGTTAAACATATCTCGAGTAGAGCAGAACTTTGGCACTATGGTTTCCCCTTTCAAGCCTAGTTGGCCTTTTGGTCCTGGGTACTTAGTGATCATCATGCCGCATAAATGGCAGCGGTCGTGGTCGTGAATAGGTTGCGCTTCAGTCGACTGCGACGCCGCATCACCTTGGCTACAAGCATACATAAGCGGAATAAATAACAAGGTGAGTAGTAATTTTTTCATAGCGAACCCAATTGGAAAGAATACGAATTTAAGGAGGCACTCACTGCCTTGCCAGTTAGTGTGGCAAGGCGTGAGCTTAGTTGCTTAGCCGTCAGTTCAACTCCTAATACTGGCCTTGCAGGGACGGGGTATTAGGAGCGAATATCTTGCTAGCTTTGCGATATAACCTATTGGTTAAACTGCAAAGATTTGGCCAGCGTACAGGATGAACATACGCAAGCACATCATGCCAGCCACGGCACAAACACCTGATAGGTAGAAGGCTTTAGCGCTGTGGCTAAAGGTTTTACCTGTGGCGAAGTTAAGTAGTAATGGACCACCAAAACCTAGGCCCACCACACCAAACCAGAACACCGCAGCCCACTCACCAGTATGGAAAGCTTCGAATGCACCTTGTGCACCAGCGTTGCCTGTCATTAGCGAAGTCACAATCATGAAAATGAATAGCATTTCAGCAATCATAATTGGCCACTCAGCGCCATGAAGGATCTTCATATCTTGGCTGTGTAGGTCTTCTTTAAACATCGATACTGCAAGCATTTTGGCTGCTGCAGCACCCGCTGAAATACCAGAAGCAATAAATAGCGCCGGTAAAACAGAGGTATTGATGATAGGAAAACGTACCAAA
Source organism: Shewanella pneumatophori (assembly GCF_023283895.1). GTDB lineage: Bacteria > Pseudomonadota > Gammaproteobacteria > Enterobacterales > Shewanellaceae > Shewanella > Shewanella pneumatophori. The sequence goes on along the minus strand of NZ_JAKILB010000013.1, from coordinate 102,615 downwards.
GCTGAGATAAGGAAACCGGTATAAGCACACACTGCTAAAGCCAGTACCAATACGGCGATTTCACATGGACGACGAATACCTTGTAGCTTTTCAACTACTGGCACTAATACTTTCAGTGCAGGAATTTCGCGGATCTCTTCTTCGAATGCAAATAGGCAGATTAACGCGACTAACGGGATATAAACCGATAGCGCGATAACACCAATCGACATCACTGAATTTAGGTTGTAGTAAACCAAAATTCGCCAGAAGAATAGTGGGTTAGTTAAGTCTAAAACTAGACACAACATACCTAAGCTAATCGTCACAAATGAGATTAATGCTGCAGCTTTATAAAATGGCGTGTTGGTTGTCTGCTTCTTGTAGAATCGCAAGAATAACGCAGTGGCTAGCGCACCACCGGAAATACCCGCAAAGAACAAGTACACAGCAATCGGCCAAGGCCAAGCAAGTCCCTCAGACAGACCCATTGTAAATTCAATATTGCCGTCCATATCTATACTCCTAGCTTAACAATAGGTATGTAACGTAAGCTTGGCTCAGTACCAAATCCTGGCTTAATACGCACAGAATCTTTTACTCGTAGTAGCTTACTGATATAGGATGTCGGGTCGTTAATATCACCAAAAATCAGTGCATCGTAACGGCACTTCTGTACACAAGCAGGTAGTTCGCCAATGGCAAGTTTGCTGTTTAGGCAGAAGTCACAGTTGTCGGCGACATCAGTTTCTTTATTGATAAAACGTGCGTCATAAGGACAAGCTGCAATACAGTACTTACAACCTGCACACTTAGCCGCGTCCATAGTAACAATGCCGGTCTTCTCATCTCTGTGCGCCGCGCCTGTAGGGCAAACGGTTACACAAGGGGCATTCTTACATTGCTGACATGAGACACGGACAAACTTACGTTCACAACCACATTCAGTGGTTTTACCGCAGTGTGGGCAAGGCTGCCCTTCTAACCCACCAGAGTGCTGCTCCATAAGCAGTCTCGACTTACCTGCTGGTAAGTTGTTGGCTAGATTACATGCCTCTTTACACTCGCCGCAGCCAGTACATTTATTTTGATCAAACACCATCGCATAATGGGGCTTGTTTGCATCTGACTCACCCTCTTTGACGGAACTGCACCCTAGGGGCGCTATTATCAAAGAGCTGGCTCCTAAGCACTTAAGGAACCTCCGTCTCTCTATATTTTCACTCACAGCATCCTCCAGCTATCAGCTATTTAGCTGACATATTTATACTTATTAGGTTTTACGTGACTTTACTCAGATGCAGCCACTGAACGATTAGCTAATTTTTGCTCTGCTCGTAAAATTGCATTATTAATTGCAGCTCGATTAATGTTGGGCTTGTCGCTTTCGAGTAGTTTCAGCCATTGCTCGATGGCTTGTTCAAACTCGCCATTAAGGTAAGCGTGGGTAGCAAGTAATAGGCGAGATTGCGGTTCATATTGATCAAGCGCTAGGGCTCTAGCGATAACCAAATCGATATCTAAGCTCATCTCTCTTTTATCGCGGTAGTACATGGCATTGGCTTTCATGCCAAGTACGCTTGCACTGTCGCCAGAGAGGCTGAGTAGTTCATCAAGTGTTTGCACCGACTCGCTATATAGGCCGCCATCCACGTAGGATTGAGCCAGATTTAATAATGCAATTTCATTGCTAGGTTGCTCGCTGACTTTCTTAGCGTTTTTATTGATTTCTGCGGTGATCAGATAATCAATATTGCTGTCTACTACTCCTTTGTTCCAGCCATCGAAATGGCCTAGTTGTGAGTAAATCATTAGCGTCGTTGTAAAGAGCACTACAGATAGCACCATAGGTACCTTCGCGTTGACGGAGTGCTCATTTAATCCGTCGTCACCAGACTTAACTATCAGGGTTACACCATGTTTTTGACTAGAGTGATGATGACGCCAAATAAAGGTGATAACTGCACATAAGGTGACAGCAATGCCGATAGCTAAACTATTCATAGTGACTCTCTACAAACGAAACCAACTAAAACTAAAAATCTTTATATTAATCAGTTAAACCCAGCGACTAGTGACCGCCGCCCATCATGCCGCCCATACCCATACCGCTTAGGCCCATGCCATGAGCGTTTTCACCTGGTGCTTCAACTTTCACTAGTTCAACTTCAAATACCAATGTTGAGCTAGGTGGAATGATGCCAACTTGCTTGTCGCCGTAGGCAAGTGCCGCAGGAATAGCGAACTTGTAAGTTGAGCCTTCGTTCATCAACGGAATGCCTTCTTGCCAGCCTTCAATCACACTCATTAGTGCAAAGCGGTTTGGCTCATTACGCTTGTGAGAGTCATCAAACTCTGTGCCGTCAATTAAGAAACCTTTGTAGTGCACTGTAACTACATCTTGTGGGTTAGGCTTGCGACCTTCACCTTCAGAAATCACTTGGTATTGCAGACCCGATTCAGTTTCTTTTACGCCATCTTTCTTTTTGTTTTCAGCTAGGTATTCATTACCAGCAGTAACGTTTGCTAAGGCGATCTTAGCTTCAGCTGCTTCACGTGCTGTGTTGAGTTGCTCTGCACGCTGGTTAAGGTAAGTCAGAATTTCTTCATCTGAAAACTGTGGGTTGTTTTTAAGTGCATCCACCACGCCTTCAATAACAAGGTTCACATCCACTTCAGCACCAAGCTCTGTTTGGCTATAGATTTGGCCTGAGATGTATTTACCTAAAGAAGCACCGATACTGTAAGACTCTTTCTGTACGTCAGAAGTTAAATCGGTTGCGGCCATTGAGTTGGCAGACATAAACAGGGTGAAACCTGTCACAACAGCTAGGGTAGTTTTTGTAAATGTTTTCATAATAATTATCTCTTTAAATCAATTCTGTACGAACTAGGTTTATGACCTAACATCCTGCTGTTATGGTTTTTCAGTTACTCGATTCGACAAGCGCCATCCGTAAATTCCATCAGGCATTTGTAAAACGTTGGTGTAACCCATTTTCAACGCCTCATGTGCCGCAATTTCGCTGGCATTACATAGGCGGTTAGCGCAATAAAACACCATCACTGCATCTTTCTTAGCTGGCAGTAACTTTTTCCAATCTTTAACGTTGAAGTAAATAGCACCTGGAATGAAACCTTCAGCCCAAAGTTCAAGCGTATTCACATCAAAGAAATAAACGCCTTCCTTGCCGATTAAGGACTCAGCTTCCATCATGCTGATTGTGGTTAGCTGGTGCTCATAGCGATGAGCGGGTGCCATCTCAGAACCACCGCCTGCTAGGCAGCTAGCTGAACTTGCAATTAACGTAAGGCTTAACAGAATTTGACCCAGTGCTTTTTTCATAATCTTTCTCTTTATTGCCTCGGCAATCATTGCTACGCAATTCATGCCGAGGCGGTTAACTAGTTATGCGGCTTATTTAGCTGCGTAACCTGTTCCATCTAGAATGTTTTGTGCTTGCGTAACATAAGTTAGTGCAGCATCTAGACGCTTCTGGCTATAACGGAAGCCATGCACACCCCATGAACCATCTTTCTTGATTAGATCAACAGTCTCAGCAGCTTTCTCAGCTAGCATTAGAACTTGAGTCTTGTCTTCAGTAGACAACTTAGTCACTTCTAATAGCTGGTCGATACGCTCTAGAGCTTGTTCAACTTTCGCAAAAGTTTCCTTAACAGGGTTTTGCATCTTCATTACTTCACCATAGATCTCTAACTGGTCTTCGTAATGTAGGCCTTTTTCTAGCTCAGACTGGAACTGGCTGTGACAACCTTTGTTCTCAACCACGTCGTGGTCAGAGATAGAGGTACGAGCACAAGACCACATTAAGTCTAAGTAGTTACGACCTTCTTCGTTCTTAGCAACAGTCCAGCCTTTACCAGCCTTAGGACCTTGAGTACGTGGCTCACCTTCTGGTGGGTTTAGTGTCTTCAGTGTTGGATCAACTTGGATCTTCCACATGTGAGACTTACGTACTGCGTCGAAACCAGCTTGGTCAGGGAACTGCAGTGCCTTGAAGTTTTCACAGCTACCCATGTTAGGCATGTGACAGCTTTGACAAGTTTGGTTGCTGTGAGTATCAGAGTTTTCAGCAATCAAAGTTTGCGCTTCGTGACAGTCTTTACAGTCTTTCTTCAGCTTTGGAGTAGTGAAACCTGACTGCCAATCACCATCAGTCACTTCGTGTGGATCGTGACATGTAGTACAACGCATGCCCTTCTCATAGTGCTCAGAGTTATACATCTGAGAACCTTCAGTACCACATGATGGACATAGTGACTTCATCTTCACACCGAAAGCGTATTCACGCTTTTCTTGTGCTTGAGGCGTGTCAGCAAGTGTTGGGTCGTACTGGAAGCGTTGGTGACAACGTTCACAGTTAGACTGCATACCGCCAGTACCGCCATCTAAGTGACCGCCCGCGCCATGACACTCTTCACAAGCGATACCACGAGAAATCGTGTGCTCTTGTAGCTTCTTAGGATCGCCTAATGCATCGAAGAACTCTTGCTTGTTTTGGAAGTCAAACTTGAACGTATGACAAACTTCACAGTAAGAACTTGCAGGTTGGAACAACATTTCTTTTTCGTACTTAGCACCGTATGAGCTCATACCTTGCTGGTGCGAACCTGAACCACCGAAACCAGCTAAGGTTGTTGGGAATTCTGGGATAACATCGTTAATTTTCTTAGACATCTCTGGCGTTAACCATTCAGCCCAACCACGAGAGAACTGGTTAGCACCCGCTACCATTTTACCGGTACCGTCGCGTAATAAACCGTCTCTGATGTGATAAGTACCACGCACTAGCCATGCATCAATGAAACCGTATTTAGTACGTGGAGTACCAACAGTTGCATAGATCATGTCTGGCGTAATACCGTCAGGCAAGATTGAGGTATCTTTGGTGTTGTACATTGTCTTTTCAATGTCGTTATCCACTTCAGGGTGTTCACCTGGGAAACGAATTGTTTTAGCGTGACGCGAACGTTGCCACTTCTCGTATTGAGTCGCGTGACATTCAGCACACTTTTCAGGACCAACGAAGTTGTTTGGGTAATCTAGAATTGATTTAGCACCTAAACGGTACTGAACTGCGCGAGGCGCACCAACGCGCTCACTGTAGTTAGGGCTGTGACCAGTATCTAAGTACTCTTCACCACGGTCACTGATATGGTAATCACCAATCAAGTTACCCGCTTGCTGATACTTAAATACAGGGTGGTTTTCGAATAAGTAATCGAATAACTCTTCTTCTTGAACGATATAGTCTTGAAGCGTTTTAACGCCGTTGACTTGTTGCATACCGTTGTATTCAGCTATAGCCCCTTTCGCGGTTTTACCCATTTGAGGGATGCTGTCATATTTTCCAGCAGCGTTCGCATTGGCAATGGCACCAAAACAAAACAGCACGCTTAATGCTACCTTGTGTTTCCACCGTCTCATCATTCACTCCTACTTATATTATTTTATTTTTTCACTGTTTTTGCGTGCTTTTATAAGCACACTTTTTTAAAAACTAACCGTTCACCGATTGAGCTAAACAACTGAGCAAGGGCTATTCTCCACATAAAAAACAGTAAAAATCTGCGCTGTAGCACACTTAAAAATCCATCAGAACCGATTAGATATAAAAAACATATAAACATTTAAAAACAACAAGATAGGTACATATAAAAAGATCTTTTTAGATATAAAAATCACCCTTTTATGTTTTTTTAAGCGCAAAAAAATTGCAAAAATAACAGCCGAACAACCACCGAGTGATTGCGGCAATTACCGCAAAGCGAGTCGTGCTAAGGGTTTGTGGCGGATTAACCATTAAGAGGTAGAAACAAGAGCATGGCTGACAACAAAAAGATAAATTTAACCAAGCTCAACAACAGAATTATGTTTTAGAAGCTTTCTATGGCGTTTTACAACGGCTAATAAGAGGGGTTAACAGATAACATAGACAAGCCGAGTTAGCGGTTAAAATCCCCCTTCAATCCCCAGAGCCTCAACCAAAGAAGCGCCATAGAAAGTCCGTAGAACATTCCACAAAAGCCTCCACAGCACTCAATCAAATGCCTTATGCTTAGCAAGAAGCAACCACAAAAATACACGCCATAAGCGGCCTTATGATTGCGATTAGCTTTAAACTATTGCTGTTAGTAGTTATAAGTAGCTCTCATACATTCAGCGTGTAAATACAACTCATATTTATAGCGCATATCTGCAGCTAGACTCGGCACTATTAAAGCAAGCTTAGCTAAGGTGCAGACATAAAAAATCCCCCGAGGTGGTTAGCCTGCGGGGGATAAAAGGTTGGGAGTTGGGGGAGAACTAATAGCTAGCAGTTAGGCCTTTTGGGCTTTTAGTGTCACAGCCTCTTTGTCAGAACCATTCGCTACAGCAAGTTTGTCTTCAGTTTTAGTCTCGTATTTAGTGAATACATATAATGCAACTACAATTAACGATACGATGATGGTTTTGCTTAGTTCCATCTGCTCGCCTAGTGTCAATACCGCAACCATGTAACCTACTAGCGGCATTAGGTTTAGTGCCATAGTGGCTTTTTCAACACCGATACGCTTGAAAGAGTAAAGTTGGATTAGGTAGCTACCACCAGAGATACCAGTACCTAAGAAGATCAGCAGGCCAAGTAATAGTGGGCTATCTAGGATGATAAAGATTTGGCTTAAATCTAGGCCCATTGCCATCACCACAAAGAACCCCATTACCGCTACAGAGATGTACTGGTACAACATAGAAACCACTGAGCCATATTTGTCGGCCAAGCTAGCACGTAAATGTGCAGTCCAAGCAAGTGACAACATAGAGCAAGTTACAAATACATAGCCAAGCAGTGGTGTACCGCCTTCAATGCTATTGGTTGGCCCCACGCTCATGGCGTAGATACATAGTGCTGATGCGATAAACGCACCCCATTGGATTTTATTCATGCGGAAGTTCATAAACAACATACCGAAAAATACCGTTGCAAACGGCTGCATGCCTTGGATAACGCCATTTTCAGTAGCACCAATGTGCGATAGAGAAAGGAAATTAAATAGCGAAAATGCACCTTGGCCGATAATGCCGCAAAGGGCGATTTTTAGGATATCTTTTTTATCTATTTTTAGTGAACCACCAAGATCTTTACTTAGGCTTTTGCTACGAGAGGTAAAGAAGAAAATAACCGATAAGCCCATTACCGCGGTAACGTAGCGGAAAAACACTAACGTCATAGGATCAACAGCCATAGATAATGGCTTAGACACTACGCCTGTTACGCCCCAGATCACGGCTACAGCAATAGCAGCAGTCCATCCTAGTACAACATCTTTATTGGTGATATTCATTTCATTTTACCTTTAGTGTCCTGTCTGTGCAGATTGCATTGGCTCACGGGGATCAGGATCTTTGGATCTGCTACTGGCTATTTGATTTTGCTAACTAGCAAAAGACTTACTTGCTCGATAAATCGATATAGACAGTTTTCAGTTAATTTTTGTTTACTACGCAGCGCATTTTACCCATAGCTAAGTTAAAAAATGTGACCTAAGCGATATAGCGAGTTTTATTGAGCAAAAGTAGATAAGATAAAACGCGATATGCTGTAAACATCTAATTATCAATGCATTGTTAGAGATAGGTCACCAAAACACTCAATTTAGAGACATCAAAAACAAGCAGGAAAACGTTAAATATAAATTTAACGGTTACTAAATTAATAAAAACAGCAACAACAATGGTTAACTAAAGTTAACCAAAGGCCAGTTAACGTGATCTAAGTCACTACTCTTGTGGTCAACAAAATGAAACGCAAATAAACAAGTAAATAGAAGAGGATCTGACTGAGATTGATATTCAAGGGGGACAGTAGATTAAGGTTTGTTCGTTATATCCTTGGTGCAATAAACACCTTAGACTTCAGCACATCACAAGCAGAGTATAAATATTCGCCCAAGCTTGTTTTTTAACAGCTAATAATAAGGGGATTAGCAACAACCCCCTTATTCAAAAGGCTATAAGATTAGCCACAATCTAGTCGCGATTAGACTATTGGCGATTAGCGAATAACTTGTTAGCTAGGCTTTTTACTGCGCTGGAGCAATCTTGTAAAAAGCTCTGCTTACTCGGCTCTGGTAGCGACTCAACATCTGCTAGCATCTCCAGTAACTGCACCCGCTCGTTAGCAGTTAACCAATCTTGCAGATCTGGTAAGCGGTTTTCGGCGGCTAACTTGCACACAAATTGTTGCTGTTCGTAACCCTCATGCACCGCGAAATACACCAATGCCGCCTCTGGCACACCAGCTCTATCGAGCCAATTAAGCGCCCAGTTTTGTTTAGCCACATCGAGCGCATCGCCCATATCACTGTCTCGGTGACGCTCATTGCCTACCTCTGAGTGACTCCAACGATCTACCATTGCTATGTCGCCAGCTTGAATACGACTCGCCACATAGGCGTTCTCTACCGAACTTCGACCCAACCAGTGCAAACCACGTTTACCCAATTGCGCTAAAAACAGTACTAAACGCTGAGCCATTTCTTGTGGCAATAGCCAGACAAAGTCTGCAGGCCCCACTTTACCGCGATACATAGGGTAAGGATTCCAGCCCTGTAACTTTGGTTTATTCAACGCCAGTGGGCTCAAGCTACCTAAGCCCTCACCGCTAATAAGATAAGCCATGATGCAGTCATACAAGCTTTGCGCTGTATCGTCCTCAAAACCTTCTTTTAAAGTATTCAATAAGGCTTGTTCAAACATCGGCATGATCGGTAGTTCAAGCTGTGGATTGAGTGCTTTAAGGTGTTGGAAAAACTCCAATACTTGATCTTCTCGGCAATACTCAAGCGCTTGTAATAAGGCATCGAACTGCTTGAGTTGCTGGCGGCCAATCATAGAAGTATCAGCTAAGTCTAACTCTGCATATTGCTCAACCTTGGCGGCATAACGTTGCCCAAAGCGCGCATCGGCTGGGCGATAATCTGCAACCTGTTGATCTGCCATTAATGTGAATGCTTCCAGCATGGCGTCTGTAACACCAAATTGCTGTAATAAATCAAATAGTGATGCCTCAGAATCTTGATCATTAATCGCCGCATATAAGCCATAATCAGCTTTAAATTTGATAATACGGTTAATCGCTCGCTGCGGCGCGATGGCTAACCACATTTGCCAATGACGTTTTGCAAGCTGAACAACGGGGCTAGATTGAGTGAGTTGCTCTGAGCTACGGCATTGAGTGAACCGACTGGCGCTTTGTAGCAGCAAAGTCGTTAACATACAGCGCTGGCCTGCATCATGAGTAAACAAGTTCCAGTAGGCTGCTTGTTTAGCACTGATTTCAGGCCCTGACTTACCGCCATCTTTTGCTAACCCGTTACGGACTAGTTCAATCATTTTGGCGTCAATATCGGTAGCAACAGCTTGATGTGCATCAAGATCTACACCACAAATCCATTGGCGCAGTGCCTCATTATCGTCTTCGGCAACCTTGCAAAACTTAAGCACAAAATCACTCAGTAGTTGACTTAAGTGTTGCTCAAACCACTGGCCAATTGCCGTGAGTTCATCATCGCTTGGATCTTGGTGTAATCGCAGGGCTAAATAAGCACTGCTACCTAAATGCAGTGGCATAAAAGGCAACGCCTCAATAATCTCTTGGCCGTCACGATTGCCAAGTTCATCGTTAAGGCGTTCAAGTCGAGATTGAGAAATTAGATCGGTTCTTGGGTTTAGGCAGCTAAAAATCTTACGCCCCATTGCATCATCCCATGCAATAGCAGGCAGTTCTTGCTCTGGTTCAATTGCAGGTTCTGGTTCAACTGCAGGCTCTGGTTTATCTGCAATCTGGTCTTCAATAACTGGCGCGGCAGCTATCTCTGCTGCTGCAAAATTTCTCCAGATCTTATAACTATCCTCGACTTCGCCACGCTGCGATTCAGCAACCGAGAAGTATGTGGACTCATCGCGAGTCTCGGTAAGCATTGCCGCTAAAGCTATGATTTCATCTTCAACCTTAACGCCACAAATTAGCTGCTGCTTAACTCGGTCATTCCATTCATCTGACTCATCTTCAAGTTCCCAGCGCTCACATCCCACAGGCCATGCACCCATGGTGCTGTAATACTCAACCAGCAATTGCGCAAGTGAGCTAGGCTCATCTGGCATTTGTAAAATAGGCATGGCTTGCAGCCGCGCTATTAGCTCACTTTTAAAATAGAGATAGTCATCATGGTGAGATTGCAGGTGTGAAAGTAAGTCAATCTGCACCGCGTCATAGCCCTGCTCTTCAACAAAAGCGTCTTCATAGAAATAACGTCGTACTTCAGCGCCATCACAGTAAACATAAGCCTTAATCAAATCTCGCGTCCAGCCATGCTTAGCAACTAAACCACCCAGTAAACAAAGCGGCGCTGTCATGGTTTGCGTATCCCAATACGGTACAAGCAAGCGGGTAAGCATTGAGCTATAAGCTGCATCAGTCTCAATCAGCATATAAATCGCTTCGACACCAAAGGCGTTGTAATCATCTAACCAAAGATCGTTAGAGTCATTGCGGCTGCGAGAAAACGCCACTAAAGCCTCAAGCGTGGCAACCACCTCTGGCAGCAGCTCGGGGAAATTTAGCGCTGCGGCAAATACCACAGGTTCAGTAATATAGGCATGTTGCTCATCAAAGCGGCAAGCGTTAATCGCCAACTCTACCAAAGCACGATTATCGCCGGCATCGTCCAAGGTTAACTCAGAGCCATCCGCCTTAACAAACCGCACATTCAGCATCAAATTCATGGTTAAGCGCAGCGCTGAGCCGTCTTGTAAGCGCTGACGATACTCAGCAAGTGCAGCGGTAATACTTTGAGGGGATTTAGGATCTACAACGATAGAAACATGCTTATCAAACTGAGCCATACGACATCCTTGGCGGTTGAATAGAATAAGAAAACAAATAGATAAAGCGACCGCAGGTTAGCGTGCCATAAAAAAAATTGCGAATAATTCTTATGAAAATAGCTGCCAGTGTATGGTTGAATACTGGCTTGATTGACACTTTGAATGTGGCTCTAGCTGATACGAGATGAATTAATACCAATCTGTGTAAAGCTTAATACAGGCTAGAGCCTGACCAAGTGACTGCATGGATGCTCAGCAATATCAATAATCACAGCTGATTTAACTGCCAACTTAAGAGTGATGGAGGGCTATATAAGCCCTCCCATTACAGATAAAATGGTGCTACAACACCCTTTAAAACTCGCTTACTCTTCTTGCCAATCGTCTTCCCAGTCTTCCTCAAACCAGCCTCTGATGTTCTGCACTAAAGGCAAGTTTTCATCAAATACAGCAGCTAACTTTGGCAGCAAATCCTCTCTGACAAAACTCTCATGGTCAGGGTCAATGTAACTGATAAAGCGATCAATTAAAGGCAGCTTAGCTTCGTCACCTGTGGACACAAGCGCATAAACAACATGGCATAAAGAGCCCGTACAATAATCCCCTTCCCACAAATTGTTTTTTAATCTAGTGGTGTCTAGATAATCGCAATAAGCAGTCACCATCTCCTGCATGACTTCAGCATGTTGTTGCACAGCTTGTTGGTAGAAAGCTGTTGGTTTCACTCGATTACCCGCACTGTCAACTAGCGCGAATGAGAACAGGTCGCCATAGCGGGCTGAGCCAACATCTTTGCATAACGCCAGCATTTGTTGCATAGCCTGTGGAATGTCATCAGTTTTAATCGGGTGACAACCTGCCAACTGTTCAGCCAATATTGCCTCAGGCAAGTAACTGCGCTTTGTGTCTGAATGACTATTCGCAGCTTTGCTTGCTGCAGTAAATGGCTCAGCATGGCCATTAATATCGAGTAACAGACTTTGATCTTCAAAGGTAAGCAGCAGCTTATCATCCTGCCAACACATGTCTTTAAGCTCTTTGTAGAGATCAGATAACTCCTCGAAATATTGCTCAGCATCCTCATCAGGGCCCTCCTGCAATACATCAATATCGACTCTAATATCTTGTAATTGCTCAAAGCTATAGCAGCGTAGCGGTAGCTTGCGAATAACTTCGCACTGCTCGATATCAAACAATTCTAACTGCAGTTGAATGGCTGGCTCGCCATTATGGTCTGCACTTTGGGCTATCATTGGTGCAGCATCCCAACTCAGCATAACGCCTAGATTGGCAGCCAAATTCAGCGCTGGCATGCACAACTCGTTATCAGCGTTACCAACCCCAGGCAGTGTAAGTAAAGATTCTTGCTGCGCCAGCATATCCAGTCGATAAAACTCGTGGGGTTTAGGCTTATCCCAGCTGCTATTGGTATTACAGGCGTATAACCACAATTGCCCAGCTATAGGCTCTCTCGGACGATAAACATCAAGTTTGTAGCAGTCGATTTGCGGCTCAAAATCTTCATCATCAGTGTCTAGTTCGCTATCTTCATCCTCTTCGTCATCTTCATTGTTGAGCTCGAATGGCAATCTAAAGTCACTGAGAATAGACAGGTTATTGCAATCTAAGCGAACCAAGGTCGGAATGTTATAGTCATTCTCGTTATTCATGGTCACCATAATGGTAAAACCACCACTAGAAACAACAGCGCCAATACTCACTTCACCCGCCAAGCGCTGAGTGTGGGTCAATGTTTGGCTCGGAATATGAAAACGACTGAACTTGCCGTCCCAATCTCCCAATAGCAGATAATCGCCACGGATCTCTTGCAATATAAGATGGCTATGCTGAGTTTGCAGATACCAGATAACTGTCTCACTACCATCAGGATTACGCTCAATAATCCTTAACCCCGGGCTTGGGTCTCTAACAGACTGTTCTATGTAATAACGCATATTATTCCTTGTCGGGTTTGATCATTAAAACCCTGATTTTTCTGCGGCCAACAACTTACCCCTGAGACTATAAGGGCTATTTGCCGGTAGATAAAGCTTGTTCAGGACATAATATTGAGCATTGAAACAAGTATTACACTGATAGAAATCAAAAGATTAGAAAAAATTAAAATGTTATAACGATAACCTGGTTTACCTCAGATAGATAAGCCCTAATTACGGCGGTAATTACCACTATCATTGACTAAAAGGCATCACCTACTCACAATATCACAGGGGCTATTTTGTCATATCGTACTTCAACCTTAAGGCATTTATCTTAAGCTGAGTATCTAAGTTATATTCTTGCTCTTGTTGAGATTCGAGCATTTTAATTTCGGCCAAAATTTGGATCTTTTGCGGTACAAAACCTGTATCTGACAAAAAGCGATTAATCGCTCTATTCTCAGCAGGAGATCTAAAATAACTGTCTAACTCTAAGCGTTTACCTTGATGTGGATTGTTTTCCATTTCACCCGATTCAGTAATTTTTTTAACTTGCCTAGATATATAGTCTTCAACATATAAACTCATACGATTTCCCGCCCACAAATACAGTAATAACCAACAACACAGCAGGTAAACTAACCCGCCTACTTGCCATATACGGCCTTTAGTCCTTCTAGGGTTATTTTTATGCCGTCTTCAAAATACTGTTGATAATCGACAGGTTTAGTTTGGGAGAATAACCACGCTAGATTAGGCAACGCCTCAGCATCTACAGTTAACTCTTGTTTGTCTGCAGAGTTAGCCCTAGCTTGCTCTTGGTGTTGTACAATATCCGTGACCCGAGTATACACGCAGGCAAAAGCCATAAACCCAACTTCAGCATCAAAATTATCAGCTCTAAATATACCTAATGCATCATTCACCAATATGCATGTTGCCGGCGTAAACTGCTGATTATGGCGAATAAATTGCACCGAGTTGGGGGTAGCAAGCAAGGTGTCTCTAAAGTTTCTCGCAAAAGCGTACAGATATTGCTGCCACTGAGTTTCAGTAGGAATATCCACACGCTGCATCACATAGTCACAGCAACAAATAATCAGCTCTTCCCGTGAGCTAACATGCCGATAAAGCGCTGTAGCACTGACCCCAAGCTTCTTGGCCAAAGAGTGCATAGAAAAGTTATGCAGCCCCAAGTGTAAAGCGCACTCGATAACCTCAACTTTAGAAATTTGAGCGGGCCTGCCCTTAGTATTTGTTATAGCCATTATTTACCACGCATTTAGCCGCACAACTAATAATTGAACAACTTAGTTAACACCATTAAGTTAATGGTGTTAATTTAATTTAAGCATGTTTTAAAATCAACAATTTTAAAGCCTAAAAAGGGATTTAATAATGCAACAGCTTGCCCATAGAACGCGCTGAATAAAAATGTGAAATGTATTGGGCTACAGTAAATTCACTAGCTTGATGAGTTATTGAAGCTCGATATTTGTCTATCGATTTCGCCCGCTTCAGCTGTAAGCAGAGAATAGGTTCTAATATCGCCTTTCCGCTGAGCAAGCATTGCTTGCTCAAGCTTAGCAAAATACTGTTTTTTAAGTTTCTTGGCAGGGTCTCGTTTAAATATTGAAAACACAGCTTTTCTCCACTTAAGCTAACGCTTAGTATGCTGCGACTCATAAGCAGCAGTTAGGTCAGCTATTAATCCAATGGCTGCTAGCCATAAGGTATAAGCAGCCGTTTTGTGTGTAATTTGCAATACGCTGAGTTACAGAGAAAAGATTAACTAAGTAGTAAAAATAAGCTCACTTAGGGCTATATCGTATTCACAATACTAGTTGCAACCTCAGCCCCACTTTTACTTTTACATGTCTTGTGATGAATAAGCTACGCAATCTTCAGGCACGCTAATAAATGTCTGTAACGTACGCCAATCATTGTTATTTTTATCAAAGTACAGTCTATGGGAAGACACTGAGTGATAAGTACCCGAGGTAATTTGATTGCCCATGGTAACGTGGTTACCCGGCGCTATTGAGACTGTCCAGATGTTATCACCGTCGATCATTTCAAGCTTAGTGGCAGAGATAAACTGCGGCGCTTTAAAGAAGTCTTTAGGGTATGACTCACAATAATACTTTAAGCGTTGGCCGTAGGAGCTATAAATGCTTCGCATATTAAAGTGCTGATAATAGTCTTTAACTGAAAGCTGTTTACCCTCAGATACTTGCATTAACAGTTGTGTAATGCGTCGCTGGTAAATATCTGCACAAGCTGGGGTATTATCACTGCAATCTTTGTTGCGCTGCTTCAGCCAAGTTCTTTGCGAATGTTTTAGCAACAGTTTGTCATCATCAGCAAGCTGGCCTCGATACAGCTTGTAAGCAGCCATTAACTCGGTGTCTAGCTTACTCAGCTCATCATCAGCACAGATCTGCTTTTCAATCTTAGCCTTGGCTTTAGCGCAATCGAAACTGGCTGCATAGCCAATACTTGAGTACCCGAGCAGACATGCCAGTAGAGTGATTAGCTTGAGGTTCATCACTTATTTAACCCTATATTTATCATCCTATTATCTAATATGGGGTTGTCTCATAATCTCAGTTGATAAACAAACATTGATTGTGAATAGTTTTCTATGAACCAATTTTTCACAATGCTACAGATCCGAGCCTAGCTTGAAAAAGGTAGTGAACACCTATGCGCCACCAGCCCATGGGCTCCATGCTGTCACTGGAATAAAGTGCAGACCTTGAAGGTTATGTGCGTTTAAAGAGTCGACTATGGATTTATGCACCACGGTCACAGGGCTGTGGCCAACTTTAAATATCAGTCTATCTGTAAGGTTGATATTGGCCAACTCGCTTGATAGTAAAAACCGAACAACATTTTTGATATTACCTCTTCTGATGGTCACTTTTGACTTTTTCTCATCAATCAATGAGATAAAGTTGATGACTTTTAGCAGATAAAATTTTGCTGATAGCTGTTCAATATTGGCAGGAATAAATTGCACATACGGCAAATCATACGGGCGCAGCAGAGCGTACAATTTTTCACTCAATACAAATTTAGGCGAATAGTAAACATCAGCTAACAGCTCACTGTCACCTTGAGTTGTTATCCTGTACGCTAAAGCCTCATCAACCGACAGCAATTCTCTTTTATTTTGAACAGTTTCAGTCAACTCATTAACAGCATCAAGCAAGCCAAACTGACAGTCTTCAGTCCAAACGTAATATTCTTCATTAATCATTAATTGCTTCTTCCAGTTAGACTGCGTTTAACATCTAAAGTCGTGGGTTCCATCCTACATTAACTATGGGTGTCTATAGTTAAGCTGGTTAGTTAACCCAACCGTTCCAATCAATAAAACCATCATCAAAGTCTATGTACTTCAAGATAACTAGCGGTATTAGTCGAGAGAAGGTCGAGTAAAACTCCGATTGCCGATATATAACAGTCTCTCCGGAAGGAGTATTGACCTCCTTTTCCAAAAGACCATTGTGGAATAGAGCATTTCTTAAATGCACATATGTCATAAATGACTGATGAGGTTTAGATAACAAAGTCTCCTGAATATCAAATCCATATTCATTGAGTACTAACATGATAGGTTTAGCGCAATTCTTTGAAGCAAAGTCATTTTTTATAGAACGACACAACGATTCCAATGCCGAAAATAGTAGGTAGTAAGATACATCAATGAAATGCTGTCGAGCCTTAAAAACTTCATTCACTTTAAAAAAAGCTTTTCGAAAAGATTTTGACTCACTAGTATTGCTAGCTAAAGCTTTCATAGCCAAACCAATATATATAGCCCTAGAGTCCGGACTAATTGTATCGTTTGTTACAACACTTGTACGACTAGTGCGCCTACCAGCCCCCTCCAATCTCAAAGGGTAGTCATCACCCAGATCGGTAACGCATTCATTAATATTAAGTTTATTTCGAATCAATACATCTTTCTGGACGGCAAACGACAAGACTGCTTCAAGATCAAATATGAACTCATCGACAGTAAGATTGTTAGTATCAATCAACTCCAAAAACGCTGTTAAGTGGTAATAATTCTCGTCGTTTGCTAGTTTTCTAACATCTGAATAATTGGTGTAAAGAGGAACAATTATATAGCCGTTTAAGATCGCTTCTTTTGTACACTCATATCCATAGATTCCAATTCTAATAACTACTAGCACCCAATTAATATCCTTAAGTTATAATACGACTAACCTATTCAATTAAAAATAAAATTAAACTTAAAGCTCTCTAATTAAAATTTCTAAGACTTACCATGACACTTATTTCTCGCATAATAAGTCTCAAAATCAAGAACAATACAGATAAAGTATCCGCATATTTAAACTTTAAAAGATTAAAGCAGATAACTCACAGGAAGCATCAATTCCCCATCGAAGTTGCCGAAATACAGAAATGAAAATGCCGTAGAACCATCATGGATGATGGTTTAGGCTCGGGGGGACATGGATGTCCCATCTGAGCCGTTAGGCGATTTTTATTGGAGTATGAGGAAGACAACTTCGTAGGGGCGGCTCGGGTGATGCAAGAGGGGGAAGCTGTTGTCCCCCTTTTGCCCGAGTGTGAGCTGGAAGTTCACGACCTTTATCAAACGAAGTTTGATTGCTCTACACCAACAAAGCTCAGCAGCAGAGCTACACGCCAAAAAATGGGCACAAAAAAGCCCACATAACCGTGGGCTTCCAAAGTGATACTTCGGACTCAATAAACACGCTAAACTTAACCAGCTCAGCTCGATATGAGCCTAGATATCGAATCTCTCATAATGGTACCAAGCCGTAACTTGGCCAAACAAAGGAATGACCCAAACTGCGGTTTTATGATCTTGATGTACTCGAATAAAATACAGCTCTTCATCTTTAATATCGCGCTTACGCAAATCGCGATAAAAACGTACCGCTGAGTCATTCAATTTATCCGGTTTAATCAGGTCTTTTTGCTGTACTCGCACTTGGAAGATATCAGCCTTTAAACCATCAACCATACCTGAGTATTGCTTGAACTTACCGCGTACCTTGTACTTAATTGGTGTGGTTAAACAGTCCTCATCGGTAATACAGGTCGACGAGTGAAACTCGCCGGTATCATCTGAATCATAAATCAGTGACATATTGATATCGGCGCGGATAAGTAGCTCATCTTTTACCGGAAAATACACGTCAGCCTGGTAGTTATGTTCCAGCAGCGAACCTTTAGTTTCAGTGCTTTCTGGCAGCATAACGCGGTTGTAGCGAATACGCTGCTCCATGGCTGTCGATAACTCCATAAACTCTGGCATATTTAGATTCGCCGGTTCAGAGTCAACAGAAGTGATGTTAATTAAGCCCTTACCTGCACATTGCTCTTGGTCAGTCCCCGGGCAAATAGCCATCGAGTAGTTTTCACCGTCGGTAGCCGCAAACGCATTGAAGCCTTTATGACAGGTCATAAAGTTATTGTCTGGCTCTAGGTGCTTTTCCCACATAAAAGGGTGTAAATGCTGAGCTTCGTCTTTATAAAGCAGTTGGGCATTGCCCTTTAAACCACCGATTTGTAACTCAACTTGGGTGTCAGCGCTCCAGCGAGATAGGTTCTGCTTTATTTTATGATAATCACTGCCATACCAAGCCCATAAGGCTAATGCCAGTAACACGACAATGCCGGATATTTTCACTAATAGTGAAACATCGAATATGGCGGCTTTCATTGACTCGGCGTCATTTACCGCAAGCATTTTTACATGGGATTGAGTTGAGATATGTAATTGATAACCACGGCGAGCGATGGTTTTTAGCTGCACTTCTCGATAAGGATCGAGCTTTTTACGCAAGGTACTAATACATTGAGTTAAGGAGGTTACCGCAACAACACGGTCGGGCCAGCCTGCGCTGAGCAATTCCTCTTTGGAACACACTGGCTTTGACGACAATAGAAGTCGGTGCAGTACTGCGGATTCTGAGAACGTTAAACTGACTTTTTTGCCACTAACGTGATCAACGAGCTGGTTAGCCTCAGTATCTAACTCCAAATAAGGAGTGATTTTCAACACAATTAACCTCTTTTAATTCTTTTGCGTAATTGTTGTATCCCTAAACAACCTCAAAAGGTGGGTAAAACACGGATGAGGTCGTTTAGAGGCAAGCGTACAAGCGGATAAATTCTACCGTTAAGTGCTTAAGTAGAATGTGATAATTAACCCAAATTAGGTAGTTGAGATGGGTATTTGCAGCTAATGTTCACAATTTAAGAACTTAATAAATTAGCTGCGCTACCTAAATGAGCTTTATCCAATCGCTTTATGCTCTTGTGACTAAAATAACGTCGTTACAATGGCTTATATTTAAAAATACGATGAGATATAGCAGTTAATGAGCCAATCCAAAGCAAAAGTAAGCCATACATGCCTGGTAGTCCCCAGTCGGAATTGGCTAGCATGGCTAAACTACCACTCGCTTGATTGCCATCAATCGCAACCAAGTTGATGGCGCGATACAGATCCGTTGGGCTCATAGCGATAAGCGCATTAATTACATACTGGTTCGCAAATGAAAAATCAGATACTAATATGGTTAACAATAATAGGTCGTAAATCAGCACAAACAGGAACCAAATTAACAGTAAACCGCCTATGGCTTTGGCCTTTTCAGTGCTTTTTAGGCTCACTATGTAGCTGATTAAAATAAACGTGAGTGCTAACAAATTACTGCTAATTAGAAACTGCACGAAGGCACTTATTAACTCACCCTTTTGGTAGTGCTCACCAAGCATTAGCAGCAATACCGCAGTAAGACCGAACGCCGCGCCAGTAGCCACTAGCATTACCGTGACATGCCCGAGCAGCTTGCCAAACAGAATTTGCATCCGTGTCAGCGGGTAAGACAGCAATAACAACAAGGTGCCGGATTCATCTTCACCGACAAAGCTGTCGTAGCACAGTAAAATGGCTGCTAATGGGATGATAAATACAGAGATAGTCGATAGGCTGCTCATCAAGCTATCAAGCTCTGGTAGGTACAAGCTACCAGTGACCGCGCTGCCAGCAAAGCTAACGCTTAACGACAATAACAGGAACATGCTGCCCATAAAGGTTAGCCAGCGATTACGCGAACTGTCGCAGATCTCTTTGTAGGCGATAATTAGAATTGGCGAAGTGAGTCGAGTGATTAACATGTTAAGCCTGCTCCACTGGGGAGCATAAAGATTGCCCCATTAATTCATGATATATATCTTCGAGCCTCGGCTCTTTTATCTCAAAATCGAATACTTGGCACTGAGATACCAAGTGCTTAACGATGTCAGCTTTATCTTCTGAGTCGAATTGCAACACGCCTTGGTGATAGAACTGCTGCAGGTAGGCGTTACTTTTGACTTGCTCGGCTAACTCATCAAACTGAATACTAGATTTAAGTGCGCTCGCACGGCTTAGCTCAGCGCAAGTGCCAAGAGCTCTGCGCTTGCCGCGCGCCATAATCAGTGCGGTATCAAGGTGAGACTCAACTAGCGACAGCTCATGGGTTGAAATCACCACCGCACAACCTGCGTTTTTAAGCTCGTTGATCTTGCCATAAAGAAACTGTGAGGCTTGTGGGTCAAGTCCTACGGTTGGCTCGTCGAGCAGTAAGATTTTTGGCTCTGACAAAATAGCTTGCGCCACACCAAGGCGCTGCTTCATACCTTTAGAATAAGTTTTCAACTGACGGTGCTGAGCATAACCTAGGCCAAACTCTTCAATCAGTGAGTCGATGCGGGCTAAACCTACGCCCTTTAACGCGGCGAAGTAACACAGTACTTCACGTCCGCTTAGCTTGTCGTAAAAGCTGACATCCTCAGGCAGATAACCTAAGTTAATGCTGCGTTTTTGGTGATTTTTGTGGGCACATTGCCCCATCACTTCTGCCGTGCCCGCTGTTGGCGTAATCAAGCCCAGAATAACTTTAATCAGACTCGATTTACCGGCGCCGTTGTGGCCCAGCAGCGCCATAGTTTGGCCCGCATTAACCTCAAAACTGACATGGTTAAGTGCAGTAAAATCGTTATATTTAAGGCTAACATCGGTTAGCTTTACTGAGGGTGTCACCATTACGTTCTCTTTATCATCCGACTCTAAAGGGGCTGTTAACTCGATGTAAGTCCCCATTTTTACAAGGCTCTTTCAAGGTTAAGCAAAGGAAAGCTATCGACAATGCCTGTCGATGGACCAAACGCAAACTGGCTCTGCACCCAGCGAAGTACCGCGACTACAGGGCTGTTCATTAAAAATTCAGCTTCAGGGTAAAGCCAAAATAGTTTGTCGAGACTGTCGTTAGGGCGATATGGTGCATCTGCAATGCCGTCATGGTTAGCATCCCAGCCCATATAGCCACTCCAGTAGTTACCTTTGCCTTCATGGCTCCACTCTAAAAGCGAGTCACCAACGTATTTGACTTGAATTTGATTATTGACAAACTGATTGCCATAAACCTTGTTACCCTCGCCGCCCATGGCCATATAAATGCCAATATCACTGGTTGCAAACAGGTTATGAGTGATTTCGTTATCGCGAGCGCCGTAGATGAAAATCCCTTTGCCCTCATTACCTAATTCCGGCTTACCTTGGGGATTGTGCGCTAATGAGATGCGATTATTGCTAACGATGGAGTGATTACTGATATTGAGCAAAACACCAAAATCGAGGGCATTAGATGCTTGATTTTGATGTAGATTTACAAAGTGAGAACTCATAATGGCGTAACCGCCATCAACGTTATCTACTTCGTTACCGTAGGCTTCATCGTACTTGGTATACATGTAGTGAATGCCGTACTGCTGCGAGTGGAAACGATTATTAAACACTAGGCTATTAGTGCTGGTTTCAAGATAAACCCCGTCTCTCACATTTGAAATATGGTTGTCGAATATTACAGGGGCATCAACGCCTTTTAGGTAAACGCCGTCGCCGCGATCAAGCTTAAATAGCTGAGGATTACCGGAAATGACGTTATTCGCCACGGTAATTTTGTGTGAGTTTTCTGAATAGATCCCAAAACCGTCGCCAGTTAAGCGGCAGCCCTCAATGCGCACGCTATTGGCGTTGTCTTTCACTAAGATACCAGCGTTAAGCTCGTATAGGTCAGCGCCCCAGTTTTGGATCTGCAGATTACTAATTTTGGTGTCGCTACTATGGATACTTAATGCAATGCCACCACCTTGAGCGTCAATGATTGCGCCTTTTTCACCCGTTAAGTGAATAGCCTGTGGCACCTCAAAATTACCAAGATACACACCCGCTTTAAGGGTAATAGTGTCACCCGCAGCAACCTGTGATAGCTGCGCCTTTAATGCATCAGAGTTAGTAACTGAATAGTTAGCTGCCAAACTAAGTGGACTAAACAACAACGTTAGCGCGGCAATACACTTTACGGGACAATTAATTAAAGGAAACATTGGGCTGTGGGTGACTCTTTTCATATACACACTCAAGATGTGAGCCTTGGCTCACATCATCAAACGCAGACTTTGTTAGTGATAGAGTTATTGGCAGGATTAGTGACTAAGTATTAGCGGCTAAGTATCATTGGCTAACCTCGTACCTAAGCATTAATAACTCGCTAATTGGCTTATTCGCCGGCTAACAAACTAATATCAATCTGCTCATAGGTAAGTACTGCGCCGCCAAAATCTTGGGCAAACTGCTTTGCTGCCTCTTGAGTTTTAAAGCTAGCAACAGCTGGTCCCATTACCGCCTTTTTACTGGTGCCGTAGACATACCAAGCTGTTTTAGCATCAACAAATGCATCGTCTGTTGGCTTTTCCCAATCAGTTGCACCCGCGTCATGAACGAACAGGGCTTCAATTTGGCGCTTGTTTTCTGGTTGCAGTGCAAAGTTAAACATATCGCGCGTAGAGCAGAACTTAGGTACTACCGTTTGGCCTTTAAGATGAACTTGGCCTTTCGGGCCTGGATACTTAGTGATCATCATGCCGCAAAGATGGCAACGGTCATGCTCATGGATCGCTTGCGCTGTAACTTGGGCTTTTTCAGCGTTGCTTTCGCCACAGGCAGTTAAAAATGGGATAAGAAGCAGTAAAGCGATTAACTTTTTCATAGTAATTCAGTCTCTATAGTACTTTCAGCTAGCCCTTAAATAGCCTTGCAGGGCGGCATCCTTAAGGGCTAGCTTACTCGTAGTTAATTAATCACTCAGCATTACTGCATGTCACTGAATGCTCATAGGGAAAGCCTTCAATAACTTAGCAGCCATTACGCTTGAGATCTTAATTAACATTACTAGTGTTGAACCTTTGGCAGCGTCTCTCTTCCTATCGAGACGCCACCGCAGGTTCGCCACTTATTTCAGTCTTCTTAGTCGTTATTACTTGCTCGGGGAAGCGTGAGTTTAAACGACTAATATCGACTAGATGGCATTCAATTGACCCGCGTAAATGATGAACAAACGCAGACACATCATGCCAACCACTGCACACATACCAGACATGTAGAAGGCTTTAGCTGAATGGCTAAAGGCTTTACCTGTGGCAAAGTTAAGTAGCAATGGACCAACAAAACCAATACCAACAACACCAATCCAGAACACGTTAGCCCACACGCCAGTATGGAAACCAGCGAACGCAGCTTGTGCACCAGCATTACCTGTTGCCAAAGACATGATAATCATGAATAGGAACAGCGCTTCAGCAGCCATTACTGGCCATTCTAGGCCGTGTAATGTATGCATATCTTTGCTGTGTAGGTCTTCTTTAAATACTGATACTGCGATCATTTTTGCAGATGCAGCACCCGCTGAAAGACCTGACGCAACGAATAGCGCAGGTAATACAGAAGTATTGATAATTGGGAAACGAATTAACGCAGAGATCAAGAAGCCGGTGTAAGCACACACTGACATAGCAAGTACAAGTACTAGCTTTTCAGATGGTGAGCGTAGACCACGTAACTTGTCGATAATTGGTAGTAAGAAGTTCAAAGGCTTGTAAGCTTTGATCTCTTCTTCCATTGCGAACAAGGTTACTAGCGCAACTAATGGAATGTATGCAGATAGCGCAATAACACCCACTGACATCACTGAGTTTAGGTTGTAGAACACCAAAATACGCCAGAAGAACAGCGGATTAGTTAAGTCTAAAACCAGACAGATCATACCCAGTGCAATCGTTACCAACGACACTAAAGACGCCGCCTTTAAAAACGGTGTGTTTTCAGTTTGTTTTTTGTAGAAACGAATGAACAGGGCAACAGCTAATGCACCACCAGAAATACCAGCAAAGAACAGGTAAACCGCGATTGGCCAAGGCCACGCGATGCCTTGTGAAAGGCCCATTGTAAATTCAATATTACCGTCCATGATTACACTCCCAGCTTAACAATAGGTATGTAACGCAAGCTAGGTTCAGTACCGAAACCTGGCTTAATTCTTACCGAATCCTTAACAGCTAATAACTTGCTGACATAAGAAGTTGGATCGTTAGCATCACCGAAAATCAATGCGTCGTAACGGCACTGCTGCACACAAGCAGGTAACTCGCCAATGGCAAGCTTGCTGTTTAAGCAGAAGTCACAGTTATCGGCTACATCGGTTTCTTTGTTGATGAAACGTGCATCGTATGGACAAGCACCAATACAGTACTTACAACCAGCACATTTCGCCGCGTCCATAGTCACAATACCCGTCTTAGGATCGCGATGAGCCGCGCCCGTAGGACATACTGTTACACAAGGTGCGTTTTTACATTGCTGACAAGAAACACGAACAAACTTACGCTCACAACCACAGCCTGTAGTTTTGCCGCAGTGTGGACAAGGTTGACCTTCAACGGCACCTGATTGCTGTTCCATTAACAGTCGAGACTTGCCTTCTGGTAAGTGGTTAGCCTTATTACAGGCTTCCTTACACTCACCACAACCAACACATTTGTTTTGGTCGAAAACCATTACGTAATGCGGTGTGTAGGCATTTTCCTTTTCTTTGACCGAGCTGCACCCTAGTGGTGCCAATATCAAAGAGCTGGCTCCTAGACCTTTAAGGAACCTCCGTCTCTCTAGATTTTCACTCACAGCATCCTCCGATTGTCGGTTTAAAACCGACACGTTATTTTTTTAATTTAATATTTTTTATTGCGCTGAATTTAGGATTAATGAGCCATTGCTGGTTTAACTTGCATTAATAAGCCCTTGGACTTGTTAATTGCATAATTAATGGCGTCTCGATTAAATATTTGCTTTTTATTGGTTAAAACAATTTCCCAGTTATTAATCGCTTTTTGATAATCACCATTTAGGTAAGCATCGTTAGCCAGTAATAAACGGGTATTTAATTCTTCATGATGTAGAGTTAGCGCCCTCGCGATCACTAAAGAAGTGTCCATGTTCATTACCCGATCATCGCGGTAGTACATAGACGTTGCTTTAAGCCCTAAAGCTTCTGTATTTTGAGCATCGATTGCCAATAACTGCTCTAACGTTACAAGTGCATCATTGTATAAGCCGCCGTCGATATACGACTGGGCTAGCCCTAATAGCACGACTGGATCACCGGGATTATCTTCAGCAAGCTTCTGGCCTTTATTGATATCGGCAACTAACAGGTAATCAATGTTGTAATCAACTTGCGCTGAATCCAACTTTTCATAACTGCCAATTGTTAAATAAAGTAATGCCGAAACACTGAGAATAAATAAGCCAATTGACCCAAAATAATAATTATTGTTTTGCTTAGTATCATTGCTATCGATACTTATATTAGAGCCAAAAAAGTGCCCCACTTCTTTTTCGAGACTAGCAACTTCATTGTCGTATCGATAATGATGACAAAAAAGAAATGCCAGCGAACAAAATAAGATAAGTGAGATACAAATAAGTAACGTATTCATTTTGGCTCTATATCAATAATTAATATCAAATTTAATTGTGTGGATTGGCGCCCATCATGCCGCCCATCATTCCACCCATGCCCATACCACTTAGGCCCATGCCGTGAGAACCTTCACCAGGCTGCTCAACTTTGACAAGCTCAACCTCGAATACCAATGTCGAGTGAGGTTGGATCATGCCAACAACACGGTCGCCATAAGCAAGTGCAGGTGGAATAGTTAACTTGAATTTTGACCCTTGAGGCATAAGAGCAAGTGCTTCTTGCCAGCCTTCAATAACGGTAACTAAAGAGAAACGGTTAGGTTCGTCGCGGTCATAAGTGCTATCAAACTCAGTACCATCAATCAGGGTGCCTTTGTAGTGCACGGTTACCACGTCATTGCCTTCTGGCATTTCGCCGTCACCCATGGTGATCACTTCATATTGCAGACCTGATTCAGTTTGCTTCACATCGCTGTTCTTAGCGTTTTCAGCCATGAAAGCTTCACCCGCTGCAATGTTCTTTGCAGTTAGTGCATCTAACTTAGCTTGCTTAGCAGCGTTTAATGTTTCAGCGCGTTGATTAAGGTAGGTTAAGATGTCTTCTTTAGACATTTTGGTTTCGTCTTTTAACGCGTCTAGTAAGCCGTTAACAACTTGACCCATGTCTACTTCAGCACCTAGCTGAGACTGGTTATATACCTGACTAGAGATATGATGACCAAATGACGCACCAATACTGTACGATTCCTTTTCAACATCAGTAGTAAAGTCGCCACTTGCGAAGCTAAACATAGACACTGACATGGTTAGACAAGACACAACGGCCAAGACACTTTTTTTAAGCTTTTTCATACTATCAATCTCACTAAAAATAAATTTACATAATCCGTTATGGCTTTTCTGTTACTCGATTCGCTAAACGCCATCCGTAGATCCCATCAGGCATTTGTAGAACGTTGGTGTAACCCAACTTCATCACGTGTCGAGCAGCAATTTCACTGGCATTACAAAGACGGTTAGCGCAATAAAACACCATCACCGCATCTTTGTTTTTCGGCAGTAAGTCTTTCCAATTTTTTACGTTGAAATAAACAGCGCCTGGAATGAATCCTTCAGCCCATAATTCCAAGGTGTTGACATCAAAGAAGTAAACTCCCTCTTTGCCCACTAAGGTTTGTGCTTCCATCATGGTGATCGTTTTTAACGTTTCAGCATAATATGTAGCCGGGCCCATCTCTTGACCACCACCGGCATGACTGCTGGTTGATAGCATTGACAACAAGACGGTGAAAACGACACTTCCCAGTACTCTATTCATAATTTCTCTCTTAGTTACCTCAACTTAGGCGTACCTAAGTTGAGGTCGATATCAACTCAATTACATTTTTGCAGCGCTGTAACCAACACCATCAAGAATATTTTGAGCTTGGGTAACATAAGTCAGTGCAGCGTCTAGACGCTTCTGGCTGTAACGGAAGCCATGAACACCCCATGAGCCGTCTTCTTTGATTAGCTCAATCGTTTCTTGTGCTTTCTCAGCTAGCATTAGGACTTCAGTCTTGTCTGCAGTAGACAGCTTAGTCACTTCAAGTAGCATATCGATGCGCTCAAGAGCTTGTTCAACTTGTGCAAACACCTCTTTAACAGGCTTTTGCATCTTCATTACTTCACCGTAGATTTCCATCTGGTCGTCGTAATGTAGGCCAGTTTCTAGCTCAGACTGGAATGGGCTGTGACAACCCTTGTTATCCACTACGTCTTTGTCAGAAATCGCTGTACGAGCACAAGTCCACATAAGGTCTAGGTAGTTGTGATCTTCTTCGTTCTTAGCAACAGTCCAGCCTTTCACGCTTGAATCACGTGGCTTGCCTTCTGGTGGGTTAAGTGTCTTACGCTCTGGGTGGATATCAATCTTCCACATGTGAGTACGACGAACCGCGTCAAAACCTGCGTTGTCTGGGAACTGAATCGCAGCGAAGTTCTCACAGCTACCCATGTTTGGCATGTGACAGCTTTGACAAGTTTGGTTGCTATGCGTGTCTGTGTTGTCAGCGATGTGCGCTTGCGCTTCGTGACAGTCAACACAGTCTTTCTTCAGCTTTGGCGTAGAGAAACCAGATAGGAAATCGCCATCTGTTACTTCATGCGGATCGTGACAAGTTGTACAACGCATACCTTTCTCGTAGTGAGCAGAAGCATACATTTGTGAACCTTCAGTACCACAAGATGGACAAGCAGACTTCATGTATACGCCGAATGCGTATTCCATTTTCTCTTGAGCTTGTTCAGTATCAGCTAGTGAGTCCACGAAGAAGAAACGCTGGTGACAACGTTCACAGTTAGACTGCATGCCGCCAGTACCGCCATCTAAGTGACCGCCCGCGCCGTGACATTCTTCACAAGCAATACCTTTAGAGATAGTGTGCTTCTGTAGCTTCTCAGCGTCGCCAAGTGCATCAAAGAACTCTTGCTGGTTTTGGAAGTCGAACTTGTAGGTGTGGCACATTTCACAGTAAGAGCTACCTGGTTGGAATAGCATCTCTTTTTCGTACTTAGCACCGTATGAAGTCATACCCCACTTGTGTGAACCTGTATCACCAAACTCTTCTAGTGTTACTGGGAACTCAGGGATAGCTTTGTTGATTTTCTTAGCCATTTCTGGCGTTAACCATTCAGCCCAACCACGTGAGAACTGGTTACCACCAGCAACCATTTTACCGGTGCCTTCTGATAGTAGACCGTCACGGATGTGGTAAGTACCACGAACTAGCCATGAGTCTAAGAAACCATACTTAGTACGTGGAGTACCGATGATTGCGTATACGTCGTTTGCACGAACACCGTCAGGTAGCATTGATGCTTCACTACCGTATAGTGGCGCGTTCAAGTCGCCGTTTGGTACTTCTTTATCTGTAATTTCACTTGGGAAACGAACTACGTTAGCGTGACGCGAACGTTGCCATTTCTCATATTGAGTCGCGTGACATTCAGCACACTTCTCTGGACCTACGAAGTTGTTTGGGAAATCCAATGTTGATTTAGCACCTAGACGGTACTGAACAGCACTTGGACGGCCAACACGCTTACTGTATGCCTGGCTTCCGCCGGTATCTAAATATTCTTCACCACGGTCACTAATATGGTAATCACCAATTAAGTTACCTTCTTCTTGGTATTTGAACATTGGATGGTTTTGAAATAAGAAATCAAATAACTCATCTTCTTGAACAATATAATCGTGTAGTGACTTAACACCTTTAGTTTGTTCTGTACCTTGATAGTTTGCAATTGCGTTCTTAGCAGATGCACCCATTTCTGGGATACTATTGTACTTATCACCAGCAGCACTAGCGTTACCTATTGCGCCGAAACAAAACAGTACGCTTGCGACTGTTTTAAGTTTCCAACTTTTCATCATCACTCCTAGAAATATCTAGTTATAGTATTTTTATCATCATTCTCTTAAGCCACTCGCTTGTTGCACATATGCACTGAACAATTGAGTTGCAGCTATTTTCCACATCTTTTTTGCGAAAAATATGAAGCACAGCAAGAAATGAGACCTAGAAAAACACAGATAGTAAAAAATCGCTGAATTCAATTTAAAAGCAATAACTTATGAAGATTTAACAACTTTGTTTTTCACTTGTAATGGCGTTTTTTGATATCTAAAAGAACCTAAAAACAACCGATTTAGACGTGAAAAAATATCAGCAGCAAGACTAGGTTTGATAAAGGCTAGAGAGGTCACAAAATAGATTACTAATATAACCTACCCTTGGGCGAAACAGCTTGATAAGCAATTCATGATCAAGCAAAACATAGATTAAAACGTTTAGTGAACAGCATAAAACTTATATATAAAGAAACAACGTGCTGGATTAGATAACAGACAATTCATTTATAAATGAATAACTAATTTAAAATCAATTTTAAACGTAGATAAGTTAATAAATAGAGAGTTAATAGATGATTCCAGAGCTCGGACTTATTTTCCTTATAATAAGCACAGTTACCGCTGTGTTACTTTCTTTTATTCCCCTCTATGCTTCTTACTCAAAGAATCACTATTTATTTAGCTATGTAAAAACATTAACTGCCTTAATGACATTTACGATTAGCGCCTCTATTTTATGTTTGCTTATTTCATTTCTTGTTGACGACTTTTCAGTTGCTTACGTAGCCAACCACTCCAATACCCAACTCGCCACCTTATATAAGGTCGCTGCAGTTTGGGGGAGCCATGAAGGCTCAATGCTGTTTTGGGTGGTATCAATTGCCATTTGGGGCTGCATGATTGTGTTCTCATCGCGCTATGAGGATCAGCTTTATATCGGCCGCATGATTGCCATTTTGGCATTTGTGATCGCAGGCTTTAACCTGTTTATGCTGTTTACTTCTAACCCGTTTGCCCGCCTGCTGCCCAACTTCCCTGTTGAGGGCCGCGACCTGAATCCAATCTTGCAAGACATTGGGCTTATCTTCCACCCGCCTATGTTGTTTTTAGGTTATGTGGGCTTAACCGTGACGTTTGCAGCTGCTATTGCCGCATTAATTGGTGGCAAGTTTACTCAGCAGCACGCTAGCTACTTGCGTCCTTGGGTATTAATGGCGTGGGTATTTTTAACGGGCGGTAATGCTTTTGGCTCTTGGTGGGCTTATAACGAACTTGGCTGGGGCGGTTGGTGGTTCTGGGACCCGGTTGAAAACGCGTCGTTTATCCCTTGGTTAGTGGCAACAGCCTTGTTGCATAGTGTTGTACTGAGTCAGCAGCGCAGCAGCTTTAAGGTCACTACCTTGCTACTGTGTTTATTGGCTTTCTCATTAAGTTTATTGGGCACCTTTTTAGTCCGCTCAGGCATTGTGCAATCTGTCCATGCTTTTGCCTCAGATCCGACTCGCGGCATGTCGATTCTATTCTTACTTGGGGTATTTGTGTGCGGCGCACTCACCTTGTTTGCCCTAAAAGCGGGCTTGATTAAGTCGAAGTCTGAGTTCTCGCTCGTGTCGCGCGATACTGTGATGCTACTGGGTAATATTGTGTTAGTGGTTGCTGCAATATCAGTCCTATTAGGTACCTTCTACCCACTACTGTTTGAATTATTAGATTTAGGCACCCTCTCTGTTGGCGCGCCTTACTTTAACAGCATCTTTGTACCACTGACTTTTGTCGCTGTGTTGTTGATGGGCGCTGCGCCACTAGTGAAATGGCAACATGAATCATCAAACCGTTTATATCCACTCGCTGCGTTATTTGCTGCATCTGCAGTAATTGGCGTGCTGGTAGCGCTACAAACCCGAGACGGCTTTGATCCTTGGGTATGGATTGGCGCAACATCCGCTAGTTGGATATTTTTAAGCTTAGGCTACTTGGTGTTTAGCTTACGCTCCCAAGGCGCTGGTTTTATCGCTAAAAAGGCCGCCATGTTAATCGCCCACTTCGGCGTAGCTATCAGCATTATTGGCGCAACGGCGGTGTCTAACTTTGAAACCCAAGAATTGCTCAGAATGGGCCCAGGTCAAGGTAAGGTTGTTGCCGGTTATACCTTTGTGTATGAAGCAACGGTAGATGTTGAGTCCCACAGTTACACAGCGATCCAAGCTAATATCCGCGTGACTGACAGTGACAATAACGATATTGGTTATATCACTCCACAGCGCCAAACCTTTAAAACCAACGCCATGGAAGTCTCTAAAGCCGGCATTATGCGTAACTTGGTGCGTGACCTTTATGTATCAAGTGGTCAGCAGTTAAGTGACACTGAATATTTAGTGCGTATTAGCCATAAGCCATTAGCCTGCTGGATTTGGATTGGCGGCTTGATGATGATGTTAGGTGGCTTTATTGCGGCGATGTCTGGCCTATATAACTTACGCCGCCAACAAGTCGCTGCGACTAAGCCCCTCACTACAGCACAATTTGCAGTTAAGGAGCCAGCATGAGCCGCTCTTATACCTCAACGCTAATGCGTTTATTAGTCGGTTTTGCAGTGTTGCTATGCATTAGCCTTTCAGTGCAGACGTCAGTACAAGCCGCTAGCGATAAAATCCATTACACCCCAGATCAAATTCGTGACTTAGGCTTTGAAATCGCCCACGAGCTGCGCTGCCCTATGTCGGTCAACCAGAACCTGTTTGACTCAGGCGCGCCGATTGCTAGCGAACTTAAAGGGCAAATCTTTTTAATGCTAGAGCAAGGTGAATCAAAAGCCGCAATCATCGACTTTTTGGTTCAGCGCTATGGCGAAAAAATCCGTTATCAACCTAGCTTTTCCTCAGCAACCGCTGTGCTTTGGTTGGGACCTATTCTACTTTTAATCGGCATTGTCGGCTTTGCAGCCGTATTTATCCGCGAACAACGTAAACCTGCAAACACTAAGGCTAATACCTATGAATAAAACATATCTACTGAGCGGCTTATTGGTTCTCTCATCTTTACTTATCCCAGCCCACGCTCAGGTTGCTTCAACGAAAGTGTATGACACTGGTAAGGCAATTGAAAAGCCATTGATTATGTCGCGCTTTATTGAAATGCAGTCGGCTCGCTCTGTACCTGAAGTGATGTTTACTGACACCAAAGGCGAGCAAATTAGCTTGAAGCAATACAAGGGTAAGTTAGTACTGGTTAACCTATGGGCAACATGGTGCGCACCTTGTATCAAAGAGATCCCGCAGATGGAGAATATCCGTCAGGTAAACAAAGATAAGAATCTAGTAGTAGTACCGATTTCTATTGATGAAGAGAGCGATAAAGTTCAGGCATTTTTAGACCGCCACGACTTAGGTCACTACCAAACTTGGTTAGATCCGAAAAAAACCATCGACCAAATTATGCCTGCTGATGTTGTGCCAGCAACTTATGTGTTTGACGGTTCAGGTAACCTTGTTGGCTTTTTACGCGGTTATTTAGACTGGGGCGACAAAGAGGTACAACCATACCTTGAAAAGCTTACCGCTAAGTATGCTCAGCGCTAATCGTTAGATTAGCTATTGATTTGATTAGTGAGTAAACACTAACTCACCAATCCTGTTTTCCTCGCTAAACGCCCATTTCGGTGGGTTATGACTTTCACCTCTCCATGGTGATATTTGGCTTCGTTAATGCCTGTTTGATAGTTATATTGAAAACAATATTAATCACTACGCCAACAGCCTTGTCTCCCCTGACCGACAAGGCTTTTTTTTGCCTTATACCAATAATTTATGCGAGTGCCTGCTCTTGCTCAGCTATACGCTCAATTTTAAAGTCATACTTTGCGTAAGCAGCGCTAATCAGCGGACAAACTAGATTAAAAAAAGCATAAGGTAGGTAAGCCACGGTCGCTACGCCTAACGTGCTCGCCATATAGGCACCGCAAGTATTCCAAGGAATAAGCGGGCTGGTAATAGTGGCTGAGTCTTCAAGGGCACGACTTAAGTTAACTGGTGCAAGACCACGCTTAGCATACTCCACTTTCAGCATACGCCCCGGTAGAACAATGGCAATAAACTGGTCAGCGGTAATTAAGTTGGCGCCAATACAACTAGCAAGAGTTGTCATAATCAGACTGCCGCTTGATTTTACTAAGCCGAGAATGCTCTGCAAAATACGTTTAAGTAGGCCTGTGACCTCCATAATGCCACCAAACGCCATGGCGCATAAAATAAGCCACACGGTGTTAATCATACTGCTCATGCCGCCGCGACTTAATAAGTTATCCAACACTTCATCGCCTGTAGCGGCGGTATAACCATTAAACATCGCCACCCAAATGCCTTTAACCAATGCCACTAACGGCATTAGGCTTTTATCATCAGCAAAGGCCACCACATTATCGAACTGGAACAATGCCGCGCACACTGCGCCAGCGATAGTACCGATAATCACAGTCGGAAAAGCGGGTAACTTTTTATAGGCCAAAATCAATACCACCAGCAGTGGTAACAATAAGTGGATTCCTGGATTAAACTGCACATCTATCAGCGATAATGTCGCTTCAAAGCTATTGTTATCTATAGTGGTTTCGCTATTAAAGCCAAGAATTATAAAGCCTATCATGGCGATGATGATGCTCGGTGTTGTGGTCCAAACCATATGGCGAATATGACTAAATATGTCGGTGCCGGCGACCGCAGGTGCTAAGTTGGTGGTATCTGACATAGGCGACATTTTATCGCCAAAGTAAGCGCCACTAATAATCGCACCTGCAGTAATTTCTATGCTTAAGCCCATTGCAGAGGCTACGCCAACCAAGGCGATACCTAAGGTACCAGCCACAGTCCAAGAGCTACCGATACTGATGGCAACAACTGCACATAATAGGCAGCAGGCAGCGTAGAAATACTCGGGATTAAGGATCAACATACCGTAATAAATCATGGTCGGCACAGTACCCGCTAACACCCATGTGCCAATAAGTGAGCCAACTGACAGTAGAATCAATATAGCCCCTGTCGCGACACCAATACTGCGAACGATGCCCTGCTCCATCTCTGCCCAGCTATAACCATTTTTCCAACCGATTAATAGCGCAATACAGCCAGCCATGATCAGTGCAATTTGGTTAGCACCAAAAGAGCTATCAGAAGAGAATAGATAAACAGCTGCGGTAAGCATCATCACCAGAGCGATAATCGGAATTAAGGCATCAAATAATGTAGCTGGTGTGTGATGGCTATCCTCGATGGGATCTATACTTACTGAATCTGGCAGTTGCGGGTCTTTATTGTCGCTCATGGGGATCCTTTTATTGTTCTTATCACTTAGTCTTTTCGAATTAATGGCGCTATTAAACTGCCTATTCGTGCCAAGCTGGAACAACATCCTTACATAAAGTTAACAACAAGATCTAGCCACACCATTACTCCACAAGCTGCCAGTTTTAACAGCACACAGACACAAGTGATTAGCGATTCACCATAATCAGCAAATACCAACTTAATATTCAATTAATACACATTTAATCAACCAACAGTTGCCAGTGATAAAAATTCATAGCCAAGTGTTTTTGGAACAAAAAAGCAACAAACAACATCTAATTACACGCTAATCGGCAATGTTCTGACTTGGCTAATTACTTTTACTTAAGAGTGCTTTTACTTAAGCGTACTTTCACGCAGAGAGTCCTTGTGTTACTCCTAACCACAGAACCGAATTTGTTAGAGGACAAAATGAAAGACTTTACTATTAGTCGCCTGAATACCCGCCTGGGCATTTTCAAACTCAAAGGGGTAGTGAATTCTGACAGCCAAGCAACTCAACAGCACATTCGGGTATCTCAGCTTGAAATAATGGGCTGCGATGGTTGGGTTGAGCTTGAAGTTGGTCATCATCATAGTCGGCAGATTATTGAGCAACTTGATGCTGACATCAGCGCTCATCTTGGTTTGTAAAGTAAGTAACAGACAACTTGCGGTTGCGATTAACTAGCTTAAGCGTCATAGCAGGGCCAATACAGTCTTATACTTGGCTGACGAGAGAATTTGTCGTCGCCAACTTAGCCTGAGGCTTTTATTTCGTGGGCTGTTTCTTTAGTATGGCGGCAATTAACTCTAATTTAGCAGCAAAGGCATATTTGTCATGAAATTATCCGCTTTGGATCAACCACTATACGATCACTTATATCGCGACATTCGACAGTTCCGTGCAACGTTCGATCTACCGATTGAAGATATCAGCAGCTTGGATGATAAAGCCGATACGCTACACACTTCACTGGCGATTGAAGAGCTAACTGAACTTGCAGAAGCTGATAGCCGTGTTGAACAAGCTGATGCCATTGTTGACTCAGTCTATGTCTTAATGGGCCGTCTAGTACATTTAGGTGCAACTCAAGTCACTGACAGAATTGAAATTAGCTACGTCATCGACTTGCTATTACATGTAGCAAAAAACCGCGAAATTGACTTTATTACTTGTTGGGATGAAGTGCACTCAAGCAACATGAGCAAGGTCTGCCGCAACGAGCAAGAGCTTAACGAGACTATCGAGTTCTACGCTAAACAAGGCGTTGAAATTGTCGGAAGCACTAAGGGTGAATTTATCATTGCCAAATGCGCAAAAGACGTTGATATGGCGGGTAAAGTGGTTCGCCAAGGCAAGGTATTAAAATCGGTTTACTACCGCCCTGCCGATCTAGAGAAACTGGTAAAAGCTTAATTTATAGCCCCAGCTTACTTACAGCTTTAATTAAAATAAGCAGAGCTACAACTCTGCTTATTTATCAACTCAGCCAATAGCCTCTTTATACTAACTCACCTTATTTAAAGCTTGTTGCTCTGAGCCAACCTCTGTATCTAAGGTTAGCTCACAATCTAACTCTGCAGTACTGAGTGCTGCTCCACTTAATAATGGTTGCAAAGATTGCGCTAGCTCCTTGGGCTTATCAACCACAAGGAAAACCTGTTCAATCTGCTCAGGTAACTGGCCACCTGCGCCAAAATAGGTCTGTGGTTGTTTAAAGGTCAGCAATATATTGGCTGCTTTACCTCGACCAAAGTAAAGGGCTTCCGATTCAGCTTTGTCGCTTACTTTAGTGTTCGCCTTCACTTTAGCCCAGTCTCCATGCTGCACTGACTCAATGTCATCGAGTTTTACCGCCATAAAACCCCACATAGAGTTATTAAGCACTAGCTTATTATCTTGGCTATAAACAGAGAAATGACACGAAACTCGATAGTTAGCCGTCACAACCACCACGCTATAAGCAAGAATGCTCGACACAATAAGTGCCACCAGCTCACTCCAAGTTGCAATTAGCACATAGCTTAATGCAGACAACATCACTGTTGCCGCAAGCAGTAACAACCAATGCCACACTTTGGCGGAATACAGATTAAGGTGAGCTAAACTACTACTGTGGTGGCGTGAAAACCTAGGAATTGCGTAATACCAGCTTGCTGGCTCAGAGGCTAACACTAAGGCTAAGCTTCGCTTCCTCTCATCCTGATACTTATCAACAATGTGCAAACGCGGATCGCCCTTTAAAGATCGCGCTTGCCATAACCCTTTCGCAATACTGACCATTAAGTAAAGTTCAATGACGAATAACACTGCGATAATCGGGTAACGCAGCCAAGCAATAAATTCAAAATAACTGGCAAGTTCAGCCGGAAAACTAAAGCGAGCCATCAAGCTACTCAAACTAAACACTAGGAGCATCTTCCACCAATGCTGCTGACCCACATAAATGATGCAATATGCGTACATAGCTGGCAGCAGCACAAAGTAACTAGCAGCTATCGCGATAGTTAGCTCTAGTGCATTGTCCCCTTGCATTGATTCAGGTAACCATTGAAAACCTATGCAATAAACTACTATGGCACTGAGTAGAAACAATAATCGGTATTTAACACTCCGGCGCATTCTCTGACCCTTGAGGTATGTTAAGCTAATGTTACTACAGATATTGTGACGTCTTGACAACAAAACAAGTGTTGCGGCTAATATATAAACAATTTCTATGTGCTTAGTTATGCGCTTAGTGAGCTAACAAAACATCATACAAGCAATTAAAAATACTGATTTTTAATTAATGAATACATGGGAATGAATAGTTAGAGTAGGTTAATATATCTACACAACTTATGGATAAGTCGAGCCAATCATGTCATATCGAAACTGCAGCACCGCACTGATTAAACTAATGCTTTGCAGCCTATTATTGGCCTGCTTTTTTCCTGCGACTAGCATGGCGAAAAAGCCAAATATCGATGCCACGGTAATGCACAATAGTCCGTTTAATATTCCTCGCAGTCACACGGTTAAAATTCAAGACAAAGAGCGCACCTATAAGCTTTATATCAAGCTACCTAAAGGCTATAAATCATCGCAAAATCGCGATATTGACTACCCGGTTATTTATCTGACTGACGCTATGTATACCTTTCAAATTATGTCTGGGGTAACGCGTTTTCCAATGAAATCTAAGCAAATGGTGCCAGCCATTATTGTTGGAATTTCATGGGAGCTTGGAATGCAAGGTGATACTAGTCGGGTGCGAGATTACACGCCAACGGTCGATAACAGCTGGAACAAGGTGACTGGCGGCGCAGATCGACACCTTAGGTTTTTAAAACACAGTGTTATTCCTTATGTTGAGCAAAACTACCGGACTGATAGCGAACAACGCACTTATGTTGGTAACTCTCTAGGTGGGCTTTTGGGCGGCTATATTCTATTAAAACAACCTGAGTTATTTCGTAATTACTTACTAGGAAGCCCATCATTTTGGTGGCAACAACAAACTTTACTCTCTCAACTAGAAAGTAATAGTGATGCTTTAACTAAACTCAACGCGAATGTTTTTGTTGGTATTGGTGCACTTGAACACAATAGAAAGGGCGGCGATTCAGAATTTGATATGGTGGGAGATGCTAAACGCTTTAAAGCCTTGCTCGATAAAGCAGCCAAACCTCAGCCGCAAAAAACCTTACATACTAAACTATTACTGATAAACGAAGCGCATCATGCTACAGCTTTTGCCACCACGGCAATTCATGGAATGGATTGGTTATTTAACCATAAGCAAGGTAAAAGCCTACCCAAGGCGATAACCTCACAAGATAATGAAGCACGGCACTCAGCTGACGACAGCTTTTAGCCATCGGTATAAGAAGCTTCTAAACCAAAGCAGTTAACCCTTTAACTAACAGAGGTTAGCGCCGTGATAAGCTGTTGCTAGCTCATGCCTTTTTGCTCAATTTTCAAAATACACGGGGTTCTAATCAGCACTTTGGCGCTTTTATATGTCAACTCGTGCTCATACCAATGAATGTATAACCTTAGCTCGACATTGTCGTTAAAGTGATTGCTGTTATAAAAATGGCGATAGCAGCGATTGTGCTGTAGATAACCGCTGTGATACAGCTTTAACATGCGCTGGCCGATATGGATTTCACGAAAGTCCACACCATGTGCTGAGTTATGAGGAAAATGATACTCGCCATAGCGATAGTTGCCGTTAAGCACTTCTATATTGCGGCCTTTGGTTAGTAATGAGTTGAGCTGCAACGCATCGACTCGGCTAGCAAGGCATAAGCCACTCAATGCCACACAACTAATCACCGCCAGCGACCAAGCAACAAAGCCTTGCGGTTTAAAGTAAGAAAACAATAACCAAAACACTAAAATAACTGCTGCAATAAGCAGTAAAGCTAGCTCGTAATCAGCCCATTGCCCGGCTTCATACGCCGTGATCCAAGATGACATAAATCCCTCCGCAGCGATCAAATCCATTTGTTGCATATGGGTGCAAAGCCCTACCGGCTCGCGCTGTAAATAAACTTACTCTATGAATATGTCACTGCAATGATCCTTCATTGCAGTAGTGTTATACCTAGAGATATAACCTTCGTTCAGATTAAGTATAGTCAGGATTTAAGAGAGGGATTTATAGACATAAAAGGTTTTTATACAAAAACGCCTGCAATAGTAGGCTATTGCAGGCTATTGCAGGCGCTCAATGGTTAGTGAATGGTCACGAGTAATCGACTAACCTAAGATAAGGTAATCTAAGGTTAATGCCGCAAATAATACTAAACCGGCCCAGCTATTATTTAAAAAGGCAGTAAAACACGCTGCGCGATCTCGACCAAAAATAAGCTTTTGTTGGTAAGCACCAAAGCCGATAAAGGCTAAAATACCTAAAGCGTAAATAGCGCCACGCTCAGCTTCTAGACCCGCAATAATAAAGCAAGTTAATGCCGCAAGCTGAAAGCCGCCGATGATTTGTCGATCATAACGGCCAAATAAAATCGCAGTAGATTTAATACCTATCTTTAAATCATCATCACGGTCCACCATGGCGTACATAGTGTCGTACGCAACCGTCCAGCACCAGTTTGCAGCAAATAACCACCAAGCCTCAACAGGCACTGTGCCAGTTTGGGCGGCATAAGCCATTGGGATAGACCAACTCCATACCGTGCCCAAAAACATCTGTGGCATATTGGTATAGCGCTTGGTGAAGGGATAAATGATGGTCAGAATAATACCAACCACTGAAAGTTGCACTACAAGTGGATTCAGCATGAGTACAAGGCAGAAGGCAAACAGCGCCATGGCAGCAAACAGCAATAACGCTTCTTTGCTAGAGATCTCGCCACTGGTTAGCGGCCGCGCTTTGGTGCGCTCAACATGGGCATCTAAATCTCTATCGGCATAGTCGTTGATAATGCAGCCACATGCGCGCATAACAACAACGCCAATCACAAAGATCACAAACACTTTCAGATCTGGTAAGCCACCAGCAGCAAAGGTTAACGCCATTAAACATGGCCACAATAACAACAAAGTACCAATGGGACGGTCTATACGCGCGAGTCGCATATAAACGTCTAGTTTATCCCTTAAACTCATGTATTAGGCTCTCCTACAACGTCTACGGCCTTTAGTTTTGTAACCGCATTATGACTGAGCTGTAACAGTATTCAACCAGTATTGAGATAAATAAAATGAGTGGTTATTTTATCGGCTAAAACCTCTGGCTAAGCCGATCACTTAGCCAGAGTTAAACGCTGGGTATTACAGGGTTTCTAAACGGGCGTAAGCGATCACTAACCACTTACTACCGACATCAAGAAAGTTAACTTGAATACGCGCTTGGGCACCGCTACCTTCATAATTAGTCACAGTGCCTTCACCAAACTTAGGGTGCATAACACGTTGGCCAATCTTAAAACCAGAATCATTAAAGGCGTCGTCTTGCTTACCAAAGCGTGTACTCACTGCAGGGGCAGAGACTTGAGTACGCATGCGGATCTCTTGTACGTATTGCTCAGGGATCTCCTTAACAAAACGCGATGGCCTTGCAAAGCTTTCACGACCATAGATACGGCGTGATTCAGCATAGGTGATATAAAGCTTTTGCATGGCGCGGGTCATACCCACATAACAAAGACGGCGCTCTTCATCGAGGCGATCACCTTCATCTATTGCCATTTGGCTTGGGAATAATCCTTCTTCCACCCCTGCCATAAACACCATTGGGAACTCTAGACCTTTGGCTGAGTGCAATGTCATTAGCTGCACCGCATCGGTAAACTCATCCGCCTGACCTTCACCCGCTTCAAGTGCCGCATGAGATAAAAAGGCATTTAACTCGCCCATATCTTCAAGATCTTCTGGCATCACAAAGCTACGCGCAGCCGTTACTAACTCTTCTAAGTTCTCTACGCGAGCACGCGCTTTTTCACTCTTCTCCGCTTCGTACATCGCCTTAAGGCCTGAAGTTTGGATGACATGATCTGTCATGCGGTGCAAAGACTGCTCGTCTGTGTCCATACGCATAGCAATAATCAAGTCCATAAAGCCACGTACTGCATTAGCAGCACGACCAGCCAGCACTTTCTCTTCAAGTAAGCGAATACTTGCTTCCCACAAGGTCATCTCTTGTTGGCGCGCTGTGGTACGAATAATCTCTAAGGTGCGGTCGCCAATACCACGAGTCGGTGTATTCACCACACGCTCAAAGGCTGCATCGTCATTCTTGTTATTAATCAGACGCAAGTAACCCATGGCATCTTTAATTTCTTGGCGTTCGAAGAAACGTAAGCCGCCATAAATGCGGTAAGCGATACCTTTATGCAGCAACGCTTCTTCCAATACTCGCGACTGAGCGTTAGAGCGATATAAAATCGCGCAATCTTCTAACTTGCCACCTTCGTCTTGCCAGTCGGTAATACGGCCAACAATAAAGCGTGCTTCGT
Organism: Shewanella pneumatophori; assembly: GCF_023283895.1. Lineage (GTDB taxonomy): Bacteria > Pseudomonadota > Gammaproteobacteria > Enterobacterales > Shewanellaceae > Shewanella > Shewanella pneumatophori. Next base: position 61,244 of record NZ_JAKILB010000013.1, on the reverse strand, counting down.
CCATTTCGTTAAAAGCACAGTAAAGACCAATTGGCTCACCGTCTTTATCGTCGGTCCATAGCTTTTTACCCATACGATCTGGGTTATTGGCAATCAACTCGTTCGATGCATTTAGAATATTGCCGCTAGAACGGTAGTTTTGTTCTAATCGAATGGTTTGTGCTGCTGGGAAGTCAGCTAAAAACTTATGTAAGTTCTCAACCTGTGCACCACGCCAACCGTAAATAGACTGGTCATCATCACCAACAATCATCACATTGGCAGTCGAGCCAGCAAGCACACGGATCCACGCGTATTGAATGGCGTTGGTATCTTGGAATTCGTCCACCAAAATGTGCTTAAATCTATCTTGGTAGTGATCCAAAATATGCGGTTTGTTAAGCCACAATTCGTGAGCTCTTAGCAGAATTTCAGCAAAGTCGACCAAGCCTGCACGATCGCACGAGTCTTGATAGATTTGATAAATCTTTAGCAGATTTTGCTCAATTGGAAAGCCACCGGCATCGATGTGCGATGGGCGCAGACCTAAGTCTTTCTTACCATTGATATAGCCTTGTGCTTGTCTTGGCGGATATTGCTTCTCGTCCAAGTTAAGGCTTTTTAAAATACGTTTGATTAGACGCAATTGATCGTCTGAATCTAAAATTTGAAAGCTTTCAGGCAGATTGGCATCTTTGTAATGGGTGCGCAGTAACCGATGAGCTAAACCGTGGAATGTACCAATCCACATGCGGCTCATATTGCCACCAGCCACTTTTTCAACGCGCTCGCGCATCTCCTTAGCCGCTTTATTGGTAAAGGTTACCGCCAAAATAGCGTAAGGGCTTTGCTGTTCAACCTGCATTAACCAAGCAATTCTGTGGGTTAACACCCGCGTTTTGCCACTACCTGCGCCCGCTAGCACTAGCATGCTAGATTGCGGTGCACCAACAGCTTCGCGCTGCTTATCATTTAGGCCGTCGAGTAAAGAAGATACGTCCATTATTGCCTCCAAAAAATCAGGCGGGCAGTATAACAGATGCAGAGAAGCTCAGGATAGAATATGCGAGATCGCGATGGGGAAAATCATGCGATTGCCAAAGCGACACGTCGCCTTGGCAACCACTAAGCAATTATGCTTTTTCTGCAGCAACTACAGAAATCTCTACCAACAAGGCTTCACGGGCCATCTTAGCTTCAACACAAGCACGAGCTGGCGCAAAACCCTCAGGCACCCAGGCATCCCAAACTGCGTTCATCGCAGCAAAGTATTGCATGTCTTTTATGTATATCGTTGCCGACAAGATATGCTCTCTGTCGCTGCCAGCTTGCTCAAGCAAAGCATCGACTTTTTCCAGCATGGTACGAGTTTGCTCAGTAATATCTTGCTCTGCATCTTTAGCCACTTGGCCACATAGATAAATAGTGCCGTTATGCTTAACAATGCGACTCATACGGGCTGCAGTTTCAATTCTTTCAATAGTCATAGTTTGCTCTAACTCAATTTATAAAGGCGTGTCGATATACTTTCCGCCTAGAGTCTAACCAGCAAAACGCATTTTTCCAATGAAAAATACTTATGATTCAAATGGATGTTTTGTATACGTTAGCATGATTTACTATTTCGCTTTTAAAGTCCTATACTTAATTGCAAGAGGTAATCAACGGATTTGATTTACTGCGTGCTTAAAGGACTAAACATGACTTATCTATACGGCCCCCTCACCCTTATCACTCGCTTTAGCACTACTTGGGTTATCCAGTCCACTCGCTATCTATGCATTAGCTCCAAACGTCACCGCAGCTTACAACGATTATTTATCGTTAATTGTCCACCGACATTCTAGGAGCAAAGCCATGCAAACAAATAAAAAGCAGCCAATTACTCTTACTCACTTATCTCTTGCCATGCTTATCGCATCACTAGTTACCGGCATATTTTGGACATTAAACTTGTTTCAGCAGCAAGCTACGCTTGAATTAATTATTCCTTTATTCCTGGCAGCTAACATAGTTATTGCTGCGGGTGTTTGGCTGAGATTCCGTCAACAATCGAGTCGAGTTTCTCAACTCAGCACGCACATCGCCAGTAGCTTTTTAATGCCGCAAAATCATAAAACAGAATCTGAGCATGGCCACGATCCGCTGGGTAAGCTCGAATCCAAAGTCCAGCAATTAAGCCAACACCTTAGCAACGAGTTATCGCGCACTTCAAAACTTGAGCAGCCACAAGAAAACGGCCAACTGTTATCAGCAATTTTAGACTCTGCCGCCGTAGCGGTTTACGCTGTAGACAGCACTGGCACCTGTATCTATGCCAACCCGCAATGCGCTCTGTTATTGGGCTATAGCACCCCAGCCGATCTGCTTAACATCAATATGCGACAAATCATCGATAAAAATGCCGCTCAAAGTTGTATAGACCTTACCATTCAGGATATTAAAGAGGACACATTTTGGCGCGCAGACGGCAGTAGCTTTCCTGTTGAATACAAGTCACAACCTCTGGACTTAGGTGAGCAACATAAAGGCGCAGTGATCTCTTTTTACGATAATAGCGAACGTTTAGAAGCTGAGGCACTTATTCGTCATCAAGCTCATTACGACACATTAACCGATCTACCCAACCGCTTTTTAGCCTTAAAAAGACTTGAACAACTGGTTGAGGCCAGTGAACGCAACGAGCAGATGATTGCGGTGATTTTTTTAGACCTCGACGATTTTAAAAAGATTAATGACTCACTCGGCCATGAAGCCGGAGACCAACTGCTTATCACTGCATCAGAACGATTACTCAAAGCCACTCGCGCTGAAGACACTGTTGGCCGCTTAGGTGGCGACGAATTTATTATTTTGCTCGACGGACTCTCAAGCGCCAATGATGCCCAGCCTTTGGCTGAAAACCTTATTGCAGGCTTTAGAAAGCCGTTTTACATTGATAACCGCCAACTGATTTTGACGGCCAGTATTGGTATTGCGATTTACCCCAATGACGGTAAAACCCCATCAGAGCTGCTGCGCAACGCAGACTCCGCCATGTACCACACAAAAAGTATTGGCCGAAATACCTATTCATACTTCACCCATGCAATGAACAAAGAGGTATCTCGTCGCCTAGCCATTGAGGAGCAGATCCATGGCGCTTTAGATCGCAATGAGCTCACGGTACATTACCAAATTCAGCTCGACATTCGTGACGGCACAATTATGGGAGCCGAGGCACTCCTGCGCTGGGATAACCCGACATTGGGCAGTGTGTCACCAGCAGAGTTTATTCCTATTGCCGAGCAAACCGGTGTGATTGAGCCTATGGGTGATTTTATTTTGCAGCGCTCACTTGAAGCAGCACGCATCTGGCAACAAACATTTAATGATAACTTTAGGGTGGCAATCAACTTATCACCTAGACAGTTTAGAAACCCAAACCTAGTACAATCAATTAAAGACAAGGTCGCTGAGCTAGGGATGAAACCAGCAGATTTAGAGCTAGAAATCACCGAAGGCGTGCTGCTGAGTGGCCATGCTTATACCTTAGATGCCCTAATGCAATTGAGTAAAGCAGGCTTTTGTATCTCTATGGATGACTTTGGTACAGGCTACTCATCACTAAGTTACTTGCGCACTTACCCGTTTAAAATCCTTAAGATCGATCGCAGCTTTATCAACGATATGAATAAGGATGATAAGAGTAAAGAGCTGATCATCGCGACCATTGAGATGGCACATGCGTTAGGTATACAAGTGATTGCCGAGGGAGTTGAAACCCAAAAACAGCTAGATGAACTCTGCTTTATGATGTGTGATTACGCTCAGGGCTTTTTAATTAGCAAGCCTGCAGCTTTTGATGAGTTACTTATCATTGGCGAGAAATATCAGGAATTACATCAAAAGTTAGTGCAGCAGAATAATCACACTCTCAAGGTGATATAACTGCAAAGTAGTTATTTTAGATGCTAATTTTCAGTGCTTAACTTAAATAACAAACTAAGTAGCTAAAGCAACAAACTGAAATACCCTAAAATGCCAAACGACAAAAGCCGTAAGTGACTAAGGCTAGAACCTACGGCTTATCACCACGCCATTATAATTTAAACAATCTTCAATTCGCTGCTTTTGCACAACACTAAGGCTAGACACAGGTATAAAGCGGTACTCGCTGTGCTCATCACTCAACATAATATTTGCGGCAGGAGGCAACTCACACTTAAAGATAAACGCTTGTGACTCATAAGCTTGATGATAGTAAACGCCGCTAAGATAGTTGACTTTAACCGCTACACCAAGCTCCTCTAAACATTCTCGCAGCAAGGCATCGTGAATTGTTTCCCCAGGCTCTAATGCCCCACCAGGTAAACCCCAATCACAATTACCATAAGTCGCTTTAAGCAATAGCACTTTGGGCTCTGACCCATCTTGCTTAATAATCACCGCATGACTGCTAAGGCGGAACTTATCATCAAATGCCATCTGCCTACCTTTAATATCAATCAGTATAAATTATACCTAGCTTAACTAACGCCAAAAAAAAGTGTTAACCCCATATAAGGACTAACACTTTCATTTTTTCGTTAGCGATAGCAATTGCTAAACAAACATGGCGACATAATTTTATCGCGCATTTACTTTGGTTTTGGTGTTTCTTCCAAACCTATGCTGTTCATCCAATGGTCAAAGTCCATCATGTTACCAGGCAAAATAACTTTGCTTTCGCCAGAACTAACACCATCAAGCTGCTTTAGATACTGAGCACCCAACTGCATACGTACTACATTTTTGCCGCCCGGTGCGGCAATTACGGTAGCCATACGCTCAATCGACTCAGCGGTTGCTCGAGCAATGGTTAAGATCTCTTCACCTTTACCTTCAGCCTCGTTGATACGACGTTGCATTTCACCTTCAGAGTGGTTAATGGTTTCGGTTTTAATACCCTCAGAGCGGTTAATTTTACTCTGTTTATCACCTTCACTTTTTGCCAGTAGTGCACGGCGCTCACGCTCGGCATTTACTTGCATTTCCATAGCGTTTTTAACCGTTTCTGGTGGCGTAATATTTTTAATCTCGTAACGATGTACCCGAATACCCCACATAGCACCGGCTTGATCTAGCACTTCAACTACTTTAGCGCTGATGACATCACGCTCTTCAAAGGTACGGTCTAAATCTAGCGTACCAATCACGCTTCGAGTCGTGGTTTGTGCCAGCTGAATAGCAGCATAGCGGTAATCCGTCACTCCGTAACTTGCCTTAACCGGATCAACCACAGAGATATAGATAACCCCATCAACTTCAACATTGACTTCATCACAAGAGAAACACTCCTGTGGTGGTACATCAATAGTTTCCTCTTTGAGGTCGTGGATGTAAGCCACTTTATCAACGAAAGGTACTAGCGCATGAAAACCAGCATCTAAGGTTGAGTGGTACTTACCTAAACGCTCGACAATGTAAGCTGATTTTGTTGGAACTAAGCGAATCGACTGAAACAGCTTAATCACAAAAATAGCGAAAATTAAGCCCCAAATAGCCATGACAATCATATCGGTATTAATGCCTGCAATCATTAGCGTACTCCTTTTGCTGAGTTGGCTGTTACTGCGCTAGTAACCTGCTCCATGCCTTCAAAAAAACCTTCGATTTTAGCCAGCTCTGCCGGTACAACCGACACATCGGCTTCACCTAAGATCTTACCGACTTGCGCAATAAACTGCTCTTTAAGCTGCATATTCATCGCTTCGTTGCCGCCATCTTTTGCTAACGCTGCAGATACCAGCTCCATGCCCTCTGCTTTTGCTCGAGCAACAATGGCAATCTCTTGTGCAGTACCCTTTGCCTCGTTAATTCGACGCTGCTTTTCACCTTCTGACAGGTTGATTGCCTCTTGGCGCTCACCTTCAGATAGATTAATCATTGCCGCCTTTTCAGCATTGGCTAACGTGATTTCTGCACGCTTACTACGTTCAGCTTCCATTTGCTTTTCAAGGGTATGAATAACTTTACGTGACGGGGTAATGTTTTTAATCTCGTAGCGCAGCACTTTAATGCCCCATGGATCAGAGGCTTTATCAATTTCACGCACAATAGACTCGTTAAGACTGTCTCGCTCAGAGAAGGTTTGGCTAAGACTTAACTTACCGATTTCAGATCGCATGGTGGTTTGCGCTAGATTCACTGCGGCGCGGCGATAATCTTCACTCGCTTATAGCCCTTAATTTTTTTCTCCCAAGCGAGTGAGTGAGTGACCTCATCTGCGCATAGGGCGGTAAATGGGGTGATCACGAAGAAATACTCAATAAAAAATAATCAGAGAAAAAAATGTAGATTATTTTTTTTCTATTTGGCTAAATCACTAACGCTGTCTGAGGGTTTGGTCGCTCAACTACGTGGACATCTTGCTATCGCAAGAACACGGAATAAGATGTGGAAAACGCGGAGCGTTTACACACAACTTACCTCCGTTTGACACCCGTAGTCACTCCCTAGAGTAATAAATTTTTTTATTTTTTATTGATAAGTGTACGACCATAATAAAGTTTGATAAAAAATTATGGTTGTCATGAACGGTAATACCGCTATTGTTTGATAATTTATCTGAGGACGAATGTCAGTTTCTGATAATTAAGTTTGATCATTTTCAAACTCGCTTTTGGACAGAAATCATTTAGTGTAAAGGGTCTAAAGATAGGTCGTGGGATTAGTAAATGTATGGTAATCAAATAAAGTTTACAATGACCCTATGACCCTATGACCCTATGACCCTATGACTCTATGACTCTATGACCCCATACCTCTGTTCCCAACTTCCAGTGAAAACTTCTCAAGCCATTTTTTAGCACCATTAGTGTCAAATGTTTTGGTGCCATACCCAATAGATAAAACGTCGTCTGGCAAGAACTCATCAAACTTCTCGACCTGCTTTTCTAACACTGATTCGGCTAGCATTGTTTCATTAGGCAATTGGGCTTGTGCTAAAGTTTGCAATGTCGCTTTGGCATCTTCAAGGGATGTTTTTTCTACTTCAATAACTCCAGCATAAGCACCGGCTTCGTAGCCTTCCTTAATAAGAAGAGCTACGATCGTATTTACTATTTTATCTCCCAACCATGTGAATATGTAGGTTGTATTACCAGTCTGTAGCAATGACCTGTTCGCTAGTCCTGCTGTATTAAAAAAACTTATACTTTCATGGAATAGTTCTTTAGCTGGAGTATCTGCAAAATCTACTTTTTGGTCGCCGACTGATATCTTGTAATCGCCTTCTTTAAGCATGCGATACATTTCTTGACGCACTACGTCATGAATTGACATCCCGCCGCCACCGAATTTTGGCGGTTTCCCACCTTTGGAGAACTCTACGTAGATAACTTTTTTGTCGGTATCGACATCTTTTACTCTCCAGCGCTTTCCAGCAAAAATAATGTGCTGGCCAATTAACACAAGTGAATCAACAGGCAGTGTTCCAATTGTATTTACGCCACTAATGACTCTGAACTCTTCTGGAGTTTTGAATACCGCATAAAATGAATAGTGATTTGTAATGCGCTCACCTAATAGCCCTAAAACAATCTCACCGTTACCTAACTGCGTTATCAGCTCAGTCTGCCCCATATGAATCAGGAGAGCTTTAAAGTTCTCAACTCCGACATTCTGGAAAGGACCTTCCTTACAAAGTAATTTAAACAACTGCTCAGCTCTAATCCCCCCCCATTGTGCAATGACTGCAAGTGTCTGATGCAGAAGCGCTGAAAAATGGTAAAGAGACGTATCAGCAGGCTCATACCATTTATTGCTAATTAATAATCTGATCATTGCGAGGGATTGCACTAACTCCAATCGGAGTTTATCGATAACACTCGAATCTTTTGTTAACTCGTCTTCAGCGATCAGCATTCGAAGTATAGATGGTCCTCCACGCCGCCCTGAACGCCCCATTCGTTGCCTTAAACTAGAAATGGAATGAGGAGCGGTGACCTGAACAACCGAATTTACTTTTCCGATATCGATACCCAATTCAAGTGTCATAGTACAAACAGCTGTCGTAGGGAATTGCTCTTTTTGAAGTCGCTTTTCCAAGCTCTCCCGAAGCTCTTTCGAGAGTGAACCATGATGAGGAAAAAACTCATTAGGTACGGTTTTTTGATCACAAAAATCACTTAATGTTGCGGCTATACTTTCAGTTCGCTTTCGACTGTTTGCAAAGACTAAATGATTACCTCCACGGCAAAATTTTAACAAATCTTGGCATATTTGGTATTCCGCATCTACAGGAGCTTTATCATCTACACCTACCGAATTTACATAACCTTTAACTTGAATCTTAAATGTCGATGTTGAGTGCGAATCTTTAATTATTTTGCACGGTAAGGATTGGTTTGGTCTAAGAGACAATGGTACCTTTTCCAATTCACCAAGGGTTGCACTCAATGCCGTTCTGGGAATTGGTGACTTTAGTCTCCCCAGAAGATGCTCCAAACGATGAAGCAGGGAAAGTAAGTGATGTCCACGTTCAGTACCTAGGAAGGCATGGAATTCGTCAATAACAATATATTTTAAATTAGAAAATGCAGACTTCACCCATCCAGCATCACGAATAAGCAATGACTCGAGTGATTCAGGAGTAATCAATACAATGCCAGCTGGTGAACGCTTTAATTTATTCTTCCGACTTTGTAGGCTATCACCGTGCCACGGGGTGACAGGTATATCCAGTAAATCCGAAAGACTCTCTAAACGTCTATCCTGATCATTTATTAAGGCTTTTAGTGGACTAATATATAGAATACCAATCCCTTCTTTTTGATCTGCAATGGCACTAATTGCTGGTAAAAAAAAAGCTTCAGTCTTACCAGCTGCAGTTGAAGCACTGATCAGAACATCAGTTTCAGCAGATAGTATCGGCTCTATAGACAAGCACTGTACTTCTCTTAAGTTTGCCCAGCCTTGCTTAAAGATCCATTGCTGGACCCTGATGTCTAACTTTTTATGTTCGTCGATCATAGTTTAAAGTCAGCAAGTCCATCTTCGATCTCTTCGACCTCAAGTTCGACATCTGAAGGTTTTTCTTCTTCAATAGAGACCGATGAAATTAAACTGTCCCATACTATAGATGGATTTTGATCAACTACCGCAAGCATGTCTAAGAATGCTTTTATCGTATTACGAGGTGTTCTGAAATAAGCATCCCCAACAGTCTGACTACAGTGGTGAAGAAATGATTTAAGCGCCTCATCGGGCACAAGGTACTGCGATTGGTCACCTGAAGCATAAACGTGCCTCAAATTTTTCAAAAGAATATAAAGTTCTTCTGGTGTAAGGCAAGCTAAGTGTAGTGCTGGTGAGGAGTAGTCGATTACACCAGCCTGCTTAGCAAACGTATTTCCTGCTAGACGTGACTGAAGCGCTTCATAGCTATATAGCCCCTTTCTAGGGTCTAATAAAAACTCCGGCGTACCACCCAGTAGAAAACCAAGGTGCTCCGCTGATCCCTGTAAACAATCATTAAGCATTCTTAGAATTTGCTCATAATTTGACGTTCTTGCTTGAGTGCTATTTAGCTTGTACAAATTCACCAGTTCATCGAGGTTAACAATTAGGCCTTGATAGCCAGCTTGCCTAACAAATAGGCTCAAAAGCTTTAGAGAGTCGTAAAAGGATGCATCCGTAATTATGCTTCTGACACCTAAGTCTTTACGAGCATCGGTCTTCGTTGAATACTCCGCTCTAAGCCACTTGATAGCATGACTTTTTAAGTCATCATTATCTTGCTCATGCCCTAGCCAATAAGCTTCGATAACTTTGGCAAAGTCGTATCCACCAACTAACTCAGATAAAGACGAAAGGCGCTCATGAATAACTACAGTTATTTCTTTGTTCGATGCTTCTGCTTCTTTTCTCGCTTCAGTAATAAATTTTTCAACGACGCTTGTTAGAGCGTTACCGTCAGACTTATTCCGTGTCGACATGTTACGCATTAACTCAGAGTAAAGGTTACGAGCTTGACCTGATGAAGCATGAATGCGGCGATCCGGTGAGAGATCAGCATTGACGGTTACCAATTTTTTCTCAAGAGCGATTGATCTTATAACACTTAAGAAAAATGTTTTTCCCGAACCATACTCTCCAATAATGAGTCTAAAAGCAGAACCACCATCTGAGATACGCTCAATATCCTGAATGAGCGCTTTTAGTTCTTTTACTCTGCCCACTTGAATGTGTTGAATTCCTACTTTTGGTGTCACTCCTGATTTTAAAGACTGGATAATTGCATCTCTTTCTTTAGACCGTATTTTTTTCGCAATCATCATTTATCCTTTTAACTCTTCAACAATTTCAAGATCAACATAAATATCACCATCATCATCTAATACAGGTGCATCTACTTTTTCATAAGCCCAGTCATTAATGGTTTCTATCGCACCATCTACCATGAGGCTAAGTTTGCTACAAAACTCATGAACTTCATTGCGTGACCATGTTTCTTTACTGAGCAATGTGTCGAACAGCTTTTTATGGGCATCGTCCAATCCATCCGACTCTGTTTGTACTCGACTAACAATCTCTACTTCAGGTTCATCATCAACTGCAAAAATATTTTCTAACATTGTTTTGGCGTCACTTGTTTCACTCTCGTGCATAGCCAAAGTGCCTTCATCCAATTTAAATGTATTGGCGCTAGTATCGGTACTTTCCGAACTAGTAAAAGTACGGCTACTCGAGGAAGTTAAATTATGGATATCACGAGTAACAAGAGATCTATCCAACCCCAGTGAGGTATAGAGTTTTTCGATTTGTTTTATTTCAGATGAATCTACCTTGCCATCAACTAGCGCGATGGAAATCATGAACTTCTTTAAAAATTCAACTTCATTAGTTTTAAGCTTTTCGATTCTTGCTTTCAATCCTGCTGTATTTACTGGGCTATTTAGCCTCCATATCAAGTAAGCTTTGAGTGAGTTTTTTTCTGACGGGCTCAAATTTTCATCTTGATCCACTAGTCTTTGCAGTGCAAACTTTTCTTCTTGATCAACGTAGCCATCGATTGTTGCGACCATTGCACCAAGTCTCATGGCGAGACTAACTTGATTAAACGCTATGCTGGGTTCAAAGAACTCACCATGGGCAGGTGTGAACAGTACAATATTGCCATCAACTGTAACCTTTGCTTGATGAAAGCGTTGATCAGGGGCTATTCCTATATTCGCTTTGCTAGCCAGGTTGGTTAGTAGTTCATTTTCTTTTTTATTTATGGCCTTAGGAAAGGGCATCCCTGTGTGCGACCAAAATTCTTTAATCGTCGTAAGTCCGTCTTGCTTTTCTATGACTTGTTCTGCCCATTTTTTAAACTCTCTAATGACAGGAGAATTTGACTCATTAACCAACTCTTTAGGCAATAGCATTAACGCTGCGATGTCATTTTTAGAAGTCTCGACCTTACCTAAATATCGGCTGTAACTTGCCAACTCCTCAGTACAACTTTCTGCAATGGGAATGAGCTTATTAATAGGCCCTTTCAAAATACTTGGATCAGGTAGTTCTTCCATAGTCAAATCTACCCCATGAATCCCGTTACTTGCAGGATTGTATGAAAGACGTAACTTTGTTTTATTAGGCTTAACAGGTATGCCTTCACCAAACTTTTGTGTAAAGCGGATTTCAAAAAGTTGTTTAAATTCCTCTTCACATCTTCTTGCTGGCATCTTGAGAGAATATTCGATCGTATTTTTCAACCAAGCTAAAGCTAGTTCAGCTCCCACAGATTGCTCTTTTACAACAGTTTCAGCAAGTTTAATTTTGAATGAAAAAGCATTAGTCGTCTCAGGTATTTCGTCTACCTTAGATGCAAGCAATAAAGGTCTGAGCAGAGTCATCAATTCTAGTAAATGAGATGAATATCGATTAAATGAACGATTGACACTAAATACTTTATTTAAGCGTAGAACCTCGTCAAAAATAGCTATGAACTCTGGATCAGAGACATCTGAGGTAGTATTGCTCTCTATAACTCTTCGTTCTAAGCCGTAAAAATATATGAAAACATATCCAATTGGGATATTTGGATTTGAACGTTCTGAAGCTAACCAATCGAGATACGTACCTTTGCAACCTTCGGAGAGTGTTGCATAACTAGGCCAGTACCCTAATGATTCATCAGTATATATTTCGGCACTACTATCTAAAGGCGGTTTAGATACAGATCTTGTTTCATCGACTAACGAAGGTTCAACCTCATATCCACTCAAAGATTTCATCACTCCACCAAAGTAGAAAAGACCTTTATCGAGTTTTCGACCATTAATTGTTAGCTGCTCACTATCTCCTATCCATCGACCTTTTTGCTTATTCGATGATTTTTCTGATTCATAACCATAGCTTGTCTGGATGGTGAATGTAGCAAATTCATCATCTGCACTGTCGTATGAAGAAATAGATGATGTATTAGTGCTAGATGAAGCATAGGTACTAGCTCTATGTTCTGATATTTGAGACTGTGTATTTCTAGTTTTTGGGTCTTTTATTGTATTGGATCTCGAGTTCCCTGATATCCATCGATACAAAATATAGAGAACAATAGCTCCTATAAAATATTCCATTATTTTTCCTTATGTGGAGAAGGGAGGGTTTTATGAAAGAATAATTTTACATAATTTTAACTAGTTATCGGTTCTGCTAGCAGTTGAACCACAAGGATATACCCTTAGTGAAATATATGGCAAACACTTCAAGTGAAAAAAGCAAAGGTGAAGGGATAAAATGAAAATAAGTGATTCACTTGGGGCGATTTAGTGTTTATAAAAGAGCGAGCAAAAAGCGCTTATATCTATTTATTGAAACGGTCCCCTCACTACTCGATCATCATAAAACACCTCTGGGTTTATATGAAAAGATGGTACAGGCGTAGCTACCTATTTGAACTGAAATATCCCTTGTTCAGATTAGCTTTTCTATAGAAAAAATTTCTCGGCCTATTTTCCTTTTCAGCTGCGAAACTAATAATGGGGCACAAACGTGTCAGCTTGGGTTCACTGACACGTTGATGGACAGAAATTGGTTAGAGCTTAAGCTATGAAAATGGCTCTTGGCATTAGGAAAGCTATGACAATCGGATATGCGCTAACGCCCGCTTAAGTGGTGAGCAACGCAATACGATGTTTCCGCACACCACCTAAATCACTAAATTTACCGCAAACCAAGAATGCCACGCGTTGCGAATCCGTCTTGAAGCGTTTGTTATGTGTTTTCTTCGTCACCTTCGAAGACTAGAAATTCGTTCGACTCACTAAGTTCTGTTGGCATTTCATACAATTTGCCATCAGCTTGATATAGCGTAAGCCCAAAACCAAATGAAGCTAGTTGAATTCCTAACTCTGTCAGCTCCCAACCGTTTGATTTACCAGAGTTAACAGCCAAACCAACAGAGGATAATTGAGCTATATATGGCTTTGAACGTTGATAATAGGTTCTTACTTGATTGCTATATAAGTTCATTAGCCCTTGCATCGCTCTAAGAGCCGGAACTGTTGCAGCACATGTAATATGCATTAACGAGTTAAACTCATTCAGGTCGATTTTACCCTTAGCAAAACTAACACAGAGGCGACCAAGTATTTCAGCCTTAATTGGGCGCTCTGCAGAAGTAATAATTTCAAAAATGGTTTCAGCTGCTTCTTCCGCCTGCTCAGTATTAGCAAAAATCTGATCGGTGAAATATAGGGTTTCTTCCGAGTTTAGAGTGGATGCAGACTTGATAAAGTTAGCATAGTTTCTTTTAACCTTTGCGACTTGGTATTTATCATATGCATTCTTTATTGAGAACGCATACTCTACGAATGGGACTTCCGACAAGACTTCACTTTCAATGAAAAAATCTATTGAAGACTCTGTAGCCTGACAGAGTTCCTTTGCCGCTTCACCTGCATTCAAAAGCGAGTCTTTCATATTTCGAATCAATTTCATCTTACTCTCGATAATTGTGAGCTCTTCAGACACATAACGCCGTTTTAAGCGGCGAGTAATAGCTTGCTATAATGTGAAACGAAGTGGAACCGAGCAAGCTGTTACGAGTCCGACTTTAAAACTTTGTTAGCTGCTTTTTAGGTTACGTTCTAAGAATACAACTCTCGTTTTACCCAACTTTGCCGTTTTAAACTCAGAATAACCACGACGTTTATACATCGCTAAATTCGAAGCACTAAACTCCCCTGTAAAAAGCTCGACACGTTTAGCTTCTGGAAATACAGTTTCAAGTGAAGAAAGCAACTTAGAGCCAACACCCTTGCCATGCAGTTCAGGCCATACCGCCATTCGTCCAATATGACAACTACCAGCTTCTAAGCGAGCTTGACCGCTTGCCAATAACTTACCGTTATCAACAACTTTCAAAATGGTTTTCTTCTCAAAGTCTGCTTTTAGTTCATCAAGCGTTTGAGTTAAAGGCGGGATATCAAAGTCATTATGCAGTTCAGCTTCTGATTGATACGCAACGCGTTGAAGCTCGAGTAAACTTTCTGCATCTTCTATTGTGGCGTGAAATATTTCCATATACTCAATTCCTTTTGGCAGCTAACAGCTTATTATCCAGCGTCTCGGATAAATCCCTGTACTTTTTTAATTTAGGTCAAAGCTAGCAACGTAACTCATTGATGTAAAGCAGTTCATCTTGCTGGTGTTAACAAATTTAAATTTACCTTCTCCGCAAAGTAATGCAGAACATTTATCGGGTCTCTTGTAAGATTAAAGCGGAAACCTAACTGCATGATAAGCAGGTGCTATTTCAGATGTTAAAAATTTATCGATGCAATTTTTTCACTTTCTGGCTTCAATAAATCTGTCTGATTCATCAAGTTCATTATACCTGTATAGGATTACAGTTATTTTAGTTTGCTCTAGGAAGGTGGAGTCGGAAAATTGAGCTTAAAGAAAAAGGACAGGCATTACTTATGGTGTACACCAAACCTTTCACATTAGCTTTTCTATAGTCAAAGCTTACTTGTGCCATTTATCATTTAGATTCGTGAAAATAATAAAGGGGCATAAGTGAGTCAACGAAGCCTTCCGTGACTCGAAAATTGACAAAAACGTTTCAGAGCTTAAGCTGGTGTCCCAACATTGCTATAAAACCCACCAGAATAACCTCTTAGAATATCAGCTGTAGTGAATTCAGTACCGCCAAAATCATTGATTATTTACTGAATTCTAGGAATGGTTACTTCTATTTTTTTATCCATTCTCTAATTCACTCAGTTCTTTGTATAATCCATCAATCTCATTTTCTAGAGATTGAACAAATATCTTTGATACTTGAGCATTACTAGATGTTTTGTATTTACCTGAACTCCAAGTATTAGACTCTCTTCTCGCTCTGGATAACTGAGCTTCTTTATTAGTGATAGTTTCTTGAAGCTGGATCTTATTTTTCATAATTAAATTTCCATATGGCGAGTTCTATCGAAATAGCTACTTGATGAGCCTTTGATCGCATAACTGCACTTAACGCCTCATTCAGAGTAAATAAAATAGCGGGTTAAAAGTAGCGAGGCATGAGCAAAAAAAACGGCTATTTTTTGTCCTGCTAAAATGACTTGTGTAGCAGCACATTACCACCCGCAAGCTTTTCTTAATGGTTTAATGTCTTCACCTAACCCCGAAAGATCAAATGTCGCCATAACAGGACTTTCATTATATGGAGTTATTTGAGTTAACAATTTATTATGCTGGATTAATTTTTTAGCAAAATCAATATCACCACCTCTAACAAAGACTGCTTTATTATCAGTGGAAAGACTCCAAGTACTTGTTGTTGCTTTCTGCTTATCGAATCTCGTCAGCATTTGAGTTTTATCTAAGCCCAAATATAAATTCCAAGTAATAAATACATTAGTTTTATTTTCTGAGCATCTAACATATAAACGAGGTTGAACATTTTTATAACCTGATCTTACTTTGTCGTTTGAAGAAAGTGACATAGTAATATTGACTGAGTCATCTATTGGGGATCGGTCTTCTCTTACATTCCATTTACTTTTTGAAGGGAGCGCTTTTGATTTTACTTTGTTTACTCCTAACTTTGTTGCTAACGAATCAAAGCAAACTAAACGCATAGCATCACTTTTTTCACTAGCACAAACAGCAATATCTTTAGTTTGATCTGCCCAAGAATTAAAGGATGCGGTTAAAAGAATTAAAACTCCAAGATATTTCATTTACACTACTCTCCTTATATTTCAGCATCTTAGCCAACTTGCGCAGCACCTTGGTATATACTTTTGCGAAGCAAAAATGCCTAGCGTGTGGTGTCTAGTTTAGCGTTTTGTTATATTTTATAAGCTCTCATTGAGCCAGATATCGCATCGTTATAAATGCTAAAATTAGCCCGCCAATGACAGTACAAGTGATACCTACCAAGTATGGGTTTTGGATCATCGCTGACAGCTTAATTGAAAGTCCTTGTTTTTCAATGAACTCTCGACCTTTTGTTGTGATTTGCAAGCGGTGATAGATAGGTTCAGGACCACGGCCCAACTCATTCGATCTATAGCCGAAAACTAGCTCACTGTTAAATAGGTCATCAATAATATAGCCGCATACCTTTTCAGAATCAGTGCTAGATTGAGGGTTTTCTTGAATATACTTTAGGGTGTTTAACCGCTCCCTATTGACTGTTGTCACCAATCTCTCCTTAAATTGAATAGCAGCCCAATAAACTGCTGCCTAAAATTTAACTTACAGCGACTATGCCACGCTAATCCATTGAAATAAACAGATAAAGTTAACATTTCTTTCAAAAGATTGAATAAGTTGCCCGCAAAACTAAGCAAGCTGATGTAGAGGTCTCTACAACCTTTCACCAATCATCATAAATTCAATATGTTATCCAAAATGAAAAATTTGATAGAGCATAAAGCACCCGTTTTTTGTTCACTTTCCTCACGGATTACCAGCGTGAAATTATAACTGTATATTGATCTATTAATTTAAAGTCAGATCTGACTGCCCAAGACATTAGAAAATATATGGCACTATTGGGTGTTATCCAGTGCATCCAGTTTCTCTCGCTAAGAAATAAAGGGGCACAAATGCGTTACTTCTCCCCCGTATCAGCCTGCAAAAAATATCAAACTATATTATAAATAACAGACTTTATTATGATTTATCAAACTTTAATATGAACGCACAATAAGCCTCTGAAATTACAAGCGGTATACGTCAGTATGCTTCGGTATACATTTTTTAGTCGAGTATGCTTTTTTAACTACGAGTATGCTTTTTAACTAGTTAGAATCTCTCTCAGATAACTGTTGCGCTTGTGCGAGTTGCTTGGTGGGCATGTAATTGCCCTGAAGTCTTCGGAGCAACCAACGATATGGATTTCGTTCTCTGCTCTGGTAATTGCTGTATACAGCCACGCTCTATCAACTATCTTACCTTTCTGTAGTGCGATAATGATTCTAGGAAACTGCGAACCTTGGGCTTTGTGTAGGGTTATTGCGTAACCCAATTCCATGCAATCGAGCACGGATTGTGTGACCTCAACTTTATCCCCCGTATCCAGCGTTACTTCGCCATAACTTTCACCAGATGATTCAACGCTGGTTAGCGTACCTAGAGAGCCGTTTTGGATGCCTTTGTCATAATGGTTTTGCGTAAATAGAATTGCATCGTTCAACCTTAAGTTTTGGAAAAACTGTTCACCGTGCATTTCGAACTCAAGTCTATTTCCATTAGGGTTGACGGCTTCTTGAGTTAATTTATTAATACTAGCAACGAGTGCTTTGGTCGGTGCCATGACACGACTGTTTTCAGGTGATTGCTGATACACGTCACAACAGACTTGAGCAATGCCGCTCTTGGTCGTTTCGTGGAAGTGAATAGCGCCTGTGCTTAATTTCTCAGGCACGATACCTTGATTAATGAGCTTGGAGTATTCAGGAATACCTGTTGAGCCTTCCTGACGCTTAACGATATCTAGCATGGTGTTAGCAATGGCTTTAGACAGAACGATATCAGCCAGCACCTTGCCACAACCTATCGGCGGTAGTTGGTCTGGGTCGCCAGTGAAAATTATTCGAACCGATGGGTGAATATGGTTGACCAAGCGATACATGGTTGGCAAGTCAATCATACTGGCTTCATCTATTACCAGAAGATGCTTTTGTTGGTCTGAGGTTGGCTCTATAGGCTCTTCACGCAGTAACTTAGTGATAGTTGAGGTGATAAAACCAATTGACTCGTGCAAGCGCATAGCGGCTCTACCACTCAGCGCTACCGCATGTATTTCATATCCCATTTGATGGTAGGCTCGAAGTGCGGTTCTAAGTACCGTCGTTTTACCTGTGCCAGCTCCGCCAGTGATACAACTCACAGCGCTATCTAAACACGTTGTTACTGCTTCAATTTGTTTCTTGGTTAGCTCGTAGGGCAATTCATCAACCGCAGAGCAATATGCAGAATTTGCATATTCGTCATAAAGGTTATTTTGGCTGGCTAATGCTTTGAGTCGTTTGGCAACGACATTTTCCATCAACAACTGAGCGGTTGGATGGTAGGTGCCAGAATCAGGATTTAGGATGTATTGTGCCTTGTCGTGACCTGCTTTGAACGCTTCCGTCACCAACTCTTTATTCTTAAGTAGTTTGGTTAGATAGGGTCGTAAACTCGCTTGAGTTGTATATGTGTGACCTTTTTCGATTTCTTTTCGAATGGAAGCTTCAAGTGCTGCGCTTAGTCTGCGATGATCACAATATGTGCTCTTAAACTGGTCGAATTCGACCAGTTTATCTACATCCGCAAACGGCATCCCAAAGCCAATCAGCACATACGGATTTTGCTTGATAGCTTCAATGGATTCTTCGCCATGATGTTTTAACAGGCGTTGCTGTATGCTGGCAGGTATTTGATGCTCTGACATCCAGTTGCAGTAGGCCAGATTTTTGTACTTGGCATAGCCCTCGTACAACGCATCAATGGAATCTACACTCAGAACGCTTCTCAGGCGCTCTCGACTCTCCGGTACATCATTTCGCAATACGGCGTGAAAATCCTTCCCCAGAAGCTGCCAGAGCGCTCTGGCTTTGCTTTCGCCAATTCCCTTAAAGTCGCTCTCTCTGGCAATAAAGCGAACAAGCTGTTCACCCGTTTCGGGCAGGCTGCATTCGATACGGTGAGGCGATTCATAGGTGTGCTGCTGCATCATGTAATCGCCTGTTTCCATTTCCTCTATTAAGCGAGCGCCTTTTACCGACCAGTGTTGGCCGATGGCAGGTTGAACGGGAATTGAATCAGGATCTGTTTTGATGGTGACGTAATACTTACCACTATTGGTTTTGTATGAGTTTTTTGCCAGCGGCACGCCGCTGAATATCACCATATTATTTGAGCTATAAGGGATGCTGGTGACACGCATTTGATCTTCATGCAAAGCTGCATTCATCGTGGCATGAATCCCATTTCAGAAAGGGTTTCATTCAGCTCACCAAAGCGCTCTAGCTTGCCCTCTAACTCTTTAACCTTGGCTTTAAGCTCAATGTTTTCTGCTTCTAAGGTAGATACTCGTTTAGCATCGAGTAGTTGGCGATTACGAGTGTTGTCGTATTCTTTTGGTTTGTCGGTATCTTTCTTTGCCGATTTGGTCAGTGGCGGCAGTACGCCTTTGTCGCGTAGCCTGTCTTCAAGCGACTTCAACGCCTCTTTTAACGCAGGGTTTTGAGTTAATGCTGACTTCCCGCACCCTATTGCCTTAGCTATTTCTCCGCGATTTAGTTGCCCCTTAAATATGATTTGCTTGAAATCATCATTCGTCTGAGTTGCTTGCCATACTTCGAACGCTTCGAGGTTCTGCTGTGCTTTTTGTTGTCCGCTTGCCATAATCTCTTTATTTCTTGTATTTTTATAAGGTTGACTACTCACGTACAACTTTAATGTTGGTAAGTGTCTTCTCTTTGGAAAGTTTACGTTCAATCGCCTTTTCTAACTCAGCGTTGAGGTTGCGCAAATTAGCATTCTCTACTTCGAGCTTCTGTATTTTTGCTTTCGCCTCTTTCAATTTCTCATACACGGAATCGAGAGAGTTTGCCCAATTAGATTCTAAAAAACTGTTGAAATAATCCACCGAAGCACGTTCGATTTCTGACTTAACCTGACTTTTCAGCTGTTTATTTTGCTTGAGTAATTCTGCATTTCTCTTTGAACGGTCAGCCTTGATTGCCGCCTTGCGCAGAGCGAAGGCTTTCTCCAAGTCCGCGTTAAGCTCATCTATCCGCCTGGTGATATTCGGTTGTTTTGCCGGAGTTAGTTGCTTGCGATGAACCTTGGCAACCATACAAACAGCCGTGCCTTGGATAAGTCTCTCTCTTTTTTTTACAAGTTCAACTTCACCACGCTTTATGTTTTGTATGAAGTTTAAGCAAGTCTTGTACTGAGTGTTTACAGCATTGAAAAGCTGTTCTTGCTCAGCAGTTTCAACCCACTCAGGATATTGTTCAACCTTATTGATTTTAGGCGATCGGCTTGGATTGTTTGCACTATAGAATGCTTTGACATCATCTAAATCGCCCATCACCACACTGCACTCCTATCCAATATAGCTTCCGCATTCTGAACCGCTTTTTGAGAAGCACGCATCACTTTACTGTCTTTAGATACACCAAGAATTTCATAGGTTTTTATTTGCTTTTCATGCAAAAAACGATGGTTAATGATTTCAGTTTCGTGACTGTTTTTCGAGTACATGAAGTGGGGGCAACCCGCGCAAACATCAAACTGTCCGCGATTTAATTTCGGTGCGTTCGTCGCTTTATCGAAGCACTTGCTTTGACTGCGCGTTTTTTTCATCACTAAGCAATAGCCGTAGTTGTGTGCTTTTATGCTTTCGATTTCACCGGAAATAGCCAATAGTGCGCCATTAACTTCATCTGGCTTTTTTGTACTTATTTTGCTTATCATCTGGTGAATGGTACGCGCTGCCGCGCCTAACAAATCCTCATTCCCTTCTATTTCTAACTTTCCATCGACCTCATTATATATGCGCTTGACGATCTCGTTTATGTACTGACGTTCATTCGCGATTCTCGCATCTTCTTCGTGTTTTTTACTCTTATAGGTGTTGATCATGAAAGATCCTGCTGCATGGCGAAGGTGTATTCGTAATGATTCCTCCATATAACCTTCAAAGCGTCTCAGAATGAACTGGCCGTACGTGTGACGCATGCGATGCGGATGAATATCGAGCACTTCTTTGGCAAAGCTTGGTTGCGCCTCTGCAAAAGCCTTGCAGAATCGCTTCAATCGACATCTTAATGTGTAAGTTGATGCACCAAGCTGACAGCCTTTACGCCTTGATATAACTGGATAGATATTGCCGGCTATAACCTCCGACTCAGTTAGGTTTGTGCTAGTAGAGTCCATTTTGAATGTTGCGGCAAACAGAGGTAAGGTTTTACCATCTGGACGCTCGCGTTTGGGGGCGATACTTAAGTTATTCAAGGTATCGAATAACTGCTTAATCAAATCGGCACCGCCACGGTCATGATTTGCGCGGTTATCTGTTTTTTTGACTTTTGTTCTATAGCGCTGACTAACGTCATCATAACTGTCCCCGTTGAGTGAGGTTACTTCGCTATTTCGAACCCCTGTCATCGCCAAGAATAGCCAATAGCACGCATCGTAGACTGAGTCTATCCAATCATGGAACTCAGCGATGGACTCAAAAGGGAAGCCTGTACGATTATACAAGGTAACGCTATCGCGGTGACGGTTGATTAGCTCAAGATAGAGCTTTTTGGCTTCGAGATCTTTTTCCTTATATTTTCTTCCATTTGATGTTGTCAAGTGTTCTACGTTATCAACTTCTTTTAAGGCGAAAGTGTAGAGCGCCCTATAAAACAGGGCGGAGTATGTAAAGGGTATTACTTCACCTGTTTGACGTTGTACTTGATAAAAGTCTTGTAAAAATTTAGTTTTTGGGTGGTTCAGAATGCTAAGGGCGTAGGCGCTCATGGTTGCGGCTAAGACGGCATCTAACGCAGTGAAACTCCCTCCTTTTATCCACTCTTCAACTAATAACCCGAACTTGGGAATTTCTTCTTTAACGGCGCTTCGGATAACCTTCTGAGCTGTCGAAAGGTTGAATGACAGGCCGTCTGAAATTTCTCTTGTAATAAACGCGGAGTATGTAGTTTGTAAACTGGTTATGACCTTTTCTACACTGCTATAACTAAAGTAAGGGGGTTCGGAGTCTCTCTCTCTAGTAGTGAATTCACGTCGTAGTAGGCGTTGAATTAATTCATTAACATGAAACATTTTCCACTGCGCGATGGGAGTGTCTGGGTAGTGACGGCTAGCGAATAAGGCTATAGCGTAAAAGGCTCCGACGACAACCATGGAGGTACCTTTTTTTTGTTTGAGCGTCTGTCTTTTTACATCATCCCACCCACCAAAGTAGTTGACAATTGCTCCCTTCGCCCAGAACGCCCACTTTTCTTTGATATTTTTATCGTTAAGTTGATTAAGCTTATATTCGCTGTCATCAGATAGCTCATAAAATGTGAGCGCATGATCTGCACTATATATATCATTAACGAGAGCTTCATCGTTGCTTTGTTCACTTGGTTGCGGAAGTAATCCTGTGTTGCGTGCTTGTCTATTATCCATCTTTAATTGATCTCTAAGGTCGGCTTAATGTGCTCTTCAAAGAACTTCTCACCTTCTTCAACAACTTGCGTTGTGAATTTGTTTTCCATTACATAGCGCATGATGACTACATCAGTTAGTAGTGATGTGTTCTGTGCATCATTGAGATTAATTTTGTTTAGATCGGCTTTTGCTAGCTTTAGGTGGATTTGAGTTAGCATAAAAGCCACGCTAAGAGGACTCTCGATAAACAAATAATGATTGTTTTGTGCGTAGAGCATTCCGTCTGCCTGCTCTTCTGATTCAAAGGCTTGGTACAACTTACTGTGGCTACTATTAACGTCTTTGTATTTTTGCTTCTTTCTGAGCTCTTCAACCTGCGCCTGGCTGATAACATCAAAACCACCTTCCTTGGCGCTTTCAAATGCATTTAAAATCGCATTCGCGTCCTGCTCCATCATTTCGATAGCTTTTCGCTCCATGTCGATGACAGAGCTTGCAATCTCTCGTGACTTTGTGCGGGATATATAGGTGTTTAGTCGAGTCTCTACACTGTGTCCTGCCGCCTCCGCGTCTCTATCGAGCGCATCATCAAAAGCTTCACCGCGCATGCCTCGTGCTGCTTCGGCCGCGATGACCGAATTACGGATGGCTGATGCGTTAAGGCTTTGTTTTTGTGATATTATGTTTTGCAATAACCATTGGAAAGGCTTTAGCTTAGTCTCGCCAAGCTCTGATTTTAGAAACAATAAAATGTGGCTGCTGTCGTCAACTAATGAAGTCAGTAATTTGTACGTGGGGCTTACGACCCTAGTCTTTGGGGATAAGAATTTTAGCCAAGAGAAAGCAAATCCCGGAAATAGTTTACCTTGTTGATCTTTGCACAGTAGCTTTTGACAGGATTCAATTGCATTTGTGTACTCTACAGTGGCGTAGTATAGAAGGTTAGCCTTTGTCGCGGGGGTTGAAAGGACCACCCGATTCATTTTGTCTCTACGTCCTTTTATCGACCGTCCAAATACGTCTTCGGTAGAAATAATGTGATCATCTATTGTCATTGCGAGTGCAGCATCATCGTAGATTTTATCCGCATTTTTTAGCCAGAGCATAAGAAGTTGCTCAAAGTCGGTGATCGTCAGCAAGTCACGCACTGTAAGTGCATTAATAGTTGATACACTACACACCTTTGTACTCTTACTTCTGTTACATACAGCTAGATTAGTATTAATGCGCCCATCGGTTGCGGTTACTACTGACCACAAATTAGTCATTTCGTTAATCGTAGGAGTGGATGACCAGGTGAACTTTCGCACTTTACTGGATGCAGGATTTACTTTACCGAGGTTATATGACCATACCTCAAGCAAAATAGGGTCGTTTAATTCACATACCGCTTTTGATAGTCTGTGGTATAGGCCGTGGGCATAATCAACCTGCTCTTGTGAATTTCTACCGTTGTTGGTGCGCAAGAATCCGCATGAGTTTGGTGGCTCACTTATTGTATGTTTATCAAGCGCCTCAACCAACAGACATTGGAACTCTTTATCCTTTTCAAGATGTTCGCGCAGTGCACCTCTTTTTTCTGCGAAAAGCAATAAGGTAGTGCTTGCTACAACCTTAAGTGAATTGATAAGTGCCGTGTCGCTATACTCACAGCCTTTAAATAGTGATGATAAGCAGTCACGCGCTTCCGAGTTTTCTGATAAGTTACTGCCAAGTCGTCCGGCTTTAACTCGATATGTTACGTGCTCCTGCCAATTTAGCAGGTTCTCTGGCAACTGCGACTTTGTTTGATTTTCGTCTGATTGTGAAAGCGCGAGATGTTCTAGAGGCAGCAGTGCTCCGCGATATTTTTTGTTTTGAGTTAGGCCGCTGTTATTTGCATCACTCACTGTGGTTATGTAGTGCTTGTATTCGTTTAAAATCGAGAAAGGAAGCGGCACTGTAGGCGCTTTGTGCGTTAAAAAGTCAAAAAAATACTGTATATTTGTAATATATCTGATGATGGTTTTGTTCGTGTGGTTTTGAACATAAGTTGTTCCTAAAAACCAAATCATGCATTGGCAGACTAGGTCATCCTCGTAACCTTGTGGAATAGACACTCCGTACTCAGTATTGGCGGTGCCTAGTCGGCCTAAATATATCGACGTTGAATTCTTGTTGCGCAGTTGTTCTAGCGACACAACTTTCGCTGGCATCTCTAGCGAATCGTAGTCAATGGTATCAGTGTGCTCGTTAAATGAACTATCCATATTCTTTACATCTCTATTGCCGATTTCTTCATAAATTTGCGCCCTAGACTCGTTTCGTCAGCAGTTAGGAAAGTTAAATACTCTTTATTATTGTGCTGGTTCAGCAGCCAATCGGCGTATATATAGTGCTTGATAGAAGTTCCAAAATCAGCGTGGCCGAGATAATCTCTGACAATGATAGAAGGTGGTAAACCTTGCTCCCGACACCAGACAACTTTGTTTGTAGCGAAGCATTTACGGCAGATATGAAAGTGACGTTTTCGCCATTTTTTTACCTCGGAGTTATTGATATTTCCGGCAGCAATCAAATTTTCAACCGCTTCGGAGAACTTGCGTGAAGCAAATCGGTCATCGTTTAGTGCTGAGCCATTTTCTTGGCAAATGAGTGGAGTGTTGCTAGTCAACTTATCTTGGATGTTAGCATCGTATATGAAGTCATGGATTGCAGAAATGAGAGCAAACTCAATGTTGAGAGACACTTTTTTAGATGATTTTTTATTTATATAAGATATGTCCAGCGATATAGGCAACTCTCCTCCTTCAAGCACATTAGGGATGCATCTTTTGAAGTAAGCAACAGTTAATAGCGGGTTAGATGCGACATCACTGGTGCGAAGGCCAGCGTAATAGCCGAACATCATCGCAAGTCTGTTGCGCTTGCGTATGAAGTCGGAATTGCCGCTTACATGTTCGCAAAGCAATTTTATGTCGGAGTTGGTCATGTAAAGATCTTTAATTTCGAGCGCTAACTCGGCGTAAGTCTGCTGGCTCTCAACATACTCATCAGTGAAAACACTGAAATAAATAACGCGCTCGCTGATAAAGCAGCGCTCAAAGCAAAACTTAAAAAAGGAGAAAAGAGTTGTGGAGTGTATTTTAATTGTGCTGGCTTGCAGTTTTTTCTTTTTAAAAAGATAGCCAAATAGATATTTTTGAACAACCTCGGTACTAACATGCTCTAAGCCTATTTCAAGTTGTTCGAGAAAATCCAAAAACTGTTTAATTTGATTGCACTGTGATGCGCAAGTGTTGTCCGCCGCATGTCTTACACACTTTAAATTAAATAAATAAAAGCAAGAAGGGTGATGCGGCTCTCTATCACAATCAAATATCATTTCGATGTTTTGTAGAGTAGAACCGTATTTGAAATTTTTGAGTAAGTATCGAGAGTGCAACACAAGCCTGCAACATTTGCCGAACAATATACTAACTATATATATGCCAGAGAAAAAAGCAAGGGTAGAAACATAACGGACTATAAAATACCGTAACTTGCAAGCTTGCCATCCATCACCTTTAGGTAGACTAGACCGTCAACTTCTAGCTGAGTGTTATCTTTTGAGATACAGCTTTGTGGCGGTACATCAAGGACTTGTTCACGGATTTCATGCTTGTATGCTACGCGGTCAAAAAACGGGATTAGAAAATGAAAACCCGGTTGTAGCACAGTACGAAACTTACCTAAACGTTCGATAACATTGACCTCACGCATAGGCACAATCAGCAGTAATTTGTAGAGAATAAAAAACACAAACAGAACAAACAGTGTAATTCCGAACATAAATAGATTCCTTCCTTTTTAAATCAATGATTTTTAGGCGAAAAGTGCTCACTATCAGCCGCAATCGGCTCGACCACTAAGGCGATGTTGTCGCGGCAAATAATCCTCACCTGAGCGCCAGCAGCAATCTCGCTACCATCTCCTAAAGCGGGCCATTCACTGCCTTGAAATTCAATACGTCCCAACTGTTGCGCTGGACCTATAGTTTGTTTGACGATGGCGAGTTGATTGTAAATATCTAACTCTTCATCTGTGTTATCGACATGGGCATCGCCGCCGACTAACTTTTGTGTGACCTGACGAAACGCCAGTAGAAGAACCATAGATGCAATAAACCAAAGCGTTAAACTTTGAGTTACTCCTTCAACTAAACCTATAGTCAAAGCGCCAGCAACGATTAAGCAAGCCGCACCTAAAAAGATCACTATACCGCCGGGTAAAATGATTTCAGCCAGCATAAGTAAGATACCTATGCATGCCCAAATTAGAATGGGATTTGAAAACTCCATATTTCCCCCTGAAAATGGAAAATCTACAACGACTATATCAGTTGTGGCTGAACAATACGACATATTATGTCAACATTATCCACTCCAGGCTGTAACAAAAACCATCCAACAGGTTTACTGCGCCCACACTAACATGGCCATTATCAGGAGTAAAAGTCGCTAATAGCGATTAACAACGTTTGCTAAAAGGGATAATGGCCAAGCAAACATAAATATGTAAACCCCATTATTTCAACAAGTTAAATCCATATTGACTAGAGCAGAGAAAAAACACTCACAAAATCTTTGAACATTGTCAGCAAAACGCCTATATTCCCCGCGAATAAAACCCATGCTTTAGCAAGGGTTTATATACCTAGATCTTCGACCTCAATAAAAACAAAGGCGTTATGATGAACAACAAACTTCTATGTCTAGCTTTACTCGCTAGCCCTGCAGCAATGGCCGATAACTTGGTTAATTGGTGGGACGTTAGTGTTACCGCTCTACATGGTGAGAATTACGATTTAGCTCCTTCTGACAAGCAAACCACGCTGACGTTTGAAACAGCTGGTGACTGGAAATATGGCGACTGGTTCGCTTTCCAGGATGTTATATTTTTTAATGGAGAAAATGGCGGCAAAGACGATACTACCTACGGCGAAATCTCGACCCGCTTAAGTGCTGGCAAGATTTTAGGTAAGCAAATTGGCTTTGGCCCTGTAACTGACTTATCACTAGCGCTAGCTTTAGAAGAAGGCGAAGGCCCAGTTAAGAGCTTTTTATACGGTATTGGTATGGATATTAACGTGCCTTATTTCAGCTACTTCCAGCTAAATACTTACCGTCGTCATGCTTCTGGTAGCGAAAACATCAGTGATGGCTGGCAGTTATCACCGTCGTTTAGAATGGATTTTCCTGTTGGCAACTCCAATATAGTACTTGATGGTTACATCGATTGGGTATTTGCCACTGACGAAGCGGCCTACGAGAGCA
Organism: Shewanella pneumatophori; assembly: GCF_023283895.1. GTDB lineage: Bacteria > Pseudomonadota > Gammaproteobacteria > Enterobacterales > Shewanellaceae > Shewanella > Shewanella pneumatophori. The sequence continues at coordinate 33,348 of NZ_JAKILB010000013.1, read as the reverse complement.
ACTTCCATTTCAACCCACAGCTTAAGTATGACTTAGGCGCGGTTGTGTTAGGTGAGCACCAAAAGAATAAGCTGTTTGTTGGTATCGAGTATGATTACTGGCAAAACAAATATGGTGTTAATGGCATAGATCAAAACACTTACTCTGTGATTGCTAAATATCATTTCTAAATTTGAGCAACCAATTGAGCATTAAAAAAGGCGCTGAAAGCGCCTTTTTTGTGGGTAAAACTAAAACAATAAGCTCAACCCAAAGTTAAGCCAATAGTTTCTTGGCTGCTGCAACCACAATAGAAACCGCACTCACTTCGGTTTTCTTCATGGTAGCTTCATCAGGGATCTCTTGCTGTGTGCGGTTTACAATTACGCCCGCAACACATGCAGCACGCCAACCTTGTGAAGCACACATGGTAAATAGCGTTGATGATTCCATCTCGTAGTTAAGCACGCCTAAGTCTTGCCACTCTTGCATTGAACCTTTGAACTGACGAGTTACGCGGCCAGATACAGTGTCATAACGCTCTTGGCCTGGGTAGAAGGTATCTGACGATGCAGTAATACCAATGTGAGGCTCAAGGCCAGCTTCACGACTTGCTGCAACCATAGCAGTAGTACAATCAAAGTTAGCAACCGCAGGGTATTCCATTGGCGCAAAATGTAAGCTCGCGCCATCTAAACGCACAGAAGCTTGAGTCACAATAACATCACCCACATTCACATGTGGTTGAATTGCCCCAGTTGTGCCAACACGCAAGAAAGTACGCACACCAAGCTGAGCGAGTTCTTCAATTGCAATAGAGGTTGATGGGCCACCAATACCAGTTGAACACACTACTACGGGTTTGCCGTCGATATAAGCCAAATAACTGGTATATTCACGGTGACTTGCTAAAAAGGTCGCATTTTCCATTAACTCGGCAATACGCTTAACACGTTCAGGATCACCTGGCACGATCGCTAAGCTAGCACCATCTAACATCTCTTTAGTTAAGCCTAAATGAAATACATCAGACATCGTGAAAACCCCTTTCATTTTTGATATTAATAATCGGATTAATGCGACTTTAACCTAGTCGCCACCCATAAAAGGTTAACTAGATCACACTTTTCCAGCCAAGAGTCAATGAAATGTCGTAATCTAGTTACCAACACATCAAATCAGCAGAGCTAAAATATAGCAGCTTCAACTGATACTGCCAGCTTAAAGCGCCCGTCTTTACCAAGCTAAATACAAAGTATTTCGATAATAATTATATATAATATTAGCAATAACTTAGCTAACTTAAAGCCTCAGAAATTGCGCTCCCTATTTGCTGTGTTTTACCTGCTTACCTGGCATATTTTTCACCTTAATAAACGCTGATAAATCCGCATTTATAAAGTTAACAATTCAATCGCTCATTATTCGATCAACATCACATTTAACGGTCAATAATCGCGCTAGTTTAAAAGTGAAGTAAATGATTAATCCGCACTAAAACAGCCAAAAGGACGCCTGCATGTTTCCAGAGTACAGAGAACTTATCAGCCAATTAAAAACATCTGACGCACACTTCCAAAAGAAGTTTAACAAGCACAATGAACTCGATGAGGAGATAAAAAACCTGGAAAAGAGTAACGCTAGCGATTACACCTCTGAAGTGCATGAACTAAAAGTGAAAAAGCTACATCTGAAAGAAGAGATCTACGATATTTTGAAAGGTCACTCCAGTTAAGTTGCGTATTTTAGGCAATAAAAAAGGGCGCTAAGCGCCCTTTTTAGCTGTTGTAGTTTGCTACTTCAAAGCAGCAAGTAAATCTGTTGTCGTGGCAAAGAAGGTAATCTTGGTAATTTGATTATTGTTTAGCTCAATCAAAGTCGCCTGATCTTTTTCTGCTGGCAGGGGCTTAGTTTGCTCACCTTCATTGTCTAGTGCGACGCGGTAAGGAAACTTTTTAAACTGAGGTAATGCAACAAAGCGCGCAATCAAAGACGGCATGCCGCTAATATCAGCCACATAAATCAGTCCAGTGTCGCTAACTAATTCAGGTTCAGCCTCTAGCGCTTCTTGAATCAAGGTTCCGCCATCCATACTGCGGCTAAAAAGCACTTTAGTGGTGCTGCTATCAACGTTGTAAACCGCTTCGTGCTGATCTTGTAAATTGATATCAGTGATTTGGTCGCCAACCTGATAAGTATTAGCCAGAACAGATGTGGTAAACAGGCTACATAAAGCGAAAATAAGTGCTCTCATAATTGGACTCGACAAATTAGAATTAGCAGAAAGAATAACCTATTATTGATATAGCTACAGTAAACTTCGCGGCAAAGCTTGATCCTCTTCACGCAAAGGTTTTTCAGTCATTAATGAATCAAGTCTTCCGCTATACATATATAAATTCTAAGTTACAAAATCCTGTTTATTCAGTAATCTAATTAGCAGACGTTGTCATAAGGGATACAAAAATGGAAGAGCAAGGATTAGACCAAGAAATAGCGCAGTTACAGAATGCCTATACCGCTATAACTGAGTTTTTAGTGCAGTATAGTTTTAGTATTCTTGGTGCCATCATTATCTTCTTAATTGGCCTGTGGATAGCATCTAAGGTGGCCAACCTTGTTACTCGCATTTTTGAAAAACATGAAATAGATATCACTCTGAGTAACTTCACCAGCAACTTTGTTCGTATACTCATTATCGTGATGGTCGGGATCATTGCCCTAGGTAAATTAGGTATTAGCGTCACCCCTATGGTTGCTGCAATTGGTGCCGCATCATTAGGTGCTGGTTTAGCCCTACAAGGCATGCTGGCTAATTACGCCGCGGGGATCACTATTATTGTGACTAGGCCCTTTATCGTCGGTAATACTATCGAGATTAAAGGCGTAGGTGGGCTAGTTAAAGATATTCACTTAGGTATGACTGTATTAACTAACGAAGAAGGCGAAGAGATCAACATTCCAAACAAGCATATTGTTGGTGAGATCTTACATAACTCTTTTGCCAACAAGTTAGTTGAGACTAAGTTTAATATCAGTTACCAAGCGAATACTGAAGAAGTCGTCGCCATGCTAGCTAAAGTGCTCGCCGATAGTCCAAGAGTATTTGAGGGCGACAAAGCCCAAGTCGGTATTAATGATTTTAATAGTATTGGTATTGAGATCGGTATTCGCTATTGGGTGCCCACTGAAAGCTACTTCCAAGATAAGTATCAAACCAATGCAGCACTTTTTAAAGCATTAAAAACGGCGAATATAGAGATCCCTTGCCCTGTTAAACAGGTCCAAATCCAAGAGCACCTATAAACTCATTTACCGCATAAAACAAAAAGAGCAGCTATAGCTGCTCTTTTTGTTAATTCACTACAGCCCCCGCTGCCACTCTTGACGTAATACAATACGCTCTGGGGTTGTCATCGCGGCTTCGACTTGCGCAACAAGTGCAGCTTTATCTTTACCGAGTATGCCTTTTAGCACCAAATAGTTTGAGGCGTGATCTGAGCGAAACACGGTTTTATCAAGCTCTAGATGAGTCAGTAAAGTATGCATCTCAGTAAATAACTGCGCTTGATTCGGTAACTGAAAATGACCGTCAAAGGCGGCGTCCATACGCTCATTGCCTAAAGGTAAAGTGACCACTAAGGTCGACAAGTATTCTGGCTGGGCTGCATTCATTAATTTGGCAGAGTTCTCGGCATGTTGCTTGGATAATTCTACTCCGCCTAAACCGTTTAATATCATCACCGAAGCTTTGATCCCCGCCGCTTTAATTTTCTGCAAGGCTGCCAGTGATGATGCAAATGTTTCGCCCTTTTTAATGCGGGCTAACACCTCATCGTCGCCGCTTTCACAACCGATATAAAGTAGGCTGAGTCCAAGCTCTTTAAGACGTTGAAGCTGCTCAGGGGTTTTATTATTAATATTGCGTGGCAGGCAATAACTACTAATTCTGGTTACGTTTGGCAGATACTGTTTTATCATTAAACAAATGGCTTCTAGACGGGCGAATGGCAAGGTCATGGCATCGCCGTCGGCTAGGAATACTCGGCTAATATGAGCGCGAGACCCCGCAACAGCAATTAGGTCTTGTTCTATTTTGTCGGTCTTTTGCGCCCGAAAACGTTTCTGCGGCTGAGTATACATGTCACAAAAGCTGCACTGATTCCAGCTACAACCATTGGTGACCTGCAGTATAAGAGACTTCCATTCTGATGGTGGCCTAAACACAGGCTCAATATAGTTCAGCAACACTCTCTCCTATTTCAACAGCATTTTATCGATGCAGAAGTTGAACATTTTTCATCTGTAAAATAAACAGCTACATATTAATTGTCATAAAAGCTGCATAGATTAAACCGATTGCGTGTTTATAACGTAAACTAAAACTAGTAACACAAACCACTTTTTCATGAACGAGGCGAGTATGCTAACGGCATTGCAAACTGGAGAGAGGCGCCAAAGCCAACGATCTCATAATAGCCATTGGGAGTTAATGAGTGCGGAGCAAAAAATTACTCTTTATGATCTGCACAAATTTGGTTATCAATTACTTTTTGTTCGACAACTGAGCTCAAGCCCGCTTGCATTTATCACACAAAATGAATCCTTAGCGGTAATTGAAGCTAATGGCGAGGTGGATTACTCACCTAAAGTGCAAATTAGACAGTCAAATAAGCACTAATTATGCTTGGTAAGTTCATTGCTTAGCCGCACGATAAGAGCCTGCTAAGTGATTGGGCTTCAGTTATTTATTCGCCTCACAACCTCTTAAGTTTTAGCAGACTCAGTTAAGGTCAGTAGCATGTCGATGTGCGGAATGCCGTCTTCTAAGTACATCTCAGAAACAGCTTCAAAACCTTGTTGCTGATAAAAGCCTTTTAAATGCTCTTGCCCACCTAACTGAATATTATGCTCTGGCCAGCGCTTGATCGAAATCGCAATGGCTTTTTGCATTAAGGTATGAGCAACACCACCACCACGGGCAGCTTCAGCCACAATAACCCGCCCGATACTGGCATCAGGATAACTCACACCAGGTGCGAGCACTCTGGCATAAGCTTGAATAACACCTTGCTCATTCAAACCCAGTAAATGCTGAGTTTGAGCGTGGCGATCTTTATCGTCTAGCTCTGGATAGGGACAGTTTTGCTCAACCACAAACACATCAACCCTAAGCTTTAATAGATCATATAACTCGTTAAGTGAAAGCTCAGAAAAAGACAAAGATTTCCAAAGCATAGCTTGCTCCTAATACACGGCAATAGGCTGCAGTCTAGCACTTTGCTATGATAAAAACAGGCGTTAAATGGCGAGTTTTTCACGCCAATAACACCTATTCGTTAATAGCCATTTGGTTAACTCAAAAGGCTTAAGCATCTGTTTAAGTTTGAGCTATCGGCTTACGAATCGACAACACCGATACCACAGCTATCATCAACAACCCTGCCATAATAAAAAATACATCGTTATAAGCTTGAACCATGGCTTGTTGCTGCATGGTTTGCCCAAGCAAAGCAGAGGCTTGCTGGCTAGCGGTGACAGGGTCAGAACCCGCTGCTTGTAACATAGCTGCTGTTTGATCCAAATACCCGTTAGCCAGAGGACTCACGGCAGGCAAGGTTTCTTTCATCTGAGCTAAATGAATTCTGCCTAAGTTGTCAGTCAGGGTTGCAACTAATGCAATACCAAATGCTCCGCCTAAATTGCGCACCACATTCAATACTGTCGATGCCGAAGCGTTCTCAGACTTTTTTAATCTAGCCGTCGCTAACATGCCGATTGGCACCATAATAAACGGCTGGCCAATAGCCCTGACCACCATAGAGGCAATTAATTGCGGCCCAGCAAAGTCAGCAGTCATATGACAATTCATGTAGTAACTCACGCCAAACATGAAGAAACCAAAGCCGGCTAAATAACGATTATCAAAACGCTGCATTAACTTGGGCATAAACGGCAAAATCAGCAACTGCGGAAAGCCAAGCCACATCAAGACTTCACCAATCTCTAACGAGTTGTAATTTTGAATTTGCGACAGATATAAAGGCACCATATAGATCGATGAAAACAGTGCTAATCCCAGTAAAAAATAAGCTATGGTCGACAAACTAAAGTCACGATTTGCCAGTAACCTCAAGTTGACCAAAGGATCTTTTTTCTTAAACTGCAGATAAACAAAAATCACAATATTTACCGCAGCCACAATGGCTAAATTGCGGATAAGATCTGAGCCAAACCAGTCTTTACGGTTACCCTCTTCTAGCACGACCTCCAAACAGCCCATCCCCAAAGCCATGGTCAGCACACTCATAACATCGACATTCTTAAGCTCTGGCCAATTAATTGGCTTTTTAACTAAGCCATAAGCCAGCATCGACATCACCACCAATCCAGGCGGTACATTGATGTAAAACAGATAGTGCCAACTAAATTGTTCGGTAAGCCAGCCACCTAAAGTGGGGCCAATTGATGGCGCAAAAGTCGCGGTAATACCAAAAAGCGCCATACCTACCGCGCGTTTACTGTCGGGTAAGTATTCTAAAATCAGCCTAAAGGCCATAGGGATCAATGCGCCGCCAAAAAAACCCTGCATCGCCCTAAAGGCAATCATAGATTCAAGATTCCATGCAATAGAACACAGCAAAGAGGCAAAGATAAATATCGCGCTGTTCCACAACATATAGCGGCGAATATCTAGGCCTTTACTAAGCCAGCCTGATAACGGGATTGCTATCATTTCCGCTACTAGATACGCAGTTGCGATCCACGAGCCTTCTTCTAAAGTTGCCCCTAATCCGCCTTGGATCTCTTTCATCGACGCATTGGTGATTTGGATATCCAAAATCGCCATAAATGCACCAATTAATCCGCCAAATACGGCTATCCAAGCGCGGCGACTGCCGGGTTCAACTCGCTCAATAGATGGTAATGTATCAGCTCTAGTCGCTGACATTAGTATTGCGCTCTACTTGCGACAACTGCAGGGCTTTGACTATCACTTGCAGTATCGACTTTGACCAGCGCACTAAGTCCCGGAACAATTCTGCCCTGTTCAAGCTGAGCCGCGGAATCTTTATCTAGGCGGATGCGTACCGGGATCCTTTGTACAATCTTAGTAAAATTACCTGTGGCATTTTCTGCTGGCAATAGGCTGAATTTGGCACCAGAGGCAGGTGACAGGCTGTCAATCACACCAGAGAAATGCTTACCCGCAAACGCATCTAACTCAATGGCGACTTGCTGGCCTGCGTGCATATCGGCAATCTGAGTTTCTTTGAAATTAGCGGTGATCCACACTGCGTTATCAGGCACTAGGCTGTAAATGGCTTGCCCTGGCTGTACATACTGACCCTGCTGCGCACCGCGTTTACCGATAACGCCGCTAAATGGCGCGGTAATTTGAGTATCGGCTAACTGAATTTGCGCTAATGCCAAGCCCGCTTTGTTTTGCTCAACACTCGAGTCAGCTTCAACTAATTGCGCCTTAAATACATTTAACTCCCGCTGCTTAGCAATAAGAGCGGCTTGGGCTTCATCAACATGGGCGGTGGCAGATTCAAAAGCCGCCTGCGCCTCATCAACCGCATCTTGTGAGCTGTAGTTTTTTACCTTTAGTTTTGATGCGCGGCTTAACTGCTGCTGGCTACGAACTTGCTCAGCCTTTGCAGCTGTAACCCCCGCCTGCGCCTGACTGATCAATGCTTGTTGTAAATCAATTTGCGCATTAAGCGTGGTTAACTGCGCTTTAGCACTGCTAAGTAATGCCTGACTCTGGGCAACTTTAGCCGCAAATTGGCTATCTTCTAGCTGTGCTAATAACTGGCCCTTGGCCACGTGTTGGTTATCGGTGACAAAAGTGGCGGTCACATAGCCAGGCACTTTTACACTGATATGAGAGATATCCGCTTCAACATAAGCGTTATCGGTAGATTCAAAATTACGTACTTGAGTCCACCAATAATAACCACCTGCTACAAGTGCAAGTATAAGGGCTGGGATCCCGATAAATAATTTGGTTTTGGACATGAATGACTCCTTGATTAGTGAGTCATAGTTTAATACTGTCTCAGTATATTTATTAGATAGCTAAAATATTACCCACTGTTTCACAGGTGTAACAATGATAGATCTCAACCGCATTCAAATGTTCTCTCAAGTCGTCGAACAAGGCAGTTTCACTAAGGCAGCTAATGCCTTGGGGTTAACTAAAGCGACCGTGAGCCGCAAAGTGGCAGAGCTAGAGGCTGATGCCGGCGTTCAACTGTTATATAGAACCACCCGCGCATTAAAACTGACCGAAGCGGGGGCTGATTACTATCATAGAGTTAATCGCATTTTAGCTGATCTACAAAATGCCGAAGATCAACTAAGCGCCAGACAGCAAACCATTAAAGGGCATCTAAAAATCGTCTGCCCGATTGAAATGGGCCAACTGTATTTTGGGCGGATCTTCGCTAAATTTTTAGCGCTTTATCCCGATATCACCATTGAAGCAGAACTAACAAACCGCCCTGTAGATGTGATTGGAGAAGGTATAGATTTACTCTTTCAAATCACTGCGCAAACCGATGACAGGCTTAAGACCTACGCCTTGATTAATACTCCTAAGATTTTAATGGCAAGCCCTAAGTATCTGCAGCAACAAGGCGAACCCAATTGCCCGGAGCAATTAAGTGAACATCAATGTATTCGTCTAAGCTCGCCACATATCGACAGTAATTGGACCCTATTTAATGGCCAAGAATGGGTCACTATCGAGCCTAAATCTAGGCTTGAAACCAACAACATCACCCTAATGCGTGAAGCCGCGATTGAAGGACTCGGTATAGCAGCTATCCCACTAGTGATAGCCCATGATGCGTTAGAAAAAGGTGAGTTAGTTACAGTGTTGAATGATTTTCCGATGAAGCAAAGCTTAGTCACCATGAGTATGCCGCAGCGGGTGTATATACCGAGGCGCTATCAGGTCTTTATCGAGTTTCTTTATCAAGCGCTATTTAATAATTGGCAAGACAGAGTATTAGAGGTGCCAGACTTTATCGAGCGACCAGATTTTAGTAATCAATAAAGCAGAAATAAACCAAAGCTGTTATCTGCATTGAATCTGAGCAGGGAGCAGCTTAAGTCGCTACAAACAAATTTCAATATATTAAACCGTCACTCTCACCCTTTATATTTTAAGTATTCAGCGTAAGCATCAGCACTAAAAATTAATACAAGCTGTTACATTTAAGCTGCGAAGCAATATAATCACAAAAACCACTATAAATATAAATTAAAATACACAGAGCAATATTTAAGAATATAAAAAAGGCGCCAAGTAATCAGTATTTAAAAGAGTCACTTATTCAAATACTGATCAAATCACGCCCTAAAAAGTGATGGGTTAGCAGATTGCAGGGAGCCGCTAACCCTTACTTTTTATTCCTTACGGTCAAACACGTGGTACTTGTCAATACCGTACGAACGACCTTCAGCGTGACAAGTTGCACACGACTCTGAAGTGCCCTGGCTGAACCAATCGCCTGTATGGTCAACCGGAGTATTGATTTCGCCGCCATTCGACTTCATGTGGTTCAGTGCTTGGTCGCTATCATGGCAAGCAAAACAGTTGGCCGTGACAGGGCTTGAAGCTACACCTGGTGTGCCGCCATTAAAGGCTTTCGACAACATGTACTGGTTAGGAACAGCATTTAAGTCGATACCCTCAGCATGACAAGCCACGCAGTTTTCTGCATTAAGCTGAGTCGCAGAGTTTGGTTCACCAGTAATTGCTGAGCTACCAACGCCCCAGTGCATGCTGTGAACCATAGGGCCAAAGCCTGGTGCAGAGTTTGCTGAGCTACGATCTTGACCATTGTTATGACAAGCGACACAACCTAAACCACCATCGGCATAGCTACCATTCTTGTGGTAATTGGTTTCGTTGTTGTGACAAGTGCTACAGCTATCCATGGTGACACTATGGCGGCGCTCATATAGCGTACCAGACATCATGTCAGAGTAACCATGCAAGGTCACACCGTCATAACTAGCATCCTCCCCAAAGTTAAAGGTAATGCGCGAGCTTGCCATTAACTCAGGGAAAGTCGCATCTAAGCTGGCAAAACAGATAGAAGCTGTACCGTTAGCATCATATGTCGTCGTTGCAGTGCGTGCTGCACGGCCAACGATAGAACCATTATCATAACCATGTAGGTAAGCGCCTAAATACGAGACAGTACCATCGGCTAGCAAGGTCTCAAGATTCAGTTGCTCATCACCTTTAAACAAGGCGATATCGGTACAGTAGCCCGCATCTGCGCTCATGTATGGTGCAGAAATAGTTGATGAATGCTCATCACGAACCTGCGCTTTTTCAGCCACTTGTTTGTGGAATAAACGCACATCATCTGATTCACTAAAACCACTGTAAGTCATTGCGACTGCCGCACTACCAACGCCAGCAGCATCGTGACAATCTGTACAAGTTTGCATGCTATTTACTTTGGTAATAGGCTCTGCGTGACAGGTATAACAGTTAGCTGGCTCAAAGTCTTTTTCAAACTTCTGGTGATTAATATGACCAATTTTTTGCATTGAGTTGCGCGCATAGCCACCTTCGTCACGAACCACATTACCGTGACACACCATACAGCCAGCAACTAAGTCAGTCTCGCCGTCAGTGTTAATTGCGGTATAGCTTGGGTGTTTTAGATTTGATGCGGCGTAGTCAACGTGACAACCATGGCAAGTTGCCGTTGATGTGGTGTGTAGACCTTCAGTTTTATCGACCACAATATAAGCAGATTTAGCAATTTTCTCGCTACCACCCACTGCAAGACGAATGATGCCTTCAGTACCCGCATTAACCGCAGGCATAGGTGCTAGAAACTCATAACGACCATCTTCAGTCATTGTCAGGCTTGCGCCGACTGTTTCTTCACTAGCGCTACCACCGACGATAGTGCCTTCAAAGTCCGGGCGGCTGCGAGCAATACCTTTATCAGTTAGCGCTGCCACTTCAGCACTCACCTTCTCAAGTCCGCTAACTAACAAGCCTTCTTCGTTAGTGACTTCAAATTCGAAACGCACCGCCCCCTCCTCCAAGGTATGGCTGAGCATTTCAACATTAGTGATTTCAGTCGCTTCAACGACTGGCGGTAGTGGGCTAGTGCCATCTTCACCATCACTGCCATCTTTACCATCGCTACAGGCTGCTAAACCGAAAGCGGTAGCGACTATTAACACCGCACTGCATTTATTAAATTTTCTCATCATCACTCCATAATTTTTATTAAGTCGTGATCTTTTACTCCCCCGTAAATACCTTAAAGATTGCCCACACTTATTTTTGTGATTAATTTCTCAACAACATACTTCTTTAGAGGTAGAGTTCACATAAATAAGCAAATAAAACATAAGCGATACCAATTTAATATTCAGTTAATGAAACTCCATTAATTAAAACTTAAATCCCACTCAATCTAAGCAAATAACGCCAATTTACCGCACGGCATATTTATTAGTAATATTCATATACTTAAACAATGGCTTCCAATAAATATATAAATTAAAGAACACGTCATACGCTAAATATAAAAAGGCTTAATTCACATTAAGCCTTAAATGACAATTAGGCAGCTAACACACTAAATATAATCAGCTTATTTATTACATCGCTACTAAGCAGCAAATTGAAAATATTAGTGTATAGCCCGAATTATGTACCGTGAGAATTTAGCCGAGAGTACTAGCTCTTGGTACAGCTCTTAGTGTCAGCTTTGAGCGCCAACCATAAAAGCTAGCCTAAAACTTCAAACTCATCATCAACAAGTTTAGCGGTGCCATCATCTTGCAATACCCAAATCTCTTTGTGCACTACCCCATGGGCTTTATTCATTTTCCAAGCCGTAGTTAATAGTACAGACTTTTCATCTAGCACTTTAAACTCAGGGCTTGTGTATTCAACATCCGCATAGCCTTGATCAATCAAGTTTTGCCAAAAAGCTTGAATCGCTTCAGTCCCCACAAACTCACCAAAAGGACGCGCTAACATTGGCGCATCTGCAGCATATTGTGCAGCGCACTGTGCTGCATTTTGAGTGTTAAAACCTTGCATCCAAGTGGCGCTGGCAAGTTTTACGGCATCGAGTAATTGCTGTGACATAGTGTGTACCTGTATTTGAATCAATTTATGCCTGCAGTTTACAGCGATCATTAGCATTGATAACCTAGCTAAAATCGCAATCATAGTTCGATTAAACAGAACAATATAAAACCACTAACGAGATAAAAGATAAGGACAGCAATATGGAACATTTACGGCATATGGCCATTTTCAAACATATTGTCGATAGCGGTTCTATTAGTGCTGCGGCTGATAAGCTCGATCTCTCTAAGTCCGTTATTAGTCATCACTTAAAGTCACTTGAACTCGCCTTAGGTGTGCAACTGCTGCATAGAACCACTCGCAAGCAACAATTAACCCCAGCAGGTAAAGACTTTTACCAGCGCTGCAATGAGCTAGGAGCTATTTCCGCAATCGCTTGGCAAGAGGCGAGAGAAGCGGCGGATACACTCGCAGGGCCGTTAAAAATCAGCTCTCCCCATGCCTTAGTCGACAGTATTATCACCCCAGCAGTGGCAGCACTTTGCCTTAATAACGCAATGATCCGCCCGCATATTCAGCTGCAAGATCGCCGTATTGACCTACTTGGCCAAGATATCGATCTTGCTGTGAGGGTCGGCAAGCTGACATCGAGTAACCTTATGCAGCGAAAAGTCGGTCAATTTAGAGATGTACTCTGCGCCAGTCCTGCATTTATTCAGCGCCATAGTGCGCCGATAAACGCTGGGCAGTTTGCAGAACTCGATTACATTGCAAATTCTTGGCAAGGACAAAAAATTCAGCATCAAATGCAATCAAAAATCCCAACTAAAGGCCAAAAGAACCTGATAGTACAGTTTAATGCTAATCGCTACGCCGATAGCTCCGCTGCGGTATTATCGTTAGCAAAGGCTGGATTAGGCGTAGCGCTATTGCCTGATTTTGTATTTGAGCAAGCCCAGCAGCAACAGGAGTTAAGCGAAATCATTAGCAGCCATCAATGTGAAGTAAACAGTGTTTACGCCGTACATGATTTTGGCCGAGAACCACCACTTCTTATTAAGAAAACCATCGACGCATTGATAACGTCTTTCCAGTCTCCACAGTAAAGGCCATAAATTGGCTGCATTTGGATCCTGTAACTGTGCATAACGGCCTTAGTTGCTGCCATAAAACAAAATTAATCGCTGCGATTAGCATTTTTAAAGGCCTGCACCTGATTTGTTTCGATAAAGCTGCTAACATTGCTGGCAATTTTTTAAGCTTAGTGAGAAAGATCAAGATGGGTAGAGCATACCAAAACAAAAAAGAATCCATGGCGAAAACTGCTGGGCAAAAAACTAGACTTTATTCTCGTTACGGGAAAGAGTTGTACGTTTGCGCCAAGAACGGTGGCTTCGATCCAGATGGCAACCTTGCGCTTCGCACCATGATTGCCAAAGCCAAGAAAGACCAAGTACCAGCACACGTTATCGAACGTGCAATTGAAAAAGCCAAAGGCGGTGGTGGTGAAGACTACGAAACTGCGCGTTATGAAGGTTTTGGTCCTGGCGGCTGCATGGTTATTGCCGACTGTCTAACTGACAACGTTAAGCGTACTTTCACTGAAGTTCGTCAGGCATTCGTTAAAAACGATGCTAAGCTAGGCGGCCCAGGTACTGTTGGCCACATGTTCGATCACCAAGCTGTATTCGTATTCGCTGGCGATGACGAAGATGCAATTCTAGAAATGCTAATGATGGCTGACGTTGATGTATCTGACGTTGAACTAGAAGATGGCATGATCAGCGTTTACGCTCCACACACTGAATTCTTCAAAGTAAAAACTGCATTAGCAGCTGAGCTACCAGAAGACACAGATTATGTGATGGAAGAGATCACATTCGTGCCGCAAACAATGACAGCAATTACTGATGCTGAAGAAGTTGAGCAGTTCGAGAAGTTCCTAGCGGCACTTGAAGATTGTGATGACGTACAGAACGTTTACCACAACGCCGAGCTTCCAGAGTAAATTAAACTCTATATTCACTACTGGTTCGCCAAACGCGACTCAGCAAAAAGGCACTCATTGAGTGCCTTTTTTATCGTTCATTTATGAGCTTACGTCTTGAATTACTTCTTAAGCAAATAACGCAGCATAACGCCCTGTTGGCTAATGTCTAAAACTTCATAGCCATGGTTCTTTGCGTCGCTTGAAATAATAATGTTATTAATCGATTATCCAAGCCACGCGTGGCAGAGCTGTTTAGCTATTTTTCAACTACTTCTTAAGCTACTTCTTAAGCAAATAACGCAGCATAACGCCCTGTTGGCTAATATCTAAAACCTCGTAACCGTGGTTCTTTGCGTCGCTTGAAATAATAATGTTATTAATCGATTGTCCAAGCCACGCGTGGCAGAGCTGTTTAACTATTTTTCAACTATTTCTTAAGCTACTTCTTAAGCAAATAACGCAGCATTACACCTTGCTGGCTAATGTCTAAAACCTCGTAACCGTGGTTCTTTGCGTCATTAGGAATGTTATTAATCGACTGCGAGCAATCGGTGATCACTTCTAATACTTCACCCGCTTTCAATGATTGCATCGCTTCAAGCGTAGCAACTGCTGGGTATGGGCAAGGCTCACCGTAAATCTCTAAATTGTAATCAGGTACGATAGATGCTGGCATAAACTGCTCCTCAGCAAAAGTCGGCTCAGTTAATTGAGCCGAATATAGAACAAATAGAATAAATCTTACTTTTAAAACCGATTTTTAAGCTTGTGTGGCAGACGTTGCCATCGCAACTGGTGCAGCCTTTAACTCTTCAAGCTTTGCAGCCACGGCTTGTTGTTCACGCTTCTGCTTATTAAAGAAGTGCTGCTCCCACATTAAAATCAGCACAAACGATAAGCCCAGTAACAGATAAGTCACACCCAAGCCACCAAGCGGTCCAAACACATCTAGCAGGTTAATTTTGTCCCAACTGGTCGCCAT
This sequence comes from Shewanella pneumatophori, assembly GCF_023283895.1. Taxonomy (GTDB): domain Bacteria; phylum Pseudomonadota; class Gammaproteobacteria; order Enterobacterales; family Shewanellaceae; genus Shewanella; species Shewanella pneumatophori. Next base: position 18,306 of record NZ_JAKILB010000013.1, on the reverse strand, counting down.
AGGTTCGGCAATCGCATCCCAGTAATAAGCCAATATGGTTGCACCAATAATGTTACCGACACCCACCCACCAAAAATGCACTTGGCCTTCTAATGCGCGGTACATCCAGCCGGTTTCGCAGCCACCAGCAATCACAATACCAATGCCAAACAGCAAGCCACCAATCACCGCATTCGGGCCAGCCCATAATGTTTTAGGCGTCATACCTAGCTGCACATAGCTATAAATGCCGATAACACTCACTGCCATACCTAAGATAATCGCCTTAGCCATATGCGTACGACCGGTGATCCACATATCTCTAAACGCTGAGGTAAAACAGATCTGCGCTCGCTCAATCAATAGACCGAACATCATGCCCATAAACATGGCAATGCCCAGCTTTGTCGAACTTTGCATAACATACAGCGACAAGCCAATCATGGCTGCAAACACCAACCAACCTAAGCGGAAACGGTTTCGTACTTGATTCGGATTCGGCTTGGCTATTTTCTTCAGGCCACCCGCTTTTAGCGTGGCGGTAGAGCGGAAAAACGGTAATAAGGTGATCTTAGCGCCGATATAAGTACCTGCTGCAGCGGCAAAAGCAAAGATCCATGCATGCAAAGTAAACTGCGGAATACCGGTAAAGAAGGCTGCTAAGTTACAGCCCATAGCAAGACGTGCACCAAAGCCGGCAATCATGCCGCCCACTAATGCTTGTGCAATACGCTTTTTCGAGCTTGGCATACGCAGCTTTAGGTTGTTTGCCCACAGCACCGCCGCCATACAGCCGCCAAACATACCAATTATCATCACTCCACCCACACGATCCATTGGAGTGCCATTCAGGCCGATGATTTTAAAGTACTGCCATGACTCAGGTTCTGCGCCAAACCATTGTAATACATGGCCACCCCAGCGGGTAAACTCGCCGGTTACCGCCCAAAGTGAGCCTGTAAGACCAAAGAAATAAGTCGACAATATTCCTGCTGCAATAACGGCAGCAAAAGGCGACCAGAATTTAATAAAAAACTGATTTTTAAAGGTTAACCACATATTTAAAATTACCAACTAACATTAAGAACTTAAATTAACAGTTCAACTTATAAACTTTATTACATTACAGCTAAGTTATTACTTTCAACATTACTGACTTTTTTATTACACAAATACAACCTTTCAGGGTGAGTATATATTGTCACTCTGTTTTCCCGACAAAAACCAACCAAGGTAATATTTGATTTATGCGCGATATCAATCGCTAACGAAGTTGCTGAAGAAATTGCAAATATAATACTAATATTTGCAACGGCAGCTTTTTGCACCATTTCAAAACTGGCTCGACTGGTTAATAACAACGCCGAATGACGAGTCGGTTTATCGATACTGATATGACCAATTAATTTATCTAACGCGACGTGACGCCCCACATCTTCGAAGCAGCACATAATATCACCTTCTGGTGACAACATGGCAGCGGCATGAGTAGCACCGGTCAAATTAAATGCATTTTGGTACTTGTGCAGGTTGGCTAGCGCCATTTTTAAACTGTTTAAGTCAAACCGTTCGTTGCTGGTCACTTGCACAATGGGCTTAACCGTTTGCTCTATCTGCTCAACACCGCACAGTCCACATCCCGTGCGGCCTGCAAGACTGCGGCGATGCTGCTTTAACTGCATAAAACAGCGCTGTGAAACTTCAATATGCACTAGCACTCCGCTAGCAATGGTTTCAATTTCAATTGAACGGATATCGCGTACGCTTTCAATAATCGATTCAGACAAGCTAAAACCAATAGCAAACTCTTTTAGTGCTGTTGGGCATGCCATCATCACTACATGAGAAATACCATTGTAAATCAGTGCGACTCTGACCTCTTTCGCCACAGTTTCTATTAATGACTGCTCTCTATCATTACGAAAACACGTCACTGAAGCTTGCTCAGTAATATTATTTAAGCCACATACAAGTTCCGTCATAAAGCTGTTCCATCTCTTCTATTAAATAAGATCACAATAGGCGCGTTAATATTGCCAATATGGATAGATGTAAATAGGACTCACATTTAATAAACATATAAGTCGATTAATATCATTTATAAAAACACCGCATCATTTGAGCTATGCCGTAACTATTTGGTAAATAATGTCCCACTCTGCACCGTTATTAGCGATAAATATCATTTGCACTCACAGTTAATAAAGTTTGCTGCAAGCCGCTATTGTTTAGCCAAATACAATTACCTATTATTCGCCGCAAGTGATACGGAAGAACGTCGTTTCCGGTGAAACGTCTGGATTTCAAATCCAGGTGGGGCTGCCAGCAGTCCCGGGTAGGTTCAACTCCTATGTTCTTCCGCCAAATCACTCGCTATAAATATGCTGCCATCTCTAATTACTCTCGAATTATCTTTCTTCTTGCGCCACGTTAATCCACTGCGGTCATAAAACTCCAACAGCTGAATACTGGCTTTGCGGCCAAGCTTAATAATTGAATTGAAATCGGCAGTTTTGATCTCACCACTGGTATTGATTTGATTGCGAATAACATCGGCGTAGAAATACAGACTTTCGGTGAGCATAAAGCGGTCTTTAATAATCGCTGACAGATAACCTAGCTGAATAAGCTTACGGCACAGGCTACGCACTACAGTCAGGTCTAGGTTTAATCCAGTTGCTAAATCTGACGACCATAAAGGCCCTTTAGTGCTAAGTAGTTGCTGCTTTATTTGCGACCACACAAGCTGCTCCGCCTCTGATAAGGCTAAATTGTGACGTGGTAGGTGCAGTAAACCACGAGTGCTTTGCAGTTGTTTTTGCTCCCTGAGCCCATCGGTAAGTTTCAAGAGTACTGGCAATGGATAGTGATTATGGGTCATGCGCTGCAGGCGATTAATACTCAAACCTAATAGCTCAGGCGACTGCTGATGGTAATCGGCAATGAGTGCCAGTAATTGCGCTTCAATCTGCTGTTGTAATGCGCTTGATAACAGATAACCATCAAGGTTTATCACCTGCTCGTCTGCCAAACAGGGCGTTTGTTCAGTTAACTGATTGGCCCACATAAAAGCCGACTTTGACACGCAGTGATGGTTTATTTGCACCTGTAAACTCGCCGTTAGCGAGTCACACTGTTTAAGGTTTTCTAAGTAAGTTAAGCGCTCAATGCTGCGCTTAGCCCGGATTGGCGGGTTAATGTCTAACACTCGCAGGGCACCTAATGTGGTTTTAGCAGCGCTGTCTCGAACAACGATGCGGTCTTGCTCGATAGAGCCTAATGCCTGCTCACATTGCAACTCAACTAAGGCGCTGCCGTCAGTAAGGTTTTGCAGTAAGCCTAAACGCGCCATGGTGTGGCGATTACCAAGATGCACTTGCACACTTTGCCAGTGCTTAAATGGCAATACAGATTCAAATACGCCGCAAATGACTTTTGATGCTGCAATGTCTGCTTCTGCCACAGGTTCTAGCGCCGTTAGCCAATCACCGCGAACAGCACCGCGATGCGCATCAACACCAGTAATATTCAGCGCCACCCGCTGACAATGATGGGCATTATCACTCACTCGACCTTGGCTATGTAGCGTTCTAACTTTGACTGGTTTTCGCTGACCCGATAGATACAGGTTTTGCCCTTGGCTGACGTGACCGCTGATCACTGTGCCAGTAACCACAAGACCCGCGCCTTTAACGCTAAAAGCTCGGTCGATTGCCATGCGAAAACTAGCTTGCTCGCGAGTCTGTTTAAGCTTGGTAATTTGCATCTGTGCAAGCTGAGTAATCGCAGCACTTAACTCACTAATACCAAAGCCTGTTTGCGCAGATACCACATAGATATCGGTTTGCCTTTGATGTGTAGCCAGTAGCTCACTCACCTCAAGCTTAACCATTTCAACACGTTCGTTATCGACTTTATCTTGCTTGGTGAGCACCACAATTAAGTGCTCAAGATTAAGCAGCTGCAAAATTGCCAAGTGCTCATGGGTTTGCGGCATCACTCCATCATCACAAGCAATAATCAATAGCGCATGTTTGGCGCAGCTCACCCCTGCCAACATGGTATTAATAAACTTGCTGTGGCCCGGCACATCAACAAAGGCTAAGCACTCGCCATCAGCTAAATCCATAAAGGCGTAACCCAGCTCGATAGTCATGCCGCGCTTTTTTTCTTCCGGTAATCGGTCGGCATCGGTACCTGTTAGTGCTTGAATAAGGCTAGTCTTGCCGTGATCTACATGACCTGCGGTAACAATAATCATGATGCTACCTCCGGGCTTTTTATCTCAAAGCCAATCTCTCTATGAAAGCCCATCTCTCTATGAAACCTAAGTAGGCTTGTCGTCAGGACTTCGATAAGCTGGCTGTCACAGTCAGCGCCGCGCAAATCTAACCACAACTGATTAGTGGTAATGCGGCCAATAATTGGCAAGCTAGCAGCTTTAAAATGCTTATCCAGCTGCAACACAGTTAGCGAGCTGTGGCCTTTGGCTGCAGCAGGATTTACAGCAAAACACAGCGCGACAGAATCAAGCAGTACATCAGGTTGCGAACCGCTACCCACTTGAGTTTGGCAAGCTTGAATTGTTACATCAAATAGGCTGCTATTGACGCTATCAACTAATTGTTGCTGCAGTGTTTGTGCAAGCTGTTCAAGTTCCACCAAAGGACGGGAGAGCTTTCTAAAAATAGGTAATTGGCTATCTAGCGTTTGCGGATTACGGTACTGCATTAAGGTGGCTTCAAGCGCAGCCAAAGTCATTTTATCGCAGCGCAGTGCACGCTTTAGTGGATGCGCTTGCAGCTTAGCAATCAGCTCCGCGTCACCAACGACTAGCCCTGCTTGCGGCCCGCCGAGCAGTTTGTCGCCAGAAAAACTCACCAGATTAACGCCATCTTTTAGCATCTGCTGCGGCATGGGTTCTTTTGATAAACCAAAGCGAGACAGATCCGTTAATGCGCCGCTGCCAAGATCGGAGATCAGTGCGATGCCTTTGTCTTTACATAGAGCTGCAAGCTCAGCTTCTTCAGTGACCTTAGTAAAACCACTAATATGATAATTACTAGTGTGCACCTTCATTATCGCCGCGGTGTTTTCAGTAATCGCGGCAGCGTAATCTTTAAGGTGAGTACGATTAGTACAACCCACTTCCACCAGCTTGCAACCTGCCTGCGCCATAATGTCTGGGATCCGAAAGGCGCCGCCAATCTCCACCAGCTCACCGCGCGATACTATCACCTCTTTACCGGCAGAGGTTGCGGCCAACATCAGTAAAACCGCTGCGGCGTTGTTATTAACGATGCAGCAACTGTCAGCGCCCGTTAGCTCATGAATAAGTGCGGATATTGCGCTGTCACGATGACCACGCTTGCCTTGGCCCATATCAAACTCAAGCGGCACTGGGCTGCGCATCACTTGGGTGACCGCATCAATCGCCGCTTCACACATCTGCGAGCGCCCGAGGTTAGTGTGCAAGACCGTGCCTGTTAAGTTAATCACTGGCGTCATGCTTTGACGCTGGGCTTTGCTAATACGGCTGGCTAACTCGGTTGTAATATTCGCGGAATCTAAGCACCAGTTTGGTAAGCTTTGACTGTTGGTGATTTGCTGACGCGCATCATCAAGCATTTGCGTCAATAATGATTTAATCCAAGGCTTACCCTGTTGCTCAATAAAACCTATCACTTGAGGTATCAGCAGCAAGCTGTCCATTGCAGGTAAACAACGGTAAAGGGCTTGAGTTGAGTTGATAGCTTGAGTCATAGGTCTTCGTCTAGTTGGTTCAATGATGTTAGATATTTAGGTTAATAAAAGAGCCGCACCGTAATGCGGCTCTTGTTCGACTTACTTTGTTAAAGCTGGCTAATGGATAGCACCGACTTTAGGCTGAGGCTCCTTTTCTAGCTGAGGCTCTTCACTTAGCTGAGGCTCTACTTCTTGCTCATGAGCAAGAAGCAATGGATTCACCGTGGTTGCGCTATATCCTTGCTCAACCAAATGGCTGTCCATCACTAAGGTCGCCAAGTCGTCGGCTGCCACTTCCAGTCTTGGGTTGATGTCAGTAAAGAACATCTTGGTATAACCCTTACAGGTGTCGCAGCTTTCTACTCGAATAGCAGCATTAGTTTCGGTTTCAGCCCACAAGAATACGCCCTTGCTTTCGCCGCATGAGGTGCACTCAGCGCGCACTTCATGCCACTCGGTTTCACACAAGCTGCAATGCAAGTAGCGCAGGCCAACACGTGGTTCTTCCTTGATAACGCTCCCAACTGGATGACTGCCACACACTGGGCATAAACGCTTATGCGCCTCACCTTTATCAGCCAAAGTTTGGGCAACATCCACCGCCCAATGTGACCAGTACACAGATAACGATGCCCAAATAAACAGGCTGTACTGTGCTGGTACTTCAGCAAAGTGACCACCTAACATCGACTTGGCGTAACCTTGCAGTACATCAGCTTCCGCTTTGGCTAGTTCCTTTAGCACTACATGCAAGTCAGTACTGACTTTAGGCATAAGTTCACTAACAAGTTCCAGCAATACCGACTGCCAATAATTGCCCCACTCAAAATGCTGCTGCGCCATAGGCTGAGCTTGGTTGAGATCTAACTCTGGCTTAGGGCCAAAGCAGCTCTTTGCCGCCTCACCGTAAAGTGCCGCTACCTTTTCTTGAGCGCCAACTAACTGCTCAAGGAGGCCAAAGTATTCTGTTAATCCAGATTCTTCGGCGAGCTCTGCAAGTCGCTTAGCGCGAAATTGATAAACGGCTTTTGGATCAGCTGCGATCACGGTTTTAATATCCAATGACTGACCAGGGATCTTTTCAGCGTCGAGTATTGCTGTGCTCATAATTAGTGTTTTTCCTGCTTATTAGTCTTTAATTCAGGATCGTTTAGCATGTTAGGGTGATGCTTCTTGCACCAAGCCCGCGACACATAGCCGTACAACATGCCGGCAACCGATCCTTCTACCCACGTTGCCATCCAAAAGTGCACAATCACGAAGATCAACATGATCACGGCGCAGATTGCGTGGATTAAAATGGCCCACTGAATAGCAATTGCATCAAAGTAAGGGGCAAAGTAAGGCTGCCACATCATGATGCCGGTAATCGTCAATGCGATTGAGGTCACCACGAAGGTACGGAACAGCACTTTTTGACCTGGGTTGTAATGGCCGATTGCAGGGATCTTGTCCTCGTTTTCGAACATCACGTCCTTGATAGCTAACATCCATGTTAGGTCGTTCTTTTCCCACTTGTTATGGTGGTAATAGCGCACCAACATCACCATTAACGGCAGACACATCATCAAACCGGCAATTGGGTGAACAAAGCGCGCCATTTGTGGCGTACCAGCAATCGATCCCAACCATTGAAATGATGGGAAGAAGAAAGCAAAGCCGGTTAGGAATGTCACCAAACCCGTTGCAACCACAAACCAGTGACAGATGCGGTCGAACAACTTATGGCGCAAAATCATATTCTGCTTATGCATGAGCGTTACTCCTTATCTGACTTATCTGAGTGAGTGTGGTCGAACGCAGCTGGCTCGTCCTCTTCAACAAGGTTACGACCCACTGTAATGCGGTGTAAGCAAGCAACAGCAACTGTTGCCATGATGCCCGCCGCACCCAATGGTTTAACCACGTCTTGCCATAACTTAACTGGCACACTCGTTTTCGGATCCGCTGGTAAGCCATAGTCTTGCGGCTTATTGATGTCATGCAAAATCATGATCATGCCTGTACCACCCACGCCTTCTGGGTTGTATAGGCCGGCATTAACATAACCACGCTTACGCAGTTCTTTAATCCGCAGGTCGGCAATAAACAGCATGTCTTCACGGGTACCGTATTTCAGCGCGCCTGTGATACACGACTTCACACAAGCTGGCTCTTGACCGACTTGGATCCGGTCTGAACACATGGTGCACTTGTAAGCTTTTTGATCGATAGGATCGAGTCTTGGTACATCGAACGGACAAGCCGAAACGCAGTAGCCACAACCAGTACACTTATCAGAATCAAAATCCACCACGCCGTTTGCACGCTGAACGATGGCGCCTTTAGTTGAACAAGCGGTTAAACAGGCTGGATCATCACAGTGCATACATGCGCTATGGGCGAAACGCCAATTTAGCTTGTTATCTCGCTCAACTTCTTGGTACTTCATCAGCGTCCAACACTCAGAAGACAGGTCCATTGGGTTCTGGTAAGAACCTTGGAAGCTACCCACAGGTGCACGCAGGTCGTTCCATTCAGAACAAGACACCTGACACGCTTTACAACCATTACACTTAGTGGCATCAAATAACTTAGCCACCTTACTTAACTTACGTCGAACCTGCGCCGCAGGAGTGAGCTCTGATGTACCAGAGCTTAAAATGATATCTTGAGCAGACATGATTAAACTCCCTCAGCCTTAGCGATATCCACTAGGAACGCCTTAAATTCAGGTACCTGGGTATTCGCATCACCCACTTCGGTGGTCAGTACGTTACAGCTATAACTTCTACGTGTAAGTGCGTTATGGCCGCCATGACGTGGTAGACCAACCGTGTGCACCATCTGGCCGTGAACTTTCAGTGGCTGCAGACGCTTAGTCACTAACGCTTTAGTTAACAAGCTACCGCGCTTAGAGCTCACCTTGACCCAATCGCCATTCGCAATGCCCTTCTTGGCCGCTAAAATTTCGTCCAGTTCAACGAAAGTTTCCGGCATAGAAATCGCAGCTAAACGACAGTGAATCGTCCAGAAGTTAAAGTGCTCAGTTAACGAGTACGTAGTACACACATAAGGGAATTCCGTATGTGAACCTAGCGTCTGTTCTACGCCCTCTAACAAACGTACCGCCGGGTTACTGACCACATTAGGGTGTAATGGGTTAGTACCAATTGGTGATTCCATCGGCTCGTAATGCTCTGGGAACGGACCTTCTGCTAATAGTTTTAGCGAGAAGAAACGACCCACACCCTCAGGCTGCATAATGAACGGATGCGCAGACTCTTGTGGTGGTAACGTCATATTGAAGTCACCCACATCGATGCCGTGCCATTTGCCGTGGTTCCACTCAACGATCATGCGCTTTGGATCCCAAGGCTTACCATTCACATCACAAGATGCGCGGTTGTAAAGTACGCGGCGGTTTTGCGGCCAAGAGAACGCCCAACCTGGAGTGATACCTTTGCCTGACGTATCAGAGTTATCACGACGCGCCATCATGTTGCCGGCTTCGGTCCAGCTACCAGAGTAAATCCAGCAACCACATGACGTACTACCGTCATCTTTTAGCTGGCTAAAGCTATCAAGCTGCTTACCGGTTTTAAGATCGATACCGTTAAGCTCTTTTGCCACTTCTTCACCGTGTGGGAAGTATGGGTTGTGGTAGCCAGCCCAGTTAACCGCTTCAATCGGCTCTGGTAATACACCACCTTCAGCTTTATACAGCTCGCGCAGCTTCATTAAGATGCCTGATAAAATTTCGGCATCTGGCTTAGATTCGCCCGGTGGATTCGCGCCCTTCCAGTGCCACTGCATCCAGCGACCAGAGTTAACGATACAGCCTTCTTCTTCAGCAAATAATGTGGTCGGTAAGCGGAACACTTGGGTTTGAATTTCGCTTGGCTGCACGTCGTTAAACTCGCCCGCTTTTTGCCAGAATACTGATGTTTCTGTCGCTAACGGATCCATAACCACCAAATACTTAAGCTTGCATAATGCTGCTAAGGTCTTGTTACGGTTTGGCATAGAGTTAATCGCGTTAACCCCTTGCACGAAGTAACCGTTCACTTGGCCCTTGTACATCATGTCGATGTGCTTGGTGAAGTCGTACTGTAAGTCCCACTTAGGTAACCAGTCATAACCAAAGCTATTAGCCGCAGTTGCGTGCTCGCCCCAGAAACTCTTCATCTGTGAGATAAAGAACTTAGGATAGTTAGACCAGTAGTTGGTTTGGCCTGGACGCAACGCCTTAGGCGTATAGTTATTTAGATATGTGCTTAAATCTGTATCGTTATCATTTGGTAGCTTTAAGTAACCTGGTAGGTTCTGACATAGCAGACCCATGTCGGTTGCGCCCTGTACGTTTGAGTGACCACGTAGTGCGTTAACACCACCACCCAATACGCCAATATTACCCAGTAGCAACTGCACTAATGCCATAGAACGAATGTTCTGTGCGCCTTTAGTGTGGTGGGTCCAGCCCAATGCATACATGAAAGTCGCCGCTTTATCATGAACGTGTGTGCTACCAATTAGCGCACAAACTTTTTCATAATCTTCAACTGGCGTACCGGTAATATTGCTTACTGTTTCAAAGTCGTAACGGTCAACGTGATGCTTTAATAAGTTCCACACACAACGTGGGTGCTCATAAGTTTCATCAACTTTGGCATAACCATCTTCATCTAATTCGTAGTACCAAGAGTCTTTATCGTAAGTACGACTCTTGTCATCAAAACCACTAAATAGGCCTTCATTGAATTCGAAATCTTCACGAATAATGTAGCTAGCGTTGGTGTACGCTTTGACATACTCGTAGTTAACTTGTTTAGTCTCAATGAGGTATCGACATAAACCTAAAAGGAATGCGATATCAGTACCACTACGAAGTGGTGCATAGCAGTCAGCTAGTGCTGCACTGCGGTTAAAGCGTGGATCCACAACCACCAACTTGGCGTTATTGTGTTCCATAGCTTCCGTTACCCAACCGAAACCGACAGGATGTGCTTCAGCGGCATTACCGCCCATGATCACCACGACATTTGAGTTCTTAATATCGATCCAGTGGTTGGTCATGGCACCGCGCCCAAATGTTGGAGCAAGACTTGCTACCGTTGGGGAGTGTCAGTTACGCGCAATAGTATCGATGGCCACTAGGCCAAGAGAACGAGCAAACTTATGAGTAATAAAACCACCTTCGTTTGGTTGTGCAGATGAAGTCATCATGCCGGTACTCAACCAACGGTTTACTGTGGTGCCATCACTATTTTTTTCAATAAAGTTTTCATCGCGGTCGTCTTTCATCAAACGCGCGATACGGCTGAATGCCTCATTCCAGCTAATACGCTTCCACTCGTTAGAGCCTGGTTCGCGTACTTCAGGGAAATGGTTACGGTTAGGGCTATTCACATAGTCAACTAGACCGGCACCTTTAGGACATAGTGCGCCGCGGTTAACCGGATGGTCTGCGTCGCCTTCAATGTGGAAAATCGCTTTTTCGGCGTTTTTACCGTTGCTACCATGGCTGTACATCAACAAGCCACAACCCACAGAGCAATAACAGCAGTTATTGCGGGTTTCTTTTGCTTTCAACAACTTATACTCACGAGGCGCAGCCATCGCAGTGCCGGGCATTAATCCCAACGCTGATATTGCCGATGTGGTCGCTCCGCAGGCACACAGTTTAAAAAACTGTCGTCTGTCCATATCACCCTCACACAATTAGTATTGCTACACTGACCGACTATCTCATCTTCGGCGCTGTAGTTTTGGTTTTCGTTAAATGAGTCTGCAACCTTGGATAGCAGATCTATATTTTTACTGACGTAAAATACGTAAACTTTTAAGGCTGAAGCAGACTTATTAACGTAAAAGAATTATCCCCAAAGTCAGCTAAACGGACAATTTATTACACACGATCGAAATCACACAAAAACCACAACAGAGAAAAAACAAGAGAAAACACACAAAAGCCAAATAAAAAACCAAAAAGACGGACCAAAAACACGAACAAGCAGCACAAAAAACCAATAACACCAAAAAACAACAAAAAGGACTTTATGTCTCAACGTAAAAAGACATTATGTCTCACATGCAGCGACTATAAAATGTTAAATAGATGAATGAATATGAGGCTTTGCAACACTCAAAAAGAACTGACAAACGCTTACAGTAAGGGGATAAGCAGCGATAAAAACAATTAACGCCTACGCAACCTAGTGCTCAATTACTAGGTTTGAAGTTTAGTTTTAGACAATATGGCACAGCCAAAAACCATACAAAACTTATGGCATTATTGTTTTGCGCCTAAAAAAAGCTGAATTTGCCGTTATAGCAATTTAACTCTGTTGTACCGATAGACTCTTTTTGCCCCAATTTGGCACAGGTAAGCAGTGGGTATTTTCAACAAATAATGCATAAATTTAGTTGCACAGCTTTTGCTACCACTTGAGTAAGCCGAGATAGCAGTTTAGACAGAGTTTAAGGGGCGCTTGCAGTGAACCAGCTTTGAGAGAGCTTGAGATAATTACTTCTTAGGTAGCTGACAAATCGCTTTTTGACCAAACAAGCGATAACGGTGTTTGGCAATGAGGTTATAGATCGCGTTACGCAATCCCTTTGGAAGTAAAGCTGCATGTCTTAGCAAACGAGGCCAGCCGTGGAGTCGCTTTGCAATTTCAATAACGGCATCGCTACGCAAATAGCTGTGTTGCTGCTTTATCAAGACCACGCTATCCATAGCCACATCCGTTAATTGATATTGACTCAATAATGCTTGCCCTTGGATTGATTGCAACGCAACTAACTCAAACTCTTTATGCGGATCATGACGTGTAATCACACTCACCGCGCCATCACATAGATTGCAAGCGCCATCGAAGATCACCACAGCAGTTTGTTCAGTAATCTTTTGCAAGCCAGCTTCTCCTCAACACTTTATCCCGATACTGTTGTTTCTAACACGGTTTAGCAGGATATCGCCAGCATAGATAAAGTAAACAACAGCCTTTTGAACAGACTGGTTTAGGGCTAAAAACCAAAGAGGCGCTCAATGAGCGCCTCTTTATAATGCAGATAACACGATTGCTAAAGCAATTAAGAACAGCAATCTCGGCGCCACCAGTTTTTAGGCAACTTATCTAAGAAGACTTTAGCCATGAGTATCGCTAGGATCACCCCAGAGGTATAAACGATACTAGCTGGTAATAACTCATGCTGCTCACCAATTTGCGGCATCACCACAAAGCCGAAGGTATCCACTAAGTAATTCACCAAGATACCAGACACTAACGCTACACCTAACACGCCACCTAAATAGCCATATAGAGCGCGCTTACCTAACTCTTTAGTTACCACGCCTAAGGTCGCTATATTAGTAGCTGGGCCCGCCAACATAAACACTAATACTGCCCCCGGTGATACACCTGCTAATAGTAAACCTGCCGCAATAGGTGTTGATGCCGTGGCGCAGATATACATAGGTACAGAGATCAGTACCATCACTAACATCGCTAAAATGCCATCGCCCCACTTCGCCATAAAGTCAGCCGGTACATAGGTTTGTACTAATGCCGCGAAGAATAAACCAATCAATAACCATACTGTCGTGTCGCGCACTAAATCTGTCGCCGCGTAATGTAAGCCTTTGCCTATACGACTAATAACTGAATTGCCTTTTAACTCGGTAGCAATATCTTTGGTTGATTCACAGCAGCTTTCACCATCTTCATGGTTGTGATTATGGCCGGCAGCATGACTAGCTGTATCGGTTTTTTTACTGCTACAGCAAGATGACGATTTCTCTGCAGTTACTGCAGCTGCGGCAGGCGCTTTAGTTGAGCAGCACGAAGACTTTTCGGCCTTAGGCTCAACAGTTTCGACTGCTTTTTTACTACTGCAACAAGACGTAACCGCTGCAACTTTTGGCTCGGCTTTTTTGCTACTGCAGCATGAGCTCATAGCTTCAGTTTTAGGCTCAACCTTTTTACTGCTACAGCAAGATGATGTTGATGCGCTGTTGCCATTAGACTCAGTTTTTTTACTGGTAACCTGCTCTTCATTGTCATCACGGCCAACTAACAAGCCCGCGACGATAGCACTAGTAACCGCAGCTATTGGTCTAACAATCGCCATAAATGGCCCTAGCAATACGTAAGAAACTGTGACTGAGTCAACGCCAGTTTCAGGCGTTGAAACTAAAAAAGAAGTTGTTGCTGCTTTAGATGCACCGCTGCGACGCAGGCCAACAGCAGCAGGAATAACTCCGCAAGAACATAGAGGTAATGGCGCACCCAATACTGCCGCCTTAACTGTGGTTTTGAAGCCATGACCACCAAGCTGCTTTTGCATCCATGCCATAGGCACAAACATCTTCAACATGCCCGCCAATACAAGGCCCAGCAACAGCCAAGGGGCCGACTCTAAAAACAGCTCAATAAAGTTTTCTAATAACATAACGACTTCTCACGTATATTCTTAAGCTTTCAATTTAATTGTGCAATTTTGCACTTATTTATCTGCGCAGGCTTTGGTGAACTCATGCTCACCATGACTATGCTGATCATTTTCACAGCGAATGCTATCGGTATTTGACTCTAGCGCTTCAAGGATCGAGCAATGCTCGGCACTTTCCGGCCCACCACAACATGCTTGAGACAAACGCTGCAAAGACAATTGAAAATGATTTAACTCGGCAATTTTGGCCTGTACATTGGCCAACTTATCATCGACTAATCCCTTTACATCGGCGCAAGCCCAATTGGATTTATCTAGCTCTATCGACAACAGTTCAGTAATCTCAGCCAAGGTAAAACCCACAGCTTTTGCTCGTAAAATAAAGCGTAAACGTTCGGCGTCGGCCTCGGTGTAGATGCGATAACCGGAATCTGTTCGCGACGATGGCGCAAGCAAACCGTGCTTTTCGTAAAAACGTAACGTATCAGCTTTGACTTCGCATAATTGTGCTAACTCACCAATTCGATACATGCCTAACTCCAACCCAAAGTTAAATTCAATTTCAAACTCTACGTGACTCAAAAGCGCATTCCGCCACGACAGTAATCTAAGTATAAACCTTGGAGTTGTATCCAAGGTCAAGGCTTATTCTGCACCTATATAATAAAGAAAGCTTGTTCTGCTGAACGTATTGTGAAATCGCGCAGAAAAAAACACCGCCAGAGGTAAATTTACGGTAAAATACGCGCGCCGTGATGATGGGTATAAAAATTGAGGGACTTTTGGAAAGCAGTGTAGGCGTTTATAGCGTGAGACTGTTCTGTTTTCCGAAAGATCCTTAAAAATAACTACTGGACCCTGTACCTACAATGAATAATGCCAGACCTATTCGTCGCGCGCTGTTAAGCGTTTCAGATAAAACCGGAATCTTAGAGTTTGCACAAGCGCTGCATGCTCAAGGTGTTGAACTACTTTCTACTGGTGGCACCGCACGCCTGCTGGCTGATAATGGTGTGCCTGTCATTGAAGTATCAGATTATACTGGTCACCCAGAGATCATGGATGGCCGCGTTAAAACTCTGCACCCTAAAGTGCATGGCGGCATTTTAGCGCGTCGTGGTATCGACGAAATCGTAATGGAACAAAACAATATCAAGCCTATCGACTTGGTAGCGGTTAATTTGTACCCATTCGCAGCAACTGTAGCTCAAGAAGGCTGCACGCTTGCAGACGCTATCGAGAACATCGATATCGGCGGCCCGACTATGGTTCGCTCTACCGCTAAAAACCACAAAGACACCACTATCATCGTTAACGCTAACGACTACGGCCGCGTCATTGCTGAGATGCAAGCGAACGAAGGTAGCACCACGCTTGAAACTCGCTTTGATTTAGCGATTGCCGCGTTTGAACACACTGCTGCATACGATGGCATGATTGCTAACTACTTCGGCACTAAAGTGCCTGCGCACAGCAAAGACGAGTGTCATGCAGATTCTAAGTTCCCACGCACTTACAACACTCAGCTAGTTAAAAAGCAAGACCTGCGCTATGGTGAAAACAGCCATCAGACAGCTGCTTTTTATGTTGATACCAACCTTGATGAAGCCTCTGTTGCTACTGCAGTTCAGCTGCAAGGTAAGGCACTGTCATACAACAACATCGCCGATACTGATTCAGCACTAGAGTGCGTAAAAGAGTTCGACGAACCAGCATGTGTGATTGTTAAGCACGCTAACCCATGTGGTGTAGCAATTGGTGAGAACCTGCTTGAAGCTTATAACCGCGCATTCCAAACAGACCCAACCTCTGCGTTCGGTGGCATTATCGCCTTTAACGGCGAGTTAGATGCAACAACCGCAAGCGCAATTGTTGAGCGCCAATTTGTTGAAGTCATTATTGCCCCTAAAGTGAGCCAAGCGGCTCGCGACGTAGTAGCTGCAAAAGCTAACGTTCGTTTACTTGAGTGTGGCGAATGGGCAGCTAAGACTACCAGCCTAGATTACAAGCGCGTAAACGGCGGCTTATTGCTGCAAGATCGCGACCAAGGCATGGTTGGCCTAAATGACGTTAAAGTAGTGTCTAAGCGTCAGCCAACAGCGGAAGAGATGAAAGACCTAATGTTCTGCTGGAAAGTTGCCAAGTTTGTTAAATCAAATGCAATTGTTTACGCCAAGAACAGCATGACCATCGGCGTTGGCGCAGGCCAAATGAGCCGAGTGTACAGTGCTAAAGTTGCTGGTATTAAAGCGGCTGACGAAGGTCTAGAAGTACAAAACTCAGTTATGGCATCAGATGCATTCTTCCCGTTCCGTGATGGTATCGACGCAGCTGCCGCAGCAGGTATCAGCTGTATCATCCAGCCAGGTGGCTCTATCCGCGATGAAGAGATCATCGCAGCGGCAGACGAGCACGGCATGGCAATGGTATTTACCGGTATGCGTCACTTCCGTCATTAATTGGTTTGCGCGAATAAAGGGCTTTATTCGCGCATTAACAAAATTAATATTTAACGTTTAGAGCAAGCCATTTTTTCTAGGTCAAAGAAAGCACGCGCAGCGTATGCCAATACGTGAGCATGCTTGATGCAGAGATAGGAAGAATGGCGCAGCTATAAAAGGTAAAGATATGAAAGTATTGATCATAGGTGGCGGCGGTCGCGAACATGCATTGGCGTGGAAGGCTGCACAATCTGAGCAAGTTGAAACAGTTTTTGTAGCACCAGGTAACGCGGGTACAGCATTAGAGCCAAAGCTTGAAAACGTGGCAATTAACGTTGAAGAGATCTCAGCCTTAGTGGCATTTGCTGAAGAGCAAAAAGTGGCAATTACCATTGTTGGCCCAGAAGTGCCTTTGGCACTAGGCGTAGTTGATGCCTTTAATGAAGCGGGTCTACCTATCTTTGGCCCAACTAAGGGCGCTGCGCAGCTTGAGTCGTCTAAAGCTTTCACTAAAGACTTTTTAGCTCGTCACGACATTCCTACTGCTGCTTACTCAAACTTTACTGAGATTGAGCCAGCTAAAGCTTATGTTAAGCAAGTAACTGGCTTAACGGGTTTCCCTATCGTAATTAAAGCCGACGGCCTAGCTGCAGGTAAAGGCGTGATCATCGCTGCTAATCAAGGTGAAGCTGATGCCGCTATTGAAGATATGCTAGCTGGCAATAAGTTTGGCGAAGCCGGTTCTCGCGTCGTTATTGAAGAGTTCCTAAAAGGCGAAGAAGCCAGCTTTATTGTGATGGTAGATGGTAAGAACATTCTAGCAATGGCCACCAGCCAAGATCATAAAGCCCGCGATAACGGCGATCATGGTCCAAACACTGGCGGTATGGGTGCCTATTCTCCTGCTCCTGTTGTAACTCAAGCAGTACACGACTGGACCATTGAAAATGTTATTCGCCCAACCGTTGATGGCATGGCTGCTGAAGGCAATGTTTACACTGGTTTCCTATACGCTGGCTTGATGATTTCACCAGATGGAAGCGCTAAAGTACTTGAGTACAACTGCCGCTTTGGTGACCCTGAAACTCAACCCATTATGATGCGTCTTAAGTCTGATTTAGTTGAGCTTTGCCTTGCAGCAACTCGCGGTGAACTAAACCAAGTGACAGCTGAGTTTGACTCACGCGCCGCAGTAGGTGTGGTAATGGCTGCAGGCGGTTACCCTGATACATACCGCAAGCACGATGTAATTGATGGTTTAACTCTTGGTGATAACAACGCTAAAGTGTTCCATGCAGGTACTAGCATGCAAGACGGTCACGTAGTGACTAACGGCGGCCGCGTATTATGCGCAACAGCCCTTGGCAATACAGTCACGGCAGCGCAGCAAGCTGCTTACACTTTAGTTGATGCAATCCATTGGGATGACGTCTACTTTAGAACTGACATCGCTTACCGCGCGATTGCCCGTGAAAACGGTGAAGGTTAATTAACCGCGCAGCATCGCCTGCCGTGTAATATTGGCCCGTAAAAATGGCAAAGGTTAATTAACCGCGCTCCATCGCCTACCGTGTAATATTGGCCCGTAAAAATGGCAAAGGTTAATTAACCGCGCAGCATCGCCTGCCGTGTAATATTGGCCCGTAAAAATGGCAAAGGTTAATTAACCGCGCTCCATCGCCTACCGTGTAATATTGGCCCGTAAAAA
>NZ_JAKILB010000012.1 GCF_023283895.1 Shewanella pneumatophori | reverse complement strand
TTAGTGTAACTTTCATATTGGACACCTTTTGTTAGTTATTGAACGCACAAATTCAATATGGCGCAAATGACGCCGGTTTAACAAGAGGTGTCCATCCCATCATCCCTGTAAACTCGGCCATGACGAATAGCATCCATGCTAAAATGCCAGTTCGGCATCCTGCCTTTCGTTCGAGAACTTGATAACTTCGTTATCTCTCACCTTGTCATGGACGGTCACGGCCGTATCTGCACTTGGTTAGACAAACATTATTCTGTTAATTCGGAGTAATGGCTAAAAGGCTAGTTCATTATCCGTATCTGTCGCTAATTCGCTCCGACACCTTTCTTCGATCGACTATATAAGAGACCCGATAAATGTTCTGCATTACTTTGCGGGAATAGTACATTCAACTTTTGTTAACATATGCTAGGTTAACTCCTTTACATCAATAACTTACGCTGCTAGCTTTGAGGTAAATTAACAAAGTGCAGGGATTTATCCGAGACGCAGGATAATAATCTGTTATGTGGAACTAGGAAGTGCCTCTGTATGAGATTTGAAGATTGGATGTGCCACAAAGGGCTCTCTGAGTCATCGATAAAGAAGTATAGTGGAGCAGTTAATGGAGTTCTAAGTGACTGGGCAATCGAAGGTGGTATTGTAGCTGGTTCTTTGGCATCAATATCCTGCCACTCACAATTCCATAGCATTGCTTCTTCTGTTAGAAAGTTACCTATCTACCTGGAAAGAAACAAGACTGGACACGGAATGTACAATAGTGCTTTGTCAAAGTACTCTGAGTATCTGTCTGAAGGTTTTGACTCCAGTATCGAGAATGATGTTGATTCGATCCTTGCTGATGATGTTACCGATACCGAAAAAGCGACTTTATTAAAGGTTCGCTTAGGTCAGGGGAAGTTTCGTCAAGAACTACTTACCTATTGGGGGGCTTGTGCTGTAACTGGCTATGAAGATCCTTCGTTCCTGATTGCCTCCCACATAAAACCTTGGTCTGCCTCAGATAATTGTGAGCGTTTGGATTATCACAACGGCTTATTGCTGGTTGCAAACCTAGATAAGGCCTTTGACTCAGGATTTGTTTCCTTTAGCGAGAATGGTCAAATTATGATTTCTAAACAGCTTAAGGAACCTGAAAAATTGGGAATACATCCAACAATGTCTGTTGAACTTAAAAAAGAGCATCAGGTGTACATGGATTTTCACCGTAAGCGTGTATTTCGTAACTCATAACAATCGCATCAAGTAGTTAGATTTACCATCATATGGAGAGTTTTAAATGAAAGATCTAGATCAAACAGAGTTAGAATCTAATCGCCCAGGAATAGATGTATTAGATGGAATTAACTATTGTCTCGAAGCTTTCTATAATGAAACTTTGAAAAGCACTGATGATTTTGCTGTTAATGGTTTAAAGTTTCAAGAAATTATAGGTGTTCTTTTACTAGCCAAAGATGATATTGAGCGCAATTAGGAAGAGTAAACCACTTTTGTATGTAACGGTTGGCTAACAAACTCATCCGGATAAAGGGGTCGGAGCGAATTAGAGAAAAAGAGATAAATTTTCTCATCTAAGCCACTAGTGATAGACCTGATACTCTAATGTGGTTATGCCCAAAAACGAGCTAGGGCTTTAATCATAACTCTAAATGTAAAGGTTATGCTTTTCTAACTCAGTGTAGACACGGCCGTGACCGTCCATGACATGGACGTCATGGCCGAGCCTCCAAGGATGGACTTGTTGCGTGTCACGGCAGTGTCTGCACATGCGCTGGCCGCAGGCCATTGGAACCACTGTTGCAGCAAGACAACTTTTAGCCTAGAGATATATCGAGTCTGTATGGTCTTTGCTATCAAACGAAGTTTGATTGATTAAGTCGATGGCTAACCGCAGACCCACGGTTAGCCTCGATAACAAGGGCGCCCGCTATGACGCCCAATCATCATAGCTATGACTATTATGTACCAAGCTAGGGTGTGACAATATTAAACACACCTTTGGGTTTATCTAAGGACGAAAAGAAGCTGACTAAATCAAGCTTACTGCCCTCGATTTCAAGCTCGTCGGAAAACAGCACCTCTTTGACGCCTGCTTTACCAATAATCAGATCGACAAATAACTCATGGCTAATATTTAATGTCGCGTTGGCCTTGGCAGATTTGGGTGCGAGCTTATGATGTAATACTGAGTTTTTTAGCTCTAGCACATAGTTTTTATCAAGATCGGTGAAGTTGATATTAAGAATAAACTCTTCGCCGAAGACTTCAGGCCCTATCACCCGTGATGCCATCGACTGCATAAAGTTCTCGACTGGCGATTGCAGCAAAATCTGTTTCATAGAGGCTAAATCAATCCCCACCTCTGGGCTGCCGTGTCTGAGCTCATAGGCAGCAGTTAGGTACACATCACGCCAAGGCGCTGACTCTGCCTGATAACCCAGCTGATCATAAATACTAGCAAGCAAAGCTTTGGCTTGTTTATGCTCAGGTTTGGCCACCACGAGATGATTTACCAGCTCTGCCGCCCAACGATACTCGCCAGCTGCTACAGCCTTGTTGGCCGCTGTGATGATTTTGTCTGCGCCGCCCATTAGCTCAACATATTTAACCGCCGATGCCGTTGCAGGCAATGGGTCTAGGTTAACGGGATTGGCGTCGTACCAACCTAAATAAGCTTGGTAAACCGCCTTGGCATTGTGCTTAACTGTGCCGTAGTAGCCGCGGCTGGCAAAGGTGTTCGACAGTGATGGCGGCATCTGTATTTGCTCGGCGATTTCGGCCGGAGTATAGCCTGCATTAAGCATGCGCACCGACTGATCGTGAATATACTTATAAGTGTCACGCTGCTTTTGTAAAAACTCATTTACTTCTGCTTGACCCCAAATAGGCCAATGATGACTGCCAAAATATACCTTGGTGTCTCGCTGTGCATTGAGGGCATCATCAATGGCTCGGCTCCATACCAATGCGTCACGCACCTTTGCGCCGCGCAAGGTATACAAATTGTGCATGTTTTTAGAGACTAGCTCAGCGCCGCAATATGCCTGCTGCTCAGGCAGGTAAAAAGTGAACTCAGCGGGCGCTTCTGAGCCTGATACGATTTGAAATTCAAAGGGGACGCCATCTACTTCCATCGCAGAGTCATGCTCGACCACCACATTAGGGCTCAAAATGCCAAACTCACCAAAGGCTGGCTCTTTGCCTAACCCTGAGCCTATATGACCGCGTACAGAGCGCGGTAGCTGCTTGCCGTACATATACATAGCGCGGCGGCTCATGGCGGTACCTGCCATCACGTTTTCGCTGGTCGCTTCATGCATAAAACCGGCTGGCGCAATGATATCAATAGTGTCATCAGGCGCTTGCTCAAATAAGCCCAAAGCCCCACCAAAGTGGTCCATATGACTGTGGGTAAATACAATCGCCGACACAGGTCGCTCGCCCAAAGTTTGATTTAAAAATTTTAGCGCGGTTTTGGCGGTTTCCGCTGTGGTTAATGGATCAACTATAATCCAGCCACTGTCACCGACTATCGCCGTCATATTGGCTAAGTCAAAACCTCGCAATTGATAAACACCTTGGGTGACTTCAAATAAGCCATCAATATTGTTAAGGCTCGCTTGTCGCCACAGACTGGGATTGACACTCGCAGGCGCTTCGCCCTCAATAAAGTCATAGGCGGTTCTGTCCCATATCACCTTGCCGTTTTCATCAACTACTTTAAGCTCTGGCATGCTGGCGATAAAGCCGCGCTTGGCATCTTCAAAGTCTTGTACATCGTCAAATGGCAACTCAGATAACACAGCTTGGTTTGCGCTTGCTGTGTGTGAACTTGCCGGGGTAAAGCCTAAAGCATCAACCTCTGTAGCCTTAACCTCGGTAGCAACTTTGCTTAAGTCAGGATCAGGTTGACAGCCCGTTAGCAAGATCGTGGTTAGCGTGCCAAACAGGCCGAGTTTAATATTGTTATAGATTTTATTGTGATTTTGATGATTGTGGTGATCATGATTAAGCTTGCTTTGCTGGCATGGCTCACGCTGAATAAACTGAAATGTTGGCATAGTTAAGCGCTTTAGTGGTTAACAAGATAACACCAAGCTATTACATAAAACCAACAACGCAGTTATCATTTTTCGCCAATCTAGCGCAAACTCATGGTTTGTTGGCTAAGTTTTGCTGCCGAAATTGCGATGGACTCACCCCAAGCCAGCCTTTAAATGAGCGGGTGAAATTACTCAAACTGCTATAGCCCAATATATTCGCAAGTTCATTCACAGCAATGTGAGTATTAAGCAAATAGTGGCAAGCTAACTCTTGCCGTTTAAGCTTTAATAGCGATCTAAAGCTGGTGCCCTCTTGCAGTAAATAACGACTTAAACTGCGCTCACTGACGTTATACATTTTTGCAATGCTTTGCGCCGTAGGTTCTTGCTCAAGTAACATGACATGAATGCCCTGACTGGTTTTTTGCCGCCATGTTAGTGCTTGCATCCCTTGTAAATATTGCCGCACTGCTGCTTCGCTATATTTAGCTTGTTGCGGATTTTTAGTCACCGTGGTTTGCTCAAGCATGGTTCTATCCATCCACATGCAATTGGTGGCAGCATTCATGACCACTTCGCAGCCAAAATAGTCTTGCCACAGGTGTTGTAACTTGTGGTCCTTGCGCATTAGCTCAACTTTGCACACAAACTGGTTATGGCCCAGCATCTGCTTACCGTGCTGCATTAAGCTGCTAAAAAACGCATCTATGGCAAGCTCGCTGATCTCAACGCCGTTGAGTGGATTAATGGTAAATCCAAGCCATTGAGGACTACGCTGCAGCTGAATATTGCCGCTATTACTCACCAGTGCCGAGTAATCGGGTAATAACTCGAAAGCCTCGGCTAAGGTGTTACAGCTAAGCAGCAAAGGACCTAGAAAATGAAAGTGCAATGGATAAGCATAACGCCCCACCGTTAGGCCAAAATCAGCCGAGCCTGTTGCTTGCATGGCGCATTGCCATAACTGAGTCATTTGCGCGATATCAACTCGGCTATCAGGCTTAGCTTCAAGCACCTCTATATTCAAACCAACTTGCTGAAATATGGGCTTTGGCTCAATGCCTATAACACTCAGCGCTCTGGCAATCGCCAACGTCCAAGCGGCAATGGTGGTGTATTGAGTCACAGCTTGGGTATTAATAGGATTAAATGAAGTCGGCATATAATCTGATTCTTCCCTACAGGTCTTTGATTAGCCAATAACAGACTATCAGCTTTGGTCTTTTATTGTCATCTAAGACACTAAAACGCTAAGTGACTGACGAGTATTATTAGGGAGGAGTATTGAGGAGTACTAGCCTATTTTGAAAAACAAAAAGGCTCAAAGGAGAACCTTTGAGCCTTAAATGTTATTGGTTAGCTTAATAGCCTTAAGTAGCCAGCCTTAACTAATCCGTTTTAACTAATCTATCCTAACTAATTCATTTAAAAAATGGTCGGCAACACGCTCACTTATTCATAACCATAACGCGTCACTTCAGACCACTTTTTATCGACTTCTTGCTTAATAAACTGCTTTTTCTGCTCGGTTAGTTTATCAAGCTCTATTCCTACCGCTTTATGGGCTGCAGCTTTAGTACTGATATCTGGATACTCAACTTTGCTGATGTCAAACTTCTTCAAAATCTCAGCCAATGACGCCCGCGCGTAGTTAACTTGTCTAATCGACATATCCAATAAGGCATTGCCCTCTTCTGGGTTATGGGCATACAGACCATGTGACGCCATAGCAAAGTCCCAACGCCACTGTGAATGACGAATTGCCATAATGGCATCGTTCATTAACGGCCAAGTCGCGCCAGCATCCCACGCAGCTTTAGCTTCGTAATGCGCCTTAACCAGCAAACCTTCGACTTCGCGAGCTTTGGCATCGATTTCAGCCTTGCTGCGTTCAAGCGACTTAACGATGGTTTTTTCGCTCTTATGGCAACCTTGGCAAACTGTATCGAAATGATCGAGTGCTTTACTGATCTTATGGCTGGTAAAGCTATTGCCCTTAGCATCGGTTTCTTCAGGCATGTGACAAGTGATACAAGTGACCCCAGCTTCTGCATGTTTACTGCGGCTCCAATGCTCAAACTCTGGGTGACGCGCTTTTAATATTGGCGTTTGCGATATGGGATGGATCCACTCGTAAAAACGGCGGGTATCATAGTATTTTTCAATGTCATCGACAGTGTTACCGAAGATCCAAGGAATATTGACTTTGTCGCTACGCTCAGGCTGGAAATAATAAGTCACATGGCATTGACCACAAGTTTGCGCACCTTGCATATTCACGCCTTGTTTATCAAATGGCATATGCACTTTCGCCATTGCATCTTGTGCATGTGGGCGCGGCATAGCGAGCTCAGCTTTACCGTCTACATGACAGTCGGTGCAATACACAACGCTATTCACCTCTGTGCCTAAATCGGTAAAGTTTTTAGCCGAAAAACCTTCAACGCCGAGCTCTTTCATTAAGCGCGTGGCATCAGGTGTTTTACAGGTCCAGCAGCTTGCAGATAAGCCTTTTTCACCCTCTTTTGGTGGCACGCCTGTACGCAATGTATGGGTGACATCGGCAACCGCAAAGTGATGCCCCCGAGGACTGTTATATTCTTTAGCAAACGATGAGCCCGCCCACAAAATCACCGCTGCAGGATAACTTGCCAGCATATCTTCGCGCTCTGTTTGCTCAGAGGTTTGTTGCCAACTTTGATACTGCACAGGAAACTCATCACGCAGCGCTGCATCGCGTTGTTGTTGCTCTACGGCTGCTTTGCTTAGGCTTTTTTTATCATCAGCCGCAGCGCTCTCAGCAAGTGCTGAGCCCATTGGCCAAAGCAGACCTATCATCAATGTACTGGCTAATTTCACACGCTTATGTACCATCATTTTTTACTATCAACCTTTTATTTTTATAACTACTACTTTTAAATTATTGCGTTCTTTTTACGATAAAACATGACCCACTTAAAATACGACAAACAGCGCTAACCCGGTCTTCCATCAATTCGCGGCTTAGATAATATTGCGGCATAGTTCACCACAAACAAACCAAACGCTAATGACCACAAGCCACCAGCAAGCCACAACCAAGTTTGGTAAAACTCAGGCAGCCATATCGGCATCAGAGCTCGCAAGATTGCCGCTATCGGTAAACATGCAAAGGCGATAATCATATTTGGCCCTTGATAAATATTGCGACTGGTGTGGCCTAATGACACCCGTGAAATCATCGACAAACAGATCCCAGCTAAGGTGCCGATAGCAAACAGGTGCAATAGGTGCCTATATGCCATTGAGTCATGGATATTCCAGGCCAGTAAAAATAGGGTAATAGGCAAGAATAAATAACTAAGCTGCAAAGACCACAACATAGGTTCAGCTAAGGTTTTATGAGGGAACCAGCGCGACCAGCGCACAAAATGCAGTGCTGCGGCAGCAAACAACAAAATCTGTTCGAGTAATGTTGGCATAAACTGCGCAATCGCCTGCGCGACCAATAACACCATAATCGCAATGAGGCTTTTATCCAGCACAGGGATAGGGTTAGGTTTAGTTTGTTTAATGCGGATTGCGGTAAAAAATGGGATCACTCGTCCGCCAACAATAGTAATTAGCAAGCCAAGCCACCACAGCATGGCTTGCCAGATCTGCTGACTAAGCGAAAAATCACGCTGACTTAGGGCGTAATAACTCAATAGGTTAATCCCCATCGCCACAAATAACATGATAGGGAAACCAATGTTATGCCATTGCTTTACTTTATAAATGCAGCGCCATAGCTTAATGGCAGTAAAGCTTAAAAAGAGTGAGTCGAGTATTGCTGGTAACCACAAGGGAATGGAGACTGGCAGCAGCAAGGTCAACCTTGCCAGTAACCAGCAGCTAAAGGTTAGCGCTAACGCCCACCCTTTCATGCCAGGCTGATTGGTCCAAGTTTGTACCGAGGTGAGTAAAAAACCACACACTATGGCTAAAGCAAAGCCAAATAGCATTTCATGTGGGTGCCACCACAAAGGTACCACCTTCACCCAAAAATCTGTTTGAAATAAGCTGTATTGCGGATAAAACCAAGTGAGTAACCATAGCGGCACAAACAGCATAGCCACCGCTGCGCCGCCTAAAAAGAAAGGCCGAAAACCTAATCTAAAAATGGCAGGGATTTTTTCAGTCTCTTTGGGATCATCAATATTAAGCATAGTTCAAACCTTACACAAAACTTGCATTTAAAATACAGCTTTTAGTTTAACTAGGTCATTTTTCGATAACAATGGAAATTAAAAACGATTATGACTTCTGTGAGCTAGGTTACTATCTCACTGTTTTCACTTATAGCTTTAGAGGTATCTCCTGCATAAAAGCACCGCATTACTCTGAGTAAAATCGTAGTAAAAAAGAGTATGCAAAGCGAACTCGTTAATATCAGCCCTTATCCCCAACACTTTGCATATTGTTAATGTTAGCCGTTTTTAACAGTATCATCGCCTTTAGCCTGCAAGAACTGCGAGCAATAGCTCAGTTAGTTTTTAACGCTGTAGCGTATTCGCGATAAATTATTTCTGCACCAATCCCTTATCGGCAAAAAGATTTAGCTCAACGGAATGTCTATGCTAGATTTAATAACAATCTGTTAAGCAAAGTGACTGGACAATCATGACAACCGCGGCAAAAAAAATCCTCGTATTGTATGCACACCCTTCCCAAGAGCGATCTGAAATCAATAAACCGCTATTTGATGCGACCAAGCAGCACCCCAATGTCACAGCAGTGGATCTGTATGCCGAATACCCAACATTTAGGATCAACATAGACAAGGAGCAACAACGCCTTGTCGAGCATGATGTGGTGGTGTTTATGTTTCCGCTGTATTGGTATTCCACCCCAGCGATTTTAAAAGAGTGGCAAGACTTAGTGTTAGAGTACAACTTTGCTTATGGTGCAAAAGGTAAAGCATTAGAGGGAAAAACCTTTATGTGCGTTATTAGCGCTGGCGGCAGTGAAGCTGCCTATAAAGAAGATGGCTTTAATCACTTTACCCTAAGAGAACTATTACGCCCATTAGAGCAAACAGCCAATCTAACCGGGATGCGCTTTATCGCGCCGTTTGCGCTATTTTGCGCCCGCAGTGCCTTTGAAGAAAATCGCGTTGATAGCCATGTAAATAGCTGGCTGAAAACCTTAACAGCCTTAAGTGAAGATAGAGTAGACATTGCTTTAGCCCAGTCACTTGAAAAGCTAAACGATCACTTAGAACAAGTCATCAGGGAGCGATAATGACAGCCTATTTTATTCAAGCATTTATCTATTTGTGCGCGGCTGTTATTGCGGTGCCCATTGCCAAACGATTAGGCCTAGGCTCAGTACTCGGCTATCTCATCGCGGGTGTTGTCATTGGGCCAATTATTGGCTTAGTGGGCACTGAAACCAACACCTTGCAACACTTTGCCGAGTTTGGTGTGGTGATGATGCTGTTTCTGGTGGGGCTTGAACTTGAGCCTAGAATGCTGTGGGACATGCGCAATAAGTTAATCGGCTTAGGTGGCTTACAAGTCGGTTTATCCACCTTGGTAGTGATGGGAATCGCCATGGCCTTTGGCTACGGCTGGACCATAGCTCTTACCGTGGGCATGATATTTTCACTTTCTTCTACCGCTATTGTGCTGCAAACCTTTAATGAAAAGAGCCTAACGAAAACTGAAGGGGGCAAGAACGCCTTTTCGGTGCTGCTATTTCAAGATATTGCCGTGATCCCCATGTTGGCGTTTATTCCACTGCTCGCCTTGCCTGAGCTCGTCGAAAAAGCCCAGTCTTTAGCGCAAACGGCTGCTGAGCATCATGAAGAGATATCCTTAGTTGCGGGCCTACCCGGATGGGCTTACGCCATAGTGGTGCTGTTAGCCATTGCCAGTGTGGTGGTGGGTGGGCATTTTTTAAGCCGACCGTTATTTCGTTATGTTGCTAGCTCAGGGCTGCGTGAAATCTTCACCGCCACTGCGCTAATGCTGGTGATTGGTATTGCGGCGTTGATGAGTTTAGTCGGCTTATCGCCAGCGTTAGGTACCTTCCTTGCCGGTGTGGTATTGGCTAACAGTGAATTTAGGCATGAGCTAGAATCCAACATTGAACCTTTTAAAGGGCTATTACTCGGGCTATTTTTTATCACCGTTGGTGCAGGTATCAACTTTGATGTGTTGTTTGCCAATATTGCCCCCGTATTAGCCATGACCTTTGCGGTAATGCTCATTAAGGCCGTTGTGCTATTAGTGTTAGCCTTTATCTTTAAGATCCGCGGCAGTGACCGCTGGCTGTTTGCCCTGAGTTTGGCGCAAGCTGGTGAGTTTGGCTTTGTATTACTCAGTTATACAGTGCAAAACCATGTAATCCCAACTGATCTTGCACAGTTGTTATCTCTAGTCGTGGCGCTATCTATGTTCCTTACTCCTGGGTTATTTATCCTGTTTGATAAAGTGATCTTGCCACGCTATGAAAAAACCGAAAACACCCGCGAGCCTGATGATATTGATGAAAAAGGCACGGTAATTATTGCCGGTGTTGGCCGTTTCGGGCAGATTGTTAACCGCCTGCTGGTGACTAATGGCGTGAAAACCGTGGTACTGGATCACGAGGTGCAACAGGTTGAGAACTTAAGAAAAATTAATACCAAGAGTTATTACGGCGATGCCACTCAGCCAGATCTTCTGCATACTGCCGGTATTGATAAAGCCAAAATGCTGGTGATTGCCATTGACGACCCTGAGCGCGCTGTGGGTTTAGTTGAATATATAAAGCACACTCATCCCCATGTGATAGTGATGGCGCGTGCATTTGACCGTCGTCATTTATACCGGTTGCGTAATGCGGGAGCAGACTTTATGGTCAGTGAAACGTTCCACTCTGCGCTGAACTTAGGTAAGCATGCGTTGATTAGGCTTGGGGTACACCCATTTAAGGCCGAACAACAGCGGGCAACGTTTTATGAAACTGAAGTGACCCATAAAGATACCTTGTATGAAGCGTGGAAACAGGTCACAGAAGACGATAAGTACTTAGTCCACTATCGCGATATGTTTATTCAATTAGAAGAAACGCTTAGTGCAGCGATGAAAAATGAGCGCTATCGTAGCTTTTCTAAATTGGAGCGTGGCTGGACGCCGCCACCGAAAAATGACACTACTGAGTTCTCTCAATCTGAAACTGATTAGTTACACCAATAAACATAAAAAAGCCCCGCTAACCTAAGTTAGCGGGGCTTTTAACTGGTAAACCTTTTAAACCATGTTTTAAAGGCTTACTGAATCTTTATACCAAGTTCATCTCTTGCACTTTCTCATGTGCAATTTCTGGTGTGGTTACAACTGGCTTAGAATGCAAATCAGCCTTCAGTTGTCCTTTACGATGCTTTAGTGCCGCATCGAGTTTTTTTGCTGCGCTGGTAATCGCTGGATACATAACAGGATCAGTACCAGAAGCGGAAATACTGCTACCCTCATAATTCGTTCTAATTTCAACCTGGAATTCGCCGTGCTCTTTAGCAATGATAATATCTAGGGCGATCAGGGTTGGAAAATGACTCTCTATCTTCGAAAACTTCTCTTGGACATGCTGTCTTACTACGTCTGTGACATCAACGTGGTGACCAGAAAGATTTATTTTCATAGGTTTTCCTTTTTACAATGATTTCACCTACTACACTTGGGTTTTTAGCGTTAAATTACAAGCTTTTATTAAAAATAATTTATCTAATGCTTGCTGGCAAAATAATCAACTCATCGCTACAGCCCAGTGTACATAGGGTAAAAACAATTTTTGTTATATTGATAATTTTCATCACACCGCCTGCCTGCATGGTTAAAACATAAGCTAAGCGGTCTTCCTAGAGCGCTTAAAAAATTAGCAAACAGCAATCTAATCCTCAAAAGCTCCTCTACTAATTTAGACAAAAATCGTCGCTTTGGCTTGATTTCAGTCACGATTTGGTTAAATAAATTTAAATTTATTTATATACAAAGTTCACATCAAACACTTAGATGCTAAAAACGCAACAAGCTTTCAGGAACTCCCTTCGGGCTCAGGCCAATATATACCCAGTTCAATATTCTATTTCGCACTTCCCTTCTGCGATATAACTCTCAAGTCTGGCACATTTACACCCAAACGAGAATGAAAAGAGTTATCATTTAATAAATTTAATGTAGAATGCCGACACTATTTCTTACTTCACAATATCAGTCTTTAGGTGTGCCTCTCAGTGCAAATAATAAAAACCAAGTTATTGCAACGGATTGACTCAAACAAGTTCAATGTTGGCTTGCGTGCATTTTCAGCGATTTTTATCGGTTACCTTTTAGCAGCCACTGCAACTGGATTGCTTGCTTTAGCCCTGCCATTACCACCAGCAGAAAGTACGTTAACCGCCACTATGCTGTCATTTGCAGTTTATGCCTGTGCTGGTATCTGGGCATTTAGCGTATCAAACAAATGGCGAGCGTTAATCGACCCACTTTGCCTTAGCGGAGTTTTTTATCTGCTTATTTTAGCTATAGGTTAAACAATGAAAGATTCATTTTTCCGCAGTATGACTTGGCTGCACACTTGGGTTGGCCTACTCGTTTGTTGGGTTTTGCTACTGGTATTTTTTGCAGGTACATTAAGTTACTACCGCTATGAAATGACGTTATGGAGCAAACCTGAGTTACACAAAAACGTCTTCCAACAATATGACAGCACCAAGGTCGCTAGCGAACTTGACAAAGCACAGCGTTATTTAGCTGAACATGCTCCAGATGCTCGTGACTGGCGAGTGTACTTTCCTACCGACCGTAAGCCTTATGTTAGCTACGCTTGGCAAACTCAACCAGAAGAGGGTCAGCGTCGTGGTAAGTTTGTAGAGCATATTGCACCACTTACCGGTGATCAGCTCATAACGGATGTGCGTGAATCTAAAGGTGGGCACTTTTTCTATCGCTTGCATTTCGACTTGCATTATCTACCCGCAAAAATCAGCCGCTGGATTGTGGGCTTTTGTACCATGTTTATGCTGGTCGCCCTGATTAGCGGTATCGTTATTCATAAACGTATTTTCAAAGACTTCTTTAGCTTTAGGCGCGGTAAAGGCAGCCGCTCTTGGCTAGATGCCCATAACGTCAGTTCAGTGCTGGCACTGCCTTATCATCTGATGATCACCTACACAGGTCTTGTCACTTTAATGATGATGTACATGCCTTGGGGCGTAATGACTGCATTTGATGGCGATTCAAAATCGTTTCGGCAACAGCTGAGCCCTAGCCGGGTGCAAGTCAAACCTGTAGGCGTTGACGCGCAGTTGGTTGCGCTTGATACACTATTGCCACAAGTGAAGCAGATTTGGATTAATGAGCCGATTAAGCAAGTAGTTATTAACAACCCTGGCGATCAAAATAGTAAGGTTAATTTCTACCGCGATACCCAAGAAGCTGTAACCGATAGACGCACTGCTATTAGCTTTAATGGCGTCACTGGCGAGTTAACTAGCCGCGGTATTGACCCTGATTCTGGTGCTCAAAATACTTATGATGTGCTCATTGCCCTGCATACTGGCCGTTTTGCAGAACATTGGCTGCGTGCACTGTTCTTTATCAGTGGCATTTTAGGGTGTGCGATGATCACCACAGGAACCTTGCTATGGGCGGTTAAAATTCGCCAGAAGCAACAAAAGCAGATTAAACAAGGTGCGACAGCAAGCTTTAGTTTGCGTTTGGTTGAAGGCTTAAACCTCACTTTTATTACTGGTCTACCACTGGCAACAGCAGCATTTTTCTATGCCAACCGTTTATTGCCAACAGAGCTTGCGAATCGCGCTCAATGGGAAGTTAACAGCTTCTTTATCGCACTAGCTGCGGTAGGTATTCTAGCCTGCTTTAACCGCAGCAAAACGGCTTGGCGCTTTACCTTAGCACTTGGCGGCGCGAGTCTTTGCGCAATCCCAGTACTGAATGCGCTAACTTCTAACAGCAATTTAATTGATAATATTAATTTACAGCAATGGCCGCTAGTTGGGTTTGACCTTATGTGCGTATTCATGGGCGCTGCACTATTTTTTGCTCGCACGAAACTCATCACCAAAACTGCTGTCAGACCAAAGAAGGCTGCAGCCGTTCGCAGCCCAAAAGAGGGATTTAACCATGCCTCAACCGCGACTAAAGAGGGAGCATAAGCCGTGATTTTAAGTCTTTTAGGATTTAGCTATCTCGCATTTGGATTATTAGCTTTGGCCATGTTTTCACACTATCGTGATACGTTTGCCAAAGCCCCTAACCCGCAACAAGCAAAAGCGCTCTATGTTGCCGGTTGGATTGGTATTGCAGGCACATTCTGGGGTTGTATAGCCACTCAAGGTGCCGCTTATGGCAGCATTTTGTTTTTCGGCCTGCTGTCATTTGCAGGCTTGCTGGTCATTTTAATGCTCAGTTATCGTGCCAAGCTTTTACCTTACTCAATGGCAATCAGCACATTGTTAAGCTCAGTATTAGTGGTGATGAACCAGTACCAGTTCGTTTAACGTTTATGAAAATAAGAGTGTAAAGAAAAAGCCTTTTGTATTTTTTTGCAAAAGGCTTTTTTGTATCTGCACGACTCTACTTTGATTTGGATTTTAATCTTTTATACCAATCGTTATAAGAACCCCATTCAGCTTAGGTACAGTTTAAGCGCTGCAAAACACGTTAGTATAAGACATTGATATTTTTGCTAACTAAATCAGAGGCGCTATGCTTGTATCTCATGCTAATTCACCGCTTAACAGCAATCCCCCTGCACCACGTGCGGAGAGATTAGAGCAGCCACTAAACCAGCCACAATCTCCGCTGAATCAAGCAACTCAATCAACTCAAGCAACTCAAATAGCACCTAGCGCCGCTAATGTAAGTCTTCACCTGCAGCAAGACACAGTAACCATAAGTGCTACTGCGCTTAGACTGTCTGCTACTAGTACCTCTACTAACGATATATCCAGCGATGAAAACGCTCCAGTGACTAAGCCAGAGTTACCCAATGATGGCGATAAAGCCAACGCTTATATCGAGTATCGAAAAGCAAAAATGCAATATCAGATCTATAGCGACATGGCTAGCATTGTCACTGGCAACAGTAACAATGTTTCTCCAGTAACTGCGCATTACCTCAGCAATAATGATCAAGCTCGTGCAGCGACTGTAGATGCTAAAGCTCAGCAACAACAAATCGCTACAATGCAAACCTACGCAGCTACTACCAGCGAATTAAACGACCAAGACTAGGTTAATCAATCGCGAGAATCGAGTAACCTGCGTAAGCAAAAGCACTGAGTACTGGGCACTGGGCACTGGGCAAAAGAATTGAGCATAAGATTAAGTTAAAACGGATTTGAAAGAAGCGGCTCGGCACTCAATTATTGATTATTCACTAATCACTCTTATTTGATTAATATCAACTCTCTATCATAATTTTGAGAGTAGCCTGACTTACCTCAAAGTTAGGCTGCTACACAAATTTTGTGTAAGCTTCATCAACCATAAGAGTCCGCATTATGAGTTTTAATATCAACCTAAGTTGGCACGCATCAGATGAGCCCGTTCTTGAGCCAACACAATTTTGTCGAGATCATCAAATCAGCTACGGCAGTGGTCAACAAGCCCAAGGCTCATCGGCACCAGAATATAATGGCTCAGTAGATAAAATTAATCCTGAAGAAAGTCTGTTAGCGGCACTTTCAAGCTGCCACATGCTGACATTTTTGACTATTGCCCATCTAAAGCGTTTACCCATTATCAGCTATCAAGACAATGCTACCGCGGAGCTTGGTAAAAACAGTGCCGGTAAGATTTTTGTCAGTAAAATTGTACTAGCGCCAAAAATTGAGTTTGCCACTGAAGTTGGTGACGATGTTATTGCGAAAATCCACGAAAAATCACACAGCAATTGCTTTATTGCAAATAGCCTAAGCCCTGAAACGATTGTTGAAATCAGCTACTAACTTTATTGACTATCGCTTATAAAAAAGCGAGGTGATTAACCTTCACCTCGCTTAAAGCTGTTCTAAATCACCTGTACGCTTTATATAAAATCATACTGGCATAGAAGTAACTTAGTCAGCATCATTCTCAATAAAGTCGTCAGTAAAGTCTGTTTCCCAATACTTATAACCTTGCACTGTTGCTTGAGCCGCAGCGCCCATTAAGTTCACCTGGTAAGTTTTTACACCAGAAACGTCAACTGACTGGTTTGCAGATGCTTGTTCACCACTGCCCTCATATTCAGCACTCGCCTCAGCTTGCGCTTGGCCCTCATAACCCGACTCTTTAAAGCGAGTTAATGCTGAGCGCTCGGTAAATGCTTGCACAAACGCTACTTGCTTCCAACCAATACCTGCACCAACACCGCCAGTCGCAAAGCGATAGTAAGAACGCTTACTGCCTTCATGTAATACACATACTCCGCCGCCAGTTGAAAGTGCAAACAGATAACTATTGCTGCCAGTACAAACCACATAGCCAACGGAGTTAGCTACTGCCGATTTAGCTCCTGGATGCTCACTGTAGATCTCTTGTAAAGCGGACTGGGTTTCTTCTCTAGCGTGCATTTTTTTTGCTTCAGGGGTATCACCTGTAGCACAGCCCGTAAGTAAGATAGGCAAGGCTACTGCAGCAACCTTTAAAGTATTGAGTCGGAACATGGGTTCATCCTTATAAATGGATAGTAAACAGCAAGTACATTTGTTAATTGATTTTGGCCATTTAACGTATAGCACAATAATCAAGCTATTGATTAGGTTATATATCACCCCAAAGCTTAACGATTGCTTGATAACGGTTTAATCACTATCACTTTTACCCAAATGTGCTTGTAACATCACTTAAGCGAGTGATGAGTGCTAAAGGCTGTTGCGCTTTTTAAGAAACTTCCAATCACGAGACTCTAAATAAAACGAGGCAAAAATCATATAAACGCCAACCATAAACAGCTGTAAAATTCGCAAGTAAAAGTTAACAGCAACATCTTTATCGGTTGAAGATGCAGTAGAGCCCACCACAACTAATAATGCCGACAAAATACCAGCGTAAAGCGGCGCTTTTTCTGGATTAGCATATATCTTTTGCCCAAACAATAGTGCAGCTAACATCGACATCCCGATATAAAAAGGTAACTCAGGCACTATGGTGAGCATGTTATAAAACACTATTGCCAGTGCGCCGCCAATACCATTAGTGATCAATAAAAACAGACTGACCTTTATGCTTTTTGCTCCCGCAGCTTGCAGTGACAAAATGGCGATAAAAATCATGGTTAATAGTGCACCGGAAATTTCTAAGAAATAGAAGAAGCAAATAACCGGAAAGGCAATAATCAAGGCTCTAAATGCTTCATGAGTTCGTTCATCATGGCTTTGTGCTGCGCTGGCGAGTTGCTCTTTGTTTGGCGATAAATCCGGTAGCAAGGCATGCAGCAAAGCAAAAATAGCCACCGCAACCACACCCGAAAAGCTCAAACCAACACCCACTAAAATTGCCGCTCCGGGCTGCAATAAACTCATGTAAGGCAAAAGCAGGGTTGCCACAATGAATATAGTCGCAAAGAAGTTCCAGCGAGGATCGCTAAATAGGTAATATCCCCACAACATCATCATTGCGATTAATGGTAATAACACCATAGGGTATTGCGTTGGCCCAAAGCTAACCAGCCAAGCTAACCCAATGGTAAATATCATTGAAATAAGCAGCTCGTAAACGGTTTGCAGTGTAGGCTCTTGGCGGTCGACTAAAAACTTAGCCACAAACACAGGTACGATAAAGGCTAATGGCCACGCAAAAATCGCAGAAACCGCCACTGCTAAACCTATGCCTAAGGTGAAGCGTAACACCCGCCGCGTGTAAATGGCCTCCTCTGACGCCACAGCTGTCTTTAGCGAGGCGCTGTCACTATCTGACATAAGAGAACCAACTCACTAAGCGGATCCAAAACTTGCCAAAGAGGTTAATCATGCTGCTATCGCTGGTATAAACAATTACGTCCGCTTGACCACCAACGCGTCTTAGCCCCACAGCTTCATCAGCTGATAGAACTATGGTGACCGGAAAGCGCTGAGATTGGCGCAGCCATCCTGTTTGCCCAGACACCTGTGCTAACTTGCCCGTTTGTTCGCTCTGCCCCCAGTCAATACCATAATCAATGCTACCCACTTTGGCTTTAAAGACTTCACCAGGTGCATAATCAAGTGCAAATTCAACATCATCGCCCGGTTGCATATTGCCTAGGCTGTTTTCGCGAAAATAAGCCTCAATCCACACATCTTCCGATGAGATAAAGGTCATTACCGGCTGACCCGCACTGGCGTAAATGCCCTCTTTTAATCTAAAATTTGACGCCACACCGTCAGTAGGTGCGGTTATTGATGTTCGCGCTAAATCAAGCTGGGCTTTTTCAAGGCTCAATAAGGCAGATTTAACGTTGGTATTATTTTCACCTTCAGCACCTAAGCGCTCTTCTGCCTTAGCAAGATCCGCCTTAGCACTGGCAACGCCGGCTTCAGCCTTAGTCAGCTCAGCCCGCGCATTATCAGCATCGGCCTGTGACATCACCGCTTTATCAACCATTTGGAATATACGTTTAGATTGCACTTGAGCATTTTTGAGGTTGGCTTGGGCGTTAGTCACCTTAGCTTGCGCTGCAGCGACATTTGCAGTTTGCGCACCTACATTTTGGCCCGCCTTTTTAAGGGACTGCTCAGCCTGATGTAGGGCTATTTCATAATCTTGCGGATTAATTTTAGCCAGCACATCACCCTGCTTAATTAAGGTATTCGGCGAAACCAAAATATCAATGATCTCACCAGAAACCTGCGGGCTAATAGGCACCACATAGCCACGAATTCGGCCCAAATCAGTAGAGGGAATAAAACGGTCGGCAATAAGGTGGAACACGAATAGAAAACTTACGACGATTAAAATAATATTAGTCGCTTTACGAATTTTATTGTTCTTAACCTTAGCTTGAGTATCAGTATTAGCTAATTCTTGACTCTTGGCTTCATCGTTTGCGATAGCACTTTTTTCTTCAGTCATACTCATCCCTTTGGTAACCGACTGGCAAGCTGCAATAAAAGCTCAGCACGAATGGCGTATTAAATAATTAAGCAATAAATTCTTTAGCTTAGTGTGAATTACTGCTTGATTACTCGCATTATTTTTTTATCCAGTTTAGTGTCTCTAACTGTAAACATTCAATGTTTTTGTAAAATAAATTCAACAAAAACGCGACGGCAAGATCCCATCTGCAATCGTTCGAAATTGAATGCTGGGCTTGCAAAAGGGATAAAGAAGGTT
The DNA here is from genome assembly GCF_023283895.1 of Shewanella pneumatophori. Lineage (GTDB taxonomy): Bacteria > Pseudomonadota > Gammaproteobacteria > Enterobacterales > Shewanellaceae > Shewanella > Shewanella pneumatophori. The sequence goes on along the minus strand of NZ_JAKILB010000012.1, from coordinate 120,446 downwards.
ACTAAGAAAGAGAGGGATGAAAGATAGACGTTATAAACCATTATTGCAGGCTTATAACGCTATCTTGCTTTAGCTAGCGAACTCGCGGTTTATCAGAATGCTTTATGTACGTCCTCTGCCATGCCTTTAACTGGCATTGGTTTTGGTGCAAGTTTTGGCGTAGGTTGCTGTTTAACAGCCTGCTTTAGATAACTCACTGCTTTATCTAATTGGGCATCTGTGCCGCTAAATGTTGCGTATGGCAGGTTATCGACTTCGATATCAGGGCTGACACCGCGGCCCTCAATAATCCAACTGCCGTCCATTGCGTATTGCGGATATTCAGCCACACGAGCCATGCCTTTATCTGTTAGTGAATTACGCCCAGATAACCACACACCAGCACCTGCGGTTTGCTTACCAATTAATGGTGCAATGCCCAACGCCTTAACGCCTGCCGAGAAGGTTTCGCCGTCAGAATAGGTTAGCTGATCGGTTAACACGACTAACTTGCCGTTAAAGGTTTGCTGCATATTGCCTGATGGTGTGCCATGAGTCGGCGCCCAAAATGCCCAGGTTCTGCGCAGTAGCTTTTCGATGATCCAGCTATCAATATTACCGCCACGGTTACGACGCACATCGATAACTAACCCGTCTTTGTTAATATTGGCGTAAAACTCCCGCGCAAAGCTTGAGATATCACCGCTGCCCATAGCGTATAAGTGCAAGTAGCCAAATTTGCCGTCGCTGTCTTTAGACACTTTAGCGCTGTTATGTTGCACCCAGTCGGTATATCTCAGCTTGGCACTTTTAGATGGGCTAATTGGCTCAACAATTGTTTGATGGGTTTTACTGCCGCGCTTAAGGGTTAACAATACTTGCTTACCCTCTTGGTTACGTAGCAGCTTAGTCACATCGGCAATATTAGTGAGCGGCTTAGCATTGATTGCAACTATTACATCACCGACTTTGGCATTAACGCCCATTTGTGCAAGCGGTGCAGCTTGAGCTGGTAACTCTGGGTCCCCCTGATAAATATGCTCAATGACCACTCCCGCCTTAGTTTGCTCGATACGAGCACCAAGACTGGCAGATTTAGCTTTATCGGCATCTTTTGGTGCATCACCACCGCGAACTTGCGAGTGCAGTGAATCTAGCTCGCCCATCATCTGCGTAAACAGATCATTAAGCTCATGACGGTCTGTTAGTCTATCGACTAATGGCTGGTACTTAGCTTTGGTTGCTTGCCAATCTAAACCGCGCATACTCTTGTCATAGAATGAGTCACGGTGCATCAGCCAAGCATCTTCAAACATCTGTTGCCACTCGCTCGCTGGATCAATCGCCAATTGCCATAGATTAGTTTGCACATTGGCATTAGTCAGCTCTTTAGGCAGCTTGTCGCCAGCATCAACAATCAGCATTTCACTGCCTTGCTTAGACTGCTTGCGAATAAATAGCTTGCTTGAGTCTTGAGACAATTGATACTCGCCAACATCTTTAGCAAAAGTTTCAACTTTAGGGTTTAACGGGTCAAACTTAACCACTTTTAAGCTCGACTTACCGCTAGTTGTGGTATCAAGTAGATAAAACTTATCACCTGCCATTTGCAGCGAACTGTAGTTACCCGCAGCCACTGGCACTTGCCATAAACGACTGGCTAAACCTTTCCACTCGACTTCGGTTTCAATCTCGTCGTCATCCGCTTTTGCAGGCTTAGATAGCAACTCATTTGGCTTTTGAAAAGCAAAACGCGCGTCTTCATTTAAGGCAATGGCAAATACTTGGGTGCGCTTATCAAACATTGGCCCTAGGTTTCTATCTCCCCAAGGTGAAGTCGGTGTAGACACAAACTGACGGTTTGATAAGAAATACAGCCAATCACCATCGGCGCTAAAGCTTGGCGAAAATGACTCGTATTTGTCGCTGGTTAATGACTCTGCACGGTTGTCGTCTAATGAGTACAACACGATTTGCGGGCGTGCTTTACCCATTTCCGCTTTGGTTAATGCAATAAATTGGCTATCACCCGACCAAACGATATCGGCATAAGGGCCTAGTCCCTCGCCTTGGGTAATGATTTTTTTATTACTGCCTTTCTTTAAATCTAACAACCATACATTGCCGTCATAATCGTCATGGGCAAGGTAGCGTCCATTTGGTGACAAGTGCAGATCGAGTCTTAAGGTTTTGCCATCTTTAGTTAGCTGCTTGGCGTTATCGCTACCATCAGCGGCAAAGCGCCACACTTCTTGCTCGCCAGTTGCATCGCTAATGCCGTATACCCAAGCACCATCTTGGCTCATCACTGCGTTACGTACACGGTTATGACCAGGCAAGGCAATTTCAACTAGACGTTGACCATCGGTACCTGCGATTGCCACATGGCTGCGAGCAGTGATCACCACTTTGTCAGCCTTTGGTGACAAGTTAGTGGCCGTAGCGTATTTCATTGGTTCTTGCACCCAGTGCTCACGCTTTTGGGCAAAGTCTGAAATTAGGTCTATCGCAAGAGTTTGCTCTTTACCCGCTTTGATATCAAACAGCTTAATATCGGCGCCTTGCTGAAACACGATGCGGCCTTGGTTTAATCGAGCATTACGTACTTGCCACTCTTTGTACTGGGTATGCTGCTTGAGATCGCTGCCATCTGTAGCCATTGACCAGATATTGTCATTGCCATCACTATCGCTAACAAAATAAAGACGAGAATCCCAAAGCATAGGTTGTCTTACTGAGCCTTGATGATCTGCAGTTAACAAGGTCGCTTCTTGCTTGCTGCCAAGCTTAAACTTCCACAGCTCACCTTTTGCGCCACCACGATACACTTTAGCGTTATCGCCTGTTGTTTGTAGGCCAAAGCGGGTGAAGTAAACATACTCACCTTTATCATCAATAGCCCCTTCGATGGCATCGGCTAATGGTAAGTCTTCTGTAAGCAGGGTTTGTGGATCGACGGTTCTCAGTACCCAGTAATTCGCAGGGCCAAAGGCATTATCTGTGGCGTAAAGTACTTTGCCATCAGCAGTCCAACCTTGCACCCGCACACGGCTGTTTTCAAAGCTAACGCGCTTAGCTTGTCCGCCTTTAATTGGGATCACGTAAACTTCTGACGAGCCTTCATAATTTGCGACGTATGCTACAAACTTGCCGTCTTTTGAAATGGTTGCACCAAGCTCTTCTGCCGGTAAACTGGTTAAGCGCCTTGCTTGGGTGTCAGACAGTGCTTGAGTCCATAAATCGCCCTCAGCGGTGAACACTAAGGTTTGCTCGTTTAGCGCCGGCGCACGAAAATAGCCGGGCTTAAGAGTCGATTCTGAGGCGTGTGCAGGGGAAAGAGTCAAAGTTCCGAGAGCAAGCATACAGCATGCGAGTGAATGACGAATTTTCATCGAGCTAGCAATCCTATTGTTATTATTCGGGTAATGCCTTTATTCGGGCAAAATCTTTCAGGCCAACAAGGTAGCAAACTTTTGATAAAGCATCAGCAAATTATTCGCTATTAAGTATTAGCAAATATGTAATACCAAGCAGTATAAGAACTTGATCTACTCAGAGCGATTTTTGGCAAACGAATTCAAGGCGTATGTAAAAAAGCGTTAAATATAAAATAAGCAACTAAGCTAAATACAAGAGTATGCATTTAAGCGCTAACTATGATCTAGTAATAGTAACGCTGCATACAGTGACCATCTCACAGATAAGGAAGTTAAGAGGTCTATATGTCACCTGATTATATTCGCCCTTCTCTGAAGGATGATCCGAGAGTATGTAATGCGCTAAACAATATGCCAAAAAGCTGCGCAGACACTTTTAGTGAGTCACAACTGCACTATATGCGTTTAGCTTTGATCGACAACCGCTGGCAGAAACATTTTATTGATAATCGAGGCAGCTTTTATGTGCCATTTGTTGGTTGGCGATTTTTCTATGTACTGCTAATTGGCCGTAATAGACGCGCTCTGAGTCGTAAGGAAAAGCAATTAACCCTGGCGTTGTTTTCCCTTAGTGTATTGGGCTTTATTTTGATATCGCTGCTATTTGGGCTATTACTGCTTTATTTGCTCAAGTCAGCTCTTGGTATAGATTTATTTGAAGATACGTCGTTAGGAATATGGGACTGGTGGCAATCCCTGTAGCTTGGTGACTATAAAGCTTGTTGACGATAAAGCTTTGGTGGCTATAAAGCTCGTTGCTGCTCATTTTCTAACTGCCATTTACTAGCAATCGTTCACTGACGTTAGTCAACATACTTGTCATGCATGTTTAAACGATAACAGCCTGCAATTGCTGGCTGTTATCTGACTCGCAATATAATGATAGCTATAAGAGCTTGAACTTTAACGCCTAAATAGCTAAATATCTGAGCACCTAAGCAACTAATTAGCTAAGCCAGCGACTAACACAGTCTCGAATTAGTCGCGTTACGCTTTTAACCCTTAATGTCCGGACATTATCTCCTTTTGTAATGCCATAAAGCGCAAGTGGTAATCACTTTGCTCATCTTTTACCTCTGGCCATTGAGTCGAAATTTGCTGTAACTCGGTATGCGCCAATTCGATCTTTTTGGCAGCAACCAGTTGCTCAACCTTATCTAACTCCGCTGCTAGACTCAGTTTATTCGGCGCTTGAGCAAAACTTTCACCTTCTACTTTGCTCCTCGCCGCGGGCGCATTATCAGGCATGGCTCGCATCATTTGCGGCTGAGACTCTGTTTGTTCTGGTGCAGACATCAGCATAGGCTCACCTTGCTGCAATCCATCATTGTTATCCATTGTTGGATTGAGCATAAATAGCGTAACTACAACCATAACCGATGCTGCAGAAGATAACGGCAAGCGATATTGACGCCAGAAAGACTGGCTTTGCTGATGATTTACTCGCCCGGTAACGCTCATGCTCTGATTTTCCTCGGCAAGCTGCTCACGAGCCTGAGCTAAAATCTTACTATCAACCGATGCTGGTGGCAGCTCTTTTGCGCCTTTTTGATATAAAGATTTAATCTCTTCCTCAATGGCAGCATGTTCTTTATCAGTCATGACTTGCTCCTTGCCACTTTAAATCAACGCACTCTTTTAAACCTTTATAGGCATAACGAATGCGGCTTTTAGTCGCCTCTAATGTGGCACCTGCAATATCGGCAATGATGGCTGCAGTAAAGCCCATTTCAACATTGAGTAAAAACGCTTCTTTTTGCACTTGCGGCAGATTAGCAACGCAGCCTTTAAGTAAATCCGCTTTTTGATTATCAAGCAGTTGCGCTTCAAGGTTTTCATTATCACTCGCTAAGTGCGCTTCATGATCTTGTTCAGGCTCAAATACTTCAGTAAAGCTATCAACCGGCTTAACAGCTCTGACATGATCAATAATAAGATTATGCGCAATACGATATAACCAAGTGGTAAATTTAGCGCTGGTTTCGTACGTGCTAGCAGCCTTTATCACTCGGCTCCAGGTATCTTGATAGAGATCTTCAGCTAACTGCTGATCATGGATCTGCCTAACAAAATATCGATATAGCGGACCTTTGTGCTTTAGGTAAAGCACCTCAAATGCACGCGCACTACCAGCAGCATATTGCAACATTAAGGCTTGATCAGAATCGACTTGATTATCTGGTTCAACGGAGGACAAAGATGGTGCCACGGGCTTTTCCTTCACGAAATGGATTATCTTGTACTAGGGTTATCTCGTACTTAGTCTGCATTGAGACCCTTGATTTGTCTAGCACCAGCTCAACAAAGCTAGTGATTCAAACTAGGTAAGCAAAAGTTTGACTTGAAATGGGAAATATAGATAAGAAGTTAAGCTTAATATTCTGAAAAGGCACAGGCGGATTAGTATAGAAAAACAGCAAAAAAAATACCGCTAAGAATTAACTTAACGGTATTTCATCGCTAACAGGCGAATATAGAATCGACCGGCTAACTTAAGCTAGTTTTGCTTGAAGTGCTGCGTCTTTAGCTTGTACAGCTTCAGCCGACTTAGCGCGCTCTTCTTTAACAGCAACAGCAAGGGCATCATCACCTACTGCTAGCATTTGCGCAGCTAGGTAACCTGCGTTTTTAGCACCAGCACTGCCAATAGCAACGGTAGCTACAGGAACGCCGCCAGGCATCATCACTGTTGATAATAGTGCATCGTGGCCTTGTAGTGGACCACAATCAACTGGAACACCGATTACTGGGCGAGTAGTAATACCAGCAACAGCACCAGCTAAGTGCGCAGCAAGACCTGCGGCACAAATAAAGACTTTACAACCACGCGCTTCTGCATCGGTTACATAAGCGTGTGTAGCAGCAGGCGTACGGTGCGCTGAAGTTACTTTTGCTTCAAAGTCGATTTCGAAAGTTTTAAGCACATCGAGGGTGGCTTGCATTGTAGGCAGATCTGAATCAGATCCCATTAATACTGCAACAAATGGTTTGCTCATTTTAAGTCCTTGAGTAGGGCGGTACATTATTATATTTGAGCGCATTATAATGATATTTAGCGCACTTAGTAAACAGACTTCCCCCAAGCCTGCGCGGCAATTATCCCTAAGCTTTAGCATAACTGCAAATAACTTATTCATACATATGTATAACAAATCGGCAAAATAGTGAATTCGTATTTTTATCGGCTTGTTTGTCTACGTTTGTTGTGTGAACGGTCACTTAATCAGCAGTAAATAATGTGTAGATATTATAAAAAAGTAGCATTAATACTCGAAAGTTCTGATAAATAAGCCACTTGAGAGCCATACAACTTTGTCAGATGGCGTTTTTTTTCTTATTATGGATTAGAGGTAATGCATTAGTTAGCTGCTAGCCTTATCAACAAAAGCGACTTTGTACCACGGTGAGTTTACGAATAAGGATATTCATGACGCCCATTAAAGACAGCTTAAAGAAAAAGAAGATAGATTCACTCGACCTAAAAACGCATCTCGCGCTTTTAGGCGCCCCTATGTTATTGCTGTTAATTGTATGGGCAGTATTTTTTAGTATCAGTAATAACCCTAACTCAGTGGCTAATCTCGTACTTGTCGCCATTATTTACCTACTTGGATACAGCTTAAGTTACTACTTTCATCAAGGTCGTCTAAATCGGCTCTGGGAGCACTTGCAGCAGGTCATTCATGTGAATGACACCACCTTTGAGCTAGTTAATATTGCGAATCAATACCAAGATGAACGTGCGTTTCTTGATGCGCTATTAAAGAAAGCGGTCAGCAGTATCGATGGCGCAGAAATGGGCTCAATCATCAAAGTGGATAGCCAAAGCGGCGAGTTGCATTTTGAGTCGACCATCGGCATTGATATCGAAAAGCTTAGAAGTGTGCAATTTAATCTCAAGCAATCGTTTGAATACAAACTAACAAAAGGCAAGTGCGACAGAGTGGTTGTTATTGATGATATGGCCAATATCAATGCCCACAGCAGCTTATCGACAACTGAGCAACAAGTATTCTTAAGTGCTCCACTGTACCCCATTCGCTCCACTCTCTCTAGTCCAATACATATCGATGGCGCGCTGTATGGCATGTTGAATTTAGATAGCGCTACAGCCAAAGCATTTAGCCATTACGACAGAAACCTAGTGGCGATATTGACCCATGAAGCTGCGAACGCCATCGCCCTTTACCAGAAAACCCGCCAAATTAATCTTTTAGCAAACTATGACAGTCTAACCGAGCTTTATAACCGTCAGCGTTTTGAGCAAGGGGTAAAACAGTGGAAAATTAAGCCGCACTTTGGCAGCTATTTAATTGTATTGGATTTAGATAACTTAAAAGTTATTAACGATAATTATGGCCACCTCGTAGGCGATAAAGCGATACAAACATTTGCCACAGCCTTAAAGCAAATCTGGCATCAAAAACACCTTATCGCTCGTTATGGGGGTGACGAATTTATTGCCCTTTGCCATGGTCCGCAAGCGCAAATTGAAGCAGATTTGCAGCAATTACAACAAACATTATTTAGTCAGCAAATGGCTATTTCGAATCCAGGCTCACAAACCGAGACACTAAGCACTGAAAACATCAGTTTTAGCTATGGCATCGCCAATTACCAAGGGCATTTAGATGCAAGCTTTAGAGTCGCCGACAAAATGATGTATCAAAACAAACGCCGTAAGCAAAACTCGACCGAATAATCTGTTATTAAAAGATAGCTACACACAGATCCGGTTAAGTACTTTTTCTAGCATAGCCGAGGTTTGCTTTTGCTCGAATGCTTGCTCAGAAATGGTTTTTAAACTTGAATGCACATCTTGGCTTAAGCGAGCAATTTCTGTTGCTCGACCTTTGATACTTGAAGTCGCGCTTTGTTGGCCCTCAATGCTATGACGGATCTCACCAGCCAAATTATCCAATTGATTAAATGCGCTATCTATCTCGCTAAATGCGCTAGAGACTCTGTCACACTGCAATAAGCTTTCTTGGCTCTCCTTTTGGCTCGCACCAATAGCCGCCACAGCCTGACTGGTTTTAGCTTGAAAGCCCTCAACAATACTCTGAATTTCGACCGTTGACTCTTGAGTGCGATGGGCAAGCGCTCTGACTTCATCGGCCACTACCGCAAAGCCGCGTCCTTGCTCACCCGCCCTTGCAGCTTCAATGGCGGCATTTAGCGCTAATAAGTTAGTTTGCTCGGCAATACTCTTAATCACTTCAAGTACATTACCAATTTTAAAACTGTCTTGATGTAAAATATCCAGATCGCTTACTAAGCTTGTTATACCTTGGGTGAACTCTTGCATAAATTGCTGGTTTCTAAGCGCATCGCTTGTGCCTAATTGCAGTAGTTCATTAGCCTGTGTCGATGTTGACTTGAGCTCTTGTGCATTGCCCGTTAATTCTACGGCTGTGTCATCAATTTCAGTCAGGCTTAAACTGATCTGCTCATTTTCGGTGACGCTTTTATCAACTGATGATTCAGCTAATGTCATCTGCTCTGACAGTTGCTCCGAACCTTGTCGAAAACTTTCGGCATCATTACGTATTTTATCGAGTACATCTTTTAAGCCTTCAATAAAATCACCTAAGCTGGTTGAAATATATGCCAATTGATCATTAGCATTGTCAACCAAACGAGCTTCTGGTGCTTGCTCAGTACTCACCACTAATGCCAAATATTGCTGCAGCTTTGCCAAACGCAAACTGATTAGCTGACGACACTGCCACCACGAAACGCCAAATTGAATAGAGACCGTGATAACAAACAAAAGCAGAATATCGACCTTACTCATCTCAGCAGGAAAAAATATCAGTAAAACCAAGACCGCTATGATGGCAACCCCAAGCATAGGAAGTGTCAGTTTCAATTGCAGTTTATTGTCATAACGTGTTTGCATATAGGTTCCATCTATTGGCATAGTAATTTCAGCTGCAGAATAAAATTATTTTAACAACTCGTCTACATACTATCGGTCGCAATAGAAAAAGATGAATAGCAATGCCATAAAAAAAAGCCTCTGCATTGCAGAGGCTTTAATGTTTTTATCTGATATGGATTAACGGCTATCGACTAACCGAAGAATAGTCGCCATAACCAAGACGAATCTAAATCTTCTTGGCATTGCCGATATTGGGCGGCATAGCGTTTTGAACGGGCATCTACTCTACCGGCAACCTTAATCAACCAAGCTTTTTGATTATAGGTTTTACGCTGATAGCCACCCCAGCCTTCGTGATAATTTAAATACTGATTACGCGCATCCCATTTAGATACACCGTTTATTTTGTGGGTTTTGTAAATAAACCAACCCATAAAATCCATCGCATCATCAAAGTTACTGCGACTCGACCATGAATTACCGGTCTCTTTAACATAATCGTCCCAGGTCATGGTTTTAGCTTGAGCATAGCCATAAGCCGAACTTGCTCGGCCGATTGGAATAAAACCCAAAAAGTACTCCATAGGTGGCGCCGCATTATGCTTAAACGAGCTTTCTTGATACATCATGGCTAACGGCACATGCACAGGTACGCCCCACTTTTCACGGGTATTTTTAGCAGCGCTATACCAGGAGCGATTTTCAGTATAGATAGAACAAAGGTTCTCAGGATCTTTTGGTGGAGGAGTTGCACAGCCAGTTAACAAGCTAGCTAGAATAACAGTCGCAATTAATGCAGGCCATTTCATAAAAAGGGATACCAACAGACAGTGATAGCAAAATCCTAGTGTCACACTGATAGCTAGAAGATGCAATTGAGGTTTGGTTAAATTGTGTTACAAATCAAGCAGAGGCAAATGATATAAATTACAAGGGTTCTGGATATTCGCACTCAAAAGATTCTTGTTGCCAGACTTCTGGCTGCCAAAAAGCTTTATCATTACCACGGTAAACTTTATCGACGTTAAACTTAGCACCGATATGATAACGCTGATTATGGCTTACATTTACTGTTAGCTCTTTTGGTGTGCGAGCACTGAGTTTTACCTTTAAACTGGGAGCATCAATAAGCTCTGCAACAATAAAAGTATGAGAACCTGGACTTAAACGGTAATTAGGCTGTGAAATAACCGGCTTACCATCTAAATGAGTCACGACGACACGATAAATATTCGCTTCGCGGTTAGGCTCTGAAAAAGTCGACACGATACCGCACTGATTGCTTGTATCAGGTTGCGAAGCACAACCTGAGATCAGTAATAACAATGCAGCGAATGTGCAGACTTTTTTAGCGCCGATAACCACTCAGGTTAAACCTTAAAGTAGTCAGCAAGAAACTCATCAAAACTGACACTCGGCTCAGCTTCAATAGCGGCTTGTTTGGCTAATGATGCTTTGGCATCTTGCTCGTAACGAGCTGTTACGGCATCAGATAGCGGGTACGCTTTTAACTGCTGATGATACTCTTCAGCTAGTTGTAAAACCCACTCACTGTGATCGATTTGATCTTCTTTCAAACCTTTTATGATTTGGCCTGATAAGGTTGCATCCGGATTATCAACGGCTTTATGCCACTTAGCTAAAGCAACTTGGTAATCATCTTGCTCATCATCAAGTAGCTTAGCAATCTCTTTTAGCTCGCCAAATAGCGACTCTAACCAACTGCTAAGACTCACTTCTTCACCTGAGCGAGAAAGCATCAGTCCCGGTTTACGGCCTTCTAAAACAACAGAGTTTAAGTTAGCTGAAATCTCTGCTTCTTCAGCGCCATCTGTAGGTTGTGATGGCTGTAATAAACAGTTAAGTAAGAATAAATCTAAGAAACGAATTTGCGACTTTTCAATACCTACAGAGCTATATGGGTTAACGTCTAATGCACGTACTTCAATATATTCCACACCTGCACGGGCCAAAGACTCTGAAGGTTTTTCATTACCTTTTGCAACACGTTTAGCGCGGATTGGCGAATAAAATTCGTTTTCAATTTGCAAAATATTCGCGTTAAGCTGGCGATATTCACCATCTACTTTGACACCGATTTTAGCAAAATTAGCTGAAGGCATATTAATTGCTGACTTCATGCCATCTAAGTAACAAGCCAAACCGTTATAGCTAATGTTTAGGTTATCTTGCTCTTGGTTGGTATAACCTAAGTCACTCATGCGCAGTGAAGTCGCATAAGGCAGGTATAAGGTGCCGTTACCAATCACTTCAAACGGAAAGTTATTGGTCTTAGGATCTTGAATAAATGTGCTGCAAAGTGCTGGCGATGCACCAAATAGATACGGCAGGACCCACACTAAGCGGCGATAATTTCGGATTAGCCCAAAGTAAGACTCAGAAATAAAATCTTCTAAGCTTAATGACTTATCTGAAAGTTCATAGAGTCGCTCCCATAACTGATCTGACACAGAAAAGTTAAAATGAACACCAGAGATAATTTGCATCTGCGCGCCATAGCGATAGGTTAAGCCTTTTCGATATAGTCGCTTCATTTGCCCAGTATTAGAGCTACCATAATCGGCAATTGGAATATCGCCGGCATCACCTAAGTAACAAGGCATACTCACAGGCCATAAACGCTGACCATTTAAATGGCGTACGCTGTAGGCATGAGTCAGAGTCAGATCTTCGACTAATTCATCGATATCTTCAAAAACTGGTGTAATAAACTCAAGTAGTGATTCACTGTAATCAGTGGTGATCCGCGAATGCGTTAATGCAGAACCTAATGCCTGTGGATGTTTATCCAGAGCTAAGTGGCCTGATTTTTCAATTCTTAACGCTTCACGCTCAATGCCACGTTGCATTGACTTTAACGCCTGACGACTTGCCGGATCCGACAATTTACCTACTAATTCATTGAAAGATTTCAATATATTACTCTCTAGTACATGACTCTAACTTAAATAGCATGTCAGTCAGACCCGCCATAGCCAACTTAAATTTCAAGTCGTACCAAATTAGCGTTTATTTAACTGCCAACATAATAAACGGTGAGATGATGCCACAGTATCGACACCATCTCCCGGATATATGGTCTACATCAAGCTTTTACAACTGTAAAACTTGAATTGGGTAACCAAGTGTTGATAATTCAGACTCTATTTTGGCGCGGTCGCCCACAATCAAAATAACCATATCGTCTAAGTCCAACTGCTCTTTAGCCAATTTATTCAATTCATTACGGCTAATTTTGTTGGTAATTTCAGTCTGTTGCTCACTGTAATTATCATCTAAATTATAGCGCTGAATATTACGCATTAGCCCCGCTTTTTGATACGGTGTTTCATAATCAAGTGCTTTTGACTGCGAAATAGAACTCTTCATAAAGTTAAGTTCTTTCTCTGTCATGCCCTCTTTTTGAAATGCGTTGATCTCTTTAATAAACTCCACTAGCGCTTCTTTGGTTACATCGCTACGTACACTCGCCGTTGCTTGATAGAAACCTTCCTCTGGGCCACCAGTAAAGTAACTTCTTGCACCATAGGTGTAACCTTTATCTTCACGAAGATTTAGATTAATACGGCTATTAAAGGCACCGCCTAATGGGTAGTTCATCAGGTATGACTTAAAGAAATCACCTGTTGCATCATATTTTAGACCACGCTTACCAATCTTGATCACTGATTGCGCCGCTTCAGGCTTATCAACAATATAGATTTTACCGCCATCTACTTTAGGCAGCTCTGCAAGCGGTGGGAATGGCGTTGCTGCACCTTTCCAAGTAGAAAGCGTAGCAAGCTTTGTGAGCATTTGCGCTTCATTTAAATTACCCACGGCAACGATTTGTGCATTACCCGCTGTGTACTGCTTTTTGTAGAATGCTTTCACATCATCGAGCGTCATCGCTGACACAGTTTCAAGTGTACCGCCGCTACTTATACCAAAGGAGCTATCTTTACCGTAAAGTAATTCACTAAATGCGGTTGATGCTAAATAGTTTGGCTCAGTAAGCTCTCGTTGAAGATGTTGCAGCTTCTGCTGCTTAACGCGCTCAAAATCGGCAGCTTTAAAACCTGGTTCAAACAGCTTTTCTTGCACAATCGCCATGGTTTTATCTAAATTTGCCGTGAGCGATGAAATTTGAACTTGGCTTTGGTAACCGCTAGCACTAAAACTAACATTACTGCCGAGCATTTCTAGCGCTTGGGTTAATTCTTCAGCGCTGCGCTTTTGGCTAGACTCATTCATCATTGCCGCAGTCATACCTGCAAGGCCTGCTTGGTCCACATCAAGTAGTCTGTGGCCACCATTAAGGTATATTACAATTTCAACCGTTGGTGTCTCGCTGGTTTCAGTGCCAATCACTTCAATCTTGTTTGCCAGCTCACCTTGCCAAAGCGCAGGCATAGTCAGCACAGGCGCTGGGCCCTCTGCCGGGATAACGCTGCGATCAAACGATGAAACAATTTGCGGTTTAACATCGAGGTTTTCAACCGCAACAGCGGCAACATTTTCAGCTGCAGGTGTGAAGGTATCCGGTTTGGCAATCAACTGTAGCTGACCTTGCGGTACCACGCTCATGACTACCATAGGCTTGTCTTTAATATACTTATTAAAAACTCGCATCACGTCTTCTTTGGTGACATTAGCGTAACGCTTTAAGTCAAAACCTATCATGTCTGGATTGTTAGAAAAGGTTTCGTTAAAGGCTAAGCTAGACACTTTGCCTTGCACACTTTGCAAGCCAAAAATTGTCCCGGCTTCAAAGTTAACTTTTACCTTTTCAAGATCGTCATCGGTCACACCACGCTGTTCAAACTCAGTAATTGAGTCCTGCATAGCTTGCTCTATTTCAGCCAAATTACCGCCACGAGCAGGGTTAGCTAAAGCGTACATAGAGAACTGACAAGCAAGCTCCTGACATGGATGGCTAACACCTGCTTGCACAGCAAGGCCATCTTTAACTAAGTTTTTATAAAACAGTGATGTTTTACCGCCACCAAGAATGTTTGATAGTAAATCAAGGGCAGCTTCATCTTCATGGCGGGCATAAACTGTTGGCATACCAATACGAAGCAGTGGCAGGTGAACTCTGTCTTCCATAGATAGGTAGCGAGTTTCATCTAAAGTGACCAGTTCTTTAACTGGCGCATCAACTTCAGGGCCCGCAGGGATCTCACCAAAATACTTATTGATCCATGTTAAAGCTTGCATCTCATCAAAATCACCGCCTATGGTTAAGGTGGCATTATTAGGGCCATACCAACGCTGGAAGAAATGTTTCACATCTTCAACATCAGCGCGATTTAAATCTTCTGGCCAGCCAATGACAGGCCATGAATATGGATGTCCTTGAGGGTAAAATGCTTGGTTAAAGCGTTCACCCATTCGTCCGTAAGGGCGATTATCGATACGCTGGGCGCGCTCGTTTTTTACCGTCTCTCTTTGAACTTCGAATTTTTCTTCTGTTAACGCAGGTAAGAAAAAGCCCATACGGTCCGACTCTAACCAAAGCATTTTTTCTAGTTGGTTATTGGGTACTGTTTCGAAATAGTTAGTTCTGTCGGTATTGGTGGTGCCGTTTAACGTACCACCCGCTTCGGTAATAATTTTGAAGTGTTGCTCGTCACCTACATTTTCTGAGCCTTGAAACATCATGTGCTCAAATAGATGAGCAAAGCCAGAACGACCTTCTAGCTCACGACCTGAGCCAACATGGTAGGTCACATCGACATGGACTAACGGATCGGAGTGATCTTCATGCAAAATAACGGTTAAGCCATTCGCAAGCTGATACTTACGGTAAGGGATCCCTACTTGATCACCACTAAAAGCAACGCTTTCAATTAACTTAACTCCTGCAGGTAAGTTAGACTCGTTCTGTTGTTGTCCTGCACAGCCCATTAATGCCGCACTAACAGCTGCAGCTAATATCCATTTTTTCAATGACGCTCTCCTTATTAACAGCTCGTTGTTTTCTGACTTGCTTAATATTGCGCCTAGTATTACCCACATCAGAAAAAACAACCAGCGATGATATTTAAAATAGAGGATTAAAAAGCTATCTGTTTTAGTAACATTTTTTATCCACACTCAGTTGCTTTATCGACAAGCTAAAAACGACAAAATTTCATTATCCTGTGAATTAACTTAATTTTTTACACATTCACCGACAAAACACTTACCATGTTGCAACAGAGTTAAATTTTAAAGTTATTAAAACAAACTCTTATATTACGATAAGTTATAACTAAATCGGTTTGTGATGCAAGTAACACTATCTATAGAATAAGACTATTGGGTAACTAAATGTAAATCTCGATAGTGTTTATGGGTGATTATCGGCAGACTAGACTATGCAATAAGCAAGCGCTCACCTATATGAAATTGTTTAAAGAAAAATAAAATATTTGGAATTTTGATAATGTGGCAAACAATTAAAAATATCCCGTTTTGGCAAAAAGTCCTTGCCGCCTTTATCTTAGGTGCTGGTGTCGGTGTCATTTTTGGTGAATCAGCAACCGTACTAAAACCATTGGGTGACCTATTTATTAGTGCAATCAAAATGTTGGTTGCACCGCTAATTTTCTGTGCCATTGTTGTTAGCATTACCTCCCTAGGTTCTGAAGTTAGCCTTAAAAGGCTCAGTTTTAAAACCTTAGCCATGTTTATGTTTACCGGCACTATTGCTTCAATTATTGGCCTAACTATTGGATCAGTGATTGATATGGGCGGCTCAATGGAGCTAGTGACAACAGAGGTGCGTGAACGCAACGTACCAGGGTTTGCCCAAGTGTTGTTAGACATGATCCCAGTCAACCCGTTTGCCTCACTGGCTGAAGGTAAGGTTTTACAGATCATCATCTTTGCAGCACTTATTGGTATCGCAATTAATAAAGTGGGTGAAAAAGCCGAGCCATTAAAGCGCACCATTGAAGCAGGTGCGGAAGTGATGTTCCAGCTTACTCGTATGGTTTTACAACTCACTCCTATTGGTGTGTTTGGTTTAATGGCTTGGGTTGTAGGCGAATATGGTTTATCAACTTTACTGCCGTTAGGTAAGTTTATTGGTGCTATATACTTAGCTGCACTTATTCATATTATTTTTGTTTATGGCGGCCTAGTAAAATTTGCAGCCAAGCTTAGCCCAGTACAGTTTTTCCGTAAGGCTATTCCTGCACAAATCGTGGCATTTACTACAGCATCAAGCTTTGGCACTTTGCCGGCAAGTACCCGTTGTACTGAATCAATGGGCGTGTCTAAGCGCTATGGCTCGTTTGTATTACCATTAGGTGCAACCATGAACATGGATGGTTGTGGCGGTATTTACCCTGCTATTGCGGCGATATTTATCGCACAGATTTATGGTATTCCACTTGATATGACCGATTACCTGCTAATTGCTGTTACAGCGACCGTTGCCTCGGTAGGTACGGCTGGAGTTCCTGGTAGTGCCATGGTTATGCTAACGGTGACATTAGGTGTGGTTGGTTTGCCACTTGAAGGGATTGCCTTTATTGCAGCGGTTGATCGTATTATCGATATGATCCGTACAGCAACTAACGTGACTGGCGATATGATGACTGCGGTAGTGATAGGTAAGTCTGAAGGCCAGCTTGATGAGCAGCAGTTTTATACTCAAGAGACCGAGCAAATAGAGCAAGTTCGTAGCTAATACGCCGTTCTCTAACAACAAAAAGGCCGCAATTGCGGCCTTTTTACTTTATACTTTTCAATATTCTACTAAAGATAAGTATGACAACGGAGCGCTTAGATATGACTAAACTTTTCATTCTGCCAATATTACTTTCACTGGCTTGGGCGCTTTTTCTTAACTATAACGGCGTACCGTTAAAACAAGGCAAAAAAGGTTTTCTCTATATCATAGGCATCAGCCTAACCATCATTTTTGCCCTCGCCTTTTTACTTTGGCTAACCGCAGGGCAAAATGTAATGGCAACCTAGTTTACTTGCTAACCTAGTGCTTCATCATTGAGCGAGATATCTGATAAGTCAATATCGCTCCAAATGACCACATCGCCCTCGTCACTAGAGAAGATAAAGCCTTGTAGGGTGTCAATATCGACACCTTCAGCTTCATATTTTTCTCGCAGTTCATCGTCCATATCTTGGCTGGTTAACATGGTTTCAGATTGAGTCCAATTCCCACCTGATAAATCTAAGTTCTCGCTGCCAACAACTAAGAAGTTATTTTCAAATGGGTCATCAGCATCGTTAGATGCAATCCCATCTCCATCACTTTGCTGATAGATTTTATCGAGCGACAGCATCAACTGAATATCAGTGACGCCATCTTCAACAATAAAAGCCTCCATGTTTTGAATCCCGGCACCTGTCATATCAATAATTTCATTATTGCTACTGGAAACCTGTAATACATCAAAACCGTCGCCACCATCGTAGCTAAAGCTGTCACTGTTCATGCTGCCATCAGCGTTGCTACCAAAGTCCTCTCGGTCAAATACTATGGTGTCGTCACCGCCACCGCCAAACATTAAGTCAGCACCAGTTCCACCGTCTAAGGTATCGCTACCCGCCTCACCAAATAAACTATCGTTACCACTGCCACCGGCTAACTTATCATCACCGCTGCCTGCATATAATTCATCATCATTATTACCGCCATCTAAGCTATCGTTGCCTTCTCCGGCAAATAATAAATCGTTACCGCTACCACCACTTAATTGGTCATGGCCTGCATCACCATGCAGTTGGTCATTACCTCCGCCACCAATTAGCTTGTCATCACCTTCACCGCCAAACAACTGATCATGGCCGCCGCCACCGGTTAACTTATCGTTTCCAGCTTCACCATAAAGCATGTCATCGCCTGAGCCGCCACTTAGGGTGTCGTTACCTACACCACCAAAGAGTTGATCATTGCCGCTACCCGATGATAGAGAGTCATTACCGTCACCACCGTCTAACAAATCGGCACCTGAACCACTGACTAATTTGTCGTCTCCAGCGCCACCCGAAAGTTCATTGTTACCATCACCAGCATTAAGGTTATCACTGCCATCGCCGCCACTCAGCACATCATTCCCGCCACCAGCAACCAGAGTATCATTGCCCGCATCACCGCTTAGTACATTATCGCCAGCACCAGCATCAATGACATCATTGCCATCGCCACCTGCAATATTGTCGTTACCAGAACCCGCGATTACTGAGTCAATACCAAGCCCGGCAGTAATAGTATTATGCCCATCACCAGCGCGAATTGTGTCATCACCAGCTCCACCAGCAACAATGTCGCTGCCCGCACCTGCGACAATGGTATCGTTGCCATCATCACCCCTTATTTGGTTATCGCCATTACCTGCATTGATGGTGTCATTGCCCTCTCCGCCAGAAATTATATCGTTGCCGCTACCTGCTACAATGCTGTCATTTCCGCAGCCACCACTAATTTGGTTATTACCTTCGCCAGCGTGAATAGTATCGTGGTCTTCGCCACCAGTTATAACGTCATTGCCACTACCGGCAACAATATTATCATCACCTGCACCACCGCTTATGACGTTATGACCATTACCTGCTTCGATGCTATCGTTATCGGCGCCGCCTGCGATTTGATCGTTGCCGCTGCCAGTAATAATGGTATCTTCACCTGCACCACCATCAACTATATTATGGCCTTGGTGCGATTCAATATAATCTTTACCAGCACCACCAATTAAGGTGTCGTTATTTGCGCCGCCATATAATACGTCGTCACCTTCACCGCCATCTAAGGTGTTATCACCAAACTCAGCGTGCAGCTCATCATTACCTGCACCACCTAGCAGGTGATCGTTTCCACTGCCAGCAAATAACTTATCAGCTCCTGCTCCACCAGCAATGGTGTCATCACCATCGCCACCTAAAAGAATATCGTCGCCTTCACCGCCATCAATATCATCATTACCACTGCCACCATCAATAAAGTCAGTGCCTAAACCACCGACGATAGTATCGTTGCCGTCATCACCAAAGAGTTGATCATCTCCGTCACCACCATCGAGTTTATCTTTACCTGCACCACCAAATAGCAGATCGGCACCCACCCCACCCGCTAATGTATCGTTACCGCCCTCACCATAAAGTTGATCGTCTCCTTCACCACCACTGAGGTTATCGTTGCCCTCACCGCCGAACAGCAAGTCGTTGCCCTCATCACCACTAATGGTATCACTGCCATCACCACCAAATAATGTGTCGACACCAATGCCACCGCTAATAGCATCATCTCCGGTACCGCCATCGACAAAGTCATCTCCGTCCTCAGCATGCAGATTATCGTTACCATCACCACCATAAACCACATCATCGTCACTGCCTGCAAATACAGTGTCAGCGCCTATTCCGCCGTAGATCTCGTCTTTACCCGCCCCAGTATTAATAGTGTTGCTGCCGTCTTCTCCAAAAACTTTATCATCGCCGTCGCCGGTATCTATGATGTCATCACCACCGCCAGCAAAAACAGTATCATTGCCGATCCCTGTATCGACATTATCGTTACCTTCGCCGGCGAAAACTAAATCATTACCCTCGGCAGAAGTAATAGTATCGTTACCCGCATCACCATAAAGCTCATCGTCTGCAGTACCGCCTATTAAGCGATCATCACCTTCCCCCCCCGCCAGCAGACCCGCTTCGTTTTCCGCATAGAGGGTATCGTTACCCGCACCGCCAAATAGCTCATCATAACCTGCACCACCTCTTAGCTCGTCGTTACCATCGCCACCAAATAGCTTATCGTTACCATCACCGCCCTCAAGAATATCAGCGCCGGAACCGGCATAAATGGTGTCATCGCCCGCCTCACCCAATAACACGTCATCGCCGCCGTCACCGACTAAAATATCGTCGCCAACTCCGCCTGATAATTTGTCATCATCTGCGCCACCAATTAACGTGTCGTTGCCTTCTCCGCCTTGAAGAATGTCTGCCCCGGCACCACCGTCAAGCATGTCATTGCCCAATCCGCCAACAAGCGTATCGACACCATCATCGCCATAAAGAGCATCGTCGCCTTCTCCACCATCAAGGTGATCATTACCTACACCACCGTGAAGTAAGTCGTTACCTAATCCACCAACAACAGTATCGTCACCACCTTGGGCATAAACAGTATCGTTACCCTCTCCGGCGTCAATGTTATCGTTACCAGAGCCGGCATCGACGATATCGTTACCTGCCCCAGCAATTATGCTATCAACACCATCACCACCAATGAGCACATCATCGCCTTCTTCGGCAATAATATTGTCATCACCTTGGCCACCATCAACAAAGTTATTGCCAGAGCCTGATAGCAAAGTATCATCGCCATCACCACCGCTAAGACTGTCATCTCCAGCCCCACCTTCAAGCCTGTCGCGCCCAGAACCACCATACAAGGTATCGTTACCCGCACCGCCGCTAATGAGATCATCGCCATCTTCGCCGTAGATAGTGTCATCGCCCTCACCACCCGCTAACACATCATCACCAGCGCCAGCATATATGGTGTCACTGCCAGCTCCAGCAACCACGGTATCATTGCCACCGCCAGCAAATACCACATCATCACCACTACCAGCATCAATATTGTCTTCCCCCGTGCCTGCATAAACAGTATCGTTACCCTCGCCAGCATCAATACTATTTATGCCATCTCCAGAATAAATGGTATCGTCACCGCTGCCACCGGTTAGGCTGTCATCACCAGCTCCAGCGAAAATCGTGTCGTGGCCCTCTCCGCCATCTATGGTGTTATTGCCATCACCACCATATAAAGCGTCATTACCTAATCCGCCATCAATCTTGTCATCACCTGATTCGGCATATACGAGGTCATCCCCTTCGCCAGCGATAATTGTATCGCTATCACTACCGCCATAAATGGTGTCGTTACCTGTACCACCATCAAGTAAATTGGCACCCGAGTAACCAAAAAGCACATCATCACCAGAACCACCAGTTAATACATCGTCACCGCTGCCAGCATGTAATTCATCGCTGCCATCGCCGCCGCTTAGGGTGTCATTTCCTTGCTCACCAAATAGTTTGTCATTGCCGTCTCCGCCTGCAAGGGCATCATTGCCTGTACCTGCAAGTAAAAGGTCATCACCTTCCTCCCCTTGCAATACATCATCACCGCTACCTGCGACTATTGTGTCATTCCCTTGGCCACCAGATAACACGTCATGACCTTCATCGCCTTGCAGATAGTCATTACCTTCACCACCGGTTAATTCATCTGCACCTTTACCGCCTAATAACTGATCATGTCCTGCTCCGCCAAATAAAGCGTCTTGACCATCATCACCTATTAGTAAGTCATCACCTTCTTCGCCATACAAAGTATCATCACCCAGCTCTCCCATTAACGTGTCGTTGCCACTACCACCATGCAGCGTATCGGCATCATCACCACCCATTAGCGTATCAGCTCCCTCACCGCCGCTAAGTAAGTCATCGCCTTGTCCGCCCATCAACAAGTCATCACCCGCCTCACCATGAAGCTGGTCATTATTAATACCACCATCGAGCAGATCATCACCTTCACCGCCATATAAGGTATCTTCACCTTGCTGACCCATTAAATGGTCATCTCCAACACCGCCATCAAGGATGTCGTCATAAGTGTTTAATGCGACGAGTTCTACCGAATCGATAACCACTTCTTCATTCGGTTCTAATCCACTCGTAAGGTACTGCAACTGAATATCACCACTAGAATCTAATTGTTCAGGAGTCAGCTCAAAATTAATTTGAATTGTGCCGTCAGGAAGTTGCGTCACGGTTCCAGTGGTTGCAATAACCATTTCCCCGTTGGCATCTGGAATAAGAATATTTACGGTCAGCTCTGTACCAGCATCCAACAAAGGGCTACCTGCAGGCACAGAAACATTTAAGTTAAAGTTATTACCAGCACTACCAACATGACCACCAATATTAATGATTTGCGTAGCAGGAGAATTATCGGTGATAGGGCTTAGAGTATTACCGGCAGTAAATACCGTCTGCGCTACACCCCAAGCCGTTGTCTCTGCGGTTTCAACCACAGGCGTTGTTGATTGCTGATCTAGCCCTTGATCCCCTAGAATAAAATCTTGCCCTTCTTGGCCCGAAATATTGTCATCACCCGCACCTCCGACTAGGTAGTCATCACCAGCTCGGCCATCAATAATGTCATTCCCTTCTAGTCCTTCTAAGTGATCATCTGTTTCTGTTCCTACTAACAAATCATTTTGATTGCTACCGTCCATGACAAGAGTCCTCTTAAATTAAGTATTGTTTTCAATTAACTTTCTCGAAATGCCAACTCGAAGGAGTGACCTAGTGGGGAGAGTAAGTATTGCAATAGTGAACGGGGCTGAAGCACGATAAATACATCAGCAGACATCCCTGGGTGGAGTTTGATATTAGGTTGCGGACTGTCAGCTAAATTAAGCCTGACCTTAACTAAATAACCTTCAGGCTGCCCGGCTGATGCCGCAAAAAAACGGTCGGCGGAAACATGAATAACTTCGCCTTGCATCGGGATTGCATCTCGGCTGTCGTAAGCGGTTAGCCTCACTTGAGTTGATAGACCGACATACACCACATCGATATCTTCAGGGCGAACATACGCTTCCACTATCATTTCGTCTGACTCTGGCACAAGCTCCATTAACACCTGACCAGGTGATATCACGGCGCCAATGGAATGTATGCTCATAGCAACTACAGTTCCGCTATGCTCTGCAGTAATATTGATATTCTGCTTTTTATCACTCTGAGCCGATAATGCATGCAATCCTTCATCTCTAAGCTGACGCTGCTCTTGCAGTTGCTGGGCCCATTTTTGTTGGCGCTGCGAGCGGCTGGTTGCATGAGTTTGGGTTAATTCACCAAGTTGAGCAGTAATCACCTCAGCCTCTGATGTCAGTTGAGCAAGCAATCCCTCAACACCTGATTCACTGCGTTGAATGGCTAAATGCCTTGATTTCGATACAAAGCCATCATCAAGCAGACTGGCATTCATCTTTACCTCTTCCTTGATTAAGCTGAGCTGCTTTTCGGTAGCTTTTATTCTTAACTCAGTTCCTTTCAAACTATGTTCTAGCTGGTTTTTCTGGAATTGGTATTGCTGGTTAAGCAGTTGGTAGTCTGACTTTTGTCGATCGAAGATCAGTTGCTGCATTACAATAAGTTGACTAATTTCAGGCTTTTCTTGATGCGCGCTAATTAAAGGAGAAAAAACTAGCCGGGTTTGATTGATGATATCGGCTTCATTTAACAAGGGGGTTAATCTATCAATTTGAGCTTGCGCTCTAAGAGTCTTTAATAAAATGCGTTGGTAATCAGCCTCAACTTGTATATCACTGAGCTCAATCAGTGTCTGGCCTTTTTCAACTCGCTGACCATCAAACGCGAGAATTTGCTTTACCTGTCCACCGTGCAAGTGCTGCACTTTTTTGCGCTGCGACTCGACCACCAATTTACCGGGCGCGATCGCCGCGGCATCAATTTGCATTAACCCAGCCCAAAGAGCGAAACCGCCCACAGCAAACACAATAATTGCGATGCCAGAGGTAATGACTTTACGGGTATTAAAGTCGGTAATATCGTCCATGATTCACCTCTTAATGATTAGCGACAGATTTGTCGATAGATTGCACCGCATTTTCGGTGCGCTCACTGATCTCATGAATGTCAGAAATAAACTTTTCTTTCGGTCCGGCTTTTTCAATGCAGCCATCACGTAAACATACGACCCAATCCATTTGCCTTAAAAAACCGGGTCTATGACTTATCATGATCACTGTGATCCCTTGCTCTTTGCAGTGTTGCAACACAATTGCGAGGGCAACTTCTCCCTCAGGATCGAGATTAGAATTGGGCTCATCGAGGATTAACACTTTGGGTTTGCTAAATATTGCTCTTGCCAGTGCAAGCCGCTGCTTTTGACCGCCACTAATTTGGTTGGCCGCCTCTCCTAGTTGGGTTTCATAACCATTAGGCAAGGCAATAATCAGTTCATGGACACACGCAAGACGCGCTGCATCAACAATATCTTTTGGGTCGGCATCACTAAAGCGGCAAATATTTTGTGCAACTGTGCCTGAAAGTAGCTCAACATCTTGAGACACAAAGCCGATATAACGTCCCAGTTCATCAGCATTCCATTGACTTAAACAGGCACCATCGAGCTTAACCATGCCACTTGTCGGTGCAACTATCCCCATCAACAACTTAGCTAACGTCGACTTACCTGAACCGCTTGGGCCGATAATTGCCAAAGACAACCCAGCTTGTAGCCTAAAGTTAATGTTAGCAAGTACCGGTTTATTATGGCGATTAATGACAAAGTTAACTCGCTCTAATAAAAACTCACCTCGGGGAGCGGGTAACGAAGTTTTTAGCTTGTTGGCTTTAGATTTTAATGCGAGTTTTAATCTTTGATAGGCTTGATAGCTAGACTCCCAGTTCTTCCAACAACCTACAGCTTGTTCAATAGGAGCCAAGGCTCGGCCAAGAATAATAGAAGCGGCAATAATTTCGCCGGTGCCTAGCTGTTGAGTCAAAACAAGGCCAACACCGATACCAATAACGGCCACTTGCAGTAAAGTTCGAGTTAAACGGGTGAGCACCAACATCATGCTGACTTTGTCAGCAACGCTCCACTGTAGTCCAAGTAATTGCTTATGCCCCTGCTGCCAATGTTTGGCAACATCAGTCGCCATTCCCATCGCTTGCAATGAACTGGCATGACGCAAAATATCATTAATCTGCATACTGCTTTCAATTACAGCTTTAGAGGCTGCATCTTGTGGCAGCTTAGCAGCTGCTTTAACACCAAAAGCCAGTAATGCCAAAATCACTGCACCAACGGTAGCTGTAACACCAAGTAGCGGATGCAAGCCAAATAGCACAATCAAAAATACGATTACCCAAGGCGCATCGAAAATTGCGCTGGTAGATGGGGTTAATAACAGCGTTCTCACTTCACGAACATCAAGCAAGCTTTGTTTGTTTATTCCACCTTGACGGGCTGACTCCTGAATAGCCTCATTAACCAATAATGAGCTTGAGCGCATCTCAAGTTTCAATCCACTTTGTTGTAATAACTTATTGCGCACGAAGTCTAAAGAGGCTTGAATAAGCAAAAGAAAGATAACGATTAGAGTTAAATTAATCAGGGTGTGGTAACTAGAGCTGGCAATTACACGTCCAAACAATTGCAAGCTGTAGATGGGCAACGCCAACATCAATAAATTGACAAAAAAACTGAATATCGCCACATACTTCAATTCCGTTTGTAGTGAGCGAATAATACTGTTGAAGTTATCATTCATAACAATCGCACTCCATTGCGAATGGGTTCCGCTAAATGCCCGCTACACAGGCAAGTCTTTATACTGATTACTTTTATTAAGCCTTAGTATAGTCAACAGCGCATATTATTTTGCTTACAGCAAAAAAAAATCCTGTACTTGGCAGTACAGGATTGATTTCAAAACAAATAACTTTAAATAGGTTTAAATAGGTTTAAATAAGTTTAGTTAATAAGGTTTATCCCAAAACAGCAAGTAGCACACCGGCTGCTACCGCACTACCTAATACACCCGCAACGTTTGGTCCCATTGCATGCATCAATAAGAAGTTTTGGTTATTCGACTCTAAGCCTACTTTATTAACCACTCGCGCTGCCATTGGTACTGCCGATACACCTGCAGCACCAAGTAATGGGTTAATCTTACCACCGGATAGTTTGCTCATCACTTTTGCCATTAATACGCCTGAAGCCGTACCGATAGAGAATGCAACTGCACCAAGTACTAAAATACCTAAAGTCTCCATCTGTAAGAATTGCTCTGCAGATAACTTAGAACCAACCGCTAGACCAAGGAAAATAGTCACAATATTGATTAGCTCGTTTTGCGCTGTGCTTGATAATCTATCAACAACACCAGACTCGCGCATTAAGTTACCTAAGCAGAACATACCCACTAGTGGAGTTGCAGCTGGTAGGAACAAAATCGTTAGTCCAAGCACCATCAACGGGAAGATAATCTTCTCTTTCTTGCTCACTTCACGCAACTGTTCCATCTTAATCTGGCGTTCAGCTTCGGTCGTTAGCAAGCGCATGATTGGTGGCTGAATTAACGGTACTAATGCCATATAAGAATATGCAGCAACGGCAATAGCGCCAAGTAATTCAGGTGCGAGTTTGGAGGCCAAGAAAATCGCTGTAGGCCCATCTGCACCACCAATAATGGCGATGGCTGCAGCATCTGTCATTGAGAAATCAAAACCTGGGATCCAGTTAAGCGCTATAGCTCCAAGCAAAGTCGCAAAAATACCAAACTGCGCCGCAGCACCCAGCAATAACATTTTAGGGTTAGCAATAAGCGCACCAAAATCTGTTAATGCTCCCACTCCCATAAAGATCAGTAGCGGGAAAATACCGGTTTCAATACCGACGTAATAGGCGAAATACAGTAAGCCGCCTTCGTCAGTAAATCCGCCGTTAGGAATGTTGGCCAATATGGCACCAAAACCAATAGGCAGTAGTAGTAATGGCTCAAACTTTTTTGCAATTGCTAGATACAGCAATATGCAGCCTACACCCATCATGAGCAGCTGGCCGCCGTCAAAGTTAGCAATGCCAGATTCAGCCCAAAATGCAATTAATCCGTCCATGATGACTCCTAAGCTAATGCCAACAATTGGCTACCAACAGCTACTGCGTCACCTTCTTTCACCCAAACCTTAGAGATCACCCCATCGGCTTCAGCACGGACTTCAGTTTCCATTTTCATCGCTTCAAGAATAATCACCACATCGCCCTCTTTTACCGTGTCACCTGGCGATACGTGAACTTTGAAAATATTGCCTGACAATGGTGCATTTTGCTCATGCTTTACTGCCGATAAATCTACCACAGGTGCCGCTGCTGACGCCGAAGGTGCTGTAAAAGGCACAACGTTCTCAGTTGGCGTGATTTGGCTGATATCTCCGCCTTCAGCAACCTCAACAACAAAACTTTGACCTTGAACCGTTACCGTGTAAGTTTCTGGGCCTTGCTGACTTGCCGCTTTTGCTTCTGCTTTTTTCGCTTCTTCTAGTGCTTTAGCAGCGACTTCAGGCTTTGGCTCAAATGCGTCAGGGTTATTACGGTTAGTAAGGAACTTAAGACCGATTTGTGGGAATAATGCATAAGTTAATACGTCATCATCAAGTTCATCAGCAAGCTTGATCCCCTCTGCTTCAGCTTTCTCTTTCAGTTCAATGCGTAACTTACCAAGTTCTGATTCAAGTAGATCAGCTGGGCGACAAGTTATCGCTTCTTTACCCGCTAATACACGCTGCTGCAGCTCTGCATTAACTGGTGCAGGAGTCGCGCCGTACTCGCCTTTTAATACACCTTCAGTCTCTTTAGTCATTGACTTATAGCGCTCGCCAGTTAGAACGTTGATTACTGACTGAGTACCTACAATTTGAGACGTGGGGGTAACTAATGGTAAGAAACCTAAATCTTCACGTACACGTGGGATCTCTTCTAAAACTAAATCAAGCTTATCGCCAGCACCTTGCTCTTTTAACTGGCTTTCCATGTTTGTTAGCATGCCGCCTGGTACCTGGGCACGTAAAATACGCGAGTCGATGCCTTTTAGCTCGCCTTCAAATGCAGCGTATTTTTTACGTACAACTCTAAAGTAAGCCGCGATCTCTTCTAGCAGATCCATGTCATAGCCGGTTGCACGGTCAGTGCCTTCTACCATAGCGACTAAGGTTTCGGTTGCACTATGACCATAAGTTTGGCTCATTGAAGAAATTGCAGTATCAAGTACGTCAATTCCTGCTTCAATCGCTTTTTGGTAAGTCGCTGTGCTTAGTCCTGTTGTTGCATGGCAATGCAGTGAAAGAACTAAATCAGTTTGCGACTTAATTTGGCTAATTAGCTCAAAGGCCTCAAACGGCTTAAGTAAACCAGCCATATCTTTAATACATAGTGAGTGGCAGCCCATATCTTCAATACGTTTAGCCATATCAACCCAGGTATCTAGGTTATGAACTGGGCTAGTCGTATAAGAAAGCGTACCTTGTGCATGGCCGCCAACCTCAATCACAGATTTAACAGCGGCTTCAAGGTTACGCACATCGTTCATTGCATCAAACACACGGAATACATCAACGCCGTTAGTATGAGCACGCTCTACAAAACGGTGTACCAAGTCATCAGCGTAATGGCGATAACCTAGTAGGTTTTGTCCACGTAGTAGCATTTGCTGTGGCGTATTAGGCATGACTTTTTTCAGTTCACGAATACGCTCCCATGGATCTTCGCCTAAGTAGCGAATACAAGAATCAAAAGTGGCGCCGCCCCAAGATTCTATCGACCATAAACCAACCTTATCGAGTAAAGGTGCAATAGGTAACATATCTTCGGTACGCAAACGAGTAGCGAGAATAGATTGGTGCGCATCTCTTAAGACCACATCAGTTAAAGCCAATGGCTTGCTCATACAAATACTCCCTACTTTTTATAATACTTTTTTACGGTGTTGATGAATTGCCGCAGTGATCACCGCAGTCATTAATGGGCTCACACTCGTGTCAGCTCTTTGTGGCTGTGCCACTGGTGCAGAATTGACGGCTTGTGGTGTTGGTCCAAACTTTCTAGCGACTAGGTTCATCGCCAAAATAAGAAAACTCAAAAAAATAAATACTAGGGCCATACCTAGTACCATGATCCCTAGCGCGTCATATAACTGTTCAGATATTGAAGCCATCTAATCCTCTCGTTGGCATTTTGTTGTGAATAAACATATAAACCACCAATAAATATTCACTTACCATTCACATGTTATGCATTTTATTCCATTCATTCTAGATGCGACTTTACGCTCAAATGATGAACAACAATAAAAACAATAACCAATCTATAACAAAATAGCGAACCCTTTGTAAATTGGTCATACCATAAAAGCGATCATTAATAGGCGGTGACTAACAAATCAATACCATTTAAGCCACTAAAATGAAGATTCATCAATATACTCGTTTTTGCGACAAACTCTTTGTAATTTAACTGCAGTTTTAGTGGAAAATGAATTCAGAAAATAGAACAGAGATTTAATAACGCTACTAAATGAAAATTTATGCACCAAAGCCTGATGTGACAACAGTCATATAAATCAGGCTCTTCAGATATTTAAAATGTGAATTTCATAATTAAAAGATTTTGAGATGGAGCCCTGAGCAAGCAAAATGGAAGCGAGTATCATCGTGATAAAAGTGCAAGCCGGCGCTTATACAGAGAAAAAAATTAACAAATTTTATACCAGTACCAGCAGATGGCAGTTAACGGAGTTAGCAAAACAACAAAAAGCAAAAGTTAAAAACGATAAGAAGTGATGCCACTAGAAAGCAGTTCTCGCTTAGCTCTGCAGCAAAACATATAGGTTGGCAGGTTTGCTGTGACCAGAGCTTTTTAAGTGAGGTTAAAACTAACTTTATGACAAGTAATTAAACTATTTGTTGAAGGTTGCTTTGAGCAACTTAATTAAATCTGATTTACTTGGTAACCTTCCTTCTTTGCTTTTAAACTCGCTACCATCTTTATCAATATCATTAGTTTCAGTGCGACTAGCTTGGTTAGTTTCCCCACTTTCACTTGGCGATTGCAGCGGAGTTGTCTTAAGTTCCACAGCGGAACTCCTTGCAAAAAGATAATCAAAGAGCTTGTTTAGCGTACCAGTTAGTTTTTCAGCCTTGCGACTTTGCTTAGCATTATCCGTAGATTGTAGTTGCGCCGTTAATCTTGCTGGCGATGCTGAGTTATCATGCTTGCGGTACATTAAGCTAACAAATAATGGCCAATCCTCTGCCGCAAGAGCATGTTTAGCTTGGCTATATAAAGTTGATTTTCGCGTTCTAATCCAAAATAAGATTAAGGCTAAAAAACCACAGCCTAAAAGCAGCAATAAAATGTGATAAGCATTTTTAGTACTAAAACCTATAACTGCCACATCTCTTTGTTCTAATCGATTCAGCTTCAAACCACTGCCTAACTGCCACCAAGAAATAACCTCACCTCCCAAAACATAGTTGCCAGGCTTATCAATAATATAAGTCAGATCTTGAGTAATTTGACCGCGGCTCTCACCTCTATTATTTTCATTTACTAATTGCGGCTCTTTAACCACAAGGGTAATACCATCAGCTATGTTAGCCTTAAACGGCGGAATATAGCTTGCAGGCGTATCATCTGCGGTAATGATTAGCGTTCTTTTAATGATATCTCCGGGTTGATACTCGACCTTTACCTCTGACCAGTTATCTTCTACCTGCACATTATCTGACACTATATAAGTAGAAACTCCTTTAAGCGATTCGGGTAGATAAGCAAAAACCAAAATGGGCTCTGCCACTATTGTTCGTGATAAAGATTTACCTGAGTCTGCATCAACATAGTGAATAGCAAACACAATATTGGGCACTTCAATTAATCCGCTTTGTTCAGGATAAAGCTCAACATCCCATATTTGTGATGATAAGGTTTTGCCTACAACTCGTTTACTGCCGTTAATTGCAAAATCCGAGGCTTTAGCCAGTCGAGCACTCGACATCGACGGTAACTCAAACTTTGTAGCGCCATTAAAAAAGCCATTAACTAGCAGTTCAAATCTAAGAAGCACTTTCTGCCCGACAACAGGATTAACTTCTGCACGACTCACTATGACTTGAGGCTCAAATGCCTGTTCAGCGTTGGTTTCAGCAAAAGCGAGCTCGGCGACAAGTAAATTGGCTAACAAACTAAATGCTAAAAATACCAACTTAGATAAACATACTGCAGCGCTAAAAGCTGATTCAAACCTAATAGGCTTAATAACCCTAAGAGAGCAACCGGAGCTTAGATATACACATTTGCAAAGGGTTGCTAAACCTTTAGTCATCAACATTGACCTCCGGCACAATTGAATCTTTTTCAACGCTGATAGATTGATTATATTCAGCCTGAAATTTGGCCGCTAAAAACTGCTGTGGATCTTTACTAATATCTCTGAGCCATTGCTGTTTTTTGCTATCGCTACGCAATAATTCCGCCACAGATAGTTTTTGTAAGGTTACTTCAATCTTGCCTACGGTTTGCTTGTCAGCACCTAAGTTACTATCAGTCATTTCATCAGGGCTTATCGACTCTGGAGGGTTTTCTTCTTGCTGACTTTCCCCTAGCTGCTTTATGTCTCGAATAAGGTTAATAACAATGCGTAAATTAGTTTCAGCCGCTTGATTATCGGGTTCGATTTCAAGAAGTAACTCATACACTTGTTGCGCCTTGCTATAGTTGCGCCCTCTGGTATAGCTCATTGCTAAATTAAATAAACTCTGGGTTGAATCTAACTTGCGGTATATCTTGGCTGCCTTCGCATACTCTTTCGCTTTATAATGCGCGAACGCTTTCCACTCAGGATCGTTAAACCTGATAGCAGCCTCTTTGAAGTCATCGCGATTAAAGTAAAATTGCCCTTGTTGGTCGGCAGTCATAAACCAGTCAAGCCAATGCGTTTGCGCATTAACAGGAGTGGGCGACAAACTAATACTCAGTACTATTGCTGCAGTCCAATACAGGCTAAAACCTCGACGGAAAAATAGCAGCAATAATAAGGCAGCAGGGTAAAGTAGCCAGTAACCATGATTTACCAACATACTTGATTTAGCGATTGCATTAGCGGTTAACTTTGTCACTTGCTCTGCCACTTCTTGAGGATTGCGAGTTAACTGCTTGGTTGAGATCAAAGCAAGGTTCAGCCCACTTGCGAGCCCTTCAGCAGACGGCGTTAACGCTGCTACAATGCCATCAGCATTTTGCTGTTTAAGATAGGCTGTTAGCTCGTTACTATCACTATTCGCGCCATCAGTTACCACAAGTAAGTCAAAGCCATATTCCTTTGCTGCAGACATAGAGCTGATTGCGGTAACCAAAGAATTAAGGTTATTGCCATCAATAGGCATGACTTCAGGCTGCATATAGCCAAGATAGAGAGTAAGCAATTGATATTGTTTTGAAGGAGGCAACACTTGATGGCTGCTACCTGCAAATGCAACTAAAGAAATTGGCCTTGCACCTGCTTGAGCAAGCACCTGAGTAATCATCAATTTAGCGCGCTCTAGCCGAGTAAGATCTTGCTGACCTTCTACCATGGAGCTGGATAGATCTAACGCTACAACCAGCGGCGCTTTAATTTTATCACCATCACTAGTCGACCAGCTTGGTCCCGCCAAAGCTAAAATAATAAGGCTTGCAGTAAGTAAAGTGAGTAAAATAGGACTATTATTTGCCCGCTGACGATTTTGCACCGAAAACACAGCAGCCAAATGCGCAGCAATAATCCCTTGCCCCGCTAGTTGCTGATTTACCCTTTGACGCCATAAACCATACATAAGCGCCAAAACAGGAATAAATAGCCATAACCAATAAGGAGCTGCAAATTGAAAATTAACCAACATCAGGCTTCCTCCTTTAAGCTATCTGCGACTTGCTTATTTTCGCTATTATCTGAAGCGTTAATCACTCCTTGATAAACTGATTCATACTTTATCGCTTTGCGCCTAGCCACAAATGAGGCCAAAGCGAGCCCTGACCAAACTAAGGTATATAAGATGATCATCGGCCCCACTAAATATGGGTAAAGCTCTGTTTTAGCAAGGTAACTTTGCTGTTGATAAGATGCCGGCGCGATGTCGTTTACTTGGGCTAATACTTTTGCAATAGCGTTACTGTCACTTGCTTCAAACGACTTACCGTTACTCACCACTGCAATTTTATTTAAGGTGTTAAAATCAACCTTGTCATCGCCTAAGGTATTAATTGATCCCATACCTAGGGTATAAATTTGGATGCCATCTGTAGCCGCTACGCGCGCCGCGTCAACGGGATCAAGCCTAGAGCTGGTGTCACTGCCATCTGTTACCAATAGTAAAACCCGCTGCTCAGTACTTGAGTTTTCAAATGCACGAATACTAAGTCCAATGGCGTCACCTATTGCTGTCGCAGGTCCCGCCATTTGCGTATCCATTTGCGTTAGCAATGTCTGCCACAAGGTTAAGTCTTCAGTAAAAGGGACTTGTAAATAGGCACCAGAACCAAAAACAATTAGGCCTAAACGATCTCCTTTACGCTGCTCAGAAAAAGACACTAATAACGATTTTAACGCCGTTAATCGAGAGACTGTTTCATCATCTAATTGATAATCCTTTTGTTCCATCGATTGTGACAGGTCAACAGCCACCATTAAGTCTCGTCCGGTTTTTCCAACAAATATTGGCTCCCCGAGCAATACTGGACGAGCAAGGCAAACAATCAGCAGCAACCAGCTTAAAAGCAGCGCCAACATTTGCACCCGTTTACGCTGCTGCACTTGATTACCTGAGGTTGGAGTTTGCCCCGTAGCTCTGATTAAGCGAGCGAAAAAAGGCAGATATATTGACGCAGAGGGTTGTAAATAGGCAGGCGAAAACCTAAAAATAAATAAAGGTAAAATAACTAAAATCAGTAGCCATGGATACTCAAGCGAGATGCTCAAACTTGTGCTCCTTTAACCATTTAATTGCTAATGTTTTTAGCAGCTCAAATTCGGTCTCCGATAACTCATTAAGCTTGCTAGCCTGTTTCGGCTCAACTGCCGTAGAAGAGTCAGCAGCAACACCTTCAGCAGCCAAAACGTCCGCCTTAGCAGACTCCTGACTACTGTGATAATTAAGGTATTCTAGTCGCGCCACTTGCTCTTGAGTAAATAGATCTTTAGGTCCCAAACTATTGAGCAACTCAAACCATGGTTTCCCGGTTACATTAAGCTGAGCTCTCTTGTTTCTCCACTCCAAACTGCCCCGCTGCGCAGCTAAACGAAGTAGCTGATTTAATTGGTTAGCTTCTACATAAGTCAGCTTTTGGGTTTCGAAAATAGCGTTGCGGCGATATTGATTACGAAGCCATGTTTTCCTTTTATGCCAAGCCACAAATAAAGCAGTAATAAAAAACACAAATACCACCAGATACCAGCCAGGAGCTAATGGCCACCAACTGATTGCATCTGGTGTAGTGATCTCGACCAACTGAGCTAACTGATTCATGTCTGTTCACCGCTAAGCAATTGCATCAATTGGTTTATCGCAGGCTCAGTTGTATTGAGTACCCCAACAGGTAACGCGCTGCTTAATAAACATTGCTCCAAACTTGTCAATCGTTGCTGATATAACTGACCGTATTTACGCTGATTATCATCATTAAACTGGATGTTAACCTGCTGCTCTCCGTGAGACACACTCAAACCATGTGCACGAGATAAGTCATCCTCTAATGAGTCCTGCACAATAAAAAGTATGATGTTAGCCCGTTGAGATAATGCCTCCAACTCAGCAAATTCTTGAGTTTGGATCCCTTCAATGTCAGTAATCAGTAGCATTACACTTTGGCTAGTTAAGCGTGCGATAAGCGGTCTTGCCTGCGAAAGCAGTGAGGGGCTGTTTTGTGAAAGTTTGCTAGCAGCTAGATCTAGTTGGTTGTTAGCACGAACGATGGCTTCTAAAAACCGTATAACATTATCTTTAGAGCGCATGGGGTCAATCTGAATACAATCTTGCGGACCAAGCACTAATCCTCCAACACGATCGCCGCTTTCAAATGCTTGCCATGCAAGCATTGCTGCCACTTGTGCGGCAACCACAGATTTTGTAAAACATTGACTACCGAAAAACATAGCCAGTCGCTGATCGATAACAATATGAACCGGACGATCGGTTTCCTCTGAATATACCCGAACATAGGGCTTACCTAGACGCGCAGAAACTCGAGAGTCAATTTGGCGTATATTGTCACCCGCTTGATATTGGCGTAGCTCTTCAAAGTTTAATCCACGACCTTTCACATTCGAAGCATGCCGCCCAGATAACATGCCAGCTGGACGATACTTAGGTGATAACGACAATTGTTGGCTTTGGTATCTCAGTGCTAACAGCGCCGGTAAGTTGGTATAAACCCGCTCATCCTTTATCGTCATACCAATGGTGTCACTCGCACGATTTCTTTAACAACATCCTGCGCAGTTTTAGCCTTTGCAACAGCGGCATAAGAAAGACTAATACGGTGACTCAATACTTGTAAAACCACAGCGCGTACATCATCAGGATCAACATAATCCCGCCCAGCTAAAACCGCATGTGCGCGAGATGCCTTATCTAACGCAATAGACGCTCGCGGGCTAGCCCCAACTTTAATAAGCTCACGTAAGTCACTATCTGGATAGCGCTCAGGCTTTCTTGTCACCATCACTAGCGCTACGATATATTTCTCAATGCTCTCAGACAGGTAAACTTGATGAACCATCTGTCTGGCTGACTTAATTAAGTTATCCGCATCATCAATAACAAGAGCGCTTAAGTCCGCTGCTGACTCTTGTCCTCGTGTTAAACGAATAATCTCCAGCTCTGTGTCATCATCAGGGTATTCAAGGATGATTTTAAATAAAAACCTGTCCATTTGCGCTTCAGGTAACGGGTATGTACCTTCTTGCTCTATCGGGTTTTGCGTGGCTAATACTAAGAATACTTCATGCATCGCATGGGTTGTGTTACCCACAGTGACTTGACGTTCTTCCATTGATTCAAGCAATGCTGATTGTACTTTAGGTGGTGCACGGTTAATTTCATCAGCGAGCAAAATATGGTTAAACACTGGGCCGGGGTTAAAGTCTATTTGGTTGCTATTTGTTGCAGAAAGCGCCTCATAACCAATAACATCAGATGGAAGCAAATCCGGCGTAAATTGCACACGACCATTGGATAAATTTAATAATTCAGCCAAGGTTTTAACCGAGCGTGTTTTAGCTGTACCAGGTAAGCCTTCTAGCAACACATGACCATTAGCAAGTAAGGCCAAAATGAGCCCTTTAACAACATGTTCTTGGCCAAGCACCTGCTGTGATAAAGCCAGTTGTAGCTGTTGAAGTTGCTGATGAACCTGTTGACCACTTATCTGTGAGCCAGTCATAGATGCATATTCCTTTATCGACTTTCTAATCTAAAACCAGCGCCAACTAGGCGCTAAAATAGAAAAAGGGCGCGAACGCCCTTGATCTTTAACGCCTTTACTTACTTGGCGGAGTTTGTAGTTTCTCCATCACTTGATCTAAGCTAAAGCTCGCTGCCTTTTGGCTAGGCGGATATTCTTTAAATGTTTCCAAGAATTTAGCCACATAAGCCTGTGCAGGCACTAACATAAAGGCCCTATCTAGCATCCAATCCCA
The DNA here is from genome assembly GCF_023283895.1 of Shewanella pneumatophori. Taxonomy (GTDB): domain Bacteria; phylum Pseudomonadota; class Gammaproteobacteria; order Enterobacterales; family Shewanellaceae; genus Shewanella; species Shewanella pneumatophori. Next base: position 83,853 of record NZ_JAKILB010000012.1, on the reverse strand, counting down.
ATAAGTGTTTGAGGTAATGTCAGCATTTTCATAAGGGTCCATACGCAAGTTATAGATCTTAGGTAAACGTAATACGGTAAATGGATTAGCCCAGAGCAATAACGTCCCCTCTACGCGCTGCTCCATAAACACTAACTTCCAGTTTTTAAAGCGTAACGCAGCTAAGTCACCATCATCAGTAAAGTAGAAGATCTCTTCACGTGGCGGCGTCATATCTTTACCTGTTAGGTAAGGTAAAAAGTTGTAGCCATCAAGATGGTTTTTAAAGGTCTTACTCCCCGCCTTATGGCCTTTAAGCAGTTTCTCTTTAACCTTGCTATCACCAGCTGCGGCTGCGAAAGTTGGCATCCAATCCATATGGTGCATTATGTCATTCGACACACTGCCCTCTGGGATATTACCCGGCCAACGCACCATTGCAGGCACACGATACGCCCCTTCCCAGTTAGTATTTTTCTCTCCTCTAAATGGTGTTGTGCCCGCATCAGGCCAAGTGTTCATATGCGGGCCATTGTCGGTTGAGTAAAATACGATGGTATTATCTTTAATACCGAGTTTATCAACAGCCGCTAGAAGTTGGCCGACATGATTATCGTGCTCAATCATACCGTCAGCATAATTGCTCAGCTTACTAGAACCTTGTAACTCTGGCTTTACGTGGGTTCTGAAGTGCATACGTGTGCCACTCCACCATACAAAGAAAGGTTTTTTAGCTTTTACTTTGCGCTCCATAAAGTCGATTGCAGCTTCAACGGTTTCATCATCAACCGTTTCCATACGTTTTTTGGTTAATGGACCAGTATCTTCAATTTTTCCATCTGCTGAAGACTTAATAACACCTCGTGGACCAAACTTTTTACGAAACTCAGGATCTTTCGGGTAATCGATATTTTCAGGCTCTTCTTCAGCGTTGAGGTGATATAAATTACCAAAAAACTCATCAAAACCATGATTAGTCGGTAAAAACTTATCTTGATCGCCTAAGTGGTTTTTACCAAATTGCCCGGTCGCGTAACCCATGGGTTTTAAGATCTCGGCTATCGTAGCGTCAGTATCTTGCAAGCCGACATCCGCGCCCGGCATGCCCACTTTAGATAAACCCGTTCTAAATACACTCTGACCAGTAATAAATGTAGAGCGACCAGCGGTACAAGATTGCTCGCCGTAATAGTCAGTAAACATCATGCCTTCTTTAGCAATACTGTCGATATTGGGTGTTTTATAACCCATCATGCCAAATGTATAAGCACTGATATTTGACTGCCCAATATCATCTCCCCAAATCACCAAAATATTAGGTTTATCAGCAGCCATAGCGGAAGCAGAAAATAAGCTAGCGACAAGTGAAATTGCAGCCCACTTTTTTTTCGCATGGTTTTGAAGCAATGCCATATAAGATCTCCGTTCTTTTAAACACATTTGTTGAAAACAAACCTGTGTCCACTCTGCGCAAAAGCGACTTCCAAAGTGATTACGACAAATTACCAAGGGTTTTTTCAACCTACACGAGTACAAATAGTAATCAAGTCCAATTACACGTAAATTTATGGCGGTGATTTCATGATTAGAGCGAAGTACAAAGCTCACTCCTTTCACTTAAGGTAGAAAAGTTTTGTCTTAGATGTACAGACGCCTGCAAATATCACGATTATGAGTGATACAGATTGCAAGAAACTATGTAGACAATATCTACAGTAAGTTGAAATCCCACATATTGACTACGATTTATAATAAAAATAGTTGTTGATAATAAAGAGTATAGAAAAGGAAATTGAAACTGGTAGGTTTTATCTTGAGTGCAATAAAAATAAGAAGTTAATTTATTTAGCGCGTTTTTTGGCAAACCAATTCAAGCCGAATAGCTGTAATTCAACACAGCTGTAGACAGCCAAACATTTGTACTAATTGCTATTAAACTAGAATCACTCAAATTGCAGATACAAAAAAACCGCAACGAGTGCGGTTTTTTTGTTGGTATGATGGCGGAGAAGGAGGGATTCGAACCCTCGATGGGAGTTAAAGCCCATACTCCCTTAGCAGGGGAGCGCCTTCGGCCACTCGGCCACCTCTCCGTCAATTCATGGTGCGCGTGGGAGGATTCGAACCTCCGACCGCCTGGTTCGTAGCCAGGTACTCTATCCAGCTGAGCTACACGCGCAAAATCGGTACTACTTAACTCGTTGTTTTATATGGTGCGGATGGGAGGATTCGAACCTCCGACCGCCTGGTTCGTAGCCAGGTACTCTATCCAGCTGAGCTACATCCGCTCATATAAAACTTAAAACATTTCCATCATTCTGAGGACAAAAAACCGCAACTTGGGTTGCGGTTTTTCGCAAGAATGATGGCGGAGAAGGAGGGATTCGAACCCTCGATGGGAGTTAAAGCCCATACTCCCTTAGCAGGGGAGCGCCTTCGGCCACTCGGCCACCTCTCCGTCAATTCATGGTGCGCGTGGGAGGATTCGAACCTCCGACCGCCTGGTTCGTAGCCAGGTACTCTATCCAGCTGAGCTACACGCGCAAAATCGGTACTACTTAAATCATTGTTTTATATGGTGCGGATGGGAGGATTCGAACCTCCGACCGCCTGGTTCGTAGCCAGGTACTCTATCCAGCTGAGCTACATCCGCTCATATAAAATCTTAAATTCTTTGCATTCTATGGTGCGGATGGGAGGATTCGAACCTCCGACCGCCTGGTTCGTAGCCAGGTACTCTATCCAGCTGAGCTACATCCGCATATAGAACGTTTACTGCTATAAATGATTTAATGGTGCGGATGGGAGGATTCGAACCTCCGACCGCCTGGTTCGTAGCCAGGTACTCTATCCAGCTGAGCTACATCCGCTCACTAAAACATTTATCACGACAATAGAAATGGTGCGGATGGGAGGATTCGAACCTCCGACCGCCTGGTTCGTAGCCAGGTACTCTATCCAGCTGAGCTACATCCGCATCGTTGTCTATTGTAAGAAATGGCGGAGAAGGAGGGATTCGAACCCTCGATGGGAGTTAAAGCCCATACTCCCTTAGCAGGGGAGCGCCTTCGGCCACTCGGCCACCTCTCCGTTTCTTGGCGCACATATTACTGTCTGCCGAAAATAAGTCAAACCCTTTTTAAGAAACCATTCGCGTTTGAACTGTTTTTAAGCATCTTGTCTGTATAACAGTCTAACTTACCCTTTAAAGTAGGTTTTTTGTCACTTTATTAACGGTATTTTTCGCTGCTAAATGACAAAACCAATCACTACCGAACTTTTAAAACATCAGCTCAATCGTTAATTTTGATCTAAAAATTACCTAAGTCGATATTCAACGCTCATTTTATCTCCACGATGAGACCCGAAATCATAGGCCAGCGCTGTAAAGCCAGTTAAAAAGGAAGTTGAGCCGAAACTTGTCAGCACTTTGCTCAGAACTAATAGCTATTATGCTTTCAAGACTCAAAAATGAAAAAGCCAGCTGTAATAGCTGGCTTCTAGAATTCTTCATTGATCTTTACTAGATCAAAAGTTACCGCCTTCAGATGGCGTACCTGATTTTTCAGATTGAATGCGTTGATAAATCTCTTCACGATGTACAGAGACTTCTTTAGGTGCATTTACACCAATTCTTACTTGGTTACCTTTAACGCCTAATACAGTGACCGTTACTTCGTCACCAATCATCAGTGTTTCACCAACACGACGAGTCAATATCAGCATTACTTTGCTCCTTTAGTTCCTAATTCTGCTTTATACGGCACAATTCCGTTATATTTGTATTATAAGGTCAGCTTAGTACAAATTAACAGTTTTCTATTAGAAAAGCGTCAAATAATTACACCTTTTCGAGTATTAAATCACAGTTTCTGCGCTGAAACCTTTTTAACCAGTTTAAGAAGAACTTTTGCCCGATATCATCATTATCAAGCGTTAACATTAAACTAGCATGAATTAATACTTTCCCCAAACTTAAGCTTACATATTACAAACCTAAAACAAACAACTCGCTATTTAAGCTGATAAAATCACCAATGCATTTGCTGATAAAAATATAGATAAAAGTAATGTTAAGCCCCTATGTAACCTAATTACCTCACTAACGTTATAAACCCTCAATGCTTTGGATAAAACCCGCCAAAATAGCCAATATAAGTAAGTTATATTTATCTTGAAACTAAACCATAAAAAAACGCCCAATTAGGGCGCTTTTATATCTAACTATCTCATTCAACAAGCTTCAAATTAAACTAGCTTAGCTGTGATCCATGGAAGCACTTGCTCTAGTGCTGCATCAAGGTTTTCTGGTTGGCTACCGCCAGCTTGTGCCATATCAGGACGTCCGCCACCTTTACCACCAACTTGTTGTGCAATAGATGCTACAAGCTCACCAGCTTTAACTTTACCGGTAAGATCTTTAGTCACACCTACAATTAGGTTAACTTTCTCTTCGCCAGCAATCGCTAAAACCACAATACCTGATTGTAGCTTTTGCTTTAGCTCATCTTGAAGACCACGTAATGCACCAGCATCAACGCCTTCTAACTTCTTAATAAGCACTTTCGCGCCGTTAACGTCTACCGCTTCACCAGCAAGATCAGCACTTGTAGCCGCTGCTAACTTATTTTTTAACTGAGATAGCTCTTTTTCAAGCTGCTTAGTTTTATCAAGTTGTGCTTTTAGCTTAGCAACAACTGAAGCACTATCGCCCTTCAATAATGCCGCGGCTTCTTCAAGCTCAGCTTGTTGCTTAGCAACATAAGCCATCGCTGCAGCACCAGTCACAGCTTCAATACGACGTACACCAGCAGCAATACCGCCTTCTGAAGTGATCTTGAATAAACCGATATCACCAGTGCGGCCTACGTGAGTACCACCACATAGCTCGATTGAGAAATCGCCCATTGTGACAACACGTACTTCAGCATCGTATTTCTCACCAAACAGTGCCATAGCACCTTTTTCTTTGGCAGTTTCGATATCCATAATTTCTGCAGTTAATTCGTGGTTACGACGAATTTGCGTATTTACTAGCTCTTCAACTTCTTTAAGCTCTGACGTTTTAACGCCTTCAAAGTGTGAGAAGTCAAAACGTAAACGTTCAGGATCAACTAGTGAGCCTTTCTGGCTAACATGAGTACCTAATACTTGACGTAATGCCGCATGTAAAAGATGAGTCACAGAGTGGTTTAGCTCCGTTCTATGACGCAGCTTTTTATCAACATTTGCAGCTACAACTTGGCCTACTTTGATTTCACCTGTTGCTACACGGCCAATATGGCCCGTTGCTTGACCATACTTTTGAGTATCTGTCACAGTGAACTCTACGCCATCAGTTATCAATACGCCTTTATCACCGCACTGACCACCTGACTCGCCATAAAATGGTGTGTTATCTAATACGATAACAACATCATCGCCAGCAACAGTAGATTCAACGGATTCTCCGGCCTTAAAGATTGCTGTTACAGTGGCTTGATTATTTAGCTCAGTGTAACCAGTGAAGCAGCTTTGCTCTTCAATCTTTAAACCTTCGTTGTAATCAGTATCAAACTGACCAGCTGCTTGAGCACGACTGCGCTGCTCAGCCATTGCCGCTTCAAAACCAGCTTCATCAACAGTGATTTCGCGTTCACGACATACGTCAGCAGTTAAATCTACAGGGAAACCATATGTATCATAAAGCTTAAATGCAGTTTCGCCATCTAACACATTCGTTGTTAGCTCGTTAAGGGCTGCATCTAAAATACCTAGACCACGTTCAAGTGTACGAGCAAATTGCTCTTCTTCCGCTTTTAGTGACTTCTCAACAATCGCTTGTGTTTCTTGCAGACCTTTTGCCGCATCAGCGCCCATCACTTCAATTAGTGTTGGTACTAACTTGTAGAAGAAGCTTTCAGTTGCGCCTAACTTGTTACCATGACGCACTGCACGACGGATAATACGACGAAGAACATAACCACGGCCTTCATTTGACGGCATAACGCCATCAGCAATTAAGAATGCACATGAACGAATATGGTCAGCAATAACGCGTAATGATTTGTTCTCAAGATCTGTTACACCAAGAATAGCCGCTGCTTTCTTGATCAATGCTTGGAAAATATCAATTTCATAGTTTGAGTGTACGCCTTGCATAATAGCAGCGATACGCTCAATACCCATACCTGTATCAACTGATGGCTTAGGCAGTGGCTTCATTTCACCGTCAGCTTGACGGTTATACTGCATAAATACGATGTTCCAGATTTCGATGAAACGGTCGCCATCTTCTTCAGGAGTACCTGGACGGCCACCCCAGATATGATCGCCGTGATCATAGAAAATTTCAGAACATGGACCACATGGACCAGTGTCACCCATCTGCCAGAAGTTATCAGATGCGTAAGCGGCGCCTTTGTTGTCGCCAATACGGATAATATTTTCAGCAGCTACGCCGATTTTCTTATTCCAAATTTCAAATGCTTCATCATCAGTTTCATAGATGGTGACACATAGACGCTCGGTTGGAAGCTTTAACTCTTCAGTTAAGAAGGTCCATGCAAATTTAATCGCATCTTCTTTAAAGTAATCACCAAAGCTGAAGTTACCTAACATTTCAAAGAATGTATGGTGACGAGCAGTGTAACCAACGTTATCTAAATCGTTATGTTTACCACCAGCACGTACACAGCGCTGTGAAGAAGTCGCACGTGAGTAGCTACGCTTATCGGCACCCAAAAAAACGTCTTTAAACTGGTTCATACCCGCATTAGTAAATAGTAGGGTTGGATCGTTCGCTGGAACGAGAGAGCTACTATCTACGACCTGGTGACCATTAGTGCGGAAATATTCCAAAAAAGCACTTCGCAGTGCTGCAGTGGTTTGATACATGAAACCGTCCTGAATTAGGTTGTGCAAATAAGCCTAAAGGGCTAACTGTTAAATTTTTATGGATAGCATTATAAGCAGAGTCATGTCTAACAACCAGCCCTGTTGATACAAAACTGTGTGTCTAAAAGGAAATTAAACTATGGCTAAAGCAATATTTGTAGCGATTCGATGCGAGTTAGGTTGATTGAAGATGAATGTAACTTGTATTGAAGCTGAATTGATGGTCTTTCAGTATCAAAGTTGGCAGTAAACCATACAATGTTTAAAGCGGGTATTTTAGGACTCTAACTAATGGTTATAGCTGAAAACAAAAAATCGCGAAGCACCAAGGCGCATCGCGATTTATTTAACTCAAGTCAGTGTTGCTTTGACTTAGCTTCTACTTAGAATACTTCACCAGTTTCTAGGTCAATGTTATCACCAGCTGTATCAGCTGAGTCTGCAGCTACTTTCTCGCCATTACCTAAAAGCATAGCGCGTAAGGTTGTTTCAATTTCATCAGAAATTGCTGGGTTCTCGATTAGGTACTTACCTGCGTTAGCACGGCCTTGACCAATCTTGTCACCTTTGTAGCTGTACCAAGCACCTGACTTTTCAATCAGCTTGTGCAATACACCTAGGTCAACTAATTCACCAGTACTGTTAATCCCTTGACCGTAAAGGATTTGGAATTCAGCTTGTTTAAATGGCGCCGCAATTTTGTTTTTAACGACTTTAACGCGAGTTTCGTTACCAATCACTTCTTCTCTATCTTTAATCGCACCTGTACGGCGGATATCTAGACGAACTGAAGCGTAGAACTTAAGTGCGTTACCACCAGTAGTCGTTTCAGGGTTACCAAACATTACACCAATCTTCATACGGATTTGGTTAATGAAGATAAGCAATGTATTTGATTGCTTAAGGTTACCTGCAAGCTTACGCATTGCTTGGCTCATCATACGAGCGGCTAAGCCCATGTGAGAGTCACCAATTTCGCCTTCGATTTCAGCTTTAGGCGTTAACGCCGCTACTGAGTCGACAATGATTACGTCAACCGCGCCACTGCGAGTTAGTGCATCACAGATCTCAAGCGCTTGCTCACCAGTGTCTGGCTGTGAACAAAGTAGATTGTCGATATCAACGCCTAACTTTTTAGCGTAGATAGGATCAAGTGCGTGCTCAGCGTCAATAAAAGCACAAGTTTTACCTTGCTTTTGCGCTGCAGCAATCACTTCTAATGTTAGTGTCGTTTTACCAGAAGATTCAGGCCCGTAGATCTCAACTATACGACCCATTGGTAAACCACCAGCACCTAAGGCAACATCCAAAGCAAGTGAGCCGGTAGAAATTGTTTCTACGTCCATTGAACGGTCTTCGCCTAACTTCATGATTGAGCCTTTACCAAACTGCTTCTCAATCTGACCTAAAACAGCGTTCAGTGCTTTCTCTTTATTTGGATCTGTCTTCATTCCGGATATCCTCTGGACCGCAGTGCTACGTATGATTGGCACTGAATTATCATTTAGGTGATGACTCAATTAGCCTTGGCTAGAGCCTCAATATGAAACTAGTATACTGTACAATCATACAGTATCAAGTGCTGTGTAAAAATATTTTACAAAACACTTAAAATCAAACACTTAAGCTGACATTATAATTTTAACCAGTAATTTATTCAGTAAACACTGTAAGAATTACGCCTAAAATGGCCAAAATATTGGTAAGATTAGCGCCAATATTGTTTAAGGCGCTACTAGACGCCGCAGTAAATGACAGGCAAAACAAATCGATGACTGCTATTGATCCGCAAGGCTTAGAAAAACACACCCCAATGATGCGTCAGTATCTCACCCTAAAAGCTCAGCATCCTGACATGTTGCTCTTTTATCGTATGGGCGATTTCTATGAACTCTTCTATGAAGATGCTAAACGCGCTTCTGAGCTACTTGGGATCTCATTAACTGCGCGGGGCAAAAGTGGTGGCGACCCAATTCCAATGGCCGGCTTGCCTTACCATGCAGTTGAGGGTTACTTAGCTAAACTAGTGCAATTGCGAGTATCTGTCGCTATCTGTGAACAAGTGGGTGATCCTGCTACATCAAAAGGCCCTGTTGAGCGCAAAGTTGTGCGTATTGTGACTCCGGGAACACTAACCGATGAAGCCCTGTTGCAAGAGCGCCAAGACAATCTACTTGCAGCACTTTATCAAGGCAAAACTGGCTATGGTTACGCCACACTAGATGTTGCATCAGGCCGATTCGTGATCACCGAGCTTGCCAATACAGAAGCATTAGAAGCTGAATTACAGCGCACTAACCCTGCTGAACTGCTTTACAGTGAAGATTTTTCGCAAATGAGCCTGATTGCAGGAATGAACGGTACACGCCGTCGTCCTGAATGGGAATTTGACTACGATACTTGCCATCGCTTACTACTCAATCAATTTGGCACTAAAGACTTAAAGGGCTTTGGTATCGAAGATGCCAGACTGTCACTACAAGCCGCAGGCTGTTTAATGCAGTATGTAAAAGATACTCAACGCACAGCGTTGCCGCATATCAACTCGATTGTGCGCTTTAATCAGTCCGATAGTATCGTGTTAGATGCCGCCACCCGCCGCAATCTTGAACTGACAGTAAACTTGCAAGGTGGCCGCGAAAACACTTTGGCATCTGTGCTTGATAATACAGTGACGCCAATGGGAAGTCGTATGCTACAGCGCTGGTTACATCAGCCGCTGCGCGAACATGACATTATTAGAGCGCGACAAGCATCGATTGCCGAACTGTTAGACTCTGGCGATTTTGAAACATTATCAGACGATCTAAAAGCACTAGGTGATATTGAACGTATTACTGCACGTATCGCACTGCGTAATGCTCGTCCACGCGACTTTGCTCGTTTACGTCAAGCTTTAGCGTTACTTCCTCAATTACAGCAAACACTCAGCCAAGCAAATGCAGAACACCTTAAATATTTATCACAGGTGATTGGTGAGTTTCCTGAAGAGCTTGAACTATTAACGCGTGCAGTTGTTGATAACCCGCCTATGCTTATTCGCGACGGCGGCGTTATTCAAGAAGGATATAATGCAGAGTTAGACGAATGGCGCAGATTAAGTGAAGGCGCTACTGATTACCTACATGAGCTTGAAGCCCGCGAGAAAGATCAAACAGGGATCTCAACCCTTAAAGTTGGCTACAACCGAGTACATGGCTACTATATTGAAGTTAGCCGCCGTGAATCTGATCTCGTGCCCTTAAGCTACCAGCGCAGACAAACACTAAAAAATACTGAACGTTACATCATCCCAGAGCTAAAAGAGCATGAAGAAAAAGTACTTTCTAGCCAAGGTAAAGCCCTCGCTCTTGAAAAACAATTGTGGGAACAGCTATTTGACTTAATCTTACCGAAACTGCATGAACTACAAGATTTCGCTAAAGCAGCTGCAGAACTTGATGTGCTTTGTAACTTTGCTGAGCGCGCTGAAAGCTTAAACTACCACTGCCCAGAATTATCACTAACACCAGGGATCCAGATTGAAGCGGGTCGTCACCCAGTTGTAGAACAAGTTAGCCAAAGCCCGTTTATTGCTAACCCAGTAACCCTCAACAATCAGCGAAAAATGTTAGTGGTGACAGGCCCTAACATGGGGGGTAAATCAACCTACATGCGCCAAGTAGCCCTTATTACATTAATGGCGCATATTGGTTGTTATGTCCCTGCAGAGCACGCTGTGATTGGCCCAGTTGATAGAGTGTTTACCCGTATCGGCGCATCAGATGACTTAGCATCTGGTCGCTCTACCTTCATGGTAGAAATGACTGAAACGGCGAATATCTTACATAACGCAACGCCTAACAGCCTAGTATTGATGGATGAGATTGGCCGCGGCACATCTACTTATGACGGCCTTTCTCTTGCTTGGTCTGCTGCAGAGTATTTAGCCAAACATCTTCAAGCGATGACCCTATTTGCCACGCACTACTTTGAGCTAACTCAACTGCCAGAACTGTTGTCGAATGTAGAAAATGTGCATTTAGACGCAGTCGAACATGGTGACAGCATTGTGTTCATGCATGCAGTACAAGAAGGCGCTGCCAGCAGAAGTTACGGTCTACAGGTTGCTGCACTTGCTGGCGTACCTAACTGTGTAATTAGTGCCGCCAAGCATAAGCTTCAACAGCTAGAAAGTCGCGAGCATAACTCCGAGCAATCAGCTGATAAAGCGCCGCAACAGCAAGCAATGAGTTTTGCAACGCCAGCTCCATCGCCGGCGTTAGAAGCATTAAGTAAGCTCAATCCAGATGAATTAACCCCAAAGCAAGCACTGGATTACTTATATAACCTGAAGAAGTTAGCGCTATAAGCGATTAGCTAATACCAGTAAGTATGCAGCAAACACTAAAAAGCGCAGTTGAAATCAACTGCGCTTTTCTTTTATTCACTCTGTAACTTTTAAGATATCTTTACTAAAAGTTAGGCTTTGAAAATAGCCTCTACTGACAGCCCTTGAGCGCCTAGCAGGTCTTTAAGACGTTTCAATGCCTCAACTTGAATTTGACGAACACGCTCACGTGTTAAACCAATCTCTTTACCGACATTTTCTAGTGTTGACGGCTCATAACCTAGCAAACCAAATCGGCGCGCTAACACTTCACGTTGCTTGGTATTGAGTTCATCGAGCCATTTTACCACTGACTTAGACATATCTTCGTCTTGTACTTTATAGTCAGGACCAACATTGTCATCATCTGCCAGCACATCTAGTAGTGCCTTGTCACTTTCGCCACCAAGCGGAGTATCAACAGAGGTAATTCTTTCATTAAGTTTAAGCATACGGCTAACATCAGCGCTTGGTAAATCTAATTGATCTGCAATTTCTTCCGCTGTTGGCTCATGATCTAACTTATGTGCCAACTCTCTTGCGGTGCGCAAATAGACGTTAAGCTCTTTAACCACATGGATAGGTAAACGAATAGTACGTGTTTGATTCATGATTGCGCGTTCGATTGTCTGTCTAATCCACCAAGTAGCGTAGGTAGAAAATCGAAAGCCTCTTTCAGGATCAAACTTTTCAACAGCTCGGATTAGGCCTAAATTACCTTCCTCGATAAGATCAAGTAGCGCTAAGCCACGATTATTATATCGACGTGCAATTTTGACAACGAGTCTTAGATTGCTTTCAATCATGCGGTTACGTGACTTTTCACAGCCCTTTAGGGATTTACGTGAAAAATACACTTCTTCCTCAGCACTGAGGAGTGGGGAAAAGCCAATTTCACCAAGATATAGCTGAGTGGCATCGAGGTTCTTCTGCAAGTCATCTTGGACTTGTTGCTCTAATTCAGCTTCTTTAACGTTTTGGTTATTAGTCGGCTCGTTAAACGAGTTATTTTTTGCTTGCTCTGCTACAGCAGCATTTGTAGGTCTGCCCATAATATCTCTCCCGAATTTTCATTTAATTACTGCACTTCACTATCCTCCGATTTGCCAAATTTGGCGGCCTAAAAACTATTTTTTAGGCAAAAATTTAAGTGGGTTTACTGACTTACCGTGATACCTAATTTCAAAATGCAGCATCACCTTGTTAGTTCCTGTACTACCCATTTTCGCAACTGTTTGACCAACATTAACAACTTGCTTTTCTTTCACTAAGATCTTATCGGCATGTGCATAAGCACTTAAATAATCATCACTGTGTTTAATGATAACTAAGTTACCATAGCCTCTAAGTGCACTACCTGCGTAAACAACTCTACCACTCGCTGCAGCCCTGATAGCATCACCTCGATTGCCGGCGATCTTTATGCCTTTATTTCCCTGCTCTTTGGCTGAGAATGTACCAATCACTTTTCCGTTTACAGGCCATAACCATTTACTTACTTTCACAGGAAGCTCGGCTGGCTTGTGGATAACACGGTTAGTATCTTGTTGACCGGTTGTTACAGAATACGCAGGCTTTTGACTAGGATCAAGTTGTTTTTTTGACCAATCTTTTTTGCTACTTTCGACTGATGCAGTTGAGTTAACCTGCTGTTTCGTAGTGCTTTTACTTGAATTAGAGCTTGGTTTCGACGCTACTGTAGCCACTTTTTTAACAGGTTTGCTATTTGTAACAGTTTTTTTAGAGTTAAGACTCAATACCTGTCCAGGGTAGATGGTATAAGGGGTTGGTAGGCTATTACTCTTAGCTAGGTCGGCAAAATCTTTATTTGCTCCCCAAGCAATCGAATACAAGGTGTCACCTTTTCGAACTACATATTTAGTGCCAGTAATCGAACCTTTGCTAATTGAAGGTGTTGATGGTCCATTTAATGACTCTACAGGTGCAGGACGCTCGGCTTGAAAGCTACATCCTGATAGCAGCATTAACATTATAGAAAATCTAACTAACCTCATTATTAGCCCTGAGCTCCAATTGGCAAAATCGATGATTGTTCAGTAATGGTGACAAACATTAAGCAAGCTCACCATTTACGAGTGGTACAAAACGCACCATTTCTATTGCTTGCGAGGTAAATTGCTCACCTACACGTGTGACTTTCATTAATTGCTGGTTTGCCTCACCAACTGGAATAAGTAATACCCCGCCATCTGCTAATTGAGCAAGCAGCGCTTCAGGAATAGAAGCGGCAGCAGCAGTCACCATAATCGCATCATAAAGGCCTTTACTCGGCCACCCTTGCCAACCATCGCCATATTTAAACGCTATATTATGCAGATCGAGTCGCTTTAATCGCTGTCTTGCTTGAATTTGTAAACTTTTAATCCGCTCAACGGTGCATAACTGTGGCACTAGTTGCGCTAAAATTGCCGCTTGATAACCAGAACCCGTTCCTATTTCTAATACTTTATTAGGGTTAGTTTGCAACAAGATTTCAGTCATACGTGCAACAATGTAAGGTTGTGAAATTGTTTGCCCTTGGCCTATTGGTAATGCGGTATTTTCATATGCTTTATGGCCAAGTGCTGGATCTAAAAACTGCTCTCTTGGCGTATTTGCCACAGCTTTTAATACAGACTCATTACGGATCCCTGCCTCATACAGTCTTTTTGCGAGGTTCAATGCAGAAGTTGAGGCAACGAAGGTCATAAATCATTTCCATATTTCAAAAATAAACAAATTAAAACGTAAACAAACACAATAAAAGGGCTGCATCAAATAGCAGCCTTTATAAAGCTAACCGTGCCTCAATTTAATCAATATCAGCCAACCAATCTTCTAAGTCGTTGAGTTTTTCAAAGGCTGTTAGATCAACCGTTAGCGGCGTAATAGATACATAGCCATTTGCCACAGCAAAAAAATCTGTGCCTTCGCTAGCATCTTGCTCATCACCCGGTGGGCCTAACCAAAATATTTCTCTACCTGCAGGATCTTGGGTACGTACCATTCCCTCTGCGCGATGACGAGCACCTAAGCGAGTAATTTTAATCCCTTTGATTTCAGCTAAAGGTAAATCAGGCACATTAATATTTAAAATCTTATCTTGAGCAATTGGCTTTTGTTGTAATGCTTTAACGATTTTTAACGCATAATGTGCTGCCGTATCGTAATGCTTTAACTCATGACCGACTAACGAAATCGCAATTGCTGGAAACCCTAAAAACCGTCCTTCCATGGCAGCAGCAACGGTGCCGGAGTACAAGGTATCATCGCCCATATTCGCACCAGCATTAATACCTGACACCACCATATCTGGCTCGTCTTGATAAAGCTCACGAATAGCTAGATGCACGCAGTCTGTTGGTGTTCCACTCACTGAAATAAAGCCATTGTCTAACCTATTCAGTCGCAACGGATTGGTCAAGGTTAATGAGTTACTCGCTCCAGAGCAGTTTCTGTCAGGCCCAACGGTTAGCGTTTCAGCAATACTGCTTAATGAACGCGTAAGTGCAACTATGCCCTCAGCGTTTACGCCATCGTCATTACTAATTAAAATCTTCATTACTGAGCCTCATTACTTTTTTGCTCAGCAAGCATCTGCTTACGGGCTAACTCTTTTACATCTTGGTACAAGAATAATTCGCGCAGTAATGAAGTCGCATAAGAGCCAGATGGTAATGCAAACTTTAAGGTAATGGTATCTTCATCTACTTGATATTGCAGATGTTGTGGCTCAAGTAACAAAGCACGACGCTCTTGATTGAGCCCAGCTTGTTCTAGCCCTTCCCTGTCGACAATTAACTCAGCTAATGCATCAGCTTCACACGTTGCAGCCTCAGCTTGTGCCAGTGGCAAACCACGTCCCCATAAAGGTGCTGAAAGCTGTATATCTTTTTTTGCAAGACGCTCAGTTAAAGTGTCATCCCATTGCTCTGCAACAAAGTAACTCTTGCTACCAGCAAGAAGCACACAGTCACCGGCTAACACTGAGGTTCCATGAGCTGCTAAACGTTCAGAAGTAGCAACGTTAAATAGGTTAGAGCGCACTGCAGACAGATACATACTGCGCTTATTTCTGTCTTTAACTTTACGTCCAGTGAACATTTGGCGGCCAAAGACTAAATTCTTACCATCGTTACCAAAGCGTTGCTCACCAAAGTAATTCGGTACGCCTTGCTTTTTCACTTTCTCAATACGAGAAACAACATCAGCAATATCACTGACGTTGCGTAGCGTTAACGTAAAACGATTACCCGCCAATGCACCTATCCGTAACTTCTTAGTGTGTCTTGAAGCGCTCAAAATAGTGATCTGCTCACTGTTTAATTGCTGCCAATCAGGTGTTTCTTTACCAGGAATACGTACACCGAACCATTGCTCAGTTACCGCATGCTTATCCTTTTGCCCCGCATAGGTGACTTCTTTAGGGTGCACATGGGCGAAACTTGAGAGCATTTTAGCGACTTCTACCGTATTTAATCCCTCTTTACGAATGTGCAGCAAGTGATGCTCTCCCTCACCCGTTGGCGCAAAAGGCAAGATCTCTTGAACTTGAAAATCGCTATTATGGGTACGCAAGTCTGCAGTCGCTAACGGCTTGCCGTATAAATAATGTAATTCGCTCATATCGCTAATTGTTCTCAAAAATATATAACTAAAGGCTTATTAAAATGGCCGATGTAACAGACAACTATAAAAGTGTGGCTTGTGACTAAGCTGTCTGATTCATCAATACTACAGCTTCAACCGCAATACCTTCTTTACGCCCTGTAAAGCCAAGCTTTTCAGTTGTTGTTGCTTTGACGTTGATATCAGCAATGTCTGTAGCCAGATCAGCTGCCAGTACTGCGCGTATAGACTCAATATGCGGCGCCACTTTTGGTGCTTGCGCGATAATAGTGACATCTAGATTAGATAATTGATAACCCATTTCAGTCGCGAGCTTATAGCAATGCCTTAATAACACTCGGCTATCGGCACCTTTAAATTCAGCATCGGTATCAGGAAAGTGTTTACCAATATCACCTAGTGCCATTGCACCTAAAATAGCATCTGAAATGGCGTGCAAAACAACATCACCATCTGAATGGGCAATGAGGCCCACTTCATAAGGCACATCGACGCCACCTAGAATAAGCGGTGGCTCACCGCCAAATTTATGCACATCAAAGCCGTGACCAATTCTAATTTTCATTTCGATACCTGTCTGTTTTGCCAATTAAGGCTCAACACCTTAAATTGAATTCTTGAGAAAAAGTGATGCTAACTGTAAATCATCCGGGTGAGTCACTTTTATGTTATCAGCGCGGCCAGTAACCACAGCAGGCATAATTCCGGCCCACTCCATGGCAGAGGCTTCGTCAGTAATAAGCGCCCCAGCAGCAAGTGCCGCGGTTAAATGATGCGTAAGCGCTTTTACAGGGAAAAACTGCGGCGTTAATGCATGCCAAAGCTGATCTCGACACACTGTCGTGGTTATAACACCTTCTGCATTAGTGCGCTTCATGGTATCACGTACTGGCGCGGCTAAAATGGCACCTTGAGGGTGCACTGTCGCAGAGGCTATTAATTTATCGATATCTTGATGGGTTAAACAGGGACGTGCTGCATCGTGAACCAGTGCCCAAGCGCCTTCATCGGCAAGGTTAAGTCCTGCTAGCACCGAATCTGCTCGCTCTTTTCCGCCGCTGACACATTGTAATTTAGGGTGTGAAGCTTGTGGCAGGTCAGCAAAGTAGTCATCGCTTGGATTAATAGCCACAATCACTTTATCAATCTTAGGATGCGACAATAAGCAATCTAGTGTGTGGCCTAAAATAGTCTGCTCATTTAACATTAAATACTGTTTGGGGATCTCGGCGCCCATTCGGCTACCAATTCCAGCTGCAGGTACTATGGCAATAATTTGTTTAGGAGTTTGGCTCATTAATGAGTTCCATATAATGCAGGTGTTTTACGGTCGATTAAAAAGTGCCTAGAGCAATGTGATATCTCTATTCTCAATGACTTAATGCTTATTTACTTAGGCAAGTTTACTACGGTTAGTTTGAGTCACTTGGGCGCTCGCCCCCCACAACTCGAAAGAAAGTCTCTCCATCTTTAACCATGCCAAGCTCATTTCGGGCGCGCTCTTCTAGTGCTTCTGTGCCACTGCGCAAATCGCTTATTTCTTCTCTTAATACTTGGTTTCTTGCCACTAACTGCGCATTACTTTGCTGCTGCAACCTAATTTGCTCTTGCAGGTGAAAAGATTCAGCTAGGCTCTTTTCTCCTAACCAAAGGCGATACTGAAGCATGGCAAGTAAAGCAATTAATACAAAAAGAAGGCGTTTCATGAGTCTAAATAGCAAGAATTTGAGAATATTAAACAGATAGTACAACAAAAAAGGCCACCGAGTGGTGGCCTTTTTAAAGTTTATCGCGTTTTACGCTTGACCTTTAATCTCTTTAAGGCCGTTGTAAGGTGCTTTTTCACCTAACTGCTCTTCGATACGAAGCAATTGGTTGTACTTAGCTACACGGTCACTACGACATAGTGAACCAGTCTTGATTTGACCTGCTGAAGTAGCAACAGCTAGATCAGCAATGGTTGCATCTTCAGTTTCACCACTACGGTGTGAAATCACAACTGTGTAGCCAGCTTCTTTCGCCATGCGAATTGCAGCTAGCGTCTCAGTTAGTGAGCCGATTTGGTTAAACTTAATCAAGATAGAGTTAGCAATACCATTGTCGATACCGCGCTTTAAAATCTTGGTATTAGTTACGAACAGATCGTCACCAACAAGTTGGATCTTATCGCCCATAATTTGAGTTTGGTAAGCCCAACCGTCCCAATCTGACTCATCTAAGCCATCTTCGATAGAAACAATTGGGTACTGCTCAGTTAGCGACTTAAGGAAGTCAGAGAAACCATTTGCAGAGAATACTTTACCTTCGCCAGAAAGGTCATATTGACCATCTTTGTAAAACTCAGATGCAGCACAATCTAGTGCTAGAGTAACGTCAGTACCTAGTTGGTAACCCGCTTGCTCAACAGCTACTTTAATTACAGCCAATGCATCAGCGTTTGACGCTAAGTTTGGTGCGAAACCACCTTCGTCACCTACAGCAGTGTTTAGGCCTTGTGCCTTAAGTACGCTCTTTAGGTTATGGAAGATTTCAGCGCCCATACGTAGTGCTTCACGGAAGTTCTTAGCGCCAACAGGCTGAACCATGAACTCTTGAATATCTACGTTGTTATCTGCGTGCTCACCACCGTTTAGGATGTTCATCATAGGAACAGGCATTGAGTACTGACCAGGAGTGCCGTTTAGATCAGCAATGTGCGCGTATAAAGGAATACCTTTAAATGCTGCAGCCGCTTTAGCAGCAGCCAAAGATACTGCTAGAATCGCGTTAGCACCTAGCTTATCTTTGTTTTCAGTACCGTCAACGTCGATCATGATTTGATCTAGTTCAGCTTGTGCAGTTGCATCTTTACCCATTAACGCATCACGGATGAGTCCGTTGATGTTTTCAACAGCTTTTAATACACCTTTACCCATGTAACGTGCTTTGTCGCCGTCACGTAGTTCAAGTGCTTCACGGCTACCTGTAGATGCACCAGATGGTGCCGCAGCCATGCCCATGAATCCGCCTTCTAAATGAACTTCAGCTTCAACAGTTGGGTTACCGCGAGAATCCATGATTTCGCGACCGATAATGTTAATAATCTTAGCCATAATGCCCTCGATTTAAGTTTTAAAGATAAATTTAAAGATAAAAGTAAAACGAAATTCTGTTCATCTAAACTTACGCCAAAAGGTAATAAAGTTAGAGTCGACTCAGAGTAAAGCTGCGCTTTGAAAAGGTGAATGAGCTTGAATGGTAATCCCTTTAAAGCTCATTAAACGCTGAACTCTTGCTAAGTGACAAATCCTTTATGCCAATCGGTATTACAACACCACAAACAAAAAAACCGCCCCCATAGCATGGAAGCGGTCTTGTTGGTATTTAGTCTTCTAAATCACGTTTTTGATAAGCTGCAGCGGCTGCTACAAAGCCCTCAAATAACGGCTGACCGTCACGTGGAGTTGAGGTAAATTCTGGGTGGAATTGACCTGCTACAAACCATGGGTGATTTGGTAGCTCAATCATTTCAACTAGCGAGCGGTCTGAAGATAGACCACTAAAGATAAGACCTGCTTTCTCTAGACGCTCTTTGTAGTTGTTGTTCACTTCGTAACGGTGACGATGACGTTCAACACAAGTGTTACCTTTGTAAGCTGCAGCCGCTTTAGTGCCTTCTTCTAAGTGGCATAACTGCGCACCTAAGCGCATAGTACCACCAAGATCAGACTCTTCATGACGCTCTTCAACTTTACCGTCTTCGTTGATCCATTCAGTGATCAAACCAACAACTGGATGTGGTGTTTCTGGCATAAACTCAGTTGAATGCGCGCCTTCAAGACCTGCAACGTGACGAGCGAACTCGATCAGTGCAACCTGCATACCTAAACAGATACCAAAGTATGGAAGGTTGTTTTCACGAGCGTACTTAGCCGCCATGATCTTACCTTCAACACCGCGCTCACCGAAACCACCAGGTACCAAGATACCATCTAGGCCTTGAAGTACTTCATCGCCCTTAGCTTCAACATTCTGTGAGTCAATGTACTTAATGTTAACTGACACGCGGTTAAATAGACCGGCATGCTTTAATGCTTCGTTAACTGACTTGTAAGCATCTGGTAGTTCAATGTACTTACCAACCATACCAATAGTGATTTCACCTGTTGGGTTAGCTTCTTGGTAAATTACTTTTTCCCACTCAGCCAAATCAGCTTCTTTACAGTCAATACCGAAACGCTTAGTGACAAGTTGATCTAGACCTTGTGCTTTTAACAGCGCAGGGATCTTATAGATACTGTCTACGTCTTTTAGCGAAATAACTGCACGTTCTTCAACGTTACAGAATAGAGAAATCTTTGCTTTCTCGTTGGCAGGAATAGCGCGATCGCCACGACATACCAATACATCAGGAGCGATACCGATTGAACGTAGTTCTTTAACTGAGTGCTGAGTAGGCTTAGTTTTCACTTCACCCGCAGCGCCTAAGAAAGGTACCAAGGTCAAATGCATAAATAGAGTTCTATCACGACCAAGTTCAACACCTAGCTGACGGATAGACTCTAAGAATGGTAGTGATTCGATATCACCAACAGTGCCACCAATCTCAACGATTGCCACATCATGACCTTCGCCACCAGCAAGTACTTTTTCTTTGATAGCGTTAGTGATGTGCGGAATAACCTGAATGGTTGCACCTAAATAGTCACCACGACGTTCTTTACGAAGTACTTCTTCATAAATACGACCCGTAGTAAAGTTATTACGACGGTTCATCTTAGTACGGATGAAACGCTCATAGTGACCTAAGTCTAGATCTGTTTCAGCGCCGTCTTCTGTCACAAACACTTCACCGTGCTGTGTTGGACTCATGGTACCTGGATCGACGTTAATGTATGGATCCAGCTTCATAATGGTTACGTTAAGGCCGCGAGCCTCTAATATTGCAGCCAAAGATGCTGCTGCAATGCCTTTACCTAGTGATGAAACCACGCCACCAGTAACGAAGATATACCTTGTAGTCATGCTGAACCTGAGAAAATGAGTTTGAGATATGTGCTTGTAAGAAAGCACTAGGACGGGGCAATATTATACCAAAGCAACATTGATTCGACAAACTACAATTAACCTAAAAACTAAGTTATTTGTTTGCTTCATCGTGTTTGACCTTATCCCAGTAGCTATCTAGCTCTGCTAACGAATGCTCTGTCATCGCGCGGCCATCAGCTTGAGCGTAAGCTTCAACGCCACGGAAACGTCTCTCAAACTTCTGATTTGCTTGCCTTAATGCCTTTTCAGGTTCGACACCCAAGTGGCGAGCAAGATTGACGACAGCAAACAATAAGTCGCCCATTTCATCTTGCACTTTTTTAGGATCGACATGCTCTTGTTTAACTTCAAACAACACTTCATCTATCTCTTCGTGGATTTTAGCCACCACAGGTGGCAGTTCAGCCCAGTCAAAGCCCACTCTCGCAACACGTTTTTGAATTTTTATTGAGCGAGACAGCGCAGGTAAACTCAGCGGGATATCATCAAGTGCCGAGTTAAGCTCTCTTTTACTACGCTCATTAGCTTTTAACTGCTCCCAGTTTTGCTTGATCTCGCTCGTCGTCGTGGCAGCGAGTCCTTCAAATACATGGGGGTGACGACGAGTTAATTTGTCGCAAATACGCTGGACGACTGTCCCAAAGTCAAATAAGCCCTGCTCTTTACCAAGCTGACAATAAAACACCACCTGAAATAACAAATCACCAAGCTCATCAGGTAGTTCATCTAACGCCATACGTTCAATGGTATCAGCAACTTCATAGGCTTCTTCAATTGTAAAAGGCACTATGCTTTGAAAGTCTTGTGCTTTATCCCACGGGCAACCGCTTTGCGGATCCCGCAGCTTTTGCATAATCGCCAGTAAAGGCGCTGCATCACCAATCTGCTTTGTCATTTCATGATCCTTAATATGAGTGCCAATAATACCCCATAAAAAACGGCAACCTGAAGTTGCCGTTGTATTTAGCTAAAACTTGTAAGCGCTCACTTCTTATACCTTGGAAAGCTCACCAAGCACGTCGGCTTATAATCTGCGTGCCTGCATCACACCATCGACTTGGTTTAATTTCGACAGTACCTTAGATAAACCTTCAAGGTTATACAGTTCAAGCTCTAACTCGATAGTCGCGGTTTGAGTTTTCACATCTGAGGTTGAGCTCATAGCCATTACATGTGTTTTTTCAGCCGCCAGCACTGATGTTAAATCTCTCAGCAAACCTGAACGATCATTGGCCAAAATGCTCAAGCGAATTTTATAACCACCTGAGTAGTTCTCACCCCAAACAACTTCAACAGAACGCTCAGGCGATGCTCTAACTAACTCTTTAACTTGATCGCAATCAGCTCTGTGGACCGAGATCCCACGTCCTTTAGTAATAAAGCCAAAGATCTCATCACCAGGCACCGGTTGACAACACTTAGCGATGTGGCTCATCAAATTACCAACACCACTGACCTCAACCTGACCTTTGCCACGCTTAGTCGATTTGCTTTGGCTTTTCTTAACTAAGTCTTCAACCGCCGCCTCATCGCTGAGCTCTTTAGTACGCAAGCGGCTCTGAACATGATTCACCACTTGATTAAGGCGCACATCACCACCACCAATACCGGCGAGCAGATCGTCCATACTAACAAGGTTAAACCGCTCAACAGCAGATTGTGCATCTTTTAACTGCAGGTTACTTCTTGCAAGTTCAGCTTCAAGCATCTCTTTACCTGAAACGATATTCTTATCTCTATCTTGCTGCTTAAACCAATGCAAGATTTTAGAGCGCGCACGTGAGGTACGGATGTAACCTAAATTTGGGTTTAACCAATCTCGTTTTGGATTCGGGTGCTTAGAGGTAATAATCTCAATACGCTGACCCGTTTCAACCTGATAGGTAAATTGTACTATGCGGCCATCAACTTTGGCGCCAATACATTTATGGCCAACGTGAGAGTGAATGTAGTAAGCAAAATCAAGTACTGTTGAACCTAGTGGCAAGTCAACTACTTCACCACTTGGAGTAAATACATAAACACGGTCTTCAAATACTTGACTGCGTACTTCATCAACTAAATTGCCACTTTCAGCCACATCTTCTTGCCACTGCAAGATTTTACGTAGCCAATTAATTTTTTCTTCATATCCGCTTTGTTTGCCGCTTGCACTACCTTCTTTGTACTTCCAGTGCGCAGCTACACCAAGCTCAGCATCTTCATGCATCTGCTCAGTACGGATTTGTATTTCTACCGTTTTGTCTTCAGGCCCAACAACCACGGTATGAATAGACTGATATCCATTGGGTTTTGGATTAGCAACGTAATCATCAAACTCACGTGGAATATGGTGCCAAAGGGTGTGTACAACACCTAATGCGCCGTAACAATCTTGTAAGCGGTCAGTGACTATTCGCACCGCTCGCACATCAAACAGCTCATCAAATTTGAGCTGCTTGCCTTTCATCTTCTTCCAGATGCTATAGATATGCTTAGGTCGGCCGTAAACTTTGGCACGAATTTGGTCTTTATCTAAACGTGATTGTAACTGGCTCACAAAGTCGTCGATAAAGGTTTCTCTATCAAGGCGTTTACCATCAAGCTGTTTGGCGATATCTTTATAAGTTTGTGGGTGCAGGTAGCGAAACGAAATATCTTCAAGCTCCCACTTTAATTGGCCAATACCTAAACGGTTCGCCAAAGGCGCGTAAATATCAGCAATCTCACGGGCAATAAGAACTTTAACTTCTTCGTCGGCATTTTTGATTTCGCGCAGTAGGCAGATCCGCTCAGCAAGCTTAATCACTACCGCGCGCACATCTTCAACCATCGCCAATAGCATCTTACGGATATTGTCGATTTGTGGTTCGCCATTGCGGGTTTGATTATCTATTTTTAGCGCGCCAATAGCGTTCATGGTTTCAACGCTAGACACTAGTACCGACAATTTAGCGCCAAAGCCCTCTTCGATATCTTCTTTACTGATCAACTCAGCATCAAATACCACAAACAATATAGCCGCTTGTAAGGTTTCAATATCCATATTTAGTGGCGCAAGAATTTCAATCATCTCACGCGCACGTTTTAATACGGTAACGCTCGCCTCTTTCTTTTGCCCCACGAGCAGCTCGACCTGTTCAATTAAGGTCAAAAGAATTTGAGCTTCCGAAGCATCACTTATATAACGTTGCACCCATTCTTCGAGTTGAAAATCAGGATCGCTAAAATGTGCTTCACGAACAGATACCATCGATTTGACTTCCCTTACATACCCCAGACAGAAGTTAACAAAACATTAACCCTACCTTTTTAATTAATATGCTCTATATTCGCGATTCAGCGATTATTGTCAATCAACAAAAGCAGACAATTGCTACTTAAAACGCCGATAATGCCGAAGTTTGAATTGTATGAGTTATATTTAAACAAAAGGTTTCGCTAAATGTATCTTTTTGTGTCTTTTTATTTAATTTTTTAGTTCGAACAACGCCATCGACTCTAGATGATGGGTTTGTGGAAACATATCAATTAAACCAATTTTTTTAAGCTTATAACCTTGCTTCAATATCACTTCACTGTCTCGAGCAAGGCTTGCAGGGTTGCAAGAAACATAGACTAATGCTTTCGGCTTTAACTTCTTAAGTGATTGCATGCTTTCATAAGCGCCAGCACGAGCTGGATCAATCAACATTTTGTCGACTTTACCCAACCAAGGCTCTTTCGACAGATCGGCACTTAAGTCGGCGTGATAAAAAGACACATTATCAAAACCACTTTGCTTAGCATTAAGGCGGGCTTGTTCAACCATAGCTGGCACACCTTCAACACCAATCACCTCAGCACCATTAACCGCTAGTGGCAAACTAAAGTTACCTATGCCACAGAAAAGATCGAGTACACGCTCACCCGCTTGTGGTGCTAACCACTCAACGGCTTGATTAACCATGGCTTGGTTTACCTTGCCATTGACTTGAATAAAGTTGCCTGGCGAGAAATCTAGCTTAACTTGGCTATCATCGAAACGGTAGTAGGGTAGTTCCCCTGCACCATTAACATGTTCACACTGACCGTCATCATCTTGCAGTAATACGATAACTTGATGTTTAGCCGCAAACTCGGCTAAACGAGCCTTATCTTTATCAGACAAGATTTTAGTAACCCGCAGCACTACAAAGTTGCCATTATCCGCTTGGGTCAATTCAACATGACCGAGCGCTTTTTTACCGCTTAACTGATTAAGCATGAAAGCAAGTTCTGGAATAAGTGCCGATAAAGGCTCAGCTAATACCGCGCAAGACTGAATTTCAACAACCTTACTACTACTACTCGCTCTAAAGCCTAAGCTTATGTGTTTAGTGCTTTTGTCATACCAAGTCGCTAAACGAGCGCGGCGACGATAATGCCAAGGGTTATCACTTAGCGGCTGACAAATTTCACTCGCTTGAGTTTGAGCAAATTTGGCGACCAAGTCGACTAAGGTGTTTGCCTTATGGGCTCGCTGAGCATCCAAGTTTAAGTGTTGCAGATCGCAACCACCACACTGTGCAAAGTGTGGGCACGGAGCCTCGACACGTTCAGCTGATATTTTTTGTATTTTCAGCAACTTTGCCCGAGCAAACTTTTTCTTTTGCTCAGTCAATTGCACTGAAACCGTTTCGCCCGGCAATGCGCCATTAATAAAAACAATTTTGCCATCATGGTGCGCAATACCCGCGCCTAAATGGTCGAGTTGAGTCACTTCTAGAGACAACTTTGACGATAATTGCTTAGATCTACTTGGTTTTGCTTTAAAAAATTGTGCCATTTTGCTCTCGAAATAGATAAAAAACTGGCCAAAACAGGTTAATCTCTGGCAGTCTATCGAATACTCACACTATATTTAATGGTAACCCATACAAAGAATGAATGATGCCAAGAATATGACCAAATACAGCCTTAGATCATGGGTTCTGGTATTGGCGTTAGCCCCAACTATTTTAGTGGGTATTTTATTGGGTAGCTATTTTACCATAAATAGATTCTATGAACTCGAAGATACGCTCATAGAACAAGCAAGTAA
This sequence comes from Shewanella pneumatophori, assembly GCF_023283895.1. GTDB lineage: Bacteria > Pseudomonadota > Gammaproteobacteria > Enterobacterales > Shewanellaceae > Shewanella > Shewanella pneumatophori. Next base: position 57,931 of record NZ_JAKILB010000012.1, on the reverse strand, counting down.
TATTATCGAGCCACTAGCCATCGCCGCAGAAGTGGGTCTAGAAAGCAAAGATTTCGAAACCACCAAAAGATTAATCACCTCGGCGCAGTTAAATAAAGCATCATTAGTGCAATTTATCGCCATCTTCGATGATGATAACCGCGTTGTTGTCACCTCCCATCATTATAAAAACCATGAAATAATGCGCTTTGGTAAGCCGCTTGAGTCAATGCTAAGAACTGAGCTTGAACAAGTAGGCGACAGCATGATTCTGCGGAGCCCTATTTTTAAAAGTAGTAACGCGCCTGTACAGGGTTTTAATAGCAACCAAGCCACCTCTGATGTAATAAAAATTGGCTACATTGCGATTCTTATCAATAAAGAAAACGCGCTACTACAACAACATAGAGCCGCAGTGGCAGCATTTATTATTGTGTTAATTGGTGTGCAGTTAAACCTATTCTTTACTTTCCGTTTAGTTAAAAACGTCACCCAACCCATTACAGAAATGGTGCGGGTTGTAGCCAAAATTCGTGAAGGCAAACTGGATACGCGTTTAACAGGTAATTTGATTGGTGAGCTGGACTTACTTAAACGTGGTATTAATGCCATGGCAGGCTCATTGTCGGAATACCATGATGAGATGCAGCAAAACATCGACCAAGCGACCTCTGATTTACGTGAAACTTTAGAGCAAATCGAGATCCAAAACGTTGAACTTGATATGGCCAAAAAGCGTGCTCAAGAAGCCAGCCGTATAAAATCAGAGTTTTTGGCTAACATGTCTCACGAATTAAGAACGCCACTGAACGGCGTAATTGGTTTCGCTAAACAATTATTGAAAACACCGCTGCACTCAAGCCAGCAAGACTATATTCGCACTATTGAACGCAGTGCGACAAACTTGCTTAGTATCATTAATGACATTCTCGATTTCTCGAAACTTGAAGCAGGAAAAATGGTGCTGGAGAATATTCCGTTCTCTTTAAGGGAAACCTTAGAAGAAACAGTAACGATGTTATCGAGCACTGCGCGCGAAAAAGAGCTTGAACTGGTAATCGATGTAGACTCTCGTATACCTGAAGATGTTACTGGTGATGCTATGCGCTTTAACCAAATCATCACCAACTTGGTCGGTAATGCAATTAAATTTACCGACAAAGGCAGCGTACAATTAAAACTGCAACTTGAAGATATTAAAGACGGGAAATTACACGTTCGCTGTGAAGTGATTGATACCGGCATTGGTATTGATGAGCAGCAGCAATCATCTTTGTTCCAAGCATTTGGTCAAGCAGACTCTTCTATATCTCGTCGCTTTGGCGGCACAGGCCTAGGATTAGTTATCACCAAGCGCTTGGTTAATCGGATGGGCGGCCAAATAGGTTGTTACTCTGAGCCTAATCAAGGCTCGACTTTCTGGTTATCTTTACCGCTCAACATTAGCCAATACCCAATTAATGATACTTTGCCGTTAGCTCCGCTTAAGGGTAAAAGTATCCTTTTGTTTGAACCAAAAACACTTACTCAACAAGCAACAGAGCGCATGTTAAACCGCTGGGACATGAAAGTGACCATAGTGGATAACATAGATCAACTACAGCAAAGTACTAACCAATCTAGTAAAGTTTTCGATTTTGCACTTGTGAGTTGCCGTGCGCTTATTTTAGCCAACTCCCCAGCACGATTACTCAAACTGATTAAACCTAATATCAACTATCTGCTATTAACGTCAGACTGCGTTGAACAAGAAGATGTGTTCTCACAGCTTAGACCTTATGTCGATAAACAGATCTCAATACCTGTTGGCGAAAAACTATTATCAAAATCGTTACTCGACCCACACTCATCAGCATTGAATGACAGCTTATTGCCGCTAAATCCTGTGGCTATGCCCGCTAAGCTAGAAAACCTCAGCGTGCTCGCGGTTGACGATAATCCAGCAAACCTTAAATTGATTGATACCCTTTTAAAAGAGTTAGTCACTCAAGTGCAAGTTGCAGATAACGGAGAGCTTGCTGTGCAGCTCGCTAAAGAGCGCAGTTACGATTTGATCTTTATGGATATCCAAATGCCAGGTACAGATGGCATTACTGCGACTAAATTAATTAGAAGCCACTCTTTAAACCGCAATACACCTATTATTGCGGTAACTGCACATGCGATAGCAGAAGAAAGAGAGCGTATTTCTACTAGTGGTATGGATGGCTATCTACCAAAACCGATTGATGAGGCCGCACTAAAAGGTGTAATCACTCGCTGGAAAACAAAACCTAAGTTTACTCACTTTGATCAACGAACATTGAATTGGGATCTTTGCTTGACCCAAGCCAATAACAAGCCAGACTTAGCACTAGATATGTTGAAGATGTTGCTCAAGTCGTTACCTGAAACCGTAGAGCATATCGAAACAGCACTATCGCAAGCGGATGATGACAAAATGCTGGCTTGTATCCATAAACTTCACGGCGCCTGCTGTTACTGCGGCGTCCCCAGCACACAGATGTTGTGCAAAGAAATTGAATCAGCTTTAAAGCGTGGCGTCTCAATTGATGACGTAGAACCCGAAATACTAGAGTTACTTGATGAGTTAACTAAGGTAGAATCAGCCGCTAATCAAGTGATCTCCCAGCTATCAGTGGATATATAAGATGACAAACAAACAGGGATTTTTTAAACGCCTAAAAGCACTCGAGTTACCTCAAAAGAAGCTTTTCGCGGTTGCCCTATGCCAACGTATGCTACCAAACTATCAGTTATTTTCTGAGGTATGCGAATTTGGCGATCCTAAAGTACTCGATACCTTGCTAAACCTGCTTTGGCAATCGATGTACGATAACAAGCTAAAGTTAAATATTGATATTTATCTACAGCGCCTTGATGACAACACTCCAGAGCCTGCTGATTTTGACGTTTACGGTGTTTACCCTGCGATGGACGCAGTGGTTGCACTAACATCTCTCATTAGCGCACTGCAAAGTAAAGTAGAAGAAGATATTGTCAATATCAGCAAATTGTCTTCATCTACTGTAGCAAATTATATTGAAGCTACTTGCGAGCAAGAGTTTGATAACGAAGATGCATTAGATGATTACATCTTTGCTCATGAAGTGATGCAAGAAGAAAAAGAGATGCAAAACTCGCTACTAGAAATCATTGAAGAAAACCCATCAATGAAAGCCGACTTTATTAAAGAGTTACGCCGAGAAATTGTAGAAATTGGTGTATCAAATATTGGTATTGAAGCTAGTCGTTAAAATAACCACTAGCCAATTCACTAAAAAGCGCATTTGTTAATGCGCTTTTTTTATAACTCAAGCATCCATAGAAAACAGCTGTTCAGCTCTAGCTTGCATAAACTCTATAAATAGCTGTACCTTTAACGGCTGATGACTGCGCTGATGGTACAAAATGGAAATCCGTCGTTTCTCGCCAATCCACTCAGGTAGCACAGCCTTAAGACTGCCAGCTTTAAGTTGTTTTTTCACAAATAGCTCTGGGCCATATAAAATTCCCGCGTTTGCCATAGTGGCTTCAACTGCGCCATGTAAATCACTTAAGGTTAACTTAGCTTTACCATCATAATAAAACGATTCACCATTAGGATGCTTTAGTGACCAGTTATAAAGTGGCCACACCTTGATTAAGTCGTGATTAACCAACTCGCTTGGGTGAGTTAATGCTTGCGCCTTTTCAATATAATCAACTGAAGCAAATAGCCCGTAATTCAGTACACCTAATGAGCTTGAGATCCAAGATGAGTCTGGTTGCGTCCCCCCCACAATGGCAACATCAACGCCTTCGTCGATTAAGTCGATAACATTATTGTTCTGAGCGATATGCAGTTGAATGTCAGGATAGCATTCACAAAACTCATTGAGGGTTTTGATAAAAATCATCGAAATAATCGACACCGGCGCAGCGATCCGCAAGGTGCCCTCAGGTTTATCAACCGTTGCGCCACTGATACTATCAAATTGACAGATAATTGATTGGTACTGCTGAAATAGCGCCAATCCCTCTTCAGTCAGCCTTAGTTTACGGGTATTTCGCATCAACAGTTGTTTATCTAATACTGTCTCTAATTTAGTAAGTTTGCGACTCACTGTCGCAATGGGCATATCCAGTTCTTTTGCTGCTTGAGAAAAGCTTCCAGCATTAACCAGATGCACAAACTGATAGATCAGTTGTAGCTCCAAACCAAAGTTGCTGCTCATTAATAAAACCTTAGTATCTAAACACGATTTTTAGCCGCTCTACGACCTAAGCTCAATATTACACTAAAGCCGAATTATGATAATGTTTCAGCTCAATCATTTGCTCGTTTCATTTTTAGTCGTAACAAAATAGAGCCTATATGCCCGCGATATTAACCCCATTAATTGCCGTATTCTGCATTATGTTGTTAGGCACCTTAGTGCAAAAGAGTAAACTTTTGCCCGCGGAAACCGATCAGGTTCTCAATCAATATGTTTACTACATCGCCTTTCCGGCCATCATGCTTATTACATTAGCGCAAACGCCAATCCAAGACATTCTGCACTGGGGTTATATCTTGGGTTACAGCCTAGCTATGCTTAGCTGTTATTTCTTAAGCTATTTTGCATCTCGCATAATCACTCCCGCACAAAGCGCTTGCGCCACCATGCGCGCTCTTAATGCTACCTTTGGTAATACAGCCTTTATTGGTATTCCGTTAATGGCTATGTTGTTTCCAACAGAGCAAATTGCGCTAGCCGCCGCAGCCATTGCCAGCTTACTGTCGGTATGTATGTTTGCAATTGCCCTTGTCTCACTTGAGATGAATGTTAGTAGGGGTAAAGGTTCCGCTCCCAAAATCATTTTGCTAGCGCTAGGCAAAAACCCAATAGTCGTAGCGAGCTTAATTGGAATAGGTCTATCTTCTTTAAGTATTAACCTACCTGAAAGCCTAGCGCTGATGATCAGGCAGCTAGGCATGACATCCAGCCCCTGCGCACTATTCGCGATTGGTATGGTGTTAGCTAAGTCAGGGCAATATCAACGCTCTTCGCGTTTTATCAACATCAATCAAGCAGCAGAAATCAGTACGATTAACTTAGTAAAATTAATTATTCAGCCAGCTCTCACCTACGTTTTAATGCAATGGCTGAATGTTGAGCCGCAATTAATTGCCATGGGAGTAATTTTAGCCGCATTACCCACTGCTGCGAGTGTTTACTTACTTGCGCAGCGTTATCAAACTCAAGTCATTACCAGTGCCCAAGGGATTTTATTAGGCACGCTTTTAACTTTTGTCAGCCTACCTTTATTGGAGCGCTTTTTACTTTAGCCTAGCTTTAATAACCTTACTCAACAACAAGAATAATGTACAAAAGTTAGTATCCACCAACTAGCTTAGCCCCATTAAATTTGGCTTGATGCATAATAGTTATTTAGTTCAACACGACTTTTTTAGATATGGCGCTACACAGCAATTACGCAACAAACAATGAGAAAAACAACTACCAAATCAACCTTTCATTAGCGACTAGTACACTAAATTGAATAGACTAATATTCAAGGTTTTAAGTCCATCAATAAATGCTAAAAATAGATTGGTCAAAAAGTAATTTGTAGATTATTATTCGCCACCTTTTTTTATTCATTGCTCAAAAAATGACTAAGCTTGTTGTTTTTCTGTTATTCATCACTACTTTTTTAAGCTTTCCATCTGCACAATCTTTCGAACTAAATTCAGAAGACAAAGCTTTTTTACAAAAAAAAGAAGTGCTTGTTGTCGCTATGCCTAGCACGGGGCTGCGTGCTTACTGGAACAGATCATCCTTAGGCGCCCCAGGGGTATATACCGACTACCTAAAAGAACTGGCTCAAACATTAAATATCGCAATCGAATTTAAAGATTATAACTGCTTAGATAAATTGCTAAGTGCGGTAGCATCTGGCGAGGCAGACTTATCACTAGGGTTTATACCAACAACGGAACGGGAAAAGAACCTGCTGTTCTCTGTACCTGTGTTTGAAAACTATCAACTCAATTGGTTACGCAACTCAAGCTACCGCAATACAGCGCCTACAAAAATGGACTGGATATGTGTTGAAGGTTCATTTTCTTGTGAAGCTGCGGCTAAAAATGGTTACCGAACGCTAACTCGAGTTAAGACGTTAAGAAGCCTTATTCACCATCTTTCGACAGGTAAAGCTGACGGCGCGGTTATACATTTTGGCTCGGTGCATCATTACTATCAAACAGTAGCCGTTGGTGATTGGTTGGGTGATATTGTATTTAACGAAAACAGCCAGCCGATGCTGTCCTCTTTTATAACAGCTAAAACCAATGCGCAATTGATGAGTATTCTCAATCAATATCAACATAGCGTACATGACAATCAAGTAATAAAGCCTTTTGAGTTTAACAACTTAAGTATGCTGCATAATGAGCTAACGATAGAGGCTATTTATCAGCAATACGGCAGAAATACAATTCGTTACAGCATTGAAGACAACCTTGCGCCGTTATCTTACATATCGGAAGCGAATGGCGAAATTTCAGGCTATATACACGACATCGTAAAAATATTGGCACTTAAAACCGGGCTGAACTTTGAGTATGTTTACCCAAATAAACACTCAGTTGACGAGATGCTTGCCACTGGCGAGATTGACTTTATTCCAGGTGAATTACTATCTGAAAAAATATCAAAGAGCACAGTAAAAACCCAACCTTTTTACACGATAAATTGGTCGCATGTGCGCACCACCAAAGCCTATCAACAGAAAGTTGTGGCTATTTTAGATAGAAGCGGCAAAGCCGCTAAACTGGGTATTTTTAACTTTTTAAATAACCCTGTTATATATACCGATTTTGCTTTGCTGAAAAATGATATCGAGCGAGGAGTGATTACCCATGCTTATATTCCAAGAAGTATTGCAGATGACTACCTATACTACGGTAATAATAATGATTTTGAGCTGGTTTATGGCCAAAAACATCAGCTGCAAAGCCTAATGGGAATTAGCCTTAAAAAAGATGCGACCGCATTAAGAGACATACTTAATGTTGCCATTGCTATTACCACGCCAAATGAAATTTCTTTAGCGGTTCAGAGTCATAATACGATTCAAACTGAATACGTTTATGGTAAAAAACAAGCAAGAAGCACCATTATTATTTTACTCCTGTTTTTTGCTGTCGTGGTAATTGCTGGAGTGCTATGGAACACTAAACTGAAAAGCTATTTGCAAGAAGCCCGTGCCAATGGCAAAAAGTCACATGACCAAATGCAGTGGTTAACGAGTGTATTAAACAGCTTTCCCGGTATGGTATTGATTTCAGATGCTAAAGGTGTGCCTCTATTATCTAATAAGGCATACAATGATTGCTTTAATCGTTGTGTAACCAATCGCTGCATTGAAAACCAAACTCCATGTACATTTTTAGATGTTGTGCACTCCATTGCAGCCGAGATTAGTAGTGAAATCGTCCACATAGACAAATCAGAATGCACTATTAGTGGCAAGTTTTACCGAGTTTCTCGCGATGTGGTTAATCATAATGATGGCAATGAGTACCACATTACTGTTTTTACTGACTTTACTGAACTTAAACGCCGTAAGGAAGAGTTAAAAATCTCCCAACAACAAGCAGTTGAAGCGTTAAAAACCAGAGAATCATTTTTGGCTATTATCAGCCATGAGTTACGCACGCCTTTAGCAGCAATGATGGGCTTAATGGAACTATTAAACCCTGAAATCAAGACGGTAAAAAATAAAGAGCTAATGCAAAATGCATTGGCATCTGCCGAGCGCTTAAAAGGCCTAGTAAACAATATTCTTGATTTCTCTAAAATGGAGGCCGATCAATTACAGCTCGATGTTTACCCTAGTTATTTCTTTGAAGAACTAGGCGTGATCTTTAGATTACATGAAGCCAGTGCCGAGCTAAAACAACTCAGCTTTAACCTCAATTGGCAACCTTCATCCTATTGTCAGGCCGAATTAGACTGGCTGCGTTTAAGCCAAATAATTAATAACCTTATTGGTAATTCTCTTAAATTTACCCAACAAGGAGCAATTAACATTTCGGTAAGTAACACAGATGATTCTATGCAGGTTATCGTAGAAGATAGTGGCTGTGGCATGACAACAGAGCAATTAACAGCCCTGTTCCAACCTTTTACACAAGCAGATGCCAGCATCAATAGAAAGTACGGTGGTACTGGGTTAGGCATGTCTATTGTGCAACACCTAGTCCAGCTAATGGGCGGTCAAATAGCTGTTACCAGTGAACGATATCTGGGAACTAAAGTTACTGTAAATATACCAGTAAAATTCACGACCGCATGTGAGCCATTAGTTTCGCACGCACAAAGTCAAGATGAAAAAGTAGTACAATGGCTAACAGCTTGGGGGATCAATACCGAGACAACTAGCGATAACGCTTTAGCTAACCCGGTTAATGCTGGTACGGGAAACCTATACCCTGACTTACTATTAAGACAAGTATTGCTGGCTAATAGTCATAAGACTCAAAAAACCGCTGACCTAAGTCAAAAATATACTGGCACAGTGTTAGTTGCAGATGATGATCCCATTAACCGATTTTTATTCCAAAAACAGCTCAAGAAGCTTGGCGTGAATGCGGTTACGGTAAATGATGGCTTAGAAGCTTTACTCTACTTATCAGCTAATAGAGAGGACATTGACTTCCTGATCACCGATTGCCATATGCCAAATTTAAATGGCTATGAGTTAGTGCGTCAATTGCGTTCTAAACCTGAGTTTAAACACTTTGCAATTGTTGGTTGTACAGCAGAAGATTCGCGTTTAGTGGCAGAAAAAGCCGCTAATGTTGGCATGAATGAAGTGATGTACAAGCCATATACATTTAACTCATTATCTGAAGTTGTTAGCCGCTACTGTAATAAACAAGAGTGTGATAATAACCAAGATACACTTAACTGGCTAAATGACTATAGTGATGAAGAGCAGCTTGAGCTTGCAGCCATAGTTAGAGATTCTTTACTCGCAGATAAAGAACAACTAGCAGATAAATCGATTCCGCTAGCGGCACTAGGGCATAGAATAAAAGGCGCAGCCAATGCGCTCGGCTTAGAGCAACTCGCACAAGCGGCTGCTGAATGTGAAGTTGTTGCTGCCCACAATGCTGACTTTGCAATTGATAAGCTCAATATTGAAATAGATACCGTGGTTAACACCATTAATCAATGGCTAATTAAGCAACATCAATAGCCTTTAATGTTTGGCTAATACTGTTTAGCTTATACAGTCTGACTTAGCCACTATTTCAAAATGCTTGTTTATTGAATTTTACAAATTTAGTGTGATGGCAGCTTAAGCTGCTATCTCGTTTTGGGAACATACTTGCTATGCAATCTTTTCAAACACTTAAGCTTTTAATTATCGATGATGCACCAACATTCTTGTTTACAATCAAGAGTATGTTGGTAAAGCTAGGATTTTTAGAAACCAATGTATTTACGTCTAAATCTGCGAAAATGGCGCTAGATCTTGCCACTAATAAGCCATTTGATGTGATCATTTGTGACTATAACTTTGGCGTTGGCATGAACGGTAAACAGTTGTTTGAAGAGTTCAAGCACCTTAAACTGCTAACAGACACAACCGTGTTCATCTTAGTTACCGGCGACAACTCTGCCGCTACCGTCAGACCCATTGTAGAGCTCAAACCTGATGAGTATTTACTAAAACCATTTAACGCCATTACGCTAAAGCAACGCTTATCATTAGCAATTCGTCGCCGTGAAAAGCTCGCAGCACTTTATACAGCTGAGCGCTTGTTAGATGCAGAAACAGGCTTACAACTGTGCAGCGAGATTGCGCCATTTCACCCTGAATACTATTTTATTATTGAGCGTTTTAAGGCCTCCTTTTTAACTATTTTGCAGCGCCACGAACAAGCGAAAAATGTCTATCAGTCAACGCTAGAGAAAAAAAATCTCGACTGGGCAAGAGTGGGCTTAGCCAACTCATTAGCCAACTTAGGCAAAATTGAAGAAGCTGAAAAAATAATAAAGCAGTTAATTGAGTCTTCACCTAACGATACTCAGGTAAGAACAGAAGCTGCTTATATTAAATTAAAAGATAGCGATATTCCTGCGGCAATTTCCCACTTAGAGCTCGCCAGTCAACTGGTACCGGGTAATTCTGAGCGCGAGCTGATCATCGTTAATTTATGCCTTTCTGTCGAAGACTATGGCCAAGCGCTCGAGCGTTATCGCTTGTACCTAGAGATAAACAAAGACACTTACCGCAATAACGACTTTAGTAAATTAGGATTAATTCGCGTTCTTCTATATCAAGCTCACTTTGCACCTAATAGGCTTGCGTTGATTGAAGAGGCGAAGCATCACCTTAGAGCGTTGATGAATAGCAAAGATGAATCAATCTTAAATGAAGTTGAACTATTAAAAGCCCACGTTTCGGTAGAGTTAGGCTTTTATCGTTCAGCAATGAGCATCTTAAAAAACTTACACAAGAAAGAGTGCTTTCAGCACTTCTACGCCACGTATCACTACGCCTGGTTGCTTAACATTATGAGCGTAGAAAATGAGTTTAGTGAAGCAATTCAATGGTGTGGGCAAAACCTAGGCCTAGAAAGTAATCAGGTTATATTTTCCAGTAAAGTTTCTATGCTAGAAGGGTTGAAAAAGAGCAATGAAACCAAAAAGATGTGGTTAAAAGAAAAGTACCTGAGTGTAAAAAACGGCAATTTAGATAAACGTACTTTACTTGAAACCTATCTAGCTATTAACGAGACAGCGCCACTTTTGAAAACCGTATGCCTTAATATTATTAAGTCATTATCTTTTGCATGGCCACGCCAATACGGGGTAACCCAAGTAAAAGAGATTATTCAGCGCTGTGATAACGTGATCCAGCAGCTGTATTCAGAGCAAGAGTTAATAACGATGAATTACCAAGATTATTATCAAGCAGCGGTTGATAAGTGTAAAAGCCAGCCAGATTAACTAATCGCCAATGCCAAGTGCAGCTTATATTTCTAGTAAAGCTGCATTTGGCCAACTGCCGTCCCTTTATAACGGATCAACACTAAGCCCTCCTTTACTCAGCTTTTAAGATAAACACTCAAACACTCTAGCTAAAACATACAGCGTCGCCTTTTTTAACTATGCAGCGCTCAGAGCCAGTTCTTATATACAGCGCTTATATGCAGTTCGAGCTAACATCTCGCTCAAAAAGTTAAACTATAATTATCCTGTAATAAGGTTTTCTTGTTTATCCTGTATCTCATAAAAATGCCAAGCAACACGCATTAATTTAAATGCCCATATTTACTGTATGAAAAAACAGTATATACTGTATAACAATACAGTGTTTTGAAAAGGACATCACTATGCTTTGCCAACTCAGTATCAACAACTTTGCTATTGTGCGTTTTTTAGAACTCGATTTTAAAGCTGGCATGACCAGTATTACCGGTGAAACCGGCGCAGGTAAATCGATCGCTATCGATGCCCTCGGCCTATGTTTAGGTAATCGAGCCGACGCTAATGCAATTAGACCTGATGCGACCAAGGCCGAAGTAAGTGCCCGCTTTTTATTAAATGATACCCCTCAAGCCAAGCGCTGGCTTGAAGACAACGATCTTGATTTAGACGATGAATGCATACTCCGCCGCACCATTAGCAGTGATGGCCGTTCACGCGCCTATATCAATGGTAACCCAGTACCGTTAGCGCAAATAAAGTCTCTTGGTCAATTACTCATAGGTATTCATGGGCAGCATGCTCATCATGCCATGCTTAAAAGTGAGCACCAGCTAACCCTATTAGACAGCTATGCAAATCATAAAATGCTGCTTGATAGCGTGAACTCAAGTTACCACAGGTGCAAAACTATAGAAAAACAACTGCACCAATTAGAGCTTTCTCAACAAGAGCGTTTAGCCCGTAAACAATTGCTGCAATATCAAATTGAAGAGCTAAATGAGTTTGCCATAAATGAGGGCGAATTTGAGTCCATTGAAGCTGAACATAAAAAGCTAGCTAATAGCACAGCATTGATTGAACTTTGCCGTAACCAGTTGCATATTCTGCAAGATAATGATGAAGGCAGCGTAGAGTCATTACTGAACTCATCAATCGGTCAAGGACAAGATCTAGAAAGCTATGATCCTGCATTTGGCAATGTGGTAAACATGCTTAACGATGCGCTTATACAAGTACAAGAAAGCACCAGTGAAATTGAACGTTATTTAGATGGCTTAGAGTTAGACCCTGAGTACTTTGCTCATTTAGAACAGCGTTTATCTAAAACCATGCAACTTGCACGCAAGCATCAGGTATCAGCAAGTGAGCTATACCAGCACCATCAAAGCCTATTAGAGGAGCTTGAAGATTTGGGCTCTGATGACGATAAGCTTGATGATATTAAGGAGCAGTTAAAAGCCAATCGCGAAGCCTATTTAGTTCACGCCAGAAAGCTTAGCCAGAGCCGTAACCGCTATGCTAAAGAGTTAGATAAACAAGTAACTCAATCTATCCACGAACTGAATATGCCAAAGGGTAAATTCAATATCGCTGTAAACTTTAATGAGTCAGTTGTCACCCCTACCGGTTGTGACAATATTGAATTTTTAGTTTCAACCAACCCAGGCCAACCTTTACAGCCTATTGCCAAAGTAGCCTCAGGTGGTGAACTGTCACGTATTGGTTTAGGTATTCAGGTGATCACCGCGAAAAAAGTATCTACACCGACACTCATTTTCGATGAAGTTGATGTGGGGATCTCAGGCCCAACAGCCGCAGTTGTAGGCCGAATGCTCCGCAGCCTTGGTGAGTCGACACAGGTATTTTGTGTCACTCATTTGCCGCAAGTTGCTGGTAATGGTCATCAACATATGTTTGTGAATAAGAGCAGCAAAGCCGGTAAAACAGAAACCTCTATGGTTGCGCTTAATAAAACTCAGCGAATAGAAGAATTAGCCCGCTTACTCGGTGGTGACACTATTACCAGTAATACCTTGGCTAATGCTAAAGAGTTACTGCTGAGTTAATTCTGCAAGCAAGTGCTGTAGCAAACTCAACAGTATGATTGTATATACTTCAAACAAAAATGCAGAGCCTAAGCTCTGCATTTTTTATGCTAACAACTAACGTGCTTAAGCAAAGTAATGCGCTAAACCTTGCAGACAAAGTAAAGAGAAAATTCCCGCTAAAACATCATCAATCATAATACCAAAACCACCATGCACTTTGGCATCTAACCAACGGATTGGCCAAGGCTTTAAAATATCAAAAAAACGAAATAGTGCAAAACCTATCACTAACCACTGCCATCCTGCAGGTGCTGCAATCATAGTGATCAGTAAGCCCGCGACTTCATCCCAAACAATCGCTCCGTGATCATGGACGCCCATGTCTTTCGAAGCTTTATCACAAATATAAAAGCCAGCGAATACGCTTAATAAGGTGAGTGCCACATACCAAGGTAAACTCAACGGCGCCATTATCAAAAACAAAGGAATAGCCGCCAGCGTACCAAACGTACCAGGTGCTTTTGCCGCTAAACCTGAGCCGAAGCCCAATGCTAAAAAGTGGATCGGATTTTTAAGTGAAAGCTTAGCTAACACAGGATCGGTTGAAAGTAGCTTCATTACTCGAAATGCTCAAAGCCTAAGTTGGTTGGCTCAAAAGGTTTATTATTGTTTAACAGTTTTAACTGGCCACCAGTACAAATTTGGCCGACTTGGGTAAAACGTACACCGGTTTCAGCTAACGCAATTTCTAATGCGCCTTTTTGCGCCTCAGGAACTGTAAAGAGTAGCTCATAATCTTCACCACCAGTAAGGGCATAACTCAATGCAGTTTCAAGCTCTACACTGCGTTTTAGCTCGTCAGACAAAGGCAGGCTGTCAACATTAATTACCGCACCCACTTGTGAGCTTTTGATAATGTGCTGAATATCAGACATTATGCCATCTGAGATATCGATAGCACTTGAGGCAAGCATACGTAAAGATTGTCCAGCCAATACTCTAGGAGTTGGCCTATAGTGACGACCAATTAAGTAATCACTGTCAGGCTTATCTGCCGTCACTTTGCCACGTAAGATATCCAAGCCTAGTGCTGAATCGCCTAAGGTACCGGTAATGTAAATCCAATCACCATTGTTTGCACCACTGCGAGTTAAACCAGTGTCTTGAGGCACTTGGCCATTAATTGTAATGGTGATGGAGCGTGGACCCCGTGTAGTATCACCACCAATTAAGGCAACACCGTAATACTCAGCGATTTCAAACATACCCTCACTAAACTCAGCTAACCACTGCTCATCAACCTCTGGCAATGTCAGCGCGAGTGTCATCCACGCCGGCTCAGCGCCCATGGATGCCAAATCTGATAAGTTAACCGCCAAAGATTTATAACCGAGATCTTTCGCTGGCATATCAGGAAAAAAGTGCACGTTTTCAACTAAGGTGTCACAAGAGATAGCAATCGATTTATTGGCTGCTGGCGCAACCACAGCGCAATCATCACCAATGCCGATGACTACGTCTTTGCGCGACTGGGCTCGCCCAGTAAAGAAGCTTTCTATTAATTGAAATTCTTTCACAATACCAATCACAAATAATAAGGGAAGGTTCAAGGAGAATAGAGGCAAGTTAAACCAGACCGATAATTTGGCAAAGATGAAAACTCGCGTTCTTTGCTAAAATAAAAATGCGCGGGCTGCCCTAACCTCTCTGTCGAACATAACAAAAACGGCATCCGAAGATGCCGTTTCAATTATTTATTGCGTGCTACCAGCTTATCTAGAATGCCGTTAACAAACTTATGACCATCTTCTGCGCCAAATGCTTTTGCAAGCTCGATAGCTTCGTTAATCGCTACCTTATAAGGCACGTCCTTGCGGAATGTCAGTTCATAAGCTGCGATACGTACAATCGCTTTTTCAACTGGATCCACTTCATCAAGTGGACGAGTCACGAATGGAGCAATTTGCTCATCCAATTGACTCTTTTTAGTTGCAACGCCGCCTAATAGCTCACGGAAGTAAGCGATATCAACGCCAGCAACATCTTGTTCAGTTAGAAACTCATGCTCAACATCAGCAATATTGTTACCACTTAGCTGCCATGAGTAAATGGCCTGAACGGCTAAACGGCGGGCCTTACGGCGCTCTGAAGGCTTCATCAAATTGTCCTAAATTACAGCTGTTCTTCAAGTGCTTGCAGAACGTTAACCATTTCTAGCAGACCAAGTGCAGCTTCGCCGCCTTTGTTACCTGCTTTAGTACCTGAACGCTCAATAGCTTGTTCAATGGTATCTGTGGTTAAAACGCCGAATGAAACAGGAATATCAAACTCAAGCGCTACTTGAGCCAAACCTTTATTACATTCACCTGCAACAAAATCGAAATGAGGTGTACCACCACGGATAACCGCACCAAGTGCGATGATACCGTCAAATTTTCCGCTAGCCGCAACACGGCGCGCAGCAAGTGGCAGTTCAACAGCGCCTGGCACTCGTACTACAGTGATGTTTTCATCTGCAACTTGGCCAAAACGCTTAAGTGTGTCAACCGCGCCATCGAGCAAACTATCAACAACAAAGCTGTTAAAACGTGAAACTACGATCGCAACTTTGGCGTTTTTCGATTCGATATTACCTTGAACTACGTTCATTTATCTTACCTAAATTAGCTTAATTACCCTACATAGGGACGGAAGAGGCGGTATGATACCACAGCACTTCGCGCTGATCTCTATGCAATTAATAAGAAAAGTGTGAATTTAAGCCTCAAGCTGATAAGCAGCCTGAGGCAGTTTTTTATTCTGCTATATAATCAGTTACTTCTAAACCAAAGCCAGAAAGAGAATGATAACGCTTTGGTGAACTCAATAGGCGCATAGTTGTTACGCCTACATCTGCAAGAATTTGTGAGCCTACGCCTACTTGACGTGAAGTACCTTGCCATTGAGCCGACGCTGGCGCACTGCCGTTGTCTTCCGCTTCAAACGCTTTTACTTTCGCTAAAATGTCGCTGCTGTGTTCTTGGTTACCCAATAACACCAATACGCCACCTTCGTTGCTAATACGCTCCATGGCTTTTTCTAGTGGCCAGCTACGTTGCTGATCACGTTCTGAGTGCAGTAAATCATTGAAGGTATTTTGCAGATGAACACGAACTAAGGTGTTTTCAGTAATCTCACCTTTAACCAATACATAGTGCAGTTGGTTATCGATAGTGTCACGGTAGGTCAGCATTTCAAACTCGCCAAAACGAGTGGGCAGTTTACATTTTGCTTCACGTACCACACTGGTTTCTTTAGTGTTACGGTACTCGATTAGATCAGCAATGGTGCCCATCTTCAAGCCGTGTTTTTCAGCAAAGATTTCAAGATCTGGGCGACGTGCCATCGTGCCATCATCATTTAGAATTTCAACGATAACTGATGAAGCCTCAAAACCTGCAAGGCGTGCTAAATCACAACCCGCTTCAGTGTGACCTGCGCGAATAAGTACGCCACCTTCTTGCGCCATTAGCGGGAAGATATGACCAGGCTGCACGATATCAGATGGCTTAGCATCTTTACCTACAGCGGCTAATACAGTTACTGCACGGTCTTGGGCAGAAATACCCGTTGTTACGCCTTCAGCCGCTTCAATAGAAACGGTGAAGTTAGTTGAAAACTGTGCGTTGTTGTTAGTCACCATCAACGGCAAATTCAGTTGCTGACAACGCGCTTTAGTCATTGTTTGGCAAATTAGGCCGCGGCCAAATGTCGCCATAAAGTTAATCGCTGCTGGCGTCACCATGTCAGCAGCCATGATTAGGTCGCCTTCATTTTCTCTGTCTTCATCGTCCATCAAGATCACCATCTTGCCTAGACGAATATCTTCGATGATCTCTTCTATACTATGTAACGCCATGTTCAGACCTTTATTTTTTGTTACTGCAATAAGCGGTTCGCATCGAGGTCAATGCGCTTATTCAGTAAGAATTTAATGATTATTCTTGTATCTATTGCTCAAAATAAGCGACTGCAGACAAATTTAATCGCCAAACAGCCCTTAAGCCAGTGTTTATCTTAAAAACCCTGAGCGAGCTAACAATTCCATGGTGACTTCTGATTTTGGTGCGCCATCTGCTTGCTGGCTACCGTAGCTCATTAATCGCTCTAAGTGTCTGGCGATTAAATCCACTTCGATATTCACACTGTCACCTGCTTTTAAGTCAACGAGCGTAGTTTCACCTGCGGTATGCGGCACAATTGTTAATCTAAACTTATGCCCTTGTACTTCGTTTACCGTTAAGCTCACACCGTCGATAGTAATCGAGCCTTTATGAGCAATATAACGTCCTAGCTCTTGTGGTGGTGATAACCAAAATTCAATGGCTTGACCACGTAGCTGTCTATCCTCTACTTGGGCAATACCATCTACATGGCCACTGACCATATGTCCGCCCAAACGAGTGGTTGGTGTCACCGCTTTCTCAAGGTTAACGGCTTTGCCCACTTGATAATGAGAGAACCCCGTCAAACTGACAGTTTCTGCAGAAATATCTGCCACGTATCCATCACTCATTAACTCAACAACGGTTAAACACACACCATTGGTAGCAATACTGTCGCCTAACTTTACATCTGATAAGTCTAATTTGCCGCTGGCTACCGTTAAGCGAATATCATCACCGCGACGTTCCACTTTTCTTAAGTGGCCAACAGACTCAATAATTCCTGTAAACATAAACTACTTACTCACTCTTAACGTTAAGCGGGTATCTTTACCCACTTTGCGCTCATCGATTAGGTTGATACGCGGAATGTCAGACATGGCTTGAAAGTCATCTAATGCCAATAAGTTTCGCCCTTGACCACCGAGGATTTTCATCGCTTGATAGAGCACGATTTCATCGGCTAAACCTTGATTAACAACCGCGCCAGCTAAGGTTGCGCCCGCTTCAATCAGTATTGAGTTACAGGTTTTACCCAATAAGCCAAGTAAGGCGGTTAAATCTATACGGCCATTAACCGTTGGCAAAATCTGCTGTGATACATGTTCTGGCCACGCTGCTTGCACCTCTTCAGGATACGGTTTAGCACTGACCAATAGTACTGGTGTTGCTTGCTTAAATAAGTTTAGCTCAGTGCCAAGACGCGCATGAGTATCAACCACTACACGCAGTGGTTGGTGGATTTCTGCCGGTGCTAATTGATTTGCCAGAGAGCCTAACTCACTATGACGTACATTTAAACTAGGGTTATCCGCAATAATGGTTTCAACGCCAGTTACAATTGCACAGTGGCGCGCTCGCAGGCGCTGCACATCACTACGAGCTTCAGGCCCTGTGATCCACTTAGAAACACCATTTGATAATGCGGTTTTTCCGTCAAGACTGGCAGCAAGTTTGACCGTTACCCAAGGCAGGCCTTTCTCCATACGCTTTAGAAAGCCTAAGTTAACCTGCATCGCTTCAGTGGTCATCAAACCTACATCCACTTTAATGCCAGCTTCACGTAGCATAGCAATGCCACGGCCAGATACTTCAGGATTAGGATCCGTTACCGCAATAACCACACGGCTGACACCATGTTCGATAAGGGCTTTAGCACAAGGAGGTGTTCGGCCGTAATGACTACAAGGTTCAAGCGTGACATAAGCAGTCGCACCTTGAGCATCAATACCTGCCATATTTAGCGCATAAACTTCAGCGTGAGGGCCGCCGGCGCGAATGTGGTAACCTTCACCCACAATTTCACCGTCTTTAACAATAACGCTACCAACACTTGGATTTGGACGTGTGGTGTACATGCCTTTTTGTGCCAATTCAATGGCAAGGCTCATCATTTGACTGTCTTCAATAGACCACATAATGGCGGCAATTCCGATTGTTCGATTGATAAAGGACCAAGTTATCCACCTAGCCCTTGTCAGGTAGTTTACTTTTGCAGTTTAGCGATGGCTTCACCAAACTCTGAAACGTCCTCAAAGGCGCGGTAAACTGATGCAAAGCGTATGTAGGCAACTTTATCTAAATTAACCAACTGATCCATCATCAAGTTACCTATCATTTCAGATTTTACTTCACGCTCGCCTGTGGCACGTAAAGTTGATTTAATCTTAGTTAATGCCTGCTCTATTTGATCCATAGATACAGGTCTTTTTTCAACGGCTCTTAACATACCGCCACGTAGCTTTTCTTCATCGAATGGCTGGCGACTGCCGTCTTGTTTTACCACTCGAGGCATAACGAGTTCAGCGCCTTCAAAAGTAGTAAAACGTTCATGACATTGAACACACTCTCTACGTCGACGCACCTGATGGCCGTCTGCGACTAAGCGCGAATCAATCACTTTTGTGTCAGTTGCGCTGCAAAATGGACAATGCATTTAGCCTCCGCTTAGCAGTTAATGGATTTCAATCACAAGGTAGGGAGCTACCTTAGCAAGTAAACCCGGATAAAAAGTATGTTCGAATAAACAAAAATGGCCGCATAAATGCGGCCATAGGAGTCTAACTGATTTAACGCTTAAGGTTAACCGTAAACAGGGAACTTAGCGCACAATTCCAGAACCTGACCCTTAACGCGTTCGCTAACGGCTAGATCTGAAATGTCATCTAGGATGTCACACATCCAGTTAGTCAGTAATACAGACTCTTCTTCACCAAAACCACGACGGGTAATTGCTGGAGAACCAATACGCAGACCAGAGGTCACAAATGGAGAGCGTGGATCGTTTGGTACTGAGTTTTTGTTCACTGTAATGTTAGCGTTGCCTAGGGCTGCGTCAGCATCTTTACCAGTGATATCTTTGCTGATCAAATCAAGCAAGAATAGGTGGTTGTCTGTACCGCCAGAAACCACATCATAACCACGTTCGATGAACGTACGTGCCATTGCTTTAGCGTTAACAACTACTTGCTCTTGGTAAGTCGTAAACTCTGGGTCTAGTGCTTCTTTAAATGCAACCGCTTTAGCAGCGATAACATGCATTAAAGGACCACCTTGGCCACCAGGGAATACCGCTGAGTTTAGCTTCTTGTAAATATCTTCATCATTACAAGCAGATAAAATCAAACCACCACGAGGACCTGCAAGCGTCTTATGGGTTGTTGTTGTCACAACGTGAGCGTGTGGCATTGGAGTTGGGTAAATACCAGCAGCAACAAGACCCGCTACATGTGCCATATCAACAAATAGGTAAGCACCTACTTTATCAGCGATTTCGCGGAACTTACCCCAGTCGATAATACCTGAGTAAGCGCTGAAACCTGCGATGATCATTTTAGGCTTATGTTCTACAGCTAAACGCTCGACTTCAGCGTAATCAATCTTACCTGTAGTTTCATCAATACCGTACTGAACTGAATTGTATAGCTTGCCAGAGAAGCTTACGTGTGAACCGTGAGTTAGGTGACCACCGTGTGCAAGGCTCATACCTAGAACAGTGTCGCCGCCTTGTAGTAATGCCATAAATACTGCAGCATTTGCTTGTGAACCAGAGTGTGGTTGTACGTTAGCGTAAGTTGCACCAAATAATTCTTTTGCACGAGAAATAGCTAGTTCTTCAACGATATCAACATGCTCACAACCACCGTAGTAGCGCTTGCCTGGGTATCCTTCTGCATACTTGTTAGTAAGCTGAGTACCTTGCGCTTCGATAACACGAGGACTAGTGTAGTTTTCTGAAGCAATGAGTTCGATGTGCTCTTCTTGGCGACGCGTTTCATCTTCGATTGCTGCAAATAGTTGTGGATCGTAATCCGCGATATTCATATCTTTTTTCAGCATTACTCACTCCAGCTGTAAAATTCTTCTAGTAGGGTTGCGCGTATTCTACAGCGCATTCGATCACAATCCCAGCATTTGCATCATGAAATTACTTGCATTTGTAGATGAGTGAGTTTTGTAAAAAGTGCCAATCGTCCAAAATCGATCTGTATCTGCAAACAATCAACTATGGTTATAACCCGGCTAATTGAGATTTAAATTCTGCCTTTAACCAAGTAGAATTAGCGCCATTCAACAAAAGAACAAATACCATTAAAGAGAACTAAACATGGCTCAATTTGTATATAGCATGCTTAGAGTGGGCAAAATTGTCCCGCCTAAGAAACAAATTCTTAAAGATATCTCATTAAGCTTTTTCCCTGGCGCAAAAATCGGTGTTTTGGGCCTAAACGGTTCAGGTAAGTCTACCCTTCTACGTATTATGGCTGGCCTAGATACCGAAATTGAGGGTGAAGCTCGCCCAATGCAAGATCTGAAAATTGGTTACTTACCACAGGAACCAAAACTAGATCCAAACCAAACTGTGCGTGAAGCTGTTGAAGAAGCCGTTGCTGATGCCAAAAATGCGCTTGTACGTCTAGATGAAGTTTATGCCCTTTATGCAGAGCCAGATGCTGACTTTGATGCACTTGCTAAAGAACAAGGTGAACTTGAAGCTATTATTCAGTCACAAGATGCACACAATCTAGATGTAGTGCTAGATCGCGCAGCTAATGCACTGCGCCTTCCTGATTGGGATGAGAAAATCGAAGTGCTATCAGGTGGTGAGCGCCGCCGTGTAGCAATTTGTCGTCTGCTACTTGAAAAGCCAGACATGCTATTACTTGATGAACCAACCAACCACTTGGATGCTGAATCAGTTGCATGGTTAGAACGCTTCTTACAAGAGTACACAGGTACTGTTGTGGCAATTACCCACGATAGATATTTCTTAGACAATGCTGCAGGCTGGATCTTAGAGCTTGACCGTGGTGAAGGTATTCCGTGGGAAGGTAACTACTCTTCTTGGCTTGAGCAAAAAGATGCTCGTCTACAGCAAGAATCAGCAACAGAAAGTGCTCGTCAAAAGACGATTGCCAAAGAGCTTGAGTGGGTACGTCAAGGCGCGAAAGGCCGTCAGTCTAAAGGTAAGGCGCGTATGGCTCGCTTTGAAGAGCTTAATACTAACGACTACCAAAAGCGTAACGAGACCAACGAATTATTTATTCCGCCTGGACCACGTCTAGGTGACAAGGTTATCGAGATCAATAACCTAACCAAATCTTACGGTGACCGCGTACTGATTGATAACTTAAGTTTCTCAGTACCAAAAGGCGCTATCGTCGGTATTATAGGTGCGAACGGTGCGGGTAAATCAACCCTGTTTAAGATGATTTCAGGCGCAGAGCAGCCAGATAGCGGCACCGTAGAGCTAGGTGAATCAGTGCAGATCGCTTCGGTTGAGCAGTTCCGTGATTCAATGAACGATAAGAACACAGTTTGGCAAGAGATCTCTGACGGCCAAGACATTATGCGCATCAACAACACTGAAATTCCAAGCCGCGCCTACGTAGGCCGCTTTAACTTCCGTGGTGGCGATCAGCAAAAGATCATCGGCACATTATCTGGTGGTGAGCGTAACCGTGTACATTTAGCTAAGCTACTACAAGCTGGCGGTAACGTTCTGTTACTCGATGAACCAACCAACGATTTGGACGTTGAAACATTACGTGCACTTGAGGAAGCCTTACTTGAGTTCCCTGGTTGCGCCATGGTTATTTCGCACGACCGTTGGTTCCTAGATAGAATCGCGACTCATATCCTAGACTACCGTGACGAAGGTAAAGTTAACTTCTATGAAGGTAACTACACTGAGTACTCAACATGGTTGAAAGAAACTATGGGTACCGATGTTGTTGAACCACACCGCTTAAAGTACAAGCGCATGGTTAAGTAATATCAACGCATAAATAGTAATAATGATAGAGACCTTGGCAGCAATGTTATTGGTCTCTTTCTTTATACATCCCTTCTGTCATCCTTCATACTTTTCACCTATTAAGCATCACTGTCAAAAAATCGTCATTTATCTACATAATCTATTTGTAAAGCCAAACCAAGTTGAGTAACATGCGTTCAAAATCTATGGTTCGCAACAATTCCATAGCCTTGTCGTTACAATCAAAAAAGGATTGGTTGTTTACAGTATTGGATTAATTTAAATGGAGTTTTCAGTGAGATACGGTTCTATAGCCATTGCGCTTTTATGCTTATTTTCAACTAATTCATTTGCAAACCTGAAGGTAATCACTCCTTCGGAAGAAGCCACCTTAAAAGAGATCGAACAGCAATATAATATTGACTCTCAACTGATCACTGTTAACGACAAATTCTCTCAGCTCAACAAACGCTATTATGATTTACAAGAGTTAAAAGACAGCATTACAGCTAATCAAGTGGCTTATGATGATCTTATCGCTCAGCTGCCTAATAAAATTCTCGCCAAAACTAATATGGCGCAATTTTATAGTCAAATTGAAGCCAATATTAATTCAACTGCCAACCTAACCCAAAAAACCAAAATAGATGCAGCAGCGATTGAGCGTCAACGCGTTATAGTGCAGCAAGAATATGAAATCGTCGAAGAACAACGTCTTGATAGAAGCCAGCAACTCTTTAAATTAAAAACAGACATTATCAACCGCCTGCTCGCTGATCTGTCAAAATCTTCAAGCAAGCTAAAAGTTGATCTCGATGGCAGCACTCAATGCTCTAAGTTTCAGTCAATTTCTGATTGCTTAAAAAAATCCAAGTCTGAAATCTTATCCAGTACCCGCAGTGAATCTCCTTTTTTGAATGATAAAAGCGTATTGCTATCTTATGAAGTCACTGACGCAAGTATGAATATGACTGGCGATCTACGCTATAAAGTAGCAATGAACTTTAAGCCGTCTTATAACAGTAAAATCGATACCGTTATCAATGAAAAACTCGGCTTACGTTCAGCCATGATCACTCTAGTCAGCAATGTCGCTGCAGACTGGTATATCAATGGAGTCAAAGTCGGCACAGGCACAAAAATATTCCACGAGGTGCCACTAGGTAAACATGGGATCTTGGCTTCTTATCAAAATAGCGATAAATCAAGTATTGAAAAAATCGAAGGCAATGGCGTATTTAGCTACAAGTTCGAGCATGTCAAAGCTAACAAACAACTTGTCAGCAAAAATAACAGTGTTGAGCTTTTGCCGCCTGCACTGCCAGTAAAAACCCAAGCTAAAACTAAAACCACAGCCAATAGCTCTGAAACCAAGAAACCTAAAGCTAAGTTTACCTTGTTAGCTGATAACACAACGATCCCTACCCCAAGCAAAGCAACAAAGAATAAGGCTGATAAAGAACAGGCTTATGAGTACTTTATCGGGATCCCTGCAACGACTAACCAACAGAACGCTGAGTTTAGTACCGAGCAGTTACGCCAATAACAAGGCCGGCAATGCTACCTATTAAGGTCTAATCAGGCTTAAGTAGGTAGCGAATATTCGCTTACCTAAGCCCATTAATCACTCCTGTTGAACTTTTCCAGCTTCATCACTATTTATAATTGGTTACCACTTTTACTCATAAATCTTGCGATTAAATTAGACTAAGTTAACCAAACGTGAGTATGCTAACCGTATAAAATAACAACAATAAGCGTGATACCATGGTTGGAAAAAGAATGGTTGAAAAGAAAATGGATGAAACCAAAACGGACGAAACAACTACTCAGCCGGTTGATACGCACGATTCAGCAACAACAGCTCCCAAAAAGCCCAAAGCATTTTTAAACAGCATCAACCACTTTCGTGGCATCGCCATTATTTTTATTGTTATGGCTCACTGTTACCGTCCAGCAGGCTGGGAAATTGAAACCTTTGCCGATAAAGCCTGGTTTAACTTAATGATGAATGGCACGGTATTTTTTGTATTTATCTCAGGCTTTTTATTTCACCACGTTTTCTACCACCGCTGGGACTACAAGAAATACATGAAAAACAAAACTAAGTTTGTTTTTCTTCCTTACCTGCTGCTGTCACTACCTTGGATTGTTTGGCACTTAACCGTTGGCACCGATCCTATGATGCATAAAGAGATGGCCGATATTTCTGGTCCTGCTGCAGCTGCAAGTTGGTATGTAATTACTGGTCGCACACTTACCGCATACTGGTACATTCCTATGGGTATGATGCTGTTTGCTCTGTCACCTTGGGTCATGCAGCTAATCAAAAAACAACAGGTACTGTATTACGCCATACCTATGCTCTTAATCGCGATTATGGTGCACAGGCCCATTTCAAATTTAAATGCAATTCAATCGCTAGTGTACTTTTTGCCAGTGTATTTGCTGGGGGTTTGGGGCTCAGCTCATCGCGATAAGCTGTTTCCTTTTATCGATAAATACTGGCTAGCTATGTTACTCACAGGAATTGCACTTGCACTTATTCAGGCGCAATTCTTTGGTGCAGGCACACTCAATAAAGAGCCTTTTGAAATGACTGTACCTGATTTAATGTTGCCGCAAAAAATCCTGTTAACCTTAGTCATTTTGGCCATTTTGAATAAGTTCGAACATATCTCGATTGCACCGCTGCAAAAGCTGGCAGAGGTGAGTTTTGCTATCTACTTTATTCACCCCTGGATCACCACGCCTTGGTGGATGATATACGACAGCCCAGACTTATTTGGACTAGCCAACCAAGGCAATATTTTTACTACGCTACTGGTCACATTAGCTGTGGTGGCAATCTCTTATCTGATTGCCATCATTATTAAAAAGCTACTCAGCAAACGCAGTCGCTACCTTATCGGCTGGTAACTTATCTGCTGCTTATCACTTAATATAGTTTTGATTTAAAAAATAAAATAAGAATGACAACAATGACTAAATCTCTTTTACTAGCTGCAACATTACTGGCTAGCACATGGCAACTACAGGCATCAGAGCCGCTGGCATATCAATTTGATGGACCGTATGTTTTTAATGACTCAAGCGCAAAAAAGGCAACCAAGCACAGTGCTTATTGGGTGTGTAATGCAGAGCTTAAACACAACTATGCCAGCGATAAGCAGCTAACTCGACCAGACAACTGTGGTCAGTTACCACAGCCGCTACTTAGCGATACCGTAAAGCAGATCATGCCTGACAGCTACGATGGCATTAAAAAGATTGTCACCCTAAGTGACGTACATGGCCAATACGATGTACTAATCACATTACTAAAGAATCAAAACATTATTGATGCCAATAATAACTGGGCCTTTGGCGATGGTCATATGGTGATCACCGGCGATATGTTTGACCGCGGCGATAAAATCAATGAAGTGCTCTGGTTTGTGTATCAGTTAGATCGCCAAGCCAAAGCCGCTGGCGGCATGTTGCATTTATTGATGGGTAACCATGAGCAAATGGTGCTTGGAGGAGATTTACGCTACGTCCACCAGCGTTACGATTTAGCCAGTAAGTTGCTGAATAAAAGCAACGATGCCCTTTATGGAGAAGATACTGAGATCGGCCAATGGCTTCGCAGTAAACATACCTTAGTCAAAATTAACGACGTGCTATATATGCACGGTGGCATTAGCAGCGAATGGCTAACAAGAGAGCTGACAATTAGCCAAGCCAATCAGATATTTCGCGATAACATTGGTCGCTCTAAAAAAGAGCTTAAACAAGATGAGCTACTCAACTTCCTATTTTACGGCAATGGACCAACTTGGTACCGCGGTTACTTTAAAGATAGCTTCAGAGAGGCTGAACTCGATAAGATTTTGGCCTATTTCAACGTAAGGCATATTACTGTCGGCCATACCTCACAAACGCAAGTACTGGGCCTATTTAATAATAAGCTTATTGCTGTTGATAGCAGTATCAAACGCGGCGTACAGGGTGAGCTACTATTGATTGAAAATGGTGAGCTTATTCGTGGCTTATATAATGGTGCCCGTCAGCCGTTATAATTTAGCTTAGCTGACTTACACTCTTAGCCCGCTATAACTAAAGCTGTAAATTAACTGCTTATAGCAAATGCCAATTAGCCGCATAAGACTTAATCTCTAGACAATGCCCAGAGCAATACTCTAGGTAATAAAGCATGCTAAATTCCGCTGCAATTTATGCTCGCCAACATAGTCTACAAAGCTACAATAGCAGTGATGGATAAACGCACTTGATCAAATAATGAAAACAAAGATGCACATTGGTTAAATATGCAAAATTTAAGATCGAGAAATGTAAAACGTTAACTTCTAATTTTCTTTACTTTACATTGCTTTACCGTACAAAGCTGGATTTTTATCTACAATAATCCCAACTTTGGCTGTGTTAAGTAATCATTCATGAAACCATCATATTATCTTGTCCCTTTAATACTGGTTGTTGTAGGTGCGGTATCCTACAGCAGTTACTCTGAAGCAAAGCGCTCTG
The DNA here is from genome assembly GCF_023283895.1 of Shewanella pneumatophori. Classification (GTDB taxonomy): domain Bacteria; phylum Pseudomonadota; class Gammaproteobacteria; order Enterobacterales; family Shewanellaceae; genus Shewanella; species Shewanella pneumatophori. The sequence goes on along the minus strand of NZ_JAKILB010000012.1, from coordinate 30,723 downwards.
ATAAAAAAGAACGCGCCGTTCGTACTGTTCCTGTTGTAACCGGCCTTGTTGAACAACATGAGCTATCTCAGGCGCTTTCACTTATCGGCAAGCTAGATGCCGAGCAATCAGTTTTTATCGCGCCGCAAATCGCCGGCAAAATTAAATCTGTGCAAGTCAACACAGATCAAGAGATCACCCAAGGGCAGATTTTAGTGCAACTTGACGATGCCAAAGCGCAAGCATCACTTGCAGAAGCGGCAGCCTACCTTGCAGATGAAAAAAGAAAGCTCAAAGAGTTCCAAAAGCTGATTGACCAAAACGCAATTACTAAAACAGAAATTGATGCTCAAAAAGCCAGTGTTGATATGGCTGCAGCGCGCCTAGCCGCCGCGCAAGCCGATCTTGATTATCATTATTTAAGTGCCCCTTTTGCGGGTACAGCAGGTCTTATCGACTTTAGCCAAGGTAAGATGGTTACCGCTGGCAGCGAACTTCTTTCATTAGATGACTTATCTAGCATGCGCCTTGACCTTCAAGTACCTGAAAACTACTTATCACAGCTAAGTATTGGTATGTCTGTGGTCGCAAAGAGCCGCGCTTGGCCTAAGCAAGAGTTTGTCGGCAAAGTTATCGCTATTGATTCACGCGTTAACCAAGACACCTTAAACCTGCGTGTCCGCGTTCAGTTTAGTAATCCAAAGCACCAGTTAAAACCTGGCATGTTGATGTCGGCAACTATGCTATTCCCAAGCGTATCTGAGCCTGTTATTCCAGTACAAGCACTAGAGTATTCAGGGACTAACCGTTTTGTATATGTTATCGGTGAAGACAACATTGCTAAGCGCACTAAAGTGACGCTAGGAGCACGTATTAACGATGAAGTGCTAATCACTGACGGCATAAAAATTGGCGATAAAGTAGTAGTTCAAGGCCTTGTAAATATGCGCGATGGTTTACGTGTCGATGATTTAGCCGAATCGGCTCTTGCTAACAAACAAGCTAAAGCAGCGCAAGAAGAGCAACAAGCAAGAGGAAGCATCTAAATGTGGTTGTCTGATGTTTCAGTGAAACGCCCGGTTGTCGCCATTGTATTAAGCTTACTGCTGTGCGTATTTGGTATGGTGTCATTTAGCAAGCTCGCAGTACGCGAAATGCCAGATGTAGAAAGCCCTGTCGTCACGGTAATGACCACCTATTCTGGTGCGTCTGCCACCATTATAGAAAGCCAGATCACCACTGCACTAGAATCTGAATTAACCGGTATTAGTGGTGTCGACCAAATCGAATCCGTTACCCGCAATGGTATGTCGCGTATTACCGTGACCTTCCTCATCGGGTGGGATCTAACAGAAGGCGTCAGTGACGTACGCGACGCTGTAGCGCGGGCTCAGCGCCGTCTTCCAGATGAAGCTGACGATCCTGTGGTATCTAAAGACAACGGTACTGGTGAGCCTTCAGTTTATGTCAATTTAAGTTCATCTATCATGGATAGAACTCAGCTGACTGATTATGCTCAGCGCGTATTAGAAGACAGATTCAGTCTGATCTCTGGCGTTAGTAGCGTTGATATTTCTGGTGGTCTATACAAGGTAATGTATGTGCAGCTTAAGCCTGAACTTATGGCTGGCCGTAACATTACCACCTCAGATATTGTTAATGTACTAAACAAAGAAAACGTTGAAACGCCGGGCGGCCAAGTCCGTAACGATACAACGGTTATGGCAGTGCGCACAGCCCGCCTTTATCAAAGCCCTGAAGACTTTAATTACTTAGTTCTACGCACAGAAAGCGATGGCTCTCAAGTTTATTTGAAAGATGTTGCCAGCGTATTTATTGGCGCTGAAAACGAGAACTCAACCTTTAAAAGCGACGGCGTGGTTAACATCAGCCTAGGTATCGTAGCCCAATCTGATGCAAACCCGTTGGAAGTGGCGCAAGACGTTCACAAAGAAGTCGAGCTAATCCAAGACTTTTTACCAGACGGTACCAAGTTGATTGTCGATTACGACTCTACGGTATTTATCGACCGCTCTATTGATGAAGTATTTAGCACCTTAGCGGTAACCGCCTTGCTAGTAATTTTGGTGTTATACATCTTTATTGGCCAAGCTAGAGCCACCTTAATCCCAGCAGTGACGGTACCGGTATCGCTTATTTCAGCATTTATTGCTGCCAACGTATTTGGTTATTCAATTAACCTACTTACGCTAATGGCACTGATTTTATCTATCGGCCTGGTAGTAGATGATGCCATCGTTGTTGTAGAAAATATTTTCCACCATATCGAAAAAGGCGAGCCGCCATTACTCGCGGCATACAATGGTACTCGCGAAGTTGGCTTTGCGGTGATGGCAACCACCGCAGTACTGGTAATGGTGTTCCTACCGATCTCGTTTATGGAAGGTATGGTTGGACTCCTGTTTACCGAGTTCTCTGTCATGTTGGCAGTTTCAGTACTGTTTTCATCGCTGATCGCACTAACATTGACGCCGGTACTTGGCAGTAAAATCCTCAAGGCCAATGTTAAGCCAAATCGCTTTAACCTCATCGTTGATTGTGCCTTTAATCGCCTCGAGAATGGCTACCGTAAAATGGTCACTAAAGCAGTGAATTTACGTTTAGCTGCGCCACTGGTGATTATTGCCTGTGTGCTTGGTAGTGGCTGGTTAATGCAACAGGTTCCTGCTCAACTTGCACCAACTGAAGACCGCGGTGTGATTTTCGCCTTTATCAAAGGCGCAGAAGGCACCAGTTACAACCGTATGGCTGCGAACATGGAGATCGCAGAAGACAAGCTAATGCCATTGTTAGGCCAAGGCGTAGTTAAGTCATTTAGTATTCAAGCACCAGCCTTTGGCGGCCGCGCGGGTGACCAAACAGGCTTTGTGATCATTCAGCTAGAAGATTGGAACGACAGAACCGTTAATGCACAACAAGCATTAGGCGTTATCGCCAACGCGTTAAAAGGTATTCCAGATGTGATGGTACGTCCTTTACTACCGGGTTTCAGAGGCGGTTCAAGTGAGCCGGTGCAATTTGTACTTGGTGGTTCTGATTATCAAGAGCTATTTAAATGGGCAACAATGCTTGAGGAAGAAGCCCTATACAGCCCGATATTTGATAGCCCTGAAATAGACTATAAAGAAACATCACCAGAGCTTGTGGTTACCGTTGACAAAGAACGTGCAGCGCAGCTTGGTATTAGTGTTGCAGAAGTGTCTGAAACCTTAGAGATCATGCTTGGTGGCCGCAGCGAAACGACCTTTGTTGAGCGTGGAGAAGAGTACGATGTTTATCTGCGCGGCGATGAAGATAGCTTTAATAACGTAGCCGATTTAAGCCAAATTTATATGCGCTCAAACAAAGGCGAGCTCATCACCTTAGATACCATTACTCATATTGAAGAAGTGGCATCAGCGCTTAAACTTAGCCACAACAACAAGCAAAAGTCGATCACCTTAAAAGCCAACTTAGGCGAAGGTTACACCTTAGGTGAAGCGTTAGACTTCTTAGATCAAAAAGCAATTGAAATGCTGCCAAGCGATATCACTGTTGCTTACACCGGTGAGTCAAAAGACTTTAAAGAAAACCAAAGCAGTATCTTTATTGTGTTTGGTTTAGCCTTGCTGGTTGCATACTTAGTATTAGCAGCGCAGTTTGAAAGCTTTATTAACCCGTTAGTGGTGATGTTTACTGTACCTATGGGGGTATTTGGTGGTTTCCTAGGTTTGTATCTAACCGGCCAAGGCCTAAATATTTACAGCCAGATCGGCATGATCATGCTAATTGGTATGGTAACCAAGAACGGTATTCTTATCGTTGAATTTGCTAACCAGTTGCGCGATAAAGGCCTTGAAATTGAGCAAGCGATTATTGATGCATCGACTCGTCGCTTACGTCCAATTTTGATGACGGCATTTACTACGCTAATTGGTGCAATCCCACTGATTTTATCAACTGGTGCAGGTTCAGAGAGCCGCATCTCTGTCGGTACTGTAGTGTTCTTTGGTATGGCGTTTGCCACCTTTGTAACCCTACTCGTTATCCCAGCTATGTACCGCTTGATCTCTGTGGCAACCAAATCGCCAGGTTTTGTTGAGTCACAGCTTGATAAAGCCATTGAAGAGCATAAGCAGCTAACTTCACAATCATCATAATATTGATGACTTGATGATAAGTCACAGCTGGAGAGTAAAAGCTAACTAGCAATAATCTTACTCACTATAAAGGAGCCCATATTCATAATATGAGCTCCTTTTTGTTTTTACTGATTGGTATAAAAACACACAGCAAAGCTTGATATTGATTCTATACTTATTGGTATTAAGGCAGGAGGATATACTGCCACCTAGCAAACGCTTTATTCGCACAAGGAGGTCACGCTTATGGATGAAACTGACTTTACTCGCAACAATGCTCACTATGACTCCTCAATTGACACCGATGACAGTAATATCTTTGACACTGTGCATATTGACGGCCAATTTATTGTAGAAAGACGCTCAGGACGCGACAATCGAGCGAACAGTAAACTAAAGGCCTACGATAGACGCCAATCATCGCAAAACTACCTACCTGATATTGATATCTATATATAATCAGTTGTAACACTCGCTAACCGCATAGCTAGCAACATAACTAACAACACAACTAAAGTATCGTTATGTATAATCGACTATCACAAGATGGTCGGCTTGTCTCATGAGTCAATGCAAGCGCAATGAGCCGGTACGAGTGTAATCAATTAGTGCGAGCGCTGTGAGTTAGTGCTAGTCTCATCAATTAGCATCTATCTATCTAGCTAGCTAACAACTTCTGCCTATGCTCAGCAAAATTAAGTCTTACTAAATGAGCCTAACTAAATGAGTCTACTTTGAAAAAAATCGCTCTGTTTGTTGATGTGCAAAACATCTACTACACCTGTCGCCAAGCCTACGGCCAACAGTTTAACTATCGTAAACTGTGGCAACATTTAGGCTATGAGGGCGATATAGTACAGGCCACCGCTTATGCAATTCATCGCGGTGATGACGGCCAGCTCAAGTTTCAAGACGCATTAAAACACATTGGCTTTGAGGTAAAACTAAAACCTTTTATCCAGCGCAGTGATGGCTCAGCCAAAGGTGACTGGGATGTGGGCATAACTATAGATATTATGGAAGCAGCAAGTGAAGTAGACAGTGTTATTTTGCTATCCGGTGACGGAGATTTTGATTTGCTGATGCAAAAAATCCAGCAAAAGTATGGCGTGGAAACTCAGGTTTATGGCGTGCCAAGCTTAACCGCAAAATCACTGATTGACTCTGTTAACCAGTACCATGAAATCGACCCTAGCTTGTTGCTTTAAGTTCTTTACTTTAGCCTTGTTGCTTTAAGCTCATGACGGTAGCTTTGTTATTTTAACCTTATAGTTAACGATAAAAGCTTAAATAAAAAAGGCTCAACCACTAATTTGGCTGAGCCTTTATTATATTTACGCTGGGCTATCTTAGCGACTAATACAACTCGCTAAACCAAATCATAAAGCGCGCTTTTATAGCGTTTTGCTTGGCTTAGCCAGTCAAAGCGAACTGACTTAGCGCACTGCTGCATTTGCTGCCATGTCGCACTACCAGCCATAGATAACGCCTTATCAAAGGTCGCTAACAATGATAAACCTTGCTGCTGTATATCCTCGCCCTCAAATACAAAACCAGTCTCTAAATGATGTACCGTGTCTTTAAGGCCGCCGATATGATTAACTAAGCACAACTGCCCTGCTCGCATTGCTAACATCTGGCTGATCCCACAAGGTTCAAATGAACTCGGCATCAAAAACAATGAGCCTAACTCATATAACTGTTTTGATAATTGCTCATCGTAACCATCCATAAAAATAAACTGCTTATGTCTGGCGGCGATATCAGCAAACTCACGGGCAATAGCATTATCACCGCTACCAAGCATCACAAAGCGAGCGTGGCTATCATGCTCAGCAAGTTTCGCCAGCAGCACTTCTAACACGGTTTTACCGCGCAAGCTGTTGTCACTCACCTCTAAAGAAAAGCGATGACGCAATATCATCACCTTTTGATCAGTTAAGCGGCCAACTGAGGTCAACAAAAATGCCTGCTGCGCGTTTGAGCCTTTAACATCTTTGGCTTGATTAACGCTATTTAGGCTGCCAGATTGCCACTGCTGCAATCGACTCTGAGCAATAAAGTCCTGAGTTCTGACCTGCAATTTTCCCACTTGCCAATTAATAAGCTTATCTAAAGCTTGCTCAACAAAATCGAGTTTTGAATCACAGCTCGCAGCTAAAGAGTCAGTTGCTTGTGTTTCATCGCCATACATACAGCCATTTAAAATCCCCACCAATGCCTGCTTATCTAGCTTTGCTTGCAAGTCATGCTCTAGTCCCTCACCACCAAAAAAGCCTTGTGCTGGCGCCGATGGCCGAAGCACTTCATGGGCGTAACTCGGTGAGACTAAATGCACTTTATCGCTAAGCACTATGCCTGCGCGCATAGGGTTGACACAGTTGTAATAACGCGGGTCTTGTAACTGGCAAAGCTGCTCGGGGCTAAGTTTAGCAGTTAATCTTGGATACCAAGCTGCAAGCGACGATGAATCACCACTTAACGGCCTAATGCCCTGCAGTGCCAAATTGTGAATACTAAACACACAAGGCAAGTCTTGTAAAAAGCGGTAGCGGCGATCAAAAGCGCGCAGCGCTGCAAACATGCCTGTATGCCAATCGTGCAGATGAATATGACTAGGAAGCTCGTTAAAAACCTGTCGCGGTTTATCGGTATAAAAATCCTGACTTAGGGCTTCGGCTACCGCCAAGTTAAACAGTGCAAACTTGGTCGCATCTTCAGCAAACGGGCGCTGTGCATCCCCTTGCGAATAAGCGCCAAGGCTGCCGTTAAACAGCCCATGTTCAAAAAGGTAAAAGTGGCTGTTTTCAAGTTTTGGGTTAGCAGCGCGGTAAACCGCTACGCGCTGATGTTGCCCTTGAAAATCAACGTCAATGTTAGCTACCCAATGGGCATTTGCCGAAGCGATTAATGAGCCAAAGCTTGGCATTATCACATCAACCGCGATATTGAGTTTTGCCAGCGCAAGCGGCAGATCACGTAACACATCAGCCATGCCGCCAACTTTAGCGCCAGGGATGGCGCCATTTTCAGCCGCAAGCATTAACACTCTTGCCTGAGGGGGATTATATTGATTATCCAATATCGACATAAATTACTCGTACCCCACAGGTAAACCTAGCATGTCGCGTGTGACTAACACCTTGCCCTTTTCAGACACTCTAAAGCCTTTAGCTTTATCCTGCTCATGGTTATAACCAATCACACTGCCCTCTGGAATAATACAACCGCGGTCAATGATGGCATTTTTGATTTTGCAATTACGCAAAATGACCACATCAGGCAAGATCACCGAGTCTTCAACACTTGAATAAGAGCAAACTCGCACCTCATTAAACAGCACACTACGACGCACTGTGGAGCCAGAGATAATACAACCACCGGAAATAATTGAGTCTAATGCCATACCGCGGCGGTCATCGTCATCAAACACAAACTTTGCTGGCGGTAGTTGCTCTTGATAGGTCCAAATTGGCCATTTGGCATCGTAAAGGTTCAGCGCTGGAGTAGGAGAAAGCAGCTCCATATTCGACTGCCAAAAAGAATCTAAAGTGCCCACATCGCGCCAATAGGCTTCTTCATTTGGAAAGGCGCTACGGAAACGATGGGCGTAGACTTTATGTTCTTTAATAATTGCGGGAATAATATCCTTACCGAAGTCACGGTCTGAATCTTCATTTTGCGCATCACGCTTTAGCTGATCAAACAAAAACTCAGTATTAAAAACGTAATTCCCCATTGAGGCTAAACACATCTCAGGATCTTCTGGCAGATGCTTTGGCAATGCAGGTTTTTCTTCAAAACCAAGAATACGCTTAGACTCATCCACTTCAACTACACCAAATGCTCCAGTCGCTTCAGCAACTGGCACCTCTAAACAAGATACTGTCATATCGGCGCCAGATTCAGCATGAGTAGCTAAAAGGCCAGCATAATCCATGCGGTAGACATGATCGCCAGATAAAATCATCACGTACTTCGGCAGTTCATGGCGGATAATATCGATATTTTGAAATACCGCATCCGCAGTTCCTTGATACCAGTTGTCAGAGTAACGCTGCGATGCAGGCAAAATTTCTACCGACTCGCCTAGCTCTTTTTTAAAGTGGCCCCAGCCGCGCATAACGTGACGAATTAATGAGTGAGACTTGTATTGGGTAACGACACCAATGCGGCGGATCCCTGAATTAATACAGTTTGATAATGGGAAATCGATAATACGAAACTTACCGCCAAAATACAGAGAAGGCTTAGCACGCCAGTCGGTTAATTCATGCAAGCGAGAGCCTCGGCCACCAGCAAGAATAATAGCGTAGGTGTCACGAGTTAAATTACTGATATAGCGCGGGTTGGTTTTGGTCATGTACGTTCACTCCTTGAACTTGCTACTAAATTGATTTGAATTAAATTGGTCTGTTCCATCTATTACGCTCTCCAAATTTCATCACGATATTGAGCAATGGTGACATCGCTAGAGAAACGGCCACTTGCCGCAGTATTACGGATACTCATTTGCGTCCAAGTGATAGGGTCCTTGTATGCCTTAGCCACGCGCTCTTGCGCCAAACGGTAGGACTCAAAATCAGCCGCCGTCATCCAAGGATCATCTGGGCTGGTAATTGCGGTTAATAACGGCGCGAAAATCCCCGGCTCTAATAAACTAAAGTGGCCACTTTCAATCAGGCTTAATACCTCTGTAAGTGCGGGCGAGGCATTGATAAATTGCTGTGGTTGATAATTAAGGCGCTGCTCCATCACTTGCTCAGCAGTCAGGCCAAATAAGAAAAAGTTGTCTTCACCGACTTCCTCTAGCATCTCCACATTCGCGCCATCTAAGGTGCCTATGGTGACCGCACCATTCATCATAAACTTCATGTTGCCAGTGCCAGACGCTTCTTTGCCCGCGGTGGAGATCTGTTCGGAAACATCTGTCGCCGGACAGATTCTTTCCATCGCACTAACGTTATAATTTGGTAGGAAGGCCACTCTTAGGTACTTAGCCACCTCAGCGTCAGAGTTGACCATGTGCGCCACATTGCTAGCTAATTTAATAATCAGCTTGGCCATGGCATAACCAGGTGCGGCTTTACCACCAATTAAGATACAGCGCGGCACCATATTGCTGGTGTTGCCTTGTTGAATTTGGTGATAAAGGTGGATGATGTGCAAAATATTAAGTAACTGACGTTTGTATTCGTGAATGCGTTTTACTTGCACGTCAAACAGCATGTTGACATCAAAATCAACGTCACATTCAGCTTTAATCAACTGCTTTAGTACCGCTTTATTGTTAAGCTTTACTTGCTGCCAATCACGCAAGAATGCTTTGTCGTCGGTAAATGCATTAAGCGCATTAAGATGGCTTAAATCGCTTACCCAATCAGCGCCCAAACGCTTGGTTAATAATGCCGCAAGCTCTGGATTACAATGAGCTAGCCAACGCCTTGGAGTCACACCATTGGTCTTGTTATTAAACTTCTCAGGCCACAATTGATAGAAGTCTTTAAATAAACCTGAGGTCAATAACTTGCTATGTAGCCCGGCCACACCATTAACTGAAAAGCTGGCAACTATGGCTAAATATGCCATACGCACATGCTGCTCTTGACCTTCTTCAATAATCGACATCGCCGCGAGCTTTTGCTCGTCTCCCGGCCACTGGTGGGCAACAAGCTCTAGGTAACGGGCGTTGATTTCAAAAATGATTTCTAAAATACGCGGCAACATATGCCCCAGCATACGTACAGGCCAGCGCTCTAGCGCTTCAGGTAGCAAGGTGTGATTGGTATAAGCCATTGTTTGGCTGACAACTTGCCACGCATCGTCCCATTCAAGGAAATGCTCATCAACGAGTAAACGCATCAGCTCTGGAATAGCAATACTTGGGTGAGTATCGTTAAGCTGCATCACGTTGTATTTAGCAAATTGGCTAAAGTCGTTACCGTGTTTGCGAACCCAATTATTGAGTAGATCTTGCAGACTGGCCGAGCTTAAAAAATATTGCTGACGTAAGCGCAGCTCTTTGCCATTTTCACTGGCATCATTGGGATAAAGCACCATAGTGATCTGCTCTGCAAGGTTCTTTCTTGCTACCGCTTCGGTGTAATCACCTTGGTTAAACTCTTCTAAGTCAAAGTCATCAGTCGCTTCAGACTTCCACAGCCTTAAGGTATTGATGCGATCGTTCTTATAACCCGGCACAGGCATATCATAAGCAACGGCCAACACATCTTGAGTGTCTAACCAAACCACATTGCGGCGACCATTAGGGTCAACATAACTGCTGGTGTGGCCGAAAAATGGCACAGTGACATTATGCTCAGAGACGCGCACCTCCCACGGATTACCTTCTCTAAGCCAGCGATCTGGACGCTCTACTTGAAAACCGTCCACCAGCTTTTGGGCAAACATGCCATATTCATAACGAATGCCGTAACCTGTTACACTCAAATCAAGGCTGGCGCAGCTATCAAGAAAACACGCTGCCAGCCGGCCAAGTCCGCCATTACCAAGCCCAGCATCATGCTCAACTTCTTCAAGCTCCTCGAGCTCAACAGCGTAATCTTGCATAAGCGCCTTGGTTTCAGGCAACAAGTCTAAGTTCATAATCGCGTTGCCCATGGCTCTGCCCATTAAGAACTCCAGCGATAAGTACGCCACCTGTTTGCACTCAAACTGACTATCTAGCTGACGAGTTGCCCGCCAACGTGCAAGCATCTCCTCTTTAATACTCAGCGCTAATGCTTGAAATAGCTCCTGTTTACTATGCTTATCACGGCCTAATCCATGGCTAACGTGGCGTTGCATTCGCTTAGCTAATGAGGCATCTAAATCTTGCGGCAAACTGTTTGCAGCAGCTTTTTTGGCAGTAACTTGCTTTTTGGACTTACTTTTAACATTCGGTTTTACAGGCGTTGTCATGCAGTCACTCCTTGTGATTTGGCGTAAAACAACATTAAGCTTCGGTCTGGTAACAATAGGGTTTGATTAGCGTCGAGCGTGGCAGCCTTATCAGTCAGGCAAATTTGCTCATCAAGTGCTTCAGCATGGGTGTCGATGAGTTGTTGCCAAGCAGAAAATCCATTTAACGGCGGTGCGGTGAACTCTAGCGCTTGTTCATCGCTGTTAAGCATCAATAACAATGCTTGCTCACCAGACTCAGTTGCATCTAACTCTCCGCGCAGCACAAGGCTTAAACTGCGAGTTTGCCCCTCAGCCCACAACACCTTGCTCATCGGCTCGCCTTGGCGGCAAAACCAATCTAATAATGGTGAGTTATCTTGAGTATTGTTATGAATGTAACGCGGGTAACGAAGCGCCTGAAAACGCTTTCTTAGACTAATCAGATTCTGGGTGAATTTAATGAGTTGTTGCTGCTCTGCACTGTGTTGCCAATTGAGCCAAGTCAGCGGATTATCTTGGCAATAAGCATTATTATTACCTTGTTGACTGTGAGCAAACTCATCGCCTGCCAGCAACATAGGGATGCCTTGAGATAACAATAAACTGGTGAGTAAATTTCGAGATTGCCGCTGCCGCAGACGAATAATATCCGCCTGCTCGGTTGGCCCTTCAACGCCATGATTATGGCTAAAGTTTTCTTGGTGACCGTCGCGATTATCTTCACCATTAGCTAAGTTATGTCGCTCGCTAAAGCTGAGCAAATCATACAAGGTAAAGCCATCATGGCTAGTGATAAAATTAATGCTGGCACTCGGGGTTCGGCCAGAATGTTCAAACAGATCGCTAGAGCCATGAATTCTGCGAGCAAACTCTGGCAACATACCAAAGTCACCGCGCCAAAAGCGCCTTAATGTATCGCGGTACCTATCGTTCCACTCACTCCACCCTTGAGGATAAGCCCCAAGCTGATAACCTCCTGGGCCAATATCCCAAGGCTCAGCAATTAACTTCACCCGGCTTAACAGCGGATCTTGGGCTATTGCATCGAAAAAGCCTGCACCAGCATCAAAACCATAAGACTCGCGCCCAAGCGTACTGGCTAAATCAAAACGGAAACCATCAACACCCATCACTTCAACCCAATAGCGCAGCGAGTCCATCACTAACTGCAACACTCGAGGATGACTAATGTTTAGGGTATTACCACAACCTGTATCATTGATATAAAAGCGTTTATCATTACTTTGCAGGCGGTAATAACTCAGGTTATCAATGCCTTTAAAACTTAAGCTTGGCCCTAAATGATTACCTTCTGCTGTATGGTTATAAACAACATCCAATATGACTTCGATGCCAGCCTGGTGCAGCTTACTTACCATTTGGCGGAACTCATCGATATTGGCGTGGCTTAAATAGCCGCTATGGGGCGCAAAAAAACCTAGACTGTTGTAGCCCCAGTAATTACTTAAGCTTTTGTTTTGTAAAAACGCTTCTGAGATAAAACTGTGTACTGGCAGTAATTCAACAGCAGTCACTCCAAGCTGGGTTAAATATTCAAGTGGTTCTTGCTCTACTAGGCCTAAAAAAGTGCCTTGATAACGCGGCGCTACTTGAGAATGTTGCTGGGTAAACCCTTTAACATGTAGCTCATAGAGGATGCTTTCTGCTATTGGTGTAGGCGTTGGCGCTAAAGCCGCATTAGCCAAGTTAACCGATTGACTTAGGTTCTCGGTAAATTGCCCTCTTTGCAAAGGTGCGATTGGAGTTAAGTGACTAACATCGATGACCTTACATTTGGGCATGAACTCACTGTTATCGCGCAGATCCAGTGATAAGTCCTCATCGCTACTGCTCTTATCGTATGCATAATGACTATCGTGCTCAACAAATTGCCCAACCCATTGCTTAGCATAGGGGTCGAGTAACAATTTATGTGGATTAAAGCGATGACCAGAATGGGGCTCGTACAGACCATCAACGCGATAACCGTATACTTGACCTGCTTCAATGCCTGTTAAAAACCCATGCCAAACCTGCTGCGTGTTTTGCTCAAGCACAATTTGCTGAGTTTCAAAATGACCACTGCGGTCAAATAAACACAAGGTCACCTTAGTGGCATTAGCTGAAAATAGCGCAAAATTGACGCCGCCATCTTCAACAGTTGCCCCTAATGGGTAAGGCCTGCCGGCTAATACCCGCATTAGTTAGCCTTTACCCAGCACTAGGCAAGACAGCGGCGCGACGGTGATCTCTGCGCTGTAATCAAAGCCTTGATAAGATTGCTTTTGTGAGCAAATTACGCCGCTATTGCCCACATTGCTGCCACCATAAGCTTCACTATCGCTATTTAATAGCTCAATATAATCATCACCATCTGGCAGTCCGATACGAAACCCCTGATGCACCTCAGGCGTCATATTAATAATGAAAATCACCGGTGTATCGCTATCCGTGGATTTGCGCATAAAGCTTAAAACGCAGGCTTTATCATTATTGCAATCTAACCATTGAAAACCTGATGGCTCGCCATCTGCTAGCCAAAGCTCAGGCGTTGACTGATAAAGTTTATTGAGATCTTTCAGCCATAATTGCATGCCTTGATGGGGGGCATATTGCAGTAAGTGCCAATCTAAGCTCTTGTTGTGGTTCCACTCGTCTCGCTGGGCAAACTCATTACCCATAAACAGTAACTTCTTACCTGGGTGTCCCCACATAAAGCCGTAATATGCTCTGAGTGTGGCAAACTTCTGCCAATCATCATTAGGTATTTTATGTAGCAGTGAGCCCTTACCATGCACCACTTCATCATGGCTTAAAGACAGGATAAATTGCTCTGTATATTGATACACCAAGCTAAAAGTCAGCTCTTGGTGATGATGGCTTCGATAAATAGGGTCGCGTTTAAGGTAACCTAAGCTGTCATTCATCCAGCCCATATTCCACTTAAAACCAAAGCCAAGACTTTGTGACGACTGCTGTTCATTCTCGCCAATCATATGGGTCACACCCGGCCAAGCGGTTGACTCCTCGGCGATCATGCAAACGCCAGGAAAAGCTTGGTACATATGCTGATTAAGCGTTTGTAAAAAGCTAATCGCTGCTAAGTTTTCGCGGCCGCCATACTGATTCGGTAACCATTGACCCGGTTCACGACTGTAATCGAGATAAAGCATCGAAGAGACGGCATCAAGCCTTAAGCCGTCAAAATGAAACTCACTAAGCCAATAATGAGCATTACTTAACAAATAGCTTTGCACTTCTCCACGGCCATAGTTGTAGATCAAGGTATCCCAATCAGGATGTTCCCCTTGGCGCGGATCGTTATGCTCATATAAACAACTGCCGTCAAACTGAGTAAGCCCATGAGGATCTTTAGGAAAATGCGCTGCTACCCAATCTAAAACCACCGCGATGCCCGCTTGGTGGCAAGCATCGATAAAGGCTTTAAGGCCATTCGCATCACCAAAGCGATGACTCGGTGCGTATAAACCGACAGGCTGATATCCCCAAGAGCCATCAAATGGGTACTCGCTAATCGGCATCAGTTGCAGATGGGTAAAGCCCATTTCGACCACATAAGGCACTAATTGATCGATTAAATCTTGATAATTTAAGTACTGCTCCCCGTTATCACCTTTGCGACGCCACGATGCTAAATGCACTTCGTAGATAGACATGGGAGCTTGATGCCACTGCACTTTTTTACGCGCACTTAGCCAGTTGTTATCTTGCCATTGATATTCATTTGGATAAGGCACCAGCGAAGCATTACTCGGCGCCTCTTGCATCGCTTTAGCATAAGGGTCTGACTTTTCTAACCGTTCATTATTCGCGGTAATAATTTCAAACTTATAGTGCTGATTAGCCTCTGCATTAGGTAAAAATATTTCCCATAAGCCACTAGCCAAATGCTGACGCATAACATGGGCGGCGCCATCCCAATGGTTAAAATCTCCTAGCAACGAAACCCTTTTAGCATTGGGCGCCCACACACAAAAATGCACTCCTGTAACACCTTGAGTCTCGCGCCAATTAGCGCCTAAAAACTGGTAAGCCTGCAGTTGCAGACCTTCATTAAACAGGTAGGTATCATCTTCAGATAACAGACTTGCAAACTGATATGGATCAACAATCTCTTGCTGACTTAATGGATATTCAACCCTTAGCTTATATAGAAAAGGTTTAACTCGGCGACCCATAATGCCACTGAATAAACCTTGCTCATTACTTTGCTCTAAACTGGCAATTTTGCGACCGGTTTTATGACAAATCACATCGACCTTAAGTGCACCGCGCAAAAAGCAGCGCACACTCAACGCTTTCCCTTGATTAATCGAGTGCATACCAAGTAGGCCAAACACATCAATATATTCACTATTAAGCAGCGCTATATCGACACCGTTTTGAAATTCCGGAGCATTTTGAGTCATTGCTATCGTGTCCATAAAAGTTTATCCATATCAGTCCGTGATGGTGTTATGAGCGCCGATTTTTGCTAGCGCTCGCCAAATTTTAATTTGTTACTTCTGCGCGGCTGGCAGCTAGTTGCTGCATCAGCAACTTAACCTCATCGTCATTGATGATTTGCGTAAGCGTTTTCGGTAAGCGTCGCTGCCAATTGGGGTATTCGTGCCAAGTTCCCGGCACATTCACGCTTAAACGCTCTTGAATTAGATCGCAAAGCTGCACACTAAATAACTCGGCTTTACCAGTGGCACATACCTGGATCCATGCCGACAACAAGGCCTGATAATCAACATTGTCTAAAGTGCTAGTCGCATCAAGTTGGTTATGGGCAATAACAAGGTCCAATAGCTGCTGTTTGTCGTCAGCACGCTCAGCCTGCAACTGAGATAACGCCTGCTCATCGGCAATAAGATCAAGGCTGCGGCGCAAAGTCAGATCCGCTCCCGTCCACCAAGCTGCAAGTGTAGGAACGTCATGATTGGCTAACATCATTAAGCTATGTTGTTTGTATTGTTTTGGCGCGGTGAACTGCTGTTGCTGCTTATTGAAGTAAAACAACTGATTCGACAGCACTCCGGCAGACTCGAGGCAAGTAATGATTTCAGTTGGTATAATGCCAAGATCTTCGCCAATAACTCGGCAGCGTGCACGCTGGCTTTCAATGCATAAAATGGCCATCAAACTATCAAGCGGATAATAAACATAAGCGCCGCCACCCAACTCAGAATTATTCGGCCACCACCAAAGGCGTAAAAGCGACATAACATGATCAATACGCAGCGCCCCGCAGGACTGCATATTGCGTCTAAGTAAATTGATAAAAAACTGGTAGCTATTTTGTTTGAGGGCTATGGGGTCAAGTGGCACTAAGCCCCAGTTTTGACCTTGTGGTGCAAATCTATCTGGCGGTGCGCCGATACTTGCATGGGTGCAAAACAGCTCTGGATGACTTGTCACTTCACTGCCGCTAGCAGATACACCAACAGCAAGATCTCGCACTAAACCAATCGACATCTGTTGTTGCTTTGCATGCAGTTGGCACTTTGCTAATTGCTGCTCGGCAACAAACTGCAAATAAGCAAAAAACTCAGCGGCAGGATTATCAAAACCGTCTAAATTGGCGCTAGCTTTTACTTGCTGCAGGCAAAACTGAGTCAGCGGTTGCCCTTGCTCAGCTACAAAGTCTTTAAACTGCTGTGCCCTTTGGCTATTGCAATTGAGTTGCTTTAAGCAAAATTGTTCATAGAGCAGTTGCAACACATGGTACTTACAAAAGCTAACCTCAGTGTAATTTAACCAATCTGATTGATTGAGGAGGTGTTTGAGTGCTGATAATGAATCTATCGTCTCTAAATCACTATTTTCAAGCTGAGATAAAATGCCGTCAAACTGCGATAAACGGCTAAGTAACTTCGGCTGGTCAATGTCATTAAACTCGGCGACTTGCTCTATATTGATATACAGCGGATTTAGCCGTCGTCTGTCATCTGGGCTATAGGGGCTAGCTTCCTCAGGGGTACTGATATTGAGCGCATGTAATGGATTTAATAAGATAAACGCCGCTTTTTGACTGGCAGCTAAATCAATTAATTGCAGCAAGTCACCAAAGTCACCTATTCCCCATTGGTTTTCACTGCGCAAACTATAAAGCTGTACGCTTATCCCCCACTCTTTAGTGGCTTGCTGAGTTGTGAGCCCTCTTTGATAGGTTTTAGTAGGTGCAACCAACCAAGTTGCGCTTATCTGTTTATCGGCGTCTTCTTTGCTATAACCACTGATTGATACTTGATGATAACCAAAGCCAATATGCGGCAACTCTGAGCCACAAACGTCGGTAGAGATCTGCAATTGATAGTGCAGATAGACTTGAGCATCAATTCGATAATCACCCACGACTCGACACTGGAAATGATGACTTGCATTAATAGCAAACTGATAGCACTCGCCGCTTTCAAGCTGCAGCTTAATCTCAACTTGCTGCTGAAAATTGTCGGGGAGATAAAAACTAAGGGTTAACTGCTCGATATCACAATGCTGAAACGGAGGCAGTGCTTGAGTCCATGGCTTGGCATCAAGCTGAAAATTGCGTTTAGCAATGGATTCTTCAGACAGTAATAACTCGGTAGCAGTACTTAAACAGTCGGACTGGCTTGCATCAACTTTGGTTAACATGCAGGTTAGTACTCCTAACCTGTCAGCGTCGGAGATACGAACATACTCACCATTGCAATCATTAAACTCAATGGCAACGCCTTGCAAATACAGTAACTTATCTAATCCCATATCCGTCACCCTTGCACTTGGCTATTCCAGCCCTGAATAGAGCAGTTACCATGCCAATTACAAATAACAATATGGAGACAGTTTTATTTCAGAATTATTAAATATTTTAAACCTTTAAAATCAATAGGGTAAGTGGATCAGAAAATTACCAAGCGTTTAAAACGGTAAAGTAAAAACAACAACTTATTGCACTAAATTAGCGCAAACTAAACCCATGGTAGTGCATCAGAATTTACATTGACGAATAAACTCATTACTTAGTGCTAGTTAACAGCTAATTTATTAGTTTATTTCACTATTTAACTAACCAAAACAGTGCGGGCAGCTAAAAACACCTTGTTTATGTCATAAAATTACAGAATTAGTAATACAGATCCAACTTTCGCTCTATATTTAGCTAAGTCGGTGTTTTTCTTGAGCTAGATCACACCTTTAAAGTCGCAGTATTGGTACTTTAATTACCAGAAAAGATAACAACTTTTAACATTAAGCGTAATAGGTGATTCTTATGGCTGCTAAATTTTTTATCCCATCTGTCAATATCTTAGGACAAAATGCTGTTACAGAAGCTATTGGTGACATTAAGTCTCTTGGCTTTAAAAATGCGCTAATTGTTACAGATAAACCTCTAGTTGATATTGGCCTTGTCGCTCAAGTCGTAGATAAGTTAGCTAGCAACGAAATTAACGCCGTAGTCTTTGATGGGGTGCAACCTAACCCAACGGTCGGTAATGTTGAAGCGGGCCTTGAAATTTTAACCCGCAACAATTGTGACTTTGTGATTTCTCTAGGTGGTGGTTCACCTCATGATTGCGCTAAAGGTATTGCCCTTGTAGCGACCAATGGCGGCAGCATTAAAGATTACGAAGGTTTAGATGTTTCAACTAAACCACAGCTGCCACTAGTGGCAATCAACACCACTGCAGGTACTGCAAGTGAGATGACCCGTTTTTGCATCATTACCGATGAAGAACGTCACATCAAAATGGCCATTGTAGATAAGAACACCACGCCAATTCTATCAGTCAACGATCCTGAGCTTATGCTCCTCAAGCCTGCTGGGCTAACTGCAGCTACCGGTATGGACGCGCTCACCCACGCAGTTGAAGCTTATGTTTCTATCGCTGCCAACCCAATTACCGATGCATGTGCAATTAAAGCCATTGAGCTAATTAAAGGTAACTTGGTAGAAGCTGTTGATAATGGCCAAAGCATTGAAGCTCGTGACCAAATGGCATACGCCCAGTTCCTAGCGGGTATGGCATTTAACAACGCAAGCCTTGGTTATGTACATGCTATGGCGCATCAACTTGGTGGCTTCTATGACCTACCACACGGTGTTTGTAACGCACTATTGCTGCCACACGTACAAGCTTACAACGCGCAAGTTGTGCCAGGCCGCCTAAAAGATGTGGCAAAAGCTATGGGTGTTGATGTAATAGCGCTTACAGACGAGCAAGGTGCACAAGCAGCAATTGAGGCGATAAAGCAGCTATCTGTTGCGGTCAATATCCCTGCTAACCTAACTGAACTAGGCGTAAAAGCAGAAGATATCCCAACTCTTGCGGATAATGCACTTAAAGATGCTTGTGGTTTTACTAACCCTAAGCAAGCAACTCACGAAGAGATCTGCCAAATCTTTACTAATGCGCTTTAACCCTAAGCTTTAACCCAGCGCTTAAACCCAGAGCCTTAACTAGGCTGCCAGCAGATAAAGTAGCCTAGTTATAAAAAGCTTAAAAAAATGCTCGGCTATTGGCGAGCATTTTTGTCACTTTCTTAATGACTAACTGCAATTAAAACAACTACCTAGACTCTTTGGCGCTATTTTATCCTGCTAATGGCGATACAAAGGGATACATATTTGGTATAATTGAGAAGTTCGCTTTTTCCCTGCAAAAGTTAAAGCAAGCTTTGAAACCCACTCCTCGGAGTGGGTTTCTTCTTTCTGGCGCTATCATTTGCCCAATCTAAATTGAGAAGAGTCATACCTGCCGTGTTTAATTGAGCGCTTCCCAATTCAAAATGACTATGGCCGCAATGAATACATTTAGCCTTTACTCCATTGATCTGATATTCATCGGAGTTAACAGTATTATCGCTCTCAGTATTAGCGCCTATGCTTGCTTTGTTTCCAACTCAGGCTTGTTGCCTTTCGCTTTCTCACGCATTTTTTGCATAATCACATAAAATACTGGCACTAATATGGTACCAACGATAGTGGCCGCTAACATACCACCAAATACCGAATAACCTAAGGCGCGGCGACTACCTGCACCCGCACCCGATGCCACAACTAAAGGTAATACGCCGAGTAAGAAAGAGAACGCCGTCATTAATACCGCACGAAAACGCAGTCTTGCAGCAGTCTCACCGGCTTCAATAATGCTTTTGCCCTCTTCTCTAAGCTGCTTAGCAAACTCAACAATCAAAATCGCGTTCTTACAGGCAAGGCCAATAAGTAGCACCAGACCAATTTGCGCGTACAAGTTAAGATCTGACCCCACCAGCAAGATATTAAGGAATGCCCCTAATACCGCAATCGGCACTGCCAAAATAACCGCAAACGGAATGGTCCAACTCTCATACTGAGCCACTAGGAATAAGTAAGTAAACACTAACGCTAACGAGAAAATAAGCGGCGCAAGGTTACCTGCTTTAATTTCTTGATAGGTTTGCCCCGTCCACTCAAAGGTATATCCCGCAGGCAATGACTCATTCGCTGCACGTTCCATCGCAGTAATCGAGTCACCCGAGCTGTAGCCAGGCGCAGGGAAACCGTTAATGGTGGTTGAGCTGAACATGTTGTAGTTGTTCATCACATCCGGGCCTAATATCGGCGTAACAGTCACTAGGGTGCTGAGCGGCACCATCTCACCGGTATTGGAGCGCACATAGAATCGAGAAATATCTTGGTCAGAATCTCTAAAGTCGCCTTCCGCTTGCAAAATAACCCTAAACACCTTACCAAAGCGGTTAAAGTCGTTAACGTACATAGAGCCGAGCATGGTTTGCATCGTCGAGAAGATTTCATTTAAGGATATACCAAGCGCTTTGGCTTTATCTCTATCAACATCAACAAACATTTGCGGCACATCGGCGCGGAAGTTACTAAACGCCATGGCAATTTCAGGTTGCTCATTGGCTTTCATAATTAAGGCGCGCATAACCGATGCTAGCTCTTGTGGACTTCTCCCTTGGGTATCTTGCAGCACAAACTCAAAGCCACCCACGCTACCAACCCCAGGAATAGGTGGCAGAGAGAATGCCATAGCTTTAACTGATGGGTTCGCAGCGTATTTAGCCTGCAGTTTTGCCACGATAGCCGATTCAACCATATCTGGTGATTCACGCTCACTCCAAGTGGATAGCGTCACAATCATCAAACCACCGTTGGATGAAACAGAGCCGGTAAGAATACTAAAGCCACTGGCGTGGATCACATTCTCAACGCCCGGCTCTGCTAGCGTTAGCTCAACTAAGTCACGCATCACATCTTCAGTACGGTTTAGTGATGCACCATCGGGTAGCTGAATATCAACCATGAAGGCTTTCTTATCTTCCATCGGCACAAAGCCAGAAGGCAAGATTTTAGCCACGCCGCCTGTTAGCAAGATCAAGCAGCCATAAACCACACCAACCAATACCAACTTGCGAGTCAGTGAAGACACCAACTTCATATACTTACCCGTAAAGCGCTCGAAATTGCGGTTAAAGGCAGCATGAAAGCCTTTAGTGTGCGTCTTAGGCGGGCGCAGCAATGAAGCACATAACGCAGGGCTTAAGGTCAATGCGTTAATCGATGAGATTAATACAGATATACAGATAGTGACCGAGAACTGTGCGTACATTTGGCCGGTGATCCCCGGCATAACAGCTGTTGGCGCAAATACCGCTAACAATACTAATGTTGTAGCAATAATCGGCCCCGTCACCTCTTTCATCGCTTTAGATGTGGCTTCTTTAGGTGATAAGCCCTCATCTTGCATTAAGCGAGTGACGTTCTCGACCACCACGATAGCGTCGTCCACCACAATACCAATCGCCAAAATAAGCGCGAATAAAGAAACCGTATTGATGCTCATACCAAAGGCGAGCAAAAAGGCGAATGTACCGATAAGTGAAACCGGAATAGCAATACCCGGAACTAAGGTTGAGCGCGCATCTTGTAAGAAGATAAACACCACAAATACAACCAGTGCGATTGAGATAAACAGGGTTTGCACTACCTCTTCAATAGAGGTTTCAACAAACTCTGTTGTGTCGTACAGCACTTCATATTCTAAATCGTTAGGGAAGCGCTCTGAAAGCTTTTCCATCTCAGCTTTAATCGCTTGTCCTACATCTAGCGCATTGGCATCAGGCGACTGATAAATTGCAATAATTGCCGATGGTTTATTATTTAATTTACCCTGCGCATCATAGGTTTGTGAGCCCAGCTCTACTCGAGCTACATCGCCCACCACCACTTTAGAACCGTCGTTATTGGCGCGGATCATCACATCATGAAACTCTTGCGGATCTTTAAGGCGGCCTTTAGTTTGTAGGGTATATTGAAATTGCTGATCGGGATCCACAGGCGCAGCACCAATACGACCAGCAGCAACCTGAATATTTTGCTCTTGCAAGGCGGCAATCACATCGGTAGCCGTTACGCCAAGGCTGGCCATTTTGTCTGGGTCGAGCCAAATACGCATGGCGTAATCGAGCGCACCAATAACCTGCACTTTAGACACACCATATTGGCGCGCCAATGCATCTTTTACATTGAGTCCGGCATAGTTAGTAATAAACAGCGAATCAAAGGTTTCATTTGGCGAAACAAGGTTAACCACCATCAACATATTAGGGCTTTGCTTTTCTACTTTAACCCCTTGGCGTTTCACCTCTTCAGGCAATCGAGGCATCGCCTGCTGCACCCGGTTTTGCACTTTAACCTGTGCCATATCGGCGTCGGTGCCCACCTCAAAAGTCACATTGAGCGAGTAACTGCCGTCGTTAGCACTTTTAGACTCCATGTAGAGCATGCCTTCAACACCGTTAACTTCGGCTTCTAACGGCTGGGCAATAGTGTCTTTTACAATATCGGCACTGGCACCAGAGTAGCTGGTCGATACACTCACTTGAGGCGGCGCTATTTCAGGAAATTCAGCTACCGACAGCACAGGAATAGAAATTAAACCAACAAGGGTTAATACGGTTGAAATAACAAAGGCAAACTTGGGCCTGTTAATAAAAAAATCACTAATCATGGTGTTCCCCTGTCAGCGTTAAAACACGCTCATTACAATAGGCATAAGCGGCCCTTGAGTAGACAAAATAAGATGTGTTCATCAGCACAGCTCCTATTTAGTTTCGTCTTCTTTAAAAGGGATAACTTCTTGCTCTACAGGGTTGACCTTGATCCCTGGGCGGATTTTCTGTAGCCCTTCAACCACAATACGCTCGCCATCTTCAAGGCCGTTTAACACGCGCCACTCCACGCCAAAACGCTCACCAAGCTCAACTACGCGCTTTTGCACTTCATCTTGTTGATTCAACACCATTACAAAGCGGCCTTGCTGATCTTCTTGCACAGCGGCTTGAGGAATTAACAGTGCAGTTTCTTTAATAGGTGATTCAATAATTAAGGTGACAAACAAGCCAGGTAACATCAGCTTATCGTCATTTTTAAAGGTCGCGCGCACCGGTAAGGTACCCGTTGCGGCATCAACGCGGTTACCAACAAAGTCGATAAAACCAACCTCATCAAACATGGTGCCGTTAGGCAGGCGCAAGCGCATAACAATATCGCTTATCTTAACTTCACGTTGCTCCGCTTTAGAAAAGTTTTGCTGCGCTGTAATCAGTCCCTTTTCTGGAACTTGGAAACTCACCCACATAGGTTGAAGTTGAACTAAGCTCGCCATCTCAGACTGCGGCGTAATGATGTCACCGGTACTGACTTTAGCGTTACTAATACGGCCCGATATTGGCGCATAAACCTTGGTATAACTTAACTGTAGCTCAGCGGCTTGCACTGCCGCTTCCGCTTGCACAACACCTGCTGCAGTGGTTAATTTACGGCTGGTTAGCTCATCCATATCTTGGGCGCTAATCATGCCATCAGGTAATAAGCGGCGACCACGCTCCCAGTTCATTACCGCTACATCACGTGAGGCAACCGCTTGCTTTAATACCGCCTTTTGCTGCGCGAGTTCTGCTTTAAAGGCTGCGGGATCAATTTCAAACAATAAATCACCAGCGGTGACATCATCACCTTCAACAAAAGAGCGTTTAAGCAACTGGCCTTGAATTTGCGATTTAATGACCACGTCTTCTGACGCGCGGGTACGACCAACAATTTCAGTTTTAGGAATAATATCTTTTTGATGCGCTACGTTAACAATCACACTAGGTAACATGGCTTGTTGTGGTTTTGGAGCCTCGCCACAGCCTGAAGTTATTGTGGAACCCAAGACGATAATCCACAACGCAAGTTTTGAAACTGTTGAGCTAGCCATTCAAGCCTCCAAAGAAATAGGATATGTGCTTTATTTTTATGCAGAAATTATATGCTTAAAGCTCACGCAAAAGAAACCTTTTGCCAACAAATACTCAATACTTTGTCTACCACTGAAAGAGTCTGATTAACATTACAAGGGAAATATAGACGGGTATTAGTATGTAAGCCTGCAATTTAACTGATGCTTTATTAGCCAAAGCCGCAGCAAATTTAACTTCATCGATAAAAGTGAGAGCTCAAGCAAGGTTATTCAGTAAAGTGTCATGGTAAACAATAGATACAGCAACTAGAGTGTTAACTAGGCGCTATGATTTTGCGCGATAGAAATGATCAATATTTAGTTAGCTCAATTTGCTCGAACTACACAGAAAGTACGCTCAAACCACGCAAGTGGTTGACCATGATAAAAAACGATGCCTAAGATGGCATCAGTCACAGCGAACAGGTAGGTAATTTATGACAGCAATCTCTCATGTATACAACTACACAGTACGATGCCCACACATCAAGGATCCCGCTCACCCAACCAGCTGGCGTAACCATATTGAGCTTAATCGCTCATGTGAAATCGCATTAGACAGAATTACTAAGTGGCACGGCCATTCAGGCAACCGACTTTTTGAACATGAAGGTTTTGTGGTTAGAGAATGTGAGCAAGAGCAAGCCTACTTTGCCATGCAAAATGATCGCCTCAAAGACGATAAGCACGCACTAGTAACTTTCAAAGTATTTATGGATAACAAAACCAAAGACACCTCAGTGCAAGAGATCATGGAGCATGTTATCGAAGACTATAAGTCTCGCTTAAGCAAACTCTAATAATTATCGGCATGTTTCCGTTATCGAGACATGCCGATTTTTGATTTACTTGTTAAATAACGAGCAAGATCACAATTCTAACTTTCTAGTAAAACTTTCTCCCATCCCCAACAGCAACTCACTGCTTACAATTAGCTATAAAACAACACCAACAAAAACAATAAAACATTAAAATACAAAGAATTAAAAAACATAACTCACTAAAAAACGCAATTAAACCCAGTTTTGCCGCTAAATTGCCGTTTTTCATATCTACTGCTACACTTTTTAACCTAAATTATCGTCAAAATTTCGATATAGCCCAAGTTATAACCAAGTAAAATCTTTAGGCTAAACTCGCCTTTTTGCTTACTCGGCCTCAAGCTAAACCTATATTTAATTTACACTTTTATCTAATTAAGGATTTTAAAACTCATGCATGAAATGGCTAATATTGTCATCGTTGGTGGCGGCGCTGGTGGTATGGAAATCGCAACAAAACTTGGTCACCAGCTAGGCCGAAAAGGCAAAGCTAGGGTTACATTAATTGATTGCGCTGAAAGCCATGTTTGGAAGCCCCTTCTGCATGAGGTTGCCACCGGCGCCTTAGATATTGGTATTGATGCTATTAGCTACCGCGGCCATGCTGCTAATCATGGCTACCACTTTCAACAAGGTGCGATGACAGATATTGATAGAGAAACTAAACAAGTGATTTTAGCGCCTATTAATGATGAAAAAGGCAATGAACTTTTACCTGCCCGTCGTATCGATTACGACTACTTAGTGATTGCGATTGGTAGTATCGCCAATGACTTTAATATTACCGGTGTGCGTGAGCACTGCGTATTTTTAGATAGCACAGAGCAAGCGATGGAAATTCGTAGCATGCTACTAAACAAGTTCATGCGCTACGCTAGCCATCATCAACTAGACGACAAAATCAAAATTGCCGTTGTTGGCGCAGGGGCAACTGGGGTTGAGATGTCTGCAGAAATGCACCACGCTGTTGATCAGCTTCGCGGCTTTGGCTACAAAATCGATAGCAGCCTACTTGAAATCACCCTTATTGAAGCCGATGACCGTATTCTACCTAAGGTAGAAAAAGCCGAGATCTCAGCATCTGTTGCCAAAGAGCTAACAGCCATTGGCGTTAAGGTAATGACCAACACACGTATTAACCAAGTCACAGAAGAAGGCTTACATACTTCTGAAGATGAATTTATTCCATCAGATATGGTGATTTGGTCTACAGGCGTAAAAGCACCAGACTTCTTAAAAGAAATTGGCGGCCTAGAGAGTAACCACATTAACCAAGTTATGGTTAATCAGAATATGCAAACTACCCGCGACCCAGCTATTTTCGCTATTGGTGACTGCGCGGCCTGCCCACAAGAAGATGGCAGTTGGGTACCGCCACGTGGTCAATCAGCCCGCCAAATGGCACTGATGACGGCAGACAATATCAAGTTATTGTTAGATGGCAAGCCAGCATCAAACAACTACGTATATAAAGATTTAGGTGCATTAGTAAACTTATCTAAGTTCCACACTGTAGGTAACTTGATGTCATTTATTGGTGGCGGCGTAATGGTAGAAGGCAAGATTGCGCGTTTTGTTTACACCTCACTATACCGCAGACACTTAATTGAGCTACACGGCCCAATTAAAGGCACCTTGTTGATGTTCGCTAAAGGCATTAGCCGCATCGTACACCCACACTTGAAGCTGCACTAATTAGCACAAAGTTAGACTACGTCTAACAACTAAGGTCGCGGCGCTTCGCCCGCACCCGAGCCAAGGGGGAAAGCGCTTGTCCCCCTTAGCAAACCCTCAGCGCCCCAGTCGAAGTTGTCTTCCTCGTACTTACTCGAAATAGTCTAACGCTTCCGATGGGGCATCCTGCCCCGCGAAAGCTATGCCCACATCCATGTGGGCATCACGCCTATTTCTTCAGCGTATTTCGGCAACTTCGATGGGGAATTGGCGTTTCCTTTAAGCCTCAGCGGATAGCTAGCCTTGAAGTTTTAACTACAGATAAAAGAAACTTATAGCTCGATTTTGGACAGAAATTGGTTCGAGCTTAAGCTCTGAAAATTACTCTTAGCCTTAGGAAAGCTATGACAATAAGATATGCTGTAACGCCCTGTTAAGGGACTGATAATGTTTGGCTAAAATGTGAAGTGAAACGAAACCGAGCCAAACTTTAACAGCTCCACTAGAACAGCTTGCATATTTTTACAAAGCGACCCATGACTTTTCAATTACTGTATTTTTACGACAAAATATTTTTGCTGTAAACTTATCACCAGAATTAATGATACCAACTCCTTTAGGGGTTCCGGTCATTATTATGTCGCCATCTTCAAGTGTTAAAAAGCTCTTAACTTCCTCTAATAAGGCTTCAGGCTTATGTATCATAAGCTGATAATTGGCTGACTGTTTAAGATGATCATTGATATACAATTCCATTTTATAACTTTGTACATCACCACACTCTACAAACTCACTAAATACAGCAGATTTATCAAATGATTTTGCACGCTCCCAAGGTAAACCCTTGGATTTAAGTGTAGATTGAAGATTTCTTTTCGTAAGATCTAAACCAAAACCTACACCATGTAATTTGTTATTTTTGATTAAAAAGCAGATTTCACCTTCGTAGTGTATTTCTTCGGTTTTACTTGTATCAATGCTATTTGATATTGATGAGTTGGGCTTTATAAAAATTACTGGATCTGTAGGTATTTCATTATTGAGTTCTTTAATATGTTCTACATAATTCCTTCCAATGCACACCAATTTTGTTGGTTGAACCTCAATTCCATTTAACTTTACAGACTTCATTTATTAGACTCTTTCTAGATGTTTAAAATATAACGCCTCAATCAGTGGCGTAAAATAGTTGGCTAAAATTAGCGAAGCTCGAATGCAACCAACTGTTATGCGCCCGTGACTTTATTGCCTTGTTATACGGCTATTTACCACCGGCAACTTCTATAAATGTACCAGTAACAAATGATGCTTCATTGGATAGAAGATACGCTATAGAAGCAGCTACTTCTTTTGGTGTACCGCCACGTTGTAAAGGGATTAATGGCTTAACACGTTCAACTCTATTAGGCTCACCGCCATCTCCATGCATATCAGTGAATATAAATCCAGGACGAACACAGTTCACCCGAATATTTTGATTAGCAACTTCAAGCGAGAGGCCTATTGTTAATGTATCAATTGCTCCTTTTGACGAGGCATAATCTACATACTCTCCAGCACCTCCTAATCTTGATGCCGCCGAAGATACATTAACAATAGAACCTCCATTATTCATTCTGCTTATTGCTTCACGGCAACATAAAAAATAACTAGTGATATTTGTTGTAAGAATTTTATTAACTCTTTCTGCTGTCATTTCAGATACGCGCATTTGCGGAAGTAAAATACCTGCATTATTAACCAAATGTGTGATTTTACCCAATGAGCTATCAATAGTATTAAAAAGACGAATCACATCAGCTTCTTTAGATACATCTGCTTGCACCGCGATAGCTACACCGCCATTATCTTTTATTTCAGCGACGACTTTGTTAGCTTCAATTTCATTTGAAATATAATTAACACAAACAGAGTAACCCTGCTTTGCTAAATATATTGAAGTCGCAGCACCTATCCCTCGACTACCACCAGTTACTAAAACTACCTTTGAATCTATCATTAACTATCCCTGTATGATGAATTTGAAATAACGCCCGCTTAACAGGAAAATGCTAGTTGGCTATAATCCGAAGCGCAGCGTAGATTCAAACCAGTATTTGTCTTTATTGAAGCGCTTGTTAGCAATTTTTACATGGTTCTCTGAAACTCTCTTCCATCCTCGCCAAAAGAGAGCATTTTCAATGCTGTGGCTTGTTTATCTTTATATATCACTTGCAACCTAGCTTCAGTAAACGCTTTAAACACAATAACTTCTTTATCAAGCAGCTCTATTTCAAAAGCTGTGTCATCTAAATATTGATAAAAAAGTTTGCCATTTTTTTGAAAAACTTTGCGCTTACCATACGTACCTATAATTTGGTCGATGTCATTCTGACTTGGCTGGTATTGGTTGGAGTTAGCTTTTACTAGCGGATAGACCCATTGATGCAAACTAAGGTTACTACCCTTACTTTTAATTAAGAAGTTCAGCACCTCTGCATAAGCTACATTAAGTGCATTGTCACTGCTCGTTTCTATATTTGGTTTTACACCTTTTCTTTCCCAGTTGTCATTTGTTCTCGGATCTACAGGTCGTGTGGATGGTAACGTGAGAATATAATCGTTATTGACAATTTCTGCGCTACTAGCATGAGCGGCGCCAGCAGTTACCTCTCCAACAATGGTTGCTCTAGTTAAACTTTGCATAGCATAGCTAAAGCCTTCTGCTGCGGAGGCAGAATTACTGCTGGTGAGAATATAAAGTGGAGTATCTTTAAACCTAGGACCCGGTACATATGGCGACGTCCAATCTTGCGTTTGAGTTAACACACCGTTTTCACGTTGTTCAAAGGTTGATAAATGGACGGTATTTAAATCAAAAAAGTAACTGGCTAAGGAAGTAACCATAAATGGACTACCACCAAAATTGTTCCTTAAATCAATAATTATGCCATCCGAATGCTGTAAAAACTTCATCGCATTTTCAAGCGTTTCACCACCTAAATGACTATCAGAGAACATTCTTATGTCAAGGTAACCAATGTTTCCATCGAGCATTTCAATTTTTTTAAAACCATAGTTGTCTGTCGGAGTTTCCATGACACGACTATCAGCAAACGCCTCAGTTTGTGCTGACGAACGATAGGCTTTCAATTCACTAACCCATTGTGGGTCATAGACCACTGAGAGGTGTTTATCATTTGCAATCTTGTTTAATTCCAAAGTCATAAATTCAGCTATATCTTCAGCTGATTCTAGGCGACTGCAATCAGAGAGGAATTGTTTGGAGCGCATTAACTTAGATATCTTTGTTGCCGTATTTTCAATTACGTAGTTATCTTCAAGTTGTTTAGCAATAATTTGGGACACATCACGACAATCTGCCGCAGCAACTGAATTACATAAAATTAATGAGCTAAAGGCGAGGGATTTTAGTATTTTATTATTCATATTCTTCCTTAAATTTTATTATTGTCCTTTAATAAAGCTTCAACACACCAAAAGGGATTAAAAGATTTCCCACATGCTAAATTAAATTGCTAACAGCTTATTATCCTGCATCTTGGATAAATCCTTGCTTTTTATTAATTGATATCAAAACTAGCAACGTAACCCATTGATGTAAAGTCATTTATCTGAAAGATGTTAAAAAATTGATTTTTCCATATCGCAAAGCGATACCGAAAATTTATCGAACATAAACGGGTCAAAACGAATTTGGAATAGATAATTAACGAGCCATACAGCCATAACTCCGAATCACCAGAATAGTGCTTGTTTAACCTAGTGCAGATGCGGCTGAAGCCGTCGAAAACATGGATGTTTTCGTTGAGCCTACACGGATGATGGGATGGACACCTCTTGTTAAACCGGCGTCATTTGCGCCATATTGAATTTGTGCGTTCAATAACTAACAAAAGGTGTCCAATATGAAAGTTACACTAATAGGAA
>NZ_JAKILB010000011.1 GCF_023283895.1 Shewanella pneumatophori | reverse complement strand
TTCCTATTAGTGTAACTTTCATATTGGACACCTTTTGTTAGTTATTGAACGCACAAATTCAATATGGCGCAAATGACGCCGGTTTAACAAGAGGTGTCCATCCCATCATCCCTGTAAGCTCGGCCATGACGTCCATGTCATGGACGGTCACGGCCGTATCTACACCGAGTTAGGAAAGCGGTATTATCTAGCTGAAGAGTTGATTATTATAATTGCTCGTTACCTAATGTCATTTCCCAAGCAACAGCCCAAAGCAAATATTTGAGTATAACTGAGAGCATATGGCGGAAATCAGCAAGAAAAGTTTAGAGGCCACTAAAAACAATCACTACGTTTGGGCTTACTACATGAAGCGATGGTCTCCTGATAATAAACAGGTTTTCTATACGAGTAAGAAAAATAAGAAGACTGCATTTGATAGTGTTAAAAATGTGGCTGTCGAGCGTGATTTTTATCGAGTCGAATACCTCACTCCAACTCACATTGAGGCCATTAAAAGCTTCTCAAAAGAGAGCCCTCAAGAACTACATAAACAACATATGTTTTATCTTAGTGATTTTTTATTGATGCAAAATTTAGAAGCTAGGTATCAACAGGTAAATAAAAAAGATGATACTACAGATAAAATGCTAGAAGCATGGAGAAGTAATGGTATTGAAAGGCTTCACTCTGCACATGAAAAAGAAGTACAAATTATTATCACGGCATTAGCCGAACATGATTTATCAGTGTTAAATGACAACAATAATATGTGCTTTTTTATGCAGTTTTTGGCTCAGCAAATAACTAGAACGAAGACATTTAAGAGTAAAGTTCTAACTAGCCTATCGAATAATGCTGCAACTGAAAAGGAAAAACACCTCGCTAATGCTATGAAAGAGTGTTGGTGGTTCATCAGTTACATGTTTGGTATGAACATAGGAAGTTCTATATTTCTAGACAGGTATAATGATAATCACTGTTTACTTATCAATAATACTGAGATTTCATTCATTACCTCTGATCAGCCAGTTATTAATGTTCATCTAGCAGTGACTGATGAGATAAAACCTCCCAAGGAGCATGAGTGTGATTTGTACTATCCGATATCACCAACGGTTGCATACATGGTCAATAAATCAAATCGCTTTCCACGAGGTAAAGTTCAAGTATCTGTCGATATAGTGGAAGAAATGAATATAAAAATAGCGAAACAAGCCAATGTCCATATTATTGGCAATAGTGAAGAATCTCTTAAGGCATATAAGAAGTACGTAGGTATAAATCTCGAAAAGGTTAAGAATACTTAAAAGAACCATGACTCTTATAAATCAAAAGAATACCAGTATTCACAAAGAACACCGGTTCCCCATCGGAGTTGCCGAAATGCGTAGATGAAAATGCCGTAGAACCATCATGGATGATGGTTCAGGCTCGGGGGGACATGGATGTCCCATCTGAGCCGTTAGGCAATTTTTATTGGAGCATGAGGATCAACAACTTCGTAGGGGCGGCTCGGGTGATGCAAGAGGGGGAAGCTGTTGTCCCCCCTTTTGCCCGGGTGTGGGATGGAATCCCACGACTTTTATCAAACGAAGTTTGATTACTAACCTAAAGTGTGGGAACCAGTCCCACATCAACAACCATTATTGGTTTGCCAAAACCTCTTCCAGCTTAAGCCCGGTCAGATCTCGAATCGTGCGCCATAAATAATAAAAAGTGGCCATCATCATCAACATCGATGGCACAGCAATCATTGGGTAACTGTATAAACTCAACTCCCCTAACTGCTCATTAAACTCAGGGGTGCCAGTTGGGCTAGTCACTATCCATTTCGCCAATATGTAATTCATCGTGGCCGAGAACGCAAACGAGCCTGCAACCATATAGGTAGCTGTCATCAGTCGCTTTTCAAACGCCGCCACGCAATTGTTCTGTTGTAAGCGCTGCATGATCTTATCAACGTCCATCACCGCTGGATTAAAAACCATAGCTTTGATTAGTGGCTTAGAAGTAAAGGTCGAAATAAGCACTGCAATACCGATAGCAGCGGGGATCGCGGCTTCTTTGATTGCCAACCACTTCAGATCAAGTTCCAGTAAACCAATACCGCCGGTTAGCCCCACATTGGCTAGGCCAAGCAAAGCGATAAAATTAAATTTTCTATATTTGATAAGCTCAAAAATACCCCAGCCTAATGGAAAGCTTAACGCCAACATTAAACCACCACTCGCACCTAGCTGCTCATCACCACTTAACTTCATTAAGATAAAAGCGGGAATGGCGATGCTCACTAACAGATCAACCATAGGCCGAGGTTTATGCGTTGATGTACTACTCATATGTTGTTTTCCAAGGGAAGCATAAAAGCTTCTAAAAATTTAAAGATAAACCAGCGCTGCTTCTATTATCCTAGACTAACCACTCTATGATGCCAGCATGGATACTAGGTCGCACACAAGGGCGTAAAAATACCTGTTTCTGGCGAAGGTGTCACTCTTAAGCAACCATTGTTGCGAGTCGAGTTTATCAAACATCAAAAAAAGGACTTGAATTAGAATAGTGCGGCTTAACCATACTCCGAGATACTTTAGCCGTTAGGAGCGATAATCGAATATACAAGCATAGCGCCCACAATCCCCCTAGAGCTTTTGAGTTCCCATTGCATCATTTAAACGAATTAGTCAGAGGATGCCGCTCCTCACTCATCACCAGTTTGCTTCGTCAGTATATTCAACCTACTATTATTTAACCTAAAACTGATTACAGCTAAAAAATGCTTACATCAACTCAGGGGAAGATTGAACTGGGTAATTACAAAAATTGATCTATAACTTATAACAATCAGTATTAGCTGTTGATCGACTAAAAGTAAGCAAGCTTTATGCTAAACAGAATATTACCTAACAAAAAAGGCGCAAATATGAAACACTTACTAATGATAGTGCTGTTTACCGCAATATTTACCGTGGCAGGTTGTGCTCAACAAGCTCCTACCGAGCCGCAGAACTTTCTGACTAATGACGGTAATGTCAATATTCTCTGGCAAAACACTAATGACTATACCGATATTGAAGCGACTATTGGCGTGCAATCAAAGTTTGAGCAGTACCTGTTTACCCAGCTTACCCAGGAGCTCGGTAAGCTTGCCAATAAACATTTAACTGAGGGGCTGCAATTAGATCTCACTGTGACCAATGTCGATCTTGCTGGAGATGTTCAGCCCACTTTTGGTGCCTCAGTAGACGACATTCGTGTAGTAACTGACCTTTATCCACCGAAATTAGATTTTGAGTATGTGTTAAGTCAAGATGGAAAAGTCATCGCGTCAGGAACTGAGAAACTAAGAAATATGGGCTACCTTTCAGGTATTCAGCCATTAACTAATGATAGCTTTCGTTACGAACAAGAATTACTCACCGATTGGTTTAAGAAAACCATAATACCAGCGTTATGATAAAGCCACTTAAGATGACCGAAGAAGAAACCTTTCATCGAACAATATAAGTTTCCTACTGCGCCTAACACCAATCAGTATCATGATGAAGTTAGGCGCTGCAGTATTGGATAACCGTTTACACCTCTCCTGCTCGCTTATTGTCATCTGCTGAGCAAAGCTTGATAACCCTCACAAACTGCGATAAATGCTTAGTTATCCGTGTTTAAACTTCAAAATTTTGCATATAATTTGCACGCACGTCATTAGGTGCAGGCGCTATCGAGTTACGCCCTTACTCCCCTATACTGACATTATGCTTTGGCATTTTTCAGCACTCCTTATCGAGTTCCTCTTATTAGGTTTAGTAAAAAGTAACGCTTACTACTCCTATAACTACAGTTCAATTGAGTCTGAAACATGAAAAAAATCAAAGAGTATACTGAGTCGAATCGCCAAGCTTAGAATCAAATTATGCCTGCTCACCAAAAAGAAAATAGAGCAAAACTTGATCAAGCGTTTAAGAATAAAAACCATAGCGTCATCATCAATCCAGAACTTGATGAATGGTATAAGCTGGGTTTTAAAGGCAAAGATATCGCCCATCTATGTTGTAATAATGGCATAGAATTAATGTCACTAAAGAATATGGGAGCCGGTTATTGTGTTGGCTTCGATATTTGCGATCTTGCCATTGAAGAAGCAACAAATCGAGCAGCGATAAGTAATAATGACTGCCAATTTGTCTGCACCGATGTATTTGATATAAAAGATGAATATCATTCAAAATTTGATGTTGTCTATATTACTGTTGGCGCTCTTGGTTGGCTACCAGACATCAAGGCATTTTTTGCTAAGGTCAGTGCACTATTAAAGCCGACAGGTTCACTGTTCATTTATGAGCTGCACCCGGTAATCGAGATGTTGTCACAAGACGATAATTTAGCAGCACACCCACTGCAGATCATTGAGCCTTACTTTAAAAGTGAGCCCTATGAAGATACTAGCGGCTTAGACTATGTAGGCAAAACCGCAGAGCAAACCACAACCCAATATTGGTTTGTGTGGAAAATCTCAGACATTATTACAGCCGTCATTGAAAGTGGGCTAAATATCGCTAGATTCATTGAGTACAGCCATGATATTTCCCAGTCTCACAATCGTAATCAAGCTGCAGGTATTGAACTGCCAATGAGCTATATTCTGGTTGCCAAGCGATAACCTAACGGCTCACTGCAAGTTCAGCCTCTCTATCGAGGTCATTTAATTCTGCAAGACAAAAATCAAAAGTGGCGCTAAAGCGCCACTTTTTCAGAGTTAACAACTGGATTTAATCAAACACGCCTAACAATGATCAAAATGTGCATTCTCCATGCACATAAACTCCAGCTGTTGCATCGATAAAATTGGCGGTTGTAGCACTTCGATTGATTCGGCGCTGATATCTTCTAGGTCGGCGATTTCATCTAACTGATTACCGTATGAATTAGTGCGGCCACAGTAGATAAAGTGCTTGTGCCATCGCACGAGATAAGCCGTTTGTTTAACTCCATCAATGCTGACTTCAGCTTCTAATGCATGGCACTCTTGGCCTTTAGCAGTTAACACCGCAACCACTAACTTTAGGTTATCGAAACCCGATAAGTTCAGACTCAGGTATGGGTTAAAAATCGCGGCAACTGATGCTGATAACATATAAATCCTTAGAAAAAGCTTTCATTGGTTGGCAGAACTAATAAATAGTAATCACGGCCGTCAAAACTAATATAATCGACAACTTGCATACCAGCTTTGCGGGTATGGGCTGCAAATGAGCCTTGATTATCTTCGGCAATAAAAGTCAGCATGTAACACCGCTCACTGCCAACCTGTTTTTTTAAAAATGCCACCATGGCTTCGAATATACCTTGACCACGATGCTGCTTGGCAATCCATATTGGGCCATATTGGCAACAGTTACTCTCGGTGAGTTTCGCGCGTTCATAATCAAGTTTCGGTAAACGATTAAGCAAGTTGCGATAAATTGGCCATTGCTTAAAGAAAGACCATTTACCCGCAATAACATAGCCAATAATTTCAGCATCGACTTCAGCGACCACAACCCAATGTTGGCCGATTAATGTTGTAAAGTCGGCTTTTGAAAAGGATTGACCTTCAAACGAGTTATCACGTTTATCGGCTGCTAATTCATCTTGTAAGTGCATCTGTTCTAATGCAACTAATGCGGCAATATCCGCTATTTTAGCTCTTCTTATATTCATCTTTACATTAAGTTCTTACAGCCCAAATAGGATGCCTTGCATCTATCTACAATACTAAAAAAATAAACAATTCACCGCATAGTTATGCTGATTAACACAGCGTCAACATTTACAAAAATGCATAGCTGATAGATGGTTATGTGCTGACTGCTTATATTGTTTTGCTATTAGATACGTATCAGGCGTATATGCTGATTATAGCGGAATATGCTGCAAGCTTGATAGATGGCCGTTTCATCAAGCTCAAACTAAATGATGAGCTTTAGCCAAGTGCTCCGATGTGTACTATTCAAGCATAAAACAGCAAAAAACCTACATTTTTAACATTCAAATAACCATCGAAAGTTAGTATAGTCGTTTAGTCATTAGGCACGAATGCCGCCTCAGCAATAACCAATGAGCCCAATATGTTAGCCCAAGACAATAACCAAAAGGTTTGGCTAAGGGAAAAGGATCATCCCGCGATTAGTATGCCAAGATGGCAGCAACAGGTCGATGTTATAAACGACCTTTACCAAGCAAAAAATACCTTAATTATACAAACCAATGGCGAAGAAGCCCAAACGGTTTGTAGCGCCCCTTTCGACTCGAAAAATTTGATCTTAGGTGAAATATTCGAGGCAAAAGGATTAATTCAGTCAATGACTGAAAAAGCCGATTTTGGCGTTATCCACATAGACCCTGCTGAAATTGGTTGTGCAACCAATGCTGCAGAGCGTTTATTAGCCGTTCAGCTTTCATGGCCTGATGGCCGAGTATTTGGCTGTTTGCTTATTTGCGATCCACAACCTGAGAAGATGACAGCTACTCACGCTGCGGTATGCGGCTCGGTAAAAGCCTTGATTCAAGGCGAATTTAAGCAAATGTATATGATGGAGCAACTGCAAAGATTATCAGTGCAGGATGAGTTCACCTACATGCTTAACCCTTATGGCTTTAACTTAATGGCACCAAGGCAACTCAGCTTGAGTAGGCGGTTTGGTTCTCATGCTGGGTTAATTGTACTTGAGGCCATGCCATCAAGAGCAAATGCATCTGAGGCGATTGGCTCGCAGTTTATTCGTACAATAGCGAGAGTTATCTCAGAAAGTATGCGTGAAGCGGACATTTGTGCGCGTTTCGATGATAAGCAGTTTATTATTTTGGCTTTTATAGACCATGAATCTAACTTAGATACTTTGGTTGCACGCCTGCGTAAGCGACTCGTTAGGGAGGCGCCTGATGTCGATTTAGTCAGCGGTATGTGTTTCTTTAGCCCTGACAGCCAGCAATCGTTGATGCCGATGCAGCAAGAGGCGATTGCCGATCTTGAAAAGAATCGCGCGCAAATTTTAGCCAAAAGACGATAATCCCAGCGTCAGTCGCTTAGTTAATTTAGCAAAGAATTAATTAGCACTAGTGACTGTGAGCTCCGCCCTTACCCATTACCAATACTCAGTTTTGGGTGAGGCGCTCAAGCAAATAGCAACAATCCTTTTAATTAGTAACCGCTATTTACGCATGCTTTTATTCGCTGGGATTTTGCGCCCTCGCCCACTCTAAAAACAACGCAATGGGGAAAGGTGACATTAGCACCATACCAAGACCTGCCAAGCTCGCCACCAGTACCATGCCAGCAAGCTGCTGTGACCAATCAGATAGAAAATAGATCCCTATTGCAGTCAATAACATGGCTAATCCTAACCAGTGCATCATTTTCAGGGTATCTATGATACGTTTTTGCACGTTAAACCACCTTTTTCTACTGATTTTTTTACTAATTCGCCTAGCGCTTAGTATAATATACTCACAATATACCGATATTAATCACTTTGGATCCACAACATGATAAAACAATCCTTCATCGTAGCAGGTCTGCTATTGGGTTTAGCTGCATGTCAGTCAACTCCTCAAACTCAAGTTGAGGATTTAGCCATCGAAGGCACATGGCACATTGAAACTGCAGCTGGCAAGCCAGTTATTGATTACAGCCCAGCAGAACTTATTTTTGCTGCAGATGGCAAATTAACCGGTAACAACAGCTGCAATAATTTCTTTGGTAGCTACACCATTGATGGTCAAGCATTAACACTGCAACCTGCGGGCAACACCATGAAAGCTTGTGTTGATGCACTAATGGCACAAGAGCAACGCGTAATGCAAGCTATGCCTCAAGTTGCTCAAGCTGAAATGGCTAAAGGCAAATTGCTACTAAAAGATGCTGACGACAAAACGGTATTCGTTTTAAGTAAAAAATAAGCATTTAGTTCCAGACATAAAGCCGATTTTTTACCATCCATGGTAAATCGGCATAAATGTTCCAGACATAAAAAAACCGCCTATTGGCGGTTTTTTGTTAGCAAAAATTGTCAATAACAATAGCGATTAAGACTTCAGTTTCTCTGCCATTTCAGCGCTATCTTCTGCATTGGCATTGTAATGCTCAACATCTATCTCGCCTTCTGACTTTGCAATTACAGTGGTTGCAACTAAGTCGCCCGATACGTTTACTACAGTACGCGCCATATCCAAAATACGGTCGATACCCGCAATTAGCGCAACACCTTCAAGTGGCAAGCCAACAGTGGTTAACACAAGTGTTAGCATCACAAGGCCCGCACCAGGTACACCTGCGGTACCAATAGAGGCCAAAGTTGCAGTCAAAATAATAGTGATGTAATCAACCCAAGTTAAGTCGATACCAAAAGCTTGCGCCACAAACAGTGCCGTTACGCCTTGGTAAAGCGCGGTACCGTCCATGTTGATAGTCGTACCTAGCGGCAATACAAAGCTTGAGATCTTCTTGTTTACGCCTAAGTACTCACTAGCACACTTCATGCTGGCTGGTAATGTACCCGCAGAGCTTGATGTGGTGTAAGCAACCGCAATGGCATTGCTAATCCCTTTGAAGAACTGCAATGGGTTAAGTTTGGCAAATACCACTAACACAAAGCTGTAGAAACCAACGACATGTAAGAAACAGCCGATATAAACTGCCACAATTACCTTGATAAGCGGCATCAACATATCAACGCCATACTCACCAGCAACCCACGCCATCAAACCAAATACACCGTATGGTGCAAGCTTCATTACAAGGTCGGTAAGCTTATACATAGCTTCAGCCAAGCTTTCGAATACTTGAATAGCTGGTTTGCCATGGTCGCCAATTAGCACTAGTGCAATACCTAGCGCGACAGCAAACACAATAACTTGTAGGATTTGACCACTAGCAAGTGCAGCAACTGGGTTGGTCGGCACAATATCAATCAAGGTTTGCATGATAGACGGTGCCTGCTTAACAACCTCAGCAGACTCATGTGGCACCATATCTAAGCCAGTACCAGGCTGCATAATATGGCCAACCACTAAGCCTAGAGTGATTGCAATTGAAGTTGTACCTAAGTAGAAAGCAAATGACTTAAACCCAATGCGCCCCATTTTGGCGGTGTCTTGCATCGAAGTAACACCCACAATCAGAGAACAAAATACCAAAGGAACAATCAGCATTTTGATGGTGTTAACGAATAACGTACCAATCGGTTTTAAGTAAGTAGCCTGCTCGCCTAAGCCAATTCCGGTTAAAATACCTAACAGCATACCAATCATGATCTGTAACCATAAAGGCACAGACATCCAGCTCGACCACACTTTCTTAAAAAGTGAAGCTTGTTGATTCGACATATTTAAACCTTGAAACAGTGGAGGGAGGACAACCAGCCTAGCGGCCAGCTTAAAAAATAACGCGGCAGTTTAGCATACGCTGCAATAGCAGGAGATGATCTATGTCACGCTGGTTTGCCCCATATAGGAGTCACTACAAAAACCGCTATAGCACTAAAGATATCATAATTTTAAGCATCAAATTTTGAGGTTTTATGATTTTTTGAGAATTGCATTTTATATAGTGCAGCGGGAGGTTGGTCTCGCTCCATGAGGTGGCTCCAATATGCGTCATCAAAGCCTGAAAAAAATGCTTTTCCTTCAGCCCGCAGAATAAGCCACCACCAAACAAGCCCCCATAAACCGAGCGTAAGCAGAGTTAAAACAAAGTGCCATCCATGCTTAATGTCTTGTGGGTCACGCTTTAGGGCACATTTTCGAGCCTCGGGCTTTGTAGCGAGAGAAGTTACTTGGGACTTTTTCATACTGACTCCAGTTGTGTGCTGGCCATAGAAAAAGTCTAGCAGAGTTAGACTTTAGTCGAATATTAATTAGTGAAAATTTTCAGCAGTTAGTTAAACAGCATTAAGCTTGATTTCGCTTCGTGTTAGAGTGAGCCAAAAAAAGGAACCTTATTAATGATTATTCGTAAAGGCCAACTCGCCGACCTACACGCCCTAGTTAACTTTAACCAAGCGATGGCACAAGAAACCGAAGGCTTAAGCCTAGACAGCCAAACACTTGAAAAAGGCGTAAATACCTTACTGACATCACCAGAGAAAGGCTTTTACTTAGTCGCTGAGATTAACGGCGAAATTGCAGGCTCACTGATGGTGACCTTTGAATGGAGCGACTGGCGCGCTAAAGACTATTACTGGATCCAAAGTGTGTATATTCGTCCCCAGAATCGCCGCCAAGGTATTTACGGCAAGCTTTACCAAACGGTTAAAGATATTGCTGCGGAAAACGGTGGTGCAGCCAGCTTTAGACTCTACGTTGAGCAAGAAAATACTAAGGCGCAGCAAACTTATAGCGCACTAGGTATGGAGCAAAGCTATTATTTGATGTACGAGCAAAAGTAATACCAAATTAGTATGATCCCCAAATCTGGATATGAAAAAGGCCATCATTTGATGGCCTTTTTACTACTTGCTTGTGTTGGACTAAAAGTTAACCGCAGATGCTAGTGACTTTAATCGCCAAACCACCTTGGCTAGTTTCACGGTACTTAACGTGCATATCTTTACCCGTTTCGTACATAGTCGCGATAACTTTATCTAAGCTCACCTTTGGTGCGCAGTTACGACGCATAGCCATACGTGATGAGTTAATCGCTTTAACAGCAGCAATAGCGTTACGCTCAATACAAGGAACCTGAACTTGGCCAGCAACTGGGTCACAAGTTAGACCTAAGTTATGCTCCATGCCGATCTCTGCAGCCATACATACTTGCTCAGGGTTTGCGCCCATGATCTCAGCAAGACCAGCAGCAGCCATTGAACAAGCTACACCCACTTCACCCTGACAACCAACTTCGGCACCAGAGATAGAAGCGTTACGCTTGTATAGCGAGCCAACTGCAGCAGCAGCTAAGAAGAAGCGAGTGTACTCTTGCTTACCAACTGGTTTAATGAACTTATTGTAGTAAGCTAGTACCGCAGGAATAATACCTGCGGCGCCGTTTGTTGGTGAAGTCACCACACGGCCACCAGCAGCGTTTTCTTCACTTACAGCCATCGCAAATACGTTGATCCAATCAACGATTTCCATTGGGTCGCTAGATAGGCGCTCACCAGTAAGCAATTGGCGGTAAAGTGCTGGTGCACGACGAGCCACTTTTAGTGGGCCAGCTAATACACCTTCAGTTTGACAGCCTTTTTCAATAGCATCATGCATGGTTGACCATACTGCGCCAAAACCATCGTAAATAGCTTCTTCACTGTTGAATGCCAATTCATTCTTAAACATGATGCTACTGATGCTTAGGCCAGTTTCTTTACAGGTTGCTAATAGCTCATCTGCATAGTTAAACGGGTATGGCACTTCAACTGGGTTTTCAACTTCTTTACCGAATTGCGATTCTTCAACAACAAAGCCACCACCGACTGAATAGTAAGTCTTGCTTAGTACAAGCTCGTCACCATTGTAAGCGTGCAACATCATACCATTTTCATGTAATGGTAATGCGTGGCTGTGGAAGATCACTGCATCATGACCAAAGTCTACTAGCTGCTTTTCGCTGCCCATAGGTAGCTTTTTAGTTTGCTCAACGTCAGCAATAAAACCTGGGATTGCATCAATATCAACGTCATGTGGCGAATTACCACCTAAACCAACGATGATAGCGATATCAGTGTGGTGACCTTTACCGGTTAACGATAAAGAACCAAAAATCTCAACGCCTAAACGTGTCACTTGTTCAAATTGACCCGTTTGACGAACATCATCGATAAACTCTTTGGCGGCCTTCATCGGCCCGACAGTATGAGAGCTCGATGGACCCACACCTATCTTAAAAATATCAAATGCGCTAAACATGAAAATAACCTCGAAAAAAGAGGAAAAGCCGGGAGAGTTCCTGGCTTTGTCATACATCTATGGAACTAAAAAGCTGGGCGCTAAAGCTGCTCGCATGCAACGTTAAACACCCAGCCAGTATCTTTATTAAGACAGTAATCCGAATAGGATTGCAGTCATTGCAAGTAAACCAGCAACCACTACGAAGATGTTGCTGAAACGTCCACGATACGCAGCTAGAGCAGGTACTTTGTGAATCGCATACATTGGCATTAGGTAAAGAATAGCCGCGATGATTGGGCCACCTAGTGCTTCAATCATACCTAGGATGCTTGGGTTAATAATTGCCACGCCCCAGATAGTGATGAACATGAAACCTAAAATAAACTTGTTTAGTTTAGAGTCAGAAACTTCTTTACCACTTGAGCGTAATTGCTTAGTGATTAGACCTTTCATACCTTCAGTAGCACCCATGTAGTGACCGAAGAAAGAAGAGATAATCGCAACGAAAGCAATGAATGGACCGAAGTAGCTTACAAATCCACTCTCATGTACGTTTGCCAAGTAAGAAAGAATTGGCAGGTTTAACTCTTTTGCTTCAGCAAGCTGTGCTGGAGATAGAGATAATACACATGACACTACGAATAGCATTACGAAACCAACTAACATCAACGTTGTGTTACGTAGGATAACGTCTGCTTTACGTGCTGCATTTGCACCGTGCTCACGCTTTAACGATACAGAGAACTGTGAAATCGCTGGTGAGTGGTTAAAAGCAAAAATCAATACTGGGATAGTCAACCAAACTGTGCCTAGGAATTCACCTGCTGCAGGCACAACTTCTAGTGCGTCCATCTTCCAGTCTGGAATTAGGTAGAAAGACATGAATGCTAGAATAGCCACTAATGGGTAAACCAATAGCTGAGTTACTTTAAGCATCATTTTTTCACCAGCAACCATTACTGACATCATAGCGACAATTAAGCCACCAGATAGCAACCAGCGTGGTACACCAGATACTTTATCCATAATCTGCACACCAGCTTCAGTTAGCATAGGTGCACCATCAGCCGCTAAACGTGGTACTTCCACAAAAATGTTTAGCTGGTTAACGATAAAGCTTTCAACCGTGTTAGTAATACCTACACCGTAGATCAAAACGATTGGGTAGATAGCAAAGAAGTAAAGCAAAGTAATTGCCTTACCAGCACCAACACCAAAGTGCTCTTCTACTACGTGAGTAATATCGCTGCCTGGCTTGCTTGATGAACAAACAAAGCGTGATAGACCACGGTGAGCTAGGTAAGTCATTGGACCGATGATGGCAACCATCATCATTAGCGGCCAGAAACCGCCCATACCAGCGTTAATTGGTAGGAATAGAATTCCGGCACCAACTGCTGTACCAAATAAACTTAACATCCAAGTGGTATCTTGACGTGTCCAAGGCAGCGACTTGGTCGTTGCCGTATCTTTTGTTGTGATCGCGTCTTTTTGCATTCTTGTTACCTTGATGGTGCTGAGAAACACCAATAAATTTTGATCTCAGGAGTATTTTCGCGGTTAAGAGTATCCTAATGCACGCGCTAAAAATTGATCTGAGTTCATATTCTGTAATTGATTTTCACAATGTAATCATTCTGTGAGCCAGATCTCTTTAATCGCGTAATAAATTTTCATTTATTACCAATAAAAATAACCGTATCGAACCCGCAGTTAACATTAAGTTTACTTAAATCATGGAATGCTGATATAAAACTTCGCAATAAGATTTTTTGCTCGCGGACATAGCTCACAAAAAACCACTTTTAGATACATCACCCGACAACAAGACCACATTCCTTGAAACAGATCACGTTATTTGTGACCACTTATAAGCTTGGCATTAGCTAAACTAATGCAAAAAAAATGTAATTTTATTTTGAGCACTCGTTACCAATTATAAGCATTAGCATTTTATTGCAACTTCAAGCCAAAAACTTACAGATGAAGCTAAGCATAAATTGCAATACACTAGTGTAATTCGCTCTGTCTGTACTCGAGAAAAATAACCAAAATGAAAGCAAGTATTAGCATTATAGTCGGCTCTAAAAATCCAGTTAAAGTTGCCGCTGCTCGCACCGCCCTTGAACGTCTTTTCCCGGAATATGAAATCCAATGCCAAGGAGTAGACGCTCCCTCTTTAGTTGCTGATCAACCAATGACTGAAGCAGAAACCAAGCTTGGTGCCATAAATAGAGTTAAGTACTGCCAAAACCAATATCAGGCCGATTACTTTATTGCAATGGAAGGTGGTGTCGATCTATTTGAAAATGGCCCAGCAACCTTTGCTTATATTGCCATTGCTCATAACACTCAGGTCAGTATTGGCCGTGGTGCACAATTACCGTTGCCAATGGCGGTATATCAAGCATTAAGC
The DNA here is from genome assembly GCF_023283895.1 of Shewanella pneumatophori. Lineage (GTDB taxonomy): Bacteria > Pseudomonadota > Gammaproteobacteria > Enterobacterales > Shewanellaceae > Shewanella > Shewanella pneumatophori. The sequence continues at coordinate 134,099 of NZ_JAKILB010000011.1, read as the reverse complement.
CAAGGCCAAGAGCTTGGTCATGTGATGGACGCAATGTTTGATACCGTCAATATAAAACAAAAAGGTGGTGCGATATCATTATTAACCAATGGTAATGAGACACGCCAAAGCAATTATACCCAGGCAATTATGCTTGCCATGGCACCAATGCTGCACCCTGAGCTTTACGCCAACTAACTCAATTAGTATTAACTTGATTATTTTTAGCTAAATAAGCTTGATTTTGAAAAACAGTGCTCGTAAGTTAGATGCTACTCGCAACTAACTTACGAGCACTGTTTGATGAATCAAGCTCAACCCAAATCAGCGTCACAGCTACGCCGCCTTTCCAGACAACTTATTCGTCAATTGGGGTTATTAGATGCAGCCTGCGGTAATCAACCATTATCTCCTGTGCAGGCCCACGCCTTAATAGAACTCGGCGAGAGCACTTACGCTATCAAACAACTTGCAATACTGCTTAATATCGACAAGTCCAATGCCAGCCGAGCAGTCAGCCACTTGGTCGACAAAGGTTTTGCCACCACACAGGCTAATCCACGAGATAATCGCAGCCTTGTGGTACAAATTAGTGCTAAAGGCAAGAAGCAGTTATTGAAACTGAATCAACAACAAAACCAGCAATTCAGCGATATTTTGGCTCAATTACCTAAAGAGCATATCAGTGATCTTGAAATATCCCTCGCCCGCTATAACAAAGCGGTTATGCACTCAAAGTGCCAGCAAGGCTATAAAGTACGTAGTATTAGCAAACAAGATAATGCGCAAATAGCACAGGTGATCCGCCAAGTATCAGCAGAATATGGCTTAACGGCTGATAAAGGCTACGGCGTTGCCGATAAAACGCTAGATAGTTTGAGCGAAGTTTACCAACACGATAATGCACATTATTGGATTATTGAACGTGATGGCAAAGTGCTCGGAGGTGCGGGTATCGCCCCCTTAGCAGGGCAAACTGGTATTTGTGAACTACAAAAAATGTATTTTGCCAGTGAGCTGCGTGGTAAAGGGTTTGCACGGCGGTTAGCGCTTGAAGCCATAGCATTTGCACAAGCGCAGCAATATAGCGCCTGTTATTTAGAAACGACAGCTAACTTGATTGAAGCGATAAAGCTGTATGAGTCACTAGGCTTTACTCATCTCGACGCGCCTTTAGGTAATACCGGCCATGACGCCTGTGAAATTACCATGCTCAAGTCGTTAGCTCCTAGCTAATATTAAGCAATAGCAAGCTTGTCTCTATTAAGCAGGCAATTAGTAAGGCTTAACCGTCATACTCGACATAAGTTAATAGTTTTTATGGCTAAAGCTTGCTAGCCTCAAAATAGGTGTTATTCAGGTAATAAGTGAGTTTTTATGGAATATAAACGTCTTTCGCATTCAAGTTTACACGTTAGCCAAATCTGTTTAGGCACCATGACTTGGGGCGCTCAAAATACCCAAGCACAAGCATTCGAACAACTCGATTACGCCATAGGTGAAGGTGTTAACTTCATCGATACAGCTGAGATGTATCCGGTTCCTCCTGAAGCAGAAACTCAGGGTGAAACCGAACGCATTCTAGGTAACTATCTAAAACAAAGAGGCAATCGCGATAATCTTATTATTGCCAGTAAAGTTGCCGCTCCCGGTGGCAAGAGTGATTATATTCGCCCAAATATGGCACTAGACTGGCGTAATGTTCATGCCGCCGTTGATGCATCACTTGAGCGTTTACAGCTCGACACAATTGATCTTTACCAAGTCCATTGGCCAGACCGCAACACCAACTTCTTCGGTGAACTCAGTTACAACCAGATAGATGAGCATGAAAAGCAGACTCCGATTATTGATACCCTTGAGGCATTATCCGATTTGGTGAAGGCTGGAAAAATCCGCTACATAGGGATCTCTAACGAAACGCCTTGGGGCTTTATGGAATACCTGCGTTTAGCCGAGAAACATGACTTACCGAAAATTGTTTCAGTGCAAAACCCGTATAACTTGCTTAACCGTAGCTATGAAATCGGCATGGCAGAAATAAGCCACCGTGAAGAAGTACCATTATTAGCCTACTCGCCACTAGCGTTTGGCGCGTTATCAGGTAAGTACCTCGACAATCAGTGGCCAGAAGGCGCGAGAATGACGCTATTTAAGCGCTTCGCGCGTTACACGGGCACGCAGATGGCGTTAGATGCGACTAGAGCTTATGTTGAGCTCGCACAAGAGTTCAATATGAGCCCAGCCCAAATGGCGCTAGCATTTGTTAATTCAAGAAAGTTTGTGGCTTCAAACATCATTGGTGCAACGAACCTTGAGCAACTAAAGCAAAATATCGACAGCATTAACTGTGCGATTTCGCCAGAATTACAACTGCGCCTCGATGAATTAGCCCTGCAATATCGAGTGCCTTGCCCATAAAAAGGCATAAATTAGCAGTCTTACCTTGCTTTAGGCGCACAGATCTTACAAGATCTGCGCGCCTTTTTATTTTACTCATAACCTCGGATCAGATTTATGGATCTCTCAACGCTGCGGTCACAGTTTCCCACACTTGCTCAATCAAATGATGGCTACCCGTTATGCTATCTCGATACCGCTGCCACCAGCCAAAAACCTCAGCTGGTGATTGATGCCATGAATCACTACTATCAGTGTGATAATGCCAATGTGCACCGCGCAGCGCATCAGCTATCAGCCCGCGCCACCAGCCAATATGAAGCTGTGCGCGATAAACTAAAGCAATTTATTAACGCTAAGCAACGTAGCGAAATTATCTTTAGTCACGGCACAACAGAATCCATCAATATTGTGGCGAATGGATTAACTGAGCAGCTTAGTCAAGGCCAGCTAATTTTAGTTGATAGTGCAGCGCACCACGCCAACATCGTACCTTGGCAGCAACTCGCTAAACGCACAGGCGCTGTGGTAAAACCGATCCCGCTAACGGCTGATTGCCGTTTAGATCTAACCGCCTATAAAGCGTTATTGGAGCAGCAACCTGCTATTGTGGCGCTGAGTCATGTATCCAACGCATTAGGCACACTAAACCCAGTTCACGAACTCGTTGCATTAGCCAAGCAAGCCGGCGCACTGACGTTAGTTGATGGTGCACAAGCTATCGCTCACCTTGAGGTTGATGTTCAGGCGTTGGCATGTGACTTCTATGTATTCTCAGGCCATAAAATGTATGGCCCAACAGGTATAGGCGTGCTTTATGGCCGCTTTGATATACTTGATAGCTTACGTCCGCTTTTGACTGGCGGTGAAATGATTAAAACGGTTAGCTTTGAGCACACTGAATTTAATAGCTTACCTAATCGCCTTGAAGCAGGTACGCCACCGATTGCTGAAGTGATTGGTTTAGGCGCGGCAATCGACTTTATTCAAGCCCTGCCTCGCGAGCAAGTTCATGCCCAAGAGCAAGCATTACTTAACTACCTGCAAGATAAACTGAGCAAATTAGGCGACATAGTGCTTTACGCAGCCCATAGCGACAATATTGGCGCAGTGGCATTTAACTTAGCCGACGAGCATCATCAAGATGTAGGCATTTTACTGGACCAACAAGGTATCGCCGTGCGCTGTGGCCATCACTGCGCCATGCCGCTAATGCAAACTTTAGGATTAAAAGGCTGCTGCCGCGCATCAATTGGGGTTTATACTAATAAGGCTGATATCGATAACTTCATTGATGCGATGAAATCGGTAAAAGACTTGTTGTTGTAACAGAAGGTCATAGGTTCTAGGAAAAGCTAAGCACTTTTTTATTTAATTAATTCAATTTAGGTCATTTAATGAGTCAGCCAGTTCAACCCGCTAATGAACAGTTTTTAACTGCAATCCTTGATAACGATCTACAGGCGACATTAACGCTATTTGAGCAGGCAGGTAACTGGCAAGAGCGTTATCGTCAAATCATGTTACTCGGTAAAGCACTGCCAAAACTTGATGAGCAACTGCGTGTCGATAGTGCACAGGTTCGAGGCTGTGAAAGCAATGCATGGCTTTATCACACCGAGATTAATGGCTTACATTATTTTATCGCCGACAGTGATGCTCGCATTGTAAAAGGCTTAATCGCACTATTATTAATTGCCTGTAATGGCAAAAACAGTGCAGAGATTAATGCTTTTGAGCCTAATGAATTTTTCGCAAAACTAGGTCTTGCAGGCCAACTGAGCCCATCGCGCACAAATGGTTTACTCGCTCTGGCCAATGCGATAAAGGCGGTGGCTTAAGCTGTTTTAGTCACGCCACTGCACTTCGCAAAGGTTGGATTTACCCGCATTACATGCCTCGCACAATATCTGTAGATTCTGAATATCCAAAGCTAACTCTGGATATTTAGATCGAGGTTTAATGTGATCAACATGCATTGTTGCACCTTGTTCTGGCGTAATACCACAACATGAACAACGACTACCGTACTTTACTAACGCTTGATGCCTCAATATTTTCCATTTACCAGAGCTGTAGAAATCACGCTTTTGCTCTGTAAAAGGAAGTTGCAGCCAATCATCATAACGCTCCGGAACACAGCCAGGAGCAATCAAGATTGCATGACCATCAATTCCTTGCTCCTCATTGGCTTTTAACCATTTCCATATCGCTTTTAATGCACCATTTTCTGTCTTATAAGACTTACTTCGCCTCGTTTCTGCTTGAAACGTTACTGACCACATAGCCAACTCCTTTTGCGTTTTAACCAGCTTAGCTTACTAACAAGTAACCGTATTAAACTCAATCAGCCACTCATCCTCGAAAACTCTATTTTGCTCAGGTAAGATAAGCGACTTATTCAAAAACAGGCTTTTATCTTGTAGTCAGTAAAAGATCTCACTGCAGGCAACTATTTGCAACAGCAATCACCGGCACTTTCACGCATTATTGCCAAAGCCTCTGAGCACTGTCAGCTTTGGGTCCTGTCCCATGCCAATCGATTGATTAACGCGTTAAATCAGTTTGAGGATTGCAATCTTATTGAGCTGGATAAGCAGTTAGGGCAAACAGAAATTGTTGAGCAGGATATGTTAACTAAACCCAGCTGGCACTGGAAAAATCGCAGCTAAAGCATTGGTAAATGACTAGCTGCGATTGGCATTGACTTACTTTGAAAACCGATAGAGAACCTATAACGACATATTAGCGATTGTCTTTTGAATACCGACGACGTCAGTGCCACGCTTGAGCTCTTTAATCAGCGGGTCTTTTTGACCAGAGATCCAAATCTTTAGCTCTGCATCCATATCAAAGGTGCCGGCCGTTTCCACTTCAAAATGGGTAATCGACTTATATGGCACAGAGTGATAACTCACCTTCTTACCAGTAACGCCTTGTTTATCAATTAAGATAAGGCGTTTGTTGGTAAACACGAACATGTCGCGAATAACCTTATAAGCTAAAGTTAGCGACTCATCGTCAGCCATAATCGCACTTAATTCCTGGGTTAACTCATCAAGGTTAACCTCAGATGCGTTGCCCATCAGCGAATCTAATAATCCCATGTCTATTTTCCTTAATAGTGTGAGTAAATTTGATCCGCCGACGTGCGAGGGATCTAATCTGCTGTGCGAACCTGTCTGTTCTCACCTACGACCATCATTTCACATTTCGGGCAGTCGAACACTAGCTTAAGCACATCTTTACCAATTTCCAATACCATAGGATCAGCCTTGATCCCCGGCACTTCTTTTGGACAAAGATTAAAGTTAAAGCGCAGGCAGTGCTTGGTCACCATTAATGGCACATCTTCTGTAATGCCGTTTTTCTCATAGGTATCTTGAATTTCAATGACACCATGGCGCTGATAAAACGCTTTAGCTTGCTCGTTAGCCACGTTGCCCAAATAGCTTAAATGCTTAACTGGATACACAGCGTCTTGATTATATTTCCATGCTTTTGGACGAACATAATCATTAACTCGAGCTTGTTCTAACGCGGCGACGGTATCACGGCGCAAACCATTCAGTAGCGAGGTTGGGATAAACCAAGTCTGTGCGGTTTCAATTAAAATGTTATGGGCTTTAAAGTCTGTGCTACCAAGTTTAGCGAGCTGCTTACGCAGACCTTGTTGGGCTTTTTCAACATCCGTTGCTGCGGTTTTCTCAACCACTAACGTCTGGGTCGCAGTATGACCATAGACATCAGTCATGGTCAGCGACACACCATCATCGGTATCAGCTAAGACTAAATCAACACCTATAATACGTTTAGATGACTCTTTAGCGAGTACTGCTTCAAAGGCTTGGTTGTGGTTACGATAAATCGTCATGCCCACTTTAAGCTCTTTTGGCATACGCGCCACAAACAGCTTTAAGCCTTCAGCGCGGTTAACTCGTAGACCTTTTAACTTGTCGTCGGACTGCTTTGCTTCAGCGTAATCACTTGGGAAGAAACATAAACCGTCACCATTATTAAAAGTCTCAGTTGAAGTCACTTCAATAAAATCGGTGCCAATACGCTTAACTGTTGCAACTTCTTCACCGATATACTTTGGCGAGCGGAAATCGCTTACGCCTTGGCTACGTTCATTGACGAAGTAATCGGTACGGCCTCGGTTGAAAGTCTTTTCAGGATCTGGCGTAAAGGTATGTTCACAGCGTCCATGAGACGAGGTGACAAACTCCGGACGACGAGCAATGATCTTATCTAACTCTTGACGATAATGGGCGGTGACATTTTTAACGTAGCTTAGATCTTTTAGGCGACCTTCAATTTTAAACGAGCGCACGCCTGCATCAATCAAAGCTTCTAAGTTATCGGTTTGGTTATTATCTTTAAGTGATAACAAGTGCTCATTTTGCGCTAAGACTTCACCTTGACGGGTTTTCAGCTCGCCCGGTAAACGACACATCTGCGAGCATTCACCGCGGTTAGCACTACGGTTGCTAAACGAGTGGCTTAAGTTACATAAGCCGCTATAAGCAACACACAATGCACCATGAATAAAGAACTCAATTTGCATATTGGTCTTAGCGGCAACGTCGCGAATTTGACTTAGGCCTAATTCACGGGCAAGCACTACTTGTGAGAAACCAACCTGCTCTAAAAAAGCCACTTTCTCAGGGCTACGGTTATCCATTTGCGTACTGGCGTGCAGCGCAATAGGCGGTAAATCAAGTTGCAATATGCCCATGTCTTGCACGATAAGTGCATCGGCGCCCGCTTCATAAACTTCCCAAATGAGTTTTTGCGCGGCATCGAGTTCGTCGTCCATCAAAATGGTGTTGATAGCGACAAACACTTGCGCGTGATATTGATGAGCAAAAGTACATAGGCGTGCAATGTCTTCAACACTATTGCCCGCAGTCGCACGAGCACCAAAAGCTGGACCGCCAATGTATACCGCATCGGCACCATGGCGAATAGCTTCGATACCATAGTCGGCATTCTTAGCCGGAGCTAACAGCTCTAAACGGTTATTTTGCATCTCTAGTGGAGTATGCACCGCGTCATCAGGCTTATCGCTAGGGGTATAGATGCCAACATTGCTCATAAAAATCACTCAAAAAGGGTTAACACAAATATTTTGGGCGAAGATTATAGCAAAACTGCCAAGCTTTGGCGTTAGCTAATATAAAATCAATTTTTGAGCAGTTGGCTAAGCTTTTTATGTCAGTCTTTATGTCAGCCTTGATATCGCAGAGCAGACAATAAAAGTTATCTACTTTATAAATACTTAGCCGATTATTACTGATAATTCGTGGCTGATATTGCGAGGCTGTTGCCAGTATGGCTAATAGTGGACGGCTAGCCAAATGGTCTCTGTTTGCTCACAGGTCCAAGCGACTCGGTGCTTAACGTGCGCCGCAATATTAATATGCTCGCCAACATTGAGCTTTACCGTCTTACCATCATTAAATTCAAGTTTAGCGGCACCCTGCACCACCATCACCCATTCACTATGAGCTTGATCGTACCATTGGCCTACTGGTGTCACATGAGCTTTTGAAACAATTCGCTCAATCAATACCTTGTCAGTTTTAATCAGTGGCTCAAATACTTCTTGTGACAAGTCACTTGGCAGTTCTGTAAAGATATTCTGCTTTTGCATTAGCTTTCCTATTCGAATATAAAACCAGTATGAAATACCTTAAACAGGCTGCACTACAATACTTTTGCTGACACGAATACCTAAACGCTTTGCCAATCGATTTAGGTTTGCCCTGTCGATTTGTAACCGCTTAGCCGTGGCGGACCAATTGCCATCTTGCTCGGCAAGATACTGCAAAATGAGTTGCCGCTGAAAATCGTCGGTTTGCTGCTTCAGGTTTATATCTGCTTGGGCAGCAATGTGTTGTAGCGCTGTTGCTTGCGAGGCAATAGCATCATCAAGTGAAACTTTTGATTTAGGTAACATCAATGCCAAATGCGCTAAACCAATACGCACTATTGGCGAGTGACTGTCGCTTCTTGCTCTTAACGCCGCACGGCTAATCACATGCTCTAGTTCACGCACATTACCGGGCCAATCATAATCATCAAGTACCTTGATGGCATTTTTAGCAAGTGTCAGCTGTTGCATGCCGAGCTTTCGCCGAGTCGACTCAATAAAGTAACCTGACAACAAGCTAATATCGCCATCACGCTCTCTTAGTGGCGGCACTATAACCGGATAAACACTCAGGCGGTGATAAAGATCTGCCCGAAATCGACCTTGATCAACTTCATCTCGTAACTGACGATTAGTTGCAGCAATAATCCGCACATCTACGTATTCAACATCATCTTTACCGACGACTTGGATCTCTTGATTTTGCAACACTCTAAGCAACTTACTTTGTGCAGCTAAAGGTAATTCGCCAATCTCATCTAAAAAAATAGTGCCGCCACTGGCGAGATTAAACTTACCCGTACGAGTACGCTCTGCACCGGTAAAAGCCCCCTTTACATGGCCAAATAACTCACTTTCAATCAGGTTTTCAGGCAAGGCTGCGCAGTTAACATAAACTAGTGGCCCTTGGTTTCGGCTAGATTGTCGGTGCAGCGTTCGGGCGACTAACTCTTTACCTACGCCTGTCTCGCCTTCAATCAAAATTGAAAAGTTAGACGCTGCCACCATCTCAAGTTCTTGTTTGAGTTTGAGCATGCTTGGGCTCTCGCCTATCAGCTCACCACCATCTTTAATTAACGCTTCGTGGGTTAATTCGGCAACCACTTGTTGATTATGTTTGGAGTGCTGCTCAAGTTGTTGTAGCAAGATGGCAGTTTTTAGGGTTGCGGCAGACATAGCCGCTATCATATCTAAGGTGCGATTAGGGATGTCATCAAACACATTAGGCACCATGCTATCCAAGGTTAATATGCCTATCAGTTTGCCGTCTGACAGCAATGGTAACCCCATACAGGCGTGTACCGGTAAATCTCCATCGTGGGCTAACAATAGACCATCATATGGATCACCAAGTGGGCAGTCCGCTGCAAAACGTAGTGGCGTAGTTGACTGGCAGATCTGCTTAAAGCGGCCATGAGCTGCAATTTCAAATCGCCTACCTAAGGTTTCTTTAGTCAGTCCCTGCAATGCTAGCGGCTTTAAATAATCGCCCTGCACATGCAGTAGTACCACTGCATCACACGCCACAGCTTGGCGCACCGTGCTCAATAAGCGCTCAAACCTATCTCCAGCCGTTAGGCTATTTGTTAGATTTAACGCTAGCTCGATTAAAGCGGTAGAAGATATTTCACTCACTGCAAACTGCCTTATTTATTCATGTTTTATCTAACTTAACAGCAACCATATCATGTTGGCACTGCAGCATCAAAATCAAACTTTAGAGTCATAATGACCACGGCCAACAAGAGTCATAAAGACTACAAGCGGTGAGGTAAACATCTAAAACCCCGGCATATAGCGCTTTATTATGATTGGCATGGTTCTCGCTATAGTTATCGCTTTAGTTATCACTATAGTTCTCACTACAGCCCCGTTATAAGAGCCTCGTTATAGCTCTGTTTATATGAGTCTCAAAACCTACGAGTTATTACTCAACGATAAACAATAGAAGGATATTTAGATGTTATCTGCAAAACATATCAGCACAGTAAAAAGCACTATCCCATTACTTGAGTCAGCCGGTACCGCAATTACCGAGCACTTCTATAAGCGTATGTTTAAACATAATCCTGAATTAAAGCATATCTTCAACTTGAGCCATCAACACTCTGGCGGCCAACCCGCTGCACTTTTCAATGCGGTGGCTGCGTATGCTAAAAACATCGATAACTTAGGCGCACTAAGCGGCGCTGTTGAGCGCATTGCTCACAAGCACACTAGCTTTAATATTCAACCTGAGCATTACCCAATTGTTGGTCATCATTTGCTTGAAACATTGCGCGAATTAGCACCTGATGCCTTTACTCCAGATGTAGAAGAAGCCTGGGCTGCTGCTTATGGTGTATTGGCGGGAATATTTATCGATAGAGAAGCCACGCTATACCATAGAAATGAAAATGCAGTAGGCGGCTGGAAAGGTGCTCGCCAGTTTGAGGTTATCGCTAAAACCAAAGAGTCAGAGCTAGTGACCAGCTTTACCCTTGCACCTATAGATCAACAAGCGGTTATCGACTTTGAAGCTGGGCAATATTTAGGTGTCAGTGTGGCGCCAATTAATCATGACTACCAAGAGATCCGTCAATATTCATTATCAGACAAGCCAAACGGCAAGCAATACCGTATTTCAGTCAAAAAAGAAGCCCTGGGCGTACCAGGCGTGGTATCTAACTACTTGCATGATCACGTGAACATCGGTGACAAGATTGACGTTTATCCGCCAGCAGGCGACTTTCATTACGAAGAACGAGAAGCCCCTGTGGTGCTTATCTCAGCCGGTGTTGGCGTAACCCCAATGCAATCAATGTTAGAGATGCTAGCGTCTAAATCTTTTGCAAAACCCGTGTTTTATCTACACGGCTGTGAAAGCGTTGAGCAGCATTCATTTAATCGAAGAGTTGAGCAACTCGGTTTGCAGCTCAATTTACAGCATCATACTTGGTATCGCGATATTGCTAACGTCGATGAAGCCGTCAATGCAGCCAACATACATCAAGGCTTTATGAATCTTGCCGCACTTAAAGACTCATTGCCGCTAACTGATGGCGACTATTACCTATGTGGTCCTGTGGCTTTTATGCAGTTTGCTAAGCAGCAATTACTTGAGCTTGGTGTTAGCGATGCGCGCATTCACTATGAAGTGTTTGGTCCACACTCTGACTTATAAAACCTTAGCAAAAACTAAAAAACGGACGCCAATTAGCGTCCGTTTTTGTTGTGGCTCAACAGCCCATTAACCTATAAAACCTATTTAAATAAAGTCACAGATCTCAGCCAGCGACTTTTTCTGCAGAGCATGCTCAGGCACTGTCGCATCTTCACTAGGGTAACCGGCAATAATCAGCATATACGGCCGCTCATTAGCATTGTCTCGGCCACACACTTTACTTAAAAACGACATAGGTTTGGGCGTATGGGTTAAGGTGCCGAGTCCTGCATTGTGCAGCGCCTGAATTAAAAAGCCTGTCGCAATGCCAACTGATTCATGCACGTAATAATTAGTTTTCTGCTCACCCTCTTCCTCTGAGCGCTTTTTACTAAAAATGGCAATCAACCAAGGCGCATGTTCAAGGTAAGGCTTGTCGGCATTGGTCCCTAAAGGCTTTAGCGCATCAAGCCACTCCTCACCCGCACGCCCCGCATAGAAAGCTTGCTCTAACGCTTCCGCTTGCTGACGGATCTGCGCTTTAATCTCTGGGCTATTAATCGCCACAAAATGCCAAGGCTGGTGATTGGCACCATTGGGCGCAGTGCCTGCGGCCAAAATGCACTTTTCAATAATCTCTTTGGGAACGGCGCGATCGGAAAACTTGCGGATAGAATGACGTCGTTGAACCTGTTGATAGTTTTGCTGAGCCCGTTCTAGCATTTCATCTTGCGGGTATTCAATAAAATCATTAAGTGGGTGATGAGCTTCAGTCATGGTTTACCTTCTATTTATTATTACCTGCCAACAAAGTCAGTCTAATTTACTCAGTTTCTTACTCATGATTATGCTATTTACTGCGCCTCAAGCACCGACTTCAATTGAGTGAGTCCCTGATCTAAGTCCTTACCTATCATGCCTTCAAAATCCATAAACAGAAACATCAAATTCATTGGGTAATCAAGATGACCATCAAAACCCCAGATCACTTGAGTTTGATTCGCTGACAGCGCTTGAGTTTCCATAAAAGCTAAGTCAGTTGACTCAAATGGCCTGAAAAATCGCAACTCATAATCGATGCGCTTGCCCTCATCAATACGCATAATCTCTTGTTCGCCCGCACCGACATCATCTTTATCGCTTTCCCAGCCAGCCACAAACCCCACCATGCCATCACTACCGCGGTAACTCTTTTGCATATCTGGGTCCATTTGCGCCCACACGCTAAAGTTATCTTGATTCTTTAGCTGTTTAACGTAATCAAAAACTTCAGTAACCGGCTTATCTATAATCACTTGTGTGGTAACTGAATAGGTTTTATCAACGAACAGGGCCGCCACAAAAGGCAGCGCGATGATGACTAGCACTAACAGTAGAAATTTCTTTAGCATGTATGGTTACTCATATTTGCAAGCCTGCACGGCCTAATAAGGCCATGCAAAAAGGTAAGTTAAGAATAAACATATTATTAACATAATGACAAATATGCATAAGCATACAAGTTCAGTATCTAGCGAATATTGATGTTGCCAGCATGGGGATAGAAGAGTGTAAGAATAAAATTCGCGGTTACCAGAAAGAGGAAGTGGGGGAGAAAAATAGAAAACAAAAAGACAAGCACTGCTTGTCTTTTTAAAAATTAACATCGCTAAAGCTTCTGCTAATCAGGTTGTCATAACGATAATACGCCTGATATTACTGCAAAATAATCTTACAGCCCTAGCTTTGCCAATAGCTTTTGATTCTCAGCTTCAATGTGCTTATAAAAATCACAATCAGTAAGCTTTGATGCTGCAGCTTCGTCAATTACTAATACCGCATCTTGGTGTAATTGCAGAGCAGATGCTGGGCATGCAGCGGTTAACGCGCCTTCGACTGTTGCTTTGATCGCATCGGCTTTATTCTCACCAGTTGCTAACAGTACCACTTTCTTAGCATCTAAAATCGTGCCTATGCCCATGGTGATTGAAAGGTGTGGCTGATACTCGCCGACTTTAAAGAAGCGTGCATTGTCATCAATGGTGGCTTTGGTCAGTGTTTTAACTCGGGTGCGGGACATCAAACCTGATGATGGCTCGTTAAAGCCAATGTGACCATTACGACCAATACCTAATAATTGAATATCGATCCCACCTGCAGCCTTAATTTGCTCTTCGTAACCTTGGCAAGCTTCAATTGGATTTTCAGCATCGCCTGGTGGCACAAAAGTCCGCGACTTATCGATATCGATATGATCAAACAGCTGCTCATTCATAAAGTAACGGTAGCTTTGTGGGTGAGTGCCTTCTAAGCCTAAATACTCATCTAAATTAAAGGTCTTAACGCCTGCAAAAGAAATCTGCTTTGCTTTGTTGGCTGCGATTAATCCTTGGTAAAGCGATACAGGCGTAGAGCCCGTTGCTAAACCCAATACTGAATCAGCCTTTTTTTGCAGCTGCTTAATAAAAATATTTGCGCCGTACTCAGCGACTGACGCACTGTCTTTTAATATTACGATTTGCATAAATTTGATCCAATATTTGTGATGCCACCAAACAGATAAATCAGCCTAATGATATTTAGGCATATCTAGTCGGTAAACTCGTTACTACCGCTATGAATTAGTCTTAGTCGCATAAATTCACAGCAGCCATTAATTAGTTAACATAACTATAACCTTAAATGACAACGCTGTCATTAGCTATTAATTAGCCACTGTGAGTCGCTATTCATACCAAGTACTAAGCGATTAGCTTAACCCCGCAATATTAAGGTTATAATACGCAATTGCTTCCCACGCCGTCATTACTTAAGAGTCTTACATGTCTGAACTGCAAGTTACTAGCACGCTATATAGCCACTTTGTGATTTATAAGCCTTTTGGTTTTCTCAGTCAGTTCGTGCCAGAAACTCGTAAAAGCAAACCTGTGCTAGCACAGCTGTATAACTTTCCCGATAAAACCATGGCAATTGGTCGGCTCGATCATGACTCAGAAGGCTTATTGCTGTTAACGACTGATGGCATGCAAAGCCACCTTATTCGCAGTAAAGACATTGAAAAGGAATATTATGTTCAGGTTGATGGTAAAGTCAGTGCAGAACAATTAATGCTGCTGCAGCAAGGCGTTGAGATAGGTGTCAATGGCACAAAATATCAAACCTTACCTTGCAAGGTTGAATTACTCACACCTGAACCTAATCTGCCTGCTAGAGGCAAAAAGATCCGCGATCCTCGCCATGGCCCAACAAGCTGGCTATCTATTACTATTCGTGAAGGCAAAAATCGCCAAATCAGAAAGATGACTGCTGCAGTGGGGCTGCCAACACTTAGGCTGGTAAGAGTTAGAATCGATCATATCAAGCTTGGAAATATGCAGCCAGGTGATGTCATTACAATAGAGGCATTTGATATTGGCAACGACTAAACTCATTAATCGTTGCCAATCGAGTAAGTAGGCAGTGGCTAATACACTGAATATAATTAAGCTAATTAATAATTATGATAGAAGTCAGTATTAAGATAAAAAGTCAGTTAGATTTTCAGCTGGTTGTGGCTGGCTATAAAAGTAGCCTTGTGCATCATCACAGCTATTCGCGGTTAAAAAGTCTACCTGCTCTTGAGTTTCAACACCTTCTGCTACAACCTGCAAGTTTAAAGCATGCCCCATTGCGATAATGGCTTTAGCTATCGCGGTGTTATGAGTATCAAGCGGCAGGCCAGCTACAAACGATTGGTCAATCTTGAGCTTATGGATTGGTAACTTTTTAAGATAGCTAAGCGAGGAGTAACCCGTACCAAAGTCATCGATAGAAAGCTCAACTCCCATCTGACCCAGCTTTGCCAAATCTTGGCTCACTAATAATGGGTCTGACATCATACAGCTTTCAGTAACTTCCAATTCAAGGCAGCTTGCAGGTAGGCCTGTTTGCTGGAGAATTTCAGCAACTTCATCAACAAAAGAGCTACGTTGTAACTGCTGCCCCGCCACATTGACTGCAATACGTCCAAAGCTCAATCCAAGATTATGCCAACGTACGCCCTGCTCACAGGCTTTTCGCAATACCCAACGCCCAATATCTTGAATAAGACCAATTTTCTCGGCTAACGGGATAAAGACTGCAGGAGAAATACTACCAAGCACAGGATCAGTCCAACGCAGCAATGCTTCAAAACCGACTACATTGCCC
The DNA here is from genome assembly GCF_023283895.1 of Shewanella pneumatophori. GTDB lineage: Bacteria > Pseudomonadota > Gammaproteobacteria > Enterobacterales > Shewanellaceae > Shewanella > Shewanella pneumatophori. The sequence goes on along the minus strand of NZ_JAKILB010000011.1, from coordinate 118,755 downwards.
GTTTTAAAACTGAGTTTTGGCTGATATACCAAATGAAGTGCATTTAATTCTAGCGCGTCATGTAGCGCACTTTGTAGCTTTAGCTTTGCCACTGACTCTTGCGTTAATGATTCAGTGTAAAATGCATAATTATTGCGGCCATCATGCTTAGCACGGTGCATTGCCACTTCGGCATTAACAAGCAGTGTACTTGGGTCTTGGCCATCTTCAGGATAAATAGCCACCCCCATACTAGCGGTTAACCTAGCTTGCCCATGGCTACCTAACATAAACGGTTGGTCAAATACCTTTCTAAGCTTGTTAACGCTTAGCAACAACATATCACTGTTTTCAATATTAGATAAGATAACTGCAAACTCATCACTTCCAAGACGAGCGATTGTGGCAAATTTATCTAACCCCAAACTAAAGCGATTGCTAAGCTCCAGTAAAACTTCATCACCAATTGGGTGGCCAAAGCTTTCGTTAATCTGCTTGAATAAATCAACGTCAATGTAAACCAAACCTAAACGGTTTTGGCAGTGAGCAGCCTGTATTAACTCTTGCTTTAAACGGGCATTAAGCCCCATGCGGTTAGGTAGGTTAGTTAACGGATCTTGGCATGCAACTTCGGCTAACTTTTCCTCATTTTGCTTTAGCACTGAGATATCAGAAAACACCGCAACAAAAAAACGAATTTGGTTTTCATCATCGTATACCGCACTGATATTTAATATCTGCGGAAAAGTGGCACCACTTTTACGTCGATTCCAAATCTCACCATGCCATTTACCTTTAGTGAGTAGCGCTGACCATAATTCACTAAAAAAAGCTTTATCGTGTCTACCCGAGTTAAATATCCGTGGGTTTTGCCCTAAAATCTCTTCCTTCTCGAAGCCTGTGATATTTCTAAATGCGCCATGGGCGTCAACAATAGTGCCTTCCACATCTGTGATGATCACCCCTTCGACCGAGTTTTCAAATACCCGAGAGGCCAATTCCAACTGATCTTTTGCGGCTTTATGAGATGAAATATTGCGTGAAATTCCAATAACCCCAGCAAGCTCGCCATCATCATCAATTACAGGCACTTTAGTGGTTTCTAACCACGATTCCACATCGCCAATATCTAGGCCTTCACACTCACCTGCTGAAATTTCTACGCCTTTGTGAATAGACGCTATATCGCTGGCAATAAAATGCTTAGCTAATCTAGGTTCAAACAGCTCATCATCAGTAAAGTTAATGATCTGCTCTTTAGGACGACTCCATGCTTGCTCAACACTCTTGTTTACCAGCATGTAGCGGCCAAAAGCATCTTTGATCCATACATGCTCTCTCATACTGTCAATAAACATCTGTAAGCTTACATCTATCAATTGATGAGTAGCACACCGCCTAAGGTTGTACTCTCGCTTAAACTCACGGTATAGACGGCTTAAATCCTGCGCAAAACTATCCACTGACATTTTTAAAATTCGGCTTATGTCAGCGCTATTATCTTCTGATAGTTGCGGCTCGGCTGCGGCAATAGTAAAACTTGATGTTGGCAGCGCTATTTCAGCTTGAGGACGTAGAGCAGTAGTTGCAGCCTGGCCAATAGCAAGGTAACCAAATAAACTACCTGATGGCCAGTTAATCGGGAATACACAAGCCAGGTGCTCTAATGTGTCAGTCAAGTCAGTCCGATTGATGTAATCATCTACAGCTTGCTGCATAGGACGTCCATTTAAGCGATATAAATAGTCTCGACTGACTTGGCTATTTAATAAAATAAGCCCTGCCTCAGCAAAATTAGCTTCGCTGAGCATGACAAACTGATCGACTTCATTGATTTGAAATAACGCGGCCCCACACTTGGCTATTCGTGCCAGCGTATCTATAGATAGCTGCCAGTCATCCCGTTGTGTTTGCGTTATTTCAATATTAATCACACGATATCCTATTAAATCATTTTATGACTATACATAACCTCTTGTTATCAGTACTTCATTCGCTATGAGTTACCCATAAAAGAGTCTAAAAATCCACTACACACTAGTGTTTTTAACTTTAAAAATAAAGTTCAAAATTACAACATTGTTATAAGAAACCATTAAAAAGCAAGAAATATAAGCATTCACATTAAAAGTCACGAATGAATGACTTAGCTGAGAGTGTTTATTTGCTATAACAAACAATTAATTTGCAATAGAATACACATCCAATCACATTGAAAGTGCAAGATAGCCAAGGTTGGAAGCCGGTTAAAATACAAGGGTATCAGTCTAATTATATTGATAAATATCAAATAAAATCACGACTGTTTTCAAATTAATACAAATAGTGTCCCATACGGATTAATGATCGCTTTAGCTCTTCCCAAAACCGCCAATGAAGCTCATTAGAAAAATAAAATGCCACTTACTCAGTAGGTAATTTAAGGCTGAAAAGTAAAAAGAGCACTGATGTGCTCTTTATACTTGCTAGGTTTTAACCAAAGATTAGGCTGGTGTTGCCGCCTTATCGTCTTCTTCGGCTTGTTGACGTAACAAAGCTGCAGCCTGCTCTTCTTGTTCAGTGATAGCCAACTTATCTTGAGATTGCATCGGAATTGCTCGCGACTGTTCGTTAATCTCATGGATCTGAGATGCATTGCGCAGATCACGCTCACTAGTAATTGCAGCTATCGACTCACGGTCTTTAATAAAGCTCACCACATCGCGGCGAATGCTGTCTAACGACTGCTCGTCCTTATGCATCTCTAAAATATAACGTGGATGCTCTAAGTTTCTCATCCCTGTTGCCGCAAAGGTACTAGATACAGCTTGAGTAACAACAACCCATGGCGTAATGCTTGATCGCACTAAAGTGTTTTCGGAGCGAGTAGAGTCATGTATTCCCGTACCTGTTGAAATGCGTGACTCAGTAAATGTACCTTCTACTTTCATATAGATAAGCTGACTTACGAACTGCATTTCAGCAAAAAACAGGTGCGCACCGTTGGCAAGCATATGCGCAAAAGCACGCAATAAAATCCCCACCAAGGTTAGATGAATAATCGTACCTGACATGTCGCTTAAACTATTTATTTGCTCAGGTGTAGATTGTTCAATAATCACATCCAGCGGCACACCACCAACAAAGTTATATAAATCGACAACACCAAAAGCCAGCCAAACTGTTAGTACTGATGCACAGATAAATAAGGCATTACCTAGAATAAGACTCAGCATGCGCACAGAAGTAAACGCAGGCCCTAAATCCATTGCCTTAAACTTAGGCTGGATCTCTTGCAACATCTCGCCAAAGAAGTTGCCTTTCCCCTCAACTTGCTCATTAAGCTTAGGCTCAAGTTCTTGGTAGACGCGGTTTGGTACTTCTTTATACCGGCGGTTAGCCATCACTAAGTTATCAAGGTTAATGAAAATCTCGTTCGGATGAATTGATTCCTGCCAATTATCTCTAAGCTCTGACACTTCAACTTTAGGATCAGTCAATGCCATACGCTTAAAGATCATCATACTGATCAGCGCCGAGCAAATTATGGCTGCAACAACGATTGCGATAAAGTACGCCCAAGCGTGAAAGTTGGGTAAAAATTGCAGCAATTGCTGTAATTGAGCCATGCTAACACTGGTTACTTGCATGAAGTAAGCAAGACCAGCGGCTAATACCACAGGCAATACAATAGCAGTAGCAATTACCTTAGCTAACTCTTTGGTGCCCATTGATGGAATTTTACGATCGGCACTACGAGCAAGTGCACGACCAGCGGAGCGCCAAACACCTATGAGATAAAGTGTCAGTAAAATAGAGTAAATTGGGAATGCAAACTCACCAATTTCGCCAGCAAATCCAGCCAAAGAAACAAATGCAGTTAAAGCATAAGCGACCAACGCCAAAACAGTTTTTACCCAAGCACCAAACAAGCGCTGCGCCATATTACGCACCGGATAAGGCATAAAGGTTAACTTAGGAAAAATGGTATGCACTAAACGAGCAAGGAAGCCCTGCGGTTCAACAAATGTGGCATTTTTACGGCCAACCAGCATCTCAATTAAGCGCTGTTTGGTATACGCAACATATCCTGACTCTTGCTTCGCAGTGGTCGTTTCAGAACGACTATGGTTGTAAGCTAACGACGTAGGATGATTACGCCCAACAAAGTAACGCAACATGGCAATAATGCCGTTGGTGGTAATTTTAAGACCACCGCCCAATAAAAATAGGCCAAATACCACTAAGATCCAGCCAACAACCGTGTTGTCTCTGACGACAGAAGCTGCTTCTATCAGCAAATAAACACCAAGTACTGTGGTGACTAAGCCACGAATACTTGTAACGGCTCCCTCTTTTTTAAACGGGTTTTTAAGCCCTATGTCGATCGATCCATAATCAAATGCCATCGTCTTACTAACTCCAGATTACATTAACAAATAGTAATACTAAAGTTTACAATAACAACCCAGCAAGAATAAACCCTGTTAATTAAAGCTTTACAATTTAATCACCAGATAAAAATTCTAAAGTAGCTAGCTTAGGGCTGAAAACAAAAAACCAGCCGAATGGCTGGTTTTTATTTTCCTGACGATACAGTTTTACTGTATCGGCCCTGCAAATTAGTTCGCTTGTGGGCGCATTGCTGGGAACAGGATCACGTCACGGATAGTGTGAGTGTTAGTAAATAGCATCACTAGACGGTCGATACCGATACCTTGACCTGCAGTTGGCGGTAAACCGTGCTCTAGTGCAGTGATGTAGTCTGCATCGTAGAACATTGCTTCGTCATCACCAGCGTCTTTAGCATCAACCTGTGCTTTAAAGCGGCTGTCTTGATCTTCAGCATCGTTAAGCTCAGAGAAACCGTTTGCTACTTCACGGCCGCCGATGAAGAACTCGAAACGGTCTGTGATGAAATGGTTGTCGTCGTTACGACGTGCTAGTGGAGAAATATCCGCTGGGTAACCAGTGATGAACGTAGGTTGCATCAACTGTGGCTCAGCAGTTTCACCGAAGATCTCTTCAAGTAGTTGACCACAAGTCCAGAACTTCTCAACAGTCATGCCGATGCTCTTCGCTAGCTCACGCATAAATTCAACGTCTTTAACTTCTTCGTAAGTCATAGACTGGATTGTTGCGTTGTCTGGGTTGTACTTTTTGATCGCATCTAACATGCTTAAGCGCGCGTATGGGCCACCGAAGTCAACTGTGTGCTCACCATATGGAAGTAGTGGAGAACCACAAAGCTCAGTAGCGATAGAGCTTAGCATCTCTTCTGTTAGATCCATTAGATCGTTAAAGTCAGCGTACGCCATATAGAATTCCATCATAGTGAATTCTGGGTTATGACGAGGAGACAAACCTTCGTTACGGAAGTTACGGTTGATTTCGAATACACGCTCAAAACCACCAACCACTAGACGCTTAAGGTATAGCTCAGGCGCAATACGTAGATACATTTCAATATCTAGTGCATTGTGGTGAGTCACGAATGGACGTGCTGAAGCGCCACCAGGGATGCTGTGCATCATTGGTGTTTCAACTTCCATGAACTCTTTCTTAACCATGAAGTTACGGATAGCAGTAACCACTTTAGAGCGCATAACGAATGCAGCACGAGAATCTTCGTTAACGATAAGGTCAACGTAACGCTGACGGTAACGCGTTTCTTGGTCAGTTAGGCCGTGGAACTTTTCTGGTAGCGGACGCAATGCTTTAGTTAGCAATTGGTACTGCTCCATGTTCACGTATAGGTCGCCTTTACCTGAAAGGTGTAGCTGACCAGTCACACCGATGATGTCACCGATATCTAGACCTTGGAATTTTTCTTTAAGATCTTTTTGAACGTCTTTACCTGCGTAAGCTTGGATACGACCGCTCACATCTTGGATAACCAAGAATGGACCACGCTTAGCCATTACACGGCCAGCGATTGAACGTTCAATGCCCATGCCTTCAAGCTCTTCTTTGGTGTTGTTACCAAATTCAGCTTGAATGTCTGCCGCTTTGTGTTTTCGATCGAAGTTGTTCGGGTGACCGTTTGCAGGGCAGTTCGTACGGATGTGCTCTAACTTAGCACGACGTTCTGCAATTAACTTGTTCTCGTCTTGGATTTGTTCAGTCATCTTCTTCTCTCGTTAAAGGCCAGATTTCAGGCTAGCTTCAATAAACTTGTCCAGATCGCCATCTAACACGCTCTGGGTATTTCGGTTTTCAACGCCGGTACGTAGATCTTTAATACGCGCATCATCTAGCACGTATGAACGGATCTGGCTGCCCCAGCCAATATCTGACTTGGCATCTTCGGCGGCTTGCTTATCAGCATTCTGTTTGAGCATTTCTAACTCATACAGTTTTGCTTTTAATTGTTTCATCGCCGAGTCACGGTTTTTATGCTGTGAACGGTCGTTTTGACATTGCACCACAGTGTTGGTCGGTAAATGGGTAATACGGATTGCCGACTCAGTTTTGTTGACGTGCTGACCACCCGCACCTGATGCGCGGTAGGTATCAATTCTTAAGTCCGATGGATTGATATCAATCTCAATCGAATCATCAATTTCTGGGTAAACGAATACCGAACAGAAAGAGGTGTGACGCTTACCTGACGAGTCAAATGGCGACTTACGCACTAAACGGTGTACACCTGTTTCAGTACGCAGCGAACCAAAGGCATATTCGCCAGTAAACTTAACGGTGGCGCCTTTAATACCAGCAACATCACCTGCAGTCACTTCAATCAACTCTGGTTTATAGTCGTGGGCTTCGCCCCAACGTAAAAACATACGCAGTACCATGTTCGCCCAATCTTGAGCTTCAGTACCGCCAGAACCTGATTGAATATCTAAATAACAATCTGATGCATCATGTGGTTTAGAGAACATACGACGGAACTCAAGTTCCTCAAGGCGTTTCTCTAAGCCTTGTAATTCAGCGGTGGCGTCATTGAAGGTTTCTTCATCGTCTTCTTCAACGGCAAGTTCGAGTAATCCCTCGATATCTTCTAGGCCACTGTCCATATCGTCGATAGTCTTAACTACCGCTTCAAGTGCTGCACGCTCTTTGCCTAAGGCTTGGGCGTTATCTGGATCGTTCCAAACCTCAGAGCTTTCAAGCTCTCGGCTAACTTCTTCTAGACGCTCACTTTTAGCATCGTAGTCAAAGATACCCCCGAAGAAGGTCGGTACGGTCGGCGAGCTCCTTGATTTTGAATTTTACTGGATTTACTTCAAACATGATTTAATCAACTTCTTATTTGGCTAAGCGGTCATTGCTAAGCAATAGTGGTTAAATTTCTACTGCTCGACTCTTTACGAGTAAATTACTACAAATAGAAAACCCGCTATTTTAACCCATGCTTCGAATGAAACCTAGCCGCAAAAGACCACAAAATAGCAAATTTATTCAACAATATTAGCTTAAGCCCTAAAAACATACCTTAAAGCTAATAAGCAGAAAATGTAGACCCACCCACTTTCAACAAACATTGCCATTTTAGTGCAGCAGTTCAACTCGCAAGTCAGCCAAGTTGTGATCTTGACCACGCTTAGCCTGACACCATTCAAATGCAAACCTCCTAACTTGGTGCTAGTGATCTGAAAAGGCATATTTTGCAAACTGAAGTAGTTAAATCTAGCCAGCCTATTTGCCCCCATAACGCTTAAAAACTCGCGTGCTAGCAAGCTAGCAGACGAAACCAGCAAAAACGATAAGCCGATCTCACATCAGACCAGCAGCAGCCAGCCATGCGCACACTTCCCGCCATACCTGTGAGCAGGCCAGCAATTTCAGCGCAAATTTAAACCGTGTTATCAGTGTAGAAAAAGGCCACAGGTATACTCCAAGCAATAACGATTTCGCCTAGTCCATTTTCTGCGAATGCTGATGTTGCCAAGTCGCTTTGTAAAGCGATTCAACGCACACAATCAAGCTGCGACCCTATAATTAAAGGCCCATGCGATGAAACAAATAATAATTGATGGCAAAACCCTTTTAGCTAATCAACAAGACACACTATTAGATGTTGCGCTAAATGCCGATATCGCCATCCCCAATTTATGTAAAAGTCCTGCTAGCTCATTAGTGCACGACAGCAAACAGCACTGTAATCTTTGTCATGTTGAGCTTATTGATTGCGACAACAATATTACCAATGTGCGCGCCTGCGATACCCGCATCGGGGATATTGCCGCGCAAAATATCGAAGTCATTACCCAGTCAGCGGCATTAAGTAAGCAGCGCAAAGCCGCGCTGCACAACATTTTGTCAGACCACTTTGCTGACTGTGAAGCCCCTTGCCAAACGGCCTGTCCAGCTGGCGTTGATGTGCAGTCTTACCTGTACCATATCGCCCAAGGCGACCACACAGAAGCAGTAAAAGTCATCAAGCAGACCTTACCTTTGCCACTATCTATTGGCCGTGTCTGCCCAGCTTTTTGTGAAACTGAATGTCGCCGCGGCTTAGTCGATGAGCCTGTCGCGATTCGCCAATTAAAGCGTCACGCAGCCGACTTAGATTTAGAAGGTGAAAATCCATACGTACCGCCAAAAGCGCCAGCGACGGGTAAAAAGGTCGCGATTATCGGTAGCGGACCTGCGGGTATTTCGGCGGGTTATTACTTATCTAATAATGGCCACGACGTCACCATTTTCGAATCTATGCCACAAGCGGGCGGCTGGTTACGTTACGGCATTCCAGAATATCGTTTGCCTAAAGCGATTCTCGATAAAGAAATTGAGCTGCTGTGTAAAAATGGTCTCAACATTGCCACAGATACCCGTCTTGGCCGTGATATTCACTTAAATGGTTTAATCACCGACTTTGATGCTGTCTGCTTAGCGATTGGCGCGCAAAAAGCCGTGCCGATGAACTACCCAGGTATTGAGCTTGAAGGCTGCTACTTAGGTGTGGATTACCTACGAGATTACTGCACAGAGAAGCAATACAGCACCGGCAAAAAGGTAGCTGTTATTGGTGGCGGTAACACTGCAATCGATTGTGCCCGCACAGCCAAGCGCGATGGCGCAGATGTAACATTAGTATATCGCCGTACTCGCGATGAAATGCCTGCAGAACCTTATGAGATCCACGAGGCAGAACAAGAAGGGATTAAGTTCCACTTCTTGACCAATCCGATTGAAAACCATAGCGATGGTAACGGCCGAGTGGCTATGGTCACTTTTGAAATAATGGCACTTGGTGAGCCAGACAGTTCAGGTCGTCGTAGCCCAACACCGACAGGTGAAACCTTTACTGAAGCGTTTGATACTGTGATCCCTGCGGTTTCACAAACGCCAGATATGGACTTCTTAGATCATCCACAGAGCCAGCTTGCCACAGGTGAAGTCGCACTCACTCGTTGGAATACCTTTGAAGGTTGTGAACACACTATGTCGGCTGGTCAGTCTGCCGGCCTTGATAAACTGTTTGTGATTGGTGACTCTCGCACCGGCCCAGCCACCGCAGTTGCCGCCGTTGCCGATGGCCGTAAAGCCGCTGATGCGATTGAAAAACTGCTGAGCCAAGGCCTAACTTGTGAGCTAGTAAAACAGCCGTTCAACTCAACTAAAGCCAAGAAAACAAGCAGCTTAAAATCGATTAAGGCCGACAGCCTTTACCCAGATTCGACAGTCCAAGCTCGAAGCGTCATGCCTGAGCTTGATAAGCTGCAGCGCGCATTAAACTTCAGTGAAGTTGAGCTTGGCTTTGCCGCAGATGAAGCCATGAAAGAAGCAGCTCGCTGCCTTGAATGTGCTTGCCAAGCCAACACCGACTGTAAGCTGCGTGATTACGCCACTGAATACAAAGTTAAAGCCAGCGAGCTTGATATTAGTCAGGCACAGCAATTTAGCGTTGATACCAGTGCGCCATTTATCACCTTTGATGCTAACCGCTGTATCAGCTGCGGTGCTTGTGTTGAAACCTGTAAAGGAGCCAGCGGCCACAATGCGATTTCGTTTGCTAAAGACCATTACCACGCACTACCGACTTCTTGTGCAGGTTCAATTGTCGGTGATGAGCGCAAAGCCCCACGCGTAGGCTTTAGCGCCAGTATGAACGACAGCGACTGTGTACAATGTGGTAACTGTGTACAAGTATGCCCAACAGGTGCACTGGTTGACTCACGAGACAAAACCCAAGGCTTAACACCTGCGCAAAAAGCGCCACTAAAAACGGTATCAAGTATCTGTACCTATTGCGGTATTGGTTGTCGTATCAACCTACATGTTGATGAGCAGAAGAACCAAATTCGCCATGTTAGCGGTGATACATCATCGCCTGTAAATGAAGGGATGCTGTGTGTTAAAGGTCGCTTTGGTTTTGACTTTGTTGGCAGTGATAAACGCCTAACTACACCGCTTATTCGTAAAAACGGCGAATTAATACCAGCGAGTTGGGATGAAGCAATTGCAGTTGTTGCTCAGCGTTTTGCTCAAATCAAGCAAGTATCCGGCAACAAAGCTATTGCTGGTTTATCGTCAGCTAAAGCCACTAACGAAGATAACTACGTTTTCCAAAAGTTCTTCCGTAGCGTACTCGGCAACAATAACGTCGACCACTGTGCGCGACTTTGCCACGCCTCTACAGTAACCGCACTACGTGAAAGCTTAGGTAGCGGCGCAATGACTAACGACATTCCAAGCATTAAAGACAGTGACCTTATCTTTATTCTTGGTTCAGATACTGAAAGCGCCCACCCCATTATTGCCTCGCGTATCAAGCATGCAATCAAAGAGCATGGCGCACGATTAATCGTTGCCGACCCTAAGCGGGTATCGATTGCCGATAAAGCAGAGCTGTATGTGGCGCAGCGTCCAGGCTCAGATGTCATGTTAATCAACGCAATTATGCAGCAGATCATTAAAAATGATTGGCATGATTTAGATTACATTCAAGCTCGAGTTGAAGGTTTTAGTCAGCTATATGATGAAGTGATGAGCCCAGATTACAGCCCTAAAAATGCTGAACTCATCACCGGCGTCAGTGCCAGCGACATCATTAAGATGGCCAAGCTTATCGGTACAGCTGAAAAAACTGCTGTGTATTATGCAATGGGCGTCACCCAGCACACTTCAGGCCACGACAACGTAACTGCAATTTCTAACTTACAGCTATTGTGCGGCAACATTGGCGTTAAAGGCGCTGGCATTAATCCACTACGTGGCCAAAGCAACGTACAAGGCGCTTGCGACATGGGGGCCTTACCAAACTACTTTAGTGGTTACCAAAAGCTTGACGATCCGCTAGTACAAATGCGTTTTCGTGAAGCTTGGGGCAAAGAAGATCTTTGTGCTGACATTGGCTTTTCAGCCACAGAAATGATGCATGCCCTAAGCCATGGAGAGCTAAAAGGTTTATATGTAATGGGTGAAAACCCAGTACTGAGCGACCCTGACCAAAAACATGTATTGCAGGGCTTAGCTGCCGCTGAATTTGTAGTCGTGCAAGATATCTTCTTAACTGAAACTGCTGAACTGGCTGACGTGGTATTACCTGCAGCAGCATTTGCGGAAAAGTTAGGTCACTTTACCAATACCGAGCGCCGTGTGCAGCAGCTACTTCCTGCGGTTAATCCGCCGGGAGAGGCTAAAAATGATTGGCAAATCATCCAGCTTATCGCCAGCAAAATGGGCGAAGATTGGGGTTACCAGAGTGAGAAGCAAATTTGGCATGAAATCACCGATGTCACCCCGCAATATCGCGGTATTACTTGGCGAGTAATTGATAGCGAAACAGAAAATGGCCGCCAAGGTATACAATGGCCTTGCCCTGCCGAAGGTCACCCAGGTACGCCTATTTTACATACTAGCCAATTTACTCACGGCAAAGGCAAAATGCGCGCAGTGCACTATCGTCTGCCAGCAGAAATGCCATGTGATGAGTATCCGCTAATCCTTTCAACTGGTCGTTTACTAGAGCAGTTCCACACAGGCACCATGACCCGCAAAACGGAAGGGCTTAATCAACTTGGTGAAGCAAAAGTAATGATCTCAGTATTTGATGCTGACAAGCTCGAGATCAATAACGGCGATATGCTCAAACTTAGCACCCGTCGCGGCGAGATTGAAATCAAGGCGTTTGTGACTAAACGTGCTCAAGCTGGAGTGTTATTCCTGCCATTCCACTTTGCTGAATCAGCAGCCAATAAGCTGACCAATAACGCGCTTGATCCTGTGGCGAAAATCCCAGAGTTTAAGGTCTGCGCGGTTAAAGCTGAAAAGGTTTTAGCCCAACAAGAACAAGTCGTACTGGTATAAAATAAAATTTAAGCTCGTCTAAAAAAAGCCGTTAGAGCATGCTCTAACGGCCTTTTTATATCTCTCTATTTTATAAAGAAGGTTAGCTAACAAACGCACCGATTAAGGCACCTGCTACACCAAAGCCTGCAACTAAGATAAAGATATTTGGCTTAAAGATTTTAAATAAGCCAAAACCTAACACCACTAACGCCATATCAAGTGACGACAGCACTGCGCTGCTAAAGATAGGCGTATACAACGCTGCTAACAAAAAGCCTACCACACAAGCATTAACAGCGGCTATTGCCCCCGTAACTTGCGGCTTAGCGCTTATTGCATGCCAGCTTTTAAGCGCCACCAGCATCAATAAAAAGCCCGGTAAAAATATAGCTAAAGTTGCTACCAGCGCACCAACCAATGGCTGTTCAATCCAGATCTCGGCTCCTAAGAAAGCCGCCAAGGCAAACATAGGTCCCGGTACTGCTTGGGCTAAGGCGTAACCCGTTAAGAACTGATCATGACTAATACTGTCACCAACGCTTTGCTGCAACAGTGGTAACACTACGTGGCCACCGCCAAATACCATGCTTCCCACTTGGTAAAACTGGCTAAACAATTGGGTAAGGTTAGAGATGCCGCTTTGGGTTGATAAGCTGATGGCCACCAATGACGCTATTAGTAAGCCTGCAAATAAGCTTAACCAAAAGAAGTTCAGCTTAACCGCCTGCTGGGGCTGTTGATTTAACTCATCTGCATTACTAGCAAGATATTTTCGCCCAACCAAAGCCGCCGCAATTAACAAGCTAAACTGCATCAGCATTGAGGGTTGTAGCAAGATAATCACACAGCTAAGCACCATTAGTATTTTGGCTGGTTTGCGCTGGCAAAACTGCTTAAACATAATCCATATTGCGTCGGCTACCACTACAACAGCTAATAGCTTGAGACCATGAATGATGCCTTGAGTAAATGAGTAATCTAGCCACTGACTGCTGGTAACTGCCAACAAAAATAACAAAATAAACGAAGGCAGGGTAAAACCTAAAAACGCCGCTATGCCACCTAATAGACCACCGCGATGATAACCAATAGCAAAGCCAACCTGACTGGAACCAGGACCCGGCATAAACTGACTCAGCGCGACCAGGCTGCCATAGTGTTTATCATCTAACCAATTAAGTTCTTGTACAAAAGTTTGCCTAAAGTAGCCAATGTGCGCGGCAGGGCCACCAAAGGAAACCAGACCGAGGGAGAAGAAACGCAGGAATATTTGAAACATAACCATCCATATATAAGCACCCGAAACAGTGCTCGTAAATTCATTAATTGCAGCACAGTATGACACTAAAGTTACAGTTTAATGAAACCAAACTTTCAGTTACAGAATGCAACATCTTAATCTCTTTATGGATGAGTAATACAAAGGTAACGCCCTACATATTTAAGTTACTCAAGCTGCAACTTATCAAAGTCCGCCAAGGCCTGCCTGTCTCCAATAGTCTGCTCAATCCAGTCAATGACTTCAGTTGCTGTGGTGCGATAAGTGGTGAGTTTACCGCCATAAAGGCTCAGCAAATTAGGATGGCTCGCTTGGTTTTTTTGCAAGGTGTCTCTTGGGCGGTCAAATGCATTACCAGTTTGTTTAGGTAATACTCTTACTCCGCAAAAGCTGTCTACCACTCGCGCTTTTAACGCTTCTACATCACCAAATTCACTAAAGTAATGTTGGTAAATGCCAAGTAAATAGTCAGTTTCAGCTTCGGTGATCTGTGGCTTGCCTGACAGTTGCTCCAGCACAGTTTCTGTAGTGCCGACTAACGTTTGGCCATTCCATGGCATCACAAAAATCACCCGCTGATCGAAACAAGACTCCAAATATAAAATGCCGTCGTTAGCAGGAATATCTAACAGCAAGTGACTGCCTTGCACCCACTCAATGGCTTCTGCAGCGATTTGTGGTTTCACACATGCCAGCACCTCGTTCACCCAAGGACCTGCAGCATTAATTACTGCCAGCGCTTCTACTTGCACAGTTTCAGTCACCGCATTATTACCTGCGGCTTCCACCAACTGATAGCCTACCTTACAGTGTCCTTTATGTTGCTCAATAGTGGTGCACTTTGCGTGCTCAATAATCTGCGCACCGAGCGAGCGAGCATTTTTAATCACAGCCTCGGTTAATAGCTTATCGTCAGTTTGCGCATCCCAATACTGATACAGAGCTTTTAATCCTTGTAGCTTTAAGCCTTTGATTTTCGACCAATGTACTGATGGGATAGATTTAAACTGCCCTAGCGCATCAAATTCACTTAGCAGCGCATACAAGCTCAGCCCGGCTCGGATCGTCCAAGGGCTGCGGCGACTGTTTTCATAAACTGGAATATAAAATGGAATAGGATTAACCAAAGATGGCGCTAATTGCAGTAATGCTTTGCGCTCAGCCAGCGATTTTCTGACCAATGGCAATTGGCCTGATTCAAGGTAACGCAACCCACCATGAATAAGCTTGCTGGAGTTTGCTGAGGTTTGTGCGGCAATAGTGCTCTTTTCAAGTAAAAGCACACTGTATCCTGCTGCAGATGCACACTGAGCAATGCCCGCACCATTAATGCCTCCACCTATAATCACAAGATCGACCGCTTCCATTTAAGCTCCTTAAACAGCTATTTAAAATCAATAACCTACAAATCACATCGATAAAGTAATGCCAGCCCACTCTATTGATGCACCTAACAGATAGACCACTAATTATCTGTTTATGCGCCCATTTTATACTTCAGCTAATAAACCTTGCATGCTCAAACTTAATGCCAGCCAACAGCTGTCTGCCCTTATTTAGAAGCTGTTACTACCTTATATTACGCACCAATCGCAAAAACCGATCGATTAAGCGGTATTCCACTTATTAGCAAAAGAACTCAAATAGCTATTCATTAATAAATGCCTTGTATTAGAAATATTTATAAAACCAATGCTCAAAAAGTCAACATTTTGTCACCTTGTATGCAAATACTTGTCAATATTAATAATTACTCGGCGTCTAAAATATGGCGCTAGCATGCCAGCGAGCGAACTAATAGCTTTAGTTAAAGTAATGAATATAAAGAACATTGCAATTTTGTTACCAATAGCTTAAGTTGCGAACAATTTTTAAATTTCTGCAATGGTTAAATGTAGAAGCGTTTCTAAAAAGATTTTGATGTAATCAAGGATGTGCAAAATGAAATCACTCGCTACTGTTTTGATGTTTTTATCAGGAAGTGCATTTGCACAGTGCGATAACGCTAGTCATGTTTTCGATATTCCTTACGCAAAGAACAGCTCATATTTTGCAGGTCAATATGCCTCTCAACTCGACTCTTTCAGCAGAGTTGCACCGCCTAGTGCAGGTTACTTGTTACTAGAATTCAAAGTCGACCCGAAACAGTTAACAGCTGAAGCAAAGCAATACAATAAGTGGCTTGCAGAAAGACGTATTGAGCGAATTAAAAGCTACCTCAATAAAACAGAATATTCTGCGCCGGTGATCACCCGAATACTCACAGCCAGTAACAGTGTTGATCGCAGCGTGTCAATTACTTGGTGCCCAGACGAGCCAGAAAAATTAGCACTCCAAGTTGCTAGCAAAGACGATTAGAGAGCTAAAGCTATCACTATAGCTGTAACTAGCACCAGCGATGACAAGGCCGAGTATAATCAGACTCCAAACTGCAGCTTAAGTCTGGCAACAGTTCCACAACAAATCAGCGTCCAAGCTCCCCTATACACAAACAACATAAGCGATAGCTTAATCAAAAATTTATAATCAAGTCGTTATAAATATAGCGATAAGTTTAATCTTATTGCATGAAATTCGCTCTAGTTCCCAAAAGTAATATATTCGGGATTTCATTAGCAAATATGAAACATTTCAGCGTTAAAGCCCCGTCACTAAAGTAGAATGCTAGCAACAAAACGGTTTAAACCTGCCAAAATTGTCCTGGAGATCCCATGGTCAAATCCATTTTATTATTTATCAGCCTCGTACTTACTAGCCTTAGCCTATCCATGCCAAGCTTTGCTAACACTAATGCCACCAGCGCCAATAGCGAAACCAGCATGTGGCACTACACCAATGCTCAAGGTGAGTTAAAAGTTAAGCTTTATTTCTTTTGGTCTAAAACTTGCCCACATTGTGCCGAAGCTCATCCATTTATAGATAGTTTGCCTGAACGTTATCCTTGGATTGAAGTAGAAGATCATATGATTACTGCTGCCGACACCATGGATATATGGCAAGAGATCGCTAAGCAAACTGGCACAGAAGCACGCTCTGTACCTTACTTCGCTAGCGGTGAAAAAGCGGTTGTTGGCTACAGCAGCCAAGCCGTTACCGGTGAGTTCCTTGTGCAGCGTTTAAAATCATATTACGTGTCATTAGGCGGTAAATTAGCTCCAGAAAAAGAGGGGCAATATATTGCTGTCGCCCCAGCAACAGGCGGCTTATTTGCAACCTGTAGTGAGAGTGATAGCAAAGAAGGCAGCGACGGTACTTGTGATTTAGGCTTAGATACCAGCAATGAGTTAGCAAGCTCTGATGTGCAGCCAGTTGAGCTGCCACTTGTGGGTGTAGTGCATCCTGAGCAAATGTCTTTGCCACTGCTTACCGTAGTGCTTGCTGGCGTTGATGCCTTTAACCCATGTGCCTTCTTTGTATTACTGTTTTTACTGTCTATTATGGTTAACGCAAAAAGCCGTACCCGCATGCTAATTGTTGGCGGCATCTTTGTATTCTTCTCAGGCTTTATCTACTTTATCTTTATGAGTGCTTGGCTCAATATTTTCCAATTACTTGGCGCTGGTAGCGACGGTGGCTGGATTATTCTTGGTGCGGGCATGCTGGCATTAGTCGCTGGTGCCATCAATATCAAAGATTACTTCTTTACCAAAGGCGAAGTCACCTTGTCGATGTCGGCTGAAAACCGCACCGGACTGATAAAGCGCATGGGTAAATTAACCAGTGCCAGCAGCATGACAGCTATGATAGCCGGCACAGTGGTGCTATCGATTCTAGCCAATGCTTATGAGCTGCTGTGTACTGCGGGATTCCCTATGATCTACACCAGCGTGCTCTCTATGCATGACTTAGAAACATTTGAGCGCTACATGTATCTTGTGATGTATAACGTAGTGTATGTCATCCCACTTGCAGCAATTGTGATTGCTTTCAGTGTGTCGCTTGGCAAACGTAAGCTCACCGAAAAAGAGGGCCAAACCCTTAAACTCATGTCAGGCATTATGATGATGGGCTTAGGCGGCATGTTAGCGTTAGACCCAACAGCACTGCAAAATGTGGCGTTAGCGATAGGTCTAATCTTCAGCTCTGTTATTCTTACAGTGATCATCACGTTAGTGCGTAAGAGCCTAGAAAAGGTTAAAGCGAAAAAGTCATAACCCACAAAAATAAGGCCTTAGATAACATCTCGACTAAGGCCTTACCCCCTTCTTCAAATCCTATAAATACATACCTAAATCAATCATCTAGCTCGCAAAACTAATACTTTACACCTCATGCTGACACTGATAACTTTAAACTTGGATGCAAGGATTTATCCCAAAGTAGGGATAAAAAAGCAGGCTCATTAAGTGGTTTTCAAGGACAGAAAAAATGAAACTAGCCAAATTTATATCGATAGTATTAGTCTTTTTTACGTGTAGTCATGCAGCTGCAGTAACTCGCCCTATTGCATATCAAGCACCAGTTATCGCTGAATCGGTAGAACCACATCCTCTCATCGATGCTCACCTACAAGCCTATAACAGTAATAAATTTGACGAATTTAAAGCGCTATTTCATCCAGAAGTTGAAGCCTACGACTTCCCAAACAAATTACTATTCAAAGGCATGGATGGCTTTGACAAGACCTATAAATATCTCGTCTCAAGTATCTATAAATCTTCATTTATCAGTAAAAGGATTGTTGATGGCAACTTTGTTATTGATAAAGAAACAGTGGCGATTGAGACACGTGAAGACGATATTGAACTTGTGGTGATTTATGAGATTAAAGACAACTTAATTTATAGAATGATGTTTCTTAAGCAATAGCGAAAACCCCTTATTATTCAAGGCTGCAGAAACCAAACTGATACACTCTGTAACACCGCCAAACTTAAGTCTTTGAGGATTAAGCCGATAACTAAGTAACATTTCTAATTAATTGAGTTGAATATGGCTGTAACTATTTCTAGTGCAAATCTACAACCGAATATGAGTCATGGTGAGGTTGGCGTTAAAGTCGCTCAACTAGCTAAAGACCAACAAAAAATCGAAGGTGATATTGCGCTGCAATTAATTAATGCAGCGGTGCCTGAAGCCACACCATCCCCGGTTGGCAATACGGGTCACAATATCAATACCACAGCTTAAACAACCTGCTTATTTGAGACTGGCTCTGTTTGTGAAACAAAGCCGTCTCTACCATTCGCTTTAGCTTGATAAAGCATGCTATCAGCCCTTTCTAACAAGCTACTCGGTACCTCTGGTGCTTGCCACAACGCTATCCCCTGAGAGACCGTGATGTATTTAGCCACAGCCGAACTCGGGTGGCTTAACTTCTCTTCGTGCAACATCTGCTGAACTTTTGCTGCAACGCAGTTTGCACCATGCAAGTCTGTATTAGGCAGTACCATCACAAACTCTTCGCCGCCATATCTCGCGACTAAATCCCTTGGACGTTCAAGAGCTTGATTTAATAGCTCAGCCACTTTTACCAAGTATTCATCACCAACTTGATGACCTAAGGTATCGTTTAGCGGTTTAAAATAGTCGATGTCTAATAAAATAATACTCAATGGCTGCTGATTACGCGCAGCGGCTTTGCTTTCTTGCAGTAACACATCATCAAAATGGCGTCGGTTACTAATATTTGTCAAACCATCGATCAATGCTAAGCGTTTAAACTGGCTTAATAATTTCTTTTTCTCAATATTGCGCACTACAGCTTTGAAAAACCAACCCGCTATAATTTTCTGACCTGATAAAATAATCATTAAGAAACACAAAAACTTAGTTAGAGGATAAACAATAGCCTCAGAGAATTGTAGTGAGTGATAAATCGCGCTAAACGCAAGGAATGGCAAGATCACACTGACCATAATATTGCGATGTGGGAATAAAGCGAGTGCAAATACCAGCACTAAAATATCCGCCAGAGACTCCACACCTGGCATGTTTTGCTCAGATAAAAAAGCCAACGATACCAGCACTAGGCTCCATGAGCTCACCAACAGACCTAGGTAGACATAAGTTTGTATAACGGTAATTTTAAATAGGCCTTTGCTTTTTACTGTATACAAACCTAAGCCTAAAACAGCTGCTAACGGCACCAATTTAATAAACAATGCACCCGCATCATAATAATGCTTATCAAAGTAGTAAGCATTTGTTAGCACAACAAATAGCATGGCAAAACTGACATAGCTTGCCCATAAAATACCACGTTTTAAAATCGTGAAGGTTTCACGTTTTAATTGCGCTTGATACCGGTGTGAATTCAGAGCCATTTTGCTACTTCCATTTTTGTCTTTGACTCGCATAAAAAAAGCCAGCGTCTTGCTGGCTTTATACTAACGATTAATCACTTTAGGCTGCAACACTACTGGTGTCTAAATCGTCAACATTGTGGCGAATAAGGTAATCGAATGCACCAAGTGATGCTGTTGCGCCGCTGCCCATGGCAATAATAATCTGCTTATAAGCTGAATTAGTCACATCGCCTGCCGCAAATACACCTGGTAATGAGGTTTCACCTTTAGCGTCAACAATGATTTCACCGCGAGCCGTCATATCGATAGTGTCTTTTAACCACTCTGAGTTTGGCACTAAGCCGATTTGCACAAAGATCCCTGCAAGTTCAACATGATGACTCTCACCTGTTGCGCGGTCAGTATAATTTAAACCGTTTACGCGCTTACCATCACCAGTAACTTCTGTGGTCATCGCTTGAGTAATAATCTCAATATTACCCATTGATTTAGCTTTACGCTGTAAAACTTCATCAGCGCGCAGTGACTTATCAAACTCAAGTACAGTAACGTGCTCAACGATATTGGCCAAATCGATTGCCGCTTCAATACCCGAGTTACCACCACCGATCACCGCGACACGCTTACCTTTAAACAGTGGGCCGTCACAGTGTGGGCAATATGCCACACCACTGCCACGATACTCTTGCTCACCCGGAACGTTCATTTCACGCCAGCGAGCACCGGTCGCTAACAACACTGTTTTACTACGCAGCACTGCGCCGCTTTCAAGCTCTAATTCAAATAGCTCGCCAGACTTTAGGCTTAATGCGCGTTGGTTATCCATGATATCGACGTCATATTCATGTACGTGCGCCTCTAGGTTTGCCACCAGCTTTGGTCCTTCGGTCGCTTTAACTGAGATAAAGTTCTCAATGCCAACGGTTTCAGCAACTTGACCACCAAACTTGTCAGCAACAATACCCGTACGTAAACCTTTACGTGCCGCATAAATTGCTGCCGACGCACCAGCAGGGCCACCGCCAACGACTAAAACATCAAATGCCTCTTTTTGATTAAGCTGCTCTGCTTTTCTGCCAGCGGCATTAACATCTAACTTATTCAAGATCTCAACCGTGCTGATTGCGCCCATTGAGAATTGCTCGCCATTTAGATACACAGATGGCACAGCCATGATATTGCGTTCATTCACTTCATCTTGGAACAATGAGCCATCAATCATTACGTTAGTAATGTTTGGATTAATTGCCGCCATCATGTTCAGCGCTTGCACAACCTCAGGGCAAGTCTGACAGCTTAATGACACATACGTTTCAAAACGATATTCACCCGACAGCTGACGGATTTGCTCAATAACATCGCTATCAAGCTTAATTGGGTGACCCCCACTATGCAGCAGTGCAAGTACTAATGAGGTGAACTCATGCCCCATAGGTAAGCCAGCAAAAGTGATTTTCGAGCCCAGAGCAGGGTTAACCACTGCCATAGATGGCGTGCGCTCACCTTGTTGCTCAGTTACCGAAATAAGAGCTGACAAACTATCAATATCAGCTGCCAGTGACTTAAGCTCTTGAGCTTTTTTGCTGTCATCAGCAGACACAACCAGCTCAACTGGATGCTTGAGGTTTTGCAAATAAGTATTCAGTTGGTTCTTTACGTTTGCATCTAACATGATGGCTCCTAAATAATCTGATTCTGTTGTTCAATACTCGTTCTAGAGGCAGCAGGTGTCGCAAGCAGCGCCTAGAGATAACAAAAATAAAAAGTGATAATGAAAATAAAAGGTGTAGCGGCTATTAAGTATTAATAATAAAAACTGTTCAGCCTCAACATCAGGGGGGAAGCAAGGCTGAACAATATAATTAAGGAGATGAAACCGACTAATGGTTGCTTATTGCGTTAGCAAGAGGTGGGGGCTTACTAACGCGCTGCCATCAGGCTTACCTTAACTTTTTACGATTAAATCTTACCAACTAGGTCGATTGATGGAGCAAGTGTTTCTTCACCTGGCTGCCATGCTGCTGGGCAAACTTCACCGTCGTGAGTCGCTACATACTGAGCAGCTTGAATTTTACGAACTAGCTCTGCTGCACTGCGACCAATACCTAGGTCATGAACTTCAGCAACTTTGATTTCACCTTCTGGGTTGATAACAAATGTGCCGCGTAGTGCTAGACCATCTTCTTCAATCATCACACCGAAGTTGCGTGTGATAGTACCAGTTGGGTCACCAATCATTGGGTACTGGATCTTGTTGATGGTGTCAGAGCTTGCGTGCCATGCTTTGTGAGTAAAGTGAGTATCAGTTGATACTGAGTACACTTCAACGCCCATAGACTGTAGCTTCTCGTAATGGTCAGCCATGTCACCTAATTCAGTAGGACATACAAACGTAAAGTCAGCAGGGTAGAAGAAAACAACTGACCACTTACCTAGTAAGTCTTGCTCTGTCACTGGGTGGAAATCACCGTTGTGGAAAGCAGTTGCTGAAAATGGCTTGATTGTAGAGTTGATGATTGACTGATGCATGTAATGCTCCATTTTAATAATAAAAAATAAAAATACTTTTTCTTTAAATTCAACAAACTGGGTGAGTGATGATGAGTCCCTAAAAGCCAGTTCGTTTGCGATGTGAGAATAATAGCGGAGCAAAGAAATTAAAGATAACGGGTAAAAGCTATCATCCTAATCTAAAAATCCGAATAGGATTAACAACCCAATGATATGCAGGGAAAGCAGCACTTACTGCACCGTAGTGAAACGGCCATTAATAGATAAGCGTTTATAAATACAGTGAATAGTAAAATCGGAGGAGAAACGAGATGGAATATAAAGCGGGCCTAAAGACAGCTTACTAGCTCGAGAAAGCTAGTAAGCTTAACTACTGACGAGCACTACTCCCACACGTCAAAACGTGTAAGTGAGCGTGCCAATTGAAAATCAAGTTGTTGCGACAGCGACTGGGCTTTGGTTTTAAGGGCACTAGCACTAATATCTCGCTTAACCTTGCCAGCAAACACAACCCAGTTACCGCTGCCAGTTAAGCATGCACGCACTTCCGCGAAATGCATATTAAGGTAGCTGAGTAACTCGCGGTTTTGGCTGTGCTCTTTCCAGCAATTTAATACCAAATAACCATCAGCTTTAATCAATGCGGCGCACTGAGCAATAAACGCTTCTGATACTTGCGCAGCATCAACGCCTTCTGCGCTGTAAATATCAGTAAATACGACATCGACCCGCTTATGATCTGCAGCTGCTAAAAACTGCTTGGCATCTTGATGGATAACTTTTAGCTTTTTACTGAGTGGTAACTGAAAGTAGCGCTTAGCAAGTTCAATCACTTCGCTTCTTAGCTCTACTGCAGTTAATTTAATGCCAGCATCAAAGTGGCGTAGCGCATGGATCAGTCCACCGCCACCTAGGCCCAATACAATTGCACTTTTGGGCTGGCTATATAGCAGCACCAATAACATAGCTTGCACATAGGTGTGTTGCGGAATATGAGGCGTTGCCTTGAGCAATTTACTTTGCTCATCGTTTTCACCAAAAGCTAAGATCCGTGTTTCTTTATCTTCTAGCACGATAAGTGGACCATATTCATCTTTGGTTTGATGTAAAACTTGATAATCTGACATACGCTCTCCAGTAATTGGGGCGCTATTATGCGTTAATTATCTCTAGAGTAAAACGCCTAACACCTCAGTGTTAGCGCAAGTATCAACCCGCTCCCACACAACAAGATGAACACATCAACCCACTTAAAGACACAGTTAATCCAAGCTCGAAGCAAACATCGCAAAACCGCCACATAACAAGCAAACGCCGATACAAACCCAACAAATACCCAACCTAGATTTGTGACTTGGTTCACGTTTCATTTTTTGGTGTTACATACAATCTGCGCCAATCTCAATTCAATCAAATAGATCAATGAAAAAGACAATCTCAGCTATCGCACTAACTGCAGTATTAAGCACTCAACTAACCGGTTGTATGGGCCAAATGGGTCTAAGCGCCATGGTAACTAAAGCTAACTTAAGCGCAGTAGATAACCGTTACGGTCGTGCAGGCTTATTCATGCTACTAAGCCCTATCTATGGTTTCGCAGCAACAGGCGATCTATTTATTATTAACAGCATCGAATTCTGGACTGGTACTAACCCTATTACTGGCCGTTCTCCTGCTGTAGTTGATATGCCAGTTGAAGCTATTTTCAAAGTAAACCAGCATATTGATGGCGATCTAACAACTGCACCATTAAAGAACGTTAAACTAACTAGCGCTTCAATGGTTGCAACTGACGAAAACACTTTAGCTATGACGCTTGTTTATGAAGACGGCAGCCAGCAAGTGATGTCAGGCGTTAAAGATAATGACCATGTTGATTTCTACCTAGACAATGCCTTTATTGCACGTGTTAGCACTGCAGAGCTAGCTGCTTACCAGCAAGGTTAATATCGAGTTTGAACACAATGAAAAGGGGCGAGTCAGTAATGACTCGCCCCTTTTTTTTAGCTGAAACCGGTAAAAAACTACTTTAAGGTTCGCTGAAAAAATGCCACCGCTTGCAAATACATTTGCAGCGCTAACGCAGGATCGTATCGATCGCCCTCATCACGCATAAAGGCATGCTGTGCGTTTACTTCCAACCAGTTGAACTTTCGCTCTGTCGCCTCAAGTTTGTCATAAATAACCTTGCGCCCTTCACTTGATACGTGAGGATCTTGCTTACCAAATACCAGCACTAACTCAGCAGCAATATCACCAGTTCGAGTTAATGAGTCATTACCTTTAACGCAGGGTAAGGTATTTGAGTGAATATCGGTTGGATATAAGCAAAATGCTCCTTGAATGTCAGGGTTAAGCGCTGCACGATAAGCTAAATGACCGCCAATACATACCCCCATACTACCGATATTGCTACTACAAAAGCTCATACTTCGAGCAAAATCGACTAACGCTTCAGTATCGCTATCGTGTTGCTCTAAGGGTTTAGTAAACTTATCAGCATTACCTTTGTCTTTTCCCACATCATCGTATTCAAGCACCGTGCCTATCGGGTTTAGTTCATGGAAGACTTCTGGAACTAACACCACAAAGCCGTGACCAGCCAAAATGGCTGCCGCTCTAGCAATCGGTGCGGTTTGCTGAAAAATTTCAGAATAGAAAATAATCGTCGCAAACTGACCTTCACAATCAGGACGATAAAGATAGGTTCGCATCGGTCCCGTTGCAGTAGATATATCATGGACTTCTTGAGTAATGATCATCGGCTTTCCTTAGTCGCTTTTCTTATGTTTAGACTGTTATCAGCTAGAGGTGTCCGCTCAAATCTAGCTGAAATTATGCAGTCTAGTATGAATCACTTTAGTGCTCGTTTATAAACAAGTAGGTTGCCAGCCTGCATTTGATGCATGCTGGCAACTCACAGGCATCTTTACAATTGGTTAGGACACTCTTCTCCCGCAAGAAGCTGTTTAACATTACTTAATGTTGTATGCGCTATCGCGCCTAACGCTTCTTCAGTTAAGAATGCTTGGTGACCAGTAAAAATCACATTGTGACAAGCTGATAAGCGTCTAAATACATCGTCTTGAATGATTTCACTCGACTTATCTTCAAAAAACAGCTCTTTTTCGTTTTCATAAACGTCTAAACCTAAAGAGCCTAACTGGCCGGTTTTAAGCGCTTCCATCGCATCTAGCGCATTTAGCAGTCCACCACGGCTAGTGTTGATCACCATAACCCCTGGTTTCATCTGGCTAAAACTGTCTTCACTCAATAGATGATGGTTATCTGCAGTCAGCGGACAATGCAAACTAATCACATCGCAAATAGGATAAAGCTGCTCGAGTGGCAAATACTCGACGCCTAAATCGATTACAGCTTGGTTAGGATAAGGGTCGTGAGCCACCACTGTGCAGCCAAAACCTTGTAACACTTTAATCGTGGCTAAACCGATTTTACCTGTGCCGATAACACCAACAGTGCGACCGTGCATGTTAAAACCAACTAGGCCATCAAGAGAAAAATTAGCGTCGCGGGTACGTTGATAGGCTTTATGGATTTTACGGTTCAAGGTAAGCATTAATGCAACAGTATGCTCGGCAACAGATTCAGGAGAATAAGCAGGCACATTTACCACTTTAATACCTAAACGAGCGGCGGCAGCCAAATCAACATTATTAAAGCCCGCGCAGCGCATAGCGATAATCTTAGTGCCACCAGCTGCTAGTTCAACCAACACCTCTTCACACAGGGAGTCGTTTACGAACGCACAAACCACCTCAAAGCCTTCGGCTAACTTGACGGTTTGCATACACAAGCGGTAATCAAAATACTCAATAGCGGCGCCGAACGCAGAGTTGGTACGGTCAAAATGCTGCATGTCGTAATGCTTGGCGCTAAAAAAGCCTATTTTCATAGTAGATACCTTAGCTAAAAGAGGAAGAAAACTTGAACAGTCTATGCGATATGAAGGGATTTGTCTTGATGAGGGTCAATCTGAGCCAGTTTACTAGCGATGGATTTTGACAAAATAAAAAGCGAGCTCCTGACAGCTCGCTTTTCAGCTTAATTATCAAATAAATCTGTATAGAGAAAGGATACGTTCTCCAGATTATTTAAGTCAGTGCAGCAATTGGTTGAGCATGAAAATACCAATTACAGCAAGGAGTAAGCATATGTTTATTAGCATAACAGTATCTATTAAGAGGTATAGATATCTGCTTCACAAAATTACGCTAAATCAACTGAATAGTAATTAAGCGAGCTTTTTTTAACCTCTTCAGTCAGTTGCTGTTGGAGCTTGTGATCACTGAGCACTTTTTAATTAGCAAATACCTGATAAAATTTATCAACACCTCATCGCCCAAGAACCTTCAAAATGGCTAGAAAAGAACTAACAGAAAAACAATTTATAGTACATCGCCTTTCAAAAACAGCTCTTCGAGCGATTCACATCTTAGGGATCACAGGTGCTGGTGGTGGTATTTTACTGAATGTACCTCAAGAGCAATGGCTAACATATTGGATTATGGCTATGGCAACGGGCTCAGTGTTAATGGTATGGGAAATTGTTCGCGACTGGCGTTGGCTTATCCAACTAAAAGGTGTACTCACCTTGGTTAAAATTGGTCTCTTGTTGCTATTTATTCCTCTTGCTAACTATAAGCCCGAGCTATTGGTCACTATCGTGTTACTCTCAGTCATCGTATCCCATGGACCTTCGGGTTTACGCCACTTTTCAGTGGTGCATGGCCGTAGCATAAAAACCAAAAAAGAAGTAAAAGGCTAAAACATGAATAATGCACCGCTCATTACCCAGTTCGATAAACTGTTAGACAAGATCCCTTCTCACTTTAGAGTGTTAGATCTTGCCTGTGGTAGTGGGCGTAACGGCGCATGGTTTACTAATAATGGTTGCGCGGTGACTTATCTGGATCAAGATTTATCACGACTTGAACTCAGCACACCTGCAAACATAGAGTTGCTTGAATGGAACTTAGAAGATGGCAGCGCTCCAGAGCTTGCTAAAAACCAATATGACATTGTATTGGTTTTTAATTATCTACACCGCCCGCTCTTCCCTCAAATCATTGAAGCGATTAAGCCCGGTGGCTACATTATTTACGAAACGTTTACCGCCAAACAAGCTGAAATAGGCAGACCACGAAACCCAAACTTTTTACTGAAAACGGGTGAATTAAAAGCAATATTTGCTAACTGGCACTGCCTGCATTACGCTGAAGATCTATTCGGCGAATTACCTTCGGCAAGTTATAAAGCGCAGCTTATCGCGCAAAAGCCAAAGGCATAAAGCCTATTAGATGATGTAGTACTCACTCAGCATAAAATAGAGGCCTAGTATGTTTCCATACCCAGAGCAATATCGAGTCGCACTTCCGCCGATAATCACTGGCTTAATGGTAGTTTGGGCGCTAATAAGCCGACTCATATTTGGCGATGCGAGTGTTCTTAGTCTTTATCCGCTATTAACCTTATTCCCAATTGTTATCTTTTTACATGGCATGCTGATTTGGGATGCCAGAAGTATGGGACGGCTCGATCAGTCTTTTTACGCCCTAATCCACTCTGCACTGGCCTTTGTGGTGTGGACTTTTGCGATAATGCACGTTAACGGCAACAGCTTTTCATAGCATCTACAACACAGGTTTAGCCAAGGTTAGATTTATCGGCAAATCTGCTTGCATGGATAAGCGCCTAAGAGGTATCTTTGCCGCGCATTTTTAATAAGGTTGCCTCATGACTGATTTTGTCTACTCTCCACCGACTTCGCCTTGGCTTGAAATCCTCCATCAAGATAAAGATATCATGGTGGTCAATAAGCCATCGGGGCTTTTATCTGTACCAGGACGAGATCCAGCGCACGCTGACAGTACTTATACTCGCGTATTAGCGGAGTTTCCTCACGCAAAAATCGTCCACCGCTTAGACATGGCAACCTCTGGGGTTATCGTGGTGGCGCTAATTCGCAGTGCAGAATCTGAGCTAAAACGTCAGTTCAGAGATAGAGAAACCCAAAAGACCTACTACGCGCGAGTCGCAGGTCATGTAAAGCAACCTCATGGAACGGTGAACTTACCGCTAATTTGTGACTGGCCAAACCGCCCTAAACAAAAAGTCGACCATAAGATAGGTAAAGCCTCAGAAACTCATTATGAAGTGATTAGCTATGGCAAACGCTCGACTTTAGTTAAGCTCACACCTATTACTGGGCGCTCGCATCAACTGCGGGTGCATATGATGGCATTAGGCCATCCAATTTTGGGCGATAACTTTTATGCCGATCCATTAGCTAAACGTCTAGCACCAAGACTATTACTGCACGCACAGTCACTAACGATTAGCCACCCTTACACTAAAGAGCCAATGACTTTTAGTTGTGATGCACCATTTATGCACACCGAAGGTGAGCAATAATCCCACTTATATAATTAAGATAAACAAAAGCACCAGCAACAATTGCGGTGCTTTTGTATTTGTAACTCACTCTAACTCTGCCGAACTTTAAAGCTAATCTCACCCAATAAGTTAGCCATACCACCTTATCGCCACGTTATTTGATAAATCAGTAGAATATTGTGCATAAAATACGTAAATTACTTACCTAACCAATAAGCAAACGGCGCATTTATTATGGAAGCCCCATTTCAAAGAGACTCTCTCGATAACCAAATTCTATCAGCCTTAATGAAAGAGGCCAGAACGCCCTTTGCTGAGCTAGCCAAACGCTTTGGTGTTAGTGCGGGTACTATCCATGTTCGCGTAGAGAAAATGAAACAAGCCGGCATTATTACTGGTGCACAGATCACCGTTAACCCTAAGGCACTCGGTTACGATGTATGTTGTTTTATTGGTATTAACTTAAAAAGTGCTGGTGACTATCCAGCTGCAATCTCTAAGTTAAATGCACTAGAGGAAGTGGTTGAAGCCTATTACACCACAGGTAACTACAGTGTATTTGTAAAGGTAATGTGCCAATCCATCGATGGACTACAGCATGTGTTAATTAATCGTATTCAGTCAATTGATGAAATTCAATCAACAGAAACCTTAATTAGCTTACAAAACCCTATTGTACGGGCGGTTAAGCCTTAGGTAAGACGATTTAATCCTTTCCCAGTCAATATAAAAAAGGCTAACAATTGTTAGCCTTTTTCTATGCATCTAAATATTAAGCTTTCAGCTTACGGCGCATCCAAACAACAGGAAGGAGTAACATACCAACCCAACCAATTGAACCACCTTTATCAAGCTCTGCCGCTTCAGATACTGACACAACGGCATTTGTTGTGTCTGAATTACCATTTGTATCAGTAACAGTTAGTTCAAAGGATAATGTATCCCCTTGACTACCAACACTTGGAGCATTAAAACTAAATGATTCAGCTGTTTTATCAAACAAAACAGTCGCTCCACCAGTCTGCAACCATTGGTAAGACAGTTCATCATCGTTACCATCATAAGATGCAGCGCCACTGATATTCACAGTTAACCCCTCGGTCACCCAATCAGGAGCACTTGCCATTGCAACAGGCGCTACTTCAGTTACACCGAACTTAACAGTCTCCTCAACCATGTCGTCACCAAACTCATTGGTAAGCTTCATCGCGTAAGCAGAACCTGCTTTAGTAGGTATTAAGTCAAAGCCAACGACCATAGCTTCACCAGAAGAAGCCTCCTGAACGACAGTCCAGTTAATTGTATTGCCTTCTTGCACACCACCATTAGAAATGTTGGCAACTTTATGTCCAGCAGACATTTGCGCAGAGAATGAATACTCTCTGTCTTCATCGCTAAAGTTTGGCGCAACATTAAATCCAACACGGCTTGCAACACCAGCAGTCATTGCATCAGATAGGGTATGGAAATGAGTAACATCATTCTTGCGAGTGATATTTAATGGTATTTGAACTTCATTGCTTTGGTCACCTGAAGTCAAAATTACGATGCCAGAAGTGTTGTTATCCGTATCCCAATCAAATGTTAAGCTAAACTCACCTTCAGATTCATCAACAGCAACAGTAACGTCATCACTTAATGATTCATCAGTCGGCAAAATTGACGCAATATTCATAGTGACTTCATCAGTACCACCAGGAGTCGACGCCTTATAACCATCTACAACCAAGAAATAAATACCAGCAGGTAGATTGGTAAAGGCTACCGATTCATTTGAATCAGGGCCTGCACTACTGCCAATTCTATTTTCGTTACTATCCAAAATACGCAGATCAACATCTGGTGCCGTTTCAGAAGAAATAGAAATAACAACATTTGCTAACGCTGGGAACCTCATCCCTACATAATCCAAGCCATCTTCCGGTACATTAAGAGTAATCGGATCGATAAGGTTAGTAGGTTTATCATATACACCAGCCTTAATATCAGTAAGCTCTGTAGAAACAAAACCGCTATAAGTGATACTTCCACTTGTTCTACCAGCAGTAATATCTAGACTCGCTGGCAAATTGTTAGAATCTCCTTTAACAGCAACTGGCAATTTAACCTCTGGCATACCTTCTGCCATAAGTTTGATATTAGCAAAGTTCCAGCCAACACTTGCCGCAGAAATATCAGCAGTTACGGTTATCTCTTGAGTTTCACCAGCTTTTAAATCAAAAGACTCTGGCATAACTGACAGCAATAAACCGTCAGTCACGCCCATAGTGCTAGCAGCCCACGAACCATCTTTGGTTGCTTTAACTGTACGCGTCCAAGTACACTCACCAACACATTTTGCGTTGGCAATAGTCGGCAAGTTGATCTGCGAAGGTTGACCACCTAATGAGGGATCTGCTTTAACATAATCAACATAGCTCTCATCCATCACTAGGCCAGTTTTTGCTGCAGCTTCAACATTAGCGTAACCCGCGCCCATATCGAAGAAATCTGACGGTGTTACCCCATCCTCTTTGAAAGTGTTTTGATCAGCAGTTAGCATCAATGCCGATTGTACTTCCGCCGGTGTCCAATCAGGCTGAATACTAGCAAGTAGTGTTAATGCACCTGCGACATGTGGGCTAGCCATAGATGTACCACTTAAGAAACCATAATCACTTGGATCAGGATTTTGCTTAAAGGCATCAGATTGATCATCAGCATATGCGGCAAAAATGCTCACACCTGGTGCTGCGATAGAAGGAGCAATAACATCTGGAACTGACTTGTTAGGGCCACGAGAAGTGAAGCCTGCAGCAATACGCGCCAGTTTTTCATCTTGAATCACTTCAGTACCACTGATTGTCGCCATATGATCAGCGCCACTAGCTAACCAAGCTTTAAGGGCATCACCTTTGTCAGCATCAATATGAATTGCAGGTAAAACGTGAGCATCAGCAACAACACTGTCAGCACCACCTTGCAAGTTTGCTAGCACTAGAGCTGAAGCACCACCAGCAAGAACATTACGCCCTTTATCTACACGAGCAATCGAGCCTCGATCACAAACAACAATCGAATTCTCAGCAAAAGTTTCAGCAGGGAATGGCTCTAAACACTGAGCAGGATCATTATCAGGATCATTAGCGTTTTCAAAGTCACCAGCATAAACGACAGAACCAGTGTACTCACCAGTCATCGCTTTACCAGCAAGTGCTTCAGGAGCGGTCGTATCTCCACCAGTAAAGCTACCGATGTCTTTTTCAGAGAAATCACGATCGTGGGTATATGCAGCTACAGTCGTTAACCAAGGAGCATCACCTGGAGAACCAACGGTTTCAGGGCCAGGGCCTGAGTTACCTGCAGAAGTCGCGACATGAATACCAGCTTTACGTGCAGATAAGAAAGCTAATGCATCAGCACTATTCCAAGGGTTTCTCGAACCACCGCCAATCGAATAGTTAAGTGCATCAACGCCATTTTCAATTGCATGCTCTACCGCAAGAACGGCTAAAGAAGGGAAACATCCAGCAAAGCCAATATCATCATTTTCACCAGGAAGACAAACTTGATAAGAAACAATATTCGCGTGAGGAGCAACACCAGACATTGATTCAAATACGACTCCAGTGTCTTCACCGTCAACATTTGGTACGTTAGCATTAATCAGCACATTACCCGCAGCAGTACCTGCGGTATGAGAGCCATGTCCGTTATGATCTTCACCATTTGCAGGAACATCAATATCATAATCTAAGTATTGATCGGTAACCGCTGGCCAGCTGTGCACACCAATCAACTTATCGTTACAAAGCTCTGGGAAATCGCCCGCACAGTTACCAGAATAAACATTCGGCCCCCATGGGTTTGAATGGTCGTAACCGTCGCCACCAACATCAGCAAATGATGGGTGATCACTATTAATACCGGTATCAATAATACCGACGATCATTCCCTCACCTTGGCTTTCTGTTCCTGTTGCTTCACCACTCCATATTGCTGGAGCTTTAATAATTGCAGGACCAGAATCAGTCATTGGTTTACGTAAGATTTCACGCTGAATATTGGCAATACCCGCTACTTTTGAAAGCTTAAGAGCTTGCGCTTGGGTCATTTCAACGACTAAGCCGTTATAAGCAAGAGTTGTTCTTTGCTTTACATCTAATTCACCCAATACAGCATTAGCCTTTTGAATGAGGCTATCTTGTTGAGTTGATAAAAATGAACGGTAAGATTTTACATCTGAACTTGTAACATCCAATTTGCCATTCTTACCTGGTGCTTTTTCTAAAGAAGTAGCTTTAAAGCCTTCAATACCACCTTGATAAAGTGCAACCGGGCTTTCAATCAAGCGAACGAAATAGCGATAAACACCTGAATCTAAATCAGCTTCAGGAGTAAAAACCGCATTTTGTCTAACTACTTGATTCTGCGAGTAAGCAGCAGACTTAGAATCGACTACAGCAATATTTGCTCTCGCTGACTCTGAGTTAATTTGAGTAATTCGTTGATTATAATCAGACTGTGTAGCTAGCGCACTAGCAGACATCGTTACTAAAGCAGTTGATACTGCCATGGCTATTTTTGTTTTCACTTGTCAATTCCTTAATACATGCAAGTTTTTATTGTTTTATCCTGCTTAAATATTGCCTAGGCATTTCCATTAGAAAAATCTACTACCACACCTTCAATTTGTAGCACGTATGACCTAGGCAAAACATTAGTAACACAACACAAATAAGCCAGCAAACAAAAAATTAACAATAAATAAACCAAAATCAACACACCTGTATCAATTTGTAAACCACAAGTTACAGGTTAAGTTTAAACAAGTTTGTCATTACCTTATATAGCTCTGTACCTTGGTAAACCGAAGCTGAAGCGAAATGTAATATGGGTACACAATCTTGATTCAGCACTAGTTCAGTTAGCTCTTCGTGAGTCCCAAAGCGATCTAGCCTTAGAACATTTGCTAATGTCTCACCAGAATAAAGTATATGGCCGAGCTCAGCTTTGTACTCAACCATCCCCGCTATAGGTGCATGAAACTTCTTATAATCTTTAAGATAACAAGCATATCTGGCCATCTCAGCCGCTTGAACATACTCACTAACCACACCACGCTGACTTAAGTAAGCCAAAATCCCTTTAGCGTCGTTAAGTGCGTCATCCATATCGATACGTTCTTGGCTGCCAAGTTCTAACGTAAATGCCGCAACAGGCACCTTCAATCTGCGCCCTTGTGAATTAGCGATCTCAGTTAGTTGCCACCAAGGACAAAACGCAGCTTCGTCCATCGCGCCACCAAAATCGTTAGGGATAACTAAAGTGTAAGGAATTGAAAAAAGCGAAGCGGCTGCAACGTCATATTCTGGACAATACATGTGCTTACAAGATTTAGGGCCAGTATGCAGGTCGATAACGATATCGGCTTGATGGGCTAGTGATTGCAGCGTTACCGCTAAGCGTTTACCTGTCGTGACTCCCCATTCGCTGTTGAGGTGTGCATTACATGATTCGATTAGTTGTAATCGGTATGCGGCGATAAGCGCCTTATCATCTAAATGACGATGCTGCTGATACCAACTAGCAATATCGGTTTTATGATCTAGATATTCGCGGTTCCAATTAACTCCGGTTATAGGATCAAAGCGACCAAGGGTAAACTCACCACTTTTTTGATTAATCCCCAAAGGATTAGCCAAAGGAAGCAAAGTCACTTCCCCTCGCACATCCATTTGTTCCAGCTGTTTCATCAACTGAAAAATAACCGCATTACCTTGTACTTCAGCGCCATGCACATTGGCTTGAATAAACACCTTAGGTGCGTGGCTATCTTTGCCTGCAATATGAAACACTGGCACGCTTAACGCTTGCCCCGTTGCTAGCTCACCAACTGTGAGGCTCGATTGGCTAAACTTCATAACGTCTTGTGTTCCTTATAAGTACTGCTTTATCAAGCTTCAAATAGGTTTTCGTGCAAAGCGCGGATCACATTTCCTGCTTCTGCCTCATCCACCAAAATACATAAGTTATGTGGACTCGCACCTTGGCAAATCATCCGCACATTGTAACTTTCTAGTACTTCAAACACTCGGCGACAAACACCTGCTGTAGACGCAATATTGTTGCCAATAACAGCCACCAAAGCTAAGCCATCTTCAACACGTACACGGCAATGCTGCGATAGCTCTTGTAATAACGCCTCACTTAGTAAGCCTTGACCACTAGAGTCTGAGCCAGTTTTGTCCAGAGTCAGTGCCACGTTAACTTCTGATGTAGTAATTAAATCGACACTGATTTTATGCCGAGCCAAAGTGGCAAAGGTTTCAGCTAAGAAGCCTTGCGCGTGGAGCATTTGTAAGCTGTGCAAATTAAGCAGAGTTTGATCGCGGCGCAGCGCTACCGCGCGGTACACTGGCTCACTTGAGACTTTGTGACGGATCCAAGTGCCACCTTGCTCAGGTGCCCAACTGGAACCAACAAATACCTGAATTTTTTGTCTAACCGCAGGCAAGATAGTCGCAGGATGTAAAACTTTAGCGCCAAAGGTTGCCATTTCAGCAGCTTCATTAAAGCTGATCTCGGCAATCGGGCTAGCATTCGGCGCAAGTCTTGGGTCAGTAGTATAAATACCGGCTACATCGGTCCAAATCTCAACAGCATCCGCTTTTAATGCTTCAGCTAGCAAAGCGGCAGAGTAGTCACTGCCACCACGACCCAGTGTTGTGGTATTTCCCTCACTATCTGCACCAACAAATCCTTGGGTAACGATAACTTGTGAAGCAAGTAGCGGCTGTAATTGCGCCTGTGCAAGCTCTGCAATAGTTTCTATTTGTGGCTCTGCCTTACCATGATGACTATCGGTTCGTAGCACTTGGCGCACATCAAACGCAGTCGCACAGGCCCCTTTTTCTCGCAGCACAGCGGCAAAAAATACTGAAGAGCATGCTTCACCTTGAGACAGTAATTCATCGATAACTGCTTTGCTGCGAGTTAATTTAAGGCGCTCGCTAAGTGTGGCGATATGACTCAAAATACGGTCAATCTTAGCGGCAATCTCTCCTGGGTTTTGCAACTTATCTAGAATTTGGTATTGAATCGATGCGATTTGCTTGATCAGTGCCTTTGATTGCTCGCTACTGTTACCTTCTTGCGTAAGGGCCACTAATTGATTGGTAACACCACTTGATGCACTCACTACCACGACTCGTGTCTGCGGATTGGCGATTATGATATCTGCGCAGCGCTGCATGGCATCAAAGTCGGCGACCGAGGTTCCGCCAAACTTGGCAACGGTTAACCCGGATTGATTTGGTACTGTAGATGTAGTTTGTAACGATGATACTAAAGACATAAGGCGATCTCCTGAGCTGCAGGAAACGCGAAAGATTGATTATTACTAATTAGATTAAAAACAAACATGAATAAGCTCCGAACTAACTTCGTTCGAAGAGCCTGGTGCTATGATATGCACCCCAAAAGATGGGAAACAGCGATCGTCACCAGAAGCTCTCCACCATAATAAAACATAGGTGACAATCGCCAGGATTCAGCCTGTACGACCAACATTCAAGCGCAACCAAACCGCTTTAAATATCTCGGCGCTAATCTCCCTCATAAGTTATCAACGGGTTTGGCCCCTCAAACTTACTACCTAGTTAGCGCTCCTCTTCTGCACTCATTTTGTATACAGGTATGTTTACTTTGCATACAAAAACAAGAGACTGAAAAATATCAAAAATTAACCAATCAAGTCAACGGAAAACTAGATTGAATTAAATTTACTCAATATCCGGTAGCTCAAATACCCTATTAACCCTTGGCGAAAATGCCCCCAGTAAGGTTTCCTCTTTTGGCATTAAACACGGCACTAATTGCAAAGTATCAGCTTCAACATAAAAGATAGCGTTCTGATTAAACAGGCAACCAAGCTTAATAGCAGAGGCTTTATCGGTAGCAATCGCCCAACTTTTTTCCATATGAGAGCGGTCTTGTGATGCACCAATCATAGATCGATAAGGTAGCCCTAATCTGTTTATTTCATGTTGTAATTTGCGATCTAACAAACCGTTTTGCGGCGCAGATAGCACTTCGCCTTTAGGGTTGTATGCGGTGATAATCGCAAAGGATAATTGCGTGGATAGGATTTGAGTAAATAGGAATTCTGTTTGTTGATAGTAATGCCAAAGGCTGTCGACCGAGTTATTCATTGCTAACAAATTCTCCAATTTAGGTGCAATTATTATAGCAAACTCGTTAGCGCTGCCCAGTCGCGTGATGCATGTCACAGATAATAAATTTGCCATTTCTTTTATAATCAACGAGATGCAAATCCAATAGTGATCTAAATCATATCGTCGCGTAATTTTGTTAACATTTCATTTGTTAACAAATGCCTAAAACGAGTACAATAGGCCCAGTTGATTAGCTCACTCTGATACATGTAACGAACACATTTTGTTACATATACTAGAAACAGACAGAAGCGTAATCCACACAGCTGTATCAAATGTGAACTATGTTTGATTTAACATTTAAACTTCATAAAAAACGGTAGCTAAGGAACTTTTTTCTACTATTGTTAATCGAAGTTTAAACAGTTCACGTTTTTCCATATGTGAGATACCCATACTTTGCTAGCGCATGCAGTGTGTTGCTGTTTCGAACCAGATTTGAAAACACCTACGTGTATCAGTGAATTATCAGCATGGCTAAATGGAGTATAAAAAGTTTTATGCTCCTGGTTATAATTGACAGAAATTAGGTAATTAATATGCAAAACCCGCACATTCTGATTGTTGAAGATGAAGCAGTAACTAGAAACACACTTAGAAGTATTTTTGAAGCAGAAGGATATGTGGTAACTGAAGCCAATGACGGCGCTGAAATGCATAAGGCTATGCAAGACAACAAAGTTAACTTGGTCGTTATGGATATTAACCTACCAGGTAAAAACGGTCTTTTATTAGCTCGTGAACTTCGTGAAATTAATAATATCGGTCTAATCTTCCTAACAGGCCGTGATAACGAAGTTGATAAGATTCTAGGTCTTGAAATTGGCGCTGATGATTATATCACTAAGCCATTCAACCCACGTGAATTAACTATCCGTGCTCGTAACCTATTAACTCGCGTTAATAGCACTGGTACAGATTCAGAAGAGAAAAGCGCAGTTGAGTTCTACCGTTTCAACGGTTGGAGCCTTGAAATCAACAGCCGTTCTCTAGTTAGCCCACAAGGTGAATCTTACAAGCTACCGCGCAGTGAATTCCGCGCTATGCTTCACTTTGTAGAGAACCCAGGCAAGATCTTAAGCCGTGCAGACCTTCTAATGAAGATGACTGGCCGTGAGCTTAAGCCACATGACCGTACAGTTGACGTAACTATCCGTCGCATCCGTAAGCACTTCGAAAGCTTACCAGATACGCCAGAAATCATCGCAACTATCCACGGCGAAGGTTACCGTTTCTGTGGTAGCTTGGAAGATTAATTCCAAGCTTCTATATCGGTAACATTACCGATATTACACAGCTGAAAAAGCCAGTCATATGACTGGCTTTTTTATATCCGCTTTTCTCAAGTCGCTTATTATGGCTCTGTTAAGCTAAATTACATTTACCGAAATACATACGGTAAAATCCTATCCACAATTCAATTTCGCTTTATACCTTGCCTATTTTGACGCAGTTAACCAACAACTAAAGCAATAATGCCCATTGTAATAAAAGTATTCTTTAAGCTAATAAATATGGATTATAGCGCGCACAACTCTAAGCTATATTCAAATATAACAACCTACCTATTAAGTAGTATTTCAGGTTTATTTACCGGGAATCGAAGCCATTAAAATAATTTAATACAAATATTACCAAACCAAATACCAATCAATTAAACCTTATTTTTATTTAACTATATCAGCAATATAAGTATTCACCCCCCAACATATTTACTGTTGATGGCAACAATAAAAAAGCACTTACCATTAACCATAGCTAATAAATAAGTGCCCTTTAAATTGCTAACAATCTCTATCTCAAGTGAGCTACTTTAGCTGCTTAAGACGGTTAATTGCCCTTAAGTTCACGATCTAAAAAGTCCGCTAGCGAGCGATACAAATGTACTCGTACCTTTTCGCCACGCATCGAATGCTTAGAGCCCGGATAGTCGATCATCTGGAACAACTTGCCTTCATCCTGCAAGGCTTTATAAACACGGGTACTGTTTTCAAATAGCACGTTATCGTCCGCCATTCCGTGGTACATCAACAACCCAGATTTATAACCACCAACATATGGCAACACACTGCTGGCCTCATAGCCTTTAGCATTGGTTTTTGGGTTCCCCATATAACGCTCAGTATAGTGAGTGTCGTATAAAGCCCAATCAGATACTGGTGCACCTGAGATCGCCGCTTTAAAGTAATCAGGTGCTTTAAATAGGCTCATTAATGCCATATAACCGCCGTAGCTATGACCATAGATAGCAATGTTGTCACTATCAACGTAAGGCAGAGTGCGCAAGTAATCCACGCCCACCTTTTGGTCGTTCACCTCAATCTCACCAAGCTGCTTATAAATCACATACTCAAACTTAGTACCGCGATGAGCAGAGCCACGGTTATCGAGCTGATAAACGATATAGCCTTGTTGTAACAGATGCTGAGTGAAGTAGTCTTGATGACTCCAGCTATTGACCACCAATTGCGCATGAGGGCCGCCATAGACGCGCACTACAACCGGATATTGTTTAGTAGCATCGAAGTTAGTTGGCTTGAACATGCGGTATTGCAGCATTTGACCGTCTTCAGCTTTTAGCTCGCCAAACTCAGGTACTTGCCACAAACCAAAATAGTCATAAAGCGGATGACCTTGTTTCACTTCATTTTGCTCAACCCAAACTAAACGCTTGCCGCTTTGATCGTGCAAACTCACCTGTGGTGGCTGTGACAAACTGCTGAAGTAATCAAGGTACACAGGCTTGTTATCGGCAAATACCGTTGAGTGCATGCCGCTACGCTGACTAATGCTTTCAACCTTACCACCTGCAAGAGCAACGCGGTAAAGCTGCTTCTCAGTGACTTTAGTTTTACGACCGGTAAAGTAAACTTGCCCCGCTTTTTCATCAATATACTCAACAGCATCTACCGCCCAATCACCGGAGGTAAGCTGACGAATAACCTTGCCATCAACACCAATCAAATACAGGTGGTTAAAGCCATCGCGCTCAGATGCCCAAATAAACGCATCTTGCTGCTTTAAAAAGTGCAAATCATCATTAAGGTTAATCCACGCAGTGCTGCGCTCTTTAACTAGGTCTGTATTATTTTTAATATCATCAATTGCAACAACACGTAGATCTAGCGCCTGCTGATCGCGACTCTGCCACTGATACGACAAATGTTTGCTATCAGGTAGCCACTTAACTCGTGGCAAATAGATATCGGTATCTTTACCTAAATCCACCCACTCGACTTGTTTATCTTTAAGCGTCACCACCCCAAGCTCAATTTTGACGTTATTCTCGCCAGCATAGGGATAACGCTGCTCGGTCAGCTTAATTCCATCGGCATAAATTTCATTGCGAGTAACCAATTCCACACCCGACTCATCGATGCGGGTATAGGCAATTGCCGACTCATCCGGCGCCCACCAGTAGCCTGTCATTCTGCCCATCTCTTCTTGAGCAACAAACTCAGCCATAGCATTTTTAATCGCGCCGCCGCCATCAGTGGTTAACGCGGTGATCTTTTGTGTTTTTAAGTTCAACACATACAAGTTTTGCTCACGCACAAACGACACGAAATGCCCTTTTGGTGACAATCTCGCATCAGTTGCAAAGCCTTCACCAGTTGCAAGCAACTTGACCTTATTATCCGCAACCGAGTAGTAATACAGTTTGCCCGCAGCTGGAATTAAGATCGCCTCGCCATCTTTAGACCAAAAGTACTCCATGATCCCTTGGCCATAAATACGCTGGCGCTCACGGCGCGCTTTTTCTTCATCCGACAGCTCACCGGCTTGCAACTTATCAGCGTCAATCAGTACGCTTTGCTTACCACTTGCCACATCCATCTGCCACAAATCATACAGATGTTGATTGTCTTTACGCCCAGCAAGATAGGTAACACGTTTACCATCCGGTGATAGCTTGAGCCCACGCGGGCTGCTGCCAGCAAGTGCAGGAGAAGCGTACATACGCTCGATAGTGAGTGGTTCTGTGCCACCGGGAAGTGATGATGCTTGAGCTGTTGCGGTAGAGCTCAGCACCAAAGGTAAAGATGCTAGCAGTAAACTCATCCAATTCTTTTTCATTATTATTCCCTGGATTAATCGCGAAATCGTATTCAGTCGTTCCCAACTGACAGTTAGGCTGAAAATTCGCCTACATTGTGCCTTAATCATTAGCAAAACAAAAACTATGCTCAAAAGCTGTTAACTTGCACTGAAGATTAATCAAACACAAAGCCAATCTTTACGGCTGAAAAAACTCGCTTTCTCAGGTATCATCGCCACAATAATAAACAATACACTTTTGTCCTGACCTCAAACTCAATTTACTCACGTAAAATTGTATAGGAAACAAGATGCAAACTCTGGCTGAAAACCTGACATCACAAGCAATTTCTCCTACTCTTGAAAAACTTATCCTTACCCTAGCTAACACCTCAAAAGAGATTAGCCACGCAGTACGCCACGGCGCACTAGCAGGCGTGTTAGGCGCGACAGAGCAAGAAAACGTTCAAGGCGAAACCCAGAAGAAACTCGATATCATCACCAATGATATGCTCAAAGATGCCCTAAAGGCTGACGGCACAGTGCGCGGCATTGCATCTGAAGAGGAAGACTACGTAGTTGAAGCCGATGCTAACGGCGAGTTCCTAGTGTGTTTTGACCCACTAGATGGCTCATCTAACATCGATATCAACTCACTTGTGGGTACAATTTTCTCAGTATTACCAGCACCTGCTGGCGAGCTGACAGAAAAAAGTTTCTTACAAGCAGGTCGCAAACAAGTCGCAGCAGGTTATGTGCTATACGGCCCATCAACCATGCTGGCATTAACCACAGGTCAAGGCGTACAGCTATTTACCCTAAACCCAGAGACTAACGAGTTCTTGCTTACAAATGGCGCAATGGCGATTAGCAAAGACACTGGCGAGTTTGCCATTAATATGTCAAACCAACGCTTCTGGGAAGCGCCAATGCAGACTTATATCAGCGATTTGCTGCTAGGTAAGATTGGTCCACGTGAAAAGTCATTCAACATGCGCTGGATTGCCGCCATGGTGGGCGACGTACACCGCGTACTTTGCCGCGGCGGTATCTTCACTTACCCAACTGACAACAAGAACCCTGAAAAGCCATACAAGCTACGTTTAATGTACGAAGCTAACCCAATGGCGTTCTTGGTAGAGCAAGCAGGCGGTAAAGCGTCGACCGGTTATGAAACCATTATGGATATTCAGCCAACTGAAATTCACCAACGTGTAGCGGTGATCTTAGGCTCTGCCAATGAGGTGGATATGTGTCTTGAATACCATCAGGTTGATTATTCTGAAGAACCAGCCTTGTAAGCTTCAGTCGCTAAGCTGCTGATCTTCTTCTTCGAGAGAGAGAGAGAAAAGCACAATCCTATGTTAGTTAGGGTTGTGCTTTTTTTTGCATAGTTGTCGCTATGCACCGAGCTGGGATTATAGTTAGACTGCGTCTAACAACTAACATCGCGGCGCTTCGCCCGCACCCGAGAGCTAATCAAGCTGCGCTTGATAAACGTCGTGGGATTCCATCCCACACCCGGGCAAGGAGGACTGCTCGTCCTTATCCTCCTTGCATCCACCATGACGCCCCCGACGAAGTTGTTGATCCTCATACTTATGGATAAATAGCTAACGCTTCCGATGGGGCATCCTGCCCCGCGAAAGCTACGCCGACATCCATGTCGGCATCACGCGATTTATTCCAACGCACTTCGGCAACTTCGATGGGGAATTTGGTGTTTTCTGTAGACTTGATAGTTAACGTTAAGTTCTGGTAGTTGAATATGTATTCAAGCTGCTCTGTTATGTGCTTAGTCCACGGTTAAACTCTGCTATGGTGGCACGCAATTGGGCAGACTTTAGTTCGGTAAGTACCACTGTAACCAAAGACAAGACTGATGATGATATCAGTACAAAACCTAGGAGGTTACTACCGCTATCTCCACTCATACTTGAGAGCCCTGCAAATAGAAAAAAACAGGCAGCTATGGATGGGAAAATATCGTTAGTTTTCACTTTGTATTTACTAGCAGCTATGTCCCAAACTATCGAAACAGGGTTTGCAAGCCCTTCAAGCTTAACCGTAATTTTCCCGTTTTTTATTTTGGCTTTTAAACCATTACTTTGTAGTAATTTGGCTAAATCTTCCATGATAAAGTCTCTCCGTTTCAATAGACTCATAGTGCGGTATTAATAGGTTAACAGCACTAAAACCCAAGATATATAGTTGTTATTCTAATATTGCCCCTGACCCGACATTTCCCCTAGAGCTAATCAATCTCCGCTTGATAAAGACCGTGGCTCACCTAAGGCGATCTTGGCATCTATGCCTCAATCACGCCTTTCTGTTCACAAGAGTTCTTCAATGACTTCGGCAACTTCGATGGGGAATAGGTGTATTCTGTAGACGAAATCATGGGCGTTATGCTCAGTAGTTTGAATGTTTACTCAGACCCAATATTCCTCACAGCCTAACACACTAAAGAAACAGTATTTTATTCCTTAAAATTATGTATTTAGAACGCTTATATGCATTTTATATCTTAGCAATAACTCGATAGTTTAAAATCCTAACAAAACCTTATATTGTAAAAACATAATCAAGGAGGAATGTAATGTATAAGTTGTTAGTTTTAATCGTATATCTGGCTATTTCGCATAATGTTTGCGCAGAACAATATATCCAGAACTTAAATGCCAAAGTGAAGCATAAAACAGATGTCATGGTTTTAGGGAGCACACACCTCAACACCATTGAGGGTGAGCTAAACAAGGACGATTTTATCCCCATAATCCAAATGCTAGAAACCTTTAACCCTACCGCAGTTGCCGTTGAATCACTAAGGGCAGAAGACATCATCACCATGCTCAATGGTTCTGATGAATACCAAACCGTTTTATCACAATTTGTCGGAGATACATTTCTATCATTAGCTAAAAAAGAGCAGAAAGCTTTAGGAGTTTCAGCTAATGACGCGATTAAGAAAATGAATGAATTGTTGACTAAAAAACAGTTTGACCAGCAACAGAG
The DNA here is from genome assembly GCF_023283895.1 of Shewanella pneumatophori. Classification (GTDB taxonomy): domain Bacteria; phylum Pseudomonadota; class Gammaproteobacteria; order Enterobacterales; family Shewanellaceae; genus Shewanella; species Shewanella pneumatophori. The sequence continues at coordinate 74,830 of NZ_JAKILB010000011.1, read as the reverse complement.
AATTGAAATTATCAGACTTGCTGTTGCAGGCTACAACCGAGATACTGCCGCTCTAAACTGGAGCCTTTTAGACACTAAATTCATTAACGGTAGCCTTTCAAAAGAACTCCAAACATTTCTTCAAAAACAAACAAATAGCAACAACGAAATAAACGTTATTGGATTCAAATTAGCAGAAAGACTTAATCTCAACCGTGTATATCCTATTGATGATCATTTAGACAAAGACATGTACAGCAAAGTTGTTCACGAATTAATGCCTTCTTACCAAAAATCGACTTTTTGGGCAGAATTCCGCACAAGCGAATATATAACCAAACCTGATAAATTAAAGTCTCAAGCGCTAGAAACTGGAGATTGGTTACCTCTGTTTTATTGGACAAATAGCAAAGAGTATCAATCTGACGTTATCAATAAAGAGTGGATAGGATTTGTTGATAGAGATTTAGAACCTAAATCAGCACAAGCAAGAATTGCCCTATGGGAGATCCGCAACCTCAATATGGCTTCAAATATAATGCGGGTAGTCGCAGATCATATTGGTGGTAAGGTTGTTATCATAGTCGGTTCCAATCACAAGGTATTCTTAGAGCAATACTTATCCAATATGATCGGAATCAATATCGTGCAATTTGAAGATTATGCACCCGAGAGCTAATCAAGCTTCGCTTGATAAAAGTCGTGGGATTCCATGACGCCGCCGACAACTAAAAATGGGACAGGCATAACTTCTTCTGCTTTGAACAAGAGGGATGAAGGCAAAACCTAGCTACTGCACTTACATCAAACACCAGATCCCCATCGGAGTTGCCGAAGTACGTTGGAATAAATCACGTAAGTCCAGACATGGATGTCTGGCTAGCTTTCGCGGGGCAGGATGCCCCATCTGAAGCGTTAGCGATTTATCCATAAGTACAAGGGAGACAACTCCGTCGGGGCGTCATGGTGGATGCAAGGAGGATAAGGACGAGCAGTCCTCTTTGCCCGGGTGTGGGATGGAATCCCACGACGTTGGTCTGGCGCAGCCTGATAGGTGGCACAGCCACGACTTTAGTTGTTAGACGAAGTCTAACTTTGAGGTCAAACGAAGTTTGATTGCATTAAGCTCAGGCGCAGCCTGATAAGCCTGTGTTTTCGACAAGAAAACAAAAAGAGTTTACTGAGCCAAACATTACAAATATCGGCTCAAGTAAACTCTTTAATCTCAATCGAAAAGTTCGTTATTAGCGAAGCCTAACGAGACTTAACGTATGGTTGTCCAATCGCCTTTGGCCCTACTGCACGGCCAATAAAGCCTGCTAGTAGCAACACGGTTAAGATATAAGGTAATACCTCAATCGCTTGTACTGGGATTTCGCCAACCAACGGTAGCTCAACACCTTGCAGACGAATTGCAATCGCGTCTAAGAAACCAAACAGCAAACAACCAAACAATACTGGTACTGGCTTCCACTTACCGAAAATCAATGCCGCTAACGCGATAAAGCCTTTACCCGCACTCATGTTCGGTACAAAGCCTGCGCTGTGGGCAGTCGATAAGTAAGCACCTGCCATTCCCGCTAACACACCTGCAATAATCAGCGCGCGGTAACGTATCCAAGCAACTGAGATACCGGCAGTATCTACAGCATGTGGGTTTTCACCTGTTGCACGCAGTCTAAGGCCAAAACGGGTTTTATAAACAACCCAGTAAACTGCTGGTACGGCAAACAACGACAGATAAACTAAGAAGTTATGGCCTGATATTAGCTGGCTATAAAGCATGCCAATAACTGGCACATCGGCTAATGCATCGGCAAATGGTAGAGTGATAGCAGTAAAGCGAGAGTCATCGGTTAGCGCTGGTGTTTGACCACCTAAACCGAACCAGAAACGTCCAAGCGTGACAGTTAAACCCACTGCTAACATGTTGATTGCTACACCAGATACGATTTGGTCGCCGCGATGTGTAATAGTCGCAAAACCGTGTACCAGTGATAGCATGACTGAAACACCGATCCCCGCAAGTAAACCTAGCCACACAGAACCGGTTACAGTAGCGGTTGCAGCCGCCGAAAAGGCAGCTGACAACATCTTACCTTCAAGGGCGATGTTAACGATACCTGAGCGCTCTGAGAACAAGCCTGCCAGCGCAGCCAAAATCAATGGTGCCGATACACGTAGGGTTGCATCTAAGATAAGAATAATATTCTCAAACATAATTTATGCCTCCGCCTTAGTGCCAGCTAGCGCGGTTTTCTTTTGATCAAGAAACACAAATAGCTTCTCAGTCGGTTTAACTAACATCAATGCTAAGGCACCGCTAAATAGCACCACCAATGCTTGAACCACTTGGATCATTTCACGGTCGATATTTGGATAATCGAATGACAGCTCAGCACCACCTTGGTACAACATGCCAAACAAAATACTGGCCAAGATGATACCGATAGGATGACTACGGCCAATCAAACACACCGCAATTCCGGTAAAGCCGTAACCCGCCACAAAGTCGAGTTTTAGCTGCTGGCTATAGCCTTGTACTTCGTTCAAACCCATCATGCCCGATAGCGCACCAGAGATTAGCATCACCACGATGATCAGTTTTTTATAGTTAATGCCGCCGTATTCAGCTGCACTTGGGCTAGCGCCCATTGCACGAATGGCATATCCCCAGCGAGTACGCCACAGTAATGCCCACACGAGTACGCAGCAGATAAGCGCGATAAAGAAGCTTAAGTTCATTGGTGACTGTGAGAAAGAGAAGCCAAACCATGCCGCCATTTCATGGAACATAGGTAAGCCGGCGCTATCTTCAAATACCCGCGATACAGGTGCCATTTGGCCTTCAAGCTTAAGTACGTTTACCAATAGGTAAACCATTAGCGCAGAAGCAATAAAGTTAAACATGATGGTGGTAATAACGATGTGACTACCACGGTACGCTTGTAAATATGCAGGGATCAACGCGAACAGCGCACCAAACAGCATACTTGCTAACATCGTAATCGGCAGCAGCGCCCAAAATGGTAAAGTACTATCAAGTGCTAAACAGGCAAGACCGACACCTAAGCCGCCCATATAAGCTTGGCCTTCACCACCAATGTTAAACAGGCCAGCAGAGAATGCCATCGCCACCGCTAAACCAGTAAAGATAAAGTTGGTTGCATAATAAAGCGTGTAACCAATACCCTCTTGGTAACCCAAGGCGCCGCGTACCATCACCCCAGCCGCTTCAATTGGGTTCACATCAACCGCCAAGAAAATACCGGCAGCAAACGCAAAAGCAAACATGATATTAATCAAAGGTAAAACAAAGATATTTACCCAAGATGGGATTTTAGAGTCGTTCATTACTGACCTCCTTTATTCGAAGCCAGCTCATCAGGCAGAATATTTGCCATCATCATTCCTAAGGTTTTCTCATCAGCCTTATTGGCATCCACTTCGCCCACAATATGGCCGTCAAACATCACTATGATCCGGTCAGCAAGCGACATCACCTCATCAAGCTCTACCGATACCAGCAAGATCCCCTTGCCTTGCTCACGTAGCTCAATAATGCGTTTATGAATAAACTCAATCGCACCAATATCCACACCACGGGTAGGCTGACCAATCAGTAAAATATCTGGGTCTTGATCGACTTCTCGAGCAATAATCAGCTTTTGCTGGTTACCACCAGAGAACAGTGAGCTCTTCAGTTTAGGATCACGAGGTCTTACGTCCCATTCATCCATCAGACGCTTACACTCAGAGGTGATGAATTTTGGCTTGTTAAACAGTGCGCCGTTATATTGCGCCTGATTATGATGACCAAGAATGGCTGACTCTTCCGCAGTGAAAGACTTAATCAAGCCCATCACCAATCTATCTTCAGGAATATGACCCACTTTGAGCTTGCGCATACCGTCGGCACAAGTTGGGTTATTGGCATCAATAACGCTATTTCCTACTTTGATACTGCCGCGGGTTGGTGTAATAAGGCCGGCAAGTGCGCTAAGTAGCTCTGACTGTCCATTACCAGAGACACCTGCGATACCTACCACCTCACCAGCACGGATCTCCATCGACACTTCTTTGAGGCGATCAACGCCCATTGAGTCGGTATAAGTAAGGTTATGAGTTGAAAGCAATACATCAGTTGGGTTGGCATCGCTTTTTTCAGCTTTAAGGCGCACCTTACGGCCAACCATCAGCTCTGCCAACTCTTCTTTATTGGTGTTTGCTGTCACTCTGTGAGCAACCATTTCACCTTGACGCATAACTGACACGTTATCCGTTGCTGAAAGGATCTCTTTAAGCTTATGAGTGATCAGCAAAATCGTTACGCCTTGCGCACGCAAAGCATCAAAGATATGGAATAAGTGCTCAGTTTCTTGCGGCGTTAACACACCGGTAGGTTCATCAAGAATAAGGATTTTTGCGCCGCGATACAGGGCTTTTAAAATCTCAACTCGCTGTTGTAATCCAACTGATAGCTCTTCAATTAAGCTATCGAGTGGTACATCAAGTTGGTACTCTTTGGCTAAGCGTTCAAGCTCTTTACGTGCTTTTCTTAAGCTAGGTTTGAGTATACCGCCCTCTTCAGCTCCTAAAATCACGTTTTCAAGCACGGTGAAGTTATCTACCAACATAAAATGTTGATGCACCATACCAATGCCATAGCTGATGGCTTCTTTAGAGTTAGCCAGTTTACGCTCGATACCATCAATTAAGATCTCACCTTTGTCTGCGGTGTAGAAACCATAAATGATGTTCATCAAGGTGGATTTACCTGCACCGTTCTCACCGATAATACCGTGAATGGTGCCAGCAGGAATTTTTAAGCAGATATCTTTGTTTGCGTGAACGGCGCCGAATTTTTTGTCGATACCACGAAGCTCTAATGCGGTGGGACGCTCAGCGGATTTTTCTTTTGCGTATATGGACATGGTCATAATTATCTCAAATGCCTAAGCAGGCATTGATGACTAAACATTGATCAAATATTGATTTGAAAATTAACTCTTAAAAATTACCACTTACAACAAAGCTCCCCAGTCATAAACCAGAGAGCTTTATCTATGTTAATACCGCTTAGTATTTACAAGTGTTGTCTTTCATGTAGTCATGAACAACGATTTCGCCAGCAACGATTTTCTTTGTGATATCAGCAAGCTTTGCTTCCATCTCTGGCGTAACCAATGCGCGGTTATGCTCGTCTAATGCCCAGTTAACACCGTTTTCTTTAAGACCACGGCTATCGATACCTGCAGTAAACTCACCTTTTTGTGCATCTTTGAATACTTCAAACGTTGCCACGCCCACTAGCTTAACCATAGAAGTTAGCATTACGCCTGGGTGTAAGTAGTTTTGGTTTGAGTCAACACCAATTGCGTACTTACCTTCGTCTTTAGCCGCTTGGTAAACACCAACACCTGTACCACCCGCTGCTGCGAATACTACGTCAGCGCCTTTGGTGAACTGGCTCTTAGATAGCTCAGCGCCACGTGCAGGGTCGTTCCATGCAGCAATAGTTGAACCTGTCATGTTTTGGAATACTTCAGCATCTTGGCTGATGAACTTCGCACCTTGCTCGTAACCACAAGCAAACTTACGAATTAGCGGAATATCCATACCGCCAACAAAACCAATCTTGTTGGTTTCAGACTTCATTGCAGCTAGTGCACCAACAAGGAATGAACCTTCGTGCTCTTTAAATACAAGTGACTTAACGTTTGGTAGATCAACAACAGAGTCGATGATTACGAATTCTGTTTCAGGGTATTTCTTAGCCACTTTCTCAAGCGCTGAGCCATACATAAAACCAACAACAACGATAGGGCTGAAACCGCGACGAGCTAAACGCTCAAGACCCTGCTCACGCTGTGCGTCATTTGAAGGTACAAATTCACGCACTTCAACACCTGCGCTTTCGTTAAACTTCAATACACCATTTTGGTAAACAGCTTGGTTGAAAGACTTATCGAACTTACCCGTGGTATCAAAAGCAACAGCAGGCTTGAAGTCTGCAGCTGTTGCAGCAAACGAACACATTGCTAGAGTGACTGCAGCAGCAGTTGCGCTCAGGATTTTCATCATTCTCGTCCTTATAAGGTATAAGTATTATTTTTGGTATTATTGACAACTCTAAGCAGTAAAAAACCCATGCCTAAAACCATCATTTAAGATCAAGAATCCGGAGCTTACAGCAGCAGCGAGCACGATTGCTAGTGCCTCTATAGGTCGGAAATCAGCCAAAATCGCCTAGCTGCCAATTGTACTTTTCATACAAAAAATCGCCTTAATTTGCGCAAAATCACGTTTTAAATTCAATAAAATTAGCTTTGGTTATCAGCGGTGTGATTTAAAGCGGATTATCCTAAAAACAGAACAAGCGAATAGAGAGAAACCAAGGCCTTTAGCTTTTAAATACATACAGATAAAAAGACAAAGAAATATAGAAACAAAGAAACATCAGTAACAATATCTTTAAAAGCGAACAATTTCACGAATGAACAAAAATTACTAAACTTAAAGTAAAAACAACTATTTTTAAGCATTTAGTTAGCTAAACGGTAATTTTTTTACTAGAAAAACAACGGTTAACCTAAGATTAAAAACAAAAAAAAATTTAGAATTTTTTCGTTTGTTTGAGATACATCAGGATTTTCGTCGTGGTGGCGACGACTCTGCCACCGAGTTTGGTTGGCAATCAGGCTTCGTTTGATGCGCGACCAACTTTGGTAACGCCACGACTTTAATTGTTAAACGAAATTTAACTTATAGGTCAAACGCTGTGTGATAAAGCGCTAAACTCACAGCTTCCGACTAAAATAATTCAAACATGTTGATGAAAATCAGGTGAAACCAACATGAATGTAAGTTCTTACTCTGAGCATGAGTGTCACGCCTTAACCGTTTGGTAAAATCCATCCCTTATAGCTCACTGTATTGAAGCTCTTAATCCCTTTATTGAAAGAGGAATAACTGATGCCAATAATGCTAATAGTAAGAATGTGGCAACATAATCTAGAGAAATTTTTCCAAATTGAACAAACAAGATATACATTGAATTAAAAGTGAAATAACCTGAAATAAAGATTGGTAAAATCCAAAGCATTATTTCTGCTTTTAGTAATAAATCTCTGAAACTTTCCATGTAGTTGAGCCCTTTGCTTTAACATCCCCCTCATTTTAGCGAGAGAAAATATTAGTAAATACAGTTAACAATCCATGTTTAAATACTTCTTATGTGTTTTTAGCTCCCACTTACCAAAGATAATCATGACATAAACACCACAAACTATAGTAGCAAGCATGACACCTATAAAAGGCGAGGAGGCACTACCAAAGATAAGTATGCCTAGTGAAGCACTGAAACATAAAGTTACTGCGCTTAACTCTATTCGATTGAGTTTACTTTCCAATTTCATTTTGGAATATCCATCCTTGAAGTACCAAAGAATAACAGCCTATTACTATAGCGTTCGTTAATCAACCAATCATTGACACCCACAGATAATGAAGTGGAGCAACTAGGTTGAGCCAAAGCAAAGTCGAGATAGCACAAATACCAAAGAATCCACATACTCGCCGAGCCCTGAACCATCTTTCATGATGGCTCTGCGGCACGATTTTAGGTAAAGCGTAGTGGTCAACTGAAATTAAGAAAACAAAAAAGCCTTTATCCAAAGATAAAGGCTTTTGCTTTTAAGTCTGAGGCTGAAGCTTAACTCAAATCCCAACCCCGACTAACAATCTAAGACTAGTTCTTCTTAGAGTACTCTGCCGCGTTCTCACCAGCCATTCTACCGAAGGTGACGATATCAGAGATAGCGTTACCACCTAAACGGTTAGCACCGTGAACACCACCAGTTACTTCACCAGCACCGTATAGGCCAGGGATAACTTGCTTCTTCGCGTTCATGATTTCAGCTTTAGAGTCAATCTTCACGCCACCCATAGTATGGTGTACACCAGGAGTCACTTCGATTGCGTAGTAGTTACCTTCGTTAAGGGCACGAGGTAGGTTTGGACGACCAAAGTCTGCATCCTTACCGCTCTTCACTAGGCTGTTGTAGCGCGCAACAGCTTCAGTTAAGTTCTTACCATCAATACCTGTCATTTCACCTAGTTTAACTAGCGAGTCTGCACTTGGCACTACACCTAGACCGATGTACTTATCAATCTTACTTAGCGACTTACGTACTGAGTCATCAAATACTAGGAATGCTGACTTACCAGTTTGGTTCAGAATCGCAGCAGATGCTTTGTCACGAGTCGTGATTTCGTTTACGAAACGCTTACCTTCACGGTTAATCAAGATTGCACCGTTACCACGTACCGCTTCAGTTACCATCACACCACCTTTAACAGATAGCGTTGGGTGAGCTTGGATGTACTCAAGATCTTTCATCGCCGCGCCAGCATTTGCAGCTACGTCTAGACCGTCACCTGTTGCACCTGGTTGGTTAGTAGAGATAAAGCCTTTTAGCTTAGGATCAAGTTTTGATACACGCTCGTTGTTCTTAGCAAAACCACCTGTTGCTAGGATAACTGCGTCAGCTTTGATCCAGTAGTAACCTTTGTACATGCCTTTAACTAATAGGCCTTTAACGTTACCTTTGTCATCTTTGATGATTTCGATACCACGAGTGTTCATACGCATATCGATATCACGCTTAACTGCGTTATCGTAAAGCACTTGAATTACGTGAGCACCAACACCAGCACCACCTGTTGGACGGTGTGAACGGTTAGCAGAAGCACCACCCATACGACCTACGTCGTTAAGGTCTGCGCCCATTGCAGTTAACCAATCTACAGAACCTTTAGAGTGTGAAGTTAATACTTCAACTAGTTCTGGCTCGTTCAAGTCACGACCACCTTTCATGGTGTCTTTGTACATTGACTCAACGCTGTCTTTAATGTCTTTTGCTTTTTGCTGATCAGTCCAAGCAGCGTTCATGCCGCCAGCTGCTAGCTTAGCGTTACCACCAATTACTGGCTCTTTTTCAATAAGAATAACTTTAGCGCCATGGTCGTGCGCAGATACTGCTGCAGAGAAACCTGCACCACCAGAACCAACAACCACTACATCAACTGTGTCGCGTGGCTCAGCCGCTAGAGCTGCTTGACGGTCTGATTGGTCTTTTAATAGTTCATCGATGCTTGGCTCATGACGTTCCCACTTTTTAGTGTATGGCATGTCAAAGTCGAAGCTGTGGCAAGAGTCACAGTAAACCATCGATTTTTCGTGAGCGCTATGACAAGAAGTACAAGCCACGTCGCCAGGGAAATGAGATTCATGGGCATTGTAATGCTCATGCTTAGTTTCTTCAGCAACTTCAGCTAGTGTGCCGTGACAAGATACACATTGTGCATTCTCGTAAGTTAAGCTGTCGTTTGATAGCTCACCGTCTGGCATGTGGCAACTATCACACTCTTGGTTTTCACCATGAAAATCTGCCAAGTTATCAGCCGCCATAGCGTTAGACATTAAGCCTGCTGAACCTAGAAGCGTTGCAATACACACTGCTTTTTTAAAGTTTTTCATCTCATTTCCTCGCCTTTTATCACCGCCCTGCAGCAGCTGAAAAAAGCTATCACGTTATATTCGACAATCGTTAGTGTTGTCTTAACTACTCAATTCGAGGTAATTTTCTGCCTATTGCTCAACACCAGCAACTACATCGGTTGAATCACCATTGAAACTGAACACTCGATCACAGCTTGTAAAACCGTCCATGCAAACATGCATAATCTGATAAGCCGTTATGCAAAAATGCATAATCTAAAGTTAGCTTGATCACAAATACGCCCAGAACGGAATTTAGCAATTCTAAAAACGAGAAAAACCAATAATTACAGTGACATTAAAAGCTCAAAAAAAGCCTTAAAAAGCGAGAAATCCCGCACAGTTATCTTGTATAAGCTCATGCTAAGATTCTTTTATGAAAATATTTGTTAACTTAGTTTGCAGCCTTTGCCTTTGTTGCTTGGCATTTTTTGCTCAGGCGGAAACACCGCTGCAACAGCACAGTATTGTGTTTGGGGTTCACTCGAAAACCGCACCATTAGAGTGGCGTAACAATGGTGTTGACCAAGGCTTTAACCTTGAGTTGATGGACCGTATCGGTCAGCTTACTAATAAGCGGATTGTTATCCGCCGTAAAACTTTTCAGCAGTTACTCACCGATGTACACGATCCTTACTCCCCTATCGATGTCATTGCCGTTGTTAGCCCTATCACCATTGACCGCGCCTTAAGCCAGTCAGATCCTATTTATGCCACTCACGCTAAGGCTTATACCTTACAAGGTAAGTCATTTATTAATGGCTGGGCCGATCTAGTGGGCAAACGTGTTGCTATTAAAAAAGGCGCATTTGTTGATGTGTATATCTCAGGTAAACAGCAAGACTTTACCCGTGTCGATGTTGATTTATACGAAACCGGCTTTCAGTTGCTTATTAAAGGCGAAGTGGATGTAGTTATTGCAGAGAACTTTGTTGCCCGGCGCTTAATGCCATTGTACCCATCAATTAGAAGCTCGAGTGATCCGTTGATTTACGGTGCATTTAACTTTGTCAGCAACTACAACAATGCACCTTTAATGGCACAGATAAACGATGCCCTACGCCAGTTAAAGCTCTCTGGCGAATATGACCGTTTGGTCAATAAGTGGTTTGGTACTGGTCGGGAAAAAGTCGATCTTAACTCGGCTCAAAAACGCATGTTATCGCTGGCGATTTTTGTCAGCTTACTCTCAGCCATCGGTATGCTATTAACTGGTTATATGAGCTTAAGCCTACGTAAGCGATCTAAATCATTAAAGATTGAACTGGCACAGCGCAAAAAAGCTGAGCAGGCGATCTCCAAGCTATCAAAGCAGTTTCAGTCAGTACTCGACGGTATTCCCCACGGCGTAACCTTGTTTAATCAAGACGGTGAATGCCTGTGGAGTAACGACAATAATAATGATCTGCTCAGTAATCCTGATTTTCACTACATCGACGGCCAAGCTTTTGAGCTAAAACAGGCGTTGAGCGATGCATTAACTGCACAAAAATCACAAATAACAGACATGCAGATCGATAATCAATATTGGCAAATGCAGCTACACCCGATTATTGATAAACAAGTGGTTATTTTGCTGGAACAAACCACAGAGCAGCACAGGCTGCGCCAAGCTAACGATGAAGCTAGCCGGCTAGCCTCTCTTGGTGAGTTATCGGCTGGTGTTGCCCACGAGATCAATAACCCAACCGGGATTATTATTCACTCCATCGCCTTTATTAGCGATGCATTGCGCGATCTGTCTGAGGCCAGTAGTCAATATCAAAAGCAAAATCCATTTTGGACCATTGCCGGTATGGCGCCTGATTCAGCCATCGATGAACTGGATTTAAGCAGTCAGTCTATTAATGAAGGCGCTGAGCGCATTAGCCGCATTGTGAATGACCTAAAACACTACGCGCGGCCAACGCTGACTAATGACTATCAACCAACCTGTCTTAACGATGTGGTTGAAGTATCGCTGCGCTTAACTGCCAACCAAACCAAGATTTTTAACGTCACCACTGAGTTAATGTCACCGGCACCAGTGGTAATGGGCGATGCGCAGCAGCTGCACCAAGTCTTGATTAACCTAATTCAAAACGCCTGCCACGCCATCAGGCAAGATGCCGATTGTTATGAGTGCAATGAGCACATCAATATTACGACCACGGTCGAAGACAATCATATTTGCTTGATTGTTACCGACCAAGGCGTAGGGATGGACAGAGCCACCTTACAGCGTATTACTGAACCATTTTTTACCACTAGACGCTCAAGTGGTGGCACGGGGCTGGGGCTATCTGTGTGTAGCCGTATTATTAAAGAGCATAAAGCTGATATGCAGATCACCTCACGTCTTGGTAAAGGCACAGTGATTAAAATACGCTTTCCTCTCGATTATTAACGCCATGTTCACCTGCTCCGCAAAGAATAGAAGATAAAAAGGATAGCTATCACCATGAAACTTGCTAGAAACATTCTTCTGGTTGACGATGAAGCCTCATGGCTACGAACCTTGTCTATCACGCTAAACCGCTTAGTGCCGGAAGCGAAAATTGATACTTGTGTTGATAGTCGTCAAGTGATGAATCGACTGCAAACTGGCGACTACGCCTTAGTTTTGCTCGATTTAACTATGCCGTTCCATTCTGGTGAAGATTTACTGCAAATGATCCGCAGTGAATTTCCTAAAACCCGAGTACTTATCGTCACCGGCGTAAACGAAGTCGACACTGCAGTGCGCTGCATTAAAAACGGTGCTTATGATTACTTTATTAAAACCGATAAAGTCGATGACCTTGCTCGCACCGTGCGCCGCGCTCTAGAGGTAGTCGGGCTTGAGCGTAACTATCTGCGCATCAAAGAAAGCTTTTTAAGCCGCACCCTAGACCGCCCTGAAGTGTTTAATAATATCCTCACCTGCGAGCCTGCATTGCTAGATCAATTCAGATACTTAGAAGCGGTGGCTCTAAGCCCTGAGCCAATCCTTATTCAAGGTGAAAGCGGCACAGGTAAAGATGAGTTTGCCAAATCTTGTCATCAACTGATTTGCCCTGATGCACCGTTTATTAACGTAAATCTGGCAGGCATTAGCACCTCAGCGTTTGAGCTGCAGCTTTTTGGTCAATTGCATACTGATGATAATGGCAATGTTAGTGCGCAGGCAGGTGTGTTGCACCAAGTGCAGTCAGGTCTACTGTATTTAAATGAGATAGGCGATTTACCCATTGAGGCACAAGCTCGCTTAGTGGATGTGATTGAGCATAAGCAGTACTACCCTATTGGCAGCGATAGGGCCTACCCAGTGCTGTGTAAAATCATCACCTCAACCCAGCATGATTTATTGGCACTGAATCAAACGGGTAAATTTAGAAGCGATCTCTTGTATCGCTTACGTTCACACACCATCAAGTTACCACCGCTTAAAAACCGCAAACTAGATCTGTCTATGCTGATCAATCACTTTATTAGCTTGGCCGCCAAAGAGATGGGCTTATCTGAGCCACAGCAACCGAGCACGCTGGCGCAGCAACTGTCTGAATATGAGTTTCCGGGTAACTTGCACGAGTTAAAAGGCATGGTGTTTGACGCTGTCAGTCGCAGCGATGGCGTAGCGCTAAATATCACGCCGTTTATGGAGGCAATTAATTTAAGTAAATCAACCAATCACACTGAGAGCGACCAGCTGATTTTCCCTAAGATTTTGCCGACATTAGCGCAAATGAGTGACGCGCTTATTCAAGAAGCGATGAACCGCACCGCTAACAGCCAAACCGCCGCCGCGCAAATGCTAGGTATTAGCCAAAGTGCACTCAGCCGCCGCATCACTAAAGAAAAATAGCTTTACGCGACTAACAAAAATGCCAGCGTGATGCTGGCATTGTTAATCTGCAATTTAGACGATGTCGCCCAAAATACCCTGCTTTCTTAAATTAATATACTGACCAGAATCGTGAGCACATAAAACTATCAGGTCTTTTTCGGTTGCCATCAATCGATTTAACCAAGCAAACTGCGCCATAATTTGCTTCTCATCTTCTTTAATCCAAGACGCATTTTTCATGCTGTTACGAGTGATATTTTCCATCGCCCAGCCGGTATCAACACTATGAATAAACTCTTGTCCTGACTGTAAGCGGATATAGAACATTTTCGAATCTGCTGAGTGCCCTGGGGTATTAATCGCGACAATTCCCGGCGCAATAGGCTGGTATGTATCAAAATCTGAAATCATAAACTGATTAACTTTATCTGCAGCAATTTTCAGTGTTGGTTTATGTGGGCGATTAATCATCAACTCCGCAGTTTTAGTTGAGGTCCAGACCTTATGCGCAATCTCATCAAAATAAGGCGAGCGCACAACACCTGCAACATGGTCACCATGATAATGACTCAATACAATCATATTGGCTTTTTTCAACGCTTGCTGCAGCGTAGCATAACTGTCAGGATAGAAATTCCCCCCCTTGCCAAAATGCAGGTGAGTAGCCTCATCCATGCCACTATCAAGCATAATCGTGCCATTGGTGTACTCAAGTTGATACGCCGTACGCTCAAGCTTGATTTTACGCTTAGGATCGCCACCTTTGACCACAACGCTAGCTGGACGAGTTGTGTCAGCAATACGAATAATATTAAGACCTTGCGGTAATTCTCCAACAATCACTGTAGCTAGTTTTCTTAATTGAGCTAGATCTGGAGTAAATAATGGCGCTTTAACAATATTCTTTTCGTCAAGATTAGAAGCCATTGTTGGAATAGGAGAAAGCGACAAGCCTGCGCCAATTAGCAGGGTTTTCTTAATAAAATTACGTCTGTTGTTCATTGTGTTAATCGAGATCTCAGCAAGGAGTGTAATAATGTTGAAACTGGCGATAATTGCTTTACCAGTGTTAGTTTGCACAGCAGTGTAGCGTTTACATTATTGACTTAGCTTTAACGCTTAATTAATTCTAATTAAGGTTCTTGCACTACCTCACCTAAAAAAACGGCTTCCATTAAATGGAAGCCGTTTATTAGCGAAACTAAAGATGCTATGGCAATCTGCTTGCTTAAGCCGTTGCTAGCTTAACGTCACTTGCCTTTTCTGTTTCATCAACGATAGTTAACACAGCTGTGTCACCAACCACGTTACAAGAGGTCAGTACCATATCGATTAGACGGTCTAATGCTGCAACAATCGCAAAGGCTTCTACTGGCAAGCCCATCTGATGGATAAGCACACCAATCATTACCATGCCACCACCTGGAACGCCACCAGCGCCAACAGACAATAAGAAGATGCTGAACATTAATGCTGGCAACTGCTCCATCGTAATGGGTGCGCCATAAGCGTTAGCCACAAAGAAGATAGCGATAGTGATATAAATCGATACGCCGCCCATGTTCATGGTTGCCCCAAGCGGTACACCAAAACCAGCAACTGCACGGTTAACACCAAGCTTTTCAGTCAAAGTGCGCATAGTCACAGGAATAGTCGCATTTGAGCTAGCAGTAGATAGCGAGAATAAAATTTGCTCACGGGTCTTAGCGCGGAACTCTTTTGCTGAGGTTTGCGTAAACAAGCCAACAGCAAATGGATAAACCACAAAGATCCACAGTAGCAGCAAGCCTAAAATCAATGCTAGGTATTCAACGACGCTGCCAAAGATTGCCGCTTCTAAGGTTGCACCAAGCTTAAGCATCAAGGCGAATACACCTATTGGCGCTAACTGCATTACAACGCTAATAAGCTTCATCATGATCTTGTTAGCCACTTGGAAGCCATTCACCGCGCTTTGCGCTGCATCGCCAAGAGACTTAATCACGCCGCCAAGTAATAGCGCCATAAAGATAACTTGCAGCATGTTGCCAGAGCTAAAGGCTGCAATTGGGTTGCTCGGCACTATGCTAACCACTAAATCAACTAAGTTAGGCAGTTCGGTAGCAACAATATCCACGCCGCCATTGCTGCCCATATCAACGCCTTTACCTGGAGCGAGTAATAGCGCCACCCCAAGAGCAGCAAATATCGCCACTAAGGTATTGATAATATAGAAACCGAATGTTTTACCGCCCAAGCGGCCAAAGCTGTTGAGATCTTTAAGCTCGCACACACCGCAAACAATGCTGACGAATACTAATGGCACAACTAACATCATGATCATATTGACGAACATGGTGCCTGCGCCAGAGGCTAAATCTACGATAGTGCCAGAGAATAAACTGACGTCTGCAAGTAAGTATTGAATGATAGAGCCAAAAATAAGCCCTGAAAAAAGACCGATAAAGATCCTAGTCGAAAGTGATTTTGTCATTTGCTTGCCTTATTGGACATGTCTTAAATGCATGCCTTCTATTGCCTTCAATGTTGATGAATTATTGATTTTCATCTCTTTGTGGCAGGGATAGTGAAACATGCTGGCACAAATTTCAATGCAAACACGGCAATTAGTTTTTGAAACACCTGTGTAACCAAGTGCCACCAGCAACAGCAAGCCGCTGAAATAAAACAACTTTATAGAGATGACGGTTTGACTACCGTAGGCATAACTTTTACACCAGCAACAAAATAGCAGCATTTTCCCCACAGAAAATTAAAAACCAATTAGAGTAAACCGCTAAAAACACACACCAAGAAAGACACTTCAACCACAAATAAAACCCTAAACAGCGATCATTTACTACCAAGAGCAAAATACACCGATTAATGCTCATAAAAAAAGCACCTTTAAAAGGTGCTTTTTTTATCGTTTATCTGCGCGGCTAAGCCAGCCACAGCTCGACATCTTTAATGATAAAGTTACCGGTATACACTGGGTCTGGTTCACCAATATGCTCTAACTCAAAGTAGCTACGATGCTCTTCAGGCAAGCCTTCATAGCCGCAAATGACTTGGTAAAGCCAAGACTCTCTATCCCAAGGTAACTGTTGCTCATCAAGGTATTCAAGTGCCGACTGGCTCTTACCTGAATCAATCACAGCACAGAAATAACCATCTACCGCTAGCTTTAATGGGTTATCTGGAATATCAAAATCTTCCGCTTGCGTCAGATCAACCGATACATCTTGCTCGCGTTGTGAACCCACATCACTTAAACGATCAATACGTTTAATGCTAGATACAATCTCAAGTAACTCAGGCTCTAAACCATGATTGCTTACATCCACCGCCGCTGGTGCCAATAATGGCTCTGCGAGGTTAAACAGCGCAGGCAATTGCTTATGGCTAACATGATCTGCAGGCTTATAATCTGGATGTAAGTCGGTATACAGCAACCAGCCCTTTAGCAAACGAGTACGACCGCGAATTTGGCGGAAACGACCCAGTAGCTCAAGCAGACGCGCCTGCACCACACTCAGCTCTTGAGTACAGTCACTCAAGGTTTCTTGCAGTGTGGTTACCAGCAGCTTACGCAGCTCACGGATATCACCCGCAATTTCCCCTAGCTCACTAAACTGGAACATCTCTAAACCGTTCAGCAACTCGGTCACTTGGCTTTGAGCTAATTCGTTTTCACGAATTTTGGCGTTAATACTGCCAACGTAGCCAAACTCGTTGTTAATACGGCTCCACAGCACACGAATAGAATAACGCAGACCATCGGCAAAGCTATAAACGTGCTCGCTTAAGTCAGCGAGATAGGCTTCTGATGCGCTGAAATCCACATTGTGGCGCGCTTCTTTGTAGTGGTCGGCCAACGTTTTAATGGTGGCCAATGACGAGCCAACATTAGAGTCGATTTGACGGTTACGCTCATCGCTCAAGGCTTCTTCTAGCAAAGCACGTACTGAACGTTTTAAGCGGAGTTCTTGCTCCGGCGCTGGTCGCCATAAAATATCGCTCTTTTGCAGCTTATCGATGGCTGAGGCGTTACTCTCATCCACCGACACTGAGCCCGATAAATATACGTCCATCACCAGTTCTGCGTGGCGTCCAAGCTGTTTTAGCAGCTTAACACCCGCTTGGTGTAAGTTACTGCTCATATTAAACCAAATCCCTTTGGGTCGCGGTTTCAGCTTGTGCTTCGAGACTTAAGCCTTCGGTTTCGTCGATAAAGCGGATCACTTCGTACAAGTAATCTAACTTACCAGTGGCAATGTAAATCTGCTTTTCACTGTTAGGACGAGTCAAATAGCCCAGCTCAACTAAGCGCTTAAACACCAGTTTGATTTGTGCATCAACGTTAGTACTGGTTGAGCCAAACAGGCGGTAATGGCTGATTTTAGCCAATTGCTCACGAAAGGCTGGAGTGTCTTCAATGCGAGTTTGCAGCTCAGTTAAACGTACCGCAACACCTTCAGATAGCGGTGCATCTTGGCCGCTGCCCTCTTGCACTAACACTAACCACTCTACCAGCGGAATAAGCGCATTACAGATATCTTTAAACTGCGATGAAATCACCTTACGCTCGCCATCGCCAATTTGCTGATAGCCACAGAAAAACACTTCGCCTTCGCCGGCAGAGCCTATGGTGCGGTTAATCTGATTTAAATACTGCTCAACATGGTCACGGGTTGACGGGCTTTTTAGTGCACGCCAGCCATCTTCGTCGGTCGTGCGACAAATAAACTGACCTTTAAGCAAACGCTCGATTAGGGCGCTAGTACCTACGATGGTGGTTTCGGTTGTTTGGCTCATTACACGGCCTCCTGTGCACGTCGCTGATTCAGTTTATCGGCGATAGGATTAACTTGAGGCTTAACCACCTGCAGTTTTTTAGTTTGTTTATTAATGATGTAGCGATTAGCAAACAGGTTCAGTACTTCTGATTCAGGGTTAGGGAATGCACCCAATACTGAAATATTGTTGTTTTCACAGGCATCAAATATCTTCTTCACGTTACCGTGATGCAGTGTACCTAATTCATCAATCGGCCAATGAATGGTGACTTCTGCACGGCCACGTAATAAGCGGGTAAAGGCCAATAGGAACTTACATAGGATCAGGTACGCCATACCATGGCTCGATGACTCGTTTAACTGTCTGTCGGTACGAATAACTAAGTCACTGTTACCTTCTTTCAGGCGTAGCTCGATTTCAAGTAGCTTGGCAATACCACCAGACAGTGCCGCGCGGCCAATAATATCCAATGCGCGGCGCATGCTGTTGGTGTAATCCTCACCTGGCAAGTCGTTAAAGCCATCGGCTTTCCAGCGCTTAAAGGCTTTTACAAATAGCTCTAGCTCAGGCCAGAATTCTAACTCGCTAATGCGAGAACGAATTTTAACAGCTGATTCTGATACGCCATCAAGGAACAGCTCTTCACCCACTTCACGGGTAATACGCGCACTTTGTGAGGCGATACGGCGGTCGATATCCGCAAGTACATCATAAAACGCGGTTAAGTCGACACCGAAGATCCGTCCTTGCTCACGCAGCGCCATTACCGATTGTGGCACCATCACGTTCAGCAGCTGCTCAAGCTGTGGCACTAGCTTGCGGTAATCTAAGATACGAATGCCTTTATCATTTACAAAGCTTGATTCCTCACGGGCGCGCTCCCAGGTTTCAGATAAACCTGAACCTGACTTGCTAGCAATCACAGAGTCAAAGTGCTCTACATATTGCTTTACTGAGCCCATTAACGAATCACGCTTCAATAGCTGGTCTTCACCTTGGCGTAAACGCTCAGTTAAGCTGCCTTGCGCATCTTCATTGTTCGGCGGCAGTTTAAGCTCGCTAAGTTTACGCATTACGCTGCGCAGCTTAGTGAGGTTTTCAGACGCTTCAATTTGCACCGCATCTGACTGCTTACGCTCGGCTTCAAGCTCATTACGCTTGGTTTTGATTTCGTTAGACTTAGATTTGAGCTGCTGCTCTAAATCAAGACTTGCATGCTTAACCTTGCTCAGCTCTGATTGCAGCTTTGGCTTACGTTGTAGCCAAGTGTGCTGATACCAGTCGTCATAACGCAGTACTTCACTGCGGCGCTGCTCAGCCTTGGAAATATTACTTTCAAGGGTGCGAATTTCTGCTTTAAGCGCCACGATTTTAGCTTCGTCGACGCCGCGAGATTTAAGCTCGTTTTTGTACCACTGCTCACAGGCTTTTTGCTCACTTGCGGCGTGGTCACGGCGGTTTTGAATATTGCCTTTGACTTGGCCAAGCTGATTGTCTAATGCGCCAACCACTTCTTGCCAGTAAGCATTCTTTTCCATGCGCGCTTCTAACGCTTGCTCTTTTTGCTCTTCGAGCCACTCTTGTTGCTGACCTTGTAGCTGCTTGATATCACTATCAATGCGCGCAAGTTGCTTTTGCGAAGCCGCTTTACGCTCGTTCAGCGCTTGGTTAATCTTTTCTTGTTCCGCACGTTTATCGTCAAACAAACGGCGTAAATCATCACGGCTATTTTTGTAAGCGGTGCGCGCAAACGTCAGTTCACGCAGCAATTTATCTAGCTCAGTATTAGCAGCAACTAACTGATCTTCAGCTTCTGCTTGCAACTCTTTGGCGCTAGATAATGCTTCTTCGGCTGCGGCATGCTTCACTCTTAACTCTTGCTCTGAGGCGGCATACTCTGGCGCTTCAATCGCTTTTAAATCCAATGCGATACCGTACAATGCATCAAGGCTGTCGCCACTAATGCTTGGGTGCAGGTCGCTGCGATGTAGCAGTTCTGAGTTAATCACCTTACCTAAGGTGTTTTCCCAGCCGCTGGCTTCTTTACGTAAAAACTCAAGTAAAGTGTGCGACTGCGGAAACAGAATATGTTGCAGTTCTTCAAGCTCACTTTGACGCTCGGTTACTCGAATGCCCGCAACGCGCAAGCTTTCATTGGCTTGATCGCGTTTGGCTCTAAGTTTGCGCTCCTCGCTCGATAGGCGATCGACTTTAGCGTTACAAGCTTCTTGCTCTTCATCGGCGCCGGATATGCGCTCATCGAATACCGCTAAAGCCAGCTTTTCTTCTTCAGAATAAGTGACGCTATCGACACGCACTTTAAGCTCAGCGGCATTGACTTTGAGCTGGTAAGCTTGCTCGCTAAATTGCGCCTGACCCTTTTCGGTCGACTCACGCCATTGTTGCTCAAGCTCTGCCAGTTCACCGCGGCCAACTTCTCTTTGCTTGTCGCGAGATTCACGCAAGCTATCTTGCTCTTGATGCAAGGTTTCTAATTCGCGGTTTAGGCCTTCGCCAATTTTGCTACGGCGAGCGTTGTAAGCCGCTTCAATGTCTTGATGCTTTTCCGTTTGTAACTTATGACGTTCAGTTAAGTTCTCTAAACTGCCACGCCAGCTAGGCAATTGCTCTAAATCAGCTTTAGCTTGCTCGATGTCAGCATCTTGGAAACTGGCATGCTGATCTTCAATCGCATCTAGCTCATGCTCACATTTGGCCACATCACCTTTGGCGGCAGACAGATCAAGGCTTAACTCATCGCGCTGCTCTTTCCAGTCTTCATCAAGCTGACGTAACTGAGCGTTGAAAGCTTTAGATAGATCTTGATGGTGTTCTTGACGCTCAATTTCTGTGGTTTCATCTTTACTGTAACCACGGCGTAAACTCGCAAGGCGCTGTTCGGTACTTAGCAGTTGGTCAAACTCTTGCTCTAGCTTTTCAAACTCCGGGCGAATTTGCTCGAAACCTTGAATCAACTGACTTTCGCGGATCCACGCTTCTACACGCTGTGGGTTTAAACGTGAGCTTGGTGGATTAACTCCGTCTTCTTCTAAAATGGCAGCAATCATCGATTTGATCGTTTCCATTTTCCCCTCTTTCGAGTGCACTGCTTTCGCTAGTTTTTCAATGTGGCGCAGTGAATGCTCAGCTTCACACAGTGAGAATTGGCGAGCGTAATTACGTAGCTCGGTGCGGTTGCTACCTGTGCTTAATAGCGCGCGATCGTTTTGGATAATCGCTCTAAACTCGCGAGTATTGAGCAAGTTCGTCACAGCAACGCCTGCGCGTTTCATCTCACGGCCAAGTTCCGCCATGGTGTAACACTGAATACTGTCGCCTTGCTTGGTCTTAATGTAATCATCAAGCTCAAAGCCTTTAGCAATAAAGCGATAGTTTACGCCTTTACCGTCACCTGCCGATGCCAACACAGCCTGATAAGCTAGGCCGTCTGACTTGATGTATTCGTAGATGATAAAGCTTGAATCATGGGGTAAATACCAGCGCTCAAAACTATCACGAGTTGATGGCACCACTCGGCTTGGGTATTCACCATAAAAAACCGGTACCAAACGCTGCAAGGTGGTTTTACCCGATGCGTTAGTTCCGCAAATATTGGTGTGGCCATCCAGAGCCAGTTCAACCACTCCCGGTAGGTGAGTGTCGATAAGTATGATGCGATTTAAGCTTGGCATTGCATTCCTTAATCCAAACAGAGCCGTAACGTGCTGCATATAGGCTCACGTTAAGCTAAAAAGTCAGGTCTAATTTTAGGTCTAGTGTTAGATCTATAATATATGGCGATGGTCTCTAAATTAAAGGAAACTGCCACTCTTGGCAATTGTGCCAAAGCGCTATTGGGGCAGTTTTTAGGACCAATTTAATAGAGCGAGATCATACGCGATTTTGACGTATTTTAATGCTCAATCAATAAGCAGTTAACAAGCGACGCTGGCAACTAAAAACTTTAGCTAACTCCAACAAAAAGCTGCCCAAGAAAAAGCCCGCGTCATTGCTAATGAGGCGGGCTCTATTTAATCAAAGATACTTACTGCATCTGTGTTAGCTCAAGTACTTAGGCTAATGAGCTTTGAGTCTGCAACGCTTGTTGCTTAGCAAAGTACTTGCGAGTCTCTTTTAAGATGATGTGTCTTAGACCGATTATTGCTATCAGGTTAGGGATTGCCATTAAACCGTTTACGGTATCGGCTAGCATCCAAATCACATCCAACTGAATAAACGCACCACCGGCAATTAAGCCTAAAAACACACATTGGTAAATTTTAATGCCGTTGTCGCCTAAGCGTGCACCTGTTAGGTAATACCAGCAGCGCTCACCGTAATAGTGCCAACCTAAAATGGTGGTAAAGGCAAAACAAACAAGGGCAATGGTTACTACATATTGGCCAATCACCGCTGAGCCGCTAGCAGCAAACGCGGCGCTAGTCATTGCTGCACCTGCGGTATCGCCGCTCCATACACCTGTGATGATTAACACTAGACCAGTCATGGTGCAGATTAAAATCGTATCGAAGAAGGTACCAGTCATGCTGACAAGACCTTGCTCTACAGGCTCATTAGTCTTAGCGGCAGCTGCGGCAATTGGCGCACTACCTAGGCCTGATTCGTTTGAGAATACACCACGTGCAATACCAATTTGTAGCGCCTGTGCAACCGTTGCACCTAAGAAACCACCAGCCGCAGAGATTGGCGTAAAGGCAGAGTGAATAACCAGCTCAAATGCAGGAATGATTTGGTCGCTAAACACAAATAACACCCACAAACACGCAAGCACATAACCTAATGCCATAGTCGGTACTAACTTTTGTGCCACGTTAGCAATACGCTTAACACCACCTAATGTTACAGCAGCAACCATCAAAGTGAGCATCACCGCGGTGACCCAAGATGGGATCTCAAAAGCAATCGTCATTGCATCGCTAATCGCGTTGACTTGAGCGAAAGTACCGATACCAAAAAATGCTACACCTACGCCAAACACTGCAAAGATTTTAGCTAGCCACTTAAGCCCTAAACCGCGCTCAATGTAATACATTGGGCCACCAGCAATATTACCTTTAGCGTCAGTGGTGCGATATTTTACCGCTAACATACATTCGGCATACTTGGTCGCCATACCAAAAAAGGCCGCCAACCACATCCAAAATAGTGCCCCCGGACCACCGATTTTAATGGCGGTGGCAACACCAACAATATTACCAGTACCAATTGTTGCCGATAGCGCAGTACATAGCGCAGCAAAAGATGAAAGATCGCCCTTTCCCTGGTTTGGTTTAAACAATAAACCTAATGCCATTGGCAATTTAAACACTTGAATAAGTTTGAGTCGTAAAGTCAGGTAAAGACCGGTTCCAACCAATAAGCACAGGGTAATAGGTCCCCAGACAATGGCATTGATATCGGCTAAAAGCGCTTGAAAATTCATGGTATTCCTCGAGTATTAAACAACAAAACTCTTTAATTAGAGTTATTAATAATCGGAGGAGGAAAAGAAATGCCTGTTGCTGATCACTAACGAGTGCAACGAGCGAATGAGTCGACCTAAGCTAACGAATGTTAACCTAAGTAGAAAAGGCGCAGCGACAAACGACAGTGACCTCAATGTAGCTATATTGAAATATATAACTAACACAGTCATCCTCTCCTCTGTCCTTTTGCCTGAGCGTTTCGCGTTAACCACAGGGGTTAACACTTTCGCCTTCGGCGCTGTGTGACGATTAAGCTTTCGAACACTTAATTGCTCACAGTCTCTCCAGAGGCTCGTCCAGTAACAGTCCTCACCACTATGTGGCACCTGAAAGAGTGCTTTGTTTGGCTTAACGCCGTAACAAAGTTGCCTCGTCGGTGTGGGGTTACTCCCCACTCTCCTGCTACCTTCATCCGAACGGATCCCCAACCTTAGCTAACCATTAGGGCTAGTAAGCGATAGGGACGAGTAGAATGCGCTTTATCAGAATATGACTCAAGTGGTTTAAGTCACACTTTTTAGCTTAATAAGAGAAGTAACTGTTTAATTGCGCAAATTTAATACACACAGAAACATTTTGGGCAATCGCGATGTACTAAGTGCTAAAAAGCCGCTTAAGCTAATGCTTATACGGCTTTCAATGTACAAATTAACAATTTGCGATCTTAACTAAATGCAACTCTGCGGCTTTCATAGGCATCACACATTTGCTGAGCAGACTCTTCTTCATAAGGGCGCAGTCCACTCATTACTAATGTTTTCACACCTGTGCCAACAACAGTGTCACCACTGAGTAATTCAAAAGTTAACGTCACATCGCCACGCTTACCTTCGATTTGTAGCTCTTGCTCCACCAGCTTTAGGTTTACTTCAGTAAAATCTAAAGTGGTTAAGTCAAATGACATACTCTCGTAGATCACTAGCGGGCGAGCAGGGTTAATCATCATTTGGTGCTGCTTCATCATAGGCACCAAAATATGCATAAAGTTAAGCCCTGAAAACGCCACATATTTGCGGATAAACGACTCGATTTGTGTTTCACAATACCGCACATCACCGCTACGATGAACTTCAAGGTAGCACTTGTCTTTATTGTCACGAATATCAAAGTCTTCAGCTACATCATCAGGAAACTGTAACTGCACACCATCGCCAACCATACCAGCGAAGTTAAACGTCATTTTCTGGCTTAAGCCGTATTGATTAAGGACTAAGGCAAATAACAAATCACCGGGTACACAAAAACGCTTTGCCGCCACATCGTGGATAGGGTTGAAATCTTGAGCAATGCTTTTAGCAAAATCACTGGCCTGGGTCGGAGTGATAGTAACTGACTGGTTTTCTTTTTTAAAATAAGTACTTAAAAACATATTCACTCAAATTATTCATTAGCCATTAAAAATAGTGCGCCAGTGTATACCAAGTTTTGCTTTTGACTCACCCGATGAGCTGGCTGTAAATTGCTAAGGTGTGTGGACTCGTTGCCAAATGCGGCAAATTAATTGACGGCAACGGCTGAAAATCTGTTTAAATGGGTCGCTATAAATCCCCCATAAACTATTGTGGCCATTGAACTTGCCTACACCTAAGGTCAACTTGCTGACACTGCTCGCTTTAATCAAACACCCTAAAGCGCGATCCCAAATAGCCAGCGCCGAGCCGAGGTTTGTATCGCGATGCTCTATGGCAGAACTATGGTGAACTTGATGTTGAGCTGGGCTAATAAACCAGTTTTCTAGCTTATCCCCCCAGCTAAGCCAAATATGACTATGACGCAAATTAGCACCAAGTACATTAAAGGCGAACACAAATACATTAGCGCCAAGTACGTCGTACATTTTCAGTGTTGGGCCAAATATGGCGTAACCTATCCCCACTACAACACCTTGTGATAGCGCCATTCGGCAACCATAAAGATAACTTTCAACAGGGTGAGTGCGGTAAATCGTAAACGGGGTCAGCACAGTCGCCGAGTGATGCACCTTATGAAATTGCCACAGCCACGGCACTTTATGCAGCAAGTAATGCAGTAAAAAGCGGCTGAAATCATCAAGAATAAACAGCAATATGGTGAACAGACTCATCACCAACCATGGCGCAACATCTAACATTAATGCACCACCAAAT
The DNA here is from genome assembly GCF_023283895.1 of Shewanella pneumatophori. Taxonomy (GTDB): domain Bacteria; phylum Pseudomonadota; class Gammaproteobacteria; order Enterobacterales; family Shewanellaceae; genus Shewanella; species Shewanella pneumatophori. The sequence goes on along the minus strand of NZ_JAKILB010000011.1, from coordinate 49,093 downwards.
AGTGACTCTAATGCCGATGACACACTTAATGCTACAGGCACCATAGTGAGCATTAACGGTGCAAATAACACAGCTTTAATCAGTTTATTCAGCACAAACAGTTGATAATCAAGTTTGGCTGAAGCAGCTAAAAATACTTCCTTAGGCAGTAAAAATGCTGTAAAGCCTTTAATGCCTCTTGTTGCTATGCCATCAGCTTTGGTCGCTGCAAAATATACTGGCAGTGCTAATACTACCGCTCCAATTAAATAGCCGATAAAGATCCGCTTACTGCTATCAAAAGGATAATTCAGCAGATCGCCTAAATTGGTATTAAAAAACGTAATAATAGTGTCGATACGATACTCCAGTACCAAACTGGCGGTGGCTTAATTAAGCCACCGCTGACTGCTTAAAAGCGGTATTGATAACCCACTTGAAATTGCTGTGGCTTGCTTGGTCTTGCCCCGTATGGGCGGCGACTGACAATCTCTTGAGTATCTAACAAGTTATCAGCTTTGACATATACCAGTCCGTATTGGTTAAAGTCATAACTTGCTGACATATCAACGACAGTAAGCGCTTCGGTTGTGCTACCTGAAAGCACGACGCCTTCACCAGCTGCCTCTTTCATCTCACCGATGTAACGCACTATCATGTTAACGTCCCATTGATCGCTAACAAGACCTATGTTGAGCGCTAACTGATTCTCAGGCAAATAAGGCAGTTCATCACCTGCGGTAACCTTGCCCCACATATCAAAACCTGACTCAAAGCTGGTTTTAAATTCAGACTCTGTGTAGGTGTATGACAGAGACATAGGTAGGTCTAAGTCGTCGGTAAGTTTAATGCTATAACCTGAAGTTAGCTCAAGACCCAACACATCAACTTCCCCGCCGTTGAACTCAGTATCATCATCGCTACCACAACTTGAGAACTGGCAGCCTTCTTTAAGATTACTGATGTCGTTAAAGAAACCAATAAGTTCTAAGTTAAAGTTACCATCGTTATAGCGGCCGCCTAACTCGTAGTTAATGCTGCTCTCAACTTCAAGACTTGGATCTTGCTTAGGGCTGGTAGGCAAAAAGCCTTCATGCACACCAAACAACAAACCAGCATTATCTGACAAGGTATAAAACGCACTGAAACTAGGTAGCCAGATACGAGTGGTCTTATTGAGGTAGTCTTGCTCGCTGCCTGGTGCACGGTTTTGATAGTGAGCATCAATAAATTCACCACGTACACCCGCAGTAATATCTAGGGCACTAATGCTGATAGTGTCTTGTAAATAAACAGACCAAGCATCAGTCTTTTCACGGTCGGTTGTGGCCGCTTGAGTATCGCTGCCATCGCTTACCAAGTTAGCTTGACGCATTAGGTAAGCATCTGTGGTGTGGTTACGCTCAATTTGGTCTTGATGAAAACGTACACCCGTTGCGAACTGATGTTCTAGGCCAAATAGTTCCAACTGCAAGTTCAGGTCAGACTGAATACCTTGCGAGTAGTAAGTACGGTCGTTATTACCTAATATTAGCTTTTCATATTCAGCGACAGAATCTTCACTGCCGGTAAGAATGTTATAAAAGCGGCTATTCACTTCATCTTTATCTGGATCGGCCAAGATCTCTTGTAAGCTGCGATTAACTAGCCCACCTTTAAAGCCGTTGATTTTGTACCAAGCACGCTCAAAATCGTTACGGTATACACGAGTGGTGACATCAAAGTTATCACCCTCTAAAAAGTGATTAAACTGCACCTGTGAGTGAGTCCAGTCCATATTATCAAGCTGACTTGCAACATAACGTCGGTTTGGATTAGCAGCGAAATCAGCATCGGTAAGACCTAAATAGGTTTCATCAGATGTCTCATCGGCATAAGCCAGTTTTAACTCGAATACTTGATCAAACGCATCACCCGCTAAATCATAACGCAGCTTAGCCATGATATCGTTTTTCTCAAAGCCAGTATCACCGCCACCATCAAGCTCTTTAAAACCATCAGCGCGCATATGTACGCCTTCAAGTAAAAAACCAAAGTTGTCGATAGTATTACCGTAATATGCATGCGCCTTAGCAAAACCGTCGCTGCCACCAGATACATCCACTAAGCCTTCGCTGCTTTGCGGTACCGCGCGGGTTACCATGTTCAGCGAGCCTGCCACCGTATTTGGGCCGTACTTAATCGCTGCTGGGCCTTTAAAGACTTCAATGGCGGTCATTTTTGAGGTCATTGGGAAATAATATGCCGACGCTGCAGAATAGGGCGCCGGGCCAACTAGTACGCCATCTTCCATGATATTAATTTTTTTACTACGCTCAGGGGTTGCGCCGCGAAAGCCGATGTTAGGGCGCAAGCCATAACCGTCTTCTTCACGAATATTCACCCCAGGTACGCTGTATAGCACCCGGTTAATATCATCAAACTTAAACTGCTCAAGTTCTAGCTCATCAATCAAGGTCGCTGAACCAGTTTGCTTACTTAAGCGCGCATCGTGACCAATAATCTGCATCTTTTCGATATAGCTATCATTCACGCTGGCTTGCTCAGAAGCCGCGTCAGTGTTGGCGTCTTTTTCTGCCGCAGACACTTGGCTAACTAACGCCAGTTGAATGGCAATAACCAGACTAAGTTTTTTCCCTATTGCAAGATTATTCATTAGTCGTTATCTCCGGCAGAAGTTTGTGGCAGCTCTAATGCAAGTGAGTTGATAAATTCATTTTTGAGCTTATCAGTTACTGCTTTGACATCGTTATGGGTCGAAGTCACCTTGTCTTCATCATTAACTAAGGTATCAGCTAGGCTTGCTTGATAACTGCGGCTATTGGCAAGCGCAGTAGCGATACGTTCACGCAGCTCGGTTGCGGTATCGGCATCATTTTCATCAATCAAGTAATCATCAAAACCTAAACCTTCATTACCAGAAAACAGCGCATCAAGCGCTTCGAGATTACTGCTGATATTTTCAATTGAATGGTTTGCTAGTGGAGACTCAACTTCTTGTGGGCAAACACTGCTGCCACAGTTGTTGGCAAATATGCCGAGCGGTACCGCCAACTTGCCATCTTTAGTCACACTGTCGATATAAAACAATGCGTCAGAAAGTTTATTAACAGCTTCATGTACTGTAGCAAAGCTACTACCCGCCTCACCTGCTTGCTTTAAGCTGGCACCATAACCGTTATCACCACTCCACTCGATAAGTAACTGCTGAGCGTTATTGTTGATATCTTTTGCAGCCTCTACAGCAAACTCGCAGCGGGCGACTCGACGATCATTATCGGTACGATTATCCCAGCCTGCTGGCGTTGAATTACCTGTACAGCTATGTTCTAGGCTTGGATTAAACAGTAAATATTCAAGCGCAACTAAGCCTTTACGTGCAGGTGTGCGCGATGCGATATCGTAAGGTGAACCGTTGATGTCATTGTTTTCAAATGACACTACGTCTAAGTCGACACCACAACGACTGGTTACCGGCCAAGAATAGATTTTATTGCGCAGTGCGCCATCATCAAATGTCAGCGGGCCGAGTTGCATCATTTCAGCTTGTTGCCATACCGACATAGTATTACGCCAACTTTGCTGCGCAGTGGCTGAAGTTTGGCTTAACTCGGTATTATCGCTAGGGTCTTGCTCAAAAGCTGTTGCTGCAGAACAATAAGCACTAATGTCACTGATTTGCTGATTACTGACGCTAACAAATTGCTCAAAAGTAGGAGTGATGACACCGTCAACTAGATTAACGATGAGTGCTTTTTGGTCAAAATCTGAGGTGGTATTGTCTTGATTGCCGTAGTCTGCACCGGCGTCACTGCTAGTGCTTTCATTACAGCCGCTAAGTAATATGCCCATCAAGGCAACACTTAACACTGAATAGCGGGGGTGGCTTGTCATAGTTTTCCCTTAGTACTTTAGAAAGTAATTAAATAAAAGTACAAAAACAACAAAAGCTCGGCACCTTACGATGCCAAGCTTTTTACCTTAAAAGGTGTTGGTTAACGGTGGTGGATTACCAGTTAACAACATTGTCTGCGTCAAGCTCATAGCTTGCTTGCAAGATATCGCGCGCTTCGGTCAACTCTGCAATATAAGCATCCACATCACCAGTTAACACAGGCTGTTCACCCATCAACTCGTGAAGTTTCACAAAGTCTGCGTCACTGATCCCTGCGTATTCGCTAAACTGCAAACCTAATGCAAAACCTTTCATTTCAGAATAATGCTTAGCTAATGTTGCATAGTCGAAATCTGCAGTGTCACCGCCAGTTGCTAGCGGTGCAAGATCGGCATTCACATCATTAATGTAGTGCACAACTGTAGCTACAATGGCACGCTCCCAAGCATCAAGACCAACCTTTGCAAAACCTTCTAGTTCTTCAAGTTGTGCATCAGTTAGTGCTTGTGGAACGTTATCGTTGATCAGTTTACGTCCAGCAATAAAGGCGGTCATAGCTTGAGTAGTGTAATCGGTTGCAGCTGCGTTATCGGCTGTGCCTAAGTCACGCTTAGCGGCATTGACTGACTGACCAAAGTTGTACTCGCTACGTAGGTCAATCTTGCCGTCGCCGTCGGTATCGTGTGAACCATTCCAATCGCTACGACCATTACCGTCAGTAACCTTACCCGCGATTTCTACATCGCTATATTCTAAGTAGTTAACCGCAGCGCCAAAGTAGCCAAAACCTTCATCGAACTGATGCTCAAGGTTAGTATATGGCTTGCTTGCATCACCTTTAGCAGGTCCAGTGTTATCGGTTGTTAGGCCCTTACCATCGGTATCGACACCAAAGTAGTCGTCAGATGATTGTGAGTAAGCCACTGACATAAGTAGGAACTTTTGAATTAACTGTGCTAAATCAACACCGTTATCATCAATGTAAATCTTTGCAATATCGTCGCCCAAAACATCTTTACGCACGCCGCCGTTAATTTTTGCAACTGCGTTATCAGCTAAACGATCAAACAAAGCTGCTACTAAATCTGTAGGTGTGGTTGAACCTTTTGCGCCCCAACCAGCAAATGCACCATTGTTCCAGTCTTCATGCTGACCACCAGTATCGTTACCAGCAACTTTCTCTTTAATGCTCTTATAACCAGTGATATCTGATAACAGACCATCTTTTGAGTTATCGATGAAAGTGATAGCAATATCATCGTACTCAGTGTCTTTGTCTGGGTTATAGAAGTAGTTAAGCTTTGCAAGAACCGCAGCTTTATCTGCTAAGTCACCAGCATCCACATCAGCTTCTAGCTGATTTTTGATGTAGTTATTCAGTTCGGCAATTAATACATGACGACCTGTTTGCCCGGTATAAGCCACACTTGACTCGCTATCAATTAGCTTACTATCAAATGTGTAGCGGTCCATCACATCGTTGATAGTTATAGTCACTGTTTTGGTAAAGCTAGCATTGTTGTTGTCGGTTACCGTTAGCTCTGCTTCAAGCTCTAAAGACTCTGCACCGTCAGCATCAAGTACCACGCCATCTGCAAGCTGTAGAGTGTTATCAACAATAACAAACTGATCACCGGCTACTGTAAATGTATGCGTATCACCGCTATCAGCATCAACTGCAGATAACGTGCCTACAACTGCGTTAGCCGTATTTTCATCAACGGTGACATCGGATAACACAACATCTGTCGGTGCATTATTTGCTGGTGCTGGTTCCGGCGCAGGAGAATCATTTGAGTCAGAACCACCACAAGCCGTTAATAGCCCCATAGAAAGTGCTATTGTCGTTGCCAAAATCGATTTTTTCAGTTGCATACAAATACCTTAATATTGCTAAAAATTTAGCTACCAATGAATGTTAACAATTGTGATTTACATTTATGCTACACGAATGCAAATGATAATACATCCCATTTACATAAATGATATTGTATTTCTCATAGGCGGTAATAGAACTGATGTAAAGATGCCGGACAGTTTGTAGGGATATAAATCGAAGATTGACGAAGTTTAATGGCCTCTTAATTAGTTAAACCGTAACAAAACCTACTATTGATTGCAGATCTGCTAACTATTCGGCGGGTATTGGAACTCAAACAAAATATTTTAACTCGTTATAAAACTGCGTAAATAAACTGTAAATCAGTCGACTGACTATGCTCAGTTACGCTAAAAACTCAATAATTTTAGGTTTATTGGGGGCGGACAAACTACAAGTCAAAGTTGACGAATCGACGCAAAATAGCTGTCAAGTCTATGCGCCAAAATTTACACTTATGCTGACAACAATCTGTTTAAAAAAATCGCTATTCCCCCCAATGCAAACAATGCTAAATTGACGTCAATATTGGTTTTTATCTATTTTTATATAGAGAGTTGTCGATTTATGAATACTAAATTCAAAATACTAGCTGTCAGTTTGTTATGCCTAAATATCAGTGGCTGTGAATATATCGATAACATCTTGCACCCTGATGATGACGATGATGAAGTAATCGTCGATGACCAATTCAGAAGTGCCGCGCAACAAGTAGGCCTATCTGACACTATTATTACTCGTTTATGCACTGCGACAGACAAGATCAGTGTAAAATGTATAAGCCGGTTAAATGACGAAACCAATCAGCAAGAAGTGAGAGTTGAGTACGCGTACAATGATGTGCTGCACAAAAATGATTACGCCAAAAGCACGACAACATCACGAATCATCTTCAATCTGCCAGCAGATAGTGCAATCGCCAACTTCACTTTTGAAAACAGCCGAGATATTGAGTTCGAAGAGGGTTATCAATACACCGCTGACCAACCTGCTAATTTTGCAGTAGCTATATTGGTCAACAATCAAAACGAAGCAATAGCAGAGCTAACAAATAACTCGGTGACAACTGAAGTGTCAGACTCAAAACTATCGGCTATTTCAACCGCATCACTAACTAATACAGATTACCCACTGAGTGAAGCGCAAGATTTGGTCAATGCTGCCAGCTCCATCTTGTTTCCAGAGCTAATCCTCAATGTAACGAGTAGTTCTGTCACTGTACCTACAGATGCATCATTTAAGATGTTTACTGCAGGTCACAGTGCAATTTTGTCTCATTACTCTGTTACCTTTTCAACGGCGATCGAGCAAAGTTGGTTCTAACTAGGGCTGCAATAGTAGACATTTATAGTGCTAGTTAGAGGGGCTCAATACGAGTCACTAGATACCAGCTACGAGATTAATTACTGGGGATGTAAGATGAAAATAACAGTCATGGATGATGACAACACTGCAAACGTTAATGCATTAATTGCTGGAGTGCGCCAGTTCAATGTTGAACACATGGGGCCAGAAACCTCTCAGCCATTGTCAGTCGTAGCCCATGACAAAAGCGGAAAGTTAATCGCTGGCATAGCCGGATGCACCATCTATGACAACTTCTTGAGAATACCAATCAGTATAAGAAGTTGATCTACTCAGAGCGTTTTTGGCAAACTAATTCAAGGCGAATAGCTGAAAGAATGGTTGCTCCCTTTTGAAGTTATTCAACGCAGAAGTAGGCAGCCAAAAACGCTCCAGAATGGCGAGTTTTAGCGGCTCTGATACTGCGTTAACAAGCTTAAACGTAGGATAACTATGCTCTTCACTCGTTGCCTTGCCTCAGAACCGCTAAACTCTCGCTGAGCGATCAAATCTTTATACTGATTGGTATAATGTTTTGTGGGTCGATGAGCAACAAAGAGGCTCTGGGATAGGTAAGAAACTAATGCAATATGCTGAGACTGAGGCTAAAAATCGCGGTTGCATTATGGCACAAGTCGATACCTTATCTTTCCAAGCACCGCTGTTTTATCAAAAACTAGGCTTTGAGATTATCGGTACTGTGCCAGCCACCAGTAAAAGTCCTGCGCGTTATTTTTTGTTGAAGCACTATTGATACGCTCAATACGCTCAACACACTTGGAATCGCAAACAGCGATAATTAGCCTATTTGGACTCAGGTTTGTTCACCGCTTAAAAAATACCGCCACCTTCACAAATTGCACATTTTACCGTCAAGCTTATCGCCTTAGTCAGCAATAGGGCGTAGACTTGCCGCCCTTTCAATTTTGGATGTTAGATCGAATGAAACAGCGCCTTATCACTTGGGCACCAGTATGGTTATTGGCACTTACCGCCTTTGTATTTGTGTCAACTGAATTTGTACCTGTAGGTATTTTGGCTGCGCTTGGGCAAAGCTTTAATATGAGCACCGTTGCCGTAGGTCCTATGCTGACCGTGTATGCCGCTGTTGTTGCACTAGCTTCACTGCCTGCAGTGCTGCTGTTTGCTCGCTTTGAACGTAAAAAGCTACTGCTAGGGCTAATGTCAGTATTTATTATTAGCCATGGCATATGTGTGTGGGCACCTAGCTACGACATCTTGCTATCTGGCCGTGTTGGTATCGCCCTTACCCATGCACTCTTCTGGGCGATAGCCCCTGCCCTAGTGGTACGTCTAGCACCTGAAGGGCAAGGCGCAAAAGCTTTAAGCATTTTTGCTACCGGCTGCGTGCTCGCACTGGTACTCGGCATTCCTCTTGGACGCGTGATAGGCCAATTGGTGGGTTGGCGTAGCATCTTTGGTTTAATCGCTGTGCTAACCCTAATCATGATGCTACTGCTTTGGCGCGGACTACCGAACTTACCTGCAACTCACGGTGGTAGCTGGCGCAGTTTGCCTGCACTGGCGCGCAATAAAGCCTTACTCTGGCTTTACGTATTAACTATGGTACTCGTCACGGCTCACTATAGCGTTTACACCTATTTAGAACCATTGCTGCAAGAACATTTTGGCTATTCCGCCAATATTACTACCATGATTTTATTAATCTTTGGTGCTGCAGGCCTAATTGGTAGTGCGCTATTTAGCCGCTATCAAGGTCAATATGCTCAGCAATTGTTGATGATTGCCATCACGATTTTAGGTAGCTGTATGGCGATTTTACCTTTTATTGCCAGTTATATGTGGTTGTTGCTGCCGCTGTGTATTTTATGGGGTACCGGCATGATGCTAATGTGCTTATCACTGCAGTCAAAAGGCTTAAAACTCGCACCAGATGCCACCGATGTCGCCATGGCGATTTACTCAGGTCTCTTCAACGTAGGCATAGGCAGTGGCGCATTAATTGGCAGTATTATTGCTGCCAGATTTGGGGTGATTCAAAACAGTAATTGGGCAGCATTAATCGTTATCATTGCAATTATTCCATTACTTTGTTTGCTCAAAGCCAGACGCGCTGAGCTTGTAAAAGCCCACTAATATAAAAGCCCACTATTAAACTCAGCAAATCCGAAAACAATAAAGGCGATGCTCATAAGAGCATCGCCTTTTTGATGAAACCTTTAACCGCAGCAAGAACTTGATGCGCAGCCATTTGATGATGCCACGGCTTCAGTGCCATTCATTAGGCTCGCAAGATAGGTATTGTTTAGGTAAAAACTGCTAAAGGTTTCGACAAAGTTTTCCGGTACAGTTTTATCGGCTAACCCCGAATCAATCAGTGCCGCTTGCCACTTTTGTACTTTCGGGTAACCCGCTAACATATCAAAGCCAGAACAATTACGGATCACCGCAGCGCGATGCAGTAACGGCAGCCAGGCAATATCAACATTGGAGATATAATCGCCTTTAAAGAACATACTTTCGCTTAATTGATTTTCAGCTTTAGCAAAGGCTTTGGCCAAATTCGCGAGTCGAGTTTCAAATGTCTGTTGGTCTTTACTGCCCATAGTGCCGCATTGTGGCATATAGTGCTTACTCGCCTGATACGACCAAGCTCGGTCTAACGCTTTTTGCTCAGCCGACACTTGCTCAATTGGCGCATATTTATCATCTAAGTACTCAACAATAGCATCAGACTCAAACAGTACAGTTTTATCTTCAGTCACTAGCACTGGTACTTGGCCATTAGGCGCAATATTTAAAAACCACTGCGGCTTATTATTCAGTTCAATATATTCGATTTCAAATGGGACATTTTTCATCACTAGCGCCCCCATAACACGCTGGACAAATGGGCAGTTTTTAAAGCTAATTAGTTTGATCATTTAGGCTCTCCGAATGAGTCATCTGTTATTGATTACTCCCTTAAGACGAGCCGCTTTCTAAAAAGACGAAATAAAATTGAAAACTTTATTCAAACGCCTTAAAACCAGAGGTTAAGCGACTAACTAAAAGTCACTTCCCCATCAAAACTTGTCACTTATTCTCTGAAAACTATTTACTAAATACTGGCAATTATGTATCGGTTTTTCGCCTACAAAACACAGCAACTATGGAATTAATTCCAGTTTAAGAATACCCACTTACACTGCATTAACAACAAATTGACAGCGCTGTCACTTTGACGTATATCTAGCCAAGATTACATTTTTGTTAAAAGACGGAGCTTTTAATAAGCGCGGCACCGACATATAGATTTATACGATTACCACTAACGAGTAATTATGATGTTAGCTAGCAACAGATAGCGTTAACACTCGGTGAAGCAAGGATAAGCCTAGTCATTGATGGTTCTAAATAATGAGCAATCATATGCAGTATGGCTCGTCACTTACAAAAGCTAACTCTATTTCGACAGCTAATAAACTGGACTGGAGCTATCGCTTATATCAGCGCCGCTAGCTGTTAGAGCCACAATCAATTAGCCAATAGTTAATTTCAGGATTTAGGAGTGTAAGTGAATATTTTAAAAGGATTGCTACCTTTAACGGTTGCACTATCGAGCCTAAACGCGTCGGCAGATTTTAGCCAAGCGGAGCTTAACGAGTTCGCAGATAAAACGAGCTGGTCATGGCAAGTCGTCGATAACTACCATAATGGTGATAAGTCGCACCTTGCTAATATCGAACTAATCAACCAGTCTAATGTTGATTTACCTGCGGGTACTGCCGACTGGGTGATCTATACCAATGTGATCCGTCCAATTCTAACTAAAGAGTCTGAAGGTTTAGCTTTTCAGTTTGTCCAAGGCGATCTTTATAAAATCACTCCAACGGCAAACTTCAAAGGCCTTAAAGCGGGTGAAAAGCTTACCATAGCGTTTGAAGGCGAGAGCTGGGCATCCTCTTATAGCGACTTTATGCCTAGAAGCTTTATCACCCAAAACTCACTCACTCCAGCTATTTTTAGCTCAACCGATACCGAAGATAGCAGCCAATATATCAAGCCACTGGATAAACCTGAGCAATACCAGCGTTACAGCAGCCCTAAAGATCACTGGGAAAGACCCACTAGCGCTTGGCGATATGATCGTTACAGCGCAACCCAAGAGTATGCGCTATCAGAAGAAGCAGCCAAGCGAGTCATCATCCCCACACCCAACCAGGTTAAATATCGTAGCTCAAGTACACAGCTAACTGCAGACTGGCAGATCTCCTACCAAGGAAGTCTTAAGTCAGAAGCAAACTTGCTGGGAGATACCTTAGATAGCAAGCTAAATGGTTCGCTAAAAGTCACACCAAACAACTTACCTGTTCAAGATAAAAAACTCATTTCATTAGCGATTTATGATGGCGATGAAGACTGGGCAGCTGAAAGCTACAGCTTAGAAATTGAAAAGAATCGTATTGAAATTATTGGTGCTGATAACGCTGGCGTATTTTACGCGATTCAAAGTTTGTTAAGCCTGACACCAAGCGGCACTCATAGCCAAATTGAATTACCTCGCCTAAGCGCCAATGATGCGCCGCAATACGAATGGCGCGGCTTTATGTACGACATGAGCCGTAACTTCCACGGCGTAGAGATCACCAAAAAACTTATCGACCAAATGGCGCACTACAAGCTCAACAAGTTGCACCTGCACTTAACCGAAGATGAATCTTGGCGAATAGAGATTGAAGGGCTACCAGAGTTAACAGATTTAGGTAGTCAGCGCTGTTTTGATTTATCAGAAACTGAATGTATGTTGCCAACACGCGGTTCAGGACCTTTTAAAACGTCACAAACCAATGGTTTTTATAGCAAAGAAGAGTTTGTCGATATTCTTAAATACGCCAAAGAGCGTCATATTGAAGTGATCCCAGAGATTGATATGCCGGGCCATGCTCGCGCTGCAATTAAAGCGATGGAACTAAGGCAAGATAAATTACTTAAAGCTGGCAATAAAGCAGCGGCAAACGCCTATTTACTGTCAGATCCGAACGATGCGTCTGTATATTCAACGATGCAATACTTTACCGATAACTCCATCAATGTATGTATGGATTCAACCTACAACTTTATCGATAAAGTTGCCTACGAGCTACAGCAGATGTACCGCCAGGCTGGCTTAAAACTCAACAATGTCCACATTGGTGGCGATGAAGTAGGTGTCGGCTCTTGGACTGCTTCACCAATTTGTAATGAGCTTTACCAAACTGCAGGCAACGGCGTAAAAGGCCCAGCAGATCTAAAAGCCTATTTCACTCGCCGAGCGGCGGAAGTACTAGCTGCTCGCGGTCTGAATATTTCAGCTTGGGAAGATGGCATTATGTACGACAGAATCACGCCTTTCCCTATCGAGCAATTCCCTAACGATAAAGTCTTTGTGCACGCGTGGGATAATATTTGGGAATGGGGCGTATCAGATCGCGCCTATCGACTCGCCAATGAAGGCTACCACTCGATTCTTTCAATGGGCACGCACTTGTACTTTGACCACCCACAAGAGCCAGATCCAACTGAGCGCGGCCTATACTGGGCTGCACGCTATACCGATGTCGAAAAGGTATTTAATTTTATCCCTGAGGATGTTTACGCCAATGCCGACTTCACTCGCTCTGGTGAGCCAATTACCAATCTAGAAGATCTAGTGGGTCGCGCGTTGCCGCAACTTAACAAGCCTGAGAATATTGCCGGTATTCAAGGTCAGGTATGGAGTGAAACTATCCGTACTCCAGAACAACTAGGCGAGATGGTGTTCCCGCGTATTATTGCTTTAGCTGAGCGCGCATGGCACCGCAATACCGTGCCAGCTAGCGAGCAACAGCAAAAAGCGCGTCAGTGGGCAGAATTTGCCAGTGTGTTAGCGCAAAAAGAATATCCAAAACTTGCAGAAGCGGGGATCCGTTTCTACCTACCAATTCCTGGTGCAAAGGTCATTGATAATCAGGTACATATCATTAACCAGCTACCAGGCTTAACCATAGAGTACAGCCTAGATAACGGTGTAAATTGGCAGGAATATAGCGAGCCTGTAGAGCAGTCAGGTGCGATGCAAATTCGTTCACGCTCTGGCGAGCACACTAGCCGAGTCGGTTATTTTGAATAGCTAAAAAGTCAGTTATTTTAACGAGCTAAAAAAAGCAGCCAATTTATAGGCTGCTTTTTTATATGCTCAAGTTACAATTAGCTGCTAACCGCCAATCATCTTCTTCCACCATGGCAAAGGCTCGCCGCAGTTTGCAACTGGCTGATAGCTCTCTCTTAGCGCTGGTACTTTTACTACGCCATCACAATCGGCTTGCTTAGCCACGCCGCTGTTACGCTCAAAATAACCTTGCACCACACCATCAACAGGCGCCATACGTAAGCTCAATGGGGCACGGTTATTTAAGAAAGCTTGATACACCGCCATCGCACCGCTACTGCCATAAAGCCCTGTTTTACCGTTATCGTCGCGGCCAACCCAAATCGCGGCCACGTTTCGCTCATCAAAACCGGCAAACCATGAGTCACGCGAATCATTACTGGTGCCTGTCTTGCCCGCAAGCGTGACATAAGGGAAGTTGTTGCCCAAACGCTTAGCCGTGCCCGACTCAACCACTTGGGTCATAGCATACTTAACCAAAAAGTTACTCGCTGCCGGTATCGCTTGTGATGCCTGTGGTCTTGATGCTGCCAGAGGCTGGTTTTGCGCATTCAATACTGTCGTCACCGAATTTAGATGACGATAACGCCCATCATCGGCAATGGTTTGGAACACCTGCGCCACCATTAATGGCGAGCCGTTAACCGCCCCTAACAACATAGATGGATACTCAGGGATTTTCTCGCGCCAGCCGGCTTTATCGAGTGTGGTCGCGACATCACTCACGCCAATCGCCATACCCAGATTCACTGTTGGTACGTTCATCGACTTCTTAAACGCAGTTAATAACGGCACTTGGCCGCGGAACTGCTTATCCACGTTTTGTGGCGACCAGGTTTTACCTTGACCATTTTTCAGAGTGATAGGCTGATCTTTTAGCGGCGAGGCTAAATTATATTTATCACCTTGATTAAGCGCGGTGGCATAAACAAAAGGCTTAATCAATGAACCAATTGGACGACGAATTTCTACTGCACGGTTAAAGCCTTTGTAACTCGGTACTTTATCGCCCACCATAGCGGCAATACCTGCCGAATATTTGTCGGTAAGCACCATACCCACTTGCAAGCTTTCATCGTTTTTACCCAATTGTTTTAGAGTTTGCTCTACCGCTTTTTCTGCCGCCTCTTGCGCCATAGGATCAAGCGTGGTGTATACCTTAATGCCCGATTGCTGTAACAAAGCATCCCCATATCGATTGGCTAACTCATGCTTAACCACTGAGAAAAACGCCGGCAGCTTTTGGTGTACAGAGCGATTCGCTTTACGTAAGCCTAGTGGTGACTCTGCAGCTGCTTGATACTGTGCATTATTAAGTTCACCCGCTTCCATCAACAAGCGCAGCACCAAATCTCGTCGGTCTTGTGCACGCTCAGGATAACGCCATGGGTTGTAATAAGATGGCCCTTTAATCACTGCCACCAAAAACGCTTGTTGCGCGACAGTAAGTTCAGCAATGGGTCGACCAAAATAAAACTGCGAGGCTAGCCCCATACCGTGCACGCCGCGAGCTTTATCTTGCCCCATATACACTTCGTTTAAGTAAGCCTCTAAAATCTCATTTTTTTCATAGCGAAAATCGATAATAATCGCCATTAAGGCTTCACGGATCTTACGGGTAAGAGAGCGCTCGCTCGATAAAAAGAAGTTCTTTGCTAACTGCTGAGTTAAAGTTGAGCCGCCCTGCACAGTGCGCCCAGCGCTAATGTTAACCATAGCGGCACGTAAAATCGCAAATGGATTGACACCGTGATGCTCATAGAAACTGCGATCTTCGACTAAAATCAACGCCTCAACTAAGTGTTTAGGTAGCTTGTCGGTTGCCACAAATAAACGGTCTTCGCCATCGCCAGTGATGATACGGTCGAGCAATACAGGCTCTAAGTGAAATACCGCTAACTGACGCTTATCGCTATTACGGGCAACTGATACCACACCGTTACTGTCAAAGGTGATCATCACTCTTTGTTCAACCTGATCCCCTTGAGGGTGCAAAAACGGTCGACGCCACAAATCGATTTTAGTCTTGGATGCAGAAAACTCGCCCACCTGACGCGGATTCGCCACCTTACGATAACCAAGTAACTTAAGCTCTGCCATCAACTGACCATGGCTCACCGCCGCGCCAGGATACAGCGCCATTGAGCGACTAAAAACTTGTGCCGGAAGATGCCATTTCTGCCCTTCAAACTTGCGGGCAATAATCTGGTCTAAATAGATCCCGTAGGAGGCAATCACAACAACTAAAATTAAGCCAAGCTTCCAACAGATAGACCATAGTTTTCTGCCCCAACCTGGGCCAGCCTTTTTAGCGCTAGATTTTTTGGTTGCTCTCGGTTTTCTCGCTGCAGGCTTCTTTTTCGCTGGTGCTTTTTTAGCTGCCGCTTTAGGTGTCGCTTTATCTGTCATTGTACTTCCGTAACGTTTAGCGCTTATTGCGAGCTAAGCGTTTTCTTTTTAGTAAATTTGGTCGGCTGGGTATTGGCTGGGTCATCTGGCCAAAGGTGTCTAGGGTACCGTCCCTTCATCTCTTTCTTCACATGCTCATAAGGCCCTTGCCAAAAACTGGCTAAATCTGCGGTGAGTGCAAGCGGCCTATGAGCTGGCGATAATAGCTCCATAGTGACCACTAACTTGCCTTGAGCTAACAGCGGGCTTTGTTGCATACCTAAGGCCTCTTGCAACCTAACGCTTAACAAAGCCCGACCTAAATCATCATATTCAATGGTGACGTTACTGCCTGTGGCCAGTGGCCATTTCTTGGGCAGTAAACTGTCTAGCTTTTGCTGTAAATCCCACGGCAAAAGATTAAGCAGCAGAGTATAACAATCTAATTGCTGCAATTGTGCAAGACTTCTAACTTGATCTAGGTAAGGTCTAAGCCAATCAGCCAAAGTATCTAACAAGGTTTCGTTATCAAGTGCAGGCCAGTCATACTCTGGGCAGTACTGCCTTGCCAGACTGACTCGATACTGTAGTTGCTGACAAGCTTCATTAAAGTTCATTAATGACAGGCCTTTTAGGCGGATTTGCTCTTCAATGGCCTGCTTGATTAAGTCTTGATCGATATTTTTTATTGGGGTTTGGCTTAATAAAATCTGGCCAACTTTTTGCTGTTTTTCAGCAAAAAAACGCCCTTTAACATCATCCCAACCGCCGTGTTCTAGAGAGGTTACTAAAGGCTCTAATTCTGCAGTAAACAGCTGCGGGTCTAACTCAGCAGCCAAATAAACTTTGCCTTGTGAACGCCCTGCTGTTTCTTGAAAGTCAGCAACCACTAACCAAGATGAACCAGATAGTGTATCTTCTGCTAGCAATTCCACGCCACTGCCGTTGGCAAGTTGGTAACCGGTTACACCGCGCGCTTTAGCTATCCGGTCAGGATAAGCATAAGCCAGCAAAATGGCGATTTCATCTCGGCTCGCTTGTCGTGCAACTTGGTTTAAATCGACTCGACCTAAGGCCGATAACTCAAGCGTATTAACCCAGTTACGGATCTGCTTTTGCGACTCGCCTTGCAGGGCTTCAGTTAAATAGCGGCTGATGTCCGCACCTTGACGACTACGGATCCTTGACTCAAGCGTGCCCGCGAGAATACATGCCAGTGCAGCAAAATTAACATCGCTATTGTCGCTTGCAACCTGCTTGGCCATCAATAGCATATGTGCAAGCCTTGGGTTACAACCTAGCATGTGTGCAGCGCGACCGTGGGGAGTAATTAAACGTGCATCATTGACCATGGCCATCGTTTGCAGCAATTGCCAACTCACTTGCTCATTTGCCACAGATGGCGGGGTTAGCATTGGCAACTCGGCTAATGACTTCACTCCCCAAAATGCCCCGTCTAGCACCATAGACAGTAAATCTGTGTGTAAGATCTCTGGCTCATCGGCTTGAGTTAATCGGCCATGTTCTTCCTGGCTCCATAAGCGCGTACAAAAGCCAGCCATTAAGCGGCCGGCACGGCCTGCTCGTTGCGCCGCCGATGCTTGGCTAATGCGCTTTAGAGATAACCGAGTTACCCCAGTTTTGGGGTTGAAACGAGCTTGGCGTTTATAGCCTGAATCAATAACTTGGGTAATGCCGTCGATGGTTAAACTCGATTCAGCCACGTTCGTCGATAACACGACTTTACGTATGCCTTCTGGCGCTGGTGCAATCGCTTGATCTTGCGCTTTAGCACTTAAGCTGCCGTATAACGGGCAGATCATATAAGCACTGCTATCTAGCCTCGCGTTCAATATGCCATGTAAGCGATTGATCTCACCTTGCCCAGGGAGAAATGCCAGTAATGAGCCTGTGGCATGCTCATTGAGGCTGGCAATAATCACCTTTGCCATATGTTCGAGCCAATGGCTTTGATTGTTCACCGCGCTGTAGCTATGCTCAACAGGAAAACTGCGCCCTTCACTTTTAAGCAGTTTGGCGTCAGGCATCACATCACTCAGCGGCAAGCCTGATAAGGTTGCCGACATGGCCAGAATTTTTAAGTCTTCGCGAAAGCTTGTTTGGATCTCAAGCGCAAGTGCCAAGCCTAAGTCAGTTGTTAAGTGACGCTCATGAATTTCATCGAATATCACCATGTCGATGCCGCTAAGCTCAGGATCGTGCTGGATCATCCGCGTTAGTACGCCTTCGGTGACAATCTCTAATCTAGTTTGCTGCGATACTTTTGAGTCGCCTTTGACCCGATATCCCACTTCCGTGCCGAGCTCGCAACCACGCTGCTTGGCAATAAAATGCGCCACATTACGCGCTGCTACTCGACGTGGCTCAAGCATTAAAATTTTGCCTTTTATCTCTGACCAATCAAGCATATCCAGTGGCAAAGCCGTTGATTTACCGGCACCGGTTGGTGCTTCAAGGATCACTTGATTCTGGCACTTAAATGCATCTCTAAGTGGCGTAAGTAAGGCATGAATAGGTAATGAGGTCACGGGTGGTTTATCTACCATAATGAACTAGGTCAATGCCTTAACTGTTGGTAACAGCATGCATTGAAAGGCGGGTCGAATAGGGCTAGTGTACTCTAAAAGGGGCGTTAGACTAAACAGCTAGCCATGAGTAAAGTGAGCAACGTGATTAACGCCTATTATATTTGGTATTTTCAGGCCTACAGACTATGACACTAAAAACTAAACGCATTTTTTTAGGCTTTAGGCTAAACCAACTGCAAACCACCTCTGTCGTTGCAATTCAGCAGCAACTACCAGCTAATGTGCGCTTAGTACCGGCCGCGAATTTGCATATGACCTTAGCTTTTTTAGGTGGCGCCACACCAGTACAAATGCAAGCGTTAATCGAGCGTGTCGATAAGCTTAATAAGCGCCAGTTTAGTGTGACGCTTGATAAAATTGCTCATTGGCACAAGCCGAAAATTTTATGCCTAAACGGCACAGCCACTAATGTTAACTTGCTAAAACTTGCTGCCGATGCCCAATCTATTGCCGCAGAGCTACAACTGCATTGCAGCGAATACAGCTACAACCCACATGTTACGCTATCTCGCAAAGCCAAGCAGAATGTCGAAGCAGTGGATTATCAGCCGATAACGTTGCAGCCTAGCAAGCTATGTTTATTTGAATCTTATCCGGGCAAAAATGGCGTTGAATACCCGACGCTGCATAGTTGGCAATTAACCTAATTCGAGCAGCGATTAGTATAATTGTTTGTGGTTAACCTAATCTGGGCTAACCTATGCGTCATTCAGTTCCTGCTAATGAGATAATCATGGAAACCACCGAAATTACTAAAGCCCAACTTATCGCGCTACTCACATCTTGGAAGCAAGGCGAAATTGACGCCGAAGCCGTGCAAAATTGGATGATCACCCATTACGATCCACCAGAAGTGAAAATCGGTACAGGTGAAGCAGAGTGGACTCAAGAAGCGATGAATATCGTAATGAACGAGTATGAAATTGCTAAAACAGATAAGTTCAGACTCGACAATGCTCAGTATGCAATTGATTTTGTTAACTGTAGCGAAAGTACGTTTAACCAAACTAAGCATCTATTTATTCAAGACGGCTTTAACGATTAATAAAGTTATTGAGATTGCTGAAAGTCAGGCAAAAAAATGCCACCTCTCGCTAGGTGGCTAATCGAAGACGGTTCAAGACAATCTCTGTTATTGTTGTCGTTCTATTTGCGTTTAAAAAATTGCGCCTCTAAAAAATCGTTTTCACTCCAGCCATATCCAGCCATGGCTTTGGTTTTCGCTTTAAAACAAACCCACTTTAAAACGTTTACTTTCAAACTCGAACTTTAAAGCTATTACTTTAAGACTTAAGAAAATGCGGCTTTAGCCCCCATCACAGTGGTAACAGCAATCGCGATTGCATTTAGTAATATCACAACCTCGTAACATGCCTTATTGATTTAATTTGAAATTGTTTGAAAAGTTTTGAAAGCAGCGAGTTAACCGCTAAAACTAGGGTATTAGCAAATGCTATTTACACTAGAATTAGGGCGATAAGCGCAAACAACTCCAGTGCTAGAAGTGCCAAGATTTAGCTGAATTAAATCTGTGATAGTGAGGAGGTTTAAAAGCCAATGAGTAATAGCTCATTCAACTTCAAAGTGAGTTAGCACTTTAAGGTACAAAGATTCAGAGTCAACAACCACAGCTTGACCACCACTTTCTTGAATGGCATCAATAACCCCTGCCGATTCCACGTAGGTATAGAGGTAAAACGGTGTTTTATGACCATTAGCTCGAATAGCCTGCAATAACTTAAGTCCAGCTAAAGAATCACCATGGCGCCCCATGTCTGAAATAACCGCTTGATAGTTATACATGGTCAATAACATCAAAGCTTCTTCTGAGGTCACAGTGTTATAAACACCAATATTTTTTTGTTCAAAAAAGGCTTTTTCAACTAGGTTATTCTGTGGATTATCGTCAACCCAAAGTATGCGGCCAATAGCTCCATTAGGCTCACTGTAAGCTAATTGCTTACTCGGCTCAGTATTAAACCCGCCCTGCCAAAACTGAAACAACAACCCCAGCACCAAAAGCACAGCAATAAGCACCTTGGCAAAAATCTCCCACCAATTAACTAATGGAGCGGCTACTTGTGAATGTTTACTCTGCTGCTTATCCAGAGGTTGCAGGTTAGAGTTAGAGTTAGAGTTAGAGTTAGAGTCAAGCAAAGACTGCTCAGTAGCAATGCTCGCGCTGTCGTGACTGCGTTTAGAAGCTTGTTCATTCTGACTAAAGGCTTGCTCGCTGTGACCAGAGGTTTGCTCGCTTTCACTAAAAACTTGTTCTGTATGAGTCGCAGTTTGCGCTGGGCTGAATATAGACGATTGGTTAGGCTGATTCTCTGCAGCTAACAGCTGTGCCTGATTGGCTCTTTGCGCTTCTTGCTGAGCAGCGATTTGCTTACCTAATGCATGTTCGAGCCGGTAACCGCGACCATGTACGGTTTGAATAAGCGGGCCATCATAGCCTGCATTAACAAAGATTTTGCGCGTATCGGATACCAGTTTAGACAAAGACATATCTGACACCACAGTATCAGGCCAGATATACCCTAAGCATTGCTGCTTGCAGCAGTGCTCAGGAAAATTTTCAGCTAAAAGTCGCAGCAATAAGATATGACGTTCATCAATAGCGACAACATGCTCGCCTACGTGCAGTTCTAGTGCTGCGCTATCGACAGAAAATTCTTTAAAGCTTAGCGTCATAACAAAAGCCTTTGCTTTGCAGCGCCTAAACGGTAATTACAATATTGCAACATAAATGCGAATTACGCAAAAATGGTTATATGGATAATCAAAGTCAAAAGCTGTTCAGCTGCAAATAAAAATGCCCCGCAACAGCGAGGCATGTTAAGTCTTTTATTAACGTTAAGGGTTAATCTTCTAGCAAACCAGCAATGGTTAATACGCCATGAGTGGTAGCACCCGCTGACCATAAATGATCACCGGTATCAGAAAACGCCGATGCTAAGTCAATGTGTAACCAGTTTGCCTCTGGCGCGACAAAGCGCCACAAGAAGCCCGCAGCGTTTGATGCACCACCCGCGCCACCGCCTTTCATTGGACGGCTATTAGCCGTATCAGCATAAGGGCTTGGACAGTTATCTTTATGCCATGGGTCTAGCGGTAGCGGCCATACACGCTCACCTACAGCCAAGGCTTTCTGTTGTGCTAAAGCTAACACTTCAGCTTTTGGCGAGAAAATAGCGTTGTAGTTAGTACCAACTGCCATAACTGCAGCGCCAGTAAGTGTAGCGGCATCAATAATTAGTGGTGCGCCAGTTTCTGATGCTGCTTGCAGGCCATCAGCCAGCACTAAACGACCTTCTGCGTCAGTGTTAACCACTTCTACAGTCACGCCATTTTTATATTTTAAAATGTCACCAAGCTTGTATGCATGACCACTGATCAGGTTTTCAGCGCAGCATAAAAACAGTTTCACACGCTTATTCAGACCTGATTTAATTGCAAGGCCTAGCGCTGCAGTAACGGTTGCCGCGCCGCCCATATCACACTTCATGCCCAGCATGCCTTCCGAGCCTTTAATGCTGTAACCGCCTGAGTCAAATGTAATCCCTTTACCCACTAGGGCGACAGACACATCGGCATCAGCGGCTAAAGGATTAAAATCGAGCTCTAGTAAAGCTGGCGGACGTTCACTGCCACGACCAACTGCGTGAATACCAATCCACTTTTTCTCAAGCAGCTCTTCACCTTCAATAATGCGATAGCTTACCTTGTCGCCACCAATTTCAGTTAGCCACTTGGCAGCTTGGCTAGCAAGTACCACTGGTGACAAGTTTTCAGGAGTTTCATTGATAAGCTGACGAGCAAAAGTGGCACTTTCAAGACGGCTTGTCAGCAATGCTTGTGTTGCTTCATCGCCAGTCCACTTAATGACTGGCGCAGCTAATGCTGTCGCAAAGCCCTGTGCAAAAGCCCATTGCAGATCAAGGCTCCACAACTCACCCGTTAATGCGACTTGAGTAACGCCTTGCAGCTCTAACTTGCGCGCAGCTTGCTGCACTTGCAGTAAGTTGTCGCCTGCAGATAAATGAATAGTGGCCGAATCAGCCTGAAAAGTAACATCCGCTCTGCCCCAATGAGCTGCAGCGGCTTCATGGCTCAAAGTTACTTGCATAAATTCCGTCATTTGTAGGTCCTTATTATATAAATCGATGTTGAGATAACCTAGGTTTTGACCTAATTATCAGCAACCAGCCTATTTTTAGTGCAAGCAGTCTACTGCATCCATTTGCAATTCTAAAGCTTAGTCGCAGGGTTTATCAGCGCTCAGCTAGCGGTCTGAGCCGAACCAGCAATTAAAACAGCAAACTTGCCAAGCCACTCTTACTTGAGTTTCTGTTAACCTACAGCCAATTAACTACAAATTGAGCTCACCATGAAATTTGATCCTAGTTTCGATAGTGGCGTATTGATTAAACGCTATAAACGATTTTTGACTGATATTAGCCTCGAAGATGGTGAAACGGTCACCATTCACTGCCCAAACACCGGCTCGATGAAAAACTGTTTATTTGAAGGTGAGAAAGTTTGGTTCTCAGTTTCTGACAACCCGAAGCGCAAATACAGTCGCACTTGGGAGCTTGCTCAAACGTCTGCTGGCCACATGATTGGCATCAACACAGGGCGAGCAAACGCTTTAGCCGAAGAAGCGATTAAAAATGGGGTAATAACTGAGTTGCAAGGTTATCAATCACTGCGCCGAGAAGTGAAATATGGCAATGAAAATAGCCGCATTGATATTCTGCTTGAAGATTTTGATAGGCCAAACTGCTATATAGAAGTCAAAAGTTGTACATTACTAGATGAAGGACAAGGATATTTCCCTGATGCAGTAACAACTCGTGGGCAAAAACACCTACGAGAACTGATGGAAATGGTCGAACAGGGCTACCGTGCAATACTGCTTTTTGTTGTTCAGCATACGGGCATAAAGAGTGTTAAAGCAGCAGCACATATTGACCCGGATTACGCCAAATTACTTGCTGAGGCTCACAAAAAAGGTGTCGAGATTATCGCCTATAGTGCGGAGTTATCGCCCTCAGAGGCAAGTTTGGTTAAATCCTGTCCGGTTAAGCTTTAATTCAGCAGATACAGTTGAAATTGTTCTGAATAGCGGACATAGTCAAAGAATGGCCCCCAATAAACATAAATTATTTGCCTAGTGAAAAGCTTTCTGGTATAGATAGCGGCCGTTATTTAAAGACGCCCAACAACGCAAATGATTAACAGGAGATGCGTTATGCCTGAAGGCACTAGAAAACTTGGCGTGCTCGCTATCGCAGGTGTAGATCCTTACCAGGAAAAACCAGGTGAGGAGTACATGAACGAGGCTCAATTGGGTCACTTTAAGAAGATTCTTGAAGCATGGCGTAACCAATTGCGCGAAGAAGTTGATCGCACTCTTAATCACATGCAAGATGAAGCGGCTAATTTCCCAGATCCTGTCGACCGCGCTGCTCAAGAAGAAGAGTTCAGCTTAGAGTTACGTGCTCGTGATAGAGAACGTAAGCTAATTAAGAAGATCGAAAAGACAATGCAAAAGATTGAAGAAGACGATTTTGGCTTCTGTGAATCTTGTGGCATCGAAATCGGGATTCGTCGATTAGAAGCACGTCCAACAGCCGATCAGTGTATCGATTGTAAAACGCTTGCTGAGATCAAAGAAAAGCAAATGGCAGGTTAATACCTACCTAATAAGTGCGGAGCTTTTAGCTCCGCTCTTTTGTTTTACGACTGCTATAAATGGTTAATACGACTTCTTATATAGGCCGCTTTGCGCCCTCTCCTTCTGGTCCTCTTCATTTTGGTTCATTAATTGCTGCCCTCGGCAGCTATTTGCGTGCCCGCTCTATGGGGGGAAAATGGCTAGTGCGTATCGAAGATATCGACCCGCCAAGAGAAATAGCAGGAGCAAGCAGCGCCATATTAAATACCCTCGAAGCCTATGGTCTTGAGTGGGATGAAGAGGTGCTCTACCAAAGCCAACGCCTCGATATATATCAAGCAAGAATCGAGCAGTTGTTACAAGATAACCAAGCTTATTATTGCCAATGCACCCGTAAGCAAATTCAAGCTATGGGCGGCAGTTACGATGGCCGTTGTGGCCAATTGCCACAAGCATTGACCCAAGGTGCAATTCGAGTACGTAACCCTTATGCTGTTGCGCACTTTGTCGACCAGCATATGGGACAAGTCAGCGTTGATGAAGCCTTTGCTGCTGAAGATTTTATTATCAAAAGAAGCGACGGTTTATACGCCTACCAACTGGCGGTGGTGTTAGATGATATTCATCAAAATATTACTGAAGTGGTGCGTGGTTGTGACCTACTTGAGCCAACATGTCGTCAAGAAAGCTTATATCAGATTTTACAATCGCCTGTACCAAAATGGCTACATCTACCACTAGCTTGTGCTGAAAAAGGTAGAAAACTGTCTAAGCAAAATCATGCGCCAGCGATAGATAATCTACACCCACAAGCCAGTATTAACGCGGCATTAGCCTTTTTAGGTCAATCGCCAGTAACCACAGAATCTCAAGTCAGCACTATGATAGCGCAAGCAGTTGAGCAATTTGATTTGGCATTAGTGCCTAAGCAATCAGAAATACTGCTTGATACGTGAGATCAATCGTATACTCATTAAGCTTTAATTGAGTTATCATAGCCCACTTGTTTTTACCCAAATTAAGATCCAAATCAGAGGTGTCCCATTTTTCGCCGTATTAGTCAATTCTGTAAACAGCTGTTTGAAGATACTCCAAAAGCTGAAGAACAAACGCAGACAGGTCTTAGTTTAGAGGTCGTGCCTAGGAATGCACATGCCATTTCTCGCAGACAAATCAGCGATAATGCGATCAAAGTACTCTACAGACTGCACAAGTCAGGCTTTAAAGCTTACTTAGTCGGCGGCGGCGTACGCGATATTTTATTGGGTCTACAACCGAAAGATTTCGACGTTGTTACCAATGCCACGCCGGAAGAGATCAAACGACTATTTCGTAACTGTCGTCTAGTCGGCCGTAGATTCCGTCTTGCACATATCGTTTTCGGACGCGATGTTATTGAAGTGGCAACCTTACGTGGCCACCACGTAGACAGCGGCGAAAAGATCTCAAAAACCAATGAATCTGGTCGTCTATTACGTGACAACGTATACGGTAGTATTGATGAAGACGCTGAACGCCGTGACTTCACCATTAACGCCTTGTATTACGATATTAGCGATTTCTCAATCCATAGCTATGGCGGTGGATTACAAGACTTAGAGTCTCGCACTATTCGCTTGATTGGCGATCCACAAACTCGCTACCGTGAAGACCCTGTGCGCATGTTACGTGCAGTTCGTTTTGCCACTAAGCTTGATATGGAGATTGAGGCCAAAGCTGCAGAGCCAATCAAAGGCTTAGCACGTTTACTCAAAGATATTCCTGCAGCGCGTATGTATGAAGAAGTGCTGAAACTATTCTTTGCAGGTAAAGCACAGCAAAACTTCAATATGATGCGTGAATTTGGTCTATTTGAGCCATTATTCCCATTAGTAGAAACACTACTAAAAGAATACCCAAACGGTGAAACCGCTAAATTAATGCAAGAGATGATGGCCAACACCGATGAGCGCGTTGCGCAAGATAAGCCGGTAACGCCAGCATTTTTCTATGCCGCACTACTTTGGTATCCATTGAGCCAGCGTGCTGATGATATCGCCTTAGAAAGTGGCCTAAGCTCTTATGATGCTTACAATGCCGCTATGGGTGATGTAATGGAGCAGCAATGCCGCACCATTAGCATTCCACGCCGCTTTAGCACAGTAACCAAAGATATTTGGCAGTTACAGCTTAGGTTTGACCGCAATAAAGGCACTAAGGCCTTTAGATTCATTGAGCATCCAAAGTTTAGAGCTGCATACGATTTATTATTGTTACGCGCTCACGCTGAAGGCGGCACAGTTGCTAAGAGTGCTGCATGGTGGAAGAGCTTCGTTGAAGGCAGCGAAGATCAGCGCAATGTGATTGCTCGCTCTGCCAATAAAGGTGGTCGCAACCGTAACTCTAATCAACGTCGCCGTCGTAAGCCTAGTGCAAAATCGGCGCCTAAATCTGCTGAATAATGGCTCAAGTTTACGTCGCACTTGGTGCTAACTTAGCCGACCCTATTGGCCAGCTTAATTGTGCTTGTGAAGCACTATTAAGTTTGGCTAATGCCGACTCTCTTCGTGTATCTCCATTTTATCGCTCTGCGCCTATGGGCGATGTTGAGCAGCCTGACTATGTCAATGCGGTTGCTGGCTTTAGTACCGATCTCAGCCCTATTGAATTACTCGATGCATTACAAGCAATAGAAAATCAGCAAGGCCGTATACGCGAGCTGCGCTGGGGCCCACGAACGCTAGATTTAGATTTATTGCTATATGATGATCAGTGTATCGATATTCCGCGCCTAGTTGTGCCACATTACGGTATGCGCGAGCGTAGTTTTGTATTGGTGCCTTTAAGTTATATCGCACCAGAACTTATCTTGCCTGACGGTACAGCATTAGCAAGCCTCATCAATGACTCCCTGAAGGCAGAGCTAGTCTTAGCCGACGCTTTAATCGCTGTGTAATAGCATTCTGCTTAATTAGTTTTTTCTGCTAGTATGGCCGCGTCTATTTTGAAAAAATTCAACATCAAGTTCATTGAAGTCAACCCTTTGTTGGCCTGTAACAACTTCACAAATTGAGTTTTAAAATTACCATTATGTCCAAAATTACAAGTTCAACACTGCGTACCTTTAAACAAGAAGGTAAAAAATTCACTGCACTAACCGCGTATGACGCTAGCTTTGCTGGTGCATTTGATAGCGAAGGCGTAGAAGTACTCCTAGTGGGTGATTCTATGGGAATGGTACTTCAAGGCCACAGTGACACTTTACCTGTTACCGTTGACGATATTGCTTACCACACGCGCTGTGTGCGCCGTGGTATTGAGCGTGCTTTGCTTATCGCAGATATGCCATTTATGAGCTATGCCACGCCTGAGCAGACCATGACCAATGCCACTAAGCTAATGCAAGCTGGTGCTAGCATGGTTAAAGTTGAGGGTGGCAAATGGCTACTTGAAAGCGTATCTATGCTAACTGAACGTGGTATTCCAGTATGTGCTCACTTAGGCCTAACGCCACAATCTGTACACGTATTTGGTGGTTTTAAGGTTCAAGGCCGCGACGCTGACAACGCGCAACGTATTCTTGATGAAGCCATTGCACTAGAAGCGGCTGGCGCACAGCTATTAGTGGTTGAATGTATTCCTGCTGCACTTGCAAAAGCGATTACCGAAGCTTTGACTATTCCAGTGATTGGTATTGGTGCAGGTAAAGATACCGATGGTCAAATTTTAGTGATGCACGATGTACTTGGGATCTCTAGTGGCTACATTCCACGTTTTTCTAAGAACTATCTTAAGCAAACTGGCGAGATCCGCGCTGCCGTTCGTGCATACATCAGTGAAGTTGCTGAGGGAGTATTCCCAGGTGACGAGCACACATTTAACTAATTATCAGCGCTCAACTGCCTAGTTGAGCGTATTTTATTTTGCTATCAGAGCAGTAAAGTCATGATCACAACTCAATCAATCGCTGAAATCCGCGCTCAAGTAAAAGCTTGGCACCAACAAGGCGAAACCGTTGCATTTGTACCAACAATGGGCAACTTACACTTAGGCCATATCACCTTAGTGAAAGAAGCCAAACTACGTGCAGACCATGTGGTTGCCTCGATTTTTGTGAACCCGATGCAATTCGGTCAAAACGAAGATCTTGATTCATACCCACGCACTTTAGCTGATGATCAAGCAGCCCTTGTGGCCGCAGGCGCAGAATTACTGTTCACGCCAACACCCGACATCATCTATCCAAAAGGTATGGATGCGCAAACCTTTGTTGAAGTCCCTGCGATTTCTGATGAGCTTTGCGGTGCAAGCCGCCCAGGCCACTTTAGAGGCGTGGCAACTATTGTCTGTAAGCTATTTAATATCGTGCAGCCTGATATTGCCGTATTTGGCCAAAAGGACTTTCAACAACTACTTGTTATTCGCACTATGGTTGAAGATCTATCAATGCCAATTGAGATTGTTGGGGTTGATACCATACGTGAAGCATCTGGCCTTGCGATGAGTTCGCGCAATGGCTACTTAACTGCCGAGCAAAAACAGCAAGCAGCGCAAATTAAACGTAGCTTAGATGCTATGGCAGCTTCGCTAAAAGCGGGTGGAAATATCGATGCAGTTATCGAGCAAGCTCAAAACGAGCTGAGCCAAGCAGGCTTTAAACATGACTACCTCGATGTCCGTAGCGCTAAGACTTTCGCTATTGCTAACAGTACAGATAAAGAGCTAGTGATTTTAGTCGCGGCTTACATGGGCACAACCCGCTTAATCGATAATATCTTGGTATCGATTTAAGTAACTTGCATGACAAATCAATTAACGGCGCTAAATAGCGCCGTTTTTTATTGGCGATTTATACTCACAAACCTGACTAAACCCGCCTGAAATAATCAGCTCAATGGTAGCAGTCAGTAACTGAGTTCTTCGCCATTAAGTAATAGCAACATAGCCGTCAATATATTGAATTTATATAAATAATTTCAGCTAAAATACGCTTAAAGACTGATTAAATCGTCGCTTTAACCTCAAATAATTTAGTGTCAAAAAACTGGAGTTATTAGTCAACTTCAGCCATAGTATGAAAGATTGTTAAAGGTAATGCCTACTTGTTAACTTTTGAGCATTAATTCTTGGCAGTTACTCTATAACAATACGACGTCAGATTCAGTCAATACAGCACTCAGGTCAATAAGGACAGTTAACCCGATGGCGAAAATTATTTTCACAATAATTTGCCTTGCAGTCGCAAGTTCTGCTCATGCAAAGAGCAGTATTTTCAAGTGCACTAAAGACAATAAAATCGTCTTTAGTCAGCATTCGTGCCCGACTGAATTTCGCCAGCATAAGATTGAATATCAACTCGGGATCACCACAGAAACCGATTCAGATAAACGCATTAAGACTGAAGATCCACTGCAAGCGTTACTCAATAAAAAAACCATTTCAAAAGAGCGCTTATTGCAGCTGCTAGACAGTGAAGTGTATCGCTTACGCCAAGAAAATAGTTATTACGAAATACTCAGAGCCAGTGAATTACAAAAGCTTGAGCGTAACCGCTATTGGCAGAAAAAAGAAAAAAACGACCCGCAATATTTAGAGTCTCTTGATGAAATGAATCAGCACTTTGATCAGCTTGTTACCGCCAACGCAGGTGCCATTGATGTATTAATTGCTAGAAAACAGCTCATCGAAGAAGAAGCCGCAAAAGCAAATTAGGTGTAAGCTGTACTGCACTATCTTCTGCAGGAGCTTCTATTGCCAACTCTTTCTTTAGCCTCACTCCAATGGCCAATTGCAGTTAAACATCTTCAGCAAGAAGAACTCGTTTACCTAACTGAGTTAGCTGAGTTAACCGAACAACTGCCTATGCTTGGTAGCCTCGATGAGCTCACTATTATCGATAGTCAAGGATACAGCTATCAGATAGACAATGCTGCAGCAGCTTGGCAATTACATTTATCAACGCCGCAACCATCGATGGAGCAACTAATCGAATGGGTGCGACTTCACGCCAGTCAAGCAGGCCATTGCTGTACCAGCAAACTCGCAGCCAATGATATTCAGCAACTGTTTGCCATACTGGAATTTATTGAGGATGGTGAGCTTTAATCGCAGACTAGCCTTCAGTCTCAAAAAACAGCGAAAACTAAAAAGCCAACCGCAATGGTTGGCTTTTTGTTGAGTGCTCAGGCCTCGGCAAGTTTTAGCAATTAGCTTCTCAAACCAATACCACGAGAAATCAGGTAGTAAGCTACCGCCCAAAGCGTTGCGCAAAAGCCTACCATCACACCGATAGATAAGGGTACGCTCATGTCTGCGTAACCTAAGAAGCCGTAACGGAATACGTTAATCATATACACGATTGGGTTTAACGCCGACACGCCCTGCCAAAACTCAGGCAATAACGATAGCGAGTAAAACACCCCACCTAAATAGGTCAGCGGCGTTAACACAAACGTAGGAACTATGCTGATATCATCGTAACTTTTAGCAAATACGGCATTAATTAAGCCGCCTAGCGAAAACAAAATCGATGTCAGCAGTACTGTTAACGCCACCAGCCCTAAGTGATGCACACTAATGTCGACAAAAAATAGCGCCACTAAAGTCACAATCGTGCCCACACAAAGACCACGTGCAACACCACCACCCACATAACCAGCAATAATCACATAATGGGGTACAGGCGCCACAATCAACTCTTCAAGGTTACGCTGAAATTTAGCACTGAAGAAAGATGACACCACATTAGAGTATGAACTAGTGATCACCGCCATCATGATCAAGCCCGGTGCAATAAACTCCATGTAAGATACACCGCCCATCTCACCAATGCGCTTGCCGACCAAGTTACCAAAAATAAGGAAGTATAAGGTCATACTAATCGCTGGCGGCACTAGGGTTTGCACCCAAATACGGGTAAAGCGGTTAACCTCTTTATTTAAAATACTTTTAAAAGCTGTGAAATACAGCGCTCTCATGTTCATTTCACATCTCCGGTTTGCTTACCTTTTTCAACTAATTCAACAAACAGCTCTTCTAAGCGGTTTGCTTTATTACGCATCGACAGTACTTGTACGCCTTGCTCATTAAGCTGAACAAATACACTGTTAAGGCCTTGCTCTTTCGCCACGTCAACTTCCAAGGTGTGGCCGTCAGTTAAGCGACATTCAACACCGTTAAGCACAGGCACTGCGGCTAAATCATCTTTTAGATCCAGCACAAAAGTTTCAATATTTAAGCGGCTTAAGAGTGACTTCATGCTAGTACATTCCACCAGCACACCTTTATCGATAATACCGATATTGCGGCACAGCATTTCGGCTTCTTCGAGATAGTGGGTGGTAAGAATAATCGTCACGCCTTGCTGATTAAGATCTGTTAAGAAGGTCCACATCGAGCGACGCAGCTCAATATCTACTCCCGCCGTTGGCTCATCAAGGATTAATAGCTTTGGCTCATGCATTAATGCGCGGGCAATCATCAAACGGCGCTTCATGCCGCCTGACAGCTCACGTGCTGGGCTATTACGCTTTTCCCATAAGTCGAGTTGTGATAAATACTTCTCAGCGCGTTCAAGGGCTACGTCACGCTTAACGCCGTAGTAACCTGCTTGGTTCAACACAATCTGCTGCACTGTTTCAAACTGATTGAAGTTAAACTCTTGCGGCACTAATCCAATACACAGCTTGGCTAACTCTAACTCTGTGTCTATGTCATGCTCAAAAACAGAAACCTTGCCAGAGCTCTTTTGCACTAACGAGCTAATCACGCCAATTGTGGTCGACTTACCTGCACCGTTAGGGCCTAAAAGAGCGAAAAAGTCACCTTTATTGACCGTTAAACTAATGCCTTTAACCGCTTCAACTCCACCTTTGTAGGTCTTTTTAAGCGAGTCAATAACAAGGGCTGCTTGAGAATTTGCCATGGTTATTTCAATCCGTCTGAAAGATATAAAAAACTCCCGCTATAGCGGGAGTCGATAAGGTCATTACGCATTAAAATAAGCACTAAAACGAGGTAAGCTAAACTCTCCTCTTTTAATGCTCAATTTAGATGGTAATTAGTCCTCTAATGGAACAACTTTAGCGATATAAGGCAGATTACGATACTGCTCCGCATAGTCGATACCATAACCTACGATAAACTCGTCAGGAATAGTAAAGCCAATAAAATCAACTGGTACGTCAACTTCACGGCGCTCTGGCTTATCTAAAAGCGTACAAAGCGCAAGGCTCTTTGGTTCACGTAGTAACAGCATGTCACGCACTTTGTTCAAGGTATTGCCTGAGTCAATAAGATCTTCAACAATCAGTACGTCACGCCCCTGAATTTCAGACTGTACGTCTTTAAGGATTTTTACGTCACGGCTGCTAGTCATAGCGTTGCCATAGCTTGATACCGACATAAAGTCGATTTCAACATGACCTTTAATACGTCTGCAAAGATCTGCCATAAATACAACAGAACCTTTTAACAGACCTACCATTAATAGGCGGTCGCTATCGGCATAATGAGCATTGATTTGCTCAGCCAAAATATCCAATTTTTGATCGATCTCTTCAGCAGTGATCATCACTTCAGTGGTGTGTTTCATATAACTCTCAGTAGTCGATGTCGCTAACGTTATGCTTGTCATAACCCCAACGATTCGTTAGTGCATGGTTAACGCCCAGATGGTCAAGAATTCGAGCGACCATGAAGTCTACCAGATCTTCAACCGATTTGGGATTATGATAAAAGCCTGGTGCTGCAGGCATGATGGTGGCGCCTAACTTAGAAAGCGACAACATATGCTCTAAGTGTATGGCACTAAAAGGAGTTTCGCGAGGAACCAAGATTAATTGGCCGCGCTCTTTTATTACCACATCAGCAGCTCTTTCGAGTAAATTATTACTCATGCCTGTGGCAACAGCCGCTAAGGTACCTGTACTACACGGGCAAATCACCATCTGCTTAGGCGCTGCAGAGCCTGATGCTGGCGGTGAAAACCACTCTTCTTTGCCCAGTACAATAAGCTCACCAGCGACTTCACCAAATTGAGCAAGCAACTGCTCTTTGGCTTTGTCAGCGTTGCCACTTAATTGTAAGCCTTGCTCGGTCGCCAACACGACACGAGCAGCAGAAGAGATCATCAGAAATACCTGATAATCGCTTTTCAATAATATTTCCAGCAGTCTAAGGCCATAAGGCGCACCAGATGCACCGGTCCAAGCTAAGCTTATCGACTTCTCTGCTTTACGATATTTAACGCTCATGGTTAATTATTTACCTTGCTGACTACGTAACTTACTCAGCAGTTTTTGATGCAAACCACCAAAGCCACCGTTACTCATAACAATAATAGTCTCTCCGGGCTCAGCTTGAGCCGCAACGAGGTCAACTATCTCGTCTATGTCATAGCGCACTTCAACCGGAATTGACGCGCCCGCCATTGCCGACTGAATGTCCCAATCAATATTGCCTGCTTGATACAAAAACGCCTGACTCGCTAAGCTTAACGAATTAGCTAAAGTGTCTTTATGCACACCGCTTTTCATGGTGTTAGAGCGCGGCTCTAAAATCACAGTAATTTTTCCGCTACCGACTCGTGCTCGCATGCCATTTAGCGAGGTCGCTATGGCAGTTGGGTGATGAGCAAAGTCGTCATACACCTCAACATCAGCAATCGTATCCAGTAGCTCCATACGGCGCTTTGGCGGTGCAAATTGGCTTAGCGCTTCAATAGCCGCTTGAGGTTTAACCCCAACATGGCGCGCAGCGGCAATCGCTATGACTGCGTTTTCAATATTGTGCTGGCCGATTAACTGCCAATCTAAAATGCCTTGCGATTCACCATCGAAGAAGACCTCAAACTTATGGCCATCGTCAGTTAAATTCGCTGCGTACCAGCCATTTTGATTGGCAGATAAATGATATTGCTCTTGCTCACTCCAGCAGCCCATATCAATCACTTGCTGCACACTGCTCGCATCGGCAGGCCAAATGATTTTACCTTCA
Source organism: Shewanella pneumatophori (assembly GCF_023283895.1). Lineage (GTDB taxonomy): Bacteria > Pseudomonadota > Gammaproteobacteria > Enterobacterales > Shewanellaceae > Shewanella > Shewanella pneumatophori. The sequence goes on along the minus strand of NZ_JAKILB010000011.1, from coordinate 15,193 downwards.
CCCGGCACGGTACGTATTACGTGATTAAACTGACGTTGGATCGCTTTTAAATCATCAAAGATATCAGCGTGGTCAAACTCTAAGTTATTTATCACTAAGGTGCGTGGCTGGTAATGGACAAACTTAGAGCGCTTATCAAAAAATGCACTGTCGTATTCATCTGCTTCAACCACAAAGAAAGGAGAGCCTCCGAGACGGGCCGATACCCCAAAGTTTTGCGGTACGCCACCAATCAAAAATCCAGGCTCATAGCCACAATCTTCTAAGATCCATGCCAACATACTGGAAGTTGAGGTTTTGCCATGAGTACCCGATACCGCTAACACCCAACGCTGCGGCAAAATATGCTCAGCTAAAAACTGTGGACCAGAGGTATATTTTAGGCCGCGATTTAATACCGCTTCGACACAAGGATTACCGCGACTCATGGCATTACCTATCACTACCAAGTCAGGTGCATCATCTTCACTTGTGCCTAATTGAGATGGGTCAAACCCTTGAATAAGCTCAATACCCTGCTCTTCAAGCTGAGTGCTCATTGGCGGATAAACATTGGCATCACTGCCCGTAACCTTGTGCCCTTCAGCTCTAGCCAGTAAAGCTAAGCCGCCCATGAAAGTGCCACAAATTCCTAAAATATGTACGTGCATACCGTCACTCTGATGAATGAAAAATCTGCCTAATTCTAACCAATTCCGCACAATATTGTCAGTTAACTCGAGTTTAATTATTCAGTTAAATTGATAAAGCCTCGCCACGAATTAAATTAGCGGGAAAACTTCTAATCACCACCTACTGCAGTAGGTGGTTGCATAGGATTAAATTAACGAACAGGTTATTAAACGATTAGCGAATTAGCAGCACTGGCACAACACTTGTGGCAAGCACTTGAGTTGTATTACTGCCAACAAAATACTGACGTAACCGCGTATGACTGTATGCCCCCATCACGATTAAATCGAGTTGCTGTTGCTGCTGATAATTAAGCAGCGCTGCATCAACATTCCCAGTTAACACGCGTTGAGTAACAGGTAAGCCAGCTTGCATAAGCCGTGCAGCAGCATTGGTAAATGCCGAGGTTTTAACAGCGTCGGCGTGAACCATTACCAGATGACATTCTAAACCTGTAAGCAGCTGAGTATTCAGTATCTTTTCGATTAAATTACTACTGGCTTCGCTACCATCAAAAGCGATCATATAAGCTCTTGGCCAGTTAAACTGCTCGTTAACCACCAAAATGTCTGACTTAATTGAGCGAATGATATTCTCAAGTTGCGAACCAATAGCCTGACTAATTCGAGCTTTGGCAGTAGAGCCGTGTTCACTCGGGGATTTTTCAGCGCAATGATCTTCACCTGACCTCCCCATAACTAACAAACTTAACTCACTTTCTAAATCTGCTAAGGTATCCAATAAATTGCCATGGCGCTGCAATAGGGTAACATCATCAACGCCGCGCATTATTGCCAGCTCTTTAGCGTTATCGAGTAACTGCTTGCCATGCTTAAGGGCCACTTTACTGCGCAGTTCATCAAGCTCAATCAGTTCATTAAGCAGCTCTTCTTGCGTTCCTAAACCTATTTGTCCCGACAATTCACTGGCTACCGGCTGCATAGGTTTATCCAACACATGCAGTAAGGTAAGAGGTGACTGGATTTTTTGCGCTCCCCAGGCACTTGCTTCACAAGTGGCTAGAGTCAATTTAGAGCCATCGATACAAGCTACGATATTCTTCATGTTAGTCATCCTCTTAGTGCCCAGCCATTAACTTTTCAACTTCTTCCGGCTTGTCGTGTACGCCAAATTTATCCACTAGCGTACGAGTAGCCTGATTCATGCCGATTAACTCGACGTTAGCACCTTCGCGGCGAAACTTAATCACCACTTTATCGAGTGCAGATACAGCTGTGACATCCCAAAAGTGCGCTGACGATAAATCAATGGTTACCGACTCTAGCACCTCTTTAAAATCAAACGAGTCGATAAACTTATCAGCCGAGGCAAAAAACACCTGACCTATGACCCGATATTCGCAACTTTCACTGACTGCATTGCGTCTTTTAACTACCATCATGCGGCTAATTTTATTTGCGAAAAACAGTGAGGCCAGTAACACCCCTACAAATACACCAAGCGCAAGGTTGTGGGTCAGTACAACAATCACCACAGTGGCTAGCATCACAATATTTGTCGACAAAGGATGCTGCTTTAAATCAGTAATAGAGCGCCAAGAGAAGGTACCTATCGCCACCATGATCATCACAGCAACTAACGCTGCCATCGGGATCTGTTTTAGCCAAGGTCCAAGAAACACCACCATAATCAGCAAATATATACCGGCAGCAAAACTCGATAATCGTCCCCTACCACCAGATTTAATATTGATCATCGACTGACCAATCATGGCACAGCCAGCCATTCCCCCCAGTAACCCAGTAGAAATATTAGCTACACCTTGCCCTTTGCATTCGCGATTTTTATCACTTTTAGTATCGGTAAGATCATCAACTATGGTTGCCGTCATCATCGACTCTAACAAACCAACCACAGCAAGCGCCGCAGAGTAAGGTAGTACAATGAGTAAGGTTTGCATATTCAACGGCACGTCCGGCCACAAGAAGATAGGTAAGGTATCCGGCAGATCTCCCATATCACCGACTGTGCGTACCTCAAGATTAAACATAACTGCCACTGCGGTGAGCACAAGAATACAAATTAATGGCGAAGGGATAAGCTTACCTATTCGCGGAATAAGCGGGAAAAGATAGATAATGGCAAGACCTGCAACTGTCATAGCGTACACATGCCAAGTGACATTAGTCAGCTCTGGCAATTGAGCCATGAAAATTAATATTGCCAGCGCATTAACAAAACCAGTAACCACTGAGCGCGACACAAAACGCATCAGATTACCAAGCTTCAAATAGCCAGCTAATACTTGCAGCACACCGGTTAATACCGTTGCCGCCAAGAGATACTGCAAACCGTGCTCTTTCACTAGCGTAATCATCAGCAGCGCCATGGCACCGGTTGCAGCAGAAATCATACCGGAGCGGCCGCCGGTAAATGCTATCACTACTGAAATACTAAAGGAGGCATACAAACCAACTTTAGGGTCAACTCCAGCAATAATAGAAAATGCGATAGCCTCCGGGATCAAAGCCAAAGCAACGACAATACCCGCAAGCAAGTCGCCGCGAACATTGGACAACCAATCATTTTTAAAATTTTTAAGCATGAACATCTCAGTTTTTTGCACGGCAGTACGCACCAGAGATTAGGCTGGCGTATTAAGCGTGCTTCTTTGATAAAATTTTGGCGCAGAAAACAGTCGTAAGAATTCGACAACGAATTTATATGCGCACAGGAATAAGCAAGGTGCTTAAGTTAGCAATGAAAGCTATAGGAGGGGCAAAACGTTAGGGCGGCGTAATTAACACGTTGATGTAAATCCTCTAGATAATAGGTGCGCCTACTCTAACATCATCAGCCAGTACATAAAACAACCTGAGTCACACAAAAACCTAGCAATTAACTGCAAAAAGCTCTCAGTAAAGTGAAAACATCGGCTAAGGCCACCGCCATACTGTCTGTTTAAGTGCACCGATATACCGATAAACCTAACTCAATCCAGTTCACACTTTTTAGTAAAAGTTTGACAAATAAATGCGTGTTATCACCTTGTGCAACACTCACTATTTAAGCAATCAGTCACATACGGTATAACTGCCCTGAAAAGGCTACCACGCTGGTAGTGCTTCAGCTAAAACTGGCTGACTAACTGAGAATGCCTAAAAGGACACCCCGCTATGTTTTTCATACATATGCTCTTGTTGTTAACTGTTATTTTTGTGGGGATCCGCCACGGTGGTGTGGCCTTTGGTCTACTTGGTGGTTTAGGTGTATCGATTCTTGCTTTTGTGTTTGGTATTGCGCCGGGTAATCCGCCTATCAACGTGATGTTGATTATTCTGGCAGTGGTTGCAGCCTCAGCCACCCTAGAAGCCACTGGCGGTTTAAAACTGTTAGTACGCTACGCCGAAAAACTGCTGCGTAAGCACCCAAACCAAATCGTATTTCTTGGCCCACTTTGTACTTACTCGTTAACGGTACTTGTAGGTACTGGCCACTCAGTTTATCCACTACTACCAGTGATTTATGATGTAGCCTACAAAAAAGGCATCCGCCCTGAGCGCCCACTGGCCATTGCCACCGTTGCATCGCAAATGGGTATTACCGCCAGCCCAATTGCTGCTGCGGCGGCTGTGGTTATTGCCTGCTCAATGGAAAACAATCTCGATATCAGCCTTATCGATGTACTGCTCGTCACCATTCCATCGACTCTAATCGGTGTCCTTGTCGCCTCAGCCTGGAGCCTTAATCGCGGTAAAGATCTCGATAAAGACCCAGAGTTTCAAGCGCGCTTACAAGATGAAGATTTTAGAAATAGCCTGATTGATACTGAATCTGACAGCACTGACACCGCTAAAAACGACAGTACAGCCAAGAAAGGCTTAAGCATCTTCTTACTGGGTATTTTGTCGGTGATTGCGCTGGCTATGTTTGGCGATAAACTGCTACCAGAAGGCGTGAAGATGTCGGTCGCGATTCAGTTTATGATGCTATCTGTGGGCGCAATTATCTTATTAGCAACCAAGATTGACCCGAAGAAAATCGTCCACAGCAATGTATTTATTGCCGGTATGACGGCGGTGATTATTATCTTTGGTATCGCGTGGCTTAGTGACACCATTATTGGTCACCACAAGAGCTACTTGATTGAATCTGTGAGCGATATTGTCCACGCGCACCCTTGGTCATTTGCCATTGCCATGTTTACCGCATCGGTATTTCTAAAAAGCCAAGCAGCAACCTTAACCATTATGCTGCCACTGGGCTTTTCGCTAGGCATTCCGGCCCCTGTATTAATCGGTGTGCTACCGGCCTGTTATGCCTACTTCTTCTTTCCGTTCTACCCAAGTGACCTAGCGGCCATTAGCTTTGACAGAACAGGCACCACCCATATTGGTAAGTACATAGTTAATCACAGCTTTATTATGCCGGGCTTTATTGGCGTCATCACAGCTACGGTTGTCGGTTACGCTATTTCAATGATGATTAATTAACTTGCCATTTCACCGCTGTTATAGCTGCTTTAACGGTTAAATAGCGGTACAGTATTGGGCGCCAATATGGCGCCTTTTTATTGTTTATTTTCTAATGAGAACCCAATGAGTCAGCCATTTTCATTAAACGATAGCCAGTTGCTAATGGATATTATGCGGCTGCGCCGCGACGTTCGCGGTAATCACTTTTTAGCGACTCCCGTTGATGACAGCGTGTTAGATAAACTGCTTGAAGCTGCCCTACACGCTCCTTCGGTAGGTTATTCGCAGCCTTGGCAGTTTGTAGTGGTGCGCGATGAGGCGATTAAGCAGCAAGTTCATCAGTCCTTTACCGCCGCCAACAGCGCAGGTAAAGCGCAATTTAGCACTGACAAACAACAGCAATACAGCAAGCTTAAGCTTGAAGGCATACTCGAAGCTCCCGTTAACCTTGCTGTGTTTTATCAAAACCAAGCAACGCCGGTACTTGGGCAAACCAGCATGCCAGATATGGGCCGTTTTAGCGTAGTGTGCGCCATTCAAAACCTATGGCTTATGGCGCGCTCACTCAATATTGGTGTGGGCTGGGTAAGTATTGTGGACCCTGAAGCAGTCAAACAAGCGGTGAATGCACCAGCTAGCAGCGAGCTAATTGGTTATTTGTGTATCGGCTATGTCGATGAGTTCTTAGATGAGCCAGAGCTGAAAACCGCTGGCTGGGAGCAACAAAAGCATAAGCAAGATGTGGTGTTTCAAAACAGCTTTAAACCAGCTGAATAAAAAAATTAAAAAAATAAAACCCTTTTTCAAAACGGCTGCGTTTATACCAAACAAGACAAGCAAATAGCTTAGTCATCTACTCATTGTTTGGAGCTTTTATGAAATCATCAATTATCGCAGCCGTTATCTCTACTGTTATTGCATCAACTTCTTTAGTTGCTAGCGCCCAAGCCGCAGACGTCGACTTCCCTCATCTCAATACCATAGGCACCAGTGAAATTGCAGTTAAAGCCGATATGGCTGAAGTGAACGTTGAAGTAGTAATTAAAGCTAAAACAGCACAAGAAGCAAAGCGTGAATCAGATAAAGCTGTCGCTAGCTTTTTAGCCCGCCTTGAAAAAGCCGGCGTTGATAAATCACTTATTCAAAGCGCTAATATCAATTTACAGCCGCAATACCATTACGAAAAGAACAAGCCAAACCAGCTAATCGGTTACAGTGCTAATCGCCGTATTAAAGTCACGGTAATGGACTTAGCTAAGCTAAATAACATCCTAGACTCAGCACTTGAGCAAGGAATTAACCGCATCAATAACATTGCACTTAAGTCGAGTAAAGAAGCTGAGTATGTCGAGCAAGCAAGAATGGCAGCGATTAAAGATGCCCAACAAAAAGCCAAAACTTTAGCCGCTGGCTTTGGTGAAGAAATAGATGGTGTATGGGAGATAAGCTACTTTGAACAGCGCCCAATCCAGCCAGTTATGCTAAGAATGAATTCAGAAGCCAAAAGCTTCGATGCAGGTCAAAGTTACCAGCAAGGGCAAGTGATGATCCAAGACAGAGTTGAAGTCACTTATCGTTTGAAGGATTAGCAGTTTGTAGCCTTGCCCGTTTGCAAGGCTAATCACCAGATAGTCGCAGCCTAAAATCAACAAAGGCTTACCCACCGAAGGTAAGCCTTTATTGTTGATAACACAAAAGATACAGCCTGTGCGCTCACAAGCAGTCACTATAAAATATAGCGTACGCCAATGGCCACACCATCATCTTCAGTTAATTGCTGCGCAGCTTCCTTAGCAGGATCGCGACTAGAAAAATCGCTGAAGTCTTTGCGCGCTTCAAGATACATCACCACGCTGTTATCCCAGTAATAATGCACGCCTGCAAACGCAAATTGGCGCTTAAATACATCGCCTTGGTGTACTTTTTCGTACTCATCACCCGCCTCTAAAATATTGTACGAAGCTAAGATCTTTACGTTGTTATCAAAGTAGTAAGACACTAATGACTCAAGTCCAACCGCATCTTGCAAGAAGCGGCCTAAATTATCGGTATCGTGATATTCATTGGCATTGACGTTAGCAGCGGCGTAAAAACCATATTGATCCCAGCCGCCCCAGCTTATGCCTGCACCATAAATGTAGTCAGTTTCTTTAAGGACTCTACCACTAGCGGTTGTCGCCATAGGCTCACCTGTATTACCACCAAGGGTTAACACCAACATATCCGTCGCTTGATACGTTAAGCCAATACCGTAAGTGTTATCATATTCCGTTTGGACTAAGCGATTAGGATTGGTTGAACCGTCATCAGGGATATCGGCTACGCTATTTTTAAGCTGCATTTGTATCGCCACACTCAAGTCACCAAAGCTATTACGATATTGGATTACTTTATCACCGCGACCGACACCATTAATGGCACCATCAGACTTGTTATAGGTGTAAGTCCCCGAGGCATTACCGTCCCAGACCATGCCGTAGTTGGTGTTATACACCACGTCATACCATGCACCCCACTGCTTACCAATCGATACAGAACCGTAATCGTCGTGGCTTAAACCAACATAACCGAGACGATTATTAAGAAAGTCGCCGCTTTTAGTTTCAAAATTACTTTCACTACTATAGGAAATGGTACTATTACCAAATGGGTTTACCCCCCACTCCAATTTGACATAGGTTTTCCAGTCATTGGACATATCGCGGGTAAAGGCAAAGTTAATACGTGAGCTACCGTTGACCACCTCAGTTACTCCTTGAGTGTCGATAACTCGAGCATCAACGTAACCGCCAATCTCAAACACATTTTTATCGTCTTTAAACACTTCTACTGCATTGCTGGCTGGTGTAAAAGCCAATGCCGTGAAAGGAACCAGTGCTAGCGCTTTTTTCATGGGATCTCCAACCTTGGGTATCAATTCATCATTCCGTTTTATAAATTTATCGGCTCAACTTGTTTGAGCAGAACGAGTCATTATCAGCTTCATCATTAAATTCAGTCATCACTAAACAAAAACATAGCAAACAACTGACTTAATACAAGTCGTGGCAGCCAACAGCCTTGAGCTAAAGGTAAGCAGCCCTGAGCTCAACATAAGCAGTAAGCACTCCTGAACTAAAGGTAAGCAGCCTTGAACTAAAGGTAAATAGGCATTAAGCCGTCAGCTTTGAGTGAAAGTGATAATGCCGAGCAAAGAATATATAACTTCAGTCAATAACAGCAGGATAGTCGAATTGAAAGTTGAGGGATAAAACAGAAAGGAATGGCCTAATACCAATTAATATAAGCCACTAGCAGCTCCCACGTTTGGGAGCATGCTTTGGTATCACTCTTTTAGATTTGCTCCAGCATTTGCGGCTCAAACTGCTCAGGCGTAATCGTCAGTCCAAGTGCCGCGATTTTGTCATTGAGCTGGTTTAGATCGCTTTCAACGGTAGCCAAAGTTAACGTGTTATCGTCTAGGGTATAAACCTGCTTTAAGCTAGCAAAGTAAAAACTAAGAATAATAAAAGCCTTTGGCTCGTTGTTATCCGCTGCCTGTTTTATTTTTGCCAGCTTACGGTAAATCTGATTATGCAGTTGTTTTAATTGCCAGACGTAATACACCTCTTTAAGAAAAGGCTTTTGCTTTTGGCTGTTTAATACTGCACTGCACAAACCCAGCGCTAAAACCACACCCATCACATTAAGGTGGAAGTTACCGGTAGACTCGCCACTGGCACTAGCTGGAGCGCCAAAAAAGTGAATGAGAATTGCACCAAAAACTAAAGCTAAAATCGCTAAACTGGCTACAAACCCCATAATCACTAAGTTGGTATTTTTGCGATAGGTTTGTTTATCAATGTCCATTAACTGCATAACACATCTCATTAATTTATCGTTAGTAATACACTCGCTTACACAAGCTTATCATTGATTAATAAAGCCTAGATGAAAAACCGTATGTAAAAAGCGAATACTCACCGTTAGCAAAGTGGTAATCGACATATAATCGTGGCAACTTACCAAGCTAACATAAGCCAAAGCTCAACAAGGCATAGCCGATATAGGTCACAACTTTGGTTATATTTTGAGTTAGCAGTAAAAACATCTAGACGTCTAAATTGACAGACGTCTTTCAATCTCATATCCTCTCAACTATTGAGATGTACCATTCTATGATTTAGCAGCAGCTAATAAGTAGTTTGTTCCAGCTAGGAGGGCAATGGGAACAATGGTTCAAAGACTGATTGAAGATAAGAGAGATCACATTGACGACTTCCAATAATGCCCCAGAAGCGCAAAGCGCGACCCCAAGCACTACGCCATCATTTTTAGCTCTTACCCCGCTATTTTTGTTTTTAGCCCTATTTATTGGTGCTGGCGTTTACTTTCAAAGCCAAGGTGTAGACTTTGCCTTTTATCAATTACCAAGTGTTGTGGCGATTCTACCTGCCATTATCTTTGCTATTTTGATTTCGAAGCAAAAGCTTAACCAATCAATAGAAACTTTCTTAAACGGCATTGGCCATTCAAATATCATCGCAATGTGTATGATTTATTTGTTGGCGGGTGCATTTGCTTCAGTAGCTAAAGCAACTGGCGGTGTGGATGCCACTGTAGCCCTAGGCTTGTCTTTAGTGCCATCAAGCTTATTACTACCAGGCTTTTTCGTTATTGCCGCGTTTATCGCAACCGCAATGGGTACCTCTATGGGCACAATTGCTGCGGTAGCACCAATTGCACTGGGCGTTGCTAACGAAGCTCAAATAGACTTAGCCATTATGGCTGGCGCCGTGATCTCAGGTGCACTATTTGGTGATAACTTATCAATCATCTCTGACACCACCATTGCAGCAACCCGTACTCAAGGCTGTGAAATGAAAGACAAGTTCAGAGAGAACCTGATTTTCGCCATCCCAGCTTCAATTATTACCTTAGTGATTTTCACTTTAGCAGGCCAAGGCCAAGCTGATGTGGCGGCGCAAGAAGTCGACTTTGTAAAGGTAATTCCATACCTAACAATTCTATTCTTAGCCGTTGCAGGTCTTAACGTTTTCGTTGTTCTGACCATTGGTATCTTGCTAGCAGGTGTTACTGGTCTAGCGACTATGGATTACGGCCTGATTCAGTTTGGTAAAGACATCTACGCAGGCTTTGGTAGCATGCAAGAAATCTTCATCTTATCTATGCTAGTGGGCGGCTTAGCAGCGCTAATGCAGCAGCAAGGTGGGCTAGCATTTGTGAGCCAGCAGATTGAAAAGCTAATCAGCCGTTTCTCTAAAGCTAAAGGCGAAGCATCTTGCCGCGCATCAGAGTTAGGTATGGCAGCCATTGTTGCAACCACCAATACCTGTGTGGCTAATAACACAGTATCGATTGTGGTTACCGGTGACATTGCTAAAGATCTGGCACAGAAGCACGGTGTAACACCAAAGCGTGCAGCAAGTATTCTGGATATTTTCTCTTGTATCATTCAAGGTCTAATCCCTTACGGTGCACAAGCATTACTGGTTGCTTCAACCTTTGCTATATCGCCACTAACGGTTGTAACCCATGCTTGGTACTGCATGATCTTAGCGGTTGTGGCTATTGCGATTGTGATCTTGCGTAAACGCCATTAATCAGGCAGGTTTGGCTATATGGTTTAAATCACCATAAAACGTTAAAGGGGTACATCAAGGTGTACTCCTTTTTTGTTTAACGCAATAGCAAGGGATCTCATGGACGAAACACTGCAAAATCAATCAATGCGCAATGATCATCACCGCTTGATAGTCGTGTTAATTTTTCTCGGCGGTTTGATAGCAGCCGTTGGCGTATCGACCTCTGTTTGGCTTGAATATCAAAATATTGGCTGGCAGGTCATTAATCTGCGCACCGACTTTTTAGGTGACTACACTTACACTCGCTACGCCTTTATCTACAACATATCTTTGATGGTGGCAGGCTTATGTATCATGTTGTCCATGGTCAGTTTATTACTGTTAAAGCTGGGCTATTTTAGCCACTACTTAGCCTGTATCGGCATTTTTGTCGGCCTGTGTGTGATCTTAATGGGCATATTCCCAATCAACTACCTATGGCCGCACCGACTAGTCTCCACTAGCTTTTTAGTCGCTACCGTAGTGATGTACTTTTTGTGTATTAGCGATAGGTTTAACCATAACTCAGCCTGCAGTTGGCCAGTGTTTATTATCAGTGTTTTTGGCTTCATTGCATCGTCTGGGCTGATTTTTCAGTTAAACTGGCAAACCTTAGATTTTGATCCATGTGAGCAACACCATCTATGGGGTCATTACTGTTTAATGACCATAACTTTGTGGGCACAAACTAACATAGTGATGTTATGGTGCCTTGGTCATGCATGGAGCATTCGCCAGATGGCCATTAAGAATCATTTAGAGCTTTCCCAGCGCTATTTCGCTACAGAGTAATGACTCACATTATGAGACTCGCAAAATATCTTGCTTTAACCGGCTGCTGTTCACGCCGCGCCGCTACCCGTTTAATCCGTGACGGCTTAGTTCGAATCAACGACCGTTTAGCCACTCATGTCGACACGGTTAGCCTTATCCACACTGAAGCAGGCCTGCAATGTACAGATAAAATCTATGTCAACGGCGAGCTAGTCAGCGAAATTGAAGCTAAGGCCTATTGGTTGTTTCACAAAGCCGTCGGCACCGATAGTCGCTTATTAGCCGACTTATCTTGTAGTTTATTGCACTTATTACCCGCCTCACCAAGGCTTTACCCTATTGGCCGTCTTGATAAAGACAGCCGAGGTTTATTGATATTAACTAACGATGGTGAATTAACCCATAAGCTAATGCACCCAGATTTTGGTCATGCTAAAACCTACCATGTACAAGTAGACCGACCGTTTGATGATGCTTTTCTTGCCAACATGGCCGCGGGGGTGAGTTATAAAGATGTCACCACTTTACCTTGTGTGATGAGCCGTTTGGACGCTGATAAGTATGAGATTACTTTGACTCAAGGGCTTAATCGTCAGATCAGGCGCATGTCGCAAGCCTTAGGCTTTAAAGTTATCGATCTTAAACGCGTGTCGATTCAGAGTTTACAGTTAGGAGATTTGCCAGAGGGTTGTATGCGACCTTTGACTTCCGTTGAGCTAACGGAATTGCTAGCTTCTGTTGCTTGTACAGAAGCTGACGCTTGAGGTTCAGTTAAACTAGGTTTAACAAATTTAGCTAAAAGCAATCAGGCTACGCCTGACTTCTAAGTTAGACTTCGTCTAACAACTAAAGTCGTGGGATTTCATCCCACACCCGGGCAAGGAGGACTGCTCGTCCTTATCCTCCTTGCATCCACCATGACGCCCCAGACGAAGTTGTTGCCCCTCGTACTCCAATAAAAATCGCCTAACGGCTCAGATGGGACATCCATATCCCCCCGAGCCTGAACCATCATCCATGATGGTTCTACGGCACTTTTACCTGCGTACTTCGGCAACTTCGATGGGGAATAAGTGTTTTCTGTTAGCCTGCAATGTAATCCGGCTTTTGATGTGATAACTAAAGACAGCGCAAACCAAGTGTTTTGCGTCCCATGCTTAATACGCTTGTTATGTATCGTTATCACATTGTTTTTTAGTATATTTTAATGTCAGCAATTGATTTACAGCCATTCCGACACAAAATAGTAAAGTTCCCCAAAAGAAATAAGGATCTTCTTCCATAGATAAACCACCATTCTTTCCGGGGATATGTCCGTAATACAGGCATGTTGTTGCGGCAGCTAGAATCAAAGAAGATGTGGTGATTTTCTCTTTATTAGTGCGTTTACGTTTAGGCTTTTTAGTCTCTTCCTTAACTTCAACTTGTGGCTTGGCATCTTCTCTTAGCTTTAACTCATGTAGTAATTCTCTATATCTTTCAGGGTAAGCTTCCTTATCGATATTTGCTTCCACATCATATAGCTCTTCGAGCGAATAAGATTGATAGTCGGGTTTCACCAAATCTTTCCTTAGATACATAACGCCCAATTAAGGGGGGAACAACCCCTCCGCCCAAATCTAAAGCATTGTGCCATAAATACTAAATTTGAAGTAGAAGCAAAAATGCCGAGCGTTGGAATCCCTCTTAAATTACTTGTTATGCAAATCTATCGCCTAAACAAGCGAAAGCTATCTGTCGAATGCTTAGTACACACTGCAGTAGCAAATAAATTGGCACCTATTGATGCCACAATTAGATAAGTATTACTTAAAAACGTAACGCGAAAACTATAAACATCTGGGTCTGAGTTTCCAAATATAATACCCACATATACAGCTGAAAATCCTGACATTAGCAGCCCAAATGCAATTAAAGAAAGTCCAGCATAGAATTTAGGTCTATTACCTTCCATTTTTATGACGGCGGCTAACGCAAAAAAAAGCACAATAGCACTAAAAACACTCAGTCCCCAACCAAACATATGATTAATCCCTTAGTTTTCAAATTTACATAACGCCGCGCACTGCGGCAGGCGAACTTGGCGGTTTTTGTGCTGCGCAGCTGCACAAAAAGTAACAGGTTTGACAGTCCGTTGCTGCGCCTTGTTAAATGCCTATACGCTAATTGACCCATTTACCCAGCCTTGAATTAGTTGACCGATGCTAGATGCCACCTTTTGATAAGCTGATTCGCTTGGATAAAATGCCCAAATATCTGGGAAATGTGCTCTATAACAAAACTCAATGCCATCTGTACCAGCATGCCCAATTACAAGATGCTGGAATTCTGGATTAACTGTTGCCATTGATAGAGGCAGTATCAGTTGTAAGCAACTATCCTCATGAAAATATCCGCCTTCGAATTCAGAAAGATATTCGTTACAACCAAAACTCTCTGATAGGCATTTCTTAGAAATCACTCGAATTCCTTCCGGCATTTAATGCCCTGCTAATAAGTGAACCATGTGCTGGCGGGCGATTTGCTCAGCAAATGGCGTGACAGCCATGGTGAATCTTGATTCATAGGCTTGTTATGTTCCAAGTGCAGCAATACATTGCTCCCGACAAGCCCAAACCGCTTTAGCTCGCTCATCACCATACTTATCGACAATATACTGATAATGAAACGGCTCTTTAAATTCCGGCAGAGTCTCTGCTTCAACTGTCACTTCTACAAGGAAATTACTTATAGATTCCGATGCAACCGCATCGCTTCTCGTTAAATCAATTCGGCGATTATCATAATATAAATAACAGTGTGCCTCTGGAATTGAATCAAACTCACTTAAGTTCAAAACAGAACCGACACCAGGCGTATTACTCTCATGCATCAGGTAAATCCCGACTTTTAGCTCAACACCTTCAATATCCAGTTCATCCACCAATGCTTTTAGTAGCCTGTGCTTTGAGCTACATGTTCCTTTCCGTTCACTCAAGACTGCTATCAAATCTTGGTGGTTAGTGCGACCGTAAGGCAATCTCCAAATAAAATCACAGGCTTCGTGGAAAGTTGATACTCCTTTAAGCTTAAATTGGCTTGATATTGGTGAATCGGACAAATTTACATTTGGTAAATAAGAATACATAACCTTCCTTGTGTACATAACAGTATATTCGGCTGAATTCCGAATAAGAACGGTCTTAATAAGAACAGGTCGCCAATACTTTAATCACTCAAGACTAACAGCAAACTAGCTTGTTAACAATTAGTTACAACATGGAGAGAACAGATTCCTTGTTTCTTTGCCTGAGTGAAACAAAGAACCTTCAAAATTGCATAAAGTGCAATGTTCACGCAGGAAGGAAAGTCACTAGGCTCCAGCCTAAATGATAATTCCGAGGCAGGTTTTGAACATACATAAAGGGGTCAACATACATAAAGTACATAAAAGGGATAGGAGCGAATTAGCGACAGATAAGGATAGTGAACTAATCTTATAGCCATTACTCAGAATCATCAGGATGATGCTTGGCTAACTCAGTGTAGATGCGGCCGTGACCGTCCATGACATGGACGTCATGGCCGAGCTTACAAGGATGATGGGATGGACACCTCTTGTTAAACCGGCGTCATTTGCGCCATATTGAATTTGTGCGTTCAATAACTAACAAAAGGTGTCCAATATGAAAGTTACACTAATAGGAA
>NZ_JAKILB010000010.1 GCF_023283895.1 Shewanella pneumatophori | reverse complement strand
AGGGCCAGAGAATAATACTTTCTCATAAACAGGCCGGATATACGTATGCAGTTTTACCCACTGTTGCTCAATAATATCGCTTGAATTAAGTGAGGTGTCCATATATGTATTTATAGCGTGTCACGGCAGTGTCTGCACATGCGCCCGCTGCAGGCGATTGATAACTCTAAAGTATCAATTTAATAATTACCGCCATATAACACCGAACAAAAAATGTAATCA
Source organism: Shewanella pneumatophori (assembly GCF_023283895.1). Lineage (GTDB taxonomy): Bacteria > Pseudomonadota > Gammaproteobacteria > Enterobacterales > Shewanellaceae > Shewanella > Shewanella pneumatophori. The sequence goes on along the minus strand of NZ_JAKILB010000010.1, from coordinate 155,773 downwards.
AGCTTCATTCAAAGGCTAACTCACATCGACCAAACAATTAACCCCTAAAACTTTAGGCAACAACTCTTGTAGCTGAGCGTCTTTGACATAACCCCGAAGGTAACTCACCAAATTGCCCTGCTCGTCGAGCAGCAAGGTTATCGGTGTGGCGGGTAACTGCCCAACCTGTTGCATCATAGTCGGGCCTGCTTCAAAGCCATCAAAATCTAGATGCATCTTCCATAACGTCTTTTTTAAACTTGAGCGGTCTGCATTAGCGCCCATGGCAACAATGTTGACCTTGTTATCGCACTGAGCTAATAGGCGATTAAAAGCTTTACCTTGCTTAAAACACCAAGGACACTCTGGCTCAAAAAACATCATTAAACTCGGCTTACCTTTTAAGTGGTCAAGGGTACTCACTTGACCACTTTTTAAATTAGCATGCTCAAACCCCAGCAGTTCTAGTGCTTGTGATTTGGGAGCAATAACCACAAGCCCTAGTAGTAACAGCGCTAGCTGTTGACCTCTCCATTTGCTGCTGGGGTTGAGCATAGTAAACCTCGTTAATCGTACAATTAATCCAGACTTTTAACCCTGATTAGAAGGTTGCCTTAAAGCCAGCGTATACTTCACGGCCACGCAATGGTCCCCAGATGTAAGCCACATCGTAACCACCGTTGGCATCAAAGAATAACGGTGTTTCGCCTTCGTTCACTTGGGTGTAATCAAATAGGTTGTTTACCCCGGCATAGAAGTCGATATTGTCAGTTACCGCTTTGGTCACTTTCAGATCTAATGTCCAGTAAGATGGTGCATCGGTAGATTTCTTAGAGCTTTGAATTACCGCTCCTGAGCTATCCACTTGATTGTATCCTTCATAACCGTACTCACTTAGGTCGCGGCTACCAATCCAAACTAAGTTGGCAAAAATATCCCAGCCATGGATCAAGTAGTCAGCGTTAAAGGTTAAACGCTCTTCAACTGGCGCTAATGAGTAAGATGACTTAAACGCATCGTCGTAGAAGAAGCCTTCAGCGGTAAAGTTAACCGTTAAATCATCAGTCACATCATAACCAAGGGCGATATCTGCGGTAGTCACAGACGCTTTTTCATCGAGCTGAGTCAGTAAAGGGACGCCACTGTCGGTTTCACTTAGCATGGCAAGGTTTTCAACTTCGGTCCAAGCTAGCGATGTGGTCATTGTCAGCGCATCGCCGCTGTAGCTTAAGGCGTAGGTTGCTGAGTTTGAGCGTTCAAGCTCTTCAATATCGATTTCAAAACCCAGTTCAGCATCAAGTACACCGTGGTCGGTTTCGAAGAAAGACAGCGGCGCGCGGTAACCACGGCCTGCAGATAAACGCGATGTCCATTGGTCGTTGTGGTTGTAACGAATGTCTACTCGTGGCGCTAAAATCGACTTATCAATTTCGACACCGTCTTTTTTCGGGTCAATAAAATCCGCTTTTACATGGTCGTAGCGCAATGCCATAGCAATCTCTAACTCGTCAGTAGCTTGCCATGTATCTTGCAGGTAGAAACCTAGCATATCGTAGTCAAATGAATCTGATACGTAATCTTGATGGCCTTCACCGCTAGAACGTGAGCGCATCTCTTCACTGCGATTATCTACACCAAAAGTTAATAGGTGTGAATCGTTTAAGTAGTAGTTAAAGCGAGCATCTAAATAGAGCATGGTGTCTTCAGCGTAGTACTTAAACCCTTCATAGAACGAATCTTGAGTATGGTCAGAGTAACTCGCTGACAAGGTCATGTTGAGATCGTCATTTAGCTCACGTAGCCAACTTAACGACAACTCATCACGCTGAGTATGGATCCACTCGGTAGTCTCCCACGCTTTACCCACAAAATCATTGCGCACATCGTTACCGGCAAACAAGGTATCAGAGTCAACACCGTCATAACTAGCGAGCACACCACCAGCACTGGTTGCAGTGCCATCGGCATATTCTTTACCGAGCATTGGCCCGCCAAATATCTCTGAGTCGACATTTGAATAACGCACAATAATGTTGTCTTTATCAGTGAAATCGTGAGACAAGCGCATCGTCATAGTGCGGTTGTCTTGCGACGGTGCTTCGTTAACTAAGTTGTTATCTTCATCTACCTGATCACGACTATCAAACTGGCCAATCAGCGTTACTCGAGTCGCGCCATCGTCACTGACACCTGTACCCAATAAACCAATCTTTTTATTACCGTTCTCGCCGACTGATACATCAACCGTAGCGCCATTTTCTTGGGCTGTTTTAGTAATAATATTGATAGTGCCGCCGATAGATTCTGGTGCAATTAACGACGCCCCCGCACCGCGAGCGACTTCAATACGATCAAGTCCGGTTGTTGGAATCGCATCAACGGCGTAATAACCAGCAATCATGGCGTGTACAGGTAAACCATCAACTAAAATCGTGGTTTGCTCACCGCGTAAACCATTAAGCATAATCCGCTTAACACCGCACATTGAGCACTCGTTAGAAACCCTAACCCCAGGAGTGTTGTTAATTGCCTCAGTTAGGTTAACCGCATTCTTGTTATCCATCAGCTCTGAGCTAATCACTTCTGTTTTCATGATACTGTCAGACAGTACGCCAGACTTCTCTAGTCTTTGCCTAACCCCACGCACTTCAATCTTTTCTATTGGCTGCACAGCTGCGCTCTGCTCATTAGTGCTTTGCTTAATTTCTTTTTTGGTATGTGCAATAGCGTATGAAGATTGTGTCGCAAGTAACACTGCTAGAGCTATTGAGGTCTTTTTAAACATTCGTCAATCTCTTATTACTTAATAGTTTTTATTACTTACTTTGCTATCAGCAAGCGTGAGGTTGACAGAACAGTAATGATAACGATTATCATTGGCAATCTATTTTAAATTATTAGTGCAATTGATTTACAAATATTGGTTATTGATCACAAAAAGCTTGAGGTGAGACTAATTTAGGTTAGCAAGTATTAACATTAAGCCATTTGAGTTTACTAATGCGTAAAACTGCAACGGTGAATTATTCCCTAAAACATATTAAAACACTATGCAATACATCGAAGAAAACTTAAACGTAAAGACTGCAAAAGCATTTAAAATCAGCACCTTAAGTTGAAAACAGTATAAGGGTAAAGACTTGAGATAAGATAAGAAAGTTGGGGGGTGGGAAATAGAGAGTTAACTTAATTATTAAATAGATAGTTAAATCAAAAAATATAAATTTTAACAGCTAAAATATATAACTCATTATTAATATTTGATTTTTAATAATACTAAGCACGTATTAACGCTATTTAATCCAGACAAAAGCTAGCCCTTATATAATAGAAAGCTTAAACAACTTAGTATAAATACAAAAATTTAACGTTTTTATATTACGTGTCGGATGCTAGTAAGTATAAAAATTAAAAAAGCCGAAACAGATTAATGTTTCGGCTTTTGTTATTAATAGACTCAGCTCTGCTTGGCCTATCAAGATTGTAGATTAATCTACAATTTCCATTTCTTCTAACAGGTTATCGGCATTATCAAGATACTTCATTACCCATAGCATATAACGGCTATCCACTTGGATAGAACGGTTAGTCTGTGGATCGTAACCCCAATCACCAATGATACTCTCGTAGACACCGTCAAACAGCAGACCTACTAGTTCAGCACGACCATTTAGTGTTGGCGAACCTGAGTTACCACCTGTGGTATCTAGCGTTGATAAGAAGTTAACTGGCACTGAGTCCAGTGACTTCACGTAGTAATCACCGTACTGCTTGTTAGCGATAAGCTCTAACTGCTTCTCTGGTGCATTGAACGGCTCTACACCTGTGTCTTTTGCCAAAATACCTTCTAGGCGAGTAAACGGCACAGCCTTAAGACCATCTTCTGGCGAGTAACCTTTAACATGACCTACTGTGACACGCAGGCTCGAGTTTGCATCAGCATAAACAGGCTTACCTTGCTCAAGGTTATAAGCAATGATGGCGTCCATATACATAGGACGCACCTTCATTAAGTCACCTGCTAATTGCTTTTCAGCCTTTTCGCGCTTCATGCGCTCGTCATAGGTGGCTACAGCATATTGAATGAATGGGTCTTTTGACTTTTTAAACTCAGCAACAGACTTGTCCATCCACGCTAGGCGAGTGTCTTTGTCAGACAACTTAGTATTGGCGTACATCTTATCTAGCGTCTTATTAAACTTAGCCATATCAAAATTGTTGCCAATACCAAAGGCTTTATCGAACGCTGGTAAACGCTGATCTTTTGGCAATGCTGCGTAACGGCTAATTAGATCTGCCAGTATCGCTTTATCAACACTTGCCGCATAACGGCGCTCGATACGCTCCATACCTGAAGTAAAGCGGGTCATATCACGCTCTTGATAACCCGGCTCACGCTGCATATCTGGTAGCGCTTTTTCATTGGCTAAACGGTACAAGCGATCAGCTGTGCTCATCATAGTGCTGTAACCCATGTAGCTTAATAGCAAGTCACGCTCTTGACCTTGCTGACCTTTAGCAATCAGCTTATCAAGCTCGGCTAGCACCTTACCGTATTGCTGCTTACGCTTGCTGTCGGCGTTAATCCAATCAGCCAGTTTTTGCTCTAGGGCTTTACGGTCATCAAGCATGGTTGATTTGCCGTAGAACTCGATCATTGAGGTGAAGTTTTTGGCGTAGTTCGCTAGGCCCGCAATCGCGCTTTCATACTTAATACGCTCATCGCTGCCTTCTGGAGCTGTATTTTTGATGATCTCGATAATGCGCTCACGCAAGATCTTACCTTCTGGATACGCCCATTCAAACTGGTTTTCAACTTCGTTGGCTGTGCGGTAGCGGTTGGTGCGGCCAGGGTAGCCAGCAACCATAACAAAGTCGCCTTCGCTGACGCCTTTAGCCGATACTTTCAAGAAGCTCTTTGGCTCAAATGGCACATTGTCTTCGCTATAATCTGCTGGCTTACCATCTTTTGATACGTAAGCCCGGTAGAAAGCATAATCACCGGTGTGACGTGGCCACATCCAGTTATCAATATCGCCACCGTACTTACCTACGCTCAATGCTGGAGTGTAAGTTAAGCGTACATCGCGAATTTCTAACTGCTTAACAAGGTAATACTCTAGACCGCCATGAAAGCTATAAACCTTACAGCGGTAGCCATCTTCTTTTTCGCACTCAGCAACTAGGCTCTTTTCTTGTTGCTCAATGCCCTTGTAAAATGCATTACCGGTTTTATTCTCAAGGCCATTTTTTACCTTGTCTGTTACATCAACCACGCTTTCAGTTACAAACACGCGAGAGCCCGGTGTTGCTGGTAGCTCGTCGCTAAACGACTTAGCTAAAAAGCCGTCACGTAGCAGATTGTTTTCTGGCGTAGAGTTGTATTGGATAGAGCCGTAAGCGCAGTGATGGTTAGTCACCACTAGGCCCTTTGGTGATACAAATGATGCGGTACAGCCACCTAGGCTAATTACTGCATTCATTGGGAATTCAGTGAGTTTTGAAATCGATTTAGCATCAATTTCTAATCCCTTTGCTTTAAGCTCATCAGCCATAGCTGGAAGCTGGTGAGGCTGCCACATACCTTCGTCAGCTACAGCGCCAAAAGAGGTCGTGATAGCTGCGGTTAAAAGCCATTTTTTCATTTTTTTAAGTCCATTTCTTATTTCTAGTAAAGAATTTTTATTAAGAATTTTTGTTGATTGCTTGTCTGCAAGTAATCGCTTTTATATGGACTCAAAAACAAAAGAGCCGAGACCAATATCTGCAATTATTTGCATATTAGTACTCGACTCTATCATAGCCAGTGCGGTTCATAACAGGGTAAGAATTAATCTCTTACAAAGTCTTTTATATCGCACTGATGTGCTGTTTCAATATGGCTTAAATTATAGGGCTACCCATAACTGAGCGAGAATAATGGTTAAACCCGCAAGACCCGCTAAACCTAAAGCTGGTGTGCCGCCACTAACCTGGTATCCACCTAAGTTTTTCTTACGCTGGCGCAGTGCCATAGCAATCGGTAGGAAAATAATCATCACCACTAATGGAATAGCGGCAAAACCTAACACCTTATAGAAACCGTCTGGGTAGTACAGTGCACATAGCAATGGCGGTATAAAGGTGATCAGCCATGTTTGTGCACGCCCCATGGTGCTTTCTTTAGCACGGATAAGCTCAGCGATATAGTCAAACAAGCTCATAGTCACGCCTAAGAAAGAAGTCACAAGCGCTAAGTTAGCAAACAGATCAATGAACTGTTGTAACACTGACGACTCTGCAACGCTTTGCAATGCGCTAACTAGCTGAGGTAAAGAACCATCGAAGCCGTAAACCGTTTTGCCACCTAATGTGCCTAAGGTCACCATTAGCCAGAGGATGTAACACACTAGCGGTAAGGTTGAACCAATAATTAGCACTTTGCGTAAAGAGACGGCGTCACCATCTAAATAACGCACAATAGTAGCGATACACACGTGGAAACCAAACGAAGTAAACACAATTGGAATCGCCGCCAACCACAGATTAGTTAACGCACTGCCGCTTACTAAGCCTTCCGTTGAGTCACGCATCATCAGACTCATATCAACTTCTGGCAGCAAGTAAGCCACTACAATTACCAATAAGGCAATCATAGAGGTGAATAGGACGCGCGACACTTTATCAATCCAGCGCACGCCAACGGCAATCAAACCACCAAAAATAGCGGTAAAGATCAGCACCGCAACTTGGTTGTCCATCTTCATGCCAATCAAGTCCATTTTTGATTCAAGCAGCGACGAGCCGCCCATCAAATACACCATGGTTAAGGCAAATAATAAACTTAAGAAAGAAGCAGCTTGGATTATTTGGCCAACACGGCCTAAATTCTTACCTGTGATTGAGTGCAAGTTAAGACCCACGCCTGTGCGTAGGTTAATTTCAAGCATGAGTAATGAGGTGTAAATCGATACGCCCCAAATAGCAACCAGTAGAAGTAAAGCGGGAATGGTACCTAGTGAAGCTGTTGCTAAAGGCAAAGCTAACATACCGCCGCCAATTGCCGTACCAGCAACAATGGCAACTGAGCCAAGTATTTTTGAGTTCACAAAATTGTCCTGTTAAATTTTATAATTTATTTTTGTAGGTCAGATTTAGAACGACTTTGAGGGAGAGAATTTTGCAAGTTAACAATATCAATAACTGCCCCCAATCGAATCTGGTCATCTTTGACCTTGCGATTCCAATTGGCCCCAACGGCTAGTTAAATAAAACGTGTATTCACCTTATCAACTTAGCCACTGAGGCTGGATAAATCGTGGAAAATACAGAGTGTATTGTTTCATTACGGCTCTTTCTCTAAAAAATGACTGCCCCGACATTAACAGCAGTATTCCCTGTGGGCAAGCCCTGTAGAGCACTTAAAATCAACTTGGCACGACTCATTAACATAGGCGTAAAGATTAAGCGACAGCTACGTTACTTAGTCCTAAATTACCGATTAATTTAATGGCCTCCGCGCCTTAAGCGTTGAAAAAAGCAGCGCAACCGTTATAATGCCGCCTCGCTTCAGGGGAGTAGCTATCAGTAAAATGGCAACACTGAGTTTAATGTCAGTGAACGTCATTTCTGAGTGTGTATCAACATAATTGGCCACAATGCCATGGTACATACAGCCGCTTAAAACGTCCGTTTTTAAGCCGCCCAGCAAGACCTGAGCACTGCATCTCTGATATTTGGGGAAGAGTTGCTGTGCTTAGTTTATTGCATTCCCCATTAGGATTAACTCTTGGAAGCACTGCTAGCCTCTACTTTTACCGTAGCCATTGCCGAAATCGGCGATAAGACCCAACTATTAGCGCTGATTTTAGCTGCGCGCTTCAAAAATAAAACCGCCATTGTGCTAGGTATCTTTCTATCGACCTTAGTTAATCACTTTGCAGCCGCTTGGCTCGGGCAATGGGCAATATCTTGGATAAGCCCAGATGTGGGGCGCTATTTAGTCGCTGCTTCATTTTTTGCGATTGCGCTTTGGGTGTTAATCCCAGATAAAGTTGATGCTGAAGAAAGCCGTTTTTATGCCATGGGCCCCTTTTTAGCCACCTTCATCTTGTTCTTCATTGCTGAAATGGGCGATAAAACTCAAATAGCAACTATGGTGTTATCGGCTAAATACGACGCCTTAGCTATGGTAGTACTTGGAACAACACTTGGTATGTTAATCGCTAATGTGCCCGCAGTTATTGCCGGACACTTTAGCGCAGAAAAATTACCGATGAGCTGGATCCACCGCGGCTGTGCGGTCTTGTTTGCCCTGCTAGGTGTTGCAACCTTAGTTTTTTAAACCTACAAAAAAGGCAAAACAGTCTCACTGTTTTGCCTTTCTTATTGCTAGCTTATGACTAATGCTTGCTAAAGCAAAGTTAGCGGAGTCGCGTTACATACCGATTGCTGCTTTTACGCGTTGACCATAATCGCTGTCAGCTGCAGTGAAATGCTCAACCATCTTCAACTTAGTCGCTTCACTAACCACACTTAATGTGCCGGCGATGTTAGCAATCAAACGTGCCTTTTCATCTTCAGGTAGTAAGCGGTATAAGTCACCAGCTTGGCTAAAGTCATCTTGGTCGTAACGGCTATAGCGATCAGCCTCGCCATCTAAACGTAGTGGTGGCTCAGCAAATTGCGCTTGATCTTGCAAGCCATCAAAGCTGTTTGGTCCGTAGTTTCTGCTTGCATCGCCACCGGTTTGGCTACCTGAGAACGGACATTGTGTACCCGCCATAGCTCCGCCACGCTGGTGATGATTAGCCGTTGTTGCATGTGGGCAGTTAACTGGTAACTGGTTGTAGTTAGCACCAATGCGGTAGCGCTGAGCATCTGCGTAGGCAAACAAACGTGCTTGTAGCATCTTATCTGGCGACGCCCCGACACCTGGTACCAAGTTACTTGGCGCTAATGCAACTTGCTCAACTTCAGCGAAGTAGTTTTGCGGCATACGGTTTAGCTCAAGCTCACCAATTTCAATCAGTGGGTAGTCAGCATGTGGCCATACTTTAGTTAGGTCAAACGGGTTGATCTTGTAAGTATTTGCCTCAGCTTCTGGCATGATTTGCACTTTAACAGCCCACTTAGGGAAGTTACCGTCGGCAATCGCTGCCACCATATCGCGTTGTGACGAATCCGGGTCAATACCTTTAAGGATATCCGCCTGCTCAGCCGTTAAGTTAGCGATGCCTTGCTTAGTCTTAAAGTGGAATTTCACCCAAAAACGCTCACCTTCAGCATTCCAGAAAGAGAAAGTGTGCGAACCAAATCCGTGCATTTGACGGTAGTTAGCTGGGATACCACGATCTGACATCAACACAGTAACTTGGTGCATAGCTTCAGGATTTAGTGCCCAGAAGTCCCACATTGCATGTGGATCTTTCAGGTTCGTCTGTGGGTTACGCTTTTGCGTGTGAATAAAGTCTGGGAACTTAATACCATCACGTAAGAAGAACGTCGGCGTGTTGTTACCTACGATATCGTGATTACCGCGAGTAGTGTAAAAACGTAGACCAAAACCGCGTGGATCACGCTCTGCATCTGCAGAACCCATTTCACCACCAACTGTAGAGAAACGTACAAAGGTTTCAGTCTCTTTACCTACACCGTTGAAGTGGTCAGCAATTGTGTACTCGCTCATATCGCGAGTTAGAGTGAACTTACCGTAAACACCGGTACCTTTAGCGTGCACAATACGCTCTGGAATACGCTCGCGGTTAAAGTGTGCAAGCTTCTCAATAAGGTGCCAATCTTGCAGTAATAGTGGACCACGCTCGCCTGCTGAAAGTGAGTTTTGGTCATCACTGATTGGGGCGCCATTTTGTGCGGTAAGAACTCGGTTTTGCTGACTCATAAATTACTCCTCAATCTTGGCTAGATTCAAGCCAAGTTTCGATTAAATCAAATAGGGTGGCCATGGTTTATCCTTCATCTGCGATATGCTATGGCAATGCGGTTATTGGCCGCTTGTCGATGGGATAAGAATAAACACTCAACAAAAAACAATAAAACGATTAAAGACGATAAGCTTAAACTAAATTACAGATTAGAGAGTAATGGGAAAAATAGTGCTCAATAAACTTCAATTTAATTAGGAGTTTGGAGAGTAGTGTTGAATTTAATTAACAGTCTTGATGCTAATCAATAAATAAAATGTTCAGATTTAATCACCAACAAGTTTTAAGTTTGTGAGTTTTAAACACTAGAAATCAACGATATATTGAGAAGAAAACAGAGGATAACTCCAGAAGGTAGTGTTTTTACTCTATTTACATTTGTTAAAAAAGGGAAGAATGAGTCATTTCTTCCCCTAATTGGTTATTTTTTATAACTCTGTGGTGTTGTTAATTTGTGCATCGGCTTTATAAAGCTTCACTAAATAGTAAGCATCAATCAGCACAATAAAGAAGTTCACTAATGCAACCGGAATAGCGTCAATGGCTAATCCGTAAGCCACAAATAACGCAGCACCAATTAGGTTCCACCAGCGCAGCTTTTTAATGTTAGACATCATCAGCGATATCGCGACGACGACCGATGCTAGGTATCCTACCCATTCCCAAATTGTTGCATTATCCATGGCTCACCCTCTTTGATCTTATGTTTTATTCGAGCCACTTTCTTTAACAGTAATTGGCTTACTGCAATATAGCGACTCGAAACATGAGTTTATTATGATCAAAAAAGCAGCAACAAAACAGGGTTACAGCCAACAAATTACGCTGAGCAAGAGGATATTGGCCTTAAAAGTTAGATTTAACGCTTAACTACCGCCGCTGTCATACGCGAAATACAGCAAAGCTCACCAGCACTATTATGGATGAGCACTTCCCACACCGAGCTACGTTTGCCCAAATGAATAGGTTTCGCCGTTGCCGTTAGCAAACCATTACGCGATGCTTTTAAATGATTGGCATTGATCTCTTGGCCAACGCAGTAGTAATTTTCAAAATCGACAGCAAAGTTTGCCGCATAGCTAGCAACCGTTTCCGCTAATGCCACATTTGCACCACCGTGAACAATACCTAATGGATTATGGATCGCAGGTGTTGCAGGCATGGTGGCTACCATATAGTCGTCGCCGATTTCGGTAATCGTGATCCCCATGGTTTGCATCAAGGTGCCTTTGCCATGCATACCCGCATCCATTTGAGCGCAAATTTCGAGGCTAACAGGCTTAAACCAAATCGACATATTATTATTTTCCATTGTTGCAATTATTGGCCACAGTCTACTTTGTCTAGGCAGATCTTTATAGAGGCTTATTTATTTAACAGAGAACTTGTGCAGAGAAACGCTTTGCCAGGATAGAACAGAAAATAGAGCAGGCTTGGAAGGGCCGACTCGCATATAGCGAGCACGAATAATGAGCGAATAAAATAAGAAATTGACCCGCTGTTACGCTATGTTTTTGTTGTCGAATCGCCGTAGCGTTCAACTTAATATGCGTAACTGCGGGCCATAGGGTAAAGCTTTACATTATTAATCGGTCGCAAAATACTTTAGTTAGCTTAAGCAACCATTAATATTGATTAAAGTAAGTCTTCTACCGCGTCTAAAGTAAGCTTAATCATGTCGTTCAGCGTTTGCTGACGCTCTTCAGCAGTCAAATGCAAACCTTGGCGAATGTGGTCAGTTACTGTCATCATTGCCAATGCCTTAGCGCCATATTCAGTCGCCACACCGTATAGACCAGCCGCTTCCATTTCGACGCCTAAAATGCCGTACTTTTCCATTAGGTCGTAACGTTCTTCGTCAGCGCTATAGAATAGATCTGAAGAGTAAAGGTTACCGACATGGTAGTTAGCACCTAGCTTTTCAGCTGAGTCAGCAGCACGCTTAAGTAGGTTGAAATCAGCAATCATTGCAAAGTCAGTGTGTGCAAAGCGAGTTCTGTTTACTGCAGAATCAGTGCTCGCGCCCATTGCCATAACAACGTCCATTAACTTGATGTTATCGCTGATTGCGCCACAAGAACCGATGCGAACGATATTCTCAACGCCGTATTCAGTGATCAACTCTTTAGCGTAGATAGAGATCGATGGAATACCCATGCCAGAACCCATAACAGAGATCTTCTTGCCTTTGTACTCACCGGTGTAACCCAACATATTACGTACGTCTGTAATCAATACAGCGTTTTCTAAAAAGTTGTCAGCAATGTATTTAGCACGTAGTGGATCGCCAGGCATTAATACTGTTTTAGCGAATGCACCGTTTTCGGCATTGATATGTGGAGTCATGATATTTCCTCAAAAATTGAGCCGTTGTTTGCGCTAGTAAACGACGGCTCGCGATAAAAATATAAATAGTTCAAGCCAGACTTACAGGTACATTAACCCGCTAGGCTGTATAGTAAACCTGCAATAGTACCGCTCATTAAGTTCGCCAGTGCAGCAGCAATTAGGGCTTTCATACCTAGAGCACTTAAGTCGTGACGACGTTCAGGGCAAAGCGCCGCCAAGCCACCAATTACCATGGCTAGTGAACCAATGTTAGCGAAACCACACAGGGCAAAACTAATGATAATTTGCGTCTTTTCAGATAGCTGATCTGCAACTTTTAAGAAGTCGATATAAGCAACGAACTCGTTAATAACCATCTTTTGGCCAATAAACGATGCCGCTTGAGTCGCTTCGCTCCAAGGTACACCCATCACCCACGCAAGTGGTGCAAGCAGGTAACCTAAAATAGCTTGCATGGTTAGGCCTTCAATACCGAACCAGCCACCAATGCCACCTAGCATGCCGTTCACCATAGCGATAAGCGCTACGAACGCTAACAACAAGGCTGATACAGACAATACTTGTTGCATCCCCATTGCTGCCCCGCCCGCGGCTGCATCAAGCACGTTAGCTGGCTTGTCTTCCACATCGTCCATCACTTTTTTGATGTCGTTTTGCGGTGTTTCGGTTTCTGGCCACATTAGTTTGGCAAACAATAAACCAGCAGGAGCCGTCATAAACGCTGCAGTTAGCACGTATTTAACGTCAACACCCATCTGGATATAACCGATCATGGTGCCGCCGGCAACTGATGCTAAACCACCGGTCATCACTGCGAATAACTCTGAGCGAGTCATGTGTTTTACGAAAGGACGCACCATTGATGGCGCTTCGATTGGGCCCACAAAGATGTTAGCCGTTGCCGATAATGATTCTGCACGGCTTGACCCCAGTAGCTTAGATAAGCCGCCACCGATAAGGCCAATAACCATCTGCATAATGCCAAGGTAATAAAGTACGGCAATTAATGCGCTAATAAAGACCACCACAAATAACACGTTAATCACAAAGATAAAGCCAACACCAAATTTCGCTAAGTCGCCAAATAGGAAGGTCAAACCTTCGTTTGCATAGCCAATAACATGCATTACGCCGTTTGATGCGCCATCTAGCACCGCTTGGCCCATTGGCACATACATAACAAATGCACCAAAGGCGACTTGAAACGCAAGTGCACCTAATACTGTTCTAAGGTTAATTGCTTTTCTATTTTCTGATAAGGCTACTGCCAGTCCCATTAGACACAGCATACCGAACAAACTGATGAAAACTTCCATAACTTTATTACCATTTAAATCTTGATGTGTCCGCAGTGTATACAGGCAAAAGTTTGCTGCAAGGAGTTCACCATGATTTGCTGCAGATAATTTGGAATTTTATCGAGTTCGCGCCTCAACTACTGCGAAGCAAGTAAAAATCGCACAAAAGTAAACATTAGCAAAACAAAAATTAGACAAAAACCAAACTGAGCCGCCAAATAAGACCACAGTGAATTACATTTGAAGTGATTTATAAAAAGGGAAGGACAAACAAATTTAGCGGCCTAAAACAGCCAAAAACCGATCAATTAGATACAGTTTTGTAATTTTATAACTTAAATAAACAACCCTAAATTTAGATTATTCATGCTTAACAGCGATTTTAGGTACTCACGGTGCGATTAGTCATTATTAACTGCACTAGATTAATCATAAATTAAATCTGCCTGCAAAAATCATCAGCCCAAGCAAGCAGCTTTAGTTGATGGCTATTATAAGTTAAGGCTCTAATTGCCTAGCGCTATAACTAAGCGAGTTATAGCTTTTAATGATTCAATCTTTAACTAACACATTTTTAATTAGCCGCTTTTCATCGGCTAGACTTCAGCAAATTCACTTTTAATGAGTCAGGGCGAATAAGTCTAAGTGACTTTGAAATGATTGTGCCCAGCGCAGCAACTCGACTCGATTTCGCGCTTGGGTTTTTCTAAAAATCGAGGAAATGTGCGCTTTAACTGTGTGCTCACTAATACTGAGTTTATTGGCGATCTCTTTATTACGTGCACCACTAGAGACTAACTGAATAATGGTTTTTTCACGGTTTGTTAGCACTTCTAAAGTTTCAGCGCTCTCAGTGGTCAAGTCTTGAGAAACTTCAACCTTACTGACTAAATGACGGAATACCTTGCTTAGCAAAGGTCTATCAAACCAAAGCTCATCGGCCAACATCTTGCGTAATCCAGTAAGCAGCAAGTCCATGCGCTCCTCAAGAAACAGCAAGCCACAAAAGCCACCTAATAATGCTGCTTCACCATTTAAACGCTCGCGCTCAACTTGATATAAGGCAACAGGTACATGCTTAACCAGCTGCGTAGCCACTAACGGAATACCATTATTATCTAACGCTGCACCTTGCTGAGACACCAGGTAAAAGCAACGTTTATTGGTATCAGTTTCTAACTGCTCAATATCCGAGACAACCCGTGTTTTTAATCCTATAGAGTCTGCAAGAATAGCTAAATGGCAAGGGGAAGCCACTTGATGGAGGAAGACTATTTCGTCAATTTTACTCATCACTTTTCTCCCTGAAAAGTTATGCCTGTCCGCCAAATAAAACAAACGCTAATGTAGTTATTGCTGTGATAGCAGTTTACATTTGCAATATGTCGACTCGATAACGGAGATGACTACGGCATTATTAAATATTTATGCAGACCGCATCATGCGATCCGCCAAAAGCAGCGAGAGTATACAGAGTTTATTCACCCTCTGCTGCATTTGAGTGGTTTAACCTGTTAGTTTAATGTTAACTCTGCTGAGCTAGTTTTACACTCAATTGCTTGTCATGCAAATGCCCGAGTAATAACACTGAAGCGATTGCGCCTATCAATGCCATTGCCATGTCAGACTGCGTGTCCCAAACATACCCTTGAGTACCTAAAAAGGCTTCGGCATCTTCACCTGTTAGCTCTGCAACCCACCACTCAATCAGCTCGTAAAAAGCTGAAAATGCCAGTGCAAAACAAACGGCTAAGAAGTTACACCAAGCCCCGACCTTAACCACATTAAGACGAATAAACACTTCGCGCGCCAGCAAAGCAGGAATAAAACCTTGTGCTAAGTGACCAACCTTATCGTAATTGTTACGACCACCGCCGGTCCAATCTGCAATCCAGTCAAATAACGGCACTTCAGCATAGGTATAATGCCCGCCGACCATTAAGATCACGCAATGCACTAAGATCAAACCATAAGCTAAACTGGTGAGCGCAAAACTCTTACGAGTAAGGATAAGTATTGGCAAGGCAATAATCGCCGGCGCCACTTCTAAAAACCAAGTAAATTGGTCTTTAGGGTTAATCCCTGACCAAATCAATACAGCGAAGAATATCACTAGCCACACAGTGCTTTTATTCAAAATAACTCCCTCATATACCATATTGTTCTAAATTACGAATAAACACTTTAGCCATCTAGCCCTCCACAGCAACCAAAAAAAGTGCTACTTTGTTACCTCTGTTACGCTTTCGACGTAAATTTCAGTTGGAAGGCTTTTCAGTCCTTAGTACATTGACAGTCTATACCCAAACCACTCCTACAACGTAGAGTTTAGTCGGCTCTGCGGTGGCATTAAGTATACATAATACATATAAACTAAAAGGGTACATAAATCATGGCGAAACATTCGCTGGACAAGGATAAAATTAAGATCCTGCTGTTGGAAGGCGTCCACCAATCTGCGGTAGATGTATTTGAACGTGCTGGTTACACCAATATTGAATATCACAAAGCATCGCTAGCTGAAGATGAACTTCATGTGGCCGTTAAAGATGCGCATTTCATTGGTATTCGATCCCGTACCCAATTGACTGAAGATGTCTTGTCCCGCGCTGAAAAACTAGTTGGTATTGGCTGTTTCTGTATTGGTACCAACCAAGTGAGCTTAAAAGCTGCTGAAAAACTGGGGATCCCAGTGTTTAACGCGCCTTTCTCAAACACTCGTAGTGTGGCTGAATTGGTATTGGGCGAAATCATTATGTTGCTACGTGGTATTCCACAGCGCAACGCCCTAGCCCACCGCGGCGGTTGGTTAAAGAGTGCTTCAGGCAGCTTTGAAGCGCGTGGCAAAACCTTAGGTGTCATTGGTTACGGCCATATTGGTACTCAGTTAGGTATTTTGGCTGAAACATTAGGTATGCGAGTGATTTTCTTCGATATCGAAGACAAGCTACCGTTAGGTAACGCGCAACAAGTGCATTCACTACAGCAACTGCTTTCATTGGCAGATGTAGTGAGCCTACACGTACCTGAAACACCACAAACCAAAGAGATGATTGGTCATGAAGAGCTTGCCTTTATGCGTAAAGGTAGCATCTTGATTAACGCATCTCGCGGTACAGTGGTTGATATCGATGCATTAGCGGCATCACTTAAAGAAGAACATCTTGCTGGTGCGGCAATTGACGTGTTCCCGGTTGAACCTAAGTCAAATGACGATGAGTTTGTCAGCCCACTGCGCGGCTTAGACAATGTACTGCTTACTCCACACGTTGGTGGCAGTACCGCAGAAGCACAAGAGAACATCGGCATTGAAGTTGCTGGCAAGCTTGCTAAGTACTCTGATAATGGTTCAACCATGACAGCAGTTAACTTCCCTGAAGTGTCGCTAGCACAACATACTGGCACATCTCGCTTGCTGCATATTCACCACAACCGCCCAGGTATTCTAATCAAGATTAACTCGGCGTTTGCAGAGAAAGGCATCAACATTGCTGCTCAGTATCTACAAACTACCGCTGAAATTGGTTACGTGGTGATGGAAGTCGACTCAGATCAAGCTGATGAAGCCTTGATTGAGATGCAGGCCATTGAAGGTACGATTAGAACCCGTTTACTTCACTAATTGAAGCTGTAAACCAGATGCATTAGCACAAACCTAATAGCATGGAAAATAAGGCCGTATAAATCAGTTTATACGGCCTTTGTTTTTATTAACTTCGACACAAATTGTTTGAACAACTACGCTTGCAGAGTAAGAATTTAGCGGTACAATCATTGTCCTTACTTGATTCAATTCTTGGACTCTCACATGACGTTGTCAACTTCTCAACCTACTTGGCCTCTTACCGGCCCACAGCCAGAACTACTTTTTGCTGAACTTTCACACTTAGGTTTAATGTCTGTCACAGGTGAGCAAGGTCGCAGCTTTATTCACGGCCAAGTGACTACCGATATTAGCTCACTTGAAAATGACCAATGGCGCTGGGGCGCGCATTGTGATCCAAAAGGCAAGATGCTAGCTACCTTTAGAACATTTGCTAAAGATGAAACCCTATTCTTAATGATGCCAAAACAGACTTTGGCATTAGACTTACCGCAACTGCAGAAATACGCAGTATTTAGTAAAGTAGAGCTTACTGATGTAACTGATGCTTGGTTATTACTCGGGGTTGCTGGCGAGCAAGCTGAGACTTGGTTAACTGAGCAATTTGGCCAATTGAGCCCAGAGCTAACCTTGATCGATAACGGCATGATTATTCATGACGCTGGTCGTTATATTGTGGCCATTGAACGTGCTCACGCAGATGCACTGACAGCAAAAATCGACACTGGTGTTGTAACCGCAGATGCATGGCAAGCGCTTGAGATCTTAGCCGGTTACCCAAATCTTGGCGCTAGTCACCAAGGTCAATTTGTACCGCAAATGTGTAACGTACAAGCAGTTAACGGCATCAGCTTTAAGAAAGGCTGCTACATGGGCCAAGAAACTGTAGCGCGTATGAAGTACCGTGGCGGTAATAAACGTGCACTGTATATTATTAGTGGCAAGGTATCGGCGCCATTAACAGATGATAGCCAACTTGAAATCGCGTTAGAAGATGGTGAAGGTTACCGCCGTGCAGGTACGATTATCGAAAGCACTCAGCGTGGTGAGCAAGTATTGCTAACAGCGGTATTGGCTAACGATACTGAGCTTGATGCAAAATTAAGAGTTGCCGGTGATGAAGCTTCAACATTAAGCCTTATTGCACTGCCATACTCGCTAGAAGAGCAAGACTAGGTTCTAGACTTTAAAACCTAAGAGTAAACAAAAATATAAAAGGCGCTGTAAGCGCCTTTTTCATTTCTATACCTTGCTACCTGCAACTTTAGCTATGCCGTTTCATTGTGGCTATCACGAATTTTGACGGCCTCATCTATAACTTGCTTAAAGTGATTGACTAACTCTGGATCAAAATGCTTACCCGACTCACTTTCAATCAAAGCAACAGCATCGGCCACTGACCAAGCTTTTTTATAGGGCCGAATTGAAGTGAGGGCATCGAACACATCGGCAATAGCAATAATGCGCGCCTCAATAGGAATATCAGTCCCCGATAAGCCAAATGGATAACCGCTACCATCCCACTTTTCGTGGTGACTTAAGGCTATTCTGCGCGCCATTTCCAATAGTGGGTCACTATGCTCACCTATGATTTCAGCGCCGATTTCTGCATGGCGTTGCATCTCTAGCCATTCTTGCTCATCGAGTTTATCTGGCTTTTTCAAAATAGCATCTGGGGTGCCGATTTTACCGATATCGTGCATAGGTGCGGCGTTATAAATCAGCTCGCAATATTTATCAGGTAAGCCTGATTGCACCGCTAACAAGCGCGCATAGTGGCTCATTCTAATAACGTGCAGGCCAGTTTCATTATCCTTATACTCTGCAGCGCGGCCAAGGCGACGAATGATCTCAAAACGAGTGTCTTCTAACTCTTTGGTGCGCGCTTTTACTTCTTGCTCCAGTAAGCGCTTTTGATCGTATAAAGCTAAATGAGTCTTCACTCGCGCTTTAACCACTGGCGCACTCACAGGCTTAGTAATGTAATCTACAGCACCAAGCTCAAACCCTTGAGTTTCATCAGCAACCTCGGTTAATGCCGTGACGAAAATAACCGGGATATGACTCGTTAGAGGATCTTGCTTTAAACGTTTGCACACCTCATAACCGTTCATGCCTGGCATCATCACATCCAACAGAATAAGGTCGGGAACAGTTTTTGCCGCTAACGTCAGTGCACGAGGACCATCAATAGCGACCTTAACTTTATAGTCTTGTGCCAGAATGCCCACCAATATATCGATATTCTCTGGTGTATCATCAACAACTAAAACAGTAGCGTTGTCCATTAACCTCTTGCTCCTTTACTGCAACACTTTTTGCGGCAATTTTTGATGTTTAGTATAGCCAAACAGCAATAACCATGTGGCAAACCATGCTTGCTTGGCTTAACTTTTCGAGTCACAAACAATTACGACAATTTAAATAACTGCTTAATGAGTTGGGCTGCTTCGTCAAACTGATATTGATTAACCATATTGACTGCTGGGCTCATTTTTTGCCATAACGACTCAGAAACCTGAGAGCGCATTGCATCCATTTTTTCGACCGCGTCAGCATCAGCATCTTCAAGCATTTGTAGTAACTCGCTAACAGCATCATTTAGCTGCCCTGCTGTTGCGATCTCTTCAATCGCGACTGTTTGATCGAGCTGCGGTGAGTTCAGTTGCGCCATCCACTCTGTAATCGCACAGCAAATTGACTCCACTAACGTCGCCAATTTAGCTAGCTCTTGGCTAACATCGGCTGTCGATGAATCTTGCAGTTTGGCCTCTATCGTTCTCGCTAGCTCACTCAGCTCAGCAGAGTACAGGTTACCAGCAACCCCTTTTAAGGTATGCGCATAACGAATTGCATCATCTACTTTACCATCATCCAAGGCCTGCTCTATTTGCGCTGCAATATCAATCTGACCGCTGCTGAAACGCTCAAAAATCCGCTGATATAAACGCACAGAATTTTGTACCAACTGCAGACCTTTATCGACATCGATAGTATGATGGTTCGGCCAAGATTGGATATCATTGTTCTGCTTGCAGTCTGCATCTTGCCTAACCTGAGTATCATCGACTAAATAATGCAGCAGCTTGGTATATAACAATGACGCTTCAACCGGTTTAGCAATATGATCATTCATGCCAGCTTGTAGGCACATCTCTTTGTCACCGGCCATTGCGTTAGCTGTCATTGCTATCACTGGTATGTCGGCCAGTCCCGGCATATTTCGCAACGCTTGAGTAGCTTGATAACCGTCCATAACCGGCATTTGGCAATCCATCAATATTAAATCAAAGCTTTGCATTGTCAGTTTTTCTAATGCTATTTGGCCATTTTCAGCAATGGACAACACCACACCGACTTGCTCTAAAAACTCGCTAGCCACCTCTTGATTCATTTCATTATCTTCAACAAGTAAAATGCGTTTGCCTTTTAGCTGTGCTAACAATAATTGACTGATATTAGATGTGTTTTGCCTCACGGGCATAGTGCCTTGCTCACCTAACGACAGCATGATGCCGTCGAGCAAACGTGAAGCACTAATCGGTTTCGTGATAAACCCGGCAATATCGAGTTGTTCGAGTTCATCGGTTAATTCATGATTGGCATGAGCCGATACAATAAGGACTTTGGGTGGCTGAGCTTGATTAGCTAATATCTGTTTAGCCGCTTCAATACCGTTCATTTCGGGCATAAGCCAATCAATGAGTGCTACAGCATAATCATGGGTTTTACAGTGCTGTACCGCTTCAGCACCACTCTTAACTACATCTACCTCAAAGCCCATACTCTCTAGAGTCGTACGCAAGATGTCACGGGCGGTCGCGTTGTCGTCAGCAACTAAGATACGCATCCCCTCAACTTCTTGTTTGACTTTTAGCACCTTTTTATCAGCAACATTCAAGCTGACAGTGAAATAAAAGGTACTACCATGACCAAACTGACTATCGACACCGATTTCACCGCCCATTAACTCGACTAGCTGCTTGCTAATCGCTAGCCCAAGCCCTGTGCCGCCATAACGGCGTGTGGTTGAAGTGTCAGCTTGGCTAAATGACTTAAACAGCTTGTTGCGCTGCTCCTCAAGTAAGCCAATACCACTGTCGCGTACGCTAAATTTCAGTAATATCTGTTCATCAACCAACTCCAATTGACTAATGGATAACAATATCTCGCCTTGCTCGGTAAACTTAATCGCATTGTTCATCAGGTTAATCAATACCTGACTCAGACGTAATGGATCTCCTTCAAGGTGCCTTGGAATATTTGGCGCTACAGCAAACAACAACTCTAATTGCTTCTCAGCCGCTTTGGTTGAGAACATATCGCTAAGATCTTCAAGCATGGTATCGAGCTGAAATGGCACAGACTCGATATCAAGTTTGCCAGCTTCAATCTTAGAAAAATCAAGAATGTCGTTAATGATCCCCAGCAGTGACTTAGAAGCTCTATCAATTTTCTGCACATAGTTTTGCTGCTTAGCATCGAGCTCCGTCTGCAAACAAAGCTGAGACATACCAATAATGGCATTCATCGGTGTGCGGATTTCATGGGACATATTGGCTAAAAAATCACTCTTAGCTTGGTTGGCAGCATCGGCAATGTCTTTTGCTTGACTCAACTGCTGAGAAAGTTGCTTTAACGAGGTGATATCGGCCATAGATAGCACCATAGAACTTAATTCACCTTCTGAGTTTTGTAACCGCGTTAAGCTTAGATCCATCCACATACACTCAGAGGACTGATTGATTAAACGAACCTCAGCAGTGATACAATCGTTACCATTCACGGAGAGTTCACGGAATAACGCTCTAGTTGTATCTCGATCTTCATCGAACTGATAATCAAAAAAGGAACGACCAATGACCTCATCGGCACCAATCTGCAAATAGAAACTAAATTGCTCGTTACAATCTAGTATCGTGCCTTTTTCATCAACATTTACAATGCCAATGCCTGCGTTATCGAATAATGCCCTAAAGTGCGCTTCTCGCTCCTCTAATTCTTTATCAACCTGTTTACGGTCAGTAATATCCATTAGGTAACCGTTCCAAATGATGCCGCCATCATTTTGAAGGTCGCCATGAGCCCCCGCTTGCAACCAACGTGTATCGCCTACTGGGTGCTGGTACCTAAACTCTTTAGTCCATTTCATCCCTTTACTGCTTTTGCCCGACAGGGCTTCGATAATACCGGCGCGCTCTTCACTAACAATGCACTCAGCAACACGGTCAAAGTTATTTAGCACTTCGTCTCGGTGGAAACCTAGCGTTGCAATACAAGCGCTGGATAAAAAGGTAAATCTACGCTCAGTATTACTACACCAGTGCATTTGGTACACAGTGCTCGGAATTGATTCTGTTATCGTCTCTAATTGCTGTTGCGACTGTGCTATCGCCTCTTGAGCAAGCTTACTACTGGTGATGTCATGAATACTGCCATCGAACCATAGAGCAATTGCATTATCATCGTAAATGGCTTTGCCCTTTTCCTGCACCCAATGAATGCTGCCATCCCTGTGCTTGATGCGATATTGCACTTCAAAACTCTTCTGCTCTAAAAGTGCCTCTTCAATAGTGTTATTGACCAAAGGTATATCTTCTTCGACAATTATACTCTGGTAGCTACGGCCACTACTTTCAATAAAGTCCGATGCAGGGTACCCACTGATGTGACTAATGTTATCGCTGACATATTCCATCATCCAGCAGTCACCAATACTTGTACGATAAACAACACCAGGAATATTAGCCACAAGGCCGCGAAAACGATTTTCACTGTCTTTTATTTGCTGAGCGACAGCTAGTTCAGCTGAAATATCTCTTACTGTTGCAGCGACTTGCTGCTCTCCATCTTCATTTCTAGGCAGTAATCCTAGGCTTATCTCAACAGGAAACTCTGTACCGTCAGCTTTTATTCCCATTAGGAGCGAATCTATATTTGAGCCCATTTTTCGGTCACGACCTTCACTAATAAACTGTGCCCGTTGTTCGGCATGCGCTCCACGAGCCGCATCAGGTACAAGTTCATCGACAGATAGCGCTTTCATCTGTTCTTCGTCATAACCAAACAGTCTCTGACATCGGCTATTGCTGAAGACTAGATGACCACTTTCTTCAACGATCAATATCGCTTCAGGAGCCGACTCCAGTACAGCATTTGACCATGCTACAGCGCTAAATTGTTCGCTAACATCATTAAACAACATCTCAACCGAGAGTACTTCTTGATTATCTGATATTAAGGGCTGCATAAATACATCTAGCCGTCTCAGCTTGCCTGCGGCATCAACCATCTCAACTTGATGCGGCGGCACGTTCTCACCGAGTAACGCCTTATCCATGTACTGCCAATTAAGTTCATTAATGGGGTTACCTGAGAACATTCTTTGATACTTTCTTTTCAACAATTCAGGCGTTATACCCAGTACTTTTTCGACACCAGCGCTAACTTGACCCAACAAGCCATCTGGAAACACTGAGCAATAAAAAGATTTATCACTCATACCATCTATCAGTTTGGCGAACCGGTTACCGCTAGAGTCAAGCAACGCTTCCTCTCTTTGCTCCAACACTTCAGCCATATCATTGAATTTATTTGTAAGTGTAACAATCTCGCTTGCTGCACCTACAGGTTTGCTAATGCGTTTAGTATTCCCTGCACCAAAAGCAACGATCCCCTCAGCTAATTCTTCAATCGGACGAGTAAGACGTTTTGCCGTAAGGTAGCCTGTTAGCAGCAACAAAATAGCTAATAAACATAAGATTAAGCCCAACGATAAGATGTCTTTTAGTAACTCCGCATGAAGTAACTTATCTGATGTCAGGGTGACGACTCGCCATTTGAGTGCAGGCACAATAGCAATGCTGGCAAGATATTTATCACCCTCTGCATTTTCAATCCTTGCATGCCCCGCAGCACCAGTTTCAACTATATCTAAAAAAGCCTGATTACCTTTTGATTTAGCCAACCAATGCTCGGTTCCTTGTTCAAGTAGTAAACTGTGATTATTGTGATAAATGAGCTGGCCTTGATCATCAATAATGACCACTTTATTAGCTGCAATGTTAAGAATTTTAGGAATCTGACTTAGAGCTAAGTCAACAGTGACTACGCCGAGATAAGGTATTTGCTCACCGAATGAGTGCGCATAAGTGATCATCAGCTCATTCCCCCCTCCAGCATCAAAATAGGAAGGAGTCCAATAGCCATTATCGTTATTGATCGCTTGGCTCCACCAATCCCACTCACCATTAGCGTAATTGTAACCTTCAGACCCAATATCAAGCGTGAGTATTTTACTGCCATCACGGTAAGCATAGGGTGCGAATGTTGACTTATTTGCGACCACATTTTCGCGAAATGCGATCGTATTACCATAAAAGTCTTCATGCCTTTCTAGCCGACGGATAAGCAGCAGCTTTAATCTTTCCTCATCAGGCAACATACCTTGATGGCTGGCTTCGGTAAGCAAATCAGCAGTAGAGCGAGTATCAGTTTCAGCACTTTCAAGCAGATATTGCAAATGCAGCGCTGCATTATCTGCACCTTGTGCTAACTGATCATAAATATCTTGCTTTTCGCTCTGATAATTCAGCCAAGCATTGGCGCCGAACACCATTGCCATAATGGCAATTAATGGCAAAGCAATTTGCGCTAATATACGGCTGCGAAAAGTACGAAGTCTGCTCATATTCCTATTCCACTGTAACTAGGACGTTGTTAATAAGGATGCCACTTTATAAAGTGCTGCAACCAATAAGGTCTGTACGTTAACTCAATTAATTCAAGTATAGAAAGGTAAGCATTTAGCCACCAAAATAACAGCTGATATTGCACAATATAGAGAGGAGAACGAATGCCAACATAAACAAAGCTCGATATTTTATCAAATTATCTCGTTTATACCCAAAAGGTTTAGTCCTCCCTCTAAAATCATCTAATTAAGAATATGAGATCTTATTGAGATACAAATACGTATAGACCAAAAAACATGCTAAATTAACCTTGCCTCAAGGAAGTAGGTTTTACAGGGGAAGTCATGAGTCACGCTATTGTTAGTTTGCGTCAGGTTTCAAAAGGCTTTAACGATGGTGATAAATACCATCAAGTTCTCACAGGGATTAATCTCAGCATTAATCCTGCTGACACCGTTGCTCTTACAGGCCCTAGTGGCAGTGGTAAAAGCACCCTTTTAAATATCATTGGTGGCTTTGAATTTATCAAACAAGGCCAATTGCTGCTAAATGGCAGCGATACCTCTAACTGGCAAGATAAACAATGGAGCCAGTTTCGTCGCCAACACTTAGGTGTTGTCTTTCAGCAATTTAACTTACTCACACCGCTTAATGTACGCGACAATATTGCCTTTTCGCTGCGCTTAAATCAACAAAACTGGAGCCCATGGTGTGACTACTTACTAAGTCAGCTTGGTCTTGATGAAGTCAAAAACCGTAATGTAGAAACCCTTTCTGGCGGTCAGCAGCAACGCGTAGCTATTGCTCGTGCACTCGCCCACAAGCCAAGCCTGTTATTAGCTGACGAACCAACCGGTAACTTAGATGAAAAAGCCGGGCAGCAGGTGATGTCACTGCTAACACAGCTAGCCCAAGAATCCCAAACCAGCATTTTAATGGTAACCCACAGCAATGAATGCGCAGCGTTTATGCAAAGGCGCTGGCATTTAGAGCAAGGGTTAATTCATGAATAGCTCTACTGCAGCGCTAGGACTGACGATACGCCTAGGTCTAGGCGTGTTTGCTCGCCACTACCTCAAGTCTCCATTACAAGCTGGCGCAATTTTATTAGGTATCATTCTAGCGGTAACGCTGCTGATAGGCGTTAGAGCGACTAACGAAAATGCGGTACGCAGCTATTCAGAAGCCACTGAGTTATTGAGCCAAAGAGCGCAACTACTATTAGCGCCAAGTGCTGCACAAAAATCTGTCGATGAGCAGATCTACTTTAAACTCAGACAAGCCGGAGTCACTCAAGCATTAGCAGTACTTAACGATACTGTTACCGATGAACAAGGCCAGCGCTGGGATATACAAGCCAGTGATTTAGTCGCCGCCCTTTCAATTCAAACAGCCCAAGATGCCGCACAACAAAAGCAGCCTGATAAATACACGCCAGCCAATGAGCAACAAAGTGCGTCTTTACTTTCTGTCGATTTGCCTTTAGATAAGTTACTCACTGGTGCGCCTTACATCTTAATGAGTCAAAGCTTTGCTGATAAAGTTGCTCCATCGGCAAGCATGCGACTCAATGGCGTCGACCTCAACATTATTACACTCCCCGACAACTTAGGGCTTGGCAATGCCATCTTGATGGATATATCACTGGGCCAACGTCTGGTTAATCGTCCCGGGCAATTAAGTTATATCGCGCTATTTGGTCAAACAGAACAGCTAACGCAAAAGCTCAATCAAGTCTTTAATCATCAAACCAGCCAATATTTTGATATTGCGGTGCAAGATGATGGCGAAGGACTCACTAGTCTCACCCGCAGCTTTCATTTAAACCTTACCGCCATGAGCCTACTCGCCTTTGTTGTCGGCCTTTTTATTGCGTATAACGGTGTACGCTATAGCCTGCTTAAGCGGCAAAAACTGCTGGTTCAGCTGCAACAACAAGGTGTGCCACAACAGGCGCTGCTGTTTGCCCTACTCATCGAGCTATTTAGTTTAGTACTTATCGGCTCGCTTGCTGGCTTTGTGCTTGGTCTGCAACTCAGCCACTGGTTACAACCTATGATAGCCCTAACGCTTGAGCAGCTTTACGGTGCTCGCCTACTGCCGGGGCTTTGGCAATGGAGCTGGCTGTATCAAGCCATTGGACTGACCTTCGTGGCGGCGCTTCTCGCCTGTTACCCACTATTTACTACCTTGGCAAAACAACCATTGGCGCGCAGTGCCAGTCGCTTTGAACAACAAAGCCAAGCCAAGCAAAAACATAAAAAGTTATTTATTATTGCACTGTGTCTGCTTGGGGTTGCAGGATTGCTGTTCCCGCTAACTCGTGATTACCAGCATAGTTTGGCACTGCTTGGTGTGGTGACATTTGCCATTCCCTTGCTATTGCCTTTTACATTGCAAAGCGGCTTAACCTTAGTTGAGCGTTTTACTAAAAATGGTCTGTGGCAATATGCAGTAGCTGAAAGCAAAGAACTTATTGCACCTTTATCACTAGCCATGATGGCGATGTTACTTGCGCTAACAGCCAATATCTCGATGAATACTTTAGTTGGCAGTTTTGAAATAACCTTGAAGAGTTGGCTCCATGACAGGCTTTATGCCGACCTATATATTCGCCCACCTAATGACAAAATTGCCGCCACCCAAGCATTTTTGAGCACACAGCCAAAAGTCACTGCCATCTTTGGTCAATGGGTCCACAACAGTCAGTATCAACAAGTACCACTGAGTTTACTGACGCGCGATGCCCACTCTTTGCGTAATAGTAATCAAATAAAAGTCAGCAGTAACAATCACTGGCAATCATTCTTCGACGCTAAAAGTGTGATGATCAGTGAACCGCTCGCCATTAAATACCAACTCAATGTGGGTGACAAAATCAACTTGCCGGAATTTGAACAGGCAAACATTGAGCCGTTAATGATAAGCGCTATTTTTTATGATTATGGTAATCCCCTCGGCCAAGTAATTGTAAGCCAACCAACCTGGCAACAACTGGGCTTATCAGAATTGCCCACCAGCATTGCCGCTAGCTACGCCAATAACATCACTGAGCTGGAAACCCTACTGCAGCAAAAGCTGTCGCTCAGCGAAGCGCAAATGTATAACCAAACTAAGATAAAACAGCGAGCATTGGAGATTTTCAAACGCACTTTTTCAATCACACTTGTGCTAAATAGTTTGACCTTGCTGGTTGCTGCTATCGGGTTATTCAGCGCTTGCTTGATGCTGACTCAGGCTCGGCAAGCACCTTTGGCACGCCTTTATGCACTGGGCGTAAGCCGTAATCAACTGCGCGCTTTAGTGTCAGGGCAAATGCTGTTAATCGTGCTATTTACTTGCTTATTAGCACTACCAACGGGAGCCTTGCTGGGTTATTTGCTGATTAATAAAGTGACCTTGCAAGCCTTTGGCTGGAGCATAGCTATGGTTTGGGATTGGCAAGCTTACTTTAGAGTATTGTTGATAGCCGTTTTAGCCAGCGCCGTGGCAGTTATAGCGCCGTTAGTTTGGCAAACCAGAAAACCACTGATTAGCAGCTTGCAGCAGGAGGCACTATGAAGCCCGTTAACTACGCGTTACTCGCTTTGCTGCCCTGTGTCTTGCTTAGCGGTTGTTTTAATAACAGCGAAAAGCCGACAGCAGGCATGGGGCAACTATTAGATGGTGACACTGACGGCTACAGCCCCGTAGTGCCCGGAATAACATTAAGTTTTCCAGAAGATCATCAGGCCCATGATAGTTTTCGCCAAGAATGGTGGTACTTAACCGCCAACCTAACCACTGAAACCGGCGAACAACTTGGTATGCAGTGGACCCAATTTCGCATCGCCTTAGCGCCGCCAAGCACAACTGAAGCTACTGTCATGCAGCAGTCGGCTGCTAAGCCACGAATTCAAACGGCCACTCATAGCCAAAATAAGACAGTTGCTCAGCCAAACAGCTGGCAGACTGAGCAGCTTTATATGTCGCATACCGCTCTCACCTCAACAAATGAGCATTTAGCAGCTGAAAGATGGTCTAGAGGTAACGCTAACTTTTCTGGCACACAAGCCAACCCTTTAATTATCCAACAAGATGATTGGCAGTGGCGCAGTCACAATCAGCAACTGTTTCCTGCAACGCTTGATGTCACTACAGCGGATTTTAGCTACCAATTGCAACTCGACAGTCAAGCACCTTTTCAACTGCAAGGCGATAACGGCTATAGCCGTAAAAACGCCACAGGCACGGTAGCGAGCTACTACTATAGTCAGCCTTTTATTCAAGTCAGTGGCAGCATAGAACGTAATGGCAAAACCATTAAAGTTAGCGGCGATGCCTGGCTAGATAGAGAGTGGAGCTCGCAGTTTTTATCTAAGACTCAACAAGGCTGGGATTGGTTTGCCCTGAGGCTGAATGACGGCTCAGCATTAATGCTGTTTCAACTAAGGGATAACAGCGGCAAACAGCAAGACTTTTACAGTGCTAAGCGCATGTATCCAGATGGCAGCGGCACACTTATTAGTAGCGACCAGATCTCAATGACAGCCACCGACTGGCAACAAACCGACTCAGGCCGTTATCCTGTGGCTTGGGATATTAGCATTGAATCTGAGTCGATAAAGATATCCACCCAAGCGCTAAATGCTGATGCTAGCATGCCGTTATCAGTGCCCTACTGGGAAGGGCCAATTACGATTTCGGGCAGCCATAGCGGTATGGGTTATATGGAGCTAACTGGCTACTAATCACTTGCTCGACTCGGGAGCGATTGGTAACCAATTAGGTAAAAATACTAGCAAGTACTTTTCAAGCTCTATACTCGCCGTCAAATATCCACCCACAATCAGACTATATCTTATGAGGCAAGTTACACTGCTTGCCTCATAACAACCCTATCAATTTTCAATACTTAAATCTGATCACCACAGCATCGATTTAGCCATAAAACTGAGTGAATTAAGGTTAATAACATTGCCTTTTTTGCCATTTTCACCACCAGCAAATACGAACCATTCTCATTAACCAAGCTTTTGAATATCTTGGTTTTTTAATGTAGCGCAAGCTAACATTTTAGATGGACAATTTTCGAACAGCCGCCTAATATTTATTAGTAAAATTGAGAACTAGATCACCACCAAAAAGTTGATCTTGGTCGACAAAAACTCTCATTACCTCTTGTGAGGTATACCCACAATTTATATGAGGTCTAGACTCGATATTAACCTTGGTAGATAGCAGCTAACCGACTTCAATCTAAGTTATTTACCAGCCAATAAAAGGTAAACAGATGAGCCAAGAATTTCACATTACCAGCTTAGTTGTGCATGCCGCGCCACATGCTGTTGCCGAGATTAATAGCAGAATTTCTGCTCTTAATGGCACCGAAATCCATGCCGTTACTGATGAAGGTAAATTTGTGGTCACCGTAGAAGGTGAGACGCAACGAGCCATCCTCGATAGCGTTGAAGCGATTAACGCCTTAGAAGGCGTGTTAAATAGCAGTCTAATTTATCATCAAGTCGATCCAGTAGAGAAAAAGAGTGAGGAACACCATGAGCATTAGCCGTCGCGAGTTTCTAAAAGCCAACGCCGCCGTTGCCGCTGCAACAGCCGTAGGTGCGACTCTGCCTGTTAAGATAGTTGAAGCAGCAGAGCAAAAAGATAGCATCAAGTGGGACAAAGCACCTTGTCGTTTTTGTGGCGTAGGTTGTAGTGTGCTTGTGGGCACAGATAATGGCAAAGTGGTTGCCACCAAAGGTGATCCAGAAAGCCCTGTGAACAAAGGCCTTAACTGTATTAAAGGCTACTTCCTTTCTAAAATCATGTACGGTAAAGATCGTCTAACTACGCCGCTACTTCGCATGAAAGACGGCCAATACGATAAAGAAGGTGAATTTACCCCAATCAGCTGGGATAGCGCTTTCGACATCATGGCTGACAAGTGGAAAAACACCCTTAAAACCAAAGGCCCAACTGCAGTTGGTATGTTTGGTTCTGGCCAGTGGACAGTATGGGAAGGTTATGCCGCCTCTAAACTACACAAAGCCGGTTTCTTAACGAATAACATCGACCCAAATGCGCGTCACTGTATGGCGTCAGCGGTTGTTGGCTTTATGCGTACCTTTGGTATCGATGAGCCAATGGGTTGTTACGATGACCTAGAAGCTGCAGACCAATTCGTGCTTTGGGGCGCTAACATGGCAGAGATGCACCCAATCCTATGGGCACGTCTATCAGATCGCCGCCTAAGCAGCCCAACCAGCCGCGTCCACGTGTTATCGACTTTCGAAAACCGTAGCTTCGACTTAGCTGACAACGCGATGGTGTTCCGTCCACAGTCTGACTTGGTGATCCTTAACTACATAGCCAACTACATCATTCAAAACGATGCAGTAAACAAAGACTTCGTGAACAAGCACACCACTTTTGCATTAGGTACTGACGATATCGGTTACGGTCTGCGTCCAGATCATCCGCTTGAGAAAAAAGCCAAAAACCCAGGCAACGGCAAGTTCGCACCAATCAGCTTCGATGAGTACGCGAAATTCGTTAGCACTTACACGCTAGAATATGCAGCTGAAATGAGTGGCGTTGAGCCTGAAAAGCTAGAGCTTATGGCTAAAGCTTACGCAGATCCAAACGTGAAGATGATGAGCCTGTGGACCATGGGTATTAACCAGCACACCCGTGGTGTGTGGGCGAACAACATGCTTTACAACATCCACTTGCTAACCGGTAAGATCGCCACTCCAGGTAACAGCCCGTTCTCGCTAACAGGCCAGCCTTCAGCGTGTGGTACCGCACGTGAAGTCGGTACGTTTGCGCACCGTTTACCAGCAGACATGGTAGTAAATAATCCTAAGCACCGCGCGATTACTGAAAAACTATGGCAAGTACCAGAAGGCACTATTCCGCCTAAGCCAGGTTTCCACGCTGTACTGCAAAGCCGTATGCTTAAAGATGGCAAGCTGAACTGTTACTGGACCATGTGTACCAACAACATGCAAGCGGGTCCAAACATTAACGATGAAATGTACCCAGGTTTCCGTAATCCAGAAAACTTCATCGTAGTGTCTGATCCATACCCAACGGTTACAGCAATGGCAGCCGACTTGATTCTGCCAACCGCAATGTGGGTAGAAAAAGAAGGTGCTTATGGTAACGCAGAGCGTCGTACTCATATGTGGCACCAGCAAGTTAAAGCACCAGAAGGTGCTAAGTCTGATCTTTGGCAGCTAATGGAGTTCTCTAAGCGCTTTAAAGTATCTGAAGTATGGCCTGCAGAGCTAATTGCTAAGCAACCTGAACTGGCTGATAAAACGCTATTTGACGTGCTTTACGCCAACGGCGTGGTCAACAAGTTCCCAGCAAGCGAATGTAAAGGCGAGTACAACGACGAGTCTGAAGCATTTGGTTTCTACGTGCAAAAAGGTCTATTCGAAGAGTACGCCCAGTTTGGTCGCGGCCACGCTCACGATTTAGCAAACTTTGATGCTTACCATGAAACACGCGGTCTCCGCTGGCCTGTGGTTGATGGTAAAGAAACTCTACGCCGCTTCTCAAAGGGCGACCCGTATGTGAAGAACGGTGAAGAGTTTGACTTCTACGGCAAGCCAGACGGTAAAGCGGTTATTTTCGCCCTACCATTTGAGCCTGCAGCTGAAGAGCCAAATGAAGAATACGATATCTGGTTATCTACCGGTCGTGTACTTGAACATTGGCACACAGGTTCAATGACTGCACGTGTACCTGAGCTTTATCGCGCTTACCCAGATGCACAGATCTTTATGCACCCAGAAGATGCTAAAGCTCGTGGTCTAAAACGTGGTGATGAAGTCATCGTTGCTTCACCTCGCGGCGAAGTGAAAACCCGTGTTGAAACTAAAGGCCGTAACAAGCCGCCAAGAGGCGTGGCGTTTATGCCATTCTTCGATGCGCGCCAGCTGGTCAACAAGTTAATACTTGATGCAACTGATCCGCTGTCAAAAGAGACAGACTTCAAGAAGTGTCCAGTAAAAGTAATGAAAGCTTAGGCTCTCATTAACAAACTTAACTTTAATCGCTTGAGCAAAAGCGGAGAACATTAACGCAAATGAGTACGGTCAATCAAAGTAAGGTCACAGCCAAAGGCGTCAATCGCCGTCAGTTTTTAGCCACATCGGCAAAAGCTAGCTGTGCAATGGGCTTACTAGGAATGGGGTTAACAGCTGTTGCTAAGCAATCAAGCAAGTTAGACCCGCTCGCGATTCGACCGCCAGGTGCATTAAGTGAAAACGATTTTCTCTCAGCCTGTGTACGCTGCGGTTTGTGTGTAGATGCGTGCCCTTACGATACCCTCAAACTAGCACGCTGGTTTGAAGGTGTACCAACGGGGACGCCCTACTTTACTGCGCGCAGTATCCCTTGTGAGATGTGTGAAGATATCCCTTGTGTTAAAGCTTGCCCATCGGGTTCGCTTAACCATGAGCTAACGGATATCGAAGACGCTAAGATGGGTGTTGCGGTATTAATAGACGAGAAAAATTGCCTTAACTTTAAAGGGTTGCGTTGTGATGTTTGTTACCGGGTTTGCCCGCTAATTGACGATGCGATAACCCTTGAAATGCAGCACAATGAACGCAGTGGCCACCACGCTATGTTCTTACCTACAGTCAACAGCGACAGCTGCACTGGCTGTGGTAAATGTGAACATGCTTGCGTGCTTGAGCAAGCTGCTATCAAAGTGCTACCGACTCATATTGCTGTTGGTAAAACTGCCGCACACGATACTTATATCAACACCGAAGAAACCACGCTTGAGATGCTAAACAAGGGGCTTGTTTTATGAGCCAGACACTAAAGCAAAAACCGACAACACATGGCTTTGCTGATGCGGCGGTAAAAGAGCTAGGCTGGTGGCGCGCCCACAAGTTCTTGTTCTTACGCCGTATAAGTCAGGCCAGTGTCTTTGCCATGTTTGCCCTTAGCCCTTTTATCGCAACGTGGGCTGGCGTTTGGTTACTTAAAGGTAACCTTTCTGCCAGCGAACTTTTCGGCGTTGTGCCTTTGTCAGATCCACTTGCCACCTTGCAAGTACTAATGACAGGCCATTTACCCGAGTTAAGCCTAATACTAGGTGCCGTTATTATTGCGCTGTTTTATGCAATATTAGGCGGTCGAGTATTTTGCAGCTGGGTCTGCCCCGTGAACATGGTGACAGACTTAGCGAGTTGGTTACGCCGTAAGATGAATTTGCCTCGCACCTCAGAGATGCCAAGAAACTTACGCTATTACCTACTTGCACTCGTACTGCTATTGCCAGTATTGACCGGCATTACAGTATGGGAATGGGTTAACCCCGTTCCTGTTTTGTACCGCGCGGCACTATTTGGCGCAGGCAGTGGTTTATGGATATTGGCCGCCATTTTCTTACTGGATCTGTTTATCAGTGAGCGAGCATGGTGCGGACATTTGTGCCCAACAGGTGCACTCTTTGGTCTGCTTGGCAAGGTCAGCCCGGTAAAGGTATCTGCTGTAAATGCAAAAGACTGCGACAACTGCATGGATTGTTTTGTTGTATGCCCTGAAAGACAGGTATTAAAGCCTGCACTCAAAGGTAAACAGCCTATGATCACCAACAGTGATTGCACTCAATGCGGCCGTTGTATCGACGTTTGCGCCCAACGCGTTTTCCAGTTTCAGAATCGAAAGAATCAAAATCGAATTGCCCTAAAGGCGGAGAACAACCAATGAAAAAAGTACTCACCTTAGCTGCGCTAGTAATGGCGCTTAGTGCTTGCTCTGGTCAGCAAGCGAATACTCAAGCAGAGCCTGTAAACATCAGCTCATTGGGTAAGTCTGAAATCACCGATATTCGTGCAGCAGATCCTGCGCCGCTATATCCAAAGCGTGGTAAATCTATTGAGCGGACTTTTGTGCATCAACCACCGATGATCCCGCATAAAGCAGACTACCCAATCACGCTTAAGCGTAATGGTTGCATCAGTTGTCATAGTCCAGCTAAAGCCAAACGCATGAAGGCGACAGCAGTGGATCCATCGCATATGTTGGCTGATGGCAAGTTAAACAACGAGTACTACAACTGTACTCAGTGCCACACGCCGCAAGCTGAAAACAAGCAGCAGTTAGTTGAGAACGACTTCTCAGCTCAATAGGAGCTTGTTTGTTTTAAAACATAAAAACCACCTCATTTGAGGTGGTTTTTTGCATTACTATAACTTATACCAATTACTATAAAGATTTGGTATTACAACCCAAAGCCTCAAAATCAGCTTGGGACATATATTCAGTTGTTGGTAAATACTCTGCCATTATCGCGAATTCATCACCCGGACGCTGAGTATTTTGGATCGCTTCTGCAAAGTCGGCTTTTGGTAACATATTCCGCACTATGAGTAAGGCTTCATTAAACTTATTCGATCCTCCTTCCACCACGCGGCCAAAGCCATCACCTTGTTCAGTCCAAGGTAAATAGTTGTATCCACATTCAATGCTCGCGTTACTTGGTTTAGTCGCACCGGGACTCGTGACCACAGTGTAATAGCCCTCTTCGTCAGTAATCAGCTGCTCATCAAATAGGCATGCGGTAACCACTTGCGAGTAGTATTCGTTCTGGCAAATTGACCAATACCGCATTTGCGAATCAACTTCATCGAATATGCTATCTGCAGCTAATGTATTCGGCACCTTTGGTAACTTACCTCTTGTTACTGCCACCTCTCCTAAACGATTGTCTAAAAAAGTACTTACGTATTGGTTATCAGCATTAGCGTAATAATTCACTTGACGCTTTGGCTCCCCACCGCATTGGCCTAAAAAATTACACTGCAACCCAAAAGCGCCGTTATATGCCGCACGCCAAACTGCAGGGCTTTTAGCGGGGTCAAATGCTGGATTTGAGCGGATCTTGGCATAAGTTTCTTTAGGCACCAGTGGAATTGCTAGATTATCAGTGTCGACTTGCAGCGCGTCACAAGCTTGTTGCCCATAGAGCTGCTCGCCTGTTGATAAGGTTAACTCAACCGCCGGTAACTCGACTCCACCTTGACCATCGCGGCCATCATCAGCAACGTATACTCTGTAAATCAGCACCGCCTTATTACCAAGGCTGGCGTAATCGTACAGAGTATTTGCAGGGATCTCACCATCAGGCTCTCCTTGAGCAATTGTTAAAGTGAACTCTCGTTGCAACTTTTGTCGTTCAGCTCCCTGTAAAAATGGGTTATAAGAACCCTCATCAGGCAAAATTTGATTGTCTGTTATCGCTGTTGCTGGTGAAGTATCTGCGCGATAGCTATTAAGCGAAATATAACGAGCGTATGGGTACTCGCCGTGCAAAGTCAGGCTAGCTCCCTCTGGTAAAATGTATCCTGCATGCCAGTAATTAGCGCCAGTATCCGGGTAAGCAAAATTACGAGCAGGATGGTCTATATTATAAGGACCAACCCAAAAACAGGCGCTTGGCTCAATCTGTTTACCTAGTTCTTGAGCTCCAGAGTCACTGTCACAGCCAGCAATTAATGCTACAGACAAGCAACCTAAAACAGTAGCGAACCTCTTGGCTAATCGCCTTGTTGATAGAAATGAGTAACTTTTCATTATTATTCCTTATTAATTTACTCGGCAGCATGCCTCTCTCTTAATGCCCGATACAAATCCAATTATGTCTGGTTAACTGTATATTGGATAAATATTGAGCTTAAGCCGCTTTATTTGTAACCTAAACTAAGATGCTTTGAATTAATGGTCGGCGAGAGACAGGTTTATGACTTTAAAGGACAAGAGTATAACTAAAGTAGAATCTACAACTATCGCCTCTTGGGCATTAGCAGTGTGCCGCACCATTGATGCCGCGGGTATTGACAGTCAAAAAATTCTGGACGAACTTGCCATTGAGCCCTCTGTATTAATTGATCCCCATGCCCGCTTACCTGTGAGCCAAATGACACAGCTATGGCGCAAAGCTGTGTTGCTAACAGGGGATGAAGCAATTGGGCTAAAAGTCGCCAATTTTGTCCAGCCAACTAGCTTTAATGCTTTGAGTTTTTCTTTACTCGTGAGTGAATCCCTTAGCGATGCTTGGGCAAGAGTAAAACGCTATTACGCCATTATCAGTAATGTACTCGAGATGGATATAGAGCATGGCGAACATGAGTCGGCATTATGTTTTAATAAAATTGCCGAAAGGCACTATGCAGATGAAGCCATAGATGCGTTTATGGCCACTAGCTATTTAATGGCATTTCAGGTCAGCCATGGGCAAGTCACCCCCTGTCGATTAGAGCTTGAACGTCGACAGCCTTTTGATTCAAAACCTTTTAACGACCTATTTAATTGTCCGATTAAATATGCCGCCAACAGCAATAAAATTTATTACTTCAACAGCGATCTACAACAGCCTTTCCCGTCAGCCAATAGACAACTCGCATTAAGCAACGATGAAGCTATTCAGGCTTACTTTCAAACGATTAGTCAGCACGCCTTCAGCATGAAGGTGACTGAAGCTATTACCATTGCCATGAGCCTAGGCAATCCTTTGCGTGATACGGTTGCTCAATCTTTCCATATGAGCAGTCGTAATCTCCAACGTAAATTACGCCAAGAAGGCACCAGTTTTAGCGAGTTAGTTGAAAACGTTCGTAAAGAGTTAGCAATAAAATACTTAACCAATGACCAACTGGCGGTCATCGATGTTTCATTTCGATTAGGCTTTAAAGATCCTAGTAATTTTACGCGCGCATTTAAACGCTGGTATGGATTGTCACCGCTCCAGTACAAACAGCAGAAAGTTAAATAGTAGATTGTATCTAAATAGAATTTTAACGATTTAATTAGCATGCTCACACTTGCTATCATGTGATATTCAGGTAACGTTAGAACAACATCAACCTACATAAGAAGCGTCACTATGAAGCCAGGAAAGCACGATGCACAGCTACTGAAACTCGCGATGGAAATTGGTGTTGGCTACGCCAAGAAAAGAGGCTTTGCCGATTTTGGCCAAGGGATTTCGCCCAAAGACAAGGTCGAATGTATTTACCGCTTATTAGTACAAGACAACCTTATTCAAGCTCTTTCAAAAGACAAAGAAGACGGCCCCAATATGAAGCACAAACTGGTATTGTGGATCAGTC
This sequence comes from Shewanella pneumatophori, assembly GCF_023283895.1. Lineage (GTDB taxonomy): Bacteria > Pseudomonadota > Gammaproteobacteria > Enterobacterales > Shewanellaceae > Shewanella > Shewanella pneumatophori. The sequence goes on along the minus strand of NZ_JAKILB010000010.1, from coordinate 117,808 downwards.
GCCAACTACCCCCAGAGCATGAACTGCTTAATTAACCCTTAAATGATAATTGCTTCTGTAAGCTTGGGAACATCTGCTTTCCCAAGCTCCTCAGCTAAAGGCACACAACTCGCTAATTGCTGCGTTAACCATATTGAAAATGTCTGCTGATCGACATTCACTGAATTGGCATCTGTTATAGCCACATATTTATGACCTGATGGCACAAAGCCAAAAGGGGCAACTAGGTTACCTCTCCTTAAATCATCAATAACTAAAGGGTACGAACCTAGTGCTGCGCCTAATCCATCAACTGCAGCCTGAAAACAAAAATAAAAATGCGCAAACGTCTGCTGCTCCAGTTTATGACTTGGCTGTTCAGCTATAGTTTCTAACCAGCGTTCCCATGCTTGGGGTCTTGTTTGACTATGTAGCAGCTTCATTCTGGACAGATCTTTGCTTATGACTTGCCAATAATCGGGCGACATAACCGGACCAACCCACTCCTCAACAAGTGCCTGCTGTAGATAATATTCAGGAATAATGAAATCATCGCGACGAATCGCCATAGACAAACCAGTAGCCCCAAGCGTAACAGGTCCACCAGCAGTTGAAAGCCTAACATCAATACCGAACTGTTCATTAAAGGCTGATAATCTTGGCATCAACCAACGCATGGTCAATGTTGGTTCACAGCTCACCTCAAGATAATGCTGATTTAACTGCTGAACACGTTTAACCCCAGAAGTTAACGTATCAAATGTTTGCTGAGTTACTTGCAGCAACTCCAATCCCTCTCGGGTGAGATGAACATTTCTTCCCTGCTTATAAAAAAGTGGCACGCCGAGATAGGTTTCCAGTACCTTTATCTGTTTGCTCACCGCCCCATGCGTAATATGCAGTTTATTAGCTGCTTCACTATAACTGCGAGAGGAAGCTGCAACATGAAAAGTATAAAATGATTTCAAATGTCTCATATGTGAATATATCTCACAGGTATAGTGAAGTTGTTTCGATTATAACTAGCGATAAAGCCTCCTACAATGCCGCCTTACTTATCGAATTCAGGAGGTGTTGTGGAAATTTTCAGTCTAGCTATTTTAGGAGTTATTATTGTTATTAGTCCTGGGGCCGACTTTGTATTAGTGCTTAAAAATAGTATAAATCGAAGTCGTAAAGCCGGATGCTATACAGCAATAGGCATTAGCTTAGCAATTAGTGTGCATATTGGTTATTCATTACTGGGAATTGGTTACCTAGTCTCACACAACCAATGGCTATTTAACCTTATCCGATATGCAGGCGCTCTATACCTTATCTATTTGGGAATAACTGGCTTGCTCGCTAAACCTCAAAACCTTAGCGTCCAAGCGGATACAGAGATACCTGAGAATTATTCTGGTTACTTACTAGAAGGCTTCTTATGTAATGTATTGAATCCAAAAACCATGTTGTTTTTCTTGAGTATTTTTAGTCAAGTAATGACTTTAGATAGCAATAATGAAGTGGCATTACTTTATGGCGTGTATATCATGCTATTACATTTGCTTTGGTTCCTTCTGGTAGCACTACTATTCACTTCAAAGCCGCTACAAAGCGTATTAATGAAAGCGCAACGTAGACTCAACCAACTCTGTGGCGTTGCGCTTATCGGTTTTGGCGTTGCTTTAGCATTGCATGACTAACCATAGGGATTACGCAAACTAGAAACCTAAGTGGACAATTAATTTTCCCACTTTTTAAAATCCAATATTAAGACTCACTAACCCATCATATCAACAACAATTGCGTGGACTAGCTACTATAAAGGTTAATACCTGTGCTGGTTGCAATAATACAATCCAAACCGCTTTGCTTCATGCTAGTACAAGCTGACAATGCTTGTTGACGCTGGGTAAACTCGCCAACTTTAATTCGGTAATATGTTTTTCCGTTAACTAAAACACGCTCATACCTCGGCACATAACGAGCTAACTGAGTGCCAAAACGACTATTTAACTCAAACCAAGTAGGCTCGATACGAGAGAATTTATCCACTGATGATAACTGCAATGCAAAACCACTTTTCTTCCCTGCTGCTTTAGCTTCTGCTTGCATCTTATTCGCATAGTTCAAAACCTTTGGATTAGACTCGATAGGTTGCTCAGGCCCGCCCGGATATGCTGATGCGTAACTTCTAATAGCTAAAGCTTGTGGCACATTAACCTCTGTTTTCGAGCTCTCAGCTGCAACCATTTGCTCAACCTGTACTTCGTCAACTTTATTGTCACTGACTTGGCTCGAAATTTGGTGTTTAACCTCCATCGTTGAACTTGCTACTGCTATTGAATCTGACGAAACGGACGTTGGCATTTGTTTAGTCGCTTTAGACATTATTGGATCGGGTCTAGCTGGTGCTTGGTTTCCTGCCGCCAACATGGTGAGTTGCTCAACCAATAATTTCAGGTCACCTTCAATAACAATCAAACGGGATAGACCAGCCTTCATTTGGCGCCACTCAGCTAGCTCTTGCTCTAATTGTTCTATTTTTTCTTCTAGTTGCTTTTGCTCTGCAACTCGCTGCTTTTGAAGCGCTATATCTGCCTGATTAGCACAGCCCGTTAAGCTCATAATGGCAATAAGCAAAGTCGCTGCTTTACGGCAAGCTCGATAGTTCAGTACATTCATTTTAAAACTCATTTCCACAAGACTGTCTCTGAAAAGTAATACGATTAAAATGGCAAAAGCGTAAGCTTGTTATGATTCAAATTCGAACTCAAACGATTCAACATTACACTTAAGACCTTGCTTCGCAATTTGCGCACAACCGGCTTCAGCTTGCTGCTTACGCGCTAAAAATGCCACGTTCAGCGCATAACGCTTAGTTTTTTTATCTTCGATATAAAATACTTGTTGGCTCATGGCATCATCATAATTGTGCTTAACTAACTGCCAATAGGTTTTGAGCATTGCCAGTGAGTTAAATTTACCTAGGTTCATTACATAGCCTTTGGTCATCATGATTTCTGCAAACGTAAAGTCAGCACCATTCATTACATCGCCATTATTTTGCAAGGTAATCGCCATTTGTGACTCACCACGTAACTTCTTACGTTCAAGGTAGTTTGCATCGATAGATAACTGGTAATCGCCCGGGATCAAATCAGTAAACAGATAATATCCATCAAACTCTGTTTCCGTGGTTGCAACAATATCACCTGCAATATTAACCAAGTTTACAGTGACATAAGGCGCAATAGACTCGCTACCATCGGCTTCACGCACATACACGGTACCTTCAACTTCTGCGGCGTTAACGACAGGGAAATCTAAAGTCTGTATATGACCTCGTCTTGGCGTGATTGAAACCCCAGGAATAGACGGAATTAAGAAAGGATCGCCTAAGCTTTTTTGGTCAAGCACAATATCAGTTTTCTTCTGGCTAGACATTGAGGTTAACATCGCCACGCCATCTTGATTACTCGTGCCATAGCGGTACTGTTGCACACCTTTGACTCTTGCACCTTCAATTACAGCCTCACCAGCATCAAACCGTCCATTAAGGTTGTCATCCTCAAACACTCGCACCATTAAGGCTCCCGCACCAGATAAGCTACGCGATGACATAAACACTTGCTCTGTTTGCGGCTCATAACCAAAGCTAAAGCGGCCATACAAACCTAATGACCAGTCGCCAGTATTATCATAAGAAACAGTAGAATTAAGACTAAATGCATTATGCTGCCAGCTTAAGCTAGCACTGCTACTTAACAGGTCAGTTATAGGGTAGTAATCAAGCTCAAGTTCAGACTGTAGGTGAGTATTAATTGGAATGGATAGCTCGGTAGAAAAGCGAGAAATTTCAGCTTCTGGCTGAATAAAATAATCTAGTTTCACCCTGCTAAAAGCCCAACCAAAACTCTTTTGTAACTGTAATTGCCCTGTAAGCGAGTCATCTAAAGCTGCGTCATTAGAAGAGTGGCCCGTATACCAAGTTAATTGGTTATTAATGTTTGCCCAACCAGTACTTATAGCGAGCAAATTGCCAAACTCGTCGTGCTTTGCGCCATTACTCGTTTGAGTTTGTCGCCAATGATTTCGATAATTTAAACGATAGGGAGAGCCTTGAAAAATATATCCACTGTGGTCAAAATTATATTCTGTATGTTGTTGCTGACTTAAACTTTCTAAGGTCTTTTCTGATACCTGATAACGCAAGCTTAAGGATTGGTCACCAATTTGGGTTCGCCCTGAAACAGCAAATGTGCTGTCTTGATGGCCTTTAATTTGATAATCAGCATCAATAAGAAAACGTTCAAACAGATTAAAATTACCACCAATGGCATAAGTATCGACAGAAGTGCCCAGCTCTGATAACTGCTCTTGAACGCCTAAATTAATCGATGCCCAATCAGTTAAACCGCGCTCATAGGTCGAACTTAGCACCCAACCCGTTTCATTATCATCAGGTGTACTAGAGATACCCGATAAACCTTTACCAATTTCAGCAAGCGAAACACTATAGCTGCTCTCGTTAGCTTTGAGCTTATTACTATCAACATAAACTTGTTTAGTTTCGGTTTTAACCTGTCCTTGCGGGCCATAAGCAATCATCTCAAATTGGTTATCTCCATACAGCAATTCGATGTCGTTAAACTCATAGCGACCATTTTGCAAACTAAGCGCCTGCCTGATCAGTAAACCGTTTTGATATAGCTCTATATCCCAGCCAGGTTGAATATCACCACTGAGATTGATGGTTCTATTGTTGGCCGATACACCTGTTTTATCATTAGTTATTGAAGCACCGCGACTTTGACCGAGCGTGCCATCAACTCCGACGCTCACAGGAGTAATATCACCTAGTCTAAATTCTGTCGCCTTTAATGGGCCTAGTAAGTCCCCCGCTGCCGATTCTTTTGATAAGGTTAAACGTAAGTCCGTCAATGCATCATTACTATTACCGCTGGCATAGAACTCACTACTTAAGAATGCGAAATCATGACCGCCAATTATCGAGTAACTTTGATAATTGTTGTGTTCTGTCACTGCAGCGTTAACCTGCACATCGACTAAAGGAGAGGATATCGCTTGATAATTAGATTCTTTCCAAGGCAACACAGCCTCTCTATTGCGACTTACAGTTTGATTTAGTTGACGGTTTTTTCGCGCTAACCTTTGTTGTACAGGTAACGGCGAGGAGCTGCTAATTTCTACCTTTAAATCTGAAAAACTATAGTCAAAAGTGATACCAAACCACTGTTCAATCTCATCGCCGGCAATATAAATATCATCAGCCATAAGGGTGTAATGACTAGGTTCTAATTCGAAATCCTGCTGGTTAACCGAGACATTAACGACTTCCTCTCCCGCTTCAGGTAGGCGCATTAAAAATTGACGAGTCTCATCTAAATACCAGCCTTTAACCATGCGATTGTCAAAGTCGCCTTCAATTGGAAAATCAATTAACTCAAATAGCCCAATTAAACTAAATTGCGCATTTTGCTTACTTTTGATAGCAAACACATCTGACAAATAATGATTATCGACATAAAGAGATAGCAGTAACTCCTCCCCTTCGGGAATACCCAACTGCTCGCCGGAGAGTTCTATGTTTACACTAGCGTCATCAGTTGTAGATGCTAAAACTGCAGCTTGGGATTGTAGCTCCTGCAGTGACAAGCTGTAACTTTGCTTCAGCCTCGCTAAAGTGCGCGCAACGTCGGCATTATTTAAACTGGCAAGCTGAACGTTTTGCTCTGATTGAATAATTACAGGTAAGGTCTGTTGAGACGATATAAAAGCAATAAAAGCAGGCTGCGCACTTGCGGAGCCTGCATAGCTGAGAAGCAGAGATAAAAGTAATGCGTAACTTAGGCGATAGCGCACTACTTTCCCTTAAATTCGAATAACAGCAAAGTATTCACCAACTCCGGTCAACATCCACCACCAAAATAGCTAGTTGTTAGTGAATGCTTCTGCGGTTACAGCAAACTCTTTCTCTGCAAAAACTTGCCCGTTAAATTCTTGCTGCCCTTCATAAACAATACGCAGCTGACCATTAGACGGGGTGAAACCCTTTGCAATCCAAGCCATAGACTTAACAGCTTGACTAACCTCTGGATATATATTGACGTTATTTAAGCGCGCAACAACTTGCTCAGCTCCTTGCTCCCCTAACCAATACGCAACTAAATTCCCGGCAGTAGAATATTCACCAGTACGAGTTAAATTAACATTTAGCAGAGTTTTGCCACTCTGCTGATCAAAGCGGAGCTCCTTTGACGAAATCTCAACTTTAGGGTTAGCTTTTCCTTGCCTAACGATTACTGGCAGGCTGTAACTTAACAAAACGTCCAAATTAATCGACATTTCACCATCTGGCTTTTTAGCACGTTTAGGCGGTAACGCTTCTAACTTTAAATGCGAGCGATACTCTCCATCTGCAAGATCTTTAGGGCGCCTTAGACCCAACCTAACAATCTGACGCTCATTAGGTTTCAAAGTCACCTGCCTCGGACTAAAACGCAGCATTTTGCTAGCTGATGGATAACCAACCGCTTCTTCTGCAGTTAAGTCTTTGTATCCACCACTTGGTAAAGCTGACTTTTCTTGCCACGCAAGACGGTATGTTTTGACTTCAGAGCTGCTGTTTATAAGTACAATCTCATGGGCTCTTTCGCGTCCTTCAAAAGCAACCCGAATAGGAGACACCAATAAGCTAGCTTGAGCTGAATTGATAAATGAAAATAAGCATATTGACACAAAAAATGTAGCTTTTGATAAGCGCTTAAACATAGAAAATACTCAAAACAAATGGAATACAATTCGCTCTAGTGATCGGGCCTAGGCTCTGTAAAATTACAGAATTACTCTGTAGTTGTTGATTGAACTAATAACTAATATCTAAATAAAAAACGGCTTGGTACGAAGTATTTAAATAATGCTTACCATTACCTGAAGTCATCAGCTTGCCACCCATTTGAGTCATAGCCATACCAGCACTATCTGTACGAATATTCGGCTCAATATAGATCTCACTTAAGGTGAATTGTTCAGTATCTCCTGATGCAACAGTCGTTATAACAGGCAACATTGGAGTAATTGAAAGATCGACATAAGGTGGGTAATCAGTAATGACCATTTCAGCTGCTTGCCCGGGTTTAATGATTAGCAACTGCCCAGAAGAAGTGCTATGACCATAGGTAGGCACAGTCACACTACTTTGAATACTGTTATCACGTATCACTATGGTGCCAAACGATAGCGGTTGTTCAAAATACACATCGGCACTTACGTCAAAAATGACCGTAGCTAAAACTAAAAATAAAAATAAAATAGATTTCACAGCTAGCCTTTTATCTAAGGTGGCAAAACATATGTTTCGCCACCTGAGTCTATTTTTACTTAGTAGCTAACAGTAATTGGAAAAGTGCCGGTAAACTCACCATCTTGATACTGTCTATCAATAACATTGGTTTCAGCAACGTACACATCTGTCGTTAACGTGCCACCAAAGTTAAAACTTGCATTACCTTGACCGTCTGCAGTCAACTTATTACCGTCCGCATAAAGCGTGCCGTCATTATCACCTGATGTAATAAATGCCGTAATAGTACTTAATACAAACTTAGGAGATCCTGGAGGTGCTGAAGCTGCTACAACATTGGTTGGAGTTGTCGGTAAAGTCACGCTTAACTCTGAATATGGTGCAACACCAGCTACGGTAACTTCACCAGGTTCACCCGGTACTAGTGATCTAATAGTTGCCGCATTTCCAGCACCATTAACCACTGTTGCCTGCTCAGTTGGATTTGGCGACATTGTAATGCTAGCACTTACGCCATCAGTATCTGTTAGATCCACTACTGCGGTGATCTCACCAAAGTTCAATGGCTTAGCCACAACCATTTCAAAAGCATTTTTAACAGTAACAGAAGCTGTAGCATTCTCTGTTTCAGCAGCCATAACTGGCGCAGATGCAACCATAACGAATGCTAAGCCAACAGCTTTTGCCACCATAGAAATATTTTTCATTTAAAACTCCATTTTACACATTATTGTATTTAATAAATAACGCCAAGACACACTTTGACTAAATAAAAACCAAAGGTGACAACAAACCAAGTTAAACTCAGGCTAAAAATAGAAAAGATAAAGCTAGATAACTAATCGGCATTATAAAACTTAACTTTAATTAAATTTAAAACAAAGTTATTTTTTAATAATACTTCAGCAAATCCTTCTATATCCTTTCACCCTTATATTCAACTACGGCACAGTACTGCCCTTCGACTTTTAATAGGTGGCATATTGATAATGCCGATTTTTTACTCAAATATGGCCCATAGACCAACCGAGAGAAACTCTTACCTTTACTAACAAAATCGATCTTCATTGGGTGACCATCAACCAATAAATCATGAAACTTTTTTTTATAGCTAAGCCAACCTGCCTTTAGGTTATTACTTTTAGAGTAGGAAGACAGGTGAACGCCATAAGCATTAGGAGCATTTTTTCTTTCGGTCACCAAATTACTTTTCTTAACACTTTCTACTTTATTAACGACTTTAGGTTTAATTGTATTTTTTTTACTCATAGTTTCAGTAGAAATAAATCCTTCAATAAAACCTTTATTAGCTAGCGGTTCTTTAGGTACGACAAACTTAACCGGTTGCTGCTGAATCTCGACAGCTTTACTCAGCTCGGATATCAATAAAGCAAGATCAGCTTCATTCTCGACCAATCGCTCTATCGCAGGCTTTAACTTATTCCAAGCTTCAAGCTCTTGTTTTACATGTAACAACTCAGCAGTCAGTGCCACTAACTCAACCGCTTCAGTGTCTTTAGTTTCAGCTGCATAGCTAGATGCAGTAAAGGCACATAACCAAATCGAAACCACGGTACTGACAACAAGTGAGTAAAAATCGCTATAATTAATTTTTAATGATTTAGTAAAAAGACTCACTTCATTAACTCTTTCATTAATTAAAAAATGCATTAGCGCAGTATAAATCAAACCTATGCCTAAGATGATATAAAAACTGACACTAGTTTAAAGCTAAACCAACCAATAATTAAGAATCCTGCCAAAAACATGCCAACAACAGACATTTAAAACTCGATTGATAAAAACAATTACAAAAAGTGTTCTAAGTCACACAAATAGAAAGGTTGAAATGCAGAGGTAAACACTTAACGATTAATTCAATTCAATACAATAAACCAACACGAACACCCCTTTAACCAAAAGAGATAAAGGAAAAACAAAAAAAACAGTTAATAATATAGAATCACGGTCAACATTAACAATGATTTTATATTCTCGAGCATACAAATTAACTTCTAAATAAAAAACCAAAGACTACTGATTAACAGAACGTTTTTTTCAATTAAACAAAACTAAAGACAAAATACTGACGCTATAAACTGAGGCTGGCTATTATTAACAACAAATAAGAAAGGGTATTTATACAAAACTAATTATTGATACATATTCAATTTCAAGATAACTACCCTCTAGTTTTAGATAACTAATTATCTATTGATTGATCCTTCATCAATTGTTATTCGTAATAATCAATATGAATAGAATAAATCCAAAAAAGCTGTTGAATAGTAAATGGACCGCGGTTCAACCTAAAAATAAGCAGAAACACTTTTTAGTCATTAAGGTGAAATTTGATGAGGATGGTGAGGTAAGCTTGTGTTTGATAGAAGCAGTTCTCACTCGCAAACAATCGATAATTGATTGGCGCGAGCTAACAGAACACAAAGTTTGGCTTCAGGGCTGGAATTAACCCAGCCCAGCAGCCATTTTTCGCCTTAGAAAGAAAAAAAGTGACGCTTTTTTTCTGACTTCTGGCTATTTATTGATTTAGCAGCTAGTTTTTGCTTCTGCTCTTTATCTAATGGTTTCGCAGCAAGATATAGTGCTTGAGCGAATAGACCTTGATATGACTTCATTTCTTTTCCTCTAGTGCATCGGGTTTACTGCACTAAAAACCAACAAAACTGTGCAATTGATGCTAAAATAACCGCCACTTAACTATTAGTAAAATGAATAGTTAGCATCAAATGGATTCACTTTTGGCATGAATATTCAAATCAAAAACTTATATTGTTTCCTTACTTTAGTTGAGGTTGGCAACTACACCCGCGCGGCAGAAAAACTGCATTTAACTCAGCCCACTTTAACTAAAATTATCCAGCGGCTTGAAGAGCATCTTGAGCAGCCTTTACTTATTCGCAATAATCAAAAAGTGCTCGCCACTGAAGCGGGTCAATTGCTGGCGATTAGTGCAAAGCAAATTGTAGGGCAATGGCATCGGCTCCAAGAGGAGATGGATAATTTAAATGGCCTTCAAACTGGGCAGTTACGTTTAGGCGTCTGCCCCATGATGGGCGAAATGATAATTGAACTACTGTCAGAGTATCGTCGACGCTTTCCTAAAATCGATGTAACTATTGTTGAACTTGGTGGGTATGCCGCTGAACAAGCTCTACTTAACGATACCCTTGATTTGACCTTTACCGCGCTACCAACCACTCATACGCAAGACTTTTGTAGTCATAACTTACAAGGTTACCCACTATTAGCCTGCTTGCCTAAAGCGCATAAACTCGCACTAAACAGCAACATCTCTTGGGCTGATCTCGCTCAGTACCCGTTTATACTTTACAACGATGACTTTTCTCTCGCTAAGCTGATCCGCAGACTAACCCATAAAGCTAATATTGAATTAAACATTACAGCCCAAAGTGGCCAATGGGACTTTATTGCTACTATGGTAGACGCTCAAATGGGGCTCGCCATATTGCCTGAACCTATTTGTAATAAAATTAATTCGCCAAATTTGACTTATCGCCCACTAGCACCAGCGCTCACATGGGATCTTGCATTAATTTGGCGTAAGAACTTACCGCTAACGCCTGCTGCCGACAGCTTTATTAAGTTAAGCCAAGAATTAAACCCAACAACATTTTAGCCTAAACTAAGATTTTGCTTGAAGTGAATGCAGGTAATTAGTGACACCGCTTTTTGCTGGAGAGCTAATTAAAAACTTTGCTATACAAGAGGATCTGAATAGAAGTGATAGGCATTTTTGCCTTGGCGTTTAACCTTATACATAGCTTGGTCTGCTTGCTCATAGACTTGAGTAAAACTTTGGTCTGTAAATACGCAGATCCCAATACTCATACCAATATTAACTGTTCGTCCCTCGACATGGCTGATAGTCGCAAAAGCCGTTAACACTCGGTCGGCAATACTTGCTAGTTCAACCTGCGACAACGACTCAAATAAAATCACAAACTCATCGCCCCCTAAACGAGCAACATTGTTCGACTCTACAATGATGTCTTGCAGTGTGCTGGCGATTTGCATCAACAAACTATCGCCAAACTTATGCCCATAACGGTCGTTATGAGATTTAAAATCATCTAAATCGATAAACATGAGCGCGCCACTGCCAAGTCGATTTCGTTGACGCTCAAAAACTTTTAGTAATGCCTTGCGATTAAGTAAATCAGTTAAGGGATCTCTATGTGCCAACTTGTCTAGCTCTAGTTCGTAACGCTTCTCTTTGGTGATATCGACATGAGTACCCATAATTCTTAATGGTTTACCACTGTCATCAAACTCTATGACTCGGCCTCTATCCGATACCCAACTGACTGAGCCGTCTTTATGCAGCATTCTATGGGTAACATCGTAAGAATCAGTTTTACCACTAATATGATCGTCAAAATTAGCAATAACCCAATCGCGATCCTCAGGATGAAGATTGCCTTTCCAGCTATCTATGTGCGCAGCAAGCTCATCTATGGTGTAGCCCAAAAGTGAGCCCCACTCCATATTGTACATAGTCAGGTTTCCACTGGGGATATGCTGCTCCCAAACACACAGGCCTGTACCATCAAGTGCAGCATTGAGCTTCTGCTCTAACAAGCTATGTTGCTGCCTGAGTCGCTGATTATCTCGCTGCAAAATGAGGTTCTGTGCTTTTAGCTCAGCAAGCTGTTTATCTATTTCCGCCTGAAACAGTGAACACTTTTGTTTGATTTCCACCAGTTGCTTTCCATGGCCGCATAACCAATACAAAGATAACAACTATTAATTAACATTTAAATATACCACTAAATATTGCCATTGCTGGTGCAGGCTTTTCCGGTGCAGTTATCGCCAAGCATCAAGCTAAAAAGCGACCTAAGTACCCAAATAACTAATTGGTATAATTGCAATTAGCTAAATACAAAAAGCCCGCTAATCAAATTAGCGGGCTTTTTCATTTGTTCAATATAGCTGAGCAACTTTAGTTACTCAGCTCATCACAGCTTTTACTTAGATACTGGTGATACTACAAAGAGTAGTTCGCCTTGTGATACTTGCTGACCGTTACTGTTAAGAATACGCTCGATACGATACTGCTGATCTTCAGGGTAAAGTACTGCATTCTTACGGTTAAAGCCGGCTAGCGTTACTTGCGAGAACATCTTCATCGCTTCTGTAAGCGCTAAAGTCTGATCAACAGTGACGATGTCGCCTTCTTTAACGAAGTCAGCTTCACCTGGCGCTGGAGAGGTATAGAAGATACCTGCGCCTTGTGCCATCACTTTAAGCTCGTTGCTCTCACCAACACGCAGTGATGCTGTGTCAACACCTACAGTTTCTGCAGCCGCTTCCATTTCAGCGATAAGCTCAGGAACATCAAGTTCAGCCATAAAGCGTGGCAAGTAGTTAGTGTCGTAAACACCTTCATTGAACGTGCCATCTTTAAGGATGCGAGTTAACAATGGAATGTTAGTCGCAATACCTTTAATCACTACTTGATTTGCTAAGTAATCATGCAGCTTAGTGATCACATCTTCACGGCTTTCACCGCGACAAATGATCTGTGCGATTAAGCTATCGTAGTATGGAGAAACTTCTTTACCTTCGCCTGCGATAGAGATGATTTCAATGTCATCACGCTCTGGCATTTGGTATTCAGTAATTAAACCAGGGTGTGGTAATAGCTGTAGAACGCCATTGCTATCAAGTGCAGCTTTCTCAGCTGTTACACGTACTTCCATCGCGTAGCCGATTTCTTGTGGCTCAAGCTCTGCAATCGAGCGACCAGCTGCAATATCAAAACCAGCGCTTACGATATCAATACCAGAAGTCGCTTCTGTTACTGGATGCTCTACCTGTAGACGCGTATTCATCTCCATAAAGTAGACTTCGTTCGCGTCTAGGTTATAGATGAATTCAACCGTACCTGCGCCCATGTAATCAGTCGCGTCACCTAGTGCACGAGTGTACTCCATTACGCGTTGCTTAAGCTCATCAGGCAACATAGTTGAGCCAGACTCTTCAACCACTTTCTGGTTGTTACGCTGTACTGAACAGTCACGTAAGCCAAGTACTTTAGTGTTACCAAACTGGTCACGCAGTAACTGAACTTCGATGTGACGCAGTGAAGTGACATACTTCTCTAGATACAAGTCACCATTACCAAATGCTGCTGCCGCTTCGGTAGAAGTCTTTTGGAACAGCGCAATCATGTCGCCAGGGCGTTCAACAACCTGAATACCTTTACCGCCACCACCTTGTACCGCTTTAAGCAATACAGGGTAGCCGATTTCGCTCGCAACGTTTACCGCTTGCTCTGCGTTATTCAAGATACCGTGACTACCTGGAACTACTGGTACATTCTGCGCCTGTGAAGTCTTAATTGCGTTCGACTTGTTACCCATAGTTGTCATGCTGTGCACACTTGGGCCAACAAAGTTAACGCCATTGTTTACACAAAGAGCGGCAAACTGCGGGCTTTCAGATAAGAAACCAATACCTGGGTGCAATGCATCAACGTTTTCATATTCAGCCACTTTTAGCACTGAATATGCGTTTAGGTAACTTTCATCTGAAGTATTACCACCGATACAAACTAGCTTATCGTCGCCTTTAAGCATATCTGCTGGCACAGAAGTCATATCAGGATCTGATGCAACTAATACCACGTTGATATTGTTGTCGTGTGCTTTACGGATAAGCTTAACCGCAGTACAACCACGAGCGTGTACCAAGACTTTTTCAATCGGCTTCATTAGCTGACGTGGATCGTCTTGAACAATCTCTTCTTCAGCGACTAATCTTTCTGGCACTAAAGTAGAAACTGCATTGCTGATCACATCAACGATTTTAGCTGTTGGCTTAGGCATTAATGGGTCAATGCTTTGTAGCTGAGCGTCAATTGTGTCGCTAAACGGATTCGTAACCAATGCATCCATCGCACCCGGTACTTTAGACAAGTAGTTAGATAGCGTTGAAGTTGATGGTAGGTATGCAGGTACAACCATTTGACCAGCAAATGGCATGTTTGTGCCTGATAGGTAGTAAGTTTGCACTAATGGGTGAGTCACAAAACTTGCCTGTGCACCACCTGTACAGTCACCATAACCAAACATCAATACTGGTAACTCGTTATCACGAATAAAGCGGGTAATACGATCGTTCACTACAGCCATTGAGAATAGTGCTGCAGCACCTTCTTTAGTCTGCATACCACCAGAGCTGATGAAACAAATCACAGGCAACTTACGCTTAGCACACTCGATTAACAGCGCGCTGAACTTCTCAGCAGCCGCCATATCGAATGCACCCGCTTGGAATGCTGTGTTTGATACTGCAACACCGACGCGCATTGGTTGACCGTTATGGTCAAAATCAGCAAGACCTGTGATCAAACCACATGGGCGAATGCCTTTGTCTAGCGCATCTTCAATAGATAGACGGAAACCAGGGAAGTTAAGCAAGTTCGCCGAGATCTTATCGCCATTAATTTCTTCAAACTCTGTGAAGAACTTAGCAACAATTGCATCCCAACCCATTTTGCCTGCACGCTTTTCATCGCGTAGAACTTTTTGGATTAGCAAATCTTGGTAACCCATAGTTAAACGGTTCCAGAAGTCTTTACGACGACCGATACGCACAGGGTTAATTGCACCAGTGTATTCACTGCTTTCTTCTTCGCTATCAAAATACTCTGGCAGTAGACGTTCGAAGAAGTAAGTTAGGATAACGAATAGGCTATCGTTCAGCTGTGGGAAACCAACACTCTTCCACTGCTCTGTACGAGTCAATAGTTCTGCACGGTTTGACTGAGTCATAAAGTACTTCAGCCACTTGTAGAACTTGCTCTTATCATTAGCAACGTTTTGAGTTGATAACGCGCGGTCAATCGACTCATGCAATAAGTTATCAACTGAGTTACGTGACAGGCTCTTAGACATCATGGCTTCTTTAGCGATAGACGCTAAGTTGCCTACTACATTGTCGTAAAGTGCGTTGAATACAAGAATGTTATGACACTGCCAAATAAAATCTTCACGTAACTCGTCGTGAATGATCACGTCAAGTACGGTTAACTTATTTAGCTCAGGCCAATCTGCTTGAGTAACTTCTGATGGAAGTGTCTCTAGGTAGTTGATAAGGCCTTTAAAGTTGTTTTCAGCGTTACCTTTCCAGCGGTGATATAGCGACCAGCTGATGTTAAAGATAAGCGCCTTACGAGCTTTTTTGTAGTTCTCTTTTGGCTCACCCAAAATCAAACGAGTCAGCATGTTACGCTCGGTAGACACGTCATCACGCTTAGCGATGAAGTTACCCCAAAGCTTGTTTAGCTCTTCGTCGTAAACCAACTTATCAGGGCTTGATAACCAAGACTGGAATACGCGATCTTGCTCTTGCTGAATACGCGCTAACAAATCACCTTCTGGTACGCTCACCTTAGATAGACGACCATACTGCTCTTGCGATATTGAATGGATGCGACTACGTAGGGTTAGGTAACGTAGGTAACGGTATGTGCTACCAAATAGGTTCAAATGCATGGTTGGGTTATTAGCAACCGCAAGCTCTGCATTTAATTCTAGTGCTTCAAGGTTCTTAGATGGGCTTAGGAAACGCGTTAAACTGCGATCATAATGCTCACGTAAGTCTTCTGATTCGCGTACAAAGTTAACCGCAGCTTTTTCTACTGCTTCAATGCTACTGATAATTGCACGGCGCAGGTTGTGCTGACGCTCATCTTTATCTGAAGGCGAGAAATCAACAATACCGTCAATACAACCAGAGGTATAAAGTTCTTCAGGCGATACACCTACTGATTTAGCACATTCCTGCCAAGATAGGTTGTATTTGCGCGCAATGCTTTGCAAACCTTGTGGCTGAATAGTGTTAAAAATACCATCACGTAGCGACAGCAAAATGTTTGCTGCAGCCAGTGGAATAGCGCCGCCAGAGTAACCCGCACCGATAACGATACCTACAGTTGGTACGTCAACGTTTGCGCTCTCAGCAATCGCTTTAGAAATTGAGTGTGCTTGGTTTTGACTGTTAGCCACTTCACCTGCATCTGCACCTGGGGTGTCGATAAGGTAAACGATTGGCATAGACAATTCAGCAAAATGACGAATCGCTTTACAGCAAGCGATATGATGCTCAGGCATCCAAGCGCCATTTGAAGTTGTACGCTCTTGGGCTACAAAACCGATACGGCGAGTACGAGAACCAAAATTCAGTTCGATCTCTGCACTATAAAAAGGGCCAATATGAGTTTCGGTAATGAGCTTACCTTTAAGATCCGCGATGATGCGCTTAGCACCTGGGCGGTTTTTATCTTGAGTAGGTTGAATAACCTTAGTGACGTAACCATCGACGTCTAATTGCGCCAAATCTTTAAGGTTGGCTTGAATCGCGTCGTCGTCTAAAAGACCTTTAACTTCGTCAGAAAGCGACTGCTTACTGTGTTCAGGGAACAACGAAAAGTCTTTAGCTAGCTGCTCTGCTTTTAGAAAAAGCGGATCGGCAGTTTGCACTTGAGTCGTGTTAGCGGGCTGATTTTGGCTGGTCATCTAAAGATCCTCTGCTTTTAGCCTCTGAAATTTTTAGCTGGTAAATATAACTTTGTTATCCCGTCAATTGCTATTAAACTGCGCTAGACGCTTTGTTCCATATTTGAGACAGTGGAGATAACATGCCAGATTTAAACGGTATGATGCTCTTTGCAGCGGTAGTTAGAGCCAAAGGTTTCTCTCAAGCTGCCCGTGAAATAGGCATGCCAAAATCAACCATTAGTCGTAAAGTTGCCCAGCTTGAAGAACAGCTAGGTGTACGACTTTTGCAGCGAGATACGCGCAATTTGAGTTTGACTCAAGTTGGTGCACTGTTTTATCAGCATTGCTCCAGTATAAGCGATGAAATTGAAGCTGCAAAAGCCACGGTTGAGAATACCCATAATGACGTCTCTGGCTTACTACGTATCGCTATTCCAGTGTCTTTCAGCCAAGAACTAATCGCGACTCTCTGCAGTGGTTTTTTACGTCTCTACCCCAATGTTGAGCTCGACGTGCAATTCACCGATAGTGAAGTTGGTTTAGTTGGTGAAGGCTACGATATTGCAATTAAATATGGTCCGCTGCAATCATCAGACTTGGTAGCGAGATTATTGTTCGAGCGTCAACCTATTTTAGTTGCTAGCCCTGGTTATCTAAAAATTCATGGCACACCTGCAACCCCACAAGATTTAGCCGAACATAGCGGGATTTTACTCGGTACCTCTCGCTCAGCACCTATTTGGCCACTTGGTAAAGGGGCCAGAAAAACTATGGTTAACTTCAAGCGTAAAGTGCGAGTGAACAGCGCAGTAATGGTCAAGCAATTGGTGATGGACGATTTTGGTATTGCCATGCTGTCTAACTCAGTTTGTAAAAATGAGTTAGCTAGTGGTTCGCTAGTGCCTATTTTACAAGAGTGGCCCATGGAAGCCTTTAAAGTCTACGGGGTATA
The DNA here is from genome assembly GCF_023283895.1 of Shewanella pneumatophori. GTDB lineage: Bacteria > Pseudomonadota > Gammaproteobacteria > Enterobacterales > Shewanellaceae > Shewanella > Shewanella pneumatophori. The sequence continues at coordinate 100,020 of NZ_JAKILB010000010.1, read as the reverse complement.
TTCTAGTCGTCGTCAGCTAGCTACTAACATCAGCGTGTTTTTAGACTTCTTCCATAAGCGCTTTACTAGCCAAGAGTCATTACAGTCACTAATGATGTAAATCTGCCGATGTAAACCTGCAGACATAAAAAGCACCTATCAAGGTGCTTAACTTGTATGTGCAAACCCAAGCTGATTAGAAACGGTAAGGGAAACGTAGGCTAATCTGATAGTCTGGCGAGTCTTCAGTTAAGCCTGCGCCGATACTGGTGACCATGGAAAAGTTTTCAGTTAATGCCAGTGTTGCACCTAAGCCTAAGTTCGCCGTATTAGTATCGGTTCTTGCAATATCTTGCCACTGACCACCCAGCGGCTTTTGACGGGTTTTAGTAAAGAAACGCTGATTAAAGCTCATACCAATACTCATCCGCTCAGACACAGCAAACGCTAACCCTAAGCTGTAATCAATATAATCACCTAAGTCGATTTCTCCCGGAGATAACCCTGGAAGCCCAGATAAGTCACCGTACTCTTCAGATAAGAAAGTACCGTAATTAAGATTAAAAAATACAATCGCCGGGTCATAGGTTTTAGCTAAGCTAAATCCAGTTGATATGCCCCACACACCAGCGCCGGTAGCGATTTGATCAGGATAGGTCAAATTACCGGATTCAGACGATTCGAGGTTAATACCAAATGGGTCTTCTCCGGTTGGCATTCGTACTCTAACGTTCCATACCCAGTCTGGCCAACCATCACCTTCTGTCATTATTCGATAGTAGGCAGCAACACTCATGTCACCAATTTGCGCACCTTCTACATCAGCTGATTCATAAAGCTGGCTCGAGTTACCCTCACCTACAGACTCGTACTTATTAAGGCGGTACACAAATGGCATCGCCATTTCAAACTGCCAACTGTCGTTTAAGGTATAGCGAGTGGTGAGATCTAGTTGCACTGTATTAGAGCGAATACGGTCTAAATTTAAGTTGCCCAAAAAAATCGCATCTAGTGCCAAAAAGCCCCTTAACACCAGATCCTTACGACCATAATAGCTGTAGGTTAGCGAAGGTTCGATAGTCAGTTTACGGTCAAATACATTATGTGCTTCTTGAAGTACGTCTTCGGTACTACGCGAGCGCTCTGGCTCTTTTTTTACAGCGGGCTGAGTTGAGCTTTGTGCTTGTGAACTAGCAATTTGGGCTGGTTGTTGTGGCGATCTTTCGATTGCAGCCTGTTGGTTTTGAGGCTGAGCTTGTGAAGACGCTGTAACTTGCGCTTGCTGCGCAGTAACTTTAGAGGTTTGAGCCGCTGTTGTTTTAGGGCTGCTAGTTGCTTGAGCTTGCTTGAGCTGCGCCTCTTTAGACAGAACTTTTTGAGCCATTTGATTGATGGCTCTTTGCTGCATCTGTAATTGCTGATTTAGTAAAATAAGCTGCTTTTTGAGTAACTGTAGCTCTTCAGCCTCTGTCATTTGCGTTTGATTAGTATCAGCTCCAAAAACAGCGAGTGGTATACTCGAAATGGATACCAGTATTGCCACCTTAGTCCATTTAAAATCCATTTCTTGTTCCCTTTTTATACTTTTAAAAAACTATAGTCCAATACCTATAATATCGCGTACCTGCATCCCTAATAATTGACGCTGTTTTACACCTAAACTAATACCGTTGTAGCGGATCAAAGAATGATTGCTCACTTGATGAAATGCGCCATCGACTCTAATCGACTGCACCAATTGGCCATTACCGCCCTGTGACGCAACACCTTGAGCGAAAGAAGCTGAAGACATGCCAACCTCGTAGCCAAGCTGACCACTGGCAGTTGAGTAAACCACGTCACCGCGACTGTTAACTAACGTCTGACCAATAACGATTTCAACTCCATTATGTAAGGGCGCTAGATGACCTTGCTCTAAATCAAACTGATTATTTACCTGATTAAAATCACCCGCGATTTGAATCGATTGCAGCAAGCCGCGCTGCTGACCGTTAACAGACAAATTAACGTTGTCGTTGGCATTAAATACGTTATCAGCAACGGTTATACGCATAGCAGGGCCATTTTCCGCATTCGCAAGCTCAACTTGCATATGAACTTGCTGTGACAACCCCTGCTCATTGATATAGTGGGTTTGCATATGAAGACCAAAATAGAAATCTTGACCATTCTCGGTATATTTACCACGCATTTCAGCGAGCTCTTGATCCGGTAAAGGCGACTTTCCAGCAAAAGCCTCCAACGGAACTTCAGACGCAAATACTGAGTTCGCCAGTAATATCCCTGTACCCGTAACTAAGCAAAATTTCATTTTGCCTCCTAGAGCATGTCTGCATACTCGAAACCAAACTCTAATAATTCAGCATCGGATAACGGCTGCAATGGATCCAATAGCTTGTAAGTCAATTGCGGCCGAGGCTGTAATAGAGGGTTATCTTTAATGTATTGATTACCTATCACCACAAACACGATGCCGTTCCATTTATCGGTAAACTCGTCAAAAGATAAAATACGATTACCTAAAGCAGGATCGCCTAAGTAAACTTGATTACCAGTGAATCTTCTCATCACAACAAAGTGACTATATCCACCATCATTTAATAGCACTATCGCAGGAATTTTTAACTGCTGAAGCTCTTTGATACCAACACGGTAGCCGCGCCCACGCATATTTTGTGAGTTTAAATATCGCTTCATATCTAATAAAGAGAAACCTTGCTGTTGAACAAGCTCAATATCAGACACTTTTAGCATTCCCAATAACACTTCTTCTTCGGTTATTGTTTGGTTACCATAGCCATACTTTAGAATGCTTGCCAAACTGGCTGCACCACAGGAAAAATCCGTTCTTTGCTGCACCACATACTCAAACTTTTGCTCTCTGATACTTTGAATATTTTTGTTGTAGTTACCCATGCCAGGGATCATGCCTGTCAACATCATATCTGCCGCAAACGCATTAAAAGATAAAAAGGTAATTAAGATAACAAACGAATGTTTCATAGATAACTTCCTTGTATGTATCGGCCTGAGCAATGCTCAGGCCGATAATCACACTAATGGTTAGTGTTAATTAAGGAGCTTCTGAAACAATGGCTCCTCCGGTCATACTAGTAAGTGATAGGTTATTCGACTGTAAATTACCATTACCAGAGGCCATATTAACGCCAATGTTACCTGAGGCATTTTGGAAAGCATTTCCGCTCAGAGATGCAGTATTAGTGGTTTTTTGAGTCACTGTCTCAATATAGAAAGGCAGCTCACCACTCACAACACCAAGTAAGCCGATAACCCCTTCTTCTTCAAAAGTTAAACCTGAATCTCCGGTTGGATTATTAGCGTCCATATCTAAATGTCCCCAAAGCTCAGCATCATCGCCGTTAGCATGGGAGCCGTCGTCTTTCCAAATCTCAGGGTAGTAACTACCAGTCTGTTCAGACGTACCGCTGTAACCACCTATGGCGCCAAAACCTAACGTAACTTCTACTGATTCTGCAGAATTTTGGACAACACTCTCGTTATTAATCCCGTTGTGGGCAGAAACTTGTGAATTAGATACACTTGCTTCACCTAAACTGCCATTGTGTGCAGATGCTGCCATGTTATTAGCTTGAATATTATTACCACCAGCAGCAATGTTAACCCCGATGTTACCTGAAGCACCTTTAAAGGCATCGCCTTTAATGCTGGCATCATTGGTGGTTGCATAGTTATTGGTTAAATTAAATGAACCGCGTTGAGTACTGAAGATCTCGGCATCACCGGAACCAAAAGCAAAGCTTTGGTCTATTGACGCTAATGCAGCCGAATTACCTTGTACGTTATAGTCACCAGCAGCTTGGTTAACGCCAATGTTACCACTGGCATTATTAAACGCAGAGCCTGAAATGCTTGATGAGTTTTCTACATATGAGTTGCCAACACCGTTGGCTCCGGTAGTTTGCACATTATCGACAACTGCCATCCCCAATCCATTAACTCGAATATCACCATCTATTTTGACACTACCAGAAAACTCCACATCTTTTTTAACGGTTACCTCTTTCTTCAATTCAACAGAACTATTCGACTCAGAATTGGACTCTGAAGAGTCACTTCCATTAGCAAAGGCTGGCGCACTAATCGCCGCACCGATACACATGACTAGGGTTAATTTTTTCATTTCCATTTTCATATCTCCATTTGAGCAATTTAGTTCCCACTAGGTAACTGCAGCGAGAACTGATTTATGGCGCTGTTGCCATCGCCAGAAACTTGGTTGATTTGAACTATGCCTTGAGCATTTTCAAAACTGTCTGGAGCAATAACTGCATGGTTTGTATCGTTACGTTCGAGAGGCAAAGCGGTGGGGCTTACAATATTATCAAGTGCGTTATCATCAAGACCTAAGCCAATCACAGATTGCAGAGCGATCGCTCCAAGATTGGCTTGAATATTTCCTTGTCCACTAACCTGATTAATACTGACAAGCCCTTGTGCATTTTCAAATGCAAGTTCTTCAATATGAGTAAGGTTATTTGCCGTATGACCATCTAACAGTTTTAGATAAGGGTTTTGTTGATCCGATAAGATAATGACTTGATCAGCAATAGCATGGCTATTTGATTGCAGGTTGCTATCACCAGCTGCCTGATTGATTGCGATACGTCCACTGTTGTTGCTAAAAGACTGGGTACCTACGGTAGAGCGATTATCAATGTGTTGAGTAAGCGTACTTGCATCGTTGTCCGACCAAACAACAGATGAGAAGCCTGCTAGGGATAGGCATAAGTACATTGGAACATTGCTTAACGTCATTCAACACTCTAACTATCATCAAAACCGTGTCAAACAAGTAGCAAACAGCACGCCAAACAATAAAAACAATGTAACTCAAAGGCTTAACTTCTATATAAAAAAAAACAGTCTCACTTTTGAGACTGTTATAAGTTAACCCATTGATATAATTAGACTCAAAATTAATGAGCGGATTCTCACAACTGAGAACTCTAGCCAGATTACCTATTCAGCCGCACAAATCTCATGCTTATCGATAAGTCGATATAAGGTGGCACGGGAGATCTGTAAGTCACTCGCTACCACGTCCATTTTTCCGTTATGCTTTTCAATTGCAGTAACTAAAGCGTTTTTTTCTACTTCATCTTTTATGGTCTTAAGCCCTTGGGCAAAACAAGGTTGTACTATGACTTCTTTTAGCTCTAGATCTTGAGTTTTAATCACCCCATTTTCACATAACAATACAGCTCTTCTAATACGATTGATCAGCTCTCTCACATTACCTACCCACTCATGCTTTAACATGGCGTAGCAGGCATCTTTGCTCAACTGACATTTACCTACATTGTATTCGCGAGCATACTTTTCACAAAAATACCTAGCTAGTTGAATAATATCCTCTCTACGTTCTCTTAGCGGCGGTAACTCTATGGTGATGCCGTTTAAGCGATAAAAAAGATCTAATCGAAACTCACCTCTTTCAATTGCAGACTCTAAGTTTATATGCGTTGCAGCAACTACACGAACATTGGATGATTGCGCTCGCGCGCCACCAACCGTATCAAATGTTCCTTCTTGTAAAAAACGCAGTAAATTCACTTGCTGTTCTAACGGTAAATCACCAATTTCATCTAAAAAAAGTGTCCCACCATCCGCTTGGGATATTTTCCCTTTATGACCACTTACCGCGCCGGTAAAGGCTCCTTTTTCATGGCCAAACAGTTCTGATTGCACAACCCCTGAGATTAGCGACCCACAATTAACAGCCACAAAAGGGCCATTAGCACGAGAAGATTGAGTATGGATTTTTCGGGCGATAAGTTCTTTACCTGTGCCACTTTCACCACGAACTAAAATAGGGATATCTGTCGGGGCTGCTCGATTGATATTTTTTACTAGCATTTGCATGGCTGCAGAGCGCATAACTGGGTTTACAGGACTAGAACGATTAGAATTACTCCCGCCCTCTTGCATGCATTGTTGGCGAATTCGAATGACCCCAAGAGCATGGCCCATTAAGCGAGCCAGTCTGTCTATTTCAAAAGGAGCAGTATGATAATCCCAAGCGTACTGGCCGATCAGTTGGTGCACTGAATCATGCTTTAATTGCTGACGGTCAATCAACACCAATACCAAGGTATGCTTATGTAGCTTGCGGATAACAGGCTCAGCCCAAACGATTTGTTCAAAGCACCGAAGATCAAGTAACAATAAATGGCAGCTAAAGTTAAAGCGCTCTAGCTCATCAACGCCACAAAAGTCGGCCAAAATGTCCCTACGCTTGAGCTGCTCACATAAAAAGTCATCATAACTTTGGCCAATGATACTGACACGTTTCATCATCTACTCCCTAGAATTAGATGTTCAATCAGTCTGAGCGAATGTTGGCTGCTGTTTTGTATGCTTGCATAAGCTGCACAAAACTACATATCAATATACTTGGTCGAGTTGATATCTGTAGGCAATCACTTATCGCGGTGTATGACAGTATAGTAACGATCTACGCAGTGCGTTTGCCCCTCAAGCGATTAATCTAGAGCGATAAACCAAGTTCTAAATGTAATCATTTACTTACCCACTACGAAATTGGGTAACTTTTCATCACCAGCCTAGTCAGGCATACTGAACATCAATTTTTGGATTAATATTAGAAAATACTGCTTGTTGCTGGTTCCCTTACCGCAACCTTAGCTGTACCCATCGTCAGTAAGGATTAGATAATGACAGCTTTAAATATGGCTTTGTTTGTTGCAACACTCACCAGCGCAACAATGCTGCAGCCTGCTTGGGCGCAATTAGATGTTGAGGAGTCACGTCTACCTACAGCAAAACAAGCCATACCCGAAGTCGTTGACCGCTACCAAGTTTTTGTTAGTCAGCTTAGTGACAAGTACAGCCGTCACTCTGACGAACTAAAGATCACCCAAATGGTCGCTAATCAAGGTTTAAGATTATGGCAACAAGCCGTGCGAGATGTGCAATCAGGTCATCCAGACGATCGCTCTTTATATTGGAGTCGCTTGGCCATTCGTGAAAAACTTAAAACCCAACAACCTAACTTTGCATTGGCCGCTTGGCAGCGTGATATTTTAGTTGATGCCGTAGAGAAGTCGTCTCGAGGTTTTAGTGATATTGATTTTAAAGTTGATAACGATATCAAAATTCTACTAACAGGCTTTGATCCTTTCTTTCTAGATAAAAATATCGACCAAAGTAATCCGTCCGGATTAACTGCTTTAGCGCTTGATGGTTATCGCTTTAAGGTTAATGGCAAACAAGTGCAAATTGAAACTGTGATGATCCCTGTGCGCTTTGCCGATTTCGATGAGGGCATGATTGAGTCGTTACTCACGCCCATATATCGTGATAACAGTGTAGATATGATTTTCACCGTAAGTATGGGGCGTGAAAATTTTGATATTGAGCGCTTTCCAGGCTTAAACCGCAGCGCTGCGGCACCAGACAACCTCAATGTACTGACAGGCGCAAACAAACAAGTCCCTATCGCCCCGCCTTTTAACGGCAGCCAGTTAACTGGGCCTGAATTTGTCGAGTTCTCGCTGCCAATTAACGCTATGCAAAGCGTGCAAGGGCCATGGAAAGTTATCGATAACCACACAGTATCAACCTTGGAGCAAGGCGAATTTAAAGCAAAGTCATTAGCGCAATTAGCCAATGCGACTTCAGTTGAAGGCTCTGGCGGCGGATACTTATCTAATGAGATCTCTTACCGAGCTATATTGCTGAAAAATCAATTTAATAGCAGCATTCCAGTGGGTCATATTCATACACCACGGATTGCCGCTTACGACGCAAAAATTGAAACTGATATCGTCAATCAAGTCAGAGACATGGTGAAGGCCGCAGCCGCAACGCTTTAAAGCTCTGTATTAATGACAACGACTTTAATCACAGAGGCTGGTTCAGACCCAACTGGTCAGCCTCTGTGCGCTCAGTTAAAATACGTATAAGGCTTCATCAAATCAATTTAATTACTCATGTTCAAAGCGCTTAATCGATTTAAATCGCGAACTAATACACCTATCACCGCGAAAAACGGCCAACCTTTGACATTTAACGACCCACAGCAGCAATTGATTGCCCAGCAAGTGGAACGTTGTTATCAAATAGCCGAAACGAAACTTAAGCGATCTTTTCCAAGGCCAGAGATCAATTTTGCACTTAGAGGCAAAAGTGCAGGCACTGCTCACTTGCAGCTAAACAAGCTGCGCTTTAATGCCACGTTACTTAAAACTAATCATCAAGCCTTTATTGATGAAGTGGTGCCACACGAAATTTGCCACTTACTCGCTGCACAAGTTTTTGGCCGAGTAAAACCCCATGGCCGCGAGTGGCAAAGCCTTATGTTGCAGGTGTTTAACCTACAGCCTCGCACAACCCATAGCTTTGATACCACAGCAGTTGAAGGCAAAACCTTTGACTACTTTTGTCTTTGCGGGCCAATAAAGCTCAGTGTGCGCAGACATAACAAAGTATTACGGGGAGAAACCCAATATCGCTGTCGTAAATGCGGTAGCACGTTACAATCAAACTAAAGTAAATCTATACGAACCAAGATCTTGCTGCTTAACCTATTTAGCGTTCAATGCCTCGCACCGTTCATAAACGATATGATTCCTGTTCTTTTGAATACGCTCGATGCGTTTAGCGCGTTTACATTCCCATTCACTGACAGGAAATTGCTTGTCCCAAGCGTTCATGAGTTGCTTTTGTTGATTACTCAAACGAAATCGCGGGTATGCTTGCTCCATATATAAATAGGTTCTTGCGATTCGTCCTCGAGAACCGATTGTTGGCTCTACTTTCCTACCGTGCACTTTCACTTCGCACACCCCAAAACTAGACTTTGAGGAAGGTAACATGGCAAAGTTATAATTCGATCTAGTGGCATTTACCGCGCCTACTGCCGGATACAAGTTATATAGATCAGACTGCATTAATCGATATTCATTATTCATTTTTTCAGCGCATTTACGGCCTTTAAAATTCTTACCTTTATTATTCACACAGTCACTGTGACCATCACGCCATTCTGAAAAGGTACGTCCGAAGTTTTCTGCCGGAACCACGTGCTCCCACTCCACACGTTTAGCGCGCTTAACATGTTTTTCGGTAGTGAAGCCATTTGGCAAGGTAATGTTCTTATTTTTATCGAATTTAGCATCACAATAAAGCGTGATACGGTGGTCATGATAGACTTGTCGCTCTAAGGTTTTTTTGGCCTTATTAAATGAATGAATGCTTGTATTACCTTGGTAAGATTGAGCAAATATAGGTAGAGAGAAAACGGTGATTAGCCCTGCAAAAATAAAACGGATTTTCATAACACTATTACACTAAGAAAAAATTCCGCGAATTTTGCCTTAACTTCACGCTTACACGGCGTTATTAAACGAAAGTTCATTCAACTTCATCTAAAAAATGTGAACAAAATCCGAATTTCTAGCTATATTCGCCGTTCATCCCCTTATTTATGAATCCCGAGCCCTTGATTAGCGGCGACGATAGATAGCCAAGCACCATATCAGTGTTGACTTTAAAGCATGTAAAGTGCAATCTCCGGCCATATCTTAAGTCACAAAACTAACGCTATTTTATGCGCAGCCGACTGACAAAAAACCGGTTACTATTACCGTTATAGTTAGCAAGAGGATAAAGCTTATTCCGTTGATAATACTGAATGTCGACGTGGGCAAGTGATTGCTATGCTTCAAAGCAACGCCAATAAGTTTGTATCAGTTCTTCGTCAGCAGCTAAATAGCTCACCAACATACGCAAAATAAGGCTAGCAATACCATGAGAGTGCCAAGAATTTATCAAGAATCAACACTAGTTGTTGGTCAGTCAGTCGCATTAGATGATGAAGCGGCAGGTCATGTTGGCCGCGTATTAAGAATGTCTTCAGGTGAACAGGTTAGCTTGTTCAATGGTGACGGCAATGATTACCTTGCAGAAATCATCAGCGCTAGTAAGAAAAACGTTGAAGTTAAGGTCCTTAGTTGTGAAGCTAATAACAGCGAGTCGCCACTTAACTTGCATTTAGGCCAAGTGATCTCTCGTGGTGACAGAATGGACTTTACCATTCAAAAGTCGGTCGAGCTGGGCGTGAACACTATTACACCACTGTTTTCAGAGCGTTGTGGTGTAAAGCTAACAGGCGAGCGTCTAGAGAAGAAAATTCAGCAATGGCAAAAGATTGTGATTAGCGCTTGTGAGCAGTCAGGTCGCAGCGTAGTGCCAATTGTGCGCCCAGCAATGCAATTAGTAGACTGGTGCGCAGAGACTTCTGACGCCGTTAAGCTTAACTTACACCCGCGAGCATCTCACGGGGTCAATGGCTTAACACTGCCAAACAATCGTGTAAGACTGGTTATTGGCCCAGAAGGCGGCTTATCAGCCCCGGAAATCGCCATGACAGAAGAACATCAATTTACCGACGTATTGCTTGGTCCACGAGTTCTACGTACTGAAACTGCCGCGCTCACGACCATTAGTGCGCTGCAGCTTAAATTCGGCGATATCGGTTAGAGACTGACTAATCGCTTACCTAGTCGTGGCAAGTACCTAATTGGCTTTGCCACTCACTATAGTTAGAAAAGTTTAACGGTTAAACGCTAGAAAACGGGCAACATCGCCCCCATATTCATCGTTGAAACCAATATAAGATAAGGAAATGCTCCATGATTAAACTCGGCATCGTGATGGATCCCATCAGCGACATCAACATCAAGAAAGATTCTAGCTTTGCAATGTTAATGGCCGCGCAGTCCCGTGGTTATCAGCTTTTCTACATGGAGATGAAAGATCTGGCCATGGTTAACGGCCAAGCAATGGCGACCATGAGCGCATTAACGGTTCAAGACGACCCACAAAATTGGTACCAGCTAGAAGAAGCAATCGACACGCCTCTTGCCGATCTAGACGTTATTTTAATGCGTAAAGACCCACCATTTGATACCGAATTTGTCTACTCAACTTACATGCTAGAGCGTGCTGAAGAACAAGGCGTTTTGATTGTAAACAAGCCACAAAGCCTGCGTGATGCTAACGAAAAGCTCTTTACGGCTTGGTTTTCTGAGTTCACACCAGAAACTATCGTTACCCGTGATGAGCAGCGAATTCGCGCTTTCCATCAAGCTAAAGGTGACATCATCCTTAAGCCATTAGATGGTATGGGCGGCAGCTCAATCTTTAGAGTGAAAAAAGATGATCCGAACCTAGGTGTTATCATTGAAACTCTTACCGCAGAAGGGACGCAATACGCGATGGCGCAAGCCTTTATTCCTGATATCACAGCAGGTGATAAGCGAATTTTAGTGGTAGACGGCGAGCCTGTTCCATACTCGCTTGCGCGTATTCCACAAAAAGGCGAAACCCGCGGTAACTTAGCTGCAGGCGGTCGCGGAGTAGCACAACCACTTTCAGAGTCTGACTGGCATATTGCACGCACTATTGGCCCTGAACTGAAAAAGCGCGGTCTAATTTTTGTAGGTCTTGATGTGATTGGTGACAAGCTGACTGAAATTAACGTTACTAGCCCAACTTGCATTAAGGAAATTCAAGCAGCATTCGATGTGGATATCACTGGTATGCTAATGGACGCTATTGAAGCCCGTATAAATAAAACCGCTTAGCCAAAGGAATCGGCATGAACTTAACAAAAACATTAACTTGGGCCATTAGTGCCCTGGTTATGTTACCTCTATTTGCTGCGGCAAATCTCGATATTCATGATGCGCCGTCGCGCCCGAAGAACATGATTATCATGGTGGGTGACGGTATGGGGCCTGCCTATACCAGCGCATATCGTTATTACCAAAATAACCCTGACACTGAAGAGATAGAGCAAACAGTTTTTGATAGGTTACTTGTTGGTATGGCTTCAACCTATCCAGCCAGACAAAGTGGCTTTGTCACCGACTCAGCCGCTTCAGCGACAGCATTAGCTACCGGCGTTAAAAGTTATAACGGCGCAATATCGGTTGATGTTAACAAGCGCCCGTTAACCACCATAATGCAAATGGCTAAAGAGCGCGGTATGGCAACAGGTGTTGCTGTTACCTCGCAAGTTAACCATGCAACGCCAGCGGCGTTTTTAGTTCACAATGAAAGCCGCCGCAATTACGATGAAATTGCTAAAAGTTACTTGGACTCTGATGCCGATGTCATTTTAGGTGGTGGACAAAAGTATTTCTCATCCTCGTTGCTTGAACAGTTTAAATCCAAAGGCTATCAGCACATCGATGACTTTTCACAGTTAAGCAGTATCACGCAAGGCAAAGCGCTTGGGCTGTTTGCCGAAGTGCAATTACCTTGGGTTATCGACAAGCAAGATTCTACTCAGCTCAGTCTACTGACCCAAAAGGCACTCGATTTATTGTCACAAAATGATAAAGGCTTTGTGCTGTTAGTTGAAGGCAGCTTAATTGACTGGGCTGGCCACAATAATGATATCGCAACGGCAATGGGTGAAATGCACGGTTTTGCCAACGCGATTGAAGTGGTTGAGCAATTTGTGCGTGCCAATCCTGACACCTTAATGGTAGTGACGGCTGACCATAATACCGGCGGCTTATCTATTGGTGCTAACGGTGAGTATGCTTGGGACACCCAACTATTACAGGGCATTAAAGCCAGCCCAGCGAGTATTGCTGAGCAAGCCATTGCTATTGACAGCTGGCAAGCCCTAGTCAACGACAAGCTTGGTTTTGAAGTCACTGACACAGAATTGCAGCGACTAAGCAATGCGCGCATGCAGGGCAAACAAGCATTAGAAGCCAGCCTAAAACAGCTGGTTGATACTCGAAGCTTTACCGGCTGGACTACAACAGGTCACACTGGTGGCGATGTTCAAGTATTTGCAGCTGGCCCTGCTGCAGATCTTTTCAAAGGCAATCAAGACAATACCGATATTGCAGAAAAGATGATGAGTCTACTGCCACGGACCAAATAGCACAACGATGTAAGCTATGCGTAATTCAACGTGCAGATCAAAATGATAAGGCCGCTAATTTAGCGGCCTTTTTTCTGCTCAAGCATTCGGTAGTATCAAATTCGCATTCCAAAGCCGTTACGGTATAATTGCAGCCAATTAAACCTCGACCTTGAAAACTCATGCTTACCAACGCTTCGCAAGTCCTTCTTAGAAATAGTGAACTCGTTAAAGACCAATCTGTATTGGTAATTAACTATGAAAGTGACCACCTACCAAAAGAACTTCTCAACACTGCTAGCAGTGTGTGCGGGTTAGCATTAGATTATCACCACCACTTGATGATGTTACCTTACGCAGCGAAAAACTTAGCCTTGCACTTTGGTCATCAACTACCTAATGACGATATCTTTGATACGGTTATTGTTTATTTCCCTAAAGCTAAAGCTTTAGCACCTTACCTATTTAACTTGGCAGCAAAACATTTAAAAGCCCAAGGTCAGTTAATTGTGGTTGGTGAAAACAAAGGCGGCATCAAGTCACTGCCTAAACAGCTCCCTAACTACTTTGACAAGCCATTTAAAGCCGATAACGCGCGCCATTGTGTGGTTTTTTTAAGTGAGTTAAATGCCGAAGCACCAAAGTTAACCCTTACTGACTGGCAAAGTAAGTACCAACTTGATACGCCGCAAGGCCAAATTACCATCTGTAATCTAGTCGGTGTATTTAGTGAGAAAAAGCTTGATGAAGGCACCCAATTACTGCTTGAAAACCTGCCTAAGATGCGCGGAAAAGTGCTCGACTTTGGTTGTGGCGCAGGTGTTATTGCCGCGGCATTATTAAAAGTGCAACCAGAGCTAAAAATAGATTGTGTTGATATTAATGCAATGGCTTTAGCTTCTTGTGAGTTAACCCTTGCAGCGAATGGTTTTAGCGCCAAGGTTTTTGCCTCTGATGGACTTGCACAAACCAATAACCGCTACGATGGTATTATCTCAAATCCACCGTTTCACGATGGCTTAGCAAGCACCACTAACATCGCTACCACCTTTGTTAAAGACAGCGCTAAAAATTTGCAATCTGGCGGCTTATTTCACATTGTTGCCAATCGCCACTTACCATATTCAGACACCATAGCGGAATATTTCGGCTCAGTTAATGTTGCTGCAGAAAACAACAAATACAAAATTTATAGCAACACTAAAGCTTAATCACAGCCCTTATTATCTAGCGCCTTAGTTGTTCACACTATCAGCAACTTAGGCTGCTAGTATCGCTTGCTTTATTTGATTCACACAATTTGCTCTCTAAGCTTTTTTACCCACGTTTTATATGGTTATATTGGATTAGCAATCTCTGAAAATAATAAAAAGTGATAGAGGTCTTTAATGCTACATCCGGGGCTCATAGAGCTAAGTCAAGATCAACAAAAAGCCGAATTGAAAATCATCCCTAATACACATGGGCCGATTTCAGAGCAAGATCTGCAGCAATTATTAACCCTGCCAGACTTTGCTTGCCTCTTCCCCCTTCAAGCTCAAATCACTCAAGCCGTCATTCAAGTCAATCAACTAAATCATCAACCTGATGGCGATATAGAACTGTTTTTTGAAATTGCTGATAGACGCGATGCAGCCATTAGCTTTGAGGTCAGCAGTGATAAAATGCAAGCCAGTATGCAGCTTACAGCCGCTTATGGCGGTAAGAGTATTGATATCAGAGATATCTTACAGAACCTTAAACTGCAAAGAATTAGCATGGGGCTTAGTAAAGTTAAAATAGATAACTTACTAACAGAGTTGGCGACACTTGCTCCGGGTAAAAGCTGCGCAGGCGTTATTGCCAGTGGCCGGGCAGCCATAAACGGAATAGCGGCTAAGTTAGAGCGTAAAGTATCTTTAGCAAGAGAGCGCTTGTTACAGCCACAATCGAACAGTGATGGCACTGTTGATATGCGCAATCTTGGCGCAATGATAATGGTCAAGCCCGGCAGTTTATTAATTGAAAAAACACCGGCAACACCAGGGACTGATGGTTACAACGTTCATGGTGAAAAGCTAACCGCTAAACCCGGAAAAGACCTTAAACTCACTGCAGGTTCAGGCACTGAACTCAACCCTAAAAACCCTAATCAACTTATTGCCACTGTAGCAGGCCAACCTGTTGAAAATAAAACAGGCATGCAAGTTGATGATGTACTTCAGATCAAAAACGTCGATGTGGGCTATGGCAACGTCGATTTCAAAGGCAGTATTTTAATTACAGGCGATGTATGTGAAGGTATGGTCGTCAAAAGTACGGGCGACATTACTGTAATGGGCTTTGTCGATTCAGCCGCACTGCATGCAAAAGGTGATATCACCGTCAGTAAAGGTGTCATTGGTCGTCAGTTAAAAGATCTCAGCCTATCAACAACTTTGGTCGCTCAAGGGCAGATTAGTGCGCAGTTTGTGCAATATTCTCGTTTACAGGCACAGGCCAATATCCTGATCACTAAGCAACTGCTGCATAGCCATAGCCAAACTCAGCAACAGCTTATTGTTAGCGACTCTTCTGGTCGGCGTGGCGATCTCGTCGGTGGTAAAGCAGAGGCCAATAAAGGTATACAAGCCGTAGCAATTGGGGCTACTGCAGATACTAAAACTGAAGTGTTTTGCGCCATGGAACTCAGCGAGCTCAAGTTACAGCTCAAACAACTGGATCAGAGTATTAAGTCCATGGTCGTTGCCATGCTAAATATTGAAGCGCAATTAAGAAAACTGCCACCAAAAGAGCAATGGCAAGCAGATGCGATGATGGTTGAGCAAGTTACCGTAATGCTAGATGAAAAGCGCAGAATGGCAACCATTAGAGCTCAAGAAGAACTAGAGCACGACGCGCTAAAACTTGAGGTCGACAACTACTATAAAAACTATTGTGTCCACGCACTCAAACACGTTTATTCTAATGTCGAAATCCATATCGGTAATGTTTTTCAGCGTACACAAAGAGAGCATGGCCCTTGCCATATCCACAATAAAAACCAAGAGATCTATTTCAATTACAGCAACTAGTGGTCAATTCTTGTTACTACATTAGGCTCAATAGGCCTTTTACACGCTTTCGACTTTCAATGCGCAGGCTATTCACGGCATAATTAAGCGACTTTTCGCTTTAGAGATAAAACGTGGAATTATTGAAAATCGATTGCCTAGGGAAACCACTGCGCCTTGAGGGCTCACTTGCAGGCTGGCAACAACTATTTTGGGGCGATGCTTTAGTCTCTGTGATTCAAGCAAGCCCCGATAATGAAGGGCTAAA
This sequence comes from Shewanella pneumatophori, assembly GCF_023283895.1. Lineage (GTDB taxonomy): Bacteria > Pseudomonadota > Gammaproteobacteria > Enterobacterales > Shewanellaceae > Shewanella > Shewanella pneumatophori. Next base: position 83,792 of record NZ_JAKILB010000010.1, on the reverse strand, counting down.
AAGCCATACCTTTGAACTGGCAACGCAAGCACCTACTCATACAAATCTTGAAGGTACTGAGCCTGCAGAGACAATCGTCACTCCAACGATAAAAATCACCTTAGAAACCGACTTACAGTGGCAACCTTTTGTCATCGATTACCGTTTACTCAAAGACGATGAAGTAATCACAAGCGGCCAACGTACAACTAAAGACATTGAACGCCAAACTCCAACCGTTGCGGTTGCAGAAAAAAGACAGTTCAGTGTTATCGGCTTAGCATCACTTGGTTTTAAACTGCTAAAAAGCGCCAAGGTAATCAAAGTCCTTTTAGCCGGTGCTAGCGTAGCAGCCTACTCATGGTTGTTTTCATTTCAATTCGCACTCGCACTTATCGCTTGCCTGGTTTTCCATGAATACGGCCATATTCGTGCAATGAAGTACTTTGGCATGAAGACTAAAGGTATTTACCTCATCCCATTTATGGGCGGGCTTGCACTCAGTGATGAGAAAATTAACACTCGCTGGCAAGATGTGGTGATTTCTATCATGGGGCCAACATTCGGCCTATTTATGTCGCTAGCATCGCTTATCGCTTACTGGGTAACGGGCAATATCTTCTTTGCGGGGTTAGCCACCTTTAACGCCTTACTAAACCTATTCAACCTGCTCCCGATATTACCGCTTGATGGTGGCCATATTTTAAAGAGCATCAGTTTTTCAATGAACAGTGTAATGGGCTTAATCGCATGTATTTTAGGTGCAGCGGTTGGAGTTTATATCAGTTACTCGCTTGGTTTAGCCCTGCTCGGCTTCTTACTATTAATTGGCAGTGCAGAAATCGTATTTGAATGGAAAACCCGTCACCAAAGCCATCTGCTACCATTGGATAGATATGGACAGATCTTCTCGGCAATTTGGTACTTCTTAACGGTTGGCGCACTGATAGGCATCATCTGGTACTTTGCAGCCTCTGGCGATCAAATGCTGGCACTGCCGTTAGAGATCTTAAAGAGCTAACGCCTTACAGATTCTATATTGAGCCTCTAGAAGATTCTATTGGCTCTCAAAACCTGCTAGCACAATCCTTATTCCCTTATATATGCCTTCACTTTTTACCCAATAAACCTAATTCAATTCAAAGCTTAAAGAGTATATAGACTAACTCGTCCTCCTGTTAGTATCCGATAAGAACATCAATTAGGTCTAATTTTATACAGTCTCTTAATCGATAGTAACCTCCACTGAAAAACCAATAAAATCTGGAACTTAAGCTTCAGCACATATAGTACTAACGCATGATACAAAACAATGACGGCTATCATTATCAGCATCACAATTTGCATTAAAGAGTAATACCGAGCAATGGCAACCATTTCTAGATTTTGTTGAAGACCAAATAGCATTTACACCAATAGGCCAACTACGATCAGATGTCTTCGTAAGCCAAAGATGTAACTCATGCAATTCTGTTGAGGTAGGCAGACGTTTACCTAATCGACTAACCAAACTCGCAGCACTATTAAACTCCATATCCGCTAAGCCTTGCCATTCCTCAGATTCAATATCAAATTTGTCCGCAATAGCTTTAGATATAAGCGGAGAGAAGCAAAGCTTTTCTCCCCAACTTGTTTCAAAAATAATCTCATTCATAGTTATACCTCAGTTTGATTATGAGTCGTAAACACAAGAAACAAACCCATAGTAGCTATCATTAATACTGTAAGACTTACCATTTTTTAAACGCACAGAGTAATGCTCCCCCTCACTAATGCTGGTTGAAGAACGATAAATATTATGAGGAGGCCAACAATGATCACTTTGTTGATTAAGCCATAAATGAAGTTCAAACAACTCTGCTGATGTAGGTAGACGCATGGATCTCTTATGTGCCAATTCAATTGCCGAGCTATGACTTAGATCCGCATACCCTTGCCATTCTTTACATTCAATTCCTAGTAACCGCACTTCATCAACTGTCATTGGTGGAGTAAATGTCAGTAAAGCGCCCCAACTTGTAGTAAAACTTATATTGTTCATGCTAATTCACTCTACAATTAAATTGATAATATAAAAACAAATAAAAATTTAGCTTATAAATAAAAACCATACCAACAAACCCAAAACAACATTAATAAATTAGCAAGTGCATTTATGTGACCAAATTCAATTAAACGTACAAATTAAAATGCAAAACAAAAGCAAGAAAACTCTAAATTATGAGACATTAATTTCAATAGCAACTAACTAAAATATTCTAATTACTAGAAATCGAAAAACTAAAGCTGTGATTAAACACCTACATTTCAAATATAAACACCGCCAATTGGGTAATTGTGACCACAATCAATTTGTTTATTTATTCGTTAGTAAATACTCCTTTTAGAAATAATCATTATAAAAAACTTTAATATCTATATTACTAAGAGGAAATCAAAATGATTACAAGGAGAGCACTGCTTGCCAATGGAGCGAAAGTTGCTGTCGGAACTGTTTATTGTGGATCATTAGTTAGCTTTCTCACAGGCTGTAGTAGCGATGATGACAATACAACTATTGAAGTTTTGCCTGGTGGGTTGATGGTTGTTGATCCAATACTTTGCGTTGGCTGCAGACGCTGTGAAATTGCTTGTAGCTGGAGTCATGGGATATCAGCGGTAAGTCCTAATACAGCAAGGATTAAAGTCGCCAAGAATCTGAATTTTGGTCCCCACGGAGTACAGGATAACTTTCACCAACAAAGAGGTGAAGAGGGAGATGGCACTATAGTTCCAGAGACCTGTAGGCAATGTGATGTCTGCATGGCAGCTTGCCCACAACAAGCTATTTATATCAATGAAAAAACCGGTGCCCGAATTGTTGACGACGAGCTCTGCATTGGTTGTGGCTATTGCGCAGAAAACTGTCCACAACAAGTAATTACAATAGATAAATATACTAGAAAAGCCTTAAAGTGCGACCTTTGTGAAGGAAAGCCAAATTGTGCTGAAGTTTGTCCAACAGGTGCAATTAAGTTCTATACATGGGAAGAAGCAATAGCTGAAGTTGAGCATCACGAAAAGTATTTAACTCTAATTTAATTTATTTGAATTCCATAATTTTATAGGACCTTATATATGAATAAAGAATTTGGTGGTTGGGCTGGACATGTTTTACGTGTCGACCTCACAAACAATATTATAAAAAAAGAGCCAACTAGCACCTATCACAATTATATAGGCGGAATGGGAATAGGATACAAAGTATTATGGGATAACCATAAAGACGGAATAACCGCTACAGATGAAGAAAATAGATTAGTAATTTCAGCGGGTCCATTAAGTGGTTCTGGTGCAATATGTTCGGCAAGAACTACTATTACTTCTAGAAGCCCTGTAATTAGAAATCATTTAATTACAGATGGTCATTTTGGCGGACACTTTTCTCCAGAAATGAAATATGCAGGCTATGATGCAATAATTATTGAAGGTAAATCTTCATCGCCCGTTTGGTTAAAAATCATTGATGATAAAGTCACACTAGAGCCAGCTGATTCATTATGGGGAAAGGGCATGTTTGATACCTTTGCCGCTGTTAGTAAAATGATGGGTCAGCAAGCCCAAGTAGCAGCAATTGGACCTGCTGGTGAGAACCTTGTGTCTCAGTCCACAATTCAAACTCAGGGTGGCCATTCTGCGGGTGGTCATGGTGCAGTTCTAGGCTCTAAACAACTTAAAGCTATTGGAATTATTGGTACTGGCGTCGTTGATGTCGTGGCTAATAATGAACAATTAAGAAAGTTAGATGATCACATTCTAGGTATTATTGGTGCAAATAACCAAGGTGTCGTGCCGCATCAACCGCAAACCTGGGCAGAATATAGTTCTAGTATAAGTCGCTGGAGAGGTGGGCCTGGAGTCAAATGGGGAGCAGCAGACAACCCTGTAGATGTAGGCGAAACCCCTTGGGATGATCGTCAAAAAGTTGGTATGCGCACTTCTATGGCTGAGATGTATTTTGGTCGTGAAGAAGCCAATAGAGTATTCAAACGACCTGGCGGTTGTCACTCCTGCCCTATACGCTGCTTCTGCGAAGTTAAAAACCCAAAAATGAAGACCGAATATAAATTACCTACTGATAATATTTCAAATACTTGTATGGGCTTCTTAGATCCTTGGTATGTAATGGGATTGCCTGCAAACTCTGAAAAGCGAACAGATATTCAAACTGTTGGCGCTTATTACATGGATAATTATGGTGTATGGAGTGCGTACGGACAGCTATCACATGTTATGCGTGAATTTATTACGCGTGATTTTTGGAAGCAATTATTACCAGCTGAAGAGTTTGCAGCCATTAATTGGCAACAGCAAAAAGATCTTGATGCGCACTTCATGGAGGACTTTTACACACGCTTAGCTTTAGGGAAGCAATATAAAGGTTCAAACGTCTTAGGCCGATTTTTAGGTAAAGGCTTACATGAGTTTATCAATGAAGAAGGCGAACTCTACAATATCCAAGATATTCTTGATGGAATTGAAACACCGCGCATGGCAGGCCTAATATTTAATCTAGAAGGTGATGCACCTTATGGGCTAACTGGTAAGAATTACAGTGTGTTTCTGGATAAAGGTGTAAAAGTATTCAACCGTTCAATGGTTGGAGGAACGCATCACGCCAGTGAAACAGCTGGGCAAGTAGGTGCATTGCTAAACACTGTATTTAACCGAGACCCACAATGCCACTCTCACATCAACCTGGTTAACTGCGGTTTGCCTTACGGGAAGATTGCAGAGGTGGCAGACAAGATGTGGGGAGCTGGTGCATTTGATCCAGTCAAACACTATAAACCAATGAATGTGCCAAAAGCCAAATTTGCAAAATGGTGCTTAGTGAAAAACGTACTGCATGACTCACTAACTTTATGCAATTGGATGTTCCCACTTATTGTTTCGCCCGACGTAAAAAAAGACTACCAAGGTGATAGTTCAATCGAATCACAAATGTTTAGTCTAGTAACTGGAATACAAACTAGTGAACAAGAGTTGGATGATAAAGCTGAGGGTATTCTGCAACTTCATAGGGCTCTTTCAGTGCTACAAATGCAAGAAATTGACCAACGCAATAAACACGACGTATTAACTGAGTGGGTCTATGATCTTGATCCTGATAAAGTATTTGGAGATGAGGGCACAATTAAGATGGGCCGAGAAGACATGCAACTAGGTCTAGATCTTTTCTATACAGAGATGGGCTGGGATCAAGCAACAGGAACTCCTACTCGCGCAACACTTGAAAAGTTCAAGCTTGGTTATGTTGCAGACAAACTAGAAAGCCTTGGCTTACTACCGGCCTAAACATATGGAACCTTTGGTGGAGTTTATCCGTTTATTTAGCCAACACGGCCGTCTAACGACGGCCAACCAATTAATTGCAGTTGCAGGCTTAGAGTTGGAAATCAATGATGTTAACTCAGAACACTTAAAACTTATCGAAGAAGCAAAATATCAAGATATTATGCTGATACATGGCGATATCGACAGCTACTTTTATTCAGATCGGTACATTGTAGAGAGCTATGCTAAGCAATGGTTGGGGGTAAATGAAGATAAAATTAGTGCAACAATGGCGGATTATATTAGACGCTATTCAGCGCTAGGAGAGCTGGTGCCTGAAGATAATTTCATTCACGCTCCATATAACCTTGCTCAAGCTGATCTAGATATCCTGCCTCAACAATTTATGGCTATCCCTGAATTTGCTGACATCAACTATCAACGTAGTGAGAATGGAACAGGATACTATTTTTCGACAATACATCTTAAAGAAAGCTACGCTAAAGTCTTAGCTAACTATGATCCATTTGAGTGGTCGGTATAATACTTTAACCTTATCGAAATCATGGCTAGGCATGCTGTCTAGCCTTTTAATATTCAGCAAAAACTTTGCCAGCAGCCAACGAAAAGAACTCACTCAGAAATATTCGTCCTATTGCATCCTTTAGAAAGTTCTAGTCATTAAATGTCGAATAGGCGATTCGTTAAATATTATTAATAGCCAAATTACAGGCATAAAAAAACCTGCTCGATGGCAGGTTGCTTTGTTGATAATGGTACCTGAGGACGGACTTGAACCGTCACTTCTTTCGAAATCGGATTTTGAATCCGACGTGTCTACCAATTCCACCACTCAGGCATTATCAATAACACTTACTTAAATCTGCTCGACCTCAGTAAGTGAACGGAATTATACCTACAGAGAAACGAATGGCAAGCACTTTACTGAGTGTTTTAACTCAACTGAGCATTTTTCAGGCTCAACGGTCAGTGTGCGCTCACATTCCATACAAGCTAACCGAGTTAGCAAATCTTATCAGCTTATCAAAAATTAGCGAAACGTGATCAACACCATATTACTTAACAACTAACACCCATTTAATTAATAACTCAAAGCGTTTTTGACCCAGATCAAAAAACAATCAGCACCTACAGCGTATTGTGATTAGGAATTAAAAAGAAAGAGGATTTCGCAAATGGCATTCTGGTTAGATTTGATGTTTGGCAACCCAATAGGTTTGCTTTCGATGATCGTTATCTTTAGTACTATTGGCATCATTTCATATCTGATGTGGATGTTCTATACCAAGTCTGCGGATCCCGAGAATTGATCTTGAGTAATTCTTTCTAATGCAGGGGGCTTTCGCCCCCATTTTTTTGTCTGCGATTTATAAATAGCAAAGTAAGATTAAGCAGCTTGCTTTCGTGGCGCAGCAAAGCTGTGCACAAAGTGCGGACGCGCTTTAATTAAATTCTTCATCTCTTCAGCACTCGGCTCACCTACCGGGAAACGCAACACTTGACGATTAAGATGAACACGAGCACGCATTGAGATCTTAAAATCTGCCGTCGACGCCTGGATTGCATAATGCTTTTGATTACCTATGCATTCTAAAATGCCAGCTTTTAATAAACTCTTCACCGCCAACTCTTGCTCAGGCAAAGTTAAAATCGTTTCTCCTTGTAAGAAAAACTCTCGCAGTAATGCTCTTTCGGTTGGATCCAATAATTTGACTTTTTCTTCAATGATTTCAACTGAACGCTTATCACTTAAATAGCTAATAGCTTCATCAAGGAAATAACTTAGTATTTGCGTCAATAAATAAGCGGCACCAATAATTAAGCCCAAACCAATAAAGTGCGCATATTGCTGTGAAAACTCATTTAAACTGAGTGAGGTAAGCAGTGCTTTAGGAGCAAACAATAATGCAGCACAGGAAAGAGCTAGCCAAAGCATTGTTGTAAAAAAGAATTTTTTAGCCGACATCATTTTTAGAGAAGTGAATTTGAAAGCTACGTTTTGCATACCTAGTTTACCCAGTGTCAGAAATCTGTTTCTAATTAGGTATTAGCAATAATAATGCCAGAATATCGATTCTGGCATTAGTCAACTCTCACAAGGCAATAGCGATACAAAATGTATTTAAATCAAGTTACAAGCACAAAAAAGCGCCATTATGGCGCTAATATTAAAACTGATTAAACAAAACTATTTTGCAGCCGCTTTTGCGGCTAACTTGATTAACACCCTACTGGTTGCCACAAAACCAAATGTACCAGTTACCACAGTCACAGCGCCAAAGCCTGAAGCACAGTCCATACGCATACTACCTTCTGCGGTAGCTTTGGTATTACACACACTACCATCTGCTTGTGGGTAGACCAATTGCTCAGTGGAGAACACAGCTTCAATAGCAAAGCGACGAGCGACATTTTTTGAAAAGTTATATTCACGTCTTAGCATATTACGCACTTTTGCTAATAACGGGTCTTGGTAAGTTTTTGCCAAATCAGCAACCTGCACTTGAGTCGGATCCATCTGCCCACCAGCCCCGCCAACGGTAACTATCGGCAGTTTTTGACGCTTACACCAGGCAATTAATGCAGTTTTGGCTTTGACTGCATCAATACAGTCAACAACGTAATCTATGTTGCCACCAGCTTTTTTACCTTGAAAATACTCTGACAAGTTTTCAGGTGTAATAAAGTCTTCAACCTCATTAACGATGCATTCAGGGTTAATTTGCTTTAGGCGCTGCGCCATCACTTCTACTTTAGATTCGCCAATAGTATCTTTGAGCGCGTGAGCTTGTCTGTTGGTATTAGTCACACAAATATCATCTAAATCAATTAAAGTAATTTGCCCTATTCCGCTGCGCACTAACGATTCAGCAACCCAAGTTCCTACACCGCCAATCCCTACAACCACCACATGGGCAGAGGCAAAGTAACTAAGAGCTTGTTGGCCATATAAACGACCAATACCCGCAAAACGATTTAAGTAAGCGTCAGACAATGTGTGATTATTCAAAATGATACTCAATGTAGAAAGTGTGTCAGAGATTAAAAGCTATTAACCGAGCTAATTTTATCTTAATCAGCAGTAAAACTCTAAAAAAATAACCAACCAGCAAAACACATTTGTAAATAACAATTGAAAAGCTAACTCAAATAGACACCTGATTTGTATCCAGTGTTATTTTTTATCCAAACAACTGTTTATTAACGGTAAAAATACACAATCACTATCACGAAACTTCCATGAGTTTTGATGTGGATCACAAACCAAATCTCATATTCCGTGCCAGAATCTCGCCCGACAATTACAGCTTCACGCTTGTTAGCCTGCATTTCAGGCAAACAAATATTGATAGCCTGCAACTATAAATAGCGATTTCGCTACAGGAAGATGAAAATGAAAAAAACTGTTCTGTCTGTCACGATTGTTTCAGCACTAGCTGCCACTTCTTTTACTGCATTAGCTGATGGCCCAAGCTTCTATGGCCGTGCAGATCTTGCGATCACCAACTCAGATATGGGTATCGCAACACAAAACCAAAAGTCTGGTACCATCATTGAAAACAACTTCTCTTGGTTAGGTGTTAAAGGCACAGAGGCAATCAATAGTGATCTTGAAGTGGTTTACCAAATGGAGTTTGGCGTTAGCAACTTCGACAATTCAGGTAACACTTTCTCAGCACGTAACACTTTTCTAGGCCTTAAATCAGCAACAGCCGGTACCGTCCTTGTTGGTCGTAACGACACTGTATTTAAAGCAGCTGAAGGCGGTTTCGATATTTTCGGCAACACCAACTCAGATATCGATTTACTAGCAGCTGGTCAATCTCGCAGCGCAGACGGCTTCACATATTACTCACCAAAGATCGCCGACCTAGTCACACTTAATGCGACTTATTTGATGGACGACAACTACGCGCAAAAAGTAAACGGCGAAGTTATCGATGCAGACAATATGTATGCACTAAGTGCTACTATTGGTGATAAAGCACTTAAAGCACAAAATTACTATGTTTCTGCTGCTTATAACGACAGCATCGACAACGTAAAAGCGTACCGTGGTGTTGCTCAAGTTAAACTAGGCCAAGTCATTCTTGGTGGTTTCTACCAAAACAGCGAACACGTTGATAGCAAGTATGCCAATTTAGAAGGTGACACTTACTTCGTAAATGCTGCTTACGTTATGGGTAATCTAAAACTTAAAGCAATGTACGGTAGCGATGACTCAGGTTTAGGTAAATATGTTAGCCGTTATGTTGGTAGCGTAGATGGCGGCCTTGAAACAGTAAGCGATGTTGATCTACAACAGTTCAGTCTAGGTGCTGATTACCGTCTAAGTAAAAACACTTTAGTATACGGCCACTACACTAAGTACGATGGCGATATGATGTTAGGTGGCGCTTCTCAAGATCTAAGTGATGACATCGTAACTGTAGGTATGCGTTTCGATTTCTAAGCCTGTTAACAGAGCAATCTTTAACCTGATCTAAAACGATAATCCATCGTTAAAAACTAAAAGGGCAGCTTAGCTGCCTTTTTTAATGCCTATTTATTAAGCAGCTTTTGTAAACCTAGACCAATAAAGGGCTAACAACATAAAAGTAACATTTACAGCCTATTGCCAACTTTTTTGCCTTCAACATGCTGCTGGTTAATTTACGTTCGCATCTGAAAACCTAAATTCAACATAAATGCAACCTTAGTAAGTCCTTAAAAAGTAATAGCTATTATATTGGCAAGCCGCATCAATACTACTTTAGAGATAGTCTTAAGTTGCTATTTTTATGGATATTCCTAATTAATCTGCCAAAGTTCCCCTATGGTCACAAAAAAGTATCAATTCTGCTCTTGAACCCCAAAAACTTGATCCAGTCCACAATCTTGATGCCATAAAACTGTAATATTTAGCCCCACAATTGTTATGAGCTTGGATGCAAGTAACAAAAACAAAAGTTTATGTAAAAAACCATAAGAAACGAATAGGAACTTAGGTTCTGGGAGCAAATGAAATGAAAAAGACACTAATCTCTGCATCAGTGGCATCAGTTTTAACCCTAGCTTCTTTCGGCGCGCTAGCCGATGGTCCAGGCTTTTACGGTCGTCTAGACCTATCAGCTACACACTCTGATACAGGTGCAACGACACAAAACGGTAAAGAAGGCACTATTTTTGAGAACAACTTCTCTCACTTAGGTGTTAAAGGTACTGAGAAAATTGCTGATGGCTATGACATCGTTTACCAAATGGAATTTGGTGTTGATAACACATCAAACAGCAACAAGACGTTCACCACTCGTAACACTTTCCTAGGTCTAAAGACCAACGCTGGTACTGTACTAGTTGGTCGTAACGATCACGTATTTAAGCAAACTGAAGGTGGCGTTGACGTTTTTGGTAACACTAACGCCGATATCGACCGTTTAGTTGCTGGTCAAGACCGTGTTGGCGATGGTATCTGGTATTACTCTCCAAAAATCGCTGGCCTAGTGACTTTGAACGCGACTTACCTAATGGAAGGTAACTACACTGACGAAGCTAACAAGACTTCGTACGATCAACAGTATGCATTAAGTGCAACTATTGGTGACAAGAAACTTAAAGCGCAAAACTACTATGTAGCTGCCGCTTACAACACTATCAATGGTATCGATGCATACCGTGGTGTGGCTCAAGTTAAGTTAGGCGACTTCAAAGTAGGCGGTATATTCCAAAACACCGAAAGCCAAACATCTGATCAAGAAGGTAACTCTTACTTCGTAAACGTTGTTTACAACCTAAACGGCGTTAACTTAAAAGCTGAATACGGTAAAGATGAAGCTGGTTTCGGTAAGTACTACAAAAATGTAACTGACGAAGCTGGTACTGATGTAGATGTTCAAGTTATCACTGTTGGTGCTGATTACAAGATTGCTAAATCAACTATGGTATATGGCCACTACGCTATGTACTCAGGCGACCATAAAATCGCTGACGGCGCTAAGAAAGATCTAGAAGATGACAACGTATTCACAGTTGGTGTACGTTACAACTTCTAATCGTTTGAGTCTGTAGACTCTCGATTTAAAGCCATAAAAAAGCGACCTAAGGTCGCTTTTTTGATCTGGTTAGATCCGATAAACGCTTTGATTACGGATCTAAAGACTCTAGATTTTCGAACTCTTATAATTTTTCCAGTTAGCCCTGCACTCTCGCTGTGACCCAGTTGTATTTGTCTCAACTGAGTAGTGAAGCCCCAGCTTTGATTCTTTTCCGTAAGCGCAGCGTTCTGTTATCCGTGAGCGAAGCGTTCCCTAGACAGCAGGCCGTTCAGCTTTTATCATCTTAACTTTACCGTATCTGCTTTATGCGCTTTTCCGTCTTTGCCTTTCCTAAGACCTAGAACCTTCTTTTCAACCTTTTCGAATTAACTTATAAACACTTTCTGTCAGCCATGACACCTGCTTTTTCACAAAGCGTGGATTTTCAGCAAGTACGTCTTCACTCGCTAGGCATTCAATCTCAAAGTCATCACTAAGATTTGCATTAACCCAATCATCAGATACCGCAAACGGCGGACCATTTAACTCAGCTTGTGGGTAATCCAAAGTAATCAGCAAACCAACGCTGCCAGCAGGAATTAATTTAGCCAATTGCTTGGCATAAGCTAAGCGCATCTCTTCAGGCCAAGCAATCAGAGCGGCTCGATCGTAAAATGCACTTGTTTGTAGCATCTCTGAAGCCGAGAAAGTAAAGATATCACCTTGATAAATGGTTACTTGTTCAGTAGCAAAACGTTGATGTTCGCCAATAGTTTCAACCTTTAGTGGCAAACGGTTCTCTTGATAGAACTGCTGCACTGCTAACTCATTGAGCTCACAGCCTAGTACTTGATGGCCCTGCTCTGCCAAAAAACACATATCTAATGATTTGCCACATAAAGGAACAAATGCCTGGCAAGATGAATTGAGTTGTAACTGCGGCCAATATTTTACGAGAAGAGGATTTACTGCATCTAAATGAAAGCCTATTTGCTGGGCATCCCATTTTTCATGCCAAAAACTTGGTTGCATAATCTATGTCCATAACAGAGAAACTTAGGTATGCCATAGACCAGAATACATTGAAAATAACATCGAATGATTGTTGCTAAGCTAACAGCTCAACTTAACAAAGCTTCAAGACTTGGTATACCACTATGGCCGTTACTCTATATGCAGAGCCATACAGAAGCAAAAAAACTCAAAGATAACTAAGAAGTCGTCAACAACCATGAGTAATACCAAGTCATACAAATACAGCAAAACATTTAAACTGTATCTAAAACCAGCTACAACTTAGGTATAAATAAAGCAAGCTTACATGTTAAGTGTTTGCTGCACTTTTCGAAGCCAGATACAGTTTTCACATTCACAGTTTCGACGCGATAAATGATGCGGCGTTAAGCTTGAATCAATAAAATCAACCGCAACCAATAACTGCTGCTTTAAATCTTCCACCGTCTTTCTTTCTACCGCTATGGTTTCATCGTTATGATTCATCCAAGTGCATTCCATGCCTTGATGACAATTAATACATTCCATATCCGTTGGATTATAAAAGCCTGCATGAGGGCAATAACGCAATTCCATTGACTGCAAAATACGACGCCTAGGATACTCAAGTAATGCAATTAACTGTGATTTGTCTAACCCTGACATAAAGCCACCTCTGGATTGATATGAAAGCCTTTTCAATGGCTCATATCCTAAATACTAGTCCCAAGTTCAAGATTACCTTTCTCTTATTCTGGTAGATTTGATATACATCAATATCTAATCCGAAATTATTGGTTAGGTGTGACCTACACAGGCTTTTTACAATTGAGAAAATAACCCGATAAAAACACAGTTTTGGACATTAATGTAGGTTATTGATTTAATGGAGTTGGCAACCGAGGGAACACTATTGCAAACACCTGAACTACAGCACTTTTATATCTCTGAAGAGCAATCTATCTATTTGCTCGGCGCTAATGACGCACGTAAACACAAGGCTTGGATCCGTCTGTGTAAACAGCAACTAGGCAAACTAGGATATAAGAATTTAGAGCTTATTGGTAAAGGCGCTTATGGCTTTGTGTTTGCGGGAGTGAACCAACAGGATGAGGCCCATGTATTTAAGTTCTCACGCCTCACTTTGCCACAGCATATCCAAGATCGGCTTGAAGAAGAAGCCTTTATGCTGTCACAAGTTATTCATCCTAATGTACCGCCAGTCATCAAGTTTGAGCATGTAGGCAAGCAAGGCATTTTAGTCATGGCAAGAGCCCCGGGGGAAGACTTAGAGCAGCTTTGCGTTAGAGTCGGTGCACTTCCTGTGGCAATGATAATGAATATTGCTCGGCAACTCGCAGCCATATTACAATATTTGCATAATGGCAGACCATTAATCCACGGTGATATTAAGCCTTCAAACTTAGTTTATGACGTTAAAAATCAGCACTTATCACTAATCGATTGGGGCTCAGCCGTGTTTGCCCAGCGTGATACCGAAGGCAACCCTGTTAACGGTAATGTGATGGACTTAATGTCAAGCGATCAACAACATACCAATGCAAGAATGGGCGATGTGTACTTTATTGGTGACGAGCAACTCAACGGTGCGCTATCGAGCCCACGATTTGATGAGCAAGGTGTCGCTGCTACCTTGTATGCACTAGCGTCAGGTCAAGCTAGCCGTTTTGGCAGCAAAGTCATCCCCCCAACCAGTATTGGCTTGCCTGTTGAACTAGCACGTACCTTAGACGGCATGTTAAGTGATGATCCGCTACAACGAAAAAAAGCCGGTGATTACTTCTTAAAAAGTATGGCTCATAGCCATCGATTACATCTTCCTGAAATAAACAGTTTACCCTTAGTACCCGAGATCCCTGTTTGGCATCTACCAAGAGATAAAGAAGTAGAAACCGTAAGCTATAGCTCCCGCAAAGCCTTCTTAAAAGAGCATAACCATGACGATCCCATCGCCAAAATGGACGACCTGCAGCTCGAAAAATATTATCGCAACTTTATGGCCGGCATGGGTGATACTGAAAAAGGCTTTATTGCTGCAGTGGGGCGCTTAAGCCAATATGCAATTGTGGGTGGCTTGGCAATTCATTGGCGCGAAACCGGAGTCTTTATCGACTCTAACTTAGCGATTTACAAGGCAGAGCAAAAACACGCCATAACGCTTGCGGTTAATAACATGGTCACTTTGGCTCGAGGGATCCGCCGAATCGGAGTATTTAAAGCCTGCTTCTTTAACGCCCGCGATACGCTGCATGTCGAGCGCAGCGATAGCTCGCAGCCTTTTACCTGTGCAAGTGATCAGCAATTACCTTTTGAAGTGGGCGATGTGCCATCACTTGAAGATAAGTCACGCCTACATTCTTACTTTGAAGATGGCCGCGACCCTGAAGAAAACCTTGAGCTGCCGAAAGAGATTATGACTGAACTAGGTTGGATAAACCAAATCCACCATACCGGCTGCATTATTTTTGAAGTATTGCCTAATCACATGAAAATCCACAGTTACCTGCGGTTGCTCAACCCAAGAAAGCAAGCGGCGTTTAGGGCAAGCCTAGATAGGATCTTATCCCACGTAGATAAAATCCAAGGTAAAGGAGTTTCGGGGTTTATGAAGCTACCATACAAAAACACCCGAAAATTCAATTTAATTGAGCGACGCGCAGACAGATTTTATCCGCGCAATCCAAAGCAGCTTGAAGAGAACTAAAGCTGCGATTGTTTATCGCTTAGTTCGCTCGTTATTGGTTTCGTCATCACCTTTATGGGAAACCGTTTCACCTTCAATCGTAGAGCCTTTGACTTGATGGCTTTCTGGGCGTTTGTCACTTGGATCTGGACGGCGCTCAAAGTCACCATCAAAAGTATTGCCTTGATCAAATGGTGAATTGCCGCCCTGCTCAAAAGGATTACGACCTTGTGGACCCATTCCCGGCCCAAAACCACCGCCAAAACCTGACTGGAAGCCACCGTTAGCCTGCACTTTTAATTGCATACGCTTGTAGAAAAAACCGGCCACTGGGATGCGCGTAAATGGAGTCAGCAACACCAAACCAATAAAGTCAGTTACAAAGCCAGGAATCAGTAGGAGTAAACCAGCAACGGCCAACATCATACCTTCAACAATCTCTTGTCCCGGCGCTTCACCACGGGCTAACTTTTGCTGCACTTGCATTAAAGTGCTGATCCCTTGGCTTCTCACCAAAGAGACACCTACAACAGCGGTAAAAATCACTAAGGCGACAGTTGTCCAACTGCCTAATACTTCGCCCACGCGGATCAGTACTGAAAGCTCCATAACAGGAACGACAACAAAGATTAATAACAAAATAAAAAACACACTGACCTCACATTTCTTGCTGCTTATGAAAACTAAATTGGGGTAACTCGGTCTATTTTCAAGCCATTGCTAAAAGCGTACTGGCAATAAACAGTATAAATGCTAACTAAGACTGCATTTATGCCCATAATTGTAAGCAAAAACTACTGGCATCACTATTTTAGTCATAGCTTAATGCAAGGCTAACTTAAAACACGTACAGTACTGTTCAGCTTTATTATCGGCCATATTAACCTCGTTGGCTTAATACAATTTTAATCTGTTGGACAATAGAAATAGTTTAATGCAAACCGAATTTTTACTCGTTATCACAACTTGCCCCAGTGCCGAGAAAGCTAAAGAGCTCGCTCGTGAACTGGTTAAGCGCAAACTTGCTGCTTGCGTACAGATCTCGCAGGGGATTTCATCCGTATATGAGTGGCAAGGAGAGTTGTGTGAAGAGCAAGAGTTTAATTTGCAAATTAAATGCTTAGCGCAGCATTACAGTGCCATTGAGCACACTCTTTCTAAGCTGCATCCCTATGATGTACCCGAGCTAATAGCAATCCCAATAACACAAGGATTGCCAGCCTATTTTGATTGGATAAAAGAAACCACACAGCCATGAAAAAAATTATTAACCTGTTTTTAGCCTCATTACTACTGCTTACGCCGTTGGCGCATGCTGATGGCATTTTTAGCAGTAATAAATTTGATTTCTTAAAAGGCGAGCCTGAGCTCATGCCTGTCGACCAAGCCTTTGTATTCGACTTTAAGCAGCAAGGCGACCAAGTCAAAATCAGCTGGGTCATTGCCGACGGCTACTACATGTATCGTGACAAACTCAAGTTTGAAACCTCTGATGGAGCGGTAATCGGTGAAGTATCGCTGCCGCAAGGTAAATCGCATACTGACGAATATTTTGGTGAGCAAGAGGTTTACTACACTTTTGTTGAAATGCCTGTTGCGATTAAAGAGGCTAGCACGGGCGACAAACTCAATGTCACCTTTATGGGCTGTGCTGAAGGCAAACTGTGTTTCCCACCAACCAAGCGCAGTGCAGAGCTAACTGAAGTCGCTCAAAATAATGGCTTACTCACTGAAACCGAAAAGCCACTAAGCAGCAATGTAGCTGCTGCAACTGAAGCAGAGACTTCTGCCGCACCAATTACCCAACAAGATAGCTTAAGCGCTATGCTATCTGGCGACAGCCTCATTTGGACCTTAGTGATCTTCTTTGGTCTGGGTATAGGCTTAGCGTTAACGCCTTGTGTTTTCCCAATGTACCCAATCCTTTCAGGTATTATTGTCGGTCAGGGCGAAAAACTGTCTACCGCTAAAGCGTTCACACTTTCTATGGTGTACGTGCAAGGTATGGCTATTACCTATTCTCTGGTTGGACTTATCGTTGCCTCAGCGGGTATGAAATATCAGGCTGCACTACAACACCCTGCGGTACTCATTGTATTAGCAATTCTGTTCTTTGTATTAAGTCTATCAATGTTTGGCTTATACGACTTAAAACTGCCATCTAAGTGGCAAGAGAAGATGAACGCATTCTCAAATAACCAAAAAGGCGGCAACGTTATTGGTGTATTTGTAATGGGCATAATCTCTGGCTTAGTCGCCTCACCGTGTACTACAGCACCACTGTCTGGCGCACTGATTTATGTGGCGCAAACAGGCGATCTAATGCAAGGCTTCTTAGCACTTTACGTACTCAGCATGGGGATGGGACTGCCTTTACTTATTATCGGTACATCAGGTGGTAAGCTATTACCAAGAGCTGGCAGCTGGATGGATATCATCAAGACTATTTTCGGCTTCCTATTGATCGCTGTATCAATTGTGATGATTGGTCGTATTTGGCCAGACTTTATCTCAGATCTATTATGGTCAATCTGGGGTATTGTGTTGATCGGTTACTTGATGCATCAAAACAAACTTACCGAGTTTAGCTGGAAACAAACTGTACGTTCAGTGCTGCTGATGCTGGCGCTACTTGCAAGCTTCTCTTACGGCATGCAGGCAGTAATGACGAAACTTGGCTTTAATACTCACACTACTGTTGCGACTAACAGCGCTGCAGAAAACCACGGTTTCACCCGCATTAAGTCACTTGATGATTTAAAAACTGAAATCGCCGCAGCAACCGCTGAAGGCAAAACAGTGATGGTCGATTTCTACGCTGACTGGTGTGTAGCCTGTAAAGAGTTTGAAGCGATAACCTTTAAAGATGCTCAGGTTTTAGAGCGCATGGATAAAATGGTATTGCTGCAAGCAGATGTCACCAAAAACGACGATATTGATATCGAGCTACTTGAGCACTACGACATTCTTGGCTTGCCAACCTTATTGATGTTTGATGAGAATGGCGTAATTCGTGATGACTTACGTGTTACAGGCTTTATGCGACCAAAAGCATTTGCTGAGCATTTAGACCACTTAGTGAAATAGCTTCCGGCGCTAACACCTAATACATTAGCGTAAATTAAAGCCCTTGTTTAACCTAAACAGGGGCTTTTTTTATACCTGCCATAGCAAGGAAGATAAAACGTTAACATCGATCAAATTTGTTCACATTTTTCAGCTCAACTTCATAAATTTCTTATACAATGGTGCATCATTCCATAATTAAAAAGGAGCATCATGGAACCCGCCATACTCATAATCACCTTAGCCTGCGGCATGCTAGTTAGCCGTGTGGGACTTCCCCCTTTAATTGGCTATCTTGTTGCGGGATTTATGCTGTTTCTGTTTGGGATTGAAGAGTCCAGTTTGCCAATGCTGGAGCAATTGGCAAACTTAGGTGTAACCCTCCTACTATTTGCCATTGGTTTAAAACTCGATCTCAGAAGTTTATTTAAAGCAGAAGTTTGGGCAGGTTCCAGCTTACATCTTTTAGGCTCAATGCTGTTTTTTATTCCGCTATTAAAGCTACTTGGCCTTTTAGGGCTTGAGCAACTAACCGGACTCGAACTAAATCAATTAGCCCTACTCGCCTTCGCGTTAAGTTTCTCGAGTACCATTTTTGCAGTAAAAATACTGGAAGATAAAGGTGACATGCAGTCGCTATATGGCCGTGTAGCCATTGGTATCTTGATTATGCAAGATATCTTTGCGGTAGCATTTTTAACGATTTCCAAGGGTGATATTCCATCATACTGGGCATTAGGATTATTGCTGCTACCACTAGCAAAGCCACTTATCTATAAAGCCTTTGATCGTGTGGGCCACGGTGAATTACTAGTGTTGTTTGGCTTAGTTATGGCACTAGTTATGGGTGCAGGTTTATTTGAGCTTGTTGGCTTAAAGCCGGATCTTGGTGCACTAATTATTGGTATTTTACTCGCAGGTCACCCTAAATCATCAGAACTGGCTAAATCGCTGTTTTACTTCAAAGAACTATTCTTAGTGGCTTTCTTCTTAACCGTTGGCCTTAATGGCTTACCAAGCTTCTCTGATATAGGACTCGCGGCAATTTTAGTGCTGGTTGTACCGATAAAAGTCATTCTATTTCTATATTTGCTCACCCACTTTAAGCTGCGCTCTCGCACTGCGCTAATGAGCTCATTTAGCTTGGGCAACTATAGTGAGTTTGGTTTAATTGTCGCTGCAGTGGCCACCTCAAAGGGCTGGCTGCCACCGCAGTGGATGGTCATTTTGGCGGTAGCACTTAGCTTTAGTTTTTTGTTTGCAGCACCACTAAATATCGCATCAAGCCGACTTTATCAAAAGTACCAAGCTTGGCTTAAGCGTTTGGAGAAACATCCGCTACATCCTGAAGATAGACCCATTCCGGTTGGTAACCCACGCTTCTTAATTTTAGGTATGGGACGTATTGGTTCAGGTGCTTATGACGAGCTGCGATCACGTTATGATGGTGAAATTCTTGGTGTTGAGCACAAGCAAGACCTAGTTGATTTTCATATCAGCCAAGGACGAAACGTTGTACAAGGCGACGCCTCTGATACTGACTTTTGGGAAAAGCTCGACAGAGCGCCAAACCTTGAGCTAGTGCTATTAACTATGCCGCATCATGCTGGTAATCAGTTTGCAGTTGAGCAGCTGCAATCTCTTGAATATCAAGGCAAGCTAAGTGCAATTGTAAAATATAAAGAAGATGCTGAGTCGCTTAGTGAATCAGGCGTAGACAGTGTATATAACCTTTATGAAGCCGCTGGTGCCGGTTTTGTTGAGCACTTAGTTAAAGAGCTATTAACCCCTAGCGGCACCGCACCAGATAACCCTGATGCGATTAACCATAAAAACCAAGTTGAAACCACGGTTGCAGCAAAAGACTAATTAGCTAATACCCTAGTTCGTTAGGTTCGTTAGTTATAAAAGTCGGCGATTCAATCCTCCTATTGCGTTTGCTCTAGGAGGATTATCATTAGGTTAATTTCATCAAGATCCCCCCCTAGCGCAAGCATTGCTAGAGAGCACCCTTTTGATAACTAGCATCTAACCACTATGCGTTACTTACAAGCCTAGCCACACCTTTATCAGGTGTTCCTGATGAACTTATCCCATGTCAATTTCTTTAATCAACAAGCACGCCAACCAGTAGCTAACAGAAAAACTCAGTTACACAAGTTACAAAGACATGATATAAATCAATAGATGGATTTTGAGCACTAAAGTACGCTTTACAGCAAAAGCAGCATCAAGCATAGATTATGACCTCGCTGCCGCTCAATCGCTTGGGTAAACCAAGCCATTTAGGTAAACCGCTGTTATTAATTTGGTCGTTAGAATCAAACCGCAGCTAAACCACTCAGTTTACAGCAACGTTTTGTACTGAACGCAAATACTAACATTCGGAATTTTGAATTATGTCCAATCCCGCTCAGCGAGCAAACAAATTGTTTGTGCAAACTTTTGGCACCCAAGCTGATGAGCTTTATTGTGCCCCTGGACGTGTGAATCTTATTGGTGAGCATACCGATTACAATGACGGCTTTGTGCTGCCAGCTGCAATTAACTTTCATACTGCTATTGTGGCCAAGCGCCGTGACGACCTGCAATTTCGCGCAGTGTCGGATGCCTATCCAGGCGAGATAGTATCTTGGACATTTGGTGAAGAAGGCGCACCAGTTAAAAAGCACTGGTCTAACTATTTAAAAGGCTTTACTGCTGCAATGGCAAGCTCAGGGCTTGCACCTAAAGGGCTCGATATTGCTGTTGTTAGCAATATTCCTATGAATGCGGGCTTATCATCATCAGCCGCTTTAGAGGTGGCTTTTGGCACTGCGGTTAACGATTGTAGCCAAATTAAACTATCACCTCTTGCTATCGCTCAACTTGCTCAACGCGGCGAAAACCAATTTGTAGGTCATGCCTGCGGCATTATGGATCAAATGATTTGCGCTCTTGGCGAGCAAGACCACGCCTTTTTAATTGATTGCCTCGATCTTGATAGCGAAGCCGTTAGTATTCCTGAAAACTTGAGTTTGTTGATCATCAACTCCAACGTTAAGCGCAATGAAATTGAAGCCCAATACAATTTACGCAAAGAGCAATGTGAACAAGCAGCCAGCCATTTCGGCCTAGAGTCATTGCGCGATCTAGATCTCTCGACCTTAGAGGCGGCCAAGGCTGAACTACCAGAAGCTTACTATAAGCGTGCTAAGCATGTACTCAGTGAAAATCGCCGTACCCAAAATGCGGCTTGGGCATTAGAGTCTGGCGATATCGCTAAATTAAGTCAGCTAATGGCTGAATCGCATATTTCAATGCGTGATGACTTTGAGATCAGCACCACTGAAATTGATTACCTTGTCGAGATAGTATCAGAGGTAATAGGAAATCGTGGCGGCGTGCGTATGACTGGCGGCGGCCTTGGTGGTTGTATTGTCGCACTAGTTGATCACGAACTCACCGATGCTGTTGTTGCTACGATTGAACAAAAGTTTACTGATAAAACCGGGCTAGAAGCAGATATTTACTTGTGCTTAGCCAGCGATGGTGCCAAACGCATCGACGACTAAAATAACGCTAACAGGACGAAAAATGGTACGTATTCGCGCTCTTGAACCTTGGACGGATCCACGTGGTGGACAGATTGAACGAGTACTCATGGATAACGGCACACTTGCCGTTGAGGTACTAAGCCTCGGTGGGATAATCCGCTCTCTATGGGCGCCTGATAAAGAAGGCGAACGTGCCAACATTGTTCTAGGATGCGATAGCGCCGAAGACTATTTAACTCAACAAGCGCATTTAGGTGCGATTGCAGGACGGTTTGTTAACCGAATCGCCAAGGGGCAATTCTCAGTTGCCGATCAGCACTACCAGTTAGATGTTAATCAAGCTGGTAATTGCTTACACGGCGGGCACGAAGGCTTCCATCGAAAAAATTGGCAGTTAGGTACCCTACCCGATGGTGTGCGCCTAAGTTTACGCAGCCCAGATGGCGATATGGGCTTTCCAGGAAATTGCAATATTCAGCTAGATTATCGTCTTGTGGGCAATAATCTATACGTAGAAATATTAGCCAGCACAGATAAAACCTGCCCTATTAGCCTTTCACAGCACAGTTACTTTAATTTAGACGCCAGCGAAACCACTCTGAATCATCAACTACAAACCTATGCAGAGCAGTATTTATCGATGGATGAAACAGGCATACCTACTGCGATTTGTGACAGCAAAGGTAGTACTTTAGATTTATCCATTCCAACACAACTACAGTCACTGATTGGTCAAGAAGAGTTCACCAGTACCAAGGGGATAGATCACTGCTATTTATTGCCCCAAAGCGAATCTAAATTGCAGCGCTTTGGCACATTAAGCTCTCCGCTTAGTGGTCGTAGCTTAACTTTATATACCAATCAGCCCGGCGTACAAGTTTATGGTGCTAATTACTTACAAGGCACGATAGGCAAAAACCAGCAAGTGCTCAAGCAGTATCAAGGTCTATGTCTGGAGCCTCAGCAAATACCTGACGCCCCAAATCAAACACAAATCGCAGGCAGTGCATTAATCGCACCAGGCGAAATCTATCATCACATTAGTCGCTATCAGTTTGAAAGTGAGTAATAGCAAACAAAGCACATAAAAAAACAGCGCCTATAAGGCGCTGTTTTTTTAATCGTCGTAATCGTCCGACCAATCGTCATCGTAGTCGTCGCCATCGGCAGACTCTAACTCTGGCTCGTCGTCATCATCTGCTGGTGCTGCTTTAGCTTTCTTTGGCGCTGCAACACTCTTTGGATTGTTTGCTTCAACCCAACCTTGATGCTTAGCCATAAACTCTTCACGTGCTGCGAACCAAGCTGCACCGCAAGTCTTTTCAACTTCTGCGATAGCCTGATCATCAAGCTCATGTAGGTTTGGCTTAACGATATCTTCTGCATACTCGATGATTGATTCGCGAGTTGCGTTATAGAAGTAAACGCGTCCAGCAGAAGCATCAGGAAACTGTTTATCATGAATAAGAATGGTATTGCCACGAGCAGTTCTTAGCTCACCGTACCAAACTGGTTTTTTTGAAGTCTTATACATATATGTTAATGCCCTTAAATCAACACATACAAAAATAAATAAGAAGTAAATTGCGCTAACATTTACCTCCGTTTTCCCTATATTTTTTCATCAGGGACAGAAGCGGTATTTTTACAGATTTTTGCCGAATATCAATAGTTGAAAATACGAAATATCACTCTCAAAGATGAAATAAATCACATAAATTATTCAGCTCTTATCGAATTTAGTTCAAAGCAGCGGTTATTCAAGTTTTTCGTTATCAATAAATGTAAAAAAACATCCAGCTAGTTAACAAACCTCACAACATCAACCGTTTAGACAACAAATACTAATGAAAGACAACAAGCTAATTTTCTATAGATATTAGGCTATCGCTACAATGTGAACACAATATGACAAGCCAATATGAGTCGGTCAAAGCCTGTTCGATTTTACTGGCCTAATTGCGCATATCCCTTAGCAAAATTTGAACCCGCAAAAGTTGCTGTATAATCTAAAAACCACCACTTATTCACCTTCTTGCACCACTATCTCAGGCGAATTCAGCAGACAACAAATCGTACCTATATATGAAGCCCAATAAGCACTATCATCCAACAGGCTGCGAGATACCTAATTAAGCGATTAAAAAAAACGAGCCGACTGGCTCGTTTTTTCCTTGGCTACAAGGCTAGCGCGCCTTTTCAACCATT
This sequence comes from Shewanella pneumatophori, assembly GCF_023283895.1. Classification (GTDB taxonomy): domain Bacteria; phylum Pseudomonadota; class Gammaproteobacteria; order Enterobacterales; family Shewanellaceae; genus Shewanella; species Shewanella pneumatophori. Next base: position 59,955 of record NZ_JAKILB010000010.1, on the reverse strand, counting down.
CTCTGAATCACCTTATTATTGCGCCTTTACATTCTGCTCAGCTTACAAAAGCCTTGTAAGCAAACCATTAACCAAATGTGAGTTTGATCGTATTTTTTTGGGAGAATTGAGTTACAGGTAGAGTTTCTAAGAAATTATTGAAATTGATGAAATTTTTTAGCTCCCCCCTGAAAGAGTGCATTTATCCAAGTCCCGCTTCAAGAGTGAGCCTTACACTTGGTCAAACTAATATTAACAATTGAGTTAAAGATAGCTAATTTAGATGAAAACCTTATTAAATATAGTGACTTGAAAACGAATAACTTAACAAGATAATATGCCCGCCTACATTCAAATCAGACACTCAACATTATGAATAATAAAACGATTATAGCGGTATTAGTAGGGCTACTGTCTTCAGCTCAGGCTCAAGCTGCTAACTCAGTAGAACAACTTGTTTTTGCAGATGCTAATTTTAAAAAGTGTGTAGAAGTTCATCGCGTCACAGATCCAAGCCAAACTAAAAAGTTAAATTGTCGCCATTTACCGATGAACAGTGTTAATGATTTGAAATTCTTTCCAGCACTAGAAACAGTAACCTTAGCTGGACCACAGATAAGTACGATTGATTTAAGCCATAACCCAAAGCTAAAAGACCTTTCAATTAGCTCAAAGCAATTAAACACAATCGATTTAAGCCATAGTCCTCAGCTAGAATCTTTAAGCCTAGATGCTAAGTTAATTAGTAAAATTGATCTTAGCCACAACTCTAAATTGCAAGAATTAGCAGTCATGTCTGCCAAATTGACTGAGATTAATTTAAGTCACACGCCAAAGTTAGAAGAACTAAATCTATCATTTAACCAACTAAACTCACTGGATCTTAGTCACACACCTTTACTGACTGATCTTGCCATTGTGGGTAATCAACTGACTGAACTTGATCTCAGCAATGTGCCAGCATTACGTTACTTTTCAGCCAAAGAAAACCAATTCACATCAATAGATTTCAGCGCCAACAAAGCCCTAGTACAAATTGATTTAGGCTCAAACAAACTTAATGAACTTAAGTTGCCTGTAAATAACCAAATCTCAAGTTTGGGGCTTATGTATAACCAGCTAACTAAATTAGATGTAAGCCATAGCCCTAAATTAACTAAGCTGTACATCACTGATAATAAAATCAGCAAACTCGATGTTAGCCACAACCCTAAATTGCGTAAGCTATGGGCAACGGGGAATCCTATATCTGCGGTTGATATTAGTCACAATGAAAAGCTCAGTGATTATGAGTTTGAAGAATCAACAAAAATTAGTGAATAAGCGCTAATCCCAATAAAAAAGCGGCCTAATGGCCGCTTTAAACGCAATCAACGAACTTCTAGAAAGAAGCTGTTATCACGTCAGAACAAAGGCTGCTTGTAGCTTCGCAGATCTTGTATTCTACTGATGCTGGTGCATCAGTGAAACGATCACGGTAGCGGCCATCATTACGCGTAGTTGCAATTACATTGCCGTCACGATAAATAACTACATCATCGCCAGCAGCACCATCCCAAGTTAAGTCAACTAATGCGCTTCCGCGACGAGATAGCTTAGTACGTGTAACTGCTGCTGTAATACTATGCTCAAACACTTCAACATCCATTGTTGCTGTATCAGTATTTCCGTCAGCATCTGTTACTAGCATAGAAACAGTGTAAGTTCCTGCTACAGCATAAACATGTGACGGGCTCATATCTGTTGATACGCTGCCATCACCGAGATCCCAGTTATAGCTAACGATGTCATCATTCACATCACTACTTAAGTTAGTAAAGGCGACATTCAAACCATCAACTGCATAGCTAAAGTCAGCAATTGGCGCAGCAGGAGCGGCTTCACCCACGCCAGAAATGACTAATCCCCAACTATTAAGTGTTCCTGTATCACTGCCAACATTATCATCAACAGATAGACTCCAAGTACCAGTCGCAACTTCGCCATTAAATGCGCTTAAGTCCCAGCTTTTAACAATATCATCTGCACTACCACCTTCACGGTTATGTAATACAACTTCTGTACCCGCTGGTGAGGTTAGTGTTACGGCTAAATCACCAATCCAAGTATGTGAAATATCAACATTGGCATTAACACCAAACACTTGAACATCATCTGCAACATCAATAGTACTCACAATACCTGGAGCATTATCAGGAATAGCCACAGAGTCAGTGTTAGTGTATGTAAAGTCCTGCAGCCCTTGTGGTAACACGCTCAACGAAACAGCTTTGTCTTTAACTGTTGAACCATCATCACCGGTCACTGTAATGGTGTAGTCACCCCATGCAGCCGCAGCATCAGTTGCTACATTAACAGTAAACGAATCACCAGCCACTGCGCTATTACTTGATAAAGTTACACCAGCTAGCGCCGGTGATACAGCAACTGACAATGCAACTGTGCCATCCCAACCAGCGACACTGCCAACACTATAATCGAAGCTGATTGAACTTCCCGCTTCAACGGTTTGCGAAGCAGGAGTCACAGTAAAGCGGTATCCAGGATCTGGATCTGCGAGATCAAGAGCATTAGCCACATTGAGGCGAGAGCCTGCAACAGTTTTACCCGTTAGATCCGCATTCACATCACCAGAGTCCATCAATAACTGTTTCATTTCAGTTGGTGAAAGATCTGGGTTAATAGACCATACCAATGCCGCAGCGCCCGCAACATGCGGTGTTGCCATAGAAGTACCAGAGAAAGTTGAATAAGTATTACCCGGAGTAGTTGATAGAATTGCCGAGCCTGGAGCGCCCATATCAACACTCGTTAAACCCCACTGAGAAAAACTCGACATTGCATCATTGCGATCGGTACTGGCAATCGCCATCACTACGTCAGAGTCGTAACTTGCCGGATAACTTGCACTAGCGTCATTGTCATAAGCACCGTTACCAGCTGCTGCAACAAATAAAATCCCTGCATCACCACCAGATTCAATGGCATCTTTTAACGCTTGGCTAAATCCACCGCCGCCCCAAGAGTTGTTGGTCGCTTTAATATCAACACCATGATTCACTTTTAAGTCAGTCATATAATCAATACAGGCAATAGCGCCCTCAGTAGAACCTGAGCCGCTAGCATTCAAGAACTGACAACCAATGATACTAACATCCCAGTTTACACCTACTACACCGACTCCATTATTTCCGGAAGCCCCGATAGTACCCGCCACGTGAGTACCATGGCCGTTGTCATCCATCGGGTCGCCGCTATTATTATTAGCATTGAAACCATGGATATCATCAATTACACCGTTAGCATCATCATCAATACCGTTGCCAGGGATCTCATTAGGGTTAGTCCACATATTGGCTTGCAAATCTGGGTGGTTATAATCAACACCAGTATCAATCACACCTATTACAATAGAGCTATCACCCGTTGTAATGTCCCACGCTTCAACAGCATCAATATCAGCATCAGCAGTGCCGCCGTCTTGGCCGGTATTATTTAGTCCCCATAACGACACAAAATCTGGATCATCTGGTGTACCGATAGCCTTAATAACATAGTTTGGTTCAGCGTATTTAACCGCAGGATGGCGGCTAATAATCTTAATTGCTTGCCCCACATCAGAGCCAGCTCTTAAAGTTAATCTAGCTAACTTACCATCAAGCAAATTAGCAAAACGATCATCAACACCATTGGCGTCGAGATCTCGCATTGAACCACGCACTAAACGCTGTGCAGATTCACGTTCTGCCTTAGTGGCATTGTCTTTATAAACAACGATAAGTGAGTCTTTAATATATTCAGGTTGCACAACAGACTTAGCTTGTGCAGGTACAGCCGAAACCGCAATTACTCCGGCGATAGCGACTGCTAACGGTGTTAACTTTTTCAACATAACAGGTCCCTTTAATCCTTTAAGTATCCCCAATTTGGCGCACTAAACGTCTCCATAAGCAGCAAGCTTGCAAGTGAATTACGTCTATGCGCCTCGAGCTTTTTAACCGTAAGGATTGTTGCCATAGTGACAGTTCATTTAAAAGTAGGCGTAATTCATTTAGCACTAAACTACTAATCCCATGGAATTACAAAAAACCTTTAATAACTCAAATAAAAGATAAAAAAACCAATATGGCCATATAGTTAACTTGAAATTGGATTATTTAACTACAGTAAAAAGCCCTTCGAATAAGTAGACCTTTTTCTGATTGCGACAAAAAAGCAGCAAGGTAACTTGAGTCGCAGATCTGGCGAACAGCCTTTTAAGAACGTTCACCAGCAAACAGCAAAGTGAAGCTAGCTGCACTTTGTAATTGAAAGAAAAGGAGCGTTAAGTGTCCGTTTTTAAAACAATTGGAGCCATCTTTGCCCTCACGCTTTATTCAGCCTCATGTCTTGGTGATGAATCTAAGCTAGGAGCCTACGAGCTGCCCATAACACTACAAACACTTCTCGAGAGTTCAGGCCGAGACAACGTTATTAACCTTGCACAATCTGGTGTGCTGAATCAGGCAACGCTTAGCCAGCTTGGTGAAGATAATATCGCGGACTTATTACAAGTCGGCAGCAACAATCAGGCTGATATTTTGCAGTATGGTCAAGATAACGAAGTCGAACTCTTACAATCTGGTAATGATAATCAAGCCTCTATCACCCAGATTGGCAATGACAATTTAGTACAAATTAATCAGCTGGGGAGTGCCAGTTTTTCAATTGAACAGATTGCAGATGGTGCCGCAATCACAATTACTCAATATTAAAGGGAGCGTCAAATGAGATCGCAAACAACTAAAACTATGATTGCGTTAGCCATTACAGCAAGTTTAGGTATGAGCAGCGCTGCGCTAGCGGATTCAGCTAACACTGCAGAAATTACTCAAACAACAGCTGCATCAGGCGCAGTTTTTGGCCAGGATGCTACGGTAAACCAAACAGGAGATCTAAACATTGCTACTGTTGATCAAACTGGTGATGCACAAGAAGCAAACGTTGTTCAAGACGGCGTATGGCATGAAGCTTATGTTGACTCAACTGGTGAAGGTAATGTGATTGATATCAACCAAACTGAAGATTGGCATATTTCAGCAGCTGACGTAACAGGCAACGACAACTCACTCACTGTAGAGCAAAGCGGCTTCTTCAGTGAAACAGATATCGATATCACTGGCGATGGCAACGAAGCGACCGTTACTCAACTAGGTGAGCAAAACAGCGCAGTAGTTGAGTTAATCGGTGACGAAAATACAAGTTACGTAGAACAAGACGGAAACAATAACTTTGCAACATTTCGTGTAGAGGGTGATGCTAATGACGGTGATATTACCCAGTTCGGTGATAATAACGTAGCAGGTTTTGTGTCATTGGACATTACACCTAATGTTGGCAATAACAATGACGTTGAAGTGTATCAAGAAGGTAATGATAACCTTGGTGCAGTAAAAGGTGTTGAAGGAGACAACAACAACTTTATCGTATCGCAAGAAGGCGATAGCAACACAGGTTTTGTATATGAGCTGACTGGTTCTGAAAATGAAATTGAAATAGATCAAATAGGCACTAGCAATACAGCTTTCCTAGCACTAGCAACTGGCGATGATAACGATATCGAAATAGAACAAGATGGTATGTCTAACACTATTGGCGATACGTTAATTGCTGAAATTCAGGGTAGCGACAACATGATTCGCATCGAACAAGATGGCGATAACAATGGTGCTGAGTTCCAAGTTTTTGGTGACCAAAATAGCTTAATGCTAGATCAAGAAGGAACGGGGAACTTTGCCACTATCGGTCAATATGGTAACGATAATGATGTATCAATCATGTCTGATGGTGATGATAACCAAGCTGTTGCTTTCACACAATTTGATGATAACGGTATCGAAATAGCGCAAGAAGGTAATGAAAACTTCGGATACGCTGATGTGGTAGGTTTTGGTAACGATGTTGATATTGAGCAAGATGGCAATGCAAACGAAGCCTTAGTTTCGGTTGTTGGTTTTGATAATACTGAAGTTGAAATGACCCAAGAGGGTGAGCTTAACCTTATCGACCTAATTATTGTTGGCGATGAGAATATTGCAACAATCGCACAAACAGGTAACGGTAACTGGGTTGGTGGTGAAAGTATCGATTCTTTTGAAGTTAGCGGAGTTGATAACAGCCTGAATATCGCACAAACAGGTAATGACAACTTAGTTATGGGTTCACAAACTGGTTCAGGCAACGTAATTAACGTTTCTCAAACTGGTGATTTCAACACTGCTACAGTGATGCAAAACTAGAAGCTAGACTAAAAGTAAAAATTAAAAAAGGGAGCGCTAGCTCCCTTTCTTAATATGTGAAATACATAAACTAAATCACTAACTTTAAATCGCAAAATGACCTAAGAACACAGCTCAAATTGGCTTTGATAAGTCTGTGCCCAACGTAATAACTCAACTCTATTACGTGATTGTGTCTTTCTGAAAATAGAAGATATATGCGCTTTGACTGTATGCTCACTAATACAAAGTTGATGAGCAATCTCTTTATTACGCGCACCACTTGAAACAAGTTGGATAATGGTTCTTTCGCGATCGGTTAGCATTTGTAGCATAACAACAGTGTCCTGTAATGACTCTCCACCGTTATCAAGACGCTTAACCAAATGATTAAACATTTCGCTAAGCAAAACCCTGTCGTACCACAGCTCATTAGCAACCATTTTACGCAAACCCGTCAGTAGTAAATCCATACCCTGATCGGCATACAATAAACCTTTAATGCCAAGCAACATTGCGGCCTTAGGATCTAAGGTATTGCGCTCAACTTGGTATAGCGCAATTGGATATTGCGACACTAATCTAGCAGCAACCAACGGGATCCCTTTGCTATCTAGTGCAGTTCCTTTTTGAGCGACTAGAAAAAAACGATTACATTCCTTTGCCAAAACTAAATCCGAAGGCTTTTTTATCACTCGAGTTTTTAAGCCAATTGATTCGGCTAAAATAGCCAAATGACAAGGTGATGCAACCTGATGAATAAACACTAACTCATCAATTTTACTCATTGAATTCTCTCCATGAATCTGACTGAGCCACAAATGTTAAAGAGTAAGGTAATCCTTTGCTCCTCTGCACTACTCCGCTGCGGCAATAAGCACTTAACATTAATATAACATTGCGAAGTGAATAGCTACAAAAAGCTGCTTTAACAACCAAATTATCCGTAAATAAAAAGGTACGAGGTAGAAAGGACTGAATATTGAATACTAAATAAAAGATAACCAAGAAAAGGCCCTTGCAGAGCCTATTCACATAGATCTATAACTTGTGGTAGTTAAGCTGGCGCCCAGTATCCCATGGCAACGCCTTTATCTACCAATTCGGCAACAGCGAGCTCAATGGCTTGTAATACACAAAACTGCACCGGCTCATTGGTAGTAAATCCAACCTCTGCCTCAGCAAGTCGATTAAGGCTAGTAAAACGGATTAAACCTGCACGCATTTCTTGGGAAAATACCCGCTTAGTCGTTGAAACTGACATCATAACTTTGCCCGTATGTACATCTACGGCGCGCAAGTAAATAGTCACTTGATCTTCACGATACATCTCCGAAGCACCTATACCGTAATATTCTACGCCGGCACCACCAGTGCTAATGTTAGTCTCATAGCTAATAATGCCCCCCTCTAATAGCAAGCGAGCATTGGTTAACTGTGGCACATCCTCTTTCTTAGATTTAGCAGGCTGCTTTTTAGTTATTTTTCGCTCAGTCAGTAAATTCTGCAGCCCCTCTCTTTCAACTGGCGTAAACCACTTAGAATCAAGCAGCGTTTGCACTAACATAGAGGTAGCGCCTTGAGTTACAGCGGTTGAAAAAGAACTAACATTTTGCTGTGGCTTATATTGCCCTGTTTGATCTCTAAAAGAGTAAACAGCGACAGGAATTGGAAACTTAGGGCCAGGTTTCGCCATTAGCGCCTGCATCGTTTCGCTAGTTGGGTTGAGCTTGGCCTCTGTTATATTTAGCTCAGGCTTAGGAATAAGACTGCAGCCACACAAACCAAGTGCAATCATAAAAGTAGTTAAACGTTTCATGTTTTACCCTCCGTATGTTGGCATTTCAATCACTGTGACTTCACCAGTGATTAAATTGGTGATAGTAAGCATCACTCCACCACCAATAGAGGCCACTTCAATCCGGAAGTCCCCCGTATCGTATGTTCCATCAGTAATTTCCCCGCTGGCGACACCACGGGTAATAGTATTCATAATATTGCGCTCTAGAGACTCTTTAAAACGAGAAACAAAATCCTCTTCCGTCGTTTTGGCGGTATGATCATTTTGTGCATTCGCCTTATTAAGCAAATAAGATCCATTAAGCGCTGAGCCGCCAAAACTGGGATTAATTGGCGTATAAACTAACTCTGTTGCCTGTACTGAATTAGCCAAGAATGCAGTGGCTAAAATTAACATCCTGTTATTCATTTTAGTTATCCTAATATCCGTCTGAACTATCTGCTAACTCCCCTGTAATGGCATTTGCTCTAACTCGAGCAAGATGATCTATGGTGAGTAATATAGCTTGTTCTGCTCTTTCTTTTATCGGGCTAGCTCTGCGCCCAAAGTGAGTTTTATAGATCGTAACGCCATTAACCTCCAAAGTAAGCAAGGTTCCAGCTTGAGGGAAAACCGTCTCATATAAAGTGACATTAAAGCCCTGTGTAAACGGCAAGTCTCGCCAATAACTTGAATAGTAAAAACTAAAGTCCTTGCCAAAGCGCGTTAAGGTTCTATCAATTACTAAGCCACTGATCTCAATATCGCTGTCCTGCGCCCAAGTAGGCAATGAACAGCAAAAAATCAGTAAAAAAATTGAAAGCTTTACCCGCATCGCAAATACAACCCCTGCATTTAATAAGTAGCAATATTCAAATAAACCCGCTTGCAACTGGCACGACTAAGCCCATCGACTTATCGGTTTTCTACACTAGCAGTAATTGAATTGGTTTTGACGCCTGCTTTAACCGGTTTGCAGCAAAGCGAACAAACGTAGAAAAAAGGCGTAGTACATTTGGGTAGGATTATGTTTTACGAATTACAGCCATAAAAAAGCCCAGCTACTCGCTGGGCTTTCAATGTTCACGCTAACTTTATTGCCATACTTGGCTCAAGTGAGATCTAGAACGGAATATCGTCATCCCAGCCATCATCCAAATCTGGAGTGAAGTTCTGCTGTGGCTGCGGAGCTGGACGCTGTTGTGGCGCTTGCTGCGGAGCTGGTGCAGATTGTGGCTTAGGTGCATAACCACCTTGTTGAGGTGCTTGTTGCTGCTGTTGCGGTTGCTGTTGGTAACCACCTTGCTGAGCTGGAGCTTGTGGCTTCGGCTGGTAACTATTTTGCTGTGGTTGCTGCTGTTGCTGTGAACCATAACCACCTTGCTGCTGTTGCTGGCCACCATAGTTCTGGTTGCCACCTTGAGATGGAGCACCAGCATTTTGGTTACGGCTACCTAGCATTTGCATGCTACCACCTTGATCAACAACCACTTCAGTGCTGTAACGATCTTGACCGCTTTGGTCTTTCCACTTACGAGTCTGTAGTTTGCCTTCAAGGTAAACTTGAGAGCCTTTACGTAAATACTCACCAGTGATTTCAGCTAGTTTGCCGAACATCACAACACGGTGCCATTCAGTACGCTCTTGCTGTTGACCTTGTTGGTCTTTCCAAGACTCACTTGTCGCCACGGTAATGTTGGCTACGGCATTGCCATTTGGCATGTAACGTACTTCAGGATCTTGTCCTAAATTACCGACCAAAATTACTTTATTGACACCACGACTAGCCATTGAAATCTCCTGGAACGTATATTAAATTTTTACTAATCGACAGAGCGTAACACAGCTCTGGCTTCTCTCAAATCGAAATGGTCATCTACTTTTAAATAAGCCACTTTCTCTTCGAGTACTACTATCGCTTCTGACACACCGGTAAGTGCCGACAACTCAGTCGCCATGCTCACTGCACTCTGTTTATCAGTCACATTAGCTTCTAATGTGTAACTCTTCAAAAGCACTGGATTTTTCATGCCAAAGGTCAATAAAAACCAAATAACCATCAAGCCTAATGCAACGGCAAATACCCCTGATGCACCTAATAATTCATAGGCGCCACCGCCTAATAAACCACCACAAAATGCACCTAAAAATTGACTAGTAGAATAAACGCCCATCGCCGAGCCTTTATCACCCACAGGGCAAAATTTTGCAATTAGGCTTGGTAGTGATGCTTCTAGGTAATTAAAGCCGGTAAAGAACAGCACCACTGCAATACTTAACATAATTAAGTTATCAGCAAACATAGCCATTGAACCTAGAGCGGCCATCATAATCAGCAGTGCAACTTGGAACATGCCTTTAGTATTATTGCGCTTAACCCCAATAATAATCAGCGGTACCATTAAAAAGAACGCGCCCATAAAGGCAGGAAAATACAGCATCCAGTGCTCTTCTTTGGCAAGTCCAGCATCGACGAGATCCAGTGGCAGGGCGACGAACACAGCGGTCAAGACTAAATGCAGGATAAAAATACCGGCATCGAGTCTAAATAACTGCGGGTCCATTAACATGCGCTTGAGCTTTTCTGGCGCAGCAACCGTATCGCCCTTAGGTGCTTGTGAAATAGGATTAGGAACTAAAGCCTGTACGATAACCATACCCAGCAATGCAAGACCTGCGGTCATAAAGAATAGCCCTGACAAGCCTAGATGCTGCGCTACAATCGGGCCAACGAGCAGTGATAACGCGAACGAAAAACCGATACACATACCGATAATCGCCATCACTTTAGTGCGCTGCTCATCACGGGTTAAGTCAGCAGCTAACGCCAAAACCGCCGCAGCAATTGCGCCCATGCCTTGTAAGGCGCGCCCAGCGACCACGCCGTAAATGGTTTCGGCATTGGCAGCTACTAAGCTACCGAGAGCAAAAATAAGTAATCCGGCTAAGATGATGGGTTTGCGGCCAAATTTGTCAGATAAAATCCCCATTGGGATCTGTAGAATTGCTTGCGTTAAACCATATGCGCCAATCGCAATACCCACCCATAAAGGCGAGAATCCCTCAAGGTGTTGCCCATAAAGCGCAAAAACAGGCATGATCATAAACAAGCCCATCATGCGTAAGCCAAATACACTGGCTAAAGAAAACGCGACTTTTTTCTCAGTCTTAGAAAGTCCGTTGTTGGCCATGCCCCCGCCCTGATCAGTCAACCTTAATTAGGTCGCGGAGTTTATCACGAAGTTTTTCATAGCCCAAAAGTAAAAACTAAAGATGTATAGTCAAGCCATGTTTTAAGTTCTTGCTTGCCAAAGCGCCTCTATCAAAGGAGTTAAGGGCTGCGCCATGGAAAAATCTGTTTTGTCACCTACAATTGATAGCCAGTTCTGTCTATTTCCTGAGGCAAATTTGTGAGATACTTAACCACTTTTTTCGGCTTTGAGATCTGAACGCTAGATGGAAAATATTGAAGTACGTGGTGCTCGTACCCACAATCTTAAAAACATCAACCTGACCATTCCTCGCGACAAACTTATCGTGATCACAGGACTTTCGGGTTCAGGTAAATCTTCTCTAGCGTTTGATACGTTATATGCAGAAGGCCAACGACGTTATGTCGAGTCTTTATCTGCTTATGCGCGTCAATTCTTAAGCTTGATGGAAAAGCCAGATGTTGACCATATTGAAGGTTTAAGCCCCGCAATTTCCATCGAACAAAAATCAACGTCTCATAACCCGCGTTCAACCGTGGGTACTATTACCGAAATCTACGATTATTTACGTCTGCTATTTGCTCGTGTTGGTGAGCCGCGCTGTCCAACTCATGGTGAGCCGTTAGCCGCACAAACCGTCAGCCAGATGGTCGACAAGGTGCTTGAGCTGCCAGAAGACAGCCGTCAAATGTTACTCGCGCCAGTGATTAACAACCGTAAAGGTGAGCACGTTAAGCTATTAGAAAGCTTATCTGCGCAAGGTTATATCCGCGCCCGTATCGATGGTGAAGTCTGCGATTTAACCGATCCGCCAGAGCTAGATCTTCACGTCAAACACACCATTGAAGTGGTGGTCGACCGCTTTAAAGTACGTGGTGATATCAAGCAGCGTTTGGCCGAATCATTTGAAACAGCGCTTGAGCTTTCAGGCGGTATCGCCAAGATTGCCAGCATGGATCCTGCTGAAGGCAAAAATAAGCCTGAAGAGCATGTGTTCTCAGCTAACTTTGCTTGCCCAGTTTGTGGCTACTCAATGGCAGAACTTGAGCCACGCATATTCTCGTTTAACAACCCTGCAGGTGCTTGCCAAACCTGTGATGGTTTAGGCGTGCAGCAGTTTTTTGACCCTGAACGCGTGATCACCAACACCGAGCTTTCATTAGCAGGCGGTGCAATTCGCGGCTGGGACAGACGTAATTTCTATTACTTCCAAATGCTGACCTCGCTTGCCGAGCATTACAAATTTGATATTGAAAAGCCGTTTGAGCAACTAAGCGACGAAGTACGTAAAATTGTACTTTACGGCTCAGGCAAACAAAGCATTGCTTTTAAATACATCAATGACCGCGGCGATGTCGTTGTTAGAAATCACCCATTTGAAGGGATTTTAAACAACATGGATCGCCGTTACCGCGAAACCGAGTCAAATGCGGTACGTGATGAGCTAACCAAATTTATCAACACACAATCTTGCCAAAGCTGTGGCGGCTCACGTCTGCGTGAAGAAGCCCGTAACGTGTTTATTGAAGATCTAAATCTTCCTGTTTTGACTCAGTGGTCTATCGGCGAAGCCATGGACTACTTTGACAAACTGGAGCTAACTGGCCAACGCGCCCAAATTGCCGAAAAAATCCTTAAAGAGGTACGCGATCGCTTAGGCTTCTTAGTGAATGTTGGCTTGAATTACTTAAGTCTTTCACGCTCTGCTGACACATTGTCAGGCGGTGAAGCGCAGCGAATTCGTCTTGCCAGCCAAATTGGTGCCGGCCTTGTTGGCGTAATGTACGTGTTAGACGAACCATCAATTGGTCTGCATCAACGTGATAACGAGCGCTTGCTACAAACCCTTATTCATCTGCGCGATCTCGGTAACACTGTGATTGTGGTTGAACACGATGAAGATGCGATTCGTATGGCTGATCACGTGATTGATATCGGCCCAGGTGCCGGTGTGCACGGTGGTCAAGTGATTGGTGAAGGAACCTTACAAGACCTACTTAACTGCAAAGAGTCCATCACAGGTCAGTACCTGTCTGGTGAAAAGCAGATCCACATCAAAACTGAACGTACTGAGTTTAACCCAAGTAAGCTTATCGAGCTATTTGGCGCATCGGGTAACAACCTACAAGATGTTGATTTGCAAATACCTGTTGGTTTATTTACCTGTATCACAGGTGTGTCTGGCTCAGGTAAATCAACACTGATTAATGACACATTCTACAAAATTGCTCACATGCAACTTAACGGCGCGACTGTTGATGAGCCAGCACCTTATAAGAAAGTCGTGGGTATGGATCACTGCGATAAAGTGGTCGATATCGACCAAAGCCCAATTGGCCGCACACCACGCTCTAATCCTGCGACTTATACTGGTATTTTCACCCCAATTCGTGAGCTATTTGCTGCAACACAAGAGTCGCGAACTCGTGGTTATCAGCCTGGTCGTTTCTCGTTTAACGTTAAAGGTGGCCGCTGTGAGGCTTGCCAGGGCGATGGCTTAATCAAGGTAGAAATGCACTTTTTACCAGATGTGTATGTGCCGTGTGATAGCTGTAAAGGTCAGCGCTATAACCGCGAAACACTAGATGTGCGCTTTAAAGGCAAAAACATTCATGAAGTGCTGCAGATGACAGTTGAAGAAGCGCGTCCGTTCTTCGAGGCTATTCCTGCTGTTGCCCGTAAACTACAAACCTTAATGGATGTAGGCTTATCTTATATTCGTTTAGGCCAAAGTGCGACTACCTTATCAGGCGGTGAAGCGCAGCGAGTTAAACTCGCCAAAGAGCTGTCAAAACGTGATACAGGTAAAACACTGTACATTCTAGATGAGCCAACAACAGGTTTGCACTTTGCAGATATTCAATTGTTATTAGATGTACTGCATCGCCTCAAGTCGCACGGCAACACTATCGTTGTTATTGAGCATAACCTTGATGTGATTAAAACCGCTGACTGGATTATCGATCTTGGACCTGAAGGTGGCTCAGGCGGTGGGACCATTTTGGTTGCCGGTACCCCTGAAGAAGTTGCAGAACATACCGAGTCCCATACCGCACGCTTTTTAAAGCCACTTTTAACTAAGTAATTAAAGGTTTAAAAAGCAAAAAATGCACTTTGGTAATCTCTTTTTAAGCTTGGGCCTAGTGTTTTCACTCGGCCTTTTACTTACTGCCGTGGTGGACCCTTTGATCGGTAGTTGTAGTATTCATAGCGCTAGAGTCATTAGCAGCGATAAAGAATCAAGTACGATTGCACTGCCAAACGGCACAGTATCGAGTGTGGCGGTAGGCAACCTCAAAGAGCAGTCGTTAATTCAAGTCGGTGCTAAGCGGCGCTTGTTCTCACGGGTAAAAGTGTACAAGGTTAAAGCCATTGACCTACCGCAGGTTAACAAAAACGTTATGCAATTCAGCCAAATATAAGTTTACTTGTTTTGGGCTCAGTAAGCCGATAACTTGCTAACATAATAGTTAGCAAGTTATCAAAAAGGCGAAAATGGATGTTGCGTTTACTGTGCTTAATTATATTTGTATCACTGAGTGGCTGCGCTTCTAACCCAAGCTGCAATAAAACACCGGAGCTCAGTTGGGCTAACACTGCAACGATAACCGCCGATATTAAAACCCTCACCAGTAGCGACATGGCCGGCCGTAAAACTGGCTCTCCAGGCGCAGCGCTTGCCCGTGATTTTCTCCAACAACGCTTTCAACAAATTGGACTTGAGCCATTTCAAGGACAATACCAACATCCTTTTACTTATCACAGCTCATTTAGCAATAAAGTAGGTATCAATATTATTGGTGTTGTGCCTGCTAGCTCTCCTAGTGACAACTGGCGCATGGTAATTGCCCATTACGACCATTTAGGTGGCAGCAATAAACGTTATTACCCAGGTGCAGATGATAATGCATCTGGCATAGCAGGTTTACTGCAACTGGCTCAACACGCAGCAAAGCAAACAAGCAAAGTAAACTTACTTTTCATTGCAACTGATGCCGAAGAGCCCGGTTTGTACGGCGCCTATGGGTTAACCGAGCAATTAGCTTTAACTGCCACAACGCCGCAAGCTGAGCAAATACAACTCGCTGTAAACCTAGATATGATTGGCAGACCCAATAGAACGAAAGCGATTTATATAGAGGGGCTTAGAAGATTCTCATCAGCTGTAGAGATCCGTAAAACTTTAACTCAAGATAATCAATTATGTATACGCACTCAGCAACCTAAAAGCTTTGACGGCTCCGCCATCACTGTTGATTACCTAAGAGCATCTGATCATTACCCACTGCATAAAGCTGGCATTCCTTGGCTGTATTTTGGCGTTCCGACCCACAGGGATTATCACCAACCAACGGATACACTGGAAAAGCTAAATATTAACTTTATTGCAGCAGTAAGCGAATCTGCGTACCAATTGCTAAAAATAGATACTTTACTGCTACAAAATTCCCATTAACGTGAACAAAGACTGACTTTTCATTGTCTGTAAATCATTATTTGGCCTACTATTTGCTTTGTAATTCGATAAAAATTCAAGATTAATTGGTATTACCAATTAGGTGCTGCTATACTAGTCGGCTTACTGATACGTTTTCGGTGCGGGAAGTCGACACGGGGTTGATTTTCTGTCTATTACACTTAAGCACATACTAATGTGCTCAGCTATTCCACAAGGCTACAACCCATGTCATCCAATGAAAAAACTTTCCGCGAACTCGGTCTTGCCGAGCCTTTGTTGCGTGCTCTTGACGAGTTAGGTTACGAAAAACCAACTCCAATTCAGGCCGCAAGTATCGAGCCTCTAATGGCTGGTAAAGATATTTTAGGTCAAGCACAAACTGGTACAGGTAAAACAGGTGCTTTCGCACTACCTCTACTAAACAGCATTGACCCAACGACTAATGCACCACAAATTCTAGTACTAGCACCAACTCGTGAACTTGCAGTTCAGGTTGCAGAAGCATTTGCTAGCTACGCAAAATTCATGAAAGGTCTACACGTTCTGCCAATTTACGGCGGACAAAGCATGCACCAGCAGTTAAATGCATTGCGTCGTGGTCCTCAAATCATCGTTGGTACTCCAGGCCGTGTTATGGACCATATGCGTCGTGGCACACTTAAGCTTGATACATTAAAAGCTATGGTACTGGACGAAGCTGATGAAATGCTAAAAATGGGCTTCATCGATGATATCGAATGGATCCTTGAGCACACGCCTAAGTCTCGCCAATTAGCGCTATTCTCTGCAACTATGCCTGAGCAGATTAAGCGTGTTGCTAACAAATACCTAAATGAGCCACAGCATGTAAGCATCGCTGCGACTCATACTACAGTTGAAACAATCGAACAGCGTTTCGTACAAGTTTCACAACACAATAAGCTAGAAGCACTTGTACGCGTTCTAGAAGTTGAGAAGACTGAAGGTATCATTATCTTCGTTCGTACTCGTAATAGCTGTGTTGAACTAGCTGAGAAGTTAGAAGCCCGCGGTTACGCTTCATCACCACTACACGGTGACATGAACCAACAAGCACGTGAGCGTGCAGTTGACCAACTTAAGCGTGGCAAGCTAGATATTATTATTGCAACTGACGTTGCGGCACGTGGTCTAGATGTTGAGCGTATCGGTCACGTAGTTAACTTTGATATCCCTTACGATACTGAAGCTTACGTTCACCGTATTGGTCGTACTGGCCGTGCTGGTCGTACAGGTATGGCAATTCTATTCGTTACTCACCGTGAAATGCGTATGCTACGCACTATCGAGCGTGCGACTAAGAGCCGTATTTCACCAATGGATATCCCTAGCCCAGAAACAGTGACTGAACGTCGTCTATCTCGTCTAGGTGAGCAAGTTGCTGAAATCATTTCTCAAGATCTTGAGTTCATGAAAGGTGCTGTTGCAACTTTATGTCAAGAACTTGAAGTCGATACCGACGTACTTGCAGCAGCATTGCTACACCAAGTACAAAAAGATCGTCCACTGCAGTTACCTGCAATGAACGAACGTCAACGTGATAGCCGTGACGACCGTAACTCTCGTGACCGCAATGATCGTGGCCCACGTGATCGTGGCGACCGTCCACGTCGTGAATCTCGCCCAACACCTGCTAACCTAGGTGCTGCTGATTCACTAAAAGATAATCCAGACGTTAAAATGTGCCGTTACATCATTGATGTAGGTCGTGACAACGGTGTTGGCGTAGGTAACATCGTTGGTGCAGTTGCTAACGAAGCAAACATCGACAGCCGTTACATTGGTCAAATCCAGTTGTTCGACCAAGTAACAGCAATTGACTTGCCAGATGGTATGCCAAAAGAAGTATTACAGCACCTTAAGAAAGTACGTGTTTGTGGTCGTCCACTAAACATCCGTGAAGCTGCTGGCGAAACTTTTGCTAATACTTCTGGTGGCGACAGCCGTCCACCACGTCGTCCACGTAACGACCGCCGCCCATCAGGTGATCGTAGCGACCGTCGTCCTTCTGGTGACAGAAAGCCGCACCGTAAAGGTCCAAGAGACGCTGAATAAGTCTTTAAGTTAAGAACTTAAGTTCGATAACGACACCTAAAAAGGAGCCATAAGGCTCCTTTTTTGTATCTCTAATTTGTGAACATTGCTCGTTTGCTTTTGATGACTTAATGGCTATTAATACAATAACTAATTCAAGCCTATGGTTGTCACTCTAGGTTAAATGGCTTCACACCTGAGTCTAAGCACCTTTGACTTAGTCCCACTTCTAACCAGAGACATTCGTTCATAGCGACTATCTGGGTAAACAGATTTTAAACAATAAAAAACCACCTATTAAGGTGGTTTTTATCTTATCTAATAGCAACTAAAGCTATTATCTAAATATTAAGCTGCCGCTTGCTTCAACGCTCTGCGCTTTTGCCAGATAGGCGATAACTGCACAACGATCACTGAGGCTATAATCAACACGATTCCGCTAAAGGATAACGGGTCGATAATCGCGCCTTTAATCAGGTCACTCCACCACCCTAAACTGACCACGATTGCCGTTAAGGTAAAACTAATCACTGGCGTTAACGCCAGCATTGCGCTCACCTGACCCGTAGGCCAATACTTCATTGACTGACCAAAGCAGCCATAAGCAATTAAGGTGTTAATCGCACAGAATATCGCAATAGCCCATTCATTGCTGTTCATTGAGGCAAATTGGCTCAAATCGCTAAATGGTGCCATAGCAAAAATGCCAAACAAGTAGATGAATAACAGAATGTTATTTGGAGATAATCGCTTAATCATCGACTTTTGAATGAGTGCATAGCTTGCCCACGATAAAACCGAGAATTGGACAATCAGTACACCTTTCCATACGTCAGAAGGCCCAGCAGAAAATCCTAGATAAGGATGGAAGAACATCAACATTCCCAATGCTAACGTCGCAAAACAACTAAGCTGTATTGCATTAAGCTTTTCTTTAAAAAATAACATACCACCGAAAGCTAAAAAGAACGGCGCGGTTTGAAAGTTTAGCTGAGCTGAACCCGGCGCTAAATATTTAAGCGAATAAACAAAAGACACGTAGTTAAAAATTAAAAAGATCCCTGCTAGGGTCAACTTAATCCAAGACGCTTTATCTAGCCCTTTAAATTGTTTAATGCTGCCGCTAACGCATTGAATAGCGAAACTCACCACTAACGCAACCAGAAATCGAAACCAAGTTAAGGTAACAGGGTCGATAAACATTCCCGATAGTTTAAGAGCAATGGGCAATAAACCCCAAAAAAGAACTGCTACTGAAATAAAGATTAAACCGAGTTTAAACTCAGCACGCTGAGTAAGCGTATCCATGATGTGCTCGATACAGATAAAAGAAGAACGGCATAGTGCCTTAAACGACCATGATTGGTCTAGAATTAATCAACCTGCTTATACAAAGCATGCTTCATCGCAAGTTCAGCCTTTATTGAATTTAGACAAGACTCACAAATACAGGCTGAACCATCAAGTGTCACTAACACCTCTTCGGTTAACACCTTAGTTAAGCCCTCTTTAGTCAAATACGGTTGTGTATTACACCAGCATTCATTTATATCTCCGCCCAATGTCACCGCACAGCGATTTAGCTTTTGGCATAAAGGGCAGTTTTCTGTTTGTTGTTTCACTTATTGACTCTCGTTATCCGCTGTAGACATGGTAGTGCTCAAGGAAGTATTAGCGTTATAAGCCGGTGCTCTGCACTCAAAGCTCGCCTATCTGGCTTTAAAATAGTTTATATAAGAATATACCAGCGAGGTATATTTCTGGCTGCTTTCCTGCACTTAAAATAGCTAAAATTAAAAGAAGATTGAGCCAGCTACTAAGCAGAAAAAGACACAAAAAACCAACAACTCAAAAAGCTGTTGGTTTTATTGGTTAACCTAGCTAAGTATCTACTTGCCAGGGCGAACACCTAATGTGTGACAAATCGCATAAGTCAGTTCAGCACGGTTTAGGGTGTAGAAGTGAAAGTCTTTCACGCCTTCACGAGACAGTACCTTAACCATATCAATCGCCACGTTAGCGCCGACCATCTGACGAGTTGTAGCATCATCTTCTAGCCCTTCAAACTGACGGTGTAACCAGCTTGGAATTGACACGTTTGTCATAGCAGCAAAGCGCTTAGTTTGATTGAAGTTGGTTACAGGTAAAATGCCCGGTACAATTTCAGCTTCAATGCCTGCAGCCGCGCAGCGGTCACGAAAACGTAAGTAAGACTCAACGTCAAAGAAGAACTGGGTAATGGCGCGGTTGGCCCCGGCATCAATCTTCTTTTTCAAATGAATAAGGTCAGCCTGTGCGTTACTCGCATCAGGGTGCACCTCTGGGTAAGCCGCAACTGAAATATCAAAGTCAGCCACCGAGCGCAATAGACTCACAAGATCATTGGCAAAGCGAGTTGGTTTTGGGCTGCCATCGGGTAAATCACCACGCAGTGCCACGATGTCACGAATACCGCTATTCCAATAATGCTTAGCCAGCTCTTTTAATTCTTCATCGCTAGCATCGACTAAAGTTAAGTGCGGCGCTGCCAACAGATTAGTCTCTTGTTGGATGCGCTCAATGACACTGTGGGTTCTGTCTCGAACGCCAGAATTAGCGCCATAAGTCACTGAAACAAATTTAGGGTTTAGTGGTTCTAAACGGCGGATAGAGTTCCACAGTAAAGTTTCCATCTCTGGAGTTGAAGGCGGGAAAAATTCAAAAGAAACGTTAATGTCACCATTAAGCTCAGATAAGCTTTGGTTTAGCGACGTAGCATGTTGCGCATGATGAAAACCCATTTCTACTTCCTCAACTTCACATTAGATTTTATTTTAATTTAGACGTTTGGACGTCTATATGTCCATATACTAGAGAAACTGAGATTGAAGTCAAGCTTAAAAAGCAGGCAAATGAGTTTTTTTCTTAGAACAATATATAAACATTCAACGAGACAACAAAAAAGGACTCAACTGAGTCCTTTTTGATGTTTATTCATTGAAGTACATGAAAATTATTCTTGTAACAGGTCACGGCAGATATGCGCGAGATCTGACTGCACAGCGGCGGCTGTTACTAATCGGCCAGCGCCTGGACCTCTAATGATCAGCGGATTGTCTTGATAAAACTCGCTGCGAATAACAAACACGTTATCACCTGGAGTCAGGTTAGCATAAGGGTGACTATTATCGACCCATTGGATGCCCACTTCAGCTTTCAGCTTGCCTTCAACTTTATCTAATGAGGCCACATATCTCAGCACTTTATCTTGCTCTGCTGCGGTCACAAATTGCTGTAGCATGTCCGCATCAAGTTCATCAATTCGTGACAAGAACTGCTCTAACGATAACTCTGCCAATTCAGCGGGCACTAGCGACTTTAGCTCAATATCATCAAGCTCAATTTCAAAGCCGATTTCACGGGCCAAAATCAAAAGCTTACGCTGCATATCACGGCCAGATAGGTCGTCACGCGGATCAGGCTCGGTGATCCCTAATCCTTTTGCTTCTAACACCAGTTCCGAGAACGGCTTTTTAGCATCGAAGTTTTCAAATAGCCAACATAAAGTACCAGAGAAAATACCACCAACCGCTTCAATACTATCGCCACTGTTGTGTAGATCGTTAAGTGCGTGTTGAACAGGTAATCCAGCGCCACAGCTGGCGTTATAGCGCCAAAATAAACGGCGATTATCCAACTGCTGCTTAAGCTCTAGATAGAAAGGCAGTGGCCCTGAGCCGGCTAGCTTATTAGCACTGACCACATGAATGCCACGAGCGAAAAACTCTGGGTATTGCAGGGTCAAATCGGCACTGGCACTAATATCTAATGCAATAACTTCATCACACTCAAGCTGATGTAGCTCATCAAATAACGTATCATATTGCCATGGCGTCGCTGCACTCTCAAAAGCGGACTTCCAGCTGTCGAGCTCAATCCCATCATCGCTTATCAAGGCTTTTTTTGAACTCAGTAAACCAACAAGTTCAACACTGGCTTCAAGCTCTTTATTTAACGCTGCTTGTGCACTTGCAAACAGCTCAACCCAAGCCTCACCTATATTGCCCACACCAAGCAGCAATACGCCAATGCGCTTGCGAGGGCCAGCACAGCGACGATGCACTTTCTGGGTTAGCAAATTAACTTGGCTTTGCGGCACTAAAGTGACAAGGCTCATACCATCATTAAATAGTGGTCTAGCATTACGACTTAACAAACGTGCAAAGCCACGGCGATAAAGGTTTGCATCAGCGCTAACTAAGGCGACAAGTCCTAAGTTATCAGTGATTTTGATATCACTTACGCCAAGCGCTTCGCTATTAGCTTCGAGTAAAGCAAGTACCTGCTTTTGGTTTTCAAGGGTGACTGTTAACTCGATGCGATTTTGACCTAGTTCCCAATGCGCTAAAGGGCTGAGGCCGGCTTCATCTAATAACGCGATAAAAGACTTAAACTGAGTTTTTAGCTCAAGGTTGAATAACGCAACGCTATTTAAGTTAGTCACAACCGGTGCACTCGCTGACGAGCTTTTAGGTGCAATCAAGGTAAAGTCAGTATGTGAAGCGTAACTTGAGCGAACCGCTAAGCTCACTTCAGTATCAAACAGTGGTTGCAACGTACGGTTATGCAGCACAGGCGAGCCAAGGTGCGCCAAGCGATTAGCTTCAGCTAATGACAAGCTGCTTAGCAACTTAGCATCATTGATTTTATTTGGGTCGGCGTTAAATACACCTTCCACGTCGGTCCAAATTGTCACGCGCTCAATGTCGGCCAAACTCGCGATTAAGGTTGCGCTAAAGTCAGAGCCGTTGCGGCCAAGTAACAGGGTATCACCACGCTCATTGGCGCAGATAAAACCGGTAATGATCAAACGCTCATTAGGATGAGCCTCAATCATGGTTTGCACGCGTTGACGAGATTCTTGCAGGCGAATTTGCGGCACGGCAGCTTCATCGGCAATTAACAGTGTGCGTGCATCAACATCCGATGCAGCAACACCAGATTCACGAAGTAACGCCGCCAATAAACGTGCAGACCAACGCTCACCAAAGCTCACCACTTGGCTGCTTTGGTAATCATTAATCGATGGAATAGATAACAAGCTGATCAGTTGTGACTGATCAGTCGATAAACGTTCGCGTAATGAACGTGCTTGCTCATTAGAAAGCAGTTGCTCGATTAGGTTTTGCTGAAAACTAATCAGCGTTTGTAGCTCTTCTTGCCACAACTGTTTGGTTGAGCTTAGCTCAAGTAACTTATATAAAAAGTTAGTGCTTTTACCTGCAGCAGACACCACAACCAAGTCATCGCTGTGACCGTGCGTCAGTAAGATATGAGCAACGCGACGGTAACAGTCTGCATCAGCCAGACTAGAGCCACCAAATTTATGTAAGTGACAGCGTGCCATCGTATACCCCTTTAATTAACAAGCAGCTGCGGCATTAAGCGCAGCTTCAATATCGGCAACAAGATCGTCAGCATCTTCGATACCAACAGAAAGACGGATCAGCGTATCTTTAACCCCTGCTTCAGCGCGAGCCTCTGGCTCCATCGCTCTATGGGTCATAGTTGCCGGCACAGCCACTAAGCTTTCCACGCCACCTAAGCTTTCTGCAACTGAAAAATAATTAAGATTTTTTAAGAATGCCACTAACTCAGGCTCGCCACCTTCAAGCTCAAAGCTCAACATAGCGCCAAAGCCTTTTTGCTGTTTAGCTGCGATCTCATGACCGGGATGATCTTTCAGCCCTGGGTAATAAACCTTAGATACCGCTTTATGCTTGACTAGAGTATCAAGAATTCGCTGTGCATTCGCCTGATGTTCACGAATTCGCACTGCAAGTGTGCGAATTCCGCGCAAAGTGAGATAGCTGTCAAATGCTGAGCCAGTTAAGCCCAAGGTATTTGACCACCAATGCAGCAATTCCCCCACCTCAGGGTCTTTAGCAACCACGGCGCCACCTACAACATCGCTGTGACCATTTATGTATTTGGTGGTTGAGTGAATAACGATATCAGCGCCGAGTAAAAGCGGTTGCTGCAAAATAGGCGACAAGAAAGTGTTGTCAACTACAACGAGTGCGCCCACTTCATGACTCGCCGCGCAAATGGCTTCAATATCGACCACTCGTAGTAAAGGGTTAGACGGCGTTTCTAGCCAAACCATTTTAGGTTTCTGGGCAATAGCTTGATTAAGCGCTTGTGAGTCAGTTTGATCGACCACTATTAACTTGAATTGACCTTTCTTAGCCAGATTAGTAAATAAGCGGTAACTGCCACCGTAACAATCATGCGGCACCACAATTAAATCATCAGGGCCAAGTAAGCTAGTGGCTAGTGTAATAGCTGCCATGCCTGTGCAAGTCACAACACCAGTAGCGCCTTTTTCAAGCTCAGCAATCGCGTCACCAAGAATTGAACGGGTTGGGTTACCAGAGCGACTATAGTCAAAATCTCTTGGATTTTTATGTCCATCAAAAGAGTAGTTAGTAGATAGGTAAATCGGTGGAACAACCGCTCCATGTTGGCTATCGGACTCAATGCCTTGACGCACTGCCGCAGTGGCTAGTTTACGCTCAGTCATGTACTACTCCTTTATATGCTGATTTTCTTCTAAGAGATGTCTGGACGTCTAAATGTACCGAACCACACAGGTATCGTCAACCACTTTAGACGTTTAGACGTCCATGCATATAGAAATCTATTTGCAATTGTCATAAATAAGAGGCAATAATTTGACTGCACAATTTAAAGGGTTAAAATCTGCCCCGAATTTTGAAATAACAGGTGAGTCAATGACTGAGTGGAATGGCGATTATATCAGCCCATATGCTGAACACGGCAAAAAGAATGAACAAGTGAAAAAAATTACTGTGTCCATTCCTTTGAAAGTACTTAAGGTACTTACCGATGAACGCACCCGCCGCCAAGTGAACAACTTGCGTCACGCCACAAACAGTGAACTGTTATGCGAAGCATTCTTGCACGCATACACAGGCCAACCATTACCAAACGATGCCGATCTAACCAAAGATAAACCTGACAGCATGCCTGCAGAAGTGAAGCGTTTGATGGATGAGATGGGCATTGAGTGGGAAGAACTTGAATAATCTTCATCGATTATCCAAATATACTTTCTAGATAAGGACTGCTAAGCAGTCCTTATCTATTTCTGGCCTAAGCACAAGCTTAAGCAGCATTCCGCTTTAGCCTCACGGCTGGATAAACCTATGATAAATCCGATTACCCTACTGCTGGCGTCACTGATTATTTTTTGTGGCGCATTAACCCAAAGCTTAATTGGTTTTGGCTTGGCCGTTGTTGCTAGCCCTTTGTTATATATTGTGGATCCTAGCTTAGTGCCAGCGCCCGTTATCATGATGGGGTTTTCAATTGCCCTGCTGACACTTTTTAGAGAACGCGGCCAATTAGAGTTTAACGGGCTTCAATATGCACTATTAGGCCGCATTCCTGGAGGGATCTTAGGCGCAACCTTAATTCTTATAGCACCGCAACCAATTTTAGGATTAGCCATTGCAGGGATTGTTGCACTAGCGGTTGGTTTAAGCCTGATGAAATTCAGCATTCCGGTGAATCGCTTAAGCTTATTTATCGCGGGAGTGTTATCAGGGGTATTTGGCAATATTGCTGCTATTGGTGGTCCGCCTTTAGCCATTTTGCTGTCAGGTAAAGATGCCAGTCAGTTCCGCGCAGCGTTATCGGCCTTTTTCATTTTCAGCTCGATGATAGCACTAATCATTTTAGGTTTTGCGGGGCTACTGACCTTGCAGCACTTTTATACCTCACTGATGCTGCTACCAGCTGTAGTATTAGGTTATCTGGTTGCGGGGCGCTTAGTTGGCCGAGTCGACAAACAAAAAACTAGAGCTATCACGCTAGCATTATGTGCCCTAAGCGCACTTATCCTGACGGTTAAATCGACTTACGAATTACTCGGCTAGATTAGAAACGGTAGGAGGTTTGCAAAACGCCTCCTATCGCATTATCGTCACCAAACATTCCGGTAAAGTCCAAGAAAAACGACTCACCAAAAGCAAAGCCAGAGCCAAGAGAATAAATATTAGCAGTAGAATCTTTCATGTCGTGGCGATATCCAAGTCTCAGCGACATCCAATCAAATGCCTTTACCTCACCACCAACTCGCCAATATTGAGTGCCATCAAGCTGCTCAAACTTATTATTTTCGATTAAATCAATATCAGTAGTCAGAGACAAGCGGTTCCAGTCATAGGCCGCTCCCGCCGTGACCAAGGGCTCAACTCTGTAGGTAAATTTACGCCCATCGATTTCTACGGTGTCCACACTATGGCTAATCAAATTTCTAGCCGACAAGCCAAGAGTTAAGCCTTCTGTTGGTTGCATCGCCACGCCAATATCAAGGTTAAATTGAGTTTCATCATTTCGGTACTTGGCATCGTCAAAATCGCTAGCATCAAAGTTATTAGCATTAGCCGTATAGTTATAAGTATCGATACGTTGCAACTTAGGCGATATCCCCACAGCAATCGGCATATTCACAATAGACAGCGGAAAGCTAAGGGCGACACCAAAGTCCGATACTGCGCCAGCGACGACTTTGCCTTCGGAGTTTAAGTCTGTCACTTCGGGGGGATTATTAGGATCTAACGTATTGAGCGTATCAATATCTGACTGAGCAATGTCAGCAATACCGACGGCATCAAGATAACTTTTATAAAAGATAGCCATCGGCATCGATTGATAAGGGATAGCGACGCTAAAGCCTAACCCAGCACTGGCGTAGGCAGAGTTGCCTTTGAGAGAATCTAAATCATTGACTAAATCATCACGAAACGCATCTATCGCTATGGGATCCCCCACATCAATAGCATTTACCAGTCCATCATAGGCATAGCTAAGCGAATCAAACTTATCGATCATGTCGTCACTATCAGCCATGTCGACGCCTAATGCAGGCAACAACAAAACCACATCGTTATTTTTATGAGCATTAACCGCTAATAAGGCAGGATTAACAAACGCCGCGCCCTCTTTGTTTGAACCTGCAACCGCAGCTCCTCCCATAGAGTCACTTCTAGCCTCAAAATAGCCTTGTCCTGCAAAAGCAGTAAAACAAGGCAGTAAGACACAAGCCAGAGCGATTATCTGTCGTTTCATCCATTCCACCCTTTTTATATCCCTAACACTTTAAGCAGCAATACGGCTCAAACCGAAAAAAGGTTATTTTTTGTTCTAAGAATATTCTAAGACAAAATTTGCAGGTCAGGAGGACAAATCATCACTTTATATAAAACAATTACTCATAAGCCTGTTAGGCAATAAAGAGCTCATCAGTTAAACCTCAGGTAGCTCCACATACTGCATAAAGTTTTTGGTGGTAAATTCGATAAATTGTCTCAACCTTGCAGGCTGAAATTGATCTTTGCTATAAAGCAAATAAAGAGGCGTATCAGATATAGTCCACTCGTCAAAAACATGCACCAACGCACCGCTATTGAGCTCTGCGCTGCAATAGATTTCAGGCAAACGTACAATCCCGTTTCCCGCCAGTGCACTACTTTTCATTACCCTACCGTTTTTACATAAAAACGACCCAGCAATAGTAATTTCAGTTTTTTCACTTTTATTGGCAACGCGATGATAATTCCAGTGATATACCGAACCGGTAATACAGGAATGATTTTTTAGATCTTTTGGGTGCAGCGGCCGACCACGCTTGACGATATAGTCCGGTGAAGTCAAAGTGCAATTAGCAATATCCATCAGCTTTCTTGCCACTAAGCCTGAATCTTCAAGCTCGCCCATGCGAAACACCAAATCAAACTCATCTAAAACAAGATCCACCCGTTGGCTACTAAAATCCAGATGGATCTGAATATTGGGATGCTGACTCATAAAGTCATTTACCAGCTGATTGACTATCTCCTCACCGATATAGCCACCAACACAGTTGATATTAATCTTGCCCTGTAAGTTATGAGCATCATCAACGGTTTTAGCCACCGCTTGCTCCATCACATCTAACGCATGTTGGCAGCGTTCATAGAAGAACTTGCCCTGCTCGGTTAAACGCTGCGCTCGAGTGGTGCGCGTAATTAAAGTCACCCCTAGATAACGCTCTAGCTGAGTTAACTGTTTTGATAAGTGTGAGCGAGAACAACCTAGCTTCTCTGCAGCAACAGTGAAACTGCCTTTTTCCGCAATTACGGTAAAGGCGCGCACATCTGCTAAATTTAGATCTTGGTACATAAGTAGCAACCAAACTCCATTGCAATTAAGTGACTCAATTAGGAGCCATATGTAAACAATCTTATTCTCTATAGATTATATATCAACAATAATCTGTTAGATAAAATACTCGCAATTCACCAAGACCCCCTTTTTTATTGAGGCTGATATGAAACAATTAATCGTTATTACAGGCGCATCTTCTGGTATTGGCGCAGCCATGGCTCAAGCATTCAGCGCTAAAGGTCACCCACTACTTTTATTAGCTCGCCGTGTTGAGCCAATGCAAGCACTAGGTTTAGAAAACAGCCTAGCGATTAGTGTTGATGTGACAGACGCAGAAGCGATGAAAGCGGCAATTGCTGAAGCTGAAGCAAAGTTTGGCCCTGTAGGCTGCCTAATCAACAATGCTGGCGTAATGCTACTTGGCGCAGCAGATGTGCAAGATCCTGCTGAATGGAGCCGCATGCTTAACATCAACGTGATGGGCGTATTAAACGGTATTCACGCGGTTCTAGCTGACATGAAAGCCCGTAAAACAGGCACTATCATCAACGTAAGCTCAATTGCAGGCCGCAAGACATTCCCGAATCACGCCGCTTATTGTGCAACTAAATTTGCGGTACACGCATTGACTGAAAACATTCGTGAAGAAGTGGCAATGGACGATGTACGCATGGTAACAATTGCGCCTGGTGCCGTTGAAACTGCTCTGCTTAGTCACACGACAAATGAAGAAATCAAAGCGGGTTACAATGAGTGGAAAGAATTCATGGGCGGCGTAATCGAGCCAACAGCCGTAGCTGATGCTGCAGTGTTTGCATTCGAGCAGCCACAAAATGTATGTGTACGTGAAATCGTATTAGCACCTACACGCCAGCAGCCGTAAATGTCACTGCACTAATTAAACTTTGGTAACAAGCAATATTTAATTAAATCAAACAATTAAAAAGCCTAAAACTTAACCGATTTAGGCTTTTTTATTCATCCTAAATAACTTCAAAACCAAATTAAGTGGTCACGAATATTAGACCAATTGACCATTTAAAATAAAAGCAAGAGCCAACTTGTCTCAACTCGGTTGGACTATTGCCGCCTTAACAGCATTTTGCTCCCAATATTCCTTTTAAAATCTGGCATCAATCTTGCGATACCTATAGCGTTCTTTTCCTACGGCAAGCTATATGAGATGTAAGACCAATAAATTTGATAGTGTTAACCAGTATTCAGGAGAGTTTAGCGGCGCTTTTGCCGATTTAGGTACTTTTCTCCCCCTCGCGTTAGGTCTAATCGCCCTTAATCATTTCTCCCCCCAAGGGATATTTGTAGGCTTTGGGCTATTTGCGCTATTTACCGCTTACTTTTATCGACGCCCGATTCCAGTGCAGCCGATGAAGGTCATTACCGCTCTAGTTATTGCCCAAGGGCTAACGCCTGGAATGCTTCAAGCTAGCGGTATGTTAATGGGGCTGATTCTATTAGTCCTTGCTTACAGCGGTGCAATCACTTGGATGGCAAAACAGCTGTCTCCAGCCATTAGTATCGGTATTCAATTAGCGATAGGTTTGCAGCTAATCTGGATGGGTAGCCAGATGATGAGCCAGACGTGGCTTGTTGGTGTGGTTGCTTTTGTCGCATTATTTGGTAGTCAATTTTTACCTATGCGCTACCTGGCTATGCCGCTGGTACTCACACTCGGTATTGTGTGGCAGCTTAGCAGTGGTAATGCGCCGAGCTTTGACTTATCGGTATATTCCCAGTGGCAATTTATCTGGCCAAGCATGGATGAGTGGACCTCGGCTGCAGGCTTATTGGTTCTCCCTCAACTTGCACTAACCCTAACCAATGCGGTTATTGCCACCTCTGCCATGGCGAAAGAGAAATTCCCTGAAGATGGTAATGAGGCATTTGCACCTAAGCGTTTTGCCACCAGCTCTGGCTGGGCTAATTTATTATTAGCTCCTTTTGGTGCCACGGCTATGTGTCACGGTGCAGGCGGTCTAGCTGTGCAACATCACTTTGGCGCGCGCACTTGGTTAGCACCGACTATTTTTGGCACGACTTGCTTACTCATAGCTCTATTTTGGGGGCAAGGCATTGCAGGTGTTCTATCGCTTATTCCGCTGGCAGTATTGGGTAGTTTACTTGCCATTGCGGGGACGCAACTGGCTTGGTCAAAACGCTTTATCGACGGTAAACCCTTCTGTATTTTTGTGATTTTAGCGACAGCTGCAATCTGTTTATTAGTAAACACTGCAGCGGGTTTAGCCACGGGGATTGTACTAGAAATGGGACGTCGCCAATGGCATATCTATGCTGATTTGAAGTCTTAAAAAAACAAAACAGCACAAGGTTACTTTAGCCTTGTGCTGCTCTCGTTTTAATCATGCTAGTAAACTAGCTACAAGTGCCTTCTAGCTCGCCAATGCTTGTTTTTTCTGCAGCATGTCTTGATCAGCAGTATCGATTAACTCAGCAAGCACTGCCTGCTCACTCACAAACGTACAGCCAATAGATACGGTAAATTTCGGCAATGATGTCTCGCTAAAGCTCGTCTCAAAAGCACTAATGAGTCGATGCTTAATTGTGGTTAGCTCTGACTTATCTTCTAACGCCACCAGGGCAACAAACTCATCGCCACCTAAACGCCCCACCACATCCGTTTCTCTCAATGTACGAGTCAGCAATTGTGCCACTTGTTGCAGCACTGCATCGCCAACGCCGTGGCCATACTTATCGTTTATCACCTTAAAACGGTCAATATCTAAATACAGCAAACTAAGTAGACTGTTATTACGCTTTGCCAGCTTGATACGCTGCTCCGCTAAAATATCAAACCCACGCCGATTATTGACCGAACAAAGTGGATCGGTAATCGCCAGTTGCTGCAACTGCGCATAACTGCCGATCAAAGCCAAGTCTGACTCAAGTATCTCTTTCAGCTGAGCAATAAGTTCTATAAAGGTATGTTTGTAAGCTGTTTCTCGGTAATCCATAACACAAAAAGTGCCAAACGCCGTGCCACATGGCCAAAAAACAGGCACTCCTAAGTAGGAGCGAAAACCATCATCGCTTACTTCAGGGTTAGTGTCCCAACAAGGATCAATAGCAGCATTATCGACATACAGCATCTGCCCAGTTTCTACAACTTTTCGGCAAAAGAGGTTTACTTCTGGCTCAATAATAACCCCAGCAGAATAAGGGTTAGACTCTTGCTCACTTGAAATGGTGACTTGAAAACCTTTGTCGGTGAATTGCACCAAAAAACCCGCTGGCGCATCAAACAGCTCGGCTAATAGATTCACTGTTTTTTGCCACTTGTCGATAGAGATCAAGTCACTGGGGTTGTCGAGTAAAAACACATCGGTTGCTAGGGCCGCGTTGTTTTTCATAATGAATAGCACACCTTCTATCTAACAATGCCATTCATCCAGTATAAACCCGCAACCTGATATTTTCCCCTAGGCTTAAATAAATCATTCTCTAATAGACTAATTAAGGTTAAGCCTCATGACGACAACAGCAATTAAGCTTGCAGTTCTCGGTGATCCGCCGTGGGCTTTTTTAGTAATTTGCGTTGTAGCGTGCGCCGATGCATACCAAGCTGCCTAGCGGTTGCTGAAATATTGCCATTGTTTGCGGTTAATACTTGCTGAATATGTTCCCACTCTAACCGTTTAGGGGATAATGGCTCTTCGGTTAATGGTTCAATCCCCGTCTCTAACGGTGCAACCGATAGAGCATTAAGCAGTGTTTGCGTATCAACCGGTTTAGCTAGATAGTTATCTGCGCCGAGTCGAATAGCCTCAACAGCAGTGGCAATACTGGCGTAACCAGTCAGTAGCACCATCACCACCTTGGGTAGTAATTGCCTCAGCGGCGAAATTAATTTAAGGCCATTATCTTGCTCTAGCTTCATGTCGAGCAGCACATGGGTTGGTCTAAACTGCCTTGCGAGCAATAAGCCTTGAGTTGCATCATGACACTGTTGGCACTCAAAGCCCTGCTTAGTCATACGCCGCACCAATACACTTGCAAGAGCGGTATCATCTTCAATGATTAGCAGTTTAGCTGTCATATTTGGGACTCCTTGCCCTGAATGCTTTTTTGTTGCATGCCGATATCTTCAGTCTTATTTGCTTGAATGGCTGTTTCTCGACAAAGGGGGAAACACACTTCAGCTACAGTGCCGCCTTCTTTAGCCGGGCCAATTAACAGTTGTCCACCGAGTCGCTCAAAGCTGGCATTGCTGAGTAATAACGCCATGCCCATACCATGTTCACTTTCAATAAGTTTATGTCCAAGTTGCAATTGCATCTCTTTAGGGATCCCAGCGCCAAAGTCTTTAACCGAAATACACAATCGAGAATTACCTTTAATGCTTAGCGCAGATACTACGACTCGCGATTCACCGATGTGTGCCAAGCTGGCACTTCCAGCATTTTCAATTAATGCTAGTAATGCTGGCAATAAGCTCGCATCTGCTTTTATCAGCATGTCTAGGTCTTGCGTGTTTTGGCCTGAGCTATTCTGTATCGAGTTGCCTTTCTCATCGCTATCTTGTTCAGAGCAGTCTTGCTCAGAACTTCCTTGCATAGTGCAACTTTGCTTAGAATGCCCCAACTTTAGCTCTAAGCTGATCTCGGGCATTAGCAGCAGTACTTGCTCTTTAATCATCGCCAGTAATTGCTGAGCACTAAGCGAAACCTGCTTTTGCTGGCGAATCGATTCGGTTGCCTGACGCAGTGACTGCAAAGTTTGCTCACATCTGACTAGCGCGGTATCCATCTCTTGTAAGACTTCAGTTTCAGTCACCGCATCCTCAACAGCCTCATCCACCAACAAGCGCAAACTAGCAAGTGGTGTCGCTAATTGGTGAGCCATTTGCGCCGATGCCGTACCTAGGGCTAATAACCGCTCTTGCCGTAGCTGCGCTTCTCGCATATATCCAAGTTCAACATCTTGTTTACGCATACGCTGAGCGATATAGGCAACACTCGTTGTGAGCACCAAAGATGAGATCAAAAAGTTAAACCACATCCCCAAGTAATGGGAGCTCATATCCATGCCATGATGTTTCATCTGGCTTTCAGGTACCGAGAAAATCATAAAGCTATAGGCGAGGGTTGATAACAAGGTCAGCACCCATGGTGCCCACTTAGGTAGCACTACCGCAGCGATGGCAATAGGTAGCAATAACAGAGAGATAAAAGCGTTGGTTGCCCCGCCGGTAAAATACAACCAAGAGATCCAAAATAGCGTATCGATGAATAAGACAATAAACAGCCCTGAATCGAGCCGTGCAATGGCGCTGCGATGCCAAAAAGTAAAGCCTAAATAAAGCGCTTCCAGGCTCATGCCCCAATACAAAACTGGACTGTTTAACGACAGGCCAAAGGTGTCTGCCGCAAAAAAGGTTAAACCAATTTTAAGCAGTAATCCGGCAAACCTAAGTAGAGCGAGCTGATCAATGGCACTAAGATTACGGATCAATAAATTTTTAAATCGCAGGTTAATCATCGAGGTTAGGTCTTTATTTTTGTTCTATTTGTAATTTCGGCTGTTAGCGCTTTGGCTCTTGCAATGCTTGGCGACTCAAACCATCAAGCAGTGCTGGCGGCATGTGCTGTAAAACATTAAGCATACCTAAGCTAAAAGGTACCTCGCTTTTAATCCCTAAACTCGCTAGTCGCTCACAGCTTAAGGTACAGTCCTTAGGTCGTTTAGCGCTATCTGTGGCAGATGTCACAGCAATAAGATGGCTATGGCTAACATTGAGTATTTCAGCCATTTGCAGCAACATTTGATATTTAGTCATAGTTTGCCCTGCGCTGAAGTGATAACGGCCCGTTAAAGCTTTTTGGCTCATTAAGTGCAGACCGAGCATTTTAGTGATCGCGCTAGCAATATCGTCAGTCGAGGTAGGGCTTCTAATCGCCCAGTTATCTATGTGCTCAGCTCGGCGCTTCAGGCTGTTGGTTTCAACGGTTGTTGCTGGCGACAGGTGCTTAAGCAATACTGTGACTGCAGACTCTTCTAAAAACTCAACATCACCATATAAAATCGGTAGACGTAACACGGCAAAACTTGAGTCGATGCCCAACACTATCTGCTCACCCTGCAGCTTCGACTCGCCATAAAAATTAACCGGATTGGTTTGAGCAACTTCTGTATATTGCGGCGCTTTACCATCAAACACATAATCAGTTGAGATATACAGCAACCAAGCTCGATGTTCAGATGCGGCTAATGCCAAGGATCGCGTTGCACCAGCATTAAGCGCCAATGCCGCTTGTGGATCTTGCTCTGAAATATCAGGGCGACGCTCTGCTGCGCAGTGCACTATAACATCAGGCTTATGCTGCTCGACAAACTCAGCAACCATATCTGCTTGGGTTAAATCTAACTGATAGCCCCCCGCTACTGCTCGGCTATAGCCACAGGCAATAATCTGATGCTCTGTATGTTGCGCTAAGTGCTTTACCACAGCTCGGCCAAGTAACCCGCTGGCACCTGTAATCATGATCCTTGCCATAACCCTATCCTTTGATCTACTAATATTGTGCTTAGCTTAAGGGGTTTTCATATTCTAAGCACTGGTTTACTCTTGATATAGATAACTTTTAATACAAGACCCCATCTATGGCAGCGGACAACTCGATTCCATTAATCATCGCCGGACCTGTTTTACGCCACTGCGATGAGCAGCACTTTACCTTATGGTTTGTCAGTAAAGAGCCGTTGCAAGAACTTAGCTTGACCTTGATGGGCACTGAGTTTAACCGCAAACTCGAAGCTAGCGAGCTGCACAAAGTTGCCTTAGGTAAAAACGCATATCAATATCTTATTCGGGTATCTCAAGCAGAGTTATTACCCAAAGATAGCCAACTGCGATATCAGGTTTATAGCGGCGATAGAGCGCTGTTTGATGGTATCGACCAACTTAATTATCCACAGCGGCAGTCTTGCGAGTTTATCGTTAAGCCTCAAGTCGACAAATTACTGCATGGCTCTTGCCGAAATGCCCACCACCATAGTGGTGATGCGCTCGTTGCCGCCGACACCCAGTTAGCGCAATGTGAAGATATCAATCAGCGCCCAGCGTTACTGATGATGAGCGGCGACCAAGTCTATGTTGATGATATCGCAGGACCTATGTTGTATGCCATTGGTGAAGTTATTTCGCTGCTGGGGCTGCAACATGAGCAATTTGTCGACGCGCCATTACAAGACTCGAGTCAAATTAGTTACCAGCCAGCCGCCATGTATAAACGCCATTTAGATCTGCTGCCTAAAACCCAATATCAAGCCAAAACGGCTATTACTCGCTGGTATGTTAATCATCCGATTTTTACTTCGTCTCTAGCCGAGAACCATCTGGTTAGCCTTAACGAGTTAATAGCGCTTTATCTTCTGTACTGGTCGCCCGAGCTATGGGATTTAGTTGAAATACCTAAACAGGTTAGCGGCTTGAGCCAAGCACATAATCAGCGCTGGCAGCGTGAATGGGATCATTTATTAGAGTTTAAAGCTGGCTTAAAACAAGTACGCCGCCTAATGGCTCATGTGCCAACTTATATGATTTTTGATGACCACGACGTTACCGACGACTGGAATCTCACAGCCAGATGGGAACTTGCAGCCTACGGGCATAAGTTTTCAAAACGCATCATAGGTAATGCACTTATCGCCTACACTCTTTTTCAAGGCTTAGGCAATGTGCCCAAACGCTTCGATAGCGAAATAACACCTGATTTAGATGCCTTTTTCGCAGCGCCTAATCCTGAGGCCCAAGATAACTTAATTGATAAATTATTAGCCTTTGAGCACTGGCATTACAGCCTACAAACCACACCCAAATTGCTAGTGCTAGACACTCGTACTCGCCGATGGCGCAGTGAATCAAACTTAGGTAAACCCTCAGGTCTAATGGACTGGGAAGCCCTAATGGAGTTTCAAGCAGAACTGGTTAATCAACCTAATGTAATTATTGTGTCACCCGCTCCAATGTATGGTGTAAAACTGATTGAAACCATTCAACGCGTTGCCACATTTTTCGGCGGTTCGCTGCTAGTCGATGCCGAAAACTGGATGGCACACCCTGGCACAGCAAACACCTTGCTCAGTATTTTTCAGCACCGTAAAACCCCAGAGCAATTCATCATTTTGTCTGGCGATGTGCACTACTCATTTAGTTACGATATCCGGATCCGTTTTCGCCAAGCTGGGCCTCAGATTTATCAAATCACCTGTAGCGGCTTTAAAAATCAATTTCCAGAAAAGCTGCTGCCTGTTTTTGACAAACTTAACGGCTGGCTATATGGCCACTTTTCGCCACTGAATTTCTTTACCAAGCGTAAACGCATGTCGATTAGAGGCAGACGCCCTAACGGTGAGCGCAGTAAACGGCTGGTAAATCAAAGCGGAATAGGCATAGTTGAGATTGCCGCGAGCGGCGCACCAACCAAGGTTAGCGTGTTACATAGCGACATGAGTGAAACCGAGTTTTTACCGCCTAGACACTAGCGAATGCAGCATTAATTAATCAGCATTGAGGCTTAACTTTGCCACTTCATCAGCCAACACAAAGCTATCGCAACTAGTATCAATTGGCGTCTGACTAATTGGGTCAATAAAGCGTAACCGCCTAGCCATGAGCTTTAATGGCTTGTCAAAATCATCGTCCGCTTTATCAAGTAGCTCTGGATAAAGTCGGTCATTCACAATTGCCATGCCTAAACTCATCATATGCACTCTAAGCTGATGAGTGCGCCCAGTCACAGGTTCTAGCTCAAACAAACCATATCCAGCAAAAACCTCGACCAAGCGGATCTCTGAATGACTATTGGCCTCGCCACCAGCAATGCACATTCTAAAACTCGGCGTAGTTTTCGCTAAGCGGTTTTTAATGGTCCACGCCATAGGCAAAGTTAAGCTATTTTGAGCAACTAGTGCTTTGATTTCAGCATTAAGCGGCGCAATGGCTTGGTAAGTTTTACTGATTTGCCCCGCTTTAAACAACTCATGATAATCATGGCGAGAATCAGATTTCAAGCTCATCAACATTACCCCCGCAGTCGCTCTATCTAGGCGATGAGCAGCCACGATTTGCTGATTAGCAGTCTTTAAACGCAAACGATTCACTAAGCACTCATTCACAAAATTGCCACTAGGGTTGACCGCTAAAAAATGAGGCTTAAACACCAACATAAAGTCATCGGTTTGCAGTAATATTTGCTCTTTAAAAGGAATAAGGCTTTCTTTGGCGACTTCACGGTAATAGTAAACTCGCTCTCGCGGAATAAACGCTGATCCAAGGGTAATTAAACTGCCATCGCGCCAATGCACTTTGCCATCGAGGATCCGTTGCTGCCAAACATCAGCACCAATGGCTGGAAACTGACTAATCAAGAAACTAATCACTGTAGGCTTATCGGTTACGGTTTCAGGTAACACGACATACGATGCTTGGGCGGCGCGTGTAGAGGAACTCATAAGACTAAAACGTATTGGGCATGGATAAAGTGGCGCTACTGTAGCAAAACGTGCTCGACTAGCAACAATATTCACTTCTGGGCTGCATAGTTCAGACGTTTAAGAGTGTGGATTGTCTCGGGCGTGTGACTTAATCAACTCAAGCACAAAGTTCATCGTCTTATGGCAGTTTGGCTGATTAAGCAAACGCAGCTTATCTTGATTATACAAGGGTAAGACTTCTAACCAGCGCTGACTGACCCATGAAGCATCTTCAAGGTGAATATCATTTTCATATAAACCAAATAAATCGGGGTTAACCTCATAAAACTGCTCTAATGCCGCACTAATCAGTTCAAACTCGCCATAAATGGGCTCTTGCTGCCAGTTACTACTGCGAAGTACTCGGCTTATCCAAACTCCATCACGGCGTTGCGCGGCAGATAACACTCGCACCCTTTGCTTGCCCTCAAGTACTATGCCGAGAGATTCATCATCTAGCTGATTAAAGTCGATAATTTCGCATTGAGTCGCCATTTCATAGCAAGGCAGGTCACTGTTGGCTTTTTTCATACCAAAAACCAATGGGTAACGGCCCTTCAGGATCTCGGCAATCATGCTTAGATAACGAGGTTCAATCACACGGATCTCTACTCGTCCTTCAGGTAACAACAAGCTGTCGTGTGTTAATAACGCCATTTCTTGTGTTTGCATAATAACCTCCCCCCTTTACTAGGTAGGTCGCATCATTTTAGCGCTGTTCAATAAAGCTAAAGTGTAGCAGCTGAACAAATTTCAGCCAGCAAACACAACTTAGCCGACTATCACTATACAGACAGAGAAATGACGAAGTTTATTACACAAGTTGCAATTTAAATCACAGCTTTTCTAGGTGTTCTAACAAGGTGTTTTTATTAATAACTTCTGCTAAATCATCAGCTAAAACCTGACTCATACTTACGGAATGACGCCAATATTTAATCCGGCTATCGCTATCTAACTGTTTAAAGTCCTCCCTATCTGGCAATTTTCCATAGGGTAAACTCTGCAAATAAGCGTCTGTTGGTGCCAAGATCAGTGCGTTGTCATAATTTTGTTTGGCAAAGCGCCAAGCTAGTGATTTATCAAACCAGCCCGGTGCCATATGTGGGTAAAAATGAGGATACAAAGTCAGCCCTTTGTTATGGACTAACGGCAAATCAAAATGGTAATCGGTAATACCACCATCGTAATAATGGCCTTTTGGCGCACCGTTAATTTGAGTCACCGGCGCAAGCACTAAAGGAATAGAACCCGTAGCGAGTAACACTTGATGAATGTTATCGCGGGATAAACCATAGTAACGACTTGGCAAATCTTTAAGGCCTGCAAAAGCGGAGCTATGCTGGTTAACACCGAAGACACAACGCCTAAAGTGCCAAGCTATGCTCTTACGACTGGCTAGGTTGGTAACTGCGGCAGCTGCTAAACCTGCGCCTAATGCTAAGCGGCCACCAGCACGATTAATATGCCTTGCCTGACAAGCAATGTAGTGACTATTGATATGCGGATTATCGATTATCTCAGCCGCGCCTTCACTGCCCAGCAAGCCATTGATGATCCCAGCAACTTGAGTTGAGATCTCACTTGATGTTGGCTTAGTATCGTACCGCTGGCCAATATATAGCTGCTCTAACCTGTCATAAGCACTGTTAGGATTTTTTTGCGCTAAACACGCCAAACGCCACGCACCGGATGAAGCGCCCAATGTATGTAAAGGCTGCTTTAAACCTTTAAAAAACTCGGTAAATAAGTAGCGGTCTAACCCTGCAATTCCAATCCATTTTGGCCCACCTGATGCCGCCAACAATTGAGTGAACAGCTCAGGTTTAAACTCATTTTCGCTCAGCGTTTTATAGGCTTTAGGGCCAGCGATAAACCGTAATGAAGACACATATATCCTTATTTTTTATTATTGTGACTTTAAATCGACCTTTGTATAAGGTTATTCTTTGAGCTAAACGGACACAACTTAAGAAAGTATTATGGATAATACAATAGCCTCTAACACGACTGTGATTAACACTTTTCCTAAGATAGGCTACTTCATCATTTTGATGACCTTGGGGCTTGTGGGCTCTCAACTCAATGATGTAACCACCATTTGGAATTACGCATTTTTAGCGCCTCTATGCATAATGAGCTTTATTCTCTTACGTGTATGCTGGCAACAAAGAGTTATTTTTGGCGATTCAAAAGTCAGTTTTGTTAAGATGCAGCAAAACTCAGATTTCAGCCTACCAACAACCTTGAGTCTGCACTATAAAGATATTGATTCAGTGCGCCTAGTTGGTGATCACCTCTTTATCCACTCAGCCAAAGGTAAGGTCAACTTTCCCTTAGGGCCAAAATCAACCTTAGCCAAAAAGCTTAAACAGGCTTTCGAGGCAAAAGGCATCGAATTTGAAGTCAACTCTTGTATCCTCTAAAGCTAGTTAGCGCTACACTTTCCCCTCTCAACGGCACCTTTTAGGTGCCCTTATTAAATGAATTTTCGGTCAAGTTCGGCCAAGGGTGAGAAATACCATGATTGTTGATACTTTAGCTAACCGCGAGATCTACACCGCGATTAACCCACGTATTGCTAGAGCGCTAGAGCATTTAGCCACTACTGACTTTAGTCAACTAGAAGTCGGCAAGTATGAACTAGATGGCAAAAACCTATTTGTTATCGTGAACGACTACCAAACAAAGCCTAAAGAACAGCAACCGTTTGAAGCCCATGAGCAATATATTGATGTGCAGTATGTGGTAAGTGGTGAAGAAGAGTTTGGCTACTTACCTTTAGCTGGCCAAACGCCGTCTAAAGCATATTTCGCTGAACACGATTACGCCAATTACGATTATGAATCAAATAAAGAAAATGCGGCATTTATTCCGCTAAAAGCAGGTATGTTTGCACTTTTCTTCCCAGGTGATATCCATATGCCAGGTGCTGGCGACAACGCAACACCTGTTCGCAAAGTCGTTATTAAGGTTAAGGTTTAATTTTCACCAAAACTCGCCATATAGAGCTAAGCTAATTATCTAGTTTGGCTCTAAAACTCAGTAACTCGTTCTAATACTAACCAGTAAAAAATATCGCTTTAAACGTTAGGCTTGAATATTGGCTCTAGCTATTAGTCTTAAACATTAGCCCTAGATATTAACCTTGAACTTTATTCTTGAAACAAGCTCTTATATTTCAATTGAAAATAACTACACAATAGGAATTCAAGATGCGCTTTATTCTATTACTAAGTAGCTTGCTTAGCCCTTTGGCTTTTGCAGGCATAACCCCAGACGCGTTACAGCAAGTTAAAGCAGTACAGTTTAATAGCG
Source organism: Shewanella pneumatophori (assembly GCF_023283895.1). Lineage (GTDB taxonomy): Bacteria > Pseudomonadota > Gammaproteobacteria > Enterobacterales > Shewanellaceae > Shewanella > Shewanella pneumatophori. The sequence continues at coordinate 19,176 of NZ_JAKILB010000010.1, read as the reverse complement.
ACAATGTAATAACCGCAGGTTTACCAACCGAGTCTCAATTCAAGACCCTTAAAGAGTCAGGCGTTGATTTAGTCATTAACCTTATTCCTAAAGACAACCCTACAGGGTATGCAAATGAAGCAGAGCTGGTGGCACAAGCAGGCATGGACTACGCACAGATAGATGTAGACTGGAAGCAGCCAACTCAAGCCAATGTGCAACAGTTTTTTGCCATCATGGATGCCAATCAAGATAAACAGATTTTAGTCCACTGCGCAGCCAACTACCGCGCATCAGCTTTCTATTACCTTTACCAGTTAAAGCAAGGTCAAGCTGACTCAACGTCATACCAACAGCAGGTCATGGCGCCTTGGGGCGACCTAACACAGACCTTTGCTAAGTATCCGCAGTGGCAACAATTAATAGAACAAGTTAAGCAAAACCTAAACTAATTACAGTAACGGCGGTAACGACTGTCAGAACTGAATATTAAGCGCCTTGAAAGGCGCTTTTTTATTGGCTATTTCAAAGCTACTACGCTGAATATATAAGCTCACTCAGCTTACCTCTCACCAAACCAAAAACGTGATCTTGATCATTATCTTTAAACTGTTAATATAACCACCAAGAATTAGTTATACCAAAAAGAAATATAAAATCTATCCGCTAAAAATAACAATAAAGAGGCGAAGATAATGAGCAACCACAATGAGTTAACCCAGATCTATCTTGATGCTAATGCTACAACCCCAGTTTTACCTGAAGCCGCCTCAGCCGCTATGACCGCAATGCAAACCCTTTTTGGTAATCCAAGTAGTAGCCATATAACGGGCTTAAAAGCTAAAGACTTAATGGAGCAAACTCGTCGTCGAGCGCAAACTCTTCTTGGCACAGGCAAGGGCAAACTCATCTTTACCAGTGGAGCTACCGAAGGGATCCAAACCTCAATTCTATCTGCACTTATTGCCGCCAAACCGCTTATCACAGCCCCCCTAAAAGGCGCAGCGAAAAACTACTGCGTACTTTACGGCGCTACCGAGCACAAAGCTGTACCTGAATCTTTAAAGCATTGGCTATCGGTGCTCGATATTGCAGCAGAAGTGGTTGCTATCCCTGTCGATGAGTATGGCATCTTAGATCATGAGTTTATTAGCCAGCACGCCGCCAATGCTTTAATGATTTGTACTATGGCAGTCAATAATGAAACTGGTGTATTTCAAGATCTGCAGTTATTAGAGCAAACGATCCGCACTGCTAATCCTAATATTTTCTGGATGGTTGATTGCGTCCAAGCCTTAGGTAAAATCCAACTAGACTTGCAAAAAACCACTATCGACTACGCACCTTTCAGTGGCCATAAACTCTATGCGCCAAAAGGAATAGGCTTTGTTTATATCCGTGATAGTGCGCCTTTTACACCTTTTATTGCTGGCGGTGGGCAAGAAAGCGGCTTACGTTCTGGTACCGAAAACCTGCCGGGCATGGCGGCACTAAATGTTATCTTTGACATGTTATTGCGCACCAGCAACTCTGCATTTTGCGACAGCCAAACCCTACACAACTACCGTAACCAGCTGGCTCAAACCTTAACAGACTGCTTTCCTCGAGTGGTATTTAACAACAGCTTTAACCATAGTGTTGCTACTACCCTTAACTTTGCCGTTCAAGGCTTTAGCAGCAAAGAGATTATGGATCTGTTTGATGCCGCTAATATTCGTGTTAGCTCCGGCTCAGCTTGTAGCTCAAAAGTCACTCGTAGCTTTGTACTCGATGCCATGGGATTACCCGCATGGCAAAGTGAGTCAGCAATTAGAATGTCATTCGGGCCAGCGATAACACAAGCAGAGGTTGATGCAGCCTGTCAGCGCATTAAGTTTGCATCTCAGGCATTAACCCAAAGCTGCATGTTGCTCGACGCCAGTAACGATATAAATGCTAACAATGACATCAGCAATAAAGTGGCACTCGATGGCCTATTACAGCTACGCTTTGGCGCCAGCTGCACTTGGGTTTACGTCGACCAAGCCAATAAACAAGCTTTAATTATTGATCCATTACCTGAGCTGCAGCAAAGATTAGATACCTTGCTGCAATGCCAAGAGCTCAAGCCAATCGCGATTATCGATACCCATGGTCATGCCGACCATCAATCGGGACGAGAAGTGTTAGCCAATCGATACTTACCCGAGCAAGACTGTGACATTCTTGGCTGGCCTTATCTCACTCAAACCATAAACCATGCAGGTGAGCAGTTTGATGCTATCAAGATTGGTAAGGTGCAACTCATCAAAGTACCGACTCCTGGGCATACTAGCGACAGTATCAGCTTAATCCTGCACACCTCAGCAGATGACAAGTTCGACAACAACTCTGCTAAATATGCATTTTGCGGTGACACAATTTTAATGGGCAGCTTAGGTAGAACAAACTTCGACTCAAGCTCAAGTGCAGCGTTATTTCATAGCCTTAAGCTACTAAAGCGCACTATAAGCAGTAACACGTTAATCTGTGCCAGCCACGACTATAACAACGAATTTACCACTCACATGAATGCCGAAATGGCGCGTAATCCATTACTCAATGCAGTGCTTAATGAACAGATCACTGAAAGCGATTTTATCGCCCGTAAAGCGCAATTAGATAGCCATTTAGTTGATGAAGTCGGTAGCGAGATAATGTGTGGTGCCTACGTTGGCAGCTGTGATAAATCGGCAATCAAAGAGTATGATGCAAACAGCTTAAACATAGCGATGAATACCAATACAGCTTTGCGTATTATTGATATTCGTGAGCCTCATGAATACGCTCTCAATCACTCACAGGGCGCAAGCCAAAACGTACCATTAACGCGTTTAGTGCAATTTATACAAGAGCATCAACACCAAAAACAACAACCTTGGGTATTGATTTGTCGTAGCGGTAGTCGCTCACTTGTGGCCGCTCAAGCTATGCATCGTTTAGGCTTTTCTCAGGTCGCCCACTTAAAAGGCGGTTACGCACTCAGTGCATAATGATTGCCGCCAGTAAAACAAATAACGTAATACTGGAGTTGCGAACAGGTTTGCCCCTGTCGCAGCTCATAACTCATGCTCAACAGGAATTACTTAGCTAATACTATTTAGCCGTAAGAATGCTACTGCATTGCTGCGGCTTCACTTTTGTCTTGTTCTTTTTAGGTTTAGCTGCCGGCTTTTTCGGTTGCGGAGCAGGAGCACCTGTTAATTGCTGCTTCCACCAGCTAAGTTCATTACAACCATTGCCTGCAGCAATCGGAGCCTGATTTTGGCAAAGAGTATCCCCTTTAGGGCAATGTAAGCGTACATGCATATGATAAGTATGCCCCCACCAAGGGCGTACTTTTTTAAGCCAAGAATCGTCTGTTAATTTTAAATCGCATAAGTGCTGTTTGATTACCGGACTGACAAAAATTCGCGCCACGCGCTTATCTTCAGCGGCCGTTTGCACCATTTGGGTTTGTGCATCAGACCATATCTGGGTATCAAGCAAAAACTTCTTTTTATCAACAAGCTTTAATGGCTTAGGTTGCTCGCGTTCGGTTTTAGTTAACGGCTTAGTGGCTTGTTTAAACCAAATATCGACATCAAGACCTATTTGATGACTGCTATGGCCGTGAGTAAAATTACCGCCCCTTGGCATCGACATATCAGCAATTAAGACATCATCTAACCCTTGCAGCTTTAGCTCTGAGGCATAGTCACTCACAAACTCTACGAGTGTTGAATGGCCATAATAACGTTGGCGTTCGGTGCGCAGTACTTGATAACCATCCCCAGTTAACGGCAAGGCTTGGCCACCTTGTAAACAACCATTCGCGTAACTGCCTATCGCTCCGGCATTTTCACCATACGGAGTATCAATCTCTTCCCATGGGTTAGCACTAAGTGAAGAGCTAGAAATTGTTGCCCCCAATAAAGCTAGCAGTCTTAAATGTCTGCGCATCATGCTGTTAAATACCCAATCAAATTCATATCAATAAAGCTTAGGTGTTGAGTTAGTTTGAGCCCAGTTTTTCCTGCTTAAATTTTGATTGCTGAGCCATAATTTTAAAGCGAGCGTTTGATATAAAGTTATTAGCACTTGCTAGCGACTTATTTAAACAGATGCAATCACTACCTTTTAACTAACATCGCTTATATCATCGTTTTTAGGCTCGATGTTTTGCCCTTGTTCTAGCCTTTGATTTTGGTGGATATTAACTTCTAGCAAATTAATCAATTGTTGCAGACGCTCTAACTTAAGCTGACTTTCAAGTACGGATTCTACGCCAGCTAAAGTTTCAGTAATCTCCAATGCTAACGTATAGATCCGCGCAGAAAAGAACGCTGCAGCCTTATCACGAATAATACTCGCTAACTGACAAATATCTGCTGCATTATCATCATCGTAAGCCGCGATTAACTGAGTTATAGAGCCTTCTGCAAACTCGTTAAATTCGGCTATATGCTGGCTAAACGTTTCTGGATCAGCAAGCACTGCACGCAACTGGCGATAATCAATATCTGCCTCTGTAGTATTAAGCTCTTGAGGTTGATGACGCGATAAAGCGACGACTTTATTGTCACTAGCCGTCAATTGTTGCTCTTTACCAATTAAGTGGGTGAACTGCGCCAATGCATCTCTAAAACTTTGCTCTTGCAGTGGCTTAGTTAATACATGATTAGCTCCTGCATGAATCATATTATCGTGCGCTTCTTTAAATACATCCGCAGTACAAGCAAAAACCGGCACCGATAAGTGTAATGTTTTACGTATGTATTCTGTCGCTTCAATACCATCCATCTCTGGCATATGGTTATCCATAATAACCAAATCAAATGGTTTAGTTTTGAGGATATTAATGGCTTCAAGTCCGTTATAGGCAATTTCAACACTGTGTCCCAATCTTTGGCAAAAAGTCTTAGCAACCAGCGCATTAACCTTGTTATCTTCAGCAATAAGTATGCGAATATTCTCGGGCAAAGTCTGTTTAACTTGGCTGGTTTCACTTGGAGTATTCACTGGTGTTTGTGCTCGCTCTAACGCGATAAAAATATCAAATCGAGTTCCTAAGCCTACTTTGCTCGAAACGGTTATCACTCCTCCCATCAACTCTACCAGTTGTTTAACAATGGATAGACCTAATCCTGTGCCGCCATATTGGCGAGTAGTCGAAGACTCAGCCTGAATAAAGGGGTCAAAAATACTGTCTAAACGTTCTTGTCTAATACCTATACCACTATCTTGAATACACATGGCAACCCCTGAAGTGCCAGCTTCATTTACCGCTTGTTTAAATGATAAAGTCACTCGACCACTTTCGGTAAATTTTACGGAGTTGCTCAATAGGTTATAAATAATCTGCCTAACTCTAGCTTTATCACCTTTAAATGATTGCGCCTCATTAATGCTATTTTTGACTTCAAAACCTATATCTTTCTCGGCACAAATCGGCTCATAGGTACTGATAATGGGTTCAATAACCGTTTTAAGCTGGAATAACTCATTTTCAAGGCATAGCTTGCCTTCTTCGACCTTGGAAAAATCCAAAATATCATTTAGTAACGATGTAAGGTGGTTACCGGACTCTAAGAGGATCTGGATCTGCTGCCGGTGTTCTGGATTTTCTAAATTGGGCTCAATAATCTGTGCCATTCCTAAAATGCCGTTTAAAGGTGTACGTAATTCATGGCTCATAGTCGCTAAAAAGGTCGACTTAGCTTTATTAGATACATCGGCTTTGATTACCGCTTGTGCTAACTGATCCTCCATCTTTTTGCGTGCGGTAGAATCCCTTTCAACTGCAATAAAATGAGTGACTTGCCCCTTAGGGTTAATAATTGGATTTATGGCAATATCAATCCAGTATTCACTGCCATCTTTGTGATAATTAATTAGCTCAGACTTAATCGATTGTTGCTGCTTTATGCCTTGACGGATCCTATCAACTTCTTGTTTCGAAGTGTTTTTACCCTGCAATATTTTACCCGGTTTTTTACCTTTAATTTCTTCTGGTTTATAGCCTGATAAGGTGACAAAACCTTTGTTAACCCAAGTAATACGGCCGCTACTATCAGTAATAATAATTGCATCTTGAGCGTGCTCAGCCACTAACGACAGTTGCGCCTTTTCTTGTTCGACTTTGGATAAGTCGTGCAGTATTTCGCTTTCCTTTCGAGCTTGCTCACGAAGCTGAATGCGGTAGTTAATAGCGTATATTCCAAGTAGGCAAATACTCATAAATAGCAGATAGAATTTGATATCATCAACTAGCACCAACCAAAATCTTGCCTGCTCAGCCATGCTGTCACTCACATTAGTATTGAATACCTGCTGACTTTTTAACTTTATTTGCTCATCTAACTTTGCCAATAGTTCAATATGGACAGCTAGACTCTGATATTGACTGGTATTAAAAAGTGGGTTTTCTAAGGTATTCATTTGCGGATTAGCCGCTGCCAAAGCAAAAATATGCATTTTGCTTTCAGCATCTGTGAAGCTATTAAGTAAATCTTGCTGCAATAGGCTAACTGTATGAACCGAGTATTCTTGGGAGATCTTCAGGCGTAGTAAGGTTTCTAAATTGGCAATGAGCTGCTCAACAGTTGATGAATATTGCTGTGCATGCTCTCGCATACCTTCATCAATAATAATTGAGTTACCGATTTTTGCAGAGGACAATGGTTGTAAACCCTGCTGCAACTGCTGAACTTTGCGCTCAACATTCACTAAGGATTGAGTGATTTTGTCGTAGCTGTGATTATCGCTAACCTTAACTTTATAAACTTGATCTCGAATAAACAGCACTTGATGGCTAAGCTCGGTATAGGCGTATTGATACTGCTGTACCAAACTCAATTTGGCAAATAAGGTTGCCAGCACTAATAGCACTAGCGCAGCCATAATGACTAAAGCATAACTCTTTTGCTGATAGCTTAGGGCTTTCATTAATTGAGCTCCTTAATAACACTTGGCACTGGCGCTGAAAGTGAATTTAAAAAAGCCACCAGCTCAATCAAGGTTGCAGGTTCGAGTTCTTTTCCAAGTTGTACTCTTGCCATCACAATTACAGCCTCTTCTAAGCTAGCAGCTCTACCGTCATGAAAGTACGGTGGAGTATCGGCAACATTACGTAAGCTCGGCACCCTAAACACATGCTTGTCGTTACTTTGCTGAGTAATTGAGAATCGACCTAGGTCTTCACTTTCTGTTGCTACCGCATGTACATTGCCAAACTTTTGAAATAAATTGCCGCCAATATTTTGCCCTTGGTGGCAATAAATACAGCCTAGAGAGCGAAATTTATGCCAGCCATTTAGTGCTGTTACTGACAATGCTTTCTCATCTCCATTGAGGTAGTTATCAAATGCAGAACCGGGAGTATTAAGCTGCATCATAAAACTTACGATGGCATGCTTAATTGTGGTTTCAGTAATACCATCGGCATACACTTGATTGAAGGCTGTGTTATAGCTGGGGATCTCTGCTAAACGGTTGCGGATAGCTTGCCAGTTACTATCCATTTCTAGCGGATTGTGAATAGGCCCATCTATTTGTTCATGTAAGCTGTTCGCTCTGCCGTCCCAAAAGAAACGGGTATTAAATGCTACATTAAATACGGTCGGAGAATTACGGTTGCCTTGGCCATTAACTCCAGTCGATACGGCAATAAGCTCCGCGCCATTGTCCGCAATATGATGGCATGACTCACAACTAACTTTACCGTTTGACGATAATCTAGGGTCTAAAAATAGCCGCATACCCAGCTTAAGCCTTGGTTTTTGTTCAGGAGTAATTACGGTTACAGGAATGGCAGAAACAGAAAAGGGATCGCTTGAGAGAGTCTCGGAGTCTAAAACTGCAACCGACTTGGCTACAGAGGGTAAACTGGCATCAACCTGACTCACTGTGACATACAGATAAAAGCTAAATGCCAACACTAGAATCGCGGCTAAGCTCCAGCGTAACTTAAATAGCACATTGCACCTCCCTTGCACTGATAGCAACCATCCATAATTGCCCTGCACTGAGTGTAGTGAAGCCAGCTCAAATAGCCAATTTAGTAAAAGTTTGCTAAGCCGTCGCTAACACAATGGTGAGTAACTTTTTATAAAAGCAGCGAAGCTAAGTTGGAAGGGAAACAAGCAAATAAACTGATAGACAAAAAATGCGGAGCAGTCCTGCTCCGCGTACTAAATATACCAAACTTCTAGGAGCACTATTTACTTGTGTAGGTTAGGCATAACCTTGAGAAAGAACTCATCCACAGCAGATAATGTGCATAAAATCGGTTGGTAAACCGTAGCTAAAAAACCAAGAATATATGATGGCAGACTAATGCATCACTGACTTTCTCAGATTTTCTCCACCGTCCAGATGGAGTCATATTCAAATACAGCGGCCACAACATAATTGAACTGTAGCCGCTTAGACTTTAGTTACGCCCTTGGTAAATCCAACGGTACATGGTTGGCAACACTAACAATGTCAGCGCTGTTGAGCTAAACAAACCACCGATAATAACCACTGCTAAAGGCTGCTGAATTTCACTACCTACACCGGAAGACAATAAGATAGGAATTAAGCCCAATGCCGATGTTAACGCCGTCATCAATACAGGTCTTAAACGGCCTACTGTTCCTTCATAAACCGCCTCATAAAGTGAAGAGTCAGTTTCATTCGTCACAATTTTACGGCGCTGATTGATTGAATCCACCAGCACTACACCGTTAAGTACAGCGACACCAAATAAGGTAATAAAGCCAATTGAACTAGGCACAGATAAGTAAGTGCCGCTAACAAATAACGCAACCACACCACCAATCAAGGCTAAAGGTACGTTAGCCATAATCAAACCAACTTGCTTGATTGAGCCAAACGAAAAGTACAGTAACAACGCAATTAGCGCGATAGAGATTGGCACAACCAACATCAACTTTTGCTGGGCGCGTTGCTGGTTTTCATATTGACCACCAACCACGACGGTGTAGCCTGGAGGTAACTCAGCCTTAGGTACAATGGCATAAATGTCATTTACCACAGAGCCCATATCCCGATCAGCCACGTTAGCTTGTACCACCACTCGGCGCTGCACGTCATCACGGCGAATATTCGGCGGAGCCATTTCAATAGCAACATCTGCAACCTCACCTAAACGTACATTGGCACCACTAACACCGATTAGCAATAGATCTTCAATCGCATCAGGTGAGCTACGGTACTTTTCAGCTAAGCGCACATAAATATCGTAACGCGCATTACCATCAATCACTTGACCAGCACTGCCGCCACCAATACCTTGACTGACCAGCGCCATCACTTCATCAACACTAATACCATAACGTGCCAGTTGATCGCGCTTCGGACGCACCACTAACTGCGCTTCACCGCTCACTTGCTCTAACGACACATCCACCGCACCCGGAATTTGCGCCACTAAATCAGTTAACACCTGACCACGCTCAGACAATACATCCAGATCAGGACCAAAGATCTTAATCGCTAATTGGGCTTTTACACCTGACAACAGCTCATCTACGCGAGTCGCAATCGGTTGCGAGAAGGTAAACAATAAGCCAGGGTAAACATTCAGCTTTTGCTCCATTTTACGCTGCAGCTCAAAACGATTACTGGCACTTTGCCACTCATCAACTGGCTTTAAGCCGATGTAGATTTCGATATTGTTTACAGGCTCTGGGTCGCCACCTAATTCCGCAGCACCAATACGGCTCAGCGCATAGTTAACCTCAGGGAACTCAAGTAGCAGTGCTTCAAGCTTTGGCGCCACATCAAGCGATGTACGCAGGCTTGCTGTTGGCGCTAAGGTCACGCGTAAGTTAATCGTGCCCTCTTCAAGCTCAGGCACAAACTCAGTACCAAGCCTAGGTAACAACATCATGCTTAGGGCAAACATCAGCACAGAGGCACTCAACAGTACCTTTGGATGCGCCATCGTAGCGCTCAGCAATTTACGATATAGCGCTTCAATCGGTTTAAGCGCTGCACTTTCACGTAACACCACACCGCGATTAAACAGATAAACCGCTAAAGCAGGCACAGCGATTAACGCCACTAACAACGCAGAAAGCATAGCCAAAATGATACTCACAGCCATTGGCTGGAATAACTTACCTTCAACGCCTTCAAGGGCAAATAATGGCGCAAACACTACGATAATAATTGCTGTCGCGAAGAAGATTGGGCTACATACTTCTTTTGCTGCCAACATCACTTGGCCAACAATACCTGAGCTTGGTGCCGAATCATCTTGTTCACGCTTAGTCGATTGAGTTAAGTGCTTAAAGATGTTTTCCACCATCACCACCGAGCCATCAACCAGCATACCAATGGCAACGGCAAGGCCACCAAGTGACATTAAGTTGGCCGACATACCAAAGTATGACATCACCAATAGTGCCAAACCGATAGATACCGGAATTGACAACAGCACTAGTAAGGTTGCGCGAATGTTGACAAGGAACAATGCCAGAATCACTACGATAAACATAAACGCCATTAATAGCGCATCGCGCACAGTGCTTACGGCTTGATTTACCAAATCTGATTGGTCGTAAAACACCTCAAACGACACACCATCAGGCAAAGCCTGCTCAATCATGGCAGTACGTGCGCTAATGTCATCAATGGTTTCTTTAGTGTTGGCACCCATGCGTTTAAGCACCACGCCAGCAACCACTTCACCAAGATCTTGCGCGCTCCCAGCATCATCACGGCGGGTCATAGTTACCGCGCCAACACGAATTTCACTGCCGTAATCCACTTTAGCAATATCGCCAATACGTACTGGCGTGCCAGCAACTTCGGTTAATGGAATTTGTGCAATCGCTTTAAGGCCTGCATCACCCGAGGGTAATAAACCATAACCACGAACCACTAATTGCTCTTGACCTTGATCCATAAACCAGCCGCCAGCATTGCGGTTATTACTTTCTAAGGCACTGGTCACTTGCGCCATTGATAAGCCGTAACTGAGTAGTTTATTAGGCTCGATTTGCACTTGGTATTGACGAACTTCACCACCAAAAGACAGCACTTCAGTCACGCCGCCCACTGGCATCATAATGAGCTTCACCATGTAGTCATTAATACTACGTAGCTCAGAGGCATCAATCCCTGATTCAGGCGTTGCGCGAAGAATGTACTGGTAGATTTGCCCAAGACCCGAGGTATTCGGGCCAATTTCGGGCACGCCAACCCCATCAGGGATCATCTCTCGTGCCGCTTGCAACTGCTCAAACACTTGCTGACGAGCGAAATAGATATCGGTACCTTCGGCAAATACCACAGTTACGATAGACAAACCTGTACGCGATAATGAACGCACCTCAGTTACCGCAGGTAAGGCATACATTGCCGATTCAACGGGGTAACTGATCAGTTTCTCAACTTCTTCAGCCGCCAAGCCTTCAGCAGCGGTATTTACCGTCACCTGCACGTTAGTCACGTCAGGAAAGGCATCTAGATTCAGTTTAGGTAGCATAGCAATGCTGGCAACAATCAGCCCCAGCAGCGCAAGTACCACTATCAGACGGTTGCGCACCGCAACGTCGATTAGTTTCTGTAGCATAATGAGAGTCTCTTAGTGATTGTGAATATCGAAGCCAGATTTCGCTTGCTCAGAAGCTAGAATGAACGCCCCAGAGATCACGACTTGAGCATCTTTAGCCAAACCGCGCACTAGGTTCATACCGCGCTGACGTTCAACAACTTCAATCTCTAGCGCAGTAAAACCCTCAACACTTTCAACAAACACCTGCCAATGACCATCACTGCTGCGAGTTAACGCGCTATCCGGCAAAATCACCCCACCTTCAGATGCATCAGGAAGATACAATTCAGCAAATTGTCCCGCATGTAATACATGACCTGCATTTTCAAATGCCACTAAAATTTGCTCGGTGCGAGTCACGCTATCTAGCTCATGCGAACGACCAATAATCGTGCCCTCTAAGCTCTTATCACCCACCTTAACTACAGTTTTACTGCCAATACTGACCTTTTCAGCCTGTACTGGTGTTAGCTCAGCCTCAACCCATAAATGCGACTCATCGGTTAACTGCATTAACGCTGTTCCTGCAGGAATTATTTGCCCTAGCATGGCGATGTCTTGCTGCACACGGCCGCTTATTGGCGCAATCAGTTGATAACTACCAATGGTTTCAGGCGCATCTGCCAGTGCCGTAATTTGCGCAGGAGTCATCTTCATCGCTTCTAAGGTGGCACGTTTAAGCTCTGCATCTACCTGGGCTTGTAAGCGGCGACTAGCACTCACAGCGCTAGAGCTCATGCGCTTAACTCGGCTCCACTCTGCAGCTGCGTTAATGTAATCAGCTTGGGCTTGAGCAACCGCAACACCGCCAAGTGTAAGTAACACGTCGCCTTTACTCACCTCCTGGCCAGGTACCACGCTTCTTTTTAAAACACGCACATCAACCTGTGGAGCAATAGTTACGGTTCTGTCTCTATCCACCACTAACGTAGCGGTTGCCACGGCCTCTAAGCTAAAGGTTTGCTCACTTAACTGCGCAACTTTAATGCCCGCTAAGTTTTTTTGCTCCGAGGTTAATACAATGCCGTGGGTGTCTTCAGCTTCTTCCGCGCCATGGCCGTGGCCATCATCAGCCTCTTTAACTACCTTAACCACTGCCGTTTCCGCAGCGTGATCATGCTCGTCACCGGCGGTCGCAATCGCAGGCAACACCAATGCTGTAGACAAAGAGATTAATAAGCCAAAACTCATAGCTCGGGTGATGGCGTTTAAGCCGAAAACGTTAAAGTTAGAGGTATTCAATTTCACTGCGCTATTCATATCGGTACACATCGCTTTTTGTGTGACTAGATTAGTTTTTGTTTTCATTTTCAAAGCCCTTATTAATTCTGCACCGGAGCCGATGCAACAGCACCTTGACTTGGTAATTGGCGATTCAAGTAATCTTCTAATTGCCCGCTATCGCCCATCCAACTGAGCCAGCTCGTATAAAGGGCTGATTCAAGCCCCAAGCCGGCTAAATAGCTGCCACTCATTTGTCTTTGGCTTTGCAGATAATCACTGGTGTTGATGTCGCCAGACTGCCATTGTTGTGACAATGACTTTGCTGCCTGAGCACCAGAGGTCAGAACAAGTTCACTCCAATCTTGATAACGTGCAGCAAGCCTTGGAAAGCTCAATGAAAACTGCGCTTGTTGCTGCAGTAAGGATCGTTCTTGAGCCAGATATGTTTGCTCAGCGATGATGATGCCTTGATTGGCAACGGCAATCGCTTCGCTATAGTTGTTGCGGATTTGCAGTGGAATAGATAAGCCAAGCCCAACCTTGTTTTCATCGCCTTCACGCTCTGCGCTTAAGCTAATACTCGGGTCTGCACTTGAATCTGCTTTGGCTTGTTCTGCAGTCACCTTAGCCACTAACACTTGCTGGTAAGCACTTTTGAGTGCAGGCAATTGTGGTGATACATCAAGATTATTGGCTTGCTGAGTTAAGCTATTAACGAAATCAGCAAACGGCAGTTCATGCTCACCAAACAGGGCTAAAACGGCACCGTCGGCGTTGATAGACTCTTGCTCGGCTAGCGCGTAATCAGCAGCATTACTGGCCACATCAAGCTGCATCAGCTGCAGTTCAACACTTGATAGATCACCCACTTCAGTGCGTTGGCGGGCTATATCGAGCTGCGCCTTAGCTAATTTGAACTGTTGCTGTTGAAATTCAAGTGCCTTGCGTGCCTGACTTTGATTCGCTAACGCCTGTAGGCGCTCAGCCAACATTTGATTACGCTCAAGTATGATACTCGAAAATAAGATCTCACTTTCAAGCTGGGCTATTCGAGTGGCGGCGCCGCGTTTGTTAGCCCAATCAATGGTTTGGCTAATATCAATGCTATAGGTATCTTCTGTCGCATTTTGATAGCCCAAACCTAGCTCAGGGTTATAAACCGCTTTATCAGCGGCAGCGATACTGAGCTTAGCTTGTTCAGCCTGCGCGGCATGAGCTTGCACTTCAGGTAAACTATTAAAGCGTGCCATCACTTGTGGCAGCCATTGGCTAAACTGAGCATTTTGCTCGTTTTGCTGTATCTGAACTACTGCGCTTGCCATTAATGGCGAGGTCATTGCGCCATTTGCAGTCGTTGCTGCAGTAGCTATACCAGTCGCACCGCCTAAGATGCTTAGCAGCAGAGTCGCGATTATCGTTTTTTTCATCAAAAATCCTGTTACCCAGTAATAAGCACATGATTAATCTGGCCTAGCAATAGCGCTAGCCAGAAGTTAAAAGGCTTGAATACAAGGGCCTAAATCAATATTAGCTTGGTGTAGATTTAGTCAGTCAACCTGATTCAGTAACACTCGAGATCAGTAAGTTAACCGCAAAAAACACACCGTATTTGATAGAGATTTAACGACATTGAAGTATGACTTTTATGCCAATATCCGGGCGAGTAACGGCGCCAATATGAGCATGAATAAAAGCGTTAATATCACAGCTGAGTTAGCAGTAATGATTAAGACTTAGTGGTACTTCAATATCAAAGGATTAAACGATTGGAGGGCGGTAATTAGGAAGCTGTTCAGGAGGTAAATATTGTCCATCAATGCTATTAAGCACATCACCAACTGGGACAGATGGAACGATTGCTACGTGAGACATAGCAGTGACATGACCACCATGGCACGGACAATCTAAACAAAGGTCAAAGTTCTTAGATTCAGTTTTACTTACCGTATGGCTATGAGCGACTTCTAGCTCAGCAGCTTGCTCAGGGGAGTCAAATGCACAAGCACAATCAACACACTCAGCAAGAGTAATCACATCAGCGGTAAATTGAATATGCGGATGAGCGGCACTTTCCTCTTCATGCTCTCCTAAATGTAACTGGTGCATGCCAAGGTTGCCGCCTACAAATTGCAGAACAACAACGGCAATCAGCGCAGCTGCCATTTTGTATAGAGATTGAGGAGTAAATAGACGCAAAGTTGACCTATTGTATTATTGGCTATGCTACTGCATTAGCTAGCGGTAACAATTCTGACCGGCATAATAAACGAAAGTTCACTGCAAACAAGATATTATCGAGTTGTTAGTGAACTTGCTCTCACTTTCTTTTTTAACTAATTAAGTAATTAATATTTACTTAAATACGCAATGTTTAGCGTAGTCAGTGGCTTCATTAGCCGTCCAATCACCTGATGGTTTTTCTTTCATTTGCTTGCACCAAGCTTCACTGCCTACTTCTGGAGCACAAGCGCTTAAGCCAAAAACTAATGCACAAACTAATGACAAACCAGACAGCTTAGATAACGACATGGGTAAATCCTTCTAAAATGATGACTAAAATAAAATCTGCTTAGGGCGATTATAACAAGATCTGCATTAAGTTCGCGCAGCTATCCATTCTATAGCCAACTCTTTTTGCTCTAATGGATACCATGCAACTTCTCCTTGCATAAATGGCCCCATCAACCTCACTGCATTACCGAACCAATCAGGCCCGCCAACCAGCACTAAGGCATCAAAATTAGGTAATTGTACTTCGCCACTACCGGCTAACGATTGTTGCTGCCAGCCTTCAAGCAACACGTCAGCTTCTACGTAAATACAAATCTTACCGCTTGAGTCGCGGTAGCTTTCAATAAGCGGCTGCATTATCTGGCCATAATCTTCGGTAGATAAGCGCCCACTGGCAAATAAACTGATCACACCCTCAGTAATATCAGGGATCTTACACAGCATACTTCGGCTCCGTAATTATCAAAAGTGATTGGAACATTGCTTGATAATAGCAAACCCGCCGCTAAGGAAAAGTTAAGCATTGCCTTATTTCGACTAAAAGTCTGTTAATATTGAGCAAAGGAAATTTAAGAGCCTACGCCTAGTTACGCGTAAGGTAAACCATCAATAATAGGCGTACTGCTTTGGCACTTATCAAAATATCAAATTCAGTCTCGATTCAAGACAGTGAACTAGAATGGCAATTCATTCGCTCAAGTGGTGCAGGCGGGCAACATCTCAATAAAGTGTCTACTGCTGCCCAGCTTATTTTTGATATTAGCAACTCTTCACTGCCTGAGTTTTATCAGCAACGCTTACTTGCCAAAGCTGACCATCGCATTACCAAAAGCGGCAAAATCATTATTAAGTGCCAACAAAGCCGCAGCCAAGACTTTAACCGCCAAACCGCGCTTGAACAATTTATTGCTTTAGTCGCCAGTGTTAATAGCGTGCAGAAAAAACGGATTGCAACTAAGCCGACTAAAGGCAGCCAACGTCGCCGAGTTGATGCTAAAAAGCAAAAAGGCGCGACTAAAGCCCTAAGGCAAAACAAAGCCAGTTATTAGCAACTAAAGCAGCAAAGTTACATTTTTTAGCTTTCACAGAACAATAATCGACAAACCAGCATTTTTTTGTTGAAATCAGTGGTAAAGGTAAAGCTATTCTTTTCCGCCACATTTATGTATTGCAAGGGAATTTCCATGAGCAACCAAGCAAAAATCTTATTAGTTAATGGTCCTAATTTAAATTTACTTGGGCGCCGTGAACCCGGACATTACGGCCATGATACGCTTGATAAAATCGTACAGGATCTCACTCAAAGTGCTGCGCAGGCCAATGTTCAGTTAGAGCATATCCAGTCAAACGCCGAGCACTTGTTAATTGAAGCAATCCATAACACTGATGCAGATATGATTATTATCAATCCTGCCGCTTTTACGCATACCAGCGTTGCGTTGCGTGATGCCATTTTAGGTGTTGCCATTCCATTTATCGAGGTGCATTTATCTAATGTACATAGCCGTGAGCCTTTTAGGCATCATTCCTACTTCTCAGACAAAGCTATCGGCGTTATTTGTGGTTTAGGTGCCCAAGGTTACCAGTTTGCCTTACAAGCCGCAGTTGCACGCTTACGCACTTCAGATAAACATTAAGGTCTAGTCTCGTATGGATATTCGTAAAATCAAAAAACTCATCGAGCTAGTACAAGAGTCTGATATTGCAGAGCTTGAGATAAAAGAAGGTGAAGAGTCAGTACGTATTTGTCGCCATAGCCCGGTGCCGATACAAGCTAATAACCAGACTTACCTTGCCCCCGCAAGTAGCGTCGCCCCTGCAATACCTAACCAACAAATCAAACCTAATAATAGTGATTCTGAAAGTAGCTATAACGATGATGAGCCACACCAGCTAATTTCGCCTATGGTCGGTACTGTTTATTTAATTGATAAGCAAAGCCAAGCCCCACTTTGCCATGTAGGTCAAACAGTGAAGGCTGGCGATATCGTTTGTATCATTGAAGCTATGACAATGAGTAACCGTATTGCAGCAGATAAAGACGGTGTAATTAGTGCCATTCTAGTTGATGACGGCCAAGCGATTGATTTTGAGCAACCGCTAATTGAAATCGAATAATAACCAACACCATAAAACTAGTGATTAGCTCGTAAGCTAAATATTCGGCTAAACAAGCTTCAATAAAGGACTCTAAAGCAATGATATTAATTACCGGCGCTAGCAGTGGTTTAGGAGCTTCTTTAGCTCAACTTTATGCCGAGCAAGATGATATTGCGATTACTGGCCGTAATGCAGAACGTTTAGCACAAGTTGCCGAATCTATTAAACCTCAGACTAATTCCTATGTTTGCGACTTAAGCGACGAGCAATCGGTTACGCATCTATTTGACGCCTTATCAAGCACGCCTAGTATGATCATCCACTGCGCAGGCAGCGGCTACTTTGGTCCAATCGAGACTCAATCAGTAGCGCAAATCAAGCAACTGCTAGACAACAATATTACCTCTGCGGTTTTAATGCTTCGCGAAGCGGTTAAACGCTATAAAGACCAAGCGGTTACTGTCGTCATTGTGATGTCTACAGCGGCACTTGCAGCTAAAGCCGAAGAGTCAACCTACTGTGCAGCAAAATGGGCAGTAAAAGGTTTAATCGAATCGGTACGATTAGAATTAAAAGCGAGTCCAATGAAGCTAATAGCAGTTTACCCAGGCGGTATGGACACCGGGTTTTGGCCAGCCAGTGGTAAACAAGCAAATACAGAAAGCTTTATGAGTGCAACTGAAGCAGCCACAATGCTAAAACAAGCGCTACAAGCCAGTGAACAAGGTTATATCAGCGATATCACTATAACTCGTGGCTAATAAGCTATTTTTCTATAGGACCCAAGAAGCGCTCCTTGCAAGCCTGCTAAAGCCACTCTTAAAAATAAAATGAAATAACGGAGTTATTTTCTATACTTAGCTATCTACACCAATCAATATAAGTGTATATCGCCCCAGCTTTGCTAATTTATAAGGAGTATAAATGCGCAATTGCCTATTATTTCTGTTCGCTTCTGCTATTTGCATATTTATCGCTTACAACGTGTACTTGTTTGTTATGCCAAGCGTAAAAGTAGTCAACCAATCAGGGCAGATCCTCACCCGAGTAGAAATTTCACTCCCCAGCAATAACCTCGTATTTGATAATATCGCGCCAAGCAAAACAGCCCGCATTCATCACAGCACAGATCAGGCCGAAGGAGAATATGCCTACCGAATACGCTTATCGTCAGGCGAGTACATAAATGGCCGTTGTGGTTCAGTGACTCACGACCAATATATGAAAGTACTTGAGCTAACAGTGGATAGTGAAGACAAGGTTAGCTGTATAGAGTAGCTCTGCTGTAATAATACCAATCTGTATTTTACAAGCGCCCAAACGCAAAAAAGCCACCTTAATAAGGTGGCTTCTTCACTTAATTTAAAGCCTGGAAATGGCCAGCTTCGAGGCCATTTATATGCTTCCTGCATAAATGGCATTCCCTACATCCTGTAGGTCACAAGCTCTCCGCGTTCACCCCATGCATCAAACTTCGTTTGATAAGCACAAGGGCTTCACCCTACGACCGCCAAGGATGACGGAAGTGTCGATATTGTCTGGAACATTTATCGACCTCCACATGGGTACTGAACCTCACTGCGTTCGGGCTTTTTATTTCCCCATGTTCGTTCGGTCAATTCTCGTAATAAAGAGTCCAGACAAAAACGAAAAAAGCCCGTTGCATTAGCAACGGGCTTTCTCGTTATTTGGCGCCTGGAAATGACCTACTCTCACATGGGGAGACCCCACACTACCATCGGCGATATTGCGTTTCACTTCTGAGTTCGGAATGGATTCAGGTGGTGCCACAACTC
>NZ_JAKILB010000009.1 GCF_023283895.1 Shewanella pneumatophori | reverse complement strand
CTCTTTGGTAGAGTATAACGCCAGTCCGGGTCCCCTTCGTCTAGAGGCCTAGGACACCGCCCTTTCACGGCGGTAACAGGGGTTCGAATCCCCTAGGGGATACCACTATTTTAAATTCGTGTTTTAATAACATGAATGTTTACCAGAAATGGGGCCTTAGCTCAGCTGGGAGAGCGCAACACTGGCAGTGTTGAGGTCAGCGGTTCGATCCCGCTAGGCTCCACCATATTACTGTTCAAAGCAGTAAGTGAAAAAACCACCTTAGGGTGGTTTTTTTATGTCTTTAATTTAGCTGTTGTACTCGCATCTTGCTTAAGGCTTCTATATGCCTTTCCTATCTTAATACCTTTCATTTTTATCCATCGTTATAGCAATCTACACTTCAGAGATTCTCGGTATGTATTTAGTTATTCCCTTTAATTTATAACTGGTTTTATAGGAAGGGGAGGGAAGTTAGCTGCAAAGGTTAGGTCACTTTCATTATTAGAGCAGGCTGTGAACCTTTGATTATTTGATTTTGAATTGCGGCAGAATAAGCAAGTTTTTATCAGGCTAGAATTACCTAAGAAGAAATAGAGAGTAGTAATAGCTACTCCAATATCTAAGGTACTAATTTAATAGACGAAGGCAGATCTGTAGCGTTATTACCGACTGTTGGCATATCGTGTTTGTAAAAAAGCCATCATTGTGATGGCTTTTCTATATTTGAGGATGCTTTGCAAAAGCATTAGGCTAAGCAACATCTAGTCAATGTTAATCTACGCCGAGGAAACCGCCAGTCTGATGGGCCCAAAGCTGCGCGTAGATCCCACCAGAATTGATTAGCTCTTGGTGGCTACCTTGCTCAACAATTTTACCTTCATCCAACACAATTAATCTGTCCATTGCTGCAATGGTTGATAATCGGTGCGCGATGGCAATAACAGTTTTACCTTGCATTAGCTGATACAAGCTTTCTTGAATTGCAGCTTCCACTTCAGAATCGAGTGCTGATGTGGCTTCATCAAGTAGCAAGATCGGTGCATTTTTAAGTAACACACGTGCAATAGCGATACGTTGACGCTGGCCTCCTGATAACTTCACGCCGCGCTCACCCACTTGCGCATCAAGCCCTGTATTGCCTTCTGGATCGCTTAACGTTTGAATAAATTCATAAGCTTGTGAATTCCTAATTGCAGCTTCTAGCTCTTCATCACTAGCATCAGGGTTACCATAAAGAATATTGTCTCGAATAGAGCGATGTAACAGCGAAGTATCTTGGGTCACCATACCGATATGAGCGCGCAGAGAATCTTGAGTGACCTCGGTAATATTTTGCTTATCGATAGCAATATTGCCTGACTCAACATCATGAAAGCGCATTAATAGATTAACCAAGGTTGACTTACCAGCACCAGAGCGGCCGACTAAGCCGACTTTTTCACCTGGCTTAATGTTCAAGTTTAGCTGGTCGATAACACCTGTATTCTCACCATAGTGAAAACTGACATTATTGAAATCGATGCCGCCTTTACTGACGTTAAGCGCCGGGGCATTATCGATGTCATTAATCTCTGTTGGTTTAGATAGGGTATTCATGCCATCAGCAACCGTGCCGATATTTTCAAATAGTGAGCTGATCTCCCACATGATCCACTGCGACATGCCGTTTAGTCTTAGAGCCAGACTGATCGCAATCGCTATTGCGCCAACGGTAATGGCATCATCACGCCATAACCATATAGAGACTGCTGCAATAGAGAACGCAAGTATGTAATTGATAACCTGTACACTGACATTAATCCAAGTCACTAAACGCATCTGTTTATACACGGTCTCTAAAAAGGTGCGCATACTGCCTTTGGCGTATTCCGCTTCTTTTTGGGTGTGTGAAAACAGCTTTACGGTAGCAATGTTAGTGTAACTATCGACGATACGGCCTGTCATAGTTGAGCGAGCATCGGCTTGTTCGGTTGATACTTTTTTAAGTTGTGGCAAAAATCGCCATTGCAAACCTACATAAACAGCTAACCAAATAAGCATTGGGATCATTAATCTAATATCTGCTTTGGCAATCATCACCACCATGGAGGTGAAATAAACCAAGATATAAACCAACACATCCAGCAGTTTAGTTACCGTTTCACGAACAGCGAGAGAGGTTTGCATCACCTTAGTTGCAACGCGGCCTGCAAAGTCATTTTGGTAGAATGACACGCTTTGCTTTAATAGATAGCGATGAGCTAACCATCTGATAGACATAGGGTAGTTGCCTAGCAAGCCTTGATAAACTATCAGAGCATGCAATAAGGTCACTAGTGGGATCACGACAAGAACCAATACGGTCATACCGAGTAAGCGTGCGCCTTCTTGCTCAAATAAAGTCTCTGGATCATGTTGAACTAGTAAGTCGACCAGATCGCCCATAAAGCCAAATAGCGATACTTCAAGGATCGCGAGTAATGCGGTCAAAATCGACATAATAACCAGCGGTACTTCAAAACCACGAGTGTAGTGGCGGCAAAAAGCGTAGATCCCTTGCGGCGGTTGTTGTGGTTCTTTGCTAGGCAGTGGATCGACCCAAGACTCAAATCGTTTGAACATGTTTTTACTCAGTTTTATAGAAAAGTTAGAAAAATCTAATGAATCGATAGCATATAGGATTACTTAGATTAAGTGTATACAAAGCAGTGTAACTAAATATTCTTTATATTCAGTTCCGTTTTCCGCTAGTTCGCAATCAGCATGTTGCGTACTATTGTTGCCATTAAATGAGTTCTAGAGGCCAAAAATGGTGCAGCATAATTGTCAGACTGATCTCCAAGCTTGCCGTAAAGCAAGGCTTACTCGCGATCCACGTTTTGATGGGCAATTCTTTATAGGCGTAGTAACGACTAAAATTTATTGCCGGCCAATTTGTCCTGCGGTTAGCCCAAAAGAGCAAAACGTAAGATATTTTGACACTGCACTACAGGCCGCTAATGCAGGCTTACGACCTTGTCTTCGTTGTCGACCCGATAGTGCACCGCAATCTTATGCATGGAAAGGAACACAAACCACACTCGATAGAGCAAAAGCTTTGATCGATAGTGGCGCGATGTCAGGACAAGATGGTGAGACTGTAGAAAGTTTATCGATTAGATTAGGCATTAGTAGCCGTTATTTAAGAAAGCTATTTCAAGATAAGCTTGGTACATCGGTGAAATCTTATGCTCAATATCAACAACTGATGTTAGCTAAGCAACTGCTGCATCAAACTAAGCTGAGCATTACCCAAGTGGCATTTGCAGCAGGCTTTAATAGCATTCGCCGCTTTAACGAAGTGTTTCAACAGACATTACAGCTAACACCTAGTGATTTACGTAAAAAAGCAACCATCACCAGTGATGCAACTAAAGCTGAATTGCTTGAAACGAAAGGGCGTATTGCATTGAACTTACAATTGAGCTTTAGACCACCGTTTAGTTGGCCTGAGCAGCACCACTTTTATCAAGTTCGTGCGGTGCAAAACATGGAATGGCTAAATGACGAGTTGAGTTATGGCCGCAGTTTCACAATTAATGAGGTAAGTGGTTACTTCAATGCTAGGCTCGACAGCGCTGCAAACCTATTTAATGTTGAAATTGTATTAGAAGATGATAGCGCATTGGCACAACTTGGTTTGATTATCAACGAGATCCGTAGAGTACTAGATCTTAATGCCAATATTGCACAAATAGATAATGCATTACGCGAGTTAACGCCTATCAGCAGCTTAATGCGTAAAGGGTTAAGGTTGCCCGGTGTTTGGTCGGCATTTGAAGCTGGCTGTCGCGCAGTGCTTGGCCAGCAAGTTAGTATTGTACAAGCATCAAAATTACTTAATCAGTTAGTGCTCGCTTATGGCGAAGAGCGCACTATAGGTGATAGGAGAGTTAAGCTTTTCCCTACACCAGCAGTGATTGCTACTGCAGAATTAAACGAGCTGAGAATGCCCGGCGCCAGAAAGAAAGCACTGAATGCACTTGCTCAATTCGTAACAGAAAATCCAGATACTGATTTAGCCGATTGGTTATCAATTAAAGGTATTGGTCCATGGACAGTGGCTTACGCCAAAATGCGTGGCCAGAGTGACCCAGATGTTTTGCTATGTGGCGATCTAGTGGTAAAAAAACGAATTTTAGCCTTGTATGCTGAGCAAGGTTTAAAGTGTGATAATTACACTGAAATAACCGAGTCTTTGGCAAAACAAATCGCCCCTTGGGGGAGCTATTTAACTTTTCAATTGTGGAGCCTTTGATGATGAGCAAAATCGATCCTATTGCCAAACTTAACTTCCAAACAAGTTATGGACAGCTCTCCCTTTGCGCTAACGCCCAAGGCCTAACCCACCTTAACTTTATTCCTAGTGCAGAGGATGAA
Source organism: Shewanella pneumatophori (assembly GCF_023283895.1). Lineage (GTDB taxonomy): Bacteria > Pseudomonadota > Gammaproteobacteria > Enterobacterales > Shewanellaceae > Shewanella > Shewanella pneumatophori. Next base: position 153,835 of record NZ_JAKILB010000009.1, on the reverse strand, counting down.
TGGCAAACTCGCGAAGTTGATAATCAACAGATCATCGATAACCGTGACGGAATTGTAGATAAGCAGGAATTGGCAGTTGCTGAGCAACATTTAGCGCAAGCCCAACAAGAGCTGATGGAATACTTTGCGCAAAAGCGACAGCATTTTGAGGTGGCACTTGCGCCAAAAGGCACCGAGTTTCAAAAACAGGTGTGGCAAGCGTTAACAGAGCTAGAGCACTGTCAAAGCTGCAGTTACGGCGAGATTGCCTGTAAAATCGATAGACCCAAAGCGGTTAGGGCCGTAGGTACCGCAAATGGAGCGAATCCGATAGCCATTATTGTGCCTTGCCATAGAGTCATTGGTAAAAATGGCACATTAACGGGTTATGCTTATGGTTTAGCGTTGAAGCAAAAGTTACTTAAGCTTGAGGGCTTATCTGTTTAGTTCATTCATTTGGGCTTAACTTTCCATGATTCATTCTTGGCTTTTCACTTTTTGGATTCATTGTGAGGGCACACTTATATAGCCGTTTATAAAAATGCTTTTTGAGCTGTGGTGACACGCAAACCGGTGCACTAAGAAATATAAGCTTTTAAGCCGATATTAGCGTAGAATAAGCGCCTTATTTTTGATTAGGCATTAACCTGTAAATTATGACTCAGCCAGTATCTTCAATCGACAACGTAATAACTCACAGCGACTTTACTCAACTAGGGCTGATCCCTGAGTTGCTTGAGACCTTAAAACTGCTGAGTTATACCACGCCAACTCCTATTCAGTCGCACATGATCCCAGCTGTGATTGCTGGCAAAGACGTTCTCGGTGGTGCAAAAACAGGTTCGGGTAAAACAGCGGCATTTGCCTTACCGATTATTCAAAAGCTTGCAAAGGCAGAACCTCGTAAAGCAGGCAGTAACTTCGTTTCTTGCTTAGTATTAGTGCCAACTCGTGAATTGGCCCAGCAAGTTAGCGACAGCTTTATGCGTTACTCGCAGCTTATTAAGCCTAATCTAAAAACACTTTCGGTATATGGTGGCGTGTCGACTAACACCCAAATGCAAAGCTTGCGTGGCGGCGCAGATATTGTGGTTGCAACGCCTGGCCGTTTAATCGATCTTATTTCAAGTAATGCACTTAAATTAGATAAGACCCACACCTTAGTGTTAGATGAAGCTGATCGCATGTTAAGCCTTGGTTTTACCGAAGAGCTTAATGAGCTGTTAGGCAAATTACCCAAAGCTAAGCAAACCTTATTGTTTTCGGCAACGTTTCCAGAAGAAGTACGTGAACTGACTAGCTCACTACTTAATAACCCTGTTGAAGTTCAGCTACAGGATGAAGAGGAAACGACATTAGTACAGCGCGTTATTACCGTTAACCGTAACCGTAAAACAGCGTTGCTAGCACAATTGATTAAAGACAATCAGTGGCAACAAGTGTTGATTTTTGCCAGTGCCAAATACAGCTGTAACCGATTAGCACAAAAGTTAGAAAATGCGGGTATTACTGCAGAAGTATTTCATAGCGACAAAGGTCAAGGCGCGCGTAACCGTGTACTAGACGGCTTTAAATCTGGTGAAATCAGTGTGTTAATTGCAACTGATATTGCGGCTCGTGGTATCGATATTGAAAAGCTGCCGATTGTGATTAACTTTGAGTTACCAAGAAGCCCAGCCGACTATATGCACCGTATTGGCCGAAGTGGTCGTGCAGGTGAGGCGGGTTTAGCAATGAGCTTAATTTCTCATGATGAATACCAACACTTTAAGTTGATTGAAAAGAAAAATAAAATTCGCCTAGAACGTGAGCAGATCCCGGGATTTGAAGCTGATCTTGAAGCACCTGAAGATTGTCCCTCTCGCGATGCTAAGCCGATGGCAAAGCCTGCTGGTACTGGCAAAAAACACCGTAAAAAAATCAATGCTGAGGTTTGGGGCAAAAAGTCTTAAATCAGCTATTCAACTTAAAAATTAGGGACTCTTATTGAGTCCTTTTTTGTATTCAGCGATATCAGTATAAGGATTTAGCTGCTATTTTGCGGCCTAGCGTCAAATTTTCATCATAGGTTGTAGTGCTCGGTAATAAAGCAATAGCGCACCATGGCGGCTTTAGGTATGCTCTTGTCGATTTACCGTCTGTTAAAATACATTTTTTACCTAGGAAACACTATGCAGCACCTATTTTGGTTAGTAGAGGGGCAAATTGCAGGACGCAGTGGGCCGAACAAAGACCCTTGGGATCTTGCACAGATAAAAGCATCGGGTGTTGATGCAATTTTATCGGTCAATCATGGTGAAGAGTGCAACGCACAAGAGATTGCAGACTTAGGTTTAGACTACCTATGTGTGCCGTTTTCAAGCAACATTCCGCCTAAAGAAGAAGATCTAGCACTTTGTACTGAGCAAGTACCTAAAGCGCTGGCTTTTATTAGGCAATGTGAGCAACAAGACAAAACCGTATTAATCCACTGTCGCTCAGGCAAAGATCGCACCGGTCTTATTATGGCTTACTATTTGATGGATAACGGCGCAGCACCACTTCACGCCGTTAGCCAAGTTAGGGCTGTTCGAGATATTGCATTTAGCTCTGAAGGTTGGGATCAATTTGCATTTGATGTGCTTTATGCGCTACAAGATTAACTAAGGTTCGCAAACAGAATAATAAAATGAATGCAAAAGGATTGCAGACGTTCACTCCACTAAAGTTACTCCTTATTTGGGCAGTTTGGGTTTTAACCGGCTGCCAATCTTCTGCTGTTTTTCCCGATAAAATCATTTCAACTCAACTTATGCCGCAAAAAGACTGGCCCCTTGTGAGTTATCTGCAAGATGATCTCAAGGCTCAACCAGGTTTAACCGGTGTTTTACCTCTTGCCGATGGGGTTGATGCCTTAATTGCTCGTTTGGCGCTAGTGAGCGCCGCGAGTGCTAGCATCGATATGCAATATTATATCTATCGTGGTGACGACAGTGGTCGCTTACTGATGTGGCATTTAATTGAAGCTGCTGAGCGCGGGGTAAGGGTCAGGATTTTACTTGATGATATGGCGATTAAAGATGCTGATGAAGCACTTGCCATGTTGGCGCAGCACAAAAATATTCAAGTACGTTTATATAACCCTTCTTTTGAACGTAGTTTTCGTAATCTTGCATTTGTTGCTGGATTTTCTCGGCTAAATCATCGTATGCACAATAAGTCATTAACCGTCGACAACGCGATCACCATAGTTGGTGGGCGTAATATTGGTAATGAGTACTTTTCTAATAATACCGAGGTTGAGTTTGGCGATTTTGATTTAATGGCAATTGGTGAAGTGGTAGGCCAGGTATCAGATCAATTTGATTTATATTGGAATGCACCTATCAGCGTTGAGATTAATGCACTTACCGTTCACAGCGTTAGTGATAAACAAGCAGCTGAAGAACTGAGTGGAGTTGCAGCTGAAAAGTCAGCCTATAGCGCTAACCCCTATATTGAGCGCTTATTGCAAAGTGAGTTAATTCCGCAAATGCAAACTAATAGCTTAAGTTGGTATTGGGGGCCGACAACACTGGTTTTTGATCAACCCGATAAACAGAATCACAGCTCTGAAACAGACAGTATTTTAGCTGACTTGAGTGCGTTTTTAGCGAACGCTCAAGATGAAGTGATTTTGGTGTCACCGTATTTTGTGCCGACTAAAGCGGGTACTGACAGCATAATCGAAACCGTTAATAGAGGTATAGATATTACAATATTAACCAATAGCTTGGCGGCAACTGATGTCCTTGCTGTGCATGCAGGTTACAGGCAATACAGACAACGCCTGTTAGAAGCTGGGGTGAAGATCTTTGAGGTGAAAGCGAATCCAGATATTAAAAAAACCAGTAGTTGGAGTGGCAGCTCTAAAAGTAGCTTACATGCTAAAACCTTTATAACAGATAGGCGTTCGGTATTTGTTGGCTCGTTTAATTTTGATCCTCGCTCTGCTTGGCTAAATACTGAGATGGGGCTAATTGTAGACAATAAGCAGCTGGCTCAAGAAATCGTTGATGACTTAACAAATAATCTAGCGAAAAGCGCATATCGTTTGGCTGTAGAAGATGATGAACTTGTCTGGTTTGATGATTTTAATCAACGTAAAATTCATACTGAACCAGATGCCGGGCTATGGCGTAAATTTCTTGTCGATTGCATCGCTTTATTGCCAATCGAGTCTCAGCTTTAATTGTGCGGTTTAGTCGCTTAGGTTAGAGTTTCTAATATAAAATAATATTCTTATGGCGGCACGAGTATGGACGCAATAACTAAAAGTAAACCCAAGAGTAAAGCGAATCAATCTCAGGGGTTGTTGCTATTTAAACTATCACATACTCAGCTGTTTGCTCTAGGCACACTGAAAATCCGTGAGCTAGTGCCTTATAGCCCACTCAGCGCGATCCCTCATTCTCACCCTACCATTTTAGGCGCTGCGACCATTCGCGGCGCAACTATCCCTATTATTGATATGGCTGCAGCGATTGGCTATCGTCCGATCACTGAGGAAGAACGCAAGGATAGCTATATCATTATCACTGATTGCCAAAGGATGGTGATTGGTTTTTTGGTTCGTTCTATCGATAAAATTATTGAATGTAACTGGCGTGATATTGAAAAGCCGCCAACGACATTGGGCAAAAATGCCTTTCTTACTGGCGTAACTAAAATTGATGACAAGTTGGTACAGCTACTTGATGTGGAGTTACTGCTGTCTAAGGTGTTCCCCCTCAGTCCTGAAACCACAAGAGCTATTTTAACTGATGTGCAGCGCGAATATTTAAAGCCGATGAATATCTTACTCGTGGATGACTCTAAAGTTGCGCGTAAGCAGCTCAGTGACGCCCTTGATAGCATCAATATTCCTTATCAGGTTACCGCAGACGGTAAAGAGGCGCTGGCAATTATGGAACAAGCAGAGCGTGAGCGTCAGCCAATTAATATTTTAGTCAGTGATATCGAAATGCCAGGTCTAGATGGTTATGAATTGGCATTTGAAGTTAAGAACAATCCTGCCATCGCAGCAGCCTATATTATCTTACATACTTCACTGTCGAGTGAGATCAGTGTCAGTCAAGCCCATCAAGTCGGTGCTAATGAAGCATTAACTAAATTTTGTGCTCATGAATTGATAGAAGCCATGCTACGAGGAGCTGAAAAAGCCTCTGCAAACTCGAATCTTTAGGACCTTATTAGCAAGATGTTAACCGTGAGTAATTTAAAGCGCTAATTGCCTAGCAAAGGTAGACAATACTTGCTGCATCCGATACAAACTGTATAGAAGGGAGATTGACGCTATATAAAAGGCACAAATCATAAGCGGCCTTTGTATTAGGGTTTCTACATACTATAAAAATGACAGGTTAAGTAATGAATCAAAAACCATCTTTGTTTGCCAAGTTGGCAGACGGCAGTTTAGTGTTACAAATTCTTATTGGTATTATCGCAGGTGTTGCTTTAGCTACGGTATCAAAAACCGGTGCAGAAAACGTTGCGTTTTTAGGGCAATTATTTGTTGGCGCGCTAAAAGCAATTGCACCTGTGTTAGTTTTCATTTTGGTTGCGGCATCGATTGCCAATCAAAAGAAAAATGCTAAAACCAATATGCGTCCGATCGTAATTTTATACTTATTTGGTACGTTTTCGGCTGCAGTAACCGCTGTTTTGATGAGTTTTGCATTTCCAACTACACTTGCGTTGAGTCTAGATGCGGCGCAGGCTAATCCTCCAGAAGGGATTGGCGAGGTTGTTCATACATTATTGTTCCAACTAGTCGATAACCCAGTTAATGCGTTAATGACAGGTAACTACATAGGTATTCTTGCTTGGGGTGTGGGCTTAGGTCTTGCTCTGCATCACGCAACAGATTCAACTAAGCAGGTTTTTGCTGATGTGAGCCATGGTGTGTCGCAAATGGTTCGTTTTATTATCCGCTTAGCACCAATTGGTATTTTCGGTCTAGTGGCTTCAACATTCGCAACCACTGGTTTTGCTGCTATCGCGGGTTATATGCATTTGTTATTAGTGCTGCTTGGTGCAATGGCTATTATGGCCTTGATCATCAACCCTGCGATTGTGTACTTTAAAATACGTCGTAACCCATACCCATTAGTGTTTACTTGTATTCGTGAAAGTGGTGTAACAGCCTTCTTTACTCGCTCAAGTGCGGCCAATATTCCTGTAAACATGGCGCTGTGTGAAAAACTAAAGCTACATGAAGATACTTATTCTGTGTCTATCCCACTTGGCGCCACAATCAACATGGGTGGTGCGGCAATTACCATTACTATTTTGACTTTAGCTGCGGCTAACTCTATGGGCATTCAGGTCGACATTTTGACTGCTATTTTATTGAGTGTGGTTGCGGGTATTTCAGCCTGTGGAGCATCGGGTGTTGCTGGTGGCTCACTGTTACTTATCCCACTAGCATGTAGCTTGTTTGGTATTTCAAATGACGTAGCGATGCAAGTTGTTGCAGTTGGCTTTATTATTGGTGTTATCCAAGATTCGGCTGAAACAGGTTTGAACAGTTCTACAGACGTTATCTTTACCGCTGCGGCATGTGAAGCTGCTGAACGTAAAGAGAATGCGTAATCAGCTAGACGGTGAAACATATTAATCGTTAAACACGGTAAAATATTGCTGAACATTAAAAGCCCACTTCATTGAGTGGGCTTTTTCGTTTGGTCCCCTAAACAGTTATGCGCCAACAATACCGAGTGGTTTTCCAGTCTTCCAAGCGCCGCGAGTAAAGTCAGGAAAGTCCACTGAATTACTACGATTATTAACGGACTCTTCACTGAGAATATTCACTACCGACCAAGCTGCACCGTCGTAAACATCCTGATCGAGTGGCTCGCCATTACGTAAGCAATACACCATGCGCCACAACATTAAAAAGTCCATGCCGCCATGGCCACCGTTACGTTCAGCTTCTTTACCCATCTGCAGCCATAGCGGATGGTCGTATTTGGCATACCAGTTTTCCATATCCATATCCCATTGATGGAAGTTACCAGAGCCACCTTGTTCGACCGCGATTCTATTTGGGAAGCCAGCAAACACACCATTAGTGCCTTGGATGAGATTATGGCGGCTGTATGGACGAGGCGTCGTTGTGTCGTGCTGAACCATAATCGTTCGGCCGTTAACGGTTTTAATGAGCGAAGTGTTCATATCGCCGTTGATATAGTTGAGCTGGTTACGTTCATGGTCTTTTGGGAACTCTCGCTCAGCATATAAGGCACGTCCTAGCGCTGGGGAACTCATTGATGTCAGATAATCAAATCTATCGCCACGGTTGATATTCATATATTGCGATACAGGCCCTAAACCATGAGTAGGGTATAGATTACCGTTACGTTTAGTATGCCAATGTGTGCGCCATGAACCTGTTTTACTATCAATTTCCTTCATCTGCCAGCGTAGCTCATGGATATAAGCTGCTTCGCCATGTAGTAGTTCACCAAATAACCCCTGACGCACCATATTGAGCACCATTAACTCATCGCGGCCGTAGTTGACGTTTTCCATCATCATGCAGTTCTTTTGTGTACGTTCTGCGGTATCGACAATTTGCCAGCACTCTTCAACGGTTAAGGCCAGTGGTACTTCAACGAAAGCGTGCTTACCGCTTTCCATGGTGTCTATAGCCATAGGGGCGTGCCATTCCCAAGGAGTTGAAATGATGACAATATCAATGTCATTTCGACTTAATAAATCTTTATAAGCATCTTCGTTACCAGTATATCGTGCAGGTTTTGCTAGCCCTTGGAATTCAACAAACTCAATGGATTTGTCTAATACTTTGGCGTCGGTGTCACAAATAGCTTTAATTTCGACTCCCTCTAAATGACAAAAATGTTTTACGTGGCCAGAGCCCCGTTGACCGACGCCAATAAAGCCAACCCGCACAATATCCATTTTAGGAGCAATAAGCCCCATCACGGTGTGTTGGTTAGCTGGTTTTTGCTGCACAGCGTTGGCTGTAGATAAAGGAAGTTGTGAAGTAAGAATTCCAGCCGCGGTCACACCAGCTGTTTTTAAAAAGTGTCGGCGATTAAACTTCATTGTAGGTCCTGTAGTGCCAATCAGAATGTTGTGCTTCGGCTATATTGGTACTTGTTTGACTAGAAAGTCCTGGAGCGAACAGCTCATTCAGGAAATCACTATTCTACTTTTCTACTCATTTTGAGCTCGTCTAGCAAAAGTGTTTAGCGTCAGCCAACTTTTACACTGATTGATTTAGTATTATTATTGAACAAGAACACAAGGTTATATCAGATTTTGACCTGAAATAGGTTAAAAACTGGTATGAAGTGTTAAATGCTTGTCTTTTAATGCGCATTGACTAAAGTAATGCATAGAAAGTGATTTATATCGCATTTTTAATTTTTTGTTGCGATACACTCTGATGGTAATTTAAGCGGAGTTTACGACTTTTGAATGAGCACCATTGTTTAGTGACTCTATCTAACCTTTGCAAATTTGTGTTGCTGATTTTAAAAGTAAACTCGAACAATGATTGAATGTGGACTACCAAGATAGCCAACCTACAAATGCTTTTAAATGGAGAAATGAGCTGATGACTCTTGTGCGCAGTAAGACAGATGAAGTTATTCAAATTGAGAAAGGTGCCAAACTCAAGGAGATGGAAATGTCGGTTGTTGAAAAGCGCAAGCGGTTATCCTGGCGAGAAGATGAGATTGCAAATCGTGAGGTTGTTGGTCGTTGGATAGATGAAAGACCATTACTGGGTGATAACATTACTCTTTACAAGCAAGAAGGTAAGTATTTTTTAGAGACTTGGTATTTAGATGGCTGCCATAGCTTAGATGAAATGACGTTCGAGCATACTGATGAAGGCATTAAGCTTGAAGATAAAGGCGGTAATATTTTTGGCGAGTATTTTCTGCTTACCACGTCGAATGATCTAAAGTTTTGTAATTCATCGGATTGTTATTACACGGCAAAAGTCGATGTTGCTGCAGCGTAAATACAGTCAATAGCGGTTGGATTGATTTTAAAGGGGCATAAGCCCCTTTTTTGATCTACCGCTTAAAAAGGATGAGCACTACTAAAATGCATTGGCTTACCCGAATAAGGGTGACTAAAACTTAGTTCTTTGGCATGCAGTTGTAGTCGCTTAGCCGCATTGATTATCGGCTCATCACCATAGAAATCGTCACCTAAAATAGTGTGTCCTAATGCTTGCATGTGCACGCGTAACTGGTGAGTCCTACCGGTTACAGGCTTTAGCTCAACTAAAGATTTATTATCGCCTTGGCTGATCACTTTGTAATGAGTGATTGCTGTTTTACCAGTCTCGCTGACCATCTGTTTAGGTGGATTGGCTTTATCTGCTGCAAGAGCAAGCTCAATAACACCACTTGCATCAGTGAATTTACCCGCTACTTCAGCAATGTAAGTTTTTTGAGTCTGTCTATTCTGAAATTGAGTCTTTAAGCTCGATTCCGCTTTTTTATTACGGGCAAATACCATGATCCCCGATGTGGCACAGTCTAAACGGTGCACCAAAATACAGTCTTTAAACCGTTCTTGTAGACGTGTGAGGGCGCAATCGTGAGTGTATTCAGCGATCCCTGGATTTGAAAGCAAGCCAGAGGGTTTATTGATAACGATAATATCTCGGTCGATATAACGGATATCTAACCAAGGGATACTCGGGGGCTGATAGCTAAATATTTGCATGTGTTCTCCTATTAGGCGGGATTTTAGCAAATACTTAGCTTTTAGACATGTACTTAATGCAATGGTGACTTAGCTTGTGCTGTGTTATTAAACAGAATCCAACAGTTACAGATACTCTGGTGGAGTATTGCGGGTCCATAAACGGCTATAGGCCATTAACTGTGGATAGAAAGTACGAAATGCAATTTCAATATCTGTATCGAGTTTTTTGACACATTCCTGCGCGCCATTAAATATCTCTGGTTTTGATACACGCTTGGCGACAGAAGCTAAAGTTTGATTTAGGCCTTCTCGTGTTTGATAGGCTACCAACCAGTTTTCCTGACGGATTTTTGGTGCGATAGACACTAGTTTTTCTGGCAGTGCATCACAATCGTCAATAGCGTTATAGGCCTTAACCGCAAATTCTTCCAGTGTTTGATGATGATACTCATCCCAGTATTTAGCCAACATATGGTCAAAGCTCAAATCAATAATAATTGGCGCTGCACGAGTCAGTGACTTTGGGAACAATGTCAGTAATTCTTTGGTGATCTCATGGCTGTCAGTCAGTTGGTCTATTTGTCTATGTAGCCATATTCCTTGTTGAAGATGTTTTGGAAAATCTTCGATACTGCCTTTTGCAAAATCGCCAGCGATATTGGCAGCCATTGAGGTCTGGCTATTGTCTGCTAAATGCAGGTGTGCAAGAAAGTTCATATTTTATACTTGGTGATACGCGTACTTCACGGTATCATGCTGCGCGATGCGAAGGAAATTCTTTCTCAATTTAGTTGGCTTATCCCAGTTAAATACGGGGCTTATATTAAGAATGTGCGTCAAATGATAATAAAATGTCCATCAATTAAACGGTTTGAGGATCAAGGATGATGTGGAACTGGTTAACCCGAAAGCTTGCTAAAAAACAGCAAGTCACCCGTAGAAAAGTCAATATTGACATTCCCTACCAGCAGCATAGCTATCGCAGAGAAGACTTTGATAATAAAAGTGCCAATGCGGCTATAAAAAGTAAATCGGATTCGTTTAAGTCACTAAGCTAATCGTTATATGTACGCACAGGTGCGCTTAAATCGTTAATTGACGGTTTTTTAAGTCTTGATTGTTGATCTTCTATTACGCTAGTCATAGACTAGCGGCCGATTTAGACACAATTGAGACTTTACATGCGCGTTGCTGATTTTTCGTTTGAACTCCCTGATGAGTTAATTGCCCGTTATCCTACTGCTGAGCGAACTGCCTCTCGATTGCTGTCACTTGACGGTAATAGTGGCGCACTGGCTGATCTGCAGTTCACCGATATTTTAGAACGAGTCAATCCTGGCGATTTGATGGTGTTTAACAATACTCGGGTTATTCCTGCGCGTATGTTTGGCCATAAAGAGTCTGGTGGTAAGCTTGAGATCTTAGTTGAGCGTATGCTTGACGATAAGCGTGTGCTTGCGCATGTACGTTGTTCTAAGTCACCTAAAGTAGATAACATTATTTGCTTAGACGCTGACTACAAAATGAAAATGCTTGCTAGACATGACGCCTTGTTTGAACTGGAGCTGCAAGGCGATAAAACGATTCTTGAAGTGCTAGAAGAGGTTGGCCATATGCCGTTGCCACCTTATATCGACAGACCAGATGAAGATGCCGATAAAGAGCGTTACCAAACGGTTTACAATCAAAACCCAGGAGCGGTTGCAGCGCCAACAGCAGGCCTTCACTTTGATGATGCCATGCTAGCAAAGCTTAAAGAAAAAGGTGTAAAGACAGCATTTGTGACCTTGCATGTCGGTGCGGGTACGTTCCAACCGGTTCGCGTTGATAATATCCTTGATCATAAAATGCATTCAGAGTGGGCAGAAGTGCCACAGTCAGTTGTCGATTTAATTGCTGAAACTAAAGCAAACGGTAATCGTGTGATTGCGGTTGGGACAACTTCAGTGCGCTCACTTGAAAGTGCAGCCAAAGCATCTAACGATGAGTTACAAGCGTTTAGCGGTGATACTGATATCTTTATTTATCCTGGGTATCAGTTCCAAGTTGTCGATGCAATGGTGACAAATTTCCACCTACCAGAGTCAACGCTAATCATGCTTCTAAGTGCATTTGCAGGCTTCGATGAGGTAAAAAACGCCTATCAGCACGCGATCGCTCAAAAATACCGCTTCTTTAGCTATGGCGACGCGATGTTTGTGACCAAAAAAGCGAACTAATTATTCAAATTGCTTTAAAATACCCAGTTCATCATTAATGAAGTGGGTATTTTTTTATCTGCGGTTTTAATGCATATTTTGGCATTTAGGGTTGATACTGAATTGTTTGCCCTTATGTTTGTCATAATCTTAGACTCATATATTTGAGTTAACTCGGGTCAGACTGTTTATCTGGCGAGGTGAAAAATGAAATTTGAATTAGATACAACTCAAGGCCGCGCACGTCGTGGTCGTTTGATTTTTGAACGTGGCACTGTAGAGACTCCAGCATTTATGCCTGTGGGAACATACGGTACCGTTAAAGGCATGACGCCTGAAGAAGTACGTGAAACCGGTGCTGATATCTTACTAGGCAATACGTTCCATTTATGGTTACGTCCTGGTGAAGAGATCATGCGTAAGCATGGCGACTTGCATGACTTTATGAACTGGCAACGTCCTATTTTGACTGACTCTGGTGGATTCCAAGTATTCAGCTTGGGTGATATCCGTAAGATCACTGAAGAAGGCGTTCATTTCCGTTCACCAATTAACGGTGAAAAGATTTTCTTGGACCCAGAAAAGTCAATGCAGATCCAAAATTCATTAGGCAGCGATGTGGTAATGATTTTTGACGAATGTACGCCATACCCAGCAACAGAGGACGAAGCACGTAAATCGATGCAGATGTCACTTCGTTGGGCACAGCGTTCACGTGATGAGTTTGACAGACTTGAAAACCCGAATTCGTTATTCGGTATTATTCAAGGTGGTGTTTATGAAGACCTACGTGACGAAAGCCTTAATGGCCTAGTTGATATTGGTTTTGATGGATACGCTGTTGGTGGTTTAGCAGTTGGCGAGCCAAAGGAAGACATGCACCGCATTCTTGAGCATGTTTGTCCAAAAATTCCAGCTGATAAACCTCGTTATTTGATGGGGGTCGGTAAGCCAGAAGATTTAGTTGAAGGCGTACGTCGCGGTGTAGACATGTTCGATTGTGTTATGCCAACTCGTAATGCTCGTAACGGTCATCTGTTTACCAGTGAAGGTGTTATTAAGATCCGTAATGCACGTCATCGTGATGACACTTCACCACTCGATGATAAGTGTGATTGTTATACCTGTAAGAATTATTCTCGGGCGTACCTTTACCATTTAGATCGTTGTAATGAAATTTTAGGAGCTCGTTTAAACACCATTCATAACCTTCGCTACTATCAAAGATTGATGGAAGGTTTGCGTGGCGCTATCGAGACAGGTACATTAGACGCCTTTGTTACGGAATTCTATACCAGCCAAGGTCGAGAAGTACCTGAAGTTCCTGAATTATCCGATTAATTTTTACTCAGACAATAAGAAGAGAATACTATGTTTATTTCAAACGCATATGCAGCTGATGCTCCTGTTGGTGGCGCTGGTGGTACGATGGAATTGATTTTCATGTTGGTCATTTTCGGCCTAATTTTTTACTTCATGATTTTCCGTCCACAATCAAAGCGCGTTAAAGAGCACAAGAACCTAATGAGCTCTTTGAGCAAAGGTGATGAAGTGCTAACAAGCGGCGGTATTCTAGGTAAAATCGCAAAAATCAGTGATGAAAACGACTATGTATTGTTGACTATCAACGAAACAAGCGAAATCACGATCAAGAAGGATTATATTGCGGCCGTATTGCCAAAAGGCTCTATTAAGTCACTTTAAGCCAAGAGGGCAATGGCGTGTTGAATAAATACCCGATGTGGAAAAACCTGATGGTGATATTAATTATCGCCGTCGGTGCATTCTATGCGATACCAAACCTTTTCGGTGAAGACCATGCAGTTCAAGTGGTTGCCACACGAGGAGCCGAGGTCTCAGCGTCGACAATGTCGACAGTAAATGATGTATTAAAAAGCAAAGGTATCGCTGTAAAGCGTTCCGAGCTTGAAAATGGTCAGTTGTTAGTACGTGTTAATAATGGTGAAGAGCAATTAATTGCTAAAGAAGCTATTAGTGAAGCGTTAGGCGACAAGTTCACCGTAGCATTAAACTTAGCACCAGCGGTACCAGAGTGGCTAGAAGCCATGGGTGGTTCACCAATGAAGCTAGGTTTGGACTTACGCGGTGGCGTGCACTTCTTAATGGAAGTAGACATGGGTGAAGCGATTCGTAAGATGACCGAAGCCAAAGTAGCCGACTTTAGAACTGATTTACGAGCTGAGAAAATTCGCTACGCGGGTATTCGCAACGGCGCCAAAGGCATCGAGATTAAATTCCGCGATGCTGAGACTTTAGCGAAAGCTGAAAGCTTTCTTAAGTCTCGCAGCAACGACATGGTCTTCCAAGACAAAACTGTTGGCGAAGACTATGTTCTTGTTGCAAATCCAAGTGAAACTTACCTAAAGCAAGTTAAAGAAGAAGCGCTACAGCAAAACATCACTACACTGCGTAACCGTGTTAACGAGTTAGGTGTGGCTGAACCTGTTGTACAGCGTCAAGGTGCTGAGCGAATTATCGTTGAGTTACCAGGTGTTCAAGATACTGCTCGTGCTAAAGAAATTCTAAGCGCAACAGCATCTATCGAATTCCACATGGTTGACCAAAAAGCTGATGTTCAAGCAGCGATGAGTGGCCGAGTTCCTGCGGGTTCTGAGCTTTATCAGCGCCGCAGTGGTGGCCCTGTTGTATTGAAGAAAACCGTTATGTTGACCGGTGACCATATTCAAGGCGCACAGCCAAGCTTTGATGAATATAGTCGTCCACAAGTATCAATTAACCTTGATGCAAAAGGTGGTTCAATCTTCTCTAATGTCACTAAAGACAATATCGGCAACCCAATGGCAACGCTATTTATCGAGTATAAAGATACCGGTGAAAAGAATGCTGACGGTAGCGTGAAGATGAAGAAGATTGAGGAAGTGATTTCAGTTGCGACCATTCAAGCACGTTTAGGTCGTAACTTTGTGATTACCGGCCTTGAGCATGCTGAAGCACAAAATCTAGCACTATTGCTACGCGCAGGTGCCTTGATTGCGCCTGTATATATTGTTGAAGAACGCACAATTGGTCCAAGCTTAGGTCAAGAAAATATCGAAAACGGTATGCAAGCAATGATCTGGGGTATGGCAGTTGTACTTATCTTCATGTTGGTTTACTACCGTGGTTTCGGTCTAATTGCAAACCTTGCACTAACAGCTAACTTGGTAATGGTTGTGGGCGTTATGTCTATGATCCCAGGTGCTGTACTTACTCTACCGGGTATTGCCGGTATGGTATTAACTGTAGGTATGGCGGTTGACGGTAACGTACTTATTTACGAACGTATTCGTGAAGAACTTCGTAACGGTCGTAGTGTACAACAAGCGATTCATGAAGGTTATGGCAACGCGTTCTCTACCATTGCCGATGCAAACATCACCACCTTTATGACAGCATTAATTCTATTTGCTGTTGGTACTGGTGCGGTGAAAGGTTTCGCTGTTACCTTGATGATTGGTATCGCTACTTCAATGTTTACTGCCATCGTGGGTACACGTTCAATCGTGAACGCGATTTGGGGTGGTAAGCGCGTGAAGAAACTATCTATTTAAGGGACGTTGATAATGTTACAAATATTAAATGTTAAAAGTACAGTCAACTTCCTACGCCACGCACTACCGATCAGTATTTTCTCTGCTGTTTTGGTGCTGGGCTCGATTGCAAGTTTAGCAACGAAAGGGATTAACTGGGGCTTAGACTTTACCGGTGGTACAGTTGTTGAGCTTGAGTTTTCAAAACCTGCTGATCTTAACGCCGTGCGTAGCAGTCTTGTGACTGAAGCGGTTGGTGGTGCAGTGGTACAGAACTTTGGTTCTAGTCGTGACGTACTTATCCGTCTTCCAGTTAAAGATGACTTTAAAAGCGAAGATCAAGTTAACGACGTAATGGCTGCTGTGACTCAGCTTGATTCTTCAGTGATCCAAAAGCGTGTTGAGTTTGTTGGTCCACAAGTAGGTAAAGAGCTTGCAGAGCAAGGCGGCCTTGCGGTATTAGTTGCGCTTATCTGTATTCTGATCTACGTGTCATTCCGCTTTGAGTGGCGTTTAGCTCTGGGCTCAGTTGCAGCACTAGCACACGATATTATCGTGACCTTAGGTGTGTTCTCTGTACTGCAGCTTGAGTTTGATCTAACGGTTTTGGCAGGTCTTCTCACCGTTGTAGGTTACTCACTGAACGATACCATCGTGGTATTTGACCGTATCCGCGAAAACTTCTTAAAGCTACGTAAGAGCTTGCCAGAAGAAGTCGTGAATATCTCAATTACCCAAACCATGAGCCGTACCATTATTACTACAGGTACAACATTAGTTGTGGTTGTTGCCTTATTCCTTAAAGGCGGCACAATGATCCACGGTTTTGCTACTGCACTACTAATGGGTATTTTTGTTGGTACTTTCTCTTCAATCTACGTAGCAAGTTTCTTAGCGATTAAGTTAGGGATCAATCGTGAGCACATGATGCCGGTAGAAATCGAAAAAGAAGGTGCAGATCAAGATGCATTGATGCCTTAGTTTTAAGGTATAAATAAAAAGCCACCTAAGGGTGGCTTTTTTTATGCTTGCGATCTGCTTGAACTAATTGTTTCGTTAGCTTAAAAAACTATTAATATAGGCTTAAGTTGGTGTAGTGTGTTGTTCGAAAAAACAGCGCTCGACAGGCTGGATGATTTAGCAGTAGCATGTAGTTCTATTTCACCATTATCTTAATCAGGCCAAACGCGCATAAGTAGTAAGGAATGACATGGAAGAGCAAACACGTTTAGTCGCAACAGGGAATCTGCTGGAAGCTCATACTTGGAAAGGTATGTTAGAATCGAGCGGTGTGCAAGTTGAGATCAGAGGTGAAGCCTTATTAGGCGGCGTTGGTGAGTTACCTACTGGCATTCAAAACGTCGAACTTTGGGTGGCTGAAAGCCAATATGAACTCGCTAAAACACAAATGGCTTCTTTAGATGCGCAGTGCCCACAATGGAAGTGTGTGAGCTGTCATGAAGTGAATGAATCGAGTTTCGAGCTCTGCTGGAATTGTGGTGCCGAACGCAGTGAGAAATACAGTTAATGAAACATAACCCAGGTTTTTTAGCGCTTGTTGAAAGCGTCCTACCACAAGTGACAGAAGTAACAGTTGAGCAGTATCAAGAAGCGATGCAAGCTTGGACATTACTCGATGTTAGAGAGGATTCTGAGTGGCAAAATGGGCATTTACCCAGGGCTCAGCATTTAGGGCGTGGCATTATTGAGCGAGATATTGAAACCTTATTTGCCGACAAAAAAACACCATTAGTGCTTTATTGTGGTGGCGGTTATCGCTCGGCATTGGCAGCGTATAACCTGCAAGTTATGGGTTATAGCAAAGTCGTATCATTAACAGGTGGTTATAAGGCATGGCTTGAGCGACAATTGCCGATAGAACACGACTAAACGAGTCGTAACTTGTCGTTAAGGTGTCACTATAGATGCAATATTTTCCGCTGTTTGTCGATACTCAATCATTCAAGGTTCTGGTTGTTGGTGCGGGTGATGTTGCCAGCCGTAAACTGGATTTACTTAGCCGTACACAAGCGCACATCAAAGTGATTGCGCTTGATGTATGTCAAGACACCCAAGCTTATGTTCAGTCAGGGCGCATAACACTCGAACAGCGCAGCATTAAGCAAAGCGATATTAAAGATTGCGATTTACTCTATCTTTGCACTGCTGATACCGCGCTTAATGAGCAGCTTGCCGTACTTGCACAAGAACAAGGCATTTGGGCTAATGTGGTTGATAACCCCAATTTTTGCCGCTTTATCACTCCCTCTATTGTTGATCGTGGACGTTTACAAATCGCCATCAGTACCGCTGGTGCTGCGCCAGTGTATGCTCGCGAGCTTAGAGCGCGATTAGAGTCTTGGTTACCACAATCAATTAGTCCATTGTTTGATTTTATTGCTGAGCGTAGAGTCGAAGTACAACAGCGACTGCCGGTGTTTAAACAAAGACGAGTATTTTGGGAGCAGTTCTTTAGTCGAAACGATACACGCTTTGACGAAAGTACTGAAACACATTACCAATCTAGTTTTACAATTAGTAAGCAGCGTGGAGAGTTACTGCTTATTGATACAACGACAGATCCTAAGTTACTGCCTATTGGCGCCATGCCCTATCTACAAAAGATAGAAGTCACATACTCACGCTTAGATGTGCCATTTGAGCTGAATGAGCTATTGAGAAGGGATGCGAGTATAAGCAATCAATTCGATACAGAGTGCATTGAGGCACAACTTGCTAAAGGGGAGTCATGTTTAGTGTTTGGCAATGTTGATGAAATAAGCCATTTAGCTGCACAATTTCCTAATGCAAAATATCTCAAACCAGGCAGCCTTTAGCGCCATCGTTGACGAGTTAACTTTTTAGAGCTCATATTATGTGTTGAGCGGTAAATTTAAGGTAAACTTGGTGCAAATTAATTTGTGAATACTCCCATGGCACTTAAAGCAACCGTATTTAAAGTCGCAATTCAAATCGCTGATATGGATCGCGGTTATTACCAAGATCATCAATTAACTCTAGCACAGCACCCGTCTGAAACAGATGAGCGTATGATGGTAAGACTGTTAGCCTTTGCTATGAACGCCAGTGACTCACTGACATTTAGTAAGGGCTTGTGTGTTGATGATGAGCCAGAGCTTTGGGATAAATCCTTATCAGATGAAATCAACCTATGGGTAGAGTTTGGTCAAAGCGATGAAAAGTGGTTACGCAAAGCCTGTGGCCGCGCCAAGCAAGTACAATTGATCACTTATGGTGGCCGTAGTGTGCCTATTTGGTGGAAGCAAAATGAACCACTACTTGAGCGTTATAACAACCTAACAATCTGGAATATTCCTGAAGAGGCTGTTAAGGCAATGGGGCTACTTGTTGGTCGTAATATGTCGTTGCAGTTCAATATTTGTGAGGGCCAGATCTGGATCTCTGATAATGATAACTCGGTACTTGTAGAGCCAGAATTACTAAAAGGCTCGCAAGAATAAGCTGTTACCAGCCCTTTGAAAGTTCTATTAAAGTATTGAATAATTAAGAAAAGCCAGTCATGTGACTGGCTTTTTATTGTTATAGCGTAGAGATGAAACTGCTAAGCTTCTTCCGCAGTTTCAATATCACCTTTGCCTTTGGTCTTTAGCATGATTAGGGCGGTAACGATTAAGGTTGATACCACACCTGCCACAGTAGATAACGTCATTGGTAGGCCAGCACCTAATGTCGGTGAGCTAAGCATAAAGCTAATCACCACAGTAGTCATAAACATGGCTGGAATAGTACAGATCCAATGGAATTTATTTAGACGTAGTAAGTAAGCAGATGCTGTCCACAACATCATTACCGCAGTCGCTTGGTTTGCTACACCGAAGTAGCGCCAAATCACTCCAAAATCAACTTGAGTTAGTACCGCACCTGCAGCGAATAATGGGATAGCAAACATCAAACGCTTTGGTAGCTCGGTTTGAGGCATCTTGAAAAACTCAGCTAAGATTAAGCGAGCGCTACGGAAAGCGGTATCACCAGAGGTAATTGGCAGTACAATTACACCTAACACCGCTAAGAAACCGCCCACGACGCCTAGTAAACCAGTAGATGCTTCATAAACCACGTTTGCAGGGTTTCCTGCCATACCTGCGTTTAGCCCTTCAACACCGCCGAAGAATGAAAGTGCGATAGCACACCAGATCAACGCGATAATACCTTCACCAATCATGGCACCGAAGAATACAAAGCGGCCATTTGATTCATTTTCAACACAGCGCGCCATTAGCGGAGACTGAGTTGCATGGAAACCTGAAATAGCACCACAGGCAATAGTAATAAATAATGCAGGCCATAGTGGCATATCATTCGGATTAAGGTTAGTTAAGAAGTCACCGACTTCAACGCCAGGTAATAGACTGTGCTCGCTTGAAACGATTAATGCGATAGTTAAGCCAACAGACATAAATACTAACAATGCACCAAAGAATGGATATAGGCGGCCAATGATTTTGTCTACAGGAACAATCGTTGCGATTAAGTAGTAACAGAAGATAATACCTACGAAGATACTAACGTCCCAACCAGTCAATTTACCAAGTAGACCTGCAGGTGCTGAAATAAATACCACACCAACAAGTAGCAGCAGGATAATGGCAAATACGTTCATAAAGTGCTTAGCACCTTTACCTAGGTATTTACCCGCAAGGCTTGGTACTGACTCACCGTTGTTGCGAACTGACAACATGCCTGAAAAATAGTCGTGAACGGCACCAGCAAAGATACAACCGAGCACAATCCATAGCATTGCGGCTGGGCCGTAAAGCGCACCAAGAATTGGACCAAAAATTGGACCTACGCCAGCGATATTTAATAACTGAATTAAGTACACTTTACCTTTTGACATTGGCACATAATCAACGCCGTCAGTCTTGGTAAATGCCGGGGTTTGGCGCTTTGCATTGATACCAAAAACTTTTTCGACAAATGCACCGTAAATGAAGTAACCACCGATCAACAGACCGACGCAAAGTAAAAACCACGTCATAATTATTAACTCTCCAAACTTAGAATGGTCGCGAGTGTATAGATATTTATGACGTCTGGAAGTGGCAACTGACTAAGCGGTCAAATCATCTAGTTAAGCGGCAGTATGGCGTTGTTAGTGGTTTATGTTTATTGAAAGCCAAATAGTTGTTTGAGTTGTTTTAAGTAGCGTCGAGATACAGGGACTTTAGCGCCGGAGCGAGTGGTAACTTCGGCACCTGCATCTTGTACTTCAATTTCTGCTATTGCAGTTGGTGCAATTAAATACTGCCTGTGGCAATAGATGAGTGAGGTTTTTTCTTCGAGTACTCTCAGTGTCATGTGGGTATGCACAAGTTCTGTTGCTGTTGCTACATGTACGCCGCTCATATCACTGTAAATATATTGCACTGAATCTGTGGCGATCACTTTGAGTTTATTGCCACAAAAACAGGGAATGTGGGCTAGCTTCTCGCTAATGATTGGTCCAAGCGCTTTAGGGGTAAGATCTTTACGTAATCTGGCTAGAGTACTGGCAAAGCGGTTGTCATCGATAGGTTTGAGTAGATAGTCGAAGGCCTGCTTTTCAAATGCGGTAATAGCGTATTCGTCAAATGCCGTGACAAACACGATCCTTGGCATGTCATCAGGATCGAGCATTGCGGCTAACTCTAGACCAGATATCTTTGGCATTTGAATGTCTAAAAATATTAATTGAGGTTTGAGTTTTGTGATTGCTTGAATTGCTTCGATTGCATTACTGCATTGCGCCACAATGTCAAAATCGGGCTCATTCTCAAGTAAAATCGCAATTTCTTCTCTAGCGTAGGGTTCATCGTCAATGATGATGCAGCTAATCATGGCTAAGATCCCATATTTGGTAAGTGAATACTGATTGTAGTGTAAATGTTTGGCTCACAGTCGATGGAAACGCCATATTGAGGGCCAAATATATTTTGAATGCGTTTATCAACAATATTCATACCTAAGCCTTCGCTGTCTGTTGTGGGCGAGTATAGCCCTGCATTATCTGTTACTGACAATAATAAACTGTCATCTGACAATTGTTCGCCTTTAACGACTATCACACCAGCATCGAGCATGTTAGAAATGCCATGCTTAACCGCGTTTTCAATAATAGGCTGCAAAGTAAATGCCGGTAACTTGCATTGTAGTAATGACTCTGGAATTTCAATATTGACAGTTAATTTATCGATAAAGCGCGCTTTTTCAATGGTTAAATAGGAGTCGATATGTTCAAGCTCATCAGCCAGTGATACTAGGCCAGTAGTACGCTTTAAGTTGATACGTAAAAACTGCGATAGATTTTGAATCAGCTGGCGCGCAGTGTTTGGGTCGCGGCGAATAATTGCCGCAATCGTATTTAATGCGTTAAACAAAAAGTGTGGGTTTACTTGAGCTTGCAATAGCTTTAACTCTGCTTGAGTGAGTAGGCTTTGCTGCGCCGCGAAGCGTCCATATAGAATTTGGTTTGACAACAGGCGACCCAAGCCTTCACCTAAACTGCGATTAATATTTAAAAATAACTTTTTCTTAGGTTCGTAAAGTTTAATAGTACCGATCACCTCCGCATCTGAGCGCAGTGGAATAACTAAACATGAACCTAATTGGCACTCTTTAGAGATAGAGCAAGAGTAGGGCGTGTTGACGCCATCGGCAAACATCACTTTATCTTGCTCAATAGCATCTTGGGTGAGCTTCGACGATATCGGCGTGCCGGCGATATGGTGGTTATCACCTATGCCGCAAAATGCTAGCAGCTTTTCAGTGTCAGTAATGGCGACCGCGCCCACTTTAGTTTCTTCAATAACTATTTGTGCAACTTGCTTGCTGGCCTCTTGGGTAAAGCCTGTCGATAATATACCGACACTACGCTCTGCGATGCGTAAAGATTGTGTTGAAAACACCGATGACATCTTGTCGTACATAGCTTTCTGGTCGCGAATAATACTCATAAACAGTGCAGCACCAACAGAGTTGATAAGCAGCATAGGTAAAGCTATTTGTTGGACTAAAATCCACGACTCCTCAAAAGGTTTGGCTACCGATAAAATTATCAGCATTTGCATCACTTCCGCAGCAAAGGTAACTATGCATACCATCAGTGGAGAATAAATTAACTCTTGCTGGCCAATGCGGCGCAGATAATAGCTGAATAACCCTGCTGATAAGCCCTCAAGTGTTGTTGAAATCGCGCAGGCTAAATCGGTAAAGCCGCCCATGCTGTAACGATGTAATCCACCAGTGAGCCCGACAAAAAAACCGGTTACGGGGCCACCAAGCAAGCCGCCTAACACTGCGCCCATTGCTCGAGTATTGGCAATAGCATCGTTAGTTTGTTCACCAAAATAGGTTGCCATGATGCAAAAGCCAGAAAAGATAAAGTAGATATAAACTTTATGGGGCAGGCGAGTTGCGGCCTCAGTAAATACTTTAAATAGTGGAGTCTTACTCATTAGATAAACGATCACCATATAAAGGCTCATCTGTTGAGTTAGAAGTAATATTAGTGACATGCAGTGCTCACAGGCTGATACGGCTGGTGGTTATCTAATGGTATATCGCTAAATTAATATAAGCTCACTTAGCCAAATCTACCTAGAAAATTTTAGCCGTTTTGACATGACTGCCAAGCAGATCAAAGTTTTCTGCAGCAATATGACATATAAGGTGTTTAATATATACACCTTAATGAGATTAACAAAATGTCAGAGCTAACACTTGATTCAATACATGGTCACAAGGTAATGGAGCTTATGCTTGCACATGGGCAGTCGTTAACTAAAGAAGCATTGAGAACATTGATGCATCAAACCTTTGGTGACCAAGCTCGTTATCATACTTGTTCCGCATCAGAGATGGACGCAGATGCTTTAATCGAGTTTTTAGAAAAGAAAGGTAAGTTCATTCATTCTGATGACGGCATCGCAACAGCTGCAGACCGCATTTGTAATCATTAAACTTTATCTTATTTGGCCCGCCAATGCGGGCTTTTATCTAATTGAAAAATTTGTTTAATGGACGTAGCAATAGCACATGTCTTTAGTCATGTAGTGTGAAAAACAGCACCTACAAAATGGCTCATCTAATGAGTTCGAGCTGCAATATTAACTGCATACTCAGCACATATTGATACCAAAAAATGACATTAAATTAGCTGTAAGGCGACTTGAAAGCTTGAGTCAGCTAGCTGTTTACTGCGGCAGACTTGGCCTTTTACTATGTTTTCGCTATCTGTACCGGGGTTAAATGTCACGGCGATTAACGTGCCTAAAGGCATTGATTGTGTGCATTGCAATAATGCACCCTTACGAGATAGGTCAATGCAAAGAGCGGTTGCTGGCTTGGTAATAACATCGACTTCGCTTTGTATGCGAATTATGACCTTTTCTGATCCCATATCAATGCGAGCTGATTTACGTCTGTCTTCTCTATAATTTTCCATGAGTGGTTATCCTTGCATCCATCAGTTTGTCTCTTACTGCCAACTGTCGAATACTAATCAGTATAAGAAGTTGCTCTACTCAGTGCAGCTAAACTTTCGCTATGTGACCAAATCTTTTTACTGATTGCTATAAATGAATTCAATGAGAAGTGTCATCATAAACTGTCTGAGCGCAGGAAACAAAAAAGCCCAAAGTAGTACTTTGGGCTTGTTGTTTATATAGTGTTTACTTTTCGTCTTCGTCTCTAGGGCGAGGATAAGGCAGTTTTAGTTGTCCCCAACGGATCACAATTACCGTTGCTGCTAGCACTAATGTTGATAAGGATATGGCGACTATTCGCCAGTCATCCATGGCCTTCATATCTAAAATTAGATAACGCGCTAGGGCAACGATGGCAATATACAGCGGCATGCGGATCGGTAATTTACCTGATTCGGCATAGTGAGATACCATTGCCAGTACTTCAAGATAAATAAATAGTAGAAGTAGATCTGCAAGTGCAACGGCACCTACATCAAAAATATGTTTGATCTCTTGGCCAATCGCAACAACCGTGGCGATAGCAATAATAATAAGTACTAGGTGTTCTATGGCTTTAATACTGGTAATGCCATATTTTCGATACATTTTATCCATGATGTTCCCTACTGCAGTCGTTTGATAAAGGGTATCAGCAAATCAAAAAAATGTGACATTATCGATGTGATATTATTCACAATTGCGTTTGATATTTTTCTTGTTGAATCGTAAATAAATACGAACTGTAAGTGATGTGTTTCTCATTTACTCAAATTGCTAACGATTTGTCTGATATTGAAAAGCTTTAAAATCAAATGTATCGAATTCAAAGTTTTATATTTTTTACGCTAAAGGAAAAGTGTTTAGGGCACAAGTTGAGCTACCTGTTGTGAAATGCTTATTGATGAACGACCTATTGTGATTAGCTTCGCTTAATTAAAGACGGTTAGGGCTTGCTATAAATGAGAATAAAGCTGCTGCCTTACTCTGATCGTTTTTGGCCAAGCTAATTCAAGGGGATAGTTTAAAGAATGACGGTATCTCAAGTGAAGCAATTCAAGGTAAAAGTAAGTCGCTAAACACTTGTTGAATGAGCAAATGTTTACGCTGATTGCTATTCATCGCGAATGAGTTGATGTGATATATGAGCTTGATGAAAAAAACACATAAAAAAACCGCCCTCGGGCGGTTTTTCATCTTAAACGTAAATTAACGTTTAAGTGCTTCGCTCAATAGTGGGCGGAAAGACTTAACTAATGCTGTAGTAGTCTTTGGAGAACCTGCAACGATGTTGCCTGAAACTAGGTAGTTGTGGTTACCAGTAAAGTCAGTAACAGTACCGCCAGCTTCACGTACAATTAGGTCGCCTGCAGCGATGTCCCATGGCTTTAGACCGATTTCGAAGAAACCATCTACACGGCCAGCTGCTAGGTAAGCTAGATCAAGAGCTGCAGAACCTGCACGACGTACGTCAGCAGATTGAGTGAATGCAGTTGCAAATAGCTTCATGTAAGTTTCAGTGTGCTGTTTAGCTTTGAATGGGAAACCTGTAGCAATAATAGTTTCATCCAAATCTTTGTTAGCAACGCGGATACGGAAATCGTTAAGTTTTGCAAACTTACCGCGTACAGCAGAGAACAATTCATCACGGATTGGATCGTAAACAACAGCTACTTCAGTTTTGCCTTTGAATTGCATAGCAATAGAAACAGCAAAGTGAGGAATACCTCTTACGAAGTTGTTAGTGCCATCCAGAGGGTCAACAATCCATACGTAATCTTTGTTTGTTCCTTTATTCTCACCCGTTTCTTCACCAACAATAGTGTGGTCTGGGTAAGATTTACGGATCTGATACGTGATTGCAGCTTCAGCTTCCTTGTCTACGTTAGTCACGTAGTCGTTAATGCCTTTTGAACTGACTTCAACTCGGTCTAGTTCTGCATAGGCGCGCAAAATCGTTTGGCCGGCAGCGCGAGCAGCGCGCACAGCAATGGTATGCATTGGAAGCATTGCAAATCCCCTGGATGTAAAAGAACGGATATAAATTATCGGAGGCGGATTATACTCTATTTGACCGTTATATCAAATGCTGATTTTTGTATAAGCAAAATGGGTCGCTTGTGGTAACATTCTTTCACGTGTTCTCTCAGAAAAATAAGTAGTTTCATGCTCAGCAATATTCGCGTCGTTCTTGTCGGTACTTCCCACCCAGGGAATATAGGTTCAACAGCCCGTGCTATGAAAACCATGGGGTTATCCACTTTATATCTGGCTGAGCCAAAAGTTGAGCCTGATGGCCACTCTATTGCGCTAGCAGCGGGTGCATCAGATATTTTAAAGCACGCTATAACAGTTGGCTCTGTAGAAGAAGCGATTGCAGATTGTAGCTTGGTTATCGCAACAAGCGCACGCAGCCGCACGTTAGATTGGCCAATGCTAGAGCCGCGTGAAGCAGGTGAGAAGCTTGTAGGTTCTGCACTAAACGGCCCTGTTGCTATTGTGTTTGGTCGTGAAAATAACGGTCTGACTAATGAAGAGCTACAACGTTGTGATTACCATGTGGCTATTCCTGCTAACCCAGAATATACCTCATTAAACTTGGCTCAAGCAGTACAGATTATTTGTTATGAAGCCCGTGTAGCGCACCTAGCACAGGTACAAAGCACAACTGAAGTTGTTGCAGTAGAAGCTGATGAGTCCGAACAAGACTATCCATCATCAAAAGAGCGCGAAAACTTTTTCGAGCATTTGGAAAATACCTTATTCTCGACCAATTTCATTGTTAAGAATCATCCTGGCCAGGTCATGACTAAGTTACGTCGTTTATTTAGTCGTACTCGTATTGAGCGCCAAGAGATGAATATTTTGCGCGGTATTTTAACTTCGGTTGATAAAGTCGTTGCTAAAAACGAGACTAAAGATAAGTAAAGCGCTAAAAAGGAAGTAGCTAAATGGGTGTTATCGCAAGACTGAAAGACGACATAGCCTCTATTTACCATAGAGATCCTGCGGCTAACGGCACAATTGAAATTTTATTCAATTACCCGGGAATGCAAGCGATTTGGATCCATAGAGTAAGTAATAAATTATGGGTTAGAAATTGGCGACTTTCAGCGCGATGTTTGTCAACGTTTTCACGTTGGCTAACCGGAGTCGAAATTCATCCGGGCGCAACGATTGGCGATCGCTTTTTTATCGACCATGGTATGGGTGTCGTCATAGGTGAAACTGCAAATATCGGCAATGACTGTACGCTTTATCATGGTGTGACCTTAGGTGGTACAACATGGCAGGCAGGTAAACGTCACCCTACATTAGGTAATAATGTGGTGATTGGTGCTGGTGCCAAGATTTTAGGCCCGATTACAATGCATGATGGCGCTCGTGTGGGTTCAAATTCGGTTGTAGTAAAAGATGTGCCTGCAGATACTACAGTTGTCGGGATCCCTGGCCGGGTAGTGGCAACGCCGTCGGCGCAATCAAAGGAAACCTCACAGCGCCGTACCGAAATGGCTAAAAAGTATGGTTTCGATGCTTATGCGGTATCACCAGATAACCCGGATCCAGTAGCTAATGCGATTGGTCAAATGCTCGATCACATGCATTTAATGGATTCTAAAGTCCAAGAAGTCTGCCAAGCAGTACAAACTTTAGGCGGAAGTGTCTGCACCGAGAAGCTGCCAGAGCTTGATGTCGAAGATTTTAGTGAGGCAGAATTAGCGGCAGCGCAGAAGCGTCAGAAGTCATTAGATGAGTTTGATCCCATTATCTAGCAGAATGTGCGTTTAAAATCTGAAATGCCATTGAATCTTGCCTAATAAACAGGTTAAATACCCCAGCAAAATGACGGGGTATTTAATTCCTGTCATGATCCTATTAATACCTGACCAAATCGCTAGGTTTTATACTTGACTAAAATAGTCGGGTATGTTGAAATTAACCTATGCTTTTTTGGGAGACGTAGTAGCATGAAACTTACATCGAAAGGTCGGTACGCAGTCACAGCAATGTTAGATGTTGCTATGCATTCAACAAATGGTCCTGTGCCATTAGCCGATATTTCTGAGCGTCAAGGGATCTCTCTATCTTACCTCGAACAACTCTTTGCAAAACTTAGAAAGAACGGCTTGGTTTCAAGTGTACGTGGCCCTGGCGGTGGATATCGCTTAGGTACTGACGCTTGTGAGATCTCAGTTGGTATGGTTGTACGTGCGGTTGATGAGTCCGTAGATGCAACACGTTGCCAAGGTCAGGGAAACTGCCAGAGTGGAACGCGATGTTTAACCCATTCTCTGTGGGGAGACTTAAGTAATCAAATCTCCGATTTTTTGAATGGCATATCGTTAGCAGGATTAATGCATAAAAGAGATGTGCAGTTTATCTCCGTTAAACAGGATAAATTGCAGCAGGAGCAAAGGCTCAGCATTTAGCAGCTTTTGTTATGAATATAAAAATTATTTTTTGTACGTTGTAAGTGGTCTCCGCTAGAGGCTACAAAGTACGGAGTGTGTGATGAAGCTACCTATCTACTTAGATTATGCTGCGACGACGCCGGTTGACCCTCGCGTTGCAGAGAAAATGATGAAGTGCATGACAATGGACGGCATTTTTGGTAACCCAGCGTCTCGTTCTCACCGTTACGGCTGGCAAGCTGAAGAAGCGGTTGATATTGCGCGTAACCAAATTGCTGATCTTATCAATGCTGACCCACGTGAAATTGTCTTCACATCTGGTGCAACTGAGTCTGACAACCTTGCAATTAAAGGTGTTGCTCACTTCTACCACAAGAAAGGCAAGCACATCATCACCAGCAAGACAGAACATAAAGCAGTTCTAGATACTTGCCGCCAACTTGAGCGTGAAGGCTATGAAGTGACATATCTTCAGCCTGAGCCAAGTGGTCTAATTCCGGTTGCTATGATTGAAGCTGCTATGCGTGAAGACACTATTTTAGTGAGCATCATGCAAGTGAACAATGAAATCGGTGTTATCCAAGATATCGATGCGATTGGTGAACTTTGTCGTTCACGTAAAATTGTCTTCCATGTTGATGCGGCGCAAAGCGCTGGCAAAATGCCTATCGATGTGCAAAAGACCAAAGTAGATTTACTGTCTATTTCAGGCCACAAAATGTACGGCCCGAAAGGTATTGGTGCATTATATGTAAGCCGTAAGCCACGTATTCGTCTAGAAGCAGCAATGCACGGTGGCGGACATGAGCGTGGTATGCGCAGTGGTACACTAGCAACTCACCAAATCGTAGGTATGGGTGAAGCTGCTGCAATTGCAAAAGCGGATATGGATGTAGATAACGAACGTATTCGTCGTTTACGTGACAAGCTTTGGAATGGTATCAACCACATTGAAGAGACTTATATCAACGGTGATATGGAAAACAGACACTGTGGTAGCCTAAACGTGAGCTTTAACTTCGTTGAAGGCGAGTCATTAATGATGGCATTAAAAGACTTAGCAGTTTCTTCAGGTTCAGCATGTACTTCAGCAAGTCTAGAACCAAGCTACGTGTTACGTGCATTGGGTCTGAATGACGAAATGGCGCATAGCTCAATTCGATTCTCAATCGGTCGTTTCACGACAGATGAAGAGATCGACCATGCAATAGAAACGATTAAAGAATCTATTGGTAATTTAAGGGAAATGTCTCCGCTTTGGGAAATGTTCAAAGACGGTATTGATTTAGACACTGTTCAGTGGGCACACCACTAACCTTAACTTAATTCACGAATAGATAAATTGGAGTTGTATCATGGCTTATAGCGAAAAAGTAATCGATCATTATGAGAATCCACGTAACGTAGGTTCATTTGATAAAAATGATCCGTCAGTTGTGACTGGCATGGTAGGCGCACCAGCTTGTGGTGACGTAATGAAGCTACAACTGCGCATCGACGACAACGGTATTATCGAAGACGCTAAGTTTAAAACTTACGGTTGTGGCAGTGCCATTGCTTCTAGCTCACTAGTAACTGAGTGGGTTAAAGGCAAAACAATTGAAGAAGCTGGCGCAATTAAAAACACTGATATTGCTGAAGAGTTAGCGTTACCACCAGTAAAAATTCATTGCTCAATTTTGGCTGAAGATGCGATTAAAGCCGCTCTTGAAGAGTACAAAACAAAGCAATCTAAGTAATACCTGGAGTTAAGATGGCAATTAGTATCACTCCCGCTGCGGCTGAACGTGTTAAGAGTTTCTTAACCAGCCGTGGCAAAGGTTTAGGCTTACGTTTAGGACTTAAGACATCGGGTTGTTCTGGTATGGCTTACGTGCTTGAGTTTGTTGATGACCTGAATGACGACGATGAACTTTACGATGTCGATGGTGTTAAAATCATCATTGACGCAAAAAGCTTTATCTATCTTCAAGGGATTGAGTTGGACTTTGTTAAAGAAGGTCTAAACGAAGGTTTCCAATTTAATAACCCGAACGCGAAAGGTGAATGTGGCTGCGGCGAGAGTTTTACCGTTTAAGCCATTTTAAAGTTAAACTATGAATTATTTCGAGCTGTTTAGTTTACTTCCTTCCTATGATGTCGACACCGCCTTACTTGCAGATCGCTACCGCGAACTGCAACGGGCGGTTCATCCCGACAAATTTGCTAACGCAAGTGAGCAAGATAAGCGTCTTTCAGTACAACGTACTGCGCAAATTAATGACGCTTTTCAAACGCTTAAGAACCCAATTCAACGCGCTGAACATTTGTTAGCACTAAAAGGGTTAGAGCTTAGCCATGAATCTACCACGTTAAAAGATACGCAATTTTTAATGCAGCAGATGGAATGGCGTGAATCGCTTGAAGATATTGCTCACAGTAATGCTCCTGAAGATGATATAGCGGCGTTATACGACTCTTTTGACCAATACGCTAAACAGATCACCGCTGAATTAAAAGTGTTACTTATTAGCGATCTTGAAGTGGATCATTTGCAGGCTGCAGATCAAATTCGTAAACTCAAGTTTATGGCAAAATTACAAGATGAGTTGACTAGGGTGGAAGACGCACTCTTCGATTAGTCAGCGGTCTTAATTTTATAATATTGTTGGCTCAAGCTATTTGAGCCAACATTTTTTTAAGTTGGATATTTATGGCACTTTTGCAGATAGCAGAGCCTGGACAGAGCGCTGCTCCTCACCAACATCGTCTCGCCGTTGGGATAGATTTAGGCACCACTAACTCACTTGTTGCTGCGGTTCGTAGTGGCGTAGCGAATACTTTACCTGACGAAGATGATAGACACTCTTTACCTTCAGTCGTTCGTTATACCCAAGATACAGTGATGGTAGGGCGAGACGCTGAAGCGTTTTCAGCTCAAGATCCGCAAAATACCATAGTGTCAGTTAAACGCTTTATGGGTCGTAGTCTAGCTGATATTCAGTCTGGCTCACAGTCGTTTGCTTACGAGTTTGAAGCAAGTGAAAATGGTTTACCGATATTTGTCACGCCAAACGGTAAAGTTAACCCAGTACAAGTTTCTGCCGAAATTTTAAAGCCGCTGGTGGTCCGTGCGGAATCAACGCTTGGTGGCACGTTAGAAGGCGTGGTGATCACTGTTCCTGCTTACTTTGATGATGCGCAGCGTCAAGGCACTAAAGATGCAGCAGCACTTACAGGTGTAAAAGTATTACGTCTTTTAAATGAACCAACAGCAGCAGCGATTGCTTACGGTTTAGATTCAGGTCAAGAGGGTGTTATCGCCGTTTATGATTTGGGTGGTGGTACTTTTGATATTTCAATTCTACGTTTAAACAAAGGCGTATTTGAAGTATTGGCTACCGGTGGTGATTCTGCATTAGGTGGTGATGATTTTGACCATGCGCTGCAAGCTTATTTAATTGAACAATGGCAGTTAGCTGATGTGAGCGCTAGCCTTAATCGAAAAATACAGATTGAAGCGCGCCGCGTAAAAGAAGCATTAACTGATGCAGCTGAAACCGTTGCAAGTGTTATTGATGATAACGGTGCTGAACAGTCTTTATCTATCAGCCGTGAGCTGTTTGACAGTTTAATCAGTAAGCTTGTAAAGAAAACCATAGCAAGTTGTCGTCGTGCATTAAGAGATGCAGATGTTAGCGCTGATGAAGTATTAGAGACTGTGATGGTTGGTGGTTCAACTCGTGTGCCTTTAGTGCGCCAAGAAGTTGAAAACTTCATGGGTAAAACGCCGTTAACTTCTATTGACCCTGATCGCGTAGTGGCCATTGGCGCTGCTATTCAAGCGGATATCTTAGTCGGTAATAAGCCTGAATCTGACTTATTGTTACTTGACGTTATCCCATTATCGCTTGGTATTGAAACTATGGGCGGCTTAGTTGAGAAAGTGGTTTCACGTAACACCACTATTCCAGTTGCCCGTGCGCAAGAGTTTACCACTTTTAAAGATGGTCAAACGGCAATGGCGTTTCATGTGGTTCAAGGTGAACGTGAGTTAGTGGTTGATTGTCGCTCGCTTGCTAAGTTTACTTTACAAGGCATTCCGCCGCTTGCGGCTGGCGCTGCACATATTCGAGTGACGTTCCAAGTTGATGCCGATGGCTTACTAAGCGTAACGGCAATGGAAAAATCAACAGGGGTTCAATCAAGTATTCAAGTTAAGCCGTCATTTGGTTTAAGCGATGAAGAAATTGGCAGTATGCTGAAAGACTCGATGGCAAATGCGAAAGACGATATTACCCGCCGTATGCTCGCGGAAAAGCAGGTTGAAGCTGCTCGTGTACTCGAGTCATTAAGTGCTGCATTAAATAAAGACGGTGATTTACTGTCAGATGATGAGCGCACAGCTATTCAAGCCGATATGGCATTACTTGCACAAACTGCAAGTGAGGAAGATGCTGATGCGATTGAAAAGGCTATTGAAGCATTAGATACAGCGACGCAGGACTTTGCTGCTAAGCGTATGGATAACTCAATTAGACTCGCTTTAAAAGGGCAGTCGGTTGACAATATATAGGTAAGGTTATGCCACAAATTGTATTTTTACCCCACGAAGAGTTGTGTCCAGATGGCGCTGTTGTTGAAGCGCAAGAAGGTGAAACGGTATTAGACGTTGCACTACGTAACGGCATCCATATTGAACATGCATGTGAAAAGTCGTGTGCTTGCACTACTTGTCACGTCATTATTCGTGAAGGCTTTGATGAGCTAGAAGAGAGTGATGAGCTAGAAGACGATATGCTAGATAAAGCATGGGGGCTAGAGCCTGAAAGTCGCTTATCTTGCCAGTCACGAGTACCAGCGTCTGACTTAGTCGTAGATATTCCTAAGTACACTATCAATATGGTTAGCGAAGGTTAATTCCAAGCGAACTTAAGTTGAGCGTTTTAAAAAGCCAGTAGCTAAATCTACTGGCTTTTTTGTTTTTATCGCTAGATAACTAAACTTTAGGAGAGCCTTGCTCTCAGCTACACAAAAAATAGCGCTATTCAGACTCGTTTTGGCAAGGTTATACCAATCGATGTAAGAATTTGATCTATTTAGAGAGACTCTTGGCAAACTAATTTAAGGCGAATAGCTGCAATAATGGTTATACCCTTATTAAGCAGTTCAACTATGACTTTCACTCGTTGCAAACCACACGATCTTGCATGTTCTCTAAGTCCTAATCCTAAAGCGGTTAGCTCTCGCTTGGTGAGCTATATCGAAACTATCAGGATGCTTTTATTGATGAGATTTAAATAGCCCATATGCAGGCATAAGCTCTAACGGATAAGCTCTATACTGTTTGTGGTTATGAGCAATGCATATACTTTCCTTGGTTTGTGTTCTGCAAGATCTTAAATCAGCAAGAGCTTCAAAAAGCGCTTAGATTAGCTCACCTTCTTAAATGTTAGCTGTGAGTTGGCTTATACTCAGTTTAGTGCAGATAAAAGGAGCGTAATGATGCAGCTAAAATGGATAGATTCATTAGAAATTGCTTTAGAGTTGTTAGAGAAATATCCCGAGGTGAACCCTGAAACTATTCGCTTTACCGATCTAAATGAGTGGATATTGGCGCTTGATTGTTTTGACGATGACCCTAGCCACTGTAATGAAAGAGTACTCGAAGCAATTCAGGCGAATTGGATTGCTGAAAAATGAGACACTTTGTCGGGGTTAAGCGCACAAGTGTGATCTTGGTCTACTCTGTTGATTGTTGAATACGCAATTCCGTTTGCAGTTGATCCGTATCAAGTGTAGAAGCAAAAATTGTTCTAAATTGAAGACTGTTTTTGCTTGGCTTTGGCTTAAGTCATCATTTTGAGAAAGGGATGTAGATATGCGTAAGTTATTATTATTAGGAACAATCTTGTTATCTCCTACAGTTGCTTTTGCTCATGAGGGGCACGGTGGTGTTGGCTTATTTCATCACTTTGTTGACTTAGCCCCTGCTTTAGCACTTTTAGCGGTTATTGCTGTAGGCTTTGTTTGGGTTAAAAATCGTAAGTAATGTTGTGATAAATGATTGGCTAATTTAGTTGGTCAATCGTTTAGTCTTGGTTAATTTAGCGATAGAAAGTGCACGGTGGCGACTGTAAAGTGTGACCCACTCAGGGTTTTTATATCCAGATATCAGACTTATCTCAATTAGATGGCCGTTAAAGGGTAGGCAATAGGTGCAGAATTTCGTATAATCCGCGCGAAAATTAAAACCCCTATATTCAAGAAGGAAGCTTTTCATGGCTATCGAACGTACTTTTTCTATCATTAAGCCTGATGCTGTTGCAAAAAACCACATTGGCGCTATCTATAACCGTTTTGAAACGGCTGGCCTGAAAATCATCGCTTCTAAAATGGTTCACCTAAGCCAAGAGCAAGCTGAAGGCTTCTACGCTGAGCACAGCGAGCGTCCATTCTTTGGTGCACTAGTTGCGTTCATGACTTCTGGTCCTATCATGGTTCAAGTTCTTGAAGGCGAGAACGCTGTTCTAGCTCACCGTGAAATCCTAGGTGCGACTAACCCAGCTGAAGCTGCGGAAGGTACAATCCGTGCTGATTTCGCAGAAAGCATCGATGAGAACGCTGCTCACGGTTCTGACTCATTAGCATCAGCTGAGCGTGAAGTAGCTTACTTCTTCAGCGCTGAAGAGCTATGCCCACGCACTCGTTAATTCGAATGTGTGACACAAAAAGGAGCCTTTTGGCTCCTTTTTTGTTTTCAGCATGCAATTATGCTTGGATAAAATTAGCAAGTAGTTCAATTTTGTTAATGTTTCGGTGACTACACACGTCATGCACAAAGAGATGCTTAACTAACCTTTTTACAATGTTTAGACTGAGCTGATTGGTCTGACTGCAAACATGCTTGCGGTAACAATTCGCTCATGGCGTTTTTTAATATAGTGCCGGAGTGGGGGCAAGCATTGTTAAATTACAATCACTTTTCTTGTTATATTTCGAAGATTACTTTCTATTTTTAGTTAAAAATATTTGTATGACCAAGCATCACAATATATTTTTGGTTAAATATTATTCAAATGAAAATAGTTTCTTATTTTTCTCACTTATTAGTTAAATGTATTTTAACACCTCTTCCCAATAAATGTTTGTTTAATGTTTGGCTAGTGTTGATTAAGTGTGACTAGATAGTTGCATTTATGGTTTTAATTGCTTGTGTCGTTAACTAAATCTTAACAAATATATTATTGCTGATACATTTGTGCCGCTACTTATTTATCTT
This sequence comes from Shewanella pneumatophori, assembly GCF_023283895.1. GTDB lineage: Bacteria > Pseudomonadota > Gammaproteobacteria > Enterobacterales > Shewanellaceae > Shewanella > Shewanella pneumatophori. The sequence continues at coordinate 118,240 of NZ_JAKILB010000009.1, read as the reverse complement.
TCTCTTAATCTCGCCTTGCCCTTCCTGCTTTTTAAGTCTTTGTTTTAATTTTATTTTGTGGCGACTCTAATTTTTCAAATGTATCAAATAATATCTTTTTAGTTGTTTTTATGTTGCGACAGTTGACATAAAAGTTAAATTTAAACAGTATTCAACTTATAGGTGTTAACCGCCTGTTTAAATAAAATTAAAATAAATTTAACCATTCCATTTTTTATTTCTGGGATTGAGGGAATTAATATGAGCTCTGTATCATTAACAGCAAAAGCTATTCGTAGCAGCCTAATTGCTGCGGCTGCAACCAGTGTTGCATTATCTGGGTTTGTTTATGCAGAAGAATCTGCAGGAAGTAATGCAGAAGAAAGTGTTGAACGTATTCAGGTAACCGGTTCACGTATTAAACGTGCAGACATGGAAACCTCCAGTCCTGTAAGCGTAATCGATGCCTCAGCTATTATGGCATCAGGTGCGACTTCTATTGATGACGTGTTACAGAAAATGACCGCATCAGGCGGTGCAATGACTAACGCTGCCGTAAACAATGGCTCAGGCGGTAATGCTCGCGTTAACTTACGCGGTCTAGGCTCTAACCGTACTCTGGTATTGGTTAACGGTCGTCGTATGATTGCCTCTGGTACTGGCGCAGCTTCATCTGTGGATTTGAACACGATTCCAGTTTCAATGATTCAACGTGTTGAAGTACTAAAAGATGGCGCGTCAGCTGTATACGGTACAGATGCGATTGCTGGTGTGGTAAACGTTATTTTGAAGCGTGATTTTGAAGGCTTTGAAATGAATGTACAGACGGGTATGTCTGGGCATGGCGATGCTGATGAAACAAGCGTTGATTTTACTGTCGGTAATACATTTGACAAAGGTAACGTAGTTATTAACGCCCAATTCACTAAACGTGGTGATGCAAGCCAGGCTGATAGAGACTTCTCTGAGTGTCCTATTGCTGAAACTTCTGGCGGAAGTGAATTGTATTGTGGTGGTAGTTCATATTCCGAAGGCGGCCATATTTGGGGCGATAAGAACCATGGTATAGTCGGTTCAGGTGAAGATGGTGCTTATGAAATAGGCGATAGCGGTTACTATGGCCACTATATTGCTGGTGATGACGGCAAAGCAAAGTTTGCTTACTTCGATCCAAATAAAACCGAAGCTGACTTAAGTGGTCGTGGTGGCGAATACCATGACTTTACTAATGAAGATAAATATAACTATTCAAAAGACAGCTACCTTTCAACACCTATGGAGCGTTTGAATCTTTCGTTTTCTGGTACTTATGAGCTATCAGATTCAATCATGTTCTTTTCTGAAGCTATGTACTCTAAGCGTTGGTCTGAGCAACAAATGGCTCCTCAGCCAATCTGGAACAGCAGTGCTTGGGCGTACGATTCTTCTTGGATGAATAAAGAGCTGGTTGGTCATGTACAAGAAGGCGAAAAACTAAATTATGGTCGTCGTGTGGTTGAGTCAGGTACACGAGATTTCTCACAGGTTGTAGATACTGTTCGTGTAGTTGTAGGACTTGAAGGTGAGTTCGAAAACGGCTGGACTTGGGATGCCTCTTATAACAAAGGAAAGAACGACTCAGTAGACACTCTCGCAAATCTACATAACTTAGGTTCAATTAATGATGCAGTATTAGCACAAGAGTTTGATCCTTTTACTCAGTCTTCGTGGGAAGGTGAGAGTATTGCACCATATATTTATACAGAAATTAATGCTGGTGGCAGTGAGCTAGATATTATGGCCGCTACGTTGTCAGGTGAAATAATGGAGCTACCTGCTGGAATTCTAGGTTTTGCAGCTGGTTATGAGTTCAGAAAAGAGTCTGCTTATTATACGCCAGATTCGTTGACATCACAGGGGCTTGCGAATGATCCTCGAGTAGAGGCTACAGCCGGTTCTTTTGACGTAAATGAAGCATATGCTGAGCTAGCTATTCCATTACTAAGTGATTTACCGTTAGCGCAACAAGTTGATTTGAGTGCCGCTATCCGCTATTTCGATTACAGCACATTTGGTTCAGATAATACTTGGAAGCTAGGCCTAACGTGGCGTATGACTGATGACTTAATGGTTCGTGGTGGTATGTCTACAGCATTCCGTGCACCAACTGTCAGCGAGCTATATGGCGGTAAGTCTCCATCGTTTGACCAAATTAAGCACCCTGCAACAGAACAAACTCAGGCAGAAGTAACTGTAGGCGGTAACCCTAATCTGACACCGGAAGAAGCGGATATCACTACACTTGGTTTAGTTTATTCACCAAGTTTTGTTGAAGGTCTATCGTTCACAGTTGATTACTATGATATTGAAATTAGTAACACTATTACTGCGGTAGATTCTAACTATGTGGCAAACCAGTGTTTAGATGCTGGTGGCAATAAGATTAATACTGGTACTGCGTTATGTCAGTCTGCAAATATCGAAATTGATGGAACGGGTCGAATCTCATTTGATAATGGATTACAAAACATAGGTCAAACTAACACCTCTGGTTACGATATTAACGTTGCATACGTATTTGAAGGTTTAGGCTTAGATTGGAGAGCGGGTCTAGATACTTCACTTCTAAATGAATATGAAGAATTTGACCAAGATGGCGTAGCGGTTGATTACCGTGGCTATATCACTGGTGGCGTAGGTGCTTACGCTAAACTAAAGACTAACTTTAACTTGACAGCTACCGGAAGTGACTGGAGTGCAACATACGAAGCACGCTACATCGATGGTATGGATTCATTTGCTTGTAAAGACGATCCATCAAAGTGTTATGCTCCAAGTGTAGATGCTGTTATGTATCATGACTTATCAGCAACATATGACGTAACTGAAACTGTTCGTCTATCTGGTGGTGTTAACAACCTATTTGATGAGCAACCGCCATACTACTCAGGTAATAACGATTCAAATACTGACCCGTACACTTATGACGTACTTGGCCGCTACTTCTTTGTAAGAGCAAGTGTGAAGTTTTAATCAGTAAATTAATGTTTCATATATAACAAAAAACCTCCTTAACGGAGGTTTTTTTTATGGCTATTTACAGCGAGTATCAATCGACAAGTTTAAAAGCAAACTAATGATTAAGCCTTAACTCTTGCCTATGTTGCTGACTAAAATGGTTACTGCAAGTTAGACAGCGCTGCTCTAGCGGATCTTTTGCTAAGCGTTCAGGCTCTATTTCATTCTCACAATCACTGCACACACCGTACAAACCAATTTCAAGCTGACAGCGAGCTGCATCTAAGCGCATCAGTTCAAAAAATAATGGGTGCTCACATAAGTGAACTTCAGTCATGATTTGAATGAGTTCACAAAGAGAATAATTAAGCTGGTCCATTAGCTTGATTTGCATTTCGGGGAGTGCAGCAATCTTTTCTCTTAATTCCGACTCTATATTCAATAGAGTCTGCTGGATTTGGCTGGTACTCACTTCTGCTGCCTGTATTTATCGACTTTTACGGCCTATTAGTCTAATCAAGCAGTCATTCGGCGATATGACTGAGATCAAGTCAAACCAATATTTAGTGGATTATGGCGATAAATACGACTTAAGATTGATCTAGTCAGGTAATTTGGCTCGTGCTTGGCGAAGAACCTGGATAATTTCATCTGCAGTTTTAAAGACCCTTAGTTCTCTAAATAGCTCATCAGCTTCGCTGTATTGGCGATTTAAGTATCCAAACCACTGCTTAATTCGGGCTGGGTAATAGGTGCTCTTACGGCCTTCGAGTTCTCGGTCAGTGTATTGCAACATGAGTTCTAGCGCTTGTTGCCAGGAGTAAGCCGCTTCACCTTTTATATGGGCAGCTAAATTTGGTAGCGATATTGCCCCACGGCCAACCATAATGCTGTCGCAACCTGTTACTTGCATACAGCGCTCAGCATCATCTTTATTCCAAATCTCACCATTAGCAATAACTGGAATTGGCAATTTATTATTGATATCGGTGATGTATTCCCAGTAAGCAGGCGGCTTATAACCGTCAACTTTGCTGCGAGCATGTACAGCAAGCTCGCTGGCACCGGCTTCATATATCGCAAGCGCATTTTCCATATAAAGTGACTTGTCGTTAAAGCCTAAGCGAATTTTGGCTGTTACAGGCTGGTCACTTGGCACTGCATCTCGCATTGCTTTGACTACATTATAAAGCTGCTCAGGATACTGCAGCATTACAGCTCCGCCATTACTGCGATTGACCATTTTGGCTGGGCAGCCAAAGTTAACATCGACACCTTTCGACCCCAGCTCAATTGCTCTGATAGCATTTTCTGCCATCCAGCCAGGCTCTTGGCCAAGCAGTTGCACTCGCACAGGGGTGCCAGATAGGGTTTGGCCACCATGTTGTAATTCAGGGCAAATACGATAAAACACCTTTTCAGGTAATAGCTGATCAACCACGCGAACAAACTCGGTGACCATAAGATCATAAGGGTTGATTGCAGAGAGAATATCTCGCATTAAATCATCAACAACGCCTTCCATAGGCGCCAAAATTATTCGCACAGACTTGTCCAATATATCGCTATTTCAAGGCGCAGCATTCTACCTTATCGCAAACTCCTAGGCCAACATAAACAAGCCTCATAAGCCCTAGGCTCGGCTATTAACAATGACCGTAGGATATCTTTTAAATCGTAATTTAACCTCAACCCTATATAAGTGGGCTGTTAGTTAAATTGCAGAGCTTGCTTTCATTAGATTAAAAATCGCGGTTAAACATCGAGATATCCAAGCTATATGTCCCGCGCATTATTTGACCTAACAGCTTTAATGAGCCATAAATGTGATAGATGTATAAAAATTGAAATTAAATTGCTAACAACAAGGTCTAGTTAAGCAAGCCAACAAAATGTGCCGTTGGTAACCGATATTAAAGTTGATTAAAGAAAAGGAAGATATTATGAAATTAGTTAATAAAACTGCAATTACTGCTGCTGTAGGTGCTGTTGTAATGGGAAGTGCATTAACAGCCAGTGTACAAGCAAGTCCATTTGGTTATAGTGAAATGTCAGCTGGTTACCAATTATTCGCAGGCGAAGGCAAGTGTGGTGAAGGTAAGTGTGGCGGCGAGAAGAAAGATGCCAAAGAAGGTAAGTGCGGCGAAGGTAAATGTGGTGGCGACAAAGCTAAAGCCAAAGAAGGTAAATGCGGCGAAGGCAAGTGCGGTGGCGACAAAGCTAAAGCCAAAGAAGGTAAGTGCGGCGAAGGTAAATGTGGTGGCGACAAAGCTAAAGCTAAAGAAGGTAAGTGTGGCGAAGGCAAGTGCGGTGGCGACAAGGCTAAAAAAGAAGGCAAGTGCGGCGAAGGTAAATGTGGTGGTTCAAAATAAGCTTTCCCAGCACTAAAAAGGGGTCAGCATATCGCTGGCCCTATTTGTTTGTGAGAATAATGTAGGCGTGCAGTATGACAAATAATAGGCTTAATCAAGCACAAGTTGGATTGGGACTTAGGCGAGAAATGCTGGATGAGTTTTGCCAAATAGTGCCTAACGACATTAACTTTTTTGAAGTAGCACCTGAAAACTGGATGACGCTTGGTGGCAAGTTCGGCAGACAGTTTAGAGAGTTAACCGAAAAGCATGAGTTCTATTGCCATGGTTTATCACTTTCTATTGGTAGTCCTGAGCCGCTAGATCTTGAGTTTGTTAAAAACGTCAAAAGCTTTTTAGACTTACACCAAATTAGCACCTATTCAGAACATTTAAGTTATTGCTCTGGTAGTGGGCATATGTATGACTTAATGCCTATTCCATTTACCGCAGACGCTGTTATGCATGTTGCTAAGCGAGTAAAACAGGTAGAAGATATTATCGAGCGACCTTTGATTTTAGAGAATGTCTCTTTTTATGCGGCGCCTGGCGCTGAGATGTCCGAAGTTGAGTTTGTTAATGCTGTCATGCAAGAAGCTGACTGTAAAATGCTACTGGATGTAAATAATATCTACGTAAATTCAATTAATCATAACTACGATGCGCTTGAGTTTTTAAAGGCGATGCCAACAGACAGGATTGCCTATTTACATATAGCTGGACACTATGAGGAAGCTGAAGATCTGATAGTGGATACCCATGGTGCGGATATTATTGATCCGGTATGGAAGTTACTCGAAGCATGTCATCAATTTCATGGCGTTTATCCAACCTTGCTTGAACGCGATTTTAATATTCCCGCCACCAAAGAGTTATTGCGGGAGATCAACCAGGTTCATGATTATCAAAATCGGCATTTAACCAGTGCAAAGAGGAGTGCTTAATGAGCTTTGTTGATGTACAACAAAATTTTATGGATTATATAAAAGATCCATCTTTATCTTTGCCTGATGGTATTGAAGCGCGCCGAATGAAAATATATCGCGAGCTTTTTTTTAATAACATCGATGGTTTTGTGTCGAATGCCTTTCCTGTGTTGAAGAGTTTATATGCCGAGCAAGATTGGCTTAAATTAGTACAGAACTTCTTTGCTAATCACGACTGTAAAACGCCGATTTTTATTGAGATTGCACAAGAGTTTTTAGTGTTCTTACAAACACAGTATCAGACAACCGAGCAAGACCCGCCTTTCATGTTAGAGCTTGCCCATTATGAATGGTTAGAGCTAGTTGTTGCCGTAGCACAAGATGATCCTAATCAGCAATTGATAGAGACTGGTTGGCAAGAGATAACTCAAATTAAGCTATGCGTTTCTACTACGGCACAAATTGCGCAATACGCTTTTGATGTACAACATATTAGCCCTAGTCACCAACCAAGTGAACCGAGTGACAATCCGCAGTTCTTTTGTATTTACCGTGATGTTGGAGAAGAGGTCGTTTTCTTGCAGTTAAACCCATTAACAGCGCAAGTACTTGCCTATATGGCGCAATACAATTATGTGGATTATGAAGTCTTAATTGATTGGTTAGTAACAACATACGCTCAGATTGAACCTGATGCGTTGCGACAAGGTTGCCAGCAATTACTGATGGATCTCAGTAGTAAAGGCATAATTAAACAATTTATTGAGCAATAGGCTTTACTATTAGGGTGACGGATCTCTATAATGACCGCAAAAATTGATCTAGATCAATAAATGCAGTTAACAATAATAATTAGAGGTATCTATGAGTCAGCCGTTTAAAGACCCATTCAACATTGTTTATTTTATTGGTTTTATTCTTGTAATGTTGATTCCTACATTACCTGCTAGTTTGTCTTGGTTAAAGGTTATGGGACTAATTTAATCCGCCTTTAAGTCTAGCTAATGTATACTGGCCGCTCATATTGAGTGGCTTTTTCGTTTATTAGGGTAGATTAATGGTATTAAAACGTGGCTTTTTTCTAATTATTGGTCTTTGTAGCCTCGGATTAGGGATTTTGGGCATAGTGTTACCATTGTTGCCTACGGTACCTTTTATTTTGCTCGCCGCTTATTGTTTTGCTCGTTCGAGTGAGCGACTTTATCAATGGCTAATGCGTCATCCTTGGTTTGCAGACGCTCTTCGAGACTGGCAAGCAAAAGGCGCAATTCGTAAAAGCCTCAAGAAAAAAGCCTATATCGTAAGTGGTCTCAGTTTTTCTGTCAGTATCGTGATAGTGCCACTCATTTGGGTAAAATTGTTATTAGTATGTCTTTGCGCTGGATTATTTTTCTATCTTCGTAGTATTCCAGAGCTTGAAGATTAAGTCATTGCTGTACTGACTCATTACATTGAAATTTAAATGCTATTTTAGTTTTATAGCGCTTGCCTTTGCTATAAAGAACAATCAAAAGGCAAAATCGTCTAGACAGAGCCTACACTTCTGCAGTTAGTTAGTTGCAACTGAGTATAAAGGGGCTTAAGCTTTACGCCGTTTTTTAAACTTCGATGACATTGCAAGCTCAGCTATTGAGTCTTGTGTCAGCAAACTACATTAGATTAAGTATAGAATTATGGTAATGAATACTGACAGCTTGGCACTAATAAAGAACAGCATTAAAACCATCCCTAACTACCCAAAAGAAGGGATTCTGTTTAGAGATGTGACTAGTTTATTAGAAGATCCACAAGCCTATAAACTCACCATTGGCCTTTTAGCTGAACAATACAAAGACCAAGGTTTTACTAAAGTTGTCGGTACTGAAGCTCGCGGCTTTCTGTTCGGTGCACCACTTGCACTTGAATTAGGTATTGGTTTTGTACCTGTACGTAAGCCTGGCAAGTTACCAAGAGAAACGATTTCAGAGAGTTATGAGCTTGAATATGGTCATGACGTTCTAGAGATCCATGTAGATGCTATTACTGCTGACGATAAAGTTCTAGTTATCGATGACTTGCTAGCAACTGGCGGCACAATCGAAGCAACTGTTAAGCTAATCCGTAAGTTAGGCGGTGCAGTTAACGACGCAGCATTTGTTATTTCATTGCCAGATCTTGGTGGTGAAGAGCGTCTAAAGGCAATGGATCTGAATCTATTAAGCCTATGTGAGTTCGAAGGCGAGTAAATCTTTGCCTAGGTGACCACCTTGTAAGATCCAGCGTAATCATAAAACTGATTATTCTTTATCTTAAAAGGCGAATTTATCACCGCCAAATCGCTCCTCAGGCGCTTGAGATAGCATGTAAAAGCGTTGCATGCTATTGTTCAAAGATGTCGAGGAGCGTGCTCCCGAAACCGTATTAATGACACGTTGGGGAGTTCCATGTCATATCAGGTGTTGGCCAGAAAATGGCGCCCTGCCACATTCGAGCAAATGGTTGGCCAGTCGCATGTTTTACATGCCTTAACCAATGCGCTTACTCAGCAAAGATTACACCATGCTTATCTGTTTTCTGGTACTCGCGGTGTGGGTAAAACCAGTCTTGCGCGTCTTTTTGCTAAAGGCCTAAACTGCGAACAAGGTGTTACAGCAACCCCGTGCGGTCTATGTTCTGCGTGCGTCGAAATTGCAGAAGGTCGTTTTGTCGACTTAATTGAAGTTGATGCTGCATCAAGAACAAAAGTCGATGATACGCGTGAATTACTAGATAATGTGCAATATAGACCGAGCCGTGGCCGCTTTAAAGTGTACCTTATCGATGAAGTACACATGTTATCGCGCAGCAGTTTTAATGCCTTATTAAAGACATTGGAAGAGCCTCCTGAGCACGTTAAATTCCTGTTGGCAACAACCGATCCACAGCGTTTACCAGTAACAGTACTGTCGCGTTGCTTACAATTTAATTTAAAAAGTTTATCGCAAGATGAAATAGCAGGGCAGCTTGGACATGTATTAGGCCAAGAGCAGCTTAGCTTTGATGCTAGTGCATTAACCTTATTAGCAAAGGCTGCCAACGGCAGTATGCGTGATGCGTTAAGTTTAACCGATCAAGCCATCGCTTTTGGTGCAGGCCAAGTTAAGCTTGAACAAGTGCAAACAATGCTCGGTAGTATCGATGAAAAGCATGTTATCGCATTGCTTGAAGCGCTTACTAATGCTGACATCATGAATTTGATGCAAGTTACTGCAAAGGTGCTTTCATTTGGCGCTGAACCAGAAGAGGTTTTACGTAGTTTACTTGAGCTTTTACACCAAATTACTTTAACTCAGTTTGCACCTGCCGCCGCACAGGTGTCACTTTATAGTGAGCAAATCCAAGCATTTGCACAGCAGCTTGCCGCAGAGCAAGTTCAGCTTTATTACCAGCTATTACTTACAGGCCGTAAGGATCTACCCCATGCTCCAGATCCTAAATCTGGACTTGAGATGGCATTGCTAAGAGCGGTAACTTTTGTGCCTGAAAAGCCGGTTACACGTTGGGCTGTTGATAGTCAATCTGAACTGCAAATTCCTGATGTTAATAGCGTGCAGGTAGCGAGTAGCACTGCTACTAATGCGACAGCTGCTAGTGCCACGACGGCCAATACCACAGCTGCTAATACAAATGCGCCTAATAGCCCGCAGCAAACTGGTAGTGCACTAGATACTCAAAAAAAAACGGCTGATTCTGTAGCTAGCGAAGAAAAGACTGAGCCAGAGCCACTTGCTGCTCTTGTTCAGTCTAAGCCGCAATCTACACAAGACATGGCAGATGTAACGACGAGCCAGCAACATGTAGCTGAAGGTTCAGAGCAAGAACACTCAGTTGAAGCCACCAATACTGCGGTTCAAGACGAAAGGGCTGCAGAAGAGCAAGATGAAAACGAACCATTAGATAGCTTAAATAGCGAAATGGCCGTCATTATGAGTCAGGCTCAAAGCCAAGGTTTTGAGCAAGAACCTCAATCATCTGAACTACAATCTGACACTCCTGTATCAGCTCAACAAGCACCTACAAACAGCGATGCTAATGAAGCTAAAATAGCCACTCAGGATGAAGCTTCAGTTGTTACAGATGCTACATCTGAGGCTGAATCTACAGCTGAAACCCTAGTTGCCAACAATAGCGCCAATACAGAGCAAAGTTATGCGTCTGAAGATGATGATTTAGCCTCTTACGCTGATTATGCGGGAGCTTATGGCGATAATAACGATTACCAAGACGATTATGGTTTTAGTCAGCAGGATGTGAGTTATCAAGCTGAGCAAACACAAGTTTCATATAGCACTAATCAAGGTTTTAACGCTAACGGCAACAATACTGATGCTGATGCCCAAAATGTTAGCCAAGAGCAAGTCAACAATACATCGCAATCGGCAACGTCTCTGGGAACAGCCAGTAATGCGCTAGATGCCGGGGACGATATTCTAGATGCAGTGCTTGCCGCTAGAGCCACGCTTTTAGAGGAACTGACTGAGGATGCTCCTAAGGAAGGAGATTCAAAAAAGTCATTAGAGGTTCGTAAACCCTTCACGCCTCCAGCGAGAAAGGAATCCCCAGTAGCTGCAACTGTAGAGCAAGAGCAAAGTACAGAACAAGCTGTTGATGTTACTGATACACTGGGAGCTGGTTATAGCTCTAGTAGGAGCACTAGTATGAGCTCTAATATGAGTTCTGATATGGCTTCAGCTCCAGAAGTTATTGATAGACCTCCATGGGAAGAGCCACATGAGGATAATCCTTGCGCACGTTTTAGCGATAACATTGACAGTGATAACAGTGAACTTGCGGCAAATGATAATGCTGAAGCTCAGCATGAGCAGAATGTAATCAATAACACTGCTACGGAAAGTGATTTTCAGCAAGCAGCGACTAATTTACCAGCAAGTTCAATCACTGATTCAACTGCAGCTCAGGAACCTGAGCTAAACTTACCAGCATTACCAAGTGGTGATTTAACGGGTAATGAAGTGGATCTTAAATGGTACCGCTTTATGTCTGAACTTGAAGTTGGTGGTCGTGTAAGGCAATTAGCGGTTAACTCAGTATGTCATCATTTTGAGCAACCCTTATCTTTACTGCTTAAACCGGATCAAAAACATTTGGCAGCAGATGTTGCCATTAAGCAGCTAGAAGAAGCGATGTCAGCGGTGTTAGGTGAAGAGTGCTGCGTGCAGGTAACAGTTGGTGCTGACCACGATAGAGAAACGCCGCTAGAGGTGAGGCGACGTTTTCACAAAGAGATTTTAACTCAAGTCCACCACGACTTAATGACCGATGACAATATCCGCTGGCTTACACAGAATATGGGAGCGGAGTTAACGGCTGACTCGCTGACTTACGCACCAGAATTATTGGTTCAAAAAGGAAATCGCATTGAGTTAATCGATATTGCGAACTTTAAGCGGTTAACTGAGTCATAATTATATAATTGAATTTCAGCTTTCATTGCTAATCATTCATTTTTTAGTAAGATTAGCCCACTTTATTTGTTGTAATACATAATAGAAGAGAATTAGAGTATGTTTGGAAAAGGCGGTATGGGCAACTTGATGAAGCAAGCCCAGATGATGCAAGACAAAATGGCTAAAGTGCAAGAAGAAATCGCACGTATGGAAGTTACTGGCGAAGCTGGTGCTGGCCTAGTTAAAGTCACTATGACTGGTTCTCACAGCGTTCGTAAAGTTGAAATCGACTCAAGCTTGCTTGAAGACGATAAAGAGATGCTAGAAGATCTTATCGCTGCAGCTTGTAACGATGCTGCTCGCCGTGTTGAAGAAAACCAAAAAGAGAAAATGGCTGAAGTCACTGGTGGTATGCAACTACCTCCTGGCATGAAGATGCCGTTTTAAGTTTTAATTGCTATTTTAATGGTGTATTCACTCCGTTAAATTGGAGCGGTCGTAAAGAGGCTTACAAGCAATTGAACACGCTAAAAGCTCAAGTATTTACTTGAGCTTTTTTGTTTCCGCTATATAAACCTACTTTGTAATACCAATCAGTATAAGACGTTGATCTACTCAGAGCGTTTTTGGCAAACATTCCATTTCTTAGCATCGATATCCTTGCAGGGGCAAGTAGCGATGTGGCAGACTCTCCCTCCTTGCCAGATCTCTTAAGACTCGCTTTTTCAGTGGCTTGCTTAGAAAAATTGCGAATTAGAATCGACTCATGATGTGAGAGGGTGTGTGAAAGATAGTTGGAAAAGTAGTCTAAAAGATAAATTCAAAGGTCTTGGAGTATTTTTGGTGGTATTTGGCGGCATTGTTCTCTTTAATACTGTGTTTGGTGAGCCGCCAATTAAGCTTAGTGGAATCGGTAAATACAGTAAAAGCATGCCTGCCGAAGAAGCACGCGAGATTGGTTTTATTCTTTTTAAGAGTAAGCATTATGCCGATGCGAGGGCCTATTTCACGGTTGCTGCAAATCAAGGAGATGTCGGCAGTCAGTTGTCGCTGGCCACGTTGTACTTTTACGATTTAAATGCACAAAACAATTACCAACAAGCGTATCGCTGGTTTAGCCAAAATAGCGATAATGCGTTTGCACAATACTATTTAAGCCTACTATATCACTTTGGCCATTACGTACCACAAAGCCCGCTAAAATCGTTATTTTGGCTAGAAAAATCCGCAGCGGAGTCTTTCCCAGCCGCGCAACATAATTTGTCGGTTTATTATTTTAACTTAGGTCACTATCGTGAAGCTTATCTTTGGGCCTTGTATGCTCGAGGTAATGGTTTTTCTCAGTCTCGCAGTATGGTTAACCAAGTTGCTCAACGGCTAACTGCTGCAGAAAAAGCGAATGCTGACCAAACCTATAGAAACACTAAAACTCAGCATGAGTGGAATGACGACACTAACCAGACTAACGAATTACTAGAGCAGGTATTTTAACCATGAAGATAAGTTCTATATCGTTAGAATTAGCAAGTGGTCAAACTCAAGATTTTGGCGCGGTAACCTGTTCATCCCATTTAAAGCAACAACTTAACCTAGTGATGCAAACAGTTGTGTTTGAAGAGGAAGAGTCAGAAGTTGGTATTGGTGCTGCTGAGGTTATACAGGCCTCAAGTAGCGCATTGACTATGCCAATGATAGTTGTTCGGGCTAAGGTGCGGCAGCGAGAGATAACATTTACCTATGATCTCTTGAGCGAAGAGGAGGGCTTATTAGCCCTGTATTACACCAATGATAAAGGCAGAATAAAACGGCAAAAAGAATTTGGATTTGTAAGTTTTGATGAGCTAGTAGGGCATTTGCAACGACTATTGTCTCAGAGCGAAAATACATTTATCGAGTACTATTTTCCAAAGCAAACATCTTTTAGCCAAGTGATTAAATACGCGAGTATCGTTTATATTTGCGCTGCTTGCTTTGGTCTTGTGTCTTTTGTGTTTATGTCTGACTTGATTTGGCGAAATGACTTTTTTCAAAGCGCCTTTTTCGCCTCAGGCATTACTTACGTAATTAGTTTGCCAATATTGTTATTTAAGGCATTTTCAGATGAAGCTAGGCAGCGCGCAGCGCAGATAGGGCAAAGCGTCAGTAAACAAGTGATTGCCATCTTAGTTGGTAATATCATTTTGAGCTGTGCAGTCGTTGCTGGTGGCAGCAAGTTGCTGCACCTACTCACGGCAAAACCAATAGCAATGAGTGTCGCCTTTTCCGATAAGCGCCAAGATTACTGGGGAAAAAGCTGCAAGGGAGGTGTTAATATTGAACATTTCTTTGGCGCAGTTTGTCTAGAAAATAAAGCCTATTGGAAAGTTATTCGCCCCGGCATGCAAGCTGTTATACAAGGCGAGTCTTCGGCTGTCGCTTTTGATATAAAGGCGATAGAGCTTGAATAATCTTATTTGACGACAGTTAAGTTTCTTGCGGTTATCGATAAACATAAATTTGAAGAATTCTATGTTAGTATCTGACGCTAATTTTATGATGACTTGTATCTACTAGTGAGTTACTCGCTTTTTGCGCAGGGCATCGGCTATTTTTTAAGGCATATCTATGCCTGCATAAGCGGAATGTTAAATGAAATTTAGTCCTCTCGTTGATGAGTTGATCCAGTCACTTCGTTGTTTACCGGGCGTAGGCCCAAAATCGGCTCAAAGAATGGCATTTCAGCTGTTAGAGCGTGACCGTAAAGCGGGCGCTAAATTGGCCGAATCATTAGGTAAGGCGATGTCTGATGTGGGGCATTGTCAGTCTTGCCGTACGTTTACCGAAGAAACCTATTGCCCGATTTGTGTTAGCACCAAGCGCGGTCACTCTGAAGTGATTTGTGTGGTTGAAACGCCAGCTGATGTATTGGCGATTGAAGCGGGCGGACATTTCACTGGGCGTTATTTTGTATTACTTGGGCATCTGTCTCCACTAGATGGTGTAGGACCTGACGAGCTAGGTTTAGCACTGCTCGAGCAACATTTGGCGTCTGGTGATGTAAGCGAACTTATTTTAGCAACTAATCCTACTGTTGAAGGTGATGCTACCGCACATTACATTGCCGATATGGCCAAGCGCCATAATTTGACGGTTAGCCGTATTGCCCACGGTGTGCCAGTTGGCGGCGAGCTTGAATATGTTGATAGCACTACGCTGGCGCTGTCTTTTAATGGGCGTTTGCCAATTTAAAGTAAGCGACTAGCTCAAGTTGTTTAATACAGGTTGTTTAATACAGCTTGCTTAATAATCGCTACAGCGATAAGCAGTTGTTTGGACGATAAAAGATATTTAAATCCAGTTTGTGATTATCACAAACTGGATTTTTTTTGTGCAATTGAAATCAATGCACACTGTTTCCCTTGAAAAGCGATTTTATAGCCCCATCTTATTTGTAAGCTTTATTTAAACTGATTTTTAAAGGGAACATTTCATGTCACAACAAGAGACGCATGGCTTTCAAACTGAAGTCAAACAACTATTACATTTGATGATCCATTCTTTGTACTCAAACAAAGAGATCTTTTTACGTGAGTTAGTATCGAACGCTGCCGATGCCGCGGATAAGTTACGCTATGAAGCCCTAACTAATAACGATCTTTATGAAGGCGATGGTGAGCTACGTGTTCGCATTAGCGCTGATAAAGACAAAGGTACTGTTACGATTGAAGATAACGGTATCGGTATGACTCGCGACGGTGTAATTGAACACCTTGGTACGATTGCTAAATCTGGTACTGCAGATTTCTTTAAAAACCTATCTGGCGATGAGTCGAAAGATTCACAGTTAATTGGCCAGTTTGGTGTTGGTTTTTACTCAGCCTTTATCGTTGCCGATCGCGTTACCGTTCGCACTCGTGCTGCAGGCCATAACGCTGATGAAGCTGTGCTGTGGGAATCAGCTGGTGAAGGTGACTTCACCGTTGAAACTATCTCTAAGCAAACTCGTGGTACTGAAATTACTCTGCACTTACGTGATGATGAAAAAGAGTTTGCTGATGACTACCGTCTGCGCTCAATCATTACTAAATACTCTGACCATATCTCGGTACCAGTAGAGATGTTTGAAGCGGGCACGCCAGCAGTTGAAGCAACTGAAGATTCAGAAGCTGTACCAGCAACAGAAGGTAGCTGGAAGCCAATGAACAAGGCGACAGCACTTTGGACACGTAACAAGAGTGAAGTGTCTGATGAAGAGTATCAAGAGTTTTACAAGCATATTTCTCATGACTTCGCAGACCCACTTTTGTGGAGCCACAACCGCGTAGAAGGTAAGCAAGAGTACACCAGCTTATTGTATATCCCAGCCAAAGCACCTTGGGATTTGTGGAATCGTGACCGTAAGCATGGACTAAAACTGTTTGTGCAGCGCGTATTCGTAATGGATGACGCTGAGCAGTTTATGCCAAGCTACCTGCGCTTTGTGCAAGGTTTGATTGACTCAAACGACTTACCGCTAAACGTATCTCGTGAAATTTTGCAAGATAACAAGGTTACTACGGCGCTGCGCACTGCTGTGACTAAGCGTGTGTTAGGCATGCTTGAAAAGCTTGCTAAGAACGATGCTGAAAAGTACCAATCTTTCTGGACTGAGTTTGGCCAAGTGCTAAAAGAAGGCCCTGCAGAAGATTTTGCTAACAAAGAGCGTGTAGCTGGTCTACTGCGTTTTGCATCGACTCATACCGGTGAAGCAAAAGCTAACGTATCGCTAGCAGATTACATTGAGCGCATGAAAGAAGGTCAGTCTAAGATCTACTACATTGTTGCCGATAGCCATGAAGCGGCAGCTAACAGCCCACATCTTGAAGTGTTACGTAAAAAAGACATTGAAGTGTTATTGATGTCTGAGCGTATCGACGAATGGTTAATTAACCATTTAACAGAATTTGATGGCAAGAAACTACACTCAGTGACCCGTGGCGATCTTGAACTTGGCGAGCTAGAAGATGCTGGCGAAAAAGAAGCGCAAGAGAAGCTACAAACTGAATCAGAAGGCCTAGTTAAGCGTGTTAAAGATAGCTTAGGTGATAAGGTTTCTGAAGTTAAGGTGACAACGCGTCTAACTGATACGCCTGCATGTGTGGTTGCTGGTGAAGGCGAAATGTCAACGCAGATGATCAAGCTTATGCAAGCAGCGGGTCAAGACGTACCTGAGCCTAAGCCGACATTTGAGCTAAATCCAGAGCATCCGTTAGTAGCGCGTTTGAATGACGAACAAGATGAGCAATTATTTGCTCAATGGTCAGAGCTATTACTACAACAGGCACTATTGTCTGAAAAAGGTAGCCTTGCTGACCCATCTGCATTTATTAAGCTAATGAACCAAATGCTATTAGCTAGCGTTAAGTAATCAACAGCTATGATTAAAGAGGCAGTTATACTGCCTCTTTTTTATGGTCACTCGCTAATAGCGAAGGAAAAGTTATGCAATCGATTCTAGAGCTGACTAAAGAAAACATCCAACAAGTGGTTGACGCTTCGATGGAGAAGGTGGTTGTAATGGCGTTTTGGGCAAGTCAAAGCCCAGAAAGTGTAAGCCTGATGCAAACGCTTGAAAGCATCGCCCAGCAACAAAATGGCCGTTTTGTATTAGCTAAGGTTAACTGTGAAACGGAAATGGAAATCGCTAATTATTTTCAGATCCAAAGTTTACCGACAACCTTGGTTTTACACGAAGGCAAACCGGTAGACGGTTTTGCGGGCGTGCAAGACGCTGCGCAAATTACCGAGATGCTGGATAAGCATTTACCTGCCCAGTGGCAATTAAAACTTAATCAAGCGCGAGTCTTTTTAGCTGAAAACAATGCTATTGCCGCATTGCCACTGTTAAAAGATGCTTATAACGAAAAACAGCTTGCTGAAATCGCCTTAGCCTTAGCCGATGTGTATTTATCGCTAGGTGTGCTTGAAGACGCACAGGCATTATTAGATTCTGTTGGTCTTGCCGATCAGGATAGTTACTATCAAAGCTTAAAAGCCAAGCTTGCTTTGGCGCTTGATGCTGCTGACACGCCGGAAATTAGAAAGCTGCAGCAAGATGTTGAAAACGATCCATCTAACTTGGAGTTAGTGATTGAACTTGCCAAAGCATTGCATCAAGCTGGACGCAATGATGAAGCGCTTGAGTTACTTTTTGCGCCATTGCAAAAAGATATCTCTGCACAAGATGGCAAGGTGAAGCAGTCATTCTTAGAGATCTTAACGGCGCTCGGCCAAGGCAACACACTAGCTAATCAATACCGACGTAAGCTCTACACCTTACTTTACTGATTAGCATCAAAGATATTTGTTGCTTGTGATGCTAAAGTCGAAGGACAAATGACTTCAAAATGGCGGCCATTTATGCGAAGATCGCCGCCCTAAACATATAATACCCATCACGCTGGCGGCTTTTTGCTCGCTTCTAGACGATGTGGGTATCACAGTGCGAAATTAAGAGGAAGATTCAGATGCGCATTATGCTATTAGGTGCCCCAGGTGCCGGTAAAGGTACTCAAGCCCAATTCATCATGGAAAAGTACGGTATTCCTCAAATTTCAACAGGCGACATGCTACGTGCAGCCGTTAAAGCGGGTACGCCACTTGGCCTAGAAGCTAAGAAAGTGATGGACGCTGGTCAGTTGGTATCTGATGAGCTAATCATCGGTCTAGTTAAAGAGCGTGTTGCTCAAGATGATTGCGCTAAAGGTTTCCTATTAGACGGTTTCCCACGCACGATTCCACAAGCTGATGCAATGGCTTCAAGTGGTATCGCACTTGATCACGTGATTGAAATCGACGTACCAGATGAAGAAATCGTTAAGCGTATGAGCGGTCGTCGTGTTCACCCAGGTTCTGGCCGTGTTTACCACATCGTATTCAACCAACCAAAGGTTGAAGGTAAAGATGACGTAACAGGTGAAGACCTAGCTATCCGTCCAGATGATGAAGAAACAACTGTACGTAAGCGTCTTGATATTTACCATGAGCAAACTAAGCCACTAGTAGAATACTACGGCGCAGTTGCAGCTAAAGGCGACGTAACTTACAACAAGTTTGACGGTACTAAGTCTGTTGCAACAGTTAGCGAAGAAATCGTGACTGTTCTTGGCTAATACCTAGCATCAATTCCATAGTCTCTGAGTATAAAAAATACTCGAGTGAATATGTGTTTATGAGCTAGTTCTCATATTTTAAAAAGCCCATGAAAATGGGCTTTTTTTATGCGTTTTGCGGTGATAGCCTGAGCTGAATATCTTGCTAAAAAGAGAATTCATGTGAGTGACTTAGCCCCTCCATTCGGTGTGTTATTAGTTAACTTAGGTACGCCTGATTCACCGACCGCTCCTGATGTAAAAAAATTCCTCAAACAGTTTTTAAGTGACCCTCGTGTTGTTGATCTTTCACCATGGATTTGGAAACCGATCTTAAACGGCATCATTCTAAATACTCGCCCAGCAAAAGTGGCCAAGCTGTACCAATCTATTTGGTGGGATGAAGGTTCACCGCTGATGGTGATTAGTCAAAAGCAGCGCGACAAACTCAAAGTTCAATTACAGCAAACCTTAGGGCAAAGCATTCCTGTTGAACTCGGTATGAGTTATGGCAACCCGTCTTTGCAATCGGGGCTGGATAGCTTAAAGGCGCAAGGCGCTGAAAAGATTTTTGTACTGCCACTGTATGCGCAATATTCTTGCTCTACAGTTGCTCCGGTTTACGACGCCATAGCTGAGCTTTTAAAGGCAGAGCGCAACATCCCAGAACTGCGTTTCAACAAGCAATACTTCGACCATGCGGATTATATTAAGGCATTAGCCGAGTCGGTAAAAAACCATTGGCAAGCTAAAGGCCAAGCACAGGTTTTATTAATGTCGTTTCATGGTGTGCCGCTACGTTACATTACTGAGGGCGATCCTTATCAAGCTCAGTGCCAAGCAACAGCCGAGTTGTTAGCAGAAGAGCTTGGTTTAACTAAGGAGCAATGGCGCATTTGTTTCCAGTCGCAATTTGGTAAAGAAGAGTGGATTGGTCCTGCAACAGATGGGCTACTTGAGTCTCTGCCAAAAGAAGGTGTGAAGTCGGTTGATATTATGTGCCCAGCGTTCTCTTGTGATTGTTTAGAAACCCTTGAAGAGATCTCGCAAGAAGGTAAAGAAGACTTCTTATCGGCTGGTGGGGAACGGTACGAATTTATTGACTGTTTAAATGATTCTGAGCCCCATATCGAGTTATTGGCTAGAATTGTTGAGCAGCAAACAAAAGGCTGGAATTAATTTTTCTGACTTCTATAGTGATTTCAGCTAGCGAAAGAGGTGGCGTGTGGTAAAATCCCCCACCTTTTTGCGTAGCTAGACCATTTAACTCACTATTTTGTTTAACTTGTGACAAAGATAAACAAATCGGGGAGCGTGAATTTCTATTATGGTCTGCTGTTGCAAAGTGTTGTGCTTGTTTATGCGAATTTGTATAAACAGGTTGAGATAACTTACCCGTTTTAATTTATATTTTGCATGGATGCCGAATGAAAGAGAGCTCTATATGAAGTTTCCAGGTCAGCGTAAGTCTAAACATTATTTTCCTGTTAAAAATCGCGATCCATTGCTAGCGCAGTTGATCCAACAGCCTTTACCAATTTCTACTTATATTTCTGGTATCGATCAGACTTTAGTGGATATTGAAGCGAAAGTGGAAGATGAGTTATTGACTCGATACGAGCTGCCGAAAGGTAACTCAACCTTGATTGACGATGACAAGGCCCATGCACTTTATACTGAGCTAAAAACTAATGAGCTGATCAGCGATGAATTTGCTGGTGGCACGATTGGTAACACAGTACACAATTATTCTATCTTAGCTGATGACCGCTCAGTATTATTTGGCGTGATGAGTCAAAATATTGAAGTGGGCAGTTATGCTTACCGTTACCTATGTAACACTTCATCTAAAGTGGATTTGAACTACCTGCAACCGGTAGCGGGTCCTATTGGTCGTTGTTTTACGCTAATTTCTGAGTGCGGTGAGCGTACGTTTGCGATCAGCAAAGGCTCAATGGATCAATTAACACCGACATATATCGATAAAGCAGTTGTTCAGGGCGGTTCAGCTCTGATTTTAACGGCTTACTTGATGCGTGCTAGCGGTGGCGATCAAATCACTGACGCGGCAATGACAGCGATTAACTACGCTAAAGAAGCTGAAGTGCCGGTAGTATTAACCCTAGGTACGCGCTTTTTAATCGAAGAAGACCCAAAGTGGTGGCAAGAGTTCATTAAAGAGCATGTCACTATTCTTGCAATGAATGAAGACGAAGGTGAAGCTCTCACTGGCTTTAGCGACCCATTGCTTGCGAGCGAAGCGGCACTTGAGTGGTGTGATATGGTGTTAACTACAGCTGGTCCTTTAGGGCTTTATACAGCGGGTTACACTGAAGATTCAGAAAAGCGTGAGACTAGCCATACGTTATTACCAGGCTCTATTCCGGAATTTAACCGCTATGAGTTCTCGCGTCCTAAACTAAAAGCAGACTGCGAGTCGCCACTTAAAGTTTATGCGCATATTTCTCCTTATATGGGCGGTCCTGAAATTATCCGTAATACCAACGGAGCAGGCGATGGTGCGTTAGCGGCACTATTGCATGACTTGGCTTCGAACACTTTCCATAAAACTAATGTGCCGGGCTCTAGCAAACATAAGCGTGATGGTTTGTGTTACTCATCATTCTCGCAAATTTGTAAGTATGCTAACCGCGTCGCTTATGAAGTACTTGCGCAGCACAGCCCAAGACTGTCTCGTGGCTTACCTGAGCGTGAAGATAGCTTAGAAGAGTCATACTGGGAAAGATAACGCTAATCGCGGCTATAGGCGCTATAAACAACATAAAGGCATAACTTGGAGAGCAGGTTATGCCTTTTTTAGATCGACCCTAAATACCATAAGAAAAATGATGCTATGACCGAATACGAAAAAATGCTCAATGGTGAAGTGTTTGCTGGTGCAGATCCTGAGATTTCAGCAGTACGAGACAACGCCTATTTATTACAAAAGCAAATTAATAATAGCTTAGGCTTTAGCGAAACTCAGTGCTTGATGAAGCAGTTACTTAATATCGGTGAAGGTTCGATTGTGCGTGAGCCATTTAATTGCGAGTTTGGTAAACAAATAACCATAGGCAATGGTAGTTTTATCAATATGGGCGCAGTGATGCTTGACGGCGCAGCAATTACCATTGGTGATCACGTGATGATTGGCCCTAACTGCCAATTTTATACCGCATCACATGAGGTTGACTATATGAGCCGACGTCGCTGGGAAACCTATTGCTTGCCGATCACTATTGAAGATGATGTGTGGATTGGTGGCAACGTGGTGATTAATCAAGGTGTGACTATTGGTGCTCGCTCAGTGATTGCCGCAGGTGCGGTAGTCAATAAAGATGTTGCAGCAGATACTATGGTTGGCGGTGTGCCAGCTAAAGTGATTAAGACGCTAAAGTAGTTTTCAGAAGCTTGATAGCCGCTTTAAAATTAATCTTGATGGCTAACATTTTACACTTAGCTGCAATGTGTCGTTTTCAATGTCGCAATTTGATTTTGGATGGGCCAGTAAAATTAAAAGGGCGCTTATAGCGCCCTTTCTAGTTAATCGCTTCAACAGATATTAGCGATTTACCTTAGTTTCTTCAGCGTGAACCTGAGCATTGAATCCTGGGGCAACTTTACCCGCTTGGGTGTCGTTAAATAATGCTTCATCAAACTCACCTTCAGATTTAGCAATAACAACAGTAGCGACAGTATCACCGGTTACGTTAACAGCAGTACGCACCATATCTAGTAATCTATCAACACCGATAATTAGCGCGATACCTTCAACTGGCAGACCGACCTGATTAAGCACCATTGCAAGCATGATAAGACCAACACCAGGAACACCTGCTGTACCAATCGATGCTAGCGTAGCGGTTATTACCACCATCGCATAATCAGTAATTGTTAGCTCAATACCAAATACTTGCGCAATAAATACCGTTGCAACACCTTGCATAATTGCGGTGCCGTCCATGTTAATAGTGGCGCCAAGCGGTAGGGTGAATGATGCAATTTTATTATCTACGCCCATGCGGTGTTCAGCAGTCTCAATGGTTACTGGTAGCGTTGCATTCGAGCTCGCGGTGCTAAAAGCAAACAATTGAACATCGCGGATCTTACGGATAAAGGTGAATGGGTTAAGTCCCGAGAACAGCTTAAGTAAGGTTGGGTAAACCACAAAGGCATGAATAAGCAATACGCCTAGCACGACGAAGAAGTATTTTACTACGCTGCCAAAGGTTTCCATGCCCAGAGTTAGCGCAAGTTTCGCCATCAAAGCAAAGACACCGTAAGGCGCAAGCTGCATGATTAACGTTACAACACGCATAATCACTTCGTTTAGGTCGTTAAACAGCGCTGCAACACGTGCACCACGCTCGCCAATATGAGAAATAGCAAAACCAAAAATCACCGCGAAAATGATGATTTGCAGCATATTACCTTCGCTCATTGCATGTAGCGGGTTAGTTGGTACTAAATTGATTAATACGTCTGAAAGGCTAGGTGCTTGCTTGGCGTCAAAGTGCATCCCCTCAGTCACTAAGCTGGCATTTCCAGGGTGAACTGCAATCGCGATAAGAATCGCCATTGAAAGTGCAATAGCGGTAGTGAATAGATAAAACGCAATGGTTTTACCACCTAAACGACCAACCTTTGATGGCTCACTTAAGGAGCATGTTCCACAGACTAATGAAACAAACACAAGTGGAACAACGAGCATTTTTAAGCTTGAGATAAAGATGGTACCAATAACGTTGAGCACACCTTCGGTTATGTACTCTTTTATAAAATCACTTTCGGGAAACAGATTGCGTAACAGCAGTCCAAGGATAATACCGGCAAGCATGCCGATAATAATCTTACTCGTGAGGCCGAGTTTTTTTGTTTTCGTAGCAGACATAGTGCTTCCTGTTTAATTTTTATGCTTTTCAATTTGCGCATTAAAGCCTAGCAAGAAAGTGCCTCATAGGAAATGCCCGTGAGGTTAAAGTTATAGGTAATTGTTGAAAATAAAAGTGATTTGTTGTGGAAAAGTGATTTGGAGATTGTATAGTGTTACCTAAAAGGTAGCTTGATAGTTGCCACGGATTAGTTCTTGAGTAACAGGGAGCCTGACAATGAAGTCAGCATATAGCATTTTTATTGCTTTTATTTGGTCATTTTTACTCGTTGGTTGTGGCGGCGGAGGAAGTATCTCTAACGATCCAGATGATGGCGGGACGCCAGAACCGACAGAAATCATTAGTGTCGTTCTTTCTATTTCTAATACTGAGTCAATTAAAGCCGAAGCACCAGCAGAAGTTACTGCAGTGGTAACAAGCTCACTTCACGGTGCTTTAGCTGGAAAGCTGGTGACTTTCAAGCTTGATAATAGTGCCATAGGTACTTTTATCCCGGGAATAGGCACTGATAAGACTGACGGCAATGGTACGGCTAAGGTTTTGCTGGCGACTTCAAATATTCCCGGAGCAGGCTCATTAACTGTAGAAGTTGCTGGATACAGTGATATTACGGTAGAGCCGCTAGTGTTTGTAATGGAAGGAGATGGTGGTGAAGTCAATGATGGCGCGTCTATTGTAGTTGTATTAACAGATACGGATGGTGAGCCTATTGATGCAATCACAACGACTATTCCAGGTAAGATCACTGCAACTGTTAGCGGTATCAATAAGCCTTCGATTGTAACATTCGATACAACGATCGGAGATCTTCCTATTAAATCAGCAGTGACTGATGCCAATGGTAAGGCAACGGTTGATATATATGCGGGTAGTTCTTTAGGAGCTGGAGAGGTTACTGCGTCTTTATCAAGTGGTGAAGAGGGAAAAGTTGTTGTAGTTATAGGTGCTACAAACGTTCTAATGGGAAGTGGCACGCCATTCAATGAGGGGGTTGCTAGCGTAAGTGTAGATGAGTTAACTGCAGGAGGAACTGCAACTATCTCGGTTGCAATTCAAGATGATAGTGGCAATCCTTTTACTCAGCCCGTAGATGTCAACTTTTCTTCAACTTGCTCGACCAAGGAAATTCCAGAAGCTGAGATTAGTTCTCCGGTGCCATCGGTTAATGGCGTTGCGACAACAACCTATTTAGCTAAAGGTTGTAAAGGGGATGACGCCATTAATGTTACGGCTAATGCTGGTGGTTTGAACTTAGCTGCAACTGCAACAATTAATGTATTGCCAGCAGATGTTGGTAGTATCGTATTTTTGTCTGCAACACCTCAAAATATCAGTATTCTTGGCACTGGTGGGGTTGAGTCTTCAGTGGTTCAGTTTAAAGTTCTAGACACAAATAGTAATCCTGTAAGCAATCAGTCGGTATCTTTTGCTTTAAATACAGAAGTCGGTGGAATTAGTTTGGATCCAGCTACCGCAACAACAAATAATCAAGGTGTTGCTCAAACAGTAGTTAGAACGGGTACGGTGGCTACATCTGTGCGTGTAACCGCGACTGTTGATGGCTCTAGCCCTGTAATTTCAAGTCAGTCTAGTGAGTTAGTTATTTCAACAGGTATTCCTGATCAAGACAGCTTCTCATTGTCAGCTACAGTTTTAAATGCTGAAGGCTGGGATGTTGATGGCACTGAAGTTACAGTTACTGCGCGTTTAGCCGATGCATTTAACAACCCTGTTCCAGACGGTACAACGATATCATTTACAACCGAAGGTGGTGCAATTGAAGACGCGTGTCAAACAAATAAAGGTGCGTGTAGTGTTGTTTGGACAAGTCAGCAAGCGAGACCTGAGGGCTACCAATTAATCAATGGTGCAGGTTTAATGGTTGACGATCCTAGTGCTGAGTTATCTTTTGACTCTGCATTGGGTATTTATGGTAACCATTACGGTCAAAAGTATGGTGGACGAGCAACGATTACAGCAACTGCTATCGGTGAAGAGTCTTTTCCTGATTTAAACGGTAATGGTCGATTTGATGCGAACGAAGTGACAGCATTTAACACTCAAACTGATGTAAGTGGTATGCCATTTGATTTAGATGATGTGTTTAATGATTACAATGAAGATGGCCGTTTTAATCCACAACAGGCAAATGGGCAGTTAGGTGGTGAGCTAGAAGAATTAGTTGATTTTAATTCTAACGGTGTTTTTGATCTTAAAGACGGTAAATATAATGGTGTTCTATGCGCAGATCCTGTTCATGATGCATGTGCTGATGGTGTCACAGATTCTAAATCGTTATATGTTCGAGGTAGCTTAGTCATTGTTATGTCTGGAAGTACAGCGTTAGCAACTGATCGTTCTCGTGTGTTGATTGTCGATAGTTATAGTGGGTCAGGTGGTTCTTATGACCAAAGTATTGATATTATCGGTAAGGCTACAGGAACCGTTTATTTTACTATTTCAGATCTTCATAATCAGCAAATGCCTGCAGGTTCAAAAGTCAGCTTTACTGCAAGTGCAGGTTCTGTAGTAAGTGGATCTGAGTATGTGTGGCCTAGTACTAACTACAACGGTGGTCGCGAGTTTAGCGTAACGCTTAAAGGTGAAGATGAACCAAACTCAGGTACATTCCTTGTTACTGTCGAAACACCTGGTGGTGTAAAAACTCAAGTGCTTTCTCTTCCTATATCTATTAATTAATGAAAAGCAAAAGCCCCGCAATCGCGGGGCTTTTTATATTACACAATGGCTCATTCTATTTTTCTATTCTAACCATTACTTTTGGAACTGATAAACACTGCCTAACTGCATTATTTGGGTGAGTTCATCTAATGCTGTGCGCGATTCAATTAATAACTGTGGATCTGCTAAATCCTCTACATGTAAACGGTCGCGGTAATGTTTATCAACCCACTGGTTTAATCGAGTAAATAAACCATCATTCATTAACGTGTGTTGATTCACTGCTGCCACTTCATCTTGGTTCATGGCAACACGTAAACGTAAACAGGCGGGTCCACCACCATTTTGCATGCTTTGCTTTACGTCAAAGTAAAGCACTTGCTTAATTGGTGTATCAAGAGTGACCAGCTCGTTAAGGTAGGCAAAAACTGCCGGATTTTCTTGACAGTTTGTCGGCGCAATAATCGCCATCTCCCCCGATGGAAGCGTGACTACCTGTGTATTAAAAAGGTAACTTTTAACCGCATCTTGAATAGCGACTTTAGTGGTTGGCACTTCAATAAAATGCAATGCAGACTCACCAAATTTACGCTTTATTTCGTTTAGCTTGGCTTGGGTATTTAAAAAAGCTTGCTCGTGATAGAACAAGACGTTTTGGTTGCCGACTGCAATAACGTCATTATGGAATACACCTTGATCAATTACATCAGGGTTTTGCTGAATATAAACAGTGCCATCGTCGTCTAGTTGATGTAAACGAGCAACTGCTTGTGATGCTTCCAGTGTTTGTCTTGCTGGGAATTTTTGCGGTTTAGGTGCTGTAGGGTTTGTGGCTTCTTGACCGAATACAAATAATTCAACACCAGCATGACCATACTCACTACAAAGGCGGGTGTGGTTAGCTGCACCTTCATCACCAAAGCTTGCATGCTCAGGCAAATGTTGGTGATGTTTGAAAAAGCGGCTATCGTTAAACGTAGCCTGCAGAATATTACCTGTAGTAGTTGGTTCTATGCTGCGGTGTAGCTTGTCGACTAGATTTGCCGGAGTAAAATGTAGTTTACCGTCACGGGTATCCGCACTCGGTGATACGGTTGCAGCATTTGCTGTCCACATGCTTGATGCACTACAGCAAGCACGTAGTAAAGCTGGAGCCTCTTTGGCGGCTTTATTAAGAATATCGCTATCAGTGCCCGAAAAGCCCATGCGGCGTAGCGAATGTAGGTCTGGGCGTTCTTGTGGTGCCAGCATACCTTGCACTAATCCAAGGTCTGCAAGTGCTTTGGCTTTTTTCAATCCTTGTTTGGCTGCATCTTTTGGGCTTGATGTTGCTGCAGCGTTATTTAATGAGGCGACGTTGCCAAATGATAAACCGGCGTAATTGTGGGTTGGCCCAACGAGTCCGTCGAAATTAGCTTCAAAATGCTTCATTCTTGTTTTCCTTAAGGGTATCTCAGGTTGTTATATCTTTTCTGAGTTGTAATTATTGTGGTCAGTATACTTAAGCGGGGGCACCACACAAGCGAGCCTTATTTAATAAAAACACAGTATTTGCATCGAAATGCACAACTAATACTTGCTTGATGACTAATAATGAAATATTAGTTTTTAAATAAGCACTATTTTTTTTCACATTTATTTCAAAAATGGTTAAAAATTGGTACTCCAGTACAAATAAAAGAGGGATTAGCTTGAAACTCTGTACACAACCCTCTATATATGGAGCCAATTTTCCGATTTTTGAGACTCGTTGGCGCAAATTAATCTATGGGTAAATCGCTAGTAATCGTCGAATCACCGGCCAAAGCCAAGACTATTAATAAATATCTAGGCAAAGATTTCATCGTTAAGTCGAGTGTAGGTCACATCCGTGACTTGCCTACATCTTCGAGTACCGAAGCTAAAGTTGTTAGTAAAACGGCGGCTGAAGTGAAGAAGATGTCTCCAGAGGAGAAGGCTGAATATAAGAGCTTAAAAGCAAAGCAGGCGCTGGTCGCGCGCATGGGAGTAGACCCAGAAAAAGGCTGGAAAGCTAAATATCAAACCTTACCTGGCAAAGAAAAGGTGGTTAAAGAACTTCAAACTCTGGCAGCAAATGCTGACCATATCTATCTCGCAACCGATTTGGATAGAGAGGGAGAGGCGATTGCTTGGCATTTACAACAAGTTATTGGTGGTGACGAGTCCCGCTATCAGCGTGTTGTATTTAACGAGATCACGAAATCAGCGATTCAAGATGCATTTAGCCAGCCATCAGTGCTTGACACTAATATGGTCAATGCTCAACAAGCACGTCGATTCTTAGACCGTGTTGTTGGCTTTATGGCATCGCCACTATTATGGAAAAAAGTTGCTCGTGGTTTATCTGCCGGTCGCGTGCAATCAGTAGCTGTACGATTAGTGGTTGAGCGTGAAAGCGAAATTAAAGCGTTTGTGCCAGAAGAGTTTTGGGATGTACATGCAGAGCTAAATACCCTGACTGATGATTTGCTCAAAATGCAAGTTGTTAAGCATCAAGGCAAAGCGTTTAACCCTGTAAATGAAACTGAAGCACAAACAGCGGTTACTCAGCTATCGCAATCAAGCTTTGTGGTTGCAGCTCGCGAAGATAGAGCAACATCAAGTAAGCCATCGGCGCCTTATATCACTTCAACCTTACAACAAGCGGCAAGTACCCGTTTAGGTTTTGGTGTGAAAAAGACCATGATGATGGCACAGCGCTTATATGAAGCGGGTCATATTACTTATATGCGTACTGACTCGACCAACTTAAGCCAAGAAGCACTTGATAGCGTGCGTGAAATGATTGGCAATGAGTATGGCGATAAGTATCTCCCGGAGTCGCCAATTCGCTACGGTAGCAAAGAGGGCGCTCAAGAGGCTCACGAAGCGATTCGTCCTTCTAACGTAAAAGTTAGCGCAGCTTCTCTTTCAGACATGGAGCGCGACGCACAGCGCTTATATGAGCTGATTTGGCGTCAGTTTGTGTCATGTCAGATGACTCCAGCTAAATATGATGCGACTCGCCTAACGGTAAAAGCTGGCGAGTATGAGTTAAAAGCGACAGGTCGTACGTTACGTTTTGACGGTTGGACTCGCGTTCAAACTGCAATCAAGAAGAAAAATGAAGAAGATAACACCTTACCTTATGTGGCTGAAGGTGATGCGGTAACCCTTAAAGAGTTGCAACCTAAGCAGCACTTTACTAAACCGCCAGCTCGATACAGCGAAGCTTCATTAGTTAAAGAACTTGAAAAGCGTGGTATTGGCCGTCCATCTACTTATGCAACGATTATTTCTACCATTCAAGATCGTGGTTACGTTAAAGTTGATAACCGCCGTTTCTTTGCTGAAAAAATGGGTGAGATTGTTAGTGATAGTTTAGTTGGTAGCTTTGAAGATCTAATGAGTTATGACTTTACCGCAAGTATGGAGCAAACATTAGATGATGTTGCTCACGGTAAGCTTGACTGGAAAAAAGTACTCGATGGATTCTATAAAGATTTCACCAAGCAGCTAGAAGTTGCCGAGTTGCCACCAGAAGAAGGCGGTATGCGTCCTAACGAAATGGTGATCACTGATGACATTAAGTGTCCAACTTGTGGTCGCCCAATGGGTATTCGTACTGGTACTACTGGGGTGTTCTTAGGTTGTTCTGGTTACGCATTGCCGCCAAAAGAGCGTTGTAAAACCACGTTAAACTTAACACCTGGTGAAGAAGCGGTTAGCAGTGGTGAAGATGCTGAAACAGAAGCATTACGCGCCAAACATCGTTGTGGCATTTGTGGCACTGCAATGGATAGCTACTTAATCGATGAAACTCGTAAGCTACATGTTTGTGGTAATAACCCAACCTGTAATGGCTATGAAGT
Organism: Shewanella pneumatophori; assembly: GCF_023283895.1. Lineage (GTDB taxonomy): Bacteria > Pseudomonadota > Gammaproteobacteria > Enterobacterales > Shewanellaceae > Shewanella > Shewanella pneumatophori. Next base: position 88,006 of record NZ_JAKILB010000009.1, on the reverse strand, counting down.
TGAAGCGGGTCAGTTCAAGATCAAAGGCTATGAAGGTCCGATTATTGAGTGCGATCGTTGTGGTAACGATATGGAGCTTAAGAACGGCCGTTTTGGTAAATACTTTGGTTGTACCAACTCTGAGTGTAAGAACACTCGTAAGTTGCTAAAGAGTGGTGAAGCAGCGCCGCCAAAAGAAGACCCAATTCATCTCCCTGAGCTTAAGTGTACTAAGTCTGACGCATACTTTGTACTGCGTGATGGTGCGGCAGGTATTTTCCTTGCTGCAAGCACGTTCCCTAAGTCACGTGAAACACGTGGTCCATTAGTGGAAGAGTTGATTAAGTACCGCGAACTACTATGGCCTAAGTATCAGTACCTAGCAGATGCTCCTGTTGCTGATGATGAGGGTAACTTAGCTTCTGTGCGCTTTAGTCGTAAGACAAAAGAGCAGTACGTAGCAACTGACGTAGACGGTAAAGCTACCGGCTGGTCATCAAAGTTTGTTGATGGTAAGTGGGTTACAGAGGCGAAAGCTAAAGCAAAACCTAAAGCAAAAGCCAAGCCTAAGGCGAAAGCAAAACCAAAAGCTAAAAAAGCCGAGTAAGCATTTGTAAGTTATTCGCTTTAAAAAGCCCCGAATACTCGGGGCTTTTTTGTTGGCGCTTTTTAATTCATAGCTTCGCCTTGAGATGTGTTTATACACCTAGGCTTTTAATACTTGAATACTAATAGGCTGTACTTGAAAGGCCGCAAATGAAAGAGATAGAGATAGCTTAGGAGGCTTTGTGTCTGAGGGCTAAGTCCACCTTCTGATGAAGGCGGAGAGAGCTTGCTTTTGGGTAATTGGAGGTGCTGTTTGTAATGCTAATCGTATCCGCTGTATGAGAAGCTTAAATCACCATTTCCTTTTAGGCTGGAATAACACATCAATATCATCGTCATCACTTTTGCTTTTAACGATAGTCGGCTGGGCGTTTCTTTGTGCCCCTGTTACCTCTTCTAACATAGCTTTTGCTTCTTCAACTTTACGAGCAATAAAAGGGTCATTGGGCGTTTGAGACTTGATTGTGTGTAATGTGCCTAAGGCCTTTGTCACCATTTGTTTTGCCGAACCGTATTGCTTCATAAAGCAAGCAGCACGTCCGCGGGCTAGCATGGAGTCAACGTTAATACGTAGCTGTAAACTGTCAATACGCAACTCTTCTTCACTGAAAATACTGGGCTCAACCTTGCCTTTATTATGCTCTGCGCGCAGTATTGCCTTCATCTTCTTTAAGGTTTGCACCAAAGTGAGTACTTGGCGGTCGTTATCAGGTAAGCGAAATTGCTCAACAGGCGGCGCTGTTTTAGGACTTGATTGTAAGCTCTGAATTTGAGCCTGAAGATCGATCAATCGGCGTTGGTAATCATTGCTTTGAGTAGCGGCAAGTGGCAGAGCACCATTTAACGCCTCCTCCACGCGCTTATAAAGAACTAAAATGATACTCGAAGAGCAGGGGATAAGGCCTGTATTTGATAAAACTTCTTCGGTTTCATCAATGATTGCTCTGTGGCGTGCAAGTTCAGTCCGCCTTTCAGCTTCAACGCGCGCTTTTTGTTGTTGGATGATGCTGATCCCTATTACTAGTAATAGCAATACACCGATCAGAACCAAGACTGAAATCAATATCATAACAGGACCAATAAATTTACAATTCGGTCAATGCTACTATAAATCAACATTATAGGGTAGTAATCTTCATCAAGGTTTCTAGATAAGTGTTTCTTAGCGTTTGACTAATGTGCTATATTCCATTTGATATAATTATCGAGCTATACTATAACAAATAATTATACTTAAATGCGTCATTACTTATTTATTAGACAGGTCATAAACCTGCTACAAGGAAGGATAAAAGATGAAGTTGCAGCAACTTAGATACATAGCAGAGGTGGTGAACCACAATCTCAATGTTTCCGCGACTGCGGAGAATTTGTATACATCTCAGCCTGGTATAAGTAAACAAGTACGTATGCTTGAAGATGAACTTGGCATTCAAATTTTCGGACGAAGTGGTAAGCATCTTACTCACGTTACTCCTGCAGGCCAACAAGTAATCAGCATCGCCAACGACATTCTTGGCAAAGTAGAAAGCATTAAGAAAGTTGCAGAAGAGTATACTAAACCAGATCAAGGTGAGCTGAATATTGCCACTACAGATACTCAAGCTCGCTATGCTTTGCCTCACATTATTCAAGGCTTCATCGACCGTTATCCTAAAGTTAACCTGCATATGCACCAAGGCACGCCGTCACAAATTAGTGAATTAGCAGCTCGAGGTGATGCAGACTTTGCTATTGCGACTGAGGCGATGCACTTATATAGCGACTTGATTATGTTGCCGTGCTATCACTGGAATCGCTCTATTGTGGTGACTCGTGATCACCCATTAGCCGCAAGAAGTAACATTAGCATTGAAGACTTAGCACGTTTTCCATTAGTGACTTATGTGTTTGGTTTTGACCGCGCATCAGAAATCGAAAAATCATTTAATCGCGCAGGGCTAGAGCCACGAGTCGTATTTAGTGCTACCAGTGCAGATGTACTTAAAACCTATGTAAGACTTGGTTTAGGCGTGGGGGTGATTGCATCAATGGCGATTGATGAACATATGGATAAAGATTTGGTGGCAATTGATGCTAGCCATTTATTTGGCCATAGCACCACTAAAATTGGCTTTAGAAAGGGTAATTTCTTACGAACTTATATGTATGATTTTATCGAGCACTTTGCACCGCACTTAACTCGCCCAGTGGTAGAGCAAGCGGTAGCACTTCGCGATGCACAGCAGATTGAAGCCATGTTTAAAGATATTGAGCTGCCGGTTCGTTAACAACCGTTTGTCTTGACTAACTGAATAAAAAACCTCGCAATGCGAGGTTTTTGTTTTTATGGCGTCATGCAAAGTTAACCTATGGTAGTTAACACTCTACAATGTTTACCGCTAGGCCACCCTTGGCTGTTTCTTTGTATTTACTGCGCATATCTTTGCCGGTATCCATCATAGTCTTGATCACTTTATCCAGTGATACCTTATGGTTACCGTCGCCACGCATTGCCATACGAGAAGCATTAATTGCTTTTACTGCACCCATAGCATTACGCTCGATACAAGGAACTTGCACTAGGCCGCCTACGGGGTCACAGGTTAGGCCTAAGTTATGTTCCATGCCAATTTCAGCAGCGTTCTCTACATGCTCAACCGTGCCGCCCATGATTTCAGTTAACGCTGCTGCTGCCATAGAGCAGGCCACGCCCACTTCACCTTGGCATCCGACCTCGGCACCTGAAATTGAAGCATTCTTTTTATAAAGAATACCGATAGCCGCTGCAGTGAGTAAATAGCGACAACAGATGTCTTTATCTACTTCTTGCACGAACATATCGTAATAGCATAAAACGGCTGGAATAATGCCTGCAGCGCCATTAGTAGGAGCGGTAACAACACGATCGCCTGCAGCATTTTGCTCATTAACTGAAAGCGCGAATAGGTCAACCCAATCCATAGCGGTTAACGGATCAACACAGTTTTTACCTTCAGCTTTAAGGCGACGATACAGCGATGGTGCACGGCGTCTTAATTTTAATCCGCCAGGCAACATGCCCTCTTTTAAATAGCCACGTTCAACGCAGTTTTTCATCGTTTGCCAAATATGCCAAAGCTGCTCTTCAATTTCGTCACTATCGGCAATGCTTAGTTCGTTAGCCATCATTAGCGATGAAATACTAAAACCGTTTTCGGTACAAAGCTCTAATAGTTGTTGTGCTGAGTTAAAGTCATAGGGTGCGGCTTTAATTGGTGTTGCAGGTGAGGCGTCTTGAGCTTGAATTTCATCTTCATCGAGAATAAATCCACCACCAACAGAGTAATAGGTGCGTTCATAAATACACTCGCCCGCTTTATAGGCGTATAACGTCATGGCGTTGGCGTGTGCAGGTAAACTTTTGCGTCTGTGATAGGTGATACCGTTTGCACGGGTAAAACGCACTGCACGACCGCTGGCAAGTAGTAGACTCTCATCATCGCTAACTTGTTGTAAAATTGCATCAATATTGTCGGTGTCAACAGTATCTGGCGCTTCGCCCATTAGGCCTAAAATCACCGCTTTACCTGTACCGTGGCCTTTACCTGTTTGGCCTAAAGAGCCAAACAATTCCGAGCGCAATTCATCTATCTCATCTAGATGACCAAGTGCTTGTAACTGGTTGATAAAAACATTGCCGGCTTTCATTGGGCCAACGGTGTGAGAACTTGACGGCCCTATGCCGATCTTGAACATGTCGAATACACTAATCATGTTAAACCTTTATCGCTCTAGTCGTTATAATTATAACCAACTTCACTAAGACACTACTGGATGGAGGAATGACGCTATTCTTGGTATATTTCAGCTATCCAGTAAGTAAAAAACAATGCTTGTGGTTAATCTTAGTCGCTTGAATTATTGGTGTAAAAAAAGTATCCCATACTTTGAAGTCATCTTTAGCATTAGTTTTTTTGTATGCAATTTTAGAGTATTAGATAAACTAATTGTTTTTTAGTTGTCGCTATATTGTGTTTGCTCCAGCTTAATCTTGTATTAGTTTAGGATTAACATAAGGTTATTAACTATTTTTAGCTTAATCCCTGCTGTTGTTTTATTCTGTATTAGTTAGGCTAGATTTTATCTCGATAAAAAATTTGAGGGTTATATGAGTTATTTGATGTTAGATATCGAGTCCACAACGTTAGATCAAAGAGAATCAGCGCAGTTAACTCACCCTATGGTCGGCGGCCTTATTCTATTTAGCCGCAATTATGTTGATCGCGAGCAGCTCATAACGCTGGTCAAATCAATCCGCGCTATTCGCCCTGATATTCTAATCGCAGTGGATCATGAAGGCGGCCGTGTGCAGCGTTTTCGTGATGGCTTTACGGTATTACCAGCTATGGGCGATATCTTACCCGCTGCAAAAGGCGACATGGTTCAGGCTAAAGCTTGGGCTACCGAGCTTGGATATCTAATGGCGATTGAATTATTAGCTGTCGATATTGATTTAAGTTTCGCACCAGTACTAGATTTAAATGGTATTAGCCAAGTGATTGGCACTCGTAGCTTTAGCCCTGAAAAAGGCGAAGTGATTGAACTTGCGAGTGCGTTTATTGATGGTATGGAACAAGCGGGTATGTGCGCTGTTGGTAAGCATTTTCCAGGGCATGGCAGTGTTGCAGCAGATTCTCATATTGCTAAACCTGTTGATGAGCGTACTAAAGATGAAATTTTTGCAGACGATATGCAGCCATTTTCAAATTTAATCGCTAAAAATAGATTGCAGGGTATTATGCCTGCACATGTTATTTACCCTAAAGTTGATAGCCAGCCTGCAGGTTTTTCATCATTTTGGCTACAAGAGGTGCTGCGCCAGCAATTATCATTTAATGGCGTTATTTTTTCTGATGATCTTGGTATGAAAGGGGCTGCTGTTGCTGGTGGTTATACTGCAAGGGCGCAGGCTGCATTAGATGCAGGCTGTAATATGATTTTGGTATGCAATGAAAGCGCCGGCGCAACAGAAGTGCTAGCTGGCGTAAATTGGCCAACAGACGATAAAGGGTTAAGCGCCAATTTACTTAAGCCGGATCATAAAAAGGTAGCATTAGCGCTACAAGATAATGCGCGTTGGGAACATGCTAAGGCAATTGCTAAAAGTTTGATTTAGCGCAATATGGTTTTAAGCTGAGCTTGCTAGGTTGGCTTATATTAATTTAAGAATTTGGTATTTGGGGGCAATATGATCCTTTACCTTCATGGGTTTGATGCAACAAGCCCTGGCAATCACGACAAAATGCGTCAGTTGCAGTTTATCGATGATGATGTGCGCCTTGTGAGTTACAGCACGTTGCATCCAAAAAATGACATGCAATATCTATTGAACGAAGTGAATAAGCAAATTGCATCATCAGGCGATCCTGCACCTTTGATTATAGGTGTGGGTCTTGGCGGTTATTGGGCTGAGCGAATTGGTTTTTTAAATGGCATAAAGTCGGTACTAGTTAACCCTAACTTAGCACCACAAGATAATATGGTTGGAAAAATTGATCGACCGGAAGAATACGCTGATATTGCCAATAAATGTGTTAAAGGTTTTCGCGACAAGAATAACGCGAAGGCTCTGTGCATTCTAGCCCGTAATGACAAGGTGACTGATAATCTGGCTACAGAAGCGTTGCTTAAAGACTTTTACCCAATAGAGTGGGATGATGAGCAACAACATAAGTTTGCGTCTTTAGCGGCTCATTTACAGCTTATTAAGACATTTAAAGCCGGCTAAACCGTGACTCATCTTAAAAGCTGCAATTTGTAGCTGCATAATTTTAAATCATTATATAAAGCCACCAATTGCGTTAGCTGTTGGTGGCTTTTTATGTCTATTGAACCTTTCTGTTCAAAGAGTGCTAATTTAAGCGAATGGTAAGATTGGTATTATACTGATCACATATAGTTAAGTGCCGTTGAACTGCAAGGAATACCTGATGAAACGTGTTGTGATAAAAGTGAAAGGTAAGGTACAAGGTGTTTCGTATCGCCAGCATACTCTAAAGCAAGCAACAGCTCTTGGCGTGACAGGTTACGTGAGTAATTTAAGCGATGGCTCGGTACAGGTTTTAGCGCAAGGCGGGGAACCCGCGGTGGATAAACTGATTAGTTGGTGCTACGTCGGTTCGCCATCTTCACTTGTTGAAGATGTGTTTGTAGAGGAAGATGAGGCAGATGAGATCTACCTCGACTTTTCAATTATCCAACTTTAAAAGCTTGCGTCTGGCAGAGCTGCGGTATCTGCTTGAGGCACTGGCTCTGCAACTCGTGCAGTTGGATGCTCCATTTTACGAATTTGAATAATCATACCCATTTTCGGGTGGTCAAAGTAATGCACTTCATCACTGCGAACGCGTCGGTTTTGGGTCATTGGAATAGAGTATAGGAACGGAGTGGTCACTTCTTGTGAAGCTGTTTCCACTGTATTCGAATCTGCGCGCAGTTCACTGCTCGCCAGTGTAACGGTTTTACTGCCCGCTTCGCGTAACCTAAAGTCGGTTTCAATAAACAGGTAGTGTTGTAAATAGATATTTATCGTGCCGTCAAACTTCCAAACAGGCTTTTGGCTGTTATTAGAAAGTTGAGAGCTGAAAAATTCAAAGTTACCAAACTCTGAGCTATTGTTGTTCGCCTCTATAGGCTGACCGTTAAACTCATACTCTTCTGAATAATCATGGCCGGAAAAAAGCTTAACCGGAACAGCGCGATTACGAGGAAGCATAGATTGCTGCCAAGTCATATGCAGCAAGCTACTGGTGCCTTTTTCGCGAGAAATGGTGGCCATAATATCTTTAAACTGACTTTGGCTTTGAGCTAATAGTACAGCACCATCACCTAAATGTGCCACAGCTGGACTTGGCGCCGAAATTTGCATCGGTACATCTGCCATTGCTTTATGTTTGGCACTACTCATTTGTTCGTTGCAATTTACGCTATCAGTTGCCCAATCTGTAGAAGTACAACCGTTTAGGCCCATGCTCACTGCTGTGAGGTCGGTACTAATTAACGGGGTAATAAAATCCACAGTCTTACGGTTTGATTTGGTCGCGGTTTCAGTCGGCCATTGCTCGGTTGTAGGAACATCGCGCTCGAAGATATAGACTTCGACCTCAAACCAGCGCTCTTCAGCCGCAAATGTATTCGCTGCAAAGCCAGATAAAAGGCTAACAGCTAAAGCTGCGCTTAGTCTGTTTTTAGATAGTCTTAACACGGTTATTCTCCAAGACGATGTTGAAACAACTGCTCGATTAACAGCTTAAGTAATGCGAGTCTGTCTTTTGCTGTTTCAGAAGGCATAGTAAATTTTAGCTTATTTGGCCCATCCATTCGATAAACTTGGGGCTGAGTTTGCAGTAAGCCGATAATAAAGGTTGGATCAACCTTATTGTTTTCACCAAACTCTATACTACCACCTTTAGCGTGCATTTCGATTTTTCTTAAGCCTAACTGTGTGGCTAAATGCTTATAAAGCGTCATTTCCATCAAGTTTTTGGTGGCGTCAGGTAACATACCAAAACGGTCAATTAACTCGACTTTGAGTTCATCAATTGCTTTGGCTGTTTCACAATTCGCGATACGTTTATAAAGCGACAAACGCATATTGACATCAGCAACATAATCTTCAGGTAATAACGCTGGGATCCTAAGCTCAATTTCACATTGATGGCGCAGCATCTGATTTAGCGATGGCTCTTTACCTTGCTTGAGTGATTTAACCGCATCTTCAAGCATTTCCATATATAGGGTAAAACCAATTTTGGAAATGTGACCGCTTTGTTCATCACCTAGCAGTTCACCTGCGCCGCGAATTTCTAGATCTTGAGTCGCTAGCATAAAGCCTGCACCTAGATCTTCTAATGCACCAATCGCTTCGAGTCGTTTACGAGCGTCTTTGGTCATACGTTTAGGATGCGGCGTCATTAAATAAGCGTATGCTTGATGGTGTGAACGACCAACACGACCACGCAGTTGATGTAATTGGGCTAAACCAAAGTTATCAGCTCGCTCGATAACAATGGTGTTGGCTGAAGGCACATCGATACCGGTTTCAATGATAGTGGTACAAACAAGCACGTTAAAGCGCTGATGATAAAAATCAGACATCACCTTTTCTAGCTCACGCTCGCGCATTTGACCGTGTGCGGTCACAACGCGTGCTTCAGGCAACAAGTCACGGATCTCATCGGCTCGTTTTTCAATGCTTTCAACGCTGTTATGTAAGAAGTAGACTTGGCCGCCTCTTAATATTTCTCGTAACAATGCTTCACGAATAGTCGCTTCGTCATATTCTCTGACAAAAGTTTTTACTGCTAAACGTTTAGCAGGAGGCGTGGCTATAATCGATAAATCGCGCATGCCCGACATCGCCATATTAAGCGTTCGCGGAATTGGCGTTGCCGTTAAGGTTAAAATATCTACATTGGCACGCAGCGCTTTAATTTTCTCTTTTTGCCTAACGCCAAAGCGATGTTCTTCATCAATGATAAGCAAGCCTAAGTTTTCAAACTTTGCTTCAGATTGCAGTAGTTTATGGGTACCGATAACGATATCTACTTTGCCATCAAGTAAGTCTTTCATTACTTGAGTTTGTTCTTTGGCGGTTTTAAAACGCGACATGACTTCAATTTTAAACGGCCAATCAGCAAATCGGTCTTTAAAGTTTTCATAATGTTGCTGCGCGAGTAGGGTGGTTGGCACCAGAATCGCAACTTGCTTACCGTCATTTACTGCAACAAAAGCCGCGCGCATAGCGACCTCGGTTTTACCAAAGCCTACATCACCACACACTAGTCTATCCATCGCCGTTGGTGAGCGCATATCTTCAAGAACGGCTTCAATAGCGGTTTCTTGGTCAACGGTTTCCTCATAAGGGAAACTATTGGCAAACAAGGCGTACTCTTCTTGATCAATACGGCACGCCTCACCAGGACGTGCTTGTCTGCGAGCATAAACATCGAGTAGTTCTGCTGCGACGTCACGGATTTTTTCAACCGCTTTTTTCTTGGCTTTGGCCCAGCTTTCGTTACCAAGTTTGTTAAGCGTTGCTTCTTCGTCAGGGCCAACACTGTAGCGACTAATTAAGTGCAGGGAAGCAACCGGAACATATAGTTTATCGCCACCGGAATATTCTAGAACCAAATATTCAGCGACTAAGCCACCAGTGTCTAATGTTTCAAGACCTTGGTAACGGGCGACACCGTGATCGAGGTGAACAATTGGTTGGCCTACTTTAAGCTCAGCAAGGTTTTTAACCAGTGCGTCTGAGCTTATTTGGCGCTGCTTATCGCGGCGTCGTCTTTGGGAAATACGCTGCCCAAAAAGTTCAGTTTCACAGATTAAGCTGAATTTGCCGCCAGTCTTTTTCTCGATGATACAGCCTTGTGCCAAAGGCGACACAATAAGGCCTAGTTTGGCTTTGCTAGCAACAAACTCATCGAGGTGGGTAAACAGCTTAGGCTTAAGATTGATTTTGGCTAATAGCTCAATTAGAGCTTCACGCCGACCTTCAGATTCTGCGCTAAACAGCATTCTGTCGCCAAGTTCAGCGTACTTTTCAAGCTCAATTAGTGGCTGCTTGAGTTTGTGATTAGCACTTATATCTGGAAGCTTACTGACTTTAGCTTGAACCGCGGTACCTGTGTAGCCAGTATTTTTAAGGCCAAAACGTGGCAGCGCTTTAAATTCAGAAAATATTTGCTCTGTGAGTAAATACAGCTCTTTTGGGGTCAGCAGAGGTCTTAAAGGGTCGACTCGTCGGTCTTCATAGCGCGCTTCAACTTCATTAAGGTGTGACTGTGTCGCGGCTTCAATATCACCAATAGTCACCAGCTGAGTATTACTAGGTAAATAATCGAAGAGGGTGGCGGTTTCATCAAAAAACAGCGGTAAATAGTTTTCGATACCCGCTGGCATGGTTTTTTTACTGACCATTTGGTAAATCGAGCCCGGCTCTTTAACTAATACTTCAAAGCGGCGGCGATATCTTTGTCTAAATCCTTCAATCGCGCTGTCATCGGTTGGAAACTCTTTCGCTGGTAATAAGCGAATTGCATTAATCTCTTTGCTAGAGCGCTGTGTTTCTGGGTCGAAATGACGAATAGTTTCCACTTCATCATCAAATAGCTCGATTCTAAATGGCTGACTTGAGCCCATTGGAAAGATATCGATGATTGAGCCACGAACGGCAAATTCACCATGTTCGTAAACCTGTTCAACCACGTGGTAACCAGTATTGATTAACTGCTCGCGCACATCTAATAGACGATATTTATCGCCTTTTTCAAGCATCAGTACGTTGCCTGTTAAAAACGATTGCGGCGGTAGACGCACCATTAAGGTGGTGATAGGCACAATCACTACTGCTTGCTCAGCTTGTGGAATGCGAGATAAGGCTTCTAAACGCTGAGAGACAAGATCTTGATGAGGCGAAAAACTGTCGTAAGGTAAGGTTTCTCGGTCTGGGAAAAGCCAAATCGATATTGACTGCTCACTCAACAAGTAGCTTAGTTCGGTTTCAAGCGCGATTGCCGTCGGCGTGTCGGCGGTAACCACTAAGGTTACATCCTTGTGCTGTTTAGCAATGTTGGCGATGGTTAGCGCTTGATCAGCGCCGCCGAGTGTACACAGCGTTTGCGCGAGTTTTGCGCTCTTGACCGCTGGTGGAGTCAATACAGAAAAAGCATTCATTAAGGCGAGGAAACAAGTCCATTAGCAGTAAAGTTGCTAAGTATTGTAGAGGCTTGTCTCAACTCATGCCAGTGAAAATTCTTTTTGTGTTAACGGGCTAGCTTACGTAATTTAAGTTGTTTTTGCTGCAGGCTTAAGCTGGCTTTTACCAGTTGCTCTACATCGCTTTCTTGGATCACACTAAAGTTAAATTCACAGGCGTAACGTGAAGGCGCGGCTTCACTCTCGCTGTTTGATATAGCTTGTTCACCGCTATTATCTGCAAGTAATGTGCAGCTTTGCACTTTGGCAATACATAAAAGTGCGACCAGTTCTTCTTTAATATGCAAGGTCGCTTTATATTCACGCCCAAGTTCAAGTGCTGTAGCGCTAATTACAGTAAAGCCGCTGCCACCAAAGTGGCTTGCTTGATATAAGTCACCGTCATATTGCTCTTTTGCCATCACATGCTGCAATACCATGTCGATTTTGCGTGATTGTAACTTTAAAAATTCAACCACGGTTTTGGCTTCGTCGTCTAGGTGGCGCAGTTGCAATAGGCAATCAGCTTCAAGTGCTTTAACGTCACTAATGAGTTGTAGTCCACTTGGCAACATGGCGCTGAGTAACTGCGCAGAGGGAAGCGGATTAGTACTGTCCCAAAGACTCAAATAGGCATCAAATGGATGATTAATACTAAAATAGGCTGTAGAGTCGGTTAACAAGGGAGTTGCCTCTTGTTTTTAGGGGGCTAATACCCCTATTATCGTGCGCATCTTTATGATTTAGCAAGGTTAGACACAAAAATGTCGGGTTTGGAGGCAATGTATTAGATAAACCCTCCTGAGATTTTTGTGAAGCGTTGAGCAATTATCCTTAAAGCTAAGGGAATGAGTCTGAATTTTTCTTGGGCTATGAGCTCAGCATAAGTCGATTTTATTTGGGTTAATTAATGAATTTTTCATTATCGTTTTATATTGGCTACCGTTATTGGCGCGCGCGCAAAGCCAATGCGTTTGCATCATTTATTACTATCTTTGCGGTATCTGGCATTTTACTCGGGGTCGCGGCCTTAATCGTTGTTAGTTCGGTAATGAATGGCCTTGAAGGTCAGCTAAAACAACGTATTTTAGGTGCAGTGCCTCAGCTTACTGTGCATTCCGAAGCGCCAATAGATAACTGGCAGCAACAAGTCGTCAAGCTTACCGAGCTTCCAGGTGTTGTTGGTGCAACCGCAAGTGTGTCAACTCAAGCTATGTTGCAGTCACCAACTAACATTGGCGCAGCCCAAGTTTATGGTGTGTACCCTGAGCAGGAGAAAAACCTACTGAGTGCGACTAGAAACGTATATTCAGGTGATTTTGACACCTTAGTGGCGGGGAAGTATCGCATTATTTTAGGGGCTGAATTAGCTCGAATGTTGGATGTGGCACCCGGGGATAAAATTCGCGTATTAAGTGGTGATGGCGTGGTATATACGCCACTAGGACCTGTGCCGAGCCAGCGTAAGTTTACTGTTGTGGGTATTTTTGAGATGGGCTCACAGGTGGATGCCACGCTTGCTTATGTGCACCACGATGATGCTCAAAGGCTGATGCGCCAAAAGGCGGGAGAAGTGAAAGAGCTGCGCCTTTATCTGGATGATCCTTTTAATGCCGCGGCGATAGCACCAACAGTTATCAAGCAATTTCCAACTGTAGTAACCACAACTGATTGGCGTGATACATACGGTCATCTGTTTGGCGCAGTGAAAATGGAAAAGAATATGATGTCGTTAATGCTTAGCCTTATTATCGCAGTGGCTGCATTTAATATTGTATCGGCATTGGTCATGATGGTTGTTGATAAAACCACGGATGTTGCGGTGCTAAAGACTCAAGGGCTAACAACTTCAAATGTGATGGGTATTTTCCTTATTCAAGGCTCTTTAAATGCTGTGATTGGTTTGTTATCTGGCGTGGCTGTAGGCGTCTTGCTCACCCTTAACCTTAACAGCATTACTCATTTCCTTGGGATCTCTATATTAGGAGCCGGGCAAAACTTACCGGTGCAATTGCAGTTGAGCCAATTAACTTGGATTGTAGTAGGCACTTTGGTGATGACCTTAGTGGCAACTATCTACCCTGCGATCCGCGCGGCGAATGTTCAGCCTGCATCTGCGCTTAGATATGAATAAGCACAATATAAACCAATAGCAGTTCGAGTAGATCACGATTAAAGATATGAATAGCGAGTTAACAATGAATCAAGAGTTATTGCTACAAGTGAGTAACGTCAGTAAGCGTTATCAAGAAGGTACTGTCGATACCCAAGTTTTGCATGATGTCGATCTACAGGTTTTTAAAGGTGAACAGCTCGCTATTGTCGGTAGTTCTGGTTCAGGTAAAAGTACTTTACTGCATATTATGGGCACCCTTGATAGCCCAACTAGTGGCACAGTAACCATGTTAGGTGAAGATCTCTATAAGCTATCTAGCGCTCGCCAAGCCAAAGTACGTAATGAAAACTTAGGGTTTATTTATCAGTTCCATCATTTGTTGCCAGAGTTTACTGCTCTTGAAAACGTTTCTATGCCAGCACTTATTCAAGGTAAAAGCCGTAAGCAGGTTGAAGCAAAAGCGACTGCACTGCTGGAACGTGTCGGGCTTGGACACAGATTAAAGCATACCCCTGCTGAAATGTCGGGCGGAGAGCGTCAACGCGTGGCAATTGCTCGCGCCTTGATTAACGATCCTAAGCTAGTGCTGGCTGATGAGCCAACGGGTAATCTCGATGCTAAAAGTGGTGAAGCGGTTTATCAGCTAATTACCGAACTTGCTGCTCAACTTGGTACCGCTTTTGTTGTTGTGACTCATGATCAAAAATTAGCAGCGCGCATGGATAGACAGCTGCACATGAAAGATGGCCGCTTAGTGCAACAAAAGGAACTCACTTCATGAGAAGTTTGTTAGCTATGTGGATAGGCTGGCGTTTTTATTTAGCGCGTCAGTCTAATCGATTTATTAACTTTATTTCGTTCGCCTCAACGGCAGGTATTGCGTTAGGTGTTACTGTACTAATCGTTGTGCTATCAGCGATGAACGGCTTTGAAAAAGAGTTAGAGCAACGTTTACTGGGAGTGGTATCTCATGGCGAACTTATCGGTGTAAATGAGCCTATTTATGATTGGCAGAATATCGTCAATGACGCTAATCAGATCCCCGGGATTGTTGCCGCAGCCCCTTTTGTTCGTATGCAAGGATTAGTACAGAAGGTTGGCGGTTTTCAGGGGCTAACCGTGCTTGGTATTGATATTAATAATGAAGCGAATGTTTCCAATATTAAGCAATTTATGTCCGAACAAAGTTGGCAAAGTCTTGGTGAGCAAGAAACCAACAATATTGTATTAGGCCGAGGACTTGCCAAAAGTTTAGATCTGAAAGTGGGTCAGACTCTTAGTTTGTACATGCCGAATGTTAATGCTCAGTCACAAGGCAAAATAGCAGCAGCTAAAAGCCATCGCTTTATCGTTTCGGGAATTTTTGAGCTAGGTGGTGAACTGGATATGAGCACAGCTTATATTCCGATGCAACATGCTGCCAAGACGCTCAATTTAGGCGATAGTGTTTCTGGGGTGAGAATTAAAGTTGATGATGTGTTTGCAGCCCCAAGACTTATTAGAGATCTTGGCTATAGTCAGCAGCAATACGTGTATATATCAGACTGGACCCGCACCCAAGGTCACCTTTACCAAGATATCCAACTGGTGCGAATGGTAATGTATTTGGTGTTAGCCTTAGTGATTGCTGTCGCCTGTTTTAATATTGTTTCAACCTTAGTGATGGCAGTGCGTGACAAGCAATCAGAAATCGCAATCTTGCTTACTATGGGCATGAAAAAGGCGTCAGTAATGCTGATATTTGTCGTGCAAGGGGCTTTTAACGGCTTATTGGGCTGTGCAATCGGCGCAGTGCTTGGGGTTAGTATTTCACTTAATTTAAGTGCGATAGCCAAAGGTATTGAATCAATCTTAGGTATTCAGTTGTTATCGGCGGATGTTTACTTTATTGACTTTTTGCCGTCAGAGCTCAATGGCGCTGATGTTGTCACCGTGGTGTGCTTAGCTTTCATTATGAGTGTGATTGCAACTTTATACCCAGCATGGAAAGCGAGCCAAACGCTACCAGCAAGAGCATTGGCTGGAAGGTAGTTGTTCGCATATTTTCTATTAGTTATTAACTAAATAAAAAACGCCGGCAATTGCTGGCGTTTTTTATTCAGATGCGTGTTTGCCTACTAAACATTTAGTTAATAGATATAGCCTGCTATTCATTTAGCCAAGCAAAGGCATCGGCTTCATTGTCAAAGTATTTCATTTCACCCGCGACGAACCAGCGACCAATTTTAGCTGCTGTTTCTTGCCAGCCTTTATTGCCATAAAGCGCAATTTTTACAAATTGATTGCCATGCTTAAGCCCCAATTTAAGGTCATCCCAAGCTGCGCTAAGCTCCCATCCTTCGAGCTCTGTTGCATCGAATAGCGCTTTGATTTTGGGCTGTTTAACCTCAGATAGCGCCGAGTCAATTACTGGTGTGATCGCTAGATAATCGCTGTGGGTTAACTTTCCTTTGGCTTTGAGAGTGAGAAAGAACTCATCTGCGACTCTTTCGATTCCAATAGAAAAACCATGTCTTAATGCATTCATATAAATCATCCTTGCAAATGAACAGTTGATTAATTTTTACCAGCACAGTTGTGTTACTCAAGGCATTAATATGTCGAACCTTGTTGAGTAGGTATACGGATAATGGCATTGATATCAATGTATATCACGTTTATGCTCTCGAGTAATTTAACGCTGGAGTTAAAAGGCGCTGAAAAAAGTTAGTCTTTTACTGTATTAGGTATAGAAGAGCTTGGATATAAAACCAAGCCAAAAGGAATCAAAAATGGATCAGCAAGTGTATGCGATTGGCGTAAAAGGTCAGAAATGGGGCGACGCAGAAAAAGCCCAATGGCTGAATGTTCAGTCTGTTAAGCGCTCATATCAGGATGAAGTACTCACTAAGGTGAATGCACTAAAAGCGCGTTTTGATGTTGAGCAATATGGTGCGCTTTCTTATGATGCTGAGCGTTATCCGTTATTTGCAGTTAAGTCAAAGAACTGGGATCTAACCAAACCGACTATCTTGGTTACCGGTGGTGTTCATGGGTACGAAACCAGTGGTGTACAAGGTGCGATTCGCTTTATTGAGACTAAGGCAGAGCAATACGCCGAACAATTCAATATTTTGGTTACGCCATGTATTAGCCCGTGGGGATATGAAACCATTAACCGCTGGAATCCTAAGGCGATTGATCCAAATCGTTCTTTTTACGCAGATAGCCCAGCAGAAGAGTCAGCTGCATTAATCAAGCTATTAGCGGATTTGGGTGTTGAGATCTTTGCTCATATCGATTTGCATGAAACCACTGATACCGACAACAGCGAATTTAGACCAGCGCTTGCTGCTCGTGACGCAGTGGAGCATACAAACTGGAATATCCCTGATGGTTTTTATCTAGTGGGTGACACAATTAACCCACAAGATGCTTTTCAAACCGCCATGATTAAATCTGTAGAGCAGGTGACCCATATTGCGCCAGCGGATGAAGATGGCAAGTTAATTGGCGTTGAATTATCTCAGTTTGGTGTGATTAATTACGCAACTAAGGCTTTAGGTTTATGTGCCGGCGTAACAGATGCTAAATATGTGACCACGACTGAAGTGTATCCAGACAGTCCATTATCAGATGATGAAAACTGCATTCTTGCGCAAGTTGCCGCGATTACAGGCGGCTTGGATTATCTGTTGAGCTTGTAATTAGTTTAATTTTTGAATGTTGTAAAAATAAAAGCCTGAAACTGATTTCAGGCTTTTGGGTTTCTAGTATGTCCCGTTTAAAAATATATTTAAAAGGATTTAAATGAAAATATTCAAACAATTTTGGTTTTGGTTCGGTTTGATTATTTGCCCCGTTATTATTATCGCGAGCTTATTTAATGCCGGTCGTATATTGGGGGGATTGATATATAGCGAGCCATCATTAGCTCAGAGTTTGAGCAGTCATGTGGGCATAGATCTAGTGATAACACTGAGTTTAACTATTTGTGCTATTTCCGAGTTTGTACGTTCTATACGACATGTCAAAGCCAAGTGTGGCGGTACCTCTTGTTTACGTCTTGATTAGCAAGTTCTTGCAAACTTTCTGTTCAATAAATTTCATATTCAGTATTTACTTACCAAGGCAATATAGAGCCATCGTAACTATAAAACTTACCAGTATCACTTGAGCTGGTATCACGGATGATTCGGCTTAGACAATTGGCTACATATTCAGGGGTAAATAGTTTTCCCTCCGGCACATTACGCTGAAAACGCTTGGATAACTCTGTATCTGTGGTACCTGGGTGAAATACTAATACGCAGGTATTAGCCTGCTTGAAACGCCATTCGATACTGATGGTTTTCATCGCCATGTTTAGCGCTGCCTTTGAGCTTCTATAGCTTACCCAGCCACCTAGACGATTATCCTCAATGCTGCCTATTTTGGCGGAAATAGTAATAAAGTGACTCGTAGATTTAGCAGTTAAATGTTTCGAGAAATACGTTGCTAGCAGCAAGCTAGGCGTGACATTGATGGCAATATTCTTGTTGAAAAAATCACTATTAAATTCTTTTATACTTTTCTCAGGATTATGCTCACCATCATGGAGCATACCTACAGCGTTTATCAGTAAGCGTAGACTGGGAAGCTGATTGGCAAGTTCTTCGATGTCACTTTCTACTGTCACATTAACTTTATACCAAGCCAGGTTAGGGTGATTAAGGAAAGGCTTTTGAGTCCGGTAGGTCGCAAATACGTTTACATCATTGGATGTTAGGTAATGTTTTACTAGTGCCAAGCCGATACCGCCAGAGCCGCCAACTATCAATACATTCACATTTATATTCCTTACAGTATTCGAAGTGTGCTAACTCAATATCTAGCTCCCAAAAAGTGATAGCGCTTTGGGCCAGTACTAGCAAGGTTAGTTTTACGATAATAAGCGCGTGAAAGTTATTACGATTGGACGTAGCAAGGGGATCAGTAAGTTGATGCAGCTATGGAATTTAAGCCGTGAATATAGAGCTTGGCACAGCTGATGGTTTTAGCTTGAGGAAAAGGGGAAGAATGCACTTTGGCTTTAATCTTCCCCTCTAATAGTTACTCTGCTTCTGAGGCAATAACGGCTTTTATACTTTGAGAGTGGACTTTGATACAAAGGCCATTTTTCTTAAAGGCGATAGTTGGGTTCGCTAAGCGTTCTTTATCACCTTTTGGTGAGCTCATCTTTACTTTGATCTCGGTTTCGCCTGCGATAATTGCAGCAAGTTGCGGCGCTTTTTCAAGTAGCGCATGAGTGAGTTCATCACAATCTGCTGCGCCGCAATCAAGTACCAGTTCAATGTGCTCCCAACCTTGTTGTGGATACACTTTGTCGCTCGGGTAGGGCAGTTCGACACACTCGATGGCTGTATTGCCCATCATTAACGGCGTGTTAAGTTCGATGATTAAAATAGGGCGGCCGTTGATCATGTTATCAGAGATGATGTTACCGACTCTGGCAAACTCATGGCGCAACAGATCTGCGCTTTGATTACTGTTAACTCTTAACGCAGTATGGTCACATTCCAGTGCTAATGTGTCTAATCCTAGGTCTTGTGTAAATGCTTGAATCTCACTGCTAAAAGTAGACCAGCTATTAATTAATTCTTGGTATGTCATTGTTGTGCCTTAATGCTGCATGGGCGTGGGAAAGTAATAATGTATATCAACGCTGCTTAGTTGACAGCGTTTGTCATAAAAAGCGGATATGAGTTTAGGGCCAGATCTCTATCGGGATCCCTGCATCAATAGCCAGCCAAAGCTCATCCATTTCAGCGTTGGTTACCGCAATACAACCATCGGTCCAGTTATATTGCTGAGCTTCTTCTGGTGAGAGATTAGAATTCGGGTTTTCGCCATGGATCATTATCTGTC
The DNA here is from genome assembly GCF_023283895.1 of Shewanella pneumatophori. Classification (GTDB taxonomy): domain Bacteria; phylum Pseudomonadota; class Gammaproteobacteria; order Enterobacterales; family Shewanellaceae; genus Shewanella; species Shewanella pneumatophori. The sequence goes on along the minus strand of NZ_JAKILB010000009.1, from coordinate 68,697 downwards.
CGCCCGGATTAATGCCTAGGGCATTGGCGCGTAAGCGGTCTTCGTCATTGGGATAAGAGATATGAATTGCGCGGTAGTAAGCACTATCAGATTTCTTGTAATCTAAAATATAGCGGCCTTCAGGCGTACGCTGATCACCCTCAGTAAGTTTATGACCAACTGGGTTATCGCCCATGGCGATACGATATGTTTTTAGCGCTTTGCCTTGTCTAAATACTGTCATGCTTGAATCAGATTTATTAACGACCACTAGATCTATTTTACCAATAGCAAAAGCTGTCGTTGAAAATAAACTCGTAGTTATAAACAGAACAATACCGAATGACCAAGCTATAAAACCCATGAAAAACCTTGTGTAATTAAGCGCTAAAAAACAGAGAAATTGAACTTATCTTACCTTAAAACCACGCTACTGTTGATGTTAAACATGAAGATTATTTTTGAGCTCAATCCAGTTGCGTGTCACACTATTGATATCATTTATTAAAATAGCTTGGCAGGCCGATTACGTTTGGTGTGCCTCTTCGATTTTTTTGTAAGGAGTTGCTGCAACAATGGCAACAGAGAAAGAAACTGAAAGTCCGTTCAAACTTAAATTGCGTCGGATTATTTTTGGTACCGACACCCCCGCGGGGCGTTATTTCGACCTGAGTTTGATGTTGTGTATCGTCATTAGTGTCACCTTGGTTTTTCTCGATACCGTGGCCAGAGTACATGAGCGTTATGGCGATATTATCGTTATGCTCGAATGGGGCTTTACTGTTATTTTTACCATCGAGTATCTATTAAGGCTTTATTGCTCGGCGAAGCCACTGAGTTACGCGAAAAGCTTTTATGGCGTGGTTGACCTATTATCGGTATTACCCACATATTTAGCATTGTTGTTTCCTGGTGCAAATTTCACTATGGTGATCAGGATCTTGCGCCTGTTCAGGATTTTCCGCGTATTAAAGCTGCTGCGCTATTTAAGTGAGGGCAACTTATTACTGCGCGCCATGCTGCAATCTGGGCGTAAGGTGTTTATTTTCTTCTTCTCGGTCAGTTTGATCGTGGTGGTGTTAAGTGCCGTAATGTACGTGGTTGAAGGACCTGAAAACGGTTTTACATCGATCCCTAAATCAATTTATTGGACCATCGTGACGATAACTACTGTTGGATACGGCGATATAACTCCTGGAACGCCATTGGGGCAGGCTATTGCTGCATTTACCATGTTATTAGGTTATTCGATAATTGCTATTCCAACAGGGATATTAACCGCTGAAATATCTCAAGAAATTGGCCGTACAAGGGATTTAAGACGTTGCAGTAATTGCTTGAAAGTCGGACATGAAAACGATGCGCTTTATTGTAATCATTGCGGCAGTGAGCTTGAGAGTGAATTGTAGTGTTTTTCAAGCCGAAAATAGGCTTATTTAATTAAAGGACTAGCTTAAGGCTAAGAGGTGTTATGGCTGTTGCCAAATTTGTAGAAGGCTCGATTTTACGTCACATATTAGTAATGAGCTCAACGGCCGCTATTGGTATTTCGGCGCTGTTTGTGGTCGATTTATTAGATATCTTTTTCCTGAGTTTATTAGGGGAGCAAGAGCTGGCTGCAGCTGTTGGGTATGCTGGCACTATTTCGTTTTTCACTACATCAATTGGCATTGGGCTTTCGATTGCTCTTGGCGCGTTGGTGTCACGTTCTATTGGCGCCAAAGAAACTGAAAAAGCAAAACGATTACTGCTGAACAGCTTAGTGGTGACCTTACTGATGAGTATCTTGGTTGCCATTACGGTTTATATGTTTATTCCTGAGCTACTCAGTTTAGTAGGCGCAACAGGAAAAACCGCCGAACTTGCTGAAGGTTACCTCAGTATTTTGGTGCCATCGTTACCACTAATTTGCCTTGCCATGGCCTTAGGTAGTGCATTAAGAGCTGTTGGCGATGCCAAACTGTCGATGATGTCGACGTTAATTGGTGGCGGTGTAAACGCAGTATTTGACCCCATCTTTATTTTTATGTTCTCAATGGGCATAGAAGGGGCGGCTGTAGCCTCGGTGATGGCGCGCTTTGCGGTGTTTGCTGTTGCTGCTAAAGGTGTAGTGGTAAAACATAATCTATTTGGCCGCTTTAATTTCGATCACTTTGTTGAAGATCTAAAACCTATTTTCGCCATTGCAGGGCCTGCAATGCTAACCAATGTAGCAACGCCAATAGGTAATGCGGTCGTCACGCGAGCGATTGCTGACTTTGGTGATAGTTATGTTGCTGGTTGGGCAATTCTAGGTCGATTGATCCCTGTGTCATTCGGGATGATCTTTGCCTTATCAGGCGCTATTGGCCCGATTGTTGGGCAAAATTATGGAGCGCTTGAGTTTGAGCGGGTTAGAGAGTCACTTACTCGAGCAATTCAATTTTGTGCGGCGTATGTGCTTGGGGTGTCGTTACTGCTGTTTTTAACTCGCAATCAAATTGTGAGTGTATTTGATATGCAAGGCGATGCGGCCGAGCTTATTGTGTTCTTCTGCAGTTATATTGCAGTATTTTTTGTGTTCTCCGGTATTTTATTTGTAGCTAACGCATCATTTAATAACTTAGGTAAAGCGAAGTACTCGACCTTGTTTAACGTGGGTAAAGCCACAATAGGTACTATCCCATTTGTTTATTTTGGTGCGCAGTGGGGCGGGGTGTATGGCGTATTGGTTGGCCAAGCAATAGGCTCAATTATCTTTGGTGTTCTGGGTGTTGTAGTCGCTTATCGTCTGGTAGATAAAGTACAAAGCATGAGCGTAACTGCTAGCGGCCAGACTGCAACCGTTGAAGAAGAGAAAAGCGAATTTGATGAGGAGTTAAGCTTAAGTAGCCAAAACCCGTTGTCATCATCTTGTGCCAATATGGCGATAGGTAATGAAGAGCAAGATTGTGTTGTGGCTAAAGAAGTTGCTGAGCTTATTGGCGGCAAGGAAGAAAAGGGGCCAGCCAAATAAGCTCATTGAAGATCATTTGCGTTAATCTTATTTAACGCGAATGATTAGCTAGCTGGAGTCGCTTTCTCTTCGCTTGCGGTTTCAGCTACAGTCTCTGCATCAGTGGATGCTTGTGCAGTTTCTGCTGCTTGCTCAGCGGCTTCAGCTTCAAGCTTAGCTTGCTGCTCTGCACGCTCAGCTTTAGACACATATTTTTTGATCGTAGGCGCTGTGTGCTTGTTTAGGCGAGCCTTGGCACGTTTAGCGGTCTTTTTGATCATTTTCTGTTTTCTGTTCATGAGTTCTCTACGATATGCCTATTAATAACGTCTATAGTACGACAATTGTGGCACATTGTGCGCCAAGCTAGAAATCGGATGCGGATTTTACCCTAAACGTCGCGCAACTGCTACAGCAGTATTGAGTCTAAAGGGGCTAGCCGTATTAAAAATGCTATACCAAATTTAATGATGCCTTTAAAATACCCCAAAGCATCAATTGTGGTGTGCACCTGAGTTTACTAAAGTATGAATCCACCAAGCAGTATCACTTTTTTCAGTCGCTTTGAGGCTGATATTTTAGCCGGCAATAAAACTATCACACTGCGTGACGAGTCAGAGTCTTATTATCAAGCAGGGCAGCGTGTGAGCGTGTCTAATTTAGAAGATGGCCGTTGTTATGGCGAGCTTGATATTCTCTCAGTTAGCCGCGTGGCTTATGATGACTTAAATGATACGCACGCTGAGCAAGAGAATATGAGCTTAGCTGAGCTTAAAACCTTAATTAGACAAATTTACCCCGGAATTGAGGCACTGTATCTGATCCACTTTAAGTTAGTCTAATCCAAATTAAATGAGTTTAATTCGCTTTAAACTCATTTAGTTCAACTTCTTAGTCGTTATTTTTCATTAAATTATCTGAGTGTGCGGTTATTCAAAACTCTGGTTTTTGAATAACGATAATTCATGCAATATCCCAAAGCAGACAGTAGACTTGTGTTATTCAACTGATGAGTTCAGAACATTCTGTTGAAGCAAAAGGGGTGATCTATAAATTATTTCAACCTATCGCTGAGCTAACGCCAATACCGCAACAACTATTAGAAGGGTGGGGCGAGCTTGATCCGCAATTGCTGAAGATGTCGCTGCTGAGCTTAATGATTTTTCCCTTTGTCATGCCACCTCCAATGGCAAAATTACATGGTTATCAACTTAATGAAGAATTTTATCAACAACTGGCCAAACACAACATTGCTTTGCTCGAACATGGTATGTCTGGAGGAAAGCGCTAATGTCTAGCTATAAAGGTAAGCGCTGGTATTTTTTCCCTGCCTTGGCCGTTGGGATTGTTGTCCTTGTTTTGGTGGTGAAATTGCGTAGCCACCCACCGCTTGAGTTACAGTCAGAGCCGAGCAAGCTGGTTGAAGTGACCACGCTTAAGCAAGTTCCTGTTATTGCACAAGTTGACGCGTTTGGTCGAGTGAGTCCTAAAATTCAGTGGCAGTTATTACCCGAAGTGGGTGGGCGTGTGGTGTATAAGCACCCTGATCTAGCGGTGGGTAAAATCCTCGCTAAAGACACTTTATTATTATCCATTGACCCACTTGATTACCAAATTCGCTTGTCTCAAGCACAAGCAGACCGTAAAGCCCTCGAAGGTCAACTTGCTGGTAAAGCGTTACAACTTAAAAATCTTCAGTTATCGCTCCAGATAGAAAATAACCGCTACGACCTAGTCAAATCTGATTTGAAGCGTAAAGAAACATTACGTAAGCAAAACCTGATCTCACAATCAGAGCTAGACGGTGAAAGGCAAAATCTATTGGCGCAGCAGCAAAAGTTGCAAGAATTAGATAACAGCTTAAACCTAATGCCAAACGAGGCAGATATTCTTAAAGCGCAATTACAACAAGCTATTGCCCGAGAACAAGAAGCACAGAGCCAGTTAACTAAGACAGAAATCAGATTACCTTTTGAGGGCCGTGTTGCTGAAGTTAACGTAGAAAACAACCAAGTGGTATCACCACAGCAAGTGCTTGCACGGATTAATGGCATTGAGGTAATGGAAGTTGAAGCGCAGGTGTCTCTCGGTGATGTGATGACCTTGATGAAAACCGCTAATCAACCCAAAGCAGAAATGGGGCAATTGCCTCGCGCAGAAGCGTTAGGCTTAACAGCTGAAATCACCCTTAAAGGCGCAACCTATTCGTTTAGCTGGCCAGCTGCAATTAATCGTATTGGTGAAACGGTTGACCCCACACTTGCGACCGTAAGTGTGGTGCTTCAGGTTGAGCAAGAGTATCGCGAGCTTAAAATCGGCCAATCGCCACCACTCGTAAACGGTATGTTTGTTAGCGCTAGAATTAAAGGCGGCGAACGTAACTACTGGATGGTGCCTGAGCGTGCATTACATGGCGACAAACTGTATATCATGAATCAAGATAACCGTTTGCAACTTGTTGATGTTAATGTTTTATTCCGTCAGGAAGGCCAAGCCGCAGTCGATGGTGAATTAGTTGAAGGTATGCAGTTAGTACTAACCGATCTTATTCCTGCGGTTAACGGTATGATGCTGCGAACTCAAAGCAATGATGCTAGCGGATCTGAGCCGGCAAATGGGGAGATGCAGCCGTGATCGGTTTTTTTGTTCGCCACCCCACAGCCACCACACTGCTGATGTTAGCGTTTATTGTGTTGGGTATTAAGGCATTACCTGAGCTTAAACGTGAGACATTTCCAGAGTTTTCAAAAAACTACATTAGTGCTCAAGTTGTACTGCCTGGTGCGTCGCCGCAAGATGTAGAAGAAAATCTCTGCCTGAGAATGGAAGATGCGGTAGACAGTCTTGGCAGTATTACTGAAACCAAATGTGATGCGCTAGAAGGCGTAGCACGTATGACCTTAAAGCTGGAGGACAATGCCGACTTAGGTAGAAGCTTGGTTGACGTGCAAACTAAAATTTCTGCAATTAAGGATTTCCCCGCAGAGATTGAGCCGCCAATTGTTGAGGAACTTGACTTTAACGAGCGCATTATCGACATCGCAGTATCGGCCTCAACCAGCAAGCCAGAACTTAAAGCTTATGCCGAGGACTTAAAGCGTCGTTTAAAGCTTGATACTAGTATCAGCCAAGTCGAAATAGCAGGATTTTCACAGCATCAATTGCTGGTGGAAGTCTCACTTGGTGCAATAAAGCGTTTAGGTATGAGCGTTGCTGATGTTGCTAATCAAATTGAGCAGCAAAACGTACAGCTACCTAGCGGTACGGTTGAAACTGCAAGTAAAAATATTCTAATTAGATTCGATCAACGTGAAGTTGAGCCTGAGCGACTTGCGAATATCGTGATCCGCTCTAATGCCCAAGGTGGCTTAGTACGCCTAAGAGATATTGCGACTATTACCGATAGATTTGAACTAGACGAAGAAAGTATTCGCTTTGATGGCGAACAAGCCGCCATTTTGACTGTATTTAAAAACAAATCTCAAGACTCACTGCGTTTAAAAGAGGAAGTCATTGGCTTTTTAGATGCAGAAAAATTGCGTACACCAAATGGCATCACTATTAGCACTTCAAATGATCTCAGTTCACTGCTGTGGGATCGTCTAACCATGCTGATTAAAAATGGTTGGCAAGGTGTGGTGCTGGTTTTTTTATGTATGTGGCTGTTTTTTAGCTTGCGTTACTCTTTTTGGGTGGCAATGGGTTTACCTGTCGCCTTTATGGGCAGCTTGTTCTTTATGGCGCAAGTTGGCTTAACCATTAACATTATGACGCTGGTGGCGTTCTTAATGGCTATTGGCATTATGATGGATGACGCTATTGTTATCGCCGAGTCCATCGCCGCGCACATTGAGCGCGGTTTGAGTAAAACAGAAGCGGTTATACAAGGCGTAAAACGCGTATTGCCAGGGGTCGTATCATCGTTTTTAACCACAGTATTTATCTTCTCGAGTATTGCCTTTATGGAAGGTGATATGGGTAAAGTGCTGCGAGTTATTCCACAAACATTATTGCTTATTTTAACCGTAAGTTTAGTTGAAGCCTTTTTAGTTTTACCTAACCATCTAGCGCATTCTGCTAAGGGCAAAGAGCGTAAAACCAGCCGCTTTAAGCAAAAGTTTAATGAGAAGTTTGAGTACTTTAGAACTGTGCAACTCGTGGCGGCCGTTGAGTTCGTGATTAATTGGCGTTATGTGTTTATGGGCTCAGTGGTAAGCCTGTTACTTATCTCAATTTCACTCGCTGCAGGTGGCGCGGTTAAGTTCATCGGTTTTCCAGAGCTTGATGGCGACGTTGCCGAAGCGCGGATTATATTGCCGCCGGGCTCAACCCTTGAGCAAACCGAGTTTGTGGTTAATCGAGTAGTCAGTGTTGCGCGCGAACTCGATGATAAGTACAGCCAAAAAGAAGACGGCCAGAGACTGATTCAGCATATAACTGAGCGTTTTAACTTTAATGCTGATGCCGGAGAAAGCGGCGCTCACGTAGCAACGGTTAAGATTGACTTATTAAGCGCGGAGATCCGCCAGACGTTAATAAACACCTTTATCCGCGAATGGCAGCAAGGTGTGGGTGAAATGGTTGATCCGATTGCGATTGTTTACAAGCAAGGCGCAATGGGACCCGCTGGGCGCGCAATTGAAATTCGCGTTCGAGGAGACGATCTTGACGAGCTAAAGTTAGCGTCAATTGAAGTGCAGCAATATTTGCAGGGCTTTAATGGCGTATCAGGTGTGATGGACAGCATGCGTCCGGGGAAAGCCGAAATCTTGATGACGTTAAAACCCGGTGCAGAAGCATTTGGGGTGAACGGTATGATGCTCGCAAGTCAGCTTCGCGGCGCGTATTTCCATCAAACGGCTGACAATATTCAAGTGGGGCCAGAGAGTATTCAGATTGATGTACAACTGGATAAAGTCGATGCTGCCAAGCTTGAGAATTTGGCTAACTTTCCAATCACCATTGGCACAGCAGGTGAGCAGGTGCCGTTATCGGCAGTGGCTGATTTTAAATGGCAACGTAACTACGTCAAAATCTCTCGTCTAGACGGTATGCGTTTTGTGACCATTACTGGCGAAGTGGATACTCACTTAGCCAATGCCAGTGAGATTAACAAGGCCTTTAGAGACGAGCTATTACCTGAGCTTAAACAGCGTTACCCAGGAATTAGAGTCAGTTATGAAGGTGAAGTCAAAGAGAGTGCAACCACGCAAAACTCTATGGCGAGTGGCTTTATTGTTGGACTATTGGCGGTATTTGCCATCCTAAGTTTGCAGTTTAAGAGCTATATCGAACCATTAGTGGTAATGGCGGTTATTCCGCTAGGGCTGATTGGCGTACTCTGGGGGCATTTGTTGTTAGGTTATTCAATGAGTATGCCATCAATACTTGGTTTTGTGGCACTGGCCGGCGTTGTAGTTAATGACTCGATTTTGTTGGTGCAATATATTCGTTATCACGTAGAAGAAGGTCAATCGGTGCATGAGGCGGTAGTAAGTGCTAGCAAAGAGCGCTTTAGAGCGGTATTTATTACCTCACTCACCACTGCTGCTGGCATGTTACCACTGCTACTTGAGACCAGCATTCAAGCGCAGGTGCTGCAGCCATTGGTGGTGTCTATGGTGTTCGGTATTTTTGCATCAACCGCACTAGTGCTGTTTATGGTACCAGCTTGTTACGCGATTTTAGAAGACTTTGGCAAGGTGAGTTTTAGTCAGAAGTCTAGGTCGTTAAAAAGCCAGACTATTGAGGCGAGTAAGTAAATAGCTAATAAAAAGGCGCTAACTCAAAAGTTAGCGCCTTTTTTAGGGGCATCACCAATCACCGAGCAATAATCTGTAGAGTTTAAAAGTTTTTGTTTAGCTGGCTTTTGCTTTAGTGAATTTTTTATAGCGGCTTATTACATCTTACTCAGCATATTGAGTGTAATGGCGACTGAGTTGTCTGCGGTAGTTTGCTTAGCATCTTCATAGGTTAAATGCGCAGAACCATCAGCTTTATCTGAGATGGTGCGAATAACGACTAGCGGAATAGCAAACATATCGGTCACTTGCGCAACGGCAGCGCCTTCCATTTCAACAGCGATAGCATTGAATTCCTTAAGTAACATGCTCACTACGCCTTTGTCGGCAATAAACTGATCGCCTGTTGCGATAATGCCTGAATGAACGCGCTTTTCACCTACTGCTTCTTTTGCTGCATCGAGTGCAAGTTTTTGTAGTTTTTTATCTGCATAGAACAGGCGATCATCATATCCATCAAGTTGTCCTTTTGGGGCGCCAAACGCGGTTAAGTCCACATCATGTTGTACTAGTGCGGTTGAAATCACTACATCTGCGACATTGAGTTCAGGGCTGGCGGCGCCGGCTATACCGGTAAAGATAATGCTATTTACATTGAATTGATTTATAAGCACATAAGTCGTAATTGCAGCATTGACTTTTCCTACGCCAGAGCGAGCGACCACAACCGGTTTGTTAGCAATAAAACCCGTGTAATAGGTGTTTTTTGCAATGCTGTGAGTTTGGCGCTGGCTAATTTCAGGCAGGAGTTTTTCGATTTCAGCATCCATAGCGCCTAGAATCGCGATTGGCTGAGATATGGCGATATCTGCTGGCTTCGCTTGAGTATGAATTGTGATAAACGATAATAGTAGAGCAATGATGACAAGAGTGTTGCGCATCTTAGTGATGTTCCAATAGGGAAGGTGCGCGCATAATAATGAGATCAGCTAATGGAGTAAACGTCCAGCTTCAGGTTTTATTATTTTCAAAGTGTTATTAAACAAGCGTGAGTAAATATTCGTTTTGAAGCGAAAGTCAGCAGTAATCTATAGCTTAAAGCTGCTTCCAGTGGCAGTAATCAGTTTATATATCACTCTCTAGCAATCATCATCAACTAATTGGTAGTTTACATTTCCTCCCGGCGAGTTTGGGTAGTAAACAGATAAAAAGCATTGATTTGTTATTGAGGCAGGGGAGTCTGTAAATTCAATAACAAAGTAAGGCAAACCAGTTTGGTTACCTCCGTAATACTTTTTAAGGGTTAACTCTGGCCCAAGACCAGCGAGCTCATTAGCGGCAACAACAAATTTAATCAGGCCGTAGTATCCAAATATGTCATTTACGCCATCATTGTCTAAATCAATATTGCGGGTATTACTCGAGTCGACATCTTCTTGCCCTTGAATCGCAGCTTTCGAATAGACAAGTTTATTAGCTGAGCCAAGCGCCGCCTGAGCCCCTGAAAGGGCGGCTAACTTGGCATCTTTCTGGATATTGATGAATTTTGGGGCTGCAACAATGCTCAGTATTGCCAAAATAATAATCACAACGACGAGTTCAATTAAGGTAAACCCTGTGAATTTTTGCATTCCTTTTGCACTCCCAAGATACAAGTTTTAGATATTTTCTGCCTTAGCGTTTCAATCTTTTAAGAATCAAATTTGCTTAGATCAGACTCATCGGCGCCGTCGTTACATTCACCACGAATAGTGCCACTATCATATTGAATACTTCTATATAGTTCGATGTACCCATCGCGGCAGTAGCCATTCATTTTAATTGTTTGTTGTAAGCCGTGTTCTATTTGGGCGGTCCAACCACTTAGATCAGGTCCTTGATAACGCTTTTTGGAGCTAGCCCGTTTTTTACTGTTTGAACGCTCTTCATGTGGCAAGACAGTTGATTGCGGGGTTTTAGTTTTGAGAAAGGCTCGGTAGGTAAATAATTTCAAGCCATTGCTCTTAATATCGGTTCTAAAAGAGTCGCTAACTAATCCGGCAAACTCTTCAAGGTTAACTTCAGGCTTGCTGCTACACCCGCTCAATAAAAAAATAAAGCCAATGGTACTGATGCAAAGCATTGTATGACGAGCGAGAGAAATTGTTGTTTTTAAAGTCATCATTATTAGTCTAATTTTAGTTATAGAGAACAGCATAACGTATATTGAACTAAGTTAGCAGTGTGATTACAGGATTTTACAGTTAATGGATGAAAGTGTTATTGGGTTCTGGCAAGGGGTATTTAGCGGTATTGACTGGACATTTTTCCCGAGTGATATAGCAGTATTTATTGTGCTTATACTGTGGCTATGGGGACTTTGGCCTGCGGTTGAAGTGCGTCAGTTGATACAAGACCCTGCTAAACAGACACAAATCTTAATCGCTACGATTGTCTTAACTGGCCTGTGGCTGCTTAATGCCAATGTAACAGCTGGGATCCACGTGCATTTTCTGGGGCTAATCGTATTAATGTTGATGTATGGTTGGCGCCTCGCGAGCTTGATTGCTTTGCTTCCAACACTATTTTTTGCCGTTTTCGTATTTAAGCATCCTGCAGACTTCGCTATTTATGCATTGCTGGGAGTATGCTTACCTATATTTGGTTGCTTTATCTTGTATAGTCAAATGTTTAAGTATCTTCCACGCCATTTGTTTATCTATATATTTTGCGGCGCTTTTCTAAACGGTTTTTTGTCTATTCTTTTACACGTATTGGCATGGTCGGTGTGGCTATTGTTGACGACTGATTACAGTTGGCAGTTTTTGAGCCATAATTACTTGGTCATTATTCCTTTACTCGGCTTTCCTGAAGCGTTACTCAATGGTATGGCTATCACCCTATTAGTCGTCTATCGGCCGGAGTGGCTTTATGACTATTCGGATAGAACCTATCTCTGGAAAAAGTAGTTATTGGTTAAACGCGATTGTTATATAAGGCATAGTCATATCATTTGCGGTGGCCAGAGTATTTAGGTTGCTCGTCGGTAATGGTTAGCCAGCTCAATTTACTCCCTGTATGGATATGATATTTGGGACTAACTGAGTTTGGCTCATCAAGGGTGCTGATACTTAGGGTAAGGTACTCTGGATAGCGTAGATCTCGAAAACTTAACTGGCTGCCACAATGGTCGCAAAAGCCTCGTCTAACATGCTCTGAAGAAGCGAATTCTTTTGGTGGCGGAGTTATCCACTCAGTTTGGCTACACTTAGAGTCCATCCAAGCACCGACCACCGAGCCAGTACTTTTTTGACATTGACGGCAATGGCAATAGTCGGCGTCAAAAGGTTCACCTGAGATCTGGTATTGCACCTTGCCGCATAAGCAACTACCGCTGAGTTTAGTTGAACGTATTGCGGTCACTCGTTCAGACATAATGTATTTCTCCGTATCAAATCGCGTTAATCATTGTGAATGGTCGCTAGCTCTTTTAGCAACTAAATATGTTAAGGTTATTTTGTGAGCGTGGTGCTCAACAATATTGAATGGATAGTTATTGTTGGCTTGGAGGCCATTATGTTTGAAACCACAGAAGTTTTATTGTTGCTGTTGTTTATTGTTGTTTTCTATCTCTATAACGAGCTTCGTTTAACCCGTCAGCGTTTTTTCAATATAGATCGCAAACTAGATTGTTTATTAGAGGAAAAGGGGATTCTTTTCGATAAACAAACCTATGTTCCTAAAGATGTGCTAGTGGCATTCAATTTAGGTCACAAATTAAAAGCTATTCGCTTATATCGTCAGCATACAGGAGCGAGCTTGAAGCAAGCCCATGAGTTAATAAATAGTCTCGAGTCAAACTAATAATTCACAGAATTAATGGATTTAATTAATTTGTTAGCACTATCTACTGTAAATTGTCATTTTATGGCGTTTAAGTCGTGTGTTTTATCGGCGCGGTTGTTGTTTTTATGCTTCAGGGTTAACTGTGTGTTGCTTGCGCGACCCGTTTAATTAACACAATATTTTTTATATTGAGTTATTCATTTTTTTAAGGTTATATTTTTAAGGATTATTCAAAGTAAGTGGGATATTTCTTACTAATTGATGTGTTTAGAGATAACCTTTTAGTGAATCACATTTTTTGTGAACTGGGCATGTTACTTTGGCATGAAATAATCAAAAGGGCATTTATGCCTTTTATAAAATGTCTGTGATGGAGCTAGGGTGTTGAACAAGAAGAGTAAGTTTTATAAAAATATCGGGTTCCAAGTGGTTGTGGCCATGGTTATTGGTGCCATTGTCGGTATGCTAATGGGAGAAGATGCTTCAATCTTCGCTCCGCTAGGTACGTTTTTCATTCATTTAATTAAAATGCTGGTGATCCCGTTAGTTGCGGTTTCTATTATTGCCGGTGCTGCGAGCCTAGGTGCGGGGCCGTCTGCGGGTAAAGTCGGTATTAGTACAATCGCTTTCTTTATGGTGACATCGGCATTGGCCGTGACGTTAGCCTTGGTAATGGGTGAGTTTTTCCAGCCTGGCGTTGGTATGGATTTCTCACAACATACTGTTGGTCTAGCAGCGGTAACTGCTGAGCAGGGCGCGCTACCTGGTGTGGCTGATACCATTATTGGCATGATCCCAACTAACGTGTTTGAAGCGCTTACTGGCGGTAATATTTTACAGATCTTAGTATTCTGTATCTTCTTTGGTATTGCGCTAACTAAAGTTAATCAAGAAGCGGCTAAGCCGATTACTTCTGCATTAAACACAATCGTTGAAGCCTTCATTTGGATGATTAACGTCGTAATGCTAATCGCACCGATAGGTGTATTTGGTTTGATGGCTGACTCTGTTGGTACCTTTGGCTTCCAGTCATTGACTGTTGTACTAAACCTATTTGTAGTTTATGTGGCTGCAATTCTGATTTATGGCTTTATCTTCTTCCCACTGATGGTGAAGTTCTTCTCAAACGTTCCGGTTGGCAAGTTCTTATCGGCAATGAAGAAGCCACAAGCTTTAGCTATGTCTACCGCTTCTTCAATGGCAGCACTTCCTGTAAACATTGAAGTATGTGAAAAAGAATTAGGTGTATCTAAGTCAACAGCTGCATTCGTATTGCCATTAGGCGCAACGATTAACATGAGCGGTAACGCGATCTACTACGGTCTAGTAGCAGTATTTTTTGCGCAAATGTTCAATGTAGAATTAGGCCTGGCAGCTTATTTGGCGATTATCTTCACTTCAACATTAGGTGCGATTGGCCAAGCTGGTGTTCCAGGTCCTTCTTTCCTTGTGATTGCAGTATTAGTGGCGGCGGGCATTCCAATCGAAGGTTTACCACTGTTGTTTGCTCTTGACCGTGTGTTTGACATGATCAGAACAACGCTAAACATTACTGGTGATGCGGTTTGTGCTGTTGTGATTGATAAATTCAACCCTGAAACTAAAGCTGTTGAAGTTGAACAAGTTAAAGCGACCAGCTAACTAACAACTGATGTTTTATCGCTAAAAGCCCTCATTTGAGGGCTTTTTTGTATCTGCTGTATTTTAAAACCTAACCTATTGTGAGTAGTTAATTCTACCAGTTAAAAACTAGGCTCCTAACTAATGACCTTGGCTCGTTAGGGATTAATTCGCAGGTTTATTTATTATTGTTTTTGCCATGTTGCAGCATGATGTTTCGTCATTTTTAGATCAAATTTTTCAGTGTTTCATTCTGCTTTACGACTCGGTCATGTCATTCCTTAGTGCTCCATGTTGTGGTTCACACTTTTGTTGGTTTTTTCTAATTTGCGCAAGCATACAAAATGCTGCTTTTGTTGTTATTTAGGTTTTTAGTGTTCTTATTTGTGGTGGAATTTGCTTTGTTTGCTCTAATTGTTGCTTTGTGTGGTGTCTTTTGGTGGTGCGATGTGTTTTTAGTTGTTGTTTTTCAGTGGCTTGTGACGTGGTGTTTTTTGTACTAAAACTACATAAGTCTTTATTTTGGCGATATATTTGAATCTCAATCACAAAAAAATCCCAGCTAACGGTATTTTTTGTAGCTAACTTACAAGTTTGGCAAGAAAATGTGACCTCCAACTTGGAATATTAGTTAACAAGGAATTACTATTAAGCATCCAAACTTTTAACGGTTGATTTTAGTGATGGCAGGTTACTCAAACCAAGTTATAACAATCAAAAAGGGCTTAAATATCCCTATAGCCGGCGAACCTAAGCAAGTGATTGAAGATACCAAGTCTTCGACTCATGTTGCATTGCTAGGGGAGGAATACATCGGCTTAAAACCAACAATGTTGGTAGAAGTGGGCGACACGGTTCAAAAAGGCCAAGCGCTGTTCGAAGACAAGAAAACCCCAGGGGTTATCTATACCGCTCCAGCAAGCGGTAAGATTGTTGCGATAAATCGTGGCGAGCGCAGACTTTTCCAATCAATCATTATCGAGTGCAATAACGACGCACCGAAAACCTTTGCGTCAAGCAAAGCGTTTAACGAGCTAAGTCGTGAAGATATTCAAGCCAAACTGGTTGAAAGTGGCCTTTGGACTGCATTACGTACACGTCCTTTCTCTAAAGTTCCGCAACTAGATTCATCACCTGCTGGCATCTTTGTAAGCGCAATGGATACCAATCCGTTGGCTGCTGAGCCACGATTGATTATTGCTGAGCAAAGCGAAGCTTTCGCGGCGGGTCTGCAGGTATTAAGTCAGTTAACCGATGGCAAAGTACATTTATGTCAAGACTCAGGTGAGTCTTTACCTGGGCATGATCTTGCTAAAGTGAGTAATCATTTCTTTGCTGGTGTTCACCCTGCAGGCATCGTTGGCACGCATATTCATTTTGTTTTACCTGCCAGCCTTGAGCGCCCTGTGTGGCACCTTGGCTACCAAGATGTTATTGCGTACGGCAAGCTATTTTTAACGGGTGAGCTATATACAGATCGTGTAGTTGCTTTAGCTGGACCGGATGTGATTAATCCACGCTTAATTCGCGTACAAGCTGGTGCAAAGTTATCTGAAATTGTAGCGGGTGAAATTAAAGAGGGTAACTCTCGCGTAGTATCTGGTTCGGTATTATCAGGCCATACAGCAAGCGGGGCACATGACTTTTTAGGTCGCTTTAATAACCAAATTTCCGTACTGCAAGAAGATGCTAAACACCAAGTATTACCTTGGGTGCGTGGCGGCTCACAAAAGTTCTCAATTACACGTGCAGTAACTTCACGTTTAAAAGGTGCCAAGCAGCTGTTTAATTTCACTACTCATACCGGTGGTTCGGCTCGCGCTATGATGGCCTATGGTCAGTTAGATCGGATTATGCCGTTGGATATCTTACCGACATTATTAGTACGAGATCTAGTGGTACGTGATACCGATGAAGCGCAGCTACTTGGTGCATTAGAGCTAGATGAAGAAGATTTAGCGCTGTGTACCTTTGTTTGCCCTGGCAAGTACGACTTTGGTAAAGAGCTACGTGCTTGTTTAGAGATTATTGAGAGGGAAGGGTAATGAGTCAGCAAGATAAAAAGCCTGATATCCAAGAAGATTATTATGCGCCAGGTAGCTCAGTAAAAGGCTATTTGAGCTCATTACTGATTGCTCGCGGTCGCAGCACGCAAGGTAAAGTGCATATCCGTGATGCCATTGATGTTAAGCGCACCATGACTATTGTTGGCCTATGTTTATTGCCAGCTATTTTGTTTGGTATGTACAACATTGGCTTACAAGCGCAAATTGCTCTGGCTTCAGGTTTAGCTACCGCTGATGTTTGGCAGCTAGCCATTTTTAACTTTGTTTTTGGTGGCCTTAGTGAGCAAACCGGTATTGCTGGTTTATTTGCGTATGGCTTGAGCTTTTACGCACCTATCTACCTAACAGCGCTATCTGTGTGCCTGTTTTGGGAAATGGTATTTGCTAAAGTGCGCGGCCAAGAGCTGCATGAAGGCTTCTTTGTTACTGCTTTATTGTTCACCTTAATTTTACCTGTTTCAACGCCATTATGGCTGGTGGCTATGGGTATTACTTTTGGCGTGATCATGGCAAAAGAAGTCTTTGGTGGCATGGGCTACAACTTCTTAAATCCAGCATTAGCCGGCTTAGCTTTTATCTATTTTGCTTATCCGTCACAAGTGACTGCTGTAAGTCAGTTAGTTGCGGTTGATGGTTTTTCTGGCGCAACCACATTAATGCAAACTGCGGCAGGCAAAATGAGTTTTGCTGATTACGCTTGGTATAACGCGTTTAGTGATCCTAATTGGTGGAATGCTTTCTTTGGTTTTACCGTTGGTGCGATTGGTGAAACCAGCACGCTTGCCTTGTTGCTTGGTGGTGGCTTCTTAATCCTGACTCGTTTAGCTGATTGGCGTATTGTTGCTGGCGTATTGTGTGGCATGATCATTACAGCGACTGTGTTCAATGTTATTGGCTCTAGCAAAAACGATATGTTTGCAATGCCTTGGACATGGCACTTAGTCACCGGTGGTTTTGCTATAGGTATGATGTTTATGGCAACCGACCCGGTAACCACTTCATATACCCGTAAAGGCAAAGTGGCTTACGGCTTGTTGATTGGCTTTATGACCGTACTTATCCGTGTTGTTAACCCGAAAATGCCAGAAGGCATCATGCTGGCGATTTTATTTGCCAACCTATGGGCACCAATTTTCGATTACCTAGTGGCGAAAGCAAACATCAAGCGGAGATTAAAACGCCATGGCAATTAAGAAAGATTCTTTTGTGGGCACAATGATTTTCACTGTGACCCTATGCTTACTGTGTTCATTTATGATCACAGGTACTGCCGAAGTACTAAAAGAGCGCAAGCTAGTTAAAAAGCGCGATGAGTTAATGCGTAATGTGTTAATTGCTGCTGATGTTGATTTAAGTGGTCAAGACTTTAGAGCGTTATTCAAAAAAGACGTTAAGCCATTATTGGTGTCACTCGATAGCGGTGATGTTGATACCAGCGCTGAAAACGTGATGGATTTTGATCCGCGAATGGCGTCAATTAATCCTGAAACCTCAATCAAGCTTGAGAAAAAGCAAGATAAAGCCAAGATCAAAACCCGTGCTAATCAAGTACGCGTGTTTAAAGTCTTTAACGACAACGGTGAGCTAACCAGCGTAGTGTTACCGATTTATGGTAAAGGCTTATGGTCAATGGTTTACGGCTTTGTGGCGCTAAAACCTGACTTGAATACTATTGAAAATGTTGTGTTTTATGAACACGGAGAAACTCCTGGTATTGGTGATTTCCTCAATGATACCGAGTGGACAGATCAATGGCATAACAAGCAGATCTTTGACGAGAAAGGCAAAGTGTCGTTCAAAGTAGTTAAAGGCGGTGCTAAAGATGGTGACATTCACGGGATCGATGCTGTGAGTGGTGCGACAATGACTGGACGCGGCGTACAGCGCTCAATTCAGTTCTGGTTTGGTAGCGACGGTTTCGAAGCTTTCTTCAAAAAATTAAAAGCGTCGGAGGTATAACGGATGAGTACTCAATCTATTTCGACTCGTGAAATGCTGACAGGGCCAATTTTTGCTAATAACCCTGTGGCTATGCAGGTGTTGGGTGTTTGTTCGGCGTTAGCGGTTAGTAATTCAATGCAAACTGCATTAGTTATGACCCTTGCGGTGACTTTCGTACTGGTATTTTCCAACCTGATTATCTCAAGCATACGTTCACTTATTCCAAATAGCGTACGTATTATCGCGCAAATGACAGTGATTGCATCATTAGTGATTGTGGTTGATATGGTGCTACAAGACGTTGCTTATGAGCTTTCGCGTCAGCTATCAGTATTCGTTGGTTTGATCATCACTAACTGTATCATCATGGGCCGCGCTGAAGCATTTGCCATGAAAAATCCACCGCACTTAGCGGTTGTTGATGCGGTAGGTAATGCCATGGGCTATGGCGTGATCTTGCTGGGTGTAGCGTTTGTTCGTGAATTACTCGGTAGTGGCACATTGTTTGGTCATGAGATTTTACAAACAGTTGAGAATGGCGGTTGGTACCTAGCGAACGAAATGTTCAAGTTACCACCAAGTGCTTTCTTCTTAATTGGCCTAATGATCTGGTCAATTAACGTCATTCAACGTAAGCGAGGCTAAGGGCTGATATGGAACATTATATTAATCTGTTTATACAAGCCGCGTTTATCGACAACATGGCGTTATCGTTCTTTATGGGCATGTGTACCTTCTTGGCGGTATCAAAAAAGGTATCAACCTCTTTTGGTCTTGGTATTGCTGTTATCGTGGTGATGACGCTAGCAGTGCCGCTTAACCAATTGATTTACTCTAATATCCTCGCACCAGGCGCGCTTGCGTGGGCAGGTTACCCTGCGTTGGATTTAAGCTATCTGCAGCTAATTACCTTTATTGGTGTGATTGCAGCATTAGTACAGATCTTGGAAATGTTTTTAGATAAATACATTCCTGCACTGTATGACTCATTGGGTATTTTCTTACCGCTACTAACCGTTAACTGTGCGATTTTTGCGGGGGTTATTTTTATGGCTAACCGTGATTACAACCTTGCAGAGTCAACCGTATTTGCTATGGGCTCGGGCTTTGGCTGGGCAATGGCGATTGTGATGTTAGCGGGCCTGCGTGAGCGCATGAAATTCCACGCTATTCCTGAAGGCTTGCAAGGCATTGGTATTGTGTTTATTACCACTGGTTTGATGGCATTGGGCTTTATGGCTTTCTCCGGTATTTCTATTTAAGGCTATTTAGTTTTTTAACCTTAATGAAAACGAATTAAACAAAAGGTAGATTCGATGGAAATGGCAATTGGTATCGGTATGTTCACGTTTGTTGTGAGTATATTGGTTATGGTGATTTTATTCGCCAAGAGCAAACTGGTGTCAACCGGTGACGTTAATATCCGCATTAACGATGACCCAGAAAAAAGTATCTCAACCCAAGCGGGTGACAAGCTTTTAGGCGCGTTAGCAGGTAAAAATATCTTTATTCCATCAGCCTGTGGTGGCGGTGGTACATGTGGTCAATGTCGCGTAAAAGTGAAATCTGGCGGCGGTGAGATTTTGCCAACAGAACGTGACCATATTAATAAGAAAGAAGCCAAAGAGGGCTGCCGTTTAGCGTGTCAGGTTTCGGTGAAAACCGATATGGAACTTGAAGTTGAAGAAGAGATCTTCGGCGTTAAAAAGTGGCAATGTGAGGTTATTTCTAACAATAACCAAGCGACTTTTATTAAAGAGCTTCTACTTAAACTGCCTGAGGGTGAAGACGTACTGTTTAAAGCCGGTGGCTATATTCAAATTGAAGCACCAGCTCATGAAGTGAAGTATGCGGATTTTGATATCCCTGCAGAATATCGTGATGATTGGGAAAAGTACGATCTATTCAAACTGGTTTCGAAAGTTGACGAAGACGTGCTACGTGCATATTCAATGGCTAACTATCCTGATGAGAAAGGCCGCATTATGCTGAACGTGCGTATTGCTACGCCGCCAAGCGACAATATTGCTCCAGGTAAGATGTCATCGTATATCTTCAATTTAAAAGCGGGTGATAAAGTCACGATCTCTGGACCATTTGGTGAGTTCTTTGTAAAAGAAACTGACGCTGAAATGGTGTTTATTGGTGGTGGTGCGGGTATGGCGCCAATGCGTTCACATATCTTCAATCAGCTAAAAGGTGTTAAAACCAAGCGTAAGATGAGCTTCTGGTACGGCGCGCGTTCGACTCGCGAAGTATTCTATCAAGAGGATTTTGATACGCTAGCGGCTGAAAATGATAACTTTGTTTGGCATGTGGCATTGTCTGATCCGTTACCAGAAGATAACTGGGATGGTTACACAGGCTTTATCCATAACGTACTTTATGAGAACTACCTTAAAAATCATAAAGCGCCAGAAGATTGTGAGTTCTATATGTGTGGACCTCCAATTATGAATTCATCGGTTATCGCGATGCTAGAAAGCTTAGGTGTTGAGCCAGAGAATATTCTGTTAGATGACTTTGGTGACTAATCTTTATTAGCTAAGAGTGACTTGAGCAGGGTCAAGAAAATGTGGCCCTATATCAACGCTGAACTCATCGGTTATCGTGATGCTAGAAGTCTCGGATTTGAGCCCGAGAACACCTTATTGGATAATTTTGGTAACGAGTTACTTTTAATCCTGAAGTTAAGAACGCAGCCTATCGGCTGCGTTTTTTATTTTAAGCACTTACGGGTTAATTTATTTGCATAGGTTTCCGTGGTTGGCCTTTAGGTAATAAGTTTAGTTCGAAATAATGTTCGGTAATGCAATAGAGCTTGCCCGTCTATTAGGGGTTTTAAGTCATTTCTTAAAACCTTGTAGCAAGCTAGAGGCGATTTTATCGCTAAGCCTCTTATAGCAAATTGATTTTTTATCTAAAGATTCAATTACAGGCTTAACATATAGATTGTTAATAAATTGATCGGTACTGGTTTTTAGTGTGTTAAAATGGTGCGGTACTTGTTGGTTTTGATGATTTTTTGGTGATTTACTGTTTCATTTTTTATCTGTTTAGATTATTGTTTGCCGCGCTAGGAGAGCAGCAGTGTTTATCGCTATTAATCACTGAATTATATCAAGGACGGCTAAGTTTTAACTTACGCTTATCATTATATCTGCACATCTTTATCTCTTAGCATTACTTACAATATAAGGGAATAAATTGATGAGAAAATCGACTACTGCAATCGCTATTTTGTTAGGCCTTTCAAGTGCGAGTGCTGTCGCAGTTCAAGATAATAATTATCAACATGAAGCAAGCTTAAGCTATGCAACTAACTCAGAAGAAGTCAGTGATGGTTTGTGGAACGCAAATTACCGCTATTACTTTAAAAGCGTTGAGCAAGGAAAAACCCCTTATGCGCTTAATGGGTTTTTAGCACAAGAATCAAATGTGGGGGCAAGTTACCAAAACTTCGATCCAACAGATAGCAACAGCTATGGTGTTGATGGCGCATTTGTATTCGATTCAAATTGGTTCGTTGGAGCAAACTATCGAAAGGTTGATGTTGGGTTTTATGACTTCAACACTTATGGTGCTGAGGTAGGCTATTACTTCAACGACACTTCTTCAGTATCTGCATTTTATCAAGATGGTGATGATAATTTTGTGGAAACCTATGGTTTAAAGCTTCGTAGCTATTTAGCATTGCAATCTACAGCGGGTATTGATCTTAATGCTCAATGGGCACATAACGACTTTGATGACGTGTTCAGTGTTGGCGCTGATTGGTATATCACTAATGCATGGTCTGTTGGAGCAGGTTACGTCAATAGCGATAATGATGACGCATTTGATGTGCGTACAGCTTACTGGCTGCGCATTACCGATGGCATTTCAGCTAATTTTAATGTGTCTAAAGTCTTGAACTCTGACTACGATGGTGTGGGCTTAGGTATAGGTGTTGTTGGCCGTTTCTAAATATTTTTGATAAATAGTTGGCTATGACGAAAGCACAGTCAGCAGATTGTGCTTTGTTCATTTCATCTGCGACTTATTAGGGTTTGCTAAAGTTAATGAGATATTTAGGTTAATTTACGCTGGTTGTTTCAATTATCGAATTTAGATTTTGCCGTTATGATAGTTCAGGATTTGTACATCTGTATCATTTTGTGACTGCATGTTTTATAGTGCGCAAATCGAGCGTGGTTGCTAAGTTTTTAAATCTTAAATTAATGGCCTCGAAATGTCAGTGACATAATCATTTAGTATTAGATAAAAGATAATTGAATAGTTCGTAATGTTGAAAGTGTTAGAATAGTATCGGTTATATCGTGCTTTTATATCAAGTTGCAACGATATAAAAAGGAATGTTATAGAATGGAATTCTTATTTGTCCTATGTAAGTTTTGAATTGAGTCTTCCGTTATCAGAACTCAAAGTTTTTTATTGTATTCAATATTCAAGTTTGGGTGTTTTCCTTAAATTTATTCCTATTGTATTTTAGATTTATCTAAACCTATTGGGTTTGATAATAATTTTTCAAATATATGTTATTGGGATCTTTAATGAGAATATTTACTCTAATTTTAGTTTTATTTTCTTTCCATAGTTCTGCTGCTCTATTTGGGGTGGATTGGGGAGAGAATATTGATAAATATGGTGAACTAACAAAAAGGGATGAGTACTATAAAGTTGTGACTAATAGTCTTCCTGATCACCTACTTATTGCTAAACAGTATGAGCTGGTTCAGCAACCGGATAGCGGCTTGGTCAAAATATCGATGACTAGCTTTGAATACTCTGCGTTTGGCGATAGCTTTCAGCATGACTATGTTGAATTGCAAGATCTATTAATCAATGATGGTTATCAAACAAAAGAGTTTAGAGAAAGTGAACTATCAACCTATCAATGTATATTTCAAGGTGAATGTGTTGGTATGCTTTGGGTCGGCGTAAATCATAATGATAGTGTTGTAACGCTGGAACAAAGAATGAATGGTCGTGAACGTTCATTTATTCGTTTGGAGGTTAAGGCCAACAATTTCGCATCTAATAAATAGTGGGTGAAAACCGGTTGGGTAAACGCAGTATTCGCCACGAACAAGTGTTTTAAGTTAGCTAATAAGTACTAGCAGAGTTATACCCCACATATTAATCATTATTACATTGTTTGTTAGATGTCTCGTAAATATTGAGGTTAGGCTTTGCTATTAATTTACTGGTGTCAATGATATTGATAATTGAATTTAGCGATATTATCTATAGGCCTTATTAAAGTACTGCTTTTTACATGGGGATATCCCCCTTTGATATATGTGGTTATCTATATTTTTTTTGAATATATTTAAAAATTACTGTGCATTGCTGTTTATATAGGCAGGCTAGTAAATCCGATATTATAGAGCTTTATACTACTATACCTATTACTTGCATAACGTCTTAAAAATTGGCTAGTGACGCACTTTGAGTTAATATACGGATACTGAATTATTCGAGATAAATTGTGTGGCGGAACTTTATATTGTAGGTCTAGTCGCTGTGGTGCTAGCTATGGGATATTTGTCTATTTATCCTAAAATTGCAGGTAACAATGTTAATAAAATTTCGCTTTGCGATATTGCGTGTTCAATGTTTGTGTTTGCTTTGGTAGCAAGTAAATTCTGGGGAACCGGCTATGTGTTTAACGCGATACTGTTTAGCACTAACTGGTTTTGGTTTACGCTATTTATTTACGTATTAATAGAGATCCCATTAGCGATTTGGTATGTCAAAAAGCATGGAGTGCAGTTTGACAGCAAGCTCTAGATTACAGTGGGTTGATCTTGGATAATTCGTGGTCCAGTCTAATCCTTGACTTAAGTTTTCTATGTTCTGATTGGTGAGTAGTCTCATACTTATAGATGTCCGCAATAGACTTAAACTCATCAGGATTGCCATCATGCAGACCACTGACCAGCATGAAGATATAAAGTTGCAACAAGTAGGCATAAAATCGATAAAGCGTGATCTGCTAATCAAAGTCAAAATATACTCACTATTATGTTAATTCTCTGACATTTTTTATCGACTTTGCGGATTATAATCCGCAACAGTTTCCGTACTGTTGAGTTAATTTTCAATGTCTAAACCAGCTTTACTTCTTTCGGCGTTAGCCTTGTCTTTAAGTTTATGCTCAGCGCAAACATTCGCAGCTATTGAGGGCATGAAGCCTAAGGCTGTAGAAGGCGCACCTCTTGGTTATATCATTCATAACCCTTATGAAAATGCCCCACTAACTGCATTAGTGACACTTGCAGGCCATACAATTTCAGCTGTTGAAGTTACTGTGCATGCAAATGATAAAGACGGTGTTAGCCTAACTTATCAAGTTGATGATATGCGCGTGATGGATGAGGGCGGGGTGCCGATCTTTGGTCTTTATCCGGCCTTTATGAATACCTTTACCGTTAAGTGGACTGAAAACGGTGAGCAAAAGTCTCATGACTATAAAATGTTAACACCCGATGTTGATATGGGCTTTTCTGAAAGTCAGTGGGCTAAAGCACCGATAGTTGAAGTCGAACATGTTGATGCAGATTTTAAAGATAGACTGTATTTTGTTAACTGGACCAATGCTGACGGTAAAGCTGCGCCTCTGATGCACAATAACCCTGATGCACCCGGCGCATTTTCTTGGGATGGTAAGCCTGGCTTTTTTATTATCGATACCGCTGGCGATATTCGTTGGTACATGAATCCGTATACCACTCATGACGCTAAAACCTATGATAATGCAGGTTATGCAATGGGCATGAACGTCACGAAAGACGGCAACATGGTGTGGGTACAGGGTCAAGGCTGGAAGAAAATGTCGATCATGGGGCGGATGATCTCTGAGCACAACTTGCCGGGTAACTTTATTGATGCATCCCATGAAGGCATTGAAGGCGCTAACGGCAACGTGTTTATTCGTGCAGCAGCCAAAGATTACCGCACTGCAGACGGACGCCTAGTTAATACTGTGCGCGACCAAATTGTAGAGGTGGATAATACAGGTAAGCTGGTGGATTACTGGGACTTAAATTCGATTTTGGACCCAATGCGCGATGCGGCGCTTCTGTCACTTGATGCTGGCGCAGTGTGCCTGAATATCAATCTTGATGATGCTGGTCATCAAACCACAGAAGAAGACCTCGCTAAAGCACCTTATGGCGATATTCATGGGGTTGCAGTTGGCCGTAACTGGGCGCACATTAACTCGATAGAATATGATCCAACAGATGACAGCATTATTATTAGCTCTCGTCACCAATCAGCAGTGATTAAGATTGGTCGTGATAAGCAAGTTAAGTGGATTTTGAGCGCTAGTAAGGGCTGGAGCGAAAAGTATCAAGATAAATTGCTTAAGCCTGTTACTAACGACGGCGAGCCAATCTGGTGTAATGAAAAAGGTAAATGTCAGGACGAGAGCTTTGACTTTAGTTGGACGTCACACACAGCATATCTAGTGCCAGAAAAGGGTACCTTAACTGTATTCGATAATGGTGATGGCCGTTTCTTAGGTCAACCAATGTTTGCTAATGAAAAGTACTCTCGCTCGGTTGAGTATAAAATCGATGAGCAAAACATGACGGTTAAGCAAGTTTGGGAATACGGTAAAGACGAGTTAGGTTATGAAGGCTACTCGCCAGTGACCTCTATCGTTAAATACCAAGCCGATAAAGACAGTATGATGAGTTACTTTGCCTCTGCTGGCCTATTTGGCTTAGGTGGCGGTTACGGCAACCTAAAAATGGATGACACCACAGGTAAGGTACAATCTATTTTGGTTGAGCACAGATACGGCGAAACTAAGCCTGCGGTTCGCATCAATATCGACAGCCATGATATGTTTGCCACGGGTTACCGTGCTCAGGTGATCCGAATCAATGAGATGCTAAAATAGTCTGCAACTAGGTTTTGTCTCTACCGAGCTTTGAGGTTAGATAGAGAACTAACCAAATAAAAATAGCGCCCTTAGGCGCTATTTTTGTATCTGTTACTTATTAAGTAGCTTGAATTACTCTCGTCTTAAATTACTCTAGGGGAGTTCTAGCTATCTTCTATCTTCCACTTTTGATTTTAGCTAAAACTCACCTATGACCTATCTAGGATCTTATTTATCAATTAGCGCGCAGTGGCAGCTTTCATATTGCGAGTAAACTCAGCAAGCGAACTTAATAGCACTGATTCATTGTCTTGATTCGCTTCAATGATTTTTACCACGGCAGAGCCAGAGATAGCACCAGCTGCGCCTGCATCAATTGCAGCTTTGACCTGAGCGGGTTCTGCAATACCAAAACCAAGTAGTGGCGGCGCGCCATTAAACTCCTTTAGACGGTTAAGAATGTCAGTGATAGGCATTCCAGCTTTTGACTCTGTGCCCGTTACACCAGCACGTGATAAAAGGTAGGTATAACCTTCTCCTTTTTCACTGACAAGCTGTAGGGTTTCGCTGTCAGCATTTGGCGGTGCGATAAAAATTGGCGCAATATTGTGCGCTTTGGCTGACTCAATAAATGGACCTGCTTCTTCTACTGGCACGTCGGCAATTAATACTGAGTCGACACCCGCTGCTTGGCATTTGGCGTAAAAAGTATCAACACCATTAGCGAATACTAAGTTGGCATATAACAAAAGACCAATAGGCAGTTCAGGGTACTTGGCACGAATGGCCGCTAGCATCTCAAAACATTGGCTTGGGGTTGTGCCAGAAGCTAATGCACGCAGGTTAGCGCCTTGAATCACTGGGCCGTCAGCAAGAGGATCTGAAAACGGGAAACCTAGCTCTAAAGCATCTGCACCGTTTTCAACTAAGGTGTCGATGATTTTTAGTGATAATTCTGGTGACGGATCACCTAAGGTCACAAATGGTACAAATGCACCTTGGTTTTTTTCATTTAGGGCGGCAAAGGCTGCCTGGTAACGTTGACTCATTGCCACTCTCCTAGTTGTTTTGGTTTTGATTTTCAAGAATGTCAGCAACGGTGAAAATATCTTTGTCACCGCGGCCCGACAGGTTAACCACTAATAGGGTTTCTTTAGTGGCCTCTTTTGCAAGTTTTACTGCGTAAGCTAAGGCGTGAGCAGACTCAAGCGCTGGAATAATCCCTTCACTACGCGCTAGCAGCTGGAACGCTTCTAACGCTTCATCATCAGTTGCCGACTCGTAGGTTGCACGGCCTGTTGCTGCAAGGTGTGCGTGCTGTGGCCCAACTGATGGGAAATCAAGGCCTGCAGAGACAGAGTAAGATTCTTCAATTTGGCCTTCACTATCTTGCATGAGTGGCGCTTTCATACCAAAGAAAATACCTGTTTTACCGAGCTTTAGCGGTGCGCCGTGCATAGGTGTGTCGATACCTTTACCAGCAGGTTCAACACCAATCAGTGCAACCTCTTTTTCATCAATAAAGTCGGCAAACATACCAATGGCATTTGAACCACCGCCCACACAGGCAATGACCGCATCCGGTAGGCGTCCTTCACGCTCAAGAATTTGCGCTTTGGTTTCTTCACCGATCATGCGTTGGAACTCACGCACAATTGTTGGGAACGGGTGTGGGCCTGCTGCTGTGCCAAGTAAGTAATGGGCTTTGTCGTAACTTCCAGACCAGTCGCGCATCGCTTCATTACATGCATCTTTTAGTGTTGCGGAGCCAGATGTTACCGGAATAACTTCTGCGCCCATGAGCTTCATTCTAAATACGTTTGGTGATTGACGTTCAACGTCTTTTGCACCCATATACACTTTGCATTTTAGATCGAGTAGGGCACAGGCAAGCGCTGTTGCAACGCCATGCTGACCGGCACCAGTTTCTGCGATGATCTCTTTTTTACCCATGCGCTTAGCCAGTAACGCCTGACCTAATACCTGGTTAGTTTTATGGGCGCCGCCGTGAAGTAGGTCTTCACGCTTTAAATAGATTTTTGCCAGTGGGTTAGGGCTTAAGTTGCGAGTTAATGTTAACGCTGTTGGGCGACCGGCATAGTTTTTTAATAGTTCAGTAAACTCTTTTTGAAAGCTTTCATCTTCTTGCGCTTCAATAAAAGCGGTTTCAAGCTGTTTAAGGGCCGGCATTAAAATCTGTGGTACGTACATACCGCCGTATTCCCCAAAATATGGGTTTAACTTGCTCATAATCTTGTCCTATTTCTTTTTAATTTGCAGCCACAGGCAAAAGTTGCATATGGCTATAATCTTGTTTGGCTAAAATATCATTTCGCTAAGTCTTGTTTCGCTTTAGCTTTTTTGAGCTATCACGATGCTCTACAAGCTAGCTGATCGCACATTCGATCTAGTATTGTCGCAGTAGCGAAAATGTTGCTGCTACCTTGCTTGAGTCTTTAATGCCTGGGCTTTGCTCAAGGCCCGAATTAAAGTCTAAGCCATAAAAGCCTTGATTAACGGCATCTGATGCGTTATCAGGGCTTAAGCCGCCAGCAAGTAATGCGTTTTCTTTACTCGGTAATGACTTTTGCCAGTCGAAGGCTTTACCAGTACCGCCAAATTGGCCATCTGATTTACTGTCAAATACAACGCGGTCTATACCTGCGGGTATAGCTAACTCATGTTCATTGCTGACATCGACAGCAACGGCTTTCCAGATCTGAGTTGGGCTATTGTTAGCGGTTAACATTGCCTTTAATGCATCAATTTCAATCGCAGTTTCGCTGCCATGTAATTGAACGGCAAATAGGTTTAGATCGAGTGCCAGCTTAGCCATAACATCGGCAGCTTCGTTGACAAAAACGCCCACAAGGTTAAGTTTAGTGCCGTTTTGCTTAAGATCACTGACTAGCTTAAGTGCTTGCTCGGGCGTGACTGCACGAGGTGATTTGTTAGCAAAGATAAGCCCGCCATAGACAGCGCCAGCTTTAGCTACAGCGAGCATATCTTCAAGGCGCGTTAAGCCGCAGACCTTGTTATGACCAAAAATCAATGTGCGACAAGCCAGATCTAGATCCTCTTCAGCCATTAGCGAGCTACCAACTAAGAAACCGTCTACTAACGGTGCCAAGCGGCGTACCTGCGCTTGGTTATAAATGCCTGACTCGCTGATCACCACTCTGTCTGCTGGAATATGCGGTGCGAGTTCTTCTGTGGTAGCAAGATCGGTGGATAAGTCGCGCAGGTTACGATTATTAATGCCGATGATCTTGGCATTAAGCGCAATAGCGCGAGTGAGCTCTGTTTCATTGCTCACTTCAGTTAAAATATCGAGCTGATATTTGGCCGCTTCGCTTGCCAAAGTTTGATAGCGATTGTCATCAAGTACAGATAACATTAATAAAATGGCATCGGCGCCTTGGTGAGCAGCAAGTTTTACTTGGTACTCATCCACGAAAAAGTCTTTGCATAAAATGGGTTGGCTGACGCGAGCACGTACACGCGGGATATAATCCATATCACCTTGGAAGAACTGCTCATCGGTTAATACCGAAATCCCAGCGGCATAGTGGTTATAAACATCGGCGATGGCATTAACATCAAATACATCGCGGATTAAGCCTTTTGAAGGACTGGCTTTTTTGCATTCTAGAATAAAGCCTGCATTGGGCGCTTTAAGTGCGTCAAATAAACTTCTGTCTGACACTTTAGGTGCTAATGTGGCTTCAGGAAAGCGCTGTTTTAATGATTCAATATGAGCAGTTTTAGTATCGACAATTTTTGTTAATACGTTACTTTCTTTGATTTTTGGTGCATCTCTTAGATCTGTGCTCACATTAAGCTCCTTTAGCAGCCTGGCTAGCGCTAGCCAATTGGGTTAATAACTCAAAGGCTTTACCGCTACTGATAGTTTCAAGTGCCAATGCAGTCCCTGATTTTATGTCTTCGCTAACGCCTGCAACATAAAGCGCACAGCCAGCATTGATGGCGACCGCATTCATATGCGCTTGTTGCCCTGTACCTTGTAAAATCGCGCGAGTGTAATCGGCATTTTCATCCGGTGCGCCGCCTTCTAAATCCGTCAGTTTTGCCTCACTGACACCCAGCATAGCTGGCGTAATGCGATACTCGTTGATAACGCCATCTTTAAGCTCGTTGACTAAGGTGTCGCCGTGCAGTGCAACTTCATCAAGACCGCTACCATGAACGACCATGGCACGTTTTATCCCTAGGGCTTTTACCACTTGTGCAATTGGGGCGACCAGCTCAGGGCTATAAACACCTAACAGCATAAAATCTGGCTTAGATGGATTGATTAACGGCCCTAATACATTAAATAGCGTACGAGTTTTAAGTGCTTGGCGCACCGGTACTGCGTGAGCCACGCCGCCGTGATAATGAGGAGCAAACAAGAAACACAGACCTAGCTCATCTAAGCAATCACGGGCTGTTTCTGGCGCCATGGTTAAATCGATACCAAATTGCGCCAGTAAATCAGATGAACCAGATTTACTCGAAACGCTGCGGTTACCATGCTTCGCTACTTTGGCACCCGCGGCGGCGGCAACAAAAGCCGCGGTTGTTGAGATATTAATGGTGTTGTGGCCGTCGCCGCCTGTACCAACGATATCGACAATCCCTTGATTAACGGTTGATTCACTCGGTGCAGGGAAAGCTTTGGCCGCTGCGCGCAGCGCATCAGCGGCACCGGATATTTCATCAATGGTTTCGCCGCGCATTTTCATCGCCACTAACATGCCGGCCATAGTGACTTCATTCATTTCGCCTTGAATGATCTGGCTAAATAGCGATTTAGCTTCCGCTCGGGTTAAGCTCTCACCCTGATAAAGTGTTTCGATAAGGGCTGCTGAAGGTTTGATTTCTGTATGAGTCATCATCTTATCCTTGGTCATTATCTTGGCTATTTTCATTCAGTGCGCGTGATAAGTAATCTAAGCTTTGTACTAATAATTGGCTACCTAAAGTGGTTAAAATTGACTCCGGATGAAACTGAAAGCCAACTGCTTTATCTTCACGGTGGATAATCGCCATTGGCATATTTTCAGTAGTCGCAATCACATCTAAACATTCAGGCACTTTAGTCGCTACTAGGCTGTGATAGCGAGCTACTGGCAAGGGCGAGGGCAGGTTGGCAAAAATGTCTTCACCGCTGTGATAAGTGGGGCTAGCTTTACCATGAACCACTTGATTTGCGCGCTCAACTTTGCCGCCGTAATGCTCAACCAAGGCTTGGTGGCCAAGACAAATGCCTAGCATTGGTACTTTACCGGCTACACGCTGTATTAAGGCCATTAGCGAGCCTGCTTCATGTGGCGCGCCAGGACCTGGTGATAACACAAGGGCTGCCGGTACGGTTTCGTTTAATAGTTTGCTAGCGATAAAGTCGGCATCAACATCATTTCGGTAAATAACGACCTCATAACCCAGGCTTCTAAACTGGTCGACTAAGTTGTAAGTGAACGAGTCGAAGTTATCGAGTAAATAGATTTTCATAGTCCACCTCCCATTTTTATCGCGCTTATTACCGCTTGTGCCTTTTGGCGAGTTTCATCAGCTTCTGCTTGTGGATCTGAATCGAATACTACCCCAGCGCCAGCTTGAATAAAGGCTGTGCCATCTTTTACAAAGGCAGAGCGAATAACAATGCAGGTATCCATATCACCCAAACCATTTAAGTAACCTACTGCGCCGCCGTAGCTGCCGCGACGTGTTTTTTCAGCGCCGCGAATAAGCTGCGCTGCGCTGACTTTTGGCGCGCCAGTTAAGGTGCCCATATTCATGCATGCTTGGTAGGCGTGCAGTGCATCTAGATCACTGCGAAGCTGACCAGTAACGCGGCTAACAAGATGCATTACATGGCTGTATCTATCGACTTTTAACAGCTCTGGGACTTTGCGAGTACCGTTTTGGCTAATGCGAGCGATATCGTTGCGCGCTAAATCAACTAACATGATGTGCTCTGACAATTCTTTTTTATCGAGGCGCAGCTCAAGCTCGTTACGGCTATCAAGATCAAAATCGATTTCGCCGCTGGCTGTTTTACCGCGCTTACGCGTGCCAGCAATTGGATAAATTTCGACTTGATTGGTTTGTGCTTCATATTTCAGTGCGCTTTCTGGCGATGCGCCAAATAAGGTGAAGTCATCACCGCGAAAGTAAAACATGTATGGGCTTGGGTTTGTCAGTCTTAATGCGCGGTACGCACCTAAAGTGTTTGGGCAAGGTAGGCTAAAGCTGCGCGATGGTACGACTTGGAAAATATCGCCGGCAATAATGTGCTCTTTTAGATCAATGACGGTGTTTTTAAAATCATTGTCTGAAATATTAACTTGGGTTTCGGCGTTAATACTTATTAGGTCTGCAACGGGCGCGAGTGCATGACAAGCATCTTGTAGCTTTGTCATGCGTAATGAAAGAGAAGCCTTAATGCTTTCGCTGGTGCCTTTTGATGGCGCGACAAACTGGTGAGTGACAATTTCAGCGCTTTGTTGCTGGTGGTCAACCAGTATTAAGGTTTCTGCTAGATAAAATAGGTAGTCAGGGCAGGTGTTATCACCTTCTGGTACGCTTGGCAGAGGTTCAACGGTATCAATTAGATCGTATGCCAGTACACCACCTAAAAACAGATCTTCAAACTCAGGGCTTTCATCACAGCGGATATGTTTAACTAACAATCTTAAACCATCAAGAGGAGAAGTTGACTTTAAACGAGCATCTTCATCGAGTTGATCCACTTGCTTTTGTAATGTAACAGCTAAGCTGTTATCGCTACTATGTTCACAGTGACTTTGCGGGAAGTGGACAGTGAAAAACTGTTTGATTGGCGTAAGAAGCGTTTGCCCATTATTGGTCAGCGCACTAAATTGTAATTGGTAACCATCGCAGCGGATCTTCATCGCAGCGTGAGTTAATACGATACTTTTTAAGTGATCTTTACTTTCTATTTCTGCGGATTCAAGCAGCATGGTATGCGGTGCATCTTGAGTGACATGCTGATATAAGCGCAGCGGATCATCGTGATAGGCCAGCTCTTGTTTTTGAGTGACGACTTTAGCGATAGTATCGGTTGCCATGCTTATGCTCCTGCCTTGTAGGGTAATGCATTATTCATTGTTTTATCTCACTTTATCTTATACCAATCGGCTTAACTAGAAGATTTGATTGGTCATTCCCCGCTGCCTTGGGCTTGTCGTTTCTCGCTATTTAAATGTTAGATACAAGAAAGCCCGCAAGTATGCGGGCTTTCTTGTTGAATCTTGTCTCAATATTTTGAGTACACAGTTCCACACCACCCGCTAAGTTGGGAAGTGCCACCACCAGTTAATGTTTTGGAAAGTTGTAAACTGTGTCATTGGAAATTCATCTTGTTTGTTTCAGTGGCTATATAGAAACATTTACGAGACAAACCTGTCAATTGAATATTTCTGTTTTTAACTGATCTTCTTCAAATAAATGAACTTGAACACATGTGTTGACTGATAATCTTACTTTTTCAGTATTTATTAGTGGAATTCACCAATAAAATCGATTGTGAAGTTATTGGTGAAAGTGGTTGAATATCGTTTATGTTTAAAAGCCAATCAGATTTTACTTGAAAATTGCTAGATAGAGAGTTGGTGATGTTGAAATTATAGGTGTTTTTTGTGATGTTAAGCACGATGTCGCTTAGTGCTGATTTGAATTGGTTTACTTTAAGGTTGGTATGTAACTCAGTTGTTGCTTGTTGAGTTAATAGTAGTAAGAGCGATTGTATGGATTATTATGCAGAGATTTTGAGCTACAGTCTCTACCACAAGATAGCGAAAATAGATTGAGCTTAGATTCATAGCTCATAGGTTACTTGCTTAAAGAAAAAAATAGACATAAATATAAAACCACAAGGATAGTGATTGATGGGATTGTTGCAACGAGGGCGAACTAAAGGATTGTTGTTGAGTATCATGTTTATCTCAATGCCAATATTAGCATCAGATTTGATTTTAGCAGAGCAAGTTAAGCTAGAGTCTGAAGTATTAGAACAACAAAGAGATTTGCTGATCAAGCTTCCAGAACTCTATGCGGATACCGGTAAGAGTTACCCAGTGCTTTATGTATTACATGGGCAGTGGGATATGTTGCCAACCTTATCTGTAATAGACCTTCTAAGCGAACAAGTCCCTAATTTTATTGTGGTTGGAATAGAAAGTCGGGGCAGCGAGCTTAAGCCAAATAATGGTGATTTGACTGCCTTTGGTAAATTTTTAATCCAAGAGCTAAAGCCATTTATTGATAAAAATTATCGTACATCATCTTTTAGTATTTTATCGGGGCACTCGAATTCAGGTCGTTTTGTTCTAGATAGTTGGTTAAATGGTCATGCTGACTTTTCCCAATATTTTGCATTTAGTCCGTCATTAGATGATGAGTATATTGTTAAGCAAGTTAAACAACGGAGTTTGAGTGCTTTAAAACAAACATCGCCGCTAATCGTTACTATTGCCAATGAAGGTGAACACATGCAGGTGGCATTTTCGGAACTGAATGAATCTTTGGCTAAGGTTTCTAATTCTCGGTATATTTTTCAATCTTTTCCCGAGCAATCTCATCGTACAACTAAACATTCGTCAATGCAGTTTGCACTAAAAACGACCTTTTCGGGTTGGCAACCATCTTATGAAATAAAAGTGTCGGGTATAGATGTACTTGCAAAGTATTATCAAGATCTATCACACCGATTTGGTTTTCAGATTGATGTACCTAATGGAACCTTACAAAGATTAGTAGCGCATTATGCAACATCTGAAAACCAGCAAATAGCACTAAGCCAGCATGTTGCTTTTGCAGTGGCGCAAACAGCGGGCGGTACCGATTCAATGTTTGAAATCGCTGACTATTTACTGACAAATAATTATCAGCAAGCAGGGCAGAAAGTTATAGAGGAAATTTGTAACCAAGTCAGTACACATGTGAGATGTAAAAGCTAATGTGATTAAATGAAAAAGGCAGCGTCACTGCTGCCTTTTAAGCTTAGAATTTAGAAAAACTAAGCAAACTTTTTATCTAAAAAGTTAATGATCTCTGATGATTCGTACATCCATGTCGATTGGCCATTTTCTTCAATCTTCATACAAGGAACTTGCAGTTTGCCGCCGCCATTTAATAGGGTGCTTTTATGCGGCTCTTGTTTGGCATCTAGAGTGACGATATTTAAGCCTTGGCGACGTAAAGAACGACGAACCTTTACGCAAAATGGGCAGGCTTTATATTCGTAAATCGTCAAATTGCTAGTGGCATTATCGATTTTTTGTTGTTCTTCAGCTGGACGCTTTAGTTTTTTAGGCGCAAAAACAAAGTTTAAAAACAAAATGATACGGCCTAATACCCAACGAATGATAAACATTAACTACCTCTGATGTATTGATTCTCGCGCAGATTTTAACTCAAGCGTTACAGGGTTGAAAGTATTGATTAAAGATCTGCTTTCATCTTTACGACTTTTGCCATTCAGGCTGGCCAACGACTTGAAGTTGACCCGATAGCGAAACTAGGGCTGCGTCATCAGGACAAAAGCATATTGTGTGCTCAAACTTTGCCTGTTGTGGCAGGCGAGCCTCTTTGAGTTGTTTGTCTGTCGCATGGGGGACAAACATAAAATCAACTAGATTAAGCGCCGTTAAATCCTCGAGTTGGCAGTCATTGTTATCACCGCAAAGTGGTGCGCTAGCAATCGATGGGGTGATTATCATGGCGTCAGCACTAACGCCAACGATTGCGCCGCCATTCACACTATATTGACGCAGCACTGGCAGAAGACTTTGCTGTTTCAGTGCTTTTAAAAATCGAAAAGTATCACCACCAGAAAGATGAATAACATCGCAGTTTAATAGTGATTTTAGGCTGTTTTCGCAAAAGCCGGATTCTAATTCAAGATAAACATTGAGTTCAGCGTTATGCGCTTGATACATAGCTTGTGTTTGAAGGTAGTATTGCCGCTGTGGATCAGGCTCTGAGGCGATATAACCAATGTTTAGTTTGGTGCCTGCTTGCTGTTTAACTGACTCAAGCAATAGTGCGATGGCTGTTTGTGCATTATCAGTGTTTGGATTACTGAGTAGGGCGATATTCATGGCATTCCTTTACATAAATATATTGATTCGAATTCCTGTCTTTTTAACAATCTAACTTATCGCTAATTATATAAAAAGCATTACTTTATGGCACAAGCTAAAGAAAAGCGAAATGCCAGTTTAAGCGGTTTAAACCAAAGCCAGCTAATGAAACAACCTAGGCTGATAAATAACGAAAAGGCATGCCGTAGCATGCCTTGAGGATGAGCTAATTTTGGTGCTCAACACACTTGTTAGTTTGTGCCTAATGTTAGCAGAGCTTGGCTGGCCTTAGTGTTAAGCTCAACCCGGCTATCGAGTAGAAATACTCTCTTAGGGTCAACTTTTTGTTGTTCAATAAGGTAGGTTTTTACTGCAGTTGCTCGAGCTTGCGCTAGTTTACCCAATGCACCTTCATTTATTCGCTGCGCGCCTAAGGTGAAATTATAAAGTGCAATATGCCAGCGCCTTAATAATTGCTCTTCACTAAGCGCTTCATCAGCTTGATGCTCTGCTGCAATTTTATCTTTTACCTGCGACGCCGGACTTGCAAGCTCTGTTTCGTATAGGCTGATTAATGCATCAGAAAGAGGGCCGGTAATAGGGTAATTACTTGGCGATAATTCTGCTGGCAGTTGCTCAAGTGTCATATTGGCCGCTTGTGCCAATTTCACTCGCAGTTGTTGCTCGCTTAACGCTTGGTTATCCTCTTGAAGATTAACGCCGCCCTCGACGGTTAAAGTGAGCATTGGTCTATCTGCAAGGCCTTTGGCAAGCTTAGCTAAGGTTTGTTGTTGCTCTGGCGCTAATGTGGCATCACCAGCTAGATATTGTATTTTATCTAGCTCGTCAGCATCATCACCGAGTAACCCCGCTAGCAAGGTGAATGGCGCCGTTACTGCTTTAGTGATTACATTAGTAAAGGCGGTCATAACAATACTGCCAATGCTAAAGCTAGGGTCATCAACGTCGCCCGATACTTGCAGCCCTAGATCTATCACGCCATGCCTGTCTTGAAGTAGTGCAATGGCAAGTGTTACGGGCAAGGTGGTTGCTAAAGAGCTGTCACTGGGTTTACCAAGCTTTAATTGGTCAACAACTAAATGGTTATCTCCAACCAGTTGGTTTTTATCAAGTTGATAGTTTAAATCTAATGAGAGTAAGCCTTTATCTATGTAGTAGCCTGCGTAGGTACCTGAATAAGGGTTTACCGAGGTTAGCTCTACATGTTTAAAGCTTAGGGCTAAATCTAAATAGGGCTGTGCTAATAACGGGTTGATATCCCCTTTTAACGTAACAGGTGCGTAGCGATCAATTTTACCTTTAATATCAACCGATGCGGTTTGTTTGCTATCAGAAGATAACTGACTAATATTGCCATCTAAATGCTCAATACTGGCGGCAAAGTTCGGCGTTAATGAATTATCAGCAAAGAAGGTCGAACCATCTTTAAAGCTAATTTGATTAATTGATAGGGCTAACGGCTTAGCAGAGGCAGCACTTTGAGCTGTCTTAGTCGATACTTTTGCAGTAACGGCTTTTTCAGGCTGAGTTTGCTCAGCCTGCTCGGTTTTCTCTGGTGCAGTTTGCACGATAAGATCGCCAATATTGGTACTCTTATCTTTAGCAATAATAATTCGCCCGTAGGGTTGGGTTAGCGCGACTTGATCAATATCGAGGCGATTATCCTGTTTGTTGAACTCAAGACTATTGATGTCTAATGCTTGCCATTTCAATAGCTCTTTTTGCTGGGCTTTATCTTTAATTAATAAATCGTTAACGAGCAAGTTACCTGCATAGGTTAATTGCTCTGTTTTAGCATTGAACACCAGAGCACCTTGGGTATTAAATTTACCTTGTTTAAGCTCGATATTGATGTATGGGCTCAGATACTGCTGTAGCTGCGCTAATGCAAAATTACTGACAGTGAGCTGGGTATTCGCTGTTTGTGCTAAAGCATCAATACTGCCGCTAGAGCCAATGTGACCTTGTTGATTAATGTTCAGTGACAGTTGATAGTCTATCGGATCAGCTAAACTCGCAGTTATCACACCAGTGGTTAGCGCAATATCAGCAATTTGCCATGGGGTACCTTTAGTCACTAATGCCTCTGTCAGATTCACTTGATAATTTTCAAGGTTTATCTTTTGTAGCACGGCACTCCAGTTAGGCTTAGCTGATTTATCTCGATTGTTGGCTATTTTGTGTTGTTCAGATGTATCAGCTGCTTGGGTCTCAATAGCTTCTGTTTTTTGCTTGTTTACATCAGTGCTGCTATCTGCAATTGGTGTAAATATTCTTGCAAGGTCAACACCGTTTTTATCAAGTTTAGTGTTTAACACTAAACCATTGGTATCAAGAGATTGTGCCGTAACGGTTTGCTTTTGCAGATCAAAGGCTATGCCTTGCAGGGCGATCTTGGGAAGGTTTATAACTGATTGTTGTTGGTAATCAAAGTTAATATCATCAAGTTGCAGTAAGCCGCTATCAGTTTTAACGGCGAGTTTGTCGTCTTGTATTTGTAGCTGATAATTACTCGAAAGTGTTAAGCGTCCAGAGCTTAAAACGGGGGCAAATTGCTCAGAGATAAACGACCAAAATTGTGGCAGCTGAATGTTGCTCAGCTGCACATCGCCAATTACATTTAGCGGTGATAATTGCACTTGGCCCTGTGTAGAGATCTCTCCTCCTTTTCGACCAACAATATGCACTGAATAACGGTTTAAATCTGAGTGAGTAGAATGGCCATCAGCTTGTTGGCTAAGCGCTGTCTGAATTGCGTGTTTTGAGTCAAAATACTTCACATTCAAATTGAATTCAGGGTAATGAAGCTGCGCATCGTTAACCTGATCCTCGAAGTTTAAGTCAGCTTTAACAATTGCCAAGTTACTGATAATAAAGTGAGGCAGCGCTGACGGCGACTGGTTGGGTTCGCTCTCTTTAGTCGTTGGCTGTTTGGCTAAGGTGTCAATAATATCTGAAAAGTTAAAGTGTAAAGGTTGCGGTGCTTTGATCCGCTCAATATTCACGTTAGGCTGCGTAAGGGTTACGTTGGTAACGCTATAAGCCCTATTAAACAAAGAGTCCCAAAATTGTAATTCAAATGTCAGTTGCTTAAAGCCAACAAAAGGTTGGTTATTGGTTTCGTGCAATTGAAAGTTATCGATGGCAACGTCAAGAGTAAATGGGTTTATCTTTATATCTTGTAAAGTGACCGGTCGCTGTAAAAGCTGTGATAATTGTTGAGGAGCTTGTTTAACAGCAACATAAGGTACTAATAGCCCCAAAATGGCTGTGAAACATAAATAAAGCGCGGAAAAAATAATGATTAAGCGCTGATATCTTGGGCGCTGACGATAGCCACTAAGTATTGGCTGAAGCAATTTTTTGAGAAAAGACATACTAAACCTTTGCCGATTTAATTCGAGCCGTATCTGGCTCTTTATGTTGTAGAAGCATCATAAGTACAACTTCTGTTAACAGTTGATCATCGTACTACTTATTTTAGCGTCATTATCAAGTAAATGAGTCCGGTATCATAATGTTTTTTGCTAAATTGACCGAAATCGTTAACCAATGAAAACACTTGTTACAAAAGGCGTTTTATTGTTCAGCTTGTTTGCAAAGCAAAATGATTCTTATGTATTGATTAGGTTATTTGACGATTTCAGAAGCAATATAAAGTTACGATAGCGGGACATTGATAACGGCGATAAAACAAGATGATCAAGCCTAGCGCACAGAATCTTGAGGGTAAGCGAATATCGACTATTGCTTAGTGTCTTTCTAGATTGATACCATAGCGCGTTTTCAATCATGCTTTTGGGGAATTAGCTTGAATAAAAGTGTTATTACCAATCTGATCGCGGCTATTTTAGTTGCTGTTGGTTACTTGTTTGCTTTGCCAATCGTGTTAACTGTTGGCTTGTTTGCGCTATCTGGTGCTGTCACCAACTGGCTGGCAATCCATATGCTGTTTGAAAAGGTTCCAGGCTTATATGGCTCTGGCGTAATCCCTTCACGTTTTGAAGAGTTTAAAGCAGCAATTGCTAACCTGATGATGAAGCAGTTTTTTACCGAAGAGAATATCGATCGATTTCTATCGGGTGAAGGTGGAGTTGAAAAGCAACTTAACTTGCAGCCAGTAATTGATAATATTGATTTATCGCCTGCATTTGACGCATTAGTTAAAACGGTTGAACAATCATCACTCGGTGGTATGTTGGCTATGTTTGGTGGTAGCGATGCCATTACGCCGCTGCGTGAGCCTTTTATTGAGAAAATGAAAACCTCATTAAGTGAAATTGCGCAAAGCGATGATTTCTATGCACTGGTTAAAGCCGAACTTGAGCAGCCAAATATGATTGCTGATATGCGCGCTAAAGTGGAAGAGATTGTTACTCAGAGACTTAATGAGCTAACACCGCAGCTTGTTAAAGAGATCGTACAAGAGATGATCCGTGAACATTTGGGCTGGCTTGTTGTATGGGGTGGCGTGTTTGGTGGCTTAATTGGTTTAGCGGCAGCGCTTATTCAAGCGTGATAAATTAATGCGAGTTTCGCGTTATTGAAAGGGGAGCTTAGGCTTCCCTTTTTTATTGGCTTTAACCCATTTATTTACATCAACTCTAAAACATGCAATAGCTGTACGATTAATACCCGTTGGGTTATGGTTTAGTCATTTCACTGTTATGTAAAACAAGGGCAAGTTATGCCACATTGCACCATTGAATATTCGGCACCCTTAGCTCAGCAGCTCTCTATTGAAGCGTTAGTCACGGCAAGCCACAGAGGGTTAATTGAGTCAGAGTTGTTTGAGCCTAAAGCGATAAAAACTCGAGCACACGCTTGTGATTATTATCAAGTTGGCGAAGACGTAAACAATCACTTTATTCATTTAAATATCGCGATAATGCCCGGGCGAACGGATGAGCAAAAAGCGCTTCTACTTGAGCGAGTCTATGATGCTATCGCACTAATTACCGCCACGGTTTCAAGTGTCACTATTGAAATTGTAGATATTAAACAGCAACACTATTTTAAAGCTCTGAATTAGATTGGCGTTTAGTTTCACATATACAAAAGCCACTCAGTAGAGTGGCTTTTTGTTTAGTTATACTAGTGCGTTAAGCGTTTTCTAAGACGTTAGTATGCGCTGTCATGAACTGACTGCACTGCACGGCCTGATGGGTCGATAATGCCTTGTAAACTCTCATCCCATGCTAATGCTTCAGGTGTTGAGCAGGCTACTGACTTACCACCTGGCACTGTTTCTGCTGCACTTGGTAGCGGGAACAATTCTTCAAAGAAAGTACGGTAAAAATACGCTTCTTTGGTTTCAGGTGTGTTGTATGGGAATCTAAATTTCGCGTTTGCCAACTTTAAATCATCTACTTGTTCAGCGGCATGGTCTTTTAGGCCATCAATCCAAGAGTAACCCACGCCATCGCTAAATTGCTCTTTTTGGCGCCATGCCACTTCTTTTGGCAATTTATGCTCAAAAGCTTCACGTAAAATGTGTTTCTCGATTTTGCCGTTTTTAGACATTTTAGCTTCTGGGTTAGTACGCATGGCCACGTCCATAAACTCTTTATCTAAAAACGGTACGCGAGCTTCTAGTCCCCATGCTGCCATGGCTTTGTTGGCACGTAGACAGTCAAATAGGTGTAACTTATCTAGCTTGCGTACCAGCTCTTCATGGAATGCTTGTGCGTTTGGCGCTTTGTGGAAGTATAAGTAACCGCCAAATAGCTCGTCAGCACCTTCGCCCGACAATACCATTTTAATGCCCATAGCTTTGATTTTTCTAGCCATTAAGTACATAGGTGTTGCTGCACGAATGGTGGTGACATCGTATGTTTCTAAGTGATAAATCACATCTTTAATCGCATCAATACCGTCTTGGAAGGTAAAAGTGATTTCATGATGAATAGTGCCAATTGCATCGGCTACTTTTTGCGCGGCAATGAGGTCTGGTGCGCCTTCAAGTCCCACTGCAAATGAGTGCAGCTGTGGCCACCATGCATTGCTTTCACCATCATCTTCGATACGGCGTTTAGCAAATGTTTGCGTAATCGCTGAGATGACTGATGAGTCAAGTCCGCCTGACAAAAGCACGCCATAAGGTACATCAGACATTAATTGGCGTTTTACTGCCGCTTCTAGTGCTTCACGCACATCTTCTGCACTTGCAGGGTTATCTTGCACTGCAGCAAACTCGCGCCAATCACGTTGATAGTAATGAGTGAGCTCACCTTGTTCACTTGAAAGGTAATGGCCAGGAGTAAAGGTTTCTACGGTTTTACAAACTGGCATTAATGCTTTCATTTCTGATGCGACATAGAAGTTACCTTCTGCGTCACGGCCAGTATATAGCGGGATAATGCCCATGTGATCTCGGCCAACTAAATAAGTATCTTTGGCTTTATCGTAAAGTACGAACGCGAAAATGCCGTTAAGTTTATCGAGGAACTCGGTGCCGTATTCTTGGTATAGCGCCAAAATGACTTCACAATCTGAGTTAGTTTGGTAGCTGTACTTTTCGCCTAGCTCGGCTTTTAGCTCTTTATGGTTGTAGATCTCACCGTTTACGGCTAACACGATAGAGCCATCTTGGCTCAATAGTGGTTGAGCGCCGTGCTCAATATCAACAATCGCTAAGCGCTCGTGGGCCAAAATCGCTTTATCGCTGCTGTAAATGCCAGACCAATCCGGGCCGCGATGACGCAGTAACTTAGACATTTCAAGAGCGACTTGACGCAGTGGCGTAGCATCTGACTGGATATCTAAAATTGCAAAAATTGAACACATAGGTCACTCCAAAAAAATTCTGT
The DNA here is from genome assembly GCF_023283895.1 of Shewanella pneumatophori. Classification (GTDB taxonomy): domain Bacteria; phylum Pseudomonadota; class Gammaproteobacteria; order Enterobacterales; family Shewanellaceae; genus Shewanella; species Shewanella pneumatophori. The sequence continues at coordinate 25,718 of NZ_JAKILB010000009.1, read as the reverse complement.
CTTAATCTCAATTGCCTATTACTGTGCCATTGAATATTTAATAATACAAACCGGTTTGTGATGATTTGTCGGTATTTGGGTCTTTTTACTGGTGTTTTGTTCATTGAATTATTTTTTAAAATGATGATTAAATAATTTTTATGTTGTTTTGGTGAGAATTGTTTGGTTACACAGTGGAATATGGCGCAGTGACTGGATAATCTATAACGAGATGTGAATAATCATTTTTTTCAGTTTTTACTGAAAAAGTTTGTTTTAACAGATTAATCGGTAAGCTATTGCCAGTGATATGGCATAAAGTACGGATATTTGTGGATTATTGCAAAAGCTTACGCGAACGTAAGATAGCGACGTAAATAGGTGAGTAGTTAACAGATAGGCTCAGCTAAAGGCTGAATTTATGCTAAAAAAAAGCCGACAAGTGGGTAGCAAGCCGGCTAGTTGGAAACGTGATAATAGCGTTTTATTGCATCGCATCAGCCTTAGCTGGACGCAATGCGTTAAATTCGGTGCCTTTATAATATCCAGGCCAATCGTTGTTATTACCAAGTGTAGCAGCTGCTTGATAAAAAATGGCGAGATCTTCTAGCGCACCAGAAAGATCCCAGTCTTCACGATATTCATCACACACATTATGGTAGCAACCTTTCATTTTAATCTGCATTGCCGCTTTATATTGGGCTGTAGCTTCATCTACTGGCTCACTGCCACCGCCAGCAAAAATAGCAGGTACGCCTTTTTTGGCAAAGCTGAAATGATCTGAGCGGAAAAAGCCGCCAGCTTCAGGATACTTTTCACTTTTTGCGGTACGGTTTTGGCTTTTTAGCGCATCAATAAGGTAGTTCTCAAGCTCTGATTTACCTTTACCAATAATGGTGTAATCTAAAGTGCGGCCATAGACGTTAGTGCTATCGAGGTTAAACACAGCGACTGTTTTATCAAGCGGGTAGATTGGATCTGCCGCGTAATAGCGTGAGCCGAGTAAACCTTGTTCCTCACCGGTTGTGGCGATAAAGGTGAGTGAGCGAGCAAGCGGCTTGCCCTTATTGGCTTGGTCGGCAAACTGGCGTGCAATTTCTAAAATACCTGCAGTGCCAGAGGCGTTATCGAGTGCGCCATTATAAATTTGGTCACCCTGTTTATTGGGATCAATGCCGATGTGGTCCCAGTGCGCAGTAAATAACAGCTGCTCGTCAGGGCGGGTACTGCCAGGTAGAGTCGCAACAACATTATAGCTATTGCTATACTGGGCTTTGTTTGCGAATGCAATTGACGCGTTTTGATTTAATGCAAGGTTAATCGGGCTCGCGGCGGCGCGATCAACAACGGTTGATAAAGAAAGTCCTGCTTTAGTAAATAGCTGCTCTGCGATGTTGTAAGTCATCCAACCTTCAACTTTAACACGCTTAGATTGTTGCTCTGTGTTGGCTAAATCTTGTTGAGCGCCAGTCCAGCTATTTTCAACAACAGACCAAGGGTATGAGGCGGGCTTGGTGTCGTGAATAATAATCGCCCCTAAGGCACCTTGGCGACTTGCTTCTTCAAACTTGTAGCTCCAGCGGCCGTAATAAGTCATTGCCTTGCCGTTAAACTTACCTGAGTCGGGCAGCGCAAAACCGGGATCGTTGACTAAGATCACCGCTATTTTCCCTGCCATATCTAGGTCTTGATAATCGTTCCACTGATATTCAGGTGCATTAATGCCGTATCCAACAAACACTAGCGGCGCATTATTAATATCAATATTGGCGAGATCATGACGGCTGCTTAGCACTATGTCTTGACGATATTTAACGGCTAAGTCACCTAATTGGATCTGTTGTTGCTCTGAGGGTGTGTAAGTCACCATAGGTACGGCTTGCAAATAGTCTTTACCGTTAGGCTTTTTGAGGCCCATTGCAGAAAACGCTTCACTTAAATAGGTTAGGGTAAGTTCTTCGCCTTTGGTGGTCGGTGCTCGCCCTTCAAATTCGTCAGATGAGAGAATTTTTATGTCTTGTCGGAAGCGATTTTCGTCAAAACTAACTTCTGTGGTGTCATTGATGTTACTTGGGTGTTGGCTGCAAGCACTTAACATTGCTAATGCGCAAGCCGACAAAATTGTCCGCATAGTAAGGTCCTATTATTGTTATTTTAGACATTCTGCTGTTGCTTTGTTCATGATGGAGGAAAATAACCCTCTATGGCAAGAGGGCTGGGAGATGAATATGTTACTTAATATTGCGTCTATTTAAGAGTTTGAAATTAAAAAGCAAGATTTATCAAACAACGTCGATGTCACCCGCGCAATTAAAGATATGGTTCGGCCTAAAAGGTTCTTTTTCTATATCAGCTAATGAACTAACACCGCTGGTGACTAGAATCGTCTCTAAGCCTGATTGAAAACCAGCGAGTATGTCGGTTCGCATATTATCGCCAATAATTACCGTATTGTCTGAGTGGCCACCAATATGATTTAGCGCTGAGCGAATGATCCATGAACTTGGCTTACCCACATAAAATGGCTTTTTACCACTAATGCGTTCAATCGGGGCACATAATGCGCCGCATGCAGGGCTAAAAGCTGGGCCATGGCTATCGGGATTCGTTGCAATAAAGCGTGCCCCTTCACTAACAAACTTGGCTGCTTTATGGATCATGTCCCAATTATAGGAGCGGGTTTCACCGACTATCACGAAATCAGGATTGATATCAGTGATGGTGAACCCTGCTTTATATAATTCGTGGGTTAGTGCTCCTTCGCCAATCACAAAGGCTTTGGTGCCATGTTGATGTTTAAGAAAATCAGCCGTCGCCATCGCTGAGGTATAAAAGCATTCTTCGGGAATATTTATCCCGGCTGCACCGAGGCGGTTTTGTAGATCTTTTCCGGTTTGCACTGGATAGTTTGTGAGTACAACCAGAGGATTACCTTGCTCAAGCACACGGTGTATAAATTTGTCGCTTCCAGGAATAAGCTGATTGTTATGCAGCAGGACACCATCGATATCGCAAATAATATTTTTCATTAGGCTTTCTTAGCTCACTTTAGCTGGTCGAATAGTTAATCTTTATCTAATGCTAAATAGAACTGAAAAACAATGGCTATTAAGTTAAATATCGAACAGGAAGTGGTTTGTTTCTCTACTCTCTAACGGCAATACGGCTGAATTGTAGTCATGTGTATATTCTCATAGTAACATTTGTATTGACCTGAATTATTTTTCAGATATTGTGTCGTTAACTCCTTTATTAATAATAAGATACAGTCGTTAATAGAATTTTTAGCTGCATTTCAGCAGTGATTTTTGTGACGTTTACGGCTCTACTCTTACTTCTCTGTTAGCGATATTGTCATGGATAAGATAATTTCATTCATTTTTTTGTTTGTGACTTCAGTTAGCTGTCACGCTGCAAGTACTGTTGAGTTTTCCCCTTTTGATACCATCGAAGAATTTCCTAATGGTGAGCAAATAATTCAACTATTAGATGATAAGAATATTGTTGCGGCTCGTAAACGAGAGCGATTACATCAGCTTATTTCCCAACAACAAATAGAGGCATCTGCTTTTTATGGTTTTGCTTATTATCGTATTTTGCACGATATCGAACTATCTAACAGCTCTCCTAAGTTAGCTGAACAAGCTATAGTTGACCTGTTAGAAGCAGGCAAATATCACCAACAAGATTGGTTAATCGCAGAAGCGCAAATGTGGCTAGCAACTTTTGCTGCTCGAGAAGGCCATTATGAGGATGGTTTAACTTTAGTTGAGGATTCGATTACATTATCGAAACAGGCTAACTTTGTTCATTTAACTGCTCGTGGTTACAATACCAAGGCCGCTCTCTATTTCTTCCAAGATCAGTACTACTTCGCTTTAGAGTATTATCTAAAAGCCCTCGATATTTTTATGGCTCACCCTGAAGATCCATATGTCAGTAAAGTTTTATCAAATGTTTCGTTAATTTATCTTGAAATTGAAGAGTGGGATAAAGCCTGGGAGTCAAACGTTAATGCACTTTCCCATGTTGAGCAGCATGGAGGCGATTATGAGCAAATTAGTGCGTTTAATAATAATGCTGCATTTATTTTAGAGCGGCTTGGTCGCGTTAACGAAAGTAAACCTTATCTTATTGAGGCACAAAAAAGTGCCGACAAGAGTGGTGAGTTACGGGTTCAATTCAATGTAATGACTGCTTGGTTACACTATTATTTATCTTCCGAGCAGTATGAAAATGCTACTGCTGAGGCTAATGAATGTATTGCGCGATCTTCGGAATTAGCATATCGGGTTATTGAAGCAGATTGTAGTCGAATGTTGGCTAAAGCCCTGATAAAGCTTGATGAGATAGATACAGCTCTGGAGACATTAAATAAAACCAAACTGCTGTATGAACAAATAGGTACCCAAGCCTCTCATGCAGATATGTTTAATAACTACGCTTTGGCATATGAGGCATTAGGCGAGTTTAAAATAGCGCTTGAATATCAGCGTAAAGCGAATGAAGCGGAAAAAGCGCTGTTATTTGATAAGCGCGGCAAAATGTTACTTAATTTAAGCGAAACTTATAAAGAGAAATATCGCTTACAAGAGGTGGCGTTATTGACGGCTGAAAACGATGCTCATGAAGCGCGTCTGGCGGAGCAGGATATTAGAGAGAAGTTTTTATGTTTCTTTATACTTGTTGCAATCATCTCTATATCGCTATTGATTAAGAAGCGTTACTGGCTAGAAAATGATAATAAAAACCTACAATCATCGAATCTTGAGCTCTATAAACAATCTAATATCGATACATTAACGGGTTTGTATAATCGTCGTTATTTTCTCGATTTCCTAGCTCAGCAGCAGTCAGCAGGCCAAAGTACACAAATGTGTTTAGCCATTATCGATGTTGATCATTTTAAAGCGGTGAATGATAACTATGGTCACGACATCGGTGATGAAGTACTTGTACAAGTCGGTAGTATTATTCAAAAAAATATTCGTGAACAAGATTTGTTAGTTCGCTGGGGCGGTGAAGAGTTCGTTCTTTCCTTAAGTTGGCCAACATCAGCTGCGCCAGTGAGTTTAGCAGAGCTTCAAAACCGTTTTGAAAGAGTACGCCAAGCAATTGCAAATGCTCCGATTGTTGCTGGCTCGCAGAGTTTAAACCTTACAGTTTCTATTGGTGTGGGTAAGCGCCTCAATGCGTCGTTACTCAAAGATTGCTGGCAGGAAGTGTTGGAGGGGGCTGATAAAGCGCTTTATCGCGCGAAAGCCCTAGGCCGAGATAAAGTTGTGCTAGTAGAGCAAGTTGAACATGCGGGGAGAGCGGGTTGATTTTGCGCTAGATAATGACGCTGCTTACAATCCATTGTTATTGTTAATTGTGGCGTAGGCTTATTGTTTACTAATATTAAATTGTAATGTTTGTAAATATATTAGTGTATAGTTGCGATCTATAAGTAAATGTAAATAATGTCCATTCTCATTTATTTATGGAAAGACAAGTGAAGCTAAGTACCGTAGGAGTCGCAGTATTGAGTGCTTTGGTAAGCACAACAGTTACCGCAGAACAAAATCAGCAGGTCGCTAATCAATCAGATGATATTGAACATATCATTGTTACCGCCTCGCCGTTTGCGCAAAAGTTAAGCGATACGCCTAATTCCGTTTTTATTGTCTCAGAAGAAGATTTAGATCTGCAGCGTGTGGTTGCACGGAATTTGTCTGAGATGATCTCTAATTTAGTGCCAGGTTTTTCACCTAGTACAGAAACAATGTCGACATTTGGTCAAAACTTTCGTGGTGGTAAAGCGATAGTGATGATTGATGGTGTCCTGATTTCGACAACCTTACGAGCTGGTGGCCGTGATCTACAATCAATCTCCGTTGATGTGATTGAAAGTATCGAGGTGATTAAAGGTGCGAGTGCTATGCACGGCAATGGCGAAGCTGGCGCAATTATTAATGTGATCACCAAAAAGCCAAGTGTGAATTTTGAAATGCAAACTCGAGTGGGGGTTGAAGCATTTGCAGATGAACTTTCGGACGCCGGTTATAGTATTTCGCAGAGCTTTTCTGGCACTACTGATTCAGATCTTGGTTACTTACTTAATTTGTCGGGTAAAGACCGCGGTAATCTTTATGATTCAAATGGTGATCAATTACCGGGCGCGCCGAATAATCAAGGCGGCATGGGCGATGCCGATGAATATGACGTGCTACTTAAGCTAGAGCAGGAGTTTGAATCAAGCCGCTTAGCTATGCTAGCTCATCATTATTATATCGAAAATAAGTTGCACTATAAGCGCACTGTCAATGAAGAAAACGGTCTAATTGAGATAGATAAAAGTGAGCCATACGTTGGACCTAATCCGTTCACTAAATTGAGTACGGTGCAGCTGACTTACGATAAAAATGACTTTTTTAGCCAGCAATTAAGCTTGTCTGCCTATTACAGCAAAGTAAATGTAGGCTATGAGTCGGCATCTGAGATTGTCTCAACACGCAGTGGCTTTAAAGCGGCTATGCAGTGGACGATTAATGATAGAAGCCGCCTAGCTTATGGTTTTGAATACGGCAAAGATAATACTGAACAAGGCCGAGATCGTGACGTGCTTACAGGTATCGATGCGGATGGAAATCCAATTACCCAGTCTCAATATATTTGTTCGGTATGTGATTTAACTGAAACTAAATTAAGCCCATTTGCACAATATTGGAATCAAGTGACCGATGAGTTAACCCTGCAAGTGGGTTTGCGTTATGAGAACTTTGAAATCGAAGTGCATGACTATATGCGCTATAGCCGAGGTTTACTGAGCGCTAAACAAGGCGATACGCTTAAGTATGACAAACCTCTGGTGAACTTAGGTCTTGTTTATAATATTGCAGCAAGTACCGATATTTTTGTCAGTTACTCCCAGGGTTATTCTCACGCCGATATGCGTATGCTACGTGACATGCCGGTTGATAGTGTTGCCGAGTTTGCTGACGAGATCCCTGCTACACAAACCAATTATTATGAAACAGGCTTGCGTTACAGTGATGACAGCTTACAAGGCAGCTTATCTTTCTTCTATTCAGACATTAAAGATGGTTATGCCTACGATTATAATGTCGATTCACAAGCGGATAAGCGTGTTGCTGCAGTCATAGTTGCTGATGAAGAAGTTTGGGGATTTGAAGCGACACTGGATTATCAAATTAACCAAGAGATTAAATTCGGTACCAGTGTGTCTATGTCAGAAGGTAAGCGCACCAATAGTGAAACAGGTGATGATTACTGGATGAACGGTACGCGCATTACGCCAATTAAAGCGTCAATATATGGCGATTACCGCTTTAATGATATCGCCTCACTTCGTTTGCAAGCAAATTATGTGGGTGATAGAGATAAACACGATCGTGAGAGTGATGCGGGTTATAGCTTTTATGAGTCGCCTTACGACGGCTACACTTTAGTTGATTTAGTCTCAACTTTTGATACTGATTTTGGTCGCTTTACTTTCGGTATAGATAACTTACTTGATGAAGACTACCAGCCGCTTGTTTCACAAATGAATAAAGAGGTTATTTGGGAAACCTATCGTAGCCAATTCTCGGGTTACGGGCGCCGTTTGGCATTGGAATATAGTATTAATTACTAATTTATTACGCTATTGATAGAGTGGTTAGCCGCTTTCAAAAGTAAAAAGGCCACTTGTTATTGTTTTAACAAGTGGCCTTTTTATAGTGTTTAACTTTAGTCTTTTACCGTTTCAGGAAACTTACTAGCAAATATTCCGTTTTCAATTCTTAAACATGGAATATCACCAATAATAGGGTAGGCGACTAATGCCTCTTGACTAAAAAAAGCATTATTGATCTGTGTTATCGGTGTTTTAAATTTTGGGCAAGCAAACACATTGTCTGGTAATTCTGTATTGCTTTGTTTAGAAATAATTGTCAAAGCAGTAGGGTTTAGCGGGTTCGCTGAGGATGAGAACAGCTGATGTTTGATAACATCGTAACCTAGTGATTTAGCAATTGTTGGTAAGTTTTTGCAGTAACCATGGGAATCCATTCGTTGGCGTATTTCTTCGTTTGATAATTCGTAACCAGGTTCAAGTAAAATTAGGTATTTATTGGTAACACGATAGAGCTCTTTAAGGATCGCTTCTTCGTTTCCACCATTTGGCTCAATTGAGTGTGATGTATAAACTATATCAATAGCATTATCGATAAATGGCATATTAAAAAGGTCGCCAGTACATAATGTGGTGTTAGTTACACCTTGGCTCAGCAACCATTCTTTAGCATAGGCGACTCTCGACCAGCTCAAATCAAAGCCGTAGCTTTTTATTGGTTTGTTTAAACTTTTAATAACTCCTGAAAGGGTTGTCGCTTCACCAACACCTGCTTCTAGTATTGATTTAGGATCACACAAAGAAAGTATGACATTGGCTATTTCTGCAGAATATTCGGCTTTATGCTTTGCCATTGCTTCACTTTTCATCGCTTCAGTATACGAACCCGTTTGCATGTCATAGGAGATTTCTATGATTTCCGGAGTATTATGATCGACATTGAGCTCTTTTCGTAACAAGGCACTGATATTTTGCCCTTGAGCATATAATTTTTCTAATTCTTTGGGTGTAATCATATTTGTACCGTTACTTGCCTTTAAAAATTACTAATATTGGTATGAGTTAGTCGCATAATATTGTGTAGAGTAACAAAAATAGCCTTACTAACATACTGATGTAATACGTTTGTTCTGGCTATTATTAATAGAAATGAGATTAGGTTTGGCGCAAGGAAAATAGTGCTTAGCTTGCAAGCGCAAGAAGTCGAGTGCTGAAATAAAAAGTATTATGTAAAGGGGCTGTTATTTTAAGAGTTATTGTGGTTGTTTGGTTTGCATGAATGCCTAAATAAAAAAGGGTACCCTAGGGTACCCTTTAACATCTTGCGCTGACTAGTCAGCAGCATAACCATCGGCAGGTAATAGCTGACCATCTAATTGAGCGGCGCCATCTAGCATGGTTAAGCGATTCTGGCTGAACCATTTAACGACTAGCGGATATATAGCGTGCTCTTGTTCATGGACACGTACCGCCAATGAATCTGCTGTATCGTCTTCATAAACTGGCACTTTTGCTTGTAAGATAACAGGTCCAGCATCGAGCTCTGGCGTAACAAAATGTACGCTTGCGCCGTGCTCTGTATCTTTTGCATCAATGGCACGTTGGTGTGTGTGTAGCCCTGTATATTTAGGCAAGAGAGAAGGGTGGATGTTAACCATTTTTCCTTCAAAGCGCTCAACAAACTCATCGCTTAAAATACGCATAAAGCCTGCTAGTACCACTAAGTCGGGTTGATATTTTTCAATCGCACTTAATAGTCTTGCGTCATACTCTTGTCTTGTTTCGCCGGTATGAGCTATCACGCAGCTGGTATCAATCTCATTTTGGTGAGCACGGATCAAACCGTAGGCGTCAGGCTTATTACTTATTACGCCAACAACTTCGGCTTGAAGGTTATCATCGCAACCATCGATAATGGCTTGTAGATTACTGCCATTACCTGAAATTAATACTAAAACGCGACAACTCTGGGGCATTACAGGATCTCCACTTGCTCTTCTTCGCCGTTACGCTTGGCAATGCTACCGATTAACCATGCGTTTTCGCCTTCTGCATTTAGCAGGGTTAAGGCTGAATCGACTTTGTCTGCTGGTAGGGCAACAACCATACCAACACCACAGTTGAAGGTGCGGTACATTTCAAATTGTGAAATGTTGCCGTTTTCCATCAACCAGTTAAATACGACTGGCCATTGCCATGAGTCGCTGTTAACCACTGCTTTGCAATCTTCAGGTAGTACACGTGGGATATTTTCCCAGAATCCACCACCAGTAATATGCGACATTGCGTGAACATCATGCTCTTCAAGCAATTTAAGTAATGATTTAACGTAAATCTTTGTAGGTTCGAGTAAATGGTCGATCAGTGGCTTACCTGCAAGCTCTTGCTCAGGATCAGCCTTGCTCACTTCTAATACCTTACGGATAAGTGAGAAACCATTTGAATGAGGACCGCTTGAAGCTAATGCGATTAGGGCATCACCATCTTGCACTTTAGTGCCGTCGATGATTTCTTCTTTCTCTACAACACCAACGCAGAAACCTGCAAGGTCGTAGTCTTCGCCTTCGTACATGCCTGGCATTTCAGCTGTTTCGCCGCCGATTAATGCACAGCCAGATTGTACACAGCCTTCAGCAATACCTTTAACTACGGCTGTAGCAACTTCAACATCAAGTTTGCCAGTTGCATAGTAGTCAAGGAAGAACAGTGGCTCTGCACCTGCAACGATTAAATCGTTTGAACACATTGCAACTAAATCAACACCAACGTTATCGTGCTTTTTGTAGTCGATAGCAAGGCGTAGCTTGGTACCAACGCCATCAGTACCAGAAACCAGTACTGGATGCTTATACTTAGTTGGTAGCTCACAAAGTGCACCAAAACCACCTAGATTGCCCATAACTTCTGGACGGCGGGTACGTTTTACTGCTGACTTGATGTTGTTAACTAGTGCATTTCCGGCATCAATATCAACGCCTGCATCTTTATAGCTTAGTGGGGTAGTAGGAGTGCTCACGGAGATCCTCTCGGGTACGGGTATAGATTATTATTGGATTTTACGCGGCGCTATTCTATCAGCTTGTGACTAGCGTCGAAAGCTAAGTTTTTCAATTAACTTAGCGACAGAGGTCACGATTTACCGCCTTTTTGAAACTTTAAGTTTTCCTATATGAACAAATCTACTAGAATCGTTAAAATTTACCGTGAAAAATACGTTAGAAAATCAGGAGAACAAGATGAAAGTCGTTGAAGTTAAGCACCCTTTAGTCCGTCATAAAATTGGATTAATGCGCGAAGGTGATATTAGCACGAAGCGTTTTCGCGAATTAGCGGCAGAAGTAGGCAGTCTACTAACATATGAAGCAACGGCTGATTTTGAAACTGAAAAAGTAACGATTGATGGTTGGAATGGTCCGGTTGAAATTGATCAGATCAAAGGTAAGAAGGTTACTGTAGTGCCAATCTTACGTGCTGGTCTTGGTATGATGGATGGCGTGCTTGAGCACGTTCCAAGTGCTCGTATCTCTGTTGTTGGTATTTACCGTGATGAAGAGACACTTGAGCCAGTGCCTTACTTTGAAAAGCTAGCTAGCGACATGCCATCACGTATTGCGCTAATTGTTGATCCAATGCTTGCTACTGGCGGCTCAATGATTGCTACTATCGATCTATTAAAAGAGCGTGGCTGTACAGCGATTAAAGCGCTGGTACTTGTAGCTGCTCCTGAAGGTATTGCTGCACTTGAAAAAGCGCACCCTGATATCGAACTATTCACTGCATCAATTGACGATTGCTTAAACGAGCAAGGTTACATTCTGCCAGGTCTTGGCGATGCAGGTGATAAAATTTTTGGTACTAAGTAAGTACTGATATTGTCAAAAGTTACGGCGGTTTGAGTTTCAGTTAATTAAATCACCGAGCATTAAAAAGGAGCCTAATGGCTCCTTTTTTGTTCTCATTTTTCTAGGACCTTAAATACCCAAGCCTAGACCTACAGCACCATAGCGGCTATCCAGCCAAATACTAACAATGGAATGTTGTAGTGAATAAAGGTTGGAATAACGCTGTCCTTCATATGATCGTGTTGGCCGTCGGCATTTAGACCCGCTGTTGGGCCAAGTGTTGATTCAGATGCTGGCGAGCCTGCGTCACCAAGCGCAGCAGCAGTACCAACAAGGGCAATGGTTGCTTCAACAGAGAAGCCAAAGCTGATTGCTAAAGGTACATAAATTGCTGCAATAATTGGAATGGTCGAAAACGATGAGCCAATTCCCATAGTGATCAACAAACCAACTAGCAGCATTAAAAATGCAGCCAAGGCTTTATTATCGCCAATCGCGCTATTCATCATTTCAACTAAGCTACCGACATCGCCTGTACCTTTAATCACAGCGGCAAAACCTGCGGCTGAAATCATGATAAAGCCAATGTTGGCCATCATGCGCACACCTTGGTTGAAGATGTCTTGGTCGGCAACATGTTTAAGTGCTCCAGAAAAACTGAATACGATAAAGCCGATAAGCGCACCAAAAATCATAGAACCTGTATAAAGCTGCACGACTAAAGTCGCGACAACCGCGATGGCTGCGATGATGATGTTGCGCTTATTTACGCCTTCTTCAGGCTCTGCAGCTAAGATCTGTTCTTCCTGGTATTCACGAGGCTTACGGTAACTGATAAAAATAGCCACTAATAAGCCAAAAACCATACCAAGGGCTGGAATAACCATAGCTGGGGCGACTTGGGCCTTCACTGCTTGTAGATCGTTGCTATTTAAGTTGGTTAGCAAGATGTCGTATAGGAAGATGCCACCAAAGCCTACAGGTAATACCATATAAGTTGTGACCAAACCAAAAGTAAGCACGCAGGCAACTAAGCGGCGGTCCATTTTTAATTTAGACATTACATGCAGTAACGGTGGAATTAAAATCGGAATAAAGGCGATATGGATCGGTAGAATATTCTGAGAAGAGATAGCCATAGCAAGGATGGTTAATAACAATACCCAACGCACGCGATTGTTATTGGTACTATTTTGCTCTTTGCCTAACAAGCTAATGACTTTATTAGAAATTACCGTCGTAAGGCCTGAATGCGATAGCGCAACGGCAAAAGCGCCGAGTAGCGCATAGCTTAAAGCTATTTGTGCGCCGCCACCAAGACCTGTATTAAAAGCTGCAACGGTTTGATGTAGGTCCATTCCCCCCACGAGGCCTGCAACTAGTGCGGAGATAGTTAGCGCAATAACAATATTAACTCTAGCTAAGCTGAGGCCTAACATTAGGCATACAGCGATGACAACAGCATTCATAATGTGATTAATCTATTTCTTATATTTGAAGTTGTGTCCATTTTTGCCCGTTAATAGCTGCGATGTCCAGCATCTATGCTGTATATCTTGAATTCAAACAGAGTTGTGAATTAGCTGTAGCTTAATATGCAAACAAACTGTGAATATCAATACCTAAAGTAAGGTCAAGCTGGCGGCTTAGTGGCCAGTTAACAGAATAATCATTTAAAAAAGTGATATTGCTCTCAAATAGCTTGTATAGAGTTTAACACTGCCTATAATGCCTTTTAGATTTAAACGAGACAGCGTTTTTAGCAATCCATAGATGGAGAAATAAAATGAGCGTATTAGTCGGCCGTCCGGCCCCTGATTTTACTGCTGCTGCAGTACTAGGTAATGGTGAAATTGTTGATACCTTTAACCTATCTGAAGCAATTAAAGGAAAGACTGCCGTAGTATTCTTCTACCCACTTGATTTCACTTTCGTGTGCCCATCAGAGCTGATTGCTTTTGATCACCGCATGGATGAGTTCAAGAAGCGTGGCGTTGAAGTTATCGGTGTTTCAATCGATTCTCAGTTCACTCACAATGCATGGCGTAACACGCCAGTAGACAAAGGTGGTATTGGCCAAGTTCAATACACACTAGTTGCTGACGTTAAGCATGAAATCTGTAAAGCTTACGATGTAGAGCATCCAGAAGCTGGTGTTGCATTCCGTGGCTCATTCCTAATCGACAAAGAAGGTCAAGTTCGCCACCAAGTCGTTAACGATTTACCTCTAGGTCGTAACGTTGATGAAATGATCCGTATGGTTGATGCGCTTCAATTCCATGAAGATCACGGTGACGTTTGCCCAGCAGGTTGGGAAAAAGGTGACAAAGGTATGGACGCTAGCCCAGAAGGCGTAGCTTCTTACCTAACTGATAATGCTGACTCGCTATAATTATTAAGTTGTAGTTAGTATTAGCATAATAAAAGCTGCGTCTATCGCAGCTTTTTTGTATGAAAAAATCGTCTAATAACAAAAATTACCGCTAAAAAGCAGAACTGGATTTCTGCAGGACTAATACATTAAGGACATTGTATGAACCCCATGGAGTTTAATATTCCAGCCGACGACAAACATTCGTTTGCCGAATATTTCCAACAACACATAGAGCCTAAATGGCGTCGCTATGAAGCCAAGCGTATTCCTATTGTTGCTAAATACCAACAGCGCAGAAAAATTAGTCAGCCAATATCTTATATTGCCATGTTTGCTGGGCTGTTTGGTTTTGCAGGTATTTTTTATGCTTTAGCCATTGCTAATGATGATGCCTTTTTTCTTGTAGGTGGTTTGATGTTGTTTGTTGTGGCAATGATTGTAGGTGTTGCCGTTAATTTTTGGGCAGGTAGTGAAACCTTTAAGTTTCGTGACGGCGTGATTAAAGTCATTCATCCGCTTGTGCTGCGCTATTTTGGTGAAAGCTTTATGCTTAATCCTAAAAATCTACCAGAGATTAAAGCGTACCAGCGATATGGCATTTTGCCCAAATACGATAGAGGTTACTTTCAAGATAGTGTTAAAGGTGAATATAAAGACGTGGCTTTTCTGGTTCGCGAACTTAATTTATCTGTAGCTAATGGCACTGAAGATAATAAAACGAAATATAAAACAATTTTCGACGGTATTGTTATTGAGTTTGATACCTTTAAAAAGTTTAATGGTGAAACTCAGGTGAGGCTAGATAAGGGCACTTTAGGTAATAAATACCAGGCTTTTAAACAGGATTTATCTCGGGTTAAGCTTGAGGATGTAAACTTTGAGCGTCAATTTGAGGTGTATAGCAGCGATCAAGTTGAAGCACGATATTTGTTAACCCCAACGACCATGGCGCGCTTTCAGTCATTATCCAACTTTTACGGTTCGCAGCTTGAAGCCTGTTTTAAAGACGGCAAACTGTTTATGAAAATAGCCACTAAACATAATTATTTTGAATCTAAGTTAGACATTCTTAAGCCGTTGGACTTTAGTCATGATATTGAGCAGCTATTTAGAGAGCTTAACCAGATCTTTGCCTTAATTGATGCGTTAAAACTTGATGATAAGACCGGGCTTTAAAGTGGTTACGCAAAAGCTTAGAGGTTTGCATCACCAAGTATTGATTCAACTCAATACTGAATCAACATCGTAAACAAAAAGACGAAGATGGGTTATCTTCGTCTTTTTGTTTGTTAAAGAGTGATATTTAGCAGTGAGCTTTATTTGGCTGACGCTAAAATCAACTCACTTAAAGTGGTTAACTCAACTCGTCTGGAGCTGATGCTGCCTCTGTTGTTGCTTCTATAGGTGCAGTATCGACCTCATTGAGACTCTCATTGGTTTCATCTGCAATAAACGGCCAGCCGCCAAGTGCTTTCCAGCGGTTTACGATTAAACAAAATAGTTCTGCAGTGCGCTCAGTGTCATAAAGAGCTGAGTGTGCTTCACGGTTGTCAAAAGGGATCCCAGCCATCGAGCAGGCTTTAGCTAAAACCGTTTGTCCAATCGCTAAACCAGCAAGTGCAGCGGTATCGAATGTGGCAAATGGATGAAATGGAGTGCGTTTAAGGCCATTACGCTCAATCGCTTGAGTAACAAAGCCATGATCAAAAGCTGCATTGTGAGCAACGATTATACTGCGGTGGCAACCTACTGCTTTTTGCGCTTTTTTGACTTCTTTGAATATTTCCAAGAATGCTTCTTTTTCGCTAACAGCGCCACGCAGTGGATTGGTTGGATCTATGCCTGTGAATGCTAATGCTTCAGGTTCGAGGTTCGCACCTTCGAAAGGCTCGATATGGAAATGTAATGTCTTATCGAGACTGAGTACACCTTCCTCATCCATCTTTAGCATAGTGACAGCAATTTCTAATAGTGCGTCTGTTTTTGAGTTAAAACCCGCGGTTTCAACATCAATGACCACTGGGAAATACCCTCTAAAGCGGTTTTTCATTAAGTTAGGGTCGAAAGTGTCAGTCATTAAAATTTCCCAAAAATGTGCAAGTGACTATTATGCGGCAACTGATAATCACTGTCATGTTCGTTTGCTGAATTTATAGGCTAAAGAAAAATAATTCTTTGCCGATAAACAAGAGTGATATGAATTTAGAGAGTTAATTTATGCGGCTTTGGGTAATTTTAGCATCATTTTTGATCCTCCCTTTTTCTGCTAATGCAGACTTGAGGCAATATGTGGCTTCTTTGGAAGAGTCGCAGTGGCGTTTAAGTGGCAACAACCCTGTTATGTGCCGCTTAGAGCATGATATCCCTTCTTATGGCAAGGCGGTATTTACTAGCCGTGCAGGCAAAGATCATAACTTGAACTTTAGTTTGGAAATGTGGGTGAAACCCGATCAAGTCACTCAAGCTAAGTTGATTAGTATGGCACCAGCTTGGCGTCCAGGTGTGGTATCTAAAGATATTACTGAATTAACTTATCAAAAGTATTTTAGTGGTGAAGTGCCACGCAACGCAGCTTGGTCCATGTTGGCTGAATTAGAAAGCGGTATGCAACCTACTTTTTACTACGCTGACTGGTATAACGAATCAAATAAAGTGGCTGTAGGTTTATCAGCGGTTAACTTTAGACGCCAATATTCAGAATTTAAAGCCTGTTTATCGTCGCTATTACCATACTCTTTTGAGGACATCGCTCTTACAGTTCTCACCTATGAGTCTGGTGGTACAGAGTTAACACGCTATTCAAAATCGCAAATAGCGCGAGTGCAGGAATATTTAGCCTACGATAAGAACGTAGATTTAGTTTTGATTGATGCTTACACAGACAGTTATGGTGGCCGCAGTGCTAACATGCGAGTGTCAGAGCAACGAGCGGATTCGGTGAAAGAGTTCTTTGTTGCAAGTGGCATTGGCCAAAGCAGAATTCATACTATGGGGCATGGCGAGAAAAGACATGTAGCCTCGAATCAGACGATAGAAGAACGTTCTAGAAACCGCCGTGTGGTAATTAGAATTAGTAAGCCACTTTAGTGATTAAATACGATAAATAGCCTAGCGATAATGCTGGGCTTTTTTATGGGCGTTATTTAATTCTAGGATTTGAAACGTCAATTACTTATTAAGGTTAACTATAAGTTTTGGCGGCGATAGGGCAAAAAAAAGCCCGCTCACATGGTGAGCGGGCCGCAAAAATAAATCATTGCAATCAACAAATTGAAGGAAGGAAGTCAAGCATAAGAACCAGGGATATAACTTCCGTGGTAAACCACCAAAGTTTTAAAAGTTCTTGTTTCCATATCTGCTAGGCAGACACTTCCTGAAAACGAGACGAATTATAGAGTTGAGCGACTGGTCTGACAAACTAGAATTATTAGAGCTTGTCATTAGTTTTGCTAATGGTTAGGTTTGTAGCCTTTGCTGGTAAAAACAGCGTAAAGCTAGGTTGTTGTGGAGTTCGTCACATTTAAATCGGTATTTAGCATGATATTTTATTTATCTATGTTACTAACTTATTAACAGTTACTTAGCTTAGTGATTAAAAATAATCATTAAACAAATCTTTGCGATGAGATTTTTAAGTTTGTATAGTGCGTTTGCAGATAGACGTTAAGTTAGTAAAGGTAACAATAAGATTATCTAATTAGCTAAGTTTAACGACAACAACAGAACTCTTACTGTAAAAGAGTCAGTAAATCAGGGATAAATTATGCGAATTAAATCGATACTCACTAAAAAGCACTTATTAGCGGTGGGATTAGGTCTTGCGATTGTAGGTTGCCAGTCACAACCTCGCGTCGACAGCGGTGAAAGTGTTATTAGCGAAAATAATGGTGGCGTAGTAGAGACGATTCATGGAGTGCAAGTATCCGACCCGTATCGTTATCTTGAAGTTGAGTCAGAAAGAACCAAAAAATGGGTCAGTGAACAACAAAAGGCTGGTAATGCTTATTTAGCGAATATTGAGAACAAACAGGTAATTGTTGACCGTATTACTGAATTATGGAATTTCGAAAAAATTTCAGCGCCTTTTGAAAAAGGCACAAACACCTTTTATTACCGTAATAATGGTTTGCAGGCACAATCTGTTCTTTATGTGAAAAATGCACAGGACCAAGAAAAGATAGCACTTGATCCTAATAGCTTTTCTGATGATGGTACCGTCGCCTTATCTGGTGTGTCGGTAAGTGATGACGGTAAGACGTTAGCTTATGGTGTTTCGAAATCGGGCTCTGATTGGCAGGCTTGGCATTTTGTAGATGTGGCTAGCGGAAAGAAATTAGCTGACGAGTTAGATTGGATTAAATTCTCAAGTGCCGTGTGGAATAGTGACAATAGCGGTGTTTATTACGCACGTTATGACGCACCAGAAGGCGGGAATGCACTGGCTGATGTTAACTTTAATCAAAAAGTCTACTTCCATAAAATAGGTACGCCGCAAAGTGCTGACACGTTAGTCTATGAGCGCCCGCAAAATAAAGATTGGGGCTTTGGTATTGAAGTATCAGAAAAAGGTGACTACCTGCTGCTGTATATTTCTCAAGGTACCGACAGCCGTAACCGCTTCTTTTATAAGTCGCTTAAGGATCCAAAAGCTGAAGTTGTAGAGCTTATTCCTGATCTAGAAGCTGAATATAGCTTTATTGGCAATGACGATTCGGTTTTCTATTTCAAAACCGATTACAATGCACCGAATGGCAAAGTTATTGCCGTTGATGTGAATAACAGCGGCAAACAGAACTGGCAAACGATTATTCCTGAACTGAGTGATCCTATTAGCAATGTGGCAATTGTGAACGATCATCTTGTAGTGAGTTACTTGCATGATGTATTGGGGAAACTCACTATTTACAGCATGAATGGCGATAAACGCCAAGATGTGACGCTTCCTGGTAAAGGCAAGGTTGCAGGTCCATATGGCAAGCGCAGTAAAGATTACTTCTATTATGTGTTTAATAGTTACATCCAGCCGCAAACAACTTATAAGTTCGACTTTAAAACCGGTGAGTCAAGCGTTTACTCAAAACCAGATATCTCATTTGATCCAAATGATTACGCTTCAGAGCAAGTATTTTATACCAGTAAAGACGGTACAAAAGTACCTATGCTGATCTCTTATAAAAAGGGAATGAAAAAGGATGGTCAAAACCCAACATTGCTTTATGCCTATGGTGGTTTCGCTATTTCTATGACACCGCGTTTTAGTCCAGCAAATATTGCATGGATGGATATGGGTGGCGTTTACGCAGTACCTAACCTTCGTGGTGGTGCTGAGTACGGTGATAGTTGGCATAAAGCGGGTATGTTCGATAAAAAGCAGAACGTATTTGACGACTACTATGCAGCTGCAGAGTACTTAATTGATCAAAATTACACAAACTCTTCAAAGTTAGGTGCGTATGGCCGCAGTAATGGCGGTCTATTAATGGGAGCGGCAATTACCCAGCGCCCAGAGCTTTTTGCCGCAGTTTTGCCTGCTGTTGGCGTGCTTGATATGTTGCGTTTCCAAAAGTTCACAATCGGTTGGGCGTGGACAAGTGAATATGGTAGTGCAGATAACGCAGAGCAGTTCCCAGCGCTATATGCTTATTCGCCTTATCATAACCTTGAAGAAAGAGCTTATCCGGCAACGATGGTGATGACTGCCGACCATGATGATCGCGTTGTACCACTGCATAGCTTTAAATTTGGTGCATTAATGCAAGATAAGCAGCAAGGTGAAGCGCCTGTCATTATGCGTATCGAATCAAAAGCGGGTCACGGTGCAGGTAAGCCAACGTCAATGAAGATTGACGAGTTTGCCGATATTTACAGCTTCCTTTGGCATAACTTTGGTTTAACTGTGCCAGCTAAAATTAACTAGCGATTAGTCAGTATGTACTCGTAATAGAAAAGGAAGCTTCGGCTTCCTTTTTGTTTTAATGAAAGTGAATTGAGTCAGTATGCAACAAGTTCAATTTGATACGACTTAAAAGGTTTGTAAAAAACCTTCTGACAACCTTTTAGTTGCATCGCTTGGTAAACATTTTTCTTTAATTTGCTTTTAAACTCAGTTTGAATTTAGTTGCTCCGGATGATTGATAGCTTATTTATTTCTCGTGCCAGAGCTAGCTATATATTGATCCACGCAACTGATAAACATCGGTGAGTGTTAAAGAGTGAAATCCGACTCAATCTACCTTTGACCTGCTCAGCTGTCAGATTGGGCGCAAATGCAACAATCATTTAAGATGATTAACAAAATTTTATGAAGAAGCGCATTGCATATCACATATCACGATTCACAATTGCATAGTGGCTAGGTATAGTAGGCCTCTATTTTATCTTATCGATTGGCGATTATTGTTTATGTTTCGTTGGCCTATTTCGGTTTATTATGAAGATACAGATGCTGGTGGCGTTGTCTATCACTCAAACTATTTAAACTTTTTTGAGCGGGCTCGCACAGAATGGCTACGCGCTTTAGGTGTAAGCCAAACAGCGTTGCTAGCAGAAGACACAGCATTTGTAGTTAAAGGTGCAAAATTAGATTTTTGTAAAGCTGCACGCTTTGAACAGAACCTTATTGTAGAAACCAAGGTCATACAACTTAAGAAAGCGTCAATGGTGTTTGAGCAACGCCTTATCGACGAACAAGGTGTGGTGTATTGCGAAGCAGAAATTTTAGTTGCTTGTATCGCATTATCCCGCATGAGACCCAAAGCCATTCCCCAAAATATTGCGCAGGAGTTTAAAGGTGGAAGCTGATATTTCTTTTATTGGATTATTTTTACAAGCTAGTCTTTTAGTTAAATTTGTAATGTTAACTCTGCTTGGCCTATCAATTGTTTCTTGGGCAGTGATTTTACAACGTCGAAAATTACTGACTGCAGCAAAAACAGATGCGCTAAAGTTTGAAGACAAGTTTTGGTCGGGTGTTGATTTAAATAAGTTGTACCAAGAGTTATCAGCAAGACAAGACAGCAATACAGGCCTTGAAGCATTATTTGTCAGCGGCTTTAAAGAATACGCCCGTTTGAACAAATTAAATGGCCGTGTACCTGAAGCGGTAATGGATGGTAGCTACCGTGCGATGCGCGTGTCTTTATCTCGTGAACTAGAAAAGCTAGAGACTCATTTACCTTTACTCGCCACCATTGGCTCAACAAGCCCTTATATCGGCTTGTTTGGTACGGTGTGGGGGATCATGAACTCATTCATTGCCCTAGGCGCCGTTGAAAACGCAACGCTTGCAATGGTAGCGCCAGGTATCGCTGAAGCATTGATTGCAACTGCTATGGGTCTGTTTGCCGCTATTCCAGCTGTAATTGCCTATAACCGTTTTTCTACTCAAGTTGAAAAGATTGAAATGTCTTATGCCAACTTTATGGAAGAATTTTCAAGTATTTTGCACCGTCAAGCATATAGCGAGAAGGAACAGGCATAATGCATCAAGGCTACCAAAGGAAGCGCCGTCGTCCGGTTGCCGAAATTAACGTGGTGCCCTATATCGATGTGATGTTGGTACTGTTAATTATTTTTATGGTAACTGCACCGATTGTGGCCCAAGGGGTAAAAGTGGATTTACCACAGGGTGAAGCAGAGGCATTACCGGCTGATAGTAAACCACCTGTTGTTGCATCGATTGACGCTATGGGTGATTACTACCTTGATGTTGGCAGTTCGAGCGCAAAGGAAGTGTTAGAGCTAGAAGAAGTTGCAGTTAGGGTTGGTGCAATTATTCAGTTAGAGCCTGAGCGCCCAGTTGTAGTCAAAGCTGACCGTTCAATTCCTTACGAGAAAGTAATTCAGTTAATGGTGAGCTTACAAGGCGCTGGTGTTCCCTCAGTTGGCTTAATGACTGATTCGCCGGAGGATAAGTAATTGGCGGCTAAATCAGACTTAACCTTTCCGGTTATCATTTCAGCTGGTATTCATATTGGCGTGATAGTTATTCTTGCTTTAGGTGTGGATTTTTCTGATAAGCCAAAACCTCAGCCTCAAGCAAGTGCACCCGCTGTGCAAGCTGTAGTTGTTGATCAGCAAAAAGTCGCTCAACACGTTGAAAAGCTTAAGGCTGAAAAGCGTGAAGCTGAGCGAAAAGAAAAAGCACGTCAAGATGAAGCGGATAGACGTGTTCGTGAAGCGCGAAAAGAGCGTGAACGAGAGCAAGCGCAAATTAAGAAGCTTGAGCAAGAACGTAAGCAAAAAGAGATTGAAACCAAAAATGCAGCAGATGCGGCTAAAGCTGCTCAGTTGAAGCAAAAGCAGGAAAGAGAAAAGGCTGCTAAAGCTGAAGCTGAACGTAAGCAAAAAGAAGCCGAACGTAAAGCGTCTGAAGAAGCTGCTCGTAAAGCAGCTGAAAAACGTAAAGCTGAAGAAGCTGCAGCTAAAAAGGCTGAAGATGAGCGTAAACGAAAGGCTGAAGCTGAACGTAAACGTAAAGCCGAAGAACAAGCGAGACGTGAGCAGGAGCAAATGATGCAAGATGCATTAGCTGCCGAGCAAGCGGCGCTATCACAAACTCGTAATAAGCAGGTGATGAGCGAAGTTCAACGTTATACCTCGATGATCCGTGCAACGATTCAGCGTAATTTGGTTGTTGACGAGTCAATGCGGGGCAAGAGCTGTCGGGTGTTTATTCGTCTTGCAAATGATGGCTTTGTAACGGCAAGTCAGACCCTTGATGGTGACGGCGTTGTATGTCGAGCAACCAAGGCGGCTATCAATAAAGCCGGTAGATTGCCAGTTTCGAACGAGCCTGATGTTTATAACAAGCTAAAAGAAATTAATTTAACAGTTCAACCTGAGTTTGATTAAAGGAACCGTATGAAAATTTTTGGTAAATGGTTGCTAGCAAGTCTGTTTATTTGCAGCATGCCAGTAAAGGCTGCATTAGATATTGTGATTACTGAAGGGGTTGACGCGGCAAGGCCGATTGCTGTTATTCCGTTTGTTTGGCAAGGCACAGGGCCTATGCCATCGCAGATCTCTGATGTGGTAATGTCTGATTTAGCGCGCAGCGGTACGTTTAGTCCTGCAGATGAGTTGAGCTTACCGCAACGTAATATTAGTACGGTTGCGCAATTTAATGCGGCTGACTGGATGGCGCAACCAGTTGAAGCGGTTGTTATGGGCTCGATTAAGCCATACCCAGGTGATAAGTATCTTGTGAGTTTTGAGCTTATTGATTTGGTTAAAGCACAACTTCAATCAGATTCAGCGTCAAAGCAAGATCTTGTTATTGATAGCCGTGAAACCATTATTACTGCGGCGCAGTTCCGTCAATATGGCCACCGTATTAGTGATGTTGTGTACGAGAAGCTTACCGGGATCCGCGGTGCGTTCTTAACTCGCATCGCTTATGTTGTGGTTAATCATGGCGAAAAGTCACCTTATAAGTTAATGATTGCAGATTATGATGGTTACAACGAGCAGATGTTACTTCGCTCGCCAGAGCCACTAATGTCACCTTCTTGGTCGCCAGATGGCCAACGTTTGGCATACGTAAGCTTTGAAAATCGTAAAGCAGAAGTCTATGTGCAAAACATCTATACTCAACAACGTACTAAAGTAACCAGCTTTGACGGTATTAACGGCGCACCAGTATTTTCTCCGGATGGTAAAAAATTAGCACTAACATTGTCAAAAGACGGTCAACCAGAAGTGTACGTTGTTGATATTGCAACCAAGGCCATTAAGCGTGTAACGAATCATTACGCGATTGATACTGAGCCATCTTGGTTCCCTGATGGTAAATCACTGTTGATCACTTCTGAGCGTGGCGGTCGTCCGCAGCTATATCGTGTCTACTTAGATTCAGGTAAGATTTCACGCTTAACCTTTGAAGGTGAATGGAATCTTGGTGGTTCTATTGCACCTGATGGTCGCAGCATTATTTTTGTTAATCGCACTAACGGTAAATTTAATATTGCCCGTATGGATTTAGAAACTCGCTTTATGCAAGTGCTAACCAGTACGCGATTAGATGAATCACCAAGTGTGGCACCTAATGGCACTATGGTTATTTACGGAACTACCTACCAAGGCAAGCAAGTGTTAGCTGCGGTTTCTATGGATGGACGTTTTAAAGCAAGACTGCCAGTCGGGCAGGGTGAAGTTAAATCACCGTCTTGGTCACCATTTCTCTAACTATAAAGATTAAGGATTTTAAAATGGATCTGAATAAGCTATTTAAAGCGATGTTAGTCGTACTTCCAATTATGGCTATCAGCGCATGTAGCTCGACTTCTGAGTCAGAAACAGATGCAACGAGTTCAACTGAGTCATCTTCATCAAGTGAATATGCAAACAACGGCGTAGAAACTGGTGGCGTAGCACCTGTGCTGACTCCTGAAGAGCAACAACGCCTTAAGTATCAAGAGTTGAGAAAAGAACACATTATCTATTTCGATTTTGACCGTAGCTCTGTCTCTCAGCAATTTGCTGAAGTATTGAATGCTCATGGTGACTATTTAGTTGAGCATCCAAACGTGCGTGTAATGATTGAAGGTCATGCCGATGAGCGTGGTACACCTGAATATAACATTGCACTAGGTGAGCGCCGTGCAAAAGCAGTTGCTAAATATTTACAAGGTATGGGTGTACAACCTAGCCAAATGAGTATTGTTAGCTACGGTGAAGAGAAGCCAATGGATTTTTCTCGCAATGACGAAGGTTTTGCTAAAAACCGTCGTGCTGTACTTGTTTACTAATTTTTAGGTAAAGGTTTACCTTATGAAACATGCCGTTTTGTCTGCGGCAATAATCCTTGTTGCAGGTTCTGCTTATGCTGCGCCTGCGCCTGTTGAGGATATTGCTGGTGGCTCTACTGATGATAGAGTTGCTCGTCTTGAACGAGTTATTAAAGCTAAACAACAAAGTGAGTTTCAAATGCAGCAGCGTTTGGAGACTCTTCAGCAAGAAGTATTAGATCTTCGTGGTTTGAGTGAGCAGCAGTCTTACCAAATTGATCAGATGTTACAAAGACAGCGTCAGTTATACGAAGACATCGCGAATCTTTCAACTAAGGCCGCTGTGCCAGTCGTTGTAGAACAAACAACAGCATCTTCAACTGCAACATCTTCTAGCTTAGGTGAAACTGCAAGTTATGAGCAGGCTGTTAATTTAGTATTGAAAGATAAGAAGTATGAAGAAGCGATCCCAGCTTTTGCTCAGTTTATTCAAAACTACCCAAATTCAAGCTACGCTCCGAATGCAAATTATTGGTTAGGACAGTTACTTTATAATAAAAGTGAATTTGTTGGCGCAACGAAAGCTTTTACTACTGTTGTGGAAAAATATAAAGATTCAAGTAAGCGTGGCGAAAGTTTAGTCAAGCTTGGCATGATTGCAGAAAAAACCGGTGACAAGGCTAAAGCAAAGGCTTATTACCAAAAAGTTAGCCAGGAATATGCTAACAGTGCGGCAGCACGAATTGCATTGCAGCAACTTTCATCACTTTGATGTTGTTTTATTCGTAAAACAATCTCTTAGATTGTTTTTCAGGCAAACAAAGAAAAATGGGAAAATTGCGCTTGCATGGGAAACTGAAAAAGGTATTATAGGCGCCCTCAGAGCGACACAGTCGTTTGAGGGCAACTTAAGCTCCTAATTAGATATTCTAATTAGCGAGTAAAAGAAGTCGGTAATACCAGATGGGTCGTTAGCTCAGTCGGTAGAGCAGTTGGCTTTTAACCAATTGGTCGAAGGTTCGAATCCTTCACGACCCACCACTTTTTCTGCCAGTGGTTAAAGAAGTAGAAAGCAATACTAGATGGGTCGTTAGCTCAGTCGGTAGAGCAGTTGGCTTTTAACCAATTGGTCGAAGGTTCGAATCCTTCACGACCCACCACTTTTTCTGCAAGTGGTAAAA
>NZ_JAKILB010000008.1 GCF_023283895.1 Shewanella pneumatophori | reverse complement strand
CTCATTAGGGCCAGAGAATAATACTTTCTCATAAACAGGCCGGATATACGTATGCAGTTTTACCCACTGTTGCTCAATAATATCGCTTGAATTAAGTGAGGTGTCCATATATGTATTCATAGCGTGTCACGGCAGTATCTGCACATACCCCGCTGGAGGCGATTGATAGCTATGAAGCTAAAATGCACATTAGACTTCACGGTAGCAAAAACAAAAATCCAATTAGCTTATTTTGAAGCTAAAAAAACCACCTTGCGGTGGCTTTTTAGTGACTACTTGTAGCCTTATCGATTAGTTAGCGATTTTAAGCTCTGCTCGGTCGCTGATCAGGTTGAGGTCAAAATCAAACTCATCGACGCGGATGGCGCGTTCACGCTTAAGATTATAATCTTGTAGCAATTTATGCTCGGCATCGCTAATCACTTTTGCCTCAAGTGCGGCATCTAAGGTGAGTGCAAATCTTACGCCTGGCTTAAATGTCTTGGCGCGAATCGCTTTTTTGACTTTAGCCAGTAGCGGTAAACATTCCATTTTAGCAAGGTAAGCTTGCTCGTTGATGTCGTTACCGTCACCAGCAGTTGGCTTAACCAGATGAGTTAGATGCTGCTTAAACTCGGTATTAAGCTGCGCTTGCTCTGCTAACTCACGTACTAGGTCATCGTTGATTTTCGGCATCTTGGCTGAGTAAGTTACCGTGATTAAGCGCATAAACTTACGTGTCGCTGAAGATGGGAAGTTATCTAAGAAGTCTAGTAACGCTTTTTCAGCTTGGCACAGTGACCAGCGGGTTGCGTAATGGAAGTATGGCGCAGCTTCTTTTCGCTCTGCGGCAGTTAGCTTTTGCTCGTAGTAGCGAATTGATGCCATAGCAGCATATAAGTAGCTCATCACATCACCAAGACGGGCTGACAGCATCTCTGCTTGCTTTAACTTGCCGCCAAGTACCAATAATGAGAAGTCGGCATAGACTGCAAGTTTTGATGCCAGTTTATGTACTGATTGCTCGTAAGGTTTTACTTCGGCGAGCGTTGATGCTGCTGAAGCGGTAAAAGGTAGCAAACCAAGTTTAAAGGCGCGTAGGCTGTTACCCACACTGTAGCCAACCGTTTTACGTAAAATGCCATTAAAGACTTTGTCGGCACTTTTTTCGTTTGAGTGAATAGACTCAACCATAGATTGTAAGTATGGGTGACAACGCATTACACCTTGACCGAAAATCATCAAGTTACGGGTAAGAATGTTGGCGCCCTCAACGGTAATCGCAATAGGCTGCGCTACGTAACCTGAAGCTAAAGTATTTTGCGGACCACACTGAATCGCTTTACCGGCTTGAATGTCCATAGCTGAGTCGAGTACATCACGGCCAAGCTCTGTCATATGGTATTTAGCAATTGCAGTCACTACCGATGGCTTTAAGCCAAGACCTAGACCTTCGGTTGTCAGTACGCGCATCGCTTCTTGCAGATAAGTTTTACCGGCAATATCGGCAAGCTTTTCTTGAATACCTTCAAACTTACCAATAGATAAACCAAACTGCTCACGCACTGCGGCGTATTCAGCTGATGACTTAAATGATGCTTGGCTGACTGATACGCCCAGTGCTGGCAGTGAAATACCACGACCTGCGCCAAGACAAGCCACTAGCATGGCCCAACCACGGCCAATATTCTTCTGGCCGCCAATGATAAAGTCCATTGGGATAAATACGTTTTCACCGCGGGTAGTACCGTTATAAAAACGAATACCCATAGGGTCATGACGATTGCCTAGCTGCACACCGGGGTGTGACTTTGGAATAAGGGCGCAGGTAATACCAAGCTGCTCTTTACCGCCCAGTAGACCGTTAGGATCTTCAACTTTAAAGGCTAAACCTAATACGCTGGCAATAGGGGCTAGGGTAATGTAGCGCTTGTCCCAAGTTACGCTTAAACCTAATACTTGCTCACCTTGGTATTCACCCATGGTAACGGTACCAATGTCTGGAATACCGCCAGCATCTGAACCCGCCTCTGGGCTGGTTAATGCGAAACATGGGATCTCTTGACCATTGGCTAGACGTGGCAACCAGTAGTTTTGCTGCTCAGAGGTACCGTAATGCATCAGTAGCTCACCCGGGCCGAGTGAGTTTGGCACCATTACGGTGACTGCGACTGCTGAACTTTTAGCGGCGATTGTGGCAACGATGGTTGAGTTGGCATAAGGGCTGAACTCAAGACCACCAAAAGATTTTGGAATGATTAATGAGAAAAATTTGTGTTCTTTTAAGAAGTTGAGAATGTTGTCAGGCAGATGCTTGCTACGTTGGATCTCAAAGTCATCGACCATGTCGAGTAGGGTGGCAACGGGGCCATCTAGGAAGGCTTGCTCATCGCTTGATAGCGTTGCAACAGGAATATCACGTAGGGCTGCAAAGTCTGGTACACCTTGGTAAATCGAACCTTCTAACCACACATCACCGGCATCGAGTGCTTCTTGCTCTGTGGTAGAAATGCTTGGCAATACTTTTTTTAATTTAGTTCTAATGCTCATATTTAATGCTCGTCCGACCAGAAGTTATGCTTCACATTACGTCACAAAATGAGTCATAGATCAAATTTTCAAACGATAAATTTAAACGCTTGTTTATATTTTTAGGTGTCTGCTGTTTAGTTTTTGGTTTTTACGGTAAAAATTTCATAAGCTTACGCGTGTACGCTTAAATGAAATTAATTTTTTAGTTCAATGGATTAGTTAACCCAAATTCATAACAATTTTGCTTAAAGGCAAAAATAAAGCGGGGGGAGGCTAGTGCAATATGAGTGCAATATGAGTGCGATAAGGGCAAATAAAAACGCTGCTAGTGATGACTAGCAGCGTTAATTATGAGCTCAATTATTAATGAGACATAACTGATTTTGAGGTTGCCGCATGGTTATTCTAAGACTTCGCTTAGCACTTTGCCGTCGCTGCCTGATGGTTGTTTTGTTCCTGCGATTGTAGCTAGCGTGGTAGCAATATCTACGGTTTCTACTGCTCGAGTTACTGTTTGTGATTCAATATTTTTGCCAGCGAAAATTAACGGTACAAATGTATCGTAACGCCACGGTGAACCATGGCTAGAAGCGACACTTAAACCGTCAAATTCATTAATGAAATAGTGGGGTTTAAACACGATATAAATGTCACCAGAGCGCTGTGGATGATGGTTGTTAGCGACTAATTTGGCAACATGAGTGTTAGGCAATAAGCTTTGGTTTATATCGCTGCTGGTGGCGCTAAATGCCACGCCTTCAAGCTTAGCTATTTCATCTGCGACGGCTGTTTGTACTTGTTCGGTATTAAGTTGATATTTGGCGATAGTGTCGTGGTTTAAGTACAAATATGGCGTTTGAAACTTATTAATGAGCGAGTCTTTTTCGTTGATCTTAAAGCGCTGCTTTATTTTCTCGATGGCGGCGTTGCTGTGCCACTCTTTTGGATGCACATATTGGGCATCAATTCCCATTGCTTGCAAATACTCTGGAGACTCAGGGCTGCCGTGATCGGCAGATAAAACAATGACGGTGTTATCTAAGCCGACTTTGTCGTCGATAAAGCTTAGAAAGTCGGCCAAGGTGTTATCAAGATGAAGTAGATTATCTTCGGCTTCTAGGCTCGATGGGCCAAAGATATGGCCGACGTAATCGGTAGATGAAAAGCTGACTGAAAGATAATCGGTGATCTCGTCTTGGCCAATGGCCTCATTCTCAATCAGCCTCTTGGCAAAGTCGGCGGTTAACTCATCACCGGCTGGGCTCAGGGTTAAAAATGTCGTGAAGTATTTGCCATCTCTAGCACCATATTGGTGGGGAAAGACTCGGCCAAAGCCGGGAAAAGCGACTTCCCATTCTTGGTCATCGTTGTTGGCAAAAAGGTAACTGGCTTGAGGTTTGGCAAGCTGCCATGTTTGGTTAGCATATTGCGCGGTGGGCTTACCTGTATTATATCGTTTTACCCATTCTGGATAGTCTTGATAGTAAAACGCTGAGGTAACAAATTCCCCTGACTTTTTAGAGAACCAGAATGCTTTACCAGCATGACCCGCCATTGCGACAGCGCCTCTGTCTTTTACTGAAACGCCAAACACTTTGGCTTTGCCATTATGGGTTAACGCAAGTTCATCACTAAAGGTTGAAACGAGAATATTCATTGGTGAGCGACCGGAACTGCTGGCGGTTTTTTGGGTGGGATCGATTTCTGTTTTTTTGTTCACATCACCATCGGCAGACAACAGGGGATAGCGCGCATCTTCAATATTATAAACTGAGTGACCTAAACTGCGGTCAAACCAAACATTACCCACCATGCCATGGTTGGCCGGGTAAGCGCCGGTAGATAAGGTGGTATGGCCGACAATGGTTTCGGTGTTGGCATGGGCATGCTGTGCATTTTTATAGACCACACCGCTATTGAGTAAATAGTTAAAGCCGCCTTTAGCAAATCTATGTTGATAGCGACTGAGCATATCGCCGCGCAATTGATCGACTGTGATCTGTAAGATAAGTTTTGGTGCTTCTTGCTCTGAGCTAGCCGCAGCTGTCAATGGCATTAACATTACAGCTAAGCCTAGAGTCAGTGTTTTTAATCGTGTAGCTGTGCTTGTGTAACGCACACCGTCTTGCAATGTTAGCATTTGAATTCCTTATCTTTGTGCTACTGGTGACAATTTAATAAGCTTACTCTATAAGCAAATAATTGCTTATATAAATAGTGAGATGCACTAAATTTTAGGTATAAAAAAAGGGCAATGATTGCCC
The DNA here is from genome assembly GCF_023283895.1 of Shewanella pneumatophori. Classification (GTDB taxonomy): domain Bacteria; phylum Pseudomonadota; class Gammaproteobacteria; order Enterobacterales; family Shewanellaceae; genus Shewanella; species Shewanella pneumatophori. Next base: position 258,335 of record NZ_JAKILB010000008.1, on the reverse strand, counting down.
TTTAATATTGTTAAGCTCAATTAAGCTGTTTATCTAACACTTGTCGTTTATGACTCATATTTAAAGTCCAGTTGTATGATATATCCAGCTTAGCCGCGTTTGTTAGCGCGAGCATTCCCTTGAACGCGTTTATACATTTTGCTCAAGCTTTTACCTTTAGCTCTTTTCTCTGCAATGCTTGCTCCATTGAGCGCTTGTTCACGCATCAACTTTTGAAAGCTTTGTAGACGACGCTCGGTTAGCAAGCCTGCTTCAATAGCTGCTTGCACGGCACAGCCTGGCTCTTGCTCATGTTGGCAGTCGATAAATTTACATTGCTGGGCATATTCGACTAAGTCGGCGAAGGTTTCGTTCAGCCCCTCTTCACAATCAGCAAGTTGTAATTCACGCATACCTGGGGTATCTAGCAACAAACCACCACTGGCGGTGATATGCAGTGAACGGCTGGTGGTAGTATGGCGGCCTTTGCTGTCATCTTGGCGAATAGCTGAAGTTAACTGGCTTGAGTCACCAAGCATGGCGTTAACTAAGGTAGATTTACCCACACCCGATGAGCCGATAAAGGCTACTGTTTTACCTTCGCTGCAATAGCTGCTTAAAGCCGTTGTACTTTCACTATCTAAACCGTTAACGGTTTCAATCAGTAGGTTTGCATCTAACTCGCGTAGCGCTTCAATAAATGGGCTTAAGTCATCGCATAAATCAACTTTAGTTAACACGATAACTGGCGTGACTTTAGCCTCATTCACTAGGGCTAAATAACGCTCGATACGGTTAACATTAAAGTCATCATTTAGTGATGAAACGATAAATACCCAGTCAAGGTTAGCGGCGATAAGCTGTTGCTCGACCTTTGAACCTGCAGCCTTTCGACTAAAGAGTGCACTGCGCTCAAGTAGTGATACAAAGTTATGTTGCTCATCTACAAGTACCCAGTCGCCGACCGTCATTTCTGGCATAGCCTGATGGATGGCTAGGCTTGTTTCACCGCTCTCGGTTAGCAGCTGATATTGACTACGGTGGTGAGCACTTACTCGTGCAACATAGGCATAATCTAGAGACTCTGTAATAAGCTGCTGCTGAAAAAATCCGTTCCAGCCCATTTGCTTTAAGCTTCTTAATGGCGCTGTTGATTTGGCCTGTGCAGGTACACTGCTAGCTACAGTTGTTTTAGTAAGAGTGTTTGATTTTAAGTGGTTAAAACGATTTGATTTGGTCATGTAAACCCCAGCGCAAAGCGCCTGAATATTAATTCTAGGGGAATTTAAATAGATAAGTTCCCGGTATTGTTGTGCGGTACCGGGCAAAGCGCTTTATTGGTGGTAGATTTTAAAAGGCGAATAATATGTTGTCGCTCAATTTAAAATATAGCGGCTGCTAAACGGCTTTTATGTTTAGCAAAAATCGACCGTTAAAGTGCTGAAGCTGCCCAGTTAGGGGTTAATACAATCATCAAGTTCTCCATGTTTATTTAAGGTTCGCAGCAAATAGTGCGTTTATTGTGTGAAGTAATTTAGCAATTACTTAGCCACATAACCACAATATCCGCACTGAAGCGTAAGGAATTGTGGTCATTCTCACATATATTATTGGCTATATGATTGAGTTCAGATAACTCATTTAAGCGCGTTTAGTTGAGCAGATTAATCAGAGCGATAAATGGCAAGCTTACGCCGTGGATGTTTGTTTGAGTTGCGCTTGAAAATAATCGATAAGCGCTAAATAACAGCCGCAAACGATATTGGCTGTAGCGCCATATTCGGGGGTGATATTTGGGCTATAAAGTACGCTTTTAGTGCCAGCATTATTGGCAGTTTGTAAGTCAAACAGATAATCACCAATAAATAGAATACTATTCGCTTCGACTTGCCACTGCTTACAAATTAACTCTACGCCCTCTGGGTGTGGTTTGGCCTTGGCATCAAAGCGGGTCAGTAATGGATCAATATCAACACCGATAGTGATGCCTAGATTGGCCAATGTGATGCTGGCGGCTTCTGGCATATTACGAGTTAATATTGCTTGAGGTAGTTGCAGCTGTTTAAAAAAGCTGATTAGTTGCTCAGCGCCAGCAATCCATTTGGCATTGTGCGAGCTTTCAAGCTCGTAGCGCGAAACCACGGCGTGAGTCTGTTTGGCAAGCGTAGGATCGATTATGGATTCAATATAGGCCAAAATATCGGTGGCAGGCTTTATGCCAAGCTCAGTTCTTAAGCCCTCAAAGTTGGGATTTGAGTTGGCGAGGGTGCCGTCTAAATCAAAAATTACCCCTTTAATCTGGCTAAAATCAAAATCACTATTAATGGTAATGCTCACTCGAGTTTGTCCTTAATCTGCAAAAATGAAATTGATATCTTTAAATGATAGCTCGAAGGTGCCAGCCTGCTTATCGGCAAGTAAAAATCCAAGTTGTTTTACATTTTCAAAGTTGAGTTCTGGGGCATTAACACGGCGCCCTCGATAAACTGCCGTAAAGTCATTAGGCCTAAACTCAATGTTTATCCAGCTATCTTTTTGAGTACTAAAGCTTGCAGAGTAGGCATAGGAGTCCCATTGGTTATCGGTTCGAAGCCTTAGTTGGTAGTCTCTGCCGTCACCTTTAACCTGCAATCTAATCATGTTGATATTTTTTGCTAAAGGCTCGCTGATTGAAGCGCGAGTGGAAGCAAAACCGCCATTTTGCTCTAGCGATAAGTTACCGTAAAACCTAGCGACATTGTTATTGGCACTGTTATTGTCATTGCTATCAGCACTGTTATCGGTACTGTTATAAAGAGTGACTTGGCTAGCGGAAATACCGCCCATTACAGTATCGTTGATTGTGCGCCAATCTAGTGTTGCAATTATCAAGGAGTGGGTATTGCTTTGCGACTGGTTATCGGCAAATTGTTGAGCGATAGCTTGATGGTTTAGCGGCATAATTAAAATACTCATACTGAAATTGATAATAATCGCAAAGGCAAAAGCCGATAACAACGCATGAGACAACCGCTTAACTAGGTTAGGTGAATGAGTCATCATAGCGCGTATCTTTGGATTTGTACTGATTGATACTGGTCTGTATTTATTGTACTTATTATTAACGCGGCTTTGGAAACGAGAGAGCTTTAGCCTACACATAGTTTAGCCCTTGATATCATCGCAAATTAACTAATACGTGGTAGATATAGCTTTGGATTACTGTTCAGATTTTTTCGCGACAGTAAAATGTGGCTGTAAAAGTGAGCAGACAAAAAAAGCAGCGATGAATGGAGAAGTTCACCGCTGCTAAATAGGTATCGCTATTCTCTTTGCTAACTTATATTGCTGATTTGGTTTGCCAGTCTAGCTTGTTAATATTGTTTGCAATATTCGTTCTAGTCGATTCAATTGATTTTCTACCTGCTGATTTTTTTATCAAAAGTTAACTGTATCTATAATTTTTAGGATCTAAGTTTTTGTATCGCCGCATGATTAATCATTTTTAGAGTCATGCGGCGTACATTAACCGAATTGACCTCGCATTAGTTCATTGTGAGGATCTGTGTTTCAGCATCCTGTTTATATTGCCACTCGGTATATTGCGGTGCCTGACCGTCATAAAACCAAATTACCGCAATTAACTGACTCTCATGGTTGGCAACCTTCACATCTTTAGACAATTTACCGTCGGTTAATGGCCCTCTAAATAAACACGAGTTGAAGTTAACCTTATAACCACCACCATTGGCTTGGTAGTCATCGCAAAGCGAGAAGTAACCGCGGTTACTGTTACCCTTATTGACATCGACTGTTAAGGAGTACGCCGATTGCAATTTGTTATCAGCATCAACCACTAAGTCATCTAATGATGTTGGATTAGGGGCTGGATCTGGATCCGGCGTTGTGGTCGCAGGTGGTGGTGTTGTCGCTGCTGGTGCTGAGGCTACTGGTGTTGCAGGAGCACCGTCATCGCCACCACCGCCACATGCTGTCATTAGAAAAGCGAAACATACCATCATGCTAGCTGGGCGATTAAGCAAAGTGTTATTTTGAATATTCATAGTATGCTCCAGATTAGTTATTAAAAATGAGTGAGTTGTCGGCATTTTCATACCAGGTAGGGTTAGTGTTACCTGTGCTATCGGCTGCGAAGTCAACAAACTCGGTATAGGCGTTATCTAAACGCTCTTTCTCTTTAGGGTGTTTCCAATCAACGGGGATCTCGATTGCCCAAGCCATACCGTTTTCATCTTGGAAGTACTGTGAAGCGCCTGGGTTTGAGGCGTCGTCACGAGCGCCAAAATAGTTGCTAGAGAACTTGTCTGTAGGTGCTTGGTTCTTTAAATGGATCTCTAACTGACGGCCGGGATTAGCACCAACAACGTTTTTAGCCGCTAAACCATGGTCGGTGTTAGGGGTAGCGAAAATAAACGGGTCGTATGGGAATGCTGGCACTAGGCTTTCATCAACTGGGCTATCGAATGGAATATCGAATGACCAAGTGGTTCTGAATGCCGTTTCACAGCCTGTTTCGGTACGCAGGTACTCACAGCCCTGTTCAAGGGTGACGTAGTCTGATAGATCTTGAGCAAATACAAAAACAGCATTGGTTTGTCCGGTTTCTAGCGGTGAACTCGTTTGAGCAATGTTATCAATAGACCAGCTAATTAAAGATTCTTTAATTTTTCCTCGACCCACACCCGGTAAGTGAACGGCAAAACCGTTGTGATACGCTGCGCCCATAGCGGCGAGCTGGGCTTCAAACCCGATACGTCTGACCTTGTTGTTTTTGACATACTCGATGATACGTAATTGCACCACAACGTCGTTCATATCAAAGTCACCTTGATCAGGATAAAGATCCTCATACGCCAGCGTGGTAAATGTCGATGATGAAGGGTAGTAGTTAATCGTAACGCCAGTTTCGGTTAAGGTGACAGGGTAATCCTCGACCTCACCATCGCCTACACCACCAGTTGGAGTGATATCACGTTGGGTACTTAAGCGAAAACGTGCCCACGTAGGTCCAGGTTTTGCCCAGCTTGGCACATCAATCGCAATTATATTTTGGCCATCGTCAATACGCTCACCTAGAATGATCTGCTCTTCTAGCTCAAAGGTGCCGCTTTGATCCCAATCAAACCACGCATTAAGGAAACCATCACCACCGGTAGCCTCTACTAACAAGATGGCACTTTCGCCTAGCTCAAACCCTGTTGGCATTGAGATACCATCTTCGTCATCAGCGTTATCACTAGCATCATCAGACAAGGGGGAGGCGTAACCATCGGACTCGTTATCGACGCTGCTACCAAGGTACAAGTTATTACTTATGGTGTGGCGAGCACCGTTTGACGCTAATAACGTGCCGTAGGTATCGGGTGCATCACCAAAGTCAACGGTATCACCAACCACTACTTCGGCTAATGCACAGCGTGCGCCATCGTTGCTTGATGAAGAAGGCCCGTAGGCAAATAACACTGCACTAGGTGAAGCTGAATCAACATTTACTTTGTAGATATTGCCGTTGCTGTTATTGCTGACATACAAGTTACCATCAGGGTCAAAGAACTGTGCACCGAAAATAAAGTTACCAGATGTTGAGGTAATCACTGTGCCTAAATTGGTAGCTTCCGCTGTAGCAGGATCGATGCGAAGCAGTTTACCGGTGGAACCGTTACTAATACTGTACATGTAGCCATCAGTGGGGTGGAAGGCTAAGTCGGTAATGTTATAAGTTGCATTGTCCTTACTGCCGGGTACTAAGGTCATGTTATAGCTAGCAGGGTTATCGAGTGGAATTTTAAATAAGCCCTTACCTTTGCGGTAGCCATACCAGACATTTTCGCTAATGGCGACGTCACCGACGTAAAAGTTGCCAGCAGTGGCGGCTGATGCGTCTTTGTTAACGGTAAGAGCCACAATTTGATAGTCGTCACCGGTACGGCCTAACGAGCCTGAGGCGTAATCCCAGCCGTAGAGATAGTTGTCGTGGTAGTTAAAACCTACACCGTTATAGCCATTACCAGTTCCCATATCACTCGAAAGTACAACGTAACTACCGGTTGCTAAGTTAACCCCATAGCTTTTTGGCGTGTTGGATTGTTTTTGGATCACAAAGGCTTCAGTAGGACAGGCACTAAACGGATCGGATGCACTGACATTGGCTGAAATGAGTACGCTTAAAAGAAGAGGGGAGCAGCGTAATGGAATGTTTTTGGATATTTTCATAATGCATCTCTCACTGTCACGTTATTAATATATCCAGATAAAGCATAAGCTGTGCCATATAGTCTTATCCTTTATTATCAGCGGTATAGGTGTTTTTGTGTTTGTGTTTATCGTGAGCTATTTGCATTTTGCAAATCAAATTCCAGCTCCTTAGCTAACGCCATAAAGTGTTTTGCTTGATAAAACTCAAGTAATAGAGCAATTGTTTGTGAGCGAAATTACCCCGTTTTCGCTTATTAAATGATTCACTTGGTTTAGTTCATTAATAGTGCTAAGTTTTCATAGGTTTAACATTCTTTTAACTGTTGTCGTAATAGTGAGGGGGTTATGTTGAAAATGCGCATAGGAATAGTGTGTCATCCCAGTATTGGTGGCTCTGGGTTGGTGGCGACAGAGTTAGGTTTGGGCCTTGCTAAGCTTGGCCATGAAGTTCACTTCATCTCAAGCGTACGACCATTTAAATTGATTGAAGATTCTGAGCTGCTATTTTTTCATTCCGTTGAAGCCATTAATTATCCCTTATTTTCAGACCCCCTTTATACCTTTGCTCTTACCGCTAAAATTGTTGAAGTGGTTGAGCAGTATCAACTTGATATTGTGCATGCTCATTACTCAATACCGCACTCGCTATGTGCGTATCTCGCCGGAGAAATTACCGAACATAAGTTCCCTACTATTACGACGATTCATGGCACCGATGTGACAATAGTTGGTCAAGATAAACCCCTATATCCGCTTAATCGATTTAGCATACATAAAAGCAGTAAAGTCACGACTGTTTCTGCCTATCAACGTAACTATATTTATAGTCATTTTGATAAGAGAAAAACCATTGAAGTTATCCATAACTTTATTGATTTAGATGTGTTTTCACCCAAGTTAGCCGATATTGAAATGCGCCGTAAAATGGCTAAAGACGATGAAAAAATCGTTATGCACGCGTCTAATTTCAGGGCGCTAAAAAATAGCGATACCGTGATCCGCTCATTCTACTTATTACTTAAAAAAGTTAATGCTCGTTTGGTGTTACTCGGCAGTGGGCCTGAGGTTGAACCGATTAAAAAGCTGTGTGAAAAGCTTGGCATTTTAAAACAGGTCACTTTTATGGGAGACGTTACCCATGTTGAGCATTACCTGCCGAATGCTGACTGCATTATTCAACCTAGTTATCGTGAATCATTCAGTATGGTGCTACTTGAAGCGATGGCTTGCAGTGTTCCAACTGTGAGTAGCAACATTGACGGCATACCAGAGGTGGTAGCGCAGGGCGAAACAGGCTTTATGTTTGACCCTGATGACGCACTTGGCATGAGTTTGGCGATGGAGCAGATATTAACGGAGCCATTAACTCAAAAACGTATGGGCGAGGCTGGCCGCAAACGAGCAGCAAAGCTATTTAATTCGCAAGATAAGATTTTGCAGTACCTTGCTTGTTACCGCGATGCGATCAAAGAGAGCACCGAGATCAGCAGTGACAAGATTCAAAGTAACCCACCTTTAACTGACAATGCGGCAACTTATAATGCAGTAGCGACACCAAAAGAAACTTGCCAGTTAGCGGACATTGAATCAAGAGAAATTCACCAAACAGGCAATGAGCAAACAGGCTCTGAACAAATAGCATTGAATAAAGAGACATTGAGCAAGGAGGCATTCAATGAGTAATAACACAGATACGGTCGAATCAGATGAAATAGTGGGGGCGGCTAAGCAAGATAAAGCAGCCAAACCTAAGATGAGTATGTCGACGCTGGTTTTGCTTTCTTTTGCTGCCGGAATTGCAGCAGGGCTATTTTTTGGCGAAATGCTCGCCTGGATGTCAGTGATTGGTGATGCATTTATCAAGTTGCTACAGATGACCATTATTCCTTATATTATTGTCTCGCTCATTTCCAGTTTGGGTAGTTTGAGCATGGAGCAAGCTAAGTCGCTGGGGGTAAAAGTTGGCAAGCTTATGCTAGTGATCTGGGTCTTTGGCTTACTCACAATGTTTTTAATTAAGTACACCTTTCCTGATTGGCAAGCGGGTGAGTTTTTTAGCCTTACAGCGCTAGAAGATCCTAATTCGGTTAACTTGCTTGATGTGTATATTCCTTCAAACCCATTCTTCTCTTTATCAAATAGTTATATTCCAGCCATTGTTTTATTTTGTGTCGCGACCGGTATTGCGCTGATTTCAATTGATAATAAAGAATCACTGATGAAGCCAATGCAACTATTAGGAGAGTCTTTTAATAAGGTTACCCAAAGCATTGTAAAACTGATGCCAATTGGTATTTTTGCTATGACGGCTGCTACTGCAGGTACCATGGATTTTGATGAGTTTCAAAAGCTGCAGGTATACTTTGTTGCTCATGTAGTGATGACAATATTACTGACATATTGGGTGTTGCCGGCAATTTTAGCGGCAATAACGCCATTTTCTTACCGAGATATTAGCGGTATCGCAAAGGACGCTATGATCACGGCTTTTGCGGCTGGTAATATTTTTATTGTTATTCCAATCTTGATTGAGCGTACTAAAGAGCTATTCCATAAATATAACCTTGGCAGCAAGCAAAGTGATGATTACGCCAATATCATTATTCCAGTCGTGTTTAGCTTCCCTAATTTGGGTAAATTGCTAACCATAGTATTTGTACTGTTTGCTGCGTGGTTTTCCGGCAAAGACATCGACTTTTTAACTTACTTGCCTATGTCGCTAAATGGCTTGGTCAGTTTGTTTGGCAGTGTTTATTTAACCATTCCCATGCTACTTGACTCACTTGAGCTGTCGTCTGATCTGTTTCAGCTGTATATGGTCTCAAGTTTGTTTACCAGCCGTTTTACCTCGTTATTAGCGGCGATGAATATTTTTATTCTTGCCGTTGGTGGCACCGCAATGCTGGTGGGGATTGCAAAGGTCAGTGTTAAGCGCCTACTGGTTTATAGCGCACTCACGCCAGTGGTATTTGGTGTTAGCTTGTTAGCTGCCAGTTGGTTATTAAGTTCGATTGTAAACACTGATTATGAGATGGATGAAGTTGTGGCGCAAATGAGCGCCGCAGAAAAGCTACCGACCCAAGTTACTGAATACAATTGGCAGGACTTAGCGACGGTTACCGGCCCTCGCACTGTTGAGCAAATTCGCCAGAGTGGTGTTTTAAGAGTTGGCTATAACCCAATACAAGTGCCTTTTTCATTTTTTAATGCTGAACAAGAGCTCGTTGGTTTTGACGTTGAGTTAATGAAAAAGCTCGCTTTAGAGATGGATCTTAAAATTGCCTTTGTGCCTTATACATTTGCTAATGTGTTAGAGGGTATCAATCAGGGCCAGTTTGATATTGTGATATCTGGCCTGCAGATGACTACCCAGCGTATCGAAAAGGTGGGCTTCACCACGCCGGTGCTCGATTTGCATTATGCGTTTGTGGTTAAAGATCATCGCGCCGATGAATTTAAAACTGACAAACAAATACGTGAGGCAGAAACAATCCGTATAGCATCGGTAGGTCGTTACTCAATTATTCCTCACTTAGAGGAGAAGTTTCCCAATATAGCATTTGAAACGATTGAATCTGACCGGCTATTTTTTGAAGATGATGGCGAGAACTGGGATGGCTTAATGATTAGCCTCGAAGCAGGTAAAACTTGGACAATTTTATATCCAGAATACACCACGCTTTATAACCGTGAAGAGATTAAATCATTTCCAGCCTCTTATGCGATTGCTCGCGATAACGTTTCACTGCAATCATTTCTGAATAGTTGGTTAGCGATTCAAAAGTCATCTGGCTATGTGGATAAACTCTATAACTATTGGATTTTAGGAGAAAATGCTAAACCGAAACAACCTCGTTGGTCGGTAATAAAAGACGTGTTACATTGGGTTGAATGACATTAATAATCATAGTCTTAACGGTGAGTTTACAGTGAGTTTTGCTGTAGGTTTCCGGTATAAGACAAGGAGTATTGTTGGTGAAAAAACTAAGCCTACTATTAGTTTCAATGTTTGCGAGTACGATGACCTATGCGCAAACTGAATATGACATTGGCCCTGACACCTATGAGCAAGACGATTGGAACTACTTAATTGCATTTCCTATGGTTTGGGCACCGGATATATCGGGTTCGATACAGGCTGATACCGAAAGGCTCGATATTGACGTACCGTTTAAAAATATTATCGATAACCTTAACTTTGGGGTGATTGGTGAGTTATATGCGCAGAAAGGTGATTGGCTATACAGTTTGCGCATCAATTATTTAAGAATAAAAAGTGACAGCAATACAGAGGGGCTAACTGGGCCTATCACAGGTGGCATTATCTCCCCCGGTCACAATATTGAAACTGATATGCACCTTGCGGTGAACGACTTTCTAGCTGGATATGAAGTTGCACCGGGCTTACGCTTGTTTACAGGTGTACGGCATGTATTTAGCAAAATTGATTTAAATATTAAGCCGCTTAAAGATGATGGCCTAATCAATATCAATGCTCAGGTGCCGATTGCTGATGAACACCTATTTGACTGGCTCGTAGGAGCTACCTATCGTTATTGGTTTAGCGAGTCTTGGGGAGTTTCTGTAGGCGCTGATACTAAGATCTACGGAGATAACGACAGAGATTTTGGCTTTAACGCGTCAGCTTTATATCGGTTTGGCCAATTGCATAATGTGTGGATTGGCTACCGTTATTTGCAAATTGGTAATGATTCCGAAGTTGACGGCGTGAAATATGAAATGGACTTTATTGAAAAAGGCCCGCAAATAGGCTGGGCCTTTAGCTTTTAATGCTTACCACGAGTGTTGAGCTATAGCATCATGCTGTAGTTCAGCACGCCGTAGCCATGCCAGCTGTCGGGATCTGACTGATACTCTTTTGTGTATAGATTAAAGCTCCAACTGACGGACCAAGTGGGAAATGCCCAAATTACCCCTGTGCTTGCTTGGGCTTGAAGGTGGTTAATGGCAACATAAGATTGGTAGGGCAAATCGCCATCAATTGTGAGGTCATTAAAACGATAACCTGCTTGAGCTCTAGCATATACTAACCAACTACCATGTTTACCAGCGTTGGCACTGTATTGGCCAAAATGGCCAGGCTGATTACTTAGCTGACCAAATGATGAGGCTAAGTTATCCCCCCAACGTAGTGTCATGCCTAAGTTCGTTTCTGAGCGGAAATTACCGATAGTGCTATAACTATGTCCGCTGATCTCCCACTGACGATTCGAATCGCTTTGCCAGCGTTTGAGTAATGTATCTATTTCATAGGCAAACTGGGCGGTAAATTGATTTTCGACTTGATACTGCCAACCGTTAGGTGATGTTGACGGAGTAATTTTATGCACCAGTTCTTGCATGGCTTGTGCGCCTGATGCCGGACCGATAACGCCGATACTTAACCAGTTTTTTTGCGCTAAGCTATCGCTAAAGTGGCCTGTAAAACTTTCTAACTCCAGTAGTCCTGCATATGGTCTGTCATAAGGTTGCGGCAGATCGGCTTCGATTGCGATGGGCGTCCACATTCTTTGATAAACCTTTGCACCCCATTGGTTTGTTTGTTCACCTGTTGCAATAGGCAAGGTCAGCATTCGTTGCCAATTGAATAGCCATATCGCGTCGCTAAAATCCGCTTGGGGCAATGGCTGCCAGCCAAGCGCAAAACCATTGGAGTAATCACCGTCTTGGCCAATGACCACATCATTATCGAAGCTTAAGTACCATTGAGAAGCGAAAGACGGGGTAGGGCAACATAACAAAGCAGCAAAAACGCTGATTGGCTTGAGGGCGCTACGCGAAGATAGGAAGGTCAATGTGTGACTCCTCTGCAGTTAGGTGTATCTATGATTTCAGGCAAAATATGCATAGATCTAACCCTTTCAGGATAGCGGGAAACTCTTTGTTTACGCAAACATAAATAGCGGTGTTTTGTGAGTTTTATTGGCTATATAACGCTCAATCGAGTCATTTAATTTGAGCATTGCTAATTTTCAGCGTGTTGGCTTTTTGTGTTTATTTATCATTCAAAGTGTTGCTTACTGTTTTAGCTGTTCGCACTAAGCGTTTTTTTTTCAAATTATCGTGTTGCTGCTCCATTTTTATACAAATTTATGTTGACCCAAATTTTAAACAGGCGTAAATTCGCGCTCCCTTGAATTGGTTGATTTTTGACTCACATTATTTGAATCAAATTAGCACTGAAATTCATTGGTTTAACATGTGCTTATATTGATCTCATTTACTGGCAAAAGGGCGCCTCATAGGATTGAAACTAAGCGACGTGTAGAAAATATAAAGATACTTCTTTATAGGTATCTTTATTAGCTAGTTTCAAGCGCTTATTTAAGTGGCACTTGGTACACATTAAACTATTTATTTGGCACTGCTTAATGCTCAAGTTTGACCATATTGCTAGAAAGAAAGATCTTCCATGGCTGATTATTGCCACGGTGTTGTTTTGTGCCGTTGCCTCATACTATTTAGTGCACTATACGGTATTCAAGACCTTTTCTATGAAGGTGGTTAAGTTCGATAATCTATATGTCGAGGGCTTAACTAAAGCCAATCACAACTTAAAGACGATCCAAAACGAGTTACAAGGACTACAAGTTAAGGTCTGTTCTGCTGAAGTTCTTCAGGTGTTTACCGACCATATTCTGACATCTAATGAGCAAGATTTGGTTTGGGTTAAATATCCTAGCGAATCAGTTATATGTTCGGCGATAGGGACGACTCAAATCTATGGGCCCAAATATATTAGGGTCGGTGAGTCTTCAGAGCGTGGTCTGTACATTTATCAGCAAACTAACAATAACAACAGCAATGCTCTGTGGCCAATATACGCTGCTCGTCTATCTGATAACTTTGAATTATTTGTTCGCGTTGATGCGGTGCAAAACATGGCTGATATTTTGCCTTATGCGACACTGTCTAATGGCTTAAGTGTTCATTTGAATAATGGTAGTGAATTGCTGCGACTTGATGACGGAGAACCAGATGCCGAGACAATGAGTTTTTACTCGGCAACGACTGATCTACGCTATTGCTTTTCGATAGATGCAACAGCTAAAAATTGGCTTTGGTTAAATTACTTTTTAATCTCCATGCTGGCTTCTGGGTTAACGCTATTTTTTGGCTATTTAATGAGTGGTCTTGCCAAACAATTGTATTTAAATAGAAACTTTAGAATGGCTTTGAAAAGAAATGAATTCTTTTTAGCGTATCAACCCATAATTGATACCAATGAAGATAAAGTTTTTGGTGTAGAAGTATTGCTTAGATGGCGTAATACAGATGGTAGCATACGAAATACCGGAGATTTTATTGGTGACTTAGAATTATCACCCGTAATGCAAGAAATAACCCGATGGGTGATGCTTACTGCACTTAATGAGTTAACTGGTTTATTAAAGCAGCAAACTATTGCTTGGTGCAGTATCAACATCAGTGCTAAAGAGATTGAGCAAGGACAAATGCACCTATTTTTGCTCGAACTGGCAGAACAAGGCTATCCGGTTGACTATTTAAGTTTTGAATTAACTGAGCGTATTCCGATCTCTGATTGGAACAAACTCAAGCAGTTTATTGATGTTTGCCAACAGCTTGGTTGTAAAATTGAGTTGGACGATGTCGGTACTGGTTATGGTGGTAACCTATGGCTACAGAATTTGGATTTCGACTACCTTAAGATTGATCAGCAGTTTGTTAGTCGACTTGGTGAACCCGGCAATAGACTGTCGTTGGTGTTATCTTATATGGCCATTGCCGAAGAGCTTAATATTAGTGTAATTGCCGAGGGGGTTGAAACACCGGAGCAAGCTGAGATCTTAAATTCACTAGGTGTATATTTGCATCAAGGTTGGTTATATTCAAAAGCGCTGCCAGTGGCTGGATTACAACAGTATTTACAGTAACGGCTCTAACGAGATTGCAGTAGCTGGAAAGATAAAGCCTCAAGGTTATTTGAATCTTGAGGCTTTTTTATTTTTGTAAGCTAGGTTTTACTTAAACGAGCTATTAACGGGTAGCCTTAAAAATTTGTGAAAACGATGGTGGCTGATGAATATCAATCGGTACGTTAAGTTTGCGTGCTACATCGTTGGCGGCAATTAAGCCTCGAATATGATGCAGGTCATGATCAATCACTAACATATGATGCAAGCCATTTTCTTGTAAGGCGCGAACCACATCACTCACGTTGGCGGTGGCAACTTGGTGGTAATCAAGCGCCATTAAGCCGTCTCTAGGCACCATTAACTCTGTAACCTGTAAATCATTAATGTTGCATGCATTCTTAGCTGCAAGCTTCATCATTTTACTATGGGACAGTTCGTACTGAGTAATAATGCCCAAAAAGCGATTTGTTTTATCAACCACTAAACGCATAAAGGCGTGAGTTTTGACCATAATGTCTGCGGTGTCGACGGCACTGGCTGAGGAGTCAATAACCATAGGCTGGTTATGATCAAAGTCGGTAAAAATCGAAAGAGCTGGCGAGTCGAGGTTAGCTGAATATTCTTTTTGCGACCACATTAAGTGATCAATTGAAGCTGTGCTAAATAATTCTAGATTTCTCATCAGTTTACTCCATGAATAGTTATGGCTGACGGAGATGGCAAATGTGATCTCTGTTCCATATGTTTATTAACCTATTCCTGTAGTAGCAAGTGGTCAATAAACATGAATCACATTTAATTTTAGTTAATTATTTGCTGTACTTGTTGCTTATTTGATCTGCTTGGAGCTAATTCCTAGAATTTTTAATATGTTAGATTAGCTTTTATTTTAGAGAGTTTTAATAGCGATTGAATGGCTGAGCTTACAGATCAACTTGCTACAGGAGTAACAGAAAAGTAGGCTGTGATTTTAATTTAATAATGAGCACAGTCGATGAACCATACGATAGAAACTATTTTGCAGCACCGTTCTATTAGGCAATTTAAAGTAGAGCCTATTGAAGCAGAAAAGTTACAGTTAATTTTAGCCTGTGCCAATGCGGCTTCTACCTCAAGTTTTATTCAATGTAGCAGTATTATCCGAGTCACTAATAAGAGTAATCGTGCACTCTTAGCCGAATTGGCTGGTGGACAAAGTTATGTAGAATCAGCTGCTGAATTTTTGGTGTTTTGTGCCGATTTTAATCGCCATCAGCAAATACACCCACAAGCTCAGTTAGGTTTTGCCGAGCAGACCTTAATAGGCGCAGTTGATACGGCATTGATGGGGCAAAATGCCATGTTAGCGGCAGAGTCTATGGGGCTGGGCGGCGTGTATATTGGAGGTATTCGTAATAATCCGCAGCAAGTGACCGAGTTATTAGAACTACCTAAACATGTATTACCATTATTTGGTATGTGTCTAGGATATCCTGCAAAAGTGCCTGAGCAGAAACCACGTTTACCCTTAGATATAGTGGTTCACCAAGATAGTTATCAGAGTATAGATAAATCGGTATTAGCTAAGTATGACAATGAAATTAGTCGCTACTATGCAAGTCGTAATCGTAATAATAAATCCACTTCTTGGTCTGAACAGATCACTTCAACCTTAAGTAAAGAATCGCGACCATTTATGCTGGAGTATATTCAGGCTCAGGGCTTTAGTCTTAAATGAGGTTCTATTTCGCTTGTTGTAACGTGATTAGCAAAAGTCATTGTAGGGACATAGTGTAAAAATCGCTGAGCTAAATACAGAACTAGCTAAATGATAATTACTACGGTGAGATATCTTAGGTTGCTGCAACCTTTTTGTTAGCTAAGTCAAATAGCGTAAATAGTAAAACGTTCCTTGCTCACAAGACGACTTTTTGAACCTAGCTGATAATCAAAATTTTTATTATAATGTGACTTTGAAGC
The DNA here is from genome assembly GCF_023283895.1 of Shewanella pneumatophori. Classification (GTDB taxonomy): domain Bacteria; phylum Pseudomonadota; class Gammaproteobacteria; order Enterobacterales; family Shewanellaceae; genus Shewanella; species Shewanella pneumatophori. Next base: position 242,304 of record NZ_JAKILB010000008.1, on the reverse strand, counting down.
AGGAGTCATTTTTAATACTCATATAAGTTATGTGCAGTATTGCAAATGATTCAACATATTATTTATTAAAGAGAAAATGCCATGAGCGCTATCCCACCATGCCCAAAGTGTGAGTCTATCTACGTATACGAAGACGGTACAAACCTAGTTTGTCCTGAGTGTGCTCACGAATGGAATCCAAACGAAGTTATCGTAGATCCAGATGCGATTATTCTAAAAGATGCAGTGGGTAACTTGTTAGCTGAAGAAGACAAAGTCACGCTAATTAAAGACCTTAAAGTTAAAGGTACCTCGCTAGTACTTAAAGTAGGTACGAAAGCGGTTATTAAGCGTTTTGTTGATGCTGACCACGATATCGACTGTAAAGTTGATGGCCATGGCCAAATGATGCTTAAGTCTAAGTTTGTTAGAAAACAAAGCTAATCTACTGGCTTTGAAATATAAGCTGATATAAAGAAACCTGCCGAGTGCAGGTTTTTTTGTATCTGTAAATTCTTAAAGTACTTGTTGGTGTATTAGTAAGAATTACTATCAACGTTTGGTTGCCTACCATTGTTTTAATAGCTTTATAAAAATATATTTTTTAGTGGGTGTTGAAGAAGGAATGCACTGTTAGTTAGTTGATACATAAAGAAACACTTTGTTTGTCGACAAACATCAATCTGTACGTATAATGACCGCCTTCTTGAGTGTTGGCTAAGTTTTAATGACACTTTTTAGTAGACAAAGTCTACAATTTTACTCTGAATAAAGTTAATCGATGCTAAAAAAGGTGTTTGTATTCTTACTTTTCATTGCGCTTATCTTGATTACTGAGATTATAGTTTTCTCTGTAGACAAGATTAGAAATGATAATCGCTTATCTCTTGTCGTTGCTGATTTAAATAAAGCAATGGAACTAATCTTTAATGGTGCACTAATTTCATCAGAAGTATTGAAAGAGTATGTCAAAGTATCAGGTGATAATAATATAACACGAGAGAAGTTTGAGCAGATTTCGCAAGAGCTGCTAAAAAGTCATAGTCAAGTTGATTCAATACTTTTACTTCCAAATGGCGTGGTTTCTTATGTTTACCCTCATACGGGTAACGAAAATGCTATTGGGTATAATGTGTTATCTGACGAAAATAGAAAGCGCGGTAGCATGGAAGCAATTTCAAAGGATGACGTGATAATTATTGGTCCACTAAAGTTGGTTGAAAATAATAAGCCAGCTTTTCTTGTTAGAAGAACGATTAGAAATAGCAATGGTTTTTGGGGGGTGTCAACGTCGGTTGTTTATTTAGAAACAATTCTTAGTACTATTGAGAGTGTAGTAAGCAAGCACGGGATCGAAGATTATTACATAGCAGGATATAACCCTGACACACAAGAGGATTATGAAAAGATAATCATTTCAAAGGGAGATGTTGAAAAAATAGAACTTCTCTCGGTTGTGAACATTTTTAATACAAAGTGGCAGTTTTCTATATCCAAAATTAATACGGAATCGTATGTTAAGATATTTTTATTTCTTTCATTGCTAGGTTTTTTATTATTATTTTTATTGCCTTCTATTAGGTACTGTAAAAAATATGAAGGGAGTGAGAGAGAGAAGCGTATATTAGAAAATGATGCCTATACTGATTACTTGACAGGATTGTCTAACCGACGAGGGTTTGAACACAGAATTAGTCATCTTGATACTTCAGTTACAAATGGATCTGTTGCTATTTTTGATATTGATTTCTTTAAGAAAATTAACGATACCCATGGTCATGACGTTGGTGATAGTGTTTTGGTTGGTTTTGCTAATCTTTGTAAAATGCACATATCGGATAGCTTTGTCTTATCAAGAAGTGGAGGGGAAGAGTTTATATTGTTAATGCCTCTAACTAAAATTGAAGATGCCAAAGTTCAATGTGAACGATTGAAGATTATTATTTCGAAAGAAAAATTTACACTTGATACTGCAGTTATAGGAATAACTATGAGTGTTGGTCTTGCTTTCTTTACACATACTAAAGATATTAAAGTCGCGCTTACTTTAGCGGATAAAGCATTATATCGAGCTAAACAAGAAGGCAGAGATCGCGTTTGCATTGGTTAAGTTCATATGGAAATATCTGAATGACTAATAAGTCATGATACCAAATAACTTAACTACATGATTTTAGTGTGTTAAATAAATTTTAGAAAGTTATAGATACAAAAAAGCCGCTAAATCCGTCTGGTAGGGATTTAGCGGCCTTTGAAGGTTATTGCTAACCTAGTGTTGGTGGAGGCGGCGGGGCTCGAACCCGCGTCCAAAAAGCCTACATCCAAGGCGCTACATGCTTAGTCTTTCTTTTGGTTAACCAAGTACACTCCGAAAGACAGGATTGTAATTGGCGAGTCCAGTACTGTTTCGCGGTTCACCCCTGAACGTGGTTCCCTCGCTATCAAATGTAAAGGTGACCATCTTAATACTCTGCCCATTTGAGAAACGTGAGCAAGATGGCTAGCTAGCCTAAGCTGCTAGAGCGTAGTTATCGTCGTTTGCAACTATAACTGTGCGGCTTTTTACGAGGCCAACCGCCCCTCGGCATGCTCCCAGGGTTTCGAGAATCTTGTCGAATCCAGAATCGCCCCCAAGTACAATTTGATTGTAACGCGTGATATCGCCATTTAACAAGGATAAAAAGCGCATTACTAATCGATTGTTCGTTATACGACCGTTATCGGTCGTATTCTTGTATCGATTTACTGTTGAACAGCCTTTTTCATCGTACGAGACTTTTCAATTTGCCATTCACGGTCTTTGGTATCTTCACGTTTATCGTGATCTTTCTTACCTTTACCCAAGCCGATCTCTATTTTTACCCAAGCGCCTTTTTGCCAATACATTGAAATAGGTACGATTGAGTAGCCTTTACGTTCAACTAAGCCTTCTAGCTTATCAAGCTCTTTACGTTTAAGTAGTAATTTACGTGAGCGCAAAGGATCACATACTACGTGTGAAGAAGCTGTGTTAAGCGGCGCGATTGTGCAGCCAAAAAGATAAGCTTCGCCTTCTCTTAGGAATACGTAGCTTTCAGACAAGTTTACCTTGCCCATACGAATAGACTTAACTTCCCATCCCATTAGGGATAGGCCCGCTTCTAGCTTCTCTTCGAACTTATAGTCAAAGGTCGCGCGTTTGTTACGTGCGATGGAAGCTGAACTGTTCTTTGAATTTTTTGCATTTTTCTTAGCCATAGGGAAGTCATTATACTCAGGCAAAACAAATATGGAATTGGCGACATCAATTTATTCGATGATTTCTATTGTAACGTAGCGAGTTTGTTTGCTTTTTAATCGCTTAAAGCCGCTGTACTGTATCATAGATGCGTTTTTTTGTGTTCATGCTAAAATCGACAATCAAAATATTATTATTGAGTACCGACCGTCAATGCCGCAAATTTCTCGTAGTGTCTTAGTTCGCTTTAGTGCGATGCAGATGTATGAACTTGTAAACGATGTAGAATCTTATAAAGAGTTCTTGCCAGGTTGCGTGGGCGGTAAAGTGATTGAGTTTGACGGCCAAACCATGGTGGCTTCAGTTGATGTCGCCAAAGCGGGGATCAGTAAAACATTTACCACTCGTAACCAAGTTGTGCCGGGTAAGAGTATTCAGTTGCAGCTAGAAAATGGCCCTTTTAAAGAGTTATTTGGTGAGTGGAAATTTACTGAACTTACTGACGATGCTTGTAAGGTTGAGTTTGAACTGAGCTTTGAATTTTCAAGCTCTATTGCGGATCTTGCGTTTGGTAAAGTGTTTAAAGAATTGATGGCGTCGATGGTGACTGCGTTTACTAATCGAGCAAAGGTGATTTACAAATGAGTACTGAACAAAGTGGTTTTTTAGTTGAAGTCATTTATGCCTTACCTAAACAGCAAAAGCTTATTAAGGTACATGTACCACCAGAAACAACCTGTATTGAAGCTGTAAAACTAAGTGATATGCAGCAATACTTTCCTGAAATTGACCTAGAAACAGTAAAGTTGGGCATTTTTAGTCGTTTGGTTAAGCATGATGAAGTGCTTTTGCCTGGTCAGCGAGTTGAAATTTATCGACCATTAATTGCGGATCCAAAAGATGTGCGTCGTAAGCGTGCTGAAAAAGCAAAAGAAGATGGCCGCATTAATAAGATAACTGGCGGTAAGCTATAACATATTTGAAATGGATGACAATTCATAAGTAGTGGCTATAAACATAGCTGAGCTGCTATTTAATCTATAAAAAAGGCGAGTAACCTAAGCGGTTCTCGCCATTTTTTTACACTAAAATAAGTGTCAATTATTCAAACTTTTCAGAGAGTGTTTCTGGTTGAGTTTCTTGCTCTTCAACTAACGGCTCTGCTTCTGGACGTTGCTCAGGAATGAGTGGGTCATCTTCTGGCATATTCACTTCTGGCAAACGGCTTTGTTCTAGCGGCGTATTAAAATCAGCACTCAGCTCGTAATCACCGGTTACTTCTGTCAGCTTGTCGCCATCGAAGTTTAAGATCAGCTCTTTATGAATGATGCTGGCGTCACGTCCACTCTTGTAGTGATAAACATAATACCAAGTATCGTCAGAAAAACTGTCACGTAGTACTGGACGACCTAAAACGTATTCAACCTGCTCTTTGGTCATATCGATACGGAGCTTTTCGACTTGTTGTTTTTCCATATAGTTACCCTGAGGGATATCAGGTTTATAGATCAAATAGTCAAAAACACCACAACCAGTGATTGATAACGAGAGCGCAGCAGCGCCCAAAAGGGTAAGACTTTTCTTTTTAATTGTCATTGAATGCGCTACTTCATAAAAATCTGTCGGTCATAATACCCAAGCAGTCACCCTTATGACAAGGGTAATTGCGTTAAGGTGTGCTTGGGCCATGATTCTATACATTAATTACAAGATTTAACATTAATCTCTGCTTGTAAATCTATTGAGTCTAAAAATCACATTTAGTTCAGTTATTAAAGTTAAATGCTTTGTAAGTAAGCCTTGATGAACATCTTTATGCTTCAACAGGTTAGTTTTAACGTATTTCTTTGCTATTGAAAATGGCTAATAGAGCCATGAATTTCAAATGTATCTTATTGTTTGTATTTTAGTTGTTTAAATGTTGTGTTAACTTGGCATTACTTTGTGCAGTTTGTTCAATAGTGCCAAGCGTTAAGGTCATGACAAGAAATGAGAATATAGGTAGTTAAGCAATGAATGCGGATAGTAAAGGGACTTTAGTGTGCGTAGGTACAGGTCTAAATTTGGCTGGACAAATTAGTGTATTAAGCAAAAGTTATATCGAACATGCTGACGTGGTATTTTCTTTGGTACCAGATGGATTTGCTCAGCATTGGTTGGAATCACTTAATCAAGATGTACGTAGCCTTCAGCCTTATTACGCCCAAAAGGGCGAAGTAAAAAATCGCCGCGATACCTATGATCAAATGGTGGAAGCTATTTTGGAGCAAGTGCGCCTAGGCAAGCAAGTTGTCTGTGCTCTATATGGCCATCCCGGCGTGTTTGCATGTGTTTCGCATTTTGCTATTGCGCAAGCGAAAGAAGAAGGCTATGCCGCGCAGATGGAGCCGGGTATTTCTGCTGAAGCTTGTTTATGGGCCGATGTTGGTATTGATCCCGGTGCTTCTGGGCATCAGAGTTTCGAAGCTAGCCAGTTTATGTTTTATAAACATACGCCAGATCCAACAACACATCTCTTGTTGTGGCAAATAGGTATCGCCGGTGAGCACACCTTAACCGAATTTCATACTTCATCAGACAGGTTGCAGGTGTTAGTAGAGCAACTTAATGAGTGGTATCCGCTTGAACATGAAATTGTGCTCTATGAAGCGCCAAATTTACCTACTCAAACTCCAAGAATTGAAAAGATTGCGTTGAAGCAATTGCCGTTTGCGCAGCTTTCATCTATCACCACCTTGCTCATTCCGCCGTCACGGGAGCTTGAGTTTAATCATGAGGTATTGGCTAAACTTGGGATCACCGCTGAAGAGCTAGGTTAGAAGGGCTGCTAATTATTCAACATAAATTACCGCTGCCATGCGGCTAAATAAAACCAATAGTGTTCATTTAATTAAGGGAATAAAAATGTCAAAGTTTAATAGTTTTTTTGAGAAGTTAGGTTCTGATGCCAAGTTGCTAGAGGAATATAAGCAGGACCCACAAGGTGTGATGCAGGCTAATGGCCTAAATGACGATGAGATCGAGGCGGTGATGTCTGGCGATGATAACAAGCTTAAATCATTGTCCGGTGATAAGAGTGTGAAAAGTTATATGGTTGTATATGTGAATAAGAAGTAATCACTTTATGAGATGCGTCATAGTCCTATTTTTTTTATCCTCTTTAGTTATTTCTAATGTTAGTCGTGCTGAAGACGTTGACTATGACGCAATTCTAATGAAGTTAGAGCTGAATATTAGTACTTCCTCTATGCATTCTGAAGAGCTTATTAAGCAGCTTAATGATGTATGGCCTAATCTTACCCGTGAACAAAAAACTAAAGTTTATATGTATCAAGCTGTTCTCCTGACATATAAGGGGGATTATCTTTCTTCGAATAGCCTTTTAGTCAAAGCTGAAAAATTAAATCCAAGTGATGAGTTACTAAACAAAATTTATCAGACTCTTACAACAAACTACATTACATTAAAACAATACTCTGGAGCTTTAATGTTAATGGAGAGGCATTTAGAACGTATTAATAAAATCAATGATATTGATATTAAGGTAGGTTCATACGTTCGCTTGGCATACCTTGCACTAGAGTTGGATGCCTATCAAGATTTACGAGAGTATGCGTTAGAAGCCATGACACTTAGCCATGACCTTGATAATAGGCAGCATTGTTTCGCTTTGTTATATGTCGCTGTTGCTGACTTAAAACAGCAGCAGTATCAAAATGCAGATAGTAGCTTTCAACGTAGCCAGGATTTTTGCGAAACTAATCAACTTCCACTTATCGCCTTGATGTCACAAAAAGGCTTAGCTGAAATTGCTCTCAATACTGAGGATTATCAGTCTGCTAAAGGTTTGCTGGAGACAGTATTAGAAGGCTATCAAGAATTTAATTTTCAAATCGAAATCAATCATGTAAATGCATTATTAAGTCAAACTTACTTCCATTTAGGTGACTTTATTCAAGCTGAGACCTTTGCTAGAAAAGTCATGGAGTTAAACGACGAGCCTAGTCATATTGAATATAAAGCTATTGCCGCCAAAGTGCTGTCGCAGAGATACTTGGAGTCAAAGCAGTACAAACTTGCCTATGACTATTTAGAGTCTCATCAGAAATACAGCAATTCAATTCTCGATGACACTAAAGCTAAGGCTAACGCCTATCAAATGGCGAAATTTAAGCATCAAGAACAGGCACGCGAGATTGCATTACTCAATCAAGAGCGTCGCTTGATGGAAACGCAAAAAGAGCTTGAACAATCAGACCAAGTTAATAGCTTTATGATTGTTACTATATTGACTGGCAGCATATTTTTCTTATCTTTGTTTTTATTTTCGAGTCATAGGCAAAAAATTCGTTATCGTAAACTTGCACTTATCGATAGGTTAACGGGGGTTTATAACAGAGGTGCGGGGCAAGATTTTGCTGAAAATGAGTTTGTGCAAGTCTGTTTACGCGATGCAAATTTCTCGGTTGTTCTCTTTGATTTAGATTTTTTCAAACACATCAATGATAGTTTTGGTCACGCAACCGGCGATTGGGCACTAAAGCATGTGGTTGCGGTTATTAAGCCGCTTATTAGGGATGGTGATATCTTTACTCGCATGGGGGGGGAAGAGTTCGCACTATTCTTACCTTATTCTAATGAGCAAGCTGCAATCGATATTGCTGATCGCTGTAAGAAGGTCATCGAAGAGATCGATAGCAAGTATTCTGGGCATCAGTTTAAGCTTAGTGCTAGCTTTGGTGTGTCGAGCAATCTAGTCGATGATCTTAGCTTGGATCCGATCCTTAAACGCGCTGATCTCGCTTTGTATGCATCTAAACATGCTGGCCGTAATAGAGTTACTGTTTACAGTGACGACTTAAAGGGAATGCATTGCCATAAAGATAGGCAAAGCGATAGCCAAAAACCGTTGTTGAGTTAGTTGCTGTGTATGTATGCTAACTTATCAATGGCCTTTCAACTCGAGAACTACACCATTGTAAGGCGCATCATCGCTCACTATTAATATCGTTTATGCATTAACTGAGAGTTAGTTTCTTCTGTAGTTTGGGTAATGCGATGTTTATCGATATAAAAACGTCTGCACATATTGCATGAGCTTGTTGCCACCCGTTATAGAGCTATGCATTCTTTAGCAATAGTGGCATATTGCTGCGATTAAGTGACTCTCTGTATACTCTTTCCATACTACCTCAATAGCCCGCCATACAGACTCGATACAGATAGCTTAAACAACGTAGCTTAATGGCTGAAAGGAAGAGGCACTGAGCGAGTTTTATCTGCAGCTGTATAAATACATTTGCTAAACATGGAACTAAGAACTATTCATGTAGTCATGTTTTTAGCGTGAATGCTAGAAACTATCTATAAAATAAAAATAAATCACTGTTTAACCAATGTTTTTTTTAATGTTGGTCATCAATTATCACACTGATGATTATTCTCTGAATATAACAATCAGCTAACTTTAACGTAAACGTAAAGTTTAAACGATCGTTTGAATCTTGAGTTTTGGATTGTTAGATTAACTTTATGTTTTATTTATACTTTATTTGTTTACTTATAGGTTAGCGATAAACGCAGTAATAAAACTTATTAATTGGGTTGAGTGCCTTTTGGTGTAAATAAATTGTTGCATTAAGTAATTTTATAACGGAGCTAACTTTGGTGTAGAGTGCTTGGTCAATTTGTCTGACTAATTGGAAAATAGAGCCGTTTTACTCTCTTTATTAAATTTTAAATTGTTTTTAATCAGTATCTTAAGCTTTGCTTTGCCTGTCATCTTCAACAGTTTTTTAGTCATTTGTCATCAGTTTTTCTCAAGGCTTGTCCCTCCTTCAAACTTGCAAGCATAACTTTTAATCCGTAGTTTTTGTGGTAAATCAACATTAGCTAAAGCAGCAATTGTAGTGATTAGCTTGATGCAAGCTGCTTTGTTTAATGCGCTGTAGTAGCCAAAGCGAATTGTTAGGTGGGCACAACCAAGCATAGGTATTTGCTATCAGAGTTCGCTATCTGAGTCAGCCATCATAATTAACCAATAGAATTGGATATTAGGCCTCTTGTATCAGGTAAAAGCACTATCAGCACAGGCTTTAGTAAGGTAGTTAAGTTTTAGGAGATAAAAATGACAGGGTTATTAGCAGAACTATCAACACCAGAAAGACAACTGCCAGCTAAAGCTCAGGTTACAACAAATCTGTCTGAGGAATTAAAGCAACCTAAAACAATCCGCAGAGCGGAACTTACAGAGTTATCGTTTGTAAATGAACCTATAGATGGACAGCAGGAATTACTATCAGATGGTGTTAAATGTTTACTTAAAGCTTTATGTCAGCAATTTGCTCCTGAAGTTAACTCATTACTTAAGGCTCGCCAGCTAAAACAGCAACGTTTTTCGCTTGGTGAAAAGCAGGACTTTTCAACAGAAACAGCTTCTATTCGTCAGGGACGTTGGCAGGTCCGCGCAGTTACCGAAGCTCTGCAAGATAGGCGTGTAGAGCTCACTGGATCTGTAGCCAAAATGAGCGTGACTGACACTGGTATACATACCGATGCGAAGGCTTTTATTGTTGAATTTACTGATTCACAAAGCTGGCAAAGCATTATTCAAGGGCATACTGACCTTGCTGGCATCGTAACCCGTAGCATTGGCTCCGACACGGTTAGTGACAATACTGAGTTGCAGCTAGAAATCAACTCTGCTGCAGCCATTACTTGCAAAGTGCGCAGCTTACATATTAAACAACAGCAGATCGAGTTTGCTGGTGAGCCTATTCCTGCTGGGCTATTCGATTTTTGCGTATATTTTTATAACAATTATCGTCAACTGCTCAGTAATGGCAGTGGACCCTATTTTTATATTCCTAAACTAGAAAGCCACTTGGAGGCTCGTTGGTGGGCAAAGGTATTTGCATTTGTTGAGGCTCGTTTTTGTTTACAGCCAGGCTCGATTAAATGTACTTGTGGCATCGAAACCATCCCCGCCATGTTGGAGATGGATGAAATCTTGTATGAGCTGAGATCAAATATTGTCGCGTTAAGTAGCGCTAATTTATCAAGTATTTTGAGTGCTGCTCAAGTAGATGAAATGCAAGGTGTTAAGCCATCATCTGTTAGTCGCCTGAGCGCTAACAACGTAAGTTTAGATGCGTATCAACGTTTATTGATTAAAACCTGTCATAAGCGTGGTGCATTGGCGCTAACTACAGTGTTGACTGACGAACGAATTCTGGTGAGCTCAGATGATAATGTAGAGCTACTTAGCATCACTCGTGAATTGGAATTAAAAGCACGTAGCGGTTTTGATGGTGTCAATGTTAATCATGCGCGGCTTGTTGAGACTGCAATGTCGGTATTTAACCGTTACATAGGTGAGGGCAATAGCAATCAATTGCATATTACCCGAGACGTTGATGCGCCAATTCATGCGCAAGATCTATTGCCTGCCGTATAAGCTGATTAGTTTAACTCATGTGTCGGTTTAGAGTGTTATTAAACGCTGCTCATTATCAAAGTTAGTTGTTTTATAGAAAGTGAAAGTTTGGCTACATTTTGTAGCTTGTGTCCCCCGCACGGTATCCCTACGTGCCGCGCGGGTTTTTATTTCGTTTGGTGTTCCTACCATTTACTTGCTTGTGATTAGCGACTCTTCGGAGTCGCATTTTTTTAAGTTTAAGCAAGCGTAAGTCCAATTAGTTTGCCAGTTACTTTTTCAATCAATCAATCAATCAATCAATCAATCAATAAATACGTTATTGGTTAGCGATTATTTGCTTTGTTATCGACTTCGCAATGCTGTTGGGAATAGGAAAACTCAAATGGTACTGGGCGATTCTCCAGACGCCATTGGTTTTAATCAGTGTTCCCGTTCCGCGGCTAACGCCATAAGATGGGCTAGACAATACTTCATCAAACCAAATTACATCGCCGCGCTGTGTCATTTTTCTGCTGGTGAGATCATAACGCCAGCCTGTTGTTGGGCGAGCATATTGTTCAAACTCTGCCTTTGACCAATGTTCACTGACATCTGTACCAATAAAAATACCGTCATCAGCATATAAAGCAAAATAGTTATCCCAGTCTGCAGTAGATGAGTATTGGTTTAGTGCATTTAAGACGTTAGCTGCTTGCTGTTGATCTTGGTTTAGCTCTTTGGCTGCTAATGTATGGCTGGCCATAATCGTAAGCAGCACGCAAAGCGTGGCTAAGGGCTTTACTAAGCCTTTATGTAAGCTGATGTTGAGCATTACCTTATTATCCTTTTATTGGTTATAGTTCGTTGGGCTCATTGAGCCTAGTATCAAGTAAAGTCACTTCCGTTCAGGAGTTTCCTGTAGAGGGATTTAGCTTGTAAGTTTTATTTAGATAGTCATTATTGCCAATTTACAGGGTCAAGCTGATAAAAAGAACTTAGCTCTGCATATAGTGCGGGGTGATTAGCAATAAACTCATGGGGCTGCTCAAAAAAGACTTCGCTTATTACAGCAAAGAATTCCGCAGGATTTGTGGCGCCGTAATAATTGAACAGTGAATGTTCACCATGTTGGGCTGCGTTGACTAATACTTGATACTCTTGCATTAATACTGCTGACCACGATTGATAATCAGCAGTATTTTTTAAGATAGGTGCGCCATTAGCATTACCGCCTTCTTGATCTAATTGATGAGCAAATTCATGGATCACCACATTGCTACCATCATCTGGAATAGCCGCATCGTGCTTGGTTGTTTGCCACGATAAAATCACTCGACCATTCTGCCATGATTCTCCTGCTAGCACTCTACGTTGCTCTGATACAACTCCGGCGCCATGTTGTTGCTGGTTTTCAACTATAAATGCTGATGGGTAAATTAAAATTTCTTTTAAGTTGGGGTAGAAATCAGTTTTGCGGTTAAGCAGTAATAAGCATGCTTGGGCTGCTACTGTCACTCTAATCTCATCGTTGATCTGTAATCCATCACAACCGACAAAGCGTTTCTCAGCGATAAAAACCTGAATATGCTTTTTTAGTTGCAATTGTAAGTCTGCTGGTAGCACTCTAAAAAATGGTATGCGGCGTTTTAGTATTTCTCGCCACTGATGGGGAAAAGGCTGTTTAGTAATGGCTAATCGACGCTGCTTAGCGCGCCATGTCGTGCTGGCAATCCAGAAAATGGCTGCGCCACTCAGTATTAAAATTAAAGCAATAGCTATCATAGCCTTCCTTTTTAAATCCTTGTATAGATTTTGATATGTGGCTTGATGCGCGAAATTCAACCGCTGCGGATAATTATTGCGCTTAATAATCATGAGATTGGGCATTGGTTGTAGCGATTAAAGTGATATTTTGAATAAAAAAATGCTGACAGAGTAATACTTCAAAAGAGTTCCAACTACTGTCAGCTAAGGTCAGGACGGGAGGGTTATTCTACGATTATACTTTGCTCCTTTTGTTTTCGTTGTTCTGCCGTTAAATTGAAATGGTGTTCAATTAAAAAGCGGATTAGTTTAGATTTAGCTATATCGCAGTCATCTGCGAGTACGGCTAAATGAGCAATTGCCGATTCAGTTAAGGTGAAGGTTGCCTTTCTTACCGGTGCAGGCCCTTTTTTAACGGTTTTAATATCGTTTGTTTCAGGTTGACTTGCTGTGTTAATCGCAGAGCTTTTTGATGGCTTAGCTGCGATGAATGCAAGATCTGCAACTGTGTTTTGCTCTGAGGTCAGCACTTGCTGACCAAGAGCATATCGGTTTGCGTCATTAATAAAATCATCAACTAGCGAATCGAGTGTTAATTGATGAGGTTGTCCTTTATTCTTGGAGGTTCTAGACCGCGTAGAGCTTTTCTTGAGATCTGCCAGACCCATAATCACCTCTCATCTTTTTCATCTGTTTTTCGGCAAGTCGGTTGCGGATCTCGGTAGCGTTAGTTACCTGCAGCATTTCACATGCTATGCCTCTTATCTCGTTAGCTGCTTTTCCTTTAGGTTCAATTTCAAGCACTGATAAGCCGGACTCTTCACTATCATCGTAAATATTGCGGCTATAGGTAATCGCGTCTAGTACATTGATGTCGTAGGTTTTACAAACTTCCTTTGCTTCAAAAATACGGCTGGCTTGATTGGGAAGGCTAGGACATTGGGTAATGACAAAGGTGGCCCGCATCTTAGGGTTTATCATCATACATGTTGCTACTATATCGTCCATATGACTGACGGTTTTTAAATCTCTGCGCTTAGGGCGTAGTGGCATTAGCACATGGGAAGCCACAGACATGGTTGCACGTAGCGCTAAATTGTCTTGGCCGCCACAATCAACAAGTACATAGTCATAATGTTGCTCTAAGCTAAGAAGGTCATTACGGATTTTTCCATAAAGCTGTACGCAATTGATGCTAGGTAATTCAGTATTATTGTTACGCGCATGGATCCAGTCAGATGTTGTGCGTTGAGGATCGCAATCGACCATGATAACTGAGGCTTGGCATTCTGCGGTTAGAAACACTGCTATGTTTTGGGCTAGGCAACTTTTACCGCTACCACCTTTTTCGCCACCAACGAGTATGATCATATTGTTTTCCTTTTGTACGCGGTTATTTATAGCTTTTATTATATGAATGAAAGGGCGATAGATTGCGTACTTGTTTAGTGCAGCATTGAGCCTAAAACCGACTAAATCAACTCGGTCGCAGTAACTTCAATCTAGTGTTACTTTAATCTAGGTCGATAAATTTAGTTCGTCAACGGTACAAATTTTGGCGCTTTCTTGAGTCATTGGCAGGCGTTATTTTGTTGACGCTGAATGTAGATTTGATGGTTTTTTGACGATTTAATGAGCAGTTTATGTAGCTCATTATTCGCTAATATAATTAACTGTTTAGCGTTATTATTGCTTTAAAAAAATTGTTTTATGTCGTTCAAATGTTGAACTCCCTAATGCAAAAGAATGACTTTAATTGTGTTTCTGTTATGTTAATTGCTCTGCTTATAAGAAATAGATATATCGTTTTAGTTAGATGCGAGCAGTAGTTAACTAGAAATAGAGGCTAACAAGGCAGTAGTTTTATCGAGAGGCTGATACAATCTTGGTTTACTATTTCAAATATTGTTTTATTTAGAGGCGTGCTCAGAATGGATGAAAAACTCCTACTAGAAGCTATCACCCAAAAAATGCCGTTTGGTAAATATGCCGGAAGGCGTTTGCTTGAATTACCCGAACCTTACTTAGTCTGGTTTCACTCCAAAGGCTTTCCTGAGGGTAAGTTAGGCCAGCAATTAGCCTTAATGTATGAAGTTAAACTTAATGGTCTTGAAGGTATGTTGCAGCCGATATTAGATGAAGCGAAGCGTTCGTAGTTAGTTTTGATAAATTTGCTGCAAATAAGCTGTATTTTATAAAGTTCCGTGCTAGGTACACAAATCTTTGGTTCTGAGAGTTGGATCTAATAGTTGCGACTAATTAGAGATTTATAATCTATTGCGTGCTTTAATAATGACGAATTGATAACTTTTAAAGGAAATGTCCGATGATAGCTAAATTAGTTAAATTGGCTGCGGCAGCAACTCTAGCACTAGGTATTTCAAGCGCATGGGCACAAGGTGTTATGCATGAAGGTACTGTAATGGATACTATGAACGGTGGTGGTTACACTTACGTTCAAATTCAAGAAGCTGACAAGACTTTCTGGGCAGCGGGTCCACAAGTTGAAGTGAAAAAAGGCGATACAGTTGTTGTTCAGGAGCAAATGTGGATGAGCGATTTTAGCAGTAAAACGCTAAACCGTACCTTCGACAAATTGCTATTTGTTGGTCGTATCGACAAAAAATAAATGCTGTTGTTGACCGCTTTTAGGTAAGCACCAAGCAACAGATATTGAGATTAAGCGATCTATAAACCGCTAGAATTTTTAATGGCGTAGACTAACCTCTACGCCATTTTCTTTTGTTTGAATCATAGTTTTGGTTGTCAATTGATCTGTTGTATTGCTTTGAGATAACTCTTACCGCAGCGATTCGTCTTGGATTTGTTTGTCAAAATCATTTAGAGCAGAGCAAGTTCTTATACTGTTTGGTATAAGATACATAACTCGTTATAAACCATTAGAAAGTATCATCAGCTTATGTTGACCTTAATTCCCTATCAAAAAGCATATGCACAAGACGTTGCTAATCTTTGTCATTTAGCGATTCAAAGCATAAGTGAAGCGATATACAGTGCTGATGAAAAGTTTGCTTGGTCTTTTGCGCCTAGGTCGCCTTATCATTGGCATAAGCGTTTATCAAAATCACAAGCTTGGTTGGTTGTTGATAGCGCTAAATCTATATCAGGAAAACCTGTATGTTGCGGGGTGATTAATGTGGAAACCCGCTTTGATAGCCAAGGTTATATCGACAGTTTATATGTCGCGCCTAATTATCAAAAGCGTGGTATTGCTAAACAGTTATATCAGGCTCTTGAGCTATGGGCACGACAGCAGAAATTTGCCGAGCTGACTGTTGATGCTTCTAAAGTGTCAAAGCCATTGTTTGAAGCACAAGGCTTTAAGCTCAGGCATCGTAGTTATCAAGAAAAGCGTGGTGTCATTATTATGGGATACTACATGAATAAGCCTCTAAGCTAATTGCTATAGAGGCTTAAGCTTTCAGGGTTAAAGCGGCGTTAGATGATGGCTAGTATAGTGAACCTGCGGTTCAATAGTTTCATCTAAGGTTTGCATCTTACTGATAAATTGAGTAAATGCCTGCGGTAAGCTTAAACCTTCAATATCTTTACTCCATGTTGCTTGGAGTATTGCATGGTATCCCTCTTTACCTGATGCGGTGTAAGATGAGGATACGCCTTTATAAAAACTATTTGGGTCGACATCTAACCAAGTATTCACACCAGCATTTGTACGTAATATTTCTAGTTTGATGATACGTTGTCCAAGTTGTTGCTTACCATCGTAAAAATACTTAAGTCCATAGGTGTACGGAAAGCTGCCTGCTCCGGTTCCGATAACACTGTTATTGGTTGCGCCATTAATTGCAGACTCAAGCAGTTGAAATAAGTATTTTCCTTGGATCTCATACGCAACCAAAGGAATATCAAACGGTAAAATACGCCCTAGCACCTCAGCTAAACTAACTTCACCTTTATCAAGTGACTGACGAACGCCGCCGGCATTATGCAGAGCAAAGTCTATCTCTATACCCGACTCAAGGGTTTCTTGATACATACTACGACTCACCCAAGGAGCAATTTCACTACCATGGGGTAGGGCTTTGCTAGGTAAACGAGTATGAATTAAGTTTCTTGGTACAAAGGCCAAGATTTTGTTATTCATTGCATCTAGGCTAGGGCGATACTTTTGTGAAATTCTGGCTTGAATGCAGGGATCTTCATCATCAAATAAAATGAAAGGATGAGACTCTAATACTTGGCGTACATCTAAATAATCCTCTGGGCTGACATCGTTAGATGATTGTAGAATAAACTGCTGATCTAACATAAAGTAGTTTCCGCCGCTAAGAGAGATTACTTGCCCTTGAGTGTCAAATTCTATATCAGCCAAGCCAAGAGTTTCAGCGTACTTACCTGCATGTAAAATAGCGGTGCCATTAACACGTTCGCCATAGGGCATATTTGATAAGCCCAAGTCTTTAAAATCGCCTTGTAAAGTATGTGAGTGGCCACCAACAATTACGCTAATATGATCGACTTCTTTAGCAAGAACTTTATCTTGATCTAAGCCGAGGTGGCTTAACACGACTATATGGTCGATACCATTAGCTTTCAAAAGCTCGACTGTGCGCTTGGTGGTTTCAATTGCATTGATAAAGTTAATATCTTCATCGGGCCCTGCAATTTCGGCCATTTGATCTAATGTAATCCCGACAATGGCAACTTGCTTATCACCAAGTGGTTTAAGCAATACTTTTGCAGTTTGAGTTTGTGGGTTTAGATCAAACAGGTTTGGATGGCCATTCAGTCGTGCATGTTTTTTTGGGCATTCTTGACTGAGGTCCATATTGCCTGCAAGCAAAGGGAATTTGATATCATTGAGAAAGTCTAGGACTGGCTCATTACCAGCGTCAATCTCATGGTTGCCAAGCACCATTGCGTCGGGCTTGAGCATATTAAGTAGGTCTGAATTGGCTTTACCTTTAAATTCATTGAAGTAAAGCGTGCCCTGAAAACTGTCACCACCATGCAGAAATAAAAATGTTTGCTGATTATTTACAGCATCTGCCCTTGCCAGAGTGAGCTGGTATCCGATACGAGCATAACCACCAGTATGGCTATATAAAGTTAGCTCTTTTTGCTGTTGAAATAGCGTAAATTGAATTCGATTTGCATCAAAGTGAGAGTGAGTATCGTTAATGTGGGCAAGTTTTAATTTATATTGCGCGACTGTAGGGTGTGCTGTTGTCATCTTATTCCTCTGGACCAAAGAGGGATTATAGCATGCAGAAGGTGACCAATCACAAGCAGATTTGTTGCTGTTTTATAGTGTAATCGTAACTATGCTGGTATGTTAAAGGCACAAAAAAGGGAGCCATGCTCCCTTTTTTAAGTGTTAATTTAACTAGATAGTTAATGTGGCTACTTAGCTAAATTAATTTTTTTCTTGCTCAAAATCGCCATCATCAGATAAAACAATACCTTTATCTTTCATACGACGACTCCATAACTTACGTGCAAATTGCTGCATATCAGTTACTGGGTCATTTGAGTCGACAATTTCAAGGCCGAGTAAAGATTCAACGATATCTTCCAAGGTAACAATACCTTCGTTAGAACCGTATTCATCTACAATCATCGCAATCTTAGTATTTCGCTTAATCATCAGCTCAAAAAGAGGCAAAATTTTAGCAGTCTCAGGGATCACTAATAAGTTCTTTTTAAGCACTGCGATAGACTCTTTTGGAGTGCTACGTTCAGCAAGCAAAATATCATTTCTATTAACGTAGCCAATAATGTTATCTGGATCTTCGTCATAGACAGGAATTCGAGTAAATGGCTTAGCCATAAATTGGCGCGTAAAATCAACCTGAGTTAAATCAGTTGGCAGCCTGAACATAACCGTTCTTGGTGTCATGATCGCGGTAACTGGCATCTCTTTAACCGATAGCATTTGAGTCAAAATTTTCGACTCTTGCTCATCAAGTTCACCTGATGCACGACCAATTTCAGCCATGGCGCTCATTTCTTGACGGATATATTGACCTTCGTCGCCTTTACCCATTAGCTGGGTCACTTGCTTGGACATCCAAATAAGTGGCAAGGTACTGCGTTCCATCCAAACTAATGCGATAGAAACAACCGGTGCTAAAGAGCGCCAGTAGTTTGCACCTAAAGTTTTAGGAACGATCTCTGAGAAGAAGAGAATTAAGAAGGTAAGAACACCTGAAAATACGCCTAGCATCTCATCGCCAAATACCTTAGCAGCTTGCGCACCAGCAACCGCAGCACCAACAGTGTGGGCGATAGTGTTAAGTGTAAGGATCGAAACGAGAGGAGATTCAACGTTCTCTTTTTGTTTACGTAGTCTGTCAGCAGCAGCTGGGTTAGTCGCCGACAATGACGCAATGTAACTTGGTGTAACTGACAGCAATACAGCTTCAAATACACTACAAAGAAAAGAGACGGAAATCGCGACAAATATTATAATGATAAGAGTTATCATAAAGGTGAAATTACACCTCCACATGGCAGACCAAAATTAGTCTGCGCGGATTCTAGCACAGGTTTAGATCTTTGGTGATAGCTTGCTGGCTAATATTTGTTAAGATCTGTATAATTCGCCGCCCACAAGCTGGTTTTAGGTTTTTTTGAGGTTAGACAAAATGAGTGAAAAGAAGATCAATTTATTAGATCTTGATCGTAAAGCATTAAGAGCGCTATTTACCGAGATGGGTGAAAAGCCATTCCGTGCTGATCAATTAATGAAGTGGATTTATCATTTTGGCGTTAGTGACTTTGAAGAAATGACTAACATTAACAAAGCATTGCGCGCTAAATTAGCAGCTAAATGCGAAATCGTTGCGCCAGCTATTTCGAGTTATCAAAAATCTGCAGATGGCACGATTAAGTTTGCTATTAATGTAGGTGATGGCCAAGAAGTCGAAACCGTTTATATTCCCGAAGACGACCGTGCAACACTTTGTGTATCGTCTCAAGTCGGTTGTGCACTTGAATGTACTTTCTGCTCTACTGCACAGCAAGGCTTTAACCGTAACCTCACGGTTGCAGAAATTGTTGGCCAAATTTGGCGTGTTGCTGACTTTATTGGTTTTGTTAAAGACACTGGTGAACGTCCAATCACTAACGTGGTAATGATGGGCATGGGTGAGCCGCTGCTTAACCTTAAGAACGTGATCCCAGCAATGGATATCATGCTAGACGACTTTGGCTTTAGCTTATCTAAGCGCCGCGTAACCGTATCAACTTCGGGTGTTGTACCTGCGCTAGACAAACTGGGCGATGCATTAGATGTGGCGTTAGCAGTAAGTATTCATGCGCCAAACGATGAGCTTCGTGATGTGCTAGTTCCTATCAACAAAAAGTATCCGCTTGAAGAGTTCTTAGCGGGTATTCGCCGTTATATTGCTAAATCAAACGCTAACCGTGGTCGCGTTACACTAGAATATGTAATGTTAGACCACATTAATGACAGCACAGACCAAGCCCATGAACTGGCTAAACTGATGAAAGATACACCTTGTAAGGTTAACTTAATTCCGTTTAACCCATACCCTGGTTCACCGTATGGTCGTTCATCAAATTCGCGTATCGACAGATTCTCGAAAGTATTGATGGAATACGGTCTTACCGTTATCGTGCGTAAGACGCGCGGCGACGATATTGACGCTGCTTGTGGCCAATTAGCGGGTGACATTCGTGATAGAACAAAACGTTTAGCGAAAAAACAAATGCAACAGAGTCAAATTTCGGTCACAATGAACTAACTCTTTGTATCTACTGATAGATGGGCTTAACAATGAATCAGAGAAAGGTGGTATTACCGCTGGTATTGATCTTGTCATCAATGGTGACAACTGGGTGCGTAACCCAAGATACCTACACGGGTACTGATACACCTGTTTCTGAGCGTAAAATTAACAAAGAGGCTGCAGCGCGTCAGCGAGTGCAACTCGGGTTAACCTATCTACAAAAAGGCAATAGTGAGCAGGCAAAAGCTAACCTCGATAGAGCATTAGCTTTTGCACCCAATTTGGAAGAAGTTCATATTGCCTTTGCTTACTACTATCAATCGGTAGGTGAGCTAGAAAAAACAGAGCAAGCTTATAGAAAAGCAATTGATACCAGTGATGTGACTGGGGATTCATATAATAATTTTGGTGCTTTTCTATGTCAGCAAGGCAAATATGCTGAGTCTGAAAAGATGTTTTTAGCAGCGGTTGATCAACCTCTGTATACCCGTTCGGCTTCAACTTACGAAAATTTGGGAATTTGTAGCCGCAAAGCAGGTCAAATTAGTCAAGCGCAGCATTACTTTGCAATGGCGCTTAAATACGATCCTAGACGACGCACCTCACTCTTAGAGTTGACTGAAATCGATTATGAAGAGGGAAGATACGCTGAGGCAAAAGAGCAGCTATCTCGTTATCATAGAGTTGCGTTGGAGTCAGCCACCAGTCTGGCATTAGGGATTAAAATAGAACAAGGTTTGAGTGACGAAGACGCAGTAAGACGATTCGGTATCTTACTACTGGCAAAGTTTCCACAGTCCATTCAAGCCAAAGAATATCGGGCTAGTATGCATTAATGAAAAATGAACAGAATCAAGCGCCCAATGTAGACAATGAAAGCCTAGTGGATGAGCCTACGCTCACACTGGGCGTTTTGCTAAAAACAGCCCGCGAAAGCAAAGGCTTATCGGTTGAGGCTCTGGCGTCGCAATTACATTTACGCCCAGCAATCATTGAACAAATCGAGGCAGATAATTTAGCAGAGGTCGGTGCGGCCACGTATGTGCGTGGTTACGTTAAAAACTACGCTAGAGCCGTACAGGCAGATCCGTTTGCAGTTAAAGAGTGCTTAGATAAGCAACTTGAAGATGATGAAAAGCCATCAATGCAGAGTTTTTCACGTAAGACAACTCGTCAAGCTCGTGATGGCCGCTTAATGGCGCTAACTTACATCATCGTCTTCGTACTGTTGGCACTTATGGTGCTGTGGTGGTTTCAAAAGTCATCAATGGAAACCGCAGTTGATTACTCTAAGCCGACAGTGGAAGAAGTTGCAGCATCTGTAGAAAGTGGCATGCCTAGTCCAGTTGCTGCGCTTTTAGAAAGTAATAATGCTGAGCAACAGGCAACGGAGACTGAAGATAATGTCACTGCTGATGCTGAATTAAATTATGCCAGTGAGTTAACCGAAGGTGATGCTGCACTTGCTGTTAGTCAAGATCTAACGCCAGACACAACTGACGATGCGCAAAATCAGGATTCAAGCCAGCAAACAACTTCAAGCGAAAACGCATCACAAGTGCTAAATCCTGTCGCTACACAGGCTGATGCCGTAACTGATTCAAATCTTACATTGACGTTAACGGGTGATTGCTGGATTAAAGTCGCAGACGCTAACGGTAAAATCTTAGTTAGCGATCTTAAGCGTTCAGGTAGCCAAATTAATCTTGTTGGGGCAGAGCCATTTGCGGTAACGCTAGGTGCGCCGCAAGTCGTTAACATCCAACTTAATGGCGCAGACATTAGTTTAGATGCGCAGAAGTACCCTCGCGGTAAAGTTGCAAGGTTAACCTTGCCACTCGCAGAGCAATAACAGAGCACAACACCATGTATAACGAATCTCCTATTATTAGACGCAAATCAAGCCGAATTTATGTTGGCAACGTACCTATTGGTGATGGTGCACCAATTGCGGTGCAATCGATGACCAATACGCGCACTACAGATGTTGAAGCAACAGTTGCTCAAATTCGCGCGTTAGAAAATGTTGGTGCCGACATAGTGCGTGTTTCTGTGCCGACAATGGATGCGGCAGAAGCATTTAAGCTGATTAAGCAGCAAACCAAAGTGCCACTAGTTGCAGATATCCACTTTGACTACCGTATTGCACTTAAAGTGGCTGAATACGGCGTTGATTGTTTACGTATCAACCCAGGTAACATTGGTAATGAAGAGCGTATTCGCAATGTAGTTGAATGCGCCCGCGATAAGAATATTCCTATCCGTATCGGTGTTAACGGCGGTTCGTTAGAAAAAGATCTAATGGACAAATACAAAGAGCCGACACCAGAAGCTTTACTTGAATCTGCAATGCGCCATGTGGATATTTTAGATCGTTTGAACTTTGACCAATTTAAAGTCAGCGTTAAAGCTTCTGATGTATTTTTAGCGGTTGAGTCATACCGTTTACTGGCTAAGCAAATTGTGCAGCCATTGCACCTTGGTATTACCGAAGCGGGTGGCGCTCGTGCAGGTTCAGTTAAGTCTGCAGTGGGTTTAGGTATGTTACTTGCTGACGGTATTGGTGATACTTTGCGTATTTCATTAGCTGCCGATCCAGTAGAAGAAATCAAAGTTGGCTTTGATATCTTAAAGTCGTTACGTATTCGTTCTCGCGGCATTAACTTTATTGCCTGTCCGTCATGTTCGCGCCAAGAGTTTGATGTGATTTCAACGGTTAACGAGCTTGAGCAGCGCTTAGAAGACATTGTAACACCAATGGATGTATCGATTATTGGCTGTGTAGTCAACGGGCCTGGTGAAGCATTAGTATCGGATATCGGTTTAACCGGTGGTAACCGCATGAGTGGTTATTACGATGATGGTGTGCGTCAAAAAGAGCGCTTTGACAACAATAATATTGTTGACTCTCTTGAAGCTAAGATCCGCGCTAAAGCAGCAATAGTTGCCGGTCGAATTCCAGCACAAGATTTAAATAAGTAAGTACAATGTCATCACAAGTCTGTTTAACCGGCTTGTGATTTTTTATGGCTGAATCCAGCTGTTGTACGTTTAGTCCTGAAACGCCTATAATGCGAGGCGTTTTTTAATTTTTATATAGCAAATTTACGAGTCGAATAGTGGCAAAACAGATCCAAGCGATTCGCGGAATGAACGACATTCTGCCTACCCAAAGTCCTTTATGGCAAAAACTTGAAACCGTATTACGTGACACTGTTGGGTCATATGGTTACAGCGAAATTCGTACTCCTATCGTTGAAAGTACAGATCTCTTTAAGCGCTCTATCGGTGAAGTTACTGATATCGTTGAAAAAGAGATGTATACCTTTGAAGATAGAAACGGTGACAGCTTAACGCTTCGTCCAGAAGGCACTGCGTCTACAGTACGTGCTGGTAACGAACATGGTTTGCTATATAACCAAGAGCAACGCCTTTGGTATATGGGTCCAATGTTCCGCCACGAACGCCCACAAAAAGGTCGTTACCGTCAATTCCACCAATTTGGTGTTGAAGTTTACGGTATCCCAAGCGCTGATATCGATGCAGAAGTATTAATGCTATCTGCCAAGCTATGGGAAAAGTTAGGCATTACTGAGCATGTAACACTTGAGCTAAATACGCTGGGTGATACAGAAGAGCGCGCAGCCTACCGCGACGCGCTAATTGCTTTCTTAGAGCAGCATAAAGACGTATTAGATGAAGACAGCCAACGCCGTATGTATTCTAATCCGCTGCGTGTACTGGACTCTAAAAATGCCGATGTACAGGCACTTTTAGCTGATGCTCCTGTATTAATGGATTACTTTGGTGAAGACACGCGTTCACATTTTTCACATTTATGTGAACTCTTAGAGGCTGTCGGCATCCAATACACAATCAATCCTCGCCTAGTGCGCGGTTTAGATTATTATAATCGCACGGTTTTTGAGTGGGTCACATCAAGCCTAGGCTCGCAAGGTACGGTACTTGCTGGCGGTCGTTATGATGGTTTAGTGGGTCAACTTGGCGGTAAGCCAACACCTGCAGTTGGTTTTGCTATGGGTCTAGAGCGCATCGTATTACTTCTGCAAACCCTTGAGCTAGATAAAGACATTGGTCCAGCGGTTGACGTATATGTGACTGCAATGGGTGACAGTTGCCGCATTGAGGCATTTAAGATTGCTCAAGAGCTAAGAACAAGTTTGCCAAATGCGAAAGTGATGAGCCACTGCGGTGGTGGTAACTTTAAGAAGCAAATGAAACGAGCTGATAAAAGTGGTGCATCTGTAGCACTTGTTATTGGTGAAGATGAAGTTGCAAATAACCAAGTTGCTGTGAAACACCTTCGCGAAGATAAAGCACAAGAATTGGTTGCCCGTGATGCATTGGCGGCTTATATTGCAGAACTGATTTAAAAGGGGAAGACTGAAGTGGAAATCTATAGCACAGAAGAGCAACAAGTAGATGCTATCAAACAGTTCTGGAAAGATTATGGCACATCAGTAGTTATTGGTGCTGTTGTCGGTTTAGGTGGATTATTTGGTTGGAACTATTATTCTGACCATCAAGTGGCTCAAGCTGAAGCAGCGTCTGAGTCATTCCAAGCGTTAAGCAGCCAAAATAGCGCAGATGCAGCTATGTTAAGCGCTGCAGAAAACTTTGCGAAAGAGCACGGTCAAAAAGGTTATCAATCACTACTTGAGCTATTAGTCGCTAAGTCTGCGGTTGAAACTGGCGATCTTGCTAAAGCAGAAGCAACATTAAAGAATGTGATTGCAACGAATGCTGATGCCAGCATTAACTTGATTGCGACTATGCGTCTTGCACGTGTTCAAGCTGAACAAGGTCAATTTGCAATAGCGATTACTACGCTTGAGCAAATTACTGATGCCGCTTCAGCAGCGCAACGAGACGAGTTAAAAGGTGACTTCTTAGTTCGCCAAGGCGAAACAGAGAAGGCAAAGATTGCCTATCAAACAGCAGTAGACAATGGTGGCACTATGACTAGTCCAACATTACAAATGAAGCTTGATAATCTGAACAAGGCATAAGGAATCTGCCCATGAAGTCTTGGTGCAAAACATTGCTCGCATGTGGAATGAGCATAGGCATGTTGTCTGCTTGTTCTTCAAGTGATGTAGAAGAAGAACCTATTACTCCGCTTAGCGAAATTGAAGCAAGTGTGTTCCCTGAAGTGACTTGGAGCGCAAATGTTGGTAGCGGTGTAGGTGATTACTATTCACGTTTACGTCCAGCTGCGCGCTACGACAAGCTATTTGTCGCAGATCGTTACGGTAAAGTAGAAGCATTTGACGAAGTCACAGGCGAGCGCGTTTGGGAAAATGACTTTAGCTCTGCGTTTAGAGATAATGCACTGGCTAAAAACAAAGGCGCACGTTTGGCGGGTGGTGTAACAGCTGCACGTAACAAGATTTTTGTGGGCGGTGAAAGCGGCCTATTAGCGGCATTTGATGAAGCGACGGGTGAAGCTGTTTGGCATGTCATTGCTGGCGGTGAGCTATTATCTGCACCAACGGTTGGTGAAGATGTAGTAGTCGTGAACACTGGTGCAGGCACACTTGAAGCGTTTGACGTTGATGATGGCAGCTTGCAATGGGTTTACGAAAACCAACTACCAACCCTAACCTTGCGTGGTACAGGTGCTGCTTCTTATGAAGCTGGTGGATTCTTTGTCGGTACTGCTGATGGTAAAATCGCAGTAGTGATTAAAAATAATGGTCAGGCAGCTTGGGAGCAAGCTATCTATACTCCAGCGGGAGGCAATGAGTTCTCACGCATGGCAGATGTAGATATGAAGCCGCTATTAGTAGGTGAGAACCTATATGCTGTTAGCTATAACGGTAACTTGGTATCAATGGAAATGCGTACTGGCCGAATCGTTTGGTCACGAAGCTACTCAAGTTTCCATGAATTAGCCTATTCAGGTGCAAGCCTGTTTGTGGTTGATGACCATAGCCGTGTTTATTCTGTTGATAGACGAAATGGTCTAGAGTTATGGAATAACGCAGAGCTAGCTAACCGCAGTTTAACTGCAGCTGTTTCTTTTAAAGATTACGTAGTTGTAGGTGATTTTGAAGGCTACCTTCACTTTTTAAATAAGTCAGACGGTAAAATCGTTGGACGTGTAGAAGTGGATAGCTCTGGTTTATACAGTCAGCCATTAGTTGTTAACGACAACTTATATGTGCAGACTCGTGGTGGAAAAGTGATTCGAGTAACACTTCCGTAAGCCAAGTCGATTGAGATGATAAGGCCCCTGGATGTGTGTCCGGGGGCTTTTTAGTTATTAGAAAATGAGTAATAGAGGCAATTAAATGATTCCTGTTGTGGCCCTAGTTGGGCGACCAAACGTTGGTAAGTCGACCCTTTTTAACCGACTTACCCGTACCAGAGATGCGCTTGTCGCTGACTTTCCTGGGCTAACTCGGGATCGTAAATACGGCCGAGCACATCTTGCAGGTTATGAGTTCATCGTAGTTGATACTGGCGGTATTGACGGCACTGAAGAAGGGATTGAAACTCGCATGGCCGAGCAATCTCTAGCTGCGATTGAAGAAGCAGACGTGGTGCTATTTATGACCGACGCGCGTGCGGGTCTAACTGCTGCCGATCTTGCGATTGCTCAACATTTACGTAGCCGTGAAAAAACGACTTTCGTTGTTGCTAACAAAGTTGACGGTATTGATGCAGACTCTGCTTGTGCTGAGTTTTGGTCACTAGGCCTAGGTGAAGTTTACCAAATGGCAGCGGCTCAAGGCCGTGGTGTAACCAACATGATCGAGTATTCTTTAGCGCCATACGCAGAAGCGATGGGGATTAAAAAAGAAGAAGACGGTGATGATGACGAGGAAGAGCGCGAGTTTACTGAAGAAGAAGCTGAAGCTGAGCAAAAGCGTCTGCAAGACTTGCCAATTAAGCTGGCAATTATCGGTAAGCCAAACGTAGGTAAATCAACGCTAACTAACCGTATTTTAGGTGAAGAGCGCGTTGTTGTTTACGACGAGCCAGGCACGACTCGTGACAGTATTTATATTCCAATGGAACGTCAAGGCCGTGAATACGTATTGATCGACACTGCGGGTGTGCGTCGTCGTAGTAAGGTACATGAAACCGTTGAGAAGTTCTCAGTAATTAAAACCCTTAAAGCGGTTGAAGACAGTAACGTCGTGTTATTGGTTATCGATGCTCGCGAAGGTATTGCTGAGCAAGATCTTGGTCTATTAGGCTTTGTGCTTAACGCTGGCCGTGCATTAGTGATTGCGGTGAACAAGTGGGACGGTATTGACCAAGGTGTTAAAGATCGCGTGAAGAGCGAGCTTGACCGTCGTTTAGGCTTTATCGATTTCGCACGTATTCACTTTATCTCTGCACTTCACGGTACAGGTGTGGGTCACTTGTTTGAGTCAATCGAAGAAGCGTATGACAGTGCGACACGCCGTGTAAGTACATCTATGCTGACGCGTATCATGCAAATGTCTCAAGACGATCACCAGCCGCCATTGGTTAACGGTCGCCGTGTTAAGCTTAAGTACGCTCACGCCGGTGGTTACAACCCACCAATCGTGGTTGTACACGGTAACCAGGTTAAGAAGCTTCCAGATTCTTACAAGCGCTACATGATGAACTACTTCCGTCGTTCACTGAAAGTGATTGGTACCCCAATCCAATTGCGCTTCCAAGAGGGTGGTAACCCGTTTGAAGGCATGAACAGCAAGAAACTTACTGTGAGCCAAGAGCGTCGCCGTAAGCGTATGGTTGGCCATATTCGCGATAAGAATAAAGATTAATTCGTGTTTTAGTTTGAGCTTGCTTGAACTAGCCAAATGATAGTTAAAAAGGAACCCTAGGGTTCCTTTTTTGTTGTCTTTGACCCATCCTAAATAACGTTGACACTTTTCAAACCTTTTTTGGAGAGTGTGATGAAATCAATAAGTAAGCGAACCCAGAAAGATTACTCCCTTGCTTTTAAACTGGCTGTCGTGGACCAGGTAGAAAAGGGAGAAATGACCTATGCGCAAGCTCAAAACCATTATGGTATTCAAGGATGCTCTACTGTTTTAGTTTGGTTACGTAAGCACGGTCGGTTAGATTGGTCTAATGGCACACCGAGGTTTCTTTCAAAAGGCCGGACTATGACTAAAGTGAAAACTGAACTGACTCCTGAGCAGCGGATTAAAGCGTTAGAAAAAGAATTAGAAGATACCAAAATCAAAGCAGAATTCTTTGAGGCCGTCGTTAACGTTTTAGAAAAAGACTATGGGGTTCGTATGGTAAAAAAGCCCAAAGGAAAATCGTTCAAGAAAAAGCCATCCTAAAGTTATCAGTTGCTCGAGCATGTCGATATTTAGGGATTTCACGTCAGGCGTATTATCAACAATGTCAGCGCCATAGCCGTCAGATATTGTTTGAGGAAAGCGTGATAGAGTTCGTTCAGTTTGAGAGAATGATTCAGCCGCGTATCGGTGCGAGAAAGTTGAAATACTTGATGCAAAACTGCGAGCTAAATATTGGCCGAGACAGGTTATTTAAGTTGCTTAGAGGGCATCGACTATTGGTGCCAACAAGGCGTGCTTATCATAAAACAACGAATAGTCATCATCGTTTTCACTGTCACCCTAACTTAGTCAAGTCTGGGCTGAATGTGACAAAGGCTGAGCAGTTGTGGGTGGCAGATATTACCTATCTACCGACACACTCAGGGGAAACTTATGTCAGTCTAGTCACAGATGCTTACTCACGAAAAATAGTGGGCTATCAAGTTGATGACAACATGAAGACGAGCTCAGTCAAGCAGGCTTTTAGGCAGGCATTAAGAAATAGACAAAGCAGTGGTCACCTTGTTCACCACTCAGATAGAGGCATACAGTATTGTTCAGCAGAGTATCAAGCATTACACCATAGGCACGGAGTCACATGCTCAATGACGGATGGCTATGACTGTTATCAAAATGCACTTGCAGAGCGGATAAATGGAATACTTAAAAACGAATACTTGATTAGCAAACCAAATGACCTTACAGATGCAAAAAGAATGGTTGCAGAGTCGGTAGCAATTTATAATCAACGAAGGCCACATATGGCCTTAAAATACAAAACGCTCGATGAAGTTCATCGAGCGTTTTAAACTGAAAAAGTGTCAACCTATTTCAGGACTAGTCACTTGAGTTTGATTTTTGGCTTTGGCCCTTAATTTTGTTAAGAATTAGCCATGGGGGAAAGCACTTGCTCCCGCTCTTGGTTCCACAAGAGTAAACCCTCAGCGGCCTAGACGAAGTAATTTGGATTAGATAGGAGCCTCACTCTTCTTCGAAATAAGCTAACGCTGCCGATAGTGCACCTGATGTGAATGGCTTTGGCACAGGTTTATTTAATCTCTTAAATAAAGTTTAACGACAGGCACTTATCTCCCTACCTCACGTTGATTAAGCCTAAGGATGATGAGATTTTACTCTGCATAGGTACGAAGCACCTGTTGCGTTGTTGCATTAGGAGCCAATACTTTATTATCAACATAAGATTTTCAGGCTTGGATTTGTAAAGCCTTGCTGGCATCCTCCTATTGTCGCTGATTAATGATTAAAATTTAGTTTTTTATAAAAAAATCCCTTTGATTCTCACGTCATTTCATACAAAAAAACACCCACCACTGTTCCGGCATAAGTAACTGTTTTTTTTAGCATCTATACGCTTCACATCGCCAGTCTGTTCTCTTGTGTAATCAATGGTGTTCTGTTTTTCTTTATTTAACAAATGCTTATGCATTCTAAATGTGATAATTCCTTCTTTTTTTTGTTGTGAAATTCTGCAACAATCGCGTCGCACGTTAATAGAAATTAGCGGCTTTATTGCAAATTGGGGTTAATTTATGGGATATGTAACAAAAATATTAACCGTTTCGTCATCGAACTCTCCACCTACCTGACTATTCAGAAGTTTCAGATATTACTAATAAACATTTTTAATTTTGAGTTTGGTCTTCAAATATAGGCTGACAAATTACTAATCGGAAGTAACGGCAATGTTAAATAAATCAACAGTTGCGATCGCTATCATCACCATGCTTAGTGCTGGTTCAGTGAACGCTGTAATGCTAGAGGGTGAAAGTCAAGGTGACCACGTTCGCTTATATGGCGAAGTGGGAGTAGGTGGGCATTTTGATACTCATGCAGATTACAACCACGATGAGTTTTACGATACCAAGGGCTATGTAGATGATAGCTTTGCGACTCTGGGCGTAACGGGTCAACGTCAACAATTCACTTATCGTCTAGAGCTAGATTACCAACGCCGTAATTGGCTTGGAGGCGACGGCGAGTTTGAGTTGGCCATCGACAAGTTGTACGTAGGTTATGTCTTAACCGAGCAGCAGTGGGTCGAGCTTGGCTTGACAGATACAGCATTTGACGATTACGACCACTTCGGTGATTTCACCTTCAATAAGTCAATTGAAACAGGTGAAGCAGGTGACCAAGAGAATACCGTTAAGTACCAAGCTAAGTTTGAACATCTTATTACAGGTGTTTCCTATTCATATGACGGTGAGCACAAAAGTGGTGCACTGCAGGGTGACATCGTTAATGGCTATGTTGGCTGGATGTCTGATCTTCTGTCTGTTGTGGTTGGCCTAGAAACTCGCGGTGGCTCTAATGGTGTCAGTAAATATGGTGAGCAGCAACAGATAGGTTTCGGTGCACGCCTCAAGCTGATGCCAGAGTTCTCGATTGGTGTAAATGGCTTTATAGAAGATGAAGACTTGTCTACACGTAAAAGCGGTGACGTCCACCTCGATTATCAAACTTTCCGCAACCAGGGGCTGACGGTAAGCGCCAAGTACGACCTGAATGAACATTGGGAAATAATCAGCTCTGTAAATCACGAAGAATACGAAGGTTGGGATTTGATCAGCCCGAATTATGACTACTCAGAGTTGCCACCAGAATACGGAAAAGAACGTCGTTGGGCCAGCTTAGGTTTTAACTATCGCCCAGCTAGAGACATAGTGCTGTCTCTAGAAGGGCGTGTTGGCGAAGCCCCTGAAGCTGGCTACGCATATGTGCGTATGTACTTTTAATCCGAATTAAATCAATTCTATAGAGTTTACTATGAAAAAAAGTTTCCTATCGCTAGCCATTGCTAGCACCATTAGCGTGGGCGCCTTTGCTGGCGTTGAAGACTTGCTGATCACTGAAATGACGCAAAGCACCGATGCTAATGTGGGCACCGTTGAGATCACTAATACAGGCTCAGATGCCTTCACCTTCACCGATGATATTACTGCTTACCAACGCTCTAGCGGTAAGTACGACAATGAGTTACTAAACGCTGATGCAAAGCCGCTGTTGACTGGTCAGACGCTTGCTTCTGGTGCTTCTATGGTGATTGTCAATAGCAGAGCCAGTGAAGAGTTTCGTAATGCCATCATGGCTCAAGGTGGCACTGTTGTTATCTCTACCTATGACAGCAGTAATAAGTACAACAATCTGTTTATGACAAGTGATGACGGTTTCTTCCTGAAAAATGGGGATACTGTTATCGACCGTGTTGGAGCAGCAAATGAGTCTAGCAAGTGGGCTCCAAATACCACTTTACGTCGTAAAAAAGCTGCTGATGGCAACAATCCTGCTCAATCAGGCACTTTCGATGCGACCAAGTGGCAGAACATCTTACCAATAAGATTTGATGATTTAGGTAAATCAGTGCTACCTGCCGCTGATGCAGAAGACATAATGGACATCTTCACATGTCCAACAGATAGGAGTGAAATTAAGGCTCCTAGCGAAGTTCAGGGCACAGGATTTACCTCGCCTTTAATTGCTGCAGGTAAGACTGAATCAGAAGAAAAGATAGCTGTAGAAGGGATCGTCTCAGCTAAGGTGTCTATTCCGAATGAGGGCTTCTATCTTCGCAATATTGCCTCTGATAACAATCCAGAGACTTCCGATGGTATCTTTGTTAGTTCTAGTGCAGCCGGTGAATTGAAGGTTGGTCAGACAGTTTGTATTGGCAGTAAAGTAGTAGAGTTTGAAGGTCAGACTCAACTATCTGCAGATACTGCATTTAGCTGGAATGTTACTGATACTGACATCTTCACTCAGCCTACCGATATTGAGGTTATTAGCTCTGATAACGGCTCATTCGATAAGACGTTGGAACGTTACGAAGGAATGTTGGTTAACCTGCCTACAGATTTGGACCCTCAGACTGATGGCGACCAAGATATGCGTATTACTCGCAGCTTCAGTTACAACTACCTTTTAAGTAGTAAAGGGCATAACCGCAACAACATGGTGGCGGCTTATAAACGTCCTAACCTTCAGCCAAACCATTTGCATGTGGCAGGAAGCCCAGAGTCGAAGGCGGCCTATGAGCAAAACAATGACTATCGTTTAGTGATTGAAAGTGCCACTAAATCCAATGGCACCGAGTTGCCTTATTACGCTGGTTTTAACAGTGACCCACACACCAACTACATCCGTATCGACGATAGTTTAATCAACGCGGAAGGTGTGATCAGTCAGTATGAAACTGAGTTGATCCCTGGGACTGACAAGTATGATCAAGACTATAGCCTGACTATAACCAACCAGTTGACGAGTGATAACTTTGTTCACAACTTACCGCGTACTGAGACACCAGATCTGAAAGATACTGTGGCAGATGATGATTTTGCTATCCGTATTTCTAGTCAGAACCTGTTTAACTTTTTTAACTCTCCTTTCGGTGGCGACAACAACAACTTTGGTCAGAGCCGAGGCGCAGATAGCTACGATGAATACATTAACCAGAGAACCAAGCTGGTAGAAATTATTCGTGCTCAGGATGCCGATGTCATGGCGCTGATGGAGATTGAAAACAACGGTTTTGGTGATGCTAGTGCAATTGCCGAGATTGTGAATCAGGTTAATATTCAATATGTGGATGAGAGACCTCAGGATTACAATGGTCCTAACTCTACTGAGAACCGTTATGTGTTTGTTGGTTTTGACAACAATGGCAATCAAATGTTGGATAACCTTGACGCCATTGGTTCTGACGCTATTGCAACAGGCATCATATATCGTCCAAGCAAGATGAGCATTGAACGTACTCGTGTTATCCCAATGCCTCAACAAAAAGCACCGACTATAGTGAATGACTTAGGTGAAGTGATCAAAGACCAGAACCAAGAAATTCTAGAGAACGGTCAGAACTACCACCGTGATGCCTTGGTTGTAACCTTTATCGTTAACCAAACAGGCAAGCGCTTGACTCTAGCTGTAAATCACCTTAAATCAAAAGGCTCTACTTGTTGGGAAGAATGGCAAGGTGTTGAGTTTGGTAATGCTACCACCTGGAACAACCGTACGGCGCCAGATCTGGACTACCAAGGCTCATGTGCTGAGTTCCGTGTAGCAGGTGCCGTGCACTTAGGTGAAGAGATGGAAGACGTTCCAGGCGATAAGATCATCCTTGGCGACTTGAATGCTTATGGCAAAGAAGATCCTATATTAGTTCTTACCGAGAACCCACGCAACAAGACAATCGTTACCGCTAGTCACACCTTCCTTGGAGCTAAGCCTCAGTTCAACGAAGATGGCTCTCCAGTCATCATCACTAAAACTTATGGCTACATCGATATCGTCGCTGAAAAGCTCATGGAAAAGGGGAAGACACCTTGGAGTTACTCTTTCAGTGATGAAATTGGCTCACTGGATCACATCTTGATCTCACCTTCTCTAAAAGACCGCGTGATTGATGCCACTGACTGGCATGTTAATGCTGCAGAAACCGGCCTGTATGACTATCAAAACCGCTTTAAAGGTACCATCGACGGTACTGGAACGCATAAGTTCTACAAAGAGGACATCTATCGCGCATCGGATCACGATCCTGCACTAATCACCCTGAACTATAAGCCAGGTGATGCCGATCCTAACGTGCCTCTGAACCTGCCAAAGCTAAGAAAGCTAATCAAGGTTCCTTACCAGATCCCAACGGGTATTTCTACTCAAGTTGGCGATGTCGCAACAATCAGTATGAGTCCTGATGATGATGAACAGCGTTTAGATTTGAGCCAAATGCTGCTGCCTAATGTGGTGCTTTCTAATGATTCAACTGCATTGGTCAACTTCGAGGTCTTTGGCGCACCATCTGCTATCTACAAGGTGACCGTAAGGCTACAGCGAGATGGAAAAATTGTAGCAGGCTCTGAGCAATCTTTCCTAGCGAAGGTATCTAACCGCGACTCCTTGATTGCGGACATTGTAGAGGAAGAAAGCGACCAAACTGGTGGTGACGGTAAAGCTGGCAGCACAGGTTTTATTAGCTTGTTATCCCTGTTCGGGCTGGCTGCTATGCGCCGTCGTCTTCGCAAATAAGCCTTTTTCTCGACAATGAAGCGCCTGCTTTCGGGCTGTGCGCTTCCCTTAAAGGATTCAAAAGAGATAACATTATGAGAATTAAAAAGAGTGCAGTTGCTACAGCGACTGTCATGTTTTTAGGCACCCTTTCCACTGCTGCCAATGCTAATCTAGTTATTACTGAGTACATCGAAGGTAGTAGCAGCAATAAAGCGCTTGAGATATCCAATGTAGGCACCAGCACCTTAGATTTAGATGCTAATGTTTATAAGCTGACGTTGTTTAGTAATGGAAAAACTGATCCAGGTAATACCGAGACGCTAACAGGTACTCTGCCACCTGGAAAGAGCATCGTTTTTCACAACTCTGGGGCGGCCGATGCCTTCAAAGTGGGTAACGCTTCAACCATAACTTATTTCAACGGTGACGATGCCTTGGTATTGACCAAGGATGATGCTGTGATCGATCGTTTTGGTAAATTGGGCGAGGACCCTGGTTCTGCTTGGACAGATCCAAATAACACCGATTTCTCCAGTGCTAATAAGACGCTGCGTCGCAAAGCCACTGTTACCACAGGTGATACCGATGCAGCAGCTGCCTTCCCTACTGGTGACCAATGGCTAGTGTTTGATACTGACACGTCTGACGGCCTAGGCTGCGCAGGTGAAAGCGCTTGTAGCGCTGAAGCCACTCCAGGGTTACTGCTGATTACCGAATACATCGAAGGTAGCAGCAGCAACAAAGCGATTGAAATTTCAAACGTTGGTGGCACAGCTATCGATCTTGATGCCAACGTTTACAAGCTGACGCTATTTGGCAATGGTAAGACTGAGCCAGGTAATACCGAGACGCTGACGGGCACTCTGGAGCCAGGAAACAGCCTTGTTTTCCATAATTCTGGTGCAGCTGATGCGTTCAAAGTAGGCAACGCTTCTACCGTAACTTATTTCAACGGTGACGATGCCCTAATATTGACAAAAGACGATGTGGTTATCGATCGCTTCGGTAAGCGTGGTGAAGATCCGGGGTCTGCTTGGACTGATCCAAACGATGCAAATTTCTCCACCGCGAATAAGACCCTACGTCGTAAAGACAATGTCACTGCTGGTGACACTGTTGCCGAAGCCGATTTCCCCGGAGTCAACAACCAGTGGACTGTATTCGACGTTGATACCTCTGACGGTCTTGGCTGTGCTGGTGAGAGTGCCTGTGATGGCTCAGTTACGCCTCCAGAACCAGAGCCAGAAACAGGTCCTTGCACTAACTGCGAGACGCTGACACCAGTTGCCGACCCTACTACATTCAATGCTGAGATCTATTACTCTGATGTATTAAGTGGCGATTTTGCCAATGCAGATGAGCTTAAAAACGCCCTGTCTGCAATCATTGCTAAAGATCACAAGTATCTGACGTATAAACAAGTTTGGAGCACACTGACCTTCGCAGATCAAGATCCCGCTAACGATAAGAATGTTATCGAGATCTACACGGGTGCCTCTATTTCCAAGTACGACAACCAGACGAGTGGTAGCGGTGCCGGTAAGTGGAATCGTGAACACGTTTGGGCCAAGAGCCATGGCTTCCCTAGCGACTCTCAATGGGGCTATACCGATGCCCACCACCTTCGCCCTTCAGATCCTGGGATCAACACTGCACGAAGCAACAATGACTTTGGTGCGTGTAGCGACACTGGCGAAGAGGTTCTGTTCAACGGTCAAGGTACGGGCAACTACCTAGACAAAACTACGGACTGCTGGGAGCCTCGCGATGAGGTGAAAGGCGACGTGGCTCGTATGATCATGTATATGGATACTCGTTATCAGGGTACCGATACAGCGACAACCAATATGCCTGATCTAGTTGCAGTCGATCGTCTAACGACTACTGCTGAGGATAGCGAACCGCTAATCGGTACGCTTTGTACTCTGTATGCCTGGAACAAGTTAGACGCTGTTGATAGCTACGAGCAAAACCGTAACAACCAGGTATATAAATATCAGGGTAACCGTAACCCCTTTATTGACCGCCCTGAGTTAGTGCAGCAAGTGTATGGTGCAGCTTGTGATGACGACCCAAACCCTGGTTTGATAGTCGAAGGTGATATCGTAACTCCTGACAGCGTAACTGAAGGGGCTGCATATATCATCGATGCTTCTGAAATCAAAGCTGGTGAAGGTGTTGCTCTAACGTATAAGTGGGAACAGATTGTTGCTGAAGAAAAGCTCCTTGTTGGTGACAAGGCGATATTGTCTCTGACTGCGCCAATGGTCAAAGCCGACGAGACTTTGAACTTTACCTTGACCATCAGCGACGGAAAGTTGGAAACAACTAAAGCTATCAGTCTGCTCGTGACTAATGTGCCTCTGACTTTAGATGTGACGTTTACTGGCAACACTCAGCTGACAGAAGGTGATAACACTACCATTACCGCGACTGTTGCTGATGCTCCAGAAGGTACGAGCTACAGCTGGAAGCAGGTGTCTGGAGACACAGCTGTATTTACCGGTACAGGCCTGACACTTGATGTAACCACTCCTAGCGTAAGTATTGATCAAGTTCTTGTGTTCGAGCTCACGGCAACTGTTGGCGAAGAAAGCGTCAGTAAGTCTGTTAGCATTGAGGTGAAAAACACCGAAGAACCTGGTTGGACTAAGCCTGAAAGTGCGGGGAGTTTAGGTGGCCTTATCACGCTACTTCTACCTCTACTGTGGTGGCGTCGCCGCCAAGGCTAATCATCAGTTAAGCCTATAAAAAGCAGCACTGGGGGGCACTCTGGGTGCTGCTTTTTTAACTTTATAAACGTTGTCTAAACCTCGCCTTATGCCCTTTGTTCTCAGCATGAGAAATCAGCCATTAAGCCAAGTAACAACGCTTATCTGAATAATATTGAAGGATTATTATGAATACTTCACTCCGTCATTCGTGCTTGCTTCTTACAGGCTCAGCCATCGCTCTAGCGATAGCATTGAGCGGTTGTGGAAAGAAAAAGCTGGAAGAGGCACCTAAGGTAACAGCATCTATCGCCTGTCAAGCTGCTGGTGATGACTGCAAGCGCTTCACCTTGCTTCATACCAATGATCACCACGGACGTTTTTGGCAAGGCTCTAGAGGTGAGTATGGTATGGCCGCAAGAAAAACCATTCTCGACCAAATTCGTAAAGAAGTCACCAAGCAAGGTGGGGAAACGTTACTGCTCTCAGGTGGCGATATTAACACTGGTGTACCTGAGTCTGATCTTCAAGACGCCGAGCCAGATTTTATCGGCATGAACCACCTTGGCTATGACGCCATGGCCGTGGGTAACCATGAGTTTGATAACCCATTGCCCGTAATGGATAAGCAGAGAGGCTGGTCAAAATTTCCTTGGTTATCGGCCAACATCTATCGCCAGGTCGATGGTGAATGGCAACGCTACTTCGAACCCTACAAGCTATTCGAGATCCAAGGCTTGAAACTAGCGGTAGTCGGCCTGACTACCGAGCATACTGCTGAGATCGGTAATCCAGAGTTCGTTAAAGATCTTAAATTCACTTCTGCTCAAGCGGAGGCGAAAAATATTTTGGCAGAGCTTGAAGAGCTGTATCAACCGGATCTTGTTTTTGGTCTCACCCATATGGGTCACTATGAAAATGGTAAACATGGTAGTAACGCGCCCGGTGATGTTGCCCTTGCTAAAAGCCTAAAGCCTGACCAGATCCAAGCAATCATTGGCGGACATTCACAGTTGCCAGTTTGTATGGAGGGTGACACAGGTGAGTATGTAGAAGATTATGGTCGAGATGAGCCTTGTAAACCTGATCGTCAAAATGGCACTTGGATCATGCAAGCCTACGAGTGGGGCAAGTTCGTTGGTCGCGCCGATTTTGAATACTATGGCGGTAAGCTACACTTAGCAAACTACGAGTTGGTACCAGTGAATACAGAAACCAAGTTTGGTTCCTACTATCCGCCTCATATGCTAACGCCTAAGGATAAAGAAACTCTTGAACTACTTCGCCCTTATCAACGTAAGGGCCAGCTGCAGTTGAGAGAGCAGATTGGAGTTGCAAAGGCGGACTTCATTGGCAAACGTAAGATTGTTCGTTACCAAGCTACGCCTCTGGGGATGATGATTGCACACGCTCAAACTCAGCTTCCTATCCCGGCAGATTTTGGGATCATGAACTCAGGTGGTATTCGCGCCACCATAAAGAAAGGGCCTATCCGATATCGCGATGTGCTTAAGGTACAACCTTTTTCCAACAGTGTGACTGTGACCGAGATGAATGGTGCCGAACTGAAAAAGTATTTGTCTAAGGTTGCGCTTAAGACTCGAGGCTCGGGAGGCTTTGCTCACTTCAGCGGCATCAAGATGACCGTTGACTGTAAAGCTAAAGATGTCGATATCAAAACTGTTGGTGACAAGCCTTTCAAGCTTACGGATACATATCGATTTACTCTTCCGAGCTACAACGCGGCAGGCGGTAATAAGTATCCTAAATTGAAGGAAAAGGCGAGAGACACAGGCTTTATTGATGCAGATATGCTTTATCAATTCATCAAAAAGCATGACACGCTCGATCCTGTCAACTTTGACAGAGCGAAAGATGTTCGCTATATCAACTCCAGAAGCTATGATGGCTGTGGCAGTTAATCTTATTTGCTAATCATTGCTCCCTTAAAAATAGAGGCTAACCTTTCGGTTGGGATCTATTTTTAAGGGATACGTTCCTTAAGTAACACCTAGCCTTGTTGTCGATCCCAATGTAATAAGTGTCCATGATTTTCAGGCTTAAGTGGTAGTTGCTATAGATAATGCATAATGTTGTCAAATAGATATAGGTGAACTGTCTCGGACCTTTCTATCATGGGCTACAGCATTGCACTGGCACTAGTCCTCCTTGCGGTATTGGCAAGCACCTATAGTTTATACTGACGCTTCATTTATTCTTTTATTGACTATTTTGTACTTTGCTCGACAACATCTATGAGTCGTTGTCTCAATGGCTCGCTCATGGGAAATGTAAAGCTTTCTCCCTGCATTATTGCTACGGGCTCAATAACCTGATCTTCCTCGTATGCCACAACATAGTCATTGTCGCTCACCATTTTTTGGTAATGTGTTATCGCATCGATTGCTGTTTTTCGTCCAAGGTCTTTGTAGGTGAACTCAGAAGTATGACTTAACTCATATTCCGTGTCTCTTTGTTGTTGAAAACGTCTATCGGTGCGACTGACAAAGCCGCGCATGCCGCCGGTTTCAATATAAGAGTTACTGGTGCCTTCAATTCGATTGACGCTAATACCGTCTGGCGTAGTGATTTGATGACCACTCCAGAAGTTAATTTGCTTATGTTTTAAATCAATCCGGATATCGTTGATTTCTAAATGCTTAAACATATCATTATTGGTAGTACGAGTATTATAGCGATACTGCACAATTAAGTTTTCAAAAGGACCATCTTCACCTGAATGATGACAAGTAATACTGACAATATCAGGTAGAGGCTCGCATAACCGACCGACTAATTCTGGTTTGAATCCATGTTTTATTGCTGCCGCGCTAAATGTGTCAGAGATGACGACTTTACTCTCTGGTGTTGCGTATGTATTCAAGCTTAGTGCAGCCAGCATAAGGCCTGCTGACAAGTTTATCGTGTTGCTGATTTTCATATGATTATTGGGCTTGTTGTTTATTTTTAATTGATTAAAACTGACGACAATATTGAGTTGCCGTCAATTATGCGAATATTTTGCCTAAAATGCGTTAATCCCACGCACTCAAGTTGGTAGCTTGCTTCAAATAACTCTGAGTTAACTCACTTCAACCACGGTAGAAGTCACACTGCCATCACGCAGGCGCGTAGTAAGTGTATCGCCAATGCAGGTATCAGACGGAGACTGCACCACTTTGCCATCAGCTGAAAGCGTAATGCTGTAACCACGGCTTAATGTAGCAAGCGGGCTGACGGTTTCTAATTGTTGTGCGCGGTGAGCAAGGCGCTGTTCACTCATCTTTAATTTATCATCCATGGCGTCATTAAGTTTGGCGCTTAAATAATTCAAACGCTGGGCTTCAAGAGTAAGGCGATGCTGCGGTGATTGATTAGCCAAGCGGTTACTTAAATTTTGCTGTTTTAAAGTATGTGCATGTAGCTTAGTTTGCATGGCTTGTTGTAAACGTAGTTGCATTTCATCAAAGGTTTGCTCATACATCTGCAGGCGACGCTGCGGATCTTGTTTTTGCAAGCGATGCTCAACAGTTTGCACTTGGCTTTGTTTCTTGAGCTGATAATGCTGCCAAGCTTGTTTGAGGCGCGATAACTGCGATAACAGCTTTTGCGCTTTATTGTCGGCATCTTTTGATAATAGCTCTGCACCTGCTGATGGCGTTGGCGCGCGAAGATCGGCAACATAATCACTGATGGTCATATCCACTTCATGGCCAACGGCTGACACTACTGGAATACCACTATTATAAATAGTGTGGGCCAGACCTTCGTCGTTAAAACTCCATAAATCCTCAAGTGAACCGCCGCCGCGAGTTACCAATAAAACGTCTACTTCTGCACGGGTATTAGCAAGATTGATGGCATCGCAAATACTTTTGGCGGCATCAGTGCCTTGTACTGGAGTGGGGTAAATAATGACTTCAATCGATGAGTCGCGACGTGCGAGTACATGTAAAATGTCGCGGATAGCTGCGCCGGTCGGCGAGGTGACGACACCAATTTTTTGAATATTCGCCGGAAGTGGACGTTTGGTGTCAGTGGCAAATAAACCCTCTGCCGCCAGTTTCATCTTTAATGCTTCATATTGCTGGGCGAGTAAACCGTCACCGGCTGGTAGCATAGATTCAATAATGAGTTGGTAATCGCCACGAGGTTCATACACGCTAATGTTGCCTTTAACTAACACTTGTTGACCGTTAGTGGGGCGAAAGGTCACCGCTTGATTGCGGCCTTTGAACATGGCGCAGCGTATTTGTGAAAAATTATCTTTGAGGGTTAAATACCAGTGGCCTGAGCCTGGCGCAGCAAAGTTTGAAATTTCAGCATTGAGCCAAATTCGGCCCAGCTGACCCTCTAAAAGTTGTCTAACTTCACCATTAAGGCGAGAGACGGTATAAACATCGTTTTTTGGGGTTTTCATAATTTTTTTACACACAAATGCGAATTAGAGTGTATTTTCCATTTACCAACCCAGATATGCAAGGTATAATCTCGCCGCAATATTTCACCTCTAATTCCTACTCTCTTGGGGAGATGTTGCATGTTAAGATTGAAAAAAGAAGCGCTAACCTTTGATGATGTGTTGCTGGTTCCAGCGCACTCTACCGTCCTCCCAAATACAGCTGTTTTAAAAACACGCCTGACGAATAAGATTGAGTTGAATACTCCAATCGTGTCTGCTGCTATGGATACCGTTACTGAAGCTCGTTTAGCTATTGCTATCGCGCAAGAAGGTGGCCTTGGTTTTATCCATAAAAACATGACGATTGAACAGCAAGCTGAAGAAGTTCGTAAAGTTAAAATTTACGAAGCTGGTATCGTTCAGCAGCCAGTAACGGTAACTCCTACAACTACGCTAGCAGATCTTAAGGCATTGACCGAAAGAAATGGTTTCGCAGGCTATCCTGTTGTAAACGAAGCCAATGAGCTTGTAGGTATTATTACTGGTCGTGACGTACGTTTTATCACTGATTGGTCGCGTACCGTTGATAAAGTGATGACGCCAAAAGAGCGCTTAGTAACAGTACCTGAAGGTACTAAACTAGATGAAGTTCAAAAGCTTATGCATTCTCACCGTGTTGAGAAAGTATTAGTTGTTGATGACAACTTCAAGCTTAAAGGTCTAATTACAGTTAAAGACTTCCAAAAAGCTGAGCGTAAGCCAAATGCATGTAAAGACGAGTTAGGTCGTTTACGTGTTGGTGCTGCAGTGGGTGCAGGTCCTGGTAACGAAGAGCGTGTTGATGCCCTAGTATTAGCTGGCGTTGATATTTTGCTAATTGACTCTTCACATGGACACTCAGAAGGCGTTTTACAGCGTATTCGTGATACTCGCGCTAAATACCCTGATTTACAAATTGTTGGCGGTAACGTGGCAACAGCTGAAGGTGCTTTAGCACTGGTTGAAGCGGGCGTTAACGCAGTTAAAGTGGGTATTGGTCCTGGCTCAATTTGTACTACACGTATTGTTACTGGTGTTGGTGTACCGCAAATTACAGCAGTATCTGATGCAGCTGCAGCGGTTAAGCACTTAGACATTCCAGTTATTGCCGATGGTGGTATCCGCTTCTCTGGTGATTTAGCTAAAGCATTAGCTGCGGGTGCATCGTGCATCATGGCTGGTTCCATGTTTGCTGGTACTGATGAAGCTCCTGGTGAAACTGAGCTATATAACGGCCGTGCATACAAGTCATACCGTGGTATGGGTTCTCTTGGCGCTATGACGCAAACACAAGGCTCATCTGATCGTTATTTCCAAAGTGATAACGCTGCAGACAAGCTAGTACCTGAAGGTATTGAAGGTCGCGTAGCTTACAAAGGTAAGTTAAAAGAGA
Source organism: Shewanella pneumatophori (assembly GCF_023283895.1). GTDB lineage: Bacteria > Pseudomonadota > Gammaproteobacteria > Enterobacterales > Shewanellaceae > Shewanella > Shewanella pneumatophori. The sequence goes on along the minus strand of NZ_JAKILB010000008.1, from coordinate 199,307 downwards.
TCATTCACCAGCACATGGGCGGTTTACGTTCATGCATGGGTCTAACAGGTTGTGCAACGATTAAAGAGCTAAACGAGAAAGCTGAGTTTGTGAAAATCACCGCTGCGGGTATGGGCGAGTCGCATGTTCACGACGTAACGATTAGTAAAGAAGCACCTAACTATAGCACTCGTTCTTAATTAGTGTCTTAAATCTTAAGGGCGACATATAATGTCGCCCTTAAATTAAGCTAAGTAGAAAGTTTACAAACTACTCACTGCTTAGTTAGTTAACAATAAAGAAAAATAGAGATAAGGTACCCCATGAGCAACATTCATGAGCATAAGATCCTCATTTTAGATTTTGGATCGCAATACACTCAACTGATCGCCCGTCGTATTCGTGAAATCGGCGTGTATTGTGAACTTTGGGCTTGGGATGTTTCTGAAGAGCAAATTCGCGAATTTGCTCCAAACGGCATTATCTTAGCCGGTGGCCCTGAAAGTGTTACCGCTGAGAACTCACCGCGCGCACCAGAATATGTGTTTAACGCTGGCGTACCTGTACTAGGTATCTGTTACGGCATGCAAACTATGTCTGAGCAGCTTGGTGGTAAAGTAATTCAAGGTGTGGGTGAAGGCGAGTTTGGTTATGCGCAAGTAGAACTACAAGCTGAATCGGCACTATTTAAAGCAATTGAAGACGCAGTTAGCGAAACTGGCAAGCCACTACTTGATGTGTGGATGAGCCACGGTGACAAAGTATCTGAAATCCCTGAAGGTTTCGTTGCTGTTGCTAAGACTGAAACTTGTCCATTTGCTGCTATGGCAAATGAAGACAAGCAGTTCTACGGCGTGCAGTTCCACCCAGAAGTGACTCACACTCGTCAAGGTAAGCGTATGCTTGAGCATTTCGCACTAGACATTTGTGCGTGTGAAGCAAACTGGAAACCAGCATCAATCATTGAAGATGCCGTTGCTCGTATTAAAGAGCAAGTGGGTGAAGACGAAGTTATTTTAGGTCTATCTGGTGGTGTTGATTCATCAGTAGTCGCTATGCTTTTACACCGCGCAATCGGTGACAAGCTAACTTGTGTATTCGTTGACAACGGTTTACTACGTCTAAACGAAGCGCAGCAAGTGATGGAAATGTTTGGTGACCATTTTGGTCTAAACATTGTTCATGTTGATGCTGAAAACCGTTTCCTAGACGCAATGGCGGGCGAAGCAGAACCAGAAGCTAAGCGTAAGATCATTGGCCGCGTATTCGTAGAAATCTTCGACGAAGAATCTAAGAAATGCGTTAATGCTAAATGGCTTGCTCAAGGCACTATCTACCCAGACGTTATTGAGTCTGCAGGTAGCGCAACAGGTAAAGCACACTGCATTAAGTCACACCATAACGTTGGCGGTTTGCCAGATGATATGGAAATGGGTCTGGTTGAGCCATTACGTGAACTGTTTAAAGATGAAGTACGTAAGATTGGTCTAGAGCTAGGTCTTCCATACGACATGCTTTACCGTCACCCGTTCCCAGGACCAGGTCTTGGTGTGCGTGTACTTGGTGAAGTGAAAAAAGAATACTGTGACTTGCTACGTCTAGCTGATGCGATCTTTATCGAAGAGCTACGTAAAGCCGACCTTTACAATAAAGTAAGCCAGGCATTTACTGTATTCCTACCAGTTCGTTCTGTGGGCGTAATGGGCGACGGTCGTAAGTACGACTGGGTTGTTTCATTACGTGCAGTAGAAACTATCGACTTTATGACAGCGCATTGGGCACACCTACCTTATGATTTCCTAGGTCGTGTATCTAACCGTATCATCAACGAAGTTGATGGCATTTCGCGCGTAGTTTACGATATTTCTGGTAAGCCACCTGCAACGATTGAGTGGGAATAATCTTCGGATTATAATTACGCTTAAATAAAGGTGCTTCGGCACCTTTTTTATTTGTACTGACGTGATGAATACTATCTTTGGAGCTTGGTTTGCCACAATTTGAATCAATAGAACAACAAGATCTTCATTTCATGAAAATGGCAATGGAGATGGCAACTAAGGCTGAAGAGAAGGGCGAAGTCCCTGTTGGAGCTGTGTTGGTTAAAGACGGTGAAGTGGTAAGCGCTGGGTTTAATTTTAGTATTGGCCTGCATGATCCAAGTGCTCACGCCGAAATGCAGTGCCTGCGCCAAGCTGGGCAAATTTTGCAGAACTATCGCCTATTAGATACTACCTTGTACGTTACTCTAGAACCATGCGCTATGTGTGCCGGGGCAATTGTGCATTCACGTGTAAGCCGCTTAGTATTTGGCGCTAAAGATCAAAAAACAGGTGCAGCGGGAACCGTAATCGATATTGTGCGCCACAGTGCTTTTAATCATTTAGTAGAAGTGGATTCGGGTGTATTAGAGCAAGAGTGCGCTGAGCAGTTGAGTGCGTTCTTTAGACGCCGTAGAAAAGAGATTAAGGCGGCTAAAGCCCTGGCAAAACAACAAGCATTAGTAGCAGATGAAACTGCAACCCGACCTAAGGGTTAAAAAAGTTATCTTCAGACGGCTTAATAAAAACGAAGAATTGCTTTTGACGCCCGAGTACTTTTTGATGGCGTGTTTTTAACTGGCTACGACGGCGCGCTGCAACATTGTTGATTGCTTTTTTTCTCATAATTAGCCTCACTATTATTGTTACTTTAGCTGCTTTACTAACTAGCATTATTACTATTTAGCAAACTTTAATAGCAAAAGTCTACGCGAGAGTTATTAATCTTTGATGAATTTGGGGAATAAATGACTTGTGTGATGCAGCAGTCATTCCAGTTAGATTATTGGCATTAAGTCTCCGCCAAGCACTGTTTAGGTAAAGCGAGTGGTTAGCGGAGTTACCGGCGGCTAGTTAATTTCTGGGGAAGCATCAAGTAACGGCTCTTGAGGTGGCTGTAAGTCAACTACTTGCTCTTGGATCTCCGCAGTTTGCAGTGGCTTATTTCTAAGTTCAAGCAGCATATTCTGATTATCAATCCACACTAAGGTGTCGTAGTAACGGCGAATGCTATCAACATAGTGCACAGCTTCATTACCACGAGCATAGCCATAGCGGGTTTTCTTGTAGTATTTACGCTTTTGCAGTAGTGGCAATACTGATTTTACATCACGCCAAGCGCTAGGGTTTAAGCCTTGAGCTTCGGCCAACTTACGCGCATCTTCAACATGGCCTAAACCAATATTGTAAGAGGCGAGGGCAAACCACATCCGCTGACTTTCAGGGATTGAATCAGGTAGTCGCTCAAGCATGCTATTAAGATATTTCGCGCCGCCTTGAATGCTTTGGTATGGGTCGAGACGATTTTTAATACCAACTTGCTTAGCCGTAGGTAAAGTTAACATCATTAAACCGCGCACACCGGTGGGCGAGCGAGCATTGGGGTTCCAATGTGATTCTTGATATGCCGTTGCTGCTAGTTTTCGCCAGTCAATATCTCCGGCGTACTTTTCAAAGGTGGCTTGATACTTAGGTAGTTTATTGTCAATGGCACGAATGAAGGCGCGAGTATCAACGTAATCAAAGCGCTTTACGTGAGCAAAGTATTTCTCATTTAAATGTGCCAATGTGCCGCTGCGTTTTTCGATATGCCAAAAAGCCAATAACTGGCTCATTAGCTTGTCGCTGTTATTAGGCGGCAATAGCCAAACTACCGGTTGCTTCTGTTTTAGTACTAAGCCTTCACGTAGCTCGGGCATAAAACGACGGTTGATATCTAAGCTGGTTGAGTCGGCAATAGTGTAAGGAATATCGCCAGCTGCAATCATTGTAAGCAGTTCTTCTGCATCTTTATCTTTTTCTTGATTCCAGACTAAATCAGGATTGGATTTTTGTAATTCAGTTAAAGTATCGACAAAAGAGGAGTCGGTAATAACTGTTATTTCGCCTTTGAGTTTATCTATGCTCTTAGGTACAGGGGTACCTTGGCGATAAACTAAAACTTGATTAACGCGATAAAGCGGTGGACCCACCCGAAATTGCTCGCGTCTGGCAGGAGTGTCTCCAAGACCTGCTGCTATGATGTCAATTTCGCCAATTTTCATGGCTGTGTATAGCTCGCTGATATTGGCAAACGGCTGCATTTTCAATTCGAGGCCGAGATAATTGGCAAAACGCTCTGCCATCTCATAATCGTAACCTGAATCACCTTGGCCTGAAGTAAAGAAGATCTGTGGACCATATAAGGTACCGACAACTAATTCCGTCTGCTTTGGTGGCTCAACGGGTTTTGCTTGCTCCACGACAACTTTCTGGCAAGCAGCCAGCAAAGTGATACAGCATAGAGTTAGCAAGATTTTTTTCATGATTTAGTCGTATTAGCACGTAAGTTTAAAAGAAACAGCCAGCGATTATATCACATTATAAGTCTTGGTAAAAAAACGCTTTTTACCTTGATCTATATTACTTTTATTATGAGCCTTAAATTGAATTTTGCGTAAAATTGTCAACAATAGTTAGCTTTTGAGAGCTGTAAAAATAATGATACTTTTTGCTAAATAGGAAACACTGTTTTGTACAGCGACTACTGATGATTTGTGACAAACATTTCCCTATAATAGCGCCCAGATCTGACCCTGCAATTATAAATATAAGGTGAAAAGACGTGATGGAGATCATCCGCGGAGCCCCTGCACTTTCGGCGTTTAGAGTACAGAAGCTGATGCAAGCTTGTGAATCGGCAGCACTGCCAGTGCGCCAAATCTATGCCGAGTTTATCCATTTAGCCGATTTGAATGAATCCCTAAATGACACTGAAAATCTACAGCTTGAAAAAATCCTTACATACGGCCCCGCTATCGAAGCGCATACGCCAGAAGGTCATCTCCACTTCGTTACACCCCGTCCCGGTACCATCTCTCCTTGGTCATCAAAAGCAACAGACATCGCCCACAACTGTGGACTCAATAAGGTAAAGCGCCTTGAGCGCGGTATTGCCTATTATGTTGTTAGTGATGCGCTAAGCGCTGAGCAAACTAAAACCTTAAATGCATTACTACACGACCGTATGGTTGAAGTAATTTTGCCAAGTTTTGATGATGCAAACGTGTTGTTTGCACGCACAGAACCAGCAAAATTCAACAGTGTTGATGTATTAAGTCAAGGACGTGCAGCACTAGAGCAAGCAAATACAAAGCTTGGTTTGGCATTAGCTGATGATGAAATTGATTATCTCGTTGAGAACTTTACGCGCTTAGGCCGTAACCCGAACGATATTGAGTTGATGATGTTTGCTCAAGCGAACTCAGAGCATTGTCGTCACAAGATCTTTAATGCAGATTGGACAATTGATGGCGAAGTTCAGCCAAAATCATTGTTCAAAATGATCAAAAATACTTTCGAGAAGACGCCGGACAACGTGCTATCTGCTTATAAAGATAACGCCGCTGTGATGACAGGCTCTACAGCCGGTCGCTTCTTCCCGAAACAAGATGGCGTATATGGTTACCACACAGAGCCAATGCACATCTTAATGAAGGTTGAAACTCATAACCACCCAACTGCAATTAGCCCATACCCAGGTGCTGCAACCGGTAGCGGTGGTGAAATTCGTGATGAGGGCGCTACAGGCCGTGGCTCTAAGCCAAAGGCGGGCCTAACAGGCTTTAGCGTATCAAACCTTAAGATCCCAGGTTTTGTGCAACCATGGGAAGCAGATTACGGTAAGCCAGATCGCATTGTTACCGCGCTTGATATTATGACCGAAGGCCCATTAGGCGGCGCGGCATTTAATAACGAGTTTGGTCGTCCGGCATTGGTAGGTTACTTCCGTACTTACGAACAAGAAGTTAACAGCCACAACGGTGTTGAAGTGCGTGGTTACCATAAGCCAATTATGCTGGCGGGTGGTTTAGGTAATATCCGCGAAGAGCATGTGCAAAAAGGTGAAATTACCGTTGGCGCTAAGCTAGTGGTACTTGGCGGCCCTGCGATGAACATCGGTTTGGGCGGCGGCGCGGCGTCATCAATGACATCAGGTCAGTCGAGCGAAGATTTAGATTTTGCTTCAGTGCAACGTGAAAACCCAGAAATGGAGCGTCGTTGCCAAGAGGTTATCGATCGTTGCTGGCAGATGGGTGATGCTAACCCAATTCAGTTTATCCACGATGTGGGCGCGGGCGGATTATCAAATGCTTTCCCTGAGCTGGTAAATGATGGTGAGCGTGGCGGTAAGTTTGAGCTACGTAAAGTGCCGTCTGATGAGCCAGGTATGAGCCCATTAGAAATTTGGTGTAACGAGTCACAAGAGCGTTATGTGATGTCAATTGCACCTGAGAACATCGAGCTATTTACCCAAATCTGTCAACGTGAGCGTGCTCCGTTTGCGGTTGTGGGTGTAGCGACGGAAGAGAAAGAGTTAGTCCTAAGTGACGAGCACTTTGAAAACCATCCAATCGATTTACCACTAGAAGTGCTATTAGGCAAAGCGCCTAAGATGAGCCGCGATGTAGTAAGCGCTAAAGCGAATTCTGCAGCACTTGATCAATCAAGTATTGAAGTTAAAGAAGCAGCGCACCGTCTACTGCGCTTGCCAACAATTGCAGAAAAGACCTTCCTTATCACTATTGGTGATAGAACGGTAACGGGTCTGGTTAATCGTGACCAAATGGTTGGCCCATGGCAGGTACCAGTGGCGGATTGTGCGGTTACTGCATCAAGCTACGACTCGTACACGGGTGAAGCTATGTCTATGGGTGAGCGCACGCCGCTTGCACTATTGGACTTTGGCGCATCGGCGCGTATGGCGGTGGCTGAATCAATTATGAACATTGCGGGTACTGATATCGGCTCGTTCAAACACATTAAGCTTTCTGCTAACTGGATGTCACCAGCAGGCCACCCAGGTGAAGATGCGGGCTTGTATGAAGCGGTAAAAGCCATTGGCGAAGAGTTATGCCCTGATTTGTCTTTGACAATTCCAGTGGGTAAAGACTCAATGTCAATGAAAACCGCTTGGGAAGAAAACGGCGTTCAAAAGACTGTGACCTCGCCAATGTCATTGGTGATCACCGCGTTTGGTGTGGTGCAAGATGTACGCAACACTGTTACACCAGAACTACGCACTGATAAAGGCGACACAGATCTGTTATTGCTGGATCTTGGTCTTGGTCAAAATCGCTTAGGTGGTTCTTGTCTGGCTCAGGTATACAGTGAGCTAGGTGATATCGCACCAGATCTTGATAACTCAGCAACGTTGAAAGGCTTCTTTGAAACCATTCAACCTATGATTGCCGATAAGTCGATTATTGCGTATCACGATAGAAGTGATGGCGGCCTTTACACCACTTTAGTTGAAATGGCATTTGCTGGTCACACAGGTCTAAATGTTGATTTGAGTGCACTAAGTGGTACTGACGTTGAGCGTCTGTTTAACGAAGAGCTAGGCGCAGTCATTCAAGTTCGTCGTCAAGACGCAGCGATTATCACTGAAAAGTTTGCCGCAGCAGGTGTACCTTGCCACAAAGTTGCCGAGCTGACTGATACTGACTGCATTGCTATCTTTGATGGTGCGCGCGAAGTCTTAACAGAAACACGTACTTCACTACGTACTATTTGGGCTGAAACCACCTACCGCATGCAAGCGCTACGTGATAACCCTGAGTGTGCTAAAGAAGAGTTTGAGCTTAAGCAAGACGCTAGTGATTTAGGTCTAACCGTTGATTTAAGCTTTGACCCAAGTGAAGACGTTGCCGCGCCATTTATCTTAAAAGGTGCTGCACCTAAGATGGCTATCTTACGTGAGCAAGGCGTTAACTCGCACATCGAAATGGCTGCTGCATTTGACAGAGCCGGCTTTGAGTCTACCGATGTGCACATGAGTGACATCCTAAGCGGCCGTATTAGCCTAGAAGAGTTCCAAGGCCTAGTGGCATGTGGTGGTTTCTCTTACGGTGACGTACTGGGCGCTGGTGAAGGCTGGGCGAAGTCAATTCTGTTTAACGAGCGTGCTCGTGAGCAGTTTAGCCAATTCTTCGAGCGTAATGATAGCTTCTCGCTTGGTGTGTGTAACGGTTGTCAGATGTTGTCTAACCTTAAAGACATTATTCCTGGCACCGAGTTATGGCCACACTTCGTACGTAACCGTTCAGAGCGCTTTGAAGCGCGCTTTAGTTTGGTTGAAGTGCAAAAGAGTCCGTCGTTATTCTTCCAAGGTATGGAAGGTTCACGTATGCCGATTGCTGTATCACATGGTGAAGGTCGCGCTGAGTTTGCAACGCCTGAAGCGCTAGCCGCAGCAGAAGCCTCTGGTACGGTAGCACTGCGTTATGTTGATGGTAATGGTCAAATTGCCACTCAGTACCCACAAAACCCGAATGGTTCGCCAAATGCGATTACCGCATTGAGCTCAACTGACGGTCGAGTGACGATTATGATGCCGCATCCTGAGCGTGTATTTAGAACCGTTGCTAACTCATGGCACCCAGAGTCTTGGGGTGAAGATAGCCCTTGGATGAGAATGTTCCGTAACGTGAGAAAATCAGTCGGCTAATGTATTGATTGCTGATGTAGACTGAAAGTTATCGATGAAAAAGCCCCTAAATATAGGGGTTTTTTTTTACTTGAAATAATTAATTGGTGTTTGTTCAACCAAAGAAGTGCCACTAAACAATGGATTACAGAGTATTTCCTGCTAAATAGATTGCTAATAAAAGCTTTTTGGCGAGCTATCACTAAGATTTTGGATAAGCTGAAGTTATCCATAATCTTCAATATGCGTTATTCATAAAATATTTTTCGGCTGCGGTAATCAGCAGATATAAAAAAGCCCCCCTTAATACTAAGGGGGGCCGCTTTGCGCTAACAAAACTTCAAGATTGATCTTGCATTAAACAGTCTTACTTACAGCTCTCTAGCTTTATAAAGTTCAACGAAAACACGCTGATAGCTAACAACTAGACGCTCGAATAATTTTGTCATAATGGGTATCTCCACATAGATTGATGATTTAAGCGGAGTTAGTCTTTACCGGGCTACTTCACCGGGTTGGTTAGACCGTCTCCTTAACTTGGTGCTCATTTTAGGTGACGAATAAAATTTGATCAAACGAGAAAAACTTCATTTAGCTATTAGTTTTTGTTATCCGAAATTGGTCGGTTGGTAATGGTGTTTTTTATTGTTATATCTTATATGTATGTATTTAAAGGTTTTTAGGTGGAAGTGAATTAGATAGATTTTTATTTAGGGATACGATAACTGTTGCTGGAATTGTTAATAATTGGTGTTTTGTCTGTTTAGCGTTAAATAAAATGTTTATTGGGTGAAAATAATTGTTTTGCTTATTTTTCAGGCACTCCTAGCATGGGTGTTTTATGTTGTCAACAGGCTCTAGGGTGGAACTGTGTGCTTCACCTCAAAACCCATTGAAACCGAATGCTTTGATTGATTTGAATCAATTTTGAATGTTATAAAAACACTGCGGATAACCTTATTTCGTCTTGCAAGTGACTGATATTAACTAATTTGTTTAATCTTTATTTGCGTATTCGAGAAGGGAGTCACAACAGCCATTGAAAATGTGATCGCAAGCGTGGGTTTGCTAGTGTTTTTGGCTTTGAAATACAAAATTTATGAATTAAACAACGAATCGCGGTTGAAGTTGGATTTTTGTTATAAAAACTGACTGTTTTACTGCATTAATATTCCTATATAGGCAATCACTCTCGTTGATGGGGATCTAACGAAAGTGATTTGACGCACCACCTAAGGAGTCACAAATGATTTTAGAAGAGGTTGTTGACCTGTCGCGTTTCCAGTTTGCGATGACGGCCATGTATCACTTCCTATTTGTTCCCTTGACCTTGGGGTTAGCTTTCTTGCTAGCCATTATGGAATCACTTTATGTGATGACCAATAAGCAAATCTATAAAGATATGACCAAGTTCTGGGGTAAGTTATTCGGTATCAACTTTGCACTTGGCGTTGCAACCGGTTTGGCGATGGAGTTCCAGTTCGGAACCAACTGGTCATACTATTCGCATTACGTTGGTGACATCTTTGGTGCACCACTTGCTATTGAAGGCCTAATGGCATTCTTCCTAGAATCTACTCTTGTGGGTATGTTCTTCTTTGGTTGGGATCGTTTCAGCAAACGTCAACATTTAGCAGTAACTTGGTTAGTTGCCCTAGGTTCGAACATGTCTGCGCTGTGGATCCTTGTGGCGAACGGTTGGATGCAAAACCCTGTAGGTAGCACATTCAACTACGAAACCATGCGTATGGAAATGACTAGCTGGGGTGAAGTGTTATTTAACCCAGTAGCACAGGTGAAGTTTGTTCACACTGTGGCGTCAGGTTACGTTGCTGGTGCGATGTTCGTTCTAGCGATTAGTGCTTACTACATTCTTAAGAAGCGTGACTTACCATTTGCACGTCGTTCATTTGCGATTGCAGCAAGTTTCGGTATGGCGTCTATCTTGTCTGTAATCGTTCTTGGTGACGAATCAGGCTATAAGGTCGGTGAAGTACAACGCGTTAAGCTAGCAGCTATTGAAGCGGAATGGCACACTGAGCCTGCTCCAGCTGCATTTACTGCTGTTGGTTTCCCTAATCAAGAAACTCAAGAAACAGACTTCGCGGTTAAAATTCCTTATGCGATGGGTATCATTGCTACTCGTTCACTTGATGAACAAGTTACTGGTATCAAAGATCTGATTGCAGAGCACGAAGTGCGTATTCGCAACGGTATGGTTGCTTACGGTTTACTTGAGCAGCTACGTAACGGTGAAGAAACGCCTGAAATCCGCGCAGCATTTGAAGAAGCTAAAGTTGACCTAGGTTATGGTCTGCTATTGAAGCGTTACACTGATAAAGTGGTTGATGCGACAGATGAGCAAATCAAAGCAGCAGCAGATGACTCAATACCAAACGTAGCACCTATGTTCTGGTCTTTCCGTGTGATGGTTGGCCTTGGTGTGATTATGTTGTTCGTGTTTGCTGCAGCATTCTGGCAAAGCACACGTCACCAAATCGACGAGAAACCTTGGGTGCTTAAAGCTGCACTTTATAGCTTACCATTACCGTGGATTGCGATTGAGTGTGGTTGGTTTGTGGCTGAATATGGCCGTCAACCATGGACGATCTCTGAAGTATTACCAACGTTTATGTCTGCCTCTAGCTTGTCTGTTGGCGACCTGATGTTCAGTATTATTTCTATCACGCTGTTCTATACCATCTTGTTAGTGATTGAGCTTTATCTAATGATTAAGTTCGCGCGTATCGGTCCTAGCTGTTTGAAGACGGGTCGCTATCACTTTGAAAAGCTTGATGCCTAAACTGGAGATCTGATTATGTTTGATTATGAAATGTTAAGATTCATCTGGTGGGCACTGATTGGTGTGCTTTTCATCGGATTCGCTGTCACAGATGGCTTTGATATGGGTGTTGGTGCCTTATTACCGATTATCGGTAAAGACGACACTGACCGCCGTATTATGATTAACTCTATTGCACCGCACTGGGATGGTAACCAAGTTTGGTTAATCACCGCTGGTGGTGCATTGTTCGCCGCTTGGCCTATGGTCTATGGTGTGTCTTTCTCTGGTTTCTACGTGGCAATGATGCTGACGTTGTTTGCATTGTTTATGCGTCCAGTCGGTTTTGACTACCGCTCTAAGATTGAAGATCCAAGATGGCGTAAGTCTTGGGACTGGGCACTGTTTGCTGGTGGTTTTGTTCCGCCGCTAATTATCGGTGTTGCGTTTGGTAACTTGCTACAAGGTGTTCCGTTTAACTTTGACGAATACCTACGTGCTACTTACCACGGCGGTTTCTTCGGTCTACTTAATGGCTTTGGTATTCTAGCTGGCCTAGTGAGCGTGAGCATGTTTATGCTTCAAGGTTCTACTTGGTTACAAATGAAGACAGAAGGCGAACTACGTGTTCGTGCTGCTAAGATGTCACAGTTGCTATCTGTAGCGCTGTTCGTATTCTTTGGCGCAGCCGGTGTATGGTTAGTTAACGGTATTGACGGTTATGTAGTAACTTCAGCTATCGACACATACGGTGTTTCTGACCCAACGCTGAAAACCGTTTCTGTTGAAGCTGGTGCTTGGTTGGTGAACTACGATAAGTACCCATTGACTATGGCATTCCCAGTAATTGGTTTACTTATGCCTATCCTAGTATTGCTATGTAGCCGCATGAACCGTTCTGGTTTTGCGTTCTTCTTTAGCTCATTAGGTATTGCGGCAGTGATCTTAACGTGTGGTGCAGCTATGTTCCCATTCGTTATGCCATCTTCACTAGAGCCAAACGTAAGTTTGACTATGTGGGATTCGACTGCAAGTGAGATGTCATTGACTGTAATGACTTGGGCTGCAATCATCTTTGTACCGATTGTACTTAGCTATACCGTTTGGACTTACTTGAAGATGTTTGGTCGCTTAACTCGTGACTTCATCGAAAAGAACAAGACCTCACTTTACTAATAAGGAGCCTAGATTATGTGGTATTTTGCTTGGATTTTAGGCGTATTGTTAGCCTGTTCATTTGGTATTATCAACGCGCTTTGGCTTGAAAATACTGAGAACATGGACCGTGATGCTGAGAGCGAAGATTAATCTTCCGCAATCGTTAAATGGTTAAGTAAAGCCCCGCAATAGCGGGGCTTTTTGTTTATAGACTTTTCACAATTATTACCTACTGGTAATAGTTAATTGCAGCAAGCGCTAATTATCATCTCTCAAATTACGGCTATAATTCGAGGCTTTATCAATTTAAGCTGGTGAGTCACAGTTTTTACTAACTGCTACTAGCCGTTATTACTGCTTAACCTATTTATAGCTGAGTGCTAGCTTATTTAGCCGCTTTGCTGATTGTTTGGGACATGATTATGTGGAATAAAATTCGTGGTTCTTTGCCGCTGCAGTTGGTATTGGCTGCGTTCGCTGCTTGGTTGTTGGCAACTGGGATCACTGAGTTTAGTGCTCCGAGTGAAGTAAATAACATAAGTCAGCAAAGCTGGTATCAATTCTTGATGCTAGGTAAAACGGTTTATATCGGTTTACTGAAAATGGTTGTCGGCATTATGGTGATGCTCTCTTTGGTTGAGGGCATAAGTAATATTGGCGCTATTACCAAATTGAAAACACTCGGTAGACGCACACTGGGCTTTTATGTGTTCACCACTACGATTGCGGTAAGCCTTGGTTTAGGTGCGTCTTTGTTAATGCCTGCATGGCAGCCCCTGACTCAAGCAGTTCCTTTGGCAGCTGGCACCAACTTGATTGAAGCAGAAGCCGCAAGTGGCGGCGCGATAGCGACCAAAATGCTACAGATGGCACTGGTAAACCCTGTGGCCGCAATAGCCAATGGTAACTTGCTAGCAGTGGTGGTGTTCTCATTCATGATAGGTATTTCTTTGCTTATCGCCTTGCCACAAGAGCATGTGTTATTTGAAGTTATTCGCGGCATGAATAAAGGCATTAACACCTTAGTTGGCGGCATTATTCGTCTGTCGCCGTTGGCTATTTTCGCGATTATTCTCGAGTTTTCGATTGGCGGTAGTGAAACTCTATTTAGTCAGTTGGCGATGTTTGCCCTATTAGTGTTTGGTTTAACCATGCTGCATGGTTTGGTAGTACTACCGAGCTTGGCAAAAATACTTACAGGTATAAAAATACGCACCTTGTTTAAGGGGATTAGCGCACCACTCGCTATGGCTTTTGCGACCTCTTCAAGTGCTGCAACCTTGCCGTTATCGATGAAAAGCGCAGAAGAGCTAGGTGTTACACCTGCAACCAGTAGTGTGGTATTGCCACTTGGTTCTGTGATGAATATGGACGGTACTGCGTTATTTGAAGGTGTGGCGGCTATTTTCTTGGCGCAGCTATTTGGTGTGGACTTAACGACAACCGGCTTAATCATGATTTTCGTGATGGCAATGGTATCTTCAATCGGTGCGCCGGGGATGCCATCTGGCTCAATGTCTGGGATGCAGCTAGTACTACTTGCAGCAGGTATTCCGCTTGAGGCTATTGCGATCTTATTGATTATCGAAAGGCCGCTCGATACCTTCCGCACTGCAGTAAATGTTGAGGGAGATATTATTGCTGCATTGGTTATCGATAAGTGGCAGCGTAGTTAATTAGATAGCTGCGTTAGTCACCAGTTAAACTAACCGCTACTTCATTGGTAACGGTTAGCTTTAACTATTTGCTGTTACAGCTCGGCGCGATAGATAAATAGCGCAGTATCCATGACCATTTCAGATACTGGCGTGGTATTAAATTGCTCTGTTTTTTGGTCGACAATTTGGTAAGTTTTATCACCAATTTTATCTAGCTCTTTGACTTTGTAACAGTTCTTAGAGGTGCGTAGATCGCAGCCTTTAACCATCAAATCAGTTGTAAAGTAGCTAGCGTAAAGTGCAATTTCATTAGTGCTTTCATTTTTAGTGTGCAGCACTTTTATTTCTGCAACGCCATCAATGGTTTCATCAGCCATTAAACGATTAACAGCGCGCTGATATTCTTGTTTATAGGTTGCTGAGTCTTTGCTGACAAACAGGAAAGAGTCAAAGCCAAGTTCTTCAAGTTGTAGGCCCAGATCTGTGGCAAACGTTTTACCAACCTCAAATAGAAAGCTGTTAGCGGCTGGGCTATTTTCATAGGTGGTGTTTAAGCCTTCACCTGCGATAATTAATAATTTCTTACCTTCAACCGTGTTATTTTGTGGGGTGGCACAACCAGCCATAAATAGCATAAACGACACTATTAATAGTTTAGCAAACATACTTTTCTCTCTTTGAACTTAAAAAGCGAATAATGGAATAGGGCAGGACGGTAATGACAAATCTGCTCAAAATCAACAATAAAAAAGCAACAGCGAACTGTTGCTTTGCCCTTGCCTTCAGCCTTTTATTTTAGCCAGCAGCTTTGCACATGCAGTTATTTAATATTATGCCTTAAACACACTGATCTTAGTGTTAATCTCTTTTGCAATAGTTGCTAAGCTCTCAGCTGAGTCGACGCTTTCACCTGCGCGCTGCTCGCCATCTCTTGCAAGTTCAGTTATCTGATGCAGGTTACGGGTGATCTCTTCAGCCACAGCGCTTTGTTGCTCGGTGGCGCTAGCAATACTACTTGCCGTGGTGGCGAGCTCGGCAATGCTGTTATTAATCTCCATTAACTGTGAAATAGCCTCATTGCCTTGGGCTGCTGACGCGTCGCCAAGTTCATTGCTGTGATTCATCTGTCCGGCGGTAAGTTTAACTTGAGATTGCAGCTGGGTAATAGTGTCTGAGATCTCCGCAATAGAGGTTTGAGTGCGCTGGGCTAGGGTGCGAACTTCATCAGCTACAACAGCAAAACCGCGACCTTGTTCACCTGCTCTTGCGGCCTCAATGGCAGCATTAAGCGCTAACAGATTTGTTTGCTCGGCAATGCTATTAATCACTTCAGTAACTTGACTAATAGCTTGGCTATTTTGATTGACCACTTCAACGCTGCTGTGGCTTTCAGACAACTGAGTGCTTAAATCTTGCAGGCCGCTAACTAGGCTACTTAAGTTGGCTTGGCCGCCTTTAGCCGCATTATCTACACGCAGGCTCATGCTTGCACCTTCATTGGCGTGGTTAGCCACGTCGCGCACTGAGGCTGACATCTCTTCTATCGCTGTAGCAATTTGATCTGTTTGTGCCATTAACGATTGTGCTTCTTCACCATTTAAACGCGCGGTTTCTTGTGTTTGATTCGAGTGAGCTTGCAGTGCTGTAACCGATTGCTGTAGCGCTAATATAAGATCGCGCAGGTTGGTAGCCATTTTTGATGTGCTGTTAGTTATTAGGTCTACTTCATTTTTGCTGTTTGTGCTGGTGGCTGCAAAATGCTGCGAAAGATCACCTGCACCTAACTTTTCTAATTGTGTTTGTAGTGTGCCAAGTGGTTTTAATGCCCTTACCAACACTTGCGAAAGTAATATAGTAATTACAATCATACCAATTACCGACACTGCCATATTGATTTTCAATAACGAGATACTTTCTTCATTTAGCTCTTTAGCATCAACTTGACCAATTAAAGACCAGTTCCAACCTGGGATCTCAATAGTGTAAGCATAGGCTTTTACGCCCTGATTGTTGGTGTATTCCCAAGAGCCTTGATGAGTCATTGCTTGCTCAATTGTTAGTCCATCGAGGTTGTCTGCACTGAGTTTACTGCCAACGGCGTGTTGATGATGGGCAACAATTGATGAGTCTAATTGGCGGACTAATAGATAAGAACCTGATTCTTCTAGCTGTAGCTTATTGATCGATTTTCTGAGTTGCACCAAGGAGCCACTAATATCAAAACCAGTGTATAAAATACCAATGACTTCACCGTTGCTGTTTTTGATTGGGCGGTAAATCGTCATGTAATCTTTGCCGAAAAGCTGGGCATAGCCTTCAAAATCTTTGCCTTGCAGCATGACATTATAAGCGGGGTGGTCTTTATCTAGATAAGAGCCTAATGCGCGTTTACCATCGGCATTTTTTAATGATGTTGAAATGCGGATGAATTCATCGCCATCGCGCACGAATACGGTTGCGTTACCGCCAGTCAGTTTTGAATATCTGTCTACTTTACTTTTAGAGGCGTTGATTTGTTCACGTTCATGTCTTAGGGCTGGAGTTGTTTTCCCCATGACTTTGACTGTTTTATCTGGCTTGTAGAAATTACCAGGATACATAGAGCGAAATACATCTGCGTTGCGCTCTGCAAGTGAGACTAAGCTTTCGTACTGTAACTCAATTAAATCTGCAGTAGCGCTAGTTTGCGCCTGCATAGCGCTAATGCCTTTATCACGCAGCACATCTGATGCTGTTAAATAAGAGACACAACCTAGGAAGCCAAAAATGAGTACGGTAAGGAGGAGGGCAAGCATGCCAATTTGCTTTGCAATCGGCCAATTTTTATAGTTCATATCGAGTTCAATTCTTTTTGCGGTGAGTCCAATCTAATTGATTTACAGAATAAAAGAATTGATGTAGGTCTATAAGTGTTCGCTTTCTAAAGAAATCCTTACCGCCGTATATTGCTTAACTTTTAAACTGTGATTGATGACATAATTTTAGTCGAGATAAGGTAGAATGGTGATAATGGCCTAAAGCAAAAAGGAGAAGGCATATGTTGGGCGAAAATCACTTATTGACCCATGAGTTTCCGGAGTATCTATCTGCCATTATCGAGCTTAAATCCACTAATAAGACATTTTGCTTGCTAGCAAAGCGTTATCATAAACTCGATCATCAAATTCGTGGCCTCGAACAAAATCAAGTCCCAAGTAGTGATGCTTACTTTAATCAACTTAAAGCTGAGCGAGCTAATCTTAAAGATCAGCTTTACCGATTATTAGTGGCTCACTCAAAACTGAGTTAGCCTTTGTTCTAGGCCCCATGATCAAGTGATACATAGTCGGCACCCAGACTAATGACAGTAAGGTAGTTAACAGTGTGCCGCCAGCAATCGCAATGGCAAAAGGTGGCCAAAACCCGCCGCCAGCAATAATTAATGGCAAGAAACCACCGATAGTGGTAATAGTTGTTGAGCCAATATGCCGCCCACAACTTGTTACTAAATCAACAATTAACCCGGTATTCCCCGCTCGAGTATCGGCTTGCTGTTCAAGTTCGGCAATAATCACAATCGCTGCATTAATCGCAAGTCCCATTAGGCCAAGCAAGCCAATAATTACCGTAAAGCCAAAGGGATAATCGAATGTATAAACCGCCAGTAAACCTAAACCTGCTGATTGCATGGCGCTGAATAAAATGATGCCAGTGAGTCTAAAAGAGTTAAAAGACAAGACTACGGTAGCGAGCAGTAAAGTGACGACTAGCACTAGATTCGACATTAAGTTGCCTACCGCTTCATTACGCTTGGCACTTTCACCACCTAGCTCGATACGGTAACCACTCGGCAGTGCAATGCTCTCCAGCGCTGCAGTGGCATTATCGACCACGGTTTGTGGCAATACTCCTGAGGTTAAATAAGCTTCAACGGTATTCACCCGCTGACCATCTCGTCTTGGGATCGCTCCGCGACTGACTTCAATATTGCTGGTTGATATTGCAGATAGAGGAATGCCGTTACCACTTTCAGAGACTAAGGTAATAGACGACAACTTAGTTTGCTGCTCACGCATACTGTCGGTTAAGCGCACTCTTACTGGCAACGACTCGGTTTGTTCTAATATGCTGCCGCCATTGATCCCCGTTGTCGCCATTTCAACTTGTTTGGCAATATCGGTTAACGATAGGCCGCTCATTAAGCTGGCATCTTCATTGATCTGTAGCCACACTTTTGGCGCGCCGGCGCTTAATGTGGCGCGGGTGTGGATGACATCTGCAGTGTCTGACAACACTTTGCGCACTTGCTCACCCAGCGTTTGCAATTGATCAAGATTCGGCCCAAAAATTCTTACTTCAACAGGCGCATTAAAAGGTGGGCCTTGCTCAAGCTTACGCACAATAATTTGCGCTTGTGGGTAGGCTTTATCTAATGACTTTTGTAACGCCGGAATTAAGCGATTAGCAGTAGCAAAGTCTTGGGTCTTGACCATAGCTTGCGCGTAATTACTTGCACCTTGTTGGCGCTGCAATAAGTTGTAATAGAAAGAGGGCGCATTACCGCCCACAACCCAATCAATGCGTTGTACGCCTTGAGTTTGTCTTAGGTCGAGATCTATCTTTTCTATTTGGCTGCGAGTTTGGCTAATGCTTGCTTGCGGTGCTAAATACACCTCTATTTGAAACATATCCCTATCTGATGGCGGGAAGAATTGCTCGGTCATTTTTCCTGCGGCAACAAAGCCCATAACTGGCAGCACACCAATGATGATAGCCGCAAGTAACGGCCGTGATAGCGCTAAGGTTAACATTTGGCGAAACGCTAGGCTCATAAACGGAAGGTTTATGCCATGGTGATACCAATGGGTGCCTTTGCCATCAACACCAAAGCGGCCGGCAAGACCGGCAATAATAGTGTGAGAGATAATAAATGAACCAAGCAGAGCAAAAATCACTGAGATTGCAATGCCGCCAACAAACTCACCTGCTGCGCCGGGCATCAGCACAATTGGCGCAAATGCCAGCATGGTGGTAATTGTAGACCCTGCGAGTGGCAACCATAAGTGCTGTAAAGTCTGTTTAACCGCATTGAGTCTATCCATACCTTGTTGGCGGCGCTGAGAGATCGCATCGACAATCACAATGGCGTTATCGACCATAATACCAAGGGCAACCACAAGGCCAGTTACCGACATTTGATGAATCGGTAGGCCAATAAACTTCATGCAAGCTAAGGTAAAGAGGGCGGTAAGAGGCAAAGATAGTGACACGATTACGGCGTTTCTCAGGCCTAAAGTCAGCATCAACACCACAAGGATAATGATAAAACCGAGGAGCAGGCTGCCAATTAAATCGCTTAGCCTTTCTGTGGTGTAACCTTCTTGGTCGAATAGCCATTCAATTTCAATATTGGCTGGAATACTGCTTTGTAAGTCATTAACTACCGCTCTTACTTGTTCAAGCCATAAGTCGACGCGGGTATTGCTTAGCATTCTTGCCGCGACCATTACCCCTTGTTGCTGTTCAATTAACGCAATACTGCTGGCGGGCTCTTTGGGCTGACGGCTAATACTCGCAATATCGGCTAAGCGAATAATTTGACCATCGTTGGTGACTTTTAACGGCACTTGGGCGACGCGAGCGATAGAATCTAGTTCACCAGAGACTTCAACTAGAGCTTTAAAGTGTTGGTTATTGATTTCACCTGCAGACACTTTGGTGTCGGCATCTTGTAGAATTTGTGCAATAGCGGCTGGAGATAAACCCAATTGATTGACTTTGTGGCCATCTAGCTGGACTAAGATCTCTTCATTAGGTTGGCCGTAAAGGTTAACAAAATCAGTGCCACCTAATAGTCGTAATCGACTTTGTAGCTCTTTAGCGTAACGGTTAAGCATATCTGTGCGCACTTCACCGCCACCTCGCCATGCTATGCCTAAAATAGCGGTGTTGGCGTAACCGAGCTGATCATCTAAAGTTGAGTTTTGCGCTGATGTGGGCAGTTTACCCTTAGCGTCGGCTATTAAGTCACGAGCTCTAGACCAGACAGGGGCCGTTTCTAATACGTCATCTTTGAGCTCAAGTTGAATAACCGAGATCCCGGGACGTGAGGTTGATTGCACTAACTTGAGTTCCTCAAGTCGCCTTAATTCGCTCTCAAGCTCTTCAGTAACGAGTGCTTCAATTCGCTCAGCTGAGGCACCGGGATAGTGGGTAATAACAGATGCGAAACGGTTGGTGATTTCAGGATCTTCCATTCGCGGCAAGCTAGAAATTGCCCCCAACCCTGCAACAATCAGTAACGCAATGACCAAGCTAATTAAGCGGCCATTCTCAACCAATGACTTAACCATACTTTACCTCGTCGCTAGCTGTGCTTGTTGGGTAACGAGCTGACCCGCAACGAGTTTATGTAGCCCTTGAGAAACGTATTGCTCGTTAGGGCTTATTGCTCCATTGATATAGGCTTTATCTTGCGCGGTATAAATGATTTCAACATCTCGGCGCTCAATGCTAAATAGATCGCCATCGGCTTGGCCTAAGGTATAGATATTCCACAAGCCTCGCACACCATCGGTAAGTGCACTAAGCGGCACCCAATAGCCTTGGCTAGCAATCGTTTGCTGATAGTTTAAATAGCTAAGCTCGCCATTTATGACCTGGGCCGAGGTCGGTAAGGTTACGCGCAGATCCACTGTGCGAGTGACGGGGTGAAGCTCTGCACCAATACCGGCAATTTTACCTTGAAATTGTTGATCTCTAACGGTGATATCTACGCTTTGGCCCGTGGTTAACTTGTTAGCGATAGTAACGGGGACGCCTATGTAAGCTTGAATATTATTATGCTCAATGATGGTGTAAACCGGGCTACCGAGGTTGACCACTTCACCGAGGTTATGAGTTCGTTTACTGATCACGCCATCAAATGGTGCGAGTAAACTCGATTTGTCGATTTTTAATTGGTTAGCGAGTAAGGAGGCATTAAGGCGAGTTTTGGCGGCCAATAAGCTGTTGAGCTGACCTTTTTGTTCATCTAATTGCTGCTCAGAGACATAGCCTTGCTGCTGTAAACCTAAGCTTCTATCTAATGTGGCTTTAGCTAAGTCTAAGTCGGCTTTATTTTGCGACAAACTTGCATTTAATTCATTTTTTTCCGCTAGCAGTAAGCGGGTGTCGAGCTTGGCAAGTAGTTGTCCTTGTTTAACATTGTCACCACTATCTACCGCAAGCTCTTTTATTTTTCCGGACAGTTCAAAACCAATTGCGGTGGTATTACCTGAGCGGATAGTGCCTGAGAATGTTTGACTAAATTGATATTCATCAGTCAATTCTAGTGAGTCAGTGCTTACCGACTGGTAGCTAGGCTGAGGTTTATTCTCTACCACCGGGTCTTGGCAAGCTGATAGAAAAGAAACGGCAACCAAACCCATTAACCACTTTTGATGAGTTAGAACTCTTATCGCTATCATCGCATACAACCCATTTTGTTATGCACTGAGGTGCATAAGGTAGATTAAATGTTAAACTAGACTGCCTAGTCTAGTGTTTAAGAACTAGACTGTCTAGTCTATTTGACTAATAAATGGACTGGGCAGTCTAGTCTATGCTTAAATAGATAATTGAATGTGATTAAGGCTAATGGTTGGAGTTTTGCTGGATATGAATGCACCTTTATTGAATCGAAGTGAACAAAAAAGAGCGCAGATCTTACAGGCTGCAAAAGAGCTTTTTTGTGATCATGGGTTCTCCAATACCAGTATGGATGAGGTGGCAAAATTGGCTGGTGTGTCTAAGCAAACGGTTTATTCGCACTTTGGTTGTAAAGATGATTTGTTTGTCGCATCGATAGAATCTAAATGTTTAGTGCATGGGGTTAACCAAGACCTTTTGTCTGATCCCACAAGCCCTGAAGTCAGCTTAGGCTTATTTGCTAAACATTTCGGTGAAGTGATAACTAGCCCTGAAGCGGTAACTGTTTTTAAGGCATGTGTATCTCAGTCTGATACTCACCCTGAGATCTCAGAGCTATTTTACAATGCAGGGCCAAAGCATATTCTAGGCTTACTCGCAGATTATTTAGCTAAGGTAACAGAGCTAGGCGTTTATCAGTTTAAGCATCCACATCACTGCGCAGTAAGGTTGTGTTTAATGGTGTTTGGTGAGGTGAGAATGCGCTTAGATTTAGGTTTAAATATTGATGATTTATTACCTGAGCGCGAAAGCTACATTAAAGAGACTGTAGAGATGTTTTTAAAGGCTTATAAAGTTAGTTAATTCGATTTTTAGGTATTATTAACCTGTAATCATAAAACCGATAAAGTGTTCTACAATAATCAGATACAAAATGATCCTTTGGCCTCGCCTCGCCGTAATGTACAGTCATATCAAATACATCATTCATTTTTGAAATAATAATTAGCTAATGGAGTTAGCAAAATGAAAAAGTCCCTAGCAATAAGTACGCTAGCCTTATCTACGTTAGTTTCGTCGCCAGCTGCATTAGCGGAGCAGCAAACTCAATCCTCTTCATACCGACCAAGTCCATTTAGTTTAAGTGCTACTAGGATGACTACCGGCACTGCCGATGTTGGCAATAATGAGTTACAGCGTGATCAATGGATGTTTGATTTTAAAGCCAGTATGCCATTAGGTAATAAGTGGTTTATTGGGGCGGGCGTTGGTTACGATAATTTGGATTACGATTGGCGCTCACCGAATTTGCAAGGTAACACTCAAGCCTGGGATAAAATTGAGCGTTATCGAGCGAGTTTGTCCCTGTCATATCGGCCCAATAAAAACTGGATGTTTATGCTAGCGCCTAAGCTGCAATACGCCTATGCCGATACAGCCTCTGCAAGCAATGCTGAAAGTTATGGTACCGTGTTATCAGGTATGTACCGCTTTGATTCCGGTAATGTATTAGGTTTAGGTGTGGCATACCTAAACGATATTGATGAAGTTCGGACTGTGCCTTTTATTGCAGTGAGCTGGCAAATTACTGAGAACTTAAAACTAGGTAACCCGTTTTCTGCAGGCTTTAGTGGCCCTGCGGGTTTAGAGCTAAGTTATCAATTAGATCCTGATTGGAATATTGGCCTTGGTACATCAAAGCGAACTAATCGGTTTTTAATCGCCGATGAAAAAGAAACCGCAGAGATTGATGAATGGGTCAGCTTTGTAAGGTTAGGTTGGGATATTTCTAAAGCGGTTAGCGTCAATGCTTATGCGGGATATTTCTTTAATGGTGAGTTGGAGCTTAATCCACAAGATACTACTGAGGATATCGACAACCAGGGCGCAGCAGCCCTGGATGTCACCTTTAAATTTTAGCTAAATTCTAAAGATTAAATTACTGGCCCAACATAGCTTCTTTTAAGCTATCTTGGGCTGGTTCATTGCCTAACCAAATCTTCAATACTGCTTGGCGGAAATCTTCGCCTGCAATAGTTGCCTGAGCTTGACCATTTTTATAAGCGGTAACGCCCGTTGTTTTATCAGCTAGCAGTGTAAATTGATCACCTTCAACGATTTCAGCACTAAATAATCCCATAAATTGCTCGATTTTTGCAGCAATTTGTGTGGTATTGCCATCAGTTGCATCGTCGAAGCCTTCATTAATGGCGTCTTTCATTTTATCAGCAGTGATCATGCCTGAAGTGATATTTAAGCGCACAGCAACACTTGGTGACTCAAGCGCTGCTTGAGCGGTATTAAGATTAGCTGGTACATATAAACTACCAACATATAAATCGATAAAGAACTTGCTACGTACGCCAGCGCCATTTAAGACCAGTGTTTGACCCTCAACAGTGATTGAGTCATCAAGTTGTATGCCAGACACTTCTTTAGCTTGTAGAGAAGATGACAGTAATACACTGCCAGCAAATAGAAGGGTAGAAAGGTATTTCATTATTATCTCGTTTTAATAAGCGGCTAGTTTTAGCCGCGTGTACCTAATTGGAACTGACCGCTTTGGTGAAATAGCGCGGTTTGTTTTTGTTTAGCTGAAATCAATAGTGGACCGTCGTCAAAGAACAGGAAGCACTTCCAGTTACGCACAAACACGTCCCAACGAGTCTCAATGACTTGGTATTTTTCATAGCAAAAATACACCGGGGTATCGTCAGCCCAGTCAAAATGTTCGCTAAAACCTTCTGGTAGCTTTGGATCTTCGCTATCCCATGCACTTTGCCAATGTTCAGTTAACACCCAAGCACTGTCTTTGGCTGCCCAGTCACCTTTAGTGAACTGCTCTGTACGGCTACTTTTATTGCTAATCCATTTATTCCAAACTTCCATCGATGATTTTTGATCAAGCGGTAAGATCAGCGCTTTATCTTCATCAGTCACAGGAAGGTCTTTATGATTAAAGATCCACTTACGTTTGTATTGTTCAAATGGAATATAGGTATGTGCCACAGCGCCTCTCTTGCAAGGATATTAATAAGGGAAAACGTGGGCATTATACCCTGCAAGCAAGCTTAATAGCAGCGGCGCAATAAGTTTTTTTACTTCGCGCCGCTTAACTGTATTTTTGACTGCCTTAGGCTTGCAGTTGCAGCAGGTAGTTTGCTGCGGTGAGATTCTCAGGGTCAATGGTGAGCACTTGATTAAAGCTAGAACGTGCGCCTTCTATTTGTCCCATCTCTGCTAAGAAAACGCCCATTTTCAACAGTACACTAATATCTGTTGGGTATTTATCTAGGTAGTCTAAGTAAGTATTTAGCGCTTGCTGATTCTTACCTTGCAGTGTGAGTACATGGGCATATTGCGGCAAGTATTCATCGCTGTAATGAATGATTGCCTCCAATGTTGACTCTGCCAACTCAATGTTATGCACTTTAAGCGCTAAGATAAGAATTTGTTTTAGTTCGACTTCAGTTCGGTTTTCTGGCGCGATTTGTTGTAAGTGCGATAAGGCTGCGTGATTATCATCACTCAGAATAGCTAGATAGCTTTGAGCTAAATAGTAAAGCCGCTGCGCCAAACCATCGCCGTCAACCATAGGCTCAACACTGTTTATTAGCTGACTCAATCCTGTGTGATTTTTGCTTTTGTATAAATCAATAATTTTTGCAAAGGTATTGTGCAGTGACATATTGGTTTTTTTAAGCGAAAAATACGGGTGTTCCATTGAGGTTAGTTGCACTTGGTATTCATTTGCTATTTGCTGCAGGCAAGCATCGTCTGTATTAAAAGCCAAGTTAAGCTGACTTCTTAACTGGCTGACGTTGTGCACTCGTCCTGGCTGATCGCTTGCGCGCCAATGGTCGACCAATTGTGTAATTGGTGCAGTTTCGGCAAGCTCCCATTGCCTCATAGTTAAGTTATTAGCAGCTTGATTGAGATAGCCAAGCAATTCAATTGCCAAGGTATGAAAGGCTTCATAATAGCGATGAGTCATATTTTGCATATGTTCTACTGACCAAGTTTCAGATTCTTGAGTGGTTAAGAATTTAGAAAACTCATAATATCCATAGAACTTAATGACTTGAGATAGTGCACTGTATTTATCTTTAAGTTGACTTTCAATCTTATCGATTTTACTGACGACTAGTTGACTTTTTTTAGATTGAATCTCTAGTCCTCGAGCTTGTTCATTTAACTCAATCGCTTTGTTTGCTAACGCTTTTATCTGCTCTAAGTCTTGGATAGCTTGATTCACTTCAGTCATCATTTTGTTTAGATGCACTGATTTCTCGGTCGCACCATCGGGCACTAACTCTAATAATTGTTTAGGGGATATACCGGCGGATTGTAGTTTTATTGACTCGACTTTTTGATGATGTACGCCGTCAAGTTTAGCTGCATTTTCAGATAGGTTGATTATATTTGCGTGCGGATAGTTTAATGCATCTTCGGTTAGGGCTTGGCCTGCATATATTAGCTGCACAATGGTTTCGGCAATGTTGCCTGCATAGGTTTCCACCCATTCACCGATACGGCTATTGTTTGATCCTGCATTAGCTTCAACTGCGCCGTTAGCGTGGGAGACGCCATCACTTGAATAACAAAAGTCTGCGCCTGTGAGTAAAATATCCTTAAAGCCTAATTCTATAGCGACTCTAACGGCACTGTTTGTAACGGTAGGACCTACGGTCGGGATATTATTTGTGTCTTCGTCTGCCCAAGGTAATTTACTGCCTAAATAAAGGGATTTACCTAACCACTGCGAGATTAATCTGTGATTAACATGGTGTGAGTTAATAAATAGGCTTTCGTGGGTAAGCGCCATCATGTCGCGATTAACCTCGAAACTAAAGTCTTGCGGGTCAACTGATACAATAATATGAGCTGGGATCCCGGCATTAGATAATCTTGAAGCCATTCTAGAGACAGTAATCACAAACAGCTGGTGGTAGTTATCGACTATCCAATCGAAATGTTCATCCAGTGAAGGGCCACCACCAATGATTATACAAGTTTTTCCAGTAAATTTTCCGTTCAGAAGCGCAGCAGGGTATTGATTTTCAGCTAGGTTTTTTAGTTGCTGGATGAGGAAAATCTTTTGTTCAAAATGCGATTTTCGCTCAACGGCTCTAAACGAAAGTTGCTTATCAACTAAATTGATTAACGAGCTATATTCTTCGATGATGCCCATAGTCGATGCAAAAGAGTGATGAATGACATATTGCTCTTTTATTAGATACAGATCGTTGTCCCCTGACTCCATTTCGGATTGAAACTGGTCAAAGGTTAAGATTTGAATCTGCTTTTGTTTTTCTGCATCAATTTCGACATTGAGTAAGGCTAATACAGGGTCAAGCTCGACAAAGATATATTTACTTCCCATAGGCACAGGGCTTTCAAGTACATAGTTAGCAAGCAATCCTGAATCTAATCCCACAATGATATGTAAACTATCTTCTTGAAAAATGGTCTCTTTGAATCGTTTTTTAAAGGCCGTTTTGGAGTCAATCTTTTCGAACGTATTTCGATTTACACTAGGTAAGAAGTATTCGCCAAAAGTGCTAATTGCGAATTGATTGGTAATTACAGATTCAGATACGTTCATTGCCAATTAATGCCTTTATCAGTCGTTGTTAGATGTCTTGGTATACCTTGCTTACTACGTCAGGGAATTGTCGTTTTAAGCGCTAATCTATTGTGGTGAGTAGATTGCTGAAAAAGAGTAGCAAAAAATGCGCCAATGCAGGACTAGTTACCAGACTCTAAATTAATTGAATTGGAGTGTAAGCTGAAGTAATCGGCTTTGAAATAGTGATAAGTAAAAACATTACTTTAGATGCCTAAGCCGGTTGGTTTAAGAGGGAGCTTGGATAAAGCTAGTTTTATTAGGCCTAGCTTGGCAATCGATTACAGTTATTTAGTGTTTAATACTTAACGTTAGCATTGAATTGATTTTAGAGCGTCAAAATTCAGCCACTCAACTACAAGTGAGTTGATGTTTTTTTATTCGGGCGATCAAAGCCATAACCAATAGAGTCGATGCTGAGGGGATATTTCTATATAGTCACTTTATTGGTAAAATACACTGCTAAATCTTTGCTTTTATTTTAATTATCTATGTAAGGTAGAGCATTTTTTGAGTGGTTTTGAGCAAATTAAAGACGTAATTAAGAATAATCTAAGTGCTAATTTTAATTATGAACCTTTTTTGGTATGTATTTTGCTCTGTAATTTCGAAGTTTAAGCTGGCTTTATAATTGTTCATTCAGAGCACTGTAGTGATAAATTGGAGATAACATGTTTGATAATAAGTCGATCCTTATTACTGGTGGCACCGGGTCTTTTGGCCAAAAATATACCAAAACGATTCTAGAGCGTTATAAACCAAAGCGATTAATTATCTTATCTCGTGATGAGCTAAAGCAGTATGAAATGCAGCAAGTGTTTAATGCACCATGCATGCGCTACTTCCTTGGCGACGTGCGTGATGGCGACCGGATGATGCAAGCATTCAAAGATGTAGATTATGTTATTCATGCCGCCGCCATTAAACAGGTACCAGCAGCCGAGTACAATCCTATGGAATGTATAAAGACTAATATTTATGGTGCTGAGAATGTTATCAAAGCAGCCATCGCTAACAATGTTAAGCGTGTAATTGCATTATCAACCGATAAAGCGGCCAATCCAATCAATTTATACGGTGCGACTAAGCTGGCCTCTGACAAACTTTTCGTTGCAGCCAATAATATGGTGGGCGAGGGGGTTACACGCTTTTCTGCTGTCAGATATGGCAATGTCGTCGGTTCTCGTGGCTCTGTGGTGCCTTACTTTAAAGGTCTTATTAGTGAAGGCACCTCTTCATTACCTATTACGCATCCTGAAATGACTCGTTTCTGGTTATCTTTACAAGACGGTGTTGACTTTGTATTGAAGAACTTTGCCAGAATGCAAGGTGGTGAGATTTTTGTGCCTAAGATCCCATCAGTAAGAGTTACTGATATTGCTGAAGCCTGTGGGCCTGGTCTAAAGCATGAAATTATCGGCATAAGACCAGGGGAAAAGCTGCACGAAATTATGTGTCCAGGTGACGATTCACATCACACCATTGAGTTTGATGATCATTTTGTTATCACACCAAGCATCATCTTTTTTGGCAAAGACATGGATTACTCTAAAAACTTGCTTAATGAGCAGGGAAAAGCGGTTGAAATGGGCTTTGAATATCACTCAGGCAACAATCCTGACTTTTTATCAGTAGAGCAAATTAAGTTGCTTGATGAAGGTAAAGACTAATGATCCCTTATGGGCGCCAAAATATCTCCGCAGAAGACATTGCTGCTGTAACGGCTGTACTGCAGTCCGATTGTTTGACACAGGGGCCGCAAGTTCCTCTATTTGAACAAAAAATTTGTGAGTTTACATCGGCTAAATATGCGGTAGCGGCAAACAGCGCAACCTCTATGTTGCATCTAGCGTGTCTCGCTTTGGGGGTTGGTGACGGAGATTATGTTTGGACGAGCCCTATTACATTTGTCGCTTCTGCCAATTGCGCGCTTTATTGCGGCGGCAAAATTGACTTTGTCGATGTAGATCGTCACACAGGAAACATGTGCCCCAAGGCGCTACAGAGCAAACTTAAGCAAGCTAAAGCACAAAACCGTCTGCCTAAAGTATTGATCCCAGTGCATATGGCTGGTCATAGTTGCGATATGCAGGCGATATGGCAGCTAGCACAAGCTTATGGGGTTAGGGTGATTGAAGATGCTTCGCACGGCATCGGTGGCAGTTATTTAGATTCCAAAATTGGCGCTTGCAAGTACAGCGATATCACTATTTTTAGTTTCCATCCGGTAAAAATAATTACTACTGCTGAGGGCGGTGTCGCAACAACTAATAACCCTGATCTCGCAGAATCTATGCAGCTTTTACGGAGTCATGGAATCACTAAAACCCCCGAAAAAATGCTAAGACCCGAAGAAGGGGATTGGTACTATGAGCAGCATGAGTTAGGTTTTAACTATCGCATGACAGAGCTGCAAGCGGCATTGGGTAATAGTCAGATTAAACGTTTAAGTAGCTTTGTTGAGCAAAGAAATAAGCTAGCAGCGGCTTATTTAATTGAGCTTGCGAAGCTAAATATCACTTGTGTTGTACCACTTGATAATAGTTATAGTGCCTACCATTTGATGATAGTGGTATTACCAGAACATATTGACCGTAAAGCGGTTTTTGATGCTATGCGTGCAGCGAATATCTTTGTTCATGTTCACTATTTCCCGGTGCATTTGCAGCCTTACTACTTAAACAAGGGCTTTGCTGAACATGATTTCCCAGAGGCTGAATATTTTTATCAACACTGTTTAACGTTGCCGCTATATCCTGATCTCACTGAACAGGAACAAGGCTATATTCTCGATACGTTAACAGGGCTACTTTAATGAATGTCGCAATTATTCCTGCTAGGGGCGGCAGTAAACGTATTCCCCGCAAAAATATTAAGCATTTTAACGGTAAACCTATTATTGCTTACTCAATAGAAGCCGCGCTGCAAAGTGGCTGTTTTGAGAGAGTAATTGTTTCTACAGATGACAGTGAAATTGCAGAGGTTGCAAAGCAATATGGCGCCGAAGTGCCCTTTATGCGCCCAGCTGAAATAGCTGACGATTATGCCACAACGTTAATGGTGATAGAGCATGCTCTTACTGCATTAATGCTTGATGGTACTGAATATCAGAACTGTTGTTGTATCTATGCTACAGCCCCTTTTGTAACCGCTAAGCAGTTAAAACAAGGTTTGCAGCAAATGCAGCAAAGGCAAGCCGACTATTTGTTTCCTGTGTGTGAATTCCCTGCACCAATTCAAAGAGCAATTCGCCTCGATGACAACACGAATGTGGCGATGTTTGCACCAGAGCACCTTAATACTCGCAGCCAAGATTTAACCGCAGCATATTATGACACTGGTCAGTTTTATTGGGGCAAAGTCACGGCCTACCTTGCTTCTAAGCCAATATATAGTGAAAAGGCTAGTGGTCTAGTTTTGCCAAAGGGCAGTGTGGTTGATATTGATACCCCTGAAGACTGGCAGTTGGCTGAAGCCTTATTTAGTTTTTATCAGCAAAGGTTAGCTGTTTGAAAATCATCATTCGAACCGATGCTTCGCTAATGATTGGTTGCGGCCATGTATATCGCTGCCTTACGTTAGCGGCGCAATTAAGCAAACTTGGCTGTGAGGTTGAATTTATTACGGGCGAAGTGGCCGGTAATTTAAATCAATTTATCGCTCAAAAGGGCTATGTGTTACATACTTTGCCAGTTGTTGCAACGCAGCAACTTGACGCCCCGATTCTTGGTCGAACATGGCAGCAAGATGCCTTGCTAACTGAGCAAATAATGACTCAGGCAAATGCTGATTGGTTGATTGTTGATCATTACAGTCTAGATCTTAATTGGCATAAAGCGGTGGCGGCCAAAACTGGTAATACTTATAAGTTAATGGTCATTGATGATCTTGTGGATCGTGCTTATGCCTGTGAACGATTACTTGATCAGACCTTTGAGCGCCAAGCTAGTGACTACTGCAGTGATACTAATTTACCAGCAGAGCGCTTGTTCGGAACAGAGTTTTGCTTACTAAGAGATGAGTTTAGTGAGTATGCGGAACAAGCTAAAAATAATAGGCTGAAATATCATAGGATTAAAACGATATTGCTTAGTCTAGGCGGCACTGACATTGATAATATTACTGAACGCGTTCTTAGACTGTTAGATGCCAGCGCTCTTGCTGATAGTACCCAAGTAAATGTCATTATAGGGCCTAATAACCCCCATGCTGACAAACTTAAGAAAGCGATTTGTGAGACAAGATTGCAGTGCCAGTTGTTTGTTGCCGTTACTGACATGGCGCGCTTTATCACTCAGGCTGATGTTGCTATTGGCGCAGCAGGTTCAAGCGCTTGGGAGCGCTGCGCGTTATCGTTACCTGCGCTAAATATCATCTTAGCCGATAATCAGCGCACTATAGCAAAACGCTTAGATGAACAAGGGGTGGCAATATCGCTTGGTGATGCACAATCATTAACAACTGCTGCTATTGAGGCGGCTTTAGTGAAATGCGATGCCAATTATCAGCAGATGGCTAATACCAGTCGTCAGCTTGTTGATGGTTTCGGGGCAAGTCGAGTCGCATTAAGCTTATTCAGCGCCCAAGATTTGCAAGACAATTCGATTTATTTAAAACGCGCCAGCCATAGTGATTGCCAATGTTTATACGACTGGCAGTTAAGCCCAGCAACGCGACGTTATGCGCTAAACAGTACAGTTCCTACATGGCAAGAGCACTGTGCTTGGTTTGCCAACAAAATTGCTCAAGCAGACAGTTATCTGTTTATGTTGCGTCGTAATAGTAGTGACATTGGCATGGTACGCTTAGATCCACTAGCAGAGCCTAATCATTATTTGATCTCAATCCTGACTGCACCAGATTGTTACCGTCAAGGTATCGCGAAAGCCGCACTGTTGTTGATTAGACAAGCTTTTAAATTGATAACGATTCACGCCACGGTGTTGACTGACAACTATGCATCGCAAGCACTATTTAAAGGTGCTGGATACGAGCAGTTAACTGAAGAACAATGGATACAGTACCCTGCGAAGGAAACCAATGAATAATCAAATTTCAATTGATGGCAGAGTGATTGGTGGCGGACATGCGCCCTATATTATTGCTGAGTTATCAGCTAACCATAATGGTAATATTCAAACCGCTTTCGATATTATTGCAGCAGCAAAAAAGGCTGGAGCTGATGCGGTAAAAATGCAAACTTATCGACCTGATACCATTACCATAGATTGCGATCATAGTGATTTTCAAATTGAAGGTGGCCTTTGGCACGGACAAAGCTTATATCAGTTGTATGAGTGGGCGCATACACCTTGGGATTGGCATAAACCTTTGTTTGATTATGCGCGCCAATTAGGCATTACTCTATTTAGCTCACCATTCGATTCAACCGCTGTTGATCTATTAGAAGATCTTAATGCGCCAGCTTACAAGATAGCCTCGTTTGAAGCCATTGACTTGCCGTTAATTAAATACGCAGGGGCAACAGGTAAGCCACTTATCATATCAACAGGCATGGCTAATGCTGAAGAGATTGCAGAAGCCATCGACGCTGCGCGTAGTGCAGGTTGTAAAGAGCTCGCAATTTTACATTGTGTTAGTGCTTACCCTGCAGCGGCTGAGGACTACAACCTTGCTACTCTGGTTGATATGAAAGATCGATTTGATCTGGTAACTGGACTGTCAGATCATACTTTAAGCAATATCACTGCAATTGCTGCCACTAGCTTAGGCGCCAGTATTATTGAAAAACACGTCACACTCGATAGAACTGGCGGCGGCCCTGACGATAGTTTCTCGTTAGAACCAAACGAACTCGAGCAACTTTGCCGCGATAGTAAGTTGGCTTGGTCAGCACTCGGTAAGGTCAATTATGCCCGCAGCGCCGCTGAACAAGCGAATGTAAAGTTCAGGCGGTCACTGTATGTGGTGAAGCCTGTTAAGGCCGGAGAGTTGGTCACATTAGATAATGTGAAAAGTATACGTCCAGGTTTTGGTTTAGCACCCAAACATTTAGAAACCGTTATTGGGACGCGCTTTAGCCAAGATTTAACTGCGGGGACAGCTTTGAAAATGGAGCATGTCCATAGTTAGTTAGTTAGTTAGTTAGTTGGTCGGGATTGATAACCGTTAGCAGCTCGTGAGCGGGTTTACGAGTGACGATAATATAATAGGTAAGTTGAGCATGGCATATAAGACAGAGCAAGAAAGTTTTTGGGCGGGCGAATTTGGTAATGAATACATCAAGCGTAATCAGGGGGCAGAGCTATTAGCGAGTAACCTAGCCCTGTTCACGCGTATTTTTAGCCGCACAGAAAAGGTCGGTTCACTTATTGAATTTGGTGCCAATATAGGCATGAATATTCGAGCTTTTAAGCAATTGCTACCAAATAGCGAACTGTCAGCTATTGAGATTAATGCCACTGCGGTTGAGCAGCTAAAACAGATCTCTGAGTTAACCGTCATTCATGATTCCTTGCTGACATTTACGCCTGAGCGCCAATATGAAATGACCTTTATTAAAGGTGTACTCATTCACATTAACCCAGAAGCCTTAGCTGAGGTTTATGACGCGTTATACAATGCGAGTGCTCGCTACATCTGTATTGTGGAATATTATAATCCGTCACCGGTTGAAGTACCTTACCGTGGCCATAGTGGTAAGTTATTCAAGAGAGACTTTGCCGGTGAAATGTTAGATAAGTATGCCGATCTTAAACTTGTTGATTATGGATTTAGTTACCATAGAGACAGACAATTTCCGCAAGACGATTTAACTTGGTTTTTATTAGAAAAATCATCAATCCCTGCTTAAATGAACCTGCGATTACAGCAGGCTCTATAACAGGACTAAGTATTACGCTTTTAAAGCGCATAGCCTGAAGAACAAGTCACTTGCTTCAGGCTAACTTAGTTTAACAAACAGCGTTTGTTAAAGCTGATCTCATGTAAGCTGCTCTTATGAAAGTAATAAGGGTAATTCATACTCTAAAGCATCCGCTAATCCTAACCAGTCATGCTTTTCTTGCGCGGCAAGCATACTGCTTAATATGGGCATGATTTGCTGATTATTCGTCAAAGAAGGTTGCAGCTCAATCAACTTATCGATGCATTCGGTCAACTGTAATGAACCTTGTGCCTCATGACCTAACCTTAATTGATGAGCTGTGCTTATTAATTGCTGAATAAGAGGGCTATTTACCATTTGAGTCATTAGTTGCATTCCTTAAAACAGGCACCTTTAATACGCGCACTAGACAAGCTGGACTGATAAAAACTAACATCAGGCTTTGCACTAATATACTGCTCTAAACTTCTTAAATAGCCTCTAAAGTTGAGCTCGGTCGCCACTTTTTCCCCTAAGCCGTTAAACACCCAATGCTTAGCATGCTCAGCCTTTAACCCTAAGGCGCCGTCCTGCCAATGGGCATGGGTTTTATTATTCGGGTAGCAGAAGTCGCTACCAAAAAGGGTGATGTCAGATGCTTGCAGATGAACGGCCAAATCGATAGCTGGATGAAGAACGCTTCCATTAGAAAATAGCCTTAACTTAGTAAGTTGCTTATTGATAGCATCATATTTAACGTGCTGTGAATAAGCGTTGTATTTAGGGCCAGGCCACCATTCAATCACATCTGTAGGTACGGTCGGAAAATAAACCAAGTTGATATCGTCAGCTAATGTTTGCGGGAAGTGCTCGCGAGTAATGTTTTGCTCGATACTTACCACAATATCAGGGATAACGCCATTACTGATAAGCGGCGTTAATGCGGTGTCTACAGCAATGAATATTGGCCGCTTGCCTAATGGCTTAAGCCTTTCTTTAGCTAAAAACTGATAGTGCTGCTCTAAAGAAGGCCCTGTGCCAATTACATACGCTGTGGATTGGCTAAACTGCTCCTTAAGTATGGCTGCATCAGGGTCTCTTTTGAGCAGATATTGATTTGCTGCGAGTCTTTCAAGAAAAGTCGTTTCATTGTCTTGTGAGCGCTGATTGGCATAAGCACGGTTGTTCTCATAAACCAAAAGATCACGTAACGAGGCATTACTATCATCAATCAATAATAGATCTGGCGTGATGGCAATATAAGGGCCATCAGTCACATCCTGCATTAATTCACTTTTAATATTTACCCTAGGATCAGTAAGCCACTCACTTTGATCTGTATAGCAAAGTAATAATGCAAATAGCGAAAAGTTAAGTGGGCAAACCGTGATAGTTTTCAGCTTCATTTTAACGGGAGTTTGCAGTGAATCGTCAATTATAGAGTCATCACACAAGAGTGAAATAACATCTCCCATTCCTACGCCGTAAACTGTCACATCAATACAGTTTTTAGGCAGCTGTTCAATAAAGAGTTGCGCTTCTGCAAGGCGATTATGGCGGCTACTTAACTGGATCCCATCAATCGAGATGGTTTGGTTCTGTCCGGTTACAAGGTTGGCATCAAAATGGTCAAATTTTGCAAGTGTTAGCTGTGACGCAACAGCAGGCCAGCGTTGACTTATAATATTTAAATTGCTTGTAAACAGTTCAGTCATTTAAAGGATCCTTGAAATTGAGCTAGCGAAAACAGTGCTGCTAACGCATAGTCTTTATGGTATCAGTTAACGATAAGCGGCTGAACTTGAATAGGTGATTTTGAGCGTAAATAAGAGTAAAAACAAAAAGTAGAGCTAACACTGTGAGGATTAGTTTGTGAGCCGCGTAGAGGCTAAAAGTAAACAATGAAAATGATATAGCAGATGTAACATCACCAAAAAGGTATGTATATGGTCTCCCCACAGGGACTCGAACCCCGATCGATCGCTTAGGAGGCGACTGCTCTATCCTGTTGAGCTATAGGGAGACTGAGCTGATTATACTGGTTTTAGACTAGATGAAAAGAGCAGATGAAAAGTCTTTAAATTTAGTTGCTTAATAAATGTTCGCTCAGTCAATTTTAATGACCAATAGCGAGAATAACTCGCTATTGGTAACGGCTATTATTTTAAACTTGTGCTGTTTTTACTGCTCACCATTGTCAGCTCAGCAATAGAACGCTTGCTAGTCATCGGCTAAAAGTCGTTATAGCTTTATGGCTAAATCACTTAATTGGACATTTATAGATGCCGCTATGCCTTTAAGTTCAGCGGTTGCGCTTTGCTGACTCACTTGGTCAATAGTGATGCTTGCTCTGCTCTTACTGGCCACTGCGCGCATATTATCTAATCTGTCAGGCATGTTTTGCTGTAAAACAATCTGTAATTTATCACCAACTCTAATACCATGCTCACGTCCAAGATTAATGATAATTCTATCGCCTTGCCTAGATACCACTTGCCCGAGCAGTGGTCGGCAATTTAAATTGTCATCAATATCGTGGCTAACTTGCGTGAGCACTCGGTCAATGGCTTCACCGTATTCAGAACGCCAAAACATTTCGCTATTTGAATTAACGGTTTGCTGACGTTTGAACTCCCACTCTGCTTCGTCTTGATATTGTTGACTCCAAATTTTCTCACCACTGACAGCGTGAAATAGTGACACACGTATTTGGAATGTACGTTGTGGGTCGTTGTCCCACAGGCCTAGCGTGCTAGTAAATGGCTCGGTTGAAATATCAATGATTTCAGGTAATAGGATATATTGGCTATCGGTAATTTCACCTAACCAAGTTGGCAGCCTGTAGCCGCGAACATCAACTAAAGCTTGATCTATATCTAGGCGCTCATTTGCATGAACTTGAGGGAAGCTGCTGCTTGATTGCTGGGCTAAAATATACGCCAAACGCTGCGAAATATTTTGTTCAAACAGACCTAGATTACCGTATCTTAGTTGCGTGCGATCGTTAATCAGTGATTGCGGAATAAGAATGGCGGCCTTTAACTCGCCACTCTGGCACTCCAGATTTATCGGCTCAATGAGATCGAGTCGGATATTAACTGTGAGCACATTGTTATCTACTTTCTCAGATAGAAGCTCAATATTTTGGCTTTGGGTTTGGTGAGCCACAGTAAATGAATCTTCAATTAGCTGGCCGTTACTGACTGTTTGCTGACTAACAAATTGAGCTCCAGATTTAAGGGTTGCGTAACTGACTGCTTGATGAATCGCATCTTCTCGAGCTTGGGCTACATCATTATCAATAATTTCTGCTTGGCCACTTACTGTGATCCATTTAGCTTCAACGGGCGTTGTTATTGCTGATGATATGAAGCACAACAATGCGGTTACTGAATATAGTGCTGATTTCATCTCAATTTTCCGGTCGGTATTAGTCAAACTAAATCATTTGCAAACGTCGCTTATCTGACGCTTTTGCTGTTATTGCAATACATTAAGCAAATAGTGTGCCTGCAATAGAATGATTGTGGCTAATTGGCCGGTTGGATTGGCTGAAAAATGTGCAGTTTGTAGCTTTTAGGCAAGGAATGCGATTGCCAAAGCTAAGGGGCATACAGAAACCATGCTACACCTTAGGACAACAGCGATTGTGAAAATTATAAAGTTTTCTACTCTGCTGCCGATAAGGGCTTATATAGCATAAGAACAGTCAACGCCTCTTAATCGCGTTGACTTAGCAATAAGCTGCAATTTGCTTACTATGAGTTCAATAGTTGAATTGAGGTTAGTCATTGTTTTTGTGAGCACTCAGTCATAGGCGCTGGCGTTATATAAGGCTTAGAGAATGTATAAATCCATTATTTGTTTACCGATATTGTTTGCGCTAGGCTGCGAAGCAACGTCACAGGGTGAGACGCAAAACTTAACCATGCTCAATAGTGCTGCGATAAATCAAATTTCGCAGCAAATGGTCAATAGTTTAGCTTTGCAAAACGATAGTTTACGCCCAGACCAACCTGTGATTGTCACTACGCCAGTATTAATTAGCGACTTAGAAAGCACAAATTCATTTGGTTTGCAGTTTCAGCAAGGCCTAATTGCCGCCATGCATCAAAAGCAGTTTAACTTAGTCGATATTAATGTTGCTGACGCGCTAAAAATAACTGCAGATGGTGATTTTATTTTAACTCGTGATTGGCAACAACTGCCGGCTGATATTGCGGTTGAACATGTTGTTGTGTCTACGATGAGTTTATCGAATGCCGGAATGGCGCTTAATAGCCGTATTGTGAATGTAACTAATAATAGAGTGGTATCGGCTGCACAAGGCTTTGTCAATGCAAATGACTTGAACGACTACATTCAGCCCTCTGAAAAAGTAGTCTCAGCGCATGGGCTGCTTTACCGGAATGCTCATGCTGCAGAGCAGGCGGTTAGGGTGATAGGAGAGAGATAAATGAAAGCAATATTATGTTTTTGCATAGCATTATTACTGGCAGCCTGTTCCACCCAAGACAGGTATGTGCAATACGAGACTGAAGCACCAAAGTCGTTCCCAAAATTAACAGCTATTGGTTATGCATCACTTGATGTTCAACCTGCTACAGAGCAATCTCAAAGAGTGTTAATGGCTATGCAGGCATCAAAAATTGCCGCTTATCGTGAACTTGCTGAGCAAGTTTATGGGCAGCAGTTGAGTGCGACCAGTCAAGTGAGCGATTGGGTGTTGACCGCTGATGAGGTTCAGGCGTCAGTTTCAGGGGTTATTCGTGGTGCTAAAGTAGTAAAAAGCTACCCAGCAGGTGAGCATTATATTACTGAGTTAGAGTTAGATTTCGAACAAGTATGGGCGCTATATCAACAGCAACACCGTTCGCAGCGCATCAAGCAAGTAACTTATTTTTAAGAGACAGGGCGTTCGTAAGCTCACTTCGAGGACCTAGGGTTGACTTCGTCCTTCTAGGTGCTAGGAAAAGCACAAGCAAAGACAAAGTCAAAGACGAACATTCTTATCTGATGGTATTAGCTTTTACCTAGGATCTAGAAGTCGCTGCGCGACGCCCTCAAAGTGACGTAGTCACGTCCTAGTAGCTAAGCGTCCTTCTCAACTCAGCTTTACGCTTGCAGGTTATTACCCAAAGTTGAAATACTTGAGGTTTTGCCTTTGCCATCATAGGTCAAGCTCGATGCATTTCTACTGACTTGCAAAGCTTGTGAGAACCGATTCAAGCTGGCTAAACTTAATTCGATTAATGATTCGTTTTCAGCATTAAGCTGTTGGCATTGCGCTAATAAAGCTTTGGCACTGCTCACTTGTGCAATTAGCTCTGCATCAGTTTTTAGTAAGTCAAGGTCGGGTTGCGCTGCTATCATCTCATCATTGTGCTTTAGGCTACTGAGTAAGTTTGCCTTGGTGCTGGCAAGCGCGAGTAAAGCATCGGCTTTTTGCTCATGCAATGCCTGCTTTTCTTGGCTTATCACTGCGTTTAGCTCAGTCAACACTTGGTGTTGTGAGCTAAGAAGTTGAGATAGATTTGTCATATTGCCTTGCTCAATTAGTCATGTTTGCCGCTAAAATTAGCTTAAGTCTTTAAGCTCATTTTCAAAGTTAGCAATGTTAGATGCAAGCTTATCAGGATCGATTTTGTAACGTCCCTCAGCAATTGCAGCTTTAATTTCATTTATTTTGTTTTGATCAACATCGGGCATATCGGCCATCTTCGTTTGCACGTTTTGAATTTGTTGAGCTTGAGCTGTAATAGACACTGAATCGCTTTTTTGAGGCGTCGGTGCTGCGCTAGCTGGAGCCGTTTGTGCAGGCGTTCCTTTTGCGCTTGTCCCAGTACCAATTCGAGAATTGGCATGAGGGTTTACTTGTTTAATATCAATAGCCATTTTGAGATCCAACATTTTATAAAAAATAGTTTCTTACACATGCTATCGGCAGCATGATTAATTACTTTAGGCTTATTTTACATTCTTACTTCAACTTGGCCAACGGCTGTGACTTGTGCATCAAGGCTTTTATGAGAGTGGCTGTTCTTAATTCTAATTTTATCGCCGACGTTGCCATCATGAAGGGCTTCACCGACGGTTTTAATGACAAAGTTATCTGAGCGGGCATAAATAGAAACGCTATCACCTTTACAGATAATACATAGTTGGTTTTCAAATATTGGCTGCCCTGGTACCACTCGCCTTTTAAGTCTAGCACCTACCACTTCAGACAAATCTTCAAATTGGTGGCCGCGTAAGCTAGTTTGATCTATGTACTCTATTGCTAGATCGCTCTCAGAGAGTAAATCACCTGGTCCCATTGTCGATTTAGCCACA
The DNA here is from genome assembly GCF_023283895.1 of Shewanella pneumatophori. Taxonomy (GTDB): domain Bacteria; phylum Pseudomonadota; class Gammaproteobacteria; order Enterobacterales; family Shewanellaceae; genus Shewanella; species Shewanella pneumatophori. The sequence goes on along the minus strand of NZ_JAKILB010000008.1, from coordinate 159,048 downwards.
ACTACGGGGTAAAGGATATCAGCTCTAACTGATAGGAATATTTGCCAAGGGTAACTTAAGTCTGGGCTATTACAGCTGATTTTGACGGTGTTAGTGCGCTTGATTTCACGATTGCTGGCAATTTCAGCTGTGATTGGTGGGTAGCAGTTTGGCAGATTGACTCGGGTATCGAGGCTTTGTGGAGTGATCTGAATTTTTGCTTTTTCAGGCGCTTGAATTTTTTCTTCAACAGCAGCTATAGCTAATCGAGATAAGGTCGATATAGAAGGGATACTTGCTGGCTCGACTGCATATGTACGAGCAGATAACAAAATCGCGATTAAAACTAGCCCAAAGTACAAATTCCTAATGAATGCAATTGCTTGATTAGCTAGAATGCTTCTGTATGGTGTAGTTTTTTGGGCAGCAGTCATTGTTATCCTTATGTATTGTGAGCGTCATTAGATTGTCGTGCTCGCTCAATTCACCATCATTAAGCAAGTTGTGTGCCGAATACTGCAGTAGCAAATATTGACCTGAATAACAGAGTAACGGTGTATTTGCGTAACATTATCAAATGAAACAGATATAAACCTATATAAATAGGTAACAAGGCAAAAAATTGTATGTCGAATATTCTTGAATCAGTAAACAAACGAACTCAATTGGTTGGGCAAAATCGCTTAGAGTTATTGTTATTTAAGCTTAATGGACGCCAACGATTCGGCATTAACGTGTTTAAAGTAAAAGAAGTGCTGCAGTGCCCGCCCTTAACTAACTTGCCGAAGCTCAATTCTAAAGTTCGTGGCGTAGCGCATGTCCGCGGCATGACTATTTCGGTAATTGATTTAAGTGCGGCAACAGGTGGCCGCCCAATTGAGAACCTCGAAAACAGTTTTATTATTATTTCTGAGTATAACCGCAGTATTCAAGGTTTCTTGGTGAGCTCTGTTGAGCGCATCATTAATATGAATTGGGAAGCGATTATGCCACCACCTCAGGGAGCGGGTAAATTTTCTTACCTAACTGCGGTGACAGAAATTGATAACGAATTGGTTGAGATTTTAGATGTTGAGAAAATCCTTGATGAGATCTCTCCTGTAAACACTAATACCAGTAAAGAGCTTGATGAAGCGTTAACGATTGATCGAGATAAGCATTATCATATTATGGTTATCGATGATTCATCGGTTGCTCGTAAGCAAATTATTCGCGCATTAACCTCACTCGATCTACAAATCGATACAGCTAAAGACGGTAAAGAAGCGCTAGATAAGCTAAGAGCAATTTCTGCTGAACTAGATGATGTTTCAACAGAGATCCCATTGATCATTTCAGATATTGAAATGCCTGAAATGGACGGTTATACCTTAACCGCTGAAATTCGTGATGATCCTAAGCTTAAGAATATAAAAGTGGTACTGCATACTTCATTAAGTGGGGTCTTTAACCAAGCCATGGTGCAAAAGGTTGGCGCTAATGATTTTATCGCTAAATTTAACCCAGATGAATTAGCAGCCGCCGTAAACAAGCACTTAAGTCTGTAATTTCGATTACATAAGGGGAGAGGGCACAGTGGCTGACTTGTGTTTCTTTCCTCGCTAAGGTATAACGCTGCGTTCGTTTTTGGCTATCGCAGATACATCGGCGACTGTGCCAATGCGGTTTATTTTATTTAATTAGGATATAAGCGTGTCAAATAAATCTCTCGCTGAGAATGAGTACAATCAGTTTCGATTATTCTTGGAGCAGCATAGCGGTATTGTGCTGGGAGAAAATAAGCAGTATTTAGTGCGTAGCCGCTTAGCACCATTAATGGGTAAGTATAACTTACCGTCTTTATCTGATGTGGTTAAACACTCAATGAAACCTACTGAACGCCAATTGCGTACAGAGGTGATTGATGCCATGACCACCAACGAAACCTTGTGGTTTCGTGACCGCTATCCTTTCGAGTTATTAAGTAACTCAATTTTGCCAACTTTTAACCGCTTAGGTCGCCCAGTTAAAATATGGTCGGCAGCGTGTTCATCTGGTCAAGAACCTTATTCTTTAGCAATGAGCGTGTTAGAGCATCAGCAGCGCAAACCAGGTAGCTTGCCAAGTAGCGCAAGTATTCTAGCAACGGATTTATCACCATCAATGCTAGAGCGTTGTAAAAATGCTGAATACGACAACTTAGCCCTTGGTCGTGGTTTGTCTGATGAGCGTAAGCGTCAGTTTTTTGATGCGTTACCATCGGGGAATATGGTGGTTAAGGCTAATGTAAAACGATTAGTTAATTTTAGAGCCCATAATTTACTTGAGAGCTACACCTTACTTGGCAAGTTCGACATTATCTTTTGCCGTAATGTATTGATCTATTTCTCTCCAGAGGCAAAGCGGAAGATTTTGCGGCAATTTGCTGCCGCACTTAATCCTAACGGCATATTGTTCTTGGGCGCTTCTGAGTCCATTGCTGGCTTGTCTGATGAATTTGATATGGTGCGCTGTAATCCAGGCATCTATTACCAAAAACGTAGCTAATGAGCGGCTTTAACTAAAATAAACGCGTCTATTATGACGCGTTTTTTGTATCTTGTTTGTCATTTTTTTTATCTGTTCCGTGCTTAACTTTTCGCAATTCCCCTCTAAAAAGTATAAATCCTTTATCCAGTTAGTTTTTTGGCACAAGTATTGCTTTGACTTAGCCATAGAGCTTAGGAGGCAATTTTATGGCGATTAGTTTTGATAAAGCATTAGGCGTTCATCAACACACTTTGGGGATCCGTTCTCAACGTGCTGAAGTCTTATCTTCAAATATAGCTAACGCCGATACGCCAAACTATAAAGCTCGTGATGTTGATTTTGCTAAAGCTATGACCGCAGCGCAGTCAAAACAGTCGGGTTTAACTATGGCTAAAAGTGATAGTAAACATTTTGATTTAGCAGCGCTAAGCCAACAGCATGTGAGTTACCGCGTACCGAATCAACCCGATACAGGTGACGGTAATACTGTGGATATTCAGCAAGAGCAATCAGCGTTTATGCAAAACGCACTTGAGTACCAAATGTCATTAGGGTTTTTAGACGGGAAGTTCTCCGGTATGAAAAAAGCGATTAGAGGCGATTAATTATGAGCTTATTTAATATTTTTAATGTAGCGGGTTCAGGTATGTCAGCTCAGTCTGTGCGTCTGAATACCACAGCCAGTAATATTGCTAACGCTGATTCAGTCTCAAGTAGTGTTGGAGAGACATACCGTGCCCGTCATCCGATTTTTGAAGCTGAGATGAGCAAAGCACAGCAACATCAAAGTGCGTCTGCATCTGTTGCAGTAAAGGGCATTGTTGAAAGCGACTTGCCACTTAATAAAGAATTTGCGCCAGACCATCCAATGGCCGACACAGATGGCTTTATTTACAAGCCAAATGTCAATGTCATGGAGGAGATGGCGAATATGATCTCGGCTTCTCGCTCTTATCAAATGAACGTACAAGTCACTGAAGCGGCGAAATCAATGCTTCAGCAGACCCTTAGAATAGGCAAATAAACTCAGTGAAAGCTGGAGGTAAATTTTGAGCCTTATTAATCCGCTTGGCGGAACATCGGCAGCGCCTGGGGCAACCCAAGTTGGTGGGATCTCTCCTCAGAGTAATCCTATTTCGCCGCAAACAGCCCAAACAACGCAAAGTAATGTGGCTGCAGCGACCAATACTGAACAAACAATGACAGGTAACCCATTTCTTGACGGATTGCGCTTACCTGAAGAAAGCGCAGTACCGGAGCCCAACAATCAAGAGTTGACTCAAGAAGACTTCTTTGCGCTTTTGAGTCAGCAGTTATCGATGCAGGATCCATTTAAACCGGTTGAAAACGATCAGATGATCCAGCAGATGGCATCGTTTTCAACGGTAGATGGTATTACTAAGTTGAACGAAGAGATTGTTAACCTTAATGCGTTAACCAGCTCTAGTCAGGCGTTGCAAGCATCGGGTCTTGTTGGTCAAAAGGTGCTTATTCCATCAGATACTGCGCATATCTCTGCAGAAGATACCAGTATGAAGGGCATCATTAGTACGCCTGAACCAGTCGACTCAATCACGGTGCGTATTGAAGATGAAAAAGGTCAGCTTGTTGACACTTACACCGTTGATGGCAGCGCGGGTGGCAACATTGATGTTAGCTGGGACGGTTTAGATAAGAACGGCGAGCCAGTTGCTGAGGGTAATTACACCTTTAAAGCCAGCGGTAAAGTTGATGGTACGAGTGAAGAATTGCCTGTGTCGACTTACGCCCACGTTACTAGCGTTTCGCTAGGTACTGCTGCAACCGGTGCGATTTTGAATCTACGTGGTGTTGGCGGCATTAAGATCAGTGATGTACTCGCTGTATCAGAAACCTAATAGCGAAAAGTTAGCAACATCGTTAGCGGCAAATTAATTACGCAGCGCTGCACAGTGAGCTTGCAACGCTTCAAAATAGAATTACATAAGGACTGGGGTGAATCATGTCATTTAATATTGCATTGAGCGGGATTTCATCAGCGCAAAAAGATCTAAATACAACAGCAAACAATATCGCGAACGTTAATACCACAGGTTTTAAAGAGTCTCGTGCTGAATTTGCTGATGTATATGCCAACTCTATTTTTTCAAATAGTAAAACGGCAGTAGGTGGCGGCGTTACCACAAGTCAAGTTGCCCAGCAGTTCCATCAGGGCAGTATGGCATTTACCAATAACTCGCTTGATATGGCGATTAATGGCGGTGGGTTCTTTGTAACTTCATCAGAAATTGGTTCACAAGATCACTCCTATACTCGTGCCGGTGCATTTAAGTTTGACTCTAATAACTACATTGTAGATTCAGCCGGTAATTACCTACAAACATTCCCTGTTGATAAAGAGGGGAATTCGACTTCAGTGAGTTTAACCACCACTAAGCCAGTGCAAATTCCTGACACTGCAGGTAGCCCAGTTAAAACTGACAATGTTGGGATTCAGATGAACCTGAATGCCGGTGAGGGCACACTCGATCCTGCAGCGTTTGACCCGGATGACCCAGAAACCTTTAACAACTCTACCTCTGTAACGATTTATGACTCACTCGGTGAGCCACATATTTTAACCTCATACTTTGTTCGCCCACCTAATGCGGCTCATAACAATGAGAGTAACTGGGTAGCGTTTTATGCAGTTGACGGTAAACCTGTTGATGTTGATCCGGCATCTGGTGAATACGCAACAGATACCACAGGTGATGGTATTGCTGACTCAACCGCTAAAGCTGAAAACGCCGCGGGCTGGAAAGGCGCAGCTGTGTCATTTAATGCTACTGGTGGTTATGAAGGCAGCGACCCTGCGGTTATTACAACCGAAGCCTTAGGTGTTGGTGGCGCTAATGTATTAGGCCCTGGCGCAGATGGCAGCCAAAAATTAACCCTAAACTTTAATAATCCAACGCAGTTCGCTTCACCATTTGAAGTGACAGAGCTAACTCAAGACGGTACCACAGTTGGTCGTCTAACCAACGTTGAAGTGGGTGCAGACGGTCTTATTAACGCAAGTTACAGTAATGGCTCAACTGTGCCTTTAGCCCGTGTAGCTTTGGTTGGTTTTGCTAACGAGCAAGGACTAACACAAGCGGGTAATACCTCTTGGAAAGCCAGTTTAGATTCTGGCCCAGCATTAGCGGGCGAGGCGAATAGCGGCACTTTTGGTAGTATTCGTTCATCAGCACTAGAGCAATCGAACGTGGACTTGACCACTGAGCTGGTGGATTTGATTTCTGCGCAGCGTAATTTCCAGGCTAACTCTCGTACTCTTGAAGTGAATAATACCTTGCAGCAATCTATCCTGCAGATCCGTTAATCTTTAACGGCAAGTAACGAAAAACACGTTGCCGCAAAGGCAACGTGTTTCCTCTTTCTATCGCTTTTGAGCTTATAAAATATTTAATAAGCACCTCAGACTAATCTCACCTTGCTTAAATCTTAATTTACTCATAAACACTCTTTGGCACGATGTTTGCTTCGATATTGTTTAGACGGAAGTTTGACGGAGTGTTAGGTGGACAAATTGCTCTATGTCGCGATGAGCGGCGCAAAACAGAATATGAATTCATTGGCTGTCAGTGCCAATAATTTGGCCAATGCGAATACTGATGGCTTTAAGGCTGATCTCGCTCAAGCGCGCTCTATGCAGGCCTTTGGTGAAGGCTTACCTACACGTGTTTTTTCAATGACTGAAACTCCGTCTGCTAATTTTGCTAGTGGTCCAATTAAAACGACTGGCCGTGATTTAGATATTGCAGTTAAGGGTGATGGCTGGATTGCTGTGCAAGCTGAAAATGGCGGTGAAGCTTATACCCGCTCAGGCAGCTTACGCTTTGATAATACTGGCGTGCTGCGTAATGACAGAGGCACGGCTGTAATGGGCGACAATGGCCCAATTGTGTTGCCGCTGCCAATTGAAAAAGTTGAGATCTCCAAAGACGGCATAGTGTCAGTTCGTCCATCTGGCGCCACAGCTGAAGTGATTGAAGAGGTTGCTCGGATCAAACTGGTTAATCCGGGTAATCAAAACCTAATGCGTGGAGAAGACGGTTTGTTTCGTCTTATGTCTGGTGAGAATGCACCAGCCGATCCTAGCGTTGGGTTATTAAGCGGGGCTGTTGAAGGCAGTAACGTTAATGCAGTACATGAAATGGTATCTATGATTGACCTGCAACGTCAGTTCGAGATGCAAGTGAAAATGATGAAAACCGCAGAAGAGAACGACCGCGCGTCTTCTGCCTTAATGCGCATAAGCTAGGAGAGATACTATGCATCCCGCTTTATGGATAAGTAAGACTGGTTTAGACGCTCAGCAAACCGATATTTCAGTTATTTCAAATAACGTAGCTAACGCTAGTACTGTAGGTTTTAAGAAAAGCCGCGCAGTATTTGAAGATTTGCTTTATCAAAACGTTAATCAAGCTGGTGGCATTAGCGCATCCAATACTAAGTTACCTAACGGTTTAAGTATTGGTGCGGGTACTAAAGTAGTAGCCACCCAAGAGATGTTCACTCAAGGCAATATGCTGACTACTGATAACTCATTAGATTTAATGGTTGAAGGGCCAGGATTTTTTGAGGTGCAATTACCAGATGGTACAGCAGCCTATACCCGTAATGGTCAGTTTAGCTTAGACGATACAGGGCAGATAGTGACCCCTGGATCGGGTTATGTGGTTCAGCCTGCGATTACGATTCCTGATGATGCAACAAGCATTACGGTTTCAGCAGAAGGTGAAGTGTCAGTGAAAACACCGGGTAACGCTGAAAACCAAGTTGTTGGTCAACTAGCTATCTCTGACTTTATTAATCCATCAGGACTCGATCCTATGGGGCAAAACCTTTATCTAGAAACCGGTGCCAGTGGCACACCTATTCAAGGCACTGCCTCGCTTGATGGTATGGGCGCTATTCGTCAAGGCGCGCTTGAAACCTCAAACGTTAACGTGACCGAAGAGCTTGTTAATTTGATTGAAAGTCAGCGTATTTATGAGATGAACTCAAAAGTTATCTCGGCCGTTGACCAGATGTTGTCTTACGTAAACCAGAATCTTTAAGCATTTTTAAGAGGCTTTAACTATGAAGCATTTGTTGGTGTTTGCCTTGATTGCGGTGGTCTCTGGTTGTAACTCAACCAACGGAAAACCAATTGCTGACGATCCTTACTATGCGCCTGTTTATCCAGAAGCGCCGCCGACTAAAATCGCAGCCACGGGCTCTATGTATCAAGATAGCCAAGCGTCTAGCCTGTATTCAGACATTAAAGCGCTTAAAGTCGGCGACATTATTACTGTGTATTTAATGGAGCAAACTCAGGCGAAAAAGAGTGCTAACAACGAGATCTCTAAAGGTACCGACCTGTCACTTGATCCCATTTATGCAGGTGGCGGCAATGTGACTATTGGCGGTAACCCTATTGATTTGCGCTACAAAGACAGCATGAACACTAAGCGTGAGTCTGATGCTGACCAAAGTAATAGCTTATCTGGCAGTATTTCTGCCAACGTAATGCAAGTGCTGAATAACGGTAACTTAGTTATTCGTGGTGAGAAATGGATCAGTATTAATAATGGCGATGAGTTTGTGCGTATCACAGGTATTGTGCGCGCCCAAGACATCCGCCCTGATAACACCATTGACTCGCAACGAGTTGCCAATGCCCGTATTCAATACAGTGGTACAGGTACATTTGCTGAAGTGCAAAAAGTGGGTTGGCTAGCTTCGTTCTTTATGGGTAGCTGGTGGCCATTCTAGGCGTTAGCAACGCGCTAGAGTTAAGGATTTAGGATGATGAAATTCAAATTGGTTTTGCTATGTATGGTGGTGGCTTTATCAGCTTTTACATTGAGTACGCCGGTAAAAGCGCAGCGCATTAAAGACATCGCCAACGTACAAGGGGTGCGTAGTAACCAACTTATTGGTTATGGTTTAGTGGTTGGTTTGCCGGGTACTGGTGAAAAGACTCGTTATACTCAGCAAACCTTTAAAACCATGTTGAAAAACTTTGGTATTAACTTGCCAGATAATTTTCAACCTAAGATTAAAAACGTCGCGGTAGTCGCTGTGAGCGCTGATATGCCACCGTTTATTAAGCCGGGTCAAACCTTAGACGTCACCGTATCAAGCCTTGGTGAAGCCAAAAGTTTACGAGGCGGCACTTTGCTACAAACTTTCTTAAAAGGTGTCGACGGTAATGTGTACGCAATTGCTCAAGGTAGCATGGTAGTTAGTGGTTTTAGTGCTGAAGGTATGGACGGATCTAAGGTGATTCAAAACACCCCAACCGTTGGCCGTATTCCCAATGGTGCGATTATTGAGCGTACTGTGGCAACGCCATTTTCAACCGGCGACCACTTAACCTTTAACTTACGTCGTGCTGACTTTTCTACAGCAAAACGTTTAGCTGATGCGATTAACGATCTACTTGGCCCTGGCATGGCAAGACCACTTGATGCGGCTTCTGTGCAGGTGAGTGCGCCGCGTGATGTATCCCAACGGGTATCGTTTTTAGCCACACTTGAAAATATTGAAGTAGAACCTGCATCTGAGTCTGCAAAAGTCATTGTTAATTCTCGTACTGGTACGATTGTTGTTGGCCAGAACGTCAAATTATTGCCAGCAGCAGTCACTCATGGTGGCTTAACTGTGACGATTGCTGAAGCGACTCAGGTTTCTCAGCCAAACCCATTTGGTAACGGTCAAACTGTGGTCACTACCGACAGCACAGTTGATGTGGCAGAACAAGATAGCCGCATGTTTATGTTTAACCCTGGAACCACGCTAGACGAGCTAGTTCGTGCGGTTAACTTGGTCGGTGCGGCGCCTTCAGATGTACTTGCTATTCTAGAAGCGTTAAAGATGGCAGGAGCTTTGCATGGTGAACTGATAATTATCTAAATATTGTCAGTTTTATTGGAAAGGTGTCATGGAAAAGCTGTCGAACGCATCGCAATTTCTGGATCTTGGAGGCTTGGACTCATTAAGATCCAGAGCACAAAAAGATGAAACCAGTGCGTTAAAAGAAGTTGCTCAGCAGTTTGAAGGGATCTTCGTGCAAATGCTGATGCAAAGCATGCGTGACGCTAATGCTGTCTTTGAATCAGACAGTCCTATGAATAGCCAGTACACCAAGTTTTATGAACAGATGCATGATCAGCAGATGTCGGTAAACTTGTCAGGTGAGGGCATGTTAGGTTTAGCTGATCTTATGGTGCAACAGCTTGACCCTGCTAACAGCCCAATGACGCCAGCCTCTGTATTGCGTGGTGATATCAATGCAGGCTCTAAAGCAGCGGCATTAACCATGGATTCTGCCGATGTAATGCAGATGCCAGCATCGCGCACTGTCAATTCAAATAATATGGCTGCAGAAGTCGGCTTAATGACTGCTGCCAGTAAAGCCACTACGCAGCAAGTTAATCTGCCAAATAATCCAGTTACAGCGGGCTCGAATCAAGCCGTGGCTGCTAATAACGGTTTATTTTCAGCAAAACAGACAGATACCTTAGATTCATTGTTAAGTGGCAAAGTATTGCCGTCAGCGGCAGTCGATGCTGATAAGTCTCAGGCCAATTTCACTAGCCAGCAAGAGTTTGTTTCACGTTTGTATCCTCATGCTGAAAAAGCGGCAAAAGATCTAGGCACTACACCAGAAGTTCTGATTGCTCAGTCTGCACTTGAGACTGGCTGGGGGCAAAAAATGGTTAAGGGCCAGCAAGGTCAGCAAAGTAACAACTTATTCAATATTAAAGCCGATAGTCGTTGGCAGGGGGATCATGCCTCTGTTAACACGCTGGAATACGAGCAAGGTATCGCTGTTAAACAACGCGCGAATTTCCGAGTGTATGAGGATATTGGTCAAAGCTTTAATGACTTTGTTGATTTTGTAGGTAATGGCGAGCGCTACCAAGACGCACTTAAACAAGCTGCAAACCCACAAGCTTTTATTCGCTCTTTGCAAGAAGCGGGTTATGCAACCGATCCGAAATACGCAGATAAAGTTATTCAAGTAATGCAAACCATTACTCGAGATTTTAAAGATGTCTTACAAGGGGTTAAATAATGCAAACACAAATTGTTCATCCTCTTGATTTAGGGAGTCAGTAATTATGTCTTTAGATTTAATGAATATCGCTCGTACGGGCGTACTGGCTTCGCAGTCACAACTTGCCATAACCAGTAATAATATTGCTAACGCAAACACTGCTGGTTATAACCGCCAAGTTGTTTCGCAATCGACTCTTGACTCTCAGCGTGTCGGTAATGATTTTTATGGTGCAGGTACTTATGTATCTGACGTTAAGCGCGTGTATAACGACTATGCAGCGCGCGAGTTGCGCATCGGCTCAACCGCTGTGAGTGAGTCGCAAACAACGTTCACTAAAATGAGCGAACTTGATCAGCTGTTTTCACAGTTAGGTAAAGCGGTACCCCAAGGATTAAATGACTTCTTCGCGAGCATGAATGCATTAGCTGATATTCCTGATGATATCGGCATGCGTGATTCTTTCCTTACTAGTGCTAAGCAGCTAGCAAGCAGCGTCAATCAAATGCAAAGTCATCTTGATGGCCAGATGACTCAAACTAACGATCAAATCTCTGCAGTGACAGATCGTATCAATGAGATAAGTACTGAACTTGGCAACATCAACCGTGAGCTAATGAAGTCTCAAGGCCAAGACATGCAGTTACTCGATAAGCAAGATGCGCTTATTTTGGAACTTAGCGAGTATGGTTCGGTTAACGTTGTACCTTTAGAGTCTGGTGCTAAAAGTGTCATGCTTGGCGGCTCTGTAATGCTAGTTTCTGGCGAAATGTCAATGCAATTGGGTACATCTCAAGGCGATCCTTACCCAAATGAATTGCAGATCACCGCACAATCAGGTGGTCAGAGTATGACGATTGACGCATCCAAGATGGGCGGGCAGTTAGGTGCATTAGTTAATTATCGTGACGATACATTGATCCCATCACAAATGGAATTAGGGCAGTTTGCGCTGGGCATTAGTGATGCATTTAATCAAGCGCAGGCACAAGGCATAGATTTAAATGGTCAGGTTGGCGCTAACATCTTTACTGATATAAATGATCCAGCAATGCAAATAGGTCGTGTTGGCGCATTATCAACTAATACTGGTACAGCGGCGCTAAGTGTCAATATTGACAGTGTGGGCGATCTAACGGGTAGCAGTTATGAGCTTAAATTTATCGCTCCTGCTACCTACGAATTAAAAGATTCCGTCAGCGGCAATGTTACGCCGCTTACGCTAAACGGAAATAAGCTTGAAGGCGCTGATGGTTTTAGCATCAATATTAATGCTGGCACAATGGCATCGGGCGACACGTTTGAAATTAGACCGACAGCAGGCGCAGCATCTTCACTTTCTGTTGCAATGACAGATCCTAAAGGAATCGCTGCTGCTTCGGCAAAAATTACCGCTGATGTAAGCAATTCAGGAAATACAGAAGTCAAACTCGTGAGTATTGATGATCGCAATGCGGCTAACTTCCCTATAAAGGGAGCTGAGCTTACATTTGAAATTGATCCCTCTGCAACGCCGCCGACTTACGAAGTGTTTGATGTTGACGGCACATCGCTAGGTGCAGCCGCGCCTTATACACCGCCAAGTATTAGTAGTCATGGTTTTACTATTGAAGTTGATTCTACAGCCGCTTCTAAAGAACGTTTCACTTTTGATTTGTCTTTTGCTGAAGGTGATAACAGCAATATGGTCAATATGGCAAAGCTCAATGAAGCCAAATTGATGAATGGCGGTAAAACCACATTAAGTGATGTATTTGAAGATACGACATTGTCAGTTGGTAGTAAGGCAAAATCGGCAGAGATTTCAGTTGGATCTGCTGAAGCAATTTATAACCAAGCGTATACCCGTATTCAAAGTGTTTCTGGGGTAAACCTTGATGAAGAAGCTGCTAATTTAATGCGTTTTCAGCAATCCTATCAGGCATCTGCACGCATCATGACCACGGCCAATGAGATATTTAACACACTATTTAGCTCACTGCGTTAATTCAGTTAACGACGAGAGCAAGGATTAGGAACTAACACCATGCGAATTTCAACCGCACAAATGTTTCACCAAAATATTAATAGTGTGACTAATAAGCAGTCGCAAACCAGCCAAATCATTGAGCAGTTATCAACTGGTAAACGAGTCAATACTGCCGGTGATGATCCTGTTGCTGCAGCTGGCATAGGTAATCTCAACCAACAAAACGCAGTGGTTGATCAATTCATCAAGAATATTGATTACGCCAAAAACCGCTTATCAATTACTGAAAGTAAATTAGGTAGCGCGTCAACGTTAGCGAGCAGCGCGAGAGAACAAGTGCTTAGGGCGGTAAACGGCACATTGACTGACAGTGATCGGCAAACTGTTGCCGATGAACTGCGCGGCACCTTAGATGAATTGATGGCAATTGCTAATAGTAAGGATGAATCGGGCAATTATCTGTTTGGTGGTTTTAATACCGGTAGCCAGCCTTTTGAATTCGACGCCAGCGGTAATGCAATTTACAAAGGTGATAGTGGCGTAAGAGAAACGGTTGTGGCATCGGGCACCACAATCGGCGCCAATATTCCTGGTGATCAGGCTTTTATGAATGCAGCTAATGGCTTAGGCGATTACAGCGTCAATTATTTGGCCGGTCAAACAGGTGAATTCTCAGTTGAAAGCGCCAAAGTGACAGATCCTGCGACACATATGCCAGATACCTTCACATTTACCATGGTCGGTAACGATCTAGAAGTCAGAGATTCGTCAAATACAGTAGTAACAACTGTACCGGCGTTTGATCCTAACAATCCGGTATCGTTTAACGGTATGGAAGTTAAATTAGATGGCAAGCCCGCTGCCGGAGACTCATTTTCGCTGGAACACAAGCCAGAAGTGAGTTTGCTCGATACCATCAATAGTGCAATAGCACTAATTGAAGATCCAAATATGGTTAATACCCCGGCTGGTAAATCAGAGTTGGCACAGATGTTGAATAATATCGATAGTGGTATGAATCAATTGGATGTTGCTCGAGGCTCGGCTGGTAATAGTTTAAAAAGCTTAGACAGTTACGCCGCAACCCATGAAGAAGAAAAGATTGTGAATAACTCGGCTCTATCTATGTTGGAAGATTTAGATTACGCCGAGGCGATAACGCAATTGGAGCAACAGCAACAAGCTCTTAGTGCCGCATCAAGCGTTTTTACTAAGGTCGGTACAGTGTCATTGTTTGATTATATTTAAGCTCGGCACGCCACCTAAATAATTAGAATTCAAATTAACCGAAATTAGCCAAGCCTGAAGTCTTGGCGGTAACTTTAGATAAGGGAAATCACAATGGCTATTACCGTTAATACCAACGTTACATCAATGAAAGCACAAAAGAACCTCAATATGTCAAGCCAAGGCTTATCGACATCAATGGAGCGTTTATCGAGTGGTCTTCGCATTAACAGCGCGAAAGACGATGCTGCAGGTCTAGCAATTTCTAACCGTCTTGATTCACAGGTTCGTGGTCTAGATGTGGGTATGCGTAACGCCAATGATGCGATTTCAATTGCGCAAATTGCTGAAGGTGCAATGCAAGAGCAGACAAATATGCTGCAACGTATGCGTGACTTAACGATTCAGGCATCTAACGGTGCAAACAACAGTGATGACCTTGCCGCGATTAAGAAAGAGATCGATGCACTGTCAACTGAGATCACCTCAATTGGTAACAGTACTGCTTTTGGTAATACGAAATTGTTGAATGGTGGTTTTTCAGCTGGTAAAAACTTCCAAGTAGGCCACCAGGCGAAAGAAGATATTGAAGTAACAGTTAAAACGTCAAATGCTACATCTCTGTCGGTAGGCGCTTTAACGCTAGCAACTTCTGCAGCTCGTCAGTCGGCAATGGGTAAAATTGATGCTGCAATCAAAACCATTGACACTCAGCGCGCAGACTTGGGTGCGGTGCAAAACCGTTTAGCACATAACATCAGTAATAGCGCCAACACGCAAGCTAACGTTGCCGATGCTAAAAGCCGTATTGTAGATGTGGACTTCGCTAAAGAAACTGCTGCAATGACTAAGAATCAGGTATTGCAACAAACAGGTAGCTCTATGCTTGCTCAAGCTAACCAATTACCACAAGTTGCCTTGTCATTACTTGGTTAATTGATAGCATCATTTAAACTAACTAGCTTATTTTAATCGGGCTAAGTTAGTTTCAAATAAAAATCCATATTGACTGTTAACACAGTAAATATGGATTTTTTAGTTTGGTTTGATAGTTTTAATTATTGATAGTTTTAATTATTGATATTATTAGTTTTTATATATTATTTTATAAAAACATTATTTTTTTTGAAAAAAGTACTAAAGATTAAAAAATGGCAGCCGTTAAAGTTACTGTAACCCAATAGACCCGCCTGGCGTAAATAGACAGGCAAGTTTTAAAGCCAGGTATTAAAGAGGAAACAAATTATGGCTATTACAGTAAATACAAACGTGACTTCTATGAAAGCGCAAAAGAACTTGAACTCTTCAAGCCAAGGTTTGGCTACCTCTATGGAGCGTCTATCAAGTGGTCTTCGCATTAACAGTGCAAAAGACGATGCTGCGGGTCTAGCAATTTCTAACCGTCTAGATTCACAGGTTCGTGGTCTAGATGTAGGTATGCGTAACGCTAACGACGCTATCTCAATTGCACAAATTTCAGAAGGTGCGATGCAGGAGCAAACAAACATGCTTCAGCGTATGCGTGACCTAACAATCCAGGCATCTAACGGTGCAAACAATAGTGATGACTTAGGTGCGATTAAGAAAGAAATTGACGCACTAGCAACAGAAATTACTTCAATCGGTACAACTACCGCATTTGGTAATACTAAGCTAATGACTGGTACTTTCTCGGCTGGTAAAAACTTCCAAGTAGGTCACCAGGCTAAAGAAGACATTACTGTTAAAGTTAAAAAGACTGACGCGACTTCATTGTCAGTTGGTGGTCTAACACTTGCAACCTCTGCAGCTCGTCAATCAGCATTAGGCAAAATTGATGCGGCAATCAAGACTATTGATACGCAACGCGCTGATTTGGGTGCGGTACAAAACCGTCTAGCACACAACATCAGCAACAGTGCTAACACGCAAGCAAACGTTGCCGATGCTAAGAGCCGTATCGTTGATGTGGATTTCGCTAAAGAAACATCAGCAATGACTAAGAACCAAGTACTACAACAAACTGGTTCTGCGATGCTTGCTCAGGCTAACCAATTACCACAAGTTGCATTATCTCTTCTTTAATCGGGATTCTCGTTAAGAGTATTTACCGCTAAAGTAGCAGTTTAAAGGGAGATTCATGACGAATCTCCCTTTATTGTTTATAAACCTTGACGTAATGAATAGAGGTATACGTCCTAGATTGAATAGTTACCGAGGTGATGTATGACAATGGATGTGAATTTCACGAGTGCTGCCAATCCTATTGCTGTTAAGCAAGAATTAAACAGTACTTCTACAGAAGTCGACTCAGTTGATAAAGCCGTTCTGATTAACGAGCCGAGTGACACAGAAAAATCGTCACAATCTAAGGATGGTGAAGAGAAAGCTGCAGATATGCATGAAGTCGCAAATGAACTTAATGATATGATATCGCTGATGCGCAAAGGGCTGGCTTTTAAAGTCGATGAGCAGTCTGGGCAAAGTATTGTCAGTGTATTGGATGTGGACTCGGGTGATGTTATTAGACAAATCCCTAATGAAGAAGCATTAGAATTAGCACAAAAACTTGCAGAAGTGGCGGGATCTTTGCTTAAGACTGAAGCATAGGTTGAGCGTCAAAAATAACTTATTTTGTCTAGGGGGCAAAAATGGCATTAACAGCAACCGGTATCGGTTCCGGCTTAGATATCAACACTATTGTTGGCGTATTAGTTGATGCCGAAAAAGTACCTAAAGAAGCGATTTTTGATAAAACAGAGGCGACGATTGAAGCCAAAGTGTCGGCAATGGGGACTCTCAAAAGCCAATTATCTACGTTTCAGGAAGCCCTCGAAAAGCTAAGCGATCCTGCCGCGCTAAATATTCGTAAAGTATCGACTGGTGACAACGATTATTTTACTGCGACAGCAGACAAAAACGCTCAATCTGGCAGTTACCAGATCCAAGTAGAGCAACTTGCTGCGGCCCATAAACTGGCAGGTAAAAATGTTGCAGATGCGAAAGCTGGCGTAGGTCAAGGCACGTTAGATCTAGAAGTTAACGGCAAAGCTTTCTCTGTTGATATTGAGGCCGGCGACTCTTTAGACGCTATCGCTAAGAAAGTTAATGAGTCTGCAGATAATTCTGGCATTACCGCAACCGTGATTAAAAGTGATGGTGGTAGTCGTCTAGTCTTTAGCTCTGATGAAACCGGTACTGATAATCAAGTTAGCATTACAGCAACAGATGCAGTCGGTTCTGGCTCTGGGCTAAACGATATGTTTGGCTCTGGCAGTTTAGAAACCTTACAAGCAGCGCAAGACGCTGTGCTGCACATTGATGGGCAAAAGGTTACCTCACAAAGTAATGATGTTGAAAATGCCATTGCTGGTGTGACCCTGTCTTTGACTGATGCGGACCTTGCTAAGACTTCAACTTTAAAGATTGAGCAAGATAACGAAGCGGTTAAAGAAAACGTTAAAGGGTTTGTTGACGCATATAACACCCTCGTGGAGTCGATCAGTAGTTTATCTAAGTATGATGCTGAGAAAGAAGAGTCTGCAGCGCTGCAAGGTGACTCAATGCTGCGTTCGATTGAATCACAGATGCGCAATATGATCAGTAATCGTGTTGATGTCGACGGTGAAACGATCGCTTTATACGATATCGGCATTGAAACCGACCGCTATGGCAAAATGTCTATCAATGATGAGAAACTCGATAAAGTTATTGCTGAAGATATGGGCGCTGTTGAAGGTTTATTCGCAACACCAGAGAAAGGTATTGCAGCAAGCCTAGATAACCTAGTAGAAGGTTACGTCAAATCTGGTGGCTTAATCGATAGCCGTGATAACGCCTTAACCAATGATAAACAACGCCTTGATGATCAACGTGAAGCTTTCAGCTTAAAAATGGAGATGTTAGAGGCACGTTTATTTAAGCAGTTTAATGCGATGGATTTAATTGTTGGCCAGTTAAACCAGCAAAGTGCGGGGTTAGCTGACAGACTGAATTCATTACCTGGTGTAATTGGCTCATAACTGCGATTAGTCTAGTCAGATTTTTAAGGAGTTCGTGTGGATTTAACGCCTTTACATCAACTGAATGATGAATTAGATGCGCTTTTAGATAAGTTAAATCTAGTGCCAGCAGAAGATGAGTCTACCGATGAGTTGGTATTATATTTGCAGGAGTTAGTTGGCAAGCGTCAAAGTTTACTTGTTAATGCTTTTGAAAATGCAACAGCAGCAGATGCTGTTGAACTGAAAAAGCAAATTACGCTGAGTCAGTCATTCGAGGCCAAGGCCAATATGATTAAGGCGCATAGACAGTCTCTGTTACATGCAGGGCGTAAAAGTAAGCGGCAATTAAATATGTACAAGACTATAGATTCTAACAGGTAGGTTTTTAATGAGAAGCTCTCTTCAGTCATATCGCAAGGTTTCATTAGATAGTGAGATTTCAGTTGCATCTCCACATCGTATAGTTCAAATGATGTTTGATGGCGCACTTCAGCGCATAGCTCAAAGTCGCTATGCCATTGAGAATAATGACTTAGCTAACAAAGGTGTGTTTATAGGAAAAGCGATTGGCATTATTACCGGTTTAAATAATAGTTTGAACATGGAAGCTGGTGGAGACATAGCTAAGAACCTTAGCGATTTATATGACTTTATGTTGCGTAGGATCTCTGAAGCTAACTTGAATAATGACGTTCAAGCATTAGATGATGTAAGTGATATTCTTAGAACAATTAAAGAAGGCTGGGACGCAATTCCGCCTGAGCAACACCACATTGATTCACACGCGAGTGCGATATAAAAGTAACTAAAAAGGGAGGTTTAATAGCCTCCTTTTTGTCATCTGTCAAAAAGGTGACAAACAGCCACCATTGGTGAAGACTTTTTAAGCGAAAAACAAGTGAGTTTCTCATAAAGCTCATCAGGGGCTTGCTTATGGCGGGCTGATAATACACTATTCCTATCGGTAGTTAATTTTAAAAGCATTTTTGACAACTGCCCGCTTAAAAAATAAGCTTGAAAAAAGCAACCAACACTAATAATTAATGCGCTGAAATATTTGAGCCTAACGGCCTTCGGAATGATGCAAACAGATCAACGAATTCTACTGGTCGGTAACCAGTCTGAGCGAATTAATCGCTTGTCATGTGTATTTGAATTTTTAGGTGAGCAAGTTGAGTTAATCGATTTCGATAAACTTGACGTTTACACTAAGCAGACGCGCTTTCGTGCGATTGTTTTGCCGTCTGAAAATCAAACTCCAGAACTCATTCAGTCATTGACTGGTGCGCTTCCGTGGCAGCCTATATTACTGCTTGGTGATGCTAGCGAAGTCAAAGCGTCTAATGTGCTCGGTATTATTGAGGAGCCATTAAACTATCCGCAATTGACCGAGTTACTTCATTTTTGCCAAGTTTATGGCCAAGTTAAGCGCCCTGAAACGCCAACGAGTGCTAATCAAACTAAACTGTTTAGAAGCTTAGTTGGCCGCAGTGAAGGTATCGCCAATGTGCGTCACTTGATTAATCAAGTGGCAAGCTCTGAAGCGACAGTATTAATCTTGGGGCAATCAGGTACAGGTAAAGAGGTAGTCGCTCGAAATATTCATTATATTTCAGATCGCCGCGACGGACCTTTTATCCCAGTAAACTGTGGTGCAATTCCTCCCGAATTATTAGAAAGTGAACTCTTTGGCCATGAGAAAGGCTCTTTTACAGGCGCAATTAGTGCCCGTAAAGGTCGCTTTGAATTAGCTGAAAAGGGCACTTTATTCCTTGATGAAATTGGTGATATGCCATTGCAGATGCAAGTAAAATTATTACGTGTATTGCAAGAGCGCATGTTTGAGCGTGTTGGTGGCAGTAAATCCATTGCCGCTGATGTGCGAGTTGTTGCTGCAACTCATAGAGATCTAGAGAGCATGATCGAGCAAGGTGAGTTCAGGGAAGATCTGTATTACAGACTTAATGTATTCCCAATTGAAATGCCAGCTTTATGTGAACGTAAAGAAGACATCCCGTTATTATTACAAGAGCTTGTTAGTCGAGTTTATAACGAAGGGCGTGGTCGAGTTCGATTCACTCAGCGTGCAATTGAATCGTTAAAAGAACATGCTTGGTCTGGTAACGTTCGTGAACTCTCTAACTTGGTTGAACGTCTAACCATCCTTTATCCGGGCGGATTAGTTGATGTAAACGACTTACCAATAAAGTACCGACATATTGATGTGCCTGAGTACTGTGTTGAGATCAGCGAAGAGCAGCAAGAGCGAGATGCATTAGCATCTATCTTCAATGATGAAGAGCCAATTGAGATCCCTGAAACACGTTTCCCAAGTGAGTTACCACCAGAGGGTGTTAACCTAAAAGATCTGTTGGCAGAGCTTGAAATTGATATGATTCGACAAGCATTGGATCAACAAGATAATGTGGTCGCACGCGCAGCAGAGATGCTTGGTATTCGCCGAACAACCTTAGTTGAGAAGATGCGTAAATACGGGTTAAGCAAAGATTAGTTAGTCGTATTTAACACAAAGAATGAATAAAAGCGGTTATATCCTAGATATAACCGCTTTTTTGTTTATGCGGCATGTTACTAGTCTAATTCTTAAGGTGTTTTTTACCATAGTTATACTTTGGCGTAAAATTTGCTTTAACTCTGGTCAAATGCAGTTTTTTTGACGGAGTCACCATGTCCGCTATTTTGAAGCCACAACTTAATGCCAACGATGTGAAAGCACAATTGCGTCCGCAATTAGTTGATGTGCAACAAGCCGCTAATATGTCCAATCGAATGGATCATATTCTACAGGCGATGCCTTCTGGCGTAGTGATCATTAATGGTGACGGAATCGTGACTGATGCAAATCCTGTCGCAATTGAACTGTTAGGTAGTCCGTTAGAGGGCTTACGTTGGCTACAGATTATTAATCGAGCTTTTTCGCCGCAAGACGATGATGGCCATGAAGTTTCATTGCGCAATGGCCGTCGTGTAAAGCTGGCTATTACCCCCTTAACACCAGAGCCTGGGCAATTAATTGTATTAACAGACTTAACTGAAACACGATTATTGCAGAAAAACCTTTCTCACCTGCAGCGGTTATCGGCCCTTGGAAAAATGGTTGCCACACTTGCGCATCAAGTACGCACCCCATTAAGTGCAGCGCTGTTATACGCATCTAACTTAGCAAGCCCGAAAATATCAGATGACGCGAGAAAGCGTTTTCAAGGTAAGTTAGTCGATAGACTTAATGAGCTAGAACACCAAGTTAACGATATGCTATTGATGGCAAAGGGTCGTCAGCAGCAACTTGATACCATTTTAACAATCGATGAAGTGGTCGATAATGTGTTAAGTAATTGCCAACCGATAGCAGAGCAGAAAAAGTGCGAGTTGATTTTTAATAATGACTCGAAACAAAAAATCCGCGCTAACGATGCCGCCCTGTGTTCCGCAATCAATAATCTGGTAATGAATAGCATGGAGGCAGGCGCTAACAAAGTTATTCTGCACGCTTTTGATACTGGCACAGCACTGCATCTTGATGTGATTGATAATGGCAAAGGCTTAGATGTTGAAATGCAGCACAAAGTACTCGAGCCATTTTTTACTACTAAGTCGCAAGGTACTGGTTTAGGTTTAGCGGTAGTGCAGTCAGTGGTTAATAATCACGGCGGCCGAATGCAGTTTAGTTGTCATCAAGGTAACGGATGCACAGCATCATTAAAATTCCCCTTAATTTTAAAAAGTAGTGAAATCCAGCACGGAGAGACAGCACATGTCTGAAGGTAAGTTATTGTTAGTTGAAGATGATGCTTCATTACGTGAAGCACTGCTCGATACCTTAATGCTGGCTCATTACGAATGTGTTGATGTGTCTTGTGCTGAAGATGCAATAGTGGCGTTAAAATCAGAGCGCTTTGACATGGTTATAAGTGACGTGCAGATGGACGGCATAGGGGGGATTGGTTTACTGAATCACCTGCAACAATACTATCCTAAAATCCCCGTTTTACTGATGACAGCTTATGCAACCATAGATAATGCAGTGAATGCGATGAAGCTTGGGGCGGTTGATTATTTATCTAAGCCATTCTCACCTGAAGTGTTACTCAATCAGGTATCGCGTTACATGCCTGCCAAAAGTATTGAGGGAACGCCCGTTGTTGCAGATGAAAAAAGCTTAGCCTTGTTATCACTTGCCCAAAGAGTCGCTGCGTCTGATGCATCTGTAATGATTATGGGTCCTAGTGGCAGTGGTAAAGAGGTGTTAGCCCGTTATATCCATCAACATAGTCAGCGTTCAGGTGAGCCCTTTGTGGCGATAAACTGCGCTGCTATTCCTGAGAACATGCTTGAAGCGACCCTATTTGGTTATGAAAAAGGTGCATTCACCGGTGCATTTCAGGCCTGTCCCGGTAAGTTTGAGCAAGCTCAAGGCGGCACGTTGCTGCTTGATGAGATCTCAGAGATGGAAGTGGGGTTACAAGCTAAGTTACTGCGAGTGCTGCAAGAGCGTGAAGTTGAGCGCTTAGGTGGCCGTAAAACGATTAAGTTAAATGTGCGCGTATTAGCAACGTCAAACCGTGACTTAAAAGCGATGGCAACATCAGGCGAGTTCCGTGAAGATCTCTATTACCGAATTAATGTATTTCCGTTAACTTGGCCAGCGCTTAATCAGCGTCCTGCGGATATTTTACCGTTAGCAAGACATTTACTGCAAAGGCATGCTGCTATTGCTAATCGCAATGAAGTGCCTGAGTTTAGTGAATGCGCATGTCGACGTTTGTTAGTGCATCGCTGGCCTGGTAATGTTCGTGAACTCGATAATGTCGTGCAGCGGGCATTGATTTTATGCCTCAGCAATGAAATCACCGCTGCAGATATTATTATTGATTCGCTAGAACTGGATTTTAGCACTGAATTACCTGCGTCAGATAACTCAAAGCCTGCAGAACTTGATGGCTTAGGTGGGGAGCTTAAAGCCCAAGAACATGTGATTATTCTGGAAACCTTATCCCAATGTAACGGTAGCCGTAAATTGGTTGCCGAAAAGCTGGGGATTAGCGCTAGAACCTTACGTTATAAAATGGCAAAAATGCGCGATTTAGGCATTCAAATACCCGCTTAGGTAGGGCGTGACTCTAAAATTACGATTTAATAGACTGTCTACAATAGCAGTATGGTGCAGGTGGCTTACCTGCTCCATACTTGTAATGTTTAGATTATTACTATAGCCACTGCGGCTATCTACATGCAAAATCTGCTATTTTTCTTGCTTACCTACCTGTTTTTACTTCGAATAAAATATTGGCAAGCTATTTGCTTTAACTTAGTTATATCAACATTTTCGTCAAGAAAACGACATGGGAGCTAAGTATGCAAATTGGTGCGAATTCTTTACTGCAAGAGATGCAGTCGCTAAATGGTCAAATTGGCACTTCTAGCATTCAAACTGGGATCACTCGCCAAGTGCAAAACACTTCCGGTGCTGATTTTGGTCAGCTACTCTCCCAAGCTGTTGGAAATGTAAGCGAACTTCAATCAAATGCTGCTAATCTCGCCACTCGACTTGATATGGGAGATACCACAGTGACATTATCTGATACCGTGATCGCGAGAGAGAAATCCAGCGTGGCATTTGAAGCAACGGTTCAAGTGCGTAACAAGCTCGTAGAAGCTTATAAAGAAATTATGAGCATGCCTGTTTAGGCCTTTAATCAGTAAAGCAGGGTGCAATTGTGAGTACAGAAATGGTCGTAGGAACAGGTTCAGGTTTAGCAACTGATCCACAAACATCAGGCGTGCAAGAAGAGCACAAACCAGGATTAATGGGCTCCTTAGGCGGCGTTGATATGCTGCGTCAGGTGACGATGATTTTGGCGCTGGCTATCTGTTTAGCGTTAGCTGTATTTGTAATGATTTGGGCACAAGAGCCTGAATATCGTCCGTTAGGTGAAATGACCACCGCTGAGATGGTGCAGGTACTTGATGTTCTTGATAAGAACCAAATTAAATACGAGATCCAAGGTGATGTGGTTAAAATCCCTGAAGATAAATATCAAGAAGTAAAAATGCTGATGAGCCGCGAAGGGCTCGACAATGTAGAAGCCAATAACGACTTTCTGAATAAAGACAGCGGTTTTGGTGTAAGTCAGCGCATGGAGCAGGCGCGTCTTAAACACAGCCAAGAACAAAACCTAGCTCGCGCAATTGAAGAACTACGCAGTGTTACCCGTGCCAAGGTTATTTTGGCCCTACCCAAAGAAAATGTTTTTGCCCGTAACCGCTCAAAGCCGAGCGCGACAGTTGTTGTCAGCACCCGACGAGTTGGATTAAGCCAAGAAGAAGTTGATTCGATTGTTGATATCGTCGCATCTGCTGTACACAACCTAGAGCCGAATAAAGTTACTGTAACTGATTCAAATGGCCGCCTACTTAACTCTGGTAGCCAAGATGGTGTTTCAGCTATTGCCCGCCGCGAATTAGAAATCGTGCAGCAAAAAGAGTCGGAATACCGCAATAAAATTGAATCGATTCTAATGCCAATCTTAGGCCCGGAAAACTTTACAGCCCAAGTTGATGTCAGCATGGACTTTACTGCTGTTGAGCAAACTGCCAAGCGTTACAATCCTGATTTACCAGCACTTAGAAGTGAAATGGTTGTTGAAAATAACTCGAATGGCGGCACCACAGGTGGTATTCCTGGCGCATTATCGAATCAACCGCCAATGAACGCTGAGATCCCACAAGAAGTTAATGCGACTGAAGCGGCGACGCAAACATCGGGTAGCTCACATAAAGAAGCAACCCGTAATTTTGAGCTTGATACCACTATTAGTCATACTCGCCAGCAAATCGGTACGTTGCGCCGAGTGAGTGTTTCTGTTGCAGTTGACTTTAAAAACGCACCCGTTGCTGAAGATGGCAGTGTCAGTCGTGTACCACGCACAGAGCAAGAGATCGCCAATATCCGTCGCTTGCTTGAAGGTGCTGTTGGTTTTAACACTCAGCGCGGCGATGTTATTGAAGTTGTTACTGTGCCATTTATGGACCAACTGATTGAAGCTGCTCCAACACCAAAGATGTGGGAAGAGCCATGGTTTTGGCGTGCGGTTCGCTTAGTCTTAGGTGCGTTAGTTATTTTGGTACTTATCTTGGCGGTCGTCCGACCTATGTTGAAAAAGCTGGTTTACCCTGACAGCGTTAAAATGCCAGATGAGCCACAAATGGGCGGTGATTTAGCTGAAATTGAAGATCAATATGCTGCAGATACGTTAGGTATGTTACAGCGCCCAGAAGCCGAATACAGTTATGCCGATGACGGTTCAATCTTGATCCCTAATCTGCATAAAGATGATGATATGATCAAAGCAATCCGTGCATTAGTGGCAAATGAGCCTGAATTATCGACACAAGTCGTGAAGAACTGGTTACTTGAAGATGACAAATGAGATTAGTGTAGAGGCAAAAACTGACGCGACTGCGTTTAAGCCAAGTGATTTAAATGGCATTGAAAAAACAGCTATTTTATTGCTGAGCTTAAGCGAGAGTGACGCAGCGTCAATTTTAAAGCACCTTGAACCAAAGCAAGTGCAAAAAGTCGGTATGGCCATGGCGGCAATGCAAGATTTTGGTCAAGAAAAAGTAATAGGTGTGCATAAGCTGTTTCTCGATGATATTCAAAAGTATTCTTCAATTGGCTTTAATAGCGAAGAATTTGTGCGTAAAGCACTAACGGCAGCACTGGGTGAAGATAAAGCCGGTAATTTGATTGAACAGATTATAATGGGCAGTGGCGCTAAAGGTCTGGACTCATTGAAATGGATGGATGCACGTCAAGTTGCAACCATTATTCAAAACGAGCACCCGCAGATCCAAACTATTGTACTGTCTTACCTAGAGCCAGATCAGGCTGCTGAAATCTTTGCTCAATTCCCTGAAAATACCCGCTTAGATCTAATGATGCGTATCGCTAACCTTGAAGAGGTACAGCCTGCGGCTCTGCAAGAATTGAACGATATCATGGAGAAACAATTTGCAGGGCAAGGTGGTGCACAAGCGGCGAAGATGGGTGGCTTAAAAGCTGCGGCGAATATTATGAACTACCTCGATACTGGGGTAGAAAGTCACTTGATGGAAACCATGCGTGAATCTGATGAAGAGATGGCGCAGCAGATCCAAGACTTGATGTTTGTATTTGAAAACCTAACCGATGTCGATGACATGGGCATTCAGGTATTACTGCGTGAAGTGCAACAAGATGTGTTGATGAAAGCACTGAAAGGCGCCGATGATCAGCTTAAAGAAAAACTGCTTGGTAACATGTCAAAACGTGCAGCTGAGTTACTCAGAGATGACTTGGAAGCGATGGGACCAATTCGTATCAGTGAAGTTGAAGTTGCACAAAAAGAAATTCTATCGATTGCGCGCCGCTTAAGCGATAGTGGTGAAATTATGCTTGGCGGTGGCGGCGGTGAAGAGTTCTTATAATGACTGAACCTAAAAAGCCCCAAGGTGCGAGCTTGATCAGCGCGGAAGATTTCGGTCACTGGGATCTGCCTGATATTAGCCAAGAGCTCGACCCTCAATCATTGAATATGTTTGGTCGCAATAGTCTGCAGCTACCAGAAGATGATGAGTGCGAAGCAGAAACGATCTTGCCACCCACTTTGAGCGAAATTGAAGATATTCGCGCGCACGCCGAGCAAGAAGGTTTCGCTGAAGGCCAAGACAAAGGTTATAGCGAAGGGCTTGAAAAAGGTCGTTTAGAAGGCTTAGAGCAAGGTCATAATGAGGGCTTTTCTCAAGGGCAACAACAGGGCTATGAAGAGGGCCTACAAGCGGCAACAGAAATGATTGCACGTTTTGAACAGTTAATCGGTCAATTTGAAGCACCGCTGGCAATCCTTGATACTGAAATTGAGAAAGAGCTATTAGCAACCAGTATGACCTTGGCAAAGGTTGTGATTGGCCATGAGCTAAAAACCTACCCTGAACATATCTTATCTGCGCTGCGTCAAGGTGTTGACTCCTTGCCAATCAAAGAGCAAAAGGTCAATTTACGTTTAGCACCTAGCGATGAAAAACTAGTAAGCGAGCTTTATTCGCAAGCTCAATTAGAGCGTAATCGTTGGGAAATCGAAATCGACCCAAGCCTAAGCGCTGGTGATTGTATTATCGATAGTGGTCGCAGCCATATTGATATGACGGTTGAAACTCGTATGCAACATGTGTTTAGTGAACTCGATAAACATCAGCAAGACTTAACTCAACTCAAAGAGCAGCAAGAAGAATCATTATTAGCTGCACGAGCGCAAGGTGCGCCACAGATTAATGCTGAAGCGGAGCATATAGAGCCGGTTAACGCCGAAGCAGTCACGTCAAACATTCCTGAAGGTGAGCATGACGACACGCCAACACAGCCTGCGTAACAAGCTTGCCCAGCATCAGCAAAAAATCCATCCATTTGTCGTTGAAGCGAGTGGTCAGCTGGTGCGTGTAGTTGGCTTAACTCTTGAAGCAACGGGCTGCCGCGCAGCGGTTGGTAGCTTGTGCGCAATTGAAACCATGGCCGGCAATCTTATTGCAGAGGTGATTGGATTTGATGATCAGCTGCTATACCTAATGCCGATTGAAGAGCTACGTGGCGTATTACCCGGTGCTAAAGTCACCCCACTTGGTGAGCAGTCAGGCCTTAACGTCGGTTTATCTTTACTAGGCCGAGTATTAGATGGAAGCGGTCAACCCATTGATGGCTTAGGTAACTTAAAAACAGATCAAAAAGCGTCAAGTCATGTTGCTGCAATTAATCCGCTAGCAAGGCGAGCCATTAGTGAACCGTTAGATGTTGGGGTAAGAGCAATTAACGCCATGCTAACTGTTGGTAAAGGCCAGCGGATGGGTTTATTTGCGGGCTCAGGTGTAGGTAAAAGTGTTCTGCTTGGTATGATGACCCGCGGCACTAACGCCGATATTATTGTGGTTGGCTTAGTCGGCGAGCGTGGCCGAGAAGTTAAAGAATTTATTGAAGAGATTTTAGGCCCAGAAGGGCGAGCACGTTCTGTTGTTGTTGCCGCACCTGCCGACACATCACCATTGATGCGTCTTAGAGCGTGTGAGACATCGACTCGTATTGCTGAGTATTTTCGAGATCTCGGTTATAACGTCTTACTGTTAATGGATAGTTTGACCCGCTACGCCCAAGCCCAGCGTGAAATAGCCTTAGCTGTTGGCGAGCCGCCAGCGACTAAAGGGTATCCGCCGTCAGTATTTGCAAAACTGCCTAAACTTGTTGAGCGCGCCGGTAATGGTGGTGGTACACAAGGCTCTATTACTGCGTTTTATACCGTATTAACCGAAGGCGATGATTTACAAGATCCTATTGCTGACGCTTCACGTGCGATTTTAGATGGCCACATTGTTTTGTCACGC
This sequence comes from Shewanella pneumatophori, assembly GCF_023283895.1. Classification (GTDB taxonomy): domain Bacteria; phylum Pseudomonadota; class Gammaproteobacteria; order Enterobacterales; family Shewanellaceae; genus Shewanella; species Shewanella pneumatophori. Next base: position 130,880 of record NZ_JAKILB010000008.1, on the reverse strand, counting down.
CAACTTGCAGACTCAGGTCATTATCCTGCCATTGATATTGAAGCTTCTATCAGCCGTGTAGCCCCAATGGTGATAAGTGCTGAACATCTAGAAGCTATGCGCAAAGTAAAACAGGTTTATTCGCTCTATCAGCAAAATAAGGATTTGATTTCGATTGGTGCTTACAGTCAAGGTAGCGACCCACGTATCGATAACGCGATTCGTTTACAGCCCGCTATGAATGCGTTTTTACGCCAAACCATGAAAGACTCAGTGACGTTTGAAAGTAGTGCGTTAATGTTGAGTCAAATGGGCGCTCAATGCCAAGTTTAATCACAGTAACAAGTGTAAAAACTTGGCAGAGAAAGCAGTGCTTCATAACACTCGCTTTAACCAATATAGGTGCAGTGACACATGGTTAGACCCGATCCATTACACTTGGTATTAAAGTTGGCGGTGGAAGCAGAAGAGCAAGCATCTATGCAGCTTCGCTCAGCTGAATTTGAGTTACAAAGGCGCCAGAGTCAATTAACGGCGTTACAAAACTATCGCCTTGACTATATGAAACAGATGGAGCTGCAACAGGGGCAGAGCATCAGCGCAAGTAATTATCATCAGTTTCATCAGTTTGTAAGACAAGTTGATACCGCAATTGGTCAACAGGTTCATGCGGTAAAGGAAGCTGATAATCAAAAGCAGCACAGGCAAGTTAATTGGCAAACCAAGCAACAAAAGCGCAAAGCGGTTGAGTTGTTATTGGTCAATAAAGCTGAGAAAGCTAAATTAGCTGAATTACGCAGCGAGCAAAAGATGATAGATGAGTTTGCATCGCAGCAGTTTTATCGTAGACGCTAGCTGCGAGCAGCAAATTTTTGCAAATGTTCAGCCAGCTCTTGGGAATTTATCCTTTCAATACAGCTGCATTTTCTTATTGTCCCGCCTTTTCGAATCACACTCCATTATTTAGAATTTAAATAGCTTTTTCTGGCACCAGTATTGCATTCATTACTGTTAATACACAATAAATGGCACATAAAGCCGTTATTTTGACTTGGTAACCGCATAGGTTCAGTTCGATTTGTTAACGCTGATGGAGAAGTCATGCAGCAGATGAACAATATTTTACTTAACAGCCCTGAACAAGGGAAAAAGGCCGTTCAGTCTCATAGTCAGTCTGGTATAGAGAGTCGCTCTAGCAGTCTTACTAATGTACAACAAGATAATCGTTTTTCAACTGAGCTTGAGAAAGCGGCTAACTCCGAGCAAGTTAGCGATGCAAATCAATCTGTTAACAAAGAAAATCAAGAGCCTAACAAACAAACTCAAGCAGTAAATGAAGGTGGCTTGAAAGAATCCAACAGCTTAAGCGAATCAAGCAATGACACTGCTGGCAACAATAGCGCAGATGCTGATTTTACGGATAAAGATGATGTCAGCCACGTACTAGCACAAATCAATTTAGCCAGCCAATTAAATACAGGGGTTGAAACTGATAGCCAGCTTGCCGCTAACGGCGAAAGCTTGCCGTTGCCAAATGAAGCTGACAATCATGAGGCTATCGATGAACTAACGGAGCTTAGTGTTGAGACATTACCTGATGAAGTTTTACTGACATTAAGCATGCAGTCTGGTTTAACTGAGCAAGAATTATCACAGTTGTCAGAGCCAGAGTTAAAGGCGCTTTTACAACAAGGCAATTTTGTTGATGCTAGCGGTAAACCAAGCGCTGAATTATTAGCTGCAATGTCAGCTAATAATGCCAACAGCACTAGTACTAACATCAATAGTTCTAGCTCTGGAGTCAACCCAACTGCTGGACAGGCTGCAGAGACGAACAGTCTAAATTCTGCAGCGATGCAAAATACAGTTAATACCAATCAGCTTGATGAAACTAAGCTTGCTGAAGCTAAGTTTGCAAATGACAGTAAGCTACCAAACGAAAATAAAGACCTGTTTGGTAAAGAGCTTAACCCTGCTGGCGCCAATACGGCTGCAGAGTCATCAAAATCTACTAATAATGCTGAGCTTAATGCTGGTAGCGCTGCAGTTGCCAATCAAACAGCAGCAAATGAGTTATTAAAAAACGCAGAGCTTACAGTAAAAATGAGTCCAAGCCATGCTGGATTAGAAGCTAGCTTAACCAGCGAGCCGAGCGCTGTTCAAGACAGCAAATCATTGACGGCGCTGCAGCATCAATTGCAGCAAACCGCAGCTAATCGTCAAGAACTCCCGCAATTACAAGCATCGTTAAAGCAAGCTGGCGAAGCGACACCATCAATGCAGCAGATGATCCAACGATTTGCGCCGGTAATGAACCAGCAGCTGATCACCATGGTGAGTAACGGTGTGCAGCAAGCTGAGATCCGTCTCGACCCTCCTGAACTAGGGCAGATGATGGTGCGCATTCAAGTTCAAGGCGATAACACGCAAGTACAATTTCAAGTAAGTCAGCATCAAACAAGAGATCTTGTTGAGCAAGCCATGCCAAGGTTGCGGGAAATGCTAGCTGAGCAAGGTATGCAGCTTACCGATGGGCAAGTGTCACAAGGTAATGGCGGCCAAGGGCAGGGCGAAGGGAGTAACGAGCGTGGAAGTGGCTCAGGAACACACGATATGGATGAAATTTCAGCAGAAGATCTGCTGGCAAGGTCAAATCTATCAACAAGTTCTGCTTCAGGTATAGATTATTACGCATAAGCAGGTAACCTATAGCAAATAAAAACAACCGCTAAAGACGCTCGCGCAAATTGGCGTAGCGACGGAGAAGCCAAATGGCAGAAGAAGCAAGCTTAGAGCTGGAAGACAACACTGAGCCTAAAAGTAAAAAGAAGCTGATTTTATTTGGCGTTATCGGTGTCGTGCTGATTACTATTATTGCCGTCACTGCATGGATGTTATTAAGCTCTGATGATGCGCCAGTCGCGAACCCGGGTGAAGAAGTTGTTGCTGAGCAAGCGGTTTCCAGTGGTAAAGAAGCATTTTACGCGGCAATGCCAAGACCTTTCTTATTTAACTTATCTGATAATGGTCGCACGCGTTTAGTTGAAATTAAAGTGCAGCTTATGGTACGTGGTACTGACGACGATACGCTGATTAAGAAACACATTCCTTTGATTGAAGATGCGTTGCTAACCACTTTTAGTAGTGCAGATATTCAAAAGATGAGCTCTCCTGCAGGTAAAGACGAACTGCGTTTGCTTGCTCTGAGAAATGTGCAAAACACACTACAACCTGTAACTGGTCGCACAGTGGTTGAAAAAGTATTATTTACTGGCTTTGTCATGCAATAAAGCGAGGCTAAGCGAAGTGAGTAAAGTCATTGCTGTATAGTAAAGTAATACGCGGTAAGGCAATGATTTATTAAGTTTTAGTTTATAACGTGACAATTTATGAAAGTAGGTTTTTAAAGTGAAGGCGATATCGTGAGTGACTTATTAAGCCAAGACGAAATTGATGCGCTGCTCCATGGCGTCGATGATGTTGATGAAGACATTATTGATGATAATGAGCTAGACGCACGCTCCTATGATTTCTCGTCGCAAGACAGAATTGTTCGTGGGCGCATGCCAACGCTTGAGATTGTTAACGAGCGTTTTGCGCGTCATTTACGGATCAGCATGTTTAACATGATGCGCCGTGCTGCGGAAGTGTCAATTAACGGCGTGCAAATGCTTAAGTTTGGTGAGTACGTACATACCTTATTCGTCCCAACTAGCTTAAACATGGTGCGTTTTAGTCCGCTAAAAGGCACTGCATTGATCACCATGGAAGCGCGTCTGGTATTTATTTTAGTGGATAACTTTTTTGGTGGCGATGGCCGCTTCCACGCAAAGATTGAAGGTCGTGAATTTACTCCTACAGAACGTCGTATTGTGCAGTTGCTGCTTAAAATAATCTTCGAAGATTATAAAGATGCATGGGCGCCGGTGATGGATGTGCAGTTCGATTATCTTGACTCGGAAGTTAACCCGGCCATGGCCAACATTGTTAGTCCAACAGAGGTCGTTGTGGTGAGCTCATTCCATATTGAAGTCGATGGTGGCGGTGGTGATTTCCACATTACGATGCCGTATTCAATGATTGAGCCTATCCGTGAGCTACTCGATGCCGGTGTACAAAGTGATACTCAAGATACCGATATGCGATGGTCACAAGCTTTGCGCGATGAGATCATGGATGTTGATGTGGGTATTGATGCCACGGTAGTAGAACATAAAGTCACATTAAGAGAAGTGCTTGAGTTTAAAGCCGGTGATGTGATCCCAGTTGAGCTACCTGAACACATTATTTTGAAGGTTGAGGACTTACCAACTTACAGATGTAAGATGGGCCGCTCAAAAGAAAATCTAGCATTAAAAATCTGCGAGCAAATTCCGCGACCAGAAACAGTAAAATCAGAGTTGCAGCTTGTCACTCACAAAGGACGAGCGCGTGATCGCTCAGAGATATAAGGTAGAAAGTAAATGAGTACAGATACGGATGATTGGGCTGCAGCGATGGCTGAGCAAGCGATTGAAGAAGCAAAGGCAGTAGAGTTGGACGAGTTTAGTAACGATAGTACGCCATTGAGCGAAGAAGAAGCATCAAAGCTTGATGCGATTATGGATATTCCGGTAACCATTTCGATGGAAGTGGGCCGCAGTTTTATTAATATCCGTAATTTACTGCAATTAAACCAAGGCTCAGTTGTTGAGCTGGATCGCGTTGCAGGTGAACCTCTTGATGTTATGGTTAACGGTACCTTAATTGCCCACGGTGAAGTGGTTGTGGTGAATGATAAATTCGGCATACGTTTAACAGACGTGATTAGCCAAACAGAGCGAATTAAAAAGCTAAAATAATAAAAGTATTAGGGATTGTTGATGAGCTTTAATTTGGTTTTAGCCAGCCTTGCTGGTGCTGAGACGCAAGTGAGTACTGCAGCCAACGTAACGAGCAATACTGGAAGTTCTGCATCAAGTATTGCGACGCTTTCAAGTATGGTTGGTGGGCTCATTGTTGTTTTGGTTCTTATTTTCTTTTTGGCTTACCTAGTAAAGCGCTTTAATTTGGTGCCGAGTAGCCAAGGAGTATTAAAGACCATTGCTGTAACGCCATTAGGCCAAAAAGAGAAACTCGTTTTAGTTGAAGTGGATGGTCAACAATACTTGCTTGGGGTAACGCCAAACCAGGTGAGCTTGGTGGATAAGTTAGCGCAACCTGTTGAAGTTGCAAGCGAGTCCTTTGCCACCCGTCTAAGACAAGCGAAGCAATCACAATGATGAAATGGATTTTACTTGTTGCCGGATTGGCGATGTCGGTATCTGCACCGGCATTGGCTGAAAACGGTATTTTGCCTGCGGTAACAGTATCAACTGGCAGCGACGGCTCTACTCAGTACTCAGTAACGATGCAAATTTTGTTACTGATGACGGCGCTAAGCTTTATTCCGGCGATGGTTATTATGTTGACCTCGTTTACGCGGATTATTGTGGTGCTGTCAATTTTGCGTCAAGCAATTGGCTTGCAGCAAACGCCATCTAATCAAGTGTTGATCGGCATTAGCATGTTTTTGACATTTTTTATCATGTCACCTGTGTTTGATAAAATTTATGATCAAGCGGTACAACCTTACATAGAGCAAGGTATGCCGCTACAACAAGCATTTACATCAGGCCAAGGGCCGCTAAAGGATTTTATGTTAGCGCAAACACGGCTAACTGATTTGAATACCTTCATTGAGATCTCAGGCTATCAGGGTATTAACGAGCCTGAAGACGCTCCGATGACAGTGATTATTCCAGCCTTTATCACTAGCGAACTCAAAACAGCATTCCAAATTGGCTTTATGCTATTCGTGCCTTTTCTAGTGTTAGATTTAGTGGTTGCCAGTATTTTGATGGCTATGGGTATGATGATGTTATCGCCAATGATTGTATCTTTACCCTTTAAAATTATGCTTTTTGTGCTGGTTGATGGCTGGAGCCTGGTAATGGGCACATTAGCGAATAGTTTTGGATTATAGGTAAGCTATGAGTCCTGAAGCACTGATAGATATCTTCCGCGAGGCACTGGCTGTGATTGTAATCATCGTATCGATGATTATTGTGCCAGGCCTTATCATTGGTCTTATTGTTGCTGTGTTTCAAGCCGCTACCTCGATTAACGAACAAACACTGAGTTTTCTACCACGTTTGTTGACCACTTTATTGGCTCTGATGTTAATGGGTCATATGTTGGTACAGATGATGATGGACTTCTTTTTCCAAATGGTGGACATGATCCCCCAAGTGATAGGCTAACTCATGAAAGTGCTAGGTTAACTATGGAGATAATGCTCGATACCATAATGGATGGTATTGCTGGTTATCTTTGGCCGTTAACACGGATCTCTAGCATGTTTATGGTTATGGCGGTATTTGGCGCAACCACCACTCCCACTCGTGTTCGCTTACTATTGTCGGTTACCGTAACTGCGGCTGTCGCTCCTGTATTACCTGCAATGCCAAGTATTGATCTGTTTTCACTTAGTGCAGCATTTGTTACTGCTCAGCAGATTATTATTGGCGTAGCCATGGGCTTTGCCACATTGCTATTAATGCAAACTTTTGTATTAACCGGGCAAATTATTGGTATGCAAACCAGTTTAGGTTTTGCCTCTATGGTCGACCCAAGTTCGGGCCAACAGACCCCGGTAATAGGTAACTTTTTCCTGCTGTTAACGACGATGATTTTTCTCGCGGTAGATGGTCATTTATTACTGATCAAAATGGTTATTGCCAGTTTTGACTCTATTCCGGTGTCAATGCAGGGGCTAAGCCTCACTGGTTATCGCTTATTTACTGAATTTGTGGGTTATATGTTTGGCGCTGCGCTAACAATGTCGCTATCGGCGATTGTGGCGCTATTAACCATTAACTTGGCCTTTGGTGTGATGACGCGAGCGTCACCGCAGCTAAACATTTTTGCAGTGGGTTTTCCGGTGACTATGGTCGCGGGATTATTTATTTTGTGGTTAACCTTGTCTCCTATCATGTCGCACTTTGATGAGGTGTGGCGCGAAACTCAAATACTATTGTGTAATGCGCTTGAGCTGCAGTGCAAAGTCGATGGCGGGCTTAACTAATGTTAGGCGCTTGTATTACTTTTATTTGGCAAGCGGTACTAATTGTGCTCGAGCTTTGCCTCCTCGATCAGGGAGGTCGTCTCTAAATGTCGGAGAATGACAGCAGCCAAGAAAAAACAGAAGAAGCAACCTCCAGAAAACTGCAACAGGCCAAAGACAAAGGGCAGGTTGCACGCTCGAAAGAACTCGGTACATCTGCAGTTCTTATCGCGGCATCAGTCGGTTTATTAATGACCGGACCTGATATGGCGCAAGCACTGCACAACATCATGACCAAGCTGTTTACCTTAAGTCGTGACGACATCTTTGACACTAATCAAATGATGAACGTTTGGGGCATGGTTGGTAGTGAGCTTGCTGTGCCTCTATTTGGTTTTATCTTGTTTTTAGCGCTAATTGCCTTTGCTGGTAATGTTGCCTTGGGCGGGATGTCTTTTTCGGTTAAAGCCTTTATGCCTAAAGCCAGTAAGATGAGCCCAGTTGCAGGCTTTAAGCGGATGTTTGGTGTGCAGGCATTAGTTGAGCTTACCAAAGGTATCGCTAAGTTTTCGGTAGTGGCTATCACGGCTTATTTACTGCTAACAATTTACCTCAATGACATTTTATTACTCTCACAGGAACATCTTCCCGGCAACATTTATCATGCGATGGATATTGTCGTGTGGATTTTTATTCTGCTGTGCGCCTCGACATTTTTAATCGTGGTGATTGATGTGCCATTTCAAGTATGGAATCACGCTAAGCAGTTAAAGATGACTAAGCAAGAAGTGAAAGATGAATACAAAGACACTGAGGGTAAACCTGAGGTTAAAGGTCGTATTCGGCAACTACAACATGAAATGTCACAACGGCGCATGATGGGAGAAGTACCCAATGCCGATGTGATCGTGGTTAACCCAGAGCATTATGCTGTTGCTGTTAAATATGATGCAGCCAAATCTACTGCACCGTTTGTTGTGGCTAAGGGCGTTGATGAAGTCGCTTTTAAAATTCGTGAAATTGCCCGCGAGCATGATGTTGCTATTGTGTCAGCGCCACCTCTTGCCAGAGCCATTTTCCATACCACCAAAATTGACCAAGAGATCCCTGAAGGGCTCTTTACCGCAGTAGCCCAAGTATTGGCGTATGTTTTTCAGTTACGTCAATATCAAAAAGGTAAAGGACGACGCCCAAATCCAATTCCTGTGAAGCAACCTATTCCTGATGAGTTAAAGCACTAAAGATCTGATTTTTGACCAAAAAAGCGCCATTTGATTGCGTGGATATTCTTTGCTTATCGCTTTCAGGGTATAGTCGTCAAAATGGGCATAAACCAATAATTGGTACAGTATTTGCTGTCTAAGCAGCAGACGTCAAAGATCGGACTCAGGGTGAATGGAATTTAAAGCAAGTCTAGGCCAATTAAAACAGATAAAGCCTGCGCATTTAAAAGGTATTGGTACACCATTATTGGTTTTAGCCGCTCTGGCTATGATCATTTTGCCTATGCCTGCATTCCTGCTCGATATTCTTTTTACTTTCAATATTGCCCTAGCTTTAGTCGTACTTTTAGTTGCTATTTATAGTGACCGCCCATTAGATTTCGCAGCATTTCCAACTGTTTTGTTAGTCGCAACCTTGTTACGCCTTGCGCTTAACGTTGCCTCTACTCGTGTGGTTCTACTTGAAGGTCATAATGGTGGTGATGCCGCAGGTAAGGTTATCGAAGCTTTTGGCTCAGTGGTGATTGGTGGCAACTACGCTGTTGGTTTAGTGGTGTTCTTAATTCTTATCATCATCAACTTTGCGGTTGTGACTAAAGGCGCCGGCCGAATATCAGAGGTAAGTGCTCGCTTTACCCTTGACGCTATGCCCGGTAAGCAGATGGCAATTGATGCAGACTTAAATGCTGGCCTACTAACGCAAGAACAAGCTCGATTAAGACGTGCAGAAGTGACCCGTGAAGCGGATTTTTATGGTGCGATGGACGGTGCGTCAAAGTTTGTAAAAGGTGACGCGATAGCGGGTATTTTAATTCTGGTCATTAATATCGTTGGTGGCTTTATTATTGGTATCGCTCAACATGATTTAGATTTTGCTTCCGCAGTAGAGATTTATACCTTGCTAACCATTGGTGATGGTTTAGTTGCCCAGATCCCAGGTTTATTGTTGTCAATTGCAGCGGCATTGATGGTAACTCGTCAAAACGAGTCTGGCGATATGGGCGAAATGGTTATGGGGCAGATGTTTGACAGCCCTAAAGCATTAACCATTGCTGCTGCCGTAATGTTTGTAATGGGTATCGTGCCAGGGATGCCGCATTTTGTATTTCTTTCATGTGCAGCGCTCGCTGCAGGCGGCGCGTATTTTATCAAGAAGAAACTTGAAACTGACCGCGAACGGGCGCTTGAAGTTGCCAAAGCCGGACCTACTGAGCCAAGAGATACTCAGCCGAAAGAGCTTAGTTGGGATGATGTGCAACATGTTGATACGATTGGACTTGAAGTTGGTTACCGCTTAATTCCGCTTGTTGACAAAGGTCAAGGTGGCGAATTACTCGGCCGCATTAAAGGTGTACGCAAAAAGCTATCCCAAGAGTTAGGTTTCTTAGTACCTGCGGTACATATCCGTGACAACTTAGATTTGTCACCCAATGCTTACCGGATCTCGTTGATGGGAGTTTCTTCTGGTGAAGCTGAAATTCGTCACGACTGTGAGCTGGCGATTAACCCAGGGCAAGTTTACGGCAAGCTCGATGGTATTGAGACCAAAGATCCTGCTTTTGGTCTAGATGCCGTGTGGATTGCACCAGCGATGCGCGAACATGCGCAAACTCTTGGCTACACGGTAGTCGATGCTTCAACGGTAGTGGCCACTCACATCAGCCAGTTATTGAGTAATAATGCAGCTAAATTACTTGGCTACGAGGAAGTGCAGCAATTACTTGAAATGCTTGGTAAGCACTCTCCTAAGTTAGTTGATGGCTTCATACCTGATGTTATGCCGTTAGGTACTGTGGTTAAAGTGATGCAGAACCTACTTAACGAAGGGGTGTCTATTCGTGATATGAAGACCATAGTACAAACCTTACTAGAGTATGGTCCAAAGAGTAATGACACCGAGGTATTAACAGCAGCGGTGCGTATCGCATTAAAACGCATGATTGTTCAAGAGATCAGTGGGCCTGAGCTTGAAATTCCCGTCATAACTTTGGCGCCAGAGTTGGAACAAATGTTGCATCAGTCTATGCAAGCAACAGGTGGTGATGGTCCAAATATTGAACCTAGCCTTGCAGAACGTATGCAAAAGTCGTTAGTTGATGCCACGCAGCGTCAAGAAATGGTTGGACAGCCGGCAATTTTATTGACGTCAGGCATGTTACGTTCAACATTATCGCGCTTTGTTAAGCACACGATTCCAAATTTACGAGTCATCTCTTATCAAGAGGTGCCCGATGAGAAGCAAATTCGCATCGTCTCGGCAGTAGGTCAGTAGAGGTCGAATAATTGAAGATTAAAAGATTTTTAGCAAAAGACATGCGATCGGCCTTAGCCCAAGTAAAAGAAACCTTGGGCTCGGATGCGGTGATCATGTCGAATAAAAAAGTTACCGGTGGCATCGAAATCGTTGCTGCAGTTGACTATGACGAGCCAAAGCCAAAAATCGCAACGCCTAAACCAACGGCGCAAATGTTTACTGATTTATCTGAAGAAAGAGTCACTCTGGGTGGACAAACAGCTCGCTCACCGAATGTAAGAGCGCAAAGCCAAAGTAAACCAACGCCAGCACCAGACTCATTACAAGCATTACTTGAGCGTCAACAAAGTCGTATTAGTCAGCAAACGTTATCGACTCGTAGCGATGATTTAGATATGCCGGAGTGGGCTAAAGGTTTACAGGCACAAATGCCACAAAAGGCTGAGCCTAAGAAAGCTGAGTTCACTCCTAATCGCACGCCAGACAGTTATAGCAGCGCTAAAAATAACAGCGCAGAAATGGATGCGATGAAAGAGGAACTGGCTTCTATTCGCAGTTTATTGACTCACCAAGTTAGCAGTTTGATGGTTGAGCAGAAAAAACGTGTTGATCCTGTTGGCGCAATGCTTGAAAGCAAATTGCTTGAAGCTGAATTTTCACCGTCGATTGCCAAAAAATTGTCGAGTTTAAGTGAGCACTATACTCCTGCTGAACTTGTGGCTTCGTTGCCACGTAGTCTTGCAAATTTACTTGATAACCAAGGCGACGATATTGTTCGTAAAGGCGGTGTGGTTGCTTTTGTGGGGCCAACAGGTGTCGGAAAAACGACGACTGTGGCTAAATTGGCAGCTCGATTTGCGGCACATCATGGTTCAGATCAAGTTGCACTAATCACCACCGACCATTATCGCATTGGAGCCTTTGAGCAATTAGCAACTTATGGCAAAATAATGGGATGTCCTGTAAAACAGGCCCATGATTTTAATGAGTTAGAACAAATTCTGTATCAATTTAGAAATCGTAAACTGGTTTTAATTGATACCGCAGGCATGGGCCAAAGAGATCAGCGCTTATTTCAGCAGCTCGATAGCTTAGCCGCAAATAGCAGATTACCTATTCGTAGTTATCTGGTAATGTCAGCAACAGGTCAGCGTCGTGTGCTAGAAGACGCTGTAAAGCAGTTTACACGTATTCCGCTTTCGGGCGCGGTACTTACAAAATTAGATGAATCAATATCGTTAGCGCCTGCGCTAAGCGTATTAATTCAAAGTGGGTTGCCATTAAGTTATGTTACTGATGGGCAAAGAGTTCCTGAAGATATGCAGGTGGCTGATACTTTATCTTTAGCCAATCACGCATTAGCTGCATTAGATAACGAACCCAGAGAACAATTACAGAATAATGACGGGTCAAACGAAATGACCTACGCATTTGAGTGAAACCATGACTCCAGATCAAGCAAGCGGTTTACGTATGATGAATCAGCCAAATAATGAAAAAGTAAAAGTAATCGCCGTATCAGGTGGTAAAGGCGGCGTGGGTAAAACTAGCGTCTCAATTAACACCGCCGTAGCGTTGGCCGAAAAAGGTAAACGTGTATTGGTATTGGATGCCGATTTAGGTCTCGCTAACGTCGATGTGATGCTAGGTTTGCGCGCCGAGCGAAATTTATCTCATGTTTTGTCCGGTGATGCCGAATTAGATGATGTGATTTTAAGAGGCCCGAAAGGGATCGGGATTATTCCGGCCACTTCAGGTACTCAAGCTATGGTTGAGTTAACTCAAGCGCAGCATGCAGGTCTTATTCGCGCATTTAGCGAAATGAGAACTCAGTTCGACATTTTAATTGTTGATACTGCAGCAGGTATTTCTGACATGGTGCTGAGTTTTTCTCGTGCCTCACAAGATGTATTGATTGTGGTTTGTGACGAGCCAACATCAATTACCGATGCTTATGCGTTAATTAAAATTCTAAGTCGTGAGCATGGCGTGTTCCGCTTCAAAATTGTTGCAAATATGGTGCGCAGTTTACGAGAAGGTATGGAACTTTTTGCCAAATTAAGTAAAGTGACAGATCGATTCTTAGATGTCGCTTTAGAGTTAGTCGCGACAGTGCCATTTGATGAAAATTTGCGTAAATCAGTGCGTAAGCAAAAATTGATTGTTGAGGCGTTTCCAAAGTCTCCGGCTGCGATTGCTTACCAAGGTTTAGCAAATAAAATCATGAGCTGGCCGGTGCCGTCTCAACCAGGTGGTCATTTAGAGTTCTTTGTTGAGCGCTTAGTTCAGCGCCCTGATTATCAAGAGGATAAATCGGGTGAATAAAGCGGCTGCGTATACTCGTTTTGATAATAAGACGTCTATCGTTGAACAGTATGCACCGCTTGTAAAAAGAATAGCCCATCATCTTTTGGCTCGTTTACCTGCATCTGTGCAGTTAGATGATTTATTACAGGCCGGTATGATGGGGCTTCTTGAAGCGTCATCAAACTTTGACGGCAGTAAAGGCGCAAAATTCGAGACTTTTGCCGGTATTCGAATTCGCGGTTCAATGTTAGATGAAATAAGACGCGGTGATTGGGTGCCGCGTTCGGTACACCGTAATCAACGCCGTGTTGCACAAGTTATTGACGAACTTGAGCAAGAGCTAGGGCGTGATGCAAAAGATACCGAAATTGCCCAACGACTTGAGATCCCGATGGAAGAGTATTACGCCATTTTAAATGACGTATCCGTGGGTAAAGTTGTGGGTATAGAAGATTTAGGTGTGGCGGTTGAAGGCGTGAGTGCTGAAGAAAGCCATGCAGATGAAGCGTTCGAATCGCTTGCGGAAGTTGAGTTTCACTCAGCTTTGGTCGCGGCAATTAAGTTATTACCAGAGCGAGACGCATTAGTTTTATCACTTTATTATGATGAAGCATTAAATTTAAAAGAGATTGGTGCCATTTTAGAAGTCAGTGAATCTAGAGTGAGCCAGATCCTTAGTCAGGCAATGTTGAGGCTTAAAGGTAAGCTTAAGCATTGGACGCAAGATTAAAATTAGCAATATTGTTAGCACATTACACGCGCAGTTAAGCGCGATCCGCGGAGGAAACCTTGGATAAGAATATGAAGATCCTTGTTGTTGATGACTTTTCAACAATGAGACGGATCATTAAGAACCTATTACGTGACTTGGGGTTTAACAACACTCAAGAAGCTGATGACGGTTCGACAGCCCTACCTATGTTACAAAAAGGCGACTTTGACTTTGTCGTTACCGATTGGAACATGCCAGGCATGCAAGGTATTGACCTATTAAAAGCGATCCGCGCTGATGACAACCTAAAACACTTACCTGTGTTAATGGTGACTGCAGAAGCTAAGCGTGAGCAAATTATTGCTGCGGCGCAAGCGGGTGTAAATGGCTATGTTGTTAAACCATTTACTGCTGCAACTCTAAAAGAAAAATTAGATAAGATTTTTGAGAGACTCGGTTAATTAGGGATGAGCAATGCTGCAAGAATCTATACCGCTGATTACTCTCGAGCAAGCGCAGAGGCTAGTGATACTCCTTAATCAGGGAGAGCAAGATCAAGCAGATGAATTGGTTCGAGAAATCGCTGCACCAATCCAAAAGGAACTTTTTGATGAAGTTGGTCGTTTAACTAGACAGCTTCATAGTGCTATTGCTGACTTTCAGTTTGATAGCCGCTTAATTGAATTAGCCAATACAGAAATCCCAGATGCCAAAGAGCGTTTGACTTATGTCATTGATATGACTGAGCAAGCTGCGAATAAAACTATGGATGCTGTTGAGGAATGCCTGCCACTTGCTACTGAGCTCAATGATAATATCCAAGCAATTAAACCTGCTTGGGACAAGCTAATGCGCCGCGAACTTCCTCTGACTGAATTTAAAACACTTTGTCACGATATACAGTTATTCGTCGATAGAAGTGAGTCAGATGCAAGCCGAGTGAAAGAGCTTTTAAATCAAATTCTTCTCGCACAAGACTTTCAAGATCTGACCGGACAAATGATCCGTCGAGTCATTGATTTAGTTAGAGAAGTTGAAAGTAGTTTAGTATCTATGTTGACCGCATTTGGTGAGCAGCCGGAAAATGCCGCTGATGACAAACCAAAGCGAAATGTAGAAGCCGAAGGTCCTATTATGAATGCAGAGCACCGCCAGGACGTGGTGACGGGTCAAGATGAAGTTGACGATCTGCTTTCGAGTTTAGGTTTTTAAGGGAGTCAAATAATGTCCTTTGATGTTGATGAAGAGATACTGCAGGACTTTTTGATTGAAGCCGGTGAAATTTTAGAGCTTCTTCAGGAACAACTCGTTGCGTTAGAAAATAACCCTGATGATACTGATTTATTGAATGCTATTTTCAGAGGATTTCATACCGTTAAAGGCGGTGCTGGCTTTTTAGGCTTATCGCCTATGGTTGACGTTTGTCATGAAGCTGAGAATACATTCGACCTTTTACGAACAGGTAAACGCAGCGTTTCCGCCAATCTAATGGATGTGATTTTACAGGCTGTAGACTCCATCAACTCAATGTTTGCTGAAACTCAAGCTGGCCAACCCCAATCGCCAGCCGAGCCTGCATTATTGGCCCAATTAAAAACCTTAAGTGCTGGCGAGTTACTTGCGTCTGAAATGTCGCAAGCGTCAGCAGTAGTCGAAGAAGCACCTGAAGCTGAATCGATAATAGCGCCAACTATTGTTGAAGAGATAAAGCAGCCAACTGAATCTATTACTCAAGTTGACACTAGGATTGAGAGTGCCAATAGCAGTAGCATTGATGATATTGATGAAGCCGAGTTTGAAGCGCTATTAGATGCGCTGCATGGCACGGGTAATGGCCCGGGAATCAGTGCGTCTGCTGTTGAATCTATTAGTGTTACCAACTCATCAGCAGATGACATCACCGATGATGAATTTGAATCACTGCTTGATGAGCTTCATGGTTCTGGTCAGTTCAAAACACCGTCAGCTGTTGCTGCAAGCGCAGAGCCTGTTGGTAATGATGTTGATTCAGATGAAATTACCGATGATGAGTTTGAGAAGTTATTAGATGAGCTTCATGGCTCAGGTGCCGGACCGGGAAGTGCAAGTCAAAACCTTTCAGTAGAGACTAATTCAACGCCGGTGCAACATACTCCAGCGCTGGCGAGTCAAAGTACTCCGCAAGCTAGCGATTCGGCTTCAGTGGTACAAGCTATCACGACATCACAGCAAGTTGAGTCAACCCAGCCGCAAGCGGTTGTGCAATCACAAGCTCAGCCTGAACTTAAGCCGGTGGCAAAAGCCCCTGTTAAGCCTACTGGCAACAATATGCCACAAGCCGAAACCACAGTACGTGTTGATACATCAAGACTCGACCAAATTATGAATATGGTTGGTGAACTGGTACTGGTTCGAAATCGTTTATTAAGTCTTGGGGTTGCCCGTGAAGATGAAGAGATGTCAAAGGCATTGGCAAACCTTGATCTAGTAACCGCTGACTTGCAGGGCGCGGTAATGAAAACGCGCATGCAGCCAATTAAAAAGGTATTTGGCCGCTTCCCTCGTGTTGTTCGAGATCTTGCGCGTACGCTCAACAAAGAGATTGATTTAGTCATGGTTGGTGAAGACACTGATCTTGATAAAAATTTGGTTGAAGCCTTAGCTGACCCATTAGTTCACTTGGTGAGAAACTCAGTGGATCACGGTATTGAAATGCCGGATCTTCGTGAAGCGAACGGTAAACAGCGTACAGGTACTATTACCCTATCAGCTAGCCAAGAAGGCGACCACATCCTCTTAAAAATTGAGGATGATGGTGCCGGTATGGATCCTGAGAAGTTAAAGTCTATTGCCATAAGCCGCGGCGTACTTGATGAAGATGCCGCTGCGCGAATGACCGATGAAGAAGCATATAACCTTATTTTCGCCCCAGGCTTTTCAACTAAGGTTGAGATTTCTGATATTTCAGGCCGCGGCGTGGGTATGGATGTGGTTAAAACCCGTATTACTCAGCTTAATGGCTCTGTCTATATCGACTCTCAGCAAGGCAAGGGCACTCGCTTAGAAATTAAGGTTCCACTGACATTAGCCATTATGCCTACGCTAATGGTCGAAGTTGCC
Organism: Shewanella pneumatophori; assembly: GCF_023283895.1. Classification (GTDB taxonomy): domain Bacteria; phylum Pseudomonadota; class Gammaproteobacteria; order Enterobacterales; family Shewanellaceae; genus Shewanella; species Shewanella pneumatophori. The sequence continues at coordinate 114,222 of NZ_JAKILB010000008.1, read as the reverse complement.
GAGCAAGTGTTTGCGTTGCCACTTTCAAGTGTGAATGAAATCTTCCATTTAGACTTGACTAAAACCAATGTGGTAGACGGTCAGCTTACCGTGATTGTGCGCGATAAAGCGGTGCCGTTGTTTTATCTAGAGCAATGGTTATCACGTAAATCAGGCTTTAGCCATGGCGACAAGCAGCATGGTCATGTGGTTATTGTGCAATTAGGCACAATGCAAATTGGTTTTGTAGTTGACTCGCTAATAGGCCAAGAAGAAGTGGTGATTAAGCCATTAGGTACATTATTGCACGGCACGCCTGGTATGGCTGGGGCAACGATTACTTCTGATGGTGGTATAGCGCTTATTCTTGATGTGCCGGGCTTACTTAAGTATTACGCACGCAATAAGAGCTAATAGGATGTTACAGGAATAACAAAGCGCGGTGCTTTGTTATTCCTTTTTGCATACAGCATTGAGCAGTCCTGAAATGCGGTATAGGAATTTTAATGGGCATAAAAGTTTTAGTCGTTGATGATTCAAGTTTTTTCCGACGACGTGTAAGTGAAATTGTTAATCAAGACGCTGAACTAGAAGTTATTGGCACCGCAAGCAATGGTGTTGAAGCGGTTAAAATGGCTGCTGAGTTAAATCCGCAAGTGATCACCATGGATATAGAGATGCCAGTAATGGATGGCATCACTGCAGTAAAGCAGATCATGGCGAGTAAACCTATTCCTATTTTAATGTTCTCTTCTCTAACCCATGATGGTGCTAAAGCCACGTTAGACGCGTTAGAAGCGGGAGCATTAGATTTTTTACCTAAGCGTTTTGAAGATATCGCCAGCAATAAAGATGACGCAATTTTATTATTGCAGCAGCGTATTAAGGCGCTAGGACGTAGACGCTTATTTAGACCAATCGCTAGAGGGATAGCCACAACGGATAAGGCTTCGTTAAGCAGTGAGCTTAAGCGCCCAAGTTTAGCTAGCCATACTTTACGCCAGCCAGCGCATGTTGCTGCAAATGCTGCAGTAGCCGAAAAGGTTGGCAGAACATCTAGCGTAACTCGGGCGAGTGGTAAAAAATACAAAGCCTTGCTAATTGGCACCTCTACCGGTGGCCCAGTCGCATTGCAGAAAGTGCTAACGCAATTGCCGGCGAATTATCCGCATCCGATTTTATTAATCCAGCATATGCCAGCGGCTTTTACACCAACATTTGCGACTCGTTTAAATAGTTTATGCAAAATTGAAGTTAAAGAGGCTGTTAGTGGTGATGTGCTTAAGCCAGGTTGTGCATACTTGGCTCCTGGCGGCATGCAGATGATGTTAGAGCGAGGCGGCGCATACGGGCGGATCAAAGTGATTGCGGGTAAGCCTGATATGAATTATAAGCCAAGCGTTGATATCACTTTTGCGTCAACCTCGAAGGTTATTGGTGGTGATGTATTAGCCGTTGTACTAACGGGCATGGGCGCTGATGGACGTGAAGGCGCAAGAATGTTGAAATCGGTAGGTGCAACTATCTGGGCACAAGATGAAGCGAGTTGTGTAGTGTATGGTATGCCACAAGCTGTGACAACATCTGGTATTGCTACTAAGTCTATAGCGCTAGAGCAGATGGCTGATGCCATTTTAAAAGAGACTGCTAATGGCTAAGGCCATTGGTAAGCGTTTTAAGCATGGCTTAGGTATGGTTTGTCAGCGCGGAGAAATCAATACCTTTTCGCTACTGACAATATTTTTGCTCAGTGTTACAGCTGTCAGTTTCGGCTCTCTTTATTTTGATAGTCAACATAAAAACAAGCTGTTATCTGCAGAAGTGACAGAGCTTAAAAACTCACAAGTGTTGCTGATGGTGCCTGATGAGCAAGCTGCAGTCATGGCTGATTGGATGGCGAACAATCCGCAGTTTGTCCAATCTTTTGTCGAAAAAGCTAGAAAAGGTGAGTCGACAGTATTACCGATTGGTCCAGGAGTTAGTAAAAACAGCGCTAATAACAGCGGTGCAACTGAGCGGAACAATCATGCCGCGCAAGCTAGCTCTCAAAGGCAGGCTCAACCTAAAAAGCAAGCTCAGGAACAAGTAGAAGATCAAGTTGTGTTGCAATCAAAGCTTTCCAACCAAGAAGTACTGCAGCCAAATACAAATGTAGCAAAGCCGAATACTGAAAAAGTCAGTACCGTAAGCGTTAAGTCTAATGCTGGATTAAGAAATGTTAGACAGGATGAACCAAGCAAAGCTGTCACAGTAGTCGAGTCTGAAGATGGTGTTAAGTTAATCCGTTTACCCCATGGCGGTGTTAGAGTGACCACGAGAGAGCCTGACTCATAAGCTCGGTTGCTACTTGAATATTTTGCTTACAGCTATTTTAACCATCACACATAAAAACCAGTATATAAAGAGATAGAGGATCACCAGTTGAAGATCTGGACGATAGCAAACCAAAAAGGCGGAGTGGGAAAGACAACAACTGTTGCCAGTCTAGCTGGTGCGTTTGTTAAACGGGGTCAAAGAGTACTTATGGTGGATACTGATCCACATGCATCGCTTGGTTATTATCTTGGAATTGATAGCGAGCAACTGCCTAGTTCTTTATATAACTTGTTTTTAAATAATAAAAGCTTAACTGCAGATAGCGTGCAAACGCACATTGTGCCTACTAATGTTGAAAACCTTGATTTGATGCCTGCCACAATGGCGTTAGCAACATTAGATCGTAGTCTTGGGCATCAAGAGGGCATGGGCTTAATTCTTAAAAAAGCATTGCAACTAGTCGCAGATAGATATGATGTGGTGCTTATTGATTGCCCACCAGTGTTAGGCGTATTAATGGTTAATGCTCTAGCTGCAAGTGAGCATATTATTGTGCCAGTACAAACTGAGTTCTTGGCACTAAAAGGTCTAGACCGAATGGTCAAAACCATGTTGTTAATGGGGCGTTCGAAGCGTATTCAATACAGCTATACTATAGTGCCAACCATGTACGATAAACGCACTCGTGCAGCAACCGCAGCGTTATTACAATTGAGTCAAGATTATAGTGATGAACTTTGGCAAGACGTTATTCCCGTGGATACAAAATTTAGAGATGCAAGCTTGAGTCATTTACCTGCATCTCATTATGCTCCAAGTAGTCGTGGCGTTAAAGCCTACGAGCGCTTATTGAGTTACATCATCAATAAAGGGGCCTGTCATGTCAAAATTAGTTGATGAAGCAGTCTCTGATTATTTTGCTTTGTTGTTAACTGAACCTAAAGCTGATGTAGATAATACAGTCGACAACAAGCCTTTTATGCCAGTTGAAGAGCCGCAGACGCTTGTTAGTAGACAATCACTAGAGCAATTATTTGCTAACTCGAATCGCTTGTCTGAAGTTGACTCTGTCACAACTTCTGCAAGCAGAACAAGCGCAGATACAGACGTTACAAGTGTAACGAAGGTAGAGAATGATACCGCATCAGAGCTACAGCAAACGACAGAGCAAGTAACGCCAGTAAGCGAAGATAAATTAGTAACTAATTATGAGAGTTTGCCGGGCGAGCCTTTAATCGCTTCCGTGTTAACAAGTCAAGTAGGTTTAGCCCAGCAGTCAGACTTAGCAAATAGCTTAAGCTTAGCAAATAAATCAGGCTTGGCAGAGAACAGAACAGAAGTAAGTGCTAACGCAATTGACTCTAAAACGCTGCCAACAGCAATCGATTTAGTATCGACTCAAGCATTACTCGAAAACTTAGAAGAAGAGTTTCAAGTGTTGTTTTTCAAAGTTGCAGGTTTAACGTTAGCTGTGCCGCTAGTGAGTCTTGGTGGCATAGTCAATTTACAGCCATTAACGCCATTAATTGGCCGTCCAGTTTGGTACAAAGGCGTGCAACAACACAGAGGCTCACAACTTAATGTGGTTGATACTGGCGCTTGGGTAATGCCTGAAAAATATAATCAAGAGTTAGCAGAGCAGGTCAATTATCAATATGTGGTTGCACTACAAGATAGTAATTGGGGCTTAAGCTGTGAGTCACTGGTAGATACTATCAGTATCAAAAAGTCAGCAGTTAATTGGCGTAGCCAAGCCGGTAAACGTCCTTGGTTAGCGGGCGTTGTGAAAGAGCAGATGTGCGGTATTTTAAATATTCCTGCATTAGTACAAATGCTTCAAGCCGGTTTAGGGCACCAAGATAGTATTGCCTAGTTAAAAGAGTGGCAGTTTAAGGTGTGATGTACGCTATAAAGACTAGAGATAACTGGTCGATATAATAAATTGAGCAAGCAAGAGTATTGGATCTCAACATAGAGCAAGATATGCTTAAGCTTAAAAATAAATAGCCATAAATTTAATAGGCTAGCATTTCTGAAATGAATTATATCAGTAACTCGTTATACGGGTTACTAGGTTTTATTAGATAGCCACTGAGCTATTGATTGAGGGATTTATGACAAGTTCAAATAGTGTGGCCGTTGCGGCAGGTAATGATGATGCAGTATTACAATGGGTAACATTTAAGCTTGATAATGAAACCTATGGCATTAACGTTATGCAGGTTCAAGAAGTATTACGTTATACTGAAATTGCACCGGTTCCGGGTGCGCCTCATTACGTGTTAGGGATCATTAATCTACGTGGTAACGTAGTCACAGTTATCGACACCCGTTCACGCTTTGGTTTAGCTTCAGCAGATGTTAATGATTCAACGCGTATCGTGATCATCGAAGCTGAAAAACAAGTCATTGGTATTTTGGTCGACAGTGTTGCTGAAGTGGTTTATCTACGCCGCTCTGAAATCGATAATGCGCCAAATGTTGGAACAGAAGAGAGCGCTAAATTCATTCAAGGTGTCAGCAACCGTGAAAATGAGCTGCTTATTTTGGTTGATTTAGATAAGTTACTTTCTGATGAAGAGTGGATGGAGTTAACTCAAATCTAACCTGTTAACGACTCTTGGTTTATGACTCTTAGTTAGTCATTCTAGCTAATGATTTTAGCTGCGCTGTTCGCAGTTTCAGGTAGCATAATCTAGTTAAGCTACCTGACACTGATTATTGCGGTAACTTACCCCTTTTAGAAGATATGTTAATGACTGTTGAAGAAATTTTAATTGTTGCGATGCTAGTTTTAGCTGTTGTTTTTTGCGCTTTGATTGTTTATTTGCAAAAGCAAACGACTAAGCTGCGCTCAACAGTGGATGCTCTTACAGTTTTGGTTAAAGAAAGTGATAAACAAAGAGATACCGTTAAGCGCGAGTTGCAAGAGCTAAGAAGCGGCACTATTGGCGTTGGCAGGCGTATGCTAGAGCTTGAAAAAAAACTAGCTCAGCAAGACGCTAAACTCGAAGAGGGAAGTCAGCAAGATCCGCAAGCGAGATTGTATTCTAGAGCAATGAAAATGGTTGCCTTAGGTGCGGGAGTTGAAGAACTTATCGAGGAGTGTGAACTACCAAAGGCGGAAGCAGAGTTGTTGATCCGCTTACACGGAAAAAATTAACTTAACGTCACTCCTGCTTGCTAATCGGGGCAAGCCGGCGCAAATGATTAAACTACTCCCCCCTAAACCTGCTGCATAATTTTATTATGCATATTGTCCCATTTCTCGGGAAACTTACCTTCCAGTACATATACAAATGCAATGAGTTCGGCAATTAAGCCATAAAGTTCGCTTGGGATCGCTTCTCCCACTTCTAAATGCTGTAAAAAGTTGGCCAAATGCTCATCTTGATGAATGTGAACACCTGCTTGCTCCGCTAGGGCAATGATCTCTTCAGCGAGTGCATCTTCACCTTTGGCTACGACAATGGGAGCTGCTCCGTCTTTATAGCTTAGTGCTGCGGCTTGTTTAGCTTTTGTCTTTGATGTCATGTTATACCTTGGTTTTCACTAAGTAATGCTGTCCGGGCAAAATCGATGCGGCAATGACAGCGGTTTTACTTTCTAAAGCCACACTTTCAAAACCTAGCTCAATGAGTTTGTACCTGAGAGAAGTGCTCAATAGCTTTATTTTATTGGTTGTTGCAGCATCATCTGAGCTAAAGCTAAGTTTGAGTGTTGGTTTTTGATTTGCTGTTTGCTGTATTTGTCCATTAATAAGTAAAGCTGCTGCAGACAAATTGAATTTAAGTTGTAACTGCCACAAACTGCTATTGTCGCTGCCCTCTGCACCATGCTTACTGATCTGCCCCTCAAGTTGTTCTTGATAATGGTTAATCGAATAGGGAATAACAAAATAGAAGTTAGTTGTTTGCTCTGAGAAGTCAGAAGCTTGTTGATATAGCGAAATACTGCGCAGAATATCGGCAAAAGCATCTACTTTTACCGCTGTCTGCAACAGTTTCTGTAGTGGCTCGGGTAAGGCTAGTTTATCTTGAAGTGCAATAAGCTGCTTACTTAACTCTGGAGAAATATTAGATTTACTATTTAGTCCAATTAACAACTGAGTGATAAGACTGATTGTTGTGATATGGCTGTGACTGTGAGCATGGCTGGCAGCTTGTTGCCATTGAGAAGGAGCAAAGGCTAGCTTACCCATTTCAATCAGGGTTTGCTTGAGTTTTTGTGGCTGAGCAAGCTCAGTTATCGCATCACTTCTAATTGATGACAGGTACTTAGTTAACTCAGCGGCTAGATCACTATGTGATGGCGCAGGAGGTTGACAGGTAACAGGCAAGCCACCGGCTTTAAAAAGTGCATTATTCAGTGACTGATGAGTGGCTGTTAGCGCTTTAGTTCTGCTTGAGTCACTAGAGGGCAGGTTTTTATAATGATTTTGATTATTGCTACCTGCTTGAGCCGTCAACTCTGCGCTAGAAGAAGCTGATTGATGTGCAAGTGTTACGGCTGCTAGTTGTGAAAACAGGTTTTTATAGCTTGCAGCCATATTAAGTGGGCTGCTTGTGGGGATGGTTTCATCAGCTTGATCACAAGCTTCTTCAACTAGCGAATGCGGCTCTTGGGCTAGCTGAACCGTTTGTTCAATCTCTATCTGACTAAGGGACAGCAGCAACTGGCCATTTTTTAATACAATCGCCGCTGTATAGCGTCCGTCAATAATTGTGGTGGGCAGTGAAATGCTTGAGCCTGCATCAAAAGCCAATATATTGTTTTTAACCCGAGCTTTTCCTAATGAGTAACCCTCTTTGCGGGCGGCAAGTTGCTCGAGTCTTTTGATTTGAGCTAGGCTTGAGCCCTGCATATGTAACAGTGCTGTAGGTAAGGGGAGTTGATAGGTTTGCCCAAGCCCAATCAGGCTAGCTATTCTTGTTGCCGCTTGAGTTTGCACTATATTTAATATTAACCGTTGCGCACTTTGTAATTGATGTAGCGTGCTAAGAGGTAAAGGGTTAAGTAGGTACTGCTGCTGCGAGAAGCAGAGCTTTGCACCTTGTTCGTTACCTTGCAACGACACAGGTAGCAATAATTGGCTGAATTTAACAGCAGTATCGGCTAGTTGTGAACTAGCAGAAGAAATAACTGTAAAAGTTTGAACATTTTGCATATTCAGCCCGTATTGAAAAACAGCTCATAAGTCATTGGTGAATAGTTAATCGGTTGCAGCAAAATTGGTTAGCGTGGCAAAAGATCAGACGAAAATTTAGATATGTTTGTTCACAAATTTCTATTTGATCTTACTGAGTTACTCAGTATCCTTAGCCATCTTTACCGTAAATTTAAAGACTTTAGTCTTTAAAGTGATGCAGCTTTATTGAATAACACTGTCGATTATATCGGCAGGGGCATGAAAGACTTTAGCGAAAGCTGTTTTTTGTCGGTAAAGGCCGCAAGTCTTGATTGATATTGCGGCTTAAGTGTGAGCCTGACAACAGGTTGCCGATGGGGCACTTTGTTGGCAAAGCCTAAATTTGTATTTATAACAGTTTTATATCCCGTTCTGGTTCTACGTATAGATTTTGGGTAACCGGAAACATTTCAAAGAGACAATTATGAAGTTTAAATGGATTGTGCTTTCTCTGGCGATTTATGGAATGCCCGCTGCGGCGGATACAGAGCAGAAGAGTTCTTCTGATAGTACAACTTCTGCTGTGGCCGAAAAGCGTGAGCCACAAGTAACAGTTACTTATAATGACCCCCGAGATCCTATCGAGGGCTTCAACCGCACTATGTGGGATTTCAACTACCTTTTTCTTGACCGTTATTTTTACCGACCAGTAGCCCACGGTTACAACGATTACGTTCCAAGCCCTGTGAAAACAGGGATCAATAATTTTGTGTTAAATCTAGAAGAACCATCAACTCTTGTAAATAATACGTTACAAGGGAAGTGGGGCTGGGCTGCGAACGCAGGCGGACGTTTTACCGTAAATAGCACACTCGGCTTGCTTGGCGTCATAGATGTCGCTGAAATGATGGGTATGAGCCGTAAGCAAGACGCGTTTAACGAGGTTTTGGGTTATTACGGTGTACCAAATGGACCTTACTTTATGGCACCGTTTATCGGTCCCTATGTTACGCGAGAACTCGCTACAGATTGGATTGATGATCTATACTTCCCTCTATCTGAGCTGACATTTTGGCAGTCAGCATTAAAATGGGGTCTGAAAAACTTGCATAATAGGGCGTCGGCAATTGATCAGGAGCGATTAGTTGACAATGCCTTGGATCCATACACTTTTGTAAAGGATGCTTATTTTCAGCATATGGATTACAAAGTTTATGATGGTGACATTCCACAAAGTGACGATGATGACGAGTTACTCGATGAGTATATGCAAGAATTGGAATAGCATTTAACCAGCGGATTAATAACAACAACGGCTTCGCTGCAGCGTGAACTAAAACAAGGATGTGTGTTTTCGCTATTGTCATTAAAGGGCAATTATGGCGCTAACAAACTTAACTGTACTTTTTGTGGAAGACGACCCCGTTTTCCGCAAGCTTGTCACGTCTTATCTAGATAGTAGAGGCGCGAGGGTTATTGAGGCTGATAACGGCGAGTTTGGCCTCGAGCTGTTTAAAAAACAAAGCTTTGATATCGTTATCGCAGATTTAAGTATGCCTAAACTTGGTGGTTTGGATATGCTCAAAGCAATGAATCAGTTCAAACCTGGGATCCCAACAATTATTATCTCAGGTAATCAAGCGATGACTGATGTTGTTGAGGCGCTCAGACAAGGTGCTAGCGACTACCTTGTTAAACCGGTAACTGACCTATATTTTATTGAAAATGCTATTCACGAGTGCTTAAACCATTCACTAGAAGACTCACTCAATATTGATGAGCAAGAGTCGTTATCTTATTTAGAGCTAAATGATAATCTCGCGTTACTTGAGCAATGCAGTGAAGCTGCAAAGAGCGTTCAGCAACAACTATTCCCGCCAAGCAGTATTGAATATCCAAGTGTTATTATTGATTACAGCTTGTTTAATACTGATGAAGTAAGTGCCCACTTTATTGATACTGCAATGTTGGATGATGAGCATGTGATGATGTATATGGCGCATTTTGCTCCTCATGATAATCGTGCCGCATTTGCATCTGTGTTACTGAAAAGCTTCGTCAATCACAAGCTAAAGCTATATAGAAATGGTGTGTCGAATGTAATTACAGAGCCGTTTAATATGTTGGTTTATCTAAATGACAGAATGACTAATTCTGGATTAGGTTTACTGGTTGACCTAACTTACGTTGTGGTTGAACTAAAACATTTTAGGGCGGCTATTGCTCAAGCAGGAAGTGAATTTAGATGTTATTTAAAAAATGCCGAAGGACTATCTCCTATCGCGCTACAAGAAGCATTGCAAATTGGTATGGCACAGTGGAGCAAACCAAGTATTCATTTTAGAACCTTGGTATATGGCGATAAACTTTGTATATCAACTCAGGTTTATGAGCACAAACAACAGCTAATTGATGATGAATTTTATGGTTTAGTGCACAAACCCAATGTCACTCCTGGTGGCTTTATCCAATTATCTTTAAGGTAGGGTTATTTTAATTGTGTCAATTCTAGTGGTCCGTACTTTGGAAATAATAGGGTTCGTGTATCTGTCAAGGGGATAGACCGCTGCTAACTTTGTGCGCAATGTTGAGTTTATAAGTTAAAGATGACTTACTTCACTGAACAAATCGAATAATAAAAAAGCCTCGTATATACGAGGCTTTTTAGATCTAATTTGACTCTAATGTAACTTAGTCGTGAGAGACCTCATTATTTTAGATAAGCTACTTTAGATAAGTTATTAACGTCTAATTGCTTCATGCTCAGCAGTTACCGCAATTTCTTCTTCTAGAGCTTGTTCTTCCGTATGTCGAGTGCTGTCTTCAGCACCATGCATCCAGTCAACTAGCTTGTCGGCCATGAAGTATAGGATAACACCTGAAATGGCTGCAGTGATTGCGATACCTGCGAAGATAGACATTGCGTTTGCAAGTTGTTCTTCTTTCGCACCGCCATGGCCGATAAACGAACCAACAACACCGCCAATCTTGTTTGCTGCAGCAATAAATAGGAACCATGCACCCATCATTAGAGAGGCGATACGCAGTGGAGCAAGCTTAGTTACCATAGATAGACCGATAGGTGATAAACATAGTTCACCCATTGTATGGAAGAAGTATGCACCGACTAACCACCACATGCTTGATTTAGCACTAGCGTCACCGTCCATTTGCAGCACGGCACCAATCATAAATAGGAAGCCAACAGCAAGGAGGAAAAGACCTAATGCAAACTTAACCGGAGAGTTAGGCTCGTTCTTACCTAAACGGATCCAGATAGACGCAATTACAGGCGCAAAGATAACAATAAAGATAGCGTTTAGTGATTGGAAGTAAGTCGTTGGAACTTCCCAGCCACCAATCATACGATCAGTAAAGTCGTTGGTGAACAAGTTCATTAGACCGCCAGCTTGCTCAAAACCAGCCCAGAAGATAATAGTGAATAGACCCATGATCATAATCACTTTAATACGGTCACGTTCAACTTTAGTTAGTGGCTCTTTACGTACTTGGCCAGACTCAGCCGCTTTTTGTTTTTCAAGCTTTGCAGCAGGAACAGTACCGATGTCACCAAGTAGCTTTTGAGCGAACATGAATTGAATGATTAGCGAGATAACCATACCAACACCAGCACAGAAGAAACCTGCTTGCCAGTTGTTGATAAAGACTTCTTTACCATCAACAATTGCGTTGTGACCAAAGCTTGTATAAGCCCAAGCAACAACGAAACCAGAAAGTGCAGCACCTAGGTTGATACCCATGTAGAAAATAGTGAACGCGCCATCACGACGGTGATCACCTTCTTCATAAAGGTCACCAACCATAGTAGAGATATTTGGCTTAAATAGACCGTTACCAATAATAAGTGTGCCTAGACCGATATAAAATACCATGGTCGCAGAACCCGGTACCCACTCGTGCGGCGCAGCTAACAGGAATTGTCCTGCTGCCATTAATGCACCACCGATGTAAATTGATTTGCGTTGACCTAAAACGTTGTCTGCTAACCAGCCACCAAATAGTGGAGTTAAATAAACTAGAGCTGTAAATGTACCGTAAAGCGAAAGTGCGTCAGCTTGAGTCCAACCTAAACCACCGCCGCCTTGATGGTTAACTTGGTCTACTAGATAAAGAACCAAGATAGCCCGCATCGCATAATAACTAAAGCGTTCCCATAATTCTGTTGTAAACAACAGGAACAGTCCTTTCGGATGGCCGAGCATTGTCCCCGGAGGTTTTGCTACGTTCATGTTTTTCCACCTTCACTTGTGATTGCCTGCAACTGAAATTTTCGTTACAGAAATTTATTTTCTTAAATTATTTCGATTAAACACGATGCAATCGACTAGGAATGTAAATTTCCATGATGATTTGTAGCGTGTTTAACTGTTTTATTGTTGGCTTGTATTTTGTTTTTTCTGATCTGCCGCAAAAAATAGCGCCAAATGCGATAAAGCCTACCTTATATACCCTTTATGGGGCGAGAAAGTCAATTTTGAACGTGTAATTGGTGGCTTAGTGAACAGTTGCTGGGTATACATACCCATACTCACTGGAAATGCGTTAGCGCCAGCATTTTGACGCGGTTCTGGTTTTAAAAAATGGGCCGAGTTTGCTAGTATGCCTGCTGTGGATAGGACATCACGAACCTATATTAACTGAAGGAAGAAGTATTGGTATGAAGGCATGGTATTTGATTTATTGTAAATCTCGAGGAGAAGCTCGAGCACAGCAAAATCTAGCACTTCAGCAAATTGAAACCTATTTACCCACCTATCCTGAAGAAAAGAAGGTTAAAGGGCAAAGTGTTGTTAAACGGGTATCCCTATTTCCTAGTTATCTTTTTGCTTATTTTGATCCCTTGATCACGAGCGTGTCAAAAATCCATAATACTCGGGGCGTAGTGAGAATTGTCGGCTGTAAAGAGGTCATGACTGCAATTGACGATAGCGTTATTCATGCAATCAAAATGCGTGAACATAAAATGCTGTCGCTAGAGTCTTCTGAAAATTCAGAAAAAATCGTAGAACCACAATTTAGCACCGGAGATAAAGTGCGTTTTACTGAAGGGCCATTTGTAGAACTAGAGGGAATATTTGGTGAACAGAATGGCGAAAAGCGCTGCTTTGTTTTGTTTGAATTAATGGGGAAACAACAGAAGGTCGTAGTTGAACGTAGCGCTTTAAAGCTGATTTAGTGTGACCCATCCTTGTGGGTTGTAGCTAAATCGTTACGACTTTGCGGCTTTTACATCTTTTTAGGACCCAAGATAAAACTATAGGTTGTAGAGTAAGAAATTACTTGATAGCCGTGTAGGATATTTGCCATAGTCAGTCAGTTTTTGGAATATTTTATATAAAAAATATTCATTAATAATTAAAGAATGATTGCATTTATATGCGCTAATTTACCTTATATACAGTGGATTGTTAGTGAGAGCAACCTCAGGCGTTATATAGGGTTTCGTTATTAATCACCTTTTTTATGATCATTTTTTACTGGCGTTATTTTTAATCTGGGCTAGCAGTGTGGTTTGAAAAGTTTTAGTAAGTGCAGAAACTTTCAGCAGTCATTGTGGTTAAAGCTGAGTAACTGCTGCTTAGGCACTGCTTCTTATGTATAATACGCCGCGGTAGTATTTAGCGATGTTATTGCTTTGTGTGAAAATCACCCAGCAAAAGCTATCCAACCAAAGTTAAATGAGAGCTTTTTAAATCTCAGTCGATTCGTATATTGACAACTTAACCATTTGTGAAAGCTTTGGGTGTTTTTAGCGTGGAAAGTAAATTTGGCATTAAGTCATTTAGTTTATGAGCTTAATCCGATGGAAAAATTAATCCTCTTTTGGGAGTGTCTGCGCCGCAGACGGGCATGTTGGAAGCCGTAATCCATGGGCGGTAGCGTGTCTAAAAGCAAGTATCCTGATTGTAAATTAGGTTTAAATATTAGATATTCGAATGGTTTACGCCATTTTTGAGGCGTGTACTTTGTGCGTTTAATGTTGGATCAACTGCTGCGATTTTCTGCAGTTAGCTAACTTCTTGTCTCACTAACAAAATGTTATAAACAATAATACTCTTATTTTGTCCGTTCGCAGCCTAATCTCGTGCTAAAACAATTTTTAAAGCATTATTTAAGAGCTACGTATTAAATAAACAATATTACCTTTTTATTCTAAGTCCTTTTTCGGAGAACACCGGTGCTAAACAAGACTAAAAAACTCATCATAGCTGGTATGTCGGCGCTGATCTTATTGTCAGGGCAGGCACACGCAATCGCGCCTTCCCCACAAATGATTGAGCAATTTAAAAATCTTCCAGCATCGGAGCAACAACGCTTAGCTAAGCAATATGGCATCGATCCTTCTATGCTGGGTGGAACATCAGCACAAGCACCGATTGAGAACCCAGAGGTTGTGCAACAGCGTACAACAGGTACACAAGTTCAAGACTTACAAGTTATCGACCAGTCAGCGGATGCCAAAAATGAATTGGATTTTGAGCAAAATAACAATAAAAACGAATTGAAACGTTTTGGTTATGAGCTGTTTCAAGGCGAACCGACAACTTTTGCACCTGTTTCTGATGTGCCGGTACCGAGCGAATACTTAGTTGGTCCAGGCGATAATATTAAGGTGCAGCTTTACGGTAAAGATAACAAAGAATACGACCTTGTTATTAATCGCGAGGGCGTAATTCAATTCCCTGAACTTGGTCCAATTTCTGTAGCGGGTTTAACCTTTAGTGAAGTGCGCCATACGCTTTCAAGCCGCATTACCCAACAGATGATCGGTATTGAATCTAATATCACTATGGGTGAGTTGCGCTCAATTCGTATTTTTGTCGCAGGTGATGCGTACAAACCAGGCTCTTACACAGTTTCTAGCCTTTCAACGATTACACAAGCTTTGTTTGTTGCAGGTGGTGTAAATGAAATTGGTTCTCTGCGTAATATCCAAGTAAAGCGTAAAGGCAAGCTTGTAGGTAGCATGGACCTGTATGATTTGCTATTACGTGGTGACGCGTCAGGCGATATTAACCTTCGTTCAGGTGATGTGGTTTTTATTCCTTCAGTAGGCGGTTTAGTTAGCGTTACCGGTGAAGTACGTCGTCCTGCTATTTATGAGCTAAAGCAAAATGAAACTATGGCTCAGGTTATTGAAATGGCAGCAGGTATTAAGCCTGGTGCTTACCCAAGACAAAGTAGTGTTGAGCGTTTTAACGATAATAGCCTGAAGTCTATTTTGAATGTTGATTTAACAACTAAAGCAGGAAAAGCGACTAAAGCGCTTGCTGGTGATTTTATTCAAGTTAAGAGTGCAACAACCCAATACGAAGATGCTATCACAGTGGTTGGTGCAGCGGTTCGTCCAGGTAAATATCAATGGTACCAAGGACAAAAGATTAGTGATTTGGTGCCGTCTATTTGGGGCGATTTAAATGTATCGGTTGATCTTGAATATGCGATTGTTGTACGCGAAATAAACAAACAAGGTGATATTCAGGTTTATCAGTTCTCGCCAGTAAAAGCGATTAACACCAAAGAAGCTTCACAAAACTTAGCGCTTCAAGCGCGCGATAAAGTCATTTTCTTTAATTTTAGTGACTTGACGCAAAACCGCTACGAGCTGAACAAGTTAGTTAAAAAACGTGTAGAGAAAGTACAATCTTTAGCTGGTAATTCGCTAATAGGTAATGATTTATTCGAAGCAGGCTTTTCACAGTTAAGTCAGCAAAAATTTGCTGAGCGCTCTGAGTTAGGTGGTGTAGCAATTAATAGTAAGGTTCAAGAGACTGACCCTGTTGCTAAGGCTGTTAAGGGGGAAGTCAACAAAATGTTGATTAACCTTTTTGAAGATCGCGCACTAATTGAGTTAAGCGGTGTGATGAATCGAGGTGAATTGCTTTACCCTATTATTATGAAGCTCAATAGCCAAGGTAGAGCCGGCGCTGGTGTTCAAGCAGTTGCGATTAATGGTCGCGTAAATAATCCAGGTATTTATCCGTTAACGGTTAACGCTCGCATTAAAGATTTAGTGGTAGCTGCAGGTGGGCTGGAAGAAGGCGCGTATACAACCCGTGCTGAGCTAACAAGTACTTATACCACAGTTGATGGTTCAGCGATAAAGCATACCAATATTGGGCTAGAAGCTGCATTAAATGGTGACGAGACGCAAAACATCGTCATTAAAGGCCGCGATATTTTAACCGTGATGACTACACCAGACTGGCAAGAAAATAAGTCGGTTGAAATTCGCGGTGAGGTAAAGTTCCCGGGTACCTACAACATTCGTCGTGGCGAAACATTAGCTGATGTATTGCAACGTGCCGGCGGATTTACTGAGTATGCCTATTTACCGTCATCGGTATTTGTACGTGAATCAGTGCGTCAGCAAGAGCAGTTAGAGATTAAAAAACTTGCTGATCAATTGCGCCGTGATATTGCTACTCGTGGTGTATCTAAAGACGGTAATGTAGTTAATTACTCTGACGCCCAAATGATGCTCACCGATCTAGAAACAATTAAAGCAGTTGGCCGTTTAGTTGTAGATTTATCAGCTATCTCTGTTGGAATTAAGCAAGCAGATCTGCAGTTAGAAGATCAAGATGTCCTATATATCCCATCTACTAAGCAAACGATCGCAGTAATGGGTGAAGTTCAGCACGCAGCGACTCATAGGTTTAAAGAAGGCCAAACAGTTGAGCAATACCTAGCGATGTCTGGTGGTGCTAGAGAACGAGCCGATGATGATAGAACTTATGTTATCAAAGCTGACGGTTCCGTAATGATCCCAAGTCGCTCGGTTTGGTTTAGCAGTGAAACCAGCTTGCAACCAGGTGACACCATCATTGTTCCACTTGATACTGAGTACAAAGACAACCTAACGCTTTGGACGCAAGTAACAAGCATCATCTACAACACAGCAGTCGCATTCGCCACAGTTGCTAACTTATAAAGCTAAGACGACCGCCACAAGTGGCTATGGAACGCTTTGATTATTTTTCCGTAAGCAAAGCGTTCTTTAGGCCGAAGGGCATTCCGTTTACAGTGAGTGAGCTTGCGAATGTTCCATTTTTGTAGGCGTAGCGTTTGCTTTCCTCAACCAAGGATGGTTATGAAGTTTCAAAAGCTCGAATTGTGGCAGTTAAGCTATCAACTCTCATGTTCAATCTACATAGAGACTAAAGAACTGCGAGATTGGGGATTCAAAGACCAAATTACTCGCTCAGGTCTTTCTGTACCTTCAAACATAGCTGAGGGAATTGAACGTCAGGGGGCAAAAGAGCAAGTACAGTTTTTATATATTGCTAAAGCATCGCTAGCGGAAGTTATGACACAGGCCATGATAGGTAAAGATATAGGTTACCTAGAAGCTGGGTTTGTGGATGAGCTACTGACAAAATCTGAGAGAGTATCGGCAATGCTTGCTGGTTTAATTAAAAGCATAAAAGCCCGCAATCTAACATCTTAGCTTAAATCTTTTTCTGTAAGCGAAGCGTTCTGTAAGAGAGCTTGCGAGCGTTCCGTCAACCGTATTCGAAAACTTAAACAATGAGATAAGTTTTAAATGTCCAACGAAATAAATAAATACACACAAGATCATCAGTTTGCGCCATCTTCGCAAGACGATGAAATCGATCTTCGCGAACTATTCTCTGTCATCTGGCAAGGAAAATGGTTAATCGTTGCTGTTACAGCTTTTTTTGCTATCGGCTCTGTTATTTTTGCTCTTTCACAGCCAAATACCTATAAATCTCAAGCATTACTAGCACCAGCAAGCGAGGAGCAAGGCGGCGGACTAAGTGCTTTAGCAGGTCAGTTTGGTGGTTTAGCAAGCATGGCGGGTATTAACTTAGGAGCAGGTGGTGGCGTTGATAAAACTCAGATGGCAATAGAGGTAATAAAGTCACGTCAATTCGCAAGTGATTTTATTCAATCTCACAATATCTTGCCGGACTTAATGGCTGCTGATAAATGGGATAGGTCAACTGATACACTAGCTTACGATGCTGCAGTTTATAATGCCCAAAGTAAAGCATGGGTACGTGAGGTTAAAGCGCCATTTAAGCCTGAACCTTCGATGCAAGAAGCTTATAAAGAATTCAGTAAAGTTATTTCAGTTAACTCTGCCAAAGATACGGGAATGGTGACTATTTCTGTTGAACATCTATCTCCATCTGTTGCGAAACAATGGGTTGATTGGTTAATTCAAGACATTAATAAAGTTATGAAAGATCGCGATGTCGCTGAGGCGATTAAAAGTAGTGAATTTTTGAATAAACAAATTGCACTTACAAACGTAGCAGATATTCGTTCAATTCTTTACAAACTTATTGAAGAACAAGCTAAAACGATTATGTTTGCTGAAGTACGTGACGAATACGTATTTAAAACAATCGATCCTGCATTAGCTCCAGAAGAAAAAGCAGGCCCTAAAAGGGCGCTAATATGTGTACTTGGCACTATGCTAGGCGGCATGTTAGCTGTAATGATTGTATTAATAAGGCATTTCATTAAAAAAGAAGATTAACCCAAAGGTTAGTCGAGATAGTTTAAAAGCCTATTGGGACTGTTTTAAGCTAAAGAGCAGAAAAACAACGAAACCCAAGGCTTACAAGGGATAGCGTTTACTTATAAATAAAAGCGACTGTCTCAAAATGGATTAAAAGTGTCCCAGCTTGATTTTAGAGGCTGAGATTAGAAGTTGTAATTACTCAATTAAAGTGAATTAGGAATCGAAGTATATGAACAATATATTGCCGTTAATTGGTCGTGATAAAGAACTATTTGTATCCGATATTAATCAACATGACCAAGAGTTACAGCGCATTGTATCAGGTTCTAAGTTCCTCGTTTTAGGTGGTGCAGGCTCGATTGGTCAAGCCGTAACGAAAGAAATTTTTAAGCGTAATCCTCAGAAACTACATGTTGTTGATATTAGTGAAAACAACATGGTTGAGTTGGTTCGAGATATCCGCAGTTCATTTGGTTACATCAATGGTGATTTTCAGACCTTTGCTTTAGATATCGGCTCTATTGAATATGATGCATTTATTAAGGCTGATGGTGAATATGATTACGTGTTGAACTTATCAGCACTTAAGCATGTACGTAGTGAAAAAGACCCATTTACGTTGATGCGAATGATAGATGTCAATGTGTTCAACACAGATAAAACGATTCAGCAGTCTATCGACTCTGGTGTTAAGAAGTACTTCTGTGTGTCGACAGATAAAGCTGCAAACCCAGTTAACATGATGGGAGCTTCTAAGCGCATTATGGAGATGTTCCTAATGCGTAAAAGTGAACAGATTGCTATTTCAACGGCTCGCTTTGCCAATGTTGCTT
The DNA here is from genome assembly GCF_023283895.1 of Shewanella pneumatophori. Classification (GTDB taxonomy): domain Bacteria; phylum Pseudomonadota; class Gammaproteobacteria; order Enterobacterales; family Shewanellaceae; genus Shewanella; species Shewanella pneumatophori. The sequence goes on along the minus strand of NZ_JAKILB010000008.1, from coordinate 95,450 downwards.
TTTCTGACGGTTCACTTTTGCATGGCTTTAATCAACGTATTCAGAAGGGACAGCCAATTGTCGCACCTAATGACATTAAGCGTTATTTTGTAACTCCACAAGAGTCTGGTGAATTATGTTTAATGTCCTGTATCTTTGGTGAAAATCGTGACATTTTCTTCCCTAAATTAAGTGAAGCACTACACCTGATCACGTTTGCAGATATTGCTGTTAAGTATCTAGAGCAACTAGGATTTGAACCACATTTATGCGCTTCTGAAGATGAAGCTAGAGAGCTTGTTAAAACGCTACCTGCACAAGGGAAGTGGCCATGCTTATTTACATCAAGTGATACGACTGGAGAAAAGGACTTTGAAGAGTTCTTTACGGATAAAGAAAAACTTGATATGGAGCATTTTACAAATTTAGGTATTATTAAAAACGATCCACTTTATCAGCAAGAGTTATTAGAGTTATTCGAACAGAAAATTACTCAAATGAAAACTGATTGTGAATGGAGCAAAGAGGATATCGTTAAGCTGTTCTTTAGTATGATCCCAGACTTTGGTCACAAAGAAACTGGTAAATATCTCGATAGCAAAATGTAAAACTTCCTATCGTAGTAATAGATATTTTGAATTGAACACAAGAACATATAAAGTTGTGAGTTTATAATGAGCCAATCTTCGTTAGTTAAGTTTGTTCGTGATATATACCAAACCAATGAATTTATTCCACTACATGCGCCAATATTTAATGGCAACGAGCAAAAGTATGTTCTTGAAACTATTCAAAGTACTTTTGTTTCAAGTGTAGGAAAGTTTGTTGACCAGTTTGAGCAAAAAATAGAATCCTACACAGGAACAGCAAAAGCGGTTGCGACTGTAAATGGTACCGCTGCACTTCATGCTGCACTTTATATGGCAGGCGTTAAGCCCGGTGACTTTGTAATAACTCAAGCTCTAACCTTTGTTGCAACATGCAATGCTTTACACCATATGGGAGCAGTGCCTATTTTTGTTGATGTTTCGCCTGTTAGCTTAGGGCTTTGTCCAAAAGCAATGGATGAGTTTTTAGAACAACACGCACAATTGACTGATTCTGGTTGTATTCATAAGACAACTAAGCGTCCTATCCGCGCTGTAGTACCAATGCATACTTTTGGTCACCCTGTTGAATTGGATGAACTTATTGCTGTATGTCTTAAATGGAACATTGTACTTGTTGAGGACGCCGCAGAAAGTTTGGGTTCTTTCTATAAAGGAAAACACACTGGTACTTTAGGTGATTTTGGCGCTGTTAGTTTTAACGGTAATAAAGTAATTACCACCGGTGGCGGTGGAATGGTTTTATGTAAATCACTTACATCTGGTGCTCGAACAAAACATGTGACTACTACGGCAAAAGTACCGCATCCTTATGAATTTTATCATGATGAAGCAGGTTTTAACTACCGTATGCCAAATCTAAACGCGGCGTTAGGTTGTGCTCAGATGGAAGTATTAGAGGACTATTTAGTACAAAAACGGGCATTAGCTAATCACTACAGTGAGTTTTTTGCAAAAAGTGATTATCAATTTGTATTGGAGCCTGAATATGCACAATCAAACTACTGGCTAAATGCGATAATTTGCCCATCAGCACAAGTTCGTGATGAATTGTTGAAAAAAACCAATGATGCAGGTGTCATGACTCGTCCAATTTGGCAGTTAATGCATAGATTACCAATGTTTTGTGATGCGCCTCGTGGTGAATTAACTCAGTCAGAGCATATTGAAGCACGTTTGATCAATTTACCTAGTACCCCAAGAGATATAAAATAGATGAAAAAGATAGCTGTTTTTACCGGAACTAGAGCTGAATATGGACTGTTATATTGGGTTATTAAAGGTTTAGCTGAATCAAAAGAAGCTGAGCTTCAGCTTTATGTTGGTGGTATGCATTTATCTCCTGAATTTGGTAAAACAGTACAGCAGATAGAGAATGATGGCTTTCCTATAGCGGAAAGGTTGGAGTTTTTATTATCATCAGATACAGCTGTTGGTATCACAAAGTCAATGGGTTTAGCTTTAATTAGTGCAGCAGATTCATTTGAAAGAACAAAACCTGATTTATTGGTTGTATTAGGTGACCGTTTTGAGTCTATGGCAATTTGTCAGGCAGCAATGGTTGCTCAAATTCCAATTGCGCATATTCATGGAGGAGAAACGACCGAAGGTCTAATTGATGAGGCCGTACGCCATTCAATTACAAAAATGTCTCATTTGCATTTTACAGCAACGGAAGAGTATAGACATCGAGTTATACAGCTAGGTGAGCAGCCATCTAATGTTTTTAATTTTGGAGCGCCTGGAATTGATAGTATCAAAACTCTAAACTTATTATCACGTGAAGAACTATCTATATCCATTGATTTTGATGTTATAAATAATCCATATATGGTAGTGACTTATCACCCTGTGACACTTAGTAGTGATGGGGCAGTTGAGGATTTAAAGCAATTACTTATAGCCTTGCGTGAGTACCCAGATTATAAATTTTTAATTACATACCCGAATGCAGATACACATGGTCGTGCATTGATCCCCCTTTTGGAGGAGTTTGAGAGAGAATTACAAGGGCGAGTTTTATTAATCCAATCGCTTGGACAATTGAGATACCTGAGTGCACTTAAACATTGTGATTTGGTTATTGGTAATTCATCGAGTGGCTTAATTGAAGTACCAACATTTAAGGTGCCTACCATTAATATAGGTAATCGTCAAAAAGGGCGATTAACTGGTGATACAGTAATTAACTGTGATGGGGACAAGGATTCTATTCAAGGTGCTATTGCTGAAGCTCTGAGTGTATCATTTAGAGAAAAATGCCTTCGTTCTAAAAACCCTTACGGGGAAGGTGATAGTTCCAGAAAAATTCTTAACACTATTCTTACTGCAAACTTAGATGGTTTAGTCTTTAAATCATTTTTTGATATTAAGTAGAGGCATTATGCGAGTAGGTTTTATTGGGTGTGTCGATTCGAGTCGAGCTGCACTCCAAACGTTGTTAGGTGTAGAAGGGCTAACGGTAGCTGCTGTTGTTACAAGAGAACAATCCGCTGTTAATGCTGATTTTTGTGATTTAACCGATCTTTGTAATGATAATGGGATACCTTTTCACTTTGAGAATCCTAAGGCTCGTGAAGCTTCTGTCTACTTTTTAGAAACTTTCGAACTTGACGTTATATTTTGTATTGGTTGGAGTTATTTGCTCAATGAAAAGATGTTAGCTCTACCCCGTCAAGGAGTTATTGGTTTTCACCCTGCTAAACTACCGAGTAATAGAGGTCGGCACCCCATAATTTGGGCATTGACCTTAGGTTTGGGGGAAACAGCATCAACATTTTTTCTTATGGATGAAGGTGCAGATTCAGGTCCTATTGTCAGTCAGGCTCCAATTACAATCGAAGACAGTGATAATGCGACAAGTCTATATGAAAAAATCTTGCAAGTATCTCAAGTACAGTTAGCACACTTAGCCTCAGCTTTAGTAAGCGGCACAGCTGTCTTTAAAGAGCAAGATCATAGTAAGGCTACATACTGGCGAAAAAGAAGTCGTAAAGATGGCACTATTGATTTTCGAATGGCAGCTTTTTCGATTCACAATTTAGTTAGGGCTCTCGCGCCACCGTACCCTAGTGCAGAGTTTATCTTTAACGGAAAAACCATTTTAGTTCAAAGTAGTTTTATATCTTCTGATAGTTACCCTTTAAATATCGAACCCGGCAAGGTTTTATCCAAAAGCGATGACGGCTTGTTGGTCAAAACTGCGGGAAATGAGGCTATTTGGCTTTATGTGGTAGAAAATCACAATATAGTTGTAGGGGATTATCTATGAAGACTGTACTAGTAGTTGCTCCTCATGCTGATGATGAGACTCTCGGATGTGGTGGTACAATTCTTAAGTTAGTTAAGCAAGGTTACAAAGTTCACTGGCTCCTTGTTACAGGAATGAGTATTCAATCTGGCTTTACACAAGCCCAGATTGAAAAACGAGACTCTGAAATCAAAAAAGTAACAGAGATATATGGATTCACTGGGGTACACCAGTTGATGCTTCCTCCCGCTCGTTTGGAAACGTTACCTATGGGAGATGTTATCACTCCAGTCTCAAAAGTTATTTCTGAAATTCAACCGGAGCAAGTTTTAACTGTCTATCGTAACGATGCACATAGTGATCATGAAATTGTGTTTGATGCTGTTATGTCTGCAACTAAGTCTTTCCGCTATCCTTTTATCAAGAGAATTTTGGTTTATGAAACAATGTCAGAAACAGATTTTGGAATGAAACCAGAAGATGGTGGCTTTAGACCTAATGTGTATGTTGATATTGATGGTTTTCTAACAAAAAAATTAGATATTTTAGAAATATTCGAATCAGAAGTGAGTCAGTTCCCATTTCCTCGTTCACGCAAAGCCTTAGAATCCCTTGCTTATGTTCGCGGTTCTCAATGTAATGCTGAAGCAGCGGAAGCATTTATGTTAATAAAGGAAATTCTATGACATTAGTTATTGCTGAAGCAGGCGTTAATCATAACGGTGACGAGAACCTTGCTTTTCAACTTGTAGATGCGGCATACCATGCTGGTGCAGACATCGTTAAATTCCAAACCTTTAAAGCGAAAAATCTAGTAACGGAAGATGCTGCTCAAGCAGAGTATCAAATTACTAATACTAAAAAACAAGAATCACAATTAGCGATGTTGAGTCGATTGGAGCTTTCTTATGATGCTCATCATCAGTTAATTAAACATTGTGAATCCTTAGGTATTGAGTTCCTCTCAACTGCATTTGATTCTGAAAGCCTAAATTTTTTAGTTAATGACTTAGGGTTAACGCGTTTAAAAATCCCATCAGGTGAAATAACCAATGCGCCACTTGTTTTAGAGCATGCTCGCACAGGCTGTGATTTGATTGTATCTACTGGTATGGCTACATTAGCTGAAATCGAAGCTGTTTTAGGTATCATTGCATTTGGCTATACCGAAGATAAAAATATGAGTCCTAGTACACTAGCTTTTGAGCAGGCCTATGCAAGCGATATAGGTCAAAAAGCCTTAAAAGAAAAAGTGACTATTTTACACTGTACAACAGAGTATCCAGCGCCAATGAGTGAGATAAATTTGAAAGCGATGGATACACTTAGGCGGGCATTTGAGCTGACTGCAGGATATTCTGACCATAGTGAAGGAATTGCTATTCCTATTGCTGCTGTTGCACGTGGTGCCACAGTAATAGAGAAACATTTCACTTTAGACAAAAGCATGGATGGACCTGATCATAAAGCATCCCTTGATCCTTTTGAACTTAAAGAAATGGTGTCCGCAATACGCAGAATTGAAATTGCATTAGGCAGTGGTGTGAAGTGCCCGACATTATCCGAAGTCAAAAATAAATCGGTTGTTCGTAAAAGTCTCGTAGCGAATGCAAATATAAAAATCGGTGAAGTATTCTCGCATGAAAATATTGCGATTAAGCGCCCAGGTACGGGAATAAGTCCTAGTCAGTACTGGAGCTATCTTAACAAACAGGCTACAAAGGCTTATAAAGCCGGGGAATTGATTAGTGAGTAAATATCACAACCTAATTCTCATTGGTGGGGGAGGGCATGCAAGTGTGTTGCTTGATATTTTGTTGTCGCAAGGAAAAAACGTGATAGCTTATATTAGTCCTCAAAATGCTTCTAATATGGCTTTATTTAAAGGAATAACCCACCACAAGAGCGATGAAGATATAAATCTTTATGATGCTAGTAAAGTTTTAATCGTTAATGGCTTAGGGCATATGCCAAAAAATAACCTACGCTCAAAGGTTTATACAAAATTCGTTAATAGCGGCTTTAAATTTACGTCGGTAATTGCTGATAGTGCTGTTATCTCAAAGTATGCATCTATTGCAGGTGATGCTCAGATACTGACAGGTGCAATTGTAAATGGAGGTGCTTCGATCGGAAGAAATACAATTATTAATACCGCAGCAATTGTTGAACATGATAGTGTTATCAAAGAGCATACGCATTTAGCTCCTAATACTACAATATGTGGTAATAGTATTATTGGTGCACATTGTTTTATTGGTTCTAGCGCTACGATAATACAAGGTCTTGAAGTTGGTTGCCACAGTATAATTGGCGCAGGTGTTACGCTGCTAGAAACAGTGAGTGAAAATAGCTTTATCTCACTAAAAAGGAATTAGTGTGTTTAATTGGAAAGAAATTGTTGTAGGCCCGAACGATTCAATTCGTACGACTATGCTGAAAATTGATGCTGGTGCATTGCGATTCGCAATTGTAACAGATGAAAGTGGCCACTTACTTGGAACGGTTACTGATGGTGATATTCGTAGATCGCTAATTGCAGGTAAGACGTTACAAGAAGATATTGACGGGACATACAACCCGTCGCCTTATTGGGTTTGTTCTCAAACTAATGTCGCTGAAATAAAAGCATATTTACTTAAAAATTCACTATTAGCGGTACCATTAGTAGATAATAATGTTGTAGTTGGATTACATACTTTACAGTCTCTTAGTGTTAGCAATCGAAAATCTAATCCAGTATTTATAATGGCTGGAGGGTTTGGAACTAGATTAAAACCTCTAACGGATACATGCCCAAAGCCGATGTTGAATATTGGAGGTAAGCCGATGCTTGAACGTCTAATTGAACAGTTTAAAGACTACGGCTTCGAAAAATTCTATATCTCTACTCACTATCTGCCAGAGATTATTAAAAACTATTTTGGTTCTGGTGACAAGTGGGGCGTAGATATTGAATATGTACATGAGGAAACTCCTTTGGGAACCGGAGGGGCATTAAGCTTGCTTCCAAAAGGTAAAATTACCGAACCTTTGCTTATGATTAACGGTGATGTTCTTACTAAATTAAATTTTGAACAACTGTTGCAAGCTCATAACGAAAGTAATTCTATCGCCACTATGTGTGTAAGAGAGTATGAATATAAAATTCCCTATGGTGTAGTTGAATCTAATAACGGGAAAATTGTAGGATTTATCGAAAAGCCAACTTATCATTTCCAAGTGAATGCTGGAATATATGTGGTTGACCCAAAGTTATTATCCAAGTTAAATCATCAAGAAAAAATAGATATGCCGACTCTGTTAGAAAATAACTTTTCGTTTGGAATACATGCGGCTGTTTTTCATGATTATTGGTTAGATATAGGTAAAATGGATGATTTTGAAAAAGCGCAGCAAGATGTTAAGGATTTAAATTTTGTTTAACCAGAATAAAGTTTTAGCAATTATCCCTGCTAGAGGTGGGAGTAAAAGGCTACCTAATAAGAATCTTATGATGCTGGTTGACAAGCCTCTTATTAGTTGGACTATTGAAGCTGCGTTATTGAGTCAATACATTGATAGAGTGATTGTCTCAACTGATTCATATGACATAAAACAGATATCAGAAAGCTATGGAGCCGATGTGCCATTCATTAGGCCTCCTGAATTAGCGGCTGATGACTCAAGTAGTAGCGAAGTCATACTGCATGTGTTACAAAAGTTGGATGTACAATATGATGTTGTAGTTATGCTTCAACCAACATCGCCAATGCGTAGCTTTATGCATATTGATGAAAGTCTCGAAACTATGCTTAATAATCAGGCTGATGGCATTGTGTCCGTTACGCCTTGTGAGCATAGCCCTTTATGGGCAGGCACATTATCTTCTGATGGCTCATTGACTGATTTTCTTGACGTTAATGCAAATCGGAGATCACAAGAGTTACCTAATTTTTACAGACTAAATGGAGCTATTTTCTGTTATAAAGTTGAAAATCTCATTCTAAATAATGGGATAAATTATAAAAACAATATTTTCCCCTATTTTATGGATAGATACAGTTCAGTGGATATAGATACGAAAGATGATTTTGATTATGCAGAGTATTTATTATTAAAGGGGTAGCAATATTATAACTTTGTCTTTTTAAGCTAACATTTATTTATCGAAGTTGAGTGTATATTTTGATTAAAAATATTTTAAAAAGCTCAGTAATTTACACTATCGGTGATTTTTTAGTGGTCGCCGTTAGTGGTATATTTCTATTGCCTTATTACACTAGGGCGATGAGTATTTCAGAATATAGTGTCTATAGTGTTTTTATCGCAGCAATTGGATTAGTTACATTTATAGTTCATTTTGGGATAGTTTCAACCTTTTCTCGCATGTATTTCACAAAAAACTCAGAAAAAGAACGTAATGTATATACAGGGCAACTTCTGATTATTCATTGTTTTATTGTTTTGTTTTTTGTTTTATTTATTTATTTAATTAAGGGTTATATATTAAGTGAGTGGTTAAGTTCGATAAAAAATGATAGGTATTTGTATATTATTGTAGCAATATCATCATTCAGTTTTGTTGTAGCAATTTACTCTGGGTATTTGAGGGTTACAGAAAAACCAAAGTTATTTATTTTATTTCAGTTGTCAGCGGTGTTTCTTTATGTTTTTTTCATATTTATATTAAGGCAGTTAGGTTTCGAAGCATTAGATGCAGTTATTTTTGCCTTATTGATTAGTACTACATTGATGTGGCTTGTATCTATATACTTTTTGCCTTTTACACTGCAGCTGAAAGGCATTGTTAATGTGAGCATAGCAACTATGAAATTCTCGTTGCCAATTTTGATAGCTTATCTTTTATATTTTTGTTTAAACAAATACAATGTTTTATTTTTGCAGAATCATGTAGATGAAAATCAAGTAGCTTACTTTAACTTTGCACTACAGTTATCCTCTATATTAATGATTGTTGCAGGGGCAGCAGGTAAAGCTATACAGCCTGCATTATATAAATTACCAGAAACGCAAGTAATTGGTACTTCAATAAATTTAGCCCGTTATTACAAATTAACAATATTTACTCTTTTTATCGTTATATTTGTTTTTTCTGAGAGGGTTATTTTATTTTTTGCGCCAGATGATTTTTTAAAAAGTGAAGATGCATTGAGGGTCTTACTTATTAGTGCTTTTATTTACAACTTTAGAAGTGTAGAAGCTACTTTGTTTCTTTACTTTAACAAACCTAAATATACCTTGTATATTACAAGCTTCAGTGCACTTATTGTTGTTTCTTTTTCCGCATATTTTGTGCCAAATTTTGGGGTAATGGCTTCATCTTATTCAATTTTACTGGGGAGTATAACGGCAATGTTAACCAATGTCGTCCTTGTGAATATACTTTTGAAGCGTAAAGAGTGTATTTGATTTTATACGTTTTGTTCATATAGTGGTACACTAAGAGGCTATAAATTGTCTATTAAACATCTTCATATTATTGGTAACGAAGTTAAATTTATTAAACCATTAATACATTTTGTTAATGAAAACTTTGATGAGAACGAGCATGTTTTTTTGATATTAAATTCAACAAAAATAGCCGCGGTTGATATGAGTGCTTTTAGTAATGTAAAAATACTTAAACCATTTGACAATCAGAATTCAATTCTACGGAAAATATTCCTTTTTTATAAATTTCCAGCGTCATTATTAACGCTTTTTATATTCTTTTTTAGATCAAAAAAAATTCATTTGCATGGGCTTTTTGATAAAAAAATAATTATATTTCTTTACTTTTTTAGAAACTTTTCAAAAAAAACTTATTGGTATTTATGGGGCGGGGGGGACATTGATATACCTTCTGAAATAAAACGTAAAACTATTTGGTATTATATTGAAAAGGTAGTAAAAGGTAATTTCAAAGGCTATGTCACATATTTGCCTGGAGATTATGTTTTAGTAAAAAAGCTTTATAATGCAAAAGGAACTTATCATGAAGCTCTTATGTATGAGAGTAATGTCTTTAAATATAAAGCTCCTACCAACCAAAATGTTGATAGTGTGATTCGTATATTAGTTGGTAATTCAGCTGATTGTGCAAACAATCATTTAGACATTTTTAACGAGCTACGAAAACATAAAGAAAAAAATATTAAAGTGTACTGTATTTTATCATATGGAGAAAAGCCTTGGTCAAGAGGTTGGACGAATAAAGTAATTGACAAAGGTTATGCTATATTTGGTGAAAAATTTATACCTATAACAACATTTATGTCTATTTGTGAATATAATGATTTCCTAAAAAAAATCGATGTGGCTATATTTGCTCACAAAAGACAACAAGGAATGGGGAACACAATTAATCTATTAGGCTTAGGGAAGAAGGTATACATTAGAAGTGACATCACGTCATGGGACTTATTTAAGTCTTTAGGGCTTAATATTTTTGATGTGAACCATTTAAACCTTACGAGGTTAAGTGCAGAAGAAAGTTTAGAAAATTTCATGATAATAAAATCTCATTTTTCAAAGTCTAAGTATATGCAGCAACTAAACAGTTTATATGAGGTGTGATGTGGCTTATTATTCTCGTGAGCAATTACTTTTAATGGGTTTTAAAAAAGTCGGTAAGAACGTCAAAATTAGTGATAAGGCCAGTATATATAACATAGGCGATATATCCATCGGTGATAATTCAAGGATTGATGATTTCTGTATCATATCTGGATTAGTTAATATTGGACGGAATGTTCACATCACACCTATGTGTTTAGTAGCTGGAGGGGAAAAAGGCATTACTTTTGAAGATTTTAGTACGATTGCATATGGAGTCCAAGTTTTCACGCAATCAGATGATTATTCCGGAATGACAATGACAAATTCCACTGTACCTGAGAAATATAAATCTGAACTAAAACGTGAGGTCGTTATTGGTAAATACTCTATTGTTGGTGCTGGCGCAATTATCATGCCAGGAGCCAACCTTGCGGTAGGTACTTCTGTTGGTGCAAAATCATTAGTACTTAAGCCTACACTAAATTGGAGTATATATGTTGGTAATCCTGCAGTAAAAATTAAAGATAGATCAAAAGATCTATTAAATCTAAAAGAACAATATTTAGAAAGTGAGGAATAAAGTAATGATTTCGTTTAATGAGCCATGTATCACAGGCAAGGAAGAATCATTTATCTTAGCTTCCATGCTAAGCAAAAAAATTTCAGGTGATGGTGAATTCACTAAAAAATGTCATAATTGGTTCGAACGAGTATTAAAATGTAATAAAGCTCTTTTGACGACTTCTTGTACACACGCTTTAGAAATGGCGGCTATTCTTCTTGATATAGAAGAAGGTGATGAAATTATAATGCCCTCATTTACTTTTGTTTCGACAGCAAATGCCTTTGTTTTAAGAGGTGCCAAAATCGTATTTGTGGACGTTAGAAAAGATACAATGAATATTGATGAGTCCAAAATTGAGAGTGCTATTACCAATAAAACTAAGGCTATTGTACCTGTACATTATGCTGGCGTTCCTTGTGAAATGGACGCTATTATGGAAATTGCAAATAGATATGGTCTCTTTGTCGTTGAAGATGCAGCGCAAGGCATGATGAGTACATACAAAGGAAAACCACTTGGCACGATAGGACATTTGGGGGCTTTTAGTTTCCATGAAACTAAAAATTATACCAGTGCTGGTGAAGGTGGTTTACTCATCGTTAATGATGAACGGTTTACTATTAGGGCTGAAATCATTAGAGAGAAAGGAACTGATAGAAGTTTATTTTTTCGAGGAATGGTAGATAAGTACTCTTGGGTTGATCTTGGAAGTAGCTACCTAATGAATGATATCAGTGCAGCTTATTTATGGGGGCAGTTAAATCATGCCCAAACGATCAATGAGGATAGATTAAGTAGCTGGTCTAGATATTTCAATGGTTTAAAATTACTAGAAGATACGGGATTTCTCGATATGCCTTCAATCCCTGAAGGGTGCTCCCACAATGCCCATATGTTTTATATAAAAGTTAAAGATATTAATGTAAGAACATCATTGATTGACTATTTGAAAAAAAATGAAGTATTAAGCGTATTCCATTATGTTCCACTACATAGCTCTACTGCAGGTGTACGGTTTTCTCGCTTCGAAGGTAAGGATGAATTTACTACTACACAAAGTGAGAGATTAATAAGACTTCCGATGTATTATGGTCTTACAAAAGACGATGTTGATTATGTCATTAGAAAGATACATGATTTTTTCACATGCGAAATTACTAATGAATGAATTTGAAAAATTAAAGATCAATTTGCGAACTGATCATTTTCGTAACTTTGGAACGGAAAGCAGTTCTTTATTATTTAAGATCTTCAATATTAAGTATAAGTTTTTGTTGTTGCTCAGGCTTTGCGGCTATTTTTATAATAAGCGCGATGGCAGTTTTTTTTATAAAGTTAATTATAAGGTTTTATATTCTGTCTACAATCGTTATCAATTGAGATTAGGTATTGAAATCGAACCTAGAACTCGTATTGGTAAGGGGCTCTTTCTACCACATCCAAATGGAATAGTTATAAACCCCGAAGTAATTATTGGTGATAATTGCTCGATTTTGCATCAGGTTACGATTGGTAATAATAGTTTTAAAGGCTTGAATGCATTATCCAAAATCGGGGATAACGTCCAAATTAGTGCTGGTGCAAAAATTATAGGACCTTGTGTTATCGGTAATAATGTAACTATTGGTGCGAATTCTGTTGTAACGAAGAATGTTGGAGATGATCAAGTTGTTGGCGGAGTTCCTGCTAAGTTTCTGAATAGTAAGGTATCTGCCGTCCATAATTTGTATTTAGGTGAATAAGCGATGTTAAAGAAAATCATTAATAAACTTACTAATAGGGTAAAGCGTTCTATATCAAACAGAAATATTATAAAAAGATTCTCTATTAATAATCGAGCTTTTTGGGATAGTGCAGGGGCGAGGGGTGAGGTTGAAACTTCAAAAGGATCTGAAAAGGTTGTTTTAGTAGAGATTTCTGAAAAGAATCCTTTTGAATTAGAGTCAAATATGAGAGTTGCAAAGTCAATTGAGCGTAATACTAGTATGGTCATTGAGGCATTAGTTGCATGTACTTTTAAATTTCGAGAACCCTATGTTAACTTAGTTGAATCTTATAATATATCAAAAAGTATCACTTTATATGCGCTGTCTTTAGTTAATATATTTCGATTAACCTGTAGCCTATTTGAAGGGCTAAATTTGTACTGGAAAATTAAGTCTCTTGATGATATTGAATCTATCAAATATGAAGGTATATTGATAGGAGACTTGATATACGATACTTATATCCGAATGTTAGATGGTAAGTATAGTCCGAATAAAGATTTTCAGCTTTTCAAGTATATAGTAACTGCCATATTTAATTATAAGATAGTTAGTGGCTTGTTTGATGAAAAAAATGTCGGGTACGTAATTGTAGCGGACAAATGTTACTTAAAACATGGTGTGTTATATAGAGTAGCGATAGAACGTAGCATTAAGGTGTTAATGCCGACGAAAGAGTTGAAGTATTTACATAAAGATAATATAAAAACTCATTTTTATCATCCTGAAATTTCACTTGAAAAAATGGAGTTAGATTTCAAAGGTATTGATATTGAAAGTGAAGTCGCTTTATATTTTGATAAGAGATTTTCTGGGGAGATAAACCAGATTGATGTGTTAACTTCATATCGGAATAAAAGAGTTTATAGTTCCGAAGAACTTATTACTATTATGAGTCTCGATAGAACAAAAAAAAATGTTATTATTATGCCGCATGCGTTTAGTGACTTTCCACATATAGCCGAAGGTTTATACAATGACTATTACGTTTGGTTAGTTGAGTTGTTGAAAATGGTAAAAGATATACACAACGTCAATTGGTTAATAAAGCCACACCCAACTTCTTATGTCTTTAATGAAATCGGTGTTGTCGAGAGCTTATTGAATGATTTAGGAGCAAGTAATGTAAAGGTTGTTCCTAAGGATATGAATACGGCATCGGTCAAAGATATAGCCGATGTCATATTAACAGTTAGAGGTACGCCAGGTTTAGAATTTGCTACATTTGGTATACCTGTAGTCACAGCAGGTAAAGGCTGTTACTCAGGCTATGGCATAGATATTGAAGCCGCTACAAAGCAAGATTATTTTAAAATAATCAATAACCTTGATGATGTTTACAGGCTAGATGATATACAAATTAGGAATGCTAAAATGGTTTTTTACTATTTATTTATTAAGTTGAATGCCAAGCTTGATTACCTTATGGATGATATTGAAAATAACATGAGTGATTACAATAGGGTTTTGGATAATATCCTAAGGAATAATGATTCAGAACGAGTTTGTGAAAATGTTTTATATAAATCGACTTTAGCAATGTTGAATAAGTTTAATTAATATATCAGTTTAAATTTTATACCTATCGTGGGAGATAGTTTTGGATAAAGGTAAAGTTTTTTTCGTAACTGGTGGTGCGGGTTTCATTGGCTCAGCGTTAACACGCTACTTAATTGAAAACACAGATTGCAAAGTAGTTAACTTTGATAAGTTAACTTATGCTGGAAATTTAGAGTCGCTTTCATCAATTCAGTCAAGTAAGCGATACCATTTTGTTAAGGGTGATATTTGTGATCAAGATAAGTTAAGCGAACTATTCAGTAAATATCAACCAGATTATATTATGCATTTGGCGGCTGAATCTCATGTTGACCGTTCTATAGATGGTCCTGCAGCTTTTATTGAAACTAACATTGTAGGTACATATACTTTACTTGAAGCAACGCGCTCTTATTGGAATACCTTGTCTGATGGTAAAAAACAGAAATTTCGTTTTCACCATATCTCAACAGATGAGGTATATGGCGACCTAGAAGGTACTGATGATTTGTTCACAGAAACAACATCGTATGAGCCATCAAGTCCATACTCAGCTTCAAAAGCCTCTTCTGATCACTTAGTTAGAGCTTGGTTACGTACCTATGGCTTACCAACAATCGTAACTAATTGCTCAAATAATTATGGGCCATATCACTTCCCAGAAAAATTAATTCCATTAATGATTTTGAATGCCTTAGACGGTAAATCATTACCGGTTTACGGTAATGGTATGCAGATTCGTGATTGGTTGTTTGTCGAAGACCATGCGCGCGCATTATATAAAGTCGTAACAGAAGGAATAGTAGGTGAAACCTACAACATTGGTGGTCATAATGAAAAAGCGAACATTGACGTTGTTAATATCATTTGTTCATTACTTGAAGAGTTGGTCCCTAATAAACCTGAAGGTGTTAATCAATACCTTGATTTGATTACCTATGTAAAAGACCGACCTGGACATGATGTTCGTTACGCAATCGATGCTTCGAAAATTGAGCGTGAACTTGGTTGGAAACCAGAAGAAACATTTGAATCAGGTATTCGCAAAACGGTTGAATGGTATTTAGATAACAAACAATGGTGGTCACGCGTGTTAGATGGCTCTTATGCTGGTGAGCGCTTAGGTGTATCTTCAGAATCAGATGTAATTGAAAAGGCGATTAGATAATGAAAGGAATTGTACTTGCAGGCGGCTCTGGTACGCGTTTATACCCATTGACACGTGGTGTATCAAAACAGCTTTTGCCTATTTATGATAAGCCAATGGTCTTTTATCCGATTTCAACGTTAATGCTTGCGGGAATAAAAGACATTCTAATTATCACAACTCCTGAAGATAATGCTGGTTTTAAGCGTTTGTTAGGCGATGGCTCTGATTTTGGCATTAACCTAGAGTATGCAATTCAACCAAATCCTGATGGTTTAGCGCAAGCGTTCATTATTGGTGAAGAATTCATTGGTAGTGATAGTGTCTGTTTGGTGCTTGGTGATAATATTTTTTATGGTCAATCTTTTACTCAACAACTGACTCGATCTCGAGAGTTAACATCTCAAGGGCTCGCGACAGTATTTGGTTATCAAGTAAAAGACCCAGAGCGTTTTGGTGTGGTTGAATTTGATGAAGAGATGAAAGCGCTTTCAATTGAAGAAAAACCAGAAACGCCGAAATCAAATTATGCCGTAACAGGGTTGTACTTCTATGACAACCGAGTGGTAGAAATGGCAAAGCATGTAAAACCTTCCCATCGCGGTGAGCTTGAAATTACGACATTAAATGAAATGTACCTAAATGATGGGTCGTTAAATGTAGAATTATTAGGTCGTGGTTTTGCGTGGTTAGATACTGGTACTCACGAAAGTCTGCATGAAGCATCGTCATTTGTACAGACCATTGAAAATGTACAAGGACTAAAAGTTGCGTGTTTAGAAGAGATTTCTTGGCGTAATGGTTGGTTAAGTGAAGAGAAAGTATTAACACTTGCAAAGCCAATGATGAAAAATGAATATGGTCAATATTTAACTCGTTTAGTTAATGAAAACCAGAAGAAGGTCACGAGCTAATGCGTGTATTAATTACAGGTTGTAATGGACAGGTAGGTTGCTGCCTGACCCAACAATTATCTATGAATGAAAACGCGATAGTATTAGCGCTCGATAAAGAACATCTTGATATTGCTAATCAAGATGCTGTAAATTCTGCCGTGACTGAATTCCAGCCAAGCATCATCATTAATGCTGCTGCACATACTGCGGTAGATAAGGCGGAAGAAGAAGTTGAGCTCTCCTATGTGATTAATCGTGATGGTCCTAATTATCTAGCGCAAGCAGCACAAAGTGTTGGTGCGGCAATACTGCACATCTCAACGGATTATGTCTTTGAAGGCAATAAAACTGGTGAGTATGTAGAGAGTGATGCCACAAACCCGCAAGGGGTTTATGGTGAAAGTAAATTAGCTGGTGAAATTGCAGTTGCTAATGCATGTGATAAACATATTATTCTTCGAACCTCATGGGTATTTGGTGAAAATGGCAATAACTTTGTGAAAACCATGTTGCGTTTAGGTGCTGCCCGAAATGAACTAAGCGTGGTAGGGGATCAATTTGGTGGGCCCACATATGCAGGTGATATTGCTCATGCGTTGATTCTAATATCGAAACGAATTGCAGAAGGTGATACGGTTGAATATGGTGTTTATCATTATGCAGGTTTACCTCATGTCAGTTGGTTTGAATTTGCCGAAACTATTTTTGATATAGCGGTTAAACAAACTGTTCTTTCAAATAAGCCAAGCTTAACAAGTATCACAACTGACCAATATCCAACACCAGCAAAACGTCCAAGTAATTCTCGATTAAGTACCGATAAAATCACAAATCGTTTTGCTATTAAAGCAAGTGATTGGACTGCTGCATTAAACAATATCCAAGCATATAAAGGCTAAGACGATGAAAGTAGTCGATACCCGAATTCCTGATGTGAAAATTTTAGAGCCAATAGTTTTTGGTGATGAGCGCGGTTTCTTTATGGAAACCTGGAACCAAAAGCAGTTTGAAGAGCTCGTAACAGGTAAGCCAACCCAATTTGTACAAGATAATCATTCAAAGTCTAAGAAAGGCATTTTACGTGGATTGCACTACCAAACTGAACAAACTCAGGGCAAACTTGTTCGCGTTACAGTTGGTGAAGTATTCGATGTTGTAGTTGATATCAGAAAAGACTCTCCGACTTATGGTCAGTGGGTGGGTGAATATTTATCAGCTACTAATAAGCGTCAGCTTTGGGTGCCAGAAGGTTTTGCTCATGGTTTTTATGTTGTTAGTGATGAGGCAGAGTTCTTATATAAATGTACAGATTACTATCATCCAGCAAGTGAGGTTTCGATTTTGTGGGATGATAGCGTACTTGGTATTAAATGGCCTATAATGGATAACCTTCCAATACTTTCTGATAAAGATAAAAAAGGAGAGCTATTCGATAGTTCTATATATTTATAACTCCTTATATGGTGATTAACTATTTGAAGTTGGATTATGGCTTTAATAAAGGTTCTATTAAGGAGGGGGTTTGTATAAATACTTAGCTTTAATGTTGGTAACGATTTACACTTGTTTTTCACTTGTACTACCAGTGCTCTTTGTTAATAAGCTGGTTTTTATGCTTATGCTTGTAATGCTGTTTATCGGTGTTGTATTTGGCAATGTAAAAGTTATCACGTTTTCACCATTTTTAATAATTATCATATTTTTGTATTCATTTCTTATATCCATGACAACGGGTGTTGCTGAAGGTTTAAGGCAACAACTAATGCTTGTTTGTTTATCTTTACTTTTAATTTATTACATTAAATATACAGATGTTTGTATGGATAGTGTCGCTTTGTTTTCAGGAGTTGTACTGTCCTTATCCACACTTATATTGTTTTTGTCTGTAGTATTTGAGATTGATTCTCTTCAAACAGTTTTTGACAATTATGGCTCTATAGCTGCTGGTAGTAGAGATGTTGGCAATGGAGTGCAGGATTTTTATAGATTGGGAGGCTTGCCGTTTTTATTTATAAGTTTTTCAGTAGTAGTTAGGAATTTGTCCTTGAAATTTGATTTTTGGAATGTGTTTTATTTTTTTCTAATATCATTTTTTATAATTTTAAGCTCTACCCGTTCAGTATTAGTTGGTTGTATTCTGATACTTTTCTTTATGTTCGGTAGAAAACATATCATCCTATCTATATATTTGTTGTTTATAGCACTTGCTTATCTTTTGGTTAAATTTGACCCAGCAGGTGGATTTTTTGACACTAATGATTTTGGTAATGCTATTAAGATCAAGGATGCGCTATCATTTCTTGATTGGGCTAATGTAACGAATATCCTCTTTGGCGAAGGCTTAGCTAGTTTGTATTACTCAGGTGGACGAGGTTATTTTGTTGCTCAAACGGAAATAACTCTTCTCGATAATATACGATATTTCGGGTTGATATTAACAATAGTCTTTTACTCGGCTATATTATTTCCTAATTACAAGAAATTAGCATATAAAGTTGATGGAGGCTTTTACTTTGCAGTGATGTTTATCTACATACTTATGTCGATGACAAATCCTATGCTAGTTAATTCATTCGGTTTTATTGTTGTTTTGTGGTATTGGTCAAACGTTTTAAATGTCAAGTGAAGAGAAGTGTAGAATGAATGCAATTGCTATCGTTGTGACGTATCATCCAGATGTAGACAGATTACTTAATTTGGTTTCTTCATTAAAAGAACAGGGACTTAGTGTTGTAATCGTTGATAATAGTATTGATATCGTAGAAAATTTTTTTAAGATTGAAAATGTAAAAGTTATCGCTAATAAAAAGAATCTAGGTATAGCTAAAGCTCAAAATATTGGTATTAAATATGCGCTAGATAGTCAAGCTAAATTCATTTGTTTTTTTGACCAAGACAGCTATATACCTTCCAATTATGCTGCAGGATTGATAAATAATAGATGCAGCAATGCTAGCGCCGTTTATCTTCCTTTGGTTATCGATGAAGACTCCGGTGAAGAATTGCCCGCGTTTAAGCTTAATAAGATAGGGATACCGAAGAAAGTGTTTAGCAATGGACAGGAAAAGGAGTTTTTAGTCGAATTAGCTATTTCCTCTGGTACTGTTGTTACAGCGCAAACTTTTTCTACAGTCGGTGATATGAACGAAGACTTATTTATTGATTTAGTTGATTTTGATTGGTGTTTTAAATGTTTGAAATGCAGTATTCCTATTACATGTGTAACCTCTGTAATAATGAAACATTCTATTGGTTTAAAAAAAGGGCCTATAACCGGAATCATTCATAACCCTATTAGGAACTATTACAAGCAAAGAAACCCGTTCTACCTTTTGGCTTATAATTATGTACCTAAGAGTTACGCATTATATTTGATTCTTGTTTCGACTCTACAGTCACTGATTATGATAATCAGTCAAAAGCAGTCAAAAGCATATTTAGATTCATTGGTAGCTGCCGTGAGGGATGGTTTTAAATACTTAGTAAATCATAAAAATGGAAGTTGAATTTTGCTAGATGAAATTTACATTATTCTCTATTTATAGAGGATAATTAAGTGTCATTTAAGTTCTCTATTTATAGATGGTGGTTAAGTATTATTTAGGTTTTTTATTTATTGGGGTTAGGAGATATTTTGATTAGCGTATGTATGGCGTCATATAATGGTCAGCCTTTTATAGGTGAGCAAATTTCCAGCATTATAAAGCAATTGTCTCATAATGACGAATTGATCATTTCTGATGATGGTAGTAACGATGGTACTCTTGACATAATCCAAGATTTAACTGTAAGAGATAGTCGTATAAAGTTATTTAGAGGTCCACAAAAAGGGCTTATCTCAAATTTTGAGTATGCGATAAAACAAGCACAAGGTGATTATATATTTCTTGCTGATCAAGATGATGTTTGGGAGGGTAACAAAGTAACTACTATTTTGAAACATTTGGAAAATACCGTATTGGTTGTTTCTGATTGTTCCGTTAATGATGAAAATCTAGGTATTATTAGTGAGAGTTTTTTTGCGTTGAACGGTTCTAAGAGTGGATTGTTTAAAAACATGTACAAAAATTCTTATCTTGGTTGCTGTATGGCATTTAGAGCGGAACTTTTAAAAGATATACTTCCCTTTCCCTCGAATATCGCTATGCATGACTGGTGGATAGGGTTGATTGCAGAATGCCGGTACTCAGTGAAGTTTATCCCTGAACGTTTAATTAAGTATCGCCGTCATGGAGGTAATGCATCATCGACTGCTGAAAAATCTAGATACAGTATGTTTAAGAAATTCAGTTTCAGAATTACATTATGTTTAAACTTATTAAAGAGATATATATAAATGAATAAAGTGGCATTGATTACGGGTATTACAGGTCAAGATGGTTCATATCTTGCTGAACTATTACTAGAAAAAGGTTATAAAGTACATGGCTTAATTCGTCGTGCATCTTCTTATAATACAGTGCGTATAGATTCTGCTTTAAATAGTAGTGAACATTTGCATTTGCACTACGGTGATTTGTCTGACTCAACTAATTTAATTCGTTTAGTCAAGGAGATTCAACCTGATGAAATTTATAATTTAGGTGCAATGTCCCATGTTGCTGTTTCATTTGAATCTCCTGAATATGTTGCAGATATCGATGGTATGGGTACTATGCGTTTGCTTGAAGCGATTCGGATTAATGGTTTAGAGAAAAAAACGCGTTTCTATCAAGCATCTACTTCAGAACTTTATGGCGAAGTTCGAGAGATCCCTCAAAAGGAAACAACGCCATTTCACCCTCGTTCTCCTTATGCTGTAGCAAAAATGTATGCTTATTGGATTACTGTTAACTACCGTGAATCTTATGGTATGTATGCGTGTAATGGCATTTTGTTTAACCATGAATCTCCACGTCGTGGTGAGACCTTTGTCACTCGTAAAATTACTCGGTCCCTTGCAAATATCTCTCAGGGTTTAGAAAGTCAGTTAGAGCTTGGTAATATGGATGCACTTCGTGATTGGGGCCACGCTAAAGATTACGTCCGTATGCAGTGGATGATGCTTCAACAAAAAGTGGCGGATGATTTTGTCATCGCGACAGGTAAGCAGATTTCAGTTCGTGAGTTTGTAAGAATGTCAGCTCTTGAAGCAGGCATTAGCCTTGTGTTTACTGGGGAAGGTGTTGACGAAGTCGCCACTGTGTCAGCAGTCGATCGTGACAAAGCTCCTGCTGTATCGGTTGGTGATATCATTGTTAAAGTCAATCCCAAGTTTTTCCGTCCTGCAGAAGTTGAAACATTATTGGGTGACCCAACTAAAGCCAAACAAAAATTAGGCTGGGTACCCGAAATTACCGTTGAAGAAATGTGCCAGGAAATGGTTCAATCTGATATGTCTATTGCAAAGCAACATATGTTATTGAAATCCCATGGCTTTGACGTGTCAATATCTTTGGAAAGTTAAGATGAATCTAAAACGAGTTTTTGTCGCTGGTCATCGTGGTATGGTAGGCAGTGCTATTGTTAGGCAGCTTATATCAAAGGGCGGGATAGAGGTTATAACCCGTACGCGCAAAGAACTTAATTTATTGTCACAAGCTGATGTAAGTACTTTTTTTGAAACGGCGAAAATTGATGAAGTGTATTTAGCTGCGGCGAAAGTAGGTGGTATCGTGGGTAACAATACTTACCCTGCTGAATTTATTTATGAAAACCTGACGATCCAAAATAATATAATTCATAGTGCTCATGTTCATGGCATACAAAAATTACTCTTCTTAGGCTCGTCTTGTATTTATCCAAAACTTGCAGTTCAACCAATGTCTGAGCATGAGTTATTAACGGGTACACTTGAGCCAACTAACGAGCCTTATGCTGTCGCCAAGATAGCCGGCATTAAAATGTGCGAAAGCTACAATAGACAGTACGGTCGTGATTACCGAAGTGTCATGCCGACAAATTTATATGGTGAAAATGACAACTTTCATCCACAAAACTCTCATGTTATTCCTGCATTGTTACGCCGTTTTCATGACGCGAAGCTTGCTGGAGATTCAGAAGTTGTTGCGTGGGGGAGTGGTACACCAATGCGTGAATTTTTACATGTAGACGATATGGCTGCAGCGAGTATTCATGTTATGAACTTAGACGAAGCAACTTACGAGGCTAATACCGAACCAATGTTAAGTCATATTAACGTTGGAACAGGCATTGACTGCACTATTCGTCAGTTGGTGGAAACGGTTGCTGAAGTCGTAGGTTTTGAAGGTAAGGTTATATTTGACGCTACAAAACCAGATGGTGCACCGCGTAAACTAATGGACGTAGATCGTTTAAAGGCGTTAGGTTGGAGCTATTCAATATCGTTAAAAGATGGTTTAGCGTCAACTTACGATTGGTTCTTAGCTAATCAGGATAATTTTCGTAAGTAACTAGTAATTAAGTAGATGTACTCAGCAGGCTAAGCCTCTGGGTACTTATTAAGGCTAATATGTCTCATTTACCTCAAGAAGATTTTAAGAAAGTTGTTAAAAACACTCCGCTAATATCTATCGATTTAATCATTAAAAACAAATTAGGTCAGGTTTTACTGGGAAAACGCAATAATCGTCCGGCGCAAGGTTATTGGTTCGTGCCCGGCGGGAGAATTGTCAAAGATGAAACTTTCGATAATGCATTTTCACGATTAACACTGTTTGAGCTTGGAAAAGCTTATAGTTTGACAAGTGCGATGTTCTTAGGTCCTTATGAGCATTTATATTGCGATTGCTTTTCTGGGGATGACTTTACCACGCATTATGTAGTTTTAGCCTACGAGTTGACATTAAACGAGGATTTGTCAGGTTTGCCTGAAGAACAACATAGCGATTATCGGTGGTGGGATGTAAATAAGCTACTTAATTCAAATATTGTACACGATAATACTAAGGCATATTTTTTGTCTTCATCAAATAAAACCATTTAATCAATGAAATCCAGGATGTATGATGTTACTGAGCAAAGATGTTTTAGCTTCATCTGGCGTAAAGTTTGGCACTAGTGGTGCTCGTGGACTTGTTACTCAGTTTTCTAACGACGTATGTGCAGCTTTTGTTCACGCCTTTCTAACTGGTATTCAGCCACAGTTTACTTTTGAGTGCGTTGCTGTTGCTATTGACAATCGTCCCAGTAGCCCGTCAATGGCAATGGCTTGTGTTGCTGCCATTAAGCAACTTGGTCTTACTCCAGTATATTACGGAGTCGTCCCAACACCAGCTCTCGCTTATCGTGCCATGCAAGATGATATACCATGCATTATGGTAACAGGCAGTCATATACCTTTTGACCGTAACGGACTAAAGTTTTACCGACCTGATGGCGAGATTACGAAAGCTGATGAAGTGGCAATTTTGGAGTCACGAGCTTTATTTGAACCGATTTTCGAATTGCCAGTTTTAAAAAAAAACGAGTATGCAAGACAAAGCTATATAGAACGTTATGCTTCCTTATTTGATGCCAACTTGCTTATAGGAAAGAAAATTGGTATCTACGAGCATTCAAGTGCTGGTCGTGATTTATATGCAAATTTGTTTTCGAGCTTAGGTGCTGAAGTTATTTCGCTAGGTCGTAGTGATGAGTTTGTGCCTATCGATACAGAAGCTGTGTCAATTGAAGATATCGCGAAAGCAAAGGCATGGTCAAAACAATATGGTTTTGATGCTATTTTTTCAACCGATGGCGATGGTGATCGTCCATTAGTGGCGGATGAGAATGGTGATTGGCTGCGTGGCGACATTTTGGGATTATTATGTGCAAACGAATTAAACATTGACGCATTAGCTGTACCTGTAAGCTGTAATACAGCGATAGAAAAAAGCGCAGCATTCAAACAAGTGACTCGCACAAAAATTGGCTCTCCTTATGTTATTGCTGAGTTTGAAAAGTTGAGTGCTCAGTTTGATAGCGTAGCGGGCTTTGAAGCCAATGGCGGATTCTTGCTTGGTAGTGATGTACAAGTAGCTGCTAGTACTTTGAAGGCCTTACCAACCCGTGACGCATTACTACCATTCTTCATGTTATTAAGCGCGGCACAAAACACAACAATTTCACAAGTAGTAGATAAGTTACCGCAGCGCTTTACTTATAGCGACCGTATGCAAAGTTTTTCAACCGAAACAAGTCAAAAAATCATAGCTGAAGCAGAGGAGCTGCCACAGGCTTTATTAACGAAGTTAGGCATAATGGAGTCCATAGTATCAATGGATACAACGGATGGGCTGCGTATCACATTAAGCAATGATGATGTTATACATCTTCGGCCATCAGGTAACGCCCCCGAGCTTCGCTGCTATGCAGAATCGAGTAGTATGGTAGTCGCCCAACAATTAGTGATTCAAGTGCTTACGAACATAATTAAATAGTATTCAAATACAAATTGATTTAAAAAGGTTTTATAATGATTATTCCCGTTATTATGGCTGGAGGTAATGGCACCCGTATGTGGCCATTATCGCGTAGTATGTATCCAAAACAGTTTTTATCGTTGGTAAGTGATACAGAGACCATGCTTCAAAACACGTTGTTGCGCTTAACTGGTGTAAAAACTGCCGCGCCAATGTTAATTTGTAACGAAGAACATCGTTTCATTGCTGCAGAACAAATTCGTGCTTTAGGTATGGATAACAGTGGCATTATTTTAGAGCCATTTGGACGCAATACTGCACCAGCAATTGCCCTTGCAGCTATTCAAGCACAAATAATCGATGACAATGCTAATTTATTGATATTGGCCGCTGACCATGTTATCCAAGATACTGCAGCATTTACCCAAGCTATCGCAGAAGCAAAACAAGTATCGGAAAATGGTGGTGTTGCAACATTTGGTATCGTACCAAGTGCACCAGAAACCGGGTATGGTTATATACATGCGGGCAGCAAACAAGCGCAAGGCTACTCAGTGCAACAGTTCGTTGAAAAACCTGACTTGGCAACCGCAGAATCTTATGTAGCTAGTGGTAATTACTACTGGAACAGTGGCATGTTCATGGTCAAAGCTAGTCGTTACCTTGAGCTATTGAGTAAGTACCAGCCAGAGATGCTAACAGCTTGCCAAGCATCCATTGCAAACCCGAAATTAGATTTTGACTTTATTCGCCTCAACAATGAAGCGTTTGCTGCTTGCCCTGATGAATCGGTAGATTATGCCGTGATGGAGCCATTATCAAATAATGAATCAGGCAGCATCTCAGTGATCCCATTAGATGCTGGTTGGAGCGATGTAGGCTCTTGGTCATCATTATGGGAAGTGTCAGATAAAGATGAGTGCGGTAATGTGACTCATGGTGATGTAATAGTTAAGCAGGCTAATAATAACCATATTCACTCAGGCTATAAACTTGTTTCGCTACTAGGGGTAGATGACTTAGTTGTTATCGATACCAAAGATGCTTTACTTGTTGCACATAAAGATAATGTTCAAGACGTTAAGGAGATTGTTAATCAAATTAAGGCTGATGGGCGAACGGAACATAAGCTCGCTCGTGAAGTATATCGCCCGTGGGGCAAGTACGACTCAATCGATACCGGTGATCGTTTTCAGGTTAAACGCATCACGGTAAAGCCAGGGGAAAGAGTATCGATTCAAATGCATCACCACCGTGCGGAGCATTGGATCGTCGTTAAAGGTACTGCACTAATTACCATTAATGGTGAAGGTAGATTATATTCAGAAAATGAAGCAGCTTATATCCCAATTACTGCCACTCACTGTATGGAAAATCCAGGGAAAATCGATCTAGAAATTATTGAAGTTCAAACTGGTGGTTATTTAGGTGAAGATGACATCGTTAGGTTTGAAGATAAATATGGTCGTTCAAATTGATGGTTGGAAACGTAACATTGTTGTTGAACTACATGGTGGTTAATTCGTGAAAATTAGTATTGTGACAGTATGCTTTAATTCAGAAAAGACGATCGAAGATACACTAAAGTCTATTGCTCAACAAACCTATCATAATATTGAACATATAGTTATCGATGGTAACTCTACTGATAATACCAATACGATTATCAGTCGTTACTCTGATTCTGTGGCTGTTCATGTAAGTGAGCCCGATAAGGGCTTATATGATGCTATGAATAAAGGAATAAAGTTAGCGACAGGAGATGTGATAGGTATCTTAAACTCTGATGATGTTCTATTTGACAATAATGTCATTCAATGCATTTCTGAACAGATAATGGATTGTGATGGCGTGTATGCGGATGTTGGATTTTATGATACTAATCTTTCAGTGAAAAAGCGCCATTACTCTTCTTCTAGTTTTAAAAAGGAAATGTTTTCTCGTGGATTTATGCCCGCCCATCCCTCTTTCTATGCACGAAGAGCTTGTTACGAAAAAGTAGGTGAGTATGACTCTAGCTATAAAATAGCTGCTGACTTTGAAATGTTAATTCGTATGTTTAATTTGGCCAATAGTCGTTTTAAATATATAAATCAAGAGTCCGTTAAGATGAGGGTTGGTGGAGTTAGTACTTCAGGTTTATCTTCAAATATACTCTTAAACCAAGAGATTTTAAAAGCATGTCGAGCTAATTCAATCTCTGCATCTTGGTTCTCAGTTTTATCTAAGTACCCGTCCAAAATGTTGGGGTATATATTTAAATGATATTAATCACAGGTTCTAATGGATTCTTAGGCTCATATTTTTTGAAGGGAAATCCTCATTTAAAAGTTCGCTTGATGGATAGGAACAATAGTAACCATCCTAATTATGAATTTTTTCAAGCAAGTATAGATAGCTGCGCGTCTTATACGGATGCTTTAATAGGTATAAAAACAGTGGTTCATTGTGCAGCACGTGTTCATGTAATGAATGATGCTTCTGATGACCCCTTAAGCAGCTATCGCGAAGTAAATACCGCAGGGACCATGAATCTTGCTCGTCAGGCATTTCAAGCAGGTGTTAAACGTTTTATCTTTATTAGCTCAATAAAAGTGAATGGCGAATCAACTTTGATTGGTCAACCTTTTTGCTCAAATGATACTCGGAATCCAGAAGAATTCTACGGGCAGTCTAAATCAGAAGCAGAAGTACAACTATTACAATATGCTGAGGAAACTGGTTTAGAGGTAGTCATTATACGACCAACATTGGTTTATGGTCCTGGGGTTAAGGCTAATTTCGCTTCGTTATTAAAATTAACCTCCAAAGGTTTACCGTTACCATTTGGTTGTATTACTGATAACAAACGCAGCTTGGTTTCAGTAAAAAACCTTGTCGATCTAATTGTTACCTGTATCGACCACCCAAAAGCTGCTAATCAGGTATTTTTGGTTTCTGATGATCATGATGTATCTACAGCCTCAATGGTAAAGAATATGTCACAAGCGCTTGGAAAATCGAGTAGATTACTGCCTGTACCTTTATGGTGTTATCGCTTAGTTGGTAAGTTAGCAGGTAAGACTGATGTAGTTAATAGGCTATTAGGATCTCTAGAGGTTGATATCACACATACTAAAGATACGTTAGGCTGGGTTCCTCCACAAACGCTTGAACAGGGTTTTAAAGAAACCGCAGAAGCTTTTATTAATAAAAACAAATAGAGTATTTACATGATCCGTCTCATTGATTTTTTAGCAGCCTTTGTTGGCTTGTTGTTACTATGGCCTGTGTTACTCATTGTTACTGTCATTGGCATGTTTGATACAGGTTCTCCAATTTTTGTTCAGACTCGCGTGGGAAAGAATAAGAAGGCTTTTAAACTTATTAAGTTCCGGACTATGTCTGTTGAAACAAAATCAGTTGCAAGCCATTTAGCTAGTAATTCTTCAATTACTAAACTAGGTAATTTTTTGCGCAAAACTAAGATTGATGAATTACCGCAACTAATTAATGTGATTAAAGGTGAAATGAGCTTGGTTGGTCCACGCCCAAACTTATTTAACCAAGAAGAATTAATTAAAGAGCGTGATGCTTTAGGTGTTTACGATGTTTTACCTGGTGTAACAGGTTTAGCTCAAGTTCAAAACATTGATATGTCTACACCAGCTTTATTAGCAAAAACTGATAAGCAGATGATTGATAGTCTATCCATTAAAGATTACTTTAAGTACATCATGATGACTGTCACTGGCAGTGGCAGCGGTGATGCTGTAAAATAGGGGCTCTATCGGTCCCATTGAGCTAGATAAGGATAGAATAGCCGTACCAAGGCAATTTGTGTGATTCATAGAGATCGTTCTAATCTGACGATCTCTAAATCCTGCTTGTAATTTGCGTCCTGAAGCCTTTCGTTTTTAATATCATAGCCACTCATTACCTCATCAGAGAATGGCGTTTCATTTTCTATGTACAATACTTCTCCATTGACGTTTTGGCTTTGAGGGCACTATGAGGTCGATCCCAGTTGTAATAATGCCTCCACTCAGAGAGCTGGTTATCCAAATCATCTGAATTGACATCTACAGTTGCGTAAAACTCGGTTTTATCCGTTTTTGACAAGGTTCAACTTTACCATTTAAATCTGGATAAGCGGTTTATTTAAGTGAAATTTGATACTTAATACCATCATCTTTTTCTGTACTTTCCGGCAAAAAAAACTCCCCCCCGCTCGTTCAGGAAGCGTTGTATTGGAAGTGGCATATCTTCAATAACATCATCAATGAAATCTAAGGTATTAGAAGTCTATACCTAAGGAAAGGACATTCGTAATTAATGAAATCCACTTTCGTCTGAATTTTTGAATTGGCTTGATTTGGTGTTTTTTTAAGAATTTTTTTGGACTGTAGCAAAGGTTAATGATATGTCATGAAGCCTAGGTATTTCACTTTGAAGTCTCCAAGCACCTAGGTATATTGTTACACGCAATTCCATGAGTAAAGCTTCTACTTTGTCCGCACTTTTAGGTTTGGTCGCGAGTGAGGACGTTGGCTGACGAATCCATCCTTATTAACCCCTTGATAGCGTCGCCATCATGCCCTATAAATACTGCACTTTAGCAAATTTGACCTGCCCCCTTCGTCTCTTAAATAGCTCGATTTACATAAACATGTTGTTGAATTTCATCATTCATAATACGCAAATATACAGAAAGGATGTGTATGAGTCACATAAATGAGGATTCAGAATGCATTGGCTCAAACCAATCTCGTTATCGATAATATCATTTGCAATATCGAGGCAGAAAACACATTTTTATTTACTTGTGTATTCTACCGTCCTTAAAACTTCCCAATAATGGTAAAATATATCTCTTGATGCAAGACTATAACGGTAGAAGTTTTAGTTGTATTACCGAATTTTACGGCTGAATTAAATAAACCTGCTTTGTGTTTAATTATAGGATTATTAGTATTCAACACGAGAGTTACCTTTTTATTTTGATTGAAAATTGCATTGCTCCAGTCAAGATAGGTAACTCTTAAGAAATCAACTTGATATGTCAGTTCTAATTAGGAGCATAATCTAAAATTGCGGATTGATTAATCTCACCTAGGTGGCGATTTAACTTACCCCCACAATATGACCTTCTTCATTTACGTCAATATTAAGGTATGCAGGCTTCACACCTAAACCAGGCATAGTCATCACATTACCTGCTATTGCTGTAATGAATCCAGCTCCAGCATTTAATCTAAATTCTTTTATTGGAATAATAAAGTTTTTTGGTGCGCCTTTTAACTCTGGGTTATGACTAATCGATAGTGGCGTTTTAGCCATGCAAATCGGTAAATGGTCATAAGCTAATAGCTTGATTTCATTTAGCTGTTTTTTTGCAGTTTCAGAAAGCTCTACCCCAGATGCCCCGTAACCTAACTCTACTAATGTGGACAGCTTTGCTTCAAGACCCATTTCATTATCATAAAGTGTTTTAAACTTATTCTGCTCTTTAGTAGCCTTAATTACTTCTTTAGCTAACTGTTCTGCACCTTGGTCACCCTTTGCAAATGCTTCGCTTACTTCACACGCAAAAGCCCCATCTTGTAAAGACTTTGATTTTAACCATTCAATCTCATCATCATTGTCTGTTGCAAATTTATTGATCGCAACGACCACTGGGATACCATATTGTATTATATTTAAGATATGCCAACGAAGGTTTTCATATCCACTTTCAAGAGCCTGATGTTCAACGCTTTTAGTTTCGCTATCATTCACTAACACTCCATTTGCTTTCAGTGCCTTTAAGGTCACTACTAGTACTGCTGCGTCTGGAACCTTCCCGGCTTGAGGGACTTTAATGTTACAGTACTTTTCAAATCCCATATCTGAACCAAAACCACCTTCAGTCACTACAATATCTGCTAATCCTAAAGCTATGTTGTCTGCAATGATTGATGAGTTCCCATGTGCAATATTTGCGAAAGGTCCAGCATGAATGAAACAAGGCGCACCAGAAAGGGTTTGCATTAAGGTCGGCTTAATTGCTTCTGCCATAATTGCAGTCATAGCACCAGCAACGCCTAGCATCTCTGCGGTAATAGGAGAGCCGAATTTATCCAGCGCTAAATGTACCTTTCCAATTCTTTTACGCATATCTTGGAGGTTTTTACTTAGTGCAAGAATAGCCATCAATTCGGAAGCTGCTGTAATATCAAAACTTGAGCTATGCTGAGGACCATTTATATCCCCTTGCCCGACAGTTATTTCCCTCAAGCTTCTGTCATTATGGTCTACTACGCGTTTCCATAGTACTTTTTGTGGGTCGATATGCAGTGGTTTAAGTTCTGACTGCCTCTTAAACTCTTTTTCTCCTAATCTTTGTTCGTGGTGCAGTCTGGCATCGATAGCCGCCGCCGCGAGGTTATGTGCACTACTAACAGCGTGAATATCACCGGTCAGATGGAAGTTAAGCTCTTCCATTGGTACAACTTGAGCATATCCACCGCCAGCTGCGCCACCTTTGATTCCAAAGATTGGTCCCATGCTTGGTTGTCTTAAACAGGCACAGGCTTTAAATCCTAATTTTTGTAACCCTTGTGTAAGTCCTATGCTTGTGACTGTTTTTCCCTCTCCATAAGGTGTAGGTGTGACAGCTGTTACGATGACCATCTTGCCTTTAGGGGAGTCTTTTAGGCGTTCTAATATGGATAGATTTACTTTGGCTTTGGCTTCTCCATGAGTGACCAATTCGGTTGGTAATAGACCGAGATTTTCGGCAATTTCAGTAATTGGTTTAAGTTGAGCATTATGAGAAATTTCTATGTCAGTAAGCATTAATTAGAATCGCTGTTTTATTGAGTATCTATTATGAAAGGCGGCATATTAAAGTAATTATTTTATGGGGTAAAGTCAGTCTCTGTGCAGGTTCTTAACTTAAGCAAGATGCGATAAAACATTATATATAATAAACCTTCCTTGGTTTTTATTTTGAATATTACGTTAAGCCTTGTTCCCTCATCAACGAATCAAAAGCATTACCATCTGTTCTAGACGCATTAGCCACATATGGCGCATACACATCAAACAGCAGTCTTGTATCACTGTGGCCTAGCATTTGCGAAACATATAGTGGATTCTCATGTGCTGCTATATGCAGAACTGCAGCTGTATGGCGTGTTTCATAAGGTCGGCGTAGTCTTAACCCTGCTTTTTTAAGTGTCGGATACCAGAGTTTTCTACTCACAAAGTGGGTTTCTAATGGCGTTCCAGAAGGTCCGATAAACACAAAGTTAGAATCTGGTCGATTTGCCTCTTTTACCCGTTTAAATGCCTCAAATACGGAATCACACATTTTAAGCTCACGGCGCGATTTCGGTGTTTTCACATCACATGTTTCGCCATTGACCCAGTTCTGTCTAATCCGGATGAGCCGA
This sequence comes from Shewanella pneumatophori, assembly GCF_023283895.1. Classification (GTDB taxonomy): domain Bacteria; phylum Pseudomonadota; class Gammaproteobacteria; order Enterobacterales; family Shewanellaceae; genus Shewanella; species Shewanella pneumatophori. The sequence goes on along the minus strand of NZ_JAKILB010000008.1, from coordinate 63,382 downwards.
TGGTCAAAATCAATATGCTGCCATTCTAATCCATGCACTTCACAGCTTCTCATCCCTGTCCAAAAGCGGACGATAAAGTAATCCTTCCATTGTTTTGGCACGTTCGCTAAAAATTGGCGCACCTCATCAATTGTCATCGGGTGGGATTCAGCTTTTTCTTCTTTGAGACAGCGATAGCGTCTTAATGAATAATCAAACTTACACTCTTCTGCTGCAAGGCTGACTATCGCCACTAACGGCCACAGAATGTTATTGATGCGCCTATTCGATAACAGTCGTGAACCATCCTTTTTCTCTCCTTCCATTAATCCCTGACGGAAAAAATCAACTTGCGCTAGAGTGACTTCGTTGACCAAAGTATTGCCAAACTGCGGGATTAAGTATTTATCTAAGGTATTGCGCACCGTATCACGATAACTGTTCTTCCATTTGGCTTTTTGTCGTTCAAACCATTGATTAGAAAACGTATCAAAAAATGGATATTGGCGGTCGGGATATTTATTTCGTTGTAGCTTCTCAAACTTGGTGACTTTCTTACTTTTCGGAAAATAATCGCGATATTGAAAACTGCCTAAATCAATTTCAGCATTCATTTGTTTGAGGGTGGCTTTGGCACTAGCGAGGTTTTTAGGGGTTGCCATGAGCTTGGTGCCTTCACGAAAACGGCAGCCATAGAGATGTAGATCGAACTGAATGCGCCCATTGGGGCGGATACGAATATGAACCATAGTGGCCTCCATTGATTGCAGATCGTTAAATAGATCTGTCCCTTACCAATGGAATTCGTTAGAATTTATCCATCGGCTGGGTCTGGTTAATAGTCATCGTAGCCGGTACGGGGTAGGGTGGTTGCCGCCACTCTGCCCCAACTGCTTTTTATAGGTTAACTTAGTTCCTACTTCTCGCTTGTCAGTCGCGTTTGCCTGTCTCGCTTGTTAAACACGCTTTCTCACAGCAAAAGCTAACCAATCTTACTTAGTTTCTTTCCTTCATTGCTAATAACCAATATTGCTTAAAATAGGGCTATTGGTTAAAAACACATCTATTACTATAGCTGTAACTGTATATTTGTCCAGTACTAATCAAAAGTGCTACTCAGAGGTACTGTTCACAAGTACTAATCGTAAGCACTAACTACCTGAAAAACATCGCTACAAGTACTAACCACAAGTGCTGCTCATAAGTGCAGCTCATAAGTGCTAGTCGTCATAGTGTTAATCAGTACGTGCTTTTATCAAAAATGAATCAACACTTACTTACGTTGTTAATGCGGCTGACTGATGATAGTAGGGCTTCAAGATAAACCCTGTTTCAGCATAGTTGTCAGTACTAGTGCTAATTGATGCTAACAGTAATCTAAATCGTTCAGTACAGACAATGCTTTATGACTGCCAAACGTTTTGGTCACACAGTGGATATAGAGTAGCCATTATCAACTTGATACGTTCAGTGTTTTTTAAGGTAGTCAGGCCCCCTGTGTCGGTATTGCAAGCTAGCTTGAAACACGCTGCTACTTTCAGCGTCTCGATTGCTGTTTGGAGCAGTGCTCTACTGTGAAGTGCCTAAAGACAGCCTGAGTTGATACCGGCCAAATAATCACACATCCTCAAAACCAAACAAATCATCTTGGCTATCTTCATCCCCTGTTGCATCTTGTTGTTTTAACATTATCTCTAGCTTGGCTTTTGACTGTAGCACCAGCTCCATTTTGGGGGACGCATATTCGATATCTGTGATGCTTTGGTAAGGATCGCTGTTATCTCTGTCGTTATAAAATCCCAGCTTTAATTCGCCTTGCTCATTAATTAAAACTGCGATTTTCATTTGTTCTGCACTGGTAATATCTTTGATCTGCACACGACTAAGCTGACTGAGGTTGATGCTGTATAGCGAAGGCTTATCACATTCGATATGTTTGGTACGGATAAAACGGTTACTGCCGGTTTCTTCAACTAAGCTGGCAAGCATGACATAGTCTGCATCAATATAGAGTAGCGCTTGATTCGCTTTCTTTAATGGCGTAATCGACAAGTACTTTTTAAGATCTTCCTTAAAATCGTAAATGTTGATGATAATTTTCACTTCGGTTCGATACACAGTTTCTTTTTTTAATCGATATTCACGCAGCGATGCTAACGAGCTGGAGCTCACGCAGTTCCCATCACTAAATATCGCGCGTTCATCATCCAAATAATACTGGATCTGCTCTGCATCAGTGTTATGGCAGATCCTTTCCAGTTGTAACACGCTTTCTTTGTTGAGCAATATGCCATGTGTTGCTTTCATATTCTCTGGTAGCGCACAGGTTTGAATGTTGTTGTCACGCTCAATACGGACTTTTTGCTGCTCTTTAATGAGTTCAAACACATCAAAAGGTTGATGAGAATCTGCGACTTCAAGGATCACCCTCGCTGAATCTGTTGGTAATACTTGGTAAGTTTGATTTTTATGTTGTTCAAGAAAGGCAAGATGAGCCTCTATTGGCGGTTTGGCTTGAATATAGAGACGAGATACTTGCGCCATCAGGCCATTGAGCAGTGGTAGTTTTTGCTGTTTGCCATATTCCACTTCGATAGTGATTGGGGTTTCATCTAAGGTGTTTTTTGACTCAGCTCGCCACCATGTACTAAAGCTACTGGCACATAATGACCATTGACCTTTTTTGAGCCCCCAGTCGCTGTTAAGTGGCAACTTAACCATAGAGGGAAAGTCGCTCTGCCCACCAATTAAATAGCCGACCTCTTTGGTCTCTATCACCACGGTGACATATGGAATAGGATCTTTGTCGCTGATGGTATCTACCAGGTGGCTTATGCCTTGTTTACTGTCTGCATTAAATTCAATTTTTGGCATGGTGGGATCCTCTTAAGCGGTGATAGTTGATAAATCATCAAAATATTGGGCGAGTGGATGTTTGAATATTGCGGTGGAAAATGGCGTGTGCAGCGTGATATTAAGGCGGGTGTCACCAACAGGTATAACGTTATGCTGCACTTTGTCTTGTTTGCGCGCAAAGCGGCTTTTAATTAATGCGAGCTTATTGCTATTAAGGCTTTTTCGGTTTTGCACTAAGGTCAGTGTGGCATCGAATGATTTCATTGCGCCTTGATGGCATAAGCTTTGAAACGCCTTAAGTGTGCGTTGGTTACAGGGGCAATTAAAGACCATATCGAGCTGGCTAGGCTCATCCTGTTTTGCCGAAATTTTACTCGCCTTTGCTTCAATAACTCTTGCTCCGCCTAAGTGCTTAATCGCAGTGCGTTGCTTTTTATCCAGCACTAACCGCTGGTGCTGTCCTAACTGCAACCACGCTTGGCTAAGGGCTTTCATGGTAAGCTCGCCCGTTGTTAACATGCGTATTGCCTGGGTATTCATCAGATAAAAAGTTTGTCTGCTATGCCATTGTTTTGGTATGTGCTCACTCCATCGTTTAAACCATTCATCATCACACCATTGCTGTTTATGCTTAGAAACGACCTGTTTGGGTACCATCCTTTTTAGGAGTTGCGCCTCACTAAAGCTGGGTTGATGGTATTTTTTGGCTTGTTCAGGCAACGCTGCATACTCAGGGCTAAGCTCAGTAAGCACTCTGGAGATGTCATTTGACCCAGTGGGTATATCTAAAAGGTAGCGCAACTCATCCCGGCTGTAGTTGCGTTTATGTGGTTTAAATAGCGGAATGATCCGCTCAAGACCATGCAGGTAATGACGCCGTGTGGTGGCATAGTGTGCATGGCCAAATTGAGCGCTAATCACATCAAAAAGCAAGCTGTCGTTTATCTCGCTAAAATCTCGGCCTTCTAACCAAAAACTAAAGCGTGCTAAGCAGCTCTGTTTAGTCAGCATCGTTTGCATGGCGTTATCATCGAGCAACGAGGCTAAATGGTTATCTTCTCGCTCATAGGCCAAATGCAATCCTTGCAGATAGGTGAGTTCTACACCTGAGTGGCGTAAATGATGAAAACGTACTTGCTGACCAAACAACCCTTTGAGCACTTGCGTCACTGGATATAGATAGTGACTGGCGCGTGAAGCAATCGATTCACCACATAAGGCCAATAATGGTTGGGCGTTATCACTTTCTGCATGCATTTTAATGACGATTCGTATGAGCTTTGCAGCGACTTCAGGCATAACGATATACACGTGGCGAGTTTGCCGGCTTTTTGTTTGGCCCTCAGTAGTCCGTGTAATCGTCAGCTGAAAACGGTTGTTTTGATTGCCGAATTGACGAATATCGCCGACTCGAAGACGCAATACCTCGCCTCGACGTAAAGCGCCGTAAAACCCAAGTAAGGCTGCAACACTGGCAAATAGCCGTTGCAGCGCGTTACCATTGTTGGATGATAGTAAGTGCTCGATAACCTGGTGTAACTGCGAGACGCTGAGCCTAAAAGGATCAATACGAGCAGGTAAGCTTGGCTTTTCAAATTGACTCAAATTAAGGTGGTCGGTTAATGGCTGCTGCGCCACGCTGCGCAAAAATTGGTAGAAATGCCACGCCTGAGAGTCTTTGCTCTCAAGCATTGCAAATGCTTGTTGCGCCCATTCGACTAATTTATCGGGTTCGCAGGCTGCTTGATATGATAACGGAGCAAGGTTTTTGTAAAAGTTGCTGTAGCGGTCGACGGTATCCGCAGGTAGGTTGTCACGTTTAATTCCGCCCTCAATAAATAGCGATTCACAAAAGTGAAACAGCAGTTTGGGAAGGACGTTATCTTGAGTCCAATTGGGCACTAATGGCATGACGGCTGATGAGGATGTGTTGCTTTTACGGCGGTAATACTTGATTAAATCTCTGTGAGGCCAATGAGGCTTGCTCGATTTTGATGTAATGCCGCCTTGCTTTTCTAGTTGAGAAAATACAATAGGCTGATAAAGCGAGTTTTTGACTGAAACAGGTAGAGTCGGGTTGTAGGTGTACGCCAATGTTGCGACATGGCGTTGAGGATCGGAAATATCACGCAATAGCTCGGCAGGCACTTGATAATGATGATGCCACAAAGATTGAAACGTCCGTTGCCACTGGGCTGCCGAGCGCGGAGTGAGGTAATAAGGCTGCGCCGATAACGCATGATTTAACGCTTGTAGCAGTGCATTGGTGGTTGGCGCCTGAGCTTGCTGCAGCGTACATTGTTGTTGTAAAGATTGCTGTAGTAAAGATTGTTGTAGCAAATATTGTTGTAAGAGGCGATAAGCAAACAGCGGCAGTGGTAATCGGGTAAAACTTGGCTGAGTGTTGCTGGCAAACGCAGCGATAGGCGTTGGGTGCGGCACCTTAAGGGTATATTGACCTTCAAAAAATTCAATGGGATCAGTACTACTGAGAACCGCTTGCCAGTAACTTAACGGCAGGGGAGCAACCTCGATGCAGAGTACGGTGAGTAACCAAGCTAATTCGCTTTTTACCTCGCTGTTATTTTTGTTTCTAGTTTTGTTCCTAGTGTTGTTTTTAGCGTTGCTCTTAAGTTTGCTCTGTCGTTCGGCGATAAAGAGCTGGCGTTGCTGTTGGTAGCCTCGAAGTAATGTGCCAGCATTATCATTGAAGACTTGTATTTCATGCATCCACTTTAGTGCACTGTCTTGACAACGCGTCTCCTGTTTTTGCGGTAGCGACCAATCGCAGACGTCATAAAGATATTGTAAGACTTGATCTCGTGCTCGCTTAAGTCGACGTTGCCGTCCTGTGGGAATATCGTTTATGGCCTGATTGATATGCTTGAGATGGACTTCACTGAGTTGACGTTGGCTGGCGTGTTGCTCAATCTGCAAACATACCCAATCGATCTCACTGCGTGCTTCTATCGCGAGTCCCTGATCGTCATGGTAGCGCTGTAGCGTGCTGTAATCGAGCATCTCAATTATCCTCCATGACAGGTGGCAGCTGTAAAAAATCACTAATGCTATTCAGATGCTTGTTGAGCTTTTTCTGTGATGCTGGGAAATGCATGTCACTGCCGAGGTGCTCACCAAAAGAGGAATGTCCCATTAGTTGATCTACATCTTGGGTGGATAACACCGGATCGAGCGCCGCTCTCGCATGCTGAGCAAAAAAGTGCCGTAACTGGTAGGGCACCACTCGATCGTTTGGGAAGCATTCAGACCAATGATGCGTCATAAAGTGGCGTAGTGTTTTTGCTGTCAGCGGCAGCGGCTCACCAAGCTCATTGATTTGATACCACAGCAATACAGAGGGAGCATGTTTCGGAAAAAGTTGATTGAGTTGCTGTTTGAGCTGTTCAAATCGCTGGATGGCTTGCTGTAGATAGTCAGGTAGTGTCACGCTGCGCCAACGGCCTTTGTCGCTAACAATAGCGTGCTTAAAGTTAAAGCAATAAGTTTGCTCAAGCGTAATTGCATGAGTTGGGCGAACGCCAGTTAATACAATAAACAATAATGCGAGTTCACTGGCACGAAAATTAACTAACTCACGTAAGGCGGTGGCGGTGCACTGCGGGCGAGTTAGCTGTTTCCCTTGTTGGTGTATATGACGGAAAAAAGATCGGACTTTGTCTACCTGCAACATACGCTGTGAGCCAATGGCAAGCGGTGGCGTTTTGATATAGGTTTTGGTCGCCTCAGTGAGATCGAGGTGAAATTCTGCAATCCGGCCAGGCTCTGATAAGTACGCTGGTAGCGGATCATTTTTATGTAGCAGTGAGCGCTGATTGGCTGTGATGGGAAGGGGGACATTGAGCATGGGTTCAAGCTTTGGCTCCATCAATACTTGTCGTAGCCTGTCTAGATAGCGGGTTTGGGCGTGAAAGATCTCATAACGTAGCTGCTCGCTGTCTTGGGATTGATAAGCACTGGCGGAGTGATGATGTAAACCTTCTTCACCGAGCAATGCACGTTTGCTGAGTGTCGATAGGCCACTATCAAGATTGGCTAACGTTTTGAAGTAACCAAAAAGTCCATCACGGCGCATGCGGTATCGGCCTAACAACGAGCTTGGTGTGCGCCATTTTGTCGTCAACCAATCAATGAACGTCTCTTTTTCCTGAATAGACAGTTGCCAATGCTCGGTAGACTGGGTTAATGCATGGCTAAAGTAGGCATTGAGTCCATTTGGCAAAGGCTGCCACTGCCATTTAATACCATGATGAGTCTGGTGCGCTAATGCATACTCGACTCAGGAAATATTATTCATCCTTACTCGCCGCAGTGCATTGGCTTTGCATGGCTCACTGCCTGTCAGTATGTCTATTGTGGGGATATCGTTAGTCGTCCGGCAATCTGCAAGCTCGCCTGTTAGCCATAGATAAACAAAATAAAACAACTGTCGGTCGTAACTGCTGATTTTTTTGCTCGCGGTAGGGCGTTTACGTGATTTTAATCGATGCAGGGCGGTAAGGAGTGTTAAGGCAACACTCATGGGCTCTGGGTAAACACCGCCGCTATTACGTTGACGGGTATTGCGTTTGATGGCACTTAGTTTACTCATGCTTTGCCCTTATCGTCATTGTGGGCTCGCTTGTTGCTGTCAAGCCGTATTGCCGATGGTGATACCCCTGCAAATAATGCTAATTGGCTTTTCTTTGGCAGTGACTTTTTTGTTGGAGACTCGTTTAGTTGTGACAGGACGGGTAGCGAAGGGTTGGATTTAGCGGTATTAAGTCGAGAGGCCAGCGTTTTTAGTGTTGAAGATTGATGGCTGTATTGCAATGCAGGCAGCGTGAGCATTAATGTTGTGATGACCTGCTCGATGTTATCCGCTGAATGTTGGTATTCACAGAGCCTGACTTTTTGTGATTGAACACAGGGATGCTGTCGCAACAATGCAAACAGTGGTTCGGGGCTTAAAAGCTGATAGTGTTCTGGCGTTATTGGTATGACATGAAGGGTTATTGTTTGCAGTAAGATGTGTATTTGGTGCTCGTGAAGATATTCAACTACGCAGGGCGGGAACTGCACCGTTAGCTCATCGCTGAGTAAACTTGCGACCAACGGGTGGTACTCGAGGGTAAAGCTACTAATTAGGCGCTGCTTTGTTTTCATATCTACTGGGCAATATTTTTGCCTGCATCCTTTTGTTGTTTGATTGTTATTTCATATAAACCTTAGAGAGACTATTTATGGGTCAACCATTTACGTGACTGCTAGTTATGGCTCAGCGAGTTACGGGTAAGCAAGGCGCAGAGTCTGCTGTTTCTGAAATACTAAAAATCTCAGAACAGTGCTTGTTAGTCAGATTATTGCTGTTCATTAATTGAACATGATGACTTATTTTATTGATAACACGATTGAAATTTAATAAGCAACTAAATATTCAGTGGAGGCTTAACGCTTAATAACTTAACGCGACTTAAGGGCTGGCTTACTAGAGCGGACTTTTATCAGGTTATTTGATGCTTATGCTAGTCTTATACAAGTTTTGGTTGGGTTTGCTTTTCTGGCTTATCTCTGTGTACTGCTAGCTTCTGATAAACGCTTTAATCGCCATTTGAGTAATTTCTTTGCTTCATCGTTCTGCTCTCTAAATACATGAGTTCATAGGATGGGATTGTCGAAAACGTGATTAAAAAGTACCGGGCTGTATCTGTATAGCCCCTAGGGGATGCACTGTATCTCCATGACTTTATTGAATTAAAAGTATTTGGTAATTGTAAGTAAAAAGCTTGTAAACACTGCACTAATAGGCGATGAACTTGGCGTGATTAGTGCGTGGAAGTAGATAGAAAGGCTTGGAGTGGCACGATCTTTGGCTATCGTAGATGAAAAGGAGGTAGTTATAATATGACTTAATCCAATGCGTGGAAAGTCTGTGAATTCGGTCTGTTGTGTAGTGGTACAAAGCCATTAAGCTGCCATAGTTAAATTCAGCATAATAAGAAGTCTATCATCCGAGATAATAAAACGATTGAGGCATTACATTTAAGGCTAATTAGAACAATGTTAAATTGATGGGTCACTCCGTAAAACGTTACATGGATCGTTACGCAGGGTTGATAGACTCGACATTTACTTTACGAAGTTATAATAGCTGGTTAGTGAAGTAAATGAGGCGTTAAGTTTCAAAATGAATTCATTAACTGAGGAGTGCTTGTTAGAGTTAAAGCTTGTAATGTGTCCATTGGGTAGGGCTCTAGAGCTGTTTTGAACATCAATGACTAGATAAACTATAGCTTTGGATCCCTTTAATTTTATAAAATTATAAGTTGCAAATCTAGACTCTATTCCTTAGTATCGAAAGTAAGTAGATAAGAGACTACTTGTATCCGCGCACTTATCCGGCGAATCCTTCTCTTAAGATGATAGAATAAAATCAATTTTATAATTTCTGCAATAATGTAATTCAACATAGATCGGGCGGATTTCTGTGTTGAGAAAATACATGTTGGAGATAATTATGTCTAAAGAAAACCCACTAGTAGCTAATGTTAAACAGCAAGTTTACAACCTTTTTAATCTTCTAGATATTCAACTGAGCGATGCATATAAGATAATAGCTTGGGCCTTTTATCATTGTCCCAGCTACGAAGATTTGCTTACCAGACTTGCAGAGCCAGAGCAGAAGTCACGCTGGTTTGAATTAGCTAGAATTAATCATTTATCTACTGAAATCGAGGTGGATAAGCTAAAAAGTGTTATTCCTATTCTCGTCGACAGACTGAGTTCACGTGTACTATCTAATACAAACCGCTTAGGCTTGACAAATATGGTATATCAAATTTTTGGCCTACCCAAACAAGAGGATTCTTTTGGTTCGCTTTTTTTTAAGATCAGGCAAACTAGCACCTGGGAAGTACTAATAAATTCAGTGGACTCTCCCTGCACCGTGTTGGTAAACCACATAAAAATCAACAATATTTGCTATCGTTTGCTTGCCATTAATACATTCATGCCTGCTAATTGGCCTCTTAAAGAAGAGTTTATTAGTATCGCAGCAGAGATTGCCCCAACATATTCGGATGAGTTTAAACTAAATGTAGTAAAACCAGAAAAGTTACGAGCTGCGGTTTATGGCTATATTCAAGCAAGATTAAGTAACCCTGATGATGACTCTATTGAGTTTAAACTGCCACAATCTAAGCTAACCAACTCAGAAAAAGTAATAGAACAAGATATGCAAAGCCTGCTGAATATCTCTGGACTTGATGGTAGGGACGAGGCTGATGATTTACCTATTGGTTTTAGTTTTAACAATAAAGATATGCTTTCAAATAGTTATCTTGTTTTTGGTTATCCTGTAGATGACATAAGTGGATTACCTAACAACAAATGGATCATGGGTAGTGATAAATATCACTTTAATGATTCTCAGGTTTTCCTTCTCGATGGGCTTCCATTATCTATGGAGTGGATATCTGTTAATCCAACTACTCTAGAGCACAATAGTGAGGATAGTGATCACTTTGAGTCAATTTATGCGCTTTGCTCAAAGCAGGAAGGCTTTGTTCCTAACCTCGAAGAACAAAACGGAGTGCATAAATTGCTTTTTATTAAGCCTGCTTGTGACACTTTAATAAGGCGAGAGCTTGAATTAAAGCCGCATATTGAAGAAGGCTATGAAACGTGGTTTGTGAAAGTAGAAAATTCTTTGTTAGCCGAGCAGGTTATCAGCAAAATATGCAATAGAAATATTTTTATTCACGAAAATGAATATGGCACTAAAGAGGTTATCTGTAAGGTGTCAGGCGACTGGGATGAGTCGCCTGATCTTTCCTTGCGTATAGAAATCTTCAGTGATGACTCTCAGAAATTCGTTAATTTGGATTCAAATATGTTTAGCTGTGGAAAAGAGAATGATTGGACAATATTTATTTGCATATCAGATCGTTTTATCAATGCATTGCGCATCCTAGGAAAGGATAAGTTAATTAAGTCAATGAAAAATGGCCTAGTTTACCAAGCAGAGGAAGGTACATTTTCAAGTCTAGAAGAGAACTTAAACGGATTTCTCGAAAGTTTACCTCTTTTACCCAAAAATGAGTCCTCTATGCTTAACTCTTTTAAGTTACCTGATGATTTTTTGTTAAATCCATTTCGTATGATTGATAACTCCAGACTAACTCAATTTGAGAGAAGTTTTTATTAAATAGAGCAACCTGGCTTATCAATTAACTTAGATGAGCCAGCTTTAATGTTTGAGTAACACAGACAAGCTCAAAATTTACAAGTTGTGAATTTAATAACAATGACTTATCAGATGCTTATAAGCTATTAACTAGAACAAATTACTCTTCTATTAAGACCAGAAGGTTTGTTCAAGAAGAAAAAACTAGGGGGCCCGGATCAATTACTGACGAGCATTGATAATCATATGACAGAAAAGTGGAATAGTCTTCAATAGCATTAATTTGGGTGCCATAAGTTAGCTCTCAGTACCACTATATTTAGGAGTTTATATGCAAAATATCGATTGTACCGAGCCAAGAGTTGTTCGAGTTGGCTTGAAAACAGTATTGGATCTCCTAGCAAAGTGGAATTGCAACCAGCAGCAAATTCAAGCCTTACTTAAATTACCTGAAAATTTTGATGCTTTGAGTGTTGAAGCTTCGAGTTTTGAAGAGATGAGCTTTAGTGACGAGCAAGTCGAAAGAGTTAGTTATATTTTGAATATACATGCTGGGTTGCGCGTAGCATTTAGTAATCAAAAAAACGTCTACGGCTTTATGAGCATGGTTAATCATGCTTCACCCTTTAATGGGATGCTGCCAATTGATTTCATTTGTAATGGTGATCGTCAATGCTTGCAACGCCTTCAAGCGTACATTGATGGGCTTATTAATGCGTAATCGGTTATCGTCTGGAGAACGGTAACTCGCTTACGTTAAGTCTAGGAGTTTGCTTCGAATGAACTGTGCTGAGTATAATTTAAGCGAACGAATAATTAGGGGCTTATGATGAGTGATAGCTATGAAGAGCTTAAGGCTGAAAAAGCGGCCCGCCAACTTCGGTACGTTCAAAAGATAATTGAGAACAAGTTCCCTGCTAATGCAAGTCGCTCTTCTAGGGCAGGCTCTAATCGAAAAAGTAAGGCTCCTCTCCCTGCTTTGCCGCCAAAGTTTGGTATCACATAATCTAGTCACTAAATATTAGCAAAATTTAGTGTTCTGTATTTATGTTGCCTGGTTAAAATGTAGTGGCTAGATCTACTCCTCCTAGAATCTAAGACCTTCTTTTAATTGCTTCAATAAAGCCTTCGAAGTCACTTAAATGATGCTTGATAACATGAATCACAATGTCAAGGTTAAGCTCTTGATAGTCGTGTACCGCTATATTTCTTAGACCCACCATTTTTTTTAGGTTATTAGCTAACTCTTCGTTCAGTACATTGTTTTGTGCTAACAAGGTTAAGCTATCTCGGCTGCTTTGCGGGATACCGTATTGATGTTGGCGGTTTAAATGATTGGCTATATCAATGCAAGCTTCACAACTACGTTGTAGGTTGAGTATCACACTGTCTTGTAGTGTAAAATCTTGCTTAAATAACGTTCCATCACCATACACATCATTTATACGTTTTAGACAGCGTTTGATCGTGGCTATTTTATTGATGAGAATATCATTCATTAGTTGTTCCCTTACTGCTATGCGCCACTTTATTAGAAGTGAAATCGGCTAATATCATACTTCTTTCCGCTTGCAGGTGTTGGTACATGGACATGGTTTTAACCGTAAAATAATTATCATCATTCTGGCTTCCCCATAGCAATTTTCCCTGAGTAATAACCTGTTGGCACAATACGGTTGATGCGGTATTTAAATCAATTAAATCGACATCGATATTGAGTTCACATGCTAATGTTTGCGCAATTTGCCAACGGTCAAGGTTATCTAGTGCCTTAGCTGGCAATATAGCAATATCTAAATCACTTTCAGAATGTTGTTCACCACTAGCGAAGGAACCAAATAAATAGATAAGTTTTACATCTGGGACTTTAGTGAGAATAGAATTAATCAAAAATGTTTTATTTAAATTAAACATAATTATAAAAAATGCCCATGTGACTTTATGGTTTTGCTCAATTAAGTGTATCACAGTGGGTTGAAGCTAAGAAGTTAAAGCCGAGTAAGCGAAGACGGAAAAGCGGAACGGCCTTTGGCTTACGGTTGACGGAACGCCACACTGACAGAAAAGACTAAGAAGGTAAAGCGTGCAGTAGCTCAGACCTTTCAATTTAATACATAGCACTAGCAGGTTAGCATGAGCGAATATCAATCCTACCGTTTTGAGTGTGTAGATAACTATCCAGCAAGAGAGGGCTAGGGAGCAAGCAACGAAAGGCGCAGGGACAAATTTCAAGCCGGGCCGAATTCCCCGTGACTTCTTTTTAGGTCGTTTATCACTACAGAGACCTAAAGGCTGAAGCCTACGATATTGTACTTGATGATTTTGATGTGGATTTCTATTACGCAGATTGGGGCGATAACACGCTATAGTCAATTCCTGTGCATCGCTTTCTTGTAAACGTCACTGCGCTCTCTTTTACCAACAGCTAAGACGGTGACTGTGATTACATTATCTTCGACTTTGTATACTAAGCGGTAGCCTGACTGTCTTAGTTTGATTTGGTATAAATTATCAGCTCCTGATAGTTTAGATGCCTGAATGTGAGGGTTTTCTAAGCATTCAATTAATTTTTTCTTAAATTGTTCACGAAGCGTTGCACCTAGCTTACTCCACTCTTTATATGCGCTCTTTTTGAAATCTAGCTTATAAGTCATGGATGTTTACCGAAATCGTTTCTTCATTTTCTCGCTCCGCAGCAAGAGATAACAATTCTAAATCTTCAAGACGATCCATCAATAACTCATAAGCTTCTGCTGGTACACAATAAAATGCTGGCTCATTTCTGTTCAGAACAGCAACTGCTTCACCATATGCACTTGAGGCAACTTTCATTGGATTAGCTTTAAACTCGGTAATACTTGCTGCTACATCAGCTAAAATTCTTGTCGTCATAGCGGTCTCTAATTAGGTTGTTTATTCGGTCATTATAGCGTGTCATTGCTTTTTGGACAAAGCGAACCCAGCAGTTTATTACATTCGACATTGTAGGTTTATTATTAGGTTTGTTTAGGAACGATACTTTCGTGCTCTTCAATTACGCGTGTTGCATCCTCGTTCGTAAGCCTAACGATATATTCAGTTAAACATTTCATACCAAGCAATGCAGATGCTTTTTTAGCTTTTGCTTTTATTTCTTCATCAAGACGGAGATCTAAACGTGCTGTTGCCATCATTCCTCCTATGTACGGACGTATTTCGTAACATCAGAAACAATCATTCAAATAATGATTACATTCAACTTGTACGGAAAGGTTATGGACTTAAAAGGTAATGATTTCGATTTGATCTTGAGACTCGTAAAATGGTCGGGTTCGGAGTTCAGATAATTTTTAGTATGGTAAAGACACTGCTGTTACTTCAGGAAGTCTGCTCGACATTCGGTCATGATGTTGACACCGCCGAGAGGGGACGGGTCGGCAATAATGGCTAAGCATGCGTTCGCAAACAATAGCCATGCTGACGACTAAAAAGGCGCATCAAAATTAAAACCTAACTCGATGAGCCATCCCTGCCTAAATAGTGCTTTTCTGCTGTTGTTCACGGACATTGTCAGCTCTACAAGCGGCAGTTAGCGTGAGTGTTATCGCTTTTTCATCTCAGTTAACACTGTCTCAAAAGGCAGTGATATTGACCGTTTTCAGTCTCATGCAGATGGGGCGGGGCGCAGAAAATCCTTAAATTTAAAGGGTAATATTGGCATTTGCTGAGTGCGGTAGAATAGCGCTAACCATTTACCTGCATTACCAATCGAAACTCTCGCTATCTTGAAAGGCATCTCCTGCCGCTGTAGCAGTTCCAGTGGTGAACGTAACACCAAGTAATGCACTTTCTGGTGGCAAAGTTATTCAGGATAATTTTGGCTATTCCTTTGGCAATTTTAGTTCACCACTGCACCCCCCATCAATAATATTTGTACGCCATACCGTGACCTTCTCAACGGTTTGTTCTTACTATAGGTCGTAGCAATGCGCATTGTTTTTAGTAAAAGCTCGCAGTAGCAACTTGATGGTTACTCTTAGTAATACTTTGTTGCACCTTGATGCGATGGTTACTTCAGGTAGTCGCTGGGTTATTACTTGTTGAGGGGGAGATTAAGTTATTAAATATCGACACAGAGGGAGCACATATAACTAATAATGTATAACCATTTAGTTTTTAATTGTTATTTATTTCAATTGATTACGGTGTGCTTTGTTGCGGGTGACAACTGTTAACCTGTCAATGGGCAGACTTTTGATGATTTGATCCCCTTCTAATCGCATCATACTGTGATCCGAATAGAGTGTTTAATCGAATCAAAAGACAGTCTATGTGGATATGGGAGCAAACAAAATAACCTGGATTTACCAGGGCAAAGTCCGCATTGAGGCTTCCTCCGAGCGAGCTGGCTTGAACTGGGGACTTTGTTGCGGCGACTATCAGCTAAGTCATTAGAGTATAGGCAAAGTATGCTTGATACCTCTTCTATCGGTACAAGAGCCTGATTTTGGGTCGTTAACAAAGCAACATGACTAGTTGATCTGAATTAAAACGTCACATGGGATAAATAAAGTTATTTTATATGTTAGTCAACATAGCCTCAGATGGTTCTATAGTTAAAGACTGTTCAGTTTTAAGCACTGGAGTTTGCTAAGCTCCCAGAGCTTAAAGGGAAATAATGGTGTTTTTATTGCACGCTTATAATGCGCTGCTTTTCAAATCAGGCATAGTCAAAACGCCTTAGCGCTATTTTGAGTGCGTGTTCACAATATTTAATGAGCTATTTTAGGTTCATTAAATCTATAGAAACTGACTTAATGTTCTTAAAATGACTCAGTAATTCGATTTGTTGTCAATTAATGCGCGGTTATGGGAACAATAATGTGGAGGGGTATAATATAATTTGAAGACGTTTTACACTGACTCGACATATTTGTTTTACCCATAAGCACTTTCATTTTGCTCGCCGGCAATTGAGGGCTTAACAACTCGTTCATATATGAAAGTGGGATCCCACAAATTGTGCGAGAGTACCGCATTTCGGATGTATAAATTAGAAAATGATTGATGAGAGTGTTGTTAACAATGGAAAAGTCATCGGGTAATGCAGGGCGCCCTACTTTGAGTGCTAAACGTTCAAAAATGGGCCCTAATGAAAAAGATGCACTGATGTTAGCTGTGAGTCGGGATTTGCTAACAGGGACAAAAACAACTGGACAGGCTCTGAGGTTTTTACGGGTTGAACTGTTGTCGCTTAACCAAGAGCAATATGCGCGGATGGTCGGTGTCACTAGAAAAATACTCTCCGAAATAGAAAGTGATAGGTCAAAAGCGAATGTTTATGTGCTCAACAGGGTGTTAAGAGGTGTTGGTTTATATGCCGCTATTTTACCGCGTGACAATTTCATAAAAGGTGAACTATTTAAAGAGTTCAAATATATCGAATAACTTGGAGACTGATGTCATTAACGCTATTCGGTTGAATCGGGATAACATGTTTTATGTCATATTGAGCAAGAGTACACATGTCCTTAAGTTGCCTTAATCTAGGACGATTTTGATTAACCAAGCGAAAATTAAACGCAAATGGTTCAACATGCTGATAGACGAAAAGTCGATAAGTGGTGAGCCTTGTGTATGCTTATTTTCTAAAGCTCTGCGAATATGAGCTTCAAGTTAAATCAAAAAGTGGTTTTGACTACGTTTAATCATTCAAGCGGTCGAGATTACTCCTCATTAAAGCAGCTGAAATAGTAAGACTTCTTCTCTAAGCTGTGTAGGCGATTGGCTCATATTGTATGTAACCAGCACGGTGTTGCTATAATAAGGCCTATACTAATTCATAGATATATCGCTATTTGCTTAAATTAATGTTTATGTTGTTACCTATGGGCGCTTCATACTTCAGCGTTTCGCTTAGCAAAGAGGTTATTAGCTTGTCAGCGCAGAGGTTTGAGTTTATTGGTATTATAGCAAGTGAACCAGAGGATAGCGGATCCCCAATCATCGTTGGAAAAGTGTACTGTTTACTTCCCCGCGATTCTTGCCTAACTTAGGTTGCGACTTTTTTAGCTAAGTGGGTCATTTTTAGTTGAGAGCTTACAGCACTTTGGTATTGAAATATGCTATTATCCGCCCCGTTATATCATTATTTCTTCAGTTATTAAGTAGTCGTATTTTATGAAGCCTCAGAGCCAAATGGATCAAAAAATGGATTTTTTGCAGTGTTTGTTTTCGCTAAAGCGAGTGGAAAAACGAATTGTTAGTGTCTTAATCGACTCTTTATTCTTAGTCATAGCGTTTTGGGGCGCAGTACTCGTGCGTGTTGACGATATTAACGCATTAGCAAATGGTAGCTACTGGTTACTTGCTGTCAGTGTGGTTCCGATTAGTATTCTTGGTTTTGCTAAACTCGGTCTATATCGTGCGGTATTGCGTTATATGGGATTACAAGCACTGACGGCAATTTTGTTGGGTGTGCTCGTTTCAACCATAAGCTTAGTTTTATTTGCCTACTATTTTGAATCTCAACTTCCTAGAACGGTACCTATTATCTACGCCGCATTTTCTATCGTTTTTATTGGCGGTACGCGCACTATGGTGCGTGCTTTTGTTGGCACAGGAATGAAGCGCGTCGGTGAACCCGTGATAATTTATGGTGCTGGTGTAAGTGGTCGCCAACTAGTTACAGCTTTAGTCCAAAGCCATGAATACTATCCTTTCGCTTTTGTCGATGACGATACAACACTTCATGGAACAGTGATCCAAGGCGTACACGTGCACTCGCCATCGATTATGCGCAAATTGATCAGAGAGAAGCAGGCAACTAAAGTGCTATTAGCACTGCCAAGTGCTTCAAGATCTCGTAGAAAAGAGATTTTGTTATCTTTAGAACAACTAGCAGTACAAGTACTTACTTTGCCAGCTATGGCTGACTTAGTTAGCGGTAATAAGCTTTACACCGATATTAAAGAAGTTGAAATTGATGATCTGCTAGGTCGTGATAGTGTTAGGCCTCGAGAAGATTTAATGACTGCTAATATTAAAGGCAAAGTCGTTATGGTTACTGGTGCAGGTGGCTCTATTGGTTCTGAGCTGTGTCGTCAGATCATTAAGCAATCACCTAAAAAGCTGGTGTTATTTGAGCTATCAGAGTTTGGTTTATATTCAATTGAACGAGAGCTTGCTGCTTTGGCTGCGAGTTTAGCGCTTGATGTTGAAATTTATCCAATGTTAGGTTCAGTTCAGCGAAAGAATCGCATTAAAGCTGTAATGGAAGCTTTTGAGGTGCAAACGGTTTACCATGCTGCAGCCTACAAGCACGTTCCACTAGTTGAGCATAACGTAGTCGAAGGCGTTAGAAACAATGTGTTTGGTACTCTCTATACTGCTCAAGCTGCGGTAGCGGCTAAAGTAGAGACATTTGTTCTGATCTCTACCGATAAAGCGGTTCGTCCAACTAACGTAATGGGTACGACTAAGCGTTTAGCAGAACTAGCGTTACAAGCTCTGGCGAATGAATCACATTCAACACGTTTTTGTATGGTTCGTTTTGGTAACGTGCTGGGTTCATCAGGCTCTGTTGTTCCATTGTTCAGAAAGCAGATTGCAGCTGGTGGTCCTGTAACGGTAACACATCCAGAAATCACCCGTTTCTTCATGACGATACCAGAGGCTTCACAATTAGTTATTCAAGCTGGTGCAATGGGTAAAGGTGGGGATGTATTTGTTCTAGATATGGGAAGCTCTGTTAAGATCGTCGACCTTGCTGCAAAAATGATCCGCTTGAGCGGATTTGAAGTTAAAGATGATATTAATCCTGAAGGTGATATCAGTATCGAGTACAGTGGTCTTCGTCCAGGCGAGAAGCTATATGAGGAGTTATTGATCGGTGATGATGTGACAGGTACGGATCATGAGCGCATCATGACAGCTAATGAACAATACCTACCTTGGCAGGAGCTTGAGGTTATCCTTAATAAATTAGACTCAGCATGTCATCAGTTCCAACATGAAGCGATTAGAGATATTTTGCTTAGTGCTCCGACTGGCTTCAACCCAACAGATGGGATCTGTGACTTAGTTTGGCAACAACGCACAAACGAAGTTGAATTAGAAACTGAAAATAAAAAAGTTGTGTCAATAGTCTCTTAACTAGATAGCCTGATCTCTGAAAGCCAGCTCGTTGAGCTGGTTTTCTTGTTTTTAAGCCATACTTCATTTTACCTGAATTACTTTATTGAAATTTTAATATGGGTCATAAATTAATTTTCGGCTTAGCTAATAATTGTTGGCATATGGTTTAATTGTGCTTATTGGTTGGTGTTTCTTTTGAAAAATATTACTAGTAACCAAACTGCTACCAAAGGGATTGTATTAGCTGGCGGTGCAGGATCTCGTCTGTATCCAATCACCCGTGGCGTATCGAAGCAGCTATTACCCGTTTACGACAAACCCATGATCTACTATCCGTTATCTGTTTTGATGTTGGCGGGGATTAGGGAGATCCTAATCATCACTGCACCTGAAGAATTACCTTTATTTAAAAGGCTACTTGGCGATGGTAGTGACTTTGGTATTAATTTGTTGTTTGCTGTTCAAGAAAAGCCAGAAGGGATAGCCCAAGCATTCATTATCGCTGAAGACTTTATTGGCGATGATAATGTTTGCCTGATTTTGGGGGATAACGTTTTTTATGGGCAAGGGTTTAGTCAGTTATTAAATACAGCAAGAAAGCGTGAAACAGGTTCTACTATTTTTGCTTACCAAGTTGATCAAGCTGAAAGATTTGGGGTTGTTGAATTTGATAAAGACTTTAAGGCGCGGTCTATTGAAGAAAAGCCTCTAAAGCCTCAATCAAATTGGGCTGTAACGGGGTTGTATTTTTACGATAGCAAAGTGGTAAGTATTGCAAAGAACTTAAAACCATCAGCCCGAAAAGAGTTAGAGATCACTGATATCAACCAAGCTTATCTGCTGTTGGGCCAACTAAAGGTTGAAAAGTTAGGTCGTGGATTTGCTTGGTTAGATACAGGTACATTTGATAGCTTGCAGCAAGCATCATCTTTTGTGCAAACGATTGAAACAGTTCAAGGTTTAAAAGTCGCGTGTTTAGAAGAGATTGGCTGGAGAAGTGGTTGGTTATCTAGTGCTGATATTGTTCGAATAGCAAAATCAATGGTTCACAATAGTTATGGGCAATATTTGCTTAATTTGGTAGAAGATTAGTGATGAGATTTTGTGATGAGTAAAATCATATTAGTCACGGGCGGCTCAGGTTTTATTGGGTCGGCATTGATACGTTTTTTGATTGATCACACAGATAATAGAGTGATTAATCTTGATAAACTTACCTATGCTAGCAATGAAAATAGCTTAGCAGAGTTAACATCTTTAGAGCGCTATTCTTTCATTCATGGTGATATTTGCGATCGTGCTTTAATGGTTAGACTGTTAAAAGAGTATCAACCTGATTGTATTATGCACCTAGCTGCAGAAAGTCACGTTGATCGCTCAATCAATGGTTCTGCTGAGTTTATGCAAACCAATATTATGGGCACATATACGTTACTTGAAGTCGCTCGTGAATATTGCGCCTCTATCAGTACTGCACAAAAAGAGTGTTTTCGTTTTCATCATATTTCTACAGATGAAGTCTATGGCGATTTAGAAGATGAAGGGCTGTTTTCTGAAGAAAGCCGCTATGATCCTAGTTCTCCTTATTCAGCGAGCAAAGCTGCATCAGATCATTTAGTTCGTGCTTGGCATAGAACTTATGGATTACCTGTAGTTGTGAGTAACTGCTCTAATAATTATGGTCCTTTTCAACATAGAGAAAAGCTTATCCCGCAAACGATACTCAATGCGCTACAAGGTAAACCTATTCCTGTTTATGGTAATGGTTTGCAAGTTCGAGACTGGTTATTTGTTGAAGACCACGTAAAAGCCCTTTATTGCGTATTAGTTAATGGTGCAGTTGGGCAAACATATAACATTGGTGGAAGTTGCGAAAAACACAATATAGATGTCGTTAATGCTATCTGTGATTTGTTAGAGGAATTAGTACCAAGTAGTCCTAATTCATTAAAGTCTCAAAGTAATATTCGCGGATTTAAAGAATTGATTACTTATGTAGCTGATAGGCCTGGACACGATAGAAGATATGCAATTGACTCTACAAAAATTCAAAAAGAGTTGGGGTGGAAGCCTATAGAGTCGTTTGAGTCAGGGCTGCGAAAAACTGTAGAGTGGTACATTTCTAGTTTCGATGCTCCAAAATTGTAAAAAAACCATAATGCTAAGTATGGCAATAGTGTCGATTTATTCCGAGATGAAAATTAGCAATTCCTATGAAAATAATACCTAGTTCAATTCCTGATGTGCTGTTGTTTGAGCCGCAAGTCTTTGGCGATGATCGTGGCTTTTTTATGGAAACCTTTCGTCAATCTGAGTTTGAATCTTTGTTTACTCAGGCTGGGTACGTTTGCCCATTTTTTGTACAAGAGAACATGAGCCGTTCGCAAAAACATGTGTTACGTGGCTTGCATTATCAAGTACAACAAGCCCAAGGTAAGCTAATTAGGGTTACAGCGGGGAGTATTTTTGATGTTGCAGTGGATATTCGCAAAGACTCAAAAACATATGGTCGATGCTTCTCGCAGGTATTATCGGCTGAAAATAAGTTGCAGATGTATATTCCGCCAGGCTTTGCTCATGGTTTTTATACCTTGAGTGATTATGCCGACATCATTTATAAGTGTACCGATTACTATGCGCCTGAGTTTGAACAAACGCTTGCCTGGAATGATCCTGAGCTTGCTATTGATTGGCCGATAGAGCAGGGCATTGAGCCTATATTGTCTGATAAAGATAGAGCTGCAATGGCTTAATTCTCTATGGTTTTCTAATTGTTTTTAGTTAGCTCTATCTTTGTTGCTTTAGCGCTGCTTCTAATGCGCTAAAAGCACTCACTCGATTTATCATACCTTTACCCCAAAATAACTGGCTTACCTCGTGATATGTTTGTGTATACAGCTCTGTTTGGCTACTAATTGCTTGAGGCTGAAGACACTCAAGTAAGTGGTTAAAGCTTTTACATATAGGCGCGAAACTTGGCAGCTTATTAGTGTAGTCGTACATGTTTCGACAATCTTGTAGGTAATCTTGCTCGTCAAAGCGGTAAAAACAAACTGCAGTCCCGAGCGGCAATACATCGATAAATAGCGATGAATAATCGGTGATCAGTAGATGTATTTGCCCTAAAATACCGTAAACATCTTCCAGATGAGAGAGGTTGACGATATTGGGAAAGTCGACAAAGTCAGCAGCTAATGCAAGCTCATTAGGGTGTAATCGCAGCAGTAAAATTTGATTATTTTGTACAAGATGGTCTGATAATTGTTGCCAGTCAAAAGCGTGTAAATATGGATTTTTTTGCTGCTTATTATCCCGCCATGATGGCGCATAAAGAATGTATTGTGGCTGTGTAGCTAAACCTGAATTTATGCCAGTCACAGAATCATTTATTAAGTAACGTAAATCAATTTTCTGCTCAGGATGCTGGTGATAGTAGTCGGTTCGTGGACTCCCCGAGCGCACTAACACAGAGCCTTGATTTTTGTTTGAAGCCTCCTTTATTGAATGCGCACTGTTTTGGGAACTAAAGCCTGTAACACTAACGTTGTTGATTGAGTTAAGCCTAAAAGCACTACTGAAAATGTCATCCATTAATGGGCTAGGGCTCAGCATTAAGTCCGGTTTGATTAATTGCTGGTGGCTGACTAACCATTGCTTGAGTTGATTCAACTTTCCTTGAGGGTTAAACACCTCTGTCATTGGTCCGTTATTGATATCAAACTCAATTTTTTTCATTGGTAAACCGTGCCACAAGTTTACTTTAGTTGCACCGTTAGCAAGCCATTGGTTAATGTCGCCAATATAGCTGTTGTAAAAATAATACTTTGCACTGAGGCAATGGAATATCCCTTTTAGAGACCAGCGATAATAGGCTTCTTGGCCAGACTTTTTCCGTTGGCGTACAACGTCTTTATTACCGCTAATCCAAATGGTGCGGATAAATTGAGTATGCTGCCAGTGTAAGTATAGGTATTTGCTGTTGTCGCTAAAGCTATCTTTATAGCTACCAAATACGGCTTTATGGTTACTTCGAGGAAAAACAGCCACTAAGGTATAAATCAGCTTTCTTACGCAGGCCTTTAAGTAATCTGTTACTTTTAATTTATGTCTTAGTGTTAATGCCATTATTCGGTTCTTTGTTATTTGTTTGCTTTGTTATTTGGCGCACAGGGCTTATTTGTGTCCTGTATGCTTTCTTGTTGCACACGTGGCTTTTTAGCTAAACTGTTTTTGATTTCAGTCGATGAGATCTCACCAGTTCTGTCTAAATAGACAACGTCACATAACAAGCGCAGTTCGTCAAATTCGCCGCGCCAATCATCTCCCATCCCAAATACGCTTACATCGTAACGGCAAATATCTTTGGCTTTTTGATCCCAGCTGCTTTCAGGTACTACCATATCAACGTATTGGCATGCTTCGACAATCTCACTGCGCTGCAGGTAACTAAAAAAAGCTGCTTTGCCTTTTTTGGCGTTAAATTCATCAGTCGACACTGCCACAATCAACTTATCGCCTAATGCTCTGAGGCGTTTAAACAAGCGAACGTGACCGTAATGGAATAGATCGAATGTACCGTAAGTGATAATAGTCTTCATAACGATATTCTCCTGTGCGCTATTTTTTCATTTGCATTGACTAACCCATTGTTAGGTAATGTTATTTTCGTTTAAGTTTAACTAATGTGTGGCTGTGTTTTAGCGTGTTTTGCTGATTTCGTGGGTGATAGGGTTGTTATCAGCTTAATTAGCTGTTGTTTGATGGTGAGCTGAGTAAATTCAGCTTCAATAAGTTGTTGCTCTTCTTCTGGAATGGAGCGGCTATCTTGCAACTGCAGTGGACCATATACCCCGAAAGGAGCTGACTGCTCAGGGGGGAGAACCAACGGACTCGGATTAAACAGGCTGTTATCAAGAGGCTGAATTTTTTCGTTACTCTCTGATGCAACTTGACTGGATTGTTGCTTGTGCTCGTTATCCTTTGTTTGTGTTGAACGCTTAAATGGATTACAACCCAGCAAGTTCAGTTTGCCGCGCACTACGAGTATTAGTTGAGGTAGGCGGCTGATAAATGGCGAGCCTAAATTTAGACGCCAGCTTGAATATGTTTTTGCATCAACTGTTACTAATTCTTTATATAACGGCTGCTTACGGTTATGTAGTAATGCCGCGACGAATAATAAAGGGCTAAATAGTAAAGCGCTGACCAACATGACAAGAGCGATGGATTGCTCGCTTGCACTGACTTCAGTGTTATCAACAAGAGAATTTTGGTTTCTTGCTAGCAGGCTTTTGTCATCAAGCTTGATATAGCCGCCAGTATTAACTGAGATCAGTAATGAGTTGCAGATTATCGCATTGCTTACATTTAGGTTTTGACCAACATAGCTGTCATCTAAAATAATGCAGTTTTTAAGAGTACAGTTTTTGTCGACTAAACAGTTTCTTCCCACCACTATGTTTTGCTGCATAGTAGCGCTTTCATCAATCCAGCTATTCTCACCGATCACCCCCCAAGCATGTTGATTTCTTAGTTGGCCTGTTTTAGTTTTTGCACCGATATAAAAACCACAACCTTGGCTAGCCGCACTTAAAAATCGACCTTGCGGACTGCTACCAATCACTTTAGCTATTGCCATTGAATAGTTTGCCTGCACGTAGTTATCTATACTGTCCAGCATAAAACAGTCACCGTGAAGCACTTGGGTTACACTATCGCAATGTGTTTTTTCAATGAGTCGCTCACTTGGGATCAACGGCCAATTCATTGCACTGGTGTAGTCAGCTGCCGCCGGCAGCATCATTAGCCCTGCATTTTGATTATTGATTTTTGCGATAACTAAACTAGCGGGCATTTGTAGGCTGAAAGCAACAAATGACTTAATGCTTGGGCTACGTAGAATATCAGCCCGAGCCAATAAGATAGATTGAGACTTATCAAGCGACATTCGTTTGAGCACTTCAGATGCAAGTTCTTGATCACGACTTAAAAAGTAATCTACGCTTAGGCCCCAACGCTCGCCGCTACCAATTAATGCTTTGAGTTGGCTAACTTGATTAGAGACAACAAGCTTGACCTGTTTTACTCCTGCCTCAGCTAAGTCCTCTAAGGTGTACTCAATAACACTTTTATTGCTAACTGGCAGCAATGCTGGGCAGTAAAAGCCATTTAAAGGCATTAATTCTTCGCCATTACGGTTTGCAAATACCACTGCTTGCATAGGACGCTCCTTAGTATGCACCGCGGGCAAAAATCACCGCCGGAATCGTTTTAAGCAGTAGCCATAGATCGGCAACTAACGATTGTTTGTAGATATACTCAATATCAAGTTCTACTTGTTGCTCAAATGGAATGGTTGAGCGGCCTGATACTTGCCAAATACAGGTAATGCCAGGTTTGACTGCGAGCCTATTACGGTGATGCTGTTTGTATTGTTCGACCTCTGAGATAAGTGCTGGGCGTGGCCCAACAAGCGACATCTCGCCTTTTAGTACATTCCACAGTTGTGGTAATTCATCAATTGAGGTTTTGCGTATACAGCGACCAATAAATGTAATTCTTGGATCGGCTTTCATCTTAAAAATTACGCCGCCATTCATTTCGTTATTGCTGGCGAGTGCTGTAAGTCGCTTATCGGCATCTTGGTACATAGAACGAAACTTCCACATGGTAAATGGGCGGTTGTATAGACCACAACGAGGTTGGCTATAAAGTACTGGGCCGCGAGAACTCACTTTTATTGCTATTGCGGTTAGAGCAAAAATGGGGCTGAGTAATAAGAGTAAGATTGCGGCTCCAACGAGATCTAAGCTACGTTTTGCTGCTTTACTGCAGCGCATCGCCAAATCAAATTGCGCTCGACGTACATTGGCACGTTTACAATCAAAACTAGGTAGTTCGGCTTGGCGTCTGTTGGCCTTGCCAAGTTGCGCCTGTAACTGGGTGGTTAGCTGCGCATCGGTTAAGGGCGTTCCTTGCTGAGTATTGGTTTTTTGCGGCGTACTTTGTTGGGTTATACGCTTTTTAAGTTGACGGTTTTCACGCCATACACGGTACAAAAATACCGGGTTGCCAATGATGTAGCGTTTCCACATTCTTGTGGGCTCTTGCAGTAACCTAAAAGTCCACTCCAACCCCATTTGCCTTAGCCACAACGGTGCGCGTTTAATCCGATTTGAATAAAAATCAAATAGCCCGCCAACACCTATACCGATCGCGCAGTTAAGTTGAGATTTGTTTTGCGCAAGCCAAAGCTCTTGAGTTGGTGCGCCCATTGCGACTAATAGTATGTCGGCATTGACGCTGTTTATTGCTTGTATGACTTGTTGATTATCTTGACTGTTTGCTGCAGTGTTGAAATAACCGTGATGAGTACCCGCTATCTTAAGATTTGGATAGCATGCTTGCATATTTTGCGCAGCAGTTTGTGCCACATCTGCTGCGCCACCGAGCATATAAATTGATAACTCCTGCTGTGCCGCAAGTTGGCATAGTCGAGGAAACAGATCTGTACCATTTAAATTTGCACGTAATGCTTCACCTTTACTTAAGCAGGCGACTCTTAACCCGATACCGTCGGCAAATATGCGCTGGCTTTGTTGTAGACATTGACGATAGTGTTCATTTTGAGTGCTGATATTTAGGCAGTCCGCATTGATAAAAGCGTATTGCTGCATGCCTGCAGATTGATTACTTGGAGTATTAGCACTAGATGCTTTGGATCTAGGTAACTCAACATTCAGTGAAACGGCACTTGCCGAACTTTTTTGGCATTGCAGTAAGATCTCATCCAGCAGTTGTTGCATGGTCCAGTTGTTAAGCGAGATCCCAAACAGTGAAATGGATTTACTCGACTTCGGTGTATGACTAAAAAATAGCGCCATAGCGGCACGTAGTACAAGGCTTCTCACAATTGCCATTAGATAACGAGCCAAGTTGCTGTGGGCTTTAGTTAAGGCGTTAGCGCTGTCTTCAAAATGTAAACCTGTAAGTGCATTAAGCTGCTCCATCGACATCAAACCAGGCTTGATATTTTGGTTAGGCTTTTGTTTATCTGAAACAGGAGCAGTATTGATATCGGTTAAGACAAATTCTGTCGGGGCGCCAATAATAGCGATATCACCTTTGATTAAGTTGAGCAGTATCGGCAGCTTTTTGTACCAGCCGTTGTAGCTAAATTGCAGCAGTTCAATGACCTGCGTTGAACTACCTTTGATATAAACACTTTCAAATGCACAGTTTGAGATAAATAGGCTTCTTAAATAGCCATAGACCATCAAGGGGCTGACGATAACTAATGAAATAATCCCGCTTACACTGTCAAAGCAGCAAATGCTAAATGGTGTTCTAATCTTACCAGTTGGGTTATTTGGCATAATCTTTCCTTCCATTTATTCAGCGAACGATTACGGCTTTATTATTTCTGCCTAGTTATAACGGGACTTGTATAAATGTTTTCAAATATAGAAATGCATATAGCTTGCCAGTTTTTAAATTCATTTAAATACAGTTTATTAGCTTATTTTGTTGGTTGTAATACTGGATGTTTTGAAACAAATAGAGAGGCTATTTGCAACTTGCAAGGCAGGCTGCAAATAGTGTTTAAAAAGGATTAGGCTAAGTCGCGAGCTAACTATGCGACGCTGAAAGGGGTTATTAACTATTAGTTGATAGCATTAATCTGTTTACTTAACTGCTAGCTTTTAAGCATTGGGTTTATGTTTTAACAAATTATCGCTCACTCCATCCTTACTTATGAGAGCACCTTGTATTCGCCCCAATAGCGATTGCGCCGCTGATTCGACTTGATTATAAATAGATAAAGGCAATAACTTTAGCGAATAAGCTGCAGCCATAGTCGCTAGCGTTCGCCCTGTTTCTGCTTGTAGAATACTTGGGCATGTCATTAGCGCTTGATGGAGGTGTTTTACTGCTTGCTGACCATTTTTATTACGAATAGCCTGCCTAGCAATATAACGTAACTGAAAAGCACGCGCTTTTTTCTCGTATTGCTCAACTAAGCGGGGGGCATATCCACGGGCTTTATCGATCATTTTTTCCCACGACTGATATTGCTTAACCAGATCTGCGGATAAGCCTTGTTCATTGAGGCGGTAGAACGTTAATGGAGCGGGGATCCCTTCTATTTGCCAATGAGTTGTTGTGATAATTCTTAACCAACACTCAATATCTTCTGATTGTCGGAACGCTTCGTCAAAGTAGCAAAGGTGACCTGCTGTACCGCGATACTGGATATCGCTTAAGGTCTCTTTACGTAATACTGGTGCTGAGCCATTGCCGACTGGATTTCTGCACAACAAGTGCTTGGCATCAATACTATTAAGCTGCGGCATTTGGTAAAACTGAGTTTTGTCGCCGTTATAATCCATAAAAAGAGAGCGTGAGAAACTGATCCCAACCTCTGGAGCTGCATCTAGGTGTGCCACATGCTGCTGTAGCTTTTCGCTATGCCACATATCGTCAGAATCAATAAAAGCGACATATCGACCTTTAGCATGACGAATGCCGGTATTTCTGGCTGCAGAAAGCCCCTGATTTTGTGCATGATTGATAATCTGGATCCTAGGATCATCAAATTGTTGGCATAGAGCTAAGCTATTATCAGGTGAGCAATCGTTGACTAACAGTAATTCAAAATGAGTGAAACTTTGCGCTAATACTGACGCGATAGCCTGAGTGACAAATGCCTCTACATCATAAATTGGCATAACAACAGAGACGGTAACGGGCTGATTAGGGCACTGGTGGTTGTTCATAATAGCCTCCTGATGATGCTTAATTGGGCTGTGGTTAACTAGTGATTAGGCTTTGACAAAGTCGTAAAGGTTGAATGTAAATAAAGGGTGAGTGCTGGCATTAAAGCTAAATGAACCAGCAGAACACTTAAAGCAACGGCTTGTAATCCGAACTGACTTGCAAGCGAAATCGACATGATTAACACCAAGGTAAATGCACTATTGCAGGCGAGATTAAATTGGCTTTTGCCGATACTAATTAAGTATTGGCTAGCTGCTTCGCCCAGCGGGCGAACTAGGCCGCTTAAACACAGCAAAATAAAGATTGGTAGCGCGCCGGCATCGAGCCACTTTTGTCCATACACAAAAGGAACATAAATAGGCGCAAACAAAGCCTGAATACCGATAATGGGCAAAGTAAGTAACATAATGAACTTGAGCGATTGAACATACTTTTGTTGAGTATCGCTACTCTTGTTAGCGGGCTCATGAGTCTTTAGTGCTTGTGCTTGATTTTGTTTATTTGAACTTTGGCATAAGTGGGAATACAGCGCGGTGCCATAGCTTTGTACTAACCCTAAGCTGATCCCAAGGCTTGCATTAAAAGCGAAGAAGTAAACACCTAGGGCTTCAATTCCAAGAAAATAGCCCACTAAGATATAGTCAATATTCTGCCTAAGAACGATGGCCAGATCACTAAGGCCTACCTGAAAGCCAAAACTCAATATTGCCCTAGCGCGCGGTGAAATAAGCAGAGTGAATAAGTTGACTGATGGTAGCAATCGTTTGTACCAAACTGCAGTTGAAAGGCGTTTATTGCTGGTGGCATTTTCAGATGTTGTCGATACAGGTTCTGACTGTGCAGGCTGCAAAGGCATTGAGTCCAATGGTTTCGCGTCTGATAAAGCTTTAGCGTTTGATAAAGTCTCGGGTAGGGGATTGCGATATCTATGAACCCCAATCCAAATAAATATCACAATGATCTTTGGCAAAATAATTGCCCAGATCCCTAACCCGAGTAAAGCGAATGTGGCGGTGAGTAAGCCATCAAATAATGTTTGCCAAAGTACTGCACGGCCAACAATACGCATTTTGTTAGCGCGCAAGTTGATTGCAGCGTAAAGCATACCTAGTGGTAGTAATAAATAGCTTGTTGCCATAAGTATCATAGGAAGTATTAGCTGCATGTCATCAAAATAGATGGCAAGCGGCCAGCTGAGTAAGCTCATGGCAACGAAGGCGATAATTGCTGCCAGCCAATTAACTTGGCTAGCAGCATGCAAAGAGTGTTTCAGTTGTTCATCATCCATTTTTATTAAGGCTGCAGATGAGATCCTGCGGGTTGGTGTACAGATGATTTCAAAACAAGTGAGAATAATGGCGACTTGACCGAAGATCTCCGGAGTCAACAAACGGGCAATAATAATACTTGATGCTAAGCGAACAATACGACCAAGTACTTGTGCTGAGCCTAGCCAAAAAAGACTTTTGCCTAGGGCGCTGCTGAAGGATGTAGTCAGGGCATGCTGGTATTGCATTAAGCTTTGCATATATCCTCCGTAATTAGTTTCTATTGAGATAGTGACTCTAGTACTTACTGCATTTTTGCTTCGGTTTTAATGAGTGAGTAAATTTGTGTATTAGCGTTGTTGATTAGATTTAATACAGAGTTCATGCCAAGTTTTCAGATTAATGCAATTTTAAATAAGACTATGAAAATATGTGCTTTATTGTTTGTGTAAAGCGCAGTTGTGCGACTGTTTTCTTGGTCATTAAGTTAATTGCAAATTGGTATTGCAAAATGCGAGTCAGATAGCTATTCACATACATTGAGTACTGTTTAATGCAATATAGGTATTAAGTTTGATAGAAGGACTGACTCAACGCTATTTGTTGCTAAATAGAGAAGTAAAAGATGGAAAGCGTTACCGCTTAAGCTCTGTAGCTCAAGCAGTCTAACTAGCAGGTATGTCATGGGGCAGCAATATAGCAGAACTCTGTGGTTTACTTGAACTTGTGATTTGGGGATTTACCCGCGCTTTATGGGCAATACCAATAACGATTAATCCTGGCCAAAACAGATAGGCTAAGATCTCTAAATTTTCGCCAAAGGTGTATATAAATAGTTGTAATAAAATGGCGACAGCAGTGGCTGATAACTTCGAGCTAAATACATTGCCGATAAGTGAAAGTAGGCTAACAAGCATTGGCAGAGCAAGCGCAATTGCGCCAAAAATACCTTTTACAAATAGTAAACCATACCAAGTATGATGCGAGCCAATAGGCATGTACTCAACAAGGTGAGGGCCACGTTCCACAATACCGTGGCCCCAATATATAGCTTCATTGCTCCAACGCTCAATGGCGATATTGGCGAGTTCTTGCCTTACTCGCGTAGAGCCCGCTCTAGCGCTTTTAAAGGCGTCGATACTCAGTTGGATTTTCTCTACGACTTCAATACCAAATATGCCGAATAACAATAGAATTGGGCTGGCGATAAAGTATAACCAAGGGCTACGGTGTAGGCGGATAAACATAAACCAAGACCCTAATAATAGGTAACAGACTAATGCCAGACGAGATTGAGAGAGCAGCACCATAGACAGGCTACCTAGTATACCGTAGAACTTATAACGCTTTGATTGCTCTTGAATTGCAAATATAAAGAATAAGTTACCGACCATACCTAAGGCTGGTGCCCAAGGGGTAAATAAACGCCAGCGTGGCAAACCGCTAGCGGGGTCGATTTCATACAAGCTAACACTAAAAAACTCTGGCCCCGGCCCACCAATAATGCTTAGCGGTGAAGTATAGAGAGTACTCGGAGCGCCGATACCCCAAGCGAGAATGAATATTGGTAATAACAACAGTGTGTGTTTACACACAATACAGCAAGCACGATACATGAGTTGTGGGCGAATATTGAGCGAGCCCAGTAGTGGAAATATAGCCAGTAGCGCCCAGCCTTTTGCCCAACCTATGCTAGATTTTATCAGTTTAGCCGCGCCAAGCTCGTGAGTTAAGTGGCCAATGACCAGCGCAAGTAACATTACAGCCATTGCGATAACCCAAGTGGTTTGCGCTTTGCTTAATGGATACATCACTTTATCCACCATGCGGCGCTTAACCATTCTTAGTAATAAGATCCAGGCAATGACGGGCGCAATAAGGTACATTGCGCCTACTAGCCAAAACAGGTAAGTACCCGTTATGGCACGCCAGACGATTACTTCGTCAGAATTTTCTGGAGTATAGGTTTGCGGATCCATAGCATCCCCATCCCTGCAATAATTGAAATTGAAGCGGCAATACCGCCCACCAGCGCCAGCAGTACTAATAAGTTGTCTGGCTCTTCAGCCAAACTCGGCGCAGCCATAAGTTGTAGTAACGGATAAGCGGCGTAGATGTCGGCCTTACCTATGTCCATTTTGGCTAAAGCAGAGGTAAATACTGCGGTTGCAACTTGGTGTTCACGCTGCAGATCTTCAAGCTTTGCGGCATCATCATTACTATCAGTAAATCTATGGTTCCAGTCATGGATCTGCTGAGTAAGTGTGTCTATTTGGTGCCTTAACCCCTCCGCTTCGGTATTTAGCGTCAGTAATTGCTGCATGAGTTGGGCTCTGCCATCCAAATCATCGGCAGATAGCATTAGCATGAGGCGTTTGTCTGTATAGCCTAATAGCGTTTTACAGCGCTTGCTTAATGCACTTAAAATTGATGTTTGTTCATCGCGATAGGTCACCACTTTAGGGTGACGCTTACCAAAGCGACTGCGATATTCAGCCAAAGAGGCGGTCACACGGGTGTAGCTTATAAGTAACTGTTGAAACAGTTGATCGTTTTTTAGAGTTAATAGCCCAGCGGCCTGTTTTGGCGTGAGTGAAAGGTGGATCTCGAGCATTTTTTGACTTGCTTTAACCCCTTGTAACTCAGACACTAAGTTAACTTTATTGTGTCTTAACCTTTCCATTGTTAAAGCAAGTTCTTTAAATTGTTCTAGCGACACTAAACCATGTTCAGATTGGAATTCTAAGAGTTTCTCTTGAGTATGGCTGACTTTATTGGCAAAGCTTGCCATCCCAACACGAATGGCATCTTCACGCTGCTCGATTTCATCGCTTCTAAGCTCAGATAATATGGCCTGCAAACTGTGATAATGCGCCCAGGCTTTCTGTTGGGCAGCCTTTGCTGATTGTGCTTTGATACTAAATTGCATAATACCAGTTTGATTAGGCAGCTTGAGTTTAGGGTTACCAAATTCTCCCGCTGTTAATTGCAGCGTTTTGGCTGCACTTGCCAGTAATGATTTGCTACTGGCGATAGTTTTGTAGTTAATTCTAGGGTCAATGGCACTACTGGTATAAGGCGATGTTGTAGAGCTATTAGCTTGACCAACACTATCGAGAGTAACATTAGCGCCAGTACCTGAGCCTGGTAAAATGAGTGTCCATTGGCTCACGTATCGATTAGGGCTTGCAAAGATAAACAACAGCACTAATAACCAAATAAGCAGTATTAGTAATAGGGTTGCACGTAAGTATGCTTGTTGTCTTTGTTTTACGCTTAGTTGACTACCATTAACAAAGTAGCGTTGAAGCCAAAGAAGTGGCCTATAGGCGTGTTTTGATTTCATGTTCGCCCCCTATTACTTAAAGTAATTCCAATAATGTTGCGGGAACTAATACTTCGGTAATTGAGCGAGCAATTTCTCGAATATTGGTTACGCGAGAGTCGTAACAAGCGATACCATCGCCGGGCATTAAAATCGGATTCATGCCGGTTTCCCATGAATGCCTGATAAGCTCATCCATTGACCTTTCAATGACATCAACTTGTGCTGTTAGTGGATTTTTGGTGATCAATAAAAGATGTCTGCTGGCGTTAGTTGATTGTGCTCCGCCGACACAGTTAGCTGCGATAGCCCCATTAAGTAAACGAGTACCATAGGGAAAACGTGTGGCATCAGTATCGACAGCTGATTGTGAGTTACTACTTGCGGGTTGAGTTAAGTTTGATAAAAAGACTCGAATACCCGGGGCAGTAATCTGTGATGGGCGGGCTAGGGCGTCATCGAAGTAATCATGCTGAGGTACATGGATATGATCGCCAGACATTAAGGTCATACTAGGCACTGGAAAGCCATGGATCACGCCTGACAGATCAAGGGTGAAGCTATGTTGTTCACGAATGACCATTATTTCTGAGATATTGGCATCTGGACGTACTCCACCTGATGCTCTCAGTGCTGCAGCTATGCTGCGTCTATCGGCTTGGTCACCACTATGATCACCGTCATCATCGATGATTTCAGTATCTGATTTTTGGTTTATTTGATGTTGCCCTGGTTCAAATACACCGCCTGAAACGGTTATTTGCACCGGCGCCCATTTGAGTGGCGTAATGCTTAGCTTTACGCTGTTTGCAAGCATAAATTGCTCATCTACAAGGTGCTGCTTAATCTTAGTTGATAAAGCTTGAACATCTAGGCCTTTAGCATGAATAGGCGCGAGATAGGGCAGGTAGATATAGCCATCATTATTCACCTCAACTGTTCCGCTAAACTCTTCCCCGTTGAGTACGCGCACTTTCAACCTGTCTCCCACAGAAAGGCGAATATTTTGCGGCAGATGCAGAGATTGCTGAGCTTGACCTGTGTGCATCAGGTAAGTGTTACCAGTCATATTGGTTAGTGTTTGTGATTGCGGCTGTCTTTTATCTGTTTTACTGCGTAAATAGGGGGTATCACGGTCGTAGAAGTGGCATTGTGTCATATCATTATTTTCGGCATCACACACAGCTTTTTGCTCTGGTGCGTGTGGCGTGACACAAGCAGATAGCATGATTAACGGCAGCATAGCGATTGTCGTTTTAACTGCTGCGGCTATCTGTTTATAACTTAGCTTTGTTAGGATGCTGTGATTGGGGTTCATAGCCTTATCCTCTCGTTTACTAATGCGACGACATAAGTGACGATTTATTACAGAACAGTGGTACTGATTAAAGTAGCTCTTCCTCTGTTTCGTTACAGATGTACTCAATTGCAGCTGCTTCATCTTCATAAATAGCGAAAATTTGATGCAGGCGAGTTAGCTCGATTAACGATCTCACACCAGCTGTTGGTGATAGCAGCACAATATCGCCATCAAGCTGCTCAATGCGCTTTAATGCAGAAATAAGCACTGAAAGGCCGCTTGAGTCGATGTATTCAACTTGGTGCAGGTCAATGACTAATTGAGTCATACCTGCATTAATTTTCTGAAGAATCGCCGCTCTGAGAGTCGGAGTCTGTGTCATAACGACCTCTAGCGGTAGCGTGACTTTGCATGCGTTATACTGTGGTAATTGAGAGAAGGTCATATTGCTATCCTTAAAAACGCCAAAGGCATTTTGCTTGATGGACTGAAATTTTCGTTCTGATAGTTAATAGGAAGCAATTACAAGGCCAACTTTTAAGTTGTTGTTTGTTATCTTTTAATTCTATTTTGATGTGTATATTTTGAACTGCTGCAAAGGCATTTTGAATTTGCGATGCAAAATGGATAAGCGTAAAACCTGTTTGAGTTTCGATTAGATTTTTTTGCTAAAATTAAAAACTTAGGGATATAGAAGTCTCAATATTAGATGTATTGAGAGTATTGAGAGTATTGAGAGTATTGAGAGTCGAGTACACCTTTTGCAAGGTTGGAATTCGCGTTGAGTACCGTTTTAGCTCAGTGCATTTATAAACGCTGACTTTATCTACTTTATCTACTTTATCTGTTTTAGCTTTTACCTATTTACTTTTTTCAATTTCAAGCAGGTATCATTTTTTATCCAAGAAGAATAGCTTAATGCTTAATTGTGCGTAGCAGCAATTATATCGCTAGAGTTAATTGTAAGTGTGTGCCAGCAACGGTTTGCTGACTGCGCACGCTATCCATCCAGTTGTTGATTATCCAGAGGCCGCGGCCAGACGATGCATTTGTTGCTGGGCATGATGTGGGTTGTAGAACCGTTTTGTGGGGCGAGTTATCAAGTAAATCTACAATCACTTTATGGCTGTCACAGTGTAGGATAACTATCATGCGTTTTAGGGGCGGAGTTGCATGTTCAAACACATTGGCGATAGCCTCTAATGTGCAGGTAATAATCTTAAACCGTGTGCCATCGCCAACTTGGTTTTGCTGCATAAATTGATCGATCTCTTTGCTAATTGAGTGACTCTGCATCACGTTTCTATCTAGGTTAAGTTGTAAGCTATTCATGTTTACTAATCCTTTTATTACCTGTTTTATTAGAAAATATAGGCGCCTCTTTAGTATCTTCTCTCTGCTAAAGTCCCACTATTAATGCTGCCGAGTATTAGTAGGCTGCGGGCAACTCGAGATCAGCATCAGAGAAATATCATCTTGGGCTTGTTTTTCTTGCCACAAATCGGCGCTATAGCTTAAAAAATGCAGTAGTTGTTCGGCAGGTAATTCTCTAGCCTCATTAATATTTTTCAGTAATTTTTGCAGACCAAAGCATCCAAATTTGCTGTTGCGGCATTCATAAATCCCGTCAGAGTAGAGTAATAGTTGGCTCTGTTTCGGTAAATTAACGCAATAGCTTTGATACAGATATTGAGGATCTAACCCAATAGGTAATTGGTTATTGGCGCTATGTTGACGAATCTCGGTATTGCTAGCGGCGCTGCAGTTAAGCTCATCATTTACCAGGCTATTAGCATCAAGAAAGTGAGCTGCTTGCTCTGTTACAACAATAGGCGCTGGATGGCCTGCATTCACTAACTCAACGGTATTTAGCTTGGTATTGATTATGCCTATGAGCAAAGTAGCAAAACGCCCAGCTTGTTGTGGATCGTCAAATTGTTGATTTAGCAGATTAACTAAGCCGCAGATATCTCCTGTTTGCCAAGCATTTTGGTTTGGGGATAAATAATGGGCTAAGGTAAAACTTAGCATTGATGCGGCGGTGCCATGACCACTGACATCAAGTAGATAAAAGCCAATACGATGTTCATCTATTTCAAAGCACTGGAACAGATCGCCAGCTAACTCTTGCGCTGGTTTAAAGGTGGTGTTGACTCGCCAGCCCTGATTAAGCTGGTTGTTTTGTGGTAGCAATGCCTGTTGCAACTGAGCAGCACTCTGCAGATCTTGTTTTAACGTTTTAAGGTATTCTTGTTCTTTAGCAAGTAGCAAGTTTAACGTTTGGTTATGAATAGTTAATTGCTGCTGCATTTGTATTATTCTAAGTCCAGCCAAAACCCTTACTTTTAACACTCCTGCGTGAAAAGGCTTAGAAATAAAGTCATCGGCTCCTGAGTTTAATCCTTCAATAATGCTGTCATTTTCATTCTTACCTGTGAGTAAAATCGTGTAGGGCGGATTGTTGTTTGACTTTATAGCTTTACAGAGTTCAATTCCGCTCATGTTTGGCATCATCCAGTCGGTAATTAACATATCAACTTGATGAGTTCTTAGGTAATTAAGGGCATCTTTTGCGTTACAAAAGCTGCTTACCTTATGATTCAATGATCTCAATAAATTTGCGAGTAGTAGACGCTCGCTGTCACAGTCCTCTACGACTACGATAGTCTGCTGTTGAGTGCATTGTTGCCTCAGGTTTTGAGTTAATGACATATGCTGGCTCACTTTTTATAATTGAATCAGTTCATTTAGCGCTAACTATAGAGTTAGACCAATGGCTGGATCTCAATACGCGATGTATCGGTATCGGCGTTTCAATACTGGACGTCTCGATACCGGGCATCTCGATATGGGGCGTTACAATTCGAGATATGAGCAAAGTGTGTGCCATACAGAGGTGTTGTCGTTTGTCATCTGTTTTTATTAGCTTTTTATTTGTGACGCCATACCGCATGTGTTTGGTAAATTTTGATTAATGCGACAAGGTGCAATTTGATTCGCAAAATGAAAATGTTTTTATGAGTCACTCTGCATACCCATTAGCTATTAGGCATTGTTGTTAAGCTGCTAGATAGCGACTAACAACCAAATCAGTTATTTTGAGGAATTACGGCAACTAACAGATTTGAAAGCTAAACTTATTACAACGATACGAATAAAACCGTAAGCACAATTAGGGGATGTTCAATCGAGTAAACAGAATCAACATTGCTTATTGGGCTGTTATCAAAAATTGTATACATAATCAGGTAGATAGTTTATGGATAACAGCACATAGACAGTCGAGGAGTAGTTAAACATGATAGATGAAACCATTTTAAATGAGTTAACTAGCATGCTGGGCGAAGAATCAATACAAAGGATGTTGATTGTTTATACAACCGAAGTCGAAGAACGTTTGCAAGTTTTAACCCAGGTGTTGCAAGCTGCTGAGTCTGCTAACGCTGTTGATTTTGCTGAAGTGGAAATTCAGGCTCATACCTTGAAGAGTAGTTCTGCAAGTTTCGGTGCAATTGAGTTTTCATCTCAAGCCGAAATACTTGAGCATGCAGCTAAAGCACATGATTTTAGCACAGTGATAGAGCAACTTAGGGTTGTAAACGACGTTGGCACTAAAACTCTTAGCTTTTATTCTCAACGTCTTGCGCCACAAGGCTGAATACGGTTTACTGCTACTATTAGCTAACGCAGGTTCAATGTTGTGTGCCCTAAACCCATAATACAACTCATTGAACATCAGATGTATTTATCAATAGGCTGATTTATATGGATATAACAAGCTCATTTACCACATTACTTGTAGAAGACAGCATGTCTTTAGGTGCGCTTTACACGGAGTATTTGCGCGCAGATGGAGGTAGGGTTACTCACGTTAATCATGGTGAAGATGCTTTAAACGAATTGAAGCAATGGCAACCTGATCTACTGGTACTTGATATTCAATTGCCTGATATGTCAGGGATGGATATTTTAGCGGTTGTGCAGAAAGAATACCCTGATGTTACCGTTATTATGATCACCGCTCATGGCACTATCGATATCGCTGTGGATGCAATGCGTTCAGGAGCCTTCGATTTTCTGGTTAAACCTTTTGATGCTAAGCGCCTTTCTATTACGGTTCGTAATGCCCTAAAACAACGCCAATTGGTCAATTTAGTTGCTAAGTACGAAAGCAGTTTGCCTAAACCACGCTTTATGGGATTTGTGGGCGAGTCTTTAGCAATGCAAACCGTTTAT
Organism: Shewanella pneumatophori; assembly: GCF_023283895.1. GTDB lineage: Bacteria > Pseudomonadota > Gammaproteobacteria > Enterobacterales > Shewanellaceae > Shewanella > Shewanella pneumatophori. The sequence goes on along the minus strand of NZ_JAKILB010000008.1, from coordinate 24,344 downwards.
AAAACGATTGATTGTGTTGCCAACAGTAAAGCGTCGGCATTTATTGTTGGCGAAAGTGGTACAGGTAAAGAAGTATGTGCCAATGCTATTCACCATGCAGGGTATCGATGTGATGGCCCTTTTGTTGCACTAAACTGCGCGTCTATTCCTAAAGACTTAATTGAGAGTGAGATTTTTGGCCACACCAAAGGCGCCTTTACTGGCGCGGTTGCAAACCGAGATGGCGCAGCTACTCGAGCGCATAACGGTACTTTGTTTCTTGATGAAATTTGCGAAATGGATCTTGAGTTACAAAGCAAGTTACTCCGCTTTATTCAAACTGGTGTGTTCCAGCGTGTTGGTGGCACTAAAGAAGAAAAAGTCGATGTTCGATTTGTCAGTGCCACAAACAGGATCCCATGGGAAGAAGTCAAAGCTGGGCGTTTTAGAGAAGATTTGTTTTATCGATTACATGTTATCCCTATTGAATTACCGCCGTTACGTGTACGTGGTAAAGATATTCTGCTGCTCGCTGCTAACCTACTTAAAGAGTACAACAAAGAAGAAGGTAAGAAGTTCAAAGGCTTTAGCTCTGATGCTAAGCAATGCTTAAAAAATTACGCTTGGCCAGGGAATGTGAGGCAATTGCAAAATGTGATCCGTCAGGTTGTCGTGCTAAATGATGGAGAACTGGTAGAACTGGATATGTTGCCGCTACAGTTAACTGCAGTTGAAACAAAACAGGCTCACAGTAAACCTCAGCCTGAACTGCAACCCCAAAATCAATACCAGTCTCAATCTCAACCCAAAGAGAGTTCCTCATTTATGGGTAGCATTGAGCAAGGTAGCGCTTATGGCTCCTCTCAACAAAAGCTTGATGAAAATGCTGTTGGTGGCAAAGATAATGAGATAGAACCATTATGGTTAACCGAAAAGCGCACCATTGAAGGTGCGATTGCACGCTGTGATGGGAATGTTCCTAAAGCTGCGGCATTACTGGATATTAGTGCCTCAACGATTTACCGTAAACGTCAAACATGGGAAGAGTTGGAAAATAGTTTAACCACTAGCTAAATAGGCTGATAAAAATATGCTTATGTTTTAGGTAAGTGATAGAGCTATATTGATCAAAGGAGTAGACTTAGCGCTACTCCTTTTTGCGTTAGAAATGAGGTCAAAATGAAATACCTTGTTGATACCCATACTCATACCGTTGCTTCCACCCATGCCTATAGTACCTTGCAAGAATATATTGCAATGGCTAAACAAAAAGGCATTAAGTTATTTGCTACAACAGATCATGGCCCTGATATGGCTGACGCTCCGCATTTTTGGCATTTTGTTAATTTGCGGGTGATCCCAAGAGTTGTTGATGGGGTTGGAGTGTTACGTGGCATTGAAGCGAATATAAAAAATGAACAAGGTGAAATAGATTTCTTCGGCGATTACTTAGCTGAATTAGATATTGTTCTAGCGGGATTTCACGAGCCTGTTTTTGCACCTGTTGATAAAGCAACTCATACCCAGGCATTGCTCAACTGCATAAAAAGCGGCAACGTTGATATTATCACTCATCCTGGTAACCCAGCTTATCCGATAGATATTGAAGCTGTTGCTAAGGCTGCTGCAGAATACAATGTCGCCCTTGAAATTAATAACTCCTCATTTTTAACATCGCGTAAAGGCAGTGAGCATAACTGTTTAGCGATTGCCAAAGCAGTAAAAAAAGCTGGTGGATTATTAGTGATGGGCTCTGATTCCCATATCGCGTATAGCTTAGGTGATTTTGAACAAGCAATTAGCATCGTTGAGCAGGCAGAATTTCCGCAAGACCGTTTACTTAATCGCTCCCCTGAAGCCTTGTTATCTTTTTTGTCGGCTCGTGGTCATGGTGCTCTTGATGCTTATTCTGTGCTGGTTGAGGAATAACAATGTTTAGGGAGCTTGCTAAGTGCGAGTGTTAATTACAGGTGCAGGTGGGCAACTGGCACAGGCTTTATTGTCGGTAGTTCAGGTCGCGACTGATGCTAGGCTTAATACATGTAATACATCCCAGCAGTTATTGCTCGATATGTTACCTGAAATCACAGAGTGTATTGAAGTTGACGATAACGTAAAAGGCTTTGTTAAAGAGCAACTGAATATTTGTTGTCAAGAGTCTATTCAGAGCGCATTTGATGAGTTTGCACCAGATGTTGTGATTAATTGTGCGGCATATAATGCGGTTGATAATGCAGAGCAGAAGCCAACTCAGGCGATAGCTATCAATGAACAAGGGCCTAAATTATTGGCTCTTGAGTGTAAGGCTCGCAACATCAAGTTGGTCCATATCTCGACAGATTTCGTGTTCGATGGAGCTTTATCTACTGCTTATACGGAGCAAGATCTGCCATCACCTCTATCTGTCTATGGTCAAAGTAAGCTTAATGGCGAGCGTGCGGTAGCTGAAGTCTTAGGCTCTGATGCGATGATTATTCGTACCTCATGGTTATACAGCTGTTGGGGGACTAATTTTGTAACAACTATGCAGAGACTATTGGCGACCAAGGAGCGGCTAGCTATTATTGATGATCAGACAGGCAGTCCAACATGGTGTGAAGCGCTGGCAGTCGTTATTTTTAAACTCATTAAACAAAAGGCTGACTCGGAAGTATCTGCTGCTAGCAAAATGCCTGCACCTGCACGACGCAATGATGTTGCAAGTCACTTACTAAACAATGCCGAGCTATATCATTATGCAGCAGCTGAAAGCTGTACTTGGTTTGAATTGACTAAGCAGATCCAAAAGCTGATGTGTGCGATTCATTCTAGTCATAGAGCAAGTCTTACTTGCGAGCTTGAACCGATAACTAGTGAAATATGGCAATCTTGGCATCAAGCTAGGCTAGCGACTAGGCCTGTTCAAAGTGCTTTATGTGCAGCCAAAATAAATAGCCAATTAATGGTCAGTGAACACAGTATGTTGACAGCCCCATGGCCGCAACAGCTGCAAGCCATGCTGAAGTATCAAGCTTTGTTAAATTTATAAATAATTGCTGTCTTGGCAGTTGAAAAGATATAAAACACAAAAGGCAAACCTCGTGCTGAGGTTTGCCTTTTAGTTGGTTAGCTTGCCGAGCTATTGCTAGAAACTGCGTTCCCAGCCTGCATAAATAGTTGTATCCCAGTCGTTGCCACCTGATGTTACATACTTACTGTAACCAACTGTGCCACCCACCTTCAAGGTACCTTGATATAGTGGTCTATGGTAACTGGTATCAAACTGATAAACGCGCTCGTATTCACCCGGTGATACAGGGTTGCCACCAGAAGGATTTCCTGTATCTGTGCCGTCAGTGTTTAGTCTTAACCAACGGAACTTGTTAGTGATATTTTGACCGCCACCTAACTGAGTAATACCGCCAACAACGAAAGTCGTTGCGTCATTGTCATAGGTGCTACCTAAGCTTTTACCGTAATAACGGTAGCCATCTTGATAAAAACCATGTTCATACAAGCAGTTGTAATAACTTGAATCTATGCCGCAAGCAACTTGGGTATCTGAATACTCAACAAAAACACGGGTATTAATATTGGCTAAAACAAAGTCAACACCACCCATATTGGCAGAGTTAATCAGCTTGTTTTTACCATTGTGATAGTCTTCATGAATGCGCTCATAGTAAATGCCGTAAGGAATACCGAACGCTGTATCAGACCAGCGGAAGTCATAACCGGCTAGCATATTTTCTTGGCCGTTTGTCACGTCGCCTTCACTCATGCCACCATTAAACAGACCATCCCACCAATCACCTAAGCTATTACCATAGCCTTCACCGCCCCATTGCATGGTCCATGAAAAACCGACTTCAAGTTGTGAAATGGGTCTTAGTGTTCCTCGGGCTCCCCAATGTTTTGCATCAGGAACATGGCGTCCACTTTCCATTTGGCTAAATGCTGTGGTAAATGTCCATGGGCCAATCCAGTTTAACCAAGGAGTCTCAAATGCTTGGCTGTTGTTACGTGAAAAGGTCACCCCAGGCATAGGTCTAGCATTGGTGGTTTGAATTAATCCGCTATCCCAGCCTGGTCCCCAGTATTTTTGCTGCGCACCAGCGCTAACAATCCAGTTACCTAGCATAACGGCGGCAAAACTATCATCTAAACGGGTACTATTACCGTCAATAGGATCATAGTGATAACTGGTTGATAAACGCCCGCTAAACCAATCTTTAGTGATTTCAGCAGAGACTTCAGCTTCAGCCTTATCACGGTAGTCTTGGCCAAAACCAATAAAACGTGTGGTATCTGAGCCGCCAGCAAGCTTTATTTTTGCGCTCATACCACGGTGATCTTGCAAGTAAGCCTGAGTTACTCGATCAAACGCGTCGCGCTGAGCATTTGACAGAGTGCTTTGATCAGCTTTATCCATATCTTGCTTTAAACCATCCCACATTAGCGGGTAGGTTGTAATCGGCTGCACAATAACGCCTGTATCAGATAATAGCTGAATATCGGCTCTTAGTGCTAAGTCAGTTGGCTCTACCCACCAAGCAGCATGCACTGATTGACTCGCGAGTAGTAATAATCCAGATAATAATTTGAGTTTCATGGTATTCCCTTTGGTTATTGGGCGCATTTTAGAGGATTTCACTGTTAGCGGATAGTCGGTTGAGTCGTTAATTTGCCACAAAATGTGACATATCAAGAATTTGATTTATAAAGGAGATAATTTATTGACGGCAGAATTAATTGAGGCTTAAAAGTCTTTATTTTTATGCGAGTTAGCAAAGTATGTTCTATTTTTAACAGTAGTATTTATCTGTTAGTTGCAATTGGGGCCACCATGATGACCCCATATAACTGTTTACAAGGAATGTTGACATGTTAACTGCTGTTTTTGCCTTTCAGTCTTGCTCTTTCTTACGTAAAACTAAGCTACTTTGTTGCGCCTTGTTACTCGTTTGCGGCTGCAGCTCAGGACATTCAGAGCCGTCTGTGACTAGCGATAGCTTAAGCCAAAACATCAGCATATGGCCTGAACTCAACTTTGAGGTTAAACCGGATATAGAGCTTGAGCAAAAGGTCGCGGATTTAGTGGGTGAAATGACCTTAAGACAAAAGGTTGCGCAGGTGATTCAACCAGAAATTGGTGACTTTACCCTTGAGGATATGCGCGAGTACGGTTTTGGATCATATCTTAATGGCGGTGGCTCATTTCCTAATGGTAATAAACATCTGTCAATTAATGATTGGGTGACATTTGCTGAAGCCATGTATCAAGCATCTATTGATGATGAGCTCGACGGTTCGAGCATTCCAACTATGTGGGGCACAGACGCTGTGCATGGGCATAATAATGTCATTGGCGCGACTTTGTTTCCACATAATATCGGTTTAGGCGCTGCTAATAACGCTAAATTAATAGAGCAGATTGCAAAGGTTACAGCCAAGGAAGTTAAGGTAACTGGTATAGATTGGGTATTTGCACCTACAGTTGCTGTTGCAAGAGATGATCGCTGGGGAAGAACTTATGAGAGTTATTCAGAAGATCCCAATATCGTTAAGTCTTATGCCAGCGCCATAGTTAAAGGTTTACAAGGGGACGTAAATGACGATTTCTTATCTGAGTCGCGGGTGATTGCTACCACAAAACATTTTTTAGGTGACGGTGGCACGCATAATGGAGTCGACCAAGGCGATAACCTTGATTCCGAGCAAGCTTTATTTGATATTCATGCTCAGGGATACATTTCGGGATTAAGCGCCGGCGCTCAAGTGGTAATGGCATCATTTAATAGCTGGCAAGGTGTCAAAATTCACGGCAGTGAATATTTACTGACTCAAGTGCTCAAGGAAAGGCTAGGATTTGACGGTATCGTAGTCGGTGACTGGAATGGCCATGGTCAGGTTGCTGGATGTAGCAATGAAAGCTGTCCTCAGGCATTTAACGCTGGAATTGACATTTTTATGGCACCAAGTAAAAGCTGGAAGCCGCTTTTTGATAACTTAGTTGCGCAAGTCAAAAGTGGCGAAATTACCATGCAAAGGCTCGACGATGCGGTAAGCCGGGTGCTGAGAGTGAAGTTCCGCGCTGATCTATTTACCAAGCCAAGTCCTGCAAATCGTCAGTATGCTAATCAAGTGGAGCTTATCGGTGCGAATGAACACCGTGATCTAGCAAGGCAAGCGGTTCGAGAGTCCTTAGTACTTCTTAAAAATAACAACAATTTATTGCCCTTGTCAGGCAAACAGATTGTGATGGTTGCAGGAGATGGCGCTGATAACTTAGCGAAGCAAGCAGGTGGTTGGTCGGTTAGTTGGCAAGGGAGCAGTAATCAAAATAGTGATTTCCCTAATGCAACATCGATATTTTCAGGGATCAAAGCGCAAGTTAATCAAGCTGGTGGTAAGGCGTTTCTGAGTGTGAATGGTCGTTATGCAATTAAGCCGGATGTGGCGATAGTGGTATTTGGTGAAGAGCCTTATGCTGAAGGTTACGGAGATTTAGATAATCTTGAATATCAAAGGGGCGATAAGCGTGATTTAGCCTTGCTGAGAAGGCTTAAAGCCGCAGGTATACCGGTTATTTCAGTTTTTATTAGTGGCCGCCCGCTATGGGTAAATGCAGAGCTTAATGCATCAGATGCATTTGTGGCTAGCTGGCTACCGGGAAGTGAGGGCGATGGTATTGCTCAAGTATTGTTTAGGGATAGCGCCGATAATGTTCAGTATGATTTTTTAGGCAAGTTATCGTTCTCTTGGCCCAATCATCCCGAACAAACGCGGCTTAATCTCAATGATGCTGACTATAAACCGTTATTTACCTATGGATACGGCTTACGCTATCAAGGCGATTATCAAAAAGGTTATCAAGGCAATGATCAAAAGAGTGTAAACCTGCCTGAACTTGAAGAAAAGTATGTTGCAGCAGAGGCTTTAGCTCCTTTAATTATTTATGACAGTAAAACATATCAGCCCTGGAGGCTGAATATGAAGCCGCAATTATCTAACCACGATGAGCAGAAAAGTGACAGGAAGTTAAGTGACAGAAAGTTAAGTGATAGGGAGAGCAGTGATAAAGCAAAGCGAGTCAAAGGTGTAATGCTTACCTTAGCGACTTATCAGACACAAGGTGATGCGTTAACAATAGACTTTGAGGGGAATGCTAAAGCTAAGCTGAGCTTTAAAAGTGCTTTCCCACGAGATCTACGTTCTTATTCTGAGCAAGAGAGTATGCTGAGTTTTGCAGTTAAGCTAGATAAATTACCGAGCACTCAAGTGCAGTTAATTATGCAAAGTGATAAATATGGCCAAAAGGCTGTTGATATCACTCAAGCATTGAAAAGTATCAACGGCAAAGGCTGGCAGACGATGAATGTTGACTCTAACTGTTTTATTCAACAGGGGATGCATTTTGCTGATATTAGTTCGCCATTTAGCCTTAAAACTAAAGGTCAATTAGTCATGGATATCGCAGTTCTACAAATGAAAGCAGCCTCTTGGGGAAAGAAAGGAGATGACTATGAGCATAAACACGAGCATGAGACTAGAGCCGACCAGCCAGTAAATATTCTGTGTACTAATGTGTTGTAGGTCCTATTTGTGTTTCTATTTCGTGTTTATAACTGCTTGACTATGAGCGCTTATTTTTAATTTTGCATGAGGCTGAGGCAAGATATCAGAGCTTATTTACGCTATTTCTTGTGGCTATTTTTTATTACTGTACTTGGATATGCTTTTGCTGCTTTCCATAATAACTCTGCTGCTCAAGTAAACGAAACCAACGTTTCTGCAATGAGCAGTGATTGGCAACTGGTTTGGCAAGATGAGTTCAATGACAAACACATCGACCTTACTAAATGGAGCTTTGAGTACAACTGTTATGGTGGTGGTAATAATGAGCACCAGTGCTATACAGACCGCGCTGAAAATGCCTTCGTTAACAATGGACATTTGCATATTGTCGCGCGGCTAGAGTCGTTTTCCGGGCCAGCTCTTAAAGATGACCATTTGCTTTACCAGCGCAGTGATGTTTCTGTCAGTAAACCCTTTACCTCTGCTCGAATGCGCACTGTATATAAAGGTGATTGGTCATATGGTCGGTTTGAGGTGCGGGCAAAATTTCCTAAAGGTCAGGGAACTTGGGGAGCAGTATGGATGTTACCCACTGATTGGCACTATGGGGAATGGTCCGGTTCAGGTGAAATAGACATTGTAGAAGCGATTAACTTAGGTACGGCTTCAGATAGAGTAGGTGCCTTGAAAGGTGAGCTTGAAACACGAATACACGGAACACTGCATTATGGTCAGCCTTGGCCAAATAATGTTTACTCTGGTCAATCATTTCAGTTGCCTAATGGGCAAAGTCCTGCAGCTGGTTTTCATCTATACGCATTGGAATGGCAGCCAGATGAGATCCGCTGGTATGTTGATAACATTCATTATGCCACCCAAACCTCAAAGACTTGGTTTACGAAAATCATTATAAAAGAGCAGCATGTCTTAGCCAAACAAGATGCGCCTTTTAATAAACGATTCCATTTGCTGCTAAATTTAGCCGTTGGTGGTGATTGGGCTGAAAATGCCAATGATAAAGGAGTTGATCTGGAGGCGTTTCCTCAGACGTTGTTGGTTGATTATGTACGTGTTTACCAAAAACAAAACTAGCAAGCTGGTGCTAACTTAATCACAGGCACGGAGCCTCTTAGTTAAACACTGGCATTTATCGTTTAATACTCCTCCTGAATAATTAAAAGCTAGATTTAGGCTGCTGTTTGATTATGAGATGTTTGCAATTGATTAAGCTTAGTTTTTTTTAGTCATTGAATGAACAATTGGTTATTAATTTTAACTATTAACTACTGGCATAATAGATCTGACTACCTATAAATATTTAAGAGAGCTTTAATGATTACTCCTATGTTTAAACAAGAATGGTTAGAGTCCGCAGTTGCTATTGCAATTGAAGCTGGCGAGCAGATTATGACTGTTTATGCTAGTGATGAATTTGGCGTTGAGACTAAAGATGATGCGAGTCCTGTTACTGCAGCAGATCTTGCGAGTCATGAAGTGATAGTTAAACGATTGAAGCTGCTAACTCCTGATATTCCTGTGATGTCTGAAGAGTCGACAGATATTGACTGGAATGAAAGACGACACTGGCCTGCCTATTGGCTGATTGATCCCCTTGATGGTACCAAAGAGTTTATTAAGCGTAACGGTGAGTTTACCGTAAATATTGCTTTCATTGTTGAAGATAGAGCCGTGGCAGGTGTTGTATACGCGCCCGTCTTGGATAAATGTTTTTATGGGGCATTAGAACGTGGAGCTTGGGTTGAGCAGGCTGGAACTAAGCAGCAACTTTGTGGTGCTAAAAGCGATTATGACGGAGCACCACGAATTGTCGGTAGTCGTTCGCATATTAGCCCAGGGCTAGAGGCGTATTTGCAAGATATTGGTGAACATCAAATGAAAAGTGTGGGGAGTTCGCTTAAGTTTTGTTTGTTAGCTGAGGGAGAAGCTGACATTTATCCGCGCTTAGGGTTAACGAGTGAATGGGATACTGCAGCCGCGCAAGCTGTTTTAGAAAGTGCTGGTGGTAAAGTTGTACAATTTGATACCGGCAAGCGTCTTGATTACAACCAAAAAGAAGATATATTGAATCCGTATTTTATTGCTTACGCTCCGCATTGGCGAGCCAGTGATTAAGGGCGATGTTTGACTGCTAAATGTCATTTTATCATCGTTAACCGCTTCCTCAGGCTAATACCTTTGATTGCTGAATGCACAAGTAAATAGATATACAGTCACAAATGATGATAAATCGGCTTAAAGCTACAGGTTTACTTGATATTGAGTAACACTTAAGGATGAGACAATGTTAAGGATCGGTATTGATCTAGGTGGAACCAAAACTGAAGTGGTTGCTCTTAACGAGCAGGGCGAAGAGCTTTTTCGTAAACGTGTAGCAACCCCTAAAGAGTATGTTGCAACGCTTGATGTTATTGAGGCGTTAGTCTTTGAAGCTGAGTCAATACTTAATCAAACAGGTACTGTGGGCATAGGTATCCCAGGCGTTGTTTCACCTTTTTCTGGTTTGGTTAAAAATGCTAATTCGACATGGATAAACGGTCATCCGCTTGATATCGATTTAGGTAGGCGATTAAGTCGTGAAGTTAAGGTCGCTAATGATGCGAATTGTTTTGCAGTATCAGAGGCAATTGATGGTGCTGCAGCAGGCGAGTTTATTGTATTTGGTGTGATCTTAGGTACTGGTTGCGGCGCAGGGATTGCAATTAATGGCAAAGTGCATGGTGGCCAAAACCGTATTGCTGGTGAGTGGGGTCATAATCCACTACCTTGGATGGATACGAGTGAACTAAACTCAACTCATTGTTTTTGCGGCAATAATGATTGTATTGAAACCTTTGTGTCAGGTACTGGGTTAGTTCGTGACTACAAACTTGCTGGTGGCCAGGCTGAGAGTGGTATGGAGCTTTCGCTAAAAATCGAAGCAGGTGAAAAGCTAGCGAGATTAGTATTTGAACGCTATATCGACCGACTGGCACGTTCTTTAGCTCATGTTATTAATATTCTCGACCCAGATATGATTGTTCTTGGTGGTGGGATCTCTAATATCGATGAGATATATCAGCTATTGCCAAAAGCTCTGCCAAAATATGTTGTTGGCGGGGAGTGCCGTACGCCTGTTGTACAAAATATGTATGGTGGTTCTTCCGGTGTTCGTGGCGCGGCTTGGCTTTGGCAAAGCTGAAACCTTGCAAATTAAGCCTTTATCGAGATAAAGCAGCAAATTACCGATATCAATGCATGCTACACTTGCTTTGATATTTATCGCTTTGGGCCTCCATTTTTATGTTCTGGTTAAAAAAAATTGTTTCTCAGCTATTTATGCCGATACCGTTAGTATTATTTATTTTACTATTGGCTTTTATCGTTATCCGCAATCGTCAGCGCAGTCGCCTGTTATTAGTTATGGCTGCTAGTCTTTTAATCATATTAAGCAGTGGCAGCGGCAGTAATGCGCTATTGAAGCCACTTGAAAACAGTTATGCCGTGAACAATTCACCTATAGAGCAAGGTTGTCTGGTGATAGTTTTAGGCAGCGGTCATGATGAAAACCCAAGTTTAACTGCGGTTCAGCAACTCTCAACAACAGCATTAGCGCGGCTCACAGAAGGGCTTAGACAACTGTCGTTAGGACAAGATTGTAAATTGGTCGTTAGTGGTTGGAGTGGTGGACTTGCAACACGCTCCCACGCGGATGTTATGTTTGATGCTGCTGTTGAGTTAGGTGTTGATCCGAGCGTGATCATCAAGTTTCCTCTCGCTAAAGATACCATTGAGGAAGCGCAGTTTATGCGCTGGGAAGTGGCAGATGCTCCTTTTAGGTTAGTGACGTCAGCAAGTCACATGCCGAGGGCAATGGCTATTTTTGAAAATGAAGATCTAAATGTCTCAGCTGCGCCGACTGATTTTGCACAAAGAAGATCTTACTGGTGGCGCTTTGATGCCATGAGTTTGTTAAATTCGCAGCGGGCGATTCACGAGTATTTAGGCTTAGCTTGGTTTAAGATTAAACATCAAGGTAGAACAGTAACGGAAGCGAGCAGTAATGTGGATAATGATGAAAGCACATTGTCGTCATTTTGATATATTCGATGAATTAAGGATTTTATCTCAATAAGTAGAGTGCAGAATATTGAAAGATAATGAGATTTTGATTAAACCTGTGATTAAAAGAAACGGAATCACCTTCAGTGTTTTCGGTTGTATAGGTGTGGTGTGTGGTGTGAGTCTTTTTTTATTGGGTAGTGAGTTCTTTGCACCTGGGATTATTTGTTTTGCTTTAGGAATAATCGCTTTGGTGTTAGGTTTTTCCAAGCTTGCGGAGCCAGAAGTATCACTAAAGCTTTCAGATGAAGGCTTCACCTATTTTCATCGCCGTGGTCAAGTCAGTGTTTCATGGGATAATGTACAACGCATGGATCAGCCACGTGTAACTCAAGGAATTGATACTGTGTCTTTGCCCTATATTGGGGTAAAGATAAAACACATGAGTCCAGTTTTAGAAACGATATCGCTGAGACTTGCTGCTGGGCTGCTTACTGAACAACGTCCATTATTAATGACGGCATCGACACAAGATGAAGATTTATCAGTGCTTGAAAATCAAATGAGCGCCGAATTTACGCCTTTTATTGAAGATAATGATCGTTTTAAAGGCGTGTTAGCGATGTTTGGCCATCGTAGTAAATTATTGGGCAACCATCTTGGTTATCATCTTTATATTTCAACAGACGCATTAGATAGACCGGTAGATGAATTTATTGCGTTGATGAATAAATCTAAGCAAGCCGCTGTGGTGGTAGCTTAGTCTTTTGGGCAAATAGTTTAGTGATAATAATAGCCTCTTGAGAGGAGGCTATTATGTAGAGGATTTTGTCATGAAGTTAGCTTGCGGTTAACTCAGCATCTTCAATTTTGTCGTTGCTAATTGATTGCTTTATTTCCGGCTTTTTTTCTTTGTTTGAGGGCAAAAATGCAATTTCGTCTCTCACTCGCATACCTATGAATTGACCGCCTTCAAATATCTCCATTGATTGGCAGTTCACTTCGCCATCAACTAGACCTGTACTGGTAATATTGAGCTTTTCACAGTTAAGTTTTCCTTTAAAAGTCCCTGATACTCGCAGCTCAATACAGTGGAGCTTGCCTTCAATAAGCCCATCCTGCTCTATGGTTATATTGTGGCTAGAGGAAACATTACCCTTTAAAGTGCCAGCGATAAGTGCTTCTGCAGTAAATTCGGTATCACCGGTAAATGTAGAGCTTTGCGCGATAAAGGTAAGTCCGCCGCTTCTTTTTTTTCTAAACATTTTTCTGCCTTAACCAGACTAAGTTGCATAGATGTTACCTCTATTTTCTACAGAACAAAACCACTTTAAATTGGCGCTGGTTGCCATAATTTTGGCGCGTGCAGTTGTGATGAAAAACGAATGATATTGCCCAAGCGAATGAATATTTAGAGCTAACGTTTGTGGCTGATTATGAGGTGGATTCGGTTTCTTGAATACGAATCGCATTACTAGGGCAGGGGGATACGCAGGCTCCGCAGCCAGTGCAAGCTTCAATATCAATATTGGGTAGCGGGGCTTGACCTATTGCTAGACTAAAACTGATTGCTCGGCTATCACAGGCATCTTTGCAGCTTTGGCACCAAATACCTTGATGTGCCATGCATGTATCTAAGATTTTGGCTTTAGCTTTCCATGCTTGTAAGGTGGAAAGATCGAAGAGAGGTTCTGCGCAGACTTGGATACATTTTTGGCAAAAAGTGCATTCATCAATTGAAAAGTCTACTTCAGGGAAACCTCCATCCCCTTTGATAAGGATTTGTGTTTCACAGGTTTCAATGCATTTATTACAGCGGGTACAAAGGTCGGTAAATTCAATGTTAGGATCAACCCATGGTAGATGAATCGCTTGAGCCTTTTTACGACTAAAAAGACGCCTTCTACTTTGATTAATACTGCTCATTGTAATCCTCTAAACAAGAACGAAAGGGAGGGTATAGTTAAACTCCCTAGCGTTCCATATGTCATATAGATAACTCTTTAACTGCTATCAGTCACTAATGCCGAAACATTAAACAATTACTCGTAGTCAGCTTTATAGCCGTTAGGGTTATTTGACTGCCAGTGCCAGCTGCTTTGCGCCATGTCGTCAATGGTATGGCTAGCTTGCCAGCCTAGCTCTTGCTGAGCTTTATCAGGGTTGGCGTAACATGCAGCAATATCACCCGGTCTTCTGGCAACTAGTTGATACTGGATCTGAGTGTTGCTTGCTTTTTCAAACGCAGCAACCATTTCTAGTACACTATAGCCTTGACCGGTTCCTAAATTATATGTGACTAAACCACATTGCGTTTGTAGTTTATCTAATGCTCTTAAGTGGCCAATAGCAAGATCTACCACATGGATATAATCTCTCACCCCTGTACCATCAACGGTATCGTAATCACTACCAAATACACTCAATTGCTCTCTTTTTCCTACTGCAACTTGGGTGATAAAAGGCATTAAGTTGTTTGGAATATCATTTGGATCTTCACCGATTAAACCACTGTGATGGGCACCAACAGGGTTAAAGTAACGTAGACGTGCAATATTCCAACTGTTATCCGAGTGGTATAGATCGCTTAGGATGTGCTCGACCATTAGTTTAGATTGCCCATATGGGTTAGTTGCACCTGTTGGAAAATCTTCGGTAATAGGTAGGCTTGCAGGATCGCCGTATACAGTAGCCGATGAGCTAAACACTAAGTTTTTAACATTGAACTCGCTCATCACTTCACATAAAACGATTGTGCCAGTGACGTTATTTTCATAATAACGCAGCGGTTGCTCAACTGATTCACCAACGGCTTTTAAGCCAGCGAAATGAATAACAGACTTGATTTCGTGGTCAGTGAACAGTTTTTGTAAAAAAGCTCGATTTAGTACATCACCTTGATAAAACGTGACTGATTTCCCGGTAATTTTTTCAACACGCTCAAGAGCGGTAACGCAAGAGTTGCTCAAGTTATCTAGAATAACAACATCATTGCCGTTATTAAGAAGCTCTACAACTGTGTGAGTGCCAATATAGCCAGCGCCGCCGGTTACTAATATGGTCATAATGGTATCCTGTAATTCGTTGGTTTTTAAAAGTAATTAGTTAAGTGTTTTAACGATTGCTTTTAAGTACTCAGCAAATTCTTCACCAATTTCGCTGTGACGCAGTGCATGCTCAACATTGGCTTGCATATAACCTAGTTTATTACCGCAATCATGACTCTTGCCTTGCATGTAATAGGCGTTAACGGTTTGGTTTTCCATTAGCATAGCAATTGCGTCAGTTAATTGAATCTCATCGCCTGCACCTGCCGGAGTTTTCGCTAAGTAACCCCAAATTTCAGCAGGTAAAACATAGCGGCCAACCACGGCAAGGTTTGATGGTGCTGCATCAATACTTGGTTTTTCTACCAGTTGGCTTAATGGTAGCGATTCACCTGGTTGTAATTCTTCGCCATTGATGTCGGCAATACCGTATTGATTAACCATTTCATGAGGTACACCTTCAACCATAATTTGGCCAATTTCAGTTTCATCATACAGCTTAACCATGTGCGCTAAGTTATCTTGAGTGAGATCGCTAGCGGCACTGTCAACTAATACATCAGGTAAAAGCACTGCAAATGGTGCATCACCGATAATGCTTTTAGCGCATAAAATAGCGTGACCTAGTCCTTTAGCTTGAGATTGACGCACACTGATAATAGTCACGTCTTCTGGGCAAATACCTTGTACTTCGGCTAGAAGTTGGCGCTTTACACGACGCTCGAGCTGCGTTTCTAACTCAAAGCTGGTATCGAAATGATTTTCTACTGAGTTTTTACTTGCGTGAGTCACTAAAACAATTTCTTTAATCCCTGCAGCAATTGCTTCATTAACAACATATTGAATCAGCGGTTTATCCATAACTGGTAGCATCTCTTTTGGGATAGCTTTAGTTGCAGGAAGCATACGCGTCCCTAAACCTGCTACTGGGATGACTGCTTTGCGAATTTTATGTTGTTTCATTCTAGTCCTATTCGTTCCTAATCGAGGAGTCGGCAAATAATTCATCATTGTATACCGAAAAGCATTTGTATTGGGCAAGATTTGATTCGCTATGAGCCGAATGTGGTGTTTTTCTTCAATTGGAGTAGGAAATTTATACTGTGTGACGGTAAATCCGTTGGTTAGGTGACAAAGCCGAGTGCTGTATCAGTTGGTTTTATCTAAATTAGTTGTGTCATGGGATGACTTTATATTTGTTAAATCAGGGCTTGCTAGCATGAGTTCATCATATTGAGGCTCGGTGAGCAGGCAGTCTTTATCAGAAGTATGGGCTTACGCTTTATGTCTACGTTTTGTTGTAAATTTTGTAATACATATAAAATGCCTTATTTATATGAGTTTACAGGTAACTCGATATTGGCCTGTATCATTTTAATTACACTTATTAGCACCAAAGGCTTAAACTATAAAACGTGATCTACTTAACAATTTTGTAGGCTTGGTTAACTATGGATACAGAATTTACATCCATGTTTAGGATAACTGTTTAGTACTATGAGTAAGCAACAAAATTACATAGCATATGAGCCTGATAGCAATGGGTGTATTGATTACCCAAAAGCCGAAAATGATATCTGGTCTGAACTTTATGCGCGTCAGTTAGTTAATCTACCTGGGCGAGCATGCCCTGAGTATTTACAAGGTTTAGATAAATTGGCTTTGCCTACCGACAGGATCCCGCAGTTACCAGAAATTGATGAGGTATTACTTCAAACAACGGGTTGGAAGACCGCTGCTGTACCTGCTTTAATTTCATTCGGTAAATTTTTTGAATTGCTGGCGAATAAATCATTTCCCGTAGCGACCTTTATTAGAAGTCGTGAGGAGTTCGATTACTTACAAGAACCTGATATATTTCATGAAGTCTTTGGTCATTGTCCGCTGCTGACGAATCCTTCTTTTGCTCACTTTTCACATCTTTACGGCCAGCTAGGGTTAGCAGCGACCAAAGAGCAACGTGTATTCTTGGCAAGACTTTATTGGTTTACGGTTGAGTTTGGTGTGCTACGTAACAAAAACAATGACCTTAGCATATACGGTGGCGGTATTTTGAGCTCACCTGGTGAAACCTTATATGTTATGGGAGATGAGCCAGAAATTCGGCCTTTTGATTTAATTGATGTACTTAGAACGCCTTACCGCATTGATATCATGCAACCTATTTACTATGCCATCGATAATATTGGCCAGTTAGACGAGATTGCTGAAATGGACATTATGGCTGCAGTGACCAAGGCACAGCAGTTAGGGTTGTTTGAAGCTGCGTTTCCAGCAAAAGCGGGTTAAAAATTTAGTTTTTTAGAGTGGATGAGATTGAGTGGTTTGACTCGTAATTACAACCTCTTTTTACAGTTAAGTAAACGAACAAGTAAAGGAATAAAAGATGACAGAATTAGCGCAAATGAAATGTGAAGCTTGCCAAGCAGATGCTCCAAAGGTTAGCGATGAAGAACTGGCACAGCTTGTGAAAATGATCCCTGATTGGGGCGTAGAAGTGCGTGACGGCATTATGCAGTTGGAGCGAGTTTATAAATTTAAGAACTTTAAGTTGGCGATGGAGTTTACTAATAAATTAGCTGAGCTTGCTGAAGCAGATTTTCATCACCCAGGAATATTAACAGAGTGGGGCAAGGTGACGGTGACTTGGTGGTCTCACTCAATAAAAGGCTTACACAAGAACGATTTTATTATGGCGGCTAAAACAGACACGCTTTATTCGTAATCACTAGGTTTATGCTTTTTCCTATATTATTAACAGCATTGCTGCGCAATTTTGCTCAATGTTGATAGATGAATAAACTGCATTAATTGAGCGTGTTGGCCTGACTAACACGCTTTTATTTTCTTAATGTTACAAATCCCCTGTAAACAAGCCTTGCCACAACTAAAATAAACTTCTAACGTATAGGCAAATTACAGGTGCCAGTAAAAGTGTCGCTGCGAACGGTAAGCAAGGCATGTCCCACCTGTCGATTGTTTTGTCCCAATAACGAGTATCTAAAAAAGGGAATTGCAATAGTATGCGCTTGGAAGTCAGCTGTTTAGATCGTGTCGGTCTAGCTAAAGATATCTTAACTATTATGGAAGGCTATGGGATTAACTTGTTTGCTATCGATGCAAGTAATCAAGGCTTTCTGTACCTACAATTTGCTGAAGTAAGTTTTGACACGCTCAGTGAATTATTGCCACTTATTCGTAAAGTAGAAGGCGTTCATGATGTCAGAACGGTTTCTTTTATGCCATCAGAGCAGGAACATTACGCCTTAAAGACCTTATTAAAAACTTTACCTGATTCAGTCTTTTCCCTCGATGTGAAAGGGCGTGTGCGTATTGTCAATGAGTCGGCGTTGCACACTATTGGTATGGCTGAGCATGAGATCCTAGATGAGTCGATAAACCATTGGGTACAAGGATTTAATTTTGGCCGTTGGTTAAGTGAATCAACTGTCTTAGCTCAAGCTACTCGTGTCAATATTGGCGAAAATGAATACCTTGCTGAGATGTTACCAATTTACTTACCGGATAGCGGCAGTGACACACCTATTTTGGCTGGTGCAGTGGTATCACTAAAGTCGCCCGCGCGCTTAGGTAAACAGTTTAATGCATTGCAGAACCAGTCGAGTGGTTTTGAGAATGTCTTGGCAACCAGTGACAAAATGAAAGAAGTGTTGGTGCAAGCACGAAGAATGGCACAACTCGATGCGCCATTACTTATCACAGGTGAAACCGGCACGGGTAAAGAGTTAATGTCGCGCGCATGTCACGATGCAAGCATGCGACGTGAGCAGCCGTTTATTGCTATTAACTGTGCGGCAATGCCTGATAGCGCTGCAGAAGAAGAGCTTTTTGGTTTTGTTAATAACGGCAATGTTATTAAACGCGGTTTTATTGAAGAAGCTAAAGGTGGCACTGTATTTCTTGATGAAATCGCCGAAATGTCAAAGTCTGCTCAAGTAAAACTATTACGGTTTTTACAAGATGGCACATTCAGACGGGTAGGCGGTGATGAAGAGATCCGCAGCGATGTACGTATCATTTGTTCTACCCAAAAAAATCTAGCCGAGTTATGTCAAAGCGGTGAATTTAGAGAAGATCTTTATTACCGTATTCATGTATTAAGTTTCCATGTTCCATCTCTGCGGGAGCGGAAAGTTGATATTATTCCGTTAACTGAAATGTTCTTAGAGCATTATAGTCAGCAATTATCCATTCCTATTCGCCGTATTTCTGGCGAGTGCCGTGAACACCTTTTAGGTTACGCTTGGCCGGGTAATGTTCGCCAATTAAAGAACGCCATTTTTAGAGCGGTATCTATGTGGGATGGTAGTGCAGAGTTAACGGTCGAGCAGTTAAAACTGCCATCTTATGCCGAAGGTTTTGGTTACTTTGACCATCAATTTGAAGGCAGTCTCGAGCAAGCAATGAAGCAATTTGAATCGAGCCTATTGCGTAGGCTTTATCCAGCTTACCCAAGTACGCGGCAATTGGCTAAAAAACTTGGGGTGTCTCACACTGCAATTGCCAACAAACTGCGTGAATATAAGATCAGTAAACAAAAAGAAGTGTAAAACTAGCTTGCCGATGGTTGCTGTATAGATAAGCAACTTTGGACGTAAAACAGCGTGTAGCTCGACAATTGTTTAGACTGTAATCTTTTATTTACAAAACTATGGTTAAGTCTGATGAATGTGATTCAGCTCACGCTATTTCGTATCCCGATAAGTGGTGTCATTCTATGGCAAATTTCGACCCAGATTGATATACCTGCTGTCATCAAAAAATAGAATTAGATTGATTGCTTGGTTACAAACGATTAGGAGTAAGTATGAAGTTAGCAAGTTATGATAATGGTCGTCGTGACGGTCAATTAATGTTAGTTAGCAAGGACTTGACTAAAGCGGTTGCGGTACCTGCAATCGCGCATACTATGCAGCAGCTTATTGATGCATGGGATCTTTTGAACCCTCAGCTTGTCGAACTTTACGATGCGCTTAATAAAGGCTTGATGGATAACGCCGTTGATTTTGATGAATCAAAGTGCTTATCACCGTTACCACGTGCTTACCAGTGGGCAGACGGCAGCGCATACGTAAACCATGTTGAGCTAGTACGTAAAGCCCGTGGTGCCGAGATGCCAGAGACATTTTGGACTGACCCGCTAGTATACCAAGGTGGATCAGATTGCTTTATTGCACCTAAAGCCGATATTCCGTTAGCAAGTGAAGAGTGGGGCATCGATTTCGAATCTGAAATTGCTGTGATCACTGACGATGTGCCAATGGGTGTTAGCGCTGATAACGCGGAGCAGCATATTAAGTTATTGATGCTTGTGAATGATGTCTCACTGCGTAACCTGATCCCTGGTGAGTTAGCCAAAGGTTTTGGCTTTTTCCAAGCAAAACCATCGAGTAGCTTTTCTCCTGTAGCGGTAACACCGGATGAGCTAAATGATAAGTGGCAAGATAGCAAAGTACATTTGCCTTTAATTACTCATCTTAATAGTGAGCTATTTGGTCGCCCTAATGCGGGTGTTGATATGACATTCAACTTTAGTCAGTTGGTATCTCATGTTGCTAAAACGCGTCCGCTAGGCGCTGGTGCGATTATTGGCTCAGGTACGATTTCAAACTACGATCGTAGTGCGGGCTCTAGCTGCCTTGCTGAAACACGTATGCTGGAAACCATTGCTGACGGTAAACCTTCGACTTCATTTATGCGTTTTGGTGATCGTGTGCGTATCGAAATGCTTGATGAAGAGAACAACAGTATTTTCGGCTCAATCGATCAGCAAGTTGTCGAATATAAAGTGTAAGTCCTAAGTTAGGCTGGTAATTGCTAGAAGGCTGACCTCTTGGGTTAGCCTTTTTTATAACTTTTAGATAAAGCTAAACCGTTTTAAAGGATTAAGATAATGCCAACAACTAATATGAAACTTTATGGCTATTGGCGTTCAAGCGCTGCATATCGAGTGCGAATCGCGCTAAACTTAAAGTCGTTAACAGCTGAACATATATCTGTGCATTTAGTTAAAGATGGGGGGGAGCAGCATAGCCAAGCTTACGCTAATTTAAATGCACAAGAACTAGTACCTAGCCTTGTTATTGAGCAAGGCGATCAGCAGCAGGTATTAACTCAGTCATTGGCTATTTTAGAGTATCTGGAAGAGGCTTTTCCTCAAGTTGCTCTCTTACCATCAGATATGTATGAAAAATCAATTGTTCGTTCAATGGCAATGCTGGTAGCTTGTGAAGTGCACCCGCTAAATAACCTAAAAGTTCTGCAATATTTGGCAAATGAATTATCTATTGAGCCTGACACTAAAGCTGTTTGGTATCACCACTGGATAAATGAAGGTTTTACAGCCCTAGAAAAAATGCTTGAGAGGCATAGCGGCAAGTGTTGTTTTGGCGATGAGCCTACTTTGGCAGATCTCTGCTTAGTGCCTCAAGTCTATAATGCAAAACGCTTTAATGTAGATATGACAGCTTATCCGAATATTCAGCGAGTGAATGAACATTGCTTAAGCCTAAAAGCCTTTGCTGAAGCGACACCTGAGCGCCAAGCAGACGCAACTTAGCGGTTTTGCAATAGAAATGACACAAATGCCTTATCGGCTTGATCGATAGGGCGTTGTTTTTTCCACGCTATGTGTAAGTCTAAAAATACCGGGGGAGAAAAGGGTTTAGTACAGATATTATCGTGTGACTCAATCGCCATTTCAAGCACACTGGTTATACCGTATTCCTGTGCCACAACTTGTTTTATCAGATTGATTAGATTGGTTTCAAAAGCAATATTGACTTCAAGTCCTAAACGTTCTGCTTGCTTTAACATCCACTCCCTATGAAAGTATCCTTGCTTAAACAGTACTAATTCATGTTCGAAAAAAGCCTCTAAGGAAACGCTAGTGCATTTTGCCAGCGGGTGATGTTTACCTACAGCCACTACCATTTGTTCTTTTAGTAATAAATGACTATCAAATTCATCAGTTAAATCTTTAGCGGTAATGATCGCGATGTCGACTTCTTCTTGTTGTAGCATACGCAGGGTATCTCGAGTGCCGCCCTCAAAAAGTGATAATTTGAGATCGGGATACTTATGGCGAAAAGCCATTAACCGGCTCGGTAAGTAAAAAGAGCCTAGCATTCCAGGCACCGCGAGGCGCACTTCACCTTTAGTCAGATTGGCCATTGCTTTTATATGCGCCTCAGCCTGCGCGAGTTGATTAATAATCAGTTTTGCGTGCTGATGTAATGCTTGTCCCTCAGCGGTTAAAGAAAGGGATTTGGTGATGCGATTGGCGCCTCTATCAACAAGTGTCACCCCCAATTCCTGCTCTAACCTTTTAATACTCTGGCTTAATGCTGGCTGGGCAATATTGAGACGCTCGGCTGCTTTAGTAAAATTGCCTGTTTGCACTAATGTGTCTAGATATTTGAGCTGTTTAATATCCATAATTCTGAGCCATTACCTTTTACTGGCCGCGCGGTTGGATTCAACTAATCGCGGGTGTTTTATATGGGGTAGATTAATCTAAAGATATAGCAATCATTTTGATTTAGCATAACAAAAAATTATGGGTTAACCGCTTTCTAGTTATTATAATTATGATCAGGCTCTTGTTATGCTCTCAGTTATCTAAACTAAACAGAATTTTTACATGAAGGCCGTAATACAACCACTTAAACGCAGTGAAGCTAGATTGATCGCCGGGCTATCACTTGCATCTATGGTTATTTTCATCAATTTATATCTTGTTCAGGGTATGTTACCGCTGATCTCCACCTCTTTTGAGATCACAATGAGTCATGCCACCTTATTGCTATCAGCAACTAGCTTTACGATGGCATTTTCATTGTTAATTTTTGCTGTGATGTCAGATAGAGTCGGTCGTAAAAAGCCCATTTTAGTGAGCTTGATTTTATTATGTGTCACTGATGTGTTTGCTTACTTTATTGCTGATTTTAATCAGCTGCTTAGCTTAAGATTGGTGCAAGGGGTTTTACTTGCATCTGTTCCTGCTATGGCGATGGCATACTTTAAAGATGAACTCGCCGGGCACGGTTTATTAAAGGCTGGTGCTATCTATATTGCTGCGAACAGCTTAGGTGGCATAGCAGGGCGTTTACTTGGTGGAGTGATGGCACAATACCTTGATTGGCAACAAGCCATGTTATTACTAACAGGTATTACTTTAATAGGGACCGCGCTTGCCTACTATTTGTTGCCTGTAAGTCATTTTTGTAAGCCGGAAAACATCTCAAAAAAACGCTTTTTCAGAAGAACAGATTTTAATGGTTTTTGCCTTCACTTAGGTGATGCAAAGATGAGGCTAATTTATTTAGTTGGCGGTATCGCTTTTATGGTTATGGTTAATCAGTTTAGCTATATCCAGTTACATCTTATGCAGGCGCCTTTTAATATGGGGCGGTTTGAAGTGACCTTGATTTTTCTCTGTTACTTAAGCGGTACCTATGCTTCGTATCACTCTGCTAAATGGGTGACTAGTCATGGTCTAAATGGGGTTTTTAAAGGTGCGACATTGTTGATGTTTGCTGGCAGTCTATTAACGATTCAGGATACCTTGTTGTCAATCTACGTAGGGTTCTTGCTGTCAGCATTTGGTTTTTTCTTATTGCATAGTAGTTGTAATGCGTGGGTGGCGAATAGAGCTGAACATCATAGAGCTAAAGCCACATCACTGTATTTGTGCAGCTATTATTTAGGTGCCGCGGTTGGTGGACCATACTTACTACCGTTTTGGCATCAGTGGGGATGGAGTGGGGTAGTGTTGGCTTCGCTACTTGCTTTAACACTTATGTCGTTCGTGATCGTTAAAGTATTACATGCCAAACCTGATGCCGAGCCATTAGTCACTGCTTGATGTTTATTTAGTGACAAGTTCTGAATACTAATCAGTATGGAAATTTGATCTATTCAGAGTGAGTTTTGGCAAACTAATTCAAGGCGAATAGCTTGGATAGTAGTTATTCCCTTAAACGCAGAAGTAGACGACTTTCGCGGCCTTAAAATGACCAATTTCGTTTAAGATTTAAGAGGCCATGGATGGTCGCTGTTAAAGCAACGAATAACTTGAATTTCTGAACGTTAGTTTTTGCTTGGAGGCAAAGGATATTACAGAAAGATGGGATTGGTATCTCGTGGAAAGCATGTATAGCCTGTTCGGCACTTGAAGCGATATTGCGTTTATATTATATCGCTTCGGTTTATTTGTGTATTACTTATTCGGTGCGATCTGGTGCATTACATAATCGCTAGGTAAAAGTTCTAACTGGCCGTTCTCATCAAAATACCAACCAGTAATAAATCCTTTCTGACGCATTTTAACCAGATTATGCATAACCGACTTTGCTTCAACCAGAGCCGTTTCTTGATCGTATTGATAAGTGAGTTTCAAATATGCTGCGATACTGGCTAAGGATGCGGATTGACTGACATCTGCCATAGCGTTTTTCCAGTAATGAGTGATTCTAAAAGCATAGTTGAGACAGAATTAACTGACAAAATATTCGGGTGTAAAAAGATTGATTTTACTAAAGCTAGATTAGGAGTTTGATCATTCTTAGAAAAAGAATGGTGGTCGATACTGGGCTCGAACCAGTGACCCCCTCCTTGTAAGGGAGGTGCTCTCCCAGCTGAGCTAATCGACCTGGGATTTCATAATGTTTTAATTCTTTA
>NZ_JAKILB010000007.1 GCF_023283895.1 Shewanella pneumatophori | reverse complement strand
TTGGAGCGACATATCGGGTTCGAACCGATGACCTATACCTTGGCAAGGTATCGCTCTACCAACTGAGCTAATGTCGCATTTCAACTTTTAAAAATTGGAGCGACATATCGGGTTCGAACCGATGACCTATACCTTGGCAAGGTATCGCTCTACCAACTGAGCTAATGTCGCATTTCAACTTTTAATTACTATTCACTAAATTTGGCGCTTAGCGAAAAGTTGAGGCCGCATTATATGAAAAATTTCCTACTCTGCAACCCTTTCTTTTAAATAATCTGACTGATTGGTTAAATAGTAAATACTTTAGCTCGATAAAACTGCAATTCGGCGATAGATTCTTCGATATCTTGCAATGCTTGGTGAGTATTCTTTTTCTTAAAGCCTTCCATTGCTGTTGGTTCCCAGCGACGAACGAGCTCTTTAATTGTACTCACATCGATATTTCGGTAATGAAAGTAATCTTCAAGCTCTGGCATGTAACGATTTAGAAAGCGACGATCTTGGCCAATACTATTACCACACATTGGTGAAGCACCTGCAGGAACATATTGCGATAAAAACGCAATAGTCTCTTTAATCGCTTGCTCTTCAGTAACAGTACTGGCTCTTACGCGATCAATTAAACCTGACTCACCATGATGTTTTTGGTTCCAGTCATCCATTAATGCTAACTGCTCATCAGATTGATGAATCGCAATAACCGGGCCTTGAGCTATAATATTAAGCTCTTTATCTGTAACGATTGTGGCCATTTCTATAATCTTATCAACGGCAGGCTCTAACCCTGTCATTTCCAAATCGACCCAAATCAGATTGTTTTCATCTATAGCCATAAAGGGACCTGTTATTCCTGTTAGCCTAAATTCAGGCTTTTTTGTTTAAGACCGTGTATCATACTGCTTTTTTAAGCAACACAAAATCACCTTTATCATTGAAGACTAATACGTGAGTAAAAAGAAACCGCTAAGCCATGGTCAATTACGCAGAATGCGGACCAACCAAAAAAAGAAATTACAGAGCCACGATGCAGGCGCAACGACTGACATACAAGACAGTACGTTAGGTCCTGAGCAGCAAGGCACCATTATTTCCCGCTTCGGTCAGCATGCAGATGTTGAAACCGATGGCGGCCATCTTGCTCGCTGTAACATCCGCCGTAATATTAAAAGCCTAGTCACCGGTGATAAAGTGATTGTGCGTTTAGCGCTAACCAGTGAATCAGGGGCTAGCCGCATTGAAGGCGTAGTTGAAGCCGTGCATCCAAGGCATTCGCAACTTTCTCGCCCGGATTTATATGACGGCGTTAAAATCATTGCCGCCAATATCGACCAAATTTTGATTGTCACTTCAGTCAAACCTGCGTTTACAACTCAGATTATTGACCGCTACCTTGTTGCTGCTGAAGATACAGGTATTGAACCCGTTATCATCTTAAACAAAGTCGATTTAATCACTGCTGAAGAAGCTCCGGAAATTGACGCTGCATTGGCGCGTTACCAAGCTATTGGTTATCAGGTTTATCGTGTCAGCAGTAAAACCGGCGAAGGTGTTGAGCAGCTGCATGCACTCATGAATGACAAGGTAAACGTATTTGTTGGCCAGTCTGGTGTAGGTAAATCTTCAATGATTAACGCTATGATGCCAGATGCAGAACTTATTACCGGTGATATTTCTGAAAACTCAGGTCTTGGACAGCACACCACAACTACAGCCAAGCTACTGCATATCGCAACTGGTGGTGATTTAATTGACTCTCCAGGTGTACGTGAATTTGCATTATGGCATTTACCGGCTGATCGTGTCGGCTGGTGCTTTGTTGAGTTCAGAGACTACTTAGGGACTTGTAAGTTCAGAGACTGTAAACATTTAAACGACCCAGGATGCTCAATTACCGAAGCGTATAAAGCCGGTGAGATCACCGAAGACAGATATAATAATTACCATCGTATTATTGCCAGCTTAGATGAGCAAAGACATGCTCGTCACTTTAGAGCGGGCCCCGACGAATAGTCGTAATACTGCGGTAAAGCACAATTAATCAAGAAGCTACTAAGCGGCCTAAATTAACTAAAATCGGCCAGTATCTTTACTATAAATAGACAACACCTCTGTGTGGGTGAAGATTAAAGGATATTCAAATTGGATAAAGTTAAAATTGCTCTGCAATATATTATGCCAAAGCACTTACTTTCTCGTCTTGTGGGCAAACTGGCAGCCGCTGAAATGGGCTCGGTAACCACTGCGGCAATCAACTGGTTTATCAAGCAGTATAAAATCGATATGAGTGAAGCTGCTGCACCTGAAGCAAGCGCATACCGCACATTTAACGACTTCTTTACCCGTGCTTTAAAACCTGGCATGCGTCCACTATGTGATGACAAAGACTATATTGTGCACCCTGTAGATGGCGCAGTTAGTCAACTTGGTCCAATCAAAGAAGGTCGTATTTTTCAAGCTAAAGGCCATGACTATTCTTCACTTGCGCTATTAGGCGATCAAGCTGATGATGCTAAGCGTTTTGAAGGCGGTGACTTCGCAACAATTTACCTTGCGCCAAAAGATTACCACCGTATTCATATGCCAATTAAAGGCACACTCTCTAAAATGACTTACGTGCCAGGCGAACTGTTTTCTGTTAACCCGTTAACAGCTGAAAACGTACCAGGCTTATTTGCACGTAATGAGCGTGTAGTGGCAATTTTCGAAACAGAAATTGGCCCAATGGCGATGGTATTAGTGGGTGCAACAATCGTTGCTAGCATTGAAACTGTATGGGCTGGCACAGTTACCCCACCAACAGGTAAAAAGGTATTCACTTGGGACTACCCAACTGAAGGCCCAAATGCATTAACACTTGAAAAAGGCGCAGAAATGGGCCGCTTCAAGCTAGGTAGCACTGTAGTCATGTTATTTGCTAAAGATGCACTTGATGAATTTGCTGACGGAGTAGAGCCAAAAAGTGTGACTCGTATGGGTCAGCCTTTTGCAAAAATCGAAGATTAATTTCTCAAGGACTGCATGGACAGTAAAAAAACAGGGCTGTTAGAACTTCACTTCGCGGTACTACTATTTGGTGGTACCGCGTTATTTTCCAAGCTTATTCCTCTTAGTGCACTCGATATCACCTTACTTCGCTGTGTGGTTGCCGCTACCGTGCTGGCGCTTATTGTAAAACTCAGCAAACAACCTATCCGTCTTAGCGCTGGCAAAGATTACCTTATTGCCATCGGACTAGGCGTTATAGTTAGCCTGCACTGGGTTACCTACTTTGCCTCAATGCAGTTGTCATCAGTAGCAATAGGCATGATAGCGTTTTTCACTTATCCGGTAATGACGGTTTTAGTCGAACCGATAGTCACCAAAACTAAGCTGAAATTAACTGATGTTATCAGTGGTATTGCGGTATTAATTGGCGTGACTTTATTAATTCCTGAAGCAAGTCTAGGTAATGACGTCACCTTAGGGATCGCTATTGGTATTTTATCAGCCGCACTATTTACTGCTCGCAACCTACTGCATAAACGTTATTTCTCTGCATATAGCGGCCAACAAGCCATGCTTTATCAAACCTCAGTTGCGGTTGTTTTTCTTGCCCCTTGGCTGAATGTAGAGCTGAGTAACATAGAGCAAAATGTATGGTGGCTTATCATATTACTCGGTGTGGTATTTACCGCTGCGCCACACGCATTATTTACTTCCGCACTTAGGTTGCTAAGCGCAAAAACCGTTGGTTTAGTTTCTTGCTTACAGCCTTTTTACGGCGCCGTCTTAGCACTTGTTTTATTGGGTGAGGATTTGGCGCTCAATACTATCATTGGCGGGACTTTAGTTGTTGTAACCGCCTTATTTGAAACCCAACAAAGTCACAGATCAAATAGCGTAAAAAAGACTGCTTAGAGCGATTTATTTATCTCGATAACTTGGCTACTATGAATAAGTCTTTTTTGCTTGCTCAAACTCTTACCATGTATCGTTTTTTATTGCTTGTCCTGTGTTTATTTGTCGCCTCCGCCAGCGCTAATCCGCTGCAAATTGAAAAACGCTTAGGCCTTTCACCTACAAATACTGAAACAACAGCACAAGAGCAGCTATCCTTGCTGCAGGATAAAACCAGTGACTTAGTATTAACTGCGACCAATGCTCAAGATTTGCTACGTAACTATGACGAGCACAAGCAAAACTTATTAGCGCAAATTGAAGAGGCTAAGCAAGGTTTAACCGCTTCTCCACAGCAAGATATCAATCAACAAGCCTCACTGGCTTACCTGCGCTTATCTGAATTAAAAGAAGTTGAGATCAGTCTAAGCCAAAAAATAAATGGCTTAATTAAGTCTCATAATGCCCTGCCTGACGCATTAGTCGAGGCTCGTGCAACATTACAAAAGCATAAAAAGATCCGTATTTCTAACGAGCAAACTATTGCCGAACAGATTTTACTCGCTCAAGGTGCACTTTATCAGCAACACGTCACCACACTAGAAGCATTGTTAGCCAGTAGTCAAAAAGAGATTGATTTAAATCAGCTACAGCTAAAATTGGTGCGTGAGCAACTTGCCCAGCAAGAATTATTAATTGAGCACTTAAACCAACAAGTGGTTAAGCAAAGGCAAGCACAAACAGAAGCGGCGATAGCTGGCAGCTTATTACCAAGCGATAAGAATTACGATCCTATCGCACAAGAGCTTAGCGATAACAATTTAATATATGGTGAGAACCTTAAGCAGTTAAATCATAAAATTAGCCAAACCTTAGGCCAGCAAGAACAAGCTGAAGCCCAATATCAAGCACAAGCTAAGCAACTGACCACGATTCAGCAGCAAATTGGCTGGATCAAACTTAACTCGGCTTTTGGTGAGCGCTTTTTGCAGATGCTACAAGCCTTGCCTAAGCCTCCTAGCCAAGATCCGGTACAAAGTGAAATAGCAAACACCCGATTAGCTCGCTACCAAATCGAGCAGGCGCAAACGCTGAATAGCCAATTAGTCACTGAAATGGGCTCGAGCGACTCTTTACAAGCTAAGCTGTTATCGTCTCAGGCTCTGCTGTTACAGCAGCTTATCCAAAGCTACGATCAATACTTAAGTGAACTTGCAGATCTTAGAGTGAGCTATGAGCAGCTTAATCAGCAATATCTCACTTTAAAAAGCATTCTAAACGAACACCTTTTCTGGGTACCAAACGCTAATAGTATCGGCAGTTTATGGATCACAGACTTACATCAAAGTATTCAATGGATGCTACAACAAGCCCCTTGGAGCCAGATGCAAAGCTCCTTTGATGAACAAAGTACGCTATGGTCTTGGTGGTTGATTTTGTTTGTGGTCAGTATGCTGGCGCAAGATATTTTAACTCCAAGGTTTAAATCGGCGATGCGCCGAGAGCTGCCATTTGTTGGTAACGTTACCCAAGATAAGTTTATTTATACCTTCCACGTATTAATCAACTCATTCGGCTACAGTCTACTTAAGCCATTGCCTATCGTGTTAGCAGGGGTAATTTTCTATCAATCTAGCCACAACTTCGTGTCAGCTGTTGGTATGGGGATCTTAGCGTCAGGTATTTTGTACCAGCTATATCGTTTTATCTTCTTGCTGGCATTAGACAGAGGCTTGCTAATAAACCACTTTAAAGCGCCACAAAGCCTAGTTCGCTCAGGCCAAGCACGCTTTAAGCAGTTTACTCTGATGGCAACACCGTTCTTTGCGATTATGGCCTTTACCGAGATCATCGACACCTCACTGGTGCGTAACAGTCTTGGCCGCGGTGCGTTTATTATTTTCTGTTTGATGCTGTTTTGGTTCTACAAAGACATGCTCAGTTTATCAAACAAGCAAACAACGGAAGAGCACAGCAAAAATAAGAAGCTCATTCAAAAATTATTGTGGGCAATGCTAATTATTATGCCTGTTGCCTGTGCAGTACTAGCATTCCAAGGCTACTACTACACCGCATTCCAAATGTTCTTGCAGCTACAGCTGTCTTTAGTCTTTGGTTTAGGCTTTTTATTGCTATATCACCTAATCAAGCGCTGGATGCTAATTGAACGGCGTCGAATAGCCTTTGAACGTGCTAAAGCAAAACGTGCTGAAGTTTTAGCACAACGTGAAAAGGGTGAAGTCAGTGTTGGCGATCAAACTGATACTTATGAAGAACCTATCGTTGATCTAGAAACCATCTCCAGCCAGTCTTTAGGCTTAGTGCGATCGCTTTTATTGCTGGCGTTTTTAGCCAGTATTGTTGGCCTTTGGACTCAAACCCATACAGCACTGTTTTCATTACTTGATGGCGTGACATTATGGTCGAGTAACACCACAGTTAATGGTATTGAGCAGCAACTGCCAATTACGCTTAAGTCCTTATTGCTGTCGCTGATTATTGTCGGTTTTTCGATGATGATCGCCACCAATTTGCCCGGTCTGATTGAGTTAACGATTTTACAGCGACTCGATTTAAGCCAAGGCACAGGCTTTGCTTTAACCACGGTAAGTCGTTACTTAGTGGTATTGTTTGGTGTGTTAAGCGGTTTCTCTACATTGGGTATGGAATGGTCAAAACTGCAATGGTTAGTTGCCGCCTTATCGGTTGGCTTAGGTTTTGGTCTACAAGAGATCTTCGCTAACTTTATTTCAGGCTTAATCATCCTGTTTGAAAAACCTGTGCGCATTGGTGATACCGTCACCATACGCGATCTAACTGGCACAGTGAGTAAGATTCAGATCCGCGCCACCACCATTGTTGACTGGGATCGCAAAGAGATCATCGTGCCAAATAAGGCCTTTATTACCGAGCAATTGATCAACTGGTCATTGTCTGATCCAATAACTCGTGTGATCGTCTATGTGTCAGTTGCTAGGGACTCTGATCCTGCACGGGTAGAAGCCGCGCTTTATCAGGCTGTACAAGAGTGTGATGATGCTCTGCTTTCACCTGAGCCTGAAGTCTGGTTTGCAGGTTTTGGCCAACACACCCAAGACTTTGAAGTCAGAGCTTACGCCAAAGATATGGGCGCTCGCTGGCCGTTAAAGCACAAATTGCATAAGCAGATCACCAAGAAGTTAAATGAAAATAACTTAGTACTAGCATACCCTCAGCTTGAAGTGCATTTGTCATCAAGCCAAAGTAAAGACGTACAAAACCTGATCAGAAGCTAATTTACGCTAAATGGAACCATTATGAAAATTTTTGCTCACCGCGGAGCCAGCGGTTACGTTGCTGAAAATAGCTTGGCCGCTTTTGCCAAATCTATAGAGTTAGGCGCGACAGCTGTGGAGTTAGATATTCATTTGGTGGAAGATGAGCTCTATGTCTTTCATGATAGAAGACTAGAGCCAAAGAGTTCTGGCTTTGGTCTGATAGAAGCGACGACAAAAACTCAGTTGAAACAGCTAAACATTGATGGCGAGCCAATACCAACCTTATTACAGGTATTACAGTTACTCAGACCCCATAACACCTTAGTTAATATAGAGCTAAAAGGTCTTGGCTGCCTTGATGCTTTTATCGCACTTTATCCAACACTGATTAGTGAACTTGATTACCCGGCAGAAAAGCTACTTATCTCATCGTTTAATCATAGATTTTTAGCAACTTTCAAGCAGCAACATCCAGATGCGTTTATCGCTCCACTGATAGAGGGGGTGCCACTTGATTTAGCAGCTATCGTGACTCAACTCGACGCCTATTCAATTCATCTAGGACTGAGCTTCACAACTCAAGAAATGGTGGATGATGCACACCAGCGCGGCGCTAAAGTGTATGTTTATACCGTCGACAATCTTGAGGATCAGGATATGCTAAGCCGCATGGGGGTTGATGGCATATTTACTAACTACCCAGATAGAGCTATCCAGCATTTAGCCTAAGCTAATGTGACTAGCTATTGTGGCTAGCATTTGTCGCTAACACTTGCTAATAAATAGCGACTAGATTTGCGCAAAGCCAGCAATATAAACTAGACTGAAATTAGCAGCTTAGGGTTTATATTAATCAATAATACAGCTATTTAAACTTGCCTATTACGCTGTGCCCAGCTACCTATCGCAAAGAAAATGGCAACGACTAATACAAACAGCCAGTGGGCTGGTATTTTTGCCATATATTGCGCCAACAATGGACTTAAATGAATAATGATTAGGCCATAGCCGAAAGCATTGACGATAACAAAGATTAGCGTGCGCAATAAAAATGAGCGACCAGCAAAGTAACGGCGTAAAAAACGATTTATGTCAGCGCCAAAAACAACCAAACAACAAGCTATAATGGCTGTTGCGACTTCGGTAAGCCATGGGGCGATAAATCCGCCTAAATAGTTTAACAACGCAATGAGCTTAGTAATAAAATCAGACATTTTTCAGCAAGTTAAATCTCAGGTAAATGTAGAATATAGGGAGTTAGTATGGGACACAAGTTACTCTTACTCACCAGAGAGAATGAGCGCTATCGCCAACTATTAAATTCGTGTCACCTGCCAGATACCATCATATTGGATGATGATCCTCAGGGAATATTCAATGCCGACATCTGGCTAGCTGAGCCTAAACTTGCTGCGCCTCTATTGCCTCACGCCGCTAATTTGAAATGGATGCAGTCTACTTTTGCTGGTGTTGATGCGCTGGTAAAACCAAGGCAACGCAAAGATTATGAACTCACCAATGTTAGGGGCATTTTTGGCCCATTAATGAGTGAATATTTGTTTGGTTACCTGCTCGCTTATCAACGTGAGCATAGAAAATACAAAACTCAGCAAGATCAAAAAGTCTGGTTACCGGGCAGTTTTAAAACTCTTCAGGGCCAAACCTTATTGTTACTCGGCACAGGCTCTATCGCTAAGCATATTGCACAAACAGCCAAGCATTTCGGCATGCATGTGATTGGTATTAATCGTGGCGCTAAGCCTACTCGCGGCTTTGACGAAGTCGATACCTTAGCCAACTTAACCCATTACCTGCCCCGCGCCGATGCGGTTGCCAGTATTTTACCGAGTACGCCGGAGACCAAAGGCGCGTTAAACCCGCACACCTTATCGCTACTTAAAGAAGAAGTCGTGTTATTCAACCTAGGCCGAGGTGATGTGCTCGATTTGGACGCGTTATATTTACAGCTAATTAAGCACCCTGAGCAGCAAGCCATTTTAGATGTATTCAACCAAGAGCCGTTACCAGAAGAACACCCAATTTGGTCATTAGATAATGTGGTGATCACGCCGCATATTGCTGCGCCAAGTTTTCCTGAACAAGTGGTAGAAATATTCTCTGAGAACTTTCACAAGTGGATTAAAGGTGAAAAGCTGTCCCATAGAGTCCATTTTGAACGCGGCTACTAACCCAAATATTGTGAGAACAATTGTTGATTTCACTGGAAACTGATCGAACTGAAATCGAGACGAATACTGACACTGAACACGAATATCAACAAAGCGTGAACTAAGCACGCTTTTTAATAACTGCGATAATTGAATTAGCCAATAATTATATTCAGCAGTTATTAGCATTGAGAATTATTTTCATTTATACTTCGGGCTATGTTCGATTTAGAGATGATATTCAATGTACGTTTGTCTTTGTCACGCAATTACTGATACGCAAATCAAAGAAGCTGTTAGCCAAGGCGATATGTCACTTGCCGATGTTAAAAAGCGTCTTGGAGTTGCTGATCAATGCGGTAAATGCGCCAAGATGGCAACACAAATCATCCAGAAGCAAGTTGATATCGAACCCAACTTTTACGAAGTTGCTTAATACAATCAGTATTAATACCAATCAGTATAAACATTTAGTCACTCAGCGAGAGTTTAGGGGTTTTGAGGCAAGGCAACGAGTAAAGGGCATAGTTGTTCTACGTTCAAGCTCGTTAACACAGCATCAGAATCGCTAAAACTCGCCATTCTGGAGCGTTTTTGGCTGCCTACTTCTGCGTTGATTAGCTTTGTAAGGGAGCCACCATTATTGCAGCTATTCGCCTTGAATTAGTTTGCCAAAAATCGCTCTGAGTTGATCAAATTCTTATACTGATTGGTATAAATGTCGGCCAGCATAAGCGGTCTCAATCATTTAGCGACTTCCAATAAAAAATGCAGCCTAATGGCTGCATTTTTTATTTCGGCTTGTATTAACTTAAACCACAGGTTCACCGTCACCAAGCTCAACGCTATCTACACGTTGTAAGCCACGTGGTAACTTAGCACCACGACGGCCACGTTCACCGCGATAATGCTCTAAATCACTAGGCTTTAAGGTTAGCTTACGTTTGCCAGCCCATAAGGTCACTGACATATCCTCAGGGATCACATTCAAGTGTAGTAACCACTCTTCACGATTCTTAGCACGCTCAGTCGGAATACCGATAATCTTATTACCTTTACCCTTAGACAATTGCGGCAATGCATCAAGCGAGAACAACAACATGCGGCCCTCATTAGTAATGGCTAATATCGAGCTTGGTTTCGACTTATCCACCTTTCTTGGCAGCAACACCTTGGCATTAGTCGGCAAGCTCAATAACGCTTTACCCGCCTTATTACGCGATACCATGTCTTTATTAGCGCAGATAAAGCCGTAGCCAGCATCAGAAGCTAGTAGGTAGCACTGCTCTTCATCAGACAGTAAAACGTGCTCCATGGTCGCACCAGGGGCTAAATTAAAGCGTGTGGTGATCGGCTCGCCCTGAGAGCGGGCTGACGGCAAAGTATGTGTATCTGTAGCAAAAGCTCGACCGGAAGTGTCGATAAATACACTTGGCTGATTACTGCGGCCCTGCGCTGAGCGTAAGAAACTATCGCCCGCTTTATAAGATAGATTTTGACCATCAACATCATGGCCTTTAGCGCTGCGCACCCAGCCTTTTTCAGATAGCACAACAGTCACTGATTCTGCAGGCACTAGCTCTTGCTCGGTAAGCGCTCTTGACTCTGTACGCTCAATTAATGGCGAACGACGTGCGTCACCATAATCTTCACCGTCTTTAATCAACTCTTTCTTGATAAGGGTTTTCATGCGGCGCTCAGAGCTTAGCAATAGCTGTAACTTATCACGTTCAGCTTCTAATTCGCTTTGTTCAGCTTTAATCTTAAACTCTTCAAGCTTGGCTAAGTGACGTAGTTTTAAGTCTAAGATCGCATCAGCTTGCTTATCCGATAAATCAAAACGCCTAATCAATTCAGCTTTAGGATCGTCGTTATAACGAATGATCTCAATCACTTCATCAATATTTAAAAAGGCGATCATTAACGCGTCAAGAATATGTAAGCGTGATAGCACCTTGTCTAAACGGAACTCTAAACGGCGCTTAACCGTAGTCATTCTAAACTCTAGCCACTCAGTTAGTAGCTGCAATAGGCCTTTAACTTGAGGACGGCCATTTAGCCCAAGTACGTTTAGGTTAACACGGTAGCTTTTTTCTAGATCTGTTGTCGCAAATAAGTGCGCCATCATCTGATCACTGTCAACGCGATTCGAGCGTGGAACAATCACAATCCGTACTGGATTCTCATGATCTGACTCATCGCGTAAATCCGTCACCATAGGTAACTTCTTCGCCTGCATTTGATTAGCGATCTGCTCTAAAATCTTACCGCCACTCGCTTGATGCGGTAGTGCGGTAATCACGACTTCACCGTTTTCAACAGTATAAACGGCGCGGGTCTTAATCGAGCCACGGCCTGTTTGGTAGATCTTAGCGATATCCGCTTTAGAGGTAATAATCTCAGCTTCAGTCGGGTAATCTGGGCCTGGCACAAATTCCATCAAACGTGGAAGATCTGCCTTCGGATTATCAAGTAACTCAACACAAGCACCAACAAGCTCTTTAGCGTTATGAGGAGGTACGTCGGTTGCCATACCAACAGCAATACCGGTAATACCATTAAGCAAAATGTGCGGTAAGCGCGCAGGTAAAACTAGCGGCTCTTTCATGGTGCCGTCAAAGTTAACGCCCCAATCAACCGTACCTTGACCAAGCTCGCTTAGCAGTACTTCAGAAAATTTAGATAGTCTCGCCTCGGTATAACGCATTGCTGCAAACGACTTAGGATCGTCTGGCGCGCCCCAGTTACCTTGACCATCTACCAAGGGATAGCGATATGAAAACGGCTGAGCCATCAACACCATAGCTTCGTAACAGGCACTATCGCCATGAGGGTGATACTTACCCAATACGTCACCGACGGTACGTGCTGATTTCTTATGCTTAGATTGAGCAGATAAGCCAAGCTCACTCATGGCGTAGACAATACGTCTCTGAACCGGTTTGAGTCCATCGCCAATATGTGGCAATGCACGGTCCATGATGACATACATGGAATAGTTCAGATATGCCTCTTCCGTGAAGCGGCGCAGAGGCATTTGCTCTACACCATCAAGGCTTAAATCTATCGCATCACTCATTAATCATTATCCTGTGACTGATTCTTCGCTGAGTCTTTATAGAACAAACGGTATATATTGCCCTTTAGATCATCAGATATATACATGGCACCATCCGGTGCGGTGACCAACGAATATGGTCTAGCGACGGGAAACTCTCCGTCGAGAAAACTAACTACTGTACTTCGTTGACTAACTTGACCGTTTTCAATGGTAAGCATGACTACCTGATAGCCAACTTTACTGGAACGATTCCATGAACCATTCTCGGCAACAAACATTTGATTGTGAAAGCGCTCAGGGAACTGGGTGCCACGGTAGAAGTGTAATCCTTTAGCACCAACATGGGCTGGCAATTCATAATTAGGCGCTACAACTTTTAAATTTTTAGGCTTTTCGTATGCAGGCTCAATCACGTCTGTAGCATGAATATAAGGGAATCCAAAATGACTGCCGACCAAATCCACTTTATTGATTTCATCGGGTGGCAAGTTATCGCCCATCCAATCGCGGCCATTATCAGCAAACCAAAGCTGCTGATCGTCAACCGACCAATCAAAAGCCAATACTTTTCTTACCCCACTGACGATTTGCTCACTCTCACCAGTATTCACATCAAGCGCAATAATGCTGCTGTATGGCGCTTCTGCTTCACACACGTTGCAAGGCGCACCGATAGCAACATATAAGCGTCCATCGGGGCCAAAACGCATTGCTCGGCGACTCTTTTTTGCTTTACCAGGCAAGCGGTTATACACCTCTTTCGGCCTGCCAGGTCTTTTTAGTCGCGACTCAATCTGGTTAAAACGTAAAATTCGCTCATCTTCAGCGACGTATAATGCGCCGTCATTAAACGCGATCGCTTCAGGATAATCTAAACCCTTAGCGATAACGTAGCGTTTGTCGACTCGGCCATCATTGTCAGCGTCGACTAACGCAGTAATCGTGCCTTCGCGAAAAGAGCCAACAAATAAGGTGCCCTTGTCTCCTACAGCAAGCTGTTTTGCATCGCCCAAATTAGAGGCATACAAAGTTAAGCCAAAACCTTTAGAAACAGTAATCATCATTGGATCAGCTGCTAGCGCGTTACAGCTAAAAACTAACTGAGCGCAAAGCAACGATATCCATGCAGCTATTTGATTTCGATAGTTTTCAAACGTCATTATTATTCTTTTAGTCTGATTTGTAATCACAAATTACCGACTAGAGCTGGGCGAGATCACCCTTAGTTTCTAACCAAGTTTTTCTGTCTCCAGAGCGTTTCTTGGCCAGTAACATATCCATAAGTGCCATAGTGTCATCGGCATCATCAATGGTTAATTGCACTAGTCGACGCGTATTTGGATCCATCGTCGTTTCACGTAGTTGTAGCGGATTCATTTCACCCAATCCTTTGAATCGTGTTACTTGGACTTTTCCTTTCCGTTTTTCTGCGGCAATTCGATCAAGAATGCCGTCTTTCTCTGCCTCATCAAGGGCATAGAATACTTCTTTACCAATATCGATACGGAACAGTGGCGGCATGGCAACATAAATATGGCCTTGCTCAACCAGCACTCGGTAGTGCTTCATAAACAGTGCACAAAGCAAGGTTGCAATGTGCAAACCATCCGAGTCCGCATCGGCTAAAATACATATTTTGCCGTAGCGTAATTCTGAGATATCTGCGCTATCAGGATCACAGCCTATCGCCACAGAGATATCATGTACTTCTTGCGATGCAAGTACTTGCGAAGCATCAACTTCCCAAGTATTCAAAATCTTACCACGCAGCGGCATAATCGCTTGAAACTCGCGATCCCGTGCTTGCTTGGCACTACCACCCGCAGAGTCACCCTCCACCAGGAATAGTTCGCCGCGCATTGGGTCTTGGCCACTACAATCGGTTAGTTTACCTGGTAAGGCTGGGCCTGAGGTAATACGTTTACGGGCAACTTTTTTCGCGGCTTTTAAACGCTTTTGCGCATTATTGATGCACATGTCGGCTAATGCTTCAGCTTGCTCGGTGTTGGTGTTGAGCCACAAACTGAACGCGTCGCGCACGATACCAGAAACAAACGCTGCGCACTGTCTGCTGGAAAGTTTCTCTTTAGTTTGGCCTGCAAACTGCGGGTCTTGCATCTTAATCGATAAGATAAAAGTGCTTCGATCCCAAATATCTTCTGGGGTTAGCTTTATTCCGCGCGGCATAAGATTGCGGAATTCACAAAACTCACGCATAGACTCAAGCAGACCTTGTCTGAAGCCATTAACATGAGTACCACCAAGTGGAGTAGGAATAAGGTTTACATAACTTTCGTTAAGGTAGTCGCCACCTTCTGGTAGCCAAGTTATCGCCCAGTCTGCCGCCTCTAAGTTGCCTGCAAAGCTGCCAACAAATGGCACTTCTGGCAGCGTTGGCACACCGTTTACTGATGATTTAAGGTAATCTTCTAAGCCACTTTCATAAAACCACTCTTGGGTTTCGTTAGTTTGCTTATTAACAAACTTAATTCGTAACCCCGGACAAAGCACCGCTTTTGCCTTAAGCAAATACACCAGTTTAGAAATAGAGAAGTTGCCAGAGTCGAAATAACTCGCGTCCGGCCAGAAATGTACACTAGTACCGGTATTACGGCGACCACAGGTACCAGTAACACGTAAATCTTCAACTTTCTCGCCGTGCTCAAATGCCATTTCATAGACTTCAGCATTACGGCGAACGGTAATTTCAACACGGCTTGAAAGCGCGTTTACAACCGAAATCCCCACACCGTGAAGACCGCCCGAAAACTGGTAGTTTTTATTAGAAAACTTACCGCCGGCATGCAGCTTAGTCAGAATAAGTTCAACACCAGGGATCCCCTCTTCAGGGTGAATATCCACCGGCATACCACGACCGTCATCTATCACTTCCAGTGAATTATCGGCGTGTAAAATCACGTCGATTCGACTGGCGTGACCTGCTAATGCCTCATCGACACTATTGTCTATGACCTCCTGCCCTAAGTGGTTTGGACGGGTGGTGTCGGTATACATACCGGGGCGACGTTTTACCGGGTCAAGTCCATTCAGGACTTCAATAGCATCTGAGGTGTATTGGTTTGTCATGGCACACATATTATGTTGTTATTCAGGCCATGTTGCGGCCCTACGGGTCTATTTGTCAAGAAAACAGATATTCACAGATAGAAGCTAATTGGTGTTCATAGCCTATAAAACTATGGTCGCCATCAGGTTCTATTAATAGCTTACAACAGTGATATTTCTGCACGGCCTGTTTGTAGTCGAGCACTTCATCGCCTGTTTGTAAAAGTACATAAAAGCGATCGGGATTTAATATTGCGGGCGTATTGTAGCGCGCG
The DNA here is from genome assembly GCF_023283895.1 of Shewanella pneumatophori. Taxonomy (GTDB): domain Bacteria; phylum Pseudomonadota; class Gammaproteobacteria; order Enterobacterales; family Shewanellaceae; genus Shewanella; species Shewanella pneumatophori. The sequence goes on along the minus strand of NZ_JAKILB010000007.1, from coordinate 248,391 downwards.
ACGTCCTGCTTATGTTCAGCAACGACTTGGTAGGTTTCATCCGTATAGGGATTGTACTGAGTGCCAATGAATTCATCAAACAGTTCGAACGGTTTTACCGCAGGATTAATTAAAACTGCGCGTCCGCCATAGGTTTCTGCTAAATAACTGGCGAAATAGCCGCCTAATGATGAACCAATATAGGTCAGCGACTCCCCTGCTGCTTTGGCTTTTTCAACAATAGCGATAAGTAACACCATGGCCTCTGAAGGTTCACTGGGTAACTGCGGCTGCTGAAAATGGAGTTCTGGGTGATGCTGCGCTATATATTGCGCGGTGATCACACCTTTATCGGACAAGGGGGAGCTATTAAATCCATGTATATAAAGCAGCATATTTCCTCACACTGCGGCTGTATTTTAGCTAGTAACCGCCTGCATCTTTATCGGGAGAGAATGTTTCACCCGGCACTCGGTAAACATTAGTCAGAATGCTACCATCGGATTTAAGCTCCAGCAAACGGTATCCCGGTTGCAGTGCATCTAAGGCAAAATAAGGCGACTTAGGCTTAAACTGAATACAAGTCGATGGCGTAGCCATTAATTTAATCAAACCATGCGGACCTTGATGGTTTGTATCAATATTTTGATGAATGTGCCCCCACAATAGGCCTTTCACTTGTGGATATTGAGCCACTCGCGCAATAAACTCTTCACCATTGTCCATGCAGTGCTGATCTAGCCAAGCACAACCCGCCAAAATGGGATTGTGGTGCATAACCAATAGCGTATGACGTTCTGGCTCTGCAGCAATCGCGGTTTCAATTAATTCAAGCTCAGCGTCTGACATGTGCCCGCCAGGGCGACCACGCACTGTTGAGTCAAGCATAATGATCTGCCAGTTACCCGCTAAAATGCGTTTTTGGCCAAACATGTTAGCCCCCTGCATATGTAAATTCATAATACGCGGGTCGTCATGATTACCAGGAAGATAATGGCAAGGCATTCCTAGCGGTTTAACGGCATCGACAAAGTTATGGTATGAAGCAATTGAATAGTCTTGGCTAATATCGCCTGTTGCCAGCATAAAATGGGCAGGATAGTTTACCGCGGAGATAGTATTGAGCACAGCTGCAAGACTTTGAGCTGTATTAACGCCAAGCAACTGCGCTTCAGGATCAGCAAACAGATGTGGATCTGTGACTTGCACAATTCGCACACTTTTCGCTTCAGAAATTGAATAAGAGATAGCTGCTTTTAGCAAATTAATTACCCAATAATCAGATCAACTAACAAATTTAGTTAAGTTATCAATTTTTAATAACTCTTCTAGAAAAGCATTGACTTGGTACTTTTCATCCCGGTGATGCATATGCATATTTGGATAATCATACACTGGTCGCAATTGGTAAATCTGTTGACTAGTTAACACTTCTGCTAATTTAGCATCGTGATAAATGCGCACAGAAACCTTAGGAGTTGACACTAACTGGTGGTTACCCACACAGCGTGAAATCTGCACAAGTTGCGTATATTTAGTATTTTCTAATAAGCAAACATCAAGTTGGCCGAATTCGCCCTTTACTTGCCATTGCTTGCCCTCACTAGGCTCAAGCGTTAACCAACGTTGAATATGCATATAGTTGCGCCCGCAAAGCGCTAAAAACTGACTCACGTTCGGTTGATACTTATTTCTACTGTTTAACACCACATTCGACAAAACTTAAATTCCAACACTTTAGCTATGACTTACTCTACAATTTAACTGGCTGAGCGACTTGTTTGACGATATTTTGATAATTAAGTTGCAACCAAAGTACTCCGATCACTGTTGATGCGTTATCAATCTTACCATCAACCACCATTTGATAGGCAGTCTCACGACTCAATACATGTACGCGAATATCTTCATCTTCAGCATCAAGACCGTGAAGCCCATTCGCATCAGCCGCATCAATTTCGGCCCAATAGAAATCGAAACGCTCACTGGTTCCGCCCGGACTTGAAAAATATTCATTCACTTTGGTCACGCTTTTAGCGCTAAGGCCTGTTTCTTCCAGTAATTCGCGGTGAGCGACATCAATCGATGTTTGGCCTTTATCGATCATGCCTGCAACTAGCTCAAACATCCATGGTGTCGCTGCGGACTCAAGCACAGGAATGCGAATTTGCTCAATTAGCACCACTTGGTCTGTAATTGGATCATAGGGCAGCACCACCACGGCATGGCCTCGTTCGAAAACTTCTCTGGTAACAACTTCACTCCAACCGCCCGCAAATAGCCGATGTTTGAAGCGATATTCTTCCATTTTAAAAAAACCTTTATACAAGTTTTTTTTGCTCAAAAGCTCGACGTCATCACGATTAAAAGTGCTGTTCATTTCATGTCCTAAACATACTTGTTTATAAAGGTATTTATGCCACAATAAAGTCAAATAGAAATATTAATACTATGATGAAAGCTGTACTAATCATATGCATTAAAAACTGTTACACTTCTGAGTTGACTTAGAATTTGTAGGTTTTTACTATTTAACCCACTAAGTTTAGATGTATTGGGAAGCGTCGGGAAGCGCAAACCGTCTTACTTTTTGTTATATGTAAGGCATAGCTAAACATAACAAGTTAAATTCGCTCCTCAATGGAGAATTTTGTCTAAAAGGACAGCAAATGAAATTCAAGATCCGTTCTCTATGTGCCGCACTGACGTTAGCAGCGACTGCACAAGTAGCCCATGCCGATGACCTTCTGCAAATATATCAACAAGCATTGACTAGCGATCCTGTTGCGCTCCAAGCTAAAGCTCAACGTGATGCTCTGTATGAACAGATTGAAGAAAACCGTGCACCGTTACTACCAACAATCAGTGCGAATGTTGGTTACGACAAAGCATGGAACGACCCAAGCGATGATACTAGCGGCCTTGTAGGCGGTGTAACGCTTAATCAAGTTATTTACGATCACAGCGCATGGGTTGGCTTAAGCCTAGCAGAAAAAGCAGCATCTCAAGCTGATTCTGCTTACGCATCTGCACTACAAAACCTAATCATCCGTGTAACTAACGCCTACTTTGACGTATTAACAGCCAAAGATAACTATGAGTTCCAAGGCTCTGAGAAGCGTGCAATTGAACGTCAGCTAGAACAAACTAAACAGCGCTTTGCTGTAGGTCTAACCGCAATTACTGACGTACATGAAGCGCAAGCTCAGTATGACTTAGCCAATGCGACTGAAATTTTGGCTGAAAACACACTAGCAAACAGCTACGAAGCATTACGTGAAATCACTGGTATTGATCATAAGAACATCAATATCCTAGATACAACTCGCTTCTCAGCAACAGCTGTTGCACCAGCATCTTCAAGCGATTGGATCAAGATGGCTGAAACCAACAGCGTTGACTTGATGACGACACGCATTGGTAAAGATATTGCTGAAGAAACCATTACGCTATACAAAGCTGGCCACATGCCATCGCTTAGCTTAAATGCTGGCTACCAAAAAGGTATCGAGCAAGATCGTGGTGGTGTTAACCAACCAGACTTTGACAATGGTACCCTTGGCGTAACGCTTAGTATCCCAATCTTTGAAGGCTTTAAAGTGTCTTCAAAAGTAAACCAAGCACAATACCAATATGTAGAAGCAAGCGAGAAGCTAGAACAGACTCACCGTAAAGTGGTTAAAGATGTACGTAATAACTTTAACAACGTCGGCGCTTCAATCAGTTCAATCCGTGCTTACGAGCAATCAGTTATCTCTTCAGAGAGCGCCCTAAAAGCGACTCAAGCTGGTTTTGAAGTGGGTACACGTACTATTGTTGACGTATTAAACCGTACTCGTGACCTTTACGATTCAAAGCGTAAGTTATCTGATGCCCGCTACGGCTACATCAATTCAATCCTAGCGCTTAAACAAGCTGCTGGTACTTTGAATGAAGATGACATTGCATCAATTAACAACGGCCTTGTTGCTCCAACTGCTAACTAAGCCGACTTGTAAAGCCTGCTTTTAAAGCAATAAAAAACCGCCAATTGGCGGTTTTTTTATATCTGATAACCGCGATAGATCTACCGCAGTTATCAATCATGCTCTATTGAATTAGAATACTAATTCTAAACCAGCAAAGTAGCCTTTAAACTGCATATCTGCTGTTACGCCATCAAAGCCGTTTACATCAAATTTAAAGTCACGGTAGCCGGCGCGGATACGGTAATCTAGCGCTGTACCATCAAAGTTCCAACCCAGACCTAATGAGTAGTCATATACGCTAGACTCATCAACACCCATCATGATGTCAGTAAAACCGTATAGACCTAAGCCAGGAATACCAACTTGTGCATCGATATAACCCATTACGATGCCGCTATCGATATTCTTAGTTTCTGGGTGGCCCGCGTCTGATACACGGAACTGACCGTCCATCTTTTTGTATGCAGCACCTAAATCTAGAGATACGATATCGTTATCTAAAATCTCGTAATACAGCACGAAATCAGTATTGCTCAAGTCAGCATTAGCGTTTACGTTGCCACTAAAGTCATGACCGTTGAAGTTAAAGTCAGCATCGCTCATCTTGCCATCGGCATCTAAACTGTTTTGTCTGATCTTAACATTTGGCACTAATGGAATTGGGTGCTCAACCGCAACCCAAATGCTACCTTGAGAAGATGAGTCATAGTTAAACTCTTGCTGAGCCTTACCTCTTTCAGCAAAAGTACCATTAGTATCAGCTTTCCAGTAATCACCACCGACTTTAAAGCCGACAACTGTAGCAGCTTGAGCTGAAGTGCCCACCAAATAACCTAATAGTGCACACGCCAATAACGTCTTTTTCATAGTTAACCTTGAGTCAATAAGTTAGTTAAATCGATAACCGCAGCATTTGCGCGGGAGATGTAGTTTGCCATCACCAAGGAGTGATTAGCGACAACCCCAAACCCAGAACCATTAAGGATCATTGGGCTCCATACAGGTTGTTGTGTTTCTTCTAGCTCACGAATAATCTGACGTAGACTAACTTGAGCATTTTTCTTTTGTAATACATCAGCAAAATCAACTTCAATTGCTTTCATGAAATTAAGCAGTGCCCATGTCGCGCCGCGCGTTTCATAAAACACATCATCAATTTTCCACCAGCTGGTTTTAATCTCTTGCATACCAAAACCTGGCGTTGACTGCCTAGCAGAACTATCGCCTGACAAGTCGGTATTTAGACGCTCTTGACCTACGCTTGCCGATAGTCGCTGCGACATGCTGCCTAAGCGCTTTTGCACCTCTTTCAGCCACTCATTAAGGTTGTCGGCACGCGCATAAAACTGAGCATCTGCATTTTCAGTTGCCATCATTCGAGCGCGGTAAAGCTTAAGTAACTTAATCGCATCGCGGTACTCACTCTCAGCGCTTGGCACCAACCAGCTTGTATGCTCAATATTAAGTTTTGAGTGCGCGGCTAATAAATCTTTATCAGCCGTTGATTGCGATTGCGAGCGACTAAATTCTTTACGCATAATTAACGCTAAATCGCGGGCTTGCTCAATAGCACCAAACTCGAATGCAGGCATATTATCCATAAAGATTGACGGTGGTGTGACATCGTTAGAAAGCCATCCTCCCGACTTATCGAGTAGCGCTTCAACAGTCAAAATAAGTGAAGTCGTAGTGGCATAACCAACCACTTGCTGATTGTTGTCTTGGCTATAAACGGTTTGTTCAATAGGATCAGGCTCTACACTCCACCAAATGCTAATCAGATAACCAATAAAGAACACGACTGCTATCGCGGCCAAGACCTTTTTCCATGTCACTTGCATCGTATTTACTCCTTAATGGTGGTGATGATGGTGATGTTCAGCATCACTTGTGCTGGCTTGCTTTTTCACCGGCAGATTAATCTGTTGCTCTGTGCCATCAGCAAACTTCAATGTCATAGCAACACTAGAGTCCACCTCTAAAGGCGACAGTAATCCCATCAACATAATATGATTTCCAGATTCAGACAGAATTAAACTTGCATGAGAGTCTATATCAAAGCCTGATACTTGGCGCATTTTTATCACGCCATTTTCTTCAATCAACGTATGTAGTTGAGCTTCTTTGGCAAAAGGGGCTTCAACTGCGACTAAGCGAGTAGCTGCACCATGATTTTCTAAAGTGAGATAGGCTGCGGTGTTTGGCACGGTAGCTGGCATAGCGCGTACGTAGCCATCAACAAGCACCACCTGCGCCATGGTTGTGAATGAAAGGCAACTTAACAGGCCGATGTTAAACAGTTGTTTGAATATTCGTTTCAATGTCATAAACTCCATGTAAACCCAATTCGCAGAATGAGGACATAACGAATGAGCACGATTCAAGTTAGGGACGACAATGGCGTAAGGGTCATTACGTTTAATCGCCCGGATAAACGCAATGCGCTTAACCTACAAATGTATACACAGCTAACAGAATACCTTATCCAAGGCGAGTCGGACAATGAAATTCGAGCCTTTATGTTTCGTGGCCAAGCAGATTGTTTCACCTCAGGTAATGACGTCGCTGACTTTTTACAAAATAGTGGCTTAGGCGCAGATCATCCTGCTTTTCGTTTTCTTTTTTGCCTATTAGACTTACAAAAACCTGTTGTGGCCGCAGTGACGGGGGCCGCCGTAGGCATTGGCACAACCATGCTGCTACATTGTGATTTAGTTTACGCTGATAATAGCGCTAAATTTCAACTGCCTTTTGTGCAACTAGCACTCGTTCCTGAGGCTGGTGCGAGCCTATTACTACCGCAAGTTGTTGGCCAAACCAAAGCTAGTGAACTATTAATGCTTGGTGAAAGCTTTGATGCTAATGCGGCACATGAATTTGGCCTCATAAATGAGGTTATCGCCAGCGATACGGTTTTTGATTACGCCCTGAAACGTGCGCATCAATTAGCTTCACTGCCACCAATATCATTGCAAACGACTAAGAAATTAATTCGCTATAATAGAGAAGATGTTCGTAAGCAGATGGAAAAAGAATTGCTGGAATTTGAGCAAAGACTAGCAAGTGATGAGGCTAAAGCGCGATTCGCTGCATTTTTAAAGCGCTAAACTGTAAAGATTAAGCTTAATCAGTTGCTAGATGCGGATGCTAGTAAAATACCGGATAGCATCCGCTTTAATCTAATATTATCACTACAAAGTTTACGACTTGCTTGATAACGGTTGGAGGGTTCAATTTGCATATGAGTATCCTCGTTTTCATTATTAGAGCAATTCATTAGCAAGGCTTTTGCCACTTAGGTAATACCAAAGCTAATACAAAGTAGACTAATAATCCCATTGCAGGATTACAAAATATCGCTACTGCACATACCACTCGGGTCCACATGCAAGACCACTCAAACTTATCAGCCATTGCAGCGGTTACGCCACATACCATCGAGCGAGGATCTTTTAAACGTTCAACAAAATTAACCATTTCAAACTCCCTTGTTTTTAATCTTCCAATTTGTGCCATTCCAGTGAGCACACTAAGCAAGCAAACATGACTAAACTAATAATCGGTAACAATAACATTGCAATAAACTGAGCAAAGAACCACATAATTAGTCCTTAGTTATAGCTGTTGTTACCAATGCTTGCTCATTTTGCTTTGTCGCTTTTTGCTTGTTAGCAAGCTCTTGCTCTGCGTCCATATCGAACATCAATTCAGACATCTGTGACTGGATAGAAAGACTTAATTCGGTTTGTGCTGAATTAATCATCTCCTGCATTTGTGATGAGATATTTTGCTCAATGTTTTTAGTCACATCTGTGATTAAAGCATTATCAGCATGAGCAGTTGTGCTAACACCAAGCATTACCGCAGTAAGTAAAAAAGCTTTAAGAGTTTTAGATACAGTTGAGTTAAACATAATGGATTCCTTTTCGAGTTTGCCTAAATGTATATTTATGTGCGGGACTCTAATCTTTAGATGTCTTTATTACACATTCCTAAATTACACATAAGGTAATACAAGCAGCGTGCCAACTTTCAATTTCGAATCTAAGGCATTGTTTAAAAAAGGATTGAAGGTAAAACAACGAGAAGGGAAACGATGAGGAATATTTAAACAGTAAAAGATAATAGTGAAACTCACCATGCACTGGTGAATTTCACTAAGTGAACACAATTACAAGCTAACAATGTCATCCATAGCTGCGCGAGCTTGAGTAATGACTTCAATACCAGCGCCTTGCTTATGGGCATTTTCACTGATATATCGGCGCCAAATACGTGAACCGACTTCGCCTTGATAAAGCCCAATAATATGGCGCGAAATATGGTTAAGACGTCCACCTTGCTTAAGATGAGTCTCAATATACGGCAACAGCTTTTCTAACACTTCATCACGGCTCAATACTGGCGTGTTTAGACCACAAAGCTTTTGGTCTACTTCAGCCAGGATATACGGGTTTTGATAAGCCTCACGACCAACCATCACACCATCAAGCTGTGCTAGGTGAGTTTGACACTCTTCTAGTGTTTTAACGCCGCCGTTAATCGAGATATTCAGCTCAGGATAATCACGCTTTAATTGATATACACGCTCATAATCTAATGGTGGGATCTCACGGTTCTCTTTCGGACTCAAGCCTTGTAGCCATGCTTTACGGGCGTGAATAATAAACTCTTCACAGCCAGCAGCTTTTACCGTATCAATCAGCTGAGTGAGGAACTCATAGCTATCTTGCTCATCAATACCGATGCGTGTTTTTACGGTAACAGGAATATCGACCACTTGCTTCATGGCTGATACACACTCAGCCACTAACTCTGGCTCCGCCATCAGACATGCGCCAAAGCGACCATTTTGCACTCTATCTGATGGACAACCTACGTTCAGGTTGATTTCATCATAACCACGCTCCGCAGCAAGCTTAGCGCAGGCAGCTAGATCCGTTGGGTTTGAACCACCAAGTTGCAATGCAAGTGGATGCTCTTCTTGATTATAAGCAAGGTAATCGCCGCGACCATGCAATATCGCACCAGTCGTCACCATTTCGGTATACAGCAACGTCTGCGAAGACATCAAACGGGCAAAATAACGATAATGTTTATCCGTCCAATCCAGCATGGGCGCAATGGAAAATGTGCGATTAATCGGCATAATGTTTGAACCAACCTTTTGACTTACTTGTGATTTCATTTAACTCTTCATTTCAATATTAAATTCAATCTAGCGATGCTTTTCCTCAATATTTAACTGCAAGCTAGCTGTATACTCAGTTTAGCAAGGTCAAATCATTTGATGAGCTCATTACTCAATGAAGAGTTAGCTTTAAAAGTTATGGGATATTCGCATAGAAAAATGGACGTGCATTATACACCCGTACGCTTCTTTTCCAAAAACTCCATACAACTGAAGATTTCCCCAAGAAAATCAAGGCTAGCCAAATAGGTAAATGAGAATGGTATTTATTTAGAGCTGGAAATTTGCTATTTTATGTCGACAACATAATCAGATTGGTGGTCGTCATGGGCTCTAAAAGTGCGCTAAAAAAACTGATAAAGAAAAGCAAAAAAGTCAGTAGTCGTTCACTGAAACAACTTAACTCACTCGCAGCTAATAACGATAAAAAGCTGCACATCTCGCCAAATTTATCCGCAGAGCTTAATCAACTCTCATACAAAGTCATTGGCAATGTTGTTCAAGAGCTCACTCCACCTTTGTCGCCTATCCTTTCGTGGCTAAATGATGGCATTTCTGTCAATCAAGCTAGGGAAGCTACGAGGCCTCCTATCCAACCTGCCACGGATGCTAATTTACCAGCGGTAACGTCGATAAAGATGATGCCGAAAAAGTCAGTGTCTATCTTGCAAATCCCACTAAAGTCTCCCCCCTGTAAACGCTGTCCAGCAAAAATGGGAGGCAATTGTAAGTGCGCCGCCAAGAAACTCAATATCAATCTTTAGTGGCAACCTAGTTGCTAATTAGCTCAAACTTAGGCGTTCAAGATTACTCGACTAAAAGAAGGGCCAACAAGTCGTGATAACGCAATGCCGGCTATGCCTTTTACTAACGTTTTGGTACCAACAATGGCAGCATTTTCTATAAAAGAACGTGGCTGATCTTGCTCCAACCATCCATGACTTTCGAGAATACCGAGTAAATCCTCACAGCTAATATCTTTATCATCAAAAGTGATTGCAACCGATCCAGCGTGCAATTGATGCTTTATATGTTTAACAGCCTCAATCTGCTGCAATTGTTCGAGCAACGTCTCTACCGCTTGTCTGTTAGTACGAATAAAAGCAGAGCGAACCCTTAATCTTTGCTTTGTCTTGTGGACATATACACTCATTAGCGCAGCCTCTTTAATTGATAATCATTATCATTCCAATGAATATTATCACTGCTTTATAGTGCACGTAAAGTAGACAAATCGTTTAAATAAACAAAAGCACCTAAGGTAAATGACTCTGCAACAAAAATAAGAAATCACTAATGTTATCAGGCTACTAAATTAATTATAACACGGTATAAAAGCTGTAAATAACTCAGCAGAAACGTGATCTCAAACAAAATATGCTGGTGTCACATTCGTATAATGGTTGGATGGATAAATATCTCACAAAAGTGCTGAAGATGAGACGCTGGGTGGAAATAGCACACCACATACCAGGGCGTATTCGTCTCAAATATAAAGTCGGGTTAATGGCCCAACTCATGCAATATAACTTAAAAGATGTTGATGAGGTGGTTGCTCAAATCCCAGCCTTTTTAAGTTATAAGCTCAATAAGTCAACTGGCAGTATAGTCATTGAGTACAACTCAGAACTCGTATCAGCTGCCACCATAAATGATCTTTTTGGTGAGTCAGATGATCGAGTCGCAGACGCTTATTACCTGCTTGCTGAATATTTACAAGCTGAAGGAATTACCCAATGAGCCATTATTATTCACCGGAGGGGTACCAGGCGCAACATCAGGCAACTTCGACCAATGAGCCCTCGGCAGAGTCACAACAGCAAGCGGAATTTGCAACGCATAACCAGCAATATCCACCTGGCTATGTTCCTCCTACTTATTATGGCCAGCCTCATGGAGCGAGTGGTCATGCGGCTCCTCCCAACTTTTATCCGCCACACATGACACCAAGTCATGGGCAATACCCATATCCACCGCAGTATTATCCACCGCACTTCTATGCTGCTCAACATGGCTACCATCCTATGTGTCATCACCCACATATGATGCATCCAACTTATGTTCCACACCAAGTACCACCAGCCCAACCCAACCCAGCGACTGAAGATAACGGTCAGTTTATGGAGCAAGCACAAGCAATGCTTGAACAAGCTCTGGGTGAAGATGCTGGTATGTTTAAAGATATTTTAGGGAGTTTAGGCATGAACGATAAAGAATTTTGGAAAGGTGCAATGATTGGCGCTGCAGCTGCTTTATTACTGAGTAACGATAAAGTCCGCGGTAAGCTGTTTGATGTTGTTTCTGGTGCCGGAGATATGTTGAAAACTGGCGGCGGAAAAGTGAAAGATGCTGCAACTCATACTGCACAAAACGTAAAAGAAAATGTCACTAACAGCGGTGAAATTTTCAAAGATACTTATAGCGCAGGCAAGCAAGGTTTTAATGAGTCAGTCGAGCGTCACTATCAACCCGCAGAAGCAATACCAGCAGCGCAACAAGAGCAAGCAGAAGATACCACTATAGTCACAAAAGAAGTTACCCCTGCATGAGTAACTCAAGCAATCTATTGTGCCCAGCGAGTAGAGCTTCACTCGTTGGCGCCATGGTTGGCGGTGGTGCCGCGGTAGCGACCCGCTGGCAGTCTTATAAGGAAGGTGAGCTAGCAATTAACGAATTAGTCTGGCACACCACAAAATCTGCAGTGCAAGCAGCAGCGATTAGCGGCCTGACAACATATGCTGCAGAGAAAATGGCTGGTCGTTCTGCATTGTCGCTACTTACGATTCTTGCTGCAGGCGCTGCTAGTCTTTACCTAGTCGATCAACTTTCAGAGACACATAACCATGAATAACCATCCTCATTATGGCTACGGACATTTTCATGTTCCGCCAGAAAGCCAGCAACCTCAATACAAGACCCAAAATAGTAAAACCCACTTTGCAATGGGCTTAGCAGCAGGTGCGGCTGTGGCTTATCTGTTAACCAACAAAAAAATCCAACAGAGTGTTGCATCAACGGGAGAAAAAGCCTGGTCGTCAGTACAGGGCGAGCTAGAAGAGTTAAAAGAGCGCTTAGAAGACACCCAAGCCGAACTCGATTATTACCGTAATTTACAAAAAGGTGATTAATGCTTTCATTGCGAATTAAGCATCATATTCCAGGACGGATCCGCTTTAAACTGGATCGTTCGCAAACGCTAACTGATTGTGGTGAGTGGATAAAACACAGCCTCATGGCAATACAGGGCCTTAGTTCTGTAAGGGTCAACGAAGACGCTTACTCTATCGTCATTGACTATGATGATAGTTTACTCGACCCTAGCACAATTGAGGCAAGGCTGACTGAGCTCAATCTCGCAGAAGCCGAGCTTACTGCTGCTGAACACCAATTCACTCGTGGCGATATTGCCATGAATATTATTGGTACTTTATCTGCGGCATTGCTTCCTGGTAAGTGGGGGGCACTATCAACAGCAACCCTTATTGCTCCGACGATTTTTGAAGGCATTAACGACCTAAAAAACAAACAAGTTACCGTTGAAGTACTGGACGCTATTGCTGTTGGTCTTTCTGCATACCGCGGCGACTATCGTACTGCAATGATGACGCAATCGCTGATTAGCCTTGGCGAATACATGGAGCAAGAAACTTGCCGCAAGAGCGATAAATTACTCGCCGAACTCATGCTGCCGCAAGCATCTATTGTGTGGCGCATCAATGCTGACGGCAGTAAACAACAAGTCAACTCTGAGACTTTAGTTGTTGACGATATTATTGAGTTAACGCCGGGAAGCGCAATTCCGGTTGATGGTATCGTTATAGACGGTGCCGCTCTAATTAACCAATCTAGCCTTACAGGTGAAAGCGTACCGATTCGCAGAGAGCTCGATGCTTATGTCTACTCAGGAACCAGCGTACATGAAGGCACCATAAAAGTACGTGTGGATAAGGTTGGTAGTGAAGCCACAACGGCCAAAATTGCCCAGCTGATTTACGACTCACTAAGTGAAAAAAGTGAAATCCAGCAAGTCACCCAAGATATGGCAAATCGAAGGGTAAAAATCACCCTTGCTATGGGCGCAGCTGTATTTGCCCTTACCCAAGATATAAATCGAGTTGCATCGGTTTTTCTGGTCGATTACTCGTGCGCGCTCAAACTCAGTACTCCGGTTACGTTTAAGTCGATTATGTATCGCGCAGCCCAACAAGGCATTCTACTTAAGGGCGGTAGCGCTATAGAAAAGCTGGCGGAAATCGATGTCTGTGTATTTGATAAAACCGGCACTCTGACATATGGCGATATGGAAGTGACCGATGTTGTGCCCTTTAATTGCTCAGGGGTCAGCTGCGCTAGAGATCTGTTGGCTATTGCCGCCTCAGTAGAAGAACATAGCAATCATCCATTATCACAAGCTATTGTTAACGCAGCCAAACAGCACCAACTTCCGCATATAGATCACGGTGAAGTGGAATACGTTATCGCTCATGGTTTAAAGAGCACGGTTAACGATCATTGCCTTGTTATGGGCAGTCGCCACTTTTTAGAAGCTCATGAAAATGTCGACTTTACTGAGTTTGAATCTCAAATACGTCACTATGAAGATTTAGGCCGCCACCTCATTTTTATCTCTCATAAAGGCGAGCTAATGGGAATGATTGGCTTACGTGATCATTTACGTGAAGACGTACAGCAAACCTTAAATCAACTCCGAGAGTTGGGGATCAAACAAATCATGATGATCTCCGGTGATAGTGTATATAAAGCTAACATGCTAGGTGAAGATCTAAAGTTAGATCGGGTATTTGCCGAGGCAACACCTGAATCTAAATCCACTATTATCGATTCTCTGCAACAGCAAGGCCACAAAGTGATGTTTATTGGCGATGGTGTTAATGATGCACCAGCCTTAACCAAAGCCAATGTTGGTATCGCCATGTGTAATGGTACTGAATTAGCTAGGCAGGCTGCTGATGTGGTGCTGCTTCAAGATAGGTTAGCGGGCGTATCTGAAACTTATCACTTGGCTAAAATTGCTATGGGTATGATTAATAACAATATAAAAATAGCTGAATATGTAAACAGCGGCATTATGCTCGCAGCAGCTTTGGGCTGGCTTAGCCCGGCTATGAGTGCGCTACTGCATAATGGCACCACCTTGGGGATCTTAGCCCGCTCATTAGCGATAAAAAACAACTAATATCTCAACAGTATAGGCGTTAGCGCTTCTATCGCCTTTCTGTTTGTCATTTTCAGATCCAAGCTAGATAAAACAGTTAGCGATTTTCATTAGAGGGCTCCCCAACTTAAAATGCATAATTGGCTCCTCTACCAAAATCAGGTATTGGATTAATTATTTATGAGACTTCACAATATATGACTCCAAAGTTCGTTGAAGCCACATAGGCGCTAACACTTTGCCGTCTATTGCTCGTTTAAGCCATAAGTATACCGTGGGGTAAGAAAAACCTTTCAATAGGTTCAGATCCTCAACATATTCCATTTTATTCGCTTTTAGCCCATTAATATTGGCTAAAAAGTCGACCGCGCTTTTTACCCCTACAATCATAAACGCATTCGAGTTTAGTAAACTGCTGGCAGCACTCCCCAAATCAGGAGCTGTAGCGTAAACCTGCATCGGCTTGCCCTGCAGTTTTGCATAAACGCCTATCGGAGATTTATTTGCAGGGAACGGCATTGTCACTAATTTAACCATAGGAAAATTAATCATATTATCGATCGTCGGGGACTGCCAGATAGGATGCCCAGCACGCGCAACTAAGTGCCCTCCACGATGTTGAATGATGGATTTTGATAGCAGTTCTTTTCTAATCGAAGGCTTGAAACAGATAACCGCATCAATCTCACCATCAATGAGTTGCTGTTCACTGCGCTCAGACCACGCGACAGTTGATATAGGTATGCTGGCACTAACACTATTATTGTCAGCCTCTTCAATTACTTGTTGGGCTAAACCAATCTCCAATTGAGGTACAGTGCTAATAACAATATGCGGCTCAGGCGTAGATAGACTATTAATAACATCTGTTTCAACAGCACCCGCACAAGATAAAATTTCTGAAAATGATTGATACAAGCTATGAGCAAGCTCTGTCGCGACCATTTTATTATTCTTACGAATAAATAATGGATCATCAAATACATCTCGAAGAGCATTTAGGGCGCGGCTTACCTTTGGCTGTGAAGTCCCTAATGCAAGTGCAACTTCTTTAGTACTATTCTTTATATAAAGCTGGCAAAATATTTCTATACAAGAAAGACTAACACTACTTAATCTCTTCATTTTAGCCTTCACTCTCTGAAGCAATATTTGCTTGAATATAACGATGAATTTCTTTGCTTATCCAGCTAGGTGAGGTCCTATTCTTGCGCGTCTGAGTTAAATAATAATGGTAACGGCCACTTCTTTGATTAATAGATTCACATAACGCTTTTTCTAATTTTAATGCCTGGATATTGCCTCGTTGGCACAAAAAATTAACTGCGTCCATGTGACTTAAAAGTGCGATGCCATCACTTTGCTCCAACTGCAACATGAGATCCGCTAGAAAACAAACTTTCACCACTAGCTTTAACTTACGTCCAATATCTAACGCATAGCATTCCAGTGGATCAATCACATCATTAAGTTCATTGCCCGAAAAACTAATATAAGGATAATCAAATAAATCATCCAACACTAACGGAAACTGGTGAGCCAGCAGTGGGTGTCCCTGCCTAGCAACCAAAACATAATCACTTGATGTTGCAATTAAACTTGAAGTTAATTGCTCGGTATTATAAGCGCTATAAGTCACTGCAATATCAACGTGCTGCTGCTTTATAAGCTCCGCAATATTGCTAGAGCAAGGCTTGAGATGAAATAGAAACGAGTCTTGTTCTTCACGAGCCCTGATTTGTAAGTGACTAAGAAGATTTAAAGATAATGTTGGTGGGCAAGCAATAACCAGCTTACGAGTTCGTAAAGTATCAGCACCTGCTTCAATCGTTTCACAATGCTTAGCAAGTTCAACGATACGCTTCATCTTAGGGTAAATATCATTTGCCAGGTCGCAGGCTTCAAACCCTTGCTGTCTTCTAATAAACAACTGCGCATTTAAAGAGTGCCTCAAAGATTTAAGGCTACGGCTAACTTTAGAACTCGGCACCCCCAAGGTTTGGCTTACGGTCGTTGCATTGAGTGACTCATACAATAAAACAAAGACTTGAATATCAAATAGACTATTGACGCTTAACTTACTCATTTGCCCTCAACGTAATGTGCTAAATCCCTAATTAAGCAATCTAAACCATTCACCCTATATTACGTATAAATAGCATCGACTTTCGTGATTATCATATTAGTTAATACGCCATTTTGTGACTCACATTGATTATTTTAACTCTCAAATTCGATTCAAGTTCAGGATTTGCAAAATATGAAATTTACATTTTCACATTTTAAAAATTGATAGGTAACGCCAAAAATACAATCGAATACAGAGCATACAACTAACCTAAAACCAAAAACTAGACAAAGTATTAAGATAAAAACCCAAATAGCAGAACTTAAAGCCAAAGACCCGAGAATTCATCAAGTGATCCAGTTCATATCAAAGCCTAAGCAAGATTAATAACATTTCAGCAACCGAAAATGGTTACCTTTAAGGAATGTATGATGATAATGACAAAAAAAACATCACTAGCTTTACTAATTGGTTCTGCTTTATTTATTGGCGGGTGCTCAGACGGTAAAGATGGCAAAGATGGTGAAGACGGTAAGCCTGGTGGAGGTGGCGAACCAGGTACTTCAGGCCTGCACATCGATATGGCTGCTGAAGCAATCGCAACCATTAATAATGCCGCATACGCAAACGGCATTATTACACTTGATTTTGAGCTTGAAAATAAAGAAGGCGTTGGCTTATACGGTTTAAGCTCAGACAATCAATTTCACGATTTCCGTTTTTCACTAGCTCAACTGCAAACAGCTGAAGGAACAGAGCTAAAACAGTGGTTTTCACTATTAAATGCGCCGACCAATGATGAAGGAACTACATTCGAGCAAGGCTTCGAGTCCATCAAAGATTGCGCTGAATGCTTAGTTGACCATAAAGACGGTACCTATACGTATACTTTTAGTACCAATTTAACCAGCGTTACAGATCCAGCTGGTATTGTTTTCGACCCTGCGCTAACCCAACGTATTGCAATGGAAATGCAGTTCGAATACGACTCAGGACATGAGCTTGCTGAAAACGCGCATTATGATTGGATCCCTGCGACTAATGCTACTGAAGGCGTTGAAACCAGAGATCTAGTGACGTTGGAGACATGTTATTCTTGTCATCAACCAGACAGTCTAAAAGCGCACGGTGGCCGTCGCTTAGACATGGAGAACTGCCAATCTTGTCATAATGGTCTAGTTACCGATCCTAACGCTATCTCTGTTGAGCTAGGACATATGGTGCATGCTATCCATATGGGCGAAAACCGTGAAGGTAAAGATGCGCAAGGTAATATTGTACCTATGCCTTACACCATTGCAGGCTACGGTGGCGATCATGCATTTGATTACCCTGCATTCCCGACTAAACCCACTATGGATTGTACAACCTGCCACGTTGAAGATGACAGCCTAGCAGATAAAGATCTGTGGCTAGCCAATGCCAATACTAATGCTTGTACAGGCTGCCATACTGATTCACCAGCAGAGCATAAATCAGATAAAAACCCAGAACTTGCTTGCACTGATTGCCATCAAGTTGATCACCGTAAGTTTAATAAGCCTTACGAATCAGCTGCTGCTTATGACGTGAAGTTTGAAAATGTTAAAGTGGAAAATGGTGCAATTAGCTTTGTAGCAAAAGCGCTAGATAGTGAAGGGGCGATTGTTTCAGGGTTAAGTCACAAGGTGTATAAATATACCGCACCTGTGGTACAGGTTTCTTGGAATGTTGAAAAAGATGGCGCTATTGGCGACGATACTGCCGACTCAAGTCCATGGGCTCGTGAAATTGAATTTTTACGTCCTACATCAGATAAGCCAAACCCAGACCACGTATTACCAGACAGCGGCGTGATGACGGTTACAGCTAAAGATATGGGGATCCCTGACGGTGTCTCTGTTGAGTTAATGCCAATCTTCAGCATCTGTTTTGATGCTCAAGGCGTGGATGTTGACTGTGATTCAGATAAAGTTTCAGGTAGTGCCTACATCAAGTCTGAACCACACCGCATCAATATGCCAGCCGACGCCCAAGGTGATGTTGTTGCACGTCGCGCCATTTTAGATGAAGCCAAGTGCCGCGATTGTCATAGTGCTGAAATTCGTCATAAAGATAATGGCCTTGTTGCCTGTGAAGCATGTCACACCAGCGATCAAGGACTACAAGATGATACTGTAGACGGCGTAAAACAGTTCCGCGGAGCTGGTTTTGCTTGGAAAGTCCACAAGGCTTCTGGTCACTATATGAATAAAAAATATGGTGGTTCAGGTACTGTCATGAAGACTGATTGCGCAACTTGCCACATTACTGATGAAAGCGGTAATGTTGATGGTATCGAGTTAGGTCGTGCTAGCGAAGGTCGTACCTACGTCTTCCCAACCAGTAAGACAGATGGCACACCTATGTACGCTTCAGCCGACGCAGGTGCTTGTATGACTTGTCACTGGGGCCATGAGAGCGATGCAATGCTAAGCCACTTCAAGAGCAATGGTGGTTACTACGGTGAAGATAAAGCATTAGCTATCGAAGCCACGAGTTCAGAAGCTTGTGCAGTATGTCATAGTCCAGCCAAGCTAATGGAAGTTCACAATAAGTAATAGTATAAATTACTTAGCTAAATCTGAGGCACTCTCGGGTGCCTCTTTTGTAAGTCAAACCTAAAAACAAACCGACACGACAAACAGCGCTCACTAAAAGTAATTCGTTACCTTAGCGAGCAATGTGAGATCTAACTTATCCCTAGATTCTCACACTATTTTCATCTCCCTGCAAAAAACAAAGGCACCCTCGGGTGCCTTTTTTGCGCTTTAAGCTAATGAGTAAAATAACTTAATTAAAATGGCTGATTTACCATTATCCAGAACTGATTAGACTCTTCACTAAAGGCAAGCTCTGCACGAACCACTATGCTTTCAACTTCAAAGCGCGCACCGACACCTGCAGACCACTTTAGCTCATCATGCAATGCACTGGCGCTAAACTCATCACTGACCTGCCCGGCTTCAGCAAAGGCTACCCACTGCCACCACGGAATATCGTACAAGTTAAACACTGGCCATTCTTGCAAAGGTTGCCACTTAGGCTGTACACGGTATTCTGCGCTATAAAGCATGGCAGAACGTCCTGTAAAACGCTTGCTGGTATAGCCGCGCAAACGCTCAAAACCACCTAAGCTAACACCTGCAAAACTAGGTGGGCGATGTAAATCATCAGAACCTGAAGTCCATGTTGGGGTATCAGCTAAGTAAAAATTAAACGCCATAATTTGCTGACCAAACCAATCACTTGAATCTAACGATACGAATGCACTTTGCTCAAACTCCCAGGTGGTCCAGCTATTGCGTGAGCCGCTGCCAAAGTCGCGGGTAACCTTAAAGCTAGTTTGCCCACCTTGAGTACTATTTTTACCGTTATCACGGTTATCCCAATCAAGTTCTAGCGCGAGCCCCTTCGCCTCTTCAGGCAGATAATCATAACCTTCTAACTCTCGACTTTGGATAAACGGACTGAACTTAACGCTGGTGACACCCGACTCAAGTGGATTCCAACTAATATCACCACGGGCACGACCAAGACTGCGTACCGCCCCTTGGCTACCACGCCCTATTGGTAAAATGTATTTAGCGTGTAGTTTGGTATAAGACTCATCACCAAGGGCAACAACTTTCTCGGTTTCACCGTAAATATCAGTTTGCCCTGGAACGTAATACACCCCTTCTTTATAACGAGCTTGATAAGTTTCAGCTGAAAACAACCATTGATCGATAGTTGGAACTTTATAGTCGTTAAATCTTAAATAACTGATCCAACTACCATTAGTACTATAGACACCAATGCCTAAAATAGAAGACTGAATTTGCCCTGCATGTTTTAGCACACCGGCAGCACCAAAGGCAGTGCTCAGACTCTCGGTTGAAAATGCAAATGGTACAGCTACAAATTCAGATTCAAAATCAGGTAATTGCTGATTATTTGTTTGAGGATTTTTATTGGCGCTTGCTGCAACTGATTCAATAATCATTTGCTCGTCAGCAGACGACTTATCTTCCGATCGCTCAGCTGTTGATGTCGCACTCGCAAAAGGAGACATTAAGCCCAAAGCAAAGAATATAGATAATGGATTTGTTTTCAATTTAAGACATCTTCTACTGCAACGGGCGTCCTGCCTCGAATTGCAGCATTACATAATTTGATTATTTGCTCAGTCTAGGCAAACTGCGACTCGAGGAGTCAATTTAGTTACAAGCTCATAAGCGATAGTGCCAATGTGCTCGGCCACCTCCTCTACTGGGAGGTCTTTGCCCCAAAGCACGGCTTTATCACCTACTTTGTCAGCGGCATCGGCGCCAAGATCAACCGTCAGCATATCCATAGATACCCGGCCAACGATTGGCGCTAAACGGCCGTTAATTAACACTGGCGTACCTAATGGTGCATTGCGCGGATAACCATCACCGTAACCAATAGCCACAACACCTAGTTTTGTGTTGTTATCCGCAACCCAATGGCTACCATAACCCACAGGCTGACCCGCTTTATGCTCACGGATAGCAATCAATTGCGACACTAACTCCATCGCTGGAATCAACCCGTGTTTAGTGCCTAAGTCACCCACTACAGGAGACACGCCATATAAAGCGATTCCAGGACGGATCCAGTTCGCTTGGCTTTGCTGCCAAAACAATGCGCCAGCAGAATTCGCTAATGTACGCTCCCCCGGCAAACCTTGAGTTAACTGCTCAAATGTGGCTAATTGCGTTGCGGTGTAATTATTATCAGGTTCATCGGCGCAAGCAAAATGAGTCATCAAATTAATTGGCTTGGCAATATTTTTACAGGCTAATAACCGCTGATAAACCGCGTGAAATTCATCCGGAACAAAGCCTAAGCGATGCATGCCTGAGTCAACTTTCATCCAAACCGTTACAGGTTTAGTTAGCTCCGCTTGCTCTAGCATCTCAATTTGTGACTCATGATGAACCACGGTTTCAATATCATGCTCAACTAAGGTCGCCAAGTCGGCAGGCCTAAAAAAGCCTTCTAACAGTAACAGCTTAGCGTTAACTCCACCGGCACGCAGTGCCAGTGCTTCTTCTAAACGCGCTAAGCCAAAACCGTCGGCATTATCTAAACATTGCGCGACATTAAGTAAACCATGGCCATAGCCATTGGCTTTTACAACCGCCATCACTTTGCTTGATGGGGCTAATTCGTGCAGCCGAGCCAGATTATTTTTCAATGCTTGGCGACTGATCTCTGCTCGTGGAAATGGTTTCACAACTAACCTTGTTATCTTTATTAAAAAGTAAGAGCCTCTATGAGGCTCTATTGTAATTAATCATGGTCCCTAAATGTCTTTATGGACAATAATTAATCCTCTTCGAATTGCGGGCCGGCGTAGTTATCAAAACGTGAGAATTGACCTTGGAAGGTTAAGCGCACACGCCCAATTGGGCCGTTACGCTGTTTACCAATAATGATTTCAGCAGTACCTTTATCTTCAGAGTCATCGTTATACACTTCATCACGATAAATAAACATGATCAAATCGGCATCCTGCTCAATCGCGCCCGATTCACGCAAATCCGAGTTAACTGGACGTTTATCTGCACGTTGTTCAAGTGAACGGTTAAGCTGCGATAGTGCGATAACAGGGATTTCCAACTCTTTCGCCAAGGCTTTAAGCGAGCGAGAAATTTCCGAGATCTCCAAAGTACGGTTATCTTTAAGTGCTGGAACCTGCATTAACTGAAGGTAATCGATCATGATCATCGACAAACCGCCATATTCACGGGCAATACGTCGTGCACGGCTGCGCACTTCAGTAGGTGTTAAGCCCGAGCCGTCATCGATATACATCTTACCTTGCTCAAGCATAATCCCCATAGTCGAAGATACACGCGCCCAATCGTCATCATCTAGCTGACCGGTACGAATTTTAGTTTGGTCGACGCGGCCTAAAGAGGCCAACATACGCATCATGATCTGTTCTGAAGGCATCTCCAAGCTGAAAATAAGCACAGGTTTGTCTTCATGTAGCGCCGCTTGCTCACACAAGTTCATCGCAAAGGTGGTTTTACCCATAGATGGACGCGCAGCAACAATAATCAAGTCACCAGACTGGAAGCCCGCGGTCATTTTATCAAGATCACCAAAGCCACTTGATACCCCAGTTACACCACTGGTTGGGTTGTTGTATAGCTCTTCAATCTTATCAACTGTCTTTTCAAGAATAGCTTTAATGCCTTCAGGGCCTTCGTTAGCATTAGCGCGCTGCTCAGCAATTTTAAAGACTTTAGTTTCAGCTAAGTCGAGCAGTTCGCTCGAGTTACGCCCTTCAGGGTTAAAGCCTGCATCAGCAATCTCGTTAGCAACCTTAATCATATCGCGCACAACCGCACGCTCACGCACGATGTTAGCGTACGAGTGAATGTTACCCGCACTTGGTGTGTTTTTAGCGATTTCGCCGATATAAGCGAAGCCACCCACATCTTCGAGCTGATCTTCAAGCTCAAGCTGCTCAGATACAGTAATTAAGTCGATTGGCTGACCCGCACTGATCAAAGATTCCATTGCCGTAAAAATGGTGCCATGGGCGCGGGAATAGAAATCCTCTTTGACGACAGCTTCAGCCACTCTGTCCCAAGCGTCAGAGTCCAACATCAAACCACCGAGAACCGATTGCTCAGCTTCAATTGAATGCGGCGGCATCTTCAGCGCGTCCATCTGAACATCTCTTGGTTTCTCTTTGCCCTTAAAGGCGCGTTGTTGTGACATTAAATCTCCAAAATTCCAACGATTAAGCAAAATGTGGTATAAAACTGGGGTCAAGCAAAGCAGGCATTTAACATCTAACGACCTGCACCTAAAAATAAACTATAACAATATTAAGGAAAGAACATGCGCAATGCATTGATTGCCGCCGTTGCCCTTTCAACAGGGATGCTGCCATCAGCCGTAGCATTGGCCGATGAAGGACAATGGCAACCCTATCAAATGCCATCTATCGCCGATAAGCTCAGCGAACGTGGTATCGATATTCCAGCTAAACAACTCGCCGATTTAACCAGCTATCCGATGAACGCGGTAGTTGGACTGGGCTATTGTACCGCCAGTTTTGTTTCGCCCCAAGGCTTAGTTGTGACAAACCATCATTGCGCCTACCGTGCTATTCAATATAACAGCAAAAAAGAGCATAACTATCTTGCAGATGGCTTTTTAGCGACCACTAAAGACAAAGAGCCCACTGCCGGCCCAAATGAACGTCTTTATATCACTGAAGCGGTTACCGATGTCTCAGAGCAAGTAAAAAAAGATATCGGTGAAGATCCACTAAAGCGCTATGAAAATATTCAAGCTAATCGCAAAGCGCTAATTAAAGAGTGTGAAAGCGATGATAACTACCGCTGCTCAGTAAGAAGCTTCCATAATGGCCTTGAGTATTACCTTATCAAGCAGCTGATTATCCGCGATGTACGTTTAGTATATGCACCACCTGAAAGCGCTGGTGCCTTTGGTGGCGATATTGATAACTACGAGTACCCACGTCACTCAGCAGACTTTACCTTCCTACGTGCTTATGTTGGTAAAGATGGTAAGCCCGCAGCCTTTGCCGAAGATAACGTGCCATACGTGCCTAAGAGTTATTTAAAGGTTAATGCTGACGGCGTTAAAGCCGGTGACGGCGTTTTTGTTGCTGGTTACCCAGGCTCAACCAGTCGCTACCGTTTAACCAGCGAGCTTAAGTTTGCTAGCGATTGGTTATATCCAACCCTTGCTGAACGCTACCAGCTGCGTATCGACACTATCGAGGCCATGAGCGCCAACGATAAAGACGTTAAAATTAAATACGCTGGCACGCTTGCAGGCATGGCGAACCGTATGAAAAAGTACAATGGTTTGCTTGATGGTTTTAAAGCCACTGATATTACCGGTATCAAACAAAGCCGCGAAGATGACTTCCTCGCTTGGCTGGCAAAAGATGCTGAATATAAGTCATTCCAAAGTCAGTTTGCAGCACTAGAAGAATTACTTGTAGAGCAACGTCAGCAGCGCCAAGGTCGTTACTATTTTGAAAATGCGCAAAGCAGTGATTTGTTAGCTACAGCCAATAAGCTATACCGTCTAGCGAAAGAAAAACAAAAGCCGGATGCTAAACGTGAAGAAGGTTATCAACAGCGTGATATGAAGATGTTTAAGGCTCGCCTTAAGCGCCTAGATTCAAGCTTTGCCATTAGCGTTGATAAAACCCTGTGGATGCAAGACTTAGAAGCTTATCTTGCCCAAGACAACCGCGTGGCTGAACTTGATGCCATGCTTAACGAAGGCGACAGTGAAGTTAGCCTAAGCGACAAACTTGATGCCTTGTATGCACTTAGCTCACTTACTGACAAGCAAAAGCGTCTTGCGTGGATGGACGCCGATGCTAAAGCATTTGAAACCAGTGCCGATCCTTTCATCCGTCTTGCCGTAGCGCTTTACCCGCAAAATATGCAAGCAGAGAAAGATGCTAAGACCTTAGCGGGTAAGCTATCGAAAGCGCGCCCTGACTATATGAAAGCGATTATCGCCTATAACAAGGCTAATGGCTGGCCTGTATACCCAGACGCTAACGGTACACTGCGTATTACTTACGGTATGGTCGATGGTTACCAATCAGCAGATGCGCTTTACAAGCAGCCATTTACTCGCTTAGAAGGCATTACCGCTAAGCACACTGGTGTTGAGCCATTTAACGCACCCGCTAAGCTTTTAGCAGCCATTGAAGCTCAGCGTTATGGCACTCATGCGGTTGAAAGCGTATATCAAGACCCTGCGTCTTGGTTATGCCGCTTGTTCTCTTGCTTAGACAAGCCAGAAGAGTTTGGCTCGGTGCCGGTTAACTTCTTATCGAGCGTTGATACCACAGGCGGTAACTCAGGCTCACCAGTATTTAACGGCAAAGGTGAATTAGTCGGCCTCAACTTCGACTCAACTTATGAAGCGATAACCAAAGACTGGTTCTTTAACCCAACCATCACTCGTGCAGTACACGTGGACATTCGTTACATCCTGTGGATGATGGATGAAGTCGATAATGCGCAAAACCTCATTGAAGAGCTGGATTTAGTCCGTAACTAATTTCACTCTACGCGTCACTAAAAGGCATATAAGTTCGCTTATATGCCTTTTTATTTGCTTTCAAATGAGTCAGTCAGACCTATTTTCTTCATCTTGATATTTCCTACAATGCTAAATTACAGGCATAAAAAAAACGCCGTACTAATAAATTAATACGGCGTTTCTAATTAAAGCATTTGCTTAGCGCAAATTATTAAGCTTCTGCAACTACAGATAGTTTAACGATTGCTTTAACTTCAGTGTGAACTTGAACTTCAACTTCGAATTCACCAGTAGTGCGGATAGCACCTAGTGGAAGACGAACTTCGCTCTTAGCTAGTTCAACACCAGCAGCTGTAACTGCATCAGCGATATCACGGTTACCAATTGAACCGAATAGCTTGCCTTCGTCACCAGCTTTAGAAGCGATAACAACAGACTCAAGTGCAGAGATTTTCTCAGCGCGTTGAGTAGCAGCAGCTAGGTCAGCAGCTAACTTAGCTTCTAGATCAGCACGACGTGCTTCAAAAACTTCAGTGTTAGCAGCGTTAGCAACAACAGCTTTACCTTGTGGTAAAAGGTAGTTACGAGCGTAACCAGCTTTTACAGAAACTTGGTCACCCAAGTTGCCTAGGTTAGCGATTTTATCAAGTAAAATAACGTTCATTATATATTCCTCTGAATTAATGCAGTATTACTGATGTAAATCAGTGTACGGCAGTAGAGAAAGATAACGAGCACGCTTGATAGCGCGAGCTAGTTGACGTTGATATTTAGCATTTGTACCAGTGATACGACTAGGAACAATTTTACCACTTTCAGTGATGTAGTTCTTCAAAGTAACGATATCTTTGTAATCGATCTCGGTAACGCCTTCTGCAGTGAAACGGCAGAACTTGCGACGACGGAAATAACGTGCCATGTGACAGTCTCCTAAGTTTTCAATTCGACATTTTCAGCGTGTAAAACTAAGCGATTTTGGCCATTTCTGCTCTGTTGCAGATTAATGAAGCCTTCAACTTGTATTTCCACGCCAGCTTTCAGATCTTTTGCAACACTATTAAAGTGTCCACCACTTAATACAACTTGGATTTGGCAATAAACGTTGCGTAACATTCCTGCTTCGTAACGCTGCGATTTGTGTTCCAACATAACTACCGTATGGGCAATACCTGCTGGACTATCAAACTGCCTAGAACGCGTAATGGTTCCTGCTAATACCAGATTGTTTGTGGTCACAAAAAAGCTTACTCAGCAGTGTTTTCAGCGCTTTCTTCAACTTCTTCAGCAGCTTCTGCACGTGGTGCACGCTCTTCAGATGAACGACGTGTGTCGCGCTCGTCTTTAGCTTTAGCCATTGGAGATGCTTCAGTGATGGCAGCTTTAGTACGCATAACCATG
Source organism: Shewanella pneumatophori (assembly GCF_023283895.1). Classification (GTDB taxonomy): domain Bacteria; phylum Pseudomonadota; class Gammaproteobacteria; order Enterobacterales; family Shewanellaceae; genus Shewanella; species Shewanella pneumatophori. The sequence goes on along the minus strand of NZ_JAKILB010000007.1, from coordinate 221,527 downwards.
CTACGCAAAACAGCGTCGTTGAAACGGAAAGCTGTTTCAAGTTCTTCAACCGCTTCTGCAGTAGTCTCTACGTTCAAAAGAACATAGTGAGCTTTATGCAATTCGATGATTGGGTAAGCCAATTGACGACGGCCCCAGTCTTCTAAACGGTGGATTTGACCGCCAGCTTGGGTAAGAATACCCGTGTAACGTTCGATCATACCTGGCACTTGTTCACTCTGATCAGGGTGAACTAAAAATACGATTTCATAATGACGCATTTTTTGCTCCTTACGGTTATCTAGCCTCGTTGTTGGCTCAGTCAGACCTAATAGAGGCAAGGAACTAATTAAAGTGACTGAATTAAGCCGCGGAATATTACATAAACTCAAGCGATAATTCAAGCACTAACTTAACCTGATTGTTATTGCTCTTTTATCTGCCTTTACGCCTCGCTCAATGAGCAAGATTCACAAAGGCATTTTCCAGCTACAGGGCAATGTTATCAGTGCAACAGCTAAAGTAATCTAGTTTGCGTAGCAGCTGATTCTAGGTATTATGTTGCTCAGTAATAACTGACGCATCCTCTATTAGAAACAACACCAAGAATAAGAATAATGCTAAAGAAACTCACTGTTGTATTTGCGCTAACGTGTCCACAGGTAGCCTTCGCACTTGTGCCGCCGGACTACCAAGAGCCTCCTAGTGATCTAACCGCAGAAATCGAAGCGGGCTTTCAGCTCAATACTGGTAACACCGAATCAAGTAGCTTTAACGGCAGAACTAAGTTGGTTTACGATACAGAGCAAACCAAACAGGAAGGCACAATTAAAGCTTACTTTGCTGCGGATAATGAAAAAACCACCGCAGAAAAGTATGATCTGCAATTACAGTCCAGTTATAAGATCAATGGTGGTTACTTTTTTGGTCGAGGCGATTTTACTTGGGATCAATTTGGTAGTTATACCCGCATATCTACGGTTTCAGGCGGTTATGGTTTCGATGCCATTAGCTCCTCTAAAACTAACCTCAGTTTAGAAATCGGCCCCGGTTATCGATATAACCTGCCGATAGCGACTGACGACATGCCGATCCCTGAAGCCAATAAAGATGTGATTTTGCGTACAGCAGCCAAATTCGAGATGAAGCTGCAAGAATACACCAGCCTCAACGCAGACCTAACTGCTGAAACAGGCGAGGATAATAATACCTTGACCTTAGATATGAGTTATAAAAACACCTTATTCCAAGATTGGGCATTTAAGATCGGTGTTAACGTCAAGTACACAGAAGTGGTACCTGAGGGCTCAAAGCAAACTGATACCATCACCACCTTTAATTTGCTGTATACCTTCCAATAAAAAAAGCCTGCATTAATTGCAGGCTTCTTAGTTATCGCTTTGCAGAGCAAGCTTATCATCTAGCTCTTATTCAGCAAGCCGCTCTTCATTGACTCTGCTATTTCAACTGCTGCATCAGATAGGCGTAAACCATAGAACTTAACTCGGCGACTTGGTTGTTATCTGCAGCGCCAGCGTGTCCACCTTCCATATTCTCATAATATAAAACATCAATGCCCATACCTTCCATTTTTGCGACCATCTTACGCGCATGAGCTGGATGCACACGATCATCTCGGGTTGAAGTAGTAAAGAATACTTTTGGATATTCAGTATTAGCTTTTAGATTATGGTAAGGCGAGAAGGTCTTAATGTATTGCCACTGTGCAGGAATATCTGGATCGCCATATTCCCCCATCCAACTGGCACCCGCTAATAACTTGCTGTAACGCCTCATATCAAGCAAAGGCACTTGGCAAACAACCGCATTGTAAAGTTCTGGTCGACGAGTAAATGCAGCGCCCATTAATAGACCGCCATTACTGCCACCTTGGATCCCTAAATGTTCGCTTGACGTGATCTTCTTAGCAATTAAATCTTCAGCGATGGCTTCAAAATCCTCATAAGCTTTATGGCGATTTTGCTTTAATGCTGCTTGATGCCAAGCAGGGCCATATTCGCCACCACCGCGGATATTAGCCAAAACATATACGCCACCTTGCTCTAACCAGTTTTTACCTATGGTTGCTGAGTAATAAGGACGCAACGACACCTCAAAACCACCATAACCGTAAAGCAAAGTAGGGTTACTGCCATCAAGCTTAAGATCTTTTGCCATCACCACAAAGTAAGGTACTTTAGTACCATCCTTAGAGGTGGCAAAGTACTGCTTAGTTTCAAACTTATCCGCGGCAAATTGCTGCTTCATGCCCTTCACTTTTTCAGCTTTCATGGTCACAGCGTTAAAGCTATACAAGCTAGATGGTTCAAGAAAACTAGTGAAATTGACAAAGAACTCATCACTATCACGTTCAATATCAAACACACTGATAGTGCCATTTGGGTCAAACGGTGCATGCATGCTTTTCCATTGACCATCTTTTGCTTGAGTGTAACGCACCAGTTTGCCTTTAACGTTATCTAACCAAGTCACGAAAATAGCACTTTTGGTAAAACTCACTTGTGAAATCGAGGCTGTAGCAGATGGTTCAACTAACGTGGTAAAGGTTGGCTTTTGCGCTATCAATTGCTCAATAGGCGTATAGATGATTGAGCCTTGCTTATACTGTTTACCATTCTGCTCTAAGTCGCTTTTTAACTCGACATAGAGTTGGCCGTTAAAGTAGCCTTTTAACTCAGCATCTTTTGGCAAAGGTAACTGTATCAGTTTGCCATCACGATATACGTAATGATCCGCGGTATAAAACGTTAATGACTCAGTAACGATTTCAAGCGAGTTATCTCCATCAAAAAGCACATAGCCTGATACTGCAACTGAGCTTTGCTCACCAGTAAACACTGTTTTAGCACTTGATAACGGCGTACCACGTTGCCACTGCTTTACAATTTTAGGGTAGCCAGAGTCTGTCATGCTATTGTCACCAAAATCGGTGCCAACAAACACATTATCCTTATCAATCCAGCTTAAATTTGATTTTGCTTCAGGTAAGAAAAAAGGTTGGCTTTGTTGTTCAACAAAGGTCAGTGAATCTAAATCAAACTCGCGAGTTTCGGTAGCATCAGCGCCACCACGAGAAAGTGATACAAAGCAGCGGTCATTTTCAGGATTTCGGCAGTTAAAGCCTTTATACACCCAGTTTACACCTTCGTCTTTACCCAATTTATCAATATCAAGTACGGTTTCCCACTTAGGAGACGCCTTCTTATACTCTTCCATCGTTGTGCGGCGATAGATCCCGCGAACATGGTTTTCATCTTTCCAGAAGTTATACAGGTAATCACCAATACGGCTAGCGTAGGGAATGCGCTCTTTATCATTGAGAATCGCTAAACTATTACTGACTAAACTATCGAAACCTTCATAAGCTTTGATCTCTTTAGCTGAAATAGCATTTTGCTGCTTCACCCATTCCATTGGCTTTGCCCCTTCGACATCTTCTAGCCAAAGGTACTTATCTTCTTCGGCGTAAACTGGCGCCGCTGTCATGGCCCCAAGCACGCACAATGATAAAAGTTGATTACGCATGTAAACATCCTGTTATTAGAATTTGTGAGCCTAAATTACTGCATTTTGCGAAAAAGTTGAACAAGAGACAGCAGCTAACGACTTTAATGGTGTAACAAAGCGTTTCCTTAAGGAGTGACTTTAAACCTATCAGTATAAAAACCAGTTACAAAAATGCCGATAAGGAAACCCTATCGGCATGATTTATAACTTGGCGTTAAATCTAGTGTAGTTGTGACACCAATTACTATTAAGCTAGACGTTGACGCACAGCTTCAAACAAACAAATACCCGTTGCTACAGAAACGTTTAAGCTTGAAACGCTACCAGCCATTGGGATCGATACTAAGGTATCGCAGCTTTCACGTGACAAGCGACGCAGACCTTTACCTTCAGCGCCCATAGCAATAGCTAATGGACCCGTTAGGCTAGCCTGGTAAAGCTCACAGTCGGCTTCACCTGCTGCGCCAATAATCCACACGCCTTTCTCTTGCAGACTACGCATGGTGCGCGCAAGGTTAGTCACTTGATATAGCGGTACTACTTCGGCAGCACCACAAGCCACTTTACTTACTACTGGCGTTAAACCAACAGAGTTGTCTTTTGGCACGATAACCCCGTGGACACCTGCTGCGTCAGCATTACGTAGGCATGCGCCTAAGTTATGCGGGTCAGTCACGCCATCAAGAATAAGCAAGAATGGTACTTCAGTCTTTTCAAGCATTGCAGCTAAATCATTATCGCTAAGAATTTTAGCAGGCTTCACTTTAGCAACCACACCTTGGTGCTGACCGCCGTCTGACTTTTCATCCAATGCTTTACGAGAAGCATACTGTACCGACACGCCCCACTCGGCTGCAATCTCAAGGATTGGGGTTAGTCTTGCGTCATCACGGCCTTGTAGCACCCACATCTCAATTACACGTTCAGGGCTGTTTTTAAGTACCGCTTCAACAGCATGTAATCCGAAGGTCATATCTTGCTTTTTCATCTATTTCTTACTCGCTTTACGCTTGGCTGACTTAGCTTTACTTGCTGAAGATTTTTTTGCCGAAGCTTTTGTCTTAGTCTTTTTACCAGCAGCCTTGCTGCCACTCTTAAATTTTCCGCCACTTGGCTTAGCACCTGAGCGACTATTGCTACGCGGTTTACGCTTGCCTGATTTCGATTCAGACTCAGCTTCTGCTTCAGCGCCCTTACCACGTGATGAGTCTCGGCGGTTGCCAAGCTTGGCACCTTCGCGATTAACGCGTTCACGAGCGGTTAACGGCTTAGTAGGCCTGCGACGGCGTCCACCTGCAGAGTCACCTTCCATCATCAAATCAATTTGACGATCATCAAGGTTAACCCCGGCGACTTTAACCGTGACAGTGTCACCAATTTGATAAACCTGACCTGAAGCTTCACCCACTAAACGCTGACGCATATTGTCATACTGATAGTAATCACTGCCTAGGCTTGAGATATGCACTAGACCGTCGATAAACAGGTCGTTTAAGCGTACGAACATACCAAAATGAGTCACCGAGGCGATTACCGCTTCAAAGGTGTCACCCACATGATCTTGCATAAACTCACATTTAAGCCAGTCACTCACATCACGAGTGGCTTCATCTGCACGTCGCTCAGTGGTTGAACACTCTTCACCTAATAGATCTAGCTCTTCAATCTGATAATGGAAGCCACCATCTGCGGTCCATTTATCGGTTATTGCGGCGTTTTCTTGCTTAGCAAGCAAGTAACGAATAACCCGGTGTAAGATCAGATCTGGATAACGACGAATTGGCGACGTAAAGTGTGAATACTCTTCTAATGCCAAACCAAAGTGGCCTTCATTATCAGGTGTGTAAGTTGCTTGGCGCATAGAGCGTAGTAACATCACCTGAATAAGTTCAGCATCAGGTCTATCTGCAATTTGCTCCATTACCGCTTGGTAATCTTTCGGCTCAGGATCTAATCCACCTTCTAGCGTTAAGCCACGCTCTTTAAGGAAATCCTTAAAGTTAGTCAGCTTTTGCTCCGATGGCGCCTCATGCACTCGGTATAACACTTCACCCTTGTGCTTTTTAACAAACTTGGCTGACGCAACGTTAGCTAAAATCATGCATTCTTCAATGATCTTATGCGCTTGGTTACGATGGCGCGGAACGATCTTATCAATTTTCCGCTGCTCATTGAAAACAAACTGAGTTTCAGCAGTTTCAAATGCAATTGCACCACGCTCTGCACGAGTTTGCTCTAGCGTCAGGTATAGTGACTGTAGCGTCTCTAGATGAGGGTAAATAGGCTTGAGCTCTTCGCTCACTTCACCACCTTCTAGCATGTCAGCCACTTGGGTATAAGTCAGGCGTGCATGTGAATGCATCACCGCAGGGTAGAACTTATAACCCGATAACTTGCCTGCTGCCGAAATAGTCATCTCAGCTACCATACATAGGCGATCAACCTTAGGCATTAACGAGCACAGACCATTAGAGATCTTCTCTGGCAGCATAGGGATCACTTGCGATGGGAAGTACACCGAGTTACCTCGTGCACGCGCTTCTTTATCGAGTGCAGATTCAGTGCGAACGTAATGGCTCACATCGGCAATCGCCACCCATAGACGCCAGCCGCCGGATTTTTTCTTTTCTGCGTATACGGCATCATCGAAGTCACGCGCATCTTCACCATCAATTGTCACTAATGGCAAATTGCGTAAATCAACGCGACCTTCTTTGTCAGCTTCGGTAACTTCATCAGGGATCTTGCGTAGCTTTTTCTCAATTAAGCCAGACCATGTATGTGGCAAATCGTAATTGCGCAGTGCAATTTCAATCTCCATGCCAGGCGCCATCTCTTTGCCAAGCACTTCAGTCACTTTACCAGCAGCCTTTACGTAGCGGCCTGGGCGACGAGTTAGCTCAATTACCACGATGTCGCCTTGGCGAGCACCTTTACGGTCTTCTTCAGGAACTAAGATTTCTTGGGTGATGCGACGGTCATCTGCAATCACAAAGCCCATGCCGGCATCTAGGTGAAAGCGGCCAACTAAAGCAGCACTGCGTTCTTCAATCAGGCGTACAATACGCGCTTCACGGCGGCCTTTACGGTCTACACCGGCTTTTTGCGCTAACACCTTGTCACCGTGAAAATACATCAGCATGTCACGATTATTGATATAAAGGTCGTCGCCGCCTTCTTCTAATTTCAGAAAGCCAAAACCGTCACGGTGGCCAATAACGGTACCGGTCAGTAAATCCATTCTCTCAGGCAATCCGTACGACTGGCCACGAGTAAAGACTAGTTCACCATCTCGCTCCATTGCGCGCAGGCGACGGCGAATAGCTTCTAGCTGCTCCTCGCCTTCGATTTTCAGGGCTTTAGCAATGTGTTCACGGGTTAACGGGGACTTTTGTGAGCGCAAGTAATCTAAAATATACTCACGACTAGGAATTGGGTTTTCGTACTTTTCTTGCTCACGCTTAATATGCGGATCTTGTATCATTCATTTTCCAAATTATTGGCATAACCTCTTTAGGTTATGTTTATTGTGGCGTTCTTAGGTGCTCTTTCTTTGCCCTAGCAACTGCGCTGGGCGGCATCTTTGCCTCTAACACCTTTAACAAGTTAATTGCTTCGGCTTGCGTTGCTTCATCACTAAACACTTCGTTGTATAGCCAATGAAAACCCACTTCGTAATCTCGAGGACTACCATAGCCCTCACCAAATAACCGAACCAACATCATGCGCGCAGGTAAATCACCTGTCGCTGCAGCAGGCAATGTGTATTGCACTGCGCGTTGTTTATCTTCGATGACAAATTTACCATCGTGATAATACTCAGCCATTCTAACCATGGCTTCAGCACTCCCCTGCTCTGCAGAGGTTTTTAGCATGGCGATACCGCGCGGCGGATTGGCCTTAACGCAGATCCCATAATTGAGCATTTCAGCCCAAAGATACTGATACAAAGGCTGTTGTAGCACCTCAGCCCTTGCTTCAATATCCTCGACAATTTGACAATCGTCGCCTTGCACTTGAGTTAAATAGCGTTTACTGCGAATTAATTCAACCAACTGCTCCTGAGTATAGACATCAACAGCTTTAGGCATAGCAAAACTTGGTAGAGATAATATCGAAAGAATAGTAATCAATACATAACGCAGCATAAGGGTTCTCAATGACAAATAGGTTAAGCTTATATTTGGGTAACAAGCCACCAATCATGAAGGTAACTTGAATATACTCTATTTTAAGTCATCGGCAGTATAACGCATTTCTTGAGCACTGTGCTCTTAGATAAGCAAGCCAATAAAAAGGCCGCTAATTGCGGCCTCTTATATATTAACTAAACGGATTCACTAGAATCATGGTCTCGTTTCTATCCGGACCCGTTGAGATAATATCAATTGGAGTTTCTAGTAACTCTTCTAAGCGCTTAATGTAGTTCAATGCCGCTTGTGGCAATTGATCAACAGAAGTTGCGCCGAAAGTAGACTCGCTCCAACCAGGCATAGTTTCAAGAACAGGAGTAACCTGCTCATAGCCTTCAGCTGCTAGTGGTGTTGTAGTTGCAACAGTTCCATCTGGGTACTGGTAACCAACACAAATTTTAACTTCTTCTAGGCCGTCTAAAACGTCTAGCTTAGTTAAACAGAAACCGCTAACGCTGTTGATTTGCACTGCGCGCTTCATCGCAACAATGTCTAACCAACCTGGACGACGCTTACGACCAGTAGTCGCACCGAACTCGTGACCCTTAGTACCTAAGTAATCACCGATTTCGTTTTTCAATTCCGTTGGGAATGGACCCGCACCAACACGTGTGGTGTAAGCCTTCATGATACCCAAAACGTAATCTAGGTGACGTGGACCAAATCCAGAACCTGTAGCAACACCACCGGCAGTAGTATTAGAAGAGGTTACGAACGGATAAGTACCATGGTCAATATCTAGTAACGTGCCTTGAGCACCTTCAAATAGAATTGGTTCGCCAGCTTTGCGTGCCTGATCAAGAAGTTCAGAAACGTCTGTGCACATACTCTTTAAGTAGTCAGCGATTGCTAGAGCATCTTTCAATGTCTCTTCGTAATCAACAGCATCACACTTGTAGTATTCAGTCAGCATGAAGTTATGGTAAGCCATTACTTCTTTCAGTTTAGTAGCAAACAATTCTGCATCAAACAGATCGCCTACACGTAAACCACGACGAGAAACTTTGTCTTCGTATGCTGGACCAATACCACGACCCGTTGTGCCAATAGCATTGTTACCGCGCGCTTTTTCGCGAGCAATATCAAGAGCACAATGGAATGGTAGAATTAGAGGACATGCTTCAGAAATTAATAAACGTTCCTCTACAGGTACGCCACGCTCTTTAAGCATGTTAATTTCTGCCATCAGTGCGTCTGGTGCTAGCACCACGCCGTTACCAATAATGCACTTAACATTATCGCGTAAGATCCCTGACGGAATAAGATGAAGAACGGTTTTGTCGCCATCGATTACTAGAGTATGACCAGCATTGTGGCCACCTTGGTAACGAACGACATATTTAGCCTGTTCGGTAAGAAGATCAACTATCTTACCCTTTCCTTCGTCACCCCATTGGGTGCCGAGAACTACAACGTTTTTGCCCATTATTTGCTGCACGGTAGTGGTTAAAACGGGATTTTAGCAGATCTATGGGGGCGGTAGGCAAGTCATTTATGAAAAAATAATCAACAATATCCCGCCAACAAAGACCAAACAAGCACCTATATACCTCAGAACCTGCTGATTTTGATTGGAAATTTCCTTCAGATAAGCTCGCCAACGATTTGGAAACAAAAGTGGTCCAATTCCTTCAATAATTAACACTAATCCTAACGTCAGCATGATTAACTCAAAAGACATAACATTGTGTTCCTTAGCGTGAACAATATAGCGAATAAAACCTAGATTTGCGCATAGCACGACGTAAATATGCTCAATCAAATTTTTAGATTTTTTAGCGCAAAACTCACCTTTGGCGGCTCAAATTGATGCGCTTACCAAAATAACCAAACTCAAACCAGGAATCAGACATCAAAACCAAGCAGTAAAACTAAGCTGTAAAACCAAGATTCGTGACCAAATAGCAAACCATAATCAAGGCCCATCTTGTGTAGATAAATCGTAGAACTAGGTTAATTCAGGCCTTTTAAACTAAGCTGTGCACAGTTTAAATGCTCTGCCACTAGGTAAACTTTCTAGGTTATTACAAGGCTTGCCTGTCGATGGGAACAAGTAGGATTAGCTATGGGCTATGGGCTATGGGCTAACAGTAAATAGATATATGAGCTGTGTGAGCTTGCATAAATTCAGTTTCCGACAGCAAGCATAAGTGTCAGGAGTCTAAAATATGCTGAATTTTAGGCAAGAAAAAACCCAGCATATAGCTGGGTTTTTTGAACTCTGAAAGCGAAATATTAACGCTTAGAGAATTGTGGCTTACGACGTGCTTTACGTAGACCAACTTTCTTACGCTCAACTTTACGAGCATCACGGGTAACGAAACCAGCAGCACGTAGAGAAGGACGTAGAGACTCGTCAAGTTCCATCAACGCACGGGTAATACCGTGACGGATTGCACCTGCTTGGCCAGTGTTACCACCACCCTTTACAGTTACCATGATGTCTAACTTCTCAGTCATTTCAACTAGCTCTAGTGGCTGACGAACAACCATACGAGAAGTTTCACGACCGAAGTATTCGTCTAGAGGTAGCTTGTTAACGATGATGTTACCAGTACCTACTTTAGCGAATACGCGAGCAGTAGATGTTTTGCGACGGCCAGTGCCGTAGTATTGAGTTGCAGCCATTGCTATAATCCCGTTTAGATATCAAGTACTTGAGGTTGTTGTGCAGCGTGGTTATGCTCTGAACCAGCGTAAACTTTAAGCTTACGGAACATGGCACGGCCCAATGGACCTTTAGGTAGCATACCCTTAACAGCCTTTTCGATGATCATTTCAGGCTTATGAGCTTGTAGCTTCTCAAAACTGATCTGCTTAATGCCACCGATGAAACCTGAATGTGAGTAGTAAACTTTGCCTTGCGCTTTGTTACCAGTCACAGCAACTTTATCAGCGTTAATAACGATGATGTAGTCACCAGTATCTACATGAGGCGTATACTCTGGCTTGTGCTTACCACGTAGACGTGTAGCGATTTCAGTAGAGATACGACCCAAAGTTTTACCTTCGGCGTCAACGACGAACCAATCACGAGTGACTGTTTCTGGTGTAGCAGTAAAAGTAGTCTTCATTTACAAAAACCCAATGTTAAAATTCTGTCTCACATGCTTAAGCCACTATTGGCAAAAACACAAAAAGTGCCATTCCCCGCCCCTTCGAGCAAAGAATAAGCTTTACAACTTCCACCTAATTGGTGGATAACGAGGGCAGGTTGCGGATTATAGACAAAGCTGAGTTAAAAATCACCTAATATTTTAGTTTAATTCTTATCAGTTTTAATTTATTCCGCCTGTTTATGCGCGCTCATTTCAAAAAATACTAAGCAAACAGGCCAAAGATCCTTCTAATAAAGAGCTTTGCCTTTGCTGCATAAAATTTTGGCCGCGAACAATAAGCGATCCTGCAGCAGTTTTCTATTATTTTTAAACAGAAATCTACGGGATATGCTCTAAAGCCAAATAATCATGAGATTGCATCTCAGTTAATCTTGAACGACAGCGTCTAAATTCAAAGCTTAATAAGCCTTCAGTGTATATATCTTCTAGGCTAACTGCCGATGAGATTATCAGCTTCACATTTCGCTCATAAAATTCATCAACCATAGCCAGAAAACGCCTTGCTATATCATCACCAGTTAATTGCTCACCCATTTGCTCTACGTTGCTCAATAACACGGTGTGATACAACCGAGCGACCTCCATATAATCTCGCTGACTCCGAGGGCCATCGCATAAGGCTCTAAAGTCAATCATCAACACACCTTGAGCCTGCTGGCGAATTTCTATCACTCTGCCGTCAATCTCTAACCCTTTGGTTGAAATTTCAGACTCTGGTGCTAGCTTCGTAAAATACTCTTTAAGGTTTTGCTCTGCTTGTTGATCCAGTGGTGAATGGTAAATCTCAGCCTGCTCAAGGGTTCGTAGGCGGTAATCGATGCCCGAGTCGACATTGACTACGTCGCAGTGTTTATTAATCGCTGCGATTGCAGGTAAAAAGCGTGCGCGTTGTAAACCGTTACGATATAGCTCGTCGGGGATAATGTTAGAAGTCGCAACTAATGCTACGCCTTCTGCAAATAACGACTCAAACAAAGTGCCAAGCAGCATGGCGTCAGTAATGTCAGATACAAAGAACTCATCAAAGCAGATCACTTGATATTGAGACGCCATTTTTTTAGCAATACTAATCAATGGGTCCTGCTGACCTTGTAATTCAGCTAAGTCGATATGCAGCTGATGCATAAATCGGTGAAAGTGCGCTCGCAACTTTTTATCACCCGGTAATGCATCATAAAAAGTGTCCATAAGGTAAGTCTTGCCTCGCCCTACGCCCCCCCACAAATATAAACCTTGAACCGTAGGTTTATGCTTTTTACTAAAAAATGAAAATAGCCCACCACTCTTGGCTGCCTGAGAATTTAAAACAAGTAACTCATCATAGACTCGTTGCAACTGTTTTACGGCGTGCTCTTGCGCCGCATCATGTGAAAAATCATCTCGAGTTAAGTCTTGCTGATAATGCTGCCATGGAGTTAATTGCGACACGTAAATACTTCTCTATTTGTAGGGTTCATCCAAATCAGCTATATCAATAGCTGTCTGATATCTTATTTTTAAGCTTGCAAATACTATCATGCCAGAAAGCAGCAATGCACCCTCGCTACGAGCTGCAACCCCTACAGGCAATAATTAACCCTGCAGTATTCAGCGATCTCTAACTGATAAGCCCTGCTATACGAACAAGCTTAGTTTTTGGATGACTCTATTTACTGCTAAGCACCATAGCAATAACCAGCTATAGATACTAACTACGCATCCGAACCATGCAAATCCCACCAATATAAGTGCTTTGACGAGGTATTTTGAATTAAACAGTACCGCGGCATAAATCTGCGATGTATATTTGGGTCAATCAACATATAAGTATTATTAGGAGTCTATATGGAGTGGGCATTAACCCTTGCCGCATTCGTGATTGGTGGCGTATTTGGCTATGTAAGCCATACTTTGTTGGCAAAAAACAATCACCATAAGAGCAACAATGAACAATTAGAGCAAACTCAACTAGAGTTGAGTCAATATAAGCAAGAAGTGTCAGATCATTTTGATGATCACTACAAGCAGCTTGCAGAGTTATCAGCTCAGCTTAGCAAGGTTAATCAGCAGTGGAATGACGCGGCGCCTCTTTTTACCTCGCCAATTACTGATAAAAAGCTGCCGGAGCTAACAACTAAGTCACTTGAATCCACAGACAAAGCAGCGTTAATAAAAGCACCAGCGGTAAAAGAAGATAACGTTAAAGAGCAATCACCTGAGGCTGCGTAACCCCTAGGGATAAATTAACCTTTGTTAATAATTGATGAACTTTTTGATACTCACTTGAGTCCGAATCAATAATGAATGAGAGCGCTTGTAAACATATGAGTGCCTAGCGCAGCACTCATTATAAGCGCCGTTCAATTTAGTTTTGAGAAATTGGAGCAATATAAATGAAGACAAAATTATCCATACTTTCAGCAGCCTTATTAAGTGCCACTTTGACTTTGGCACCTGCAGTATCACAAGCAGCCATTCCTTTAGCCGTTGGCGGGCAAGAGCTACCTAGCCTAGCGCCTATGCTACAAAAAACAACGCCAGCGGTTGTCGCTGTAGCGGTATCTGGCACTCATGTATCCAAGCAAAAAGTGCCAGATGCATTTAGATACTTCTTTGGTCCTAACGCTCCTCGAGAACAAGTTCAAGAGCGCCCATTTAAAGGGCTAGGTTCAGGCGTAATCATCGATGCCAAAGAAGGTTATATCGTCACCAACAACCATGTAATTGAAGGTGCCGATGAAATTCTTATTGGTTTACACGACGGCCGTGAAATTGAGGCAAAACTAATTGGTGCAGATGCGGAATCTGACATTGCCTTACTACAAATTAAAGCTAAAAATCTTACAGCGCTTAAACGAGCAGACTCTGATGAACTGCAAGTTGGTGACTTTGCAGTAGCCATAGGTAACCCGTTTGGCCTTGGACAAACCGTCACTTCAGGCATTGTTAGTGCTATGGGCCGCAGTGGTCTGGGCATTGAGATGCTAGAGAACTTTATTCAAACCGACGCTGCAATTAACAGCGGTAATTCAGGCGGAGCACTGGTAAACCTTAACGGTGAGCTAATCGGTATTAATACCGCCATCGTCGCTCCGGGCGGCGGTAACGTGGGGATTGGTTTCGCGATCCCTGCCAACATGGCTAACAACCTTGTGCAGCAAATTATTGAGCATGGCGAAGTGCGTCGCGGTGTACTTGGGGTAATGGGACAAGACCTTAATAGCGAACTTGCAAAAGGCTTTGGCATCGAAACCCAACATGGTGGCTTTATTAACGAAGTCATGCCCGATAGTGCTGCTGAAAAAGCAGGAATCAAAGTTGGCGATATTATCGTAAGCGTTAATGGTCGCAGTATTAAAAGCTTCCAAGAGTTACGCGCAAAAGTTGCCACCATGGGAGCCGGTTCTGAAGTCGAATTTGGCCTAATTCGTGATGGTGATAAAGAGACTGTTACCGCTATATTAGGTGAATCAACTCAAGCCGCCGAGGCTGCAGCAGGTGCTGTGCACCCAATGCTACAAGGCGCAAAACTTGAGACAAACGACTCTGGAGTTGAAATAACTGAGGTGGCACAGGGGTCTCCAGCAGCAATGAGTGGCCTAATAAAAGGCGATGTTATCGTTGGTGTCAACCGTACCAAGGTCAATAGCTTAAAAGCGCTAAAATCAGCACTCGAAGATCAAAAAGGCTCTGTCGCCCTTAAAATTAAACGTGACAACACAAGCTTGTATTTGATTTTGAGATAAACGCAACAAGGCGCTAATTGTTATGTGCCTACTATAAATAGCCGAGCCAATTTGCTCGGCTATTTATTCTGAAGCAACTTGCTTTAGAGCAACTAACCTGATGCATTAACTAGCGACTTTATTAACCCAAAGCCCGCTTTATTTGCTGTACTGAGTACAAGTTAATCCAAACATGTTAATATATTTCATCTTTTCAGCATTTACTCTCAGACCATGATCATTAAAGACGCTCTTATCTATGTCGGTAAAGCCATTTTGTTTGGCCTTATCATGGCTGCAGTTATTATCTTTATCTTGCCGCTTATCACAGGGCAGAGTCTAACAAACGGTATAACAAGCCGAGTATCGACCAGCAGTAGTGAACTGTCTTTTTCCAAAGCCGTGCGCCGCGCCGCGCCAGCTGTAGTTAATATTTATAGCTTGAGTATTGATCAATCGAAACCGTTAAATCCCGGCTCTTTGCAAGGGCTAGGCTCTGGCGTGATCATGAGTAAAGAAGGTTATATCCTAACTAACTACCACGTGATTAAGCGCGCAGATGAAATTGTTGTCGCGCTACAAGATGGTCGTAAATTCACCTCAGAGGTTGTCGGTTCAGATCCTGAAACAGACTTAGCAGTTCTAAAAGTTGAAGGTGACAATCTACCTGTTGTGCCATTGAACTTAAATATCCCTGCTCGAGTTGGTGATGTAGTCCTCGCAATCGGTAACCCATATAACCTTGGACAAACCATCACCCAAGGTATTATCAGCGCAACGGGTCGCAACGGTTTAAGCTCTGGCTATTTAGACTTTTTGCAAACCGATGCAGCGATTAATGCGGGTAATTCTGGCGGTGCACTGATTGATACTACAGGTCAGCTGATTGGCATCAATACCGCAGCGTTTCAAATTGGCGGCGAAGGTGGCGGTCACGGTATTAACTTTGCTATTCCAATTAAGCTAGCTCATAGCATTATGGGTAAGCTGATTAAAAATGGCCGAGTTATTCGTGGTGCCCTAGGTATTGGCGGTGAAGCTGTTGGCCCTGTAATGGCACAAATTTTAAATATTCCAGACTTAACGGGTGTAGTCATTACTGAAATCGACCCTAACGGCCCAGCAGCGCAAGCTAAACTGAGACCTCGTGATGTCATTACTGAATTTGAAGGCGAGCCAATCCCAGGCGTTGAAATGCTAATGGATAGAATTGCAGAAACCACACCTGGAACTAAGATAACAATGACGGTGATCCGTGAAGGCAAGTCTTACCAAGTGCCAGTTATCATAGGTGAAAAGCCAGTGCATTATAACTAGCTTGGTGTCCCACAATTTAATTAATCAAAAGCCTGCTAAATTGCAGGCTTTTTTGATCACTAAACCCATAAAGCTAAGTGTTAATTTAATTGATGTATTAATAAGATTACCGACGCTTGATTAGGCCAAACCAAAATGCCAACTCAAGTATGACCCCGGCAAATATCAACCCAGCCGCACCATTTGCCATTCCTGCTGAGTAACAGCCAATCGCAGCACCGAGTAATCCAGCTAAAAAACGCCCCTCATCCATAAAGTCATACAACTCTCCTTAGCTCATTTTTCATTAATATTACCAAAGAGCATATTGCATGATTATTAAACTTAATTAATAACTTAGTAGTAGACTGATTTCCTAATCAGCTTTTGAAATCAACAAAAAAGCCACTTAAGTTTTCACTTAAGTGGCTTTTAATTTTTAGCTGAAGCTGTTAATTAAGACTTAACACGAACTACTTGTCCGCCCAAACCTTTAAACTTGTCTTCAATGTGCTCGTAACCACGGTCTAAGTGGTAAATACGATCAACAGTGGTTGTGCCTTCGGCAACTAAACCTGCAATCACTAAGCTTGCTGATGCACGTAAATCAGTTGCCATTACCTGCGCACCATTAAGCTTTTCAATACCGTGAATAATACAAGTATTGCCTTCAAGCTCCATGGTCGCGCCCATACGGCTTAGCTCTGGTACATGCATAAAACGATTTTCGAAAATCGTTTCAGTGATCGTCGCAGTCCCCTCAGCTAGCGCATTTAACACGCAGAACTGTGCTTGCATGTCGGTTGGAAAACCTGGGTATGCTACAGTTTTGATATTAACAGCTTTAGGGCGTTTGCCCTGCATATCAAGCTCAATCCAATCATCACCCGTTGTGATGTTTGCACCCGCATCTTCCAGTTTCGCCAATACCGCTTCAAGCGATTTTGGATCAGCTTTAGTACAGCGGATCTTACCGCGAGTCACAGCGGCAGCAACTAAGAAGCTACCAGTCTCAATACGGTCTGGCATCACTTGGTAGTGACAACCTTGAAGCGATTCAACACCTTGAATGCGCACGGTATCAGTACCTGCACCTTCAATTTTTGCGCCCATTGCAATTAAGCAATTAGCAAGATCGACAACTTCAGGTTCACGTGCAGCATTCTCGATAATGGTTTCGCCATCAGCAAGTGCAGCCGCCATTAGCAAGTTTTCAGTTGCGCCAACGCTAATCATATCCATAAAGATATGGGCGCCTTTTAAGCGACCATCAACTCGGGCTTTGATGTAACCTTCTTTAACTTCGATCTTTGCGCCCATCTGCTCGAGCCCTTGCAAATGCAAGTTAACTGGACGAGCACCAATAGCACAGCCGCCAGGTAAAGACACATCAGCCTTACCGTAACGCGCTAACAAAGGACCTAAAATAAGGATAGATGCACGCATGGTTTTAACTAACTCATACGGTGCACAAAATTCATTTAGATTAGTTGTAGAAATACAGACTTGATCAGTACCTGAACGAGTTACTTCTGCGCCCAGACAACGCAGCAGTTCGCAACTAGTATTCACATCTCTTAAGTTTGGTACATTAGAAACGTTAAAATCAGTTTCAGCCAACACACCTGCCATCAAAATAGGCAAAGCAGCGTTTTTAGCACCTGAAATAACTACGTTTCCAGCAAGTGCACCACTTGCTTCAATTTTTAATTTATCCACTTTAACTCTCTAAATCCGCACTTACATATTAAAGACTTTTTCACGCTTCCATTGTGTTGGCGTGAATGCATTAATCGTAATTGCGTGTAGCTCACCACTGGTAATGTGAGCCATTAATGGGCCGTAAATAGTCTGTTGCTGCTTGACTCGTCCCATACCGTCAAAGCACTCACCTACTGCAATAATTTTGTAATGTGTCCCTTCTTGGGTCACTTTAACTTCCTCTAAAGAAAGCGATTCTAAAAGGATGGTTTCAATTTCTTTGCATTCCATGGAACTATTCACCTTACTTAGCTTCTTCAATAAAGAAGTCGTTTAAATCATACAATATTATAAATTTCTTAAGCTGCTCTGAAGGTGAGACTAACTTAAGGCTCACGCCCTTGGCGGCATGTATACCGACTAACTCGAGTAAAAATGCCACGCCAGCACTGTCACAGTATTCAATCTTAGAAAGCTGCAAAGCAGAGGTTTCTGTCGCTAAAATACTGTCGCGCCCATTCCATAGACTGCGTACCGCTTGTTGATCTAATTGACCAGAAACAATACAAGTATTCCCTTGTTGTTTAAATTCGGCCACGAGCTTTACTTCTCAGCCGACGACAAATCGATATGTTTTGCGGTACGTTCATTAAGCATATCAATTACAGATTCAATCCCTTGTTGACGTACAAGGTTAGTAATTTCAGATTGCTTTGAAGACAATAAGCTTACACCTTCAGCAACTAGGTCAAATGCCTTCCAGTTACCATCTTTCAAGCGGCGCGCTTTAAATTGCAATTTAATCGCAGGTCTACCTTGCTCGACAACTTGTACGTACACGTTAGCAAACTTTTCACCTGAAAAGTCCTGCGCCTTACCATATTCAACAGTTTGATCTGTATATTCAGTAAATGCTTGTGCATAAGTGGAAATTAAATAGCCTCTAAAGGCTTCAACAAAACGTCCACGCTGATCTTTGCTGGTATCACGCAAATATTGCCCTAATACCTTGTACGATGCGTATTTGTAATCGATATACGGCATCAACTCTTCAGTCACAATCACTTTCAAATGATCCGGATTTTCAGCAATCAGCTTTTCATCTTGATGAAAGCGCGCAAAAGTCTTATTCGCAACTTGCTCAACCAGAGTATACGGGTTGCTTTGATCGATTTCAGCTTCTGCAGCCTGAGCGCCAATACTAAACAGCGCTATAACAGCTAATACAACGTGACGATATAAACCTTTAAACATACCTAAATCCCCTACTGCTCATCCTGAAAAGGTTAATCCTTTGAACCCATGCTATATAAGAACTGCCCGATAAGTTCCTCTAAAACTAATGCTGAATGAGTGTCTTCAATACTATCCCCATCAACTAACAACTCGATGTCGTCGTCCATAAACCCTGGAGTTAACCCTAAAAATTGTTCACCAAGTAAACCTGATGTAAGGATCGATAGCGTGCTTGTTTCTGGAAAATAGTGGTAACGGTTATCCATAGCAATACTAACAACTGGCACAAGCTTTTCAGGATCAAGGTTGATTGCACTAACACGCCCAACAACCACGCCACCCACTTTAACTGGCGAGCGCACTTTTAAGCCGCCAATATTACTAAATTTAGCGTGTAACGTGTAACTGCTATCGCCTGTTTTTACTTCAACATTGGCAACGTTAAACACCAAAACTAAAAACGCTGCTAGTCCAGACAATAAAAATAGACCAACTAAAATCTCAATCTTCCTTGTCAACATAACTCATTTACCACTCTATTCAATAACTCTAAACAATAATTAACGACGAGGTCTTTCCCTGCATCCCCATAAATTACTGGCCAAACATCATCGCCGTCAGTAAGAAGTCCAACGCCAACACGGCTAGGCTAGATTGCACAACGGTTTGTGTTGTCGCTCGACTGATCCCTTCTGGGTTTGGCGTCACATGATAACCACGGTATAGCGCAATCCAAGTCACAACGATTGCAAACAAAAGGCTTTTAATCATGCAGTTAACAATATCTTGGCGCCATTCAACAGAGGCTTGTAAAATCGACCAAAAACTACCGCTATCAATTCCTTTCCACTCAACACCCACAAGGTGGCCACCATAGATCCCTACAGCGGTAAACATCAGTGCCAGCAACGGTAAGCTAATCACTCCAGCCCAAAACCTTGGGGCAATAATCTGCCTAAGTGGATCAACGGCCATCATCTCAAGGCTAGACAACTGCTCGGTACTTTTCATCAATCCTAGCTCTGCTGTCAGTGCAGAACCTGCCCGTCCAGCAAAGAGTAGCGCAGTCACCACTGGGCCTAATTCACGTAATAAACTCAATGCCACCATCGGGCCTAGGCTTTCTTCGGTACCAAAGCCAACAAGAATATTATAGCCCTGCAATGCCAATACCATACCAATAAACAAGCCCGAGACGATGATAATCACCATCGACTGCACGCCAATAACATACAACTGTTTTATCAGTAACGGCATGCCTTTACGAAAACGAGGTCGATGCGCTATCGCTCCCCACAACATTAGGCCGGCTTTGCCTAAGCCAATTACTAAATCAATAGCGCTGCGCCCAAGACGAGCAACCTGATCAATCAAGCTCACTGAGAAGTTCCTTCTTATAATCTGCAGCTGGATAATGGAAAGGCACTGGGCCATCTGGCTCACCACCAATAAACTGTTTTAGCTGCGGATTATCCGCTAATCGCAGCTCTTCAGGGGTACCATGAGCAATAATACGTTTATCTGCTAACACATAAACATAGTCCGCAATTCCAAGCACCTCTGTTACATCATGGGACACTACAACTGATGTGAGGTTTAATGCATCAGAAAGCTCACGAATAAGCTTAACGAGCACGCCCATAGAAATAGGATCCTGCCCAGTAAACGGCTCATCATAAAGGATCATTTCCGGCTCTAATGCAATTGCTCTCGCCAGTGCCGCTCGGCGCTGCATACCGCCAGAAAGCTCCGTCGGCATTAACTGAGCAGCACCTCTCAACCCCACAGCTTCGAGCTTCATTAATACGATTTTGCGAATTATCGCTTCAGGCAGGCCTGAGTGTTCCCTTAAAGCAAACGCGACATTATCAAATACATTCATATCGGTAAAAAGTGCGCCACTTTGAAACAGCATACTCATACGCTTTCGTAGTGCAAAAAGCTCATTACGATTGCATTTGTGAACATCAATACCGTCGAATAACACCACGCCACTATCTGGTGTTAGCTGACCACCAATCAATTTTAACAGCGTAGTTTTGCCTATCCCGCTAGGCCCCATGATTGCGGTCACCTTTCCTTGAGGGATCGACAGGCTAACGTCTTCATAAATGACATGCTCACCGCGGCTAAAGGCCATATTTTGGATTTCAACCAATGTTTTCGAGGTATGTGTCATGCAAGTGCCCTGCATTTTATATTGTGGAAACATCCATTTTCCGTACCGGAAAGGGAGAAATTGTACGTAATTGACCTTATAGGTACAACCAAATCAAGACTATCTCACGGCAATACTTTCATTTTTCTTCAATTACAGCGAAAATACGCCGTTATACCCACAAATACTAAGAATCGATGTTATTTAATATTTTTTTGTTAGTCGCCGGTTTAGGTGCCCTAGTTTGGAGTGCCGATAAGTTTGTTTACGGCGCAGCCGCTTTTGCTCGCAACCTTGGTTTACCGCCAATGTTAATCGGACTAACGATTGTTGCCATGGGTAGTTCAGCACCAGAAATGTTTGTTGCGGCAACAGCTTCGCTAGAGGGCATGACTGACACAGCAATTGGTAACGTTCTCGGTTCTAATATCGCAAATATCACCCTAATTCTTGGTATTACTGCACTACTTGGTGCAATCTCGGTAAGTTCACAAACGCTCAAACGTGAAATTCCAATGATGTTAGTGGCAACACTAATTGTCGGCTATTTTCTTTACGATGGCTTTTTAACTCGAGTTGAAGGTATTAGCTTACTGGTACTGTTTATTGGCCTGATGGGCTACCTCATTTGGCACGGCCTCCATAGTAAAAACCGTGATGCATTAGCCGAAGAGGCAGCAGAAGAGATCCCGGCAGACGTACCAACTGCTAAAGCAATTTTTTGGCTGGTTGTGGGCATGGTATTATTGCCACTATCTGCAGACTGGATGGTACAAGGCGCTGTTGGGATCGCTAAAGCTTACCATTTGTCCGATTTAGTGATTGGGCTAACCATTATTGCGGTGGGCACTAGTTTGCCTGAACTTGCGGCCTGTGTGGCAGGAGTCTTAAAAAAGGAAGATGACCTTGCTATCGGTAACATTGTTGGTTCAAACTTATTCAATATTTTAGCGGTACTTGCTATACCTGGTATCATCGCGCCTGGCGCAGTTGATGCTGCGGCGAGTACACGTGATTTTTATATGGTGCTTGCCACGAGCAGCGCATTAGCGGTTCTGATCTTGCTATCTGGACGCGCTAAGCAGCTAAAGCCTTGGCATGGCGTAGTATTACTTATTACATTTATTGCATATCAAGCACTCCTGTTCCTATCTTAATCTCAGGACAAGAGGCCAAGCAGTTTAAAGAGAGACCAAGAAATGGTAGATGAAAATCAACTACGCCAATGGGGCACTAAAGTTATCGATATCGAGAAACGAGCACTCGATAACTTGTACCAGTACGTCGACTCTTCAGCATTTGCTCAAGCATGCCAACTAATCTTGCAATGCACGGGTAAAGTGATTGTGATGGGCATGGGTAAATCCGGCCATATAGGCAACAAAATTTCAGCTACTTTAGCGAGTACCGGCACACCGGCTTTTTTTGTTCATCCAGGTGAAGCCAGCCATGGTGATTTAGGTGTCCTTAGTGAAAACGATATTGTACTGGCAATTTCAAACTCCGGCGAAGCCAGCGAGATTTTAACCTTATTACCAGTGATAAAACGCTTGGGCTTGCCGCTGATTTCAGTGACAGGTAAGCCAGAGTCAAGCATGGCAAAACTTGCACAGTTACATTTATGCATTGAAGTGCCTGAAGAGGCTTGCCCGCTTGGACTAGCGCCAACATCAAGCACCACTGCAACACTGGTGATGGGTGATGCCCTCGCCGTGGCACTACTGCAAGCTCGCGGCTTTACTCAAGATGACTTTGCCCTGTCTCACCCTGGTGGCAGCTTAGGTCGAAAGCTATTATTAAAAGTCAGTGATGTGATGCATAAAGGTGATGGCCTACCTAGTGTTAGAGACAATATCTGCATTACCGATGCACTATATGAAATCTCTAAAAAAGGCTTAGGCATGACTGCTGTCGTTGATGATAACAATACCTTAGTCGGTATTTTTACTGATGGTGATTTACGCCGCGTAATCGATGCCGATGTTAACTTAAGAACCACTTCAATCGCTGATGTGATGACTAAAGGCTGCGTTACTATTACAGACAGTATTTTGGCTGCAGAAGCCTTAAAAGTCATGGACACTAAAAGTATTAATGGCTTAATTGTGATTAATGAACAACAACAGCCTGTAGGCGCATTAAATATGCTCGATATGGTTAAAGCAGGAGTAATTTAATATGTCTCACCAAGGATTTTACGGCCCAATAAGCGATGATGTTTGGCTAGCAGCAAGCAAGATAAAACTGCTTATCTGTGATGTTGATGGTGTGTTCTCCGACGGCCTTGTTTATATGAGCAATAGTGGCGAAGAGCTTAAAACCTTCCATACTCGTGACGGCTACGGCGTGCGTTCAGTACTATCGAGTGATATTCACGTTGCCATTATTACTGGCCGTAAGTCGCAAATTGTTGAAGATAGGTTTACCGCATTAGGTGTGACTCATATTTATCAAGGTGTTGATGATAAGCTAGCACCTTATAAAGAATTGCTATCACTTTACAATGTGAGTCCAGAAGAAGTGGCCTACATTGGTGATGATATGGTCGACTTACCCGTTATGCAGCAGGTTGGCTTATCTGTATGTGTCGCCGACGGTCATCCATATGTAAAACAACACGCTAAAATGACCACTCACATTAAAGGTGGTCACGGTGCACTGCGCGAGCTAACTGATTTGTTGCTTTTAAGCCAAGATAAATTTGAGTCAGCCCACGGGATGAGTATATGAACCGCGTTACCCTAGCGATAATCCTATTTTTTGGCACCGCGCTATTTTTATATTGGCAGGTGCAATCGAAAAAGAGCGAAGAAGCGCTAGATATCGACGTAAGCCAACGCCCAGACTATATCATCGACGACTTACGTAGTATTGAGTATAACGAGCAAGGCTTAATCAACAGCGAAGTAACCGCCAAGCACATGGAACACTTTGACAGTGCCAGCATGACTTACTTTACTGATCCTGTTTACCTTATTTACCCTGATGATGGTCAAGCGCAGTGGCAGCTAAAAAGCACGAAAGGCAGCCATAATAAGATCACTGGTAAGGTAACTTTAGAAAACGATGTTATTATCGATTCAATTAGTCCAGAAGAGCCGATCCAAACATTAAGTACAAATTATCTCGAGTTGGATCTCGACACGATGATCATGACATCTGATGAAATGATCCACGTCACTGGCAACGAATTTGTCATTCAAGGTATGGGGCTTTATGCCGACCTGAATGCCCAAAGTGTAAAACTAATCAGCCAAGTAGAAGGGATATACGAGGCTAAGTAATACACTAATATTGCACACATACATACCACAGCTAACAACGAGTTTTAGCTGAGTAGAAGGACACTATGAAATACAATCACACTCTTTTAGCAGGCCTATTTTGCCTGCTAAGTTTTAACACCGTAGCTAAAGTCGATGACTTAGAGCAGGAAGTAAAAATTGCAGCAGCGAGCCAAGAAGCTGACATTAAAAACAACCAAGTAATTTTCTTTGGCCCAGTAGAGGTGACTCAAGGTTCAATTAAAATGAATGCTGACGAGTTACGGGTATTTTCTAAAGCAGATAAAAGCGGTAAAACCCTTGTAGCAACGGGCAAGCCAGCAACATATACCCAAACAATGGACGATGGACGTCCTGCAACCGCAAGTGCGAAAGAGATCCGCTACGAGCTTGCTACGCGCACACTAACCTTGGTGGGTGACGCGACGCTTGAGCAAGATGGTAGCCAAGTTACCGGTAACCGCATCAAATACAACATTAGCAAGCAACAGCTTATTGCTGAGAGTACCGGCCAAGGCGATGACAGAGTTATCACCATTATTCAACCTGAGACCTATCAGGAAGATAAATCTGAAACGCCAGTAAAACAGGAACAGTAATGAGCCAGATTACGTTAAAAGCGAGCAACCTTGCTAAAAGCTACAAAAACCGTGCAGTAGTGCAAGACGTTAGCTTAACCGTGAAAACCGGTCAGATCGTTGGTTTACTTGGCCCAAATGGTGCAGGTAAAACCACAACTTTCTACATGGTAGTAGGCCTAGTTCAAAGTGATAAAGGTAAAATCTTTATCGACAATGACGACCTCACCTTAGATCCAATGCATTTGCGCGCCCGCAAAGGTATCGGCTATCTGCCGCAAGAAGCGAGTATCTTCAGAAAGCTATCTGTTCGCGACAACATTATGGCTGTATTGCAAACTCGTAGTGATATCAATGATGAGCAACGTGAAGAGCAACTTGAACATCTGCTAGAAGAGTTTCATATCACCCACATTCGCGATAGCCAAGGTATGGCACTGTCCGGTGGTGAACGCCGTCGAGTAGAAATCGCAAGAGCATTAGCGGCTAATCCTAAGTTCATTCTATTAGATGAACCCTTTGCCGGTGTTGACCCTATCTCAGTTATCGATATTAAAAAGATTATTGAGCAGCTAAAAGGTCGTGGTCTAGGCGTACTCATCACTGACCACAACGTACGTGAAACACTTGATGTATGTGAACATGCTTATATCGTTAGTCACGGAAATCTCATCGCCGAAGGCACACCCGCAGAGATCTTAGACAACCAGCAAGTTCGAGCAGTGTACTTAGGTGAACAATTCAGGCTATAGTTAATTCACAGTTTCAAACCTTAAAACTTAATACCTATTACTATTTAGAATAAAATCAAAGTATTAAGTTTTTTAGTTTTATTAGCTAGATCAGCCAGCTTTAACGTTTAACTACAGTGTAGGGAATAGCGGTACGATGAAAGCGTCACTCCAGCTCAAAATGGGTCAACAGCTCACTATGACTCCACAATTGCAACAGGCTATCCGCCTTTTACAATTGTCTTCTTTAGAGCTGCAACAAGAGATCCAACAAGCATTAGAATCTAATCCATTACTGGAACTAGATGAAGAGCAATCAGATGGCGATATGGATCAAACTGACGACCCGTCCTCAAATGACGTCAACCAAAATCAAGATAGCGCCACAGTAGAAACCTCCGACGCCTTAACTCAAGACTCTATGCCAGACGACCTACCAATGGATACGACTTGGGATGAAGTTTACACCGTTTCTTCTAATTCAAGCTCTGGGGTTAGCCGTGAAGATGATATGCCTTTTCAAGGTGAAACCAGCGAAGGCTTATACGAGCATCTTGAGTGGCAAAAAAATCTAACCCCATTTTCAGATAACGATCTTGCAATTGCGACAGCGATTATCGACGCAATTGATGAGCGTGGTTATTTGACCCAAAGCTGCGACGATATTTTAGAAGCTATGGGCGATCCTGAAACTGAGTTAGACGAAGTTGAAGCTGTACTAAAACGTATCCAGCACTTTGATCCAATTGGCGTTGCCGCACGAAATCTAAGCGAATGCCTACTGATCCAGTTAGCACAATATGCCCCCGAAACTCCGCATATCGACAACGCACGATTATTAATAAAAGACTATTTAGATTTAATTGCCGGCCGTGATTTTAGGCAATTAATGCGTAAAACGAAGCTCAAAGAAGATGAGCTTCGTGAAGCTATCACTCTGATTCAAACCCTTAATCCAAGACCAGGATTAGCCATTGCTCGTAGCAAAGACGAATACGTGATCCCTGACGTCTCTGTTAGTAAGAAAAAGGGCCGCTGGGTAGTTGAGTTAAACCCTGATTACATGCCAAAAATTAATGTAAATCAGCATTATGCATCGATGGCTCGCAGCACAACAAACCAAGCCGATGGTCAATTTATTCGTGGCCACTTACAAGAAGCTAAATGGTTTATTAAGAGTTTAGAAAGCCGCAATGACACCTTATTAAAAGTGACCAACTGTATTGTTAAATTCCAACAAGGATTTTTTGAATACGGTGAAGAGGCAATGAAGCCTATGGTACTTAATGACATTGCAGAAGCGGTTGAAATGCATGAGTCAACCATTTCACGTGTTACCACGCAAAAGTATATGCATACCCCAAGGGGCATTTTCGAACTTAAATACTTCTTCTCTAGTCACGTCGGTACCGACGATGGCGGAGAGTGTTCATCAACTGCAATTAGAGCCTTTATCAAAAAGCTTGTTGCTGCTGAAAACCAAAAGAAACCATTAAGCGACAGCAAGATGGCGCAGCTTTTGGCAGAACAAGGGATTAAAGTTGCTAGACGTACGATCGCCAAATATCGAGAAGCGATGCTGATCCCTCCCTCAAACCAACGTAAGAGTTTATAACTCAAAATTAGGCATTTGGAGGATCGATATATGCAAATCAATCTGACAGGACATCACATCGAAATTACCGCTTCATTACGCGGCTATGTGGAAGAAAAATTCACAAAGCTTGAACGGCATTTCGATCAGATCAATAATGTGCACGTTATTTTGAATGTACAAAAAATGCAGCAAACAGCCGAAGCCAAGATACACCTGAAAAAAGGTGAAGTCTTTGCCGTTTCGGAACATGCGGATATGTATGCCGCAATAGACTCCCTGATCGATAAGCTCGACCGTCAGGTAATTAAACACAAAGAGAAGCTAATTAAACACTAACGATGGAACTAAGTACCATCCTGCAGCCGGAGTGCACTACCTGCGCCACTCCGGGCAGTAAGAAAAAGGTATTGGAGTTAATCAGTGATATTGCCGCTGTCCAGTACCCTACCCTTTCTTCACAAGAGATCTTTGAAAGTCTCTTGGCGAGAGAAAAAATGGGTAGCACGGGTATAGGTAACGGTATAGCCATTCCGCATGGAAGGCTGACCAATATAGAGCGTCCGGTTGCGGTGCTGGTGAAGTGTGAAGATCCAATCGCATTTGACGCCATCGACAAACAACCCGTCGATATTCTATTTGCCTTATTGGTGCCATCAGATCAGTGTGAACAGCATTTAGCAACACTGTCTTCAATGGCGGAAAAACTCAACGACAAAGCAGTGCTTAAGCAGTTGAGAAAAACCAGTAACGAGTCAGAGCTATACCAAGTCATTACCCAATAATTACGATTTCAGGCCTTTAAGTTGTTTTCTGTGTTCAAACACTGATGATTTAAAGGCCTAAGTAATTATTACAGCTAGATGATTTCTGCTTCAGCATCCACTTAAGCTCTTGCTTTAGGGCTTAAAAAAGTTAATCTATACCAATACAAACGATAGTCATAAACCTCATATTTCAATCAGGTAATCATACAATGAAGCTTGTTTTAGTCTCTGGTCGATCCGGTTCAGGTAAATCAGTGTTACTCAGAATGCTAGAAGATCTCGGCTACTATTGTGTCGATAATCTTCCTCTGCCTATGATGGGCACATTACTGAAAGAATTATCAGGTAATACTAAACTTGTGGCTATCAGTGTCGATATACGCAATCTACCGGAAAATAAAGCAGAGCTAGTTAAGCATCTTACCTTTCTACCGGACGGCGTTGAGTTACTAAGCTTCTTTTTAAACTCGAGCGATGAAGTGCTACTTAAGCGCTACAATGAAACTCGACGTCTACACCCATTATCCCACGACAATGTTTCGTTAAAAGAAGCCATTGAAACAGAGGCGCGCTTACTTGAGCCTCTCGCTAATATCGTTGATCACTATATAGATACTTCTAGCCTGAATATTTATGATCTAAACGATCAGGTGCGCGAGATCTTGCTTGGTAATGTCGATAAAGAACTAATGATTAATTTTGAATCATTTGGCTTTAAACACGGCATGCCAACTGAAGCCGACTTTATGTTTGATGTTCGCTTTTTACCAAATCCGCACTGGGAGCCAGATCTACGCCCAATGACAGGCCTAGACAAGCCAGTACAAGACTTTTTAAATGAGCGCCCACGGGTGAATCAATTTATTAAGCAGATCGAAGATCTACTCACAACCTGGCTACCGGATCTTGAACGTAATAACCGCAGTTACCTCACCATAGCTATTGGTTGTACCGGCGGCCAACATCGCTCTGTCTATATTACCGAGCGCCTAGCGGCTCACTTTAAAAATGGTAAACATAAGGTACAAGCCCGCCACCGAGAGCTAAAAAATGCCGACCATTGAGCGTGAGGTAACCATTTGCAATAAGCTTGGTCTACACGCTCGCGCAGCCACAAAACTTGTCGTTTTAGCCTCAGAGTTCGACGCTAAGATCACCATTATCCAAGGTGAAAAACAGGCTTCAGCAACAAGTGTACTAGGCTTATTAATGCTAGAAACCGGAATGGGCAAACGTGTGCAACTCATTGCAACAGGTCCAGATGCGCAAACAGCACTCGATGCCGTTTGCCAATTAATCGATGCTAAATTTGATGAAGACTGTTAACTGATCAACTGATTTATCTTTGGTAAGTATCAACACACATATCTAGCACTTAAGCTACTATAAGCGCCTTTAAATCTACCCTGTGAGGGAGCTATGCCGATTGAAGTCTTAGACAATGAAACAACAGACCAACGTCTCAATCAGCTGACTCAAGCATTAGGCAACGGTATGTTTGTCCATGTTCGCAACATGTTGCAGGATATGGCCGCATCAGATATTGCCTTTATTCTCGAATCTTCCCCACCTCGCACTCGTCAAGTGCTGTGGCAACTGATTGACCAAGAACACACAGGTGAAATCCTCGATGAACTGGGTGAAGAACTCAAAGATAGCCTAATTTCACAAATGAGTCCTGAGCGCGTCGCAAAAGCGGCGCAAAGCATGGATACAGATGACTTAGCCTACATTTTACGTAGCCTGCCAGACAGTATTTTTAAGCAAGTGCTGCAGTCGATGAGCAAGCAAGACCGAGTCCGAGTTGAGCAAGCCCTGTCGTATCCTGATGACACCGCCGGTAGTTTAATGAATACCGATACCGTCACCTTAAGGCCAGATGTTAATATCGATGTGATCTTGCGCTATCTGCGCATTCGCGGTGAACTCCCCGAAGCCACCGATATGCTGTACGTAGTAGATAAACACGACCGCGTATTAGGCGGTGTGCGTATTGCCGATCTACTGACCTGCGATCCAAATGCATCAGTACGTGAAATAATGGTGTCAGATCTTGAAGCAATCCCTGTTGGCATGTCCGACAGCGAAGTCGCACAGCTATTTGAACGCCATGACTGGGTGTCAGCCCCTGTTATCGATGAAAATGACAAACTGCTAGGTCGTATCACCATTGATGATGTGGTCGATGTTATTCGTGAAGATGCCGAACACTCAATGATGGGTATGGCCGGTATGGATGACGACACCGACACCTTTGGTCCGGTATTAAAAAGTACCTTCCGCCGATCGCTGTGGCTAACTGTAAACCTATTTGCTGCATTGCTAGCCGCGTCTGTCAGTAATATGTTTGAAGGGACCATTGAGCAATTTGCTACCATCGCAATTTTAATGACCATTGTACCAAGTATGGGCGGGGTTGCAGGTAATCAAACGTTAGCACTGGTGATCCGTGGTATTGCCCTTGGTCAAATTGGCCAAAGCAACTCTCGCTGGCTAATTGGTAAAGAGTTAGCCATTGGCTTCCTTAACGGCTTGCTGTGGTCTGTTCTTGTATTTGCAGCAGTATGGTTATGGAAAGGTGATATCGCCTTAGGTGGATTGATTGCTGGCGCTATGCTTATCAATATGACAGTGGCAGGTCTTGCCGGTGCAACCATTCCGCTGATGTTGAAGCGAATGAATATTGATCCCGCCTTAGCTGGCGGTATGGTTCTAACAACTGTTACTGATGTAATCGGACTATTCGCTTTCTTAGGTTTAGCGACGATTTTCCTACTAAATTAAGCCTTTGCCCAAAGACAAAAAAGGCCGCTTACGCGGCCTTTTTGCTTAACATGACGGACATTATTACTGCTTTAACGGTGCATCAAAACCATAGTCCGCTAAAATCTCTTGGCCTGAAGCAGATAAGATAAACATCGCTAATTTCCATGCATCATCATGGGCATCATCTAGAACAATTAAGCCATAATTAGCACCTACAGCTAGTGGCTCTGGCATTTGTACAATTTGTAGGTCCTGTACCTCTTTTTGTGCCAAAACCGCATTAGTGCAGTAAGTTAAAAACACATCTGCGCGCTTGTTTTCCATTACCCAACCATAGGTATTACGTCCTTTTGGAGCTTTAGCGCTCTTTTCACCACCAGTAAGCTGCAACGCTTTTTGCTCTAATGTCGCTTTGGCGCCAGCTTTTACTGCATCCGCTTTGGCAAAAATCTTCCAAGCATAATCGCCTGAAGGATCGGCCTTCGGCGTTGATGTGCCAACCCTAATGCTAGGATCAAGCATGACATCGAGTAAACCAATGCTATCAATTTTCACATCGGCTTGAGCGAGTGCACACATTTGGTTGCGCGCAAACATCACCACATTATCGCCTTTACCTGCGGCTTTTAATGTTTGCGGATGCTTCATATTGGCCGATGCAAACACGCCAACTTGTTCGCCATTTTCAATACGCTTTCTTAATAGACCCGATGGACCAAAATCGGCATCAACTTGCTGCTTAGTTTCTTGCTGATAAGCACTGACGATATCATTCATTGCATTTTTAAGGCTGCCAGCAGCTCTTAATTCAATAGGGGTCGCTTGGGCTGCGATAGGTAGGGCTAACAGTGAAACTAACAACCATTTCTTCATTATATTTTGCTCATATTCTAATTAGACTTATCTATGTGTCATCACATATTGTTATTTCTAATGAGAAAACATCCGCCAACAAAGCACAATGCCCAAGCCATGACTAAGCCACTTTGTGTTTAACCACGCGACCTTAATCACTAGATTTATACCCATCATGGACAAAAAGTCTAAAACTCGAATTTCTGGATCAAAAAAGCCATCCGAAGATGGCTTATACTTATACTGATTGGTATCAGTCTTTTTTAACGGTTAGTTCAGCCTGCAATTTCGGGCTTATGCTGTTGGCATTGGGCTAAGAATAATCTCAACCCGGCGGTTTTCAGCGCGGCCTTGTTTAGTCTGATTTGATGCAATTGGCTTTGACTCACCCATGCCATGAGACGCAACACGCATCGCAGGCACTTTATGTTGAGTTAAGTAATTTGCCACTTCACTTGCGCGTACCTGCGACAGTCTTAAGTTATAAGACTCTGCTCCCGAACTATCTGTGTGCCCCATGACGTTAAGTTTAGTTTCGTCATATTCTAGCGCCACCAGCACAACACTATTAAGTACTTGCTGCACACGTTGACTCAAATCTGTTTGATCAACACCAAAGGTCACATCATTTGGCATATTCAAAATGATATTGTCGCCACTACGTGTCACGCTAACGCCAGACGCTTGTAATTGCTTGCGCAGTTCAGCTTCTTGCACGTCCATGTAATAACCGATACCGCCACCAAGCGCGGCACCAGAGGCTGCACCAATCAATGCACCTTTACCGCGGTCACTCTTACTTGATGATGCCACACCAATTGCGGCTCCCGCGATAGCACCAATTAATGCACCGTTAGTCGCTTTACCGTTTTGAGATTCATTGGTGTAAGGGTTGGTTGTTTGGCAACCAGAAATCAGCATGACAGCCGCTAAGCCACCAGCAAGAATCGAACTACGTTTTGCGCTCATGTTTACCACTCCTAACTGCTTTTGCGAATAACAAAAGCGACGACTTATAAGTTGTATTTTTTTAGCAGTATATAAAGCAGATCTGATTAAACAATGCTTCAACGCCCAAGTGCGTTAATTTTGAACAACCCACATTGCACTAAATGTGTGCACTCACGCTCCAATTCGGTGCAATAAGTTTTCAAGCTAATGCCCTTTTATCAAGCATGGATATTTAACCATATGAATTGTAATGACTTAAAAAATTTGGCCAGTTTGGCACAGCTTAAGCATACTCATATTTGAGTACTCAACGGCAATAAGAATAATCAATAAAAGAGACCAAAGAGTAACGACAAGGTGAGCACTACACCTTGGCAAGGGAATTCCGTCACCACGCTCAAAGACGTACAAACTACTAATGTATTCACATTAGAATTGAAAGAGAAAATACCGATGGATGCTATGAACCTTAATGTTATCAACGAAGTTAAAATCAAAGGTCGTTTACTATCTGATGTCGCTAAAGACTATGGCCTAACGACCAAAAAGGTATATCAGATTGTTCACCAAAATGAGCAAAAGTCGAATCCAAAACTCTTTCCCATAGTGCAACAAACTAAGTCTCTCGGCTTGCGTATTAAGCAACTACTACGCAGTCACTAATTTAACAGGCTGTACCCTGTTAAGCAGAGGCGGGAAACACCGATTTTCGCCCAAACGAAATAAAAAAATTAACGCGCTAACTCTATAAAATAATATTACGCTTAATGTGAATTTCGCCTCTGCACCCCAAGCTATCCTGCAAAAAATACTCTAAATTGATTAGCTAAAGACTTATCGTCTTGGCGACCATATTTGATAAGCAGATCTTCTCTACCATCATCATTCAAATCATCCACCATCAACATGCCGCCCTCAACCGGCAGTGCTAACTCATGCTCTTGGGCATTACGACTAAATAGATCTTTACCGGGCTTTCCTAAGTAGATCTTTAAGGTTGATTCATCTTCCGACAGCAATAAGTCTTTTAGCCCGTCGCCATTTAGATCGGCAAGTTTAACCACTGGGCTACCAGACTGCCCTGAACTCAAGCTAAAGTTGAGCTCCACTTCTTTGGTTACGTTGGATTCATCATTAAAATGACCATTTTCATCCATTTTAAAAAGATGCACATCTTGATCTATGCTGCCTGATAGCAAGGCTCCAACCACTTGGCTCACCCCAATATCAAAACCTGCGACCAGCACTTCGTCTTTATTGTCGCTGTCGATATCAACAAACTCTAACCCGGTTAATGTGCCCTCAGCTCTAACTACGCTATTGGGTTTTTTAGGGAAACTGATTTTGTCGTTTTTCGCCTCACCAAGGTAAATTTCGTAATCATTAACACGATCAAATACACCAGTACTTTTGGTATAACGGATCACCATATCGCTAACGCCGTCATCATTCAGATCTTTAAGCTCTTCGACTTTGCGATACACTAACTCACTTTGATCTAATTGCTCACCGTAAGCGTCTCGTTTATTCCACCAATCAATACCGCTTATAGGCTGACTCACAGAAACATACTGGGCGATGGGATCAAAACGGTTTAAGTCTGTCTGCTTATATACTTCTAACTCGCCCTCACCAATTTTAATAATATCCGCTAAGCCATCGAGGTTAAAATCACTAACATATAGCGTAGATTGGGTGTAAGTTGCCCCATCTTCGAATAGGCGAGATTGCGGCTTAATAGGCAAAGTCTGGCGGTTAAATCCTTGCTCATCCGCCAAAAATAGATGCACTTGATTAAAATCATGGATCAGGATGTCATCCTGATTGTCCGCATTGAGATCTTTAATAAACTCACCACGACTAATAAAGTCTGGGCGGTCTTTAAAGGATAACGAATTTATCTCAGCTACGACTTCAAGGTTAAGGTTCGAGCGATTTTGCTCTGGCGACATTAATAGCAACTCATCTTGCGATAAGAAATACAATTGTTGTAGCCCACCGGTTGTAGACTCAGTGATATCAAAGCTGTGCAGCGCCAATGGCAGCTCGTATTGATGTAGCAATTTATATTGGCCATTAACAAGTTGGTAAATGGCCATCCGGCGCTGACTCATATTATCAATCCCGAAAGCGACCAGTTCCTTGCCCGATTGCGGCAGTAAGTCTGCAGCAATAATCGGGTGGGTCAGCTCAAAAGGCGCGTTTATTTTAGACTCGCTAAAAGTTAACTTTGCAGCGTTATTTGCATTAGCCAGCAGTGGCAAAGCTGCAAAACTTACAGCTACACCAATTAATCCTTTATACGCTAAACGCATAAGCTTGCTCCTTGTGTCAGCCATTTTTCGCCGCAGTGTCATTATTCACCGCGGTATTATCAATATCGTTAATCCATATCATTTATGGTTATTGAAACTAACGGTTTTCACGCCAGAGTAAAACCGTTAGTTAATAGTTTGTAACACAAGAGGTCTATTTTAACGCCGCTAGGCCATACTTTTTTTCGAACATAAGCTTAGTTACAAATATAAGTCTACTTGCTAAAAGTCCAATAATTAGCCCCCAGCCAATTAACGACTAATCCTGCTAATACGCCTATTGCAAAGCCAATAAAGCGGCTAATGCTCACATCATCAACAAACTGAGCCAGCACGATATTTACCCAATAAAATAAAGACAAGTTTGCTAGCGCTGCAAAGCTCGCAACGCATAAGTGCTTACCCAACTGTATTAATTTTTGTTGATAATTTCCGAGTTCAAAACTTGCGTTACCATGCCCTTTGCTGAGTACGTTACTACGCCCTTTAAATGTCCAGCTACGATTAATCCCCCAAGACAGACCGACAGAGATAATAAATGCAGTCACTCTTGCTGGCATTAGCGCCAGTTCAAACACGCTTGAAAGCAATAAAAACAAATTAAAATCAACAACAAAAACCCCAGCACCAACCAGTAAAAAACGTATATTTTCATGATACTTGCGCCATATAACTTGGCTAAGCTGTTTAAGGCTTTTGTCGCTCGTTGCATTAGGATATTTTGCTTTAAAACTGGAAACTAATAAGCTTAATTGCGATGACATTTTATTAGGTCTCGTCGCTTATTACTTGCTACCGCTTGGCATGCTGTAAACTGCGATTGATGCGCTTTATTACCAATCACGAGGTAAAACTCACCGTTACTAACTTCATCTAAACTTTGAATTTTATCCGCTGTACCTGCACTATAAAAACGGCCGGAAAACGGCTGACTTTGCCAATAATAGGTAGGTAAAGCTTCACTTCGCTGTGATAGCAACCAGCGCTCACTTTTGTCTTTTCCCACCTCAAAGTGCAACACTGCCACGGTGACAACTAATAACGCCGAAATAGATAAAGCGATAATATTCAGCCCTGGTAACAAGCTCTTTCGCCATGCATAAGCCAGTAACAATGCAAGCCCTGGGATCCCCGGCAGAACATAAGCAGGTAATATATTGCCCGCAAAGGTGAATAGCACCATGGGAGCTATCATCCAACAAATAAGATAACTCGGTAGGCCAGAATAATTGGTGTTTAAATCATGTAGGTTTAAGTCATGCTGATTTACATCAAGCTTTTTAGACTGCTTTCGCTCGGTGACAATTTTATAAAACGCTCGTGGTAAAAATAACGACCAAGGCATGGCCGCAACCACAAAGTAGAGCCAAATAGTGCCTCTAACTTCATCGTGAGCACTACCGTATAAGTCACCTTCCCAACCGCTATCGACAAAGCGAGACCAGTGCTCACCAACAATAAAATAATTTAGAAATCCCGGAGTCGTCTGCTCAGCAATCACATACCAAGGCAGCGCAATTGCCAGCATCAATAAGCAGCCTGTCACTAAAGGGACTCTATGCCATAGTTCGCGCCACACTTTTAACGGGCCATAGCGTAAAAGTAACCACAAACCAGTGCCTAAGCCAAATAGCACCAAGGTCACCGGGCCTTTTGCTAGCAAACCTATGGCTAAGCCAGCAAAACCTGCATAACCCCAAACCTTGTCACCTTGCCAACATAAGTAAAAGCCAACCATTGCCAGTGTTAAACCTAAGGTTAACGCCATATCTGTCATCACAGCGCCAGCACTAATGGTAAACACCACCGTTGACGCCAATATAATTAATGGAGGCAGAACAGGTAACTGCAGCCTTTTAGCAAAGTAGCCAACCAACAACAGGCAAAGTACAGCAGCAAGCCAATGGGGCAACCGCACTGCAAACTCATTAACGCCAAATAAGCTAATAGAGCTAGCACTCATCCAAGTATGCAGCGGTGGTTTCCCCCAAAAAGGTACATTGTAATCAAACAGCGGTGTAACCCAATTGCCGGTTTCTACCATTAGCCGCGCCATTTCACCGTATCTTGCCTCTGTAGTGTCCATCAGTGGATACCAAGGCAATAACAGCATTCGTGTAAGCACCACAATCAGCAGAACAACCAGCCCTGTGCGTGTATCTACAGCCTTTAGCATTACTTAACCTCCAAGTAACTCACGTTGGTAGGCTTAGCTTCACTAAAGTCTATCGACATATTATTTCGAGCTTTCACTTGAGTAAGGGATTGCTTATATGCCACTTCTTCAATCAAATACAGTGGTCGCTGCTTGACCTCAACAAATACACGCCCTAAATACTCACCAATCAAACCGAGTGCAAGTAGTTGAATTCCGGCCAGCGCCAACTGCACCACCATTAACGATGGATAACCGGCGACACTGCCACCAAAAATAAGCGTGTTAGCAATAATCCAACCGCCATAAGCAAAGGCCGCAAGGGCTGTAATAACACCACACCATGTCGCCAACCTAAGTGGTTTAAAGCTAAAGGAAGTAATGCCGTCCATCGCCAAACCAAAAAGCTTGCCGTAGTTCCACTTTGTTTCGCCAACAAAACGCGGGTCGCGATCAAACTCCAAGGTTTTTTGTGAAAATCCAGGCCAACTAAACAGGCCTTTCATAAAGCGGTTGCGCTCTGGAAGCTGTTTAATACTGTCGATAACTTGACGGCTCATTAGGCGAAAGTCACCGACATTTTCAGGTACAGGCGAGTCAGAAACCCAGTTCATTAGCCGATAAAAACATGCGGCAGAAAAACGTTTAAACCAAGTTTCACCCAGACGCTTTTTACGCTTCATATTGACGATGTCGTAACCCGCTCGCCACTGATTGAGCATCTCAGGAATTAATTCTGGTGGATCTTGTAGATCAGCATCAAGCATAATGACAACAAGCCCTCTAGCGTGCTCAATACCTGCTGACATCGCCGCTTCTTTACCAAAGTTACGGCTTAACTTAATGCATTGGTATTCATTATCAACCAATGGCAATTCACTGACCAGACGCCAAGAGTCATCACTACTACCGTCATCAACAAAAACAATCTCACTGCGTTCATCAAGTGTCGACAGCACCTTGGTTAAGCGCTCAATTAACGGCTTAATCATCAGAGATTCATTAAATAAAGGCACAACGACAGATAAACAAATTTCAGTGTTACTTGGGCTTTGACTGGGCGAAGAATAAGGCATAAGTTTGTCCTACAGCGACTAATTTTGCGTTAGCATGCCTAGGCTCAAGTGAAGAAAATGTCATTGACATTTTTTCGACATAAAAATGCTAAAATCGACCTTATAAATACAGTTATGGCCCTTAGTAATGACGATTAAACTACTGATAATTGAAGATAACAGCGATGTCGCAGGCATCCTTGGTGATTACTTTGAAGCCAAAGGTATGGAACTGGATTTTGCCGATAATGGTGAGCTTGGGTTATCGCTTGCACAAGCTTTTGACTTTGATGCCATCATTCTTGATCTTATGCTGCCCAAAATGGATGGGCTCAGCCTTTGTAAAGCACTGCGCTCACTTGGTTGTAGCACGCCAATTTTAATGCTGACTGCATTAGATAATAAAACCGACCTATTAACTGGGTTTGACTGTGGTGCAGACGATTACCTCGGTAAGCCATTCGATTTAGATGTAGTTGATGCGCGTATTCAAGCTTTAGTTAAACGCCATCGTGGTGAAGTTGCTCAAGGCTCACTTAAATTTGGTGATATTGAAATCAATATCGCTAAGCATCAAGCTTCGCGCCAAAATATGCTGTTAGCCCTAACTCCAATCACCTATCAAATTTTACTCCTGTTAATGAAAAATGCTCCCAATATCGTTAAGCGTGAACAGATCATTGAAGAGATCTGGGGACAATCGCCACCAAGCAGTGACATTTTGCGCAGCCATATGTATCAGTTGCGCAATCAGCTAGATAAACCTTTCAAGCAACCTATGCTAGCTACTGTGCCGAAAATCGGTTTTCGACTACAACTTGGAGACAAGGCTTGCTAAACGGCTTATTTAACCGCGCCTCATCGGCTGTCAGCCTGCCACAAAAGCTGCTGCTCTATTTTAGTGCTATCGCGGTAATGATAGGACTCACAATCTATATCTTTATGCTCAGTCTTATGCAGTGGATTGAAGATGAGGTCAATCAACATGAGCTAAAAGCGAGCGCGCCATTTGCGATTAGTTTATTTCAGCAAGGGGCAAGACAGCCGCTACAGATTGGCTTACATGTGCAAGCCTTTTATTCCCATGACTTTATTCCAGAGGCATATGGTGACTTAAGCCAATTTCCGAGTGGCTTCTCCGGTGAAGTGGTTGATCGTGGCAAAGCTGGGTTATTGCATGAAGTATTGAGTTTTAAATTATTTGAAGACGATAATTTAAACCCGCAAAAAGAGCTCTTTTTGTATCGTAGCGAGTTTAAACTCGATGGCGAAATGCAGCCTTTATACCTGGTTATGCCAGCAGATAATGTCGAGCTAAGTGATGAAGAATGGCAGTCGATCAACGTGTTCGTATTAACTTTTATTTGTGTACTGTTTTTATTATTTGGTTTTGCCATTCATAAACTGAGTCAGCGCTTGGTTGAGCCCGTAGATCAACTAGTTAAACAATTAAAGTCACCTGCCGAGCACCCGAAATTTGCAGTACCAAAGCAATCGGCGGCAGAATTTAGCCAGCTTAGTCAAAGCCTTAATGATTATCGCCAGCAAAATGAAATGATGATCAAACAAGAGCAAGCTTTTGCCCGTTATGCTAGTCACGAGTTACGCACACCAATAACCGTTATTAGCGGCGCGGCTAAGCTACAGGAGCAAAATGACGCGCCAGAGTTTCAGGCTAGACAGCGCGATAGAATTCAAAGGGCAGCACATGAAATGCAGCATACGGTTGATGCGCTACTCAGCATAGTCAAGCAAGAAAAAGGCACTGTAAGCCATGAAGCACGGGCCCTTGAACTTGCAGAAATAGAGAAAATAGTGCAGCCGCTATCTTTACTCGCTCAGTCAAAGAAAATCGAGCTTATTGTCGATTTTAAACATGCGCCGGTGATCAAACCCACCCCTGCGGTCCTACGCATGCTATTAAGTAATATTATTAGCAACGCCATTAATGCCAGTGACTCAGGCCAGATTATGGTCGTTATCGATAGCGACCATATCTCAATCAACGATAACGGACACGGCTTAAACGCTTCCAATAAAGAACAACATAATGCTCAGCATAATAGTCACGGCT
This sequence comes from Shewanella pneumatophori, assembly GCF_023283895.1. Taxonomy (GTDB): domain Bacteria; phylum Pseudomonadota; class Gammaproteobacteria; order Enterobacterales; family Shewanellaceae; genus Shewanella; species Shewanella pneumatophori. The sequence goes on along the minus strand of NZ_JAKILB010000007.1, from coordinate 181,488 downwards.
TAGGTTTGCTTATTGTTGACAGTTTATGCCAGCGCTACCAATGGCAATTTAATCTTATCGAGACTCAACCTCAGGGCTGCCAAGCCAAGCTCACTTTTCCTCTGCTAGAGTTAAAAAGCTAACACTTGCCACTAGAACTCAGCGCATAACAATCGCTGAGTTCTCACCTGTAATAACAAACTAAAGCGAAAGATTATTTTACGAGTAAAATTCGCATAAATGGCGAAACTCTATTAAATTTTAAAGACATATCAAGGAATATTTCTGCGTTAGCAATCAGCAGAATTTAAGATAATAGAAGGCATGTATGGCCCTACTCAATACCAAAGAGATCCGTATCCATGAGGATATAGGCCAAAGCTGGCAAGAGATCGTTAATCTTATTTCTGAGATCTCAGCTATTCCTGCCACCTTAATTATGCGCCTGCATAGCTATGAGCTCGAAGTCTTCACTCGCAGCCAAACTGCACACAATCCTTATACAGCAAAAGAGCGCGAAAGCATTGGTATTGGCCTTTATTGCGAAGCTGTCATTAATGGTCGCAAAGAGCTTATCGTCAATAATGCACTTGAAGATCCAAACTGGTGCAACAATCCAGATATAAAGCTAGGTATGATCGCCTACTTTGGTATGCCCCTGCATTGGCCCAATGGCGACATTTTTGGCACAATTTGCATGCTAGATAATCAGCCTCAACAATTTGATAATCCTACAAAACAATTGTTAAGACGCTTTCAAGCGATTATCGAGACTGATTTAAATAAGGTGTATCAGCAAGCTAAACTTGCCAATGAAAACCAGATCTTGTCGCAAAAACTCGCAGAACAAACACGTGAATTAGAAAAGTTACGTAGTAATAGTCCCTGGCTATCACAAAAGCCATCGGCCTAGCTTTTATAAAAAGCCATTATAGAAAGTTTAAAAAAAAAGCTCTTATAAACAGCAGCAAAAGCTAGCCAAGCAAATAGCCCAATAACAGAACTCTTCAAGAAGCTCCCCGCATAAGGGATTGTCGCATCAGTTTACCAGTTTATCGCAAATTGCCTTTGCAATACGCCGACTAAAAATCACCGAAAGATGCAATACAATGATAAAACTTTGATTTTCTGCCACACGCCATATAGAGCTTGTACTAGGCACTATGGTTAAATCGATAGGAGTACGATAAGAATAGAGTTTAACCTCATTTAAGCACGACTCTGAGCCAGCTAGTTGCTGTAACAGTTCGCTTCTTGGCCTTAATTGTTTAATCCCCTTTGATGGATATGGCAAGTAAGCCAAATAGCTTCCATGATGAGGTGCCGCAAGACTAAAAAACTGACTCACTCGGCTGGCGCCATCTAAATACTGTAAATAATAACGGCCAACTATGCCGCCCATACTAAAGCCTATCAACACAATGTTGCTATCTTGACCAAAGAAAGCATCAATCTGCTCACTCAAATTAGCTGCGGCAAATTCAATCCCACGGCGACCATCAAAGGGACCAATAGTAGGACTAAAGCATTCATGTCCTGCAGCTTGCAAACGCTTTTGTAGCAAATGCATCACATGGCCAGTATTAAAAATGCCATGAACCAATACCACTTTCATGTTTTGCTCCTTTGAACTACCTAACTATTTACATTAACTATTGGAGTTAACCAATTGAACTAACAGTAGTCACATTGCCGTGCATTCAGCTCAGCTTTATCTACTCAGGCTTTACTTAATCGATTTAGCCCAGATTAATTTAACCGAGTGTACTCTAACCTCAATGCGTAACACACTTCAGCAATCCTCCCAATTAGCCCACCGGGCTTTTTTACTAACAAAGCTAATAATAAGCGCTAAGTTAACAACTCGCCCCCAATAAGATTGAGGTATTTATTAGTGCATTTTTGCTATCATTAGCCCTGTCACCCCGACACCATTTCAAATGAGCCCAATATTTATGTCGATTACCTCATCGGACCCAACCGCTTTACCTCTTTCTCAGGTATTGGCCCAAGCTATCACTAAGCGAGCAGATTTTTTACAACAAGCTGCAACGCAACAAACAGATTGTTTCCGTGTATTTCACGGTACGGTTGAAGGGTGCAATGGGCTCAATATCGATCGTTACGGTAGCGCTTGGCTTATTCAAAGCTTTCATCAGTCACTAACTGAAACTGAACTAGCTGATATATCTGCGCAGCTTAACCAACTTGCTGAGTTACCCGTTGTCTATAACGATCGCTCAGATAAAAACTCACGCGTATTGAACCGTCTATCTGATGAGCTACAAGAATTTGCTAGCAGTGAACAGCAGATGCAGGAAAATGGCATCAAGTTCACCAGTAAGTTGCGCCATGAAGGCCAAGATCCATTACTGTTTTTAGATATGCGCATTGGCCGCGAGTATGTTGCAGCAAACAGCGAAGGCAAAAGCGTTCTAAATCTATTTTCGTACACTTGTGGTATTGGTACTGCAGCAGCTGTTGGCGGCGCAACACGTGTGGTTAACGTCGACTTTTCATCATTTGCTTTAGCTGCAGGACGTAAAAATGCCGCCCTAAACCAAGCTGAAAATGTATGTGAATTTATTCAAAGCGACGCCTTTCCAGCACTTAGACAACTAGCAGGTTTAAAAGTAGGCGGTCGACGTAATCAAAAGCTACCCGCTTACCCAAAGTTACCAGCCACCCAGTTTGACCTAGTGTTTCTCGACCCGCCTAGATACGCTAAAAGCCCATTTGGCATTGTCGACTTAATTAACGACTACCAAAGCCTATTTAAACCAGCCTTGTTAACGACAAAAGCCGGTGGCACGATTGTCTGTTGTAATAACGTAGCCAAAGTAGATCGTGACGAATGGTTTGCAAGTCTTGTACGTTGCGTTGAAAAACAAGGCCGCCAAGTAACCCAACATACTTGGTTAGATTGCCATAATGATTTCCCTTCGTTTGATGGTAATCATCCACTAAAAATTGTGGCACTTGAGTTAAGCTAGTCCTGATAAAAAAAGCGGCGTTAACGCCGCTTTTTAACCATTTACTAACCATATGACACTTTAAGCAATATAAAAACAATTATAAAGTTCAGACCACATTAGATTAGCAGCATCAAATACTTACCCATCAACAAGCATAAAACCCAATCTAAGTGCAAATTTCAACCACCAGGTCAACCAATAAAATATACAATAAAAACAAAACCTTAAAAACCAATTGCTGTTAGTTTTATTTTTTTATTCACTAGTACATAAATTAAGCTTTACTTTCCATTTTAAAAGCATAAAATCCGCGAAATCAGACCAACCCTCAAACTTTCAAAAGTATCAATCTACAGGAGATAAAGGTGGACATTTCTGCCTGCAAACCACACAAAAACAGTACGTTCGTACCTGTTGCTGGTTTATCGTTTTTCGCTATCGCATCTGGCTTCTTAATGAGTCTAATTCCATTGTCACTCGCTTCATTTGGCATGGATAGCTCACTCGTGGCTTGGTTGGCGAGCATCTTCTATTTAGGCATTCTAGTTGGTACGACGTGTATTCAAACGATTGTGGCTAAAGTTGGTCACCGTTTTTCATTAATGCTTTTTTTAACACTACTAACTTTGACCATAGTAGCCATGTTGGTCATGCCTACAGCTAAAGTTTGGTTAGCCGCACGCTTTGTTGCAGGTTTTGCCGTAGCTGGCGTATTTGTCGTTGTTGAATCTTGGCTATTAATGGCCGACAGCGCTAAGCAAAGAGCAAAACGTTTGGGCCTTTATATGACATCGTTATATGGTGGTAGTGCCCTTGGTCAACTTGCTATCGGGCCATTAGGAGTTAATGGTGTTACGCCATTCCTTTGGGTAATTGGCCTGCTAATGCTAGCGATCTTGCCACCTCTTTTAGTTAAAAGAGGTCAGCCTGAAAGCCTAGAGCATAAAAAAATCAGTTTGCGTGAAGTCAGAAAGATCAGCCTACCAGCTGTGATAGGTTGCTTGGTATCAGGCATGTTACTTGGCCCAATCTACGGCTTAATGCCTAGCTATATCAATGGTCAATTTGATAGCACTGAGCGCACTGCATTTTTAATGGCGGTGATTATTTTAGGCGGCATGCTAGTACAGCCATTTGTAAGCTACTTATCGACTAGAGTAGGCAAAAGTCTACTAATGGCGCTATTTTGCTTACTAGGGACCATAGGTATTGTTGGCATCGCTGATGGCAGCTCAGTTGCCGTTATTACGGTAAGTTACTTTTTATTGGGTGCTAGCTGCTTTGCGCTTTACCCGATTGCAATTTCACTAGCCTGTGAAACCATGGCTATTGAGAAAATTGTTGCAGCGACTGAACTAATGCTTTTGAGCTACAGTGTTGGCTCAGTGTTTGGCCCAGTGATTGCTGAGCACAGCAGTACATCTGCGCACTCTTTAATCACATACTTAGCTGTTGTGCTGCTAACTACATCGATTTATATGCTGATCAAAAGCGTACAAAACACCCGTAGTGGTCATACACCAGCAATTGGCTAAATCGAGCTCGACTTATCATTCTTTAAAAGCGCAGCAATAGCTGCGCTTTTAGTTTCTCCAACAAAATAACCCTAGCTTCAGTTCCACTAGGGGCGATTTTTTCGAAAAAAACCACTAAAATATGCCCTAATATTTAGCTTAAGCCGCTAATCGAGTCCATATCCAACTTATACAGTAGCTAAAATCGTTGTCCAATATTGTTCAGCTAACGCTTTAGAGAACCCAATCCGTGAAATGTGCCTACTTTGATCAACAGCAATGTCTTTCTTGTGTCCATATTCAGCAGGCTATGCCTGAGCAAGTTGAGGCTAAGTCGCAAGTATTAAATCAGCTCCTGAGTGAGTTTGATGTTGAGCAATGGCACAAACCAGTATTTGGCCCAGACAGTGGCTTTCGCAATAAAGCCAAAATGGTTGTTCTTGGTGCAGCTCATCAACCTATTCTCGGTATTGTTAGCCCAAATGGTACACCTGTCAGTTTATGTGATTGCAATCTGTATCCCGACGATATGCAACAACTGCTGCGCAGGCTCGAAGTGTTTGTTCGCCAAGCCGGTATACCGCCTTATAATGTAGAAAAAATGAAAGGCGAGCTTAAATTTATCCTGCTGACTCGCAGCCAAATTAAAGGTGAATACCTTTTACGCTTTGTGCTTAAATCTCACAAGTCCATTGAGAGGATTGAGCGCGAACTGCCAAAGCTATTAACTGAATTTCCACAAATCAAAGTTGTTTCAGTAAACCTCCAGCCAACCCATATGGCGATTTTAGAGGGTGAAGAAGAGATATTTCTGACCGAAGAAACTCGCTTAGCAGAGCAATTCAACGACGTACCACTGTTTATACGCCCAAAAAGCTTCTTTCAGACGCATCCTGAGATCGCCGCTAAACTTTATCAAACCGCGAGAGAATGGGTTGCCGAATTAAAGCCGAGCTCCTTGTGGGATCTTTTCTGTGGTGTCGGAGGCTTTGGTCTGCACTGCACATCAAACAGTATTCCACTTACTGGGATTGAAATCTCTAGCGAAGCCATAGCCTGTGCCAAACTTTCGGCTGAAGCCATGGGACTCACTCAAGTAAGCTTTACCGCACTGGATTCAACAGGCTTTGCACAAGGCTGTAATGCAACCGATAAACCAGATGTGGTCATTGTTAATCCACCGCGTCGCGGCATTGGCAAAGACTTATGTGAGTCACTGTCGGCATTTGCGCCTAAAGCCATTTTATATTCAAGCTGTAACCCGCACTCTTTAGCGAAAGACTTAGCCAACATTCAAGGCTATCGAGTTCAGAAAGTACAGTTATTTGATATGTTCCCGCACACAGATCATTTTGAAGTGTTAGTGATGCTAATTAAGCAATAATCAGTCAAGTATAATCATCGTTGCAGCGGGCTTATTTCGACACAGAGCTAAGCCTGCATATTTTCAAATTCCAGTGTTGTGCCTTTCTCCCCTCCAGATCCTATCCACCAGCTCAATCTCCAGTCACAAATTTATAAACCCCAGCATCATTACCCCTTGTTAAATTAGCAACATATGAACAACCAGTCAGCAAAACATGATTAAAATCACAAAAACATCACTTTGAAACCAGTAAATGTGATCACAACCAAGATAATGCGACATATTGTCCTTTTAATGATATCAATATAAAAATAAGCCAATTATAATAATGACTTAACCATTAAGGATATACTTATGAAAATCAGCGCACGCAATACTCTAAACGGTACTATCAAGTCAATCGACGAAGGTTCAGTAAACAACGAAGTTGTTATCGAACTAGCTCCAGGTGTTGAAATCACTTCAGTAGTAACTAAAAAATCTTGTGAGCAACTAGGTCTAGTTGTTGGTGGTTCTGCATACGCAATCATCAAAGCAAGCAACGTAATGGTTGCTGTAGACTAAGCGATTGCTTAAAAAGAAAAGCCGCAAACACTTATGTGCTTGCGGCTTTTTTGTATCAAAATTTCTATCAGCTGCTGGTTATTCTCTATTGACTAACAATTGCCATAACCGAACCAACAATAATTAATGAAATACCAAATAAAATTATATACTTCACCTTAGTGGCACGCTTATACGCCAATAACCCAGCGTATTGAACGTCAATATGCTCAGCGTTTTCAAAACCACGGCTTAATGTCCACGCAAACAAATTCATGCGCTCTGACGATAATATAAATCTCTCTTGCTTTGTTAACGTTCGCCAACACTCTATATCATGTTGTTTTAACGCTCGGTTAAGATCTGGCAAATCCATCAGGATCAAGCCAAGAAAAATAAATCCCGCACCAATCGCTAGCACAGCCATAACGTCCTCCACTGACGAAATTGAACATTAATTATTCACCCACTTAAGCACTAACATGAAATATTTAGCGAAAAATGTAAAGTCAGTAACTTGAAGGCAGCATGCCAATAAGATTTTTAGTCGCTATTTGACGCTTCTAAAGCCTGCATACATAACAGGAGAAATCGCTTTACCACTCGAATCTTTGCCGACAGATACATGTTGCGGCACATGCAGTAATCTTGGCTCTAAAATGCTAGACGTCGTTTTGGCTCCGCCACAACCACAACCACAACCGCCACTAGAGCCACCACAACAGCCGCCCTTTTTCTCATGGTTAATCGATCTACGGCCCTGGCTCGCTTCCACTAAACGACAGTTTAGATCTTTCGCATTTGTCATTAACTCAGCAATACTTAACGAGTTATCAGCCTGACTAACACTCACACCAGCATCGAGCAACTTGCCAAGCATGCGCTCACCAATAAACTGTACGATTACGATATCGGCGTTATGCTCAATAATCATATTTAGCATCGCTTTTTTAGCGCTGCAGCCACCGGCCACTGCAGGGTTAGCGACTCGATTGATTAACTGTTGATGCTCATCATAAAACGCAATTTCAGGAGCCTTGGTAAAGTGAGTCGCCAAACGGTCACGGCTCATAGGGATAGCAATAATCATCATCATTCCTTATTCATATTTTGAGGTAGTAAAAGTGCCTGGCCTTGCGTCACGGCAGTGGCCACTTTTTTACGGGCGCTCGCTAATAAGTAACCAAAAGTTTGTCTTGAAATCCCCATCAATGCCGCCGCATCTAACTGACTCATTTTTTTTACATCACCTAAATTTAACGCTTCAAATTCATCAGCATCTAACTGGATCTTTTCTAACTGATGAGATGGAATGCCATTAGGTTTGAATAAGCTGCACGGCACACAGCTGGATAAATGGCGACACTTTTTAGGTCTAGACATGTTAATAGCCCTTAGTTACTTAATGGTGTATCAACAAGCATTTGCAACGATTAGCTGCTAGCAAGTTTTTGGCGTACGCCAATAACCAGCATTATTAAGTATGCTCAACGGGCAAACTGGGAGAAAAATCACACTGAAAAATATTCGCAAAGCCTAAATAATCGCCAACTACAGTAATAGCAATCTGTATAAAAATGGTTTGCTCATAGGGGTTAATAGCAAGACGATTATCCTATTCGACCAGATATGGCTCGTCGCGGCTAATCTTGCCTGTGGCTATGCAGATAAACAACATCGCTGTACTTTTGCGATCGACATGGCAGTTTAGTATGTTGAACAAAGGCAAAATATACAGCGTAAACCAAATGCATTCAGCAAGCGGTTTAAGCTCCCAAATTACCCATAACTCAATGCTCAATAGATGCCCAACTTTACGTCTGCTAAGTCGTACCATCTATTGGGCACAACTAAGGCTATACAGTGATCTCTAAACTTCCCAAATGGGTAGAATACGGCGCTTTCATTCTGGCTTTCACTGCCGGTAGTGTTAATGCGATTGGACTACTCGGATTTGAGCATCAATCTGTTTCTCACCTATCAGGAACAGCCACCCTTGTGGGAACTCAGTTACTTAGCTCGTCGCCAACGGCACTGTTCCATCTGCTGGGTATTTTAATTAGCTTTATGTTTGGCGCGACACTTTCAGGGGCATTCTTGTCGGGGAGTAGCGTTAAGCTTGGGCGCCATTACGACACCTTATTGTTAATTGAAGCAGGCTTTTTACTACTGGCAATATACTTACTGCAAGACGGTACTTATTACGGCCATTACATGGCTTCTGCGGCCTGTGGTTTACAAAATGCGCTGGCAACCACTTATAGTGGCGCAATTGTTCGCACAACTCATGTAACAGGAATTTTTACCGACTTAGGCATAATGCTAGGTGGCACACTAAAAGGGGAAAAGTTTGATAAGCGCAAAGCCATTTTATTTATGCTTATCATTGCCGGTTTTATCTCTGGTGGCGCCTTAGGCGCAGTTCTTTTTGCCAAGTTGGCATTTTTCGCGCTATTAGCACCAGCGGCTATTTGTATCGCGCTCGCAATAAGCTATCGCTTCTATAAAATCCACACACGCCAAAAAGAAAGCCTAAAATGAGTGATTTGATATATAGATAACTGATTTAATAAATAGATAAGTGATTTAATCACTTATCTATTTTGGCTACTGCATTATAAATTAATGGTCACTTTCTCAATAATAATCGCCTCTCTTGGCACATCGTCATGATCGCCTTTAGAGGTGGTTTTAGCGCGACCTATTTTGGTCACAACATCCATACCGTTAGTCACTTGGCCAAATACCGCGTAACCCCAGCCTGCGTTGGTGGTAGCTGTATGATCTAAAAAACTGTTGTCGGCTAAGTTAATAAAAAACTGTCCAGTTGCCGAGTGCGGCGCATCGGTACGTGCCATTGCAATACTGCCACGAATATTCTTTAAGCCACGATTAGCTTCGTTAACGATAGCTGCACGAGTCGGTTTCTCATCCATATCCACAGTAAAACCACCACCTTGGATCATAAATCCTTTAATTACGCGGTGAAAAATAGTGCCTTCAAAAAAACCATCTTGGCAGTATTTTAAAAAGTTTTTAGCACTTACAGGTGCTTTGTCAAAATCCAGCGTTATCTCAATATCGCCAAGATTAGTGGTAAATATAATCATCGGGTGTCCCCTTACTCAAAATTTGCCGCGAAGGTAGCATTTTTGCGCCTTGCTGACTGTAAAAATTACTTAAACAGATCGAAAAACTGACGCATATTGATGTGTTTGGCCCAAGCCAGATCGGTAATATTTTAGTCTATATGCAGTAATAACTTTTAATTTACAGCGAGTTATCAACTACAGCTAATGCTCAATCCTAACAAGCTATTGGCTGCTGCAAATATCGACGAAACTAAGTAAACATTAAAGAATAAACGGATATACACAACTAAAAGCCGGTATTACGCCACGCTAAACACAATAAAACGTACTGATAACAATAAACGCCAATTAAATGACTTACCCATTGATTTTAAAGTTTTTATGTCACTACGCGACATAAGCTTATGCGGTATAAATCACGTTTAAATAACAGGTTAACCAATAGAATAATAAGGCTTAATGAGATTTATAAAGATAAAGCAAAAAAAGTAACTTTCCCTTGAGAATCAATCATGACTAATCAACAAAATAACTTATTCGACCGCGATCAATTACAAAACGAGCAATTACAAAGTAACGAGCGTCGTCGATTTTTAAAAACAACTACAGGCTTAGCAATCACAGCAGCAGGCGCAAGTCTTTTGCCTGCTAGCGCGCATGCCTCTACAGATGATTTTAATGCAACCTTCCATGGTAACCATGCAGACCAGCGTTTTTGGAACAAGGTGCGTAAGGAGTTCATCTTAAACAAACGCAATACCTACATGAACATTGGCACTGCAGGCACTATGCCTAAGCGTGTATTAAAAGACTATAACCATGCCAATGAACAAATTTCGATTAACCCATGGAACAGCAATATTCCAACACTAGATTACGCCAAGCAAATTGCACCAAGTTTTGGTGCCGACCCACATGAGCTTGTGCTATGCCGTAATACGACTGATGGTTTATGTACCATCATTAACGGCTTACAGTTTGAATATGGCGATATTATTCTAACAACCAACCATGAACACCATGGTGTGACTACACCGCTAAAGCATGTAGCAGAGCGTTATGGCGCCGAAGTAATTGAATTAGCGTTACCTGTATACACTCCAGGTAACGATGTTAGTGTTAACGATTTTGTACAAGTATTTGCCGATGCGGTAAACCTATATGGCAGCCGTGTACGTTTAATGGTGTTCTCTCACGTCACATTCACCACAGGTACAACACTACCGGCTCAACAGATCTGTAAGAGAGTCGCGATTCCAAATGGCATCGTCACTTTAGTTGACGGTGCGCATACTCCAGGCATGTTCAACTTAGATTTTCATGATATCGATTGTGACTTCTACTCTGGTGCGGGCCATAAATGGCAGTGTGGCCCTGGTGCAACCGGCTTTTTATATGTACGTGATAATGCTAGTCGCTTATTTGAGTTCTGGAGTGACCGTGAAACACCACTATGGTTTATCAACACCTCATCTTCATCTGTTGAAGTACAAACTAAACTGCAATCTGTTGGCCAAGACAACTACCCAGCTAAACGTGCACTAGCTAAAGCCTGTGAAATGTGGGACGAAATTGGTCGAGATGCAATTGAAAAGCGCATTCTTGATTTAAGTGCGTTATGTAAAGAAGAGCTTGCGAGGAAATTCCCTGATGCAATGATCTTCGCCCCAAATGTGCGTAAGTTATCCAGCGGTTTAACCACCTTTAACCCATTTGATGATCTAACTGATAGCGCCTTATTAACTGAGTTTCGCGATCGTCTAGATGAAGAATATGGCTACATTGTGCGTACTACATCTTTCTATCTTGACCCTAACGATAGCGTTAAAACCTATTCGTTACGGATTTCAACTCACCTATTCCACGATGATGACGATGTAAAAGGCTTAGTTAAAGCCATGAAGCAACTTTATCGTGAAATGAGATAATATCCATCATGTTAGGCCTCCCTATATAGGCAGGCCTATTTATCTAACCATAGAGTAGTTGTCATCACCATTTAAGCTGGCTGTTTAAGCACTAATGACTCTTGTTTACGCTGCTCATCTAATAACAACTTAGTGAACTCAGCTGCTGGGATTGGTCGACTAAACAAGTAACCTTGACCAAATTCACAATTGTGCTCTTGTAAAAAACTTGCTTGCTGCTCAGTTTCAATGCCTTCTGCAACCACCTTTAGCCCTAAGGATTTCGCCATAGCTAATATCGCCGATACCAAAGATTCATCTGATGAACTCGTAGCCATCTTATTGATAAAAGCGCGGTCAATTTTTAATTTCGAAAATGGAAACTTCTGTAAATAGCTTAATGCCGAGTAACCAGTACCAAAGTCATCAATAGATAGTCCTACCCCAAGCTGCTTTAGATAAGACAGCATTTTCATCAAGCTATGGCCCTGATCTATCAATAAACTTTCAGTCACTTCCATATCTAGTTGAGACGCAGGCAGCCCTGTTTTAAGCAATATATCGACAATGGTTTCCTGTAGCTGCTCACAATGCCGAAACTGCACACTAGAGAAGTTCACCGCTACGGTAATAGGGCTAATCTTCTGCCAACTGGCGGCTTGCGTACAGGCCTCGAGCAATACCATTACACCTAGTTTATGGATTAAGCCGTTCTTTTCTGCTAACGGAATAAAATCTTCAGGCGATACAAAACCTAATTCAGGGTCAAACCAGCGCATTAGCGCCTCGGCAGCAACAATCTTGCGACTTTTTAAATCAAGAATAGGTTGGTAATAAACCTCTATATCGCCCTGCTGAATAGCCTGATGTAAGCGCATATTTAGCATTAAATTACGCTCCACATCTAAGTTCATGCTCGAATCGTAAAAACCAAAGCCATTGCGCCCCATATCCTTTACTCGATATAAAGCAGTATCAGCTCTTTTCAGCAATGTCGCCGCGTTATTGCCATCCTTTGGGTACATAGACATACCGATACTGGTCGAAACAAAAAACTCTTGTTGCTCGATATGGAATGGCTGCTCGAATAGCGACAAAACACTGCTAGCGACGAGCGTTGCCGCATCTTGATGTTGAATATCAGGCACAATGACCAAAAACTCATCACCACCAAGACGCGCGACAATATCAGTGCTACGCACAGATTTAATTAGTCGAGCACTCGTTTGTTGTAACAGCTCATCACCAGCGTGATGACCAATGGTATCGTTGATTTGTTTGAAGTTATCCAAGTCGATAAACAATAATAGAATTTGGGTATTTTTGGCATGGGCATTTCGGATAGCCGCCTGTAGTTGCGTCATACCATGGGTTCGATTTGCTAAGTTGGTTAACTCATCATGGGTCGCCTGATAAGCCAACTTACTCTCTGACGCCTTACGCTTTGAGATCTCTTCATGCAATAAGCTATTTTGCTTAGCTAACTTTTGTTGCTGCTCAGAAGATAGTGCAACTTGGGTTTGTAAAATTAAGTTCTTATTGTTGACTCGTAGTAAATAAATCAGGCCTAAGAATACAGGTAAAGCCAGTAACGAAATTGCCGCGATAAACCACGTTGAAGTAAAAATATCTTCTTCACTTACAGGTTCAAACCAGCTTTTTAAAGTAAATGGGGTGCCCAAAACATCTGTTTTAAAATAGATAGTTTTTTGACTCGCCTTAGAAAAGTTAACGCTGCCCTGCTCAATACTTAGTAGGCTTTCAGGTAATGAGTTCCACACCAAAATATCGCCAACGGCGGACTCCAATGTCAAATAGCTACCGCTCTCAATATGTTCTTGAGTCGATAACATATTGATGATCACTGTTGTATTTAAACTAGCAACCAACACTGCAACCGGCTTATTTTGGTGATAAATAGTTTGTAATAACTGCACTTCAACGCCATTAGCCCCTCTAGCCAAATGTATTTTTTGCCCAAAAGTTTCCATCTGCTTTATTGGCAACTGACTAACATCAAAGGGAAGCTCAGGCTGGGAGTCAACAATAATGCTTTCTCCAAGCCCAACAATCAGCACCCGAGAATAAATCAGCTGATTATCCATTTTGTTCGATAAGCTAAACTGATCAATAGTCTTTGTTAGACTAAACAAGCTCGAACTTAACCCATATCGCAGCGACATCCCCGCCGCTAAATTTGAAAAATAAGTATTTACATCTCGCTGCTGGCTCAAATTAGCCACATTTTTCTCACTGGCAGCGAAAAAGAAGCTCAAGTTTTCAGTGTAATTGGTTACCCTGAGATTAAGTGCGCTGTTTTGTGATTCTCTTAAACTGCTTTGGCCTAAGTTGGTTACGGTTAAGATTAAAATTAAATAGGCGCTAAGTAACACCCCGGCAATGATGATTGCCGTTTTACTGTTAAACCATTTTAAATGCTTCATATTTAGTTCTGATCACCAACAGCCGCAGTTTCAAAATAGTCTTGGTAATAATGGAAAACGGTAGGGTAGTACTTTCTGACTAATTGATTATAACTACCATCAGCGCGGATCTGCTTTAGGTATTGATTGAAAACAGCACGTAACTCCGGTGAGTTTTTTCTAAAGCCAACCGCCATTCTCTGATCCTCAGAAATAGGGCCAATGACTTTGATTTTATTAGGCCATTTCTCTATAGCTATCAGCGAATCTGCAACATCAAGTAACGTCGCTTCCGCCTGAATATTGAGTAGAAATGGCACCATTTCATTCAGCTGTAGCTGCTTGGTGGGTAAAATAACGTTGGCTTGAGTCTGATACAAATCATAAAGATCCGGATCTAAGCAAGATTGTTTCATTGCTAAAATATCGCGATCTTTTAATAACCCTCTGACCATTTTTATATCATCAAACAATGAGTCGCTTGGTTTTATTGGAGTAAGGCTTGATTCAGTGCGAGCAACAAGCCAAACTGCAGATGGAAAATAATCGTCAGAAAAATCAACTAACTCACTTCGCCAATCTAGAATAGTCAGACCGTTAGCAATAATATCGCCAACAATAGGTTCTGGCTTTGAATAAACCACTTTATTATCAACAAACTGGCCATTTCTTCCTGTCAGCATGCCGAATACGCTTGTCCACTGCGCCGGTACAAATTCATACTTCACACCAAGATGCTCGGCAAAATTCTGCATCAACTCGATATCAAGCCCGCTGTGGTTAACTTTATTCCCCTCAGCATACTGAGACACAAAATTCGCATATGGCACACCTAAATGACGCAATACGCCTTCGGCTTGGATCTCTGCCAGATCTCTTGCCATCACTTGAATAGTTGATGTGCTACAAATAAAAAGTATCGCAAGCTGGAATATACGCTTTAATTTCACAGGAAGCCTCTTGAAAGAGCTCGACGATTTAAACATCGTTCTAAGTCGATTTTTAGGTCGAGAAGTATAACCACAGCCATTGCAAAATCCGCGACCTAGGCTGCACTTTGAATAATCATGATAAGATTTCAACATGGATCATGATTAAGAACAAATAAGTATATAAAAACAGTAATATACAAACTAAAAAACCAACTAAAAGTTTACAAAAATGATGCCAAAACCAGTCAATAAAATGGCTAATGTCAACAAACCCATCACTAAAAAATAAGCGCATATCTCGCGATGTTGTAGCAGTTGTAGATGTTGGTTCAGTAGTAGCCCCCTCTCTTTAATCACCATCACTAGCAGATAATACAATCCCAATCAGCAACAAAATTCGCTTGGCCGAAATAGAACAACTGCTTCAACTGCTTGCTATAGGCAGTCGTTAACCCAAGATTGACGCCACAAAAACAGCATTAACACCCGAAAATTAAACATAAAAAAAACCCCTAAAAAGGGGCTTATATTGATAATAACAATCTAGCGATGCATCTTCTCAACTAATGCGGCAAGCTCATCATAATTCTCGTGGCAACTAGAACAGCTATCTTTTGAGGTGTTCCAAGGCTGCACATACTTACCATCTTTATAAGTTACATCATCAAAACCAAGATCATAAGCGATCTCTTGGATCTTGGCGCTACCGATAATTAATCGGCGTTTAATTTCAAGAATCGCATGCGCATCAATCAACTGCTTTGCTGTTTGGCCACAAGCTTGCTTACACAGCAAATTAAGTGACTTGTAGGATACATGAAGCATCTGCGCATACTCCGATGCCTCACGGGTGCTTGCAGCCTTGCTTTCTATTAGCAGTAAAAACTAAACCCAGCTCCCAATCTACTCTAGAGTAACCACAGCGCTATCTGCTTCTGCTTGATAACGAGCAAACATATCTGCAACGGCCTCACTGCTGCAGCTAAAACCTTTGTCGCTAAGAAATTGTTCATTATAAAGCTTTGATGAAGAGCGCTCGGCAATATCACACCAAAAGGTCACTATGGTTTTACCTTGGCCCATTTTAGCTGCGGCATAAAGCGCCCCGGCAACATTGAGTGCCGCGCTACTGCCAAGTGTAATACCGTCATACTCTCTAACATGACGTGCAATGGCGATCAGATCAACATCCGGCAAAGTAATGGCTTTGTTGATGTTAGCTTGGCGGAAGTTCTCAACTAAGCGCATGATTCCAATACCTTCAGTGAATGAACTGCCGCTTGATTGGTACTGGCCTGTTTTCAAATATGAGTAGATCCCAGAACCATCCGGATCCACCAACCAAGTTTGTAACTGTGGGTTTTGCTCAGATAAATAACGCGAGTTACCAGCAATAGTACCGCCAGTACCGGCAACTGAAACGAGCGCATCGATCGTTCCTTTAGTTTGCAGCCAGATCTCAGGAGCGGTATTGAGATAATGGGCCCTAAAATTACTGGTGTTCTCAAATTGATCCGCCCACCAGCAATCACTATTCGCCTCAGCTATTCTTCTCGCGGTGTGATAGAAATGATCAGGATTAGCGAACGGGCATGGATCGACAAGTTTAAGCTCTGCATCATACAGGGCGATCATTTGCTCTTTTTCAGGCGCTTGCCCCTTTGGCATAACCACCTGCATCTTAAAGCCAAGTGCTTTAGCCACCAGCGCTAAACCTATGCCGGTATTACCCGCCGTGCCCTCAACTATGGTCATTCCGGGAGTTAATTTTCCTGAGGCGATCGCATCTTTCACCATCTGCAATGCTGCGCGATCTTTAATTGAACCACCTGGGTTTTGTTGCTCGCACTTAAGTAAGATCTCGCAGCCAGTCAATTCACTTAAACTGTTGATCCTAAGCAGATCTGTGTTACCAATAAGATCGGTGACATTGCTAGCTATTGCGGCAGGACTAGTTGAAACGCTGAGATCGGGTGTAGATGCAGTAGGCATAAGAAGGACTCTTTATGGTCTTAATTTTTGTTATTACCATACTAGCCACAGATATGCCTAAAGCCAAGTTCATCAAACTGCTGAACTTGGCCATATAAACTAAGCTTATACCCAACCTAGCTCACGGAATTTAGCCAAGGTTTTACAGAAATACTGCATCTGTGCAGGTGTGCCAATTGAAAGACGGTTCCAACCTTCGCCGTGATTGAACGGACGACCAACCAAAATCCCAGCCTTGCTCATACGTTGCATATACAGCTCACTATCACCGTTCACTTTATGGAAGATGAAGTTGGTTTCACTTGGTAGGTAATCTAAACCAAGCTCAGTTAACTGCTGATACACCAATGCCCTAGCTTGGCTGTTTGATTTTAGACTCAACTCCAGCCATTGCTGACTTTCAAGACTGGCTTTGGCCGCCACACAACCAATTAAGTTTGCGTTATCGATACTCGCTTGCGCCTGCATAAGTTTGATTAACTCAGGGTGCGCAACACCGTAGCCCACGCGTAAACCCGCTAAGGCATAGATCTTTGAGAAAGTACGGCATACCACAATATGCTTTTGCCCTTGTTTAACTCGCTCGATAGCAGAAACAAAGCCAGCTTGTGCCACATATTCCACGTACGCTTCATCCACAATAAAGCTTAATTGGCTCGATGCTTGATCTAGCCACTGGTTTAATTCACTTTGCGGTAGTAATAGACCCGTTGGATTATTTGGGTTGCATAGATACACAATCGATGGACCGTTATGGGCGGCAACCTTGGCTTTCATCGTTGCAAGGTCAGTTTGCCAATTGCCATCAAGCTTTACCTTCACCACTGGTACACCACGGGCCATAGCGTAATCAATAATCACACCATAACTCGGATCTGGCATCACTAACTGGGTATTAGTTTGCACCAGTGCATCTAATGCCATTTTTAGCACTTCAGATGAACCATTACCGTAAATAAGCTGCGAGGCTTCTAATGATAGATTGCTAGCAATCGTTGCCATTAAATCACTACGTGCCGCATCTGGATACCGCCAAGCGTTAGGCAATGCTTCAAGTACCGCTTGCTGTGCCTTAGGTGCTAGCCCTAATGGATTTTCGTTAAAGTTAAGCGGTATCGCTTCAGTGGTATCAACTGTTGCAACTGATGGAGTTTGCGTAGAAACAGGGCTTGAGCTACAACCTAAACTCGCTAAGCTAGATGCAGCAGCACCAGCATAAAGAAATTGACGACGGCTTAATTTGAAAGAGTTTGACTCAACAGAATTTGATTGCATATTTATTTATAGTTATTGAATTAATGTGAATAGATATTCATATTAATTGCTCACTATCGCTAGTATTTCAAAGCTAATTTGATAACTAGATCACATTTAAACCTAGCCGTAAGCGTATATAAATAAAGTATAAATTAGCCTAGAGGCAATTGAGCTCAAACATCAAACAACTGATACAAAAAAGCCCTATCAAATTGATAGGGCTTTTAAGCTAATCGATATAAAGTTTGCCGATTAGTTTAATGTATTAACAACATTAACGAGCGAACCAAGCATCTGCCCAAGCGCTACCCACACCAGGCGCATAATGACTTGCTGAACCGCTACACCAGCCACTGTTTGGCCATGGTAGACACTCATAAACACCGCCGGCGTTAGTCACAACATCACCAGCTTGGTACTGAGTGCCTGCAGCGTACGCTGGGTAGTCACCACCTTCATCTTCTTCAACTAAGTTCACGCTAGTACGGCGAGTTAGCTCTTGCTCTGGAGCGCTAACCACAACTTCGTAACTACCCGCGACTAAATCTGTCGCAGATAGAGTCAGAGCAGCAGTGCTTGCGCTATTAACTTCAGTGCTAGCAAATACGTTATTGCCTTGTACTAAGCTAGCTTTAATCACCATGGTTTGGTTAACGCTAGCGCTAAACTCAATAGTGACACTGCCTTGATCAAGCACATAACGCGGTGCAATACCGGTGACATCAAGAGTAGGTTTAACCACTGGTGGTAAGCCACCGTCACAGTCGCTATCACCTTGTGCTTTCCAAACGCCCCACTCGCCTGTAGTGCCCGGCTCATCACCTTGAGTCCACCAGCCAGCTAACCAGCTCTTACCAGAATGACTAACTGTATCACCGCCAAGGTAAACCTTGGCTTTATCCCATGCGTTTTCACACACAGCGCCTTGCTCTTTCACTGTAACACTGCGCAATGCAACAGTTTGTTGTCCCGCACTGTCTGTTACGCGGTAAGTGAGTGAATACTGACCTAATGTATCCGTATCGACATCACCTTCAATAACGATATGGTCTGTTAAGTCACCATCTTCGGCATCAAGTGCGCTAACACCTACCATAGGGGAAAACTCACTACCCACTAATACACTGGCGTTAGTTACGCCTTTGATTTCTGGCTTGGTGTTATACACTTCAACACTACGCACTTGTTCAGTCAGGTTATCATCGCTATCAGACACGCGGTAGGTTAGTGCATACAAACCTAGTGCCTCAGTGTTTACGTGACCTGCAACTTCAATTGACGATGTTAAGTCACCATCTTCCTTATCGTTGGCGGTTACGCCAGCTAGTGAGTTAAATTCACCGCCTAACTTAACCCGAGTATTACTGATCCCACTAAAAATGGGTTTACCGTTATCAGGCTCTGGCGGCAAAATATCTTGGCCATGAATAAACGGACCGTATGCCTTAATGAATGACTCATTGTAAGCCTGACCCGCTGAATTTTGCCCCATATCCCAGTTAACTGACCAAGTCATCACACCACGTAGTGGCTGACCTTGTGCTTTTAGTTGTTCAAAAGCAGCGTACAGTTTTTGTGGGTCTTTAACATAGCCCGTTGCTGCGGCATCTATGTTAGTAGGAATACCAAACACAAGTTTGTCGTGGGGGATCTTAGTAAAACCATTGTTGCCGTTCGCTAGTGCATCAGCGATATGATAAATAAACTCTTGCTTTAAGTTATCGTTGTTTTGGGCAATCCAACCTAGGCCTTCGATATAAATACCGTCACCGCCTTGGTTATAAAACTGTGGGTTAATCCAATCGTAGTAGCCTTCTAGTGCCGTGATATAAGGCACGTACTTGCCACCAGTTGTTAGGTATGGAAATTCAGGCGCCATAGTGATCAAGAAGTTTTTACCTTGCTCAAGGTAGTAATCTTTAACGATACGCAACGCAGCAGGAATAACTGTTTGGTTGTCTGCTGCGGTAACAGCCGCTTGCTCAAGGTCGATATCCAAACCATCAAAGCCATATATTTCGACTAAACGAATGATTTCATCCGCCAGTGCTTGCTCTTGACCATTACGCAGCTCAATGTGCGCATCTGCGCCGCCCAATGCGATTAATACAGAACGTCCTTGACGGTTTAGCTCACTGATTTGATCAATAAACTGTGCTTCCGACAAGCCCACAGCGGGATCTAATTTAAAGGTAGGAATGGTGCCAACTGCGCCATAAACCTTCATAAATGACACATCAACAACGTTATATTGCGGATCGACTTCTGCTAATGTCACACATGGCGCTACGCCACCTTTGTAACCACCACCCGCACACCAGTTATGCCAATAGCCCACAACCACACCTGCTTGTGGATTAACCATATCGCTACCGTTAGCCATAGCTGGAGCAGATAACGCGCCCATGGCTAACGCAACACTAGCACCTAGTAGATTAATTTTTAGTGATTTCATGTATTTATCCCTTTTCATTAGATATAGAAAAGCAACAAACAGGCATGCAGTGCGGCCTGTGTCACTTGTGGTAGCGCCACTGCCATAGGTTGCCCCTTAGGCTGGATGCTTTGCGTCACCTGCTTTCACAGGTTTTGCCTTTTTCAGCAAGTGCACAAAGTGCAACTTGTAAGATCTGGCGGATTATTAGCTGTAATCCTAATTTTGTAAATCTAAATATATCGATTAACCACCAACTTATAACCATAAAAATCACAAAACCATCAAAGACAAAATATTGACAACCAACATATTGATAAAAATCAGATAAAAATAAACAGAATTAAAATCTAACTAGCACCATAACCAATAAAAGTCTGTTTTAACCAACAAAAACAACCAACAAAATATATTTTCAAAAAGAAATGCCAAAAAACTTACATAAAATCAAATTAGTCGACTTTTTGCAGTGCCTGTCTCAAAACTCAGTTTATTGACGCTATCTAAATAAGGAGTTCAACTTGGGTTCAGCTAGCAAACGCTAATATTGCATGCGTATTAAGCCTTAACCGATCAAACATTGATTAAGAGAGTTGAATGAAAATCCACGACACCAACCTAGTTTATGAAAATCTCCCCAGTGTAATGACGCTGCTCGACTCCGTTGCTTTTATGTGGTTTGTTACCTTGGTCACCCTAGGTATTTTTAGTTGGATAGCTCTTAAACTTTGGCACTTACATTCACTGCCTAAATACCTCGCCAAAGAACGCGGCATGCAACAAGCCAAGCTGATTTTTTGGCTATGTATGTTAGGTCTATTTTGGAAGCCTTTATGGGTACTTGCTGTTATCGCTATCGTCACCGACTGGGATAGAGCACAAGAGTGGATTAGAGGGACTCGCGCATGAAAGAGATAATGCTGCCGTATATTTTTATTGTTTGGTTACTGTTTAAGTTCAAAGTGATAAAAACCAGACCACGTAACTACTTTATTAGCGTTTTAGTTGGCTGCATCATAGCGTTAAGCTTGTTTTTAGCTCACCGTTTTTACTCTCCAGCCGATTTAACCAACTCCACCACAGTGAGAGCGCCTCATGCGATTTTGTCACCAGCGATTGGCCAACAAATCGATACCATTGCCATTGACCACAACCAACATGTGGCTAAAGGTGAGCTGCTCTATACCTTAGTCGATGACAAGGTAAGCAGCGCAATCGATGAGATAAATGCCAGAATAACCGAGGTTGAGCGCAGTATCGAAGCCACTGAGGTTAAACTTGCCCAAGCTAAACGTACCTACCAGCGTAAAGCAGAGCTTGGCGAGCATGTTAGCGAGCGTGATTTAGAAAATGCACAGGACAATGTTGAGATAATAAAAGCTGAGCTTAAGGTGCAACATGCCCAGCTAGAAGTGCAGTTTGCCCAGTTGCGTAAACAGCAATTTGAGCTAAAACGTCTAGAGGTTAGAGCACCATTTGACGGTATGGTCACCCATGTTTATATCGCCGATGGCTCACGAGTTGGCGCTATGCACTTGTGGGATACAGGACGTAAATTTGTCGAAATGCGTATTCCCGATCAATCATTTGCCTATATTCAACCAGGGCAGTTTGCCGAGTTTTATATTGATGCTTACCCAGGGCAAATATTCAGAGCGAAAGTACACAGCAAGGTTGAAGCCACAGGTGAAGCGCAGGGCGATATTTTACCACGCGAGCAAATGGTATCGCGCCACATCAACTTTGGTTCTATGCCTGTTGGTCGCACAGTCGTGTTAGAAGTGGATGATGCCACCATGGCAATGTTACCTATTGGTGCAACCGGCTCAGCTTGGATAAGTGCTGATAAACCGCTGTCGATATTAGGCTTTCTCGATATTATTGGCGGGGCAACGGTACGATTGACCGCAGTGAAAGCCTACCTTAATCCACTATAGTGGCTTAATACCTAAACAAAAAAGCACAGCTTAAGCTGTGCTTTTATTAGCGCGATAAACTTATTTCTTTGAGATCAACTGTAATATACGTAAGAACAGGTTAATGATCTCCATATAAAGCATGCCACCGAAATCAATCGCTTGATCTAATGTATCACCGTACTTGCTAGCAGTCGCCCAGAAATAGCCAATATAGCCACACATGCAAGCTGCTACAATCCAGTGAATAGTCTCATGGCTATGGCCAAAAATAACTAACCAACTCAGCTCAATCACCAAAATCCAGCCAGTGATCACTGCCAGCACCTTACCAAAATGAATAAATAAATTCGGCATCAGCGTCGCTGTAATAATCATTAACAAGGTAATCGTCGCAGTATATTGAATCGCGGTGACAATCTCACTGTAGGAGAACTCTTGTAAAGCCAAGTTCAGCAATAAACCGACGCTTAACGTGAGTATGTTATACCCCAAGAAGCTATATAGTGGCGCCTCATAACGAAACATAATCAGGAAGCCTAACGTCGAAAAAACCAAAAAACCGATCAATATAACCCAAGGGTTAATGCTATTAATCCACTCTGTCGGAAAGTAAACAACCGTCAGGTAGTTAGTGGTAAAGCCCCAAATTAGCACCAAACCAATCACTAAGTTGAATACCCGTTTGCTAACGCTTCTATCTTTTAAAAACAGCCCAGATAAATAATGACTCAGGCCTGCTTGTGAGTTTTCCATGTAAGCTATTTCCTAGCAATAATACGACGTTATACGCCAACGACTGCGCAGCTTAACTAAGGTTGAAAATTAGCAATATAATCATTATCTAACTTTGCAAAACACATCAATAAACTGTGATTTAATCGATTAAAATTGATGCAAAACTCAACTCATTGCTCATTGCTATATACATACATTCAACATAGAGCAATAAAACACGCTCCACCTTAAGCAAAGATGAGTGTTAGAATTAGCCACTATTTAAATTTTCATACTCACAAAGGTAATGCAATGAACCCGATCCTTGCGATCTTAAAAGAGCATAATGTCAGTGACGAACAAGCTAAAGAGCTGTTCCAAACCCTGACAGAAAACCCAATGATGGCTATGGCAGTGATTGGTCAACTAGGTATTCCACCTGAAAAACTTCAACAACTTATGGGTCTTGTTATGCAAAACCCGGCTTTGATTAAAGAAGCGGTTGAAGAGCTAGGTTTAGACTTTGCAAAAGTTGAAGCAGCAAAAGCCCAACTGCAAAAGTAATAAGTCTGGTTGTTAATGGCTCTGTCTGTAAACGGCTCTGCTAGCTCATAGCTAAACAGCGGCAACCAAGATCACTCTAAACGCCTTGTGGATTCTTGCTGCAAGGCGTTTTTTTTGTTAACGCTGAATCCTAAATCAAGCCAATCGCTACAACTTCCCCTTGTTCACAAAGCCAACCAAATTGAATCATAGATCACGAAACTGAATAGCTAATAAGCAAAAAACTTGTTCAGCAGATGACATTTGGCTATTTTGCCAAATATACACTTTTTTATATATACATTTTTTTAGATAAAAAGATGACTGAACAAGAGCAACAAAAATTCAAGGCTCGGGCAACGGTTTTAAAAGCGCTCGCTCACCCAACTCGCCTATGGCTAGTCGAGCAATTACAGCAACAAGAGCGTTGTGTCTGTGAACTCACTGATGGGGTCAATGCAGATATTTCCACTGTGTCTAAGCACTTATCACTATTGCGCCAAGCAGGCATCGTAAATAGCCGACGCGACGGCAAACAGATCTACTACCGCTTAGAAACGCCTTGTTTATTAAAAACATTAACTTGCGTTGAAAGCGTCATCGACAACAACGCCCAGAGCAAGCCGCGCTTGTATAAAGCGTAGCAACTGTCTTGAGCTAAGTAGAACCAACAGTCTTGAACGAAATAAAAGTCTTGAACGAAATAAAAGTCTTGAACGAAACAGCAGTGTTAAACCATCAAACAATTAATGAGGTAACAAAATGAAAATTGAAATCCTAGGCAGTGGGTGTAAAAAGTGCACCAATCTTGCTGCAGATGTCGAGCAAGTAGCAACGGACATGGCGCTTGATTTTAGCATCGAGAAAGTCACCGATATGGCGGCAATTCTCGATTATGGCGTGATGTCGACTCCAGCAATCGTGATTGACGGCACTGTGATCACTGCCGGCAATGTGCCTTCTAAAGCCGAAATCCAACAGCTACTTAACGACAAGTAACCATTACCCAAGAATCCAAATTTAATTCAGCGTACTCAAGAGAAGGAATTTCCAGTGAATATCGTTAATCGTGTTTCTAAGTGGCTGATGCCACTTGCCGTATTACTCTGTTTAGCGTCAGTGCCATCGCAAGCCGCCAGCGAACTTGCCCTGCCACCACCCGCAGTGAAGCTTAGCGATAACCAAGTGTTAAAAGTGTACTACTTTCATGGTAATGCCCGTTGCACCTCGTGCAAGTTGATCGAAAAATACACCAAAGCAGCCATTGAACAAGGTTATCAGCAGTCACTACAACAAGGTGTCGTCGAGCTACAAATGGTCAACCTAGAGTCTAAAGGAAACGATCACTACATTGATGATTTTCAACTCATTACCCGCTCAGTGGTATTAGCAATTGAGCAAAATGGCAAGGTCGTTGATTATCGCCGCTTAGACGCTGTCTGGCAGTTGTTTACTGATGAGCAGAAATTCACCAATTATATTTATCGTGAAATTGGCGAGATCACTCACAAGCAAGTGGCTTTACTGCCAGCAATAGAGTCTGCTCGTCATGGTTGAGTGGATGTTGATACTGTCCAGTGCGTTATGGTTTGGTGTGCTCACCTCCATTTCGCCCTGCCCTTTAGCAACCAATGTTGCTGCGGTATCGTTTCTTAGCAAACAAGTTGATAAACCATCAAAGTCGCTAATGATGGGGGCTGCATATAGCCTTGGCCGCATGCTGAGTTACATTTTACTGGCAGCCTTGCTACTTCATAGCGCCATGTCTGCGCCTAAGTTGTCTAACTTTTTGCAGACGCAAATGAACATGTTACTAGGGCCTGTACTGCTATTTGTTGGTGCTTGTTTGCTCGGCTGGATCCGCTTGCCAAGTAGCAAGTGGTCTATCTCAAACCAGCTACAGCAAAAGTTAGCTAAAAAGGGTCAACTCGGTGCGTTGGCGTTAGGGGCCTTATTTGCCTTGTCATTTTGCCCCACCTCCGCAGCGCTGTTTTTTGCCTCGTTATTGCCACTTGCTGTTGCGCAGCAATCTAGCTTTTGGATCCCAGCAGCTTACGGCATAGGAACAGCCATGCCTGTATTACTCGTCAGCCTATTACTGGCAGTGGGCACAGTACAAATTGGCAGTCTGTTCAACAAGATCACTGTGATAGAGCGCTTTGCACGAATGCTCTCAGGCATCATCTTTATCGCCGCAGGTATCTATTACTGTTGGTTTTACCTCATTCCCCTTCTGGAGTAAGTCAATGTTTGCATGGTTTACATCGCTAGCAGATTGGTTGGTTTATGATTGTTTCGGCCTATCTAACCAAACCCAAGTTGGCCAAGCGATCCATTTTTTTGTGGAAGATGTCAGTAAGATCTTTGCGCTACTGATCGTCATGATCTACAGCATTGCTTGGCTGCGAGCGTCACTTAATATTGAGCGAGTTCGTGGTTATTTGGCTGGCAAACCCAAACTCGTAGGGTATGGCTTAGGATCAGGTTTCGGTGCTATCACTCCGTTTTGCTCATGCTCGAGTATCCCTGTATTTTTAGGCTTTACTTCAGCAGGGATCCCGATCGGCATCACTATGGCATTTTTGCTTACTTCACCATTGATCAATGAAGTCGCGATCTTGCTGTTGTTTAGCTTACTGGGCTTTGAGATCACCTTACTTTACGTCGTTACCGGCATTGCTATCGGTATTATTGGTGGCGCGTTACTGGATCTGCTCAAAGCTGAACGCTGGCTGCAACCTTTAGCTGCTAAAGCCTATGCTATGGGGCGAGAATCATCGCAACAAACCAGCCAAGCAATGCCTGAATCCACAGCCATTAGTTGGCAACAGCGCCATCAATTTGCCAAAGCTGAAACCAGCGAAATTTTTGGCCGAGTGTGGAAGTGGGTCATTATCGGGGTTGGCTTAGGCGCTGCGCTACATGGTTTTGTGCCCGCTGGCTGGCTTGAAGCTAACTTAGGCGATGGTCAATGGTGGTCTGTACCACTGGCGGTATTAATGGGGATCCCGCTATATGCTAACGCAACTGGCGTGATCCCAGTGATGGAAAGCCTACTCGTACAAGGTGTGCCACTGGGTACTACATTGGCATTTTGTATGAGTACGGTTGCCGCAAGCTTTCCTGAGTTTGTCATGTTAAAGCAGGTGATGCAGTGGCGTTTACTGGCGATTCTATTTAGCTTATTGCTAGTGTCATTCACTATTATGGGCTGGGTGCTGAATTTAGTTTAAGCTCAACAAAAAGGCCTTGTAGAGGATGACAAGGCCTTGTTTTGTTAACAGCTAACAATCGCCATTTTGTGTTAAGTACTAACGCGCTGGTTATGACTATCGATAATCAACTCTCCATCCTCTTTACTGAATGGACCTTTTGGCCATTTATCTAGCAAATCTAGTACTGCTTCGCTTGGACGACATAGTTTAACCCCTTTAGGAGTGCACACTATCGGGCGATTAACCAAGATTGGATATTGCAGCATTGCCGCTAAAATCTGTTCATCAGACACATTATCCTCAAGCAAGCCTAACTCTTTGGCGGGTGACTTAGTCACTCTTAACGCTGTTTTTGGCGTTAGATCTGCCGCAGCGAATAAACCAAGCAGTTGTGGTTTAGTCCAACCTTGTTGTTGGTAATCAATAATAACTGGCTCATAGCCAGCTTGCTGGATCACGCTAAGCACATTTCTTGATGTGCCACACTCTGGATTGTGGTGGATCACTATCATCACTTATCCCCTCTACTCTATGAGGTTTACTTAAGTCAGTTATTCCGTTGAACCCTTTAAAACAGTAGCATCCAATTACTGTACACCTTAATTAAACCACCAAACATACGCAAAATCATATATACATTAAAATATATATTCAACTTAATTCAAATACTAGTCTGTTAATAACAATTGATTTATGCCGCGCTATCCACTTCGGTGGCTTAAATTAAGCTAAATTTGGCTAGGTTTGTGAGGCACTCGCTGCTGCGGCATGCAGCCTAAGGGGAGCTGCTAATTAAAAAGAAAACGGTTAGCGATATCGCTAACCGTAATATCAATAAGTATAGAGGGGAGTTGAATTTAGGCTACTGTAAACTTATCAACAACTGCTATTAGCTTTTGGTTGGCAGTCGTTAACCTATCGGTTTCTTCCAATGTTGACTTACCATTGTCATCTAGCAACACAACCATGTCACGGATGGCATTCATATTACGGCTGACTTCGTCTGAAACCGCGCTTTGCTCTTCAGCTGCAGTGGCAATATGAGTATTTAAGTCGTTAACCTCAACGATTGATTCAACCACTTTTGCCAAGTTATCACTGACTTCAGTTGTCGCAGCGCTTGCTTGTTCGCAGGTATGTTTAGTTTGCTTCATGGCATTCACTGCATTGTTCACTCCTGTTTGCAACTGATCCAAAGTCTGCGCGATCTCAGTGGTACTCACTTGAGTTCTGGCTGCCAGCGCCCGCACCTCGTCAGCGACCACAGCAAAGCCACGACCTTGCTCACCAGCTCTTGCCGCTTCAATTGCAGCATTCAGTGCCAGTAAATTGGTTTGCTCGGCAATATCACCTATCACTTGCAAGACTTTAGTGATGCTAATGGCATCTTGAGCGACATTGCTGATATTAAGCTCGGTTGCTTCAACATCCTCAATCAAACGCTCAACAGTTTGCTGGGTGCTAACCACTATTGCATTTGTTTGAGTCACTTGATTATTGCTTAACACCGCAGCCTGAGAAGCGTTAGCTGTATTGTTAGCCACGTCCATTGCCGTTGCGCTCATCTCTTCCACTGCGGTAACCACTTGCTCTGTTTCCATTACATGCTGGTTAAGTACGCTAGCATTATCATCGGTATGTTGATGTAAATGCTGAATACTTTGCGCAATTTCTCGTGAACCACTGGCAACCTGTTGCATCAACTCTTGTAGATTGGCCACAAACCGATTAATCCCGGAGGCTATCTCTCCCAAATCATCCTTACTGGTCACAGGCAAACGTTTAGTTAGATCTGCTTGGCCATTCGACAGGGCAATTACAACCTCCTTAAGGTGTAAAATCGGCCGATATAAACGATTAAGAACTGATAAAGCCAAAGCAATACTGGCTAGCAACATAACGATAGAGGTTAAAATCGCATCTTTAAGCGACTCATTTAAACCTGCAAAAGCCACACTTTCATCAACACTGATAAACAAATACCACTGTTGATCTCCAAGTAAAGGGATCGACTCACTAAAGACTAAGTTGTGCTTACCGTCGTTTTGGTAACTACCACTATAGGTGTTGCTATTGACGATATTCCGCTGTAACTGGTTAAGTCCTGAGTCACTAAGGCTGGCGCCAACTTCAAAACGTGAAGAGGACGAAGCTAACACCTTACCTTGATGATCGATAATTGCTGCAACCGCACCGGGAAACTCTATTTGCTCAACCGTATCAGCTAATATCTCAAGACCAATATCTCCCGATAACACACCATCGCCTATATTTGTTACCACTGAAATCACTGGCTGCTTAGTCACCACATCGGTATAGATATCCGTCAGCACAGCTTGAGAATTTGCGCGAGCTAGCTGATACCAGCCACGCGGCCTAGGGTCATACTTAGTGGTGTCTGCAACGCCATCACGCCACACCGCATCATCAGCAACACTGGCATAAGAGCTGCCATCCTCAAATCCCCAAAACACGGAATACAGACCACTTGCTTGCTTGGTAAAGCGGGCAAAATCTACATATTGATGTAACTCACCACGCTTATATTGCTCTGCCAGCGTCACTATTGCTGTCGCTTTATTGTTAAACCAATCAGCTATTGTTGTGGCTTCATAGTGAGTCATCGTCCGTGAGCTGGTTTGTACATAATTGATAGTGTCTTGCTTAAGCGATTGATATGAGAGCCAGTTTGCAATTAACAAACTAGCAGAGACTAATGCCACAATGGCCAAGGTAATGGTTTGTTTAAATCCAAGCGCTTTCATAGCAAATAGCTTTCCTGTTTCGGCAGACTTATTTTGGACGGGATTAATTAAAGCCAAGAGTTATACCTGCGGAATGGATTCCAAACTGTGAGTAATACCAATTATAAAACAGTCAATTAGCCAACCTAGATGGCCATGACTATCAGGCATAAAAAAGGTCAGCAATTTGCTGACCTTTGAGCCTTGGCGCTGTTGTTATACCTTCACAAGGGCAAACTAATTCAGTTATTCGCCTTGAATTTGTTTGCCAAAATCGCTCTGAGTAGAGCAAGTTCTTATACTATTTGGTATTAGGACTCAAAAGAGGCTAACCAGGTTTTTAACAGCGAGTTTAACTCTGGTTTTTGCTGCTCAGATAGCTGCTCAACTAATTGATGTTGCACCTTCACATGCTCTTCAATGGCTTGATCTATGGTATTAAAACCCAGCTCAGTTAAGCCAACAGACACGCTACGACGATCTTCCTTACTGTGTACCCGCTCAATTAAACCTTTAGATTCAAGCTTATCTAAGCGATTGGTCATCGCACCAGAAGTCAGCATCATCGCTGACAATAATGCCGAAGGCGTCAAGCAGTGTGGCTCACCTGAACGACGTAAGGTGGCGAGTACATCAAACTCTCCCATCGTCAGGCCATACTGTTTATGACAAGCTGCAATTTGCGCTTCAATATGTTTTTGCAAACGCATTATGCGGCCAAAAATCGCCATGGGTAATGTGTCTAAGTGCGGCTTTTCTTTGCCCCATTGCGCCACCAGCTTATCAATATCTTCCATTTTTTGCTTTCTTTCGCCTCAATCGCATAGCGCCAAATAAACTTAACGCAAAGATACTTCATAAAAAGATTCTTTACAAAACTAAAGCCGCGATCCACAATAAAGTATCTTCACATAAAGATACTTTATAAAAAGGTATTTTATGAATATTGTCCTTGCCATGATCCCCGCATTTGTTTGGGGAACAACCTATGCAGTAACCCAGTTCACGCTACCTGACTGGCCGCCACTACTTTTAGGTGCCCTACGGGCATTACCGGCAGGGTTAATTTTGTTGTTGATAAAACCCAGCTTACCGAGCAAAACTGACTGGCCGATTTTACTCAAACTCGGTGCAATTAATATTGCGCTGTTCTTTAGCCTTATTTTTGTCATGGCGCTAACCCTACCTTCAGCAATATCGGGGGTCGGCATGGTATCTGTGCCTGTTTTTGCCATGCTATTTCACTGGCTAGTGAGCAAACAGCGTCCTAACCTACTGCAAGCCTTATCGGGAGCGATGATTATCGCATTTGCTTGGTTACTATTTGATCCACAATCTATCAGTTTAAACCCAGTTGGCTTAGTTGCTATGTTGGCCGCCATTAGCTGCATCATCATAGGCAGCACTATCACTAAAACACTTGGCAGCCGCATTCATTGGTGGACTGTGCTGACCTGGCAATTGATTATCGGCGGTGGCTTACTGCTGATTGTTGCGGCATTGCATGCGAGTTATCAGAGCGACACCTATATTGCCGCCGTGCAACAAATCGATTGGCGCAGTAGTGCAGGACTGGCATGGATCATCCTGCTCAATACTGTGCTGGGTTACGGTCTATACGTATGGTTATTACAGCGTATGAGCGTAGTGGATTTTACTTTTGGTGGTATCGCGAATCCCATTGCCGGCATTGTCACGGGTCTGCTGTTACTCGGTGAATCTTTCTCTTGGTATCAATACCTGTTGATGGGCGGCATGATTGTCGCGTCAGTCGCTCCAGCGCTGATTAACAGCATTAATCAAAAACTCAAAGCAAACGCTAATTCACACCACAAGAGGCCTGAACAACTGAGTTAATTTAACCTGCTGTAGTCAACCATAGATTCGAACCACTTAGTTAAGGTTTGACCCCATTACTGTTTTTCTTCGCTGAAAAAACAGCGATCCAGTGCACACTTTTTTTGCAATTGTTTGCGCAACTCATATGCTTGCGTACAATCCGCGCCAACAATTTATTGTGCTGTATATCGCTGGAAATTTGGTCCAGAAGTCTCTACCACAAGACCTAATCTTGTGACTACAGCTCAATCACCGTCCGTTGCCAAATGGCTATTATGCTTTGGCAGCCCAGTGGTATCTGCCAATAAATGTATTGAACCCTTAGCGCTTTAAAGAGCGCATCAATAAACATTAATAAGGCATCACTGTGGCGATCTCTAGCTTACTTCAACGTGCGGGCAAGTCCCGTTTTATGGAAAATACCTTCCAGCTTTCTAAGCGTAATGCCAATATTGGCACTGAGCTGTACGCAGGCTTTATTACCTTTTTAGCCATGAGCTATATTCTGGCAGTGAACCCAGCAATTTTAGGCAGTATTGATGGCATGGATAAAGGTGCTATCTTCACCGCTACAGCTATCGCAGCGGCATTAGCCACATTGATAATGGGCTTCTTTGGCAACTATCCGGTTATGTTAGCACCGGGCATGAGCATGAACGGATTCTTCAAAGGCATGCTGGCATCAAGCTCTGTCGCACTGATTTGGCACGAAGCCCTATTCGGTATCTTCTTATCAGGTGTGGTGTATTTGATCTTCTCGATGACCAAGATCCGCAAACAGATGATTGAGTCGATCCCAGAAGATCTCAAGCTCGCCATTACCGTATCTTTGGGCTTGTTTATCGCCTTTTTAGGCCTTAAAAACGCAGGGATTATTGTGGCAAATCCTGTGGTACTGGTTAGCATGGGGGATATTAGTAAGCCGCAGGTGGCCATTGCCTTTATCAGCTTATTTGTCGCTGTTGCTTGCATGGTACGCAATATCAAGCTGGCAACGTTTATCGCCTTTATGACCTCAATTACCCTAACTCTGTTAAGCGACGCAGTATTAGGCACTAAATTTGCGCCTATTCCTGAAACTTGGTTTAGCCTGCCACCAAGCATAGAGCCTAGCTTTGGTAAGGTATTTAACTTTGAGTTTCTTACCCTTGATAAGCTATTTGATCTGCTATTTATCGTGATTATTTTCTTTATTGTCGACTTTTTCGATGGCTTATCAACTATTGTTGGCGTAGGTAAAGATGCTGGCATTATCGATAAAGATGGTAAGGTGCCAAATGCACGTTCTGCATTGGTTGCTGACGCTGGCGGTACGGTTATTGGTAGTGTGTTAGGCACCACCTCGATCACCGCATTCTCAGAGTCTGGTATTGCCTCAGCCCAAGGTGCAAAAACCGGTTTAGCCGCTGTAGCAACCGCCTGTTTATTCCTACTGGCACTATTTTGCTACCCAGTGTTTTCTATGTTTTCTACTGCAATTGTCGCCCCAGCAATGATTGTTGTTGGTATTTATATGGTAGGTCGCCTAGGTAATATTCAGTGGGATCATAAGCCATCATGTATTGCCGCTTTCTTTACCATTATGTTCACTATTTTAAGCTTCTCGCCAGCTAACGGCATGGCCATGGGCTTTATCAGCTATGCATTTGCCATGTTAGTAGCGGGTAAAGGCCGTGAAGTTCACCCGATAATCTATGGCTTATCACTGATCTTTATTGCTTATCTGTTGATGCTGTAAAGCACGACATAAAAAAGGGTCTGCAATGCAGACCCTTTTTTGTTTCAAACCAGTTAATTAACCGGTAAGTGACTCACCTTAACCAAAGACACTTTAAACTCGTCAGCCTCAACGATTTCAAACTTCAGCTTTGCAAATTCAATCACATCACTGACTTTAGGGATGGTTGAATTCAGCGCCAACAATAAGCCGGCAACGGTAATGTATTCCTGCTGCTTATCAATTAAGCCGATAGTCTCTAAGCGGTACTCTAAGTCATGTAATGAAGTTGAACCTTTTACTAGCCAACCGTCATTACATACGCTGATCTCTGGTGTTTCACCAATATCAGGGAACTCACCCACTATCGACTCGAGTAAGTCGTGTAGGGTCACGATACCTTGAATACTACCGAATTCATCAGCCAAGACCGCCATGCCCGCTCTCGACTCTCTAAAGCCATCAAGTAAACGAATAACGTTAATGCTATCTGGCACAATGTACGCAGGAAAAGCGGCTGCGATATCCGCTAAGTTTTCACCCGCTTCAATGCCCAACAGCAAGTCTTTGCTGCGCACGATACCAATTAAGTTATCAAGTGAACCTGTGCACACAGGGAAGATCTGGTGACGACTGTTTTTGATCGTCTGTTTAATCTTATCGTTACTATCTTCAGTGTTTAACCATACGGTTTCACTTCTTTGAGTCATTACCGTACGCACATTTCGCTCAGATAATGATAATACGCCCGTGACCATCTCACGCTCTGCATCACCAAAACTTACCGGAGTAGGCTCAGCATCTTCATCGTCATCATGTTGGTTGTAATGCTTACTGCCCATCAGTCTGAAAATCGCTTCAGTGGTGCGCTGACGCAGTGGCACACGCTCTGCGTGCTTCGCATGACTTGAGCTAATCATCTGGTTAAACATCTCAATCAGTAATGAGAAACCAATCGCCGCGTATAAATATCCTTTAGGAATATGGAACCCAAAACCTTCAGCGACCAAGATAAAGCCAATCATCAATAGGAAGCTTAAACACAGCACGATAACCGTAGGATGCGCGTTAACAAAGTTAGTGATCGACTTAGAGGCTAATAGCATCACAATCATCGACACAATAACCGCAATCATCATCACAGCTAAGCTATCAACCATACCCACAGCAGTAATAATTGAGTCTAATGAGAATACCGCATCTAGGGCTAAGATCTGCGCGATAATCACACCAAAGCTGGCATAAACATTAGCGCCTTGCTGTTGATTGATATCGCCTTCAAAACGCTCATGTAATTCATGAGTCGCTTTAAATAACAGGAACAAACCACCAATGATTAAAATCAGATCTCGGGTAGAGAAACTTAAATCATAAATACTAAATAGCGGCTGGGTTAGCGTCACGAGCCAAGAAACAATGCTCAGCAATCCAAGGCGCATAATTAGCGCTAAAGACAAGCCGATTGTTCTGGCTTTATCGCGCTGCTCTGGCGGTAGTTTTTTAACTAAAATAGCAATGAAAACAAGGTTATCGATACCTAAAACGATCTCGATAATAATAAGGGTAATTAAGCCAATCCATATTTGTGGTTCAAGCAAAAATTCCATCGTGTGTTTTATCTTCCACAACTGAGATCATTGTTCAATGTCATCACTCAGCTCGGTCAATAGCTCCAAAATATTACGCATTAATAAAAGTTAAGCGCATTTATATTGGAGATTTCTCAAAAACGATAATTAATTAAATTTTATCTTTGCTAAATCAAAGTAAAAGCGACTACAAATTGGTGCAGAAAACTCAAGCGCCTCGGCAGATATTAAGCTTAACTCTCTTGTGTATTGGGCAGCTTTTTCAAGCTCCATTTTAGTAGCATAGGGCCAATTAACGTGGTGATGGCAATTATCACCACCAGCTCAGTAAAAAGCTTGCTATCGATAATATTCATTTGCAGCCCAAGCTCAGCAAACACCAACCCCACCTCACCTCGAGGCACCATAGCGCTGCCAACCACCATTTTCGTTCGCCATGCTGCGGCAGCAAACCAGCCAGCAATTAACTTACTGAAAATAGCTAATATCGATAACCAAACCAGCAGTAAAATACCGCCTAAGCTGTAATCAAGCTGACTTAAATCAAGGCTAATGCCGACATAGACAAAAAAGATCGGTGCAAATACATCAACTAAGGCTTGAGTCGACTGCTCCATTTTGTGAGTAAAACTAAAAGGGTTAACTAAATAGTGGTTAATCGGTGACACAAATTGCCGACTTAAGGCCATACCTACCGCAAAGCCGCCCAATAATGCAGGCGCGCCAAACGCGTGTGCAAGCCAAGCAAAGAAGCAAATAAGCACCATGGCAATAATCACTTCATAGCCTGACTTATCTGCCACTGGTTTTAGCGCTTTAGCAATATACAGTAAGGCCCGCGCTAAAGGAGGCGCTAAAAATAGGAACAAACCAACCTTGCCGATGAGTAACAAGGTACTGGGAATGTCTAACGCTCCCTGACTAGCAAAATTAAACAACACACTAAGCAAAATCACTCCGGCAATATCATCGATTACCGCCGCCCCCAAAATAATATTACCTACCGGGGTTTGCCCTTGCTTGGCTTGATTGAGCACCCGCAAAGAGATGCCGATACTCGTGGCCGTTAATGCACAGCCCAAATAGATTGCAGTAAACAGCGAGTCAGTGAGATAAAGAGCACTACTGACCCCAATAACAATCGCAGGCGCTAAGATCCCTACCGCAGCGACTTTGGCAGCTCGGCCACCCGCTTGATGCAAACGTTTAATGGATGTTTCACAGCCAATGGAAAACAGCAGCAAGATCACGCCGAGTTCGGCAAGTACAGCAAGAGTAGGATGAGGGAGAACAAGATTAAACAATGTTGGGCCTAATACCAGCCCAGCCAGTATTTCGCCAACAACAGCTGGCAGCCCGAAATACTTAAACAGGCTACCAAATAGTTTACCAAAAAAGAGAATCAAACATAGCGAGAGAATAAATTGGTCAGCGGCCATATACGTCTCGAAACCACTAGTGATACTGTATAAATCTTGTTCTTTTTTATGATAAAGATCAAGGACTAAATAACCAATTTTGTTAATCTGATACCAATCAGAATAAAGATTTTCTCGCTCAAATTCTTATGCTGATTGGTATCAATCTCAACAATCTTGAGGGTGTACTCATGGATAGAATGTTTATCATTTCACAAAAGCATCAAGCCAAAAGCGATGTTATTAGTGCTGGGGTGTTGCTCGCTAACCAATTAGGTTTAAGTCCGGAGGTGATGAGCTATTGCTACGAATCCTTCAGCGGAGATGCTTACTATAATCCCCGTATCGCAGCGTCAGTGCGGCTGCAAATATTGAACGAGGCAGAAAACGCCGCGCAAACAGAGTTAACCCAGCTCAATGCAGGGCAAGTTCCACATAATACGATTTGGTGTAAAAACCTCAGTGAGCATGCTTGCGCTCAGGTTAACGCTGATGAATACGCCATGATGCTCAAATCCTTAGCCGAGCCAGAGCACTTTCAACCTGAAGATTGGCAGCTCATCCGCAATACCCAAGTGCCCTTAATGCTGATGAGTAACAACCTACTCAATAAAGCTAAATCTATTTTAATGGCAGTAGACTTAGACAGTGATAATCCTGAAAAGCAAAAATTAAATACAGCGGTTATTAATCAAGCTAAGTCGCTTGCTAAAGCAACAGGAGCGGAACTACACCTAGGCTTTGTGATCCAATTACCTAAAGTGTTACGCGATATGGATGTACTCGATACTCATTACTTAGTCAAAGAGTCTTACCAAAGACACAAGCAAGAGCTAGAGAAAATAGGCTTAGCACCTGACAATATTCATATATTAGTCGGTGAAGCCGACCTTTGCCTATTTGAACTCAGTTGTCGCTTAAAAGCAGAGTATATCGTGATGGGGGTGCGGCAACACAAAGGCATTCTTGGGCAAATTATTGGTAATACCGCAGAATCAATATTGCAGCGACTCAGAAGCAATATACTTGTGGTTCCCAAAGTAAAACTAAGCGATAACCACACACTTTCTAGCTTAGTTTAATCTAACTCACCTAATAAGGGTCAGCAAAGTTACGCTTAGCAGACCCTTTTATTATCTCAACTGCCGTTCTCATCGCAAGATGAAGTGTACTGGTTCAACTCAATCAGACCGCGTAAGATAATGCCGTGATAGCGAGCTTGAACCAGCTGATAATCCAACTCTGGGGCAAAATAGTAAGTCACTTCCTCAGCCCCTGTTTGCTCAACGGGGATCAAAGTTAACTTCCCCCAAGGTGCGATTTCTTTACTCCTCGCGTCTTGCACATAATATTGATACGGTTCTATCGCATCCGATGCTTGGCGGATTAAGCGAAACTGCTGCCGACCTTGCATTAGAAACTCTCGCATTTGAATGGCTAACGTATCAACGTCACGCAGCGGAGTGTCCTCAGAACGATAGCTGTCTAGCTCACCATCAACATCCACTTCAGATTCAAGCCCATTGGCGCTAAAACTAGCATGCATATCGCGAGCTCGAAAGCCGCTAACCTTTTGATGGAACTTTTGCGTAAGCCATTGATTAAGCTCGTTTGACCAAGCTAGCTCTGCCCGCTGCTGATACTGAGTGCCAATGCCCAAAATACTGGCTTTGCTGATGGAATTAACCACCGCGGTTTTACCTTGCCAAGTTTCAGTGCGGCTCATGCTTCCGGTATGGATGCCACTAAGATAAATATCATACTCAGCATGGCGACTGCACTGCACAGACGTTTGCGCCTGTGCATTTTGTGTGACTGGCATCTGTGCAGCACCGGCAACACTCGATACCAACAACAATAATAAGCTGATGCAGCAATAAGCCATTGTGATCAAAGTTGCTTGCATACTAGAAAACTTCGTTCACATTCAAATAGAAGTTAGTTTCGTTTTCACCTACACCAATATCGAGGCGTAAATTGATATTATCTTTGATTTTAAAACGGAAACCTGTGCCGTAAGACGTCAGCAACTCTTCATTTAAGTCGCTCATCTTATCAGCCACGCTGCCCACTCCGCCCCAAAATACCATACCGTAGCGTTGGAAAATCGGCAGACGATATTCAACTTGGCCCATCATCATCTGCTTGTCGCGGTAACGGCCTTTAATGTAGCCGCGCATGGCACCAGAACCACCTAAATCAGGCAGCATGTTCCAAGGCACATCGCCGTCGGTAAAGTGACCTTGTACTTGCCATGCAATCAAACCAGGCGCATTACTAAGCAAAGAGGTTTGGCTTAGGTCGATATAATTTGCTAGCTCAACATCGTAAGTTGAAAACGATGAATATTCGCTGTTGTGATAAAGCCCAGCATCGATTTGAAATAACCAACCTTGGGTGGCATTTAAGCGGTAATCACGCGAGTCATAAATACTGGTTAGCTTTACACCCGTGCTAAAATTATTTGGTAAAATATCGCTAGAATCAACTGGCAAACCAGTTTCAACTAGCTCTAATTTTTCTGCGCTAGCGTAGGTTAGGTCAGCGCCGAGGCCCAGAAAATAGTTGTCAGCGACTTCTGTCATATAAACAGGTTTAAAACTATAAACTTGCTCTTCAAATTCATGATGGTTAGCGTCTATATTGCCCTGCTCAATCCCTTGACCATAGTAAACCGCAGCTTCGTTATGCAGCTCTAAGCCAAGTTGCAAACGCTGTTTACCCCCGTTGAAAAAGGTCATATTTTCAACTTCAACACCGTAAGAATTATTCATCGATACAAACGAGTTAAGTACGATAGATGAAGGCTGTTCTTCACTTGATGAACCATCAGTTTTATATAGACCAACCATCAGCAAACCCACACCAAACTTCTTTTCTGGTGTGTAATACGCGGTAGGTAAATAGCTCATATCGATAGCTTTGCTTTGGTCAAACTCACCGTCTGCGCCAAATACAGACAGGATGTCATCAATCCAAGTCGGCTGCATATCTTTTGGCGTTTCAAAAAGTGGCTCAACTGCAGCAGCTTGATTAGAAAGTGCCAACAGGGTTAACAATAAAATCCGTTTCATAAATGCTCGAATTAATAGTGAAGAATAATGGGGTGTTGTAGGCGATATGCTGTGAAAGAAACGTGATGCCTCTGGCCACAAAGACAGCTGATGGCTCTAGCCGCAAATCGCCGAGCGCGCATTCTACCACTTGAGCCATATTCAACAATGACTTTTTTTGATTAAGGAGTGAACAAGCCATCTAAGAATAAAGCCGCAGTCAATCTAAGATAAACCACGGCATTTTGATCTCAATAAGTCACCCTAAGCAGTTTTATCCATAGCTTTACAGTTTAGGTACTTTGCAATATCCACATCATTTATCTGCGCCGGATCGAGAAACTTATTGGCATACTCTAGATAGATCCCACTGGATAAAAACAGCTTAAAGAGATCCATATCGAGGTGCTCATCGAGTGCCATCTTATACAAGATATCAATCGCAACACTTAGCGGTTTCGCCTTTTTATAAGGCCTATCAGCAGCGGTTAATGCCTCAAAGATATCCGCTATCACCAAGATCCGCTCAGGGATCGATAAGTCCTCAGCACTGAGTTTACGTGGGTATCCGGTACCTTTTAAGGTTTCATGGTGAGTCGATGCGTAACGTGGCACCCGCGCTAGCTCTGGTGGGAACGGCAGATTCTCTAGCATCTTAATCGTGCTAGTAATATGCTCATTGATCTTAAATCGATCTTCTGCGGTCAAAGTGCCACGTGAGATCGACAGGTTATACAGCTCACCTAAATTATATTGATCCTTAGGTATGGTCATCTTAATACCAAACTTAGGATCAAAGTTCACTTCACTGATACGTTTAATAATATGCTCAGGTTTATCCCGTAACAGCTGTTCAGTTACCGGATAAACTTCAGCATTAAGGCGCTCGCTCAAATTAAGCTCTTCAACTGGCGATAAACCGAGCCTGTCATCGAAGTGGCGCTGCCAAGTGATACTCGCGAGCTCGTCTAACCTGTCTTTAGACTCTTGCCCCATGAACTCACCACCGATATTGGCAGTAGCAATAAACTCAAAGTCTTGAGTTAACTGCTGTTGCTTGCTGGCAAGCAATGCACGATAACCTGCTTCGTTATCTGTATCCGACGCGATTTGCTGTAAACAAGTTATTTCAGCGTCACGCCACAGCACCTCAAAGCGCATGCGTATTTCATGAATACGATTGTAAACCGCCTCAAGCTTAGTCCCTTTATCGACAATATATTCTGGCGTAGTGATTTTACCGCAGTCGTGTAGCCAAGCAGCGATCCTAAACTCACGATGCTCATCGAGTGAGTTAAACTTAAAGTCTTTAAATGGCCCAGCTTGCGACTTTTCAGCTGCAGCAACCAGCATGAGTCCAAGTTCAGGCACTCGATTACAATGTCCTGCGGTATATGGAGATTTATCATCGATCGCTTGTGCAATTAGCTTAATAAACGACTCCATTAACTCTTTTTGATTTTCTTCATACTCTCTAATTGAGCTCGACATCTCCATCATCGAATGAGCCAGTTCATCAAGCTCGGTAATATTAGAATCCACTTTAATGACATCGTCATACTGACGATTTTTAATCTTGTTATTTTCTTTTTCTAATAACTTAATTGGTCGAATAATTGGCGATGAGAAAACCCAAGAAACGGGGAAAATCAGTAATAAGCATAAACTGGTGAACAAAATGGATTGCTGCACTTTATCGACACTCGCCGCCAACAGCTCTTGGGCTGGCACGACAATAGCAAAGTATTCTTGGCTCCCCGCTGAACTCCCACCAAAAGGGGTCACATACAGAAACTCTTTAACACCATTGATCTCACGCTGCACTAATTTACGCTGTTTGCTGGGGGCTTTCGCAAGCTCAATTAGCTCAGCAAAAGGTACAGTGCCTTTGGTGGTTAAGTCTTGTTTCTTACCACTAGCAAACCATTTAGCACTCAATGCCTGTTTTTGCTCAGCGGTAATATTGGCTAAAGCTAAGTTAATTATCTCAATTAGCTCAGCGTCATGTTTAGCAAGCACAATGTGCAAGCCGGTTTCGACTTTCAGCGGTGCGAAACCAACCTGCTCATGGTATTGAATATTCTCAACAAAAAATTGCTTGGCGGTGTAATGCAAAATAATGCTGTTATCTAGCGCAGCATAAACTTCCCCCTCTTCCACTGCGTGCAACACGGCATAGGTTGAAGCCATTTCAACCACCTCTATTTGTGGGTAGTTAGTTTTAATGACCTCAACAATTGACCAACCTTTTGGTATGGCGAGCTGCTTACCAAACAGTTGCTCTATATGGGTTATTGGCGCCAGGTCTGGCTGAGTCACTATGGCATAAGGTAGTTCAACAAACGGATCGCTAAACTGACCGAGTAAGCGTGTTTCATCGGTTTTAATCACCGAGTGCAACATCGCGAGTTCTTGTTTTTTAAACTTTTCGGTTAGTTCAACCCAGCTAAAACCATTGATATACCTAAGCTCTAACCCTGTCATATCAGCCACTAGGTTGAGTAAATCGATACTGTACCCTTGAGGCATGCCTGAGATGGCAAAATCAATGGGCGCCCAATCAGTCTCGTTCGACACCTTTAATGGTTCAGTTCTCGCGATCAGATCCCGTTGCTTCGCTGTTAACGATAATGGCTGCGATGCAGGAATATTAATTGTTGTCTGCTGCACTTGGTTAGACGCAATGAGCTCACCACTTTGCTTATAGAGATATATCTTTTTATCGCTAGCAGCATTGCCATCTTTTCCTTGCATTACTAAGTAATCAGAAAGCGTTGATAAAGCAATATCTAAGGCTAATACCGCGCCCGTTTCAGCTAATTTAATTGAATAAGTTTGCCCGGGAGATTGTAGATGCTGAAATAAATAAGGTTCAGTTTTAGAAACTGTTTGTTGGTTAGCATTAATAAACCAAGGTCTCACTCTAGCATCATATTCACTGGGCTCACTACGTTTAACCCTCAAGGTAAATTGGTCGTCAAAATAAGACTGGGTTCGCTGCCTTAGCTCTCCCTCACCGTGGATCTCAATCATTACCCAACGGTCAAGATGAGAGGCATTGAGTTGCTTTCTGATAATAGGATGCGCATCGAGATTAATTAATTCGTAAAAATCACCATTGGGTGTGCCAATATATAACGCATAAAACAGTGTATTTGTGCGCATGATTTCGGCAAATACACGCCGAGTTTCAAGGTTTACGCCACCATTTATTGATAGTGCATCGAGGTTAGAAAGTAAGTGAACGGCATTAACCGCTTGATTGTCGACTTGCGTTAAATAGCTGCTGGTATTTTTAGCTGTAAGATCATAAAGCTTCACCGCAGAATCCGTTGCCATTGCTTTACTAAAATAATACTGCAAACCTATGGCAATGGCGGCGGTTAGCACAGTTGCTAGAATAAAGATCCCCACCACGGTCACTCGAATAGTGAATCGCTTTTTGCGCTTATTAACCATGGCGTCCATAAAGTCTCTGCTCCGTCTTTCTATCCTTGAAAAAACATCTTATTACAAGCGAGTAACAAGTCAACATAGCGCATTAGCATTACACTTTGAATTTAATGTAAAAATATCCTTTTCAACAATAGAACAATTGTCTATTTCTACGGTTTTAGATAAAGCCTTTTGCCTTAGAACTATTTACAACTTTTTCGCCCACAATAAAGGTAACAGCTAGGGGATCACACTCAATAAGATTTATCTGTTATATAAAAAAATTTCTTTATCAAATGTCGCCTTTGCAACACATTGCTTAGTTTCATATCAGTCACCGCCTAGAGAGTATTGTTGTGCAGTAGCAAGTGATACTATCCCGCCGTTGAATGATGAGCCCTAAACTCACTCTGTTTAGCCTTGTTCAACGCTCTTATCACGAGGAATTATAATGTTAGCGGTTAATGAATATTTTGAAGGTCAGGTTAAGTCTATTTCTTTCGCTGGTGCAGATAAACCAGCCTCGGTAGGCGTAATGGAAGCAGGTGATTATGAGTTTGGCACTGCTGCACCTGAAGTAATGCAAGTGATCTCAGGCGCACTAACTGTATTGTTACCTGGGCAAACTGAATGGCAAACCTTTAACGCTGGTGAGCAGTTTAACGTAATTGGCGATGCAAAGTTTCAAGTAAAAGTAGCGACTCAAACCGCTTACCTTTGTATTTACGGTTAATAACGCATAAACCGTAAAGCAAAAAACCATCCGCTTTGACATTTATGTCTGGTGGATGGTTTTCCGGATATTCAGTTCCCTAATAGCTATCAATGTTGGCGGCTATTAAATGATGATTACTCTACCCACATTACTAATTCGCCGGCAGTTTTCAGGCCATACTGTCTTTTAGTGAGCTCGCCTGAAGCATCAAATAATAATAACTCTGCCGAATCAGCACGGTGTTGGCGGATCAACTTATCGCCCTCAGGCGTGCCAGTTGTTGCTATCAAAAAATATACCGAGTCACCGAGGTAATCACGGGCTTCATTCATCTGCTCAGTTTGGCTGTTGCTCATCGCCAAACCATTATCATAAACAAAAACGATAGCAGGCTTACCTGTACCTATCTCTTCATGGGTTGCCTTAAAGCCTTTTGGCA
The DNA here is from genome assembly GCF_023283895.1 of Shewanella pneumatophori. GTDB lineage: Bacteria > Pseudomonadota > Gammaproteobacteria > Enterobacterales > Shewanellaceae > Shewanella > Shewanella pneumatophori. The sequence continues at coordinate 137,734 of NZ_JAKILB010000007.1, read as the reverse complement.
TAACCATAACTAAAGCCACAAACAGCGCCACAATAGAAGCCACAACACCAAAAGCAATCAAAGGTTTGCGGCGAGATGAATTTGAATTAGCAGTATTCAAAACAATAAATCCTTATTTAAACCACAAAAAATAGACAACAAATCGGCTCATCATAATTAGCCAACCTGAGGCCTAGATTAAAATCATCAGTTAATTGCCGAGTTAGTTAACGAAATTATTTCTCAAACAGGTTTGACAGCGTTGTCATAAGATGTATAAATATTAACCTCTAAAGGGTAAAGGAGTACCTTTAGTTATATAGGTAGATTTATCTAACTAATCAAATTAAAGGATTTAATACAAATGAAATCTTCAAAATCATTCATCTCCACCATTTTTGTATCGTCCCTGCTAATTGCAAGTTCCGCATTTGCCGGAACAACGGTGTATAGCAACCTCACTTATGGTTATTCAAAAGCAAATGCAAGCAATAACGCAATTAGTTCGCTAAAAGCACAATACCCTGGCGTCAAAAATATTAGTATTCAATACTGCCAACAAACTTATGTTGGTCCTGGATGGGCATGTAAGGCTGTTGGCACGAGTATCTAAATCTCGATCAGTGAGTACTAGATGTACTCACTAATTTAACATCACAAGCCTTATCTAACCTAAAGGTTACACTGCTTAAATTGACTCGTACTGCATTGTTTACTCAATGCCTGCGCTTTAACTAATTGTTGTGGATTCAGTTTAGCAGCAATAAATTCGAGCCGTTGCTTAGCCATGGCATTACCTTGACCAGCCGCCGCATCTAACCAAACATAGATTTTGATAAAATCCGCCTCGCCATTCATACCGTTATATTCACTGGTGGCTAAATCAACTTGGGCTTCAGCCAAGCCTAAGCTCGCTGCGCGCTCAAGCCAAGTTTCAGCTTTCACTGCATCGACCTTCCCAAATGTGCCATCAATATACATCATGCCAATTTGGTGCATTGCGGGCGCAAACTCACGCTCCGCACTTACTTGGTACCATTTAAATGCCTGAGCAGGCTGGTGATAGTGCTCTAGATAGATCTTACCTAATACATATGGCGCTTCGCTGTGGCCATTATTGCTGCTGAGCGTTAACCAATGCTGTGCCGCCTTTAAATCAACTACATCACCTAAGCCTTGAAAATGCATCAAACCCAGCATAAATTGAGCATCGACTTGATGCCTAGGATATTGCGGGTCAACAGCTTGGCTGGCCAACTGCTGATACCAATAACGCGCCAACTCATAATTTGGCTTGCCGACTCGACCTCCACGATACATTTCAGCAAGTGAGTATTGTGCTTCGGGCATGCCTTGATGCGCTGCCTTACGGTAATACACCATGGCTCGCACAAAATCTTGCTCAACCAATATGCCTTTGGCATAGAGATAAGCTAAATTGGTTAGCGCATCAACATCGCCCGCGGCGGCATTATCGATACATTTTTGGCTAATTTGCTCAGCTAATCCATCTGCCGCATAGTTACACCAAGGGTCGAATAGCTCTCGAGTATTAACAGTAGTATTATCTTGCGTAGGCTGACTGCTGCAGCCAATAAGGGCAACACTAACCATCAAAGCAATAAATAAACGCTCACTAAGCTGACAAAAACTAATAACTGCTGGCATAACCACTCCATTGTAAAAATACTGACTAACAACTAGGTCTAAATATCAGACTTATATAAACTGTCACACAAGCTAATTCTCTGAGCACAATCGTAAATATTGGAGTCACAATGCCCATTCGTGGAAAGAATGAACTAATGCAGTACATAGCAGCTAACGATTTCGAATGGCTAAAAGCCAATGACGCCGCAAATCATTTCGACTGTATCTATGAGGATGAGCAAGGCATCGCCATCATAGATAAGCTCAGAGGTGCTGGAGTGTTCAGTGATGAGGATATTTTCCTGCAGTTATATTACGCCAAAGAACAGCATATGCACGACTGGAACGAACAAGAGTGGAGCGGCAAAACAGCTGCACTATTCAGTATTCTTGAGCGTTACCCAAGGGACGGTAGCCTAACCATTGCCGATGCACCTGTGGGGCCTTGCTATGACATGGTTTATCAGATTAGCAACGACTTTTTCTTGCCTATGATAAAGCGCTTGGTAGAACTTGGCTGCGAATTAGATCAGAACGACTTTTTAGAACATGTGTACGATGGCAATGACGACCCAGAATATCAACTATATGATTTTTTAACCGGCCATTATCAAAGGTTTTCTCCACAAGCATTAACCACAACCTGCGCGGCGATACTCAGCCATGAAGCCGATGAAATCGAACTTGAAAATAGAAATCAGCAAATAGTCAGCAACATACTCGCTAAAGGTGCGGACTTAAACTGCAGCGTCAACGACAACAGCTGCGTAGCAGACTTCGGCTCACTCTTTGCAGCGGTGTTTGCCATTGCGCCTCAGATGTTAGATTCACACCCACATATTGCTAAAGACTACCTTCCAAATGAAACTGCATTAGCAGATATCAATTGGCAATATGTGATATTGGAAAACAATTTTGGGCCAACGCACCTAGAGGCACTCTCTAAGCTAGTCGCCAAAGGTGCTAAATTGCCATTAGCAGAAATAGCTGAAAATATAGAGGACATTTGGCAATACCTGAATGAGAGAGTCGTCGAGTACAACTCAACAGACGCGGCTGAACACCTAAGCGAGTTCGACCTAATGGCGTATGCAAAAGCCGTTAGAGCAATGGCTAAATAACGCTTCAACCACAAAGTGAAGCTTATACTAATCCATGTAAGCTTCACGCCAGCTTCAGCCTAAGCTGCTCAGAATAGTTAATTAGCCAGCAAGATCCCATTGTCGACCGACAAAGATGCACCCAAGTCTCATTTATTAAATCAACAGCGAAATCTAGCAAATTGACAGCTTATCAAGGGGAACTATTCTTAGCCCTGTGCGCTCATACTCATTACTCGCACAAAATAAGCATTTAAAATACCGCTATTAGAAATGAAATCAGGCATTCGACTTAATGCGAGATAACAAATCTTGTTTGGGTGCACAATTAATGAGGCTAAATTGAATGAATACATTGAGTAAACTATTAATCGGTTCAACCATTAGCATTGCAGCATTGAGCGGCGTAGCACAAGCTGGTGATCTAATTTGCAAGGTCAAAGGCAGTGATGATGTGGTAATGAAGAATATTGAGATCCTTCGTTCAAACGAATCTCTAGTAAAAATTGATGGCAGCTACAAATCACCAGTTATGAGCAACATCTACCGTATCGATGGTGTTGATGGCCAAGACATCAGCGAAACTCCAACCTATATCGCCTATGGCCAATACCCACTGGCTGATCACGAATTGCTTGCAACGGTTCAGGTAGCCGACCAATCAGCCTTTACTGGTATGTGCACAGTAACGGAAGAGATGTGATCATAAAAAAGCCCCAATACAATTAAGTAAAGGGGCTTAAGATTCAAATCTGAGTAGTTCTAAGCTACATCAGCAAGCAGGCACCAAGAAAGTTCAGCAAAAGTCGTTAACACCAAATTAGCGAGATGACTTTACCTGCGCAGTATTATGCGCGAGCTTACCAAACTGCTGCTCCGCCATTAATTTAGCCATTTTCGGGGCATGCCACAGGGTTGGTAGCAACACAAACGACACCGGCACAGCTGTTATCACAATAAACGACTGCAAGGCAGAAATGCCGCCTGCTCCCATCGCAATCAAAGCGATAGCCACTAAGCCCATCAATACGCCCCAAAATGCACGCATCGCGCCACTTGGCTCTGTCGAGCCGCTGACAACCACACTAATGGTGTAAGTCATCGAGTCACCCGTGGTAACAATAAAGGTGGTAGTTAAGATCAAAAACAGTATCGCAATCAGAGTCGGCATAGGTAGCTGCGAAGTAATAGCTAACAACACCCCTGGTAAGTTAAAGCCTTCAAATGCATCGGCCATTACGCCAGGATTGGTCAGCTCAAAAGCAAGCCCTGATCCCCCCACCACGCTAAACCAGAAACAAGTTATCAAGGGTGCAACCAAAGAGATCGACAAGATCAGTTGACGAATGCTACGGCCACGCGAAATACGCGCAATAAAGATAGCCATCATAGGGCCATAACCTAAAAACCAGCCCCAGAAAAATACCGTCCACCAACTTAACCAGTCAGCGTCACCGCGATAGAGCGACATAGGCACAAAGTTATTTACCATTCTCGCCATGCCTTGCATATAGCCATCAACAATGAAGCTCGTTGGACCAAATAGCAGAATGAAGATAATCAAGGCCGCAGCTAAAATAATGTTATAGCGACTAATTATCTGGATACCACGGCTTAAGCCACTTAATGCCGACAAGGTATACATGGCAATCGCAAACACCACCACTAAACTCTGGGTCATCAAGGTGTCTTGCACGCCAAACAAAGCGTTGAGTGCGTAACTAATTTGTAAACCAAGAAAGCCAATAGGGCCGATGGTTCCAGCGGCCACCGCAATAATACAGAAGGTATCAGTCAACGTACCAATCCAGCCATTCAGCGCTCTATCACCAAATATTGGGTACAGTAAGGTACGAGGTTGTAATGGCAAGCCTTTATCATAGTGCAGGTGCATCAATACGATTGCCGCCAAGGTGCCTAATATCGCCCAAGCTAAAAAGCCCCAGTGCAGGAATGACTGTGATAATGCATTGATTGCCAAATGGCGACCTTCTGCTTCACCATAAAATGGTGGTGAAGAGACAAAGTGTGCAATCGGTTCAGCAGCGGCCCAAAATACGCCACCGCCGGCTAATAAGGTACAGAGAATAATCGCCAACCATTTAAAGGTATCCATTTCTGGCGTGGCACGATTACCTAAAATAACATCGCCAGTTCTGGCAAAGGCTAAGTAGAGACCAATAACAAAGTTAGCCAGCAGTAAAACCTGCCAAAACGGGCCAAACCATAGGGTCACTTTTGAGAATCCAACTTGAATCACGTTGGACAGAGCGGAAGTATCGAATACAGCAAGTAGAACAAATAGAACGAGAAAGCCGCCACTTAACCAGAGCACAGGGCTGGCAAAGGCGTTTAAGTTAGATGGATCGCTGCGCTCTGGTGGATGAGCCGCAAGATAATTTTCATCCGTTGATTTACGATCGACAGATTGTGTCAAATTCGACATGTAGTGTTCACTTTTTTCGTCGTCAGCATCAAATTCGTCTACAGTTTCGGCAGTGAATTTCACCCTGAGTCGGTGAGTTTTCCTCGGCTATTGCAAAGACTTATAGCAACTTTGTAAAGGTTGAGGCCGTAAAAGGGGCGATATTTTAACACATACGAAAGTAGGAATAAAATCAACACAACTAACATGAAAGTATTAGCCAACATTAGATATTAGTGAATTATTTCAGTTTAAGATTCAATTCAAGCATTTAATGCGATTATTGGCATTGCAGTATTACAAGGATAAATAATCACTAGACCGAGATATACGCTAAACGTGCAACGCGATAAATAATCGCCAAAATAACTGTATGAGCAACTAGCTAGAGCTGTCAGGCCAAGCGACAATAACCGCCGTAGCATGCTTAGCTGTAGAAATTAACCTTCCTACCAAAATATGCGAAACAACTTAATTTCAACCTAATGACTTTCAACAAATGTTCATCTAGATAAGCTAAACCTTTAAATGAGTAAGTTTACCCATGTTGCATTTAGTTTAATTTTTAACTAAAAAGGTTAAAAAGTAGATCTTATTTCAATTCATCAAAATTATTATTACCAAAAACAAATTCTTGACAAGGCATAAATAAATTTAATTTTTTAATCAGATTTGAATTATTTTGATCATTTGGCATATCCAAGGTACATAATGAGTAAACCTGCCATTCAACTAATGGCCAAAATATAATCCATAGAAATATAAACATCCTCAAAATTACAACAGCCCGCAAAAAACACAACCAGTGTATCCAATCAAGATATTGTTTTTAATAAAAATAAACACAAGTCACCCCAAAGCGTTCTACACAAAGAACTATCCCATTCTTTTGTATACATAATCCCAAGCAATTACCCACTGAAACATTTGCAACATCTGTTACCAAACACCGCAAAAAATCACTGAAAAATGCAAAAAAAAACTACTAACCTGTAATTAAATCGCAGAGTTCAAGGTTATTAAAGTGCGGGGGAGTTATCTTTGGTAGTTTTTTATCGTTCCACATACCGTATATTTTTAACTTTATTACTTAAACCTCTACGACCACCAACATAAGTATTAAAAAGTATTATTAACAGTTTCCAACTGACATATATTGTTCACTTTACTTCCTCATTAATTTTAATTAATTTAGCCGCGAATTTAATAGTATCAAGAACAACTAGCAATATTTCCGACATCACTTAAGTCCCCTATAAAACCTTAAGTGCTGGTATTAATTTTAATTAAAAATAAAAAATGATTATGGGAGTAAATATGAAATTGAGTACTAAAAAGCTTCTGCTTGTTTCAAGCATTGCTGCAGCATTGGTAGGTTGTAATAGTTCTGATGACGATAACAACAATGTCAACGACAGTACTATTAGCGTACGTCTAATGGAAACCACTGATATCCACACCAACGTGATGCCATACAACTACTTTGTTAGCCAAGAAGTTAATGAAACAACATTACCTGAATGGGGCTTAGCACGTACATCATTGGTTATCGCTGCGACTCGTGACGAAGTAGAAAACAGCATGCTGTTTGATAACGGTGACTTAATCCAAGGTAGTCCAATGGGCGACTATATGGCGTCACTGGGTACTGAGCACGTTAAAGACAATACTCACCCTGTTTATAAAGCAATGAACGAATTGCAGTACGACGCGGCGAACTTAGGTAACCATGAGTTTAACTATGGCCTAGATTACCTAGATGAATCACTAAAAGGCTCTGACTTCCCATATGTAAGCGCTAACGTATGGAAAGTGGATGACTCGCTAGAAAAAGTAAGCAATGCAGCAGAAGAGTGTGAAGTGCGCATTACTGAAGAGTTCTATGAAACAGCGGAACATAAATATAATCCATACGTGATCTTAGATCGTGAATTTAAGAGCAGCAACGGTGAATCTTATATCGTTAAAGTGGGTGTTATCGGCTTTACTCCACCAAACATTATGGGCTGGGATGCATCATTACTAAAATGTAATGTGATGGTATCTGACATTAAGAAAACAGCTGAATACTATGTGCCTAAGATGAAAGCTAAAGGCGCAGATATTATTGTGGCTATTCCTCACTCAGGTCTAAACGACAATGACAATGAGTTTGCCGAAAACGCTACATTACACCTTGCCTATGTTGATGACATCGATGCCATCATGTTTGGTCACGATCACCGTGAATTCCCAAATACCACAGGTGAATACGGCGAAATCGAAGGTGTTGATGCAGAGCTTGGTTTAATCAATGGTATCCCTGCCGTTATGCCTGGTTTCTGGGGCGCTAAGCTAGGTGTGATTGACCTAACACTAACAACTAAAGATAACGGCGAAAGCTGGAGCGTTGATCATACCAAATCAACTTCAGAGCTACGCTCACTCGTACCAAATAGCTCTGACAAAATCATCGAAGACTTAGTGGCCGATGAGCACCAAGGCACGATTGATTACATGTCTACACCTATTGCTGCAATCGATGTGAACATGAACAGTTTCTTCCCACAAGTGGTACCGGATCTATCTATCCAAGTGGTTAACGAAGCACAGCTGCATCAGTTAATGAAGTGGAAAGAGGCGGGTGAATTTAAAGACGCCGCTGAAGACGCTATCTTCTTGTCAGTTTCAGCACCGTTCAAGTCTGGTCGTAACGGTCCACAAGACTTCACCAACATTCAAGAAGGTGAGTTAACTAACGCCTCTGTTGCTGATATCTATGTATTTGATAACAACACCCCAGCGGTATTAAAAATGACTGGTTCAGATATGAAGAACTGGATCGAATGGGTTAACTCAAACGCGTACAACAGCCTACCGTTAGCAACCGATGAACGCTTCCTAAATGAATCATTCCCAGGCTACAACTTTGACGTATTCTTCGGTGGCTTCAACCAAGCTGGTGAAGGTTTACTTAAGTACACAGTTAACGTTGAAAAAGAGTCAAAGTACATCAACATTAATGGCTTTGAATATGAAACAACGACTAACGAGCAGATTGACAGCCTAACTTATAACGGCGTTGAAATTGCTGATGACGCAGAAATCTACGTGATCACTAACAACTACCGTGCATCTAACGTGAAAATGCCAGGTGTTGATAAAGCAGTGCTTGTTAAAGAAGAAGCCGCATTCAACAACCGTGAATTAGTGCAGTACTACTTAGAAGACTCGCTAGCTGACCACCAAGGTGATGCATCATTAGCATTCCCGAATGCGGAAGTGTTCAAGCTAGTCGCGCCAACCACTGATAGCGTTTGGTTTGCATCAGCAACTTTAGATGAAGCATTCCGCTGTGTAGACAACGGCATCACAGGCCTTTCAACTGAGAAAGTAGAAGAGACTAAAGCTGGCACTAAAGGCTTTACTAAGTTCCACTTTAACTTTGACTACAGCGGCGAGTTTAACTGCGCGGCTAAAGCTAAGTAACTCAAACTCAATGAGGCAAAGCGCTTAAACTGAGTAAGTTTACAGCGTAAACAACAATCCCTACTTAGCAATAAGTAGGGATTTTTTATGTTCGCAAGCAAACTACAGCCTAAAACAGCAGAGTTGAGAGATTTATTTAGATCGAGCTAGTTGCGTAGTAAGATAACCTCCCAAAAGTCATAGCCGCTTAAATTATTAAAAACATGGAGTTAGTCTTGAGCGAATACTTCTTTGCTAGAGAAAATGTCGGTATCGCCTGTTATGTTTTTGCTGATGAATATATCGATGCGGTACCTGTCGACTCATTTACTTTTCCCGCAGCGCCGGTACCTTTAGTCATCCAATATGATTCTGAAGAGGGCTGCAGCGTACCTGACGTATTTGAAATGCCAGCATTTTCGCTACGCAAAAGCATTTTTAACACGCTCGACCTGCAAGCTATTGCAGGTACTAACTGGGTAGATATTGATTTAGTCCACAACGGCAATCATGAGTTCGTCATGCTACAAGTTGCCAATCACCTAAAAGCAATAGATAGAGTCAATAGCGATATCAAGCGCTACCGCAAGGACGACGACGGCGATGAGATGATTAGCGGTATTCGTCGGCTACACATCGACCAGAAAGCATTACAACAAGTCGAGTTAGCACAACGGCTGATATTTATTGATCCCGCTTGGTACAAGCAGGTGTTTTTTCACAAATCAGTGGTCGAGCAACTGACTAAGCTCAAGTTAACTGGCGTGGAGTTTATTCCAGCTGAAGGCTATTCAGATTTTGGAGGCTAAAGCTAACAACATGAGTGATTACTTTTTTATAAGAGAGAACCAGCCGACACCAATCTATGAAGTCGCAGAAGAGTTTGAAGAGGCGGCATTTAGCACTCGATTTACCTATCCAAGTGCGCCAGTGCCCGTTATAGCCACTCATAAACCAGAACAAGAGTACGCAATTGCCGATATTCTACTTGAGCCAGAATTTGCGATATCTCAACGCTTGTTTGATTCGCTAGCACTTGAGCCGCTATATGGCAGCAACTGGATCCCACTCAAGTTATTCGATCAAGGCGAACACGATTTCATGATGCTGCAACTCGCCCATGAAATCGATGTAATTTGCCATGAGCAGAGCGTATTTAAACGCTTTAAACGTGGCTACATTAGTGGCATGAAAACACTGGTTATCGATACCGACAAGCTGGCGCAGATCCCGCTATACAAAAGACAGATGTTTCGCGATAGCGCTTGGGGTTTTCATACGTTTTTTCATAAAGATATTGTCGATCAGATCATGCGCCACTCACCAACGGGCATCGAGTTTGTAGCGATTGAAAACTTTAACCAAGCTTGGGCCGGTTAGCTATGTATATTGCATTTAACTAATAGATTATCGATGAACTACCTGAGCATTGGTTAGCAGACAAAGACCTTTGGCAGATATTGGTGTCATTGCGATTAGATAAGATTTAGAGCCTATTTACTCCGGCTCTACTTGTGCTTTGTTGCTTAGGCTCTGCATATTTGAAAATTCCTTCAGATTTGGTTAGGTTGAAAAAGCAGCAAAATTAACGCGTATTCTATTTTGCACAAACATAAAGAATCACCAATAACTAAGGAGAATTCATTATGATCTACTTGCTAGAGCTAATAAGACGTTTATTGTATGGCTAACCCATTTAGAATGGCGGCTTAGCACTTAATATTGCTTATGCAGGGTTGCTTTAACAAGCAGCCTTTTTTAGCAAAGTGCTATTGAACACCATAACCTTAATAGAGATTTAATTAAGAGTGATTCAGTGAATCTCCCTCCTAGAAAGCTAAAACTAAAGTTTAGCCACCCATAGATAATCAAGAACTTATCAACATATCTTAATAAGTGCGACTTATTAGTAGTAATCAGCATTCACTTTTTCTATACCGAAAAGATAAAAATAGCGATGAAGCTATAAAACCCATGGTTCGAGGGGGAAATGGTAAGATTTAGACGAAAGAAGTCTGCATAGACGATGTGGCTATGAATAGTATTCGTTGATGGGCTTTAACAGTGTTGGTTATCCGAGATGCTGACAACTGCTGGCGAAATGCCTTCGTCGTTTCTCTAAATGCTCACAGTAATCGGTTAATTCTTGCAATGACCCAACGGGGCCATGAAACAACTTGCCAAAATCCGTAGTCAACTTAAGCCAATTCTCACTAGGAATATTAAGCCTATTCAGTATCCTTTCAGCACTAGGAGAAATAGAGCCTCGTTTATCATCACGAATGATTCGGCCAGTCTCATCTACAAGCGTTAAGTAATCTTGCAACGAGAAATTAATGCCTTTTGGTTGATGCTTTGTCTCATTACCAATAAACGGTAATAACTTAGTGGGTTGCTTCCCTTTTAGGGCTGCGTTCACTCGAAGCTGTAAGCTGGTGAAATCAGACTTTTCCGGGGTCTTCGCCATCTTGGCGCGAATAGGATTAAGTTCAACATACGCCATACAAGTCAGCACTGCAGCTTCATCCAATAAGGCTTGGCTCTTAAAGCGCCCTTCCCAGAAATGTCCTGTGCAATTGTCTTCGAAATTGGCTTGCCTAGCGATAGGCTCATTTAGGCAGCGCATAAACCAGCTGATATCACTCAGGCGTGAACGATATGTCGCAATAAGGTGCTTTAGTGCAGCCACCATGCACTCATCTATTACATCACCTTTAGCAAACTTCTGCGTTAAATCAGTACCATTAAACAGTTTGTGCCACTGCTCAACGACCTCTCTATCTGACCAACTGTTCACCGTTTCAAGGTCAATATAAAGCACTACATGTAGATGGTTACTCATCACAGCATAGGCTGCGACATCTATCGCAAACACCTCTGCTAACTTAAGTAACTGAGCCTCAACCCAACCTCGGCGGTGGTCATAATTCTTACCAGTATATTTATCGTCACCACATAAGAAAGCACGCCGAACCACACGGCTACAACAGTGGTAATAAGGCGTGTCTTCCAAGCTAATGAGTGTACTTCTAGGGCGGGGCATAACAACCTCCTACTTAAGCATTAGCTAAAGCTTAGTAAGAGGGCTGTAAATATACCATTAATAATGGGTGTCTATGAAATTTAACAATTTCACAAAACTATGATTTTACTACTTGTGAAACCTTTTCCTCTACGCTTTTCAAAATAGCAGAAACATCCACTAAGCCCGAACCTGTTTCTTTTGATTGAACAACAGCATTTACAACCACCTTAGACCCATCTCGATAGGGAAAGGTTTCAATTAGCATAACTACTTGGGCACCATCAAGATCAACCATATAATAATCTTCTAAATCTAACTTGGAGTTCGTATTTTCTTCATAAATACGAAAATCCCTACTTGCTTTCTGCATCAACCTGTCAAAATTTGCTTTTACCGACTGAGAAGAATAATCAGAATCAACTTCAAATTTAGTTTTAAACTGAGATTGTGATAAGTAATTTGTGATATCAAGTTTTGGAATACCAAATGAAAACAAAAGACCTTCATGATATGAGGACATTTTCACTGGTTGATATGTAACAATCGTGGCTTTTTCTGTGCGTTCTGTTTTTTTATCTATAGAAAAGACGGCCCCCGAACCTGCAATTCCATTATGTACTCTTCTTTCAACAAGAATAGAATCTTTTCCCTGAGCAAGTTTAATGTTGTCGTATTTACCACAACCACTGCTACCAGAATTAACACATCTATTGTAGGTATTAAAGCGAATATCAATAGCTCTATCTAATGGCAACTTATAACGTACACTAGGTGTATCCATTAACGACACATCAGCAGGTGGCGTTGATTTACAAGCAGTTAAAGTAGCTGCAAATAAAGCTGTTGTTATTACTTTCTTAATCATTTTCCATCCTTTTTTATCAATTAAATCAATTGCATTCCCTTTGAACATCCGTTTAAAACAACATAAATAGAAACAGAATAGTGGCAACATATTAATAACAACAAAGTAAATCATCAATACTAGAATGAAGAAATCATGATTTAAAACGAATTACAGCTTTTATCAGAACTATCCAATAAATATACATCTAACTACAGATGAATATATCGATAAATAAATAGTGGAATTAACCGACTAACCGGAATCTCCCATATATTCGATGATTGAAAGGTGATAGCATTTCTTGTGAGAGACAGCATTACCGCTGGGGGTGAACAAATTCAAGCCATAAATATCGATTACAATCAAAAATTACAAATCAAAATTTGGCGACCTAACTCTCTTAAGAGATAGATACTACATTGTAACCAATGCACTAAAAAAACACCGATGAAACAAACCTGTCACTATGCAGCAAAAATACAAGAGTTCAAAAAACAAGATACCTACACCTTGAACTGCCTAAAATGCAGTATTAGACAGCAGGAGCTTTAAGTCAGGAGCTCCACTTTTCACGGTTTTTGAGTATATTCAGACTATTCATTATATTTCTTTAAATCTCTTCTGCAGGATCGATACTATTGCTTCACCAGAAGTTCTAACTATAGATAACTGCTCATTAAAGTCATATTTATCCTGCCAAAAGGGCTCGCTTCCTTGAGTTTTGCATTCTTTAAATGCTAACAGCGACTTACTTATAGCACTATTGTATTTTTGCTGAAAATCTAGATAAATATCAGCCATCTCACTATCATCGTTAAAGATAACTCTCAATTCAGCTCCAAGTTCGCCAAACTGAGTAAGCTCTTCAACGAGTTGCATATTATTGCTGTTTAATATCTCTAGCTGTTCACTATTGGTCAAATCTTTAGAAATGTTTGCTATAAACAGCAATGGCTTGCAAACACTCGTCACCATAGAAGTTGTTTGGTGCATCAAGCGAATCACCGCAGCTTTACGGAATTCAACCCTTTGCTTCTCAAGTACTTCAACTTCAAACTTTCGCTGCCTAAAAAATAAATAAAGTGGAACGACTATTGCGATAAATATAGTGAGCAAAGAGGTCAATAACGTGATGTAGTCTTGCCAACTAAATCTATGACTATTTTCAATCGCAGCCAGTATAGCTTGATTAGTTTTGAGGGTTTCTTGTTCTAGTCGGTACTGCAGCTGATTCACTTTAATTCCTTTTAATCAAGTACTCTTAATACTTGTGTTATCACTAAGTAAGCTATTTAACGTATTAAAAAACCCGACACTGTTTCCAGTCTCGGGTTTTTCTATTCTTCTACAAGAAGTGGTTTAAGCTTTTAGGCTAAGACCAGCAAACATGTTTAACGCAGGAAAAATCGTTCTAGAGCAAGGCTTCTTGCCACGACGTTTAGCTTTCTTAAACGAGTGGCAAGCTAACGCAGCTATAGGCGATTTTAACCAGTTAGATTACATGCCCATGCCGCCCATACCGCCCATACCACCCATTCCGCCCATGCCACCCATATCAGGTGCATCTTCCTTCACTTCGCCTACCATACACTCAGTAGTGATCATTAGACCTGCGATTGAAGAAGCGAACTGTAGTGCGCTACGCGTTACTTTAGTTGGGTCTAGGATACCCATCTCTAGCATGTCGCCGTATGTGTCGTTACCTGCGTTGTAACCGTAGTTACCAGTGCCGTTCTTAACGTTGTTAGCAACAACTGATGCTTCTTCACCAGCGTTAGTTGCGATTTGACGCAGTGGCGCTTCCATTGCACGTAGTGCAATTGTTACACCGTGACGTTGATCTTCGTTGATAACTTCAACATCAGTAATTTTGCTTGCTACGCGTACTAGTGCAACACCACCACCTGCAACCACACCTTCTTCAACCGCTGCGCGAGTTGCGTGTAGTGCATCGTCAACACGTGCTTTTTTCTCTTTCATTTCAACTTCAGTTGCTGCGCCAACTTTGATTACGGCTACGCCGCCAGCAAGTTTAGCCATACGCTCTTGAAGTTTTTCTTTGTCGTAGTCTGAAGTTGATTCTTCAGCTTGGATCTTGATTTGTGCTACGCGAGCAGAAATTTGCTCTTGCTCACCGTTACCATCGATGATGGTGGTGTCATCTTTAGTGATCACTACGCGCTTAGCAGTACCTAGATCTTCTAGAGTCGCTTTTTCTAGCTCTAGACCAATCTCTTCAGCAATTACAGTACCGCCAGTTAGAATAGCGATGTCTTGTAGCATTGCCTTACGACGGTCACCAAAGCCTGGTGCTTTAACAGCAGCAACTTTAACGATACCGCGCATGTTGTTCACAACTAGGGTTGCTAGTGCTTCACCTTCAACGTCTTCAGCAACGATAAGCAGTGGCTTACCGGTTTTAGCTAGACCTTCAAGGATTGGTAGTAATTCACGGATGTTTGATACTTTCTTATCAACCAATAGTACGAATGGGCTGTCTAGCTCAACGGTGCCAGTTTCTGGCTTGTTGATGAAGTATGGAGATAGGTAACCGCGGTCGAACTGCATACCTTCAACAACGTCTAGCTCGTTTTCTAGTGCTTGACCTTCTTCAACTGTGATAACGCCTTCTTTACCTACGCGCTCCATCGCAGTTGCGATGATTTCACCAATTGACTCGTCAGAGTTAGCAGAGATAGTACCCACTTGAGCGATAGCTTTAGTGTCAGCACAGTCTTGAGATAGGTTTTTAAGCTCAGCAACAGCAGCAACAACCGCTTTGTCGATACCGCGCTTAAGATCCATTGGGTTCATGCCAGCTGCAACAGCTTTTAGGCCTTCTGTAACGATTGCTTGCGCAAGTACAGTTGCAGTTGTAGTACCGTCACCGGCTGCATCGTTGGCTTTAGAAGCAACTTCTTTCACCATTTGTGCGCCCATGTTTTCGAACTTGTCTTCTAGTTCGATCTCTTTGGCTACTGACACACCATCTTTAGTGATTAATGGAGCACCAAAGCTCTTGTCTAGTACTACGTTACGACCTTTTGGGCCTAGAGTTACTTTAACTGCGTTAGCTAGAACGTTTACGCCTGCTAGCATTTTTACGCGAGCGTCATTGCCGAATAATACTTCTTTAGCTGCCATTTTTAATGTCCTTTAAATTCTTTTGAAATGCCTGAAAAGCCGCGTTTTCGCACGCTCGCCAGTATTGAAAATGTCTAAATGGAGTGATTAGCTCACTACAGCCATTAGATCTGATTCAGAAAGGATTAGTACTTCTTCACCATCGATTTTTTCTTTCTTTACGCCGTAACCTTCGTTGAAAATTACGATGTCGCCAACTTTAACGTCTAGTGGCTGTACAGTACCGTTTTCAAGAATACGTCCGTTGCCTACAGCAAGAACTTCACCGCGGCTTGACTGCTCAGCAGCACTACCTGTTAGCACGATGCCACCAGCAGACTTTGATTCAACTTCTGAACGCTTAACAATGACACGATCATGTAATGGACGAATATTCATCGATGGATGCTCCAATTGTATTTATGCCTAAACTTATCTGCAGGCTTTTAAAGATAGTAACGACTTTGCTGGATTTCACTTTAGTGAAGCCAAAACTGCCGCTTGATGTTCGATACATGGGGGTGAATGTAGACACTTCCAAGCCCTATTTACAAAATAAATCCATTTTTTTTAACTCACGCGGGTAAAAATAATGGCAATCCTGATAGAATCGCCCTCCGAGTAAAGACGAGGCAATACTTCCTTATGCGAGACAGACACGGGCTGCTCACTCAGCCAATCGGTCGTGTACTGCTAAATATGAGTCTTCCAAACCTGATTGGTATTTTAACCATTCTTGGGTTCAGTCTCGTTGACACGTTTTTTATCAGTCAGTTAGGTACAGAGTCCCTGGCTGCGATTAGTTTTACCTTTCCGGTTACCCTGATTATTTCAAGCATTGCAATTGGTATTGGCGCTGGGGTGTCGACCAATCTTGGCCGCCTAATTGGTGCGGGCGAGGCCGATAAAGCGAAAGTGTTTTTACACGATGCCTTAATGCTAACCTTTTTGCTGATCGCCTTTATTGGCGTGCTTGGCAGCCTGTTTATTGACCCGCTATTTAGTTTGCTTGGCGCTAACCAAACTAGCTTACCGCTTATTCATGACTATATGCTGATCTGGTATTTGGGCGCGCCCTTGTTGGTGCTACTCATGGTTGGTAACCAAGGCTTGCGTGCCACGGGGGATACTAAATCTCCGGCTAAAATCATGATGCTAGCTGCACTAATTAACCTTATTCTCGACCCGCTGCTTATTTTTGGTATTGGGCCATTTCCACGTTTAGAAATTGAAGGCGCCGCTATTGCAACTGTGGTTTCTTGGGTCGTTGCGCTATCACTTTCAAGCCATTTATTGATTTTTAAACGTCATTTGGTCAGCTTTGTGGCGCCGAATATTGAGCGACTCAAATGTAACTGGAAACAGCTGGCTCATATTGCGCAGCCTGCGGCGGTGATGAACCTGCTCAACCCGCTCGCTAATGCGATTATTATGGCAATGTTAGCGCGCATCGACCACAGCGCTGTGGCAGCCTTTGGTGCCGGTACGCGACTAGAATCGGTTATGTTGATTGTGGTGATGGCGTTGTCATCAAGTTTAGTGCCATTTGTGGCACAAAACCTCGGTGCCGGCCAAACTAAACGCGCCCGCAGCGCACTGATGCTATCGCTAAGATTTGTGCTGGTGTTTCAAACCTTGTTGTACTTGCCGCTGCTATTTTTAGCGCAGCCGTTAGCTGAATTATTCAGTAGCGATCCACAAGTGATTGAATGGCTAACCTTCTATATTTTGGTCTTGCCAGCCGCTTATGGTCCGCTGGGGATTGTGATTTTAGTCGCCACCTCACTGAATGCTTATCACCGTCCGATGAGCTCACTTATCTTAAATGTGTGTCGACTGTTTTTAATCATGTTGCCACTGGCAGCGCTGGGCTCCTATTTGGGCGGTGTCAAAGGCTTACTGCTTGCGCTGCCTATTACCAATGCGATTATGGGCATTGCTTGTTATATTCTTGCCACACGGATCTCAGAGCCTGATAAAACCACTATCGTGGTGAGCCAACAGGCTTAATCTTTTCGCTTAAATGCAGCTAAGGAGCGCTAATGCACGCCATTGACCAGATCTTTAATCATGAAGACTTTAGCGATCAAGACTTGCAAGACGCCCGCTTTGAAAACTGCAGCTTTTATCAATGTCGCTTTAACCATAGTGACTTAACTGACGCCGAATTTATTAACTGTAAGTTTATTGCCCCTGGAGACGATGCTGGTTGTGACTTTAGTTACGCCACGCTCACCAGCGCCAGCTTTAAGCGTTGCAACCTTAGCATGGCACTGTTTAAAGGTGCTCGCTGCTACAGCCTTGAGCTGCGCGAAACTAACCTGCAAGGCAGTGATTTTAGCCGAGCAACCTTTGCCAATTACATTACCGCAAAAAGCTATTTTTGCTCGGCGTATATCACAGGCTGCAACTTGGCTTATGCCGATTTAGGCGACCTGTTACTTGAAGAGTGTGAGCTATTTGATAATCGTTGGCGCGGCGCGAATTTAACCGGCAGTTCAATGAAAGGCAGTGACTTAAGCGGCGGTGAGTTTTCCCCTGAGCAGTGGGGGAGTTTTGAGTTACAAGGCGCGAATATCACCCGTATCGAGTTAGATGGTTTAGATCCACGGGTTGTGGATCTAAAAGGTGTGATGATCAATCAATGGCAACAAGAGCAGTTATTGGCGCCACTTGGGCTAATCGTTACTGCCGACTAACCCGTTTAACCTAGCGGCCTGTTTGATCTAACATTTAGATCATTGACTTGATCGCGCCTCTGAGTCTGATCTCACGATCGCAGCGGCCGCTACCATTTTGCATACACTCTTCCATTGCCTGCATCATAAAGTCGATAAAGCGTTGACTTGCCAAGCTAATAAAGCGCCTTGAGGGATAAACTAAAAAGCATTTTCCTTCATAGGGTTCGACATCTTCAAACAACATGACTAGCTCGCCTGTATCAATATGCTCTTTGGCAAAGGGTAGCGGCATCATAGAGATCCCCCGCCCCATTAAAGTGGCTTCTAAGCAAGTCGCGAGGCTATTAACACACAGGTTACCTTTAACCTGTAAAGTGCGATCTTTACCAAAAGGCACATCGTTAAAAATGCGGCCATTGGGGTAACGAAACAGAATTGAATTATGTTCTGGCAGCGCGTCTGGAGTAATAGGTTTACCCGCTTTTTCTAAATACTCAGGGCTAGCAAAAAAGTGTACGGTTTCACTGATAATATGCCGCGCCACCATTTCGTTTTCGTTAAATGCATCCTCAAGCATAAAAGCGATGTCGATATTGTTACGGATCATATCTTGTGGCTCTGTGCTGACAATAATCTCTACCGTTAGCTCAGGGTTGAGATCCATAAACTCAAAAATAGCATGGGTAATATGCATCAGTTCTGGGATCGGGAAGATTAAAATCCGCAAGTGACCCGATACTTCTGCATCTTGCCCTGTTAACTCAGATAAGGTCTGCTCAAGGGTAGCCAACATGCCGGTGGTTTTATCGTAGAAATGGCTACCTGAAGCTGTTAATGTCATCGCTCGGCTTTGGCGGTGAAATAGCTTTACATTAAGCTCGTCTTCAAGCGCTTGTAAGCGGCGGCTTAAGGTCGATTTCGGCAGGTTTAATATATCTGCCGCCTCCACTAAACTGCCGGTTTCAACAATTCGGTGGAACAAAGCAATATCTTCGGTTTTCATTACAACATCTCAATTCAAATAGACTTTTTTGGCTGGCCTAACACGACAAACGACAGTTATCCATTAATAGTTTGCTCACACATATTGTGTCAAATCAAGCAATAGTAGTTTCACTTTTCGGAACTCATGATTCCACATAATTCCATTTTACTCAACGGTAAGCCCTGTTATCTTAGCCAACCTTAATTTATATCTTGCCTTAACAAATGGAAATCCCGTTATGAATAAGCTAACGACTTCTCTCTCACTACTCATTTTGACTGCCATCATCTCTGGTTGCAGTGCAGAATCGACTGAAGTCGTACCAGCCAGCATTCGACCAGTAAAACTATTTGAAGTCACTGATGTTAATGCCGGTTCATTACGTACTTTCCCTGCAAAAGTGGCTGCCACTAAGCAAGCCGAATTGTCGTTTAGACTATCTGGTCACTTAGTTGAATTTAACTTGGTTGAAGGTCAGCACGTTAAAAAAGGCTCAGTATTAGCGCGTCTAGATAGCCGTGATGCCCGCAATACTTTGCTAAACCGTGAGGCGGACTTTGAATTAGCCAAAGCAGACTTTAAACGTAAGGGTGAGCTGTTACGCCGCGAGCTTATTTCGCAATCTGACTATGATCTTGCTAGCGCACAATTAAAGTCAGCTAAAGCCAATCTTGCCAGCGCGCAAGACCAGCTAAGCTACACCGAGCTAACGGCACCTTACGATGGCACAGTGGCTAAAATCGCCATTGATAATTACCAAATGATCCAAGCAAACCAGTCTGTATTGGTGCTGCAAAAAGACAGCAACATTGATGTGGTGATCCAAGTGCCTGAATCATTGGCTGGTAACGTGACCCAGTTTAATCCACATGCGAATACTCAGCCTGTGGTGCACTTTGCTAATAACCCAAGCGTAGCTTACAGCGCTAAGCTGAAAGAACATGCGACCCAAGTAACCCCGGGTACTCAAAGCTATGAAGTGGTATTTACTCTACCACGTCCAAACAATATGACGGTATTACCGGGCATGAGCGCTGAGCTCACTATGGATGTAGCACAAAGCCAACTACGTAGCATTACAGCAGTATTGCCAGCAAGTGCCATTACTAAGCGTGATAGCGACGGTCAACATGTTGTGTGGGCGTATAACCCAGAGCTTGGCAAGGTTAATCAACACCAAGTGACCTTAGGTAAAGTGACCACAGATGGCATTGAAATTGTTAACGGTATCAATGTTGGTGATCAAGTGGTTGTGGCTGGTGTGCAGTATCTATCAGAAGACCTACAAGTTAAGCCGCTGCGCTGGCAGCGCGGCGTATAAGCTGACGCCCTAGCTCTACTATATCCCCTGTTTTATCGCCTTTATTGTGTCAAAGCGCGTGCGCGCTTTGGCCTTGCTATACAAGAGATTGACCAATGAATTTTGCTGAATACTCGATTACCCACAAAGTCATTAGCTGGATGTTTGCCCTGCTACTGCTAGTTGGTGGCACCATCTCATTCTTTAGCTTAGGTCAGCTAGAGTTTCCTGAATTTACTATCAAACAAGCTATGGTCGTCACCGCTTATCCGGGCGCGTCACCAGAGCAGGTTGAAGAAGAAGTTACCTTGCCGCTAGAAGATGCACTGCAGCAACTTGATGGTATTAAGCATATTACCTCAGTTAACAGTGCTGGCCTGTCGCAGATTGAAATCGAAATCAAAGACAACTATGGCGCTGAAGAATTGCCACAGGTGTGGGATGAAGTGCGCCGTAAAATCAACGATAAAGCCGTTGAGCTACCACCTGGGGTGATGGCACCTAAAGTCATTGATGATTTTGGCGATGTTTACGGGATTTTGCTCAACGTTAGCGGTGAAGGTTATAGCGACCGTGAACTGCAAAACTACGCCGATTTCTTACGTCGCGAATTAGTACTCGTAGACGGCATTAAGAAAGTGACTATTGCCGGTATTGTTAACGAGCAAGTGGTGGTTGAGATCTCGCAGCAAAAGCTTAATGCATTAGGCTTAGATCAAAACTACATCTACGGCCTGATTAACAGCCAAAACGTAGTCTCTAACGCTGGCAGCATGTTAGTTGGTGATAACCGCATTCGTATTCACCCTACTGGCGAGTTTAATAACGTTAGCCAAATGGAGCGCTTAGTCATTAGCCCACCAGGCAGTGCCAAGCTTATCTATTTGGGCGATATAGCTAAGATCTACAAAGACACCGAAGAGTCACCTGAAAGTATTTACCATGCCGACGGCAAACAAGCGCTATCAATTGGTATCGCATTTTCTAGCGGCGTTAACGTAGTTAAAGTGGGTGAAGCGGTAAACGCACGTATGGCGGAGCTTAATAGCGAGCTACCAATTGGCATGTCACTCGATACGGTCTATGACCAAAGCAAGATGGTGGACCAGACGGTCAATGGCTTTCTCGTTAACTTGGCCGAGTCAATTGCGATCGTTATTGGCGTACTACTTATCTTTATGGGTGTTCGTTCTGGCCTATTAATGGGCTTAGTACTGCTGCTGACTATTTTAGGTACCTTTGTGGTGATGAATGTGCTCAATATTGAGCTGCAGATCATCTCGCTGGGAGCACTGATTATCGCCCTCGGTATGCTAGTTGATAACGCGATTGTGGTTACCGAAGGCATATTGATTGGCATTAAGCGTGGTCAAACTCGACTAGAAACCGCTAAGCAAGTGATTTCACAAACTCAGTGGCCGCTACTTGGTGCCACCATTATTGCGATTATTGCGTTTGCGCCGATTGGTTTGTCTGACAACTCTACCGGTGAGTTCTGTGCATCATTATTCCAAGTCTTGTTGATTTCACTGTTTATCAGTTGGATCACCGCGATGACCCTAACACCGTTTTTCTGCAACTTAATGTTTAAAGACGGCGCGGTTAGTGAAGAGGAAAATGATGATCCGTACAAAGGTTGGTTATTTGGTTTATACCGCCAAACCTTAAACCTAGCGATGCGCTTTAGAGTGGTGACTTTGCTATTGGTTATTTCGGCATTGATCTCATCTGTATTTGGTTTTGCTCATGTGAAAAACGTGTTCTTTCCAGCGTCAAACACGCCGATGTTTTTTGTTGATGTGTGGATGCCAGAAGGCTCAGATATTAAAGCGACCGAACGCTTATTAAGCCGTATTGAAACCGATTTAATGGCGCAGCAACAAGCCGAAGATATTGGTTTAGTTAACTTAACTACGGTTGTTGGCCAAGGTGCGCAGCGCTTTGTACTGTCTTACGTGCCAGAGAAAGGTTACAAGGCTTATGGTCAGCTGTTACTGGAAATGACAGATCTTAAGACCCTTAACCAGTATATGCGAGTACTTGAGCGTGAGCTGAGCCTGAAATACCCAGAAGCGCAATATCGCTTTAAGTATATGGAAAATGGCCCTAGCCCTGCGGCTAAAATTGAAGCGCGTTTTTATGGTGAAGATCCACAGGTATTGCGCCAACTAGCCGCTCAAGCTGAAGCTGTATTAAAGGCTGAACCAACTGCCGTAGGCGTGCGCCATAACTGGCGTAACCAAGTGACTTTAGTGCGTCCACAGTTAGCACTAGCACAGGCCCGTGAAACCGGCATTAGTAAGCAAGATCTTGATAATGCGCTATTAACTAACTTTAGTGGCCAACAAGTGGGTACCTACCGTGAAAACAGCCACCTATTGCCTATTATTGCTCGCGCCCCAGCAGAAGAGCGTCTGGACGCGCAAAGTATTTGGAAGCTGCAAATTTGGAGCAGTGAAAACAACACTTTTGTACCTGTCACTCAGGTGGTATCTGACTTTACCACTGAATGGGAAGATCCGCTGATAATGCGCCGCGATCGTAAGCGAGTGATTTCAGTTCTAGCCGACCCGATTAACGGCACAGATGAAACTGCCGACTCGGTATTTAGAAAGATCAAAGCCGATATTGAAGCGATCTCATTGCCTGCAGGTTATGAGCTTGAATGGGGCGGTGAATATGAAACCTCACTTGAAGCGCAGGAGTCGGTATTTAGCTCGATCCCGCTAGGTTATTTGGCGATGTTTTTAATCACGGTACTGCTGTTTAACTCTGTCAGACAGCCACTGGTGATTTGGTTTACAGTGCCACTATCTTTAATTGGTGTGGTGTCAGGCCTATTACTATTTGATGCGCCATTTAGCTTTATGGCTCTGCTGGGCTTACTGAGTTTAACCGGCATGATCATTAAGAATGGCATTGTATTGGTTGATCAAATTAACCTTGAGTTATCTCAAGGCAAACAAGCTTATCAAGCTGTTGTCGACTCAGCTGTAAGCCGCGTGCGTCCGGTATTGATGGCTGCTATTACCACTATGCTGGGGATGATCCCACTGCTATCTGATGCCTTCTTTGGCTCGATGGCTATCACGATTATCTTCGGCCTTGGTTTTGCGTCAGTACTGACATTAATCGTTTTGCCGGTGACCTACACCTTAGCATTCAGAATTCCTTATCCACGCAAACAGACCGCGTAAGCGGATCTCAATCTGTAAGCCAGATAAGGACACTGAGTATGAGTTCTCAATAAGGAGGTCAACACTCAAGTAATCGTCAACCCCGAAAATTTGCTTCCCGGCGCCCCTGATTAAGTTGCTTAATCAGGGTTTTTCATTTCTAGGTTCTACTTGCAGATCGAATCGTTGTTTACAGATATTAGATAAACAAAATTTAACAGCATTTCACCAACATGACTGTTAATCTAGGCTAATCAATTTTTAGATTGGCGGCGTAAATGAAATTTAACTACCGCAATAAACTAGCCACTAGCGCCCTGCTATTGAGAACAAAGCTATTAAGTATAGTGCTATTGAGCGCAATACTGACCATGCCTGTTCAAGCTAATACACCTGAGCAATCTGAAGAATATACTATTGGCGTGATGGTGAAAGCGCTTGATAACGCCATAAAGCAACCCTCTAAAAATTCGCTAGAATTGATTAGACATTATGGTACTGACTCTCGCTATTACGTAATGATCCGCGGCTGGTTAGTGCAAGAGCTACAGGGCGTAAATAGCCAATTAGCAGCCTACAAAAGTGATGATGAGTTCAAAGCTCGGTTACAAGCTAAAAGTGACTTTCTCAGCCAAGCTATTCGCCGTATCGATCTTGAATGATCATCCCATTTACTTTCAATAGAAATGCCTTATGAAAACATCCATCAAAGCCGTTTTACTTTCAGCCTTTGTCTGCCCAGGTAGTGGCCATTTCTACCTTAAAAAGCCGTTACTAGGGAATGTGTTTCTATTGAGTTCGTTAGCTTCACTGTCTTTTTTATTTTGGCATGCCTATCAGCGTGCACAAGTCATTTCTGAGCAGATCCTTAATGGCGAGATCCCGCTTGAACTCAATGCTATCTACAGTGCGGTTACTCAAGCACCTGTAGGAAATGAAGCCCTGTACGTCAATCTCGCAACTGCTGGTTTTATTATTAGTTGGCTAATAGCGGCTATTGATGCTTTTCGCTTAGGTAAGCGAGCCGATGAAGCCGAACCAACAACAAGTAACACCAATTAGTATCTTCCTAAGCTCTTAAATCAAGCCATAAAAAAGGGCTACTCGTCAGTAGCCCTTTTGCTTCTCAGTTGCGATTTAGCAGATTTGCTAGATACACACATCGCGAATAAACGCGTCTGTTTTAGAGAAATCATGTTGGGTAGTCGGCTTAGTGTAGCTGCGCACTTTAGCCTGAGGGTTTTTCGAAAAATCATATTCACTGGTTGCCGCTAGAGGCTTTGAGAAGTCATGACGGGTCGACCCTCGTTGAATATCATTAGATTGCTTAGCTACAGTGATATTTTTTGAAAAATCGTAGTCAGCACGTGCAGCTGCGGTTTTTGAAAAATCTGGTCGTTCTGCCATTGCTGAGGTAGAAATACAGCCAATCGCTAGTGTTAAGGCTACGCTGGTTAACTTTTTCATTTACAACTCCAATCTTATTTGCCTACATTCGCTTAACAACAAGTCTATGTTATTTGTTCATTTTAGAGAACAAAAATGAACCAAGTTTTGCATTTTGATACAAACAAGATACAGAGCCCTATTGAGACTGGCTGCATTTATAGGGGGTATTTATGCATAAGCATATGAAGTGTTGTGATTTTTGTAATTCTTTGAACTCGCCTAATAGAGTTACAAAAATACACTGCTGTAACGAAATGATGACACCTAAAATCAGAACAGTGCTTAAATAACCATATTATAATTATGGTTAATAGCTATTTTTAAGCCAACAGCTCTGCTAGGTATTGATGTGGACTCTACTTATAGCAATCGCAAAATCAGTCACTCAATCAGCCATAAAAAAGCGCGATAATTCGCGCTTTTTCAGTATGAAATCTTAGCTAACATTAGCCAATGTTTAGCTAAGTTTTTACAAGATTAGATTGGCGAGCCCGGTGGGATAGCTAACGGTTTAACAATCAATTTAAACTCATTATCCGTTAAGCCTTTTTGTACTCCTTGCAATAGCCAAGCGTAATGGGCAGCTTCATAGGCACTAACTCGCTTCACTTTGCGTTTTAGCTGCTTAGTCAGATAGGTCAAGCGTTCTGCTAATTGAGCTTTCACTTCTGGTCGAGTGTTATCGTCATGGTAGCTTGCTAACAGGCTATCAACCATAACCGCGTTTACCCGCATCCACACGCCAAGCTCTGGCCCTGTCGGGATATCGCTAAATACTGTGGCTGCAAATACCTTATCGGTAAGCTTAGCGATTGAAAGCTGCTCTTTGTCGCCAAGATAAGCTTGGTTGACTCGGTTGATCCGCGCAGGTGCATAAATTTGTGTTAGCGTAAGTCTACTTAATGCCTCTGCCATTCCTAAAGGATCGATAATCACACCGAGTGCTGAATCAAAACTTTCACGGGTTTTATAATAGTTACCCGCCTTTGGCACTAAGATCTCTTGCAGGCTTTCAGATACAGTTAACTGCTCAGGTGACAGGGTCAACAGTAACGACTCTAGCGCTTGTTGCTGAATCGCTGGCGCAACATAGTGCCAAGTCTTACCGTCAACGCTATCGCTGTAGCTATAGGTGCTACCACCTATCATTTTAGCCGCAGCGGCAATCTGAAAACGCGTGAGCAAATAGATTGGCACAAACGCATCTTGTAACTCACCTTGTGGCTGCTCAGCAAGCAATGCTGCTACAGAAAAATCTGCGATCGCTTTCGCGCGTACTTCACCGAGTCGATTCAGCTCTGCAACCGGATCGTTACCGTTATCCCAAAGGCTGGCGTAAGCATTACTGGCGGCTGCCGATCTAGAGTCAGCCTCGCCAATATAACGCAGACCTTGTTTTGCTACATCGTCACGTAAGCTAGCTAAGCCTGTCGCCTCTGCTTGCGGATCGGCATATTCACTGTAACCATAGGCTACAGTGTATTTATCCCAAACTCCTATTCCTTCATCATAAGGCTGGCTAATATCGATTTGATCGCCATTAAGAGTGACTTTAGGGTGTGGATAATCCATCACCGAGGCATTGTTATTACTCGATGCGGCAAAGTTATGATCTAAGCCTAAGGTATGGCCAACTTCGTGTGCCGATAGCTGACGAATCCGCGCTAATGCCAGTTGCATTGATGCTTCATCGGCTGCCTCACGATCTTGCCAACCTGCGGTTAAACCTCGGGCGATCAAATGATCTTGGCGCACTCGCTGACTCCCCAACGTCACATGGCCTTTAATGATCTCGCCAGTGCGCGGATCGGTAACCGCTGCGCCATAAGACCAACCGCGTGTTGCACGATGTACCCACTGGATCACGTTGTAACGCACATCTTGTGGATCGGCATCTTCTGGCAGTAGTTCAACCTTAAAGCCGTTGATAAATCCGGCCTCGGTAAAGGCATCTTCCCACCAGCGTGCGCCATCTAGTAATGCTGAGCGGATCGGCTCAGGCACGCCCGGATCAAGATAGTAAGTAATAGGTTTAACTACTTGGCTTGGCGCGCTACCTGGGGTTACTTTTTCTAAACGGTGGCGCAGTAAAAAACGTTGGCGAATATCTTCATCAACGCGGGTACCGTAATCAAGGTATTCATCAGATAAGTAACCACTCAATGGATGATAGGCTCGCGCTTGATAACCCTCTTCAGGTAAGGCAATGAAAGAGTAACGCATGCGCACTGACAGGTGTTTGGCGTCAGGAGTCACTTGGGCAACATAGTTACCTTTTTTAGCCGAATCGAAGGTAAGCAGCACATCAATATCGCTATTACGCTCAAATGATTTTACCCCTTCAGGCAAAATAAGTGACTTGCTAGCATCTAAGTGATAACTGCCTTGCTTAGAGCGCTCAAGCGAGTCGCTGATCCCATGCAGATCGTTAATCACAAGATCGTTAATTGCCACTAAGTTACGCTTACCGGTAACGAGTTTGCCACGCCACAATACTGATTCAGCAAAGGCTTCTTTAACTGCGCGCTGTTCAGCGGCGTTGTCGGTACTCGCGCGATAATCGGTATTAAGCTGCTTTAAGATCAAATATGGCCCGTGGCGCTCAAACTGCACCATACGGGTACGACCAAGCTGGCCACGATCTAGGCCAATATCATTTGATCCCACTCCATGAGGTAAGCTGGTTAACAGTAAAAATGGCTCATTGAGTTTATTGGCTTCAAGATAGAGATCGCCAGAGGCTTGCTCATAAAATAGATTAACAAAGCCAGTTGCGGCCTGACTCTTTTTAATCAATGTTGCGGTATTTGTGGCAGCCACTGTACAGGTTACCGGTGCAACAGCGAGAGCTATCGCCAGCGCGAGCTTGTAGGGTCTCATTCGATCTCCTTGATCTTTGTTGGTCGCTACCGTATTCACTAGGTGTCGGTAGTCTTTATTTTAAGTAGGAGCTTTAGCCATTTAGCTTAATAAATAGGCTTGCCGCTTAGCAAGCCTATCTTGATCTATTTGAATAACTATCACTTAGTCAGCTTATGGTTTGGATTTTCTGCCACACTCTCCAATCCAGTGACTTAAGGTTTCAAATAGCTCAGTTAGTACAATTGGCTTAGTAATATGGGCATTCATACCAGCCGCTAAGCTCTTTTCTCGGTCACCAGACATAGCGTGCGCCGTCATTGCAATCACTGGTAGATCTTCGCTCGAGTAGCGCTTACGTAGCTCTTTCGTCGCTGTTAAGCCGTCCATCACTGG
Source organism: Shewanella pneumatophori (assembly GCF_023283895.1). Taxonomy (GTDB): domain Bacteria; phylum Pseudomonadota; class Gammaproteobacteria; order Enterobacterales; family Shewanellaceae; genus Shewanella; species Shewanella pneumatophori. The sequence continues at coordinate 109,292 of NZ_JAKILB010000007.1, read as the reverse complement.
CATCTGAATATCCATCAATACCGCGTCATAGTTAGCTTTATCAATCATATCTAAGGCAATTTGACCATTTTCAGCCACATCGACCACATAGCCAGCACTCTTAAGTAGCTCAGTGGCAACTTGTTGGTTAATGAAGTTATCTTCAACTAGTAAAACATAACCAGCATCTTGATCGGCAACCTCTTCATTCACCTCTGGCGTTGGGTTAAGACGCGGCTCATCGGCAAAGGCTGAAATGATTTCATCAAATAACGATGACGCTTTAAATGGCTTTTGCAGCAAGGCGTATACGTTAGCGTCAGCAACATCTTTTTGCATCGGCTCAGCCGAATAGGCCGTCATCATCATAATAACCGGACGCTTTTCTAAGCGGCCATCGGCGACCATAGCGTCGATCTTTTTGATCACCTCGATACCGTCCATTTCAGGCATCATCCAGTCGAGCAATAGTAGATCGACTGGGTTATTTTCAAGCTTATACAAGCCCTCTGGGCCACTTGCCGCTGTATCAACATGGAAGTGGAAATCACGCATCACATTAGAGTAGATCTGTAATGCTGTTGGATTATCATCAATCACTAAGGTCTTTAGATTACCGAGCGTTTCAGGTACCACTAACGGTAAGACTTCAGCCTCTTCGGCGATCTCAAAACTAATAGTAAAGCTGAAGGTACTACCGGCGCCCATTTCACTTTCAACCTGCATAATGCCGCCCATCATAGACACTAAGTGCTTACTGATAGATAGGCCAAGACCAGTACCACCATATTTACGGGTGGTTGAACCATCGGCTTGAGCAAATGCGTCAAACAAGGTTGCTTGCTGCTCTTTGCTGATCCCGATCCCGGTATCGCGGATCCAGAATTTAAGAGTGATGCGGTGATCGCGCTCACCAACATCTTCACAACCAAGCTCAATTTCACCGGATTGAGTAAACTTAACCGCGTTTGATAGTAAGTTGATTAGCACTTGGCCTAAACGCAGCGGATCACCTTCTAAGATCAGTCCTGCAGTAACTGGTGCATAAAGCAGTAACTCAACGCCTTTTTCCTGCGCTTTAAGGGCATTCAGATCCAATGCGTGTTCAAGTACCTTATCCAGTGGGAATGCAACCCGCTCAAGCTCGAGCTTACCGGCCTCAATCTTAGAGAAATCCAAAATATCGTTAATGATCCGCAGCAGTGAATGCGCCGAGAAGCCAGCCTTTTCAAGGTAATCCTTTTGCTGCGCGGTTAACGAGGTGCGCTGAGCCAGCTGTAACATACCAATGATCGCATTCATTGGAGTGCGGATCTCATGGCTCATGTTGGCCAAGAATTCACTCTTATATAAGTTTGCCATTTCAGCATCTTGCTTAGCTTCTAGCATGGCAACTTCATTGCGCTTGTGGCGAGTAATATCTTTATGGGTACCGACCATACGCTTAGGTGTACCGTTGGCCGTAAACTCAACCATTCGTCCACGAGACAGTAGCCAGTGATACTCGCCGCTCTTACCTAACATTCTGAATTCAATGTCATAAGCGCCGACAGGATCGCTTAGATATTGCTCACGATATTCTTGTACGCGAATAAGATCGTCCGGGTGCACTAACTCATCAATTGTCGATACGAGTGCCGGGAACTCATTGATCTTATAGCCAAGCATTGAGTAGTAAGCTGGATTACAGATGATCTGCTCTGAATCTAAATACCAATCCCACAAGCCATCTTCTACCGCGTCCATCGCTAAGTGATAACGCTCTTCCGATAAGCGCAGCTGCTCAGCAGACTCGTACTCGCGGGTAACGTCACGCCAAACCGCGATCAAACCCAGCAACTCATGGCGACTGTTATAGAAAGGTATTTTCAATACATCGAGTAACACTGGTTTATCTGCGATCTCGACCTTTTCTTGATAACGCAACGGTACCCTATCGTTAAGTACACGTTCGTCTTCAGCACGGATCCGCGTAGCTTGCTCGTCTGGTGTTAGCGCATCTGAATATTGGCCTATCATCTCGCCTTCACTATAACCAAGCATGCGCTCTGCAGATTTGTTACAACCCAAATAGCGGCCATCTTTATCTTTAAACACAATCGCTTCTGGGATCGAGTCCAATAGCGAACGCAGCAAGGCATACTCTTGCTCACGACGCTCTGTCGTCTCTTTCAAGCGCTCGGTTCTTTGCGCGACTAACTTATCCAGACGGCGGTTTTGCTCTGCAAGGTGACGAGTGTATTGTTGGTTCTCTTCAAAAATCCGACTAACTAACTGGAACCATGGTGCCCAGCCAACGGTGATTTTCTCCGGCGGCTTAATTGGCTCAGCCGAACACTCTTCAAGGTGAGTCAGCAGCCGCGATGCTGGATTTACAAACGAGCGACGAGTTTGCCAATGCACAATGGTCACCAAAAGCGACAGCGCCAATACCACCAGCAAAAATGTCAGCTCTAGTTTTTCCCACGAGTCTTTAAATAACTCATCAACATCTTGTAGATACAACAAACGCCAAGGCGCGTTATGCAGCGCCACTGAGTGAATGTAATAACCGTTACGAATAATGCCTTCATGGGCGTCGAATAATTCAGACTCAGGAATCGAATGCAGCTCAGATGGGATCTTCTGACTAATGTGGTAAACCCGATTAACGTCTGAGGTATCGATATCGCTGTGGGTCAAAATATTGTTATTTTGATCCAATAAAATTACCGTGCCCGGCATTTTAAAATATAAACGGATTTGCTTACGCAGTGATGCCAAGGTCATGTCTAGATTGATAGAGCCAATAAACTCATTTTCTAAATAGATAGGCACACCTAGTGTAGTCAACAAGCCTTTACCTGTTGCTTCTACATAAGCAGGACTCCAAGCGACACTGCGCTGTGGGTTATTCGAGGGTGTGACTAACTGAAACTGTTTCTTATTAAGCAGTTCATCGCGAAAGCGCTGCTCATCAGATGGCCACGGAAAATACGACATGATGCGGCGCTTCGAAATATAGTAGATAGATGATGCTTTCGGCGCAGCTTCATTAGCCACAGGAAAAGATAACGACAGCTCAAACAGCATCTCAAGTTCTTGATAGAACTTATCACTACGGCCATTGAGTGATCCCGCACCAGTAATGCGACCCATATTGGTAAACGGCTCGCCACTTTTGGCGTAACTCGGCTCGAGGGTAAAAAACTGACCACTTTCGTTAAATTTTTCATATTGCGGTAAACGGTCTTTACGCACCAGCTCGCCTAAGCGTAAATGGTCGACCGCAACATTACGTAGGCTCTGCACCGCACGAATACTGGATTCGAGTAATAAATCGACTTGTAATACGTGACGCTCAACCAGCTCTTCAGTTTGCTGAATAAGCTGAGCTTTCTGCCTGTCGAATGACATCCAAGCAGTTAAGCAAGCCATGATGATTACGCCAATATAGGTGTAAAAAACCGCTCTATTATAGTTTTTTAGAATTGTTGACTTAAGCTGAAGAGCCGGTTCAATCCGTTTCATTTACAACCCTTGGTATACTCTTTCGAGATTAATCATAATGCGTCATCCTAATTCAGGAGTTCTGAGTTAATAATATCAGTAAGATAGCTTTCAATAATAGCTTAAAAATGTAACTTAAAAGTTAAAAAAGGCCTCAACGGATGTGAGACCTTGTCTGTGGTTCAGAAAAAACAGAATGGGCTATAGGTTTTCTTCAGCAAACTCAGCGAGACGTGAACGTACAACGCCATTTAGATAGACGTTTGCACTACCATCAAAGTCTTTAAAACGCTCGACAATATAAGTTAATCCAGAGGTCACTGCAGTTAGATAATTGGAGTCAATCTGCGCTAGGTTACCGCTACAAATTAACTTAGTGCCCTCACCCATACGGGTGATCATAGTTTTAATCTGTGATGCCGTTAAATTCTGACACTCATCAAGCAGCACTACCGAATTTTGAATTGAACGACCGCGCATGAAGTTAATCGATTTAAACTGGATATTAGCTTTATCCATAATGTAGTTCATGCTGCCGCTTGGGTTCACATCGTTTTTGTGTAGCACTTCGAGGGTATCGGTAATCGCCGCCAACCAAGGCGCCATTTTCTCCTCCTCGGTGCCCGGAAGGAAACCAATAGACTCGGCGATCTCTGGCGTATTACGGGTCACGATAACTTTCTCGTATTTGCCGCGCTCAACCACTAACTCAAGCGCAGCCGCCATTGCTAGTAGGGTTTTACCGCAGCCTGCAGGGCCAGTTAAGATGACCAGATCAATGTCAGGATCGAGCAGCGCTTGCATCGCCATACCTTGATAAATATTCTTAGGTCTGATCCCCCAAGCCTCAAGGTTCAGCAATCTTTCTTGGCCTAAATCTAAAAATTTAAGCTCAGTTGGCGTTTTTTCAATAATACGCCCGCAGAAATCACGACCTTCATCTAATAGGTATTGATTGGTGTAAAACATATCGTCACCGAGTTTATCAAGCGGCACGCTATGCACTGTGTGGCGGCCATTACTCTCGGTGGTGACATCATCGGTGTGTGCCCAAAAGTCACCATCAAAACGATGAAATCCTTTGGTTAAAAAACGAATATCATCAATAAGCTGGTCGGTGCGGTAGTCTTCAACATGTTGAATGCCAGCGCCTTTCGCTTTTAAGCGCATATTGATGTCTTTGGTAACTAATACCACTTTTCGAGGTTGGTGCAATTGCTGTAAATGCAGCGCGGTATTGATAATGCGGTTATCGTTGTTATCACCTGGCATGCTGCCAATGGTGAATTCGATTTGATGGTCTGGAAATATAGACAGTGTGCCCGATACATCTCCGTGGTCTTCACGAATGGGCAGTGGAACCCCTTGGACAATTTGTTCAGGCGTGGTTGTTCCGCCCAATATATCTTCTAATGCTCTAATCGCGACTCGAGCATCACGGCTGACGTCTCGTTTTCTATCCTTAATCAGGTCCAGTTCTTCCAGAACTGTCATTGGTACGACTACGTCATGTTCCTTAAATGAATAAATCGCTAAAGGTTCATGCAGTAATACGTTGGTATCCAGTACAAACAACTTTCTGTCGTCTTGTTCCATGGCGCCTCCAATTGTGCATTAGTATCAATTACAAGATAGGTCCAGCTCCTTTAATAGTTACAGGTTTGTTAACGCTAATTATCATACTGCCACCAATAACCATCAGCTTCAATGTTCTGGATAAATTTTTGCAAATCTCGAGTAGGTTAATCATTGATATCGAGTCTGTATGACAGTGGCATGACACAAAAAAATACTTCTGTGCAACTGATTATTTAGTACACTATTATTTCAGATTAAGGCGAATATTAGCGGGTTCAATTTTCAATATGCTCGCGATTGGTATAACATACGCGCCCCTTGTGATTCACCCAGTATATGAGAGTTTTAAATGCCGTTTTCCTTAGGTCAACGTTGGATCAGTGACACCGAATCAGAATTAGGTTTAGGTACCGTTGTTGGAGTAGAAGGTCGCATGGTGACCGTGCTTTTCCCAGCCACTGGTGAAAATAGATTGTTTTCTCGCACCGAAGCCCCGCTAACACGTGTTATCTACAACCCAGGCGATAGCGTTGAGAGCCACGAAGAGTGGAGCCTTACCGTTACCGAAGTTGAAGAAAAAGATTCACTGATTATTTACCACGGCACTCATAACGAAACCGGTGAGCAAGTTAGCCTGCGTGAAACTTTGCTTAATCACAACATTCGTTTTAATAAGCCACAAGACCGACTATTTGCCGGCCAAATCGATCGTCTAGATAGATTTAATGTGCGTTACCAATGCCAGTTGCTACGCAACAAGCTAGCCACTTCTGACTTGTTAGGACTGCAAGGGCCACGAGTAGGATTGATCCCACATCAACAGTGGATCGCCCATGAAGTAGGTCAACGCTTTGCGCCGCGTGTATTACTTGCCGATGAAGTAGGTTTAGGTAAGACCATTGAAGCAGGTTTGATTATCCATCAGCAGCTGCTTACAGGCCGTGCTGAGCGTATTTTGGTTATCGTGCCTGACACATTACGCCACCAGTGGTTAGTTGAAATGCTGCGCCGCTTTAACCTGCGCTTCTCGGTATTCGACGAAGACCGCTGTGTTGAAGCTTATGCCGATCACGACAACCCATTCTACACTGAGCAGCTAGTGATCTGTTCGCTTGACCTATTGCGTAAGAAACGCCGCCTAGAACAAGCCTTGGATGCAGATTGGGATCTAATGGTTGTCGATGAAGCACATCACTTAGAATGGTCAGAAGAAGCGCCAAGCCGCGCTTACCAAATTGTTGAAGCGTTAAGTGAAGAGATCCCTGGTGTACTACTGCTAACCGCAACGCCAGATCAATTGGGCCACCAGAGCCACTTCGCGCGCCTACGTCTGCTAGATCCAGATCGTTTCTACGACTATGAAGCTTTCTTAAAAGAAGAAGATAGCTATAAAGACGTAGCAACAGCTGCCGATGCACTAGCTTCTGGCGAGTTACTATCTGCTGAAGCAATTACTAGCTTAACTGGCCTACTAGCAGAAAAAGATATCAGCGCTAACATCGCCTTGATTCAAGATGAGTCTGCCGATGTTGATAGCCGCTTCCAAGCCCGCGATGGCTTATTACAAGACTTACTGGATCGTCACGGTACCGGCCGCGTGCTTTACCGTAACAGCCGCGCATCAGTAAAAGGCTTCCCGCAGCGTATTTTGCACACTCACCCGCAAAAAATGCCTGAGCAGTATGTCACTGCTTACCGCGTTAGCTCAATGATGAACAAGCATTTAGATACTAATGCTAAAGTTCGCCAAGTGCTAAGCCCTGAAAAGATCTATCAAGATTTTGATAGTGGCAGTGCCGCATGGTGGAAATTCGATCCACGTGTAGACTGGTTGATTGACTTCCTAAAGAACAATCGCAGCAAGAAAGTGCTAATTATTGCTAGCCAAGCTGAAACCGCTTTAAGTCTAGAAGAAGCGCTACGCACTCGTGAAGGTATTCAAGCTACCGTGTTCCACGAAGGCATGTCGATTATTGAACGCGACAAAGCCGGTGCTTACTTCGCCCAAGAAACCGGCGGTGCACAGGCGCTTATTTGTAGTGAGATCGGCTCTGAAGGTCGTAACTTCCAGTTTGCTAGCAATCTAGTGCTGTTCGATCTGCCGCTAAACCCTGATCTACTAGAGCAGCGTATTGGTCGTCTAGATCGTATCGGTCAGAAGAACGATGTTGAGATCCACTTACCTTACTTAGCCAACACGGCGCAAGAAAGACTAACTGAGTGGTATCACCAAGGCCTAAATGCATTTGAATGCACTTGTCCAAGTGGTCATATTCTATTTAACGAGTTCTCTGCTGAGTTGCTAGAAACCTTGTTGAATAACGATCAAGAGACCTTAGCTAGCCTACTTGATAACACTAAGACTCGTTATCAAGAGCTTAAACTCGCGATGGAACAAGGCCGCGACAAACTGCTTGAGATCAACTCTCACGGCGGCGAGCGTGCTAATAAGCTAGTACAAAGCCTAGCGGAAAAAGATGAAGATACTCAGCTAATTGGTTCGGTTATTCGTTTATGGGACATTATTGGCGTTGAGCAAGAAGATAGCGGCGAAAACGCGATTGTATTGCACCCAAGCGAGCACATGATGTTCCCGACATACCCTGGCTTACCAGAAGACGGTATTACTGTTACTTTTGATCGTGAAATGGCATTGTCGCGTGATGATATCGCGCTGATCACCCAAGAGCACCCATTAGTGCAAACGGGTCTGGACTTAATCACCTCATCAGAAACTGGTACAACTAGCGTTGCAGTATTGAAGAATAAGGCACTACCTGCAGGTACTGTGTTCTTAGAGCTTATCTACTTAGCTGATGCCTCTGCACCTAAGTCGAGCCAGCTATACCGCTACTTGCCACCAACACCTATTCGCGTGTTGCTAGACAAGAACGGTAACAACCTGTCAGACAACGTAACTTACGAAAGCTTTAACAAGCAGTTAAGCGCAGTAAACCGTCACATTGCCAGTAAGTTAGTTAATGCATCGCAAGCAATTTTGCACCCGCTATTCGCTAAAGCAGAAACATTTGCAAACGCAGAGCTAAACACACTGACAGAGTGTGCACGTGAGAAGATGACCAGCCAGTTATCAGGTGAGCTTGAGCGCTTAAAAGCACTTAAAGCAGTAAACCCTAACATCCGTGATGAAGAGCTAACTCACCTTAGCGAACAGATGAGCGAGTTAAACCGTTATCTAGACAGCAGCAAGCTACAGCTTGACGCAATTAGACTGGTATTAGTGAGCCACGCTTAAGTAATGCAATAGAATCGAAAGCCCTGAATATTCAGGGCTTTTTTATGGGCACGAATATACTATACTGATGCGCTTATCATCTATGTTGTCGGTACAAAGGTTGTTTACCAAGATGAAGTTTTCTGCGTTTCTAACTCTGCTAGTTGTTTTTAGCTGTTTTGCTTACAGCCTTTTAAGCTCACATCATCTATTTGCAGCTGAGCAAAAAATGCTTTCAACAGCCGACTATCGCTACTTGCCAGCAAGTGAAGTCAAACAGCTACAAGTTGATGGCAAGCAAGTGCCTGCACTGCTTAGGCCTTGGCTAGGTAAAAAACAGCACGGCCTTGCGATAATCGTACCTGACTTCTCTGCCCGCGCCGACGCAGCAGGTGTGACTAATTATCTTAGGCTGCAACTCAATCACTCAGGCTGGGCGACATTAGCATTAACGCCACCGAGTCTTGAAACTCCACCTTATTTCGCCACTAGAGCCGATGATATTAATCAAGCTGGTGAGCAAAATAATTCGCAATTAGCAGACCAAGAAACGCCAGATTTTAGTGCGCAGCAACTAGCCGATATTCAGCAACAACAGCAAACATTTTTACAAAGCTCAATGACTCAGTTAGATAGCTTAGGCAAAGAATTTAGCGGCAAGCGAATGCTTATCGCCTTTGGTGAAAGCGCAAATCTGGTGATTGAATTATTAGATAAACAAGGTTTGCCAGCGCCCGATATCTTAGTGGTGATAAACCCATATAGCGATATTGATAGCATTAATGCGCAGCTTGCAACAACGCTCGCAAAACTGTCGATGCCAATATTAGATCTGCAATCAAAAGATGGCAGCGCTGCTTCAATTGCAACTCAAAGCCAACGATTAACCTTGGCGCCAGCCAATGCACCGACTCGCTATAGCCAGCAAGTATTAGCGCTGGATCTATCATTAAAGGTAACTTGGGATAACACCTTAAAGCTGATTGAAGGTTTTGCTCAGCGGATCAATAAAGCCTATCCAAATGGATAGGCTTTATCAGTATTTGCTTGGTACTTTTTAGTGCTTAACTAGCACTTATTCAAGCCGGGTCTGTTAGTCTTTACTTAGCTTTAATGCGCCAGCAATTAAGACTACGGTAATACCCATGTAAAGTAGATCCAACATAGATGCTGGCTTCATTTCAGTAAAGAAAGAGAACACTTTAATGATAAGCATCATTAAGATCACTTTACCTAGCTTGCTCTTTAGTGAGTCTATGCTGCTGATAATAAGGATCTTGCCGCCAGCTTCACTTTTGCTCGCTGCATTTAAATTATTAATAAATAACTCATACAAACCAAAAGCAAAAATCAGTAATACCGCGCCAAGTAAAAAGGTATCTAAGATCTCTACCACAACCATAACGAGGTCGTTACGTACCGCGTGACTGCCGCTGAATACATACCCCATAATCAACTCAATCATGTGCACAACGTCTCTAAGTCCCATAGCGAACACAACAAAAGCTGCCACGATACAAGATAATACGCCGAACATTACCGATAGGCGGCTGCTCCACAGAAAACGTTCAAAAAGTTCACGCATGAGTATTTAACTCTCCATTGATTAAAGTTAATGCATTTATGATAAACATTAGCAGAATCAATACTCTGCTATCAGATGGAGCGGGAGTTTAAAAGAAGCATGGCGACGACACACATAAAACATGAATTTTCGTGAACTAGATCACACTTTTAACTTTCATGTAACTTTACCAACCAGCTTGCCGATTGCTGTAAGATTTTTGTGGGTCTTTGCCTTGACGTTTTGCTGCAATCACTCGATTTTTACCTAGCAATAAACGTACTTGATACCATGACTCACGGCTGAGTAACTGCCTAATTGAAGCTGACCAATTACGGTTAATACTGGATTTAATTGCAGCATTGGCATCGGGTGAAGTGTTAGATAATTTAGCCGCTAATGCCGTTGCAGCGGCCATAGGTTCAGCTTCAATTGCTGTTATCAAATTAAAAGATTTAGCTTGTTCTGCAGATAAGATGTCTGCTGACATTGTAAGCATAACAGCCTGATCTTTAGGCATTAACTCTCTGAGTCCAGCAAGACCTGCCATATCAGGCACTAAGCCCCATTTGGCCTCCATAATTGACATTTTGCAATCTGGTGCAGCGATTCGAATGTCAGCCCCCAAAACGATTTGCATGCCACCGCCGTAGCAAATACCTTCCATTACAGCGATAACTGGTACAGGTAAACGTCGCCAGCCTATCGACACTCTTTGAGCAAGATTTGCGTTACCTGGTAACCACTTAAATAATAATCGAACTGCATCGAATGGCGAGCTCATCACACTTTTTACGTCTAAGCCTGAGCTAAAATTGCCGCCTTCACCAAATAGCACTACTGCTGTTAGCGTTTTATCTTTGGCTAAGCTTTTAATGCATGAGTCTATTTCTTTGAAAAGCTTAAAATTCAATGCATTATATTTATCTGGGCGGTTCAAACCCACATAAGCGATACCATTGCGCTTGCTAACACTAAGTAATTGATGAGCCATATTTTCAACTTTCCTTGCTAAGTGGTCTGTCCAGATCATCAAGTTAACACATTTGGATTATTTGGTTAATACCTATAACATGTGTGGGGATTATGACGTTCGTCATTTTATTGTCACAAAATAAGCCTTTCTATTGATAGGTTGATATTTGATAATCGGGCCGTGGCGCACCCTCTTCTCAATAAGGGCGGTGTTATGGAAGCTACCCCGAGCGATTTCATTTCGTAGGCAAGATGCCAAGGACATAAAAACGTATTACATATTAAAGTATTACGTCGACGCGCTATTGGCTTTAAAAAGTGACATGCCGTTCTAAGGTAAGAGTCTCAACTAAATAGAACGACAAGCAAAGTAGTAGATGGATAATAGGAAATAATAATAACAATGGCGCTCCCTATATTAATTTGTGACGACTCTGCATTAGCCAGAAAGCAGATGGCGCGTACACTCCCTAAAGATTGGGATGTGGAAATCACTTACGCGACCAATGGATTAGAAGGTATTGAGGCTATTCGTGAAGGCAAAGGCGAGGTGGTTTTTCTCGACTTAAACATGCCAGTCATGGATGGTTATCAAGTATTAGAAGCCATTCAACGCGAAGATCTTCCAGCGCTGGTTATTGTGGTGTCAGGCGACATCCAAATTAAAGCCCATGAGCGAGTTAAAAGCTTAGGTGCACTCGACTTTATCCAAAAACCAGTGAGTGCCGACGCCATTAGCCATATTCTGCAGGAGTATGGCATTTTAGAATTAGCATTAGGTGGTTTAGATAATGAGCCGCCAATGATCCAAGTCGATCTGCGTGATGCCTGCCAAGAAGTGGCTAACGTCGCCATGGGGCGCGCCGCCGATCTACTAGCCAAACTGCTTAATGTATTCGTAAAACTACCGATCCCTAACGTCAATGTGCTTGAGGTCAGTGAACTGACCATGACCTTGAAGGCCACTGAGGAATACGGCACGGTATCAGCCTTGTGCCAAGGCTTTATCGGCGCAGGTGTTGCCGGTGAAGCATTATTACTGTTCCATGACTCTTCTTTTCAAGACATGGCCAAGCTCATGCGCCTTGAAAACCCAGAAGATGAAGAAACAGAACTTGAGGTGATGATTGATACCGCCAATGTATTGATTGGTGCGTTTCTCAATGGCATCTCTGAACAACTGCATATGAAGTTTAGCCAGAGTCATCCTGTGATACTCGGCAGGCATTGCAGTGTCAACCAGCTTATCAGCGAAAACTCCGATAAATGGAGCCGCACTTTAGCAATGGAAATCAATTACAGCATTGAAGATCACGATATTCAATGTGATCTATTGCTGCTATTTACCGAAGATTCTCTACCAACGCTCAACTACAAACTCGGCTATTTGCTAGATTAAAATGGACATTAGGATGGCAACAGATCAACAAGCGCTCGATAACAGCGCAATGAACGAACTCCACTGGCTTATCGATATGGTGCAAACCATAGAGGTCGGCTTAGTTGTGCTCGATCGCGATTACAACATCCAACTGTGGAATGGTTTTATGGAGAACCACAGTGGAGTGAGTCCAAATTCGATCAAGGGTAAGAATCTATTCGAGCAATTTGAGTATCTGCCTGCTAAGTGGTTAAAGCAAAAAATGGAGTCAGTGTATCTACTTCAAAACCGCGCTTTTATTAGCTGGGAACAAAGACCGTTTATTTTTGAGTTTAAAAACTACCGTCCTATTACAGGTAGAGCCGACTTCATGTACCAGAATGTCACGCTGCTACCATTATCATCATTAACCGGTGAAATAACTCATATCAGTATGATTGTCTACGATGTAACTGACGTGGCGATCAATAAGCTGCAGCTTAAATCGGCAAATGAGCGCCTAGAGTATTTAAGCCAAATTGATGGGCTAACCCAGCTATATAACCGCCGCTATTGGGAGATCTGCTTACAAAGAGAGTTTGATCGCTATGCTCGATATGGCAATGAAACTAGCTTAGTCATGCTTGATATTGACCACTTTAAAGCGATAAATGACACCTATGGCCATCAGGCTGGTGATAGGGTGATTCAAAATGTGTCGCATATCATCAACAAGTCACTGCGTGAAACTGATTGCGCTGGTCGATATGGCGGTGAAGAGTTTGGTGTTATTTTAGCGAATACACCAGCAGCCAATGCACTGTTTTTTGCCGAACGTTTACGTAAGAAGATAGAGCAATCTGAAATCATGTATGAAGAGCAGCTTATTAAGGTCACTATAAGCCTAGGTATTTGCGATATTAAAGCCGACATGACTGATTGTGATATATGGCTGGCTCAAGCGGACCAAGCGCTTTATCAAGCTAAAGAAGCCGGACGTAACTGCAGTATCACCCAAGAGTAACCCCAACAAAAATGCCCATCATAGGATGGGCATTTTTTATTTATATCAATCACGCTAGGCGTTAATACTAATCATTGAATTAGTGCAGCGGCTCTTCGTCATCATATTCATCTTCGTCTCTGACTTCTTCGCCATTTTCGTCGATAAAGTAGGTGCCCCAACCGTCATAATCAATCTTGTGTTTAGCCGCGATAGTAAGCATTTTCTCACACGCTTCATCAAGCAGATCAGTATCAAGCATCTGAGTCGCAACAGCATCAAAACAGTAGATCACAGAGCCGTCTTCAAGCTCCATTTCTTCTGCATCATTCACTTCATAGCCTAGCTTAAATGCGTCAACAGCCGCTTTCTCTAAGCGATCAAAGTTGGTCGATGAGAAGTGATGCTCAATCGTATACTCAACATCTGGCATTGAACCATCAGCAAGGATAGCCTCAACGATTTCTTTATTTTCTTGTTTCTGTTCTTTTAACTGACGTTCAATAGACATTGATGACTCCTCAAAAATTTCGCGACCGATTATACCGCTTTGGCCATTAATGCAGAAGCTTCTTGGTTCAACTGAGATAATTTTTCCGACATCATGGTGTGAATACGCTTTGAAAGCTCTTTCACTTGAGTTTTATCAATACCCGTTGTTTCAATCGGATCCATCATTTCAATAATCACCACGCCGTTATTCCAGCGGTTTAGCTTAATATGGCCTTGATTAGACGCCAATACTGGCACCATAGGTACACCAGCAGCTATCGCAGTATAGAATGCGCCCGCTTTAAACGGCAGTAAACCTTTACCACGTGAACGTGTGCCTTCTGGAAAAATCCATACCGACAAACATTTCTCTTTTATCTTACGAGCAGTTGCCGCCATAGTATCGAAAGCTTTACTACGGTTTTTACGGTCGATCAAAATGTTGCCTGATAGCCAGTAAATCTGCCCAAATAAAGGCATCCACGCTAGGCTTTTTTTACCTAAGCTCACGGTACCTTTTGGTACAACGGCTGTGTGGGTAAACATATCAAAGTTGTTTTGATGGTTAGCTAGAAAAATACAAGGCTTTTGGCTTTGTTTTTCCGAGTTACGCACAATCACTTTAATACCTAAAACCGGTGCCGCCCAAGAAAACACTTTGGCGAACATATGTACGTTATCTCGATGGCGAGGACGTAAAATACAAGCTAAACCACCGATAACAAAAGCTAAAATCAGCATAACTGATAAGATCAAACATCTAAGGATTAACAGCACAATAATCTCCCGCGATTTAATTGGCGCCAGTATAGCCACCAAGTAAGTGCGACTCAATATAAATACGACTTATGTCAATGAACAATAGTTTACACGTGTAGCCTGAATACAGACTAAACCAGAGGAAAACAACGCAACTTTAGTGCAAATGACTTAACTGAACTTTAATCGCGTTGAATTTTTGGGAGATTTTAGCTTAGTTCCAATATTGGTAAGGTCAGACCTGCGTCGAATCTTGGGTATTTACTGCGCCATTAACCACAGTTGTTTTGCTATTTAGATTCAATATTAGCCTAAAGATCACCGCACTTACCGCAAGAGTGGATACGATAGCAGCGCCACTAGGTAGGTCTAAGCTTGCAGATAACACTAAACCGGCAACATAACCCACAAGACCCACAATATAAGCCCAAAATAGCTTATAACGGCCGTAGTAATGGTTTACTGCTAGCGCTGGTAAAATCAAGCTACTAAATACCAAATAAACCCCAACCAGTTCAACCGATAGCGTAATCACTATGGCAAAGATTAAGTAAAACGCGCGTCCACTTAATAATTCAGGCTTATAAATTAGCGCCGCTAAAATAGAGATATAAAGACAAGCAGGCAGGATTAACTGGCTCCAACCTACCCATAAAATCTGCCCTGACATCAGCTCTTTAAGCATCTCAGCGCCGTGAGGGTCATTCGATAGCAACAGCATCGCCGCTACAGCAGCAAGAACATAGAAACAACCAATAATTGCTTCTAACTCATCAGCCATACGCTTAGATAACCAAGCGATAAACCCTGCTCCACCAATGGCAAAAATAGCTGGCATCCACACGTGTGAAAACGGCAGCGCTTCAATATCATGATTCATATGCCCAACGATAGCACCTAAGGCAGCCACCTGAGCAATCGCAAGATCGATAAAAATAATGCCGCGCTTAAGTACCTGCTGACCAAGTACCACATGGGTAGACAACACTAAAACCCCTGCAACAAAAGCAGGCAGTAGAATAGATAGAAGATCGAGATCAAACATAACTAAACTCTTATCAAAATAAGGAAAGCTAAGATGGAGCATATCAAACTGCCCCACCCTAGTATGTGCGCTAGCTGAGTATAAAGTCAGCTACCGCTGCAGGTTAAGTTACTGCTTGGCACTTAACAGTAGATCGATTGCACTGTCGTATAAGCTAAACAGATCAACACTCTGATCATTTCCACCAACTGACATTGGCAGAACCAATACTGGCAGCTCTGAACGCTCAGCCAGCCAGTCTGCACCGCGCTCACTTTGATAAGAAGCAATGATGATCGCCAACACGTCCCCTTGCTTAGCACGATTTAACAAGCTCGCTAAGTGTGAACTGCTAGGTGGGATCCCCGGCTTTGGCTCAAGATCGGCAACTTGTTCCATGCCTAGCCAGTTAAACAAGTACCTAAAGCTAGAGTGATAAGCTATCACTTTGCCACCTTGTAATGGCTTAGCTTTAGCTTGCCACTTAGGGATTGCTGCTTGCCAACGCAGACTAAAGCTTGCAAGGGCTGCGTCATAATCAGACTTAGCTTCAGGATCTAGCTGGATCATCTTAGCTGTTAGCGCTTTTGCAACATCTAACATGCGCTTAGGATCAAAGTGCAAATGCGGATTACCTTTAGCATGCACATCGCCCATTGAACGGTCTACCGAATCTAATTGATCAAGCGTTTCTATCTGCTCTGCAGCAAAAAATAACCCTTGATCGGTAGAGCGAACTTTGGCGTTGGCAGACTTCATTTGCAACATTGGTAACCAGCCCACCTCGAGATCGGCACCAGCGCAAATCGCAAGATCTGCTTGACGCATTTTAGCGATCAAGCTTGGACGAGCCTGTACCTGATGCGGATCTTGCAACGCGGTGGTCGCAGAATAGATCTTCGCGTCTGGCGCCAGCTCTTTAGCCAATGCAGCATACTCAGGCTCACAGGCAAAAATATTTAGCCCGGCCACTGCATTATTAGCAACCCCCAATGTTAACGCTAGAGTCAGCGCCTTTAGGCCTTTTGATAAAGACAACTTAGAATTGATGCGCACCATGAGCCCCCAGAGTCATTACATATTGCAATGTAATTACGTTATCGTCTTCAATACCATCAAAGTTAGTACCTTTCTGATTAGTATATTGCAAACGCACTGTTGAGAAGTGGCTGTGGTGCCAAGCTAGACTAACTTCAGTTTCTTTCAGCTTTTGCGGATCAAAGTGATCGCCATGCATCATCTGAGTATCCACTTCACCGTAGCGCAAACCTGCAGACCAGTTTGGCGAGAATTGATAAACGCTGCTTAGATACCAACCTTCTTGATAATCTTTACCGCCTTCACCGTGACCGTGGTCGTCATGCCCTTCATGATCATCGTGATCGTCATGGTGCTCTTCAAATGGTTTAAAATCTGTTACGCGGAAGTATTCGCCGCTTACTGTTAAGTGTTGGTACTTATAGTTGCCGCTTGGGGCCCACTTATATACAAAGTCAGCCACATAAGTATTTTCGCCTGTGTATTGTGCGCTATGGCTATGGTCATGGTCATGGCCGTGATCATCATGAACTTCAGGTTCTGTATGATCATGTTCTTCAGCAGCTGTCATACGGCCATTTTCATTGCGTAAATAGCTTAGGCCTGCCTGCCATGAACTATTGTCGCCAATATCGCCACCAAACTTAGTAAAAGCAGTATAAACACCCAAGTTTTCAAAATCGCGCTCGCCGTGCTCATCTTCGGCGCGCATGCTGTCACCTTTAAAAGCTTCAACACCCATAGTCCAATACAGATCTGTTGGTGCAACGTAGCTTAAACGCACACCATCATCAAAGTAGTGACTTCCTAAAAAGGCGCGGTAAGCAGCAGGACGGTCAGAAAACGAATCAGTGTGCACATGCTGGTTGTTTAAGTAACCAATGTCAGATAGGAAACGACCGGCACGAATTGAGAAACCGCCTGGCATTGCTAATGTTTGAATGAAGGCCTCTTCTAAACCAAGTTCAGTTTCGCCATCGTGAATTTCAACGATTGCAGTCAGTTTACCGTAAAACATATCGTCGATATTGGCACTTAACGCAAGCTCTGTATGGCCTAAACCAAAGCCTTCAACACGTTCTGCCATAGGACGCTCTGCACTTTGATAATAGCCATCAAGTACAGCGCTAATCGCTGGATTAGTTAAGGTTGGATCATTTGCCAAAGCTTGAGTTGAAATTAGCGCGCACGCCACTGCTACACCAGTTAGGCGCATAGTTGAAACAGTCATATTTACTCCGAAATACAGCTAAGCCTTCCCCGTGGGAATACTCAAAAATTCTTATTAATTAGTTGTTTTATAAAATGAAGAATTACGCTGCTACTGGAGGGGCGCGGCTTTGGAAGAAACTCACATGACGTGAGTAAAATACTGGAAGAATGTACTCTTGGCTCTCAACTTCCTGACGCTCAATCGCTATTTTAAGTTCACAACTTGGCAGCAGGTTGTTGACCTGGTGTTGGTGATAACACAGAGTACAATGGTTTGTAGCGCCATCGTCCAAATGACTCAGACTATGAGCTGACGCTGCAAAAGACAGACACAGGAACACGGCTAAAAGCCCCATTACCAGTTTCTGTTTCACGCTACTCATTCGAATCACAGTGTTAACCTTGTGTGTTAAAACGTGACAAGTTTATGTTTCTGATTATTTAAGTCAAGCCTTAATCTACCTCAATTGTTGCAAAGTATTCATCCAGTAACACCACAGTTAACCAAGCTTTTTATCGGTGCTCCCTAAGTATGAGTAGATAATTAGTTTTTTTAGCAACTTAAGATATTACTGAATCACAAACTCAGTATTGGGTTTACGCTAACAAAAATCAGCGTTAAAAGGCCCTCAAAATATTGTGAACAACATCACCTAAACTTGATGGCTAATTAATACTGTCTTAAGCTGTAACAACTAATATTGCTAACATCAAATGATATCTATCGTGATATTAGACAAGAGTTTATCTATTGAAAGGCGCAATTATCATGCTTGAATTTCTTCGCTCAAACCTAAAGCTTATCATCATGACTACGCTGTTTTTTGTCGCAATTCTTGGTGGGATCTATTACGTCGAAGCGGCACTTGAAGCCCAAGTTCAAGTAATCGATTAGACAGACAATACCGATTAGCTTCCGCTCTAACTAATCGGTTATTTCTTCAGCTAGTCAGCTGCGTTAATTGCTAACTATGCAATTTAGCAATTAACTTTAGCCAAACATTTATTTTGGCTTATCTGACATGCCCGAAGGCATTTCGCTAACTATTAGAACTGCAGCAACACCTAGCTGTTGAACTTCTACTTTAAATCATCAATATCAGTAAAAATCCGACTGCAGGTTAAAGCCCGCATGCACTCATTTCGAGACTGCGAGCTCAAAGATATTAGCGATACTTTTTCAGGTGCTCACTATTATCAACTATCTCTTCAATAGGCGCTTCAATCACTTTTAAACTATCCATCAAATGAGTGATAAACATCACCATGATGCACACAATCGCAAAAGGCATCGCCAGTGAACGTGCTTCTGCATCAAAGTAGCTCAACACAAATAAACCCACACCACTGTAGAAGCCGATAATTTTAATCCAAGACAAAATGACATTTTTACCAAGCCAAGCCTGACAAGAAGGACATTGGATCTCACTTCTTAGTCCCTTGCCTCTGATATTTTTAATTTTATCTATCGCTATCTGCTTAGAACAATGACTACATATCACTCGCGTTATCTCTCTTTAAAGGTATTGCAGCTTCAATTAGCCCCTATTTTGGGGAGCAAAAGTTTAGCAGATTTCCGCTGTTAATCCTCACTTTGTTTGCCGCTTTAACAATAACAAATCGACAGTTTTCCTAAGCCGTAATATTATTACTAAATCCTGGGAACTAACGGACACACCAAATGCATAAAATGCTGCCCAAAATCTTAATGATGATTTTGTGTCTTTGCTCATTTGTAGCAAATGCACAAAATACAGAGTTAACCAATAATCTTAATAAAATACAGAGCTTAATCGATAGCGATGTAAAAGCATTACCTCACACCAAAGGCGAAATTAAGAACTTTCTTGAATATCGTATTGGCCGTAATGCCGCGTTACTACAAGAAACGTTAAAAGAGCAGATGGACGGTTCAAATCCAGATCTCGCTTTTTTGAAGCCATATATTGCTAAGCAACTTGCTTTTACAGATAGCGTTGAAGCTTACTTTGCTAAGCAAAAAACTGTACTGATGAGCGAAGTGGGTGCTGACGGCGATCGCAAGATCATGCTGGGCCTGATGCAGATCCAACGTGAACAAGACAAACTATTCACCTCTGAACAAGAGTTATTAGTTTGGGGTAAAACTGCTGGTATCGATGTTGAAGCAAAAACCACTGAGTTTATCTCTGCATTAACATCACGTGCTGATGACTTAAATAGCTTTGTTTATTACAACCAAGAGCGTTTAAGCCAAGCTGTTAGCGATGTGCAAATTGCTGGTGCGGATGTCAGTGCCGAGCAAAAAGCACTGGTTGTTGAACTAAAAGAGCGCCTAGATCAAAGCTCAAGCAGCCTATCAACCACAATCGCCATCTTAGACTCACTTGGGCAAAACACCGCACTTTATAAGCAAACACTGTTTAGCGTGTCAGGTGATATCACTCAAGATGTATTGAACTTTGATGTCGCAAGCAGCTTGCTAACTGAGTGGCTAACCATTGCTAAAACTCAGGCTATGGAAAATGGCGCTGGTATTATGTTCAAGCTGATTATTTTCTGCTTGATCCTATTCGTATTTAGCTTAATTGGTAAAATTGCTAAGCGCGTAGTACAAAAAGCGGTAAGTAACTCAAAGCTTAAATTCAGCATGCTACTGCAAGACTTCTTTATCTCACTATCAGGTAAAGTTGTATTTGCGCTGGGTTTATTAATTGCCTTGTCGCAACTTGGCTTTGAACTTGCGCCACTGCTAGCTGGTTTCGGTATTGCCGGTGTGATTATCGGTTTTGCTTTACAAGACACGCTATCAAACTTCGCTTCAGGCATGATGATCTTAGTTTATCGTCCATTCGATGTGGGTGACTTGATCAACGCAGGTGGTGTAACGGGTCGTGTTAGCCACATGAGCTTGGTATCAACCACAATTAAGACCTTAGATAACCAAAGACTGATTGTGCCAAACAACAAGATTTGGGGCGATACTATCAATAACATCACCGTTGAACATCAACGCCGTGTTGATATGACTTTTGGTATTGGTTATGCCGATAACATTGAGCACGCCGAGCAAGTGCTACGTGATATCGTTATGGCGCACCCACTAGTACTTAAAGATCCTGAGCCGACTATCAAGCTACACACGCTTGGTGAGTCATCAGTGGACTTTATTGTACGCCCTTGGGCTAAGCCTGAAGATTACTGGGATGTATATTGGGATATTACGCGTACCGTTAAAATGCGCTTTGACGCTGAAGGTATTAGCATTCCGTTCCCGCAACGCGATGTACATATTTATCAAACTGCACTTGAGAAGTAATCGAGTGTTCAGCTAAATAAAAAGCCCCTGCAACATCTGTTGCAGGGGCTTTTTTGTATCTATCAAGAATAGTAAAATTAGGCTAAGCCAATGATTTCACCATTATCGTTAATATCAATATTGAGATAACCCGGGGTTAATCCTAAGCCTGGCATAGTCATTACCTCACCAACAAGCGCCGTTACAAAGCCCGCACCGGCATTTAACCTTAACTCGGTAATAGGTAAATCAAAACCGGTAGGAATGCCTTTAATTGCTGGATCATGACTAATCGACATTGGCGTTTTCGCTACACAAATAGGCAAGTTGCCATAGTTATGCTTAGTCAGCCATGCTAACTGTGATTTAGCTTTATCAGATAGGCTTACGCTCGCCGCGCCATAGCCCACTTCCGCTAGCGTCATCAATTTAGATTCTAAGCTCGCTTCAGTTTCATAAAGTTGCTTAAACTCTGTTGCAGTCTCTGTCGCACGGTAAACCATTTCTGCCAATTTAGCTGCGCCCTCTGCGCCTTTACTAAAGGCCTCACTGATTTCACAACCAAACGCCTTAGTTTGGCCAATACGCTCAATAAGCCACTCGAGCTCAGCATCGGTATCTGTAGGGAAGCGGTTAATGGCCACCACCACAGGTACGCCATATTGGCTGACATTGTTAATGTGCCACTCTAAATTAGCAAAGCCTGCGGTTAATCTTTCACTATCTGGTTGGTTAATATCTTGCTCAGACGTAATACCGCTATTAGCTTTCAATGCTTTAAGGGTAACAACTACAACCGATGCACTCGGTGCGTAACCCGACTCTCTTACTTTGATATTGCTAAACTTTTCAAAGCCCATATCAGAGCCAAAACCCGCTTCAGTTACTACAACGTCAGCCAGTTTAGCTGCGATAGAGTCAGCAATAATGGATGAGTTACCGTGAGCGATATTAGCAAATGGGCCAGCATGAATTAGGCAAGGATCGCCCGATAGAGTTTGCATCAATGTAGGCTCAATGGCATCAACCATTATCACAGTCATTGCGCCAGCAACGCCAAGATCTTCTGCAGTAATCGGCTCGCCTTGCTGATTAAGCGCTAATACTAAGCGGCCAATGCGCGATCGCAAATCTTTTAAGTCTCTGCTTAACGCCAATATCGCCATCAGCTCTGATGCGGCAGTAATATCAAAACCAGACTCATGTACTGGACCATTAAACGATCCGTAACCCACATTGATCTGTCTTAGGCTACGCTCATTATGATCAACAACTCGGCGCCACAATATCTTGTCAGCATCGATATTGAGTGCCGCTAAACCCGACTGTTCGGTAAACGCCGCAGCGCCTAACCGAGTCTCGTGGAACAAACGCGCATCAAGCGCTGCAGCCGCTAAATTATGTGCACTGCTTACTGCATGTATGTCGCCAGTTAAGTGCAAGTTGAGCTCTTCCATCGGCACTACCTGCGCATAACCACCTCCAGCAGCTCCGCCTTTGGTACCAAATACCGGTCCCATGCTTGGCTGACGAATACAGGCACATGTTTTATGGCCGTTGTGATTAAGTGCTTGAGTTAGTCCTATAGTCGTAACCGTTTTCCCCTCACCAAAAGGCGTAGGCGTTACTGCAGTAACAATGACTAGCTTGGCATTTTTATTATTGGCAAGTCGATTGGTAACCGCTAAAGAAACTTTGGCCTTGTTAGCACCATGCAATGACAGTTCGTCAGGGTTAATCCCGAGTTCACCGGCTATTTGGCTAATTGGTTGGCAAGTATGTTGACGCGAAATTTCAATATCTGACAGCATTCGAATGGTTCCACGATGTATTTTTATGTAGGGTAGGCTTTCGACGGGGAATATAGATGATCTCTGTCAGAGGTTAAATAGTCAGCGAACGCTATTTTAGCGTTTTGCAATCTACGTCAACAAAGTCGCACCGTTAAGTAGGGAAACAACATGCAACAGCCTGCATTGCAGCTATCACAATTTATAGCCGGATTTTGGCGAACTGCCGACTGGAACACAAATACACAGCAACGTTTAGCGTTAATCCAAGGTTATTTAGATCTTGGTGTTTACAGCATGGATCACGCCGACATTTATGGTGGCTATCAGTGTGAACAATTATTTGGCGAAGCCCTCGCATTAGCACCTGCACTTCGAGATAAAATGCAGCTCATCAGCAAATGCGGCATTCGCTTAGTTAACGATCATAATCCAGATGTTTATCTCAACCACTATAACACCACGGCGGCGCACATCATTGCCAGCGTCGAAAACTCATTAACTCGGTTAAAGACTGACTACTTAGATCTGTTACTGATCCACAGGCCAGATCCGTTGATGGATGCTGATGAGGTGGCCAATGCTTTTGAGCAACTGCAGCGCGAGGGCAAAGTACGCCACTTCGGTACCTCGAACTTTAGCCCGCAGCAATTCGACCTATTGCAATCGCGCTGGGATCAGAAACTGCTCTGCAATCAAGTGGAGATCTCACCAAGTAATATGAGTGCATTGCACGATGGTACACTCGATCATTGCCAACAGCACAAACTGATCCCAATGGCTTGGTCTTGCCTTGGCGGCGGCAATATATTTTCAGCGCAAGATCAGCAATCAATTAGGTTACGTGCAACCCTGACAAGCATTGCTGACGAGATTGGTGCAGAAAATATTAGTCAGGTGATTTACGCTTGGGTACTAGCCTTGCCAAGCAAGCCACAACCAATTATTGGCAGCGGCAATATTGAACGGATCACGTCAGCAGTCAACTCCAGTAAACTCACGCTAACTCGCCAGCAATGGTTTAGTATTTGGCAAGCATCAACTGGCCACGGTGTACCTTAGACTGACGATAATATTGAAGATCAAAAAAGGCGCTAATTGCGCCTTTTTAGTGACTTTCACACGCTAATTATCTTGCCTAGCGCTTATAAAAAAGTGATTTCACCACTTAAATGTGGCCGACGACCCTTTTGATCCCGCAGCTCAAATACTGTTTTATCTTCAAGGTGCTCAGCAGCAAAGCTAACGCTATTTGGCATAAATAGCGGCAACTTAAAGGCCACATCAATCTTGCATGGCTTGTCGCTAATAGTTGGCATTAACTGGGCAACACAGCGCCCTTTAGACCACATACCATGAGCGAGTACACGATCAAAACCAAAGCGCTTTGACATAACAGGGTGTAAATGGATGAGGTTATAGTCACCGGATGCTTTAGCATAACGGCGACCAAGATCTTCAGCGAGTGTCCAGCTAATCGGATCTTGCCACGCCATTTCATTCGCCTTAGGCGGACGAACGCGCTTCGCTTTACCCTCAATGCGGTACAAGTATGTAGAGAGAGACTCCCAAACCAACTCGCCTGCTACAAACGCTTTTGACACTAACTCAAACTCAAGGCCCGAGTCAGTCATGCGACTGGTCGTTAATACACATTGGATATCGAAGGTTTCATCAACTCTGGCTGCGCGGTGCATTGTGATGCTATTTTTCAGGTGGATCATTCCCAACAACGGGAACGTAATACCTTCATGGGTAAAAATAACCGCATGTAACCTAAATGCCATCACATATAGATATGTCGGTGGTAGAGTTTTACCGTTGAACTCAAAGCCACAGACTTTGGCGTATTGTGCCACTTTGTCTTGCGACAAGGCCACGTTAGGGCTAGAGATATTAATTACTGGCAGCGGTTGCTCATCCCAACCAGGCTTGCGACCAAAAAATATTTTGCGATAAAGCGTAAATAGCGACGGTAACGCCTTTAAATCGATGCTGTATTCTTTATTCAAACCAATAAAACCCTTCAAAATGACACGGGAAACCAAAATCGAGCGGCGCATTATACACCAAAAGCAACAAACCTGATAATCGCCAACAACATCAAGCTAGCTGCAAGTTAACCACATTCTTGTTGCCAACAATTTTTTGCCGCTACACCAAGGGGCTGCAAATAAGTCTGCACACTCTTTTGTCCGACCAAATGCCCAGCACCTATAACCACAAATAAAGGCTGCTTAGTATTTGGGGACTGCATCAGCTCAACAATGCGCTGCGCCATTGTTTTATTGCGGCCCCAAAGCATTTTTTCCACCATTTCAGTTTCGCCTTCACGCAACATTTCCCCTTCCATTAAGTCGGCCAGTTCCGCCTCATTACCGCTGCGCCACGCTGAAATAAGTTCCAACATATCGCTATCAGGCGCCTCAATGGCTTCTTTCACCATACTCCACTGGGTATCTGCATCAAAAGATGACAACAACTTAAATTGAAACTCTGTACTCTCAAGTTCGTACACAGGTTTAGTCCCTGCTTGGCTAACCAGTACCGCATCTACCCCATATACGCCGCTATAACCCAAAGCTGCGTAACGCCCTATACTTAGCTGCATTGATTGTAGCCAAGGCGCATAGTTTTCAAGTGCTGCACACACTCGCTGCTGGTGTTGACAATACGCAGCCATAACAGACTTGGTCTCACTATCCATCGGCAGTTTGTCAGCGCCATATTTAGCCAATAAAGCTGGCACATTCGCGCCTCTTACATCCGCCTCTACAACCAATGCAGCCGATTGTTTAAAAGCCTGTTCTATTTGCGCTGCTAACGGATAAAACTCTGCGTTTCCAACATGAATCGAGCCCAATAAATAAGCGGTTTGGCCTTGATAAGAGATTTGATAAAAAGGTGGTTTATCAGTTTGCTCAGCGCTTACCGTCACCGAAATCAAACCTAAGCTTAGACCAACTAATTTGAATAAACGCCTTACGCCACTTGTTGCTATCATCCTTGCCCCTTATAATTCAGCCAAATTTCTATTTGAGAGGCTGTTATGCCACACACACAGGTTATTGAGCAACTTAAAGCCAGTTTGCAAACCGCCTACCGCCAAGCGATTGATGCAGACAACCGTCTCGATGAGTTGAAAAAAGCTGGTCATGTAAAGTTTGACGCTATTTTCTCTGCATCAGAAGGTTTTACCACTAAAAGCAATCGCTTCACGCCATATGTGCAAGAATTAGCGACCGATATGGAAGCTATGATTCAAAACCCAGAATCACTTGCGCCTGCACTTGAAAGCTACGTGCCTAAGCTTGGACTATTGCTGCAAACAATGCAGGCCTTTAAATCTAACGCTAAGTAATTCCGTTAGTCTTTAAGAAGTTGATAAGCACTAAATATCAGTAAATGTTTAGTGCTTTTTAGACTTTTCCGCTAAGTCCATCTGACTAGCCATTTATCTCACTACAATTAAGCCGCTCTCACGCTATTTATCACTCACATATACACTATGAATGAGATAATAAACTCCATAATTTATATCAATAACACCCCAGTTTCTGTCATTGAATTGTCACACCTGTGTCATAGAATTTTCTATCTCATTAATACTTGGTAGGAAATAATGTCCGCTATCGATCTAAAATTTGAACTCGATAAAATTATCAGCAAAGAAAAAATTAAAGCGGTGTTCCAACCAATTTGCAATATTTCTACTCACCAGATCCATGGCTTTGAAGCGTTAAGCCGAGGGCCTGAGCATAGTCCATTATTCTCGCCCGTGCCTTTATTTAAAACAGCAGCTTACGAAGGGCGCTTATCTGAGTTAGAGAGTTTGTGTCGTCGAATTTCGATTCAACAATTTAAATATTCCAAGTTACAGGGCAAGTTATTTCTTAATATTTCACCCAAGGCATTACTGGAACCTAATCACGCTAAGGGCTTAACTCTCAGTCTGGTACAAGAACTGGGATTAGAGCCGTCACAAGTGGTTATAGAGCTGTCAGAGCAGTATCCCGCCGATGATATCGATCTGCTAAAATCCTGTTTAAACCATTACCGCAGCCAAGGGTTTTTAACCGCAATCGATGATCTTGGTGCGGGTTATTCTGGCTTACGTTTATGGTCAGAGCTTGCGCCTGACTACGTAAAAATTGACCGACATTTTATTGATTCGATAGACACCTCTTCAGTAAAACAGGAGTTTGTACGTTCCATCATTGCGCTTTGCCAAAATCTAAGTTGCAAGGTCATTGCTGAAGGTATTGAAACCCATGCAGAGCTAGCCATTCTAAAGCAACTCGGCATTATTTATTGTCAGGGTTTTTTACTTGGCCGCCCTACCTCAGAGCCGAATCGTGATATTCCGTTCAGCCCGATGATTGAACCTGTCAGCCCTCGAGTTCGCTTTGCAGAGTCAGCAGAGAGCTTATGTAGCAAGGCAACGACATGCCAGTTCAACAGCAAACTCAAAAAAATAGGTGAGACCTTTAACCAGCATCTACATCTGCAAGCCATTGTTGTATTGCGAGCTGATGAAGTGATTGGCATGGTGCAGAGAAGTCAGGTTATCGAGTTATTTAGCACACCTTATGGGCGTGCACTGCATGAGCATAAAACTGTTGAAGAAGTACTAACAGCAGAACTTATACGCATTGAAGCTGATATGCCTATTTCTCAGGTAAGCCAGCGCTTAACCAATGAGTCTACCGACTTAGTTGTGCAGCAGTTTATTATCCTCAAGCAAGGCAAACTACTGGGTATTGGCCACACAAAAGATCTACTAGCAAAGATTACCGAGCAAAAGATAGCGGTCGCTCGCCACGCCAACCCATTAACAGGCTTGCCTGGCAATATTCCCATTCAAGAAGAGCTACAGCGCTTACGCTTACAGAAAAAAGCCTTCTATTTAGCTTATTTCGACTTATCAAACTTTAAGCCTTACAACGATATATATGGTTTCTGTCGTGGCGATGAGGTGATCCGTGAGGTTTCACGGCTCTTACTACAGCAGCAAGACAGCAATAACTTTATCGGTCATGTGGGCGGCGACGATTTTGTCATTATCAGTACCGCTGCAGACATCGAGTTACAGGCGCAGCGAGTTATCATGGACTTTGAAGCTAGCAAGTCATTGTTTTATTCAAAAAAGCACTGGCAGGCAAAACAGATGCTGGCGGAAGATCGCAAGGGGGTTAAGTGCTATCACGAGCTTATTTCACTAAGTGCCGGAATTTTACCGCCTAGTGTTACCCTAAACTGCAATGAGCATCAATTGTCTATCTATAGCGCTCAGGCAAAAAAACAGGCTAAGCAAGCTCAAAGCTCACTTAGCCTATTTAAGCTAGATATGGCGGTGGGTGTGTAACGTTTTGCGCTTTTACTGTAACTAAAACTGAGTTTACAGCTTAGGTTTAACAGTATCTTTCAGCCATGAAGTTAATAACGCATTTTCATAGCGGTAAGGCTTGTCGTTCATTTTATTAATGGAATACATAAAGCCCATATCTGTCAGCTTTTCATCACCCGCCATCACCACTTTATCACCTTCTACAATTTTATAACTGAAGGTAATACGTGGTGGGTAAATATCTTTTACTACCCGAATATCATTGGTTGTTGCGCCAAAGGTTGGTCTAACATCGCCAGCTAAATCTAAGTCTGTAACCACCATTTCAAGCTTTTGTTCTGGCTTAAGAATTTTACTCGCTTCTTTGTTGAGGTTCTTAGTTAACTGCTCGAAAGTACGCTTTTCAAATCGAGTCTTCATTTCACCACTAGAGCGAATATCACGGAAGCTACTTGGATCTTGCCATTCAACTTTAACCACGCCATTTTCAGTTACAGGGTTTTCAACGGCTTCATCTGCCGCCCACACTGAACTAGATACGAGTAAACTCGCAACAAGTATATGTTTTGCTTTCATATTAGCCTCCACCGCTATACGTGACTGAATCTTAACTTGCTCAACTGTACAATATTAAACCTGTATAATTGCTTAATCTAAGTTTGAATACTGATAAAGTGTGTTTTATAAGCATATTAGTAGACCATAGTATAAACAAATTAGTTGCATCAAATTGCATCAGTAACCGCAGACCGATTGCAACCCCTAGCCAGTTATATTCATTTACAAGCAAATAATTGTCAGCGTTATAGTGTTTGCATTATCTCTTCCAGCCTTTAAGCTTGAGTTATAAGCTGTACTCAAGAGACTATTACCATGCAAAAGCTGGCGCCCATTTTATTTGTTGTTTTACTGTTTATCGGTTTAGGCGCGACGATTTATCATATCAATCAAACTGAAGTCTCTTCTCATCCCGAGTCATGGTCGGCCTTTATCTATAAAGGTGGTTACAATTCTGGAAATTACCATAAGCAAGATGACTTTGATGACTATCCAAGCTGTAAGAGCTATGCGGAAAATGAATCATCAAAACTCAATGATGTTGCTTGGGAGTGCGGTCTCAACTGCCGATTTGACTCCATGCGCCAGGGGTTTCATTGTGAAACTATGAAGAATGAATAACGCTTATATTGGATTTTTTGTTATCAATCAAGGTTATCAATCACCTTTCCTCCCTTAATAGTGACTGACTAGTTTTTGTTCAGCTTTGATACAAGTTGTATCGGCTAATATAGGTCTCAAGTTAACACGCAACGTTAGGTTCACAGCGCTAAATAAGCGCAAGGGGACGCTAACGTACAGAAATAATCTTGAGCAAGTAGGTTAATTGAGCCAAGAGTTTCTTAGCACATGCATTTACGCAATTGTTTGGAGCCCAATATGAACTATTCAACCACTAAAATCGCTTTTTCTGGCCGTATGGCACTATTGGCAATCATTTTGAGCGCGTTTGCTTTTGTAGGCCAAGCTAATGCCGAAGAGTTTACAGCAAAAGAAAAAGCTGCAATCGCAGAACATCACCAAATTATAGAAAACCAAATGGCTAAAACTGAGAATGAACTCGAATCGACATTGCAATCAGAGTTTGACGCTCAAGTTAAGAATTCTGAGCAAGAGTTTATGCAGCTAGCTTGTACAGCCCACGGATTAGATTTCGACAATAGCACTGGTGTTTGCTTCGAATAACTTATACCGGCTAAACATCAATTTAAGTAAGCAAATTGAGTAACAAAAAACGAGGCAAATGCCTCGTTTTGTTTTCTTTATCTAACTGTAATCAGGATGACAATTAAAAAGGAAATGCTGCGCTCAACAGCGGATAAGTCGCCTTTAGCTGCTTTTTCTTATGCGAGAACTTTTTGCCTGCAGGTGTTGCCTGCCCAGACGGCACATAAGGAAGTTCATCATCGCTACGCTCTTCATAAAGCTGACCCGCAATAAGATCATATTCATCGAGAAATGGGTAAGCATAACCGTCTTTTTCAGGCCACAACTCAAGCTTGCCCAGCTCATCAGCTGACTCAACAACTTTGTCGTACCATTCCTGACCTAGAGAGATTAAGAAACAACGAAATTCTGCAAATGCATATTCAGAATCGCAGCCTGTAATAATATATGCAGCGCCCCACACTGACCAAGAATAGGTTCGACGCATCTGCTGACCAAATATCTTGTCAAAATCTCGCAACTCATCATTGCTTAACGGGCTCAGCTTTTGCTTTAAGGCTTCAGCTAGCTCTGTTTGATCTTGTTGTGGTGATGTTCGGGTTACTAACGCCCAAAACTCAGATTCAGTCATCGGATTCTCTAATCATACGGTTTAATTGCCGCTATTCTAGCGCATTACTCAGATTGATTGGTATAACAACATCCATCACGTTATAACGTAAATCATACGGGTATAGACGTACCTATGAGATTTTTTTACACTTCAATGCACATTTATTCAATATGATGGCCTTAAGCAGATAATGACCAAACCACATCCACTGTTAGCCTTTTTGATGCTTATCTACGCTATTTTAGCCGTCGCGGCGCTATGGCGCACTTTTACGATGCAAACTTTTGATCTGCTAACTTTAGGTGTTTTGCCTGTACTATACGGCTTATATACCCGCCAATTTTGGGCTGGAGTAGTATTTAAAATCTATCTTGCAATTCAAACCGTCGCTTTGCTCGCTTTAGCGACTGCCGCAGTGATTGCTTATCAAATTACTCCTGAAGATGTAAAAGTTGTCTATCAAGGCCAAAACATTCCTATTAGCGGTCTAGTCGTTCTCGCCATAGTGGTAATGAGCTTTCAGTTTTGGGTAGCCTTTAGCAACAAGACACGCCTTTATCTCGCCTCAGGCAACAACAGTTAAACCAAGGTCGCTACTCAGCTATGCGCTGTTTTACGCATAGCTCAGCGCCATAATAAAATAAATAAAAACGGTAATGACACTTATGAGCCATTTACAGCCCAGCGAACTTTCTATCTTGCTTGTAGAGCCTTCAGATACGCAGAGAAAAATCATTTGTCAGCGTTTAGAGCAAGAAGGTGTGAAGTTAATCCAAACCGCAACTAATCTTGCTGAAGCCATGCAGATCATCAATCGCCATCAACCAGATTTAGTTGCAAGTGCCATGCACTATGCCGATGGCACGGCGCTAGAGCTTTTACAGCAAATAAAATCATCAGCTCACTTTAGTGATATTCAATTTATGTTGGTTTCTAGTGAGTGTCGCCGTGAGCAATTAGAGCAATTCAGACAATCGGGCGTGGTTGCTATTTTGCCTAAACCATTTAGTGCAGAGCATTTAGGCAAAGCAATTAACGCCACCATAGACTTGCTTAGCAATGATGAATTAGATCTAACCCACTTTGATGTACAAGACTTACGGGTGTTAGTGGTCGATGACAGCAAGATGGCACGTAACATTATTAAGCGAACCATCACCAATTTAGGCCTGAGAATGATCACCGAAGCCGAAGATGGCCAACAAGCAATTGAGCTGATGCAGCAACAAATGTTTGACCTAGTGATCACCGACTACAACATGCCTAGCGTAGATGGCCTCGCGCTTACCCAGTTTATTCGTAACGATAGCCAGCAATCACATATACCGATTTTAATGGTGTCTTCTGAAGCCAATGAGACCCATTTAAGCAATGTTTCACAAGCTGGCGTTAACGCCCTGTGTGACAAGCCTTTTGAGCCCAATGTTGTGAAACAGATCTTATATCAGCTATTGGAAGAGTAAAAATTGAGAATTTGCCCCTATTTTTGACTTTAATGCCCATGTCATAAGGCTAAAGCACTTTTCAAATGCAAAAGCTTATGGCATGTTACATAACGCTACTAACAATTAAATCTACGGAAAGAAGAGACTATTCAAATGAATAAGACTGAACTTGTTGCAAAAATGGCTGAATCTGCAGAACTAACTAAAGCTGAAGCCGCGCGTGCATTAAAATCTTTTGAAGAAACTGTTGCAGAAGCAATGAAGAATGGAGACAAGATCTCTATCGTTGGTTTTGGTTCTTTTGAAACAACTCAACGCGCAGCTCGTACAGGTCGTAACCCACAGACTGGTAAAGAAATCCAGATCCCTGCGGCTACAGTACCTAAGTTCAAAGCAGGTAAAACGCTTAAAGATAGCGTTAACTAAATCACTGTTTCCGCAGTTAATAACTAAACCTCCCCTTCGGAGGTTTTTTTATGCCTGTCTGCCCCATCTCGGTGCTCCCCGCCCTAATTTGTATCATTATTGAACAACCATTATTCCTTAAAACATATAAACAACTGTTTTAATTAGATGTTTATTCTGGCTTAGAGCTTGCTAAATAACTTCTGACCTTCAAAAACAATAATGTTTCACCAAAGGGGAATACTATGAACAAGCTACTAATCAATACTGGTGCAGTACTTTTAAGCTCACTAATCGCAACATCGGCTGATGCAGCCGTTGAAGCCAACATTGGTGCAACTTCAAACTACTTATGGCGTGGTGTAACCCAAACTGATGACGCTGTAGCTGTGCAAGGCGGCATTGATTACAGCCATGAATCCGGCTTTTATGCGGGCACTTGGGCGTCAAATGTCGATTTTGGCGATGACACCAGTTACGAGGTAGACTTCTACGCCGGTTTTACAGGTAACTTTACTGACGACTTTGGCTACGATATTAACTATCTGTATTACGCCTACCCTGATGCTGACGGCAGTATTGATTTCTCTGAGGTAACTGCTGCACTAAGTTGGAAATGGCTCAGCGTAAGCTACTCTCATGTTGTCCATGCAGGCGATGATGTCGCTAGTGAGCCCCTTGATAATAGCGATATGGGTTATGCTCAAGCCAATTTTAGTTATCCACTGTCAGATACTCTCTCTATTGGTGCCCATTATGGCTATTCAACAGGCGATGTGACCACCGCTTGGTACAATACCGACAGTTATTCTGATTACTCACTAGCGCTGAGTAAAGATACCGACCTCGGTACTGTATCTTTTACTGTCAGTGATACAGATCTTAAAAACGATGATGCCAAGTTTTTACTCGGTTATAGCTACAGCTTTACTCTATAAGGTCCTGTAAATAAGGCCATTTATGCTACTTTTAAGTATAAATGGCCAGTTATAAAATTTGCCGTGTTAGTTATTAAGTTTCACTAAATCACTAAAAAACATCCAGATTAATAAAAAATGAACGATAAATGTAATTTTGTTACATGGATCGCATATTTTTAAATCACTTCCTGCTAAATTCCAAATTAAGCACTCACTGATGGGTTTAATTAAGTAAGCCAAAGAGTGCACACATTGTTTAGTTATTAACCGATGGTATCAAAGTATTTCCTTTTAACGCTAAGTAAGCGCTTCGGAACATGGATACCTAGCTAAGAGGAATTCGTGATGGCTCAGACTTTTGAGTTGGTGCCCAACGACGCAGAAATGGAGGCGTACACAACGCCTAAAGATCAGCAAAGTGCTGACGAGTTAGCCCGTAAGAAAGCCGTTAAAAAACGTCTTGAAGACTACCTTGAACAAGCGCAATTGAAGCGCGATTTAAGTGAAGATGATTTTTGGGCATAACCCAAAGTACGTGCTAAACAATATTTGAGCAGCATCGACTGACTCAGATATATAAAAAAAGCTCCTGACATAATATGCAGGAGCTTTTTTAGTTTTATCACTATTTAACTTTTTTGCGTTGCCGCATCGGTTTCACGCTTCTTCAAGAAATATTCTCGCGTAAGCGCAAACACCACAGGGCTTAATAATGCCAATGCAATTAGGTTAGGAATAGCCATCATCGCATTGAGCGTGTCCGCCAAAAGCCAAATAAACTCCAGCGAGCTAACTGCACCTAGCGGCACAACTAGCGTCCAGATAATTCTAAACGGCTTAATGGCTTTGACACCAAATAAGAACTGCACACACTTTTCGCAGTAAAAACTCCAACCAAGAATTGTTGTGAATGCAAAAATAGTCAGCGCGATTGCCACCACATAATTGCCCATCGGGAATGCATGCGAGAACGCAAATGAAGTTAGCGCTGCGCCATTTTCACCTGAAGTCCAAGCCCCTGAAACAATAATGGCTAAACCTGTAATGCTACAAACAATTAAGGTATCGATAAACGTACCTAGCATTGCCACTAAGCCTTGTGCCACAGGGTTATTAGTTTGTGCAGCAGCATGAGCAATAGGCGCACTACCAAGACCCGCTTCATTAGAGAACACACCGCGCGCCACACCAAAGCGAATTGCCGCCCACACCGCGGCTCCAGCAAAACCACCTTGCGCAGCAACAGGGTTAAATGCACTATGTAAAATAAGCTCAATTGCCGCCGGGATCTCCGCAGCGTAGACAATAAGTACGGCCACACCCGCAGCAAGATAGAAAACCGTCATCATAGGGACAAGCTTGCCCGCCACGTCGGCTATGCGCTTAATGCCGCCCATTAGCACTGCACCAACAAGTACCATTAGCACCACACCAGTTACCCAGTTTGGTACGCCAAAGTTACTGCCTAATGCATCAGCAACTGAGTTCGCCTGCACTGTATTACCAATACCAAAACCAGCTAACGAACCAAATAGCGCAAAAGCTGTACCTAGCCACGCCCACTTAGAGCCCAAGCCGTTTTTGATGTAGTACATTGGGCCGCCAACGTGGTTACCGTTGTCGTCGACTTCACGGTATTTTACCGCAAGCACCGCCTCTGCAAATTTAGTCGCCATCCCCACCAGCGCCGTGCACCACATCCAAAATAGTGCACCAGGTCCACCGATAAAAATAGCGGTTGCGACACCGGCAATATTACCGGTACCAATAGTAGCCGACAGTGATGTCATTAAGGCATTAAAAGGGCTAATTTCGCCCTTCATATTTTTGTCTTTATCTGGAATTCGACCTGACCACAACAGCTTGAAGCCAGTGCCTAGTTTTAAAATAGGCATTAGGCGTAATCCGACAGTAAGGAATAACCCCACTCCCAAGATCATCACCAGCATTGGAGTCCCCCAGACTACGGAATTGATCATGCTTACTAAATTCGTAATAGCTTCCATTCAAACCTCGTCGATACAGAGAAATTATCGTTATTATTTATATTTATACTTATATTTATGATCATGTATTTAGGGCTTTTTGATCTTTCATTGGCATAGCAAGATCAAAAGGTCCTAATAAAGCGAGTTAGCTATCAAAGATGATAAAAAACTCCAACTTAGCAAACAGATTACAACGAATTGTTAACGATTGGAAAGGCTAGAAAATAAACTAGTGCAGTAAGTTGAAAAGTTGTCATAGCGCTTAGCAACGCTATGACAACGATAAGTGCTACCAATAAGACCAGTGAAGCAGCTAGTGCGTAGAAGCGCGAGGCAGTTTGAAGGAGATAATAAATGTTGTAAGCAACATGGCTGCAGAAATCATCAAGCAAGCCGACAAGCCCGCTTCTTGATAAACCCA
This sequence comes from Shewanella pneumatophori, assembly GCF_023283895.1. Classification (GTDB taxonomy): domain Bacteria; phylum Pseudomonadota; class Gammaproteobacteria; order Enterobacterales; family Shewanellaceae; genus Shewanella; species Shewanella pneumatophori. Next base: position 73,653 of record NZ_JAKILB010000007.1, on the reverse strand, counting down.
GCCTGACAATATGGTGCCTAATAAACGTCCCATCGCGTTAGCCATGTAGTAAAAACCGATATCAAGCGATACACCATCTTCGCCCGCATAACTAACGATTAAATAGCTATGTAATGACGAGTTAATCGCAAACACCGCACCGAACACCATAAGCCCGACAATTAGCGCAACTTGTGGTGCAATCCAACCAGTAAACATGACGACTGCAAGTATGCTGGTCACTAATGTCAGCATACCAGCCCAAATTGTGGCAGCCTTACCGTCTGGTGCACCTTTTCTGGCGGTTAATGCTGGTGCGAAAGATTGCACCATGCCATAGGCAATGACCCAAGCGGCTAGAAAAGTACCTACGCTGCTATGCTCCCAACCAAGCTGGCTGGCCAAGAAAACAGGTAAAGCAATAACAAACCATACATCGCGAGCAGAAAATAGGAATAATCGCGCCGCCGACAGAATATTTACACTGTCACTTTTGGAAAATATCTGAGTAAACTTAGGTTTAGATTTAGCTTTACCTAAATCCGCTTTGAGGCTCACAATGCTATAGATCCACACTAATAGCAGTGCCGCAGCCATAATCGCAATCGCGCCTTTGAAGCCTGCTGTAGATAGCAATACCCCGCCTAAGAAGAAACCAGCACCTTTCAATGCATTCTTAGAGCCGGTAAGCATAGCAACCCAACGATAGAGCTTATCTTCCGCGCCTTTAGGTACCAATGTTTTAATGGCACTCTTAGCACTCATCTTATTAAGATCTTTGGCGATCCCTGACATCGCCTGCGCTGCCATCACCCAAGGTACTGTAAGCATTGCACTTGGCAGCAACAGCATAGAGAGCGCTACAATTTGCAGACCAAGGCCAATATTCATGGTGCGATTAAGCCCCAGCCTCGCGCCTAGCCAGCCACCAACAAGGTTAGTAATAACACCAAAGATTTCGTAAAACAGAAACAGCATAGCAATCGCTAACGGTGTATAACCTAAGTCATAGAAATGCAGCACCACCAACATGCGCAATGCGCCATCGGTAAGGGTAAATGCCCAGTAGTTACCGGTCACGATTAAGTACTGCTTAATGCTATCTGGTAATGAACGAAGTTTTGTTAACACAGCTTATTCTCTATATGAAATAACGAGCGTAATGCCCACTCAAATAGGGGCTCCAGTAACAATTAACTACTGCTTAATGCTATCCGGTAATGAATGAAGTTTTGTTAGCACGATCAAACCACCTAAAAAGGAATGAGGATGCAAGGGAAAAGAAACAGCCAAAGAGCAGACACGATTCCAATTTAGCTTTTCCTAGGCCCTAGGTCCTAGGATCTATAAGCGAAGCGTCCTGCTCTTCCTAAACCCTTAGAGTTAAGCCTGTTGATCCATTTTACCGACCATAATTGCCAACTCCGCTGTACGGTTAGCGTAGCCCCACTCATTGTCGTACCACACGTAAAGCTTAACTTGAGTGCCATTAACCACCATGGTTGAAGGCGCATCGATAATGCTTGAACGTGGATCCGTTTTATAATCAACCGATACTAATGGGCGCTCTTCATAGCCTAAAATATCTTTAAGTTCGCCAGCAGCTGCTTGTTGCAGTAACTGGTTAACCTCTGCCTCAGTCGTTTCACGCTCAACTTCAAACACACAGTCTGTGATAGAAGCGTTTGCTAGTGGAATACGCACTGCGTGGCCATTAAGCTTGCCCTTGAGCTCTGGGAAAATATGAGTGATTGCCGTTGCGCTACCGGTTGTTGTCGGGATTAAGCTCAAGCCACATGCACGAGCACGGCGCAGATCTTTATGCGGTGCATCCAAAATGGTTTGGGTATTAGTAATGTCGTGAATAGTGGTCATCGAACCATGCTTAATACCAATTTTTTCATGAATAACTTTAACAACTGGCGCTAAACAGTTTGTAGTACAAGAAGCTGCGGTCACGATTGGGTGAATATCTTTATCGTAAAGGTCATGGTTAACCCCCATCACAATATTCAATACACCTTCTTCTTTCACTGGTGCCGTCACGACTACACGTTTTACACCTTGGTCTAAATACGCTTGTAACAGCGCTTTAGTTTTCATCACACCAGATGCTTCAATCACTACGTCACAAGCTGACCAATCTGTTTCTGCAATCGCTTTATTACGCGTAGTGGTAATACGTTTACTACCAATTACGATATCAGTGCCTTCAGCTGTTGCCTCTTCAGACCAGCGACCATGTACAGAGTCAAATGTCAGCAAATGCGCTAATGTGGTTGCATCACCCGCTGGATCGTTGATCTGTACAAATTCCACATCAGTGTTGTTCCATGCAGAGCGTAATGCTAAACGCCCCATTCTACCGAAGCCGTTGATACCAATTTTGATTGTCATAGTCGTCTCTTAATCTGTTCTGAGTTTAAGTTAACTGTTATTGCTTAAATCTAGTTTGTATAACTAAGAATACATTCATCCCGTTACAGGGTTAATACTGCAAGTATGACACTTATCACTTGCAGCAATGGTCTTATTAAAACTACTTAGCTGCTTGCTTCGTCTTCGGCAAACATATGGCGACTGCGGTTAGCTATTGCCACTAAAGACAACATCACCGGCACCTCAACTAACACGCCAACCACTGTTGCTAATGCAGCACCAGAGTGTAAACCAAATAATGAAATAGCCACTGCAACCGCAAGCTCAAAGAAGTTTGATGTTGCAATCATGCATGCTGGCGCCGCAACTTTATGGGTTAACTTCATTTTTTTTGCTGCATAAAATGCAATGAAGAAGATACCGTAAGTTTGGATCAATAACGGAATCGCAATCAGAGCAATATTTTGTGGCTCGGCAATAATGGTTTCAGCCTGAAAACCAAATAGCAGTACCACAGTTGCAAGCAAGCCTATCATCGACCATGGCTTTAACTTAGCCACAAATGCATTGACCTGGCTATCGTCACCTTTTTTCTGCAGCATATAGCGGGTGATAACACCAGCAACTAACGGCAACACAACATACAGGCCAACAGATGAAAGTAATGTCGCCCACGGCACTTGGATATCACTAACACCAAGTAACAGTGCCGTGATTGGCGCGAACGCTACCACCATAATAAGATCGTTTACTGATACTTGAACTAGTGTGTAGTTAGGGTCACCTTTGGTTAACTGACTCCACACAAAGACCATTGCTGTACAAGGCGCAACACCCAGTAAAATCATACCCGCTATGTATTCACTCGCTGTCTGTGGGTCAACAAAATCAACAAAGAATACTTTAAAGAATAACCAGCCAAGTGCAGCCATAGTAAACGGCTTAATCAACCAGTTTATGACTAATGTCAGTACTAAGCCTTTCGGACTTTTCCCCACATCTTTCACTGCAGAAAAATCGATTTGTACCATCATTGGATAAATCATTACCCAAATAAGCACCGCAATTACAAAGTTAACATGGGCATATTCAAGCCCAGCAACCACGGCAAATGTATCAGGTGCTAAGTTACCCAAAAATACACCAGCTAAAATTGCCAGACCTACCCAAACACTTAAATAACGTTCAAAAATACCCATGATATTTAGCCTATTAGCACAAAATTTCGTTAACCCGACTTGAGTTAGCTTTAAAGGTTAGCAGCAGTGTTTAACTCTTTCAGGGCGATCGCCCATCTGTCCCAGATTAGTTAAATTCCCACCAATAAGTTCGGCTTCATCCTTAGCCAAAGTCTGTAAAATTTCATTTGCCCAACTCGGTAACTGCGGATTAATACTATAAAAAACCCACTGTCCCTGACGACGGTCAACCAATAACCCAAGCTTTCTAAGCTGGGCTAAATGACGCGAGACCTTTGGTTGGATCTCATCAAGCGCTGCCATCAACTCGCAAACACAAAGTTCTGACTCAGCTTGAATAAGCAGTAAACTGCGCATTCTGGTGTCATCAGCTAGTGCTTTAAAAAAGGTTAAAGGTGTCATCATCAATTCTCGACAAATTAACTAAGTATGAAAAAGTGAATATGCGGCAAATAATATATACGTTTTTTCATATAAACAAGCTTGCTGATGAAATTTTTATCTGGCTTCTAAGTTTTAGATTCGCTAGTCGCTATTTTTACTCAAGGTTACCTGCTCACAAATTTCAGATATAAAAAAGGCTTCCCTTAGGAAGCCTCATTGGTTGTCATTTGCAGATCAAGTCTGCATAACGCTTAGCTTAGTTACCAGCAATCTTCATCTTGTCCATCAAGATACCGCCAGTGCGGATTGATGAACGCAGATCGCGATCTTTAGCCACGGCAACGATATTCTGGTACATATCCTTCAGATTACCTGCAATGGTGATCTCTTCAACTGGATACAAGATAACCCCATTTTCGACATAGAAACCAGCAGCGCCACGAGAGTAATCGCCAGTCACTGTGTTCACACCTTGGCCCATCACCTCGGTCACGATTAAGCCTGTGCCCATCTCTTTAACTAGCTGGTCAAAGGTTTGTCCTGTTGTCGATAGTGTCCAGTTATAAATACCACCAGCATGGCCAGTGTTCGTCAGCCCAAGCTTACGCGCAGAATAACTCGTTAACAGGTAAGTCGCTAAACGACCATTATCGATAATATCCCGTGCTTGTGTCGCTACGCCTTCACTGTCGTATGCAGAGCTTGCAAGCGCACCAACTAACAAAGGATCTTCATGAATACTAAACCAGTCAGGAAAAACCTGAGTATCTATCGCGTCGAGTAAAAAGCTCGACTTACGGTATAAGCTGCCACCACTTATCGCACCAACTAAATGCCCCATTAAACCTGTAGCAATTTCAGGCGAAAACAGCACTGGTAACTGGGTAGTAGCAATCTTGCGTCCGCCTAAACGACCTGCCGTTTTCTCAGCCGCTTTACGGCCAATAATCTCAGGTGCAGCCATATCGCTAAACTTGCGCGCAACCGTATAATCGTAATCACGCTGCATGCCACCTTCGTGCTCACCAATAGCCACACAACTTAAACTATAACGAGAACTGCAAAAGCCATTTAAAAAGCCGTGGCTGTTACCGTAAACCTTTACGCTAGAGTGTGCGTTAGCGCTGGCACCGTCAGATGTTTGTACGCGCTTATCTGTATCTAGAGCTGCTTCTTCAGCTAATACTGCAAGGCGAGTTAACTCTTCAGGTGAGATATCTTCAGGGTGGTATAAATCAAGGTCTGGAAATTGTGTCGCCATTAACGACTTTTCAGCCAAACCATTAAACGGATCAGCCGAAGTAAAACGAGCAATGTCATCAGCAGCTTTAACAGCTTGCTCAATGGCAGCTTTGCTTAAATCAGAGGTCGATGAGCTACCTTTACAGCCATCTCTAAAAACAGTAATCCCTAGGGCACCATCTTTATTAAACTCCACGGTTTCAACTTCTTTCATGCGGGTTGAAACAGACAAGCCTTGCTGCTTACTAATCGCAACTTCAGCACCAGAAGTACCTAATGTTTTTGCATATTCCAGCGCCATCGAAACGGCATCTTTCAAGGAATCTAATTCAATATCAATGCTAGGTGAAGACACAGTTCTACTCTTTATTTATCGGCAATGGCGCTAGCATAACAAACCCAAATGCCAATCTCATTAAATAATCCCGCCGCAACTAGCTCAATCACCATGTTGAGCAAAAAAATATCAGCCAACCAGCGACTAAAAGCCGCCATAAAGGCTATTACAGACAAAAATAGGAAAGGAAATAAGCAAGTTTAGATGTTATTATTAGCACAGAATTTGTAAGAGATTTTTAGATATGAAGATTGTCGGTGACTCAGAGCACTTCCACCAGCCCTATGACCAAGATGATAACTACGAAAGTAGAGCGGACGTAAAACGCGAAATCGCTATTTATCAGGAATACGGCAAAAAGCTAGTCGCACTTAGTAAAAGCCAAGTGCAAAAGCTAGATTTAGATGAAACGCTTTTTGATAATATTTTGAAAGCTAAAACTATCAAAATTAATACCGAAGCCTACCGTCGCCACATTCAGTACATTGGTAAACTAATGCGCTATGTTGACCTTGAAGAACTTGAGGTTGCATTAAAAAACGTACTGAACCAAAACAGCAACGAAAGTGCTAAAACTAATGTTGCAGACAAGACTCGCGATCAGCTAATTGCTGAAGGTGACTCAGCAGTACAAGACTTAGTTGAGCAGCACCCTGAGTTTGACCGCCAAAAACTGCGTCAGCTAGTTCGTCAAACCAAAAAAGAGCTATCTAAAAACGCAGATATCGCTGCGTCGAAGACAGCTAAAGAATTAAGTAAGTATTTACGTAACGAGATCAAAGATTAATCGTTACAAATATAGACATCATCGCTATATATCTACACAATAGCTCTTTAAGTCTTTAACTGACTTAGGGAGCTTTTTTATTTGTTTATACCAATAAAGCCCCGCCTAGAATCCAGTACAAATTTGCAGCACAAGGAATATGCACATGCGTCTGCCCCACACACTGGCCACTCTGCCTTTATCTTTTCTTTGCCTATCATTAATCAGTGGCTGTAATGGCTCATCAGATGGCAGCAGCGATACCGACAACGGCGGCACCTACAGCCTATCTTTAAGTTACAAGACCGTTGTTAATGGTGCTTGTGCTGAACCAACCAATTCATTAAGTTTTGACGCTAATGGCGCTTTTTGTGCGGTAGCCCAACTAAAACAAGATAATAGCAATCGCAGCGGTAAACTGATTAGCTTTTCCAGCAGCTTTGGTGAGCTATCAGTAAGCACCAAGTTAACTAACGATAATGGCCAAGCAGAAATCATTGTTAGTAACAGCGCTGGCGCTGAAGGTGCCGGCACTCTTACAGCAGATTTCAGCGAAGGTGACAACACGGCCACTGCAACACGCAATTTTGAGTTCACCTCTAGCAGCGAGCCATCAGAACCTAAATTTACTCTCAACAGTGCAATCATTAATGGCACTCAAGTCGTGACTCAATTTAAAGCTGAAGAAACGGTACAGCTACAAGCACAGTTTTTAGATGAACAAGGCCAAGGCATAGCAGGTAAGATGGCAAGCTTTACAGCGGGTAACGCCAGCCTAAATCCAAGCTCTGCTCTGACTAAAGACAACGGTATTGCCCAAGTGAGTTACACAGCAAGCGATAGCGAGCTTGGCGCAGCAAACTTCTCTGTCACATTAGAAAGCGACGGTATCACTTATCAAAGCTCTGGTTTGTATGAAGTACTCGCAAAAGATGCCGTTAGTGACGATGGCGTAATTGTTATCGGTCATTTTGCAACTGATGGCAGCTTTACAGAAAACCAACTTGCAACCACCTTACCAGATGATAAAACTGTCAGTGCTGGCGGTACATTTGGTGTAACCGCTGATGTCGCAACTAAAAATGAAGATGGTAGTTACACTCGCCTACAAACACCTACCAGTGTGACATTTAGCTCAAGCTGCGTATTGAGTAATAATGCTAGCATCGATTCACCAGTAACTACGCTTTCAGGTACAGCTAGCTCAACCTTCCAAAACACTAGTTGTAGCGGTAACAGCGAGCGTGATGATCAAATTACCGCTTCGGTAATTGCTGGTAATCAAACTGTTTCTGCCACTTTAGATTTCTCATTAGCAAGCCAAACTTTAGCGAATTTGAGCTTTATCTCTGCCGAACCAACTTCAATCCGCATTAAAGGTGCTGGCGGCACAGGCTCAAGTGAATCATCACTAATTACCTTTAAAGTAGCTGATGCTAATGGCCAGCCTATTGCGCAGCAAGATGTTGATTTCTCGCTTGATACCACCGTAGGCGGCATTACGCTCACAGATAGCAGCAACACCAGTAATTCCGCAGGCCTAGTTAGCGCGACTATACTTTCAGGCACTATGCCAACACCAGTGCGCGTATTAGCAACAGCAACGGCCAATGGCGAGTCAGTAACTACCCAGTCAGAACAGCTCACTATTAATACTGGTTTACCGCAGCAGCTAGGCTTTAGTTTATCGAGCAGCTTGTTAAACCCTGAAGCAGATTCACACGACGGCGAAAAAGCCACAATTACCGCGTATGCATCAGACAGTTTTGGTAACCCAGCACCTGATGACACTACCATTAACTTCACCTCTGAAGGTGGCCAAATTCAGCCAAGTTGCGCCACAATAAACGGTACTTGTAGTGTTGAATGGACTTCTGCAGATCCACGTGTGCCAGATCATCGCATCACAGTCCTCGCTTATGCCTTGGGCCATGAAACCTTCTTTGATACTAACGGTAATAATATCTTTGATGATGCAGATGGCGGCGCGATTACAAATGCTTGCATAGACAAACAAACGGGACTTCCAACGCCATGCACAGGTAATGGTATGGATATCGAAACCTACCACCCTAAAGGGTTTAGCGATTTAGGTGACGCCTTCCGTGATGATGATGAGTCATTTTCACATTCAGCAGGCGAGCCGTATTTTAATACCGGCTCAAGCTCTGAGTATAAAGGTGCTGACGGCAAGTTTAATGGCCCGCAGTGCACTGGTAGCTTATGTGGTGAAGGCCAAGCTAATAAGACTTATATCCGTAAAGCATTGATCATGACTATGTCGGGCTCTGATGCACATTTTGAAATCCATCAAGATGGCACCCTTATTTATAGCGATGGCCAAGCGGAAGAGATTGTTACCGCAGCAATCCCAGCAGGTGGTTTCTCAATATTTAATGTACGTTTCTTCGATAGCGCGGGTCAAATTATGCCAGCAGGCACAAATGTAACGACCACCGCGAGTAAAGGTGAACTTGATGCCGATCCTTACGAAGTTCGTAACCGTAATAGCCGTGTTGGTAGCAGCACTAGTTTTGTACTAACCAATGATATTGACCCAACAAGCACTGATGAGCCAACAAAAATCAGCCTAGTATCTATTGAGTCAGAAACACCTAAAGCGATAAAGTCTGGTATTTCATTTAGCGTTGAGCTATCAGCACCAACACCTTAACGCCTTTAATTAAAACAACTTAGTCGCTAAATATTAAAAGCCCGTGTTCAACTTAATGAACACGGGCTTTTTAGTCTTTACTCATCACAGCTTGAGCAGCTATCAATTGCAAGTATCTAGAAAAACGCTCTACGACATGAGCTTTAAAATAATCTCTCGATAATCGTCTCTCGATAATCATCAAAGGGTTATTAAATAAAGCGTCTATACAATGGCTTTTAAACGCTTAGATACGCCCCAATAAGCCAAAGCAAAGAATATAACTACCATGGCCCATAATTGTAGCCACTGCGGCATAATGCTTTGCCACGATGCACCCATTTGATTTAACTCTAACATAGCCATAATGCCTGGAACCGCTGGTACGATTTGCGAAACCGCCACCACAGGCTCAGGAATTAACGCTGTAGGCCACACAAAACCCGACACAAACAAAATCGGCATAGAGATCAGCAATAACACTTGGGTAGGTAAGTCTCGGCGGGTAAACAAGCTGCTAAATGCAACTCCAGCCGCAGTTGTAGCCAGTAAAAATGGTAACATCAGCAAAGCCACTCGGCCGATACTTGCCTGTAAGCTAACGTCATACCAATAGTAACAATATCCGACGTAGTAGCTGCTTAGTAGGCTGTAAATCAACATAAACGCAGCGATACGCCCACAAACAAGTTTGAGTGGAGTCACTTGCTGCCAATAGCCTCGTTGACTCCACTGACTTGCACCTAAAATACCTGTGCCAATCAACAAGGTTTGATGCAATATAAGTAAAAATAGTCCCGGCACAATATACGGTGTATAGCCTAAACTTGGATTAAACGCAGGTATGCTATTAAGCTTAACGACATTAAGGCTTTGCTCTACGGCTTTAGCATTATCACCTTGGGCTAACATGCCTAAACGTTGAATATTTTTACCCGCATCGAGTCCGGCAGAAATCAGCCCTTCCGCCACTGCCGAGTAAATTAAAAAGTAACTGGCATCGCCGCCATAACTTAAGGTCACGCCTTTACCTAACAGCAAGTCGCGTCTGAAGTTAGCAGGGATCACTAACAAACCGTGCGCACGGCCGGTTTCAATCCAGCGCTTTGCTTCATCAATAGAGCCTAGTTCGGCAATCACTGCTATTTTTGGGCTGGCATCAGCATGGCGCACTAACTGACGACTCAGCGACGATCTATCATGATCAATAACCACAAGTTGCTGCTCAGTCGGTACTTGATGCAAATACGGCAGTGGATACAAAATCGAGTAAAACAGCACGCCGCCAAATACGGTAATAACGATAGTTTTATCTGCGAGAATAGCTTTAAGCTCGGTCCAAATCAGTTGTAACAGGCTCATGCTATTGCTCCTCTACCAAAGCTGCTGACTTTGAAGCAGCGGATAAAGCCTCTAATTCTGGCTCATCAAAGCCCTTCTTAGCAAAAATAACGATAGGAATAAGCAATAGTAAGAAGCCCCAATAACTAAGCATTTGCGGCAAGCTCGCAATTAAACTTTGGCCGTAGCTCACCACGGCAATATGGGTTTCAATATAGTGACTCGTTGGCATTATCACTCGCCACCATTGGGCAAGCTCTGGCATTTCATGGGTGGGAAATGTTACTCCCATAAATGCAAAAGCTGGGGCAAACATTGCGGTGCAAAAACTTATCACTCGCGCACTGTCTTTTAGCACGAAGAAAATCGTCAATACAATCAGCCATACCGCAAGCAACATCAATGTTTGAGCAATTAACAGCACGGCAATACTGCCAGCGATAGGCAAGCCTAAATACAGGTAAATTAGCGCTAAAATAAAGCCACCATGCAGCAAGACTAGCGGCGTATAGAAAGCTATTTTTGCTGCTATCACTTTGCCGACACCTAACTCATACCATTGCTTAGTGGTATTCCAGCGCAGTTCACGATTAAGGCTATTGGCAAATACCATCATGGCCACCAGCTGCAACAAGGCAATTAATACTGGCGGTACTAAAAAGCCGACATAATTATTGTTGCGGTTAAACAACGCGGTTGTTTGACTGCTAACTGGGCTTAAGTTAACTGCAACGCGCTCCATAGGCACACCAGCAGCAAGCAACTTAAGCTCACCTAAGGGTTTTAAGCCATCAGCCATGCTCGCTTGTAACTGGCTCGACAATAGCTTACCTACCAGTAAAAACTGGCTGTTATAGCGAATATCGATTGTTGGTGTTTTTGAGGTCAGTAAATCGCGCTTAAGACCATAAGGCAGCACTAGCAATGCATAGACTTCACCTTGCTTCATCGCCGCCTCTGCACTTGGTAGCCCTGTGTAGCTAATCGGCTTAGTCACTGGATTGGCTTGCAGTTGCCGTGCTAATGCGCGGCTGATTTGGCTATTATCCAAGTCAACTACTGCTACAGGGAGCTGTCTGGGCAATCCCGCACTAAAAAGCAACCAAAGAGCAATAATGCTTATTAGCGGAATATAGCTAACCAATGCTAACTGCCAAGGGTCGTGTTGCAGAGCGGTAAACTCTCGCTTTAGCGCCTTTATCACTGCCTGCCTCTCTTGCCTTAAAGGGTGAATAGCACCGACATACCTACTCGTAGATCGGCAATAGGCTTATTGGGACGTAACTCAACCTGGAAAGTACGCATATCAAAGTCATGGCCGCTCTCAGTCGCACGCCAAGTCGCAAAGTCGCCCATCACGGAAATATGGCTAACAGTAAACTCAACTTGCTGATCCAGCGCTGGGATTGTTAGCTTTAACACATCACCTTGCTTAAACTGTTTAAGCTGATCTTCACGTACTTGGAACACAGCCCACGCATCGCTCATATCAATCAAACTCACCACAGGGAAACCACTTGGTGCTAGCTCGCCAGCTTGTAATAACACTTCACTGATCTCACCCGTTTTAGGTGAGCGCATTTGACTGTCTGCCAAAATTGCGGTGACTTCATTAACCGCACCTTCTGCCATACGCGCATTACCCGCTGCCGCAGCTTTGGTTTCTACTCGCGCACCTTCATCTGCCATTTGATACATGGCTAATGCTGCTTGTTCGGTATATTTAGCCGCTTGCCACTGAGTAAAGGCTTCGTCGCGTTTTTGTCTAGCCAGCACGCCTTCATTAAACAGCACTTCAACGCGATCAAAAGTAGTACGCGCTAATTTTGCTGCCGCTTGCGCCTTGAGCCATTGTTCTTTAGATGCTGCAATTTGTTGCTTACGCGCACCATTATCAGCTTCTTGTTGCATGGCGAGTGCCGCATCTCGGCCACCCTCAGCTTGCATCAATTTCGCTTTTAACTCTGGGCTGTAAATAGCGTATAGCAAGTCGCCTTCAGTGACTTTATCACCGCGTCTAACCAACACTTCTTCAACACGGCCAGGCACCTTAGATGACACGTTATATTCACGCGCTTCAATTTGCCCTTGCAGTAGCTGTGGCTTGGGGGTGTAAGCAAGGATTAATCCATATACTAGTGCACCAATTAATACGATTAACGCCAAAATGGCTAAAATACGGTTAGTGCGCATTAGTATCCCCTTGCTGAATGCTTCTACCTATAAATTCATCTAGCTGACCGCTTATTGCCATCAGTCTTGCGTATGCTTGTATATAGCGGTATTGCGCGCCTAATTGCTGAGTCGCTACTGCGTTAAGCTTAAGCTCAGCATCAACTTTCTCAATTGATGTCGATAAGCCTTGTTTAAAAGCGATATCTCTTAAGCGCTTATTCTCTTGAGCTAAGCTCATAGAAGTATTGAGTGATAACACTTCTTCTTGTGCTTGCAACATTTGGCGGTAGCTTTGATCGAGTAATAAGTTTAAGTCTTGCTGAGTTTGCGCCTTGGTATAGCGTGCTTGCAGCAAAGCACTTTGTGCCGCCTCAACTTTGCCACTGCGACCGTCTCGACTAAGTAATGGCATGGTAAAGCCAACTCCTAACATCCAGTCAGGTTCGATTTGAGAAAACAGACTATCGTCTTCATACAAGGTGTAATTACCGTAAAGAAATACCGTTGGCAGATAGCTGCCCTTCTCTACATCTACTAACCCTTTAGCCTGTGCTTCTTTAGCTTCTAACAGCTTTAAAGCAGGATGCTGCGCCATAGTTAATTGCGCTAGTTGCGGCAGTGATGGCGAGTTATGCAACATAAACAGCGGCGAAGTAGTATCCACTTGTCTCTCGTGCAACATGCGCGATAGTGCAATCATCGCCATTTCAGATTGACGCTTTGCACTACCATAACTAACTCGTGCATTTTCCAGCGCTACCTGTGCATTAAGTCGCTCGACTTTAGCAATTTGACCTTGTTGCTCTAGTTTTTCAGCGTGAGATGCATGTAAGGTCAATGAATCAACTAGTTCGGCTTGAGTGCGCGCTAGAGAATCAGTCACAGCTACTGCGTAGTAGCGATCCACCAGCTGCAAAAATAACTCGCGACTAGTAAGCTTTAATTGCTGCTCTTTTTCGGCAACCTGAGCTTCGTGGATCCCTTGAGCAGCTGAAATTTTACCGCCGGTGTAGATGGGCCACATAGCTTGCAGACTAGAGCGGAAAATATCTTGTTCGGTGAATGGGGTAACAAATAAGCTTCCAGGGATCCCGGCTAAAGCGCCACCTAGAGCTGGCGGCAGCGTTGCAGGATCAATTGCAGCAAGGGGGTTAAGATCGCGGAGATCGAGTTCAATCGGCTTTTCTAAGCGAGTATAACTACCGGTCAAATTAATCGACGGTAGATTCATATCTTCACCGGCTTCGCGTTCAGCTTCTGCGCGGTTAACTTCTTGCGCCCCCGCTTGCAGTTTATCGCTGACTTTAGTCAGCTGCTGCCAAGCCTCATCAAAGGTCATTGGTTTAGCTTGAGCCGTTATCGGCAAAGTCAGTAAAATCGCACACAGCAAACGTTTCATCAGCACCTCTAGAGCTTTTACTCTAATTCCATTGGTAAATACTATCACTGCTATAAATAGCAAGCTAGGATTTAGACGAAACTCCTATCGCTAAATCCTAGACTATATTAATTTTTTTGCTTTACAGCGCTCAATATAAAATTTGAGCGGGTTTGCTAAAAAGTACTAATAAGTAAACCGAGCATTTAAGCTGTTAGTCATTAGGCTGTCAGCAATTAAGCGGTACCACCAACGGTTAATTTATCTAACTTCAGCGTTGGCTGACCAACACCAACAGGGACACTTTGGCCATCTTTACCACACACGCCAACACCTTTATCTAACGCTAGATCGTTACCGACCATAGAGATCTGGCTCATTGACTCCGGACCATTACCAATTAAGGTTGCACCTTTAATCGCTTGGGTAATTTCACCGTCTTCAATTAAATATGCTTCAGAAGCCGAGAACACAAACTTACCCGAGGTAATGTCTACCTGACCACCACCAAAGTTAGGTGCATAGATCCCCTTCTTCACTGACTTAATGATCTCAGCTGGATCTGATTCACCTGCTTGCATATAGGTATTGGTCATACGTGGCATTGGTAAATGCGCGTAAGATTCACGGCGTCCATTACCTGTAGATTGCTGGCCCATCAAACGAGCATTTAGCTTATCTTGCATGTAACCCTTCAAAATACCGTCTTCAATCAGCACTGTCTTTTGCGTTGCCACACCTTCATCGTCAATGGTTAATGAACCGCGGCGATTTGCCATGGTGCCATCGTCAACAACAGTAACTAATTCAGACGCCACTTTCTGGCCGACTTTACCACTGAAAGCGCTGCTGCCTTTACGGTTAAAATCACCTTCAAGTCCGTGACCAACTGCTTCGTGCAGCAGTACGCCCGGCCAGCCTGCACCAAGAACCACAGGCATTTCACCCGCAGGAGCATCAATAGCGTGCAAGTTAACTTGTGCTTGGCGCACCGCTTCACGTGCAAAGGCAAAGCAGTATGGTAAGCCATCGTCGCCATCTTCAAGTAGTACGCTGTAATCATGACGACCACCGCCACCTGATGCGCCGCGCTCACGCTTGCCGTCTTCTTCTAAAATGACGCTACAGTTAAAGCGCACTAGCGGACGAATATCGGCAGCTAAGGTGCCATCGCTTGCGGCAACTAAAATCTCTTCATGTACACCAGACAAGCTTACAACCACCTGAATAATACGGCTATCTAGGCTACGAATATAAGCATCGGCCTGCTTGAGCAGTTCTATCTTTTTCACTTCTTCCATGGCAGCAATTGGATCGCTGCTGATGTAAAGTGCCTTGTGGTCTTGCTTTGCCCATGCATTAACTTGTGCATTTCCGCCAGAGGTCGCAATGCCGCGCGCTGCTGTTGCTGCCGCTTCTAGTGCGCTTGGCGTAATTTCATCAGCATAAGCAAAACCCGTTTTCTCACCCGTAATAGCGCGCACGCCCACACCACGTTCGATATGAAAACTACCATCTTTAACTATGCCATCTTCTAGCACCCAAGATTCATGACGACTGCCTTGAAAATATAGATCGGAGAAGTCAATTTGATGCTCGTGGATACGCTTTAAATAGCTTTGTAAATCATCTATTGCTAGCCCATCTTGTAATAAGCTTTGTCCAACTTGAGTTAAAAGTGACATCTATTCTCTCTTTTATTAATTCGATAAAATTATTGGCAAAGCCGAGTAGCTTTGTAGCTAACTGACTCAGCTCGCTTAAATTGGGTTCATCGCTGTCGTGATTAAATTCTCACAGCTTTACTGTACAAGCGCTACTCGCAGTTAATCACGACTTAAGCTGTGGCGATACAAATCTGTTGTGGTTTATTACTGGCATTTTGGCACGAATACTATGTACGTTTTGTACATCGATTTCGGCTTGTAGCCAACCTGTACCTTGAGGCTTCTGTGCAATCACTTCTCCCCAAGGACTAACAATCATACTTTGGCCCCAAGTTTCACGGCTTCCACCGTTGTGCAGCCCCCATTGTGCTGCGCCAAACACAAAACATTGGGTTTCAATTGCACGGGCTTGCAGTAGCACTTGCCAATGCGCCTCTCCGGTAACTTTAGTAAATGCTGCAGGTACCGCTATCATCTCGGCACCAGCTTCGCGCAGCGCCCGAAACAGATCGCTAAAACGGATATCATAGCAAATCGCTAAGCCGAGTTTCCCTAAAGGTGTATCCACTACAACGATACGATCGCCTGGGCAAAATGCGTCACTTTCTCGATATTGTTTAGTGCCATCACTCACCTCAACATCAAATAGGTGTAGCTTGTCGTATTGGCCTAATACGCTACCATCAAGGTCAAATACGTAACAGCGGTTATATACTCGGCCATCTTCAGCCAAAATCGGAATACTACCGGCTACTAGCAGCAGTTGATATTTAGCTGCTAACTTAGCAAGCGCTTGCTTTAGCTTGCTATCTTCTTCGCGAGTAGCATACTGCAACTGCTGACTTTCTTGACCACCGAACAGCAAACAGCACTCAGGTAGCACCACCATATGTGGCACATCTTCACTGCGCTCTAATTGCTTAAGCTGCGACTCGATAAACGCTAGGTTGTCGGCTACGCTGCGACTGCTTTGACATTGCAATAGGCTGACTTGCATCTAACTCTCCTTGTTGGCGATTATCTTCAAGTGATGAAGTTGGCAATACTTGTGGCTGCGCTTGGGAATTATCCAACGCAGGCGCTGTATCTGGTTTTGCCTGTGACTCTATTTGTGGCTCTAGATCATTAACAGCCGCAGACTCGGGAGCGAGTTCAGCCACTTTAGGCTTGTGAGTCACCTCAGTAAAAGTGGTATTTGGCTGTGTTACAGCATTGAGCTCAACCGCTTGAGTATTAGTAGATTGAGTATTTGTAGATTGTGTATTGCTAGCTAGAGGCTTTGCGGCTGTATTTGCTTGTACTTCGTGTGATTCAAGTTTACTCGCCTTATCAGCAGGCGTATTACCTACAGGTTGACCGTCTTTGCTCGGTAGTGTTTTTGGCAATACCGATTCAGGGATCTCAATCTCTTTACTCTTCCGCTCTAGCTCTTCCAGTTTTGGTTCAGACATAGTGCCTGTTAACCTAAAGCGGATCTCTGAAATAACTTCAATCACAGGCTCAAGCACCTTAGTTAACGCAAAAGCGCCAAGGCCAAACGTCCAACCACCTGTACTCAATAGCACTACGGTTGGTACGCTCGATGCCAATTGCGGCACAAAGCGAATATCGTAATTTAAGCTCTCGGTGGTTAAATCTGTATATCCACGCACCTTCATATTACCGGCGACTGCATTCATCTCTGTATCAGTTGTTTTAACCACACCATTATCAATTTTCAGTGAGCCAGCAAAAGAATCAAAATAGAGACCTTTACCAAACACATCAGAGAAATCTAACGACAGCTTACGCAGCAGTGAATCTAAGCTGAATAGCGAGAAAATTCGCGCACCTTTGTCACTGACTTCTGACAAATGGCCTTTGCCTAAATCAAAGCTCACATCACCATTAAGAGTTTCAAGTGAAAATGCATACGGCGCACCTGTCCATGAAATATCCGCTTTCACTTCTGTAGGCGCATCTTTAAGACCAGGGTCAATACCCAGTTTTTCAGACAGGTAATCAAACTTACTAGCATCAAGACTTAGCTGGAACGAGGTGATGTTTTTGCCCTCTGTCATGTCCCAGTCACCCTTACCTTTTAATTCAACATTAGGCGCGGTTATTGATACAGTCTGGATCTGATAAGTATCTCCGTTTGGCGTACCTTGCAAAACTAGGTGTCCTAACGACTTGCCATATAAAGCAAAATCATCAACATCTACGGCCAATGGCGGTAAGTTTGCCATTATGGTGTCTGATTTATAGTGAGCAGTTTCTTCGGTGCGCGGCTCAGGCGCCATATGGAACTTTGAAGCAACAATCTTCAAGCCTTGATTGACCCAGTCAGGATAAAAGTCGATACGACCATCAAATTCTTGTGATGTAATATCAAAGCGCCACGCGTGATCCGTAGGGTTAGCAGTAAAATGGACATCCTCTAATGGTTGCCCCATAAGGTTAAGCCCGTTGAAGTTGGCATCAATAGAAACTAAAGCTGGGAAGAAGCCTAATGATTCAGCGATAACAGCCTCGTTTGCAGCCTGATCAACTTCTTTTGCACCAGTTTGACTCACAAAACCTTCAATGATCGGCAGCCAAGGTGAAAACTCGGTTTCGTCGATATCAATTTGCAAATGACCTTTAGTTTTACGCAGCATATCGCCCGGCTTAAATAACCGACCGAGTAAAATGTCGTAATGGGCTAGACGATTACCTGACTCGGCGTCAAAACCGCCCCAAAACTCTAGCTGATTATCCAACTTAATGCCGAGCGAGGCCTGTTTATTATCCCCTATCATCTCAGCGACTAAGCGCTTGGATTCATCTTGGCTTTTAGCAAAAGGAACCGGCAAGTTTAACTCTGTGCCAATTAAGTCACTCTCGACTCGCGCTTGAATACGATAACCAATAGGATCGAAAATCAGCCTTAAGTCACCGCTCCAATCAGCCTGACCGGTATAATAATCGCTAAGTGGATTAGCTAATTCTGCTGGCAAGTCTGCTAGCTGCCATTGGCCGTCTAGCTCAACATTAACGCCGTAGTTTTGATTCATGCTTTCGGTGTGAAAGCTAAACTGTAAGGGCTGTTGATACATTTTTGCAGTAAAACCTGTGCCCGTGACCACATCATTCACAAACTGCAATTGACCTGTTACACCAGTAAGCGCGATACCCGGCTCAGTGATATAAACAGGCGTGTCATCAAAAGTCACCGTACCTTTAATGACTTCACTCTCACCATCATACAGCGGAATGCTCAAATCAATCTGACCTGTAATATCACCAGAGATTTGCACTACATCTAGCGTTGCACCAACTGAATCAACCAGTGGTGACTTTTGGATCACGTCATTGGCGGCCTCAGCTTTGGTTGCAAGGTCGAGTTTTACTTGCAGTAAGCTCTTCTCCCCAAGCGCTGGAATACCAATGTAAGCTCCACTAGCGTTTACATCTAGTAATTGGCCTTGATTGATCCACAGATCCATTGAGTTATTTTCAAACAGTGCAGACAGGTTTAATTGATCTACTGCCGGCCAGCTTTCTTCAAACTCATAGGTCGCATCGCTAAGGGTAAAGCCTGCCTGAAATAAGCCATTATGACTAGCGTAAGGGTAATCATTAAAAGCGCCATGCCACAGCACAACAGCGTCATCAGTTTTACCCGCTTTTAACGCTTGCGTTAAGTAACTCACAAGCTCGCTGCTCATGCCGTTTAGCGGAAAATACTGATGCACATTGGCTACATTGTGAATGTTAACATTGGCAAGTAAGGCCATATGGACGGAATCAGCAAACTCTAAACGCACCGCGCCATCTATGTCCAAATCCTGATTATTAAAATGGATCTTAGGTAGAGATAACGCGAGATCGGCAATGTTAAACTCACCGCTAAAGCTGTCACCAGCAAGCTTAATCGGTGCTTCAAAGCCACCGTTAAAATCGAGCGTATAATTCTGCTGAGGTAAAGCAAACTGCACAGCGTCATCTACAAGACTAACTTTGGCGTCAATTGGCGCAACACCTAAAATAGCATCACTGGCCTGCCAGCTGACTTGCTCAAGGGTTAAAGCAACTTTTGGCTGGCTAAGTAAATTATCCCAGTGCGCGCGAATATTTTTGACTTTGCCCGTTGGATTTAACGACTGCCAAGTTCTCAGCCCTTCTGGCTCAACGCCCGGAACTAATGGCAGCAAGGGTAATAACATACTCAAATCTAACTGATTTAAGCTTGCGTCGACACCAGACTCACATTTACGTGCTATTAGCTCTAGTTCTGGCCACGCTTTACCATTGGTTGAAAAATGCAGATTATGGCTATTAAGTGCCCAGCCTTGCTCAGCTGGTCGCCACAGGGCTGCACCGGATTCGATAGTAAAACGTTGAGGCTGTTTATTTAAATGCCACTCAAGCCAGCTTGGCTCAAATGCGACGGTAACAGTGTCGATATTACGGTTAGAAAACTCCGCCCAAGCCTGCAAGTTAACTACGCCTTCTAAAGGTAGGCGCTTAGTTGCATCGTATGGGTTAGGTTGTCGTGAAGCCCATTCGCCAATATCGAGCGAACTCGCAGCTAAGTAGAATTGCCCCACCAAAGACTCTGGTCGATAACCGCTACCTTTTAAGTCAACATTTAGTGCTAATTGCTCCACCTCAGAGGCATTTTCATCTAAGAATAACTTACCTTCACCGCGGTGACGGTTATTGGCGTTACGCCACTTCATATCTTTAATAAAGATTGGTCGATAAGCATGCTGTTGGCTAAGCAGTTGAAAGCGTGCATCGGTGATCGAGAAGCGATCAAGTTGCTCTAATAGCAGCTTATACAACCAATCGGTTTGCATCGCAGTTGAGGATTCCCGCGGCTTTAGTGATTTTAAATGATCGAGATCTAACGCCACATTCACGCCATCAAAAATCACATCTTCAATTTGTGGGCTGGCAGTCACTATGCTTTGCCAAAAATCGAATTTTACGTTGACCTGATTGAAGATCAGCGTCACGGGTAAGTTGTCTTGTGCAGGTAATACAAAGTTTTTTACCGTCAATGCCGGACCATAAGCCTGCCATTCGGCCGCAAGTTTACCTACCTGAACTTCTACTTGGTATTCCGATTCCACATAATTGATCAGCTCGACTCGAACTTGATCAAGTTGTGGTAACAGCCCTCGAAACAGACTTACCATAAGTGCAAATAGCACTAAAATGATGGCAAGGAATTGCCAGCAAAATCGAGGGAAGCTAAAGGAGCGCTTTTTAGGCGCGCATGTCTCTGGTGGCACTACATTATCACCACATCAAATTTGTTTTGTGCATACATAGGCTCGCTTTGTAGGCGAACTCGCTTACCAATATAAACTTCAAGCTCACCAAGCAAATGACTCTCATCACCTTTGAGGCTGTTAAACACTGCTGGAGCACAATAAACTAAAAACTCATCGGCATCGTAACCACGATTCAAGCGAATGATCTCTCTAAAGATCTCGTAAGATACCGTTTCAACCGTTTTTAAATTGCCTGTGCCTTGGCAAGCTGGGCACTCCCCACAAAGTACATGCTCTAAGCTTTCGCGAGTACGCTTACGCGTCATCTCCACCAGCCCAAGACCAGAGAAACCGCTGATATTGGTTTTAACGCGATCGTTGGCTAAGGCGCTTTCTAAACTAGCAAGCACACGCTTTTTATGATCATTATTGAGCATATCAATAAAGTCGATAATGATGATGCCGCCCAAATTACGCAGACGTAACTGGCGAGCGATAGCATGAGTTGCCTCAAGGTTGGTGTTAAAAATGGTTTCTTCGAGGTTACGATGACCCACAAACGCGCCGGTATTGATGTCGACGGTAGTCATGGCTTCAGTTTGATCTATGATCAAATAGCCGCCTGACTTCAGCTCGACTTTACGCCCTAATGCACGTTGCACTTCATTTTCAACATCATACAAATCAAAAATCGGGATCGGGCCGTTGTAATGCTCAAGCTTATCCGCGATCTCTGGCATAAATTCTTGCGCAAACTGCTGTAACTCTTCATAAGTTTGCGCTGAATCGACTTGGATCTGATCTAGCTCAGTACCAACAAAATCACGCACAATACGTACTGGCAGCGCTAGATCTTGATATAACAATGACACGCCACGACGTTTGCGGCGCTCACTCACTTTGGCCCAAACCCGTCTTAAAAAGCCTGCATCTTGAATAAGCTCGTCTTCACCGGCACTTTCTGCCGCGGTGCGGATAATAAAGCCGCCGTCGTCATCTACAAATGGCTGAGTAATTTTCTTCAGGCGTGCACGAATAGCTTCTGACTCAATACGCTGAGAAACACCAACGTGACTAGAGCCTGGCATGAAAACAAGGTAGCGGGAAGGTAAGGTAATATCTGTGGTTAAGCGTGCGCCCTTAGTACCAAGTGGATCTTTAACCACTTGCACCATAATATCCTGCCCTTGCCTAACCAGCTGAGCAATATCACGCACAACAAAGTTGCCTTTTTCTACATCGGCAACGCATTCGGTATGCGGCACAATATCTGATGCATGCAAAAAAGCGGCTTTATCTAGCCCGATATCAACAAAAGCGGCCTGCATACCCGGCAGTACACGGCTCACTTTGCCTTTATAAATATTGCCGACTAAGCCACGCTTCATGCGTCGCTCAATGTGGACTTCTTGCAACACACCATGCTCAACTAAGGCTACACGTGCTTCGGTAGGTGTTACATTGATTAAGAGTTCAGAGCCTATTTTTTTCTGCACTCTGCTTTGCGCGAATCGACTTCTACTCACAACTCACCCCACTTAGGGAAATAGCTAATTTAAAAAGGATTTGGCGTAAATTGTGGTCAGATTAAAGATCAAAGGCTAAAGAGTAAGGCTTTAGCCTTTGATATCGTTTGCAATGAATGACTTTATAGCGCGGCGAATACTGCCTGTTTATTACTACTTGTTATGGCTATAAAACTTGCATCTCACACAATAACGCGCGGGTTTCTACCAAAGGTAACCCCACTACCGCGGAATAACTGCCGTCGATAGCTTCAACAAAATTTCCACCTAAGCCTTGAATACCATAGGCTCCGGCTTTATCCATCGGCTCGCCTGTGGCGATATAAGCGAGAATATCCGCCTCAGTTAAGCCACAAAATTGCACTTGAGTAGTGACTAATCGACTAACGGTTTTAGTACCATCAGTAAGTGCAACCGCCGTCATAACTTGGTGACGTTTTCCAGACAAGCTTGCCAAGATTTCAGCAGCATTCGCTTCATCTGTCGGCTTGCCTAAAATAGTCTCGCCTTGCACAACTATGGTGTCAGAACCTAATACTACTGCTTGCTTATCATGACCATACAGCGCTAAACCCGCTAATGCTTTCTCTTTAGCTAAGCGCACAACAAAGTCTGTTGCTGACTCACCCGCATGATGACTTTCGTCAATATCAGCGGCGAGAATATCAAACTCAAAAGACGTGTTATTGTCAGCTTTTAAGAATCCTAACTGGCCTAACAGCTCTTTACGACGAGGAGATCCCGAAGCAAGGACTAACTTCATAATCAATTACCTTCTTAATAAGCTTTGATCCACTCCACTTGTTGTTAGCGCAATACTGCTTAGCATTACGCTACAAGTAGACACACCTTGTTAGGTTAACGAACCTTGTATAAACGTCTTACACGGCGCAAGATCCAGAAGATCCACGGCCACATAATTAAGCTTGAAACAGCTGGGTAAAACAGGCTGATATCAAATACAGCGCTGTCAGCAACAAACTGCACCCAGAACACAACTAAGTTATACAGCGCTACCTGCATGGCAACTACAAGTGCTTGCTGCCACATAGGAAAGTTACGTAAACGCTGAAAGTGCAGCACCACAACATACACCACTACTGACATTGCAAAGGCACGAATGCCTAAGGTTGCTCCGAGCAAGATATCGAGCATTACGCCCAGTACCCACGCGGTTAAAATATTGTATCTATGGGGCAAAGCCATTGCCCAGTACATGATAACCAGTAATAACCAGTCTGGACGCCAAGCTTCAACAAGATCAGGCAGTGGCATGATCTGAAATAACATTGCCACCAACAGGCTGAGCCAAACTACCCAGCGGCCATTTGCCACATGTATACTCATTGCACGCTCTCTTGACTCGCTTTTATAGCTTCTTCGACACCTGCTGGCGGTGTGAGTTCAGCGCCATCAGATTCGATGTCAGGCCAAAGTAATAATAAATAACGAATTCTATCTAATGCAGCTAAAGGTTGAGCAACTACGGTTGCGTAACTCTTGCCGTCATCTTTTTCCACGCTCATCACTCGAGCAACTGGGTACCCCTCAGGAAAACGCTTACCAAGACCCGATGACACCAATAAATCACCGACGCGAACATCGGTACTCTTAGCAACATGCCTTAGCTCAAGCTCATCAAGCACGCCAGTACCGACAGCAAGCAAACGCACATCATTGCGGGTAATACGCACAGGGATACCGTGCGTGGTATCAGACAACAAAAGCACTCTGCTGGTTAGCTCACTCACTTGCACCACTTGGCCAACGACGCCTTGAGCATCTACCACTGGCTGACCAACAAACACGCCACTGCGCGAACCATGGTTAAGCACCACGTATTGACGGAAAGGATCGCTCGCAACTTCCATCACCTCAGCAACCACCTTTTTAGCATCCATATGCACAGGTGAGCCAAGTAGCCCCCGCAGGCGATCGTTTTCTTGGCGTAGATGCTCGAAACGCTGTAAGCGTTCACTCATCAGTAATTGGTGGCGTAGCAATTCTTTATTTTGTTTAGCAAGCATATTGCGCGTAGCAAGACTTTCAGCAGAAAGATCCAACAGTGCGCCGGGGATATTAGCCACGTATTGTAACGGGCTCAATAGCGAAGAAAGAGAGTTACGCACAGGCTCAAGCCTGTCATTAGCGACAAGCAAAATCACTGACATAATAACAGCCAGTGTTAGTCTAAATTGGTTGGATATTCCGCGAGCAAAAATAGGCTTCATAACAAACTAGGGCGGTTGAAAACCGCCCTTTTTAACCGTGATTAGTTTTCTTCAGAGAACAGGTCGCCGCCATGCATATCGATCATCTCTAAAGCTCTACCACCACCACGAGCAACACAAGTTAACGGATCATCAGCGATCATCACTGGAATGCCAGTTTCTTGCATTAGTAGTCTATCTAGGTCGCGAATAAGTGCACCACCACCAGTCAATACCATACCGCGCTCAGAAATATCTGATGCTAGCTCTGGAGGTGATTGCTCTAGTGCAACCATAACTGCACTCACAATACCTGAAAGCGGCTCTTGCAGTGCTTCTAAAATTTCATTGCTATTAAGCGTAAAGCTACGTGGTACACCTTCAGCAAGGTTACGACCGCGAACTTCAATCTCTAATACTTCATCACCTGGGTATGCAGTACCGATTGTGTGCTTAATACGCTCAGCCGTTGCTTCACCAATCAGGCTACCGTAGTTACGACGTACATAATTGATGATGGCATCATCAAACTTGTCACCACCGATGCGTACTGACGAAGAGTAAACCACACCGTTTAGTGAAATGATGGCAACTTCAGTTGTACCACCACCGATATCAACAACCATAGAGCCGGTTGCTTCTGATACTGGAAGACCAGCACCGATTGCTGCTGCCATTGGCTCTTCAATCAAATACACTTCACGTGCACCAGCACCCATTGCCGATTCACGGATTGCGCGGCGCTCTACTTGTGTTGCGCCAACTGGCACACACACTAATACGCGTGGGCTAGGACGGAATACGCTGTTGTTGTGAACTTGCTTGATGAAATGCTGTAGCATTTTTTCTGTCACATAAAAGTCAGCAATAACGCCATCTTTCATTGGACGAATAGCTTGAATGTTACCTGGTGTACGACCAAGCATTTGCTTTGCTTCAGTACCAACAGCCGCTACCGACTTTTGGCCAGAACCACTTCGCTCTCCACGAATAGCAACCACTGATGGTTCGTTTAGTACAATGCCTTCTTCACGGACGTAAATTAGCGTATTTGCTGTACCCAAATCGATCGAAAGATCATTAGAAAAAATGCCGCGTAGCTTCTTGAACATGTAACCAGCCTGTCTATGTGGAATCGTAGAAAAAAGAAATCAGGTAACTTTATCATGCTTCTTAAAATCCACAAGACCAGAGAGGTTAACAATTGCTAATGAAACGGTGTTTTTTTGCGATATATTGAGATATCTATAGCAAAGGGCAAGCCAATATCTTGTCTTACCCTTCATTACTGACATTTAGTTAACTTCTCGCCAATAAATTATCCTGTCGTGACCCCGATAAGTACCAAAGTAAGCTGTTGCTCGAGGATCTTGTAAACCGCTGGCTGAATCAAAAGCCCAATACCACTGCAGCCATTTATCAACATGTTGTTGTAGGCCAACTTCACCGTCAACATTAGGTGCAGGGAAATAGATAAAGCTATTGCCTAAATAGATTGTCCCTGACTTTCCAGTTCCGCCTATTTGGGTGAAACCTTCAACATCTTCTAGCCCTGCATCAGGTTTAAGGTTCAAACCTATATCGGCCGACTCAGCAGCACTTGTTGTATTAAAAACGGAACACTCATCAGCGGAGTTAACTTCCCAAGCGCCGCCGCTATTTACAAACTGGGTATTCACTGTAAGTCGAAGCTCTTCAGACGATGGACCATAAGCATTTTCAAGCAGCATACGACCATAGCGTAAAGCAAAGGCGCCACCGGTAGAACTTGACTCACCAATATCTTTAAAGGTGAATCCGATACAGCCACTGGCCAGAGATGCAGGATCTCGATAACAAATGCCATCGCTATCGGTCACATCATCCTTATTTAGCTCTAAATCAAACTTACCATTAAAAGGCACAGCTAAAGATTCTGTGCGCGGGTAACTAAGTTGACTACCACTCAAATAAGCTCGCTGAATAGTGTTAGTTGAGTCAGTTGGATAATAATCGACTTGCTCTGAAAGTGGTGAAACATCTTGTACAGCAAGCGCCGCACCATTCACAGAGGTTGCACCAGAGGTGTCGTTATAACTGCGATTCGTCCACTGATTACCGTGATAATGCCACCAATCACCAATTTGGTAGTTACGAGTCTCAGCGCCGACTTTGTTCATCCCTTTGACTTTTATGGTTGGCTCCATTCCTGATTGGAACCCAAAAGGCTGATCCATATAGGTAAAGCTATTACATTGAGCTTGAAGCGCTGGTGAATTAGCCTCAATAGATAGGAAGTACGGCGTAAAGCGCCCAAAGATATCACTGCTTGAGTTCGCCTCGGCAATGGTTGTGCCTAGATAGTTAACATCACCATCAAGTGCAAAACTGATAGCGCCAACTTCAGAATAAGTCTGGTTATTCATGGTAAATGGCGCACTGTTAGCTTTAGTAAAACTAAGCTGACTTTGGTCAATACTACCTAAGCCACCGTCATCAGCATCACCGTTAACCTTTAATGGCGCTAATAATTCTGGCTTAATACTCAAGTCTGTAAAACGGAAATTTCCAAGCGCTGGGCGATCTTTAAATGGCCTTGCATCGTCAACACCACAAACCGCTTTTACGCTCAAAGCAAAATCATCACCCGCCATAGCAAACTTAGTACAACTTGCTCCTGTACAGCCATTATTGCCCGATGGATTGAAGAAGTGAAAGCCGTCAGGCTTAGCCACAAACTGCTCACTATGAGTAAGTACTAAGGTTTCACTAGTTGAGCCATCTGGAGATTCAATTTCTTCAGTTAGCGTTGCTTCAAGCTCTACTCGACCAGCCTCAGGGTAATTCACATTCAGTAAGGCTTTACCATTCGTATCAAAACGCACTTGCAACTGCTCAGTTTCTCCACCACTGATCTCTACACTTGCCTGTGGTGAGTTCAGGCTATTAACCGTTAGCTTTTCAGCATTGGTTATGCCACTGGCATTAGGCGTTATGTAATTAAATGCCATAGCAAGTGGTTTAGTTTGATTAGCAAATAGCGGTACACACTGTTGACTATTTTGATCCTTTTTCACAGCAAACAGCTCAAAGTTAGTCGAGTTTTTACAGGAGGTTGAATCATCAATGTCAAAGTAGATGCCACTATCTTCAAAATTGAGCTGACATTGACTATTGGCCACTAAACTACCATCAATATAACAGCGATATTCACCACTAGGCGTAGTATTACCCAAGCCCAATGTGACTAAACCTCCTTGCGGATGCCATACATCAAGACTGGTGCTACCGTTAAAAGTCGCACTGGTATAATTGCTGCCGTTTTTAGTTAGGGTGATAAAAGCCGGATCTGGCAATAAAGCGCTACAGTTATCATTTGCGCAGGCTTGCACTGTCACCGGTTTTGCAGCGCAGCTTAGTGCTCCCGAGTCAAAACTGATGCGATAGTGATTAACCGGAGGTGGCTCTGATGCATATTCAAAAGCAAAATAACCGATACTTTCAGCTAAATGAGTTCGCTCGTTATCGAGTGCAGTGTCTTCATCTAAAACAAAACTGACCGTGTTATTGAAGCTGTCTTTTAGGCACCTACGTACCCAACCACCATCACCGCCTTTACGTTGGTTTTTGGTCGCAATAGTAATTGGTTGTGAGTCATATGTTTGAGCATAGTTATTGGAAAATGCACACTGCTGATTTAGAGTGCGAGTGCTATTACCTGCACCATGATTTAGTGCTGTAGAAAATTCATAAAGAACACTATCACCGCCATTATTTAAAGTACCTCTACCTATACCTGCAACATAGCCTAAGCTCTCTTCATGAAGAATCGTTCCACTAATCTCCGAACCTTCGATTGCAATATCAAAATCATCACCATCTGAATCAACATTGTTAATCACAGTTGTAAAAAAACGACGATTTTTATTGGTTAGTGATTGACCTATCATTGCAGGCTTACTGCCAAACTCATGTTCAAAGTCTACAGTTTCATAGCCACGCCCCGCACTAGGTAAGCGTTTACCTTGATACCAAGCGGTAGAGACTGCTCCCGCCTGCAATGCAGATCCCTTTTTCAAAAAACGATAACCAGGTTCCATGACAAAATAATCAACACGGGTCATCTTTTTGTTCAATACCGAGTTACCATTCGCATTTACCTGCTTAATTTTGGCAGTGCTCTTAGTTAAATTATCAACTCGAAGAGTTGATGGTTTGTCATTATTTGGACTACTACCATCAATCGTTGGCATAACAACAATGACAGGAGGCTCGGCATAGCTATTATTAAAGCTGATATTTGCGATTCCATCATTACTGAGTTCCGCCCGACCAAATTCAAATTGTGGTGAAGGACAGGTGAGTAACTGTTGGGGCGGTACTATGGCAAAACTATTTGTATTAGGTGTTTTCCAGTACAACTTAAATGCTTCATAACCAAATGCTTCATGAAATCTAAGCTCTATTCGGTGAGCACCTTCTTCGAGCGATACAGTCCCTTGATAACGGGTGCAATTACAAGTTGCGTGAGTCCCATAAAAACCAGTGATAACTTCACCATCAATCAACAACTCAATTGCATCATCGCCGTCAATAGCAAAGGTATACTCACCTGTTACAGGAGCTTCTATATATCCTTCAAAAATACCTAAGTATAAATCTTGATCCCTAGCTAGATTCGAGTGAGGATTAATGCCATTGCCCTTCTGGTTTAAATTATCTTCAATTGACTCTCCAATCTGATAGATGGTCTTTTTGAAATCATCAACAAGCGTCATAAATTCGCTGTCGTTTGCAGGGCTATAATTATCGCTATACCAGTCCCTAGTATCGTAAGTTCTGTAGGTTAATCCTTGGACATTATCTTGCCCAGCTGGACACTGTGCTGGGACAGCAGGATTAGGCTCAGGTCCTAATTCACAGTTAGGAGTTACATTTAAATTACCTGCGGTATTTTTAAATATAACGCGACTATTACCATCTAACTCAACTTTGTTCTTAGCAGATACGGCTCCTTCAACTGAAGAAGAACCGTCTAGTTCAATATCCTTTTCTGAAAAAACAAAACCTCTTAAATACGTTGCACCATTTAGAGTAAAGTCACCATAGTGGTACATTAACAACTGCTCCGCGGATTGCGATAAGCTCCTATTTTTGTGTTCGTATGCTTTTTTTACAAATAGGCTTACAGTACCCGCCCCTAAAGGTGGATAAATAACATTAACACCGTTATTTATCTCAAGTTCTTCTATCCAATATTGTCCTGGAGCAAACTCTAAATTACCGCTTGTTGCCTTCAAGTGCTTTATTTTATAAACACCATTATTAGTAACGAAACGAATTTTACGGGAGCTGCCCCCATTTAAGTGAATGTGCCCATACTCGTCACTAACAAGGTCTATTTCTCTATTGTTATAATCAGTACTAATATCATTATTACTATGTGATTTACATTGCTCAAATCCTATTCTGTCAGCTGGTGTATCAGCTGCACGACCAGAAGCAACGCATTCAATTCTGGGATAAGGAGATTGTGGCCAACATGATCTCCCTTGCTCATCTTCCACAGATTTAGCAGGCAACTTTCCATCCACAGGGGCATTTTCAAGGTGGGCACCGTGGTCAAATTCTATCTTGCCATTTTTATTATGAACATTTATCCCTTCCTGGAAAACGTTACTCCAATTAGACGCGAGCACTGGCTGAACTAATAGATTAATAAATAACACACTAAGCGCTATTTTTACTCCACGGTATTTAATCACGAGCTTCTACCTCTACCTGTCGGCTCACTCGAATACAACTCGTATCACTAGTTCCACCAGAGTCACAATCACCACTGCTACATGTGGCCGAACTGGATATTAAATATTGAGTAACATTATTAGTAAGGTAAGTAGTAGCGACTTCAGAGCAAGTCATTATGACTTGGCAACTATGAAAGCCCACAAGTCCCGTATCGCTGCCAATATTCCAAGTCGTTTGTGCGTTGCAACTCCCCGAACTACCATCTACAGGGAATAATGTCGCTAAACTTCGATCTGCCCCACTATTGGCAGCAGCTAAGGCACGAGTTCCCCATACCTCAACACTGATCTGTTGGTCTGCATCATTAAGTACATTTATTAAGGTCGCCGCTAACAAGAACATCACAGTGATAATGAATACACCAATAACTAGGGCGCTACCACGTTGCCTAGTGAAGTTATTCCTACTTGGTTTTCTTTGTAGTTTAAGGAACATTAATCACCTGCACTTGATGATGGTATTGAAAGCTCTGGCCTTGAACATCAAATAATGGATTCAGATGCACCATTGCATTATTTTTTAAGGTTCCCGGGGTGTAGGCCATAGGGCTATTGTTACCGATAGTGTTAACAATATTTTCAGCCATTAATACTCCGTCACCCATCTTATCTGGCGACGGTTGATCCGTAGGGTTATTAAAACCATAACCGCTATAACGGTTAAGCAGACTACTTTCAGCGCTAACCTGCTCAAAGCAATAACTAACTGCATCTTGGACGGCGAAATATCGCTGCCTTGGTGAGGCTGTATCAAAACGAACCTGACGACCAAAATTAACAGTTAAGTCATTGGTCGAATTGGCAGAAACTGCATCAATGCGAAATAACTTACCGTCGGTTTTACTGATAGCTGTAGAGGTATAAACATCAGCAGGGCTCAATGGGTATACCAAAAAAAACTGCCCTGCAGTTAACGAAGATGCCGTAGCTCGTGAAGGCATCACTCTAGCTTCTCTTGACTTAGCAGCTGGCATGATTGGCAATTCAATATAGGATGCACTCGCCTGAATTGGCATCATTTCAATACACTGCCATGCTGAACCATTAGTGCGTGTACCATTACTAACCCGAATGCTATTAGGCACTGCATTACGAATATCACGGGTCATTCGTTCTATCGCAAAGCGGCTTTGACTCATCACCTGATCGACCGAGGTTGCATCGACAAAAATGCGCGTACCAAAGATAAGAAAACTACTCACGCCTAGGACTAACACCCCAAGAATAATGATAACCGTGACCAACTCAACCAAGGTGAAACCTTTAGCCTTTAGCTGTTTTATTTTTCGTAGCTGCAAGCTAGAAGCTGAAGTTATCGATACAGGCATTAATAGTTACTCCTGATCGCATTGAACGTCATCACTTCACCGCTAGGTGTGGTCACATCAATAGTCACCAGTTTTGTATTTAAGCTTGGCAAGTTATCGTACTGCACTGAAACAGATAATGAGTAGTTCTTATAGCGTTCGGCATAGGTATCAGCGCTATTCAGCATCTGACTGTTGATATTAAGCCCAGCATAATCATCAACATCATTATAATCACTGCGATTCTCACCAGCATCTGGGCCTAAGTTAGCTGAAGCTGTACAGTCAAGCCCCGCAGGCAAACCAAGTGCAGGCTTAGCTGCTGTACCGCATGCCGGCACGCCTCCATTGGCATTGGTATTTTGATCATATCGCTTACCCCAGATCTCATTCAAAATGGAATGGGCAAGCTCTGCAGAGCGCACTCGATGTAAAGTATCAGCCGCACGTTCTGCTTGAGGGAATAACATGGTACTTAGCAGCACAAAGGCAATACTAATCACCACCATGCCAACAACAAGCTCAACTAAAGTAAAGGCTTGTTGTAGCTTTATACTTTTTAATAAATGCGCTCTAGCCTTCATGAATGTATCCCTCAGACTCTATCGCTAAAAATAGAGTTTCATCAGCAAGCACATTTATACAGGTGCCGTTACAGCGCGAGCCATTGACTATTGGCACTCCTTGACGATTAAACTCAATATTAAAGCTAGTAGCACCACCATTGAAAAGAGAGAGACTTGCACCACCTTGAAAAGCTTGAGGGGCATCTGTTCGAGCAGGGCTGCCGCTGCAGGCGCCATTAAAACGAATAAGTTGGTAGTCGGTTTCAGTGACTGACAAACGATAGCAACGATCTTGGTTATTCATCGCCATAATCTGCACTTTACGCAGTTCACTAATAAACTCATCACGCAAGGTAAATGCACTGTAACTCGAGGTAGTTAACAGTCGCGGGATCACCACCACAGCAAGAATGGCAATAAGGATAATAGTGGTAACAAGTTCAACTAAGGTAAAACCTGCTTGTCGCGGCGTTCTGTGCATTATTCGTCCTGAACAGTACTGCGGTGTTTAGACTTCGATTAAAGTAAATCAAACTAAAAGGATTGAGAGCTAACTCATAGAGTTAGTGTCTAACAATTTAATAAGTATGGCAAATAAAGCCGCTATTAATACGTTAGATACAAAAAAGGCCTGCTAGGCAGGCCTTTTACATCAAGCTAAAACTAGCACTTATCTGCTGTAGGCATCGCACTATATTTAGGCGGTGTCGATGCATCTTCAGCTTCTGTGTAAGTAAACTTACACGCTGTAGGAGCATCTGCTGGAGAAATATCAATAGCAGGAGCATCACCACCAGTAACTGGAGTAAAAGTCCAATCAGCTGCTGTGATATCTAATGCTTTCGCTAATTCAGCTGCATCAGCCTGAACATAACCGTAATTCAAAGTAGCACCTTCAATTAGCTCATCCGCATTCTTCTCTTTACCGGCAATAGCTGCTTTAGAGTAATAAAGTGAGTTAGCTCCCTGAATAGCACCTTTCATGCCTTGTAAAGTTGAAAGTCGCGCATCACCTTGTAAGTTAATAAACTTAGGCGCAGCAGTTACCGCCAAAATACCTAGAATGATAATCACAACCACTAATTCAATTAGCGTAAAACCATTTTGCTTTTGCATTATTAAAAGTCCTATTAACAACCTGTTTCAGTAATAACATAAGTAGGTATTTCGGAAGTGCTTTTTGCTTGGGTATAAACAACATTACATGTAGCACCGTCGCTTGGAGCACCTAGTTGATATATAGTAACCTGGCCTGCAGCAGGTGATGCTAATTCAATTACCCACTCTGGTTTAGTGTCTGGATCTGTATCAAAATCAACATCCATCGCTTTTTCAAAATCAGTCTCTGTAGCTAATAGATAGCCATAAATAGTTTGAACCTCGACCGGGTCACCAGCACTATCCGTTCCAATCTCAACAGCTGTTGCAGTAGAAGACTTTTCTTTACCAGCTAGAGCTGATTTGGCAAAAACTAAACCGTTAGCGCCTTGAATGGCACCTTTAACACCTTGTAGTGCTGACGCACGTGCATCACTTTGTAGGTTGATAAACTTAGGCGCAGCTGTTACCGCCAAAATACCTAGAATAATAATTACAACCACTAATTCGATTAGGGTAAAACCATTTTGCTTTTGCATATAAACCTCGAGCTTTTCTCTTGTACAAGCACTATATCTATAACATACAGTTACTTAGCTGTTATCTAGAAAATAACGTTTAAAATTAAATCAAGCGAGCTTAGTTAATAAAACTCTGCACCTGACCGTTACCTGGATTATAAGTCACACCTTTACCATCTGATGTATCAGGAGTTGGTGTCGGAATACCTGAGTCGTTTAGTGTTAAAGATTCCACTAAGTGATACACACATAAATCAACACTAGGAACATCATTACCATCAAGATCGATAACAAGGTCACCTGCGCCGTTGTCAACGCTAACTGCGTAACGAGATCCGCGAGCATCAACGCCTTCCAGTACATTACGTGGTGCATTTTGTAGCACAGTATTAAATACTTCACTACAGCTAGAAGCGTCCATCTCAGTAGCTAATTTACTACTTGTTCCTGTCGGGAAGCCAAAACGCGTATCCAGATATACACGAGCACCATCAAGTACTACGTTATTGTTATTACGGCCGTCAACCTCCCACTGAGAGCGCACAAAGCTGACTGCTGTGGCTAAACCACCAGCAACACCGTCTACACTTGCGTCTTCAGCATCTTCTGTCACATTTAAAAAACGTGGAATTGCGGTCGCAGCCAGTAAGCCAAGAATGACTATAACTATGACCAATTCAATAAGAGAAAAACCTTTCTGATACTGTTGTTTCATTTTACCCCCA
Source organism: Shewanella pneumatophori (assembly GCF_023283895.1). GTDB lineage: Bacteria > Pseudomonadota > Gammaproteobacteria > Enterobacterales > Shewanellaceae > Shewanella > Shewanella pneumatophori. The sequence goes on along the minus strand of NZ_JAKILB010000007.1, from coordinate 39,171 downwards.
GTCTTGTATACGGCTATTCTAGCAGTTTGTTAAAATTAGAAAACAGATAATTTCACTATTCATTGATCCCCTGTCAAAAAAATGACCCGCCCAGAATTGAGTTGATAGCTAATACTTCCGCCATCTACGCCAATATATCGGCATGTTTCAGTGTTTATATCATGCTCTGTAACAAAGTGTTGCCCATAACTATCACCCAACAAACTGCCTATCAGCTGTCGACAACCCGCAACATTTGTCTCATTTGGTACAGGCCAGCCGCCAGTAGACATGAGTACATAACTCACCTGCAAAGACTCTTGATTTAGATCTGTGCGCCAATCTAGCTTTAGCTGCTGTGGTTGACCACGGATCAACCACTGAGACTTAACGCCCGCTAACACATTTAACAACCTATTGTGCACTGTTTGAATATTAGAGTTACCCAATAATTTGATGCTATCAAAATGGCTAAAGGCTAAATAAGACAGTATTAACAATAGTATAATTATCGAAAATACTCTGCCTGAAAGACTCAATAATTCACGGTCTGACTTTTGCTGACTCAACATTGCTCAGACTCACAGCAAATCATTAGCTACCGCCTTTAACCACGTTAAGCATATCCCACATAGGTAGATAAATACCTAATGCGAGGATCAGTACAATACAAGCTACAAAACCGATTAATATTGGCTCTAGCTTGGCGGTTAGGTTTTTAAGGTCGTAATCAACCTCGCCCTCATAAAAGTCAGCGGCATCATTTAGTAATTGGTCAATCTGTCCGGTTTCTTCACCAACGGCCACCATCTGCAGCACCAACGGGGTAAATAGATGGCTGTTGTTCGATACTCTTAGCATCGATTCACCAGACTCAATGCCACGGCGCATACCAACAATTCGATCGTGCATATAAGCATTATCAACGGCATCTGCCACCAAGCTTAATGCCTGCGTCATCGGCACACCAGCACTCAACATCATCGAAAAACTACGGCAGTAACGCGACAAAGTAGAACGTTCAATAATACTGCCTACAGCAGGGATATTTAGCTTCCACTTATCCCATTGCTTTTCACCTTTTTCAGTACTGTGCCAGTAACGAATACCAACAAAGCTAGCCACTAATACCACTATCATGGCGGGCCAATAATTAACAAATACGTTTGATGTATTAATTAGTAACTTTGTAGCCCATGGCAGGTCAGCACCGAATCGCGAAAACATCTCCGCAAATTTAGGAATAACCATGATATTTAAGATCACCATGGCAATAGCAATGGCGATAAGCACAAAGATTGGATACCGCATTGCAGCTTTAATACGGCGGCGGGTTTCTTGCTCACGCTCGATATAGCCTGATAGCTGAATAAAGGCATCTTCAAGCTTACCCGTGTTCTCGCCCACGTGAACCATAGATACAAACAAGGCATCAAACACATCGGGATGCTGATTCATTGCCGAAGAAAGCGGACGACCAGAGGTTAGCTGTTCAGAAATATCATCAAGCGCCTCTTTCATACGTTGCGAGTGAGTCGTTTCAGAAAGGCCCGCGATCGCTCTTAAGATTGGGATCCCTGAGCGGGTCAATGAATACATCTGCCGAGTAAAGATCTGCAGCTCGTCTAAAGCCACTTTTCCTTTAAATAAGCCCTTAAGGCTAAACTCTTTAACCTCTTTGGCTAATGTCAGTTCTAGCGGAATCACCCCACGGGACATAAGCTGATCGGCAGCCGCGCTCTCAGAACTGGCATCGAGTATGCCTTTTATCTGTTCGCCTTGGGCACTGCGTCCACGGTACTGATACGATGGCATAATTAAGCCTCACCTTGCTCAAGTGCAATATCGCTCACGTCTTCAACTAACTTAGCCACTTCTTCAATCGTCGTCATTCCTTGAGCTAAATACTTTAGTGCTGATTCAGCTAACGGCGTGAAATTAGGACTTTGATAAGCTGCGCGGGTAAAGTCTTGCGGATTGCCGGTGCGCATAGCCTCAATCATTGCTTCATCAAGCTCTAAGATCTCAAACACACCAATTCGACCACGATAGCCACTGCCGTTACAGCTCTGGCAACCGCTACCAATGCGGAAAGTTGCCTTTGAGTAATCAAGCTGGCTTACATTAGATAGCCAAGCTTTATCTTGCGCACTAAGATGATAATCAACCGCGCAATTTTGGCATACTCGGCGCACCAATCGCTGAGCAATGATCACCCTTAACGCACTCGCAACCAAGTAACTTGCAGCGCCCATATCAAGCAAACGCAACGCACTGGTTACCGCATCATTAGTATGCAAAGTTGAAAGTACAAAGTGACCGGTTAATGCACCACGAAGGCCGATCTCCACGGTTTCTTGGTCACGCATCTCACCGACCATTATGATGTCGGGATCCTGACGTAACGTAGTACGCAGTACATGAGAAAAGTCTAAGCCAATTTTGTGGTTAACTTGAACTTGGTTAATCCGCGGTAACTGGTATTCAACCGGATCTTCTACGGTGATGATCTTGCGATCTGCAGTATTAAGCTCGCTTAAGATCCCGTAAAGGGTTGTTGTCTTACCGCTACCAGTTGGTCCTGTTACTAATAACATACCGTGTGGTCGTTTGATCTGACGGCGGATCCTCGCCAGCATATCAGCAGGCATACCGGTTTCATTAAGCGTTAACAGGCCTGCCGACTGATCAAGCAAACGCATCACCACAGATTCACCATGATAGATCGGCATAGTCGACATACGCACATCGATCTTATGGCCTTTGATCTCCATGTGGAAACGACCATCTTGCGGTAAGCGTTTCTCAGAAATATCTAAACCAGCCATCAGCTTTAATCGCAATACCAAGGCAGCAGCAATGCTCACCTCAGGTAAAATATTTTCGTGTAACTGGCCGTCGATACGCTGGCGAATACGCAGGGACTTTTCGCCGGGTTCAATATGGATATCTGATGCACGCATTTGCACGGCATCTTCAAAAATAGATTGCAGTAGTTTTACAACGGTTGTTTCGTTGTCGCTATCGGCGCCAGTTAAACTGCCAAGATCGAAAATCTCATCGGCGGCATATTCTTCTTCTAGCTTACCGGCAATTTGCGCAATTTCATCGGTACGACGATACAGGTTATCAAAGGCATCAAGTAGCTGTTCTTCTGTAACCACTGCAATTGATATCGCCTTGGGCGATAACTGCATCTCAAGGTTATCCATCGCCTGCAGATCCGCAGGATCGCTCATAGCGACCAGCACGCTATCACCATTATCTTCAACAACTAATGCACGATATCGACGAGCCTGAACCTCTGGCAGCAAGCTAACAACTTTAGCGTTGATGGCCCGTTTACTGATATCAAGAAATGGAATATTTAACTGCTGTGACAAAAACTGCAGTAGTTGTTGCTCTGTGATACACGCTAAGTCAATTAGCGTGCGCCCCAATTTCTTGCCTGTATTACGTTGTTCAGACAATGCCTGTTGCAGTTGCTCTTCTGTAATGATCTGCTCTTGTACCAGCAGATCACCTAATCGCATTTTTAACTTGGGTTTCACTAGTATGCTCCTAACTGCAGCAAACGATTATCGACGTATACTTTTGCTTGGGCGGATAAATTATCTTGCAGCAATGCTTGGTGATAAGCCTGCTTTGCATCACTGTATTTTTGCTGCGCATCTAAGGCGTAACCAAGTCCCATCCACCAGCGACCTTGTGATGGCTCTTGTTGTGCTAACTGGCGGAAACTTTTCTCTGCAACTGGGTAGTCTTTTTGCTTTTGCGCTAAATCACTTTGCTGATGCCATTTTTCAACGGCAAATTCACTCGAATCCGGAATAGCGTTTAGGCTAAGCAATGCTTGCTGGTTCTGCCCACTCGCTTGTAACACTCTAGCTAACAGTAATGAAAACTCATATTGTTGCGGAAACAACAAACGGCCTTGCTCTAATAGCTGCGCCGCTTGCGGCAATTTGTTTTGTCCGTAATACAATGCAGCAGCTTGCTTTCTCGCTTGCTCAAGCGATGGATCATACTCTAACGCGGCTAAATAATACGTTAGCGCGTCACTGTGCAGTCCTTGCGCCTGCGCATCTGTTGCTAGTTGTAGCTGTTTTTGTGCTAATTGTTGAGGGGAAAGTTTAACCTCGGTAACCGCCATATTACTGCTGCTGTGAAGCTCTGCACTACGATCTACCTGATGAGAAATAGTTAGCTTTTGTGCGGCTTTATCTACCTTTTCAGTCAGTGGCTTAGTTTCTACTTGTGCAACTTTTACAGCTTGTGGCTTATCAGTTACTTTTGCTACTTCAGTTGCAACGACTGTGTCAGTTACAGATATGTCAGTTACAGAAACAGGCTTAGCTGTATTAGTAGCAGGCTTGCTTGAACTAACATTACTAGACTCTTGCACTTCTATAGATGGATCACTTTCTTGCACAGACTTTGGCGAGTTTGCAATTTGCGGCTCAGTAGAGCTTACAGCCGTCATTTGCCGACTCGAATTTGGCTGAGAATTAATTTGAGTTTGAACCTGCGCTGCTGATTCTGTAGCTGACGCTATTGGTGCTTCTACTCGGTTCAGCTTTTGGATTGGTACTTGCTTTTGTTCTTCACTAACAACGAGCTCGTCAGGAGCCTGCTTGAGCCCTGTGAAGTTAAGCGTGATAAATACAGCCAAACCGCCAATCACCAAAGATAAGCCACTTGCTAGCAATATTGGTTTTTTAGATGCGCGATTAGGCTGAGTCGAAGCCTGTGGCCGCGCCATGCTTTCAATACCATGAGGCTGCTGGCGTTTATCTAAATCTTTGAGCATTTTGTTAATTACGCTCATACAACGCCTCCCTTAAACCAATAAATTGCACCAAACGATATAACTAGAGTCACCACCGCCATTATTGCCAACCAAATAGGCTTATGCTGATGCTTAATTGCATCACTCGTGTCGTCAATCGCCGCGCCAATATGATGCTTTTCAACTTGCTGTGCACCTTCACCAAAACTGACTAATAACGCTTTATGGGATAACACGTTAATCAACCTTGGGATCCCTCGAGCCGCTTTCGCTATTCGCTTTGCATTAGTTTCGCTAAACAAGCGACCATTACCACTGCCAGCGACACTTAAACGATGCTGGATATAGGCTGCAGATTCATCATTAGTCAATGCCCGCAGGCAATAGCTAAATGTAATTCTTTGCCTAAGCTGTCTAAATTTGTTTTGCGCTAAACGTTCATCTAGCTCTGGCTGAGCAAATAGTACGACTTGCAGTAATTTTCGGCTTTCGGTTTCTAAATTAGTAAATAAGCGCAGCGCTTCCAGACTTTCATCCGGCAATGCTTGCGCCTCATCCAGAACCAGAATTATCGAATGCCCATGTGCACTTAATGCTAATAGCTGCTGCTGGATCAAACCTGTTAGCTGCTGTTGATCTATTTTGTTGGAATGCTTTAGGCCCAGCTCCATTGCTACAGCCCAGCGCAATTCTTCTGGTGTAAGATAAGGATTAGGTAAGTAAGCACAATGAAAACGTTCTGGCAGCTCATTCATCAATTTGCGACAAATAAGCGTTTTACCCGTGCCTACTTCACCAGTAACTTTAATAAAGCCTTCGCCTGTTTGTAATGCTGTTTGCAGTACCTGTAAGGCTTCCACATGCGGTGCAAGGCCAAAGAAAAATCCCGTGTTCGGTGTAAGTGAAAACGGGGTTTCTGTTAACCCAAAATGCTGCAGATACAAGCTTATTGCTCCTCTGGGTACCAACGGTCAAGTAGTTGCTGCGAACGCTTCAATTCACTTTCCCAAGTGTTAGCGCCAACCACTACAGGCTTAAGCAAAATAACTAATTCGGTTTTTACTGTTGAGTTAGCACGGTTGGTAAATGCTTCACCTAAGTAAGGAATATCACCCAGCAATGGCACTTTAGACACCAGCTCAATGTTTTCGCTCTTCATCAGGCCACCAATCACCACTACATCGCCGCTTGCAGCTTTAATCACAGTATCAGATTCACGGATCTCACTTTGCGCTAATGGTAGCTCTAAAGTATTCTCTGAAATCTTAATGGTTTTAGTTTGCTCTTTAATATCAATAACTGAGGGGTGAATATGCAGTAGCACATTACCTTGCTCATCAATTTGTGGGGTTACATCAAGTGCAATACCGGAGAAGAAAGGTGTAAGTTCAACTTCTGGAGTGGTAACTGGTGTGTTACCCGCGACGGTTGTCGATGATACATCAGTAACGAAGTACTCATCGGTACCCACTTTAATCACTGCTTTTTGGTTATTAGAAGCAGTAACTCGCGGGCTCGATAACACATCAACATCACCCTGAGTATCAAGCAAATTGATCATAGTGCTAAAGTCTGAACCAGATAACTTAATCGAGGTTACTCCGCCTAATACACTGGTTATTTGATCACTTAAGCCTGTTGTAGGGCTTGTGCCAAATTCGATATCTGTGCTGCCAACATGGCCTAAAACACTGTCCCAATGAATACCTTGCTGGTAACCATCAGATAAGGTTACTTCAAGCACTTTAGCTTCTAGAATAACTTGACGTTGTAGATGCGTTTCTGCGGTTTTAATGAAGTTGCGCACCTGACGAATTTCATTAGGGTAAGCTCGAATCGTCACAAGACCAGCTTGCGGAGTCACAACCACCTGACGTCCACCGCCAGTATTACCAATTATCGATACTAAGGTTTCTTGTAACTCACCCCAAAAATCTGTTTTGGTTTTTGAGCGAATAAACGTACCGTTAGTTTGCTCGTTATTATCGCTGTTAGAGCTGGAATCACTGTTAGACGAACTATTTGAATTACTGTTATTGCTATTACTGCTATTCGAATTTGAGTCGTTATTATCTGAAATTCGACCTGAATTTACTGAGGTCAATGAAAGGCCTTGGCGCTCCATATACAAATAATTTAACGAGAAAGTTTCAGTTCGCATGCCAGCAGGAAAAACACGTAAAATACGACCTTCTCGGCTTACTTCATAGCCGTAAATATCTTCAACAACTTGCAAGGCCTCTTTAAGAGTCACCCCTTTCAGCGATAAGGAGATCTTACCGGTTACATCAGGGTGCACTGCCACACTCAGTGGTGTACCTTGAGCAAGGCTTGGGAAAAATACTTTGGCATCAACATCATTAGCCGATACATCAAAGCGTCGCTCAGTAGGTCTTGCTGGTGTGTAACCTGCTAATAAATTATCAGATGATAACTCTCTTTGAACATCATCAGGCATTACTGCTGGCGGCGGTGTTGCTGCAGTCTGCTGCGCAGCTAATGAATCAGCCAGCGCCTGCTTTGACTCAACAGGGTTAGGCCTGTCTACCGTTTGGCAAGCCACTAACATTAATGACAGTAAAGGGGTGATATAGGTAATTGAGCGCATTTAATTATTGTCCCTTAAAATCTGTAATAGCTTGAAACATGGTCAACTTACGGCCGTCCGCTAACGACACAGAGTCCTTACCGATCCCAACGATTTTGACACCTTTAACTCTCTCGCCTAGGGTGAAAATTTGATTATTAATCACCGCATAGGCAGAGGTATTGTTTTTAACCACACTGTTGAGCACTAAATTGTTATTCGTAGAACTGATTACGACGTCTGCTTGACCAGAGGCATTACCAGGCAATGTTGGATCTCGCAAAGCTGCAGCATTTACGCTAAAACCTAAAGTACTGCACAGGAATGCAATCAATAGCGCACTAATCTTTGTTGGCAACACTGATAAAGTCCTTATTAATACTCAAGGTGTAAAGCTCTAGTGAAATAGCAGCTTTCGGGTAAGCATCAACGCGATAGTCCATACTGCGCCAATACAATTTATTCGGCATGCTTTCTACGGCTTCAATAAAACGCAACACCGAGAAATAATCACCAACCAGCTCAAGTCGAATGCCGTGACTATATAAATTAATCTTCTTCTCTTCACCCACTTCAAGTAACGGCTTAGGCGCAATAGATGTGAAGGATTTAAGAGTGATACCTTTAACTTTAGAAAGTAATCCCGCTAACAAGGTTGGCATATGATCAGCTGGCACCATATCAACCATTTGAAAAGATAATTGCTCATCTATCTGTTTATTTTGCTGATTGATATTATTCAAACGATCGCGATACTCAGTATCAGGATCTTTTTGCAAGCTCTCTTCATACATAGCAATTTGCTGTGTTGAAATGCGGTTTTCACTTTCGATACTCTGATTTTGCTGTGAAATTTTGCTGTGCTTTTCTAAGGCCGACTCAAGCGGTAAATAAAAAAGCAACCCCGCCACCACTAAGGTCGCCACAGCTACCAAAACCCGCTCTCGCTGGCTTAAATCATCAAACTTTTCAGCTAACTGCTGCCACTTTTGCTTCATTTCACTAACTCCTTATCGCTGCCGACGGCATCGCTAGTTAGCTTAAATGCTAGAGGCTGATCCTCACCTAGGCTCATGGTCATTGAAGCAAATGCATGACCTTTTAATGTTGTAGTCGTTTTAAGTTTATCGACCCATAAAGGCACGCCTTCTGGTGAAGAGGTGAAGCCTTCAAAAATATATTTATTTTCATTCACTTGAATTCGATTTAACCATAACTTGGCGTCAGCAACGCTAGCTAAATCTGTCATCAATGGCGAGTACCCATAACTGGTTAAGACTTCTTGTTGGTTCAGTTTGCCGAACAACTTTTGTTTTAATTCCAGTTGCTGTGCTTTTAACTCAACTTCAGCCACTAGGGCTTTATTTGGTCCACGTTTGGCAAGCTCAGCTTCTAAATCTTGTTTTTCGGAATCGAGACTCTTTTTAACTAACATCAGCTGTTTTTTGTCGGACTCTAAACTCGAATTTAAGCCCCAGAACACAGCCGTTGTTAGCAGTAGCAAGCAAACAAGTGCAACCAGTGCTTTATTCAATCTTGAAAAAGATAAGCGTAGTTCTGGCGGGAATAACGTATCAGAATATAAGTTAACTCTTAATTTCATTGCTGCTGACCTCGCGTGATTTCAGCCAACGCTAACTGTGCAAACACGGATTCCACCGATATGCCGTCGTAAGGCGTGACGCTCTGATCAAAATTAGCGGCAATTAAGTTTGCTAACGCTACACGTTCACCATCCATAACCAGCTCAATTGAAGATACTGGTGCTTCGCGCAATTGGCTTTCAAAATAATCCATTGAGCGTTGCAGCTCTAAACTTAAATTATCTGCCACACCGTAAGACAAATCTTCTGCAGAAACTTTATCTATCTGCAAAAAGCCTCGTACTCGGCGTTGCATAAATACTTCACCAGCTCTGACTACCGTTAGCAGTAACTCCTGCCCTTCTCGATGACTAAGAACAAGCCGAGCTTGGTTATCGTCAAATAGGTTGCTCATCGCCATTTCTTCAATAGAAACGCCAACCGTTACTAAACCAACATTTTTGGCAGCAATGAGTAGTGCAGATAATTGGGATTTTTCAGTAACCACTACGTTAACTTTATTAGTGGTTTGCTTGGATGACTCAAAATAGTCTAAGTGAATATCTGTAACAGCTTGAGTCACAATGTCTTTCACCGACCAAAGTAAAGCTGCATTGAGCTCTTCTTCTTGCACGTTCGGTTTGTCGACTAAAAGGAGTTGATAAAAATCTGCTGCGAGCACAATTTGAATATTGGCCACGCCAAACTCTTTCACAACTTGAGAAAAGGCACTATTCCAATCATGCTGATTGAAAGCGAATGTCATAGTTTTGGCAGCTACTTGGGCAGTAGAGCCTTGAAAGACAGATATTTTGTCTGCGCAAATATACACACCTAGATTTTGCTTAGGTGCAGATTTGCGCCAAAATTGGATTTTACCCAATAGGCTTTCTTCCATTAATCCATGCCTTAAAATTGTTCAAAAACTAATTCAATTTGCGAAGTTAACGCTGTTCCACGCTTAAATTAGTAAATTAAATATTGTCAGTTCTTATTTAAATAACGCAAGACTGTCATTATCCCTTTAGTGTAGCGGGTTATTCCTGAAAATTATAGATAAAACCCTAATTTACGAATCTTTATTAACAATAATTCTAAAATAAGAAACAAACTATACTTCTTCAATTGGCTCACTGAAAAAGCTACCTTGACCCGCGCTCACTCCGAGGATTTGTAATGTTTGCCACTCTTGGAACACTTCAACTCCTTCTGCACATACCTGCACGTCTGTTCTAAAGATCCCAGCAATCAAGCTGCGTACAAACAATTGATTCTCTGCGCGCAAATGAATTTGATTAACAATAGATCTATGCAACTTGATTAATGAAATTGGATAGTGATGCATGTATTCAGTACTTACAACCTGTTGCCCTACTCGATCAACACAGATACTTGCTCCCATTTTATTAATCATATCTAGCGGATCTTTTAACTGCTGTTGATGATTAACTAAAATATCTTCATTAACTTCAAAAATAAGTCTTGGAGCTAAGTGACGATATTCAAGCAATGTTGTTTTAAGCCAGCGCACAAAAGCTCGACTCAAAAGTGTATCTAAGCTTAAGTTAATACTAAATTTTAACGAGTTATCTTTATGTTTTGGCAGAACATCAAACATCACCATCTCGATAACTTGTCGTTCTATTTGCGGGGTTAGACCACATTTTATTGCCATAGGTAAAAACAAAGTTGCGCGCACCAAGTTACCTTGGGTATCTCGCAAACGACAAGTAACCTCTTGATGATGGGCATTTGAGTCGCTGTCCACCACCGGTTGAGAAAACAAGAATACTCTTCTGCTTACCAATACATTTTCAATAAAACTACGCCACCTTACAGAGCCTTTAGAAAGATCCCCGTCAACCGCGCCCTTGTCATACATAAACCAACTACTGCCGCCTTGGAATTGTGCCGAGCGCAAGGCCAGTTCAGCCTCTTCAACTAAGGCGTCTTTATCATCACCAACTTTAAAGTAAGCGCCGCCCAAATGGATAAAATCGTCAGGTAAAGTCACAAAGCTATTTAGCTGATTCAGGCTCAAACGTAATAACTTCGCGGCTAATTGATCCGCTTCAGCTTGGGAGATCTGCGGTACAACAACGGCAAACTGATTATATGAACGGCGAGAGAAAATACTGTTGGCTTTGTCCGCCAAAATTTGGTTTACCACACCGATTAATTGCAGTAAAAACTCATCCACTTCATGCTCAGCCAGTTCTCTACCTAATAGCTCTAGATCTTCCATTTCAAACAAATACAAAACGCCTGGGGTGATCATCCCCGAAGAGCCACTAAGCGCATCTAAGCGGTTTTTTAGAAACAGGTTATTACCAATACCAGTCTCTGAATCAAGGAAGGTATTTGAACGAATGAACTGATCAAAGCGGGCACGCTCTTTATGAGCATCATCTAACTCTAACAACAAATGAGTAAGCGCTCGGTTGATTAATCGCGGCTTGCCCTGACCTCTTTCAGCTAACGCTTTATCATGCTGTCCCGACAATATAAGACTCGACCTTTGCGCCAGATGTTCAATGCCATTGAGCTCGGTAGAAAACCAACGAAAGCCAAAACGTACAAACAGAAATACCGCTACGCAGCCAATAAAGATAATTAACATGCCATACCAACCAATATCACTCTTAGCAAACGGCTGCGGCATAGTTAACTGCATAGCTAGCTTGCCTTCAGCTAACTGGCTTTTGTACTGAACCCCGCCTTTGGCGGTCGTTTCAGGCTGATATTCAAAAATAAGTTTATCGCCCTGATACAAACTAAAGGCACGAGCGCGATAGGAATTTAATAATGGTGGTAACCATTCTTGAAAGCCCCAACGTTCCGGGCGAGATGACTGCTGCTCAATCAGCTCTTCAAGCTCTGTTACCTTTTGCTGTTGAAATGTATAGGTTAGTTGGACAAAGCTAACCATGGCAGTTAAGAAGCAGATAAATGCAACACCAACAAGCGACATTAGCCAAAAGCTGGTTAGTTTTTTGGTTAGGATTCTAGTCAGTTTCATTCGTCCGCTTCCCGCAGTTTCTTATTGGTTTTTATACAGTAAAACTCACACGACTTGAGTGCCAATCAAGATAAAATTCATACTCTCAATATCAGCTAAATTCTATGCCGCACTCAAGGCCACTAACTTTTGCGCTAAATTTTTGCGCTAAAAGTACAGCAAAGCAATATCAGTATTTCAGCTTATGTTTAAGTTAACTTGCCTATAAAAAGAGTGCCATACAGAGCATTGACTGATATTGACGGCTAAAAACTCTAAAATAGAATTACAGTTATACGTAATCCAAAAACACTGAGCAACAAAAAAGGGGCCCAAGGCCCCTTTAAGTGACGAATAGAATCTTACGATTCCATATAGCCTTCTGGTAATTCAGTAATTGTTGCCACGCCAGACTCAATTGCTGCAAGTGCTACAGCCTTAGCAACTCTTGGTAATAAGCGGCTATCCATAGGCTTTGGTAGAACATAGTTTGCACCAAATTCTAAAGAGTCAACATTTGGATATGCAGCTAAGACCGACTCAGGAACAGATTCTTTTGCCAATGCAGCAATAGCGTGTACAGCAGCAAGCTTCATCTCATCATTAATACGTGTCGCGCGAACATCTAAAGCACCACGGAAAATGAATGGGAAACAAAGTACGTTGTTAACTTGGTTAGGGTAATCGCTGCGGCCTGTCCCCATGATTAAGTCTTGGCGAACTTCATGAGCAAGCTCAGGCTTAATTTCAGGATCTGGATTTGAACAAGCAAAAATAACTGGTTTTTCAGCCATTAACGCAACATCTTCAGCAGCTAATACGTCTGGGCCAGAAAGACCTAAGAATACGTCAGCGCCTTTAATTACATCTTGCAAAGTACGCTTGTCAGTGTTGTTAGCAAATAGTGCTTTATATTCATTGATGTCGTCACGACGAGTATGAATAACGCCTTTTCTATCTAACATGTAAACGTTTTCACGTTGTGCACCACAATTAACAATCATAGTCATACATGCGATTGCGGCAGCGCCTGCGCCCATACATACAAACACAGCATCTTCAATCGACTTGCCTTGAATTTCCAGCGCGTTAATCATACCCGCAGCGGTTACAATAGCAGTACCGTGCTGATCATCATGGAATACTGGTACGTTACATAGTTCAATCAAGGCTTTTTCGATTTCAAAACACTCAGGTGCTTTGATATCTTCAAGATTAATACCGCCAAACGTGTCAGCAATGGCTTCAACTGTATTGATAAACTCTTCAGATGTTCTGTGCTTAACTTCAATATCAGTCGCATCGATGTTAGCAAAATGCTTGAAAAGCAGTGCTTTACCTTCCATTACAGGCTTTGATGCCAACGGACCTAAGTTACCCAAACCTAGAATAGCAGTACCGTTAGAAATAACCGCAACGGTATTACCTTTGCCAGTATAACGGTAAGCATTATCAGGATTCGCCGCGATTTCACGTACGGGCTCTGCTACACCTGGACTATAAGCTAGTGCTAGGTCCATGCTTGTTTGTGCGGGTTTGGTTAGGCAAACAGCTGTTTTGCCTGGAACTGGGAATTCGTGATAATCGAGAGCTTGTTGACGAAAATCTGCCATTTTTCTGATCCTGAGTGCAACTAATTAATATCCAAAGCGTATAAGGTCGACAACTAAGTGTTCATGCTGTTACTCAATACTGATCCTTTAAGAGGTATTCTCAATTGAGCAAAAAACAGTTAGTTGATAGCCGCTAAGATACTTGAATCTCAAGTCATTTCAAATAAGATCTTCTCATTTTTTAACTTTATCGCTATATATTATTTCTAAGGTGCATTTTCTATGGTTATCTGGGATAAATGCTGGGCATTCAGGCGATATTTACCGTAAGAAAAATACAATTTACCACGCACCAAAACCCGATTTTGCAGTAGTTTTAACGTCAAAATGTTACGAAACTTACCAATATCTTGCTGAGATATCATCAATACCAAATTATCATCAATATTAAGCTCAAAAACCTGACCTTTTCTTTCATAACCAGTGACAACTCCTCGGATCTCTCGCCATAAATTAGTATCTTCACGAGTAAGTGCGTCTGCAAGTAAAGGTTGATAACTTTTGTGAGCCCATAATCCAACTTTATTATCACGCGCTCGTTGTTCCACGGTTTCTAAACACTGCCAAAAATAGTCATTTTGATAAACTCGAGCTTTAGCGAATCCATTGGCCAACATCAACTCTTGTAGATGCTGTAAATCTTCAGTGTAAACATAAGCTAAAGTACGACCAAAAGGATCTAAACGCTTTTTATCAAACGCTAATTGTAATGTTTGCCCTGGCTTAACAATGCTAGATAAATACTTTTTTGCGTCGGTTGCATAGGGTTGAGAAAGGTTTGGGAATTGAAAATCGATTTCAGGTGAGTCGATACCGATAAACCGGATCAAACGACCATCAGTTAAGGTAATGGTATCACCGTCGTTAATATGCGCTAAGGTAACGGTTTCATCAAACTGGGTTGGCACACATTGACTCGCCTGCACAGCATAAGATTGCACAGTGGTTAACAATAATAGCACCAAAATGATTTGCTTCATGACCCGCTCCATGTCTTATACCAACCAAAACAAACACTAACGTACGACAAAATACGGTTGTGTGCAGCTAATGCAAATTTCAGATAGCAAAAAGGCGCCAGAAGGCGCCTTTTTTAAATTCATTGCAAAAGTAATAATTACTTCTTGCCAAGTGCACCAAAGCGCTTGTTGAACTTGTCGATACGTCCGCCAGTATCCATAACTTTTTGGGTACCAGTGTAGAACGGGTGACATGCACCACATACGTCTAGGTGTAAATCTTTACCTACAGTAGAGTTAATTTTGATAACGTTACCACAAGTACAAGTTGCAGTGATTTCTGCATAATCAGGATGAATGCCTGGTTTCATTGGAATTACCTCAGTAAAAGGCCATGTCGCTCTTCCAACCCGAAGTCGGACACCACATGCTGTTAAAATAAAATTATTTAGGCGCGGAATACTACAGCAACTCCATAGTATATACAAGCAACAAAATAGCCGATTAACTAATAATCTTAAACCTGACATTGAGCGGGTTAATCTTGCCGCTAACCCAGCTAGCTTAACTTATTATTTCATCGCACTAAATTGCTGTTCTGACGCCTCAGAATCCCGGTACTTTTCTAATATAGCAGGTGTAGGGCAACGCAATATTGCATCCGCCTTTAGTCCATGAATACTCTGCCGATTAAACGCGCTTGGATTGGCTTCAAAAATCGCTAACATGGCGCCATACGGACTCACTTTCCAAGCACTTAACTGACGATTGGCAACCCGCCAAAGGCTTTCTTTACCATTAAAGGCTAGCTGACAATCTTGAGGCTCTGTTACAGGGGCAATGCTTTTAAGCGGTTTAGGATCTTCAGTCCAACCTAAGGCTACTGCAAGCTTGTTATCAGCAAGCACTGCATTAGAGACTTGAGTGCCTTGCTTAATAGGAGTTAAACGATCTGCGGTATAGTGCCTATCCATTGCTGATTCCGGCATATCCTCATTAAATAAGCTAATGACTTTTACTTGATACCAACGGTTAATTCGGTACTCCTTTACGACTAATACCGCGTTTTTATCAGTCACGTCATCAATACCCGAGACTTGTACCATAAAGCCAGTAATTGGCTCTGACAGTAAGCGCTCCTCCCCGTCAGCTTGTCGCACAGAAAATTGCACTTTCTTTAGGCTATTATGCGAAGAAACTAAATTTAGCTTTAAGCTCGGGTGCTGACCCAATTCAAATAATCTTTTATTAATGCTCACATGCGACACCTGCGCATGGGCGGAAGTCAGCATAAAGATCCCCGCTAAAGCGAATATAATTCTCTTCATCAAATGTATCCCAGTTTGATAAACCTTTTCAGTGATTGTCGCTAAACCATTCGCTACAACGGCATGTACTCTGTTTCTTCACTGCAACACTATGGTTAGTCAACATTAAACCCTAACTGCAACTGTATAAATGAGCGTTCAAGTGATTGTAGTTTATGCTCTTTACGTTAAACATAACATTATAGTGTTAGCAGCACATTTACCTTTAAACCTTAGCAAATATTTTTGCTAACTTGAGCCAAGCCTCGGTGAATAAAATCAATTGTCGCTAGCTCTAGTTTCATTGCCTCGGTACACTTAACAACAGTCTCCTTTCGAAACAGTAAATCTATGCCTTTGTTTGTTGAAGTCGCTCTGCCCGTGCCAATGCGACAAAACTTTAGCTATCAAGTCCCTGAACATATCACTATTGCGCCGCAAAAAGGTATGCGTGTTCAAGTGCCATTTGGTCGCCAACAACTTATAGGCTTAATTACTGCAGTAACAGACAGCTGCTCGCTGACACCTAAACAGATTAAACCCATAGTGGCCATTTTGGATAATGAGCCATTGCTGCCTGAATCACTTTATAAACTCACCGCATGGGCTGCAAGATACTACTTTTGCAGCCTAGGGCAGATGTTATCGCAAGCCATTCCAGTCGCGCTGCGTAAAGGCGCTGAAGTAAAAGCTTCTAGCGTTACCTTATGGACGCTGACCAATGCAGGTAAAGAAGCCGATATCAATCAGTTAAACCGTGCACCTGCACAGCGGAAATTATTACATTGCTTACGTGAGCGTGATTTAGAACCGAGCGATATTACCAATTTAGATCTCAGCAAAGCCGCCGTAAAAGCCTTAGATGACAAAGGCTGGATTGAGAAAAAGACTCGAATTCTTGATACCGATTTAAGCTGGCGTAGTGAGCTTGAAATGACCGAGGAGCCGCACAGGCTAAACCCGGAGCAAGCCATTGCAGTGGCGACACTAACTCAACAGTCTGGTTATCATTGTACCTTGTTAGAGGGGATCACTGGCTCAGGTAAAACCGAAGTCTACTTAGCCATGCTAGAAACCGTACTAAGGCAAGGTAAACAAGCGCTAGTACTGGTGCCAGAAATAGGCCTTACACCGCAAACCATTAACCGTTTTCGTCGTAGATTCAATGTTAAAGTTGCGGTGATTCACTCAGGGCTTACCGACAACCAAAGACTGGATGCGTGGCGCCAAGCTAAATCTGGTGAAGCAGCGATTATTATCGGCACCCGCTCAGCGTTGTTTACCCCAATGCTTTACCCTGGAGTAATCATCTTAGATGAAGAGCACGACTCAAGCTTTAAACAACAAGAAGGTGTCGGTTACCACGCCCGCGACTTAGCGGTTATGCGTGGACATTTAGAACAAGTGCCAGTAGTTCTAGGCACTGCAACACCATCACTAGAAACCTTACAAAATGCCTTAAATGGTCGTTATCAACACCTGCATTTAGGCAAGCGTGCTGGCGCGGCTGAAAAAGTCCGTCAGGGTATTATTGATATTCGCAATCAACCACTGCGCTCAGGGGTGTCACACGCGTTATTAAATGAGATGCGTATTCATCTCGATGCAGGTAATCAGGTTATTTTATTTTTAAACCGCCGTGGTTTTGCCCCAGCGCTGATTTGCCATGAGTGTGGCCACCTGCATGAGTGCGATCGCTGTGATGCCTTTTTTACCGTACACCAAGCGCTCGGTGAAATTCGCTGCCATCATTGTAGCAATCAATATGCGATCCCAAGACAGTGCCACAGCTGTGGCAGTACTATGCTTGCAGGACAAGGCGTGGGTACCGAGCAACTGGCGTCATTTTTAGAAAAAGAATTTCCAAATCATCCTGTGGTGCGCATCGACCGAGACACCACGCGCAATAAAGGATCACTTGAAAGCCACCTTAATGCGATTCATAAAGGTGAATACAAAATCCTTGTCGGCACGCAGATGTTAGCCAAGGGCCATCATTTTCCTGATGTGACTTTAGTGGGGCTACTTGATGTTGATGGTGCATTATTTAGTGCAGACTTTAGAGCGCCAGAGCGCTTCGGCCAACTTTATACTCAGGTGTCAGGGCGTGCTGGCCGCGCGACAAAACCGGGCACTGTATTGCTGCAAACTCACCAAAGTGACAATGCCATGCTGCGTGAGCTGATGCACAAAGGCTACGGGGAATTTGCCCGCAATCAGTTGTTTGAACGTACCCAAGCACTATTACCACCAGCTTGGCACATGATTCTGATCCGTGCCGAGGCGCACCAAGCTATCGATGCTGATAATTTGCTCAGCCAAATAGGCGCACTGCTGCCACAAGATGATGAATGCGAAGTGATTGGTCCAATGCCTGCGCCGCTTGATAGAAAGGCCGGAAAATATCGCCGCCAGTTATTATTCCAGACAAAAAACCGTAATAGACTTCAGGCAGAATTTGAACGTGCATTACCACAAATAGAGCAATTGCCACTGGCTAAAAAATGTCGTTGGAGTATTGATAGAGATCCACAAGATCTGCTTTAAATCGACTTTATTCGCTTCAATGCAGAAAAAGTTCGCTAGAGGATAGTAATTCACCGCCACTAGCGGCTAAAATAGTCGGTTACTCCTTATTATTTTTCTTTATGTAAGTGTCGATTAAACGCCAATGAAATCACATACTCAATCTTTACTCGCTGAATCTTTAAATGCCCTTAAACAACAAGGGATTGTTCCTGCTGACTTTGAAGCTCGCATTCAAGTTGACCGAACGAAAGATAAAAGCCACGGTGATTTTGCAACGAACTTGGCAATGATGCTAACTAAAGCTGCAGGCAAAAATCCTCGTGAAATTGCACAACTGCTAATTGATAACCTACCAACTTCAGCACATGTTGAAAAAGTAGAGATCGCAGGCCCAGGTTTTATCAACTTCTTTATTGATGATAACGCCCTTGCTAACCAATTGATGACTGCTTTAAACAGCGACACATTTGGGATCGACCTACCAGCACCACAAACTGTGGTAGTTGATTACTCTTCACCAAACCTAGCGAAAGAGATGCACGTAGGTCACCTACGTTCAACCATTATTGGTGACAGTGTGGTACGCGCCCTTGAATTTATGGGCCACAAGGTTATTCGTCAAAACCACGTAGGCGACTGGGGTACTCAGTTTGGTATGCTGCTTGCGTACATGGAAGAGCTTCAAGCTGCCAATGGCGAGCAAGCTAAGATGGAACTAGCAGATCTAGAGACATTCTACCGCGCTGCTAAAGTCCGTTTTGACGAGTCAGAAGAATTTGCCACTCGTGCACGTAAATTGGTTGTTGAACTGCAATCAGGCGACGATTACTGCAACAAACTATGGCGCGAATTTAACGACATTTCGCTAAGCCACTGTCATGAGCTATATGAGCGTTTAGGCGTGAGCCTAACTCGCGCAGATGTTCGCGGTGAAAGCGCTTACAACAGCGATCTTGCCCAAGTAGTAGCCGATCTAGATGCACAAGGCCTGCTGTCTGAAAGCAATGGCGCTAAAGTTGTTTTCCAAGACGAATTCAAAAACAAAGAAGGCGAGCCACTGCCGGTTATTATCCAAAAAGCCGACGGCGGTTACCTATATGCCACTAGCGATCTCGCAGCAATGCGTTACCGCTCGAATGTACTAAACGCTGATCGCGCGCTGTACTTCGTTGATTTACGTCAAGCACTGCACTTCCAGCAAGTATTCAAGCTAGCTAAAACAGCTAAGTTTGTTCGTGAAGAAATGAGCTTCGAGCACATGGGCTTTGGTACCATGAACGGTGAAGATGGTCGTCCATTTAAGACACGTTCTGGTGGCGTTGTTAAGCTGATTGACCTGCTAAAAGAAGCCGATACTCGCGCACTAGAGCTTGTTCGTAGCAAAAATCCAGAAATGGATGAAGCTGAACTTGCTGAGATTGCCCGTGTTGTGGGTATTGCATCAGTTAAATATGCCGATCTTTCAAAAAACCGTGCCAGTGACTATATCTTCAGCTTCGAGCAGATGCTGAGCTTTGAAGGTAACACTGCGCCATACCTACTTTACGCTTACACGCGTGTAGCGGGGATCTTTAAGCGTGCTCAAGACGTTGATTTAAGCGATGCGAAAATCATTCTAGAACACGAAAAAGAGAAAGACCTAGGCACTAAGCTAGCTCAGTTTGGCGAAGTCATGGCACGTATGGTTAGCAAAGGTCAGCCACATGCCCTTTGTGGTTACCTATTCGAACTTGCGGGTGCATTCTCAAGCTTCTACGAAGCATGTCCTGTACTAGCAGCAGAATCAGAAGAGCTTAAGAAGAGCCGTCTACTATTGTCACAGCTTACCGCTAAGACGCTAAAGCAAGGCTTAAATCTTCTTGGTCTAGAAACTTTAGAACGGATGTAAGCTGTAGCTCATGACAAATCGTGATTATGCAAATCGTAAGCCTGCTCGAAAAGGTAAGAACAGCGCTCGCAAAAAGAGCTCAAAAGGAAGCGCCCCTAAGCGCTTTCCAATTTTGCTAGGGCTGATCACGCTTGCAGGTATTGCTAGCTTTGGTTATTTACTATGGATTTTAAGCAGTTCAGGTGAGCCAGAAACAACTGCACCTGTAGTTGTTGAACAACCAAAGAAAAAGCCAGTTAAGAAAGATCCGGACGCCCTTCCTCCAGTGCCAAAAGAGGAATGGACCTACCTTGAAGAGCTAGAGAACAAAAAGGTTGAAGTTGATCTTCCTGAAGTATCAACTAAGCCAAAACGTCCTTACCAAATGCAATGTGGCTCGTTTAGAAAAGAGTCGCAAGCTAATGAACTGAAAGCGATTATTGCTTTCCAAGGTTTAGAGGCGCAAGTACGTAAGGCAACAGGCAGTAGCGGCGTTTGGTACAAAGTAGTCCTAGGTCCTTACGACAAAAAGCGCGATGCCGAAAGACAACGCCACGTGCTACAAAACAACGGAACCAACGGTTGTCAAATCTGGTTCTGGGAAGGCTAACCGTAAACGCCTAATCGAAAACGCTGCCCTGTGCGGCGTTTTTTTATGCCTGCAAGACAACGCCCCCTTGATATTCAGTAACCCATCCCCATATCTCTATTATCGTCAACCAGCAGGCATAATGTCGCTGGCTAGAGAAGAGGATTTATTGTGACCACTATCGTATCAGTACGCCGAAATAACCAAGTAGTTATCGCCGGTGATGGCCAAGTTTCTCTCGGTAACACCGTTATGAAAGGCAATGCTAGAAAAGTTCGTCGTTTGTACCACAACAAGGTACTAGCGGGCTTTGCTGGCGGTACAGCCGATGCATTCACCCTATTCGAGCGTTTCGAGGCTAAACTTGAAATGCACCAAGGTCACCTAATGCGCGCAGCCGTTGAAATGGCTAAAGACTGGCGCTCAGATAAAGTATTACGCAAGCTTGAAGCATTGCTTGCTGTGGCCGATGCTGAATCTTCATTAATCATTACCGGTAACGGTGATGTGGTTCAGCCTGAAAATGATCTTATCGCGATTGGTTCTGGTGGCAACTTTGCCCAATCAGCAGCGACTGCACTACTTGAAAACACTGACTTGAGTGCACTCGAAATTGCTGAAAAATCGCTAACAATTGCTGGTGACATCTGTGTATTCACCAACCAATTTAAGACAATTGAAGAATTAAAGTACTAAGCCTACGCGCTAAGTAAAAAATGCTGTAAAGCATGAGGAAAGAATATGTCTGAAATGACACCACGTGAAATTGTTCACGAGCTAGATAGCCACATTATCGGCCAACAAAAAGCCAAGCGTTCAGTGGCTATTGCACTGCGTAACCGCTGGCGCCGTATGCAGCTTGCTGCAGATCTTCGCCAAGAAGTAACACCAAAGAACATTCTTATGATTGGTCCTACTGGTGTAGGTAAAACTGAGATTGCTCGCCGTTTAGCGCGTCTTGCAAAAGCGCCTTTCATTAAAGTTGAAGCGACTAAGTTCACGGAAGTGGGTTATGTAGGTAAAGAAGTCGAACAGATCATTCGCGATCTAACAGACTCTGCCATCAAGCTTACTCGTGAAGAGCAAATTAAAAAGTGCAAATTCCGCGCTGAAGAAGCTGCAGAAGAACGTATTTTAGATGCCTTGCTACCTAAGCCAAAAGA
This sequence comes from Shewanella pneumatophori, assembly GCF_023283895.1. GTDB lineage: Bacteria > Pseudomonadota > Gammaproteobacteria > Enterobacterales > Shewanellaceae > Shewanella > Shewanella pneumatophori. The sequence goes on along the minus strand of NZ_JAKILB010000007.1, from coordinate 17,208 downwards.
AGATTGGGATAGCGAAAAGTCTGACGACAGTGCAACTCGTCAAATCTTCCGTAAAAAGCTACGTGAAGGTCAGCTAGACGATAAAGAAATTGAGATCGATATTGCTGCGCCTCAAGCGGGCATTGAGATCATGTCTCCTCCAGGTATGGAAGAGATGACTAACCAACTTCAAAGCATGTTCCAAAATATGGGACCAGGTGCCAGCAAGCGCCGTAAAATGCCAATCAAAGAAGCTTACAAGCTATTGATTGAAGAAGAAGCCTCTAAGTTAGTTAATCAAGAAGACTTGAAAGAACAAGCGATCGAGCTAGTAGAACAGCACGGTATCGTGTTCTTAGATGAGATCGATAAAATCTGTAAGCGTGGCGAATCGTCAGGCCCTGATGTTTCTCGTGAAGGTGTACAGCGTGACCTACTGCCTCTTGTTGAAGGTTGTACGGTAAACACTAAACACGGCATGGTTAAAACCGATCACATCTTGTTCATCGCATCGGGTGCATTCCAGATGTCTAAGCCATCTGACTTGATCCCTGAGCTTCAAGGTCGCCTGCCTATTCGTGTTGAATTAGATGCGTTATCTGCAGGTGACTTTAAGCGTATTTTGACTGAGCCACATGCGTCATTAACTGAGCAATATATTGCGCTTATGGCAACTGAAGGCGTAACCGTTGAGTTTACAGAAGACGGTATCGACAGCATTGCAGAAGCTGCTTGGCAGGTAAACGAGCGTACTGAAAACATCGGTGCCCGTCGTCTGCACACTGTGATGGAACGCTTAATGGAAGAGCTTTCTTATGAAGCGTCTGACAAGTCTGGCTCTGTTTCAGTTATCGATGCCGAATATGTTAAAGCACACCTAGATAATCTAGTTCAAGACGAAGATCTAAGCCGCTTTATTCTATAAGCTCAGCTTAAACTCGTTGCCAAATAATGGCTAAATTAGTGATAGCGGTTAAGGACAATATGCTCCTTAACCGCTATTCTGTTTCTAATACTCGTTAAAATTATGTCGGTTAATAGATGACTCAAGATAACAGCACACCTAATGTGATAGCGCTTAAGCTAAAACGTAAATCTCGTCAACTTGAGATGACTTTCGATAACGGTGAGACCCACCAGCTAAGCTGTGAAATGTTGCGTGTGTATTCACCTTCTGCAGAAGTTCACGGTCACGGTAATCCGGTGCTGGTGACTCATAAGAAAAACATCAATATCAGCGCGATTGATCCTGTCGGTAATTACGCCGTTAAAATCACCTTTGATGACGGCCACAATACCGGTTTGTTTTCTTGGAAGGTGCTGTACGATCTTGCCACCCATCAATTAGATTTATGGGAAAAGTATCTTGCCCGACTACGCGCAGCTAAGGCGAGCCGCGAGCCATTAATCGATATGGCTGTGAAGTACCATAAATAAGCCTACTGATTTAAGCTTACCTAGGATCATCTATCTGTTTAGGTGATCCTCTCCTTCTTTACCCCCAATAAATTGAACGCTCATCTTGCTCACTAATATTCGTTATCACCAATACAGTGTGAGCTAATACAAAAATCTGCCTCAAATTGAGTGAATGCGGACTTAAGTCCTCTATGCCGTAGCTGATGCCATTTAATATCGCGTGCAATCAAAAAAGAGGATAACTCATGACTGCACATATCAACGGCAAACTTGGCGATTTCGCTGAAACCATCATCATGCCTGGTGACCCACTACGCGCTAAATACATCGCTGAAAACTTCTTAGAAGATGCGGTGGAAGTCACCAATATTCGTAACATGCTTGGCTACACAGGTTTTTATAAAGGCCAGCGTATTTCGGTAATGGGCCACGGTATGGGTATTCCATCTATGGTGCTTTATGCCCACGAGCTAGTCGCTGACTTTGGCGTTAAGCGTATTATCCGTGTCGGTAGCGCTGGTGCCACCCAGCACGATGTGAAAATCAATGACGTGATTCTAGCCCAAGCAGCTGGTACAGACTCACCAACTAATGCGAAGCGCAGCAGTGGCTACCAAATGGCTACGTCAGCAACATTTGACTTATTGCACAAAGCCTACATGATCGCCCAACAGAAACAGCTCAACGTAAAAGTGGGTAACGTGTTCAGTGGTGATATGTACTACGATCCTGATGAAGATATGATCCCAGCACTCGAGCGTTTTGGTGTGCTTGGTGTTGATATGGAAGTTGCCGGATTATACGGCCTTGCTCATCATAAAGGTTTTGAGTCATTAGCGATTTTAACTGTATCTGACCACTGCTTAACTGGTGAAGAGACAACAGCTGAAGCACGCCAACTAACCTTTAATAACATGATTGAGTTAGCGTTAGAAACAGCCTGCCAATAAAGCATTAGTAGCCGAACTAAACTTCGGCTACTTTCCCAAGCGAGCTGTAATCTAGCTCGAGTTTTATTATCGAACTGGAGCTATTCAATAAAGGCTTTGAGTCCGGCTAAGTCTTGAATAATCAGCCCTTCTTTATCACGCTTAATTAACTGTAGATCTTCAAGCTTTTTAACTGCGCGACGATATACCCTGTCAGTAGTAGCAAAGCGTTCCGCCTCTAAATAACACTTGCTAAACCCTTCTACCGGTTGTTCGTTTAAGTGCTGGTGATACAAGTCATAAGCAATATTATAAGCGATTGGATACAGCATACGCCGGGTAAGAATATCGATAGTATCTTGGTAATCAATGGCGATTGCGCTGGCAAAGAAAAGTGCGACCTTAGGGGTCTTTAACAAAGCCTGCTGTAGTTTATCACCATTAATAACCGCAATTTCTAACGGCGCTTCGGCGATGATATCGAGCTGACATTGATAATCACTAAAGAACTCCATTTCTCCAAATAGCTGTGAATCACAAGTCATAGTGCCAAGCTGAAAGCTACGGCCATTTCTTGCTGTATAACCTAGTGATACTCGGCCACTTGCAACCAAAATCAACGCATTTACCCGCTGCCCTTGCTGCATTAACTTATATTGAGCAGCAACCGTTTTTGTTTCAGTAATGCATTCACGCATGATCTGCTCAATAGCATCATGCTCTTGCTCCCATAGAGATTGAAAGCGACCTTTAGCCAAGGGTTTTAGCTGCATAATATGGTTTAAAATTAAGTTCAGGCGATAGATAAACTAATTATACGCCTTTCACCTTAACACTTAGTCACATTAAGGACTTTTTTTCTGCCAGCTCATTGGGAGTTTCACCTCTTGCCAGAGCGATTGGCACAACTTTTCCGGCTGGCTCCAGTCACCTTTCAATAACCAAGTCACCAAGGCATCGCCTACTTCAGGGTAATGAATAGCCTCAGGCATTGGCGCCTTAAGCCAGCGCCTTAACGATTCGGGATCTAAATGAGTTTTCATGCACTCTGCAGCGCCAAGCAGCTCTAACGCTGCAACATTAGATAACTGTTCGAACTGGCCGAGCAGTGGCTTTATCAGTAGTTTTTTACCTAAGGTAAGCGCCTCACTTGCCAGCTCAAAACCCGCATTACCAATTACTCCACCACAATTTGCCATCGCCGCTTTAAAACCGGTGCGGTCAAAACCATGCCACTGAATATGCTCTGGAGGAGGCAAAGAAGGCTGGTTAGCGTGGTAAATCATAAAAGTGTAATCAGTAAACGGCGTTAAAAACTTAACTATCTCATCAGGCGATTCAAACGGTAAATACACCAAAATCTGATGAGCAAGTTGCTGCTCGACAGCATCAACCTCAACAAATGGCGGTAAAATAGGAAAGCCAAAATGGTGCCAATGACAGCCCAAAGCAATATCAACTGGGGCAAAGTAACTTAACATCATATCGTTAAACCAGTTGTCACCAACTTTTGGTACCGGAAAATTAAGTGCAGCTTGATGGCTAATACCAATAGACGCAACGCCTTGGTTCTTTGCAGCCCAAGCTGATACAGGTTCAAAGTCATTCAACACTAAATCGTAGCCAGTTAAATCTAACGCTTTAACATCCTTGATAAAGCCAAGCCACGCATTTTCTTTAGCGGTTTTAGCCACGCTCACTCTGCCGTTCTCTGTCGCAAAGGTTAGCCCAGACTGCACTTGATATTGGCCAAAACACTGCATATCAAAAAACTGTTCTGCACTGCGGCCCGAGAAGAAGAAATCCACATCAACGCCCTGCTTTTGAAGCGCTCGAGCCATTACTCTTGCACGGCTTAAATGACCATTTCCCGTGCCCTGTACACCATAAAGAATTCGCAACTTGTTCTCCTAAATCATTAGCTGAGCGATTAACACCGACACAGTGCCAAGAGTGGCACCAGCAACAATATCGAGTGGGTAATGCACGCCGAGAAGCACCCGTGAGACACCAATGGCAAGCGCCCAAGTCACTGCAATATAAAAAAGTTGGGGGTAAATAAAATAGATGCTTGCTGCCATTACAAATGCCGCTGCTGTATGGCCCGAAGGCAAACTAAATTTATCTGCTGGCTCAATACTAGCGCAGCCATCAGCTAACGCATGGCATGGTCTAGGGCGGCGGATCATATTTTTTAGCGCGAAATATAAAGGCAGCTCAACAAAGTAAGCAACCAACATGGCATGTAACAATGACTCATGATGCCGATCAAATAGCAAACAGGCGACTGCTAAATATAGGTAGGCTGGACCATTGCCAGAAGTCGACACCTTAAGCGCCATTGGCTGGAGTCGATGTTGCTGGCCTAGTTGCACTATATATCGATAGAGCTTGCTATCGAGTTCGGTTATTGAAGTCATGTTAGCTCCCTACACTTGTTATGTAGGCAAGCTATGAAATATCCATGACGCCAACGTGACAACAGACCTAAAGTTTTATGACAGTGGTAACTGTATTTGTTGTTGCAAAGGAAACTAAAGTGAAACAGACACCAGCCCTGTTTAGGACTGGTGCAAAGCGGATGCTATTGGGAAACAAGATCGCTGCGATGACGATTTCGATACAACTTCACTAAATGATAAATATTAATACAGGCAACAAAAGCGTTCATACCGGCAACAGGCCAAGCTTCAATTGAAGCACCATAAATAACGAACAAACTACAGCCCGTAAAATTAAGGCATCTAAGCCAGATAATGTCTTTCATCATAAGTGATATAGCCACCATAACTGATGCGGCGTAACCAATGATTTCTATCGTATTTACTGCTTCCATAAGGCACCTTTTGTAGGCCTTATGCCTTCCCTAAGCTAATTGGGGGTTCCGTGCCCCTAAAGCGGGTAAAATTTAATGTTTATACCGATTTTAGTCGACACCATGATAACAAACGCGCACAAAACCTGTAATAAAAAACCGTCATATAATGACCTACATCATGTTTTAGCGCTTTATTTAACCAAGACGAAGAAATATTACTACAGCAATGCCGAGTGTATTGTTATTAGGCAATTGCGTGATTGATAACGCTTTTCTTTTTAAGAATCCCTTATATACTGAGTGCAATTACTTGTTTGCTCGGGCAGCTGGGCGTCTCTATCTATCAGGAGTGTTCTTATGGAATACAACACCTCAGAACTTTGTGACACTTATATCGATGTTGTTGATGTTGTCGAACCCATGTTCAGTAATTATGGGGGTTGTAACTCTTTTGGTGGTTCAATTAGCACCATTAAGTGTTTTGAAGACAATGGTCTTATCATCGATGCAGTTCAAGAAGATGGTGAAGGCAAGGTGCTCCTAATTGATGGCGGTGGCTCACTTCGTCGCGCTCTATTAGATGCAACCATTGCAGCTAAAGCAGTAGAGAACAACTGGGAAGGTATTATCGTTTACGGCACAGTACGTGACGTTGATGCATTAGAAGATTTAGATATCGGTATTCAAGCGTTAGCTTCGATTCCTGTTGGTGCAGACAGCAATGCTGTTGGTGAACTAGAGATCCCAGTTAACTTCGGTGGTGTAACTTTCTTACCTGGTGATCATGTTTATGCCGACAACACAGGCATCATCCTCTCGCCAGAGCCGTTAGATATCGATTAAATCGCAACGATTTCCACCTGCGTTATATTCATTTAAAGCCAGTCTCCGTGACTGGCTTTTTACATCTGAACAATCCCACTAAAATCACTATGACTTGCAGGCAAAAATTATCAGCTTAAACTAGGTCACATCGAAGCTAACAATAAGAATAATATTATGCTCAACCTATCGTTATTTACTGAAGATAATCGACGCAGCCTACTTAGCACTCGCGATGGTGAAACTAAACTTGGTCAACAAGTACAACTTGCAAGCGCAGCCCAAAGCATTGCAGACAACCTAAGCCAAGCTAAAACCAATGGCGCACGTTTTGTTATTTTAGGCATTGGCGAAGATATTGGCCCAAGAGCAAACCTTGGTCGCGGCGGTGCAACCAATGCATTTGAAAGTGCTATGGCGCAATTTCTAAATCTACAATCTAATCGCTTTCTCAACGGCAAACAGTGCTTAGTGCTGGGACAAATTAGTACTCAAGATCTACAACTCGATACTAATAGCACTGCTGAGCAGCTCAGAGAACAAGTATCGAATCTAGATGAGCGCGTAATAAAGGTTTTATCAGCCGTATTTGAATCAGGACTAGAGCCTATTGTAATTGGTGGCGGTCATAACAACGCTTATGGCTTACTCATGGCAGCTAAAGCCAGCTTTAAACGCCCACTTGCAGCGGTTAACCTAGATCCTCACTCTGACTTTAGGCCAAAAGAAGGTCGTCACAGTGGCAATGGTTTTAGTTATGCAGCCGCCTCAGGTGCCTTAGGTTACTACCATGTATTAGGGTTGCATGAGCTTAAAAATAGCGAAACGACCTTACAGCAGCTAGAAACTTTTGGAGGTCACTGGCATAGCCTGCAACAGATCTGGGTTCGCCAAGAACTCAGCCTAGAAACAGCACTAAAACAAATTGCCAAACAGCTGAATAATACGCAACTGCCAGTTGCAATTGAGCTCGACCTTGATGCGATCACCAATATGCCTAGCAGCGCCTCAACTGCTGCCGGGATCCCGCTATTAGATGCACTCAAATATGTAAATTACATCGCTAAACACTGCCCGAGTGTATACTTGCATTTAGCAGAAGCTGCGCCTAGCTGCCACGTAGCAGGAGAAGCCGCAGGCCACCGCGAAACAGGTCAGAGCATAAGCGAATTGATCTACTCTTATATCAACGCACGTATAAATGCTTTATAGACAGTAATAATTATTCAACATTGCTAAATAGTGTGGTGTAATGCGCTGTCAATTTTGCGATAGCCTGCGTAATAGCGCATTTTTTTATTATCCTCAAACGGATAGTTAACCTTCGTCACAGAGTGATAGATGAAAGATTCAGCAATCCGCTGTGATGACATACAATCGCAACAAATTATTCGCTAACGTTATAGGAACAGATAGATGTCAGACGACACTCCAAAGAGCACTCACTTCGGTTATAAAACCATTGAAGCAGAGAAGAAAGCCGACATGGTTGCTGGCGTATTCCATTCTGTCGCAGCAAAGTACGACATTATGAACGACGTAATGTCTTTCGGTATCCACCGCATGTGGAAGCGTTTTACAATTGAAAGCGCTGGCGCACGTCCTGGTATGAAAGTACTGGATCTTGCTGGCGGTACTGGTGACTTAACGGCTAAATTCTCTCGCATCGTCGGTGAGACAGGCCAAGTTACGTTAGCAGACATTAACGATTCTATGCTGAAAGTTGGCCGTGAAAAGCTAAGAGATAAAGGCATTGTTGGCAACGTAAATTACGTACAAGCCAACGCTGAAGCCTTGCCTTTCCCGGACAATCACTTTGACATTATTACCATTGCTTTTGGTCTACGAAATGTAACCGATAAAGATGCAGCTATTGCCTCTATGTTGCGCGTACTAAAGCCAGGTGGAAAGCTATTAGTGCTAGAGTTCTCAAGACCCCAGCATGAAATTATGCGTAAAGTGTATGACCTATACAGCTTTAAAGTGCTACCAAAAATGGGCTCTTTAATCACCCAAGATGCAGACAGCTACGAATACCTAGCGGAATCAATTCGTATGCATCCAGATCAAGAGACACTAAAGCAAATGATGGAAACGGCTGGCTTTGAGCAAGTCAACTACACCAACATGACTGACGGTATCGTAGCCTTACACAAAGGTTATAAATTCTGATTGGACTCGCTATGTCTCGTGACCTGCCATTAATTGCCTGCGCCGCGATTGAGATCAGTTTAAATAAACTGATCTCACAATCTCCAGAAGACTACGCCAAGCTGCGTAGTCTGCATGGCAAAGTTCTTTGCATCCAACTTTCTCAACTCAATTGGCCGCTATACTTTTTGTTTGCCAAAGAGATCCAAGTTTTTTCTCGTTACGAAGGCGAAGTCACCACCAAAGTTAATGCTGACGTAACCACGCTTTATCAACTTACAGAAGGTGCCAACCTTACCGAGCTGATCAAGCAAGACAAACTTAGCCTAGAAGGCGATTTAAGTCTATTACAGACTTTTAGCCATTATATGCAGCAAATCGATGTCGATTTTTCAGAGCCTTTATCACGCTATATTGGCGATGTGCCAACACACTTCATTAGCCAAGGTTTAAAACAAGCTAAGAGTGATCTAACCAATGTGTTGCGTAAAACCCGCTCACACCTTGGCCAGCTAACGACTGAAGAATATCGACTCGCTCCCCATAAACTCGAATACATACACCTAAGCGACAAAATCGACGATCTTGTGACCGATGTCGACGCAGTATCAACACGAGTAGACCAGCTTATTAACAGGGTAAAGATGAAACCATGACAGTAAAAAGTATCAGGCGCGCTTATCACGTCATCCGTACTGCATTGCATTACGGATTAGATGACTTAATCCCTTCTAAGTTAACGCCTTGGTACTTCAAACTGTTAAGGGGTTGCTTTTTCTGGTTAGGTAACAAGCATAAAGATAAAGTCGGTGGCGAACGCTTAAAGCTAGCCATGCAAGAGCTTGGCCCGGTTTACATTAAATTTGGCCAAATGCTGTCGACTCGCCGTGACTTGCTATCTGACGAGTGGGCCGAAGAACTTGCAATGCTACAAGACAGAGTACCGCCTTTTGACTCTGCTATTGCTCGAGCATCTATTGAAGCCGAACTCGGTGCGCCTATTGAAAGCTACTTTGACGACTTTGATGACACGCCACTTGCTTCAGCATCAATCTCTCAGGTCCATACAGCAACACTGAAATCAAATGGTGCTAGCGTCGTACTAAAAGTGCTGCGCCCAGACGTTGAGCAAAAGGTACACGCTGATATTTTATTGATGTCACAAGCAGCTGATTTTCTAGAAAGCTTACTTGGCGCAAATAACCGCCTGCGCCCTGCAGAAGTGGTTGAAGATTACCGCACAACGATTGAGGGTGAGCTTAATCTTAAGCTTGAAGCCTTAAATGCAATAAAACTGCGCAACAACTTTATTGACTCCAATGCACTTTACATCCCATACATGTATGAAGATCTATGCTTCACACGTTTAATTGTAATGGAGCGTATTGAAGGGGTGCCGGTATCTGATAAAGCGGCACTCGAAGCACAAGGAACCAACTTAAAGCTGCTTGCCGAACGCGGTGTCGAACTATTTTTCACTCAAGTATTTCGTGACAATTTTTTCCATGCAGATATGCATCCTGGCAATATTTTTGTCAGTCGTGAGCATCCAAACGATCCTTTTTATATCGGTTTAGACTGCGGCATTATGGGAACCTTAACCGATGAAGATAAACGCTACCTTGCCGAAAACTTCTTAGCTTTCTTTAATCGCGATTATCGCCGAATTGCCCAGCTATATATAGAGTCGGGCTGGGTATCAGCCGATACTGACGTTGCAGCGTTTGAGCAAGCGGTTAAAGTGGTTTGTGAGCCAATGTTTAATAAACCGCTAGATGAAATATCATTTGGCCACGTATTACTAGAGCTATTCAGAACCGCGCGCCGATTCGACATGGTCGTACAGCCGCAATTAGTCTTGCTTGAAAAAACCTTGCTTTATATTGAAGGTCTTGGCCGCCAGCTTTATCCGCAACTAGACTTATGGCAAACAGCTAAACCATTTTTAGAGCAATGGATGGCAGAGCAAGTAGGCCCTAAAGCGATGGCTGCAAAAGTTAAGCAACAGTTACCATACTGGGCTGAACATTTGCCAGAATTGCCAGAATTGATCTATGACAACCTGAAAATGGGCCGCAACCTATCTAAAAATCAAAATAATTTGTTAGATCGGTATCTCAAACATCAACAAAAAGCTCATAAAAGTAACTATCTTTTGATTACATCGGCTGTTTTAGTGATCTGTGGCACTATTTTGTTAAACCAAGACGCTACACTATGGGCCTCTTATGGCAGTATTGGCATAGGCCTCACTCTGTGGGTGCTCGGATGGCGATCTAGACCAAAGAATCGCAAAATTTAGCTAGACCTAAATAACCAAAGGTTCATAATGGAACCAGTATCTAATTAAGAGGATTCATCCATGGGTGGCATTAGTATTTGGCAACTTCTTATTATTGCTTTAATTGTCGTATTATTGTTTGGAACTAAGAAGTTACGTTCACTAGGCGGCGATTTAGGTGGTGCAGTTAAGGGCTTTAAGAACGCCATGTCTTCTGAAGAAGAAAAGAAGGCTTTAGAAGATAACGCAACTGACAAACCAGCTGCTGACGCTGCAAAAGTGACAGAAACTGCAAAAGTTGCTGAGACAGCTGAGAAAAAAGCTGAGTCTAAAGGCAAAGAACAGGCGTAATCGACTATGTTCGACGGTATCGGCTTTATGGAGTTGCTGCTGATTGGGATCTTGGGCCTAGTAGTACTTGGCCCTGAAAGACTCCCAACTGCTGTGCGCTCAATTTCTAGCTGGATCCGCGCCATGAAAAAGATGGCTAACTCAGTAAAAGACGAATTAGAGCAGGAGCTTAAAATTGAGCAACTGCACTCTGATTTGAAAAATGCAGAGAGTCAAGGTTTAAAGAACCTTTCTCCAGAGTTACAGGATTCAATCGATCAATTAAAAGAAGCGGCTCAATCTGTTAATCGTCCTTATCAAGTAGAAGACGTTCCAGCGGCGAAAGATACTACTCCAGCCAAAGAAACCTCAACTGCAGAGACAAGCTCGACAACAAGTGCTAATTCAGACAAACCTAACGGGTAGTCCATGTCACAACAGCAGCCATTAATCAGCCATTTGCTTGAGTTACGCACCAAGTTACTAAAAGCAATTGGTAGTGTTCTTTTGGTGTTTATTGGTTTGGTATATTGGGCCAACGATATTTACCATTATATGGCCACGCCCTTGATGCAAGCTTTGCCTGAATCAAGCAGTATGATTGCAACTGATGTTGCAGCGCCATTTTTTGCCCCATTCAAATTAACATTGGTGCTATCGTTTTTTGTAGCAGTCCCCTATGTTCTTTATCAAGTGTGGTCATTTGTCGCGCCTGGCCTATATAAACATGAAAAACGTTTGGTTGTGCCACTGCTAGCCAGCAGTACGTTATTGTTCTATTTAGGTATCGCTTTTGCCTACTATGTCGTATTCCCAGTTGTATTTGGGTTCTTTACCAGCGTTGCACCCGACGGTGTTGAAGTCGCTACCGATATTAGTAGTTACCTAAGCTTTATCCTAAAACTGTTTTTTGCTTTTGGTTTAGCCTTTGAGATCCCTGTAGCCGTTGTGCTTTTATGTTGGGCTGGCGTAACAACTCCAGCAGACCTCAAAGAAAAACGCCCATATATCGTGGTCGGTGCATTCGTAATTGGTATGCTACTAACACCACCAGATATCATCTCGCAAACAATGCTAGCGATTCCAATGCTAATTTTGTTTGAAGGTGGGTTAATTGCCGCGCGTTTTTACAGTAAAGACAATGAAGAAGATGACGAAAACGAAGAGAGAGACGAGCAGAAAGAATCTGAGTCGTAATCCACTTCTTTAATCATCTTATTAAAAGGTATTATCTCGTCCTTAACAGGCTCAGATAGTACCTTTTTTGTTTTTATAGCAGCTGTACAAATTGATTTTGCGGTTTCAATTAACCTAATAAAATGTAAAATCAGCTACAAGCCTGCTTTATAAAAATAAAAGGAAGTTACAGATGATCAAGCCTCGTTTAATCCTACTAAGTGTTGCATCGTTATTTATCTCAACCACTGCCCATGCATCGTTAGAAAGCCAACTATCACAGTGCGCTGCAATACAAGACAAGCTAGATCGCCTAATCTGTTACGACAAGCTTTCATCTTCTTTAGGCTCACAAACCAAAACAAGTATTGTAACTGAATCCGTGGCGGTTGCAGCGCCAACGGCTGCGGTGGCTTTAGCCGCTACAACTGAAAGCTCTGTAGAAGATAACTTTGGTAAAGTAAAGAAAGCAGAAGAAGACGAAGTCAGCAAAATCTATTTAGAAGTCGATAAAGTCACTAAAGATCCTTACGGTGCATTAAAGATTACATTTAACAATGGTCAAATTTGGAAACAAACCGATAGCCGCAGCTACAGAATTAAAGCAGAACAAAAAGTGTTTATCGAAAAAGCAGCATTAGGCTCCTTCATGCTTGGTACTGATGACCGCAATACCACTATTCGAGTGAAGCGTTTAAAATAATGCCGCAATACATGGATATAGCTGTCAATTTGATTGGCAGCTCGTTAGAAAAAGATATTCAACGCGTTGTTGATGATGCCAAGGCACACTCTGTTACCTCTATGGTTGTCATCGGCAGCCATATTGAAGAGAGCCTTCAAGCAGTCAAGCTTTGTCAGCAATTCCCAGAACAACTTTATAGTACTGCGGGGATTCACCCTCATCATGCCAGTGAATGGCAGGCTGATAGCCTTAATATTTTACGAAAGCTAAGCCAAGCTCCTAGCGTAATAGCAATTGGAGAATGTGGCCTTGATTACAACAGAGACTTCTCTCCGCGAGATATGCAGCGTAAAGCGTTTGCAGAGCAACTAGCCCTAGCCGTTGAACTGCAAATGCCAGTGCTGATGCATGAACGTGATGCCCATGAAGACTTTATCGCGATCCTAAAAGAGTTCCGTAGTGAACTACCTGCAGCATTACTGCATTGTTTTACCGGCAATAAACTGTCACTTGATGCCTATATAGAGCAAGACATTTACCTTGGTGTTACTGGCTGGGTTTGTGATGAGCGCCGAGGGCAGGAGCTTGCATCTATTGTTACTGATATCCCAAATAACAGAATATTAGTTGAAACAGATAGTCCCTATCTTTTACCGCGAAGCATGCGACCCAAGCCAAAATCGAGTAAAAACGAGCCTAAATATTTACCTTACATAGCGCAATATATTGCCACTCTTAGAAAGCAAAACCTTGAAGATTTTGCTGCACAAACTTACTCAAATAGTCGAACTTTTTTTGGTTTAGAAAATTAATGCTGATCCGCTTTCAACGTCTGCTGCTAGCACTCGTTCTAATACTTCCATGTACCTCAACTGCACAGCAAGGCTTATTGATCAGTAATAGCACTGCTGATGTTATAAAATTAGCACCAGTGCTTTCTATTGCCAATTTCCCTCAAAATGCTGATATCAATTTGGTAAAAAGCGCTTCTGCTTCTAGCTGGAAACCCTTCGCCTCTGAACAAGTTAGAGGGATAACAAAGACGAGTTATTGGGTTAAATTCAATATTACCCAAACTAGCTCGCTGTCGAGACAGTTAATTTTATCATTAACAAATCCACATATAGACACAATTGATCTCTATCACTTCACGGATGGTCAGCAAGTAGAACACTTACTATTGGGAGATCACTATCCTTTTGCCGACCGACCAATTTTAAGTACCAATTTCATCTACTCTTTTTCTAGCAAACAACTGGATAAGCATCAGTTCTATATCAAGATTGAGAGTACCGGAGCCACAAATCTGCCATTAAGTGTATGGTCAAGCGACGCCTATTATCAGAATGCAGAACAAGAATCTGCACTCTATGGATTTCAGCTTGGAGTACTTACTGCTATTGGCTTGTTTAGCTTATTTATCGCTATAACATCTCACTCTTTTAGCTACACTTATTATGCTGGCTACGTGCTGTCAATTACCCTCTTTGTCGCCAGCTTACATGGGTTGGCATATAGGTTTATCTGGCCCCAATGGCCACAACTGCAAGATTATTCTCTGCCCGCGCTGTTAAGCTTATCAATGATGTTTGCATTCTTGTTTTCTGAAAAAGTAATGCAATTTAAATATCATAATCAAGCAATGCTGCGTCTTTGCAGGTTGAGTGCTGCAGCATCAGCTTTGTTACTTCTCTTGTGTTTATTCTTTGACTATACCACCGCGCTAACAATCAACATTTATGCCGTTATGTTGGCAAGCATTATGCTGATGTACATGTCTACAGCCCAGGCTATAAAGGGCTACAAACTTGCTAAACTGTTTGCTTTAGGTTGGGTTAGCATGATGTTCGGCGCATTGCTATCTGGCGCGCTTTATTTAAACGTACTCGATTGGAATATGTCTGCCAATATGCCATTTATTTTAGGCTTAACGGTAGAAGTTATATTAATGGCTGCTCTATTAGCCATTCGCTATAACGATGAGCGCCTTGCCAAGTTAAAAATACAACAAGAAGCATTCGAGCAAGTTCAGCAAGCTAAAGAACACAAGGAAAAAGCACTACGCATTGAAGCGCGTAGTAGTGAGCAGCTAAGCCAAAAAGTACAAGAGCGTACCTTAGAACTAGAAATAGCATTAAGAGAACTCAACGAAGCCAACCAAAAGCTAACCGAGCAAACTAAAGTTGATAGCCTCACTGGCGTAAAAAACCGTGCGTCGTTTGATAAAAGAATCATAGCAGAAGGGCGCATTAGTCGCAGACAACAAACACCGATGTCAGTATTGATGCTAGATTTAGATCACTTCAAAGCAATTAATGACTCCTATGGTCATCTTGCGGGCGACCAAGCATTACGAGAAGTCGCAGAAATACTAAAACAAAATTTAAAGCGACCAACTGATCTAGTATCACGTTTTGGCGGTGAGGAGTTTGCTATTATATTACCCAACACTGATCAAGTTGGTGCCTTACAAGTTGCTGAGAGCATAAGAAAAGCGATTAGCAAGTCCCCTATAACATGGGGAGAACAGAGCTTTCCTTTAACCGTTAGCATCGGAGTCAATAGTGAAATTATTAACTCCGAAGAGCATACAACTTTGCTATTAGAGCAGGCAGATAAAGCGCTTTATCAAGCAAAAAGTGAAGGGCGGAACCGTTCAAATCTGTATAGCCCGCTATAAAATTAATGTCCATCATCTGGAGCAAAATGTGAATATTATTACAAGTGCCTACCCACAACGCAGAATGCGCCGTATGCGTAAACATGAGTTTAGCCGTCGTTTAATGGCAGAAAACCAGTTAACGGTTAACGACTTAATTTACCCAATGTTTGTTCTTGAAGGTAATAATCGCACAGAACAAGTGGCATCTATGCCAGGGGTTGAGCGTCTTTCTATTGATCTACTGCTAAAAGAAGCTGAAGAATTAGTAGAGCTAGGGATCCCGCTTATCGCACTATTCCCAGTAACTCCAGCCGAGAAAAAAACATTAATGGCTGAAGAAGCCTACAATGCTGATGCATTAGCTCAACGTGCAGTTCGCGCATTAAAAGAAGCGTTCCCTCAGTTAGGCGTTATGACTGATGTAGCATTAGACCCGTTCACCACGCATGGTCAAGACGGTATAATTGATGAAACTGGCTACATCATGAATGACATCACAACTGAAATTCTAGTTAAGCAAGCCCTTTCTCACGCAGAAGCAGGCGCGGATATTGTTGCGCCATCAGATATGATGGATGGTCGTATTGGTGCAATACGCCAAGCGTTAGAAGAAGCTGGTCATGTGAATACACAAATCATGGCTTACTCAGCTAAATACTCTTCAAACTACTACGGTCCATTCCGTGATGCTGTCGGTTCAGCTGGCAATCTAAAGGGCGGCAATAAGCATAGCTATCAAATGGACCCTGCTAACAGCGATGAGGCACTTCACGAAGTCGCTTTAGATATCCAAGAGGGTGCAGACATGGTTATGGTTAAACCAGGCATGCCTTACCTAGATATCGTTCACCGTGTTAAAACAGAACTAGCTGTACCGACATTTGCTTATCAAGTAAGTGGTGAATACGCTATGCATATGGCTGCGATTCAAAATGGTTGGTTAGCTGAAAAAGCGATCGTTATGGAGTCTCTACTTTGCTTTAAGCGCGCAGGCGCAGACGGCATTTTGACTTACTTCGCCAAACGCGCTGCTCAATGGTTAAAAGAAGACAAGTAAACTCTTCTTACACTATATAGAAACTAGAAAGCCAGAGAACCTCTCTGGCTTTTTTATGTCTGTATGACTAGCCTCACACGCAAAAGCACCATATATACTGAGATCGGTATTTTAAATAAGTTAGCGTTCAGTATTTTACAAACGCCTAAACGCAACTGCTCTCTATCCCATCCATAGCATTAGAAGGTAAGTACTTTCTCACTTAATTTAAAGCCTGGAAATGGCCAGCTTCGAGCAAGCTCTCCGCGTTCACCCCTTGCATCAAACTTCGTTTGATAAGCACAAGGGCTTCACCCTACTATCACATGATTTGAAGCATGCTACGCATGCACTCTCTACTTCCCCATGTTCGTTCGGTCATTTTTCCAGGCAATAACGAAAAAAGCCCGCTACATCGTAGCGGGCTTTCTCGTATTTGGCGCCTGGAAATGACCTACTCTCACATGGGGAGACCCCACACTACCATCGGCGATATTGCGTTTCACTTCTGAGTTCGGAATGGATTCAGGTGGTGCCACAACTCTATGGTTTCCAGACAAATTGGGTAAATTTGAAAAGCTGTGCCTTCAAAAGAGATTGTCTTTTAAATGGCTTTTAAATTAATTCTTGAGTTCGAACACACATTAAGTGCTTCATTCTAATTCTGGTTTCTATGGAAACATAGTTAACTCATAAAACCCATCAGGGTTGTATGGTTAAGCCTCACGAGTCATTAGTACAAGTTAGCTCAACGCCTCACAACGCTTACACACCTTGCCTATCAACGTCCTAGTCTCGAACGGCTCTTTAGAGGAATTAAATTCCTAGGGATGACTCATCTTAGGACTCGCTTCCCGCTTAGATGCTTTCAGCGGTTATCGATTCCGAACGTAGCTACCGGGCAATGCTATTGGCATAAC
>NZ_JAKILB010000006.1 GCF_023283895.1 Shewanella pneumatophori | reverse complement strand
GCCAGAGAATAATACTTTCTCATAAACAGGCCGGATATACGTATGCAGTTTTACCCACTGTTGCTCAATAATATCGCTTGAATTAAGTGAGGTGTCCATATACGTACTTGCTGCGTGTCTCAGAAGTGTCTGCACATACGCTGGCCGCAGGCCATTGAAACCACTTTTGTCCACAAATGAGTTTGAAACAGCAGAGAGAACTAATTCGTAAAGATGATGATTCAGATGTCAGTGTGGCTGTAGGCTTCGGTTTCAGCGATGAAATAGCAAAGCAGCCAAGGACGGCTCTAGAGCGTTCCACAGGAATAGTACATCTGAGCTTACTGCAACTGTAGCCTTCTTCGTGATGAATAGCTTTTGTTTAATCACGAGTTATGCTTCTAGTCTGGTGCGATAGTGAATTTAGTCACTAACATATAGGTATAAAAAAACCTGCACTTGGCAGGTTTTCAGTTTTTAAAACCGATGTTCTAAAGCTAATACTCTAAAACTAATGTTTTGAAACTCAGGCTCAATTACTTAAGCGGCTGGTTCTTCTCGGCAAACTTATCAAATATTGCGTTAAACGATAAAGATGCGCCGTGAGCGATTTTATCTGATAGCTTCTTTTTAAGCTGGTAGCTAACTTTAATCACAGTACGCTCGTTGGCAAGCTTCATAATCACATCATCGCTAGTGGCGATTTCATCAACTAAACCAAGCTCAATAGCTTGTTGACCATACCAGTGTTCACCGGTTGCCACTTTTTCAAGATCAAGCTCTGGGCGATATTTTGCGATAAACGCCTTAAATAGCACATGAGTTTCTTCAAGCTCTTGTTGGAACTTCTCACGGCCTTCATCGGTATTTTCACCAAAGATGGTTAAGGTACGCTTAAAGTCACCAGCGGTGTGCTGCTCGTAATCGATATCGTGCTTTTTAAGCAGACGGTTAAAGTTAGGCACTTGTGCCACTACGCCGATAGAACCCACAATGGCGAAAGGCGCTGAGTAAATCTTGTTCGCCACACATGCCATCATGTAACCGCCGCTTGCTGCCACTTTATCAACACAAATACTTAATGGGATCTCAGCTTGTCTTAAACGGTCAAGTTGGCTTGATGCAAGGCCGTAGCCATGAACCATACCACCGCCACTTTCAACATTAACGATGACTTCATCGCCCTTTTCAGCAATAGCCAAAATTGCGCTGATCTCTTCGCGTAGTGAAGCGACTTCACCCGCGTCAATACTGCCTTTAAAGTCGACAACAAAGACTTTAGGCTCTGCTTCTTCAACCTTGTCTTTCTGCTCTTTCTCTTTGGCTTTCTCGTCTGCCTTTAACTGCTTCTCATAAGCCTTAAATGCTTTTTTCGAAAGCAGTTCTTCTTTAAGGTCATGCTTTAATGATTTTAAGTTATCGCTTAAATTAGTTAGCTTAAGCTCACCTTTATCGGTTTTATGTTTAATCGTTGAAGCCAGTACCACAATCACTACTGCTAGAATGGCTACAACGATAGTCACCGCTTTAGCTAAAAACAAACCGTACTCGTACAGGAATTCCAAAATATTCTCCAGCTTAAACTGATTATCTCTTCAATTGAGGCCTATTCTAGCAGCCTATTTGGCAATAAAACACGCCAATAAAAAACCCAGCTTTCGCTGGGTCTTTTTTTGTACAAATACGCTCTTTATTAGGCGTATTTTGCCTATGGGCAGCTTTGAAGCACTGAGCTATCTTGCACTAAGATAGTCGCAGAGCCTTTACCTGCTGTTAGCGCAAATGCGGCAACTTGTTGCTGCATTTCAACGGTTGCTTGTGCTGCCATACCATCTGTTACCCCATCGATTTCATCAGGGCTTACAATTGAGCTGTGGTGACCTTTACTAAAGCGCACTGCACCAGAACCTGCTTCAGTGCTATCTACACACTTAAGGCCAAGGCTAGCGATTAACGGCTCAGTACCTGACAGTGGGAAACCTTCTACTGTATTTGGCAATACCTGATCAGGCTTGTTAGTTGCATCACCCACCACTTCAATTAAGTGAATTGGTAATTGAGTGCTAGCAAGCGACACTGCATGGTTAATTGGATCTGCACTATCAAAGGCTGTTTGTACTGCAAAAGCAAAGGTTGGAATAAACTCTGCGTATACTGCAGCCACAATCGCGTTATATTCATCACTACCCGGTTCAGCACCATTTACGTTGGCTTCATCAACCAGCGCTTGGAACGACTCTGTAGCAACAATAGTGTCAAACAATACTGGGCCAAATGTTGGCGAACCTGCAAATGCACCGGCAAGTCCTCCCGCTGGTGCCACTAATGATGCAGCATTTAAGCCGTAAGCATTTGGCAGCTCAGTACCGCTAGCTGGGTCGCGAAGACCTGTTGCAGCGTAGTTAGAGAATGTTGAACCAACAATACCGCCTAAACTTAAGCCTTGAGCGCTAATTTGGCTGATATCAAAAATCTGCTGACCACCCGCTTGAGCGATCCCCATGTATAGACCTGTCAAGGCTGCACGTAGCGCTAAGTGATCTACCGTTGCTTGGCGGAAGTTATCACGAACAGTTAAGGTGCTAGCGATGTTAACAAAAGCTAGTGGATTACCATTTTTAAATGCATCTGGTGTACCAACAACAGCGCCATAGCTTGGATCTGTTGCTGAAACCTCATAAATACCATCACCGTTTGCATCAAATGAACGCGCACCATGCAATGGCATATCAATCGCTATCGTTGCAATACCAGAAGCTGCATAAGTTCCCGCATATGCTAGCGCCATCTCTTTACCACCACCTAAACCGTGCATCGCCACAGTTGTTGGCCAACCATTAGTTGGTGCAGTGAAAGGTAGGTTCTGTTCAGAATAAAATTCAGCTAGCTTCGTGACATTAGGAACCGTAATTTGCACTGGGACCTTTTCATAGCCTTTGATGGCAGGGATTGGATTAAACTTAGTCAGGTGCTTAGTGGTATCTGCAGGAGTGCCATCATCAAGTAACCATGCTTTACCAGCTAATAGTGCTGGGTTTGCAATACCTGCAGCAGGGTCAATACCATAAGCCATGGCTTGGCCTGCATAATTAGCTTGGCTTAAGCTGCCAGCTTCTAACGCAAGTAATACTGAAACAGGGCTATCACCTTGTGCTTTCCAGTGGCCATTAATCAATGGGTTTAAATTAGCGTCTAAACAAGCTGTAGATGAACAATCGCCATAAATGGGAATTTGAATCTCTGCAGCATATACATCGGCTATGTTTGAAATAGTATAAGCTAATTTATCAGCTGGCGTTAGGCCTATAGCCTGCGCAACTGTATAACCGAGTGGTGTTGGCATTGCTGTTAGCTTAGGCGCATAAGGGTTACCGTCTGTTGGGTCAACCATCAATAATTTAGTAGTCTCATACACATCGGCCACTGACTGAGTGGTAAACAAGCCTGAGTAAGTTACCTCTTCAACACTTGGGCCACCGGCTGCAGCCATGCCCTTCTCATAGCTGTTTACTAGAGTTTGTAAAAATAACTGATCAGGGGTTTCTAATGGCTTAGTTTCAATGTCTAACTTTAATAAATCATAAGAAGCAGACGGCGCAATTGGGCGGCCTGCAGAATCTTGAATAAGTGTGGTAGTCGCATAAATGTATGATTGACCAGCCTTAAGTGGCTTAAGTGGAATAATCGCAACTTTGTTACCTGAAGCCTGAGAAATGTAATCGACACCAAACTGTAGTTCGGCACCGACTTTACAGGCTGATACTGAAGGGGCTGCGCTACATTCTAGATCTGAAGAAAGTGCTCCACCTACTGTTGCCTCAAATACACGTACCGCACCTGGTTGTGCAACTGAAGCAGCATCAATTGTCAGCATTGTGCCGTCGCTATCTTTCGCTGGAACAACATCAATCGTTATTGGCGATGTTAGAGACCAACCATCTAACGCGCCTAATGCAATTTGAGGATCGACGTAATCACCCGACTCTTCACCAGGAATGGCTAAAGTACCGTCAGTCGTGCCGTTAAACAATAAGTCATTAGGTAATGGAACTTCACTATTTGCGGGGTCAAAGACAAAAACGGACTGAGGGATCAGTGGTTCGGTTTTGTCTACTAACTCGTTATAACTGTCTTCGCTACAAGCCGTGAGCCCCAGTGCTGAGGTGATTGCTACGCCCAAAAAGAGTTTTTTCATCTTTTTTCCCCAAATCTTGTTGTAATAATTTTGTTTTCACTAAGAAATTGGTCACAATAGTCAACAATGTATACCAATAGGACTTATTGTTAGTCCTTAACTAAGTTCAAGTTAACGTAAAATTATTGACTTAGCTACATTTTTGTCACAACCAAGCATTAATTGAACGCATAAAAATTAATCGTTTGTTTAAAACAACTGTTTAACACATCAGCGATTCTAGAAGTGACGGGCGTTTGAGCTCTGAGGAAGTATTAACTCATGTTGGAATATCAAGCAGCAAAAGATTTACTAAAAAACAAGACCATTTTAGTTACAGGTGCTGGTGACGGTATCGGTAAAGCAGCAGCAATAGCTTATGCAAAACATGGCGCCACCGTGATCTTATTAGGCAAAACAGTAAAAAAACTAGAAGCAGTTTATGACCTAATCGAACAAGCCGGTTACCCTACACCAGCCATTGTGCCTCTCGACTTAAAAGGCGCGACAGAGCAAAACTACAAGGATATGGCTGAAACGATTGAAGAACAGTTTGGTAAGCTTGACGGCCTATTGCATAACGCAAGCTTACTTGGCGTATTAGGCCCGTTCGAACACATCACCATGAGTACGGTAAATGATGTTCTACAAGTTAACCTTATTGCTGAAATAATGCTAACCAAAGCAATGTTGCCAATTATGCGCAAGTCAGAGAGTGCTTCTTTACTATTTACTTCTAGCAGTGTCGGTCGCCAAGGCCGTGCTTACTGGGGCGAATATGCAATTTCTAAGTTTGCTACCGAAGGCATGATGCAATCACTGGCTCATGAGTATGAAGATACGGTTATTCGCGTAAACAGCATTAACCCGGGCGCGACTCGTACTGGTATGCGCGCTAATGCTTACCCAGCTGAAAACCCACAAACTTTAAAAGCACCAGAAGACATTATGGCGACTTATCTGTATTTAATGGGTGATGATTCTAAAGACGTGAATGGTCAGCAGTTAAACGCGCAATAATTGTCAATTATGCGCAAAAAAGCTAACAAAAAGGCCGCTAATTAGCGGCCTTTTTAATCTTCATCATCAGTAACTTAATAAATTAAGTACGCTGACGCGATGGCTTTGGCTTACTTGTAGCAACTTTATGCTTGTGTACAGCACGCTTAATTTTAGCGCTACGTACTTTATTACGCGCCACACTGTGCTTGTCAGTACCAAGTAATGTACGCGTTTCTTCGTCCATACCAGCTGTTTTACGCAAGTAGTTTACTTCTTCAATTGGTAACTCAATCCAACCACCACGTGGTAGGGCTTTAGGTAGCTCAATCATACCGTAACGAATACGGATAAGACGGCTTACCTGAACTTCTTGAGATTCCCATAAACGACGAACTTCACGGTTACGGCCTTCAGCTAAGCTAACGTGCCACCATTTGTTCATGCCTTCGCCACCAGCAGCTTTAACTTTATCAAAGTTTGCTGGGCCGTCTTCCAAGGTTACGCCCATGCGTAAACGTTGAATACAAGCATCAGTCACTTCACCAAATGTACGCACAGCGTATTCACGCTCTACTTCATTTGATGGGTGCATTAGGCGGTTTGCTAATTCACCGTCAGAGGTGAATAACAATAAACCTGAAGTGTTAATATCCAAACGCCCTACTGCAACCCAGCGTGAATCGCGAGTTTTTGGTAGACGGTCAAATACTGTTGGACGCCCTTCAGGATCTTTACGACTACAAATTTCACCTTCAGGCTTGTGGTATGCAATAACGCGGCACACAACATCTTCTTCAGAACGAATTGAAACTGTACGGCCATCGATACGAATTTTTGCGTCTGATTCAACGCGATCGCCTAGGCTTGCAATTTCGCCGTCAACACTAACTCGACCTGCAGCAATCCATGCCTCCATCTCACGACGGGAGCCATGGCCTGCACGGGCCAAGACTTTCTGCAATTTTTCACTCATTAGTAGACTCTTCTGTTTTTTCGCTCACACTCTTTTCTGTTGAAAATAGTGCAGCTAATGATTCAGCATCAGATAAAGGCGGTAAGTCCGCAATGGTATCTAAGCCGAAATAAGCTAAAAAATCGGTCGTCGTTGCATAAAGTGCCGGTCTGCCCGGAACCTCTTTATGGCCAACAACTTTAATCCAATTTCTATCGTTTAAACTTTTGATAATGTGGCTACTAATAGCCACGCCACGCACAAATTCAATGTCACCACGGGTAACAGGTTGACGATACGCAATTACCGCCAATGTTTCTAAAGTCGCACGTGAATATTTTGGGGCCTTTTCTTGCCACAAGGGCTGTAAAAATGGACTCAGTTCAGCCAATGTCTGAAAACGATAACCACCAGCCACTTTTACTAATTGTACACCTCGATTCTCATAATCGAGCTGTAACTCTTCAATACATGCCTTAATTTTTACCCGTGACACATTAAAGTTAGCCAATACGCTTTCTTTTAATGCTTTAATTGTCATTGGTTTAGCTAACACAAATAGGCTAGCCTCGATTAACTGCTTAAGCTGATCTGGATTTATCTGCGACAACTTAATAGGCCCTAACATGTATCGTTGAAAACGGCTCAGCTTGTACCAGCTCAACCAGTAACTCTTTTACCAGCTCCATTAATGCCAAAAAGCTGACTACAACCCCACTGCGGCCTTCTTCAAAATCAAATAAGGCTTCAAATGGTAAGTAAGTCTCAGCATTGAGCTTAGCTAAAATTTGCGCCATGCGTTCACGAGTCGACAGGACTTCACGAACAACATGATGACTTTCAGTGGCTTCTATACGCTTTAATACTGAAGAAAACGCCCGAGCAATCTCAGTGAGAGACACCTCAGGAGGTAATAATTCAGGCTTGATATTCGCTGCGGGAACCGCTTTAGCTTGGAACATATCGCGTTCCATTCTCGGCAATTCATCCAGCTTTTCTTGCGCATCTTTGATCACTTCATAGGCTTTAAGTTGACGGATCAACTGTGCCCGTGGATCTTCTTCATCTTCTTGCTCAACCTCAGGTCTTGGCAGTAATAGTCGAGATTTAATCTCGGCTAAGGTAGCCGCCATCACCAAGTAATCTGCTGCAAGCTCCACTTTGGCGCCTTGCAGAAGATTCACATACTCTAAGTACTGTTGAGTAATTGAGAAAATCGGTAAATCAACAACATCAAGTTTTTGTTTACGGATTAAATAAAGCAAAAGATCTAACGGCCCTTCAAAGGACTCAAGAAAAACCTCTAATGCCTCTGGCGGAATAAAAAGGTCTTTCGGCATCACCTTAAAAGGTTCACCCCGAACCACGGCTAAAGGCAATTTTTGCTGAACGCCCTCCATCCGTAACACCCTCTATTTTCGCAAACGCGCGATTATACCTGTAAATGTTCACCGATTAAAGCCATCAACGCAGGCAATTAATCGCGCCGCAGTAATCGCGTTAAAGGAACGGTGTTACGTCGCCAGCACCTTCACGGATAACTTCAATCGTATCATCCGATAAATCAATCACTGTCGTTGGTTTTTCACCTAGATAACCACCATGAATAATCAAGTCAACTTGGTGTTCTAAGATGTCACGGATATGCTCAGGATCTGACTCAGTGAAGTCTTGCCCAGGCAGAATTAAACTGGTCGACATTAACGGCTCGTCTAGCGCTTCAAGCAAAGCCAGAGCAATCACGTTATCAGGTACACGGATACCTATAGTCTTCTTCTTTGGGTTTTGTAATCTTTTAGGTACCTCTTTTGAAGCCTTAAAGATAAAGGTGTAAGGGCCTGGTGTATTTTGCTTAAGTAAGCGGTATGCCTGATTGTCTACACGAGCATAATTAGCAAGTTCAGACTGATCGCGGCACATGAGTGAAAAGTTATGATCATTTTCAATCTGTCTAATGCGAGCAATCTTGCTCATTGCATCTTTGTCACCAATCAAGCAGCCAAGGGCATAACCTGAATCCGTTGGATAAACAATGACACCACCGCTTTTAATGACGTTCACTGCTTGACTAATTAAGCGCGCTTGAGGGTTTTCCTCATGCATATAAAAGAACTGACTCATTGCACTACCTTCCATTTTTCTGAATGCCAAACCCAATTTACGCCTTGGGGTTGGAACATATTTTTGCCGATCTCAATCCAGCTACCTGGAAAATGAAAATCGCTGCCTAACGAGCACGTTAAGCCATTATTTATGCTAAGCGAGATGAGGTTGTTACGATCATCAATGGTTTGCTGGCCTAACACCACTTCCATTGCATCACCACCAGCCTCTTTAAATTCACGCACTAAACGCTTAAGCCA
Source organism: Shewanella pneumatophori (assembly GCF_023283895.1). Lineage (GTDB taxonomy): Bacteria > Pseudomonadota > Gammaproteobacteria > Enterobacterales > Shewanellaceae > Shewanella > Shewanella pneumatophori. The sequence goes on along the minus strand of NZ_JAKILB010000006.1, from coordinate 338,692 downwards.
TTTAGCCGATAATTTGTAGCCACTTGGATGGGCAAGTACCGCGACCCCACCCGCTTGGTGAACTATGTCTATGGCACTGGCCATATCGCCCCAATTGTTAGGCACATAGCCGGTTTTACCGCGGGCTAAATACTTTTTAAATACATTAGCGGTATTAGTGGCATAGCCCTTTTCAGCTAACCAGCGCGCATAATGCCCGCGACTAATGGCAGCTTCACCCGCGTAACCTTTAGCACCTTCATAAGCGCCCTCAATACCGGCTTTAGCTAAGCGCTCACCTATCTCTTTAGCACGACTTGATCGTAGCTCACGTTGGTTAACTAAAAATGCGGCCAACTCGACATTATCGATATCAACATTGAGCGCAACGATATGAATATCAAAATTATTCCAGCGAGTTGAAATTTCAACCCCATTAATAAGTTCTAAAGGTGTGTCATGACGCTGATTAAAATGGTGAGCTTCTTTTAATCCATCTATGGTGTCGTGATCTGTAATGGCAAACATTTGCACGCCTTTAGATATCGCACGCTCAACCAATTCTGAAGGGGACAGTTGACCATCGGATGCGGTCGTATGGCTGTGTAAATCAACCAATCTTACATCTGTATTATTTTCATCTTTCATGTGCCTATGATACTTGAGTTTAGCCGCTAAGGGTGATTTTAATCCGCTTTTTAGTAATTTAATCCCGTGTATAAGCTTTTCTCTCATCATTGTTAGCCAGATTTTCCCCGACTTGCAGATGCTAACAAACGACTTAACCACTATTAACCACAATCACTTCAATATGACTAAACATAAAATATGTTCCTAGCATCTAACTTGCTAACTCATTAATAAACATGCGTTTAATTTGTACTTTTAAGCTCTCCTATCAAGTATTGGTTATTCTAGGTAGCAAATTGTTTATTTTTATTCAATTTCTTGAGAAAGCTCAAGAAATGTAAATTAATTCAATAACTTTATGTGCTGCAGCTTGCAGAACCCTTTTGAAGATTTCATTACTATGCTCACGCCTGACTAGGCTGACACCTGCCAATCTACAGTGATTGTTTAGATTGAGCTTTCGAGTAATTTAGTTAGTTATTGGATAAAAATAACCACATGAAAAAAACATACCTAGCTTTAGCGCTTTTGTGCGCTATGCCTGTGCTAGCTCACGCCGAAAAAGAGATGGAATTTGCGCCGTCATACCTAAGTGTTGAAGGTGATAAAAAGCCTGAGTTAAAACAATGGCGCGACTCAAACACTTGTAAAGGCTGTCACCCTCGTCAATGGAACGGCTGGCAAGGTTCGATGCATTCAATCGCCTTTATCGATCCAGTGTTCCAAGCTGAGTGGGCTATGGGTGAGAAAGAAACTAACGGCGCAGCTAAAAACCTTTGTGGTGGCTGTCATACAGTGCTAGGTACTGTTACTCAAACGGTTGAATTTAAATCTGAATCAGGCAAGTTTGGTGGTTTCACCACTCAAGCAATCGCGAATCAAGGCGTATCGTGTGAAGTGTGCCACAGCGTGGTTGATACCAACATGCAACACACAGCTATGGGTGAGCATGGTAATGCTTCATTAGAAATCGCTAACGACAAAGTTAAACGTGGCCCATTTGACGATGCTAAGCCACGTGGCCATAAGGCTGAATACTCAGAGCTACATACTAAGTCTGAATTCTGCGCTAACTGCCACAACGTATTTAACCCTGTTCACGACAACTTTGCCCTTGAACATACCTATGACGAGTGGAAGAAATCACCATACGCCGCAGCAGACATTCAATGTCAAGACTGTCACATGGTGCCTGTTGAAACAGCAATGCGCGTTGCAGACGAAATGCTACCGGCTAAAAAGCTTGAAGAGCACCGCTTAGGTGGTAAAGCTGCACGTGGCGGCCCTGTGCGTAGCTTAGTGCACGACCATGGTTTTGTGGGTGGTAATGCTGTTATCGCTCCACTTTTAGGAGTTAAAAACGGCCAAGCTCACGCAGATGAAGCGGTTAAGCGCTTAAAGTCTGCTGCAGCACTTGAAGCTAAAGTAACAGGTTCTGCCAATGCTCCAGTATTAGAAGTTACCGTATTTAACCGCCGCGCTGGCCATGATTTACCAACTAGCTTAACCTTTATCCGCCAGATCTGGTTGGAAGTTATCGTTCGTGATGTAAATGGCAAAGAGCTTTTACGCTCTGGTACATTAACGGCTGAAAACGCGTTACCAGAAGGTACTGTTATTTTCCAAGACACTGCGGTTGATGTGCATGGCAAGTCTGAACACAAACCATGGAAAGTGGCTAGCTTCTCAGTACAAAACACAATCCCTGCAAAAGGGTCTAAAACAGTTAAGTACCCGTTCAGCCTACCAGCAGGTGTAACAGACTACAGTGTTGAGACTAAACTACATTACCGCTCATTCGACCAAAGCGTTGCCGATCTACTACTTGAAGATAAAGTGATTGTACCTTCGGTTGAAATGGCTGAGTTAAGCCAGACTTATCAAGGTTTAGCGCTTAAGTAAGCAGCTTAATTAATTGTCACAATGAAAGATAACTCTGGGGTTATCGGCAAAACTAAAAAGGCCCACTCATCAATAATGAATGGGCCTTTTTAATGTCAAAATTCTATATCTCAATCAGCTTTAGCCTAAGCCCTAACTCAACTATCCTCGACTCAGCAAGATAAGCCTCATACTAACTTATAACGCATGATTTTATGCAGTTGATACTTAATAATCCTTTGATCAAGCTTTGTGGTACATAAGCTACCAAAGGTAACGACCGGCACAAAACATAACCAGTAACTAAACTCTTCAAATGGCACAACACCATTTGCCGCTAATACGGTATTAAGTAAAACAATTACAATGACTAAAAATGACGTTGATAACAAAAAACGTAAAAATCGACTCGTCGATTTAGCTAGATTAATAAGCGCATAAGTATCTGCACTAGAAGTGTATTTTAATTGAGGATACTTATTTTTAAGCCATAGACTGTAATTCAATTGCTGACCCTAGTTTCAGAAAGCAGATCTCGAGTGAAAATACCACTAGTCTAACGCCAAGTACAGCGACTCCTAAATCAATACATGCTAAACAAAACTTTAGTGCAGAAAAACAGCTGTACTTAATGCTATGCACAATTTAACAGAACTTGCTTCGCGCATTGCTCTTTCGTTGCCTCGGTAGAAATATCACCTAAGCAATAATCTAAACGGATAATGCGCTTTTCTGCTCTTGCAGTATTCTCACCCAATAACTCCCAGTCCATGCGTTTTACAGCTTTAAGAGCGAATTTCGCTAGGGGCTTTTTAGGTACAGAGCTTTCTACTTTAAGATTTTCTGCTCTCCCTTCTTCAGAGATATCAAATGATATAACGCTGCAGCCAGTGACACTAGTTCTAGCAAGTTCAATGGGATACAGAGTCTGTTTTTCTGAAATTCGACTCCATAACATTGAATCTTGACCTTGAAGGTTAGTAACTAACACTTCTCCATAAATAGATCTTGCATTACCGAGTTGAGGTATAAATAACATTAGTAAAACGACTATATTTAGGGCTTTCATAAACATTCCTTTGTTTTTAAATTGTTAAATAACCTATCACTTTAGAAAAAGGATATAAAGTCACAACTAAGAAATAAGGCAAGAGATAAGAAACCACTAATTAAGGGGTTAACTCTATATTTTAAAGGGGACTTTCATCAATCAAAGTTTATTTCCCATTAAATATAGCCTCGTTTGCGGATCAAGCTTTTCAATCGCGTATCTTAGGGTGTTTCTTGGCATGACTGCCGAGTTTTGCTCAATAAACGCTGGTTATATGTTACTTAATAAGCGATTTTTAACCATCTGCGTTTCATCTCCTCAACTACGACAACAAGCTGCGCTGATGATAAGCCTTTCACTTTTGCCAGTTAGGCTTGCATGCTACACTCAGCCACAGTTAAATTCATTCTAACTGATACAAATCTATGAAACAGTTGCTCGACTTTTTACCTCTTGTGATCTTCTTTGCAGTCTACAAGTTTTTCGATATTTACATTGCCAGTGGCGCCTTGATAGCAGCAACCGCATTACAACTTGTCATCAGCTACATGCTTTATAAAAAGCTTGAAAAGATGCACCTTATAACCTTTGTAATGGTTAGCGTATTTGGCTCGCTCACCCTCATTTTACATGATGACTCATTTATCAAATGGAAAGTGACCATAGTTTACGCCCTATTCGCGATTGCGTTAGCTATTAGCCAATTAATGAAAAAGCCGATTTTAAAAAGCATGCTCGGCAAAGAGCTCGTGGTTGCAGACAAGATCTGGGCCCACGTTACTTGGTACTGGGTAGCATTTTTCGTGATTTGTGGCTTAGTTAACGTCTATGTAGCATTTAGCCTTTCGCAAGAAACCTGGGTTAACTTTAAAGTATTTGGCTTAACGGCACTCACATTGCTTAATACCGTACTAACCGTTATTTACTTATTTAAAAACATGTCTGAAGAAGATCGTAAGGAACTCAAATAATGTGGTATATGATTTCATCGCAAGATATTGAAAATAGCTTAGAAAAACGTCTATCCGTTCGCGCAGACCACTTGGCTCGCTTGCAAACACTAGCAGATGAAGGACGCTTACTCATTGCCGGCCCTCATCCTGCAATTGATAGTGAAAATCCTGGTGAAGCAGGCTTTACTGGCTCATTGGTAGTTGCGGACTTTGCATCGCTTGAAGATGCACAGTGCTGGGCGGATGCTGATCCATATATCGCAGCTGGCGTTTATGAAAGCGTGATTGTAAAACCTTACAAATTGGTTTTACCTTAATAAAAGGACCTAATAATGAAAATTGTTTCATTTAACATCAACGGACTGCGCGCAAGATTGCACCAATTACAGGCACTAATTGATAGCCATCAGCCTGATATTATTGGTCTACAAGAAACCAAAGTGCATGATGAAGCGTTTCCAGTTGCTGATGTTGAAGCTATGGGCTACAAAGTGCATTACCATGGCGGCAAAGCCCATTACGGCGTTGCAATGCTATCAAAGGCTGAGCCCGTCAAACTACAAAAAGGTTTTCCAACAGATGAAGACGATGCACAGCGTCGTATGATTATAGGAACTTTTACTCAAGAAAATGGGCGTCCACTAACGGTACTTAACGGTTACTTTCCTCAAGGCGATAACATCAGCCACGAGACTAAATACCCTGCTAAGCGTAAGTTCTACAAAGATCTTATGCAGTACTTAAATGAACACCACAGTGCTGACGAAGATATCGCAATTATTGGTGACATCAATATCTCACCTGTAGATCTAGATATTGGTATTGGTGAGCCAAATGCCAAGCGTTGGCTGAAAACCGGTAAATGTAGTTTCCAACCTGAAGAGCGTGAATGGCTAAAAACCTTAATGGATTGGGGCTTGGTCGATACTTTCCGCGAACTTCATCCAACACGCACTGAGCGATACTCATGGTTTGATTATCGCAGCAAAGGTTTTGATGATAACCGTGGCCTACGTATTGACGTAGTGTTAGCCACTAAATCACTTGCAGAACGTCTTGTTGAATCAGATGTAGACTACGATTTACGCGGTATTGAAAAGCCATCTGATCATGCGCCTATCTGGAGCACATTTAGCTAGTTTTATAGCTATAAGTAAACCTAAAGACCAAACTAAAAGTTAGGCTCTAATTGAGGTTACATATAAAAAATGCCAGCAATATTGCTGGCATTTTTTATATGTCCGAGTTAAATCTCAGTGTCATTAGCGATTTAAAAATAAATCCTTACGACTCTTCAACAGTTGGCTCTGGCGTAACGCCTTGAAATTTGTTGGTTAAGGTTATCAACTGGCCTGTTAGCAAACTCATGCTGTAACCTAAAACCGCCCCTATCAATAATGGTGGAATAATCGCAGCGACATCACCGCCCATAGCAAAGGTGATGCAACAACCGATAAATGCGCCGGGAATAAATGCCAACTTTTGGTAGCTCGCCTGCAAACACATAGCCGAAGTAGCAATAGCCGTGAAAATGTAGCCAAATAACGGAGATACAAAGAAGCTACTACCAGAGATGATTAACCAGCCCCAGAATACACCTGATAAATTGGTACTCATCGCCATAAACATGCCTTTTAGGCCTGAATGCGTTTGAGCAAAAAAAGTGCTACAGCTTAAAAAACCAATCCAAGTTACTAAATGAAGCGCGTCCGCAACCCCCGCCCAAATACCTGCGAGTAATCCAGCTGATATAGCAATTTGCCAACGATGTTCCATAGCTCACCTCTTAACGTATAACTCACGTAACGCTCAACTCACTGACTAACGATTAGTGACATACTTTGTTAGTGAGTTAAATTCAGGCTAGCTAAACTACCTTTTTTATCTGTAAAAAAACACGATCTAGACCTAACTCCTGTACTCAAACGTCGATTTATCGCACAAAAACTTAAATTTTGTAGTAAAAGTACCTACAAATAGCTACTCAGCTATATTAATTATTAACAATACAAGCATTAAAAGTTTGTTTAAAACTGATGCTCCAGATCAGCCAATCTGTGTGTCAAAGAATACTTGAATGCTGAAAACAAAAAAGCGCCAGAAGGCGCTTCGTTTTTAGGCTACAGTTATGAGCTCTTTTGCTTACAACTATGGCCTAGCAAATATAACCAATCTAAATTGATTCTTATTTACCCAAACAGCTGATCAGCAACAAATGGGTTTTGCAAACGCTCATCACCAAAAGTCGATAATGGGCCATGACCGGGAATAAACTGCACATCTTTACCTAAAGGCCATAACTTTTGGGTGATCGAGTCAATTAAATCCTGATGATTAGATAACGGGAAGTCTGTGCGACCAATTGAGCCTCTAAATAATACATCCCCAACCCATGCAGTTTTGCTCGACTCTGCAAAAAACACCACGTGGCCCGGCGTATGCCCAGGGCAATGTAATACCTTTAATACTTGATTACCAACGGTAACCTCATCGCCTTCTTCTAAATACTGAGCAGGCGTAAACGCATCGCAATGAACAAAACCAAAATGCTGGCTCTGCTTTGGTAAACTGTCTAACCAGTAGTCATCAGCTTTATGTGGACCAACGATTGGCACATTAAGTTGTGCAGCTAACGCTGCCGCGCCACCAACATGATCAATATGGCCATGAGTCAGCAATACCTTTTCCACTACCACATTATTTTTGGCTGCTTCTTCTAAAATACGCTCAATATTTCCACCAGGATCGACAACCGCCGCTTTCATGGTTTCTGAACACCAAATTAAACTACAGTTTTGCTGAAATGGGGTAACGGGTATTAACTGATACTTCATCGATAAACACCTAAGGCTCTTTTTCGCTGTGAATGGCTAAAGGGTACGTTATGTTGGCCAATTCCACTATCTATTATTAGGATAATTTGCCCCATAGCTCACAAAAACTGCATTATATTTTTTACTCTGCACCCGTCGCTTTGTGGCAATTTGTTTCCATTTAGATAATCCTGATTAATGCCTCATATTTGGTATACAATCAGCGCAACCAGCACAATAGCTTGATGATTTTATCCAGTGCGATTAATCGCCGACTCCATCTCGCGGTGCTCACTTACTAGCGCATTGAAAAGGTCGATACCATGAACTCAGCTTGTTCAGCTCAGCTTACTTTCGCAGGTATGATTGCCCGTAAGCATTATTTTAGTTTACCTCTAGACTACCAACGCCCTGATGGCGAGAAAATCAGCGTATTTGCACGTGAAATATCAAGCCCTGATAACTGCGATAAAGACCTGCCCTTTATTGTATTCTTTCAAGGGGGGCCAGGTTTTGGTGCTGTGCGCCCAGCAGCAAATGGCGGCTGGATTAAGCGTGCCCTGCAAGAATATCGCGTGTTATTGCTCGACCAACGCGGCACAGGCCTTTCAACGCCAGTTAACTTTGCTAGCTTGTCGCACCTTACAAGCGATGAACAAACACAATATTTAAGCCACTTTAGGGCCGACAATATTATTCGTGATGCAGAGGCTATTCGTCAGCAGCTGACTGACAATCAAAAGTGGACAATTCTTGGGCAAAGCTTTGGTGGCTTTTGTGTCTTAAAATATTTAAGTGATGCGCCAGAGGGGCTAGCAGAAGCTTATATTACCGGCGGTATACCGTCGCTAACTCGTCACGCTGATGAGGTTTACCAAGCAACCTATAAGCGCGTTTTGGCAAAAAACCAAGATTTCTTCAGCAGGTTTACCGACGCACAAACACTGGTTAAATCACTGGCAAGCCATATAGAAAGCAACGAAGTGATTTTAGCAACCGGTGAGCGTTTAACCATTGAAATGCTGCAATTACTGGGCATTAATATTGGCATGGAGCAAGGGCCTGAAAGCGTTTACTACCTATTGGAGCAAGCGTTAATTGATACGCCATCTGGCACTCAAGTTAATCCGCTATTTTTGGCACATTTCTGCCAGTTACTCGACTTTAATACCAACCCTATTTTTGCTTTATTGCATGAGTCAATCTACTGTCAAAACACTGCGTCAAATTGGGCGGCGCACCGAGTAAGAAATGAGTTTGCAGAGTTTAATTATCAAGCGGATAAACCATTTTTATTTACTGGTGAAATGGTCTATCCGTGGATGTTTGAGCAATTTAATAATTTAAAACCGTTAAAGCAGGCTGCTGATGCATTGGCGCAAAAGCAAGACTGGCCGATGCTTTATGATTTAGACAAACTTGCCACCAACAAAGTGCCTGTTACGGCCGCAATATACAGTGAAGATATGTTTGTTGAGATGCGGTACAGCTTAGAAACAGCCACCCAAGTTGGCAACTTAAAATACTGGGTTACCTCCGAGTATGAACACAATGGGATCCGTATGGATGGTGAACATATTCTAGATAGATTAATTACAATTAATCGTGGGGAAAAGCTGCGTTAATTAATAAAGGCTTAAGCTTAATACGACATTATGTAATCTGTTCCTCACCTGTATCACTTTAGCAAGTCTTAACCAAGACTTGCTTTTTTTTGTGTAAAAATTACAGCTAGTTTTTACTACACAAATGACTCTCTCTCCGTGCTCTCACATTGGCAATTTTGCATTTCACGATTCATACTTTGAAGGTGAAAAAGCCAACTAAAAGTAACGACGGAGCCATTATGAATATTGATAAGCTCGATACACTATCTGCCGAAGTCCTCGTCGGTATTGCAAACGAACACCTACGTTTAAATTGTAAAGACCAGCAAGCACTGTTTTACGACTTAGATATTGATAGCAAGTTACTTGAGCAAAAACTCGCTGCTAGCGGATTTGAATATGACCCAATATGTAATCAATACAAAAATCGATAATTACCGAGATATAACGTTAAAAATTCATCGCCACCGAAAGCCTTCATCTTCAGTACACCATAATAATTTGTCGCCTTCTGCAACAGAATCATGACGCCAAACTTACTCGAATATCCACTAATAAACGGGTTTTTAGCGAGTACATTTGCTAGAATCCGTGCTAATTTTTTGGCAGCGACATGACTGCCCCACTCTGAACCACAAAAACAGCGTGGTATTGAGTCCCAAAGTTTTACTATTTAAGGCAGGCTATGACCGTTCTTCTAATGACTCCACCTATGACCCAGCTAAATACGCCCTACCCGGCAACAGCGTATTTAACGGGCTTTTTACGCTCTCGTGGCTATGAGGCGGTGCAACGTGATCCTGCGATTGAACTCTTTCTTGAGATGATGACCGCACCGGCGCTTGAAGTTATTCGTCAGCACGTAGAACAAAACTTTGAACATTTTGAAGACGATGAACTGCCCGATGCGATTTTTAACTTTTTGGCTGAATTTGACCGTTACCATCTCACCGTAGAGCCAGCAATTCGCTTTTTACAAGGCAAAGATCCAAGCCTTGCTATGCGCATTAATTCGCGCCGCTTTTTACCTGAAGGACCTGCCTTTGACACCATTGCACAAATGGAAGCCGTATCAGGTGATGTACTTCAAGCCGCATTTGGTAACCTTGGAGTACAAGACAAAGCAAAATATTTAGCAACCTTATTTATTAATGACCTTTCAACTGTTATTACCCAAGGTGTTGACCCTTACTTTGAAGTAAGCCGTTACGGGGAGCAATTAGCCGCGGCAAACCCAAGCTTTGATAACCTCTATGACACCTTGATGGATGAGCCTAGCTTTAGTTCAGAGATCTTAGAGCAACTTGTTGAGCAATACCTTGAAGAAACCCAACCTAGCGTAGTCGCATTAACCGTACCGTTCCCCGGTAATATGCTAGGAGCGCTGCGAATTGCGCAAACCTGTAAAGCTATCAACCCAGAGATCCCAATTGTTATGGGCGGTGGTTTTATCAATACCGAGCTTCGTGCCTTAAAAGATCCTCGGGTATTTGAGTTTGTTGACTTTATCTGTCTCGATGACGGCGAGCGACCTTTTATTACCCTGTTAGAGTACTTTCAAGGTCAGCGTGAAGTCGACGACTTGGTTCGCACTTACTTCCTTGCTGAAGATGAAAATGGCGAAGCCTATGTTCACTTTAATGAAAATGCTGAGCTACACGATATTCCGCAATCAGATGTTGGTGCGCCTGTTTACGATGGCTTACCGCTGGATGAATACCTCTCTTTGTGTGAAATGCTCAACCCTATGCACAGAATTTGGAGCGATGGTCGCTGGAACAAATTAACCATTGCCCATGGCTGCTACTGGCGGAAATGCAGCTTTTGCGATGTTAGCCTAGATTATATCGACCGTTTTGACTCCGCGAGTGCAGATGTGTTGGTAGACAGAATTGAGCAACTCATCGAAGAAACCGGTGAGACAGGCTTCCATTTTGTTGACGAAGCATTACCGCCAAAGCTGTTATTTACCATGGCCAAAAGACTTATCGAGCGCGGAGTGGTGATCAGTTGGTGGGGTAATATTCGTTTTGAGCGCACCTTTAGCAAAGCCCGTTGCCAGTTGTTAGCTGATTCTGGTTGTATCGCTGTCAGTGGTGGTCTTGAAGTTGCGTCAGATCGCTTATTAAAACTAATGAAAAAAGGCGTCAGTGTTGAGCGAGTTGCGCAAGTGACTAAAGCCTTTAGTGATGCAGGTATTTTGGTGCATGCTTACCTTATGTATGGTTTCCCAACACAAACTGAGCAAGAAACTGTCGACTCATTAGAGATGGTGCGCCAAATGATGCAGCAAGGCTGCTTCCAATCAGCATACTGGCATCGCTTTGTTGCAACAGTGCACAGCCCGATAGGCATTAATCCTGAGCAATTTGGTATCACACTTGAAGAGCGACCAGAAATCTTATTTGCTGAAAACGATGTTAATTTTACCGATCCGACGGGCACTGACCATGAAATGCTCGGTGAAGGTCTGCGTAAAGCGATTTACAACTATATGCATGGCATAGGTTTTGAACAGCCAATGAGCTTTTGGTTTAACCAAAAAGTGACACCGACAAAGATGAAAAAAGATCTGATTTCAAGAGCCATTACTAACTTAATTGAAACTGACTAACTGATTAACTGATTAACTGATTAACTCAGTTTGGTGCAATAAACCACTACAAGCCACTGTTTACAGTGGCTTGTTTGTTATCAATCAGCTTAAACAGCTTATATATCAATACAATAGCAATTACATTAATAAGCGTAGGCAGCGATTTTGAAAGCTCATACAGATTTGCAAAATCAATTGGTAAACCATTCACCTCTATCACCAGCAGCGATAGAGGTAATTGCATTAAGATAATTGCCAACCAATTAAATGGAAATTGGCTTAATAGTCGTCGATAAATAAAGACAATCGCCACTGCGCTCAAAAGCGTAATAGCACTATCTTGCAGTATGACTAGCAACCACTCAGGGCTATTGCTATTTAAGCCCTCCACCTCAATTAAATAACTCAATAGTGGCGAATAACTCGCAGCAATGCTAAAGGTAACGGCAGGTAGGCCGGCCGCAATCAAGCCTAATACCATAGCGGGAACATATTTCATCGCAAATCCTTTGCTTAGTCAAAATGATACAGATTAGAATTATGGCTCAAACCTTAACATAGTTAAAACGGGTTAACCCTGAACCTGTAAATATTTGCGTAACCCTATGCGGCTATGTCCTGTAGGAAAACCTTCAAAACGAGTAAACTCCTCAAAGCCTAAACGCTGATAAAACTCTGGCGCTTGCCAGCTTTGAGTCCACAGCCATAAACCGGACAGCTTTTCGCTCACAGCGTATAACTCTGCTTGTTGCATCAACTGCCTTCCCATACCGCTGCCACGACAACTATCAGCAACCCACAGTTCATCAATATATAACCAATCCCAAAGTAGATCAGCGGTTAAGGCTGCGACAAGATTGCCGTGTTCATCTTGCACTGTCCAATTAAGGCGTTGCTGTTCATATGCAGGTGCCAATTGTTGCTGGCTATGAGATTCAAACCCAGCTGATAACTGCACTTGTAATTGTGGGGCTAATTGGCCGTTACTAAATTCAATATTCATCATTTTAATCTCTAAAATTAACCGGCTAAATCTACACGATAAATAGCTCAACTTGTCACTATTATCGCCTATTTGTAGGGTTAAACTTATCAATACTTCTCATTTCAATAATGGTAAATTATTATTTAACTTATCAGCTTAATTCAATTCTTGTGTATCTTAGTGAATCTCAGATCACAGTAAGGCCTTAACATGCTCAATCCTACTTGGCTCAATACCTTTAAAACACTCATTGATGTTGGCCACTTTACTCAAACAGCTGAAAAGTTATATATGACTCAACCAGGTGTTAGCCAGCAAATTAAAAAGTTAGAGCAAGCTTGCGGCCACCCGCTAATTAAGCGTATTAACAAGCAATTTGAGATCACCGAACAAGGTAGGCAAGTTTACCAATATGCGCTAGATGTGGCGCAACATGAAGCTAAGCTTATCGAAAGTTTAAACTTTGATGATCCCTATTCAGGGCAATGCCGTCTATCCTGCTCAGGCTCTTTAGCATTGCTGTATTACCCTGAATTACTCAAGTTGCAGCAGCGCCACCCCAATTTATCCATTCATCTAGAGGCGGCGCCAAATAGCAAAGTCCTAAAAGACATAACTGAAGCGAGTATTGATCTTGGCATTGTGACCCATAAACCAAACGCCTGTGAGTTTAATATTGAACCATTAGGCTGTGAATATTTATGCCTGATTTTGCCAAAGCACTTTGAAGGTAAACAAGTTACCGCACAAACTCTGATGGAATGTGGCGTAGTAAAACATCCTGACTCAGCCCATTACTTATCACTCTACTTTGACCAATGTGGCGTAGCCGAATTCGCCGACATCAATATCGACAAACTACCCACCGCAAGTTATGTCAATCAACTCAGCCAAATTCTATTACCCGTATCGCAAGGCATTGGTTTTACTGTGCTCCCTAAAAGTGCTTTCGACAGTTTTATTCACAAGCAAGAGCTCACTTTACATCAAGCACCACAAAAAGTGACTGAGCAACTCTATTTGGTCAATAAGCGTAATCGCCAGCTACCTGCACGTTACCAAACCTTGCTAAAAGTGCTTAAAGCTAACGTATCACCGCTTTAAATAGACGCTCTAAATGCGATATAAAGCTACTCAGCCATAGCGCTGATTAGCTTTATACCCAATTAACGTTTCTTTGTTGCAGCGGCTTTAGTCGATTTACTTCTTGATGAGCTTGCTCTAGCACTTTTCGTTGTAGCGCTGACACCTTTAGTTGATGTACTTTTTCTCGCTGATGAACGGCGCTTTTTTAAACCTGCATCAGGAGATTTTACTCCTTGTAATGATGTTGGTAATTGCGCGCCAGCTTGTTCAATTAGAGCATGGATTGAGTTAATTAATGGCTGCATAAAGTTTTGATATTTGGCCTCTTTACGACTTATCGCATCGAGATTATTCTCCCATAACGCAGTCATATCTGGCGTAGTGGCACTTTGTGGCAAGCTATTGACTAATCCCTTACCGACTTCAGTTGCTAAGATGGACTTACCTTGGCGTGTTAAATAAGTGCGCTTAAATAACAACTCAATGATCCCCGCACGTGTTGCTTCAGTCCCTAAACCATCTGTATCTTTAAGGATTTTTCTAATTTCAGGATCGGTCACATAGCGGCTAATCCCCGTCATCGCACTAAGCAAGGTCGCATCAGTAAAATGCTTTGGTGGCTGAGTTTGTTTTTCGAGTAATTCGCCGCGCTCACAAAGTAATACTTGGCCTTTTTTCAGCGCTGGTATATTAGCCAGATGCTCGTCATCATCGGTTTGTTGGTCGCTGCTTGTATTACGACTCTCTTTATCTTTGCTTTGCTTTAACAGCTGTTTCCAACCTAAGGCAACTTCTTGCTTGGCCTTAGTTTTAAATAAACCACCGGCAATAATAATGTCGACTTGGGTCTCTTTATAAAGATACGCGGGGTAAAACTGCATCAGGTATTGCCGCGCAATTTGCAGGTATAACTGTTTCTCTGCCTGACTTAAACTGGCTAAATTGGCGGTTTTTTCTGTCGGCACAATCGCATGATGCGCGTCGACTTTTTTATCGTTCCATGCTTTAGATTTTAACTTGGTATTTGGGTCATCACAGCCAGCCACTAGCTCGCTCGCCCCACTCATAACGGCACGTACAACACTTGGCGCTAAGCCATGCTGCTCTACAGGTAGATAACGGCTATCTGAGCGTGGATAAGTAATAAGCTTATGTTTTTCATACAATGACTGACAGGTATCAAGCACCGCTTTGGCGCTCATACCAAAACGTTTAGCGGCGTCAATTTGCAGTGCAGATAAGCTATATGGCAGGGGGGCATTTTGTTTCTTATCTTGTGCGACAACTTTTTCGACAGTGCCGTTTTGGCCGTTTATCCGCCCTACTACATTTTGCGCTAAGCCTTTAGACAGTACTCGCCCTTCCTCATCCATATAGGGCTGACAGGCTTCACTAGGTTGCCATTTAGCGCTAAAGCGTTCTTGTTTATCTGTCGCTAAGTGCGCTAACACCTCATAAAAAGGCTTAGAAACAAATTCGGCAATCTCGGCATCACGGCGCACCACAAGCCCAAGCACAGGCGTTTGCACTCGGCCAACTGATAACACACCTTGATAACCGACTTTTCGTCCCTGAATGGTATAAGCTCTGGTCATATTCATGCCATATAACCAGTCAGCACGAGAACGCGCTAATGCTGACGTTGATAAAGGCACAAACTCTTTATTTAAGCGTAATTGGCCTAAAGCTCTTTTCACCGCTTGCGGGTTTAAGTCGCTTATCAATAATCGTTGTGCATTTTGTAATTTAGCGCCTTTAACCCCAAGGTGAGCAATGATCTCATCAACTAAAAGCTGACCTTCTCTATCAGGATCGCCTGCGTTAACTAGCTGGCTTGCTTCTTTAACTAGACCTCTAAGTACAGCAATTTGGCCACGCATCTTATACTTAGGCTTCATCTTCCAAGTTTCAGGAACGATTGGTAGATGTTCGAACTTCCAAGATTTGTATTCTGGAGCGTAAGCATCTGGCTCAGCTTGCTCAAGCAGGTGCCCGACACACCACGAAACACAGTCGCCATTGGCTGCACGAATAAAACCATCACCTTTCTTTAATGGCTTAGGTAAAACATCGGCTATCGCCCTGCCCAAACTTGGTTTTTCAGCAATATATAAGATCATCGGTAACAAAAAGATTACTGTATAAATTAACAGTAACTGTACATTGAAGTACTTGAAGGTGCAAACAAAAGCCGATAACTCAAGCGAGTTTGCCATTTGAAATGAACTGCCTGCTCAAAGATTGTAAATTTAGTTGAGAACCATTCTCATTAAGTGCTCTAATGGCGATATCTTAAACAGGGGGGATAAAGATGTTAGCGACTTTAAGTAACCATGGAGTTAGGCTCGATAAATTGATGCTATTTCATTTTTTATTAGTCACATCTTGGCTATTAATACTCTCTCCATTTGTACATTTAACCTTAGGTGCCGCGCCGCTATTACTGACCAGCCTTATCGTGCCATTAACCTGTATTAGCAGCTTAATTGGTCTTAAGATTGGCCATGGTTTTGATAAAAGACCCTGCAGCCTACTTTTTGCAAGCTGGATGTTAGTTTGGGCCATGCATTTATTCTAGAGCTTGAAATCGATGTATAAAAAAAGCCGAGCAATTGCTCGGCTTTTTCGTCAACCTCTTTCGAGGCTAACAGGCTTTATTATGGATGACAAACGTTATGCATCTCTAAGTTAGTGCCAATATCTTTACTGCGATTAGCTTTAGCGTCATCGTTACGCAATTGCGTAATATAATCTAGGTATTCTTGGTTTACGTCGTTAGTAACATATTTACCGTCAAATACAGAGGTTTCAAAACGCTTAATCGCTGGGTTTTCTTTACGTACCGCTTCAATTAGATCCGGTAGCGATTGGAAAATCATGCCATCGGCACCGATTAGCTTGGTGATCTCTTCAACATCACGACCGTGGGCAATAAGCTCATTAGTGGTTGGCATATCAATGCCGTATACGTTCGGGAAGCGAATTTCAGGGGCTGCTGATGCAAAGTACACTTTGTTAGCACCTGCTTCACGCGCCATCTCAATGATCTGCTCAGACGTAGTGCCACGAACAATTGAGTCATCAACCAGCAAGACGTTTTTGCCCTTAAACTCAGCGTTAATAGCGTTAAGTTTACGACGTACTGACTTTTTACGCTCTTGCTGACCCGGCATAATAAAGGTACGGCCGATATAACGGTTTTTCACAAAACCTTGGCGGTAAGGTAAGTCCATGTGGCGAGCGATCTCTAAGGCGATATCACACGAGGTTTCTGGGATTGGAATAACCACATCAATATCGTGATCTTCCCATTCTTTGTTGATCTTCTCACCCAGCATAGTCCCCATATTCACACGGCTGCTATAAACAGAAATGTTGTCAATGGTCGAATCCGGACGGGCAAAGTAAACGAACTCAAAAATACACGGTGCATAGCTTGGAGAATGTGCACATTGGCGGGTGTAAAGCTCACCTTCTAAGGTAATATAAACAGCTTCACCAGGTGCAACATCGCGCATAAACTCAAAGCCAACAGCATCAAGTGCTACGCTTTCAGAGGCAACCATATATTCAGTACCTGTCTCAGTTTCGTGCTTACCTAGCACAAGTGGACGAATACCAAATGGGTCTCTAAATGCAACCAAGCCCTGACCGATAATCATTGCCACAACCGCATAAGCACCGCGGGTTAATTCGTGAACTTGGGTGACGGCATTAAACACTTCATCAGGGCTTAGATTGTGAGTGGTGGTATTTTGTAACTCGTCGGCTAGCAGGTTCAGTAGCACTTCAGAGTCAGAAGTCGTATTAACGTGACGGCGTTGCTTCACTAGGCGCTCATGCAACTCAACCGTGTTGGTTAAGTTACCATTATGAGCAAGTGAAATACCAAATGGCGAGTTTACATAAAACGGCTGCGCCTCTGACGCACTTGAGCTACCTGCCGTAGGGTAACGCACATGCCCTATACCTGAATTACCTTGCAGGCGTTGCATATGCTTTGGCTCAAAAACATCCTTAACCAAACCATTAGCTTTACGTAATCTAAACGCATAGCCATCTACAGTCACAATGCCTGCAGCATCCTGTCCACGATGCTGAAGCACGGTCAGTGCATCATAAATGGTTTGATTAACCGATGTCTGACCTACTATTCCGACGATACCACACATGGGTGAGTTTCCTCATTGTAAGATGTTCTATTATTTAATATTTATTGCCGTAATCGCTTATCTAAACTCGACTATGACCAAGTAATGCTTTAATGCATTTTATATTTTGGGTACAAAGCTTGAGGTGTTTTCCACGTAGTCAAAAAACCACTGGATCACAACTCCAAATTCGGGCACGAGTGTAGAATCCTGCCACCAATCTGTGTTGGGTGCTCCGGTAAAAGCATCCATAAAAAACAGTAACGCGCTAACGATTAATGCGCCCCTAAGCGCACCAAAACATAAGCCCAATACTCTATCTGTGCCTGACAATCCGGTTTTAGAAACCAATTGACCAATTAAGTAGTTAACTAATGCGCCAAGCACCAGCGTTGCGACAAATAAGATAGCAATGGCTACACCATTACGTACCATTTCATCCTGCATCTGAGTGAGATGTTCTGCGAGCTTAAGATAGAACTGGCTTGCAATAAAAAAGGCGGCAAACCAAACAACGAGAGACATGGCTTCTTTTACAAAACCACGGACCAAACTTATCAGAGTTGATAGTCCGATAACGATAATGATGGCGTAATCAATCCAAACCATTTAAGAAATAATCCAGCAAAGGGGTTAAGACGGCGCGATTCTATCAGAGACAGAGTTATTTCTCACCCTTTGGCAACGAAATAACTTTTTCTCTGATAAAGACAATCGCAATTTACTATTTTTCCACAGGATTATAGGCAACAATGCGCCCTTTTAGCTCTGTGAGTTTATAGATATCGTTCTGCATACGGCTCAATTTATCTTTGGAGATATTGGGCCCAACAAACACTTTAGTTAACTGGCCATCAACAGGCTTTGTTGGCAAAGTATAAGCAGTAAAGCCTTTTGCTCTGAGTCGATTAACAAGACCTTTAACGTTGGCGGCATTATTGAAACTGCCTAGCTGAATCGTCCACGCGGCAGAAGGTTTTGTTACTGGCTTTGGTTGCGGTTTAGCTTCAGTTTTTGCGACCACTTTTTCAGTGACTTTAGCTGACTCAGTTGCTGGAGCTTTGGCAGCCGATTGCGCTTCATTAGCCTCTTCAGTTTCAGCGATATGCCAAGAATCATCACCATTTGAGTCCGCAGTTTCGCCCTCACCAAGATCAAGTGAATTAATATCTTGATCAGGCAAGTTGTCTTGCTCAGATAAACTGCTTTGTTCTATTTCAGGCCTTAGGGGAATTTCTGCAAACTGCTCCTCTTCGCGCTGTTTTTTGCCATCCAATATATCGGGTAAAAATATAACCCCTAGTGCCACAATTACAATGACGCCCACTAGACGGTTTTGAAATTGACTAGACAAGCTCTTCCCCCTTAAACAAATCTTTAAAACCCGCTACTGTGTAAAACGAGCCAAAAACAATAACAACATCATCGGCTTGTAACTGAGCTTTAATAGCCTGCCAAGCATCTTGCATCTGCGCAAATGTTTGTGCACTTGCGCCTTGAGGCATAAGTGCATTTAGCTCAATCGCTGATGCGCCGCGAGGCCCAGCTAAATCACATAAAAACCATTCATCCACATCTGTAGCTAGCACTTGTAATACTGAGCGTGCATCTTTATCTTTTAACATGCCGCAAAGCGCAAATAAACGCGCTTTTGGCATTGCCGCTAAACGCGACTTTAAATAACGGGCTGCATGAGGATTATGGGCAACGTCCACAATAACCTTTGGTGACTGACTCAAATGCTCTAATCGACCTGCAAGCTGAGTTTCGCCAACCGCTTTAGCAACTATCGCCGCAGGAATAGTCGGACATAAATGCTCTAGTACCGCGATAACGGTTGCAGCATTAGGTTGCGGCAAAAACGGCAATGGAAGTTGACTTAAATTAAACCGCTGACCTTGGTAGTGCCAATCTTGTGCCGTACATTGATAGCTAAACTCGCTGCCAACTCGATACAATAACGCGCCGGTATTTTCAGCTACTTGAATTAATGATTCTGGGCAATCTCCCTCACCAACAATAGCCGGTTTGTTTGCTCTAAAAATTCCTGCTTTTTCTGCGCCAACCAGCTCCCGGGTATCACCTAAATACTCTTGATGGTCTAAATCAATTGAAGTGACAACTGCAATGTCAGCGTCAATTAAATTTGTAGCATCTAAGCGACCGCCAAGACCGACTTCGAGTAACACAACATCAAGTTTGGCTGCTTTAAATAAATACAAACCAGCAAGCGTTGCGTACTCAAAGAAAGTTAATGAGATCTCAGCTCTTGCTAATTCAATCGCTTCAAACGCTGCAACTAATGCCACATCAGTTGCATCAACACCATTGATCCGCACTCGCTCATTGTAATTAAGCAAATGAGGCGAGCTATATACGCCAACACTTTTACCAGACAATTGCAGTGCGGCTTCAATCATGGCGCAAGTTGTGCCTTTACCGTTAGTCCCTGCAACCGTCACGACTTTTGTGTCAGCTAAGTGGTCAAGCTCCATACGCTTTGCCACTGCCTGCACTCGCGCTAACCCCATATCAATTTCAGTTGGGTGTATAGCGAGTAAAAAATCTAACCAAGTGGTTAGCGCTGCTCCGCTTGGCGGCGCAGCTTGCATAAGTGTATCGTTTTCAATCACAAAATTTATCCATTAACATCGTAAAAGGTTGCAAGCTTACGTTACAAAAAGGCATTCAAAGCAAGTTGGATTAATCCAACATAAATAACGGCCCTAGGGCGAGCTTTGGTAATTGGTAACTCTCAGGATAGGTCACATCAACTAAATACAGACCGTTCGGCTTGGCTGTTGCTGCGGCTTGATTTCTATCTTTCAGCGCAAGTAACTGCTCAATCCACTCGATAGGTTGATTGCCGTAACCGACTTCCAGCAAAGATCCCACAATATTACGCACCATGTGATGCAAAAATGCATTGGCTTTAATATCAACACAAATATACATACCTTGGCGAGTCACATTGACTTCGTGCACGCAGCGAAATGGCGTATTCGATTGGCAATGAACAGCTCTGAAACTAGTAAAGTCTTGCTCACCTAATAGGTATTGAGCCGCTTGATGCATTTTAGTTTCATCAATATCACCTGGGTAGTGACTCACGCCACCACGCAAAATACCAGGGCGTAATTGGTGATTATAAATCATGTAACGGTAACGTCTTGCAGTTGCAGTAAAGCGAGCGTGAAACTCATCATCAACAACTTTTACCCAGCGCACAGCGATATTATCAGGAAGGTGAACATTCACACCCAAGGTCCATGCAGTGTCTTTACGTATAGCGTTGGTTTCAAAGTGAACCACTTGACCTGTGGCCGAAACACCGGCATCGGTGCGCCCTGCACATTGCACAGCGATAGGCTCATTGGCGACTTTGGATAATGCCTTTTCTAAACGCGCCTGTACTGTGTCAACTTCCGCCTGACGTTGCCATCCGAAATATTGACTACCATCGTACTCTATACCTAGTACAACCCGCATTTCACACCTCTATCACTCGGTTAAACTGCTATAAGACTGTTAGCATTTTCGTAAAACAATCAAATAGGCAAAATCTATTAATTGGCGGCGATTCTAGCACACTCAGGACAAACGATGAGTATAAAAAAGGCGCCAAAGGCGCCGTTTTTACAATGTGATATTTATACTAACTCTTTCAGTAAGCCGACAGCTTCTGCCTGTTGGCGATCATTACCATCTAGCTCAACTTCTTTAAGTAGGGCTCGAGCGCTGTCATTATCATCAATTTCGATATAAGCACGGGCCAAGTCTAACTTAGCGTTGACAGAGTTCTCTTCATCATCAACATCGACCATTGAAGAGTTACCCATCAACGAGTTGAGCTCTCCCATATCAACATCAAACTGTTTATAAAGATCGGTTTCACCATTGTCTTCATCGGCTTCACTTAACAGCATATCAATATCGATAAAGCCATTATCACGTTGGAAATTGCTTAAATCTTGCTGCTCTGTCGCTTCATCGCTTGGCTTATGCTCAACATACTCTTCAGCATCGAGCGCGGCTAATGCTTCATCGACCGTCATTTTACTATCGCTGTCGAGCGTAAAGCTGTCATCAGATAAATCGAGTGAACTATCTTCAACATCACCGGCTTGAGCTAAATTACTCAGCAACTCTTCATCTGTTAACTCTGTTGCCGCTGCAATATCTAAATCAAAGTCTGAGTTTAACGCTTCAAGATTATTTTCTTTTTCCTTGAAACTATCGTCGTTAACAAGGCCGATTTCATTATCAGTTGATGTAGACAGAGGTGCAGAAATTGATTCCCAATCAAGCGAATTATCCGTGGTTTGATTGTCTGCTTTTAAATCGTCAAAGAACCCTGATTCTTTTTCGCTAACTTGTGACGCTTCTGTGGACTCAAACTCTGTTTTAGGCGCTAAAAATGCATCAATATCTGCTTGCTTGGCAAGTTCAACTTGTTCTTGCTGCGCTGCAGCCTCTTGTAGCTCTCGAGTTAAAAAGTCTTGTTCGTTCTCTGAACCATGCTTATCTGAATCAACTGTCTCGCTATCTTGATCTGCGCTACTGAAGTTAATGTTATCGAAATCTATACTTTCAACATCACTACTTAAATCAGAATCACTTGCTTCGGCTGTAAAGCTCTGAGTTTCTGTTTCTGTTTCTGTTTCTGTTTCTGGCTCAAGCTCAGGTACTAGCTCTGTTACAGGCTCAAGAGTATTTTCCGTTGTTGCAAGCTCTAGATCATCGCTTTCATTAGGATCAAATTTTGTTGTTTCTTCCGCGGTGTCAGTATGCTCTAAACCGCCTGTAATCTCGGGGCTGTCAGAGTCACTTGGCATATCAAACTCTGCCAACAAAGCATCAATTTCACTGTCTAATTCGCTATCAAGTTTTTGTTGCTCAGTGCTATCTTCATCTTCTAGCTCTGCCGCAATTTCAAAACCTAACGCAAGCTCGGCAGCCATTTCATCAGATAACGAATCAATATCTTGTTGAGATCCTGCATCATTCGAATCGTTTTCTAATGATGCTAATAATGCTTCTAATTCGTCATCAGTATTTACCGCATCATCGTCAGTGACAGTGTCTTGCGCCTGAGCTTCAGGTTCATCAAAACCTACAAGCAGCGCATCTAAATCATCGTCATCAGTATTTACCGCATCATCGCCTGTGACAGTGTCTTGCGCCTGAGTTTCTGGCTCATCAAAACCTGCAAATAATGAATCTAAATCGTCATCACTATTTACCGCATCATCGCCAGTGACAGTGTCTTGCGCCTGAGCTTCAGGTTCATCAAAACCTGCAAGCAGCGCATCTAAATCATCGTCATCAGTATTTACCGCATCATCGCCTGTGACAGTGTCTTGCGCCTGAGTTTCTGGCTCATCAAAACCTGCAAGCAGCGCATCTAAATCGTCATTATCACTATTTACCGCATCACCGCCTGTGACAGTGTCTTGCGCCTGAGCTTCAGGTTCATCAAAACCTGCAAGCAGCGCATCTAAATCATCATCTGTATTTACCTCATCATCGCCAATAACTGAATCTTGCGCTTGAGTTTCAGGTTCATCAAAACCTGCTAATAATGAATCTAAGTCATCGTCTGTACTAGAGTTAGTGTCAAACCCATCAAGAGAGTCAGCTTGGTCTTGCTCACCCATTGCTTCAGCCCACAAATCATCGAGAGACTGACCATCATCCTGACTATCTTCAACAACAATATCTTGTTCATGTGCAACAGCACCAGCGGCGATACCTGCAGCACCCACGGCAGCAATTTCTTTTAGCGGAAGATCATCGGCGCCACTGTCAGTATCTAGGTGAACAGCCATATCATCAGCGTCATCTGCTGTAGGCTCAGCATTATTAACTGGCTTATCTGCATCAGACGCGCTGTTCTCAACTTGTTGCTCTGCCGTTGAGTCTTGTGCTACTGGCTCCTTTTTACGACGTAAGAACAGCCAGAAAATCCCAATAACAATAATCGCTGGAAGCACAGCCCCTAGGACCAACAATAGTGGATTGTCCATTATGGTGCGCCACAGATTACTCGTTGGCTCGTTTTGTGATTCTGTAGCCTTAGCCATTTGTTGCTGACTGACTTGAATTTCTTGCTCTAGAGCCGCGGTTTCAGCTTTTGCCTCTTGCAGTGCTTGCTTTAACAGTGCGTTTTCTTGCTTAAGCTGACTGATTTCATCTTGAAACGCAGCTGTATCAGAAGAGCCCACCACGATTTCATCACTCGCTCGTGCCAGTTCGTCGGTAAGTTCTAAATTTTTAGCTTGGATTGATTCAACTTGTGCAGTTAAGCTCTTAACCTCTTCAGATAGCTCTGCAATCAGCGGGTTAGACTTTGAACTGCTATTTGGACTTACTGTATTTGCTGCAATTACTGGCTTAGGAGCCGCTTTAGCTGGAGTGCTAGGTTGAGTAACAACAGAACTTGAAGACCATCTTTGATCATTGTTTTCAGCACGAGCTTTGGCATCAGCAGCAGGCGTTTGTTGCATGACGGATTTACTCGGCACCAACAAAATCATGCCGCGCTCTAAACTGTTGTAATTTTTGCTTGAGAAAGCGTGCGGGTTAGCATCAAAAAGTGCTGACATAACTTGATAAACAGTAACACTATTATCAGGCTTTACAGCTTGAGCAATACTCCAAAAGGTATCCGCTGATGTTGTCGGACCATACTGGCGAACACCTTGAGGATCACTCTGATTTACTTGCGCATTTGTTTGAATATTACTTTTTACTTGGCCGTCGGGCCCGGTAATTTTCAGTGGCTCAGCGGCCGTCGCAGAATGAATCGAAGGAGCAGCAATAGCCACTATTCCAGTAGCTATTAAGCCAACAAGATACGAAGTGCGAAAGTTCATCAATCCTTCCCTTTAAAGCACGCTTGTGTCACCACCCTGGTGACGAGCTTTAGGCAATTGTATTTATTGAGATTACTATAAACTAGATTCCGATGCCCTGCTACTGTTCACATCTTTAAAACATAAAAAGCCCGCATTCTGCGGGCTTTTTCATCATTTACTTATATTAAAAACAGCGATTAATAATAATCTCTGATTAAAACCTCAGCAATTTGTACGCTGTTTAGTGCTGCACCTTTACGGATATTATCTGATACAACCCAAAGGTTTATGCCGTTTTCATGAGAGATATCTTTACGAATACGGCCAACATACACAGGATCACTGCCAGCGCCTTCAGTCACTGCCGTTGGGTAATCTTCATCACCTCCAAACAGTTCAACACCCGCTGCGCCGCGAAGTACTGACTTAACATCTTCAGCATCAACAGGTTGAAGTGTTTCTAAATGAATTGCTTCTGAGTGGCCATAAAACACTGGTACGCGCACTGCGGTTGGGTTCACAACGATATTGTCGTCGCCAAAGATTTTTTGCGTTTCCCACACCATCTTCATCTCTTCTTTGGTGTAGCCGTTTTCCATAAATTTATCAATTTGTGGTAATACGTTAAACGCGATTTGCTTTGGATACGCTTTTGGCTCTACTGGTAGGCCCTGCAATAACTTAGCGCACTGACCCGCTAATTCTTCAATCGCTTGCTTACCAGAACCAGACACTGATTGATAAGTCGCTACGTTAATACGCGAAATACCGTATGTATCGTAAATAGGCTTAAGTGCAACCAGCATTTGGATAGTTGAACAGTTTGGGTTGGCGATAATATTGCGATTTCTAAAATCAGCAATCGCTTCTGGGTTCACTTCTGGGATCACCAAAGGTACGTCAATGTCGTATCTAAAGTGCGAAGTGTTATCAATCACAACACAACCATTTTCAGCGGCAATTGGTGCCCACTTAGCAGAGACATCGCCACCAGCAGAAAAGAAACCGATCTGAGCCTGTGACCAGTCAAAGGTGTCTACGTCTAAAATTTCGACCTGTTTACCGTGGAAGCTGACCGTATCACCGGCACTGCGGCTGCTGGCTAATGGATATAAATTTGCAACCGGAAAGTTACGCTCTTCTAGGATCTCAATCATTGTTTGACCCACTGCGCCCGATGCACCTAATACGACAACATTAAATTCCTGCGACATAATTACAGCTCGACTCCTGAAAACCCTAAATTGGACAACCAATTTACATCAGTTTGCCCCGTGTTGCCTACCTTTAATGCACTAAATTCACGGCGATGTGTGTGATTTTTTCTCATCTGATCAAACCCCTGTGGATTTAAGAACTGTTTTCTAAATAATTCATCGTCATCGCGCAAATCATAGACAAATCTAGCCAGCTGTAATAACGCTCTTTCATTGCTCATTTCAGCGACTGAGAGCTGCTCACTCCAAAGGTTAGGAAGCAAACTATCCATTTGTTTATCTGCCGTTAAATTTAGCACTTTTGCTAATTGCTGGTAGAGCATGTAGGTGCCGCGGGCTTTGCCCTCGAGTGAGTAACCTGCAATGTGCGGCGTACAAAATTCAATATAGGGTACAAGCTCTGCCATAGGATTAGGCTCACCTTCCCACACATCGAGTACAACTTTAACATCGTCTCGCTGTTGCTTGAATTTAATCAAGGCGCGGTTATCGATAACTTCACCACGGCAACAGTTAAGTAACCAAGTATTTTGCTTTAAACTATTCAAACGCTGCTCATCGAACAAATACCAAGTCTTATGCTCACCTTGCTTGGTTATAGGCACATGTAAGCTAATGACATCAGATTTCTCTATTAGGCTATCTAAAGATACAAACTCTCGTCTGTCGCCACTTTGCTGTAATAGCGGATCACATAACAACACCTCAATACCATAGGCTTCAAGGCATTTAGCCACTGCCGTACCGGTATTACCTGCCCCCACAATCCCCACCACTTTGCCTTTTAGTGGGCTATTAAAGCGCTGCGCTAACTCAAGCATGGCGATAAATGCAAACTCGCCCACTGCTGTTGCGTTACAACCTGGCGCATTTGAAAAAGGTACATTACGACTTGCAAGGTACTCTTGATCAATATGATCGGTGCCTATGGTTGCGCTACCTACAAATTTAAGCTTGGAATTAAGTGCTAATAACTCTGGATTCACCCGAGTGACTGAACGCACTAACAGCACATCTGCATCTTGTACTTGCTCTGCGGTTAACTTCCTACCGTTTACAGTTTCAATCCTGCCAAAATCGGCAAATAACTGTTGTACATAAGGCATATTTTCATCGGCAAGGATTTTCATTAGGGTGTCCAATAACAGCTATAGTAGGTGTGGGACCATTCTAGCAAGAGGAACTATCCAATAGAAACAAAGGATTAAAATTTGCTTACATTACTAGTATTTAGTTTCTACTCAATTTCACTCTAGAAATTAGCGTGTTAATGATTGCTTATTCGCATCTCCAAAGTACATAACTGCAAGCGTGAGATTATCGCTCAATTTGCAGCCACTTTCGTTGATTACTCAACTATTCGCTGGTCAGTTAAGCAGCGTTTTTTGGTGATCTCGCTCTAAATTAATTCAGACAACCAATAGCAATAATCCAGAAATGTGACATTCCGCTTACAAGGGGGCTACCAATCCCACTTGATTAAACGTATATATAACTAGGTGCATATACGCAATTTTATATATCTAAAATTATTTAAAGTTGTGGGTTTATGAGCGAGAAAATCGATACACGCAGAAGAACGCTATTAAAAACAACAGCTGCGACAACGGCTTTAGCAACAGTAGGCTGCAGTAGCTCAATGACACCTGTCATTGAAGGAATTGAGCACGAGCTGCCAAAGTCAGACAAGATCACTGGCACCGGTAAATGGGTGGCTACAACCTGCCAAGGTTGTACCTCATGGTGTGCTAAACAAACGTACATTATTGAAGGGCGAGCTGTAAAAGTAAGAGGTAACCTAAACTCTCATGTTCATGGCGAGTCTAGCTGCCCAAGACAGCACCTAAGTCTGCAACAAGTTTATGATCCTGACAGAGTCCGAAGTCCTTTAATGCGTACCAACCCTAAAAAAGGCAAAGAACATGATCCTATGTTCAAGCCAATTTCTTGGGATGAAGCATTCGATCTACTCGCCGATAAGATCATCGCATTGCGTAATGCCGGTGAAGCGCACCAATACGCATTACTTCGTGGTAGATATTCGCATATCAATGAGTTTATCTATAAACACCTCACCAATATGATTGGCTCGCCAAACAACATATCTCACAGCTCGATTTGCGCAGAGGCGCATAAAATGGGGCCTTATTATCAGGATGGTAACTGGGGCTATAACCAATATGATATCGAGAATACCAAGTTTATTTTATCATTTGGTGCAGATCCTATCGCCAGTAACCGCCAAGTATCTTATTACTCAAAAACATGGGGCAGCGCGTTAGATAATGCCAAGGTCGTGGTGGTTGATCCGCGCCTATCCATTTCGGCGAGTAAAGCGCATAAATGTATCCCAATTGAACCAGCTCAAGACAGTGTGCTTGCACTTGCTATAGCACACGTCGCGTTAGTTGAAGGCATTTGGCATAAACCGTTTGTAGGTGACTTTAAGTCGGGTAGCAACCTCTTTAAAGCGGGACAAACCGTTGACCCAACACTCTTTGAGGAAAAGCACACTTACGGCCTTGTTGAGTGGTGGAACTTAACCCTAAAGGATTACACCCCTGAATGGGCAGAATCTATTAGCCAAATTCCTGCACAAACCATTGTGCAAATTGCTAAAGACATGGGCCAAGCTGCACCCGCAGTGCAAGTGTGGACATCTCGCGGCGCGGTAATGCATACGCGAGGTACTTATACCTCTTTAGCTTGCCATGCACTAAACGGACTATTTGGTGGTATCGACAGTAAAGGCGGCGTATTCCCCGCGAATAAAATCGCACTAAATAAAAAATTCCCAGACTCTAAGCCCTACCTTGACGACATCGCGGCTAAGAGTATTAAGCAACCTAAGATTGACCAGCGCGGCACCTTAGCCGTTCCAGCATTAAAGAAAGGCAAACCCGGCGGCGGTGTTGTTACCAGCAATACAGCAAATGGCATGTTAAGTGGCGACCCATACAAAATTAAAGTGATGTTGGCTTACTTCAATAACTTTAACTTCTCCTCCCCTGAGGGGCAGCGCTGGAATGATGCCTTGAGTGAAGTGGAGTTTATGGCTCACGTAACCACTAACATTTCTGAATTCAGCTGGTTTGCCGATATTATCTTGCCTGCAAATCATCACATGTTCGAAAAATGGGGCGTATTAGATTCAATTGGCAACAGTGTCCATCAAGTATCAGTACAGCAACCGTCAATTGATCGCTTGTGGAATACTAAAGATGACGAGTCCGAAATCCCCTATCTTCTCGCGAAAAAGCTAGCAGAAAAAGGCTTCGATAAACCATGGCGTTACATCAACGAGCAGTTGCTGGATCCAGAAACTAAACAGCCCGCTAGCAATGAGCTAGATTTCGGCAAGCTTCTTGTCAGATACGTTACCTCTCCTCTATGGCTCAATGCCTCGGATAAATATGGTCCACCTATGGCAGGCTGGGATGACTTTATCGACAAAGGTGTGTGGAATAGTCATCCATACAAACTTGGGTCACGCTGGGGCAATTTTAAAACTGAAACCAAACAGTTTGAGTTTTATAGCAAAACTTTAGAAAAAGCCTTAACTAAGCATGCCAAAAATCACCACGTTAGCGTAGATGATGTGATGCAAGCTTGTGATTATGATGCGAGAGGTCAGATAGCATTTGTGCCTCATTATGAAATGCCATACCGTTTTGGCGACGCTAAGCAATATCCGTTTTTACTAGTAGATCAAAAGTCACGCCTAAATAAAGAAGGCCGCTCAGCGAATACGCCATGGTACTACGAATTTAAAGATCTCGATCCTGGGGATATCGCCCAAGAAGACAGCGCCAAAATAAATCCAGTCGATGCAGAGCAACTCGGCATTAAAACTGGCGATCAAATTATGGTCACGAGTCCTGTAGGCCAACTCACTTGTACCGCAGTGTTATGGGAAGGCGTTAGACCTGGCACCATTGCAAAATGCTTTGGTCAAGGGCATTGGGCTTATGGCCGCAACGCCAGCAAAATATTTGGTAAAGCAGCACGGGGCGGCGCCAATAACGATATTATCGCCGATCGTTATGACCGCCTAAGCGGTGCATCAGCGTTTTATGGACATATTCGAATTCAAATAGCAAAGGTCTAAGGGGAATATTATGAGACTTGGAATGGTAATAGACCTACAGAAATGTGTTGGTTGTGGTGGCTGTGATTTAGCCTGTAAGACCGAAAATAACACGCCTGATGGCATAAAATGGTCAAATCATATCAATCAAACCGAAGGCCGTTTTCCGGATGTAAAGTACAGTTACATACCAACGCTTTGTAACCATTGTAGCGATGCCGCTTGTGTGAAAGTATGTCCAACTGGTGCAATGTACAAAGATAAACGTGGCTTAACTTTACAAGATAACGACAAGTGCATTGGCTGTAGAAAGTGCATGCGCGCCTGCCCTTACGGCGTAATAAGTTATAACAAGCAGATCCCACATCGCCAATGGCAAGACGATGAAGCGCTGATCAACAAAGGAATGGCATCACCTTATGATGTGTTAAAACAGGTAAACAGCAAAACCTTGCCTTACCTTAACCCTGAGCGTGGCGATACTTACCCAAATACCCGCTCAAGACGTACCACCGAAAAATGTACCTTGTGTGATCACCGCTTGGACCAAGGGCTAAAACCTGCATGTGTCTCAGCTTGTCCATCAGGTGCTCGAGTATTTGGCGATTTTGACGATCCAAACAGTGAAGCAGCAAGATTGGTAAAAATGCACAAAACTCAACAGTTAAACTTAGATGCGAATACTCGCCCTAATGTTTACTACATCCGCAGCTTCAATGTTAAAAACCTTTACTAACATTACATAGGCCAAGGAGCTGAGTCTTTCAGCTCCTTACTTTGATTCACATAGGAGCATTGGTCGCGCTTCATGCTCACCAATTTTGTTTAGTTTGGCTAACGCCTGTTCAATATATTGCTGATTTCCAGAATATGTCTCGCTAAGCGTGTTAAGTGCCCACTGTGGCAATTCATCATTAATAGAATAATAGATCCATTGGCCTTGACGACGATTAACAACGAGTCCAGCTGTTTTTAGCAAGGCTAAATTACGCGAGATCTTAGGCTGAATTTCATCAAGTGCTTCACTAAATTCGCAAACGCAAAGCTCTTTCTCAACATGCAAAAGTAAAATAATCGATAAACGAATTTTATCTGATAGTGCTTTAAATAAGCTAATAGGCTCAAGCTTAGTAGTCATGGGATCTTCTATTTGTAATTGAGGCTGTACATTATGAGTTGTAAATTTATTTAGTCAATTTCGCCGTTTAATTCATGACTCAATTTAAACCCAAGATTGCGATTTGCAGCAAGCTATATTGCTTACACGAATATACAGGCTTCCTTATGGCGCAACAGATAATAAAAAAGGGAGCCAATGCTCCCTTTACACTCACTTAGAGAAAGTCTAAATGCTTATTTGTACTTGCGCATTACCAAAGTTGCGTTTGTACCACCAAAACCAAAGCTGTTACTCATAACTGTGTTTAGTTCTTTTTCAGTCATTTCAGTCACAATTGGCATACCTGCAGCTTTTTCATCTAAATTATCGATGTTGATGCTTGGCGCAATGAAATTGCTTTCCATCATGATTAGGCTGTAAATCGCCTCATGTGCACCTGCAGCACCTAAAGCGTGACCAGTCAGTGACTTAGTCGATGCGATTGCTGGTAGGTTATCACCAAAGGTTTCACGTAGTGCTTCAAGCTCACGCATATCACCCACTGGCGTTGATGTACCATGCGTGTTGATGTAGTCAATTGGAGTATCAACATCCGCAAGTGCCATCTGCATACAACGAACAGCACCTTCACCTGATGGAGCAACCATGTCATAACCATCTGATGATGCGCCATAACCGATAACTTCAGCGTAGATTTTTGCACCACGAGCAAGAGCGTGCTCTAACTCTTCAACAACAACAATACCGCCGCCGCCAGAGATAACAAAACCATCACGGTCAGCATCATAAGTACGTGATGCTTTAGTTGGCTCATCATTATACTTAGTCGATAGTGCGCCCATAGCATCAAAGCCCATGGTTAGCGTCCAATCCACTTCTTCAGAACCACCAGCAAATACCATATCTTGCTTACCCATTTGGATAAGTTCGACTGCGTGGCCAATACAGTGGGCACTGGTTGCACAAGCAGAACTGATTGAGTAGTTCATGCCTTTAATTTTAAATGGCGTTGCCAAACACGCACTCGCAGTGCTCGACATAATGCGTGGCACGATATACGGGCCAACACGTTTAACGCCTTTTTCACGTAATGTGTCTGCTGCTTGAACCTGGTTTGCTGAAGATGCGCCACCTGTACCGACAATAATGCCAACACGTGGGTCTGAATACTGCTCTTCAGTTAAATCAGCGTCTTTAATCGCTTCTTGCATAGCGATATGTGCATATGCTGCAGCATTACCCATAAAGCGCAGTGCTTTACGGTCAATATATTCTGATGGGTCAATCTTAATGTCGCCCCAAACATGACTACGCAGCTTCATTTCTTCAAACTGATCTGAGTGGGTAATACCACTACGACCTGCTTTTAATGATTCAGTGACTTCTTGCTTGTTGTTACCGATACTTGACACTACGCCAAGTCCAGTGATCACGACTCTTTTCATTATTAACTTTCCATTCTGTACATCTAGTACCAATTTTGCTGAACCAATGGTATCGCTTTTAATCCATATAAGTGGTCAGCTTTCCATAAGGAACACAAAAATAATGCCGATTATGAGACCTTACGTATAATCTTTGCCAAAATCTACCCGTAAAAAGGTACACTTCCGACAAGTAAAAGCGATTGTAACGCATATTTGTGAGCGTTTAATTTAACATTAAAGACGGAACCATGACAGTAAGTAAAATTGTTCAGCAAATTATTGATACAAATTCCACCAATTCAGTAGTGATTGCTCAACTTGGATTAAGCTCGCTTAATAATTTAAAAGCGCTGGTTTTAAATCAAAGCAGCGCTCGAGTGTGCTTGAAAATATTCAGCCCAATTGACCAAACATTAGCTCAGGTTATAAAAGATAAACAGTTTGAACAAATTTGTGCTCATGAAAGCGTCTTACCAATACTTGCCATTGAAGGTTGCCAACGTCGCATATTAAATAACGGTCGCTTAGTGATTGATTTTCACTTTGGTCCGTTATTGCAACAGTTACAACAAATCCCAATGGTAAATTCTGGCTTTATCAATCATTGGTGCTTTGCAGAAAACCTTGATTATGAACTACTGACACTGGATATTTTTTGGCAGATGGCGAAGCTTAGCCAAGACAATGCCCAGCTTGATTTAGATAATCTAAATTGTTTACAGACTTCCGCTGAGGCCAATCTAAGTACTAATAACCATGCTAGTACTGAGCCAAACTCTAAAGTTAATACCGAGCAAACAATTATATCTTGGGCAAAACTGGTTGGCTTATATCAAAATGATCACCTTAAGGCCGATGATATTACCTTGTTAGAGCGCAGTGCGCTTCGCTCACAGCAGCAACAAAAACAAGCGCCCTATCCAATCAGCAGTATCTCTTCGCCTCAAGCAAGTGAGAATGCCCTGCCTATCGCAATTATTGGCGGCGGGGTTGCCAGTGCCAATTTGGCGCTTTCATTAGCGGAGCGCAGCCAGAAAGTGCATTTATTTTGTGAAGATAGCGCATTAGCTCAAGCAGCATCGGGCAACAAACAAGGTGCTATTTATCCGCTATTAACGCCGGATAACAATCATTTAAGTCAGTATTTTCAACAGGCATATTTGTTTAGCTTGCAAAGGCTAAAAACACTCGCTGCTCAAGGCCACTCAATTGATTATGATCTGTGTGGTGTGGTTCATACTGGGCATGATGAACGCAGCCGAAAACGCGTAGCCAAGATCATCGACAGCTATGACTGGCAATCACTTATCGCAACGAAGATCACTTCAGAGCAAGCATCCGAAATTGCCTCAGTGAAAATAGACGACGCAGGGATCTTATATCCGCTAGGAGGCTGGGTATCACCGCAAGACTTCACCCAAGCAGCATTTAAACAAGCTCAAGCCATTGCCGATGTAAAACTGGCGCTTGAAACACAAATTACTGCAATTGATTATCAAAACAATGCTTGGTACCTAAGTAATAAGCACCAGCGTTTTGGCCCATTTAGTGCGCTAGTTGTCGCCAATGGCAAATCACTTACTCAATACAATCAAACTCAGTACTTACAAGCTACAGGCTTTAGAGGACAAGTCAGTCATGCACCGAGTCGCGCTAAGTTATCCAAGCTAAGTACAGTATTGTGCGCGCATGGTTACATGACGCCTGGCAATAATGCACTGCACTGCTTAGGTGCCAGCTATGTGAAAAATGCAGAACATTTAGATTACTGCCCAACAGAGCAAATCGAGAATCTTAAAAAGATCCAACACAGTTATCTAGAGCAAGATTGGGTAAAAGATATTGATATTTCAGGGCACAGCGCCCGCGTGGGTGTACGCATGGTGACCCGTGATCACGCACCTATGATGGGACCTGCGCCAGATATAGACAGCATTCTCGCGCTTTATAAAAATCACCAGTTAACACCTGAAAGTCGAAAGTTTTGGCAGTCACACCCAGCCCCAACTTATCCAAAGCTATACGTATTAGGCGGCCTAGGCTCTCGTGGATTAAGCTCTGGCCCATTAGCAGCAGAAGCCCTTGCCGCACAAATTTGTGGTGAAAATCTTCCTATTAGCACTGATTTTGTGGCACTACTCAACCCAAATAGAATGTGGCTACGCAAACTGTTAAAAGGCAAGGCATTAGATAACAGTGAAACTAATGTTTAATTAGTTTCACTTCACAACAAACAAAGCGCCAATTAGGCGCTTTGTTTTTGACGACCATCGTGGGTTAAAGCTATTGCGCTCCCGCTTCCATCAGTGCGTTTTTAAAATCATTCACCCAACGGCGGTATACGGTTTTCACGTCTCCCCAATTAAAGACCTGAGTATTTTGACTCCATTGATCAAAACCTTGGCCTCTATCTGCAGCTTTTGCGAGGATCTCGCCGCTTTCACCATCTTTAATCACCGCTAATAGCATCATCGAACCTGAGTTTTCAGTATAGGTACGCCCCATAGAGCTATAGCTTCGGCGACTCGACTCAATGGGCGCACTCAAACGAATATCGGTAACTGCCGCTTCTATCACTAATGTGTTCGCGCCAGCTTTATCAACAAGCTCAAATGGTTGCTCACTATTAAACACATCTTTTACGGTGGTTTGAAATTGAGCCGACATTTTCTCTAGCGCTTCAGGCGGCAGATCGTAAGTCGCATTTAATCCATCAGCTCTTTTATCAATTCGAGGCGGCTTATAATCTGCTGGGTGATCATTGGTCACTTTTACGGGAGCAAAATATAACTTGGTGTATTTTTTCCACTCAACGTTCGGCCTTGCATAGGACAAGTCTAATTTTGAGTGGTCCACTTTAACTAACCCATCTTTGGTTGTTTCTGCATTAGGCCCCTGCTCTAGCCTAGCAGGTTCAGTGCTACAGGCCCCCAAACTCACTAAAGCTAATACCACTGCAGCCTTAATAGCTAAATTCTTTAATACTGGTGTTCGCATCAATAGTAATCCTTTTCTAGATGAACTTTTATCCCTCACGGTTACCCCGCTGTGCAGCTAAAAACAATCCCTAATCATAGTCAGCATACTTAAATATGGTCAGGAACGCAGTGACAGTCAAATAAAGGTAATACTTATTTAAAATTAAGAGGCTAGATAGTTTACGGCAGGGAGGAAACAATAAAGCCACTATAAAAGTGGCTTTAGGAGCTAACCTTGCAAATAGAGGCTCAACTTAGCGTTTTACTCGTACGCGGTTATTGGTATCACGACTGCTGCGAATAAGTTCATCGCTAGCAATTGAAGCCGATTTAGCTAAGCGGTCATATAGCAAAACATTGACTGATGCCGCTAAGTTCATACAGCCAACGGTTGGTACATAAACGACTGCATCAGCACTATTAACAATTTGCTGATTAATTGTGCCATCTTCTGGGCCAAAGATATAAATCGCTTTTTCTGGGTGTTCAAACTCTGGCAGCGCAATTGCACCTTCAACAAGATCGACACAGACCACTTTAACGTCAGATGCAATTGCATCGAGTAAAGACTCAACCTTAGTTAAAGGAATTGAGCTGCTAGCACGCTTGGTGTCAGTGTTATATTGCGCTGTGCCATTGCTGGCTGCTAGCTCATAGCGTTTACCTGTATAAAATACTGCATCGGCACTGTAGCAACCTACAGCGCGCATGATCCCACCAACATTTGTCGGGCTTTTTGGATTGACTAAGCCAATACCAACGTAACTACTCTTACTCATAACAGGGTAAACTCTTTCACTCTATCGATTGGCAAACACATTAATTAATAGGTTTGCCTTAACTGGCGAGGTTTAATAAGTTGCCAGCTTTTACTTATGCAGCTAATTTAGTGCTTAACTGTGCCCAAGCATCACTCACTAATGCATAATCAGCGTCGCTAAGCTCTTCTCTTGCTAATGCTAAACACTCGGTCATTTTCACTTCAAGTGCAGCCATATCTTGTTCGCTTTCAACTTCAAGCTGAGACAACACAACCGCAAAATGACCTTGTAAATAACCACTTGCAAATAATGCATCATCATCACCTTCAGCAACGATATTCTCAATCCAATCTTGTAGTGTCTGCTCGTACTTCTCAATCATCGAGGGCTCCGCTTTTTATCTGTATAGTAGGCAGCAACTATTCGCTGCCTGCTTAAGTATTCTTTCAAACAGTTTTTAAACATATCCGTGGTTATTAACTCAATCTTACTCAGTCTCAGTGTTAGCGGCGTTGCCCACAACAACTAAGCTAGATCTGGATTCGCAACTTGATACATCACGTAATCATGGTAGCCAGTGACCACCTTATAATAACCCGTTAACTGCTTATCTAATTCAGGGTCGCCACTATCCACAATTAATGGCCTACCTTCAAGTGCTTTTAACTTTGTTTTTGTCGCCAAGATTACAATATTGTCCTTACCGACACGTCGTATTAGCTCGGGACTCAACTGCTGATTACCTCGACCAAGAATGTGGCCTTGGCCGCCAATCAGCGTGATAAACAGCTTTAGTTGTTTATTTTCAGTGAGCTGCAATAGCTCATTCGCCGATAAGTCACTTGCAACTAAGGCTTCATCTTGAATGAGATCAACCCCCAACAAGGTATTTTCAAGTGCAAGTTCAGCCATAACCGCTGCTACAGTGCTACCTGACCCCATAATGCAAAAGTTATCTTCCATCAGCTCAATGGCTTCCGCAGCGAGATCGGCAAGCACTAACTCATCACTTTCTTTACCGCCCATTTTTACCGCTTGCACATATCTTGGCTCCGCCGGTACTTGCATCTCGCCAAAACGACGAGCACGCACAACACCTGTTCTGAAAGCAGCTTCATCAATATCCATTACATCTGCGCTCATTAGGCTAACTAATTCACCATCAAGCAGCATTTTAACCACCATGCCCGATGCATGCGGAGTAATGCCATAAACACCAGAGTGAATCTTCACCCCCGCAGGCACACCTAGTACAGGAATATTCTCGTCCGCAATCGCAAACACATCACGGGCAGTTCCATCCCCTCCAGCAAACAACAACAAATCTAAGGTTTCATTTAATAGCTCTGCCACCACTTTTTGGGTATCTTGCGCAGCAGTTTGATTCGGAGCTTGGTAAACCACGCGGGTTGTAAAGCCCATTGTCACCGCCAAGTCTTCACCCATCACGCCAGATGCGGTTATCACTTCAATGCTATCTTTGTAGGGTTCAATAACAGCTAATGCTTGCTGCATACGTAGGTGTGCTTTAGGCACTGCACCTTTAGCAATCGCTTGCTCAGCAACACCATCGCTACCTTTAAGTGCTACGCTACCACCTAGGCCGGCAAGTGGATTAATGATCAATCCAAGACGAAATGTGCTCACTATCAATACTCCGTTTTTGACATATTTTAATTATTATTGCGTCGCTAAATAATTATATTGCTATTCAATTAACTTAATTAGTTCAAAGTTAACATGCTACCTAATTAGCCTTGTTCGGCGACCTGTGCTACCGGCTTTGCTTTAGGAATAAATAACACGGCTAACATAGATAGAAACGCGCATCCTGCGGCAAAAATCCACGTTGAAACGGCACCGGAGCCGTCGCCCCAAATAATGCCACACAGCCAAGTGCCTAACGCGCCACCAACACCAAAGCTTAAGCTGGCATAGAGTGCCTGGCCTTGGCTACGCCTGTTGATATCAAAATGCTTGTGCACAAACTGAATTGAAGCCGCGTGGGTTAAACCAAAGGTAAAGGCATGCAATAACTGACTAATGCTGAGATAAAGGATATTTTCAACGCCATACGCCAACAATAACCAACGTACGGCTGTTAAACCTATGCTGACAATAAGCAGCAACTGAACACCAAAGCGACCGAGAAGTTTTGGGGCGTACATAAACATGAAAATTTCAGCGACCACACCCAGTGCCACAAAAATACCAGCAGCCGATTCTGAGTAACCCGCTTGTTTAAGGTAGAGTACAAAAAAGCCATAAAAAGGACCGGCACTCATTTGTAGCAACATGGCTGAAACTAAAAACCAAATCAGCGCTCTGTCGAATACCAGCGGTTTACGCTTAACCGTTTTGTCTACCACGGCTCTATTTGACGGTAACGGCAATGCACTAATCAGCATACCGATAAACAATGTCATGCCGATATAGGGCAAAATTTGCGGTCCCCAGTGACCAATCGCAAAACCACCACTGACCACCAGCACGATATAACCGACACTGCCCCAGCTGCGAATAGCACCATACCGATTCGCATCATCACCTAAGGTTTCAAGGGTTATCACTTCAAGCTGAGCAAGAATGGCATTCCAAAAGAAAGTATATACCGCCAAACTGATAGCTAGGTAGGCTAAACCACCATCATAGAAGAAGGTAAGATAAGTCAGAGCTGCTGCCCCAGCGCCAATTTTAACTAACTCTGAACGCATGCCCGTTTTGTCAGCGACTATCGCCCACAGGTTTGGCGCGATAATTCGTGTGCCCATTAAAATGGCGAGTAGAAAACCGATTTCCTGAGCGTCAAAACCACGACTATCAAAAAAAACGCCAAGGTAAGGCACCATGATGCCAAGGATAGAAAAGAAGAAGAAATAACATGCACAGAGCCAGCGAAGTTGCTGCTCTGTGCTTTTTGGTTGAAACATTAACGCATTCCGATAATAGGGGTACTGCTGTTGACATCCATATTTTGCGCACGGTGACGTAATAAGTGATCCATCAATACAATGGCTAACATAGCTTCAGCAATAGGTACTGCACGAATGCCTACACAAGGATCGTGACGCCCTTTAGTTACCACTTCTGCAGTTTCACCTTGAGCTGTCATGCTTTCACCTGGCACGCTTATGCTCGACGTCGGTTTCATTGCAATATGGGCGACAATCGGTTGCCCTGATGAAATGCCACCTAAAATGCCGCCAGCATGGTTAGAGGCAAAGCCTGCTGGCGACATTAAATCACGGTGCTCAGAACCTTTTTGGTTAACCACTTCAAAGCCATCACCAATTTCAACACCTTTAACCGCGTTAATTCCCATCAGCGCATGGGCAATATCCGCATCGAGTCTGTCAAATACCGGCTCGCCTAGGCCAACAGGCACACCCGTTGCCACCACTGAGACTTTTGCGCCGATTGAGTCGCCGCTCTTTTTCAGATCGCGCATATACTCATCTAATGAATCTAGCTTTGATGCATCAGGAAAGAAAAAGGCATTTTGCTCAATTTGCTCAAAATCAACTGTCTCTGCCGAAATAGGTCCAAGCTGTGATAAGTAAGCATGAATTTCTACTCCATGAACTTGCTTAAGGTATTTTTTAGCAACTGCACCTGCTGCAACGCGCATTGCAGTTTCACGGGCAGATGAACGGCCACCACCGCGATAATCCCGCTGACCATATTTTTGCTGGTAGGTGTAATCTGCATGCCCCGGGCGGAACAAGTCTTTAATGTTTGAGTAATCCTTGCTGCGCTGATCGGTGTTTTCAATCATTAAACCAATTGAAGTACCTGTAGTTTGACCTTCGAAAATGCCAGAAAGAATGCGCACCTCATCCGGTTCACGGCGAGCTGTTGTATAACGAGAGGTACCTGGGCGGCGTCTATCTAAATCGTGCTGCATATCAGCTTCTGTCAGCTCAACACCTGGAGGACAGCCATCAATAATACAGCCAATTGCAACGCCGTGGCTTTCACCGAATGTTGTTACTACGAAATTTTGTCCAATGCTGTTTCCCGACATTCGCTTTATCGCCCTCTATCTCTTTATTCTAATTTTCATTTACCCGCGTTTTATCGGTAAATTCCTCATCTAATACCAATCTAATGTAGGAGTACTGATTGGTATATACCTAAATAACCACAAGGCACTTAGATATAAGCCGCAGCTCTCACTGCGGCTAAACACTATTATTCACTATCTTTGTAGATAGCGAAAAGTGATTCATTTTCAACTAGCTGATCACGAGTTAACACAAACACACCGTCACCGCCGTTTTCAAAGTTAACCCAAGTAAATGGCACATCTGGGAATTGCTCGCTCAAGTGCACCATTGAATTACCGACTTCAACGACTAGTAAGCCATCTTCTGTCAGATAATCAGCCGCATTAGCAAGGATACGCTTGGTCAAATCTAAACCGTCACGGCCCGAAGCCAAGCCAATAGCTGGTTCATGGTGATACTCATCTGGCATATCGCCGATATCTTCCGCATCAACATAAGGAGGGTTAGATACGATTAGATCGTAGTGTGGCCCTTTTGGAATAGCCGAGAATAGATCAGATTCCATTGGGAATACTCTATCCATTACCTCAAGCGTTTCAATGTTAATTTGCGCCACTTCTAGTGCATCAACGCTAATATCAAGGGCATCTACTTCTGCATCTTCAAACTCATAAGCACAAGCAATTGCAATACATGCGCTACCGGTACATAAATCCAATACGCGGTTTACTGGCTTGTTGTATAACCAAGGGCTAAAACGATTAGCAATTAACTCTGCAATTGGTGAGCGCGGAACCAGTACGCGTTCATCGACATAAAACTCTAAGCCGGCAAAACGTGCTTGGTTTGTTAGGTATGGCACTGGCAAACGCTCTCTTACTCGGCGAATGATCAGTTCAACAATCTTATGTTTTTCACTAATAGTTAGATTAGAGTGAATAACTTGCTGACCAATTTCTTCTGGTAGGTGCAATGCGTGAAAAACTAACGCGACGGCCTCGTCCCATGCGTTGTCTGTACCATGGCCATAGTAAATATTTGCATCATTAAAACGACTGACACCCCAACGTAGCATATCGCCAATAGTGCGTAACTCTGTAACCGCTTCATCAACAAAAATCTTATCCAAAATTCACTCCAACTTTTTAATTCCGAATCATTGTAACTGAAGTCTATTCATAAGGCATCGGATTCAATAAAATAGAGGGATGAATAAAAACAAAGATCATGATGAATGGGCGCTTTTTGCAGAGTTGACTAAGGGTATTACCCCTTTACAACAAAATAAACGCCATTTTATCGCGGCACCTAAAGACCGCAAAATCATTGAAGAGAAAGAGCAGCAACTGCATGCTGATAGCTACTTTTCTGACACCTACCAACCGCTATTACCTGTGGATGGCCCAATGAAGTGGGCTCGAGACGATGTAGATAGCTATGATGTTAAGCGTCTTAGACGAGGAGATTACGTGCCCGATCTTTTATTAGATATGCACGGTATGCGTCAAACAGAAGCTAAACTAGAACTTGCTGCGCTTATCCAAGCCTGTATTAAGCAGCAAAGTCATTGTTGCTGCGTCATGCATGGTCATGGTACCGGTATATTAAAGCAAAATATTCCGATGTGGTTAGCTCAGCACCCGCATGTAAAAGCATTTCATCAAGCCACTAAAGAATGGGGGGGCGACGCTGCACTGCTGGTACTGATTGATATTGGCGATCAGCCCTATCGTCGTTAGATAATAAAAACACATTGTTGTAAAACGAAAAAAGTGAGTCACATTAGACTCACTTTTTAGGTGTTTGTAGCAGACGAAACCAATAACGCTAAATTAATACCCTGCCCTTACCGAATAAAAATCATCTATTAGTTAAAAGCATCAACTAATTGAGTGCGGCGCATGTTGCCATACAAGATCATTTTTTTCGTTTTCCCTACTAATCAAGGCGACCCCAGATGTGGCAAATAGCGGCGGTTCCTCTCCAGCAACAAGCTCACTAACAAGGTAACCAAGTAGTGGCATATGCGCTAATACCAGTACACTTTTTGCTTGATATTGCTCAGCATAAGCAAGTACCAGATCTGCTACTTGACCAGGATTACCAGAGGGGACTAACTCATCAAGCGTTATCCAATGCAACGGCTCAGGGAAGTGCTTACTGACTTCCTGCCAGCTCTGCTGCGCACGCAAGTAAGGACTGACTAAGACTAAATCAAACTCTGTGACTGAGCGCCCTAACCAGTTACTCATCAAGGCCGTGTGATGCCGACCTAAGTCGGTTAGTTTGCGTTCCCTGTCTGAATGCGCGTTATAACCCGCTTCACCATGACGCATTAAAAATAGCTGCATACTGCTTGGCTACTCCCAATTCTTTTATTGTTATAGACCAATTGTAGTCTGAATTGGTTCGCCAACATACCGTTATTTAGTTATTAATTAGTCGAATAGAAAGCCGAGCTTTAAAACAAGAGACTCCACCAAGCACAGTGCATAACTAAACTACTCACCTACCATTTTTTGCTTTGATTTGCCGTTCGATTTATTAAAACAAAATTAAAGTGTAAAAAATTTAGTCAAACTGGTAGCTAATTTAAACATTTGTAACGGTTGTGTTTGAAGATAATCGAAAATAATGGCAAGTTAGTTCAATAGTTTAATCAACTATACTTTCCTCAATTAGTTACGCGTATGGGTACATCTACATCTAGACTTGAGCAATCAAGATACGTTGTCTCACCTGTTGGTAATATTGGAGCCATGCATTGTCAAAAGTTACACAAATTAAAATCAGCCCAAATGATCATCGACGCTATCGCCATTTAACTCTAAAAAACGGTTTATCTGTTTTACTGGTTGAAGATAACGAAGCGACGCAATCGGCAGCTTCTATGGCTGTGGCTGTTGGCCATTTTGATGATCCGGTGGCACGCCCAGGCATGGCGCATTTTCTTGAACATATGTTGTTTCTTGGCACCGAAAAATATCCAGAATCTGGCGAATATTCTGCTTTTATTAATCAACATGGTGGCACCAATAACGCGTGGACTGGTACCGAACACACTAATTTTTTCTACAGCATTAACGCCGAGCAATTTGAAGATTCTCTAGATAGGTTTAGTCAGTTTTTTATTGCACCACTGTTTAACATTGATCTTGTCGATCGTGAACGTCATGCCATCGAGTCAGAATTTAGCATGAAGTTAAAAGATGATGTACGCCGCGTATATCAAGTGCAAAAGGAAACGGTAAACCCAGCTCATCCCTTCTCAAAATTTTCAGTCGGCAATCTTAAGACCTTGGCCGGCGAAGAAGAGGAGCTTAGACAGGAACTGCTTGAGTTTTACCAGCAGAAATACAGCGCAAATATCATGACCTTGTGTTTGGTAGCACCTAAAAGTCTAGATGAATTAGCCTCTTTAGCAGAACAGTATTTCAGTGATATTAGTGATCATACACGCACTGATCTTTACCCTGACGTTGCCATTTACTTACCAGAGCAGCTACAAAGTCAGATAAATATTATTCCATTAAAGGAGCAAAAACGCGTTGCTATTACTTTCGCTCTTCCTGAGCTTGAACGTTTTTACAAGCACAAACCGCTCACTTTTGTCAGTCATTTATTAGGCTATGAAGGTAAAGGCAGTTTACTGTCTTATTTGAAAGAATCTGGATTGGCGAATAACCTCTCCGCAGGCGGCGGCGTTAATGGTTATAACTTTAAAGATTACAATATCAGTATTCAACTTACTGACCGCGGTCTAGCAGACTTAGATGAGGTGATTAGCGCTACATTTGAGTATATTAACCTCATCAAAACCCAAGGATTACAGTCTTGGCGCTATGATGAACGTGCAGCATTACTCCAAATTGCATTTCAGTATCAAGAACAGGTCAACGCGTTAGATTTAGCGAGTCATTTAAGCATCAATATGCATCACTATGATATTGAGGATGTTATCTACGGTGACTACCGTATGGATGGTTTGCACCTTGAGGAAACCCAAGCGTTATTATCGTTAATGACACCAGAAAATATGCGTTTACAACTTATCGCATCTGGGCTTAATACCAATAAAAAGGCTGCGTGGTATCATTCTCCATATCAAATAAAATCAATTGCTCGCGAACGTTTAGCTCGCTGGTCGCAAACCGATGTTCGTGAACAATTGTATTTGCCGAGTAAAAACCCTTTCATTATCAATGAATGCGTTGCAAGACCAGATAAAAGTAACCATCCAGTACCAACTGTAGTGGCGCAAAAGCCCGGTTACCGGATTTGGCACCGTAAAGACGACGAGTTTAATGTGCCAAAAGGCCATCTATATTTATCACTCGATTCGGCTCAAGCGGCAGCGTCACCTAAACATGCAGCCTTAACCCGCTTGTATGTAGAAATGTTGCTCGACTACCTAACAGAGTGTACTTATCAAGCGGAAGTTGCCGGGCTAAGTTATAATATCTACC
The DNA here is from genome assembly GCF_023283895.1 of Shewanella pneumatophori. GTDB lineage: Bacteria > Pseudomonadota > Gammaproteobacteria > Enterobacterales > Shewanellaceae > Shewanella > Shewanella pneumatophori. The sequence goes on along the minus strand of NZ_JAKILB010000006.1, from coordinate 294,040 downwards.
CACATCAAGGCGGAATAACACTGCACCTAACAGGCTTTACTGGCAAACAAGAAACTTTACTAGAACTCGTTATAGAAAAAGCACGTGAACGTAACTTTACCCAAAGCCGCTTTGAATTGATTAAGCGTCAAATCCTACGTGCTTGGTACAATCACTCTCAAGCAAAGCCTATATCACAACTGTTTACTAGCCTGACAGTAACGCTACAAAAACGTAGCTTTGAACCTACTAGAATGGCTGAGATTCTCGAAGAAATAACGCTGGACGACTTACACGCGCACGTGAAAAGTTTCTATGAAAAGATCCATCTTGAAGGTCTGGTCTATGGTGATTGGTTAGAAAGTGAAACTAAGGTATTAGGTGATCGACTAGAACGTATTTTATCTCTAGTCACAACACCAAGCCGAGAGTCATCTCGAGAGCTAATCGACCTTTCAAACAAAGGAACATTACTCCGAGAAATTCCGGTAGCACATCCTGATAGCAGCATTATTGTTTATTACCAATCTGACGTAGCCACGCCCGAAACAATGGCGTTATTCAGCTTGTTAAACCACACCATGTCGTCGACTTTCTTCCATGAGCTTCGAACTCAAAGACAGCTTGGTTATATGGTTGGCACAGGCTACCTACCTCTTAATCGTTATCCGGGAATTATTTTTTACATACAATCGCCAACGTGTGGACCTCAGCTTTTACTTGAAGCTATCGATGAATTTATTGCAGATTTTACTTATGCCGTATTACAAATTACAAATGAACAGTGGGAAGCAACGAAACACGGTTTGGTGAACCAAGTACTGGTAAAGGACTCGAGCCTTAAAGTCCGCAGTCAACGCTACTGGTCTAGCATTGGCAATAAAGACTATGACTTTAACCAACGCGAACTAGTAGCAGAGCAAATTAAGCTGCTAACTCGCGCAGATTTAATCAAGTTTATTATGCAAAGGATGCGTACTAAACATTGTGACCGTTTAGTGCTATTCAGCACTGGCGACTCTCACCACGACCAAGTCCCACTAGAGTCGGACAAAATGATCACCGACTTAAGAGCCTTTAAACAAGATGCAGCTCAGTTTGACTACTGAGCCATTTCTCATTGCTCTTTAGCATCTAGCGTCATGTAAAAACCTAAATATTTACCACATGAATAAACTCAAAAATAACTAACTGAATATAGTTGTTCTGACCACTAAAGGTTCGGAACAAAACAGATCAAGCCAGACTACGGTAAATTAGTAGATTAACTAGCATTACTATTCTCATAAATGCAATGATTATCAACTACAATTAACTCTCATTTTTTTGACAATGACGTCACTTTCTGAAAAAGTGTAATCAACAAATAATTTATCCTTTCTATTGGCGAATAATCAAACAAAAACATATGCCTAAAATTATTTTGCAAGCGATTTTTTTGTTCATTATCACTCTCGTTTGGGCTTCGCCTTTACGAGCACTCACCCTTAATTCAACGGCATTAGGTGTACCCGATGGCCTATCCCAGAGTAATGTAACCTCGATTGTGGAAGATCAAGATGGATATATCTGGATCGGCACCGTAAATGGACTGAATCGCTACGATGGAAAAGACTTTAAACACTACTTTCCGTCTGTCGATAATCAACTTCCGAGCGCATTTATACGCAGTCTGTTTATAAGTGACAGCGGCACCATGTATATAGGCACAGACAAAGGTCTAGCGATATACGATAGAATTAAAGATAAAGTTATATCTTCCAGCTCACTAGGAGCAAAAGTCGACAATGCAATCTGGAGTATTAGCCAATCTAATAATCATCTCTATTTAGGTTCTGAAAACTCCATTACAGTGGTCGATGAACTCGCAATCTCGTCAAGTTTACCTAAATTAAAAATCAAAGAGTTGATCTCCGGAGAGTTTGGTGCAGCCAAGCAAATTATTGAAATAAAAAATGATTTATTTATTAGGAATTATGCTGGAACAGTCATAAAGTTATCAAACATTTCCACTCCTATTACTAAATCAGCTACCTCTATGTATAGCATTAAGGATCAGCTATACATATTTTCTCCCGAAGGAGTTTTTAGCGTAAAAGATGAAAAGCTAGAGATAGTAAGCAAAAATATATACCAAAGTGCCAGTTACCAAGGAAAGTCTATCATTGCTCTATCTAAAAACGAAGTTTTTGATGTTTCATCAATAAACTCACCTGTTTTATTGGGAAGTTTTGAAGATAACGTTACAGACATCGAGTCCCCTCTTGTCATAAAGGGCATTACCAAGGATTTTATAATTAACCAGAATAGTGGACTAATTATAATCGATAAAAGTAGTAATATAATTAAGACAAAAAAGCTAACAACAAAAAATGTCTGGTCAATAGCAACGCATAAAGAGTCATTACTCGTTGCAACTGACGACCCCATAATCAAAGCTTACAGTACCGATTTGAAATTACTTGGTTCCTTCAATTCAAAATCACAAGGACCTAAATCGGCTATTTTAATAGATAGTTCTATATATGTAGCGAGCGCTAGTGGATTTATATCTATTGATACAATAACTGGAATTATTGAGACATTAGATCCAGAACCTTCATTTATTGTAAAATCAAGCACTGATAAAACAAAAGTAATAGTAGGTACCAACTCAGGCTCAATTATCAATTTTCAAATAAAAACAAAACTCAAAGAAAAATTCATAATCGACCAAGGTAACCCTGTCTTTGAAATAAAGACCTATAGAGATACTGTTTTTATTGCAACTCAAGGAGGACTCTTTAGGTTTGCAAACAATGAAGTGACCTCCGTGTTCTCCGAACAACTCGTTATTAGCCTTGCAATTAGTGGTAACAAAGTGTACTTCGGAACAGGTACAGGGCTAAATACCTTAAATGTCGATACAGGTCATATTGAAAATATTTATAAGAATAACAAACCAATTTTCTCGATATCAAAAAATGCTGACAACATCATAGCGTCATCTGTAAGTGAATTAATAATTACAAATAGTAAAAGAACATTTGTTGTAAATACAGATTTAGGTGTCCAAGAAGAATACAATGTACATGCAATACTGAGCAAGGATGATAAAACCTATGTTGGTGGTTTTTTTAGTATCACTATAATCCCAATTGATAAGTTAATGAGTTATCTACGAGATAATACTCCTCCTAAAGTAACATTAAGTGACCTTAAAATATTCAATATTTCAGAGAATGTTGATCAAGGTATACTGAAGAGCCAACTATCAAAAACGGCTGAAATCCAATTAAAATATTCTGACTACCCATTTACTATTTATTTCAACAGTCCAGGTAGTACATTCAGTAATATTGACTATGTGTATCAAATGCAAGGGCTCTCAGAGTCTTTGATACACTCCAAAGGCACAAATTCAGCAACCTACACCAATCTATCTCCTGGTGAATATAACTTCTTAATTTACGCCATAGATCCAATTACAGGTAAGCGGGGAGAAACAACCGAGCTAAAAATAGAAATCACCCCTCCTTGGTGGCTATCTAACTCAGCAAAGTCCGTCTACTTCCTTTGTGCCTTACTCATATCCATCATGATAGTCAGAACAATTTTACGTCGCCGTGAAATTCAAAAACAGATAGCTAAAAGTGAAGAGCGCCTCAAACTATCCTTATGGGGCAGTGGCGATGAAATGTGGGATTGGGATATTGAAACAGGTCAAATTTATCGTTCTAACATATGGGGATCATTAGAATTCCCTCAAGATGGTCAGCGTTCAGGAAACGAAAGTGGTGAAAGTAATATTCACCCTATGGATCAAGAAAGAGTTAGAGAAGCGTTAAATAAACATTTCTATGGCGAAACCGATCACTTTGAAGCAGCATACCGAGTTAAGGGCAAGGCTGAAGGCTGGGTGTGGATTTTAGATAGAGCCAAAATTGTTGAACGTGATGAGCACGATAATGCGCTACGAATGACTGGCACGATTAAAAATATCACTCACTTTAAACAAGCAGAAGAGCAACTAAAGCTATTTGAACGCGCGATTCAAAATATTTCAGAAGGCATGTTTATCCTTGATAGTGACTTTAGGTTTGTAGAGGTCAATGAAGCATGTTGCGATCAAATCATGCTTCACAAAAATGAGTTTACCGGCACTCTCTTCAACTTTGATTTATACCCTGATAGCTACTCCGAACAGATCCGCTCAATCTTAAAGCAGCAAGGACGTTGGAATAATGAAGTCGAAGCATTAAAAGGTAATGGCACAAGTTTTCTGATGGAGCTTTCCATTGATGCTATTTACGATGAACAAGGAGAGCTTTCTCACTACGTTGGGGTATTTTCTGATATTAGTCGCCGTAAACAACAGGAAGAGGAACTGAGAAAACTTACCAACAATGATTTACTCACTAACCTCCCCAACCGTTCAAACTTAATGGTGACATTAGGCAACTTAGTAAAGAGAGACTCCCACCATACATTAATGGTATTAGATTTAGATAACTTTAAGAAAATTAATGACTCTTTAGGTCATCAAGTCGGTGATGACCTGTTAATTCAAGTTGCAAAAAGAATTGAAGCGGCCGTACCCGGACATACTAGCATTTACCGCCTTGGCGGAGACGAGTTCGCAATTCTTATCGATAAAAATCCAGATATCGGTACGAGTGCCGTAATTGCTAAAACCGTTATCCATGCTTTTGAAGTACCTTTTGAATTAATCAATGAGAAAGTTGTTGTTGGTGTCAGTATCGGTATTGTGCTTTACCCTGAAGATGACCAGAACGAACAAGCTCTTTTACGAAAAGCAGATATTGCCATGTACCATGCAAAATCTGCCGGAGGTAATAGATATCAGTTTTACTCCGAATCACTAAATAAAAATGCTATTAGACAGCTCGAAGTTGAAAACCTTATTCGCGAAGGCTTGAAAGACGATCTGTTTGAAGTGTATTACCAACCTAAAATTGATTTAAAGTCTGGGCAAATGGCGGGGATGGAAGCTTTAGTTCGTTTAAATCACCCAGAACACGGTCTCATTCCGCCTAATAAGTTTATCCCTTTGGCTGAAGAGAATGGCTTAATTGTAGAAATTGGTGATCATGTACTTAAAAAGGCTTGTTTTGCAGCGCAGAAATGGCGAAGTCAGGGCTTATTTAATGGTCGAGTCGCCGTCAATTTATCGTCGAAACAATTCGCATTACCCGATCTTCAGCAGCGAATAGAGTCAATTTTACGACTTACTCAATTACCAGCAGCTAATTTAGAGTTAGAAATAACCGAAGGCACGGTAATTAGAGAACCAGAAAAAGCCATAAAGGTAATGCAGCAACTTGCTAAAATGGGAGTGAGTTTAGCACTAGATGATTTTGGTACTGGCTATTCTTCATTATCTTATTTAAAGCAATTTCCTATCCATACATTAAAAATTGATAAAGCATTTGTTGATGACATTGATAAATCAGATCGCGATTTAAAAATGGTGGATTCAATTATCACTATCGCCCATAACATGGGGCTTTCTGTAGTTGGCGAAGGCGTTGAAGAAACCTCTCAGCTTAATATATTAAAGGCTCTTAAGTGTGAAGAGATCCAAGGTTATATATTTAGTAAAGCTGTCACTGAATCCGAATTTACCAAGCTATTACGCCTAGACGCAAATAACCAATATCTGCCTCCAATTGACGGAACAAGAAACTAAACAACAACAATCTTTTATCATTGGCACAACAACTGCAAGTACCTTTTCATTAAGTCAAGAATATAACTTTATATTTAATACTCTATGAGAAGGTACAAAATGAAAAACACAATTAAAGGATTAATTACATCTGTTGCACTTGTTGGCGCATTTTCAGCTACAGCGTCTCAAAATAGCTTAGAGATAACATCTCTTCATGTTAATTCAGTAGAAACTAGCCAGATTAGTCTGTTAGCTGGTATTCCAAACATCAAGTTTAAGTCAGTAGAAACCGCAGCTATCCCAAACATTAAGTTTAAGCCTGTTCAAACTGCTGCTATCCCAAACATTAAGTTTAAGCCTGTACAAACTGCTGCTATCCCGAACATTAAGTTTAAGCCTGTTCAAACTGCTGCTATCCCAAACATTAAGTTCAAGCCTGTTCAAACTGCTGCTATCCCGAACATCAAGTTTGAGCCTGTGCAAACAGCAGCTATCCCGAACATCAAGTTTAAGCCTGTGCAAACAGCAGCTATCCCGAACATCAAGTTCAAGCCTGCTCAAACTGCAGCTATCCCGAACATCAAGTTCAAGCCTGCTCAAACTGCAGCTATCCCGAACATCAAGTTCAAGCCTATGCAAACAGCAGCTATCCCGAATATCAAGTTTAAGCCTGTTCAAACTGCAGCTATCCCGAATATTAAGTTTAAGCCTGTTCAAACTGCAGCTATCCCGAACATCAAGTTCAAGCCTGTTCAAACTGCAGCTATCCCGAACATCAAGTTCAAGCCTGTTCAAACTGCAGCTATCCCGAATATTAAGTTTAAGCCTGTTCAAACTGCTGCTATCCCGAACATCAAGTTCAAGCCTGTTCAAACTGCAGCTATCCCGAACATTAAGTTCAAGCCTGTTCAAACTGCTGCTATTCCGAACATTAAGTTTAAGCCACTACAAACAGCAGCTATCCCGAACATTAAGTTTAAGCCACTACAAACAGCAGCTATCCCGAACATTAAGTTTAAGCCAGTTCAAACTGCAGCTATCCCGAACATTAAGTTTAAGCCTGTTCAAACAGCAGCTATCCCGAACATTAAGTTCAAGCCTGTTCAAACTGCAGCTATCCCGAACATTAAGTTTAAGCCTGTTCAAACTGCTGCTATCCCGAACATCAAGTTTAAGCCTGTTCAAACTGCTGTTATCCCAAACAACAAGTTTAAGCCTGTTCAAACAGCAGCTATCCCGAACATTAAGTTTAAGCCAGTTCAAACAGCAGCTATCCCGAACATCAAGTTTATTAATCAAGTAACTGCTTAAGTAGGGAGTTTGATTATGTTTGATTCAATTATTAAAGCCCTAGGATTCGAGAAGCCTGTTCGTAAGAAGGAGCCTCTACCTGCAGGACTAAACAATTTAAAAGTTATTCCAGCCAAGGGTTGGTGGAACTAAAGCTAAAAATGAAAGACAGAGAGGTGAAATTATGTTTGATTCATTAATGAAAATATTTGGATTAGCAAAGCCTGCTCGTAAAAAAGTTCAGCTTCCAGAAGGCTTGAACCATTTAGAAGTTATTCCAGCAAAAGGTTGGTGGAATTAGTCGATTACCTTAAAGTAATTGATGACGACCTAAGTGGTTAATGAATAACAAAAAGGAGCCTAAGCTCCTTTTTTGTTATGTTCTACTCAGCCATATTGCTTCAATTCAATCATAAATATTTCGCTAGGTGCAGTGAGTAAGAACCTAAAATGAATAATCATATCCATTAAGCTATAAACGTATGAGTATGCCCTGCTTTCCCATCGCTTTGCGGTAAGCCAGCTGTTTATGTGAGTTCAGTAGCGGATAGGCTACAGGACCTACCGCTAAGCCTAATAACGCCCAGCGTTTAACTGGCAATCCTGCATTGAACGCAGAGTTTCCGAGCAAGTAACTTGAATAAACTAATATAAATCCAATAACAAATTCCACTTATCTACACCTCACTTCAAATAAGCTTGCCATCCTAGCCATAGCCAAGGCGGTCATTATATAGACAAAACACATTAAAAGAGAATGTTTTTTAGGCACCCCCTTACCTTTGGCACAAAAAAAGACGGCAAAATGTTGCCGCCTTGTTAATTCAAACAGTATCAGTTTAGCTAAAGCAAGTACTTTCTTTGTGCAATAGCATTGTTCGGTACATCGATACTTATTTGCTTAAGCATCGAAAAAACGGGTTCCTTCACTGGCCATCTGCTTGAGTTTTGCGGCTGGCTCAAATCGGTCGCCATATCGCGTTTGATAATTTTCTAACATCTTAACCAAATTACCTGCGCCTAATGTATCGATATAGTGGAAAGGGCCGCCTAAGAATGGTGGGAACCCAATGCCGAAAATAGCACCGATATCACCATCTCTAGCTGAAGCAATAATGCCTTCATCTAAACAGCGAACCGCTTCATTGAGCATTTGTACCACGCAGCGCTGAGCGACTTCTGAAGCTTCAGTGTCAACACCAGGTTTTAAACCCAAAACGCTATAGACTGTTTCATCTACTTCTTTAGTCTTCTTTTTACCACCATAGAGATAGAAACCTTTGCCATTTTTACGGCCTTTACGATCATCGGCAAGCAACTTGTCAAACGCGGCAGGTGCCATAAAGCGCTCACCTAACTCATTCTCTAGAATCGGTGAGATCTTAGCTCCTACATCAATCCCGACCTCATCGAGCAATGTCATGGGCCCAACAGGAAAGCCAAACTTAACCAGTGCCTTATCAAGGTGCTCAACGCTCTGCCCTTCTAACAGTAATTGCGCGGCCTCATTCATATACAAGGCTAAAATACGGTTAACATAAAAACCTGCACCGTCTTGAACTACGATTGGCGTCTTACCTTGTTTTTTCGCAAATGCTACCGTAGTCGCAATGGTTTCAGCCGATGTTTTTTCATGTGCAATGACTTCAACTAAAGGCATTTTTTCAACTGGCGAAAAGTAGTGCAAACCAATGACATTTTCTGGTCGACTAGCCACCTCTGCGATCTGTGATATCGGCAAAGATGACGTGTTCGATGCAAAAATAGTATTTTCACCACACTCACGCTCAACATCTTTAACCATTTGATGCTTGAGGGCTAAATCTTCAAACACAGCTTCAACAACAATATCGGCATCTTTAATGCCTTTATATTCTGTTGTGGTTGTCATCAATGCCATAGTGTTATCACGTACAGCTGGCGTCATATGGCGACGCTTAACGCCTTTATCTAACAATTTATATGCATAGGCTAATGCGTTACTCAGCCCAGCTTCATTAATGTCTTTAACTCGAGCTGGGATCTTTGCTTTAGTCGTGGTTACAGAGGCAATACCCCCCCCCATAAGCCCACCACCGAGTACCATTGCCTTTTTAACCTGCCGTGGCTCAACATCACCTGCGCCAGTTTCCTTTTTCATCTCAGTTGTAGCAAAGAAAATACTGCGTAGCGCTGCAGATTCTTTTGACATAACAAGTTCAGCAAAATGGCTGGCTTCAACCTCAAGGCCTTTTATCATGCCTTTAGTCATACCTTGTCGAACACAATCAATAATCTTGTTTGGCGCAGGATAATTACCTTGGGTTTTCTTAGCGACTTGTTTTGTAGCTTGATCAAAAATGATATTTCGTCCAGCGCTGGTGCCTTCAAGCACTTGGTTAACGATGGACTGTTTCTTTTTCTTTGTTGGGCGCTTATCGGCCAACGCCATTTCGACTGCAGTACGCAATAAAATAGACTCGGGTACAGCATCATCGACAAGACCCAACTTTACAGCTTGCTTAGGACGAAGTTGCTTACCCGTTAGCATCATATCCAGTGCTTTAGTCACACCAACTAACCGCGGTAAACGCTGAGTACCGCCACCACCTGGTAATAAACCTAATTGAACTTCTGGCACCCCCATCATAGTTTTAGGATGCAGTGAACACACACGCTTATGACACGCTAACGCTAGCTCTAATCCGCCACCAAGACACGCACCGTTAATCGCAGCAACAACCGGAATTGAAAGGTTTTCTAATTCGTTAAATACCACATGGCCTTGTTGCGATAAAAACTTTGCATCTTCAGCTGTTTTGCAGGCATCAAGCATTGAAATATCAGCGCCAGCAACAAAAGAGTCTTGTTTGCCAGAAATGAGCACTAAACCTTTAATACTGCTATCAGACTTGATTTCCGCTAATACTTCAGAGATCTCCGGACCAAATTCACTGCGTAGTGTATTCATGGTTTCGCCAGGCACGTCCATTGTCAGTACAGCGATCCCGTCTTCTCGACGGCTTAAATTAAATGTCTTTTCCATGTGATTACTCCACCTCAACAATCATTGCCGCACCTAAACCACCCGCAGCACATGCTGTTGCGAGACCTGTACCGCCGCCGCGGCGTTTAAGCTCATGACATACTTGGGTAACCAAGCGTGTACCGGTTGCAGCAAATGGATGACCATAAGCAAGAGAGCCACCAAGAACATTGAACTTAGCCATGTCAATTTCACCAATTGCACGATTCCGGCCAAGCTTTTCGGCAGCAAATTTTTTCGAAGCAAACATCTGCATATTCGCTAGTGTTTGCGCCGCAAATGCTTCATGCATCTCAATAAGTGTAAGATCTTCCAGCTCCATACCTGCGCGCTTTAGCGCTAACGGTGTTGCATAAGATGGGCCCATTAACATGTCTTGCCATACATCAATTGCCGTAAACGCATAACTTTTTATATAACCAATAGGTGTATAACCTAGAGCTTTAGCGCGGCCTTCGCTCATTAACAATACCGCTGAAGCACCATCAGTTAACGGCGTACTATTTGCTGCAGTAACCGAGCCATGCTTACGATCAAATGCAGGGCGCAGCTTAGCGTAAGATTCAAGTTTTGAGTCTTCACGAATATTGTTATCGCGATCAATAAATGCCTTGTATGGCGGCACGTGGGCTGTCATCACTTCTTCAGCTAACTTACCTGCATTCCAGGTTTCTGTAGCCAAAGAGTGAGAACGATGAGCTAAAGCGTCTTGATCAGCACGGCTAATATTGTAGGTCTTTGCCATCTGCTCAGCGGTTTGCCCCATCGACAAGCCTGTTGAGTATTCAGCCACTGCAGGCGGAACCGGCAACAGATCTTTTAATCCTAACCGACGGAAGATCGCCATTTTCTGGCCAAAGCTGCGCGCTTTATTCAAATCAACTAATGCATGAGCAAGCTTTTTAGAAACACCAATAGGCAAAACAGAAGAAGAATCTGCGCCACCAGCAATACCAATATCCATGTTGCCAGTCATTATTGACTCAGCAACATTAACGGTAGACTGAAAACTTGTCGCACACGCACGAGTAACACTATAAGCATCAGTACTCACATTCATGCCAGTACCAAGTACAATTTCGCGGGCGATATTGGGTGCTGCAGGCATTTGCACAACCTGGCCATATACCAATTGCTCAATTTCTTTAGGGTCAAGCTCAGAGCGAGACAGCAGCTCATTTACAACCATCTTGCCCATATCTAATGCAGAGACACCATGAAAGGCCGTTGCTTGTTTTGCAAATGGCGTGCGCAAACCGGAAACAATCGCTATCCGCTCGCCTCTGGCATTTGTCACCTGTTGTCTATCACTCATTTTTTGCCCTCTTATTCTGCGCGTGGTGTATTCACACGCTTTTTTATATCCTTGAGAAACCTATTTGCCGCAAATTAAACAGGTCTGACCATTAAAGTGTGATCTGATTCTAACTTCTTAATGAAAAGTTTTAAACACCTGTTTGTTTTTTTGTCTATAAAATATAAGAAAATTGTTAGTTAACAATGATTAATCTAACGTTTTCTCGATATTAAACTCATTAAGCTACGCCATTAAAGGCTTTATAAAGCGTTAGTTAGCTATTAAAGCTGTCATTTTGTCACCAAGTAAAGCTCTCCTTGCCCTATTAACATCAATTGGTACTAGCCAAACCCATAGGGAATTTTTTAGTATGTGGTTGGTCTATACCTTACTAACTTTAAATAAACCGAGTAGCATCATGCCTTTGAGTCGATTTCACGCGTTACGCGAATACTTAAACACTGTCATTTTAGGACAGCCTGTTCTCACCGAGAATCTACTAATTGCATTAATCGCCGACGGCCACTTGTTAGTTGAAGGCCCACCAGGTCTTGCAAAAACTCGTGCAGTTAAAGCACTTTGTGACGGCGTTGAAGGTGATTTTCATCGTATCCAGTTTACGCCTGACTTGTTACCAGCTGATTTAACTGGTACCGATATTTATCGTGCACAAACGGCAACCTTTGAATTCGAAGCGGGTCCAATTTTCCACAACCTCATTCTGGCGGACGAGATCAACCGCGCACCAGCTAAAGTGCAATCAGCGCTATTAGAGGCCATGGCCGAAGGCCAAGTCACCGTCGGTAAACATAGCTACCCACTACCAGAACTATTTCTGGTTATGGCAACCCAGAATCCATTAGAGAATGAAGGAACCTACCCATTACCTGAAGCGCAATTAGACCGCTTTTTAATGCATCTGAATTTAGATTACCCAAGTGCAGAGACTGAATTTGAGATCATGAGAATGTCTCGTAACGAAGCTCTAAAACAAGCAGCACCGCATGTAGAACCAATTATTCAGGGAGATATATTTGCTGCGCGCGAACATGCACTGCAAATATATTTGGCTGAGCCTCTCGAAAAATACATCGTCGACATCATTATGGCCACACGTAAACCCGAAGCTTATAGCCAAGAGCTAGCAAGCTGGCTTGAATACGGTGTAAGTCCTCGAGCAACCCTATCTTTAGAGCGTTGTGCCCGTGCTCGCGCATATTTATATGAGCGTGACTTTGTGTCACCGGAAGATATTCAAGCCGTTGCACCTAACGTACTGCGTCATCGCCTATTGCTGAGTTATCAAGCACAAGCTGATGGTGTGAGCGCCGATGATGTAATCAACCATATTCTTTCTCAAGTTGCGGTTCCTTAATGGTCGATACAGCACTGCCGTTGTTTAGCGACGGCATTCATATTACTGAAAAAGAACTCCTAGCCTGCCAAAGCTTAGCCAAAGCGCTGCCAGAAAAACGCGCCAAGGCGAAAGCAAGCCTTGCTGGTCACCGCGCCAGTTTGATTAAAGGCAGAGGTATGGAGTTTGCCGAGGTGCGCCATTACCAAAGTGGTGATGATGTGCGCACTATAGATTGGCGCGTCACCGCACGAACCGGTCAGGCACACACCAAACTTTTTGTCGAAGAGCGTGAACGTCCGGTACTTTTGTTACTTGATTTAAGTAGCAGCTTATATTTTGGCTCAAGCCTTATGTTGCAATCAGTACAAGCAGCACATCTTGCCACTACACTGGGTTGGAATGCGATTATGCATGGCGATCGTCTAGGCGCGTTAATCGCTACTGAACATGAGCATATAGAGCTTAAACCACGCAGTCGTCAGCAAGGCATTTTGCAAGTAGTATCAGCAATTAAAAAGCTGCACCACAATCAATTGCAAAACCTGACTCAAGAGCCTGAACCAGATCATATGGCCAAAGCCTGTCAGCGTTTGCGCCGCCTAGCCAAACCCGGATCATTAATTTGGATCGTTACAGACGGTAGTCACTTTTCACCCGCCTGCTTAGCTGCGTTGTCAGATTTAAAACGGCACTGTGATATTGGCGCGTTTTTAGTTACCGACCCGCTGCGCCAAGGCGAGCTAACGCTACCTAAGCATTTTCAATTGCCGGTTAGAGAAGGTGCTAAAGAGCTAATTATTGATCGTAACAGTTACGAGCAATGGCTTTTGAGCCAAAAAACGCTACAAAACAACTTTATTGAAATGATGCAAAAATTGAACGTTCAAACTCGAGTCGTCGATGCTGGTCGTCGTTTAAATCAACAATTAGGAGCGTTGAGATAAATGACTAGCTTAGCTAATCCTGCACTCGCTGGCATGCAGGATATCCAAACGCCAGCAGAGATCGGCCTTTGGCCATTTGCATACGGATATTGGATTGCTCTAATCCTTATTATTAGCTGCATTGCTGTTACGGTAATTTGGTATAAAAACCGCCGTAAAATTCATGCAGCTAAAAATGCAGCACTAACCGAACTAACAAAATTAGAGCTGCAAAATGAACAGTTTGTTTATGAAGTCAGCGCCATTCTAAAACGTGCTGCACTCAGTTACTCTCCGCGCAGCCAAGTTGCGCAACTTAGCGGTAATGATTGGTATAAATGGTTAAATGAGCAAGTCAGTACACCGCAAGATGAGTTGTGCGAATTACTGGCCAAACGTTTTCAAGCCAATGCATTTAGCGAATCAGATAAGACACAACTTAGAAATTGTGCCCAGCGCTGGATAAAATCCGCCTTGCCGTTAAAAAAGGCAGTAAAAAGTGAGGGAGCAACATGTTAACCCTTGCTTGGCCTTTATTATTGATATTATTACCTTTACCTCTGCTGTTTAGAAAAAAACAGCAAAGCAAGCCAATGACAGGCCACTTAGTGTTACCCGGTGCAAGTCAGTCATCTAATCAAGTGGTCACAGAGACGCGTCAGCGTACCCAAAAACGTTACTGGGTTGTTTGGTGCCTATTAGTGTTAGCCTGCGCGAGACCATTATGGGTTGGTGAGCCAATTGAGCTGCCTAGTAAAGGTCGCGATTTAATGCTGTCGGTGGATCTGTCTGGCAGTATGCAGATTGAGGATATGGTACTCGATGGTAAAACGGTTGATCGCTTTACCCTTATTCAGCATGTCATCAGTGACTTTATCGAACGCAGAAAAGGCGATCGAATTGGTCTTATCTTATTTGCAGATCATGCATATCTACAATCACCGCTCACTCAAGATAGACGCACTGTAGCGCAATATTTAAAAGAAGCGCAAATCGGCTTAGTCGGCAAGCAAACCGCAATTGGTGAAGCCATTGCTTTAGGGGTAAAGCGCTTTGATAAAGTAGAGCAAAGTAACCGCGTACTGATTCTGCTTACCGATGGCTCCAACAATGCTGGTGCTATCTCGCCTGAGCAAGCAACTGAAATTGCTAAGCAGCGTGGGATCACCATATACACCATAGGCGTTGGCGCAGATGTTATGGAGCGCAGAACCTTGTTTGGCAAAGAGCGCGTCAATCCATCGATGGATCTAGACGAAACTCAGCTACAGCAAATCGCTAGTGTCACAGGTGGCCAGTACTTCAGAGCACGTAATACCGAAGAGCTGGAAAAGATCTATCAAGTGATTGATAGCCTTGAGCCCGTAGCACGTGACCAACTTAGCTATCGCCCGCAAGCCGAGCTTTTTTATTGGCCACTAGCTTTAGCCCTTTTAGCATCAATTATTATGTCTTTTAGTTACATCACTTTTGGCATCAACCGCCGTAAAACCACCAATAAAGCTAACGCAGCTAAAGGAGGACGTTAACCATGCATTTTTTACGTCCAGAATGGTTTATAGCACTTGTGCCGTTGGCACTACTGTTATTTATTCTTTTTAAAAGCAAAGCCGCAAGCTCAAGTTGGGATCATTATATCGCACCGCACCTAGCCAAAATATTAGTCGGTGGCGTAAGCAGTAAAAAACGCAACAATGTATATTACCTAGCAATAGCATGGTTTATTGCAGTATTTGCACTAACAGGCCCAGCATTCGAAAAGCGCTCACTGCCAGTATATGAGTCAACCCAAGGTCGAGTGCTGGTGATGGATATGTCTCTATCTATGTACGCCGACGACTTAGCGCCAAATCGCTTAACCCAAGCTAAATATCGTGCAACCGATCTAATTGGTGAACTCAGTGACGGCGAAACCGGGTTAATTGCTTATGCCGGTGATGCATTTGCCATTAGTCCCCTTACCCGCGACAAAGCTACATTGCTAAATCTACTGCCAACATTAACCCCGAGCATTATGCCGGTTAGAGGCTCAAACCTTGAAGCCGCGATTACTCAGGCGCAGTCTTTACTCAGCCAAGGTGGCCACCTTCGTGGTGATATTGTGTTATTTACCGATGGCATTTCAACGGCACAGTTCAAACGTGCACAGTCAGCCGTAAAAGACAGCCCTTATCGTTTAGCTATCTTTGCTTTTGGTAGTCAACAAGGTGCGCCCATAAAATTACCAGATGGGCAACTGCTGCGCGATAACGCAAATCAAGTGGTCATAGCAAAAACTGACTATAGCCTATTAGACGAGCTAGCAAGTGATGCTAATGGCATCATGGTCGCAAACCGTGCCGACGGTAGCGATATAACACAAATAAAACAGTGGCTTGCTAATACAAATGACACCAAGGCCAGTGATTTACAAGGTGAAACCTGGGTCGACCTAGGCCCTTATGTCGCCTTGTTATTATTACTTCCCGCACTATTGAGTTTTAGAAATGGCATGTTAGCTGCCATAGCACTATTGATTATTGTGCAGCCAAACAATGTGGTCTATGCCAGCACTTGGGATAACTTATGGCAAACCCAAGACCAACAAGCGATGCAAGCCTACAAAACCGAGGAGTATGAAGCTGCAGCTAACCAGTTTGTTGAGCCTCAATGGCAAGCCAGCGCGTTATACAAAGCCGGCAAATATGCAGAAGCACTGACAGCTTTTGAGCAAGATAACTCAGCCAAAGGTTTATATAACCAAGGTAATGCCTTAATGCAACAAGGCCAATATCAACAAGCGCAAAAACGTTACGAAGCCGCTCTAGAGCAAACAGCCGGCTTTACTCAAGCGCAAACGAATTTGGATTTAGCCAAAAAACTGCAACAGCAACAAGAGCAAAATAGCGATCAGAATCAAGAGTCTGATCAGCAAAACAAAGACGGTGATCCTCAAGGTCAGCAGTCGCAAAGTGATCAGTCACACAATGATCAATCACAAGGTGAACAATCGCAGGATAGTCAGTCGCAAGCTCAGGATAAGCAATCTAATGACCAGCAACAGTCTGATTCAGAGCAGCAATCATCAGATAATGAGCAAACTTCAGAGCAAGATAGCGAGCAACAATCTCAACAAGATGAAGCTCAAAATGAACAGCAAAATAGTGAGCAACAAAGCGGTCAAAGTGAAGCAAATGAGCAGCAGCCAAACAATGAAGCGGAAATGCAAGCCTCTGCGAGCGAACCGCAAGCTCAACAATCTGAACAGCAAAAACAACTGACAGAGCAACAAGCTCAATCAAACTCAGCAGCGCAAACTGAAGAAAACCCAGAGCAGTCAGCTGAACTGTCTGAACAAGTTGCCGCAACAGCATTAGCCACAGATGAGCCGCTGCCACCAGAAATGGAGCGAGCGCTTCGCGCTATTGCCGATGATCCGCAGGTATTACTGCGCAACAAAATGCAACTTGAGTATCAGAAACGTCGCCATCAAGGCATCAATTCTAAGGAAAACGAACAGTGGTAATACGGTCTATTTTTGTGTTGGCGCTTCTCGCCCTAACTGCCTTTCCAGCAAGTGCGCTGACGCAACTGCAAGCATCAGTTGACAGCAACCCAATTATGGAAGGCGAAACTCTGGTGCTCACCGTCACAGCTGATGACGATATCAATAGTGGTAAATTAAACACTTCAGCACTGCTCAAAGACTTTATGGTGGGCCGCACCAGCATCAGTCGTAGCAAGAAGATCATGAATTTTGATGCTTCAAATGAAACACGCTGGCAAGTTTTGTTGTCGCCTAAAAAAGCTGGGAATGTTGTTATTCCAGCATTTACTATTGATGGGGTTAGCTCAACACCAATCAAGCTTTCAGTGCTGAAAGCAGGCTCTCAGCCACAACAAATGCAAAATATATTTATGCGCGCCAGCCTCTCAAATGAAGAGGTCTATGTCGGGCAAATGCTCACCTATAAAGTGAAGCTATATTTGGCTCTAGAACTACAGCGTGGTGTATTAAATGCTCCCGATCTCAATGGCGCTCAAATCAAGCAGCTTGGTGAAGACAGCGACAGCACCGAAATTGTTAACGGCCGCCGCTACCGAGTCATCGAGCGAAATTATTCAATTATTGCCGACCAACCAGGTGAGCTGAGCATCACTGGCGCCAGCTTTGCTGGTGACGTGTTAGTGCAATCAAGACGCAATGGTGCCATGTTCTCGTTTAACGAAAGCAAGCCAACTCAAACTCAAGCGCCAGATATAAAAGTACAAATAAAGCCGATCCCCCAAGATTATCATGGCGAATGGTTAGTATCAGATTTGGTGGTATTAAAAGAAGATTGGCCTGATAAAACTGTTGAATACAACATTGGCGATCCGATCACCCGTACAATTACCCTTTTAGCATCAAATACCGACGAAACGAGTCTGCCGGAAATTAGTCTATCGACACCTGCAGCATTAAAAACCTATCCAGAAAAAGCGCAGCGCAATACGTTCTTACGTGAAAATCAAATGGTGGCTCAACTAACACAGACCACTGCGATTGTAGCAACAAGCGGCGGCACTTATACTCTGCCAGAGATAAAAGTACCTTGGTGGAATCCGCACTTAAATAAGCAGCAATTTGCCACTTTGCCTGCACGCACTATTGTAATAAAAGGCGCTATTGCAGCCGCTCCGCAACAGCAACAACAGCTACAAACACCAGAGCCCGCAACCAACACCAGTGCAGGATTCTGGCCATGGTTATCTCTAGTGTTAGCGCTGTTATGGCTAATTACGTTAATGCTATGGATAAATGCACGTAAACAAAACAAAGCAAAACCTACAACTAAAGCGGTAATTACCAGCGCATCACCAAGCTCAAGTTTTGCAGAGTTAAAAGCCGCTTGTGATGCTAATAACCCTACCCGAGTATTAAATAGTATAAGCCGTTACTACACCGAGCTTTATCAGCGACCAATGTCATTAAGTCAAATTGCAATGACCGATGACTTTATCGCTAAAAGCATTAACCTTATACAAAAAGCGGCTTATGCACCTGTAAATACTAGCTCGGTTAATACTAGCCCAGTAAGCGGCTTGCAAAGCCAAGCTGAAGCAGTTGATTACGCCAAGCTAATTAATGTGGTTAAAGCGGCAAAAGCACAGCAGCAAAGCGTTAATACATCAGCGTTGGGTAAGTTAAATCCTTAATCAGCAATAAAGCGCTCCTGACTCGGTTTAGCCATAATAGTTTTAGCACTTTAAACCTAAAAAGCCCGAAGGTGCATCAAGCGCTTTCGGGCTTAATTTTCTGCCTGCCTTGTTTATTACAAGTCTTATTTATTGGCAGCCTCAATAGCTTCACACGCTTGTTTTTAACCCTGCTATTCCGCGCCTATCCACAAATCTACTTTCTCGAACCCCTCACTGCTATCTACAGCAATCCTTTTACCTCCCCCCGTTTTCAAACTCCTTTTCCATATCTAATGTCAGTCCAGGGCAAGGTTAACTGGAACTATGTTCTAAATCTGCAGCTAGCGCTAAATAAACAGCGTAATTGGTATTCCTCAAGTAACAAGGTTAAGCTGTGTTTTATTGATCCAATTAGAAAAATTAAAAATGTTTGAAAGTTGGCGAAATAAAAAGTCACAGTCCACGGTCTCTTCAGACATGGTTAGCAAACAACGACGATACGATAGCCTTGTCAGGGCACTTCATGCAGATATATATCGCTTTGCCTATTGGCTATGCGGCGATAAACATATTGCAGAAGACATCACTCAGGAAACCTTCCTTCGGGCTTGGCGTTCGCTTGATTCTTTAAAAGATGAAAAAGCCGCGAAGTCTTGGTTAATAACGATTTTACGCCGTGAAAACGCAAGGCGTTTTGAACGTAAGCAATTTAACTATTCAGATGTCGAGCAAGAGTTTATCGAAGATACCTTGTCATGCAGCACCGAGGAGCATGCTGAACAGCACTTGTTGCGTCGACAAATTGCCAAACTTGAGCTGGAATACCGTGAACCATTGTTACTACAAGTTATTGGTGGATTCAGCGGCGATGAAATAGCTAAGCTCCTCGACTTAAATCGTAATACCGTAATGACGCGACTATTTCGCGCGAGAAACCAATTGAAAGATGTACTTGAACAACCAAGTCACAGGGGGCAATCCAATGGATGAGCTAAAATTCCGCCGCCAGGCCTACAGTGAACCAAATAACCAAGATCCTGACTTTCTTAAAGCTGCTAAAGACTCACCGGAACATGATGCGTTTTTAAATGATCTAAAGCAGCTCGATAGTAAAATCGACCAAGCATTGAAAATTGATGTGCCCGATGAGCTTGCCGCCAAATTGCTACTTAAACAGCAATTGCAACACCATCACACACAGCGTCGCAAAACCGGTTTTGCCTTTGCTCTTGTCGCATCTGTGGCTTTTCTGGCTGGTATGACATTTACCTTACTCAGAATGGGACCGGTTGACTTAAGTCAGCATGCCCTTGCTCACGTGTATCACGAAGACAAAGCGCTGCATATTGACCACGACGTGCAATATCAAGATGTTAACTTTCAATTGGCTTCGCTTCGCGGCGGTCAAAATATGAAATTTACCCAGCAACCTGGCAAAGTTTTTTATAGCACTTATTGTGACTTCCAAGGCGTGCAAAGCCTGCATCTAGTAATGCAAGGCGAACAAGGTAAAGTCACCTTGTTTATTGTTCCACTAGAAGACAGGTTAGTGCTGGAAGAAGCTTTTGCCGATAATAAGTACAAAGGCATGGGCTTTGAAACAGATAATGCCTATATGTTACTTGTCGGTGAGCAAAGCCAAGATCTCAACTTCGTTAAAAACGAAATTAAGCAAACCTTTATCTAAATTCTTTACAACCAATAATGTCAAACTGCCATTATTGGTTGTAATTCATCACATTTCCCCCCTTTATTGGGCTCCAGCTCATACTTCTGTTAACATAGCGCTCCCACACATCGAAAATAAAAGAAGCGTGAATCACACATGACAATTGAATTACCCATTTTAATAACTTTTATAGGCTATCTCTCTTTAATGATGGGAATTGGCTTATGGGCTTATAAAGCGACAGATTCGGTCGACGATTACATTCTAGGCGGACGTGGCATGGGGCCGGGCGTAACAGCATTGAGTGTTGGTGCATCAGATATGTCAGGCTGGCTACTACTAGGCTTACCCGGCGCTGTATATCTAGGCGGACTCGGTGAAGCATGGATTGGTTTTGGTCTTGTGTTTGGCGCATGGCTTAACTGGTTGTTTGTTGCGCAGCGACTACGTGTTTATACCGAGTTTACTGATAACGCATTGACCCTGCCTGACTTCTTTGAAAAACGTTTTGAAGATAACAAAGGCATATTAAAACTCGTTTCAGCCGTTACTATTTTAGTATTCTTCACCTTCTATGCTTCGTCGGGCATGGTAGGCGGCGCTATCTTATTTGAAAAAGTATTCGGTTTAGATTACACCCTAGCGTTAATCATAGGCTCAACCATTATTGTTGCTTATACTTTCGTGGGTGGCTTTTTTGCGGTGAGCTGGACCGATTTTTTCCAAGGTTGTTTGATGTTAGTTGCCCTCCTAATAGTGCCTGTTGCTATTATGAGCCAGCCAGAAACACAAGCAGGATTGGAAAACATCGATCCAAAGATGCTTGCGTTTATCAGTGAAGACACGACTGTGCTTGGGATTGTTTCACTGCTCGCTTGGGGATTAGGTTACTTTGGTCAACCACATATTCTATCGCGCTTTATGGCCATCGCCACACCAAAAGATATCCCAGTTTCTCGCCGTATTGCCATGAGCTGGATGTTACTTGCTCTTATTGGTGCATTGGCAACAGGTATTGCAGGTAGCTTATATTTTGCTGCTGAGCCATTAACGAATCCAGAAACAGTATTTATCCATCTTGCACATGCTGCATTTAATCCATGGATTGGTGGCCTGCTAATTGCTGCAATTCTTTCAGCAATTATGAGTACCATCGATTCTCAGCTGCTTGTTTGTTCAAGCGTTATCACTGAGGATTTCTATAAGAAGTGGTTACGCCCACAAGCCCAAAGTAACGAACTTATGCTAGTTGGCCGCATCGGTGTACTCGCTATTGCTGTCATTGCCGGCATTGTAGCACTCAATCCGGAAAGCAGTGTGTTAGGCTTAGTGAGCTATGCTTGGGCTGGTTTTGGCGCCGCATTTGGTCCAGTTGTATTGTTAGCACTATTTTGGCGCGATTATAGTCGTAACGGCGCCATTGCCACTATCGTGGTAGGTGCGTTAACAGTAGTAATATGGAAACAGCTAGACGGTGGTATTTTCGATATTTATGAGATCTTGCCAGGCTTTATTTTAGCCAGTCTAGCAGGTGTTATTGTAAGTAAGATTAATGCCCCTTCTGAGACAATCAAACAGCAGTTTGACCACTTCGAAGCTAAGCTATAAGCACAGTAAATAGCTAAAGTTGACAAAAAGCGTACACTTGTACGCTTTTTTATTTTTCAGAATAAGAACCTTAACTTTCTTATAGTTACATCCCATTAACTAATAGTGAAACCTGCTGCTTGCTGCAAGTCCGTGTTGGCTATGCCTTCTTTTAGCTGTTTCAATTAACTGCTTTATATATAAGCAGGCACCGATGCTGTAATTAACTAATAGTTAACAAAAAACAATCTCTGGTCGGAGTTGTTAGCTTGCCCTCTACTACCTACTATGCACTGGTCTAATAAGTGGATCTTGCCGTCAATCACAATGAATTGACCTAAAATAAGCAGGACCAAAAATAATAGAGATGAATAATAATGAAGTATTTCAACAAGACTCTTATTGCAGTATCAGTAGCTCTAGCAAGCACACAAACAATGGCAGCCGGCTTCCAACTAAACAGCCAATCAGCAACAGGTATCGGTCGTGCATTCGCCGGTGACGCTGTAATTGCAGATAACGCATCTGTTTTAGCGCGTAACCCTGCAGCAATGGCTATGTTCGATGACAAAGCTATCTCAGTAGGTATGACCTACGCCGATGTAACAGTTGAAGTGCAGGACGCGAACTGGACTCGTCCTCCTCTTGAAACTGTTGAGTACGGCCATGTAGCCAATGCCGCTGAAGGAAAAGTTATTCCAAACGCATATTATATTCAGCCAATCAATGACACTTTCGCATTTGGCCTAGCAGCATTTTCTAATTACGGTACTGGTACTGACACAAGTGACTTAACGGCAGGTGGAAACCTACCTGTTCCAGGTGATCTTGTTGGTAATACCGAAGTCACAACAGTAAACTTTAACGCTAGCGTATCGGCCCGCATTAACGACCAATGGAGCGTAGGTTTAGGCCTAGATATTATTCACGGTGAAGGTGTACTGACTCGTGACGGTCAAACAGTTCTTACTGGTCCAAACTCAGTAAACTTTGTTGATGTTGAAGCAGATGGTATCGGTTTTGGTGGTATCGTGGGTGTCACCTATGAAATGAACGCTAATAACCGTTTTGGTCTTAGCTACCGCTTCAGTCCTGATATCGAAGCTGAAGGCACCCTAAACCGACTTGGTACTGAATATGATGAACTGACAGTACCACTAGCTGATATTGCTCAGTTTGCCGGTTTCCACCAGCTAACAGATGCCTTTGCTGTGCACTACACGGCGCAATGGACTCAGTGGAGCAATTTTACATCTGTTGATTTACACGACAACAATGGCACTACAGTGCTTAAAGAATACCAATGGAACGATTCTTGGTTCCTAAGTGCCGGTGTAACTTACCAATTAGATGAAAAAATGACACTACGTGCAGGTATTGCATACGACCAAGGTGTTGTTGGTGATATCGAGTCAATCTCTATCCCAGATTCTGACCGTAACTGGTTTACTGCTGGTGCAACTTATAAGTTAAACAAACACTCATCAGTTGATTTTGGTTATGCATACGTAACTGGCCGTGATACTGAAGTGACGGAAAAATCGTTAGGCGGCCTAAATGGCACACTAACCGCAACAACTAGCACTGGTGCTAACTACTTCTCGTTAGCATACAACTATCAGTTTTAAGCTAAGCGCTTAATTGTAGATAGCTTAAAAGCCGCACTCAGTGCGGCTTTTTTATTGACCGAAATACGTAAAACTAAATTCATTTGTTTTACTTGCTCAATCCTTGTTAACGTAAAGGCATAATTTTTCAGCGAGAAAATACCATGTCTAAAAACAATGCCCTACCAGCGCTTATTCTTGGCGGTTTACTATGTATAGGCCTAATCATGTTAGGTAACACTGTTGGCGATAAACTTATCAAAATGAAAGCCATGGAGCGGACTGTAACCGTTAAAGGTTTAGCTGAAAAAGAAGTGCGCGCCAACGTCGCCATTTGGCCCATACGCTTTACCGAAGTCAGTAACGATCTTACTCAACTGTATCAAAGTGTTGAGAGTAAAACCGCTAAAGTGGTCAGCTTCTTGAAACAACAAGGCTTCAGTGATGATGAAATAACCGTAGCCCTACCAGCTATAAACGACAGGCAAGCACAGGGTTATGTCGATCCGAATGTGAAATACCGCTACTCAGCTGCAATCTCCATTTCCCTTTATACTGAGCAAGTTGATTTACTCCTAAGCACTCGCAGTAATATGCTCAGCCTAGCTAAAGATGGCATCGCCATATCTGATCAAGATTACAATAGCAAAGCACAGTTTCTCTTTACCAAGCTCAATGATGTCAAACCTGAAATGATCCAATCGGCAACTCAAAATGCTCGACAGGTTGCGGAGAAGTTTGCCAAAGATTCAGACTCTAAACTGGGTAAAATCAAAAAAGCAGCTCAAGGGCAATTTAGTATTAATGATCGCGATAGCAATACGCCTTACATCAAAAAAGTACGTATCGTATCTACCCTAACCTACTATCTAAATGACTAAATAAGTTAATAATCAAGTAATTAACTGGTTAAGTGACACCAAGGTTAATTAGTGATTAGATTAACTCTCTATATCTAAGGCTTTTCAAGCCTAGCGTTGAGTTTTCATCCTAAGGTTTACTTTTGGCTAGCCAAAAGTAAACTTCGGTCAGCTCAATAAAACACTTCTCTCGCGCCAACGCTCGCTACTGCCATATACGGTAAATACCGTCTGCATTGCAGCAGCTTGTTTCTAAAAATGTTAAATACCTCTCCCCTCTTCTATTGACCCAACTGCCGAGCCCTAACAACTATAGCTTTTCTTCATAGCTACTGATTCAGACCATCCTAATAAATAAGCACGCTACAGGGCCGACACTCTACTCAACCAACATTCGGTATTAAATTATCTACAACCAATTCATCGTATTTTTCTAATGAATATTTATTGCATATAAAAAATACATCCATTAGAATTATTGCATGAATGAGTTTTTGGTATAAATTACAATGAAAAACGCCCTACACAACTCGAAGATAATCCCAGCGCTACTGATAAGCGCATTAATTTCCGTCAGTACCACAGCGCAATCAGCTGAGGCAATGCAGACAATAAAGGTTGAATTAACCCCGTCAGCAAATATTGTATCTCTTGATGCCTATGTTGAACCTGTAAAAGCTGCAACCGTGTCAGCGCAAACATCGGGGCGAATATTAAAACTGAATTATGACATTAACGATGTAGTAGTAAATGGTGCGCCACTATTAGAGATCACCAGTGTAGAACAAGGTGCAGCGCTTGCTACAGCCAATGCCGAACGTGCAAAGGCACAAGCAATAAACATTGAAGCGCAGCGTCAATTAACTCGCTATCAAACATTGTTTCCTCAAGGCGCCATTTCTCAAGGAGCAATGGACGAAGCTGAAGCCAATGCTAAATCGGCGGAGCAACAACTTAGCGCTGCAAATGCCAGAATCACTCAGGCGACAGAGTCGGTAAAATACACGGTTGTCACCGCCCCATTTTCAGGCATTGTGAGCCAAAGGCACGTTGAAGAAGGCGAAACGGTTAGCCCAGGGCAAGCCTTATATTCCGGTTACTCGCTAAACCAGATGCGCGCAGTTGCCCATGTACCACAGCGTTATATTGATGCATTAAAATCTCAGCCCCAAATTACGCTGCTACTGCCCAATGGCGAGCAAGTAGAAAGTCAGCAGCTCACATTGTTTAGCTTTGTCGACTCGAATACTCATAGCTATAAAGTACGGATTAACCTACCTGAAAACCTGACGAGCGTCATTCCTGGTAGCTTAGTCAAAGCACAGTTTTTAGCTACTAGCCGCCCAGCCATATTCTTACCTGAGTCATCACTGCTCACCATGAATGAGTTGAGCGCTGTTTATATCTTGCAAAATAACAGTTGGGTACTCACTCAAGTGAGAACGGGACAAAGTAACAGCGGTAACGTCGAGATCTTAGCAGGGCTTTCAAGCGGTGATGTTGTGGCTAAAGAAGCCTATCAAGCCCTGCAAACGCTCGACAAAAATAACTAGTCATCGTTCACGCTCAAGCCATGCAGTAAATACACAAATTGCTAACCAATAGCTTGCCGCTGATTATTTTAAATTTTACTTAGCGCCAACTCTTATTCAGAAACAAGCAAAGCGAATCAATATTTACCGCAGATGCTTGTACCTATACAGCATTGAAATTAGTAAGTTCAAACTAGGATAGTCGTTATGCCAACTCAACAGGATTTAGGAATTTCAGGCCGTATTGCACGTGCCTTTCAGTCCAGTGCCATCACGCCGTTATTAGCGATTTTAGGTTTATTATTCGGACTGTTTGCCGTGGTGGTCACGCCTAAAGAGGAAGAGCCGCAAATCGATGTGACGTTTGCCGATGTGTTTGTGCCCTTTCCCGGTGCCACACCACGCGAGGTTGAAAGCTTAGTGACCTTGCCGACCGAACAAATCATTTCAGAACTCAAAGGTATCGATACCCTATATTCTTTCTCTCAACCTGATGGTGCGCTGTTTATTGTGGCCTTCGACGTAGGGATTTCACGTAATGATGCCATTGTAAAACTCTATAACCAGCTTTACTCAAACCAATACAAGTTGCCCCTTGCAGCGGGGGTGGGCGAACCGCAGATTAAGCCACGCGGCATAGATGATGTACCAATTGTTAGCCTAACCTTATGGTCAAAAGACTCATCAGTGTCAGCAGAAATGCTCACTCAAGTCGCGAATGGATTAGAAACTGAGATAAAACGGATCCCCGGTACCAGAGAGATCAGTTCGTTTGGCGATCATCAGCTAAGTCTTAACGTCAGAATCGATCCAGTAAAAATGAATTACTACGGCGTATCGTTCGATGAAATGAGCCAAAGCTTACTCAGCAATAATCACATTTCAATGCCAAGCTCATTGGTTCAAGGTAACCAAGAAATAAAAGTCCAAGCCGGGCAATTCCTGCAAAATATTGAAGACGTTAAACAACTTGTGGTTGCAGTGAAGCAAGACAGCCAAGGTCATTCAGCACCGGTATATCTAGCTGATTTTGCAGACATCACTCTTAAAGCAGCGCTGCCAACCCAAAGTGCTTGGCATGGTGATAAACAAGATATCTACCCAGCTGTCACCTTAGCTATTGGCAAACAACCCGGTGAAAACGCCGTTGATGTCGCCAATAATATTATGCAGCGCATCGAGACAGTGCAAAACGTATTGCTCCCAAAGGGGGTTGAAGTCAGTGTGTCGCGTAACTACGGCGAAACCGCTGGTGAAAAAGCCAATACGCTGATCTTAAAACTAATGTTTGCCACCGCAGCAGTAGTATTGTTAGTGCTAATTACCATGGGACTTAGAGAGTCTGCAGTCGTTGGCATTGCCATTATCATTACTTTGGCACTCACTTTGTTTGCCTCTTGGGCGTGGGGCTTTACCTTAAATCGTATTTCCCTATTCGCACTGATTTTTTCGATAGGTATTCTCGTCGACGATGCCATTGTGGTAGTTGAAAATATTCACCGCCATATGGCAATGGGCAAACGCTCATTTACTGAGTTGATCCCAATAGCTGTGGATGAAGTTGGCGGCCCGACAATTTTGGCAACCTTTACCGTGATTGCCGCCCTGCTGCCTATGGCTTTTGTATCTGGGCTAATGGGTCCGTATATGAGCCCAATTCCAATCAACGCCAGTATGGGAATGCTGATTTCGCTGGCGGTTGCTTTTATGGTAACCCCTTGGCTTAGCCGTAAGTTATTGCGTAAACCACCTAGTGAAAATACAACAAGTCATGCCGCTGATGATAATCAAGGGGTGATGTTTAGATTGTTTAATCACTTAATTGGACCATTCGTAAAGGGGCTACATGCCCGCAAAGCACGTTTTGGTTTAGCGGCTGCGATTTTCATTTTAATTGCAGGCGCCGTTGCTTTGCCTATGGCAAAACTCGTGGTACTTAAAATGCTGCCTTTTGATAATAAATCAGAGTTTCAAATCATGGTCGACCTACCTGAAGGCACCCCAGTGGAACAAACTCAAAAGGCGCTGAAAGAACTTGGCCGCTATCTTAATCAAGTTGAGGAAGTTGCAAACTATCAGCTTTACGCCGGTACCAGTGCACCCATTAACTTTAATGGTTTAGTACGCCACTATTTCTTACGTCAAACCCAAGAGCTGGGCGATATTCAAGTTAACTTAGTTGATAAAAAACATCGTGACCGTGACAGTCATAGTATTGCGCTATCAGTTAGAGCTCCGCTGCAAACCATTGGTGCAAAATACAATGCCAATATAAAGGTCGTTGAAGTGCCTCCTGGCCCGCCTGTATGGTCACCTATTCTTGCAGAGGTCTATGGTCCTAGCGAAGCGATTCGCGAGCAAGCCGCGGAGCAATTACTTGGCATATTCAAGCAAACTCAAGATGTCGTCGATATTGACATCTACTTACCTGCTGCAGCGCAAAAGTGGCAGGTCATCATCGACAGAAGTAAGGCCAGCTTGTTAGGCGTGCCCTATCAGCAAGTGGTCGATTTAATCGCGACCTCTGTTGGTGGCAAAAATGTCAGCTACCTGCATAAGAGTAATCAAAAATACCCAGTCCCGATAAACCTTCAATTACAAGAAGGTGCCAAAGTGGACTTAGACCAAGTGTTAAACCTTACTTTACGCGGCAGTAACGGTAAAACCATTGCCGTATCTGAGCTGGTCAGGATCAACAAAGGCCATATTGATGCGCCGATCATTCATAAAAATATGATCCCTATGATCATGGTGGTTGCAGATATGGCAGGACCACTCGACAGTCCACTGTATGGCATGTTCGATATGGTGGGGCAAATCAACAAGCAAAACCAGTCGAATGACCACGCAGGCTTTGCGTTCAAGCAACATTACATTGAGCAACCCAGCGGTATAGACAGCGTCGCGGTGCTTTGGGACGGCGAATGGAAAATCACCTATGAAACCTTTAGAGACATGGGCATAGCTTATGCTGTCGGTATGATAGCCATTTACCTACTAGTGGTTGCACAATTTAAGTCCTATCTGGTACCGCTCATCATCATGGCGCCTATCCCACTGACCATTATCGGTGTTATGCCTGGCCATGCGCTCTTGGGAGCACAATTTACTGCCACTTCCATGATAGGCATGATTGCACTCGCCGGGATAATAGTGCGCAACTCAATATTGTTGGTGGACTTTATTCATCAACAAACCGCGGCAGGCGTTGCGTTTCAGCAAGCTGTGATTCATTCCGGCGCGGTGCGGGCAAAACCCATCATGCTCACAGCTCTCGCGGCTATGATAGGTGCGCTATTTATTATCGATGATCCGATTTTTAATGGACTCGCCATTAGCCTTATTTTCGGCATTCTGATCTCCACCCTACTCACTTTAGTGGTGATCCCAGTACTGTATTACGCCGTGATGAAAAAGCGCTACCCGTAATTTAAAACAGCTTGGCTCGCTATAGAGCCAAGCTAACGTACAAAACTAATCCCTCAATCAAAATCAAAAATAAGGAAGCACTATGTCAGTCGAACGCGCAACCATAGCTTTTGCCGGATTAATGGTATTACTATCAGTAGCTTTAACTATATGGATTAACGATAATTTTATCTGGTTCACAGTTTTTATAGGGGCAAATTTATTACAAAGCGCCTATACTCAATTTTGTCCCGCGGCGATTATTTTATGCAAAATTGGCTTTCAATCTGAAGCCCAATTAGCAACAGCCGAACATTGATCAATAACAACAATAAGGTATTTTGATGAGTAACGCGTTTAGATTACAATTTTCACAGCCAAAAGTGATGGCTTTCTTATTAGGGTTAAGCTTGCTACTTACAGTATATAGTTCTGTAGTATCAGCTGCAGAGCTTGATGCAAAAGTCGCTTGGCAAAAAATTGACTCCGGCGCATTAGTTATTGATGTGCGCACAGCAGAAGAGTTCGCTCAAGGCCATCTACCAGACGCTATCAACATTCCTTACCAACAGATTAATCAAGCCTTTGCACAACAAGAAATCGCAAAAGACCGCTCAGTCGTGGTTTACTGCCGTAGCGGTAATCGCAGTGGTATCGCTGACAAAATGTTAGAAAATGCAGGTTTTACTAATGTTTACAACGGTGGAGGCTACCAAACCTTGATGATGGAAAAGCGCTAATAACCACTTTATTTAATTTACGCCATAAAAAGCTGCTTACGCAGCTTTTTTTATATAAAAGACATTAAAATACTTAATTTTATAAAAAACAGTTAACTTAGCGAGTTCACCCACTATTTTTATTCTAAATAGCAATAACATATAACGAAAGTTACATTATCTATTTAAACTATGATTTCATACACTTAATATTAGCCACATCTAAATAAAACTTTTTGACTACTTTATACAAATACAGCAATTCATAAATAGAAAAATAACCACTGACAATACTAACCCAACAAAACCGACTAAAAAGCTAAAATAAGACGCCTATTTAGCATAATTAATCATTAGTGGGTTTTATTCTGCTTAGAACTTTCTATTTATTCCTTCCTCATCATCGAGTTAACATTTTATTTACAATTAGCATTTCCATGGATACATTCTTTATCCCAAGAGCATTTTTTCAAGATTTTGCTCTACAAAAAATACTAAAAACAAATAAATAACCTAAAAACATGGAAGACAGTAATGACTAAAAGAAATGTCAAACAGGCAGCACTATCGCTATCGGTACTCGCACTTGCTATCTCTACAAGCATAAATGCGACCCCCTCTTTGGATCTTAAGCTTCAAGGTAATTCGCAACAGCTCACTCAAGAAAACCCTTTACCTAAGCGTTATATCGTCAAATTTAAAAATGCTAACCCTAGCGTGGGGTTTACCCAATCTATTAATGGGATCCAAAATGCGCAATATGAACCAAGAACCAATGAAGTGTTCTCACACTTTCGTGCTCTTAACAGTGTTGCAGCGAAAGAAATGAAACGTATTGGTCGCAGTAATAGTTACTCAGTAAAATTAGATGACACCAACATACAACAACTTAGATTTCGCGCCGATGTAGATTATGTAGAAGAAGATGTGCCACGCCGATTATTGGCAGAAACGACTCCTTGGGGGCAAACCTACGTAGGAGCAACCAGCATTAGCGATAATCTTACAGGTAACCGTACTATTTGTATTATTGACTCAGGCTATGACAGAGCTCATAACGATCTTAACGCTAACAATGTTACCGGTAGCAATAATTCAGGGACAGGTAACTGGTTTGATCCAGGAGCAGGAAATGCTCACGGCACCCACGTAGCAGGTACAATTGCGGCGATAGCAAATAATGAGGGCGTAGTCGGTGTTATGCCTAATCAAAATGCCAATATTCACGTGATTAAGGTATTTAATGCATCGGGCTGGGGTTACTCATCATCTCTGATCTCTGCAGTAGATACTTGCGTTAATAATGGCGCCAATGTAGTAACAATGAGTTTAGGCGGAGCAAGCTCAAGCAACAGCGAAAGAAATGCGCTCGCCGCGCACCAAGATAATGGCGTACTGCTGATTGCCGCAGCAGGTAACGACGGTAACAGCACTCATAGCTATCCAGCATCTTATGATTCGGTGATGTCAGTGGCAGCTGTTGATAGCAATAAAGATCACGCAGCGTTTTCACAATACACTGATCAAGTTGAAATTTCTGGCCCAGGTGAAGCAATTCTTTCAACTGTTACACGCGGCGAAGGACGCCTTGCAGATATCACTATTGCGGGTCAGTCTTACTTTGATAATGGCATAGTACCCCACAATCGTTATGTAAAATCAGGTACCAGCCACGTAAGCTCACCATTTATCGGCAGCGCCAGTGGTACGCTAGCAGAATGTACTATCAATGGCAGCAGTTTTAATTGCGGCAACATGAGCAATAAAGTTTGTTTAGTTGAGCGTGTAGGAAATCAAGGAGCAAGCTATCCTGAAATCGACGCAGTAAAAGCCTGTGCTAACGCTGGCGCACAAGCCACTATCGTTTACAGTAATAGTGCACTACCTGGTCTGCAAAATCCTTTTTTAGTCGACAGTAATAACGAAGCCCCAATCGTGTCAGTTTCAGTCGATCGCGCTACGGGTTTAGCACTAAAAAATCAATTAGGTAGTAATGTTACTGTATCTAATACAGATAATGAAGACTATGAATATTACAACGGTACTTCAATGGCAACTCCACATGTATCTGGAGTTGCGACGTTAGTTTGGAGCCATCATACCCAATGTAACTCTGAGCAAATTCGACAAGCACTAAAAACCACAGCTGAAGATTTGGATGCTGCTGGGCGCGATAATAAAACAGGTTATGGTCTAGTGAATGCTGCTGCAGCAAAAGCCTATTTAGATGCCTCATGCGATGGCCCAACCGATCCAGGTACAGGTCCTGGAGATAATGTGCTAACAAATGGCGTCGCTAAAGTTAATTTAGCGGGCGCTAAAGGTGATGAACTTTATTACTCACTTGATGTTCCTGCTGGCGCCAGCGAACTAAGCTTTAACATGAGTGGTGGTAATGGCGATGCTGATCTCTATGTGCAATACGGCGCTTCACCCACCACAAGTGATTACGACTGCCGACCTTGGAAAAACGGTAACCTCGAGTCTTGCCCAATAACTACAGCGCAATCAGGCACTTACTACGTGATGGTGCAAGGTTACAGCGCCTTTAACGGGGTTAATTTAGTGGCAAGTTACAATGAATCTTCAGGTGGAGGCGATACCGGAGGCCCTGCAACTTATAGCAATACCAACAGCTACAATATCCCAGATAATAGCAGTGTCGGTGTTGAAAGTGTGATTACAGCCACTCGCTCAGGTGATTCAGGAACGGTTACTGTAAAAGTAAACATCAGTCATACCTATATTGGCGATCTGCAAGTTGAATTACATAGCCCATCAGGTCAAATAGCAATATTGCACGACAACTCTGGTGGCAGCAGCAATGACATAATCAAAACATACACTGTTGATATGTCTGGCGTCGACTCTGCTGGTAACTGGAAACTGAAAGCCGTTGATAGTGCGCGCCGTGACACTGGTAGCATTAACTCATGGGAATTAAGTTTCCAATAAACTCGTAATAACAAAACGATTAAAGAGAGCCTAATAGGCTCTCTTTTTATTTAGGATGATAACTTAAATAGTATAGATTGATTTATGCCAATAGCAGCTCTATTCAATCTATAAAGATCTGCCACAAATAAGCTGATATAATTACACCATTCAGGCAAGTACCAACAAGATGATTGCAACAACACTATGACTCAAGCAAACAACCCACTGCACGGAATTAAGCTCGAAGATCTATTAACTGATCTCGTCGACCATTATGGTTGGGAAGAGCTCGGTAGCCGCATTGATATCCGCTGCTTTAATCACGACCCAAGTATTAAGTCTAGCTTAAAGTTTTTACGTAAAACTCAATGGGCACGTGACAAGGTTGAGTATCTTTACCTGAAGATGAATAACTTACCGCTACCAGCACCAAAAGCCTACGACGGCGAATATAAAGACAAAGCGCCTAAGCCGCAAAAGTCTAAACAGCCACTACCAGAAATTAATGCCAAGATCTGGGGCAAGTAATTTAAGCACTAAAGCAAAATACGCATTGGTTTACTAGCAATGCGTATTTTATCTTCAACAACATTTGGGCAATTGAATTAAATTGGAAACTCAAATATCAAGCGCCACACTTCGACACCATCTCCAGCTCGGTAACTGAAACCAAAACGGTCAATACTAAATAAATCCCAGCCCACTGGCTTTGAAAACGCTAAAGTAACACCAACCTCATAGCTATTTGCCACTAATACATCATCTTCAAATGGTGTAGCAAAACTCAGCTTATCAAAATACCAATAACCGGCAGCAAAAAAACGTGGTTCAATCTCAACGCCTTTGACCTGAACGAAGTAGTTAGTACCGATATCGACACCAGACTGCACTGCAGAATAGGTCTCACTGCTGTTGTCATGCAAGGTGGTATAACCGGCAAAAAATACTCGATTAACCCAAACCGGTGAAGTATCGCCCAACTCGAAATCAAGTAAGCTCGACATACCCGCAGAATAGATAAGTACATCATTACCATTGGTAAAGTTAGTGCCAAAGCCTAAATCAGCGTAGGTTTGAAACTCGTGGGTATCGGAAGTTTTGACTCGATATTCAATGCCCGGAGTGACCGTTAATGTTCCCACGCTTGAAGGAAGCTCGCCGTCTGGCAAGTCGCTCCATTTGAAATTAAAGAAACCTAAGGAAATAGGCGTTTTTAACACT
The DNA here is from genome assembly GCF_023283895.1 of Shewanella pneumatophori. Taxonomy (GTDB): domain Bacteria; phylum Pseudomonadota; class Gammaproteobacteria; order Enterobacterales; family Shewanellaceae; genus Shewanella; species Shewanella pneumatophori. The sequence continues at coordinate 259,798 of NZ_JAKILB010000006.1, read as the reverse complement.
AATGATTCAGTATCACTGCGCTGCAGATCAAAACTAATGGGGATATTGGCGACGGTTGCATCTTGGCCTGAGGTTCGATAGATACCGCTACCCAGGTAATTGGCAAACGCGTAATGGGTATAGTCCGTTTCAGCGGCTACTGGAAATGCACAAACTAACGCAGAAGGAGCAAGGTAACGCAATCGGGCCATAGACTAAATTAAAGGTAATAAAGTACTGAGTGATAGCCCGAATATAGCGGTATAACTGGATAAAAGCCAAGAAAATTCACGCTTTTACCCATCATGGGTTACTCTTTACTGTCGTCCTGTTCGGTTTCAGTAAAGTGATGTTCAGACATCATATGACCCAATTGTGTCGATTTAGTCTTTAGGTAGTTTTCGTTATAACGATTTTTACCAACTTGCAGCGGTACGCGCTCAACCACTTCCAGGCCAAAGCTTTGCATCGCTTTAACTTTACGTGGATTGTTAGTCATTAATCGTACTTTATCGATCCCAATTTTTTGCATCATTGGAATGATCATGTCGTACTTACGCATATCCGCTTCAAAGCCTAAACGCTCGTTTGCTTCAACAGTATTGGCACCTTGATCTTGCAATTCATAGGCACGAATTTTATTAAGCAAGCCAATTCCGCGGCCTTCTTGGCGTAAGTAAAGAATAAAACCCTGACCTTCTTCAGCAATATTTTGCATCGCCGTTTGCAGCTGAAAACCGCAATCGCAACGCAAGCTAAACAGTGCATCGCCAGTAAGACATTCTGAGTGAATACGCCCTAAAACTGCTGCGCCCGGAGAAAACGTACCAAAGGTAAGTGCAACGTGCTCTTTACCCGTCTCACTATCTTCAAAACCATGCATTTCGAAAACACCCCAAGGGGTTGGTAATTTTGAAGACGCGATGTATTTAATCGACATGAAAAAACCTTAACGACAACTCTCATTCCTTGAGACTGCAAACATCCTGATAAAGAAAATAAATGCTTGAGACGAAACTCTTGCTAGCTCTATGACTTTAACCGGTTAAGTGCACCATTAAAGATGATGTCCCCTCAACCTATCATCGAGCCAGCATAAGCCTACTATCTAGTGATAACCTTGAAGCGGCTCACTAAATCGATAACTAAACAGCCTTAAAACTCTTTTGGAGCAAAACCTGTGACTTGCTTAATACCCATTTCACGGCCTAGCGCCGTCATTGGGTGCACAACAACCAAACCTTTAACTGACTTTTTCAACTTGCCCATGTCAGCTTGCTCTGCTTTGGTCAACACACGGTTAAACTTAAGGCCAGCAACTGTGCCGCCTTGCTTGCTTAGTTCGCGTGTTTGTTGCGCTTTAACGCTGCCAATTCGCTTGGTGATCGCTGCAATCTCTTGCTTAAATTGGATCACAACGGTTGGATCGCTGCGTTTTTCAGCTGCTGCTAGCTTACGACGAAATTTGTCTAACTTATCGTTGAGCGTTTGCAGCTCCTGCTTTAAATTCATTTACAAACCTTAAATTCAAATCTAAATAACACGTTTAGAAACAAAAACAGCACCAGATAACTGACGCCGCTTTTCTATATATTGCCACATTATAACAGCATCTAAGCCAATTTTACCTAGGTTTATAACGAAACACTTTCATACAGTATAAAGTGCTTGGGTTTCCAGCTTATCTCAAGTAGTGGATCTGCTGGTTGCTACTGCCTTTAAACACTAAACTTGGATCAGCTAATGCCTGCTCAAATTTCCCGTCAACTACCACATTGACTAGGTCAACAACCTGTTGCTGCTCCGGGCTTAAACTCGCTAAAGTGTAGCCAGTCCAAAGCCAGATATCTTTGCCCGGACATTCCGCATTCACTCGCTTAACCAAAGCTAAAATCGCCATGAGATTAGCAGGAAATAACGGGTCGCCACCAGAAAGTGACAAGCCACGACGCTTAATACGATCATCATTTAAATCATCAATAATTCGCTGCTGCATCTGCTCGTCAAACTCATGGCCAGAGCATGCATTCCAAGTTGACTGGTTATAACAACCACGGCATTGATGTTCACAGCCCGACACAAAAAGTGTTGCTCGGGTACCAGGGCCATTAATCACATCGGTTTGATAATATTGATGATAATTCATAATAAACTCGCTTTAGCCAAAAAGACAAAAAGGTGCTGATAACAGCACCTTTAGTTCAACTAACACCTTTAGAAGCATTAGCTAATGAGACTCACATTTAGTCCAACTAGACTATAAATGCTTAACTCGGCGCTTCACTTCTTCTTGCTTACCGTAGTTAAACGGTCTCGCGTCTGGGCTGCCTAAGTAACCACATACACGACGGGTTACTGATACACGGCTTGGCTCATGGTTGCCACATTTAGGGCAAGTAAAACCTTTGCTGGTACAGCTAAATTCGCCGGTATAGCCACAGTCATAACACTCATCAATTGGCGTGTTAGTACCGTAATATGGTACGCGGCTGTAACTGTAATCCCATACGTTTTCTAACGCTTCCACGTTATTTTGCATGTTCGGGAATTCGCCGTAACAAATAAAGCCGCCATTCGCTAACTCTGGGTATGGTTGTTCAAAGTCGATTTTGTCATACGGGTTAACCTGCTTTTCAACATCTAAGTGAAAGCTGTTGGTGTAGTAACCTTTTGCAGTTACGCCTTCAACTACACCAAATACTTTAGTGTCTAATGCGCAGAAACGGCTACATAGGTTTTCACTTGGCGTGCTATATAAGCTAAACGCATAACCTGATTCAGCTTTCCAGCTGTCAGTAGCTTGCTTCATGTACTTAATAACAGCAATGGCTTTTTCACGTAACATTTCGCTGTCGTAAACATGCTCTTCAGTACCATAAAGTGCATTAATGGTTTCGTGCAGACCAATGTAGCCCAGTGAAATTGACGCGCGACCATTTTTAAAGATCTCAGACACATCATCATCAGCACGTAAACGCACACCACATGCACCTTCCATATAAAGGATTGGCGCAACGCGAGCTTTAACACCTTCAAGACGAGAAATACGCGTATCCAATGCTTTACGAGCCATCACGAGGCGCGCATCAAGAATGCGGTAGAACTCAGCTTCATCGCCATTTGCTTCAAGCGCAATACGTGGCAAGTTCAAGCTTACAACACCTAAGTTGTTACGGCCTTCATGTACTAACTCACCATCTTGCTCGTAAGTACCTAAGAAGCTACGACAACCCATAGGCGTCTTAAATGAACCTGTTACGCGCTCAACTTGCTCGTAGTTCAGGATGTCTGGGTACATACGGGTTGAAGCACACTTAAGCGCTAATTGCTTAATGTCGTAGTTGCAATCGCCTGCCTTGTGGTTAACACCGTCACGAATAGCAAATACCAGCTTAGGGAATACCGCTGTTTTACGATTTTTACCAAGACCTGCAATACGTACTTTCATCATCGACTGTTGGATTAGACGTGATTCCCACGATGTACCTAAACCAAAACCAAAGGTCACAAATGGCGTTTGACCGTTAGCAGTGTGCAGCGTATTTACTTCATACTCTAGTGACTGGAATGCATCGTGACACTCTTTTTCAGTCTGCGCTGTCGCAAAGGCTTTGGCATCTGTAATGCCCCAGTTTAAAGCGATTTGGTAATGCTTGTCGTAGCTCTTAGCAACAAACGGCGCTAGTACTTCGTCGATACGGTTAATTGTGGTGCCGCCATAAATATGGCTAGCCACTTGGGCAATAATTTGTGCAGTAACCGCAGTAGCTGTTGAAATTGACTTAGGCGTTTCAATTTCAGCGTTACCCATTTTAAAGCCGTGCGTTAACATGCCACTTAAATCGATAAGCATGCAGTTAAACATTGGGAAAAATGGTGCGTAATCTAGATCATGGTAGTGAATTTCACCCGACTCATGAGCTGCAACAACATCTTTTGGCAGAATATGGCACTTAGCATAATGCTTAGCCACAATACCGGCTAACAAGTCACGTTGAGTAGGAATAACTTTAGAGTCTTTATTGGCGTTTTCATTTAATAAAGCCGCGTTGCTTTGTTCAACCAAGCCACGGATCTCTTTATTTAAACGACTGCTCACTTCACGATGAGTATCGCGATCATGACGGTACTCAATATACATACGCGCAAGCGATTTATATGGACCTTCCATCAGTAAGTTTTCAACAGTATCTTGTAAGTCATGGATCTTAACTTCATCCAATTCTGCGACACTTTGTTTTACTTTTTCTGCCACTTGCTGTGCGTACTCAACGCATTCAATGCCTGCCGAGTTAGCAGCTGCTATCACGGCATCTTTAATCCTTGTTTCGTCAAAAGGCGTACGGTAACCATCCCGTTTAATAACCACTGGCATTGTATAAATCCTCTTCAGCTCTCGTTACTAAGCAACACTATATATAGTGCCACTTTTTCAATACATCACAATATGTGGCGCATTAAGCTATAAAACAGGGTTCATTACTTTGATCCAGATCATTATTTCAAAAGAGGAAGACAATAAGAAAACAGTTCTGCAAATAAACCCGCTTATCTCAAATTATGACCTTGACGCGGAGCGTTTGGCGGGCTAGTAACAGGATAATAAAGGTATAAATTGTGGATAAAAATCAGTGAAAATATCTGCAGTTGCCCTCAGGCAACTGCAACTCTTTGGCAGGTTTAATAAAGGTGCAGCAATACGCACTAAAAGCCTAGCTTGCTAGAGCAGTTTTAACTAAGTATTACCGCTATACAAAGTGCCATTTGGCGTAAAACACTATTGGCTTTAATGACGTTTTGCTAACGCCAAATAACTATTGAGTTGCCCATGATCTTGTTGATGCTCTCCGGTCATCGCGGTTAACTGCATGAGCGACTTGATCCCTTGATATTGGTTTCTTTGCTCATCAGTTAATGGTCTGTCAGATTGCAACAAATCGGTTATCTGGCTTGAAACACGATTAGCCTTTTGCGCAACAAGTGGCGATTGCGACACATCCATCGCCCCCATCACCCATTTTGCATCATCAAGCATTTCTGAAAGCTTTTTATCTTCATCACTATCGCTTAATCCTTTACGCTGCTCATCAATAAAGTTTGCCAGTGATTGCTCGCTAGCAGGCGGAATATCAAAACCACTTTGAGATAAACGATTGAGCTGGCCTTCCGACAAAATACCGTCTTGATACAAGCGTTGAATAAGCTGTGGTAATTGGGCCGAGGTGAAGTTACCGCCTTTAAAAAAATCATTCGCCATGGCTTCGATTTTTTGTGCACGTTCGGCGCGGCCAGACAACACTAGAGTATTATCGCTTTTGGTTAACTCATTATTGACTGTATCTGGCGTTTTGGCAGGCAAGTTAGCAATAGCGCCTGCCCCACCGACATTTGACTGACCACTATTAACGCCGTAGGCGTCAGATAGCGCATTGTTATTAATAGGAGTGTTAATACTGCTCAATGGATTCATCGTCAAAATGCCGGCGTAAAATAGGATTACCCCGAATAAAGCATTTAACGTGCCGATTTAACGACGAAAAGATTGGTTGCTTGTTTTTGCAGCGATATAGCAATAATCCTCTAAGTTGCAATGGCGGCAGCTGTTTATGCCAGCTGTTTATGCCAGCTGTTTATGCCAGCTGTTGAGTCGCTGTTTGTTTAGCCTTTACGTTAGCTCTTGGGTCAGCGTCAAGCAAAGCTGCCTAAGCTGCTCAACATCGTCATTGCTCATCGCCACTTTATCAAGCAAGGTTTGCTTAAGCGCTAAAGCTTCAACCTTTAACTGTTTACCAGAGTCTGTTAGCGCGATAACTTTTTTACGCTCATCAGTTGTATCCGCAAGGCGTTGTAAAAAACCTTTAGCTTCAAGCCGTTTAACAATTGGCGTCAGAGTGCCCATATCAAGGCGAGTAGAAAGTGATACTTGAGTAAGGCTAATTCTGTCTTGTAGCCATAGCGCTTGCATCACCAAGTATTGCGGGTAAGTTAATTCATAGCGCTCTAATAATGGACGATACGCGCGCATCAAAGCATTGGCAGCGGTATAAAGCGCAAAGCAGACATTGTCTGAAAGAGTGGCATTTTCCTGAGTATTTTGTAGCGGGTCTGTCACAACGAATAACTTAAATTTAGGCGAGATAAAGCCAATATTACCCCACATCAATAGCTAACACTAGCCAAGTGCCAGCTGTTTGTGAGCGAGCTATTTGCAAACAAGTAGTTTGCGCGCAAAGCATTTGCAATATAACTAAGCTTTACTTATGATGCTGACAATTACTTTGCGCACAAAACAAATTAAGGAGTGATATGAAATCTCAAGTGATTCAGCTTAAATCTCGCCCTGAAGGCCTGCCAACAAGCGACAACTTTAGCCAAGCAGAACAAACTCTAGCAGCGATAAAAACCGGCGAGTTTCTGGTAAAAAACCAGTGGATGTCTGTCGACCCTTATATGCGTGGGCGGATGATTGACAGAAAAAGTTACATTGCGCCATTTGAGATCGGTAACACGTTAGAAGGCGGCGCAATTGGTGAAGTTATTGAGTCTCTTAACCCTGACTTTCCGGTTGGCAGCAAAGTAAGCAGCATGCTGGGTTGGCGCAGCCACTTTGTCAGTGATGGCACAGAGATCACCCGCTTACCAGAAACGCCACTGTGCCCATCGCACTTTTTAGGCGTATTAGGTATGCCAGGCATGACAGCCTGGACAGGCCTTAATCGTATTGCGGAGTTAAAAGCAGGTGAAACCTTGTTCGTATCAGCAGCATCTGGCGCTGTAGGCAGTGTTGTGGCGCAAATTGGTAAACTGATGGGCGCACGTGTTGTTGCATCCGTTGGCAGCGACGAGAAAGCCGCATACCTTACTAATCTTGGCATAGACGCTGTTATTAACTACAAAACCTGTGGCGACTTAAGCACCGCGCTTGGTCAAGCGGCGCCAGAAGGCATAGATGTTTATTTTGAAAACGTGGGCGGAGAGCATCTAACTGCAGCGTTAAACCATATGAAAGATCATGGCCGAATTGCAGTGTGCGGCATGATTGCACAGTACAATGACACTACACCAACACCAGGGCCGAGTAACCTTGCGCAGATCATTATTAAAAAGCTAAAAATTGAAGGCTTTATTGTATTTGAGCATTGGGATCATTACGGCGAGTTTGCAGCGCAAATGGGACAATGGCTCGCTAGCGGCAAAGTACAAGCTGAGCAAACTATCTATGAAGGTTTAGACAATGCAGCAGATGCGTTTATCGGCTTATTTGAAGGTAAAAACAAAGGCAAAATGATAGTTAAGATCGCTTAACTTCCTGAGCTAATTAGCCGGAATAAGCTAAAAGCTTTAAGCATATAAAAGGCGCAATTAAGCGCCTTTTTTGTGTGCAAGGGTTATGCGAGCAATTAACTCTTTGTCGTTACAAGCTCGGTCGAGTGCTGCGCTAATGCAGCCTCAATCAAATGCGCTACTTTTTCAACTGCAGCTTCACCGGCGGCAATCGCCTCTTCTGCACGGTGAAACTCCATGGTACCGATATCACCTAAATCCGGCACAATGCAGATATCTGGCGGGTCGCCCATTAAGCGCGCACGCTTATGGCGCTGCTCTAAAATATCCATCGATTGTGACATTACAGCGAGCATTCCTGGATTAGGGTTTTGCGCCGTATGGGCTTTGCCACCAAGAGAGAACTTATCTGTTAAGCCAGAAATATAATCACGGCCACGGGCTAATAGATCGGTAAAGCCTTTATCTTGATGCTTTTCAGCTTCTTTCGCTTCTTCAACAGTTGGCTTATCGCTTTTCATATTGACCGGTAACACTTGCATACGGCCACGCTTTAAGCCGTGTAAATCAACCGCAATCACTAAATCAACATCCATTGCACGGCTAACCGATACCGGCACAGGATTCACTACAGCGCCATCAACCAACCATCTGTTACCCACTTTTACTGGCGGTAAAATGCCCGGCATAGAGCACGATGCGCGCACCGCATGACGTAAATCACCTTCAGTAAACCAAATCTCTTGCCCAGAATAAAGGTCAGTTGCGACCGCTGCAAAGGGTCTTTTTAAGTCATTAATTTGCAAATCGCCGATGCGCTTTTGCAAAACATCAAATACTCGCTCACCGCCAATTAAACCACCGCGGCCCCAGCTAAGATCCATTAACCCTAACACGTCCCAACTACTAAAACTGCGCACCCAATCTTCAAGCTCTTCAAGATGATCGTTTGCGTATGCTGCGCCAACGAGCGCACCAATTGAACAACCAGCAATTTTATCTGGATAAATACCTAGCTTTGCCAAGCCATTAAGCACGCCGATATGGGCCCAACCTTTTGCCGCGCCGCTGCCGAGCGCTAATCCGATTCGTACAGCTTGTTTATTTGTCGACATCTAAAATGACCCCATAACTCTATTAAAATAACGCTAAGCACCACTCACCTAGTGTAAATAGGTAAGCAAAAGCCGCTATAAATATGCCATTAAAGGATTAACGATTAATGTCAATTACAGTGCTTTAATTGCAAAGCCGAGTATTTTAGCAGATTTATCTGCATCTGAAGAACAAAGTTGATGGGTATTCGTAGCGCAATCATAAATCTGTAGGTTATAATACGCGGTCGTATCATTTATGGAGTACACCTTTGCAATTTACCGATTTCGCACTGGATCAACGTCTGTTACAAAGTCTTAAGCACATGGGCATTGACACCCCAACAGAGATCCAAGAGCAAGCCATTCCTGTAGCCCTAGCGGGTAAAGACTTAATGGCGTCTTCTAAAACAGGCTCAGGTAAAACATTAGCCTTTTTATTGCCGGCGATGCAAAGACTGATTTCGTGTAAAGCATTGAGTAAGCGCGATCCGCGTGTGGTAATTCTATTGCCAACCCGTGAGCTTGCCACTCAAGTGTACAGCCAACTACGTTTATTAGTTGCCAACACTCAGTTTAAAGCCACTAAAATTTTAGGTGGTGAAAACTTCAATGATCAAGCAAAGGCCTTAGCCCGTGATCCACATTTTGTTGTGGCAACCCCAGGCCGTTTAGCTGACCACCTAAAACAGCACCACCTGCACCTTAATGGTCTAGAGCTACTGATTTTAGATGAAGCAGACCGTATGCTTGATTTAGGTTTTGCTGAGCAGCTAAAAATGATTAACGCTGCAGCAGACCACAAACGTCGCCAAACACTGATGTTCTCAGCAACATTGGATCATGGTGATGTAAACGATATCGCTAACGAGTTATTAAAGTTCCCAGAGCACGTTGCAATTGGTGCTGGCAATTTAGAGCACAAAGATATTACCCAGCGTATCTTCTTAGCAGATCATTTAGATCATAAAGAAGCGCTACTGACTCGTATTTTGAAAGAAGAGCAGCAAAAACAGATCATCATCTTTACTGCAACTCGCCAAGACACTGACCGTTTAGCTAAAAAACTGGCTGATGAAGGCTTTAAAACCGCATCATTAAGTGGTGAGCTAAAGCAAAACGCTCGTAACCAAATCATGGATGAGTTTAGCCGTGGTCTACAGCAAATTCTAGTTACCACCGACGTTGCTTCTCGTGGTCTAGATTTACTCAACGTTTCTTTAGTGATCAACTTTGACATGCCAAAGTTTGCTGAAGAATACGTACACCGTATTGGCCGTACTGGCCGCGCCGGTGCTAAAGGTGATGCTATTTCACTTGTTGGCCCAAAAGACTGGGTTAACTTTACTCAAGTGCAAACTTTCTTAAATAAGAAGTTTAGCTTTAGCGAGCTAGAAGGTCTTAAAGGCAAGTTTAACGGCTTAAAACCAAAAGCACCGAGCAAACATAAAGCCAAGCCAGCCGCTGCGGCGAAAAAGAAAGCTGCAAGCGCGAAGAAAAAGTCAGCAGCAAAAGCTGCCGCAAATCGCGATAAACGCTTTGCAACCGGTATTGATGTTGGTGACGCGCCAATGCTTAGAAAACCTAAATCTAAGCTACAAGACACACCAGAAGATTAAGCAATTAGCTTGTAGCCAATACATGCTGAATATCAAAAGCCGCCGTGAGCCACCTCACCGCGGCTTTTGTCTTTATTGGCCATGTATCCCCTCGCTTTAGTGCGCTTTGCTTGCAAAAAAATCAATCAAGTTGATAGCGACTAATCACTTCATCGCAAAAAATGATTTGAATACATTAGAAAGCGCATTAAAACGCTGACCGTTTCGAGAAATAGCGTTACAATACAGCTAATATTGTTTTTTTAAGGTTTATCATGAGAGTTTGTGGCGTAGAGTTAAAAGGTGGCGAAGCCATCATCAGTTTATTAAGTTATGAAGGCGAAACGTATAACGTGCCCGATTGCCGTCAAAAGTCGTTCGCGATTTCAAACTCTGAAAGCACCGAAACTATGCGTGATTTTCACTTCGCATTCGGTAAGCTGATTGAAGACTATCGCGTAGATGAGATTGTTATCATCCAGCGTGAACAAAAAGGTAAAGGCGCAGGTAGCGTAACAAGCTTTAAACTTGAAGCATTGATCCAAGTATTACCTGTACCAGTATCAATTGTGTCACCTGTTGCCATTAAAGAGCAGCTAAAGCGTAATCCTCCGCAAGTAGATTTTGAAGGTCTAGAGCTTAAGCGTTTCCAAAAGAGTGCATTTGAAGCAGCTTACGCTTTCCACAACATGACTATCTACAAAACTGACGAAGAATAAGTTTATAAGTAATAAGTAGAGACTAATGGGCGCACTAATAGCGCCCTTTTTATTTCTAATTATCAACCATACTTTAAGAGACTGAGCACAAGATGCAGCCACTTAAATACCTAGCAGGCTACTCAAGCGAAATACAAGATCAAGTACAAAACTTAATTGCTCAAGACAAACTTGGCCAATTTTTGCTAAAGCGTCACCCACAGATCCATGATGTGCGCACAGACAAAGCACTGTACGACTACACCATAGAGATAAAAAACCAGTATTTACGTAAATCGCAGCCACTGTCTAAAGTGATCTTTGACGATAAGATATCGCTGAGTCACCAAGCGCTTGGCTTACACTCTTATGTGGCGCGTAAGCAAGGCGCCAAGATAAAAGCCAAGAATGAAATTCGTATTTCATCTAGGCTCAAAAAAGTCCCAGAAGGACTTTTACGCATGGTGGTTGTGCATGAGCTAGCTCACTTAAAAGAGAAAGATCATAACAAAGCATTCTATCAGCTTTGCTGCCACATGGATGGTGATTACCACCAGCTTGAGTTTGAGTTAAGGCTACTGCTCACCTTAATTGATGCCGGTAAAAACCCGTACAATTAACTAAGCAGTTTGTTCGCCATTCACAGCTCTAGCTAAAACAAGAAGTACAGCTAACGATGTAGCGCTTTAACCAAGCGCTCATTTCTCAACTTGCCCAAGTTGGGGTCACCATGTTTGTTATTGATCCATCCCCTACTCCAATTAATCCCCGCCGACTACAGCAGCAAAAGGCTGAGGTATATGCTTTTTTCAAATAACGCTTTAACGATAATGATTTTCATTTGAGTCAAATTGAATTACACTCTTTACATTAGCGCTAAGCGTCAATTAAGAACGTTCTATCTGCGGAGGATTAATCCTAGATAGTCCGTTAACTGTCCACCATCAAAGGTAGTTTTTGGGTCGTAGAAATGAGTGATGATTTAATTAAAAAGCAGCATAAATCAAGCCGCAAACTGGCAAAATACCAGCATAAAATTAACTATTACACTCAATTGACTGATAGTGATATTTCACTTAAAAAGCGTGCTGCAAAACTATGTAAATACCGCCTAAAAATGATTAAGCGTCAATTGAAGCTTATGCGAATTGAAGCAAAAATTAGTCAATTATCAATTTACACTAAACTCATTCCCGCAAACGATGGCTTGAGAATAAATGTTAGCCAAGCTAATAGTCGTCACCCAAGCCATGCTAACAATAGTATCTATACCGTTAAGCATTCAGCGCAAATCAACCTGTACCAGCCATACAAAACCAAGCCTTGTCAGAGCTGCCCCGCCCTGCGCGGTAAAGCCTGTTTATGTGCGATGAAAGTCCAGCAACGTAAACAAGCTTAGCTTTCGCCTTAAAATGAAGGCTGGTTACATTTCCTGTGTATCATTGCCATGGGTTAACCCGTTTGAACTTCTAGCTATGTAGTTATTAATCGCCTGCAGCGGGCGCATGTGCAGATACTGCTGCGAGACGCTGTGAATATGTCCCTATACGCTCTGCGGTTTCATCCCTGAAACCGAAGCCCGCAGCCGTATCTGCACTCGGTTAGCCAAGCATAATTCTGCTGATTAGGAGTAATGGCTATAAGGCTAGTTCACTATTCATATCTATCGCTTATTCGCTCCGCCCCCTTTATGTATGTTCAAAACCTGCCTCGGAATTATCATTTAGGCCGGAGCCTAGTGATTGTTCTTTCTGTGTGAATATTGCACTTTATGCAATGTAGGAGCTTCTTTGTTTCACTCAGATAAAGAAACAAGGAATCAGTTCTTTCTATACTATAACTCATTGTTAATAATCTAGTTTACTGTTAGTCTTGAGTGATTAAAGTATTGGCGACCTGTTCTTATTAAGAGCGTTCTTATTCGGAATTCAGCCTAATATACTGTTATATTTTCCGGAGGTTTTGATGAAAGGTTGTGCTTTATTTCAGTTTATTTACCCAGGCAATATTCGAATTTTGCCGGGAGAAGCTTTTTTTGATTTTCAAGGAGACAGATTTTGCATCAGTGTTAGCCCACACTTAAACGCTGTCAATACACTTTCAGTAAATGACAAAATAGTCCGAGTTCCTGCCGAAAATTCCAAGGGTTTTAAATATGCGTTTGATGCTCCAAGATATGCAGCTGACAATCAAATATGTAATTACGTAGAAAATCAGGATGGTTTCCTTGATGTAAGTCTTATGATGGATACTGATGGTAAAGGACATACTCAACTTAGCAACTCTAGCACGGTTACCCATGTTCGAATTGCGTTAGAATCAAATCAGCTGTGTTATGAAACCGAGTTAAAAGCAATTGGTGCGTTAAACCATTTCATTCGTGTATACAGATACGCGACTCTTGATACATCCATCAAAGAAACTGCTTATATGACTGGCTTTAAGCCTTTTATATACGCAGGATTCAAGCCATATACTGAGCAGCATTTAGAAAAAATCACAGATCAACGAATTCACGAACTATTTAATGATTGGGTTGCTGATGCAACTCGTTTTTCATCGATGCAACCTCGCAATCTGTCAGATGCCGAATTTGGTAATATTAATCGCAATGAAGTGACGGGACATGTTGCTTATTACCTTAACTCTGGTGATTTTCCAAGCTGGCGTATTACGTTGATACGAGCTTATGAAATGGCAAATGAGCAAGAGAATTACAGTGCAGCAGTGCTTGAATCATTTATTGCGTTAGAAGTTGCATTATTTGACATGCTTAATTTATTACGAACTCATGGTCGCCAAATTAAGAAATACAAAAAAATCTTCGATGTAATTGAAAAGGCTTTGCCTGAGTTGTTTGGTGACGAAGTTTCTGAGTTAGTAGTAAAGCTTAATCAATTCCGTACAGTTAGGAATAATATTGTTCATAATGGATATGTTCCGACAGAGGAAGAGTGCTCGTTATGTTTATCTGTGGCAGACGAAGCTTTTAAGTTTATAGACACAAAAATATAACAAACTGTTTAAGTGTGATTTACAACGCGTAGCATTTTTACTACGCGTTAGGTTTAGTGTTTAAGGTGGTAAGCGGAGGCTTTCGTATTGCGTTGCTCACACCTTAATGCGGCGTTAAGGCTCATAGAGGTCGAGCTATGTACAAGGAAGCAGAAGAAAAACTTAATGAAGGCCTAAGTCCTGTATCGAGATGGATCTTGGGCTTCGTTTCAGGATTGTTCGGCTTGGCAATGATACTCATGGCGCCGGAATCAAGTGCCCCTTTAGGTTTTATCGGCTTTGGTGCCTTTTTCTTGTTAATTGCTATGGCTTGCATTTTTAAAGGTCGTATTCGTCAGTTCGTTGGTAGCCTTATCGGTACCGCTGTTTTTTGTGCTGCACTTGGTTATGTATATTCTCAAGTCACTGGCGGCCCAGTCGACTCAGGCAGCCGAAGCCAGCCATCTATTATAAATTCGCTATTATTCCTTTTGGTGTTCGGCATACCTGGTATCTCGTATGCAATAAAAGCAAAATTTGGTCTAGTAGGTCCCCGGCAATGAGTAAAGCCTTAACAAGTTGCTCAAGCGTGACAATTTTAAACGTGGCTTCGCCATAAAGTTGCCCCTTAGCAAGGCGTTACCACATATCTGATTGCCATAGTTCCCTTAATGGCAGCAGTCATTTTCAGAGCTTTAACGCTAACTAATTTCTCTCCAAAACCGAGTTAGGGAACAAAACTAGCACTGCAATAGCCATAGATATGCTGCCATTGTTCATCCCAGTCTAAAAGACTTTCAACTTGGGTCGGAGTCCCGCGCTGCTGATCAAATCAATATGGCCGAGATTGAGGGAATGGTCACTCTTAAAGGCAATCAGATACTTTACGTTATAGACGGTTGCACGCTACAGATCGTTTTAGCGCCAAATGGGCTATCTGTTAGCAGAATCTTGTTTCTATTAACAACAGAATGGGTGTGACGGGTTAAATGTCTCATTTGATGGCAAATACTTAAAGGTTGAGCAAACTCAATTGTCTGACAAATAACGATAATGTAAGCTACTAAACCGCAACCAAATAACTAGCTGACGGTAAGCACGGCAATTTAAGCTTATGGTCAATTCCCTACTAAAACCATTCAATCAGAGTTGTAATATGCACGATATTCAAGAGTTAAGTGAACTTTATGAAAAGCAGGTAAGCCGATTAATTGAAGAAAATATTGAAGGCTTAACATTCTATGTTAAGCAAGAAGCCTTCTCACACATGACTATCTCTGCAGCCTTTTGGCATGGCGATTTATACTGGAATATTTGGAATAAAGACGGCAGTAAGTTTGAGCCACACACTAGACTCTCACATGATGAGTTTATTGTTGAAGACGTATATTTTAATAAAGATGAAGCAACTGTGAAGCTGCGAGCAGTTTATGCCAAATGGAATGAAGCCACAGCAAACGATGAAGATGATGAAGAAGACGCTAATGGTGAACATTTATTCTCACGGCTGATCAGACAATCTCATCAAGCATTGGCTATTGCATTTCACAGCGATACTGTTACCCAGCAACTAATGAGTATATTAGTGCAAAACCCACACTTTGAAGCGGCGCAGTTTAATCAAGTCGTCCGAGTTGAAGATCCAGATGGTCAATTTGAATTTAACTTTTTGGATGTTACCAATAAAGAATAACGGATAAAAATAGCTGCCTCGCCTTAACAGTTTATTACCTGCTTGGTGGACAATTCAACTGCCTTAAGATTAGAATGCCCGCTCGCGGCTGCACATAAATTTCAGTCAACTTTAAAGAGAATGCGATGATTGTAGAAAATGTGCTTCCTGAAAATTACGCTGAAATGCTTAATGTTTGGGAAAATTCAGTCCGAGCGACTCATGACTTCATAACAGAAGAAGATATTGAGTTTTTTAAACCTATTATCATGCAGCAAGCTTTTCCTGCTGTAACCTTGAGATGTGTTAAAAGCGCAGCAGGTTCAATTTTAGGCTTTGTGGGCAGCCACGATGTAAAGGTTGAAATGCTGTTTATCTCAAATGAAGCCAGAGGAAAAGGCATTGGTAAGCTGCTACTGCAGTACGCTATAGAGCAGTTCGGCATCAGCAAAGTCGACGTCAATGAACAGAATCCACAAGCTGTTGGTTTTTACCAGCATATGGGGTTCAAAGTCGCTTCACGCTCGCCACTTGATGATATGGGAAAACCTTTTCCAATTCTGCACATGACACTTTAACGCTCGGTTTGTCGTCACCCGATTGCTAGAAGATCCGCCCAAAGCTAATAACTTTGGGCGTTTCCGTATCTGCGGCTCAAAATCTCTCAATAGCCGATTTTGTGTCAGGGACTTACCTAAGTGAATAGTCTAATTGAATAGCCTAGACGTATAGCCTAGATAAATAGCGCTCCAATCAGTATAAGTTGCGTGCTCAACATGCAAAAGCCACCTACTGTATACTCCTAATAGGTGGCTTTTATTGTTCATGTCGATGCTTAGAAAACTTAGGCTATACCCATCATCATCTTACGTATTTTCACTATATGGCTAAATTCAGTCATCTCTTTTGACGATAGCTTACTCGCCATTGGGATCTTAGCTTTCATCGGATCGACTGGGCGGCCATTAATGTGGAACTCATAATGCAGGTGTGGACCGGTAATACGCCCTGTATTGCCTGAAAGTGCAATCACTTGGCCACGAGATACTCGTTGACCTTTATGCACCAGTGATTTAGACAAATGCAGATAACGGGTACGATACTTATTACCGTGCTCTATCACTACGTATTTACCAGCATAACGATGATCAGTAACCAAAGACACGATACCATCGCCTGGTGCGACAATCTTAGTGCCGATTGGTGTAGCAAAGTCAGTACCATTATGCGGCGATGTACGGCCTGTTACTGGGTGGTGACGGTGACGATTAAAGCGTGAGCTTATGCGGTAGTTTTTCATCAGCGGAATACGCTGAAACGCTCGTGCTAGGCTTTCGCCTTTCTCATCATAAAAGTTACCATCGGTATGCTGATAAGCATTTATACTGCTTGAGCCGCGTTCAATCGTAACACCAAGTACATGGCTGTTACCTGTAGCTTCGCCATCAATAAACTGATCGTTCATCAGCACCGAAAACTTGTCACCTGCTCGTAAGTCTCTGGCGAAATTTAACTTCTCTTTTAATAGCGATTCAACTCGTTGAATTTCACCGGCATTTAAGCCCATCTTTTGTGCTGACACATAAAAAGAGCCATGAATTTGGCCCGATATCGCTCTATCACGCCAAATACCTTCAATATTGACCTCTTCAACATTGAATGAGCCGTCATCGAATCGGCTAAAAATCACTTGGCGTGCAGCGTTAAAGTACAGGCTTAGTTTTTCTAACTCGCCAGCATCATTAAGCCAAAACTGAATGTTGTTGCCCGGCATTAATGTATCTAAAGCCAATACATTTAAATCGGCTTCTAACACGCGGTACATTGTCTGTTGATCTACACCACCTTGCTCAAATAAGCCGCTTAAGGTGTCACCTTTAACAATCTGCTTTTGAAAATCGGCAACGGGCTCTAATACTTCAGCACTGGGTATGGTGGCGCTTTTTTCGAGAATAGATTCAATATCTAACTGAACGGGGATCCTTTGCGGTAATAATTCAGAATGCTTTGGCAGCAACAATGCGGTACCAATCACTAACACTGACCCCAGTAGCAGTTTACGATGTATTGGTGGCAGTGCTGCCAAACGGTTTCGAGACATATTTAACATAGAAAATTTACTTGCGCGCAACCTGGGCCTCAACTTTCATTATTCTGATTATCTTTTTGACTATAAAACCCCGCTAAAACGAGGTTTGATGCCAAGTTATATCAAAATAATTGCTATTTACAAACTGATCCGCTGCACAAAATAGTTAACTCAGTTGCGAAAGGCTATGGTTACCACAGCTATAAACAAAGAAACCCCGCTGTATTTGCTATAAAAAATCCACAAATACAGCAGGGTTTCTAATAAATTTAATCGCACTGACTATGTTGAATCATTATGACAGCTAGCCCTCATAGCGAAGTGCATTTGCTAACTATCTATTGATATACCAGCTAACCACAAGTTAACCTCTATCAGCGAGTAAGCTTAAGGTAAAACAATATTAACCTCGCTGCCCATGGCAGTCTTTTTAAGGTCAATACGGCTGCCAATTTGCTCTTTCATCTCAGTTACATGCGAGATCACCCCAACCATGCGCCCTGCCGACTGTAAGTCCATCAAGGTGCGAATAGCCAGTTCGAGCGAGTCTTGATCTAAACTGCCAAAGCCTTCGTCAATAAATAAGGTATCTAACTTAATGCCACCAGCATAAGCTTGCACCACATCAGACAATCCGAGTGCCATTGAAAGTGCCGCCATAAAGCTTTCGCCGCCGCTTAGCGTGGCAATCGAGCGTACTTTGGCGGTATAAGCATCTTCCACTTCAAGCTCTAAGCCGGACGCTTTATTGCCTTTGGCACGTTCTTCTTTACGCAATAAACGGTAACGGCCTTTACTCATAAGCTGTAAACGCTGGCTCGCCGCTAGCAATACATCATCGAGCAACACACTGAGCACAAAGCGCTGCAAGCTGATCTTATTGCCCGTTTGGCCATTCGCGATATCAGATAAAGTACCTACAACAGCATATTGCGACTCAAGCTGCTTTGCCTGTGTGTTTAGCTCCGTTAGCTGATGCTGAGTTTGCGCCAGTTGTTGTACCCGAGCGCGAAGTTTCTGCCATTGATCTAACACTTGGTTAGCTTTAGCGCTGATCTCAGTTTTCTCTTGGCTAAGCTTATCAACATCAAGCTGTTCAATATCCGTTAATTGGCTATCAAGTTGTTCGATATTCGCTTGGTTGCTAATTTTGCGTTGTTCAAAATCTTTAATCAGCAATTCAAGTTGCGACTGGCTAGCACTATCTAACAGTGCGGCTTCATAGGCGGCTAAATCAACAAACTGAGATTCTTGCAACTGAGTACTAAACTCCGCATGCGCTTGCTCAAATAGTTGCTCTGCGGTGACTTGCGTTTGCTGCGCCGCTTTTAACGCCTCTTTTATCGCGGCATGGTTTTGCTGCGCGTTGGCATGCTCAGTACGCAGGTTTTGTAACTTACTTTGCTCCGCTTCAATGCTTTGTTTTAGTCTGTCAATTTCTTGGTTGAGCTTATCAGCGCTTGCAATATCATCTGGCAGATTAGCTTTAAGTTGTTGCAACTGACCTTTATCACTGGCCATTTGCTCTTTTAGTCCGGTGTAATGCTCTCTTACTTGGTCTAACTGCTGAGTTAATGCCTGCTCTTGTTGCTGCATATTAATCAGCTGAGATTCTACCTGAGCTTGGTTTTGCTGCGCTTTTTCTGCGTCATTAAACTGCTGACTAACTTGAGCGAATTTAGCACTGAGCTCTTCAAAGCTACTCTTTGCGACATCTGCTAATTGACTTTGTAACTCATTAGCGCGCTGCTCTAAATTACTCACGCTTTGTTGCAATAAGCGGTAATCATTACGGGCTTGATTTAGCTTATTAAACGCCTCATTTTCAGCTTGCTGCGCTTGCTCTCTAGCTTCATCCGATGGCGGTGTTTCTTGGCTACTGGCAAGATTTGGATGCTCTAAGCTGCCACAAACTGGGCAAGCGTCACCAGGATTTAATTTGGCGGCAAGAATCGCTGCCTGACCTGTATGCCATTTAAACTGCAAAGTTTCATTTTCGGTTTTCAGCGCTTGATGATGCTGACTAAGCTCAGCACCATTGCGCTTAGCTTGTTGCAATTTAGTTAAGTTATTAGCGATGTCATTGTTCAGGCTTTGCCACTGCTGATAAATACTCAAGTGCTGCTTAGTATCGTTGAGCTGTTGCTGCAATGATAACAGCGGCGCGGCTTGCGCTTTTAATCCATCTAGCTGATTTTGCGCTGCCAGCTTTTGCTCGCTTAATGCTTCAGCTTGCTGCTTAAGCCCTTTACCCTGCTGCTCGCTATGCTGCATTGCTTGCTCTTTTTGGGCAAGCTTAGCAACGAGTCGATCTATCTCTGTAAGCTGCGGGATCAGATCTTGGCGCTGCTTCATCTGTTGCTGCGCGGCTAAAATCTGGCTTTCTATTTCAGGCAACTGGCTAATATTGGTTTCTGAATCCGCTAAGGCTTTAGCGCTTTGTTGCTCTTGCTGCTGCTTTGCTACAAGCGCTGATTTAGCTTGGGTGAACTCAGCTTGTCGTGCGTTTACCGACTGCTGCAAGGGTTGCAGTAATTGCGCCCGCTTAGCAAGCTGCAATGCCTGTTGTTGCAGGTCAATATGCGGCTGCTGACTTAACAGCTCAGCTGAAAGCGCTTTAAGCTGAGTTAACTTATTTAAGTCAGCTTGCTGCTGCAAGGCTTTATCAAGCTTTTGATTACACGCTAATACCTGCTGCTCAGTTTCGGATTTTAATTGCTCTGCAGCAAGTAGCTCTGGCTGTAGCAGAGTTTGCTCATCAATAAGTGCTTGTTCATTTTCTATCTCAGCACCTTGGAATATACCGTCACGGCGATTACGCATGGCTTCGACGTCTTTGCGAATACCGCTTGCTTGCTGCTTTAATTTGTCTTCAATTTTGCGATAGATATGAGTTTGAAATAGCTGACTAAAGATCTTTTCTCGAGCTTTAGAATCTGCCATTAACAGCTCACGAAACTTACCTTGAGGTAGCACCATCACTTGGCGAAATTGATCGACATCTAGGCCAGTAAACTCTTCAATTTTTGCTGTGGCATCGGAGACTTTCGCCGCCACTAATGGTACTTCAGTGCCGTCTGCTTCTATTTTATAAAGCTGCGCTTCACTTTTTTGTACCGTAAAGCCTTCACCGCTTTTCTTGGCGCGTGGCTGCTCTGGCACTCGGCGAATATGAAAGTGTTGCTCACCAAGTTCAAACTTAAAACTGACTTCGGTTAGTAAACTATCATCTGCTAAATCGCAGCGCATTTGGCTGCCTTCACGCTCATCGCCTGTGGTTTTGCCATATAAGGCAAAACAGATAGCATCTAAAATCGTGGTTTTACCGGCGCCTGTGGGGCCGTTAATCAAAAACAAAGGGTTTTTACCCAAAGCTTCAAAATCAATAACTTGCTTAGCAGCAAACGGGCCAAAGGCCACCATAGTTAACGATAATGGTCTCATTGGTTATCCTCCGATTTATGCAGTGCATCTATCGTATCGACCATCATCTGCTGTTGTGCTTGAGTTAATGGCTCACCAGATACTTGACTAAAAAAGTCAGCAAACATTTCTAATTCGCCTTTTTTAATATGATCCGCTCGAATGCCCAATTGCTCATTACTCGCCATTAACCCTGTGCGCTCTAAGTGCAATACATTAGGGTAAACACTGCGCAGCTTACCCATAGCATCTAAAATGGCGTGTTTGTCAGATAAACGCACCATTAAATAATCATCGCGATTAGCATCGTTTTCAGCCGCTGCCAGCAGTTCATCGAGAGCGCCATCAACAATACGCACATCACGCATTGCTGTTAGCGGTAGTAAACTGATTTGGGGCTTATTGTCTGCGTCAAATTCCACCAAAGTCACTGACTTCTTTTGCTTTTGCTCACTAAATGAATATTTAAGAATGGAGCCAGAATAACGGGTATGCTCTTGCCCTTTATATTGCGGGCCATGCAAATGACCAAGTGCGGTGTAATCAAAATCCTTAAATAGACTTGGTGAGATCTTATCGGCGCCGCCAATACTTAATGGTCGCTCTGATTCCGACTCACTACCGCCATCTAAAAAGCAGTGACCTATCACCACTTTAGGTAGGCCTTGACTGTCGTGAGCCGTCACAGCCTCAAGCAGTGCTATCATCGCCTCTTCATGGGTGCTGGCAGCACAATCATATAAATGCCTTACTGTTGCAGGTTCTGCGTACGGTAGCGGATAAAACGCCGCCCCTCCCTGCTTACCTTGCAAAACAATCGGCTCAATATGAGACGTTAACGGACCAATAATATACAGGCCACTTTGCTGCATTTGGCGTGAAGCAAAACCCAGACGTTCATGTCCATCATGGTTACCAGCAATCATGATCACTTTAATGCCTAGCTCATTCACCAACTGATTAACCACCTCATCGAGCAGTGCCACGGCATTGGCTGGCGGTACTGAACGGTCGTATATATCCCCGGCAATGACAACGGCATCAACTTCATTAGACTTGGCCAACTCAACTATCTGCGTCAATACATGGCGCTGATCTTCTAACAAACTCTGGTTATGAAGCTGCCTGCCTATATGCCAGTCAGATGTATGGATAAATTTCATGGGATCTCGTATATCAATGCGGGGCTCGAGAAGAGTGAGCATGTTGTTTTTTAATTTGCATTGATAGTAAGAAAACTCAGCCAGTTTAACAATAGTCGCTGACGCAAGTTCGCCCCAGTAAAGTCTAGCGAGTTAGATTCTGCGCAAATTGAGCGCTTTTGCTTCAAATTAAATAACTGCGTAAAAAATTTACGATTTCATCAGTAAAATATGACTTATGCCAAATTAGTCACTAAAAACTGAAAAAATAAGTGCCTTTTACTCTGAGTATTGTTACTACAGGCATACATAGGCAATAGTGGTACGAGATAGCATGCAGTTTTCAAAGTTTGGTGAAAAATTTAATCGTTACTCCGGCATTACTCAGTTGATGGATGATCTTAATGAAGGCTTATCGACTCCCGGAGCAATTATGCTTGGTGGTGGCAATCCTGCCGCAATACCGGCAATGCAAGATTATTTTCAACAAGCGACCACTGATATGCTGGCCAATGGCGAACTTGTTGCCGCGCTCAGTAACTATGACGGCCCACAAGGCAAAGATGGCTTTCTTAAAGCGTTAGCAACACTTTTACGTGAAACCTACGGCTGGGATATTAGTGAAAAAAATATCAGCCTGAGTAACGGCAGCCAAAGCGCCTTCTTTTACCTGTTTAATCTGTTAGCGGGTAAGCAAGTTGATGGTAAATATAAGAAGATTTTATTGCCATTAGCGCCAGAGTATATCGGCTACGCCGACGCCGGCCTTGATGACGATATTTTTGTGTCTTATCGCCCTGATATTGAAATGCTAGAAAACCGCATGTTCAAGTATCATGTTGATTTTAAGCAGTTAGAAGTCGATGAGTCTATCGCTGCAATTTGCGTGTCACGACCAACCAACCCAACAGGCAATGTACTTACCGACCGTGAGGTTGCCCAGCTTGATGAGTTAGCCCGCGCTCACAATATTCCACTGATTATTGATAATGCTTATGGTACGCCTTTTCCTAACATTATCTTTGAAGATGTAACCCCGTTTTGGAACAGCAATACCATTTTGTGTATGAGTTTATCTAAACTAGGCTTACCCGGCGTGCGCTGCGGTATTGTTATCGCAAGTGAAGAAATCACTCAAGCACTCACGAATCTAAACGGTATTATTAGCTTAGCACCTGGCGGCTTTGGCCCTGCTATTGCCAAACATATGATTGAGTCAGGTGATTTATTGCGTTTAAGTGAAGAGGTTATCAAGCCTTTTTATCAGCAAAAATCCGAATTTGCGGTCGATTTATTACAGCAATCGATTAGCGACAGTCGTTTTAAAATCCATAAGCCAGAAGGCGCGATGTTCCTTTGGTTGTGGTTTGATGAATTGCCTATCAACACCATGGAGCTTTATCAGCGCCTAAAAGCGCGTGGAGTATTGATTGTTCCGGGCGAGTATTTCTTCTTTGGCCAAAAACAACAATGGCAACACGCGCACCAATGTTTGCGTATGAACTATGTGCAAGACGAAGCTAAAATGCGCGCTGGTATTGCGATTATTAGTGAAGAAGTAAATAAAGCCTACGCCGGCTTATAAGCCGCATTTTAATCTAATGATTACTTACTGCCACACTTAGCACCGACTTTTAAAGCCAGCTATTTAAATGAGCTTTTTAAAATGGGCCTAATGTGCGCAGTGAGTTGAATGCTCAAAACTCAAAAGATTGCAGCGCAGGATTTAAGCTAATAGCACTAGCGTTCAATTGACGTGCCTTTTAATCTGCAAAAGTTCACTTAATAACGCCAGTGTTAAATTTGCGCAAGAAAACACTATTTAGATGCACTATTACCGCAATAAATATTAACCCCATTCCCTGCTTACAGAGCATCAGGCCAGATGCTAATTTAACCAACATAGTTAATCACTTAGTGAAATAATATTATATTTCCGGGCAGTTTATTGAGATAATATCCGGCCTTTTTATTTGGATTTGCGCTAAAAACTCAATATTTAAACTTTCCTGTCGCCTTAACGTTTAATCATCACCTCGATTAATTAACGCTTAAAACCTGTAGTTAACACACGTTTAAATTTAAAGAGCTTTTCTCTAAGGCCTAATCGCGATCGCGGATAGGTTTTAAAGAAAGCACCTTTGCTTTTGGTAATGAGATTATAGAATGAAAAAATTAATACTTGCTGTAGTAATAGGCAATTTATTGACCGCTTGTGGGGACGGCTCTGACGGCACAGTCAATCCTACTCTTCCATCATTTGACATCATTGATGACAAACTTTGCGAAGAGACTTTTAAGCAAACGCTATCCACTAGTGAACACTTTTTCTGTAGCACTGACTCAAAAGAGCAAATTAGTAACAGCGATGCACTAAAAGCAAACGCTTACCCAAGCACAGAAGCTTGCCAAAGCGCACTAACAAGCTTAGTTGCAGAGCAAGATACCTATACCAATAAGCAATGTTTTAGTGGCACAACTGAAACCATTCCACCAACAGAAATTCTGCCTGCGATAAAAACCTATCAAGGTAGTTTATTACTAAATGGTAAAACCCTATCAGGCCACATTAGCTGTAATGGTCAAGCTTTAGGCGATACAGGGCACTTTACCTTTAAAGATGGCGATAACGTAAGCTGCTCTTATGGTTCATTAGAGCTGTTAAACCAAGATATTCCGCTACCTGAAGGCTGGACACGTGATACTCATAACGCAATGGCGTTAGACATGAAAGATGAGTGGTCACATGCAATCAGTGTCACTGATGGCGCAAACGTCATGGCAAAAATTAGCACCTGCCCTGCTATCACAACTGAGATCTGTTTAGATGAATTAGATAGCTTTGATGTTGCACCGCTATTTTCTAGCGGAAACAGCCAAGATATTGATGCATTTTTAAATCCACCAGCTGCTGAAGAAACGGACGAAGTCGATAAAGCACCTAGCTCACACGTCGACAACACCCTAACACCAGAAGTCACAGAGGGAGCCAAGCCAGACATCAACGCTGGTTTTGTTTCTGCAGCAGCAGAAGATGCCTACACTTACAAGCCTAGCAGCGACGCACAAGTGTTAACTACAAGTGTATTAACTGATGCTTACGGTAAACCAGTCAAAGGCGTAAACTACTACACCAAATCATCCCGTGGTATCACTGATGAGACAGGTGCTATTGCCTATGTTTGGGGTGAAACAATCACCTTTGGTATCGATACATTTACCTTTGGTTCAGTCAAAGGTAATCAAGTTGACTACAAGTTATCGGATGTTTCTGAAAATGAAATCGTTAAGCGCAATATTGATGCGCTAACCGCACGTTACGCAACCCATTCACATGAAGTAGTTAGCTTTGATGACAAGGTGCATCAAGTTTTCGCTCAGTATCCAAATGCGATTAATGAAATCATTAATATCAATCTGCCAAACGGCGCGCAAATTGAAGATACCGAGTTCCGCGTACCAAATGAGTTTAATGCCCAGTTTGATAATGGCTTAGCGCAAATCATTGATACTGAACTAAATCAAAACCCAGCAGCACGCTATCAGGTTGCAAGTCCGCTATTGCAAAAGAGCCAGTATGTAACTGATACACTGCAACAACTGTATACCGATGTAGATCAGTTCCATGTTTTCCATGATAACACTGCATTTTATGGTGAAGTGGGTTACGCACGTTTCATGCGCTCAATGAACACCTCTAATACTGCATTCCCAGTATTAATGCCACGCAGTGATGTTAACTTCTGGCTACCTTTTGGTGCAGAGCAAGCTAACCGTCGTAATGATGGCTTCCCTTATGTTACGGATGCAAAGATCATTGATGCCGAATCTGATGTTGTATTAAAAAGACCTGAGTTAGTTGGCAAAGATACCGCGACCTACAATTTACCTGTGATTACAGCGGGCGAAATTGGTAAAGGCCATGTGGTATTTATGGGTAACAGCCTGTACCCAAATATCCTAAGTAAACCAGATAACTACTGGGCCGGTGGTGAAGATGCGGGTAAAGATAACGGCAGTATGCCAACCTTCTTTATGAACATGTTTACTTGGTTTGCGCCAGAGTATAACCATGGCAGCAATAGCGTTACTGTGGGTTCGAACATAGGTAAAGTGTGGGAGTCAAATGTTAACTCAAACAAGCAATATGACTTCTTTGTTGACGACTCATACAAGCTAACTGTCGAACCTATTACTAGCGGTGGTTACGACAGTCTTGATCCAAAAACGATGCCGCTCTTGATCCTACAAGCTTATGAAACGGCTATTTTTGGTGACGGTATGAGCGGTAAAGTACTGGCAGATATTGAGCAACCTAAACTAAATATAACCGACATTACAGCACTGATTAACTATATCAATGCTGGCGGTAATGTATTGTTTATGGATGCTATTGAGCAATTAAACCCAGAGCCTATTGCGCGCTTAGCTGACACTGCAGGGATTTCTTTAGGTGGCGCCAACCTTGCCCGCACTAAACAGGGATTCTGCGGTGAAAGTTACTATTGCCAAGCACCTAAGGCAAATACACGTGCGGTGTTGGAAGATACGCTAGTGACTTATGAAAAATTCGATGATATGTCGAAGTTTGTCATCAACCAAGATGGCACAGTCACATTCCCACGCCCTATCGACAAGCCAACTTTTGATGTAGCGACCTATACAAGCAAAAACAGTGACGGCACAGAGAAAACCAATTTTGCATTTTTCAGCGTTAAAAATGAGCAAGAACGCTTAGCCGCTGTTGCCAAAATCAAAGCTGAATTCCCGAAAGTCAAAGAGTGTACAGACGCTAGCTATGACTATGAAATTGGTTGTATTGAAACTCGTAAAGGTCATGGTGTATCGACAGGTGGCACCTACTTTAGGCCACGCTTTAGCCGTTATGAGATCTCACCAGAAGTTGTAAGCACTATGGTGAAAGCGGCAAACCTTGGCGCAAACGTTGAAAAACTATACCAACATGAAATCTACTACCGCAGTAAAGGCATTGAAGGCACACGTTTATCGCTAAATGAGTTAAACCAAACCTACGATAACCTGTCTATTTGGTTCTGGAATGACGAGCAGTACAAGTACGATCCAAGTGCTCAAGACGAACTAGGATTTAAAAAAGCGGTTGAGTTTTTAAACTGTTATACCTCTAATGAGCATCAGCCTGATAGTGCTTGTAGCAAGCAAACTCATCAAAAGTTAACTGACTACGGCATGCTGACGGAAATTGGCGAGCTTAACCCTAGTTATCCACTAAATTACCAAGAGAAACCGTTAACTCGTATTATGCTTGGTCGTTCATATTGGGATAACGAAATTAGCGTTGATACTAGCATTTACCCTGGTAACACCGCTACAGTTGGCAGCAATGCAAGCGTTGAAATTGAAACATTCAACAATGCCGTTATCGGTACAGCAAACAACATGCAATCGACTGGTCTTTGGGCAATTAAACATGCTCCAGTGACAGTAACAGGCGCTCATGATGCAACGATTACCGTTGCGCTAGTTGATGATGTTACCGGTAAACATCAGCATGAAGTCGCACTTAAGCGTCCTTCTCGCGTACAAAAATCATGGACACATAAAGCAGGAGCAAGCACTGAAATCATCGCACCTTATGGCGGTCTGATTTATATCAAACCCGCTAAAACTGACACCCAAAACTTGGTAGAGTTTGGCTTTAGCAATGTGTTACAAGCCTCTTTGTGGAAAGACGGTGACTGGCAAAACCCTGTTAACTCAGAAGTTCCTTTAGCTGAAATTGTTACAGGTCACTTTGTTTACACTACACCAGTGAAAAACGTTGCAGAGACTAACATCCAAGAGTTTGCTGATGGCATGAACAGCTTTGCTAACAAAGCCAGTGACTTCCATGCTCGCGATAACTCAGAAGGTAATATGCGCTTTACCGACAAGTCATTACCTGAGCATAGTCACCGTTTTGTAAACGATGTGCAGATCTCAATTGGCGCAGCGCACTCTGGCTATCCGGTTATGAGCACCACCTACAAGCCTAATAGCAACATCATACCAACTAACCCGGTTAATGACTGGTTATTGTGGCATGAAGTGGGTCATAACTTGGCGGCAGCACCATTTAACGTAAAAGGTGCCACCGAAGTTGCTAACAACATCCTAGCGCTATACATGCAAGAGCAGCGTGATAATGGCATGGGCGAAATGGATCGCATTAAAACTGACATTCAAAAAGCGCCTATGATGATTGACCGCTATCACGGCCATGTTTGGAGTCACGGTGATGCAGGTTCACGCTTAGTGATGTTTGCGCAGTTAAAGATTTGGGGCGAAAGCCACTTTAAGATTGCCGATCATTTTGCAGCAGACGCAATTCCTAGCTATTACGGTAAAGACGAAGGCTGGAACATGATTAAAATGATGCACCGCGAAGCACGCAACATCAATAATCAAGCTTGTTCTGCACGAAACTCACTAGGTCTGCGTGAAGGTGATTTGCTTATGGCCTGTGCCTCTCAAGTATCTGGTTATGATCTAACTAGCTTCTTTGAAGCATGGAACCCAAGCGAAGTGTCTGTAATCACACCTGATGGAAGTCGTGATTACGAAGGCGGGATCACAACTCAAGGAACAAGCTATGTTGGTTCACTAGAACTTGCTATTCCAGAGGTGAAACCAGAGTCAATTGCATCAACTAATGCTAAGTTCTAACTCCATTGCTAGCAACTTAGAATAACAACATAATAAAGCCCCTTTGTAACGATAGGGGCTTTTTATTTTGTCGCATTAAGGCTCATTCACTTGCTGTCTTCGGGTATAAGTTGGGATCTCTAACACCGATGTTGCATGTTCGCCTTTATTGCCCGGCAAAGGGTTTGCTGCAGGACTTGAGATAGCTTTTTGTTTTAAAAAATCATGCACATTAACCAACTCTGAACTAACAAACCTTGGCTTAACCATGCTTTCTGTTGTGTCTGTTTCACTAATTACTTCATGAGTGTTTACGTTATTATCAGCCATGTTTGCTTGTGCTTGGATCCCAGTTGCAATAACCATTAGCTCTAGCTCACAATCAAGCTCCGGGACTATGGTCAAACCGATAATCACAAATGCTCCAGGAGCCAGTTGCTGATGTAAAGTTTCACCTATTTTATGGTATTGGCTTAACTCGATATTCTCAGTCGCTATCACACTGACTATCGCACCTTTAGCTTGGGTTAAATCTACGTTTTCCTGTAATGGATTTTTAAGTGCGTTGCTTATTGTAAGCTGTAGCTCCTCACCTTCTAATTGTCTAGCGACTCCCATCGCTGCTCGGCCTTGGTGACTAATCACAGCGATAAAGTCATTTAAGTCAATATTAATCAACCCTGATTGACTGATAGTCGTAGTTAAGCCTTGTAAGACATCTTGCAATACGCGATTACTTTCAAAAAAAGCATTGATTAATCTAATTTTTTTATCAAGAGCTTCCATCAACTTGTCGTTAGGTAGAACAATCACCGCATTGGAATGCTGCATAAGCTGCTCAACACCAGCTTGAGCTAGAGCACTCCTATTCTGACCTTCAAAACTAAAAGGCGTTGTCACAACCGCTACCAAAGGTTTATTAAGCTCTGCAGCGACTTCTGCAATAAATGGAATGGCGCCAGTACCTGTACCACCGCCCATTCCCCCAGTAATAAAGATAATATCAGCGCGCTCTATATGTTCTTTCAATATAACTTCAGATTCTTTAGCGGCCTGACACCCTTTTTCAGGGCTTGCTCCTGCACCTAGCCCTTTGGTTACCTCTAATCCAATCTGTAAACGGATACTGCACTG
Source organism: Shewanella pneumatophori (assembly GCF_023283895.1). Classification (GTDB taxonomy): domain Bacteria; phylum Pseudomonadota; class Gammaproteobacteria; order Enterobacterales; family Shewanellaceae; genus Shewanella; species Shewanella pneumatophori. Next base: position 230,028 of record NZ_JAKILB010000006.1, on the reverse strand, counting down.
AGAAATCATTAATGATTGTGCGTCAGTGTTTACCGCAATAAGCTCTACATTTTCGTGTAAAGCAGACTGACTTAATTGATTAATGGTATTGCAACCACAGCCCCCTACGCCAAATACTGCGATACGGGGTGCATGTTGGTTTGGGCTGACTAAATCAAACATTTAGCGTACTCCTAAATTGGGATATTAGGAACTTAACTGACTGGCGCGACAAGGTCCGTCGCAGCATTTTGGTATCGAGTATTCATTTTGTGGATAAGACCAATAAAATAAGACCTTAATTTTATCGGCGCCATAACTTCAACCTTGTCATTTATATTCCACAGCCAAGTTCGTAATTTTGGCGTGTCTTTGACAGTGGCCTTAACTAAGTAACGTCCGTCAGTAACCTGCTCTATCGTTTGGTTATCACTTAACCTAACCCCACGTAAAATAAAGCTTGCCGATGGAGTAAACAGTAACTCTATGTCAATCAAAGCTCCCTCACTCGCCTGAGCGCTGCGCCCGATATCAAAATCGTCTCGAGTTATAGCAGCGGAATCGAGCAACCTGACATTACGTAATAAATTTATTGGTTTGGCATAGCGGGTTACGTGAGTCGTACCAACAGTAAAAGCAAGTAAAGCAACGCCATCTGAAATTTTAATTCCTTCAGGGTTCACCGGTTGGTAATCAATCCAATAACGCTTACCTTTTATCACTCGTTCAATTTGACAGGCAATTTGACGTTTGTGTAGCAGTGCATATTGCACCGTTTTAAGTGTTTCTGGATCTGACTCTACATAGGTAAAAGGATAAGGTTCAGGTAACTGCGCCACACGACAGGCCCAATAAAGCCAAGGATTATTAGGATCATTTGCTAAAACTTGATCTGCACGCTCAAAATAAGGCGTGAGCTGCTCGATACTTTCTGGCGGTAACAACTGCTGTGCATTGCGTTTTAAAATATGCAGCCCCAACGCCATATGCTGATCCATCAAGGTCAAATTAAGGCCACGCCAACAGGCTGCGATTGACCACCCAAAAGGTTTACAGCGCTCATCTAAAGCTAAACCAAATAGCCCCATGTCATACATCGCCTTAAGCTCCCGCTGCACGGTACGCAGACCGACTTCGTAGCCACGATTATGCAGCATGTCAGTTAACATATTGGCAGTGACACGCCTTGGCGCAGTAGGGATTAGTTCTAACATAACAAGTTGGCGCTGGATATTTGCTTGCATCTACAATTTCTCAATAACTTCTATGCAGTTAGCATAATACCAGCTTGCGACAAGATATGACGCAGCAAGTTTTTTTGTAAAACTTTTAGGTTCTGCTTGAGAGCAATATTCGATTCACAAAGTGAAGTTGAGTATAAGTAAAAAAAGAGCAGCTTACGCTGCTCTCTATATCGTGTTAATCATTATCCTATTAATAATGTTAGCTGGCTTTTTGCTGGCAGTAATAACTGCTCCACATCACTACTGCGGTAACGCTGCCTGATGCTCGCTAATAAAACGATCCATTTCGTCTTGAGCGCGGCGCTGTGCGCTGGCTAACGTATCTTCTGCCGTCATTGTTGCTACCACTTCGTAATAACATTTAATTTTTGGCTCTGTGCCTGACGGCCTAACAATCACCCTAGCGCCATTGTCTAAACGGTAAATCAGCACGTCACTGGTTGGCAGAGCAATATCTTCTTCACTGCCATCGCTAAATACACGTTTGCTGATGCTGATATCATCGGTTGATAACACTTTATGCCCGGCGATCGTTAACGGTGGATATTGACGCAAATGAGCACCAATATTTGGCGTGGTCGGTTTAAGGGCTATACTCACCTGCGCGTTGAGGTGAAAACCATGTTCACGATAAATACTTTCAAGCCTGTCCCAAATGGTTTGCCCTTGGCTGGCAAGCTCAGCGGTTAATTGCGCAAATGCCACTAACGCTGATAAGCCATCTTTGTCCCATACCATTGAGCCAACGGTGTAACCTAAGGCTTCTTCATAGGCAAATAGGAAACGATTGTCATCCGTTTCTTCACTCATACCGACATTCGTCAACCATTTAAAGCCTGTGAGTGTAGTGCGGCAATTAGCCTGTAAGCTTTGGGCCACTTTTGACAATAAGCTGGAAGAAACAATAGTCGTGCAGGTTAGCTTTTCATTTTCATTAGCATGGGTCAGTAAGTAATGGCCAAATAGCACTCCCACTTGATCACCGGTTAGCATTTGGTAATCGCCACTATCTGTGCGCACTGCAACCGCAAAACGATCAGCATCAGGATCATTGGCGCAAGCTAACATAGCGCCATGCTTTTTCGCCTCAGCAATCACCATATCCATCGCGCCTTTCTCTTCAGGATTCGGAAAATTCACCGTTGGAAAATCGCCATCTGGCTGCGCTTGTTCGGCTACCGAATGCACCTTGGTAAAGCCTGCATCTTTTAGCACATCAAGTGCCATTTTGTTGCCCACACCGTGCATAGCTGTATACGCCAAGCTAACCAAATCAGGTTGAGTATGATTTTGTAAAACGCCGGCTTGGTTAACGCCGCTACGGTAAGCTTGATAAAACTCGGCTTCTAACATAACAAGCAAGTTTGCCGCTTGCGCCTGCTGGGCGTCTAATAAACTAATATTTTCTGTTGCGGCCTTATCAATACAAGCCGCAATACCACTATCATGTGGCGGAATAATTTGTGCGCCGTTGCCCCAATACACTTTGTAGCCGTTATATTGTGGCGGGTTGTGACTCGCAGTAACCACAATACCTGCCGCAGCACCTAAATGCAGAACGCCAAATGCGACTAACGGCGTAGCGGCAACATCAGCAGTTAGATAAACCTTAACCCCTAAGGCTGTTAATACACCTGCAGCATCATGAGCAAATTGTTTTGAGTCATGGCGACCGTCATAACCAATAATGACGCCACGGGTTGCAACATCGCTAATTTGCGCCTTTAAATAAGCGCCTAAACCTGCCGTGGTTTGCTGCACAACTAAGCGGTTCATGCGTGTTGGCCCTGCACCAACCACGCCACGAAGGCCTGCGGTACCAAAGGCTAAACGGCCATTAAAACGCGCTTCTAGCTCACTGACATTACTCGCATCGACCAACTGCTGCAGCTCTTGCTGCATTAGTGGATCAGGGTCGCTTTCAATCCAACGGTTAACTCTTAATGCTAACTGCGTGTCCATAACTCACTCCATTCGCTATTTAATCGGTAATACCAAGGTGTTAGCGCAAGCTTGTTAAACTAACTTAGGCACAAGACCCGTTGGATTACCTCAACCTTAATTAACTAAACACTAAGCCTAGCAGCATGCTAGAACAAGACAATTTGCATTAAATTTTCACCATTAACCGCATAATCAATATGAATAGTCCAAGTCTGCATTAATAATCCGCCCAAAAAGCGCATAACGGTGAGGCTGAATGACGAGAAGTTATGCGTAAGCATGAGCTAAAAACAAGATAATCGTGTAAAATCATCGGCTGATAAATTCTCGTTGATAGCCGTATAGCATGAGCCCTTTGAAAATAGAAACCCATATTAAAATCCAATCAGCAGAGCTCGATGCCGCGAGTTTACTAGCTGAAGATACCGGCCTATCTAAACAGAGCATTAAACAAGCTATGCAAAAAGGTGCTGTGTGGCATAGTCATGGTAAGCAAACTAATCGTTTACGCCGTGCCAAAAAGCCATTAAAAGCAGGTGATGAGCTGCACCTTTATTACAACCAAGCAGTGTTAGATGAAGTCATTACTGCGCCAGAACTGCTATTTGATCAAGGCCAATACAGTATTTGGTATAAGCCGTTTGGTGTACGTTGCCAAGGCTCAAAATGGAGCGATCACACCACCATTAATCGCTTTGCCGAAACCCACTTAGACCCCGCTCGCAGCGCCTATATCATTCATCGCTTAGATCTCGCAGCAAGCGGACTTATAGTGCTTGGCCACAGTAAAAAAGTCACCGCAGCAATCGCCCATCTATTTGAAACCCGTGCGCTAGATAAGTTTTACCAAGTGATTGTTGAGGGTAAGTTTCCTGAGGGCAATATCAGCATTGATACCAATGTTGATAATAAATCGGCGCTGTCCCATGCCCATATACTCGAGTACAACAGCGAGCTAAATCAGTCTAAAGTTCAGGTAAAAATTGAATCTGGGCGTAAACATCAAATCCGCATCCATATGGCAAGTTTAGGTCACCCTGTCGTAGGTGACAGGCAACACGGCAATGGCAGCGAAAATACGCCTAATCTGCAACTAACGTCATGCCATTTGAGTTTTATTTGCCCATTGAGCGGCGAGCACAAGATATTTGAACTACCGCAAAGCTACCGCCCAGAGTTTCAACTCAATTAAGTTAGATAGTTTAAGTTAGATAGTTATTAGCTGTGTCACTAAAGCCCACATCCTTTTGTGGGCTTTTTTGTTGTATTTTTTAGGCTTTATCACCGCCAAATAACGTCTCATTAGCGCCCTCAGTCCATACAGGATATTGCGCCATGACTTTACTAAACATAGCACTTTGCAAATAACCATCTAACCAGCGCCGTACCTCAGGATAAGGCGACTGTAGATACCATTGCCGCTCTACTCGAGCAAATTGGCGAATAAAAGGCATAATCGCCACATCTGCAAGACATGCCTTACCACCAAATAAAAAATCATGTTGAGCTAAACGCGACTCTAGCTGCTGCAAATAGATTTCACACTCAGCGCGATACTGCAATAATTTAGGATCACGATAGCGTTTAGCGCTGCGATAATGCTCTAAACGGGGAATAAACTCGCTGTCAAATTGAGTCATTAACTGCTGCACTGTAGCTGCTTCACTTTGCTTGCCATTAGCAAGTGGCTGATGGAGTTGATAGTTGTTGAGATCGCTTTGGGCAAACGCCCACAGCATAATATCTCGGCTTTGCTCCAACACCTCACCACTTGGCAGCACCAATACAGGCACAGTCCCTTTAGGTGATGCCGTTAGCATTTGTGCGGGCTTTTGGCTCAATAACACTTCGCGCAAACAAACCGTTTGCTCAGATGCAAATATCGCCAACCTTGCGCGCATCGCGTAGGGGCAATTTCTCAGAGAATACAGCACTGGTAATGGCTTTTTCATGCAAAGACTCGCGTTATTTTGCCAACTTTCCCAAATAAAGCATGCTTTACTAAGGTGTTTATTTATCTATGATAATCATACGGCTACAGCGAGCAATTTTAAACAACAAACATGAAAGGTTACCAAGGTAAAAAGGCCACTTTTTTGTCCAGAAAAAGTGGCCTTTGGTACCGTAAACGCAAAAGGATTAGAATCGTTTACGGCGTTTTCTAGCGGATAACATACTCGCTAGTGCTTGTACTGCCTGTTTTAATACTGATAACTAATGTCGATAGTGTATTCAGTACCTGGGTCTTTGGCATAAACGGTTATGTTTTGCTGCTCATACTCGGTTTCTGAGCCCAATAGATTTTTCGCTTTTACTTTAATCGCGAGACTTTCTAGCGGGAAGTAACTATACGTAAAATCAAGGCTTTGGAATGGCTGCTCATACACATCATCCAGTCCACCGCGACCACCATACGCAATGCGATCACCAAACACGTTGTAAACTAAGGTGGCACTGTGTTCTTCGTTAGAGGAGTCATAGCTAAGTTGCACGTTAGTCACCCACTCAGAATGGCCTGTCATGCGGCGGCTATTATTAGTCGGGTCAATTTCACCGTTAGGGGCAATTTCAATTTCAGAATCACTTAAGGTCAAGTTACCTGCGACAAAGAAGTTGCTCCACACGCTATTTTCAGCCCCCAAGAAGCCTAAAGACTGTAGAAACTCAGTTTCGATACCGTAGATATAACCAGAGTCTGCATTGTAAAACTTAAGCTGACGCCCAGCCTCTGAGATCCGCTGAATAGGTTCAATCGGCGCATCGATGTCTTTATAAAAGCCACCCACACTGAGGTTGTTACCGGTTTCGCCATACCATTCCCAACGAAGATCTAAGTTATAAATATCAGAGCTTTGTAGTTCTGGATTACCAAAGAAGTCAAAACCAGTTACCGGATCTTGGAAGCGTACTGGTGATACTTCACGTAAGTCTGGGCGCACTATGGTTTTACTTGCACCAAAGCGCCACTGGGTTGTATCAGTGTTTTTCCAAGTTAGCGACGTTGATGGGAACCAACCATCTTCAGTAATAGCGTAATCAGTTAAGTCATAACGTCCGCCTTCATCAGAGATCTCACCATCAGGATCGATTGGCAAAGTGACTCGACGAAAATCTTCATAACGCACGCCAGCATATAGGCGCCATACATCATCAAAATCAACATCGACACTTACAAAGCCCGCATCTAACTTTTCTGCTGCAATGTAATCTTCAGTATCAGTCGATGCATCTTTAAGCTCAAAGCCTAAGGTGTCGTTAGCGATATTATCGTTGCTAAAGATCTGATTAAACTCTTGCGATAAAATATCGCCATTAGGATCTGTTGGGCTTAAATCCACATCAAAACCTAAACGAGTTGCGTAACTTTCGCGGGTGCGTTCAAAGTACTGATAGCCACCTTTAATCGTCACTATCGTGCTATCAAACTCTATCGGCAGAGATAAATCCCAGCCGTAGTTAGTGGTGTCATCATCTAATTGGCTATAAACATATTTTGGCGCATCTTGAGTATTAAGATTGCGCGAACTAAAGCCATTATTGTCATCAACCACTACGTTATAGGTATAAGACAATTCATTAGGTGCATAGCGCTCTGACCGAGCATCTGAGTACATCCAGTTCGCTTCTAAGTCCCACAACATCTCAAAAAAGTGCTGACCTTTGATTTGATTGCTAATCAGTGATCGTTCTTCATAATCAATATTGTAAACTTGCAGCGCGTTTGGTTCACCTAAGGTATCGATAGTTTCTTCCATCGCCACCGACACATCATCAGAGGTATCTCTTAGGTAAGTAGTAAAGGTCTCGATTTTATGATCTACGTTGAACTCAAAGCCCATGTTAAGCATGCCAGAGATCTGTACGATTGAATCCGTGCCTACAATCTGCTTTTCATTCTCAATTTGTGCTTGGCTTTCGTCACCATCTAATTCGACGTCTAGCTTGGTATAGTTTTCAGCTTGCTCTTTGTAAGAAGCGGCAGCCATAAAACCAAAAATTGACTCTTCGCCAATGTCCCAATTGTTACCTACTGCAATGTTGCCACGAATTCCCGGATCTGTGCCTTTAGTTTGCACTGTCATATCGCGGTTGATATCAAGGCCAAGTTGGCGATTCATCTCTTGCGCTGCTTGAAAATCAATTTGGCCGTTTGATCCCGTCACAATATCAATTGGGCTAATGCCGCCATATTGACTGTAGGTTTGGTTAATACTTGATGGCATGGCGCGCGTGCCATCATCTTTACCAAACCAGTCGTCATCGCCGCCGTTGTAGGTATAAGTATCTTGGCTGTCGTTACTGTTAAAACGACCACCTACCGATGCTTTAAAAAACAGATCTGCCGGTATTGATTTAGTTCGAATATCAACATGACCACCGCCAAATGCAGCAGGCATTGCTGCAGTGCTCGATTTTTGTACCGACAGTGACTCAATAATTGACGCCGGGAACATATCAAGCGGCACCACATTACGAGTTGGATCCGGTGATGGCACTACAGCACCATTTAATGAAGTACTCGAGTAACGCTCACCTAAGCCGCGCACATAAATAAATTTACCATCTTTAAGAGTTAAGCCTGTAACACGGCGCAGTGCTGATGCAGCATCGCTATCACCGGTTCGCGAAATCTGCTCTGAGCCCATAATGTCGGCAACAGCAATTTGTTCGCGGCGCTCTTCCATCGCCTCTGAAGCTGAGGTACGTAAACGGCCGGTAACTTCAATACGTTCAATGGGAAAGTCTTCGCCATTGTCTAATGTTTGATCTTGAGCGTAAGTTGGAGCAGCCGCGAATACTGCAGCTGCAGACACTGCCGAAGCAACAGCAAGGCTGAGCTTAGTTAAGGTAAAGTTCGGCTTGGTTTTCATACTGACAATCCTGAATGCAGTTTAATGAAAGCCGCGTTGCTGCGGCTTTAAATGACACAATAAACACTCCCGTTTCTTTTCAAATCTCAGCTCAATAACACAAAGTGGATTTGAAAAGACCCGAGAGTTAGGCTGACTTAGTTTGGAGTATGTACCCAGCCTTGACGCCAATCGTTAGTTCCATCAAATGCACCGATATAATCAGTCGATTCAAAGAAGCTATCGCTGCTCATATCAATACCTTGACCTAACAGCGTGGTATCAGTTGCTGCTGGCATGCCGTCAGTAATGCTGACTGCTGCAGTGCTATTACCCGCTTGACCTAAGAACCAAGTTTCTACATTTACTGCATCTGCTGTGGCTGCGTTGTCAGAGCTATATTTGAATGGCTCGTTACAATCAATCACAGAGTGGGAGATGGTCAGTTCGTTATTGGTTACGTTATCAACAAGGTCTGCATAAGTACCATCAAGCTCTAAACACTCACCGGTTTCAGTTGATGATGTAGAACCTTTACGACCTTGTACCAGTACGTTATTAAGTGAAGCAGCGGTTGCCACGCGAAGTAAAATCCCCTCGCCTTTATCGCCACTGGCGTTTTCAATATCTACACCAGGTAAAATAGTCACGTTCGACAGCACAGGCTTAGACACCGGAGTATCACCTGTACCTTTATGGCTATCACCTTCAATACCGCGGTTAGCACTTCCATCTTCATGAGTGATGTAGACAAACTGCGCCTTACCTTGCCAACCGTTAGTCCAATCGAGTGAGTCATCGAAGTTTTCAGTCAGATACACATACTTCATGTTGACTGCACCGCCCCAGAACTCAACGCCATCATCGCCATTAGCGTGTACTTGAATATGGTCAACTTGGGTACCGCTACCGACCGCTGCAAACGAAATACCGTTCATTTCTTGGGTATCGTTCACCTTAAAGCCGGCGTACTTGACCACTACATAGCTGATTTGACCGCTGTTATCAGCGTTATCGTTACCACCGTATGGAAAGTCACCCACTTCAAATGCAACATCACAGCTATTTGGATCATCACACTTGTTAGTTAAACCGTTACCCAGTAATACTAAGCCCCCCCACTGGCCGCGAGATCCTTCAGCGCCCATAATCACATCTTGCTCTGAAGTCATTTCAATTGGGTGCTCAGCGCTACCTTTCGCCATAATCTTTGAGCCACGGCTCACTGCGATATAGCTGTTGTCGGTGGCAAATAACTTAGTGCCTGCTTGAATCGCTAAAGTTGCAGAGTCAGTGTTATCACCACCAACAACGACTGCGCCGCCATCAATTTTGTACATTACGTTTTCGCCAGCAAGTAGTGTGGTATTGCTAGTCACATTGCCTTCTAAAGTACAAACTAGATTGATGCTGTCATCTTTATAAATGCCAGCAACAACGCTCTGTGCACTTGTACCTACTGGGCATGAGGTTAATACCGGTAGCGCCACAGGTGCAGGCGTAGCATCATCATGGATCGCCGTGGTCCAGCCCTCAGTCCAATCGTTGCTGCCGTCAAATGCACCTATATATGGCGCATCAGCTAAGCGCTGATCCACATTGCTTAAGTCTGCTGCGCCACCTGTTAGCGCAACCGATGCCGTATTCGGCATATAACCATTTAGATCTGATGCCCCGGCTAAGTTGCCCTCTTGACCTAAGAACCACGCTTCAACATCAAGTGCCAATGAGCGCCCTTCTTCAGCATCGACTTTGGCGTCTTTAAACGGCTCAACACAATCCACTAAGCTGTTCTGCATTGTGAGTGCACCATCTTGAGTGCTGACTACCGTGTTATCATCATTGATTTCTAAACACTCACCAGAGTTAACATCGCCTTTAACCAGAACGTTATAAGCATGAGCACCTGTCCCCTTACGGAATAAAATACCTTCAGCATCATCACCGCCGCTGTTTTCACCGTTAGCCACTTCAATAGTGACGTTAGCAATAGCCGGCAGAGACTGTGGCATTGCCGATGCATCGCTATTACTATCAGCTTCAATACCGCGGTTAGAACCGTTGTCAGCTTGGCGAATATAAACGTGCTGTGCGCTCCCTTGCCAACCGTTAGTCCAATCTAATGAGTCATCAAAGTTCTCAGTCAATACCACGTTAGAAATTGAAACATTACCGCCCCAAAACTCAACACCGTCATCGTTATTAAGGTGAACTTGAATATGGTCTACAACTGTTTGGCTACCTACTGCGGCAAACGAGATCCCGTTCATTTCTTGAGTATCGTTAATTTTAAAACCACCAAACTCAACCCGAACATACTTTAATGTGCCAGAGCTATCTTCAGTGTTGTCGCCGCCGTAGTTGTGACTGCCAACTTCAAATGCCGCATCACACGCTGTTAAGTCTGGACAAGTATTAACTGGTGCATTACCGAGTAGCACTAAACCACCCCATTGTCCCGCTTCGCCGGGCTGGCCGATTGCACTTTCTTTTGAGGTAAACACAATAGGCTGCGTTGCAGAGCCTTGTGCGTGAATTTTAGAGTCGCGACTAACCACTAGGTATGAATCGCTACCGCCAATAATTTTAGTGCCAGCACGTACTTCAAGTATTACGCTGCTTTCTTTATCGCCACCAACAATCACTGCGCCGTCTAACTCCCAAACAACATCATTACCTAGCACGATAGTTTCAGCATCTTGGCCACCAGTGTCACCACTACCAACTGTTGATGCCGCACTTGAAGGCGCCAATGTGCCTTTAAGCGTCCATACTTCTTTACCATCTACCGACAAGCTAGTGTTGCGCTCAGCAAAACCACTGTATGCCGCAGCTTGCTCACTTTGCGAAGGTGTCGTAGTAGGTGTTTCCGTCACCACTTCTTCAGCGCCGGTATTAATGTTGATGTCACCGCCGCAACCCGCTAATGCCATTGCAGTTGATAGTGCGCCAAGTTTAAAAATGTGTTTCAAGTCCATTGTCATCTCCGAAGACGGATTAAAAGTATGTATTAATTGGCAGATGAACCTAATACTTGGATATGACAAAAAGACTTCAACAATATGGCTTGAGTATTTCACTCGGATTTCAAAAATATTAATCCATTTAAAATCAATGGTTAACACATGGTTTTGCTACGCAAATAAATTCACAAAAATAACAATTTATTCACACAACTCACCAGGCTTTTGTCTACACATTGAGAGTTTTGATTAATAACTATGCGATTAAAAGGCGTAACTTGTTTTTTTATAGTGATAACTTTAGAGTGAGCTATATCGTTGTTATTGCATGAAACCTAGTGTTTATGCACCTAACTGACATCAACAATAATAAGAGTTAGCAGGGGATTTTGTGGAACAACTAGCCATTGCCATCGATTTTTTATTAACCCATAAGCTATTGCTTACGGTGTTAATCATTATTCTCATTTCAATGATTAAGCGTTTAGTGATCTCTCGCATTCGAGGCGATGTTGCCTTTCTGACCGAAGTGCAACGTAAATGGATGTCGCGCACTAAAAACGGCACTTTCATCCTTATCATCGTTATTTTGTTCATGTTATGGCAAACCGAAATCAGTAAATTTGCTTTATCTGTAACTGCTATTGCGATTGCTTTTGTTGTCGCATCAAAAGAGATTATTCTTTGTTTTACTGGCTCAATTCAGCGCGCCAGCTCACGCTCATTTGTCATTGGTGACTGGATTGAAGTCGGTAAAATCTGTGGTGAAGTAATTGAACACAACTTGATGGCAACAGTTATTCAAGAAATTGACTTACACCACGGCCAATATCACTTTACCGGCAAAACAGCTACTCTTCCGAATAGCATGTTCTTTAGCTATGCCGTTAAAAATCTCAACTTTATGAAGCGCTATGTTTACCATGATTTCAATATCACCGTGGTTGAGTTTGTGAACCTATATCCGCTGTTTGCTGAATTACATGAGAAGATTGAGGCCCACTGCGAAGAGTTTAGTGAAGTCGCTAAACGTTACAACAGTGTGATTGAAAAACACGCTGGAGTGGATTTGCCCGGTGCTGAGCCGCACATACATATTACCAGCGGCATTAACGGTGAGCAATTTGTGCATATTATGATTTTCTGCCCCACTGAGCAGGCAATTCATTTAGAACAATTGATCCGTGAGGATTTTATGATTGCTTACCACGAAGCCTTTGGCAAAGACGAGCGGGTTTGATATTAACGAGCAGCTATACAATAAACGATTAGTTTTCAAGGACTCGTTATGCATAGAGATTACTTCATTGGAATATCGATAGTATTATCTACATTTATAATATGTGGCTTTAGTTATGACTTCTACCGCACTGAAAAGCTGCTTGAATTAAAACAATTTCAAAAAGCGGAGCTAATAAGCGATGCGTTAACTCTTAATTTGATGAAAGAAGTTTCGCACGGTTTAAGCCAAGGTAAAACTGAAGAAACAAACTGCCTTCTTAGACACTTAATTATTGAAGAAGAGAAAAGAATTTCAACCGAGATAAGTACGTACGAGTTTGATAAGACAAAACTAGGTATTCTTAACAGATCGCTAAAAGCTCCGATAGCACCTTGCAGCGAAAACATACGAACCCACTTTAGACAAAGTATTTAAAAAATACCTTGCGCGGGCTCTGTATCGTTACATTTCCGCTTACCGTTTTTTAGCACTCGCAATACTAACTAGATTAACGACTTAGCAAACCAGAGTTGATAGCCTAAACAACTAAATCGTAAAAGACTGGCGAGCCTACTTGCTTACCCGTTTACTAAATCATTGGCTAAATCCATCTTTCACATATTATTATAACCCGCTATATTTAAAGTATATTTATCGTTTAATTGCTTATATAAACTATGTATTAATCCAATATGGATTATTGCCTTGCTTGCCTCCGTGATAGCTCTTTTGCTGGTAACCTTCATTGCCGTTCAATTTCGTGTTACTACTAAAAATGCGACGTAAGAGGTCGCTGAAAAGACAATTGGGGCTTTCTCCTTTGTCGTTTATTTTAAACTCTTAATAACGTGTAATAGCTAAGTAGGTTTATATGAAGAAAATAAATATTGCTGATAAATTTAATCTGTTCACCGAAGAGTGGACTCCTAAAGTAATAGCTAAGTCCAATGGGCAGCTGGTAAAAATAGCCAAAGGCAGTGGCGAGCTTGTTTGGCATAAACATGATAATGAAGATGAGTTATTTCTAGTGTTTAAGGGACAGCTCACCTTACAATTAAGGACTGGAAATATTGTGCTTAACCCGGGCGAAATGTATGTCGTACCCAAAGGTGTTGAGCACTGCCCTAAAGCACAGGACAACACTCACTTTTTAATGGTTGAGCCTGCATCTACAGCTCATACTGGTGACACTCAAAGCGAGCTTACCGTATCATCAGATGAGCAAAAGTGGATTTAGTGAATAACTAAAAGTGCTAACGAGCGCTAATCATTCTCGAAGCGTCATTATTTCAAAGTAGATAATCAATGGACATAAGTAACATCTTAGCTTTTATTGCAGTAGCGACACTGCTCGTTATCTCACCTGGGCCTAATGGGCTCCTTATCGCTAAAACCGTCCCAGTTTCAGGACAAAAAGCTGGTTTTGCCAATATTTGGGGCTTTGTTGCGGCATTTTATGTTCATGGCACACTATCAATTTTTGGTATTTCAATATTGCTAGTTCAATCAGCTCAGGCCTTTTTTATATTTAAAATGGTAGGTGCTGCCTATTTAATCTGGATAGGGCTAAAGGCTATTTATGGCGCTTTCAAACAAAGTGACACGCGCCCAATCAATGCACGTCATAATAGCCCTAATAATGGCCCTAGTATTAGCCAAACCATGGCTATGGCTGAGCCGAAGTCTAAGCTTTTAGCTAGCCCCAAAAATAACCCTATCGCTAATTCAGTGGTGAGTATGGCATCGGTGCGCGCAGCATTTTTAGAAGGCTTTATCACCAATGTTTTTAACCCGAAAGTATCAATGTTTTATTTGGCTGCTTTCCCACAATTCATGCCTAATAGTGAAAGTGCAATCAGTGCTTATGCACTCGTTACCACCCACACTGTGCTTAATTTTCTATGGTTTTCAATCATGGTGATTATGCTGGCAAAAGTTAAAGGCGTGACCAACAGTACTAGGTTCAAAATGTGGTTACATTCAATTACGGGTGTGTTTTTTATCGCATTAGGATCAAAACTAGCGTTCATGAAAAACGCTTAGTCATTATTGAATCCCCCCAAAAAAACCAGCATAACTTACTGTTTAATAAATACTGTTGATACTCTCAACTACCGAGTTTTATCGTTATTAAACATTAGCAATAAAAAACGCAGTGTTGGCTTAACACTGCGTTTTGTAATTTTATACCAATTAGTTATTTCAAGATTGCTCGTAAGCTACAGACTAATTTGACCACTTGACCTGAAACTCAATCTCTTCTTCAGAGTCGCCACGTTCATGCTCAATACTATACGCTGCGCGCACTGGCACGTATATGCGCTCACCGGCTATTTGGATTTCAAACTGATCGCCTGACTCTATCGCGTCTGCGAGGCGTCTTAATTTAGCCACAAACTCTTCATTACTATAAACTTTCTCAATATCCCTATTAGACTTAGCTGTCATCATGTACTCCTGTTGCGATTTAACTTTACTATCTATTAGTCATGTATTTACGCTAAAATTAGTGAGTTTCAGTCGAGCTTTACCCAAACCTCAACTTCTTTCAACGTCCCATCTTCTGTGCGCTTTGTATGCCATTCATTCCCTTTAAGCTCATAGGTAAACGCAAATGACACACCAGGCTTTACTCCGAAAGAGTTCAACTCGGGAAACTCAACATAGTCGGTTGCAGTATACTGATAGCGACCAGTACCCGCCGCCCAAAACTCATTTTTAGGTTGTTCCGTCGTGCCAATATTCTTGACTGTTGTAAAGCTAAAATGATTAGCAGAAATCACCTTAATAGCACTCAATTTTAAATCTGCATAATCGACCCACTTACCCTTACCATCTAAATATTTACCTGATACGAGCTTCCAGCTTCCCTGTAACGGATTATCCTGAGCGATAGCAAAAAATGGCGTCGTTAATAAAAGCGCCGCTGCAAAAACACTGTTAAGTAATACCTTATTCAACAAAGCTAAATTCCTTTTATTGTAGATAATTAAAAATCCAAATTTTAACGAAAAGCCTAAACTCACCGTAATCCAACCTAATGAACAGCATGCAGCATTAAGCTCTACAGAGAGAAATTTATATATTATTTTTCAAAATTAACACATTAGACTAATTTACATTAGACTTTACGTAACTAGCATCTAGGCAAAACCCATCAACTCAGCGTTATAGGCAAGTGTTGGACATTTAAGGGACTTTATTATGATGACACTACTCTTTGTATTATTTTTAATGGCGATGATATTCGCGCTTAAAAATAAAAGAACCCTCGCATTTTATAGCTTTGCTATCGCACTCGTAGCCAGCATTTTTTGGTTTTCCCATCATGCTAGCGATACGTTAGCTATTTTATTATAGGTGATAACATGACTGAGCAACTATCAAGACAATTGAACGCACTCGGTGCAATTGCTATCTCTTTAGTATTGGGATTTGGATTTTATGCGCAATTTGCAGCTGGAGAGCTGCCTTGCCCACTATGCCTATTGCAACGCGTAGGATTTGTCGCGGTGATGTTTGGACTTATTTGTAATGTGATCTTTGGTCCTAGACCGGTTCATTATGCCATCATGATCTTTGCCGCTTTATTTGGCGCTGCTGTAGCGCTAAGACAAGTGGCTTTGCATGTTATCCCAGGAACACCTTTCTACGGTGATGCATTCTTCGCCTACCATTTTTACACCTGGGCCTTTATCACCTTTAGTATTATTGTCTTTGGTACAACGGTGATGTTGTCGTTTTCATCTCAATATCAACCCACACGTTTTCAACCATTAAAGTCTATGCCTTTGTTAAGCCGAATCGCCCTCTTTTCTGTATTGGCGGTAACAGCGCTAAATGCGGTGAGTACTTTTGCAGAATGCGGGCCATTTCAATGCCCGGACAACCCAGTGAGTTATTGGTTATTTAATTAACTATCACCACTCTAACCGCATATATAAACGAAAAAGACAGCAATGAATTGCTGTCTTTTTCTATCACGAGCCGTCGATAAGCCAATGGAAACTAAACCTCAGCTAATCCGGTTTGTTAAGGCTTGCCTTTAAATATTGCATGCCATCATCAATACTCACTAACGCGCTATAACCCAAATCTTGTTTAGCGGCGCTGATGTCAAAGTAGTGACTAGTCGATAGCTGGCGGGCAACAAAACGCGTCATAATCGGCTCATCTTGTTTACCTAACAAACCGTATACGGACTCAAGCAAACAGCCCGCTGCATAGGCAAGCTTGGAAGGTACACGTTTAGTCACTGGTGGCAGGTTCTTACAAGCAAGAATTTTATTGAGCATTGCCGCCATCGTTATCGGCTCATCATTGCTGAGGTAATATGCTTTACCCGCACACACAGTTTGAGCAGCCTTGTCACTCTCACTAAGCCTTAATGCTGCCAATATATGTGCATAAGCGGCATTGCCTACATAAATAGTGTCGACCAGCTTATCTTGCTTACCCACCAGTTTTAATCTGCCTTTTGCTGCTCGTTCTAGCACACGCGGCACAAGGTGAGGATCATTCGGGCCCCATATCAAATGTGGCCTTAGTGCTGTGGTGCCAAGTTGCTTACCGTTACTCAGTAAATCGCCATTAGCTGCTAGCATCATTTGTTCTGCTATCGCTTTAGATTCACCATAAAAGTTTAAGAACTTGGCAGCATACGGCGCTGACTCGTTATTGCCGTCTTCATCATTGCCCGCAAAGGTAACACTTGGGGTACTGGTATAAACTAAATGAGCGATATTGGCTTGTTTACAAGCACTAATAATAAAGCGTGCACCATCAACATTAGGCGAATAGTAGCTTTGCTTACTGCCCCACACTCCAGCTTTTGAAGCAACATGAAACACCAAGTCGCAGCCTTGCATAGCCCTAAGTAATGCTTGCTCGTCTGCAATATCGCCCTTAATCATATTTACGCCAATTGCGCTTAGCTCTGGATAATCTCCACGGGCAAAGCCTGTGACCTTAATACCTGCTGCAACAAGTCTCTTGCATATTGCCTCACCTAAGAAGCCGCCTGCACCAGTAACAAAAGCATGACTGACATTTTTCTTCAGTGCGGTTAATGCCGCTTGCTCTTGAGGAAGCAGCACGTTGAACTCGCAAATTGACTGCGTTGTTTGAGTTGACTGAGTGGCTTGAGTCGCTGTGCTAGCGCTAGATGAGGTAACTGTGGCAGACAAGATGCATTATTCCTTAATTTGTTTTTGCGCCCAAACCGCAAGTTTCTCTCTAAAGATCTTGGCGTTATGGCGGATATCAACAGGAAAATCGGGGTGAATTAAAAAGCGCTCAATTCCTTGAGTTTGCGCATGTTGCTCGGCAATCGCTTTAAGTTCGCTATAAAGTACACCAGATAATGAGCAAGCAACAGATTGCTTCAGCTCAATGCATATTAATGGCGTGGTTTTACCGCCAATTTGCACGGCAACTAACGCGCTGCGCTTCACATCGCTATGAGTATTAAAAATACGCTCACAAGGAATAGAGTAATAACGTTTTGGTTGATTCATGGTGGCAGGTAACGCATCGGCATCAACCCTGTGCGCTTTACGGCCGCACATCCACAGTAAACCGTCACTATCGAGATAACCGAGGTCGCCCATGCGATGGCGTATGTTGTCACTATCTTGAATTTTTGCCACTTGGGTGGCACTGTCACGCTGATAGTAACTCGCGCTCACCATCGGACCTTTTACAACGATTTCACCGATTTGATTAGCAGGTAGCCACAACTCATTGTGCCAGCTTGCAATCGGCTGCTCGTCAATATCAATAATGGCTATATCAACGCCATCAATTGCGCGGCCGACACAAATACCGCCACCGTTATCGGTTATGGCCGTGGTGTTAAACAGCTCACTACTGGCCATTTTACTAATAGGTAGCGATTCAGTGGCGCCATAAGAGTTAAGCACTTCTACACCACTATTAAGCATTTTGCTAAAGCGCTTTATCGATGAAATGGTTGCTGGCGCACCTGCAGAAATGACTCGTTTGATAGAACAAAGCTTGTGAGACTTTTGCTCGCCCGCTTGACCAAGACGCTCTATCAGCGCAGGGTTTACAAACATATTACTGCATTGATATTTTTCAATTGCAGCAAAGATAAACTCTGGATTGGCAGTGATCGGCTTGCTGGCATCCATATCAGGCACAATTGACGCCATCCCAAGTGCTGGGCCAAACAGCGAAAACAGCGGGAATGTAGCTAAGTCGCGCTCGCCAGGTTTAATCTGATAGTCATTTTTCAGTGCGCTAATTTGCGCTTCAAACATCTTATGTGAATACACCACACCTTTTGGTGTGCCAGTGCTACCGCTGGTAAACAAAATCGCCGCCATTGCATCGCTATCTAACCACTGCATGGCAAATGCTTTATCAGTTGCCCTATTGGCTGCAACAACGCTTGCTAGATCTTTAGCCCCTGTTAATGGGTTTAGCAATTTGCTGCCGCCAACATTAATCTTAAATTTTACGCTGGACTTTCCCCAACCAAATAAACGTCTGGCAATATGTGCTTTAGGAATGCCAATAAAAGCATCAGGTTTTGCCTCAACAAAGCATTGCTTAAGGTTTTTCACGCCCATGCCTGGGTCAACCAAAATAGGGATTATTCCTGCTTTGAAAAGTGCAAAGGTTAAGCAGAAAAAGTCGATACTTGGCGTGACCATCAACACGGCTTTCATACCCGGCCTAAGACCATGATGAACCAGCGCAGCGGCAAGTGTATCGCTCTTGTTATGCAAGGTTTGAAAGTCAATCTCTTGGTATTGCAAGCTACTTAGCGAGCGACTGTTTGATTGCTGCACGGCAACCGCAAGTGATGTAGGAATAGTTTCAGCGGCGCTAACTAAATGACGGCACAAATTTGCGCCGTCATTTTTTATATTACTCTGACTTACCATAGCGACTAAGCTACCGATTCTTGCTTAGCATCATCGGTCTGCTTAACTCCAGCAGCTTGTACCTCAGTTTCAGCAATAAAGTCTTTAATATGACCAATGACTTCATCACTAGCATCTTCAAGAATATAGTGACCACAATCGCTAAACTCATGCACTTTGGCATGCGGCATTCTTTGCTTCCACTCAGTTAAGAAGTGCTTGTCGAATACAAAGTCTTGTAAGCCCCAACAGATAACCGTTGGCACCTGTTGGAATTGAGATAAGCTAGCTGCGATATCAGATACCAAATCGTAATTACGGTCACCCGGCTTTAGCGGGATATCTTGCACAAAGCGCAGGGTCGAAATACGGTTTGCCCATGAGTTAAAAGGAGCCACATAAGCTTCGCGGATATCTTTATGCATTGGTTTACGTTTTACACCTACATAAGATGCAGCCGATGAAAATGCGTTAAACCCACGAACAAGAAAAGTGCCTAACGCAGTGTTACGGCAAATCGATAACGCCCAAGGAAACGGCTTAGTCACTGGCAGATGGAATGCACCCGTATTTAAAATCACCAAACGTTTAATACGCTCAGGATAACGCGCTGCGTAGCCCATGCCTATCATGCCGCCCCAATCATGAACCACTAGGGTAATGTTTTGTTTTACATCTAAGTGTTCAAGCAAAGCTTCTAAATCATCAATGCGATTTTTAAGGGTGTAATCATAGCCACTGTCGTCAGGCTTATCTGATAGGCCGCAGCCAATGTGATCAGGCACAATACATTGATGCTTGTCGCTTAATGCACTGACCAAATTGCGGTAATAGAAAGACCAGCTAGGGTTGCCATGTACCATAACAACCGGCTCACCTTGACCTTCATTAACGTACTGAAGCTTATTACCGTTTCTATCTAAATAATTGCGTTTAAATGGGTGCAGAGTGTCTAGCATGACGTTTCCTATCTTTCTTATACTTATTGGACGCTGTGTAAGCTAAGGGGCAAACTTGGCGTTTGCAGACAATAACGCGAGCAGTGCCCGCGTTATTCATGCCTTACCACTTAAGGCCTAACATCATGCAGTTCAAACCACTGCCTATACCTAAAAAGCTTACTTGGTCGCCGCTTTTCAAAAAGCCTTGATCATGTGCCATTGCAGCAGTAACAGGCAAAGATACTGTGCCCATGTTGCCCAGTAACTTATAGGTTGGAAACTCTTTTTCTTCCGGAATATTTAATGCGCTCAGTACATTACGACGGTTAGACGCCCCCACTTGGTGACAAATAACTTTATCGACTTGCTCAACTAACCAGTTACGTTGCTCAAGGAAGTGGCTCCAAGTATGACGAGCAAGCTCTACGCCTTCTTTTAGCAGTGCGACACCATTAGTACGCATAAACTCGCGATACAGCTGTGGACCCGCTTCTTCAAGGCCCCATTGACAGAGATCGTAATGCTCTGGCGCCGATAGATGGCTAGCACCTAGCAGTTGGTGTTGACGATTGCCTTTAAGGTTTAAGCTGCCATCGGTCAACAAGACTGCCACAGCGCCTGAGCCACCCGTTAATGTCGCTAATGACTGCGCATAATTTTGCATTGTCGGTTCTGCCAGCATTTTATCGATAGTGATATCGACAATATGACGAGCAGACTCACAAGAGACCACAAGGCCGGCTTTAATTTGGCCAAGCTCAATACGGTTGGCGATATCTAAAATGCCCGAAAGCACACCCAAACAGGCGTTACTGATATCGTAAATAGCAGTGTCTTTAGAGACGCCAAGCTCGGCAGCAATACGGCAAGCAGTAGCTGGCTCATGTTGGTCACGGCATACACCGGTATAAACCACTGCGCCTAAATCGCTTATCTGCACATTAGTTTCAGCAATAGTTTTATGGGCTGCTGCTAATGCACCATCAGATAAACGGTGCCCTTTAGGCCACCAGCGTCTTTCATGTATTCCCGTTAACGTGGCAAGCTGCCCCATTGGAATACGAAACTTTTGGTATAAAGGCGCTAAACGCGATTCAAGCTCCGAAGTCGACACAACTTCTGGCGCTAGCTCGTAGGCCATACTATTAATAAAAACGCGGGAATATTTCATGAAACTGCTTTTAGTCGCTCACAAGATTGGCGGATTAACAGCCTATCAAGATTGTTATTTATTATTAACCAGCCATTTGAGCAAGAAAATCCCAATGATTCAATAAAAAACCGCATTACATCGCTCTTTTAATCTGATCCATCTTAGACTTTACTTGAAAAATGGCGTCACTTTTCGCGCGGATTCAATCACAGCTAACTTAATTACAACTTAATAAACAATTTGTTACGACAAGATTAAATTAAGCTAGCCTAGAATTTTTATTTAAATGCAGTAATTAACGCATTTCTCGGCGTAATACTGTTTGCGCAAAATTCACTCAAACTAACCTGGTAGCCATGCTCTTCTAGATAGCAGACTCTATCGAGTAATAACCATTGCTCGAGTGTGGTTCTAAAAAGGTGAGCCACTAAATCGATGCGACGAGTCAATCTTTGGCGTTGCTCGCCTAGTTCGCAATAATACTGCCAATTGATGTCATCGGCCAAGTTCACGTCTTTAGCTGCAGCAGCCCACTTACAAAAGTCGCTAAACTCTCCATTTAATTGGCTCTGCTTTAGCGCTGGTACTGGCAAATAGCTATCAGTTTGGCGCACCTCACGTTGCAGCGCATCATAACCTAAGCGCCAAGCCATTTCCTGCAGACGAAGAGCTTTATGTTTTTCGTTTGCAATCACGCTTTGCTGCAGTGGCAACTGCAGATCAGCACGATGTAAGGTCAATTCACTTGCTTTGGTCACAGCCGATAATGGCTGATACTGTTTGTCTTGAATAAGGTGATAACAACAAGGTGAAATCACAACCTGTTGCGTGCCTGCATGACAAGCATGCTTAAGTAACTGCACATGCAAGTCACCACAGGCATGCAGCGCTACAGCAAGTTGCTTGGTTTGCAATTGCTCACTTTGGCCAGCAAAAGCATCGGCACAGATAAAGCGCTGTGGCAGCTGCCACTTAGTTGCAAACATTTCTCCAGTCTCACACAGGCTTTGTTGCCATTCAAGACTGACCACTTCTCTGTGATGAGCTTTGGCGATTAACCTGCCTAAATGGCCTTTACCTGCACACCATTCAAGCACAGGCGTTTTATCGACGGGAAGCTTAGCAACAAAGGCGTTAATCTGTTGCCACTTACGCCCTTTAATATGGGCGCTAAAATGCGCTTCATCAATTTCATCGAGTAATTGCGGCGTAGATAACACCTCTGTCTCAACTGGTGTTACATTACCTATGGCTGATTGCTCCAACAGTGCAATAGGCCAGTCTTTAGCTTGTGCAGTTAAATCAGCGATTAATGCAGGCAATAAGGTTTTATTTAAGGTGTACTGACAGGCATCAATCTTATCTAGTACATCATCATCTAACTGCCAAACTAACTCGGCAAGCACCGGAAAATCCTGTTGCCAAGGTAAATCCTGACACTCAAATGAACGACAACGCCATAGCATCTGGCTCTGAGTGAGTAAGGTATCTATTTGCTTTAGTTTTTGCTCTGCAGTCATGGAATTGATAATAGCTTTTATATTGAAGTAAAAAGATGCACTAATGAAAACGAGCAGCTTAGTGGCTGCCCGTTAGTTTATCATGCGATAGCTACATATATAGCAGACTATTGCTTAACGACTACTTGGTCGCTGCCTCTGCTTTCAACTTGGGAGTCGTTTGCTTTTTTATCTGCATCCGCTTACCTAACCACACACCTAAGCCTAGAGGAGCAAAAAAGACCACAACTAAGAAGAGTACAAAGTACAAAATTAAGCTCTTCAGGGTTTTAGTGATCTCTTGAAAAACCACTTCTACCGCATTTTGTGAGATCTGCTCTAAGTCAACAGCCGCAGCCGCACGTTCACGTGCCACCATGGTTTCTAATGCTTGACGCTCATTCTTAACCATTAGCTCTAATGCTTGACGTTCAACTGATAACTGTTTCAGCTTATCGTCGGTATCTGCGCTAAGCTGAGCTAACAATGGCGTTAACTCTTTACGCATATCAACCGCCAATGACTGCATCATTTCAGGGCTTTGCGCCATCAGTTGCTGAAACTTAGCTGATGTGTCGCTAATACTGGTTAAAGTACGCTGAATTTCATCGGCATTGATATTTGAGTGCAGTGCGTACAGCTCTGCTTTCCAACCTAAGATTTTAGGCATTTGCTCGGCAATCATCGCCATTCTGTCAGAAATGTCGCTCATCACCTCAGGCACAGTACCAAAGGTGGTGATGGCATCAAATTCACTAATTTGGTGAAACTCAAGCCAATCAGTAAATGCAGATTCGCGCGCAAATGCCATATCCTTGATTGGATGACTAGCGACATACTCTTTAACGAACTTTTGGTTCTTGTTAAATTTAGCAGCGCCGAAACTCTTTACGGTACGCTCAAATTGATCACGTAATTTAATGCTTGCTTCAACTGCAACAGCTTGCTGTTCACCAAAGACATTTTTACCAGCACCAGACTCAAAAAACTCCACCATTTGCTCGGTGAATACCCATGTATCTAGCATTGCAGCCGTTGGCGATGCTTGGAAAATAGTATGCTGTAAATTCTGCTCAGCGTTAATCTTCCACATTAAGGTGTTAGATTTAACCGGAATGCTGTCAGTGTTGCGCTCAATCAAATCTGCAGCGCTTTCAACCTGACTATAGAAAACCGTACTAAAATCACGACTAAATACACGCATATTTAACTGTTCTTGTGGCAATGGCTCAATACCACTTTCCAACTTAATTTCTAGCAGTGAACACCCGTTTAACAGTGTTGCTGCAACAGCGATAAAACAAAAGCGAAACACCGCTTTCATAACTCCTCCAAAAAACACACAATACATTGAAATAAAAGGCCTAATGGCCAATATGCATCAATACTACCATCGGTTTATGCCGTTACCTATTGCTATGTCAATTATGGACTACTCACGCACATTGTGCGGCGCTTGAGTAAAAGATTATCACCAAGCAAATAACTCCACACTTGTAAGTTCTAGTTCGCTCCCTTAAGATCTGCCGCAAATTCGAACAAATAAAAAGTTAATTCTATTATGCAATCACCCTGCGTTGCTCGCTGCGGATTAAACGATGAAGATTATTGTATGGGCTGTTATCGTCATATTGATGAAATTGTAGGCTGGGGCAAAGCCAGCGATGACCGCAAAGCTGAAATTTGGCAAAACATCAACGCTCGCAAAGCCAATATGCAAGGTGGTGAAAATAGCGCAATTTTAAGTCGTGATAAATGGCTAGAAGCTGAAAGCCGTATTAAAGAAGTGAATTAACTCTACCGCAAAAAATAGGCGCAAAAAAGCCGCTTAAGAGCGGCTTTTTAATGATTGCGTCATCGCTATACCATACAAGATAAGGATGTTACTTTTTCAGCATGCTCTTCAAATCAGCAAACGGATTATAAGTTGCTACTTCAACTTTAGTTTCAGTGGTTGAACCGTACTGAATCAACTCTTCAAACTTTGAGTGTTCGTTATCGTGGCAGTAAAGACACAACAGCTCCCAGTTTGAACCATCTGATGGATTATTATCGTGGTTATGATCACGATGATGCACCGTCAACTCTCTCAGATTGGCATTATTAAATTCACGAGTACAACGGCCACAAACCCATGGATATAATTTTAGCGCCTGCTCGCGGTAACCCACTTCACGCTTTGCTTTATATTCCCTAGCTTCAGCCAATACTCTATCTAACTTACTTTGCCCTTGATTGGTCGACATTACATTTCTCATTTAAAGTTTGTTACCTAGACTCGATTGTATACCGAGTCTAGGTAGATTTCATCGCAAAATATCCGTGAATATGAGCCGCGATTTATTTACTTTGCAAACTAGTTCGCTTCGCTACCTAAGTACTCAGAACTTGAAAGGTGCAAGTAATGTAAGTACTTCTCATATTGGGTCACTACATCGGCTAACAGCTGATCTTGAGTAAAGCCCATCACATCGTAGTGTTGACCACCGTGTTCTAGGAATACTTCTACTCGGTAGTAGGCTGTATCACCTTCAGCAACTTCACTTTCAAGCGGGTTAGTAATACTGAAGGCACGGATCCTAAGACCATAAACAAAGTCATTGTGCTCTTCACTGTGAACCACAAAGCGCACACGATTATCAAAGTTTAGGATCTCAGCTGAAATCGAACGACTTAAGAAGCTTTCACACACTTTAGTTAATGCAGGCTGCGCCACATCATCTAAGAAGTCTTGCGCCTCTTGCTGGCTAGGGTGCGATAACAACACATCAATATGCGACTCCCAGCTCACGTTCGTTTTAGTGAACTGGACGCTGGTATTGTGCGACTGTACGCTGTTGATCTTAAGCCAGTCATCTTTAAGCGCAATATACAAGCCAAAGCACATGAGTAACATCACGATTAAGAATGGTAGAGCACTGGCAATCGCTGCGGTTTGTAATGCTTGTAAACCACCCGCTAGTAATAACACCGATGCCACAACGCCTTGCATAACAGCCCAAAAGATACGCTGCCAAACCGGCGCATTGTGATCGCCACCAGAGGTTAAGTTATCAATAACTAATGAACCTGAATCTGACGAAGTCACAAAGAAGGTCACCACCAAACAAAGCGCAATGGAAGATAGTAAAGTCGAGAATGGCATATGCTCAAAGAACACAAACAGAGCAACTGACACATCTTTAGATACCGCTTCAGATAAATAAGTGCCGCCGCTTGAGATCACTTCAATAGCGCTGTTTCCAAAACCGGTCATCCATAAAAATGTTAGTGCTGATGGTACAAACAGCACACCCACTAAGAACTCACGGATAGTACGACCACGAGAAACACGAGCGATAAAGGTACCAACAAATGGTGACCATGAGATCCACCAGCCCCAATAAAGAAGCGTCCAGCCACCAATCCAATCGTTCTTTTGCTCGTAGGCGTACAAGTTAAATGTTTTACCTACAATATCACTTAAATAAGCACCGGTGTTTTGCACAAATGCTTGCAGTAATTCAACGGTTGGGCCAAAGATAAGCACAAATACCAGTAGTAAAACTGCTAGCAATAAGTTCAATTCGCTTAAGCGCTTAACGCCTTTATCTAGACCTGAGAAAACTGATAGTGTTGCAATACCACACACACCAATAATCAAACATACTTGAACCGTTGTGCTAACAGGCACATCAAGTAGGAAGTTAAGTCCAGAGTTAAGCTGGAAAACACCAAAGCCAAGTGATGTAGCCACACCAAACATGGTGCCTAGTACCGCAAACGTGTCGACAGCGTGACCAATTGGGCCATAAATCTTATCGCCAATTAGCGGGTATAAAGCACTTCTTGGCAATAAAGGTAACTTATGGCGGTAAGAGAAATATGCCAAACTCAATGCCACAACAGCGTAAATAGCCCAGGCATGAATACCCCAATGGAAGAAAGTGATCTTCATGGCATCTTTTGCCGCTTGAATGGTCATTGGATCTGCATCAGGTGGCGACATATAGTGCATCACAGGTTCTGCAACGCCAAAGAACATCAAACCAATACCCATACCTGCTGAGAACAGCATGGAGATCCAGCTCTTGTAGGTATAGTCGGGTTCAGCATGATCAGGGCCAAGCTTAATATCACCAAAGCGGCTGACCATAACGAAGATGATAAAAATAAGGAAAACGGCTACACCAAGGATGTAAAGCCAACCAGCTTTAAGCTCAAACCAAGATTGTGCGGTTTTAAAAATATCTTGTGATTGTGTCGGCCATACGGCACAAACAACAACCATTAACGTGATTAAAATAACTGATGAAAAAAAGACGGGTGGATTAATGCTCGATTTTATCGACATAGAGTTACCGAAATTAATTAAGTACGCGCAATTATTCTAGCTTGCGCGACAAGGCCGCCATGTTGCGTTGTGTATTAACTGATAATCACAATACACTGGCGGGGTTATTATTGTGTTGTTCGACTCGTAAGTGATACTCACCTTAAACATGCTAAGTGTCCCGCAAATTATCTAAAACAATAGATAATGCCTTGGGTGATTTAACATATTAATACCAATCAAGAAAATATTTGCTTTCACTTTAGCTACTAGAATGGCTTAAGTAATAAGCACTTACTTACCTTAAAACGTACAACAAATCACATTGAATAGCCCAACTTGAAAACACCGTATTACGGCCGGTTCAGCTATTAAATGGGATTTTACTAACAGGGAGCTACAACACACTATTCACTTACACTATACATTATTTATCGGCTTAACGGTTTCGTCTATAGCCCATAAATAAAAAAGCAGCTTAATCGCTGCTTTTTTGCATTACCTAACTCAACATTTATAAAGAACTGTGAACTCAATCTCACTGCGCCTTATTAACATTTAGCTCAACCATTGATACATTTGCTAATAAATATTAAAGTTTTAAGTCTTTTTCCATCTCTTCATACGAGATGTGGCGCACATCTTTACCTTTTACATAGTAGATAATGTACTCGCAAATATTCTGGCAACGATCCCCTACACGCTCTACCGCGCGCGCCGCCCAAAGTACATCTAGCACCTCAGGAATTGAGCGAGGATCCGCCATCATATAAGTCATCAATTGACGGATAATCCCTTCGTATTCTGTATCGAGCTTTCTATCTTCTTTGTGTAACTCTAACGCGACATCGGCGTCCATACGCGCCAAAGCATCGAGTGTTGAGTGCAATGTACGGGTTGCATGACGTCCCATATTCTCAATGCTAACAAGCAGTGGCTGCTGATTTTTAGAGCGCTTATCCATGGCAGCTTTTGCAATTTTTACACAAGCATCGCCAATACGTTCAAGATCGGTAATGGTTTTTGAAATCGCTAACACTAAGCGTAAATCACTTGCCGCAGGTTGGCGTTTAGCAATAATTCGAGTGCACTCTTCATCGATTGCGACTTCCATGCCATTAACTTTGTGGTCGCCGTCTATCACCTTTTGCGCGAGCTCAGCATCTAGTGCGCCTAACGCATCTAATGATTGCTCTAGTTGACGCTCGACAAGGCCGCCCATCGCCAATACACGGTTACGGATATCATCAAGCTCAGCATTAAACTGCCCTGAGATATGCTTATTTAAATTCATGTTTTCCATTGCAATAATTCCTATCTCAATTAACCGTAACGACCGGTAATATAATCTTCGGTCTTTTTCTGCTTCGGCGTGGTGAAGATGGTATTGGTATCAGCATACTCAATTAACTCGCCCATATACATAAAGGCTGTTTGGTCTGATACACGCGCCGCCTGTTGCATGTTGTGCGTTACGATAACAACGGTATATTTCGATTTAAGGTCAGTGATCAACTCTTCAATTGTTAAGGTTGATATTGGATCCAGTGCGGATGTTGGTTCATCAAGCAGCAATACTTCAGGCTCAATGGCGATTGCGCGAGCAATCACTAGACGTTGTTGCTGACCACCAGATAAACCAAATGCGTTGTCGTGCAGTCTGTCTTTCACTTCATCCCAAATCGCGGCGCCTCGAAGCGAGCGCTCTGCTGCATCGTCAAGTTCGCGGCGATTATTTACCCCTTGCAGGCGTAAACCGTAAACCACGTTCTCATAAATTGATTTAGGGAATGGGTTTGGGCGCTGAAACACCATACCAACGTTACGACGAAGCGCGGCTACATCCACTCTTTTATCGTAAATATTCTGACCATGTAACATGATCTCACCACCAATATGGCAGTTGTCGACCAAGTCATTCATACGGTTAATACAGCGAAGCAGTGTCGATTTACCACAACCACTTGGGCCGATAAACGCAGTCACCTTTTTCTTAGGGATCTTCATCGACACATCAAACAGTGCCTGCTTATCGCCATATTTAAGATCCAAGTTGCGGATCTCTAGAGCTGTTTGTTCTTCTGTAAGGTTTTCTAGGTCTAGCATATCAGTCTTCATTACCGATTGATCTATTGAAATCATGTTCTGTCCTACTGCTTAGGATAATCGTCAATTAATGCTCAAGCGAACGATATTTTTCGCGTAAGTGGTTTCGTACACCAATGGCAGTTAAGTTAAGTGCCACAATTACCGAGACCAAAAGGAATGAAGTAGCGTATACCAAAGGACGCGCTGCTTCTACGTTAGGGCTTTGGAAACCAACATCATAGATGTGGAAACCTAAGTGCATGAACTTACGTTCTAAATGCACAAATGGGAAATTCATATCAATAGGTAGCGTTGGTGCCAGCTTAACCACACCTACTAACATTAGTGGTGCCACCTCACCTGCTGCACGGGCAACGGCTAAGATAAGGCCTGTCATAATCGCAGGGCTCGCCATTGGGATAATAATCCGCCATAGCGTCTCAGCTTTTGTAGCACCGAGTGCCAAACTACCTTGACGCACTGAACTTGGAATGCGGCTTAACCCTTCTTCAGTCGATACAATAACAACTGGCAAAGTTAAAATGGCTAACGTTAATGCAGACCAAATCACACCTGGTGAACCAAAGGTTGGTGCCGGTAGCGCCTCAGGGTAGAACAGCTGATCGAGCGTGCCACCAAACATGTATACAAAGAAGCCTAAACCAAACACACCGTATACGATTGAAGGAACACCTGCCAAGTTAATAACCGCGATGCGGATCATCTTAGTAATCGGGCCTTTCTTAGCATATTCATGTAAGTAAATTGCGGCGATAACCCCAAACGGTGTCACAATAACAGCCATCAACATCACCATAAACACGGTACCGAAAATCGCCGGGAACACACCACCTTCAGTATTGGCTTCACGTGGATCGTCACTGACAAACTTGCCCACTCCCACAAACCAATGACCTATTTTACCGATAAAGCTTAAGCGGTTGGCGTAAGCAACATCTAAAATAGTATCAAGTTTGAGGGTGACTTCTTCGCCGCGCATATCACGAATAACAACAGCGTCTCGTCCCGCCTGGGTTTTCAAGGCAAAGAACTCTTTCTCTACCACTAAATACTCAGCGTTTAGCTTAGCTTTAGCCGCTTCGATTTCAGCTTTGCGAGATTCAGTTAGTGCGTTATCCAACTCATAACTGCGAGCTTTTAAGCGCAGGTTCTCAAGCTCGTAGTTAATAGAGCCAATAACACCTTTTTGCAGCGATAGTGCTTGCTCATTTAAATCGACAGCGCGGTCAATATGCGACTCAAAATCCGCTTCAATATCTTGTGAAGTTAAACGCTTACCGTCTTCGATAATTGCAATGGGATAACCGTAAAAATCACCATTTTTACTGCGCTCAATCACTGCGATATCAGCAGGCTTAGAACGCGAGATAATATCCGTTGCTAGAATCCAGCGAAAATCTAGGCCTACAAATTCACGGTTACCCGTTTTAACTAAGTAACGGGTAACATTGTCGCCCACTTCAGTATCAAACTTATGCCCGGCTGCAATTAAGCGCTCCGTTGGTACTTCTTCTTTATCGTAGATTTCACCAATTAAGGTATAACGCTCACCTTGTTGGTTTTTCATTTCCCACTGATAAATATCAGCTGGCCAAAAGTAACTTAGGCCGCGCCATGCAATTAGCAACAATAAACCCAGCACTGCAATTAAGCTGATACTGACGGCGCCGCTGGTCATCCAAATCCAAGGAGAACCCGATTTAAACCACTTACCCATTTGCTAAACCTCTTAAGGCATTTGCCGAAATTGTATTTAGTGAAATTTTATTCAACATCATTTTCTTATCATCCATAACAAAGGGGTTAAAGTGAGCTGTAACGTTCACGTAAACGCTGTCTCACCACTTCCGCAATCGTGTTGAAGAAGAAAGTAAAGATAAACAGTACAAAGGCCGCTAAGAACAGCACTCGGTAATGTGAACTGCCAATTGCCGACTCAGGCATTTCAACCGCAATATTGGCAGCTAGAGTACGCATGCCTTCAAACACACTCCACTCCATAATAGCGGTGTTACCTGTTGCCATAAGTACGATCATGGTTTCACCCACAGCGCGGCCTAGCCCCATCATCACTGCTGAGAAAATACCTGGACTTGCTGTCAGCAATACCACTCGAGTCAGTGTTTGCCAGGTTGTTGCACCAAGCGCCAAGCTACCATTTGATAAATGACGCGGTACTGAGAACACTGCATCTTCAGCAATAGAGAAAATAGTAGGAATAACTGCAAAGCCCATCGCAATACCAACTACCAGCGCGTTACGTTGGTCGAACGTAATACCTAGCTCATTAGTAATAAACATACGGGTGTTGCCATCAAATAACGCTAGCTCTAATGCAGGGCTAATCGCGAACGAGAACCAACCAACAAAAATAATGATCGGCAGTAAGATAAGCTCTTGATAAGTATCTGGTAGTCGCTGTTTCCAGCTTGCTGGCATTTTATGCCAAGCAAAGGCGGTTGTTAAAATTGAAATAGGTAGCAACACCAGTAGTGTTAAAATACCAGGGAGGTTGTCTTCAATTAACGGTGCTAACCAAAGACCCGCTAAGAAGCCCAAAATTACCGTCGGCAAGGCTTCCATAATTTCAATGGTCGGTTTGACGATTGCGCGCACTTTTGGCGACATAAAATACGCAGTATAAACTGCGCCAGCAATCGCTAACGGAGTCGCAAACAACATAGCGTAAAGTGCGGCTTTCATGGTACCGAAAGCCAGTGGCATCAAGCTTAACTTAGCCTCGAAATCATCTGAACCTGATGTTGATTGCCAAACATATTGAGGCTCTGGATAACCTTCGTACCAAACCTTTTGCCACATCGCACTCCACGACACTTCAGGGTGAGTGTTAGAAACACTGAATAGGTTAAGTTTGCCATCGGCCTCTACGACTAATGCATTTGAGCGTGGGCTAAAGCCTACTGTTCCTGGGTTTTTCAGACCAAGGTTTTCAGAGAAAAGCTGCTTTTCACTAGTGGTGTATAGCAAGCTTAACTCGCCATCTTCAGTAATTGTGACAAAACTCTTACGATAAAATTCTGACGCTACACTATGAATATCGCCTTTAACGTCAAAGTCTCTGATCTCTTGGTATTGACGACCTTGCTCACCGTTCACTTGGAAGTACTGTTGTACAACACCGTTATCGTAACTCACTAATAATGAACTGGCGCCAGCAAGCAAAGTAACGTTAGTGACTTTGGCTTTTGCACGGCCAAGTGAAAGCACTTGGCTTAACTCAACTGCTTCTGCGTCACGAATGTTATAAACAAACAGTTTATTGTCTGAGCTTAAAATCAACTGGCGTTGATCTGGCGTCATTAATTGCTGCTGCACGTTAACAGGAGAATCAGGAATGATGCTGTTATAAGCCATCCACTCCACTTCTTCCGTCATCATGTTCTCTTCACCTTCTTGGCGAGAAAGGTGCCAAACTTTGTCATCTGTTTGATAAACAAAGCTCATTTTATCGCTACTGTAATCAAATACTAAGTTGTTTAGCGCGCGCCCTTCTCTGTCGACCGTCAGTGCTTGATTGCCATTTAAAAAGCGCACTTTAGGCGTGATGAGTCGCTTGTCATCGGGATAAGTTACCCCAAACTCAACACCTGCGATAATTGCTTGGCCATTATCTAAACCCAGTGCAAAGCGTTGCTCACTCGGCACAGCTGCAGAGCTGCTAACCACTTGAGTGCCTGCAGGAGTGTTAATTTGCTCACTTCTTAGCAACTGAGATGTATGAGTGTCATAAAAGTCGACTTTACCTAGTTGCGAAACCCGGTACATGATTTCATTTTGCTCATCACTACCTACCATTAATGCTGGCTTAGCGTCATGAAACTCAGCACTTACAACTTCTGTAACATCAGCACTGTCGAAGATTGGCTTTACTACATACAGTAGATAAAAGAAGATCAATAGCAGCGCAACAAACACCATGGTTCCACCTACGGTGACACCAATTTGGGCTGCTTTATCCTTGATTGCTCTGCGCGTCGTCCCATTGTTTATCAATAGGTTTTTCGCTGCAGGTCCAGGCTGAGTTACCTGAGTTTCCATTAAGAACCTCGATTATTATAAAGCCAGTCAAAGTTTAACTGGGATTGTATTAACGACTATGCTAACACTAGAAGCGTGCTTTGATTTGCCACGACATTAGCTCAGCATATTTTAATGTGGTGCATTATATGACGCAAAAATGACACTAGTGTTACAACGGTGAACTAAAAGCCGACTTAATGAGCAAGAATTTCCGATGTAAATAGCTGGGCAATGAAGCGCTATCTTATAGATTTAGAAAGAATATATACCCTTTGACGTGATAAATAATGGAGTAATATCAAATGTTAAGATATCTAGTTACCTTGCAAGCTAGTGACAGAGAAGGCTTAGTAGAGCAGATTGCCCATAGCGTGAGCAGACACGGCGGCCACTGGTTAGATTCAGAATTACGTCATATTGATGGTATTTTCGCCGCCATTTTATTATTAGAAGTCCCCGCTGCTCAGTGGGATGAATTAATTGAAACATTAGAGTTACTGGACGGTGTAGCGCTGACTTACGCTAAAACCAGCAAACCACAAGCTAAAAATAAACATGTTAGTTATTCATTAGTCGCTAATGATCGACCCGGTCTTGTACATCAAATTTCTAATAAAATTAGTGCGCTCGGCATTAATATTGAGCACATGAGCACCCGCTATGAAAGTGCGAGCCACACTGGGATCCCATTATTTAGGGCTGACTTTAACGTTGGCATGAACACCCATGACGAAGACAAGTTAACTCAAGCACTTTATGACATTGGTGATGATGTGGTGCTCGATAATTTATCGGCATAATCTCGCCTATTTCGAGTAAGTCTAGCGACCTAGCTATAGACAGTTAGGCTTACCGATAACTTTTAATATTGCTAAGCTTTATAAAGCCAGCTTTAATCCGCCAAACACCAAATAATGGTGTTTTAGCGTCCATAAACAACCGTCCGGTTCCTGCCGCTATTTTTTGCAAGATACAGTGAACCATCCACTTTATGCAGCAAGCTCTCAATAGTATCCATCTGAGTTGGCACCAAAGATAATAAACCTATGCTGACAGTGTATTTTATCAACGTATTTTCTACTTTGATCGACGAATGACCTAAGGCTAGATGCAAACGTTGAGTAAATTGGTAGGCTTCATCCGCTGAAGTATTTGGTAAAAGTATCGCGAATTCTTCGCCCCCCAGCCTGCCAATTACATCCGATTGTCGGCAACAACTTTTCAAGACCTTAGTAAAATTCGTTAAAGCTAAATCACCGGCTGAATGGCCATAAGTATCGTTAATGGATTTAAATTTATCTAAATCTAGCGCAACAATGGATACGCTAATTTGTTCGCGAATAGCGTAATTAACCAACACTTTGGCATCATTAAAAAACGCGCGCCGATTCAATAGTCCTGTAAGTGGATCAAGAGACGCAAGCAGTCTCATCTCTTGTTCAAGCGCACTGACCTTCATCAAAACTCCCAGTAAATACCATGAGACAAAGGGAGCCACGGTTAACGGAGTCAAAATTGCTGCGGCTATGCCAATATTACTAATAGCGCTACGTTGCCAAACATAAAATACCATGGAGGTAATGAATAAGGACGTGGATACCGAGACGAAAGTGATGAGTAGGACGATACTTGGTCGTCCCAGTTTATGGATAGTTTGGATCATGAGTTCTATTTTACAATCGCCAAATAGGCTTTAAGCCCTGATAAGCGCTAAGTATCGATGAATTGCCTAAAACAAGTTTAGACATAAAGCGGTGGGACTGGATAATACACCCAGTTCTGTGATAGGGACAACAATATGCTTATCTTCAAGCATAAATCGGCAAATTTAAATAAGTTAAACATCACTAACATCTGATACCAATCAGTATAAGAATTTGATCAGCTCAGAACGATTTTTGGCAAACTAATTCAAGACGAATAGCTGCAATAATGGTTATTCCCTTATAAAGCTATTCAACGCAGAAGTAGGCAGCCAAAAACGTTCCAGAATGGCGAGTTTTAGCGATTCTGATGCTGTGTTAACGAGCTCGAACGTAGAACAACTATGCTCTTCACTCGTTGCCTTGCCTCAAAACCGCTAAACTCTCGCTGAGTGACTAAATGTTTATACTGATTGGTATAATCTTTAAACCGCTGTAAATTTCCTTAAAAAATAACCCAGTGACAAAAGCAACTAGGGCTATTTAGGATGAATCAGTGCTGCAAACTCATACACTTTTAACTGTAATAAATAAGCAATACTTTAAAACTTAGTTAGCAAGCTCCGCTGCAGTATCAGCAAAAATACCTTGGATGTCCTGTGCTTCTCTTTGGGTTTGGCCGCCATGTTTCAAGAACGCAGAGATAATTGTTTGTGTTTTTTGCTCTTTTGCACGCTCTAAAAAGTAACGTAACTCAAGCTCTGCACCGGCTTCTTCATCAATAATTGAGCTATTAATAATTTCTTTGTACATTACAATATCACGTACCTCTAAGCTTGCTATAACTGCTAATGTTTGCGCTAAAAAGTCTTCTAACTCAGCCTTAGCAACAAATTGCGTAATAATGTTTAAAGCTTCAGCTTGCTGCGCTGTAAAATCATGACCTAACAATAATGCTTGTAGCGCTTTACCTTTACCAAGTCGTCTTGCAAACTGCACCGCACCTTGGCCGCCTGTTGGGATATTTACATGCACTTCAGGCTGAGCAAATGCTGCGTTTTCTGTACCGTAAGCTAAGTCACATGCCATCACAAACTCATTACCGCCACCACGTGCAACCCCATCTACCACTGCAACCGATAGCTGCTTCATAGCTTTTATGTTCGCAATCATGTGGTTAAATTCGATAGATGCCGCTTGACCACCTTGAGTACCGTTTATTACGTTTAGGTCTAAATGCGCTAAAAAAAACTGCTCATGTAGCGACTTAAACACCACTATTTTTGTATCGCGGTTATCTTTTAGTGACAGTACAAAAGCATTGATTTCATTAATAAGGTCAATCGTTAGCACGTTTACTGGTGGGTTATTGATGCTTACGGTTGTGATGTGATTTTCAGTAGTAATTGATAACTTGTTCATGGTGTAGCCTCATTCAATTCATTTAATAATGTAAGTTCGCAGACAAAAGGAAATCTAAGTGTAGAAGAGTCTAATCCTTGATAACGCCTTAATATCTTCGGTATGGAGCTACTATAAATTTGTTATTGATGAACAAAAACCCTAAAATAAGCACGTCATTGATGCTAAATATGCACCAATAAGGTTTAGATAAGAGATTATGGATTTTTCAACACGTTTATTATTGTTATTGGAAGTAGTCGAACTCGGCTCTTTTACTAAAGTTGCCGAACAACGAAATCTTGATAGGTCTGTAATTTCTAAGCAGATTAGCCGTTTAGAAGATGAGCTAGGCGTACGTTTGCTTAACCGTACAACCCGCTCATTAGCGTTAACTGCTGCTGGTAATGAGATGCTCAATCAAGCTAAAAGTCTGCGAACCTTGCTAAACGATAGTTATTTGATTGCGCAAAACTTTCATTCGCAGCCTAAAGGATTGTTACGGATCAGCAGCACAAGCTTATTTGGCCGGCAATATGTGCAGCAAGCCGCAATGATATTTCAGCAGCAACACACTGAAGCTCAAGTGGAGCTGCGCCTTGAAGACAGACTCATCGATATGATTGGCGAGCGGTTCGATATTGGTTTTAGAGTCGGCAAGCCAAAAACCTCTAATTTGATTAGCCAAAAAATTGCCCGAAACCGCTTATTAATCGTGGCTTCACCCGCTTTTATTGCCAAACATGGAGCAATTACAACAATAGAGCAGCTAGAGAGTTTGCCTGCCGCCGTATACGCTGCGCCTGGTTTGTTACTTGATAAATTCGCTTATAAGGACAATAAGCAAACAAAACAATTTAAGCTAAACGCCGCCTACAAGGTGAATGATTTAGAAATGCTGACTCAAACCGCTCTCGCAGGAAATATGCTTGCGGTGGTGACAGCGCAGATGATTAGCGATGAAATTATCTCAGGGCAATTAACCCCAATAATGACCCATCTACACTTAGAGGATTTTGGTACAATTTACGCAGTATATCCACACCGAAATGCGCCAATTAAGACCCGACTATTTATTGAAACATTAAAATCGATAGTTGGTGATGAAATCCCTAATTGGGAACAGCGTATACCGGGTTTTGACAACATGTACGCAAATAACAAGCCCAATTGAAAAAAGCTAACTAACCTAAAAAGTAGCAAGTAATCGCTAACTCGCCGGCAGAGCCTCTATCGACTTTAATATTTCTCGGGTAATAGCTTGACGCTTATACAGATCTTGTAAGCGATTTGGCGTGTCTATATTTAAAGCGAAAAACACCGGGCCTGTTGGCCACTCAATCCAGCCAACCCACCAGCCGTACTTCCCTTGCCAACCGGTTTTAGCCCGTAATATCCAATCAGTTTTGGCCTCGGTGATCATGATATCTTTAACTAATAGCTGGGCATCCAACGTAAACGGTAGCTGATTGCGATATAAAGCCTTTAGAAACTCAATCTGTTCAAACGCTGAAATTGCCAAGTTACCATCAATCCAATAACTCGAATTTTCAGCCACTTGGCTATCCATTCTAGGGTCGGCGTTACCATAGTTAATTTGGGTTAAATATTGCCGCGCTTTTTGCTCGCCAAGTTGCTTAGCAAAAATATCGTATACCCAAACAGCAGAGTTTCGCATCGCTGAACGCAAGTTTTGATCTTGGTTGTGTGGTGCAAAACTTCGCTTAACACCGTCCCATTTAAATACCTGAAACTCGTCTTTAACTAATTGGGCGTCTAAGGCAAATAAGCTATGGGGAATTTTGAACGTTGAGGCTGGTGAAAAGCGCTGACTTGCTCGCTCGAGATTATATACCCACTCCTTTTGCTGATTACTGCCATATTTGCCGCGCTGATCAAGCACTACAATTGTGCCCACAGCGTCGTACTTTTCAAAGGCCTGTTGCCAGCCAACATGTTCAACAACATTAGCAAGTGCCAACGAGGCAGGCATAAACGAGCAAATCAATAATGCAATAAACCTAGTAGACAGAATTCGACCCACAAAACGCATTGTTAATAACTCCTTTCACTTAATCACTTGTGATTACAACCAAGCGAACAGCTCATATTGACCCGATAGCAGCTTAATACTCATGGCTATCGACATCACCACCACCAAAGGCTTAATAATCTTTGTGCCTTTAGTTAACACTAAACGAGAGCCTAGTGTGGCACCGATAGCCTGCCCGATAAGCATCACACCACCCAGCATCCAGAATACCTTGCCGCCAATCGCGAAGAATATCAGCGATGCAATATTAGTTGAGAAATTTAAAATTTTGGCGTGAGCGGTTGCTTTCGCCAGACCATACCCCGCCAAAGATACAAAGGCTAACGCAAAAAAGCTGCCAGTACCTGGGCCGAAAAAACCGTCATAAAAGCCCACAGCTAACGCCGCGGTAAATGCAAATACAGTCGGAGTCAGCACTTGATGCTTATCCTCTTCACTAATACTTTTAGAGAATAAAAAGTAGCCACCTATACCTAACATTAAAAATGGCAAGAACACCTCTAAAAATGCAGTATCAATCATCTGTACCGCAATAGTCCCCAATGCAGCACCTGT
The DNA here is from genome assembly GCF_023283895.1 of Shewanella pneumatophori. Lineage (GTDB taxonomy): Bacteria > Pseudomonadota > Gammaproteobacteria > Enterobacterales > Shewanellaceae > Shewanella > Shewanella pneumatophori. Next base: position 191,229 of record NZ_JAKILB010000006.1, on the reverse strand, counting down.
AAATGCACATGCGATACTTAGCTTCATATCAGCAAGTTTTACCATGCCTTTACGTACAAAATAAAAACTGGCGAAGAAACTACCACCACAAGCTTGAAGCTTATTAGTTGCTAGCGCTACCGTTGGCGGCAACCCGGCCCACATCAACGCAGGTATGGTTAACAAGCCACCGCCACCGGCAATAGCGTCGATAAAACCCGCTAACATAGCGACAAAAAATAGCAGTGCGATAATTTCGAAAGTAAGCTCAAAAGTCATGATGAATTAATAATTGATTATAATGGCGCTATTAAACGTGGTTTGCAGATAAAACTCAAAGGAGTTATTGTTCGGCTTACGTGAAATAAACTCACACTAAAATATATTTCAGGCATTAGCAAATGTACTCGCATCTACCACCATTAAATGCCCTTAGAGCATTTGAAGCGTCAGCAAGATTAATGAGTTTTACGCTAGCAAGTAAAGAGCTGTTTGTCACCCATGGTGCAATCAGCAAACAAGTTAAAATACTCGAAGATTTTGTTGGTTTACCGCTGTTTATTCGTCAACATAGAAGCCTTAAGCTTACCGATGAGGGCGAGCGCTACTTTATCCATGCCCAGGCGGCACTACAAACCATCAACAACGCTACAAGTGATTTAATTAGTCAGCCACTGCGCACACAAACCCTAGCGATTAACGTGTTACCTAGCTTAACGATTAGCTGGCTCATTCCCCGCATGGAAGAGTTTAAGTCACGCTACCCACATCTATATGTGGATCTATCAATTGGTGACTTTGAGGTAGACTTTAATAAGGTCAATTACGATATTGCCATTCGTAGCAGTACCACTGTGCCAAAGGCTGCAAACGTAATGACTTTGATGGATGAAGATCTTTGTTTAGTCTGCTCGCCCGCATTGGCAGAAAACCTGCTCCATATTACAGATATTAATCAGATGACTTTACTACAGCACACGACTAGACCTGGGTTATGGCAGCTATGGGCGGAAAATATTGGACTGGAACTCACTACTGATAAGAAATTTGGTGTTGAACATTTTTACATGTTAAGTCAGGCAGCAGTCAGTGGTATGGGAGTTGCTCTGATCCCACGCTTTTTTATTGAAGATGAACTGCAAACTGGCAAGCTAGTGATCCCCTTTGAAACCAATGCAGACGCGCAGTTTACCAGCCCTTATCGCTATTATTTGTTAACGCCTAAATCGAGCAACCTGCCCTTAAAAGTACAATCCTTTATTGACTGGTTACTCGAGCTATTTAGTCCATATCGCCACTAATTAATGCAGCTATTAAAACGTATTAATCAGTGCTTGGTTCAGCTAAATCAAACATCTCTAAATAATTCATTCCAGCATGAATGCTTAAGTCAAAATTAAGCACTTTATGGCAAACATCATAAAGTGCTTCACCAAACCATTCTCTATCAAACGCTTCTAACGCATTGATGATCCCTGCTTGGCACAAATCGCCCTTTAAGCTTTCTGGCGCCATGGCATCTATAAAACTAGCCACTAAGCCATATAAGTCACGCTCAGCTTCGCCTTCAACTTCCCACAGTGTAGGGTCAGCGTACTGACAAGCGTAATGGCTGGCTGCAATATCGAGACCTATACCGAAATTAACTAAAATTGCCTTATTTTCATTACAAATAATATTTTTCGGGCAAATAGCGCCATGATAAATATCCATTTGATGCATATATTGCAACCCAGTAAGCAACTGTTTGAACCACATTAGCGGCTGACCTAAGCGGATATTTTTCACTTCATCAATTGACTCACCATACTCCCATGCTCTGGCGATAAACAGCTTTTCGCTTTGCGGTAACTGCCCAAACGCCAGCACCTTTTCGATATTCGGGTGATAAACTTTAGCTAAGGTACGATATATACTGCTAAGCATCGGCCAATTTGCTTCAACTTTACTGTAAATTGACACACCGCACTGATACTGCCCCTGCAAATGAGTGGCTCGCCAAAATTGGCTAGTCTCTTTTGCTGCGATGAATTGCTCGAGCTTGAAGTGGTGATCAATAATAGCCCCGGCACTAACCTCGATTTTTTCAGGCACAGCGTCACAAACACCGTGATCGATTATTGCAGATAAGTCACTACGCAGCGCGTCTAAATCTGTTGTCGTACCCGCGACAGCCTCACGATACCATTGATATATACGCGGCTGATTCGTTTGCTCTGCGATCGCTAAAAAGCCCTCTGCGTACGACTTAATATCTTCACTGTTGCTAACGTTATCTTTGATATCGATAAATTCAACATCACCCAGATCAGAGACAAATATACAGTTACTGGTCCAGCCGCCAACGGTAAAACCACGGCGATGTATTTGCTGCAGACCGGTGACACTTCTGCGCAGAACTTCAAGAAGTTGATAGGTGGTCATCTGCTTGGAATCAAGCACATTAAGCGGCACGCCACGCGGCATACGAATAGGCAGAACTAGCTGCTCACCATCTTGAATAAGTGGTGCACAATAAGGAACGCCGCAACAGCCAGATAAAGATTGTAAACGCTGAAATTCACTTCTTAATTGTGCTTCATGAAATTCTGACTGTTCGCTGTCAGTAAATTGAGTAGGAATAAGCACTTTTAATAACCAAGGAGCGGTCCACTCGCCGGGGTTATATTCAGCTTGCCAAACTTCTAAGCCGCTTTGAATGAATAGGCATCTAAGCTTAGTGAAATCTTGAATTTGGTTATTACGCTTTTCAACTATTGCCACTTGGCCAATGGTTTCAAGCACCAACTCTTTTTGAGTGTCAGTAACTTGATGCTTTTTAGGCGCTGTGAGTCCCCACTCTGTAGTTAACGCCTCTACAATTTGCTTAGGAGTATAAATACTCAGTGAGCCTTGCTGCTTTTCAAGCTCGATCTCTTCACCTTTGCGGCCAGTAACAAACACCATGCCTTGACACCAAGGTGCATAAACCCCAACCGGAATTTTATGCTTGACGTTACCAGCAAGTACGCGAGCCACGTAATTTGCCTTTGCTAAACTATTATCTACCTCTCGACCATCGAGCGACCATGCATGAAGACCCGCATCTAAGCGGCCAATGTAGCCTTTTACATCAACAACATATACGCCCCACTCACCGATAACCAAGGCATCAACTTCCATCGCTTGGCCAGTTTTTGTTGGTATTTCAACATTGGTGAGTAAGATATAATCTTCTGGTAATTCATCGGCCAACAAGGAAAATGCCCAACGTTCAGCATCGTTAACCGGCGTCCCAAAACTAATCATTCTTGCCATTCTTTTCTCCTTCGGTGGCAATTAATACTTAAATTGGACTCTCCGTATTCTTAACTTTTGGGCACAAAAAAGCCACTAATATAAGTGGCTTATTACAAAATGGGTCAAGCGATTGATTTAGTGCTTACAATCGTCGCTGCATTCGTGTGCGTCGTCAGCGAAATCATCGTCGCCTTCTTGGTGTTGCATTACGCCCCAACCATCAGTCACGCCGCCAAACTCTTGTGCAAACTCATGTAGGCTAACTTCTTGTTCAACGATAGCATCATATTCTGGCACCATGTTTAGACAAACAATCAGCTCCCACTTACCCGACTCGTCGTTTAGAAGCAGTTCAATTTCACCTTCTAGATCTGATTTACCTAGTTCTTCAAGCGCTGATTCTGCATCACGCTGATCTTCAAAAACTAAGAAAAAATCGACATCAAGTGCTTTTGATAGATCAATGCCTGCATCAGCCATTGCTTCAAGCATTTTACCATTGTCATCATCTGGAAATTGCATGTTAATCCTCTCTAAATCACTTATTCAGCAATAATCTTAACGCTTTCGCCATTAAAACTAACGACTTCACCGGCAACTACTTTCTTGCGTTTGCGGGTTTCAACTTCACCATTAACGGTGACTTGGCCTTCAGAAATAACGTGCTTGGCTTCGCCACCAGCACTCATCATTCCTTGAACTTTCAATACTTTGTATAACTCGATGTATTCTTCGCCTGACTTTAATGTCAGCGTTGGAGTATCTGCACTCACTGTATTTCGCCTTTAATAACTAAATCTGACGGCATTATAGCACTCTATTTATAATGCGAGTGCATGGTTTCTAACACCTTTGTGCTGCCAATAGTCCATAAATACAATCATCAAACCATTGGTCGCCAATTTTGCAGTTTTCACGCAGCAAACCTTCACGCACGAAACCGCATTTTTCAAGCACTTTGGTTGAAGCAATATTTGGCTCCACACAATAAGCGATAAACTTATGTGGTTTATAAGCTAAACAAGCCCAATCAACTATGGCTTGTAGCGCTTCACTAGCAAAACCTTGACCATGGACATCAGGATGAAGCATGTAGCCAACCTGAATTTGTCCCATTTCAATATCGGTATTTTGTAGGCCGATAAAGCCAACAAAAGCTTGTGTATGGACGTCTTCAATAATAGTGAGTAACCACTCGCCTTCAGTAAACTCTTGGCTTTTTAATACACGCTCGAACTTTTGGCGTATCTCGGATTCGGCTTGAGGCTTACGTACAAACTCATTGAGTTGCTCATTTGAGTGAGTATATAAAAAGTTGTTCCAATCGCTGGCAACAACAGTTCTTAACCTAAGTCTATCGGTATACAGTTCGAGCATGTTAATTCCTTCTCAAACAACAAGTGACGACAGATTAACCTCTGCTAGTCACCTCTAGAAGGTGGTAACCAAATTGTGTTTTAACTGGGCCTTGAACTTCATTTAGAGGCGCGCTAAACACAACTTCGTCAAATTCTTTAACCATCATACCTGGGCCAAATGAACCTAGATCGCCACCTTGTGCTGAAGATGGGCAAGATGAATTCGCTTTTGCTACGTCGCCAAAGTCAGCACCATCAAGGATCTGTTGCTTAAGTTCTAAACACTGTGCTTCTGAATCAACTAGTAGGTGTCTTGCTGTTGCTTGTACCATGGTATTTCTCCCATAAAATAATTGTCATTGCCTATCTAGGCAAAATAAAACCCAGCCAGTATATACCAAATTTTACGGTACATCCCAGCAGGGTTGTGACAGATAGATTAAGTTACTTTTGCTTAGCAATCCAATCGTTCACTTTTAACTCCATCACTTCCATTGGCAGTGAGCCTGAAGTCAAAATTTGGTCGTGATAAGCTTTTAAATCAAACTTATCACCCAACTCTTTTTCAGCTTTTGCACGAAGTGCCAAAATCTGCAGTTGGCCAACTTTATAGCTCAAGGCTTGACCTGGTATCGCCATGTAGCGCTCAACTTCAGCGATAATATCGGTTTCTGCCATTGGCGAGTTATCTTTCATATACTGGATTGCTTGCTCACGGGTCCAACCTTTTGCATGCAAACCTGTATCAACCACAAGACGCATTGCGCGTAGCATTTCATCAGACAGTTTACCAAAGTACTGATATGGATCTTCAAACAGTCCCATTTCAATGCCTAAGTATTCCGCATACAGGGCCCAACCCTCTTCAAATGCTGTGTAGCCACCAAAACGCTGAAACTCTGGTACACCTGTAAGTTCTTGCTTAATCGCAATTTGGAAATGATGTCCAGGCGCGGCTTCATGTAAAGATAAAGTGGTCATCCCCCACTTTGGCTGTGCCTTTAAATTATAGGTATTGATGTAGAACACACCAGGGCGTGAGCCATCAACTGCCGGAGACTGATAAGAGGCACCGGCTGCTGATTTTTCCCTAAAGCTCTCAACTGGTTTAACAATGTAGTCCGCTTTAGGCATTACGTTAAAGTACTTAGGTAGCTCCAGATTAATCTTATCTTTAAGCCCCATGTAACCATCAACTAAGTCTTGACGTTCAGTGAAGAAATATTGTGGTTCGGATGCAAGTGATGCGAAAAACTCGGTTAAGTCACCTTCAAATCCAACCTGTTTTCTAACGCTATCCATCTCTGATAAAATACGTGCCACCTCTTCTAGACCCACTTTATGAATTTCATCAACAGGCATTGTTGTTGTCGTATGGGTATTAGCTAAATGCTGGTACCAAACTTTACCGTTAGGTAAGCCCCACCAGCCGTCTGTTGCTCGAGATGATTTAAGGTAAGTATTTTGGAAATAATCTCTTAATGAGGTTAACTCAGGCAGTAATTGTTCACCAATAAGTTGGGTATACTCTTGCGTCAATGCTTGCTTATCAGCTTCTGAAAATGACTCTGGCATTAAAGTGATAGGGGTATAAAATAAGCTATCGCTGACGTTATCAACTAACTGTGCACTGAGTTGAGGAATGATACGTTCAACTAGCACTCGTGGCAGCACAACTTTACTCTCAATGCCTTCGTTCATTCGTTCTTGGGCGACTTGCATCCACTCAATAAAGCCTTGTAGGCGTTTTTGCCAGTTACGGTAATCTTCTACCGTTTTAAACGGCTGTGCACTCTCTCCGCTGCCTAATTGCACCATACTAATAACAGTACTATAGAACTGATTCATCGGCATAAAGTGGTTAGGGAAAGTCTCATCGGCTAATGCCACATTACGATTATAAGTAAACATATCGTAGCTAAGCTTTAAAGCGTCCGGCAATTGCTCTCTATCTATTTTCTTAACGTCTTTTAAATATTGAGTATTCAAATTATGACGTTCAGTTAAGTAAGTATGTGACAAGCCATCGCCAAACTGGTCATTGTAATCATTAACACCAACATAAGTCGCATAGATAGGTTCTAGCTTTAGCTTGTCTTTGAAAAAGTTATCAACCAAGGCTAAATACGCTTGCTCTGCAGACTGAGCTTGACTCGCTTCTACCGGCGCTTTTTGCAACGGTTTATTTGCTTGTTGTGACTGCTCGCTTTCGCTATTGTCACAGCCAGTAAGACCTATGATTGCGCCAATTGATAGCGCTAGTACCGCCTTCCTCATTTTGTTATTCCTTCTATTTATTGTTCTATACTTATACAGGTATTCATAAAACCTGAGCCGTAAAGGAGCTTTCAATGATTTATTCATTTAGTAACTCAGGTTTTAGAGATCCCGAAACAGGCGTTTATAACCAAACCTATTTTATGGAGGTCTTTAATCGTGAATGGCATCGACACATTCGCGATAATCAAAGCTTGGCTTTATTGTATCTATGCCCACACATTCATGAAACTATTTATCAACCTCAATTGTTAGAATTATTCATGAAGCGAGTACAACTTGCTTTATTACGGACAACCGATTTACTCGCAAGGCTTGATAATCAAGCATTTGCATTAGGTATTTTTGAAGTAAACAATGCTGGAATCCAGATCGTGCTTAAACGATTAGAATCTAAAATAGCTGAATTTAATAACAACCTATTATCGCAGCGCAATAGCCCGATTGAGTATGAGTTAGGTGGATGTGTATGTCGCCCTAATAAAGGACTTTATCTAGACAATTTATTTACGACTGTAGAAAAGCACACCCTACAATTACAAAGCAAGCATCAATCTGTCGCTAAAGTGATTCAGTTTTAATCCACTACCAAAACTCTCGACTCTAATTGCCGTAATCAAAAATATCTTTTGAAATGACTGCTAATAAAAAAGCCCCTAAAAAGGGGCTTTTCGTTATCGCTTATGTTAAAGGCTCACGTTATGAACGCGTGCTTTTTCTTTAATATAGGCAATATAGCTTTTAGCTGAGCGTGCAGTTTTCTTGTCATTAGCAGCAAGCGTGGCATATTTGTATGCCGACTTATACTGCTTTTGATTTAGATAAGAGAGCGCAAGTTCAAACTGAACTTCACCAGGACTCTTAACACCTGCATCTAAAGCCTTTCTTAGTGCTGTGATAGCAGACTTATGCTGACCATCTAGCGACAAGATACGGCCTTGTCTTAGATAAAGTTTACCTGAATTATTGATTGCAGCAGCCTTACCATATGTTGCAGCAGCTTCTTTCAGCTCTTTAGCATTATGATAAAAACCGGCAAGAGTGGTTAAGCTCTTTTCATCTTCTTTAATCAATCCAGACTTCATGTGCTTAGCAAAAATCTGTGCGGCATTATATGGTGAACCATTTTGCGCCAACAGCTGAGTCAAACGCGTAATGTTACCCGCTGTCTCTAAAAAACCATTTTTGTAAGCTAAGTCATATGTTGCTAGTGACTTAGTGTAGTCTTCAGTCATCAAGTAAAACTGTGCCAACTGAACCCATAAGCGCTTGTCGTCTTGGAATAATGGCACCATGACTTCAAGTACTTTAACTGCTTCTTTATACTTCTTTTGATTGAAGTAAGCAGTTAGCTTCATTTGATACAAGCCTTTATCAGGCTCTTTCGCTAACGATAAGCCTTTATCAGCGACTTCTAGTACTTTGTTCCACTCTTTCTGCTCTGAATACGCAATACCGATACGACGGTATACTTGCGGATCTTCTTTACAGGTAAACTCCATCCACTTGTAATACATTGGGATAGACTCTTTAAACTTTTTATCTCCGATAAGAAGATCAGCATAGAGTCGTAGAGTTTGAGCGTGGTCAACACCGCCTAGAATGTCAGCGTCTACCGCAGCCTTAAGGTACTTAGTCGCCGTACCCATTTGGCCTTTTTCCGCATAGAAGTTACCTAACATGCGAGCAATATACGCTTTATCAAAATCGTTTTTAGCGTTGGCTTCTAGAAGAATCGAGATAGCTTCATCTAGATTACCTTCGGTGTACGCTTCGAAAGAACGTTGTACTTTCTTTGACGCGCTTTGCCCTACTGCTTTAGATTTACGCTTTTCAATTGGACACTTCTCAGCAGCATAGGCTACCGGAGCTACCGCAACGCTTCCACCTAAACAAAGTAATAAGGCAGCGGCTATAGAGTTAACTTTAGTCATAATTATCTGCCTCCTTTATCTAGTGTGAAATCAAGTTGAACAGTCATGCCAGGTTGCTTAAGGGCTTTGCCATCAACAATCTTTGGCTTGTACTTCCACTTTTTAAGGGCTCGGCGTGCTTCTTTGTTAAATAAACGCTTTGGCTCAGCTTTAATCACCTTAACGTCTTCAACACCACCTAGCTCGTTAATGGTAAAGCTAAGTTGTACCCAACCTTCTTTACCATCTCGTGCTGCAGCAATCGGATACTGAGGCTCGATTCGTACGATAGGTGTAGCATCACCATCTCGCGTCATCATGTTGCCTAGTTTAAATCCAGTATTTGCACCACCGGCTTCAACTCCACCCATATTAAATGACATATTGGTATCAATGTCAGATGAACTATCTGGTGGCGTAGTATCCGGCTTTGGCGGCTGCTCTGGGGGTGTAGGCGGTTTAGGCTTAACCCTTGGCTTTTTCTGCGCAGATGCGTCATCTCTGTTCATGGTAATTTCAATGACAGGTGTTTCTGTCGAGGTTTCGTGGCGGGTTGGACCGCCACCTACCAAGAAAGCCATGAAGACAAACAAAGCAAAAGTCACAGCAGCACCAATTATCAGTGATACTATTCCTCTCAGCATATTATTCGTTCCCCGCCGATACAGATATCTTATCGATACCCGCAGCTTTAACGTTATCAAGTACCTTAACAACTAAGCCATGCTTAGCTTCCTGGTCTGCTTGAATTAATACTGCAGCCTCTGGTGCTTCTGCAAGCATACGTTCAACGTTTGCAGTTACACGCTCGATATCAACTTGACGGTTTTCCATCATGATAACACCAGTGTTGCTCACACCAATAAAGATGTTAGCTGAAGGCTTCTTGGTCGCTTGTGACGCTTCAGGCTTGTTATAGTCAAGACCTGATGGCTTTACAAACGATGTTGTTACAATAAAGAAGATAAGCATGATGAACACGATGTCGAGCATCGGGGTCATATCAATCTCAGCTTCTTCTTCTACGCTTGAATGCTTTCTACGTGCCATGTTCAATCTCTCTCTAGTGGTGCGGCATGCTGTCTTTTAGCTTTGCTAAACTGATTTTCATTTTTGCATCAAGACGCGTACTAAAGAATACGCCTGATAATGCTGCAACCATTCCCGCCATCGTCGGCATGGTTGCCATTGAAATACCAGCTGCCATCATACGAGCATTACTCGTCCCATGAACTGCCATCACATCGAACACTGAAATCATACCGGTTACGGTACCTAGTAGACCAATCATTGGACAAATAGCCACTAAGGTTTTGATAATCAGCATACGTGCAGTTAAATCTTGCTTCGCTTGGGATACCCAAGCTTCACGGATGCGGTGTGCATACCAAGAGGTTGAATCCTCTCGTGCTTCCCATGCGCTAATGATTGCTTTGTGCTGTTTTGGTGATACCCAATTTAGGTACCAGTAGCGTTCAAGCATCAATACCCACATAACAAACAATACACCAGCCACTAACCAAAGGATGTCTCCCCCGGCGGCCATGAAGCCCCTGACGGAATCCCAGATATCCATCAGGAATAACATTAGGCTTTCCTCTTCTCAGCGTGCGCAGCAACGATACCAGCACTTTGTTCTTCAAGTACCTGTACGATTGATTTACTACGAGCGATAACAACAGCGTGCATCAACATTAACGGTAGTGCAGCAACTAGACCTTGAACCGTTGTCATAAGTGCCATAGAGATACCACCAGCCATGAGCTTAGGATCACCTGTACCGAACAACTGGATGCTTTGGAAGGTTGCAATCATACCAGTTACTGTACCTAGTAGACCCATCATAGGAGCGATAGCTGCAAGTACTTTGATGATAGAGATGCGTGACTCTAGTGCAGGGGTTTCTTTCAGAATTGCTTCATCAAGTTTCAGCTCTAGGGTTTCAACATCAACATCTTTGTTGTCTTGGTAAGCTTTAAGTACACGACCTAGTGCGTTGTTACCTGGGTTATCAAGGTTCTTACGCTGAGCCTTAACTTTAGCACCAACTACACCTAGAGTGATTAGACGCTCGATAGAGATTAGCGCACCAAGTGCTAGTAAAGCCATAATGATGTAACCGATTGTACCACCCGCTTCAATACGCTCTTCAATTGTTGCTTTTTGCGTAAAGATGTTTAGTAGAACACCACGAGCAGGGTCGACATAAACAGGTGCTGTACCAGATGTCGCTTGTGCAAATGCCGCTGCAGACTTTACTTGATAGCCATCAGGTTGCTGTGAAAGTTCCTGAATTAGGCCAAGATCTGGATTGTAAACAACATACTTGCCATCAGCGATTAAGTTAAAAGCACCGATACGAGTAACAGTTGTGTTATTAACGCTACCATCAATACCAGTAACTGCACCGTCGAACTTAACAACTTTTCCAGACTCAGCCATTTCAAACAGCTGCTCTTCCCAGAAACGCTCTAGCTCATCAATTTTTGGTAGTTGTTTACGTGCACCAAGGTCTGCAATGAATACATCACGACCAGGGTACTGAGCAGAAACGTTAGAACCCGCTATTTTACCAGCGAAATCACCCGCATCACCTTTAACAACACCAAACATTTCACCCAAGTCACCTTGAGCTGTTTTTAAGTCTTCTTCTAACTGACCGATTTTACGCTCGTTATCTAAAAACGCTTGGTTTAAATCTTTACCGCGTTGGCGTTCAGCCGCTAAAGCATTCTTTTCACGCTTTAGTAGTGCAGCTTTATCGCCACGCTCGTTCTTGAACTCTTGCTCACGCTTTGCATTAGTCTTAGATGCGTTTGCTCGATCAACTTTAACTTGGTTTAGTAGTTGATCAATTGTTTTAGGTGCATCTGCAGCACTAGCAATACCGGCCGATAATGACAGGCTCGCAGCAACGATTGCTGTAGTGATAAACTTCTTCATTATTGTGCAGCCTCCGCAGCAGGAATTGGTAACGAGAATAGATCCGGCGCGCCTTGTTTACGAGCGATACGAATACCTTTAGTTAGATCACGTAGGTAGCTATCAGCTAGTGGCTCCCAGCCTTTAGTTTCATCGTTATACATCCAAGCAGATTTGCCATCTAAGCTTTGTGCATATAGTGCAACACGACCTAGGTTAAAGAAGTCAACCAGTACTTCTTTACCATCAAGCTGTAGCTGACCACTTTTAACTGCTAATACTGAACCGTATTCACGCTCAATTGAATATGCATCTAGAATTAGACGATACTTCTCTGCAAGCGTTACTTCAGCACTGTTAAGTAGTTTCTTTAGGTTTTCTACACGCTCAACACGTGTTTCAGTGTTGAATGGAAGGTCAAGAGCAACAAACTGCTCTAGCGCGTCAACCATTTTAAACATCAATGGCACTACGCCTTGACGTAATGAATCAACGCCGTTGATATCATCTTGAATAGATTTCATTGTAGCTTCTTGGTCTGCTACCAAGCCTGCTACGTAGTCGTTGTAGGATTTTAGTGATTCACGTTCATCAGCAACTGACCCATACTCGAACAACATGTCCTGAGCCTGATCAAAATACTTATCAACTTTCTTCTGAGACGATGCTGCTTCAGTATGAATTTTACTGTCAGCGTTTTGAACGTCTGAAAGAGGATCGGCAATCACTAAGTTGCTGCCTGCTAAGGCTAGTGCGCCAATGAGCGCTGTAGCGATTTTTGTTTTATTGCTTACCTTGGACATAGTTCCCAACCAATTTGAAGTGATTAAAAAAGCTTTAACTTATCAACAACAGGGTGCATGCGCTTATTTTGCTTTAGTTCCCTATTGCCTAAGCCTGTCTTTCTATTGTGATTGTTAATTATTATCTTCCCTTTTCTACATCTTCGAGGATGTAGACCCGCTGGCATCATTTCACAAAATGTTGACCTGTGTCAACATTCGAAAACGCCTAAAACTGTCAGAAAACGAGCTTAAAGAGTAAAAAACAGACAAGATGTTTTTTTTGGGAGGAATCGATGAATAAAATTTGTTATATAACGTGCTTACTTGATTATAGATTACCGCAAGCTGCTGTAAGTTAAAGATATAAAATCAAAAGCAAACACTAGTTAACCAACAAAATCACAACAACCTTAAAAACATTTTCTATTCGATTGAAATTATCTCAATGAATGTATCACGAATAGACTCTTCTTCGCAGAGTGATGAAAGTGGAACTCTACGAATAACAGAAAGTCTAGTTGAATTAACTAAACGAATACTCAATTATTCTCAAGTTAGAGGGAGGAGAGTTAAACCTTACATAAGTAGGCACTGGTGCTACCACATTACTCAAAGAGTACAGCTAAAACGATAACACCATTAACAAGTAAAGTTTGCATATTAAAAGAAGCGCTCAAATTAGGAGCTAACCTCTATTGCTTACGATTCCATTAAGTTAAATACGGAACCTGCATTTTGACTATTGCTACTCATGTGAAAGTAAAACAAAACTTCCTGAAAAATAACGATAAGTTGCCAGCCTAAAATGAAATTAATTTTGTAAAATCAGTTTTAAAAACGTTCTAAACCAACATTAACAATGTGCTAGTAATGCAGGCAATTCATTAGTCATAAAAGAAAAATCATTTTACCTTCTTGACCATTTCCACCTATTAAAGTCAACGTCAACTTTAAAATCGAACATTTATATCACCCAGCGGACACGACCAACTCGACGATACATTCATGAATTCTGACAAAGCCTCATTGATTGAAGTTACGCAGTGAAATAAGTGATTTGAGTCGGATCAAAAAAGCCCAAGTACCCCTAGGGCTTCAGCAGGTTAAGTCCAAAACTCATTCTAAATTCAACTTATGGTTCGAGAAATAACCACATTTAATTACCTGTGGTATAGCCCGTTCTTTGTTTACGATTCAAAGAGGTATAAGCTTCTTTTTTGTCCTTTTCCATTTGTTCCGTGGTTCTACATACTTTAGTTTTTCTATTTGACCCTGTGCGTGACATCATTTCACAATGAATACCTGCTATCACAACTTCACCATCGTCCGTCTGGTTTTTAAACATATCCTGTGAGGACTCGCAACCTACAAATAAAAACAACGATAAAATCAATAGTTTTTTCATACCTATCTCCTTGGTAAAAATAAAAAAGGGCGCTAAGCGCCCTTTAAATATAAATTTATCTTAGAATCTAATACCTGCTCTAACATAGATGGTTCTACCGATAACATCATATGTTGACACATCTGTATTAGCCCCAAATGCTGAATACACAAATGGTGGCGCTTCATCAAAGACATTATCCACACCGGCTGTAAGCGTTAGATGGTCGTTGAACGCATAGTTAGTTTGGAAATCTACAACAACATTTGAATCTACATCTCTTTCAAATGGGTCTGTCCACCAGCCAGCTTCTGTTTCTGTTACACCACTAATATAACGAGTAATCAATGACGTATTGAAGTCAGAAATAGACCAATTAACCGTAAAGTTAGTCTTCCATTCAGCGAACATACCATCATGGTTTCCTTCGAAACGGCCAACGTGGTCAATAACTGAACCGTCTGCCAGATACTTGTCATACTGCAGTAAATAAGTACCATCGATACCGAAGCCCCAGTCACCAAATCCAGACTCTAGGCTATAGCGGAAATCAAAATCTACACCCGCAGTATCGATTCCGCCCACGTTAACGGTATAGTTATCTACTGTAATGATGCCACCAGCTGCTGCGCTATCAGCACCAAAACGTGTAATCGTTTCACAGTATTCGTTAGAATTGAAACAACCATCTAGACGAGTTTGTGTACCAACGGTAGAAATCGCGTTATCAAGCTCAATCTTCCAGTAATCGACACTCATCGAGAAGTTTTCAATAAACTCAGGATTGAATACTAAACCAACAGTTAATACATCAGCAGTTTCAGGTGTTAATGTAACCGCTCCATTCCAGTTTTCAGAACCACCACCATTAGTTGGGATCTGCTCAACACCACCAGAATCATATCCATCTACAGGTACACCGGTACCGGTACAGTTAGCCCAGTTCGGCGAGGCTTTAATCGCTGCATATTCTGCATCGGTATAGAAGTTGCCATCACATGGATCGATTGCTTCAGGGAATCCAACAGATGCACCACCAAATAAATCAGATGTTGTTGGTGCTCGGAATGCTTCAGATAACGTTGCACGAACCATTAACGACTCAACAGGCATCCATTTTATACCTAGCTTGCCACTCGTGTTATCGCCAAAGGTGTCATAATCTGAATAGCGCATTGCCGCTTCAAAATCTAACATGTGAGCGAAAGGCATATCAGACAGGATAGGTACGATTAATTCACCAAAGAACTCTTGAACTTGATACCCACCACTAGTACCTACTGCAGAGCCTGCTGTAGTAATACCTTGAAGAATAAGTGAGTCCGGCGTGTAAGAACCTGATTCTGTACGCTGTTCCCAACCGGCAGCGAACCCGACAGAGCCCGCTGGTAAGTCGAACAAGTCACCAGAAACAATAGCAGACAAGACTTCTTGCTTATTTTGACCCGTTTCTGTTGTATTATAGTCACCAGAGATATACTGAAGCATCTCTTGTGAAACTTGATCATCAGATCCTGGTGTACCGAAGATATTTAACGGTACACAACCTGCGATAACGCCGCCATCAGCATCCAGACAAACAAGTTGGTCTCCAGCAGCATCAACGATAGCATCGCCATTGCCATCAACCATAAGGTTGCCATTTGAATCTAACCAGCCTGTAGGACCTACAGCTTCAGCAACACGATCTAGGTTAAAGTAACCTTGAGCTTTTTCTACAGAGTCACTTTGACCCCATACGTATGAAACTTCCCAATCCCAACCATTGGTGAATACACCGTTAAAACCTACAGCGGTACGGAAAGTCTTATAATCACGCTCGTTAGCACGACCACCAGTTTCTAACATACGGCGACGCCAATCATCAATTTGATAAGCATTACCATTTGCATCCTTAGGACCCATTTTTTGGTTGTAATAATTATTCGGAGAATAAGGCGCCGGTGAGCCGAAGAATACCAATGGTGCTAGCGGCTCAGGTGCAATCAATCTGTTACCTGTTGTTTGCACATAGTTCGCTTCAGCAAAAGAGTTAACTTCGCCCAAGAAACCAAACTCACCTAAAGTATAATTTGAAAATACCGATGCATAACGACGCTTACTTGGCGTTTGTAGGTAGTTTACAGGATTGTAGTTATATGAATCTGTAGCACCGTCATAAGGTCTCCAGTCTCCATACTCAGGTCCACGAGTTACGCGACCATCAGCCGTGTTAGCATTTACCCATGGTGGTGCAGAAGAACCGCCTTGTTGTGTCGTTCCATCTTCGTATGCACGTAGTTCATACTCCGAAAATGAACGGTCTCCCATAAATACATCACCTTGGTCACTATAACCAAGCGCAACAACGACATTTCCTCGCTCACTTTCAGCACCAAAGGTAACATCTACGCCTTTAGTTTTTGCATCGCCCTTATCACTTCCACCGTAGTTAAGCTTAATTTCGAAGCCTTCAAAGTCATTCTTGGTGATAATGTTAACAACACCTGCAATCGCATCAGAACCGTAGGTTGCCGATGCGCCATCTTTAAGGATCTCGACACGTTTAACAATTGCAGTTGGAATAGTATTTAAATCGACTGAAGAGTTAGCGCCACCGCCACCTGCTACAACACGGCGACCGTTGATAAGTACCAATGTACGCTCAGAACCAATACCACGTAGTGAAAAACGAGTACTCGAATCTCCACCGTTGTTGGTCTGTGTGTTTACAGCAGCACCTGCCGATGAAGTCAGATTTTGGAGTAAGTCACCGACATTATTCACGCTCATTTTTTCAATAGCGGCTGCATCAATTAACGTTACAGGGTTCGCACCTTCCATGTCAGTTCTTTTGATACGTGAACCAGTAACTTCAATACGTTCAACGCCGTCTTCATCGGCTGCAAGAACAGCCGGAGCGGTGAATGCTGCTGTCATTGCACCGCTAACGAGCGCTAGACGCACTGAATTAGCGAGTAAATTATTCTTATACATTGTAAATCTCCCTGGACTTTCTTTTATTTTTTTAGCTTTTATCAGTCCATACACCTCAAGTGTTAATGAAATGATAAAATGCAAACAAATAAAAACACAGTCGCAACAAATTTACAACAAGTGAATCAACTTAAAATTTAATAGATACAAATATAGGCTGGAGTTAACTAATAGTGGCTAAAGTCAATATGACGTTCAGTAGCTGTTGTAAAGGCCATGTCTAGTAGCTCTCATTTAAATAAGTAGCTAATCAAAATAAAAGACTAAAAATGAGCTAAAACACTGATAGTTAATAAGTACTAGTTAGAGGGCTTAAGTTAACAACTTCCCTATAGATGAAAATTCTCTGAAATAAATCTCCTTCGCACAAAAATAGAAAGTTATTCGTTCGATTTTAGGTATAGGTTCGCAATCGAAAAACAACTCTAGATGTAAATATTAATTTACATTGAAAATGATACAGATTCTGTACACAACTTAGTTTTAAATAAAATAGAGTTACTTTGCAGCGCAAAATGCGTACAGATTTAGCTCGACCAACAATATATCTAATCTCTCAGATTCGCTCTGCTAGAAAATACAAATAAAAAACCGAGCCCTTTTCAGAGCTCGGTTTTTAAGTTCTATTAACTAATTAAGCTAATATTTGGGCATTCTGCTCGACTATAAAGTATAACGGATACCGATTGCGATACCGTCATCTTCAGACTTAGCCATTGCTTCTTCGTTAGCGCCTGAGAAATCGCTGAAGTCTTTACGACCTTCTAGGTAAAGAACTGTGTTTGAATCCCAAACATAGTGCACACCAGCAACAGCGAACTGACGCTTAAATACGCTATCGTAAGCAGCTTCGTACTCATCACCCGCTTCTAGGATGTTGTAAGAAACGAAAGTACGGATGCCGTTATCAAACTTGTAAGAAGCTAAAGATTCTAGACCCCATGCTTCTGGCATCATACGACCTAGGTTGTCAGTATCGTGGAACTCTTGCTTGTTCACGTTAAATGCAGCGTATACACCTTCTGCATCCCAGTTACCCCAAGTCGCACCAACACCATAGATAGAATCAGTTTCAGTTAAACGCTTACCAGCTGAAGTTGTTGCTTCAAACTCACCTAAGTTAAAGCCTGCAGTAAGAGTTAGCATGTCAGTAACGTTGTAAGTCGCCGAACCACCGTAAGTGTAGTTGTACTCGACTGTAGTCACTGAGTTTTGAACATTAACACCAGCAGCTTTAACATTCATAAAGTCTGCGGTTGGCAGGATAGGGTTTGAAGCACCAGGAACTTCATCTACTTCGAACTCATCTTGCTTTAACTGTGCTTGTAATGCGAAGCTAAAATCACCGAACGCATTACGGTATTGAACAGTCTTATCACCACGACCAGTACCATTTACAGCACCGTCAGCCTTGTTGTAAGTGTAAGTACCTGAAGCATTACCATCCCATACGAAACCGTAGTTAGTGTTGTAAACTACGTCGTACCATGCACCCCATTGCTTACCAATAGTGATAGAACCATAAGTGTCATGAGCTAGACCAACATAACCTAGGCGGTTGTTTAAGAAGTCACTGCTTTGAGATGCAAAAGTGCTGTTGCTGTTGTACACAATATCAGTGTTGCCGAATGGGTTAATGCCCCACTCAAGTTTTGTGTAAGCTTTCCAGCCGTGAGTCATTTCACGAGTAAAACCGAAGTTAATGCGTGACGCACCATCAACAACTTCTGTAGAACCTTGAGTGTTAATCACTCGAGCATCGATAAAACCACCAATTTCAACCGCGTTTTTATCATCTTTATAGATCTCAATCGCTGATGCTGTTGGCACAAATATTACTGCGGCCAAAGCCGATGCTACTAAAGTCTTTTTCATTTAATTTGCCTAACCTTAATGTTGTTCAGTCTGCTTCATTCAAATCGTCATCCATTCCGTTGTTTTCTTTCTATCCTGATTACTGCGGAGATTAGCAAAAGATTATCTACCACTCAAAGACGAACATCACACTATTTGCCAGTTTTTGCACCTAATTAACTAGCAAATACAGAACACACGAAACATTGAACCAACTGTTAACATTTAGTTAGCCGTAAATTAATAACAAAACCCTTAAATTAACGACATCTGCGCAGAGGTTATTTCTATGAAAGTAGTTTTCAATATAGTAAGAATAGGTTCAGCAATAGGCTCTAACTGCCTAGATAAATAGTATTCATAGTCGATTGAGCTTAAACAATGACCTAAAGGCTCAGCACCTTGAATCGTTATGAGATACTCAATTCTTGCGCCGCGCTTAGTATATTGATCATCACCGGTTACTTGCCATAATCTGCGGGCAGCCTTTAAATGTGGTGCAGATTTAGCCGTATAATCCTCTAAATTCCGCCTTAACGGTTTAGTGAAAACTAATTCGTCGTCAAGCTCACCACGATTAAGCTGCTCAACGATACTTTTAAGATAGGAAACCACATCTTGTTGATTGAAAAGTCGATCATATAATTCATACTGCACTCGCCTAGCTAATGGAGACCAATCGCTACGCACTTGCTCCATACCTTTGAAGATCAGTTTTGACTCGCCCTCAAGGCTAGTTTTAGCACCGACATAGCGCTTCTTAGATCCTTCTACCGACCCACGTAATGTTGGCATAAAAAACTGCTCAAAATGAGTTTCAAACTCCAACTCTAAAAAGCTCGTAAGCGCAAACTCTTGCTCAAGCTTTTGCTGCCAGAGCAGATTAATCTTATCGGCTAAAGCCTTACCAGTATGCTCAACCATACTTGAATCGAAGTCATTGCCTAACCAAACAAAGGTTGAGTCAGTGTCGCCGTAGATCACCTCAAAGCCTTCGGCTTCAACCCAAGCTCGCGTTTGTTTCATGATTTCGTGGCCACGCATCGTAATCGAACTTGCGAGTTTCGCATCATGGAAAACACAACCACGAGAGCCTAACACTCCGTATAAAGAGTTCATGATGATTTTAATCGCTTGAGACAATGGTGCATTGCTGTGAGATTTTGCGAGCTCTCGCTGCTCTGACAGCTTTTTAATCAACATAGGCAAAATAGGCTGACTACGGCTAAAGCGACCACCTAGAAACCCGGGAACTGTTTTATTCTCAGGTAAAGCGAGTCCTTCTATGAGCCCTTTAGGATCAATCAAAAAAGTACGGATAATTGAGGGATAAAGACTTTTAAAGTCTAAAACCAGAATATGTTTATATAAGCCTGGTACTGAGTCCATCACATAGCCACCAGGGCTTTCTATGCCGTCACTTGCGGGTTTACTCGGTGCGACAAAGCCAGCACGATGCAAATGAGGTAAATAGAGATTATTAAAGGCGGCGACTGACGCCCCCACTCGACCAAGTTCTAAGCCGGTTAACTTGGCTCGCTCAAGTACAAAATCAAATAATTGCGTTTTTTCAAAGATATCCCAAACAAGCCGGCTATCAGTAATGTTGTAATGAGCTAACGCTGGTTTGTCGTTAGCAAACAAGTCATTAATTTCATCCATTCGGTTATCAACATTATGGATAGCCTTACCTTCATCAAGTAAAATCTGTGAGACATGCTCTAGCGAGTAGCGGTCAAACTGATAAAAAGCCGCTTTTAACCAATCAATACCATCTAACACCACCCGCCCCGGCAAAGAAAGCGTTTCTGGCCGGTATTTATCCTCTACTTTCCAGCTCAAGGTTTGGTTATTTCGACCAATGGTTAAGGCTATACCATGGTGTTTAGCTCTGCGGTAAAGCAAGGCAAGATCAAACGTAACCACCGCCCAACCGATAATAATGTCGGGATCATACTCATCAAACCAAGCGATTAAACGACGTATTAACCCAACTTCACTCTCTACCCATTCGATATAATCTTGCTCAGAACCTTTTACAGACCTTTGATTTGAGTCTTGCGGCGCACCAACCATAATCACTTTTTGGTAAACAATGCCGTCGTTGGTTTGCCCGTATAAACCAACAGAATAAAGCTCTCCAGCAAAGCTACATTCAAAATCAAGAGATATTGCTTGCAAACTTGTGATGGTTTCAGCCTGGCGCGCCCGGCTTGCAATAAATACTGGCTTGTTATCGCTAGATTGACTCTCGATTAGGAAGTGGCCGTAAAACTCCACATCTAATGCAATAAAGCGTTCAATCAAAAATCGATGTTCAGCTTTAATATCAGCTTCAAATAGCTCGATATCCAGATCTTTAGCAATACGCACTAAAGTGCGCTGCTGTCGCCCATCACCACAATACAAGGCTGTAACCGGCTCATGAGTAAAACTCTTCAGATTTACAGCACTTGCTCGCATTCCTTTTAAGCCATCATTAGCCTCAAGTAATGAGTAATCACTACTCTTTATAAAGCAAACATGTTCCTGTCCAGGAATTTCAACCGTCACAGGGCCCGCTTCAGTTTGAATAAAGTATTGCAAAACCAAGCTACCTTGCCGATGAATAGCATGACGAGTTAGCACTCGACCTTTAATCAGTTGTTGCTCACTCGCTGCTATTTTCATACTTAATTCTCAATTATATTCACTAATCATCACTAAACGCTTCTTAGGCTAAGTAATCACTGTTATTATGTACAGCACTATTTATTAGCTTAGTGCATTCATGTTAACCGCAGACGTTAAAACTCAAATTCGTACCATATATAAAGGCATTTCTACTTCACTGCCTAACTTTCGCCCGCGCCGCGAGCAGAATTATATTGTTGCGGAAATATCAAAAACGCTTGCCGGTGAATATGACAAACAGCGCCGCATTATCGTGGTTGAAGCGGGTACCGGTATTGGTAAATCACTTGCTTATATTTTAGGTTCAATACCGCTTGCTTTAGCCAGCAAGAAAAAAGTCTGTATTGCTACCGCTACTGTGGCACTGCAAGAGCAGTTACTGCATAAAGACTTGCCATTCTTTTTACAGCAATCAGGTCTCGACTTTACCTTTGGCTTAGTCAAAGGTCGTCAGCGTTATGTTTGCTTATCTAAACTAGAAATGATGGTTGGGCCAGACAACAGCAGCCAAATGGCCATGTGGCAAACTAAGCCAGATCAAAGCCAAGTGGATATGCTTGAGGGCTTATTAAAAGATTATCAAGCGGGTACATGGAATGGTGAGCGCGATACATTAACCAAACCGTTACCCGATCATTTATGGCAGCAAATTGCCTGTGACAAACATAGCTGTCACCGCCAACTTGCAAGCCACCGTAACTGCCCGTTTCATAAAGCCCGAGAAGATATCGACACTTGGGATGTATTGATCGCCAACCATAGTTTGTTATTTGCTGACTTAGAGCTTGGCGGTGGTGTAATTTTGCCCGATCCTGAAGATCTCTATTACGTTATTGACGAAGCGCACCATTTACCGATTGTTGCCAGAGACTTTAGCAGCGCACAGGCAACGATTCGCGGCGCTAACGATTGGTTAGAAAAACTGACTAAAACCACCAGCAAATTACAAAACCAAATTAAGAGCAACTATATCATCGCTCCAGCACAATCAATGTTGGATCATATTGGTGATATTGCCGGCATGCTCAATCAGGTGGCGCAATTTTGCGATGCCCAATCAGCAAAATTTGATAACCCCGAAAATCGTTTTCGCTTTGAGCATGGCAAATTGCCGTCAGCGTTAATGGTTCTTGCTGAAAACTTAGCCACGGCATCAAACCTTGCACTTAAGCAATTTAACAAAATGCTGTCGCTACTCAATGAAGCGATTAAAGATGGCGAGATCCCCAAACATCAATCAGAAGCCCTGCTTTCAGAAACAGGCTTTATGCTGCAGCGTTTAGAGAATCTACAAAAGCTGTGGAAGATGATGGCCAAAGAGGATAGCCCCAAAGGTGCTCCAATGGCTCGCTGGATTGAACAGCTAACCGGTAAACAATCAGATTACCTGTTTAACGCTTCACCTATAGAAGTAGGCTTTATGCTTGAAAATCTGTTGTGGGATAAAGCTGCTGGCGTCGTACTTTGTAGCGCAACCTTAAGAGCCCTAAATAACTTTAATCATTTTACCCATCAAGTTGGACTGTCAATCAACGATGGTAGCCGCTATTTAGCATTAGATTCGCCATTTGATTTTGAACAAAACGCGACACTATTTTTGCCAAAAATGGACTGCGAGCCAACTGACGATAAGTACACAGATGAATTAGCAAAGCATATTGTTGCACTTGTTGAAGACGAAATGGCCAGTTTGGTGTTATTTGCCTCATACTGGCAAATGGAAAAAGTGGCCGATTTAGTTGAATCAAAAATAAAAACGGGTTTGCTCATTCAAGGCTCTTTACCAAGACAAGAGATCTTAAAGCAACATAAAGAGCGCTGTGACGCAGGCAAACCGAGTATTATTTTTGGCACAGGCAGTTTCTCTGAAGGTCTCGACCTCCCAGGAGATTACCTAACCAACCTTATTATTACTAAATTGCCGTTTGCGGTACCAACCTCACCCGTTGAGCAAGCACATTCAGAATACATTAAAATCAAAGGCGGTAACCCATTTCTACAGCTAACCATTCCAGACGCATCACGCAAATTAGTGCAAAGCTGTGGTAGATTACTCCGTAAAGAACAGGATTACGGCCGGATATCGATTCTAGACAGACGTTTAGTGACTAAACGTTATGGAAAGTCTTTACTAGATGCCCTGCCGCCGTTTCGCCGTGTGATTGAATAGGACAAGCATTGGATTTAATTCTCGACCCAAGCAGCTGGGCCATACTCGCGTTAGTTGGATTTATTGCCGGATTTATTGATGCGGTTTCTGGCGGTGGTGGGTTGTTGTCTATTCCTGCGTTGCTAACAATGGGTGTTTCACCGCACATGGCGCTTGGCACTAACAAACTGGCAGCGAGCTTCGGCTCGTCGGTAGCAGCGTATACGTATTATAAGCAGCGCTTGTTTTCTCCCTCTTTGTGGTATCACACATTTGTCGCTACCTTTATAGGCGCAGTTTTAGGCACATTTATTGTGTACCTTATCGATAATCAATGGCTAGAAAAATGGCTACCCATCATGATTATCGCTATTGCGCTTTATACCCTTTTTCAGCCGAATGCGATGGGTGGCAATAACCATAAAATTCCAACTCGTGCCAAAAGTAAATTAAAGCAATGGCTGCAAGGTTTACCGCTAGGGTTTTATGATGGTTTTGCAGGCCCCGGAATCGGTGCCTTTTGGACGGTATCAAGTACAGGACTACATCAACTACCACTACTATATAGCTGTGGCCTTGCCCGTGCGATGACTTTTACAAGTAACCTCACCTCACTGATTATTTTTATCGCCTTAGGCAAAGTTCATATAATGGTGGGTTTATCTATGGGGCTTTGTATGATGGCCGGCTCCTATTTAGGCGCTCACTCAGCGATTAAATTTGGCCTCCCCTTTATTCGCCCGATATTTATTACCGTTATACTATTAATTGCCGCGCAATTAGTATGGAGTGCTTGGCTATGACCAACGAGCAACTTTTAGCAAAGCTAAAACAGCAGCTCAAACAGTTAGAGCAAGAGGTCTTGCAGCATGACTCACGACTTCCGCCTGGACAACGTAAAATGATGCAAGATGTTGAGCGCTTTAATAGTGAGCTGTTTATACAAGTCGGTGGTCAACTTCAGCCCTGCATCGATCAACTATCAAAAAACATTATCCAGCTTGAGCAACTTTTAAAAGCCAAACGTTCACCTTACACCATAGTTTCAAGCTGTGAGAAAATTCAAGACAGGTTCAGCGCATTACGCCGAGCCCTGTCAACAACCGGGATCAATGTTAAGTCTATTGAGCAACAAAAGCGCAGTCGCCGAGCTTATGCAATTAAGCGCGGTAATCAATCACATGCCGACAGTGGTTTTAGCTGGATAGCCTCAAGTGTGATGCAAAATAGCCATCAACTTTATGAAGAACTTAACAAACATTTGAACTGGGCTAAGATTATTGAACAAAAAATTGAAAATTTGCAATCTTCACTTGAAAACTGTCATAGTGCTGACAAAATCAAGCTGCAGCATGAGATCTTATCGCTGCACAGTCGGTTAGGTAAATGCCGACAAGCGACCAGTTACATTGAAGATCGCATCCAATTATTCGAGCGACCGTTTAAAAGTCACAATCGTTAAGGAACAAACATGAAACCACGTTTAACTATTACCGCACTTCTCGCTCTATGTGGTTCTTCAGCCGCTTTTGCCGCTGACTTCAACATCCCTATGGCTTTTGAGTATATCGCTGTTGACGGCAAAGAAGTTGAAACCAGCTTATTTAGCCACAAATCTGAAATTGAGCTAGACCAAGGTACTCACAAAATAGCCATTCGCTACAATGATCTTGTAGAAGATGACTTCAGTGATAGCGAAACGAATATTAAATCAAATGCGTTTATCGTGACTATTAATGTAGACGGCGACTATAGCTACCAACTAAAGCCTGCTGACGGTGAATTTGTTAAGAATCCAAAAAGCTTCGCCAAGGCGCCACAAGTTGTAGTGACTCGCGAAGATAATGGCAATGTAAGTTACAAAGTTACGCAAACTAATATTAGCGAAGAATCATTTGTGTCTCGCCTATTTAGCGGCAATAACCCAACAGATGTTGACGCTGAAGCCGCTGCCGCGACTGGCGCAGCCGTTGCGGTTGCTGCAACGCCAACGGCACCAGTAAGCAAACCTTCTCCGGCTGCAGCCGCAACGTTACCAGAAGCGGCTAAAGCAGCACCTGCCGCAGCAACAGCTGATACAGCAAAAGCCGAGCAAATGCTTCAATACTGGTGGCTACAGGCTGATGAACAAACTCGTAAAGAGTTCATGAGCTGGGCAATTAAGCAACTTTAGTTTCGCTGCTGTTTATTGCTAGCAAAAATGCTCCCTTTGGTATATCACGCCAGCTACTCTAAGCTGGCGTTACCTACTAATCATCAATTTCCCAGTACTAAATATCGCAACCTATATGATTACCTTTTACAACAAGGTATAGCGGTAAAATCCCAGTTTATTGCACCTGAAAAAGTCAATCCGAAATACCTAAACCAACTACATGACTCCGAGTATGTTGCAAGTTTTATTAATGGAACTCTCGATAACAAAGCCATGCGCCGTATTGGATTCCCATGGAGTGAAGCATTAGTTGAGCGCACACTTTATTCAGTTGCCGGTACAGCACTCACCTGCGAGCAAGCTATTGATTATGGTTGCGCCCTTCATTTAAGTGGCGGATACCATCATGCCCACCATGAGTTTGGCAGTGGTTATTGTATTTTCAATGATCTTACGCTTGCCGCAATGCACTGTCTGCGAAAGGACCCTATTGAAACGGTACTCATATTTGACTGTGACGTACATCAAGGCGATGGCACCGCAACGATAGTGCAGTCCAATAGCAACATCATTACTTGTTCCCTTCACTGCCAAGAGAACTTCCCTAGTCGCAAACAACAATCAGACTATGACATTGAGTTAACTCGCGGTACTGAAGATAAACAATACTTAGAAACCGTCAATCAAACATTGGCCTATTTAATTCGCTTACACCAACCTGATCTGATTATTTACGATGCGGGTGTCGATATTCACCAAGATGACCGCCTAGGTTATCTAGACATCACTAGCCAAGGCATTTTTGAACGAGACAAACTGGTATTACAGCAAGCAAAATCAGCAAAAATCCCGATTGCCTGTGTGATTGGTGGTGGGTACAGTAGAGATGTTACAAAATTAAATCAGCGTCATAGCCAGTTATTCATCGCAGCGAATCAAGTATGGCAACAAGCTGATACCGATAAGCTCTAAAATAGCGGATTAATATCGCACGATAGCGCTAGCGGCATTGCAAAAAGCGGCCATTAGCAAGCCATTGCAAATGGCATTTATCAAATAACAAGTAAATACCGAGTAAAGCCTGAGAAAAGGAGCCAGCCATGCAATTAGAGATCAGAAACTATTACGAAGTGTTATTACTCGAAATGCTATCAGATGAAGGCTTACTCGATGAACTTCCCTCTGACTACCTTGCCGACCTTTGTTGTATCACCCTTAATCAGCTACCAACACGTTATATTCGCCATCTAGTCGATACCTACTTCTTTGAAGATTACAACGAGCTACAGCAAATGAAACACGAGATCCAAAAAGCACTCGAAAAGTCGCGGGCATTTTTGAAGGAATCTGATCATTTAAAAGAATCGCAATAAGTCGTATCGAATACTCTGCCAAAGCTGAAATTCAAAGTAGGATCAGATTAACACTTAATCTTAAAGTTATATGATATTGATGGAGTGAAGTGGTACACATGAATTGTACAACTGAGGCTAGCTTAAGATAGAAAACTTAAAATATCAGTTGGAATATCATGTAAAATCAGGAGTTTATTACTTTTAAGGGGAGTTTTGGAGGCTCCCCTAGAGCCACACCCCGGCACATGAGTCGCCTGCTGCGGTTGCTCCCTTCCGGGCCTGGCCGAGTTCACAAGTTATCATTGCGGGGGGATGCGAGGTAAGCACCCATTAACTAGTTCAGAAATGACCCAAGTAGGGTTAAGTCGTTAATGTCGCACTATATGTACCACTCTCAAAGACCACATTCAAGAATTATTAAATCATGACTAAATGCCTAAACTCTTGTAACTAGGAGAATAGCTGAAGCTGTCGCGTTTATAGAGTACAAAGCCACATGTTCTGAAACATGTTTTTCCTCTACACCTGAGCCATGCGAAATGCCTAATTTATTTCGGATTGTTCCAATGAGCATTAATGGCTGATCAAAAAACTTATCTAGATCTGTATGCTCTATGACTTTCGCTATGAGTGGCCCTACAGTTTCATTCCCTTTGAGTTTTATCTTTCGTTGCTGACAGACTACTTTCATAACACTCTCAAAAGCACTGCAGCATTTAGTTACTGATTCTCTATATTTACCATGACGATAATCTTCGAGTCCGGATAAAAATTCCTTATTTGCTGCACTAAACTCCTTCCCACGTAGTAATGTCAAAACAGGCTCTATAGCCGTCTGATCTATAGCTTCACTATCCTTGCGAATGATCTTGGGGTAAGTAACGTCATATTTGAGAACTCTAGCGAAACCAGAAGTAACGCTGTCATCAGAGTCATTTTCTACTTCTATGGTTTCAACATTCCCGTACGTTAACTTATAAGGAAGCTCGTCTATGTCTAAAAACTGGTTTATTTCATCTATGAAACTATTGTACTGAAGTAAAACCCGACCAGCTTGCGTCTGAAAGATATATTCTAATGCGTCAAAAAAATAGTCATCTTCACAAGACCACATATACTCTAACATTGCCGCGGAGTAATCGTTAAAGTACCCGCGAGACTCCGCAGAACCGATGACCTTACCTAGATTCATCATCATCATGGAGTGAATTTCATTAAGTAATGCTTGCGTTGAAATACCATGTTCTTGTCTTTGAATAAGCATGAAAACACGATTACGAAAAGTTTTAGTAAGGGCCTTAAGTTTCACTTTATCTTTCTTAGGTCTACGAGAGAATACCTCAAAATTGAACATGATATTTTTCACCTTGTTTATTATTGGATAAAACGATTACTCATAGTTTGTTAGCTCTATAAACTACATGTTATACGGTAAAGCTTTGCACTCAAAACCTTTTATCTTAACTACCGACTATAAGTAAGATCATGATTATATGGTCTAAAAAAGTCACAAAATTGTCTTAGGCTTTTAGATATAGCACTTCTGCTATTTTCCCCCGTGGGGTATGCTTAACCCAATATCTGATACTTAGTCTAGTTAGGCAAAATGGATGAACGATAAGCTGGCTGCTCTATTAACCATAGTTGGCCCCCTGATAACCCTTATCTGGATAATCTCCCATTATTC
This sequence comes from Shewanella pneumatophori, assembly GCF_023283895.1. Taxonomy (GTDB): domain Bacteria; phylum Pseudomonadota; class Gammaproteobacteria; order Enterobacterales; family Shewanellaceae; genus Shewanella; species Shewanella pneumatophori. The sequence continues at coordinate 162,483 of NZ_JAKILB010000006.1, read as the reverse complement.
TTCAAAGTCCAACTCAATTTGTGCAAGATGTAGTTCGCAAATTAACTATCAAGCTGACAAGTACAAAGTTGACCTACACGGCCACTCAGGTGTTGTGTGTAGCTCCTGCCAATCAATGCTGAATGAAATCGGTTTAGTCCTATCACCACAAGGTCAGTTCTTGCACCAATGCCAACACTGCAAGGGGGCGTTTTCATTGCGCGATAGGAAGAACTTTATTGTTGTTCGGCAAGATTTATACCTTGTATGTAACACCTGCCTTAATCAAATATCTCTTGATAAAGATAAGCCAATGAGTGACATGCTCTCAAACGTTATCACTCCTGAGTTCCTAGCACTGTGCTCAAACTTTCTGACATTAGAAGAGTTAGTAGTTGCATCTAAAATCCAAAACTTCACTGCGGACCACCTGAAGTCAGCAGAGTGGAATAACCACATTAGACTCAATACAAAATACGATAGTTGGGATGCTTTGTTTATTGCCGCCTCAATATACGCTAGAGACTCGTTACTGATAAAGAAACTAACCTCATAACTTAGGCTCAACAAACCATCGTTAGATGACACCATCATAAGTGACCGCCAGCAGGTATCAACAAATTACCCATTGACATTAATGACACTCAAGATTATTGTTGACACCGTTTATGACACCACTCACTGAGACTAACCTAATGAGAACCTTTGCATACTGTCGTGTATCTACCGTTGAGCAGAACGCTGAAACACAAGCCCACCAGCTTAAGGAGAGAGTCGCTGACCTACTTGATACTCGCATCATAAGTGAATCTATATCTGGTGGTGTCGCAGCTATGGCTCGTCCAGCCTTTAAGGAACTAGTCGACCACAAACTTGAGGCTGGTGACAGATTGGTAGTCTTGAAGCTTGACCGCTTAGGACGAGACGCTATTGATGTGCTTCAAACCATAAAGATGCTGACAGAGAAAGGTGTCTCAGTACAATCCTTAGACCTGCCAGTATCTGACCTCAGTACCCCAGAGGGAAAGCTCATGCTTAGTCTTATGACTGCCTTTGCTGAGTTCGAGAAGTCTAGGATTGTCGAGAGAACACAAGAGGGTCTTGCGAGAGCTAAAGCAGAGGGTAAAACCTTAGGCCGACCAGTAGCAAAAGGTACGACTCAATCAGTGCTCAAAGCTAGAGCCGATGGTCTATCCCAAGCCAAGGCTGCTCAAGAGCTAGGTCTATCATTAGCGACCATCAAGAGGCACTGGAATAAGGAGCTGTAAGCCCTCTAAATGATCCGTAGAGGCACGTTAGACCTCGCTTAGTACAATGGTAGCCATGAAGCAATATGAGCCACTCCAGATCCTTTAAGATCTTTAGGTGCTTATCTGTCTGTGGCTACCTGTTTTTGTCGACCTTATATTTATTTTAGTTTCAGATCCCCGCTTACAGACAACCCAAGCCACTCCATACCTATAAAAGACCATCAGTCACCGAGTGAAAACCAAACTAACTTTGTGCTCAAAATCGACATGTTTACAGACTATAGGCAAGTGTCTTTGAACGTAATACTAAAAATTATTAGTAGCTAATTCCAGACTCTAGATATAGTAGTCTTATGATATTTAAATAGACAGTTTTAAACCAACTCCCACCCTATAGAAAAGCAACCTTTTAAAGATGCTCATAGACTATAGGTAAAACTAGCAATAAGACTATAGACCTAATTAAAAGTACTTAAAGCCTAACTAAAGTTAAAGAAATTACCTAAGCTATATTTATCCTTTTCCAGAGTCACCTTAACTTAAGTCCATAACTTAGTAGCCTTTAGTCTTGTATGCTGCTTTATTTCGACAATAAGCATAAGACCTTCGTAACCATATGTTTATAAAGGACTATATGCACTACATCGTTAATAGACTTGAGACTTAGGTCTGATACTTAAGATATAACTCAGCGAAGCGGTCAATATCAATAACACCTAATAAACTTATACTACTATGGCGCTATAGCCAAAAGAACCAATAATAATAGCGAAGCAATATAGTCACGCTCAAAGCGGACTAATGGAATGAAAATAAGTAGATGTTAGCTGCATCAACTTAATCCCAGCTGTCATTCCTTCAAATCACGGCAACCAACACCGAGGTCACCCAAGACCTATAACTCAAACAGCATTTAGTTAAGCGCATTCACTCGAGACCACACTTAGGAAGTATCCTTTGCTGTTTGGCCTTTGTGTGGATGGGACTTGATGAGTGCGCTTACTTAAACCTAATGGATACAACCATATGAAAACTAACACCACGCAACATACAGTAAATTTAAAAGTCGTTGATGCGATGATGGGCGCAGGAAAGAGCACCGCGATTCAGCAATACATGAAGGATAAGGCACTAGCCTCAAAGTTTGTGTATGTCTCCCCTCTTTTATCTGAACTCGAACGCTTTCAACAAGACTGCCCCGAGCTAAACTTTCAGCAGCCTACATCGATGGGGCGAAGCAAAAAGGATTCGTTCATGGATCTAATTCTCAATGGATATAATGTGGTCACTACACATGCAACACTCCAAAATCTCAGTCACTCTGATGCTGACGAGATTAATGCTGCGGGCTACATCCTTGTCATAGATGAAGCAGTGGAGGCAATCAAAGTTCCTCCGCCTCTTGGACGCCATCGACTTAGAACCTTGATAGAGTCGGAAGCCTTATCTGTAGCGGCTGACGGCCTTATAACTTGGAACTGTGCGAGCTTCCCTATTGCTGCTATTGATGACGCAAGAGAGAAAGCACTTGCAGAGGACTGTTGTAACCAAAGCTTGTACTTGATCGGTGGTGAAACCCTCATACACCAGTATCCAATCAGTATCCTATCTTCCTTTGAAGAAGTTATCTGTATGACCTACCTATGGGAAGGCACCATTTTTGCCCACTATTGTCGTATTCATGACATCAAGCCACAGGATATTACCCATGAGATTGCCTTAATGCGCAATGAGACTGAGCTTAAGCAAATAGCTCGCGACAACATCAAGTTGTTTGAGCCTAAAAAGGATACCCGAGCTTCGTTAACTCAAACGTGGTGGAGTAAAGCACGTCCCACAGTCATCAAGCCTATTGCTGCATTGATTACAAGCTTCGTGACCAACAGAAAACTAACCTCTAAAAATATTCTCATTACTTGCCCAAAGGATAATTGGGTTGACAAAGATGAGAATGGTCAGCGTATCAAGTCAGGAAAAGCTAAAGCTAAGGGAGCAAAATACAGCAAGTCACTTTGGGTCGCTTCAACTTGCAGAGCTACTAACGATTATGCTGACAAAACTGCAGTAATCTATGCTCTTAGTAAGTTTGAAAACCCTGCTATTTATAACCACTGTAAAAATAAAGGAGTTTCTTTCAACAAAGACAAATATGCCTTAGCAGAAATGCTCCAGCTCATATGGCGTGGTTGTATACGTAAAGGTGAGCCTATGCACTTGTTTATTGTATGCCCTCGTATGCGAAAGTTGTTTAAGAATTGGTTAAATGAGTCTGATAATAAGATGCTGGCTTGAGCCAAAGTAGCTACTTTAAATCATTACTCAAACCTTTCTTCTATTCCCAATCCAACGCCTTCACTAACTTCAATATGTTCTCTATCTTATATTCTTTGCCATAGCGGTCAAAAGTAATCGAGCCATGAGAATGACCAAGCAAACCTGCGACCATATCAGAGCTAAACTCTTTACGTTTGAGCTGAGTAGCCACTGCATGACGAATACCATGTAAGGTGTCTCGCTCACCCCAGCCTAACTTAGGCTTAAAGGTGTAGAACCATTTAGAGACCTGATGTGAATAACCACGAGTCGATATCTTCCTAAGTTCTGGGAATAGTCGCTCGTGTCCGCTAGCCTGTTGCTTGTCGACAAACTTAAGGAAGCCCATAGCGATTAGCTTAGGGTGAATAGGGATGACACGTTCACTGGTCGCGGTCTTAATGGACTGATCTGGATGTGTCGCTCTAATGTGGATGCAGGGATAACCATCAATAACAGTAAAGTCATCTATATATAGTTGAGCTAATTCCCCTAGCCTTGCACCAGTATAAGCAGCAAGCCTTGGCAACCATGCACGATAAGGCATCTTATGCTCAGTAGTTGATGGGATTTCCCTAAATAGCTGTCTGATTTTGGTCTCGCTCAAAGCATCTCGAGCCTTAGAGGCTTTAACCTTTGCCGACACCTTAATACTTAAGCCAACCATCGGGTTACTGATGCCGTAATGAATAGCTGCCCACTGTAATAGTGCAGAGACTCGAGTCAGCCGCTTATTAACTGTAGAGACTGCAAGGTCAGCTTTAGATGAGAAGTGTCGCTTGTACTCTAATGCCTTAGCCAGTGTGAACTGTTCAAGACGTATATCACCTAGGAGACCAATCATATCTTTATAGGTCTGACGGTTAACCTGTTCACTGTGTGGCGACCATGCGCCTTGCTTACGTTTCTCTTGGCAAAACTCTTCAGCTACTTGGCTGAGTCTTGGGAGCTTAGGATGACTGCTGTTGCTTTGGGTAGTAATAGTGGGAGCAGAAACCTTGGCAGGTCTTAAGACTTCTTGCGTACAGGCTTGAGAATGAATAGTCTCAGTCGTGCCTTGAGTATCACCTTCAGCAACACTGCGTAACTGACTCAACACCTGCCAAGACTTGCGAACGGCTTCAAGACGGTCTCTAGTCGCTAACGACTTTCTGATTTCACGCTTACCAAGGGAGCTTTGTTGAGCTTCGGGTACGACTATTCGCGCATACCAAATGCCATGACGAGATTGGAACAAATATGGGGGAGTTTTAGATAAACTATTTCTCATCGAGTGTACCACCAAGTGTATCACCTGAGGTCTTTCTGAGATAAGTCTTTGATTAGACTTTAGTTTGGAGGCTCCCCTAGAGCCACACCCCGGCACATGAGTCGCCTGCTGCGGTTGCTCCCTTCCGGGCCTGGCCGAGTTCACAAGTTATCATTGCGGGGGGACCCTAGGGTCACCACTGCTTTCTATTAGAGGCTTGCTCTAAAGAACGAGTGCATTATCTATTATGCATCTCCAGCAATCAAGTGATTATCACGTAACTTAGCCTATATTGGGTTCAATCGACGATTCTATAAACAAAAGCCCTTTAAAAAGGGCTTTATCGACTTGAAAAACAACTTTGAAGAACTGACTTGAAAAATCCAGCGCCACTTATAGACTCAAACTGGCCCTGTTTTTCTCTATCAGCTTTTCTCCAATACCTTTAACTTCATTAAGTTGATCAATCGATTTAAAGTTGCCGTGAACTTTACGATACTCAACAATTGCTTGAGCCTTTGCTTCACCAACTCCGCTTAATGCTGCCAGTTCGGTTACCGTTGCACTGTTAATTTTAACTAACTGCAACTGACTCGACTCAGAAGTAGGTGCAACATCAACTTTCTTAGGTGCCGCCTCAACCGAAAAAGCAAGTAAGCTTAAAAGAATAAAAACAGATAAAATATGTTTGTACATAATTGCTCCTTTGTATTTTCCTAACATTAATGGCCTTAATCCATTTCCATGGCCACCAACAAAAGGTAGATCATAGTCTAGCTTTTCGCTATCAAACGCCCACCATCACACCGCACTCGCAACTAAATAGATCGCGATCACACTTCATGTATTACAAATAACTTTCAGTTACTTGGGACGATTATCGAATTATTGATGTTTTGATGAGTAAATTTCGAAAAATCAGCACAAGCTTCATATTTAATCATCACAAAACCAAAATATACGTGAATCGCATCACTATTTTCAGCGGTCAAAACGGTAAATTTTTAACGCGACAACAGATTTTGAACTTAGTCAAAGCTGAATTAGAGTGAGCCAACTTAAAATAATAAGGGACATTCAAATGTCATTTGAATCAACCAAAATACCCGACACCACCGATACTAAAATGTCTAAACAGCAAAAGAACTTGATCATTCTTGCTGCAGATATCCTGTTGTTGTTTTTAATGTATAACTTTCTTCCCTTTGAAGAAGGCGTTAATACAGGTTTGGCAATGTTGGTATTTGCCGCTATTTTGTGGTTAACAGAAGCTATCCATATCAGTATTACCGCAATTTTAATCCCTATTATGGCCGTGCTGTTTGGCGTATTTGAAACCCAATCAGCAATGAGCCACTTTGCTAACCCTATTATTTATCTTTTCTTCGGTGGTTTTGTTTTAGCTGCCGCGTTAAATCATCAAGGCATTGATAAGTTGATCGCCCAAAAAGTTCTGGGCGCCTCTAAAGGGCGCTTATCGGTGGCCTGCCTGATGTTATTCGGGATCACCGCGGGACTTTCCATGTGGATCAGTAACACGGCCACAACCGCTATGATGCTGCCGTTAGCACTTGGGATCTTGCATCAGATTGATATTAAACAGCACAAAAGTACTTACCTATTCTTATTATTAGGCATTGCTTACTCAGCAAACATTGGCGGTATTGGAACCTTAGTTGGTAGCCCCCCAAATGCTATTGCTGCTGCGCAAGTAGGTCTCTCATTTGCAGACTGGCTCGAGTTTGGCCTAATTACCGTTGCGATCATGCTTCCTATGATGTTAATTGCCCTGTATCTATATCTTAAGCCAGACTTATCAATGGTTTGTGAGCTAAATACAGAAAAGCAATCACTGACTTTTCAAGGTAAGTTAACCTTACTTATTTTCATCAGCACCGTCTGTTGCTGGATTTTCAGTAAACCTATTTCTCAGGCGTTAGGTGGGATCTCAAAATTTGATACCATAGTTGCACTTGGCGCAGTGGTTTTACTTGCTGGCCTTGGCCTTGTTAAATGGAAAAAAATTGAAACGACTACAGATTGGGGTGTACTAATTTTATTTGGTGGTGGTCTAACATTAAGTGCAGTGTTGAAGGCAACAGGTACCAGCGTATTTTTAGCACACTGGATCACCGATATTTTTGGTAACACACATATGGCACTTTTCACCTTTGCCGTGATTGCCTTTGTTGTAATGTTAACTGAGTTTGCAAGTAACACTGCAAGTGCTGCGCTACTCGTACCTGTATTTGCAGCTATTGCCGAAGCACTTGGTTTATCGCCAGTAATGCTATCAGTATTAATTGGCATCGCCGCTTCTTGTGCCTTCATGCTTCCTGTAGCAACACCGCCAAATGCTATTGTTTATGGCTCTGGATACATCAAGCAATCAGAGATGATGAAAGCAGGGGTTATCATTAATTTTATCAGTATGGTTGTGCTTTACATCATTGCGCATACATTCTGGGAAATCTAATTAAACCGCCCTGCCATTAAAGGCAGGGCGACTTTTTATAAGGCAAATATTACCTTATCTACAAAGCCGCCCTACTCAAAATATCCATGAAACATATCACTTAAAGCCTTTCTAGGCCTTGCTCTAACGCTTGAATAATATCTTCAACTGACTCCAGACCAACTGAAATTCTAAGTAAATTATCTTTAATTCCCGCTGCTAACCTTTGTTCTTCAGTATAAGGAGAGTGTGTCATCGACGCAGGATGTTGAATTAATGATTCTGCATCACCTAAACTAACGGCAATGGAAAACAGCGATAATTGATTAATAAAGGCGAGTGATTGCTCAAAGCTTGCATTAAGTTCAAACGCTATCACACCACCAGCTCTGCGCATTTGCTGGCCTAACAAATGATGTCCTGGGTGACTTTTAAGTCCAGGATAATAAACTTTAGATATTTTATGATGCGTTGCTAAATATTCAGCGACTTTTTCTGCATTGTCACAATGCCTTTCGATTCGTACATCTAAGGTTTTTAGACCACGTAAAATTAACCATGCATCATGGGGTGATAAAACAGCGCCTACATCTTTTAATACTTCGTACTTGATAACTTGCATTTGTTGTTCACTTGCGCAAATTACACCGGCAATCACATCACCATGTCCATTTAAGTATTTAGTCGCGCTATGGATAACAATATCAATACCGTGCTTTATTGGCTGCTGTAATAATGGCGTCATAAAGGTGTTATCAACGATACTGATTAAATTGTGCTGTTTAGCTATCTGAGCAATCATCTGCAGATCATATACATCTAAATGAGGATTCACCGGCGTTTCGCAAAAAATCACTTTAGTATTTGGACGTACAGCATCGATTATCGCGGTTTTATCACTAAAGTTGACTAAGCTAACCTCTATGCCAAATTTAGCTAATAAAGAACTCATCAACGAAAAGGTGCATCCATAAACCGCGTTAGAAGCAACAAGGTGATCACCACAGTTTAGATTAGCTAACAGTGCAGCTGATACAGCCGCCATACCAGAGCCTGTTGCAGCTGCCGCTTCACTGCCCTCTAAAACTGCAATTTTACGCTCGAGCTCTGCCGTAGTTGGGTTACCTAAACGGGTATAAATATAACCTTGTTCTTCACCAGCAAAACGGGCGCCGCCTTGCTGAGCATTATCAAAAATAAATGTTGCGCTTTGGCACAAAGGTGTTACCAATGCCCCAGTCTCATTGTGTTCATGCCCTGCGTGAATCACCTTAGTGGCAAGTTGCCATTTATCTTGCATACGTTTCTACCTTTATTCAAAGCGCTTTTTACTTGCTGTTTTCGCCCTGCTATCTTTCTCGACACAAAGCTACAAGCTGCAAAGCCAGTTCTGTTTTTAGTTATTGCTTTTCGCTGTTACTTAAAACACAAACTTCAGAAGTAACGACAAAGATCGGCTAGTACTCATAACTCAACATGGACGAAGCGAATTAAAATTCAAACTAAAAGCAGATAATTCCCCCCGGATGACATGTAAAACAAATGTTACAGACAAGGCGTGCAAAAGGAATTTAAGATGTGGGATCAAAAAATAACGGTTAAATATAAGGTTAAGGCAACTAGACTAACTGAGCAGACACGAGATAGAACTAAGCTAACTCTAGCCACAAAGTTAGCTCGAAAAGGCACAAGTAGATGATCACAGTATTACAGTAATCATCTACTTAAGATTAATTAGCTACGCTCAACTTTCTCCGTTTTAGCCCCAGTGCTCACTGTTTTACTGAGTACACTCGATGAAAGCTCTTTTAAACTAAGCAGAAGCTCTTTATGAATACTGGACAGTTTAGGCTTAGAATCAAGAGTAAACGCTAACGGCCTACACAACGCCATGGCCTGATAACCCAACCTAGCAGTTAGCAGTCCGCCACCGAGCCCTTGTCCAAGTCTTGCTGATAATTTACCAGACATCTCAACAGATAATAGTTGCGTACCTAAGTCCGTCACTATTTCACTTGAGCCTGCATAAATAATATTAGTAATAATACTTCGAATAAGCTTAATTCTGCTCCAGTAACCCAGCTCAACCCCATAGCATTTCGCCAGCTGATTGATCATGCTTTGATTACGCCACAAAATAATAGCCATATCTAATACAGCTAATGGGCTAGCAGCCAAAAGTAATGCAGACTCCTGAGCAAAACGGCGTACGATTTTTTTGGCAGCTAAATCTCTTTCAGTAAGCACAATCTCATCAAACAACATAAGCTTTTCAGCATCATTTTGCTCAGGCGTTAGGCTCACACTAAATTTAGATGTTTCAACAGTATTAGGTAACTTAGCGATAATCGAGTCGATAAATTTATCCGCCTCACCCATTTGCATGCTTTGCGATAATCGCTGGCCAACCGCTTGGGTATCTTCAACCTGCTTTAAGGCCTTTAAATGACGCCACTCACCTAAAGTGATTTTACCGGCCCACAAAACAACTAACCCAGTAACACCAGCATATAAACCAAATAACCAACTACTTTGAATAAACGCGGCCTGTAAGCCAAGAATAGCTTCAACGATAACCACTAGTACAATACCAAATAGGCAAAGCTTACCTAGCCTGCTTCTATGGGTCTTAGCAGGCTTGTCTTGTGCTAAATCAATACTCTCAAAACCAGATAATTGTTGATTGATAGTGGATTCTATTTCAGCATCGGTTAATGGTTCGGCTTCAATAAATTCAACTTTAGATTCAAAGCTAACGGAATGCGCCAAACTCACTTCAGGCTCTTTATCTTGAGCATCAAAACGTTGCTGTCTTTTTATAAAATGGTCACTTTGAGACATTGCTACTCTCTTTTATATCTACTTACTCAACCATGTGCTCTACAAAAATTACTTAAGCTTATCGCCTAATAAAAACTGTAATACATGGTCTAAACGTATATGTTCAAAGTCAGCGCTGCTGCGTGAGTTGCGCTGGTTAGTCGGCGCAAAGTTAATAAACTCAAAACCTTGTTTATCCCAAAAATCTGCTGACGGCAGCGATTTAGGCACTTCACCCGGAAAGAGGGTCACAGCTTGGCGATTAACTAACTCTGTCCCCCTGACGACTTCTATTTCTTTACCATCTTGCTTAACCATGCCATGACTGGTTGATTTAATGGCACTAATAGCCATGGTTTCAACTTCACAGCCTTCAAACTTAGCAAATTGTTGACTCTGCTGGATCAACTGAGTCAATAGCGACAACACATTGCCCTGTTGATCGCGAGTCACGTGATCAACCTTACTGGCAGCGAACAAAAGTTTATCAATTTTCGGTGAAAACAATCGTTTAAGTAAGCTTGATTGACCAAAGTGGAAACTTTCAATTACCGCATGCAACGCCGACTTCATATCATCAAATTGTTCACGACCACGATTAAGCGGTGTAAAGCAGTCTACCAACACGATTTGGCGGTCAAATTTAGCAAAATAATCTTGATAAAAAGGCTTAACTACTCGGTTTACGTATTCGTAATAGCGTTGCTTTAACGTGTGATAAAAGCTATTCGGGATCGATTGCTCTAACGATTGAAAACCTGATTCATCAATATTGAGTAACGGAAACAAAGCTAAAACAGGCGTGCCTTCAAGTTCACCGGGCAATAATAGCCGACCTGGCTGGGCATAATAAAAACCATGATTACTGACACAGTCCTGCAAAACCCTTTGATAAAGATCGGTTATTTCTTGCAGTTTTAATTCATCAGCAGCACAAGTAAGGTCAATACTATTTATCGCCTCAGAGAATGCTTCAAAGTGTTTAGAACGCTGGAAAACTTGTTTGCGAGTAGATTGGCTAACTGACCATTGCTGAAATGATTGCTTTAGCATAGGTAGATCTAGTAGCCACTCGCCGGGATAATCAACGATATCTAAATATAATGTTGCACTATCAGTCAGCTTCGATAATAAACCTTTTGCTGGGCGGTACTTTATCGCTAAACGCAATTCACTAATATTTCGAGTCGACACAGGCCAAGTTTGTGGCTCGTTCACTAACGATTGAATTGCAGCATCGTAATTAAAACTCGGAATGGTTAGATCTGGCTGCAAGTCTCGCTTTACACCATAGAGCCGACTATCTCTAGCGACTCGCCATAAAGGCAGTTGAGAGCCTGTTTCAGCAATCCCTGAATGCAATAATTGATTCACAAGGCCGGTAATGAAAGCCGTTTTACCCGCACCAGCTAATCCTGTAACCGCTAATCGTAAATTTCGGTCTGTGGTTCTGAGTGCAACTGCTTGAGTATTTTTACCGAGTTTTTTAAGTGACTGTTTGAAGCTCGCCATATATTGAAGTACAACCCGTATAAGAAAGTTCTAGGGCAGTATAGCCTGCCCCGTCTTTGAACTATAGCTTGATGAATTAACTATAGGTTGTTGATTTGATTTTTTAAATCATAGTTATCTGATGTTACGTGGCGCTCTAGATTTTGTAATCGGACTTCTAAAGACCTAAATTGGCTGTTTACATCCTTTAACGCCATTTTAGCTGGCTCACCAGACTGCCAAACCTTTTTCTTTACACCAATTTCCTTATTAGAAACCTCATTTTTACCAGTACCTGGTTTAATATCTAAAATCATCCACAGTAATACATAGATGATTAATACTATGCCAGAGCCACCAAGTAAAAAGATTGAAGCCGCAACAACTCGTACCAACCAGGTTTCAAAATTAAAGTAATCAGCAATCCCTGAACATACGCCTGCAATTTTGCCTGATTGAGGAATTCGATATAAGGTTTTGTTACCTTCGTTCATCTTACATCCTCCTTATTAAGCACTCATTGGGTGGTATTTATTTGCCGTAATAGAAATCATCTGCTTAGTCATGACGATTTCTCCATTGCGGCGCCTCACTGTCTAAGATTGCTTCTAGAGTTTCGATGCGATGAGACATCTTATCCGCTTTAGCAATTAACTCATTTAGCTGGCTAAATTCTTCTTCAGTAAGTCCCTGGCTAACCTGTCGCTTACTACGGTAATGAAGTATTAGCCATATTGGAGCCACAAAAATCATAAAGATGATAATTGGAGCCATCAAAATATCCGTGTTCATAACTCACCTCTGATTAGTGTTGATTACTTAGCTTTTGTTTTACTTTCCTTCATTTTAGCTTTTAGCGCTTCAAGTTCGGCGTTAACTGAATCTTCAGCTTCTAATGCTGCAAACTCATCGTTTAATGTCTTTTTGTTACCTAAGTCATAAGAGTCTACTTGTGACTCAAGGTTCTCTACGCGGCGCTCGTATTGCTCAAACTTGCTCATTGCATTATCAATTTTGCTTGAGTCTAACTGCTTTTTCACCTCTAAACGTGACGATGCAGTTTGCTTGCGCATAATAATAGTTTTCTGGCGAGCTTTAGCATCAGCTAGCTTTTCTTGTAGTAAGTTCACTTCTTCTTTAAGACGTAAGATGTGCTCTTCAACAACAACCAGTTCAGCTGCTAGTGTTTGCGCTAGATCATTAGCTTTTTGTTTTTCAACTAGTGCTGCTTTAGCAAGATCTTCGCGGTCTTTAGAAAGTGCAAGCTCGGCTTTACTTTCCCAATCTTGTACTTGTTCTTGTACTTTCGCGATACGACGAATAATATCTTTTTTCTCAGCCAGAACTTTTGCCGAAGTTGAACGAACTTCAACAAGTGTATCTTCCATCTCTTGAATGATTAGACGAACCATTTTCTCTGGATCTTCAGCCTTATCTAGTAAAGCACTGATGTTTGAGTTAATGATGTCTGCAAAGCGTGAAAAGATTCCCATAATAACTTCCTCTAATTAACGTTGGATTCGACAAAAGATAATCCACTTTCCGTGCCAACTTTAATAAAACCCTAATATACAACAAGTTAAACAAAATATTAACTTTTACTTTCATTTATAAACTACGCATCATATTATTATTTTCACCAATTATTAGCGTGAAAGACTAAATTACTGTGAGAAAGCAATTTCAGCAAGATAACCTTATCGGTCAATCCAATGCTCTTTTAGAAGTCTTAGAGCACATTTCACAAGTTGCGCCGCTGTCTAAACCGGTACTAATAATTGGTGAGCGCGGCACAGGCAAAGAGCTTATCGCCGAGCGACTTCATTATTTATCAAAGCGTTGGGATCAAAGCTTTATAAAGCTCAACTGCTCATCACTAAGTGAAAATCTACTCGAAAGCGAACTTTTTGGCCATGACGCTGGTGCATTTACGGGGGCGAGTAAAAAACATGAAGGCCGTTTTGAGCGTGCCGATGGCGGCACTTTATTTTTAGATGAGCTAGCTAATACTTCTGGGCTCATTCAGGAAAAGCTACTGCGCGTAATTGAATATGGCGAGTTTGAACGAGTCGGTGGCAGTAAAACAGTACAAACCGATGTACGTCTTATCTGCGCTGCTAATGAAGACTTACCAACCCTTGCCGATGCAGGGGAATTTAGAGCCGATCTACTTGATAGATTAGCCTTTGATGTGATCACCCTGCCGCCTCTAAGACACAGAAGTGAAGACATCATGCCACTCGCTGAATATTTTGCTGTTGGTATGGCACGTCAGCTAAAGCTGGAATTGTTTGAAGGCTTCAGTAATAACGCTATTCAACAATTAATGGAGTATCAATGGCCTGGTAATATTCGTGAGCTTAAAAACGTGGTAGAGCGCAGCGTGTATCGTAATGCTGACTGTCACAGCGCTATCGAACAGATTATTATTGATCCTTTTGCTTCACCATACCGACCGACAAAGCGCGTTAAAACCAAAGAACGTCAGCAACCCGGTACAACAGAACAGTCAACAATAAATACTGAGCAGACGAGCGAAGTAAGTGCTAACCCAAATGGGCAATCTAGCAATAATAATCACGCTTCAATTAGCTTCCCAATAGACTTTAAAACTCACTGCGAACAAAACGAAACACTTATTTTAAAACAAGCCTTAGAAGCCGGGCAATTTAACCAAAAGAAAACAGCTGAACTACTAGGCTTGAGCTACCATCAGCTGCGCGGGATCTTAAAGAAATACAACTTACTGGATAAATAATTGCTGTTAACTGTTAGGCACTGTTAAAATAGCTATTAATATTCAGCTCAAAAATGATTTCTTAATGATACAGCTGCTAAAGAGCATAAAGCTGACTGCTGCTATTGCACCGTTCAGCTTGTTACTCACTGCCTGTGGCCCTCAGCAAGTTCCTGCTGGTTTGGTCTATTGCTCTGAGGGAAACCCAGAAACTTTTAACCCGCAATTGGTCACATCAGGCACCACAATTGATGCAACGTCGCAGCAGTTATACGACAGCCTAATTGATTATGATCCAGTTTCTGGTGAACTTGTTCCTGCACTCGCTAGCTCATGGGAAACATCAGCTGATGGTTTAAGTTATCGCTTTAAACTTCGACCAGGTGTGCAGTTTCATCATACAGATTGGTTTACACCAACTCGCACTTTCAATGCAGATGATGTCATTTTCTCGTTCAATCGCATCATAAACAGCGAAAATGCTTATCATTCAGTGTCTCAAACTGGTTATCCTTTTTTTCAAAGTATTGGTTTTAACGAGCAAGTCACGCATATTGAAAAAGTGGCCGATGATGAAGTGATATTTCATCTAAATCAAACTAATGCCTCTTTTTTAGCCAATTTAGCAACCGGCTTTTCAGTGATCCTATCAAAGGAATATGCTGATAACTTACTTGCGAAAGGCACACCAGAACTTTTAGATAGAAACCCCGTTGGTACAGGACCGTTTAAACTAGTTAACTACGCAAAAAACGAATTTATTCGTTATCACCGCAATGAAAAGTTTTGGCGCACTCTGCCAGAGTTTGAGCAGTTAGTGTTTAACATTACGCCACAAAGTAGTGCTCGTTTAACTAAGTTAATCACCGGGGATTGCAGCGTCTCAGCCCTGCCAAAAGCCGGTGAGTTACCCGTTATAAAGCAGCACCCGAGTCTAGAGCTTGACACTCAACTAGGATTCAATGTTGCATTTTGGGCGTTTAACACCCAAAAGCCACCATTTGATGACGTACGAGTACGTCAAGCATTAGCTTATGCGGTAGATAAACAAAATATTTTACGGGCTGTGTACCAAGAAACCGCTATCAAGGCGACTGGCATGCTGCCACCGCAATCGTGGGCATATAATTACAACAAAAGTAGTTATCAATATAACCCTGACAAATCGCGTGCTTTGCTAGCTGATGCAGGTATTAAAGAGTTAACTATCGATATTTGGGCAATGCCTGTAGCACGAATTTATAACCCTAACGCGCTTAAAACTGCTGAGTTAATCCAAGCTGATTTGGCAAATATTGGCGTCAACGTCAATATCATCACCTATGACTGGAGCGTGTTTAACCAAAAGCTCAACCGCAATAATTATGACTCGGTATTAATCGGCTGGAACGCCGACAATAGCGACCCTGATAATTTCTTCTCACCAATCATGAGCTGTGCATCGTTAACATCATCGAGCAACCGTGCTCAATGGTGTAGCCAAGAAATGGACGCCCTTTTGAATAATGCCAAAGCCACAACCGTAGAGTCGGAGCGTAAGGCCTTGTACCAACAAGCTGAAGCCTTATTTAATGAACATGTGCCTATGATGACTTTTGCTCACGCGACCCAGCTTACATTTAAGAGCAAAGCGGTTAAACAAACTCAGCTCACACCATTTGGTGGGATCTCTTTTGAAAACGCTAAAACTGTCGCTATAAAAGGAGATTTATAATGGGTCGTTATCTCCTTCGCAGATTAAACTTGTTTTTAGCAACCACTTTAGCTTTGGTAACTGTGTTGTTTATCACCACAGGTTATTTCCCAGTGAGCAAACCCTTCGCGCTGAGCGGCATTGCAACGCCAACTGCTGAGCAGTTAACCCAAATTGAAAACAATTACCAATTAAACGGCAATCAACTGCAACAATTTATCGCTTATGCGCAAACCCGCTTAAGCGGTGATTTAGGCTTGTCAGTTACCTCACAGCGACCGGTAATTGAAGAGCTTACTCAAGCACTACCTGCTTCGTTCGAGTTAGCGATAGTATCGGGCATTATCGCAGTATTACTTGGGGTGCCTTTAGGCGTATTGGCGTCACTCAGCAAAAACAAAATTACTCAGCACAGCATCATGGCTATAACGTTAACCGGTTACTCAATCCCAGTATTTTGGCTCGGGCTAACGCTATCATTATGGTTTGGAGTTGAGCTTGGCTGGCTACCTGTATCTGGGCGTATAAACCTCTTATACGAAATCGAACCTGTAAGTGGCTTTATGCTTATCGATACCCTTTTATCAGATTCTGCATACCGTATATCGGCATTTAAAGACGCGGTATTTCATATTATTTTACCCGCGATTACGTTAGCGGTATTACCCTTCACTGTCGTGGTGCGTATTACTCGCTCAGCCATGCTGAGCATTATGGAGCAGCCTTATATTAAGGCGGCAGAAGCACGTGGTTTACATACAGGTACCATTGTTTTGCGCCATGCACTGCCAAACGCGCTTATTCCGGTACTAAAAAATATGGGCTTAATGTTAGGAACCTTTGCAAGTTACGCCATGATCGTTGAGGTGATCTTCTCACGCCAAGGTGTAGGCAGTTGGTTAGTATCAGGTATTTATCAACGAGATTACACCGTGATTCAAGGCGGCGTATTAGGCGTAGCACTTATCATCATCTTCTTTAGTATTTTAATTGAAGTGCTACATAATGCTTATAATCCGCTAAGTAGGAAAGAAATCTATGCCGCGAATTAGAATTTATCAAGAAGACCATATCGCCTCACCTATGCAGAAAGTATGGCAAGCATTTGCTGATAATCCTTTTGCATTAATGGGCCTTTGGGCTGTGTGCTGTTTATTGACCTTAGCGATTTTTGGTCCTTGGATTGCCCCTTTCTCTCCAGAGCAACAAGATCCGTCGGCGTTATTACTGCCACCATCTTGGGATGCCAGTGGCACTGTAGAGCACTTTCTTGGCACTGATGATTTGGGCAGAGACATTTTCAGCCGCTTACTACATGGTGCTCACCTGACCTTCGGCATGGCGCTCGCTATCGTACTCGCCTCTTTACTTGTTGGCTTTGTCATAGGTTCTATTTCAGGCATGATGAAGGGGCTTAAATCATCGATTTTAAGCCACTTATTAGATGCCTTGCTTTCAATTCCATCTTTGCTATTGGCAATCTTAGTGGTTGCTGTAATGGGACCAGGGTTAGACAATGTATTTTGGGCTGTTGGTATTGCCCTCACACCACAGTTTGTCAGAGCCATTCACCAAGCTGTTCACGAAGAACTGCAAAAAGACTACGTGACTGCTGCAAAACTTGATGGTGCGAATTCTATTCAAGTTTTTTGGTACGTGATTATGCCTAACGTATGGGAAACAGTGATCATTCAAACAACACTCGCAATTTCTGCCGCTATTCTTGACATTGCTGCCCTAGGTTTTTTAAACCTAGGCGCGCAAGCCCCCAGTCCTGAATGGGGTGCGATGGTGTCTCAAGGACTGGATAATCTATTAACCGCACCTTGGACGGTCACTATACCTGGAGTCGCTATTTTATGTAGCGTACTTGCCATTAACTTAGTTGGCGACGGCTTAAGATCGGCGTTATCGCCCATCAGAAATTAATATTATGCCATTACTCGATATTCGTAATCTTACCATTGAGTTAGACACACCTCATGGGCGTGTTAAAGCACTTGAGCGTGTAAGTTTAATGATTAATCCAGGCGAGCTACACGCCCTAGTTGGTGAATCAGGCTCTGGCCGCACTCTGCTTGCACGTGCCATTTTAGGTGTGCCAGGCCATAACTGGACCATCACCGCAGATCGTATGATGTGGGATGGCCAAAACCTAATGGATATGTCGCCTAAACAGCGTCGTAACTTGATGGGCAGCGAAATTGCAGTGATTTTCCAAGACCCAATGGGAAGCCTTGACCCTGCAATAACTGTCGGCAGCCAACTTATTGAAGCAATGCCACAAGACAAGCAAGTTTCTTTTTGGAAACGGAATAAAGCACGTAAGGCAATCGCACAAAAGTGGCTGCACAAAGTCGGTATCAAAAACACCGAGGAAGTCATGAGTAGCTACGCTTGGGAGCTCTCTGCAGGCGAATGCCAAAAAGTGATGATTGCGATGGCCATTGCCAATCAACCACGATTACTGATCGCCGATGAACCTACAGACTCAATGGAGCTAAGCACTCAGGCACAAATTTTCAGGCTACTAAGTAAATTAAATCAGCTGCATAGTGTATCTATCTTACTTATTAGTCATGAGCTTGAAACGCTTTCAGGTTGGTGCGATCAATTAACTGTGTTGTATTGCGGCCAAGTGATGGAGTCAGGACCGACAGCAGAAGTTCTTGAGCAGCCATTTCATCCTTATACCAAGGCGTTACTTGATAATATGCCAGACTTTTCAGGCGGACTTGCTCATAAATCAGTGATGCAGACTCTGCCAGGCTCGTCACCGGCTTTGCAACATTTGCCTATTGGTTGTCGCCTCGGGCCACGCTGCCCGCAAGCGCAAAAGCGCTGTGTGAGCAAACCAAGCTTATGCCACCAAAAAGACCGCTATTTTGCTTGTCATTTCCCCTATAACAGTGAGCCATGTAATGACGACCCCACTTCTTAAAGTCAATGATCTCAGCAAAAGCTACTATGCGGGATATAAACGCTTTAAACGCCAATATAATCATGCATTATCGCCAGTTTCATTTGAACTAAATCAAGGTGAAACCCTCGCTATTGTGGGTGAAGCGGGCTCTGGTAAAAGTACCATTGCGCGGATTTTAGTCGGCGCAGAAATTCGCAGTGGCGGTGAGATCTTTTTTGAAGGTGAAGCTTTGGAAAAGCGTGATTTAAAACAGCGCTGCCGCTTAATTCGGATGATTTTCCAAGATCCAAACACCTCGCTTAATCCTAGGCTGACCATTGGTGAGCTTTTAGATGAGCCGTTAAAGTTTAATACTCAGCTCGACAAAAATGAAAGAAAAGCATTAGTTATTGATAAGCTGAGAAAAGTCGGCTTGCTGTCTGAACATATTGAGTTTTATCCGCATATGATTTCTGAGGGGCAAAAGCAGCGAGTTGCGGTCGCGCGTGCATTAATGCTCGACCCTAAAATCATCATTGCTGACGAAGCCCTCACAGCACTTGATCTATCAGTACGTTCGCAGATACTAAACTTACTTCTCGAATTACAGCAAGAGATGGGACTATCTTATATCTTCGTATCCCATAATATGAATATCATTCGCCATGTTAGCGATAAAATTATGGTATTGAAAAAAGGTGTTATGGTTGAGAAAGCGACGACTGAGCAACTCTTTAATGCGCCACAACATGAGTACACCCAAAGATTAATTCAAGAGCAGAGCTTATTCACTCGTAAAAAGTAAAAGTAAGCTTGTTCATGTGTATAAAGCCTACACAATTATGCGGTGGTGCAGTTAAAAAGCGAATGAATCAAATGAGCGAAACTGCTCCAACCACTGCTAAAAAGGCCCATTTTCAACAAAAATAAGTGCCATTTTATATTGGTTTAATTATCCTAAAGACAATTTTTTAAGAGAATCAAAAAATATGATCATCAAACCTAGAATCCGTGGCTTCATTTGTACTACGACCCACCCTGTTGGCTGTGAAGCTAACGTACTTGAGCAAATAAACTTTACCAAAGCAAAAGGTAAAATAACCAACGGCCCTAAAAAGGTTTTAGTTGTTGGTTCATCAAGTGGTTACGGTCTGTCTTCGCGCATTACAGCTGCCTTTGGTAGCGACGCAGCCACGTTAGGTGTGTTTTTTGAAAAGCCAAGCTCTGAGACCAAACCAGGAACTGCCGGTTGGTATAACTCAGCGGCATTCGACAAGTTTGCTAAGGCTGAAGGCCTGTATTCTAAAAGCATCAACTGTGACGCATTTAGCCATGAAGCTAAGCAAAAAGCGATTGAGATTATCAAGCAAGATCTAGGTCAAGTTGATATGGTGGTTTACTCACTCGCATCACCAGTCCGTAAAATGCCTGATAGCGGTGAGCTTATTCGTTCATCACTTA
Source organism: Shewanella pneumatophori (assembly GCF_023283895.1). Classification (GTDB taxonomy): domain Bacteria; phylum Pseudomonadota; class Gammaproteobacteria; order Enterobacterales; family Shewanellaceae; genus Shewanella; species Shewanella pneumatophori. The sequence continues at coordinate 142,133 of NZ_JAKILB010000006.1, read as the reverse complement.
AACCTATTGGTGAAACCTACACAGCGACTGCAGTTGATACCAATAAAGACCTAATCATCGAAGCAAGCGTAGAGCCGGCGACTGAGCAAGAGATTGCCGATACAGTAACGGTAATGGGCGGTGAAGACTGGGAATTATGGATGCAGGCGCTATCAGAAGCTGGTGTTCTTAGCGATAACTGCAAAACCGTTGCTTACAGCTACATTGGTACCGAGCTTACTTGGCCAATCTACTGGCACGGCGCACTAGGTAAGGCCAAAATGGATCTTGACCGTGCAGCTCACGCACTAGATGCAAAGCTTTCTGCTACTGGTGGCAGCGCCAATGTTGCAGTGCTTAAGAGTGTTGTTACTCAAGCAAGCTCAGCAATTCCTGTTATGCCACTTTACATTGCCATGGTGTTCAAAAAGATGCGTGCAGAAGGCCTACATGAAGGCTGTATCGAGCAAATAAGCCGCATGTTTAACGAGCGTTTATATAAAGCTGATGGCTCAACTGCGGATGTTGACGACTCAAATCGTTTACGTCTTGATGACTGGGAACTGCGTGAAGAGATCCAGCAGCATTGTCGTGATATGTGGCCACAAGTAACCACTGAAAATCTATCTGAACTAACTGATTACCGTGAATATAAGGAAGAATTCCTTAAACTGTTCGGTTTTGGTGTAGAAGGTATTGATTACGAAGCAGACGTTAACCCACACGTTGAGTTTGATGTCGTTTGTATCTAAAGATTAGCTCTAACCATAAGAGCTGACCATAAAACGCCGTAATCATTGATTGCGGCGTTTTTTATTGCCGATAAAAACCGCCGACTGCGCTCTCCTCAATCAATACTTTTAAAAACTCCCGCCATCGCCTGGCAGATAAGATCCTACAGTATGAGCATCACGCTTTTAATTAGCCGAAAGCGCCTCATATGCTTTGTCTTATCATTATTGGCTTGTCGAGCTGTCCAACGCAGAGGTTGGCAGCTAAAAACGCTCCGGAATACCGACTCACGATTTATACTGATTGGTATTACTACACAAACAGCCGAATTGAACTCAGCTAAGTAGAGCTGAATTTTAGACATAAAAAAACCGGCTATATTTAGCCGGTTTTTGCTACCTCGTTAGAGGCTATATGCTTACTGATGCCGTAATGCTAACTGCTACTCTGCAACAGGGTAAAGCACTTCACCCTTAGCCTTTAGAGAAGCAATAACTGCACGGTAATCATTTTCACTGTACTGAGAGCTTAAGCGTTGCTTAAGTGCATCTAACAAACCAGCGTCAACACCGTCTGCGGCATTTACTTGCTTAAGAACAATAACAGCATAACCGTTAGCGAGTGCAACAGTATCAACTGAAGCTTTACCTGCTGGTTGTGCCATAGCAAATGCTTTGTTCACAATCGCGCCATCAATTTCTTGATCAAAACGTGCAAGCTTAGCTTTTGCAATATAATCTGCTGTTACGCCAGATGCTTCAACTTCTGTCATAGCTTCTTGTGCTTGCTTACGCGCTGCTTCATTAGCTTGTTCTTGCTTTAAACGATTAGCGATAGCATTGCGTACGTCAGCTAATTCCATTGTGCCAGCAGCTTTATGAGAGTTAGCACGAATAACCACTACATGGTTTGGTGCAACTTCAAGTACATCACTGTTCATGCCATCAAGTAATACATTTGAAGAAAAGGCTTCTTTCAAAATGTCTGGCTTGCTAAACAATTCAGGTGCATTAGTACGTGTAAACTCAGGTGTAGTTTTCACTTCAACATCTAAATCTTTAGCCGCTTCAGCAAGAGTATCTGGCACTTCGTAGCTTGTATCAGCAAGGATTTGCTGCAATTCGTAGAACTTGTCTACCGCTTGCTTATCTTGCAGTTGCGCTACAATTTTATCTTTAACGTCTGCAAATGATGCTTGAGCGCCAGCTTGAATGTCTACTGCTTTAATGATGTGGTAACCAAAGTTAGTTTTCACAACATTTGAGTACTCACCTTTATTAAGCGCAAATAGTGCAGTATCAAACTCAGGCTCCATTACTCCCGCTTCAAACCAATCTAATTGGCCGCCTTGCTCACCACTGAAAGTATCTTCAGATTCTGTTTTTGCAAGCTCTGCAAAATCAGCACCGTCTTGAAGCTGTTTGTATATAGCCTCAGCTTTCGCTTTTGCAGCATCCTCGTCATCACCTAGTTGTACTAGGATATGAGCAGCTAAACGCTTTTCAGCTTGGGTGTAGTTAGCTTTGTGCTCGTCATAATAAGCTTGTGCATCTGCATCAGTGATCTTAACGTCTTTTGCTAGCTCATTCGCGTCAAGCTCAATGTAGTCAAGACTTACAACTTCTGGGCGTACAAACTGTGCAAGATTGGCATTATAGTAAGTTTGGATTTGCTCATCAGTTACACTGATCTCAGCCAAGAATGGCGTTGCATCAATGATTTTATAATCGATATCGCGAGTTTGACCTTGAAGATCTGCCACATACTGAGCTTCACCCGGTAATACAAACTCTGAACCCACTAATGTCGCAACAAGTTGACGACGAGTCATATCTGTACGCATCATGTCGCGGAATGTATTGGCTTGATAACCTAGCTGACGCAAAATAGCTTGATAACGATCGTTATCAAATACACCGTCAGTTTGGAATGCAGGCTCAGCCAGAATCGCAGCTTTAATCTGCTCATCAGATACGCGCAAGCCTAGCTCTGCAGCGTTTTGGTCAAGCAGTTTTTCTGCAACCAAACGTTCTAATACGCTTTGCTTTACGCTCTGCATGTAGTTGTCATCAGCTGAAAGTGTAGCGAACATGTCACCTAACTGCTGTTCTAAACGACCACGCTCATTTTGATATGCTTGTTCTAAAGCTGAGTTGCTGATCTCTTCACCATTCACGGTAGCAGCTGCAACCTCAGTTGAAGAACCCAAATAACTACTCACACCTGTAAATGCAAAAGAAAGTATCACTAGGATTAGAATGCTTTTAGCAATAACCCCTTGTGAGCCTTCGCGAATCTTTTCTAACATCAGACTTCTCGCTTGTTGCGATTAATATAATAAAAAGGCGCATCACTGTTTGGATGCGCCTTTTTGTAATTTAAAGGAGAGGAAATGTTCCCTTTGAAACTCCCGATGACAAAATTAAGTTATTCCTTAATTTATGCCCTTTCTATTTGTAAAAAGCACTGTTTAAACAGTGCTTTTTTACAATAGCCTTACAAAAGGCTGCATTGCTAACTTTTATTTAGTTAACAGCGTCTTTTAGAGCTTTACCAGCTTTAAATGCTGGGATGTTAGCTGCAGCGATTTTGATCTCTTTACCCGTTTGTGGGTTACGACCAGTGCGCTCAGCGCGTTGACGCACTTCGAAAGTACCGAAACCAACAAGAGCAATCTTATCGCCTTCTTTAAGGCCGTCAGTAACAGCGCCGATGAAAGAGTCTAATGCACGGCCAGCAGCCGCTTTAGAAATGTCAGCACCAGAAGCGATTTTCTCGATTAGTTCAGATTTGTTCATGTCATCCCCTTGAATGTAATTTGTGCGCCGCACCCAAATCCTTGTCTAGAGCGGTCTGCGGAGGCTTTTTATAACAAGCTTAGAACCAAAGTTCAAGCCTTATAGGAAAACCAAAGAAATAAATTAGGATACTACTCAAAACCAGTCACTCCAAGGGCTGGAGCGACTGACTCTCCACAGACTTAGGCTACCACAGCTTGATACTTAGGTAAGCACCTTTTTACTGTTTTTTTCAAGCAATCCCGCAATTTATTGCGTTAGTCCACGTTTTAGACGACTTCAAAGCCTTCAACTGGTCGTTCAAGCGCCAATTTAAGAACTTCATCAACCCACTTCACAGGGTGGATCTGTAAGTCTGCAATTACGTTTTGTGGAATTTCTTCCAAATCACGTTCGTTTTCTTTTGGAATTAGCACTACTTTGGTGCCGCCACGGTGCGCAGCTAAAAGTTTTTCTTTTAATCCACCAATTGGCAATACTTCACCGCGAAGGGTAATTTCACCGGTCATCGCCACATCTGCGCGAACAGGGTTACCGGTTAGGCTTGAAACCAACGCAGTACACATTGCTGCACCTGCTGATGGACCATCCTTTGGTGTTGCCCCTTCTGGTACGTGTACGTGAATATCACGTTTTTCGTAAAAGTCTGGGTTAATACCAAGCTGTTCAGCGCGAGCACGTACAACTGTCATTGCCGCTTGGATAGACTCTTGCATCACGTCACCCAGCGAGCCGGTATAAGTCAGCTTGCCTTTACCTGGTACAGAGGTCGCCTCAATTGTCAGTAAATCACCACCAACTTCTGTCCACGCTAAACCAGTAACTTGGCCAATTTGGTTGTTTGATTCAGCTTTACCGTAATCACAACGCTGCACACCTAAGAATGACTTCAGGTTGTCTTGATTAACTTCAACATGCTTAATGCTCTTATCAAGCAGAATTTGCTTAACCACTTTACGGCAAATCTTCGACAGCTCGCGCTCTAACGCACGTACGCCCGCTTCACGAGTGTAGTAACGGATAATGCCGATAATAGCACTATCATCAACAGTCACTTCTTTTGCTTTTAAGCCGTTACGTTCAATTTGCTTTGGCAACAAGTGTTGCTTGGCAATATTGAGCTTTTCATCTTCGGTATAACCCGACAGACGAATCACTTCCATACGGTCAAGTAGTGGACCCGGAATATTCATTGAGTTAGATGTTGCAACGAACATTACATCAGATAAGTCGTAATCGACCTCCATGTAGTGATCGCTAAATGCTGAGTTTTGCTCAGGATCTAAGACCTCTAAAAGCGCAGAAGCTGGATCGCCACGCATATCACTGCTCATCTTATCGATTTCATCAAGCAGGAATAATGGGTTTTTAACGCCCACTTTAGACATCTTTTGAATCACTTTACCCGGCATAGAACCAATATAAGTACGGCGATGACCACGGATCTCCGCTTCATCACGCACGCCACCTAATGCTACGCGCACATACTTACGGCCAGTCGCTTTTGCAATCGACTGACCCAGCGATGTTTTACCTACACCTGGTGGGCCGACTAGACACAGAATTGGACCTTTCAGCTGCTTAACACGGCTTTGAACCGCGAGATATTCTAAAATACGCTCTTTGACTTTCTCAAGACCAAAGTGATCGGTATCAAGCACGTCTTGCGCTTTAGCGAGGTCACGCTTGATTTTAGAGCGCTTATGCCAAGGTACAGACACCATCCACTCAACGTAGCTTCTAACTACCGTTGCTTCAGCAGACATTGGCGACATCATTTTTAGCTTATTGAGTTCAGCAGAAGCTTTTTCTTTTGCCTCTGCAGGCATTTGTGCCTCTTCAATCTTTTTCGCTAAACTTTCAAACTCATCGTGAGACTCGTCAATATCGCCAAGCTCTTTTTGAATAGCTTTCATTTGCTCATTCAAATAGTACTCGCGCTGACTTTTCTCCATCTGCTTTTTAACACGGCTACGAATGCGCTTTTCAACCTGTAGTAGGTCGATTTCAGCTTCCATCATCGCCATTAGATATTCAATGCGTTCACTTACATTGACCATCTCTAGCACTGATTGCTTGTCTTCAAGCTTCAGTGGCATATGAGCAGCCATAGTGTCTGCAAGTCTTGCAGCTTCGTCGATACCCGATAGTGACGTTAACACCTCTGGCGGGATCTTTTTATTGAGCTTGATATAGCCTTCAAATTGGCCAACTGCTGAGCGAACTAGCACTTCCTCTTCTTTTTCAGATAGAGGCTCAGACTCAAGATAATGAGCTGTCGCTTGGAAGATATCGTCTTGATCGATATAGTTGTCAATACGAGCTCGCTGCCCGCCTTCAACTAATACCTTTACGGTACCGTCTGGCAATTTTAATAGCTGTAAAATTGACGCAACAGTACCAACGTCAAAGATATCGTCGCTTGTAGGATCGTCCAACTCAGCATCACGCTGAGCGACTAAAATAATTTGCTTGCCTTGCTCCATTGCTTTTTCTAAGCAACGAATAGACTTTTCTCGACCGACGAATAACGGAATTACCATATGGGGATAAACCACCACATCTCTTAGTGGCAGTACGGGTAGTTCGATTCGCGCATCACGCTCTAGGGTCATAGCTCGATTCCGTTTTTTATGATTACTAATGAGTATATTGGGATGATTAAATAGGTTTCAATGGTGAAAAACAATTAATTAAAGAAGTGTACAAAAAAGGAGCCATATTGGCTCCTTTTAATCTTTTTAACTATCGTTGATAGCTTATTCAGCTGTTGCTGCTTGGGTTTCATTATTGGCATAAATCAGGATAGGTGTCGATTCACCTTTCACTACTGATTCATCGATAACCACTTTAGCAACATCGTCAGTTGATGGCAGGTCGTACATGATATCAAGTAAGATCCCTTCAACAATTGAACGTAGGCCACGAGCACCAGTCTTACGAGTCTGAGCTTTCAGTGCAATCGCTTTTAATGCATCTTCTCTAAATTCAAGTTCAACGCCTTCCATCTCAAACAATGCTGCAAACTGTTTAGTAATCGCATTTTTTGGTTGAGACAAAATTTGGATCAATGCTTCATCATCAAGTTCAGCCAGTGTAGCTAAAACAGGTAAACGACCAATGAACTCTGGAATTAGACCAAACTTCACTAAATCTTCAGGCTCAACCTCTAGAAGTCTATCAGAGATATTCTTCTTATCCGCTTCGCCTTTCACCTGAGCACCAAAACCGATCCCCGTGCCTACGTGTGCACGTTGCTCAATCACCTTTTCAAGGCCAGCGAATGCACCACCACACACGAATAAGATCTTAGAAGTATCAACCTGTAAGAACTCTTGTTGTGGATGCTTACGACCACCTTGTGGTGGAACCGCTGCAACTGTACCTTCAATAAGCTTTAAAAGCGCTTGCTGAACACCTTCACCAGAAACATCGCGAGTAATTGATGGGTTATCAGACTTACGACTGATTTTATCAATTTCGTCAATATAGACGATACCACGCTGTGCTTTCTCTACATCGTAGTCGCACTTTTGTAGTAACTTCTGAATGATGTTCTCAACATCTTCACCAACATAACCAGCTTCGGTTAATGTCGTTGCATCTGCCATAGTAAATGGCACATCAAGGAAACGCGCTAACGTTTCAGCTAAAAGTGTTTTACCGCTACCCGTAGGGCCAATAAGCAAGATGTTACTCTTACCTAATTCAACACCGTCTTTCGGGCTAGCATTTCTCAAGCGCTTGTAGTGATTGTACACCGCGACAGAGAGGACTTTCTTAGCTTTATCTTGACCGATCACATAGTCGTCCAAATGAGCTCTTAACTCATGTGGCGTTGGCAATCTGTCCTGATCTTGCTTCGGTGAAATCTCTTTGATTTCTTCTCTAATAATGTCGTTGCAGAGTTCAACGCACTCATCACAAACATATACAGAAGGCCCAGCGATGAGTTTTCTTACTTCATGCTGGCTCTTACCACAAAAAGAGCAGTACAGCAGTTTTCCGCCGTCACCGTTACCTTTGTCTTCACCCATTACTTTACCTCTGTTTGCAGTCAATCTACTGCGTGGATCTTTTTAATACTTCCTTTCTATGAGCATAGCTCAGAGGAGAGTAAAAATCAGTCTCGTTTTGTCATCACTGAATCGACTAATCCGTATTCAGCGGCTTCTGAAGCACTCATAAAGTTATCACGATCAGTATCACGCTCAATTACTTCTAGAGGCTGACCAGTATGCTCTGCAAGCATAGTGTTTAACTTGTTCTTAATGCCTAAGATCTCTTGCGCATGAATAGCGATATCTGATGCTTGACCTTGGAAGCCACCTAATGGCTGATGGATCATCACTCTTGAGTTAGGTAAGCAATGGCGTTTGCCTGGTGCGCCGCCTGCTAACAAAAATGCGCCCATGCTTGCCGCTTGACCAATACATACTGTACTTACGTTCGGCTTAATAAACTGCATAGTATCGTAAATAGCCATACCCGCTGTCACGCTACCGCCTGGCGAGTTAATGTATAGGTAGATATCCTTATCTGGGCTCTCTGACTCCAAAAACAGTAACTGAGCAACGATAAGGTTAGCCATGTGTTCTTCAACTTGGCCAACTAGAAAGATTACTCGCTCTTTCAAAAGGCGAGAATAAATATCATATGAACGTTCACCTTTAGCTGTTTGTTCAACAACCATAGGAACGAGTGCGTTAAGTACTGATTCTGGCGCTTTGTGCATGATTAACTTCCCTAAATAAAAATGGCCCGCATGAGGAACCTCATACGAGCCATTATAAATGGCTAATAGCCATTTAAGTCAAGCGATGGTTACGCGCGACCGGTAGCCTTGTTCATAAATTCTTCAAACTGGACTGGTTTTTCAGTCAAAGTTGCAGTTTTTAACAAAGCTTCAACCGCTTGCTCTTCTAGAGCAACGTTGCGCATGTTTTGCATAAGTTCTTCGTTACCATTGTAGTATGCTACAACTTCACTTGGATCTTCGTATGCAGAAGCCATAGAAGCGATTAGCGCTTGAACGCGCTCGTCTTCAGCTTTTAGCTCGTTTGTTTTGATCACTTCGCCAAGTAGTAGGCCTACTTTAACACGACGTGTAGCTTGCTCTGTGAATAGGTCAGCTGGTAGCTCAGGCATGTTAGCAGCTTGGTCACCGAAACGTTGCATAGCTTGCTTGCGCAATACTTCAACTTCACCAGTGATTAGCGCAGATGGCAATTCGATGTCGTTTTGCTCAACTAGACCATTAAGCACTTGCTCTTTAACGTTTGCTTTAAGCGCTTGCTCAAGCTCACGGCTCATGTTCTTGCTGATTTCAGCGCGAAGAGCGTCGATACCGCCTTCAGTGATACCAAATAGAGTAGCGAATTCATCGTTAACTTCTGGAAGGTTAGCCGCTTGAACTTCAGTAAGAGTGATAGCGAAAGTTGCTACTTTACCCTTTAGGTTTTCAGCGTGGTAATCTTCTGGGAAAGTCACTTCGATATTGAACTCTTCACCCGCTTTGTGACCTTCAACACCAGATTCGAAACCTGGGATCATACGGCCGCTGCCTAGTTGAAGTTCGAAATCGTCAGCTTTGCCGCCTTCAAACTCTTCGCCGTCGATAGAACCAACGAAGTTAATCTTAGCTTTGTCGCCTTCTGCAGCTTCACGCTCAACAACTTCAAAAGTTGCGTGTTGCTTACGTAGCGTTTCAATCATCGCGTCAACATCAGCTTCTGTTACTTCAGCAGTTGGCTGTTCAACAGTGATAGACTCAAGACCTTTTAGCTCTACTTCTGGGTAGATTTCAAAAGTAGCAACAAACTCAAAGTTTTCGCCTTCAGTTGAACCAGCAGTTAACGTAGGTGCGCCAGCTGGGTTTAACTTCTCAGCAATGATTGCTTCAACGAAGTTACGCTGCATCACTTCACCAGTGATGTCTTGGCGAATTGCTTTACCATAACGCTTATTAATTACGCTTACAGGTACTTTTCCTGGACGGAAACCTGGGATACGGGCACGCTTAGCTTCGCTTTTTAATGCTTCTTTAACAGTGTTCTCGATCTGCTCAGCAGGTACAGAAATTGTTAGGCGACGCTCTAGGCCTTGTGTGGTTTCTACAGAAACTTGCATTTTTTTACCTCGAAATATGTCTATCGTCCTTTGCAATAGTCGAAAACTCAACTATTCAGGTATTCGTTTCTTGATCCATAAATTTAACCAAAATGCCCATAAATACTGACGATCGGCACAGGTATCTTTTAGTTGATAATTATCAAGACGCGACATTATAGCTATGGAATGCGCTCGAGTCGAGCCTCAAAGCGTGATTTACAGGCGTAAAAAAAGCGACCTAGGGTCGCTTTTTTTACTTCTTTACAGAAAGAGTGGGGTGACTGATGGGGTTCGAACCCACGACAACCGGAATCACAATCCGGGACTCTACCAACTGAGCTACAATCACCACAAAAATGGTACGCCCGGCAGGATTCGAACCTGCGGCCACCCGCTTAGAAGGCGGGTGCTCTATCCAACTGAGCTACGGGCGCTCGGTAATGAAAATAAATTCATTTCCTGAACTGGGCAACTAACGTTCCACGTTAGTCTAAATGTGGTCGGTGATAGAGGATTCGAACCTCTGACCCTCTGGTCCCAAACCAGATGCGCTACCGGGCTGCGCTAATCACCGAGTTTTGAAACTTAATGTAAAGTACGTTTTCACGCTGAGACACCCTTTACTGCTTCTTATCCTCACCAACAGCAATTCGCTGTCTCGCTGAGAACGGAGCGCATAGTATCCCCTCACCTAAAAGTCGTCAACGACTTTTTTCAAAAAACATGTTTGCATGATTACTTTATACACCATTTGAATCATGATTAAGCAAACTGCTAAAAATAACGGCTATTTCATTTTGAATTGAACAATTTTGGCAGCCTTTCAGTCGCATACTACATAAAACAGACGTATTAAGCTCTTATCAGCAACACCGAGACTTACTCGCTATTATCCGTATTTTAGAATTGACTGTTAATTACCTAAACCAATGACACTTTTATCCTGTCCTGTTAAAATGTCTCCGTTTTCCATTATCGCGCCGTATAAAGGACACCAACCCCAATGACAGCCCAAAACATCGATGGTAAGGCCATTGCCCAATCCATTCGAACGCAACTCAAAGATAAAGTAACCGCCCGCAAAGAGGCTGGTCTAAGAGTCCCTGGTTTAGCCGTAATACTTGTAGGAGCAGATCCTGCCTCACAAGTTTATGTTGGTAGTAAGCGTAAAGCCTGTGAAGAAGTTGGCTTTATGTCTCGCTCATATGATTTAGATAGCAGTACCTCTGAAGAAGCACTTTTATCATTAATTGATGAATGTAATAACGATCCAAGCATCGACGGGATCTTAGTACAGTTGCCATTGCCTGAACATATTGAAGAATCAAAAGTCATCGAACGTATTCGTCCAGATAAAGATGTTGATGGCTTCCACCCGTATAACGTTGGCCGTTTAGCACAACGTAGCCCGGTGCTACGTTCATGTACGCCAATGGGGATCATGACATTACTTAAGGCTACCGAAGTTGATACTTACGGTTTAGACGCACTGGTTGTTGGTGCCTCTAATATTGTCGGCCGCCCTATGGCACTAGAACTTCTACTTGCTGGTTGCACCACTACTATCTGCCATCGTTTTACTCGCAATCTTGAAGATAAAGTAAGACGTGCTGACCTAGTGGTAGTTGCCGTAGGCAAGCCTGGCTTTATTCCTGGTGATTGGATTAAGCCTGGTGCAGTTGTAATCGACGTGGGGATTAACCGCCTTGAAAACGGTCAGCTGGTTGGCGATGTAGAATTTGATGTTGCTGCGCAGCACGCAAGCTTTATCACCCCGGTTCCTGGTGGTGTTGGTCCTATGACTATCGCAAGTCTGCTAGAAAACACCTTATACGCTTGTGAGCAGTATCACGACTAGCTCACTCAAAAAGCTATTCAACTTAAATATTACCTACCAGAATATTTAAGGTATAAAAAAGCCTGCAGATGCAGGCTTTTTTGTGTTTTATCGTTCAATTTTTCGCGAAGAATTACTTCTTACGCCAAGTCGTACCTTCAGGGCCATCTTCTAAGATCACGCCGAGAGCATTTAAGCCGTCACGTGCGACATCAGCTGCTGGCCAGTCTTTTTCTGCACGAGCACGGTTACGCTCAGCAATCAAAGCTTCAATTTGTGCTACTTCGTCGTCACTACCTTCACCTTTAAAGAAGGTATCAACGTCTTGACCTAGAATTCCAAGCACGTCAGCGAGTTCTTTAAGCGCAACACCTAACGCAGACGCTTTAGCCATGTCAGTTAGTTTAAGGCGGTTGATCTCGCGTACCATGTCAAACAACACAGAGTAAGCTTCTGGTGTATTAAAGTCATCATCCATTGCCGACTTAAACTTAGCCACAAACTCTTCAGCTGGTGCAGCCTCAACAGTTAAATCAAGATCTTTAAGGGCGGTGTAAATACGCTCAAGTCCTGATCTAGCTTGCTTTAAGTTTTCTTCAGAGTAGTTAAGCTGGCTACGGTAGTGACCAGACAACAAGAAGTAACGAACAGTTGCCGCATCGTAATGACCTAACACATCACGGATGGTGAAAAAGTTATTCAAAGACTTTGACATCTTTTCTTTATCAACCATCACCATACCTGTATGCATCCAGTAGTTTACATATGGCGTGTCGTGGGCACAGCAAGACTGAGCAATCTCGTTTTCATGGTGCGGGAACTGCAGATCTGAGCCACCGCCATGAATGTCAAAATGGGTACCTAAATGTTTGCTGTTCATCGCAGAACATTCAATGTGCCAACCTGGACGACCTGGCCCCCATGGCGACTCCCATGTTGGCTCGCCTGGTTTAGACATTTTCCACAATACGAAATCCATCGGATCGCGCTTGGCGTCTTCAACTTCAACGCGAGCACCGGCTTGCAACTGCTCTAGGTTTTGACCAGACAAACGACCGTATTCAGGGAAAGAAGAAACGCTAAACAGTACGTCACCATTCGATGCAACATAAGCATGTTCGCGCTCAATAAGTCTTTCAACCATGTCGATAATTTCAGCCATGTGCATAGTCGCACGAGGCTCATTATCTGGGCGCGCCATGTTTAATGCATCGAAATCACGGTGCATCTCAGCGATTAATCGCTCGGTCAATGCATCACAACTTTCGTTGTTTTCATTTGCACGTTTAATAATTTTATCATCAACGTCAGTAATGTTACGTTGAAAGTTAACATCATAACCGCTGTATCTTAGGTATCTAACAATCATGTCAAAAGATACAAATGTACGTCCGTGGCCAATATGACATAAATCATAGATGGTCACCCCACACACATACATGCCAACCTTTCCTGGTTGTAATGGCACAAACTGCTCTTTTTGGCGGGTAAGACTATTGTAAAGCTTCAACATTGATTATTCTCTTCAACGACTATCTGTAAAAATGTGTTTGTCAGTCTACCATTGCCAAAGTAGCTGTTCCAAGCTGTTTTCGTGTTCTCACAACGCAAAAATGAGTAGATATGCTGTATTAAAGGAAGTTTGCGATCTTTGCCCTATTCTGACGGCCCTTTACATTCGACACATGATGATTATTCAACCGAGTTAAGCGGTTAATGCAGTTAATTATATAGTGCTGACACAGAGTGCTTTATGGAAGTTAGCAATTACGTTAGAATCCAGCCATTATTGACTACGTAATAAATGACGAGAGTTTTAAATATGATCACACTTCATACAAATCATGGTGAAATCAAATTAGCGTTAAACGCTGAAAAAGCACCTAACACAGCTGCTAACTTCGTTAACTATGTTAAAGAAGGCTTTTACGACGGCACTGTTTTTCACCGTGTAATTGATGGTTTCATGATCCAAGGTGGTGGTTTCACTGAAGATATGGGCCAAAAGCGTCCTAACGAAGCAATTGCCAACGAAGCAAACAACGGCTTATCAAACAAAACCGGTACTATTGCAATGGCGCGCACTTCTGATCCGCATTCAGCAACTGCACAGTTCTTCATTAACGTTGGCGACAACACTTTCTTAGACTTTAAGTCTGAGTCAGCGCAAGGCTGGGGTTACTGCGTATTTGGTGAAGTTACTGAAGGCATGGACGTTGTTAATAAGATCAAAGCGGTTAGCACTGGCAACCGTGGCATGCATCAAGATGTTCCTCTTGAAGCTGTTATCATCGAAAAAGTAACCATCGAAGAGTAATACTGCCTCGATGCGCACTTTATTTGTGGGCGATTTGCACTTAAGTGCTAATCGCCCCGATATCACCCAAGCTTTCCTTTCGTTTCTCGACACACAGCTTCACGACACTGATGCGTTATACATCCTTGGCGATCTCTTTGAAGTCTGGGTTGGAGACGATATCGCTGAACCTTTTGCAAATCAGCTTGCTGATGCCATTAAAAAGGCGTCTCTCACACTGCCGATCTATTTTATTCATGGCAACCGCGACTTTTTAATTGGTAAAGAGTTTGCTAAACGCAGCGGAATGACATTATTGCCAGAAGTACAAACGCTTGAGCTCTATGGCGTTTCTACAGTTGTTTTGCATGGCGACAGCCTTTGCACACTCGACAAAGCTTATCAGCGTTTTCGTAAGTTTCGTAATTTAGGCTGGGCAAAATGGCTTTATGCGCATTTACCTAAATCTAAGCGTCTTGATATTGCCACTAAGTTACGTAATAAAAGCCAGAGCAGTAATCAGCAAAAAAGTTACACCATCATGGATGTTGAACCAGATGCTGTAAATGAGCTGCTTAAAACGACTAATACACAGCAAATGATCCACGGCCATACACATCGACCAGCAATCCATGAATTAGACAAGGGTAAACGCCGGATTGTTGTTGGTGATTGGTACGAGCAAGGCAGTATGCTCAGTGTTAGCCAAGATAATGTCGAGCTAATTGAGCTACCTTTCGGCAAGTAATTCATACTTGCCGTTATTTCATATCCTAATACCACTCAACTTAAGTAATATCTGCGGTTACGCTTGCAACAGGTGAGCCACTATGAAACTTAAAATCATCGTCTTCAGCTAAAATAAGTTCAGCCTCTACAGCAGCAAAATGCGCAACTCGGTCACTAATATCTTCCTTTGCTATCGCTTGCGCCAAAGTTAGGTAGTCTTGATAATGGCGCGCTTCAGAGCGCAACAAAGATACATAAAACTTATTTAATTCATCATCTAAAAATGGAGCAAGTTTTGCAAAACGTTCGCAAGAGCGCGCTTCAATAAAAGCACCGACAATAAGTTTGTCAATTAACGTCGCCGGCTCGTGAGTTCTAACTTGCTTCATCATTCCCTTAGCGTAGCGACCAGCGCGAATATTTTGATAGTCAATCCCACGGTTTTGCATTATTTGCAGCACTTGTTCAAAGTGATGAAATTCTTCTTTAATCAAGCGCACCATCTTAGCGATGAGATCGTCACTTTGAGCGAAATCACTGCGGCCAATTAGCTCATTCGCTAACTCATTTTTCTTGCCACTTTTCGCCAAAAAATCTTCTATGCTTCTATTTTGATTATAAATAAACTCTTCATAAGGCTTAGCCCAATCTCGGAGGATTTGGCCACTCGCCTCATCAACCGCATATTTTCTCACCATAAACATCGCGGTCTGGGCAGCTTTAAGCTCGCAATTACAATGATCGATTAATAAACCGGTTAAATTCTCAGGTTTCTTGGCCTCTTCAATCCAACTATCTGGGGTTGAACATGTTAAAAAGGCGTTAATCGGCGCCAAAAGCTGCTGCATATTTCAATCCATTACTGCGGGTCAATAGAACGCTATTTTATCAGCAATTTGAAGCACAATCCTAGCTTAACGCCTATGCTTAAAGAGACAGGCTTGACTCTTAGCAGATTTTGTTCAATAAATAACCTTAGAGCTGTAACAAGTTCGTCTGCAGTTTGGCGAGCCAATTTAATAAAAAGTTAAATGCTAAACGAGGATAATTATAATGATATTGAATCACTTAATGGGGCTATACACTCATCCAAAAGAAGAGTGGCACACAATTGAGCAAAACCACGAAGCATTGCGCAGCAGTTTAAGTCATATCATCATCATCGCACTCATTCCTGCGGTCTGTTCTTTTATCGCTACATCACAAATCGGCTGGGACCTCGGCGTTGGTGAGCGTCAGTTTTTAACAACTGAAAGTGCAATGATCATGTCTACAGGGATGTATTTTGGGTTAATTGCCGGCGTTTTTGCCCTCGCTTATTTAGCGTTTTGGATGGCGAAAACCTTTGATGCTAAACCAAGCTATACCCAAGCATTAGAGCTCGCGGCTTATACCGCTACACCTCTGTTTATGGTTGGATTATCGGCGCTATATCCTACGCTTTGGTTTATTATGGTGATTGGACTTGCAGGGCTTGCCTACTCGGTTTATCTCCTTTACACCGGTGTACCAATTATTATGAACATCCCTGAAGAAAAGGGCTTTATTTACGCAAGTTCGGTTGTCACGGCAGGATTAGTGTTATTGGTAGGTTTAATGGCTTCAAGCGTGATCCTTTGGAGCATCGGCTTTGGCCCTATGTACCAGTAAGTTTATTGGCAGTGGTTATTTACAGACCCCTCTGCTTTTGACTGCTTAGTTTTAGTCAGGCTAAACCCAAGCAATTAAAGCTAACTCAATTAAAATGCAAGCAACAAAAAAGCCGACATAATGTCGGCTTTTTTAGCTTTAACGCTTGTTTAGAGATTTATTCGAAAGAATCTCTTAAAGGCACGGTTAGGTTAAACACTAACGCATCTTCAGTTGAGTCTTTGCTATCAGCACAGAAGTAACCTTCACGCTCAAACTGATATGCTTTTTCAACTTCAGCAGACGCTAAGCTTGCTTCAACCAAACCATGCTTAACTGTTAGTGAATGTGGGTTTAGTACTTCATCAACAGATTCCGCTGCAGCTGGATTTGGATCGCTAAATAAACGCTCATATAAACGGAACTCAGCTGGTTTTGCAGTCGTTGCTTCAACCCAGTGAATCACGCCTTTCACTTTGCGCCCATCGCTTGGGTTTTTACCCAAAGTCTCATCATCATAAGTACAGAAAATAGTGGTGATGTTACCATCAGCATCTTTCTCGCAGCGCTCAGCTTTGATAACGTACGCATTACGTAAACGCACTTCTTTGCCTTGCACTAAACGCTTGTACTTCTTGTTTGCTTCTTCACGGAAGTCATCAGCATCAATAAATAGCTCACGTCCGAAAGATAGCTCACGCTTGCCCATCTCTTCCTTGCTAGGATGATTTGCAGCGTTGATGATTTCAACTTGGCCTTCTGGGTAATTCTCGATAACCACTTTAACGGGGTTAATCACAGCCATTGCACGCGGTGCAAAGTCATTTAGCTCTTCGCGGATACAGGCATCAAGCATGGCGACTTCAACCATGTTATCTTGCTTAGTCACACCGATACGCTTACAGAACTCACGAATCGAAGCAGCGGTATAACCGCGACGACGGTAGCCTGCGATAGTCGGCATACGCGCGTCATCCCAACCTGTTACCAAGTTGCGAACCACTAAGTCATTGAGCTTACGCTTTGACATCAATGTGTATTCAAGGTTGAGTCTTGAAAACTCATATTGACGTGTTCTGTTTGGCGCTTGAAAATCATCTAAATGATCTAACACCCAGTCATACAGTCTACGGTTGTCTTGGAATTCAAGCGTACATAGAGAATGAGTGATGTTTTCAATCGCATCAGAAATACAGTGAGTGAAATCGTACATTGGGTAAATGCACCACTTATCACCTGTTTGATGATGATGAGCAAAGCGAATACGGTAGATGATTGGATCACGCATACACATAAACGGTGATGCCATATCAATCTTAGCGCGCAGTGAACACTCACCTTCTTTGAACTCACCAAGACGCATTTTTTCAAATAGCGCTAAGTTTTCTTCAGGCGTGGTATCACGGAACGGGCTGTTCTTACCTGGCTCTTTAAGCGTGCCACGGTACTCACGTGTTTCGTCACCATTTAAGAAACATACATAAGCTAAGCCTTTGTTGATTAATTCAACGGCGTACTGATGCAGTTGGTCAAAGTAATTTGACGAATAACGAATGTCACCATCCCACTGAAAACCGAGCCACTGCACATCAGCCTGAATAGAATTAACGTAATCGATATCTTCTTTTTCAGGGTTGGTATCATCAAAACGTAAGTTACATTGACCTTTGTAGTCCTGTGCAATGCCAAAGTTTAGGCAGATAGACTTAGCGTGGCCGATGTGAAGAAAGCCGTTTGGTTCTGGCGGAAAACGAGTTTGAACACTCGAGTGCTTACCCGTGGCTAGATCTTCATCTATGATATTACGTATGAAGTTACTAGGACGTACTTCAGTGTCCACATGACTCATGGAAATCCTCTTTGCGAACGATGATTAAAAACTAAAAACGCATAATCCTACAGTTTCTGTAAAGGATCAACGATTGCGGCTTAAAAACCTACTCTACTGGCTATAGCATAAGCATACATAGCGCAAAAAGCAGCGAAATATCGCTGCTTTTTATTACTTGATAACAGTATACGCTATTCGCGTTATTCCGTAATCACTTTAATGCCTGGAATGATAGTTTGGGTTTTCTTACCCTTTCTTTTAAGCCAAACATAAAATACCACTAGCGCCACAGTAAAGAAGCCAATCCAAAGGCTTGATTGTAATGGGTGCTGTGCAAACGTTGCCGCTTGATAGAACACTGTTGCTACGCCGTAAGCTAAGCCAAATGTCCATAGCCCTGCAAATGCTGCCCAGCGGCCTCCAAACTCATTTACTAATGCGCCCATTGCTGCAACACAAGGCGTGTAAAGCAGAACAAATAACAAGTAAGCGAATGCCGCGGTAACACCAGCAAAGCCAGCTTGCAGTGCGCCAAAGGTAGAAGTATCAACTTCTAACTCTTCTGATGCTGTTTCTACTGATGACACATCACCAACTGAGATTGATAGTGGATCTTCAGGGGCGATACCAAATAGATTCTCTGGAATTGTGCCAAGTGCTTCTGTTAGCGTTTCGCTAAATGGTGCTAGCTCGTCATCACCTGCGCCAGCATCTGAATAAAGGCTGTTCAAGGTACCAACCACGGCTTCTTTAGCGAAAATACCGGTAATAATACCCACTGTTGCTGGCCAGTTATCTTGCTCAACACCCATTGGCGAGAATAGCGGCGTCACCTTTTGGCTGGCAACACTAAGCACTGACTCTGAGCTGTCTTCATGGCCGAATGAACCGTCAACACCAATTGCGTTAACAAAGTTCAACAAGGTCACCACAATAACAATGGTTTTACCTGCGCCCATGATAAAGCTCTTAGTACGCTTACCTGTACGTGCCATTACTGTTTTGAACTTTGGTTTTTCGTAGCTTGGTAGCTCCATTACCACAGCACTGCTTGTACCTGGAAGTAGAGTTGAACGTAATAGCAAACCTGTACCAATAGCGGCAAAAATACCGATGATATAAAGTAAGAATACTAAGTTTTGACCAGATTCTGGAAAGAAGGCTGCGGCAAACAGTGCATATACAGGTAGACGTGCACCACAAGACATAAATGGAGCCATCATACCGGTAACAATACGCTCACGCTCACTGCCTAAGGTACGGGTAGCCATAATGGCAGGCACTGAACAACCAAAGCCCACAATCATAGGTACAAACGCACGGCCAGGTAGACCAATGCGGCGCATTAAGCCATCAACCACAAACGCTGCACGCGCCATGTAACCAGAGCCTTCAAGCACTGAAAGCGCTAAAAACAAGGCCGCAATAACCGGAATAAAGGTCGCTACAGTTTGAATACCTTGACCTACACCACCCGCAATAATCGTCACTAACCAAGTTGGCGAACCTAGGCTAGTCATAAACGCGCCTAAGTGATCAACAAATAATGCACCAGCTGTAATGTCAAAGAAGTCAATAAACGAGCTGCCCACGTTAATACTAAACATGAACATTAAATACATAACAAACAAGAAAACAGGAATACCCGCAATAGGGTGCAGTACAAGTTTATCTAGTTTATCAGTGAAGGTTTCACGATTGTCGCTCTTAACTGAGCTAGTAAATACACGTTCAACGTAATCAAAACGTGTTGTCGCAACCATGATCTCAATATCTTTGCCTTGGCTAGATAACGCTTGAGAATATTGTTCAACTTCACTGGCCATTTGGCTATTTTTACATTTGCCACAACCGAGCCCATTAGCAAGCATTGCCAATGCACGGCCACGGCTTAATGAGTCATCTTGCGCTAATAAATTAGCAACGCCAGATTCGATTTCAGCATCGTAATCAAGTACTAATGGCGCTTCTGACACTTTACCGTCAAGCAGAGCAACAAACTGTTGTTTTACTTTTTCAATATCTTTCTCGTCGCGAGAACACACTGCAATAACCGGGCAGCCTAGCTCTTGGCTCATTTTAGCGACATCAATATTAATACCACGCTCAAGCGCTGCATCAATTTTGTTCAGTACAACCACTAACGGAATACCCAACTCGCGTAGCTGAACCGTTAAGTATAAGTGGCGCTCGATGTTAGTCGCATCAACTAGGTTGATAATACCGTCAATATCTTGATCGGCTAAATATTGCTGAGCAATTTGTTCATCTAAAGAGCAGTCGCAGCTATTGCCTGCTGGTAATAAATCGTAAATACCCGGTAAGTCAGTTAGAAATACGTCGGTACCTTGCAGCGCAAATTGGCCAGTTTTCTTTTCAACTGTTACACCAGACCAGTTACCAACTTGTTGGTTAGAGCCGGTCAACGCATTAAAAAGCGTAGACTTACCCGCATTTGGGTTACCTACAGTAACGCAGTTAAATTGTTTAGCCATTCGCTTTTTCAACCTCAATAATATCTGCTAAATCGCGACGCATACATAATTTACTGCCACGGATATCAAGTTCAACACCAGATCCCATAGGGGCTCTGCGGATCAAGGAGAATCGAGTATTTGGGGTGATCCCCATTGAAAGGAGTTTACGTTTTACAACGGCTGGCAAATCAATCTCGCCAACTTGAGAAATTCTGGCGATATCGCCCGGATTCAATTCACTTAACTTCATGCGTGTTCCACCTAATTTACAGGCCTCGACTCTCTTAGAATTGATGTAGATTCTAAAGGAGCTAAACAAGTAATAACTTTACCTAGATCAAGATTTAGGACTGTAAACGATAATAATTTTCAATTGTGTTCTGCATTATGTGACAAATCTCTCAACTAATAAACGCCTAGTTTAAGATAAATCTATCGCTCGCAATCTCTGTCAATATCGCCCCTATATAAGAATGGTTATTATTTACACTTTAGCATTTTAAATACCTTACAAACCGAGCGTGACCTAGATCACACTTTAATCATTCCCATCTGTAAAAACGGCTTATATCAGCATCAAACTCCCTACTTTTGTTACGGGATTGTCACTAAAGTGATCTATTATTTTACTTTAGTAATTTACAAAACTACTTAAATAAAATAATCAAAAAATCGCTTATAAAAGTGAATGGGATGAGATGATGAACAAGAACACCGGATGTTTCGCGGGCAATTTGACGCGCCTGATCTTACTGATGCTCGTAAGTTTAAGCATGAGTGTCTTTGCTGCACCATGGGACGACCAAGATCCAGATGAAGTTGAGGCAATACTCGATAAGAAGTTTGCCGAAGGTCAGTATTCATCAAAAGGCGCGGATTCCTGCTTAATGTGCCATCGAAAGAGTGAAAAAGTTATGGCGCTTTTTGATGGCGTACATGGCAGCTCAGTGCAAAACTCACCAATGGCCGATCTACAATGTGAGGCTTGCCACGGCCCACAAGGAAAACATAATCGCGGCGGTAAAGAGCCAATGATTACTTTTGGGTCAGACTCCCCCGTTCCAACTGAAAAGCAAAATAGTGTTTGTATGAGCTGCCATAACGATGATCAACGTATGGCTTGGCAAGGGAATCATCATGATAACGCTGATGTCAGCTGTGCTGATTGCCATCAAGTGCATACTGGTCATGATCCCATAGCTGATAAAAGTACAGAAGTCGCGGTATGTACTAACTGTCACACACAGCAAAAAGCCGACATTAATAAACGCTCTGCTCACCCTATCAAATGGCAACAAATGGTCTGTAGTGATTGCCACAACCCACACGGCAGCTTAGCCGATGCAAGCCTCAAACAAATGAGCGTGAATGAAAACTGTTATGCATGCCATGCTGAAAAACGTGGCCCTAAACTTTGGGAGCACGCGCCAGTAACTGACAACTGCGCCTCTTGTCACAACCCACATGGCAGCGTTAATGAAGCCATGTTAATCGCAAAACCTCCTATGTTATGTCAGCAATGCCACGCGTCAGTTGGCCACACTTCTAATGCCGTGTTTGGGGCAAATCCTAACGCCTTTAATGCCGGACAAAGCTGTATGAACTGTCATTCACAAGTCCATGGTTCAAATCATCCATCAGGCAAATTATTGCAGCGCTAATTAGGAGTGACCGTTATGTTTGCATCACAAAGAAACATCAATACGCAGCTTACTCTACTCGCGCTAGCAATTGGTACGAGTATTTCGCCTGCATATGCACAAGGCTACGGCATACAAAATGCCAACCGTGATAAAGCCAATACCGAAAAGTGGGAGTGTAAGCGCTGCACTGTTAATTCTGGCTTTAGTGGCAGCGTAGGAGTTGGCGCTGCTTATAATGATGCCGATGATATTCATTTCGGCAATACAGCAGGCACTGACAAGGATGGCGTTGTTGGCCACCTTGATGCAGATCTTGTCAATAAGGCTGAGTCGGGTTATCAAACCAGCTTTGTTGCCGACAAACTCGGTTACGATACCGGCACTGCAACATTAGAAACGGGTCGCCCTGGTCACTACAACATTACGCTCGGTTATCGTGGATTAGCGCATTACGATACCAATGATGCTTTATCACCCTACGTTAATAATGGTGATAATCAGTCTCTACCCAGCAACTGGCAAACCGGTGCTATCACCTCACAAATGCCAACTCTACTAGAAGACGTGCGTAACCTTGAATTAAAAACTGAGCGAGAACGTTTTCTGCTTGGTGGTGATTATCTTGGCTCATTTTACCGGGCTGAAGTGAATTATCAGCATGAAAAGCGTCAAGGGAAACGAGCTTTTTCAGGCAATATTCTAACCAATAGCGCAATGCTTGCCCAACCCATAGACGATACCACTGACGAATTTGGCGCCAAGATTTATTTTAACGGTAAAGGATGGTTAATCGGTGTTGACTCTAGCTTTAGCCAATATAAAAACGATCATGATGCCATTAGTTGGCAAAATGCCTTCACACCGACCTTTGGCGCAGCATACAGTGGCCAAAGCGCAGTATCACCAGACAATAAAGCCTATAGAATTGGCGCAAACGCGCAGCTAAGTGGCAATGGCCATCAAGTATTAATGCATTTAGGGGTTGCAAGTTTTACTCAAGATGATGCATTTTTGCCAGCGACAATAAATGGGCTGTCACCAGCGCTGCCAACGACAAGCCTTGACGGCAAAGTTGATACCACCGAGATGAAGCTCAAATACAATGGTCGTATAGTGAGAGGCCTAAGCGTTCGTGCCAGTTATGACTACTCTGATCGTGATAACAAAACGACACTAAACCCTTACCCACAAGTGATTACCGACAGCTATTACGCCGGAACCGCTATTAACCCGGAGTACGACCGAACCAAGCAACAAGCAAAGCTTGCAGCCAAATATCGTATTAATCGCGCCATCTACCTTAATGCTGGCTACCAATACGATCACAATGATTACAGCGATTTAGATAGAGACTCACTCAAACAAAATAGTGTGTTTGCTAAAGTTAATTACAGCATCACTTCCTCTTGGTCTGCATGGCTAAAGGCAGAATTTAGCGACAGAAGCGGCAGTACTTATAAAGCCGTAACAACCACGAATAGCCAAAGTAACCCTTACTTAAGAAAGTCATATCTGGCAGATAGAGAGCGTCAAAAATATCAGCTAAGTATCAACTTCAATCCAGAGTCTGCGCTTTCTGCAAGTGCGAACGTCCACGTCAGTAGTGACGATTATGACGATACCTTAGTGGGTCTCACCCAAGTCGATACTCAAGGCTATGATATTTCTGCCAACTACCTATTAAGCGATGATTTAAGTATTAATGCATACCTTAACCAAGACTGGCGCGACAGTGATCAAGCAGGCAGCAGTAACTTTGGTTTACCAAACTGGTTTGTTAATACCGATGAAAAATCCACTGTTATCGGCGCAGGTGTAGATTATTTACACCTTTTAGACAAAAAACTCGACCTTGGCCTCGACTACACCTATTCAGATGGGCAAAGCGATACAGAAATCACTCAGGGCCTCACCTCGCCTTACGGTGATTACTTTGCCAAAAGACATAACATCAATGCATTTGCTCAATATCATTTAAACGAAAAAATGGCATTACGTTTTGATTGGATTTTTGAAAACTACCAAGATTCCGACTGGTTAAATCAGGGAACAAGCGTTGACACTATTCCCAACGTATTAACCTTTGGCGACTTAAGCCACGACTATAGTGCTCACTATGTGGGTCTGACATTTAGCTACCAACTATAACCTTAAGCCATGATTGCTAACACCAATTACAAGGATTTCAGGGAACACTAAGGTGAAGGACATCGATATGAAACGAGCCACATTAGCACACTTAGCAAACCGCGCTCTGGCGAGTAAGAAAATAATACTATTAGCAATCATTGCTATGTTAGCAGCCTGTAGCGGAGATGATGGAACCTCAGGTAATCCAGGAGAGCCAGGCGGACCACCAGCAAGTGAAATCAACGCACTGAATATTGCAATTAATGAAGTGCTGTTTGAAGCAGGTATTGCCACAGTGAATTATCGCATCACCAATGAAAGCGATGAGCCTGTTGTGGGCATCCCTTCAGCCACTTACTTAGCAGCGCAGCTATTACCACAAGGTTTCACTAATGCCGGTAATGCCAGTGAGTGGCAATATTTCACCTCGGAGTCGTGTTCAAGTAGCTGCGATGGTGAATTTGTTGATCATAAAAATGGCCAGTACAGTTATACATTCAGTGCCGCTTTTGATGGATTAAATGATATTGCCTTTATGCCAGGTGCTACGCAGCGTGTTGTGATAAAAGTTGGCGGCGATGCATTACCCGATGGCACCGATTTACCAGTTACCAATCAGCATTATGACTGGCAAGATAACGGCAGTGCACCTGCTTATACCCGCAACCTTATCGAGATGCAGACCTGTAATACATGTCATAACGATCTTGCATTTCACGGCAGCAAATACAATGAAGTCGAAACCTGTGTGACCTGTCATAATGCCGACAAAGTCAGCAACCCTGATAACGTGTTTGCGCCAATGGTTCATAGCAAGCACCTTACAGGCTTTCCAGTATCACTTGCAGATTGCCAAACGTGTCATGTTGCCGATGAAACATTAACCGAAAATATGAATTGGGCGCGCGTACCAACTATGGCGGCTTGTGGAAGTTGTCATACCAATATTGACTTCCCTTCGGGTCAAGGCCACCCAGCACAAGTTGATAACAGCAACTGTGTCGCTTGTCATAATCCAGATTGGACCATGAGCGCACACAGTCAAGCAGATACCGATGCTGTGTTAGGTCAATTTAATGTTGAAGTGGTTAGCGCTAAGCTTAATGGTGATGCCGTTGATTTTTCAGTCAGGCTATCCAACCCCGCTACCAATGAAGTGTATAGCGACAGCGCTGATAAACTTGATTTTATTGATGATCTACGTGTGTATGCCAACTTTGGGATCAGTGTTGATTACACCACCCGCAGCGCCAAATCGATAAAGCTACAAGATGTTGAGCCAATATCAGGCAGTAACGGCATTTATCATTATCAAATAGCCGGCTTAACGCTTAGCGATGATCCTGCTACAGATAAAGGTAGTCTCGCCCTACAAGGTAAGTTATGTAGTAATGACGCCATGCTTGCCAACTGTGCTGATTCCGATGTTACCACCACGATCAAATCGAGCTACCAGTTCTTTAGCGCCACAGAAGTGACCGAGCAAGGGCGAAGAATGGTGGTCAGCAATGAGACTTGCGGCAGCTGTCATGGTGATCAGCAGTTAAATTATCACGGTTCGCGTAACGATCTTGAGCAGCAATGTCAGCTGTGTCACAACCCCAACATGCAAGCAGATGCAAGTGCGGTAAACCCTGCAGCTTCAACAGCCGATTATAAGCACCTAGCGCATACTTTACATGCAGGCTCTCGAGAAAGTTATCCTGATATTAACTACCCAGGCAACATAGGTAATTGTGCTCAATGCCATACAACGGATGATACAGGCGTATTAACCGTAGCCTTGCCGCTTTCGCCAACTGTTCAGCCCTTAGCCTTTAACGATGGCAGCTTTACTAGCGCGACTTCTGCCATTTGTAGCGCCTGCCACCTTAGCGATAGCGCCAAGGCGCACATGACCCAGCAAGGTGGCGTATTTAACGGCACAGAGGCAGATGCAACAGCAGGCACCGAAAGCTGCGCAACATGCCACGGTCAGGGGGCAAGCGCTGATGTACTAAAAGTCCACCCAATAAAATAACAATACAAGGCCTAGGCGCAACGCACTAGGCCGCCTTCATATTAAATGAGAAAAGATTGTGATGCTGACTATGGGCTTAAAGCTCATAACAAAACAATGGAACGCAAAATTATGGATATAAAAACGAAACAGTTAAAGCTGAGTTTGATTGCGCTCACCGCTTCAGCGCTACTTTTTGGTTGTAGTGATGGCAATGATGGTGCTGATGGCATTGATGGCGTAATCGGCGTCAATATTGATTCAGCCAGCAGTGTTCAAGCTCAATTTACAGAAGCAAGCGTTGCTGATGGTGTAGTCACCGTTAACTTCAACCTCGAAAATGCCAATGGTGTGGCAGTCCTTGGGTTAACTAAAGATTATGATCTGCGCTTTGGTATCGCTCAATTAGCCAAAGTCACCGAAGTTATCGGCGATGAAGAAGTTGATAGAGGCTATCAATGGCAAGCTTATATTAATGAGCTTAAAGAGCCGGGAACCCCTCCGGATGACACTAGTGGCCTAAATCCATCATCGCAGTATCAGGCAAATGTAGAAGCAGCCAGTAATTGTGAAGAATGCCTTATCGACAATAACGATGGCAGTTACCGCTATACGTTCCAGCAAAACATTGCCGACGTCACCGAGCCATTAACAATCACCTATGGCGAAGATAATACCCATAGAGCAACACTAGAGCTCAAGCTTCCGCAGGCTACAGCCAACGCTCATTATGATTGGCAACCGTCAACGGGGGCAACTGAAGATATCCAAACTCGCAATGTGGTTAATATCAGCGCCTGTTATACCTGTCACCAACCTGAGAGTTTAGCGCTTCATGGTGGCCGCCGTATTGCATTAGAGAACTGTGCCAGTTGCCATACTTCAACCTCTGGCGATCCTGAAAGTGGCAATAGTGTTGATTACACTTACATGATCCATGCTATCCATAAAGGCCAAGACCGTGAAACTAGCACTCCTGATGGCATGGTGCCTGCGCCTTATAAAATTGTCGGTTATGGTGGCAGCGTGCATAACTACGGTAAAGTCATGTATCCGCAAAAACCAGCAGCCGATTGTTCATCTTGTCATGTTGAAGGTAAAGGCGCTCCAGCCAATGCAGATTTATTTAAAGCTGATTTAAGCAATACCGCCTGCGCTAGTTGCCACACAGAAAAACCATCGCAATCTCACACCGGTACCAACTGTGTTGCTTGTCATAACTCAACCGATACTTACCGAGGTACAGGAAGTGCTGAGAAACGTCACGGTGATGTATTAAAAGCTTACATTGATGCTGAAGCAATGGGAGTGATGTTCAGTAATATCGGTCTAGATGCAAATGGCAAGCTTATGTTCGATGTTCAAATTCAAGATGCTTCTGGCGCAGCCATTGGTTCAGAGTTTATCGAAACCGGAACGCGGGTTATTGTTGCTTGGGACAGTGATAAAGACTTCCCTGCTTATACTGATGCATCATACAGTAACCGTCGCTTTAAACTTGAAGACGGAACTTATGACGCCACAACTAAAACCTTTACTATTATCGCAACGACTTTTGATATGCCAAGCGACGCAACAGGTAAAACCTTCGAGCTTTGGTCTACCGTTGAAGTTTGCTTTAATAATGGTGGTTATGCAGTAGATGAAATCAAGATGACAGAGTGTTCAGATAGTACCCGCTCGGTAGCAGTCAAAGAAGACCCTTACCACTTTGTTTGGTCAGGCACAGGTATGGATGACACCATGCAAGCCGCTATGCGTCGCTCAATTATTAATGCAGCCAAATGTCAAAGCTGTCACAACCAAGAAAACTACCATTATAACAACGGCTATAACTGTCAGACTTGCCATACATCGGATAAAACAACCAAGACAGATGACAGCTTCCCTGGCGGTAAGAAACCAACCAGCTACGCATTTAAAGCACACGAAGCTGATGGTCATTACCTCAAGTATGCAGGTGTGCAATCAGGTACAGTGTTAAAAACTGACTGCTCTACTTGTCATACCCAAGATGGTATTCAATTAGGCCGAGCAGCTGATCGCGTTTGGCGTTACGGCGATACTGAAACCGGTAACGACATCTGGGTTTCATCTGATGCCGGTACTTGTTTAAGCTGTCACCAAAAGTACTTAAGTGATTCTGGCGCTAATCATATCGTTGCCAATGGCGGTATTTTAGATGGTATAGATGCAGATGATGTTAAAGGACGCGCAGCAGAAGCTTGTGCAACTTGTCATAGCCCTGAGCAGTTACTCGAGATCCATGGTAACTAATGTTTAGTTAGGTGTTTTTACTGAGTAAAAGGGAGCCTTGAGGCTCCCTTTTATTAACCACCACCCGCTTAACAACTAACCATTGCAAAACTATAATTAAACAACACCGAACAACAGCTGGACAACAATCAGCCAGTCACAATGTAAACAAAGTGTTAATTAAGGCCGGTTGAAGCCAAGAACTAACTTGATGCAGATCAAGAGTAAAACCGAATAAACTGCACAATTTAAGCTTAGCTTAATCTTGCTCCGCTCAAAATTAAAACAAGCTTAAAACGATTACCCACATTCATTCAAGCCACTGAATACATTACACTTTAACACTGGTTAACATTTAAACTCGTCATTACCGTTCTAGCTCACATTTTATCCGCCATAGCAAAAGCTAACTTCCTCTTTTGAGTAGGATCCCACTGAGGAAAACCTCATGCTAAAAGAGGTAGAAACCTCATAGCAGCTAACCTATGCAGGGAATAACATGATGATGAATCGATACAAACTCACAAATGCTGTTAAAGCAGCAATTGGCATTGGCGCACTCTCGCTCGCCCTTGTCGGTTGTGGTAGTGACGGTAAAGATGGTGAAGACGGCGATAACGGCAACATTGGTGTGGATATACAGCAAGCCTCTAGTCTGAAAGCCAATATTTTACATGCAACGATTACTGAAGGAATCGTTGCCGTAGACTTTGAATTACTAACCGCCAATGGTGTTGCGGTTTCAGGCTTAAGAAGTATTTGAAGAGATCAACGCCCTTGGGTTTGGGATCGCTAAGCTTGATGCTCTACAAAAACGCCCACGTCCATTACCAGATTTTGACTCACCAGAGCCTGAAGCAGAGCAGTATAAAGGTGTTAAGGCTGCGCAGTGGACGAGTTACATCAATACGTTAAAAGAACCTGGCAGTGTTGCCGATGGTCAAGAGTTGCCTGACGGCTGGGATAAACATCAAGGGCCACAAATACAGACTAATATCGAAACCAACTGCAAAACGGCATGTATTGAGGTATTGGGTCACGGTGAATATCGCTACACGTTTTCAAAGCCATTAGATGAATATGAGCAAATTGAAGGCTTAAATACCGAGTTCAATAGCGAGTTAACTCACCGTGTTACCCTTGAATTAAAACCGACAAACATTGTTGCCAATGCAACCCTAGTCAACACTCATTTCGACTTTATTCCTGGGTTAGACAGGGCCGCAGAAGCTGATGAAACCCGTAATTTAGTCGATTTACAAAAGTCTTGTATTCGTTGTCACAATGACGATTACGAGCATGCTTGGGCGCCAAAACTGTCTCTACATGGCGGTAAGCGCATAGAAATAGAAAACTGTGTCGTGTGTCATACCAGCTACTCAGGCGATCCTGAAACCGGTGCAACCATTGATTTTGGTTCTATGCTGCATAAAATCCATAAAGGTGATTACTTTATGATTGGCTATGGTGGTAATGCCCATGATTATAGCGAAATCACTTTCCCTGCTGATAGCAAGAGCTGTCAATCTTGTCATATCGAAGGTGAAACTGCACCAGCTCAATCTGACAATTTTTATTTCCACCGCCAAGAAGCCTGTTTGAGCTGCCATGAGAAATTTGCAGCCCCAGAATGGGACGGCACGGCTCGTGGACTATTTCACTCTGAGCAATTTCCGCAATATGTTGAAGGTGACTGCGCGGCATGTCATGCCGATGACAGCAATTCTATGGGTGCGGCTAAGTTTCATTTAAATAAGGAACTAACGCTTACATCTGCAAAAGAAGCATACAACTTCTCAGTGGCAAATGGTGTATATGATGCAGATCTACAAACACTGACTTTCAATATTAGCTATAGCGGTCGAGATGGTTTAGCTCCACATGAAGATGAGGCGTTAAACGCGCTGAATGTTCAAGTCGTCGAAAATCAACACAATGACTTTGCCGATGTGTGGAAAATGACTAGAGGTGACTTAACTGCCACTCACAAAATGATTAATCTTGCTGATGCTAATGGTATTGAGTCTGGAGAGTTCAGCGTTACCGCCATTGATGGAGGTTACCAATACACAGTGAACTTAAATGACATTGAGTACACAAACGGCGCACTAATGAGTCACCTGAATATTTGTGCTTCTCGTGATACTCAAGCAGCGATTGCATGCTCTGAGGAGCATATTTTAGCAACCTTAACGACTGATGCTGCAGCATTCTCAGCCATTGGTGATCTTGCTATGCCGCGCTTTAAAAGTGCATCAGAATCCGCTTGTCAAGCGTGTCACGATGACAGTATCGACCTATCATTCCATACTAGGACGTCATGTGGTTCATGCCACATGCCTGATAGTAAAGAACAACCATTGTCGTTAACTGATGGCAGCTGTGTATCTTGCCACAAGGGACAAGCTCTCCATGCTGTTGCTGATGGTGCATTTAAAGGCAGCCGCGTAGGTTTAGAAAACTCTCTTGACTATAAAGTTATGATCCACACTTTACATGCTAATAAGCGGACTAAAGTAAACAGCAATCGTAATGAAACTATCACCTTCACTAAGCACTATGGTGATTGCGGATCTTGTCATGAAAAGGGCCAACTCACACTTGAACACACAGCAGCATTACCAGCAGTATTAAACCAAGGTGAAAATGGCAGTGATGATATCCGAGAGTACTCTCCAATTGCAGCAGCATGTGGTTCTTGTCATACCAAAGACAGTTTTGGCGCTCACGTTGAAGCAAATGGCGGTGTATTTGGCGCACCACTTGGCAGTTACACTGGCAGTGAAAGCTGTGCAACATGTCACGCAGAGGGTAATTCTTTTGGGGTAGATACTGTTCACCCAGTTAACTACAAATAGTGTAAAACGAGTACTGAGTAAAACCATTTAAGCAAATTAAGCTTGAATAAGGCGAGGAGATAATCTCCTCGCCTTTTTGCGTTTTTAAGCATCAAACACTTAAAACAATGTCGCCATTATGTATCAATGAGATAGTTAAAAAACAATCAGTTTATAGGCTACCAACGCTAACCCAATTAGCACTACAAGCTGGTAACATTTAACAGTTTTAAGCTGGTTCATTATTAATCGATTCTTAAATTAGTCCTAAAACCTCACTTTTCCGAATACCTCTAAAGAAATAGTCTGACCTTAATCACATAAAGGGCTTAAAACACCTGCTAAAAACTTCACGCTTATATAGCCTTAGCAATGGAAATAAAATTCCGCACACTGATTGGTAGCTGATGAGAATTATTCTCAACTAAAAACAAGTCAGTGATGAATAAAACTATTGCAGGGAAATAAAATGATGAAATTTTTTAATCTAAGCGCTGCTTCAAAAGCATTGCTTACAGCCGGGGTGCTTTCATTAGCGGTCACAGGTTGTAGTGGTGATGATGGAAAAAATGGTGAAGATGGTAAGCCAGGTCCAGTTGGTAAGCCTATTGGTGAAGTATCACAAGTAAAGGCAGACATCACTTCAGCTAGCGTTAGTGACGACGGTTTCCTAACCGTAAACTTCAATCTAGCTGACGCCAATGGCGCTGCTGTTTTTGGTCTTCAGCAAGATGATATTGGCGCAGTTTCGTTCGGCCGCATGGGCAAAGTTAAAGATATCGACGAAACTAACGTTGAAGGTGCTAACCGTGAAATCTGGTTAAGTTACTTTAACAAAGACAAAGGTGAAGGCCATTACACTGGCTCTTCATATTTCCAAGGTAAAAACTGCGAAAACTGCCTAACTGATAACGGTGACGGTAGCTACACTTTAGTGCTAGACAAAGCAGTTGATACACTAGAAAAGTATTCTTACGATGCTGAAGCTACAAACGGCATCTACCTAGGTGTAAAATCTGCAAACGACGCAGGTTCAACTCTAGTCAATAACACATTCTTCTACTGGCAGCCAAGTTCTGACACAGCTCAAGACAAACCAAAAGCTGTAATTGCAGATGAAACATGTCAGTCATGTCACCGCCCAGGTCAAGATGGTGCATTATCAATGCACGGCGGCAAGCACGTGACTCTAGAATCCTGTACTTTCTGTCATGCTGATTACAACTCTTACATGAAGCAAGACAAAGATACTGATGGCAACGCTGTAGGCGAACCATATGAGTATGACGGGTCTATCAAGGGCATGGCTCATGAAATCCATAGCCACTCTTATTATAACGGTATCTACCCACAATCAGCTTCAAACTGCTTAACTTGTCACCAACCTGACGAGAACCTAGCAATGGCTGATGCTTGGAAAGGCGACGTCGATACTGCAACTTGTATGAACTGTCACAACAGCCCATATGCCGTTCCAAGCTGGCATTGGGATAGCGAAAATAACCAAATCGCTGAAAGCAAACAAAATTGTGTAAGCTGTCATAACGACCCTGATGGATACCGTGGTGCAGAACGTGGTCACTATTCAGAAAACAATAACGCCCAAGCTACTGAGCTAAAAGTTGTTTTCAATAGCATGACATATGCAAATGACACGATTACAGCTAACTTCAGCGTAAAAGATGGCGAAGAACTAGTGCCATTTGATCAAATCGACAAACGTCCATACAAATATGGTGGCTACAACAGTGCTATCGTTGTAAACGGCGTACTAACTGATGACTTCCTTGTGAACTATCAAAAAGTCGGTTGGAACAAGTTAACTGCTAATGCTGATGGCACTATCACTGCAACTATCACCGCAGCAGATTTCAACATTGAACCAATCATAGATGCTGGTGCGACTATTGCTCTAAGCAGCCAACTTCATGTTTGTTTTGGCGAGAAAGGTGTACGTGAAGCTTGTGCTTATGTACCAGGCGAAAATAGTGATGGTACGCCAACTAAAGGCGACGGTTCAGAAGCTGGTGATCAACTTGATGGTCAAGAAGCTCCTTACTTAGTGTCTGATACATTCTTCTTTAAGCAGGATGGAACAGCCGTAACTGAAACGCCACGTTCACAGCATGCAGAAATGAGTGACTGTCAACAGTGTCACACTACGTCTATCACTCACCGTTATACTAATGATATAGATGGTTGTGCATCTTGTCACAACGGTACTCGTGACAAAAAAGGCGCTGGTTCTTCAAACTTAGCTTATATTGTTCACAGCAAACACTACTTATACGACAGCTCTGGAGACATGTTCTTTAAGAAAGCTGAGTGTCAAGCTTGTCATGGTGAAGACGGCTTCTCTCTAAGTCACATCGAAGCAAATGCAGCACCAGTAGCATTTGGTACGACCGATGGCGAAAGATATGCCCCTGGCGTTAATGAGCAACTTGTTGTTTCTCCACAAACTGCAGCATGTGTAAGCTGTCACCAAGCGCCATACGCGTTAGACGAATCAGCTGCTTCACACATCAAGTCAATGGGCGGTATCTTAGTACAAGAAGGTACTTCACTAAGCACTCTAGGTATTCCTGCTTCTGAATATGAAAAACTTGATATTCAAGAGACTTGTGCAACTTGTCATAAAGATGCATCTCTACTAGAAGCACATTCTAATTGGGGCAGCAGCCACTAATTCAGATTTGTGAATAAGTAACGTAAAAGGAGGCTAGGCCTCCTTTTTTATTCTTAAAATAACAACAAACAACAATCGATTTAAACTGCAACATTTATCACACATGTAAATTCTACATTTGCAACTTTTCAGGTGTTCAAGCCCCTTACCTTATACCTCTTTATAAATAGAAAGATCCAGGTCACACATTAACACCTGCTATGCAGATTTTAGCCTTGCATTACGTTAGCCTTTCTTTGGGGAATCTTATTTCCAGCATTGACTTAAACGGAAATTAAAAAATTACAGTCGACCTATTTAAATCAGGTCACACGTTTAAGACAGTGCCAAACCTATGCAGGGAAAAAATGATGAATGTGAACAAATCTAAGATAGCGCTGCTTTTAGCAGCAGGTGCTGTATCAATAGCCTTAACCGGCTGTGGCGGTGACGACGGTAGCGATGGTAACCCGGGAAATCCTGGCGGCCCAGCAGCTGACTACATCAACACTCTAAACCTAAAAGTGACTGATGTAACATACACAGACGGCGTCCCTACAATCAACGTATTTGCTACAAATGAGGAAGACTTGCCAGTTGTAGGTTTGACCTCACTTGAAGTGAAAAAAGTTGTACAACTTATCCCTCAAGGTGCAACTGGAGCGGGTAACAGTGCAGAATGGCAGTACATTGGCTCACAAAAAGAATTTGTAGATCAAAAGAACGGTAATTACAGCTTCACCATTCCGGTTGAAGGCTATAATTCAGAGCTAACTCAACGCTACAACATTATTGCAAGCGCATCGACACTAGCTGATGGTGAAACAACGGTTCCACGCACCGAGCTATCTC
Source organism: Shewanella pneumatophori (assembly GCF_023283895.1). GTDB lineage: Bacteria > Pseudomonadota > Gammaproteobacteria > Enterobacterales > Shewanellaceae > Shewanella > Shewanella pneumatophori. Next base: position 107,329 of record NZ_JAKILB010000006.1, on the reverse strand, counting down.
AAGATTTCTCTGGCAATGGCTATGAAGCAACATACACTAAAAACGTTGTTGCCACAGAAACCTGTAACTCTTGCCATGCTGAAGGTAAGAAGATTTATCATGGCTATACTTCGTCAGAAACTTGCGCAGCCTGTCATACACAAGATCTGGCTGACGACAAAGGTAAGCCTCAGGTCGCTTATAATCACTTAATCCATAACGTACACAATAACGCAAAAATGTACGGTAAGAATATGGATAAGAGTGCAGAAACTGCACACGCTATTGTTCAAGATAACTGTACAACTTGTCACGCAGAGCCAGCTGAAGGTAACACAGAACTAGCTGAATGGGGCAACTGGTCAAGTGTTCCAACTATGGAAACCTGTACTAGCTGTCACACTGGTATCGACTTCCAAGCAGGTAAAGGTCACTCTCAACAAGCTGACAACTCAAACTGTATCGCTTGTCATAACGCTAGCTGGACAGAAGAAATTCACACTGACGGCTTCACTCAAACAAAAGCACTTATCGACACATACGGCATGAACACTACCCTAGCTGTCAATGAAGATAAGACTGCAACTGTAACTGTTTCGCTAATCGACGCTAATGGTGAAGCTGTTAATGCAACAGACCTATTACCACAGCTTCAGCGTGTAGAAGTGATTACTAACGTTGGCCCGAACAACGTCAAGTTAGGTTACAACGGTAAAGACAGCGCATATCTAGTATTAAACGGTAAGCTCGATGAAACCATTGCAAAAATAAATGCTAATGGCGATTTTGAGTACATTACTAAAGTACTAACATTTGGTGCTGATGATGCTGATACAGCCTTTACTTTTTCAGGCCTATCTATGTGTTCTGAAAACGGTGAGTTTGTTAACTGCGACAAAGTCGCAGTTGAAGGTAATCTTGATGAAAAAGGCTACTTAAAAGATGCTTACTATACAGGTATGAAAGCCGATCTTGCTTTCGCAACCTTATCTGGCGAAGCTCCAAGTATGCGTCATGTTGACTCAGTTAACTTCGAAACTTGTATTAATTGTCACGGCGACACCTTTGAAATTCACAAAGGCACTCACCATGCTGGTTTTGTAATGAGTGAACAATTAGCACAAATCGTTGATGGCGAGACAATTGTAGGCGTTGACGGCTGTGTTTCTTGTCACACACCAGATGGCACATATGCTGGCGGTGCTAAACAAGGCGCTCTTGAAATGAAACTGCACAAAGTACATAGCCAAGGTGATTACGCTGTGATCCCTGGTATGAACTGTGACCAGTGTCATAATGACTTCAATCGTGACGCATTCAAGAAGAAAGGTGCTATCGCAACTGATGGTGGCCAATACACAACGCCTATCGCGGCAACCTGTGTTTCTTGTCACAGCTACAACATGGACAGCTTCAAAGCCCACGTTGAAGGCCAAGGCGCACTAGTTGGTGTTTCTAAGGAAGAAGCGACGGATGCTGCACAACTAGAAACTTGTTTCTACTGTCACGCACCAACACCTGGCGACCACACATCAGTGAAGATGTAATTTGCGCAGCTCTTATTGGCTCAAATCAAATTGATTGAGCTAATAGAGTGTTGAAAAAAGGGGGAGGCCTCTCCCCCACTTTCTCTTCAAAATTGTGCAAGTTTAGGAACCTATTATGAAGATCATAAAAACAATCAAAAACCTACTACCGGCGTTGATGGCATCGGCTGTACTTTCACTTGGTTTTGCTCACACTGCTGTAGCATCTAAGTGGGATGCTAAAATGACGCCTGATGAAGTAGAAGCCACACTAGATCAAAAGTTTGCTGAAGGTAAGTACTCACCAAAAGGTGCTGACTCATGCCTAATGTGTCACCGTAAATCAGAAAAGGTCATGGACCTATTCAAAGGTGTTCACGGCTCTGTAGACTCAAGCAAGAGCCCAATGGCAGGCCTTCAATGTGAAGCATGTCATGGCCCTATGGGTAAACATAACCGTGGCGGTAACGAGCCAATGATCGCTTTTGGTCCAAACTCAACACTGGCACCTGAACTACAAAACAGCGTTTGTATGAGCTGTCATAAAGACGACAAGCGCATGGATTGGAATGGTGGTCACCACGACAATGCAGATGTAGCTTGTGCCTCTTGTCACTCGGTGCACACAGCTAAAGATCCTGTTCTGTCTAAAAATACAGAAATGGAAGTATGTACTAGCTGTCACACTCAACAAAAAGCTGACATGAACAAGCGTTCAAGCCACCCAATGAAATGGGCACAAATGGTTTGTAGCGACTGTCATAATCCACATGGCACCATGAGCGATGCAGATCTTGTTAAGCCAACGGTTAATGACACTTGTTACTCATGTCACGCAGAGAAACGCGGCCCAAAATTGTGGGAGCATGCACCCGTAACTGAAGATTGCGTAGCATGCCACAATCCACACGGCAGCGTTAACGAAGGTATGCTTAAAACTCGTGCTCCACAGCTTTGTCAACAATGTCACTCTTCTGCGCACAGCGGTCAGGCACTATTTGGCAACACTGAACAAGGCTCTACTGTTGGCGGTAACGCAATGACCGGTGGTCGTAGCTGTTTGAACTGTCACAACCAGATCCATGGTTCTAACCATCCATCTGGCAAGCTATTCCAGCGCTAAGGGAGACGAGAAGATGAAATTCAAATTAAATTTGGTCACGCTCGCTTTGATTACCCATGCTGGCATGCTTTCCGGCGCAGCCATAGCTGCTGATGGCTACGGTATTCAAAATGCGAACACTGAAAAAGTAAAATTCGAAAAGTGGGTTTGTAAAAACTGTAAAGTTGAACGAGGCGTCTCTGGCACAGTAGGTGTTGGCGCGGGCTATAGTAGTAGCGATGATATTCGCTCAGCTAATGCTTTTGCTACCGAAGATGGCTTTGCAGGTAAAGTTGACGCTGATGTGAAATACATTGGCGAAAACGGCTATCAAGCAACCATTGAAGCTGAAAACTTAGGTATGGATAACGGCAGTGCTGACGTTAATGTTGGTAAGCAAGGTCAGTACAATCTAAACCTAAACTACCGTCAAATCGCGACATACAAAACCGATAAGGCAATGAGCCCTTATCAAGGTATTGGTGGCGATAACCTAACCTTACCAGGTGATTGGGTGCATGGCGGCAGCACACAAGATATGAGCAACTTGTATTCAAGCCTTAACCCACTAGAACTATCGCTTAAACGCGAACGTGCTGGTATTGGATTCGAATACCAAGCTGAAACGCTGTGGAGCACTTACGTTAATTACCAACGTGAAGACAAAACAGGGTTAAAGCAAGCTTCTGGTAGCTTCTACAATCAATCTATGATGATTGCAGAGCCTGTTGATTATACAACTGATACCATCGAAGCAGGCGTTCGCTTGGCGGGTGATAACTGGTACACGGCAGTTAATTACAACGGCTCAATCTTTAAAAACGAGTACAGCGAACTGTCATTTGAAAATGCGTTTAATCCAACCTTTGGTGCACAGACCACAGGTTATATGTCACTTGACCCAGACAACGAAGCGCATACCGTTTCGGTTTTAGGCCAATATGTGGCAGGCCGCACTATCATGAACGGTCGAGTGTACTTTGGTCAGATGACCCAAGACCAAGACTTCAGCACGTCAGGTTATGGTTACCAATTGCCTACTGAGTCGCTAGATGGTCGAGTCGATACACAGGGCGCTACCCTAAAAGTTGTCTCACGCATTAATCGTCAGTTACGTCTAAACGCTAGCTACGATTATAGCGACCGTGATAACAAGACCAATGTTGAAGAATGGACGCAGATCTCAATCGACTCAACGACAGGTCAAGCTGCTTACAACACGCCATACGACATTACTACTCATAAAGCTAAGCTAGGTGCAGACTACCGTCTAGCACGCGGCCATAAGCTTGAAGGTGGTTATGACTATCGTAAAGATGAGCGCAGCTATCAAGACCGTGAAACCACTGAAGAAAGCACGCTTTGGGCTAAATACCAGCTTAGCGCTTTTGCCAATTGGAACATGTGGATTAAAGGTAGTTACGGCCAACGTGATGGTTCGACTTACCAAGCATCTGAGTGGACTTCAAGTGAGCAAAATGACCTGCTACGCAAGTACAATCTTGCTGACAGAAACCGTACTCAAATTGAAGCACGTATCACTCACAGCCCAATCGATAGCTTAACGCTAGATTTTGGTGCACGTTACGCACTTGATGATTATAACGAAACACAAATCGGTTTAACTGAATCGAAAGATTTAAGTTATGACGCAAGTGTAAGTTACCTAATCAATGATGATATGACTGTTACGGCATTTTATAACCGTCAGAACATCGATTCAGAACAAGCGGGTAGCAGCAACCTAGGCGCTCCAAACTGGTATGGCTTAGTTGAAGATCAAGTTGATGTACTTGGTGCTGGCTTTAGCTACAACAACCTAATGGAAAACAAACTGCGTTTAGGTGTTGATTACACTTACTCAGATTCAAACAGTAACACACAAGTTAGCCAAGGTATTACCGGCAACTACGGTGATTACTATGCCAAAGTGCACAATATTAATGTTTACGCCTTATACAAAGCGACAGAGAAAATGGATCTTCGCTTAGACTATAAGATGGAAAACTACAAAGATAACGATGCTGGCAATGATATTGCGCCAGATGGCATTTGGAACGTGTTGAGTTTTGGCAGTAACAGCCACGACTACAATGCACACCTAATTATGCTAAGCATGAGCTACCGTTTGTAGAAACTAGTTGTAACAATCAAAAAGCCCGCTCTATGCGGGTTTTTTATTGCTTCTAATATTGAATTCCACGCCAGATCTATGGTTATCCACACACAGCAAATCACGCTAAAAATTATCTAATACGACAAGAACGTGCTTAGGCTAGCGCTTTATTTCCTACAAAAGCTTACAACACGAGTTGCCAATACAGTGAAGTGGATCACCTCAAGAACAAAAAATTCCTAAATAACCGACTCAAACCTTCGATGTCCTTGAACTTACATCAACTTTAGGAGATCTTAATATCATTCATCTTAATCTAAAGTAATTCAATGACTCGTTCTATCACAGCTTACAAATCACTATTGATGTCAGCTTTAATTGCGCCGTTACCAGCTTTTGCAATGGCATCAGATACTACAAATGTGTTGTTACTGGCTATTACACTCGCAGGCTTCAGTCTTTTCAATTTAGCGCTCAACGCACTGTTTTACTTTACTGGCAAATATCACAGCCGGAACTTCGCGAAAATGCATGCCTTGATTGCCATCATCCCTGCAGTTATCGCGCTTTTTGTCGTACTCATTTATTTTGATACCGCCGGTGCAATATCAATGAATATCGGCGTAATTATTGTCAGTGTTGCGTTAAGTCTATTGCCATTGCAGCTTACTCTTTCAGCCCAAAAAGCGCCGACCAAACACACAGCCTTGATTATTGCACTAGCAGCTGTAGTGCTACTTTTAACAGCCTACTACATCACGCCAATCGCTATTTTTGCTATCGCCTGTGGCCATGTTGCATTAACGAGCCAAGCTGATATAAAAGTAAAGTTTATCTCACTATCCATCTTAGCTGCCGCTTATGGTTATTTAGGTTATTGGGCTTATCAAATTATCCAATTTAGCTAAGCTTACAACTGAGCCTAGCTTAAGACTGAACTTAGCTTAAAACTAAACTTAGCCGAGATCTGTTATGCCTAATGAACAATTGATAAAACTCCAAACAGATATTGCACACTGCCAAATATGCGCAGCTAGTCTGCCCTTAGGAGCTAAACCCATTGTTCAATTAGGCGCGTCAGCCAAAATACTCATTGCAGGTCAAGCGCCGGGACGCAAAACCCATGAAAAGGGCCGCCCTTTTGACGATGCCAGCGGTAAACGCTTACGTAGCTGGTTAGGGGTAAGTGAAGCGCAGTTTTATAATCCTGATTTGTTTGCCATAGTGCCGATGGGCTTTTGCTTTCCCGGCAGTTATTCAAAAATTGACAAACAAAGTGGTGACAAACCACCACGACCCGAATGCGCCGCTAAATGGCGCCAAGAAGTATTAAAGCAACTTGAACAAATAGAACTCACACTCCTTGTTGGTAAGTACGCCATCGAGTGGCACATGCAGCAAAAGCTTACCGTGACTCAATCTGTCGCTCAATGGCAATCACTGTGGCCAAAAACATTAGTGATGCCCCACCCTAGCCCGAGAAATAACATCTGGCTAAAGCAACATCCTCAGTTTGAGGCTGATATAGTTCCCAAGCTTCAACAACGTATTGCGACATTAATAACGACTCAATAAATATTTATCCGCCTCACAGAACCTAATTAAGGAGCTGTTATACTGTTGAGTTTAAATACCATTGCCACCAGCAATCGGTTGTTTGATTAAATCAAACAGCCTGATATATATAAAATATTTATAATCGATCCACTAGCTAAAGCTCAGCTGTTCATCTCATAAATGTAAAGGAAATTGCGTGTACTTTCTCGATGCCTCAATAGCCAGACAAATTGTGCAACGCACGATGAAAATCATCGGCCATAATATTAATGTGATGAATAACCACGGCGTGATTTTAGGCTCTGGCGATCGCCATCGAGTCGGCGAGATTCACGAAGGCGCACTCCTGGCAATTAGCCAAAAACGCACAGTCGAAATTAGCACTAAAAATACCGGCACACTGCAGGGCGTAAAACCCGGCATCAATCTGCCACTACATTACAAAGGCGATATCATTGGAGTTATTGGTATAACCGGTGAGCCTGAAACATTGAGGAATTACGGCGAGTTACTCAAAATGACCGCCGAACTGATTGTTGAACAAGCCAATACGCTTGAACAGGCACAGTGGCACTATCGCCAAAAAGAAGAACTCATTATTGAGCTGATAAAATCTGAAGGACCTTTTACTTCACACCAGCGTAACTGGGCGTCCCAGCTAAATATTGATCTCGATATTCCACGAGTGGTTGCACTTATCAAAATTCAAAACGATGAGGAAGAAACCACTGCCAACTCAATGTTAAAGCAGGTGCTTCATTTACTTGAGAACCCATCTAGGGGCAACTTAGTTGCAATGACCTCAATGACGGAGCTGGTCATTTTAAAACCTGCTTTTCTTGATGGTAAAACTTGGGATCCTGAGCTTGAAAGCGAACGTATCGATCAACTACTCGCGAGATTACCTGCAATCTTGGTAAGTAGAATGAAAATATCGCTAGGCCATTTTTTCCCAGCGGTAGAAGATCTTAACCGCTCCTATCAAACCGCAATTGAAACCTTAGTTATCGGCCAACAAATAAGACCTGAGCAAAACAAATATCTATATGAAGATTATTCGTTATCAGTGTTACTTTCAGCACTAAAAGACAGTTGGCGTGGTAAGGAGCTGCTATCACCTTATCAGGCATTATTGACAGCAGATAAAAATGGCCAATTAGTCAAAACATTAAGTGCCTATTTACAGCATTTTGGTGACTTACAGCTGTGCGCTAATAGCCTGTTTATCCATAGAAACACACTACGCTACCGCCTTGATAAAATCCAAAGAGTGACAGGTGTTAATATTGACCAGCTAGATGGCCTACTGCAGCTTTATATCGGCCAAGTGGTTGCCAGTACACAGTTCTCACCTAGTAAATAGCCCGACAACACTAGCTGTTGTTAATACAACCTACATCATTTTGTGCATACGCACAAAAATCATTTTAATCAACAATGTAAATCAGTGAGTCAGACCAAAGTAATATCTACTCAGCCACCGCATAATATTTCAGCCTGAAATACCTTGGTGCGCTGTATTAAGTCAGTGATTCCAATGTGGCTATATAAACATACCTTACATATAAATAGAAAACCCATATAGGGATCATTATGAGCTTAGTACTGATTTTACTGGCTGTGATTGCGTTCATTGTTATCGCCACCGCTAAATTTAAACTGCATCCGTTTTTAACCCTGATTCTAGCTTCGTTTTTAGCGGCATTTGCTTATGGTCTGCCGAGCGCTGATATTGCCAAAACAATCACTTCTGGTTTTGGTGGCATTCTAGGTTACATAGGTTTAGTGATTGTACTCGGTACGATTATCGGTACCATTTTAGAAAAGAGTGGCGCGGCTATTACCATGGCAGATGTGGTGATTAAAGTGCTAGGCAAACGCTTCCCAACCCTCACCATGTCAATCATTGGTTATATCGTGTCGATCCCTGTATTTTGTGACTCAGGTTTTGTGATTCTAAATTCACTCAAGCAATCAATGGCTAACCGCATGAAAGTATCAAGCGTGTCGATGAGCGTCGCGCTAGCAACCGGTCTATATGCAACTCATACCTTTGTGCCACCAACGCCAGGTCCTATTGCTGCTGCGGGTAACCTAGGCCTTGAATCAAATCTTGGTTTAGTAATTTTCGTCGGTATTTTTGTTGCCGCATTTGCCGCGCTAGCAGGCACATTATGGGCAAACCGCTTTGCCAACGTACAACCAGATGGTGAAGGCGCAGAAGAGCTACTTAACCAGCAAGACGAATTTGATAACCTGAAAAAAGCGTACGGCACATTACCTAGTCCAACTCGTGCATTCGCGCCAATTTTTGTGCCTATCTTACTTATCTGTTTAGGCTCGATTGCGAACTTCCCATCAGCGCCAGTAGGTGATGGTGTCATGTTTGATATCCTAGCGTTTCTTGGTCAGCCTGTTAATGCCTTGATGATTGGTTTGTTCATGTCGCTATCACTGCTTAAGAGCAACGATAAAGTAAAAGAGTTTAGTGATCGCATTAGTCAGGGTTTAGTTGTTGCTGCGCCAATCTTGCTAATCACAGGTGCTGGCGGTGCATTTGGTGCCATTCTTAAAGCCACAGATATTGGTACTTTCTTAGGTGAGTCATTATCAGCACTAGGGATTGGTATTTTTATGCCATTTGTTGTGGCTGCCGCACTAAAATCGGCACAAGGTTCATCAACAGTGGCGTTAGTAGCAACTTCGGCACTTGTTGCACCAATGCTTGGCGATATTGGCCTAGCAAGCGATATGGGCCGTGTATTAACCGTGATGGCGATTGGTGCTGGGGCAATGACAGTTTCTCATGCAAACGACAGCTTCTTCTGGGTCGTGACTCAATTTAGCCGCATGAGTGTTAAGCAAGCCTATAAAGCTCAAACCATGGCAACACTTATCCAAGGTATCACAGCGATGGCGTTAGTTTACTTACTAAGCTTAGTACTGCTTTAATCATTAATAGCACTTTGAACTAGACGAGCATAAATAGTAACTCAGCTCGTCTAATTCTCGTAGTTCACTCATCAAATCTTAACGCAAGTCTGCTTTATTCTTTGGAAACAGCCACACTTCGCTATAGGACCCCTCATGAAAATTGTGATAGCCCCTGACTCATTCAAAGAAAGCCTGACGGCGATGGAAGTGGCCAACGAAATTGAGCGTGGATTTCGCACTGCCCTGCCAAATGCTGAATATATTAAAGTACCGGTTGCCGATGGCGGAGAAGGCACTGTGCAGTCTATGGTCGATGCCACACAAGGCAGCATAGTCAAACTGCATGTCACAGGGCCTTTAGGCAATAAAGTTAACGCTTTTTATGGCATTTTAGGCCCGGCTTACCAAGGCGGTAAAAAAACCGCAGTCATTGAAATGGCAGCAGCCTCAGGCTTACATTTAGCTTTGGAGTCTGAGCGTAACCCTCTTATCACCACCAGCTATGGCACTGGCGAGCTTATTGTCGATGCACTTAATCGCGGTATAGAGCATATTATTATCGGGCTTGGTGGCAGCGCAACCAATGACGGCGGCGCAGGCATGGCACAAGCGATTGGTGCTCACTTACTTGACGCTTCAGGCAAAGCCATCACAACTGGTGGTGCAGCGCTGACTCAGTTAGCAACAATCGACTTAAAAGACTTACATCCGCTAATTGCAAAATGCAGCTTTGAGGTCGCCTGCGATGTTAACAACCCGCTGTGTGGTGATAAAGGTGCCTCCGCAATTTTTGGTCCACAAAAAGGCGCAACACCGCATATGGTTAAGCAACTCGACACCGCCCTTAGCCATTACGCCGATATCATTGCACAAACAGGCATTGTGGATAATCGAGATTATCCTGGTGCTGGCGCGGCAGGCGGTATGGGCTTAGGCGTTATGGCGTTTTTAGGCGCTCAGCTAAAACCAGGTATAGATATTGTCATGCAAACGGTCAATTTAGCTGAGTCAGTAAAAGACGCTGACTTAGTGATCACTGGTGAAGGCCGACTAGACAGCCAAACCTTGCACGGCAAAACACCTATGGGGGTTGCGGGCGTTGCTAAAGCTCAAGGTATTAAGATTATTGCTATCGCGGGATGTGTCAGTGATGATGCAAACGTACTGCTTGACCATGGTATAGATGCGCTATTTTCAATTACGCCAAGGGCTTTACCACTAGCCGAAGTATTGGCAAGTGCTAAACATAACCTCTACAGCACATCTAAGAATATCGCGGCACTTTATGCATTAGCCGCTAAAACCTAATGCTATCAAAACTGTAGAGACTAAGATCCCAAACTGAAATCCAAACTGAAATCCAAACAAAATAAAGGGCGCAGCTTTGCTGCCCTTTATTTTTTATTGACGGCGTGCTGACAACGTCCTCCCTTTCTTCTTAGACTTAGAACTGCGCTCCCTTAAATGACAAATTTTGACTCTGACGTTATCTGCGTTAGTCTGTGTCATATACTACCCAAAAGTATAAGGCTCGCCATTTTTATGCTTGAAGCGCTAAACAGCATAAAGTAAAGTGGCTTCCCATTTTGAAAGGCTGTATTAACAGCGTGATAAGTAGAGACTGTTAGACCAATGACACCAAGAAAAGCAACCGCTTCAGAAGAGGCACTACTGCGGATTTTTACGGTTCCAGAAGCCCCTGATTCAACCCTTAGTGTGATTGAGCAAAATATCTCGCAGAATTTAATGGGATTTTTACAAGAAAGCGTCGTAGCTGTAGAAAAACCGCTTTCAGAAGTCGAGTTAGATTTTCAGCAATACCATATTCCTTCTGCGCCGCAGTTTGTGTCTGATTATGCCGATAATATGATGCAAACATTAGTAGCACACTCTGTGCACACCTCTGCGCCAAGCTTTATTGGCCATATGACATCGGCCCTACCCTATTTTGTATTACCACTGTCAAAAATGATGGTTGGCCTTAATCAGAACTTAGTCAAAATAGAAACTTCAAAGGCCTTTACGCCACTTGAGCGCCAAGTGCTCGGCATGATGCATCACTTAGTCTATAACCAAGATCAAGCTTTTTATCAAAGTTGGATGCACAGCGCTAATGTCTCTCTAGGTGCATTTTGCTCTGGCGGCACAGTTGCTAATATCACAGCCCTTTGGACTGCGCGTAACCAACTACTAAAAGCAGATGGTGATTTTAAGGGTGTTGCTAAACAAGGGCTAGTTAAAGGCCTGCGTCATTATGGCTATGATGATTTAGCCATTTTAGTCTCTGAGCGTGGCCATTACTCTTTAGCCAAAACCGCCGATTTGCTTGGTGTGGGCCGTGAAAATATCATTCAAGTGCCGACATCAAATGACAATAAAGTTGATGTGGTAAAGATGCGCGAAATCGCCGCTAAGCTTGCTGCTGACAATATAAAAGTCATGGCGATTGTAGGCGTTGCTGGCACCACTGAAACCGGTAATATTGACCCGCTAAATGCACTGGCAGACTTAGCTGCAGAGCTCAATTGTCATTTCCATGTTGATGCAGCGTGGGGCGGAGCCAGTTTATTATCAAACAAATATCGTCATCTGCTTGCGGGAATTGAGCGAGCGGATTCAGTCACTATTGATGCCCATAAGCAGATGTACGTGCCTATGGGCGCGGGTATGGTGATTTTTAAAGATCCGACCTTTGCCAATGCTATTAAACATCACGCAGAGTATATTTTACGTCAGGGATCAAAAGATTTAGGTAGCCAAACCCTTGAGGGGTCTCGCCCAGGTATGGCGATGCTAGTACATGCTTGCTTGCAAGTAATTGGCCGCGAAGGTTATGAGATTTTAATTAATAATAGCCTTGAAAAAGCCCGTTATTTTGCAGATTTAATTACCGCAGAAGCTGATTTTGAATTGGTATCAGAACCTGAGCTTTGCTTATTAACCTACCGCTATGTGCCGCAATCGGTGCAGCTAGCAATGGCTAATGCTCGTGAAACAGGTGATATAGAAACCCTCAAGCAATTTAATACCTTGCTTGATGGCTTAACTAAGTTTGTGCAAAAAACACAACGTGAACAAGGGACTTCTTTTGTTTCTCGTACCCGTATCAATCCAGAAAACCACCAGCTAATGGACATCAAAGCGGTTGTGTTTAGAGTGGTATTAGCCAACCCGCTCACTACCCATGAGATCTTACAGCAAGTACTTACCGAACAAACTCAAATAGCTAATAGCGATACGCGTTTCTTACCTAAACTGCTAGAACTCGCACAAAACTAAATCGATTAACAGCGGGCTCGAGCAAATCGATTCATTCTCGAGTCTCGCTTTAATAGGTTAGCAATTAACAGCCCTTACAATTGCTGCTTTTAGGATCAAACTCTACAACATTCCCCTGTTTATCCAGCGACAAATAACAGCACTCTTCATACAGCCCCCGTAGGCGCTCACGAGACTTTTGCACTCGAGACTTGAGTGTTGAATAACTAATACCATGTTCAGCGGCATAATCTTTTTGTGATTGGCCATGGAGATCAATTGCAGTTAATAAAGCAGAGCTATCTTCAGGTAACGCGTTGATAAAAGGCTCAATACAGCGAGAAAGCGCCTGCTCAGTGCTTTCCTCACTTAGTTCATACCATAACTCTTCGCCTTCAAGCTGTGCTGCACGACCACGTTTACGATAAAAGTCTATGATGGCGTTATTAGCGACTTGATAAAGCCAAGACTTAACTTTTGCCTCAGACTGTACCGAGTGCAGATTATCAAAAGTCTTAATCAAAATTTCTTGCAAGAGATCATCAACGTCATCGGGATCTGACACTTTTGCATGTAGAAAAACCTTTATTTTATTTCGGTATTCTTGCCAAATGGATTCTGTCTTCATTAACGATTATCTGTTTATCAATCAATTGTAATGGCTTAATCATAGCTTTCGCTGATGTTTAGTCATTATTATAATTCAAATGAGTTTTGCTCCACATTAACGATACACTCGCGCTGTTATTCAGCACGCATTTCAGTATCGCCTTGCTCATTTTGCCAAGCAGCAAAACCACCCGCTAAATTTAGCACAGGCTTTAAGCCCATATCATGCGCTTGTTTAGCTGCATAAAGCGATCTTAAGCCATGGGCGCAATAAAACACGTAGGTTTTATCTTGATTAAATATAGGGTTATGCACAGGACAACTAGGGTCAATTAAAAACTCTAGCATGCCGCGCGGGCAAGTAAACGCGCCTGGAATAACGCCAAGCTTGTCCCGCTCAGATGCTTCTCTCACATCAACAAAAATGTAATCGTCATTTTGATAAAGCATCTTTGCTTGTTCAATGTTGATATCTTTTACCACTTCACGAGCTTCAGCTGCTATCGCTTGAATGCCCTTGATAATATTTTGAGCCATTTGTGTTCTCCTCTCTCGCTAACTTAAGTCAAACAAGTTAAGTCAGTTGGACAATTAGCGAGATAATAATTAAATTCTTTAATCTTCATTGGCCATGCTAAAACTTAAATATTAGTTTTGTAACTGATTGATTGCGCTATTTAGCAATTCAAATGAAGCTTGGATCTGCTCGAGTGGCGCAGCAAAATTGAGGCGATAAAAGTTCTCATCAATTTCACCAAACCAAGTGCCTGGTGTAAGCGCCAATTTCGCTTTTTGAGTCAATAAACTTTTTAGCTCAGTAGAATCGAGTTGTAAGCTGCTAAAATCGAGCCAAATTTGGTTAGTGCCTTCTGGTTGGTAAAATTTAACTTGTGGCAATTGCACAGTTAAATACTCGGTGATCCAATCTCGGTTAGCTTGGGTGTAATCTAAAAATGCCTCAAACCACGGCATCCCCTGCTGATAAGCTGCAATCGTTGCATATGTAGTAAACGCGTTACCGTGATCTAGCGACATAGAGCTCACTGTAGAGTTAATTTGTTGCTTTAACTCAGGGTTATCACTGTAGATATAGCCATTTGAAATACTGTTTAAACCAAAGTTTTTTGCTGGCGAACCAATAATTGAAATACTCTGCTCATAGCCAAATTCGATAATGCTAGTGAACTCATTGCCTGTAAAAATAATATCGGCATGCACTTCATCGCTGATGATCAAAGTGCGGTACTTTCTAGCGATAGCGACTAACTGCTCAAGCTCTGCTTTTTGCCATACACGGCCGACCGGATTATGTGGGTTACAGAGCAATACTATTTTTACATCGCCTTGCTTTAACTTGTTTTCAAAATCTTCAAAATCCACTACATAACGACCGTTTTCGGTTTTTAAGGTATTGGTTACTGCCGTTCTCCCTGCAGACTCTATTAAACGACGGAACTGATGGTACACAGGAGTTTGAATTAACACACCATCGCCCTTTTCTGAAAACTCACGTATAAGCAAAGCAATTGCACTTAGCACGCCAGGCACTTGCACGAAGTTATCTGGGTTAAGCGTTAGTTGATGACGCTGCTTGTTCCAGTCACTTATTGCATTAAATACGCTTTTTGAATCAAACTCATAAGAGTAAGTTTCTCTATCAACTAGGTTTTGCATAGCGGCAGTGATTGGAGATGCGATTGGAAACTCCATATCCGCAATCCAATACGGCACAACATCATCGGTACCATAAACTTGATTGAGCATTTGGCTATCACTCTTAATAAACTTGTGGCCAATAGATTTGTTATTTACTGCTGAACTGAACATGGTTTTCTCCAACCGAAATAGTCTGTTTGTAACTAAGACGTTTAGTTAGCAAAAAAGACGCAAAATATATCGATTAATTTCGAAATATTTTTAAATCCATGGAAAAAATGAGCAAGTTACCCATCGATGTAGTGAGGCCGCGACGCTAATGAAACGGTTAAAAATGCAGGAAATACTAGAAGTGGTAAAAGTTTAAACTATATAAAATATGACATAGCGGTAATACTCTAAATTAAGGTCTGCTATGCCACTATCTCAGCGAAGAGATATGCTCTAAGTGATAATGACCATGTAGTAGTGCGTGTGTTAACTAATACGTACTTGAGCTATAAACTACGGACTATAAACGAAATGTAAACGACAAACTGTAACAACTCAGTATTCAATGCTTCTTGCCTAACAAGCCAAATGTAGGCATTCAACCTTAGGCTTAAAATCCACCACTCCTTGCTGACCCATTTCGATATCACAATAGGTCATCAACAAAGCTTTAAACTTAATTCTGCCACGTTGAATGCGACTCTTGGCACCGGACAACGAGATCCCTAAACGATCTGCTACCTCTTGTTGTGACAAGCCATCAACTTCAGACCAAATCATCGCCATTTGATATTTCTCGGGCAAGCAATCAAACATTGGTCGCAAACATTGCGCCATTTTATCCAACGCTTGCTCCTCTTCAACATCATCAATTAGGTTGTCTGATAACTCATCATAGACTTCGCGGCCACGATAAAAGTCCATCATCACATTGTGAGTAATGCGGTATAACCAACTTTTTAAACTATCCTGAGACTTCAACTGATGCAGATGACTACTAGCTTTGATATAGACCTCTTGCAATATGTCATCA
This sequence comes from Shewanella pneumatophori, assembly GCF_023283895.1. Classification (GTDB taxonomy): domain Bacteria; phylum Pseudomonadota; class Gammaproteobacteria; order Enterobacterales; family Shewanellaceae; genus Shewanella; species Shewanella pneumatophori. The sequence continues at coordinate 91,568 of NZ_JAKILB010000006.1, read as the reverse complement.
ACGGCATCTACATCGTCGATATTTTTTAACACGTAATGTCTAAGTTGCTCTTTATGATTAAGCCAATCAGCTAGCATAGTAATCTCATCTTAAGTTAAACCGAGGTTAGCGGCATCGATGGAATTATAATTCGACAAAACTAGAAATACAACACTACCAAATTTGACACTACTCGCTTAAGCTTTGATTCGCCAAAATGATGCCTGTAACTGATGCGAATAAACCAATCTCATATTTTACATAACCGCTTACCATCATCAGCTTAGTTTACAAATCAAAATCTCGACCCGCTTATCAACCATATCGCCCGAATTACTCACGCCACGCTCAATGTATTGCTGCTGTTCTATAATCGTAAAGCCCACTTGTTCAAGCAAATGACTGACACTTTGTGCGTCATAAAGCTCAAAGCCATAGGCTGTAAAAGGCAAGTCTTGCATAAAGTCACGATGACCAAAGGCAATACCAAAAAGCCCTGTTGGTTGCATCACTCTTTTGATCTCGGCTAAATGCTGAATTGGGTTTTCCCAAAAATAGAGCGTATGTACGGTAAGCACTTTATCAAACTGGCTATTTTGATAAATTTGCTTAGCAGAGTTACCTTGCTGAAATTGCGCCTTACCAGACTCAATTAGATGCTGATTAATACGTAGCGCTTCATCAACCATTTCTCGTGACCAATCAAGACCGAAATAGCGAATATTTTCGGCGGTATTAACAACATCTTCAGCGAACGCAGCATTACCCGGGCCAATCTCGAGTACCTTATCGCCCGCTTGTAATTGCAAAAGCGCAATACACTGTTGATTAAGGCCTAAATTGGCTTTATTCATCTGCTTTGCAACATCAGCTGCTTGTTCGCCATTAGGACAACGTAGCTGCGCGGCAACTTGTTTAGCTTCCATTTTATCTTCCTTGATAGTTAAGTTATTGCTTTCAAAGCACAGTAACTGATCAAGCTGCAGCATTCTACCTTGTAAAAAATAAGGATAAGCCGTCCAGCCACTTCTAAACCGAACATACAAATATCAACTCCCTAGGCTGATACTTTAATCTTTTGGATTTAAATTTGTTCCAATATAGGCAATCGGAAAAACCATTCCAAATGTGGTTTGACAATCTGTTAGACTAAGGCAAATACTGATAAAAATAGAAATGTCATGCTTGGAACGTTAAAAAAAATGCGCAGCCACTTAGATGAGAATAATGTGGTGCAATATCAGCTGCCTGTAGGCGATGAGTTACTAGACTTAAATCCACTTATTGGTAGTCAGCTTACCCTTACTCATACAGGCAAAATCCTGTGCTGTAACTGTGGTAAAAAAACCAAGAAAAGTTACTCTCAAGGCCATTGTTATGTATGTATGCAAAAGCTAGCAAGCTGCGATATGTGCATAATGAAGCCGGAAACTTGCCACTTTGCTGCAGGTACGTGCCGTGAGCCATCATGGGGTGAGGCAAACTGCTTTGTACCACATTATGTCTACCTGTCTAATACCTCTGGCGTAAAGGTTGGCATTACTCGCCACACTCAACTACCTACCCGCTGGATAGATCAAGGCGCTACACAAGGGCTACCGATCTTTAAAGTAGAGACTCGTTTGCTTTCAGGTTTGGTCGAAACCGCACTTGCAGAATTGATTGCAGATAAAACGAATTGGCGCACTATGCTAAAAGGTAATGCTGATGATCTTGACCTAAAAGCACAAGCCACAACGCTAATTCCACAAATTGCAGCAAGGCTAAAAGAGATCACCGCAGAACACGGTGAGTTTGCTGTCACTGAGCTTGATGAAGAGATCCAACCGATTAATTATCCGGTAGATGCTTTTCCTAGTAAAATAAGCTCTCACAACTTTGATAAAAACCCTGAAGTCTCAGGCATTTTACAAGGCATAAAAGGCCAGTACCTTATTTTTGATACTGGCGTGATCAATATGCGAAAGTTTGGTTCTTACGAGATAAGCGTCAGCCTATAATTAGCTAACGTAGAAAGACCTTATCGGCTCGTTTAATTGAGATTGCCCCAAAGCTACCAATTTAACGAGTCGATTTTATTTTTGTGCTGCTTTAGCCATTATCTGTAATTTGGCTTTTTTGGTGGCACCAACCACTCCCAGAGTTTGGCTACCTACGCTATCGTAAGTCAGCTCGATAGATTTTAAGTCTCCACTTGGGACGCTCATACTACGGCTTGAAAGACCTTTAGTTAACACACCAAGATTATTGACCTTTTTATTGCTACCATCGGCCATATTAAAAACCACTTGATCTAAGTTTACCGTACCTTGAATACATTTAAGCTTAATATGGCTTATCTGCTGTTGTGCCTTTTTCAGATTAACTTTATCGGTTTCGGTTTTATAGTTAACGGTTTTCTCTGCAATTTGTAGCCAATCATCGGCGGCAACTTGATTAATACTGAGTGCTAATAGCAATACTGAAAGGTTAATCCATTTCATCAGTGTTTCCTTAGTGATTTGATATCGCGATCCCTAAAGAAAATATAGCACTGATGAACAGAGTTAACGCACCGGAACTGGTTTTAACATACTTGATAATAACTGCTCAAAGCGCTGTTCTCGCTGCTCTGGTGTCTTGTCTAACTCAGTAAAGCCTTGCGCTAAAACGCGCCATACTGGCATTGGGCTCGTTGGATTAAATAAGGCAACTAAAACAGAACCTTTTTCATACTTATCGTCAACGCCTTCTGTAGATAAGCCCGCCACCAGCCCCGCTTTTTTCAAGATCTCTTTATCGCTCATTTCAGATTCTAGCGCTAAACCATAGCCCACTAAAATACTCGGCTTTTCATTCAAACTTGCTAAGTGATAGCCTTTATTTTGCATCACCTGAGTTAGCGCCGATTGCATATGCTGGATCACCACAGCCTCATCAACTTCATCATTTGCATGAACGGCAAACATAGTTGGATGCCATGCAAAAGCGGTTGAGCCGCTATTAAGCGAACTTAAATCACCGCTAATTACCATCGTTGTGCGAGTAGCTGCCATTTCTTGCTGATCACTGCCAGTTGAGCTACAAGCTGTTAGCAGAATTAAACTCACCATGGCTACCCAGAATGTTTTGTTTATCATAAGTCTAAAAATCCCTCTTATTGCTTTTATCATCTGAATTAATACCAATCCATATAAGGTTATCACCTTACACATTAACCTAACCTGACTCGAGCTAACTGTCGACCACCTCAAGTGCGATTAGAATAAATGTGGCTATTGTCGACCTTAAAAAATCCATAAAAAAAACCGGCGCCTAAGCACCGGTTTTATCTAGTTTCTATATTTGCTACTAAGCTACTTGATATCAACCACTAGGCTTGCACCTGTGCTCGATGGTGCACCATCAGCGCTGATATAATACCAACCTTCGCTTGGGGCATTTATCGTTAAACTTTCAACGTTACCTTGGTTTTCTGATTTAACTTCAAACGAATCAGGTCCAGCCCAAGTTTGACTATTGCCGTATAGGTTAACATCGCCACTACCGTGACCACTTGCTACATTCACCTCTGCAGTACCCGCTGGTACATAGAAGTAATAGCTTGAGTGACCATCAGCAATACAAATTGCTTCACCAAACTCAACGCCACCATAGCTATATGGCGATTGGGTTTCACAGGCGTCAGCCACTGCAACAGGTTGCGTCCCACTATCACCGCCATCAGTTAGGCTTACGCTAAGGCTGACTCCGTCATACTCTGCACTCGCAACTAAGCTGACATATACCCAGCCACGGTTGGCGATAACACTAAGTTGTTCGTTATTGCCTGCTGTAGCAGATTTAGCAGTATAAGCAGATGGTTTAGCCCAAATACTTTGATTGAAATACACATCTACATCACCATTACCACCCGCGGTATTGATATAAAGTGGTGTATTGTCTTCGTCAATATAGGTGTAGAAATAGTTGATATTAGTGCCAGCAACACACTCTAGCTGATCTTTAGTCAGATTACCGTCTGTAATCGTTGCTGCACCGCAATGCTCAACAGGAATAACTGGGCCGTCAGTATCAGCATTATCACCTATGCCATCTCCATCAGAATCCGCCCACTCAGTCGGGTCGTTCGGGAAAACATCGGAGTTATCACCATAGCCATCGCCGTCTGTGTCTGTCGTCTCTGTAGCATCGTTAGGGAATGCATCAGCATTATCGCCGACTCCATCACCATCAGAGTCTTGTGTTTCGGTAGGATCATTGGGGAAGGCATCTTGGTTATCAGCAACACCATCACCATCTGAGTCCACTGGTACAACAATACCGGTATCTATCGTGTCATCATTACTGGTCACTGACGCCAACCAAGTATTCCACTCGCTGTTGTAGTTCTGGCCAATCGTATTGTCGATATAAGCTAACCAGCCAGCAGCATCACCGCCACGAGCAAGAACCAATAAAGCATCTACATCGGCTCGATGATTTTCAAACAAGAAACGTACTGCTAAATAGCCCCAGCTATAAACTCGCTCTGAACCACTGTTATAAGTATTAGACAGAATTTCACTTAAGCTATAAGCCTGCGAGCGGCCTAATTCAATTGCGCCGTCATTACGGTTTTGCTTAGAAATATATTCCGCTAGACCTTCTGACCACCAAACAGACTTACCGGTATCGATATCAAAATAGTTAAACGCACCATATAAATTGAAACGTCCATCAAGATAATGCACATATTCATGCTTGAGGTTCCAAACTAAAATATCCTCAGTCCATGTTGCTTCATGAGCAATAAACCTTGCTTGGTTGCCCTCTTGTGATGGTGTGCCCTCTAAATACATACCGCCGTTATCGGTGCTAATACCAAAAATTACCCCAGCATATTGAGCATAATCATCATAGCTATCAAAAATGTTAACTTCTAAACTCTCGTTTAAGTCATCAGCCACAGGTTGATAACCCGTTGCCAATACATTGTGGAACAGCGTTTCTTCCGCGCCCATAAGATCGCACGAATCTTGTAACTCATTATCCGTTAGCTGCTGCGCACGAATATAAATGGTGTCGCTACAGTTGTAATTAATAGGTAGCGCCGTTTGTTCAAGCTCGGCTTCCCAGCCACATATACCAAATTGCTCACAGTCGCCTGGATTATAATAATCTAGATAGCCTGCACCATCGGCCCACTCGGCTGACATGCGCTCGAATTTGCTCATATATAATTGCACGCCATCGTTTAGGCGAGTTTTAAAACTTTCAGGCAAGTTCCAGTACTGCTGATATTCATAAAAACGGCCAAACTCATGAAAAGCATCGGTCGATTCATATTGGTAAGCCGAGTTAATAATGTAATCGCTAGTCGCGATATTAAGCAGCGCGTCAATCAAGTCACCATGGTCTAGCGCTTTCTTATTGTAGTCTTCAGCCCAGCTACCGTAGTAAAGCGTAGTAAGTGCACTCGTTAATGCTGCGCGATGACGATTACTTGCTAAAAAATCGGCATTAAATCGCTGTAAGTAATCGGTAATAACTGGCACGCTCTCTAATATACGATCGGCACTGGACCACGAAGTAAAGAACTCTGATAGGGTGTCACCTGCATTTTGACTAAGGTCAAATAGATAAGGACTTTTGGCATATTCAAGTAAAACTGAATACACAGCATCTGCCGCTTGAGTATCGCTATAAGTCAAATCATCGTTATAGAACTCGATATAAAATGCGCCGCGAAGAAAGTAAAACAAATTGCGCATCTCTGTGCCATTTCGGCTGTCGTAACTAGCAGCAATGTTCTTGGCTTGATTAGCAACAGAAACGACATTTTCCACCTGATAAGCAGCTACTGACGCGGCGTCATTTCTTGAGTAAAGCTCAGAAATACATGAGATATCAGCTTGTCTAACAAAATCAAATAACGCCTGACCCGTTAAATCCGCAAGCTCACTGCTGCATACATTGGCTTCAGCCTCTGCAGCAGGTCCAACAGTCCCCATAGGGCCTTCAATCTTTTTTGCAGGCTTACTCTTGGGTGCTTGTTGACGTTTATTATCAACACCTTTTTGCTGACCGGGGATATTAGCGCCTTTTTCAAAACGCTTTTTCTTGTTAGCTACGCCGTGAGCAGGTTTAGCAGCCTCAGCCACTTTCGCAGTTTCAGTGCTATGAGCCAATGCTGAGTTAGGCAGCAAAATTGCCGAGCAAGCGAGTGCTATGGCATGCATTTTAAACTGACTTTTGTTAAGCCATACATTCGATGATTTGATTGACATGTGTAACTCCAATTATCCACGGCTACATGGCTAAATCACCTAATGCTTAAAAGTGATAAATGCTGTTTTCAGCATTGCTTACCGTGTTTTGACTGTAATATTTTTATAATTGTTAATCTTTTGTTAAAAAGACTATTAAGTTTATAATTTATACAATATCCACAATCAAGTATTAAAAACCGACTTTGCTGTCATCCTTATGTAAGCTTGTTGTAGTAAGTGAATGAAGATTCACCAGTCAAAAAAATGGCAAGTACTATCGCCTTATAGCGAAAAATCAAATTGGAGTCAGGTGATATTAGGATTTATAACTAGATAAATTTACTTATTAAGTAGTGCTATTAGATAGAGAAATTCTGCATTAATAAGCAACCATAATCTGCGTGCAGTTAATCAGGTGGAGTATAAAAACTAATTCAAGCGGATAAGGCGTTACTGCAAGGTCTATGCGTAAATTTGCTAGATGCTAACTGTATAGAAATTTAGCCAAATGAGCTTGTCAGGCCATCAACGGAATTTATGCTTTACTCTGCGACTTCAAATTCACGCCTTTCGCTTTGACAAAATAGCCTCAGCAAACAAGCAAAACCAATACGTCAAAAATTTTCTCCGTTAGTCATCATCAAGCAGATAACCAGCAAAACCACGTGAAAAAGTGACTAAATATGCAACTATAATTTATTCGATAGTGCATATAACAAAAAGGAATTTATTATTACTCCGAAAGCTGGAAACTAGGCAAAAAAACGCTATTAACCTCTAATAGCTAACAGGTTAGAATGCATATTCGCCAGAGGCGGCAAACGTTCGACATCTTTTTCCCCAGCTTTTGAGTTACACTTTATGGAACTGATTTTAACTATCGCACTGTTCGCCTTTTCTTCAGGCATTACTCCCGGGCCTAATAATATAATGCTCATGTCATCTGGAGTGAACTTTGGGGTAAAACGCAGCCTGCCGCACTTATTAGGAATTTGTATTGGATTTCCGACCATGGTGCTTGCCATTGGCCTAGGCTTAAGCGCTGTATTTCAAGCCTACCCGATTTTACATAGCATTATTAAATATGTTGGTATTACCTACTTATTGTATTTGGCTTGGCTCATTGCTAGCAGCAGTGCCAAAATGAACGGTAAAGACACTGCAAATCCACTTAGCTTTATTCAAGCTGCGGCATTCCAGTGGGTTAACCCCAAGGCTTGGATTATGGGAATTGGTGCAATTGCGACGTTTACCACCATGAACCAAGCTCTCACACCACAAGTATTAACCATTACTTTGGTGTTCTTTTTTGTCGCACTGCCGAGCGCATTTGTTTGGTTAGGCTTTGGCGTTGCATTAAAGCGATTACTAAAGAACCAAAGACAACAAAAGATATTTAATGTCACTATGGCGCTCTTGCTTGTACTGTCGATCGTGCCTATGATCCGGCCATAACTCTTCAAAGGCTATTCCCATGACTCAGGTAATCTCACCCGAATTACAACCATACGCAACAGAAACCGAAAACTGGGTTAAGCAAGTGATTATGAAGTATAACATTTGCCCATTTGCGAGACGCGAAGTTGAGCGTGCCAGTATTCGCTACGCAGTGATTGATGAGTCTCGCATGCAAAATGTACTGCAAGCCCTTATCGAAGAGTGTGCCTATTTAGATAAACACACTGATATTGAAACCACTCTGTTTATCATCCCACGCGGGTTTGAAGGCTTTTATCTGTATTTAGATTTGGTTGATATCGCTAATGACCTGCTTATTGAACAAGGTTATGAAGGCGAATATCAGTTAGCCAGTTTTCACCCTGACTATTGTTTTGAAGACGAGCCACAAGATTCAGCTGCTAACTATACCAATCGCGCTCCTTACCCAACTCTGCATATTATTCGTGAAGCGAGTATGGAGCTAGCGCTATCAACTTACGATGAGCCAGAAACCATCCCTGAACGCAACATCGCTTTTGCTGAACGTAAAGGCACTCAGTTTTTCGTGGACTTATTAGCTAACTGCAAAAAAGCTCAGTAATTTAAATTTACCGCCTTTTTATATCAATGGCGAAAACGCCATTATTTAACCAAATTTAGGATCTACGCCTTATGGCTAAAAAGTATTATGTTGTGTGGGCCGGGCGTGAAACCGGTATTTTTACCAGCTGGGATTACACCAAGAAACAAGTGGATAAATTTCCACAAGCAAAATACAAGTCATTCCCGACTGAAGCAGAAGCTAAAGCCGCTTTTGCTAACGCGCCAAGCTATAGCTCGAACTATGGCGCAGCTAAAAAGCCTGCCTCTGCAACCAAGACTAAAACAGCGCCTAAAGCCAGTTTAGATATCGATTTAACTCGCTGCGAAGTTTCAATTTTTACCGATGGCGGCTGCGAACCAAACCCAGGTAAAGCAGGCTCTGGTGTAGCAGTTTATCTAAACGCTAAATTAACCGAACTCTACTACGGCCTGTATAACGCTAACGGTACTAATAACTCTGCCGAGCTAAATGCACTGCATCAAGCACTGTTAATTGCAGATAAATCGCTAAAACAAGGGCTAAGCGTGCAGATCTTGAGTGACTCGCAGTACTCAATCAACTGCATCACAAACTGGGCTTATGGCTGGAAAACCAAAGGTTGGAAACGCAAAGTTGCTGGCGATATTAAAAACTTGGATATCATTCAGCAGTCGCATGAGTTATATGACTCAATTAAAAATAAGCTCAACATTCAGCACGTTGCCGCGCACGTAGGGATTGAAGGCAACGAATTAGCTGACCGCATGTCAATTTACGCCATAGATCAAAAAGATCCGGCGTTTTGCCGCTATCCTGAGCCAATAGTATTAAGCGAGATATTGAGTTTACGCGCGGGCTAATGTCCCCGTTCCTCGCAAAGTGCTGATATACAAAGCAGTTGACACTTTTTTACCTTTTTATACTCGCTTGAGGTTAGGTTTAATGTGTCGACTGTGGCACAATCGCCGCCATGAAAATCTACATCTACCTACATAAAGCCCCTATCCGCGTTATCCGTATTGGCAGACGTCGATTTTGGCTGCGCCTAAAGCGCGATATGTTGGTGTTAAAAGATGCGCTTGCTCAAGAAAAGCAAGAGACTAAAGACATGTTAGTCACTTACAAACGCTACACCCGTAAGCAAGCATCAAAAGATGAGTTATCTCAGGCTAACAAGCAGTTTGCTGACCTTTTAAAAGGCCTAGGTTTAGGCATGTTTGCGGTTCTTCCTTTTGCGCCTATCACGATCCCTTTAGTAGTTAAACTTGGGCAAATGGTTGGCGTAGATGTATTGCCTAGCTCGTTTAACAATATGTCAGAACGCAAAGCCAATATGATGCGCGTAGCAAGCAAAGCTAATCTTGAGTCTAACGCCGACTAAATTGTTTTTAGACCGCAATCTATTCATCCTAACTTGCCCCATTACATCCCCTAACCTCTTAACAAAATAAACGTCTGCTAGCTTTACTCCCAAATCCAAGGCCTGATACTCTATCAGCCAAGCAATTCTCATTATTGATAACAAATACGAGTCCCTACATGAGCAACCTTATTATTTCTGGTGCTTCAGGCATCCCATTATTCATTTTTAATAACGACGCATATGCAAAATGGCGCGAGCAACAAGCTCCACGAGTTAATAACTGGCTAAATAACACTAAGTTTAGTGGTAGCGGCGCAAGCTTAATCCCAAATGCTGACGGCGAATTAGAGCAAGTTATTTTTGTTAGCAACAGCGATGATTCATACTGGTTGTGTGGCGATCTAGTCAACCAACTGCCAGCAGGCCAATATGAGTTGCGCGCACCAGAGCAACAAATCAATACCGCCGCTTTTAGCTGGGGTTTGGGCGCATATAAGTTTGACCGTTACAAAGAAAATACTAAAGAATTGCCAGTACTGATTGTGCCAACTCAAGCACAGGCTGATGAAGCTAACAAATTTATCCGTTCAGTGTCGCTAGTGCGTGACTTAGTCAACACGCCTGCAGCTGACATGATGCCGCAGCACCTAGGTGACACCATGACAGAAATGGCTGCAGAGTTTGGCGCAAATATCACCCAAATTATTGGTGATGACCTACTCGAACAAAACTATCCAACTATTCATATGGTTGGCCGCGCCAGTGAAAACTTACCGCGATTGATTGATCTAACTTGGGGCGATGAATCTGCACCTAAACTGACTTTAGTGGGTAAAGGTGTTTGTTTTGATTCTGGTGGATTAGATTTAAAACCAGGTTCAGGTATGCGCTTAATGAAAAAAGATATGGGTGGCGCAGCACATGTTATCGGCCTTGCTCAACTGATCATGGCGCATAACTTACCTGTAAGGTTACGCGTACTGGTACCTGCTGTTGAAAATGCCGTATCAGCCAACGCCTTTAGACCGGGTGATGTTATTACCACACGTAAAGGTATTACGGTTGAGATTGACAATACCGATGCTGAAGGCCGCTTAGTCTTGTGTGATGCATTAGCAGAAGCCAATAACGATAAACCAGAACTTGTGATTGATTTTGCAACCCTAACTGGCGCCATGCGTATTGCACTCGGTACTGAACTGCCGGGCTTTTTCAGCAACGATGAAGAAGTTGCTGCTGGCTTTACTGCATCTGGTTTAAAAGTGGACGACCCAGTTTGGCGTATGCCACTACACAGACCCTACCTTGACTTAACAGGTAGTGACATTGCAGATCTAGCCAACTGCGCTAAAACGCCGTTTGGCGGCGCAATTACTGCAGCACTTTATTTAGAAGAGTTTGTCGATAAAGGTATTAGCTGGAGCCACTTTGATGTGATGGCATACAACGTGCGCAAACTTCCAGGTCGCCCTGTAGGCGGTGAAGCATTTGGTATTCGCGCGGTGTTTGATTACCTGCAAAATCGTTTTAAGTAGTTATTAGCTATAGCGCGCACTTTTACGGCCTACTTTATGTAGGTCGTTTTTATATTTGCAGTCTGTAAACTTGTTAACGATATTGATAAATATCATCTAAAAACATCAAAAAAACACTGTTAATTTAATAAAGACTTCGATAACTTTTTCCCACAGTAAACCTCGACAAGCACAGAATCTGTACTCAATACAATTCTTACTTTTTGCCAAGGAAGTGGTTAATCGCCAATGCTTAAGGTCAGTGCTTAAGGTCAGTGCTTAAGGTCAATGACTGGCTATCGACTTATTGAATAGTGGGACCTAAAAGCAACACTTATTAAAAATAATATCGCTTTTATTTTTAATAAAAGCTTAATAAAGATACCAATTGATAATAAAAGCTAACTTCAAAAATATCACCTAGTTCACAATATTAATCAAACGCTACTTTATCGCTGCTGTGATTGCGCATTCAGTCACAACATCCGAAAAAAATATAGATACTATTCCTGCCCTAAATCCAATGTCGGATTTCATTTAGCGAGAATAAAAAGTGAAAAAGTTAAAGTTATCGATTCTAATTGGTGCACTACTTGCCGCCCCAACTTTTGTAATGGCTGATGAGTTTGAGCCTTCTGTAGAACTTGGTGGTGCATTAAAAGTTAAATACTATGTTGATGATGCTAATGAAGCTTCTAAGTCAAATGGCGGCGAATTTGCATTTGATGCATTAGAATTAGATATCGATAGTCAAATTAGTGAAAACTGGACTGCTAGCGCGAAGTACATTTTCAAAAACTCTTCAAGCAACCATTTCGTTAAATACGCTTATGCTGCATACAATGGTGTTGAAGATTGGCAATTCCAAGGTGGTATCGTTGGTAAGCCTTTTGGTAACAAGAGCTTTATTTCTCACAACTGGTGGGAAAGTATCAACTACTACATGGGCTTTGAAGATGACTACGATCTAGGTGCTAAAGCCATTTATAACTCTGGCGCTTGGACATCTGAAATCGCATTCTTTAAAAACAGCGAATACTCTGCAGAAGATACTCGTAGCTATGCTGCAGATACATTCTCTGGTGAAGTAAATGGCACAAAATACAACAACGAAGAAACTAACACTTTCAACATTCGTCAATCTTACGTTTTAGACTTTGATAAGTTAACAGTACAGCTTGGTGCATCTCTAGAATACGGTCAAATTTATGACTCACTTCATGATGACAACGGCACATCTACCGCTTATGCAGTACATTTAGATGCACAGTACAGCGGCTACCAATTACAACTGCAAATGGTTGATTACGACTATGACCAGTTTGATAGCAAAGGCAAGGACGGCCTATATGCAATGAAGATGGGTGAAGGCGCTTATGAGGTTGCTGCAAAAGGTCAAATTTTTGCTGCAAACATCGCGAAATCTATCGGTTATGACTGGGGTACTGTGACAGTTTACAACGATTACAGCCACCTAACTCCAGATACTGATGTTAACGCAAACCTTAATGACTCTGTCATTAACACTACAGGTATGAGCATTGCAGTTTCTGACTTCTTCATCTTCGTTGACCACATTTATGGTAAAAACGCAGTATGGATTGGTGGTCAATCAGGCTTAGGTATCGAAAACCAAGATGATGACTTCCACTCGCTATTTAACATCAGCGTTAGTTACTACTTCTAATACTGATGGTATTCCAACTTAATTGCTAGTGAGTTTAAATATAAGTTAGCTAACTGATTAAGTAGAATATCTCAAATGAAGGCCTGTCTATGACAGGCCTTTTTGCTATCTATTGGACAACACTATAATCTAAAACCAATATCGAACGTTAAAGTTGTAAATATGATGACCTGCAATCAGTATGACTATATAGAGTTGGTATGCTTATACCGCTTTCCTATTAAACTCACTTTAAAAAGCGGTGAAATAATTAGCGGCATCGCGGTTGATACATGCCGAAATACATTGAAGCAGCACTGTATAAAACTGATTTCAGAAACTCCCCCTCAGCAAGGTTCTCTAGAACAAGCTCGCCACTTAGTTGAGCTAGATAATATTTCCCATATGCATGTTTGTATTGATAACCCACATATACGAGATATTGAATTTGCTTAAGCCTTGGCTATTCCTCACTGTAGTTTCATAGTAGAGTGACTTGAGTAAACCCAGTTATCAATGAAGTCAGCATTTACTAAAAACACAAAAATGATTGCAGCTGGCAAAACTGAGTTTAGCCTTCTAACTAATAACCAGCAGGACGCAGCAATGAAACTTGCATTACTACCTCTTTTCGCCGTATTAACTTTTTCTTCATCGACCTTTGCCGAACAAGCCTCTGCGGAAAGTGTAAAGTTACTTATGAATAAAACTGGTGCAGGCGAACTGGGTGTTCAAGCCATGAATCAAATGTTACCCGCCTTAAAAAACATGGTTCCTAATGCTCCTGAATCATTTTGGAGTGATTATATGGCAGAGTTTGACTCAGAAGCTCTAGTTGAACTGACAGTGCCTATCTATCAAAAGTATCTCACTGAGGAAGAAGTGCTTGCATTAAATGCATTCTATGACACTCCTGCAGGGAAAAAACTTATCAAAGTTCAACCTCAGATCATGCAAGAGTCGATGATGGCAGGCCAGCAATGGGGCCAAACCGTTGCTGAAGATGTGATTAAAAAGTATCAACAACAATCTCATCAGCATTAGCCTTCTTGGTTCCACAAGATTGTTTATTAAGTTGCAAAGAGCCCTCAGCTTACAAAGACTCTTCAACTTACAAAGTCTCTCCTTCTCGAAGAGTCCTGAACTGGCAAATAGCCCTCAACTTGCCATCAAATAGTATCCAACTTAACAAAAAGAGCAGCTAGGCTGCTCTTTTCGATTTTCCAACTACGCCTTAGCGAGTTATAAGCTAATAAAAATACCAGCTAATACCGCACTCATTAAATTGGCGAGCGTTGCGGCAAGTACAGCTTTAAGACCAAGATTTGCCACTTCAGGACGACGCTCAGGTGCCATCACTCCAATACTGCCTAGCTGAATAGCAATAGAACCAATATTAGCAAAACCACATAAAGCAAACGTAATAATGACTTGAGAATGGGTCGACAATTGCTCTTTAACATTAGCAAAATCCATAAAAGCAACAAATTCGTTTAGCACTATCTTTTGGCCAATAAAGCTACCAGCAAGCATCATCTCACTTACAGGTACACCAATCAAAAATGCCACTGGCGCAAACAGATAACCAAGCAGGCTTTGCATTGTCACGCCTTCATAGTTAAACCAGCTGCCAGCAAGTTCAAGGCCTGCATTAAACATGGCTATCACGCTGATAAACGCAAGTAACATAGTACCGATAGCCACCGCTACTCGCATACCATTCATTGCACCAGAAGCAAGCGCATCAATCACATTACCGTGTTCACTTTTACTCATATCAACTTCTTGCTGATGTGTAATGTTACAGGTCTCCGGCACTAGCAGCTTAGCCATCATCAAGCTACCAGGCGCTGCCATAAAGCTTGCAGCAATCAGGTACTTTAACTCTACCCCTAAGCCGGCATAGCCACCCAGTACGCTACCAGCAACCGATGCCATGCCACCTGTCATTACCGCAAATAGCTCTGAACGAGTCATTTTTGGTAAAAAAGGCTTTACGAGTAGCGGCGATTCACCTTGGCTTAAAAAGATATTACCCGTAGTCACTAAAGATTCTGCACGGCTGATCCCAAGTACCTTTTGTAAACCACCACCGATAATTTTAATCACCCACTGCATAATACCGAAGTAATAGAGCATCGAAATGAGCGCACTAATGAAGATAACAAGGGGAAGTACTCGAATAGCAAATACAAAACTATTGGTAGCTAGATCGCCAAATAGGAACTTAATTCCCTCATCAGCAAAGCTTAATACTGAGGCAACCCCTTGGCTCACAGCACCTAGAATATTTTGCCCCATAGGCACATATAAAACTAATGCTGCTAATGCGGCTTGTAGAGCAAATGCTCCCGCAACAGTGCGCCAGTTAATGGCATTTCGATTTTCCGAAAAAAACCATCCGCACAGAATTAAAAAACCAATTCCTAGAAAGCTAATAAACAACGACATCATTTATCCCTAATAGAGCTAAAAAGGTAAGTTGCTAGTACTTTATTTGGGTCTTGGCGCAGAGGTACTTCGAAAAGCGACATTTGACGTGAGGCTACTTCTCCTTACGATTAAAGATGATAGTAGTCGAACGATTTGAATTTCCGGCCATTGATACAAATAAAAGTATCTAAAACTTACATAAGTTTTGCCGGTCCAGCTCCGTGGGTTGGTCACTTGTCCATGTATCGGCTTGCATTAATGTGGCGATGAGCAAGATACTCTAGCCGGAACGGGATTATACAAATGCCAGATAACATTAAAAGAGATTAATCTAATTTAGTTACACTATGTGCTGCTAAAGCGTTCTACAAATCACGCTAGCGAGATCTTGATCACGTAAATTAATAACATAACAGATAATAGTTAAAGCGTTGTCTTGTTAGTCAATGTGGTTAGCTTGTCAACTAGGCCCAGCAGTAAACCGTAACTACTAAGCCTATTTCTGTTACGGATAGTAAGTTGTGGATAGCAATGTCATTAATGATTAACTATCGCCAAAGTATTGTACCGCTCGGTCAATTTCAGCTTGGCTTGGTTTGTAAACAGTCCATTCGTCAGACTCATTTTTCTTATAACGAATTTCCTTGTTTTCTAAATCTAATTCGTAGAAAGGGAATACTTCACGAAGATTAAAAAACATCGCCGGAGCAAAAAATAAAATGTCAGCCGCTAAATAACCACCATTAAATTTGAGCGGCATTAGGCCATACATAGGCTCATACCCCTCAGATTCAGCTTTAAAGCGATACTGGCCAAAACTGGTAGTAGAGTATGTGTGCTCCACACTCGGCTCAATGACAAACTCTTGATATTTGTTGATGGTAATTGAAACGTCCGGTTGTACAGTTTGTAAATGTGTTGATGCACTACAAGCAGTAACAAGGACAATAATTGGAACGAGCAATAATTTTTTCATGTACTTTCAGCATGTAATAAGAGTGACAAGCTCAAACTCTAAACAATTAAATGACTTTAAGTAAGCTGATTTATTTTAAAAATTTGATCTAAAACATGATGAGTAAAGATAGCTATCTGTTAGCAGAAGTAACACTTACTTATTTCGTGCTTAAACACTTAGCTAATGTTTACCTAAGATGGACGTAGATAACAAAAAAGGACTAGCAGTTGCTAGTCCTCTATTATTTAACTACTTTTCATTTAACTACCAGCCATTTAACGGCTTAGAAATTAACTATTCGTAATCTGAAGCATAAGTTTCTTCGTAAGTATGTGAATAGAGCTCAAATAAATTGCCAAATGGATCTTCTAGATACACCATTTTCGCTTGCTTACTATCATCTTCAGGGTGATAGCGCATGATATCCATTCTAACCTTACCGCCAAACTCTTCAGTACGCTTAATTGCCCCCGCAAAGTCATTAGTTTGCAGCGAAAAATGGAATATACCAATGCGAGAGAAGTCCACTTCGTGACGCTCTTGACGATCAACCATTTCAAACAATTCAACACCAATGCCGTCAGTTGTCACTAGGTGGGCAATATTAAAGCCTTTGAAGCCTTCACCGAATACCGCGATACACATTCTACCAATCGCAGTCTCACGCTCTTCAACAACTTTGGTATTCTCCATAACCAGCTTTAAGCCCAGAGCTTTAGTGTAAAACTCAACTGCTTTGTCCATATCGCCAACCATAATACCTACATGACTCATCTTCATAATCTTGCTCCACTGTTAACTTTGTAACGGGTTATTCATTTCGATGGAGAGATTATAGGTACTGCCAACAAGAACTAAAAATTATCAATTTTAATGATAATAATTAAAATAATTTATCAAAAATAGGTAAGTATAGTGACTTCAAGGGATCCGTTTAATCTCTTGTTCATCTCCAAACAAAATAGTAAGTACAGATTTATTAGTTTCAGTAATAACTAAAGCGCTAATTCGTTATTGGACATAAGTAAGTTGGGGCTTGCAACTCGACTAGCCCTCACATTGAAATCAAACTTCGTTTGCTAACAAAGCCCCCAAAGACTCGATATATTTTGGCTAAGAGTGGCATCTGGCAAAAGTGGTTCCAATAGCCTGCGGCCAGCACATGTGCAGACACTTCTAAGACTCGCTGCAAGCACATCGGACCTCAAGGATGAAGGAAATGCCAAATTCTGTATGGAACAGAATTGGCCATGTGAGATCAACGAAAACAAACAACATCCCTATTTAGAAGCCAATTCGACACCCTGTCTCTCGTTCGAGAGCTTAATAACTTCGTTATCTCTCACCATGTTTTCAACGGTCTCAACCGTATCTACACCAAGTTAGAACAGCACAACTTTTAACATTGGAAGTTATGGCTGTCCTATCTTTAATTAAGAAAACAACTTGAGTAGTTAGTCGCTCAAATGCAACTACTTCTGTGGGACGCTATAAAGCCATCCATGGCCGCTCTACGGTTTCATCCATGAAACCGAAGCCCACAGCCGCAGCGACATCTGAATCATCATCTCTCCCAATTAGTTCTCTCGGATGACTAAAACTCATTTTTGGACAAAAAATACTAATGTATCAGGTCTATTTCAAGTGGCTTAGAATAGAAAAAAGCATCTCAATTTACTAATTGCCTCCGACCACTTTATCTTTCGATCGGGATAAGGACGCGGCTGCGCGTGGCCTATCCATATTTGTTAGTTGGCTCTTTTCAACACTATAAGCGTGTAAATGTTTCTACAGCCAAAGGATTAATTCCATAGATATCGATTGAAACTACCTTATCCTCAACAATTTTATAAGCTGCTATTCTTCCACTACCAATTGGAAATTGGATTCTCAATTCGTCTTTTCGCTTTGCTGCCGTTGCAACTGCATTTAATTCACCTAAACTAAATTTGAGATCATTATTCTCTAGTAACTCTACTTCTAGATTCCCCCACAATGGATTATGAAACACCCCAGCGTATTCTGATTTTTCTCGTGTTAAAACCATTGTTCTTGATGCGTTTCTTTTTTCATGTGTTTCATTGGTTTCTTTAATATCTGCTTGTATTTCTAGCCAGCGCTCTTTCATCGCTTTAATTCGAGAGTCTGTAATTTTATTTACATCTCCCTTACCTAATAAAATGCTATAAACAATATCAGCAATACCTGCTGTCAAAGACCCTGCTACGGTTTCTTCATTGTTAAGTACTACCAGTCCAATATTATGCTCTAACATAAAAGAAGCATGCGTATGCGAACCAGCAATCCCTCCAAAGTGATGGTATGTTTTCTCACCTTTATATGGTCCAATGTACCACCCCCAAGCATATCCCTTACGAACAAAATCCCTATATTTTAAGTCATTAGTAGCTAACTTATGATGAGACTTTTCAATAACTTTAGCAGGAAATACTTGTTTTCCGTCAACCTGTCCTTCGTTCAATTGGGCAATCAAAAACTTTGCCATATCCCTTGCGGATGAGAAAGTGCCACCGGCAGCCTGCAAAGTAGAATCGCTCTTTTCAAAGTGCATAACTTCGTTTGGGTTAGCAGCATATAAATGATAAGGGCGTGCAACGTCAAAACCTTTAATCCCAGCATCGCTAACGTATGATGACGTATGATTCATTGATAAAGGTTGATAAACCAATTGTTCAAGCGTTTGCTGCCAATCTTGCTTGAATTTATCTTCAACCCATACACTTAATATGTTGTAACCTTCATTGCCATATTGGTAGTGTCCTAACTGATTAGCAGGATTATTTTTAGATGCAGAGGTTAACTTTTGGCGCTGTAATTTATTATGTTGCCCCGTAAATGCAAGCGTGTCTACTAAGGGGATATTGGCAAGAGCATGGGTATGAGAAACGAGATGTTTAACTTGAATCTTATCCTCATGAATATAAGGAAACTCTAAAGCAGGAAACATCTCAGCCATGGAAGTATTATCTTTAATATCGCCATTTTCCTCCATTAATAGCATTGATAAAGCAAAAATGGGTTTAGTAATTGATGCAAGATAAAAGGCTGTTTTATCATTTACTTTTTTCTTTGAATTTATATTGGAGTAACCGAAATACCCTTCGTAAACAATCTTCCCCTCTTTTACAATCGCTACTGCAGTTCCTGACGGTAAGCCTACTTCTTTTTTTACAGCATTTACGTACTTATCTATCGCTGAAAAGTCATTACCTGCAATTGAAGTCCCTGCAAATAGAAAACTAGCGATTATAGGTAAAACAATCTTCATTCACTAAATCCTTTTATTGATTCAAATTGATAAGCGAGCATCTAAATTTGAAAGCCAATTTAAACCGCAGACAACGCACAAAGCAACCCACTGCACTGCACCTTAAACACTGAATTCAATGCAAACCAAAAGTGCCACGCGTTGTTTGTCGGTTTGAAGCTTTTGTTAGGCTGATATTTCAACTCCCTGCTCACGTAAAATAAACTCAAACAAGCTCTCTAAAGTCTCGAACTCCTCAATAACATCACTGCAATCGAAGAAGTTTACAACTTGATACTTACAACTATCATTATTAAATACAAACGCATCCATATTTCCATTGCTACCCACAGCGCTTTTCCAAGTCTTGTTTAAAGTTATACAAAAGGGGTTCAGAATCATTGATGATGACATTTTCGATTTGGATACCATCAGATCTCCTAAGGAAACTTAGATACTCATTTAGTATAGGATTCAAAACACGTATTAGCGCTAAAGCTAAACCTTCAGGCATCGGGAATGAAGATAAACGCCATCATCAGTAGTGTATTTTTCTAAAAAAAGCTCATTTTATGTACTTAAACAGGCTAACCTTGAATAATTACAAATTCAATACCTTGCTTGTTTACTCTCAAGTGATGGCAAAATCTCCAACACCAATTATCAAGTGCTGATGCGGCCGTGACCGCCCATGTTTTGGTAAGAGATAACGAAATAATCAAACTATCGAACGAAAGGCTGCATGCCGAGCTGGCGCTTTAGCTGGGACGCTATTCGTCATGGCCTAACCTCCAAGGATGAACTTTCAGCGTGTCACGGAAGTGCCTGCACATGCGCCCAATGCTAATGTTCTATAGCTACTTAGTAACAAGTTCAAACGGGCTAGTCCAATAGTAAGGATACAAAGATAATGTAACCAGCCTTCATTTGAAGGTTTAAAATATGGCAATGCTAAAAAAATTGCGGGAAACACCACTCCCCATCGGAAGCGTTAGGCTATTTTGAATAAGTACGAGGGAAACAACTTCGTTTGGGGCGCCATGGTAGATGCAAGGGCGAAGTCCATAACGATGGACTCTCTGAGCGAGAGCCATGAACGGCAAGCAGGCTTTTGAACAAGGATGTTCTTGATTAGGACGAGCAGTCCTCCTTGCCCGGGTGTGGGATGGAATTCCACGACTTTGGTCAGGTGCAGCCTGATAGGTGGCATAGCCACAATTTTAGTTGATAGACGAAGTCTAATCTGAAACGTGTTTCAGTAGTGTCTGCACATACCCCGCTGGAGGCAATTGATAGCCATGAAGCTACAAGTTCATGCATTCTGCTTAGTAACCCCTCCACAAAATGTAACCAGCCATCATTCCAAGACTAACCAACTTCCAGACACAAAAAAGCCCGATTGCTCGGGCTTTTAATATATAAGTTTACTTACAAAAGGTTAATTAACCTTCGATACCTTTGCTCGCTAGGAACTCATCGTAAGTGCCTTTGAAATCATTCACGCCGTTTGGTGTGATTTCAAGGATACGGTTCGCTAATGATGATACGAATGCACGGTCATGACTGACGAACAATAATGTACCTTCGTACATTTCAAGTGCGTTGTTTAATGACTCGATTGATTCCATATCCATGTGGTTAGTTGGTTCATCAAGTAAGAGGATGTTTGGCTTTTGCATAATGAGCTTACCAAACAACATACGACCCTTTTCACCACCAGATAGTACTTTTACTGACTTCTTAATGTCGTCAGAACCAAACAGCATACGGCCTAAGTAACCGCGAACTGATTGATCGTCGTCTTCTGGTTTGCGCCACTGGCTCATCCACTCAAACAATGTCATGTCGTTAGCAAAGTCTGACTCGTGATCCTGCGCGTAGTAACCAATCGCAGAGTTTTCAGACCATTGAATAGTACCGCTGTCTTGTGGGATATCGTGTACTAGGGTACGTAGCAGTGTCGTTTTACCCACACCGTTATCACCCAAAATTGCAATACGCTCACCAACTTCAGCAATGATGTTCAGATCTTTAAATAGGTTGTGATCAAAACCTTTTGCTAAATCTTCTACCACTAACGCGTTACGGAACAATTTCTTTTCTTGTTCGAAACGGATGAATGGGTTAACACGGCTAGATGCTTTAACTTCATCAAGCTTGATCTTGTCGATTAGCTTAGCACGTGACGTTGCTTGCTTAGCTTTAGAAGCGTTAGCAGAGAAACGTGCAACGAAGCCTTGAAGCTCAGCAATTTGTGCTTTCTTCTTAGCGTTGTCAGACATTAAACGCTCACGCGCTTGCTGTGCTGCCATCATGTACTCATCGTAGTTACCTGGGAATACTCGTAGTTCACCGTAATCCAAGTCAGCCATGTGAGTACAAACAGAGTTCAAGAAATATCTATCGTGCGAGATGATAATCATGGTGCTGTTACGTTGGTTCAGCATCTCTTGTAACCAACGAATGGTGTCGATGTCCAAGTTGTTGGTTGGTTCGTCAAGCAACAGTACGTCTGGATCTGAGAACAATGCCTGAGCCAAAAGAACACGCAGCTTAAAGCCAGGTGCGATTTCACTCATTAGGCCAAAGTGCTGCTCAACACCGATACCTACGCCCATTAGTAATTCGCCAGCGCGAGATTCAGCGGTATAACCGTCCATCTCAGCGAATTCCATTTCAAGATCAGCAACCTTAATACCGTCTTCTTCAGACATTTCTGGTAATGAGTAGATACGGTCACGTTCTTGCTTTACTTTCCAAAGCTCAGCGTGGCCCATAATTACAGTATCTACAACACTGTATTCTTCGTAACCAAATTGGTTCTGGCTCAACTTACCTAAACGCTCGTTTACGTCTAATGAAACGTTACCGGCAGTAGGCTCTAAATCACCAGCAAGGATTTTCATGAAGGTTGATTTACCACAACCGTTGGCACCGATCAGACCGTATCTGTTTCCGCCGCCAAACTTAATTGAGATGTTTTCAAACAGTGGCTTAGCGCCAAACTGCATGGTGATATTAGCTGTAGTAATCAAAGTGACAATTCCGCTTTTGGTTATATGATTAACGTCATCATAGATAAAACAAAAACCAGTAACTCGGTAGCAAGATTGACTCGACACCGACCTACTGGTCGAAGGTTGACGCTGCTTAGCATCAAGCCCGTAAAATTAAGCGCGATACTATAGCATTTTAGCCTAATTTATCAACTGCCAATGGGGGACTTAAATGACATTTTAGTGAATTATCCTGAGCATGCTAACGGCTTAAATCACTATTAGCATACTCAGCTAGCAGTTATCGCTTGCTTAGGCCTAGATCTACTAGCTAATTCAGTTTAATTCTGCGAAGTCTATTCGCGTTACTCACCACGGTAAGTGACGATAACGCCATCGCTGCGCCCGCAACAACTGGGCTTAAAAGCATCCCTGTAAATGGGAACAATAAGCCTGCCGCTACCGGGATCCCTAAACTATTGTAGATAAACGCACCAAATAGGTTTTGCTTGATGTTACTCATGCTGGCTTTTGCTAGTGCTAGGCTGTCATTTATCACCATCAGCCGACTTGATAACAAGGTAAAGTCGGCGCTTTCAATGGCTATATCTGTTCCTGAGCCCATAGCAAAGCCGACATCAGCACTCACTAGCGCTGGCGCATCATTAATACCATCGCCCACCATAGCCACCACTTCACCAGCTTGTTGTAACTCAAGCACTTTAGCTTGCTTTTGTTCTGGTAATACATTGGCAATAACTGTCTCGATGCCCACTTTTTGCGCCACAGCATTAGCGGTAATTTGGTTATCACCAGTGAGCATCACCACTTTTAAACCCTTGGCCTTCATGGCGCTAATCGCCTCTAGCGCATCGGTTTTAATAGGATCTGCAATCGCCATTATTGCTACCAACTGCTTATCGACTGCGACAAATATTGGCGTTTTGGCTTGGCCTGCAAACTCCTTACTTAGCAGCTCACAATTTTCCGCTGCTGTGATTTGCAATTGCTGCATTAAGCTGACATTACCTACGCTGTATTGCTGATCATTAACTTGGCCGCTAATGCCCTTGCCTTGGTAATTAGTAAAGTGCTCCGGCTCAACCAATACTAGGCCATCTGCTTTGGCTTTACTGATAATTGCGCTTGCTAGCGGATGCTCTGAGTGTTGCTCCAACGAGGCGACATTTCTCAACAACGCATGCTGATCCGATTGGTTCTTATTCACTGATACAGACTCGTTTAAAAGCGAATCATCTAACATCTGATCGCCTAACATCCAGTCACCTAACATCATAATATCGGTCAGCTCTGGTGCACCTTGGGTCACTGTGCCGGTTTTATCAAGCACTACAGTAGTGACTTTGCTGGCAGTTTGCAGCGCCTCGCCATTACGCACTAACACGCCTAACTGCGCTGCGCGGCCAACCGACACCATAATCGACATCGGCGTTGCTAAACCCAGTGCACAAGGGCAAGCAATAATAAGCACACTGGTTAGCACGACTAATGCGTGTGATAGTGCAGGTTGTGGACCAAAGCTATACCAGACTAACGAGCTAATAATCGCAATCATCACCACAACCGGTACAAAGTAAGCAGAGATTTTATCGGTTAAGCGCCCTATCGGCATTTTTGAAATCTGTGCCTGCTGCACCAACTCAATGATTTTGGCTAACTTAGTGTCGGTTGCTTTGGCTGTTACCTTATAAATCAAGCTACCATTTGCATTAACTGTACCCGCATTGACTTTATCACCTTGCGTTTTAGCAACAGGGATAGGCTCTCCAGTTAACATCGATTCATTAATCAAGCTCTGACCGCTTTCAACTTCACCATCGAGCGCAACTTTATCCCCCGGACGTAAGCGTAATCTGTCGCCAAGCTGCAGCTGCTCAATTGAGACTTGCTCATCACCATTATCGGTAATACGAATCGCAGTGCTTGCTTGCAGGCCGAGTAACGCTTGTACCGCTTCGCTGGTTTTACCGCGGGCGCGCAGCTCTAATCCATGGCCTAAGTTAATTAACCCCAAAATCATTACGCTGGCTTCAAAATACACATGGCGGGTATCCGCTGGGAACCAGTTTGGCGCCACAACCACCATCATAGAGTATATCCATGCGGCACTTGTGCCGAGGGCAATTAAGGTATCCATGTTGGCGCTTTTCGCTTTAATTGCGCGCCACATACCTTGGTAAAAATGGCGGCCCGTTAGCAGCATAACTAGCAGAGTCAGCACACCAACAGCGCCCCACGCCCATTGCTGCGCTTGGTTATTGACCATCATCTCACCGCCAAGCAAGCCCCAAAGCATTAAAGGCACGCCAAGGCCCAAACCAACCGCCGCTTGTATCATTCGCAGCCGATATTCTTTAGCTTCATCCGCTGCTTTTTGCTCAGCAGCGACTTTAGCGTCAATCACTAATTCAGCATCAAAGCCGACGCTTTTAATGATCTCAAGTGCGGTGTCGCTAGCAATATTACCCGACACCAACACTAACTTGTCGGCAAGATTGACTGTGGCCGATACCGATTTAGCAGATTGACCAAATGCTTTCTCAATCTTTGCCACGCAACTGGCGCAGCCCATTTTAGGTACATACAGATTGCAATTAGCCATTAGATTTTCCTTAAATGATGGGTTTTATATCCAGCTAGAAGCTTACAACTGATGTTGTTTGAGGTAGCAAGCATCCGAGTTGAGATATAAAAGGCTTTAACCTGGTATAAGATAGATTTATGCTAATGT
Source organism: Shewanella pneumatophori (assembly GCF_023283895.1). GTDB lineage: Bacteria > Pseudomonadota > Gammaproteobacteria > Enterobacterales > Shewanellaceae > Shewanella > Shewanella pneumatophori. The sequence goes on along the minus strand of NZ_JAKILB010000006.1, from coordinate 66,386 downwards.
CTCCCATAAGGGGAGAGTCAAACTGTAATTAGAATTGTTTGAGGAAAGTGTGATGAAGATTGGCGAAGTGGCTAAACTAACAGGGCTGTCAGTTAAGAGTATTCGTTACTACCATGATATTGGTTTAGTGGTCGGCCAACGTGGTGATAATGGTTATCGTGAATACAATCAAAAGTCGGTTGAATCATTAGAGTTTATTCAACATTGCCGCGCCTTAGGATTTACTTTAGATGATAGTAAGGCGCTACTTGAGCTGCAAAATAATACCGCTCGTAATGCCGCGGATGTAAAAGCCTTGGCAGAGCATCATTTACAGGATATTGAAACTCGCATTAGCCAGTTAACAGAGCTAAAAGCACAATTAGCGACGTTAATCCACGGCTGCCAAGGCGGCAATCAACCTGATTGCGCGATTTTAACTGGCCTTAGCAAACACGCATGTAAAAAGTGCTGATCCCAAGCATTATACAGCTGGTGCAAGCTTAACGCCTGCGTAAGTGCTCTATATTTTCAATCGCTAAAGCTGGCAGACTACCAGCAGGCGTAAAGCCAAATATTTGCCCATAAAACGACAGCTCAGCTTCAAGCGCCTGTTTTTTGCTTTCAGGTGACACACGATTAGCCGCGTCATCGCTAAAGGCTAGGTAGGTTACTGGCACTCCTTTTCGTTTGACCGCTTCATAAATGATCAATGACTGCTCTGCTGGGATCAGTGAATCATTGACCCCTTGAATTAATAACAATGGCTCATTAACCCCTTTTAAGTTGGCCATTGCTGAACGTTCGCGGTAGTTTTCAACACTACCGAGCAAACGTAATAAATAGTGCGATTCAAATTTATGGGAGTGACGTTTAAACTCTTCCATATCGCTGATCCCTGAGTAACTCACGCCAGCGCCAAACGTACTGTAATTCGCAACGGCTGATAATGCAGTAAAGCCACCAGCACGATTACCTCTAATCGCCAATTGTCGGCCATCAACATCGCCGCGGTTTACAAGAAAACCTGCAGCACGTACGGCATCTTCAACATCAGACTTGCCCCAATTACCATATAAGCTATTACGGTAGTCTCGGCCAAAACCGGTACTGCCACGATAATTGACATCAAAGACGGCAAAACCACGGCTAGTCCAATACTGAATATCCCGCCTAAAGGCCCGACTCGCTTTTGCGGTAGGCCCTGGATGCATCATCAGCACTAATGGCGGCTCTTTATTAGTTGGGCCAGTATAATTAGGGTTCTTAGGTGGATAAAGATAACCATGAGCAGTCTCATCATTACCGGTTCGGTAGCTTAAGCTTTGAGGGCGAGAAATAAAATTAGGATCCATTACCGACAGGTTTGGCGCATAAATTAACTGGGCTGCGCGGCCTTGGATTTTATAAATGCCCTTTTCTGGCGTTTCTTTGGCTCCCACAAACAGCACATCGTTACCATTTTGAGTGACATAATTTATTTCAGCAAAATCAACCGCAATAGGTTCGGTCACGCCACTATGAGTATCAATGCGTATTAGCTGTGCTAAGCCATCGTGATTATAACTGGCGACCATTCTATGCTCATTTTCAAAAGCATAATTATATTTGCCGACTTGCCAGTCAGCGTCTGCAAAGTCAGCTTGCTTTTCCAGCACAATTTCAGGGATTAATTGCGGATCGAGGCGGTAGATATTCCACCAATTATTAAAGTCCGCAATAAAGTAAAGCTGTCCTGTAGGGCTAAATAATGGTTGAGTGATTGAGCCTTTTTGTTGAGTTTCTATCTTACGTGGATTTTGGATAACGCCTTTAGCATCAAGATCTGCCAGCCAAAGTTCTGTTTGATCCCACGGCATATTTGGATGGTTCCATGCAATCCAAGCAAGCTGACTCTGATCGGGTGACAACACCGGCATACTATAAAAGTCGGCGCCGCTAGCTAAGGTTTCCCCTTCATCGGCATAACTTAAGTTTATGCCTACTAGGCTATGAACGGGTTCACCTTTACCGCGATGATCTTCGCGTACACAAATAAGTCGCGACGCTTTAGGGTTAGAGATACAACCAGCATGGCGAGTTCCATTGGGCGTTAGCGCAAATGGCGCTTGGTTAGGCGCAATACGATAAAGAATTTGATCTGAGAATTTGGTGGCAAACAAACTATTGCCGATTGCAGCGTAAGGGGCGCCGCCATATTCGTGCACGCGACTACGAATATTAAAGTTTGATGACACAACTTTGGTTACACCACCGTCAATATCAAACCGATATACGCCTTTCTTGCCCTCGTTATTGGCATTACTTTGGACAAAATAAATACCTTGAGTTGTAGCACGAACATCGCTGATATCATCCGCTAGATCATAAACATCTTCAGGCGTCACAGGTGAAGCCCAACTGCCATACTCTGCCACATAAGCACCAGCAACCTGTGGTGTTGCAGGTTCAAGATCTGTCACTTTAGCAGCATTGTCACAGCCTGTTAGCAGAAACTGGCTAATCAAAGCCAGCAATGTCGTTATTATCAGTCTCATTCTTTACCTAAGGTTCAACCCTAAAAAGCGGTGTTATTTTGTTGGCAGTATTATCACGATTATCACGACTAAGGCTTACGGCGCCACTTATTAACAAACCAATGGATCACACCAATCTGCTTATGTCGACTTAGGCCAAAGTAGATGCAAACCCAAGGCGAAAGTAAAATATACCAAGGAATTGCCGCAGTACTTCTGCCTGTAAACATTAGATAGAAAAAACCGAAATAGATCACTACCAGACCGACACAGCCCACAACCAACATCATTATTTTTGTCGCTCTTTCAAGCTTATCCATTTCGCTTCCATACTCCTTTAACAATCATACTATTATGACCCATAGCTTGGTCGATATTCAAACTCTGGCTATCAGCCATAAAAAAACGGGCGATTGCCCGTTTTTAACAATACAACTGTGTTAAAGCTTACAAGCGAATACCGCCGTCAATTTCAAATACGCGGCCGTTAACATAGTCATTTTCAATGATAAAACGTACAGTCGAAGCAATCTCTTCAGCTTGGCCTAAACGTCCTACTGGTACCATTTTTTCTAAACGCTCAAGCGCTTCTGGCTTCATTGCGGCAGTCATTTCTGTTTCAATTACGCCCGGTGCAACTGCTGCGCTACGAATGTTATAGCGAGCAAGCTCTTTGGCCCAACCGACACTCATTGCTGCCACGCCCGCTTTAGACGCTGCGTAGTTTGACTGACCCATGTTACCGGCTTTAGCAAGACTCGAAATATTGATAATTACGCCTTGCTGGCCAGTTTCAATCATAGCGGCAGCCGCTTCACGACCACACAGGAACGAACCGGTTAAGTTAACATTGATTACTGACTGGAATTGATCGAATGACATACGGTCATACACTTGGCCTTCTTTGGCTTTAAGCAATAAACCATCGCGTAAAATACCTGCGTTGTTTACCAACACATTCACCTGACCAAAATCTTCTTTAATATATTGGAAGGTAGCAAATACATCTTCTTCATCAGTAATATCAACCGCGTAACCTTGTACTTCGGTAGTTGCACCAATGTTTGCACAGGCTTTTTCCAACTTCTCTTGGTCAACGTCGATAAGTGCTAACTTAGCCCCTGCAGCTGCTAAATTTTCCGCCATCGCGTAACCTAGCCCACCAGCACCGCCAGTAATAACAACAACCTTATCTTTTAAATCCATTGGATCACCCTTTATTTATTCTGTTCTGAATTAGCAAATTGCTCAAAAATACTTGAAAAATCACGCTTACCATTACCTTGCTTAGCATGATTAACATAAAGACTACGCGCCAACGCGCCCATCGGTGTACTCGAGTTAGATAATAATGCCGCTTCTTGCGACAAACCTAAATCCTTCACCATCAAGTCGACCATAAAGCCACCTTGGTAATCGTTTGATGAAGGCACTGACTCCATCACATCTGGACAGGGATTATATTTATCTAACGTCCAATTGCCACCGCTGCTGACTTTCATAATATCAGACAGCACTTTCGGGTCGAGCCCGTGATCGATACCCATCTGTAATGACTCAGATGTGGCAACCATTAATACCGACAGCAGCATATTATTACATATTTTAGCGACTTGCCCAGCACCCGGACCACCAGCATGGAAGATATTGCCTCCCATGGCATTAAGTGCGCCTTGAGCTTGTTCAAATGCGTTATCACTACCACCACAAATAAAAGTTAACGTTCCAGCAGCAGCGCCAGCAGTACCGCCCGATACTGGCGCATCAATAAACTCTAGGCCTTTATCGGCGGCATGCTTTGCTACAAAACGGGCACTATCGGCATCAATCGTTGAGCAATCAATTAACAAGGTGCCCGGTGCAACTACATCGATTAAGCCTTTACTACTGTCATCTGTGACATACAGGCCGCGCACATGCTTACCCGCTGGCAACATAGTCACCACTATGTCAGCCCCTGCCGCAGCGCCGCAGGCACTTGTTGCCGTCAGTGCGCCTTGCTCCGCCAATGACTGCATTGCTGCAGGTACTAAATCAAATACCTTTACGGTAAAACCCGCTTTAATCAGGTTTACCGCCATCGGCCCGCCCATATTTCCTAAACCAATAAATGCAACTGTACTCATGTTTCACTCCGGTTGTCGTTTGTGAGTGTTTGAACCCTACTTAGTTCTCTAATCGCGGCCAATACCACTCACCGCAGCGCTTTACTGTTATTGGTGAGTTTAAAGCCCACCAGTAAATCACTTAGTGCAAATCCTTTAGTGGATGTGCATCATCAGCCCAAGGCGATTGCATTAACGATTGCGCAAAGCCTTCAGGAATTGATGCGACATCGCTAAATTGCCACTTAGGGTTGCGGTCTTTGTCGATAAGTAAGGCGCGCACGCCCTCAGTAAAATCAGCTTTAGCGCAGCAGTTAACGCTTAAACCAAGTTCTAATTTAAAGCACTCTGCAAGACTAAGTTCACGGCTTAGGTGTGATTGTAAATACACTAAGTTCAAGCTAACCGGACTGCCAGCTTGCATGGTCTTTAACGCTTTAGCTAACCAAGGCTTGGCTTCTAACGTGCTTGGCTCAATTTGACTGACATTGACTAACACCTCATTGAGTGAACCAGTCATCAACTCATCTATTAATGGTTGATTTTGCTCAAGTACGCTGTCAGAAGCTAGAGTCGCACATGCCGCACTCATGGTACTTAACATGTCACTAAGCAGTTGATGGTTTGCATTTTGGCTAGCGCCCCAAGGCAATAATGTCAGTTGCTTGAACAAAGCTGACTTATCATCAGCATTAAGATAGTGATTACCTATGCCCACATATAAGGCATCACTGCCCGACATGTTGTAAGCCGTCATGCCTAAGAACAGACCGCTTTTACCAGGCATACGATTTAAGAAATAACTACCACCAACATCAGGATACAAACCGATAGTCACTTCAGGCATAGCAATGCGTGAGCGCTCGGTAACAATGCGATGACTTGCACCAATCATTAAGCCTAAACCGCCGCCCATCACAATACCGTCGCCCCAAACAATGACAGGCTTGCCAAATGTATGTAGCAAATAATCTAGCTGATACTCTTGGCTAAAAAACTCAGTTGCTGACTGAGTAACTTCACCCGGAGTGGCTACAGATGCTTGATGAATTGCCCGCACATCGCCGCCTGCACAAAAGGCTTTTTCTCCAGCGCCATCAAGTATAATCGCTGCGATATTGCTATCACTTTGCCAAACCGTTAACTGCTCTGTTAATGCCTGCACCATGTTAAGATTTAGCGCATTCAGTGCCTTTTCGATGTTTAATGTGGCAACACCGACTTGCATACCTGAATCTGTAATTAGCGTACTAAACAGCACTTGCTCATTACTTGTTTGCGTATTGCTTGTTTGCGTATTTAGCTCACTCATTAGCCATTCTTCCAGTTAGCTTTGCGCTTGTTCAAAAAAGCATTAACCCCTTCGGCTTGATCTTCAGTATCAAACAGCTCAACAAACAGTTCGCGCTCTAATGGCAAGGCTTGTGAACGCGGCATACTGCGTCCTGCTTGCACTAAGGTTTTACAAGCCTTAACGCTACTTGGGCTTTGATTTGCCACTTTCTCAGCAAGATCCATCGCGGTATTAAAAGCGTTACCTTGCTCAACCACTTCTTCGACTAGACCAATTTGCTCTGCTTTTGCTGCAGTGATGCGCTCGCCGCATAAAATCATACGTTTTGCCCAACCTTCGCCGACTAATGCAGTTAGGTTTTGAGTGCCGCCCGCACAAGGCAGTAAGCCAACGGTTGCCTCAGGTAGTGCCAGCTGTGCTTGCTCCTCACAAATACGTAAATCACAAGCTAATGCCACTTCAAGACCGCCGCCCATGGCATAACCATTGATTGCCGCAATTGAAACACCACGGAATGCACTTAAGGTTTCAAACGCTTCGCCAAAATAGCGTGCCATTTCGGCTGCGTTTTGCTTATCGCCATCGGCAAACAGCTTTAAATCTGCGCCAGCTGAAAAAAACTTATTCCCTTCACCAGTGATCACTAAAGCGTAAACATCTTTATTTTCATTCAGCGCTAAAACTTTATGTTTTAGCTCCTGTAAGCTTTCGGCCGTCCAAGTATTGGCTGGCGGGTTATTCATGCTGATCACCGCGGTATTGCCGACGATGCGCTCGATTAATAAAGACTGTTGTTGGTTTGACATGCTAACTCCCTATACAAAACTGAAATCTACTTAGTCGGCTAGCGATATAACCTAGCCGCATACTTTGCATTTACGCTAATCGCTTAAATTAAGCCTTATAAAATCGCGCCTGCGTTTTCATCTAACAAACGACGCGAAATAATTAAGCGCATGATTTCGTTAGTTCCCTCTAAAATTTGGTGCACTCGTACATCACGCATATGGCGCTCTAATGGGTATTCACGAATGTAGCCGTAACCGCCGTGGATCTGCAGGGCTTGATCACAGACCTTAAAACCAATATCGGTAGCAAAGCGTTTAGCCATAGCGCAATAGGCGGTCGCTTCAGGGTCTTGAACATCTAACTTAAATGCTGCTAAACGTACCAATTGACGCGCAGCGACCAGCTCAGTTGCCATGTCAGCAAGTTTAAATTGCAGCGCCTGAAAGGCTGCTAACGGTTTCCCGAATTGCTTGCGCTCATTCATATATTCTGTCGCGCGCTCAAGTGCAGCTTGCGCAGTACCAATTGAGCAGGTCGCGATATTAATGCGGCCACCATCAAGGCCTTTCATGGCAAAAGTAAAACCTTGACCTTCTTCACCCAGTAGATATGCCACCGGCACACGAACATTTTCAAAGGTGATTTGACGAGTAGGTTGAGCGTTCCAGCCCATCTTATCTTCCGCTTTACCGTAAATGACCCCTTCTGCATCAGCAGGTACTGCAATGGCTGAAATACCCTTTGGCCCTGCTTCACCAGTGCGGCACATAACCACTAACATTTCGGTTGCGCCCGCACCTGAAATAAACACTTTAGAGCCAGAAATCACGTACTCATCACCGTCACGTACCGCTTTAGTTTGCAGTGATGCAGCGTCACTACCCGCGCCAGGTTCAGTTAAGCAATATGAGGCAAGCTTTTCACCTGTGGTTAATGACTCTGACCACTCTTGGCGTAATACTTCTGAACCAAAGCTAGTGATCATCCACGTTGCCATATTATGGATAGTTAACATCGCGGTTGTAGCGGTACAGCCCATGGATAGCTGCTCAAAAATAATCGATGAATCTAAACGAGACAGCCCCATTCCGCCCTCAGACTCTGGCGAATATAACGAGCAAAAACCAAGCTCACCGGCTTTTTGAATGACATCCTTTGGAAAGTAATGTTCTTCATCCCATTTAGCTGCAAATGGTGCCAGCTCTTCAGCGGCAAATTGCTGGGCTAAGTCGGCGAATTGACGTTGGTCTTCATTGAGGTTGAAATCCATCTGGGTACTCCTATTTGTTCTGTCTAATGCCTTAACAGTGTATTTGCTGCTAGGCGTAGGGCCTTTTTATTACGCGCCTTTATCTGGCTGCACAGACCTCTATTCGTTATTAACTGTTTTTATTTAAGCTCTTTTTATAAAGCCTTTTTACATGCGAGCTTTTAACAAAGCTTTGTATTCGCTCGCTGTAGCTGCTTGTTATAGCTTTAATTTAAAATTATAAGCAGAGTTGCCACACGTAAAGAGTGGCAACTTTGCAATTACTTAAGATCAATCGTCATATTTGGCGCAGACGCTACAGCAATATCAGACTCGAACCAGCGAGCGGTAATCGTTTTGGTTTCAGTGTAAAAACGCACCGCTTGCTTACCATAAGCATGCTGGTCACCATAGAAACTGCCTTTCCAACCAGTGAACGAGAAGAAAGGTAATGGCACAGGAATAGGCACATTAATACCCACCTGACCCACTTCAATCTCATGCTGGTATTTACGCGCTGCGGCGCCGCTAGCGGTAAAGATTGAGGTACCGTTGCCGTATGGGCTATCGTTCACAATCGCAATTGCATCTTCTAAGGTTTCAGCATTCATGCAGCAAAGTACTGGACCAAAAATCTCTTCTTTATAGATGCTCATATCAGTGGTGACTTTGTCGAACATGGTTGGGCCAACCCAGTTACCTGACTCATAACCTTCAACAGTAAAATCAGTACCATCGAGTAAGCAATCAGCGCCCTCTTGCTTACCTTGGGCAATTAGGCTCACTACACGCTGTTTAGCTGCAGGGCTAATCACTGGGCCATAAGCAGCGTTTTTATCGTCCCACAGACCTGGCTTAACTTTGGCAATCGCTTCTTTAAGCTCTGGGATCCACTCTTTAGCCGCGCCAACAAATACCGCAACTGACAGCGCCATACAGCGCTGACCTGCCGCGCCTACCGATGCCCCGACTAAGTTATTAATCACTTGCTGTTTGTTTGCATCTGGCATAATCACGCAGTGGTTTTTAGCACCAGCAAAAGCTTGCACACGCTTAAGGTTATCTGTACCCGTTTTGTAGATGTATTGGCCAACATTCACCGAACCGACAAATGAGATGGCTTTAATATCAGGATGAGTCAGTAAGATATCCACTGCCGTTTTATCACCATGAACCAGCTGCACCACACCTTTTGGCGCACCAGCCTCTTCAAACAGCTCAATCAAGCGCTGGGGGGTCATAGGATCTTGCTCTGATGGCTTAAGGACGAATGTATTACCGCAGGCAATTGCCAGTGGGAACATCCAAAGTGGGATCATCGCAGGGAAGTTAAATGGAGTGATACCAGCACATACACCAAGTGGTTGGGTGTAACTATAGGTATCGATTGAGCGCGCTACGTTTTCAACGGTTTCGCCCATCATCATCGAAGCGATATTGCATGCGTGCTCAGCAACTTCAATACCACGCCAAACATCACCTTTTGCATCATCAAATGTTTTACCAGTTTCTTGCGCAAGAATAGTAGCAATTTCGTCATGATGCTCTTTCAGCAGGTGTTGATACTTAAGCATAACCCTTGCACGCTCTGAAACAGGCACTTCTTTCCAACTTTGAAAAGCAGTTTTAGCGCTAGCAATGGCGCTGAGTACTTCGGCATCGTTTGCTGCATTAACAACGGCAATGGTTTCGTTGTTTGCTGGGTTGGTTACGGCTATTTGCTTGTCGCCTTGGCCCAGTACCCATTCTCCGTTGATGTAATGCTTCACTTGAGTTGTCATATCGCTTCCTACTTTGGCAATGTCGTTACTGACGTTTGCAAAATGATGAACCCGTTTGGCCTTTTATTATGTGGCTATAATTGCCTTAGCTCTGAACGGGTCCGGTCTTGTTGATTGTGATTGTTGTTTGTTACTGCTAATTGTTGATATCAGCCTTACTAACACTCGCTTTAGCGCGATTTACAGTTCAATCGCCATCGCTGTCGCTTCACCGCCACCAATACAAAGTGATGCTACACCGCGCTTAAGCCCACGTGCTTTGAGAGCATAAATAAGGGTCACTAATAAACGTGCTCCCGAGCAACCAATTGGGTGACCTAAGGCGCAAGCGCCGCCGTTAACATTGACTTTTTCGGCATCGAGTCCAAGCTCAGAAATTGCCAACATAGTGACCATGGCAAAGGCTTCGTTGATCTCATACAGATCCACTTCTTCTTTAGTCCAGTTCACTTTATCGAGTAACTTGCTCATGGCGCCAACTGGCGCGGTGGTAAACATTGAAGGTTCTTGAGCATGAGTGCTATGGCCTTTAATCGTGGCTAATACATCAAGCCCTAACTCATTTGCCTGACTGCGAGTCATTAGCATTAATGCTGCAGCACCATCTGAAATTGAGCTTGAGTTTGCCGCTGTTATTGTGCCGTCTTTAGCAAATGCAGGGCGCAGTGTTGGGATTTTATCCGGGCGAGCATTACCTGGTTGCTCGTCGGTATCAACCACAACATCGCCGCGACGATTAGCAACAGTAACGGGAGTAATTTCATCGCTAAAAGCACCTGAATTAATTGCTGAATTTGCTTTTTCAAGTGAGTTTAATGCAAAGCTGTCCATCTGCTCACGTGTAAGCTTAAAGTCATCTGCGGTGTTTTGCGCAAAAGTCCCCATAGCGCCACCAGTATAGGCATCTTCAAGGCCATCAAGGAACATATGATCGAGCACTTTACCGTGACCCATACGCATGCCACCGCGAGCTTTATCCAGTAAATAAGGCGCTTGGCTCATGCTCTCCATACCACCAGCAACGACAACATTTGCGCTGCCTGCTTTGATTAAATCATGAGCGAGCATGACGGTTTTCATACCTGAACCACAAACTTTATTCACTGTGGTTGCGCCAACTGATAATGGTAGTTCTGCGCCTAGCGTTGCTTGACGCGCTGGCGCTTGACCAAGACCTGCGGGAAGCACACAACCCATCAAAACTTCATCAACCTGCTCACCAGCTAAACCACTCTGCTGCATCAGACCTTTGATTGCTGTAGCGGCAAGTTTTGGTGATGCCACACTTGATAGTGCACCTTGGAACCCACCCATAGGCGTACGCTTGGCTGCAACAATAACAATATCTTGATCTAACTGAACTGAACTCATAATTACTCCGTGTATACGCTAGTTAACCTTTACTTAAACTGCTCTAAAACCACGTAAACATTGGGGTACAAGGCTTTAGTTGTTGAGCTGTTCTGAGAATATTCTCTAGCTAATATAAATGTGATCTTGCTCAATATTTACCACTCTGACGTTTACGCGAACGTAAAGCAAGTGCTGATTGGTCAATTTTATACCTAAGCATGAGTAAGGGTTGTCACTTAATATTTACAAACAAGTTGCGCCAAGAATATTTGAATAATTCAGACCCGCTCAAGCAAGCCAATTACAATCTTTGTTAGCAAAATAGCCTAAGGAAGGTAGCTAAAAAGCATAATGGTGAGCAGCGTCAAGGATTTATTTATCACAACATGACTTAATGCACGCTAGCCTAAATAGGGTTAATTCAAGGAATGAAAGATGAGCGTTCAAAACGAACAATGTATATATATCGTATCAACCAATGACACATGGAAAGCTGTTGTAGCGGCTATTTTAGCCAGCAGATTTGACACTCAAAAAATTATTCAACAACAGAATACCGAAAACCTTTTCCAATTAACGTCAGACACAATTGTGATCCTTGATAACGCGACTTTTGCCACTAATGCTGTAAATGGCATACCTCCAATTCAACGCGGTGGGCAATGGCTATTAGTTAATGCGACTCACATTGACGAAGCGAATGTCGCAGAGATTATTTCAAAAGGTTTTTCAGGTTTAATTACCACTGAACTCACACTAGAAATGCTTATTAGAGCATTACGCACAATCGAAAATAAGCAGTTATGGTTTAGTCGAGATGCGATGTCACTAGCACTAAAAGTCTTGGTTAATTCATCAGAAACCAGTCAGCATTCTTTAAATCAATTAGGTGATAAGTACTTACTTTCTTGTAGAGAGAAGCAAGTTTTTTTCCATCTTTTAAATGGCAGTAGCAACAAGGAAATTGCCAACCAACTTCATTTAAGCCTCTGCACCGTCAAATGCCATGTTTCCAGTATATTGCTGAAAACCGGCAAGCGCAGTCGCTCACAGATAAATAGCTTATTAATGGAGTCAGAAAACAGCAGTGCACAAAGTGCAGCGGCAGCAAACATCTGCTTTCAACGCGCTTAGCCACTAAACATTCTTTCAATCAACTTTTCCTCTCCCTTAAACTAGTTCCAAATTAGTTCTTTTTATAGCGCCTAACCATCCCTATGGACGATAACAAACCATACCTCTTTATAGATACACTCAAATTGTCCAAACCAAACCTCTAAGGTGAATAAAATGAAAACGTTAATCAGTAGTGTTGTGGTTGCTTTGCTTTTTTCAGCTGGTGCAGCAGCAAATAACTGGTCTAGCAACCCTGATGAACATCCAGATGGCGCAAGTCAATTTAATGTCAACTTAACTGGAGAGATCCCGCAGCGTTGCTACATGTATTCAACGCAAGATCAATCCATTGAGTTAGATGTAAAAACTCCCTATGAAGCCGCGAGTGAGTTTAAGTTCCAAGCATGGTGCAATAACGATAATGCCAAAGGTACATTAGTTGTTGGCGCACAAGCGTTTAAAAATAGCAACGGTGTCGATGTTATTCCCCTTGAAGTCTCATTTAATGGAACTTCAGGAACAATTGATTCAGAAAACAATGCAAGTAATAGCCATGCAATTGAGGTGGGGATGGACGTCAGCAACAGCACTGAAGGTTATTTAAGTGCGAACAATACACTGACGATTAAACCTGTTATTAACGGTTGGGAAAAGGCCGGCGAATACAAAACATCAATGTATGTTGCACTTTATCCAAGATAAATAACCAAGGTGTTCAATCATTCCGGGGCCTTATGGCCCCGTTTGAGGACTTATGCGAGCATTCATATTTCTATTTATTTCGTTGTTATCCCCATTGGTTCAAGCTTTTGAACTATTTCCTATGGTGAGCTTTTTCTCCGCTCAAGGCAGCAAAACTGAGCAATCGTTTCAAATAAACAATACAACAAATCAACCATTGCCATTAGAGGTCTTTGTTAAGCAAAGACAGGTATCAGATAGCAATACAGAGAAATTGATTGATACCGAGGATTTTTTTATTTTTCCACCTCAAGTACTTGTTCCACCGAGTAGTACGCAAATGATTAAGGTTAAGTACATTGGCGACGATGTTTCTCGTTCTCAATCATATAGAGTGATATTTAGCCAACTCCCAATCAAAGACGATGTCGCTCAAAGCAGTATCAAGATGTTGTTCCAAATCGGTGCATTAGCCTTTGTATCTCCGGACAATGTCACCAATTTAATGTCAGCGAATATCACTTACAAAAATAATGTACCAGTTGCTATGGAACTTGCTAACGATGGTAATGGAGTGGTGATTATACCGCAGCTATCTTTTACGGTTACAAGTGAACATCAGACTTACCACTGGAAATGGCAGGATATTCAACATCTACTAAGTCAACAATATCTAGTCCCAGGTGAGTCGATAAGTATAGCGATGAACACTTTGCTATCGCCACAAGATAGACAAGTAAAGGTGGAAATAAAGGAAATCTGGTGACGAGTATTCCAGCTTTACCCTTATGGATCAGTTTACTGCTGACATTGCTACTGCCCTTACCTACCCAAGCAATGAGCTTGTCATTGCCGCTAGAAATTGATGGAAGAGTTCTTGGTGATATAGCAGTCAACTTAGATGGAACTGTAGTTGATTCAGTTTCATACCACTCACTAAAATCTTTACTTGGCCCAAAGATCACCGATGAAGTTTGGCAGAGTATTTTAGCGGCAAGCCAAGATAGCAACGATATGATCTCCCTTAAAGCATTAGCCCAAAAAGGGTTAGATATCACTTTTAATCCATCTACTTTATCTTTAGACCTTAGCGTTAAGCCCGAAGCTTTTGGTTTATATGACGTAGACTTCAGTGATCCATTTAGCTCATTTATTCCCTCAAAAAGTGGTTCTTTCAGCTGGCTCAACAGTATCAATTTTAACCACTCTCAAAATTGGGAAGCAAGGGACAATAGCCATTTTTCGAGCATTGATTGGTTAGCTCAAATGAACTTTGGCGGTGCAACGGGAGTGAACCTCTCGTTAGCAAACCATATAGAAGTCACAGATGAAACGAACAACTTCTTACGTGGAGAATGGGTCGCTTTTTACGATAAACCTAATATGCCCTTCAGACTCTCGATAGGGGATGTTGGCTCTGGTACTAATGTCGCTGGTCATTTGTCAGGGATCAGTATGGGGGGACTTTCAGTATCAAGTAATTATGCAGAACTACAACCCGATCGTGTTATTGGGCCTAATAACAATCAAGAATTAATTCTTAAAGAAAGCGCTGAAGTTGAAATAACTGTCAATGGTCAGCTAATTTTTAGTGGTAGACAAGAAGCTGGCCGTTTTAATCTTAACAACCTTCCAATGACCAACGGAGCCAATGACATCATCGTCGATGTTACCTATCTTTCTGGAAAATCTGAACGTTTTGTATTCAGTCAATTTTATAATAGCAAACTGCTAAATGAAGATATGCTCAATTTTGGGTTAAGCGCTGGAGCCCCATCTATCTATGCCGAAAATGGCGTAGATTATTTAGATACGTGGACCGTAATGGGTTTTGCCGAATATGGTGTATCGTCATGGCTAACTCTTGGCGTTAATGGCGCGATAGCGCAATATGGACAAATACTTGGAGCAACAGCCACTCTCGGAACTTCTTGGGGCAACCTATCTAGCCGTGTTTCATTAAGTAATTTAGATGACACTGGTATTGGTAGTGTCGTGTCATTTACATTTGAAAGCACTGTTGCCGGCAACTCTAATAACACTCCCAATCTCAGAGTAAGTGCCGATTTTGCAGACTCATTTACTTCATCACCTTGGGATATTGAAGTTTTACCCACCTCTTATGAGCGCTATTTAGCCAACTATGTCTGGGTAATAAATAATGCATGGGACACAACAATATCGGGCTCCTATTACAAAGACACTCACGATACAGCCCAAAGTAACCTCTCAATGACCATTAATTGGCGTTCAGGTGATTGGACTCTAGGCTCAGGGGTCACCTATAACGATGCCGCGGCTTACAACGATGACAATGACGAAGTAGAGTACTTTTTCACTATTGACTGGCGGCGCTCAAATACTCAAAACAGGCTAAACCTTGCCGCTAACTACAATAGCGCTAACCAATACGCTCGCCTTGAGGCAAGTAAAACCAATAATGACCGAGTCGGCAGTCTTGGCTATCGAGCACAACTAGAATATGAAGATGGACGAGATAGCCAGAACGCTCAATTTGATTACACTGCAAATCGCCTTAGAGTTGAGCTCGAAGTTGAACGAAATAACAATAGCAAAACCAATAACGAAGCAAGTTACACAGCATCAATAAGAGGCAACACCGCAATAGGCATAGTTGATGGACATATAGGCTGGGGACGATCGAAAGAAGGGCCTTTTGTTATTTCTAAACTCCATCCATCACTGTCAGAGCAGGAGATTCTTTTAGGTGTCGATCAAAACCAGCAATATGAAGCCTCTGGCACATCGAATATAGGCGCATTATTGCCACTCGATGTAGCTTATATTACGAACACAATTGATTTAAATGTACCTAATGCCCCTATCGGATATGACTGGGGAGAAAGTCGACTGACAATATCTCCCGGCGCAGCTACTGGCCACGTTTTTATGATTGGCTCCAATCGCTCATACACTGCAAAAGGCGTGTTACAAACAAGTAATGGTGAACCTATTAGCTATTTGCAAGGCACTATTACTAGTAAGGATTTCACGTTAGCGTTTTTTACCAATAAGTCTGGCCGTTTTTATATTCAAGGCATCGAACCAGGTAAGTATGAGATTAAAATTTCGAGTCAAAAATATAAATCCAAGACACTTACGATTACCCAGAACAATAGCCACTTAATCGATCTGGGTACGCTCTATATCTCATGTATTAAGGAGAACTGTAATGAAAATATGTAGCTTCAATAATACGATCTTAATGCTGGCGATATCTTACCTTAGCTTTACTAGCCTTGCTTATTCACAGTCTCAAAAAGAGCGAGACTCATGTAACGGTGTTTGGCAGGTTGAGTTAAAAACTCAGTCAGCAATAGCAGAAAGCAAGGGCCAAAAAGGCATATGGATCCCAGGTAATATTTATCTCGACAGGCAATTATCTGCTTGCGCAAAAGAGATTGTGATTAGACAACCAACGGGAGGAGAGCCATTGCTCAAAGGGAGCACGTCACAACATCGATATGAACTCAAAAATAAGTTACGCCAGCCACTAACACAAACCGGTAGAAGCGATTATATCCTACCGGTTTTAGGGCAGCGGAAAATAAACTTATGGGCATACATTCCTCATGGAGGCACCTTTTATCCAGGTGCATATCGAGGCATATTGGATATCGAACTCAAAAGTGATGCTAATAGTGTCATAGCGACAAACAACTATTCTTTTAATTATCAAGTCGCTCCGTATGTTCGCGCCAAAATAAGCAATACAAACGACAGTTGGCTTCCTCCAACTGGTACCTCGATTAGAATTGACTTGGGTAATTTAACTCAAAAAAACCGTAAAGAGCTCCCGCTTTTTATCGAAAGTAATAGTTATGTTGATATATCAATGTCGTCATCAAATAAAGGCAGCTTAGTTAACCTAAAAAATAAACAAAACAAAGTTCCATATCAGGTATTGTTTCTTGGTCAACAGGTAAGCTTAATCAATGAGGCAGAGTTCAGTATCAGTAACCGTCTTTTAGATGGGCAGAAAATGGCAATATACTTCGAAAACTCACCTATGCCTTTTGCTCGAGCGGGCTTATATGAAGACATTATTACCATTAACCTATTTGCTAAATAAAGCCTATTTATTACTCAATGCCAATAATTAAAAGTTCATTATTGGCATTTATTTAACATGGTAGCGTCTCACAATCTTACGACTCCCATGGCGTAATAGCGCTCATGTCATCAAGGTTGTAAGGTGTTAACTGATAGACATAATAATTTAACCAGTTACTGACTAATAGGCTGCCATGACTGTGCCATCGAGCAATTGGTGACTTTTCAGGGTCATTATCACTAAAATAATTTTCAGGGATCTCAGGCTTAAGCCCTTGGGCTAAATCACGTAAATATTCATCTTTTAACGTCGACTTTTGATATTCAGGATGCCCCATCACAAACAAATTTCGATTACTTTTGCTCAGCACCATATAAGCGCCAGCAGTATCAGACTCAGTTAACACTTGCAGCTCAGGGTGAGCTCGCAGTAATTCCACATCCATCTCAGCGAAACGTGAATGTGGTGCAAAAAATTCATCATCAAAGCCACGAAGTAACGGATAATGTTTAGTGGTTCGTTTGTGGTTAAATACCCCTGAACGTTTACTTGATAGTAATTTGCGATTTAACCCATATAGATGAAACAGCGCCGCGTGCGCTGCCCAACACAAGAACAGCACCGAAGTAACGTGTTGCTGTGACCAATCAATAATCTCGCGAATATGATCCCAATAAGACACATCTTCAAATTCAACTTGGCCTAGTGGCGCACCAGTAATAATTAAACCATCGTAGTTTTTGTGGCGCACTTGCTCAAAATCACGATAAAAGTTGTTCATATGATCAATCGAGACATGTTTAGATGCTTTATCGTGGATGCGCAGTAAGTCGACATCAACTTGCAAAGGAGTGTTACCTAAAAGGCGCAGAAGCTGGGTTTCGGTTTCAATCTTATTTGGCATTAAATTCAGTATTAATACCTTCATTGGACGAATATCTTGATTTGCAGCTCGAGTTTCTGACATCACAAAGATGTTCTCAGACTCTAAGATCCCAGCCGCTGGAAGATTGTCAGGAATTTTAACCGGCATATCGCGCCTCTTTACTAATTTGAGTGACCAACCAGAAAGAGACGCACCGAGAGTTGCTAAAGTTTAGCTCTTAGTTAGCGCGCCACCTTCTGCACTAGAACTGACATAGGCTCAATGGAGTCCAAATCAATTCGGTAAGCTTGGGTATTAATAAACATCAATTCGCCGTTATAAGTAATGCGCGCACCTATGTTGTAGGTATGCCCAGGTTCAAATTGATCTCTATTAATTAAAAATTGAAACGGAACAGGTGTACTGACATCGTTACGTTCAAACTCTGCAATAACTTCGGCAGGTGCATCAGCTAAAGAAACATCCTGAACTTGCACAGTAATAACTGCATCTTCAGGTAGCATCATGCGCTCCTTGTACCAAACCTCACCATGGATCTCCACCACTGCATTAGGTGTTGCACAACCCGTTAAAATGCCTGCTACAACCGCTAAAGATAAGAAAGGTTTAAACCACTGTTTCATTTTTATGCTCCTAATAATACATCAAGACTTCTAGAAGTCTATATGTCCGAACTTGAATTTTATATTAGTTAACGATCAAATAGTAAGTAACAAGTTATTTGACCACTATATTGAGTTACAACAATCAGATAAATATACGTAAACCGGTTTAACTTACGTGGTTATGGACGCGCATCATCCATTCTCACAATCCGTGTCACAGCAAACGACAATTAATCTTGTTCTAATACACATATCTTTCTATGATAAGTTACCTATTCGAAGTCGAATACCCATATGACACAAGCAACTGCAATAATTGTGGGCGCTAGCTCATTACTTAGCCGTGAAATTGCAAAACAACTTGCAGAAGACGGCGTTGAACTGGCGCTATTAGCACAAGATCCACAATCGCTTACCGAGTTTAGTCAATCATTGCCAACTAAGGCACAGGTTTTTCCACTGCAAATTGACGACCCGCAAGCTGTAATAGCCAGCCTAAATGCCGTTTGGCAATCTTTAGGTGGTGCCCATCTCGTTTTGGTCAATACCGGTCTTACCCATTATGATCCTGAACTGCCTTGGCAACCTGAACAAGATATCATCACAGTTAATGTGCAAGGCTTCTCGGTAATTTGCAATACGGCCTTTAGGCTATTTCGTGAGCAAGGTTATGGCCAACTCGCAGCAATAAACTCTATTGCTGGTCTGCGTGGTGGCCCAAGTGTTGCCTACCATGCCTCAAAAGCCTATGCTCAAAACTACCTAGAAGGTTTGAGCATGCATGCCCAGCGCTTGAAATTGCCAATCACCATCACTGATATCCAGTTAGGTATGCTAGATAAAGCGGCTATGCAGCAAAATCGTTTATGGCTCTCGCCACCTAATGTTGTCGCAAGCCAAGTCATCAAGGCAATGAAGGCTGGAAAGCGCAAAGCCTATGTAACTAAGCGTTGGCGTTTAGTAGCATGGCTAACTAAAGGGCTTCCTGAGTTTGTTTACAATACTCGGCATTGGAAAACCAAAGAGCAGAAAAAAGCAGAACGCGCAGCTAAGAAAGAATCTAAGTAAAGCTAAATCAAAAAATGTATAGCTTGAATGTAAAAAGGAGCCAAACGGCTCCTTTTTCATGGGTGGGATATGTCCAACTTAACGCAAATTAGAACGTGTAACCAACACTCACCATGTAAACCCATGGGTCGATATCAGTTTCAACATTTTGCGGAGCATCACCTAAGTTAAACTTAACGTCAGTGCTGATCTTTGCATACCAAACAGAAGCATTAACTAACCAACTGTCGTTAATTTTATAATCTAAACCAACTTGAGCAGCAACGCCCCATGAATTAGACATGCTTAGCTCTGATAAACCTAATTCTTTAGCTTCTTGAGTAAACTCATTATCAAAGAAGTTAGTAAAGTTAACACCAGCGCCAATGTAAGGACGTAGTTTTGAATTCGCATCGCCAAAGTAATACTGAGCAACTAACGTTGGTGGTAGGTGCTTAGTTTCAGCTATCTTGCCTAGTGAGCCTAACGATACATCGTGAGTAAACGGTGTTGCTGCTAATAACTCAATACCAATGTTATCAGTGATCATATAACCAAAGTTTAGACCTAACTGGGTATTATCGTTTACACCAAACTCAGCTATTTCAGCAACAACTGGACTAGACTCATTTGGAGCAACAACAACTGCACCAGCACGAACGATAATGTCACCAGCTTGGTGGGCTAACACAGAAGATGTGAAGCCTGCAGTTAAAAGCGCTGTAGCAACTAGACCTGAAACGATACTTTTTCTCATTATAATACTCCATAATTTACAACACGATATAGCGCGTTATTTATCAATATCCTTACATTTGCGTGCATCCTGACAGATTAAGCAGCACTAAAAATTGATCCAAATCAACTTCACCCACAGATACCCACTTTGATATATATTTAACCGATCTCGATCACAAAAACATCGACCACAATACTGTTAGCAATATGCGTTTTGTGACTTTTGCACGCATTGCTCAACAAACACCCAAACCCTGACTGCTCACATTGCAACAAAAAAACAACAAAACTAAGTAGGAGCCATAAAGTAACTAAAGGAGTCAGTGGGGGGCGTAAGTGGCATGAGTAGCGCGAGTATGATGAGTTGAATCACTCTGATGGAATAAAGATAAATCTAAAGTGGCGGTATTGAAATCAACTAGATAACAGTAAAAAGGAAAATTGAAAGCGGGAAATGCAACTTTAATGTGGCTAATCACCACACAAATAACTTAAAACTCATTAAGATAATAAATACTAGAACGAGCCCAGCCCAACCGAGGCAGCGAGTGACTATTTCTGGAGATTGCTGATTAAAGTGAGGGAACAATACTGCGCAGACTGATACCGCAGGAACTAAGCCATAGAGCAGGCCCATTTTACTTGAGGTTGCTGTAGCAAAAGGTGGCATAAACAGATAAACCAGAATATAAATGCCGTAAAATCCTAAAGCAACAAAGGCTTCTATCGGTGATATTTCACTTTCTTTTGACCAAAAGTAGAAAACCGCTAATGCGCTAAACACCAGTAAATTAATCAAGTTAGACCTACTACATTAAATAATACGAATCAGTACGAGACTGACGTTATAAAAACTGCCTTTGCTAAAATTAGCTGCGATGATAAATCAATCGCCCACAGCTCTTGTCGCCGGACTTTAATTAGCCTTGCTTGGAGAAATCCCCAGATATTGTGGCGCTTACCCGCGTTAACTGCTTTTGCGCTTAGCTATTTCTAGGCTTAACTGCTTCTACGCTTAGCAATCGCTACGCTTAAAAAGACTATGAAAAACAGAGAAAATGCGACTGCTCCAAATAGATCCTTTTCAATCAGGTTATAGACTATACCTAGAAGCATGATTGCCGAACCAATAAAGTATTCTTTCGATGACGACAATAAATTTGTTTTCATAAATATCCTTTTCAATGTAACTCCATGTCACTAAATACTAAAACATTTCCAGGCCTAACCAATCTAAACAGAAACGACTCCAGCTCAACTTGGGTATTTGTGAGAGATAGGGTCTGTAATCACTATGGTATCGCCTCGAAGCATATAATTGCCACCGTGCAAATCCATCACACCGTGTTCATCTACAAAGCTAAGCACATCAAATAGCGTTTTAAGTAGCTCTTCATGATCATCAATAATTTGATCGTCTATCACTACAGGTTTGCGCTCATCAGTACTCATATAGAAATGCGACCTTGGCTCTTGGATCTGTTCAACAAACTCATCGGCTGTTTGTACTTGGTCGTTAAAAGGCTTTTTAGGATCGGCAAACGGCAAGGTCATAGTTCGTAATGTTCCCCACAACTTACCAAAATCATAATCATGAAAATGGCTCGGACGGGTCGGCTCGGTGCCGTCATCACTAATATCTTCTAGTCGCTCCATCACATAAAAGCGTACCACTCTGCCGCTACTGAGCTCGACTGTATCTTCTCTATGTATGGTGGGAACGTGGGGGTTATCTTGATTTTCAGGGCGCATGCACCAGCGTGCAAATAGGTAGTAGCCATCAATTTTGCTGTTACACAACTTAACGACTTTATCTGGCTCACCGGGCATTTCATATACTTCGGCATAGATCCCAGTAGCAATTAAATCAAGCTCGGTAAAACGCTCTAAGTATATTGATACATCGTCAACCCGATGGATCTCTTCTGCGTTTGCTAACTCTTTAATCTCTTTAATCGCATCAAGATAAGGTTCCATTAATTGGGCCACCATTTACAACAAGTACAAATTTAGAACCATTGGTAGTCGCAAGCTAAAACAGCCTGTAAGCAAACCAACAACGAGCATCAAGCGCTCATAAGTTCACCAGTTGTCATTATCTCGCAGCTTTGGGTAGGTTTGCAACCAGCGCTTATTTTTTACACGCTGCTTAAACAAAGAGCGGCAAGCTTTGGGGTTTTGCTGAAGCGAAAAATCGAATAAACAGCTCAACCCAAAATTGCTGTGCAAAATCAACTCAGGTGAAGAGACTGATTCCGATTCAGAACCGGAGCCAAAACCGCTTGCCGAAAGACGACTAAATTGGCTACTGACAGCAACCGCGGTTTGCTTTTCAGGCCAATAACTCATGGCATCAAGGCTTGAGCGATATGGCTGATGCTCATTACGTAGATGCATTCTGGCTTGGTTCTTTACTGACCATGGAAACATAGGCGCGATACGTTTTAATTGCGCTTCGATCGCTTTGTCACGTTCAATTGATAAATCACTTAAATCAAAATAGATAAGATCAATATCATTCAACGGTGTTTGCAGGCCATGTAATTTATCCCACACTAAGTTACGGACAAACCCCGCCGCTAACATCCAATCATTTAGCTGCATTTGTTGAGCCGCAAGCAGAGCATGACATCGCTGCTCATCTTCAAGTAACCATTTGATGATGAGCTTTTGAAAATCATATTCATCTAGCTGCATTTGGTTAAGTGCTACGGCGCCAGTAATATCGCCCATTGTATCGCCTCGTTAATTCAACTCGTTCAGCAACCGATAAAAGTAATCAAAGCCTAGCTTGATAATAAAAAAGGAGCCTAAGCTCCTAAGTTATTTACCTTGATGCTTGTATCTAATCAAGGATAGCTGTAATAACAAAAATCAAGTTAAGGCGCAGGTACAGCCTTCATCAATACTTCAGTCGTGTACTTGTCGTTGTTAATCACAGGGAAACGATCATAAGTCTGGAAGATCACTTGTCCTTGATATTGGATCATCGCCACCACACCGTAATTTACGCTGCTATCAATACTATCGGCCGGTAATAAAAACTTAAACGGCACCGGCGCTCTTACAATATCAAAGCTTTTTTGCGCAATAATCATACCTGGTGTATCCAAATCGATAATCGCGATGGTAATAGCGCTTCCTTGAGGTAAGGCTAATCTTTCTAGGTAACCAGCCGCGCCATTAACCACAACAGGTGGTTTTTCTTCCACGGTGACACAAGCTGTTAGTACTATTAAACATAACAGCACTACGCTTTTTTTCATCATTGAAATCATTACTTTGATCCTTTGTTGCCACATTAATTTTATATTGTTCACACCAAACAAGTGCTAGTCTTTCTTAGTCATTCTGATAAGACCTTCTTGTGTTGCAGAAGCAACTAGCTCGCCTTGTTGATTGAAAAACTGGCCTTTAACAAACCCACGGCCACCGCTAGCATTTGGGCTTTCTATGCTATAGAGCAGCCACTGGCTGAAGTCGAACGGTCGATGAAACCACATTGCATGATCAATGGTTGCCATGCGCATACCCGGAGTTAAAAACGATACACCATGTGGCTGAGCAGCGGTCACTAGAAAGTTAAAATCTGACGCGTAAGCAAGTAGATAGTCATGAACACACAAGTTATCTGGCACTTGACCGTTCGCGCGGATCCAAACATGTCTAACTGGTTCACTTGGCTTAGGCGCGATAGGATCGCTTGGATTTACCAACCGCATTTCAATTGGCGTATCTGCCATAAACTTTTCAAGTACTTTTGATGGCACTTTATCTCTTAGTGTCATCGCAAGTTCCTGTTGGTTTAACAGGCCTTCAGGTCCCGGCACATCTGGCATGACCGCTTGATGTTCATAACCTTCTTCAGCTGTTTGAAACGAACAGGTCATATAAAAAATAGGCCGGCCTTTTTGAATAGCTTTAACCCTACGTGCACTAAAACTGCCGCCATCGCGCATTATCTCTACGTCATAGACAATAGGTAATTTTTCATCGCCAGCACGTAAAAAATAAGAGTGTAATGAATGCACTTTACGATCAGGGCTAACCGTTTGCTTGGCAGCACTTAACGCCTGCCCCATAACTTGGCCACCAAAAACATGGCCAAAACCCAAATCTTGGCTTTGACCACGAAACAAACCTTCTTCTATTTGTTCTAAAGAAAGTAACGCGAGTAAATCATCTAATACCTGGCTCATTGCAACCTAACACTCAACTAAATATGCAATAAGCTTAACTCAAGAGCAGCTGCTGCCGCTAGCTTTAAACCCTGAAGCTTGAGTGCTGTCGTAATGTAGAGCTTATGAATTCATTTTAAGCAGGCTAAATATTGGCGATGGTTCAACAAGCTATGTTCAACATACTTAACTCTGCTTGCACTTCATTAAAATAAAGAGCTGAAGTTAATTACCAGTGCTTATGTTATTCAAGCGTAATATGACGTTTTTCAGCCGAGGCTTTGGCCCAAGCTAAAACCTGCGCTTCACCGCTACGATGTACCGTAATAGGCTTAGCTTTATAAATTTCGCCCCACCGCTCTGTAATCACTTCAGGTGTACACTCTTCAGCTTTAAATCGGCTTGGTGAAAACTCGACCATTGCAGCGTGACTTATGCCACCTGCTGCCGCCAGTAAATGCTGCCCAGAAGGGCTTTTAGAACTGCATAAATACAGCATAGTTGCTGTAACTGTGGTTTTAGAAAACAGCGGTCTTACCGATGGTGCGAGATGAGCCGCAGTCATACCGGTTACCGCATGAGGAATAATACTATTCACCGCTATACCATGCTCTTCGCCTTCTAGGTGTAAGCTATTAACAAGACCTATCACCGCCATTTTGCTGGCGCTAAAGCTGGTTTCATGCATATCACCATACACAGAGCTTGCACCGCTCATCACTATGCGACCATAACCTTGGCGCGTCATATATGGCCAAACTGCTTTGGTCATATAAAAAGTCCCATTAAGATCGACATCCAATTGATGCTTCCAACTGACTTCACTCATCTGCTCAAACGCACATGGGCGATGAACGCCTGCATTGTTTATTAGAATATCTACCCTGCCCCAGCGCTCAATCACGCAATCGACCATACTGCCAATATCTTGTGAGCAAGTGACATCTAAGCTAAATGGCTGACATTCACCACCGATCGATTTAATGGCATCACAACAAGATTTCAGCCCAGATCCCGGCGAAAGATCAATTATAGGCTTGCAACTAACATCCTCTGTTTTAGCGACCTCGTTATCAACGAGTACCACTCTTGCTCCGCGCTCAGCTAAGGCAATGGCATAAGCTCTTCCTAAGCCTGATGCAGCACCGGTAACTATGGCGACCTGTCCCTCAAAACGCATAGTGCTTGACCTCTAAACAAACCTTGTTTGATGAATGGTGACGGTGCAAAAAACGCACAGCCCTATGACTAAGTAAATGGTGAAATTATATTGACTAAAAACTTACAGGTGCAATATTGCATACACTACTGCCTATCAATGTGCGCTAGGTCAAATTTATTAAACCATAATAATGAAAAATAATTCACGCTAAGCAAATTGTTAAGCTGGACACTTTTTCAGCAGCAAAATCCACTTTTTAGAAGTTGTTAAATTTGCTATGCTATAGGCAATTCTTTTTATCTTTATGTCATCCTTCTTTGACGTAAACCTCTGTAAGTAAATATAAACCATGAATCCTTGGATACTTGCCATACGCCCACGCACCTTGCCTGCGGCGATTGGACCACTGCTGGTTGGTAATGTGCTCGCACTACAACAGGAGCAGTTCAGCATGTTCATTGCAGTGATCTCGATGTTATGTGCACTGCTATTACAAATCGCAGTAAATTTAGCCAATGACTACTTCGACTTTAAAAGCGGCGTAGATACCGAAGAACGCCTCGGTCCTGTGCGCGTAACCCAAAGTGGCATGTTAAGCCCAACGGCGGTGCGTAATGCGATGGTTCTATGTTTGGTATTAGCATTAATCGTTGGCTCATTTTTGATTTACCACGGCGGTATTGTGATAGCCTTTTTAGCGGCAGCAGCGATACTCGGTGCCCTAGGATATAGCGGCGGCCCTTACCCACTTGCCTCTCATGGATTAGGTGAAGTAGCCGCGTTTGTATTTTTTGGTCTGGTTGCGGTTGTAGGAAGTTATTTTCTACAAGCAGGAGAAACCGCCACAAGTGCCTGGCTACTAGGCTCTGCTATTGGCTTTTTAAATGCGGCCATTATGCTGGTTAACAACACCCGTGATATGGAAACAGACATCAAAGCTGGTAAAAAGACCTTAGCGGTAAGAATGGGACTTGAGCAATCACGTATTTTCTACCAGAGCTTCGTATTTTTGCCGTTCGCTATCATTATTGCTGGTTTCTTTATGGGCGCATTGCCGGGCTTACCAGTACTGTTAGCTGGCCTTGCATTTATTATGGCGAGAAATCTAAGTCGTGATTTTAATGAAGTGACAGGCGCAGCATTAAATCCATTACTGGGCCGCACTGCAAAATTAACCATGATATTTAGCGCGCTATTTAGTGCCGGTTTACTGATTGATATTTTGATTGGCTAGCCAATGTTACAGAGCTAAAAACAAAAAAGCCTATCAAATGATAGGCTTTTTTATATCTGCACTTTTAGTTAGACCTTATGTAGCTTACGGTCAGAACTCCAGTTTAGGTGGTATTTTTCACCTGCTGGCTTATCTGTTCGCTCAAAAGTATGAGCGCCAAAATAATCACGCTGACCTTGCAATAAACTCGCAGGAAGCACTTCGCTACGATAACTATCGTAATACGCTAGAGCCGAGCTAATACATGGTGCAGGTACGCCGCTCATCACTGCATGCGATACAGCGATACGCCAGTTACCTTGTTTGTCAGATAACGCTTTGGCAAAAACATCCGCCATGAGTAGATTTTCTAATCCACTGTCTTGCTGATATGCCTGAGTGATTGATTGTAAGAAGGTGGCGCGAATAATACAGCCTGCACGCCAAATCTTAGCAATTTCAGCAAAGTCTAGCTGCCAGCCTTGCTCTTTTGCTTGCATCGCCATTAATTGAAAGCCTTGGGCGTAACAAGAAACTTTGGCGCAATACAAAGCATTTTCAAGTTGGTCGATAAAAGCCTGTTTATCAAGCTCAGCATCGCTATTATCAGCAGGGCCCGCTAGCAACTGGCTAAGTTGTTGCCTTTGAGATTTCTGCGTACTCACAGCCCTTGCATAAACAGCCTCTGCAATTGTCGGTGCTGGGCAGCCAATCTGCAAGCTGCTAACAGCAGTCCACAAGCCAGTGCCTTTTTGGCCCGCTTTATCTAAAATCATCTCAACTAGCGGCGCGCCAGTTAACGGATCAGCTTGCTTAAGCACATCAGCGCTGATCTCCATCAAGTAACTATTTAGACTGCCTTGATTCCACTTTGCAAACACATCAGCCACTTCGCTAGCACTTAGACCTAAACCTTGACTAAGCAGATGATAAGCTTCACAAATAAGCTGCATATCAGCATATTCAATACCGTTATGCACCATTTTCACGTAATGGCCTGAACCGGCAGGGCCAATATATGTGGTACAAGGTTCACCCTCTTTTACCGGATTACCCGGCTCAAAACGCTCAATTGGTAAACCTGTACTCGCATCTACTTTAGCCGCAATTGCTTGCCAAATCGGTTCAATTCGATTCCAAGCCGTCAGGCTACCACTTGGCATTAAAGACGGGCCAAAGCGCGCGCCCACTTCACCACCAGAAACGGCGCAACTAAAAAATAGGAAATCTTTGCTATAACGCTGCTCACGCTCAACAGTATCTGTCCAAAGACTGTTGCCGGTATCAATCACGATGTCATCGCGTTCAATACCCGCTTCAATTAATGCCTGACACACACCATCAACAGGCCCACCTGCAGGCACAGAAAGCAGTAAAATACGTGGTTTTTCTAAACTAGATAACACTTCAGAAAGATTGTTACAGCCAACAAGACGCGGCTGCCTATGCTGTTTTAGATATTGTTTCCGCTCGAGTTCTTCTTGTCGAACAGTGTCTTTTACCTTGTGTTCATCAAGATCAAACGCAGCAACCCTATACTGGTTATCCACTATGTTTAGCGCAAGGTTTTTACCCATTACACCTAAGCCGATAACACCGATATCATAAAGCTGATTTTGGTTATTCATGTAGATTAATTCCGTAGGTCACAGAGAGTTACCTATCTATTATTTTTTATATACAACAATGACGCCTGTTGAATATTGAGATGATAGGTTTAATTTTGTTAGTGATTATACAGACTTTGGTAACTTAATTACCAGATAAAGGCTAACGAGTTAATAAATCGTTGTAATCGATTTTGCCTAATTGGCAATAAAAAAGCTGAAACATCAGTTTCAGCTTTCGGCGTAACGGCATAACGGCATAGATAACATCATATTAGTACAAAATACCCTTTAAACATGGGCGTCAGCATACCCCATACGAGTTAAGGTATTACGCACTATGTCTAAAGTGGCAGGATCTTCAATGGTTGCCGGGATCTTATAATCTTGATTATCAGCAATATTACGCATTGTGCCGCGCAAAATCTTACCGCTTCGAGTCTTTGGCAATTTTTGCACCGCGCTAACTAATCTAAATGAAGCTACCGGCCCTATTTCTTGACGAACTAAATGAATCAGCTGCTGATTGATCTCTTCATCATGTAAAGTTACGCCTTTTTTAAGCACCACCAGACCCAATGGCACTTGGCCTTTTAAGATATCTTTAACCCCTATCACAGCAGCTTCAGCAACCGCTTCATGCTGGCACAATACTTCTTCAAAACGACCAGTCGATAATCTATGACCCGCGACATTAATGATGTCGTCAATACGGCTCATAATATAAAGATATCCCTCATCGTCTTTATATCCTGCATCGCCAGTTAGGTAGTATCCCGGATGCATAGCAAGATAACTGTCTTGGTAACGCTGTTCATTTTGCCAAAGCGTGGTTAAGGTGCCAGGCGGCAAAGGCAGTTTTATCACCACATTGCCTGATTCATTGGCAGCAACTTCTTCGCCCATCACATCAACCACATCAATTTGATAACCGGGCACAGCCAATGCCGGAGAACCCGGCTTTACCGCAACAGGTGCATAGCCCATTAAGTTAGCCGCAACTGGCCAGCCAGTTTCAGTTTGCCACCAATGATCAATGACTGGCTTTTTCAGTGTATCTTCTGACCAATGTAAAGTATCGGGATCGCAGCGCTCTCCCGCGAGAAACAGATTCTGCAAGCACCTTAAATCGACGCCTTGTATAAAATCACCATTTGGATCGTCACGTTTAATGGCTCGAATGGCTGTTGGCGCAGTAAAGAAGCTCTTTACTTTATATTTGGCAATAGTGCGCCAAAATGCCCCCGGATCTGGCGTACCTATGGGCTTACCTTCATACAAAATACTCGTCGCACCAACGAGTAACGGTCCATAGACAATATAGGAGTGACCAACCACCCAACCTACATCGGATGCAGCCCAAAACGTATCACCACAGTCAATGTCATAAATGTGCTTCATCGACCAAGCGAGTGCAACAGCGTGGCCACCATTATCACGCACTACGCCTTTGGGGCGTCCAGTCGTACCAGAAGTATATAAGACATAAAGCGGATCAGTGGACTCAAGAGGAACGCAATCTATATTAGGTGCACTTGCGACAGCCGCCTGCCAATCAATATCTCTACCCGCTAGTAATTCTGCCTCACACTGACTTCGATTAAGTATAATGCAATGCTCGACCTGGTGACTTGCTTGCGCTAATGCATCATCTAGCAAAGGTTTATAAGCTACTACGCCTGACGGTTCTATGCCACATGACGCTGAAAGAACCAGTTTAGGCTTAGCATCATCAATACGAGTGGCTAACTCGTTAGCAGCAAAACCACCAAAGACTACAGAATGAATAGCGCCAATTCGCGCACAAGCCAACATGGCAAACGCCGTTTCAGGCACCATGGGCATATAGATCACCACCCTGTCGCCTTTTTTCACCCCAAGTGAGTCCATATACCCAGCAAGCCGGCTAACCTGTGCTTGCAGTTCGCGGTAAGAGATCCCATATTCACAATCGGTAACCGGACTAACATACTGCAGTGCGATTTGCTCTCCTCTACCTTGAGCCACATGTCTATCAACTGCGTTATAGCAGGTATTCATCTTGCCACCAGCAAACCAACGATAAAAAGGTGCATTGCTATCATCTAAGACACAATCCCAAGTTGACGACCAATCAATCGAATCGGCAGCTTGTGCCCAAAATGTCTCTGGATGGTTAATAGATTTGGCGTGTAATTGCAGGTGTTTATTATTCACGATAGGGGCTCTCCCTTGCTAAAGCGCGACCATGAAACGCCTATTGCTTAGCCGGTCTGCGTCTATTTTATATTCACTGGCATTATGCTGCTGTGATTAATAAATCCCCATTAGACCTTAGAATAAGTAAGTGATTATCAAGCTCGCGATCCAGAAACTAGCTCACCTAAAAACATAAACCACTGATTAAATACAACTTACCCCGTTAACCATACATGATTATCGGCTTGCTAAGCGCTGTTATCTCCTGTTATGGAAAGCGCAATTGACATTACTTAAGTTGAAAATACTGATAAGGCTAGCGCACAAACTTTACCTTTACGTAAACTTCATATATCGTGCACTAAATGTAAACAATTATGGTGTTATTTGATGTCTGATAGTCAGCTGCAACAAACGACATACTCAATCAGTGATTTATCAAAAGAGTTTGATATCACCACTCGAAGTATTCGTTTTTATGAAGACCAAGGTCTTTTAAAACCAAAGCGCCGTGGTCAAACGCGGATCTATAGCCTGAAAGACAGGGTAAGACTAAAGCTGATTTTAAGGGGTAAACGTTTAGGTTTTTCATTAGCTGAAACAAGACGTTTATTCGAGCTTTACGATGCCGATAAAAATAGCAGTAGTCAACTACACACCATGCTTGAGCTAGTTGAAGAAAAGAAAGTTTCGTTACAGCAGCAAATGGACGATATTAAAGTAGTCCTGATGGAACTCAACTCTGCTGAGCAGCAGTGCCGCGATGCACTAGAAAATAATGCCTCTTAATCAAAAGCGAATCATGGTTAGCCAAGGCGAATAATAAATTAAATAAGTATCACGGCAAAGATCAGTGAGCTTAAAACCAAACAAATTGACAGGACACAAGCAAATGACCCAACTCTACACATCTCTAAACTTTGGCCTAGGTGAAGACGTCGATATGCTGCGTGATGCGGTGCAAAACTTTGCCGCTAACGAAATCGCACCGATTGCAGAAAAAACCGACCTTGATAATGCTTTTCCTAATGAGCTTTGGCCTGTGTTAGGTGATATGGGTCTATTGGGCGTTACCGTATCTGAAGAGTATGGCGGCGCGGATATGGGGTACCTTGCCCACGTTGTTGCCATGGAGGAGATCTCGCGCGCTTCGGCATCTATTGGTCTAAGTTACGGCGCACACTCAAACCTTTGTGTTAACCAAATCAACCGTAACGGTAATAGTGAACAAAAAGCTAAATACCTACCAAAGCTGATCACTGGTGAGCATATTGGCGCGCTGGCAATGAGTGAGCCAAATGCCGGTTCTGATGTGGTATCAATGAAGCTACATGCCCGCAAAGAGGGTGACAGGTACATACTCAACGGCAATAAAATGTGGATCACTAACGGCCCTGATGCCCACACTTATGTGATTTACGCTAAAACCGATTTAGATAAAGGCGCTCACGGCATCACCGCTTTTATCGTTGAGCGTGGCTTTAAAGGTTTCACTCAAGCACAAAAGCTCGACAAATTAGGTATGCGTGGCTCAAACACCTGTGAACTGGTATTTGAGAACTGTGAAGTACCAGAAGAGAACATTCTTGGTGGCCTGAATAACGGCGTAAAAGTGTTAATGAGCGGCCTAGATTACGAGCGTGTAGTGTTATCTGGTGGCCCGCTTGGCATTATGACGGCTTGCATGGATATCGTGGTGCCATACATTCATGAACGCGAGCAATTCGGTAAATCTATCGGTCAATTCCAGCTAGTTCAAGGCAAGCTTGCCGACATGTATACAGGTATGAACGCAGCAAAATCTTATATCTATAACGTCGCTAAGTCCTGCGATCGCGGTGAAACCACCCGCAAAGATGCCGCAGGCGCCATTCTTTATTCCGCTGAGCTTGCTACCAAAATGGCATTAGATGCAATTCAGCTTCTAGGCGGTAATGGTTACGTCAATGAATACGCAACTGGCCGTTTACTGCGTGATGCCAAGCTATATGAAATTGGCGCCGGCACTTCTGAAATTCGCCGTATGCTAATTGGCCGTGAACTATTTAACGAATCTAAATAGCCTAACCTGCTCTGTAAACAAACAAGCATCAAGGCGGCTTGCTCTACGCCGCCTCACTCAAACAGCTTCAAAAGGATTGAAATTGTGACGCAACTAAGCAGCCGTATTAATGCCCGTAGCGATGAATTCAAAGCCAAGTTTGATGACATGGCAACCGTGGTTCAAGACTTAAAACTAAAACTCCATCAAATTGAACAAGGTGGCGGTGAAGTCGCACGTAACCGTCACCTATCACGTGGCAAGCTTCTGCCAAGACAGCGAGTTGAAAAGCTATTAGATCCCGGTTCTCCTTTTTTAGAGATCTCGCAGTTTGCTGCCTATGAGCTTTATGAAGATGTGGTACCGGCAGCAGGTGTGATTGCAGGTATTGGCCGAGTGAGCGGCGTTGAATGCATGATTATTGCCAACGATGCCACCGTAAAAGGCGGCACTTACTACCCTGTAACCGTGAAAAAACACTTACGTGCACAAGATATTGCTAGCCGTTGCCACCTACCTTGTATTTACCTTGTAGATTCTGGCGGCGCTAACCTGCCCCGTCAAGATGAAGTGTTCCCCGATAGAGACCATTTCGGCCGCATCTTCTATAACCAAGCGCAAATGTCAGCCAAAGGCATTCCCCAAATTGCAGTGGTAATGGGGCTTTGTACCGCGGGTGGTGCTTATGTACCTGCAATGGCAGATGAGTCGATAATCGTTAAAGAACAAGGCACCATCTTTTTAGCTGGCCCGCCGTTGGTAAAAGCCGCAACCGGTGAAGAAGTGACTGCTGAAGAACTTGGCGGCGCTGAAGTACATACCAAAATCTCTGGTGTTGCCGACCATATGGCACAAAACGATGAGCACGCTTTAGAGCTTGCCCGCAAAGCCGTGACTCGCCTTAACCATCAAAAAGAGATTGCAGCTCAGCTAAGTCCTGTTAAACCGCCAAAATTTGATATCAACGAGCTTTACGGCATCGTAGGGACAGATCTTAAAAAGCCATTTGATGTAAAAGAAGTGATTGCTCGCTTAGTGGATGATTCAGATTTCGATGAATTTAAAGCTAACTACGGCAATACCTTAGTTTGTGGTTTCGCCCGTATCCATGGCTACCCTGTGGGAATTGTGGCTAACAACGGCATCTTGTTCTCTGAGTCTGCACAAAAAGGCGCGCACTTTATTGAACTGTGTTGCCAGCGCAAAATTCCATTATTGTTCCTGCAAAATATCACCGGCTTTATGGTGGGTAAAAAGTATGAACATGAAGGCATAGCCAAACACGGCGCCAAAATGGTAACCGCAGTATCTTGTGCTAATGTGCCTAAATTTACCGTGATTATTGGCGGTAGTTATGGCGCCGGAAACTACGGTATGTGTGGCCGCGCATTCGAGCCAACCATGATGTGGATGTGGCCAAATGCCCGCATATCAGTGATGGGGGGCGAACAAGCCGCTGGCGTATTGGCAACGGTTAAACGTGACGGTTTGGCTCGCAAGGGCGTTGAGTGGTCTGAATCTGATGAACAAGATTTCCGTAAACCCATTGTTGAGCAGTATGACAAAGAAGGTCATCCGTACCATGCCAGCGCACGCTTGTGGGATGACGGCATTATTGATCCTGCGCAAACCCGAGATGTAGTCGGTTTAGCATTGTCTGCGGCGTTAAATGCGCCGATTGAAGACACTAAGTTTGGTGTGTTCCGTATGTAATAGCTCAGCGCTATTTCAAATAGAGCATCTACTTAGCTAACACCATGATTCGATAATACTATTACTCGATAACACCATGGTTGATAATAAAATGGGTCGATAACAATGAATAACTTAGCCACTAACCAAACAGAACAACTCGCTGCGCAATTACAATTTGTACATTGCTCAGTGGACAACGGCGTTGCACAAATGGTGCTTGATCGCAGCGAAAAACATAACGCTTTTGATGAAGTAATGATAAGCGAGATGATCCGAGTGCTGGAGCATTTTGCGATTACCCCTGAGTGCCAAGTATTAGTGCTTAAAGCCAATGGCAAAAACTTTAGCGCCGGCGCAGATCTTAACTGGATGCGCAAGCAAGCCAAGATGAATTTTGAGCAGAACTTAACCGACGCCAATGAGCTAGCAAAACTGATGTCAGTGCTGGATAAGTTCCCAAAACCGACCATTGCCTTAATTCAAGGCGCAGCCTTTGGTGGTGCACTCGGACTTATTTGCTGCAGCGATATCGCCATTGCCAATGAGCGTGCCAGCTTTTGTTTAAGCGAAGTCAAACTGGGGCTTATTCCCGCGGTAATTAGCCCTTATGTGACCCGTGCTATGGGTCAACGCGCTGCGCGCCGATACATGATGACGGCCGAACGTTTTGACGCACAAAAAGCACTGGAACTACAGGTTATCCATGAAATCAATGATGATTTAGACGCTGCAGCCGAACCAATAATTAGCGCCTTGCTCAGCAATAGCCCACAAGGAATGGCGTGGGTGAAATCGCTACTTTCCACTTTAGAGGATGGCGTCATAAATCAAAACACTTTAGATCACACCAGTGAGCGTATCGCCCGCATCCGTGTTTCTGATGAAGGCCAAGAGGGCCTGAATGCTTTTTTTGAAAAACGCGCGCCACAATGGCCAACTTCAACAGACTTTCACGCGGCAACAAACAACAATAACCAGAACGCCAGCGGGCAAGGAGCCAAATAATATGTTCACCAAATTGCTAATTGCTAACCGCGGCGAAATCGCTTGCCGAATAATCAATACCGCCAAAGCGATGGGCGTGCGCACCGTGGCGCTATATTCAGATGCCGATATCAATGCTCGCCATGTCGCCATGGCTGATGAAGCCTTTTATCTAGGAGGCAGCGCGCCTGCAGACTCGTACCTAAAAGGCGATCTTATTATCGACATCGCCAAACAATCTGGCGCGCAGGCGATTCATCCCGGCTACGGCTTTTTATCAGAAAATGCAGAGTTTGCACTTAAGTGTGAACAAGCCAATATTGCCTTTGTTGGCCCAAGTAGCGCTGCAATTGACTCAATGGGCAGTAAAAGTGCCGCTAAAGAGATTATGGGCGCAGCTAATGTACCGTTAGTTCCCGGCTATCACGGCGATGCGCAAGATAATGAATTACTGGTAAGTGAAGCCAACAAAATGGGCTTTCCTTTACTGATTAAAGCGGCCTTTGGCGGCGGTGGTAAAGGTATGCGAATTGTTGAAAATAGTGCTGAAGTGCTTGATGCGATTAATTCAGCCAGACGTGAAGCCATTAGCTCTTTTGGTAACGACAAACTTTTAATGGAGCGTTACCTGCGCCAACCCCGCCACGTTGAAGTACAAGTATTTGCCGACAGCCATGGCAATTGTATTTACTTATCTGATCGTGACTGCTCAATTCAGCGTCGTCACCAAAAAGTGGTTGAAGAAGCGCCAGCGCCAGGATTAAGTGATGCCCTTCGAGTAAAAATGGGCGAAGCCGCAGTTGCCGCCGCTAAAGCGATTAACTATGAAGGTGCCGGTACGGTTGAGTTCTTATTAGATACCGATGACAGCTTCTATTTCATGGAGATGAATACCCGTTTACAGGTAGAGCACCCAGTGACAGAGCTAGTTACAGGTCAAGATCTGGTCAAATGGCAATTAATGGTCGCCAGCGGTAGCGAGCTGCCACTAAAACAAAGTGAAGTGAAAATTACTGGTCATGCTTTTGAAGCCCGTATTTACGCCGAAGATCCGCAAAATGACTTCTTACCCGCCAGCGGCAAACTCGACTTTTTACGTGAGCCTGCACAGAGCCAATTTGTACGTATCGACTCAGGCGTGCGTGAAAACGATGTGATTAGTAACTTTTACGACCCGATGATCTCTAAGCTTATCACTTGGGATGAATCACGCCCGCGCGCATTGCAGCGCTTAGTGCATGCATTAGATGACTATCAAATCAGTGGCCTTAAACACAATATTGCATTCTTAGCCAATATTGCCAAGCACACGGCTTTTAAGGATGCAAATTTTAGCACTGACTTTATTGAGCGCTATGGCGAGGGGTTATTAACGCAGTCGGCAGTCAGCCCTGAGCAACAAAAAATTGCCCTTGGCTTAGCAGCGCTTTATCAACTCTGTGTTCGCAAACAACAAGCAAAAGCTACCGCACAAACAAGCCATGATCCTTATTCTCCATGGAGCAATAACAGCGGCTTTAGACTCAATAGTGCCAACAGACATCAAGTGGCATTGTTAGATGACGACCATGAAATTAACCACCTTGATTTAATCGAGACACAAGTTGCTGGACAGTCGCAATATCAGCTAAAACTTGATGATTGCCTAATTACCCTTACAGGCGAATTAGTGGCTGAGATCCTGCACGCGGAGATCAGCCTGCAAAAATTCGATAGTGACAATACTGAGCAAATGTTGAGTAATAGTCATAGCGATAAAACTAACGGTCATAAAATCAGCCTGCCAGTAAGCCAAGTAGGTGATGACTTTACCCTGTTTATTGATTCCAATAGCTATCACTACCGCGCACTGCAATCTGAAGTGATTGAAGAGCAAGATAATCTTGAAGATAAACTCAAGGCGCCGATGAACGGCACGATTGTAACGCAACTTGTCGCCGTCGGTGATAGCGTCAAAGCTGGCCAAGGCATTATGGTGATGGAAGCCATGAAAATGGAGTACACAATTGAGGCCCCGTTTGACGGTATCGTCAGTGCATTTTTCTTCGAGCCTGGTGAACTTGTTAGTGACGGCGAGCTACTAGCCGAAGTAGAGGCGAAAGCTGAAATCCAGACAGAAAAGGAACAAGCTGGATGAAAATGACTAATGTAATAAACGCAATTGAAGATCCATTTGACGGTATCGTCAGTGCATTTTTCTTTGAAGCGGGTGAACTGGTGAGTGACGGTATGTTGCTTGCCGAGGTCGTAGCTGAAGTTGAGGCTCTTGAATCAACAGAAACTGAGGAAAGTGCATAAATGGCAGCTTATCCCAACAAGGTCAGCATCTTTGAAGTTGGTGCTCGCGATGGCCTGCAAAATGAAAAGCCGGTGACGACTCAAGATAAAGTCGTACTCATTGAAGGCTTAGCTGCTGCAGGGATAAAGCGCATTGAAGCCGCTAGTTTTGTGTCACCTAAATGGGTGCCACAAATGGCAGATTCAGCTGATGTGCTTGCAAATATTAGCCGACATAGCGACGTAACATACAGTGCATTGACACCGAATTTAAAAGGCTTGGAACTTGCGCTTGACGCCGGTAGCGATGAAGTTGCCATTTTTGGCGCAGCATCAGAGAGCTTTAGCCAAAAGAATATTAACTGCTCGATTGAGGAATCCATCGAGCGCTTTATCCCCGTGATGGAGCTGGCTAAGGCGAGAAATGTGCCTGTGCGAGGCTATGTTTCATGCGTATTAGGTTGCCCTTATGAAGGTGAAATAAAGCTAAGTGAAGTGGCTCGGGTGTCTGAATTACTTTACAAAATGGGTTGCTATGAGATTTCACTTGGCGACACCATAGGCGTTGGCACACCACTTAATGCCCGTAGAATGGTTGAGGCTGTGGCAGAGGTCGTGCCCACTGACAAACTGGCTCTGCATTTTCATGACACCTACGGCCAAGCACTAGCTAATATTTTGGCGTGCTTAGAAACGGGGGTGAACGTCATAGATTCGTCTGTTGCAGGCCTAGGAGGTTGCCCTTACGCCAAAGGCGCATCGGGCAACTTAGCGACTGAAGACTTAGTTTATATGCTGCACGGCCTTGGTATCGAAACTGGCATAGATCTAAATCAACTAGTCAATGCTGGTAACAAGATTAGCCAAGCACTTGGGCGTCAATCAGGCTCAAAAGTTGCCAGAGCACTAACTTAAGACAATTTAGTTAAGAGCGCTAAGTAAAGAGCCTTCAGTGAATAGAGAGCCATCAGCGAATAAAAGGCTCTCAACGAACAAAGTGCCCTAGTCGAATAAAACCAGGTCCTAGGACCAAGCATGATTTAACAATGGACAATACATAAGCCTGTAAACACAGATGCGATCCCCCTAGGTCTGTGTTTGGTTTCTAACTGATTAGAGCAGGCTTAACTCACTCCTAAATATAGGAATATGGAGATAACAATAATGGCAGGACTAAATAAAGGGCTGAATAAGGTAGTAACAAGTTACGAAGAAGCACTCGCAGGCCTAAGTAACGATATGACTGTAATGGTTGGTGGTTTTGGCTTATGCGGTATACCGGAAGGTTTAATAGCGCAAATGGTTAAAACCGGCGTCACAGGTCTTACCGCAATCTCAAACAATGCCGGTGTCGATGACTTTGGATTAGGCTTGCTATTAAAAAGCCGTCAAATTGATACCATGATTGCCTCATACGTGGGCGAGAACGCTACCTTTGAGCAACAGATGTTATCAGGTGAGCTAAACGTTATCTTGACCCCACAAGGCACTTTGGCTGAAAAAATTCGGGCTGGTGGTGCAGGCATTCCGGCATTCTTTACTGCAACGGGTTACGGCACGCCCGTAGCTGAAGGTAAAGAAACCCGTGAAATAGATGGCCGCCACTATGTATTAGAGCCCGCACTAAAAGCCGATTTCGCGCTAGTGCGTGCATGGAAAGCTGACACTATGGGTAACTTAGTGTTTCGTAAAACCGCTGCCAACTTTAATCCTATGATGGCAACTGCCGGCAAAATTACAGTGGTCGAAGCTGAGCATATTGTACAGCCCGGTGAGCTGGACCCTGACCATATCCATACTCCGGGCATTTATGTTGATCGCGTTATTCAAGGCACATTTGAAAAGCGTATCGAGCAACGCACCGTAAAACCAACATCAGACAAAGCTTAAGGAGGCTGCACCATGGCATTATCAAGAGAGCAACTCGCTCAACGTGTAGCCCAAGAGCTACAAGATGGTTTTTACGTTAACCTCGGCATTGGTATTCCAACACTCGTTGCCAACTATATCCCTGACGGCATTGATGTGATGCTGCAGTCTGAAAATGGTTTATTAGGTATGGGTGAATTCCCGACTGAAGAAACCATTGATGCGGACTTAATCAACGCCGGTAAGCAAACAGTTACCGCTGTTGATGGCGCATCGTTTTTCTCATCAAGCGAAAGCTTTGCCATGATCCGTGGCGGCCATGTAGATTTAACAGTACTGGGTGCATTTGAAGTCGATGAGCAAGGCTCAATCGCTTCTTGGATGATCCCCGGTAAACTGATTAAAGGCATGGGCGGCGCTATGGATTTAGTGGCAGGCGCTGACAATATCATCGTTACCATGATGCACGCCGATAAGAAAGGTAATTCAAAACTGCTGCCTAAGTGCGAACTGCCACTAACAGGATTTGGTTGCATCAAACGGGTATTGACTGATTTAGCCTTTATGGAAATTAAAGATGGCGCGTTTCATCTTCTAGAACGTGCTCCGGGTGTACCAGTTGAAGAAATTGTATCAAAAACAGCAGGTAAGTTAATTGTTCCTGAACATGTGCCAGAGATGACGTTCTAGTTAATATAGAGATATCGGAATAAAAACGCAGCCAATTGGCTGCGTTTTTATATAGCCTATTTTGCGGCAGTCGGTTGTGCAGTGCTAACAGAGTCCGCCGTTGCACCTGTAGTAGACTCTATTTCAGTTACTGCTGCGTCACAATCATAAGCATTGGCAATCATAGTTACTGAGCCTGTAAAACCAAGTGGCTTATACAAGTAAATGGTATCAGCACCTAATTTGGCAGCTTTAATACGCATCTCATTTAATGTGCCCCAAACCATATCTTTATCAGCATGTAGCCAGTAATCGTAAAAATGGCCTTGTGAACCAATAACAGTGCCTTTATGAGCACAACCAAGTAAAGCATCGGTGTCATCCCATAGCACTTTTACCGTATTAGATTCAGCAGTTGGAAAGGTAATGCAGGCAGTAAGGCTCGAACATAAAAGTGCAATCGTAGCCAGTTTTACAAGTTTCATTGTTAACAGTCAAAAATTAAAGGGAGGCGATAATATAGGCTTTTAGCACTAAAAGGAATCACCCTACTCTAGTTTTAAGACATCTCGCTGAACTCTTTTAATTTGGCAGACAGCTTTTAATTCCCACTTAGATAATCGTTATCGAGTTACAAGATTAGCGTGATAAAAATTCTCATTGGCTTTAGTTTATGTTGCAGTGTAAAAGGTTCAATACACTAACAATACAAGAGTAAAATAAACATTAGCTGATTTAAGCTTGAGCTAATCTAAGTCTGGTAGGATGCAACATCATAGTGCTAAACCGCTATTTTATTTAGATGTTTCATCCCCTCCCTAGTTATTAGCGCTTTACTCCAGATCTATAGAATCAAACGCCATTCCGCGATTTTTAATGATATTAAAAGCTGTCATCGCACCATTTAAAACCATAAAACTCGCTTCCAAACCAAATGATATATCGTATATAAATTACCACACCGGCAATTGTTTACATCTTGTTATGACAGCGTTATCATTTTCAACCACTACACAATGGAATTGTGATGTCGAGGCGAACAATGAAAGCGATTTCAAAAGGATTTACCTTAATTGAATTAATGGTGGTTATCGCCATTATCGGGATCTTATACGCTGTAGCCCTACCTGCTTACACTCAATATGTACAAGATGCGCGTCGCGCTGACGTACAGCAATTTCTATTACAACAAGTCTCCGTTTTAGAAAGGCAATTTACTCGCCTTGGCGGATATCCTGACACTTTTACCCCCGATGCGAACGAGTATTACAGCTTTGCTTACGCGCCCTCAAATGCGGCAATAGCAACCCCAGGTAATCTTAATGACTCCACTGTATTTACGCTGACGGCAAAACCGATAAACGCACAATCGACTGATGAATGCGGCAATATGAGCATAGATCACAGCGGCCAAACAAACGCTTTAATCGCTGGGTGCTGGAGGTAACTATGACTCAACAGCTACAGCTCAAAACAGTCAGCTTAAATAGGGGGATAACCTTAGTTGAAATGATTGTCGTATTAGCCATTATTGGGATTTTGGCCTTGGTCGCTCTACCGTCTTTTTCTGCACAAATTAAAAACGACCGTATAACCAGCAACGCAAATCAACTGCAGAGTGTGGTTAAATTTGCCCGAAGTGAAGCAGCAAAACGCGATCAACAAATCGACCTTGTGGTTGCTGGTAGTAAATGGTTAGTCAAAATTGATAAAGACACCGCGCAGGAGCGGACATTAGCCGAATTTTCACCCACTCACCCGTCTATTACCGTCAATAACCTACAAAACATGACGATTACCAATACCGGTGCGATGAC
The DNA here is from genome assembly GCF_023283895.1 of Shewanella pneumatophori. Lineage (GTDB taxonomy): Bacteria > Pseudomonadota > Gammaproteobacteria > Enterobacterales > Shewanellaceae > Shewanella > Shewanella pneumatophori. Next base: position 24,482 of record NZ_JAKILB010000006.1, on the reverse strand, counting down.
TGCGGCGACCTTAATGATCACAGATAATGACAACCAAACTGATGATAGGCTGCTTTGTATCTTTATTAGTGGTCAAACTTTGCTAACTAAAGCGGCAAACTGCCTATGAGACAGTTAACTAAACAAACTGGCTTTTCGTTAGTCGAAGTGATGATTGCTATGTTTGTCTCTTGTGTTGCATTACTCGCGCTTGCTGCCGGTCAGTTAAAGTCACTGCAATACGCAAACAATAGCTTCCAATATACCGTTGCTCTCATTCAAGCCAATAATGCGGTAGAAAGAGTATGGGCTGATGCCTGCGATCTACAACAAGGTGTTATCGCATTCGACCAAGCTTACATAGACAATACCTTAGCACCCGATATAACGGGTTACAGCATGGCGTTGATAGGCACTGCTGCCAATGCATTTAATAATAACTTCACCATTAACGTTAGTTGGACTGATGAGAGAATTAACAACGAAAACCAAGCGATAAATGACAATCAGATCAATATTAACGCTGCATTTCCACAGTTGCCGAGTACCTGTAATGCGCCCTAAGACATCAACGCAACAAGGTTTCACACTGGTAGAACTATTAATCGCCTTACTGATTAGTACCACACTAATTATGGGCGTTTCATTGGCATACACCTCGATAAATAGCGTCATTTTAAGTAGTAAAAATATTGAAAATGCTCAAGAAGTACTGCGCTTTAGTGCCCAGACTTTTACTCGTAGTCTAAAACAAGCCAGCATTGTCACCATCAACACACCAACAGAATTAGATGTTAGCCAAGCAGCCAATACTATTGCTTGTGACGGCTCACGCCCAATAGCCCCTTACACCGAAAAATATAGCCTTAATGGTGTTAATTTACTTTGTGATATCGGCGCTAATCCGCAAACAATTTTAACTGGCGTGCAAAATATTCAATTTACCAGAGTCAATGATCTGGTTTCTATTACTATCACTCCCCAAGCACAACAAGGGGAACCTGCTGGAGTCGGCGCAGCTGCGCCAATGCAAATAGATATAGCATTAACAGGAATAATTCTAACTAAGGCAACAAGAGGTTAATTTTGCAAGAATTTCACTCTATAAACCTTAAAGGTTCACAGCAAGGCTTTACCTTAGTGACAGTGCTAATTATGAGTATGATGGCTAGCGTATTAGTGCTTAACTCTTTAAAGGATAATGTTGCCCAAGAACGACTCAGCGGTAATTTTCAAAAGAAAATGAATGCGCGTTTAGTGGCTGAAAAAGGTGTATTTGATACTTATAACTATCTGAATGCCCAACTGGCAGCAAATCCAAATCAAACCTTAGATCAGCTTATAGCAGCCATGCAAACTAGCGGCTCTGCAAGTGGCATTTCCAATATGTCCTATAACCTGACAGCTAATATTCCCACTGGAAGTAACCAGCTATCTTTGCAAAGTGACGGACTGCGCTTTGATGGTGAAACGAAGTTAAAAGCTAACTTTGAACTAGTCAGTGGCTCTTCGCAATCTTCATCGGCTTTTGGCGGCGGCATAATTGGCTGTGATGGCGTGACAATTAGCGGTAGCGGAAAAATTGATAGTTATGATTCAAGCAAAGGCGATTATGCAGAGATCCTTGATAATAACCAAGCGAACATTAATAACAATGCAACGGTGAGAACCCTAAATGATAATGACAAAATCATTTTGTCAGGAACAGGTAATATCGAAGGCGATTTAATTGCAATTGGCAGCGTAGAGTTTAAGAGTTCAGCTCACATTGCTGGCAACCTGCACAGCAATGGTTCGATTAACATGTTCAACAATAGCACCATAGGTGGTAACGCTTCCGCATTTAGTTACTTTAAACAGCAAAATGGCGCTATCGCCGGTAATATCCACGCAAATGATTATGTCAGTGTCAATCAAACTCAAGTTGGTGGTGATGTGACTACCGCTGGATATCTAGATGCTACAGGCTACTCTATTGGCGGCGATATTTTAGCAGGTGGCAACATAGACCTAAGCCAAGTGAATGTTGATGGATTAGCGCAAACTTATGCTAATTATTCTCAATATGAAGGCAGTGTTTTTGGCATTCGTGCAAAACAAAATGTAACTTTTTCAAGCACTTTATCCACCGTTGAGAATGACAATATCCATTATGCAGGAAATGGAGACTTTGCCAAAGATTGGTCTGGTGCTGCTGATTCTAAATACCTAAGCGCACCTTACAAAGTACTTCCACCAGAGCCAGCACTGCTGCAAATTCCACGAGTTGAAAAACTCCCCGTTGATGACGGCGTGTTAGATCCTGACGACCCTAACGATATCACCTGCGATCCACTCGGTATTGAAAATGCAGTATTAACAGTTGACTCTTATGCTGACAGTGCTAAAGATCTAGAGATTAAGGATACGGGATCCGCTTATACCCTTTATACCCTAAGTAATAACGAGGGCGAATATAGCCAGTGGGCTAGTTCATCATCTAAACCTGCTGCCATACCAGCCACAAGTGCCAGATTTCTAGGCCAGTCAAAAAATATTCTCATGTACGACAACGTTAATATTAAAGGCAATATAGAAGTAAAAGCAGGCCATAACGTCGTCATGTACGCTAAAGGTAACTTTTACCTTTCAGGCGCCAGCACCCTAACCATTCCTGATGATTCAAGCTTAACCTTAATCGTAAAAGGCGCGTTAATTATTGGCTCTGGCTCGACTATCAACACACCAACAAAAGGTCTCACTAAAGACGGTATTCCAGTGTTTTCAATATATAGCTCTTATAGTGGTACGGGGGTTGATATTCTGGGTGGCGTAGAGCAAATATACGCTGCAATTTACGCTCCGTTATCTGATGTGAACATCGCATCCGCGGTGGACTTTAAAGGCTCTGTTCTGGGTAAAAAAGTCGAGGTATCTGGTGCCGGTGGGATCCACTACGATGAAGCGCTTGGATTAGCAAAAGTGGGCAACGTAACAACCAATACACCTTCACACTTAGTCTTTAAAGGTTGGCAATCTCTTTAAGTGTTTTGCACCATATAGCAAAGCTATCGCTGTTAGGCAGCTTTGCTATATGAGAACTTTCTATAAGTTCTTTAGCTACCTGACTTTTTCTATTAAGCCTTAACTAGCACATACTCCCATTCTTCTTGAGCAAATTTTAAAATTGCTAGGCAGGAAATACTGGGTAGAAAAGTAGAAATAATAAGCCAAATGCTGCAGAAAAATGATTAGATAGAAAGCGATGACCAAAAATTAGCGTCACTGAGCATCACTTCCTACCTAGTATCAAAAACATTGCCATTCGTTAGGCAGGAACACCCTCTTTTGGGTTAGCACCATAACTATTCGCATCATGGCTATCTTGTGCCCAGAATACGACTAATACAATAAAGCCGATTAGTGGAATTAAAAGTAATAACTGCCACCAGCCAGAACGGCCTGTATCATGCAGTCTTCTTGCGCCAATACTCAAGTTTGGGACTATAAGCGCTAGACTGAAAAGTAAAGAAATGGTTTCTAGACCAACGATTGTTAGTGCAAACTGAATGCTAAAACAAATTAGCAAAAACATCCAAAATTCTTGTCTACGTGCACGGCCACTAAATTCGGCATACTTCTTAAGCGGTCCAATAAAATGTTCCATATCAGGATCTCCTTATAATGTATAAAACGGCCTTAAAATATCACCCTAGCTCCACCTGAGCAATAGCCATAACTAATATAAAAGTTGTATACAATAAAATTAACAGATACATGCAGTTAGACCGTTTCCCACCTAAACAGATCAGACCAGTAATGACGAGGTATGGCAGATTTTTATCAGTAATAAAATCGGAGAAACGTGCAACTGTTAGCTAAACTAACAATATACAAATCTAGGCGGGCATAATTATTGAAAATAGCAATTTCTAGCGAGCGGACTGTTTCGGTATTTCAGATAACGGCTGTATTTAGCATGTTGTTTGCTTTAATTGGCTTTAGCTACAACGTCTGGCGTATGGAAATAACCGAGTATAACAATAATGTCCGCGCAGCAAGTTTTGAGCTGTTACTGCAACTGTCTGAACTAGAATCGATTGTATACGCCGCTCACTATGACCAAGACCCTATATTAGGCAGTCCACGTAACGGTTGGGTTAAAGTCAATTTGATTGCCGATCTGAGCATGATAACCGAACCAGAGTTGAGTATGGCAGCCAATAATCTCAAACAAAGTTGGCAATCAAATTGGGAACAAGTGGCAAACGATGAAGCAAGTGCGCAAGCGGTTGTAACAAAAATCGACGCCACCCGAGCAAAAGTCCGCCACCTACTTACGCAGTTGGATTAACAAACTAAGTAATACCAATAATTAAGCAGGTTAATAAAACCTATGTATGCTCTATCGACTTACTTGACCGCAGCTACAAAAGCGATTTCAACAAGGTAGCTAGGGTCTGCAAGCTCAACCTTTAAACAAGCACGGCTTGGCGCACAACCTTCAGGTAACCATGCTTGCCACGCCTTATTAAATACCGCAACATTAGCAAAGTCAGTCACATAAATAGTCACTGATAATAAGCGCGATTTATCGCTACCCACACTGGCAAGTGTAGCTTCAGCTTGCGCAAAAAGTTGCTCGGTTTGACTTAGCATATCGCCTTCTACATCTGCAGCAATTTCCACAAAGTGAACCATGTTATTAAACACAGTTGCGTCAGACCAATTAGCGCACGGATTAATGCGTTGAATATCCATTTTTAAAGCCTTGTAAACAATCTTAATTAGGCGCTAGATTCTAGCAGAAAGTCTTTAAAACCGATTTGTTTTTTTATCATCGATTCAAGTCAACATTTACAGTTATCCGTTGGTAATGATCAAGCATGTTTTGCTGAAAATAATGCAGGGCAGCGCACACTGTTTATTAGGATTTACTGTTAGAATTATTAGCTATTGTGTTCTTCGTTTATTGAGAAAACTAAACGTTATGACGTTAAGACGCTCTTTAGGTCAACAATGGAGTAAATCCATTCTTGCCCACCGCCTCGCATTAACTTTAAGAAGCTCTGAAAAGGTCCAGCAGCTCTTTGGCGGTGCAACCTCATTGCCCACAGTCACCAATACTATTTCGGCACTCGTCTTTGTTGAGGGGGAACCAGTTTGGCTGCCTCCGATGGCAGCCGATGAGCAATCACCACTAACAAACGAGCTTGCCCTACACTGCTTATTTGCCGCTAGCCGCTTGCTGTTTGTAAAAGAGATTGAGCAAGGTGAATTAAATCAGTCGGAACATTTAGTTTTAACCATTGGTTATCAATGGAGTCAATCGCTAGTCAAAGACGCAGCGGACCAACCAAATAGCGATGTAACAGAGCAACTAAATGATGATGCCAAGCAGCTATGTAACCTACTGCAAACCATTAATACTCAGCTAGAAAAGGTCCGCACTGAAAAGCGCCAGTCTAGCCGCAATATGGGCAGTTATCGCTAGTTGTCCAAGCATATTATTAATGTGAGTTATTTAGCACCTAAGTTTCAGTGAACCTAAGTTGCCACTATTAAGGTTCAGCGTTGGCTATCACGCTTTAGCGCTAACATATAGGTATGAAAAAGCCCGCTGGTTAGCGGGCTTTTTTGAATTTGCAGTAACAGGGTTAAAGCATTAAATAGCAACGTTAGCGATATAGACGCTTATCGAGTGCAACAATTTGAAAATCTTGCTGTAGCTGAGCTAAAAAATCACTAGTTAGCAAAGCAATACCACGATAAAAGTCAGTTCTAGCGTGTTCAACGGCTAATTCACAGCAACGAAACGCCCAAGGTAATAGGTGCTGCTGCAATAACACTTGAGTAAAACGCAGTAACGCCTGATTATCGGTTTCAGTTTGCAAACGACCAAAGGTTTGGTCAAGTACCGCAAAAAACAAACCTATATGATCCATTGGCTGCTTGTAATCAAGTTGCAACTCAACGCCATGAGCTCGATAAAAATCCATCAACTCGACAGTTGTTCTATCGTTAATGAGCTGCTCTTCACACAGATAAACTGATCCGTGTGGCACAGCTGTTGGTTCGCCAGGGCCAAAAAATAGCTGACCATAATCGAGCTTTAGGGTAATGACTGCCTTTTCAAACTCTGCCGCTTCAACATCAGTTGACCACTGCTCAAGAAAGTCACCAAGTAACTGACGACCAGTGCGATTTTGCTCGCGGCCGCCAAACTCTGGCCAACTGCCCGCAACATCGCACTCTTTTAACCCTTGAATAAAATCAGCTTCAGGGTAACGAATAAGACAGTGATGTAAAATCCGTGCAAGTCCCTGATACTCGACAAAATCAATAGATGATAAAGATGCTTGAGCAAGAGTTGATTGCGTTAACGACTGGGTATTTGAAGACATAATTTACCTTACAAGCTAAGCGGGCCATAAAGCCCGCTGCTGTTGTACTATTTAAAGACCTTGATACTTAACCTTTAACTGAAATTAAACTTCAGTTGGGTTTAGGATATCGCCGCCTTGCCCACCATTCACGTTTGCCTTAATGATAAGGTTTGGAGAAGTGATTGACTCTGGTGGTAATGGTGCAATGTGACCATCGCCGTTACCATATTTAGCGCGTAGGTTATCCATAGTATCAAAGTCTAGTGCACGTAGTGGGCAAGACTCAACACATACAGGCTTACGGCCTTCTGCGATGCGCTCAAAACAACCATCACACTTGGTCATGACTTTACGTTCACGGTCAATTTGTGGTGCGTCGTATGGACATGCACGAGCACAGCTCTCACAACCGATACATAGATCTTGTGCAACGTGTACTAAACCATCTTCGCGGCGTTTATGCATTGCACCAGTTGGACAAGCTTTAACACACACAGGCTCAGAACAGTGGTTACAACCAATAGACATGTAGTAAGCAAATACACTTTGCTCAAAACAGCCATTTTGGCCTTCAGTCCATTGTCCGCCACCGTACTCGTAAACACGACGCCAAGTCACACCATTTAGCGCAGGAACGCCATTTTGTTCAGGGTTGGTATTGTTACGGATCTCGTTACCTTGACGGTCTTTACAAGATACATGACACGCTTTACAGCCAGTACACTTAGTGCTGTCTACGTAAAAACCGTATTGAGTTGCTTCAGTCATAATTAACTACTCTCTTAAATCTTTTTAATGGCAACACGAATAGTGTGCTGTGGGTTACCTTTAGCGACAGGGCTAGGCTGGTAGCGAGTTAACGAGTTAATTGCGCCGCCTTCGTCAATCATATGACCTTTGCCATTGCTTGCAGTCTTATTACCTGGGTTGTACCAAGCACCTTGTCCTAGGGCAAATACACCTGGAGCAACACGTGGTGTAATACGTACAGTCACTTCAATTGAGCCACGTTCGTTGTACATCTCAATCTTGTCGCCAGAGCTTAAGCCGTGCTTAGCACCGTCCATTGGGTTAACCCAAACAGCATCTTCTACCGCTTCACGAAGCCATGGCACGTTGTGGTAGCTTGAGTGAGTACGGCCCTTAGTGTGGTAACCCGCTAGCTGAATTGGGTAATCTTCTTTAGTGCCTTCATCTTCATAACCGTCCCACGTTACTGTGTATTGTGGAATAGCTGTGATGGTGTCGCCCTTAACGCCAGTTGGCTTTTGACCAACTGTTTCTTGATCCCAGTTAGCCGCACGCCATGCTAGTTCAGCAGAGTAGATCTCAATCTTGCCACTTGGCGTAGACAATGCTTTACCATCTTTAACAAAGCTTTGCAGTGCAACGTGGTTGTCGTTCATGTTCTTACGGAAGAAACCAATTTTTTGTGCTTCTTTGTAAGTCGCAGGGAACGCAGGAGAAACACCGATGTTGTTGCTGTTAGCTTTAGTGCTTTGGTAAAGCTCTTCTAGCCACTCATCTTCGTTCTTGCCATCTCTAAAGCCAGCACCAACGCCCATTTTGTCTGCGATCATCGCAGCTGCTTCATACATAGACTTACAATCCCACATAGACTCCACAGATGAAGACATTGCAGTTAAGTAACCTAGCGAACCTGAAGCGTATGAATCGTTAACTAAATCGTTTGATTCTAACCAGCTAGTATCCGGCAAGATGATGTCAGCAAATTTAGCACCAGGTGTCATCCAGCAATCACAAGATACGATGAATAGATCTTCTGCATTGCGGAAGATATCAGCGGTGTTGTTAATTTCAGCGTGCTGGTTAAGTAGCGAACTGTCAGATGCAGACAGAATGAACTTAATGTTAGCGCCAAGTGGCGTGTCCAGACCATCAGTACCACGAACGCCATGACTACGTGCAGTCATAGTTTCACCGTGGTTAATCGCTTCAGACCAAGTGAAGAAAGAGATGCTTTCTTTAACTGGGTTGCTGCCTGTTGGAATACCTGCACGAGACATGCTGCTCATGTATGGCAATTCACCGTTTGATGCACCGCGAGTACCTAGCTTACCAGTTAGCACTGATAGCATGTATAGCGAACGCATGCTTTGCTCACCGTTCGCTTGACGGTTAACACCAGCACCAACAACGATGTAAGGTGCTTTAGCTGTCATTAGCTTGCCAGCGATATAACGGATTTTCTCTGCAGAAATACCACAGATTTTTTCAGCCCATTCAGGTGTTTTAGCGTCAGTGTAAATACCTTGACCTAGAATATAGTCTTGGTAGTTTTCATCTGAATTCATCACCTTAGCGTATTCTTGGTCAGTGGCATCGCTGCTCGCTGCAAAAATCGCTTTTTGATCTTCAATTGACTGCTTGTTGAAACCAACTGAATGCTCAAGTACAAACGGTAGAGATTGACCAGCAAAGTTCGCGTGGTTGATCATCACATAAGCAACCGCTTCAGCAAACGCAGCATCTGTACCTGGACGAATTGGTAACCAGCTTGATTCTTTACCTAACATAGAGTCAGTGTAACGAGGATCAATCATCACCACTTCAAGGCCGTTGTTTCTTTGTAGCGCTTGTAGGTAATCGTAACCTTCACCAGAACCCGACTGACGGATTTCGCTTGGGTTGTAAGCAACACCTAGGAAGAAGTCACTGTCTTCGATAGTAATCGTTGACGAACCTGCAGTACTGCCTGTACCGAAGGTGTGCTTAGCCGCTTCCATCTGCTGCGCCCAAGAGTAGTTACCGTAAGCATTTAGGTAACCGCCGTTTAGGTTAAATAGACGGTTAAAACATGCATTTGATGCAAAACCGTAGTAAGCACCAGAACCGTAGCTACGGAATACTGACTTAGCACCATTTTCTTGTGCGTAAACAGCAGCAAGTTTTTCAGCAATAATGCTGGTTGCTTCGTCCCAGCTAATAGGTACGAATTCAGCTTTACCACGCTCGCCAACACGCTTCATCGGTGTTTTTAAACGGTCTACAGCGTAGTTTCTTTGACGTAGAGAGCGACCACGAGCACAAGCACGTACTTGGTGTAATCCGTATTTATCTTCTACTTCATGGTCAGTTTCAACGCGTGTCACGATACCGTCTTTAGTGAAGACTTTAATTGGACAGTTTGAACCACAGTTAACTAGACAAGATGACCAGTTCACCACTTCGTCTGTAACAGGCGGTTGTGGCGGGATCACGTTGGCATCATCAGAGCTAGAATTACAGCCAGTAACTGTTGCTGCGCAGCCCAGCGCAGCACTCATTTTTAAGAAACTTCTACGTTCCATAATCTTGTTTTCCTCAAACTTAATAGTGACTGATTCGACTTAGTTCAGCTTGTAGCTGAAGGTCAACATCAGTTGATGGGCGTTGTAATTGTGGTTCAGGTCACCCAAGGTGATTAAACCTGGAATGCTACCGTCGGCAACATTGGCGCTGTCAGTATCAAAATAACGTTCAAACTGGTAAGCCAGCTTGACTGCCATCTGCTCTGAAATCAGGTATTGGCCGTATAGACTCACGCTATGGTTATATGAGTAGTACGAGCCATAATCATTGATGTTTGCGCTGTTGCTGTTGTATCCGTTTACACCGGTATTACTTGCAGAATTTGCAAATAGGTAATCCATACCAAGTGTTAGCTTGTCTTGCATTAATCCAGAATAAGTTGCACCTAAACCTAGGTTGATGAACTCATCTTTGATTTCGGTGTGCCAAACAGAAAGTTGGTCGCCGTTTTGATCAGAATTAATCCACTGTTGACCCGCAAAAGCGTATACAGACATTGGCTTAGAGATCTGTGCATGCACATTCACGTCATAGCCATAATCTTCGGCTTGAGTTAAGCCAATCGATGTGTCGTCATAGTCGTCATTGGCGTAGTAAGTGCTAACATCAAAGCTCAACCACTCAAGTGGTGTGTAGCTTGCTCTAGCGTTAACTTCAGTACGCTTGCGATCGGCAAGGTTGTACTTACGCATTAGTGACTCAGTTTCGTCGCTAGTTAGCTCATTTGCTTGGTAGTCACTACCACCGCGCTCACCATAGCTGACACCAAAATCAAGAGTTAGCTTGTCAATAGCGCGAATATTTAGCTTGCTCCAAAACTCGTTATCACGGGTTTCTTCACGCTCGCCATAGCTACGCTCAACTTGCTTGTAGTCGTAACCCGCTTGTAAACGGTAACCACTAGCAATGCGGTAACTTGCGTTTGTCTTGAATGTTTGACGCTCAATATCCATTGGCGTGTTTTGCTTAAATGCACCAGACATTGAATCAAACTCATATTGAGCAAAATCAAACACAGACGAACGGTTGTCACGCTTGCTGTAGTCATAGCTTGCGCCTAGGCGTAAGCGACTGCTTACTCGCGTGCTTGCTGCTAGATTTGAGCTTAAGGTATCAACCTGACCGTCCCAGTTTTGGATTGGGTTGCCACTCATTTGGATAAGGTCTTGGTCTTGGATCATACGACCTGTTACCACACGACCGCTAAATACACTTGACGCTAAACGGTACTGGCCAGATAGCGACACTTGGTGCGCTTGGTTGTCTGGGGTTGCGCTATAAACGTCATAGGCATATGGCAGACTTAAATCGCTCATGTTGTTGTCGTAGCGTGAGCCGTTATAGCTAAGCTCTGACAACCAATTAGCGCCGTCAACTACAATACCCGCACTGAACTTGTCAGTGGTTTCATCAACTGCTTCAGCAAAGTTTGTTGGGCGTGGGCTAGTTAGACTTGCACTGCGGTGACCGGTTTTTTCTTCACGGTCATAACGAGCAAAGCTACTTAAGCCTAATCCCATTACTTCTGAGAAGTCATATTCAAAACCAATGCCGCTACGCTGTCTTTGTAACTCAAGATCAAGCACGCGAGTTTGATCACTCGGCGTCAGCATGCCATTGTTTTGCCAAAGATTAGTCGCTGCATTGCTGTATTGGTTAGTGGTAATTGTTTGATAATCAACATCTAACTTGTAGTGGCCGCTTTTACCCGCTTCCATGCTTACAAAACCGTTGTCCATGCCCAGCTGATGAGCTTGAACTTTGGCTTTATAACCACTTTGCTGGTAAGCAAGATCGGCATTAACACCAGCTATAGCGCCGTCATCACCGGTACCAAACTGATTGATAGCATGGTTGTCATCTGTATCTACATAGCCAACGCTTGCACCTACTGTGCCGCGGTAACCTTGAGGCTCAACACAACGCTTACACTCATAACGCTCAGTTTTGATATTGGCGGTATTAGCGTTTTGGATACCAAAGTTGGCAGCCATCGCACTACTACACGTGCCAAGCAAGGCTAGAGTGATCAGGTTTAAAGAAAAAGGTTTAATTGAACGCATATATAGTCACTCCAAGACTTAACGGGCGAAGTTGCTGCCAGCAGGATGGTTAGAACCATGGATCTTGCTGTGACAATTTAGGCAACTCTTACCAGCACTAAATGCATCTAGACCCGCTTGATTAGTCATACGACTTGCATGGCCATCATCAGCGTGACATTGCTGACACAACTGCGGAGCACGAGACTTAAGTAAGCTGTCATTTACGCTACCGTGTGGTGTGTGGCAGCTAGAACAATCTTCCATTACTGGTGCATGTTCCCACAGGAATGGACCACGCTTGTCAGCATGACACTCGGCACAAGTTTCATTTAGGCTTGGCTTGATAAGTGCGCTTTCGGTCATAGAACCGTGAGGATTATGACAATCGATACACGTCATCTGATCCCATTTCATTGGGTGTGATGAGCGCTTATTCATGTCTGCTTTCGCGCGAGTGTGGCAAGAAGTACAAGTGTCGTTAACCATTAGGCGGTCAAGCGCTGGATCTTTTGCTGCATGAATGTCGTGACAGTCACTACAAGCTACTTCTTCAAGATTATGAGTGCTGTTATGCCATGCCATCTGCTTAGGGTCATTATGACAACCTTGGCAAACACTGTTTTGGCTAGCAGCAGAAAGCTTGCTGTCTGGGCTAAAGCTAATCATTGGCTCTTTACCGCCACGATTATGCTTACCTAATGGGCCATGACATGCTTCACATTGAATGCCTGCCATTGGTGATTTGCTGTTGCTCATATCACCATGGACACCATCAAAGATCGCCATGACTTTGTCACTCTTTTTGTGACACATCAGGCAAGAGTCAGCTCCTTTTGGAGAGTACTTACCTTCGCTAAATTTCTCTGTTAATTTTTGTTCGAGTTGCGTTGAGTCAAGCTTATCCCATGGAGTTGCTTGCGCAGGCAAAACACTGATGAGCATAGTGAGTAAACTGCTAGCCATTAATTTGGCCATAAAATTCACTGACTTTACGGTTTTTATTGTGGACATTAACTACAGGCCGGTTGTATATCGAAGGTAGTATTTTATTCTTCGGATATATCTGAATTCAATAATCCGCATATCTGCCAATAACTTGAGGCATACCGCTAACTTTATTGAAATACGTTGACTGGCTCACAATATAAAAAGGTATTTAAGAAACAGCTTTTGACAACAAAAACCAATCGAAATGATTAAAATCATGTACATACACACTAGATGAGAATGATTAGCATATTCATGAGTTGCTAATATAATAATTAATTGTTAACGAATTGATTTAAGTTGATAGAATTTTTGAAGCTGGATCACGAAGAATTTTTGCAAGGTTCAGCTAGTTAGAAGGAATACCTCTAAATAAGTAAAAAAATTGTATAATTAATCGACTTATTCAGTTATATCGCTATCGCGAGTTATAACTTTTTCTTCTGAAGTGAATAAAAAAACAACGAGCAGACAAACTATTCACCTGTCTACTCGCTGTTTCTATTTATTTAATATGGAAGGCTATGGTCGCTTTTAATACATTAGCGATTGCTTGGTTAACTGTAGTTGCTGTAAACGCTTTTGGGTTAAATCCACTTGGCAACCAACAAAGAGTGGCAAACTCATCGAGCCTTCAGCTGCACTTAGTTGCTGAGCTTTGCACTCACTTTTACTAAAAGTACGCCACGCCTGCTGTGCTTGGGCAATAGCCGCTGCAGCCTCGCGGCTTTTATCAGCCTTTGTGTTATATTCTGCATGCGAAAATCGTTCAATTTCTGCTAATTGCTCGCTCATTTGCCACTCAAGACTTGCTAACTCACGTTGAGCACATTTCACCATACCTTGGGTGCTATAAGCTTGCTTAGACTCACAGTCGATCCCTGCTGCGGGATCAACACCATTTATTACTGTGCTAACCGTCGTCGGAATATACCAAGCACCACCCGGCGCAATTTCACGGCACGCTCCAGTGGTATAGGAGTCGGCTAAAACAAACTCACTGCCATTCCAAATATAGCGCCTTGCAGAAAGGCAATCGCCAACTCCCCGGCCCCGCATAAACTCATCAATCACGCCATTCGCATAACTCACCGCACTATCGGTCACTAACACAGGCTCAATCTCAGCGTCATCATCAACCAGCCATACAGCTTGACCATAGTTATATGCTGCAGACCAACACATGGTTGATACAACAAGCTTATTTGATGTCAGTCTGGCGATCTCAAGCTCTAATGGTTGGTCTTCTGTTGGGACGTTATCACAAGCATTATTAAGCGCTGTTCTTATTCTCTGGTTAAAGTCAGCATTGGTTACCAATGCAAGATCTGCTGCCGTTGTGTCAGGTATTGGTTGCGCTGGTATCGAAATAACTGGGGCTTGCTTAGGCTTAACAATGCCTTTGCTAGCTTGACCTTTTTTAACTATCGCAAAAGGTGTTTCCACCAGCCCTTGAAAGTCGTCCATTTTTAATAAAACCGCGGTAGAGCCTTTAGTTGATAAATACCACTCATCACCTGCGCTGCTACCAAATTTTATCGACACGCGACCTTTCATAGTAAGCGCCTTAAGTAATTCACTTACCTGATTATCAGTCAACTCACGTTCGCCACTAAAGCTCATGCCCTTTTCTTGGTAAGCTGGCAGCTCAGGCGCTAACACACTTTGGTAAGTATCATTAATACTTAGGGTAATTGTGTCATTGTGCTGAGTTTGCTTAGCCTCCATACCAAATGACAGTGCGCCAAATTTAACCTTACCTTTGACTTTGGCATTCTCACCTGCTGCGCGGGTGAAGATCACTGAAACTGGCCTATATTCCCCTGCAGCATTTTTCTGCTCAGGGTTGTGATAGCCAACGGCGCGGCAAGTATGAGTGTTATCACACGCTGCCTCCCAATCGCCATGAAAAAAGCTTTGCACTTCACCTTCAAATGCTTGAACTGGTAACACCAAGGCGGACATAGATAGCAAGGCCACACTAACAGCGACTGTATAGCTATTAGCGATCCGCTTTAAATGGTTATTCATCATAATCTCCCACATTTGGCACAGTGAACTCGGCATCATTCCATGGGTATGGTAATAGCTGTAAAAATCGAGCTAACTCAGGTGTATCCGCGTGGGTTTCGCGGATCACCGCCATAGTGCGATGCACATGAAACGGGTGAATAGGAAGCTGGTTATCGAGCGCATTAAAATACTCGGCTAACACATCTAAATACTCAAGCTTAAAGGCCAATGACAGCACAGCTTCGGCAAACACGGGAATGCCCTTTAGACCTTTAAGATGGCCGCCTACACCCCAGCCAGCAAATTGCTTCACAATGTTCGCTAGCACAGAAGCGCATTTGTCATCATAAGCAGCCGATGCAAAGAAGTTATACTCGCTTTGCGAAATGCAACCTGCTACCTGCTGCTCAATAAACGCAAAATAAAGTACGTTGTTCTGGGGCTGCGCTTGATAATGCTGCCGCAGTTGCGGCATAAGTGCCTCAAGTTGTTGCAGCGCCGCTAACCGCGCAGTGTTGCAACTTAGATCTCGGCACACTATGTCAACTTGGCCAGTAGCGCTTGGCAGAAAATAATCATCACAGTCAACAATGAGCTTAATATCAGCGCGCTCACAGACCAAAGGCGTGTTAGTTACGCCATCAAAAGTGAACTCGTTGCGGTTAACACTAGGCACTGTGCATTGCCATAGGCTGGCATCTTCTTCCTCACCAACACCTACAAATAGGCGCTCATTGATTTGACCTTGGATCGTCTGTAAGTCATGGTCAAAACTCAAACCTCGCTGCTCACCCGCTTGGTTTAATTGAACCAATTGATATAAAGGCGAGATATTATCGCCTTGCAGTGATAATTGCTGTACTACACCATCTTGCCAAGCTAACCAAATACTATTGCCATCTTTGGCGATCACCGCACTGGTGAGACACTCAATAAAGGTTTGTAAACCCTCATGATATTCTGAGTCTAGATCTCCTTGTGCTATTGCAGTTAATGCCTCAATCAAGTCTTCAGCCTCATAATCACTGCAAATTTGCGACACATGAAGTGAGCGAACCGTGCGGCTCCAACTGACTTGCTTTTGATTTAAGTCGATAAGCTGCAGTGAGTAATCAAATCGCTGCTGATGATGGCTGTCATCAGCTAAACCTGTATCTACTCTTGCTTCTGAATTAGATTCTGAACTTGATAAGCCCACGGTTTCGGCATTAGCTAATAGCACAAAACCACGCGCTTTATCTTGAAAAAAGGTGTTACGTACAGAGATGTCATCAGGCGCAGGCTTGCCCGTAAGTGAGATTTGTTGCACATTAGCTGTGACCGGATTGAAACACACCAACTGATGCGAGCCGCGCTCGGAACGTTGATAAAAAACCAACTCATTGTGAGCAGTGCAGACCATGCTATTACGTTCAAAATCAAACGGTACATCATATTCGCTAACCCACTTGTTAAAATGGTCGCCTAACCGTATTTGCATAAGGTTCGATACTGCGCCTACAGCTTGAGTTAAATCCACCACAAAAAGTTGTTTATGACTAAAGCGCCCTGATTGCTTGGCTGCCACCAGCCAAATCTGGCCTTGATAAAAGCAGATATCCTCAGTGGGATAAACAGCCAATGAAAAACAAGCCGACAAGTTATATTTGCCCCGCTTACTCAATTGACCAATAAAAAATTGACCGACATTATCAACCGCCACAAAGTATGCAGAGCCCTCAGCGTGTATAGAGTCTTCAGCCAGCCACTCAGTCATCACCACATCACCTGTGCTACCGATTAACTCAAACTGACTGTGTAATACAACCCCTTGCTCAGTATCCTCAACCACCTGCAGTTGATTAGTGCCACCGTGATATAATTGGTGCTGCTGAAAACGATACTTTGCAGCAACCTCTTGCAGCGCCTTGCCAACAGTTAATCCTTGATTCGTCATGGCTATACTTTCAATGTCAGTAGTTTCATTGTCACTAGCTTCAATGTCAGTCATTTCAAGGTCTGTCGTTTGCTGCGCTGCGGTCTGCTCGGCTTTTTCGGCCTCATCAGCACTAGTAAAATGCTTGAAAAGAGACTTAAGATTACTGCTTAATGTCATAGGGACTCACTTAAGATTTAGCAAATAAGGGCAAGGTTAACGTGTTCAGATTAGTTAACAGCGTTAATCTATAGCAACTTCAAGCTTTTAACGTCTAGCTGTTTTATTTGCAACGAATTATCCATACAATCCCCCGAATATCAATCAACAAAGTTCAATATTATTCTGAGGTTATATCAATAGTCGGCGTTATCTATTGTCGTCACACCTCTTGTAATATTAACAAGCATGCACCTTGGCTTAATGCCGTAGTAAGGACACACTTATGAGCACAACGCTAATAACTGCAGCTCGCTTAGAGCATATGCAGCAAGCCTCCCCCCAAGTGAGTTTTCAATGTTAATGCCGCTGCGCACATTGGCGCTTACAATAGCCGTAAGCTTACTACCGGGCTGTTCGCTGCTATCAAACAACAATCCGCAAATACAAACCTTAATGACCGACTTAGGTAGTTGTCAGTTTGATGAGAGTGAACGCAAAGCCATGTATCAAGCGGCACAGGCAGGCAACCGTATCCCCTTCCCTTTACTGCTCTGTGAGGGTAAACGTAGTGACTCGTTTAACAAGCGTTGGTTAGCAAGCCGCAGAAGTGTTGATTACAACATACTCGGTAGCTATTTTGAGGCGGCAGACACAAAATCGAGTGCAAGTCATGCGGTCTACGGTGCTGCACTGATTGAAATCACTATGCCTGACTGGGGCGCTGTATGCAGCAACCAAGGCTATGACGAAACAACCTGTGACCACATGGTTTATGGCATCAATGCACCGCACATAGATAAAGTTTCAAAAAACAAAGCCCTGCAGCTTGAGCTTTATCAAATGAAATTAGCGCAAGTCAAAACCATCCCAGTGATTAAAGACACTATTTTAATGCCGCTCAAGCACAATGCAGCCGGCAAGTTAGTCGCTAATTGGGTAGAAGATGCAGGCGCACATCGATCCACGAAAGCCCTTGCCGACAAAATGGGTGAAGTGGTTAGCAATAGCGGTAAGCCATTACCTATCAGCAGCTATAACCTTAAATATGATCTACTGCAACAAACGGATTTACCGGCGCAATATCGCGGCGTGTTCTATTACGCTACGCCGCAATATATTGACTACAGCAATCGACCGCTGCCGCAATACGCTATCCCGCTACGTAAAGGCGTGCAAGTTAGAGGTTATAAAACCTCGATTTATCGCGCCCTTGCTAATTAATAAAATCACCAGAACAAACTAATCGACCTTATGAATAAACCATTAATTATTTTTACCGCATTACTATTGGCTACTCTCTGTAGCACCAATAGCTACGCACTCGGCAGCTTAAAAAAAGACACGCTTGAACAAGCGTTATATGAGCAACAAAAAGGTCAACAACAAGATTGTGGATTGAATCAATTAAACAGCGTGATCGATTTTGATTCCGCACTCCTCAGCAGAAAGCACGGTAATAGCTCGGCAACATACTATCCAGTGTGCTGGGTGTTGCCACATAATAAAGAGCAAGCGTTACTCTCTTATTTCCAACCCTACAAAGAAATCGAGCATAACTACACAAGCTATCTATGGCGAGTAATCCTCGTTAACCGCTATAGTAATAAAGTTGAAGCACGCTATACCGGGATCATTCATGAAAGTAGCAACATTAAGGTGCATTCTGACACGAATAGTATCGTCCACCGCGAATACGCTTTAAACGACAATACCCCTGCATTGGGTTTAATACTCGACCTCGTCAACTACGACAACTCACCACAAAGCCAGCAACATGGCGACTATCAAGTCTTTAAAACCAACCGCTTTATGACCTTGTTTGTACAACAAGGTGATAAGTTACGCCCAGTGCTGAAACACCTACCACTGGATTACGAAATTGAAGGCACAGATCTCGCCGGAAGTAACGGTGGCGTATACCTGCACTATGGTGTTGAAGGTGAAGTTGAGGTATTACCAACAACTAGCCATGGCTACCATGATTTAAAGTTAATAACCCAAGGTCAGCAATACCGTACCGATGGCGAATACGATCAAGTAGAGCCAATCAATTTTAGCAGCGAGCTTAAATATGATGGCAAGCGTTACCCGGTTATCACCGAGCAATTACCCTCCCCAGAGTTTTGGCAAATAAACCAAACTGGCGTCAATTTTTTAAGTGAAAGCGACGATGAGAGCGCGTCGAAAATAGTGCCAAACAGCAATCAACCGGAGAGCCAAGATGCTAACTAACAAGCCTAAAACCAGCCCATTTTGCTGCAGATTAACCGCGCTATTTAACAGCAGCCTTTTGACTTGCGCGCTTTTGACTTGCACGTTAGCCTTCTCGCCAACAAGCCATGCCAAGCAGGAGTGCAGCATAGATGCCCTTGAAGCAATGGAAAATGACAGTGGTGATGTTCGAGGGTTCAGCGCAGCTGTATGTAAGCAACTGCCACACCAAGAACAGTTCACCATGGGTGCATACTTGCAATGGACAGGCGGAAGCTATGCAGGTGAAAGGCGTTACACCCTGCGTACCGTCATTATGGACACTCAGACTCATGAGGTTATCGCTCGTCATACTGGTAGTTTATATGAGCGACCTGGATTAACCATTGTTGCTGACACGCCAGATAACAAAGATCCAAATTCGCCAGCGCCCCTTTGGATTGATACAGCTAACTACAAGCTCAACAGTGATACCCGCGCACTCGGGGTACGAGTACAAGCGCAACAACACCCTGAGGGCGCAAATGAGTATAAATCTGATTATTTGAATTTATTTGTTCATCAAGGGCGCTTTTTAATCCCCGTGTTAGAAAGACTGCCCCTGTACTATTGGAAAATCTGGAAAAACGAGCCAAGTGGCTACCATGTTGCCAGAACACCTGAGGTCATTAAAAGTGAAACTAACGATAAAGCGGGTTTGACAAAGCGCTATATCGTGGAGAGCGGCAAAGGTGCACTGCATATTGAGCCCAAACAATACAAAGGCTTTGCCGACCTAAAATTGCTCACTAAAACTAAGCTGTCAGGTGCTTTGCCCAAACGCACAGATAGTAGCCAAAGCCGTACAACCGTTACTCGTTTGCGGTTTAATGGTGAACGTTATTACATTCTAGAGTCTGGACTTAGTGATAAAAGAGATTGGCAACACAGCGAGCGATGGTGGAAACCTTAAATCAGCATATTTTAATCACTCAGCATAATTATTAAGTAAAAACGCCTACAGATAGGCGTTTTACTCTGTTCGCACAACAGCGCGACTAGAAGGAATAAAATGAACCACAATAAACGGGTGAAAGCCAATATTGAGCAAATAAAAGCAAATGTTGAGGCCGCCACCACCGAGGCACAACTGATTGAAATTGTTGAATCCGTTAAGCATCATCCCGGCCCACTTGATTACAATGACAAGCTACCTAGTATACTAATGTGGTTACTGCTTGCATTTAGCAGCTATGGTATTTTGGTTAATTATGTCTACCCGCAATTTACCAGCAGTCTTGTTCATTTAGTGTTTGATGTTATTGAGAGCTCTGTCTATTGGCTACCGACAATCTCCGCTCCCTTATTAGTCACTTATCTCGAACGCCAAGGTAAACGCATACCACTGTTTCGCTCCATAAGCCGCCCTTGGCTTAGAATGTCAGCCATTGCCGCCTGTCCCTTGCTTGTAGCAAATATTTTTCCTCAATGGCATTTGGCTTATTGGTTCGTATTTGAAAAGCTCATTCAACTCATTAGCCTAAATGGGCAAATTAAAATCCCGATTAACCTAGCGCTATTAGCTGGTGTTATTGTTCCTATTCTGTGGGTCTGGTTACGTATGCGCAAACATTGGCGCGAGCCTTTGTCTGATCGTATCTACCATTTAGACATACTACACGACAACAATTTAACTCAGGTCAATATAATCCCAGAAGCTAAATCAAAAGCACTAGAAGCTCAGTTCAAAGAGTTTCACCGAGGCAATCACCGCCGAACTATCGATGCCTTTTACGAAGGACAATATCAAGGTAAAGCACACAGTTTTCAGTTTAATCTGTACCACTTTCATTACGTGATAAAACGCAGACAAACTGATACCGACGCCAATGGTAAAACCACAAGGACTACAGTGTACGACCATTATCATCGCTACGGACTATTATTTGATTTCCCTTATGTGAAAAGCGTTGCGCTTGATGCTGACGGTATACCCGCCATAAAAGGCAACAAATATACCGATGCATCCAACGCCTTTAACCAAAGTTATAAAGTGGTTTGCCAACATAAAATGCAAGCCGCTAAATTGCTAAAACCTGCAACGGTAGAGAAGTTTCTTGAGTTAGAAGGGGCATATCGCCGTTTAGTATTTGAGGTGAACGCCAACGGCCAGTGCTGCCTAGCCATTGACGATGATGATTTACTCACTCTTAGGCGCCAATACGGATTAGCGAGCCCTACAGAGTTTGCCGAAGAGCTAGCTGGTCGCAGTGAATTGAAAAAGTTAAATCATTTACTCGAAGCTTTAGAGCAACTCATGCGGCTCAGCGACAACAATTTTCGATGATGTATCGCTAAAGTTCATCTCTCAGTCCTGTGCGGCACTGAGAGATGGAACTTTTATTAACGCATGCTAGCCGCTAAATGAAATGTTGTTCCAAAGGTACAGCACAAATTCCAAAGTGCACGCTGCTCGGCTTGATCTTCAATATCGAGCTTGTCACTATCACTAAATCGACGAACAAACTCAAAAAGCACCCAAGCTTCATCTTCGGTTAGCTTAAGCTCAACTTGCTTGCTCATTTACTTTCCTTAGTAATAGGCTGTTTATAAAAGATTGGCCGAGAATATGCAGCTTTTAAAACTTGTAGCCCAGTGAAATCATGCCGGTAGGCTCGGTAGCCGTTTTTCCCACATTCCCGAAAGAACCGCCGTCATCCTCCCTTCTAACACCGCCACTGACACCAAATTGCCAACCACCATCAGTAAAACCTTCTGGATAATACTCATATGTCAGCACTGCAAAGCCATCTTCACTGGTAAGGACTTCACTTCCTACACTAAGTCCAACCAAATGTTTTTGCTCACTAAATGCATATTGATATCCTAAAGCCCCACCAACTAGACCTAAAGAAGCTAAGAAAACATGGTTCTGGTTTTGATAATTGTATCGAACACCTAACACTCCACCATATTGATATCCTACACCTAGTGAAAAGCTGGTATCCGCTGTGGTTTCAATTGAATTTGAATTACTTGAAGTGATTGCGACAACATTACTATTCGCTTGCGATTCAGAGTAAGCACATGTAGAAAAAACTAGCCCTACAAATAGTAAATTTATATTAAACTTCATTATTATTCCCTGTTTATATTATGAGTGCTTCATGCACATCGCGCAGAATTATTACAACTGCACCTAAAAACGTAAACAAGAAATACAATTTAAGTATTCACAATTCGTATAACTCAGAACAATTTACTCACTATATTCTATAGGCGTTTATCAGCGATTAATTACAGCTATAGATTTAGGAAGTAATGGTAACTGCCGGACTCTTTAACATAACCTAAAGACTCATAAAGTCTTTGCGCATTTACATTGTTTACCCCAGTTTCTAACGCTAAGCCCTTAACTCCAGTTTTAATGCCAAGCTCCTTGGCAGCATGCATCAGCTGTGTCGCCACACCTTGGCGACGGGCATTAGCGCTAACAAACAGATCATTGAGTACCCAAATTCTCGCAGCCGACACAGATGAAAAGCTAGGATAAAGCTGAGTAAAGCCTAAAGCGTTGCCGCTGTTATCAACTGCAAGCAAAATCACCGACTCGTTATTTGCTAGGCGCTCTGCAATAAACTCCTCAGCCAATGCTAAGTTACTCGCTTGACCATAAAAAACTCGGTATGCGTCAAACAAGGGGGCTACCAAGGCTACATCGGCTAGGGCGGCTTTAATAATATCCATATTTATATATCCGTTTTATCAAGGGTAAGCTATAAACTGCTAACTCAAAGCATCAAAGAAAATTAACTTAGACATCCAGAATTATTTGCTTCACCGCTAAGTTGAACTAAACAATGCACTTGCTCCTTTCCACCTCATCTAAACCACCTAATGCTTGCATCACAAGCTACGCTATCACGAGCAGAACATGCTTGACGAGGAAACTATCGGTAACTAAAGGGAATTTCATACAGCAGAAAAGCCAAACATCTGTTTGGTAATGGAAAAGTGAGGGAGAGTGTAAGTAGATTAGCTACAATCTAGCCAGCGGTGACAATTGGCAGCACCTTGTCGTCGTTTACGTTCAAGATGTTCACAATAAGCTGTTAACTCTTGCGTGTTGCCCACAGGGCCTTTGAAGATTGTTGTGAATTCTGCAGTCATTTTTAGCCAGTTTTCTGTAGGAATATTCAAGCGATGCAGCAATTGTTCTGAATAGAGGCTGATAGCCCCTCTTTTATCATGCCGTTGAATACGGCCTGTATCATCTATCAGTTGAAGGTAATCTTTCGCATTAAACATCAATCCTTTGGGCATGTTTTGCTGCTCATTTCCCACAAAAGGCAGTAACGAGTCGGGTTGCTTCCCCTTCATTGCTGCTTTGATACGTAATTGAATACTCGTAAAATCTGAGGTTTCTGGTGAATCCGCCATCTTTGCTCGAATAGGGTTCAAATCAACATAGGCCATACAGGCCAAAACTGCAGCCTCATCTAGCAATGCTTGAGACTTAAACCTGCCCTCCCAAAAACGACCTTTGCACTTATCCTCCGCATTAGCCTTTCGGGCTATGGGTTCGTTCAGTGCACGCATGAACCAGGAGATGTCCATCAACCTTATACGATACTCTTTTACCCGTTGATTGACGATGGCTTGCTGATAGGATTCAAGTGGCTGACCTTTAACAAAACTATGATTCAAGCTGTCGCCTTTAAACAACTTTTGCCACTGGGCAACAACCTCGATATCTGACCAAGACTTCGCTAATTCTTCATCTATCCGCAACACAAGATGCAAATGATTGCTCATTACCGCAAAAGCACAGATATCAATGGCGAAGACCTTTGCAAGCTGCAACAGCCGTTGTTCAACCCAGTCACGCCTATGCTCATAGGATTGCCCTGTTTGCTTATCAACACCACATAAAAAAGCCTTTCGAACACAGCGAGAGATGCAATGATAAAACGGCGTATCCTCTAAGCTCACTAATGCCTTTCTTGGAGTTGGCATAACACACTCCTCTATTCAGCCTTAACTAAAGCCTAGTAGAGGAGTCGAGCAGGCACAATTTTGGGTGTCGTGGTTATTACACAATATCATTAAACTCTTCGTACAGTTGGTAGAAAATATTTCGGCCTTTGGCTGTTAATTCGTTATCAGCATTTTCTAGAATGTCAGGTAGCTTTGACCTAAAAGACGCTTTTCCTTTAGTGATGACAATGCCGTACTCTGCAAGCATCCCTCTAACTTGATTAATCAGTGCTGTAGATTGTTTGTTTAGTCTTTCTCTCATTCGGTGCAGTATCTGAATATCTTGTTGTTCTATAGGTTTTGGTTCTACAAAGCGCATATTGGGGCGTTGTGCAGCCTCAGCTATCGCAAGTGCATCGTTATAGTTATTGTGGCTTAATAAACCTGTACACCGATATGAGGTAAACTCTCCTTAATATGGAACGGTGTAAAAGTAATGAAGACTCAACCAACTTACTCAACAGAATTTAAGATTGA
>NZ_JAKILB010000005.1 GCF_023283895.1 Shewanella pneumatophori | reverse complement strand
CTCATTAGGGCCAGAGAATAATACTTTCTCATAAACAGGCCGGATATACGTATGCAGTTTTACCCACTGTTGCTCAATAATATCGCTTGAATTAAGTGAGGTGTCCATATAAGTACTTGAGGCGAGCTTCGGCAGTATCTGCACATACGCCTGCTGCAGGCGATTGATAACTACGGAACTAAAAGTTCAAACAATCTAATTTGTAACACCGAACACAAACAAAAATATAACCCGCCTTTATTGGAAGGCTAGCCTAATAACGTGAGCCCCTACCCTAGCGCAGCATAGAAATTGCTGGCAATATGCCCGCTATCTAATAAGAAATGGAATATCATTCAGTGAAACAGTTAGCTTTAATTAGCGCACTTTTGTGCAGCTTGGCGATTAGCGGTTGCGCCGACTTAAAAGAAGCCGGTCGTCAAATTGGCAGTACCACTAAAGAAGTCACCACAGATATTGGCCATGCGACTCGAGATACTACTCGCGCAATCGGCCACGCTTCTAGAGATGCGGTTAAATCAGTAAAACAAGATTTAAGCGAAGACTAGCTGTCGAGCAGACTTTACTAGCACTAAATATAAACAAAATATAAACAAAGGCTCACTATTGAGCCTTTGTTTTTATGTGATTCTTAATCAATTACAAACTATTAGCCACTATTACCCATTAAGCAGCATTGGCACGCATACCATGCTCAGCAGGCTGGCCTTTCTCGTTCACATGCACAAACACAATTTTGTCGATACTCACGATAGGTAATTGAGTTAGCTTGTTGCGCACCTTACAACTGACGGTAATCGATGTAGCCCCTGCGCTAATTAGCTCTAAGCCAAATTCGATGACATCTCCCTGCTTAGCTGGTGCCATAAAATTTACTTCCGACATTAACTTAGTTACATGACGTTGACTTTTCATTTGGCAGCCGGCAAAGATGGCCGCCTCCTCATCAATCCAACTTAACAATTGTCCTCCAAATAGAAAGTTGGCCGGATTTAGATGCTCTGGCTTAATAAAACGACGACTGTAATATTTCATTATCTACACCTCAAAAGTTAAATACTCAATTAGTGGTAGCAAATAAAATACCAACCAAACATTGTCCTAAAAAATCATAAAGTTAAAACAAATAGCTAATCTCTCCAGCTCCCCTCTCGCACTCATTTGGTGCTGCTGTGCGCTATTTACTCGCTTAATGAGCTGTAATCAGGCCTGTTTAATACCGCAATAAAACCGACATAAATCCGACTCAATAACGTCACGCAATTACCTGACAATCTGTTCGCCACAAGGAACCTTACATAAACCAAACTAATTTACGGTGACAATAGTGAATAATATCAAAAGAATAGCTGTGATGATCTCTTGTAGTCTCGCAACTGTCGCGGCAAATGCTTCTGTTTTACCCAGCAGCCAAACAGACAGTCAATGGTACAAAGATAGCGCCCAACTCGTCAGTGATAAAATAAATCAAACAACGACCAAAAAAGCTAAAAACGTTATCTTGTTTGTTGGTGATGGCATGGGTGTATCGACACTTACTGCCGCACGTATTTTTGAAGGTCAGCAACAAGCAGACAATCAAGGCGGTGAAGAAAACTTTTTAAGCTTTGAGCAATTTCCAAAAACCGCTTTAGTTAAAACCTACAACACTAACCAACAAACTCCAGATTCTGCTGGCACCATGACGGCAATGGCTACCGGAGTTAAGTCAAAAGCGGGCGTCTTGTCAGTGTCTGACACTAGCTTACGCGCCAACTGCCTGTCATCAAAAGGTAATGAGCTAATCACTTTAGTCGACTTAGCCAACGCTAAGGGCTTATCAACTGGTGTAGTAAGTACTGCCCGTATTACTCACGCCACTCCGGCTGCAACTTATGCACGCTCGCCTGAACGTAATTGGGAAGCGGACTCAAATCTGCCTGAAGAAGCTGTCACCAATGAATGCAAAGATATTGCTTACCAACTTGTAATGCGTGATGAAGCCGATGCGCTCACCGTTGCCCTTGGTGGTGGTCGCCGCAACTTTATTCCTAACGATGTAACCGATGGTGAGGGCAAATCAGGTCGCCGTGCTGATGGCGTTGATTTAACCCAAGCATGGACTGAAAACCACAGCAATGCTGCCTATGTATGGGATAAAGCAGGTTTTGATGCGATTGATGTCGATGCAACCGATCATCTACTTGGCTTATTTAACTCATCTCATATGGAGTATGAGGCAGATCGATTAGACGACACAGCAGGTGAGCCATCACTGACTGAAATGACGGCGAAATCCATTGAGCTGCTTAACAAGAATGAGCAAGGTTATCTGTTAATTGTGGAGTCTGGCCGTATCGACCACGCTCACCATGCGGGTAACGCTTACCGCGCCATGATGGATACCGTTGAGCTGTCAAACGCTGTACGTACTGCAGTTGAAAATACCAACCCTGAAGAAACCCTCATTATGGTCACGGCTGATCACAGCCATGTATTTACTATTGCAGGTTACCCAAAACGCGGTAATCCAATTCTAGGTTTAGTTCACGGCATCGACGGCAATGTCTCTATTGCAAAAGATGGCAAACCATACACGACTGTCGGCTACACCAATGGCCCTGGCGCTGTAGTGGGCGTGCGTGACGATTTAAGCTCAGTTGATACCCAAGATAAAGAGTTTAAGCAGCAAGCACTTATTCCAACAAGCAGCGAAACTCACGCTGGTGAAGATATTACCTTGCATGCCACAGGCCCTGGCTCCGATCTGGTGCAAGGGGTTATCGAGCAAAACGTTATTTATCACGTCATCAATCAAGCGCAAGCGCTTGGTGGAACCAAATACTAAACGATGGGTACAAGCAAATAATTGTACCAAATCATGCTTGGCTCAACGGAGATTGCGCCTGCAACTGTACCCATTTATGGAGTTTTAAAATGAACAAGAAATTACTCGTATTATCTGTTTCTGCAATGCTGGGACTTGCCGCTTGTAGTGATGATGGTGATAAAGGTGAAACTGGCGACAACGGCAAAGACTGGACAGCCGCAAATCAATGGTATGTAGACGGGCAATCTCGCGTAGCTAAGGCGCAAGAGTTGACTGTTAATAACGAAGCTGGCGCCGCTAAAAATATCATCCTGTTTGTTGGCGATGGTATGGGCGTATCAACAGTTACCGCTGCGCGTATTTTAGAGGGACAACTTAAAGGTCAAACTGGTGAAGAAAACTCGCTATCGTTTGAAACTTTGCCTTATGTTGGCCTAGCAAAAACTTACAACGTTGACGGCCAAACGCCGGATTCAGCTGGCACCATGACAGCTATGGTCACAGGGGTTAAAACCGATGTGGGTGTGATTGGTCAGGCAGAAGGCGTGATTCGTGGTAACTGCGCATCAACCGAAGGTCAAAACTTAGTGACATCTTTAGAGCTTGCCGCCATGGCTGGATTATCTACCGGTGTGGTATCAACAGCGCGTATTACCCATGCAACACCTGCGGCAACTTATGCCCATGCACCTGAGCGTAACTGGGAAAACGATGCTGATTTACCAGAAGAAGCCGTTAACAATGGCTGCGCAGATATCGCCTCTCAGCTACTTGCATTTGATTATGGCTCTGGCTTAAACGTAGTAATGGGCGGCGGTCGCCGTTCGTTTATTCCAACCACAGTCACCGATCCTGAAGGCAAGTCTGGCAGACGTTTAGATAACCGCGATTTAACTAACGAGTGGTTAACTAAGTATGACAACTCAGCTTACGTTGCAGATAGAGATGAGTTTTTAGCGCTAGATCCTATGACAACAGACCATGCACTTGGGCTATTTAACTCATCTCATATGGAGTATGAGTTAGACCGTAGCACTGATGGCGTTAACGGTGAGCCTTCGCTTGCTGAAATGACGGCTAAATCAATTGATATCTTGCAGAAAAACACCAAAGGCTTTGTGCTAATTGTTGAAGCTGGCCGCATTGACCACGCTCACCATGCAGGTAACGCTGCTCGCGCTTTACACGACACCATAGCTTTATCTGAGGCAGTACGCGTTGCCATGGAAAAAACATCGGCTGACGATACCCTGTTGATGGTTACAGCGGATCACAGCCATGTATTTACCATTGCTGGCTACCCAACTCGTGGTAACCCGATTCTTGGTCTAGTAAAAGGTAATGGCTCAGACGGTCAACCAGCGGTAACCAATGCAACCGACGCTAACGGCATGCCTTATACCACTGTGGGTTACACCAATGGCCGTGGCTACGCCAACCTTGAGACTGGTGGTGATGAACGTTACGGCTTTGAAGTTGCTCCGGGGCGCTTTGACCTTAACTATGTTGATACCCAAAGTGCAGGCTTTCACCAAGAAGCCTTGGTTCCACTAAGCAGTGAAACTCACGCAGGTGAAGATGTTGGCATCTTTGCCCGCGGCCCAGGCTCCCACCTTGTTCAAGGCACCGTTGAGCAAAACCACTTGTTCCACGTAATGAACCACGCTGGCAACCTTGTGAGCAAAGCTGAAGCGGCACAATAAAGGGATTGGAGCTAGCTAACACTAGCTCCGCTTTACAAGCAATCTTGGCCACATCGTCATTTTAGTAAACAGATTATGTGGCCATTTTTATTCATGCAAAACTTAGGCATGTGCCATTTTTGCTGTAGGAGTCAACATGCTAGTTTCATATTTTGGCCAATCATGGCGCTCACAAACTCTATTCTCTAAAACGGCTATCAACAGCTTTGTTGGCATAAGCTTATTAGCAGGTATCGCCTTTAATGCCAGTGCTACAAGCTGTGAAGGCCTAAGCGTTAATAACATTAGCTCTAATAACATAAGCGCCAATAATATAAGCTCGGCCAAGATTAGCTCTGCAAATGAGCGCCTAAACCCTGAACATTTGCGCGCGACTTATTCAATCACCACCAGCCAAGGCGGGCAACAAAGCTTAACTTTGCTACGTAGCGCCGACCAAGTGATTTATCAACGTAACGATGTCAGCTTTGAGTTGTGGAATAAACAGGGTGAGTATGTGCGCTATTTCCCTAAGCAACAACGCTCTATTTCATATCGCAAAGGCGACTTACTGTCGTTAAACATGCAGTTTGATTATCAG
Organism: Shewanella pneumatophori; assembly: GCF_023283895.1. Classification (GTDB taxonomy): domain Bacteria; phylum Pseudomonadota; class Gammaproteobacteria; order Enterobacterales; family Shewanellaceae; genus Shewanella; species Shewanella pneumatophori. The sequence continues at coordinate 375,403 of NZ_JAKILB010000005.1, read as the reverse complement.
CAGTTAGCGCAGATTGTAGCCCCAAGCACTATCCAGCAGCTAACGGCAGTAAACAGCGTTCAACCCGCTAAACCAAACCAACTGCAGGCAGCAGGCAATATCGATTTAACTTGCCAGCAAGTGACTCACTACCAAGGCGCGCAGCACAATCAGCAACTTAAACTTGCATGGTTATCTGAGCTAGCGCTACCTGCAAACATGATCATGCTGCAAGGCGAGCAGCAGCTCAATTTCCAGCTGGTAGAGTTGGCTCCACTAAGCTCTGCTGAGTTTGCCGAGCATATTGCTAACTACCGCGATATGGATTTTGCCGATGTAGGTGACAATGAGTCAGACCCTTTTATTGCACAAATGATCCACCAAGGTTTTATTCAGCATGGTAGCTCTGGCTTTTACGACAGCCACGGCAATGCATTATCAAGTGGCGCCGGCCACCAGCATTAATTATTCTTTTAAAAGTAAAAGATCCACTTTATAAAGGCTTCGGGTTAGGGCTGCAAACAAAAAACCTAGGCAATCGCCTAGGTTTTTTATTATGAGTATTCACTGCTAACTATATGTAGTTTGCTAGCCGCGGCTTAATAAGCCTTTTAGCTCACTGATAAAGCGTACGATATCAGCTCTAGAAATATCAGCATGAGTCACTAGACGAATGGTTTTACCTGGGCTGAGTAAAATACCTTTTGCTTTTAAATCAACAGCAAGTGCTTTGACATCAATATCATCACTCACCTGTGCAAATACCATATTGGTTTGCACTTGCGACATATCAACACTAAAGCCTTCAATGTTCGCTAACTCATTCGCTAACAACGCAGCATTATCATGATCTTCTGCTAAACGCTCAACTTGCTCTGTTAGCGCCAGCGTTGCCGCCGAAGCCAGAATACCCGCTTGGCGCATACCGCCGCCTAGCACTTTACGCCAGCGTCTTGCTTTAGTAATTAAACGCTCGTCACCCAATAAAATTGAGCCAACTGGCGCACATAAACCCTTAGATAAACAGATTGAAACCGAGTCAAAATATTGAGTGATTTCTGTCATCGGAATATTTTGTGCAACAGCAGCGTTAGCCACACGAGCGCCGTCTAGATGGATTTTCAAACCACGTTCAAATGCCAAGGCTTGTGCTTGCGCTAAATACGTTTGCGGCACAATTTTACCGCCAATGGTATTTTCAAGGCTTAATAAACGAGTACGAGCGAAATGGATATCGTCTGGCTTAATTGCCGCTTCAATGTCACTCAGTAAAATACTGCCATCGGCTTGGTTAGTTAGTGGCTGTGGTTGAATACTGCCTAATACTGCCGCTCCGCCGCCTTCAAACTTATAGTTATGCGCTTGCTGACCACATAAGTATTCGTCACCACGCTCACAATGTGCCATTAGTGCCAGTAAGTTAGCTTGAGTACCTGAGGAGGTAAACAATGCATTGTCATAACCAAACATCTCTGCGGCCATGTCTTCAAGGTAGTTAACACTTGGATCATCGCCATAAACATCATCACCAACTTCAGCTTGGCTAATAGCGCTGCGCATTGCAGCTGTTGGCTTAGTGACCGTATCACTGCGAAAATCAATCATTGTGAACCTCAAGTCTATAAATCTGGTTTTATCAAATAGTGGCCAATATTACTGCGCCAAGCAAACAACTACCAGCAAAAATCTAAAGTTTACAAACCGTAACAAACACCACCAAAACCACAGATTGATAAATTAGCTTGCATATTCAACAACTATGAACATAACTAAAATATAAATCTAATCATAAAATAAACAAAACAGCGTAATTTATGCGACACAGCTCACACCAATAAAACTATTCATTAGAAAATGTAATGCAACAATTCAACTTTTATCATTGTATTTAAGCCGTAAAAACAGGCAAAATCGTCTCCCTTTTATTTAGCTCGTGCAAATCATGTTAGAAGTTAAAATTATCAGCTTTTTGTGGCTTATCGGCATATTGGCCGAAGCCATGACCGGCGCACTGGCTGCGGGTAAAAAACAGATGGACCTGTTTGGCGTAGTTATTATTGGCTGTGTAACAGCTATTGGTGGTGGCACCTTGCGCGACATATTGCTTGGCAACTATCCATTAATCTGGATTGAAAACGTCCATTATCTTATTGCGATTGCAGCCGCATCATTACTCACGGTAATGATAGCCCCGGTAATGCGTCATTTATCTAAGTTATTTTTAGCTATCGATGCCGTTGGCTTAGCTGTGTTTTCGATTATTGGCGCTCAAAAAACCTTAACCTTAGGTTTTAGCCCTGAAATCGCGATTGTTATGGGCGTGGTAACTGGAGTTTTTGGTGGGGTGATCCGCGATATTTTGTGTAATCAGGTACCGCTAATCTTTAAAAAAGAGCTTTATGCGCTGGTGGCTCTGTTGACTGCTGCCGCTTATGTAGCGATGAAGAGCTATGGTGTGCCAGAGTGGGTTAACTTGTCGATCTCATTAGCATTTGGCTTTAGCTTTCGTATGCTTGCGATCCATTACAAGTGGTCAATGCCAAAATTTGATTATCAGTATCAGTCTGATAACGCGCATTAATCGCATTATTTACAGATTAAAAAAGGTCGGCATAAGCCGACCTTTTTGCTATCTATCCCTATCTAACTAACACAAGCTATCTAATGCGTGTCAGCATAGCGGCCATTAAGCCGCAGGGGTTTCTTTTACATACAAATCCATTTGTGGATAAGGAATACCGATGCCAGCTTCATCAAGTGCAATCTTAATTTGCTCTAAGATTTCAAAGTGCGCAGGCCAGTAATCAGAGCCTTTAACCCAAGGGCGAACAACAAAGTTAACTGATGAATCAGCAAGCTCAGCAACTGCAACCGTATAAGCCGGATCTTTAAGTACATACTGATTGTTATCTAAAATCGAAGTTAGCACTTTCTTGGTTTCAGCTAAGTTAGCATCGTAAGAAACACCGATCACTAAATCTAAACGACGCGTGGCCATCGCAGAATAGTTAATAATTGTGCCGTCCATCATTGCTGAGTTAGGCGCGATAATCACTTTGTTATCCGGTGTTAGTAGCTTAGTTGAGAAGATAGTGATTTCATTAACTGTACCAGCAATACCAGCTGCTTCGACATAGTCACCTACACGGCATGGTCTAAATAGCACCATTAATACGCCCGCAGCAAAGTTTGAAAGTGAGCCTTGCAGCGCTAAACCAACGGCTAAACCGGCGGCACCGATCACAGCGACTAGTGATGCTGTTTGCACCCCAATCTGCCCCAGTGTGGCCACAATGGTAAATACAAACACCAGCGCCCAAGCAATGTTAGCGACAAACGAAACAACTGTGTTGTCTACTTTGCGCTTTTCTAGCAATTTGGTGGTGAGGTTTTTAGCGACATTCGATAAGAATTTACCGATTATAAAAATGATAATGGCAAACAAGATCTTCATGCCATAAGTGACAATTAGTTCTGGTGCTTGGTCCATTAACCCTTGCAAGTTATCCATGTATATACTCCCTTAAATTAAAAACAAACTATTGAACGTTTACTAAAAACTCAACGCGTCGATTCTTTTCTCGACCATACGCGGTTTGGTTACTAGCAACAGGGTAAGTACTGCCCATGCCCTTAACCTGAAATCTGTCTGCCGCAAACCCAAATTGCTGCACTAACACCTGTTTTACTTGTTGTGCCCGCTCTACAGATAAATGCTGATTAAAGCGCGCTTCGCCAATCGAATCTGTATGACCAATTAGCACTAAAGGCACATTCGTTGCGTTGAGCCAGCGAGACAAGCCTTCAAATACTTGTTGCTGCGACATCAGCACTTGCGCTTTAGCAAATTCAAACCTAACAGCAATTGATGACATTTCTGAGCACGAACTCGGAAAAAGTTTGCCGTTACTAGTGTTAAAACAATAATTTGGCATCACAGCCAAACTTGGTGTTAACCTCAATGCTTGTTGCTCATGACTACAGCCGCTGGCATCAACCCTTTGATTTGCGACTGTTTTGGCGCAGGCATCTTTTAGATCTGGCACGCCGTCAATATCAGTATCTTGCCATTGCCGAATAGGCTTATCTGCAGCGATTGCGCTGTTTATCGCTGAGCTTAACAAGCAAATTAAAAGCAAAACCGCTTTATAAAAAACATTACACAGCCAAGCAGCTCTATTCAAAGACATGCTAGTTCTGACCGAACAGGCCGTTGTTGCTATCTTCATTTATCCGCCTTTACTCAGTGCGACTTAATATTGTGAGAGGCAATATGTATTACCTTGAAGATAAAACCCAACCGCTAGCCTTAGCTTACAACCCAGACCATCAAGCGGTAACATTTTAACCCAAGAAACACAAAAACACAGTCAAACAATTAACTTATGCATTACAAGCATAGTTAATATCTTCTAATTTTCGATTTTTATCTGCACTACAAACCTTTTGTATGCCAATCAGTAGTACTTATTGTTGTAGAGAGTTGTTGTGGAGGATGCTTATAAAGAGTCGTTGTGAAGAATAGTCGTAGCGAAAAGTGGTGATGATGAGCTGTGGAGAATACTTTTAGAGAATAACTGCGGTGAAAAGTAGCGATAAATAATACTGCTGCAATCGAGAATAAGATTGGCCATTGAAATGACAAACCAATGGCAATTGCGATTAGAATTTTTGCTATAAAAATGCCGCTGCTACACAGTAACAGCGGCAAGTTAGCAATTTAACTAAGTGTCACGTATTAGCTTTTATATTTCAGTCTCTTTGAAGTAATGAAAAGCTAAAAGCTGACTCAAATACCTTATTGCGCTGGCTTTAATCTGAGACGAATATTGTCGTAACACCAGTTAAATGCAATCACATAAAAGAAGAAGAAAATTAAAAATGCAGCTTCTAATGCTAACGACTGCAATAGCGTAATCTCTAAAAACCATGCAACCACAGGTACAGTGATAAAGATAATTCCGCCTTCAAAACCAAAGGTATGACCTATTCGAGTCTTTAAGGTTCTGTTTGCTCTGTCTGCACCAAATTGCTTATCGAACCATATGTTGTAAAAGTAATTCCATACTACCGTGTACAAACTCAGTCCCACGCCCACAGCCAACATTGAGCTAGCCTGCTTGCCTGAAAACAATGATGCCGCGGGTACTATGATAGCCAGTGCTATCGCTTCAAAAAGAATGGCGTGAATTACTCTATCTTTAAATGTCATTACAAATCACTCTACAGTTAAGTTGCAGTCATTATCATCTTTAACTACGATAGTTAAAAATTACATACCATCACCTTTACTGATATGTTAACTATCGAACAACTGCTTTCTTTCGTCACTACCGTTGAAACAGGATCTTTCTCTGCTGCTGCAAGAAAGTTAGGTAAAGTGCAATCGGCCATTAGTCAGCACATAATCAACCTCGAGATAGATACCAACCAAACCTTGTTTGATAGAAGCCACCGTTACCCAATACTGACTCACGCAGGTGAACAACTGCTGCCACAAGCCAAAGCTGTTATTGCGCAACACCAAAGGCTAAATCTGCAAGTACAAGCATTAGGTCAAAAAACTGATTTAAAGCTAACCCTCGCCATCGATGAGGGGATCCCCTATGACAAATTTACTGCTTTACTCAAGAATTTGTCTGAGTTATATCCTCAATGTGAGCTTGAATTGCTTTGTGCATCAAGCTTAGATGTCATCCATCTTGTAGATACTAAAAGAGCAAGCTTAGGCATTGTATTTAGTGAGCTAACTTACCCTGAGGCAATCGATTTTGAATCCTTAGGCGCCGTTCAATTTGAATTGCTGGTCAGCCCAAATCATCCGCTAGCTAAAGAGACCTCATCACATATTGACGTGCTTAAGCTACATCGACAGCTATTAATAGGCTCTAAAGAGAATCATAAAGGCTGGTTCAATACTCCCCACTCGCCTGATGTTTGGCACGCTGATAACTACTACATGTTATTTGAACTAACCAAAGCAGGCTTTGGTTGGGCATTACTACCTTTGCACTTGTGCAAAAATGCCATAAAAAATAACGAGCTTTGCAAGCTTAAGATTGATTTTGAGCAATTGGGTTGGCAAGCTAACGTCGATGTTATTCAACATAAAAGCCGCTCTGAAAATGAGTTTAATAAACAAGTTAGAGCGTTAATGCGCGGCCTACTCAGCGAGTAATACTTGCGCGAAAATGTTGTTTAAGAGTTATTAAGAAATGCTCAAAGGAAATACCATGGAAATCAGCACTGCCGACGCATTAACTGCACTGCTCAACGATGAGCAGCAATGCAAAATGCTAATCAAGCTTGAATTAAGGGGCCGAGACATTAAATTCTTGCCGCCAGAAATAGCTCAACTAACCTCACTCGAAGTATTGCGTTTATCCAGCACTGAAGTCATTGAGCTACCTAAAGAGCTAGGCCAGTTAACAAAGCTAAAAGAACTTGGGTTAGATATGTCAGGGACTGAGCGACTACCAGCAGAGATCGGCAATCTAGTCTGTTTAGAAACTGTCAGTATTGACTATCCAGCCATGACAACACTGCCAAAGCAAATTACTGCGCTACCTAATTTAAAACAATTAGATTTTATCGGTTGTGAAAAGGATACTTTACCGGAACAGATCTGGCAGATTAAATCCCTTGAAAAGTTGGTTCTCTCTAGCTTATGTGACGATATCGAAGAGTTACCTGCAGAAATAGGTAATCTAATCCATTTAAAAGAATTAATCTTAAATGGCTGTTGTTTGCAAAAGTTACCAAAAGAGATTGGTAAACTCGCATCGTTAGAAAAGCTAGATTTATCTGACAATGTCTGCCTCAATCACTTACCAACAGAAATTGGCAATTTAGCTCAACTTAAAGAGCTAAACCTATACTGCAGTGAGCTTGAGGTATTACCTAAAGAGATCGGCAAGCTCACTAACCTAATAAAGCTAGATTTAAGCTACTCCTTGCTATCAGAGCTGCCTGATGAAATAGAAAACTTAACCGCGTTACAGTCTCTAGGTCTTAGGAATCTACAGTTAGCCAGCATACCACCGTCACTGGCTCATTTGGCTTAGACGCTCGAGATATAAATTTAAGACATAAAAAAACGGCCAATAGGCCGTTTTTTATAAACAACTTAAGTAAATTACTTGCCTTCAGGCTTAGGCGGATAGTTAAGTAGTAATGCACCAACCGCTTCATTAACGACTTCAACACGCTCTTCAGGTGTATCTTTATCGCGCATCGTATCAGCTACTGAGCCTCTCCAAATTAGCTTGCCGGTTTTAGTGTTAACCATATCTAAGATTAAGGTACCTACTTCATATTCACGAACTGTAGTTTGTGTATGACCTACACCACCACCCCAGCCCCAACCTGGACCATAATATGGGTTATAACCATAGTTAGTATTAAAGGTATCTACATTAATCTTCTTATCCACTTTCGTTAGATAATTAACCAAAATATCTGCAGTTGCAGCATCGCCCTTAGTCAGTCCTTTTAGTTGCAACTGATCGTCAACAGCCTTACGCACACGTTGGTCCATTAGCCCGTCTAAATGATAAGTCGCATCTTCGGTTTTCTTCTGTACCCAGGCGTAGGTTTTCACTTCATTAAAGTTTACCCCTGGATCATAATCCGAGCTTGTCTTAAGTGAGCTACATGCACTTAATGCTAACGCAGCAATAATCACCAATAACTTATTCATGTTCTCTCCAACAATAATCTTATATATTTTGACTGCTTATTATTCAGCTTACAGAGCAATTTATTAATCTACAACTCAATTTTGGTAAATCTCTGTGTTGTTAAGCTTGACTTAAGAAAACGACTTAATGATAATGATTATCAATTAACCTATTGAGAATGTCGTTATGTTTTGGTTTATCGCAGCAATTGCAATCGCTAGTGTTGTATTTATTATCACTCCAGAAAAAGTCTCTAGTCATCAAGACTCTAAGCCGTCTGCAGTCGATAAGCTTAGTCAGCATTCTTTAGTTATTTTACCAATACTTGTACTTAGCTGGCTGATTATTGCCATTGCTAGTGCGCCTGTAACTCACTTTGCAGGTACCGCAATTGGCTTTGTATTGACCTCTTGCGCTATTGCGCTACCCAGCACTCACAAATATATCGCCTTATTAGCAAGCCTGACATTTGCATCACTGCTAATAGAGCTAGCGCTTTATTTGTAAAACTGAGCACTGTCGCCCCAATAGATAAGCACCAATAGAGATAGCGAGTCAGGTTTATTCTCAGCCTGACCCCTTTACTATAAGTTTCTCCTCACAGCCCTCTCCCTTAACCTTAGTAACTTTGTTAAACTGCAGACATAAGTTCATCAACGACCATATATATGAAATCCGATCCAAACGTATCTTTAGTCTATAGCACAGACGTTGGCCGTATTGCGCCTGAAAAACAAACCCAATCGGCCCCAGAAGGCGACGGTATAGTTAGAATTCATAAAGACAGTAAAGGGCGTAAAGGCAAAGGCGTTTCAGTTATTAAGGGTTTAGGCCTACAAGAAAAAGAACTTAAAGCCCTTGCGCAAAAACTCAAAAAGCAATGTGGCTGCGGCGGTACAGTAAAAGACTTCACTATTGAAGTACAAACCGACAATAGAGAGCAGATTAAGACCCTACTCGAAAAGCTTAATTACACTGTCAAATTGGCGGGCGGCTAATCACATATTGATTAGTATTAGCCTTATATGGAAAAGTCTATGGACAGTTTACAAAACCACTTCTTAATCGCTATGCCCTCTTTGCAGGACACCTACTTTGAACGCTCACTGATCTACATCTGTGAACATGATGAAAAAGGCGCGATGGGCATAGTAGTCAATAAGCCAAGTGGCATTATTGTTGATGAGTTACTGCAGCAAATGGAGTTAACTGAAGAGCCTACACCTGTGACCTCGTTAGCAGGCGAAGTATTACTTGGTGGCCCAGTGAATCCTGAGCGCGGCTTTGTATTACATACTACTCAAGATTGCTGGAATAACAGCGATGCGGTTACAGAGCAAATAATGCTTACCACCTCGCAAGATGTGCTAGCTAGTTTAGGCTCAGAACAAGCACCTGAGAAGTTTTTAATCGCACTCGGTTATGCCGGTTGGACTCGTGGTCAGCTAGAGCAAGAGATTATTGAAAACACTTGGCTTTCAATCCCAGCTACCGCAGAGCTATTGTTTGATGTTGATCATGATGCTCGCTGGCAACAAGCGACAGAATCACTTGGCTTTGATATTTGGCAATTGTCTAACCTTGCAGGCCACGCGTAAAAATAACGTGTTATATACACTTTAATAGGAACAGATAGAGATGGGCGATAAAAGCGTCTTAGGTTTTGATTACGGCACTAAAAGTATCGGCATCGCGATAGGCCAAGAGATCACTGCGACAGCAAGACCTCTATTATCAATAAAGGCAGTTGATGGTATTCCTAAATGGGAAGAAATTGGCGCACTTATCACTGAATGGAAACCCGATCTGATTGTGGTTGGTTTGCCATTAAATATGGATGGCACCGAACAGGAAATGACCCAAAGAGCGCGTAAGTTTGCTAACCGCTTAAGTGGCCGTTTTGGAGTTAAGGTTGCGACGCAAGATGAGCGCCTAACCACTGCAGATGCTAAAGCACGACTGTTTGAAATGGGCGGCTATAAAGCGCTGACTAAGGGCCAAGTAGATGCCATGTCAGCAGTATTGATTGTTGAAAGCTACTTTGAAAATCAATACGGCGAGTAATAACAATCAATAAAAAGATTGGCTCAATATAAAAGGGAGGCTTAGCCTCCCTTTTGCTTTCTATAACCCTTAGATATAGAAAATCTAAATATGTGGCTTAACAATATTCGCCATCATTTTAATATGAGCATCATCATCGTTTAGCGCGGCAATATAGCGATAGTTTTCACCACCCGCCTCTTCAAAGATCTCACGGTTTTCACCGGCAATCTCCTCAAGCGTTTCTAAACAGTCGGCGCTAAATGCCGGGCACACAACAGCGATATCTTTAACCCCCTCTTTAGGGAGCGACTCCATCGTTGCATCTGTGTATGGCGTTAGCCACTTAGCTTTACCGAAGCGCGACTGGAACGTAGTGATATATTGATCTTCGTTAAGCCCGAGTTTTTCAACCACCAGCTTAGTGGTTTTCATGCAGAAGCAATAATAAGGATCGCCCAAGTGTAAGTTACGCTCTGGCATACCGTGGTAAGACAATACTAACTTTTGCGGCTGACCATTTAACTCGAAGTCTTTGGCAATTGATGCCGCTAAGGCGTCAATAAAATCTGGGTGGTCATGATAGGTATTGATAAAGTGCAAAGCAGGCAGGTAACGCCAGCTGGTTAGCTCTTTAGCTATCGCATCAAAAGCTGACGCAGTGGTTGGCGCAGCGTATTGCGGATACAGCGGCAACACCACCATTTTATCAATGCCATCTTGATGCATTCTTTTAAGCGTTGAAGCGACTGACGGCTCACCGTAGCGCATACAAAACTCTACCGATACATCTTCACCAGAGTGCTCAAAATGACTTGCCAACTTCTGCGTTTGACGACGAGTGATATCCATTAACGGTGAACCTTGCTCGGTCCATACTTGTTGATAAAGTGCCGCTGACTTTGCTGGACGTACTCGCAGAATAATCCCATGCAAAATCATCATCCAAATTAACTTTGGGATCTCAACTACACGAGGATCAGCTAAAAACTCCGCAAGATATCGTCTAACTGCTGGTGCAGTAGGCTCGTCTGGGGTGCCTAAATTAACCAATAACACGCCGGTTTTGCCACGTTTTTTATGACCAATCTCTTTGGTTAACCCTGAAAACTTAGCCAAGATAACTCCTTAAGGTTCAAAATATTATCTGCAGATACGTTTAAACTTAAATTAAGATCAATACACTTTAAAACTGGCAATACAAAGTACTGCCAGCGTTATGTCTGCAAGCTTTACGATTAATCTAGATTGAGGGTAACGCCATCCATTGAGCTACTGCTGGTAGGATCTGAACTTTGCAACTTAATCATTAAGCGTAAGTCATTTGGCGAGTCTGCATGGTGCAGCGCGTCGGCATAGCTGATTTCACCATCGGTATACAGCTTTAATAATGCTTGGTCGAAAGTCTGCATACCTTGCTCATTCGACTTGGCCATTGCCTCTTTTAAAGAATGCAGCTCGTTTTTAGCAATTAAGCTGGCAACACGTGGCGTATTGATTAATACCTCAATAGCGGCACGTCTACCTGTACCATCACTTTTTGGTACTAATTGCTGCGCCACAATACCGCGTAAGTTCAATGACAAATCGAACAGCAACTGATGATGCTTACTCTCAGGCACTAAATGCATAATACGGTCCAATGCTTGGTTAGCATTGTTAGCATGCAAAGTTGCCATACATAAGTGGCCTGTTTCAGCAAACGACAGGGCAAACTCCATGGTTTCTTGGCTGCGGATCTCACCAATTAAGATCACATCCGGCGCCTGACGCAGTGAGCTTTTTAACGCAGCATCAAACGACTCTGTATCAATTCCAACTTCACGCTGAGTGATAATGCTTTGTCTGTGGTCATGAACAAATTCAACCGGATCTTCAATGGTTAGAATATGGCCGCGCGCGTGGTTATTACGATAACCAACAAGTGCCGCCAAAGAGGTTGATTTACCCGTACCGGTACCACCTACCATAATCACCAAGCCACGCTTGCTCATCACCAAGTCTTTTAGAATTGGCGGTAACATTAAGTCATCAACATCTGGGATTTGGGTTTCAATTCGGCGCATTACGCAACCTGGCGACTCACGTTGCCAAAACGCACTAACACGAAAACGGCCATAATCTTTGGCAGAGAAGGCAAAGTTACATTCCCGTGATTCATGAAACTCTTGTTTTTGTGCGTCAGTCATTAACGACTCAACAAAGGCTAATGACTGCGCGGGTGTAAATGGGTTTTCACCCAACTGGCGCAATTCACCGTCGATTTTGGCACTGGGCGGAAAGCCTGCTGTAATAAACAGATCAGAGGCTTTACGCTCAATCATTACTTTTAGAAAAGGAGTAACATCCATAGGTTAACTCATCCCTGTTAAAAGTTAGCTTGTTTATTTGAGCTTTTAGCCATCGCATCTTCTCGAGAGATCTGGCCGCGATTAACTAAGTTTTGCAGACACTGATCTAGCGTTTGCATGCCATGTGCCATACCCGTTTGAATCGCCGAATACATCTGCGCGACTTTATCTTCACGAATAAGGTTACGAATAGCTGGCGTGCCCATCATAATTTCGTGTGCAGCAACACGACCACCACCGACTTTCTTAATTAAGGTTTGCGAAATAACTGCCTGTAAGGATTCTGATAACATGGTTCTGACCATGCCTTTTTCACCTTCAGGGAATACATCGACCACACGGTCAATGGTTTTTGCCGCAGAGGTTGTATGCAAGGTACCAAAAACCAAGTGACCTGTTTCAGCAGCAGTCATAGCCAAGCGAATGGTTTCCAAGTCACGCATCTCACCCACTAAGATCACATCCGGATCTTCACGAAGTGCACTACGTAGCGCGGCGTTAAAGCTATGGGTATGACGATGCACTTCACGTTGGTTAATCAAGCAGTGCTTATTTTGATGCACAAATTCTATCGGATCTTCAATCGTTAGAATGTGGTCGTGGCGGTTTTCATTCACGTAATCAATCATTGCCGCTAAGGTGGTACTTTTACCCGAACCAGTAGGGCCTGTAACTAGCACTAGGCCACGCGGAAAACTGGATATTTTTTTGAAGATCTCAGGTGCGCCCAACTGCTCCAAACTTAAAATATCACTTGGAATGGTACGAAATACCGCTGCCGCGCCACGAGACTGGTTAAAAGCGTTAACACGAAAACGTGCAAGACCTGGTACTTCAAACGAGAAATCGATCTCTAAATGTTCTTCATAATCCTTACGCTGCTTATCATTCATGATGTCATAGACTAGGCTATGCACTCCTTGATGATCTAAAGCTGGTAGGTTTATCTTTCTCACCTCACCATCAACACGGATCATGGGAGAAACACCCGCAGAAAGGTGTAGATCTGACGCATTGTGTTTTACACTAAAGGCTAGTAACTCTGTGATTTCCATAGTTTGGGATATCCATTCAACCAAAAACTTACAAGATGACAACAATAACAGACAGACTCGCAATCGCCCAGCATCGAATCAGCCAAGCGGCGCAAAATGCCTCACGTCGGCCAGAAGATGTACAACTTTTAGCGGTTAGCAAAACTAAGCCGAATGAATACATAATAGAAGCTTACCAAGCGGGTCAACGCCGCTTCGGTGAAAATTATGTTCAAGAGAGTGAAACTAAGATTAATTTGCTAAGCCACGACTACCCCGATATTGAATGGCACTTTATTGGCCCATTACAATCGAACAAAACCAAAGTGGTCGCTAGCCTGTTTGATTGGATGCATACGGTTGATAGAGAAAAGATTGCCCAGCGTTTAAATGATCAACGCCCTGACGATATGCCAGCGCTCAATATCTGTATTCAAGTTAATATCAGCCTAGAAGAGAGTAAGTCTGGCGCGTTAGCGGCAGATGTACTCGAACTGGCAGACAAAATAGCGTTACTGCCAAACATAAAATTACGCGGCTTAATGGCAATTCCATCTGCCGATGTTGATGAGCAAACTGCCAGTGTTGAACTTGCTGCACTACAAACACTGTTTAATCAACTTGCTGAGCGCCATAGCAGTGTAGATACCTTATCTGTAGGTATGAGCAACGATTTAGAGCTAGCAGTTAATCACGGCTCAACTATGGTACGCATAGGTAGTGCGATTTTTGGTGAGCGAGATTACAGTAAGACTTAATTGAAATTTAAGCAACTCATGCTAATACCAAGCGCTATTGCACCTTGTAATTAGCGCGCTTCGCCCAAACATTAATAGCTAAAGTAGCCAAATACTAACTAAAACAAACGAGATCTTCATGACACAACAAAAAGTATGCTTTATCGGCGCAGGTAATATGACCCGCAGTATCGTAAGCGGCCTGGTAAAAAGTGGCTATAACCCTGCGCTTATTGAAGCCACAAACCCAAGCCAACCTAAGCTTGACGCTATGGTTAGCGATTTTGGCATTAATGTGTCGAACAATAATGTTACTGCTGCGCAAAATGCCGATGTTATCGTACTCGGTGTAAAACCCCACTTTATGGAAGTTGTTGGTGAAGAGCTCAGCGGTTTAGATTTATCAAACAAACTGATTATTACCATTGCAGCGGGTGTTACCGCCAAACGCTACAGTGATTATTTTAAGCAAGAGATCAAACTAATACGCACAATGCCTAATACTCCAACGCAAATAGGTGTAGGCTTAACAGGGCTTTATGCGGGTGATGATATTTCAGCAGAGCAAAAAGCCATTTGCGAAACCTTAATGGCAACCGGTGGCGAAGTTGTTTGGGTCGACACTGAAGATGATTTAAACCAAGTGATAGCACTCGCGGGTAGCTCACCAGCTTATTTCTTCCTGTTTTTAGAATCTATGGTAGAAAGTGCTGTCAAAGCTGGTATGCCAGAAACTGCAGCCCGTGAAATGGCGCAGCAAGCAGCGCTTGGTGCCGCTTTAATGGCTAAGCAAAATCCAGAGCTAAGCCTAGCTCAGCTTAGAACCAATGTAACCTCAAAAGGCGGAACAACAGCGCAAGCAGTTGAAACCTTTGAGAAAGGCAATTTACGCACCTTAGTCGATAGTGCTATGAGCAACTGTATCGCCCGTGCACAAGAAATGGCAAAGCAATACTAATTTAACTTGAACAAGTAGAGTAAACAGATGAATGCATTTAGTTTTCTGGTAAGTACGGTATTCGATTTATACCTTATGGTCGTGGTGTTACGCATTTGGCTACAGCTAGCTAGAGCAGATTTTTATAATCCATTTAGCCAATTTATTGTAAAAGCAACACACCCTATTGTTGGCCCAATGCGCCGCGTAATTCCGTCATTTGGTAGCTTTGATACAGCATCGTTTGTATTAGCTATAACCGTTGTTGTGCTTAAGTTTGTTATTTTAAGCTTGATGGCTGGCGCCGCGATTAACGTACCAACGTTACTGCTAATCTCAATCGTATCTGTGATTAAAGAAGCCGGTGTATTGCTATTCTGGATGCTAATTTTACGCGCGATTTTAAGCTGGGTTAGTCAAGGAAGTAATCCAATTGAGATGGTAATGGGCCAATTAACTGAACCACTACTTGCGCCAATACGCCGCATTCTACCGCCAATGGGTGGCTTAGATTTATCACTACTGGTAATGATGATTATCCTAAACTTCCTCAATATTTTGCTAGCGCAATACGTGCCTTTCTGGGCTAGCGTATAGTGACTCCAGCACTTATGCAGCAGGGAAACCTGCTGCTACAACTCTATATACAGCCTAAAGCGAGCCGCGATCAAATCGTCGGCTTACATGGCGAAGAAATCAAAATTGCTATTACCGCACCGCCAGTTGATGGCAAAGCCAATGCCCATTTAACTAAATATTTGTCTAAGGCGTTTAAAGTACCTAAAGGCGATATTGAGATCCTTAAAGGACAAATGGGTCGCCATAAGCAAGTAAAGATTGTGGCGCCAAAACTCATTCCGGATGCAATACAACACCTTTTGTAACCTTAGAGTTATCATTTGGATAAGGCATTAGTGGTTACAAAGCTCTATACTGTTAACAAGATATCTCCCTAAGGAAAGCCAATATGATCCGCTCACTGACCACTATGCTTTTGCTGTTTTTTTGCCTAAGCAGTAATGCGTTTGCCGAACAGAAACAAAAAGTGGGTAACTTCGATATCCACTACGTTGCCCTTAGCAGTACCTTTTTAACCCCAAGTATCGCTAAGTCATACGGCATAAAGCGCAGTAGTTACACTGGCATTATTAATATTGCCGTACTTGATACTAGCGTTGACGGCAATCCAGCGGTGCCAGTTGAATTATCAGGTGTTGCTAACAACTTACTCGACGCCAGAATCGACCTGAAATTTAGAGAGATCCGCGAAGGTGACTCTATTTACTACATTGCTGAAGTGCCTTACCGTGATGACCAAGAAATCAACTTTAAGATTGCGGTTAAGTACGATAAGAAGCTCAATACAATGTTAACCTTCAAGCAAAAGTTTTACGTCGAATAACCACGACTACACCAAAAACAGGGGCCTAGAGCCCCTGTTTTTTATTGTCTTGTCTACTATCGAAATTGGCCTATCTCAGCTATTATTGCCGCCATTATTTTATGTCTCATCTAAAGGCTTCTCATGAATCAAATCGTCTTAGCTAGCGGTAACAAAGGTAAACTTAAAGAATTTTCTGAATTGATGGCTGGTTTCGGCGTCGAGATCTTAGCTCAGAGCGAATTTAATGTTGTAGAAGTTCCTGAAACAGGCACAACATTTGTTGAGAATGCCATCATCAAGGCAAGGCACGCTGCGGAAGTAACAGGTCATGCTGCAATTGCAGATGATTCTGGACTTGAAGTGGACTTTTTACAGGGCGCACCGGGTATTTACTCTGCACGTTACGCCGGTGAAGGGGCTAAAGATGAGCAAAACTACACTAAATTGCTGACGGCTCTTGAAGGCCAAACTGAGCGTAATGCACGTTTTCAGTGTGTACTGGTTTACATGCGTCATGCTAAAGATCCAACGCCAATCATTTGCCAAGCATCATGGGAAGGCACCATAGGTTTTGCTCCACAAGGTGATAATGGCCACGGCTACGATCCTATTTTTATCCCTGCAGAACATGAGTGCGCAGCAGCTGAGCTAAGCTCAGATGAAAAGAACAAACTTAGTCATCGCGGTAAAGCACTCGTGTTGCTGATTGATGCTATGAAGCAACAAGGTATTTTTAAATAATGTTAACCCTGCCACCGTTAAGCCTTTATATACATATTCCTTGGTGCGTACAAAAGTGCCCCTATTGCGACTTTAACTCTCATGGTCAGCATGGAGAATTACCGCAAACTGAATATGTTGATGCACTGATTAACGATCTCAAACATGATCTGCATTATGTGCAAGGCCGCGAGCTACACACGATCTTTATCGGTGGCGGCACGCCCTCTTTGTTCGACGCGAAGCAAATTGGGCGCTTACTGACTGCAGTCGATGCGCTCATTCCATTTAGCGATAACATCGAAATCACCATGGAAGCCAACCCTGGCACTTTAGAGCATGATGATTTTGCAGCCTATTGCCAAGCAGGTGTTACCCGTCTATCAATTGGCGTGCAGAGCTTTTCAACTGACAAGCTAAATCTACTTGGACGTATTCACGACAAATGTGAAGCACAAGTCGCGGCGCAAAAAGCAAAAGTCGCGGGTTATCAGAGCTTTAATTTAGACTTGATGCACGGCTTACCAAACCAGAGCTTTGATGAAGCGCTGGCAGATATTGAAACGGCAGCAGAGTTAGCGCCGCCACATCTGTCTTGGTATCAACTGACCATAGAGCCAAATACCCTGTTCCACTCTAAGCCACCTCAGTTACCAGATGATGAGAATTTATGGCAGATCTACGAGCAAGGTCAAAAGCGTTTAGCTGAGCTTGGCTACCAGCAATACGAGATCTCCGCTTACGCCAAAGAAGGCTATCAGTGCCGCCATAATCTTAACTATTGGCAGTTTGGTGATTATCTAGGTATAGGTTGTGGCGCTCATGGCAAAATAACTCAGATTAACCACAGCAATATTAACGACAGTAAAATTGTCCGTACCGTTAAGATCAAGCACCCTAAGGGCTACTTAACAGCTGATGATTACTGCTATGAAACTACAGAAGTTGAACAAGAAGATAGACCTTTAGAATATCTGATGAATCGCCTACGCTTAATGAGCCCAATTCCAAAGCTTGAGTTTGAGCAACGTACTGGACTGAGCCGTGACACTATCAGCGAAGGAATTGAGCAAGCTTGTGCCAAAGGCTTAATGACTGAGTCAGATGAGCATTGGCAACTCACTAGCAAAGGTCACTTATTCGTCAATGAGCTACTGTCACAGTTTTTATAATGTGCGTTAAATCATACCATTGCGTTATTAATACAATAAACAACTGAATTAATTAGCTAATTATTTATTAATAGCTCGCAAATACACATTTAGTAACACTTAGATCAAAAAATTAACTGACGGCTTCTTTAGGATAACAATCATAATTCTAAGGAAGCCTAAAAAATGTCTATAAAAACAAATATTAGCTTTATTACCCTCTCGCTCTCAATGGCGCTTAGCGCAACTACGATTGCAGCCCCAACTTCTATTGCCCAATTAAGCCCAAGTGAGAGTGTTGCTCACAAGGCACAAAGTGAATCAGAGAAAGCCAATACCCTATTTGAAAGCATTTTCATGGAAAATGTTATGGCTAGTCCTATTTCACAAACTCATTTAGGGATCAAAACTGACTACGACAAGTGGGATGAGATGAGCGATGCTGCCACAGATGCAGCACTTGCACGTGACAAGAAACACCTTGCGCAATTAAAGCAAATAAACACTAACAAGCTAGATAGACAAACTCTGCTTAGTTATCAGCTATTAACCCAAAAGCTAGAACAAAGCATCAAAGACGATAAATGGCGTTACCATAACTACCCGGTTAATCAGATGTATGGCGGCCACTCGCAAATCGCATCGTTTCTAATTAACCAGCATCAAGTTGGTAGTGTAGCGGATGCAAAGGCCTATATCAGTCGCTTACAAGGTGTGCCTAAGCGTCTAGCTCAGTTACAAACCGCACTGGAGATCCGCGAAGATAAAGGCATTATCGCGCCTAAATTTGTATTTCCTTATGTGATTAACGACAGCAAAAACATTATTAATGGCGCGCCATTTAACACGAGCCCAAACAGTGACGACAGCGCTCTTTGGAGCGACTTTAAACGTAAAGTATCTAAACTTGAAATAAGCGACAGTGATAAAGACAGTTTACTTCGAGAAGCCAAAACGGCGTTAATTAATGATGTAAAACCAGCGTACGACAAGTTAACTACCTATATGACTAAGCTGGAAACTAAAGCTGATACCCGTGATGGTGCATGGAAGTTTCCTCAAGGTGATACCTTCTACAACAATGCACTCGCACGCACCACAACAACCGATATGACAGCAACTGAGATCCATGAACTTGGATTATCGGAAGTTGCTCGTATTCATAGTGAAATGCGCGCAATTATGAAAAAGGTTAACTTTGAAGGCTCTTTAAACGAGTTCTTCAAGTTTATGCGTGAAGATGAGCAATTCTATTACGCTAACACACCTGAAGGACGCCAAGCCTATTTAAGCGAAGCTACAGCGCTAATTGATACCATGAGTGGCAGACTCGATGAAGTATTTAAAATCAAACCAAAAGCGCCAATGATTGTTAAACAGGTTGAAGCCTTTAGAGAAAAATCTGCAGGTAAGGCCTTTTATAGCAATCCATCACCAGATGGCAGTCGTCCGGGTACTTACTACGCTAACCTTTACGATATGAAAGCCATGCCTAAATACCAAATGGAAGCACTGGCTTACCATGAAGGTACTCCAGGGCACCATATGCAAATCGCTATTGCTCAAGAGCTTGAAGGTGTACCAAAGTTCCGTAAGTTTGGCGGTTACACTGCTTACATTGAAGGCTGGGGCCTCTATAGTGAATATTTCCCGAAAGAGATGGGAATGTATTCAGATCCCTACTCAGACTTCGGTCGTCTAGCAATGGAGCTATGGCGTGCATGTCGTTTAGTCGTTGATACCGGTATTCACGCTAAAAAGTGGACGCGTGAAGAATCAATTGAATACTACGTATCAAACACACCAAACGCTAAATCTGATGCAGTTAAAATGGTAGAACGCCATATCGTTATGCCATCACAAGCAACAGCTTATAAAGTTGGTATGATTAAGTTGTTAGCATTAAGAGATAAGGCGCAACAAGCCCTCGGTGATAAGTTTGATATTCGCGACTTCCATACTATTGTCTTGAAAAATGGCCCAGTGCCACTTGATGTACTAGAAAGTGAAATTGACCTTTGGATTAAGCAAAGCAGCTAAAGCCTAACGTTTACCAATCAGTATCAAGCCTCGTTAACCACAATTAGCGAGGCTTTTTATTTTCTGACAACATAGATACATGCCAGCGACTAATACTAAAAAGAGTGGTACTAAGAAGACTAAAACGAAGAAGAGTGGCAGCAAGTGGTAAACAACGATTAGCAAAGTAAATTGTTTCAGATACAAAACAAACTAGAAGATTATCTTTAGTAAGCCCCAGAAAGAAAAATACCCCGGTCAAAGCCGGGGTAAAACCAAAATTAGGATGATGGTTTTAAGGCCGACATTGTTTTAGTTCGTAAAGCTCTGTCAGCATTGAATCAAAACTGCTTATAGCTGCTCTGTAAACACAATAGAGAGGGGTCATTCTCGATTGCAGTTTAGGACTCAGAGCTTTTGAATCAACTGCGAGCAATTGTATTAAATTGAGAACAAAGTGCAATTGAAATGATTTACACTTGTTTAGCCAAGGCTTAATTTCACCTTAACTAAACAAGCATTTTAGCGATGTAACTAACTGAATCGTATACTTATAAGTCTTTTCTACTTTAGTATGGATTTACATTGTCTTTACTATGAAACAATGTTTCCCCATTTTACTTACGTTTTGCATACAACTCTTTTAATGGCGTGTCCCAATATGGCGGTGTACCAATATGATCTTTTATGAAATCAATGAAGGCACTCACCTTTGGTGCAAGATGTTTACGTCTTGGATATACAGCCTGTAAAGGCAAGTGATGAGTTAATTGCCAGTCTTCTAGAATAGGGACTAACGTGCCCTTTTCTAGCTCATCTTCAAGCAAGTAACTTGCAAGATATACAACACCTAAACCACTTACAGCAGCAGATTTTAACGCTGGCGCATTATCGACTCTGAAATTACCTGTTACGCCAATTTCACAGTAATCATCACCTTGCTTAAATTGCCAAATGCTATGCTCATGCCACTCACCTTGGTAAACCAAACAGTTATGATCAACCAACTGCTCAGGACGGTTAGGTACACCGTGTTTTTCTACATAAGATGGTGAAGCTGCAAGTAGGAACTGACACTTCATTAATGGTCTTGCAACCATGCCAAGCGGTAACTGCTCTGACATAGTCAGCAATAGATCTAAGCCTTCGCTTACTACATCGACTTTATGGTCAAGTAGACTAACTTGAAGCTCTAATTCTGGATGTTTTGCCATAAATTCAGGCAATGCAGGAATGATATGCATAGTACCGAAAGACTGAGAAATACCGACTTTCAATACACCACGTGTTGCATCATTAAGATTATGAACGCTGGCAACAGCTTGATCTGCATCTCTTAATAACTCTTCACCTTGGGCATAAAGTAACTGACCCGCTTCAGTTAAGCTCAAACTACGGGTTGTACGTTGGATCAATTGAACACCAAGTTTATGCTCTAAATCTGCTACTTGGGTACTGACTTTAGACTTAGATATGCCTAACTTTCTCGCCGCAGAGCTAAAACTGCCCGCTCGAGCCACATGGGTGAAAATCGCGATTGGTTCTAAAAGTTCTAACATGTAAATCGCCTTAAGGTGTTTACGACAGTAATAGTACTTCCATCGCTAAGACATGCTGTTTTCATTATAAAAACAATATCTTAAGTGAATATATGTACGCTAGAGTAGGGTTTTTATTATGTAACCATTTAATGGTTTTGCTTTTATTATTAGAAGTATACCAAAAATTCCTCATAACTCATCAAATATGTCATGTGAAGTAATGGTAATCACGTAGGATTAGAACAATTTAGATGGATAAATAACAGAAAAGCCCCTGCACAAAGGGTGGATGCAGGGGATGTTGCAAGAGAGTCAAAGGCAACAGTCAATACCTATAGGTATCGTTCCAGAGAGGTCAATATGAGCAAATTACTTACTCAAGTAATTTGCTGCTAGTTTCAACTAGGGGATAATTCGCTAACTCAGGGATCTCTTTACGTAGCTGACTTTCTAATACCACTAAAGATTTAAAGTTGTCGCACAGAACTTCGCCACGAGCTTCAAGATCATTGGCTTGTTGTTCGATTTGCATTTCAATCTCTTCACCGACTGAGTCCATTTTTGCAGAAAAAGACTCCATCTTTTGCTCAAAACTGTCACCGTCGCCCGACATCATTTGCGCGCCCAATGACATCATCATGCTGCCCAATGAATTCTGCACTAATTGTTCCATCTCTTGTTCAAACTCTTCACCAAATGCATCTTCAAGAGATGATTCAGTTGCACCAAGATAGAAAGTATCACCATGTTGATGAGCAACCTTTTCAATTCGCTCTTCAAGACCCGCTAACATTTCATCAATTTGTGCCCCAGCGCTATCACCTAGCAGTGGCGTTAATGCAAGACTAACCGCAGTAGAGGCGATAGAAACCGCATCATTTACCAAAGTGATGACCTCAGGTACTTGAGCTGAAACACTTGCAGAGTACTGGTTTACTAGCGCCTGTTGTTGACTGTTCAAGCTGACTTGTTGATCATTAACAAATAGCTTATCCATCTCGATGCGATACTTCTCATCGCCGACTTCACTAACAATCAGCTTTTTGGGCTCCACAGTTACATCGTAATTTAATGAAACTTCGCATTCATTTGAGTCATAGTGAGTGTCGTGGGCAGCAACAGTTTGTAAACCTGTGGCAGAAAATAGTACCGCGGAGATCCCTACAGAGGTAAGTAACTTTTTCATCGCATCAATCCTTTATCGCTTTATATAATTTTTAATCTTGAACAAGTTAAGCACAGGTCATGCCAAACATCACAAAGCATTGTTTATAAATAGTTTTAATTATTTATTGAGCGATATTTCTATTTTGGAAGTCTAAGAAGAATGTAATATTTAGCCAATTAACCTAACAATTAGCCAAATATTACATTTGTCGAACTGAGTACTAGCAGAAACAAAAGATAAACAAGCTAACAGGGTATGATTAAAATATTGAGCGACCTAAAGTTTGGCTTAAGGCCTCAAGCACGGCTGTACCTGCTAATGAGTTGCCATTTGCATCAAGCTCTGGCGACCATACGCAAACAGACATATCACCTGGGATAACCGCAATAATGCCGCCACCAACACCACTTTTACCCGGCATACCAACTCGATAAGCAAACTCGCCCGCACCATCATACAAACCTGAAGTAGCGAGCAGCGCGTTAAGCTGCCTGTTTTGCACTGGGCTAATTAACTGTTTACCAGCAAGGCTTTTGCCTGAATTAGCTAGGTAAAACATTGCTCGAGAGAGATCAGCGCAGCTCATACGCAGCGAACAGTAATGAAAATAACTATGTAGAACAGTATCAACATCGTTATTAAAGTTACCGAACGACTTCATCAAATAGGCAATAGCAGCATTGCGCGCACTATGCTGATATTCAGATGCCGCCACAACTTTATCGTAACTGACTCTATGGTTTTCACTTAAACCACGGACAATTTCGAGCATTCTGTGCTTAGGAGCGCCCAATCGACTTTGGAGTAAGTCGGCAATAATTAATGCACCAGCATTAATAAACGGGTTACGCGGTACACCTTTTTCTAACTCAACCTGTACTAAAGAGTTAAAAGAGTGCCCTGATGGTTCTTTACCAACCCGAGACCAAATTTCATCTTCTTCATACAGCATTAGCGCTAAAGTTAGGCTAAATACCTTAGATATACTCTGAATTGAAAAGGGCTCGAGAAAATCTCCAGCCCCTATGGTGACACCATCAGATGTTGTCACCGCAATACCTAGCTTATTAGCATCGACTTGGGCAAGCGCAGGGATATAATCAGCAACTTTACCTTGTCCTAAAAGAGGTCGAACTTTGTCGACGACCTCTTCAAGTAATGCCAATTCAGGCATTAGCCCCACCAAATATCGTAAAGCTCACCAACTTCAAGATCTGACACTGGCTGTGCGTCGAAGAAAGCTTTAACCGCAGCGCGGTTTTCTTCAGTACATTTACCAATACCTTGAGTTGCAATAATACCTTCCCACTCTTTGTGACCACCACCGTGGTAACCAAGATCAGCAGGCTCAATCACTTCATCAATAAACTTATCAACGATTGCATCAATTTGCTCTTCAGTTACTGAATCATTGAAAGTCCAGTTAACATCAAATCCAAACTCTTGGAACTCATCTACGCGTAATTTCTTACGTAAGCGACGGCTACGATTTGCTGCCATGGTTGTTCTCCTAGGTAACTTATTTTTAAAGTATATGTTTGCTGAGTGCTTAAACACGCTCAAACATAAGATCCCAAACACCATGACCTAAACGGTGGCCACGCGCTTCGAATTTTGTCAGCGGACGATGATCTGGACGCTCAACTACATCACCTGTAACTGATTGGTTTTTATAACCAGGTGCAGCAGTCATCACTTCAAGCATATGCTCGCTGTAGTTTTCCCAATCTGTTGCAAGATGGAATACACCGCCAACTTTAAGCTTGCTGCGGATCAATTCAGCAAAAGGTGCTTGCACGATACGGCGCTTATGGTGACGCTTCTTGTGCCAAGGATCAGGGAAGAATAGTTGTACACGTGACAAGCTACCTTCTGCAATGCTGTTTTCTAGCACTTCAATGGCATCATGGTGGTAAACACGTAGGTTAGTCACGCCAGCTTCAGCGGCTTCAGCTAAACACGCACCAACACCAGGTTTGTGCACTTCAATACCAATGAAGTTTAGCTCTGGAGACGCTTTTGCCATTTCAACTAATGACGCGCCCATACCAAAACCAATTTCTAAAACGGTATCAGCTTCACGGCCAAATACTTCAACTAGGTCGATAGCTTCTGGAGTGTAATCAAGACCCATTATTGGCCATTGTTGCTCCATTGCTTGAGCTTGGCCTTTAGTTAGGCGCCCCTCACGCAATACAAAGCTTCTGACTTTACGAAGGTATTTACCTTCTTCATTGAATTCAGCGGTTGTTACGTCGCTCATTTTGCCCTCGCTTAAGGCTGCGCTAGCATTAGACAGCTATTATTTAAAAAAGAAAGGCATTATCCAAAGTTAAACCTTCAGTGCAAGCCTTATTGTGGCAAAATTATACCAAGAATCTCAGTTTGTGCGAGTAGTGCATTTGCTTTGCCGTAAATTAGCTACTTTTAAAGCTCATCACTATTCATTTTCTAATAGATAAAGCCTTTTTCTCGCCTTGTTTAAGCGCTTGCCTAACGGTACACTGCGCCGATGAAAACTACTGCTACTTTTTCGACTCGCATTATCCAATGGTACGACAACTTCGGTCGTAAACAACTTCCATGGCAACAGGCTAAAACCCCATATAAAGTATGGATTTCTGAAATCATGCTGCAGCAAACTCAAGTTGCAACTGTTATCCCTTACTTTGAAAAGTTTATTGGCCGCTTTCCTGATATTGAAACCTTAGCTAAAGCAGACCAAGATGAAGTACTGCATCATTGGACTGGCCTTGGTTACTATGCCCGTGCACGTAATCTGCATAAAGCTGCGCAAATTATGCAGGACAAATTCGATAGTAAGTTTCCAACTGACTTTGATGATGTTTTAGCGCTACCGGGTATTGGCCGCTCAACTGCGGGCGCAGTGCTGTCTCTTTCTCTTGGACTCAACTTCCCCATTCTTGATGGCAATGTAAAACGAGTTCTTGCTCGTCATGGCGCTATTGACGGATGGCCGGGGAAAAAGCCGGTGGAACAGCAGCTTTGGCAGTTGACCGAAAGCTTAACACCAGCCAAAGACATTCAAAAATACAACCAAGCAATGATGGATATTGGTGCAACTGTTTGTACCCGCTCGAAACCCAACTGCGCTGCTTGCCCGGTTGCTATCGACTGCAAGGCGCAACTTAGTGGCCGCCAAACTGATTATCCAGGCAAAAAACCTAAAAAAGCGCTCCCTGAAAAGTCAGCTTGGTTACTCGTTATAGAGCAAGAGCAACAAGTTCATTTAGAAAAACGCCCACCAGCAGGCATTTGGGGCGGGTTGTGGTGTTTTCCGCAGTTTGATAACAGAAAAGACCTTGATGCTTATATAGTAGATAAACAACTAAAGGTTAATTCACAGCAAGAGCTATTAGGCTTTAGACACACATTTAGCCATTTTCACCTTGATATCCAGCCTGTGCTGATACGAGTTAGTGAATTTAGCGATAACCAGATCATGGAACAAGCCGCGACTGTCTGGTATAACTTACCCCATCCACCTAAAGTTGGTTTAGCCGCAGCAACAGAGCGTGTGTTGGCCGACCTAGGTTCAGTATTAAATAAGGAGTAATCATGGCTCGCACAGTAAATTGCGTGTATTTGAACAAAGAGGCTGAAGGCCTTGGTTTCCAGCTTTACCCAGGTGATTTAGGTAAGCGTATTTTTGACAATGTGAGTAAAGAAGCTTGGGCGCTATGGCAATCAAAGCAAACTATGCTTATCAACGAAAAGAAATTGAACATGATGAACGTTGATGACCGTAAATTTCTTGAAGAGCAGATGGTCAACTTCTTATTTGAAGGTAAAGATGTTGAAATTGAAGGCTACGTGCCGCAAAAAGACGACGAGTAATTAGACGGTTAGTTTTAACCTAAACACTAATTGCAAATGCCGCTTAAAAATATAAGCGGCATTTTTGTATCTAGACCTAAAACTCTGGCTATAAACGGATGCCTTCAACCACAAGATCTAAAATAACATTAGCCGATGCAGGCCCTAAATCGACTTTTACATCATAGTCTTTTAACGCAAATTCTGTACTGCCAACAAAACCTGAGCGATAACCGCCCCAGGGATCTTGCCCCTCGCCTATCATTTGCGCATCAATAGCTAGCGGATTGGTCACCCCATTAAAGGTAAACTCACCATTAATAACAAAGTTACCGTCACCTTTATCTATAGCTGAAGTCGACACAAAGCTAGCCTTTGGAAATTTGCCTGTATTTAAAAAGTCACTACTGCGTAGATGCTTGTCTCGTTCGGCATGATTTGAATCTACACTCGCGGTATCAATAGTTACGTTAACTTTGGCGTCTGTAATCTTGTCAGCATCAAAGCTAAACTCACCTTCAAACTGATTAAATCGCCCGACAACAAAGCTATAGCCTAAATGACTCACTTTAAATTCAATTGATGCGTGAGCACCTTCTGTATCTATTTTATAGTCAGCAGCTTGCACTATATTAGTCATGCTTAGAGAAGTGGTAAGTGCAGCGGCTAATGCAACTGCCATAAATTTAGTGTTCATGTTCTATCCTTTGTTGATTATTTCATTTTGATTTTTAAAATGGATGCAGAATGAATTACCTGAATTACCCTAACGCTTAAACTTAAGCATTCTGCTCAAGGTTTGATCTTTATCGATAAAGTGATGCTTTAATGCCCCAAGGGCGTGAATAACAACCAAAGCTATAAGCCCGTATGCGAAATATTGATGAATTGCACCTGCAATATCGGCTTGATTGCTAATTAACTCGCCAAAACCTGGGATCTCAAACCAATCAAACACCCAAATGCCTCTGCCATCAGCCGTCGAAATAAAGTAACCACTCAACATAATCAGCAACATAAGCAAATACAGCATATTGTGAGCCAAGTGCCCTGCTCGCTTTTCCCAGCTTTTATAGGTTGCTAATTCAACAGGTTTTGTTGAGTAAAAGCGCCAAGCAAGCCTAAAAATCGTTAGCAATAAGAGGATTAGGCCAATACTTTTATGAAGATGAGGCGCAGTTCTATACCAACTACTGTAATAGGTTAAATCCACCATCCAAAAACCTACTGCAAACAAACCAATAACAGCGGCAGCTGATCCCCAATGCATAATAATGGCTAGCAGCCCATAAGACCTTTCTGTATTGCGCAACATAATCTTTCCCTGCATTTATTTAATGCATTCATCATACAAACAACTTTTTGAACATAAAATCAGCAAATATAGACATATTTATTCGATTTTTTAGAAAGGCTGACAATTAAGCTTCGTCAAACCATGATTATTTTGGGTTTTACTTGAAGTAACAAAACGATTAGCACACATGAATCAGCAGTAAATGAAGCTTTTTTCAAACTGAGTGCAGATACACAAGGCGAAATTGGTTGTTGTTTGAAAGCTCACTGGCCACAAACTAACCGAACAACCAAAATGAAGTAAAAAAGCACTTGCAGGATTTTTTGAGTCGCTATAAGATACGCGCACTCCAAACGAGACGGGCTTTTAAGCCAGCTAGATTTGCAGTAGAAAATCTAAGGTTTACTTAAGTAATACTTAGTTGCCCGAATAGCTCAGTCGGTAGAGCAGAGGATTGAAAATCCTCGTGTCCCTGGTTCGATTCCGGGTTCGGGCACCAACATTTATTAATGAGTTCCACTATTTACTTAGTAACTTGTTAAGCAAATAAGCCGGCATAGCTCAGTTGGTAGAGCAACTGACTTGTAATCAGTAGGTCCCGAGTTCGACTCTTGGTGCCGGCACCATAAAAACAAAAAAGCCACTCAATAGAGTGGCTTTTTTGTATCTTATTTTTGAATCTCTTTTTCATATAAAGCGTTAAATTCAATATTTAAACCATGTTTTTGAATTGAGTGTCTAAATAAATTCCTTAATTCCAGCTTCTAAACTAAACCTTTAAGATCCGTTTTATCCAAATAAACACTTATCTTGGGCAGCATTTAGTGGGTTGTTAGTTCGGTCTATGTACACCCTAGTCAGTTGCGGCACTGCAAATGACCTGATCTTAATTAGCATTATTCACGCTTTATAAGGTTACTGAATTAGAGAAGAACTTAACCTCCCCACCTCTCCTCCCCCTCTCTGCGCAAATATCCCTCCAACTTTCTAGGTATCAACAACCTAGGCGCCCAAAGATCCACCACACAAATCTAGTCCCTAACTCTACAATTCGCTTCATCAGAAAATCGCTGTACAAATAGCAAGCGACTTATCACTTCAAAATAGCTTTTATACTACCCAACGCATATAACTTTTATCTCAGTCATCGATAAAATGGCCAAGTGTTAGCTAAAAAACAATCACCGCATATGCAGCTATTCGCTCGAGCAAAATCATTTCAAGCCAAATAAATCGCAAAAGGTAACTAAATCACAGTTAAATTAGCAATAAAGTCTATTTGTTGCGCAATCAAACCAATAAGCACTTGCACCAAAAAAATCATCGCTATATTATACGCGCACTCCAAACGAGACGGGCTTTAAAGCC
Source organism: Shewanella pneumatophori (assembly GCF_023283895.1). Classification (GTDB taxonomy): domain Bacteria; phylum Pseudomonadota; class Gammaproteobacteria; order Enterobacterales; family Shewanellaceae; genus Shewanella; species Shewanella pneumatophori. The sequence continues at coordinate 346,158 of NZ_JAKILB010000005.1, read as the reverse complement.
AACAAGTTTGTAGTAGCAAATCTAAGATTTACTTAAGGTAATACTTAGTTGCCCGAATAGCTCAGTCGGTAGAGCAGAGGATTGAAAATCCTCGTGTCCCTGGTTCGATTCCGGGTTCGGGCACCAACATTTATTAATGAGTTCCACTATTTACTTAGTAACTTGTTAAGCAAATAAGCCGGCATAGCTCAGTTGGTAGAGCAACTGACTTGTAATCAGTAGGTCCCGAGTTCGACTCTTGGTGCCGGCACCATAAAAACAAAAAAGCCACTCAATAGAGTGGCTTTTTTGTATCTAAATTTCGATTAACTGAATCAATTTATAGCTTCTTACCTACCCACTAGCTACTGCGGTGTGCCAAGTCTCAAAAAAATTATAATTTTGCCTAGGGCCTAAATTATCGCAAAGCTACTTTATTCGGTAATAAATGAAAATCAATCAGTAACAGCGGAACCATAAGTGAGTAAAAAAGCAGATAAGTCCTCACTTTACTGGTTATACTTTACTCACCTCACTGATTGGCAAATATTAGCTTTCATAAAAGCCACTTAACAATGGCATCAACAACAACCAACTTAGTATAGATTTCATTCGCAATGCTCAATCATGCGTCGATTAAGCGGTCAATTTGAGAAAACTTAGCAAAACATTCTAAAAAGCACTTGCGCGCTATAAAACATCGCTATATTATACGCGCACTCCAAACGAGACAGGCTTTTAAGCCAACTAGTTTGAAGTAGCAAATCTAAGGTTTACTTAAGTAATACTTAGTTGCCCGAATAGCTCAGTCGGTAGAGCAGAGGATTGAAAATCCTCGTGTCCCTGGTTCGATTCCGGGTTCGGGCACCAACATTTATTAATGAGTTCCACTATTTACTTAGTAACTTGTTAAGCAAATAAGCCGGCATAGCTCAGTTGGTAGAGCAACTGACTTGTAATCAGTAGGTCCCGAGTTCGACTCTTGGTGCCGGCACCATAAAAACAAAAAAGCCACTCAATAGAGTGGCTTTTTTGTATCTAAAATTCACGAAACTCAACCATATTTTTGCATAGATGAAACTTCTATAAGCTCCTTATGCTTTATACCGATTCTCCCCATCAGATTCACTTGTGTGACTACTACTCATATCAATACCTAGAGAAGCGCCTCAATAGCTGTCTACCAGAGACTATTTAGTTTAAATCATCAATCCTATTAAGATTAAGAGAGCTGCTTTATAGCGGCTTTCAAACCGTAAATAACTTATAGATGATAAATGAATCTTTTTATACCCATAAAAAAAGGAGCCTATTGGCTCCTTTTCAGTTCTTTTTATAAATTACTTCCAGCTACGCATCTTATGGCCTTTTAGGGCATAGAATAAAATGAATAAGTAACATGGTAAGCCAACCCAGTAAGCAACCTGAGTATTGTCAGCAAAGTGAGCAACCTTACCGAATACTAGTGGTAGGATAGCACCACCAGAAATACCCATAATTAATAATGCCGAGCCTTGGGCAGTGTATTTACCTAGACCTTCTAGTGCTAGTGGCCAAATCGCTGGCCATACAAGTGCATGTGCTAAACCCATTAAGGCAACAAAAGTTACAGTATCAGGGATCACAGGAATGCCGCTCCAGCCCCATAACACATCTGCAATCATGGTGCTTTCACTAGAGCCTAGAGCCGCACCAGCAACACATAAAATACCAGCAAGAGCAGAACCTAACAGTGCTTTTTCTTGGCTAATAAACTTAGGGATACAAGTAACACCAATGATATAACCGATAACCATAAACACCATGGTATATGACGTTAGTGAAGCGAAGTTATTCACACCTAAGGTTTCACCATATAGACCAATGGTATCACCCGCGATAACTTCAACACCTACATAAGCGAATAATGCAATTGCGCCTAATACCACCTGTGGGAAATGAGTGATGCTGCCCTTTTCTTGGTGCTCTTCTTCGCCTTCAAATTCTAATTCCGGTAGTGAAGAAAACTTAACTAAACCAATCAAGAATGCAAGTGCAATCGCCATATATACGTAAGGCATTACAAGGCGTGATGACAATTCACTGATCTGTGCTTGACGCTCTGCTTCAGAAAGCGCTGCAAGATGTTCAGCGGTAAAGTTTTCAAAACCAGATAACACTAGCGCAGTAAATAATATAGGTACGATTACGCCAGCGCCTTTATTAATTAGTCCCATAATACTAATGCGCATTGCAGCACTTTCTTTCGGGCCGATATGAACTACATACGGATTAGACGCTGTTTGTAAAATGGTTAAACCTGTACCAAGCACAAACAAAGCACCTAAGAACAAAATATAGTTAGCGCTTTGTGCTGCAGGAATAAACAGCAACGAACCTACCACCATAATAGCGAGGCCGATTGCCATACCATTTTTGTAGCCGGTCTTTTTTAGAATGGATGACATGGGTAATGCCATCACGGTGTAAGCAATATAAAAAGCAAACGTCACAAACAACGCCTGGAATTCATTAAGCTCACAAATAATTTTTAGAAATGGAATAAGTGATCCATTAAGCCAAGTCACAAATCCGAAGATAAAAAAGAGCACACCTATAATGGTCATAGGCAGTAAACTGCTCTTTGGGCTAGCTTGAGCCTGAGTCGTTGCTGTCATGTATTTAACCTGCTTCTTATAGTAATTAATTTGATGATACCAGATTAAACTGCTATCCCATCCTTCATTAACTGTTACTTCGCATTACAGGCTGCTGCCTGCTTATTATTTCGCTATTGCACTAAGTATCAGTGCCAATCCTTGTTGCTCACTATCGCCTGATTTATCCCTTTACCAGACCATTGTTTCATCGATGTTAAAACATTGAGAATAAAAAGACAACGCTGTCATTTTGTTTTATTGATGCCTTCTACTTCTATCTTAATCGATAGACTTAATCTTTTTTGGCACTCAATCTAGTGAGTAAAACGCCCTATTCTTGGTAAAATCATGCGCAAAGGCTCTACATTTCGAATGCACATCTAAAGCCTTATCTTTTCAGTTTACCTAACAAAAATGCATTAAACCTTTACGAATACACCACGCTTATACATCCAATACAGTACTAACCACTGCACCAACAACAATGCAATTACACTCATTAGCGTTTGCGCATTTTCTGGAAAGCTGTTGATTACGCCGCCAAATACACTTTGTGCGGTGTACTTCCAGTTAACTATGCTGCTGGCAATATAAATCACGATAGAATTACAACCAATAACAGTGAAGAAGAACGCCCATTTTTGCACTTTAAGCACATCAATAACGGCATAAAATAGTGCTAACAGCAAAATACTCCATCCCGCAGTAACTAAAGTAAAACTGCTGGTCCACAGAGTTTTATTAACAGGAATAAGAGGCGAGACTAACCAGCCGATAGCGACTAGAGCTAGGCCAGCTGCTGATAATAAAGCAACCTTGAACCACTCACCTTTTACATGAGGCTTCACAATAAAGTGGCCAACAAACACGCCGAATAAGCCATTTACAACAGCAGGTATCGTCGACAGAATTCCCTCAGGATCGACCGCCGCTCCTTGATATGTAATGCCAGGTAATAACAATGTATCAATCGCTGCGTTAATAGAACCCGTTGCGCTAAACGCACCGCTATCATCTAAGGTGATAAAAGGAAAAGCTTGCAGCAGTGCATAACCAATTAAAATAGCGATAGCGGTAATAATTTGAGTACGTAAACTAGTATGCCAAACCAATAAAGCACAGAAGAACCAGGCAAAAGCTATCCGCCCTAAAACACTGGCATACCGAATGTCACCCAACGCAAAAGGAGCCCCGGTTCCCCACCCATGGTTGTATATCACTCCGAACAGCAGCAACAAAAACAGTCGCTTAATCGCATGCTGATATAAAGGCTTACGCTGAGGTAAAGGTAACTTGTCTAATCGCTTTGGCGATAAGCCTAGGGCTACACCTGAAAGGAAAATAAATAATGGAAAGATTAAATCGTAGAAGGTGAAGCCATGCCAAGCACTATGATGCATTTGAGCATCAAACCATTTAAAGCCTGCCCAGCCAGTCAAGATAAGTAAAGCAGCAAATAAAGCCTCGCCGCCTAAGATCCAGAACATATCAAAACCACGAAGTGCATCAAGTGATTTCAATCTGAGTTTTTTTACCGGTTTGCTATTAGCTTGTTCAGCAACATTTGCAGAGTTTGTTGTAGAGTCAGCTGACGAATTATTAGTTATTGTTGTCATCTAAACAGCCTTTTATATTATTTTTAGTTTGGCTTTATCAAGATAAAGCAAAGCCTCTTTAGCTGTCACTACAGAGGCTTATATTGGTCTTCCTAGCTCTTGTTCACGAGTGCTAACACTTGTTTTTGACTCACAAGTAATCAATCACTCACTTTTAAAGACTTGCTCACCACCAATGTAAGTGCGCCCTACTTTATAGTTCTCATCAACAAGCACGAGATCTGCGCGGCCACCTATTGTTAAAGCGCCCATTTTATCGCTTAAGCCAAGATACTGTGCAGGATAAAGCGACGCCATGCGAATTGCTTCATCAGGAGTTAACCCAAGCATATTAATGCTGTTAGCAACAGCGCCAGCCATATCAAGCACGCAGCCCGCAAGCTCACCTGTTACAGCGTTAAGTCTATCGCCCACTCTTAGTACTCGGGTACCGAAAAGCTCAAAGCTAACTTCATCATCAAGCCCTACCGGCGGCATAGCATCTGTTACTAACATGACTTTGCCTTTAGGTTTTGCATTAATCGCTACGCGCGCTGAAGCTGGATGAACGTGGTGACCATCTACAATTAAACCACACCAAGCTTGTTCACTTTCAAGCGCCGCTCCAACCATACCCGGATTTCTTGAATCCAATGGTGACATAGCATTAAATAGATGAGTAAAGCCATTGGCACCAGCCGCAAGCGCGGCTTTTACAGTGTCATAATCAGCGTTTGAATGACCTAAACAGACTTTTACACCAGCATCGACTAATGCCTTAATAACATCAGTGGAAACATTTTCAGGGGCAAGAGTAACCACTTTTATCCCTAAATCTTGGCGACTGAATATATCTAACTCTGCATCTGAAATACGGCGAATGAAAGGCTGTGGGTGAACGCCTTTTTTAGGCACACTTAAATGCGGCCCTTCAAAATGCACGCCAACCACAGCAGCTGTTTTCGCTTCAAGTGCTGCAGCAACAGCATCAGCAGCTTGATGCATTACACTTACATCGTCAGTAATTAATGTTGGTAAAAAAGCAGTAGTACCAAACTTTGCATGTGCCTGACCAATTGCTGCAATGCCTTGCACACTTGGTGACGCATTAAATAACACTCCACCGCCGCCATTAACTTGAACGTCAATGAAACCTGGCGTAATCAAGCCATTTACCCGTGACTCGTTCGCACCTTGTGCGGTATCAAATGCCACGATATGGCCGTCTTCAAACGTGATTGGCAAGTCAGTATGGAAGCTTTGTCCATCGAACACGCGATCTGCAATTAGCGTCTGTTTCATCTTATTCTCACTTACTAAAATATGTTGCGGCGATAACATTAAGCCACAATACATAGAGTTAATTTAGTTAGGCTTTTGCGTGCTGCTGCTTTGCAAAGAAGGCTGCGCCCCACTCAGGTGGCTGTAAAATAGGAGACGTTTTAGCCAACACATCTTCATCAAGCCAAGGTGACAATGGCTCAGCTAAGCCGCCAATCATTGAAAAACGTGGTGGGTTAATCGCAAATAGTTTTCGAGCTAGCTCACTAATATAACCTGCGCCTTCAGTGACAATATCTAAAGCAACACTATCTTTTTCTGAAGCGCTTTCAAATACCACTCTCGCTAATTTGGCGTAAGTACTTGATGACTGGCCAGCCAGATTCTCAACTATGCCTAATGCGTTATTAACGCCGAAATAATCAAACAAGCGTTGGCTAAGCTGTGTTTTCTCACCAAAGCCATCTAGATCTAATAAAGCGCACTCGCCAGCTTTAAGGCCTAACCATGCTCCACTACCCTTATCACCTAGTGCAAATCCGTGGCCACCTAGAAATAGCTCTTGTTCTGCAACTCGAGCATAACCACAAGAGCCTGTACCAGTAATGATTACAGCCCCCTCTTCGCCCTGATGGGCGCCAATACATGCAGTGTGCAGATCGGTAGTTAAATACATGCTCGCAAATGGATGTTGCCAATTGGCTATATCTTGATACAACCTCGGCACATTAACACCCGCTAAACCTAAACCTGCGATTAAGCGTTTGCTATCACTTGCCGCTAAGCCTGCATCAGCTAATGCAAGCTGAGTTGACTCTTCAATTGATTGAAACGTTTGAGCTAGGCCATGAAGTGGATTCGCGCGCCCCGCGACTCCAGTGCCTAATATACGATAGTCACTAGTGTAAATAGTTGCACGGCACTTGCTACCGCCGCCGTCGATCCCTATATAAAGGGACTCTTCTTTCGTCTGGCTCATGCCCATGACAGACCTCTTTATCGTTCTCATTCTTCAACTGCAGAATGGGTGTAGACTTTATATAAAAGCCACTAAGTTAATTCCATGTTACAACAATAATGACAGCGTTGTCATTTGTTTTTTAAACTTGGCAAACAAAACGTAAAAAACGCAGCAACACCAAAGATGCTGCCGCGTTCAAGCTTAGTTATTACTTACATGCATAACATAAACACCTGTTAGACATTTGTTATTTAACAACGAGAGTGCGTCCTTTACGCTTACCGTCGGCTGCAATCACTCGCACTTCAACTGGAGCAATAACTTCAACGCCCTCTTTATATGCCAACCAATCGCCTCCAGCAGCGCGATATTCAATATCAAGCCCAGGGAAAATCACATTAGCAAACAGCTTACCGTCTTTTATTACAGCGCCTGGAGTGGGTACACGATAAGCAATATCGGCTTTATCTAACTTAAGTAATTCTTTAGCACCAACAGTGTTGGCAACTTGATACCAGTCTTCAGCCTGCGCCTGACGCATCTCTTCTGTAAAGAAACCACTTTGTTGATTGTAAACTGCGCCTTGATACTGATAAGCCACTTCCCATTCTGGCTTATGCCAAGCTCGTTCAGCTAGCATAAGCACCCTTGGGAACATCATGTATTCAGCAACATCATCACTGCGGACAGTTTCGCTCCAAAGCTGACCTTGGATCCCTGCAAAACCGATAGCCTGTTTTAATGGGCTGCTAGCGACTTTACCGGATTCATCTTTTTGAACGGTATCGTCAGCCTCAAAAGGGAGGTTCTCAATATCGGTCCACTGCTCTGCATTTGCCGGCAAGTTACCCGGCATAAAGCTGTGGATCTTTTGCGAATTGGTATTACGGCTTGCCCAATAATAGCCGTGTTCCTTAGGGTCGGCCTCATATGGGAAGTCAAAATACAAGACTTCTGGCTGACTTAGTACCGCATGCCAGCCTAAATTTGCTTGTTGATGCGCTCGCTTGTGTCCACCATGGGCAACAACATCCCAGATATTAGACTGCGCTTTACTTGGCATATTCTCCGGACGAGTATGGCTCATACCGTCACTCCAGCCCGCAGCTTCTATACCTTTGTTAGCCAATAGCTTAGCGGTTCTTTCGATAAAGTATGCCCCTAGCTCGTCCATGCTAGTGACTCCCTTGTCATTATTTGCGACAAAAGCCTTACACAGCGGAGACTCAATCCAAGCTCCTGCGGTTTCATCTGCACCAATATGGTATAAATCAAGCGGCACACCTGCCGCTTTGTGCATAGCTGCTATTTCATCAATCACCTTATCAATAAAGGTAAAGGTAGACTCCATACACACATTTAAGGTGTTATCGTTGTAATATTGGATTGACGAGTAAACAGTTTCGTCTTGGCTGTCAGATAGCAAAAATTGCTCTGCCGCTTGCTGATCACCTTGGGCGACTAATTTACGGTACCTTGCCTCCATCGACTTAATCGCGGCCCGCGAATGTCCAGGCATATCCATCGATGGGATAACCTGTATTTGTCTGGCGTTCGCGTATTTAAGGATCTCGATATAATCTGCTTTGCTGTAGTAACCATTCACTTTAGCGTCACTAAATGGCCCACTACCAAGTTGTGGCAACAAACAAGTATCTTCATTTAGGTCGTGACAACGCTTGCTGCCCACCTCGGTTAGCTCTGGTAGACCATCAATTTCTAAACGCCAACCTTCGTCATCAGCCATATGAAGGTGTAATTTATTTAGCTTATAGGCTGCCATTTGATCTAACAGATCAAGAATTAACTGCTTACTGTGGAAGTTACGTGATACGTCAACATGCATGCCACGAAAGTCATAGCGAGGAGAGTCACTTACTGTAACAGGACTTACGGTCAGTTTGTTAGCATCAACTAGCGCCGCGATTGAGGCTAAACCGTAAGAGAAACCAGCGTTATCTGCAGCAAAGATTTGGATCTTGTCTGCCGAAATATCCAAATGATACTGGCCTGCTGCAGTACTGGAGGTTAACGGTAATAACTCGGTCTGAATACCTTGCTCGCTTTGGGCTACACCAATACGTGCAAGTCTTTGTAAAGCAGCTTCAACGACCGATGGTTCTACATCATTGAACAGCAAGTTTAACCCTGGTTTCAATGAAACTGCTGGCTTATCAGCTTTAACTGTTAGCTTGGTTGGCGTGGGTAAAATACTATGGGTAGCTAAGGCAGCATTGACCGGTGTATCGAGATTATTTTGATACAGTACGCTGCTTGTTGCCCAGTTAAGTTTATCTGTCTCGCGACGCTTATATTGGGTTTCACTGTCAGTAAATGCGGTAACATACGGGCGCACTTCCATTCCAGTTTCAGGGTCAACGCTTAATTGGGTACTACGAATAATGACCGGTTCTAACCCGTCAGCAACAATGTAATAGTTTGGCATGCCGTCGATTTCGGACAATTGCCAAAGCTCACCACGAAATTGGATTTTAGTTGTTTGGCCTTTTTTAAGACCTTTAAAACCCGCAGCAGGAGTTATTTTGTGTAGATCACCTTGCACTCGAGTGATAGTAAACTCATCGCCAACAATGCTTTGGATAGGTCGCATTTGCGAATAATAGATAGACCAGTCTTTACTGTCGATATCGATAGCTGAAGTCAGATCAATTTCAGCGAGGAAACAGCGGCCGTCACTTGCGTCTTTGTCACAGTTATCATCGGGAACATTAGAGATAACGCTATAGCGAATATCCAGTGTTTCACCCATTTTATTAAGCAACGCTTGAGTTATTCCAGTCCCAGAGTCAGTGGCTTCAATACTAACGCTCGCAGGGGCGCTCTGCTCATCAACTTCCTTCTTTGAGCATGCACTTGCCGACATTGCAATTGCAACTGCTGCAACGACCAATTTAATCTTCATGACTTTCCTTATTCTATATTCTTATTTATAAGCGGAACGATTTAACTAGCTCTCGTAATTTCTCCCCCTGTAGAAATAGTCGATCGCTAGATTGAGCTAATCTTTCGCTATCCGTTGAAGCCGCCCCAGACGAGGCGACTAAGTCATTTAAGCTAACGGATATACTTGATGTAACTTCAGTCTGCTCTTTAGCTGCAGCAGAAACATCAAGGTTCATATTGCTAATATTCGATACTATTTCCGACACTTTTGTCAGTAAGCACTTTATTTCGTTTGAATGCAATACAGCCTTATCTGACATATTTTTACTTGAATGCATGGTTTGAACTGTGTTTTTGACACTGAGCTGCACCATCTGGATCATCTTTTGGATCTCACCTGTTGCTTGTTGAGTCCGGCTTGCTAGGGTTCTAACCTCATCAGCAACAACAGCAAAACCTCGGCCTTGCTCTCCAGCCCTTGCTGCCTCAATAGCCGCATTTAAAGCAAGTAAATTAGTTTGCTCGGCAATCGCATTGATCACTACAACAACTTCATCAATCTTTTGGGTTTCTAATTGCAACTGCTCAACTGATTGCGCCGATAATGTGAGCTCTTGGGCAAGACTCTCACTTAATGCTAGTCCTGAGTCAAACTCACTATAACTATGCTCAACCTTTCTATCGGCATCGGTGGCAGCATCTGCTGTTGCCCCTGCGTAAGCAGCAACATCATTAGCGCGACTATTTAACTGTGTCATGGCGGTAACCGCCGCTTCAGCATCGACTAACTGTGACTGAACACGCTGATGATTAACGCTAGATAACGCTCCAAGCGCTTCTGCATCGCTAAGGATCTGTGCCGATGTCTCATTAACTTTGGAAATACTTTGGTGGATCTGACTGACAAATTGATTAAATGATGCGGCAAGCCGGCCCACTTCATCTTGGCTTTCTACAGGTAACTTATGACTTAAATCGCCATCACCACAGGCTATTTCATCCATAGCATGAACAATATGCGCCAAAGGGGTTGTTACCAATACCTTTAATATGACGTATATCGCGCCAAGACTAAGCAATAGAATCAAGGCAGCCATTAACATATAAGTCATTAATAAATCGCTCAACGCAGACTGCATATATAAGGCTGAAAATGTAATATCCATCTTGCCGGTAGATTTACCGTTATTAGCAAAGTTAAGCGTATGCTGGCTCAAATTATCAATGCTAACTACAGCACTTTGCCTCACTGAACCTATATCTTGACCGCGATGGTCTTGCAGTGAAATAGCATAGATCTGCGGTGATTTTAGTAATGCTGATAAAACTGCGTCTATTTGTTCAAAATCATAATTGAATACAGGTTGCGCCAAGGTCACTTCAAGGCTAGCCAATGAGTTAGCTTGATAATCTACAAACTCCTGCTGCAACCTAGATTTTTCCAGCCAATAGGCACCTGTGAATAAGATACTAATAACAATAAATAGTGCGCTTGCTAAACCAATCTGAACTTTCAATGATATAGATTTCATTTAATTCACACCCTTAATATCAAACAAATCCAGCCATAATTCAGGGCGATTAACCGGGGTTAGCTTATGCAAACCAGGCGTGTCGATTCGAATAATAGCTCGCTGATTAAAATTAGCTTTTGCATAAAGCTCTTCAATTTTAAAGTACTGATTATATTGCTCATCAAAACTGCCATCTGTCACCATTGCCTCAAGCCCTTGCAATAAATCTTTAGCTAATTGAGGCTGCGACGGTGAGACAAAGAAATAAGCTGGAGAACGATATTGCAGAAGTACGCGCTCATCTACTTTAAGGCCTGGGTCTGGGTGCTTGTCTAACTCCTGCCAAATTTCTTGAGCGCCTAAGGCCAAGTAATCAAACCGCCCCCCCTCTAACATAGGGTATAAGTTTTTATACTTATAACTGGTGACAATAGGGAAATTGGCGGATTTAATAATATCGGCATCTGGCCAATAATGATTTTGCCCTGCAGTGAATTCGGCAAAATCTTGGTGGTTAGTAACGTTGTTAAATTGTTGTTGCGACTCTTTGCGGATAATAAGTAATCGATTACCGAGCAAGCCTTTAAATATTGGAATACGGATTGGTAAAAGCTGCTCTTCAAGTGGTAACGAGGTCATGCTCCAAAATACATCAATATTACCCGCTAGCGACTCTTCAACTTTGCGTTTTTGGTTCATTTCAGTAGTGATTTTGGTGACCTGATACTCACTATCAACTCTATTTAATGCAGCATTCATAAGCTGTAATTGCCAGCTATCAGGAATGGTTGTGTTTACCGTCTTTGCGCCAACGGCATGACTTGAGATAAGGACTGGAAACAGCATCAGTACTATGAAAAAACGTGTTTTAATCATCTTTTAGTACTCCACTTAAAACCTGAAAATAGACGTTAACGCTCAGATGCTATAGCAGGTAAAAATATCTTTAAGCTTATAATTATTATGGTCTTTTGAAAAAAATGGCCGAGTGCTATTAAACACTCGGCCCACAATAGTTTCTGGGGAGAGACTATATAGGAGTAACAAACATATTCGTTTGTTTAAAAACATAAAGTAGGAGACCTCATCCTCTTTATGTAGACCTTACAAACAACCTGTCACACAAGCAGATGACAACGCTGTCATTTATGAACATACACAAACTTGAACAATATATCTACATTTTTTTGACACTTTTATTTCTTTATTTAACTGGGCGAACTTAATCGCTGCTGAACTAAGGTTATAAAGCATAAAGCTGGCGTTCGAAACAATATCATGACAACGCTGTCAACAATTGATAACATCAAGTCAATTCAACAAAGTCATTTAGCAAAATAGCAAGGTTCAAATAACGCTAGAGGTTAACATTCAAGTGCGGCTAGAACGGCAAGAGCATTCAATTACTTATATATCCATTGCTATGATGTTGATAGCATTTTGGTTTGTATTTGTTTATAGCAAAACCGATGGTATAGAGTTAGTAACTCAATACCTACACTACTGCGGCTTGGGCATATTAGGTGCCATTTTTGCTAACTCTACCGGGGCCGGTGGCGGTGTAATATTTATCCCTGCATTTAATAGCTTAGGCTTTAGCAACGAACAAAGCTTGGCTACATCTTTTGCAATACAATGTTTTGGCATGACCACTGGTGCAATTAGTTGGCTGCACTATTACATGCAAACTCAAAAGCAGAAGTGGCAACAGCTCCCACTTCTATTAGCAATACTAACACCGCTTTCTATCGCTGGATTATGGACGGTAGAAGCACTAAACATTTCTTCTATCAACAATCTAGAACAATCTTTTAGCCTATTTTCTATAGCTCTTGGCTGCGCCCTTCTTTTTAACCACTTCAACCAGTCAAATAGGCGTAATAGCTCACAACCAACTTTTAGCATCAAAAAAGCTGACTTGGTAATTCTTGGGGCAATCACTTATTTTGGCGGCATGATCACCGCTTGGTTGTCCGTTGGCGTGGGGGAGCTCATTGTTATCTATTTACTTTTAAAAAGAGTTGAAGCAACGTTAGCAGTAGCAACGGGCGTAATAGTAACAGCCGCAACAGTATGGAGCACTGCTGGGCTGCACTTTAGCACCAACAGCGATACCTATTTTAGCGTTGTAGCCGTAGCTGCACCAGGGGCGGTAATAGGAGCGCTTATGGCTAAAAAGCTTGCACTATTTTTACCAATAAAAACATTAAAGTTATTTTTCGCAGCTTGGATCATTCTGTCTGGTGTTGCGATATTAGCAATGGAGTGATAAGTAATTTTTTAGCTGGGATAAAGAAGCTCAAACTTAGGTCAAACTCAATAAACAAATAATAATTAGAGGTAAATCAACATGGCAAATATCGTTCCACTGAACTCAACTGCGCACTTAAACAGCTTAGTAAAAGAATCTAAAGATTATAGCCGTTTTAAAAATCAGAGCCTTATACCGGTAGTTGCACAAGAGTTTGCAACTCTTGCTAATGAGTTCCCTATCGTTTTCGTAAAAAACTCCGAAAGTGGCCAATTTACACCTATTGCAATGATGGGAATAAAAACAGACGAAAATCTTTATTGCCAAACTGAAACTTGGACCAGCTCAGTAACACCACTAGCTTTTAGTAAAGCACCATTGTCGCTTATGAAAACATCTGAAGAAAGTGAAGAGTTAATGGTATTTGTTGATGAAGATAGTGAACTGCTCAATACAACTAAAGGCAATCGACTATTTGATGATGCAGGTGAGCAAAGCGAGTACCTAAAACAACGTTCAAATGCATTATTAGATCTAGCAGGTTTTACTCAGCAAACTTCAGCTATCACAAAATACCTAGCTGAACTAAAGCTTCTAACCCCAAAACAATTAACAGTTAAGCTCAGCAAGAACAGCGAAGATGTAAATATTAATGGTATTTATATCGTCGATGAAAAAGCACTCAACGAGCTTAAAGACGAAGACTTTATCGCTATTAAAAATAAGGGACTGCTTCCTCTAATCTACGCCCATTTAACCTCATTACATCAAATTGCAAGGCTCATCACGAAACAACGTTCATTAGAGTTAACTGCGAGCTAATTCTATCGGTCAAAAAGGTGCTTATATGTCAATTCCAAGCACCTTTTTAAATAAAAAATACTGGTTGTGATGTTAGGAGGCTTTCATGTTTAAGTTAAACGAAAACTTTTTAGTTTCCGTATTGTCGCCTGAATGTAATTCATGCCAAGTCACGATTGTTGACAATGCGCTCTCCTCACCAGCGGATGTCCCGCTATATGCCAAAGAAACAGCCTATTTTAATAATGTAGGGGCTGATAACACATTCTATCCGGGCATTCGAGACAAGATGCCACAGCCATATTTAAGGTTCCTAAGCTCTTTGATTGAAAGGTTAATCATCAATGGCACTTTGAAAGGCGATGTAACTACGCTAGATGTTTTTCGCAGTGAACTTTCTTTAACCACGCTAGCACCAGATGAGCTTAATCTATATCAAAAAATGCCGCATATCGACTGCTTAAATAACGATGAATATGCTGTTGTGCATTACTTTTGTTCAGAAGAACATGGAGGAACTAGTCTATATAATTTCAAACCATTAGATCTCGTTGCTCTGACAAAAGAACAACAAGTTAAACAAATGATTGAGCAGGTAGCGGCACAGCCTAATAGCCATCAGAGCTATATTGATGGCGATACGCCATTATTTGAGCGCGTCGCACAGATCCCAGTCAAATTTAATCGTATTGCAATTTATAAAGGCAACTTATTACATAGTGCCGATCTAAGTAACCCGATAAATCAAGTTAACGATCTTGATGATGGTAGGTTGACTGTCGCGTCATTTTTTTATTTAGCGTCGTAGCTTTCATCTTCCTGTACAGGTAAAAAGTGGAGTAAGCGAATTTATGGAACAAGTAAAAACAGTTCATATTATCGGTGGTGGTACTTCTGGCTGGTTGTCAGCAGCAGTTTTAGCCAGTAGTTTTAAGCGGACAGGAAGAGATATTGTCGTCACCCTCATAGAATCTGAAAATATACCTACTATTGGCGTCGGAGAAGGTACTTTCCCAACAATTCTGAGTACCCTTAATGATATTGGAATTTCCGAAAAGGAGTTCCTCAACCACTGCCAAGCTAGTTTTAAACAGGGCGCTATGTTTAAAAACTGGCTATATAATCCCTCTGAACAAGAGCATAGCTACTACCATCCTTTCGACCCGCCTGCGATGCCTAAAGGAATAGACCTTTCATCGTACTGGGTTGCAAAAGAACAAAAAGGACAAAACCAATTAGACTTTGCCCACAGTGTTTCAGTACAAGCAAAACTTTGTGACGAAAACTTAGCTCCAAAATCAGCTGACACGCCAGAGTATGCTTGGATGGCTAAGTACGCCTACCACCTTGACGCTGCTGAACTAGGTAAACTTTTGAAAAAGCATGCTATGGAAAAATTGGGCGTTCAGCACTTGTATGCCGATATAGAGCAAGTAAAGTTAGATGATGAGGGCTATATAGAGTCAGTAGTCTCTAAAAGTGGTACAAGCTATGCTGCGGACTTTTTTGTGGATTGCACCGGCTTCTCATCCCTGTTACTTGGCCAAAGCCTTAACGTGCCATTTGTATCTAAAGCGGATTATCTTACTGTTGACTCTGCAGTGGTTTTGCAAGTCCCACACGCTACAGAGGAGTCTGATATTACAACTCATACAGTATCGACAGCACAAGAATCTGGCTGGATTTGGGATATAGCCTTACAGACCCGACGTGGAACCGGCTATGTATATTCCTCAAAGCACTCAACTAAAGATCGCGCAGAAGCTATACTCAAGCAGTACCATGGTATCGCTGATTCTGAAACACTAGAACTAAGACATATAAAGTTTAATGTCGGGTACCGAGCCCAATCCTGGACTAAAAACTGTTGTGCAATCGGCTTTTCTAGCGGTTTTGTTGAACCTTTAGAAGCAACCGCAATTGCGATGGTCGAAGCTGGTGCAAAGTCACTCGCAGCTCGATTCCCATCAACCCGTGCGGCAATGGATGAAAGGCAAAAACAGTACAATGAAATCTTCATCTCTCGTTGGGACAACATCATCGATTTTGTGAAATTGCATTACTGCTTAAGTCAAAGAAAAGATACCAAGTTTTGGCAAGAACACACTGATGAAAAAACGATTCCTCAGTCTTTGATTGAAAAACTTAAAGCTTGGAAATTATATGGCGCAAGTGATGGCGACTTTCCGAATAAATATGATTTATTCAATATCGCAAGCTGGCAATATATTATTTATGGAATGAAATATATTCCTGAATATATAGAAAAAAGTCCTATTCCTGACAATATTGTCGATGCAGCTTTTAACTCGATTCAAGCTTTAGGTGAGAATGCCAAGGTAAAGTTGGATTCAAATAGACAATTGATACAAAAATACCGCTAAGCAAAAGGGCCATCAATTGATGGCCCTTTACTTTACCTAATTAAATTGCAGTTAAGCCATATTGCTTTATTTTGTCTATGAGCTCACGTTGCTCGGTCAGCTCTGCAGATAAATACTCAGCATGCTGTTTAACCTTAGCCTCTATCTCTGCCATTCTATCTTCCTCAACTGAGTTAAGCTGTTGAGGCCTAGTTAAAAATTTCATTCCGTACAAAACATAGAGATAATTTTCAATATCAAACACTTCATACTTAGAAGTGAAATCCGTTGATTTGGGAGAAAAATACTTCCAGCGTAATAGCTTATTTCTTAAGTCTTCTGAAAGCATTTGTTCATTTTTAACATCTTGCCAGAATGCAGAATCGACTCTGTCTGATAGATAATAGTGTAGCTGAACAAAATCAATTACTTTGCTCCAAGCATAACTTACATTGTCATTGAATCGTTTAGCGAGATCAGCAAGAACCTCTCTGTCTCTTGGGAAGCGCTCTGCAAGGTGCTGGGCACAAAAGTCTGTCACAAGTATTGCAGTTGCCTCTAACGGCTCTACAAAACCTTGAGATAAGCCAATAGCAACACAGTTGTCTTGCCAAAATCTTTCTCTATAACCAACTTGCATTGGGATTTCGCGTGTCGTTAATGATTCAATATCTGGCCCTACATAGTGACTTAACTTCTGCAGTGCTTCTTCATACGACATATAACTAGAGGCATAAACAAAACCTACACCTCTGCGATGAGGCAATGGAATATCCCAAATCCAACCTGCCTTATGGGCCACAGCTCTTGTATAAGGTTTTAAACTTTCTTGACCATTAGTGGGAACTTGAACCGTAATAGCCCTATCTATGAGTAATTTACTAGATTGGTCAATGAACTTCACCCCCAACTTATTACCCAATAAATATGAACTAAAGCCACTACAGTCTATATAAAAGTCAAATTCTAACTCACCAAAGTTGTCCGTAATTAATGATCTTATTCCTCCAGCTTTATTTAACTGAACATCAGTTACGTTGCAGATAACATGGGAAACATCAAAATTTTGAGTTGCGTTTTCAGCGAGTAATTTAGCGAACTTTTTAGCATCGAGATGATAAGCATAGGTGGTTTGGCCTGCATATTCAGGGTCTGTTATATGCTTGGGAGCAAGGTTGTTTTCGCACACAGCTTCTTGGAAGCTTACCGTTTGACTATATGGAGATGTAGCAACTTTATTTAACCAATAATTTGTTAAGTCCTCTCCCATTGGAAAAGGGTAATCAAACAAATGATGATAGAAATTGTTATCACCGTGCCTATCTTTGTCTAGCCAATTTTCAAATTTAATTGATTGCTTGAATGTTGCATCACATCTAGAGATAAACTCAGCTTCAGAGATCCCAAAGTGCTGCAATGTGTCCCTCATCATTGGAACAGTTCCTTCGCCAACCCCTATTGTCGGAATATCTAAAGACTCAATAAGTGTTATCGATGCAGATTTGTCCCCTTTTAATGCTTTTCCTAAATGATTAGCTACTAACCAGCCTGCAGTGCCACCACCAACAATCGCTATTTTATTAATTTTCATAATCAACCTTAGAAATCAATTTAAATTGCAAGCAATAAAAAGCCCGGATAAACCGGGCTTCATCATACCATCTATATCAGATGATAATTAGTAGCGGAATTGAAGACCTACTGAGTAACGAGCTTCACCCTGGTATGAATACGCTGGGTAACCATCTGATGTACGAAGGTTTACAGGTACTGCGCCTTGATCACGACCAACATGTAGCTGATCTTCCTCAAGAAGGTTAGATACGTCAGCGGTCAAAGTGAAGTGGTCTAAGAAATCATATGTTAGACCTAAGTCAAGTGTGCCATATGGTTGAACTTCACGAGCACCGTAGAATCCAGTCTCACGGATCATGTACTCACTGCGCCATGTGTAAGCTGCACGAGCAGTGAAAGAATCATTCTCGTAATAACCTACTACGTTAGCAGTGTGCTTAGATGAATCAGAGAAAACATCATTACCATCAACATAGTTGCTTGCATCTGCAGTCGCTTCAGCAAAAGTATAGTTTACGACACCACCAAAACCATTACCCATGTCATGTTGTAGCTGGAATTCGATACCTTCGATACGGCCACCTTGGCCATCAACATAAGTTTCGATATCCCATGAATCAACTCCTGAACCTGGGTCTACAAGACCAATTTGCTGATCAGGAACTGAAGTAAAGGTAGTAAATGTATTCACTTCTTTTAAGAAGTAAGTCATCGCAAGCAAGCTTGCATCGTTGTAATACCACTCAAAACCTAAGTCAGATTGGAAAGCTTTAAACGGACTAAGATTAGGGTTACCAATAGTTACCGCTTCGTTACCTGTTGAGTTATCGTTGTAACCACTGATAGCTCGGTTATTGAACATATCGTTGTAGTTAGGACGACTCATTACTTGTGCAGCAGAAACACGTACGATTACATCGCTAGCAACATCAAAAGCGATGTTGACGCTTGGTAATACTTCGTTGTAGCTACCTTCTTCAGTATTGATATTATTTGTAAATGCTGCGTTGATTGGGATTAGCTCAACATTACCACTATCACCAGTTGCATAAGAACTAGCTTCAACGTCAGTGTTTACGTAACGGAAACCTACGTTACCGCGGAAGCCATCACCTTCAAAGTTAGCCATTAAGTAAGCAGCAATGTTGGTTTCTTCTAGCTCACCGTAACCACTGCGATCTTGAACCCATTCACCAACATTTTCATTTGTATAAGCATAAATTGCACCAGCATCAGGTCTTGGGATGACAAAACCATCCATGCCTGCTGTTAAGGTGCCGTCCTGGAAATCAGAACCATTGTAAATAAGGCTATCTGCCGCACCATCATAAGCACTTAAAGTTGCACGAAGCTGGTCTTGTTCAACGGTATGTTTAGACCAACGAGCACCAGTTTTAATTGAGCTAATAGCACCAAAATCAACATCGAATGTTAGATCTGCTTGTACATACTGCTCTTTATCTTCACGTGGCTGCTGCACAACGTTTGGCTGTAAACCTTCCCAGCTCATGTACTCACCTTTCGATGGTAGCTGGTAGTCATTAGGCGCCATATCGAAGTCAACTTGATCGCCAGTTGCATCAATTGTACCTACTGCTCCGCCTACACCAGAAATATAAGCTAGGTTAGTTTCAATACCTGTACCACCAGTTGCTTTTGATGCACCAACTTCAGCTTCTAACTTGTAGCTGTCGCCTTGATAAGCGAAATCAAAAGATACTAGTTCAGTTTTCATAGTTGCTTTACGAGGGCGCGTCTCCCAGTAAGCATTACCGCCAGCTCCATTAGCATCAACCCACGCTTGATCAGTAGTACACTTAATTGGTGCACCTTGAGCATTGGTTTCACAATTGCCAGTATCTTGTGGGATCCAAACCTGAGTGTTTACACTATCTGCCGCTAAATCTAAATTCATGTAATGCAGACCAAACTCTAGCTCTTCAGTTGGTGCATATTGTAGAGTTACATCGGCAGCGGTACGGTCACGGTTTTGCTCAAAGTGAGTCGGTGCAATACGCCCGCCCCATACAGGAAGCGCTTCATTACCACGTCGAACTAAAGAATAATCAGATTTAGCTAGAGCAACTAACGCACCAAATGTTTCGTCTTCGTTTTTCCAACTTACAAGACCAGAAAGGCTAGGATCTGTTTCTTCTGAAGCGGTAGAGTATGTTCCTTTAACTGAGCCAAATACAGTGAAAGAATCCATATCTAGCGGCTTACGTGTATTAACAACTACAGTTCCGCCGATACCACCTTCAAGCAAATCTGCTTGAGAAGACTTATAAACTTCCATACCAGCAATGAGTTCTGGTGGTAGCATTGAATAGTTAAATGTACGGTCAATAGCTTGCTGCGAATACCAACCTGTAGAAGCTACATTCTGACCATTAAGAGTAGTCATTGTCAGTGCGTTTGAAGCACCACGAATAGAAACCGCAGAGCCTTCACCAAACTGCTTAGAAACAGTAACACCAGGGACACGCCCTAGGGCTTCAGCCACGTTGTTATCTGGAAACTTACCAATATCTTCGGCGTTTACAGCATCAACAACAGCGTTTGAAAATCGCTTTGAATTGATTGAAGCTTTCATTGAAGCACGTAGACCGCGTACTTCAATCTTCTCTATATTTTCATCTGCAGCTGGTGCAGAGTCCGCTTCTGCAGCTACTGCAGACATAGAGACTGCAGTTCCAAGCATTAGCGCGATATTTGTAGCTAGTACACTTTTCTTAAAGTTTGATGGTCGCATCTCGTTTTCCCTTCCATAACTTATTATCTTTTTTTATATCCATAACCATTCCCGAACCGGAATGACAACGCTGTCATGTCTAGTGCAAACATTACACAATTATTAACAGTCGCGCCACAACAAAATAACCAACAAATCCATTTCACCCAGCCCGAGCAACAGAAGTATGCAGGTTAATTATTAATTATTAATTAAATACAGTAGGTTAACGTGTGTGAAAAAATGTAACGACTAGAAGGTTTTTTTTTCTAATGCGGGTTGAAACTTAAAAAGTTGAGCAATTCTCATTGCTAAATGACTTAAAACTTCGCACTATATTGGTAAATATACCGATAAATAGCCTTACTACAAACGCCAGTTGTTAACGTTAAGTTGCAACAAATTGCAGTAAAAATGACTAACTAAACAGAGTCCAACAACATGAAAGTCACCATCAATGATGTCGCAAAATATGCTGGCGTATCGATTAAAACGGTATCTCGAGTTACCAATAATGAACCCTCTGTAAAGCAAGTAACGATAGATAAAGTTAACTCTGCAATTAAAGAATTAAACTATCAGCCTAATCTTGCGGCTAGGAATTTAGCCGGAACAAAATCTTATGTCATTGGCTTTATTTATGATAACCCCAATGCCTACTACATCATCGATATGCAAAATGGTATTTTGTCAGCCTGTAAAGATCTTGGTTATGAATTACTTATTCACCCATGCAACTCAAGAGCTGACAATATATGCGAAGAGCTGACGACATTAGTTAAACATAACCGTTTATCGGGGTTAGTACTGACCCCGCCATTATCTGAAGACCCAGTGATTTTGGCTGCATTAGATAAAATAGATGCAAGTTATGTCAGAATTATTGCTGGCGAGAAAGTTGAAACTGGTAATGGTTTAGCCGTATTGGTAAATGATAGATCAGGCGCCATTTCAATAACACAACACCTTATAGATCTTGGTCATAAAAACATCGCATTTTTAAGCGGTGATCATGAGCACGAATCAACAAAAGAACGCTTAGCGGGCTTTAAACAGGCTTTATTAGACAATGAGTTGGCTATCAACGAAGATTTTATTATCGACGGAAAATACTCATTTGAGTCTGGAGTACAAGGTGCTAAAGATCTACTTAAACAAAAGATTAGACCAAGTGCAATTGTAGCCTGTAACGATGAAATTGCAGCGGGAGCGCTATTTGCCGCCAGACTTGAAGGCGTTGATATTCCGGCTGAAATATCCATAGTAGGTTTTGAGGATAGTCCGTTTTCTCGTCAAACTTGGCCTAAGCTAACGACTGTGCATCAGCCGAATGAAGAAATTGCTCATATTGCTACCGAACTATTAATAGCAAAGCGCAAAGAAAAAGCTGCGCAATCAGGTAAGGTATTCTTGCCTGAACCTGTGATAAGAGACTCCACAGCTCAACCACAAACCTAGAATACCAAGACCAAACAAAACCGAGCTTTTTCGCATTACCTATTTAGCGAGATAATGCGAAAAGGTTATTACGGTTAAACCGCTTCTTCGTTTTCTTCACCAGTACGGATACGAATAACACGCTCAACGTCAGTGACAAAGATTTTGCCATCACCAATTTTACCTGTACGAGCTGTATCAACGATGACTTCTAAAGCTTGTTCTAGCAGCTCATCTTGGATAACTAGCTCAATCTTTACCTTAGGTAAAAAGTCGACCATATATTCAGCGCCGCGATAAAGCTCAGTATGCCCTTTCTGACGACCAAAGCCTTTAACTTCTGACACTGTCATGCCTGTGATACCAATATCAGCAAGTGATTCGCGCACATCATCTAACTTAAATGGTTTAATAATGGCTTCGACTTTTTTCATGTAAAACTCCCTAAGAACCTGCTGAAAGACGCAATTTGATTGCGCAGTAGCTTACCATGCAGTAACAAAACTCTGAAGTCTAAAGTGTTCTTTGATTGCACAACTATTGAATAGCTATTCAATTTACCTAGCAAACTATCAATCAAACCTCTCTCTTAATTAAACTAAAGCTACACTTAGTATTTTCAGAGCAGTTTCTAAATGCAAATGTCGATGTATTTACAGGATGTAAATACTTTTTTTCACTCATGGAGGAGTGCTTATGCTAGTTAAGTTAACAGGTTTTACCCTAGTTGAGCTGATGATAACGTTAGCAGTTACCACGATATTAATTGCTGTTTCAACGCCATCACTGACTTCGCTTTATGCACATAATCGTTCTGATTCTAATATTCGTAAAATTCAGCAATCGGTACAGCTTGCAAGAAATCATGCTGTTGCATATGGATTAAGAGTGACAGTTTGCCCTATGGAAGCACAAAGTTGTTCTGCCAACTGGCAAAACAATATCACCGTATTTACAGACTCTGGGGTTACCAATAGATTAGATGGCGTTGACCAAATTATTTATACCTTAGGGCCTTTTAACCCTAATGATTATATTGGCTATAATAGAACTGCTATTCGATTTCAGCCTGAAGGATTAGCTTCAGGTACTAATGGCACTCTACGCTATTGTCCTGACACCCAAGACAGTGAATATTCCCGTGCCGTAATAATTAATCAATCAGGTCGTATTCGATTCTCCAATAAACCGGTCCAATGCCCATAGCACACTCGTCTAGTCAGCACTAAAGGTAAGACAAGATATGATTAGTATCACAGAGAGAGTTTAACCGACAGCCTGACTTTGCTAGTATTAACTGCAGAAATTTCTATTTATAGACATCGGTAAATACAGCCAACTAGGGACATTTTATAATGCAAAGTAAACAATCTGGATTTACTCTAGTTGAACTCATGGTGACTATTGCAGTTGCAGCTATTTTATTAACCGTTGGTGTCCCCTCTCTCACCTCTATGTATGACGGCTATCGCGCAGAAAGTAATATTCGTAGTATTCAACAAGCTATACAGCTAGCCCGCAACCATGCACTTAGTTACGGTACTCGCATCACAATATGTCCCTTGAGCTCAAATACCTGCGGAAGTAATTGGATCGGAGGTTTTAGTGTTTTTGTTGATAATGGCACGCTAAACACCATAGATGGTACAGACCAAGTGCTACTTGATGTTGCAGCCTTTAATAGCAATGACTACATCGACTATGATCAAAACACGATAACGATTGGCAGTGATGGTTTTATTTCTGGCAATTTTAACTCTGGGATATTTAGCTATTGCCCTAGCAGCCAATCAAGCGATGAATCAATGGCGCTACAACTTAGCGTATCGGGAAAAAGCAAGTTTGCTACGGGTACAGTAACTTGTAGTTAATTCGACTTTTGACTCGGCATAACCGCCCTAATAAGAGTCACTTTAAAACATCTGATAAACTCAAATAGTTAATTAGCTAATGATTTAGAATTACAGATTCAAGTTATCAAGCTAAACCAAAGCTCTCGTTACAAGTTAGATTAACTGTGGCCAACAAATAAAGCTCACTCACCTAAAGACATGCTTAACCTATCGAGCTAAATTGGCATCTAACTTTTGTGCGACAGCAGTACTAAACGGTGCTTCACTTTCAACACACTCAACAACCTCTTTTATCAAAGGACGCCTACCAGGACCGGATTTAGGTACTTTTTTCATTGGCAGCCTTTGCATGTAATAATTCATTTTTTCCACAGGCCAGCGATAAAGTGTCACTTGTTCGCCAACACTGGTTATCACATGGCACTTATACTCTTGCTTTTCTATGCTTTCGGCAAATGCTGCTGTCGTTACAAGCATGAGCATTACTGGTATGTATCGCATCATTCCCAACACTCCAATGGGGTTTTAGCCCCCGTCTCTGTAATTTGTATTGCAGTGCAGCCACTATCTCGACTTGCTTGGGCGCCTAATGCCGTAGCAATAGCAACGAAACCGCTTGTACCTGTAGAGTCAATACTATAAAAGCCGTTTTCAACTACAAACGGGTCTGCAGCAAGCCCCAGCTTTGTCATATCAGTAGCATATTGACGATTATCTAAATAATATTGTTCTTGTAGGTTCGCAACTTTCATCAAGCCAGCTAAACCGTCAGCTCTTGCACCTTTCGCAACATATTGAACATATGAGGGATATGCCACGCTGGCTAATATTCCCATGATAGCAACGGCAATCATAAGCTCAATCAAACTAAAGCCTTTTTTATTCATAAACTACTCATTGATATAATAATAAATTCGGTTAACTCCAGGCCCACCGCCAACGCATTTGTCATCGCCCGGCAAACAAGTATCTGCAGTATTATTGGGGTCATCTACCTTAATCATATCGTCCCCGGCCTTACCTATACCTATAAGGTACATATAAGAATCATCATTACCATTAGGCGGGATAACAAGTTGTGGCGTATCAGGGACTCTTTCCCCCATTTCTATATACTCGTGAGTATATGAACGAGTACCTTTATGTAAGTCAAAACCATAAAGTCTTCCGACACCAGATATTAAACATTGATTAGAGGCGGAATTATCTCCCGGGACATAAGATGTAAAGTAAACCCGCCCTTCAATAATTGATGATGCCGATAAGCTCTTTTCTCCAGTATCAGCAAAACTGTAATACCAGCCCCGTTTACCGCCAAAGCTAATATTCTCAGCCTCAGATGAAGGTGGCGCACTGGTCACGTTATATAAATCACTCAGCACTAACGCACTTGGAGCTGGGTAGCCTGCAACACCAAAAGAGCGGCTAATCACATTGCGATCTTGCAGCACATAAAACATATCTGAACGGCTCAGATCACTCGGGTGTGGTCTATGTCCTGTACCGAGTGTTACTGCATCATAGGGGACATTTTGATAGGTGGTCGTAGTCGTTGTATTACCGTCAACAGTAACACTGACCTCAGCGATGTTGGTGAATACCGTTTGCGCTACTACAGGCTCCGCAAAGAAGCGTCGATCATTTATCAAGCTATTGCCGCCTAAATCAGCAAACTTGTATGCTGTCCAAGGGCTTGTCGTATCAGATGGCGAACCTGAAGGTAAATCCATACGCCATACATTGCCCCCTGTATCAGAAGCATAAATTCTATCACTTAGCGAGTCGCCATCAGAGTCCAGCACAGCGACGGCATTCGGCACACTGTCAACAATACCAGGCAACAGTGTTGTATTAGCGCTGCTTGTGGGTCCAAAAGCATGCACTAGCGCGCCAGTTTCAGCATCAACAATAAACACACCTCGACCTTGTGTATCATTACTCCCAACCGCTGCAGAGTCTTTTGTTGATGGCGAGTATCCAGCGCCAAATATAATCACGGGCTTCGCATTCGCTGGATTAGTATTGCCTAGCGGCCAGCCGGGGATCTTTGTCACAACGGGTTCCGCCCACGTTTGGCCTAGCTCCCCCATGCCTGTTGAATCAGGGTCTATTTTCCACATAAAACTAGGCGAATCGGGATTAGTAATATCCAGTGCATAATAAGATTTACCACCACGGCGCATACCAACAAATAACCAAGCTTTATTCACACCACCACTCGCATTTTGTTCAACATAAGCAACTGGTGACGAATCTAGACCATAGACAGAATGTACACCGGTTGGAATATTAGCGCGTAATTCAGCAATGTTAGAAAGCAGTTCGTAAGGCATAAACGCCCAAGACTCTGCAACACTATCTCCTGTGTCTTTAAGCATATGTAAAAAACCATGGTTGGTTCCTACTAACACTCTAATATCAGGAGAGCCTTGGCTACCAAAGTTAATCGCTAATGGTTTTGAGTGGAGGGGATCACCAAATATATCCTCGCGAGTATCGGTTGTACTCGAGTCATTATTATCATCGTCAGTGTCAGTTCCAGCAGCCCAGCTAAACATTTCAGTTAATTGACTTGAGTCAACCCCCATAAAGTCTGCCAACAAACTTTCACTACCAGCCACCTGCTGAGCATTGGCTTTACTGAAGCTTGTCAAAGCACCGTTAGTACCGAAATTACCGTACAAGGTTCTAGGATTGGTTGCTCTTATAGTATGCGCTGCGCCGCCAGTGCGTACATCGTTACCGTCACCACCATTTGACGTAGCTACACACACTGCATCTGGAGTCCAATATGAACAAGCTGAAGACTTCAGGTTGCCATCATCGTCAATCGCTAACGCACCGTTTTTATCGACAATATCGCCACTGCCCGTTACTTTAAACTTCTTAATATTGCCCATCCAACGCGCACCTTTATTAGGCAAGAACATGGCGTAATAGGCTGAATCGAATGTTTGTGTACGGTCAAAGTTATTACTTGCAATTGAAGGCGAGGTAAAACTCGCGTTGGTCTCTAAGATCTGTGAAAAAACCTGTGAAAGCGCAGCTTGTAACGCCGAGGCATCACTTGCGGCAAAGTATTTGCCGCCGCCCAACTCTGCGGCTTTCTTTAAGATAGGCTCGGCACTTGCAGCGCCATCACTAAAGCCAATAGTAAATGTGGTTACAAACTGCTCACCATCTACTGATGTGTTAATGTCTTTATTATTCATGATGCTAGCAAGAGCTGGTAAATAGCTACCATCAACTATGTTATTAGCATCATATCCATCTAAATCATCAATAATACCGTTAGCCGCGCTATCACGAGTAGGAGCCCCATCAGTAATATAAACGACATACGCCCTATCAGAGCATTGGCTACCTAAAAATGGAGAACTATATTTACCGTTTTTTTCTATACTTGTATCTCTTGCGGGAGATGCACTGCCTGCCTCTAGAGCAAAATAAGGCGCTTCACCACCAAAATATCGATAAGCTTCATACAAGGTTTCACACAGTGGCGTCCATGTTTCGGCATTTAAATTACCAATAGTTGTAATTAATGACTTTTTCTCAACCGTGTTTAGGCGCTTTATTCCTGAAATTATGCGGCCACCATCATCACTGCTGCCATTATTGTAGTTAAATACTGCTAGACCGAAATCTACACTAGGGGTGGTAACCACGGTATCTTCCATAACTCGTTGAGCAATATCGAGCCTAGAAATATTTTTTTGTGACTTAGTGCTGTGATACCAAGTTACATACTTTTCAGTATAAAACGTGACAGACTTTCCTATGCCGAAGTTAGTTAACAAAGCCTTGTTTAATGCAGCGTCTTTATCTGTTGAGCTCGAACTCGATGACACCAATGTATAAGGTTCAGGTGAGGCTGAAGAACCTAAGCTATCAACCGGAAGCCCCTCAGGAATATCTTTAGCATTTTTATAATTAACACTGCTTGAGTCTTCAAAATCTTCAAAGCAATCAGTATGGGTTACCGTTGTGGCAAGAGAGTCAGGCAACTCTGACCACGTACCGTTTTCACCCACAAAACTATACTCACGTATAAACCCAGTAAAAAAGCCATAGTCTTTTAGGTAGGTTTTTGAGCGCTTACAACCGTTAATCTTGTTTTGTATAAAGTTCGGACTGGTTAAATCAGGAACGCCCGCGCCTTTGCTATAAAATAATTTAGTTGAACCGCCTAAGTTTTCATCGCCTCTAGGATAAAAAGAGTCTGTACTCTCGTTAGTACTCATACTCCCAGAGTTATCAAAAATGATTAAAACCTGTGGACGAGAACCGGAGCGAGCCGTCGATTCAAAAACATAAAGCTCTGTATCATCGCTAAAACTCATTCCTGATAGCATTACTGTACATGCTGCAGAAGCACACAGAAGTCGTTTAATCCACGGCATGACTAACTCCCTGTTGTAAATTCTTGTTCTATGCCAACGACAACCGTTAGCTGCCCTAGATCATTTCGCCCAAAAACTGCCGTACTCGAAATATCAATACGATTACAGCCAATACTCGCGCCGTGGGCTTTCTCTTTACGTTGACAGCCACTAGCAACTGGCTCTAATGTATTTGTTACACCAAGTGCTGCATCATTAGTCACTAAGGTATTGGTTAAGTTAATTAAAGTCGCACCTTCATTAAGCGAAATAGCACGATCTTGAGCACCATGCGCAGCCGTCATAGCTTCAATTCTTTCAGAGCCTGCTCCGGCCATCTTCATTGATTGATTAGAATTAACCGCCAATGCAACACCTATTACCGTCATAATAATCAATACAATTAATGACAGAAACAGCACCATTCCTTTTTGCTTATTCATAACTAGCCTCTAATTAGCACTAATAATTGGGTTTTCTAGTACCAAAGTAGTTGATACAACTTTGCGCCTAAAATTATCGCCCGGTGCTACAATCGTTTTGTCACCAAGTGTATAGCTATTGTTGTTAATATAGCTGCTGTCAGCTTCTAATGAGCGGATCAACATAAATATCCTTAGTGAAACCACTCGCTGAGCTAAACTGTTATCCCACATTAAATCTGTTACGTTTTGCACTGGCATATAGCTATCTGCGCTGTTGTCACCATTACTATCAAAACCATATAAGACACGCATATTCTCAACACCTTCAACCAACTGCTCATAACTGGCGGAGGTTTTCATGCCGCCATTGCGAAGTACACGGCGCTTCAACACAGGTGTACCGGCTTCATCTTCAATGTAATAAACATGGTGTAAATACTCCCAATAACGACCATTGGTAATAACCGGCGCGGTTTGATCACCACTAAATAAAACTCCCTGTTGAGAGTTAGTCGCAAGGTAATATCTATTGGAGTCATTAGGTGTTGCGACTTCTGGCCCGGCTAATCTTTTAATTTGTAATACATCGGTAGCTGAACGAACACTGGTTAAACAAGAAAGGGAGTTGGCTGATACGCCACTTTCATAACCCCATAATCGACGAAAATGAGCAGGGACTGGAGCAGGAAAAGAACTGTTGTTAACACCATCACCAATACAATCGTTACCAGCGGCAACGGCTGCGGCATTAATATCAAGGTTAGTACCGACCTCTAAACCAATACCTGTTAGATCGCCCATAAACCCTAGCTGACTAACATCGCGCTCGATAAGCCATAGTGCGATTCTGCCGTTCTCTTGTAATTGATTAAACTGGCTCGTTGTCGTTACATTGGTAGCAGACATAACAAACATCGAGAATATTCCAGCGGTAAGAAACAGCCCCACAACCATGGCGACCATTAATTCGACGAGCGACAAACCTTTTTGACTTACGCGACCTAGATCCATTCTTAATACCTTAAATAATCACAGTATTAACGCTATAGGCGCGGCGTCTGTCACCTGCAGTACCGCAGCCACGAACTAAAGCGTCACTATGATTAATTGCACCATCTGATACTTTGCGGATCCCCCGCCAAGTAATCACGACTGTTACATCTCCACTTGCTTGAGCAAGGATACAAGCGGTGGGTTTATCTAGGCCGCCAACATTTGTCGAATGATTATTGACCTCAGCACTTCCAAGCATCTGTTGCTCCCACTTATAAAGGTCCCACAACAGAGTTTGATTAACCGTACATATGACGTTTGCACCGATAGCTACATCACAAGCAGTAGCAGGTTGAGTTAGCGTGCCACTATATGTGCCACTATAAGCCGTTAACTGACTGCGATTAAGCTTCATCCTATTAATAATGTCTTGTGCAAAATAAGAGGCTTGTGTCTGTTGAAATGATTCGAAACTGCCGCGTTTAGACACTAAGTGAAGATTAAAAACCCCAACGAGTCCGATAACCAGAATGACTAAAGCAACTAATACCTCAATTAAGGAAAAGCCTTTTTCATTCACTATCATATCGCCCCCAATAGCGCGCCACTTAATTGACACCAAGACATTACTTTGTCGTTTCAAATCTGCTACTTATAATCCACCTTTAGCATACATGCTAAGAGCAAAACAGTCTAATATTAGCAAATTCTAGTAAGGTAAATTTTTACCCTCTGAATGAAAACAGCTGAATTTAAAGCGAAAAAAAAGAGGCCTAAGGCCTCTATTTTATGTTGCATAATCTAGGTTAAGCTAGCTCAGCAGATTTATCTCAACTCAGCAGGAACAGCAAACACTGTATCCTCTAAACGACCTTCAACCTCTGTCACTACACTTGGCGCCATATTAGCGATAGCATCAACCACTTGCTTAACGAGTACCTCTGGAGCCGACGCTCCTGCGGTTACAGCCACTCGTCGCACGCCGTTAAACCAATCTGCATCAACATCATCAGCATTATCAACTAAGAAGGCTTGGGTACCTTTCTTTTCCGCTAATTCACGCAGTCTGTTAGAGTTTGAGCTGTTTTTAGAGCCGACAACAATAAACAGCTCTACTTGCTCTGACACATTACGTACAGCATCTTGACGATTTTGCGTCGCATAACAGATATCATCTTTACGTGGCCCCTCAATTGAAGGGTACTTCTTTTGTAGAGATGCGATAACATCTGCAGTGTCATCCATCGACAATGTTGTCTGAGTAACAAAACATAAATTGTCAGGATCTTTAACCACTAATTTGGCAACATCTTCAGGCGACTCAACTAAGTGAACGCCGCCTTCTGGGTTGTCATATTGGCCCATAGTACCTTCCACCTCAGGGTGTCCAGCATGACCAATTAAGATGCACTCAATACCCTTGCGGCTTGCACGCGTCACCTGCAGATGAACTTTAGTGACCAATGGACAAGTCGCATCAAAAACTTTTAAACCACGACTTTTAGCTTCACGTCGCACAGCTTGAGAAACACCATGAGCACTAAAGATAACAATGCTATCGTCAGGCACTTGATCCAGCTCTTCAACAAATACAGCACCACGATCTTTTAGGTTTTGCACTACATAACGGTTATGTACCACTTCGTGTCGTACATAAATCGGTGGTGAAAACAGCTCTAATGCACGCTCAACAATGCTAATCGCACGGTCTACACCAGCACAAAAACCACGTGGATTTGCCAGAAGGATATTCATAATTAAAGTACCTGTACTACTTCAAGTTCAAAAGTGAGCACTTGTCCTGCCAAAGGATGATTCAAATCAATAGTCACTGAGTCACCAACAACATCTCTCACCATCCCCGGAATTTCACTGCCGCCAGGGCCTGCAAAACTCACAATAACCCCCGGCTCAAGTTGCATATCTGCAGGAAAACGACTTTTATCCATATGATGCACAGCATCTGGATTAGACTCGCCAAAGGTATCGGCAGCTTGCAATGTAAAGCTGTGCTTATCACCTTCTTTAAGATTAATAATCTCTGCCTCAAATGCAGGGCTTAAACTTTCATCGCCAACATTAAAGCGCGCAGGCTTTCCGCTTGAACGCGTACTTTCAGCTGTCGAGCCATCTTCGAGTACTATGTTCATATGACATAAAATTGAATGCATTTCTGACACGTAAGTTACTCCTTTACACCATTTGCTTTTTTATCATCTTTACTCGTAATAAATGAGTCTAAAATGATAAGCGCTGCGCCTACACAAATCGCTGAATCAGCAATATTAAAGGCTGGAAAATGGCTGGTATTCCAATAGAAATGTAAAAAGTCGACAACATAGCCATGTTGTAAACGGTCAATAAGGTTACCTAGTGCACCGCCGATAACTAAAGTATAGGCTAGGTTCAATCGCCACATCTTACTAGGTTGCTGGCGCAGCCAAACCGAAAGTAGCACACTAAAACCTACAGCTACAAAGGTAAACAACCAGCGTTGCCAACCACCTGCATCACTTAAAAAGCTAAATGCTGCACCGTAGTTACGCACATAGGTAAAGTTAAAAACAGGTAATAACTGAATCGATTCGTATAACTCAAAGTTTGATAATACCCATTGCTTAGATATCTGATCGGCAAGAAATACCAATACAACTACCCAATACCAACGCAGACCACTGTCTTTCCAGTTAGTTGGCATTAAATGTTCCTTTTCCATAGATAGCATCAACTCGTATAATTTAAGATTTTGATAAACAATAAAAAATTAACTGATAAAAAAACAACGGCCCTATAAAAGAGCCGTTGCTAATGCTTGATTAAGCAAACTGACGGGTTTCGCCATCGCCTTCAATATTGGTTACACAGCGTGTACATAGTGTTGGATGCTCAGCAACGCTGCCAACATCTTCTCTATGGTGCCAGCAACGCTCACACTTTTCAGCTTCTGACTTTTTAAGCCCAAGCTTTAATGAAGCAAGTTCAGTCTCAATTGCATCAGCTGGCGCTTGCGCTAAGGCAACCACTTCAGTCTTTGATGTCAACAATACAAAACGTAGCTCATCGCCTAGATTTTCAAGCGCAGCTTGCAGCGCTTCATCAGCGTACAAGGTTACTTCAGCTTCAAGTGAGCCACCCACTTGCTTTTCACGACGTGCGTTTTCAATCACTTTGTTCACTTCAGCACGAACCGCAAGTAATTGCTCCCAGTACTCATCGCTTAAGTCTGACTCAAGTGTCACAGACTTAAGGCCTTCATACCAAGTTTCAGTAAATACATATTCACCGCGCTCACCAGGAAGTAGCTTCCAGATCTCATCTGCTGTAAAGCTTAGGATTGGCGCAATCCAGCGCACCATAGCTTCAGAGATAAGGTACAGTGCTGACTGACAGCTACGACGTGCGTTGCTATCTTCTTTTGCTGTGTACTGACGGTCTTTAATGATATCTAAGTAGAAACTACCTAGCTCAACTGAACAGAACTGCATTAGCTTTTGCGTCACTAAATGGAAGTTGTACTGGTCGTACGCTTCTAATAGCTCTTGTTGCAATGCTGCTGCACGGCGAACAACCCAACGATCTAAGGCAACCATTTCTTCAACCGCTACCATATCCGTTGCAGGGTTAAAGCCATTGATGTTAGCCAATAAGAATCGAGCAGTGTTACGAATACGGCGGTACGCGTCAGCGCTGCGGTTTAGGATTTGATCAGAAACTGTCATCTCGCCGCTGTAGTCTGTTGCTGCCACCCATAAACGTAGAATATCTGCGCCTAATTTATTGGTTACATGCTGCGGAGCAATCACGTTACCCACAGACTTAGACATCTTACGGCCTTGACCATCAACGGTGAAACCGTGGGTCAATACTTGCTTGTAAGGTGCTTTACCGTTCATCGCAGTTGAAATCATTAGCGACGACATAAACCAACCACGGTGTTGATCGCTACCTTCAAGGTATAGATCAATTGGATGACCGTTAAATTCAGGACGTGATGCAACCACTGATGAGAACGTAGAACCTGAGTCATACCAAACGTCTAGTGTGTCGGTTACTTTGCGATACTGGTCAGCTTCATCACCTAATAATTCAGATGCGTCTAGATCCCACCAAGCTTGAATTCCTTCTTGTTCGATACGAGCTGCAACGCGCTCCATCAAAGACACGCTATCTGGGTGTAACTCTTCTGTTTCGCGGTGTACAAACAAAGTGATAGGCACGCCCCACGTACGTTGACGGGAAATACACCAGTCTGGGCGGTTTTCAACCATCTTCTCGATACGGCTTTGTCCCCAATCAGGGATCCACTGAGTTTGCTCAATTTCACCAAGAGCTTGCTGGCGCAAACCTTTTTGATCCATAGAAATGAACCACTGTGGCGTTGCACGGAAGATAATTGGTGTTTTGTGGCGCCAGCAATGTGGGTAGCTGTGCTTAATCTGTACGTGATTAAGTAGCGCACCTTTTTCTTCTAATAGCTCAACAACGTTCTTGTTCGCTTTAAATACATGCAAACCAGCGAAGATTTCTGTATCCGCTTTATAAACGCCGTTATCACCTACTGGATTAGCGACTTCTAAGCCGTACTTTTGACCAACCACGAAATCGTCTTGACCGTGACCAGGAGCGGTATGGACCACACCAGTACCTGAATCAACTGTCACGTGATCGCCTAAAATAACTGGCACATCAAAGCTGTAGAATGGGTGGTTAAAGCGTAGTAACTCTAAATCGCTACCCGCAGCTGTACCTAGTACAGTATGAGATTCTGCGCCAAAACGCTCAACGCATGACTCATATAGATCCGTTGCTAGCACTAATGCTTGCGCTTGGCCTTCTTTAACCATCTCAACGAGTGTGTACTCAACATTTGCACCCACTGCTAGCGCGCGGTTAGCAGGCAATGTCCATGGTGTTGTAGTCCAAATAACCATTGAGATGTTATGAGCGTATTCACTTAGACCAAACTTAGCTAGTAAAGCTGATTTATCAACAACAGAGAAAGCAACATCGATAGCAGGAGACATTTTGTCTTCGTATTCAACTTCTGCTTCTGCTAATGCTGAACCACAATCAGTACACCAATGCACAGGCTTAACACCTTTATGCAGGTGGCCGCTGTCGATTACTTTAGACAGTGAACGTACGATGTTAGCTTCAGTGCTGTAATCCATCGTTAGGTACGGGTTTTGCCAATCAGCAAACACACCTAAACGGATAAAGTCATCGCGCTGACCGTCAACTTGCTTAGCTGCATATTCACGACACTTTTGACGGAATTCTGCTGCAGTAACCTTGTGACCAGGCTTACCCACTTTTTGCTCGACTTTTAATTCGATAGGCAGACCGTGACAATCCCAACCAGGAATATATGGCGCATCAAAGCCAGACATGGTCTTTGACTTAATAATAATATCTTTAAGAATTTTGTTTACTGAGTGGCCAATATGAATGTCACCGTTTGCATATGGAGGACCATCATGCAAAATAAACGGTTTAGCATCTTTACGGCTTTCACGGATCTGTTGATACAGTCCGTTTTCGGTCCAAGATTTTAACATCTCTGGCTCACGATTAGCCAAATTACCACGCATCGGAAACTCTGTTTCCGGCAAATTCAAAGTAGATTTATAGTCGCTCATTGATCCTTTACCGTTTTGTTCGCTAAGCTATTAGCCTGCATCGCTACCAAGTAGGGCTTTCGCTCTGTTGGCATCATCTAAAATTTGTTTTTTCAGCGCATCTAACGATCCGAATGGCTGCTCGTCTCTGATCTTTGCCACTAACTCAACTTCAACAGCTTTCCCATATAGATCACCATCAAAATCAAACAAATGGACTTCTAACTGACATACCTGACCATTTACCGTTGGTCTAAAACCAACATTAGCAACGCCTTCGTATATATCGCTGTTGTCCCAATATAGCTTTACCGCAAACACACCTCTTACCGGTGTTACTTTACGTTTTAACGCAATATTAGCTGTAGGGAAACCTATTGTTCGCCCTATTTTTTGGCCATGAGCTACACGTCCACTTAATGTAAATGGATGTCCTAACAAACGCCTTGCTTGCTCTAGGTTACCTTTTGCAAGCTGCTGCCTTATTTCTGTAGAGCTTACGCGCTTATCGCCCAAAATAAAGCTTTGTGTGCTGACGACTGCAAATCCGTGTTTTTCACCGGCCTTACGCAGCATATTAAAATTGCCTTGGCGTTGTTTACCAAAGCAGAAATCATCACCAACAACTAAATACTTTACACCCAATGCCTTAACCAATAATTGCTCAATAAAATCTTCGGCGCTATAGCTAGCAAACTTCTTATTAAAGTTAACACATAACAAGCGGTCTACTTTTAGCTCGTCAAGCAGAACGATTTTATCGCGCAATAAGCTCAAGCGCGCTGGTGCATCTTCACCTTGAAATAACTCTTGTGGTTGTGGTTCAAATGTCATCACTGCCGCAGGTAAACCTAAATGTTCAGCCTTTGCTACTAAGCGATTAATCACTTCCGCATGACCACGGTGAACCCCATCAAAGTTGCCTATTGTTAATACGCAACCATGATGCTTCGGCAATATGTTATGAATACCGCGAATTAATTCCATTATCTTACACGACACATGAGAGTAAATGGGCGGATTATATACCAGCTAGCGTCCATAATCAGCACTCAAACTGCAGCTTTCATCTTCCAAGGGCGAATTCCTAGCAAAACTAAGCAAATAAAATACGAGATTGCTGCAAATACAATCAATTTTGCCAATGTGTAGCTACGCTCTATAAAAGATAAATCTAACCACTGTGCGCTAGTCGGATCAAATTGGAAAATGACCAACACCATAACCACAGCTGCAACAGTAGCCTTAGCAAAGAACCATAAGGTGCTTTTATTGAATCGATACACGTTTGCTTTATGTAAACCTCGGTACAATAAAAATGCATTCAGCAGCGCCGACATTGATGTCGCAATAGCCAAACCAACATAGCCAAACGGAATAGCAAAGATTAGGTTAAATACCATATTGCTAACCATAGCGATTATACCGTAGCGTACTGGTGTTTTAGTGTCTTGTCTTGAATAGTAACCTGGCGCCAAAATTTTAATCAGCATAAAGCTAAGTAAACCGCTGCCGTAAGCCATTAAGCTATAAGATGCCATCTCAACATCCTCATAGCTAAATGCACCTCGCATAAATAGCACCATTAACATCGGCTTAGCTAGAATAATCAAGCCACACATTGCGGGAAGTCCCAACAATACAATTGCTTTAACTCCCCAATCCATAGTCTTGGAAAACTCATGACTCTCAGCATTAACATGACGCTTGGAAAGTGCTGGCAAAATCACAGTAGCAATTGCGATACCAAATAGCCCTAACGGAAATTCCAGCAATCTATCTGAGTAATACAGCCAGCTGATAGAGCCTGTCATTAAAAAGCTGGCAATAAAGGTATCAAGTAACAAGTTAATTTGAGATACCGATACACCAAACAACGCCGGGATCATCAAGGTTCTAATTTTAGTAACCCCAGGGTGGTTCCAGCCCCAACTTGGTTTAACTAGCGCCTTTTCTTGTATAAGGAAAGGAATTTGGAACAAGAATTGAACCAAACCACCTAAAAACACACCGCAAGCAAGGCCAATTTCAGGTTGCTGCATATTGGGTGATAAGAATATCGCTGCACTAATAATGGCAATATTTAAGAACACAGGTGTAAAGGCTGATACAGCAAAACGGCCACGAGTATTGAGAATAGAACCAGCTAGGGCAGTAAAAGTGATAAACCAGAGATAAGGGAAGGTTATCTTCAACATTAATGAGGCGAGTTCAAATTTTTCGCCATTTGGCTCATCATTTAACCAAGCTAGGAACCAACCACCACCAAAAAGCGCGGTTAACACCGGAGATGCAATAACACCAATTAAGGTTACGATAGAGACTAAAATACCTAACGTACCAGCCACCTTGCCAATTAGCTCATTGACTTCAGCCCGAGTGTTTTTCTCCTGATATTCGGTCAAAACAGGCACAAATGCTTGAGCAAAAGCTCCCTCAGCAAAGAGGCGCCTTAAAAAGTTGGGAATTTTATTGGCAAAGAAGAATACATCGGCACTACTGCCTGCGCCCATCAAGTTTGCGATCACTACATCGCGAACGAGTCCTAAAACTCGGGAAATCAACGTCATGGCACTCACGATCATGCCAGACTTCACTAACTTCTTGCTCAAAACGCCCCCTGCTCTAATTACAGAGCTAAATTACTTTGGCAATATCATGTAAAAATCGGTATTAGCCCTATTGTCTCTTAGCAATACCTGCTAGAATTGCGCCACATATTACACGAGTTAGGTTGAAGATAGCCAAGCTGGTTGGATTATTTTGAGTTAATCGAATTGATTCAATCATTGTCATTGACAAAGTGACAAAAATAGGGCATATTCCTCGACCTTAAAAATACCAAACCCAGTTTTAGGAGTTGCACCTTGGCTAATAGCAAGTCTGCAAAGAAGCGCGCGCTTCAATCTGAAAAGCGTCGCCAGCACAACGCTAGCCGTAGCTCAATGCTACGTACTTACGTTAAAAAAGTAATCGCTGCAATCAATGCAGGTGACCACGCGTCAGCTACTGCTGCTTTCGCTGTAGCACAACCAATTGTTGACCGTATGGCGACTAAAGGTCTTATTCACAAGAATAAGGCTGCTCGTTATAAGTCACGCTTAAACGCTAAAATCAAAGCAATCGCTGCTTAATTTTTAGCTTAAAGCAAAGATAAAAACCGGCCTTGGCCGGTTTTTTTATATCTAAAATTCAGCAACTTCCCCTTAAATCAGCAGTAGGCAGCCAAAAACGTTCCAGACTGGCGAGTTCTAGCGATTCTGATCCTGTGCCTCTTAATAAACAAAGAGGGAACTTGAACCTCGTTCAACTATGCTCTTCATTCGTTGCCAGCTGCATAGTCTTGCATGCTCCAGACATGCATAAGACATTTCCTCCATCCTTGGAGGTCAGATACAGCGAATGTCATTAAAGCACGACTATATGGATATAGGAGGTAGAGTAACGCAGGAGCAGTTACCGAGGAGCACTTAATGACCTTGCCTCAAAACCGCTAAACTCTCGCTGAGGGACTAAATGTTTATACTGATTAGTATAAGTTGCTCGACAACAAATCCGCAGACAGAAAACCCACAAAATTTAGGCAAAAAAATAGAGAGGCAAGCCTCTCTATTCGATATCTATTATATAAACTCAGCTGAGCACTCACTAAACCTTTGACTAAACAGTCTCGCTTAACGCAAAAGTTGCAGTTATTAATTAATTCTAATTACAACCCGTACATCAATCGCAACAGCTAAACTAGATTTAACTGAGCAGCCTTTTATATGTCAAAAAGTATCACGGTGTAGTTGTTAGTCCTCTTTAGCCTTTATTGATAGCAAATTGTTGCGTTACTCATAACGGATACAAGCATCATGCTCCACGCTATAACTTGCTTAACGACTTAAAAGCACTCACCTTTTAAATTACCTCAACTTTCAGATTATACAATGAGCAACATCATGATCTTAGACCGTAATATTGCACTTTAAGTAACACCTATCTAATCAAGCTAACTTAGCCGGTCACCTACTAATACCTATCAACATTGAACTTACATAACCAATAAAAGCCAGCTATAACCGTTTATACAAAAACGGACTAATAACCGACTTTTACTTTAAACAAATTACTAAGCGACCGTTTTTAGGCTATCGCAATAGATGTTGTTCAGTAACTTGATGATCTCTGCAACTTCTTCACTCTTTAACGAGTAATAAACCGTTTGAGCTTCTTTGCGAGTTTCAACTAAATTATCTTTACGTAACCAAGCCAAATGTTGTGACAAAGCCGACTGGCTTAGACCCAACTTTTTGTTCATTTCACCAACGCACATCTCACCCTCATTAAGAAGGTAACACAAGATAAACAGACGACGTTCGTTTGCCAACGCTTTTAACAATACAACGGCATGGTCTGCTCGTTGTTGCATTAGTTCTATATTCATTACGAGCCATTTCTCCTAAAACAAACCGACCGCCCTAATATAGCGTTGCCTTACAGATATAGTCGGGACATAAAGCACACTTTTTGCTAGATTGTTTTTAAAAGTGAGATATACGTAATAAAAACAAAGGAAACTTATGAAAAACAGCTATCTCAATGTACTTTTTGGCCTGATTTATCTTAGCTTAATTGGTTGCCAAACAGTCGGCTCGGACTCTACAGAACAAGTTGTAAGTCAAAAATTACAAAAAGAAGCACTTAATTCTGATCTCGCCTATGAGCTCGTTGAATCATTAACTGTTGAAGTTGGTCCGAGATTAGCAGGTAGCCAGCAAGATTTAGTCGCCGTAAAATGGGCAGAACTGAAACTAAAAAGCCTTGGGTTTGATAAAGTTTACAAAGAAGCCGTTCAGGTTCCTGTTTGGCATCGCGGCCAAACAAAAGCATCTATCACAGCTCCTTTCCCTCAACCTCTGGTGATCACCGCTTTAGGTGGCAGTATTGCAACACCTAAAGAGGGTATTGAAGCCAAGATTATTCGATTTGATAGCCTCAGTGCGTTACAACAATCAAGCAGTGATGATGTTTCCGGTAAAATCGTGTTTATTGACCATGTAACTGAACGCCATAAAACTGGTAAGGGTTATGGAAAAAGCGTCGGTGGCCGCGCTAAAGGAGCCATCGCTGCAGCTGAAAAAGGCGCATTAGCGATTATCATTCGTTCAATCGGTACAGATCATGACCGAATGGCTCACACTGGCATGATGCGCTACAAAGATGGCGTCAACAAAATCCCTGCAGCGGCGATGTCTAATCCTGATGCAGATTTAATTAATGCCATGCTTAAGCGCAGCAAAGATATCAAAATTAAGCTGCAACTTTCAGCTGAAAACCAAGGCGTTGCTACATCTTATAATGTTATTGCCGAGGTTACCGGCTCTACAAAGCCTGATGAAATAGTATTAATAGGCGCCCATTTAGACTCTTGGGACGAAGGTACTGGCGCCATTGATGATGGCGCAGGTGTAGCAATTGTTACTGCCGCAGGCAAACTTATTCAAGACTTAGCCGTAAAACCGGCAAGAACTGTCAGAGTCGTGCTATATGCAGCCGAGGAAGTAGGATTAATCGGCGGTAAAACCTACGCCAAAACCCATCAAGCAGAACTTGAAAAGCATTATATTGCAGCCGAATCTGATTTTGGCGCAGGACGTATTTATCAAATAGACTTTAGAGCCAGTGAGCAAGGCTACGCCGCGCTTAGTAAGCTAAGCCAACCGATGACCGCAAATGGTGTTGTTATTGGAAACAACACAGCATCTGGCGGCCCTGATGTGTCAATGTTGCCATCAATGGGTGTGCCTGTTGCCTCGTTACGCCAAGATGGCAGTGATTACTTTGACTACCACCATACACCAAACGACACGTTAGATAAGATTGAGCCGGCAGCGCTGCAACAAAACGTCGCCGCCTATGCGCAATTTGCCTATCTAATGGCACAATCAACAATTGAGCTTAGACCTATCGCAACTAAATAGATTTCAGCAATAGAAAAGCAGCCATCTGGCTGCTTTTTTGTAAACACGCTAGTAATCAAAATGACTACTTGAATGAGATCTATATTACGAGTGCAGTTGCTAAATCAGTGATCTACTGCTCTTCACGTAAAAACACAGGTTCGTTAACTGTCGAGTCTTTTTCGCTATAATAATAACCCGCTGTATCAAACTGGGTTAGTGCCTCAAGTGAAGTAACAT
The DNA here is from genome assembly GCF_023283895.1 of Shewanella pneumatophori. Lineage (GTDB taxonomy): Bacteria > Pseudomonadota > Gammaproteobacteria > Enterobacterales > Shewanellaceae > Shewanella > Shewanella pneumatophori. The sequence goes on along the minus strand of NZ_JAKILB010000005.1, from coordinate 304,671 downwards.
CGTTATCAAGAATATAGCGCACCATCATGCCACGAGCTTTCTTGGCAAAAAAGCTAATCACTTTATATTGGCCATTCTTGCAGTCTTTAAATACCGGAGTGATTAAGTTTGCGCTTAGCTTTTTAGGCTTAACCGCCTTGAAATATTCATTAGAGGCTAAGTTAATAATAAACTCATCGCCCTGCTCTTTAATCGTTTGGTTCAATTCATCTGTGATGATATCACCCCAAAACTGATACAGGTTAGTGCCTCTATCATTAGCCAAACGGGTTCCCATCTCTAAACGATAGGCCTGCATCAAGTCTAAAGGCTTTAATAAGCCATAAAGCCCAGACAAAATTCGTAACTGTGTTTGCGCTTTTTGTAAGCTTGCTTCTGACAGAGTATCTGCATCAAGTCCGGTATATACATCACCTCGAAAAGCAAATACTGCCTGTTTAGCATTTTCAGGGGTGAACTCTTTATCCCAAGAGCTAAATCTCGCTACGTTTAAGCCAGCAATTTTATCGCTCACTTTCATTAGGGTCGCAATATCTGTCGGCGTTAACTGACGGCATACTTCAATAAGTTGTTCACTTTGATCTAACAGCGTTGGCATTGAATAACTATCAGTGCCAGCTGGATTATCAAAATCTAGTGTTTTAGCAGGGGAAACAAGAATCAGCATCGCTAAGTCCTTTAAATAGATATTGTTAAGCTATGACAATCATACTGATCAAAAACAAAAAAACCACGCTTTAAAAGCGTGGTTTTTTAGATTGTGCTAATAACTGTTACAGATTAAGAGCGAGTATCGTGAGCGACTTCTTGTGCGCGGATCTCTTCTGCCACAGTCTTACTCGTCCAGATATCGCCTTCTAAGTTAGCTAACTCAGGGAACTTACTGGCATCGAAAGTCGGCGTTTTACCACTTTTAAGCTGCTGACGGTAGTCGTTAATAACGCGAATAGCTAAGCCCGACAGTAACAGCAGTGCGATAATGTTTACCGTCGCCATAAGACCCATAGACACATCGGCAAGGTTCCATACAAGGCCAATTTTGGCTACTGCACCAAACATTACCATGCCCAATACACAAACTCTGAATATTGGTAGTGCTTTTTTACTGTTACCCGATAGGAAAATAACGTTTGTTTCTGCGTACGAGTAGTTTGCAATAATAGAGGTAAAACAAAACAGTAAAATAGCCAGTGCGATAAATCCACCGCCCCAAGTACCTACATGCTCACTTAAAGCATCAATCGTTAGCTTAATACCATCACTACTTGTGCCCATATCGCCTGCAAGTAAAATAATTGCTGCAGTGGCAGTACAAATAACAATAGTATCAACAAAAACACCCATCATTTGCACAAATCCTTGTGATGCAGGGTGATTTGGATTTGGTGATGCACTTGCTGCAACGTTTGCAGCACTACCCATACCCGCTTCGTTTGAGAACAAGCCACGAGCAATACCGGCTTGCATAGCTTGAGCGATAGTGTATGCCACACCACCAGCAACCACTTCTTGTAGACCGAATGCACTTCTAATAACCAACATGAATACATCTGGAAGCTTTTCAAGGTTCATTGCAACAACAACAAACGCAATCAAGATATAAGCAATGGCCATCACAGGCACAACAATTTCAGAAACTTTCGCAACTTTACGCAAGCCGCCCATAATCACAAATGCGCTAACCACCACAATAGCAATACCCACATACATTGGGTCAAAGCCAAACACTTGCGTCATTGCACCGGTAATTGTATTTGCTTGTACGGCATTGAATACAAGGCCAAAAGCAATAATTAGGAATACTGAGAATAAAATCCCCATCCAACGCTGGCCAAGACCTTTTTCCATGTAATATGAAGGACCACCACGATACTGACCATCTTCATCACGGACTTTATAGACCTGCGCTAAAGTAGACTCAACCATCGCGGTTGCCATACCAAGCACAGCAATCAACCACATCCAAAACACTGCGCCTGGTCCTGCCGCACCAATCGCAACAGCAACACCAGCCATATTACCCGCACCAACGCGAGCCGCCATACTGGTACAAAATACTTGGAAAGATGAAAGACCACCTTTGCTCTCACCTTGTCGACTCTTAAGCATGATCTCACCAGAATGCTTAAAATGCGTGATCTGAATGAATGCCAGTCGAATTGTAAAGTACAGGCCGGCACCAACCAGTCCGTAAACTAAAAGCTTTCCCCAAAGCAACGCATTGAGAAAATTAACCGTCGTTTCTATCATATAATTTCAATCCCCATGACAAACATAATCTAGCGGGTCGAACACTGGATTAGGTTTATCCTGTGTTTGTCCTTCATAAAGTATTTAAATAACAGCAGATTTTATTTTCAGATTATCTTAAACGTGAAAAAGTTACATCACGCCTGCTGCATTCCGCGCAGCAAAATAGCATAGCATCTCTTTAATCCCGAGCGATATAGATCACAGTTTCTCATTTACCTGACAACCACATCACATCAATCTTTATAAGCCGTCAAGCATATTAACCAAATTAACACTGCATATACATGCAATATAATGATATTCGACTACATAAACAGCCAGTTTTCATTCAAATATGCCGCAGATTTAAGTAAATAAATTACAAATGATGGACAAATTTGAAATTTCTATCGTTTTATAACCTTTCAAGGCTAGCCTGCAGATATTGAAAAATAATATATCTATAACCAAAATTGACTTTTAGCGACTTAAAATTGAACCGAATTAGATGTTTGATTGAGTTAAATCAAAGATAGAAACTTGCAAAAGCGACAATTTGCAACTTTAAGGCTACATAATATTTTGCAATTAAAGTGGAAAATATTACATTTGCAACAGATAATAGTGTCAGCCAGCTAAAATATAAAGGAACTCCGTGATAAGTGCTGGCTCTGTTTAGAATAAATTCTAACAGACGGAGGAGTTTTATAAATAAAACATAAGGATTTTGAATGATGAACAATACACTCAAAGCAGTTCTGCTTACTTCGATGTTACCTTTTGCTGCTAGCGCAGCTGACGGCATGAGCCCCTGGTATGTAGGTGGCGGTGTCGGCATCAACAACTACCAACCTAATTGTGACCAAAAAACCATGAAGACCTGTGGTGAAGATGATCCTTATGCATGGGACGTATTTGCAGGTTATCTATTCAACGACTATTTCGGCGTAGAGCTAGGCTATCGAGATCTTGGTCGAGCTCAATGGGTCGACTACTCAAACAAGCTAAACGATGTAGGGGCTAAGGGTATGAACCTTGGTCTAGTGGCATTCTGGCCTTTTGCTGGTGACTGGAGTTTGTCAGCCGAAGCAGGTGCTTTTAACTACATTATTTCTAATAACAAGCAGTGGGGTGCTGAATACTATAGTGACAATGGTGTTGCACCGTACGTTGGCGCAGGTATTGGTTATAACATTACTGATAACCTGAAGATCCAAGCGAAATACCGCCGCTATGAAAACCTTGATGAAGACAAGTGGAAAACGCTTGAAATGGAAAGCAACTATTGGGGTCTAGAGCTCAGCTATCGCTTTGGTAGCAAAGCAAAACCAGCCCCTGTTGTCGCACCATTAATTGTTACAGACTCAGACAATGATGGCGTAAATGACGATATGGACCAATGTCCAAATACGCCGTCTACCCACCAAGTTGACAACTATGGCTGTACTATTTACGAAGAAACTGAATACACCTTTGACCTAGAAGCTAACTTCAAAAATAACTCAGCAAAAGTAGAACCCTCATCGCTTGGCGACATTAAGGTGTTAGCAGACTTTATCAATCAACACCCTGATGCAAAAGTATTGATTTCAGGTCACGCCTCTAACACTGGTAGCCCAGCTTACAATATGAAGTTATCTGAGCGCCGCGCTGCAGCTGTAGCTGATATTTTAATTAATCAGTATGGCGTTGCTCCGGCAAAAGTGACTTCTAAAGGTTTTGGTATTACTCAACCGTTAATCGAAGGTAGCTCAGCAGAAGCTAATCGCGTTAACCGACGTATAGAAGCACATGTTACCGGAACAGAGAAGGCTGCTGTTCTAAAATAAGCTAATTAGCATTCTGAACAAGGCTCACGGTTGTCACAATCGTGAGCTTTTTTAGTTTTGAACTTTCATAAAAACGCTATACTTCTGAATTAAACTTTTACCGAACACCAATTCTTAGCAAAATCTTGTAGTTAGATTACAAAAAAAGTGCGTTTAAATGATTTTCAGCAACTTTTGTGTAATTTTTTTTCATATATGGTTGGAATGTTGATTAAAATGGCTTTTAATAGCTACTAAATTAATTGTCCAATTCTATGCTGTTCAAAGAGTAAGGATGTAAGACCCATGGCCAACACATTAGAACAACTCAAACCTTTCACTACCATCGTTGCCGACACTGGCGATATTGAAGCCATAAAACGTTACCAGCCAGAAGACGCAACCACCAATCCGTCTCTTATTTTAAAAGCATCTGAAATTCCTGAGTACAGTGGCCTAATCGAAAACGCCATCAGCTGGGCTAAAAGCCAAAGTGATGATCTTGCACAGCAAATTGAAGATGCTGGGGACAAGCTTGCAGTTAATATCGGTTTAGAGATCTTAAAGATTGTTCCTGGCCGTATTTCTACCGAGGTTGATGCACGCCTATCTTTCGATAAAGAAGGCTCAATTGCTAAAGCACATAAGCTAATAAAATTATACCAAGAAGCTGGTATTGATAAGTCTCGCATTCTAATTAAACTTGCTTCTACTTGGGAAGGTATTTGCGCTGCTAAACAGCTTGAGCAAGAAGGTATCAACTGTAACTTAACCTTGCTATTTAGCTTTGCACAAGCTCGTGCATGTGCAGAAGCTGGCGTATACCTGATCTCTCCTTTTGTAGGCCGTATCCTTGACTGGTATAAAAAAGACACAGGTCTTGAATATTCAGCTAGCGAAGACCCAGGCGTTGTTTCAGTAACTAGCATCTACAACTACTACAAGCGTCATGGCTTCAATACCGTTGTTATGGGCGCAAGCTTCCGTAATACCGGCGAAATCATTGAGCTAGCAGGTTGTGACCGTCTAACGATTGGCCCAGCACTTTTAGAAGAACTGCAAAATAGCACAACTCCTATTGTACAAAAGTTACTACCGGCCACTGAAATCGTTGCTCCAGAAGCTGATATGACTGAAGCTCAGTTCCGTTGGGAATTTAATGAAGATGCAATGGCTGTAGAAAAGCTTGCTGAAGGCATCCGTAACTTCGCTATCGACCAAGGTAAGCTTGAAGTGATGCTAAAAGACAAACTTTCGTCTTAAAGGAATAGGACCACAAAATGACTGAACTCACTCAACAAGCCACATGGCAAGCATTAGCGCAGCACAGTAAAGCATTGCCGCATATGCGTGAGCTATTTAGCACTGAACCACACCGCTTTGACAATATGTCAGCCCAAGCGTGTGGATTGTTGCTCGATTACTCTAAAAACCGCGCTTCTAACGAGACATTGTCTCTATTGTTCAAGCTAGCTAAAGAAAGCCAACTTGAATCAAAAATAAAAGCGATGTTTGCCGGCGATATCATCAACAATACCGAGCAAAGGGCTGTTCTTCATACCGCTCTGCGTGCTCCTGCTGATCAAGTAATAAATCTTGACGGCAATAATATTGTCGCTGAAGTACAGCAAACATTGGCTAAAATGGGTGAGTTCGTAAATTCAGTAACATCAGGCGATTGGCTTGGCTATACAGGCAAAACCATCACAGATGTTGTTAGTATCGGTATTGGCGGTTCTTTCTTAGGGCCGAAGATCGTATCGCAAGCACTACGTCCATACTGGACTGGTAAACTAAATTGTCATTTTGTTGCTAACGTTGATGGTACATCAATTACTGAGAAGCTAAAAAATCTCGATCCACAAACCACTTTATTTGTGATGTCGTCTAAATCTTTTGGCACTCAAGAGACGTTAACCAACACGCTTACCGCTAAAGACTGGTTTTTAAAGCAAGGTGCAACTCAAGCAGACGTTGCTAAACACTTTGTAGCTGTTAGCTCAAATGTTGAAAAAGCCACTGAGTTTGGAATCGATGCCAACAATATATTCCCGATGTGGGATTGGGTTGGTGGCCGTTACTCGCTTTGGTCAGCTATTGGTTTACCCATTGCTCTGCTAATCGGCATGGATAATTTCCGAGAGTTATTAGCCGGAGCTCATGCAATGGATGAGCACTTTGCCAATACCCCGTTAGAGAACAATATGCCGGTTATTATGGGGTTACTCTCTCTTTGGTATGGCAACTTCTTTAATGCTCAGTCTCATGTGGTTCTGACTTACGATCATTACTTAAGAGGTTTACCAGCCTACTTCCAACAACTTGATATGGAAAGTAATGGTAAATCTGTCACGCTAAATGGCACTGATGTTGATTACAGCACTGGACCCATTATCTGGGGCGGTGAAGGTACAAATGGTCAACACGCGTACCACCAGCTATTACATCAAGGTACAGCACTGATCCCTGCAGACTTTATTATGCCTTTAAATAGCCATAATCCTGTTGGAGAGCATCATGTACAGCTTGCTTCAAACTGTTTTGGCCAAACTCAAGCTTTAATGCAAGGTAGAACCTTTGAAGAAGCATTGGCTGAACTAGAGAGCAGCCAGCTGAGTGATGAACAAAAACAGCTAATTGCCAAGCACAAAGTCATGCCGGGTAATAAGCCAAGCAATACCATTTTAATGGATAAGTTAACTCCTTCGACATTAGGTTCACTTATCGCGCTTTATGAGCACAGAACCTTTGTTCAGGGCGCTATTTGGCAGATAAACTCTTTCGATCAATGGGGAGTTGAACTAGGTAAGCAGTTAGGCAACGATGTTCTAGACCGTCTCACTGCCGATAAAAATGCTGACGAACTAGACTCATCAAGTAACAGTTTAATTAACCTGTTTAGACAGGGAAAGATTTAAGCTTAAATCTCGCCTTATGAGTTATCTTAAAAAAGCCAGTTTTGACTGGCTTTTTTGTTTTCTACAGTTAAGCATTCCAGTCTTGTTATAAGTTATAACCATATTTCACTCCCCTGCAGTTAAACCAAAACATTAAAACTTCATCTTGATTTAACATTTCTGAAACATTTTAGTTGCACCATGAACAAAAATCATGCTATTTATTTGAAAACAAAATAAACAAGAGGAGGTTGCCATGAATCGACTTGATTATGGTAGTGCGCTAGATAGTATTGTTGAAAAACCAAGCCGCTCGAGAAGCTCCAACAAAAAGCGGAAATGGCGTGAAATTGAAGTACTAAAAGAAAAGCACCGCTTGCTAAAAGAACTTCAAGAAATGGACAACGGTTTTGATGGTGAGTTAGACAGCCTCCTTATGTAATCTTTACATAACCCATAAAAAAGAGCGCATTGGCGCTCTTTTTCGTTTTGCAGCCATTTCCCAGAATTAATCCCTTTGTGCATCCCTGATAGTGATTTAAATCCACTAAATACTATTCCGTTGCAGCTAAATAATCCCTAAGCTCTTCAAATAACACTGCGCCATTCTCATTAAATAACGGATCATCAATTAAGCGCTCATTACACATAGCAGTTACTGTCTGCCAGTCACTGTCAGTAAAAGCCTCCTTCCATTTAGGAAAAACTGACAATTCTTCAAACTCCATGTGGTTACGCTGTAACTGAACATAGCTTTGAAGGTCCAGCACAAGCTGTTCTTTAGATACAACAATGTCACTTAAAATAAGGTTTAGGGTCGTCATCAATGATGTTGATGCATCACTTAGTGCTTCATGCTCTGCCAACAATGTTTCACCTGTAGAGTTCGATTGGAATTTACTGCCATACAACTCTGAAATAATATCTTCTAAAGGGTGATGACTATGTTCAGCATAGCTTTGCATATATTCAACAATGTCACGTATTACGTTGTAACTAATCGGCTCTCCAGCAGCGAGCTTAGTATATTTTGCAGATAAAACCGTAAGCAGTTTCGCGATATGCCTATGGTCGTGCATGAGTCTTGCTAGCATAGTTTTCTCCACCTTCATTCTCACCCACTATCTTTTATATTAGTAAAGCGTACAAGAAACACCCAACATAGCAGACAACTAAAAGCGAAATTAATGATACAGATCAAACTGATTTAAATTAGTAAACAACCACTTACTACGGCAATATAAACAGCTAAATAATTAACAAGGATAAATTGCTAATTCACTCCAGCCACATGTCATAATGCATGACTATCAAAAAATAGCAGGAACAGAATAAGTGCAACAAACCCATTTTATCGGTGCTCATGTCAGTGCCTCAGGAGGCATAGCCAACGCCCCTCTCAACGCCGCCGCAATTGGCGCAAATGCATTTGCTCTATTCACTAAAAATCAACGCCGCTGGCAAGCAAAAGAGCTTGAAACCGAGCAAATCGAACTATTTAGACAGCGCTGCGATGAAGCAAGTATTCCAATGGAGGCTATTTTGCCTCACGACAGCTACCTGATAAATTTAGGTCATCCAGATAACGAACTATTAAACAAATCACGATTAGCTTTTATTGATGAAATAAAGCGTTGTGAACAAATAGGCTTGAGCTTATTGAACTTTCACCCTGGCAGTCACTTACGAAAAATCCCAATTGACGAGTGTCTTGCGCGGATCAGTGAATCAATAAACTTAGCACTAGATTGCAGCTCAGGTGTGACAGCCGTAATTGAAAATACTGCCGGCCAAGGATCCAATCTGGGCCATAGTTTTGAGCAATTAGCGCAAATCATTGATGGTGTTGAAGATAAGTCTCGAGTAGGAATCTGTATCGATACTTGTCACCTTTTTGCCGCTGGCTACGATATAAGAACCAATGAAACCTGTAATCAAACTTTCGATTTGTTTGATAAAGTCGTTGGTAACCAATACCTAAAGGCTATGCATTTAAATGATAGTAAAACGCCATTAAATAGCCGTGTTGATAGGCATCAATCCCTCGGGCAAGGCGAAATCGGTCAACAAGCGTTTGCTAGCTTAATGAAGCTAGAAGTGATGCAAGGGATCCCACTGATTTTAGAAACGGTGCAGCCAGAGATCTGGCAAGAAGAGATAAATTGGTTACGCTTTTTAGCTAAGCAATAAATGGCAACGATACTAAAAGCTAGCATTTAGCGCCATTTTATATGGCGCTGATACATCTACTTGATAGGAAGTATCTTGGCCTTAAAAGCACTACATTAAACACTTGTAGACAACCGCAACTACTTTAGTTGGCTCGCCAAGGTCTGATTGTAACCAAACAATATGAGTGCCTTTAAGCTCCTCACCTTGCTTAATAGCGCTTAGTCTTGCATCAGCGAGTGCATTATCGCCACGACCAAACCCAGTAACCATAGCAAAGCTATCACAATGTGTTACTTCAAAGTCGTAAGCTTCGTTTATTCGGTGATATAGCTCAACATCTTCAGTTGCGCAGCCCGCTAATAGACTGACACATAAAACACCCACAATAAAACGAAACACAGTCACGACTCCAATTTAAAAAGAGTCGCGCACGATATAAAAAATACCAACCCAAATTAGTGATATAGATCACACAAGAAAAGCCTGGCCGCTCACATTCAGTTACTCATGTTAATAAACATAACCAAGCATCAATAGCTTGCAACCAAAATTAGAAGTCACTTGTATATTTAAATGAATAGCCACAAATGCACAACAAAAAAAAGGAAGCATTAACAGCTTCCTTTTTTAGTAACATTGTCGATTTTATGCCGCTAAGATCTTAAATAGATGCGTTTTCAACTGTTCAAAATCATCTGCCAGCTCGGCCGACAAAATCGCTTTAGGCACCACTCGAGCTAATGCTTCTGGTAAAGGTAACTCGATTTGTAAAATATCTTCCACCACTTCATTAAACTTAGCAGGATGCGCTGTGGCTAAGAAGATGCCTTTTTCATCAGCTGCCATAGTTTGCTTAAGTGCTAGAGCAGCAATCGCTGCATGTGGCTCAGATAGGTAACCAGCACCATTTAATGCTTTTACCGAGTCGCTAGTGTCGCTCTCTGATACACCTAAACCGATAATCTCATCAAGTGACCAGTTCATAGCCGTAACAATTGCCTCGACTCTAGGCCAGTTACTTGGCTCAGCAACATCCATTGCGTTAGACATAGTCGCAACAGTCGGCTCAGGCTGCCACTCGCCATTACCTAAATAGCGCGGAACAGTATCATTACTATTGGTTGCAGCAACAAAACGCTTAACCGGTAAGCCCATAGCTTTAGCGAAAAGGCCCGCCGTCAGGTTACCAAAGTTACCACTTGGTACCGCTATCACAGGATCACTATCATTTTGCTGCTTAAACTGGGCAACAGCTTCAAAGTAATAACAGATTTGTGCAAGAAGTCGGCTGATATTAATTGAGTTTGCCGAGTTTAAATGCAAACCATCACGAATATCTAAATCTTCAAAAGACTGCTTCACTAATGTTTGGCACGCATCAAAGTCAGATTCCACCGCCACAGTATGAATATTGTCGCCCAAGGTAGTGAACATCTTTTCCTGCAGAACACTAATCTTGCCTTTTGGATAAAGCACAACAACATTAATATTGTCTAAACCATAAAACGCATCAGCAACTGCAGCACCCGTATCGCCGGAAGTAGCAGTCAAAATATTAATCTTTTCTGACTTAGCTAACTCATTTAAACATTGGGCCATAAAGCGTGCGCCAAAGTCTTTAAACGCTAATGTCGGCCCGTGAAATAACTCTAAGCTATACAAGTTTTCATCGGCTTTAACCAATGGCAGTTCAAAGTTAAATGCACGCTCTACTAATCTGTCTACGGTATCTTGGCCAAGCTCTGAGGCTAACCATGCACCGATCACTTTTTTGCTTCTTTCTACAAATGGCAGTGCAAGTAAGCTATCAATATCCTGTAGCTGTGGGATCTGCTTTGGAAAAAACAAACCTCTGTCTTTACCTAAGCCAAGTTTTACCGCTTCAGTAAAGCTAACGACCTGTGATGGATGTTTTAGGTTATATAACTGCATGACGACTTCCCTTAATTCTATTTTTAATCTTTTCTATCTAACTTGAGCGCGGTTAACCAAGGATACGAGAGCCATCGGTATCAATACGGCAGATATGAGAGAATCCTTTACCTTGCTCTACATAATGACTGTTTAGCCATTGCTGTGCTTGATTAGCTACAGCAAGATCATCGGTGACGCTAAATAACGTTGGGCCACTGCCAGAGATCCCGGTCGTTAGCATGCCGAGTTGTTGTAATGCATCTTTTGCCGATAAGAAGTTAGGGATCTCTGCTGCGCGGTAGGGCTCAGCAAGTACGTCCTTTAATACCGAAATCGCTAATTCTGCGTCTTGCTTATAAGAAGCGTGCACAAACGCGCTCAAGTAGCGGCCAAAATCAATGGTTGTTTGCTTATCAAACTGCTCTGGCATCAGCTGGCGCATTCTGGCCGTTGATAACGAAATGCCTGGATATGCCACAACCCAATACCATTGCTTAAAATCAGGGATCGCTTCACAAACAGACTTAGGCGTATCTAGCATTAATTGCATGCCGCCTAAGTAACAAGGTGCCACATTGTCGTAATGCACTGAGCCGCTGATCTTGCCCTCAAATTCGCCCATTAATCGCAGCAACTCTTGCTGGTTAAAAGGCTTGTCAAAATATTCATTTAGCGCCATTAATGCAGCTACAACCGAGCTAGCGCTTGAGCCAAGTCCGCTTCCTACTGGTAAGTTTTTCTCAAGTGTTAACGCTAAGCCAGCTTCTTTATTTAAATGCGCTAAGAAGAACTCTGCACATTGATACACAATATTCTCTTGCGGGTTTTGTGGCAGCTTATCAGCCCAATGCCCCGCTAGCGTTAACGAAATGCCGTTATTAGCCGCAGCCACTGTGACTCTATCGCCCAGTAAACTGCCATCAATTGGCGCTAGTGCTGCGCCTAGTAAATCAAAGCCAACACCGACATTGCCCATTGATGCTGGGGCATAAATTGTTACGCTCATACACCCACCTCACGCGTCCAGTTAAGCGTTCTCAGAATATCAGCAAACGCACCAGCAGCAGTCACGTCAGTACCAGCTCCGTAGCCACGTAATACAAATGGAATAGGCTGATAATAGCGGCTATAGAAAGCGAGTGCGTTTTCGCCACCTTTAACACTGTAAAGTGGATCGGTTGCATCAACTTCGGCAATTTTAACCTTACAGCCTTGCTCATCAATTTGACCAACATAACGCAGTACTTTACCTATAGCTTTAGCGGCTTCAACACGCTGAGCAATCTCAGCATCAAGCTTTGGTAAATTTGCCATAAAGTCATCAACATCACCGGATGCATCAAATGACTCAGGTAATACAGGCTCTACATGGATATCACTAAGCTCTAACTCCATGCCCACTTCACGAGCAAGAATCAATACTTTACGCGCAACGTCCATACCACTTAAATCGTCTCGAGGATCTGGCTCAGTAAAACACTTTTCTCTTGCGATTGATGTCGCTTCAGATAGCGTCATGCCTTCATCTAACATACCGAAGATATAAGAAAGGCTACCTGATAAAATACCGTTAAAGCGCAGTAATTTATCACCAGCAAAAAGCAGTTTCTTCAAGTTATCGATAACAGGTAAACCCGCGCCTACTGTTGTTTCATACAAGAACTGACGACGTTGCTTAAGAGCCGTTTTTCTTAAATCTTGGTAGTAAGCCATATCACGAGTGTTGGCCTTTTTATTTGGCGTAACAACGTGTAGCCCGGCGTTCATCACATCTAAGTACTTATTTGAGACAAATTCACTGGAAGTGCAATCAACTAATACCGGGTTTAGCAATTGCTGCTCTTTAGCCCATACTAACATGGCATCAAGATCAGCTTCTTGCTCACAATCTGCTAGCAAGCCTTGCCAGTTAGCTAAATCAATTCCCTGTGCATCAAGCAGCATTTTTCTTGAGTTAACTACACCACAAACGCGGATGCTAATGTGCTGCTCTTTTAGCATATCGCGCTGCTGTTTAATCTGCTCCAGCAAGCCAGCACCAACGTTACCGCTGCCAACTAAAAACACATCTAAATAGTGCTGAACATCGAAAAATGACTGGTGACATGCAGCAATTGCATGCTTAGTCTTACGCTGCTCAACAACAGCAGAGATAGAGCGTTCTGACGAGCCCTGTGCAATTGCCACAATGTTGACAGTTGCTTGAGCAAGCGCTTGGAAAAACTTGGCTGCAACACCTTTATGAGTGCGCATGCCATCACCAATTAACGACACAATCGCTAAGTTATGACGGGTTTCAATGGGTTCAAGGATCTCACTCTTAAGCTCAAGCTCAAACTCTTGCTCTAGCGCATATTTTGCGCGCACCGCGTCTTCAGTCGATACACAAAAGCTGATGCTGTATTCAGATGAACTTTGGGTAATTAAAGAAACCGATACACCTGAGCGTGAAATGGCGCCAAGAGTACGGCTTGCCATACCCACCATGCCTTTCATTCCTGGGCCGGACACATCAAACATTGTTTGATCGTCAAGATTAGAAATAGCCTTAACACTTAGGCCTGTTTCATCGGGCTGATCAGATACAAGAGTACCAACGGCTTCTGGGTTAAAGGTATTACGGATATAGCAAGGAATATGGTACTGAGCAATTGGTGCGACAGTTTTAGGATGTAGTACCTTAGCACCGAAATAAGAGACTTCCATCGCCTCTTGATAGCTAAGTTGCGATAACAACTTCGCATCAGCGACAACACGAGGATCTGTGTTATAGACACCATCAACATCAGTCCAGATCTCACAGCTGCTAGCATCTAAACAGGCTGATAGCACTGCAGCAGAGTAATCTGAGCCGTTACGGCCTAAAGTCACTACGTTGCCGTTAACATCACCTGCAGTAAAGCCAGGCATAACCCAAACATCTACCGCTGATAAATCTAATGAGTTAAATCTAAGTTTACTCGCTTCAATATCTACAGCCGACTCAAGGCGAGGGCCATAACCCACCAGCAGATACTCTGGGACTAAAATATCGGCGCTATGGTTAAGCGATTTAATCACTTCAACCATGAGGGCTGACGACAGTTTTTCACCACCAACCAGAATATGTGCCTCAACGCTTTCAGGGCACTCGCCAAGCAAGCTCACCCCTTCGAGTTTACTTTGCCAATCACTAAGCTGCAGTTGTAGCTTATTAGCTAATAATTGATTTTGTTCAGCAGTTAAACTGCTCGCTGCCGCGCCATATAAATTATTAAAAACCAGCTCTATTTTTGCCAATACAGCGGCGTAATCGGCACCGTTTACAGCAGCAGATACCATTTCAATCAAACCATTTGTAACTGTAGCAGGCGCAGACAAAACAACTGCAGTCGGCTCTGAATTCGCAGACTGATGTACAATTTCTGCAGCGACTTGAAAACGCTGCCAATTGGCAAGAGATGTACCGCCAAACTTCATAACTTTCATTGTAAACTCCTTTTACCGCGCCCACTCAAGAAACAAAAAAGCCCGCTCCTTTTGGGGGAGCGGGCTTGATATTTTACTTATATCAGGTTGTGCTTAGCCCGCCCCCACGTTGGTAATCGTGGTGGTTGTAATAATGGTGGTGTTCATTAAAACGTGGCTAAACATAAAATTAGATATTATCCAATTGGATTAATTTGTGTACTAACAGAATTGCCTTTTACGGAGACGCTGTCAACCCCTAAATTTAACTAAATTGTTATTATTGAGGCTATTAGATCAAAAGGTAGCAAAAGTGTCATAAACTCTTGTTTATAAGCATTTGCTGACTGATTATATCAATGATTATTGATTTACGTTAACGTAAACTAAAACCAAATTAAAATTAAAAATAATATAAAACAGCAGCTTAAGTGTCGAAAAAACATTAGCAAAGTAGTATCAATAGCTAAAGCATAATATTAAGCGATAAAACCTTCCAACAGCATATTCTCAACAATTTGCCACAAGGCTAATTAACAAACTGTTAAGAAACCTTTATCCAAATAAAAATGCACAAAATATAAAGATAAGTTCTATAACGAATAAAACTTGTACAACTAAAGCATAATTACAACCGATAAAGATGTGGCTTAGGTAGCATAAGTGCACTCATCCTATCGCCAATAGCGTTAAAGCAGGCTAGAATGCGCGCAAATTTCCGATTGGAGCGAATATGAAAATCACCGAAAAATGTGCTGTTAGCATCCATTACCGATTATCAGATGCAAAAGGTCAGCTTGTAGAAAGTTCTTTTGAAGGCGAGCCAATGATCTATCTGCATGGTGCAGAAAACATGATCCCAGGTTTAGAAGCTGCTCTAGAAGGTAAAGTACAAGGTGACACCCTTGATGTGACTGTAGATGCAGAGCAAGGCTACGGCGCTTACCATGATGGTCTTCGCCAAGAAGTCCCTCTATCTGCGTTTGGCGACATTGAAGACATCGTTCCTGGCATGCGTTTTATCGCTGAAACAGAGATGGGCCAGCGTCCAGTTCAAGTAACTGAAGTTAAAGATGACGTTGTCGTTGTTGACGGTAACCACCCATTAGCGGGTCAATCTTTAGTATTCAACGTTGAAGTACTTGAAGTACGTGCAGCAACTGAAGAAGAGATCGCACATGGTCATATTCACGCACACGGCGGCGGATGTGGCGGCCATGACCACGGTCATGAAGGCGGATGTTGTGGTGGCGGACACGATCACGGCCATGAAGGTGGTTGCTGTGGTGGTGAGCATAAGCACGAAGGCGGATGCTGCAGCGAAGACGAGACTAAAGAAGCTAAAGAAGGCTGTGACGGTAACGGCGGCTGCGGTTGCAGACACTAAGTCTATAGCTATAGCACTTAATAACAGTTCACTTTGTTACTAGTGCTTTAGAATGAATTTAAGCCCGTTTCATTGCTCGCAATGAAACGGGCTTTCTTATGCTCTACACTAGCTTGCTATATGAGCCAAAAATACCAATCAGTATACGACAAGATTTGTTTTAGACACTTTTTGCAAAGGAACTGCAAATGTTATCAAAACCTATATATGAAGCATTACCCTATGGCTATTTGCTACTTGGTGGTCTAGCAATCAGCTTACTTGATTCTGCTATAGCCCAAAGTGCTGGAATTGTCCTTTTCTTAGCTGGCAGTAAAATCTACTCTCTACGCTCAGATAATCGCCGCACAGATCTTAAAAGTCGTCGTAAAAAGGGCATTATACCGCGCTTTATCTACGAGCATATGCCAACACTGTATTTACTCGGCGCACTGCTAGTTTTAAAGCTAGAATCCACTCATAGCCCAGTTATTAGTTTAGTACTAGTGAGCTATGCAGCCTATTTAGCGCTTAGACGTAGTCAGTACCGTAAGCATAAAATTGTAAAAGTAGAGATAGCTTCTTAGCAGAAGTCATCAAGCGCCTTTCAAAGCAAACTTTTTAAGCCATAATTAATTGCTTAATTTCGGCTCTTTGACTCTCTGGCATATGCTTTAAATAATTAGAGCAGCGAGTAATAGTTGCAATACTAATTTCAAACTCCTGCGCAATCTGGCGCTGGCTCATTTCACCTTGTAATAGCATTTGAAATACCTTCAACCTGCCAGCAACAGCGCTACGCTCCTCCTCGGTAAGCAGTAGCTCAAATAACACGATCAAGCTTTGTTGATCCGGTTGCATTAACACCTTCTCTAACACTGAATCCCACTCTGCGCGCATCTTCTCTCCTATTGACGAATAATCACGTACTAGTGCGTCATTACAAAATGATTGTAGCAAGAATAACGTACCAATACACTTTTGATAAATTATTAGCTTTTGCTAAATATCACTCATTTGTAACTAAGAGTAACTATTATGAAAAACGATTGGTGCAGATAGGCTAAAACTATATACAATGGCCGCAGAACGGATCACATAACACAATAAAAACGTGAGAAATAACCATGAAAAAATCAGCTAAGATGAGTCTTATCGCACTTGCAGCAACAGCAACGTTTGCAACCAGTGTTTATGCTAATAACTTCAAAGAAGCGGATGATGCTATTGAGTACCGCCAATCAGCATTCAGCATGATTGCCTATAACTTCGGGGATATGGGTGCCATGCTAAAAGGTAAGAAAGAGTTTAACGCAGAAGTATTTGCAATGCGTGCTGAAAACGTAGCGGCGCTATCTAAGCTGCCACTAGAAGGTTTTGTTGCTGGCTCAGACAAAGGTGACACTGAAGCGCTAGCAAAAATTTGGAGCGACAAAGCTGACTTTGATGCCAAAATGAAAACCTTCCAAGAAAACGCAGCAGTGCTTGCACAAGTTGCCGCTAAAGGCGATAAAAGAGAACTTAAAAAAGCATTCGGTAATACAGGTAAAAGCTGTAAAGGTTGCCACGACGTATATAAGAAAGATTAGTTCTTAATCTGCTTAATGCAAAAAAGCCTGTTTCTAAACAGGCTTTTTTATTCTGTAATTGGTTAGCAATAGCGTTGCTACAAAACTTCTATTACAGCATATTGATCACTGGCAGCATAAGGTAGTTCACCACTAAGCCACCAATAACCACAGCCAAAATCGCCGCTTTTAATATCGATACAAAAGTAAGTTCACCAGTGTGTTCGCCAAGTTTAGATGCTGGCAGCTTTTTATAGCCACTAAACATTGCACCTAAAATTTTGTCACCTTTAACCATGTGCACCACAACAGCGAGTACATGCACTGCCGCTAACACTAAAATCAAATCAAAGTTCTTCTTATGTAACCATGTCAACCAGCTTGCAGTGTCAGAGCTAACAAGAGAATAAAGCGGGCCTTCAGTAAAAATCTCATCGGTTGCAAATAAACCTGAGATTAATTGGATGCACACTAAGGTAATAAGTGTAATCACCATATAACCGCCAACAGGGTTGTGCCCAATAGAAGCGGAAATCCCTTCTCGGCGAGTTTCCCCCAAATAGGAAATAACAGTTTTAGGTGAACGAACAAAGTGGCTAAAGCGTGCAGTCTCACTGCCCATAACGCCCCAAATAAGTCTCACACCCACAAGTACCATCAATCCATAGGCTAAGATCTGATGCCATTCCATTTCACCAGCATCGGCGGTCCACCATAGCCCACCAAGCAAGCACAGCATGCCCCAATGAAACACCCGTGTTGGTAGATCCCAGACTTTTACTTTGACTAGATTTTGTTCCATATATAGCCACTCTTGAATAATTATTGGTCTTAGGCCGACATTATAAAGCGGGAATCAGTTTTGGGCTATCGAGTTATTTATACAGATTTTTTTGTCGAAATGGGCAAATTAGGCGGGACTTATCTAACCCAATATGACTGGGTTTTTAGTGGTTTTCAAGGAAATTTGGGCGATTATTGTCTATATTTGTCTAAGTGATCAAATAAAGAGCGAACAGTTAAAAATTGCTAATAAAACGTGATTTAGATCACGACTTTCCTAACTGAGATTGGTAGTCTGAATTCAAGGAAACAACAAAAGGTTCGACATATGATAAAGATTACTAGCAAGCATTTTGAAGTTACTGAATCTATCCGCGAACGCATTGAAGCCAGACTTGATAAATTAGCCAGACACGATGTGCAGCTAATTAATCCACACATTATTCTTGAACAGGAGAAGCAAGGTTTTAAAATTGAAGCTTCTGTCGGCATCCCGAGTGCCAAGTTATTTGCCCAGGCGAAACACGACGACCTTTACGCAGCAATTAATGCAATGGGACAAAAGCTGGAGAAACAGCTAAATCGCCTGACTCATAAACCTGAAAGTCAACGTCACGCAACACTTAAAATAGAAGATGAAGCAATTGATGACGACTTCGATGATAACTTAGAGGAGGAATACGCAGCTTGATGTTATTGTTAAATTTACACACAAAGCGCACCCTCGGGTGCGCTTTTTAATGCAAAAAACTCAATTAGCCCAAGTTTTGATTGACACTCAACGCCCTCACCTTTAGTTTTAATCCCATGAACAAAATCCATACTGTATTTTTTATTTTCTTTTTTATGCCCCTCACCCACGGAGGCGGAATTTCGGTGTAAAAACGAAAGTGAAAATTCCAAAGCCTCCCACATGGGAGGCTTTTTTATGTCAGCAAAGGTAAGTTCTAATTTAATCACACCCGACTAAGACTAGCGCGCAATGAAAGATGCAGAGGCCAAGATGAGTAAACCACAACCGTTGAATCACACTCGAGAGCAGATCACTAGCCTCGACAATGAATTACTGGCGCTACTCGCAAGAAGAAGAGAGTTAAGCCTAGATGTCGCTCGTAGTAAAGAAGTCGATGTTCGGCCTATTCGCGATACTACTCGCGAAAAAGAGTTACTGTCGAGGTTAGTTAAACAAGGTCGCGAACAAGGGCTCGATGCTCACTATGTGATCTCACTTTATCAAAGCATCATTGAAGACTCAGTACTTAACCAGCAAGCTTACTTACATGGGCGCGCCAATCCTGAAACCCAAAAGCAGCAATATTGCATCGCCTATTTAGGTGCCAGAGGCTCATACTCTTATCTAGCAGCCAGCCGTTACTGCGATAGACGCCAAGTAGAAATGCAAGATTTAGGCTGCCAAAGCTTTGATGAAATCGTGAGCGCCGTTGAATCAGGCCATGCCGATTATGGCTTTTTACCTATAGAAAACACCTCTTCTGGCTCAATCAATGAAGTCTATGACGTGTTACAACATACCAGCCTAGCCATTGTTGGTGAAACCACCATTGAGGTGGGTCACTGTTTACTCGCCAATAGCGGCAGTACCATTAACGATATCAAAACCGTATATGCTCACCCGCAGCCAATTAGCCAATGTAGTCGTTATTTAAGCCAGCACGGCGAGTTTAAATTAGAGTATTGCTCTAGTAGCGCCGAGGCAATGGAAAAGGTCTGTAACGCCAATGACAATAGCGTAGCTGCAATTGGTAGCGCTGAGGGCGGTGCACTTTATCAACTGGAAGCCGTTGATTCAGGGCTTGCCAATCAAAAGATTAACCAAAGCCGTTTCATCGTAGTAGCGAGAAAAGCTGTTGAAGTGCCTTCACAACTACCAGCAAAATGCACCCTTATTATGGCTACGGGGCAAAAACCCGGCGCACTGGTTGAAGCTTTGTTGGTACTAAAAGCACGCAATCTAAACATGAGTAAACTTGAATCTCGCCCTATTCCAGGCACGCCATGGGAAGAGATGTTCTACCTTGATATCGATGCGAACCTTGCCAGTGAACCAATGCAAGCCGCGCTAAAAGAGCTAGAAAAAACCACCCGCTTCATTAAAGTATTAGGTTGCTACCCATGTGAGACGGTTAAACCGACTCAATTAAGCAGTAGTCAATTAATGATTGAGCCAAATACCTCAAAAGCCACTACCGTGCAGGCTACAACTCAAACAAAAGAGCAGCGTGTTAGTAAGCAATATAAAGCACAGCCAAGCCAAGTACTATGTGGGCAACTCAGCCTTGGAAATGGTCATATTGGCGCGCTAGCTCAGGTTCAGCTACCCATCGATCTGCCGCAGTTTGAGCAGATGGCGAAAGCGCTTAAAGAGTCAGGTTTTCAGGCTGTGGTAATTCAAGGGCTCAGTCAACAAAGCGATCTGATTAGTTCAATTGACAACTTTAAAAATGCCCTCGCCCAGTTTGACTTAGTGTGCATTTTAGCCATTGAGCATGAAACAGACTTAACCATTGCGACTCAATTTGCCGACATGGTCATGCTGTCAGGTAACTTAATGTATAACCAAGCCATACTGACCCAACTGGGCTCGTTACTTATCCCGGTCATTCTAGAGCGTAATGCTATGGCAAGTGTTGATGATTTACTTAATGCTGCAGAAGAAGTACTAAGTCAGGGCAATCAGCAACTGGCTTTGTGTGAGTCAGGTGTAACCACTTTAAATAACTCAGGTAAGCCATCTTTAGACTTAGCCGCCTTAGTTGAGCTAAAAGCCTTAAGCCACTTACCGGTGGTGGTAAATCCTAGTTACGCCATTGATGCTGAACAATTGCCAACCTTTGCCAAAGCGATTAAACAGCTTAAAGGTGATGGAGTAATGATGAACCTAAGTGCTATCGAATCAGGTAGTCAAGGGCAATCTGATGAACTCGTCAAAACGGTTCTGAGCAACTTGTATCACTAATTAAACTGACAAAAAGCAACTAGTCTTAAGATTTACGCTGGGCTTCATGCTCAGCGTTACTTTTATCTATTAGATTTGGGATTGTGGTGCCTTGAACCAATATCGAAAACACCACCACAGCGTACGTCATCACCATTAGCAGCTCACGTAAATCAATATTACTCCCGCTAATTATCACTACTCCAGTTGGCAGACTCATTGCCATTGCAAGCGCTAGGCCGCCACGTAATCCGCCCCAGACTAATATCTTTTCAGCGTAAGAGTTATAGTGCCTAAAACGTCTAAACCCAATATAGGGCAGGTAAATACTGACTGTTCGCCCAATAAGGACTATTGGCACAGCCAGCAACATAAACCACCATAATTCGGCGTCAAAATGAATCAGCAGTAGCAACAAACCAAGTAATAAGAATAGTAATGAATTAAAGAAAGACTCAATTAACAACCAAAAGCTATCTAGGTGCTGCCATTCATGTTCTTTTAGCAGCTTAGGCACACTGACATTACCGATAATAATTCCCGATGTCACCATAGCTAATGGGCCAGAAACGCCTAACATATCTGCGCCAACGTAGCCTGCACTTGGCACAAGTAGTGTCATCAATAAGTACTGAGTTCGCTCTTCAGAAAAATGCAGCATACCATGCAAAATTGCAGCTAAAATGCCGCCATAAAGCAGCCCACCTAATGCTTCACGAACAAACAGACCGCTAACCCCAGCTATAGTTAACGGCTCTGTTGAAAATGCAACTTGTGAAATGGCAACAAAAATCACCAGACCAATACCATCATTAAATAAAGACTCGCCTTCAACCTGAATAGCGATATCTTCCGGTGCGCCAAGCTGTTTAATTATCGCGAGAACTGCAATGGGATCAGTCGGTGAAATCAACGCGCCAAACAGCAGGCAATAACTAAAATCAAGCTGCAGTTCTAATAAGCCTGACAATAGATATAACAAACCACCAATAATCAAGGTCGAGATCAAGGTGCCTACAAAAGCCAACACAAAGATCTCCCATCGCTGCTGTTTAAGCACATTCAATTTTATCTGCAGCGCGCCAGCAAATAATAAGAAACCTAACATGCCATTAAGCAGTAAGGCTTTAAAATCAAGCTGTTCAAGATCTGTCACTAAAGTCGAGTAGAGCTCCACACCAAAGATTTTACCGGCAATTAAAATAACTAAGCTCAAGCCTAGGGCTAATGCGGTAATGGTGATGGTTTGCTGCCAACGATGTAACCGTGAAGAAATTAACGAGATCACTAAAGAAAGGGCAGATAAAAGGCAAAGGATTTCGTAGCTTGTCACAGGCAGCTCTCAGTCAAATAAAACAGCTAAGGAAAGGTTAAATAGTTCGACCGTCTATCAGGCTAAGCCAGCCTTTGAATACTCGGCCGCTAAACCACACAGCTGCAGCCACATACAAAGTTGTACTAAGCCATTGTGTATTAATTAGATAGCCAACAAACATCACTGCAAACATGCCAATGAGCGACCAGCGCTGCCAACGTAAATGTGATGCAATCAGGCTATTTGGTTGCAGTGCTGATTCAGACTTTAATGACGTATTTGATAAAGACAGCCACTGGGATTGAGGCTGGTAAATATTGATAAGTAGGCTAAGCCCTGCGGGGACAAGAAAAAGCGGGAAACAAGCCATCATGCCATACAGTAAATGGGCTAGGCTTTTATCTTCTAATGCTAGCGGTTGAGAATGTAATGTCGATGCCATACGCCACTCCATAGAGACACATTATCTAAGACGATTAAAGACAGGCGCAAATCCTTCAAGGCCTGTCTTTAACCTTACGTTCTCAATCTAAGTTACGCAACTTTACAAGCTGATTTATTAAAGGTTTCTTTAAATCAACTCGGATAACGCTAGTTGTTAGCTACAGCTCGAGAGTTACATCTGACTTTAACTTAGTTGAACAAGCCAATACGTAACCGGCAGCAATTTGATCAGTTGTTAATGTCATTTGGCTTGATGACTCTACCTCGCCCGTAACGACTTTACACTTGCAAGCGCCACACACACCTGAGCGACAAGCGGCAATGATGGGCAAACCTTCAGCTTCTATCCCATCAAGCAGTGTTTGCTCAGCCGATAAGGCTCGGGTCCTGTCGGCAATACTCAACATAAAGCCACTCGTATCTGCGGTGTTACTTTTTATTTGCTCTTTAGCTGCATCGAGCTCAGCACTATCACCTTTAAAGCTGCCAAAGCTTTCTTGGTGAAACTTACTCATATCAAAGTCTAATGATTCAAGTAAGGCCTTAACAGCATTCATATAAGGCTCTGGTCCACATACAAATACAGTGCGGCTTTTAAAGTCAGGTACTAGACGTGCAAGGTTTTCAGTGTTCAAGCGCCCGGCTTGTTTGTCGGTAAACTTAGCGCTTACTCCAACATTAGCGAATATACCAAGCTCTTCTAAAATATAGTTAAGTTTAAACTCGCTACTGCGCTCAGCCATTTGGGCAATAGCTGATTCAAAAATCAGATCTTTATTGGACTTTGCGCTGTGCAAAAAACTAATGTCAGCGCCAATTTCAGTATCTGCTAACCAGCGTGACATTGAGTACATAGGCGTAATTCCGCAGCCAGCGCTTAAAAATAGATACTTTTGAGCAGAAATATCAACTAAGTTAAACGAGCCGTCTGGACCAAGGGCGCGCACAATATGCCCCACTTCAAGGCTTTCTGCGAGATAATTTGAAACCTTGCCGCCGGCAATTCGCTTCACTGTTAATACAATCGAATAGGGGCGCGAAGGCGATGAGCTAATGGTGTAGCTACGCGCTATTTTATCGCCATTAATTTCAAGTAATAGAGTTAAAAATTGCCCAGGTTTAAAATGAAACTTAACTGGTTGTGTGCCTTGAAAACGAAAACTCGTAACATCGTGAGTTTCACTCCACTTTTCAACGCACACTAATTGATGCTCACCGGATTGCCACTGCTGAGCTGAAAATGGTGCAAGTTGTGACACTTGGTTATTGACTGCAACATTCACGCGATACCTACCTTTCCCACCTAAAGCGAGTAAATTTTAGAGCTAAAAAATGGCCACGCGTTGGTGACCATTCTTGAGTAACTTTCACCTGAGTCAGTTAATGCTACGCGACGTTAAGTACGCGGTTTAAATCAGCTTCAACTGTTGTCGTGTTGCGAAGACCAAACTTCTCTTCTAACACCTTGGCTAGATTAGGCGTTAAGAATGCTGGCGCCGTTGGGCCAGTCATGATGTTTTTAACGCCCAGTGATAATAGTGTTAGCAACACTACAATCGCTTTTTGCTCAAACCAAGACAGCACTAACGTAAGTGGCAGTTCATTGATATCACACTCGAACGCTTCAGAAAGCGCAATCGCAAGCTGAATAGCCGAGTAAGCATCGTTACACTGACCAATATCCAATAGACGTGGAATACCGTTAATATCACCAAACTCAAGCTTGTTGAATTTGTACTTACCACACCCTAAAGTCAGAATAACTGAGTCAGCTGGCGCTTGAGTTGCGATATCAGTGAAATAACTACGCTCTTGCTTATCGCCATCACAACCGCCTACCAAGAAGAAATGCTTGATTGCACCACTCTTAACATTCTCAATAACGGTAGGTGCCGCAGCCATTAGCGCATTACGAGCAAAACCTATGGTGATTAGATGGGGGATCTCGTCATAGATAAAGCCTTCTAAAGACTCAGCTTTAGCAATAACCTCACTGAAATCGTCACCAATGATATGAGTCACACCAGGCCAGCCAACAATGCTGCGAGTAAAGATACGGTCTGAGTAGTCACCCACATTTGGGTCGATGATACAGTTTGATGTCATAACAACTGCGCCAGGGAATGTGGCAAATTCTTTCTGCTGGTTTTGCCAAGCGCTGCCGTAGTTACCCACTAAATGTGGATACTTTTTAAGTTCTGGGTAAGCCAGTGCTGGCAACATCTCACCATGGGTATAGACATTGATTCCCTTACCTTCAGTTTGTTCAAGAATAAGTTCTAAATCTTTCATGTCGTGACCCGACACTAAAATCGCCTTACCTTTAACTGACTTGGTATTGGCTTGAGTAGGTTCTGGGTGACCAAATGCATGAGTTTCACCTTCATCAAGCATGGCCATTACCCGGTAGTTAAGCTGACCAATCTGCATTGCAGTATTAAATAGCTTATCGGCATCGACAGAGTCTTCACCAAGGAAAGCCATGATTTGATGAAACTCGCCAGCAACCTCATCACTAGTTTGTTCTAGTACACGAGCGTGTTCCATATAGGCTGCTGCGCCTTTAAGGCCGTATAAGCAAAGTAAACGTAAACCCATGATATCTTCATGGACCTCATCTTTACCACGATTAGGCACAGCTTGTAGCGCTTGAGATAGCATTTCAGGCTTAGTCGCACCGAGTACCAACTGCATTGGCGCATTCATTGGTTTAGCTTGAATACTAAGTTCACTGCACTTAGCTTCATAAGCCGCTTTTAAACGGTTACGGAACGTTTCTGCTTGAGTGGTGTAAGCAATGATGCGCTCGTCATCAAAATTGACGTTAGTCAGTGTCGCAAAGAATGCTTTGGGTACAAAGGTATCAATCTCATGATCGATAATTCCCACTTCACGAGCTAAAGCAGCATATGAAGACACGCCCTGTAAGATATAAATAAGAAGATCTTGTAAGTCTGAAGTATCAGAAGACTTACCGCACATACCTTGAGAGTAACTACAGCCGTTACCCGCAGGTGTTCTAATTGTTTGCTCACATTGAATACAAAACACGACACTAACTCCTATATTTTAATCATGCATATTATTTACATGTTTTAAGATTAGTCTACGCTTCTTGGGAATTTGCAAAAGGACTTTCTCAGATCAAAGCTTGAAACTATGAAAGAGATCACTTTTAGATTTCACTAATAAAGGCTAAGAATGTTAACGTGAAACCAGATAAAAATGTTTTTTATCAATAGTTAATGGCGTACCAACAAAGCGATAAAGCAAATAAGGATTAAAAATACTGCCTCAAGCACTTTTAGTAGAGTACTGATAAGCATTATCAACAGTAGCTGAATTTCAACAACCAAATATGAAAAAGGCACCTAGTAGGTGCCTTTATAAAGGGGATTAATTCATGCTAGAAATGGGAGCCAACAACAGCATTGATGTAAGCAGCTACTATTAACCAGTTTTCATATCATTAACTGATTGCAACATGGCTCTGCTTTCGCGTTGGAACTGCGGCGCAAAGTCGCCAAACCAACGAGACACTTCAGCAAACTGCTCTACAAACGCATCGCGATTACCCGACTTTAAAATAGATAATGCCTGTGAGTAATTATCTAAGTAATCACTAATCGCTACTAAACTCTCTTCTTGAGCGAAAATAATATCGGCATATAGCTCTGGGCTCTGGGCGAATAGTCGGCCGACCATTGCTAACTCTAAGCGGTAAATTGGCGAGCTAAATTGCAATAATGACTCGATATCGGCTTCTTCTTTATAAAGATTTAAACCATAAACAAATGAGGAAAAGTGTCGCATCGCTTGTACAAGTTGCATGGCTTTATCATGCTTACTCGGCTCAGCTTCAACAATGCGTGCGCCCCAAATTTCAATCTGTTCAATCAGCCATTGATAAGCATCAGCATCGCGACCATGACACACTACCACCACCTGCTTAGCTAAACTGCCCACATCTGGACCAAACATTGGGTGCAAACCCAGCACCGGACCAGAGTGCGCGGCAAGCATTGCCTCTACCGGCGCGCCTTTGATCGATGTGAGATCTGCAAGAATACAGTCTTTAGGTAGATTAGTGAGTTTGTCGGCAATCAACTCACAGGTAATATTGATTGGCACTGTCACGATCACTAAGCCCGCACCATCAAAAATGCTTTCGCTATTGACCCAATCATCTTTATCCAAGCTTTTTACCTGGTAACCTGACAGAGTCAGCATCTGCGAGAATAAGCCACCAAGCTTACCTTCACCGCCCACGATCACCACATGGCCAAGATCTGCTTTAACTTGTTTAAAGCCAACATCTTTTTCATTGAGGTAAGATTCACGCATCAGTCGGCGCAGAATATCTTCAATCAATTGCGGCGCTATATTCATTTCTTTAGCTTCAGCCCGGCGCTTAGCAAGCATGTTAGCTTCACGCTGCGGCGCATAAATAGGCAAACCTGCGCCATGTTTTACCGCGCCAACTTGAGCAACTAAGTCGAGTCTCTTTCTTAATAAATGCAGCAGTTGCTGATCAACGCCATCAATTAAACCTCGTAGATTTTCTAGCTCTGCAGTTGTTTTCTCATTCATCAATCTTTCTTCCATCAACCATTTGCTACTTTGAGCATATCAAATCTTGTCGGTAATACCGCAGCTAAATCACTTGCACCTTGGCGAAGTAACGTTTCAGTTGTCTGCCAGTCAATACAGGCGTCGGTAACTGATACACCATAAGCTAATTGATCAAGTGGCAGATCGCTGCTTTGTTTACCCGCGTTTAAGTGGCTTTCGAGCATCACCCCTATAATGGATTTATTACCTAAGGCGATTTGGTTAAATACGTCTTCACACACTGGTTTTTGCTTGTTGTGATCTTTTGATGAATTACCATGGCTACAATCAACAATTAAGCGAGCACTTAAATTAGCAGCATGCAGCTGCTGCTCACACTCTGCCACACTCGCGGCGTCATAATTTGGGGTTTTACCGCCACGCAAAATCACATGACCGTCAGGGTTGCCCGCTGTTTGCAATAATGCCACCTGCCCTTGTTGGTTAATCCCCATAAAACGATGACCACTGGCAGCTGATTCTAGCGCGTTAATGGCAACACCTAGCTTGCCGTCAGTGCCATTTTTAAAGCCTACAGGCATTGAAAGACCCGATGCCATCTCTCGGTGAGTTTGTGACTCAGTAGTACGCGCGCCAATCGCAGACCAAGTGATAAGCTCTGACATGTACTGTGGGCTAATTGGGTCTAGTGCTTCAGTGGCCACCGGCAGCTCAAGCTCAGCAAGCCAAATCATCAACTCGCGTGCTTTTCTAAGACCTTTATCGACATCAAAGGATTCGTCCATATCAGGGTCATTAATCATGCCCTTCCAGCCAACAGTTGTGCGTGGCTTTTCAAAGTAAACCCGCATTAGTACAAAGAACTCATCACCTAATTCATCATGCAGCTTTTTCAGCTTAAGCGCGTACTCCTTTGCCGCATCAATATCGTGGATGGAGCAAGGACCTGAAATAACCAACACACGGTTGTCGCGCTTATGCACAATATCAGCAACGGTTTTACGGGCATTAAGTACATATTGATAAGCATGCTTAGACAGAGGTAGATCGCGCTTTAGTTCTTCAGGAGTGACTAGCACTTGCTCTGAACTAATATGAACATTGTTGATTGTATCTTGTTGCATGTTTATCACCTGTCTATGTCGCTTATTGCGTTGCCAGTCTTTATGTCACTGAATAACGTCTCAATTTGTATTTATGCAGCTCAAACTATTTATAGCTACAAGTAATATTGTAACGGTACACCATTACACCTTGAAGACACTATGCCTATACAAGCAGTTGAGATCAAGCACTGATTTTAAATAATGAAAAATTTAACGGTAGGAAAACGAAGTAGAGGACAGAAAAAAGCTTACTAAAATTTAGCCAACAAAAAACCGCCATATAGGCGGTTTCTCGTGCGAACACTGCATCTTTTTTTTAGCTGGTACTAAATTACTTAGTAGCAAGCTTCTCACGGATACGTGCAGACTTGCCTGAACGATCACGTAGGTAGTAAAGCTTAGCACGACGAACACGGCCGCGACGCTTAACTTCGATGCTAGAGATGATTGGGCTGTGAGTCTGGAACGCACGCTCAACACCTTCACCATTAGAGATTTTACGTACTGTGAATGCAGAGTGAACGCCGCGGTTACGCTTAGCGATTACAACGCCTTCAAACGCCTGTAGACGCTCTTTACCGCCTTCTACAACACGTACTTTAACAACTACTGTATCACCGGCACCAAATTGTGGTACGTCGGTTTTCATTTGCTCTTCGTTGAGCATTTTGATGATGTTATTCATTAAATAAACTCCATACTAGTAATAACTGCGCTTCGACTAATCATCTTGTTTGATGGTGTCAACAAATTCGGCTAAAAGCTTCTCTTGTTCGCCAGTCAGAGCTAGATTTTCAAGTAATTCTGGTCGTCTCAACAAAGTCCTACCTAGGCTTTGCTGTAGACGCCAGCGTCTAATATGTTCGTGGTTGCCACTTAGTAATACGGCTGGAACATCCAGTCCATCCAAACTTTCGGGACGCGTATAGTGGGGACAATCCAGTAATCCGTCAGAGAAAGAATCTTGCTCTGCAGAAGCTTGTTTTCCTAGCACGCCAGGAACCAATCTTGAAACTGAATCTATCAGGGTCATCGCTGGAAGTTCACCGCCCGAAAGCACGTAATCTCCAATCGACCACTCTTCGTCCACTTCAGTTTGAATAATGCGTTCATCAACACCTTCGTATCGACCACACACTAAAACCAAACTGGATGACTTTGCTAACTCTTCAACACCTTGCTGTGTCAGCTTACGGCCCTGAGGAGAAAGATAAATCACCTTGGCATCTTTTCCAGCTGCAGCTTTTGCTGCATGGATGGCATCACGTAGAGGCTGCACCATCATCAACATTCCAGGGCCACCACCGTAAGGGCGATCATCCACTGTTTTATGTTTATCATGGGTGAAATCACGAGGATTCCACGTTTGCAACTCTAGTAACCCTTTACTAACTGCACGACCCGTTACGCCAAAGTCTGTTACGGCACGAAACATCTCGGGAAACAGGGTTACTACCCCTAACCACATATGTTCTACCTCGACTTAAAAGTCCGGATCCCAATCCACTAAAATCTGTTTTGCTGCCAAGTCCACCTTTTGGATGAACTGGTCAGTAACAAAGGGAATCATACGTTCCGCTTTGCCAAAGCCATCTTTCGCGTTAGCTTTAACTAAAAGTACGTCATTTGATCCTGTTTCCACGATCTCTTGAACTGTACCCATGTTGTAGCCTTTGGTATTGGTTACTTCACAGCCGATAAGATCTCGCCAGTAGAATTCATCTTCTGGTAGTTCTTCCATCTGTTCCGCTAACACAGCAATCTCACAATTAGTCAGTGCTTGTGCTTCATCCCGTGTTGATACGCCTTCAAGACAAGCAACTACTGCTTTACCTTGGAAACGCCACTGAACGACCTTAACCTCGCGCCATTCGCCTTGTTCTTTAATAAGCCAAGGTGAATAGTCAAAAATACCTTCAACAGAGTCGGTATAGGTAGTGATCTTCAACCAACCTTTAATGCCATAACTTGAACCAATTTTGCCAAGGATGACGGGTTCTTGTTTACTACTCATCAATCTATACCCTAACGCTATTAAGCAGCAGCTTTACGAGCGTCTTTGATCAATTTTGCTACACGATCAGTAGTAGCAGCACCGTTAGCAACCCAATGCTCAACACGGTCAAGATCTAAGCGTAGAGCTTCTTCTTGGCCACGTGCTACTGGGTTAAAAAAGCCAACGCGCTCGATGAAACGACCGTCACGGGCGTTACGGCTGTCAGCTACAACGATGTTATAAAATGGACGCTTTTTTGCGCCGCCACGAGCTAAACGAATGGTAACCATGCGTTTGGTATCCTCTAATGATTTGCTTTTTATCAAGCAAAAATAAAAACTGAAACTCCGTGTTCGCGGAGAGCCCCAGATAGAAAGCCGGCAGATTTTACCTGACTGACCGACGAATGCAACCGTAATCGGCGTTTTTTACGCCTAAAACGATAAACAGACCAGAGCAAGTTTTACTCTAGTCTGTAAATTTAGCTTTGCAGAATATAATTAATGCTTAGCGGCCCGGCATTTTCATGCCTGGTGGTAACATACCGCTCATGCCACGCATCATCTTTTTCATGCCGCCTTTTGACGACATTTTCTTCATCATTTTCTGCATTTGTGTGAACTGCTTAAGTAAGCGGTTCACATCTTGAATTTGTGTGCCGCTGCCCATCGCGATTCTGCGCTTACGCGAACCTTTGATGATATCTGGGCGCTGGCGCTCACCTGGCGTCATAGAATTAATAATCGCTTCCATCTGCCCTGTCATTTTACCGTCTTGAACTTGAGCTAAAGCTTCAGGTGGCAGTTGCCCTACACCTGGTAACTTTTCAATCATGTTCATCATGCCGCCCATGTTCTTCATCTGCTGCAACTGCTCACGGAAATCTTCTAAGTCAAAACTTCCGCCCTGCTTTACTTTAGCAGCTAGCTTCATTGCCTTTTCTTGGTCAACGCCGCGCTCAACCTCTTCAATAAGAGAAAGCACGTCGCCCATACCTAGAATACGCGAAGCAACACGATCTGGATGGAAGGCTTCTAATGCGTCAGTTTTTTCACCAACACCTAAGAATTTAATCGGCTTGCCAGTAATATGGCGAATAGATAACGCCGCACCGCCACGTGCATCACCGTCAACCTTAGTTAAAACCACACCGGTCAGTGGTAGCGCTTCATTAAAGGCTTTAGCTGTGTTTGCCGCATCTTGACCTGTCATGGCATCAACCACAAACAGTGTCTCAACTGGCTTAACCGCTGCATGAAGCTCTTTAATTTCGTCCATCATGGCTTCGTCAACGTGCAAACGACCTGCAGTATCGACAATAACAACATCAATGAACTTAAGCTTTGCGTGCGCGATAGCCGCATTAGCAATGTCTATCGGCTTTTGGCTAACATCCGATGGGAAGAATTGCACATCAACTTCAGCCGCTAAAGTTTCTAGCTGCTTAATTGCCGCAGGACGGTATACGTCAGCAGACACCACAAGGACTGATTTTTTCTCACGCTCACGTAAGAACTTAGACAGCTTTGCAACGCTGGTTGTTTTACCCGCACCTTGCAAACCGGCCATCATGATTACAGCTGGAGGCTGCGCCGATAGGTCTAAAGCTTCATTTGCTTCGCCCATGGCGTTTTCAAGTTCGCTTTGAACGATCTTAATAAAGGCTTGGCCTGGACTTAGACTCTTTGAAACCTCTTGCCCAACAGCGCGTTCTTTAACGCTATTTACGAATTCACGAACCACAGGCAAGGCAACATCGGCCTCAAGAAGTGCCATGCGGACTTCGCGTAAGGTTTCCTTAACGTTTTCTTCCGTTAAGCGACCACGGCCACTGATATTTTTCAGAGTCCGTGACAATCTGTCAGTTAAGTTCTCAAACATTATCCAGTTCTTTACCGTTTAAATTTGCTATTGATGGGGCTGTATTATAGCGATGCCCAGATATTATGCTACAGAATGACGCAAGTTACTTTTATAACAGCTACACCCAATTATAAAATATTTACCAAAAATAGGTTCTAGAACAAAGAATCGACCCATTTTTGCAATCAAGGTCACTGCCCAAAAGGCCATAGCTCATGTTATTCTACCAATAAGGTTACATGAGAGCGCAATGATTAAAATCGAAATGACTTTAATGAAAAGAGACAACGCGATACGTTAGCTCATTCAGCGATTTAACTCCCGTTTAAATCACGTTAGTATGCAACTCGGTTAGTCGGCTTTCGTTAAAGCATCAGGTTCATAACACAATAGGTTAATACTCAATGGTCATTTTTTCAGCTACAGCCATGTTATTTTATAGTATTGCTTTGGTTCTCGTCGCAAGTCGCCTGTTTCATGTTGACGGACCCAATAGAAAACTCGTTGCCGGCATTGCTGCCATCGGCGTAGTTTTGCATGCTGCGGCGCTATCACAAACGATTATGACAAGTGATGGACAAAACTTCAGTCTAACCAACGTTATTTCTATGGTTAACTGGATCATTACTTTCAGTTTCACCATTTTGCTATTCAGACTCAAAGTCATAGTGGTGTTACCTGTCGTTTATGCTTGCTCGGTAATTTCTGTTGCACTGCTTTGGCTAGTGCCACCTGAATACATCATTCATTTTGAAATTCATCCAGATGTATTAGTGCACGTAGTGCTTTCACTGATGGCTTATAGCGCCTTGATGATTGCCGCACTTTATGCAATTCAGTTAGCGATTATTCAAAACCGCCTGAAAAACAAGAAAATTGTAATGACATCGGCAATGCCACCATTAATGACTGTTGAAAAGCAGCTTTATCACTTGGTGATTGTTGGGGTTATTTTGTTGAGTTTATCTTTAGCAACTGGCTTTATTTTCTTAGACGATATGTTTGAAGAAGGTAAAGGTCATAAAGCGATTCTTTCTATTATGGCTTGGTGCGTTTATATCGCGATGCTGGCCCAGCAATACTGGGTTGGTTGCCGCATTAGAACCGCTGTAGCCTACACTTTAACCGGTGGTGTGCTATTGTCACTAGCCTACTTTGGCGCACGTATCGTTAAAGAGATTATCCTGCAATAAGTTCAATCTTAGTCAATTGACCCACCTTTGATTGGTGGGTCAAACTTGACACTCTTTAGAAAGTTCTGTAATTAATTATTTTTACAGGCTTCACTCAGCTTTATTATTCGCCCTTTCTTTAAACAACAGCGGAGTTCCAACTCTTGGACGATATATCCACTGGCGTACTTTTATCTATTCTGTTCGTCTTAATTTTACTCTCAGCCTACTTCTCAGGCTCAGAAACCGCCATGATGTCGCTCAACCGCTATCGCCTCCGTCACTTAGCTAACAGCGGCCACACTGGCGCTACTCGTGCGATAAAAATGTTAGAACGTCCTGACCGCTTAATTGGACTTATCTTAATCGGCAATAACTTAGTCAATATTTTAGCTTCTGCAATCGCAACCATTATTGGTATACGTTTATTTGGTGACGTGGGGGTCGCCATCTCGACCGGTGTATTAACTTTGGTTGTGTTAGTGTTTGCCGAAGTGACTCCAAAAACTGTCGCTGCACTGCACCCCGAACGTATCGCCTTTCCATCTAGTATTATTCTACGCGTGTTGTTAGTTGCCCTGTCCCCATTAGTTAAAATCGTCAATTTCATCACCTCTGGTTTCCTACATTTATTAGGTATTCATTCAGTTAAAACCGATGATGCTCTCAGCCAAGAGGAGCTGCGCACGGTAGTTAACGAAGCTGGCGCATTGATCCCACAGCGTCACCAAGAGATGCTGCTATCGATTATGGATCTTGAGAAAGTCACCGTTGATGACATCATGATCCCGCGTAATGAACTGTACGCCATTAACGTTAACGATGACTTTAAAAGCATTAATAAGCAGGTCATTCAAAGCCCCCACACAAGGGTGTTGTTATATAGAGACACGATTGATGATGCGGTTGGTTTTGTGCATTTAAGAGATGCATTGCGCCTACAATCTAAAGGGCAATTTAGTAAATCTTCATTACTTCGAGCAGTAAAAGAGTTGTACTTTATTCCTGAAGCGACCCCACTCAACGTGCAGCTAGCTAATTTTCAGCACAACAAAGAACGCATTGGCTTAGTGGTTGATGAGTATGGTGATATTCAGGGCTTAGTGACCCTTGAAGATATTTTGGAAGAAATTGTAGGCGATTTCACCACTTCGATGGTGACTACGCCAAGTGAAGACATTACCCCGCAGCAAGACGGCAGTTTCCTAATTGAAGCAAGTATCAACATTCGCGACCTCAATAAAGAGATGGCGTGGCACTTTCCGATTGATGGGCCTAAAACCATCAATGGTTTAGTGCTCGAATATCTTGAAGACATCCCAGAACCTAATACTTCAATGCGCTTATACGGCTACCCGCTCGAGGTGATAGATGTCGCAGACAATATGATTAAAACCGTAAGAGTTATGCCGCAGCATTACCTTGCACCTAAGACTGCAGATTAACCAAGCCATACTCTACTCAGAATAAAAAGGCGCTTTCGCGCCTTTTTAGTTACCTCTGCTAAAATCACTTAAGCAGCCTTTCTTGCTGCCTCTAACGCTCTGCGCTTATCGCGAGCCAAAGGCGTGATATCAGCTAATAGCTGCTTTTCCATGCCTAGCATAAAGTAGACTTCCGCCATTAAAAAGAAAGGGCCAATTAACAATTGATTCAAGTCATCGACAAAAGCGGGCTTTGCCTTCTCGTAGTGATGACCAATAAATTGAATCACCCAACCAACAAAAAATACTGCCACTGCAATCCATAGTGCATTGGGCGTCTGCGCGACTAGGCTCGATGTATAAAGCACTGGAATGATAAATAACGTTAAGCCAAGTGCGAGTCTGGCATGCAGTAAAAAATAGTAAATAAGCACACCAACAGTAAAAATCGTTGCAAGATTAAAGGTGATCACAGGGTCGTTAGCGACGGCAAAATTGAGTGGAATGATATTCAACAATAAAAATAGTGACCAAATAATTAATGGCACTCCCACAAAATGAGTGCGAATATTTTTAGGATTCAAGTGCACACTTTTATAGGTTGATAACTGTTCTTCGGCGGATTTCATCTGCTCTTCTCCATTAAGCTATGCCTAGCTAGATAGCAAGTTAGCGCTTATATCTAACATGACGATTTATTTGGCGCTGCATCGATAAATCACTCTCGTTACGCAACAATCTGCTCTTAGCTTTCTTTTGAAGCGACCAATTTTAACTAAATACTAACCTAATGGATCTCGTCACATTTTAATAGAGTAAAAGTTCAAAATAGCTTTTTAGGCTAGATTACTCCTCAATAAAGTAACTTATGCTGAATCAGCGCCCGCTTCGCAAAGGGATTATCCACTAGTGACTAATCTGTTGTTGAATAAGTCACCCATTTAGATAAGTCATCATCAAAGTAGCTTTCTTGGATGATGTTACCTTTGCCATCAAGCTTTTTTATCACCACAGCAAAACCATTCTCATCATAGATTTTAATCTGCTTGTCTGTCACCACGCCGTTTACATAGGTACGCTTTGATATTAACTGGCCATTACAGTGATATTTAGCAAACTCGCCATCTTCCACGCCCATATTGTAATGTTCGCGAGAAGCAACCTGACCATTTTCATCACAAAAAGTTAACTGCATCCCATGGAGGGTATTGAGCGGATTATAGCCGTAATGTTGCTCTGAGCGTCTTTTGCCATTTGAACCGTAGGTTTCTAATATGCCGGTATTGGTCACCCTGTCGAAGTTAAATTTAGTTTTTAAGCGACCATTACGATAGTAAGTTTTCTCATTAAGCTTTTTATAATCGGCATAAATAAATTCACTCTCGCTCTCAAGCAGGCCATCTGCATAATAGTCCTTGTGACGTTGGCGCTTTTCACCATCAACAAAATAATACAGGCGCCATTCTCGGCCTTTTTCATAACTAATGCTCTCGACTTCTTTGTCGCCTTCAAATCGCTTATAGCTGAGGATTACGCCCTGCTCATCATAAAGCCAATGCTCGGTTTTTACGCCA
The DNA here is from genome assembly GCF_023283895.1 of Shewanella pneumatophori. GTDB lineage: Bacteria > Pseudomonadota > Gammaproteobacteria > Enterobacterales > Shewanellaceae > Shewanella > Shewanella pneumatophori. The sequence goes on along the minus strand of NZ_JAKILB010000005.1, from coordinate 268,062 downwards.
GCTTGGTAAAGCCTCACCCATTGTGGCTTTCCAGTGCTTGAAGGATGGTAACTAATCTGTTTTCCATCTAACTTACCCGCCTTATACCAAGCCGTTTCATTGAGTTGATTGTTTAGCGTCGAGAAGCTATAGCCGTGTTCTAGCCCGTCTTGATACTGAGTCGCTCTATAAAATGCTTTACCATAAGCATAATTGGTCGCAATACCAGTAAACAACTTGCCACGATAAGTCTCTGGACAATCACTTTGATATTGTGCATCACACTCGGTTTGATTAAGGTCATCCTCACTAATCGGAACCTGTCCATTGCCGCATGCCGATAGCAGCCACGCATTGATTAACAGGATAAATGTGGACTCAACTCGGTTTAATCTAGGAACAAACATAATCATTACTCTATCTGGCTAAACGAGCCTGCTAGCAAGCGTAAAAAATAAACACAGTGTTAAATATCAACTTAATAAGCGGCACAATACACAGAGTTAACGGGGTTCTCAAACTACCTTGCAGCCTGTAGTGACTTTGTTGATAGTTTCGCAACCCAAGTCACTGTATTCAATAAAATCTCAGCCAAATATCTTTTCGCTAGCAGTTGCAAGGCAATGATTAACGCTAGTTAATTTCACATCTATAATTAAAGGCGTATAGTTTTTAAGGACTCCAATAAGTTCTGTTTGACTCTTTGACAACAAAAGTTTGATTTGGATGACGGAACGTCGACAGCTAACCTTTCTGATGGGGAAATTTTAATGACAACGCTTTGCTCACTTGCTCAACCAGGCGTATTATCTAATCCAAGCTCTCATGTAGAGTACCTTACTTTTTCCTTGATCCCGACAGCGCAGCTGCCAGAGGTCATTGGCGACGCTATTGCTGCCATTGCTGGAATAGAAAAGTCTATTAATCACAAAGATCTCAGCGCAGATCTCAATGTCTCTATCGGTTTTTCAGCAAATGCGTGGCCACAATTGTTTCCCGAGCATCCTATGCCTGCTGAGCTGCATATATTCCCGGAAATGCGAAATGGCGAACGTCACTTCCCGTCAACCGGCGGCGATATCTTCGTGATGATCAAATCAGAACGAATTGATTTGAACTTCCAAGCAGCGAAATACATTCGCAATAGCTTTAGCGCCATTGCTTGTTTAATTGAAGACATACAAGGGTATAAGTACCTCGATAACCGCGACATGATTGATTTTGTCGATGGTACTGAAAATCCTGATGGTGATGAAAGAGTCGAGGCTGTCTTGGTTAAGGACGACATCGAACAACATCGGGGCGGTAGTTATTTACATGTACAGCGCTATATTGACCGCCAAGGCCTTTGGGACAAACAGACAACTGAATATCAAGAGCAAGTCGTTGGTCGAACTAAGATGGACAACGTTGAGCTAAGTGATGCAGAAAAGCCCGCATGGGCGCACAATGCTAAGAGCAAGGTTGAAATTGATGGCGAAGAGATAAAAATGCTTAGGCAAAATCGCCCTTACGGTAATGCAATGGAGCACGGCACTATGTTTGTCGGCTTTGCCGCCACCCCCTCAATTATTGAAACCTCTTTGAGCCAAATGATCAATGCAGACGATAATGGCCATTACGATCGCCTTCTCGACTTTGTTGAAGCTAAAACAGGCTGCTTATTTTTTATGCCATCAAAAATGTTTTTAGAGCAATTTGACGACGAGTAAACACACTCTTTAGCGCACTTTAAGATTTAAACGCTTAAAGTGCGCACAAATGACCAAAGCCTGAAAATAGCAAAAGAGCTTTCAATACAATCAGTGTTAAAATCAGCATAAATACACACTCAATAGCACCTTATGACTCGCCCAACATTAAGCATTCAAGAGATCACCCCAGCAAATTTACCTGCGTTACTCAATTTAGAGCTCAACACAGCGCAAATAGGGTTTATCGAACCAATAGCCGATTGCTTGCAAGAAGCTAAAGAGGATACACGATACAAGCCTGTAGCACTTTATTATGGTGAAGATATGGCAGGTTTTGCCATGTATGGCCAATTTGACGATTGCGAGCAATTAACGCCATCAACACATTTAGAGCAAACAAAGCGAGCTGAAGCCAGCCAGCAAACTAGAGTGTGGTTTGACCGTTTTTTAATTGATAAACGTTTTCAAGGGCTAGGCTTAGGTAAAGGTTTTGCCAAATTACTGCTGAGTGATTTATTTGAACATTTTAATTGCCAGCAAATATACCTAAGTGTGTACCCCAATAACCTTAGTGCTATTAGCCTTTATCAACAGCTTGGTTTTGAATTTACTGGTGAACTAGTTTGTGATGGCGAGCAAGTCATGCGCTGTAAGCGACTACAATTTAAGGGCTAAAAGTACAACTCACCAAATGGTCAACTTAAGATTCCAAAATTACCGTGGCGGTAGCGTAGTGCTTTTCATCAGCAATTGAGATATGCGCCCGGCTACCGCCAAGCTCTTCAAGCCTTAATTGTGCGCCAGCAGTAAACTGAACTAAAGGTGCACCTAGCTCATTATTACTGATTTCAATATGCTGAAAAGACACACCACGGCCAATGCCGGTTCCTAATGCTTTAGCCGCAGCCTCTTTAGCGGCAAAGCGTTTAGCCAAGTAACGACCCGGTTGCGTTGAACAGATAAAAAACTCGAACTCAGCTTCAGTTAGTACACGCTTGGCTAGACGGCAACTCAATAATGCTTCATCACCTGCAGCCGGAATGCGCTCCTCAATTCGAGCAATTTCTACAATGTCAGTGCCTAAACCTACAATCATAATCGTTCTCTAACTCATCTCAATTTAGGGGCAAATAAAAGCCGAAACAAATGTTTCGGCTTAATCACATCAAAGCTATTGTTGTTTACTCGCCGCGGCGACCTTCTAGCATCAACTGCTTCATATCACGCACAGCAGTATCTAAACCATCAATTGCCGCGCGAGCGATAATGGCGTGGCCAATATTTAGCTCATAAAGCTCTGGAATTGCAGCAATGGCTTTTACGTTATGATAATGCAAACCATGGCCCGCATTTACCACTAGGCCCTTTGCATGGGCATAGGTTGCCATGTCGCTAATGCGCTTTAGCTCTGCAGCTTGCTCGCAATCCGTTTCTGCATCTGCATAGCAACCGGTATGAATTTCAATAACTGGCGCTCCAACCGCTACCGCAGCATCAATTTGCGTGCTATCTGCGTCAATAAACAAAGACACTTTAATGCCTTCTTTACTTAAACGCGCAACAGCGGCAGCAATCTTCTCTTGCTGACCCGCAACATCAAGGCCACCTTCAGTGGTTAACTCTTCACGCTTTTCTGGCACTAAGCAAACGTAAGCTGGCTTAACTTCGCAGGCTATATCAAGCATCTCTTCGGTAACGGCAATTTCTAAATTCATGCGCGTTTTTAAGGTTTTCGCTAAGGTATAAACATCACGATCGATAATATGACGACGATCTTCGCGTAAATGAATAGTGATACCTTCTGCACCAGCGTGCTCTGCAACAGCTGCCGCATGAACTGGATCGGGATAATTTGTACCGCGTGCCTGACGTAAAGTCGCAATATGATCGATGTTAACGCCCAATAAGATCCGGCCCATGTTTGTTCCTTAAAAAATAAGCAGAAATAAAAACGCCATTGTACTGATAGGGTTGCTGTTTAGCCAGTATCGCTGGCCAAACAATCACTAATTAATTGCAGCTTAACCTAGCTATGCTTGAGGCTTTTTTGCAAACAAGGTTCGTGAATATAGCGGTTTATCACCTAGGATGGGGGCCAATAGTTGACGCATTAATTTTTTAGCTTCCGCAAAATGTGCAGCTGTCAAAGTGCGTTCATTTAAGGCTACAAGCATCTCTCCAGTAAAAAATCGATGCTGGTTGTAAGCGGTAGCTATAACAGGCGTAAAACCATGATCTGGCTCTAAACGGTAAAAACCACTTGCTGTAATAGGCGCATCGCTTGGGTCAAAGTCCAGCGACGGCATAGTCCCCAGTTCTTTAAGCAATGCATGTTCAAAGTATCTCAATTGGCTTTGCTCAAACTCTGTCGCCATAGCTATCAAAGTGCGGTGATAATCAAAAAATAGATCCTCAGCACTATGTTGCACACTCAAACAACGAATAAGCAGCTCATTAAGATAAAGGCCTGAATACAAACAATCTCCAGTTAACGGAACTGGAGGGCTTGCGGCTTCAACCTGTTTAAGATTTTTTAGGTCTGTCTTGCCATGCAGCTGGAATATTATGGGTTGGAACGGCTGAATGATACTGCGAATGGAATTTTTTGCGCCGCCCAAGCGAGCAACAGCATCAACACGCCCCTTACCATCGACCAGCAAGTTAACGATAACGCTACCATCACGAAAATGCCTACTATGAAGAACGTAGCCACGCTCCATATTGATTATTCCAATTCAGTAATAAAAATGCCCCTTCTTATCACTAAAAAGAGGCATCATTCACCGCTAAGTTAACAGCGACTATTCGTCACCGTAACCTAAGCTGCGTAATGCACGTTCGTCATCTGCCCAACCAGATTTGACTTTAACCCACATTTCTAAGAAAACCTTGTTATCAAACAAAACTTCCATATCAACACGAGCTGCAGAGCTGATCTTCTTGATCCGTTCACCTTTGTTACCAATAACCATACGCTTTTGAGTTTCACGCTCAACAAGTACCAATGCGTTGATCTGGTATACGCCGTTTTCCATCATCTTAAACTGTTCGATCTCAACCGTACAATCGTATGGCAATTCGTCACCCAAAAAGCGCATTAGCTTTTCACGCACGATTTCAGATGCCATAAACTTTTGCGAACGGTCGGTCACATAGTCTTCAGGGAAGTAATGTGGCGACTCTGGCACTGAGGCAACTGACATATCTAAGATACGCTGAACGTTAGTACCTTGGGTTGCTGAAATCGGCAGGATTTCATCAAACGGGAACTTCTTCGATAACTCTTCAAGATGCGGGAAAAGCGCTTCTTTATCTTTAATATTATCGACTTTATTAATGGCTAGAATCGTCTTACGGCCATCGTCACGGCTTTGCAGTTTACGCAGTACCATTTCGTCATCTGGCGTCCAATTCATGCCGTCAACAACAAACACTACTAGGCTAACTTCAGCTAGCGAGCTTGCTGCTGCACGGTTCATTAAACGGTTAATGGCGCGTTTTTCTTCGATGTGCAAACCTGGTGTATCAATAAATACCACCTGACGCGGACCATCGGTATGAATACCCATAATACGGTGACGCGTAGTTTGCGGTTTCTTCGAAGTAATACTGATCTTTTGCCCTAAAAGCTTATTCAGTAGTGTTGATTTACCCACATTTGGACGACCCACAATCGCCACCATACCGCAATAAGTAACTGCGTACTTAACTGCTGACGATGGGTTGTTCATGTTCGCCAATAGCTCGTCTAAACTTGGCTCGTGGCTTTCAGGTAAATCTTTGTTGTCACTCATTTCTTAATTAACTCCAATACTTGAGCAGCAGCACTCTGTTCCGCTTTTCTGCGAGAACTGGCTACTCCAATTACGGCCTGGCTCAAGTCTTCTACAATACATTCAACAGTGAAAGTTTGCTCATGAGCATCACCTTCAGTATGGACCACTTTATAAACTGGCAGTGGTTTTCTAAACTTCTGCAAATATTCTTGCAGTAAAGTTTTAGGGTCTTTTTGGTTGATAGGCTCAATCACTTTCAAACGTGACTCATACCAACTAAGCACTAAAGAACGGCACTTTTCGATATCAGAATCTAGGTATATCGCACCAATAATCGCCTCAACAGCGTCGGCTAAAATCGACTCACGTCTAAAGCCACCACTTTTCAACTCACCAGGACCAAGCTTTAGGTAATCACCTAATTTAAACTCAACAGCGATTTCAGCGAGCATTTTGCCGCACACTAAGGTCGCTCTCATACGACTTAAATCGCCTTCAGTTGCCGCCGGAAACTGATGGTATAAGGCATCAGAAATCACGATAGAAAGAATAGAGTCTCCTAAAAACTCCAACCTTTCATTATGCTTATTCGAAGCACTACGGTGAGTTAACGCTTGATCTAAAAATCCTTTTTCGCTGAACTCGTACCCTAAAGTACGGCACAAACGTGGAATGTTTTTAATTGGTTCCATAATTACACAATTCCGCCTACACGGTTAAAACGAACCCCTGTTGGGATCCAAGTCGGTAAAAAGTCTGATGGCCTTCTATCGAATTCAAAACTGATCCAAATAGCCACAGCTTTACCCACTAAATTCTCTTCAGGCACAAAGCCCCAGAAACGGCTGTCAGTGCTGTTGTCACGGTTATCGCCCATAGCAAAGTACTGGCCTTCAGGTACGATAAACTCAGTTAACGGTACATTTTCTTGGCGGAAGAAATGGTTTATACGGTCAGGAATTGCAGGATTCACCAAAGTATCATGGGTGATGTCACCTAACTGCTCTTTATAACGAATAAGTGGCATACCGCTTTGTGAAAACTCGCCGCGATTAACTTCTACTCGATCAACGATTTTAAGCTCTGGGCAAGGGCTTTGACCTTCCGCACAAGCCGGTTGAATATAAAGCTCTTTATTACGATAGATCACGCGGTCACCCGGCAAGCCTACAATACGCTTAATGTAATCGATTTGCGGATTCATTGGGTATTTAAAGACGGCAACATCACCACGCTCAGGCTTACCTGTTTCAAGTAATGTTGAGCGCCACACAGGATCTTTAATACCGTAGCTGAATTTCTCAACCAATATAAAGTCGCCAACTAACAACGTTGGTTTCATTGAACCTGATGGAATTTGAAATGGTTCGTAAATGAAAGAACGCAAAATAAGTACGAACGCAATAACAGGGAAGATAGACTTCGATGTTTCAACAATTGCAGACTCGCGCATAATTTCTTCTGCAGCCTCATCACTCAAATCCGTGTGAGCTGCCTGCGCACTTGCCAACTTCTCGCGGCGGTTCGGTGCAAAAACTAATGCATCAACCAACCAAACTAAACCGCTGCCTAAGGTCACCAATACCAAAATTAGAGAAAAATGGGCTGCCATTATTAATTAACTCCTGCCAAACATTGTCTGTAGCATGGCGAAAATGCCATTGTCTTTAAGGTTATACGCCTGTAATGAAAGCGCCGCAAACTGCGGCGCTTAGTCTAGCGATTTATTAACAATTCTTAATCGACTTGCTTAATCGTTAAGCTTTAGTACCGCTAAGAAGGCTTCTTGTGGCACTTCCACGTTACCAACTTGCTTCATGCGTTTCTTACCTTCTTTCTGCTTGTTCAATAGTTTCTTCTTACGCGAAACGTCACCACCATAACACTTAGCAGTTACGTCTTTACGCATAGCTTTAATTGATGAACGCGCAATAATCTGGCTACCAACGGCTGCTTGTACCGCAATATCAAACATCTGGCGTGGAATAAGCTCTTTCATCTTATTCACTAGCGCTAGACCTTTAGTACGGATCAAACCTTTATGGATAATCATAGCTAACGCGTCGACTCTGTCGCCGTTAATCAAGATATCCAAACGCACCATGTCAGCTGGCTCAAAACGGATAAAGTTATATTCTAGTGATGCATAACCACGACTGGTTGACTTTAGACGGTCAAAGAAGTCCATAACGACTTCAGCCATAGGCAGTTCGTAGGTCAATGCAACTTGGTTACCATGGTAAACCAAATTAGTTTGCACACCACGTTTTTCGATACATAAGGTGATCACGTTACCTAAATATTCTTTTGGAACCAGAATATTGGTTTCAACGATAGGCTCGCGCATCTCCGCAATGTTGTTCACCGCTGGCAGATCTGATGGGTTATCTACATAGATAATGTCACCATTAGTCTGAACAATTTCATAAACTACGGTTGGTGCTGTAGTGATCAGCTCAAGATTATATTCACGCTCTAGACGCTCTTGAATGATCTCCATGTGTAGCAGACCCAAGAAACCAATACGGAAACCAAAACCTAGTGCAGACGATGTTTCTGGCTCGAAAAACAATGAAGCATCATTCAAGCTTAGCTTGTTTAGTGCATCACGGAAGTTTTCGTAATCATCGGTAGAAATTGGGAATACACCCGCATAAACCTGTGGTTTAACGCGCTTAAAGCCTGGTAACGGCTCTAGTGCACCGTGCTTAGCGTGAGTTAAAGTATCACCAACTGGCGCGCCGTGGATCTCTTTAATACCCGCAATAACAAAGCCTACCTCACCGGTTTTTAGCTCTGCGGTATCGGTTTGCTTAGGTGTAAAAATACCTACGCGGTCAGCGTTATGGGTTTGTCCTGTAGACATAACCTTAAACTTGTCGCCTTTTTTCAGTACACCATTTTTAATACGTACTAAAGATACAACGCCTAAGTAGCTGTCGAACCAAGAATCGATGATTAGCGCCTGTAGTGGGCCTTCTGTATCGCCTTCTGGTGGTGGAATTTGATCAACAATTACTTCTAGTACATCTTTAATACCGATACCAGTTTTAGCAGAACAGCGCACAGCGTCAGTTGCTTCGATACCTACGATGTCTTCAATCTCTTCAGCCACACGATCAGGGTCAGCCTGTGGTAAATCGATCTTGTTTAGAACAGGAACTACGTCCATATCCATTTCTAGTGCTGTATAACAGTTAGCAAGTGTTTGCGCTTCTACGCCTTGACCCGCATCAACAACCAACAATGCACCTTCACAAGCTGCTAGCGAACGTGATACTTCGTATGAGAAATCAACATGGCCTGGAGTATCAATGAAGTTTAACTGATAAGTTTCACCATCATTCGCTAGATAATCCAATGTTACGCTTTGGGCTTTAATCGTAATACCGCGCTCACGCTCAATATCCATTGAGTCAAGAACTTGCGCTGCCATTTCACGATCGGTTAAGCCACCGCATTCTTGAATAAGGCGATCTGATAGTGTTGATTTGCCGTGGTCAATATGGGCAATAATTGAAAAGTTTCTAATATGCTTCATTATGCTGGGATGACTTAACTCGAAGTTGATAAAAATTTTAAAGTGCAGAATTGTACCCGATTGCAGCTTTAATACCAATTTTTATAATGTGAATAGCAGGGAAATAATCACGATAAGGTCGCCATTATCGTTAATGGGCGATTTCGATTGGCTTCCCTAAGGATTTAATAATGATAGGTTGAGCATGTTCTTCTAATTTTTTCGCCGCTTTTTTCCCGATGGCCCAAAACAAAAAGCCACCAAGTACGCCTGCTGATATAGCAAATAAATCAGGGTGAACTTCTGCTAACTTGGCAATTAAATTACCGAGAAAGGCACCGATAAAAAAACCAAATAACGGCAAGATATACACCAAGGTTGCCGCCTTTAAGATAACGCTTTCGGGTAAACCTAATTTTAGACGCTCACCCTTAGCATACTGTTGCTCACTTTGAATTGAAAAACGCTGCACCTTTGGCGAAAACGCTTTTGATACAGCAGAAGTGCCACAAGACTCACTAGTTTCGCAGTGATTACAGGCACTTTTCATTTCGACTTCAACCACAACCCAACCAGAGTTGCCATTAGCGACAACTCTAGCGACTTCTTCCATCATGATAAAACCCTATTATTGCAACATGATGCTCTTGGCGATGCGACTTAGTGTTTCTGCTGGCACTTTACCAACAGCAACCACCTCGGCATTCCCAACGCGTTCTGTCGCTAAAGATAAGCCATTTCTGATCACTAGCTCTTCAGGAAGTGGCGCTTCCCCAGCCTTTGCAACATAAACAGAAATATTAGCTAAGCCATCACTAATAGCAATATACTCGACCGCTTCTTTACTGCCTATCAGCCTATGCTGATCTTTAATGAGTACTTTAAAGCCTGCAGGCAACCAGCTAAATTGCCAATCTTCACCACTATCTCGGTCTGACTGTGACATTACCGCCGGCCATTCTTGCTTATAGGCTTCTTTTAAAATTGCAGGGACTTCATCAAGCACTAACAGTTCAACAACCAACAGTTGCTCAAGTAACTGCTTATCAACACTGATCATATCGAATCGTAATGGTAAGTACGTGTCCATATCCAACCACACTTGGTAACCATAACGATTGGTGTCAGTTGGAATAATGCGAACAAGTTGTCCTGGACGACCAGCAATACGACTGCGGCCACCAAGTACAAACTGATAGCCCTCTTCTAGCTTAGACACATCATCAGCTAGTGCCGCAGGGATAACTCCTTGGATGCGGCTAGAGTGAACGCTATAAGCGGGTTGATCATGCTCGATAAAAGTCACTGTATTACCAACTCTTACTGCATTTTTAGGCGGACCGTTTAGGTGCTCTAAAAATGCAACTTCTTGATCATTCACTTTACCGTGGATATAAACCAATGGGCGAATATGATCAGATTGCAGCTGGATCAGGGAAATTTTAAATTCTTGTTCTCGCAGGGCTTGGCTCATATTTTCTAGCCAAGCTTTGGCGGGCATGTCTTCCCGCGCCATCGCGGGAAAACTCATGGCTAAAATAGCCAACAGGATTAGACGCAAGCTAACTCCTCATTATTGAGCAACAGGTGTAGTATCGGCCTCGCTATTGTCGTCGATATTCACTCCATTATTCAATCTTTGTTGCAACATATGATCTTGAATATAAGCATTTATACGGCGACGTTGGTCAGCAACTTGATCATTTGTATAGCTTTGGTTTTGCTGTACTGCGCCAGTTTGCAGACTAACAGGTGAAGCGCTACCGATTAATGGTCGAGTATTTAGTACTGGTAAAGGTGAACTTTCAACCAAGGTTTCTTGATTGTAGTTTTGCACACCGACTACAGCAACTAAAGCAACTGATGCAGCAATTGCGTATTGGCCGAATTGCTTAAACAGTGGAATAATTTTACCACTTGATTTGCGAACTGGTTGACTCACCTCCGCCGCTGGCTGAGGCGCTACAATTGCAGGTTCGTCTTCAATCGCAGCCATAATGCTGGCACTAAGATCCAAAGACATTGTCTTTGGTAACTCACCGCGCATGGCATCACCAATCATATGATAATCACGCCACTGCTCATGTGAATCTGCGTCAGCCGCTAATTCAGCTAACGTGTGCTCATCAATTTCACCATCGACGGCAGCAGATACCCATTCCTGACCTAACTTATCCATTATTCACCTATCTTTATTTAAGATGCTAGCGTTCTAGCAACGGCTTAAGCTTTTTATCGATTGCTTCTCGAGCACGGAAGATGCGTGATCTAACCGTTCCCACAGGGCAATCCATGACATTAGCAATCTCTTCGTAACTCATACCATCGAGTTCGCGAAGCGAGATAGCCATCTTCAATTCTTCTGGCAATGTGTCTAAGGTGTCAAAAACAACCTTTTGAATTTCATCAGACAGTACCAAACGCTCTGGGGAGGCAAACTCCTTTAGCGCGTCACTGCCATCATAATATTCAGCTTCTTCAGCATCGACATCATTGGCTGGGGCACGGCGGCCCTGAGCAACCAGGTGGTTCTTTGCAGTATTGACTGCTATTCGGTACAACCAAGTATAAAACGCACTTTCACCTCTAAAGTTTGGTAGCGCTCGGTAAGCCTTAATAAATGCTTCCTGAGCAACATCTGCAACGTCTGCCTGATTCCGTACGTAACGAGATATCAGACTGGCGACCTTGTTTTGATATTTTTGTACCAAAAGGTTAAAAGCGTTTTTGTCTCCACGCTGTACGCGCTCAACTAACTGTTGATCACTTATTTGTCCACTCATCCGAGCCGACTACTCCTAAATCTAATACTGATTTCTCAGCCGCTCGAATCATATTCACTTATGTAGACTAGCGAGTTTCAAAAAAGTTCTAAAAAATTTGCAAAGATCGTAAATTCTTTTACCTAGGCTTTGATTTATTTATATGCGACCTATGAAAGTATCCATAATCAGCGTCATGGTTTAACATAGTCGGACTCCCTGATAACTCTATGATACCTGATGAAACAAGTAGTTGAACACCAATCTGATGTTTTGGTTATCGGCAGTGGTGCTGCCGGTCTCACTTTAGCTTTGCATCTTGCTGAAAAATCAAAAGTTATTCTGCTTTCAAAAGGGCCTCTTAGCGAGGGCTCTACCTATTATGCCCAAGGCGGAATTGCCTCTGTCTTTGATGAAGAAGACACTATTGAGTCTCATGTTGCCGATACCTTAGTTGCTGGCGCAGGGCTGTGTGATGAGCCTGTGGTTAAATTTACCGCAGAAAATGCTAAAGCCGCAATGCAATGGCTTATCACCTGTGGCGTTGCTTTTGATAAAGAAGAAATTCCCGCAGGTAGCACGGCTGAAGCACCTTATCACTTAACCCGTGAAGGGGGACATAGTCACCGCCGTATTTTGCATGCTGCTGATGCAACAGGCAAAGAAGTGCAAGTAACGTTGCAAGACCGAGCGAGAAATCATCCTAACATTACCGTGCTTGAGCGGTATAACGCTATTGATTTAATTACCACTCGTAAATTAAACAGACCTGGTAACCGCGTTCAAGGGGCTTATATTTGGAACCGCGACGCTGAGCATGTTGAAACCGTTAAAGCCCGTTTTGTTGCATTAGCCACTGGCGGTAGCTCTAAGGTTTACCAGTATACATCGAACCCTGATATTGCCTCTGGCGATGGTATTGCGATGGCGTGGCGTTCAGGTTGTCGGGTGGCCAATATGGAATTTAACCAATTCCACCCAACTTGCTTGTACCATGCTGATGCACGTAACTTCTTGCTCACAGAAGCACTTAGAGGTGAAGGCGCCTATTTACGTCGCCCTGATGGCACGCGCTTTATGCCTGAGTTTGATGAGCGTGCTGAACTTGCGCCGCGCGATATCGTCGCTCGCGCCATCGATTATGAAATGAAGCGCCTAGGCTCTGACTGTGTCTATTTAGATATTACTCATAAGCCTGCTGAATTTATTATTAAGCACTTCCCTACTATTCATAAGCGTTGTTTAGAGCTAGGTATTGATATCACTACTGACCCAATTCCTGTGGTGCCTGCGGCTCACTATACCTGTGGCGGCGTGATGACAGACTTACACGGCCAAACTGATCTTAATGGCTTATATGCTATTGGTGAAGTTGCCTATACAGGTTTACATGGCGCAAATCGCTTAGCCAGCAACTCATTGCTTGAATGCTTGGTGTTCGCTCGCGCAGCGGCTGAAGATATTGAAAGTCAGCTGAATAAAATTCCAATGCCAGGCACATTACCTGCTTGGGATGAAAGCCAAGTGTCGAACTCAGATGAGGAAGTAGTCATTGCCCATAACTGGCATGAACTGCGTCTCTTTATGTGGGATTATGTAGGTATTGTTCGCTCTGACAAGCGTCTTGAACGTGCACTGCGCCGCTGCGCTATGCTACAGCAAGAGATCCAAGAGTATTACAGTAACTTTAGAGTGAGTAATAACTTACTTGAGTTACGTAACTTAGTACAAGTCGCAGAACTCATCATACGTTGTGCAATGGAGCGTAAAGAAAGTCGCGGCCTGCACTACAATATTGATCACCCGCATAAAGATGAATCGCCAAAGCCAACTATCTTGCAGCCAGATTAATCTTTCTAGTAGTCAGCTTCGCGCTTGAACACTTAGCTGTAATAGACGACATAAATTACGATAATTTGTGTCGTCTAACATATCTGCCCAAATCACCAATCTCTTAGTTTCATTCTGCAACTGAATATCAAACATAACCGCAAATGGCGTTATAAATGGCTTATTAATTACAACAAAATTACGCTGCGACTCAAGCTTACCGGTTCCGTCACTACAGATCACAAACCTGCAGTGCCAACTTTTTAGGCGGTGAAATTGCCAAATAAAAAAGCACACACAAACGCAAATAAGTAGGTATTTAATCGCAAGGTAAACAGAGTTTTCTAGGTAGGGCCAAACAATAAATGAGCTTAAACATATCGCACTAATGATGGCCAGCGATAATCGCTGACCATGGGAGGATTTAACGTCGAAACTATGCTGCTGGACGTCCACGAACTCGGATAATCATTTCAGCAAAGTCAGGATTTTCACAAACTTCATGCCCCATAAACCAAGCAAATAACTCAGGATCTTCGCACTCAAGTAAGCTTACAAATGTCGCTTTATCTTTTATCGACATCGACTCATATTGCTCTTCAACAAAAGGTTGGAACAATACGTCTAACTCAAGCATACCTCTGCGGCACGCCCACTTAACTCTTGGTAACTTCATCGGTTCTTGGCTTGATTCAGACACTGTTGATTGGGACACTGTGAACGCTCCAAATTTATACTTTATTATAGTCGGCTTAGTGTATCAGTTGCTCAGTCTTTATGTCGATATTGATAAGCTCAGCGCTTAAAATTAGCAAAACTTAACCCGAAGTTTAAGCTTACAACTGCTGCACCGTTAAATCATTCCCGGCAAAAAGCTCGCTAAAGTCAGTCTCTAATAGGCGTTTTACTGCCGGATGCTGAATCATTCTTTCAGCAAACATCACATGATAAACCTCTTTCACCTCAGAGGTTTCTCCTAACAACATCATACCGTGAGCCAAAATATCTTGCTTATAGATTGATGGCGCAACAAAAATACCTTGTTTGAAGAAACCAAAAGACTTCATCATCGCTGCATCATCAAACTCACCCAGAATACTCACATTCAACGCTTTTTCATCAAACCAGCGAGCTAATTGCTGCCCTAAAGAACTACGTCTGCCGGGGATCAATAACTTGCCCTGCTCTAAGCATTGTGGAAATGGCTTTGAATAAGTTTCTGCCGAGAAGAACGCAATTCCCGATTCGCCTAACTGTTTTGACAAAATCTCCGGATACTTAAGACTCTCACCAGCACAATCAGACAAAATCATATCGAGTTTATGTTCACGTAAGCGAGTCATTAAGTCTTCGTGAGTCGACTCGTAACAGGCAAGGTGCATTGAGCCATCACTAGGCACTACAGTGAGTAACACTCGGCTGGTTAATGCTTTTGATAAGGCTGCTGCAATCCCAACCTCAAATAAGATATTTTCATCTTTTTGATAGTTAAGTAAATCGAGCATTTCATAGCTCAAACTGAACATTTTATCGGCGTAGCGAAACACTAATTCCCCAAGCTCCGTAGGCTCAAGCGAACGACCCACACGCTTAAATAAACTGCCTTTTAAACTCGATTCGAGTACACGGATCTGCCCGGTTACCGTTTGCGGAGTCAAACATAGAGCTTCAGCTGCTTTAGCAACAGTGCCTTTCTTTTGGATCATCCAAAAGTAATAAAGATGGTTATAGTTAAGGTTAGCCATAGTAAACACTACTGTTTTATAAACAAAAAAAGAGGCAACTTAAATAGTTGCCTCATTAATCTACTTAATCTTACTTAAGACGCTGACAGTCTAATAAACCCGACATTGCAGTAGTTAAGTCATCTGTAGTTTTGATTTCGTTCGCAGAAAAAGCTTCTGCCAACCCAGCGACTAATGCACCTCTGTTGGGTAAATTATCTTGGCAAAAAGTTCTGTTGGCTTCTTGAAAACGCTTACCGCCGCGATACTTAAGAGCGCGAGACTCATAGCCATCGCTTTCTAATCGTTGACCAACAGCTGCACCTTTATACATTAGCGCACCATCAACAACGCCTTCGAGATAGTTTTGGCATTCGATACTGTTGATGTCTTGATTACAGAGTTCAATTTGCTTTGCGGAGGCCATAGAGGTAAAGCCTAGACCAACAACTAATGCTAATAATCCTATTCTCATGCTTTCTCTCCTTTCTCAGGTAGCACCTTAGATAACCAGAAATAACCTATGGTTGCCGATGCTAGTGAGCCTAATAAAATCCCTAATCTTGCGTAGTCGCCATACATCTGACTTTCACCAGTAAAGGCAAGTGACGAGATGAACATTGACATAGTAAAACCGATACCACACATCACTGCGACTGGGGTGATATGTCTCCAGCCCATGCCATCAGGCAATACAGCTAGCTTTAGTTTCACTGCGATGAAGCTAAACAGCATAATACCGAGTGGCTTACCTAGTAGTAGCCCAAGTGCAATACCCATAGGTACTGGTGACAATAGTGAACTCAGACTCATGCCACTTAAATCAACACCTGCGTTTGCAAAAGCAAAGATAGGCAAAATAATAAATGTACTCCATGGGTGTAAGCTATGCTCTAAGCTCTCAGATGGTGATGAACCATCTTTTGCCCTAAGTGGAATACAGAATGCGATAATCACACCTGCTAGCGTTGCATGCACACCAGACTTAAGTACTGCTATCCACAAGATAAGACCCACTACACCGTATGGTCCTAACGCGGTCACTCCTTTTAAGTTCAGGCCTATCAAACCTAAAATTGCAACGGCCGCAACAATCAAACTAATCGTTGAAAGATCGGTACTGTAGAAAAGTGCGATAATCACAACAACACCAAGATCATCAATAATTGCTAGCGCTAACAAGAACACTTTTAGTGCAACCGGTACTCGGCTACCCAACAACGCCATAATACCCAGTGCAAACGCAATATCGGTAGCAGCTGGAATAGCCCAGCCAACTTGGGTAATTGGGTCTGAATAGTTAAATGCCAAATAAACCGCAGCAGGGAAAACCATACCGCCAATTGCAGCAAATGTTGGTAAAGATGCCTGAGCACGGCTCGATAATGCACCTTCTAACAATTCACGCTTAACTTCTAGGCCAATGAGCATAAAGAAGATTGCCATCAAGCCGTCGTTAATCCAATGGATTAAGGTTTTATCAATATCTAAGCTACCGACACGTACTTGCATTTCTGTTTCTAGAAATCCTTGGTACATACCCGATAAAGGTGAGTTTGCAAAAATCATTGCGATCACGACAGAGATCATCAATAAGATGCCACCTGCCGATTCTTGGCTTAGAAAGTTTCTAATTGCCCGTTCCATTAATACACTCCATAAAATCTCAATACTTCGAGTGTAGCTGAATACAATTAACCTGAATAATCGTTTGCGTCAGCTATAAACCTCGGAATAACCGAAGTATTGAATTTAGTCCTAGTATGAATAAATATCAAACATCAGTAGAATAATCACGCTTTATAAATCCACAATAGCAATAAAGTGTTGGAGATCACACTTTTTTGGGAAGTAAAACGGTGGTCTATATTATTCGCCTGCTTTTCACACAAAATATCAATTCATAAAACAATCTTTTGACGACTCGAAAATATCGAGCAATTGCTCAAAATTACAGCTAACAAAGACTTAAATCAGGCTTAACTCAAGCTTAAACCACTAAGATATAGACTAATTTTCAGCAGAAAGGTTTGTATGGAATAACCACGGCATGACAAATCACTCTAGATAGCGTTGATGATTTGTTAAAGTGAAAAACTCGCCGTTAAGCGAGTTTATCAGAAGGTTCAGCTTGGAAAACTACACCGAAAATGGATAACTAATCGCCTCATGGTGCTCATAACCCACCACATCAAAGTCATCCATCGTGACCCACGTTTCTAGGTCTTCAAGAGACTTAATATTTGGATTAATGACTAATTTTGGTGAAGCAAAAGGTTCTCTAGTTAACTGAACGTTTTGCATCAACTCCAGCTGATCTTCATAAATATGTGCATTAACAATTTTGTGAAAAGCAGTGCCCGCTTTCAAACCTGTGATCTGCGCCATTAATGCCAGCAAAGTAAATACCTGAACCTGATTAAAGTTAAGCCCCAAAGGCACATCACAAGAACGTTGGAAGCTGGTTAGGTGCAAAGTATCACCAACTAATGAGAAGTTGTGGGTATGCATACATGGTCGCAAACAGCCCATATGAAACTCACCAGGGTTATAGAAACTTAAAATCTCACCACGATCATCAATACCTTTCGATAAGTCATCAACAATTTTGCGCAGCTGGTCAATGCAGCCGCCATCTGGTTTGCTCCATGCACGTCCCTGAACACCATAGACACGACCCATGTCATCTTCACCTTTACGGTGTGGATTGTTCAGCCAAGCTTCATTATCGTTGGCGTTAGCATTCCAAGTATTACAACCGATCTTTCTAAAATCAGCAGCGTTGTCATAGCCGCGAATGTAACCTAGCAACTCAGCAATGGCGGCTTTATAAAAACTCTTGCGAGTAGTAATTAGTGGGAATTGATTTTTATCGACATGATAAACCAGATCAGCATTGATAACGGTAAGACAACGCTTACCTGTGCGGCTATTTTCAACCCAAGTTCCTTCATCAATAATTCTCTGACAAAGATCTAAATACTGTTTCATGATTATCTACCTATAAAAAGTGTCACTGAGCCGCGCCCAGTAAAAAATGATTGCGCTCTACCAATCAAAGTTGGCAAAACATTATGCAAATACCAGCTTCAAGCCTACAAGCGTAAGAAATAGTGCGAAGATTTTTTTAAGCTTAGCTGTTGGTAATGTCGTCGCGGCCTTAGCTCCTATAGGTGCCATCAACATTGATGTTGATACAATACCGACTAACGCTGGCAAATATATATAACCTAAAGTCCAATCTGGCAGCCCAGCGGCATCCCAGCCGGCAAGGGTATAACCAATACTTCCAAACAGTGCGATTAACAGACCCGTGGCGGCAGAAAAGCCCACCGCAAAACGCATTTGCAAGCCACACCAAGTTAAAAATGGTACCAACAGCACGCCACCGCCAATTCCCATTAATGCGGCAATAACCGCAATAACAGTGGCTGCAATAAATAAATGGGCAGCAGAAGGCATGTCTCGGTTAGATTGAGCCTTAAACGGAAAGGCCATTTGCGCGGCCATTAAAATAACAAAAACCGCGAAGATTTGCTGCAGAGATTTAGCGGCAATCATTTCAGAAATATAACCAGAGCATAGCGCGCCAAGCACAAAGCCTGGCAACATGGACTTAAATAAAGGCCAAGGGATATTTGCCCTTTTATGATGGGCTCTAGCGGAAGATAGTGAAGTTAATATAATTGCTGCGAGTGAGGTTGCAATTGCGACATGGGGAATTTTTTCGGCAGACACACCAACCTGAGGTAAAATATGCAGCAGTGCAGGAACGGCGATTAAGCCTCCACCAATTCCTAATAATCCCGCCATAAAACCGATAGCAGCGCCTAATATCAAGCAGATACACAATATATATAGCCAGCTTTCCACAAGCACTACCTTATAATCTTTATTATCGGCTTAGTTTAAAGGACTCCTGCGCTAGATAACAGGGGAAGTTAATTGCTAAACAAAATATGAGACTAGAAGATATGGCACTAAAATTAGCTATTCACACCAATATCGAGTTAGTGAAGGTTTGAAGCATTAACTTGTATGTAAGCATTAGCTAATTACGCTCAGCAAGCCTTTTTGCTCACAATAATCAGTAACAAATGAGCGCACCTCTTCACCACTACTTAGCTTAAGTACTTGCTGAAGCAGTTGTTGTAACTCTTTTTGTGATACGCGCCTTAATAGATAGTTAACCCGCGCAAGGCTTGCTTGGTTCATACTAAGCTGGTCGTATCCCATCGCAATTAACAAGATTGCTCCAATCGGCTCACCCGCCAGCTCACCACAAACACTAATCGGTAACTGATGTTCGCTGCAGCGTTCTACTGCAAATTTTAAGGCTCTTAATACCCCGGGATGCAAACTATCGAATAGCGAACTAACACTCGGATTATTGCGATCTACCGCTAAAAGATACTGAGTTAAATCGTTTGAGCCCACAGACACAAAATCAACCCGCTGCGCCACTTCATCAAGTTGATACAATAAGACTGGTACCTCGAGCATAATGCCAACTTTTGGCATGGTCACAATTTTGTCCAGCTCAGAGGTTAACTCCTGACAGGCTTGCTCTAGATAAATCAACGATAAATCGATTTCTTCTAGATTACTTACCATAGGCAACAAAATATGTAGCTGCTCCGTATCAATAGCAGCCTGCAGCATGGCTCTTAATTGGATCAAGAATAGCTCAGGATGATCTAAAGACAGTCTAATTCCACGCCAACCGAGAAAAGGGTTATCTTCAACAATTGGGAAGTAATCTAGCGGCTTATCACCGCCCACATCGAGGGTACGCATCACCACGGGCTTATTACCCGCAGCTTTTAAAACTTTACGATATATTTCTAACTGCTCTACTTCACCGGGGAAACACTGTTTAAGCATAAACAGGATCTCAGTGCGATAAAGGCCAATACCATCAGAGTCGCTGCCAGTCTCAGAATCAACACTACTTAATAAGCCGCTATTGATATAAAGATAGATACGTTTTTGATCTAAAGTAATGGTTTGCAGTGCAAGCTCGGCGGCATATTGCCTTTGTTGCTCCTCTTGCGCCGCCAATAGACTTTGATATTCAGACAAGACTAACGCTGAGGGCTCGATAATCACTTGGCCGCGATTAGCATTAATAATGATCTGCGAGTTTTCAATATTGGCGCTAAGAATACCATCTACACCAATTATGGCTGGTACACCCATGGCTCGAGCAAGAATAGCTGCATGGGAGTTTACCCCTCCAAACTCGGTAACTATGCCAGCGAGCTTTTGTCTTGGGAATTCAGCCAATAACGTGGTATTGGCTTCTTTTGCAATAAGAATGACAGGGGTTTCTGGCTCAAGAAATATTTTATTAGGTTCAATTAGTTGCCTAAGTACACGTTGACCAAGATCGCGAATATCGCTAGCACGCTCTTTTAAGTACAGGTCAGTCATTGCACTAAAATGTTCAATGTACTGCTTAGACACCCGACAAACAGCCGTTTCAGCACACCAGCCCGCACGAACTTCTTTTATATACTCGCCGCCTAAGCTGGCTTTATCGAGTAATAGTAACAACGCTTTAAATATTGATGCCGCTTCTTCATCTTTTTCCCGATCAAAACGCTGCGACACACTAATAAGTGTATCTTTACAGCGACTCATAGCATCTTGTAATCGCTGCTCCTCATCACTTATCGATTTAGCCTTTAATTCAAGTAAGTCAAAGGATAACTGACCACCTAGCACTAAGGCCTTGGCAATTGCGATACCTTTTGAGGCTTGCTTACCTAAATAATAACGCTGCTGTATACCACCAATTAAACGTGCTTTATGGGTTAAACCTTTAATCGCCACTGCAAGTTGCGCAGCTAGCGTCATTAAAAAGGCTTCTTCCCCCTCACTAAACTGGCGAGCCTGCACTTGCTGCACCACTAACACACCAATTACGGTTTTTTGGTAAACAATAGGGACAGCTAAAAATGCGTTATAAGCTTCTTCAGCGACTTCAGGCAGAAGTTTAAATCTAGGGTGAGACGGTGCATCAGCAAGGTTAATCGCTTCTTCACGCTGAGCGACAAGGCCTACTAAACCTTGCGTAATAGGTAAACTGGTTGAATTAACTGCTGACAACGCCAAGCCATCAGTAGCTGAAAGGATAAGTTGTTGCTCTTCTATTATATAGATAGAGCAACACTCAGTTGCCATAGCTTGTTTGGTTTGCGTAACAAGCAGCGCTAGAGCGGAGTTAAGATCACGCGCCTGAGCAACTGCCTGGGTGATATCTCTCAGTGTTTTAAGCACTAACGCAAACCTCTCTACTTAGTTTCTACGCATACCTCGTCTTTTTGTATTCGACTCTTTAACTTGCAAAGGTAAAGTTGTCGATGCGAACTCTTTCATGACTTTACGGTAAACATCTCTTTTAAAAGAAACAACCTGTCTTACTGGATACCAATAACTCACCCAACGCCAATCATCAAATTCAGGATGACCACTTGCATTAAGGTCTATGGCATTTTCGGGACTTTTCAATTGTAGCAAAAACCATTTTTGTTTTTGCCCGATACACACGGGTTTACTATCTTGTCTGATTAACCGCTTAGGTAGCCTATAGCGTAACCATGATCGCGTCGATGTTAGAATTTGCACATGTTCTGGCTTTAATCCTACTTCTTCGTATAACTCACGATACATGGCTTCTTCTGCTGACTCTCCATCGTCAACGCCACCCTGAGGAAATTGCCAGGAATGTTGGCCAAATCGTCTTGCCCACATAACCTGCCCAAAGCGATTACAGATAATGATGCCCACATTTGCACGAAAGCCGTCACTATCAATCACATGGACTCCGAACTATTAACTATTAATCTTTTGATTGTTTCACAAAGCGTGTCTGGCGGCAAATATCTGTTACACGGTAGGCTTTGGATAAAATCAGCTAATTAAGCCATTAAGCTCAACCTTATCAACAGCACATCAAGACAACTTGCAATGATATCCACAAAAACTGTGGATATCTCTGTTGGAAACTCAATTAAAGTCTAATAACTTAGCGTTTTAGTATTGGTTTATTAAATTTACCTTAGTGCCAATAACCACATTAAACCTATACATTACAAAAGCTTGTAACTGCACAAAGAAAACCAACTTTAACAGCACAACTTAAGAGCTCGTTTTTTAATCAGCAAATTTAAAAGCCATACTTTGGCTAATTACCAAAAGGGGTTATTCACAACTGCAACTATTTAGCAGTGAAAAAAAGCAAATAATCCGCCTCTAATTGCATTGACAGATCACATTTATTGCAGTAGCAGGCCTGTTACTTAGACTTATCCAATAAATCTGTGGATAACTATGTTGGAAAAATAGGGAAAGCACAGGTGTAACTAACAAATAGTTGCTACTGATTCAAAAGCAAACAAAAAGATCACTCCTTAATTCATAAACTTAGCCACTATAATAGAAGTTATCACCAAGGCATCAATTACAAGTTCATTTTTTAAACACATTTGATATCAGTGTTTATATGGGTAAAATTAAGCATATGAAAAAAGCACTTAACTCCCCTGCTAGCATTGACGAATTAATGCAACGCGCAGAATCGATGGCAGGCTTAACTTTAGGCCAATTAGCCAATTATCACGAAATTGAGATGCCCAAAGACCTTAAACGACATAAAGGTTGGGTGGGGCAATTAATTGAGCTTGAACTTGGGGCACTTGCTGGTTCAAAACCAGAGCAAGATTTTGTTCACTTAGGTGTAGAGCTAAAAACAATCCCAGTTAGTCGTACAGGTAAAGTACTTGAAACCACTTATGTAACAGTTGCTCCACTAACAGATATCCAAGGCCTTACTTGGCAAAACAGCGTAGTTTGCCATAAGTTACAACAAGTATTGTGGATCCCGGTGCAAGGCGACAGAGATATACCGCTAGCCCATCGCCAAATAGGTTCACCGATCTTATGGCGTCCGTCAGCAGAAGAAAGTTACCTACTGCAACAAGACTGGGAGGAGATAATGGAATTTATCTCTATGGGACAAGTTAACAAAGTCACAGCTCGTCATGGCGAAGTTTTACAACTTAGGCCAAAAGCAGCCAATAGTCAGGTGCTCACCGACAGTATTGGCAAAGATGGTCAACTGACTCAAACTAACCCAAGAGGCTTCTATTTGAAGACACAATTTACCCAAAGAATACTTTCTCAGCTACTTTGAGTTATTTTTGTACCAAAAGTCACACTCATTTGACTTAGATCACAAATACTACTGGTAAAAGTAGGGGGATTTTCTATAAACTAGCGCCTCCTAAAAACAAGTAGCATTTGGATACCCCTTTAATAGTGAAAGCACGTATACAGGCGAAGAAATTAACCTTTGCTATATTCGCTTGGACTTCGGCCATGGCGGCTTTCGTATTCTTTCGATACGCGCAAACTCCGGAACTTCCACAGTGGGCCATTGGTTCCGCTGATTTAGCGACGCTTTCAATTTATATGGGAATAATTTTCGGTAGCCTACATTGGATGTCGAACTTGATTGCAGACTTTAGCGCAATCAATCGTTTACCTTATGTTTTCTCCGTTGTTTTTAAAGGTCTATTCCTATTACTTGGCGCAACCACGCTGGCCTATATTACTCAATACCTCAATATGTGGGCTATTGAAAACCATATGACCACCTTGCGCCAAATGCTGACTGCACACATTCTTTACAGTCCTTCGTTCCAAGCATTGATTGTTTACTTAGTTGTCGTGCGTGTCGGGCTAGCATTCATCGAGCAGATGGCGTTACTTGTTGGCCCAAGAGTGTTACTTAACATAGGGTTAGGTAAATATCACAAGCCAAGATACGAGCAACGCTTATTCCTATATTTAGATATGGTTGCCTCTACGACCCATGCTGAATCCTTAGGTGATTACCGTTTTAGCCGCCTGATCCAGGATAGCTTTAGCTTACTGGCAGATACAGTGACCAATAACGAAGCGGAAATTTACCGCTATATGGGTGATGCAGTGCTTATCCATTGGCCGCTAAAAGACGGTATTAAAGAAGATCGTTGCTTTAATATCTACCACGAGTTTAGCCAGCAGCTAAGTTGGCAAAGACAGTATTTTGAAGAGCAGTACGGCTTTGTACCTAAATTTAAAGCTGCGGCTCATTGCGGCCAAGTGGTAGCGGCTGTAGTTGGTGTGCAAAAGCAAGAGATTAGTTTCTTTAGTGATGTGCTAAACACATTGGCTAGATTGCAAGATCAGTGCAATCCGCTCGGTCAACGTATGTTGATTTCAGGCTCATTACAGTCACGTCTTGAGTATAGTGATTCGCAATATCAACTAAATAGCTTAGGCCCGATTAAGTTAAAGGGTAAACAGCATTCAATTGAAGTATTTGGCGTATCGCCAAAAGGTTCACAGTAGCCGATAACCGTTATCGGCTTTACTGCATTTTAACGCTTAACGCTCATCTTCTTGATCAAGCAACTTCTGGATCTCTAAGCCTAAGGTTCTAAAAGTTAGAATACGGCTAGAAGTTTGACGCCAAACCAAACCAATATCACGATAAGGTGTATCGCCTGGTGGTGCCATTGTAGTTAAATCGGTGTTATTCAAAATGCCTGCATCAATTGCCATTTGCGGCAAAAAGGTTGTACCCAATTTGCAATTAACCATTTGTACTAGTGTATGCAAGCTGGTCGCTGCAAATGGGTTAATCTTTTCACTTTCGCCTAGCTGACATGCCGTGATTGCATGACCGGTAATGCAGTGCTCAGCCTGTAGCAAAAAGATACTTTCATCAGGCAAATCTTGATAATCAATAGGCTCATGGATCTCATCAGTCAGATCTTTATGAACTACCATCTTAAATGGGTCAATACCCACTTTCATGCTATGAAAGCCACTGGTATCAACCGGAAGCGCTAGCAGTAATAGATCTAGCTCTCCCTTACCTAACGCATCGATTAAACGGTCAGTGGTGTCCTCTTTTAAGAACAAAGTTAAATCAGGGTATACCTGTTTACAATGCTGCACCACATTACTCAATAAAAACGGTGCAATCGTTGGAATACAACCTAAACGGATCTCACCCGTCATCGGCTCTCCCTGATGTTTTACTAACTCAACCAAGTCATCAACATCCGTTAGCAGTTTGCGCGAGCGCATAACCACTTCTTCGCCAATCGCGGTGAAGATGAACGACTTATGATCGCGCTCTATTAACTGATGTCCTAACTGCTCTTCAAGGTTTTGAATGCCGCTTGATAAAGTTGACTGGCTAACATGACAGATCTTGGCCGCTCTGTTGAAGTTCTGCTCTTGGTGTAAATTCACCAGATAAAACAGATTTTTTAGACTAGGTAGATGTTTCATAAAATAGATTACCAATGACAGAATTTATCTAATCGTTCAATCTAACTCTATCATAGATCACTAACATAACTGCGATTTACCACTGATAGTTTGTGAACTGAATCAAAATTGCATGTTTATATTGATTACTATTAGTTTCTATCCGCATTTTCAGGGAACAGCAGATAAAAAAATAGCGCAGCGGATAAGTCCAAACTGCGCTATTTCTAAAGTCGGCTTATATTAAGCTTTAGACTCTAGGTATTCTTTCAACTGTTGTAGGTCTTTTGAACCGTATTCAACAATTTCGTTCAACCACACGCCGTGCTCTTGTTCCCAAGCAGCTTCTTCGCCGTGTTGCAATAATTGAGCAAACTGCTGAATGCGTTTTAAACCAACTGAACCTGCTGCACCTTTGAACTTGTGCGCTTCACTACAAAGAGTATCTTTGTCATTTGCTTCATGAGCACTAACTAAGTTGCCAATATATTCAGGCATTAACTGTTCAAATAAGACAACGCTTTTAAGTAGCGTGCCAGCACCAATTGCACTGCAGTATTGCTCCAGTGTATTAAGATCCAAAATTGATTCTAATTCAGCTGTTGCCATTTAGGCACCTCTCAAAATATTGCCGAGTGTATACAAAAGATGATTTTACCACATAATACCCGCTAAATTCTTAGGTGCAACAACTAGTGTCACATGAGGTTAAAATTCGCGTAAATTTAACCATTTAACAACTTTAGCGCAACCAAGGTTGCCTATATAAAGCTTCATTTGCGATATTATCTTACTATTCAAACTATTACCCCTATCAAATCAAGGGGTATTTTTCAAATACTCGCCCTGACCACCTTTTTCTTTAAGATCATCAACGATCGCCACTAGGCCGTTCCAGCGATAAGCACACCAGTCTGGTCCTAAAAGCATTGGCTTTTTAGCATAAGCGGTAACTCTATGAAAAATAATTTCTTTCGGAGTATAACGAATGATTTCACCAACACTATAAGCATAGGCATCAAGCTCCAACAAGGTCATTTTGCCATTGCGCCAAGCTTTAGCCATAGTGCTACCGTCAACGATGTGTAAAGGATGTACTTTGAGCCCATCAACCCCAACCGCTAGTACCTTATTTAAGGTTTCAAGGTAATCGGCATGTTCTTCACCAGGCAAACCTAGAATTAAGTGAGTACATACTTTAATCCCTAAGCGGCGAGCACGTTTTACCGTATCTTCATACGCAGCAAACGTATGGCCTCGGTTGATCTTTTTAAGGGTATTATCATTTGCTGACTGTAATCCCAGTTCAAGCCACACATCTACGCCATCGTTTTGATAACCGACTAATAACTCAAGCACTTCATCAGGCACGCAGTCAGGGCGAGTACCAACACAAAGACCAACTATGTCACTATCTTGGATAGCCTCATCGTACTTTTGCTTCAGCACTAAGTACTCATCATAAGTACTGGTATAAGCTTGAAAGTAAGCAATATATTTAGATGATTTAGATGATAAACGTTCGCGACCTTGAGCGAGTTGCTCTTGGATAGACAGTTCAGTTCTATGCTCATGGCTGAATGAGGCAACATTGCAATATGTGCAACCGCCCTTACCTAATGTGCCATCACGGTTCGGGCAAGTGAACTTAGCATCAATGGTCAACTTACGGATCCGTTCACCGTATTTTTGCTTGCATACACTACCAAAGGTATTAACGTAACTATCCAGTCCCAACTCTTCTATCTACCCAGCTTAAAAATTTGCGCTATTTTAACCAGTTCCTCAATACATTAATTAGCGCTAGCTCAAATAACCGCAAAGACTCGCTATATCAGGACCAAGATTTTACTGTCATCTGCTTGCATCATATCTACATTAAGATCTACTTATGCATAACTAGTCACAATAAAAAGTGATTATCATTTCACTGTATATGCAATAAAAATCACTTTACGCAAAACCGGTATAATCAACATTTTTGTTACAAACTCACAAACCGAATTAAATGTAATTTTTAAAATTCTTTTTATTCATAAGGTTATACACAACAATTTACAGTTTACGTTAAGGTAAAGAGGTGTTTGCAAGTGTATGAAACGCCACTTTTTAGTTATTTTTTATGCAATAATTTGGTTTGACCTTTAATCAGCTTAGGGTTAATTTGATTGATTCGGGTGCATATCTATAGAGATTTTTTGCTTTATCTCCCGAGTTGTATCAGTTGAGGTTAGGGAGTGTAGTAATGAGCTTATATCATCCAAGTTTCGAGCGGGACAATTGTGGGTTTGGCTTAATAGCCCAGATGGACGGTGAGCCTAGCCACCGTATTGTACGTACCGCGATTCACGGCCTAGACCGAATGAAACATCGTGGCGGAATAGCAGCAGATGGGCGCACTGGTGATGGCTGCGGACTGTTAATGCAGTTACCGATTAATTTCTTTAAAGCAATCGCTGAAGAAAATGACTGGCATTTAAGTCGTCGTTTTGCAGTGGGAATGCTTTTTCTTAGCCAAGACGCCATCTTAGCAGCCCAAACAAAACAACTACTAGAACAAGAACTGCAAAAAGAAACCTTGAGTGTTGCAGGTTGGCGTGATGTCCCAGTTAATAATGATGTACTCGGGGAAATCGGTAAGGCAAGTCAGCCGCAAATTGTTCAAGTACTCATTAACGCCCCTATTGGTTGGCGTGAAAAAGATCTTGAGCGCCGCTTATATATGGCAAGACGCCGCGTTGAGCAGCAACTGACTCACGACAAAGATTTTTATGTGGCGAGTCTCTCTGGTCAGGTCATCGTTTATAAAGGCTTAATGATGCCAGCAGATCTGCCTGCATTTTACAGTGATTTGGCCGATATCCGTTTGCAAAGCGCCATCTGCTTATTCCACCAGCGCTTCTCAACTAATACATCACCTAAGTGGCCGCTGGCGCAACCGTTTAGATATTTAGCCCATAACGGTGAAATCAACACCATTACTTGTAACCGTCAATGGGCAAGAGCCCGTGCCTATAAATTTCACGCCCCGTTGCTGCCAGACTTACAACAAGCAGCGCCTTTTGTGAATGAGACAGGCTCAGATTCATCATCGCTAGATAACATGTTAGAAATGTTACTCGCTGGCGGCATGGATCTCTATAGAGCTATGCGTTTGCTTATTCCACCAGCATGGCAAAGTAATCCAGAAATGGACCCTGAGCTAAAAGCATTTTACGATTTTAACTCCATGCATATGGAGCCGTGGGATGGCCCTGCCGGTATTGTAATGACCAATGGTCGCCACGCTGCCTGCGCCGTTGACCGTAATGGTCTGCGCCCATCACGTTATATCATCACTAAAGACCGCATCTTAACCTTGGCTTCAGAGGTTGGTATTTGGGATTACGCTGCCGATGAAGTCATTGAAAAAGGTCGTGTAGGTCCCGGTGAGCTTTTAGTGCTTGATACGCTAAATGGTCAGTTATATTCATCATTTGAGATTGATAATGACTTAAAACGTCGCCACCCTTATAAGCAGTGGATGGCAAAGCACAGTAAAGTACTAACACCAGCTGAAGAGTTTGGCCCAACTGAGCAAGGCAAGCGGGAATTTGATAGTGCACAGCTGCTGCAATATCAAAAACACTTTGGCTATTCCCGCGAAGAGCTTGAGCAAGTTATTTGGGTACTCGCGCAAAAAGGCGAGGAAGCTACAGGTTCTATGGGCGATGATACGCCAATGGCAGTATTATCGAAAAAGTCGCGCACAATCTACGACTACTTCCGTCAAAAGTTTGCTCAGGTAACTAACCCGCCTATCGACCCATTACGTGAAAAACACGTAATGTCACTTACTACCTGTGCAGGTCGTGAGCAAAACTTATTTAATGAAACTACCGGTCATGCCTACCGAGTAATGTTTAACTCGCCAGTGTTACTATTTAGCGACTTTAACCAACTAATGGCTCTCGATAGCACTTACTATCGCGCTAATACTGTTGATTTAAACTATGACCTAAACGAAGGCTTAGAGGCTGCAGTTAAACGTATTTGCGATGAAGCAGAACGTCTAGCGCGCTCAGGTACAACATTGCTTGTGTTATCAGACCGTGCAACAGCAAAGTCTAAGCAGGTTATTCCAGCGGCAATGGCTGTAGGTGCTGTTCAGCAAGTGCTTGTGAACAATAGCCTACGCTGCGACACTAACATTATTGTCGAAACGGCTTCAGCTCGTGATCCACACCATTTTGCGGTGCTATTAGGGTTTGGTGCGACCGCCATTTACCCTTACTTGGTTTATGAATGCATTTCAGATCTTGCAGAGCGCAATGGCGTAAGCAACACTCGTGATTTAATGCTTAACTTCCGCCAAGGTATCGACAAAGGTCTGCGTAAGATCATGTCTAAAATGGGCATTAGTACCGTTGCCTCTTACCGTTGTAGTCAACAATTTGAAGCTGTAGGGTTAGCCGATGAAGTGGTCGAGTTATGCTTTAACGGTGTTATTAGCCGTATCCAAGGTGCAACTTTTGACCTTATTGAGCAAGATCAGCAGTTACTACATAAACATGCCTTTAGAGCACACCAGCCATTATCACAAGGTGGGCTATTAAAGTATGTTGAAGGCGGTGAATACCACTGCTTTAACCCTGATGTAGTTAATACGCTACAAGCCAGTTTACGTGACCAAGATTACCCAAGTTATAAACGCTTTACTGAGCTTGTGGATAATCGCCCTGTGGCAACGCTTCGTGACTTAATTGAAGTTAAAGGCGAGCTCGCTCCTGTTGACCTAAGCAAAGTGGAAACGGCAAAGACCTTGTATCCTCGCTTTGACAGCGCAGCAATGAGTATTGGCGCACTGAGCCCTGAAGCACATGAAGCTCTAGCCGTTGCGATGAACCGCTTAGGTGGCCGCTCAAATTCTGGTGAAGGTGGAGAAGATCCACGCCGCTTTAATAGCGAAGGCAACTCTGCGATTAAACAAATCGCATCAGGTCGCTTTGGTGTAACCGCACATTACTTAGTTAATGCCGAAGTACTGCAGATTAAAGTAGCCCAAGGGGCAAAACCAGGTGAAGGCGGTCAGCTACCAGGGGATAAAGTCAGTGTTGAAATTGCAGCACTACGTAATGCTCGCCCTGGTGTCACCCTTATTTCACCACCGCCGCATCATGATATCTACTCAATTGAGGATTTAGCTCAGCTTATCTTTGATTTAAAACAGATTAATCCTAAAGCGTTGGTTTCAGTTAAGCTCGTATCAGAACCAGGTGTTGGCACGATTGCCACAGGTGTGGCTAAAGCCTATGCCGATATGATCACCATATCTGGTTATGACGGTGGTACTGGTGCAAGCCCTATCACTTCAGTTAAGTACGCAGGTAGCCCATGGGAACTC
Source organism: Shewanella pneumatophori (assembly GCF_023283895.1). Classification (GTDB taxonomy): domain Bacteria; phylum Pseudomonadota; class Gammaproteobacteria; order Enterobacterales; family Shewanellaceae; genus Shewanella; species Shewanella pneumatophori. Next base: position 237,065 of record NZ_JAKILB010000005.1, on the reverse strand, counting down.
GGCCTTGCTGAAGTACATCAATCGCTGGTTGAAAATGGACTACGTCATAAAATCCGTTTGCAAGTTGATGGCGGCCTAAAAACTGGTAAAGACGTCATTAAAGCGGCATTACTGGGTGCAGAAAGCTTTGGCTTTGGCACAGTACCAATGATTGCGCTTGGCTGTAAGTACTTACGTATTTGCCACCTAAATAACTGTGCAACAGGTGTTGCAACCCAAAACCAGAAACTGCGTAACGAGCATTATCATGGTCTGCCAGAACGTGTAATGACTTACTTTGAGTTTGTCGCTCAAGAGATCCGCGAATATATGGCCGACCTAGGTGTTACCGAATTCGAGCAACTAGTAGGTCGAAGCGATTGGTTAGCGGCTATTGAAGGTGAGACTGCTAAGCAGCAAGCATTGGATTTAGCACCGATTCTATATCGCCCAACAGTACCTACAACCTCTGCAGTCACTTGGCGTGAAACCAATCCGCCATCAGATCTTGGCCAATTAAACCAACGTCTGGTTGCTGATTGCCAAGAAGCAGTACTTGCTGGTGTACCTATTTGTGAAATGTTCAGCATCAACAATACTGACCGCTCTGTTGGAGCAAGCTTATCAGGCTTTATTGCAACCCATGTTGGTCGAGACGGTGCTAAAGCGCCAATCACCCTGAAGTTTAACGGCAGTGCAGGTCAGAGCTTTGGTGTTTGGAACTCTCCCGGTCTTGAGCTTATGTTATGCGGTGATGCCAACGACTACGTAGGTAAAGGCATGTCAGGCGGTAAGATCTGTGTTTACCCGCAGCTAGGTAGTCCATTTAAGTCAGAGCGCTCAACCATTTTAGGTAATACCTGTTTATATGGTGCCTCTGGCGGCAAGCTATTCGCTTCCGGGCAAGCCGGTGAGCGTTTTGCAGTACGTAACTCTGGCGCAATCGCGGTCGTTGAAGGCTTAGGTGATAACGGTTGTGAATATATGACTGGCGGCATAGTCGTGGTACTGGGTAAAACCGGAGTTAACTTCGGCGCCGGGATGACAGGCGGCTTTGCCTATGTATTTGATCAATACAGCCGCTTTAACCGTCGAGTCAATACTGAAATGGTTGACACTCATAAAGTACAGTCGCCTATTCAGCAACAGCATTTACGCGGACTCATAGAGCAACACGTAAAGGAAACCAACAGCGAACACGGCAAGATGATCTTAAGCGATTTTGAAAACTGGATAGATTGCTTTGTACTGGTTAAGCCTAAAAATGTTGAGCTTAGCGACCTATTAAAATTAGAACAATCAGAACCTGCACTAGCAGTCAGAGCGGGGTAATTAAAGATGAGCAATGATTTTCAGTTTATAGAAGTTGGCCGCAAAGACCCAACTAAGCATGCAGCAAAACAACGTGCAACTCAGTTTATTGAGATTTACCAGCCTTTTGCCCAGCCACAGGTAAAAGAACAAGCTGACCGCTGCTTAGACTGCGGTAATCCATATTGTGAGTGGAAATGTCCACTGCACAACTATATTCCAAATTGGCTTCAATTAGCCAAGCAAGGCCGTATTATGGAAGCGGCTGATTTGGTGCATGAAACCAATACTCTGCCCGAGATCTGCGGCCGTGTTTGTCCACAAGACAGATTGTGTGAAGGTGCCTGCACACTTAACGAAGAGTTCGGCGCTGTCACCATTGGTAATGTTGAAAAGTACATTACCGATACAGCTATCTCTCAAGGCTGGCGCCCTGATATGTCAAAGGTCACGCCGCGTAAAGAGCGAGTTGCTATCGTAGGTGCTGGCCCTGCTGGTCTCGGCTGTGCTGACATTTTAGCTCGTAACGGTGTCAATGCTGTGGTGTTTGATAAAAACGTACAGATAGGTGGACTTCTTACTTACGGTATTCCGTCATTCAAACTCGACAAAGAAGTGATGCAAATTCGCCGTAACGTGCTTGAAGGCATGGGCATTGAATTTAAGTTAGGCGTCACCGTTGGTAAAGATATCGACTTTAAAGATTTGATTGAACAGTATGATGCCGTGTTCTTAGGGATGGGTACTTACACTGCAATGAAGGCTAACCTGCCAGGTGAAGATGCAACTGGCGTTCATCAAGCTCTGCCTTATCTGATCGGCAATACTCATAATGTTATGGGTACTCAGTGTAGTGAAAATCCATACCTGAGTCTTGAAGGTAAGCGCGTTGTGGTGCTTGGCGGTGGCGACACAGCAATGGATTGCGTTCGCACAGCAGTGCGTCAAGGCGCAACTCAAGTAAGCTGTGTTTATCGACGTGATGAAGAAAACATGCCGGGTTCACGCCGTGAAGTACAAAATGCTCGTGAAGAAGGCGTTGAATTTCTATTTAATCGCCAGCCAAGTGAGATTAAAACCCAAGACGGCAAAGTTGTTGGTATCGAGTGCATCGAAACTCAGCTAGGCGAAGCTGACGAAAGTGGTCGTCGCCGTCCCCAACCTATTGCGGGTAGCGAGCAAGTATTAGATGCTGACGCCATTATTATTGCATTTGGTTTTCAACCTAGCCCAGCTAAATGGCTCAGTGACTACAATATCGAACTCAATGATTGGGGTTTAGTTAACGCACCAAAGGTTGCCGATAATCCATTCCAAACCACTAACCCAAAAGTGTTTGCAGGTGGTGATATGGTACGAGGTTCAGACTTAGTTGTAACCGCGATTGCAGAAGGGCGTGACGCTGCAATGGGTATTCTAAATTACTTAGAAGACTGATAAAGCGGTTGTAAAAAGTTGCTTGTGAATTGCGCTTCGAAAGAGGCGCTTTTTTTTACCCAATCATTTTACCTTACTGTATTTTATCGAGCTGTATTTTTATCGAGCCATTAACATACAAAAATCACTTTACTCTTAATCTGTTGCGGAGCGATTGGACCAATATCATTAATCGACACACTTTTCTTATTTTCCCCCTTAAACCAAAACCAGCCACCATGGTCAATGCCAACTAAAGTTTTTACCATGTAACCATAGCGTGGATGTAATAACTTCAACATGTCACCAGCCTTTAGACTTTGCCTGTCAAAATGCTCAGTAAGCAGTACAAAATTCCCGTTTTTAAGTCGAGGGAACATACTGTCCCCTGTGACTTTATTAAAACTGATCCCAAACATATAAAGCCTTTATGACTCAAGCTTTGGGTAAACCAACTTTTCAGTTGGTGGATAAGGGCTAGTTGCTACATAAACCGCTATTCCTTTGCTAAGCCAAAAAATCTCAGCAAAACGATTCACTTTCTCTAACAGCTCTATCGTTATAGTCCTATCAATATGCTGTTTCGCTTTTGAGGCCAATAACATGATGCTATGCACCAATTCATGTAGCTCTGGATAGCTATCAAGTTGCGGTTGCTTTATATAGTCGCCCCAAATGACTCGTATCTCGTCTTTTACTTTATGGCCATGCTGCTCTTTTTCAGCAATAAGCCGAATAAACTGCGCTTGCTGATTACTACTCATGCTTTCAAAAGCTGGCAGTTCTTCCAGTAAGTCCACCATTCGTATCATAGTCAACACCGCAAGCTGTGCGGTAATCGGATCGTAAATCTTACATGGAATATCACAATGAGCAGCCACTGTTGCAAATGGTGCTCGACGGTCAATTTGACTGAGGATTTTAGCTAACATAATGACTCCTAGTGCTGATTGAATGTCGATTGAGTTTCATTGACTTTGCTGCTATCCAACTGAGTTTTAGCTTGCTTGGCTTTGAGTAGCTTAACAACCAAAACTGCCGCAATAACAATAGGCGCAGCCCAGAGTATATGGATTAAATTTGCCGACTCTGCACTGTGGTCATGTCCAGGATGAGCCATAGCGACTGTTGAATTGACATACGCAGCACTCGCACCCGCGGTTAACATTAATTGTTTAAACATACCTATTCCTTTAATAGAAAATAATCCTTTATCAAAGCCGCTCTACATAGAGGCTTTGACTACACTAAATCTTCTAACCATCAATCGAGCTGTTTTAAGCCAAGCGCTAGTGCAGCGGTGTTTGTTTCATACCTATTTGCTCCGCAGTTTGTTCAAGCGCTGAAATGCAGTCATCACAAATAGGATGACGTTTGGCAAACTCTAGTAATGGCGGGATGGTCAAACTCAAACTTTGAAACGCACAACTTCGCACCTCATCTGCTACTGACTCATTATTCGATAGGCTTTGCACCTCTTGGTGAGCATTTTTTAAATAATACAGTGCAACTTCTGTTTTATCCTGACACTCATTTAAATGTGCCAAATTGTGCATCCCCGCTACCCAAGCAAATAACAACTCTCTATCACTTACTTGATGCGACCATTGGTTTTCAATCATAGCGACAGCTTGCTGATAACAATATTGAGCATCCATCCAAGATGCTTCTTTAAAGTGTTGATTACCTGAAGTCATAAGTTGTTGCCAGTTTTCCATTTCATCACCAAATTAAATTAAGAGTGCGAGTTAAAAGACATGGTAATAGCGCCAGTTAAATCATAAGGAGCAATATGTTTAATTGAGCCAAGATAACGACTAGCGTAATCGCGACAGCTCAATGCTATTAACAATGCCTATTCAAAAGCTCATATCAATACGAACAAAACCTAAATGAGAATAATTCTCAATCAAGTTATCACGGGTAATAATTTTGCTCAAACAGCAAAGTAAAAATTTACGTATGTAAAGAAGAGGAGGCTTGAAGTAGGCAGGAAATTAGCGCAAAGGCTGACGATCAAAATACCGGCTTAGCAGTTATCAATAAGTGATTGATAACTCCTAATAAACTAGAATAAATCTAACGTCATAAAGGCACTGTAAGGATCAAGTTGATAATCAGCAAAAGGAGCACACTCCTTAAAACCAAATCGCTGATATAGTTTTTTAGCAGGTAAAAATGCAGCCATCGAGCCAGTTTCTAAACTTAGCTTTGTGTAACCGCGTTGCTTCGCCTCGGCAATAATATGAGCTAACAATGCTTGTGCCACGCCTTGACGCAAATAGAGGCTAGCGGTGCGCATCGATTTTATTTCACCATGAGTCAAATCGAGCTGCTTTAATGCTCCACACCCAGCAAGTTGCATAGCTTGCGCATTTTCTTGATGCAGTTCTTCAATCCACAAGCTCCAAAAAGTGACGCCCTCGGCCGCAAGACCAGAGACATCTAGTGCATGTACGCTTTCTGGTGGTGAATGTTGTGCCATGTCTTGATGGTGCTCAGCAAGTAATGACAATACCTGTGGATGCTCAAGCTCACCCAATTTAATCTGCATATCTTTCCTTATTAAAATCATCCTTAATTTAGCATTAGTTTAACTGCAGTAAATCCCATTTAGTACCATAGAGATCGCTAAAGACTGCAACTGTACCGTACTCCTCTACTCTTGGCTTTTCAGCAAACTCAACACCTCGCAACTGCATATCCTCATAGTCGCGCCAAAAGTCATTGGTGTGTAAAAATAAAAACACCCTGCCACCGGTTTGATTGCCTACAGCAAGTGTTTGTTCTGCACTACTTGCCTGCGCCAACAGTAAGTTTGTGCCATTGCCATTAGGTGGAGAGATCAGTACCCAACGCTTACCATCACCTAAATCGGTATCTTCAATTAGTTCAAAGCGTAATTTTTGAGTATAAAAAGCGATTGCATCGTCATAATTTTCAACAACTAAAGCAATACTACCAATTTTCTGTTTGATTTGATTTTGCATTGATGACTCTTTATTAAAAGCTATGTATCGAAAAGACTAAGTGTTGAGAATAACAGCTCCCCAAGCAAACTCGTTACAAAAAGCTAAGCCTTATCGGTAAACTTGCAGTATGGACCGAGTAACAGTTTTTTGCGTTCGCTCAATAAACGGCATTGGTATAACGCCCTTAATATTCACCGTGTTTAATTTCTTTAGAATAGGATACAAATGCCCAACTTCTCATCTTATCTATAAGCCTTTTTCACTAACGCTAAACGCCGTGGTATATTAGCGCCCATATTCATTTAGGTTGTTAAAAAGGTCATTTCATGAAAATCGGTATTATTGGCGCTATGGAGCCAGAAGTTGCGCATTTAGTTGCGTCAATGACAAACCCAAGCTCTACTACCATCGCTGGTATCGAGTTTGTTGCTGGTCAATTAGCAGGTAAAGACGTTATTGTTACTCGCTCTGGTATCGGTAAAGTTACTGCAAGTATCGCAACGACACTGCTTATCGAAAAGTATGCTCCAGATGCCATCATTAACACAGGCTCTGCAGGCGGGTTTGTTAACGACCTAGCTATTGGCGATATCGTTATTTCATCTGAAGTACGCCACCACGATGTTGACGTGACAGCTTTTGGTTATGAAATTGGCCAAATGGCGCAGCAGCCAGCAGCGTTTATTCCTGATGCCAAATTAGTTGCTGCAGCACAAAAAGCTGTAGCGAGCCTTGGTGAAGTAAAAACCATTGAAGGCCTTATCTGTACTGGCGATAGCTTTATTTGCGATCCTGTACGCACTAAGACCATGCTTGAAAACTTCCCAACTATGGCAGCATGTGAAATGGAAGGGGCTGCTATTGCACAAGTATGTCACCAGTTTAACGTACCGTTTGTGGTTATCCGTTCACTGTCTGACAATGCTAACAACGACTCACCAGTTGATTTCGACGAGTACATTGTTAAAGCGGGTCACCACTCAGCATTGATGGTTATCGCTCTACTTGAACAGCTTTAAGCAATACTGCTTTAGTCGTTAAAAAGTAGATAGTACAAGGATAGCGCGGCAATATGGTTCCAGAGTTTACTAAAATCTTCTCTCAAGATAGTCAGCTTTACACTGGAGCCTTAGTGCTTTTAGTGTCTATTTTACTGGCACGTATTGCGCCATTGCCACGCAGTCTGCAACCACTTGAGTGGCTATCTCAAGTGGCCAAAAACCTCAGCTTAAAAGTCAATCACACTGGCCGCGCTAATTCACAGCAGTTAATTGCTGGCACATTGGCTATGTTGCTGTTAATTGTTCCTTTTTGGGCTGTGATTAGCTTTTTTATCGAACTTGCAGAGTTTCCGTGGTTTTTTGAAGCTGTCACGATTTACCTTTGCCTGCAAGATGATCACTTTCGCTATATTGCCAATGAAGTGGTTATATCAATTAAACGTGATAACAAAGTGCGCGCTCGCAGTTTATTAGAGCCTTGGCTTAATCGCAGTACCCAATCGCTCTCAAACGTTGGCTTATGTAAAGCGACTATTGAACGACTATCAACTACCTCAATTTACGGCACTGTTTCTGCAATTTTGTTTTACACCGTTGGCGGTGTGCCTTTGCTCATTGTGGCGAGGATGCTAAAACAACTTGAGTTTTGCTGGCCAATCTATAATCCGCAGTACCGTTACTTTGGCATGCCGGTTTACGCCTTAAGTACCCTGATTCACTTTATTCCTGCAAAACTGTGGACACTCAGCCTAGCCATTCAAGGTGGTCCGCAAAGCTTGGCTACCTTATTTAACCCCAAGGTTAACGGTGTGCCGATGAATGAGTACCAAACATCTGCAGTGGTAGCTTGTGCGCTTAACATTGAACTGGGTGGACCGGTTAAATTTAACAATGTTAGAGTCGATATGCCTAAGGTTTGCTACGGTCGTCACCCTAACGAAGATGATGTTAAAAGTGCAGTAAAGCTTAATTCAATTGCTTTTAGCTTATGGGCGCTCGCAATTATCGTTTTACCAGGAATTTGGGCTGCGCTGCGCATTCTGCAAGGCTAACGTTCAAAACGAGTAGCGCTACGCCTATTCGCTTCATGTCTAATTCCATTTAAAGCTAATTCCTTTAAACCAATCGCTTTAAACTAGAGCCAAGTTAAAAACTACCCTGGTTAAAAGTGGACCCGTACTGTGAGCAATATCGGTTAATCCAAAGTTTTGCTTATCATTATTGTGAATATTAGTTAAGTTTGCTTAATTCTCGGCGCTTATTTGCTCAGTAGAATGTCACCATCTTGTATAAATTGTTGGCATTGGTATCATTCCTTACACACTATGTTATCTCGTTTTAAGGCTGATTCCTTTGTTCGATAATATTCATGTTTCGCTAACAACACCTGCGTTACTCTTCCCAGCAATTTCATTGTTGCTATTAGCCTATACCAACCGTTTCTTTTCGTTAGCAGCGCTCATTCGCAATCTCAGCGCTGACGGCAAACCAATCCATACTGACCAATTAAAAAATCTTCGCCAACGCATCAGTATCATTCGGCGCATGCAAGAATCTGGCGTATTAAGCTTTGCTTTATGTGTGCTATGTATGATTTTTATCTATATTGGTTTTAATAAAACTGGTTCGTTTATTTTTGGTTGTAGCTTACTGCTACTACTTTATTCACTACTGCTTTCTGTTATCGAAATTCGTATTTCAGTTGATGCACTAAACATCCATCTTGAAGAGATGGATAAATGATCGACTGGATCTATTTTTTTGACTTATGTGGTACCGCCGTATTCGCTCTTTCGGGGGCGCTTGCCGCTGGTCGTCATAAAATGGATCCATTTGGCGTATTGGTACTGGCTTCAGTTACCGCAATTGGCGGCGGCAGTATTCGCGATGCGTTGCTCGGTACAACACCGGTTTTTTGGATCCAAGATCCCAACTATATAACGGTAATTTTGGCCACCGTTATAGTCACCTTTATTTTTGTGCGTAAACCTAAGCGTGTACCACGTTATATTCTGCCTGTTGCCGATGCCTTAGGTTTGGCACTTTTTACCGTTATTGGTGCAGAAAAAGCTTTAAGCGTCGGTTTAGATGGTATGACTGCGGTAGTGATGGGATTAATTACCGGCGTTGGTGGTGGTATTATTCGAGATCTGCTTTGCCAGCAAGTACCTATGGTGCTTCGAACCGAGATCTATGCAACCGCATCCATTGTCGGTGGAATATCCTACACCATTAGCCTCTATTGGGGCGCTGCCGATATGTTTGCCTTATTATTTGCAATGACTACCGCTCTCGTGATTAGATTAGCTGCAATTCGTTGGCACCTTTCCCTACCAGCTTTTGATTTAAAGACACCGCGATAATGAGATTAGGACTTTTTAGTTTACTGTTTTTGCTTTTCAGCTTTCCGGCTTTTGCTAACATTGGCGATATGCCAAAAGAGCAGCAACTTGCGATAAAATATATTCAAGCGCTCACTCATCAAGATTACTCAGGCTTGAGCCACTTTTATAATCGTGAAAGTATTTTTAACGATAGAACAGCTGGACGTAAATACATTGGCAAACGCCATATCCTACAGTTTTTAAAGCGTGCTCACCGCGGTGTGCTGGAATACAACTTTAATATTGAGCACATGTTTAACTCAGGCTCTCTAGTCGTGCTAATCGGAAATTATCGTTACAAAGGTCCAGGTGAACTGTTTGGCAAGCCTGGACGCATTATTGATATCGCGATCCCGGGTGTGACAACACTTAAGTTAGATATGACCCATGAGCGTATCAAAGAACATCAAGACTTGATGGACTACCAAACCATGGCCGATCAGCTAGCAGTACAATAGCCAATCCATGTCGTAAAACGTGAATAGCAATTAGCAATAGATCACATTTCAACCTCAGCGCAGGAAACTTTTTAGTATTCATCTGTCAAAGTAGTAGGAACTTTGTAAGCTGTAGGTTGTTATGAGAGTGCTCAATGTTATCCGCACCATTTTGCTGTTATCCCCACTAGTTTGTAACTCAGTATTTGCAATTGAGCAGCCTATCGTGGTGTCTTTTGCTGATCAGCCCATCAATACCTTTAATCAACAACTGAAACAAGCGCAGCTGCAGCACAGAGGCTGGAGCAAACAACCAGAAACGATTTCAGCCCATTATGCTGGCGCTAACTTTAAAGTCGCCAAAATAAAACAATTTCAAGGTAAGGTGCTGACTTATAATGTAAGTGCTGCTGATGCAGAACATCCAAAGATGCTATTAATACTTTCGCTGCAAAAGCAACAAAATAACTGGAAGTTAGATGGGGCTAGGTTGACTTGGAAATGCAAAAACGGCCAGCATTTTAGTACTGACCGTTGTTCAATTAGCCACTAACAAGCATGTTGTAGTCAATGGCAAAGCTAGCAGGTTATTGCTAGCTTCTAGGTAAATTAAACCAAAGTGATTTTTGCGAACTTACGCTTACCCACTTGGAATACTGCCGAAGTACCCGCAGTCAATTGTAGACGAGTGTCTTCAATCTTATCGCCATCAATCTTAGCCGCGCCTTGCTTAATCATACGCATTGCATCAGATGTCGAGCTCACAAGTCCTGCTTCTTTTAGCAAGTTTGCAATCGCAATACCTTCGCCAGCAGCAATCTCTAACTCTTGGATATCGTCAGGGATATTGCCTTTTTGGAAGCGACTAATAAACTCTTGATGCGCAGCTTCTGCAGCAGCTTCATCGTGGAAACGTGCGATGATCTCTTTTGCTAGTGCAATTTTAACATCACGTGGGTTAGCACCCGCTTCAACGTCAGCTTTAAACTGCTCAATTTCGCTCAATGGACGGAAAGATAGTAGCTCAAAGTAACGCCACATCAACACGTCCGAGATAGACATGATTTTACCGAACATTTCGCCAGCAGGCTCGCTCACACCAATATAGTTGTGTGCAGACTTAGACATCTTCTTAACGCCATCTAAGCCTTCAAGCAATGGCATCATGATTACTGTTTGCGGCTTTTGGCCTGCAGACTTTTGTAATTCACGGCCCATTAATAGGTTGAACTTCTGATCTGTACCACCTAACTCAACATCAGACTCCAGTGCTACTGAGTCATAACCTTGCAGTAATGGGTACATAAATTCATGGATAGCAATTGCCTGACCTGAACCATAACGCTTTTTAAAGTCGTCACGTTCCATCATACGCGCAACCGTTTGCTGTGATGCAAGACGGATCATACCAGCAGCGCCTAATGGCTCTAACCAAGTAGAGTTAAACTCGATACGCGTTTTAGCTGGGTCTAAAATTTTAAACACTTGCTCTTTATAAGTTTCAGCGTTTGCTAAAACCTGTTCACGAGTCAATGGTGGACGCGTGCTGTTTTTACCACTTGGGTCACCGACCATACCAGTGAAGTCACCAATCAAGAAGATCACTTCATGACCTAGCTCTTGGAAGGTACGCATCTTGTTCAAAATCACAGTATGACCAAGGTGAATATCAGGAGCGGTTGGGTCAGCGCCGAGTTTAATTTTTAACGGGCGACCTTCTTTCAACTTCTCCAGCAAGTCCGCCTCGAGTAATATCTCGTCGGTGCCACGTTTTATTTCTGCTAATGCTTGCTCTAAATCAGCCATATTGGCGCTTACTCCTGGGAGCCTAATCAAAAAAATATGGGCACTCATGTTACTTGTTAGCAAGCACAAATGAAAGTGTGTACACTAAAGGGATCACTAAGAAAGAGTTAATTTGGTATCAAGGTCAATGGGAAAGGTTATAACTTTATTTAAATTACTGCCAAAATTACATCAAATGCTCTTATGCGGTTTAGTTTTTGTCACGTTAATTATTATCTTTATGCCATCAGAAGATGTGCAGGCATCAAAACAAACCCCTTCATCAAATGGCGAATATGACGTTAATACACGTTACAGTGTGCCATTAGCTTTTAGAGAGCCGACTCCCCCATCAGCAACATTAAGTGAATCAACACCCGCAGAGCGTAATCGCAAGCAGCCACTCGTGCCAAGCGCAGCTAAAGAGAGTGTTACCGCCACAGAAGAAAAAGTTGAAGCTCAGCCACCAGCGCCCAAGCTTAACGAAAAACGTTTTCAGGTAAAAAGCGGCGATACGTTAGCTGCACTATTTGAGCGCGCTGGATTAACAGCAAAAGATGTTTATGACGTCACTCAGCTACCTAAAGCGAAGAAGAACCTACTTAAAATCATGCCAGGGGATAACTTAGTTATCGCCAAAAATGAACAGGGCAAACTCGTCCAGCTAAGGTATCACCTCGATAAAATCACCACGCTTATTGTTGATAACGGCGCTGATGGCTATAAAGAGTCAATCGTTAAGAAAACCGTTGAGGCACGTTCAAAATTTGCCAGCGCTACCATTGAAAATAACTTTTGGAATGCTGGTGTAAATGCCGGGCTTACGCCGAATCAAATCATGCAGCTGGCCACCATTTTTGGCTGGGATGTCGATTTTGCCTTAGATTTGCGTAAAGGCGATCAATTTTCAATGATCTTTGAAGAAGAGTTTGCCGATGGTGAGTTTCTAAAAAACGGTAATATTCTCGCAGCTGAGTTTATTAACCAAGGCGACCGTTATACTGCTGTACGCTACAAAGACGGCACTTATTATTCAGAAGATGGCCGCAGCATGCGTAAAGCCTTTTTACGCTCGCCAGTCGACTTTAAATATGTCAGCTCAAGCTTCAACCCACGTCGTTTACACCCTGTTACAGGCCAAGTTAGAGCCCATAGAGGTGTAGACTATGTGGCAGCTGTTGGTACGCCAATTAAAGCCGCTGGTAATGGCCGAGTCATTAAATCAAGCTATAACCAATATAACGGTAACTATGTGTTTATTAAGCACAACGACACCTATACAACCAAATATTTGCACCTAACTAAACGTAACGTCAAAACCGGTCAGTCAGTTAAACAGGGGCAAATTATTGGTACGTTAGGCTCAACAGGCCGTGTAACCGGACCGCATTTACACTATGAATTCATTGTAAATGGTGTTCACAGAAACCCACGCACCATAAAACTGCCAAAGTCTGATCCAATTGCGAAGAAAGAAAAAGCCCAGTTTGCTCAGCTCAGTAAGACAATGATGGCTGAATTAGCACACCACAAGCAGGTACAAATTGCAGCGCATTAGCGCTGCAAGCTCTTAGCTAATCTTACTCATCTTTTATCCATGACAAGACTCACTTAATAGGTCTGATACTATGCAAAACAGTTATTACGTTGGCTTGATGTCTGGCACCAGCATGGATGGTGTTGATGCCGTATTAGTCAGCTTTAACGGTGATACACCGACACTTGTTGCATCCCATACAGAAGCATTACCTAAAGCATTACTTGCAAGCCTACAAAAGCTTTGTCTACCGGGTAACGATGAAATTAATCGCCTAGGTCATTTAGATAGAAGCATGGGCATTTTATTTGGCAAAGCCACCAATACATTGCTTGCAAAGGCTAATGTCGATAAATCTCAGGTCATCGCGATTGGCAGCCACGGCCAAACAGTGCGTCATATGCCAAACCTTGAGATGGGCTTTACTCTGCAAATTGGTGACCCTAATACCATAGCGGTAGAAACCGGGATCAACGTAATTGCCGACTTTAGACGCAAAGATGTTGCCCTTGGCGGCCAAGGCGCACCTTTGGTACCTGCGTTTCATCAACATGTTTTTGCCAACCCCAACCATCAACGGATCATCTTAAATATTGGCGGAATAGCCAATATCACTTATCTACCGGGTAATAGCGAAGCTGTAACCGGTTTTGATACAGGGCCGGGTAACGGCTTAAGTGATGCATGGATCCAGCATCAACTCGGGCAAGCGTTTGATAAAGATGGTGAATGGGCAAAATCCGGCACAACAGATCAAAAAATGCTACAACATTTATTATCGCACCCGTACTTTGCCCTAGCAGCACCTAAAAGCACTGGCCGAGAGCTATTTAACCAAGCTTGGGCTGAGCAGCAATTGTCAGAATACGGTTATCTCAATGAAGCAGATATTCAGTCCACCTTATTGGATTTGACTTGCTACAGTATTGCCAATGATGCACTTAAGCTATCAGACAATGGCGAGATGTATGTTTGTGGCGGTGGTGCATACAACAAAGAATTAATGCATAGGCTACGCAAGCTACTGCCAAATTATAAAGTGGTGACCACTTCTGAGCTTGGCATGGATCCACAATGGGTTGAGGGCATTGCATTTGCTTGGCTTGCAATGCGCCATCACTTAGGTTTGCCTGGCAACCTACCAGCAGTGACCGGAGCATCTAGAGAAGCGGTGCTTGGCTCATTCTATCCAGCTAACTAAAGCAGCTTATGCTGCATCAGCACTAAAACAGAAGACCGAGTACAGAAGCTCCAGCACAAGCATTCTAATACAGCAGCTTGTGCTGGAGCTTTATCACATCACGTTTATAGTTTTGCGATAAAGTCATCAGCAAACTATTACGATTAGCGATATAAGTCATTGCACCAGAGCGCGGAATACTGCCTGAAGGAAGTTTTAAAATAGGCGTAATCAATCCTGTGTTAAAACGCCAAAAATTAACCAGCTGATAACCTTGGCGGTTTTGCCTGAAATACACGCCCTTATCATTAGTCGCCCAATTATAGCCTTCACCAAAATGACTATCACTTATCAGCTCTTTCACCTGTTCAGGTTGAGATAACGACAATACCCACAAGCCACCTTTTCCAAGCTGAGTAAACACTAACTTATCTTGGCTAATCATCTTCCCTAAGCGCATATTAATTGGACTAATCACTTTGGGTAAACGGTTATCAAGGTAAAACTCGGTTATACCGTCTTGGCTGCGAGCTAACACCATTTCATCGTTCCAGCCCCAGCTTGGTCGGTTATGGTCTAAATAAGGCGTTGCCAGAATACTTATATTGGCGGTTTTCATATCCAGTACATGAATCTTATTGCCTTCGTTTTTATCATCTGGAGCGAGAAAAGCGACTTTGGTACCGTCATGAGACCAGCTAGGATAAGCCACGCGGCGCTTCAAATCTGTATGCTGGCGGCGCTGCTCACCTTCTATATCACTACTCCAAATCTCGTTAAAACCCGTTTCATTAGACACATAAACTATTCGCTGAGTCTGTTCAGAGTAATCAGGGTTGCGATAACTGTACTCAACTTGTAATAGCGGAAAGGTCGCAGTGGGAATAGACTGCTCAAGCGCAAATGACGCGACACTGTAATCACGCATATAATTTGAATAAACCAACTCATCGCTATTAGGGATAGAGCGCGGATAACTCATACCCTCGACCTCTAATGGCATAATTTGAACATCATCGATACCAACAATATAGCCGTTACGTACGCCTGAGTTTTCGGTGCTAAATATCAGCCGCTCACTATCTTGGTGCCAACTAAGACCTCTTATATCCTCAAGACCTGAGGTTAAACGTCGCTCTTCACCAGTATCCACATGCACAATGAAGATATCTTCAGAAATATTACCGAACCGCCGTGCGATAGCGAGCCACTCACCATCAGGACTGAAAGCAACATCTCTATCGCGATAACTACAACCCTCAACGCAAGAAAGGCGTTTAGGCGTGGGGTTTTCTTGCTCGAGTGATAACTCATAAAGACCTGATCCAGCGCCCTCAGAACCGTCCCAGATATACACTAAGCGACTGCTATCAGGGGAGATATCGATAGCAGAGCTATAGTTATAGCATTCGGCCAATTTACTGGCTTCGTTACTGTCTAAACTTAGCTTAGTTAAATAGCAGCGGCCTTCACTACGATGCTCGGAGCCATAATACAATGCGCCGCCATCTGGGCTCCAAACTGCTCTTATCTCTGAGGTTTTTGTCGAAGTTAACCGCTTTGGTGTTTCGCTAGGGTTTTGTAGATCTTTAAGATAAAGGCTTGAATAACGATTACTACCACGGCTGCCATAAACTAACCAGCGACCATCTGGTGATACAGCAGGATAAAGCTCAGAGCCAGCAGCTGTAGTCAAATTCTGTTTAAGTGTTGGCACGTAACGAATACTGTCTTGATATAAGTGATAACCCCACGCAGCGACCACTGCAAGTAACGCGATTACCCCACCTAATTGCAGCTTGCGGTTAAGTGCAGTTAAGCTTGAAATTTTAAGTTCCGCCTGTTGAAACAGATCAAGATCATCAACTAAATCTGCTTGATTGAATTGCGGCTCTATCAGCAAACGGTAACCCATTTTCCGCACTGTCTCGACAGCCTGCTCGCTATCATTTCCTCTATTAAGTTGTTTACGTAGGTGCCATATTGCATTTGTGAGCGCCTTGCTGCCTACATAGCTATTGCCCTCCCAAATGTTTTCTATCAACTCTTCGCGAGTCACCACATTTGGATACTGCCGCGCAAGGTAACTGAGAACCTCAATGAATTTGGGCTGAATAGAAACCTTTTCGGCGGCATGATTTTCATCGTCAACTTGATAAAAGTTCAAGCTATTATCACTTGGATTGACTTCACAGAGCCCTAAGCGAAACACCGCCTCTTTCCTAATTTCTACCATTGAAACTCCACTCTTCACTGCAACGCCTACCTAGAAATTACATCTATTCAACATAGATAAAGGCTATACCAACAACTAAAAACATACACTAACAAGATGATAATTAAAACAATAGATATTAAATAGACAAATAAACAACATATAAACGACCCTGCGCACATTGCCCGCAAATAACAAATTACTTACAACTAACCTCAGTTGACAACCAGCTGCATTGTATTTGGAAAATCGACAGTTTCTGCCCCTGGAATGATCCGCTTAAATCTGAAGATGTCGTGCGCAAACAAGATTAGGCGTTAACAAAATTATAAAAAAGGACAGTAATCAAATGAAACCTAACATGAACCTTTCAGCGATAAGCTTAGCCATCAGCATGGCGGCGCTGACCCCCACAACTTTGTTTGCGGCAGAAGCAGCAGACAAATCACATGCCAAAGAAGAAATCGAAAAAATCGAAGTTACCGGATCACGCATTAAGCGCGCCGACTTTGAAGGTGTTGCTCCAGTTACCGTTATCACCGCCGATGATATTGCCAATAGTGGCCTTAATTCAATTTCAGAAGTACTGCAGTCATCAGTTGCTAATACCGGTGGCTCACTTAATGGTGAGAGCGATGGTTTCACTGATAGTGCTAGCTCAGTAAACCTACGTGGTATGGGCGCTAACCGCACCTTGGTTTTAATTAACGGCCGTCGTCAAGCCTCATTCCCTAGTGCAGCAGGCGGCACTTCAAACTTTGTCGATGTATCAGATATTCCAACAGCTGCTGTTGACCGTATTGAAATTCTTACTGGTGGCGCCTCAGCCATTTACGGTTCAGATGCGGTTGGTGGTGTAGTTAATATAATTCTAAAGCAGCGGTATGAAGGTGCTAAAGTCGCTGCTAAGTATACCGACCCAACTCAAGGCGGTGGTGAGCAGCTAGACCTGTCTTACCTACAAGGTTTTAATACCGACCGAAGCCAAACTTTATTAATGCTTGAATACAAAAAAGTTGAATCGATCCAAACTTACCAACGTGATGATCTGTATAGCCCTGCTTACTATGAAAATGAAGATGGAGAACTTACCTGGGGCGCGGGCCCTTATGGTGATGCTTCGCCTTCAAGTTGGTCTTCAAGAATTACCGATTACAGCAAGGTTTATCACGACGAGAAATACGTCAACTTAGATGAGCAACAATGTAGCGAACTATTTGGAGATAAAGGCATATATCGACCAGATTACAAATACGGTTGTTACTACGATAAGTACGCTGACCGCGGCCTCAAGTCGGCTTACGATCGGGTAAACCTAGTACTAAACTCAACCTATGATTTGAATGATGACTGGCAGATCTACGGTATGATCAACGCTTCTTACAAAGAGTCGACTAAGTATAAAGATGAAAAAGGTTTTGGTAGGAGTATTTACCAAGATGAAGCTACCGGCGCACTAAGTTACGACAAATATGAATTTGAAGATGACAACCGCTTCTACCTGGCTCGTAGAATGGAGGAGTATCCAGGACCACGTACTTATGATACCCAAAATACTAAAGCGGCTATCTCATTTGGCGCAGATGGCACTATAGGTGATTATGAATTAGATCTATCTTGGTCAAGCAGCTACAACAAGTATGAGAAGCAAAACCATCACATGGTTAAAGCTGATGCCCTACTTGATATTGTCACCTTTGATCCAAACGATGCCGATCCTTCTAAATGGTATCCAAATCGCCAAATGACAGCAGAACAAGCTAATATGCTGATCGCTGATTCAACCAAGAACTCAGATTCGAGCATGCATCAATTCCAAGCAGTATTCACCGGTGATTTAATGGAACTGCCAGCAGGCACTGCTGGTTTCGCGACTACTGCGGAATGGGCGCGTGAAAGCTATGAAGACACCTTAGACGAGGTTACCATGAGCGGTGGTTTAATCGGTATGGGTGGCACCGGCGGTAAGGGGGATCGCGACCGCGTGGCCGTTGCTGGTGAAATCCAAGTGCCTATTCTAGCTAATATGACTGGCGTTAAATCATTAGATTTATCTGCGGCACTGCGTTACGACCAGTATTTAGATGATTCAAATGTTGATGGCGCAACTACACCACAAGTAGGTCTTTCATACCGCCCTATTGAAGAAGTCATGATAAGAGCTAACTGGGGAAAGAGCTTTAGAGCCCCTGATATGCACCGCTTATATGCAGGCCTGACTCGAGCATACGGTTCAACTTCATATCCACATCCAACCATCCCTGATGAAGTGTATGAAGATAATTACAGCAGTATAAGCTCTGGCAACATAAACCTTGAAGAAGAAAAAGGTGAGTTCTGGAACTTAGGTCTTGTGGCAAACATTACTGATAATGCAGATATCTCAGTTGACTGGTGGAACATCGAACTTGAAGGTGCAGTTAAAACGATTTCTACTGACGAAATGTTAGATGATGAAGCTAAGTACAAGCAAACTGGTAACTACAATAACTGCGATGAAATGGACATTGTCGGCTATTTAACTGAACTTGATGATGATGGCATTGAAAATATTGCCTGTATGCGTAAAGGCCCTATTAACAGCGCTTATGAAGCATCTGAAGGTATCGATACTAGCTTTAACTACCAGTTCCCAGAAACTGCTGTAGGTGATTTTAAGTTTAAAGTTGCCGCCTCATACTTAATCAAGAAAGAGTACCAAGAGCGTGTTGATAGCAAAATTGAAGAGCAGACTGAAACCGATTACTTCCCTAAATGGAAAGGTAACGCCAGCTTAAGCTGGAGCTATCAAGATTTCCGTGCAACCGTTGCTTACTTCTACACCGGAGAAGCAAAAGGAACGGATACCTTTACTCTCATAGATAGTGATGGTGACGAGTATGAAGAAGATGATTACACCGACACATTAGATGCATATCAAGTAGTCAACATTACCTTGGCATATTATGCACCCTGGGATGGTAAATTCACCGCAGGTGTTAAAAACCTAACCGATGAAATGCCACCTTTATATGACGTTCGTAACGACAAGCATAATGACTGGCCTTTCTACGAAGATGACAACAGTAGCTATTCAAATACTGGTCGTAGTTTCTTTGTTGGCTACTCACAAAAGTTCTAATCTGGTGTAAACCTCCAATCACCACCAGAAGCTTAGCGCCCATCTCTGGGCGCTTTTTTTACAGTTAGCTCTATGTCAGGAGATAAGAATGTCTCGAAGCTCGCTCTTAAAGTTTGCCCTGATAGCTATTTGCAGCCAGTTATTAACTAGCAATGCAATAAGCAGCACCTATCAATTACCTAGCCAACCACTGCAAAATGTCGTTGAGCAAACAAAAAATGTTAGCACTCGCTTATCACAAGATAAACAATGGCTCGCAGTACTAACTCCCAGAAGCCACTTGACGATTGAGAACTTAGCAAGCAACGAACGTAAGTTAGCCGGCCTTAGAGTATCGACAGACTCTCTCACCCCAAGCCGAATTAAATATACCTATTTAGCCATAGAGTTAGTTAATTTGCATGACGCTACTACGGCAACCATTAATGTACCTCTACGCACGGGAATGCAGGTTGCAAATGTTAACTTTTCACCCAATAGCCGCTACTTAAGCTATGTAGGCTTAAATAAAAATAGCGCTGACCTTTATATTTATGATATCGAAAAGAATCAAACAACCAAGCTCAACCCAAGCCGATTAAACGCCACATTAGGGCTTAAATATATCTGGAGTAATGATAGCCAAGGTATATTTACCAACCTCGCGCTAACAACAAATATCGAACCAAATACTCAATTAACCTTTAGCCCCAATATCAGCCAAACCTCAGGTAAAAAAGCGCCGCGTCGCACCTATCAAGATTTATTAAAAAACTCGCAAGATGAGGCTGAGTTTTCCGCCCTTACCACCAGCCAACTGAGCTTCATTAATTTAGATGGTAATGTTAGCGCTATTGGCCAACCAGCCATTAATATCAGCTACAGTTTATCGCCAGATGATAAATACTTATTAGTCAAACGCGTAAAGCCGCCATTTTCTTACATGGTTAAATACTATGATTTTGCTCAAACCGTTGAGTTATTTAGTAGCGATGGAACTAAGCTAAAAAACCTCGCCAACCTTGAGAGTAGTGAGTATCGCGCCCCAGGGAGTGACTCGGTAAGAAAAGGTCCGCGAATGATCCACTGGCGCGCAGATAAACCTAGCACTATAGCGTTTGTACAAGCACTAGATAAAGGTGATAGCCGCCTAAAAGTTGCCTACAGAGATCAGCTATTACAACTTAATGCCCCTTTTAATCAACAGCCAACGCCGCTGACAAAAACGCCTTGGCGGATAAGAAGCATTCAATGGGCAGAGCAGAATACTGCTGTGATAACCGAACGCCAATCTGATAAAAAGCAGATGCGTGTTAGCTTATTAGATACAACTGAAAAGAGTAACCAGCAACTCTCACTTTGGTATCAAAAAGCAATCCGCGACAGCTATAAAGATCCCGGCCGTCTATATAGGCAACCAGCCAAGGTCAATGGCCAGCAACTCGGGCGTGTCGTAAAGCAACATAACAATGCATTTTTACACTATGGCTTAGGCGCATCACCGCAAGGATTCAAGCCTTTTCTAAAAGCCTTGCCTATTAGTAAAAATACCGCTTTGGTTAACGAGAGTCAGACTTTATGGTCATCATCGAATAAGCAGCTCGAAAGCATTAAGTACATAGTTAACCTTAAGCCATTAACCGCAATTATTAGCAGACAGACCGCTGATACCCCGCCTCGATTAGTCATGGTTAATATCGAATCAGGCCAAGAGCGTGACTTGTATGAGAACAAACAAAATCTCAATGCCTACAAGGGGATGACAAGGCAGTTGGTTAACTACACTCGTAAAGATGGCCAGCCTTTATCTGGGATCTTATATTTGCCTGCTGGTTATAAGAAAAGTGATGGCCGCTTACCTGTTCTTATGTGGGCTTACCCACGAGAATACAAAAATGCAGAGGTTGCTAGCCAAGTAAACTATTCAGCCAACCAATATCAAAATATTAGTACTAAGGGCCCAGTTCCATTTGTGGCTAACGGCTACGCTATTTTTGATAAAGTCGCGATGCCAATTATTGGTGAGGGCAACGAAAAGCCGAATGATAGCTTTAGAGATCAACTCGTTGCCAACGCCAGTGCCGCCATCGATACCTTAGTCGATATGGGCGTAGCCGACAGGAAGCGAGTTGCTATCGGCGGCCACTCATACGGTGCATTTATGGTCGCAAATCTACTTGCGCATTCCGACCTTTTTGCTGCAGGTATTGCCCGTAGTGGCGCCTATAACCGCTCACTGACTCCTTTTGGATTCCAGCATGAAAAACGCAATTACTGGGAGGCCCCAAGTCTGTACCAGCAAATATCACCATTTACTCATGCTGATAAAATCGATGAGCCTTTACTGCTTATGCACGGCGAAATGGACTCGAACTCAGGAACCTACCCAATGCAATCGGCTAGATTGTTTAAAGCAATACGTGGCTTAGGTGGCCAAGCTCGGCTAGTGACATTCCCCTATGAAAGCCACAGCTACAAGGCTAAAGAGTCAATTATGCATATGCTCTGGGAGCAAGAAAGCTGGCTTGAGCAACACCTTAAACAGCCAACATTGGGTAAAAGCGATAGTGCCTTTGGCCAACCAGGTCTAAATGAAGCTCAAGTGACGTTTCATTAATCGTGAACAGATCCAAGCGATCACGCTAAAAGCAGTGGCGACTTAATCCAAGTTGCCACTGCCTCATCAATTTACAACACCTTATCTAGAGCGGAGCCACTGCTACATATAAAAGTGATCGAGAAACAGTGGTGATTGCAATGTCTAAAAACAATTACATAGAAATAGGAGTCTACACCTATGACAAACTCGGCAAATTCTTTTCCAATAAAGACGGTTTGTTCGGCACTATTATCATGCGGCCTTATTTCAGGCTTGTTAGCAAATATTGCCATCGCGCAAAACCAAGACGTTAATTCGCTCATCGACTCACAAGTGCATACCCAAACAGATACAGACCCATTCTCTCCCGTAATCGCTGCTGAGTATCTGCCTAAAAATATCATCTATTTAATTGGTGATGGTATGGGGCCAGCCTACACAACAGCATACCGCTATTACAGTGATAACCCTCAAACTAACAGAGTTGAGAAAACCATTTTCGATCAACTGCTTGTAGGTATGTCGAGCACTTACCCTGATGATGACACTTATGTCACCGATTCCGCTGCTGCGGCAACCGCACTTGCCACCAGCTATAAAACTTATAATGGCGCGATTGCAGTTGATCACCAGCACGGCTCTTTTCCAACCATATTTGAAATAGCTAAAGCTCAAGGCAAAAACACCGCTATTGTCGTGACCTCACAAATCAATCACGCGACACCGGCAAGTTTTCTAGCTCACAATGAAAGCCGTCGTAACTACGACCAAATAGCAGATAGTTATTTAACTAACCTTATCCAGCAACGTCCAGTCGCGGATCTTATGTTAGGTGGAGGTACGCAGTATTTTGTTCGAGAAGATAAGAACTTAACTCAAGATTTTCAAGACTTAGGTTACCAATATGTCAGTAAACTCAGCGAGTTGAACAGTATTGATAACTTGCCCGCTCTTGGATTATTCGCCCCTAAAGGCCTAGCTTCAGCCATAGAAAGCGATGATCCTTTAAGGCTGACGACGATGACAGCTAAAGCGCTAGATTTATTAAGCAAACAAGATGCGCCGTTTATTGTAATGGTTGAAGCAAGTCAAATTGATTGGTGCGGCCACAGTAACGATATCACCTGCGCTATGACTGAAATGCACGACTTTAGCAAAACACTTGAACTCGCCAAGCGTTATGTCGATGCCAATCCAGATACGCTATTAGTTGCAACCGCCGACCATTCAACAGGCGGCCTAACCCTTGGCAGAGATGGCACATATCAATGGCAAGGCCAATTACTGCATCAGGTACACAGCTTACCTCGTACCATTTCCAAACTGATTATTAACACACCTGATGTACTAAATGATTTAAATACATTTAGCACTTTTTTACGTCCACATATCAGTATCGATATCGAAGATAAAAAACTCGATAGTTTGCGTTGGAAATTAAATTCACGTCTCACTCAGCATAAAGCAGAGCAACACATCACCGACGACCTAAAGCAAGCTATTGATAAATTGACCTATACTGGATGGACAACCGGAGGTCATGACGCAATCGACGTACCCGTTTACGCCTACGGCAAAGGTGCACTGTACTTTAGAGGGCATAAAGACAATACCGAAATCGCGGCAACCTTGATTCAAATGGTACAAGACGAGGGCTATAAGCAGACTTCTTCGTTCTAATCCGAGTAACTATCAAGCCAGTAAACTAAAAGTTCACTTTACTAACTGTGCAGATAAAGATTAACTTAAACGGCTACTTATTTAGCAATCCATTGAGTTTAGAGTATATTTAGCTAACGACTTATCTAGCTACAAAAGAAGTAACAATGTCTTATTTTAATGTTAGCGCGCAACAATAACTAAGCCGCTAATTTAAAGCACAAGGAACTGTTATATGAATATGACGCAAAAAATGACTGCCGAGTTTATCGGCACACTTTGGCTAGTATTAGGTGGTTGTGGTAGTGCCGTCTTAGCTGCAGCATTTCCAGAAGTCGGCATCGGCTTGCTCGGTGTTGCTTTCGCATTTGGCTTAACGGTACTGACTATGGCCTTCGCTATTGGCCATATTTCGGGTTGTCATCTCAACCCTGCGGTTTCTATCGGTTTGTGGGCCGGTGGTCGCTTCCCAGCGTCAGAATTACTGCCTTATATTATTGCTCAAGTTACCGGAGGCATCGCCGGTGCAGGCATTCTATACCTTATCGCATCAGGGCAAGATGGCTTTAGTTTATCTGCTGGGTTTGCATCAAACGGCTATGGTGATCACTCGCCAGGAGGCTACAGTTTAACTGCGGCGCTAATTTGTGAAATCGTAATGACGATGTTTTTCTTAATCATCATTCTTGGTGCAACCGATTCACGGGCACCTAAAGGTTTTGCGCCAATTGCTATTGGCCTTGGCTTAACCCTAATTCACTTGATCAGTATTCCAGTGACTAATACTTCGGTCAATCCAGCCCGTAGCACAGGCCCCGCTCTTTTTGTTGGAGATTGGGCTACCTCGCAACTATGGCTATTTTGGGTTGCTCCCATAATCGGCGCCATTATCGCCGGCGGTATTTACAAAATCTTTGATGCTAAAGAATAGGTCACAAGCAAAATAACAGAGCTTAATTAAGCTCTGTTTTCTTTTTCAATAGTCACCTAGATGTTATTATCCGTCTCAATCGGCGCGCTTTGATTATTTCTAGGCTCGCCTCATTTACTATTAAGAGATGTAAACCATGAGCAACAAAAGCAAAACACTTAAGCAAGTTACTGAAATGACGCCAGAAGCTCGTTACGACTACCTAGTTGAACAAGTGAAAGAACACAAAACATTGTGGTCATTACAGGATTTAGACGGTTGTGTTATGTTGACCACAGAAGAGGAAGATTGTATTCCTATGTGGCCAACTGAAGAAGCTGCTGCTTCATGGGCTGTGGACGACTGGGCTGATTGCCAAACTTTAGCGATTCCTGTTGATGAATGGTTAGAGCGTTGGGTTCCAGGCATGCAAGATGATGATTTATTCGTTGCAGTATTCCCAGTACAAGATGATCTAGGTGTAGTGATCCCACCTTATGAGCTAGAAGAACGTTTAGCTCCTAAAAAGCGCCACTAATTATCAAGACCCTTTGATGGCAGGCCATATTCGCTTGCCATCTTGGTCTTTTTATCTGCTAATAAAACTAAAAAGAGAATAAAAAAGTGGATAGTGAAAAGCCTGTCATCCCCGAAAAGTCTGCAACTAGCAATAGCTCCCACGATACTCAAACCTCTAATAGCACCGCAGAAGCCCCAACTGAAAAAATCAACATGCCCAAGCGTCTTATCGCCCTGCTCATCTTTTTAGTGGTGATTTCTATTAGTGGCTTAATGGCTAAACAAGGCGTGCTATTTTGTATCTTAACTCTGTTTATGGTGCTAGCAATTATCGGTAAACAAAAAGCTGGCTTGCTAATGCTAAGAGTTTATACCTCTCTGCAATTAGCCATCGCGAGTGCCTTGCCCATAGTGCTGCAAGATCCAGATAACATGGTGCCTTCTGAGCCATCTAGCTATGCCATTGGTAGCTTTAGTATGCAACTACCTGATTGGTTTGTATTTGGCGTACTTATCATCATATCATTTGTACAAGTTTGGATAGCCTTTACCCCTAAGGTGAGCCGCTACTTTAGCCGCGCAATAAACCTTAATATCATGCGTTAAACATCGATACCTGAGTTTATTGCACAAAAAAGCCGTCATAAGACGGCTTTTTTAGTGCTTAATCAATATCAATTAAACAGAGAAACTTGCACCACAACCACAAGTTGTTGTTGCATTAGGGTTCTTAACGAAGAAACGCGAACCTTCAAGGCCAGACGTATAATCTACTTCGCCGCCAACAAGGTATTGTAAGCTCATTGGGTCAACGACCAACTGAACACCTTGCTTCTCTACCGTGAAGTCGCCTTCGTTTACTTTCTCATCGAACGTAAAGCCATATTGGAAACCTGAGCAACCGCCACCTGTTACGTATACACGTAGCTTAAGTGCGTCATTTTCTTCCTCATCGAGCAAGGTTTTTACTTTTGAAGCCGCCGCATCAGTAAAACGGATTGGCAAAGCATCTTCAGCTTGTTCAGTCATTACTACCTCTTACATCTGTTTGCTGTGCAGAATTATCTAATACCTGACCATTTTGTTCAAGTAATATGCCCTGCTCTTTTTCATCCACAAGTAAATCTTGTGCGCTATATTCCTGTTCGGTTTGTGAGCCCTTGGTCCAACGGCTGGCAGGAACAATCACTTTGGCCTTCACTCTAGATAAGCTAAAGCCTTCTGGCAATGTAAATTCGCCATCTAAGATCTGAAAATACCTAAATTTGAATTTAAACGAGTCGTCAGTCAAATCTGCCAGTTTAAGGTTAACGGTTTTGCCGTCTTGTAAACCCACTAATGTAATTTCACCGCGCCCTGCTAGTGAACGCTTACGCTTCTCTAACTGAGTCAGTACTAACTTGATACGATACTGACGCGGCTCAATACTTGGTGCTAGTTCTAGGCCATTAATCGCCACACCATCAGCACTATTTTCTGGTGCCATCACACTGCGGTAAAAGGCCAATTCTCGGGCTAATTCATTATTCTTAGCATTTTGTTCAACAAACATAGCTTGCATGTTGCCGTTAGCTTCTCGCTCAACCGCCAGCTCAATATTGCGCGCCGCTAGCGTCTGCGCTTGTTCCTGTAATTGCGCGATATATTGTTCAGATTTATCAAGCTTAACTGCCGCTTTCGGTAAATAATGTTGCTTTGCAAGATCGTAACTTAAACCACCTAAAACAAACGCTACCAGGACTAAAAACAATAAATAAACACTTGAGGGTCTAATTTGTCGTTCAACCACTTGCATGCGATCGACCCAACGATGATAATTTGACATTAAGTAACAGTCCCTTAATAAAAAAGCTTACATTGTCCACCAATGTGACAAACAAAATTTTGGAAATTTCTGTGCACCAAGCAATTGTTAACAAGCGAGCGCAATTTCAAAAGTACTTTCACAGCGACCTTAAAGACATACTGTCTCAATCTAAGGTGAGTGTGCAGTTGTGTTTGCTTGCGCTGCTGTTTGCGCTATTTGCATCTGGTGTCATTCTTCTTTTCCGTTTACTTCTGGTTTGGTGCGACACCTTCACCAAAACCCAAGAGCTGAATTTTACGGATATCATCGATGACTGGCGAGTATTATTACCGCTTTTAGGTTCATTTTTAATCTGGGGTGTCGCAAAAATGGGATCTCAGCGCTATAAACGTATGGGTATAGCTTATGTGATCCACAGAATGAAGCTGCATTACGGCAAAATCCCACTGCAATCTGCTCCCGGTCAATTCTTTCAAGCCTTGTTTGCACTGGCTACCAACTTCTCGGTAGGTCGAGAAGGTCCAGCGATTCATTTAGGCGCAGTCAGCGCCAGCGTATTAGCCGAGAAATTTCGCTTGCCCGATAATAGCGTGCGAGTAATGTGTGCCAGTGGTATCGCCGCAGGTATCGCAGCCATTTTTAACGCTCCACTTGCAGCGGTTATCTTTGTCTTTGAAGTCGTGCTGCGCGAATACAAGATCCACTACTTCTTCCCTATTATGCTGTCGGCTATTTGCGGTGCCTTAACCAGTCAGATGGTATTTGGTGACGTGCACGAATTTGAGCAAATTGGCGCTGAAGTCATTCCCCTAAGCCAATATCCGCTACTGGCTATTTTTGGAGTAATACTGGGTTGTGTTGCCGCTTTCTTTAATACTAGTTTGCTTAAAGTAACTGCAATAGGCCAAAAATGGCCTTTGCTTAACCGGCTGCTATTAGCCGGAGCGATAACAACCTTAGTCGGTTTAGTGTTGCCACAAGCTATTGGTAGTGGTGAACTTGCCATTGCAGAAACCATCAATCAGCATCCGAGTATTTTATTTTTATTCGCCATATTAATTGGCAAAGTAATTGCGACAATTGCAGCCATAGGCCTTGGGATCCCCGGCGGATTAATCGGCCCACTATATGGCATTGGCGCATTACTCGGCACAATATTGGCTTTGATCAGCGCAATATTTTTTCCAAGTATTGCGCCCTATATCGGCCTTTATACCATCATAGGCATGACTGGGATGATGGGCGTTTGCTTAAGTGCGCCTCTCGCGGCTCTTGTGGCGTTAATTGAACTCACCAATAACGCCTCGATCATCCTACCCTCAATGTTTGTGGTTATCCCGGCATTTTTGATTTCCCATCAAGGGTTTAAAACTAAGTCGATTTTCTTCAAACAATTAGAAATTATGGGCTTAGGCTATAAAGTCGCCCCGGTCAATCTTGGCCTACAAAAGGTCGGGGTTCGCCACCTAATGGATAAACGCTTTGTGATAGTTAATGATAACGACCAGCTACTGTTAGAAGTGCTTAAGCGCGCAGAGGGACGTTCAGTGTTGGTGCGTAACGGTAGTGGTGAAATTGAGATGTTGCAACTGCAATTACAAACCCGCGATGAAGACAGCACACTGACAAGGCATCCGGTGCAGGGGCTAGCTGATACAGCAACCTTAAACGAAGTGTACCTATTGCTAGCCAAAGAGCGCCGCGGCGAGGTGTATATCTATCAGCAATCACCAAAAAATATCGTAGGAGTGATTAACTGGATGACGCTGCAGAAAGAGATCCGTTCAGGCCAAGTATAAAAATAGACACGAGTATTTTCGAAATGAAGATCAGTTCAGGCATGATTTAACTTCTCGCCTTGGTTGTTAATGTTCAGTGTGCCTGCTTTAAAAAACGCCAAGATTAAACATATTATTAAAATCAAGGTGACTTAGTCCACCAGCCTACCACTGCAAAAGCTTAACAAGATAGGTGTTCAACAAATAAACATGGTGGCTAAATTATCAGCCAAACATAGCAGTACAACCTAAATCCAGCATATTCAATACCATAGCCCAATAATCAAACAACAATCACACCACAAATTCATCAACACCAATAATTAGTTTGTTAAACACTAGATTCGCAAAAAATCGTTCTAAAAATTAGGTTGTTTCACAACTTTTTAGAATTTTTTACAGGCTAACGGTCACACTTTTCTGTAGTTTTACGAACTCAATCGCCTTCTTTTGCGACAAAACGAAAAGATGCATCTGTTGGCCTTGATAAAAAAACGTTGCAGGGTCGTGACTTGGTAAACGCACTATCAAGCTCTATGCACAGATAAGGCGAGTTCTTTTGAAGTCGCTACTGGCCAAACGTAAATAACATTACCCGATAAGGGCACCTAATGAGTGTATTAAAAAATAAAATAGCAGCACTAGTCGTGATATCTGCATCAATGGTTGGGTTTTGCAGCCAAGCATTCGCAGAGGACTATCAAAAGCTGCTCAACATGTGTATCGCATGTCATGGAGTTGATGGGAGCAATGAATTCGACTCAATCCCTAATTTGAAGGGGCAAAACGTGCAGTACATGGTTGGACAACTAAAAAACTTTAAAGCAGATAAACGCCAAGACCAAACGATGAGTAAAGTTGCTAAATTGCTAACACAAGAGCAAATGCAAGCAATGGCAGTTTATTTCAATACCGGGAAGGAGCAAGACTAATGGCTATCGATAGACGTAAATTTTTAAAGGGCGCTGCGGCGACCTCTGTAACAGCCATGCTGCCGCTTAACTGGGCCTTTGCATCAAACCGCCCAGACGGTATTGAACCAATGGACGTATCTGCGGTTAAATGGAAAAACGTTGATGACTTACCAAGTCACTTTAAAGTATTAAACTCAAGCCCGCTAAATGCCTTCCCACCTGAGCATTTACTTGCCCCAGTTAAAACCCCAGCTGATGTAGCCTTTATCCGCTGGAATGGTCAAATGCCAGAATTCGACAAAATCGATCCTGATACTTGGGAATTTACCGTTGACGGTGAATCAATCGAAACCCCAAAAACCTACACCATTGCTGAACTGAAAAAGAAATTCAAAACCCACACTCAACAGTTAGTACTTGAATGTGGTGGTAATAGCCGTGAGAACTTCTATCCAAATGCCAAGGGTAACCAGTGGAGTAATACTGCGGTATTCTGCGCGGAATGGACCGGCGTACTGATTAAAGACGTACTAGCTGACTGTGGCGTGAAAAGCGATGCGGTATATACCGCTCACTATGGTGCAGATAAGCACATTAGTGGTAAAGGCGCTGCAATTTCGCGCGGTGTGCCAATCGATGCTGCCATGAATGAAAACGGCATGATTGCTTGGGGCATGAACGGCGAAGACATTCCATACATGCACGGTTACCCGCTACGTATCGTATTTGGTGGCCGTCCAGGCTCTGTTTCTCAAAAATGTGCAACAGGTATGGGTGTTCGTGACCGCGTACACGATGGCAAGAAAATGGAAGCCCCTGCTTACCAAGTGCCAAAATTCCCAGTTGCTCCAGGTGAGAAAGTCGCAAATAAAGACTTTAAGATTATCGAAGAGATGATTGTTAAGTCGTTAATCACTTCGCCACAAACCGGTAGCGAAATGAAGTTGGGCAAGACGCTTTCAGTCAGCGGTCATGCATGGGCTGGTATGCGCGATGTAGCCAAAGTAGAAGTGAGTTACGACTACGGTACCACTTGGCAAACCGCGTCACTGACTAAACCAGTGAACCCAACCGCGTGGCAGCAGTGGAAAGTCGATCTTAAGTTACCACAAGCTGGTTACTACGAGATTTGGGCTCGTGCCACAGATACCAAAGGCGACTCTCAGCCAATGGTTCAACCACAATGGAACCCGAAAGGTTACCTATTTAATGGCTGTCACCGAGTGGCAGTAAGGGTCGTATAATGACAAAGACTCTATTTACGGCAAGCTTGCTTGTCTTAAGTTGCCTTTCACCAGTTATGGCTGCAGAAACAGCCAAGAGCTACCCTGTCGATCCTGAGTCAGGCCTGATTATGGCACCGGGCTGGGAGATGGTGAACTATCAATGTAATGCTTGCCATACTTCATTGATTATTCCGCAAAACAAAGGTAACCGCGAAGTTTGGCGCGATACGATTCAATGGATGGTCGATACCCAAGGCCTGTGGGACTTGTCTGACACTTGGGATCCTGTGCTTGATTACCTATCAACTTATTATAATGAGACAGGTATCGACATGAAGATCTTTAGACGTAAGCCTTTGGATAGCGAGCAAATGCCACCAATGCCAGGCGAGGAAGGTTAAGATGCATAATCGTTTTATTAAGCAAGTCTTAGCAACCAGCTTGATCTGGGCTACATCTGTCGGCGTTGTTATGGCTAATGTTGATACGTCTTTTAAAGACACCCTTGCAGTTAAGGGCCTTAAACTTGACGCCAGCACATTAAACTACCAAGCAGATGCAAGCAAAGGTGAAGCACTCGCTAACCAACGTTGTATTGCCTGTCATGGTGATGCAATGCTAAAAATGATGACCACTTACCCGGACATCAAAGGGCAAAAAGCCGCTTATTTGTTTAAGCAGCTAGTTGAGTTTAAGCGTGGTGATCGTAGCGATCCGCTAATGCAAGCCCAAGCGGGAATGCTGTCTGAAACAGAAATGAAAGATGTTGCTTATTATTATTCAACGCAAACTGCGTCGGACCTAAGCAAGTAAACTATCAAAACACTTGTTAATTCAGCTATTCATAAAAGCCTAAATGCCGATATGCATTTAGGCTTTTTACTTTCTACATCACTAAAAGCCAAATACCGTTAAACCAAACTGTTAATGAAGAACAGTGTAAATTAGGCTAAGTTTAAACAAGATACCCTAAATTTTAGGACGGTTTATGCTTAAAAAGCCCCAGACACTGATTGCCCTTGCAGCGCTTAGCCTAACGCTCATTTTATATGCCGCTAATTCACAATTTAATCCAGAAGGCGGCGGCAATAGAGTCGTCTATAATGAGCAAAAACCGTCTGATAACGAACAAGATAAAATCACTACGAAACACAGCAGCAATAGCAATACCGAGAAAGTAGCAGCTAAAGATCTTGCTACACCAGCAGGTTCAGAGGCCACACAAAACAGCTTTACTAAGGTGTCAGACGAGCGCCCAACCAAAGCCGCCAAAGATATTCGCGTCAACTCCCTCGACGAGCTAATGACGCTATTTGATTCTCTCAATTACAATACTAAAAGCTGGCAAGAGGGTAACCGAGAAGTCCCTCGTCTCACCTTTGAATCGGTTAGCGAGCGCTGGCAAAAGACATCAAACCAAATCCCAGTACAGCAAAAGAAAATGGTGTTTTTCCGCTTACTCGCGCCGCTGATTCTGGTTGCCAACGAGAACATTTTGTTAGAGCGTAAACTTATCGCCGAAGCGCCATTAAACGACGCAATTTTGCAAAAAATTGCCTTTAAATACAAAATAACCAAAGACGACAACACAGCGCTGACAGAGCAACAACGGCAAGCCTTGTTAGAGGAAGTGGATATCATGCCGCCATCGCTGGTGCTGGCTCAAGCAGCAGAAGAAAGTGGCTGGGCAACGTCGCGCTTTACCGTTGAGGGGAACGCATTTTTCGGTCAGTGGGACTTTAGCGGCAAAGGCATGATCCCCAAACAACAACGTAAAGAGCTGGGCAACTACGGCTTAGCCCGCTTTGACACGCCCCTCGCCTCTGTTGAGGGCTACATGCTTAACCTTAATACCAATAACGCCTATAAAAAGCTTCGAGAGTTACGCGCAAAACTGCGAGCAGAAAATAAGCCAATAACAGGCATGGAACTCGCTGGCACCTTAGATAAGTACTCTGAACGCGGCCAAGCCTATATTGATGGCATACGGCAGATGATTAGCTACAACAAGCTAGATCAAGTCGATGAAGCTTATTTAAGTGACGCTGCGCCGCTGCATTTAATCCCTAGACCTGACTAAGTAACAGCAGCATTCACATAAGGTATTTAATTAAACAGTTAAATACCTTACTTTTTATTACTTGCAAACTAGGGCTACAGGGTAAAAACTCAGCAATACTGCATCAAATGTAACTAAATAGATAATAAAGGCTTAATAAAACCTTAACTGCAACACGAGGGTTACATACATAGAGACCTATCTCACACTTCAAAAGATCTGCAGTACAATGTTTGCACTTAGCATGGACATCACTTATCCCCAGCTTTACCCTGAAAAACACTAATCATTATCATTTACATTTGTGGGTAAACACGCTAGGAACCAATTTCCAATGGAAGGAAACATAAAACATAACAGTGTTTCCACTTAAACGGGATCTTTCATGCAGTTTAAGAACTCCATTATTGCGCTATCAATCACAGCCGCGATTACTCCAAACTTAGTTGTCGCACAAGACAGCGATATCGAAGTCATCACTGTCACTGCAAGTCGAATGGATAAGCCGGTCAGCGCGATACCGAACACGGTAACGATTATCGACCAAGAGCAGTTAAATGAACAACTTAGAACCACTCAAGACCTCTCAACTATTATCGGTAATCTGGCGCCAAGCTTTTCGCCTAGCCGCCAGAAAATGAGTAATACTGGTGAGACTTTACGCGGTAGGACGCCGCTAATTATGATTGATGGTGTTCCCCAATCAAACCCTCTTAGAAGTGGTGGCCGCTCAGGGCAAACCATTGATCCAGCCATGATAGAACGTATTGAAATCATACACGGCGCCAATGCGATGCACGGACTTGGTGCTCAAGGCGGTATTATTAACTACATAACTAAAAAGCCCAGTGGTGATAGTGAGCACCATGTCAGTTTTGATGTCACGGTACCCAACAACCTTGAGTCTGATGGCGTGAGTTTTGGTACCAGCTATAGCTTCTCGGGTGAATCAGAGCACTTAGATATGATAGGCGCGGTAAGCTATCGTAATAACGGTGTTTATTACGATGCAAATGATGACATGATTGGTGTCGATACCACCCAAGGCGAATCAATGGATAGCCAAAGTATGGACTTCTTCATCAAGCTTGGACATAACTTTGACAACTCACGCCTTGAGTTAATGGTTAACCATTACAACATGGAAAACAATGGCGACTATATGGCCGTGACAGGCGATAAAGAAAATGACATCCCGACTGGCGCCATCAAACAAGAACAACCTTGGGACGCTGCAAATAATCAAGTCACGACAACGAGTTTAACTTATACCCATGAAGATGTTGCTGGCCAACAGCTTAACTTACAGTTTTTTAATCAAAACTTTGAAGCTGTCTATGGTGGCGGTTGTTGGTCTGACTTTTATGACCCAAGCATGGAAGGCAGTGATCAAGTTACCGTATGTGGAACCGGCACCAACGGTGAATCTCTTTACTATGAGCAATCACGAAACAAGTCTGTAAAATGGGGCATGAAGGCCTCTCTGATGGCAAATAATATCGCTGATTCTGGCGTTAGTATTGCCTATGGTTTAGATGTGTTTCGCGACACGACTGAGCAAGATATGGTGATGAGCGGCGTATCTTGGGTACCGGAAAGCACCTATGACAATATCGCACCATTTGCGCAACTAGATTATGATCTCATTGAAAACCTAACCCTTTCTGGTGGTGTGCGTTATGAGTATGCCAAGCTTAATGTCGATGACTACAAAACCATGTATGGTTACGGGAACAAATATGTTGAAGGCGGTAGCCCCGATTTTAATGAAACACTCTTTAATATTGGTGCGTCTTACAAAATAACCCCTGCACTGCGGGTTTATACTAGCTTTAATCAAGGCTTTGGTATGCCAGATGTAGGACGAGTCCTGCGCGATGGCGATAACTTCCAAGGACCGAATCCAAGCATTGAAGATACCCTCGCACTCGATCCTATTGTTACTGACAACATTGAATTTGGCGCAGACTATCAAGGAGAGTATTTTACCTCTAAGATAGCTTATTACCGCTCCTCAAGTGACTATGGTGCACGTATGGTCGACAAAGGAGATGGTAGCGGTTCATTTGTAATTAAACGTGAGAAAAGCTTAATTGAAGGAATAGAAGCCAGCGTTACAGCCTATATTGGTGATAATGATGATGTTGGAGTCAACCTTGCCATTCAAAATGGTGAATACGACTCCAATGGTGACCAGAGTGTAGATACAGATCTCGACGGCGCCAATATCTCTCCAAATCGTATTAACCTATTCTGGAACCACAATTTCGACAACGATATTTCGACTCGTATTCAAGCTAATTTCTATATGGATAAAGACTTTAAAGACGAGAATAACAATGTATACGCAAACTTTGATGGTTACACCACAGTTGATGCATCAATTGCCATTCCGGTATACAGCGGCACATTAAGTATCGGAATACAAAATCTATTAAATGAAGACTATTACACTTATTACTCGCAGACTGTAGGCAAAGATACCCGCTATTTTAAAGGCATGGGGCGCACGGCAACAGTAGGTTTTAGCTTGCCGTTCTAACCCTGTTATCATATAGAATTAAAAACTAACCAATAAAAAAGCCGTTAGCACACGCTAACGGCTTTGTATTAATTGATCTTTGTAAACGTTATGCTTTCGCCTTTCTCGCATAAGGCAAAATAAGCAGTACTATTCCCACAACTAAGAATGGAATACTCAGTAACTGGCCTGCACTGAATGTCCACGTATCGGCGTACACCGCTTGCTTCACTTTCACCATTTCAATTAAGAAGCGAGAACTAAACACTAGCACTAGGAATAAACCAAAAATAGCGCCATGCTTTTGCTTCATATCAGTCAGTTTATAGATAGCCCACAACAAGGCAAAAATCGACAAGTAAGCAATGGCTTCATATAACTGCGCCGGATGACGCGGCAACATATCTACCCGCTCAAACACAATTGCCCAAGGCACATTACTAGGTAGGCCGAGGATTTCTGAATTGACAAAATTAGCCATGCGCACAAAGAAGCCAAATATCGCCGTGGCAATTGCTAGTCTGTCTAACAGGAATAAAAACGGTAACTTCACCTGACGCTGGTAATAGTACAGAGCTAAAATCGCCCCTAAACCACCGCCGTGACTGGCTAAGCCACCTTCCCAAATAGCGAGTATTTTTATTGGGTTACTTAGATAGTAAGCTGGGTCATAAAACAAGCAATGGGCTAAACGCGCACCAACAATAATGCCCACAACGCAATACATTAACAGGTTGTCTAATGATTCAACCGGTAGACTTTCTTTAATATAAATGCGTTTCATCACTTGAAAACCAGAGGCAATTGCCAACGCAAATAAGATGCCGTACCAGTGTACAGTTAACCCCATAACGCTAATCGCTACGGGATCGATATTCCAAATAAAATGGTCCAAACTAAGCCTTCCAAATGTATTGTTGTGCATCGAAAATATGATAAGTCATGCGCAGTTTTACCCGTCAACACACTCTTTGGCAAGGTTTTCGCAAAATTAGCGGCAACAGAATGTTTCTGCCTACGTATATAAGTCTAAAATCGGCATGATTTAATCCAATGTTCTGTGCTTGTATTATTTATCTAGCCATTAGATTCTGCTATAGTGCCGCCTCAGCCACCCTACATAAATTCGGGCAATAGCTTTGCTATTAACGCCCCTCAGAAATTGGAAATATAGGCTGATGACTCAGTTTCAAGGTTCGCATATCCTTTCGGTAAACCAATTAGATTTGGAAGCCGTTGAAAAAGTTTTTTCTGTTGCTACCCGCATGACCCCTTATGCTTTAAGACAAAAACGCACCACAGTTTTAGATGGCGCTGTTTTAGGCAACCTGTTTTTCGAGCCTAGCACCCGTACCCGTGTCAGCTTTGCCAGCGCCTTTAGTTTGCTTGGCGGCAGAGTTAATGAAACTGTAGGTATGGCGTCTTCGTCACTTTCAAAAGGTGAATCGCTATACGATACCGCCCGTGTACTTTCTAGCTACTCTGATGTGATTGCTATGCGTCACCCTGACTCTTTCTCTGTACGTGATTTTGCCAAAGGCAGCCGCGTACCAGTGATCAATGGTGGTGATGGTGCCAACGAACATCCAACTCAAGCACTTTTAGACCTATTCACCATTCAAAAAGAGTTGGCTGCTGGTGGTCGTGACATTAGCGGCATGCATATCGCTATGGTTGGCGACTTGAAGTTTGGCCGCACTGTTCACTCTCTTTCCCGCTTGTTATGCATGTATAAAGATGTCAACTTCACACTCGTATCACCAAAAGAGTTAGCAATGCCTGACTCTGTGATCAGTGACATTGAAAATGCTGGTCATAAGATCACAATAACAGATCAGCTTGAAGGAAATTTAGACCGTGCTGATATACTCTATCTGACGCGTATTCAAGAAGAACGCTTCCCTTCTCAAGAAGAAGCGAACAAATACCGTGGTAAGTTCCGTTTAAACCAAAGTATTTATACACAGCATTGCAAGTCAAACACTGTGATCATGCACCCGCTGCCACGAGACTCTCGTGAGCAAGCAAATGAATTGGACAATGATCTAAACGATCACCCAAATCTAGCTATCTTTAGACAAGCTGATAATGGCTTGCTGATCCGCATGGCGCTGTTTGCACTAACATTAGGCGTTGATGCTCAACTTGAGCAGTACGAACGCCCTGTTAACTGGTATTCACGAAAAGCTGATTGCTAAGTCGGCTACAAATTTAAGGATTAAAAATGACTCGTTCTGACGAACTATTCGAACAAGCTAAAAAGACCATCCCAGGTGGCGTTAACTCTCCAGTACGTGCATTTTCTGGTGTAGGCGGTTCACCTCGTTTTATCGAAAAAGCAGACGGTGCTTATATTTTTGACGCTGATGGCAAAAAATACATCGACTACGTAGGTTCTTGGGGCCCAATGATTTTAGGCCACAACCATCCTAAGATCCGTGAAGCGGTATTAAAAGCGGTTGAAAACGGTCTATCTTTTGGCGCACCAACTGAACTTGAAGTCACTATGGCTGAGAAAGTAATCGAAATGGTTCCTTCAATGGAGCAAGTTCGTATGGTGAGCTCTGGTACTGAAGCAACAATGAGCGCAATTCGTTTGGCTCGTGGTTTCACTAACCGTGACAAAATCCTTAAGTTTGAAGGCTGTTATCACGGCCACGCTGACTGTCTACTAGTAAAAGCAGGTTCTGGTGCACTTACTCTTGGTCAACCAAGCTCTCCAGGTATTCCTGAAGATTTTGCTAAGCACACCCTAACTGCAACTTACAACGACCTTGACTCTGTTAAAGCTATCTTCGAACAATACCCAGAAGAGATCTCTTGTATCATCATCGAGCCAGTTGCTGGCAACATGAACTGTATTCCTCCAATCGATGGTTTCTTACAAGGTCTACGTGCTATCTGTGATCAGTACGGCGCACTCATGATTATCGACGAAGTTATGACAGGTTTCCGCGTATCTAAGAGCGGTGCACAAGGTCACTACGGCGTCACACCTGATCTAACAACCTTAGGTAAAGTTATCGGTGGTGGTATGCCAGTTGGTGCTTTCGGTGGCCGTAAAGACGTAATGCAATTTATCGCACCAACGGGTCCGGTTTATCAAGCAGGTACGTTATCTGGTAACCCAATTGCGATGTCTGCGGGCCTTGCACAAATGGAAGCCCTTTGTGAAGAAGGTGTTTACGAGCAACTAGCAGCTAAGACTCAGTACATTGCAGAAGGCTTTAAAGCGGCTGCTAACAAGCACGGCATTCCAATGGCAATCAACTACGTTGGTGGCATGTTCGGTTTCTTCTTCACTAGCGAAGAGACGGTAACTAACTTCGCTCAAGTGACTAAGTGTGATACAGCATTATTTGCTGAGTTCTATCACATGATGCTTGATGAAGGGGTTTATCTTGCACCTAGTGCTTATGAAGCTGGTTTCTTATCACTGGCTCATGGCGAAGCAGAACTTGAAGCAACTCTTGCTGCAGCGGACCGCGTATTTGCTAAGCTTGCAAAGGCTTAATTAGGTTGAGGTTGAGAGCCTAAAAACCTAATAGCTAAAACATCAAAGGAACACTTATTAGTGTTCCTTTTTTATATCCGCTGCCCTCAAAAGCGTCATAGCTAATTTCGCCAAACAACCGCAAACGAATCTTTCTCCCTTAATTATTTTCCGTTTTATACTCATTTCGTTAGTAAGTGCTATAAAATTAGCAACAGCTTAACCACGATAGAATTTATAACTAACAAAGCTGACCGATTCAGTTTAAAACTCCATAAAACATACCTCAAAACAGTCTTGAATCACACTTATTCACAAAATCAGATCTGGTTAACAGTTGTTATCACAGCATCACTGTGGTTTGATCTCGCCGTTCAACCTTAAAATAAACTTAAATTGGCAGCTAAGTTCAGATTCGGTTTGCCATAACATTACCTTTGTGAGTAAGCCTATGTTGTACGCATTTTTAATTTCACTCGCGGTACTGGCTCTATTAAGTATTGTGTTTGAAGAGATCACCCACCTTAATAAAGCAAAAACCACCCTGTTCTTTGGCTGTATCTCTTGGATCACGTTATTTATGGCTGCTGGCGATCCAAGTCATGAAAAAATAGTTGAACATCAACTTAATGAAAATCTGTTAGAAATTGCTACTCTTTGGCTATTTTTAATGTCGACAATGACATTTGTAGCCTACCTCAATGCCAAAGGCATGATCCAAATCTTAGTACAAAAGCTTTTCCCGCAGCGAGTCTCCGTGCGCATGCTAATGCTCCAAGTTGCGCTGTTTTCCTTAGTGCTCTCCGCAATTTGTGACAATGTTACCGCAACTTTAGTCTCACTTGGTTTACTCACCAGCTTTAAATTAGACAAACAGATCCGCAGGCGTATGGCCGTGCTAATTATCTTTGCCGTTAACTCTGGTGGTGTCGCGTTAATCACAGGAGATGTCACCACCTTAATGATCTTTCTTGGCGGCCATGTAGGCATGTCTGAGCTATTAATGCTATTTGTACCAGCAGCTATCAGTGTCATGCTATTAGCTGTATTGTTTTCATTAAAGGCTGAAGGCGAAGTCAGTACCAGCCCTATTACCCAGCAAGTAGGTGCGGTCGATGTGCTAATTGCGGTGATTTTCTTTAGTACTATTGTCATGACTATGGCACTGAATATCCTATTTGGTATTCCGCCAGTTTTAACCTTCTTAACTGGTCTTTCAGTGATGTTTTTAGTGGGACACACAACGAGAAGTGATAAAGAAGAGCTGCAGATCCTTGAGTATATTCGCCAAGTTGAATATGACACTTTGCTATTTTTCTTAGGGATTTTACTACTGGTCGGCATGCTTAAAGAGATTGGTACCCTTGATTTGCTCGCTCAAGTTTATGCCCAATACGACCCAAATATCTCTAACTTTATTGCAGGTATTGGCTCAGCGTTATTAGATAACGTGCCACTAACGGCTGCATTGTTGAAAGCTGAACCTGTACTCAACACACCTGAATGGTTAGGGCTCACTTATGCGGTAGGTGTGGGCGGTTCTTTATTAGTGATTGGTTCAGCTGCGGGTATTATTGCTATGAGTAAGGTAAAAGAGCTCACTTTTGTCAGTTACCTTAAATATGTGCCCGCCCTTAGCCTTTGCTACACAGTCGGTTATGGTTTAACACTATTTCTAGCGTATCACTTATATAATTAATATTATCAAACGCTAAAACCTAAAAGGCCTAACATGAGTTAGGCCTTTATTTTGTACTCTCAAAAGTAGCTTATATAGCCGGCACTTTAAACTCTGTTCCTTGTATCGCTAACACCACATCTCTTGGTCTTATCTCAACAATAGTCAGTTTACCTTGAATGCTATCTCCCTCTTGCAACTCTGCGCCATCAACATTTAACCAACGGTTATCGGCCACACTTGAGTAAACATGGGCATTAATATTGAACTCTGGCACCTGTAGCTGTAATCCTGCAGGCAATTGACCATACTTAGGAATATCATCAGACTTTGGCGTTGTAGGAATAGGATCCAATTTCGCTTCCGTCACTGGTGTTTCTACCGCATTTTCTCGCTCAACCTCTTTTAGTGCAGCTTCAAATGCTGCCAATAAATTATTATGGTCACTAGGCTCTGTGGTCTCTAAGCCAACATCATTGGCGGCATACTCTACTTGATACTTAAGTGACTCAAGTAACTCATCGCCTCGCTTGTTACTGTTTGCCCCAAGAATGATAGGCTCGCTTACACCATCCTCAGACATTGAGTTACTCACTGAACTATCGTTACCGCTTGTATCTGTATTTACAGCACTGGTAACCGAGGCTTCTGCTGCCAATAAAGCATTTCTCAATGAATCATTTGAGCTGACAGCTACTTGGTTATCACTCTCAATCAATCTCCCTTGATTACGCGCTTGTGGCGTTAGAGTTTGCGCCATTGGCAATGCCACTTTACCTGCCAAACGAACTTCATCAGTCGGTTGCGCAGAGCTAATTGCTTGCTCACGTTTTTGCACACTGTCAGCAGCGGTGCTTATCGACGTTTGAGTCTGCTTGTTATTTGTGGTGTTTTTATCGCTAGGGTAAAGCGCAAGGCTTAATAACCAAGCTGCTAACACCATAAACAGTAACGACAAACCATAAATAATCAGCGCCTTGATGTTATAACCACCCTGCTGTTTGGCTTTATAAGCTGCGCGCGGACTGAGTACTACATCGTGATTATTGACTTGAGATTGTTGCTTATCTCGAGTCACCGCATCGAGTAAAATCGACATTAATACAACCTCTTACTTTGTCCTAGGCGCGGACCTGCATCACTTAAATACAAATTAAGCTGCACTAATGTTTGGCTACCAGCAATGCCATCGGCAATTAAGCCATGTTGACGTTGAAAATCTTTCAGTTTCTGCTCAAGCTCAGCATCAAAACGATTAACCAATCTCGGCGAAGTACCGGTCACTCGCGCTAAACTATTTTCCAGCCATTGAATTTGCGCCGGATTTGCTGATTGCCCAATCTCTTTAGGTTGATTCGTTGGTGCCTGCCACAGTATTTCAAAGGTGCCGGTAAAGTGGCGATTAAACCAATCTCGGCTCACCCACAATTGTTGCTCATTTAATTGCAATAATACTTGTTCACCCTGCCTTGAAACAATGGTGCCGTAAAACGCTTGGTTATTATCGTCGGCAAGATAAACCACTGCCGGATAATTTAAACGAACTAATGAGTGCCAGTTACCCTGCTGCTGAAAACAAGCTAAACCTTGTTGCTTAGCGGACTGACAGGCGGATAAACCAATATATGGCACCTTATCCCATAAACCTAAAATGCTGGCATAAGCGCTGGCTATTTCTCGGCTTTGCTCAATAGCGCTATTGAGCACTCGCTGGCTACTACTTAACGCTTGCTTTGATAGCTGTTCCTGCTGATTTAATTGCGGAGCTGGCTGACTTTGCTCTGTTGTATTCGCTGCACTTGCCGCTGGATTGTTGTTAGGCATAAACGCGTACAAAGCAACGCCAAAGGTGACAACTAACGACGCAGCAATTGCCGCCGGCTTTAACATATTGTTCTGCTTAGGCTCTTCGCCTAATACCTCCACCGAGGCCAATCGCACCATTTTATTGTCAATCGGCACTTTAGATTGGGCATAACTTGCCATCAGTGCACGTTCACATAACAAGTTAATTAAGCGTGGAATGCCGCCGCTATATTTATGCAACGCTTTAATGGCACTTTTATGGAATAACGGCTCGTGGCGACCTGCGACCTGCAAGCGGTGTTGTACATATAGAGCGACTTCTTCGACAGTAAGTGGCAGCAAATGGTAACGGGCAGTAATACGCTGGGCTAATTGACGAAGTTCTTGGCGCTTCAGTAATTGCTGTAGTTCTGGCTGGCCAATTAAAATCACCTGCAGTAATTTCTTGGTATCGGTTTCTAAGTTAGTCAGTAATCTTAGCTGCTCAAGTACTTCAGCTCTCAAATGCTGAGCCTCATCAATAATCAATACGGTATTGCGATTTTTACTGTGATTTTCGAGTAAGAATTTACTGATAAGATCGGTGAGCTGTTTCAGGCTTGGATCGTCACCATAAACAATACCCAGTTCATCACACAATGTTGCTAACAGCTCTGACTCAGTCAAAGAAGGATTTAAGATAAACGCTGTATCGGTATTTTCTGGCAGTTGCTTTAATAGGCAGCGCGATACTGTGGTTTTACCTGTACCCACTTCTCCGGTTAACAATACAAAACCACCGGTTTCACCTAGCCCATATGTTAGATGTGCTAATGCTTCTCTATGACGATCACTCAAAAATAGGTAATGAGGATTCGGTGCAATAGAAAACGGATTATCATTTAAGCCAAAGAAAGCCTTATACATGCGAGCTTTTATCCTTTTAAAACCATGGGTTCCGACTGTAAAGCGCTCGGAATTTTTAGATGCCAGTGAATATCATTACAGGGCGGCTTTAAAACCTACGACTATCCCCAGTTAAATGCCGCTATCGACAATAATAGGCTCACGTTAAAGCCCTATTCTTAGCTTGTCAAAATTTGCCGTAACTTAATCTGCTAAACTCGACATAATATCAAATTACGCCAGATTTATTGCCTCTTATTGGCATTTTATCTGCGCTAATTGCATCGACTTAGCCACGAATATAACACTAAGCCATGTTACACTCAGCAGACTGTTATTAAGTGAGAAATCCAGTGAAAATCTATCTAGTTGGCGGTGCTGTCCGCGATAAGTTACTTAATCTTGATGTAAAAGATCATGACTATATGGTTGTGGGGGCAACGCCCGAGCAAATGCTAGCCAAAGGGTTTACTCAAGTAGGCAAAGATTTCCCGGTATTTTTACACCCTAAAACCAGCCAAGAGTACGCATTAGCACGCACTGAACGTAAAACCGCAGCAGGCTATGGTGGATTCAGTGTCGATGCCGCCCCTCATGTTACTCTTGAACAAGATCTATTGCGCCGCGATTTAACCGTAAATGCCATTGCACAAGATGATCAAGGTAACCTCTACGACCCATATAATGGTATTCGCGATATAGAGAACCGTACCTTAAGGCACGTTTCAGACGCTTTTGTCGAAGATCCACTGCGAGTATTACGCGTTGCTCGTTTTGCAGCACGTTTCCACTCGCTTGGTTTTACTATTGCACCAGAGACCCTGGAGCTAATGAGCAAGTTGAGCCAAAGTGGCGAGCTTGAAGCCTTAACTGCAGAGAGGGTTTACGTCGAACTAGATAAAGCACTATCGACCGCCAGCCCACAGGTATTTTTTCAAATTTTGAAACAATGTGGCGCACTCAAAGTCTTATTTCCTGAGATTGACGCGCTATTTGGCGTTCCGCAACCAGAAAAGTGGCACCCAGAAATAGATACCGGGATTCACACCTTAATGGTGCTAGAGCAAACAGCAAAACTAAGTGACGATAATGCCGTTAGGTTTGCTGCATTGGTGCATGACTTAGGCAAGGCACTTAGCCCCAAGGAGCACTTACCTAAACATCACGGTCATGGGCAAAAAGGCTTACCACTGATCAAAAACTTATGCACACGCTATCGTATTCCAAACGAATATCGTGATTTGGCGCT
This sequence comes from Shewanella pneumatophori, assembly GCF_023283895.1. GTDB lineage: Bacteria > Pseudomonadota > Gammaproteobacteria > Enterobacterales > Shewanellaceae > Shewanella > Shewanella pneumatophori. The sequence goes on along the minus strand of NZ_JAKILB010000005.1, from coordinate 192,645 downwards.
GCTGGTCAGCGATCAACATCAGAATATTCATAACGTGACCGAGTTAAGAGCTGAAACCGTAGTAAAAATATTCGATAAAGCAGACTTTTGGCGCAAACCTCAACGTCTTGAACAGCTATTAATTGCCTGCGAAGCCGACAGTAAAGGTCGTACAGGTTTAGAGCAAAAGCCATATCCGCAAGCTGATTATTTAAAAGCTTGTTTTACAGCAGCATCTAATATCGCAGTGCAATCAATTATTGAAAAAGGCTTTAAGGGAGCAGAGATCCGTGGGCAGCTGGCTATTGAAAGGATTGCCGCAGTCCAGAAGATTAAAGACTTACAAGGCAGTAAATCTGAATAAAAAACATAATAAGTTCACATTTATGAACTAAGATTATACATAACTTGTTCACGGTTTATTTGCACTTAACTTGCAATTGCTCAAATTTTCACTAAGTTATTCAGAGCTTAGCGTTAAAAGGCATAGCAAAATTTTTTCTCTGTGACATAATTAACTAGTTCAGTTGTAATGTGCAGCTGTGCTTATTTAAACCAACCTATATAAAGGGAATTCCCGATGAATAAAAAAGTACTTATGATTGCTGGTGTAGCAATGACTGCCCTTCTAGGTGGCTGTGCAAACACTACTGCTCTTGAAGAAAGCGTTGCAAACCTAGGTAACAAAGTTGACCAGCTTTCTGCTGAAGTTAGCTCTCTAAAATCAGATCACGGCAAGCTATCTGCAGACATCAACGATGCTAAAGCAGCTGCTATGGACGCTCAAGCTGAAGCTCAGCGTGCTAACGACCGTATCGACAACGTAGCTTCTTCTTACAAGAAGTAATTACGTTTAGGACTTAGCCGTATTTAATTACTGCTATCTCCCAAGGCTTGGTTTCAAGTATTGCACTTGACCAAGCCTTAAATTTATCTGCAATCAGCTCCTGTTACATCAATAGTCACTTTCTCAACGCTAAGCTAAATAAGTACCCTTCAGATACAAAAAAGCGCCCGTTAAGGACGCCTTTCAAGCAAAGTCATAATACTAAAAAACAATTAACTTTGAATGTTTACTGGAATACCCGCTTGGGTCAATAAAGCATCATTAGCTTTAGTGTAATCCACTTCATCTTGACCGATAAAGTCAACAACCCCGCGTTTTAACTCTCTCACTGTATTATCACCACCATTTGCAGTTGATAAAGGTGAATGCACTTCTATTAACTGTCGACCGTCAGGCTCTGTAGAGGTTTTAACTGTCTCGTTGATAATAGTGACTTGCTCGCCATAACGAACTTTATCAAATAACCATTCAATATCGTCAGGGTTTAAGCGGATACAACCAGCACTCACACGCATGCCGATACCAAAATCCTTATTGGTGCCGTGAATTAGGTAGCTACCATCACCATAAGACAATTGAATCGCAAACTTGCCAAGTGGATTATCAGGGCCTGCAGGTACAACACGTGGTAAAACTTCACCGCGCTCCTCTAAGTGTTCTTTACGAATACTTGCAGGCGGTGTCCAACTTGGATTTGGAATGCGCGATTTGATTTTTGTCACCATCTCTGGTGTTTCACGACCAACGCGCCCGATCCCCACAGGGAAAACGTGCACGTTTTTACCATCTTTAGGGAAGTAATATAGACGCAGCTCAGCTAGGTTTATCACAACACCTTTATGCGGCACATCAGGCAATAACATCTGGGTCGGGATCAGCAACCGCGTTCCGGGTGTTGGTAAAAATGGATCAACCCCTGGGTTCGATGCCATTAATTCCAATATACCAATGTTATATTGCTTGGAAATCGTCTGAAAATAATCGCCCTTTTGCACCACATGCTCTTGCAACTCGCCAACAAGCCTGCCGCCATTTTGTGGAATAGAGTAAACATTAGCAAATGCAGCCAATGGCAAAAATGCCAAGATGAACAACAGCAAAGTACGCATCATCAGTAGTCGATTTCCATTAAGTTAAGTAAGCAAAGGTTAACCCGTGCGCCAATTATTTTCTAGTCATCACATTAATAACAAAGTCGATTTCTAATGTATCAAACTGTGTTCGCTGGATCTCATTGCGAACCTTATCGTTTGCTCGCCAGGCATAAGGCGTCATCTCAAGTAACGCAATAGCCTGCTCACCCGATACACTTACAGACAATGAAATTCGCTCACTATGTTGTAAATCTAGCTCTTTCGGTAAGTTTTCACTGACTGGTTTTTCAGATAAATCAGGATAGATAAATTCGCGAATTTGCCATAAATGACGTGGGCCTGCGGCAACTTGCAGTAATACTCCGCCTTGTTTAAGTACTCGCGTCAGCTCTTTGCCCTTTAACTGTTTATCAATCACTGTCACTAAATCAAAGCTTTCACTTACAAATGGTAGACGTTTTAGCGTTGAGACAATATAAGTTGGGCTAGCTTCTGCTTTAGCCGCGGCAAATATCGCATTTTCAGCTTCACATATACCGGTTTGCTCCAATGACAACTCGGGCTTTATATCAGTAAGTATCGTGTTTAACGTTCGCAAAAAGTAACCATCACCACAATCATAATCAAGCTGCGACAGCGCCTGTGCAGAAGTAATTTGCGGTAATTCAGCAATCACTTTTGCCATACGTTCTGCCAGTGGCACATAAATGCCCGACTCTAGCACATAGCGTTTTGCACGCATTACTGCGCGGGAATCTGCCTTAGGCTTTTTAGGTTGACTAAATAGCCAGTAACCATTTACGTTCTTATCAAAATGGTGCTTGTTTTCACAATGCAGGCCTTTTGATTCTTGGTGGATCTTGAATGGCGACTGGCATACCGGGCAAAGATAAATACTGTTCATTTAACGCTCATAATTAAAAGCTGATACTTACATGTTAGTAAAACAATCAAAGCTTATAGAAAGATCACACCACAAAGCACTGCACCTAGCGCTAAGCGATACATTACAAATGGAGTCATGCCCATTTTGCTAATAATCTTTAAGAAATAGTGAATACAAAGATAAGCGGCAATAAACGACACCACTATGCCCAAACCCAGCGCTTGATAATCGATTACCTGACCACTTTCGAGTAAATCTTTAGTCACTAAAATGGCCGCACCTAAGCTAACAGGTACTGACATTAAAAAAGAAAAACGTGCCGCAGCTTCACGACTTAAACCTAGCATCAAGGCTGCAGTGATAGTTGCACCAGAGCGAGATGTACCAGGGATCAGTGCCATAGCCTGTGCTATACCTATGATTAACGCCTTTTTCCAACCCACTTGAAATTCGTTAAACCCTTGGCGCTGCATTCTGTCTGCCCACCAAAGTAATAAACCAAAAATAATGGTGGTTGCTGCAATCACTTCAATATTACGTAAATGAGTTGCAATAAAATCTTTAGCGGTAAATCCAACAATAACAGCTGGAATTGTCGCTAAGATAATCCACCAAGCTAGCTTACTTTCTTCTGTTTGTTTACGGCTGGTAATACTACCAGTCCATGCGGTAAACATAGAAAATAGCTCACGGCGAAAATACATTACAACCGCCATCAGTGAGCCAGTATTGACAGCCACATCAAATGACAAGCCTTGATCTTCCCAGCCTAATAATTGTGCCGGTAAAATAAGGTGTGCAGAGCTAGAAATTGGCAAAAACTCGGTAAGGCCCTGAATTAGAGCCAAAATAATCACCTGAAAGGTATCCATAACTATCCTAAATTAATGTGGGGTTTACACAGACCAATTAAATTCAATTGGCCATAATGATTGCTGTTGTTTGTCGTAGTTGTCCCAAAGAGTTTGATACGACTGCTGAACAACGGGGTGATTCAAAGAAGGAGCTATTTCAGCTAATGGCCACAATACAAAGGCATTATAAAGAATTTCAGCTCTAGGTAGCTCGATTGGCAATGTGCTAACCACATCGTCATACAGCAATAGATCTATATCTAAAGTTCGCGGCGCAAATTTCTTCGCCCCTTTAACACGTCCATGATCTTGCTCTATTTGCTTAAAACAGCTAACAACTTGCTCAATACTCATTTCGGTTTGCGCTGCAACCACCATATTCAGGAAGTTAGTACCATCAAATCCAACGGCTTCGCTTTCAAACACTGATGACAACTCAAGCTCGTCAAAATGATAGTCAAGGTCGATTAATGCAGCCTTAAGATGACGTTCAGGCTCAATATTGCTACCAAGACTGATAAAAATCTTAGCCATTTATGCATGACCTCGCTCGATTTCAACCCCAACTGCCGACGCAGTGGGTACAGCTCCAGGCTTCATTACTTTGACTTTAACCCAAGGTACATTGAACTCTGTCATCACGCAGTGCGCGATCATTTCAGCCACGGTTTCAATTAGCTCAATTGGCTTTTCAGTAATCAATGCCGTTAATTTATTAGAAACCGTCTCATAGCAAAGTGCGTGTTGATAATCATCACTTGCCGCTGCTGGTCGGTTATCCCATGCCATATCAAGATCGATGAGTAAGCTTTGATGGATCTGCTTTTCCCATTCATAAATCCCAATAACAGTTTCAATTCTTAGTTCTCTAATCAGTACTTTATCCATGATATCTCCAAAACTCTAATCCATGACACTGAGGTCTGATAAGCTAAAACGGACAAACGAGATATAATCCGCTGCAATGCTGAAATATTACGCTAACGCTCTTTCTAACGAGACCAAAGCAAAGTAGGATAAGTCTCGCTGCATAAAGATTTAATTAATCACTGTCGCTTTAAAGCAAGGTTGCTAACAAAGTATATTCGGCAGTATTTAATCTGGTCTTTACGTGTTTATTTCAATAGCTCTGAACAAAACACACGGGCACAGTTTTTTATGTGGCGCGATAATACCCTAAGACGGATAAGGAAACCAATTTGAGCCTAACAGTACTTACAATAGTCATGATCTTGAGCGCATATTTAGCCGGCTCAATATCCAGTGCTGTTCTGGTATGTAAATTACGTGGACTGCCAGATCCACGAACTCAAGGGTCAGGCAACCCGGGAGCAACCAATGTTTTGCGCATTGGCGGCGCAAGTTCGGCTGCATTAGTGCTTTTTTTCGATATGTTAAAAGGTGCTGCGCCTGCTTATCTAGCTTTCAGATTAGGTGTAGATCCAATCGCCCTGGGTATCATTGCCATTGCTGCTTGTCTTGGGCATATATTCCCAATCTTCTTTCACTTTAAAGGCGGTAAAGGCGTTGCAACTGCGTTTGGTGCCATGGCGCCAATTGGTCACGACCTAGCACTTTGCTTAATGGGCTCTTGGATAGTGTTAGTGCTCATCACTCGCTATTCGTCATTTGCTGCAATTTGTACCGCCCTGCTTGCCCCAGTTTATACTTGGTGGCTTGATGATAGGTTTACCATCCCGGTGGCTATGCTCTCTACGCTAATTGTTATCCGCCACAAAGATAATATAAAACGCCTGCTAAAAGGCGAGGAATCTAAGGTTTCTCGTAAAAAACCTCGTCAGAGTTAAAGGTAATTGGCTTCAGTCAATCCAATCGCCCCCCCCAAAATAACCACATGTATTTATTAATGATTAACGTTTAACGCATTCACTCTGATAAGCGTTAATCAAATTGTGGTTACTTTCTTCAATTGCTTTTTAATTAATGCACCTTATAATTGCGCCGATTTTTGACTGGGTAGCTGGTTTTTCCCTATAAGCTTCCTGTTCTGACACTACCTCGAATACAGCGTTCAATCCCTTTGAGCCTGCCAGTAAAGCTATCGTGTTTTCTTGTTTTGAGTACACCTTTCTATGGTTCCACAATTAAGTGAAGCTGTGATGGATACCATTGCTGATGCATTGGTTGAAACCGGCTATATCGTTCTGTCTGACACCCTACCAGCGTCTGTTTGTGAGCAGTTATTACAAAGCTCAAAAAGCGCAACTTGGGATGATTTTCGCCCAGCGGCAATTGGTCGTGGTGGTGAACAGCAGCAAGTCGATAGTATTCGCAGCGATCAAATTCGTTGGCTGTCAGAGCAACGTCCTGCAGATAAACAGTATTTAGATCTTATGACCCAACTCCGTGAAGGTATGAATAGGCGGCTGTTTATGGGGTTATTTGATTTTGAAAGTCACTACGCTATTTACGAGCCTGGCGCCTTCTATCAAAAGCATTCTGACGTATTACAAGGTACCAGAAACCGAATTTTAACTTCGGTATTATTCTTAAATCATGACTGGCAGCCAGAACACGCGGGTGAACTTGTTGTTTACGATGATAATGACAACAAGCTAGCAACCATCGCACCTGAGTTTGGCAAATGGGTGGTATTTTTAAGCGAACGCTTCCCCCACGAAGTGCTACCAACAAGTGTTAACCGCTACAGCATTGCGGGTTGGTTTCGCGTCAGCAACGCCAACCACGGCTTTTAGTTGCATAAATCTCGGCAATAAAAACGGCGCTCAATGAGCGCCGTTTTTGCTATTTATTCAAGTCTTAATTTACTGGCTCTAATGTATCAAGCGGCCATCTTGGTTGGCCCTTAACGGCCAAGTCTTCAATTTGACCAGCCTTTAAGCGTTGCAAGCCAGCATAAGCGATCATTGCACCGTTGTCGGTACAAAACTCTCCGCGCGGGTAGTAAACCTTACCACCTAAGCTTTGCATCATTTCTGCTAACGATGAACGTAAGCGAGTGTTAGCACTCACACCGCCAGCAATAACCAGATTCTTATAGCCTGTTTGTTTAAGTGCACGTTTACACTTAATTGCTAATGTATCAACAACAGCCTCTTCAAAAGCACATGCGATATTAGCGCGGGTCTGCTCATCTTTTGGCTCTGCAGCAATAGTATTAGCAGTAAACGTTTTAAGACCAGAGAAGCTCATGTTCAAGCCTGGCTTGTCTGTCATCGGGCGTGGGAATTTATAACTATTTGGTACACCTTTAGCGGCAAGTTTTGAAAGCCTTGGTCCACCAGGATAATCCAGTCCCATTAATTTGGCTGTTTTATCAAATGCTTCACCGGCAGCATCATCAACTGATTCACCAAGTACCGTATAGCGGCCGATACCTTCAACGCCAACAATCATTGAGTGTCCGCCAGAAACCAGCAAAGCTAAAAACGGAAATTCAGGTACATCATCTTCTAGCATTGGCGCTAATAAATGACCTTCCATATGGTGCACACCGATTGCAGGTTTATCCCATGAAAAAGCCAACGCACGGCCAACACAAGCACCAACCAATAATGCACCAATTAGCCCTGGCCCTTTGGTGTAAGCAATACCGTCAAGATCATCAATAGTCATGCCCGCATCAGCTAGCGCTTGACGAATTAAAGGCACAATTTTGCGAACATGGTCACGAGACGCCAATTCAGGCACAACTCCACCATAGTCTGCATGCAATTTAACCTGACTATAAAGAGTGTGTGATAACAGTCCTTTTTCATCGTCATAAACCGCAATTCCTGTTTCATCACAGGATGTTTCTATACCTAAAACCCGCATTTTTTCTCGTCTTCAGTTGACATAATTACCGCCAATTCTACCTGTTGTGCTTTAATTACTCCATAGTGCTGACACAGTCTGAAGATAATATCTCCAATTATGACTCATTCTGATCGCGATAAGGGGTTTACAAGAGGACCTAAGTCGGTATAGAATTTCGCACCATTTTTAAATTATCTGAGTCAAGTAATTGTCTCACACAACCTACACCTAAGGGGTGATGGCGTATGCCAATTATTAAAGTACGTGAAAACGAACCATTCGACGTAGCTCTACGTCGTTTCAAGCGCTCTTGTGAAAAAGCTGGTATCTTAGCTGATGTTCGCGCTCGTGAATTCTACGAGAAGCCAACAACTGCACGTAAGCGTGCTAAAGCCGCTGCAGTTAAGCGTCTAGCTAAGAAGCTTTCTCGCGAAAACGCACGTCGCGTACGTTTATACTAATCTCATTATGAGCCTAGTTGATCAGCTAAAAGACCAAATGAAGGAAGCCATGCGCGCTAAAGAAAAGCTGCGTTTGGGGACTATTCGTATGGCACTAGCCGCCGTTAAGCAAGTGGAAGTGGATACCCGCGAAACTCTGACTAACGACCAAGCTATAGCGGTCTTAACCAAAATGGTAAAACAGCGTCGCGATTCTATTGCTCAATATGAAGCAGCAGGTCGTGATGAGCTAGCACAAGTAGAAGCAGAAGAGATTCTAGTATTAGAAAAGTTTCTGCCTCAGCCTCTTTCCGAAGAGGAAGTAGTTGCGCTAGTTGATGCAAGCATCGTTGAGATGGGCGCATCCACCATGGCGGATATGGGTAAAGTAATGGGAGCTTTAAAACCAAAAGTTATGGGTAGAGCTGACATGGCGGCAATTGGCGCTATGATCCGTGCAAAACTTAAGTAACTTTAGTTTTATTGCATGAATGAGCCGTGCTTCTGCGCGGCTTGTTTGTTTTCAAGATTTACATACTTGAAGTTTCTGATTTCAGGTTACTTTTGATCTCACGTAATAAAGGCGGCATTTAACAACACTAATGGCGATACCACGTGATTTTATTAATGAGCTAGTTGCTCGCACTGACATAGTCGATCTAATCGACCCGAAAGTGCCCCTGAAAAAGGCGGGTAAAAACCACTCTGCCTGTTGTCCTTTTCATAGCGAAAAATCTCCCTCTTTTACCGTTAGCAGAGATAAGCAGTTTTACCATTGCTTTGGCTGCGGCGCACATGGCAATGTTATCGACTTTGTCATGGAGTACGACCGACTCGATTTTGTTGATGCGATAGAAGAACTCGCCGGACAACTGGGACTAGAAGTTCCAAGAGAACAAGGTACAGGTAAACCTCGCGACCAAGAACTTAGTCGTGATTTATACCAGCTCATGGAAGAAGCCAGTAACTTCTTTCAAAGTCAATTAAGACAACATACAGACAAACAAAAAGTCCTTGATTACTTAGCACATCGAGGTCTTTCTAAAGAAGTGGTAGAACACTTCAACATTGGTTTTGCTCCCGATGGTTGGGATGGTTTACTTAGCCGATATCGTCAAAACCAAGATTCACAAGACAAATTACTTACTGCTGGTATGGTCATTGAAAATGACAGCGGTAAGCGCTATGACAGGTTTCGCGATCGCCTCATGTTTCCAATCCGCGATAGACGCGGACGTGTAATAGGCTTTGGTGGTCGAGTTTTAGGAGAAGGTACCCCAAAGTACTTGAATTCTCCAGAAACGCCCATATTTCATAAGGGTAATGAACTTTATGGCCTTTATGAGTTAAAACAGCGTCACCGCGATCCACAACGAGTGTTGATTGTGGAAGGTTATATGGACGTTGTTGCACTTGCTCAATTTGATGTTGATTACGCAGTAGCCTCATTAGGTACCTCAACCACTGCTGATCAATTTCAGCTATTGCTACGTAGTGCAAAAGAAGTCATCTGCTGCTATGACGGTGATAATGCAGGTAAAGAAGCCGCTTGGCGTGCATTAGAAACTGCATTGCCACTGTTAAAACCTGGCAATCAGGTACGGTTTATGTTTTTGCCCGAGGGCGAAGATCCAGACACCCTAATCAGACAGATTGGCAAACAAGAATTTGAAAGCCAAGTCGATAACGCAATGGCGTTACCTGAGTTTTTATTTGAAAACTTAGCCAAGACTTACGGCAACGAAGACAAAAGTGTGTTGGCAAAAAATGCCATCAAACTCATTGAAAAAGTACAGGACACTGTATTACAGAGCCTGCTACTCGACGATTTAGCTCATAAGCTAAGAATGAATGGTGCTGATGAACTTAAGCGAAAATTTAACTTTTCGACTAAGTCGGCCGATAAACCTAATCAGCACAAAGCGCTAAAGGGGCGCGGTACACCTTTGCGATTAGCCGTCGCATTGCTCGTACAGCACCCACACTTAGGTGAAAAACTGCCTGAGCAACCAGCGCTAAAACATATACAGATGGCCGGCATTGATTTGCTGACCCTTGTATTAGATTTAACTCGCGGACAAGTGATAAGCAGCGCACAACTACTTGAACAGTTTAGAGGCGATAACCAATTCAGCACTCTAAAAAAACTGACCCAATGGGATCATCAAGTGGCGGATGAAAACTTGCTTCAAAAGTTAAAAGAAACACTCGTTTGGTTAAACAACCAGTATCTTGAGCAACGCTACCAAGAACTGAGTATGAAGCAGAACCTAACGAAAGAAGAGCGGTTACAGCTTAGTAAGCTTATTTCAGTGATTAAAAACAAGGCTTAGTTAATATTTCAGCCTCAAAAGTAAACACTTGGACTAGCACAGACAAGCGCCGAAGGCTATAATTGACGACTTGCGTGGCTGTTTTTTGCCCGTCGTTTTAACTGTTTCCCAACTTGGATGATATCTATGGATCATACTCCGCAGTCGCAACTAAAATTGTTGCTCGCCAAAGGTAAAGAGCAAGGTTATTTAACCTATGCAGAAGTGAACGATCACTTACCTGCAGACATGGTCGATTCTGACCAGATTGAAGATATTATCCAGATGATCAATGACATGGGTATTCGAGTCTATGAACAGGCTCCGGATGCTGATGAAATCATGATGTCTGAAGACAGCACCGATGATGATGCTGCAGAAGAGGCTGCTGCTGCACTTGCAACAGTAGAAGCTGAATTAGGTCGTACTACTGACCCAGTGCGCATGTATATGCGTGAAATGGGTACCGTTGAACTTCTAACCCGTGAAGGCGAGATTGTTATCGCTAAGCGTATTGAAGAAGGCATCAACACGGTTCAAGCATCTGTTGCGGAATACCCGCAAGCAATTGCAATGATCCTTGAGCAATACGATCGATACGAAGCTGAAGAAGTTAGACTTTCTGACATTATTTCTGGATTTGTTGACCCAAATGCAGAAGATGTTGCTCCAACAGCGACTCACGTTGGTTCAGAGTTATCTGATGATGATTTAGATGACGAAGATGATGACGACGACGATGATGACGATGACGATGACAGCGAAGGCGAAGAGGATGGTCCAAAAGGTCCAGATCCTGAAGAAGCTAAAGAGAAGTTCACTATACTTCGCGCTGCTCACGAAAATGCACTAAGAATTATTGCAGAAAAAGGTCGTGGTCACCCAGAGTCAACAGTAGCATTATTTGAAATTGGCGAGATCTTCAAAGAGTTCCGTTTGATGCCTAAGCAGTTCGACCGCTTAGTTAAAAACATGCGCTCTATGATGGACAAAGTACGTGTTCAAGAACGTTTGATCATGAAACTTTGTGTTGAACAAGCCAAAATGCCGAAGAAAAACTTCGTCAAAGTATATACAAGCAACGAAAGCAGCATTGAATGGTTCAATGACGAACTAGCATCAGGCAAGCCATATGTAGAAGGTCTACAAATGGTTGAGTTTGACGTACAGCGCTGTCGTGCAAAACTAGACGCTATTGAAACTGAAACTGGTCTAGCGATCGGTGCAATCAAAGATATCAACCGTCGTATGTCAATCGGTGAAGCGAAAGCTCGTCGTGCGAAGAAAGAGATGGTTGAAGCGAACTTACGTCTAGTAATCTCTATCGCGAAAAAGTACACCAACCGTGGTCTACAATTCTTGGATCTAATTCAAGAAGGTAACATTGGTCTGATGAAAGCGGTAGATAAGTTTGAATACCGTCGTGGTTACAAGTTCTCAACTTATGCTACTTGGTGGATCCGTCAGGCGATCACTCGCTCTATTGCTGACCAAGCAAGAACGATCCGTATTCCAGTACACATGATTGAAACTATCAACAAGCTTAACCGTATCTCTCGTCAAATGCTGCAAGAGATGGGTCGTGAACCTTCTCCTGAAGAGTTGGCAGAGCGTATGTTAATGCCTGAAGATAAGATCCGTAAGGTACTTAAAATCGCTAAAGAGCCAATCTCAATGGAAACACCTATTGGTGACGATGAAGATTCGCACTTAGGTGACTTTATTGAAGATACGACGCTTGAGCTACCACTAGACTCAGCGACAGGCGAAAGCTTGAAGAACGCAACTCACGAAGTACTAGCTGGCCTAACAGCTCGTGAAGCTAAAGTACTGCGTATGCGTTTCGGTATCGACATGAATACTGACCACACGCTAGAAGAAGTGGGCAAGCAGTTTGACGTAACACGTGAACGTATTCGTCAGATTGAAGCTAAAGCGCTACGTAAGTTGCGTCACCCTTCTCGCTCAGAGATCTTAAAGTCGTTCCTGGACGAGTAGTCTAGTTAGCGATTGACTCTCAAAAAAGCTGCCTAAGGGCAGCTTTTTTTATGCTTTGAATAAAAGAACCACTGCGGCAACTTGGACTTACCCGCACTAATAATAAATACGCCATCATCCTGAATATTGGTAAAAAGATAGAAGTTAACCAAGTGTATCGAGCAAAATATAGAAATATTGATTAACAGATAGCCAGTTGCGCATTTATCCGCGCATTTCTAGTAAAATCTCTGGTGACAAGCGTAATTAAACCTCGTATACTTCTTTCCGCTTTCGATAGTGACGACTATCTTAAGTCGGCCCCTTAGCTCAGTTGGTTAGAGCATACGACTCATAATCGTCAGGTCCACGGTTCAAGTCCGTGAGGGGCCACCAATTTTGATAAGCCGCTTAAAGAAATTTAAGCGGCTTTTTCATGTCTGTCATTTAGTTTTAACTGTCTGCTTCTCTATAGGTTAAGCCCTGTATGAAATAGCAATTAACCCTATCAAATAAAAATGCCTGCAATATTTAACAAGCATTTTTTCATAGTTTCATAGCGCTATTTAGGAGTTAATCTACGCTGATATCACTATCTCTATGGTCGTACATATCTGGTGTTGTATGTAAGTTTCCGGCAAAGCCTGCTTTTTCTAACTGCTTGCGCACCGCTTTTACCTGCTCCGCAGTTACAGGCTCTTTCCTGTCACCTAAATAGTAACGAACAAAGCTGATAAGGTTAGCCAATTCAGTATCCGTCAATACGTTTTGAAAACTCGTCATCGGCATAAAGTTACGTTCTTCATCCAAGTATGTCGGTGCTAATCCTCGAATAGTAACTGCAATCGTATTAAACGGATCGCTGTGCATAATGATGCCGTTATTGAGCAGTGTTGGCGCAATGGGGTCTCGCCCTTTACCGTCTTCACCATGACAGGCGCCACAGGTTTCAGCGTAGAGTGCGTAAGCATTAAACTGCTTGTCGGCATAGGCTTCTTGAGTGAAACCGCTTGGATTTAGCTGTTTAGTGTCTTCTGGAATGGTGTTGTACTTATCACCAACCAGTAAATAGCGAGACATTGTTTGAATGTCTTCTCGGGTCATTAAGCTAGTGCTATTTTTTACCACATCAGCCATGCCCGCAAACGCTGAGCCTTTTGACGAATGACCTGTATGCAGGAAGTCTGTGAGCGATTCTATATCCCACCTGTCTTGGTATAGCTCTTTGGCGCTAATATCTGGCGCGTTCCAGCCATCAATTAAGTTGCCTTGAAATATTTTCTCTGGGATCAAGGCTTGAGCAAGATTACGCGGCGTATGGCACTCACTACAATGACCTAACCCCATTACCCAATACTTGCCTCGTTGCCACTCTTTTAACTCTTGCTCATTTAGCTCAACATGATCTGGCGCCTCATAGGAAAGCGGCGCAGTATTCATAAACACTAAGTTCCAGCCCAAGAGTCCAGTACGAATGTTTGAGGGGAAAATCATCTGGTTGTGATCATTTTGCCGTGCCACTGCCGTTATCGATTGCAAGTAGCTCCATAAGTCTTGAGTGTCTTGCTCAGTTAAGTATTGATAAGAGGTGTAAGGCATCGCGGGATAGAGGTAGCCATTCTTTCCTTTGCCGTCAAACAAAGCAGCTCTAAAGTCAGCGTAGTCATCACTACCAATACCTTCAGATACATGGGGCGTTATATTGGTAGAATACACAGTACCAAAAGGGGTTTTAAACGGCAGACCACCAGCAAAACGCTCTCCCCCCTCTGAGCTATGGCAAGCAACACAGTCACCGGCATTAATCAGATACTCGCCTCGCTTAACCGATTCTGGATCTAGCGCTGCTAGTTTGGCGTCATATAACAGCCTTTGCTCTGTAATGTAAGCTCCAACAGCTAAGATTTCATTTTCAGATAATTGCTCTTCAAATCCTGGCATTAAATTGTTGAGACCGGCTTCAATCGTGTGCTTTATCTCCTCAATGCTGCCACCATGAAGCCAAATAGCATCATTTAGCAATGGTGCACCAATTTGGGTATTCGCCACAGTGCCATCACCATGGCAACTTGCACAGTACTGAGTAAAAATATCTTTACCTAGGTCAATCTTAACTTGTGGCGCATTTAAATTACGTCGCTGCAATGAGGCAATGTAATAAGCCATTTTGGTAATTTGATCATCTGATAAAATTCCTTTCCATCCTGGCATTGCGCCATGACGCCCCTTTTCTATTGAATGTAAAATTTCAGCTTCACTGCCACCATAAAGCCACTCATTATCAATAAGATTGGGAAAATGCTTTTGCCCCTGCGCATTGCGGCTATGACATGCTGCACAATGGTTTGCAAATAATGCCTCACCACTTGCGGTAATCGTTTTATTATTTGCGAGCGTCATTAAGCTTTTGTCATTCAGCGGTGCCATCTCTATTTCTAGGTCAGTGACAGGTGAACTCAGCGCATCATCTTCTTGTTGCCAGCCCATCATGCCTTTCCAGTTACCTAGGCCTGGATACAAGACTAAGAAAATTGCTGAAATACCAAAGGCGACTAAATACGATAAAAACAGAATCCGAGGTGGTGGCGCATCGTTTTCATCAATACCGTCAAATGTATCGATAGTTTTATCTTTGTCGGCACTGTGGTTATCACGCCAATACTTAACGATGACAAGCGCCATAAAGGCTAGAAAGATAACAATGAATCCTATGACCCATATATTCCAGAAAACAGTCATATTAACGCTCCTGATCGCTGGCAGTGTCTTGTCCTAAGCTTTGTAAGTATTGAACCAAAGCCTCCCCTTTTGTCACGCCTTTAACCGCTAAGCGCGCCTTATCAATTTCGCTATCGCTGTAAGGTACGCCCAACGTCTGTAACGCGCGCATTTTAGCTTCAATGTCATCACCGGTTAGTACTTGTTCAAACAACCAAGGGTAAGCTGGCATCAATGAGGTTGGCACCACTTGTCTCGGATTAATAAGGTGGATGCGCTGCCACTGCTCAGAGTATTTTCGCCCTAAATTGGTTAGATCTGGTCCGGTACGTTTTGAGCCCCACAAATTTGGAAACTCATAAATGTCATCCGCTTCTTTGTTGGCCCTGCCATCTCGTTTAACCTCAGGGTCAATGTTACGCACCATCTGGGTATGACAAACATGGCAGCCTTCACTGATATACACATCGCGACCTGCGACTTGAATTGCAGTTAATGGCTTTGCTAACGACTGCTCACGGATTTCATCAGTACGAACAAGATTAGGTACAATTAACACTACAATTGAGAAGCTTGCCACCAGCACAGTAGCAACAATGAGGATCACCAAAGATTGGGTAAAGTCTTTACTTAGCATCTTCACTTACCTCCAAGTTTACCGTCACTGTTTTGTAGAGGTTAAATGCCATCAGCAATAGGCCTAACACAAAACAAGCGCCACCAAAGAATCGCACAAACAACCAAGGGGCTTTAAAATCCATTGCTTCAACAAAGCTATATGCGAGCGATCCATTCTCTTGCTGCGCGAGCCACATATAGCCCTCGCCTATACCGGCGACCCATAAGGCAATGGCATATAGTGCGATACCGAGATGCGCTAACCAGAAATGCCACTTAAGTAGCTTAGGCGACCAAAGTCCATTTTTGCCCCATAGCCGCGGAATGAAATAATAGAACACAGCAATACCAGACATCCCCACCCAACCGAGCGCAGCAGAGTGCACATGCCCAATAATCCACTCGGTATTGTGCGCAATCATGTTGAACCAACGTATTGCTAACAAGGGTCCTTCAAATGTCGCCAAGCAGTAATACAAAATTGCCGACATAAAGAACCACATAATGTAATCCGTTTTCAGTTTGGCTTTATTTTGCAGTAAGGTCATTGCACTGTTGAACGCTCCCGCCCAAGACGGTAACCATAAAATTAACGACATTACGATACCGATGTTTTGCACCCAAACCGGCACTGAAGAATAAACAAGGTGGTGGGTCCCGGCCCAGGTGTAAAAACCGACAAGCCCCCAAAAATGGATGATAGAGAGGCGGTAGGAATAGATCGGGCGTTCGGCGAGCTTAGGTATAAAGTAATAGTTCATACCGATAATACCCGCAGTGAGAAGAAACCCTACCGCATTATGGCCCCACCACCACTGCACTATCGCATCTTGCGCACCAGCAAACACCGAGTATGACTTCATAAAAGATGCCGGCAGAGCTAAATTATTCAGAATAAAAATCAGCGCGATGACAATAATAAAAGCACCAAAGAACCAGTTGGCCACAAAGATATGGTGCACTTTCCGCTTAGCTATGGTGCCAAAGAACAGCACCGCATACAGCACCCAAACAATCACAATTAGAATATCTATCGGCCACTCAAGCTCCGCATACTCTTTACTGGTGGTATAACCTAGAGGCAAGGTGATAAGCGCGAGGATCAGAACTAATTGCCAGCCCCAAAATACCATCCATGACAAGCTTAGGTTGAAGAGCTTGGTTTGTCCGGTTCGTTGCACAATATAGAGCGAGGTACCCATTAAAATATTCACCACAAAGCCATAAATAACTCCGGAGGTGTGTAGCGGACGCAGTCGTCCAAATTGTATGTATTCCGAATCAAAATTAAGAGCCGGCCAATAAAGTTGCGCTGCGAGCACAACGCCAATGAACATGCCTGCAATCGACCATATCAATGCAGCAATAATAAAATAACGGACAACTTTTACATCATAGAGCTCAGTGCTTGCGTGCATGCCCTACTCCTCTTCTTTGTCGGTGCCCAGAACTGAGTAATAGTAAGAAATATCCTTTATATCTTGCTCACTCAGTGCGTCCGCCTGTTGCTGCATCAAAATAGCTAAACCACTTGTTCGTTGCCGAGACTGATAGTCTTTTAATGAGGAAATCAAATACCCCATCTTTTGACCTCGCAAATTTGGATAGGGATCTATGCTGGAGATCCCGTCTTTGCCGTGACAGGTCATGCATACCTTGGCCTTTTCTTTTCCAATTTTAAAACTAGGCTCGTAATCAGCAGATGTTGTCAAAGACCAAAAGGTAATGAGGATTAGTAGCAGTAGTCGGTTCATAAGCAGTCTCTTATCTTCTTGTGCACCTTATTGAAACTAGTCTGTATTCTTTGAATTGCCACAATTTGCACAATTATTAAACGAATTAATTACTACGTGGTGTACTCAAAAAGAGTTCAACTTTTATTCAGTTACTGAACACCAATACTTAAATAAACCGGCATATTCATTACTAAGAGCTAAAGTAATGTTTTTAATAAAGCTAAGATTAACAATAATTAAGGCTCATTTTTTTGTGAGCTTAATCAAAATTAAATCTAAAAATGTGTGGGATATTTATTAGAACGTATCAGCTTGTATCACATATTGATTAGAGGTCTTCTATGGATTTTATTAGACATGCGCCCGCTCTTTTTTCATTACTACTGGGAATTGCGATTGTTGAATGCAGCGTAGTTATACTTGGGCTCAGCCTTAATCGACTGCAAGGCGTGCTAAGCAAAGCCTTCCCAAGTTTAATGGCTGAAAATCAATAACTTTAAAAGTCTGCATAGCAGGCTTTTTTCTTACTCATTCCCTGCCATACAACCACTGGTTATTATCCATTAGCACCTTGCTCCCTGCGCCCTAACACCTATATTTAAAGTAGCGGCGATTCACTCTATAGGCTTGAAAATTCGTGTAGGTACACAGGCTTTAAATAATCGGTATTAACAGGGGGATGTTATGCGTAATCAATCTATTCTTTGCCCGACCGACTTTTCACCAACGGCTTCTCATGCCATTACTTATGCAGTGGAAATGGCTGAGTTTTATCATGTAAAAGTACAGCTGCTGCATGTAGTTAATAAGCCATTTGGTGATAAACACACCCGAGTGTTTGCAGAAACTCCTGATGAATTAATTGAAAGAATGGAAAAGCAGGCAGCAGAGCAAATGCAAGAGTATATTGAAACTTTAGATGCCAACTTGCCGATAGAGAGTATGATCTGTCACGGAGAGGTAGTGCCCACCATATTAGCCAGCGCTAAACAGATGAATGCCGGAATGATAGTCATCGCCAGCCATGGACGAACTGGGCTAAATCATTTTTTAAATACGAATACGGCAGAGAAAATAGTCAATAAAGCCTATTGCCCAGTATTAGTCGTAAAATAGCTTATTTGTAAGTTAGTTATAAAATAGCAGTGAAGACTCACTCCACTGCTAAAGTCTGATAAAAGGTATTATTTAGCTTTAAACAGACATGCAGATGTATTTCATCTCTAAATATTCTTCAATACCGGACTTACCGCCTTCTCGGCCAAGCCCAGACGACTTTATGCCGCCAAAAGGGGCGACCTCGGTTGAGATAAGGCCGGTATTAACCCCCACCATGCCGTACTCTAACGCTTCTGACACTTTCCAAACCAGCGAAATATCTCGACCATAGAAGTACGCAGCTAAACCAAACTCGGTGTCATTAGCTTGCTTGATTACCTCTTCAACATCATTAAATTTAAATAAAGGTGCTAACGGTCCAAAGGTTTCTTCTTTAGCAACTAACATGCTTTTATCGGCATGAGTAATTATCGTCGGCTCAAAGAAATTGCCACCTAGATCTGAGCGTTTACCACCAGCAATCACTTTGGCGCCTTTTGATATCGCATCGGCTAGGTGATGCTCTACTTTTTCTAGTGCATCTACATTGATTAATGGCCCTGTAGTGACACCCGCCTCTGTGCCAACGCCCAAGGTTAACTCACTGACCGCGAGTGCGAGCTTTTTGGCAAACTCATCGTACACTTCAGCTTGCACATAAATTCGATTAGCACAAACACAGGTTTGCCCTGCATTTCGATATTTGGCAATCATAGCTCCTGCAACAGCGGCATCAATATCGGCGTCGTTAAACACGATAAAAGGCGCATTGCCACCAAGCTCTAACGATAGCTTTTTCAGGCTAGGAGCGCATTGCTGCATAAGTTTAATTCCCACTGGCGTCGAACCAGTAAAAGACAACTTTCTCACCACAGGATTAGCACAAAGTTCATTACCTATGGCAATGGCGTCACCGGTAATGACATTAAACACACCTTTGGGGATCCCCGCTCGCTCTGCTAACTCTGCTAATGCTAATGCGGTAAACGGGGTTTGCGGAGCAGGCTTCACAACCATAGTGCATCCTGCTGCTAACGCAGGAGCAGCTTTACGAGTAATCATTGCCGCAGGAAAGTTCCACGGTGTAATCGCCGCAGTCACACCAACACTTTGCTTAATCACCATAAGGCGTTTATCAGCTTGGTGGCCCGGAATCGTCTCACCGTAGACTCGCTTGGCTTCTTCGCTAAACCATTCGATAAAGGAGGCAGCATAAGCCACCTCGCCTTTGGCTTCGCTTAGTGGTTTTCCTTGCTCCGTTGTCATCAACAGTGCTAAATCATCTTGATGTTCAACTAACAACTCAAACCAGCGTTTTAACTTATGTGAGCGCTCTTTGGCTGTTAAAGCACGCCAAGCAGGTAAAGCAGCCTCAGCTGCGATAATTGCCGCTTGAGTCTCATGTGTGCTCATAACCGGTACTTGGCCAATAATAGCCGCTGTTGCAGGGTTCTGAATTGCTATGCTTTCACCACTATCTGCATCAACCCATTCGCCATTAATATAACATTGCTGCCGTAGCAAGCTGGCATCATTTAATTGCACAAGTACTCCTTAGACTAAGTTCACTGACTCAGTTTTATTTCTAAATTTGGGCCAGCAGCATACATATAAACAAGGTCTGTATAGTCTAGGTGCTTGTTACACATATCTGCATTGTTGATCTAACCGCAATAACTCAGCATTTGACCACAGCTCTTACCTTTGGTTGCAAGCACTGCTAAGCTCGATTCCAGCATAAATAAAATTATTTATATCACTAGCCAGTCAATACTAATTATCAGAAGTGATTTCAAGTTAAGAGCTAATGGCTAAGTTCTCGATCTTAAAGTCAACGGTTTAAAATCAAGGATTTAAAATCAAGAACTTAAAACCAAGTGCAGAAAGTCTATTACTTAAACCTTAGGCAATGATACTAATGACCATTAGCCTGCATGGCTTGTTGTAATTGGCGATAAGATTGATGCTCTTGCATCTCTGGCGTTAAGCCTAACTCTAGAGCCAACTCAAGTAACTCTGTTTTATAGCGCGTAAGTGCAGACTCATCATCGGTCATAATCGCAAGCTCGGCAAAGTCACCGATACCAGCTAGGTTATCAACTGTGACATGAAATTCACCGACAAAATAAATACTGCGGGTTTTGCGTAACTCTAGCACCAATTGATAACCCATATTCTGCAGCATACTTTTAGCTCGTTCAGTGTCATTAATATCAACAGCTTCACAGCGGTCTGCTTCGGGGCCTTTCACAATCCACAGCTTAATACCTGAAGGCTGCATCTCTCGAATACAAACACTTTTACCTTGTTGTTTTAGCTTGTGATCTGCTAGGTCATAATAGCAATCATACTCAGCGTTATCTTCAAGCCTTACTTGTATTGGAAGCTGCTTGAGACGGTTTAAAAACTCTGCTTTAGATTGCAAACGATATTTAAACTCAACTTCATATTTGCCGACAAAATGAGCCATGTTTTACCTACTGCTATTTAGAATAAGGTTAGCCATGCAGTATGCCTTATCCCTCTTTTAACCGCAGCGTTTAGACTCACAAGTTTATTGCGTCATTAGCCAACACTTATACATAAACAAAGATAAACAACACCGATTTATTCACCTTGCTGAATTAAGTTTTAATCGCCAAATTCTTTGTTATCACGGGCAATTTTATCGGCTAACTCGCGCCAACTGCTACTAAGTGAATGGTGCTGCTGACAACGTTGGGGAAATGTTTTCGACAGGCCTTCAACCAATTGTGCTTGTTTTTCACATAGCTCTAGCCAGCGTTCGGCATTAGAAATCGACATAGTGTTTTCCTTAACTTATTAATGCTCATCCATTTTGCTATCGTGTTTAACCTAGCGCGAAACACACAAAAATTCCAATCTAGTGACCTAGCCCCTTTTAAATATCAACGCTCAGGAGTATGTTAACTTTAGGTCGAGAAGTGATTAATCGAAAAGGAAAGCGCATGACCCCAACCCTACTTAAAATAGTGTTTATTGCAGTTGCGGTATTTATTATTTACAAACTTCTTTTTAGCGGTAAAAAAGGCTTAACGTTATTTGAAATGCACTTTAAAGAGGGACGGCTAGATTCTCACAAAGGAAAAATTCCTGAGAAATTTGCTAAAGAGTGCCGTGCAATCGCCAAGTCAAATAAGCTAACGTGCACTGTTAGAGCTGAAAAACTTAATGGGGTGCGCTTGCATATATCAGCTAACGTCAGTGACGGCATAGCTCAGCGCATTAGAAATGTATTTCCGTTTGAGTATTATGACAAAAAGCAGGTTGATAACAGCAAGAAAGTTTCTTAATCAGCCTAGTTAACTCAGGGTTAAGAGCTCGTAGGCCTAAAATTGTAGTTGTTACTCTAACGGCTTTGCCTCTTGCTGCTTGTTGGCTACCTCATCACTGGTAGTGGGGCGTTTCCGCTGTCATAGCGGTTTGCCTCGGTGACAACATATCCTCATCTGAACTTGCTGCAATATGATAACTAGCATTAGCACCGCATTCAGTAAGACAAATAAAGCAACGCCTGCGAGCATCAAGTTCCTACACGCTTCTATCGGTGTTTAGGTAAACTTTTAAGCTCGCTTATTAAATAAGTAAGACAAGATTAGAAGTTGAACTCGCTCCTCTAATTCACTGTTACTTATTATATGCTGCTTGAAGCTAGCACCTTACGCTTTGACTTTGCTAATCACTAAGGTGACTTCAGCCATAGTGATGCCAAACTTAATGATATCGCTGCGGTTAATGATGGTGTTTTCATCCACTAAAAATATCCAATCATCGAAAGTCACTTGATATTCAGTATCATCGACTGGCAATAACATTTCATATTGCCATTGCAGTGCCATCCCCACAGCCTGACCTTGGGCTTCGCCTAAAATGTCATTTGCGGTACCTGAGTACTTACCGTCGCCAAGATCTGTAATGTTCCAGATTCGGATCTGCTTTTCGCCGTCATCATAAATAAACCACTCTTTGATCTCGCCTTTATCCCCCTGCCAACTAGCCAGCATCTCAACAGTAAATCGCCGCGTAACCTTGCCGCTAAAATCTTGAACTGTGCCGTGAGCGGTAAGTTTGCCGTCAAAGAATTTCTTTAAATCTAAATTGGGTGTGGTGCCTTGGTAGTCAGAGATATCTGAACTTGAGCAGGCTGCAAGTAACAGCAGCACGAACACAGCTATTGACTGCTTAACCTTACTTAACAATCGCATCCGAGCTCTCCTAATAGTTGTTTTCTGAGTTCTGGCCTGCTGGTTTGCTCTGATAACCATATCGCGAGAAAGTCATCACTAAAGCCCTTAGGCATAGCTTTGGCTAACGGCTCATCGTTGAAGTAAAATTGACTAACTCCAGAATCAAGTACGCGCAAAGTCAACTTGTCACCTTCTACCACATCAGGCCAAACCGCCTTGATTTCAGCGAGCCATTTTTGCTGGCGTTGCTTACTTAAGCCTAAATGTTGCCACTGGTCTAAGGTCGCTTCCACCAGGCGCTCACTTGGGATCTCTTGATAATATTCAATGTCTAACACCAGCGGCAATTCGCCTTGGCTGTAGTTACCGTCAAGAGTGAGCAATTTGGCTCGGTAAAGCGAAAACCACCACCACTGCATCTCACCGCGACCAACCTCTTTAAAGTCATCACTCTTATGCAAAGGTGTTAGATTTATCTGGCTTAAGATATCTTGAGCGTCAGTCTTTGTAGAATGAGCAGCTTGTGCTTCTGTATCAGTGCTAGAAGCATTGATTTGCAGCGATTCATCAATTAACTGCTGCACAATTTTAGCTTGAGCTGAGCTGGCAAACATAAGCAGAATAGCCCAAGCCCAGATTATGTTTTTTGCCGCACTGAAACAGTGCCAACCAACAACGGATATAACACGCATAATTTAATCCCTATCTCAGTTAGCTTATGGTTGTGGCCGACTGACATTAACAAACATAGGGAACATTACGAGCCAAACAGAAAACAGGATCAGCGCGCTATAGAATAATTCTAGTGGCAAAATCATCGCCTCAAGACGCGCTCCTGCTAAATAACTTAAACAGCCGAATACGCCACCTAGTAACGCGTTAAGTTGCCAATTTAACTTTTGGGTGAACATCAAGCTATAGCGTAATGAAATGGCAAAGTGACACCAGATCAACAGTAGCCAAATTGGGAACTGCTGAAACTGAAACACACCAGTAAGCGTCAAAGCACAATCAAATACGAAACCAAAGCCTGCGACTTTGAGCATTAGCTTTAGATCTTGCAAAGGGTTTG
The DNA here is from genome assembly GCF_023283895.1 of Shewanella pneumatophori. Classification (GTDB taxonomy): domain Bacteria; phylum Pseudomonadota; class Gammaproteobacteria; order Enterobacterales; family Shewanellaceae; genus Shewanella; species Shewanella pneumatophori. The sequence goes on along the minus strand of NZ_JAKILB010000005.1, from coordinate 169,026 downwards.
CTGATAAATAAAAGTGCAATAGCAGCAACGGCACGGTTAACCAAAGGGCAGAGTTTTGATACAAGATAGATAACCACCACACGCCTTGAAACATGACGAGATTAATCATGTTTAGGTGCAGTGGCTTAAGCTTAGCAGTGGAGCTCATCAACATATCAAATGCCCTTTAATCTATGCGAAATAAATACAGACTAAAGACTCGTATTAGCCGCTACACGATATTGTGGTCTAACCGCGACTAGATGTACGGTACTGGTGGTTCTTTCTAAAAAACCGCCCTCACAGTAACTTAAGTAAAACTTCCACATACGGATAAAGTCGTCGCCATAACCTAAGCGTTTAATTTGCGGTAATGCGGCATCAAAATTGTCGTGCCAATCTTTAAGGGTTTTAGCGTAATCTAACCCCATATCATCAATCGACCATGTCACAAAATCGGTATGCTTAGTTAGCTCATTTGTCATACGCGTCACCGACGGTAAACAGCCACCAGGGAAAATGTAGCGCTGAATAAAGTCTGCCCCTTTGCGATAACTGTCATAGCGCTGATCTGCGATGGTAATCGCTTGAATTAGTAAGCGACCATTAGGCTTAAGCACACTTTGCAGCTTTTTAAAGAATCCCGGCAGATATTCGTGACCCACCGCTTCAATCATTTCAATCGATACCACGCGGTCATACTCTCCGCTTAAGATACGATAATCGTCTTTCAGCAGCGTGACCGAGTCTTGCAAGCCTTCTTGCTCAACCCGCTTTTTGGCGTATTCATACTGAGCATCAGAGATAGTGGTGGTAGTAACCTTTACTCCGTAATGCTTAGCCGCGTATATCGCCAATGCTCCCCAGCCCGTACCGACCTCTAAAAGGCTTTGACCTGGGGTTAAATCTAATCGCTCACAAATGGTTTTTAGTTTGTGTTGCTGGGCTTCATCAAGGGTTGCGCCACTATGAGGATACAGCGCACTTGAATAAAGCATTTCTTTATCTAAAAACTGCTCATACATTTTATTGCCCAAATCATAGTGGGCTAAAATATTACGCTTGGAACCAGCCTCAGTGTTGCGATTGAATAAGTGCGAAAGCCTGGCAAATGGCGCCGTTATCCAAGACAGTTTTTGCTCCAGTTTATCCAGTAGTGGTAAGTTTCTCGCAAACAGCTGCACCACTTTGGTTAAGTCAGGGCTTGACCAGTGAGCCTGAATAAATGCTTCGCCGGCACCAATGGAGCCAGACAATAAAACCTGACGATAAAAACGCGGATTAAGCACCATTATCGTTGCATGTAAGTCTGAGGTTTTGTGGCCAAACTCATAGCTTTTGTCGCCATCAATCAAGCATAAATGCCCTTCCGTTAACCCTGGCAGCACACCTAATAACAGCTTTCTTGCTAGGCTATCAGGCAAACGCTCAGCAGCCAGATTATGTTTTGTGGTTATATCTTCCATTATATTTTCTCCGCTGGCTTTCCAGGGTGCCCAATAAAGGGCACGCGTTTGATAAATAGCTTTAATGCTTGCCAATAAATTCCTTGGACAATTCTTAACGTCATAAAAGGAAAACTGATTAACATGGCTCGCAAATTTTTAGCACTCATTTGTTGTTTATCGAGACACAAATTAGCGTCGAACAGCTTTTTCTCGCTGCGATTTTCAATACCCACTCTGACCTTGTCTGCAGGAGGCATGACTCGCCAGATATATTTCATATTCAAGTCCATAAAGGGTGAAACATGAAACGCCTTATCCGTTGGCTGAGTGTTTTCAAGATCGATTAAGTAATAATGACGCTCATTCCATGGCGTATTACTCACCTCAGCAAGCAGGTATTTTGCATCGTCGTCTTGGTAACAAAAAAAACAATTTATCGGGCTAAAATAGATCCCAAAATGGCGAACTTGACCGACAAACACCACGCGATTACAAGTTGTTTTGGCGCCTAACTGCTGCGCCTTAGCTAATACCCGCGCTTTCAAGTCATCCTTTAGTGGGTCAATACCTGTCTGCTTAGATAAGTAGTCCGTTTGCTTGAATCTTAGCGGCGCCACCCGCTTAGATGAAAACACTCGGCTTACACTTTCTAGCCTTTCTAACTCATCTAAATCTATGCCTAACATCGCCATGGAATAGTTAAAAGCATGCTGGCTAGGCTGATACCGTTTGTGTGCTACGTTGCCGATATAAACACCGCTAACAAACTCATCATTAATTAATGAATGGCTACTCATAAGCGCATTCCAAATGCTTCACAAACGTCAAAAGCACTGTGCACACCATCTTCATGAAAGCCGTTGTACCAATAAGCGCCAGCAAAATGGGTATGGTTTACACCTGAAATTAAATCGCGCTGCGACTGAGCCAGCATACTGTCTTCATTAAAAACCGGATGCGCATAATTAAAAGTACGTAATACTTTGCTAGATGAGATCAACTCAGATTGATTTAATGTCACACAAAATGTTGGAGCTCCCTCAGGCAAGCGCTGCAAAATATTCATGTTGTAGGTAACTGAAGCTTGCTTTTTAGTGTCACCATCTAAGCGATAATTCCAGCTAGCCCATGCAGCTTGGCGCTTGGGCATCAAGTTCTCATCTGTGTGTAATACAACTTCATTATTTTGATAAGCCAGTTTACTCAGTACCTGTTGCTCTTTTGCTGATGAATCTTGCAACATCGCAAGCGCTTGGTCGCTATGGCAAGCTAGTACCACTTCATCGAACTCTTGCCACTCACCGCCATTCACTTGCAGTTGCACAGCATCGTTTTCGCGCTTGATTGCAGTCACCGGGCTATTTAATTGAATAGCATCTTTAAAAGGCGCTATTAAATCGGGAATGTAGCTGCGAGAGCCACCTTGTAACACGTACCACTGTGGCCTATCAGCAATATTTAACAGGCCGTGGTTTTGGAAAAACTGAATAAAGAAGCGTAAAGAAAAAGCGCGCATATCATCGATACTTGAAGACCAAATAGCAGCCCCCATAGGCAAGATGTAGTGCTGGCTAAAAAAGTCACTAAAACCTTTGCGGTCGAGTAGTTCACCTAAGGTTTGAAACTGGTAGTTGTCATCGGCAAAAGCTTGTTTACACATCTTATTAAAGCGCAAAATCTCTAAGATAAATGACCAAAACTTGGGTCTAAAAATATTACGCTTTTGTGCAAACAAGCTAGATACGGTATTGCCATTGTATTCAAGCCCCGTGTTGGCATTGTGCACACTAAAGCTCATCTCTGTAGCTAATGATTTAACATTAAGCCGCGCCAGTAACTGCTCAAATCGTGGATAAGTTCGGTCATTAAATACAATAAAGCCGGTATCAATGGCATAGTCTTTACCATCAACTTCAACATCTACAGTAGCAGTATGTCCGCCGATATAGTCGTTTGCTTCAAACACCGTGACGTCGTGCTTTTGCGACAAAATATGCCCACAAGTCAGCCCTGAGATCCCTGTGCCTACAATTGCAATTCGTTTAGATTGTTTGTTGTTTTCGACGATATTCATTGAGACACCTTCTTAGCTTCTTCTGGCTTATTTTTTAGATGATTATCTGTAGTTTCTACAGTTGGTGGACTTGCTTTGTTATCGCTGTGCACTGGTAAATCGGCAGCTGTATCAGCTGGGGTTGTTTGGTTTATCCGCTCCCACAAACTGCGAGGTAGTAGTGAGATAAACTTAAGTAGCAAAGTAAAACGTTTAGGAAAGTGGATCTCTCTAACACCTTTTGATAACCCGTGGCGAATGGCGACTGATGCCTGCTCGCTGGTTTGCTGCATCGGCATAGCAAAATCGTTTTTGTCAGTGAGCGGCGTTTTCACAAAACCAGGGCAAATAACACTGACACCAATATTGTGCGGCTTAAGGTCGATAGCCAAACTACTTGCTAGATATTGCACTCCCGCTTTCGAGGCGCCATAAGCTTCGGCTCTAGAAAATGGTAAATAAACTGCACTTGAGCCCATTAACCCTAAACGACCGCCGGACTTGATCAGCGGTATAAAGGCGCCTAAGCAATAGCCCATGGCAATGAGGTTAGTGCGGATAACTCGCTCAAATAGTTCAGCATCAAATTGATGTGCATCGTCTATGTACTCGCAGCTTCCAGCATTTAAGATCACCAAATCGAATCCATCAAAACCACGAGCAATTAATGATTGAGCTTGCGCTTTTACTGCTGCATTGTCCGTAATATCAAACACCAAAGCCTTAGCACCGCTGATTTGCGACAAAGCCTGCTGATTACGACCACAGGCATAAACCAGCCAACCTTCAGCAAGGTAGTCCTTGGCCAGTTGCAAGCCAATTCCTGAGCTCGCACCAGTGACGAGTACTTTCTTGATACTTGTAGTCATTATGAGGCCCTAGCTTTAATTAACTTAACTAGACGGCCTACTAATGGAATGTGTTCATACAACATGCTGCCAAGGTCAAAAAAGTCTTGATGCTGATAGATTTTGTCACCAAGCGACAATACGCTGACACCATCAAGACTAATGGGCTGTGCGCCGTTAAGCTTTGCGTGAGTGAAGGTCATAGTCCATTTTAATGTCGCCGCACCTTGGGCATGGATAACCTGGTGAATATCGAAATTGATTGAGCCAACATTCGCGTAAAGATTGGCGAAGTAATTTGTCAGCGCGCTGAGCCCATATACCTGATGCAATGGATCGCTAAACTCAATATCATCACTGTAAACTTGCCCTAAAAGATGTAAATTATCTTTATTCAGTTGCTGGTATAAACCAACAAAACGCTCAATCAACGCTTGCTCTGCCGCTAAAGCATCGCCGTAGACTGGCATTTCAGCTGTTAACACATCAACATTCGCTGTCATCCAAAAATCTCCTTATCTAAATCCAATTCTGTATCAGTCAATTTTGTAAACTTTGCAGAACTTGTGGATTGGGCAGCAACTGCTTGGTGCGTATTAGCTGAGCCGCGTTTCATTACTGACAATTGGCTGATGGCTCTAGTACGGGCAAACTTATGATCAACTATAGGCGAAAAATAGCACTCATTGTCGAAAAGTTGTGCCTGATTAGGTATTTTAAGTTTATGAATTAACTTCAAATCTACACCATCAAGCTCTGGTAAATACTTACGGATAAATGCACCAGTGGGATCAAATTTTTCACACTGCGAAATTGGATTAAACACTCGAAAATAAGGCTGGGCGTCGCAACCAGTTCCGGCCGACCATTGCCAACCGCCATTGTTAGCAGCTAAGTCACCATCGATAAGCTTTTGCTTGAAATAGCGCTCACCCCAACGCCAATCGATTAACAAATGTTTAGTTAAAAAGCTGGCGGTTACCATACGTAATCGATTGTGCATCCAGCCAGTCTGGTTAAGTTGTCGCATGGCCGCATCAACCAATGGATAACCAGTACGCCCTTCACACCAAGCTTGAAACTCTTGTGGGTTATTGCGCCAATCAATATTATTAGCTAAAAGGTTAAAGTTACCGTTTTTAGATAACCTTGGAAAAGCCACCAGCAAATGACGATAAAACTCCCGCCAAATGATCTCGTTTAGCCAACAACGCCCGGGGCTATCATCATTTACCAGTGCGTCAGGAAAATATGCTAAAAGTGTTTGCAAGCACTGCGCCGGACTCAATATACCGATAGCTAAATAGGCAGAGATCCGGCTCGTGCCCTCAATCGCAGGAAAATCTCGCGAGGCTTGATAATCATGCATTTTATCCTTTGCAAACTGACGCAGCTTTTGATGTGCAGCCTCTTCACCAACCTGCCACTCATTGCTGCAGCGCTTGTTACAACGTAAGTTAATCTCACTTGGCTGCGCTAATGGCGCGGCGATAGCTGCAGGTTTAGCTAACGTTTCAACTTGGTTTTGCTTGGCTATTTCACGCCATTTTTTCGCAAAAGGAGTAAACACCTTGTACATATCGCCTGATAGATTACGAACAGATAACGGCGCTAAATAACAATGCTGATCAAAAAGCGCTAACTCGATCCCTTGAGCAGCAATATTTTCGTCGCGCAGCCTCTCATTACTCTCAGGCTCACTGCTAGCGAACACCTTGTTTATCTGCCAATAATCTAGGTACTGAGCTAATACATCGCCGATCTCTTCAAAGCTCGCCACATGAATAACATCGAGCGGGATCCCAAGCTTGGCCAATTCACTGGCGATAACATTTAGCTGCCTTTCAATAAAATCCAATTGGATCGGCGCAACGTCATGGGCTTGCCATTGTTTCGGTACAGCAAAATAGACTGCCCTAACTGAACCAGCAGACTGCTGAGAATGAACCTGCGACAAATCTGATGATGCATTTGAAGGCTCATTTAAAGACTTGCTGAAAGACACCGATGAGCGGCGTGCATGCTCACAGGCGGCAGCTAACGCCTGATTATCTTGAAGGCGCAAGTCTTGGCGAAACCACATTAGGCTATTGTTAACTTGCTGCGAATACTCAGCCATTGTCATCTCCTTTGAATCCTGCAGTTGAAGCCTGCTTACTTGTATTGAGTAATAATTCTGAAACTGAATAGTGCTCTCGCCCAAGTGTCTGATTAACGGCTTTAGCATATATGCCAGCAAAGGCGATATTTACCGCTTCAGACGCTATCTCTGCAACTTCCCCTGCTGCACTATCCTGGTTTACAAACTGCTGCAGTAATGCCTGAAACTCACGAATATCTGCAATACCAGATTGCACATGAGGCACAATAAATACCTGCTCCACCTTTAGTCTTTGCACCAAAAAATGTAATTGGTTTATCTCGAATACTCTAATTAATCGATGACTAACACCATGTGCACTTAGCTCTGCAGAAATCATTAATGGCGACCATTTATCTGTACGGGCAAGAGCCACCAATAATATGGGCTTTGGCACTACAGAATTATTCGCGCTTTTGTTAACACTTTTACTCGTGTTTTGAATAGAACTCACTTTATCTGTCAGGCGCTTTCTAGCAAAAAAAGCACTGAGCTCATCAAGCAACCACGCCTCAATCACGGGTCCATCAAACCGTTCAACTAACAAAGCTTCTAATCCGCGTAACCATGGCCAATATAGGCTGCTCTTCAACACTGAAAACGGATACAAACTACTAAGCTGATTTAGACTGTCATTTAAGCCCTTAGCATTTAGCTCAAGCGTCAACTGATTAAGTTTACTTATATGCTGTTGCCAAACGCTTGCTTGCTGTTGATCAGATTGAGTTGCATTTGCATCTGCTACAGAGTTGTTTTTCACTCCATCAACTGACTCGTTGCCCAGTAACGGTTTAATCTTGCTGATCGCCACACCTTGATTTAACCAATAAAGGATCTCCTCAATTTGCGCTAAATGGCTACTGCCATATAGTCGATGACCTTTAGGCGTTCGTTTGGGAGTGACAAGGCCAAAGCGTCTTTGCCAAGCTCGCAGTGTTACCGGATTCACGCCTGTACGCTGCGCCGCTTCACCGATAGAAACCCAAGCTTCTGGAGTCAATGTTTTTTCATCAGCCATTTGCCACTCCTCCTATATGTAAACCTATCCAGCCCAACTTCATCAAAATGGCTTCAACCTCGAGCCATCATCACTGTTAATAGGCATAACGCAGCTTGAGCTCCTGAGGATGCGGGTTAAGGTACACTTGGTTCTCAATATAAGGCGTTGGGAACTCGCGCAGGTAATGATTAATCAAGGTCATAGGCACCAAAATTGGTTGCAACCCTTGGTTGTATTTAAGGATTGATTCAGCAAGTTCTGCTTTTTGCGGACTTGATAGGTGCTTTTTGAAATACCCTTGAATGTGCTGCAGTGCACTGGTGTGATTTTTGCGGGTCGCTTTTATCTTTAAGATCTGCATAAAGCCGGTAAAGTAGCTTTCTGCAATCTTTTCTAAGTCGCCGCTCATGTCCGCTAGCAAAGGACCTAATTCGCGATATAATTTAGGGTTGTGAGCCATCAGCATGTATTTGTAGCGAGCATGGAAATCCAAGATGTTACTCTTGGTAAAACCAGACGCTTTTAGCATGTGCCAGTCGTGGTATGCATATACACGAGTAAAGAAGTTCTCACGGATCGGCAAATCGTGTAAGCGCCCCTCTTCTTCAACGGGAAGCAGCGGATAACGCTCCATCAACTTTCTCGCATAAACCCCAATACCAGACTTCCAGCCATTGTTGGTACCATACTTGTATTCAGTTACCCGCTCCATACCGCAAGTCGGCGATTTAGCACAAAGAATGTAGCCGCCTAAAAAGTCTAGTTGCTCTACTTTTTTGTCACTAAAATCATTAAGCTTTTCGGTAACATCAACAGAGCCATCAGCACTTTTGACAAAGATAATATCGCCATCTTTTTCTAAGCGAATAGATTTACGCGGTGCGCCCATACCAATAGCCATTTCAGGACATACAGGCACGTAATCGAAGTGTGGTGCAATTTCTTTACGACAATAACTAGATGCTTTATGCCCGCCATCAAAGCGAACTTTTTCACCTAATAAACATGCACTTATTCCGATTTGGATTTTTTCTGGATTAAATTGGCTCATAGTCATACTCCCTATTTGACTGTTCATTACGCCGCATACTTGTACAAGGATCACTTTTTTGTACAAGTTTTAATTTAATCTTTAATATCTATTTTGTCGCTGTAAATTTAAACAAAAAACGCCAGCTAAATAGCTGGCGTTTTTAAGTAGGAGTATTTTAACTACTAGCGACTTTTATTAGCGAATCGCTCTAAGCCCCACACTAGTAAAATACCAGCAAACATAGCAATAACCGCATAGAGCAGTAACGACGGTTGACCAGTGATCTGCTCATACTGCATTGGCGACAGCACGCGCTCATCTAGCGGCACCATTTCACCTTTTGAATTTTCACGGAAAGTCAGCACTTCTTTCCAAGGCCAAATTTTGCCTAAGGTGCCCAACATTAGACCAGTTAAAAAGACTAACGTTGCATCGTGGTATTTTCTCAGTAGCGCAGAAAGTATATGGCTAAAACATAAAATACCGATAGCGGCACCAGCTGCAAAGGTTGCCATAATACCAAGCTCAAAGTTTTTCACCGCACCAATAACTGGGGTATATAAGCCAAGTAATAGCAATATAAAACTACCTGAAATGCCTGGTAAGATCATTGCTGTAATCGCAATACAGCCACCTAAGAATACATTTAGATAGGTCATCTCAACCGCAATTGGGTTAAGCATAGTAATGCCCCAAGCAAAGATTACGCCTAGTGCAAACAAGACTAGTCGAGCAAAGGTTATACCCTTTACCTGTTTCAGCATATGGATAACTGATATTACGATTAAGCCAAAAAAGAACGACCAAACAGGAATTGGATGCGTGTCGAGCAAATAAGTGATTAACTTGGCAAGCGTCAGAATACTGGTCAAGATGCCACCAAATACACATACTAAAAATGGACCATTGATGTGCATAAAGGCAGCTTTAATGCCTTTTTCTTTAATCACCCCAAATAAAGAAGGATTAATCTTTTTAATGCTCTCAAGTAGTGGGTCTAAAATCCCGGTAATAAATGCAATAGTACCGCCAGATACACCTGGGACCACATCTGCAGCTCCCATCGCCATCCCCTTGAGGTAGGTCTTTAAATAATTCACTTTAATCCTTAATTTACTGAGATGTTTTTTAACGGCCGAAATTATACGTGCCACTCACCGTAAAACGAAATGAAATGCAGTTTAATTTTCTGTACACAGATTAATCGACACTAGCAATTAATGTTAATTCAATGTTAACCTCATCCGACCAGTTGAAGTATTTATCATTAATCTAGTTGTTAGCACGACATAAACTCAAAGCCATAACCGAGATCAAGCACATATAACGCAAATACATAAGGACAAGTAGCGATGAGCCATAACAATACTAATAATAAGCCCACCAAAGTCATGTCACTCTATAATCGTGTTAGCCGCCTGCCCTTTGGTAATAAAATCTTTTCTGTAATGGTCAGCCGAATGGCGCCTTACTTCGGTACAGTTAAACCTATCATTAGTGAATTAAATGTGAACCGCTGTGTTTGCCAAATAAAAAAACGCAAAGCGGTACACAACCACATTCAAACGGTTCATGTTATTGCCATCTGTAATGGTCTTGAAATGGCTATGGGTGTAATGGCTGAAGCTTCTATTCCGCATCATTTACGCTGGATCCCAAAAGGCATGAGTGTCGACTACACCGCAAAAGCAGGAAGTGATATTACCTGCATTGCCGAGGTTAAGCCCGAACAATGGGCACCGGGAGATATGCTCGTCCCCGTTACAGCCTATGACACCAATGGCGTTATCGTGGTACAAGGTACAATTAAACTGTGGATCTCAGAAAAGCCCAGCAAACAGTAAATGCTTTGAGGTAGAATACGCCAGCTGATGCAAATAACACTTGTCGGCTGACGGATTCCTGCTATTATTTCGAATAATACCGAAACATTTTATGAGTAAGCATATGAACACTGAAATTGCAGCAAAAGCCTTAAAGGAATTAGGCCACCCTACTCGCCTAACTTTGTTTAGATGCCTAGTTAAGGCTGGCCGTAAAGGCTTGCCTGTAGGGCATTTGCAAGAGAGCTTGCAGATCCCAAATTCAACATTGTCACATCACTTATCAAGCCTAATGTCTGCCGGCCTCGTTAAGCAGGAGCGTGAAGGGCGAGTATTGCATTGCATTCCGCAATTTGACTGCTTAGATGGGCTTATTCAGTTTTTACAAGAAGAGTGCTGCGCAGAAGAATCTTGCTAAGCACTTTTATCGTCACTAACTAGCAAAATAGCCTGTGTTCCCAAAATCACATTAACGTTAAGCAGAACAACACTATGGCAAAGAATATAGGCCTTATAGAATCGTGGGACGATGCGAAAGGGTTTGGCTTTATTCACTGTGATAGTCAAAAGTCGCGCATCTTTCTGCATATATCGGCGCTTACAAGTAAAAACAATAGGCCACAAATTGGCAGTCATATTGAGTTTGAATTAACTACCGACAAACAAGGTAAACTGCGTGCAGATAAGGCTCGGCTGATAAAGTCTGCTGCAAGCCCAAAGCTTCAGCAAACAAGTTCTGCAAAAAGCCGCGCGACACGCAAGATGTCAGCCAAAAAGTCTCAGAAAATAAACACTAAATCTAATCCTGCGCCATTGCTATTTGCCACAGCATTTATTGGTTTGCTCGCTATCGGTTATCTACACCAGATTTTACCGCTCTGGCCACTGGTTTATTTCGCCAGCATGAGTGTAATTACCTTTTTAACTTATGCGTGGGACAAGCGTGCTGCAAGGCTGCAACATTGGCGCGTGAGTGAAGCCAAGCTGCAGCTTTTTAGTTTACTCGGTGGCTGGCCTGGTGCTTTATACGCTCAGCAATGGCTAAGGCATAAATCAGCAAAGGGACGATTTAAACTAGTCCTGTGGTTCGCAATCATAGGTAATTTAGGGCTGATTTACCTTATTGAACGCTACATACTCAACTATGTCGTGCAAGCGACAACTAACTGGCCGGCATTTTAACCTAGATTTACCTCTTGAGAGGGATTGGTTATGATTGGCGGCCTAATCAAAATAAAGTGATTTTAAAATGAAAATGATTTTAGCTGTTGTCGTCATCGCATGTGTTATTTTTTACTTCTTTACTTCGATGAACAACCAAAAAGCAGCCAAAGAAAATATTGAAATTGGCCGCGTTTTTTTAGCGGAGAACAAACAGAAACAAGGTGTGATGACCACTGCATCAGGCCTGCAATACCAAGTGCTAGAAGCGGGTACTGGCACTGTGCATCCTAAAGCAAGCGACACTGTAACGGTTCATTACCACGGCACGCTAATTGATGGCACTGTATTTGACAGCTCAGTAGAGCGCGGCGAGCCAATTGCATTTCCGCTTAATCGGGTAATTAAAGGCTGGACTGAAGGTGTACAACTCATGGTTGTTGGTGAGAAAACTCGTTTCTTTATTCCAAGCGAGCTTGCATACGGCAACCGCAGTGCTGGAAAGATCGGTGGCGGCTCAACGCTAATTTTTGATGTCGAGTTAATCAGTATCGACTAACACCAATTGGTTATTTCCCCTTTAAAAAAAAAGCCCAAATGAATAATCATTCGGGCTTTTTTGTTGTATGCAACAAACATTTATCTAGTTCAGCCTCGTTACTAATAACGAGGCAAACAACTATTCATTTTGATTACGCTTCGTAACCAAATGGATCATCGATTGAGTGCGCTGGCTTAGTGAACCACACAGGGCCTGTTTCAGTCATATAGAAATGATCTTCATGGCGTACACCAAACTCGCCTGGTACACACAGCAATTGATGCCTCGTGACTTAATACAAGGCATCGCACTTTAGCTAAGCTTCGTAACCAAATGGATCATCGATTGAGTGCGCTGGCTTAGTAAACCACACAGGGCCTGTTTCAGTCATATAGAAATGATCTTCATGGCGTACACCAAACTCGCCTGGTACACACAGCATTGGCTCGTTACTAAAACACATACCCGCTTCTAATGGCGTGTGATCGTTCAAAACTAAGTATGGCCATTCGTGGATATCAAGGCCGACACCATGACCTGTACGATGCGGCAGACCTGGTACATCATAACCAGGGCCGAAACCAGCAGCTTCAAGCACATCGCGAGCTGCGCGATCAACACTGGCACACGTAGCGCCAATTTGAGCCGCTTCAAAACCTGCTATTTGCGATGCTTGCTCAAATTGCCATAACTCACGTTGACGTGGGCTTGGTTCGCCAAATACATAGGTACGGGTAATATCTGAGTTATAACCGTGTAACTGACAACCCGTATCAATCAATACCGTGTCATTTAGTTCTAACGCTTTTGGTGACTTAACCCCGTGCGGGTACGCACTGTCTTCACCAAAAAGAACGATACAAAAATATGAGCCAGCAGGAATGCCCACTTTAATATGAGCAGCATTGATAAAGGCTTCAACTTCGCTAGTCGTGATACCTTCACGCAAAATACGCGCTACCGCTTTATGCACTTCCATCGTCATATCTTTAGCGCGTTGTAATAAACTTAGCTCTACTGCAGACTTAATCATGCGGCAACCAGCGGTCACAGGCTTAGCGTTAACGTAGTTATATTGTGGATGCGCTTGACGCACACCATCAAAGATAAAGAAAGCAGCAGATTCATCGATGCCGATATCACCCGATACAATTCCCATATTGGCTAATACATTGCCAAATAGCGCGAATGGACTTTCATCTTCTTGCCAAGTATTAACTTTACCGCCAATAACCATGTAACCATTAAGTGTATCTACCTCAAACGCTGGTGCGATATATTCAACATCGCCTGTGGCAGGTAAAATTGCACCAACCATGCGCTCGCTAGCATACCAGCGCGTGCCAGTGTAATAGTAAAGGTTGGTGCCCGCATTAAGGTAAATCGCAGCAATCCCTTGCTCACTCATAATGGCTTGTGCCTTGGCGATTCGAGCTTGGTACTCTTCACGACTAATTGGATCTGCACCTTGAGTCATGTCAGTTAATTTTGCTAATTCCAGCTCTGCGGTTGAACCGCCAACACCTATGGTCATATCTGTACCTTTCAAATTTGATTATTTATATTGTCATGCTGCGCAACGAAAAGATCGTGGCAGTAAGCGCCATATTTGTAATGGCTCATGGTATGCCACACTTTCTAGCATAAAATATACAATCAGTCAGTAACTAATCAGGCAAAGTGCAAATAATTGTCGTTCAGATATGAGAAAGAGCTGAGCAAAAAGAGGATTCTACAGGCGATAAATTAGCAAATGAACTATAGAATGAAGCCTGAGCATAAACTGTGATTTTACTAGCGCGGAAATTAAAAAAGAGCAATATTCTCAATGAAGCTTGCTCTTTAAATGGAATAAAGCTAACGCCAAAAATTACTTATTTAGCATTACTTTAAGGCCGCGACACACCATGGTTTCACGGTCATCGACACGGTTAATCTTTACCTTTGCCACCGGAATAGGTAGCGCCATCTCTTTAATTGCAGCAACGCACGCTTGGTAATAATGCGGGTTATCCATCAAACTACCAGCTAAGTATATATGTGATGGGTTAAACAGATTAACTACCCAAGCTAAGCTTTGACCTATGTAACTACCTGCTCGAGCAATATCTTCACTGCGAGTCCAGTTACGACGCTTTATCGCAGCGCCACTGGCGAGTTGTTCAAGGCTAAACTCACCAGATTCAGTCATCATACGGCAATGACCTAGCTCGCCCGCCATACCCGATGCGCCAGTAAAAGGCATGCCGTTTACGGCAATAGACATACCGATCCCCATATCGCACATAACCAGTAGTTCACAGTCTTGCTTATTGTCCATTAACGCTTGTAAACCGGCATCACTGTCATTAGCAATGATAACCCGTTTAGCTTTTGTAAATAGATCATCGGCACTCAAGCCTTTAAGGCCTGGTAAAGACTGACACGAAACCAACTGCTGCGCCTGTACTAGCCCCGGTACCGCTATGCCTAACCCGTAATCATCTAGGCCGTAGTCTTGTTCTAACTCAGCGATTTGCGTATTTAAACTGTTAATATTAAATCCGTCTGTTATCGCTATTTTATATTGCTCTACTCGCCCTTGTGTTTCTATTTCGAATAAGGCTTTTGAACCACTGATATCGATTGTTAATGTTTGCACTTAGCACTCCCATGAGCATGGTTACACCACGACTAATCGCATCCTAACGACAAACAAAATACTAACATAATAGAGACTTACACCATATACTTGCCTAAATATTAACTCAGCCAAAATTGCGCAAAACTGTAAACAAATCGATTAACCGACAGCTAAAAACTAACTAACTCTGGTGTTAATCCTTTGCGGTAGCTGCCATGAAGTGACCATTTATGCTAATCTCCGCCCTAAATTCGTACAAAAATAAATAGCTTTAAGCTCAGTGAATATCCTAGCTTGTGCGCTAATAATGGAGTTTGAATGTCAAATACAATTGCAGAACGCCTAAATGCCATTCGCAGTGAAATGGCCAAATTAAACCTAGACGCATTTATTATTCCTCGCGCTGATGAATATCTAGGTGAGTATGTGCCTGAGCACAATGAACGCATGCTTTGGGCAAGTGGATTTACAGGATCTGCTGGTAACATTATCGTGTTAAAGCAAAGCGCCGCTATTTTTGTTGATGGTCGTTACACAGTACAAGTGCGTCAGCAAGTTGATGGCAGCTTATTTGAATACTTAAGCCTATATGACACCCCACAAGCGCAGTGGTTAATTGACAATCTGGCTGCCAATGCAAATGTTGGCTTTGATGCTCGCTTACATACTTTAGCTTGGTTTACTCAAACTCAAGCTGATCTAGCTAAAGCACAAATCAACCTCACTCAAGTTGCTCATAATCCCGTTGATGTGAACTGGAGTGACAGACCTGCACCCACATCAGATCCAATCATGCTGTTTAGCGAACAAAGTGCGGGCAGAAGCAGCCTAGATAAACGCACCGCAATTGGTGCAGACGTCAGAGCTCAAGGGGCTGATGTTGCGATTATTTCTGCATTAGATTCATTTTGCTGGCTACTGAATATTCGCGGTAAAGATATCCCATGCTTACCTGTGGTACTTGGCACCGCTTTATTACATGCCAATGGCGATATGGTGCTATTTACTGACACCAATAAACTGCCTGAAAATATTAACGACCATGTTGGTACCGGCGTTAGTTTTAAAAGTGAAGCAGATTTAGCTGCAGAGCTTGCCAAATTAGAAGGCCAAAAAGTGCTTGCTAGCCCTGAGAGCTGCAACGCATGGCTTCAACTTACCGCTAAAGCGGCTGGCGCACAGTTAATCGCAGGCAATGATCCGGTAGCACTGCCAAAAGCCCAGAAAAATGCAGCTGAACTTGCCGGTATGAAAGCCTGTCATATTCGTGATGGTGTGGCAGTCAGTCGTTTCCTTGCTTGGCTAGATCGCGAAGTCGCAGCAAACCGCCTTTACGATGAAGCTGTACTTGCCGAGAAGCTTGAAAGCTTCCGTTTAAGCGACCCAATGTATCAAGAGCCTAGCTTCGATACTATTTCTGCAACTGGCGGCAACGCGGCTATGTGTCACTACAACCACAATAATGGCACTCCAGCACAAATGCAGATGAACAGCATCTACCTTGTCGATTCTGGCGCGCAGTATTTAGACGGCACAACCGATGTTACTCGCACTATCGCTATTGGTGATGTCACTGCCGAGCAGAGAAAAATGGTCACCTTAGTATTAAAAGGCCATATTGCTATCGACCAAGCTAAATTCCCTAAAGGCACTAGCGGTATGCAGCTCGATGCATTTGCCCGCCAATACCTATGGCAACACGGTTATGATTTTGACCATGGCACAGGCCACGGTGTCGGTCATTACCTCAGCGTGCATGAAGGCCCACAAGGTATCGCCAAAGGCCGCTCAAATGTACCTTTGTTAGATGGCATGGTGTTGTCTAACGAGCCTGGCTACTACCGCGCTGAAGAGTTTGGTATTCGCCTAGAAAACTTAATTGCCGTACGCCCATGTGAAGCGCTGGCTAATATCGAACGTGAAATGTTTGAGTTTGAGGCATTGACCTTTATCCCAATGGATGCTCGTTTAATCGATAAACAGTATCTAACCGAGTCAGAAGTTAATTGGTTTAACCAATATCATCAGCAAGTTAAAGACAAACTAACGCCGTTTATGCAAGGTGAAGATTTAGACTGGCTGAATAAAGTGACGGCGGCGATTTAATTTACCAGCGCCCACTTTACGATTGGCAGTAAATCATAGCAGCGCTCAAGCGCTGCTTTTTTATTTAGCTTCGTACTAATTATTGTATAAGTACAGGTTTTAATCTAATACCCGTCAGTAGAAAAGTTTGCTATACTCCGCGGCCGCCATTTTATGGCTTAAAAAATGCTAGCCTACCTGTTAGTAATTGAATTGTTGAACATAGGACTCCTCAATCATGAGATTTGAATCATTTAGTTTTGCTCCTGAGATTTTGCGTGCAATCTCTGAATGTGGTTATGAAAAAATGACACCAATTCAGCAGCAAGCGATTCCAGCCGTTCGTCGCGGCCAAGATGTACTTGCTAGCGCACAAACAGGTACAGGTAAAACAGCTGCATTTGCACTGCCTATTTTGCAAAAGATGCTTGATAACCCAAGCACAACCGGCCGCTCAAACGCGCGCGCGTTAATCTTAACGCCGACCCGAGAATTGGCGGCGCAAATTGCCGACAACGTAAATGACTACGCTAAGTACTTAGATATGAAAGTCGTTACTATTTTTGGCGGCGTTAAAATGGATAGCCAGGCAACTAAGCTAAAGCGCGGCGCAGATATTATTATCGCCACGCCAGGCCGTTTGCTAGAGCACCTTACTGCCTGCAACCTAAGTCTATCGAACGTAGATTTTCTGGTATTAGACGAAGCTGACCGTATGTTAGATATGGGCTTTAGCGCTGATATCCAAAAGATTTTACAAGCAGTAAATAAAAAGCGTCAGAACCTATTGTTCTCGGCAACCTTCTCATCGGCAGTTAAGCAACTTGCTAACGAGATGATGGTAAAACCAAGTGTGATTGCAGCAGACAAGCAAAACACTACCGCGATTACTGTTAGCCAAGTGGTTTACCCTGTAGAGCAACGCCGTAAGCGCGAGCTACTGTCAGAGTTAATCGGTAAGAAAAACTGGCGCCAAGTGCTAGTGTTTACCGCTACTCGCGATGCTGCAGACAAGCTTGAAAAAGAGCTAAACCTAGATGGTATCCCGACTGCCGTTGTTCATGGTGAAAAAGCTCAAGGTAGCCGTCGCCGTGCACTACGGGAGTTTAAAGAAGGTAAAATGCGCGTACTTGTGGCGACTGAAGTGGCTGCGCGCGGTCTTGATATTCAAGGCTTGGAATACGTCGTTAACTACGACCTACCTTTCTTAGCTGAAGATTATGTACACCGTATTGGTCGTACTGGCCGTGCTGGTAAGTCAGGCGTCGCAATCTCATTTGTAAGCCGTGAAGAAGAGCGCACTCTTGCTGACATCGAAAAACTAATCGGCCAGCAATTGCGCCGTATTAGCATTCCTGGCTATGAAGTGGGTAGCCGCGATCTATTGATCAAACAGCTACAAAAACGCCGTAGCTTTGCCAAGAAACAGCAGCGTGTAGACAATGCTGGTGCACAGGTAATTGCTGAGAAGAATATGCAAGGTCGCCGCGTTAAAGTTAAAAATGCGTCACCTGCAAAGATTAAGAAGATAAAATAATCGCTGCACGGACACCGAATTATTTTATGAACAAAAAAGGCACCTTTTGGTGCCTTTTTTGTTCATGACGATTATTCCTTATGCAATGAAAGCAATTTGTGGCTTATACGGTCTTGTCAAACACAAGCCCATTTTGCTTTAAAAAGGAATAATAATGCTAAGAAATACCTTTGCCGCTCTGGCCTTAATTATCAGTAGCGTAACGTTAAGCCATAGTGTTAATGCGAAACCCATTGCTACTGATGAGCTCAGCGTTATGCCATTAATGAACGGCCAAACGATCCCATCAGCAAGCTTAAAAGATCTTAACGATCGCACCATTGATATTGCCAAAATCACCCAAGGCAAACCTAGCGTGATCTTTTTCTACCGTGGTGGCTGGTGCCCATTTTGCAATTCACAAATGGGACAACTTAAAGCGATCGAGCCGAAGCTTATTGAAATGGGCTTTCAGCTCATCGGCATATCACCAGATACTCCAGCAAAACTAAAAGAGTCGATGACAGAGCAAGACCTCTCTTACACCTTATTATCTGACGCTAACCTTGATGTCAGTAAAGCATTCGGTTTGGCCTACTTTACCAGTGAAAAAGTCACCAATCGCTACCTAAGTAAAATGAAACTAAAAAACAAGCTTTGGCAAACACCAGAAGGCGAGCAGCGCTTAGTCTTGCCAGTACCTGCTGTATACATCGCTGATGGCAATGGCTTAGTGCATTTTCAATATGTAAATCCCAACTTTAGGGTGCGCCCTGCACCAGAGCTCATCATGACTGCAGCAAGCTTAATTAAACAGTAAAAAACTGCCCGTAAACGACTAAAAACGCGTTTACGGGCTAAGTTAATTTGGTACTTGCCGTACATTAGGTATAATCACTTCGCCGTCATCTTTTATCACTTCCATACGGCGGAGAGCCAATGTCAGATATCACCTATAACCAAGCTGTTTTAGAATTCGCCACTGCAGGTTTAGCAGCACTAACTGAAGCAAGTGCTAAGAGCAGCAGTGTAAGAACTCCAGCAGCAGAGAGCCACTTTCTTTGTAGTTGGATGGTAACAGCTTTAAAGCAACGTACTTTTTCTAAGCTCGTCGCTGACGATTTAACTCTATGGATCCGCCAAGGCCGCAGCATGGGTGCGGGGGCAGAACTAAAGACATTGCTTGAAAAAATCAAAGCGCAATATAGCTATATCAGCGATAAGCAAGCAGGCTTAGGCGCTTCAATAAATAACATGATTGCTGAGCTTGAGTCACAAAAGTGGCTAGTTATTACCGATCAAGAAGTAACTAAAAAGCTTAAACTTGATAGTGATGGCTGTAATAGCTTAATCATCTCAGACGATCAATTTACCCAGCGTATCGTCGGTGATGAGTTAATTAAACCTATCACGGTTTTTGTACGCGCAGATGAAATGCTTTTTGCTAAAATCGCTTACCAACATGATTTGCTGCTAAGCCCCGGTAACAAGAAAGCCTCTTTGATTAAGCACCACAAGGCGTACCAAATTTGGCCTAAAAACTTACAGCCAGCACTGACTATTTTGCTACCGCTAGAAGCATAAAACAGCAAGTAGACAGCTTATGTTAGATACAAACTAACATAAGCTAAATCTAAAAAATGGCCTGCATTGCAGGCCATTTTGCTATCTAGTGCTAACTGACCTTAGCCAAGCAATCCGCTTCAATAGGCAATGCTTGCCACACTCTACCGCGCCTGTTTACTAACACTACAGATGTGCCCTCCAAAAACTCAGTACCAGCTGTTATAGGCTCAACAAATACCTGATGCTCTTGTCGGTGCTTATCAACCACGATGGCAGCACCAGGGAAGCCTTGCTGCGCTCGAGCAAAGCCTATTTTGGCAATACAACCATTAAGATCTTCAATCGACACCACGTTAGAAATTGTAGTGCTTAAGCGATCTGCAATGAGTTTTCCAAAAAAGTGACATGACAATATCATCGCCAATAACGCAACGGGTAAACTGATGTATTGTGGTTGTAGGTCCATGAGTAGGCCCAAGGATACTAGGTTGACAACAAACCCTGCTATAGCAAAGCTAGACAGTGCAAGTGAGAACCAAATTAACACAGGTAAACGGTGGATACACAGCCAACTAGCAAAGCGAAGCAGCGGCCGAGACGGGTTAATATGAGCTTGAGTATATGATGCTTGCTTTAACTCTGGATTGAATGGCGAACTTTCGTTTTGCTCAGGACTTTGCAATAAGCTAACTAAACTTGCACCAACTACTAATGACAAACTTTCTAGCAAACCGAATAGCAGCACCAAACTTAGCGAAATAGCATAAGGCAAGTTTTCTTGGCTCAGCATAAATGCAACCATTTATCCTCCATGATGTTTAGCAGGTTGCATCCCATGCAACCTATTGAATGTCCCTTGCCGCTCAATAGCAAGACTCAAACTTAACAGTATGTTAACACAGTATGTTTTGATAACAAGAGTGTAAATAGAGACCAATTGCGATGACGCTTAACGAGCTTAATAAGAGTTTCACAGTTAAGGCTTAGCGTGTATGCCGCGCCGTGCTAGCATTAGCAGATATCACACCAATATAAGCAGTAGCAATATGAGCGCAGATAAAGCCCCAAACTATCAAACCTTAACTAAGCATTTTCAGAGCATTAGCCACTTTGAGCACCTTAGTGCTTTAGGTGATTGGGACCAAGCGACCATGATGCCTATAGGCGGTGGTGAAGCCAGAGGTGCTGCAATGGCCGAGCTTGCAAAGCATATCCACAGCCTAAAAACTGCGCCAATGTTGGCTGATACCATTGCTCAGGCCCAACAAGAATCATTGACGCTTGAACAAAATGCCAACCTACGCGAAATCAACTACCAATACTTACAGGCAAATGCTGTACCTGGTGACTTAGTCGAAGCCAAAACTAAAGCCGCTTACCACTGCGAGCAAGCGTGGCGAGATCAACGCAAGAATAACGACTGGCAAGGATTTAAACCTAACCTAGAAAACCTAATGTCACTAGTAAAGGAAGAAGCCTCTATTCGCGCTCAAGCGCTAAGAGTCAGCCCTTATGACGCCCTGTTAGATAAATTTGAACCGGGAATGACAACTGCTAGTATCGACAATATTTTCGGCCAATTAAAAAGCTGGTTGCCAGAACTTATCCAGCAAGTTCAGCATAAGCAAGCCTCTGAACCACGCTTTGATATTCCAAGCGCAAGTGCTGCCAATCAAGCGCTACTAGGTCGTGAAGTGATGCAAGTATTGGGTTTTGACTTTAACCACGGCCGACTCGATATCAGTAGCCATCCATTTTGCGGTGGCGTAGCAAGTGATGTGCGCTTAACCACTCGCTATGATGAAGCAGACTTTACCAGTGGTTTAATGGGTATTATCCATGAGACTGGCCATGCCAAATACGAACAAGGCTTACCGCTTGCTTGGCGTGGGCAACCAGCGGGGCTTGCTCGTTCAATGGCGCTCCATGAAAGCCAAAGTCTATTTTGTGAAATGCAGGTCGGTCGTGGTCCAGGCTTTTTAAAGCTGATTCAACCGCATCTAAAGCAGTTACTTGCATGCCCATTAAGCCATGAGCAGTTAACCAATATCTACACTCGCGTAACGCCGGGTCATATCCGAGTAGACGCTGATGAGGTCACCTACCCTTGTCACATTTTACTGCGCTTTGAAGCTGAAAAAGCATTGGTTTCTGGCGAATTAGCAGTAGCCGATTTACCTGACTTTTGGTCAACGCAGATGCAAAGCCTATTAGGTATTAACACTGATGGTGATTACAAAAATGGTTGTATGCAAGACATACATTGGGCTGTTGGTGAACTCGGTTATTTTCCAAGCTATACACTAGGTGCTATGTACGCAGCGCAGTTTAAATATGCAATGGAAAACCAGATTGGCAGTGTAGAAAATGCGATAGCGGCTGGTAAGCTTGCAGATGTTATGGCTTGGCTACAAAGCAATGTTTGGTCAAAAGGCAGCCTATTGGAGATTGATGATCTAATGCGCCAAGCAACTGGCGAAACACTTAACCCGGCCCATTTTAAGCGCCATCTTGAAAACCATTATCTATAAAGAATAGTTAATAACAGTAGCTCCGGCTATAAACATGTATCGGAGCCACTGTTATATCAACATTGCCGTATTAGGATTGCAAACAACATGAATTTACGCCCTATTACTCAAGCTGATTGGTCTTATATCCTTGATATTCAACTTGAATGCTATCCGCAAATTGAACCTGAATCACTTGCAGTATTGCAAAGTAAGTGGCTCGCCTCACCTGAGAGCTGCTTTATCATTGAAGCAGATAACAGCATAATCGGTTATTGCCTAGCTCACCCTTGGCATCTAGATAACCCGCCATCACTTGAGCAGCAGCTCGCGAGAATTGACCATGCGAATACTCTCTACCTGCACGATATTGCGCTATCAACTAAAGCTCAAGGCAAGGGAGCGGGCAAGCAAGCCTTAACTAAATTAATAGGCTTTGCAAACACTAATAATTACCCCAGTATCTCATTGGTCGCAGTGCAGGGCGCACACCTATACTGGGGTAAACAAGGTTTTATCGCTAAGCAAATTAACAAAGATCTATCAGCCTATCCTGAAGATGCACGTTATATGGTTTATACCTTGTAGCCGAGATTTGCTATCATAGACAGACTTTCATTAGAGACGCTAAAAATGGCAACCAGAATTACTTACAAATTTAAGAACCAAGCAAAAGAGATTAACTTTGCTTACGACAAATACCACGACATATACGAAGCAGTTGCCGCTGCTGAAGGTGTTGATTTAACAAGATACCTAATGATGGAACAGCAAATCGCCATGACATCAAAAGGCTCATCTGCTGTTAAAGATTTTCGCGCCAAAGAGTTTGCGCGCTTTGGCTTTAGCGACATCTACTACCATAAAGATGAACCTAAAAAGCCATAAGGTTTGAGCCAGTAGCAGTTATCACCATCCAATAACCCTAATAAAAAGTGATATAAATGACGACTTCATATTTGCCCAATAACGAACATGCTAACTTTCCACGCGCAGGCTTTTTTAAACGCTGTGGCGCGATGGTTTATGACCTTTTCCTCGCGGTAGCCGTATACATGGTTGCTGGCGCACTTGGGTTCGGCATTTTTATCGGTTTAACATCCAGTGGATTAATTGATACTACAGGCTATGAGCATGTATCAGACTTGCTTAACAACACGCCGCTTTATAAAGGTATTTATCAATTCTGGATAGCATTGTGTGTCGGTCTTTTTTATATCAGTTTTTGGAGTTATGGCGGTCAAACTCTAGGGATGCGAGCATGGCGCCTTAAAGTCCAACATCCAAATGGTCAAAACCTAAGTATGGTTACTGCCGCAGCACGATTAGTTTGGTCGTTACTTGGTATAGGTAATTTATGGATTTTAATAAACGGCAATAAGCTTGCGCTACAAGATATGATGACGCGTTCAGAAGTCGTTGAACTATCAAAAGAAGCGAACCAAATGCGTAACTGGCGCGGCGTGTAACACTGTTATTGAATAACGCTATTATTGAGTAACACCGTATCAACCTAGGGTAACCTAAGCTGTGTAATACCAATTATTATAAAACTGTATGCTAGCTCATTTGGGCTAATGCCTTCCAATAAAAAAGCCAATAAACTTATGTTTATTGGCTTTTTTATTATTCAATTTTTTTAATTGCTATTACTTAAGACTAGTACTTAGGCAATTGCTTAAACATTGCTACTTACGAATAAAGTACAGCGCACCGATACTAAATATCAATGCTGGCATCCCCGCACTAATAAAGGCTGGTAAGCCATATACGATACTCAGAGGTCCAAATATTTCACTACAAATATAGAAGCTAAATCCAGCCACAACCCCCAGCAACACTCGTGCGCCCATGGTGACTGTTCTAAGCGGACCAAATACAAATGACAGTGCCACCAGCATCATTACCGCCACCGTAACCGGCTGCATTAGCTTACGCCATAATGCCAACTCATAGCGCTCAGAGGCTTGGTTATTACTTTCTAAATAGTCGAGATAATCCAGCAGCCCTTCTATCGAAAGTGCCTCTGGTTTTACCGATACTACACTGAGCTTTTCAGGCGTAAGCGAGGAGATCCATTTATCTTCATCAAGATTAACTAATACCACCTGCTCATTTTTAAGGGTGGTTCGACGCACATCTTTTAATAGCCAATATTCATCTTTAAATTCAGCTGAATCGGCATGCACAGTACTGGTTAAATTCGTTGTATCATCAAACTCATATAAAGTGATATCACGCAAATTGTTAATATCTGCAGCGCCGCCAATATTGACGAACAGCGCGCCATCTTTAGCCCAAATACCACGGCTAGAATCAATTAAACTGCCACCAGATACATTGGTTCGTTTAATTTCTTTAGCACGAAGTTCGGCAACAGGTGCTACCCACTCGGTTAGCATCATCACCAAAATCATCAATGGAATGGCGGTTTTCATCGCAGACATGGTGATCTGTAAGCGTGATAATCCAGAAGACTGCATCACTACCAGCTCAGAATTTGATGCCAACATGCCCATCCCCACTAGCGCACCAAGCAGCACCGCCATAGGAAAGAACAGTTCAATATCGCGCGGGATCAAAAATAACACGTAAACAGCCGCATCCATCATAGTATAGGTACCACGGCCTACAACACGTAATTGATCCACCCACTTAATAATGCCAGATAATCCAGTCAAAATTAGCAACGCTAAAGACGATGTACTAATCAACACTCGAGCAATATATAGGTCTAAAATTCTCATGCTTTAGCCGCCTTTTTACGCTTGAACAGGCCAGAAACCTTAGCACCGATTGGACGCTCTTTACCCAAGAGCAATATCCCTATCATTAAGGCGGAGGCATGGATCCACCACATACCTAAATACTGTGGAATAACCCCATCTTCTAGTGACTTACGCCCAGCCACCATCAAACCAAAGTAGCCAAGGTATAACAAAATCGCAGGGAACATTTTAGCAAACTTACCTTGACGGTTATTCACTCGCGCCATAGGCACTGCGATTAAGGTCATCAAAGGAATCGCGAGCGGGATTGCCAAGCGCCAATGAAACTCTGCTGTAGCTTCAGGACTATCAATTTTCATTAACTCATCAATAGGCATGGCTGATAACTTACGGCGACGCTCATCAACAGCTTGCTCTTTAATCTGCATTTGGTAGCCACCAAACTCAACCACTTGGTAGTCAACTCGCTTCGGGTTACCTTGATACTGCACCCCATCTTCAAGCTGCAAGCGTTGACCACCTGTGCCGTCTTCAACTACTTTTCCTGAGCGCGCAACCACTACGTTTGCAACACCGGTTTCATCGTTAGGATCGGGTAACTGGGCAACAAATACCTTATCAAGCTTGTTATCACGATCAATACGCTCAACAAAAAGTACCGCTCTACCATTGGGGCTAGTTTGGAAACGCCCTTGAGTTAATGCAGCAAGACCCGCTTCAGACTTTGCACTTTCGAGTACTTGGTTTTGCTGTTCTTCAGCCCAAGGCGCAACATACACTGACAGGAAGCCAGTAAATAGCATATTAGTAATCGCAAGTAACAGAGTTACTCGAGTGATATACCATTCACTAATACCAACACCATGAAAAATAACCATCTCATTTTCAGCATACATACGCCCATGGGCCAGCAAAATGCCTAAAAATAGACTTAATGGTAAAACCAAGACGGTAAGAAATGGCATGTTAAGACCGAGCAAGGTCATAACAAGAGAGGCTGGAAATTCGCCATCAGAGGCATCAGCAAGCACACGCACAAAGTGTTGGCTAATAAAAATAGCTAACAGGACTAAAAGTACTGCTATTTGTGCTTTTAAAACTTCTCGAATCAGGTATCTAAATACAATCACAGTGAGGATCCGGTCTCCAAACGTTCATTTATGCTGGTATCAATACAACTTTCATGTAGACTGTCTACTTTTAGTAGTTTTGTAACCAACAATTACATAACATGGCCAGGGAAAACACCTGAAAAGAATATTATAGGGTGCGCCATATTCAAGCCCTTTTTGGGCACAAGCAGACATTATCTAATAAATAATAAAATTTGTCTTTAAGAATCTAGGAGAGCTCATGGAGTTTAGCGTAAAGAGCGGTAGTCCAGAAAAACAACGCTCAGCTTGTATCGTTGTAGGTGTATACGAACCAAGACGCTTGTCTGGTATCGCCGAACAGCTAGACAAAATCAGTGAAGGCTATATCAGCAATTTACTTCGTCGTGGTGATTTGGAAGGAAAGCCAGGACAAATGTTGTTGTTACACCATGTACCGAATGTACTTAGCGAGCGAGTATTGCTGGTCGGTTGTGGTAAAGAGCGTGAACTTGATGAACGTCAATACAAGCAAATCATCACTAAAACAATCAACACCCTTAATGAAACCGGTTCAATGGAAGCTGTTTGTTTCCTTACCGAGTTACATGTTAAAGGTCGCGACACATACTGGAAAGTTCGTGAAGCGGTTGAAACTACGCAAAACAGCCTATACAGCTTCGATGCGCTAAAAACTCGTAAAGGCGAAACTCGTCGTCCATTACGCAAACTGGTATTTAATGTACCAACACGCCGCGAACTCACTGTTGGCGAACGTGCAATTGAGCACGGTATGGCCGTATCTTCGGGCATGCATCTGTGTCGTGACGTGGCCAATATGCCACCAAATATCTGTAATCCTGCTTACCTTGCTTCTCAAGCTCGTCAAATCGCTGAAAATACCGAAAACCTCACGGTAACAACTGTTGGCGAAGAGCAAATGGAAGCCTTAGGGATGAACTCTTACCTTGCGGTTGGCCGTGGTAGCCACAATGAGTCAGTAATGACCATTATGGAATACAAGGGTGCAATTGATAATACTGAAAAGCCTATTGTGCTTATTGGTAAAGGCCTAACATTCGACTCTGGTGGTATTTCACTAAAGCCTGGCGAAGCCATGGATGAAATGAAGTATGACATGGGCGGTGCTGCAGGCGTTATCGGCGCAATGAAAGCCTTGTGTGAAATGCAACTACCAATCAACGTTATTGGTATTTTGGCTGGCTGTGAAAACATGCCATCTAGTAATGCATATCGCCCGGGCGACATCCTAACGACTATGTCAGGTCAAACTGTAGAAGTGCTTAATACTGATGCCGAAGGCCGTCTAGTATTGTGTGACGTGTTAACCTACGTAGAACGCTTTGACCCAGAGTTAGTTGTAGATACAGCGACCTTAACCGGTGCTTGTGTTATTGCTCTAGGCAAACATGCATCAGGACTATTCTCTGGCCACAATCCGCTTGCACACGAGCTATTAAATGCGGGTGAGCAAAGTGGTGACCGCGCTTGGCGCATGCCTTTATGGGATGAATACCAAGAGCATTTGGAAAGCCCATTCGCAGATATGACCAACCTAGGCGGCCGTGCTGCGGGTTCAATTACTGCAGCATGCTTCCTTTCGCGCTTCGCTAAAAAGTACAATTGGGCACATTTAGATGTGGCAGGTACAGCTTGGAACAGCGGTGCAAACAAGGGCTCAACTGGTCGTCCAGTACCTTTGCTAACTCAGTTCCTAATTAACCGCGCAGGTGTTGAACAAGGTGAATAGGCTTTAGCCATCTACTGAGTCATTGATATTAGGCCAAACCTTTATAGGTTTGGCCTTTTTTGTACCTTTTTGATAGCTCGCCTTTATGGGATTTCACTGTATTACGCTACGCTTGAATACTTTTTTAGTCAGATACTCTTTTTTAGCTTATTTAAATAGAGCCGCTAGCTAATACACATCCAGATTGCTGAAAAAAACTTCAGATTTGCGATCTAACTGGCAATATATTTGTCGCTTAATATCGACAGTAAAAATTTAACCTTTACAATACGCACAATTTTTACTGTTTAGACTAATTACACTAACTTCTATTATTCTTACCCAGTATAAAAAGATACCGACACCAGCCGCAAAATTCCAACGATCTTGATGAGCACTCATCACCATCAATACACGCAGCTCAGTGCACCAAACCAATTTACTTCATAGCTGTAACTCCATTTAAGGTGACAAAATGCATCGGGCATTACTCATACTTTTTTTCCTTTTGGCCTCGTTCAATGTTTTTGCTCAAGAAACTGAAGACCAAGGTTCAGAACATATTATTAAAGTGGGCTATCCTGCATTTGATTGGCAACCTTTTACCTATGTAAGTAAAGACAAAAAGGTCATAGGTTTATTACCAGCAATATTTCAAGAAATTGCCAAAAATAGTGGCTATCAAATTGAAGTGCTAACCTACCCTAGCTACGCAGAAGTTAATCAAGCACTACGTCATGGTGAAGTCGATATCATTATGGGTGCCTCTAAAACCCCAGAAAGGGTGACATGGTTAAGCTTCAGCGCCCCTATCATGTTAGTCCCTAATGCGGTGATTACCCATGAGCCTAATATCAATAGTCTGCTTGAATTAAAAGAGCAACATATTGCAACCGAAGCAGGCTTTGCAATCAATGAAGTATTGCTGCGTGCAACAGGCAGCCAAATAGAGTTAAGTAACTACCCCGGCAGCGAAGACGCATATTCTGCGGTGGTAAAAGGCTACGTTGATGCTTATGTCGGCAATGCAATTACCTTAGACCATCTGTACACACATCAAAATGCACCAGATGAGCTTAATATCAGTCTATTGCAAGATATGCCGTTTGATCATTTGCATTTTGCGGGCCTATATAAAAATCAAAAACTAATCGATGAGTTAAACATTGGTCTTAAGTTGATCTCCAATAAGACATTCAACGAGCTATACGAAGTTTGGTTGACCAAGTCTCAAAGCCGATATATCTACCAACAACACGAGCTAAACCTTACTGATGATGAGATCAATGCCATTCGCGACAAGCGCAACATAAAGGTGCTTTACTCCTCAAACAATCATCCATTTGCCTTTACTAATGAGGATGGCGATATGGATGGTATGAGTGCTGACATTTTGAAAATGATGGCAAAAAAGCTCAACCTGAATATTGAGCCAACGGCCTATTCAGGTAATAACATTGAATCAGAATTAGTAGAGGGGGAATTTGATCTTATACTTGCTTACACCTGTAAAGAGCAGGATATTCCTTATATCAGCTGTACTTCTGCGTATATGCGAGATCCATGGATCGCTGTAGCCTCGGAAAAATCAAATACACTGAATTTAAGCAAAACCAGCACACTGGGGGTACTTAATGGCCACCAAAAACTAAACAACATCGAACCACATTTTCCTAGTGCCCAAGTGCATGGTTTTAGTTCTACTAAACACATGTTGAACGCAGTTCTTGACAACAAAGTTAATGTTGCCATTTTACCTTTATCTAAAGCTAACAGCCTTATTGGCCCAAGATACTTTGGTCAACTTAAGGTGATCCATGACCCTATTGGTAAACATACTCGCGCAGTCAGCTTTGGCGTAAATAAAAGCGCGCCGATTTTACTATCAATTCTGAATAAAGCACGCACTTCTATTTCCGAGGAAGAGTTAGAAACAATTAATCATAAGTGGAACGACGTAAAGATTAATAGTGAGTTCTCATTTACCAAAATACCTAGTTGGATGCTGTTAGTGTTAGCTGGCATTTGTGCAAGCTTGCTGGTTTTTGTTTACTCAAATAGAAAGCTAAAAGCTGAAATAGCTCAAAGACATAGTGTCGAAAAAGAGCTTAGATTAGTTAACAGTAACTTTGGCGGTATTGTTGCGCAGTTAGTTCGCTATGGCGATGACATTGATGATATTTCCTGGAGCTATGTCAGCGGTAATATCGAAAAATACCTAGGTATTACCCCAGAGCAACTTTATAAAACCCCGCACTTATTAATGCAGTTTTTAAGTGAGCATGCAGAAGAGCATGATTTCTTAAACGACATTAATGAATCGCGCTTTTCCGATTCACTTTATACCACGTTGAAATTAAATATTAACGGCCAATCATCTTGGTTCCAAGTGACCGGTGTCTGCACCTTAGTTAGTAAAAACCGTCACTGGACCTATACTCTGGTCGATATATCGTTAATCAAGCAAAAACAGGCTGAACTAAATGAAGCTCGCCAACAAGCAGAATCAGCAGCCGAAGCAAAATCGCGCTTTTTAGCCATGATGAGTCACGAGATCCGCACTCCAATTAGCGGGGTGTTAAGCCTTTTAGAGCTGATGGCTCCTCATTTAAACAGCAAAGAACTATACGGGATCCATAAAAACCTTACCCACTCAGGCAATAACCTGCTTAACATAGTTAACGATGTACTCGACTTCTCTAAAATCGAAGCGGGTAAACTTAGCCTTAGCCCAACAGATTGCCAATTAAGTACATTTATCTGTGAGTTAGTGCAGCCGCATATTGCGCACGTTGAGCGCAAAGGGCTTAAATTTAAGTTATGGCTAGATCCAGATTTAGCTTATTCGGTAAAACTTGACGACTTACGCTTAAAGCAAGTACTTAATAACTTACTCAATAATGCCTCTAAATTTACCTGTGAAGGCGAGATCTGGTTGTCTGTAGAACTCTTGTCATCAACAGACACGCAGCAAACCATTAGCTTTGCTGTTACTGATACCGGTATGGGCATTTCAGAAGGCGACTTAGACAAACTGTTCTTACCGTTTGAACAGGTCGACCTAAGCAGTGAACGACGCTTTAGTGGTACAGGTTTAGGGCTCTCAATTTGCCAACAGTTAGTCAAATTGATGGGCGGAGAAATATCTGTTAATAGCTGCCGCGGCCAAGGTAGTACATTTAAATTCAATCTGAATGTCCCTCTTGTGGCAGTAGAGGTTCCGATACGTGTACAAAAACGTTGCGGCGTGATTGCCAGTGATGCAAGTAGTTACGATCTGCTCTCTGATTATCTGAAAAACTGGCATTGCAGTACATTTGACCTATCTGAGTTAGACAATAAGGTATCACTTGCCTCTTGGGCTATCATCAATAAACTCGATATTTTAATACTTGAGAATCAGTGGTGTGAGCAGCAAGGCATTAGCCCAAGCTGGTTAAAACACAGCTTAGCTGGCGTGCAGATTATTGTTCTGAAAACCCAAAGTATGCTGTCACCAACACCTGCAAAACTTGGCTGGGCACTATCGGTCAACCCTCTAATTCCAGAACACTTGCTGCATTTAATCACTAAACCAGAGTATTTCGAAAGTAAGTACGCTGCAACACAAGCTTCAAAACAGCAAAGTCTTAGTCGTGAGCAAGCTATTAAGCAAAATAAACTCATTTTAGTGGCAGAAGATCATCCGATAAACCAAGATGTTATTCGAATGCAGCTAAGTAAACTCGGCTATGTTGGCGATATCTTTGCTGATGGTCAGCAAGCACTAACAGCCTACCACCAGCAAAAGTACAACTTACTGCTAACAGATTGCCATATGCCGGAGCTTGACGGCTATGGGCTGGTCAATGCTATTCGTGAAAATGAGCGATCATTGCAACTAGCACGTTTGCCAATCGTTGCGCTTACCGCTAATGCTATGTCGAGCGAAAAAGAGCGCTGTCAGCACCTAGGTTTCGATGATTATTTAATTAAACCAATTAGCTTAAACCAACTGAGTCAAGTACTACAAACCCATTTAAGTGATGAGCCCGCGACTTACGCAGATGAAACTGCTGAAAACGTTTCTCCAGAGGCACTACAGGTAGAAGCTGACGGCGTGCTAAGTGAGCTGACGCCAACACCTGTTGCAGAGACTTTAACGCCAGTCATTGATCTTGATGCTCTCGTCGGCAACTTTGGGGATATGGCGATTTGTATTAGTCTGCTCAATAAGTTTCTTGCCACCTCTCAGCAAGACTTACCCTCACTGCAACA
The DNA here is from genome assembly GCF_023283895.1 of Shewanella pneumatophori. Taxonomy (GTDB): domain Bacteria; phylum Pseudomonadota; class Gammaproteobacteria; order Enterobacterales; family Shewanellaceae; genus Shewanella; species Shewanella pneumatophori. Next base: position 136,873 of record NZ_JAKILB010000005.1, on the reverse strand, counting down.
GGCTGTCGTTAACGCTGATTTTGATGCAATCGGAAGTATTGCTCACAGATTCAAGGGCGCTGCAGGCGTGATTGAATCAAAAGCTTTAGCACAATTAGCCAAAGAGCTAGAAGCGACTGCAGTTGCCCATGATCTAAACCATTGCCAGCTGCTATTGACTAAACTTGAGCTGACAATGAAGCAAATAACCGAAGTCGTGGAGCAATTGTAATGAAAATTTTGGTTATTGAAGATCATGAATTTCAACGCGAAGCGATGCTGATGCAACTCGCACTCATTGAGCTACCGGTGATTAGCGAAATTAAAACCGCCTCTTCGGGTAGAGCAGCATTAGATCTGATGACCAGCTTTAAGCCTGACGTATTGCTTTGCGACTTAAAAATGCCTGAAATGGACGGCATTACTTTTCTTGGCTATCTAAGTGAGCTCTCGTTTAACGGCTCAATTATTATTACTAGTGCCAGTAACCACATAGTACTGAATACAGTCCAAAAAATGTGTTTGAGCTATCATCTAAAAGTTATAGGTGCGATAAGTAAGCCAGTTAAAATTACGGTACTCAAAGAGCTACTACAGTTAGCCTACCTAGAGCAGCAAAGTAACACTGCATTTATTGTTAATAATACGCTTAAAAATAAAGATTTTACTGAGAAAGAGCTGGTTCACGCTTTAGATCAAGGCTGGATTAAACCCTATTTTCAGCCACTTGTGGATCTCGACAATGGCGAATGGCGTAGTTGCGAAGCTTTGATCCGCTTTATTCATCCTGTGCTTGGCGTTTTGCCACCAGCAAGCTTTCTGCCTTTATTAAGCAAAATGCAAAAAGATGCCGAGCTTGCGCTGCTCAGTATTGAATACATTCTTAGCCAGCAACCGGCATTCTTGGGCAGACCTGTAGCAGTTAATATTACTCCCACAACATTAATGCATAGCCATTTTGTTGATAAACTGCTTAATATTGCAGAAAGCCACCCAAATTTAAGCCAAAAGGTTTACTTTGAAATTACCGAGTCGGACGCCTTAGAAAATACAGGGCGCGCCCTCGAATCGGCTTCTCGTTTAGCTATGCACGGTTTTAATCTATCGATTGATGATTTTGGTACTGGCTACTCGTCACTCTCGCTGCTAGATACGCTGCCTTTTGATTCATTGAAAATTGATATGAGCTTTATCAGACCAATGGAAAGCAGCAAGACTGCGGCCGCGATAGTTGAAGCATGTTTATTACTCAGTCAACGTTTACAGCTTAAATCAGTCGCTGAAGGCGTTGAAACCATAGCTCTTTGGCGTCACCTACAGCAGCTTGATTGTCACTTAGCCCAGGGCTACTTTATTGCAGCACCTATGCCTGCAGAGCGCTTAAATCAGTGGCACAACGACTGGCAACTCAAGGTCATAAAAGAGCAGCTAGCAAGCCCCTATTAGCGAATAAATCCAGCTTAAATACCAATTTAGCGCTTATTACGCCTAATTTGAGCTGAAAGCTTATCCGAATAGCTAACATCCAATTCTAATTGCCATACCATAGGCTTTATAAAGCTTATTCCTACCGTTCTCCAGTCAATCTAACGGCTTACTTACAATCATTAATCAACTAAAACACCGTTAAAATCACTATAAAAATCGGCGTAAATGATACTTATAAGCTAACCTTAATTTGTGCTGCAATCGTTTTTCTAACAACATCAGAAGGATACTTGTTGTCTAACACTCGATAAGCCCCGTGTTACTCACATAGACTGAAGGAATAGTATGTTGTGAATAGTGTATGTCTCCAAACAGAAGCCGCTGAACAATATGCAAATGCATTCAGTTTATTGCCGAGCCCAATCGCAATTATCGATGACTCAGGAGTGATCCAATTGGTTAACAGCAGCTGGGAGCAATTTGCATGTTTTGATCAGTTTAATATCGACAATTGGATTGGTGAAAACTATTTAGCACTGCATTTTAAAACCAGCCAAGCTCAAGACAGTATGCACACAACAGCAGCCCCAAACATTAGTTCACATGACGTCGTCGCACCAGATCACGTCATACAAAGTCTGCAACAAGCACTAAAGCAACAGCTTAACGATATTCAGATCGAATATAGCTATGACAACCACGGCAGCCGTCATTATTTCCAACTCTCTGCGAATAAAATTCAAATCAATAATCGTAATTACTTTCTTGTGCGTCACGATGAGCTAGAAGCCAAGCAAGAATTACTTAACAGCCAACAACGTTTGGCTATTGCCGCTGATGCAGCCAAAATCGGCATTTGGGATTTTGACCTAAAAACACAGTCATTAGTTTGGGATTCATGGATGTATCGTATTTATGGAATTTGCCCAAAAGAGACCCAGGCTGCTTATACTATTTGGGAAAAAGCAGTGCATCCCGAAGACATACAACAAGCGCTAAGCGACTTTCATAGATCAATAAACACCGGCAAGAACTTTGATAGTGAATTTAGGATAGTTAGAGGCGACGGTGAGATAAGGAGCATACAAGCTTCAGCAAAGGTGATTACCGATAGCAATAACGTGCCTATTCGTATGGTAGGCTCCAACATCGATATCACTCAAAAGAAGTTAAGCGAATCAAAAATCTATGAGTTGGCACATTTTGACCAGCTAACTAAACTGCCAAATCGCCAACTGCTAAAAGATAGGATCAGCCAATCATTGGTGTTAAATCGCCGCTTGAAATCATACAGCGCTCTGCTGTTTATTGATTTAGACCACTTCAAAGAAGTCAATGATATAAACAATCATAGTGTCGGTGACCAAGTATTGATTAGCTTCGCCAATCGAATCACTCAAAGCTTGGACGCTGAATTTACTATTTGTCGGCTAGGCGGTGACAAATTTATTGTGTTCATCCCTCATGCATCAGCACAAAAGTTTCAAGCTATCACCCAAACAAAATCAGTCGCACGCAAGTTACTGCACAATATTCAAAAGCCACTCAATATCGACTCAAAGAGTTTTAAATTGTCGGCAAGCATAGGCATTACCTTATTTGGTGAAAGTGCAACCAATATTGAGGACTTAATTAAACAAGCAGAACTGGCTATGTATAAAGTGAAAGCATCAGGCCGTAATAACATCAGTTTTTACGACCCGGAAATGCAAGCCAAAATTGTACAACGTAAACAAACCGAAAAAGACCTCGAACAAGCCATCCTCAACGAGGAGTTTCAAATATTTTTTCAAGCTCAAGTATCGTCTGAGCAAGGAGTCATTGGCGCGGAAACCTTGCTACGTTGGTTTCACCCCAAAAGGGGCTTGGTTTACCCCAATGACTTTATTCCTCAGCTAGAAGAAACCGGCCTACTCATTCCCGTTGGTAACAAGGTGTTGCTTGATGGCTGTAAAAAGCTGCAACAATGGTCGAAACAGCAAGAGTTTAAACAACTAACCTTATCGATTAATGTTAGCGCTATGCAGTTATTACACGAAGACTTTACCGACTATGTAAAACAGTTACTTAGCACTTATCAAATATCAGCAGGAAAGTTAAAACTAGAAATAACCGAAAGTATTTTGATTGAAAATATCGATGCGACAATCGCAATTATGAATGATTTAGCCAATTGCGGGGTTTTGTTTTCTCTTGATGATTTCGGTACTGGCTTCTCATCTCTTTGTTATTTAAAGTCACTACCGTTAACTCAGCTAAAAATTGATAAGTCGTTTATAAAAGACCTGCTCAATGACGACAATGACATAGCGATCTCGAAAACTATCGTTAACTTAGCCACATGTTTAGATTTGGACGTTATTGCTGAAGGGGTGGAACAAAAAGCACAGCAGGAGGTATTAAACCAGATAGGCTGCTATCATTATCAAGGCTACTACTTTCATCGACCAGCAGAAGAGTATGAGTTTGAGAAATTCACTTTAGCTTACAATAGTGACTTGCATGCCAGGCCCCCTCTACAGTGTGCAAAGGTATCGAAGTTACAGGCGTAAAGCTGAAACTGTTGGCTCAATAGGAAAACTGAAATAACCAATACATATAGGCTGCTAACGTGCTTAGCAGCCTATTAACGTTAAACTCACTTAAAACTAGACTTTTGGTTCAACCATTTCAGTCACAACTAAATCATCAATTCGAGTTACCAATAGTTGGTCAACCTTGTAGCTATCAACATCAACAACTTCAAACTTAAAGCCTGCATGATTCACAGAGTCTGTGCACTTAGGAATTTTCCGTAGCATAAACATCATAAAACCGGCGATGGTTTCATAATTATGATTTTGCGGAAACTCCTCGATATCTAGCGCACGCATTACATCTGTTATTGGGGTAACACCATCCATCAACCATGAGCGCTCATCACGGGCAATGATCTGCTCTTCGCTTTCAGGTAATGACCAGGCGCCCATTACTGCGTCTTGCAGATCTTTAGCGGTAACAACCCCCACAACTAAAGAGTATTCATTCATGACTACTGCAAAATCGGCACGACTATTCTTAAAATAATCCATAGATTCTGACAAGGTTAGCGTATCAGGAATAATAAAACAGTTAGTCACTAAACTCTTATCAGTGAGGCTAATTTTTTCACCGTTAATCAGATAAATCAGTAACTTTTTAGCGTTAACTATGCCCACAACTGTATCTAACTGCTCATCACAGACTAAAAAGTTTGAATGCGGATCTTCGGCAATTTTACGTCTAATTTCTTGCTCATTATCTTGCAGTAGAAAGTAAGCTAAACTTTCACGCGCTGTCATAGCGGCGGTGACAGGAATAGTTTGCATCTCAAACACTTTTTCCATCATCAGCTGGTCACCTTTATCTAGCACCCCCGCTTCGGCGCCGGCATCCATAACTGCATAGATATCATCAGAGGTGACTGCATCATTACGTGCAGTTTGTACTTGAAACACACGAAAGACCAAGTTTGCCGAGCCGTTGAAAAACCATACTAGCGGCTTTAAAACCACAATACAGACCATCATTGGTCCCACAAAAGTCATCGCGACTTTCTCAGGAAATGCCATCGCTAAGCGCTTTGGAATAAGGTCGGCAATTAAAATGAATAAACTTGTAACCAGCACAAATGATAATAAAAAGCTGGTTTTGTCTAACCAAGGTCCTGTTAACCAAGAAGATAAAAATGCATGAATATGTGGGGTAAAGGCTGATTCACCGACAATACCACCCATGATAGCAACAGCGTTTAAACCAATTTGCACCACAGTAAAAAAGTTACCCGGTTGCTCTTGTAGTAGCAGAACTTTATCAGCGCGAATATCACCTTCTGTCGATAATTGGCGTAAGCGAATTTTACGGGCGGCCGCGAGCGCAATTTCCGACATCGAAAAAAAACAACTGACTCCAATCAGGAGTAATACAATTACAGCATTATCAAAGAAGCTCATTTAGCACCTATTCTAAAACTAAAAAACACACCTATCTCTATACTTTACCTGACAATATTTGCTTACTGGCAGCCAAGTTTCTAGCCGTGAATATAAGTATAATATCGATCAGTATTTGCGCGAGCGCGGAGTATATCCGCAATGCTAAAAACGCACCAGCTAATAAATTAGACAATGTGAGCGATTAATTTTTTATCAATTATTAACTAAAGCCCCTGATGTTCTTTATATCAAACACACTAATTTAATTTGCTTTGCCTAAACTTACCCGCATGCAGCTACGTATGAAACGTAGCCTAACTATCGACTATTTTGCCTGCCTTGGCTTTTTACTGGCAAAATCTTTAGCACTGCGTTTATTTTGACTACGGCGATTAGCCTTTTTATCTCGAGGGGCACGTTTATTTGCTCCTGTTGACGGTTTATCTGTTACCGCAAAACCATCAAGCTCTTTAAGGTTAAGTTTGCGCTCAGTAAATAACTCAATCGCTTTTAAATACTCAGTCTCACCATGGCAGACTAATGAAATAGCTAAACCATTGGCTCCCGCTCTTGCGGTGCGGCCTATACGGTGCACATAAACTGGCGCGCTGGTTGGTAAGTCGAAATTTATCACTACAGGTAGTGCATCAACATGAATGCCACGAGATAACAGATCAGTTGTCACCAGCACCTGTAGCTCATTAGATTTAAAAGTGGTTAGAGTTTGTAACCGCTGTTGATGCTCTTTATCACCATGCAATGCAGCAGCATTAAGGCCAGCTTTAACCAACCTTTTTACCAACTTATCCGCATCGTCTTTAGCATTAATAAATACCAACACTTGTGGCCATCGGTGTTTATCAATTAACGCCGCTAATGCCTTCGCTTTATCACCTTTATTAATTAAATAAAGTGATTCATTAATATCGGCAGTAACGCTATTAACCGCTTGCGCAACAACCTTTTTAGGTCGATTGAGTAATTGCAGCGCTTTTTCGTTTAACTCAGGCGCAAGAGTTGCCGAAAACAACAAGCTTTGGCGCTTGCTTGGCATAAACTCAAGAATACGCTCCAAATCTGGCCAAAAGCCCATCTCCAACAATCTGTCTGCTTCATCAAGAACAAGCTGCTTTAATCCACTCAGCGATACATGCTGCTCACGCAACAAGTCGAGTAACCTTCCTGGCGTTGCCACAACCAGTTGCGACTTATACTGCTGATTTGCTTGCTGCAATACAGTGATTTGCAGTGCCTTATCAATTCCGCCACACAGTACGATTATCTCGGTGTCCAACGACACAACATCAAGCGCTTCAGCCACTTGCAAAGCTAATTCACGAGTGGGTACCAATATAAGTGCTTTAACTAGATCTTTAGCTTCACAGCCATCGGCCTTAGTTGATGTAATAGCTTCTATTAACGGCAGGCCAAAAGCATAAGTTTTACCACTGCCAGTTTGCGCTAGTGCTAACACGTCGTTACCCGCTAATATTTCTGGAATCGCAAGTCTTTGGATTTCAGTCGCAATAGCTAACTTACTCGGCAGTTTTGATAGGATTTGAGCGCTTAAATTTAGGTCGGAAAAATTCATAATATGGGCTATTTACAACAGTTGCATGGAGTGTAACCACAGCGCTGCGATTAGTAAAATTAACCCGCTATCTAAGCATGAAATAGAGGGGAAGACCCAGGTTATTTATTAGCTCAACAACAAACTCAAATAAGCGTGAAATAAATCCAAGATTAGAGGCTGATCTCTGAGCGACTTTTAGTGTAAAATCGTCTCTTTCGTCAGCCAAAAAGCCAAGCTAATAAACAACTATGTCATCTAGTGTGTCTTCTAGCCAGTCGCAAGCTCTGTTTTATCTGATGCCTAAAGGTGCCGGACAGGCATCTCATCAATCAAGATCAGCGCTAGAGCAAGTGTATCTTGTTGCTTGCCAATTGGCCGAGAGAGCTTTTTCTGCTCAGGAGTTGGTTTACATTCATTGCCAAGATCAACAGCAAGCTTATGCGATTGATGAGCTACTTTGGCAATTTGAGCCGCAATCATTTGTACCACATAACCTTAAAGGTGAAGGTCCATTAGGCGGTGCTCCGGTAGAAATAGGCTTTGACAGGCTTGGCGCCAACAAAAAACGTCATCTTCTGGTTAATCTTGCAGACCAAGTACCGCAATTTGCGGTAAACTTTGAACAGATTATCGATTTCGTTGCCAATGACGATAGCCATAAAGCGATTGCTCGTGATCGCTATCGGCAGTATCGCAGCCTTGGGATAGCTTTAACGACCCAAGATTTAGCAGCACAACCAATTAATTTTTAGTTTGAGATAAACACGCCCCATGGAAAAAACATATAACCCGCAGTCTATAGAACAGTCTCTTTACCAAAACTGGGAAGAGAAAGGTTACTTCAAGCCACACGGCGATGAGTCTCAAGGCAACTATTGCATCATGATCCCGCCACCAAACGTGACGGGCAGCTTGCACATGGGTCACGCCTTCCAAGATACCATCATGGACACCTTGACTCGTTACCAACGTATGAAGGGTAAAAACACCCTTTGGCAGGTCGGTACTGACCACGCTGGTATCGCAACACAAATGTTGGTTGAGCGTAAAGTTGCTGCTGAAGAAGGTTTAAGCCGTCACGATCTTGGCCGTGAAAACTTCATCGACCGTATTTGGGACTGGAAAGAACAGTCTGGCGGTACCATCACTAAACAGTTACGCCGTCTTGGCGCTTCTGTAGATTGGGACCGTGAACGTTTCACTATGGATGAAGGCATGTCTGATGCCGTACAAGAAGTGTTTGTACGTCTATACGAAGATGACCTAATTTACCGTGGTAAGCGCCTAGTAAACTGGGATCCAACCTTACATACTGCGATTTCAGATCTTGAAGTTGAGAACAAAGAAAAGCAAGGCAGCATGTGGCACTTCCGCTACCCGCTTGCTGATGGCGCGTTAACTGCTGACGGTAAAGATTACCTAGAAGTGGCAACCACTCGTCCTGAAACTATGCTTGGTGACAGCGCGGTTGCGGTTCACCCAGAAGACGAGCGTTACCAATCTCTTATTGGTAAGTTTATTCTACTACCAATCGTAAACCGTCTTATCCCAATCGTTGCTGACGATTATGTGGATATGGAGTTCGGTACTGGTTGTGTAAAGATCACTCCTGCACACGACTTTAACGACTATGAAGTTGGTAAGCGTCACGCGCTGCCGATGTACAACATTCTAACGATTGATGCGGCAATTCGTTCAAGCGCGGAAGTTGTAAATACTGACGGTACAGCTAACAACGACCTAGATAATAGCCTTCCAGAGCGTTACGCAGGTCTTGATCGCTTCAAAGCGCGTACTGCTATCGTTGAAGAGTTTGAAACATTAGGCCTGCTTGGCAAAATCGATCCACACGCATTGAAGGTACCTTACGGTGACCGCTCTGGCGTTGTGATCGAGCCACTACTAACAGACCAGTGGTATGTTGCTGTTGCACCTATGGCAAAAACTGCCATGGAAGCGGTTGAAAACGGCGATATCAAGTTTGTACCACAACAATACGAAAACATGTACAACTCTTGGATGCGTGATATTCAAGACTGGTGTATTTCACGTCAGCTATGGTGGGGTCACCGTATTCCAGCATGGTACGACGAAGCGGGTAAAGTATATGTTGGCCGCGATGAAGCTGAAGTTCGTGCGAAGCACCAGCTTGACGATTCAGTCACTCTACGCCAAGACGCTGACGTACTAGATACTTGGTTCAGCTCTGCATTATGGACATTCTCAACCCTAGGCTGGCCAGAAGATACCGCTGAGCTTAAAGCTTTCCACCCAACAGATGTGTTGGTTACTGGCTTTGACATCATTTTCTTCTGGGTTGCCCGTATGATCATGATGACCATGCACTTCATCAAAGATGAAAACGGCAAGCCACAAGTACCATTTAAAACGGTTTATGTTACCGGTCTTATCCGTGATGAAGCCGGTAACAAGATGTCTAAGTCTAAGGGTAACGTACTTGACCCATTAGACATGATTGACGGTATCGATCTTGAGTCTCTAGTTGAAAAGCGCACTGGCAACATGATGCAGCCACAGCTTGCCGCTAAGATTGAAAAGAGCACTCGTAAAGAGTTTGCTGACGGTATTGAAGCACATGGTACTGACGCGCTGCGCTTTACTCTTGCGTCTATGGCATCTACAGGTCGTGACATCAACTGGGACATGAAGCGCCTAGACGGTTACCGTAGCTTCTGTAACAAGATCTGGAACGCATCACGTTACGTGTTAATGAACACTGAAGTACAAGCGGATGATGCAAGCGATGATGCAATTGGTGAAGCACTAGACTGCGGGCAAAATGGCGGCGAAATGGAGTTATCTCTTGCTGATCGCTGGATTATCGGTTTGTTCAACGAAACAGTTAAAGCCTATGACGAGCACATGGCTAACTACCGCTTCGACTTAGCAGCTAACACTATTTACGAGTTCACTTGGAACCAATTCTGTGACTGGTACTTAGAGCTAACTAAGCCTGTGATGCAAAGTGGCACTGAAGCTCAACTTCGTGGTACTCGCCATACTTTGGTTAACGTATTGGAGCAAATGCAGCGTCTAATGCACCCAATCATGCCATACCTAACTGAAACTATCTGGCAGCGTGTTAAGCCGCTTGCTGGTGTTGAAGGCGATACATTGATGCTTGCTCAGTTCCCTGAGTACCAAGCAGAAAAAGTTGATGCTATTGCGATGGAAGATTTGGAATGGGTTAAGCAAGTAATTGTTGCGGTACGTAATATCCGTGCTGAGCTAAACATTGCGCCATCTAAGCCACTAAACGCACTATTACGTGGTGTGAGTGAGCAAGATAAGGCTCGCCTAGAAGCTAACCAAACCTTCTTCAAGACCCTAGCTAAGCTTGAGTCTATGACTATTCTAGCAGATGGTGAAACGGCACCTATGTCGACTACACAGTTAGTGGGTAACATGGAGCTATTAATCCCAATGGCTGGCCTAATCGATGTGGCTAAAGAAGTGGCGCGTATCGACAAGCTACTAGAAAAAGCACAAGCTGAGTTTGCACGTATTGAGGGCAAGCTATCTAACCAAGGTTTCGTTGCTAAAGCACCTGCTGCCGTTATTGAAAAAGAACGAGCTAAGCAAGCTGAATACCAACGCGACATGGACAAGCTTACTGAGCAGAAAGCTGAGCTTGCAAAGCTAGAAGGCTAAGCAAGAAAAGCTAACTCTCTCCTCGAGCGTTAGCTCATAAGAAAGGGCTGTCACTGACAGCCCTTTTTGTTATCTCAATTTTATAGCGTTCGCCAACTACACTCGATAGTAAGCAATTTCTTGTTGCATTGACTCAGCAAGGCTAGCAAGCTCATGAGTCGATGCTTGAGTTTGCTCAGCACCAGCAGCGGTTTGATCCGAAATATCACTAATATTGGTAATGTTTCGGTTAATCTCCTCGGTCACTAAGCTTTGCTCTTCTGACGCCGTCGCAATTTGAGTATTCAACGCATTAATTTGTTCAATGCTCGCCATAATTTGCTGTAAGGCTTCACCCGCTTGCAGTGATTTACTCACGCTCAACTTTGCTTGCTCAGTGCCCTTTTGCATCATTAGCATCGAATCACGAGCTCCTTGCTGTAAACGCTGGATCATCTTTTGGATCTCTTCAGTCGAATCCTGAGTACGCTTAGCCAGCGAGCGCACCTCGTCTGCGACGACCGCAAAACCTCTTCCTTGCTCGCCGGCACGTGCAGCTTCAATAGCAGCATTAAGTGCAAGCAAATTAGTTTGCTCTGAAATACCTTGAATAACATCCACAACTGAACCAATTTCATCAGATGACTTAGAGAGCACTTGCATCGCTTCTGTCGCCCCGTCCATCTCAATCGATAGAGTTTCAATAACAGCTATGCTCTCATTAACAACTGCTTGCCCTTGGTGCGCAGCACTATTCGCTTCAGCCGATGTTACTGCCGCAGCTTCAGCGCTTTGCGCAACTTCTCTTACGGTTGAAGTAAACTGATGAATTGCTGCAGCTATTTGCTGGGTCTGTTGCTGCTGCTCAATCACATTGCGCTGAGTCTGAGTTGAAACCACTGAGTTTTCTTCTGCAGCACTGGCTAATCGCGCCGTAGACTCGTGAGTGTTCTGCACTACATGTTGAAAGCGAGATGCAATTTGATTAACGTAATCTGCAATATGGGCAAACTCATCATCACCACCAATTTCAATACGTTTAGTTAAATCGCCGCTAGCAATATTAATCGCCGTCAGTTCCAGCTCAACCACCGACTTAGCAATTCGACGTCGAATTAGCGTTAAACTAATAGTAATCACTAGCATACTGATACTAGAAAACAGCGCGACTAACACAATATAAACCTGCATATTGTTATTAAACTGCTTAAAAGTGTGTTCACCCTCAGCGATTTGCAGCTCTAAAAACTCTTTCGCTTCGGCAGTAATCGTTTTAAATAGCGGGTTGATCTCGCTAAGTAAAATCTGATTAGCCTCTTCATATTGCTGTTGCTGTAATGCTGCAATGGTTGGATTAAAGCCAACCATAACAACACGATCTAACAAGCTTTTAAGCTCATTAGCCTGACGGCGTTCATCAACGGCTAGATCGGCACTCAATATTTGATTTTCAACAATATCTTTTAAGGCACTTATTGACGCTTGAGCCTGACCTATGTGCAAAGACAACGGATGGTTATGCATTTCTGAAAACTGACTGGTTGGATCATGCTGAAATGCCAAGAGTAACTCACTGCGAGCAGTGGCTAGTTCAGTTAACGTTTGACCTGCATTAATACTTAGCTGCATGCCCTGGGCATGCAGCTGTCCTATCGATTCCCCAGCATCTTGCATTCCAGATATGCCCTTATACCCAAGAAATACAAACGAAATTACAGTTAAAAAAACAATAAATTTGAGCTGATAGCGAACTGATTTGATAAGTGACATAAAGCTAGATTGAGACTGACTTGGGCGACGAAGTTCATCTTGCCCTAATTGCTCGATTAATACAGACATGCTAATTCTCGTTTCCTGCGTAAGCTATTGAAATTTTAAAAATCAAAGAGAAATGAAGTATCGGTTTTGTATCTTCAAAACATACCGGCAAGCAGCATAGAGATTTGGTTCCAATTTGATACACAAAGATAAGAAAAGCGCTTAGATTATTGATAGAGATCACACCCTTATATCAAGTTTTACTCGATGACAATGACTAATGTCGACAACGAGCATTTATTACTCATCAACAAAGCAGGCTACTTTTCGCGTTAATTGTAATTGGGAGCCTCAATCATACTGTAATAAGGTGATACCGAACTATGTTATTTGAGCACTGCTACTTAACTATGTTCGGTAAAAAGTCAATTTGATGACAAAGTCAAAAAACCGACTTAACCATTGTTTTATATAAATAAATTTTAATTAAATTTGATCAAAACAGTAAAAACACTCAAGATAGACACAAATTAAACAGAGTGTTAACAATATGAAGCATTGGTTTTTATCGGGTTGTATCTTAATCGGTCTATTTGGTTGTGGGGGATCAGATGATTCAACAGCAACAGACAACGGAAACCTTGTCCCGTCAGCCCAACCACCTGCTGTTACACTTAGCGAAGATATAACAGCTTGGAATGATCAAAGCCTACAGTTAAATGCCGAGGTCACAATCTACGCATCTGGTAACTCTGCTTTTCAGTGGCAGCAAGAGTCTGGCCCCGAGGTCTCTTTATCAAACGCTAGTATTAGCGGTGTCACAATAGATGCAAGCCAATTAACTCAAGATGCCAGCATTACACTTAGCTTAAGTGTCACCGATAGCCAAAACCAAACCGCGACAGCTGAAATTAACCTGCAATTAAACGATAGAATTTCAGCAGCTATGCGCACGGGTGATGCCAGCATTGCTGCCACGCAGTCAATACATATCGTAAAACGTGCTCTATCGCATATTAAGCAATATCGTTTAGACGGCAAAACCTTACTTGAGAATATCTATCAAGGTGATCCTATAATATATGATCAAGGTCGTCACTCACAAATGATCCAACTATCAGGCGCTGAACACGCATATCCAGAGAGTAAAGCCTACAGCATAGTGACCGGCAACAAAGGACTCACTTTTGCCGCTGTTAATGATAAAGCTGGTCAGCGCAATGCTGCTTTTGGTACTGATATCATTTCGAGTATGCAGCAAGGCAATAACCTTGAATTTGAAGTGAGCTTTAAACGTCTGCTAACTTGGCTGTTAAACCAAGACACAAACGAAATAGCACAAGAGCAGCAAGTTCGACTGTTTCTAATGAGTGGTAATACTGTAAACCGAATTACCAGCTGGATAAATCAACACTATCCAAACTGGCAAGTGCAAACTTGTAGTGAAGCGGCTGAATTAAGTAGCTGTTTATCTGATGCTCAGTTAGTGATCACAGGATCTTCCGAGCTCTTTACTATCGAGCAAGTTAAGCCGCTTATCGCACAAATTCAATCTGACAAACAACCACTTTTATATATGCATCTGCATAGCTGGAACAGTGTACCACTAACCCAAACCGTGCTTAATCCTATGGGCTTTAGCATGCAAGGTGTTGGTGGACCGGGCAATTATTTTTCCCAAGATAAGGCCGATTGGCAGTCGGCCGCGAATATGCTTAGTCACTACAATGCGCTTGATAGTGAACAAATGTGGTTATCGCTATTCGATACCCAGCAAACCGATTTTAACCTCGCTAATTGTGCAACTAACTGTGATGCTAACTTTAACGATAACTATCGCCCAGCATTGAGTAATATTAGAAACAGCATCAAAGCGTTAGATACCAGTAAACTGGATATTTTTAACCAAGCTGATTACTCACTTTACAAGTTGCTTATTCTATTAGGTGATATTTATCGCCAAGATATTCAATACCCAATGGATGTCGCCACAACCGACAGCTTAAGTTATTTAAAAGCTTATTACGCTGATCATAGCGTTTATAACTATCGCGATATTAATCCAGTGCCTAAAGACTTAGGCAATTTTAGCCGGGTTGATTTTAGTCATATAACAGCAGCGGATAAAACCATTAACCTTGGCAGTAAGAAAGGCTTTCGATCTGCTGGTGTTTATGCGTTGCCGGGTCAAACAGTAAGCGTAACCCGCAATGACAATAGTCCTGTGCGTACTTGGATATTTATAAACAGTTTACGTTCAGGCTCAACCCATGAGTTTGCCACTAATGGCTACAGCCGCCCTAAATTACTGCAGTCAACCCACATTGAAGTTAAAGCTGGCGAAACAATTAAGTTTACCAGCCCTTATGGCGGACCGATGCAAATTAGCTTTGACCAAGGCGATTTGCCCACACAATTCGACTTTCAACAAATTGGATTACACCCATATTGGCGCAAGGGAATGGATGACAACAAGTTTATGCAAGACTTGGTTGCAGAGCAGTATGATTGGGCTGAACTTGCAACCGAGCATTTTGAAGTACACTCTAAGCTCGATAAAATGCAGCAAACTATGGAGCATGAGCCACTTTGGGATACACCAGAAAAAATGGCTGATGCGATAATGACTCAGGTACATAACTATCCGCATTTATTAGCTGGCTTTAAAGGCCCATTTATCGATGATGTGGCCGAAGTTACTGAGTTTGCCAGCAGCCAAGGCTGGCAGATTGATACCATAGACACTGTAAAGCATATGAATGCCGACCAAGCAACTTGTGGTTATGGCTGCTCAGGGAATCCTTACGATGCATATTGGTCATTTAGCCCAACCGGCCATGGTGACATTCATGAACTAGGTCATGGCCTCGAAAAAGCTCGCTTACGTTTTGATGGCCACGATGGTCACGCATCAACTAATCCATACTCTTATTACACTAAATCCCGAGCATATACAGAACTTGGTAAGCTGCCATCATGCCAAGGGTTGGATATTGACGATGAATTTACCGTACTACAAGCCAGTGTAAATCAAGCTGACCCATTTGCTTATATGCAAGCTGCCAACCTTAGTAGTTGGTCCAATGGTATGGCTACCATGCTGCAAATGATGGTAGCGGCTCAAGATTATGGCAAGTTGGACAATGGCTGGCACCTACTTGCTCGGCTACATATTTTACTGCAGGAATTTGAACGAGCTAAGGCTTCAGATGAAATCTGGCTACAAAAGCGGGCTCAACTTGGGTTCAATCAATTTAATTTAGAGACAGCCAAAACTATCTCAAACAATGATTTTCTAATGATTGCCATGAGCTATTCAGCGCAGCTGGATTATCGCCAAATTTATCAAATGTGGGGCTTAGCAACCACTCAGGCAGCAAAAGATCAAGTTAGCTCGTTTGGTTTTACCAGCATCGCTAAGCAGATTTATGTTTATGCGCCCGGCGAATACTGTAAAAGCCTAGATCTACAAGCGGTTGCCATTGATGGCAAGTCACCTTGGCCACTATAGATAAAAATTTGTACTAAAGGTTATTCATCACGATAAGCCAGCTAAGCTCAACAAGAGCTAAGTTGGCTTTTATTTCAATAGCTGCAACATTTACAAGCCTAGAAATATAGATTAAGTTTTAAACAGCATTAACGAAGTAAACCAGACATAAAAATCAACTAACTGGCTAAAGGACATGACTATATGGATACCAATAAACTGTTACTCATAATCATCGCGATTTTATTACCTCCAGTAGCAGTATTTTTAAAAAGCGGTGTAGGTAAAGATCTGCTGATTAATATTATTCTGTGCTTGTTATTCTTTATTCCAGGCTTATTGCATGCGCTATGGGTGGTGACTAAATAGGGTCATACTAATCCACATGAAAACACCAAGCCTAACTAAGAGTTAGGCTTTTTTATGGCTAGCGCAATAGCTACTCTGCTGATGCTTGCTCAAGCTGCTGTTTCACCAGTTCTATCATCGCCTTAGCAGCAAAAGATAAGCTTTGTTGTTTGCGCCAAAATAGCGATAACTCCCATCGTAAATCTTGACTAGCTAATGGCACGTTAACTACCGCATCGACCCGATAGCGCTCAGCTATAATTTGCGGTAACACCATAATACCTGTACCAGCGGCTACCAGTGCAATACCAAAATCAGCATGACTCACACGCGTGATTTCTGCAGGTACAAAGCCGGCCTTATTACAGGCATCTAAAATCAACTCATAGAGTGCATATTCCGGCTCAAACATCACCTGTGCTAATGCATGTAAATCGGTTAATTGCAGCTCTTTAAAACTTGCTAACTCGTGAGTTTTAGGTACCACTACCACCATAGGATCGTTGCGGATCCTTAAGCCATCAAACTCACCATCAAAGGCGATAATGCCTGTTGCTAATTCAATCTCGTTTTTCTGTAGTGCAAGTGTTTGCTCAATACCACCGCGCACTAACAGCTGCATATCGATTTTTGGATACAACTGCCTAAACTTAGCAATCACCGGAGCAAACAGTTCAGCGCTGCCCAGCGGTGCTAAACCTAATTTTAAGCTGCCGCCGCTTAAGTTACGTAGCGCGTCAAGTTCATGCAGCAGTGCCTGACGCCCAGAGAGTAATTGCTGGGCGTGCTGATATACAACTTCCCCTGCCGCAGTGAGTTTTATCTGGGTGCCGCGTTTTCCTCGCTCAAGCAACACCATATCTAACTCTTCTTCTAACATTCTTATTGCTTTAGACAGGGCTGGTTGTGTCAGGCATGCCACATGACTCGCCTTAGCAAAACCACCAGCATCGACCACTTGGGTAAAGTATTGCAGTGCTTTGAGATCCATTTAGATAACCAACATTTATAGATAGCATTCTTAATATTCATTTTTTCTATTAAATAAGCAAGCGTAAACTAACACGCATTCGTTACCTTTACCGTTCTGGAAATGATCATGGCTACCTTCGCCAAGATTAATCGTAAAAATATCAAACATTGCTTACTTGTTGCCCTGCAAGTTACCGGTTTTTGTGGCTTTGCTTGGCTGTGTCAAACCTTAGCTATTTACATCAACTCCCCCATTCCAGGCAGTGTTATCGGCTTAACTATATTGCTGTTATTACTATCGTTAAAATTGATCCCAGAACGCAGCGTAAGCCTTGCTTCAAAATGGTTAATTGGGGAGTTACTGCTGTTTTTCATTCCACCTGTTGTAGCTGTCATTAAGTATCAAGCCTTGCTAGAGCATTTTGGTGCAGTATTAATAGGCGCCATGCTCGCAGCGAGTACCTGCGTGCTTGTTGGCACCGCATTCACTGTAGATAAGTTATTTAAATTTGAGCACAAAATGCACTTAAAACGCCAAGCAGCTAAAACCGTTCAACATGTGGACCAAACTATGGCGGTTGCAGAAAAAGTATTGACGTTACCCAAGACATCACCAACTGATTTAGCGCCAAAAGCAACCGAGGAGCGCCAAGCAGCATGAGCCATTCAATCGTAGGTTTATTTTGTTTAGTACTCACTTTGATAGGCTACTTTGCCAGTAAAGCTTTGTATAAACGTCAACGCAAAGTCTGGCTAGCACCTATTATCATAGCGCCCATGGCTATATTGATAACTGTGGTAAGCCTGAAAATCGATGTCAGTGATTACTTTAGTTATACCCACTACTTGGCAGCGATGTTAGCTCCGGCGACTATCGCATTTGCACTCCCGATTTATCGTGAGCGCGAACTGATTAAGCAGTATCCACTAACACTTAGTTTAGGTGTTATCTGTGGCTTATTACTTGGGCTGGGCTCATCTTGGTTACTGGTAAAGCTAACCAATCTGCCGCCAGAGTTATCCCACAGCTTGATGGTGCGCTCGGTATCGACTCCATTTGCTATTGAAGCAACAGGCTCATTTGGTGGCATACCTGAACTCACAGCAATGTTGGTGTTACTCACAGGTGTGATTGGCATGTTGATCTGTGAGCCATTATTTAAAGTCGCTAACATTAAAAGCGCGATTGCCAAAGGCGTTGCATTAGGGGCTTCTGCTCATGGCGCTGGCGCAGCTAAAGCTAGTGAGATTGGCCGCCAAGAAGGTGTTATCGCTAGCCTAACCATGATTTTTACCGGTATTGCAATGGTACTCACCGCACCACTATTTGCTGCGCTACTTCATTGATTCCACTATCAGTTAAGTACGCACACCATTATCGCTCCTATTCATAAGTCATTTCATCGCTACGGCTAGTGCCAGCGTTCTAGCTGAAGCTTTGCTCCATTTTTCCTATCCCCGCTTCTCTTTTGCGTTTGCCACGGTTAATAAGTATTAGACGCTAGAAAGTTGAATAGGCAGTTACGATTCACCTTCCCCCACACATAGAAAGCCCTCCTTTTTGTTAGTCTGTTCAAATCCTCTGCCATTGTCTTGAAATACAGCCAATAATTGCCGAATTTCCGCTGTTTTATGTCAATTAAACGAATTAAAAGCAGCTTAAAGCTCACTAAAGTGAAAATTAACACTTTTGCGTTTAACAACAAATTAGGTAAAGTGTCTGCTGCAATTACAAGCTTGCAGCGTTTTGGTAAAGAGTCACACGTTCGACATACTCAAAACCAACACAATAAAAACATACAAAATAACTATAAATAATTACAAAAATCGAAGGAAAGTTATGAGTGATTCGAAAGATACTTATGCAGATAACGACCTGCGGGAAGTTAAACAGCTTGGTATGTGGGCCTCTATTGCCAGCTTAAGTTATATATTTTGGATTGTCGGTGGCATGGAGCTCGTAGAGCGAATTGCTTACTACGGCGTAAAAGCCAGTGCAGGCCTTTATGCAAAAGCTCCAACCTCTGAAGGAGGCCTAGGTATTAGCCTCAGCGATTACGGTATTATTATCGCGATCTGGGCATTTATGCAGACCTTTATTCCAGTCTTTACCGGCGGGGTCTCAGATCGAGTCGGTTATAAAGAAACCATCTTCGCATCTACCATAATCAAAATTGCCGGCTATCTAGTCATGGCATTTTTTCCAAGTTTTTACGGTTTCTTAATCGGTGCGATCTTGCTTGCCGGTGGTACGGGAATTTTTAAGCCTGGTATTCAAGGCACCTTAGTACTATCAACGGGTAGACAAAATACCTCGATGGCGTGGGGTATTTTCTATCAAGTGGTCAACATCGGTGGTTTCTTAGGTCCGCTGGTTGCGGTACATATGCGCCAGCTTTCATGGGACAACGTGTTTTACGCATGTGCGGCTATTATTTCTTTAAACTTCCTGTTCTTACTTGCTTATAAAGAGCCCGGTAAAGAAGAGCGCATGGAGCGTAACCGTAAAATTAAAGCCGGTGAAATACATCAAGAAGCCCTGTGGAGGGATGCATGGCATGAGCTTAAAAAGCCTGTGGTTATCTACTACATGCTGGTGTTTGCGGGTTTCTGGTTCCTATTCAACTCTCTATTTGACGTATTACCCATCCACATTGCTGAATGGGTAGATACCAGCGTTATTGTGACTTCACTATTTGGTCCAGAAGGCACCTCAAACGGTATATTCCAGTTCTGGCTTGGTCTTGATAATACCGGTACTAAGGTAATGCCAGAGGGCATGCTTAACCTTAACGCAGGTATGATTATGACCACCTGTTTCTTAGTGGCTGCGTTAACGGCTAAATACCGTATTACCACAGCTATGCTAGGCGGCTGTTTATTAAGTATTTTTGCATTCGTATTAATTGGCGCGACTAATGCTGCGTGGATGATTGTATTAGCAATTGCCATGTTCTCATTCGGTGAGATGATGATCAGCCCGAAGAAGAATGAGTTTATGGGTAATATTGCGCCTGAAGGTAAAAAGGCCATGTACCTAGGCTTTGTCATGCTACCGCAAGGGATCGGCTGGACATTAGAAGGTTACTTTGGTCCTAAACTCTATGAAATGTATGCCTCTAAAGAGATCTTCTCGTTAGAACTACTTGCTGAGCGTGGCATGAGTGCAAGTGAAATTAGTGCCATTCCACAAGGTGAGGCCTTTACCACATTAGTCGCCTTTACCGGTGAACCAGCTCAAGAGCTAACGACCCTGCTATACAACAGCCACAATATTGGTATGGCTTGGTACATTATTGCTGCTATTGGTACTATCTCGGCGGTAGGAATTTACTTATACGGTAAGTGGTTATTCAAGCTACAACAGCGTTAATCGCTATGTAAGTGATAAAAAGCACTAAACCGCAGATACAAAAAAGCTGACCTATTGGTCAGCTTTTTTTATCGCTTTTAACTATGCATTATCGGAGATAAGTGATAATTGGTGGTTAGCTTAAGCGGCTTGTTTCTCTGTAGCTGGCTCGTATGCAGCAACGGCAACTGGACCTACTGGTAAAATAACGCGGCCAAACTCAGCATTTAATACTTGAGCCATTGCAAAGTAAATTGCACTTAGACCACAGAAAATACCTTCGTAACCAGCGATAGTGCCGATTAACTCGCTACCAGTGAAATCACGAGCTGCAAGTAGGAAGAATAAAATAGTTAGTGAAGCGAATACAACTTGCTTAGCACGTGGGTAACGTAGTGAACCTACAAACAGTGCTGCAGTGAACATGCCCCATAATAGTAGGTACCAACCCATGAATGCTGCAGGACTAGCCGCAAAGCCCATTTTTGGCATTACTAGTAAACCAACTAGGGTTAACCAGAACAAACCGTAAGATGTAAATGCTGTAGTACCGAAAGTATCGCCGCGCTTGAAGCACATGATACCAACGATAACTTGAGCTAGACCGCCGTAGAAAATACCCATCGCTAAAATCATTGAATCGATTGGGAAAAAGCCTGCGTTATGGATGTTTAATAGCACGGTAGTCATACCGAAACCCATTAGACCAAGTGGAGCAGGATTAGCTAGTTGTGTAGACATTGAGTTCCCCTACAGGAAGTATTCACTAACAAATGCACCTTTTAAAAAGGCACATTATTAAATTAAGTTAATTTGAGCGCGCGCATTCTAGTTGAAGCCATTAACCTGAGCAAATACCTCCTATTGCTTATGTCCCTTCTTAGCTCATGCAATACAAGAAATATAAAACATTAAAATCAACAGCTTAAAAAAATATTAGCAATCAAGCATCTAAAGGAAAACGCAGCAACGATCAATGCCTCACAATTCACATAAATGAGACATTGATCGCCAGAGTGGCTTATTAGCACTTTAGTAATTAATGAATTTGTTCATACCGCAATGTCGAAAAATTGCACCAGATCACAAAGTTGAACATTATCTAGCTGCGGATATAAATAATTTGTTTGTAAAGTAAACAATCTAAAAAAGAGAGCCCGTAGGCTCCCAAAAGGGTCAATGGCTAATGAGAGGCAGGGGATCTCATTTGCTAGTTTAGATATTTATGCCAAACACATAACAAGTATTGCGGTAGTCAACATTGTACTTTTGCCCTACTTGACCTCGATGAAGCCACTTAAGCATTAAGCACTTCATCTGCCGTTAACTCTCGACTTGCTCCAGCTAAAAGGTCCGCGTCTAACGTTATCGCGCCGACAGAGATCCGGTGCAAACCAATAACTGGATTTCGAAAGCGACCAAACATACGTTTTATTTGATGGTAACGCCCTTCCATAAGTGTGACTAACGCAGTGTATTCATCCACTATCTCAAGCTTAGCGGGCAATGTCGTAATGTCTTCATACTCAAAGTACATACCACTGGCAAATGCAGCGATATAGGATTCATTAATCGGATTTTGTAAGCTAACTCGATATAGCTTGCCGACTTTGTGCTCTGGTGACATTAACTTTTTAGACCAGCGGCCATCATTAGTCAGCAGTAATAAACCTGAAGTATTCAGATCAAGCCGGCCCACAATATGTAGATTGTGTTTATCATCTCTATCTAGCAGATCGATAACCGTCTTATGTTTGTCATCAACATTAGCGCTAACCACCCCCACAGGTTTATGCAGCATTACATAGCTGGCTTGATTGGCCTGCAATACTCTATCTTCGAACGTTACATGGGAAAACTCATCAATAATCAAATCAATATCGCGGGCGATAACGCCATCAACCTTGACTAAACCTTTGGCTAAAACTGCGCGGACATTTTTTTTACTGACCCCAGTTTTAACGCTAATAAATCTATCTAAGCGTGCACGTTTCGATTCCATACTTATTGACCATTACCTTGGCGATGAGGCACAACTTTATAAGCGCAACGACGTGCACCTTCAATAATATGTTGTTCACGTGAAATGCTCGCTTCAGCAGTAAATAGACTCTGAAAAAGTTGTAACTCTGAGCGGCAAAAGCTTAGGCAAGATGTGGCCGCTGCACATATTGGACAATGATTTTCTAGTAGGAAATACACGCCTTGCTGCTGCTCTATGGTTGCCATGTAGCCTTCATCAGTACGTAATTTCGCCAGCATATTCAGCTTAGCTTCTAAGCCATCGACGTTCGCCAGCGCTTGGCTATACAAGCTATATGTTGCCTGCTCACGATGGCTAATCAGCTGCTCTAATCCGCCGTCACCAAACACAACTTTTACCGAGTCGATTAATTGCACAGTCAGATCTTCATGGCGATCTGAGAAATGACTATTACTTTGTGGGGTCAGCGCCCAAAATCGTGTTGGTCGACCACGAGCGGCTTTTCTATCTTCAAACACAACGTCTTGGCTTTCTTCCAGGCTTTGTAGGTGTTGACGTACCCCCATGGTTGTTAGACCTAACTCGCTAGCAATCACTTTAGCGGTTAGCTCACCTTGGGTTTTTAACATCTGCAAAATCTTGTCACTGGTCTTCATCATTATCTCTTTTATAACTACAGGCCCATAAAAGCGCTAAGTAACGCGGTTGAACTAAGACCATTATTACTCACCATATAATTAAGTAAACTTTTTTCTTTACTTTGTTATGTAAAGACATTACTTTACTTAAAGCTTAAATAAACAAAAAGGTTTACTTAAATGGAATTAGTTATCGTAAGCGCAAGCCAAAGAAGCCCATCTCAAAGTGCCAAAGTTGCCCACTATATTGCCGAGCAATCCTCAGATTTCACTCGAATAAATCACATTGAACTGAATCAATACCAACTGCCATTTTGGGATGGTGAAGCTGCATCTAAAACAGCAAACAACAGCCAATGGCCGCTTATCGCCAAGCAGATAAAGCATGCCGATGCTTTAGTGCTAATCACTCCAGAGTGGGGCGGTATGGCCTCGCCGCTTATGAAAAATTTTCTATTAATGGCGGATAGCCAAGATACTGCCCATAAACCAGCGCTATTAGTCGCGGTGGTAAGTGGAATAAGCGGTGCTTATCCGATCGCAGAGTTAAGAATGAATGCGCTAAAAAATAATAAATTAGTCGCCACACCCGATCATTTAATTATTCGCAATGTTGAGGAGGTACTAGAGAGTCAAGAGCCAAACTCTGAACGTGACTTACATTTACGCGAGCGTATCGACTACAGTTTGCATATGCTTGCCCAGTACAGTACAGCATTAAAAACGGTGCGGTTTAACCATCAAAACAAACCTTATCCTAAGCAGCAAGAGTACAGTTACGGCATGTAAGCCATAACACTATTTATCATAAATCATAAATCATAAAAGGAATTCACCATGATCCACTTAGAGCACTTAAACCTCGTTGTTAGAGATATACCTACCGCCCTCAAATTCTATCAAGCGATATTCCCCCACTGGCAAATACGTGGTGGCGGCGAGTCGACCTGGCATGGGGTTGAACGTAACTGGGTGCACTTTGGCGATGACTATCAATATTTAACTTTTAACGATGATGGCGATGCAGATAATCGGGATCTGACAGGACATCAAGTTGGCTTAGCACACTTTGCTTATGCCACCGATGACTTAGACGGTGTTGTTCGTCGCCTAAAAGCTGCTGGATTTGAAATTGCGAAACCAGGAATGGACGATCCTTACAGACGCAATGTGTACTTTATCGACCCTGACGGTTATGAAGTAGAGTTTGTAGAATACTTAACAGATATTCCAGCCTTACGTAATCGCTATGACTAAAGCTTTACCGCTAATAGCATGAACGTTAATCGCCTAAGCTTTGGTGCCAATGCTGAGGTAGCAACGCATAAGTAATAATGAATGAGCTTGATCAACTCATTTAATGACTTAAAGGCGCAACCCTATTAGCCCACTTAAGCCAACCAAATAGCAACTATAAACAAGATAATATAAAAGGCCATGCCCACTAAAAGGGGCTTATCGGTCGTCGATTTTCCTTTCACTCTAGAATGGGATAAAAATGTATTTGGAGCCAGCGAATAGTTCACTTTTCCCCAAGTGCAGAGATAAAGCACAATGGCGCCGGTCGCATAAAATACATAACACAGCACATAATCCCAGACGATGGTAAAAAGTAATTCGGCGGCAAACATAAACATATTGCTTTCCTTAGCAGGTAATTAGAAATTAAAGGTACAACTGAGCGGCTAGCCCGCCATTTTATATAAAAACAGTATAAAACCAGCAAAACCTAGCACACCGACCACCACCATAATCGTCAGCGTTTTTGAGCGAGCCATAGATTGCAGTAATGCAACTTCAGTTTGCATAGCAAACAAATCAGTTAACGTGCTAGAGCCACTATCCACGGTGGTAATTTTAGCTTTTGGCTTAGCGCCCATTTTTGGATTAACTTGCTTATCTCGAGTATTCATATCGTCTCCATCCCTTGAACGACTAGCCTAACCACTCAAAAGGTTAAAGCAAAGTTAAAACTTGTTAACATTTAATACTATTATATATTGTGAATTTTTTTGAATTTAACCCAAACGGAAAAATGTCGAAACCATGAAATCAACAGCTTAAAAAGTCGTAGATTGAAAAACGCTTACAGGCTTTATTTTAAGCGTGATTTGATATTAGCAAGTGCAGGTATTTACTGGGCTGTAGACTACAGTTGATGCAATGTAGAGCAATAAAACGGACGACTTTAATGATTGCTTACCACAATACTTTAACGCTAATCGACAACCATTCTGCCACGCAGGTGGCACTGAATAAAGCACTACAGCTTGCACAAAAGACCAAAGCTAAAGTCACTGCATTAAAAATCGATCGCCCTAACAATAACCTATTAAGCCGGATCGGGCTTATCCCGCAAAATGCTCTTGATCCTATGCTGTTTGTCAAAAAGCTTATTCGCCAATATCAGCATTTAGGCGTCGAGGTTGAAGTGCATTAATCGCGTACTATTCGTCTCTCTCAGATAGATTTTGCGCGACTATCTCTGAATCTTTATGGGCCCAAAAATCGACTCTAAAGCGAGTATCCTGAGTTAAAAACTCCACCTTATGCCAATACTGTGGCGGTGATACTGCGACTTCCCCCCCCTTAATAATCAGTTCTTGCTCAATCTCACCACGTCTGTCAGTAAAACCATAAAATTTCAGCTCACCATTCAGTACATGTATCTGACCAAAGACACCGGCCTTGGTGTTGTGCAAATGCAAAAACATCTTAGGAACGCTATTAATCTCAAATACCGAGGTTGATTTATAATTAACATAATCAAGTGGGATGCTAGCCATAGGTTTACCTTTTTATTTGTAAAATCTAATTAATGCAATTTAAGTTCAAGTTAAGCGACTATCAGCAAACTAAGCACTATAATCTGCCACAATATGCAAAGCAGTGCGATAATGCTGCAGTAATAATGAGCAACAATGAACCAAAAATATAGTTACACCACCCAATATACCTTAGATAAAAGCCACTTTAGCGAGTGCTATGACGAATCAGCTGTTATCGATAATACGATTAAAGCTTATCGAAAAGCGATTATCTTTGCTGTTGTAGGTACAGGCTTAATGCTGACCGACATTAATGGCTATGCGTCGTGGTTTTTAATCGCACTAAGTGCACTAGAAGCATTAAGTGTAAAATTTAGAAAACCTTGGTGGTTGATGCGCCAAATGATGAGTAAAGCTGCCAACAATGAGGTGACGCTAACCGTTGATGAATCGGGGATCAGCAACGATTCATTTTATGTACAAGGCACTATTTTATGGGCTGATGTAATTGAGTTTACTGAAACTGAACAAGGCTTTTTGTTAAAACAAGCCAAGAGCGTAAGCTACCTTTCTAAGCGCAGCCTAGATGAAACCGCCATTCAGTTTGTTAAAGATAAAGCAGCTCAAAAAAGCCTTAGTGAAGATTAATCTTTAACATTAGCCATAAGGAATGCGTCAATATATTCGCCATCGCGAAACGCATATTCACGCATTTCTCCTTCAATAATAAAGCCATGCTTTTTATACAAACTAATAGCTAAATGGTTATCGGTATATACCTCAAGCTCAATACGCCTCACCGCTAGCCAATTTTGAGCATGTGATACCATAGCACTTAGCAGCGCAGATGCGATGCCGATAGCCCGAAACTCTTCATGTACCGCCATTCCGATGTTAGCAACATGCTTACGCCTTGGATTACTAAACACCTCCATACCAATTTGCCCAACGACTTCACCATCTCGTATGGCGACTAAGCTATAAATATTTTCAGGTAGCTCAACTAATCGCTTTTGCCATAGTTGCAAAGAAGGAAAAGGCTGCTGCAGCGTTTCTCGATAGCAGCTTGGCTGACTATAGAGCCGCCAAATACCTTCAATATCGCTAGCATTGCTGTGACGGATCTCTATATCTAGCAATTTAGTTTCACCAGCAACTGTATGAATAGTATCTAGTTCCATAGCACCTTCCTTTAAATAAACTTTACGCACATCATATTAAGCCTAATTAAAATAACTTCTATATCAATAAGTAACAACTAACCATTAGAAAGAAACCATAAAGCAAACTGATTTAACAACCTCTACCCTGGTTGCTTTTCAAGCTGTATCAGTTTGCAACAAAGCGCTTATCTCACATGCCGCTTTATTCGAATAAGTGATACTCTATGAGTCCATTTGTTAATTTTGTAATCATGAGTCAATGTTTTAGATGCCTTATTTATTAGCATTATTAATGGCTGCTAGCCTATTTTCTACAGCATCTTTTGCTAGCATCCCCACAAGCTGTGATAACAATACCGACTGTATTGAGGTTGGTCGTTGGGATATTGGTATTGCCTTAGGTTACGGTAATAAAACTAATCCACTTAAAGATTATGAAGATATCCCTTTATATGCCGTCCCAACTCTTGCTTATTATGGTGACAGTTGGTTTTTCGATAATGGCAACATTGGTTACACCTTAACTGAAGGTGAAAACTACACCGTAAACCTAATCACCACTTTCAGTAATGACAGCGCTTTTTTCCATCGCTGGGATCCTTCAAATATTTTTTTACTCAACGCCGATGGTAGTCATGGTGCAGTTGCGCCTCTTGCCAGTCCAATGACAACAAGAAATACCCCAGACCCAAAATCTATTGGTGAATTAGAAAATCGAAACTTTACATATCTTGGCGGAGTAGAGACTTTTATTTACACCCGTTTTGGTATAGTGCATGCAACCGTTGCCCATGATATTTTAGATGTACATGGAGGAATGGAGTCTAGACTAAAGTGGCTTTACAATATTCCTTTAGATAGATGGAATTTTGAGTTTGCAGCAGTGCTAGACTGGAAGAGTGAAGAGGTAGTTGATTACTATTATGGCGTAAGAGCTAGCGAAAGCCTCTACTGGAACCAAGCATATCAAGCGGAGTCAGCGTTGAATAAGAGTATTGAGTTTACCGGACAGTACGTATTAACTGAGAACTGGAATCTACTCTTTGTCGCGCGCTATACCGATATCGCTGATGAAATTGCCAATAGTCCCTTATTAGATAAAGATTACACTAGCACCTATTTTGTCAGTGCAGCATATAGGTTCTAACTAGCGTGCTTTCAAAACGTAAACTACTTTACCTATGTTTTTTGGCGGGCTCATTATTGAGTCAGAGTGTGTTTGCGCAAAATACCACTGAGGAATCAGCCCCTTTACTTAAACTCTCACCAGAGATCTGTATTACTTCTGCAGATGAAAAAACCTGCGATATCGAAGTCACCCTCGAATGGGGTCAGTTAACAAACAAAACGATTTGCATCATATCTGACTACAAAGATTTAAAGAAATGGTGCAGTACGTCACCTGACATTCACGCTTTAACCGTCAATATTAGTGCAGATCGTGATATTCAGTTTGTGATGATAGACAAAGATACACACGAGACTATTGCGGGTGTAAAATTAAAAGTAACACCAGCTTCTCCGCCTCAAGTTAGGCGACGATACCGAAACCCATGGAGTTTATTCTAATGACCAACTCGCAATCTACGCATAGAGTATTATTAGTCGAAGATGATATTCGTTTGGCCAATTTGATCGTCGACTTTTTAAAGTCCCATGGCATGCATGTTGAGGTTGAACGTCGAGGCGACACCGTATTGACTCGCCTAATAAACTATAAGCCTGATATTATTTTACTCGATATCATGCTGCCAGGTATGGACGGGTTAACCTTGTGTGAAAAATTGCCTGACTACTTTGCCGGCCCTATCTTATTGATGAGCGCTCTTGGCTCAAATGAAGATCAAATCAAAGGTCTTGAACTCGGTGCTGACGATTATGTTGTTAAGCCAGTTGACCCTGCATTGCTAGTTGCACGTATTAACAACCTATTGCGTCGCCAAGCTAAACCAGATCAAGTTGAATCACATTGCCTAAGTTTTGGTAAGTTAAGCATTGATCCACATACCCAAGCAATCCGTTTAGGTGACACTGAAGTTGACTTAACTAGTCACGAATTCGAGCTATTATGGTTACTGGCTTCTCAAGCAGGTCAGGTCATGAGTCGCCAATACATCTACCAGTATCTATTAAATATTGATTTTGATGGTAAAGACCGAAAAATCGATGTGCGTATTTCACGCCTAAGAAAGAAACTAGGTGATAATATTGAAACACCATTCCGAATTAAAACGGTTTGGGGACAAGGTTACCTATTTGCACCAGAAGCATGGAATAACTAACGCTTCCGCGATATTAAGATGAAACGTCTTTTTATTAGCCTTTATTTTTTGCTTAGCCTAGGTGTATTAGGCATAGGTTGGGCACTGGATAATTTGTGGCAAAGCAATGTTGACGATAAAGGTGTACACGATGCACCTTTAATTGCTTTAGCACAGGTACTATCTGCACTGCCTCCTGAACAACGCCAAGGCATGCTGGCCTCCATAGAGCCTAACTCTAAGTTTCCATTAACCTTACTCGACGCTGAGCAAGTTGCTGTTTCTAGCGAGCAACTGATGCGCGCCGATAAAATTATTGCCACGCCTTATGACCTCAACCATGAACTGCACTTTGTTGCAGTTGGTGAGCAGGTGTTAATGGCCGGGCCTATAGAGTTAGACCCTAGAGCGAGTCTGCGTAATCTGTACAATATCTTTTTCTATCTACTACTTGGTTTTATTGTACTGATTTGGGTATGGCCGCTATCAAAAGATCTTAAAATTTTAGGCAAAGCGACTAAAGAATTTGGCCAAGCCAAATGGAACACCCGCATTAAGTTAGCTAAAAGTTCACAAGTACTGCCGTTAGCCGATACGTTTAACGATATGGCTGCACACATTAGCGCGCTAATTGAAAACCAAAAACATCTTTCTAACGCCGTATCTCACGAGATCAGAACGCCGCTGGCTCGGCTTAAATTCGCCCTAGCTCTATTGCCACAGTACTGCCAACCTGATTCAGATCTCGCTCAGCGTCAGCAATTTCTAGACGATATGAAGCTTGATATCAAAGAGATGGAGAACCTGTTACAAGAGCTACTGACCTATGCAAGTTTAGAAACTCAGCGTGAGTCTCTTAGTTTTGAGCGCTGCGATTTAAATAGCTTAGTCAGCCAAACTATTAGACGATTACAGACCTATAATCCAACACCAATTATTCTTGATGCACCAGAAAATGTCATTTACCTAATGGCAGAACCATCACTGGTAGAGCGAGCATTACAAAACTTAATCACCAATGCACAGCGCTTCTCTACTGACGATATCAAAGTCAAAATTAGCCAGACTCAAGATGCGATTACAGTTGCAGTTACCGACCACGGTGAAGGGATTTTAGCTGAAGATCAAAGTAAGATTTTTGAACCCTTTTATCGCAGTGCAAGCAGTAAAAATGGCAATAAAGGTCATGGCTTAGGGTTAGCTATTATCAAGCGAATTATGGAAAGACACCATGGGCAAGTGACGCTTGAAAGCCAACCAGGTTATACCTGTTTTAGTCTTATTTGGCCAAACCGCAGTCAATAACGCTAACAAGTAGCTGCTCAAAAATTATTTTAGAAGCAGACTCGTGCTGCAGACAGTTGATGCCGAGTTTACTGAGTAGTCACTTATTAGATTCAGCTTCAAAATCTAAGTTTGCATTAATTTTTGCTCTTTCATCGAGGAT
This sequence comes from Shewanella pneumatophori, assembly GCF_023283895.1. Classification (GTDB taxonomy): domain Bacteria; phylum Pseudomonadota; class Gammaproteobacteria; order Enterobacterales; family Shewanellaceae; genus Shewanella; species Shewanella pneumatophori. The sequence continues at coordinate 106,108 of NZ_JAKILB010000005.1, read as the reverse complement.
CTGCGCTTTTTTTGCTTTAAGAAAAGCGAGCTGACGTCTTCGTTTACGCTGCTTACATAAACGAATCACATTATTTTTCTGCGCATCGCTAAACTCGAGCCAATTAAAACGCTCATCGCGATTACGTAAACATCCCTTACAGTAGCCTCTTGCATCACTTTGACACACACCAATACAAGGACTGGGGATCTCAAAAAACTCTAACTGCTCCATAGGTTAAACATATACCATCTTGACAATAAAAGGCTAAAATAAATACAGTTATTTATCATCACGATTACTCAAATTTTAGCTGGCAATCTTGCATCCAGGAATGTCAGCTACGGCAGAGGTCCAATATTATGAATAAGTTACAACTGAAAAAGTTACAACGTAAGCTATTGCTCACCCTATTATCTCTGCCGCTAGTATTACTCAGTGCTTGCAGCTCAACACCTAAGAATGATTACGATCTTAACTACGATTTTGCCAGCTTAAAAAGCTTTTCTCAGGTAACACCACCAGCCAATAATGACCCTCTAAGTGCCAGTCGAATTCAACTCGCCATTGAAACAGCCCTAGCTAATCAAGGCTTTGTTAAGCAAGATACAAATCCAGACTTTAATGTTACTTACGGTTTTAAAGTGGAAGATAAACCCAAAGACTCTGGCTTTTCAATTGGCTTAGGTACAGGCTCTTGGGGCAGCTCTGGTGGTGCAAGTATTGGCACTAGTGTCGATGTACCGGTTGGCAGTGACACAGCTAAAATTCAAACGATTCAAATTGATATTATTGATCCAGAAACCAATAAACTTGTTTGGCGAGGCTCTGACAAGTTCACCTTTGATGATGGTGGCCAAGCAAAAGCAGAGGAAACCAATGCTACTGTGGCAAAAATTCTGGCTCAGTTTCCACCACAAAAAACAGCCGACTAGTTATTACGTTGCGAACTAGCTGCTAGTCAAATTGCTAGCAGCCAAATTTACACAGTTAACACCTTAGCCTAAAACGATATATCAATGCGCGCTGACCGTACGCTCTTCCGCCCAATGTCGTAATGATTGCAACTGCTCACGCATAACTACAGACAGTGGTTGGGTTTTCATAATCTCTTGATGTAAAACTGTTTGATTAACCTCAAGTTGTGATGCTTTCGCCGTATAAACGGCTGAGATCACCGCTTGTTCAATTTCGGCTCCAGAGAACCCATGGCTCACAGTAGCCAACTGCTGAAGATCAAATAAGTTAAGTGCAAGTTGACGACGCTTTAAATGGATTTCAAAAATAGTCTGCCTAACTTCAGCGCCTGGTAAATCAACAAAGAAGATTTCATCCATGCGCCCTTTACGCATTAACTCTGGCGGAAGAGCACTAATATCATTAGCCGTAGCGACTAAGAACACATCTGATTTACGCTCAGCCATCCAAGTTAAAATCGTACCTAAAATGCGTTTTGACGTACCGTCATCACTACTGCCGCTGCTCAAGCCCTTCTCTATTTCATCTATCCATAACACACATGGCGCCATCAAATCCGCCAACTCTAGTGCCTTTGCCAAATTCTTCTCAGTTTCACCTATGTACTTATTATAAAGCGCTGCCATATCCATCTTAAGTAAAGGTCGGTGCCACATACCGGCTACCGCTTTAGCTGCTAAGCTTTTACCGCTACCTTGCACGCCAAGCAGTAATACGCCTTTAGGCTTGTCCACAATCGCTTGCGGCGCAGTTATGGGCGCTCTATGAGCTAACCACTGCTTGAGGTTTTGCAGTCCCGCCACTTGAGAAAAATCACTAGTGTCATATTCAAATTGCAATACGCCCTGCATATCAAGCAATTCAAACTTAGCCCGATTAATTGTATCGATATCTGAATGTGTTATCGCGCCATCATCTACAATGGCTTTATGCGCTAAACGACGGGCGTCATCAAATGTTACCCCGCGAAGGTTTTCAGCAAGCTTTGCCACTGCAGTATCATCAACATTAAGCATAACCCCTTCACTACGCACTTTATCGACTTGCTCATAAATTAAATTCAGTAGTTGGGTGCTATTGGGCAATGACAATCTAAAGTGAGCGCAGTAATGCTTAATTTCAGGCGGAATACTGAACTCATGACTCACCAATACAAGGGTATGTTTTAATGATTCATATTCCAGCGCGATCTCTTTAAGTAAACGCACATTTTTAGGTGCATCTTCAACAAAAGGGTGAAAATCACAAAGCACATATATGCCCCGCTCTCGTGTCGACTTTATTTGCCCAAGAATATCGCCCGGCTCAGCATTGAACTTTTGTCGTCCAAGCCCACTATCGACTCGCATTAGCCACTCTGTGACGCTCCAACTAAATAGAGGTTGAAACAGAATATTAGATACCTTTTTTAGTAACTCTATCACGCGGTACTCTTCATACGTTTCGATTACAACAATGGGGGTATTTGAGCGCAGTACTGCAGTGAGATCTTGAATATCTTGCATGTTTGGTCCTTAAACAGCTTGAACAAGTTACTAATGAAGCAAAAGGGGGCTTGCGCCCCCTTTATATCAAAGTTATAAGTTTTGTATCTGATTTAGCTTATAACACCTTATTTACCCACATAAATTAATGGAATAAGTAATTGAGCCAGCCCTGCATTCTTAGTAAGACTTTACGCATTATCGATACATGAGAAAAGTGCTCAGTGTAAATAGCGGCGTGACCTGAAACCCCTGCAGGGAAGCGTGTTCTTACCTCATGATCTTCAAGCTTGATTAATACTAATGCGCGGCCGCGCACCATTAAACGATTTGAAGACACCAAAGCCCCCGAAGATTGAATTTCACCTTCTGCCATTGCAGGCAGTACCTTAGCCACCTTACCTTTAAATACCTGACCTGGCGCACCGTCTAAAATCACTTCAGCCTCATCGCCCTCTTGTAAACGCAATAATGAGTTTTGCCAAAATGCGCCAACAAATACCCTTTCTTCATCAGGAATAAAGCTGAGTAACGGTCTTAGTGGCATAGGCACTGCAACTATCCCTGGGCGTAGCGCCATTTGTGTCACCATTCCATCAGCAGGCGCCCTAACCACGGTTTGCTTTAAGTCAAACTCCGCTTTTTCAAGTTCACCTTGAATACCGGCAACTTTGGTATTGACGCCATCGACATTAGACTCAAAGGCTAATCTCACTCTCAACTCTTCAGCACTTGCCGCAGTTAACTGCGCTTCAGATGCAAGATAGAGTTGACGCTTATTATCTAACTCAAGCTCTGTAAACGGTGAATTTGCACCACCACGTTTACGGCCTTTTTCATAGCGCTCAAACGCCGATTTAGTTCTATCTCTATCTGCCGTTGCTCTTGTAACCGCAGCCTTTGCGGTTTCCCATGCGGCTTCGAGTTGTGGCACTTCAAGCTCGGCAGCCACGAGTGCGGCACGCTTTTGTTTGACAATGGCTTGAAATGGAGTTGGGTCAATTCTAAATAATACATCGCCCTTTTTAATCGGCGTATTTGGCTCAACCTCAACTGTTGTCACTACACCTCTTACCGCGGGGTTGATTGGGGTAGTTACAAAATATTCTTTCGCAAAAGGCGTATAAGGGTGGTTGTAATTCATCAGCAAAATCAATGCGCCAACGATGAAGATCCCCCCAAGAATTGCGGTAGGTACAGTCCATTTAGTCAATGGAATTTTAAAGATCTTAAAGATAGCGATACACACTGCGGTATAGGTTAGAACTAATAGTAAATCCATATTACACCTCTACCTTATCTGCTTGGTTATTGTCGGAAGGCTCGCCGGTTGGATCTTTTAAGGTATTCTCAGGGCTAGCAGTGACAGCCACTTTAGGCTCTGAGTTGTTTGCTGTATGAGCATTATCGTCAGCTCCGCTGTTATTCATCGCTTCCATTGCAGCCAATTTTTGTTCTAACTTCCTCACAGATTCAGTTAAGCCTTTAACCTCGCTTTCCAGTAATTGCTCTTTTTCTACGACCTCCTGGAAACCCCAACCTCTGTCTTCACGGTACAGCGTTGCCCAAATCCATAAAAAAGGCCAAATAGCATGTAGTGTAAATAAGCTTACCCAGCCTGCTATATGCAAGGCATCTTGCTGGGGGTGGTTGCGCTTTTTAGCAATTTCATAGGGTATATCATGAATCGCAATCACTCCGTAGAAGATAAAGATAGCCACGAAAAAGATAATGCCTAATGCAAAATAATCTAGAAACACAGTGCTCTCCCTTTATAAAAGGGACTCGGCAATCGAGCCCAAAACATCCTAGCAACATATTGGCAATATTTACGGTTAAAATCTATTTTTTTGATTAAAAACCAAACATTAATTATCTTTCGAGCCATCGTCTTTTAGTGATCTCACGCACACTTGTTAGTAATTATCACTAACAAGCTTTCAGTGCACGTTACACTAAGCGCAAATAACAATTGAAAGCCAAAGATGCTTTCAAATATTGCAGCGTCTGCAAAATTAGCCGCTGCGATAAACAAAAATCCCCTACAAAATAAAAGGTACACAAATGATAGGTACTGCATTATCTCCTAACGCTAAACGGGCCATGTTGCTTGGTTGTGGTGAGTTAGGTAAAGAAGTCGCCATTGAACTACAACGCTTTGGTATTGAGGTGATTGGTGTTGACCGTTACCCCAACGCACCAGCAATGCAAATCGCTCACCGCTCGCACGTGATAAATATGCTAGATGCTGAAGCGCTTAAAGCGGTTATTGCACTTGAAAAGCCAGATCTAGTTATTCCAGAATTAGAAGCCATTGCCACCCAAACCCTTGTTGAAGTAGAAGCTGAAGGCGTTAATGTTGTGCCAACAGCAAAAGCGACTCAACTAACGATGGATCGTGAAGGTATACGCCGTTTAGCCGCTGAAACTCTGGATATTCCTACATCGCCATACTTTTTCTGCGACACAGAAGCTGAATTTAACGATGCGGTCGCGACAATTGGCTTACCTTGTGTTGTTAAGCCTGTGATGAGCTCGTCTGGTAAAGGCCAAAGCGTTATTCGCTCTCAGGATCAAATTCTATCTGCTTGGCAATATGCCCAAGAAGGTGGCCGCGCTGGTAAAGGCCGAGTGATCGTTGAGGGCTTTGTTGCCTTTGATTATGAAATTACCCTGCTAACAATTAGTGCTGTCAATGGCATTCATTTCTGTGATGCTATTGGCCATCGTCAAGAAGACGGTGATTATCGTGAATCGTGGCAACCGCAAGCAATGTCGGTAACGGTTTTACAAAAATCACAAGCTATTGGTAAAAAAGTCGTTGAAGCTCTAGGCGGTTATGGTCTATTTGGTGTTGAGCTATTTATCAAAGGCGATGAGGTTTATTTCTCTGAAGTCTCACCAAGACCACATGACACCGGCATGGTCACATTAATCAGCCAAGATTTGTCAGAATTTGCCTTACATGTACGCGCAATTTTAGGTCTACCCATTAGTAATATTGCCCAGCATGGTCCAAGTGCTTCAGCGGTTATTTTAGCTAACGGCACTTCAAACAATATTCAGTTTACCGGTGTGGCTGAGGCGTTAGTTGAGCCTGACACTCAAGTTCGCTTATTTGCCAAACCTGAAATTGATGGACAAAGACGCTTAGGTGTTGCGCTAGCAAGAGATCTGAACCTAGACAAAGCAGTCCAAAAAGCGCTAAACGCAGCAAGCAAGATTAAAGTTATTATGTAAAACAAAAACCCACCTTGTTAGGTGGGCTCTTTTTATGACTTCAAGCTGCAGATTTGAAATATTAGTGGCATAAGCGTGGTAATTATAAAAGCGGTTTTAAACACCAAAGCACTAGTTGACGCGGTGTTTAATCTCTCCCTTTATAAAACAACTTAAGTTATCGACAGCGATATTAAGTAAATTTTGCCTTGCTTCAATCGTTGCCCATGCATTATGTGGAGAGATGCTGATATTTTTAGCGCTAAGCAGAGGATTATCAGCTGCTGGCGGTTCACTCGATAAAACATCGACTCCAGCAAAAGCAAGCAGATCTGAATTTAGCGCATTTGCTAGTGCTTGCTCATCAACTAAGCCACCTCGAGCGGTATTAATCAATATTGCAGATGGTTTCATGCAATCAAGCGTACTGGCATTAATCAGCTCTTGAGTATCAGCTGTTAACGGGCAATGCAGTGAAATAATGTCAGACTGTGCAAAAAGCTCATCTCGCTCTACCCAGCTGCAACCTAGCGGTAATTGCACCTCAGAATTTCGAGTGTTTACCCGCACTTGCATACCAAAAGCCAATGCGATTTGTGCTACTACTTTGGCTATATCACCAAAGCCGATTAAACCTATGGTTTTTCCTTTGAGCGATTGCAGCGGTGACAAGGTAAAACAAAAATCGGCAGACTGACTCCATTGGCCACTTTTCACAGCAGCTGAGTGCTGCGCAACTTGCTGCGTTGCATGAAGAATATGTGCAAATACCATTTGTGCCACAGCATCAGGACCATAGGCTGGTACGTTCGTCACTATAATGCCAAGCTTTTCAGCTGCAGCTAAGTCAACAACATTCGTGCCTGTAGCTAAAATACCTATGTATTTTAACTTAGGTAATTGCCTTAACAGCGACTCATCTAGAGGCGTTTTGTTAGTGAAGATAACTTCTGCATCTTGGCCTCGCGACAATATGTCATTGGCATCGCTACGCTCATAAACCGAGAGTTCACCAAGTGCAGTTAACGGCTGCCAGTCTAAATCGCCTGGATTAAGTGTATAACCGTCAAGTACCACTATCTTCATATAGGTATTCCTAAAATTTTAAACTGGCGCCAATATTCGCCTGACCTTGCCACATGATGTCTGATTGAATATTCCAGATGCAGCCCGAACCATCGCAAAAAAGAGCGTTATCAGCGTTTACAAAGGTGGCGTAACCTTTAACTTCGGCAAATAGCGCTAATGACTGGGTAACTTGATATTCAAAACCACCACCAATCGCCATTGAAAAGCGTGTTTCAGTTGAATAACCGCCACCCGGACGCATACTGGTTAAACCAAGGCTAGTAGTGACATAGGGATTAAGAACTTGAGTAGGAAAGTAAAGCGTGCCACCGACATGAAAGTAATCAACATCCATAGAGGTGATAATTTCGGGGCTAAAATTACCCGCACCTTTTAAATCTGTAGCTTGATGACTATAAAGTAAATAAACACTACCAGGGTCTTTAGTGGTGATCCCAAGCATTACGCCGTAGTTTTCAGATTCAGCAATCTTGCCTTGACCTGTGTCTGCCGAAGCGGAGTTTGAGATATCAAACTCACTCGCGGCAAAACTATAACCTGCAAACGGAGCCACATAAACTTCAGCAGTTGCAGGAAGAGCACACAATGAAGTCATTAATACCGCAATACTTGGTTTCATATAATGTCCCTATAATTATTCCTAGCCATTGTTGGCTAAGTTAGCGCATACCTCTTTCACCTTTGACTCTATCATAAGCCGCTTGAATATCTTGCGCTTTTGTCTTGGCAAGTTCCATCATTTCAGCCGGTAATCCTTTCGCCACTAATTTGTCTGGATGATGTTCATTCATCAACTTTCTATAGGCGCGCTTGATATCTTGGTCTGAATTAGACTCTGACATGCCAAGCACCTCATAAGCATCTTTAATTGATGTTTGATGACCAGCGCCGCCGCTACGGTGGAAATTAAATTCGGCTTGCCATCTTGCAAGCAAATCGTCGAGTTGCTGCTGACTAAAGCCGAGCTCTTTGGCCACAGTCGATAAAATAGATCGTTCTTTTTGATCTAATTGAGCATCAGATAGTGCCGTTTGAATTTGGATCTCCAAAAACATCTGTAGCACTTCTTTACGTCCCATTGAGATAATTCTAAAGGTCTTTAAACAGGCATTAAGGTCAAAGTCAGACTCTTTACCTTCACGAAATGCTGCTTGTGCATCTGCGCGCGCTTGGCCACTTAAATTAAGCTGGTCCATTAAAGAGCTCGCCATGCGAATATCATTTTCAGTGACATGACCAGACGCTTTAGCAACGTGGCCCATTACTGCAAATGTGGTATTAAAAAATAACGCCTGACGCTTACCACTATTGCTTATGCCAGCACTTTTACCGAATTTGCGGTCATACATATGCCCCAGCCAAAGCCCTAAAATCGCGCCGCCGAGACGTCCGAACATAAAACCGATAATAAAACCGAAAACCTTACCCCAAATACGCATTATCTAACCTTTTTACTTTCTCGAGCTTCAATTTGTGTATGCCGCTGTATTGTACCGACATCACACCAAAAATGATCAAAATGATTGCCACTAACTTGTTTAGTTTTCATGGCTTGTCGTAATAGTGGTGCTAATGCAAATGCACCTTCTGGCGTATCATTAAATAATTGTGGATGGTAAATGCCCATTCCCGAAAATGTTAGCTTTGTCGAGCCTTGCTCAGCGACAAGCCCTTGGCTTAAGGCAAAGTCACCTTCAGGATGCTGACTAGGGTTATTAACTAACCATAGGTGAGCTAACATATTAGGCATCAGTGGCTTAATCTCTGGTAACTGGTCAATAAAAATATCACCATTGATAACCAAAAAAGGTTCATTACCTAAAAAGTTTAGCGCTTGCTTGATCCCGCCGCCCGTCTCTAGTGCTGAGTCCTCTGCACTGTATTGGATATTAACTTGCCACTGACTGCCATCGCCTAGCGTGTCAACTAGCTTATGTCCGAGCCAAGCATGGTTGATCACTATCTCTGAAATACCAGCTGCTGCGAGTTTTTCAATGTGATACACAATTAATGGCTTGCCAGCAACTGGGACTAAAGGCTTAGGGATTGAATCAGTCAATGGCCGTAAACGCTCTCCGCGCCCCGCCGCTAAGATCATTGCTTTCATTGCATGCCTTTTATTTAAATTAGATATTTAAATCGAGTTGTTTAGTGCATTTATCGCCGGAATTATGTCTTCTGCGATCCACACAGAAAATGCCTTTAACTCTACATATCTGCCTGCTATATCGCGGATATATTCAAGCGTCAACGGAATGTCTGCCATATAAGCAGGTTTATTGTCACGATAATTTAGTCTGGCAAAAATACCGACTGCTTTTACATGACGCTGTATTCCCATAAGATCAAACCAGCGCTGGTATTGCTCAATGCTAGTCTCTGCGGGAATGAGTTTATTCGCAATGCACTGTTTATAGTGCTGCAGCATAAGCCTCTCAACATCGGAGTCAGGCCAGCGAATATAGCAGTCACGTAGTAAAGACACCGCGTCGTAAGTCACAGGCCCTATAACGGCGTCTTGAAAGTCGATAACTTTTAACTGACCATCTTGAAGCATTAGATTACGGCTATGGTAATCTCTGTGCATACCAGCTTGAGGTTGTGATAGCGCACTATCGGTTAATATCTTAAAGGCTTTAGTGGTGCGGCTTTTGACTTCTTCTGCCGGTAAGCCTAAATGATGTATAGCTAACCATTCACAAAAGATCTCTAACTCACGTTCAACAAAAGCTTTATCGTAGTTGGGTAAAGGGCCTGCACTTGTCGTTGTGACTTTTGCAATATCAGTCAGTAAAACCAATGCCTCAGAATAATACTTTTGTAAGCTTTGCTCGTTTAACACCGACAATAGCTGCACATCACCTAAGTCACTTAGCAGCATAATCCCTAAAGGCTGGTCGCTTGCTATCACCTTTGGCACAGCAATACCTTGACGTGAATAACTGTCCGCCAATTGAATAAACGGTGCAATATCGATAAGGTTAGGCGGTGAATCGACTACAATATATGACAAGTCATCGACAAAAACTCTAAAGTAGCGCCTAAAGCTCGCATCGCCAGATATCAACTGTGGCGAGACATTTACATTAAAATACTGGTTTAGCCATGCATTTAACTGAAGAAATCTAGGATCTGACAAGGGCACCTCATGGCTCTTAAGAAGAAATTGCTTTATTATAACGACAAAATGGAAACAGCTAAGCAATTGAAAAAATTTATTTGGCTGAGTTGCCCAGGTAAGGGTCAACTTTTCTCCTCTTTCACTGTCCAGACTAAGAAATCATAATTAATTGACCTAAGATGCAGATCCGTTATTTTCTGGCCTTGAGCCTGCTTCCCCAATTAGTCTTAGCAGACGAAACCGAAACTGTGACCACATCTGGCGCACAATGCGTAGTTGTACCTCCAGTAAAGCCTTATGTGCCGCTTTATGAGCTCAATACCCCTGAGGATTTAGCCCGCATCTACATTAGCTCTGACCGTTCAGATGCGCAAATGGGCAAACAAGCAACATTTTCAGGCAATGTGAACTTTAGCCAAGGCGGACGTAATGTTGCCGCAGATGAAGCGATTCTGAATCAAGAAGCTGAAGAACTAGAAGCTAACGGCAACTTAGTCTTTCAAGACGAAATGTTTACCGTCACAGCAAGTTCATTGGTAGCTAAAATGCGCAGCAATAGCGCTGTATTAAGTGGCGCTAAATATTGGCTGCATGGGCAGCAGATCCATGGTGATGCTGAAACATTAGAGATCACCCAAGAAAACAATCTACTACTCGCTGGAACAAACTTTACCACTTGTCCTGGTGATGATCCGGCGTGGCTGTTAGAAGCTGACCGTATCAAAATTGACAGTACTGAAGAGTGGGGCGAGATTTGGGACGCTAAGATCAAAATTGGTGGTGTGCCTGTTATGTATGTGCCTTACATGACAATTCCAGTCTCTGACAAACGCAAATCTGGTTTCCTATTTCCAAGTTTCAGCACCAGTACTACCAATGGTGTAGAGGTTGCTACGCCTTATTATTGGAATATTGCACCTGAATACGATTTAACCTTTACCCCAAACTATATGTCAGCTCGCGGCCTATTTACCAAGACTGAATTTAGATATTTAGCGGGTGAAAAACAGCAAGGCCAGTTGAATCTAGAATACTTAGCTGATGACGACAAATTACTCGGTAGCCCAGACCGTTACCTCTATCACTGGGAGCATAGCGGCGCCATTAACAAAAACTGGCGAGTACTGGCTAACTATACCGATGTATCGGATAACAACTACTTTAACGACTTAAGCTCTGATGTGCAGCGCGCGACAGATAACCAATTAACCCGCATTGGTGAAGTTGCTTATTTTGAGCAAAACTGGGATGTCAGCGCCCGTGTGCAAGATATTAAAGTGCTCGGTGAGGACGAAAAACCTTATCAAGTTATGCCACAATTTGCGTTTAATTACCGCGCGCCTAGTTATTGGCACGGACTGGATTTTAATTTCAATAGTGAAGTGACTAACTTTGAGCACCAAGACAGTGAGTACTCAACTGCAACCCGCTTACATTTAGAGCCGAGTATTTCTTACCCAATTCATGGTCCAGCAGGTTCACTAACCAGTGAAGTTAAACTACTGCAAACCAATTACTGGCAAGATGATCGCTCAAATCTAATGACATCAGAACTCGATGACACAGTGAATCGTACCTTGCCGCAAGTGCGCATTCATGGCCAAATAAACTTTGAGCGTTTTACTGATTATTTTGACACTAATTATCGACAAACATTAGAGCCTCAATTCCAGTACCTGTATGTCGGTTATGAAGACCAGTCAAACATAGGTATTTACGATACAGCATTATTACAAGAAGACTATAACGGTCTGTTTAGAGAGCGCCGCTTCTCAGGTTTAGACCGCATCGCCGATGCCAATCAATTCACTCTGGGTTTAACAACCAGAATGTTTAATGAACAAAACCGCGAAGTGTTTAAGTTCAGCTTAGGTCAAATCGTCTATCTACAAGATAGTCGCGTCGGTCTTAACGATGTTAATGGAACTAGCGACACATTCGTACAAGAAAATACCTCTAATTCAGCCATCGCCGCAGAGTTAACAACTCAGCTTTATTCTGACTGGTTCTTAAGTGGTTCGATTCAATACGATGCTAAAGAGAGTGAAAATAAAAAGAGTGAGGTCACTGTCGACTATCGTCCAGGCGAAAACAAGTTGCTGCAAGCTAGTTACCGCTATGTGCCGGATCTACTGAACACCAACACTAATGAGTCTGTCGATATTAAGCAGTTAGGCTTTCGCGGCGCATGGCCAATTAACGACAGCTTATATTTAGTCGGTAACTGGTATTATGATCTAAATGAAAGTCGCGCCGTAGAAACCTATACCGGCTTTCAATATGAATCATGTTGTTGGGCAGTGCGTTTGAGTTATCATTACCGCATCAAAACCAATTATATTGACGAAAATAATCCGGTACAGGATACTCGAGAGCTATTTGAAAGCGGCTTCTACCTGAACTTTGTAGTTAAAGGACTCGGTGGCTCGGGCCCGTTAGGCGTATCAGACATGTTGGATGATGGTCTATTTAATTATCGTAAACCGCTTTATTTGAAAAATTAGCAAACAAATAACTTAAAAAAATGCTGAACCTAGCTGACGACATGCAGTCAAAGCAGGACTAAAGAATCATTAGCGCGGTCTGTAAATACCGTAAATGACACTCAATAAATGCCAAGGATTTTAGTGGATGAAACGCTGTAACCAATTAATTTTTGCCCTGTTAACTTTGGCGATGAGCCAGACGATTCAAGCAGCCCCGACGCCACTTGACCGCGTCACTGTGCAGATAAACGAAGGGATTATTCTAGAAAGCGAAGTCAGTGGAATGGTGAAAACCATTAAAGCCAATGCGGCGAACGCTGGCCAAAAGTTGCCTTCAGATACAGCTCTGAGAACTCAGGTGATTGAACGACTGATCTTAACTCGTTTACAGCTTCAAATGGCAGATAGGATTGGTTTACATATTGGTGATTTACAATTAGACCAAACTATTGAAAATATCGCTAAAGAGCAAAATATCACGGTTTCACAAATGAAGGCGCAAATCGAAAGTGACGGCACCACTTTTGCGCAATATCGTGAGCAGTTACGTGAAGAGATCACTTTAGGTGAAATCCAACGTATTCAGGTTCAACGTCGTATCCAAGTCTCGCCACAAGAAATTAATAACCTTGTAAAAATAATCAATGAACAAGGGCTTAAAGATGTTGAATTCCAAATTGGTCACATCTTGATTGACGTCCCAAGCGACGCCAACAGCCAACAATTAGACGCAGCAAGTAAGCGAGCTGCGGCAGTACTAAAAAGACTAAACGATGGTGATGACTTTAGAAGTATCGCTATTGCGGCATCCTCTGGCCCAAAAGCGCTAGAAGGTGGTATTTGGGATTATATGAACATCAACGAAATGCCGACTTTATTTGCTGAAGTCGTTGGTGATGCTAAAACTGGTGATATAATCGGCCCAATTAAAAGTGGTTCAGGCTTACACATTATTAAGATAATGGACGCTCGCGGTTTGCAAACTCAAGAAATTGAAGAAGTTAAATCTCGTCATATTCTGCTTAAGCCATCACCAATTCTGTCAGAAGAGCGTGCAAAAAGCATGATGGACAGGTTCCTTGAACAAGTAAAATCAGGTGAAGCTAAGTTTGAAGACCTAGCGCGTCAGTACTCAGAAGATCCAGGTAGTGCAGTTAAAGGTGGTGAATTAGGTTGGGCAGATCCGAACATCTACGTACCCGCGTTTGCTCAAGAACTAAATAGCCTAGAAATTGGCCAGTACAGTGAACCATTCCGTTCAACACACGGCTGGCACATAGTACAGCTAGAAGATAAGCGTACTACTGATGCAACTGATAAGTTCAACACAAACCGAGCACATCAGCTGATATTCCGTCGTAAGTTTAATGAAGAATTACAAAACTGGTTAGACGAAATGCGCGCAGAAGCCTTTATCGATATCTTTGAGCCAGTATCAAACCGAGGTTAATACTATTGTCGACTAAACGCATAGCCATCACGCCGGGTGAACCGGCGGGTGTAGGCCCAGATTTAGTGATACAACTAGCTCAGCAGGCATGGCCTGCTGAGCTAGTCGTTTGTGCCGATCCACAATTACTGCAATCTCGTGCTAAAAAACTTGGTTTACCAATTCAACTACGTCCTTATCAACCAAACCAACCACCAAAGGCCCAAGAAGCCGGCACATTAACCATAGTGCCATTCTCATTAGAAGCTGAAGCGGTTTGCGGTAAGCTTGATGAGCAAAATAGTGGCTACGTGGTTGAAACTCTGCGATTTGCAGGTGAGAAAAACATGGTTGGCGAGTTTGATGCGGTGGTAACCGGTCCGGTTCACAAAGGCATTATCAACGAGGCTGGTATTCCATTTAGTGGCCATACTGAATTCTTTGCTAACCAAGCAAACTGTCAAGATGTAGTGATGATGTTGGCAGCGCCTGGTCTGCAAGTGGCGTTAGTAACAACACACATACCTCTGGCGTATGTATCAAAAGCAATTACTCGCGATCGTTTGCACCAAATCATCAAGATTTTACATCGTGATCTAGTAGAGAAATTCGCTATTGCGTCGCCACGGATCTACGTTTGTGGCTTAAACCCTCATGCAGGCGAGGATGGTCATTTAGGCAGAGAAGAGATTGATGTTATTATCCCTGCACTAAATGAGTTACGTGAACTGGATATGGATATAGTTGGGCCTTTACCAGCAGATACTCTATTCCAACCAAAATACTTAGAAGATGCTGACGTTGTGCTTGCTATGTACCACGATCAGGGGCTTCCAGTACTAAAATCTAGAGGATTTGGCAGTTCGGTCAATATCACCCTAGGATTACCCTATATAAGAACGTCGGTCGACCATGGTACGGCCCTAGAGCTTGCAGGCACAGGCACTGCAGATATCGGCAGTTTCGTCTGCGCATTAAATAAAGCCATTGATTTGGCAGCCAAGAATTAGTGATAAAAGTTACCTCATGAGCAATAAAGTACATTTAGGCCATACGGCCAGAAAGCGTTTTGGACAAAACTTCTTAACCGACGAAAATGTGATTAATCGCATTGTTGGCGCTATTTCACCAGATAACGATCACGTTATGGTAGAAATTGGCCCAGGTTTAGCGGCGTTAACTGAGCCTGTAGCAACTAGTATCGACAAACTGATTGTTGTTGAACTAGATAAAGATTTGGTTGAGCGTTTACAAGAGCACCCAGTGCTTAAAGATAAACTCGAAATCCATCAAGGCGATGCATTAAAGTTTGACTTCAACCAATTGGTACGTGAAGACAAGCAGATGAAAGTGTTTGGTAACCTGCCATACAACATCTCTACGCCGCTTATGTTCCACTTATTTGAATTTGCAGAGCATATTGAAAACATGCACTTTATGCTGCAAAAAGAAGTGGTGTTAAGACTTTCAGCTGCGCCGGGAACTAAGGCTTATGGTCGCTTAACCGTAATGGCACAATATCACTGCCAAGTGATGCCAGTACTTGAAGTACCTCCAGGATGCTTTACACCACCACCAAAAGTTGATTCAGCGGTAGTGCGCTTAGTGCCTTATAAAAACAAACCATGGCCTTGTAAAGATGTTGAGCTACTAAGAAACTTAACCACTACAGCCTTCAATATGCGTCGTAAAACGTTAAGAAATAACCTTAAGCAAATGCTTTCTGATGAAGACTTTGCTCAGTTAGGTATAGATCCGACGTTGCGACCAGAACAAATTCGTGTCGACCAATATGTCGCAATGGCTAACCACGTATTTGATAAAAAGTAATTTTATTCATCTATAATTTTACTCTTAAAAATAGGGCATTCACTGCCCTTTTTTTATATTCTATTTATGCGTTTAATGACTGTTAATAGCCATCGCATCGATTAAATAGCAATCAACAACATTTCCGCGCTTAGCGAGAATTAAGCAGTAAAATCTATGCAAATTTTTATAACGTGTGAAACTCTGTATTCTGGCAGTTTCTTCCTGCTTTCTTCTGCTTTGAATAATCCCCCAAAGAACTAATGTTTATTGTAATAATTGCCCTAATTAGTTTGCCAAAAAATACTCTGCGTAGATCAACTTCTTATACTGATTGGTATAAGATAACCCGAGCTATTTCTTTGGTAGGAAAATAATGACACCAATCAATGTTAAGATTAGATAAGCCAGTGAAAGCTGACGCTTCTGTGAGTTTATTCAATAGTCGCGACACTCTGAGCTCTTCAACTTCTTATACTTATTGGTATGACACATCTTTTTAGGGGTTTGTATGAATCAATTAGCATCATCAGTTAGAGTTGACGTAAAAACAGCATATATCGAAACCCAATCCTCACCCGATGAAGACAAATACCTATTTAGCTACACAATTACTATCCATAACCTTGGCAACGAAGACATTACACTAAAAAGTCGTCATTGGTGCATAACCGATGCAGAGGGCCGAAAAAGTGAAGTTCACGGCTCAGGTGTTGTCGGGGAAACTCCAACGATCAAACCCAACTCCTCATATGAATACACTAGCGGTACCGTGCTAGAAACACCGTTAGGTGTGATGGAGGGAAGTTACACTATGACAGATGAGCAGGGACAAGAGTTTAAGGCAATAATCTCAGCCTTTCGATTATCTATACCTGGATTACTGCACTAACCATTATAAAATCATAATAAATAGGTAAAAATGGCAAACTATTTTGTAGGTGATATTCAAGGCTGTTTTAATGAACTCACCTTGCTACTTGAAAAAGTAGCTTTTAACCCATCGCGTGACACTCTTTGGGCTGTTGGCGATCTTGTGGCCAGAGGGCCAGGTTCACTTGAAACTTTACGCTTTTTCAAATCATTACAGGGTTCAGCAAAAGTCGTTCTCGGCAATCACGATCTTCACTTACTGGCCATACATGGTCAACTAAAGCGCGCGAACCCCAAAGATCATCTAAGCGAACTACTTGCAGCTGAAGATATCGCTTCTATCATCGACTGGCTAAGATTGCAGCCTTTGTATCAGGAACTTCCCGAGCAGCAACTCATTATGACCCACGCAGGCATTCCACCAAATTGGGAACTTGCAACTCTAAGGGCACGAGCTGACGCTGTGAGTAATATCTTACAGTCAACCGATTATCTAACTGCTCTCATTGCGCACATGTACACCAATGATATTGACCAAGACCTGCCTCAATTATCCAGCCTTGAGCAGCAAATTTATTGTATCAATGCCCTAACCCGCATGCGCTATATCACCGACTCTGGCGCGCTGGATTTTAACTGCAAAGCACCAATAGAACATTGTAACCATTCAAATTTAACTCCTTGGTTTCAACTTTCTCATAAGCTGCCCAAAGACTACCGCATTGTATTCGGGCACTGGGCCGCAATTATGGGGCAAACTCAACACGCTAACCGCTTAGCACTCGATACTGGTTGCTGCTGGGGAGAATACATGACTTTATGGCACTTAGAATCAGATCAGAAAATTACTCAGAATAAATTAAAAGACGTTAAACAAAGTTAAAAAAGAGTTAAACTATTGCGACATCTGGTCGATATAACCTATTAACTAGGTGTCGCCAAAACAGTGACTTTAAATAAAAATAATAACAATGGAGCGCTTATGAAGTTAAATGTAGCCACTAGAGTCATAGGTGGATTTACGGTTGTCACCTTACTATTACTCGTTCTCGGCGCTGCTTCTTGGTTCACCAACAGCCAACTAAAGACAAGCACTCAAGTTTTACAACAGTTAAGCCTTCCTGCCTTAGAATCCAGTAATCTGCTCACCCAAACAATTTCTCAGCAAGAAAAGCAGGTCTTAGTGGCTTACCATAGCCCTAATGTCGCCGAAATGCCGCAAGTCAATGCACAGTTTTCTGCCGCAGGTAAAATCTTCAATAGCGAGCTTGATAAACTTAGCGCATTAGTTAGCGATAATAGCGAGTTTACTGCCGTTATTAGCCAATTAGAGAGTGATTACTCAAAGTTCAATACGACAAGCAAACAGATGATGCAGGCACATGAAAATGCATTAGTCAGCGTGCAAAAAATTGTGACTCGTTACGATGATATTGAAATTGGTGCCGATGATACAGCTTCGTTACTACTCGACTTAATCGACCTTGAAATGAGTGAAGATCTAACCGAGCAAGAGATAGCCGCGACAGCAAGTAATCTAGAGCTTAGTTTTAGTAGCATTGTAAGTACGAGCTTTGACTTAATGGGGAGTAAAGACAAAGCCAAGTTTAATACAATTTCTAAGGAGCTTGATTACATAGTCAGTGATGCTAAAAGCAAAGTCACCTATGTCACCTCAAACTGGGAAGGTGTTGTCGATGCAGAGCTAATCAACGAGATCAATACTGAAGCCAATAACGTATTTAGCATGATAAGCGGCCGTAACTCATTAACTGAGTTAAAGCGAAACGAAATAGCATTTAATGATAGCGCTGCAAGTTTGCTTGAGGAAGTAGAGCGAAGTGCGCGCAGAGTGAACCAGCAAATGTCCACGCTAAATAACAATATCGAAACCATCTCCAATCAAATTAGTACTGACGCGATAGCGAATATAGATAGTGCCAGTATGCGTACTATTTTACTCATGTTGGTTGCCATCGTCGTTGCTGTTTTTGTGAGTATTGCAGTTGTAAGACCACTGACTCGCTCACTCGATAAAGTTAACCATGCGCTTAATGTTCTCGCATCAGGTGACTTAACTCATAAATTAGATGATTCAGGCCATGATGAATTTGCCAAACTATCAGCAAACTGCAATAAACTTGTTGATAGCCTACGCGGCTTAATTCAAGGAATTTTAGAACGTTCAGATCAACTAGCAGCCGCCGCAGAAGAAACATCAGCGATTACCGCGCAAACAACTGTTGGTATTCAGGAACAAAAAAGTCAAGTTGATCAAGTCGCTACTGCTACTACTCAACTAAATTCTAGCGCCCAACAAGTTACTGCCAGTGCAGATGATGCCCTTAGTCAAATAAAAGCAGCCGACGATGAAAGCCAACATATGCGTCTAATTGCTGATGAAAATAAGCGTACTATTTTGGCGCTTGCTGACGAAGTCTCTAAAGCGAGCGTTGTTATCAACAAGGTACACGCCGACAGCGCCTCGATAGGCTCTATCCTTGATGTGATCCGTGGTATTGCGGAGCAAACTAACCTACTCGCACTTAACGCCGCCATTGAAGCCGCTCGAGCCGGTGAGCAAGGTCGTGGTTTTGCGGTAGTAGCAGATGAAGTGCGCAGCCTTGCCTCACGAACTCAAGATTCCACACAAGAAATTCAGCAGATGATTGAAGTACTTCAACAAGGAACTCAAGAGGCAGTTGCAGTAATGGACCTAGGACGTACTCAGGCCAACTCTTGCGTTGATAAAACAGAACAAGCTAATAATGCTCTAGAAAGTATTAGCGATGCGGTACATCGTGCTCACGACTCAGGAACACATATTGCTCATGCAGCACAAGAGCAAAACCTCGTTAGTCAACAGGTGTCAGAAAAGCTTGAGCATATCGCCGCAATTTCTGAAGAAACTTCAACCGGCGCGGATCAAACGGCGCAATCCAGCCATCAGGTTGCTCAGCTAGCAGAAGAACTGCAGGCTTCAGTTAAAGAGTTTAAAGTGTAAAACGCTTGAAATTGAGGCTGCTGAAATAGCTGCTTTAGGCCAGAGAGCAAAAAATAGATAAAAAAATACCGGGGTAATCCCGGTATTTTTTATCGCTGTAATTAACCGCCGGCGATACGCGATTTAATCGCGCTGGTAATTTCACTGCCGCCATGGCCATTACTTTCAGCCCAGGCAACAATTGTTTGGCCGTCAGCTTCAGCAGAGCCTAACTCTGACGCAGGTAAACGCTTCGCAACAAAAGTCCCCACTTTATTAGAGCCACTTTTGAGTGCTGTTCTTAGCAGGCTATCGCCATTACAAGATACGCCACTATAAATATTACGTAGTTTTACTCGGCTCTCTTTTAACTTTTTACGCAAACGGTTTTTATCATCAGCCTGAACATAGTTGCAAATATTAGCAGCCAATTGGTCTTGATTAGCCGTAGCGGTTGATGAAATAGAAATTGAAGATGCCACCATCAATGTAGCGAGGCTTACAGACAACAAGCGCATCTGACACTCCTTATTTTTTTAGTTTTTATTTATTAGAAAAGTAGCGCTATCTAGTAGGCTTGCTTTATCGTTATACAGGGTACTAAACAACCCGTTAAATTTAACATTTTTTCACCAACTTGATAAAGCTATATTCAAGTTGTTTATCATTTTTAGCTACATCTCGAGATTCTTCTTGCCAGCTACCATCGTTCCAATCAGGAAAATAAGTATCGCCTTCAACATCGAGAGCAATTTCTGTAAGGTATAAAATGTCGGCTTGAGGTAACAACATGGCATATAACTGACCTCCGCCCATAATAACCAACTCTTCACACTCGCCAGCGGCCTGCTTAGCTTCAGCGAAACTTGTCACCGTAGTAACCCCTTTAATAGTGAGCTCAGCTTGACGGCTAATAACGATATTATGTCGACCAGGCAACGGACGGCCAATCGACTCGTAGGTTTTACGGCCCATAACAACAGGCTTACCTAATGTCATCGCTTTAAAGTGGCGTAAGTCTTCAGGAAGGTGCCAAGGCATTTGATTATCTTTGCCGATTACGCGGTTATTTGCCATTGCGGCGATCATAGCGATTTTCATAAGACTTCCCTTTAATTATTATTTCTAAAATAGATAAAACTGCCGTGCAGCTAGCGTAAACTGCGAGCATTCAACCATGAGTACTCAATCAAAGGCAATATTAAGCTATTTAATGACCGGCCGTGAGCGGAAATACAATAAGCTAGGCATAGCTAAACCAACAGATAGCGCACCTAAAATAAACACTGTTTTTAATCCATTACTAACCACTTCATAGATAAGCTCTGGGCTCATTACAGCTTGTGCCGTTAGTTGTACTAAACCAATAACAGTATTAAAGGCATAAGTACCAGGGATCATAGGAATGATTGCAGCCACAGCATACATTAATGGTGGAGCTAAATGCTTCTTAGCAAACGCGATGGTAACTACGCCAACAAGGGCTGCAGCTAGAAATGTTGCCCATTCAATAGGTAAGCCTAAGCTCAGCCACATAGTGCGGCTGCCGTGACCTAACGCTGCAGCAAGAGCGCAATAGGGTAAATATCGACGCGGCACATTAAATACCATCGCAAAGCCTATTGCAGGAATTGCCGAGAATAAAGCGTCGTTTAACATGGTCAACATTAGCGACATCATAGAAACAATCCGCCAATTTGCATCGCGATAGTGATACCAATAACAGAAGCAACTGTGAGCAAAGTTGCGTGGCCCCAGCGTGAGATCCCCACATTTAGCTGACCTTTAACCATATCTGATATTGAGTTAATCATAGGAAAACCTGGCACCAGCATTAACACACTTGCAGCCATAGGCAACTTAGGTGTATCGGTCCAGTCAAACTGATAACCAGTTTGCGCAATTAAGGTCGTTACAAATGCTGTAACACTGAAATTAAGTAGCAAGTTATAGTGACGTTTAGCGATAGATAAGCGCACAAACATACCTGTGGCCGATGCCAAAAACGTAATTAAACAAGCATTAAGGTCGCCACCAAACAAATGACAAAAACTCGCACAAGATAGGCCAATCATAGGCACTACATATTTTGCAGGGTAAGTTTTTGGTTGAATGCGGCCTACTCTTTTTCTTACTTCATTAAGGCCATAAATACCTTTTTCAGTCAGTAAGCAGATGCGTTGCAGTTCGCAAACCACGGTCATATTAATACCATGTTCCCGAATACGGCGGGTGGTGGTAATACAGCGGCCAACAGAAAGGCTGGTCAATACGAGTGAGTTAGAGGAAATAGAAATCTCCACACTTTCTAACCCTAAGGCGTGGCCTAGACGCTGAGTGATCTCTTCAACGAGTTCAGATTCAGCGCCATAAGCAAGCAGAAGTTGAGCAACTCTAACGACCTGACGAGTAATGTCATTTTGCGTTGTAGCGTACACCTTGTCTCAACTTCCTCTTATGCAAAATTATCTTTGGTAGATAATTTCTACATCATAATCATCATCGTCAAAATCATCATCAAAGTCATCGTCGTAATCTTCGTTGACTGATTCATTTGCACTTTGGTGATAGTTATCCCACTTAAACTCAACTTCAGCGTCAGCATCAACTTCTTCTTCAGGAGGAAGTGAATCGATAAAGTCTAATAGTTTAACGGCTAACTCAGCAGTACCTTCGCGGTTATAAGCAGAAATAGTGTAAACGTCGCCGTCCCACTCTAGCTCTTTAACAATGCGGTCAATACGCTCTTGTAACTCTTCTTCAAGCATTAAGTCAGCTTTGTTGATAACCAACCAACGTGGCTTGCTAGCAAGCTTTGGAGAGTGTTTCTCAAGCTCACCAACAATAGCACGTGCCGCTTCAACTGGATCACTACCGTCAATCGGCTCAACGTCCAAAATGTGCAGCAATACACGACAACGCTCAAGATGCTTTAAGAACTGAACCCCCAGTCCCGCGCCATCAGCTGCGCCTTCGATTAGGCCTGGAATGTCGGCAATAACAAAGCTTTGACCCGGTCTTGGATTAACTACACCTAAGTTAGGCACCAGTGTTGTAAACGGGTAGTCTGCAACCTTTGGCTTAGCTTTTGATACAGAACGGATGAAAGTTGATTTACCTGCGTTAGGCATACCAAGTAAGCCAACGTCTGCAAGTAATAGTAGCTCTAACTTAAGGCTACGAACTTCACCATCAGTACCTAATGTTTTTTGTCTTGGTGCACGGTTAGTACTACTCTTAAAACGAGTGTTACCAAGGCCATGGAAACCACCTTTAGCCACAAGCAATTTTTGCCCGTGTGTGGTTAAATCACCTAGAGATTCTTCGGTATCGTTGTCGATAGCGCGTGTACCAACAGGTACTTTAAGGATCAAATCCGCACCGCCGTGACCAGTACAATCACGTCCGCGACCATTTTTACCGCGCTCGGCGATATGGAAGCGTTCAAACTGATAAGTGATCAGTGTATTGAGGTTTTCATCAGCCTGCAGATAAACACTGCCGCCATCGCCACCATCACCACCGTCTGGACCACCATCCGGAACATATTTTTCGCGTCTAAAGCTAACGCAACCACTGCCACCATTACCGGCTTCTACACGGATAATAGCTTCATCGACAAACTTCATACCAACTCCTGGCACCACAGAATGAAAGAATTATACTCTTAACGATTCTAGTCGCCAAAAAACAATTTAACTTAATTTAAAAAAAACAAAGCCCCACCAATGGCGGGGCTTAATATCAATCTTAGCTTAAGCTACAGATTAATCTTCGATGCTGATGAACTTACGGTTCTGTGGACCTTTAACTTCAAACTTCACTTTACCATCGGTAAGAGCGAATAAAGTGTGGTCACGACCGATACCAACATTAACACCAGCGTGGAATTTAGTACCACGTTGACGAACGATGATGTTACCAGCTAGAACTGATTCACCGCCGAAGCGCTTTACACCAAGACGTTTACTTTCTGAATCGCGGCCGTTACGAGTAGAACCGCCAGCTTTTTTATGTGCCATGAGTTATTCTCCTAATTAAGCGTTGATAGCTGTAATTTTAACTTCGGTGAACCACTGACGGTGGCCCATTTTCTTATCGTGGTGCTTACGACGACGGAACTTAACGATAGTTACCTTCTCCGCACGGCCGTGGCTGATTACTTCAGCAACAACCTTACCACCTTCAACTAAAGGTGCACCTACGTGTACAGTTTCACCATCAGCAACCAAAAGAACTTGGTCAAATTCGATAGTTTCGCCTGTAGCAACTTCTAATTTCTCTAAACGAACTGTATGGCCGGCTTCAACGCGATGTTGCTTGCCGCCACTTTGAAAAACAGCGTACATAGCTATTTTACTCCGATATTTCTAACACGCCGCTCAAAACATATTTTTTTGATGCAGGGGTGCTATAAAAGCTTTAATGACAATGGTCGCGGAGTTTACGCTAAGAACTGGCTGCTGACAAGTCTTAATTAACATAGAATAAAAAAAGACCCAAATAACTCTCACAATTACTTACAACTGCTGTCTTGTACCGTAAATTTAGGTAGAATCCATTTATTATAACATTTAAGCCTTAATTGCGCTGTATGTTAACCAGCAGCCAACAAGAACTAGAGCCTACTTATGGATTTAAACGCCATTCGTCAATTGACTGATAGCGATATGCAAGCTGTCAATCAACTGATCTATAAACAACTAGAGTCAGATGTTGCCCTAATTAATCAACTTGGGTTCTACATAATTAACGGTGGCGGTAAACGCTTACGACCTCTGCTCTCTATACTAGCAGCTCGAGCCATAGACTATAAAGGTGATTCTCACCTAAAATTAGCAGCAATTATTGAATTTATTCATACCGCATCACTTTTACATGATGATGTAGTTGATGAGTCAATGCTGCGTCGTGGCAGAGAAACAGCCAATGCACTATTTGGTAATAGCGCCAGTGTATTAGTCGGAGACTTCCTTTACACCCGCTCATTCCAAATGATGACTGAGCTAAAGTCGATGGAAGTGCTAGAGATCTTAGCCGATGCAACCAACGTGCTTGCTGAAGGCGAAGTTTTACAATTAATGAATTGTAATGACCCCGATACCACTGAAGACAGCTACATGCGTGTTATTTACTGCAAAACAGCAAAACTGTTTGAAGCAGCGACTCGCTTAGCAGGCCTATTAGCTGATAGCCCTATAGAAGTGCAAACTGCATTAGCTGATTACGGTAAGTATTTAGGTACAGCGTTCCAATTAACTGACGACTTACTTGACTACACCGCTGACACTGAAGAGCTTGGTAAAAATATTGGTGATGACCTTGCAGAAGGCAAACCAACTCTACCGCTCATTTTCGCTATGGCAAATGGTAGCGATACTGAAAAAGCACTAATCCGTGAAGCGATTGAGAAAGGTGACGGTACCGAGCATATCGAAACGATTCTAGCTGCCCTTAAAAATTGTGGTGCGCTTGAATATACTGAGCAACGTGCAATCGAAGAGTCAGAAAAAGCCATCGCGGCACTTTCTATCATTCCAGATTCAGATTACAAGACCGCACTAATCTCACTGGCTATGATTGCGACTCAGCGTAGCAATTAATTGCGCGATTTAACTCGCTAGCTTAAAAACAAAAAGGGAGCCTCAAGGCTCCCTTTTTTAATTTGATAAACTGCTTATTTCACGAAATCGATACCTAGCTGGATATCAGCTTGTAATGTATCAAGCATTGCATCGCGAGCATTAGCTTCAAATGCACTGACTTCGCCATAAGCTAGCACTTCTTCAACACCGTTCTTACCTAGTACAACAGGTTGTGCGAAGAACTCTGCATGCTCACTGCCACCATCGACATATGCGCATTCAACAACATTTGCTTCGCCCTGTAGACCACGAACAAGTGATAGACCGAAACGACATGCTGCTTGACCCATAGACAGTGTTGCGCTACCGCCACCGGCTTTAGCTTCAACAACTTCAGTACCCGCATTCTGAATACGTGTAGTTAATGCAGCTACTTCTGCTTCAGTAAAGTTTACGCCTTCAACTTGAGAAAGTAGTGGAAGAATAGTTACACCACTATGACCACCGATTACAGGCACTTTTACGTCAGCAACGTTTAAGCCTTTAGCTTCAGCAACAAAAGTTTCTGAACGGATAACATCAAGAGTTGTCACACCGAATAAACGGTTTTTGTCGTAAACACCAGCCTTTTTCAATACTTCTGCCGCAATAGCAACCGTAGTATTTACTGGATTAGTAATAATACCGATAAGTGCTTTCGGACAAGTAGTCGCACACTTTTCAACTAGGTTACGCACAATACCTGCGTTGATATTGAATAGATCTGAGCGATCCATGCCAGGTTTACGCGCAACACCTGCAGAGATAAGAACCACGTCAGCACCTTCTAGTGCAGGAGTTGGATCTTCACCAGCAAAACCTTTCACGTCAACCGCAGTTGGGATGTGGCTCAAATCAACCGCAACACCAGGAGTAACTGGAGCGATATCATAAAGCGACAAAGTAGAACCCGCAGGTAATTGTGTTTTTAACAGTAGGGCAAGTGCCTGGCCAATGCCGCCAGCAGCTCCAAGTACAGCAACTTTCATAGTTATCTCCGTCAATTCTCGGATTTTTGTGATTTAGATCTATTTTTCTAATGCCGCAACAGTACTGGATTCACAATTAAATTTCAATTATCCCTTAGTCGTGTTCCGTATAATCTAGAACACTAATATAAAAGGGTTAACTCGCGAAGCGGGCAGGAATGAGACTTACGGGCAATTTGACGAGATAGATTAGAATGACAAAAATTAGAATAATCATTCTAACTTAAATAGGCAGTTATCGTCTATTGGCTCTGCCAGTGAATTTTTATTCATTAAAACGAATATTATTTGACAAGAATTGCTAAAATAATCATCATGAAGCAGATCTTATTGAATAAAGAATAAAAAAATATGCAAGCAAGTAAAAATCAAGATGATTTAGTTAAGACCTTCAAATCTATTTTAAAAGAAGAGCGATTTGGCTCTCAAAGTGAAATTGTCACCGCTCTACAAGCTGAGGGCTTTGGCAACATTAACCAATCTAAAGTTTCTCGTATGCTAAGCAAGTTCGGCGCCGTTCGTACTCGTAACGCTAAGCAAGAGATGGTTTACTGCTTGCCGGCCGAGCTCGGTGTTCCTACCGCTGGTAGCCCGCTTAAAAACCTCGTTCTAGACGTTGACCACAACCAAGCTATGATCGTGGTTAGAACCAGTCCGGGCGCGGCGCAGCTAATTGCGCGTTTACTTGACTCAATAGGTAAACCTGAAGGCATTTTGGGCACAATTGCTGGTGACGATACCATCTTCATCTGCCCATCTAGTATTCATAATGTTGAAGACACACTAGAAACCGTAAAGTCATTGTTTAATTACGCTGACTAAGTGTCACGCTATAATTACAATACCTGCGGTAAAAACACGTAAAAATATTAATAAACTTAATGCCATACAGAGATGTATGGCATTAAGTTTTGTTAAATTCAGCTTTAACAGCTCAATCTCCAAACAGCTCATTCCTGCCCTGCTCTAATAACCCAACTCAACTGACTATCCTTGCCACAAATCTAACTTTTACGCACTATCATGCTAAATCAGCTTAGCTTTTAATATTATCCACTCTGCGATCTGAGCAGATTCCCCAAACATAACTGCCGGTAATGCTAATACGCTCGCCTAAACTGACTTGGCGAATCGCAACTGTATTCTATAGCCAATCATTTTCTAGCCGAGTGACAGCCCTCTTCAAAGGTTGTTTTATACAATATATTGAATAGTGTCTTCTCTCTTGAGCAATTATCGTTATAATCCTTTATGACAGTTTTGTAAGCTGAGGGTGACTAATGCATAAGAGTAAAATAATAAATATCAATGATCTATGCTGGGAATCGTGGCAACACGAAGACGAATACGCCAGCGATCAAAAACATCTTGGTGATATGGCCGGTGGTGAAAAAATTGGTGTAACTATGGAGCGCTTACCACCAGGAAAGTCTTCAGCAGTTGCCCATTATCACACTAAAGAAGAAGAACATATTTATGCTATGCAAGGTGAAGCCACTTTGTATATCGACGGTGAACCTCATATATTCAGCCAAGGCCAATATATCTGTTTCAATGCCGATACAGGTATAGCCCATAAGCTATTTAACCATAGCGAAAACGACTTTATTTTTATCGTTGTTGGCAATAGAGATATTCACGACGTTGTGGTTTACCCTGAAAATAACAAAGTTCTGGTTAAATCAGTCAATGAGATTTATGCCCGTAGACCGACAAACTACTGGGACAAAGATGACATGCCGACTAAATAATACCAATCAGAATAAACATATGCTCGCTCAGTGAGAATTTAGCGGCCTTGAATGAGTTTGTTAAAAACGCTCTGAGTGGATCAAATTCTTATACTAATTGGTATAATATTCAGCCACAAAAAAACGCACCTAAGGTGCGTTTTTTGATTTATGTATTTACTCGCTAAAACTATTATTCTGCTTTGATCATAAAGTCTAATGACGGAGCAAAGAATGATGAACCGGTTAATGCTTGAGTAAAGTGCATCAAATGGTCGTGATTACCTTCACTGTCACCATACACCATGCTCTCAAGCATCTTTTCAAAATTCACCGAATTACGGCAAGTAGAGATAAACATTAACCCCTGCTCTTTCACTGAACCATATGGCATGCTCTGGCGAAGGATCTCCATCGACTTACCTTCGCTATCTTTAAGATTTACGCGTTTAATGTGGCTAGTTAAAGGCTTATCTTGCGAAGCATATTCAATATTATCAACCTTAGTACGGCCAATAACATCTTCCTGCTTCTTAACTGGTAAGCGATTCCACTTACTCAAATTATGTGCAAACTTTTGAACATGGATATAGCTGCCACCTTTAAACTGAAGATCTTCTTCAGCGACGAGTGCAACTTCTTGGCGACTGCGGCCTTTTGGATTTTCGGTGCCGTCAACAAAGCCAGTAAGGTCGCGCGCATCTAAAAATCTAAAGCCACGCTCTTCATCCACTAGCTCAACCAAGCCTTCAAACATTTGGTTCACTTCATTAGCAACCAAATGCAAAATGTCAAAACGGTCACAACGTATATGCACAAACAAATCGTATTCGATAGCTGGCGCATCACGAGTACCTTTATTCATTGCTGGAAATGGTTTTAGCTGACTAGGTCTTGCGTTTGGGTATAGTGTGTCCCAGTAATTCGCGCCAATGGCAACAAAACCATTAAATGCGCTATCAGAATACTGATCTGCTAATTCAAAAATATACTGAGCAATATTTGCCACACATGGACGCATATCAGACTCGATATTTTCATTTGCATTAAACATTAAATAGACACTGTGCAAGTTTCCTTCTGCACATACTCCAAGCTGTTCACGAGGCATAACCTGACTATCCATTATTATATGTAACCCTTTTGCTGAATTTAATTTCGGCAACATTATGTACAACTTTAGCCATTAATATCATTAACTGACGCACAATAACTAGAATTAAAAATATTTGTTAGATACGGCACACTTTTCAGCCGTAACCAACACAACCTAAGTCACACTTTGTTGCTCAACTATTTATAAAAACTCGCATACCATCTTAATCATTAAAGCCGCTATCACTGTACGCCCGGTTTCAATAACATCAAATGGAATAGTAAATCTCTATAACTACAATAGAACCAACTGCTGACTTTGATAAGCAATAGCCACACGCTGTCCCAAGCTAAAACCTAACTCAGTACTGTGGATCTCCAATATGCTATCATTCACTTTTACTTGATATTGGCAGATATTGCCTAGAAAACGCCGCTCAAGGATCTCACCCGTACCAGACGTTTCAGCAGTTAATTGTAAATGCTGCGGCCTTAATAGCACCTCACACTCTGTGCCAATCTCAAAACCTAGCGAACTTGCACTTTTAAGTTCACCGATTAACGTTTCAATTTGATGCTCATTAATCACTTTAGCGGTTAAATAATTACCAGTACCCAGAAAGTCTGCTACATATTTGTCTGACGGTGCCGAATAAAGGCTCTCCGCATCGCCACACTGTACAATACGCCCCTCATTAAACAGCGCCAGCTTGTCAGCAAATACAAACGCTTCGTCTTTACTGTGTGTCACAAATACAGCACTGACATTATGCTTTTTTAAAATCTCACGGATTTCAAGCATCATTTCACGGCGTACTTTGGCATCGATATTCGAAAATGGCTCATCAAGCAATAGCACTTCAGGCTCATAAGCCAACGCTCGGGCAATCGATACCCTTTGCTGCTGGCCACCTGATAACTCGTGAGGATAACGCTTAGCTAACCCCTCTAACTTAACAAGGGCAAGCATCTCTTCTAATCGGGCTTTACGTAGCTTTTTATTGCGAGTTTGCACGCCAAATAAAATATTTTTGGCAACAGTAAGATGCGGAAATAACGCATAATCTTGAAAAATCATCCCGACACCACGCTTCTCACTGGCAATAAACTGATCCTTATCGGCAACGACTCTATTATTGATAGTAATTGAGCCTTGACTGATAGCCTGTAAACCTGCAATAGCCCGTAGTAAGGTTGTCTTACCACAACCACTTGGGCCTAGCAGAGCCACGATTTCGCCCTTCTCAACAGTAAGATCTAAGCCTTTTAAAATCACTTGCCCTTGGTAGTCACTAAACACTTGTTGTATTGCTAATGTCGCCATATTAATTATCTTGCTCCAAGGAACGATTCAGATAGATAAGCGGAATTAGGCCAACTAGCACAATAACAATTGCAGCTAACGCCCCGTGCTCAAGTTGCTCATCCGATACAAACTGATATACATAAGTCGCTAAATTTTCAAAGCCTATAGGCCTGAGTAATAAGGCTGCGGGTAACTCTTTCATGCATTCGATGAAGACTAACAATAACCCAGCAAAGATACCTTTTCGAAGCAGAGGAATATGCACTAAACGCAACAAGTTCACCGGCTTTAACCCCATGGTTATACCGGCCATATCAAGCGATGGCGAAATGCGTTTATAGCTATTTTCGATACTGCCAATGGCTATTGCCGCAAAGCGAATGCAGAATGCACACACAATAATAAAACTGCTTCCAGTAAAGATTAAACCGGGTCCCTGAACACCAAAGTAAACAGCGATGTCGTCAATCGCGAAATCAATTACGGTAAAAGGCACTAATATACCTATTGCCAACACAGTACCGGGCAATGCGTAACCCGTTGACGCTAACCGTGAAGGCAAAATATCTGCTCGCCGCGGGCTAATGCGGCGAATAAACATCAACAAAATACCGATAGCAACACAAATAACACTCGCCACCAAGGCTATCCACAGACTATTAAAACTGTATTCAAAAAACTCTTCATTCCAGCTTTCAGCGAAATAGCCGTAAGCGTATTGCAATAAAATGATAAAAGGCAGTAAAAAGGCCAACAACAGCAAGGTACTGCAATAACCCAAAGCCAGCATAGCCTTGGCACCTTTTAAAGGGTAGATATCCAGCTCACCGGGAGTTGATTGTTTTTGAAATAACTTTTGCTTGCGACGGGCAAATCGTTCAAAGCCCACCATGGCAAAAATCACCAACAACATAATGGTTGATAGCTTAGCTGCTGCCGTCAAACTGCCGTATTCAAACCAAGTATCGTATACCGCCGTGGTTAATGTGGGCACAGCAAAATAGCTAACGGTAGCAAAGTCAGCGGCAGTTTCCATAGCAACTAACGCTGCGCCGACAGCAAATGCTGGCCGCGCCATAGGCAGGCTTAAACGCCAAAAGCTTTTCCAAGGGCCACAACCCATCACTCGAGTCGCCTGGGTTAAGCTGGCTGACTGCTCCATAAAGGCGGTTCTTGCTAGTAGGTAAATATAGGGAAATAACACCAGCGCTAACATAATTGCAGCGCCACCCAGCGAGCGAACTTCAGGAAAATGATAATCTTGCGGCGATTGCCAAGCAAAAAATGCCCGTAAGCTTCGTTGCACAGGACCGGCATAATCAAGTAAATCGGTATAAACATAAGCGACAACATAGGCTGGCATCGCTAACGGAAGTAATAACGCCCATTGAAAAACACGTCGACCAGGAAAATCACATTTAGCCACCAGCCAAGCGGCAGGGATCGCGATAATTAGCGAGCCTAGCACCACCCAAAACATCAGCCATAAACTGTTACTAATATAGGTAGGCAATACGGTATTAAAAAGGTGGGGAAACACAGATTCATCAGGCATAAATGACTGACCAATAAGTGCAATAAGTGGTGTGATAACCAGTAATGCTAACGTATAACCTGTGACAGACCAGCCCTTGGCTAAGCCTAAAACCATAATTTAACTACCTAAGTAAACGAAACAATGCGTTGTTAGAAACAAGAAAACCTATCTTATTGCCATCAGCATAAGATAGGTTCAATGAGGTGTTTCATTGGCGCCCACATATTACTAGCCTATAGCCAGTTTGGCGTAGTCTACGCCTAACGTGTTAGCTCAACCTTAAACAACTTTATCACTAAGTTACAGATCAAATTTAACTTCATCGAGCAATTTAATCGCAGCGCTGTGATATTCTGCTAGCTTGTAAATAGGCAAGTCGTCTGCTTTAAACTCACCCCAAGAAGCAACTAGCTTAGAGGGTGCAACATCGACCTTAACAGGGTATTCAAAGTTAACTTCAGCATAAGTTTGCTGCGCTTTATCGCCTGATAAAAACTCCATCAACTTAAGCGCTGCAGCTTGGTTCTTTGAATGTTTTGCCATTGCCATACCAGAAACGTTGATATGTGAACCACGGTTGTCTTGGTTAGGGAAGTTAATTTCTATCGCATCAGCCCAAGCTTGTTGCTTTGGATCTTGCAACATTTTGCCTAAGTAATAGCTGTTACCAATCGCTAAGTCGCAAAGACCTTCGCTAACCGCTTTAACCTGCGCTCTGTCATTACCTTGTGGTTTACGCGCAAGGTTAGCTTTCCACCCCTCTAACCAAGTTTTAGTTTCTTGCTCGCCATGATGGGCAATCATTGAAGCAACTAGCGAAACATTGTATGGGTGCTTACCGCTACGGGTACAAATCTTACCTTTATATTTTGGGTCAGCTAAATCTTCATAATTGATATCAAGCTTACCTAGGCGATCTTTTGATGAGTAGATATTACGAACGCGCATGGTCAGCGCGTACCACTCGTCATCTGGAGAACGATATTTTGCAGGGATATTTTGTTGTAACGTGTCACTGGCTGCAGGAGTAACCAGATCTTTTTCAACGAGTTCCATTAAACGGTAAAAATCAGAGGTTAGCACCACATCAGCTTTAGATAAGCGACCTTCGCGCATCATGCGCTCCGCAATGCCTTTTTTCGAAAACACAACGTCAACCTTAATACCCGTTTCTTTGGTGAAATCGGCTAAGATTGGGTCAATTAGAAAAGCTTGTCGATAGGAGTATACAGTTAAACTATCTGCCGCATTTGCAATTGAAGCAAAGCAAGCAAGCCCTATTACAGCAAGACTTTTTACCATTTTCATTTGTTTCTCCCTCAAATATCGTTCGGTGCATCACTAAGTGATACTGATAATAATTCTCAGTCGCACAAATGGTAATCAAAACTTAACTGAACAGCAAGTTTTTATCACAGATTTAACACTTTCACTAACAAGTTATATTGCATCAGTAAATACTTAACTTACATTATCTTAGCGCTTTGTTATCAGCCATATTAGCGCTTAGGTAAGGTCGATAAGAATAACTCGGTTTGTGCAATATTGCCGTGCCATAGTGATAGTGCTGGCACCACCTTACGCCAAGACAATTGAGGATGACGAAAATCAAGATAGTCTAATAGACAAACCAGCATCACTTGCTGGGCAGTTAACTCTTGAAAATGGCTAAGTCCCAACTGCTCCACTTGCTTTAATCCCCTAAGCAGTGCCTGCTCGAACCTTGCTGCCCAAAAGTCGGAGCGCAAACCGTCTTGTTCACGCAACTGCTCTTGTCTTAATGACACCGCGCTATCTAGCATGCCTTTTAACAATGAAAAATGGCACTGGTTAGCCCAATCATTGTATTGGCCAGCGAATAGCTTACTGTCGCCGTATTTAGCGTCGATAAACTTCATTATCACTTCGCTGTCATATAAAGATGAGCCATCGTTCAAGCTTAAACAGGGGACTTTAGCTAGCGGGTTACAACGCAAGAATTCTGCATCATTCACAAAAGGATCAACAATGACTTCGGCAACATCATTTACGCCATAGTAACGCAGTAATACACGCACACAGCGGGCATAGGGCGATGCATCAGAATAAAACAGTTTCATGGTTAAGCTCTTCCATTAGTTACCAATATTTCTCTACTGTGATTTGCCCAGGTGCACGGCGCAGGTTTTTCACTAGCCCCTTATCCGTTAGCAGCTGTTGCATCTCGCTAATCATACCCGGATTACCACACAACATAACTTGTGAGTCGCTTGAGTTAATATTTATACCGGTTTTGGACTCTAACTCCCCATTAACCACCAACTCAGGGATCCTTTGATTAAATGCGTCAGCAAAAGGCTCTCTCGTCACTGAAAGCACCAATTTGAATTGCTCAGGGTGGTCTACTTCAAACTGTTTAAGTAGCTGTAGATAGGCAAGATCTTGTACTTCTCGCACTCCGTAAACCAATATTACTTTGTCATAAGATTGCCATGGTTCATTCGTTGCCATCATCGAGATAAATGGGCCAACAGCCGTCCCAGTAGCGATAAACCAAAGATGTTTACCCTTTTGCTCATTTTTAGGGAGTTCATCGAGTGTCATAAAACCTGTCGCTTTGGTGGCAACATCAATGCTATCACCAACTTCCAGCGCTTGCAGGTTAGGAGAAAGCTGACCATCGTTTACTGCAACCGCCAAGATCTCAATGTAGTCAGTCCCCGGTGGGTTAACTAGTGAATATGCTCGTCCTATCCTTTTATCGTCTACAACTTGGCTTAGCTTAATAAATTGACCAGCAATGAAATCCCCAATATCGGCTTTTATTCGAAGAGAAAAGAGCTTATCGCTCCAATCTTGCCTAGATACAACCTGTCCTTCTATCCACATAGCATGCCCCTAAGTCTATTGTACGAACCTGGTCTAATAGCACTCCAAGCTCAATTGCGTCTGTAACAACATATCAAACTAAGCTTTGTATGTAACAATGCACAATCTGTAACATGCCGTTACCTAAGGATAAAGCTATAAATAAGCATATGCTTTTATTTGTGCAACAGAAACATTAATCTACTGACTTGCCGATTTTATTATGTGTAAACTGTTGCGGTTGCTTAATCTAAGTTAAAGCAACAAGGCACTATTGAGGAGCCTACGTGAAATTGATAAGTCCAACATTTATTAAACTGTTTGCTTGTACTTGTCTTGCCGTTAGCATGCTAGGCAATCTTTCTTTCGCCGCACAAGTCGCAGTTAGCAAGCCCACGCTTAATAAGAATAGCGATATAACCAAAGTCGTGTTGTTAGTTCGGCATGCCGAAAAGAATATATCTGATAACCGAGATCCAAAGCTTAGTCCGACCGGAATAGCGAGATCGCAAGCACTAGCTAAGCAGTTATCGCAGCTTGAATTATCTCAGCTGATTGCCTCTGATTATCAAAGAACCCAATTAACCCTAGCGCCTATAGCCAAAGATAAAGCGCTTAATGTGACCATTGCAGCAACTAAATCTGGGCTAACTGCTCATGTAAATAATATTGTCGCTTTAGTAAATAAAGAGCCAGGCAATAGCTTAATTGCTGGACACTCTAATACTCTTCCTATGATAATTAGCGCACTTGGTGGCCCCACTATCAAAAAGATCAGTGAATCAACTTTTGGTGAACTGTATCAATTGGATATAAAACCAAATGCTGAGGTTGTTTTAAGCCAATCTCATTTTGGTCAATAGCTAAGGAAGTTCGATGACTAATTCAAACCAGATCTCTAAACCGAAAGCCTTGTCTGATAGCTGTAATAGTTGCGAGCGAATGACAGTGATAGAAGGGGAGCATGTCTGTTTTAGAGAAGGCAAAATCACCGGATTAACGCCAATGAAAGCCTCCTCAACAAAAACAAAGCTTATTTGTGACGGCTGGAAACTAGGTAAACTCGACTTTTAAGCGCTGAGCATACCTGCGTAATCTCGAGCTGAAAACTTTGGCTCATATAAAAGACCAGCCTGCGGCGACTCAGGTATTGCTTTTGCCAAACTCAGCCCTCGAGTAGTAACACGCATACCTGCGTGCAATTCAAAATATACAACTTCAAGTTCGTCAGTTTCTAGTCCGCGCTTTTTTAGCGTAGCCATAATCGCTAACCAATCAGTATTCACTTTACTGTCTTGGCCTTCAATTTGCGCAAGTATCGGTATATTTTTCATTGTTAGCTTCTCAGTATCCGTTGCCGTTAATTTATGTGCGATTATAGCAATATGAAACTGAACCTTTGCTGAACTCTAGCTTTAATAACTATTCACTAGCTTCTTGTTGCACTCGCCATAACTTGGCATAAAAGCCCTTTTTAGCGAGTAAATCATTGTGACTTCCTGATTCAACAACCTTTCCTTGGCTAAGCACAATAATCCGGTCAGCATCGACTACGGTCGATAATCTGTGGGCAATAACCAAACTAGTATGACCTTTTGCCACCTCTTTTAAGGCAGACAAAATAGCTTGTTCTGAATGACTATCTAACGATGATGTCGCCTCATCAAACACTAAAATTGGTGCTTTTTTCAAAATAGCTCGAGCAATAGCAACACGTTGCTTTTCACCACCTGATAACTTTAAGCCGCGTTCTCCCACTTTAGTGTCGCCGCCCTCAGGTAGACTGGCGATAAAATTACCCAAATGAGCCATTTTAATTGCAGCATTGATTTCATCTAAGCTCGCTTCCGGGCGACCATAACGAATATTCTCAATCAAAGTATCGTTAAATAAAACTGTATCTTGCGGAACAATAGCGATAGCTTGCCTTAAAACATCTTGCGTCACATGCCGAATATCGTGACCATCAATCATAATCTTGCCATCTACCACATCGTAAAAACGGAACAGCAGTTTAACTAAGGTTGATTTGCCTGCCCCACTGTCACCAACAATCGCCACTTTCTCGCCCGGTTCAATGGTAAAACTCACATCATCTAATATCGTACGAGAATCATAACGAAAGCCAACATGCTCAAATGACACACGTCCTTGAATTAACGCTTGGTTATGCGCATCTTGCTGATCATTAATCAGTGGTACTTTATCTAATAAATCGAACATACGTTCAATATTGGCAAATGCACCACGGATCTCTCGATAAACAAAGCCAAGGAAATTAAGCGGAATAAACAGCTGCATCATAAACGCATTGATCAACACAAAGTCACCAATCGTCATCACACCTTGGGTCACATCATATGCCGCCATCCCCAGCATAAGTGTCATAGCAACCGAGATAATACAAGCTTGACCTGCGTTTAAGGCAAACAAAGATAAACGGTTTTTACGCTTAGCATCTTCCCAGTGGGCTAGCGCAACATCATATTGCTTAGCCTCATACTGCTCATTATTAAAATACTTAACCGTTTCATAGTTAAGTAAGCTATCTATCGCTCGGGTATTAGAAACCGAGTCGGCTTTTGCTGCATCGCGCACGTAGCCAGTTCGCCACTCGGTAGCAACTATCGAATAAGCTCCATAAGCTATCACGGATAATAAGGTTACCCCCGCAAACTTATAGCCATAGTTGTAAAATAAAATTCCTACCACCAATACGATTTCTAAAATCGTCGGCACAATATTGAACACCATAAAGCGCATCAAGAAACTCATACCACTGGTGCCGCGCTCTATATCTCGAGACAGGCCACCAGTGCGGCGCTCTAAATGAAACGCCATATCTAATCGGTGTAGATGTTCAAATACAGCCATTCCTAGACGACGAATTGCTCGTTCGGTCACTCGGCCAAACAAAGTATCTCGAACTTCCGAGATCAATGTATTAAGTAAACGAATACAGCCATAAGCAACGACTAATGAGATTGGAACCGATATAAGCTCCGCAGTCGAAGTATTAGATAAACCATCAACTAATGCCTTTAATACAAAAGGCAAGCCCACGCTGGCCACTTTTGCTACAACCAAGCACAACAGCGCTAACCCAACCCTTTGCTTAAACTCGATAAGATACGGCCATAACATACGCAACACATGCCAATTAAGCTTACCGACCGGGCCATCGAAATATAATGAAGGGCGCATTTTTACTTCCAAAATAAGTTGAATATGTAGACTAGAATTTCTATTGTACGACAAGAATTTAGCGATTCTCAGCTAAAAGATAGCTACCACAGGTGTAACAAAAAAGTTAACAAACACTTGCTCGCGACTATGCTATCGTACTATTTTAAGCTCAATATAGCGGCAGACGAACTCAGAAACTGAGCCGGTTTACACACTTTTCGACTATTTTGTACTAAGTCGCGTAAATACTGTTAACCCAAAGAAAAGAATTTGATATTCTCTGCGCTACAAAATTAAAAGTGAACAAGTTAGAAGAGTCGATATGACGCTTTTCAAGTTAACTACAAAAGGATGCAAACATGCTTGACTCATCCAAGCCACAATATCCCCCCTTACCACTCATCCAAACATGGATATGGATGATGACCCAATCTGGAAATCCTGAAATTCAGGAAAAGGGACAAAACAATCTTATTGCTTCTTTTGGTAGCTTAGCGAAAGCTAACCAATACTTGCTTGAGCAAGAAGGAAAATAGTTCACTCAGCTGAATATTCGAATTAAAAAAGGAGGCCTTAGCCTCCTTTTTACTTATTCACCCGCTCTACGTTGAGTAATGCTTTGATTAAGTGTCGCCAACAAGCTTTCAGTATCGCTCCAGCCAATACAGGCATCGGTAACACTCTGGCCATAACATAGTGACTGACCTTGAATATGGTCTTGGCGGCCTTCAATCAAATTACTTTCAACCATCACTCCAAAAATAGCATCTTCACCAGCTGCAACTTGCGCTGCAACATCATCAGCAACCAACATTTGACGCTCAAACTGCTTGCTGCTGTTAGCATGGCTAAAATCGATCATAATATTACTGGCAAGTTTTGCTTTTTCAAGCTGCTGCTTAATATCACTGACATGCGCCGCGCTATAATTAGGCTCTTTACCACCACGTAAAATAATATGGCAATCAGGATTACCTTTAGTCTCAACAATTGCTGAATGACCAAACTTAGTCACAGATAAGAAGTGGTGAGGTGCGCTTGCCGCGCCTATTGCATCGATAGCCACTTTAATTGTGCCATCGGTTCCATTTTTAAAACCAACTGGACTTGATAGACCTGAAGCTAGCTCACGGTGGACTTGAGACTCCGTTGTACGCGCACCAATCGCGCCCCAACACATTAAGTCGGCAACATACTGAGGAGTGATCATATCTAGAAACTCACCAGCGGTGGGTAGTCCCAAATCATTTAAATCTAACAATAGTTTACGTGCAGTGCGCAGGCCATCGTTTAGTTTAAAGCTATTATCCATATATGGATCGTTGATTAAGCCTTTCCAGCCAACGGTTGTACGTGGCTTCTCAAAATAAACCCGCATAACGATCTCTAACTGATCTTTATAACGCTCTCTTAGTTCAACTAAACGCTTACCGTATTCGAGCGCAGCGACAGGATCGTGGATCGAGCATGGACCGATAACAACCAACAAGCGGTCATCTTTTTTAGCTAAAATATTGTGAATGCTTTCACGGGCATTAAATACGGTCGCTGATGCGTTCTCTGTTGCAGGAAATCGCTCCAAAATCGCAATAGGAGGTAACAACTCTTTAATTTTATTAATTCGAACATCATCATTTTGGTAATACATGGTAATACTTGCTCCGTCTAGCCTATGAATACAGATCTCTCAATTGCGATACTGCAGTCAATTTAGCCAGTATGAGCATAGATTGCAATCAAGTTATTATTATTTCACTTAAATATTTTTAAACTATTGTTTAAAATAAAAATAACTTTCACAAAATAGAAATAAACTCTCACCTGATTAACCATTTAGTTCGATAAAACATCTAATTAGCATAAATATGTCATTGCAAAGCTAGCTAAGCTTATTGAAAACACATTTAATCTTTTGCTAAGACTCAAATTAGGCTTAGCTATAATATTGACCCATCCCCTATAATCACAACTAAGCTTTCTACCTAAAAAACAACACAGCCATAGGCAAATAAGCAGCTAAGATTGCATTAAAATAGCGGCGGAAAAATAGTAGCCTTAAGCAGCGGCTTTAATCATAGATAGGGTAAATCGAGTGGCAGGGATTATGGCTAAGCAGCAAAAATCAATGACTGCGCATAGCCTGCAGTTTTGACTGATAACGCTGTTTATTACGTTCGTCTTTAGTTAGCGATAAGGCCTTTTGCAAATTTTGCTGAGCACGTTTTTCATCGCCAGTAACCCAATAGGTACGCGATAGACCAAAGTAAAACTCATGGCGATAATCAGCCTTTGCAATGGCTCGCTTATACCAAGCCAACGCGTCTTGATACTGCCTATCTAAATAGGCCTGCTGTGCCATACCATAATAGTAATAAGGGTTACGTATACGAGCGAGCTCTAGCACTCTATGCACATCAGCCCACTCTTCTAGCCTATCTTGCGCTGCCAACATAATCGCGTAATTATTTAAGGCATTCATGTCTTCTGGGCTTACAGTTAACGCATAACGATAGAGCGCCTCAGCCTCACGGTTCATCCCCTTATAACGATACAACACAGCTAAGGTATTTAACGCTGGCAGAAAATGGCTCTGCTCGTTAAGCGCCAGTTTTAGCAAGCTGTAAGCCTTATCATAATCACCAGCAACTAATGCTTCCGCAGCTAAGTTATTATAAAACATTGAAATAACTGTCGACTTATTAACTCTTTGTTTGTTATAGCCCTGCATTGCACGTTCAGGTAAAAAGTCGATTTGAATTGAGCGAGTAGACAGATTAAACACATTGCCCTTTTCCTGAGGCAATAGTACTAAATTGATATGACCATTGACTAAGTAGAAACCACCTTGCTTATCCCATATGGGCGGAATACCAATGTCTTGAAATTCAACCTTTACATCAACAGCCTCAGCTAGCGCAGCAGTTAATACCACTAACGACAAACAGTTACCCTCGCGATCGTTAAAGGTTTCACTCGCAGTTCGAGTCACATTGTCTGCATACTTAAAGCCGCCATCATCAGCATTAATATAGTTTGCAAGCCATTCATGCACCATTGATTTAGATTGTTGTTGATATTTGTTCGAGCGTTGCTGCGCACGCTTTAACTCAGCAATTGCTTCAGGGGGTAATTCAAACAACTCTTCTGGACTTGCTAACGAGGAAACCGGCGTGAAATGTGAATCATGGAAATAAGGGGTTAAATCAACACTAGGCTTACTCTGTTGGCTGGCACAACCAAAAAGTAGACAAGTAATTAATCCGAAAAGAAGCAAAATGGGTCGTTTCATCGCACACTCAACACAAAGGCTCTATACATTAAGCATATGTCATTAATATGAATCTGGATGAAAAAAGCACAAAAAACCAGCGACTAAAATGTATAGCCTGCAATTAAACCAGTAAATGCGAGTCCCCGATAAATAATAAAGAGCAAGTAATAAAGAATAAATTACAAAGAGATGGGTTAGCAGTAAGAAACAACAGCTAGCAATCTATATTCAATCTAGAATACTAGCTCAATTGATACTTTATCTGGCTAATACAGCGCTCGATTTACTTAAGCAAGAATGGCTAAGGTGTGTCAGTTTTGCTTGGAGGGTCAATTTGAATATAAAGCTGCTGATTTTGGTACTGATAAGGTCGGTAATACAAACCTTGGCAAGCAAAGTGCTGATAAGGAGCCACAACCGCTAAACATCCAATAGGCAAGCTTTGTAAAATTTGCAACTGTTGCTGATAACGCAGCGCTTCTTGCCACTGATGTTTACGCTGCACTTCATCTCGCACCGCAAAAGCATCAAATGGTTCACTCGACTTTCTTACGACCACCTGCCCAGCGGATGCACTCGTAATCGATACTAGGCAAAGTAGCGCTCCAAGGCTAAATGAACTAACAAGCCGCAACTTATACATGCACACTTTAACTGCTTGTATAACCCAATGCATAATCGCTCCTCGTTTTACCTAGTTAGCGCTACTTTAGCGTAAATCGACTACAACCCGTATAAAGATTTACCAATTAACACAATTTTAATTACAGATTATTACCTACAAGTACTTACTTAAAAACAACAATTCCCGAGCAATAGTCATAAAAAAAACAGAGCCAAAGCTCTGTTTTAATATTTAGCATTGTCAATGCAAATAGATTGAGTTAACTCGAGCTTTTAATCGATACAAACTCAGGGTAAGCATCAATACCACAATCCGATGCGTCCATACCGTTATACTCTTCCTCTTCTGTAACACGAATTCCCATAGTGAGTTTAAGTGCCAACCAAACAACTGTCGATGCAGAAAACACCCAAGCAAAAATGACTGCTGCGCCATATAGCTGGGTAATCAATGTCGCCTCAGGATTAGATAAAGGCACCAACACTAAACCAAGTAAACCTGCTACGCCGTGCACCGAAATAGCACCTACAGGATCATCAATTTTCACTCTATCAAATGCCACAATTGAAAATACAACCAGCCCACCAGCCACTATACCAATTACACCGGCCATGGCTAATGAAGGTGATAATGGATCCGCAGTAATTGCCACCAAGCCTGCTAATGCACCGTTTAAGATCATCGTCAAATCAGCTTTGCCCCAAATCAAACGGCAAACGATTAATGCTGATAAAGCACCAAAAGCGGCAGCAGAGTTAGTATTAACAAAAATCTTAGCAACAGCGCTGGCGTTTTCAGCATCTGACACCAACAGCTGTGAACCACCGTTAAAGCCGAACCAGCCCATCCAAAGAATAAACATACCTAAAGTTGCCATAGGTAAGTTTGAACCCGGAATAGGATTCACCTGACCATTTGCACCATACTTACCTTTTCGAGCACCTAATAGCAGCACACCAGAAATCGCCGCAGCAGCGCCGGCCATATGCACAATGCCACTACCAGCAAAGTCGACAAAACCTGCTTTAGCTAAAAACCCGCCGCCCCATGTCCAATAACCTTCCACTGGATAAATAATGGCAGTCATAAACACTGAGAAAATTAAAAACGCCCATAGCTTCATGCGCTCAGCAACCGCTCCAGACACAATAGACATTGCTGTTGCCACAAACACAACCTGGAAGAAGAAATCAGACTCTAAAGCATGGTCGGCATCAGCATCTTGCGAGCCAATTAAACTACCAAATGATGGCAGCCAGCCGCCTTCAGCACTATCAACATACATAATGTTGTAACCAACAATTAGATACATCACACAAGCGATAGAATACAAACACACGTTTTTGGTCAAAATTTCAGTGGTGTTTTTAGAACGTACAAGCCCTGCTTCAAGCATGGCAAAACCTGCCGCCATCCACATAACTAAGGCTCCAGAAATTAAAAAATAGAAAGTATCTAGGGCAAAGCGTAACTCAGTTACTGTTAATCCCAACTTGGCTAAATCATCCATTTGCTTGTCCCCTTTTAAAGTGCGTCGTTATCGAATTCACCAGTTCGAATTCGAATGGCTTGCTCAAGATCGGTAATAAAAATTTTACCGTCACCAATTTTTCCTGTGCGAGCAGCGCCTGTAATTGCTTCTAGTAGCAGCTCTAATCGCTCAGTTTTTATGGCTATCTCCAGCTTAACTTTAGGGAGAAAGTCGACTTGATATTCTGCACCACGATAGAGCTCAGTATGCCCCTTTTGACGACCAAAGCCTTTCACTTCAGTAACCGTCATACCTTCTATGCCAACACCCGCAATGGCTTCGCGTACATCATCTAATTTAAATGGTTTTATAATTGCACTAACCAGTTTCATGACTCTCTCCCAAATTGCATTTCTTGTTTGTTAAATACAATTCAAGCATTAGGCCAAAATATAAAAACCATAATAATCAAGTGACTAAATAGATCTCGACTTTATCCACTGACTATTTATGCACCAATGATGTGCGTAGGTTACTCAAATGCACTGTTGTAAAGCATCGGTAGCTCAGTCGTTAGACTTATCGCCAATTGGAGGCAGATAGTAAGGCTGTACTATTACAATCAGCTTAAAAACAAGCCGTGCCTATATGCCAATGAGGAAATGAACATGCTCAA
This sequence comes from Shewanella pneumatophori, assembly GCF_023283895.1. Classification (GTDB taxonomy): domain Bacteria; phylum Pseudomonadota; class Gammaproteobacteria; order Enterobacterales; family Shewanellaceae; genus Shewanella; species Shewanella pneumatophori. The sequence continues at coordinate 62,301 of NZ_JAKILB010000005.1, read as the reverse complement.
AGCAGAACAATGTGTATTACTAGTGGTTGATGTACAAGGTCAATTGGCGCGTGTAGTTGAACAAAGCGAGCAGCTACATCAAAACTTAGAAACACTGATTAAAGGCGTACAACTTTTTGATATACCAGTTCTATGTTTAGAGCAGCTACCCGATAAACTTGGTGCCACTAGCTCAAATATCGCCAACGCCATCAAACCATTTGCCCCTATCAGTAAACATCACTTTAGTGGCTGGCAAGCCTATGAATTACAGCAACAGCTAACTCAACTGGGCCGAAAGCAAATAATTTTGGCAGGGATTGAAACTCATGTATGTGTATATCAAACCTGTCGTGACTTACTAGACAATGGCTTTCAAGCTCACCTTGTTATTGATGCTGTGTCTTCGCGGGAGCTTGCGAATAAAATCAGTGGTATTGAAATGATGCAGTCTTACGGTGCAATACAAACCAACGTAGAAACCCTGCTATTTGAATTACAACATCATGCACAGGGCGATCGCTTTAAAGCTCTGTTAAAACTAATTAAATAATGAACAACATTGATGATAACCACCTATTTAAGTTGGTGGTTTAGGACTGAAAACAAAAAAGCCCTCAAATGAGGGCTTTTACATCAAATACTTATATTAATTCAAAGTGTTTAACTAAACTTACTTGTAAGTTGCTTCACGCTCTTTAGCTTCAGCATCCCACTTAGGTAGAATAGTTTTCTTGAATTCTGCTTTATCAGCATTCATCTTATCCATATCCATACCAAGAGCCGCTTGCGCTTTAGCTTTAGTAGAGATATCTGGAAGTGCAACTGGCTGAGGTACACCTTTCTTAGCAAGTAGTTGAGCTAACTTAACGCGAGCATCAGCAGCCTTGTTTAGTGCAGTGCCTAGTACACGTAACGCTTCATCTGGAGCGTGAGATGCAACACCGTGAGAAGCGATTGCATAATCCCAGCGCCATTGACCGTGACGGATATCTGTTAGGATTGGCTTCATTTCAGCTTCAGTCGCACCAGCTTTCCAAGCAGCACCAGCTTCGAAGTGAGCTCTAACTAATTGCTCTTCAGCTTGTAGTTGGATCTGCTTAACCTTAGCTTTACGCTCGTTATCTAGGTTAACCATGAACTCTTTGCTTTGATCATGACAAGTACCACAAGTTTCTTCGAAACGATCAAATGGGTTACCCACTTTGTGATCGGTAAACTTACGGCCTTCAGCGTTTTTCACCTTAGGCATGTGACAGTCAGTACAACTTACATTGTTCTTACCGTGCATACCTAGCTGCCAAGTTTCATAACCTGGGTGCTGAGCTTTTAGCATTGGCGTTTTAGAGATAGCGTGAGTCCAATCTGCGAATTCGATAGCATCATAGTATGCTTCCATATCTTCAACAGTTGTGCCCTTGTCCCATGGGAACTTAACAAAACCTTTTTTATCAGCAGTTTTTTCAAAGTAGTACTCTACGTGACACTGACCACAAACCATAGATTGCTTGTCTTTACGAGAAGCATCCTCGAATGGTGTGCCAATCGCTTCCATTGCGCGCTCAGCGTATGGGCGAGAGATACGTAGCTTAGACTTACCTTTTTCGTGACAGTCAGAACAACCGATAGAGTTAACGATTTCTGGACCACCTTTAGCCCACTTACCTTTGAAGTAACCGTCTTCACCTTGCTCTTCAATCATACGAGGTACGTCTGGGCTCTTACAAGACCAACATGCCATTGGCATTGGGCCATCTTCAGCAGTTTTTGGTGCGCCAGTACGTAATGTATTACGTAAGTCGGTTACTGCGTAAATGTGACCACGCGCTTTGTTGTAGTCTTTAGCGAAACCGTAACCAGCCCATAAAATCACTAGGTTAGGGTCTTGCTCTAGCGCATCGATAATCTCAACGCTTTCAGACGTGTCATGCCAACTGTTATACTGCTTTGAAAACTTATCCTTATAAACTTCGTTACGAGGTTCAGTTTTATCGCTTGCAAATGCGCTACCAGCAATTAAGCTCGCAGCAACGATTGCACTTAGTGCAAAAGTCTTTTTAGTTAATGTTTTCACCATCTCATCTCCATGTTACTTTTATAATCTTTATATAGTCCCACCTATTCCAAGGCCGAAGTTAATCACTTCCATTTAACAAAAACATACCCCTTATGGGGTATCCGGAGTGAAGTTTGCGTTAGATCAAATTGTAAACGTGGTGTTGCTCACACTTTTATGTATTTGTTAACGTAATCAAGTAACCACTAATGTAAAACAGCTATAAATTAATAGCACATAAATGCCCATTACGAGATTTTTTTAGATGAAAAAAGGTAGACTCACGACAGCGATTTGGGGCTTCATGTTAACGCTGATTTTACTTTCTAGTGGCCTCGCGATTTTTGCCATTATCAACCTTTCTTATAGTTTAGGTGATGCCCGTGCGATCAACGCATCAGGTTCATTAAGAATGCAGAGTTATCGACTAATGTTTTATGCCAATTCAGGCAGCGAAGAAGCAGCAAAAAAAATTGTCGAATTTGAAAATACACTACATTCTCAAGCACTTAAACGTTCTCTAACTTGGTACACACCACAAGATTTAAAAGATAAGTACCTAACGGTCATCGATAAATGGCAAGTCATGCGCTATTACATTGAAACCGAAGAATCTCGATTGTATGCCGCAGCATTAAAAGATTTTGTCGATACAATTGATCTGTTCGTTCTCGAGACCGAGCAATATGCCGCGTTGAAACTAAAAATATTAGCGCTTAGCCAAATTGTTGGCTTAGGGTTAATGTTGCTTATTGCCTTTTTTGTAGTGCGTATCGCTAAACGCAAAGTTGTTAAGCCTTTGCAACAATTGATGCAAACGGCTGATACAATTTCGCAAGGAAACTTCAATGTTGAGATGCCTCAAACAGAGTACCTAGAACTGAGTGCGCTCAGCAGCGCTCTAGACTCAACAGTGAAAAAGCTAGCGACTGTTTACCAAGGGCTCGAAGATCAAGTACAAGAAAAAACGGTTGCCCTCACTCGCGCCAACGACGAGTTGACCCTGTTATACGACAGCTTGCTAATGCTGCACTCGAGTAAGCTAAACAAAAGCACATTGTCACAGGCCCTAGATGCTCTGCAGCTACATGAAAAAGACGTGCATCTGCGTTTAGTGATGGTCGAAGATGGTGAAGTTGCCGATATCATTACAGCCGGAGACCAAGATGAATGGCCACATGGTAGCGATAACACCATTCAATTCCCTCTAAAATTTGAGCAAAATAATCTAGGTTATATTGAGGTGAACTCGGCAGTCCCATTCTCAAGTCAGCTAATTAATAACTTCGCCATCATGCTCGCTCGCTCTATGCTTATTTATAACGCGGGTGAACAACGGCAGCAGTTAGCATTAATGGAGGAGCGCGGGGTTATCGCCAGAGAATTGCACGACTCTTTAGGTCAGCTGTTATCGTTTTTAAAGATCCAAGTTAACTTACTTTCAAAGGAACTCGACAAGACGTCTAAGAGCCCAAGAGCTGCCGAACAGTTACAAGAGATTAATGAGGGAGTAACCACTGCGTACGTGCAGCTTAGGGAGCTTTTATCGACCTTCCGCTTAACCATTAAAGATCCTAACCTTGGTCACGCCATCGAAGGGATGATTGAGCAATTACGTGGTCAGTCAAATGCCAACATTACTCTAGATTATAAGTTACCGCCGCAATTGCTCGGCGCACACCAGCATATCCATATTTTGCAGCTCACACGTGAAGCCACCTTAAATGCCATTAAGCACGCAAGTGCAAAACATATTCATATTAGCTGTCAAAAGGTGTCTAATGAAAAGGTTATTATTAGCATAAGCGATGACGGCATCGGCATTGATGCGTTACAAGAAAGAGACCAACATTTTGGTCTTGGTATTATGCATGAACGCGCCAGTCGACTATCGGGTGTGGTAGACTTTGGCTCAAATAATAAAGGCGGGGCCACAGTAACTCTTACTTTCCCTCCCGAACAAGAGCCTGCGCAGCCTTAACCACTGCCAGTTTCCGGGATATTATTTAGTTTAAAGCACAAATATAATTGTTTAGTTCGTCTGATTTACAGACGCTCTTTCCTCAGCAGGAGGCAGTAAAATGGGAAAACCCTATTCAGTGTTGGTGATCGACGATCATCCACTACTTCGTCGCGGGATCTGTCAGCTAGTGACCTCTGATTCAGACTTTACTCTTTTTGGTGAAGCAGGATCTGGATTAGACGCTATGTCTGCAGTCAGCGAGAGCGAACCAGACATTATATTGCTCGACCTTAATATGAAGGGCATGACAGGGTTAGATACGCTTAATGCTCTTAGGCAAGAAGGCGTCACTTCTCGCATTGTTATTTTGACCGTTTCCGATGCTAAGCAAGATGTTATTCGTTTAGTACGCGCAGGTGCAGACGGCTACCTTCTTAAAGATACTGAGCCAGATCTGTTACTCGATATGCTCAAAAAAACCATGCTTGGTCACCGCGTTATTAGCGACACAGTACAAGAGTATTTATCCGAGCTTAACAGCTCTGTAAATGAGCAAGAGTGGATCGAAAACTTAACCCCAAGAGAGCTCGAGATCTTGCAGCATTTAGCTGAAGGACAAAGTAATCGTATCGTGGCTGAACAGCTGCATATCAGCGAAGGCACAGTAAAGGTGCATGTGAAAAACTTACTGCGTAAAGCCAACGCTAAATCACGCACAGAAATGGCAGTTCGTTACTTAAACCAGTAAACGCTAGATAAAATTAAAGGCAGCTCATCGCTGCCTTTTTTGTGCATAAATAAATCTGAAGATCGGCAATCATTTTTCGTCGATAAAACGACGCCAGCTTAATATCACTTCATGGAAATCTTCTAAACCGCAAAACGCTTCAGACTCACCATCATAAAAAGACATCGATTCATCAAGCTCTTGGTCTTCGTTATCTTCAATATCATTAGCAAAAACTCGCGCCTGTTCGCTATCTAGCTCCAACGAGATAGCCTTACCCACTAAACGCCACTCATTGCCTTGACCGCCTTGTAAGCGTTCAATTTGCTGACAGATCTGTTCAAATAGTTCGCTATTATCAGCAAGCTCTTCCGACAACCAAAAGCCTAACGCTTCGTGGTCCATACTAAAACGCGCGAAAACCGTATCTGTGATGGTGTTGCGTAAAAATTCGTATTCCATATCCAGCTCAAAATTAAAATCTCTTTCAGAGATCATTTTAACCTATTAGTACGTCTATTGATGTGTTCTTTATGCAAATAAAAAAGGACGCTTAATGCGTCCTTCTTATTCATCATTATCAGGCCAACATTTTACAATGTCAGCGGCAATGATTAGTGAGCGTGAGCCGCTTCAGCAGCGCCAGCTTTTTCGATGTCTAGTAGTTCAACTTCAAATACTAGCGTTGAATTTGCAGGGATAGTACCTGTATCGCGATCGCCATATGCAAGTTCAGCTGGGATAACAAACTTGTACTTAGAACCCACTGACATTAGCTGTACGCCTTCAGTCCAACCAGGAATTACGCGGTTTAGTGGGAAAGTTGCTGGCTCGCCACGAGCTACAGAGCTATCAAACTCAGTACCATCAGTTAGCGTACCAACATAGTGAACTTTAACTGTGTCTTCAGCTACTGGCTTGTCACCTGTACCTTCAGTGATCACTTCGTACTGTAAACCAGAATCAGTTGTTACAACACCTTCTTTAGCTTTGTTAGCGTCTAGGAAAGCTTTGCTTTCAGCTGATGCTTTTTCTGCTAGTAATGCAGCTTGTGCTTGACGCTTTTCATTTAGCTTTTCATCAAGAGTTTGCAAAATAGTTTGCATCTCTTCTTGAGTCAGTTTTAGCTCGCTGTTTAGACCTTCGCTAAAACCAGTAACGATAAGTTCTCTATCAACTTTTAAACCAAGCTCTTCTTGCTCTTTAATGTGGCCAGCCATGTAGGTACCGATTGACGCACCAACACTGTATGCCTCTTTTTGAGCTTCAGTTTTCAACTCAACTGGAGCGGTAGCCGCAACAGCCTCTTGCTCTTGATTACAAGCTGTTAAACCAACAACGGCCAAGGCCACTAGTGAATATTTATAAATCGATTTCATTAAAGCTTCCTCAGCATTTACACGTGGTTACACTAACCTAATACTTTTATTTAGGCGAACCACTCTATACTAGTTAAATAGGTTATTCCAATCTGAACAGCGAAAAGCCCGTTAACTGAGATTAACCGTACTTTTTCAGACATATTAATCAATTATGTACAGTTACATATCAGTAGATATGGTTTGGCCTAATAACTTAGCAATGATTATCTTATTAGTCATCTAACAGACAGCAGAAATTTAGCCAAGTTCAGAGATTAGTAGCCAGAGTTTATCCTTTGTCAGCTTACATACAGCTTTTAGCTTAATAACTGCACAGGCTTGCACTCGAGTAAGTTTCTATAAACATAAGTAGATGCTGTATACTCAGCAGCATCAACCGTTATTAATTTGAGGAGCGATTATTCTCAAATTACCGTCTTGCATAAACAAGTACCGCTCTGGTATCTACGTGCAAAGACCCCTATCCATTACGAGGTTAACTTGGATAATTTAGAAAGCCGTGTCGAAGAGTTAGAAATGAAAGTCGCTTTCCAAGATGGCACTATTGAAGAGCTAGATCAGCAAGTGATTAAATTGAACAAGGCACTTGCCGAGCAACAAGATCAATTACGTATACTGGTTAATAAACTGCAGGCTGTTGAACCAAGTAATATGGCTAGCCAAGCTGATGAAACGCCACCGCCACATTATTAAACAATTAGTCACAACCTATCGTCATAGCTTGTATAAAACTAAGATGAATAACTTTAATCGGTCAAAATAGCCTTCAAATGTGCAATATTTATGCAACACTTAAAGGTATTCATCTTATGTTCAGCTTCATAACGCTATAAAAAGCCTTGAAATAACGCTCAGATATTATATGTTTTTATAAATTGACCAAGGTCTACTATCATCCCAAACGGTAAGTCTGATTGAGTCAATAACAACAAAGCTGGTATAACAATGCGAATTAAAGAGACTTGCTAATGAGAAGTTTTTTACTGCTAGCAACTATGATGCTAAGCCTAAGCGGCTGCGCGTTTAATAGCATTTTTATCAATTACCCTTCGCAAATTGCTCCCGTAAAAGCCCAGCTAAACTCTGCAACTCCGCAAAATGCCGCCAAGATAGTGGCCGATGAAATCAGTGGCGCTGACGGTTTACTCTATGCCCAAGAGGCTGGCCGTAGCGCACAAATTGCCGGTGACTTTACTAGTAGTAAGCAATACTACCAACAAGCCGTTGCAGCCTATAGCGCCTTCGATGACAAAGCAAAAGTCAGTCTAAGCGATGCTGGAGCCACAGCCAGTAGCCTATTTTTAAATGATAATGTTATTCCGTATCGTGGCCCAGGTTATGAGCGCATCATGCTGCACCAATACCAAGCTCTTAACTACTTATTTGCAGGCGACCCACAAGGTGCATTAGTTGAAGTTCGCCGTAGTAATGAGCTACAAAGCCAAGAGCAAGCAAGGTATCAAAAATCCAATAAGTCTGTGCAAGCTATGGCAAATGGCACCATAGACGCTGAAATGAACAAGCTTGGTAAAGCTGCTGGCAGCACCACAAGCTCATTCCTTAACGCCTATAGTTATTACACTACTGGCATGTTGCACGAAATTTTAGGCGAGCCAAATGACGCCTTTATTGACTACCGCAAAGCTGCGCAAATCAGTCCTAATAACCCTTACCTACAAAAAGATCTCGTCAGGCTTGCCAAAGAGTTATCCATGCCGCAATACGATGAGTTTAAAAAGCGTTGGGGGGACGCAGTTGAGCCAACCAAAGATCAAGGCCAAATGATAATCATGCTCGAACGTGGCTTTGTGCCTGAAAAGCAAAGTTTTACCGTGCCATTTACTATTGAAGGAAACTGGCAAACCGCCTCGTTAGCAACCTACTACCCCAATAGACAACCTGTGCGCCAAGGGCAAATTCAAGGTTTAGGCACTGTGTTAAAAACTGCGCCAATTGCCGATATCGACGCCTTAGCCATTACTGCGTTAAAAGAAGAACTGCCTGCCGCACTCGTTAGGCAAGCGGCGCGTATTTACGCCAAAGCTGAAATGGCACAAAGCGTTGAAAGTGAAACTAAAAAACGCCGCAATCAAACTGACTACGCCTCAATTGCTATGCAAATTTTTAATGTGGTCACCGAACAAGCCGACAGACGCAGTTGGCTAACTTTACCCGAGCAGGCTCAAATCGCTCGCTCATACGTTAAACCGGGCAGCTACTCGCTAATGCTCGACAACAACCCAGCCGATCCCATTGAAGTAAAAAGTGGCCGCACAACATTAGTGTGGATAATTGACACTGGCAATTACACCCGTTTTTATTCAATAATCATTTAGCAATCACTTGTATGGAATTAACTATGAAACATTTAAAAGTCGTTTTTATTCTTGCAGCAGTTATCGGTTTATCTGCCTGCCAATCAAAAGTTGAATACGGTGATGCCACTGAAGTGGAAACCGTTAACGAGAACTTCGGTTCTACCGATCTACAAGCTATCGCGGCTAAGATGGTCGACAGCATGCTGACTTTCCCGCCTGTTGTAGCAATGACAGCCAACGACCGCCCAATCATCTTTGTCGACAAAATTAAAAATAAGACCTCAGAGCACATTGATACTGAATCAGTTACTGATTCAATCAGTAACAAGCTACTACGCTCAGGCAAGTTCCGCTTTATCGACATGACTAAAGTTGATTCAGTGCGTAAGCAATTAGACTACCAAAACAATTCAGGCATGGTTGACCCATCAACCGCCATCAACTTTGGTCGTCAAATTGGTGCCCAGTACATGCTATACGGCAACCTATCTAGCATCGTTAAGCAAGATGGCAGCACCAAAGATGTGTATTACAAAATGACTATGCGCTTAATGGATCTAGAAACTGGTCTAATCGAATGGTCTGATGAAAAAGAAATTCGTAAAGTTAAGTCTAAATCTTTCTTAGGACTATAATTTTACCTCGGCTAATAGCCAATACACGAAAGCCAGCGTTAAGCTGGCTTTTTTATGCCTCAATAATGCTTTAGCCGTTACCAGAAATACGGTAACTTATGCCCTCTTCTATTAGCCATTAGATAAAAAAATAATAAAGGACGTTATTTTGAAGTTGTCGTTTCACGCTGCTATCGCTGCTGTTTTTAGCTTGTTCATCACCTCATCTATTGCTAGCGAAGCACAAAAGCTGCAACGTGATAACTCGCCTTATATTACTCAAGAGCAAGCAAGCCAGCGCTCGGACAGAATATCTGATGTGCACTACCAGCTCGATTTTACACTCACCGAACAAAGCGGTTTTAGCGGCATCACCAAAGTCAGCTTTGATCTTAGCGATAACGACCGCGCTCTGAGCTTAGATTTAAATCAAGCTGTGATTAAACGCTTTGTAATTAACGGCAAAAAGGTCTACCCCAACTATAACAACAGCTATATTAAGCTTAATCCTCGCCTGCTAAACAGCGGTAGCAATACCATTGAAGTTGAATACACTCGCCAATACAGTAATAACGGTGAAGGCCTACATCAGTTTATTGATCCCGTCGATAACAAGGTTTATTTATACTCCCACTTTGAACCTGCCGCCGCGCAGCAAATGTTTGCCGTATTTGATCAACCCGACCTTAAAGCCACCTTTCAGTTAAGCGTAACCGCACCAAAAGACTGGACCGTAATTAGTGCGATGAGAGAAAGCCAAATCACCGCCCAAGGTGAGCAGCGCCGTTGGCAGTTTCCACAGTCACCTAAGCTCAGCCCCTATAATTTCTCCATGCACGCGGGGCCGTATCATAGTTGGCAAGATAACTCAGGTAAGTATCCACTGCGCCTGTTTGCACGCCAATCTGTAGCCGACAAGGTTAATCAGCAAGACTGGTTTCGTTATACCCAGCAAGGGCTAAACTACTTTGATAACTACTTTGGTATCGAGTATCCATTTAAAAAGTACGATCAAGTTTTAGTACCGGACTTTCTCTACGGCGCAATGGAAAATGCTGCCGCTATCACTTATAGCGAAAGTCGCTTTCTTAGTGATAGCGAGATGACCCATGAGCAAAAAAAGCGTCTAGCAAATGTGATCATGCATGAAATGGCGCATCAATGGTTTGGCAACCTAGTCACAATGAAATGGTGGAATGGGCTTTGGCTAAACGAAAGCTTTGCTGCATTTATGGCAACCCAAGCCACCAGCCAAGCCACCGAGTTTAAAAATGCTTGGCGCAGCTTTTATGCTAATCAAAAGCAAAGTGCGTATCAGCTAGATAGCTCAGCAAGCACTCACCCTATTGAGGTCCCTGTTGCATCGAGCAAACATGCCTTCGATAACATCGACGCCATTACCTACTCAAAAGGCGCCGCCAGCTTAAAGCAGCTTAATCACTTGGTGAGCGAAAAGGTGTTTCAACAAGGCATTAATCATTATCTGACTAAATACCGTTATCAAAATGCCGAATTGGCAGACTTTATTAGTAGCCTAGAACAAGCCTCTAAACGCGATTTAAGCCAGTGGAGCCAAGACTGGTTATATCGAGCTGGCGTTAACACCATTGAAGCAGAGTTTAGCTGCAGTAATGGCCGCATCGACCGCTTCACCCTTAAACAAAGCGCAACCAATCCAGAGCACAACACTTTACGTGAGCAAAAAGTCTTGGTGGGCCTGTTTACCAATGGTCGCCGTCAACTGCATCACAATATTAGTATGCCAGTGAGTTATAGCGGCCAAAGCACAGAGGTCAGTAAGCTGGTAGGCCTACATTGCCCTGATTTGGTCTATCCCAACTATCAAGATTGGGGCTTTGTAAAAGTCAGCCTTGATCCCGTGTCATTTAAAACTGCGCAAACCAACCTAGCTAAAGTGCAAGACCCTTTCCTACGCTCTATGTTGTGGCAAAGCCTATGGGACAGCGTTGAGAACGGTAAATTAACCCTCAATGACTATATGGGCACAGTGTTAGTTAACCTACCGAAAGAGACTGACAATATCATCTTGGAACAAGTGCTTACTTCATTGACAAAAGCACGAGTACATCTTGATAAAATGCACCCAAGCAATCAGCGTTACGCCAAAATGTCTATTAGGGCTATAGAGCAAATGAGCTTGCGAAAAGTCATGGTGAACAGTGCTAACCGTGATGTTCAGCGCCGCTGGTTTAATACTTATATTGAGTTTGCCCGCAGTAAACAGGCATTAGATCATCTCGATACATTACTAAGCAAAACCGCAACGATTAAAGGATTAACATTCGACCAAGCTTTGCGCTGGGGCATGATAGTGCAGCTTAACCGACACGATCATCGCAATGCACGTTATTGGCTTAAACAAGAGCAAATTCGTGATAAGTCAGATAGTGGTCAAAAATCAGCGTTAGCAGCTGAGGCAGCACTTCCTGCGGCGGCGAAAAAGCGCCAATGGTTAACCCGAGTACAACAGCCAACCAATATGCCCTTTGCCAAAATACGCACCGTTATGGATAACCTTTATCCTAGTGAGCAAAAACGCTTAAGTGCGGCAACGGCAGAGCAGCGCCTAGTAACCTTGGCGCAGCTTGATAGCAGCAAAGGACCGGTATTTATGCGCAGCTACAATAGCGCCCTTATCCCAACGGATTGCACCTACGCGAGCATTAGCTCCCTTAAACAACTGCTAAGCGCCGAGCCGAACTTGTCGCCGCTCACCCAGCGCGCATTAAAAGATGCTATTCAGCAAGAGCAAACCTGCTTACTGATAAAAACCACCATGAAGCACTAGTGACCCCTCGCTAACTGTTATTCACTCGCTTTTGCTAAGCAATCGCTATTTATCAAACCAACACTAGACAGGCCGCGAGTTTATCGCGGCCTGTTTTATTCGCTCAACAATTGGGGAAATCAACGGCTTCAAAAGAGAGTAATCTACACTGTCGAGGTACAGGTAAAACCACTCTATCAAGCTGAATTTTAGCCACTATACTAGAAAGGCACTGCCAGTTTTTAACAATAAGACCAATCAATATAAAGAATAAGGGAGCAATTTATGGGGCCTTTTACTATCGCTGCGATTGCAATTGTCGCCGTGTTTTTATTGAAAGCATATAAAGAATATAACAAACAAAAAGGCCGGATTGATGCCGACGAATTAGTGCAGGTGAATAAAGAGCTCAAGGAGCTAAAAGAACGGGTAATGACCTTAGAAAAGATTGTCACAGATAAGTCTTATCAGCTGCATGATGAAATCGACAAGCTTTAACGACCAACAAAAAAGCCACCGTTTAAGGTGGCTTAGTATTAGCGTATCCCTTACAGGATCAATTAAGCATTATACAAATAGGTGCTTAATGTTTTTCAAGTCGCCCTTGCCTTCAGCAAGTTCTTCTGGCGATAAACCCGATACTTCATGCGGGAACACTAACCATTCGTCAGACTCATGGATAAAGTAGTCAGGCTTTAATGGTACAACCGTGTTTTGTGGCTTGTAGTATGGGCAAGCGATACGCACATCTTTAGGCATGTTTAAGCGCATTAAATCGCTTAAATTTTCCATTAATGCATGAATGCTGCGACCAGAGTCAAACACGTCATCAACAATCAATAGACCGTCGCCAGCGTTAGCGTTTTCAACAATGTAATGTAGACCGTGAACTTTGATCTGCTTACTTTGCTTATTGATGCCGTAATAAGATGAAGTACGTACTGCAATATGGTCAGTTTCAACTTCTTTAAAGTCAAAAAACTCTTGTACTGCGATACCGATTGGAGCGCCACCACGCCAAATGCCCACGATAAACTGCGGACGGAAGCCACTGTCATAAACTTGCGCAGCTAAACGAAATGAATCTTCTAGCAACTCTTGTGCGGTAATAAAGCGTTTCTCTGACATCTGACCGTCCCCATCTTGTTATTAATATCTAAATTAGGTCTTATACTTACCCGCGCTAAAAATTGCTTAGCTTAAGGCTATACCTAGCGACATTTATTCACTAAGAATAGAACAAAAATATAGGCTGATGAGTATAAAAGGCGAGTGATGAGTCTATTCCAAGATTGGCAATAGGCTCGTGTAAACCGCTAATAATCATTAACTGGTTAACATCTAAACACCCGGCGAATTTTGGAGGCGAATTTTATACTAGATTGAGTTTCATTGCTGCAAAAAAGCCAAAAAATTGCATCAGTGTCACCAAAAAAATAAGGCCACCAGCAAGGGCAGCCTTAATTTTGTCATCATGCAGTTATATTTTAGTTAGCAAGTATTAACTTGCAGCTTCAAGTGCATGGCTTCCCGCTTTAGTCACCATAGAAAAGTTACGCTCAACCGCCTCGGTAAATGCGCGAGTATAAATCGTATCGACATAACGCCAATCGCTACGCACCTCATCATGGGTAAATGTCAGCGTCATTAAACCGCGGTTCATTAAATTGGCATAGGCAAGGTTATCCACTAAACCCACTATCGCTTCCTCGGTTGCTGGAATATCCTTTTCATCAATGCCAAGATAATACTCAAGCCCAGGCGATGATACCGAGCTGGTTGCAAACTCAACGCCTACAGGCTCGCCGCCAGCATCTTTTAATACATTTGCCCAAGCATTGTGAGTATCACCTGCAATAACAACTAAGTTTTTACCCATAGATTTAGCCGTGGCTAACACCACTTCTCGCTCATAAGCATAACCATCCCATGCATCGAGGTTGTAAGGAATCGCTGGCAACTGCAGTAACGCCATCGCCTCTGGTGTCAGCTTGTCTGCAAAAAACGCTAAATAAGTTAGCTCATCTTCGGTTAAGGTCGGGTCGCCTGCGGCTTGTCTGGCTGCGATTTGCGCCAGTGCTGCTAATTGGCCAAATTCAGGAATAGACAACTGCTGGGTCGCAATGGCAGCAGGAAGCATCATTTGCCCCATCAACACTTGCTGACCTAGTACTTGCCACTTAGCCGTTGAGGTTAGCAATGCGGTTTGCAGCCAAGCTTGCTGCTCTTGCCCTAACATAGTGCGGTTAGTGTCGGTCACATCGGCCATAAAGCGAGCGCTATCTAAGCCGCCTGTGGCTGGGTCCATATATTCTGCGTAATCCAGTGGTTTGTCACGGCCAAGTAGTCGCGTATCAAGCATGTGCAAATCAACTAAGTCACCAAACTGGAACGAGCGGTAAATTTCCTCATTATTACCCTCACGCCAAGGTCTAATTGGCAACCATTCAAAATAGGCCTGTAATGCCGCCTCTTTACGGGCGTCAAAGTCACCTTCGCCATCATTGTGGTTTTCCGCGCCGTCACGCCAGCTATCATTAGCCACTTCATGGTCGTCCCACACCGTAATAAACGGGGTTTTTCCATGGAGTTTTTGTAGGCTTAAATCACTACGGTACTGACCATAACGGGTACGGTAATCACTAAGACTAAATAGTTCGCCCTCAGGTAATACTTCACGTTGCATTTCCGCCGCACGTTCACTGGCGTATTCGCCGCGGGCATATTCATAAATATAATCGCCAAGATGAATCACCGCATCTAAGTCATCCATTCTTGACGCCATCTCATAAACATTGAAATAACCGGCAGGGAAATTAGCACATGACATAACAGCCAACTTAACGCTATCAATTGCACCTTGAGGCAAGGTTTTCGTCATGCCAGCTTGTGAGGTTTTACTGCCGGTTTTAAAGCGGTAAAAATACTTCGTACCCGCTTCTAACCCAACAGCATCGACTTTAACGGTATAGTCGCGTTCGCTATTGGTGATGGTGTCACCGCTGACCACCAGCTGACTAAAATCTGAATCGGTTGCCACCTCCCAAGCGACTTTGATATCACCGTCAACTTCAGGGGTGACTCGAGTCCAAATGATCACTGCCTCATGGCTTGGGTCGCCACTAGCGAGTCCATGTAAGAACTCAGCATAAATGCCATTGTTGTCATCGTCACTGCTACAGCCCATTAAGCCATAAGATACAACGGCAGCGCCCACACCTTTAGCCGACATAGCCAAAAAGTCTCTACGAGTTACAGGTCGTTTCATTGTTATTATTCCTTTAATATTAGCGTTCTAGTTTTATTGACCCGACATGTGGTACGAGGTCTAATCAGATCAGATACTAAAGCACCACCATGACACGAAGAAGACAAAGATGTAAACCACTTGTTAAATACCAACTAATTTAACTGGTAAGCAACTTCGCTCAGCAAAGCATCAATAAAATTTAGTGCTATTCCACCTTAAAAGGAGCAAAGGATAATGTGTAGGGCATTTTCGATATTGGCAGTATTAATTACGTTAATTAGCGGTTGCAGCAGCTCAGAGCAAATAGCTCTCTATGACGACTTAGAGCAAAGAGGTGGTGCAATCTACTATCAAGACGCTCTCTATACGGGAATAGTAATCCATAAGGACAGCCAGCAAAGGATCAAGGCTAAAGGTTACCTTCGTGATGGTCTGCTTCAAGGAGAAGTTGTCAGCTATGACATCTATGCCAGAGTAACCAGAACCGAGCACTTTAAAGATGGCAAACCGCACGGAGTCCTAACCCAGTTTTATGAAGATGGCACCATAGAAGAACAAGGCCAATTTGAGGATGGACAAGCTGTCGGTAAATGGCTGCTTTATTATAAAAGTGGCGCCCTCGCTCGTGAGTCTTTCCACAAAAATGATCGACCAGAAGGAAAGTGGACATATTTTAATGAAGACGGAACCATCAAAGAAATAAGAACTTATAAAAACGGACAGCAGATTTAAATATTGTGCTGCCAAGCAATTACCATTGATTGGCAGCTATTGCACACGGATATTTTAGGAGACAACGTGAGACGCCTAACCGCAGTAATCATGCTAGGCCTTGTGCTTGGCGGCTGTGCGCAATCATCTAATGCGCCAAAACCTGAGCAAACAAATCAAGCCACAATTCCCTCCTCTGCCAATAGCTTGAGTGAAGGTGAGCTTAACGCCGCTACTGAGGCAATGATTTCAGCTATAGAGCAAAACGACATAACAACATTTACTCGTCTGTTAGCAAGCTCACCTAGCCAAAGCCTTAATCCTAAAGATGGTTATAGCCCTCTATATCTCGCAATTACCATGCGCCACCCTGAGCTTGTCAAACCATTACTTGATGCCGGAGCGGATCCTAACCTCGGTAATCAATTTTCTGGCTATCAAACACCGCTAATGTTTGCCATTTTTAACGTCGACATTGACAGTTTCAAACAGCTCTTAGTCAATGGCGCCAAGCCAAATGGTGTCGATTATAAAGGCCTTTCGGCCCTGCATTACTTAGCTCAAAATCGCTGTGGTAGCTGTTTACCAAGAGATGAATTTAATCAACAAGCATTGGCTTTACTTATTGAGTATGGCGCCAATATCAACCAGCAAGATAATGAAGGTGAAAGCCCTGCCTTTGTTGCCGCAAAATATAACAATATTCCCATGCTCACGGCGTTAGCGGCTCAAGGTGCCGATTTAGATCTGCTCACTGAAAGGGGTATTTCTGCGCTAATACAAGCAATCGATTTTAATCAACCAGAAATCGTAGCGGCGTTACTCAGTTTAGGCGCTAATGTTGATGCTAAAACCTATCGTGATACGACACCGTTAATGGACGCTTTACTCAGAAGAGAAAGCCGCCAACCGATAATAGATAATTTGATTGCCGCGGGGGCGGATGTAAATAGTCATGGCGCGGAAGCAACTCCGTTAGTTATCGCAGTTGAAAGCAATAATATTGAGCAAGTTAACCAGTTAGTTGCCGCTGGAGCCGCCCCTTCATTGGCAACCCTTGAGGGCTATACCACACCGCTAATGTCAGCCATTTATATTCAAAGCAATCCAATGATTGAGCGACTTTTACAACTTGGTGCAGATCCAAATCAACAAGATATTCAAGCTGCCTCTCCGCTTAGGTACGCCATCGCCCTTAAAAACCAAGCAGCGGTAAAACTATTAATCGAGGCTGGCGCTGATATCAATGAGCTCACTAAGCAGCACTGGACACCACTTGCTACCGCCATTGATATCAACAACCTTGAAATCGCTACACTCTTGCTAGCCAAAGGTGCCGATAGCAATATTAGCGACAGTTATGGTGACTGGCCGCCAATGGTGCTAGCTAGCAGCAAGCTAGACTTGCCCATGCTGTCGTTACTGATGGATAACGAAGCCGAGATTAAACGCACTAATTTAAATGGCAATAATGCGCTGCATATTGCAGTGCTCAATATTGAGCAGTTAGACGACAATGCCAAACAGATTATCAAGGCGCTAATTAACTATGGTGCCGATCTACACGCTGTAAACAACTCAGGTAAAACAGCATTAGATTATGCCGACTCCAAACCTGAATTATTGAAGTTTTTACAGCAGTTTTAATCGCTACTGGTGGAGAACTCACTACAAACTAGCTTCTAATACGTAAGGTACAAACAACCGGAGCGTGATCGCTACTTTGGCTATCACGCTCAAAGCTTGGGTTAACTAAATGCCTGTCTTCGGTGTGATAATCACAAACCTCGGCGACGCTATTATCAAAACTGGGATCAAAATCTGCTGACAATAAGATGTAATCCAGCACATTACCACTGGCTCCGTAGTAGTGAGTAGGCGCTCTCGACGCCCGTGCTTTTGCCAGCATTCGCTCTTCTTCCGCTGCAATTTCATCAGCGCTGGCATCGCTAGTCTTTTCGCCAAATAAATCCTGCAAACCTTGCTGAAATAGCTTGTACGCATCGGTTAATGGGTAACTCGCTAGCTCGCCAAGCCCCTCTTTTTCAAAACGTAATTCGCGAGTGGTTAATGCTGATAATACCGAACTGCTGAGTTCTTCATTAAAATCGCCCATTAACACCATAGGTTGATTAGTCTCTATTCGTCTTTGCAGCATAGTATGAAACAACAGTGCCGCTTCACTGCCGCGCTGAATACTCGACGCCCATTGGCCAAGGCTATTACGCCCTAACAACTCGCCAAAATTGACTAAAGGCGACGCTGTAGCTGCCCCTTTTTGCTGTACTAGCTTTGATTGTACAAACTTGGGCGGAGGCAGTTCATCCAGATGCGGCCGTTTAGATTTAAAGTGCACCACGTAAACATCGCAATGGCCAATCTGGGGTAATTTAACCGTGGCGCGAAGTGGTTTGCGGCTAAATGCAAAGTCAGCATTTAGCCCAAGTCCATTGATGTACTCAGGCTCAGCTTCAATTGCTGTCACTTCAGTAAATGGGTATTTAGAAGCCAAAGCGACCACAGGATCACGACAAATATAATCGTCAATCACTGTTGGTTCGCCCACTACGGCAAAGTGCTCATAGCCTAAAGCCTGCATTTGTTCAGCCAGTGCCTCTGCCGAAAACACCTCTTGCAAACCAATAATATCGGGTTGCTGCTGCGCTAGAAAATCTGCCAACCAGGCTTGCTTTTTTTGCCATTGTTCAGCGCTATAGATATTTTCAAAATCGTAATAGGCCAGCGGCGGCTCAATGTAATTAAACAGGTTAAAACTTGCGAGTTTTATCCTATTTGTTTTGCTGCTTGTATTTGCCATATTTGCCTTTTACAAATGGAGTTGTGGACTAATATAAAACACAGCTCATAGCTAGAGCTAACTCTGAGCGCTTTTATCGCCTTTCAGTTTAGTCACCAGCTGCATCAACAATACTGCTATCGCACCAGCAACAACACCAAATAATGCATTTAAAATGCTCGGAGTGATAAATGCCACCAAAGGGCCGACAAAATCAAAGGCGGCAACCCAAGTCGCTGCTGCGCTAATTTTATCGCCAATCCAGTGCCAGCCATGAGTTAAAATACCGCCGCCGACCATAAACATGGCAATAGTGCCAACAACCGATAAAGTTTTCATCAAATATGGCGCCGAGCTTAATAGCATGAAGCCAAAGCGACGTTTAAAACTCGCCCAAGCACTCTCACCTGGGCGCTGACTCAAATACAGCCCTGCATCATCAAGCTTCACAATGCCAGCCACTAAGCCATATACGCCGATTGTCATCACAATCGCGATAACGCTTAAGGTAAAAAACTGCGTGCTTAGGCTCTTGTCAGCCACAATGCCTAAAGTGATAGCGATGATCTCTGCCGATAGCACAAAGTCGGTGCGAATCGCCCCTTTGACCTTGTTTTTCTCATACTCTTTAACATCTGTTATCGGCTCTTCACTTGCATCGGTATCCACTTGCGGATGCTTCTTCGCTGAGTAGCTATGATAGATTTTCTCAAAGCCTTCATAGCACAGAAATAAACCGCCAAACATCAGCAGCGGCGTCACAGCCCAGGGAATAAACGCGCTAATAAGCATTGCTGCAGGCACTAAAATGCACTTATTTTTAAATGAACCCAGCGCCACAGCCCACACTACTGGTAACTCGCGGTCAGCACTCACGCCAGTAACTTGCTGAGCATTTAAGGCTAAATCGTCCCCAAGCACCCCCGCGGTTTTACGAGCGGCAATTTTACTCATTGCAGCGACATCATCTAAAATCGTGGCAATGTCATCCAGTAAGGTTAATAAGCTTGCGCCAGCCATAATGACTCCTGTGTGTTGTGCATTTACAGCACTAAAAAATCCGTCTCAACAAAACCTAGATTAAGGTTATCTGTGCAAAGTAGCCTACTAATGCTAAATAATCTAATGACAATATAATGTTAGCTAACTCTACTTTTGCCGTTAGCTAAATGTTTAGCCAAAATCCGCCAAAAATACAGCCCCACTCTTACTGCTAAACGAGTATACTGTCGCCAATATTTTTAACCTTGCCTATAACTTTATCTTTAAATAAGGGATTTCATAATGACCCAAGATGAAATGAAAAAAGCTGCCGGTTGGGCTGCTCTGCAGTACGTAGAAGAAAACAGCATTGTTGGCGTAGGAACAGGTTCAACTGTGAACCACTTTATTGATGCACTCGCAACCATGAAATTTGATATTCAAGGCGCGGTATCAAGCTCTGAAGCATCAACTGAGAAAATGAAAGCCCTAGGTATTCCGGTTTTCGACCTAAACAGTGTCAATGAGTTATCTGTTTATGTTGATGGCGCTGATGAAATCAACAGCAAAATGGATATGATCAAAGGCGGCGGTGCTGCACTGACTCGCGAGAAAATCGTTGCCGCGGTAGCAGACAAGTTTGTGTGTATCGTTGATAACACTAAGCAAGTCGATATTCTTGGTGAGTTCCCACTGCCAATCGAAGTGATCCCAATGGCGCGCTCATATGTGGCTCGCCAAATCGTTAAGCTTGGCGGCGACCCTGTTTACCGTGAAGGTTGTGTAACTGACAACGGCAACATCATTCTAGATGTATACAACATGAAAATCATGAAGCCAAAAGAGCTAGAAGAGCAAATCGACGGTATCGTTGGTGTGGTAACTAACGGCTTATTCGCTAAGCGCGGTGCAGATGTATTATTAGTCGGCACTCCAGATGGCGTGAAAACCGTTACCTTCTAATAGTTATGCTTGATTAACAAGCCAAAAAGCCACTCATTGAGTGGCTTTTTTAATGGCTAGCTATAGCAATAGCCAAGAGCCAAAAATCAGAAATCAGAAACGCCTTAATTGTTGTATAACGGTAAGCTTGCACCAATCACAGTAAATAAGCCGCCACAACATTGATTAAAACGCTTGCCAGAACGTGCCAGCCACGGGCGGATTTTAGTCGCCACATTGGCAATTAAATACTCCACCGCAAACTCTACCACTGCAAATGTAGCGGCCATCACTATAAACTGGCTAACGAGTGACAGCTTTGGATCAATAAACTGCGGTAAAAACGCGCCGAAGAATAACAATACCTTTGGGTTGGTTATCGCAGCTAATGCCCCTTGCCTAAATAAAGCAAAATGACTGACAACTTGCGCCTTAGCAATAGGTTTTAACTCCATTGCTGGTGAGCGCCAAATACGAATCCCCAGCCATATTAGGTACAAACCACCTATCCATTTAAACAGCAATAAAAAGTCCGTTGAAGCCAGCAACAAGGCCCCAATCCCAAACATTGCCAAGCCAATCACCAACACAAAACCGAGTACCCCGCCGGTAATGGTGAACAACGTCTTTTTATGACCATACATGACCCCGTGAGTCAGAGCCAGCAAGCCATTCGGCCCGGGAGCGAGCGATAAACCAATCACTGCAACCAAATAAATTAACCAAGTCTCTAATGCCATACCTTTACCCTAAATTTAAGCCATACCAGCTGTTTAATTTGCGGATTATAAACAGCGCTTAAGCACAACACGCGAGGCAAATTAGCCAAAATAAGGTAATATTTAGACATTCATTTATGCAACAGCAGTAATTACTTTGTCACCTAGCCAAGTCATCGAATCCCTCAACCCAGTAAAGCCACCCGACGTGCGTTTTTTACTACTGCCGTTACCGGAATTTAGCATGCTGCCTTTTGCAGGCTTTCTCGATAAATTGCGCTTCTCAGCCGATGAAGAAGACTACAGCAAACAGCAATACTGTAGCTGGCAGATCATCGCCCCAACGCCTTGTCATCAGCAATCGAGTAATGGAGTGTCGATAGAAGTGACTAGCACCATTGCAGATATTGAGCTGACTGATTTCGATTACTTAGTGGTATTTGGCGGCCGCAGTGCCCGTAGTTGTCAGCAATTACCGCAGCAATATCACCATATATTGCACGCGGTGGCTGCCAAAGGGGTAACACTTGTCAGCATAGATAACGGCTGTTTTTTGCTTGCTGAAGCAGGCCTACTGAAACAGCACAAAGTTGCGGTACATTGGCGCCATGTACAAGAATTTCGCGCCGCTTACCCAAGTATTGAGGTCGCCAGCGAGCAACTGTTTTGCATTGATAACAAACGCATTAGCTGCGCAGGCGGTAATGCGGCCATTGATCTTGCTGTAGAGTTATTGGCTCGGCACTGTGGCCGCACTAAAGCACTTAAAGGCTTAGCTGATATGCTGGTTGATGAGGCAAGAGAGCAGCGCCATCAACTAAAATCGCTTAATGCCAATATTCAAATCAACAACACAGCCAGCCGTCATGTTGGCCGTGCAATCAGTTTGATGCGTCAACAACTTGCAAGCACTGACACCATAGACGTTCTAGCACTGAAACTGGCCATTAGTCGGCGGCAACTCGACAGATTATTCAAAGATAATTTTAGCCAAACTGCTCGAGAATACTGGGCTGAAATGCGCCTGCAGCATATTCATTGGCGTCTGATAAATTCAGACCATAGCTTGCAGCACTTGGCCGATGAGGTCGCTATTAGTGATGTCAGTTATCTGTGCAAAGTATTTCGTAAACGCTTTGGCACTAGCCCCCATGCACTGCGTAGATCCAAGTTAATCGCTCGCGCGAATAGCAATTGATAGCACTGCTAGCGTTAGCTGATTGATTTGAGTAAGTTAAGAGAGTGGTGTGAACTAGCATCAATATCCGCAACCAGCGCACAAACAAAAGAGCCAGCAATAAATTTACTGGCTCGTTCAGGTTTATAACTGTGTTATAAAAACAGCTACTGCTCAATATAACTCAACAGATTAATTAGCGAACTCTGCGTTAAAGTAATCAATACACAGCTTTTCAGCTTGAGTGTTAACGACCACCTGCGATGGTTCTCTAAGCTCAAGATATAGATCTATGCATTGCTGCAACGCCTTGATCAATGAAGATTTTTCTGGACTCACAATTGTAAGTGACAGCTGTTTAGCAAAATCAGGTAAACGCTGCTCAATCTTTCTTACTCCTGATGGAGTTAAGCCCTGCTTTTGCAGCGCTAGAGGCGACAACACATTGCTACGAAGGAAAGAGAGAAACTCGGTCGCTTCAAAGTACTCTCCGCGGGCAATTTTGCAGGTACCGTAATGCACCCAAGTCCAAAACCTGTCTTCAATCCACTGCGGTTCTGGTTGCGGATAGGCAAAAGCCGCACTTGCCAAAACAGCTGATAAACGCTCACCTCGCTGCCATAGAACTTGAGTATCATCAACGCGTTGAGCTGCATCAGGCAAAGCAACAAACTTATAGTCCACATGCAGAGCATGCGGCTCGTATAAGGCAATAATCAACCTTGGTTCACCCACATGCTCGCCAGTAAAGGCTGCGACCTTACCGCTAATTTTTGCCACGAGTTCAAGGCGTTCAAGCATAACTTGGTTTAGATATTCGGGTTCCACTGCGATAACTAAATCTAAATCACTATATTTATCCATAGAGTCAGATGCATAAGAGCCACTAGCGCCTATGCCTACTATACGAGGATCTTTGGAAAACACCTTGATGATCTGTTCAAGAAGCTGTTGGTGAGTTGCAGGAAGCGTACTTGGAAAAGTCATAGGCACGCCATCTTCATTAACAGTCGATACTGAGAGAGAATCTTTCATATTTTACCTATCGGAGTCGATGTGAAAACTGCAATAACAGTTAGTGCGGTAAAATTAACGCAGCATTCCAATGTAGGTTAAAGCTACGATAGTTTCAATCACTCGGGATGGGTTATCAAGCAGGTTGTGCTTTAGCTCACAACTAAGTCAACGCTGGTAAATTGTAAGCTGAATTGAAAGCTAAATCTAAAAACTAAATAAAAATTCAAACACAAAGTCGCTAGATCCGGTGCGAACCAAATCTAGCCACTGCACACTTAAACTGGCGCTTTAGTCTTTTTACGTAACTTTGGCAGTGCTTCTAATGAGCACAGCAACAAACCAGTCCAAATTAACGCAAAGCTTACCGCTTTGACTTGGTCAAAGTGCTCGTTAAACACTAATACCGCCAGTAGAAACTGCAGGCTAGGCTCAACGTATTGCATCAAACCAATCATCGACAAACTGGTTGCTCTAATAGCTAGCGCGAAGAACACTAAAGGCATTAGCGTCACAGGTGCAGAGCCGATATACAGCAGCAAAGTCGATAGCTCACCAGACATGGCAGATGAGATCACCACACTCTGATCTGAGCCCCACAGCCATATTAGATAAAGAGCCGCAACAGGCATTAACAGTAATGCTTCAACCGTTACTGAGGTTAATGAATCAAAGCGGATAAACTTTTTGCACAAACCATACAGTGCAAAGAAACTGCCCATACTGAGTGCCAACCACGGCAACTCGCCATAGCTATAGACCATATAACTAATACCACAGGTGCCTAGCACCACCGCCATCTTTTGTGCATTAGACAATTTATCGCCCAGAAACAGCACCCCGAGGGCAATAGCAAATAATGGATTGATGAAAAAACCTAAACTGGCCGCCAAAACTTGGCCGTGGGTCATAGCCCAAGTAAAGCTATACCAAGACACGCACATGATAAGCGATGCTAAGCCACACAAGAGTACCGACTTTTTATCCGCTTTTAACATCGCCAGCGACGGCATTTTGCGGCCCAACAGCACAAAGACTAATGCCATAAACGGCACTGAAAACAAAATTCTAAACGCCAGTAATTCGTTAATATCCGCATTAGGCAGAAATTGATAATACAGCGGCATTAAGCCCCAAAGTAAAAATGAGAACGCAGCAAGCGCATTGCCTTGAAACGAAGACGAGGCAGTGATCGCAGTATTGGATTGCATAGGGATCTTACAGGTGTGGATTAAAAATTAGAGGGCGCTATTGTCGCATTTGCCTAGCAATAAAAGCGTGATATTGCTCACTTCACGTTATCGATATCTTTCACTGCTATTGATTTAATTCCCGTTAATTTCAAACCCAGCAAAAGCATTTTTCGAGTGGCAAATCACATAAGTAACGGCTAGCAAAGATACTTTAATCAGCATTCTATTGAGTGAAAAACGTTTAATCGCATAATAAACAAACAGGTAAATAACCAACTGCTCAAAAATACGCTTCCTCCTGACAGCTTTTTAGGTTAAATTCCGCTAGCTCAATCACATTTCGGCAAACCATTTGAAAGAATGGGACGCAAAGCTTCCGGTCTGTCGGCGCAGAGAGTTGTCATTTATCCATGATTAACTGTGCCTATGATAGCGGGGTTGCCACTAAATAAATCGGACTTGTCACCAAGGTATTGCGCCTAGGCAAAGTCCGGCTGCTTTTTAGTGCTCAGCATGCGCCGAGGTGTGGCATTAATTTGTCAACCATATATAGGACATGTGATGAAATCATTCCCAAAAAAATCGTTAATCGCACTCGCATTAACCAGTCTTAGCTCAGGTGTTTTGGCACATGGCTATGTATCGACTTACAGCGACGGTGTGGCAGCAAGCCGTGTCGCACTGTGTAAATTTCCAACCACAGATACCAATCAAAAAAATAGCAATTGTGGTGCGATTCAATATGAGCCACAAAGCGTAGAAGGCCCAGACGGATTCCCAGAAGCTGGGCCGCTAGATGGTAAAATTGCCAGCGCTCAATCAGCGCTCGCAACCGCATTAGACGAGCAAACTGCAGATCGTTGGGTACAAAATCCAATTCAGTCTGGTACCCAGACCTTTGAATGGACGTTCACTGCAAACCACGTTACCCACGACTGGAAATACTACATCACCAAGCCTGACTGGAACCCGAATCAGTCTTTGTCACGTGACTCATTCGATTTAACACCTTTTTGTGTAATTGAAGGCAATATGGTGCAGCCGCCTAAACAAGTCAGCCACAACTGTGTTGTGCCTGAGCGTGAAGGCTACCAAGTGATCTTAGCGGTTTGGGATGTGGGTGATACAGCAGCGTCATTCTATAACGTGATTGACGTAAAGTTTGATGGTGAAGGCCCTGTAGTGCCTGA
Organism: Shewanella pneumatophori; assembly: GCF_023283895.1. Lineage (GTDB taxonomy): Bacteria > Pseudomonadota > Gammaproteobacteria > Enterobacterales > Shewanellaceae > Shewanella > Shewanella pneumatophori. Next base: position 36,500 of record NZ_JAKILB010000005.1, on the reverse strand, counting down.
CTGGTCTCAAGGCGGACAAATCAACCCGACACTTGATTTGAATGTTGGCGACTCAGTTTACACCCGCGTATTTGACCAAGCAGGTGAGAACTTAGCCTACCGCACAGAATTGACCATTAACGATGCAAATATGGGTCAAGCGAAAAACTGGACTCATGCGCTAGCCAGTAAACTGAACCAAGAGCAAACAAAACTACAAGCAGGCCAATTTACCGAGGGTAAATTTACACCTGTTTACGGCGCGAACCCGGTTTACATCAAAGCTGGCAGCGGCCTTGAACGCGTAGAAGTGGGTTACAACATTGAAACGCCTGAGCCAGAATACTCGCTAACCGTTGATGGTCTAGAACAGACATACACCATCACCAGCGAGCCAATAGTACTTGATTTAACCCTAACAGCACAAGGTGATGTCAGCACAGAGCTGACGGTTTACAACCATCACCGTGAGCCATTAGCCAGCTGGACTGGCAAGATGTATGACGGCCAAAATGAAGCGGTATCGTTAGTGCTAAGCAAATCAGAAGCTGGTCACCATATGCTAGTGACTCGTATTAAAGATGAAGACGGCAAGTTAGTTGATCAGCAAACTTTAGATTTTCATCTAGAAGATGAAGCTGTAACGCCACCAGCTGGTGATTATGACTTTGTGTTCCCACAAGGGCTAGCAAGCTACACAGCAGGCACTAAAGTACTAGCGAGTGACGGCAGCGTTTACCAATGTAAACCTTTCCCATACTCAGGCTACTGCATGCAGTGGACAGCTACAGCAACTCAGTACCAGCCAGCAACCGGTTCACACTGGCAAATGGCTTGGGATAAGCTGAACTAATCCCCGCCATAAGCACAAACACTATGAGTAACAAGCCTCAGTCAACGACTGGGGCTTTTTTATATTTATAAAAGTTATAAATAGCCTCATTGCCCGACATTTATGTTGATGCTAAGTTACTTATCCTTTTTTATAAAAGGCTGCTTCTAAAGCAGGTACATGGAAGGTTTTAATTAATACCAATCAGTATTAAAAAATCACTAAAAGGAGTACACAGTGAAACAGATTCTAGGCGGTGTCATCATAGCGCTAGCAACTTTAATATCCGCCCAGGTAAGCGCGCATACATTTGAAGGCAACTGGTATTTTGTTGAGGGAGAATACAAAAAACCAGACGGCACCATTCTTAAAGCCGACAACAGCAGCTTAGTCGCGGTAAAATCAATTAAAGGCAATATCTTCTCGCTAACCAACACCGAGGATGGCGTGTTTTTAGGATATCTTGCAGGTGACTTTTTAGTAGATGGCGACAACTACACAGAAGCGGTAAAAACCGGCACTCGCGCTAAACATCATGGCAAAAACTACCACTTTAAAGGCTGGCTAGAAACTCGTCAGGAGCAAGGTAAAACCGTCACTTACTGGCACCATGAAGGCGAAGTGGAAGGTATTAAAGAATACGAAGTGTGGCGTAAGCTGTTCTAGCCTATTCGCCGCGAGAGATAATATATTTAATCAGAGCAAGCTAAAGCCATTAGCTTGCTCTATTAACGCATTTTGCCAAGCACTTGAGTTAACTCTTGCAGCTAACTCAGCTTGCTGTTGACTCACCTTGCCGTTAAGCAGTCTTACTATTTAGAAGCTGTTGCGACTCAAGCCAGTCCATAGCCACTAACGCCGCCAACGAGCATACCGCTTCATCATTCATATCAACAAATTCAAGCTGCTCAATTTCAGCATCAGGCTGTAACTCACCGCTGAAATCAGCAAAGTAGCAGGTCAATTTAACCGACACGCCCTCAGCCTTACCATCCGCCTGCGCAGTAAAAGTATTCATATACTTAATGCTACTTAGCTTAAGATCGACAGACAGCTCCTCTTTAATCTCACGCATCAGAGCCTGTTCATCACTCTCACCCGCCTCACGCTTACCACCCGGCAGATAAAACAACTCTTTACCTTTAGAGCGCACCGCCAACAACTTGCCATCTCGAATCAACACCCAAGCAAGCTTATCAATCACTTTCATTATTATTTACCTTTAAGTTGGTAGTAGCGTGTTTCGTGATAGGCATCAGGCGAAACAGCCAGCTCTTCAATATCATCAACACAGTCAAAATCTAGTTTAAAGCCATTAGCAATAGCAGCTCTTTTTATTCTCGCTAGCACTTCATCGTCGTAGGTATAAAGATGTAACGCCTCAAACAGAGTCGTCCCACAAAGTGAGAAGCGACCATCACTGCTATACAGCACCAATGGACTGTCTTTAATTGCAGTGTTTTCAGGGCCGCGCCAATAACCAAGGTATTCGCCATTAGGAAATTCAGCCACAAATGAAATCAATGCAAATGTGTCATCAATCGCTTGCACATTAGCAGCAATATCAGGGTCAGCCAAATCTTTCTCTGATAGATAGCTTTTATCAGCCCAAGGCTGCCAATCAGCTTGGTCGTTAAACTCAACTTCCACCTCTGATAACAGTGGCAGGAAGTGCTTAACCAGAAAAGCTAAATCCTCCGGACACTTCTCACCAGCCAACCTAAATTTCGATATGTTCTTAATATTCAACAATAACTCCTTGAGGGGTAGCGCTTAAATCAGCATTCGCGAAGCAAACATATAAACTTTTTTATAAATAACACTTCCCACCAAACACATAGTTAAAGCTTCTTACCTCTTCTTTACTTGCTTTGCCCTCAAAAGCAGTGTCACCAACAATAGATTTCATTCTGTGGCTAATTGGTGAGTATTTTTGAATCCAGTAACCTTGCTCAAGGTCAGCCATCCAAGCTGTGTCATCTCTATCGGAGGGTACTTCAGATACTAAATTTATATAATATCTAACGGAGTTAGTAAGTATTGCGATGGTATGCAATAAAGCTAGAATAGCTTGCTTTACATCATTTGTTGCTTCTACCTCTTCGTTTGATATAGAAATTATTACTTCTCTGAGAGGTCGTCCAAAATACGCTTCCCCTAACTGTTTATTGTAAAATGGGGCGTTTAGTCTAGATTCCAATTGTCCATCGAGCCTTGTAAGAGTTTCTCTTATGAGCATCAACTTCTGCTGATGTGCATTTGCAGAGAAACTTATATAAACGAAGTAGCCTGACAAAATTGCAGCAATTGGAGTGAAAAAGCCACCTATGTATGACCCCAAGTTCGCCCACTGTTGGCTGTCTTCGCTAAAGCCAATATTTCCTTTCAAGTACATCACGCAAAAATAGACTAAGAGCATAAGAAAATATGCTACTGCGACAATAATCATTGAAACTCTAAACTTCCGCAAATTCACTCCTTGATTTATAACTGCTTATCAAATAACGAGAACAATATAATACATTGTTTTAATAAGGTATAAGATGGGATCATAGAAACGCTAATACTCGCTAAAAAAACCATCCCACCTCCTTTAAATACAGTCAAAATAGAAGGCTAAGAACTAAACCTACAGAAAACACCGATTCCCCATCGAAGTTGCCGAAGTACGTTGAAGAAATAGCCGTGATGCCCACACGGATGTGGGCATAGCTTTCGCGGGACAGGCCGTTCCTTGGCATCCATGCCATCACGGCATTTGTGAATCCATTCACATCAGACATCCCATCGGAAGCGTTAGGTTATTTCGAATAAGTACGAGGGAGACAACTTAGTCGGGGCGGCTGGGACTCTTTATAAAAGAAATGGTCAAGAAGGGGAAGCTGTTGTCCCCCTCTTGCCAGGGTGTGGGATGGAATCCCACGACGTTAGTTGTTAGACGCAGTCTAACTTAAGCTTCAAAAATTAAATTAAATCACTAATCCGTGATTAACCAAATCAATTACATAAAGGCTAACAACGGTGAAATACACAACAAAACACCCGTCACAATAATCAGGTTAGTCGCCCAACCTTTGTACTTGTTCAAGTGCGGTACTTTGTATACCAAGTAAGCTGGGATCAAACAGCCCACCAAACCAAAAATTGGGCTACAAACAGAAGTGAACGACAGGATTGGCGCATTCAACGCAATCGCCGACCAAGCCAGTAAAATAATAAATACAGTGATGAGTTTGTTCACTAATTCTTTATTGATATCAGACTCTTTACGGCTACGCAGCAAGATGTTCATTGCAATGCCACGACAGGCTTCTTGGAAGGCTAAGAACACACCGAAGAAAGAAGTGACTACCGCAAAGATGTTGATCACGATACCGGTGACTGTCGCCCAACTCCCCGGGAAGTACTGCGCAATAATCGCCAACGCAGAGATGTTCTGATTCATCGCATCAGTCGCTTGCTCTTGGCTGATAGCAAAGGTGAATGATACCGCGAAGAAAAACACCACCACAAAAAGAATAGCAAAGGCAATTTTCATTGCTCGCTCAGCCTTGAAGCGCGCCACTTCAATCGACTTTTCATGTGAACGATAGGAGATCACCATAGGGCTTAACGACTGGATAAACAGAATTGAAGTTAAGGTAAATGGCAGGGTAATAATGGCATTTTTCAGCATTGGGCCAAATTCACCCATGCTTGGAATATTAGCCATATCCCAACGCGCCATCAGCAATACGCCCATTACCGCAACTAATGTCAGTACTGTTACCGCCATAAAACCTGATAGTTTAAACAGTAACTTTTCGCCTTTTGAGCCGATAAAGGCCAATAAGCAAATTAGACCTAGACCATAGAATACATTGTCACTTAGTTTGCCCTCAGTCACGCCAAATGAATGCAGGTAAGAGGCGCTATCGTTGGTCACGGCTAACGAATAAACCAGCACCCAAATAACTAACATCAAGAAGTAAAGTACACCGAGTGCGATGCCCCAGTTTTTACCTAGGTAGTTTTCAATTACGCCTGGGTAGTCAGTACACTTTTTTGATTCAGCTAAGGTATTGATGAATAACTTTTGGAACAGATACATGGCTGGGTAACCGATGATGGATGACAGTAAAAATACCCACAGTCCCATCACACCAACTTGCACAGGCAAAAATACAATACCGGCACCAATCGCCATACCAATACTCATCACAATCCAACCGATATCGACACTGTCGAATTTAGTCGCTTGTTGCCATTCGGCTTTGGTCATATTGGCGCGTTCGTGTAGGGGTTTCGCTTGCAAGTCACCACTTGGTGCGCCTTGAACTACTTCACTCATATATCAATTCCATTAAATTTGGCTAGAGCCACTGATATGATAAAAATTATAATTATGCTTATGAGAACACATGGTTTTATAGCGTTAGCTTGGCCTGAGCATACCCAAGGATGGAGAGAATTTTTTTATTTAAAATGCCATCAAACAAGGTAGATTTAGCAAAACATGCTCTCAATTCAGTGATTTTTTCAGATGATTTATCCGTAATGATCCAGATCAAGAGTTAATCACTTTTAACCGGCCAATAGTTTGATGCCCTTCACCTTATTAGTCATTAATCTTCAGCTTATAAAAACGCAAAAACGTGACTAATTTCAATATTTTAGATTTTAACTTAGAGAGGTCTCGCGCACATTTTGCGAATTAAAGTGATAACCACTGCTAAACCAAATCTATGTGTGAGCAATATCACCCGTTCATTAGCAATGACAAATAAGCATAAAAATCAAGCTTATAGTGCATTTCTTAGCTAGGCTACCTAAAGCTACTTCAAGCCCGCTTATTAGCTGCGGGAACAGATGGAGATGCCCGATGCTAAGTGCTCACTGTCAGATGCTAGGTAATCGCTGTTAGATAAAACAGGTTTTAGAGCTAAAACACATGGATGAACCTGCTTTGGATGAGTTTGCTATAGCAAGTACACAAGATAGGAAGATAAACAAACTGAGACAAAAGAGAAAACTTTGCTAGCAATAGCCTTAATAATGGTTAGCTTTATCTACGGCTTTATAACTATAGAAACTAAAAAGCCAAATCGATGTTTGTTAAGACTTAACTCCTGATTGAGATAAGCTCATAATCAACACCAATTTGGCTTAAATTGATAATCTGCTACATGCAAAACGCTTTATAAAAAGGCGTTATCCAACACAGATACTTACTTGTGCATCATGATTTCTAAAATCTGCACATCGGTTTGTGTCATCGAGCCATTAGCTAAGCTTGCTAAATTACGAATGGTTTGGTCAACATCGTCAGCAACAATACCCTCTGTGCCTGTGACGCGGATGCCATCAATTGCCATTAAAGCCGCTTTTACTGCAGCGCCTGCAGATGAAGATACCTTCATGGCACAAGCAGTTTTAGCACCATCACAAATAACCCCACTAACATCGCCAATCATGCTACAAATAGCAGCACTGACTTGCTCGATTTCACCGTCAAGCAAATAGGTGATCCCTGCAGCTGAGCCCATGGCTGCAGTCGTTGCGCCGCATAGCGCTGAAAGCTTATTTTGATAGCTTTTAATGTAGATAGCAGTTAAATGCGACAACATTAATGCGCGGATAGTTTGCTCTTCGCTCGACTTTAGAAAATCTGCGCTGACAACAACCGGCATAGTAGCTGCAATACCTTGGTTACCTGAACCAGAGTTACTCATAGCTGGCATCATAGCGCCGTCCATACGCGCGTCAGATGCACCGGCTGTACGAGTTAACACTTCAGTTAATAAGCCGCCAGACAATAAGCCTCTTTCTTGGTTCTTAATGAAAGTCGCGCCAATTTTTAGGCCGTAATCACCGGTTAGCCCTTCATTCGATAAGGCGTCGTTGAGCGTTTTTGACTGCAGAATAAAGCGGATGTCGGCTAACGGAGCATGTATCGAAAAGTCATAAATATCTTGCAGTTTAGCTTCGATAAAGGGATCGGCTTTAGCGCTGTCTTGAACGACCTCTTGCTTTGGCTCAGCTAAACATTGCTGACCATTTTTTTCAATTGCCACAACCTTGGTGTGGCTATCGGCAATGGTTACGCTAGCCGTTTGTTGTTGATAGTAAACAATGACCTTGGCGTACAAGACATTAGCGACATCGGCAACACCAACGGTCACTTGGTTGTTATCCAGCATCAATTTGGCGATTTGAACATCGCTAGCGGTCAGGCCTTTTAGCACCTCAAGACCCGCATCACGATCACCTGCAACCGCGCCGATGGCGGCAGCAATTGGCAGACCAACCATACCAGTGCCTGGGATCCCAACACCCATGCCGTTTTTCATTAAGTTTGCAGAGACACTGACGTCAATCTTGATGTCTGATGAAACCATGCTGGCTTGCTCTTTTATCCCTAGCTCATCAATAGCAATTGCAGCAGCCAATGCCACTGAAATTGGTTCTGTACAGCCTAGGGCTGGAACGACATCGCGTTTTACTGCTTCAAGAAATAAAGGCCATAAGTGTTGTTTCATCGTTTTACTCACTTCTAGTAATCGACACTACTTTAAATAACGTCATTGCAATCTTTAATTCATTGTAATGGATTAGCCGAAGAATTATTTTTCCATTTTTTCTACAAACTAAGCAGTAAAGAGAAATATTTTCTACTAAAGTGATAGAGTAAGTTATATAGGCGCTAAAATAAGCAATAACAGATAATCTCAAAAAGGAATGGAACTTGTGGTTGAAAAAGTAAAACTAGATAAAGTCGACCGACAGCTGCTCACCATGCTGCAGCACGATGTCACCTTATCGCTTAACGAGTTAGCCAAAGCCGTTAATTTAACCACTACGCCATGTTGGAAACGCTTAAAGCGCTTAGAAGAAGAAGGCGTGATCAACAAGCGAGTCGCCCTACTCGACCCCAGCAAAATTGGCGTTGATTTCACCGCATTCGTACAGGTTAAGACTTGCGACCATTCTCACGCGTGGTATGAAACCTTTATTGAGGCCGTATACGCCATGCCTGAAGTCATGGAGTTTTACCGCATGGCTGGGGAATATGATTATATGATGCGGGTACAAGTGGAAGACATGGCAGCTTTTGACCATTTTTATAAGCGCTTGGTTAATCAAGTGGCAGGCCTCACCAATGTCACTTCAACCTTTGCCATGGAGTCATTAAAGTTCAGCACAGTGTTGCCGCTAAAACCTGCCTAATACCAATTATCAATGTTATTTGGGACAGGACAAAGCCATAAAAAAGGATGCAATCAATGCATCCTTGTTATACCAATTTATAACCTACTTTGGCTCTATCTGTTCAACCATCAATTGTAGACTTTGATTACCTCTAAACTCGTTTACATCGAGTTTATACACAACCTGCGCATATTGAATCGTGGCATCGGGCCAGGTCTTCAAGTCCACATTAAAGGCGATAGCATCGAGCATTACCCGGCCGCACTCTGTTTCTAAAATCAGCTTTAGGTGCTTCTCGCCGACAATGCGTTGCTGGATAACTCTGAAGTAACCATCAAACAAGGGCTCGGGGAATGACTGCCCCCAAGGGCCTGCGTTTCTTAGCTCGCTAGCAAGTTCAAGTTTGAACTGCTCAGGTACTAGCTCACCATCAGACACTAGCTCGCCGGTTAATAGCTCTGGCGCTAACACTTCGCGTACCGCTTTATCGTAAGCCTCGGCAAACACAGCAAACTGGCCAGCTTGAATCGATAAGCCCGCCGCCATTGCATGACCACCAAACTTTAAAATCAATCCCGGATGGCGGCTGTTAATCAGCTCTAACAGATCACGCATATGCAAACCTTTAATAGAGCGCGCTGAGCCTTTAATTTCGCCCTCACCCGCTTCAGCAAAAGCGATCACTGGGCGGTGATATTTGTCTTTAATCCGTGAGGCTAAAATACCAATCACCCCTTGATGCCAATCAGCTTGATAAATGGCAATGCCCCAAGGCAATTCGGCTTCATTAAGCTCGATACTCTCAAGACTTTTTAGCGCTTCTTGCTGCATATCCGCTTCAAGATCACGTCGCTCAGCGTTTAAGCCATCAAGTTCTGATGCCATGCGTCTTGCTAGCATGATGTCGTCACACAGCAGGGTTTCTACCCCCAGTGCCATTTCGTCAAGGCGACCTGCGGCGTTAAGTCTTGGCCCCACAGCAAAACCAAAGTCTGAGGCTACAATCCGTGACGGTGTGCGTTTGGCCACTTCTAGCAGCGCGGTTATACCCACGCGGCAGCGACCTGCTTTGACTCGCTGCAAACCAGCCTCAACTAAAATACGGTTATTGGTATCAAGCGATACCACATCGGCCACAGTGCCTAGGGCAACAATATCTAAAAGCTGACCAAGATTAGGCTCGTTGATATTTTGTAATTGATACCAGTTGCGCGATCTTAGCTCAGCTCGAAGCGCTGACATCAAGTAAAACGCTACGCCAACACCGGCAATCGACTTACTGGCGAAGCCGCAGCCATCTTGGTTCGGATTCACAATCGCGTCAGCATCCGGCAATGTATGGCCCGGTAAGTGATGGTCAGTGATCACAACCGTCATGCCCAGCGCTTTGGCCGCTGCAACCCCTTCAATAGATGAAATGCCGTTATCAACTGTGATCAGTAGCTCTGCATGCTTGCTCGCCGCCACAGCTACAATTTCAGGACTTAACCCATATCCATAATCAAAACGGTTGGGAATTAAGTAATCCACCTTTTGTGCGCCCATCATCCGCAGTGCCAATACACACACGCTGGTTGATGTAGCACCATCGGCGTCAAAGTCCCCCATGATAAGAATGGCTTTTTGCGCTTCAATGCCATCGGCAATAATTTTGGCAGCCTTATCTAGCCCCGCCATGGTATCTGGACGTAGCAACTTAGCTAAGCTCAACTCGCAATCATCAGGACTTACACCACGGCTGGCGTAGATCTGCTTTAAGATCGGCGAAAAGGTATCGGGAAGGTGGCTATCATCGACTCTTGGGCGGCGAACAATCTGATGGATCACGTGAGATTAAACCCTCAAAATTAAAAACAGTATTAGCATAACAAGACTGCCGAAAAAGGGGCACAAAAAAGGTGAGCCTTGCTCACCTTTTTTACCACTGGCTAATATTAAAGCTGTGATTGAATTGTACGTAGTAGCGCTTCTGGTGGCTGGTAACCAGGAATTAGCGTACCGTCTTCAAGAATAATAGCTGGTGTACCGTTAATACCAAACGTTTGCCCTAGCTCATATTGCTGTTTAATTTTAGCGTCACACGAGGCTTTCTGAACCGCTCTGCCATTTTTAGCATCGCCCATGGCTTTTAATGGGTCTTTAGCGCACCATACTGATTCCATTTCATCAGCATTTGCAGACGGCACACCCGCGCGCGGGAACGCTAGATAACGTACAGTAATGCCTAGATCGTTATAACCGTCCATTTCATTGTGCAGTTTACGGCAGTAACCACAGCTTACATCAGTGAAAATAGTCACTACATGCTTTTCGTTTTTCGCTTTGTAAACCAACATGTTTTCTTCAAGCGGCTTCATCATGTCAACACGAGGGCCTGCCATTGCAGCTTCAGTTAGGTTCTTCATTCCTTTGTTTAGATCATAAAGATTGCCGTGGAATAGCTTTGAACCATCTTTAGTAATATAAAGCACACCACGATCGGTAAAGGCTTCATATAACTCAGATACAGGCGATGGCTTAATGGAGATCACTTCTACGCTCAACGTATCACTTAGCTTTTGCTTTAGTGCTGCGGTGTCGTCGCTACTGTTTGATGCTGCGCTAGCTGCTGGGGCAATTAACATTGCCATTAGCAAAGAAAATGTTCGAGTGAACTTCATTTGTATTCCTACTCTTTTGTAAGGGTCAGACTTATGGGTATATAGACCTAGTTTGGAGCTGAAAAGTTACAGACTCCATGCAGTTAAAGCAAATTATTTGCTGTAACTAAATCATTCAGACGTGAAACCCATCAAATATTTATCTAGAACAGAGCCTAAACGCCCTTTGCTCGGTTGGCTATTCAACAAAGTTAAAGCGGGTAATCAATTCCATTTAACCGCAGAAAAAAGCCACCAGCTAACGCCTGTGGCTAAAACCAATCAGTATAAAACGAGACAACTAATACCAATCAATATAACTAACCGCGAGGGTGATGCTCGCTATGCAAGCTTGAAAGCCTTGCTGTCGCAACATGGGTATAAATTTGCGTGGTCGAAAGATCGCTATGCCCCAATAACAACTGCACCACCCGCAGATCAGCGCCATGATTTAATAAATGTGTGGCAAATGCATGGCGTAATGTATGTGGCGACAACTCTTTGCTGATCCCAGCTCGTAATGCATAAAGCTTAATACGATGCCAGAAGGTCTGCCGCGTCATTTGCTGCGCTCGTTTAGAGGGGAACAGCACATCACTTTGCTTACCTTTTAATAGCTCAGCGCGAGCAAACTTTAGATATGTTTCAAGCTCAGTGACCGCTAACTCACCCAGTGGCACTAACCTTTCTTTACCGCCTTTACCAGTAATACGCACCAAACCTTGGCGCAAACTCACTTGCTCCATAGTTAGGCCTACAAGCTCAGAAACCCGCAGCCCTGTGGCATAAAGTAGCTCAAGCATGGCTTTATCGCGGCACTCTAGCGGGTCGTCATCAACTGGCTCTGCCAGTAATCGGTCAATATCGTCTTCGCTAAGTGAGTCAGGCAGTTTACGGGCAAGCTTGGGTGACTCGATTAACGCCATAGGGTCGGTTTCAATCTGTTTTTTGACTACCAAGTAGCCATAAAAACGCCTAAGGCTACTCATCATCCTTGCGCTGCTAGTTTTAGCACTGCCTTTGTCAAAACGCTCGGCGAGATAGTCTCTGATCTCTAATTGATCACAAGTGCGCAGTTCACCACCTTTATGCTGCACATACCGGTCTAAATGGCGTAAGTCAGTGCGATAGGCACTTAAGGTGTTGTCACTTAAGCCCTTAGTTGACCAAAGATCATCTAAGAAAATATCAATGATGCTATCGGGCGTGTACTTATCTGACACTTCTCATTCCTATTTACTATATAAAGAAGGACCTAGAACCTGCTTTTCCTAGCCCCTTCTTCTAAACCTGCTTTAAACAAAAAGGCGATGATTCAATGAATCATCGCCTCAATATTATGCCATTGCGTTGTGGTTCGCTATCTTAACAGCGTACCGCTAGCGCTAAGTGACTTAACTAGCAGCTACTGGCTGACTTGGCTTTTTTGCCATTAGACAAGCAATAATCACGATAGCCGTTGGTAGTAACCACGCCATGCCTTCGTTATGCAGTGGCATAAAGTTAAAGAAGCTTACATCAACTTTAGCGGCTTTAAAGCCATCAACAATACCAAAGAACAGAGCCACGCTTACGACTAAACGGTGTGCCATTTTCGGGTGTGCAAAACGTTCAGTTAAGAAAGTTACCGCAACCAATGCAATCGCAACAGGGTAAACAGTCATAAGTACAGGAACACTAATGTCGATTAGCTGCGCCAAACCTACGTTAGCAACGGTTGCACAAACAACGCTTACTAATACTACAAAACGACGGTATGAAATCTTTGGAGCAAGCTCGTTAAAGTATTCACCACAAGCACTGATTAGACCAACAGATGTGGTTAAACAAGCAAGCGTTACCACTGATGACAACAAGATCATGCCACTCGCGCCAAACTTAGCAATTACGTAATTAGTTAAAATTACGCCACCATTTTCAGCGCCTGCAGCTAAATCGCCTGCTGTAGCACCTAGGAAAAATAGTGAGATATAAACAAACGCTAGACCCGCAGCAGCGATTAAAGCAGCCTTGATCAGATACTTAGTTTGCGCAGCAGGTTCGCTAATACCTTTCTTACGTAGAATATCGATAATTAGAATACCGAAAATTAACGAAGCTAAGGTGTCCATGGTGTTGTAACCTTCCAAGATACCTTTTGTTAGCGGGTTAGTTTGGTAGTCGCCAACTGCAGCGCCAATGTCACTACCTGGGATCACAATCACAGAGATTGCTAGACCAACTAATAACAAAATTAGGATTGGTGTTAGTACTTTACCAACGCTATCTAGAAGCTTGCCAGGGAATAGAGCAAGCACCATTGAAAGGCCGAAAAATCCTAACGTATAAAATAGTTGAGTGATATTAAACGTTAAGCCAGCAATCATAAATGTGGCTGTAGTGTCTTCTAGAAAAGGTTTAAAACCGACTTCATAAGCAACTAGGCCAGTTCTTGGTGCCGCAAATGCAGGCCCTATAATAATGAAGATCGACACTGCTAATGCAGTTGCAGCGATGGGAGGCAGCAGTTGCATAATTTTGCCGTTCGCTTTAGCGACAGCAATAAGAGTGATCAGTGGTAAACCGACAGCTGTAATTAAAAAGCCAAACATGGCAAGAGTGATGTTTTCACCAGCTAAAAAGCCAGCCAAAGGCGGGAAAATTAGGTTACCTGCGCCCAAAAAGAACGCGAAGGTCATAAACCCTAACCCTAACGTATCTGCGATACTCAACTGATTGTTTTGCACTTTATTCCCCATCTAGATTTTATTTAGTTAACTATTTAATGCCATCACGCCTCAGCGGCACCACATTAGGATGACAACAAAAATGTGTAATTATTACTTTACATGGTTCCGTGGTAAATACGGCCGATTCTTGGCGAGTTTTTGAACAGCAGCGGAAGATACTAACGCTAAAATTGCTTGAAAACTGGTTTACCGTCTCTAAAACTGGGCTTTTACCCAGCAAAGAGGGGCATACTATTAGCAGAGTAAAACCTAATAAACAAGCAAGCATGCGGAATAAAGCGCGATCTCGATACAAGGCGCAACCATGTATTAACAATGCATTTTCATAACTTACATTCACCCTATTAGCCCACACAACACGACACATCTGCTTTAATAGCCAGCAAGCACTATAAAGCTAGTAACCACTTACCATCAGCAAGATAAAATCTACGGCTAATAGTTAACAATTTCTGATAATTTGCTAATTTCAGCCTCGGCTTGTTTAGCGTACAATTACGCGAATTTCTCTAATAAACCTCTTCTAGATGCCTTTTACTTTTAAACGTTTTCATATCGACGATAGTCGCTGCGGTATGCCAGTTAGCACTGACGGTGTATTACTTGGTGCGTGGGCACCACTGGCTAAGGCGAAAAGTATTTTAGATATTGGCGCGGGTAGTGGCCTACTCAGCCTAATGGCCGCACAGCGTAGCGAAGCCTGTATTACTGCTGTAGAGCTTGATCCATTAGCGGCTGCAGATTGCTTAAATAACTTTAGTGCTAGCCCTTGGTCTGCACGTTTAGCGATAGTGTGCACAGACATAGCGAGTTATAGCGCAGCCCAACTTGGGGCTAACTCACCTCGATTTGAGCATATCATCTGCAACCCACCTTATTTTGCTAATGGGCCGCAGTCAGATAACAGCGCCAGAGCCACCGCTAGACATACTAACAGCTTGAGCTTTGACACTTTATTAGAGTGCATCAAAACCTTATTGGCCGACAATGGAGCTGCTAGTGTAATTTTGCCTAGTGAGTCAGTAGCACAACTTGAAGCTAGACTTGAGCACAACCAGCTTGCGCTAAAAGGCAAACTGTTAGCCGCAAGCGTTGAGGGCAAAGTGGCCAATCGGCAGATCTTACTGCTCAGTCACGTATCAAGCACATTTGAGGTGCAAAGCTTTGAACAACAGCTGACTATCCGCCAGAAAAACGGCCAGTACAGCGATGAATTTATCCAACTTAGTCAGGATTTTTATTTAAAGCTCTAGATGCAGCGATCTAATCGTTTAAAGTCTCTGCTATAAGCTTTATAATGTCCGGCTATTATTTATTGAGATGCCACGCATGCAATTTGAAGATCTCCAGCTTGACCCTTGTTTGTTAGAGTCACTGAAAGCAATGGGCCACAACAAGCCCACTACGATACAACAGCAAACAATCCCAGTCGCTATGGAGCAAAGAGATATCTTAGCTCGCGCGCCTACGGGCACGGGTAAAACAGCAAGCTTCCTTCTGCCTGCGTTGCAACACCTTATCGACTTTCCACGTCGATACGGCGGCCGCGCGCGCGTATTAATTTTAACGCCGACCCGTGAGCTTGCTAGCCAAATACACCGTTATGCGAGCCACCTTGCAACAGGTTTAGGCCTAGACACAGTGATTATCACTGGTGGTGTTCCTTATGGTCCACAAGAAGAAGCGCTACAGAAGAACGTTGATATCTTAGTTGCTACGCCAGGCCGCTTAATGGAGTACCTAGATAAAGGTCACTTCAACGCTGAAGAAGTAGAAGTGCTTGTTATCGACGAAGCTGACCGCATGCTAGACATGGGTTTTTCTGCCGTAGTTGAAAGCATTGCTATCGAATCTGTTGGCCGTAAACAAACTATGTTGTTCTCTGCCACCCTTGAAGGCAGTGACGTGGGTCGTTTCTCACACAATCTACTCACTAACCCAGTTAAGTTAGAAGCTGAAGCGCCACGCAGCGAAAAAGCTAAGATCCATCAGTGGATCCACTTAGCCGATGACAAAGCGCATAAGTTTGCCTTGCTAGCAGCACTGTTAAAGCAAGAAGAAGTACAACGTACTATCGTCTTCGTTAAGACCCGTGAAGCCGTAGCAAGTCTTGAAGGCCTGTTACAAAAAGAAGGTATTCCTTGTGCCTTTATGCGTGGCGATATGGAGCAGAAAGCGCGTTTCCAAGCGCTAGGTCGCTTTACCAAAGGTGAAGTAAACATCTTATTAGCGACTGACGTTGCAGCACGTGGTATCGACATTGACGGTATTACTCACGTGATCAACTTTGATATGCCTCGCTCTGCTGACACTTATGTACACCGTATTGGCCGTACTGGTCGTGCTGGCGCTAAAGGTACTGCAATTTCGTTAGTTGAAGCACACGATATTCGCGTAGTGGGTAAGATTGAGCGTTATATCGGTCAGCCACTGAAGCGTCGCTTCGTTAAAGATCTACGTCCAAAGAACAAAGAAGCTAAGCCACCAGGAAAGAAAAAAGCCGGTCCTGAAGGCAAAAACTTCAGCAAAAAGAACAAAAAGAAAAAGAAGAAGTAAAATCGCTTCCTCTATTCTTTAGCAGCAATACGCAAAGGGTCACAGTGATGTGACCCTTTTTTATATCTATTCGTTAGCTCGCGATATATTTTCTTGCAAGACCCTACAATTAGAAACATTTCATTTACAAATAATGATTTAACCTTAGCTTTGACTCTGGTAATTTAGGCACTAATGAAGATACCTTTTGCACGGAACCGCAGATCAGATGACCTTTAATATAAAAACAATTCTTAGAAGAATGATGCCATTCTTTATTCTTAGCGCATTTGTAATCGCTGCGATAATCCTTGTTGGTACCAAACAAGCACCTGAGCAAAAAGCAGATGAAGTGCCACTGCCTATTATTGATGTGACTGCGGTTGAGCAGCGCACCGTTTCGCTTAACCTCCCCTCATACGGCGTTGTGACTCCTAAATACAAAACCCAACTGGTAACAGAAGTTCAAGGCCGCATGCTATCTATTTCGGCTAACTTTGTTGCAGGCGGCGTGGTCAAAAAAGGCGATGAGCTAGCGGTCATTGAGCCATCTGATTACGAGGCAGACTTGATGCAAGCGCAAGCCTCACTTGCCCAAGCAAAAGCCGCGCTTGAAGAAGAACGAGCCAAAGGTGAAGTGGCTAAAAACGACTGGAAAGGTTATGACGGCGGCATTCCGCCAGAGCTTGGTTTACGTTTACCTCAGCTAAAACAAGAGCAAGCCAACGTAAAGTTCCAGCAAGCAGCACTTGCTCGCGCCCAGCGTAATTTAGAGCGCACCGTTATTCGTGCGCCATTTGACGGAATAATCAAAGCACGTAACGTCGATTTAGGTCAGTACGTTACCTTAGGTACAAACTTAGGCGAATTATACGACACACAAATTGCAGAGGTTCGCTTACCACTGTCAAACAATGATCTTGCCTACTTGGAGTCAGTTGATAACCCAGATACCGATGTTAGCTTAAGTGCAGATCTCGCAGGTAAAACCATTACTTGGCAAGGACAAATTATTCGCAGCGAAGGCGTTATTGATGCTGAAAACCGCATGGTTTACTTAGTTGCTGAAGTGAAAGATCCATATCTACGCAGTGAACGCCTTGAAGGCCAACTGCCACTTAAATATGGCACCTTTGTAACTGCCGTCATCAAGGGCCGTACCGTAACAGGCATAGTAAAACTGCCACGCCACTTAGTGCGCAGCAATAAAGTCACGGTTGTTAACGATGACAACAGTATCGAGCTTAGAGAAGTTAATATCGTCAAGAGCGATCTTGAAAACGTCTACATCAAAGACAGCCTTGCCGATGGTGAGCGTATATCTTTGACTAATCTAACTAATGCAGAAAATGGTCAATTAGTGAAAGTTTTAGGCGAGCAAAACAACTCATCACAAGATGAAGCAACAGAGACAGGCAATGAAGAGCAACTTGCTAACGCAGGAGCTCAATAATGAACCCAGAAACCCCTACACCAACAAACGCCTCGAGCCAAACCGGTATTATTGCCTGGTTTGCCCGTAACAACGTGGCCTCAAATCTGCTGATGTGGATTTTGATCATCGGTGGTCTATTTAGCACCTTGATAATCAACAAAGAGGTGTTTCCATCGTTTGAGCTCAATTACATTAATATCAGCGTCGCCTACCCTGGTGCCGCGCCTCAAGAGATTGAGGAAGGTATTAACATTAAAATCGAAGAAGCTATCCAAGACATTAATGGCATCAAGAAAGTCAGTTCTGTGGCCAGCGAAGGCGTTGGCTCAGTATCGATTGAGGTGGAAGACAGTTACAACCCACAAGATATTCTCGATGAAGCTAAGCTGCGTATCGATGCGATATCGACCTTTCCAGTGAATATCGAAAAGCCCAACATTTACCGGGTTAAGCCTGAAAACAATGTCATTTGGATTTCAGTTTATGGCGACCAGTCATTACAAGAGATGAAAGAACTGGCCAAGGTGATCCGTGATGATATTGCCGCACTTCCTGCAGTCACGAAAGCCCAAGTCACTGGTGTACGTGATTACGAGATCGGCATTGAACTGTCTGAAGATAAGCTACGTGAATATGGCCTTACCTTTTCGCAAGTCGCTCAGGCGGTACAAAACTCATCAATAGATTTACCCGGCGGCTCAATTCGCGCTAAAGATGGTGACATCTTGCTGCGCACCAAAGGCCAAGCCTATACCGGTGAAGACTTTTCGCAAATTGTTGTCAGTACACGGCCTGATGGCAGCCGTATTATGTTGCCGCAAGTGGCCACTATTAATGATGGTTTTGAAGAGCGCTTAGAATACACTCGCTTTAATGGTCAACCATCAGCGATTATTGAAGTGCTCAGTGTTGACGATCAAAACGCACTGGATATTTCAGAGCAAGTTAAAGCCTATATTGAGCAAAAGCGTGACGTTTTGCCAACAGGTGCAAAGCTCGATACTTGGGGCGACTTGACCCATTACCTTAAGGGTCGCTTGAACATGATGCTGTCTAATATGTTCTACGGTGCCTTGCTGGTATTTTTGATCTTAGCCTTGTTCTTAGAAATTAAACTGGCGTTTTGGGTGATGATGGGGCTACCAATTAGCTTCCTTGGCGCCATGCTATTTATGCCACTTGAGCCGTTTTCTTTATCAATTAACTTATTAACGCTATTCGCCTTTATTCTGGTGCTAGGGATAGTGGTGGACGACGCCATTGTTATTGGTGAAAGCGCCTATAGTGAGATTGAAGAAAAAGGCCACTCTTTAGATAACGTGATTAAAGGCGCCAAAAAAGTCGCCATGCCCGCCACCTTTGGGGTACTCACTACCATTGCGGCATTTATGCCAATGCTGATGGTATCAGGCCCACAGGGAATTATTTGGAAATCCATCGGTATGGTGGTGGTGTTATGCCTAATATTTTCTTTGGTTGAATCAAAACTTATCTTGCCAGCTCACTTAGCGCATATGAAACCGCGCAAACCTCGTGAGCAACTTGGTACCCTAGGTCGTTTAAAAGCTAAGCTTAATGACAAGCTACAAAGCTTTATTCATAACTACTATCGTCCGTTTTTAGAGCGCTGTATTGTGCAGCGTTATAACGCGGTTGCCGTGTTTATTGGCGTATTGATTTTATCTATCTCGCTGGTACTCAGCGGCCAAGTGCGCTGGGTATTCTTCCCCAACCTGCCATCTGACTTTATTCAGGTTAATCTAGAAATGGAAGAAGGCAGCTCAGAAGAAAACACCTTAAAAGTTGTCCAAGAAGTTGAAGAAGCGCTGTATGCCATGAACAATGAAATGGAGCAAGAGCTTGGCTATCCAGTGGTTAAGCACAGCTTCATTAATATGAGTTCACGCACTTCAGCGTTCTTGTTTGCAGAACTGACCAAAGGTGAAGACCGTGAAGTCGACGGCGAAGCCATTGCTACCGCTTGGCGTAAAAACCTGCCGGAACTACTTGCGGTGAAAAAGCTTAATATTAACGCCAGTACCAATGAAGGCGGCGATATTTCATTTAGGCTAACCTCGAGTAATTTAGACCAGCTGTCTAAAGCCTCTGAAGAACTTAAGCAAAAACTTAGAACCTATGAAGGCGTGTATGACATTGCTGATAATTTCTCATCAGCTAGCCAAGAGATTAAACTGAAAATCCGACCAGAAGCTGAAGCCCTTGGTCTGACTTTATCGGATCTTGCCCGCCAAGTTCGCTATGGATTCTATGGCTATGAAGCTCAGCGGATCCTACGTAATAAAGAAGAAGTTAAGGTGATGGTGCGCTACCCATTAGAGCAGCGCCGCACTGTAGGCCACCTTGAGAATATGCTTATTCGCACCCCAAGTGGTGTAGCAGTTCCTTTCTCAACCGTTGCAGAGCTGCAGCTTGGTGATTCTTATTCGTCTATCACCCGTGTAGATGGTCGTCGCGCCATTACAATTAATGCCAACGCAGACACCAATAAGGTTGAGCCGTCAAAAGTGGTAAGTGAAATACAAAACGATTTCTTACCGCAGTTGCAGGCTAAATACCCTAATATCTCAACGGCTCTTGATGGCGGTAGCGCAGATGAGCAAAGCGCCTTGATTAGCTTGCTACAAGGTTTCTTCTTTGCGCTATTTACCATTTACGCACTAATGGCGATTCCGCTGAAATCCTACAGTCAGCCACTGATCATTATGTCAGTGATCCCATTTGGCATGATTGGCGCGCTGTTTGGTCACTTTATTCTTGGTCTCAACATGAGCATCTTGAGCCTTTGTGGCATTGTGGCGTTAGCTGGCGTTGTGGTGAATGACTCTTTGATTTTAGTCGACTTTGTTAACCGCGCTCGCGCTGAAGGCCACAGCATTATTAGAGCGGCTGTTGATTCAGGCTGCTATCGTTTTAGAGCCATTATCCTTACCTCGCTAACAACCTTTGTTGGTCTAGTGCCTATCTTGCTTGAAAAGAGTTTGCAGGCACAGATTGTCATTCCAATGGCGGCATCACTCGCTTTCGGTATTTTATTCTCGACTGTGGTGACCTTGGTCTTAGTGCCTTTGCTGTACATCATCTTAGATGACTTTAGGCGTACTTCACGTCGCTTTTTCAATTGGTGGTGGAAGCCAAAAACGGACGAAGTGTCGGTTTAACGATTAAAAACTTGGGAGGCTTAGCCTCCCTTTTTTATGCTTACTCGATCCAGCAAACAGATTTACCCCACTGAAAGCTTTATTCTGTGATTATGCCGTTTATAGATAGGTCCCCCATGGAAGCTCAACAACCCACCCTTGTTTACGATATTCGCAATAGCCGTTATCTCAATATTACTGGGCGCTGCACTCTGCAATGTCAGTTTTGCCCTAAACACAATGGCAGTAAACAAGTGCATGAGTACCAACTTGAACTCAATCGTCAACCAAAAGCAGATGAACTCATTGGCCAGCTAGGTGATGTTAGCCAGTTTGATGAATATGTATTTTGTGGCTACGGCGAGCCAACGCTGAACTTGGCAACCTTGCTTACTGTTGCCAGCGAAATTAAAAATCGGGGCGGCAAGGTGCGAGTAAATACCGATGGTTTAGGCAACTTATTCCATAGGCGCAATATTTTGCCAGAGTTAGCCAACTGCGTAGATAGCTTATCCATTTCGCTTAACGCCGATACAGAGGTTAGTTACTTGCAGCATTGCCGCCCAAAACTAACAGGCTCTTATGAGGCCTTGTTAGACTTTATCAAGCTGGCGCCTGCATATATCAAGGATGTGCAAGTATCAGCTATTAATGGTCTTGCTGGAGTGGATATTAACGCTTGCCGACAAATCGTCGAGTCGAGAGGCGCGGTGTTTAAGCAACGGGAGCTCGATATTGTCGGCTAGTTAAGCTTATCGAATTCATAGGCTAAGGCTTATAAAACTGGTTAGGGCGATAATTCGTGTTAGTATATTGCGCATAATAACCGTAATAAAAATCGATACATGCTAAGCCGCAAACTACCATTATTAATCAGTGCTCAAGGGATCCATTGGTCTCAGCCGCGTATTTTAGCCATCGCCAGTCAGCTCTGTATGCTGCTGGTGACTGTGATCATTCTGACTAATATCATCATCACCTTAGGTGAAAGACGTTTGCAAGAAGACTGGGCAACTCAGCGTTACAGTGAGCTGCAAGCTGTGGGCGCATTAATCTCAGACAAGGTGACTTTTCAGCAATTCAGAACCCAGATGTTTGCTAAGTCTGAATTGTTAAAACAATATTTGGCCCTGCCATCCGCTGAAAATCAGCAAAAGCTGCTTAATAATTGGGACACCTTAGTTAATAACGTGCCTGAATTATTAGGTATTGCCCTTTATGACCCTCAAGGTCAACACAGGTTTGCCAGTAGCAATGATTTTGGTAAAGAGAGTTTGCCATCAGCTTTATTAGGTAGCGCCCGTAATATGGGCGGTAATGAGATTTATACCTCCCCGCTTGAGTTCACTCCAATCAATGGTGAACTTGAGCCTTATCTTTACCAATTTGCTTGGCTAGAAAATCCAGACCAAAGCGTTCGCGGCTATCTTGTTACCTATAACTCTATGGCCAAAATGCTAAGAAATATTAAGCCAGCCTATTCCAGTGAACAAGCGCCATTAATGATGCTTGATACTCAAGGTTTGCTGTATGCCGGCGCACAATCTAATAGCAGTGTAGGCCGTTTACCTGAAACCATGGGCGGCAGTTTAAAGCAGTCGTACCCAGCTTTATGGCGTAAAATGGCCATGAGCAATTTCGGTCAATTCCACGGCGACGCTGCCAGTTTTGTTTATTTAAAAGTTGAGCTAACCACTCAATATGAAACTCGTCGAGAGTACTTCTTGGTGTCTTATATTAAGAATGATGAAATTGCAGCCAAGTTCTCACAATGGCGCAATATTCTTATCTTAGGTGCATCAACGCTAACCTTGCTTGCCGCTGTTGTTATCTTCTTGACTCACTTATATCGTTTAGTGCAGCGCTCTCGTGAGTTCAGTATTTATATGACTAATCGCTTATTTGACTCAGATAAAGGCTGTATCATCGCCAGCGATAGTGGTCGAGTTGTTATTGCCAACAGCACTGTATCAAACCTACTTCAGCAGCCGATTGACGAACTGTCTGATCGCAGCTTGCAGCGAATTTTGAAAATGGATGAAGATGAATACAGCCAGTTCTTAAATCAAATGCAAACTGAAAAAGAATGGCATGGCGAGCTACTCATCGATGCTGATAGCTATAAGTGGTTGGCTATTCACAGTCGTACCGAAATCGGCGCCGACAATAAACGCAGTTATATGCTGGTGACCTTTGAAGATATTAGTGAGCTCAAGCAAGTTCAACAACAAGCGACCCTGTGCCGTTTGTTAAATGACGTACCAATGGCCAGTGTGTTAACTGACGCCAAAGGCCTTGTGCTAAAAGCCAACGATGCCTTTAATCAACTTTTACAAATTGAAGATAGCACGGCGCTCAATGTCAGCACTTTATTGAGTGATGAGTTTAGTCAGCAGTGGCCACAAATATCACAACAACTACAAATTCAAGGTTGTTGGAAAGGACAGGTATTTGTTGTACTTAGTCACACGCCAGATCAGTTCTTACAAGCAACCTTAAAAGGTCACTTGGATAGCTCTGGTGAACTGGAATACATTCACTGCAGTTTTGAGCTTGCTGAGCAAAGATCATTCGCTAGAGAAAATGGCAGCTTAGTGCCAAAACGCAGCACCATCTTTAATCACAAGGATGATTTAGAGCGTTATTTCACTAACCTAACGCAAAAGTGCAAAGACTTCTCTAGCTTATTATTGATAGATATTAGTGCCGATGGAATGCTTAGTCATATGAGTGATTTAGGTCAGCTTGAATCGCGCCAAAAGGAAGTCGAAATCCACCTACTGCGCGATTTACCACACCGTTATCAAATGTCTCATTGGCAGCTGGGTAAGCTGATTGTGGTGCTGCCAGATACTAATTCAGATCAAGCGCACTACTTTGCCCTAGAGAGCCTAAATAAACTCAATGACAATGGTTTAGGTGATGGGATCTGCATAGGTATTGCTTCGTATCAAGCAGGACAAACTTTAGAGCAGCTAATCGCCAATGCTGGTGTTGCACTAAAACGTGCAAAGCAAACGGGTGATCAAAATATCTGCCAAGCCTTTACTCGTTTTGATAGCTAATAACAGCAACCCTTGCGATTGAAAACAGCCTAAAACCAGTAATTAAGCCCTTTAACTTAAAGGGCTTTTTATGGCCTGAAACCATTAATCAGCTAACGAGCTTTTATCTTGCAGCAGGTCTTTTGGCTTATCCTTTACCCTGTCTTCCCGTTTATCTTTGAGGTTATCAGTTAGCTCATCTTTAAATGGTGCTTCTTCCATGTTTTCAACACCTGAGGGTAAGTCACTCTCAGTGATCTCAATAATCGCTGAGCGGTTCATGGTGATTTTATAGCGAGCATATTGCTGCGCTTGTTTGCCCTCTTTAAGCACTAGCACTAAGTTAACTTGATAACGGCGCTCAACCGATTCATTACTTATCTTGCCATCATGCTCTTTGTAGATCTTATCTTTGCCGCGCTCTAAGTTACGGGCAAAAGGTACAAAGCTAAAGTTAACTTGCTCTTGAATCGTCGAGTAACCAGACAAAAAGTCCTTTTGCGATACGCGAGTGTGAATACCGTAATGCAAAATCTCTGCATCGACTTTATTTTGGCTATGGCGCTTAGTTAAGATCTCAGCAACCGTTTTCGGCAGCTCTTTCTTGCGCATAAACTCAAGCCAAACAAGTTGCCTAGCAATAATATTCTTGCTGGTTGTATCGCTTAATGCCCTACTCCAGCGTGGCCGGCCTTTTTGAATAATACGCCACAGCGCGTTACGAATATCATCTTTAAAGATCTCACGAAATCCGTAAATCACCGCTAGCGTCAGTACCAGCGCTATAGTCAAGCCACTGAAAAAGCCCTGAGCCTTAATAATCAGTGCCGATACCACTAACATCACCATACCGGTAGCAATGCCTGTGGTCATCTTTTTAAGACCTACGCCTAAGGTTTTTAAATCCTCTTTAAGTACTACCCCTTGCTGAATGAGTCGACGTAGTAACAACATCTTATTGGCAATACGGTTAGGATCTTTAATCGTTTGCGATGAGTTATAGTTACGCTCTTTACGGTACTGCGCCTCGGCTCGACACAGGTTTAACACGCGGTCGTTGATCTCATTGAAATCACTGGTTCTCGGGGCGTGAGCCAACAGTTTGAGTAAGCGCTGCTCACAAAACCAAGACAGATAATTATCGGCATTTTCAAAGTACGACTTCCACTTCTCGTCACTTGGCTCATTACGCCTAAAACGCTTTAGCAAATGCACAACTTGTTCGCTCAACTCGTCGAGCAAACTATAAAATTGTTCAAAGTCTTCTACTTGCCCAAGCTCTTTACAGTCGGTTTCAATGGCCACTGCAAATTGGTAGGCAAACAGGTTTAGATACAATCTAAACTCTTCAACTGTGCGCTTTTTCTGGCTTGCGAAACGACTTTGCACCAAAGGCAAGTGTAGGCCCGATGAATAATAGGAACGCCGCCCAGTAATTGATGAGTGGTAATACTCTTCTTCATTGAGGCTTTGTGGGTTAATCCCCATCTCTTTGGGCAGGAAAAAATACAGATCAAGCCTACGATTATCGCCGGCTTCCATCTGATGCAGAAACTTAATCGACAGTGACTCTTCTTGCTTAATTCTGACTTTAGACACAGACACCTTATTCATTTGAGTAAAAGAAATGAGGTCAATGAGTTAACTCATCTCAGTAAGATACGTTTCAATTCAACGTTTGATGACTTATACATTATGGCTGAGTTTACTGCGCGCTTGAATACTTTATCTAAAAAGCTTTTATCGCAAGTGATTTAAAACAGGCTTTTCGATATAGCTTGAGCTAATGCTAGACATTAGCCCAAGTCCACCAAAGAGAATGTTAGTAATAAGGCGTGAGCTTATTTGATTTTACAGGCCCATAAGCTGTTACCGGGATCGATTTGAATCGTCACCATGCCTGCTGTTTTATTCATTTCTAACACTTTCACCAAAAACGGCTCACTGTCATTATCGGCAACCAGATATTGAGCTAGCTGAATCGCCTCTTGCAGTGACTCATTCGGCTCAGCTTGTAAAAGCCCTTTAGAGTGCTGGCCGCCAGACAAGTTAATTGAATAGGTTAAAATTGGCGCTTTAATTTTTTCTACAGTACCAACAGCAGTGATCTTATTTGTCAGCTTAGAACCACTATAGTAGCTCATCGACACATTCACGCCTCTACCGGTATTTTCAATCCTTAACTGTTGGCTATCTTCAAAACCACTGCCGACCCGATACGAATTTGAAACACAATTTAGGCTAGTATTTCGGTCAGAATCTATGGTGTGGTCTAAAAACAAACACATTGCCAAAATCAATGTTAAGGTCGCTAAAATAGGTGTCGCCTTAAATCCTGCAAACGGATTCTTCTTCATGAACTTACTCACAAATGCCAGCCTCTTTTAACCAGGCATCATCAATAAAGTGCCAATCATCACCGACATTTTTAACTTTTAGATTCAAACAAGCCTTACCGTCGTCGGCAAAGTTATTCATTATAAATTCAAGCTTATTACCGTCATTCGACGGCGCAACATAAACTCGCTGCCATTTTACATGCTTACAATTAGCCATCTTTAAAGCCAATTCTTTCACTCGAGAGTGATACTTAGCTTTATCTTCATCTAAACCATAAATAGGTACTAAGATTGAGTCTGTACCTTTAATAGCCACTTTATCGGGCATAGATAGGCTAATATCTGATGTGGTTCTTAGGTTCATTGCCAAGAAGATAATCAACAAAACACCTAAGATCAGGCAAAGAACGTAGTTCTTTATTGAAATCGAGCTTAATGCACACGTTAGCATTGGCCTTTCTTTGGCCTTGATATGCAGCAAGTAGCCTTGCTTAGCGACACTTTCAATCCAGGCAGAATGCTCTCTGCCTAGAAAGCGCTTAATGTTATTTACTGCTGTAGCAATATCTTGAAAGCTAACAACTTTAGGCAGGAATTTGTCGCACATCGATTCAGTAGACACAACTTGACCTCTAGCCTGCATAAGTTGATGCAGTACAAGATATTCTATGTCTGATAATTTAAATGATGAATCTGATTCGGAACGAGTATGGACTAACTCCCTTAACTCGAGGTCGAATCGATATGGACCTATATACACATTAACAACTCTAACTAAATAACTGAGCAACAGTTTACTGTTATTCTGAGCCTGAGTCCGCGATTTAATGCTGCTTTAGCTAAGCTGATGCTACTTTCGTGAGTTCTCGCACATAAATGTTATCAATATTAAAAAACCAAGCGAAACAACCTGATACAGATGAAAAACCAAGGTTAAAAGTAGCGTTAAAAATAAACACAACGCAAACCAAAAGCAATCAAGCGCAAAACAAAAAGGCATCTTATCGATGCCTTATACCCACTTAACTTCACAGCTAACTATAAACCGTCAAAAAATGAACAGCTACTCTTGAGCAACTGTTAACATTTTTAAAAAGCGTATAACAGTGTCATGTTAGTTTCTGTGTCAGTACTTTTCTTATCATCTAGCGGAGAATCGTTATAACGTACGATAACCGCAAACTTCATCGCTAATGCACCAACAATATTAGCGGTAATAGAGGTTTCAGAGCGACCTTCTAAGCTATCACCATAGTCAGCGACAAATAGCTGGCTAAAACGCGAACTATCACTAATGTCATAAGTAAAGTTCATCGCACCGTGAGCCACAACGCTGTCTTCACTATCGTAGCCTAACAATGCAGATTGCTCGTCATCTAGCTTTTTATAGATATAACCAGGACCAATTTCAGCACTTAGGAACATATCGCCGCTATCGATAAACTTATGACCATAACCGGCAGAAACCACAGCTTTATGATCGTAACCTGTGAATGGGTCAACTTCATAGTTACCAGTGATATACATATAGTTCTTTTCATCGAACTTATAGTCACCTTGAACACCACCGTAGTAACGCTTTGCTGTTACTTCATCTGTGTCTTCTTTATATAGGCCTTCAAATAGGTAAACGTTTTCCCAGTTACCTAACTCCTGCATCATCTTCAGTCGCGCTTTAACAGAAGAGGTATCAGTGTTACCTGTGGTTAATGTAGCACCCAGTTCAGCTTCACCTGCGAAAGTCTTATCGCCTTCTACAAAATCGGCACCAGCGTGCACAGCAAAAGGAGCTGCCATTACCACTGCCATAGCTGTAAGCATTTTTTTCATATTTGTTGTACTCCGTTCACCTAGTTCCCTAAAAATCGGCGCAATATTAACATTTAACACAAACAATTGAAAACATTGCTTACAAATGCACCGCCTTGCTAGTACCGCTCTATTGTAAAAATCAAGGCGCTATAACAACGCTTGAGCAATCAAAGTCATAACGCCTTTCTGCGCGCAGCAACTCAACAAATTGCAGACAAAAAAATACCTGCACTGGGCAGGTATTTTTATTGCTAGTCCACAGACCATTAACCGTAAAACTTACTTGATTTGTGGATCAAGTTCGCCTGACTGGTAAGCTTTATACATAGCTTGTAGTGACTTAGGCTTGATCTTAGAGCCCATACCCGCACAACCAAATGCTTCGTAACGTGTGGTACAGATGTCAGCCATCGCTTCCATAGACGCTTTAAGGAATTTACGAGGGTCGAATTCAGCTGGGTTTTCAGCTAGGAACTTACGTACGGCACCTGTTGATGCAAGACGTAGATCGGTATCGATGTTAACTTTACGCACACCGTGCTTGATGCCTTCAACGATCTCTTCTAATGGTACGCCGTAAGTTTCAGGGATAGCACCACCGTATTGGTTGATGATCTCTAACCACTCTTGCGGTACTGAAGACGAACCGTGCATTACAAGGTGAGTGTTAGGAATACGTGCGTGGATCTCTTTGATACGGTCGATGCGTAGCACATCACCTGTAGGCTTACGGCTAAACTTATAAGCACCATGACTAGTACCGATAGCAATAGCTAGCGCATCAACGTGCGTGTCAGCAACAAAGCGAGCCGCTTCTTCTGGCGTTGTTAGTAGTTGATCGTGGCTAAGTACACCTTCTGCACCAACACCATCTTCTTCACCCGCCATACCAGTCTCTAGGCTACCTAGGCAACCGATTTCACCTTCAACAGACACACCACAAGCGTGAGCAAATGCTACAGTACGACGAGTTACATCAACGTTGTACTCGTATGATGCAGGTGTTTTACCGTCAGCCATCAACGAGCCGTCCATCATTACTGATGACATACCCAACTGAATAGAACGCTGACAGATATCAGGATCTGTACCGTGATCTTGGTGAATACATACAGGGATATCTGGGTACTGCTCAAGTGCAGCAGCCATCAAATATTTAAGAAACTGAGGACGGGCATACTTACGTGCACCAGCTGATGCCTGCACAATTACAGGGCTGTCAGTCGCCTCAGCCGCTTGCATAATCGCACGCATCTGCTCAAGGTTATTCACGTTAAACGCAGGTACACCATAACCGTGCTCTGCTGCGTGATCTAACATTTGACGTAGGGAAATTAAGGCCATTTTTTACTCCAATAATAGGGTGAGTTGCCTCACCAAGGTCACTATCGTTTGGATGGATTTTTATGCTCTAACATTGTCAGTTTTAAGCTGACTAACATTAAAACGGTTACTGTTTTATTTGTTTCTAAATCATTGTGTGCTTCACAGCGTTTAACTATTTATTTTTGTTACTGCACAGCACAATAATTACCACTGTTTTGTTGGCGGCTAGTGTAACCTCGACAAATGTCAATTTAAAGCCCACCAACAAACAGTTTAGTAATTATTTTGTAATAACTAGGTCATTGTGTATTAATTACTGACCACGGCTTTCAAGCATAGCCACAGCCGGTAGCTCTTTGCCTTCTAAAAACTCAAGGAATGCGCCGCCACCAGTTGAAATATAAGACACTTTGTCAGCAATATCATATTTGTCGACTGCCGCTAGTGTGTCACCGCCACCCGCGATAGAAAATGCATTTGACTCTGCAATCGCCTGAGCAATACGCTTAGTACCTTCACCAAACTGATCAAACTCAAATACACCTACTGGGCCGTTCCATACAACGGTACCCGCATTCTTGATGATTTCAGCCAATGCTTCAGCACTGTCTGGGCCGATATCAAAAATCATATCTGTGTCAGATACGCTGCCCACATCTTTCAGTGTCGCCTCTGCTGTAGGGCTGAACTCGCCAGCAACGACTACGTCTGTTGGCACAGGAATGTCACCACCACGGCTTTGCGCGTTAGCAACAAGGCGCTTAGCTTCTTCAATCAGATCGGCTTCATAAAGTGACTTACCGACTTGATGGCCTGCAGCAGCAACGAAAGTGTTAGCGATACCACCGCCAACAACAAGTTGGTCAACTTTAGTTGAAAGACTTTCAAGTACCGTTAGCTTAGTTGATACTTTTGAGCCACCAACAATCGCCACCATTGGGCGCGCTGGGTTATCTAGTGCTTTACCAAGTGCTGCAAGTTCGCCAGCTAACAATGGGCCAGCACAGGCGATAGGCGCGTGTAGACCAACACCGTGAGTTGATGCTTGGGCGCGGTGCGCAGTACCAAAGGCATCCATCACGTATACGTCACAAAGTGCTGCCATCTTCTTAGCAAGTGCTTCGTCGTTCTTCTTCTCGCCCACATTGAAGCGCACGTTTTCAAAAACAACCACTTCGCCAACCGCTACTTCAACCCCATCAAGGTAGTCAGCTGCTAGGCGCACATTGCAATCAAGTGCTTTTGTTAGGTAATCAACCACTGGCTGCATTGAGAACTCAGCGTTGAACTCACCCTCTGTTGGACGACCTAGGTGAGACATCACCATAACTGCAGCACCTTTTTCTAGCGCTAGCTTAATGGTTGGCAGTGATGCACGTAGACGTGCGTCGCTGGTAACAACGCCATCTTTAACCGGTACGTTTAGATCTTCACGAATAAGCACGCGCTTACCTTGAAGCTCAAGATCTTGCATATTAAGAATCGCCATTTTCATGCTTCCTTACTATCTAAGTTAAAATTAAAAGGTAAAATAAAACAGTATGATATCGATGAAGGCCAACTCACTTCATCAGCATCTAAATCATTAAAAATTACTCGGTCTCACGTACTGCACGGATCATCTCTAAACTGGTATCTAGCATGCGGTTAGCAAAGCCCCACTCGTTATCACACCAAAGCAATAACTTAACTAGATGACCATCGCTGACTCGGGTCTGCGTGCCATCAACAATGCTTGAACGTGGGTCGTGGTTAAAATCACACGATACTAGTGGCTCATTAGTAAAGCCGACCACCCCAGAAAACGAACCTTCAGTGGCTTGCTTAAGTACTCGGTTAACGGTGTCGATATCGACGCGCTTATTTAGCGTCACGGAAAGATCGATTGCTGTCACGTTAATAGTAGGCACCCGTACAGAGATAGCTTCGAACTTGTCTTTCATGTGCGGCAAAATACGCTCAATACCGCGGGCAAGCTTAGTGTCTACTGGAATAATCGATTGGCCTGCAGCGCGAGTACGGCGCAAATCATCATGGTATGCATCGATAACTTGTTGGTCATTCATCGCTGAATGAATAGTGGTGATGGCACCACTTTTAACTTCGAAGTGCTTATCGAGCACATCGATAACCGGCACGATACAGTTAGTGGTGCAAGAGGCATTCGACACTATGGTATGTTCGGCTTTAAGTAAATCTTGGTTAACACCATAAACAATGGTGGCATCGACATCACTTGATGATGGATGGCTAATGAGAACTTGCTTGGCGCCGGCTGTTAAGTGGGCTTCACAGTCGACTCTATCGTTTATGACACCCGTTGCCTCGTAGACAATATCAATATCGAGTTCTTGCCATGGCAGGTTTTCAGGGTTGGGTTCATGCAGGAGCTTAATGGCGTCATCGCCAATAATCATATGTTGATTATCAAGCTTAACTTGGGTGTGAAAACGCCCATGGGTGGTGTCATATTGAGTCAAATGCAGCATGGCTTCAGGTTTAGCCAGCTCATTGATCGCCACAATCTGAATGCGATCGCGTTTGGCAGACTCATAGACTGCACGAAGGATTGACCGACCAATGCGGCCGTAGCCATTAATAGCGACTCTGATCATGTAAGCTTTTTCATTCCTATAACTGCCTAGATACAACAACGGCCTACCCCGATAGGTAAGCCGTTGTATCATAATTGCTTAATATGCAAAACACGTAAAGCAATATTATGCATCGTAGAGCAATATGCGGGTGCAATACACCGATTAACCTTAAGGTTTCCCTTTTGATCCACCAACCATTGCACCGATTGCTCTAACACGTTGGTTGCTTATAGACCGTTAACGGTTGCAACAACGTTTTCAACAGTAAAGCCGAAGTGCTTCATCAAGTCGCCGCCTGGTGCTGATTCGCCGAAGGTAGTCATACCTACAACCGCACCACCAAAACCAACATACTTGTGCCAAAAATCTACGTGAGCCGCTTCAATCGCAACACGCTTAGTCACAGAGCTTGGTAATACAGACTCTTTATAAGCAGCGTCTTGCTTGTCGAACTCGTTAGTTGACGGCATAGAAACAACACGTACCTTTTGACCTTGCTCTGTTAGTGCAGCAGCAGAATCAAGTGCTAGTTGCACTTCAGAACCCGTAGCAATAAGGATTAGGTCTGGCGTACCAGCACAATCACTTAGTACATAACCACCTTTAGCAACGTTAGCTAACTGCTCTGCAGTACGTGCTTGGGCAGGAAGGTTTTGACGGCTGAAGATTAACGATGTAGGCGCTGTACGGCGCTCAATTGCATTCTTCCAAGAAACGGCAGTTTCAGCCGCATCACATGGACGCCATACGTTCATGTTTGGTGTCATACGTAGGTTAGCTAACTGCTCAACTGGCTGGTGAGTTGGACCATCTTCACCTTGACCGATAGAGTCGTGGGTGTAAACGAAGATGTTTTGAATGCCCATCAGCGCCGACATACGAACAGCGTTACGCGCATACTCCATGAACATCATGAAAGTTGCGCCGTAGTTGATGAAACCACCGTGAAGTGATGCACCGTTCATGATGCCGCTCATACCGAATTCACGTACGCCGTAGAAAATGTAGTTACCAGCAGGATCGTCTTGGATACCTTTAGAACCAGACCAAAGCGTTAGGTTAGAACCGGCTAGATCTGCAGAGCCACCTAGCATTTCAGGTAGGATGGCACCAAATGCACCAATGGCATTTTGTGAAGCCTTACGGCTAGCAATACCTTCAGCTTTATCTTGGCACTCTTGAATGAAAGCTTGCGCTTTTTCTTCAAAGTCAGCAGGTAAGTCACCAGTGATTACACGGCGCTTGTATTCTGCAGCTAGTTCAGGGAATGCAGCTTCATAAGCAGCGAACTTGTCGTTCCAGCTTGTCTCACGAGCAGCACCGGCTTCTTTAGCATCCCAACCCGCGTAAACGTTTTCTGGGATTTCGAAAGCAGCGTGGTTCCAACCAAGGAATTCACGTGCAGCTGCGATCTCTTCATCACCTAATGGTGCGCCGTGACAATCGTGGCTGCCAGACTTGTTTGGTGAACCAAAACCGATCGTGGTTTTGCAGCAGATCATTGTTGGCTTGTCAGTGACTGACTTAGCTTCTTCGATAGCCGCGCGAATCGCGTCGCTGTCGTGACCGTCTACGTTAGCAATGACATGCCAGCCGTAAGATTCGAAACGCTTTGGCGTATCGTCAGTGAACCAGCCTTCTACGTGACCGTCGATAGAGATACCGTTGTCATCCCAGAATGCAATTAGCTTGCCTAGACCTAACGTGCCCGCTAATGAACATGCTTCGTGAG
This sequence comes from Shewanella pneumatophori, assembly GCF_023283895.1. Lineage (GTDB taxonomy): Bacteria > Pseudomonadota > Gammaproteobacteria > Enterobacterales > Shewanellaceae > Shewanella > Shewanella pneumatophori. The sequence goes on along the minus strand of NZ_JAKILB010000005.1, from coordinate 3,155 downwards.
AGATACCTTCCATCAAACAGCCATCGCCTAGGAAGCAGTAGGTGAAGTGATCAACGATATCATGACCAGGCTGGTTAAACTGTGCAGCCAATGTTTTTTCAGCAATCGCCATACCCACAGCGTTACTGATACCAGCGCCTAGTGGGCCAGTTGTGGTTTCAACACCTGGTGTGTAACCGTATTCTGGGTGACCTGGTGTTTTAGAGTGAAGCTGACGGAAGTTTTTCAACTCTTCGATAGGCAGTGCGTAACCTGTAAGGTGTAGCAAAGAGTAAATAAGCATAGAGCCATGACCGTTAGAAAGAATAAAGCGGTCACGATCAACCCATTCAGGGTTGTTTGGGTTGTGCTTTAGGAAATCGTTCCATAGCACTTCAGCAATATCAGCCATCCCCATTGGTGCACCTGGGTGACCTGAATTGGCTTTTTGAACAGCATCCATGGTCAATGCGCGGATTGCGTTTGCGAGTTCTTTACGAGATGACATGCTCTCTCCTGCTTGGTTTTGAGGTTTTGAGGCTTAGATTGAGTGAAAGGCCGTAACTTTATAGTTACTCTTCCGTTCACACACAAATTAGGGAGCCATATTTTCGCCTACTAGCCAGTAGGACGCAAATTTAATTCACCAACAATTAAAAATATTGCTACTTATAACAAGCTTGCGTAAACCTTGTACGATGAAAGCTAAGCCAATATTAGTGCTAGAGTTTATTCCTCACTCCACCAGCAGCTAAAATTTAACCGCAAAATGGTAAATTTTTATCTTTTTCTATGCCGAACACTGCCAAGCAAAGTACAAAAATAGCCTTAAGTTACATAACGATAAGCCTAATCATAAATAACATTCATGATGCACCTATAAAATAAATAGCGCGAGAGACCGCACAAAATTTAGCGAAGGGGGTGTTATCAACGCCGTTTTACACTAGAATAGCCGTCTAGATGTAGATACTTCTACACATTCAAATTGTTTAAAGACGAGATTTTCCATCATGGCAAAGCACTTGTTCACCTCTGAGTCGGTCTCAGAAGGTCATCCAGATAAAATCGCCGATCAGATTTCTGATGCGGTATTAGACGCAATTTTGGAGCAAGATCCAAAAGCTCGTGTAGCATGCGAAACTTATGTCAAAACTGGCATGGTTATGGTTGGCGGCGAAGTTACCACTTCTGCTTGGGTTGATATCGAAGAGATCACCCGTAAGACTGTACGTGACATTGGCTACACTCATTCAGATATGGGTTTTGATGCAGACTCTTGTGCAATCTTAAACGTGATTGGTAAGCAGTCTCCAGACATCAACCAAGGTGTTGACCGTGCTGATCCTAAAGAGCAAGGCGCTGGTGACCAAGGTCTAATGTTTGGTTATGCAAACAACGAAACTGATGTTTACATGCCTGCACCTATCACTTACTCGCACATGCTGGTAAAGCGTCAGTCTGAAGTACGTAAAGACAAGACTTTGCCTTGGTTACGTCCAGATGCAAAAAGTCAGGTGACTTTCGCTTATAACAGCGACGGTAGCGTTGCTGGTATCGATGCAGTAGTTCTATCTACGCAGCACAGCGAAGATGTAACACAAGCAGACCTAATTGAAGGTGTAATGGAAACCATCATCAAGCCAGTATTACCGGCTAAGTGGTTATCTAAAGACACTAAATACTTCATCAACCCAACTGGCCGTTTTGTTATCGGTGGTCCAGTAGGTGACTGTGGTCTAACGGGTCGTAAGATCATCGTTGATACATACGGTGGTATGGCTCGTCACGGTGGTGGTGCTTTCTCTGGTAAAGATCCATCAAAAGTTGACCGTAGTGCAGCATACGCAGCACGTTACGTTGCTAAAAACATCGTTGCAGCTGGTCTAGCTGACCGTTGTGAGATCCAAGTGTCTTACGCAATTGGTGTTGCAGAGCCAACATCAATCAGCATCGAAACATTCGGTACAGCTAAAGTTGCTGAAGAGCTACTAATCGATCTAGTACGTCGTCACTTCGACCTACGCCCATACGGTCTAACAGAAATGTTAAACCTAGCTCGTCCAATCTACCAAGCGACTGCAGCATACGGTCACTTTGGTCGTAACGAGTTCCCATGGGAAGCAACAGACAAAGTTGACGCACTACGCGCTGACGCAGGTCTATAATCGTTATCGATTAATTCGGCGTTGCTGGTTCAACGCCCATAAAAACCGCCAACAGGCGGTTTTTTTATGTCTGGAACATTTATGACGATTTGCCATGGATGACTTTTCCAAAATAGTAAATCGTCGTTGTGTCTGCAATTAGCAATTTGCAATATTAAGTTGTGCATCAGAGTGACACAATTACGCAAGACGCCATTAACTCATCCCTGAGGGCTTAACCACAGCATCCCTGCTGCGGATACTTGCTTCATTTGTATTACTCTGATTACTATCAATGAACAACATAATATTCCCAGCTCTATACAGACTAAGAATGAGGTCGTTACACAGTGCAATTAACTTGGTTAGCGCCTGATGAGCGTATCGAGGTGAAGAAGTTCTATCGCCAGCATATGCCTTATGCACGCTTGTTGCAGAAAGAGTCTGTCTGCGTGTTAACGCAAGAAGACAGTACTCCCGCTAACAGCACCGACATAGCGTCATCAAAAATAGTCGCTAGTGCGCGTATTCGGCCTATTGGTCAGTTAGCCATTTTAACTGGCATGTTAGTGCACCCGGATTACCGTGGCCAAGGTGTGGGGCATCGTTTAATGCGAGAACTAGGATCAGTTCTCTGTGATGGTAAGACGTATATTTTCGCCTTAGCGCATTTAGAAGGGTTTTACGCACAACATGGGTTTAGCGCTGTGTCATCAGCGCCGAATGATATTGCGCAGTTGTTTTTGAAGTATCAGGGGGATGATGAGAGGTTGGTGTTAATGGGATTTACACCCTCACCTCAGTGAACCTGTTGCTATACCGCTACGGTAATACTCAGTAGCAACGTTCAGCAACACGGGTTCCAATGACCTGCGGTCAGCGCATGTGCAGACACTTCTGAGACACGCTGCAAGTACGTATATGGACACCTCACTTAATTCAAGCGATATTATTGAGCAACAGTGGGTAAAACTGCATACGTATATCCGGCCTGTTTATGAGAAAGTATTATTCTCTGGCCCTAATGAG
>NZ_JAKILB010000004.1 GCF_023283895.1 Shewanella pneumatophori | reverse complement strand
ACAATACAAAACGGGGTCATAGTTATAATAACTACATGACACCAACAGCAGCTGAGATGGCCGCGTAAATACGCATCCCCTGTTGGTGTACAGTTTTAGTTGACCACATCAAGTCATTCTTATTTCCCTGCCTGTAGGGCACGACATACTGAGGCGCTATCAATTTCACTTGATGGCCCACTTTCTCAAACTCTCTAGCCCAATAGTTGGCGCCACCACAGGCTTCCATAACAACAAGACAAGGCTCTATTTTAGCAAGAAAAAGCACTAATTCCTTGCGCTTAATCATCTTCTTTTTGACAAGCTTTCCGGCTTTATTAACGGCAACAAAGTGAAAAACAGACTTTGCGATATCAAGACCAATTGTAGTAATGTTCATAGTGGACCCGTCCTCTTTCTGATGAGTTTAAGCAACTACATCGTGGCCCATTGCGAGGCCGATTAAAAGTGGATGGGTCCATTCCATTATCCATAATTATTTAGCACTCCAAGCCGTACCACCATTACCCGTTTGCGGTTTAATGGTGAACGTTATTACATTCTAGAGTCTGGACTTAGTGATAAAAGAGATTGGCAACACAGTGAGCGATAGTGGAAGCCTTGGTAAGCTTCAACGCGAGGCCTTATCGCTTTTAAGCTAGAGCAATCAAACTTCGTTTGATAACGAAGCCCCCTGTATTTTGGGTAAGAGTGGCATCTAACAAAAGTGGTTCCAATGGCCTGCGGCCAGCGCATGTGCAGACACTTCTGAGACACGCTGCAAGCACGTCCATGTGAGCTCAACGAAAACATCCATGTTTTCGACGGTCTCAGCCGTATCTACACTTGGTTAGAACAGCTTAACCTTTAATATTTAGAGTTACGGCTAAAGGTCTAACTCATTTTTAGACAGAAGCTTGATAGAGTATTGAGTCTAATCAATCGTGTTTGGATTAGAAAAAGTATCGAGAATTAACTGAATGCCATAACTCGATTCTACTCGTATCAGGCTGGAACCATTCAGCTGAGAAAGGGGGGAATCTTAGTATTTAAGTCGCTAATGGTTATGCTTGTTCATATTCCCTTGTAACTTCGAGTTGCGCAAGCTTTTGAAATAAGCCGAGTTTCTGGTTGACATCATTCCTATATGCTTTCAAGTCACTCAAAAACATCGAATCTGTCGAATTTTGAGGAGTCTTATTTAAGGTAATAAAAGCGCTTACAGAGTTTCTGGCATTGTAGGCTGCTGTCCTAATATCATCATCTGACATAATTTGGACTTCGTTAAAGGTCATTAAATAATCTTTGTACTCCTCACTATCACCATTGTGTGAGCTAAAAAGATAAGATTGAACTAATGCCTCTGATTTGGATAAAAATTCAACATAGACCTTTTTCTTTTGCGCTTGTAGATCGTAAAACCTTGATCGTCTTTCTTTTTCAAACTCGTGACTCTGATTTCTTTTTAGCATTAAATAACCTGAAGCGGCTGTAATCAGTGTTCCTAGGCCTATTTTTAATGCAGTATCGGCAAGCTCAATCCATGTGAGGCTCATTTAATATCCTTGTGTCTATTAGATTAAAGCACACCAAGTGCACGGGGGAATCGGTAGCATTCATCAGCTTTTAATCACTCTAGCCCCTAGTTACGTATTTGATAATGCTACCCTCTGAACCAACTTGCTTAGGTTAGCGAAATAGCATGAGGTAACAACTAGAAGCACCATACACGGATGATAAAAAGTAAGTCAAATGATTGCTTGTAGAACCGAGGGTTAAATCTAGTGAAACTCATAAAGGGGCAAAAGCTAGTTACTGAACGTACAGATAACACCAAGTCCCCATCGGAGTTGCCGAGGTCATTGAAGAACAATCTCGTGATTGAGGCATGGATGCCGAAATAGCCTTAGGTGAGCCATGGACGGCGAATATGAGGCGATAGAGATTTTTGAAGATGAGTGAGGGTCAACAACTCCGTCGGGGCGTCATGGTGGATGCAAGGAGGATAAGGACGAGCAGTCCTCCTTGCCCGGGTGTGGGATGGAATCCCACGACTTTAGTTGTTAGACGCAGTCTAACTTGAAGGTCTGGCGCAGCCAGATACTTGTAAGCACCACGAGTATAAACTTAAAGATTAGGCTTATACTCAAACCCAGCTTGTGCTTCACTATCACTAAAGCTGGCGATTTTTTGCTTACGCACCAACATGCTGTTGATAAGCGAACCTGGGAACATCTCAATCGCGTTATTAAAGTCTTCAACGTTGGCGTTGAAAATACGGATCGCTGCGCCAATTTGCTCTTGTTGCTCGCTGATTTCTGCCATTAACTTCATATATACATCAGACGCTTTAAGCTCTGGGTAAGCTTCAACAGTCACTTTAAGGCCTTGCATTAAATCTTGGGTGCGCTGCTCTGCTGCGGCAAGTTTTGCCGTGTCTACACCTGAACTCATCTCGGCAATCGCGCTACGCAGCTCAGTAACCTTAGTTAACACTTCAGACTCGTGCAGTTTGTATTGCTCGACTAACTGCTCAACCATTGGAATGATCTTGTTCTTTTGGCGCTCTTGAGTCAGTACTGACGCCCATGCGCGATCAACCGCATTGTGTTTACCAATAATGCCGTTGTACAACATGATGATAGCGACGACCACTACGGCAACAACAATTAAGCCTATTACTGAACTATCCATTTAACTTTCCTTTTTGTATCTCAATTAATATCTGTGTATTTCACGTTTTTTGAATCGTTAACACTGACTTTGTCATAGCGGTTTTTATTCGCCTACAACCAAGTCACTACATGCTAAGCACTGGCCTTAAAATTGTTATCGCTATAGCGCATTATCTCATGCACGATTTCGAGCATCTGTGTCATTTGCTTTAATTCAGTATGACCTGCTAGCTCTTCGGCGAATGCCTTGGGGTTATCTAAGCCATGTACTCGTTTAACCGCTAACAAGTCATCGGTTACCGCCAAGCACAGTCTTCCTTGCTGGCTAAATTCAAATACAGGCTTTTTCAACTTTTTAGCAAACACAGCAAGCTTTTCTTCAACCGCTGGCGATAGCAAACGCGCAGCACTCATCAGCTCGGCGGCATGGACTCGATATTGGCGATTAAACTCATTAGAGGCACTTTTATAGCGTTCTCCTCGGCGCTTGATACCAAAGTCGTTACTGATGCTCATGTCCTGTGCAAACTGAAAATCTAATAACACACCGTGGCGATAATAATGGTCCCTTACCGTGCGTGTAGTCGTTTTACCATTGGCGTCAGTCGTTGTCTCAGTGCGTTTTTCAACATAATGAAAACGATAAAGCTGGTAGTCAAATTGATGTACTTCGCCTTGATAAGTACTTTTATATAGACTTTCGATTTCGCGTAAATCGTTACCGCGCTTAAACTCTCTAAAGCTAGCTTCTAGCTCTTTCGCGAGCTTTTTGCCCTCAAACGGGACTGCCTCTAAGTTATTATTAAATAGAGCATCTTTTAAAAATATTTTGTCTGATAACTTGTTGCGCCACTTCATTCGGCCTCGAAGCCAAAACAGCATTAATAAGCCAATCACACCATTATGCGCCGCGAACCCTGAGCTCGGATACCACAAGCCTAAAAACGAGGCTAGCGTGTCGAAATACAGATCCCAGTACCAATATGGCCATTGTGGAATTAGATTTAAGCTCGCACCGATTGCAGCCATTAACGCCATCCGCCCCCATATTGGGCCCGGGATCGGTAAGCGCTTGCCCTTATCCTCACAAAAGCGAGTTATCGTGGCCAAACACAGCATTGGATACCAAATGACACTGTAGCCAAGTGCTGCGCTAAGTATTTGCATAATAAAACCTGGCAGCACTAATCCCAGCTCAAGTGCTACCGGTAACAGGGCAAAGAAAAGCGACACTGCACAGAAAACGCGATACCAATTGTCACGATAATCCAGTGGTCCTTTGTGCTGCTCGACCCTGCGAACTAACGCTATCAAATCATCTTGGCTAGCAGCTTGGTTTACATCACTACGGATCTGCTCAATATTACGGGTGACTTGTTGGTTATGGGCAATCATCTAGTTATTAACTTCCATTTTAATATTGCTATCTATAACAGTTTCATCGGTGTTTGCTGCTTGTTGATTAACAAAGTTATTATCAGACAAACGCATGAGTTCATGAATAGCATCGAGTAACTTTTGTACCCGTTTTAGTTCAGTATGACCCGCGATTTCTTTATAAAATTCATCAGGTTTTGCCAATGAATGTTTACGCTTTTCAATAATGAGTTTACTGCTAGAAGCGATACACAAGCGCCCATCGGCTGCAATTTCCACCATAGGTGAAATAAAATTTTGATTAAGCTTTATAAGCGACTCAATCACGGCAGGAGTTAACAAGCGCGCAGCACTGATTTTATCGCAAGCTTGTACCCGAAATATGTCATTGAATGCATTGGATTCTGTTTGATACTTCTCTTGATAAACCGTGCCTTTTAGCTTTACCTCGTCTTCAGCATCTATACACAAGCCCTTAGCAAATGGAAAATCAAGTAACATGCCGTAACGATGACGGTCTTCATACACGGTTTTGGTCTTATAGCCACCATTACCATCTGAGCTAATTTGGCTGCGCTTTACCGTGTATTGAAAGTGATAAAGCTTATAATCAAAGCTATGTTGCTCACCTTGATAATGCCCTTCAAACATCTGTCGTATATCTCGGCTACCGTTACCACGGCGAAACTCAACAAACTGCTTATCAAGTGCATTAAGTTTATCTTCCGGTGCTGGTTTAGTTTGTTTTAAGCCATTATTAAATAAGGCATCACGGAGGAATATTTTATCAGAGAGGTGCTTACGCCAATTGGCGCGGTAATCTAACCATACCCAAGCAAGTGAGCTCACAATAATCAGTATTAACCACAGCGAAAACTGTTCATCGTCAATCTTCCCAGCGCTAATCACATAGACAAAGCCATGCGTTAATGCCCAATAGATTTTCGGCCATTCAGGTACATAAAACGCTACTACAACCATTGCCGCTACCAGCAATGCAAAGTTAACCGCCATAGGAACAGGCAACCAACCGCGCTCATGACAAAAACTCACTAGCAATGTGCTTAGCGCCACCGGAAACCAATAACAAGAGTAATCAATCACTAACTTAGCCAATGGCTCTACTTGCTCGTACCAGAGGCGCATAAATATAAAGACGATGCACAATACACTGGCGCTGATCAGTAACCACTTAATACCGTGGGTGATCTTATCGCGATAATCTAATGGGCCTTTATGGTTTTTAACTTGAGTGATGATATCGAGCAAATCACCTTGTGAGGTAGCTGCATCAACATCACTGCGTAACTTGGCAATATGTTCGGCAACTATTTGGTTATGCTGCATTTGAAGTCCTTGTACAACAACAGGCAAGGGTTACGCATTATGCAGAAAAATAGCTAAAAATACAGAGGATTAAATCACTATTTACAAAATCGTTCATCACAACAAAAGTTATAAAATATAAAACACTTTGTAACTGGGTTCAGGTATTAGAGGACTCACATTATTTTTAGTCAGTAAAAAAACATAAAAAAAGCCAACACTATTAATGTTGGCTTACTTTATTTCTAGCAACAATCGCATTTAATCCCAGATAAACTCTCTGAAATGCTTACGGCATACTGATTCATAGCTTTCGTTGCCGCCAATAGCCACCTGCTCACCTTCTCGCATTGGCTTACCGTTGCCATCAAGGCGTACCACCATGTTAGCTTTGCGGCCACAATGACAAATGGTTTTTAGCTCAACCAGTTTATCAGCCCACGCCAACAAGTACTGGCTACCACTAAATAACTCACCTTGGAAATCGGTTTTAAGGCCATAACAAAGCACAGGGATATCAAGCACATCAACCACGTAAGTTAATTGCTTGACCTGCTCTTTGCTTAAAAATTGTGATTCATCAATCAAGATACAGTGTAGTGCTTGCTGCGCGAGGCTCTCGCGTACCATTTCTGTGAGATTGTCGTTAGAGCCAAAGACTTGGGCATCGGTCTCAATCCCGATCCGCGAAGCGACTTTACCTACACCGTATCTATCATCGATTGACGCCGTCATTACTAAAGTATTCATACCGCGTTCACGGTAGTTATAAGACGATTGCAATAACGAAGTTGATTTACCCGCGTTCATCGCTGAGTAATAAAAATAGAGCTGCGCCAAACTAAAATCCTTAAAGGTGAATTCGGCGCTAGTTTAGCACTAATTTCAGCAAAAAATCATCTAAACAGAGCGGTTCATTCGTCCATGTCACAAAAATCAATCAAAGCGCAAAGCGCCGACAACTCGCTGTATAAGATGCACACTTTAGTGACTAATTCTTAGCTTCTCAACTGAAACATTCATTTTCACTAGTTTTACCCTATTCACCTTCTACAAACGCAGTATTTACACGGTTTATTCGTTAAAAGTAAAAATGTGACAAACACAACAAAACCAACACAAAACCCTGCATTAGCGCACAAAATGACTCACATTAAGACAGATTTAATACCGAAGTATTAGATTCAAAACAAAATTATAATAAAGGAAGTCAAAAACACTATGCATAAGTCACTCATAGCCGCAGCTATTGCTGCGACGTTAACCTTGAGCGCATGTTCAACAACTACACCAACACAAGATACAAACCTTGTGATGGTGCAAGCACAAAACCCGTTCTTACAAGCAAGCACATTACAATATCAAGCCCCTGACTTTACCAAAATTAAAGATGAGCATTTTCAGCCAGCATTAACACTTGGCATGCAGGCGCAGTATCAGCAAATTCTAGATATTGCTAATAACCCACAATCACCTACTTTCAGCAACACCATTGTTGCGATGGAAAAAAGCGGCGAATTACTGACTCGTACTTCAAAGGTTTTTTATAACTTAACCGGTACTGACAGCAATCCAACCCTACGCAAAATTCAAAGTGAAATGGCGCCAAAAATGGCGGCCCACTCAGATAATATTAACTTAAACCCAGAGCTATTTAAGCGTATTGAAACCCTATATAACCAAAAAGACAATCTTGGTTTAACCGCCGAAGAAAACCGTTTGGTTGAAGTTTATTACAAGCGCTTTGTCCGTGCAGGTGCCAAGCTCACTGAAGCTGAAAAGCAAAAAATTCGCGTACTCAATGAAGAGCAATCAACGCTAACCAATGAGTTTGCTCAGCGCCTAATGCGCTTAACCAAAGAGATCGCCGTAGTCGTTGATTCAAAAGAGCAGTTAGCTGGTTTATCTGAAAGCACAATTAATGCTGCTGCAGCTGATGCAGCCGCAAATGGCCATGCTGGTAAGTATCAACTTAATATCACTAATACCACACGTCAGCCCGTACTCACGCAACTAGAAAACCGCGAGTTACGTAAGCAGATCTGGCAAGCTTCATCTGAGCGTGGCCTTAAAGGTGCTAACGAAACCGCCTCTTTAGTTGCCAGACTTGCACAGCTGCGCGCAGAAAGAGCCGAGCTACTTGGTTACAAAAACTGGGCTGAATATCGCCTAGAGCCACAAATGGCTAAAACTCCTGAAGCGGTTTACAAGATGTTTGGCTCTATGGTGCCAGCAGTGGTTAAAAATACCGAAAAAGAAGCGGCAGATATCCAAGCCATGATCAAGCAAACTGGTGCTGATTTTGAACTAGCACCATGGGATTGGGCTTATTACGCTGAGCTCGTGCGTCAAGAAAAGTATGACCTAGACGAAAGTGCCATTACACCGTATTTTGAATTTGACCGCGTGTTAGAAGACGGCGTGTTCTTCACCTTAAAAGAGCTTTATGGCGTAACCCTAAAACCGCGCCCAGATCTTCCTGTTTATCATGAAGATGTAAAAGCCTATGAAATGTTTGATGAAGACGGTAGCAGCATGGCTATTTTCTACGCTGACTATTTCTCACGTGACGGTAAACGCGGCGGCGCTTGGATGAGCTCATTTGTAGCACAATCAGAGCTACTGAATAACAAGCCTGTTGTTATTAACGTAATGAACATTAAAAAAGCCCCAGCCGGTGAACCAACATTTGTTAGCTACGATGAAGTCACCACCATGTTCCATGAAATGGGCCACGGCACTCACGGCATGTTCTCAAAAGTGGTTTACCCAACACTGTCTGGCACCTCTGTTTCACGTGACTTTGTTGAGTTTCCATCGACCTTTGAAGAAGATTGGGCCGCGCACCCTAAAGTGCTAGCTAACTACGCTAAGCACTATGAAACTGGTGAACCAATTCCAAAAGAGCTACTTGAAAAGTTATTAAAGTCACGCAGCTTTAACCAAGGTTTTGACACGCTAGAATATATGTCTGCTGCATTACTAGATTTAGAGTGGCATACATTACAAGCAGGTAGCCCACTACAAGATGTTGCTAGCTTTGAAGCTGCTGCACTTAAAAAGCACGGCGTAGATTTACCTGCTGTACCACCACGTTATAAGTCGACTTACTTTGCCCATGCTTTCCCAGGTGGTTACTCAGCAAGTTACTACGCTTATATGTGGAGTGAGATTTTAGCGGCTGATGCGTTTGCTTACGTACAAACTCAAGGTGGACTTGACCGTGAAATCGGTATGAAGTTTAGAAAAACCATTCGCGAAGTGGGCAACACAGTGGCACCTATGGATGCTTACAAAGCATTTAGAGGCCAAGAGCCAACAACTGAAGCACTACTAGAGCGTCGTGGTTTAAACTAACGATAGAGCGTCGTAGCTTAAACTAACCTGGCTCTTAGTCAACAATAAGCAGAGCGAGTGTTAACGCTAAAGCTTAAAATCAAAGCTCCCTAATCTGGGAGCTTTTTTATATCTAATGATTTCTAGCTTTCCCTAATACCAATCAGTATAAGAATTTGATCTACTCAGAGCGGTTTTTGGCAAACTAATTCAAGACGAATAGCTGCAATAATGGTTATTCCCTTATCAAGCTATTCAACGTGGAAGTAGGCAGCCAAAAACGCTCCAGAATGGCGAGTTTTAGCGATTCTGATGCTGTGGTTCTTAATCAACAAGAGGGAGCTTGAACCTAGAGCAACTATGCTCTTCACTCGTTGCAAACCACATGGATGTGGTGAATGTCATTAAAGCAAGGAGCACTTAATGGCCTTGCCTCAAAACCGCTAAACTCTCGCTGAGTGACTAAATGTTTATACTGATTGGTATAACAAGTATTTCAGCCAATAAAAAACCGCTCGATAAAGAGCGGTTCTCTTTTAACTTCAACGGTAACTTGAGTTAGTCATGGATAAAAGCTAACTCAATAACCTGTTATCATCCTACTGCTGTAGCCTTGCTTATTTAGCCTTACTGCTTACAAGCAGCATCTGGCGAGCAAGATTTAATACGCAGTATAATAATGCTCAATACGAATAATACGCTACAAGCAATTAAACCAGCGGTTACAGACTCAGTAAAGCCAAGAACCAAATAACCCACCATGCTGATCCCTGCAACAATAAGGGCGTAAGGTAGCTGCGTCATAACGTGGTCGATATGGTGACAGTTTGCACCTGTTGAAGACAAAATCGTGGTATCAGAGATTGGTGAACAATGGTCACCAAATACCGCACCAGCAAGCACAGACGCAAGCATTGGTAGCATCATACCTGTGTGGCTACCCATCGCCATATCTGCAGCAATTGGTAGCATGATACCAAAGGTACCCCAGCTAGTGCCGGTTGAGAATGCTGTCAAACCAGCAAGAATAAATAACACTGCTGGTAGCATAGCAAATGGAATATTACCCGTTGCTAGGCTTGCCATGTACTTACCTGTTTCTAACTGGCCAATTACACCGGCAATTGTCCAAGCAAACAACAAGATATAGATAGCAGGCAACATTGACTTGGCGCCTTCGAATAGACCTTTAGCGATCATCGACTTCTCTACGCCTTGGTAAATTACCAGCGCAAGAGTAACCACTAGACCAATTGCAGCACCAAAGAATAGCGATGAACCTACGTCAGTATTTTCAAACGCGCCAATTAAACTAAATTCTGCACCTTTAGCAGCAAGAGCATCACCGCCGCTGCTAACCATAAAGTAGAAAGTCGCGAATACCAGCACAGTAATTGGCAAGAATAAGCCCATGATCTTACCGGTATCAGCTTCTGGTAAGTCTGAGTTAGCGCCTGGTGGTAAACCTTTAGACTCGTCATAAAGCTCGCCTTTTTGCGCTTTAAGCTCATGTTGGCGCATTGGACCGATATCCAGTCCCATCAAGGCAACACAAAGCAGTAATAGCAGAGCAAAAATTGCGTAGAAGTTCATCGGGATCATCTGCACAAACACACTTAAGTGGCCTGTGTCAGTAAAACCATGAGCGGTTAAGATACCGCCAATTAATGCGATGATATATGCACCCCAGCTTGATACTGGTGAGATCACGCAAATTGGCGCAGCAGTCGAATCAAGCAAATAAGCCAGTTTACTGCGAGAAATATAGTATCTGTCGGTAAGCGGTCTTGCCACACTACCAACGACTAAACTATTGAAATAATCATCGATAAATACTACACAACCTAAAAACATGGTCAGTAGTTTTGCATCGCGCTTATTACGAATGTGGTTACGTGCCCAATCGGCAAATGCTCTTGATGAGCCACTCACGGTGATCAAAGCCGTGATCATGCCAAGCAACACGAGGAAGCCTAGGATATATAGATTCCAGCTATTTAACGCGCCATCATCCCAAATCAGTGCGGATACTTTTTCACCTAGGTATTGTGCCGTTTGCATAGCCGAGAAATCGGTAAGCAATAAAGCCCCCAATACAATCCCCACACCCAGTGACAGTAGAACGCGACGGGTTAACATCGCAAGTACGATTGCCGCTACCGGAGGCAGTAGCGATAAAGCCGAATCGGCATAGCTTATAATTGTCATTGTTTTAATTTCTTCGCTAAATACGAATGGAGGCCGACTGAACTGGTGGGATATAGCAATAAATATCTGATTACACCTGTCCTATCAGTAGCGCTCCATAGCCATATTAATGGTTCGTCATTAATATAAAAATTTCTTATCTTCCAGATAAGAAAATACTATGGCAGTGCTGCCCCTATTTGGTCACAGCCCCAGCAACTAGCCCCGATATGCTATGTCACTTCGGCATCAAATCCTTTCTCGATAGATCAGCGGCATCACCCTACTTATCGATACTGATATTTAATGCACCTCTACTTCTCAGGACGCAATTTAAGACTAGCTCAAAAAGCGTGACGGACATAAAAACATAAGCGGCTTTAGAGATGCTACTCTAAAGCCGCTTATCGTGACACAGATCACACACAATACCAAATCAACATCAACACTATCAACAAACCCAAAACCAAATTGAAACAAATGGCTAGGTTAATGGTATATGCGTTATTGCTGTTATTTGATTAAAGCTGCGCCAATAATTGTGGCACGGCATCAAATAAATCAGCTTCAAGGCCATAATCCGCCACTTGGAAAATTGGCGCTTCTGGATCTTTATTGATAGCCACAATCACTTTCGAGTCTTTCATACCCGCCAAGTGTTGAATCGCTCCAGAAATACCTACAGCGATATACAGATCTGGTGCAACAATCTTACCGGTTTGACCAACTTGCAAATCGTTAGGTACAAAGCCCGCATCAACTGCTGCGCGAGACGCACCAAGTGCGCCACCTAGCTTGTCAGCTAACTGCTCTAAAATTCCAAAGTTCTCACTGTTACCTAATGCACGGCCGCCAGATACAACGACTGATGCGCTACCGAGCTCAGGGCGCTCAGATTCAGTTAAGCTTTGCGTTACAAACTCAACTTGCGGCGCAATGTCTTGCGTTAAGGTGACAAGTTCAGCACTGCCGTCTAAAGCTACAGCATCAAATGCACTAGAGCGTACCGTCATCACTTTTTTATCATCTAAGCTCTGCACTGTTGCTAAGGCGTTACCGGCGTAAATTGGGCGAACAAAAGTATCGCTGCTAACAACTTCAATCACTTCTGAAAGTTGCGAAACATCCAATAGTGCAGCAACACGCGGCAATACATCTTTACCAAAACTTGAAGCTGCTGCTAATACATGTTCGTAATCAGATGCAATGGCTAGCATTAAGTCTGATACGTTTTCAGCAAGATGATTTGCATAAGATGCGCTGTCGGCAACTAATACGTTGCGCACACCACTGAGCGTTTGTGCTTCGCTAGCCACTGCGCCACAACCATGGCCAACGACTAATACATCAATATCGCCGCCAATCGCTTGGCCACAAGCAACAACTTTCGCCGTATCAAGTTTCAGGCTGGCGTTATCGTGTTCTGCTAATACTAAAATTGCCATTAGATCACCTTCGCTTCATTTTTTAACTTTTCAACTAGCTCTTCAACTGAGCCCACCATGACACCGCCACTGCGCTGTGCTGGCGCGTTTACTTTAATAATGTTCTGGTGAGATTTAAGTGCTACCTCAAAATCTGCAGGAGTCAGCGACTCAAGCGGCTTGCGCTTGGCTTTCATGATATTAGGTAGTTTAGCGTAGCGAGGTTCGTTCAAACGCAGATCCGCTGTAACCACAGCAGGTAGAGCTAGGTTAACCGTTTGTAGGCCACCATCAATTTCACGAGTGACAACTAACTTATCGCCATCAAGCTTAACTTCAGATGCAAATGTTGCCTGCGGCATTTTGCCAATGGCAGCTAACATTTGTCCGGTTTGGTTATTATCGCCATCAATTGATTGCTTACCAAGGATCACTAAGTCCGTTTGTTCTTTTTGTTGCACAGCATAAATAAGCTTAGCAATTGAAAGTGGAACAAGATCTTCATCTGTTTCGATATGAATAGCGCGATCTGCACCCAGTGCTAAAGCTGTTCTTAATTGCTCTTGTGACGCTTTAGGCCCAATGCTTAACACCACAATTTCAGAGGCGCTGCCTGCTTCCTTTAAACGAACGGCTTCTTCAACCGCAATTTCACAAAATGGGTTAATCGCCATTTTTAAGTTTGCGGTATCAACGCCAGTATTGTCAGCATTTACCCTGACTTTTACGTTGGCATCGACGACCCGTTTAACTGGCACCAATACTTTCATAGGGCTTCCTTCTTACGTCTCTTTTAATGATCGGGATTAAGCAATCAAGATGCAAAATAACGCCTAACTTAGATTGCTAAAATTAAGCTCACTTTACGTGCTGTTAACGTTAACGTCAACTAGGTTTCAAACACCTGTTCATTCAGGTTGACACTACATTATGTTTGCTTGAATTAAACAGGCGTAAAACATTTATTAACCCATATTATTCGTTCTGTTATTCAATTTAACTATTAAAGGATATAAATAGTGAATATGTTTAATTCAAAAATAATATTTGATCCCTAGGCAAATAGTTTCTATTATTTAACTCAATATTGTTATTCCCATCTTATTCTTAATCGGAACTAAATAACTATGAGCGATTTTCTTGAAATATTGACGCATGGCCGTCGTTTTAAAGCTGCAGTTAAAGAATTGTCACTTAATGATTTAAAAGAACTAGCAGTAAAATTAGAAAAGATTATTGAAGAGAAAGCCTCTCAAGAAGCCGAAGAGCAAGAGGCAATGGCAGAGCGTAATGCTAAGATTGAAGAAATTCGTAAGCAAATGGAAGCTATCGGTTTATCAGTAGATGATATTGGTGGCGCAGCAGTTAAAGCCGCTCCTAAAAAGCGCGCTCCTCGTCCAGCTAAATACCAAATTGAAGTTGAAGGCGAAATGGTTAAGTGGACAGGCCAAGGCCGTATGCCAACTGTATTTAAAAATCAGCTTGAGCAAGGCAAGACAATGGAAGACTTCTTGATTTAATATCAAGTTACTTCCAAAAAGCTCGCAATTATGCGGGCTTTTTTGTTTTTAAGTTAAAAAATATTACATTGATAGTTACAAATACTGCTTAGTCATTGCTAATAAGTTAGGATATGCTCAACAAATTCCGGTTTATCTAACAATAATAAGTAGAATATGCGTAAACATATAATCCAAGCCCCTATCGCAATACTAAGCTTGTTATGCACTCAAGCTGCTATTGCTAATGATCAACTCACCGATAATACCCCAAGACTAACCGCTCTAGCCCATGCCTCACTGATGCTAGCGCCCGGGGAAATGATCGAAAACGCCACTCTATTAATAGAAAACAGTAAAATTAAAGCCATTGTTAAAGATAACGATATTCCCAAAAATGCATTTGTTATCGATTTGACCGGCCACACTATATATCCAGGCTTTATTGACCCATTTACCGATTACGCTATTGAATATGAGTCTGTAATAGAAGATACATCGGGCCCAGTTTACGAAATAAAGCGGATTGGTGGTAATGCGAGTAACGGCGCAATTCACTCTGAAAAGCAATGGTTTAATTATGTTTATCCAGATAAAGCTCAGGCAAAGAAATGGATAGATAATGGCTTTACTAGCGTACAATCAAGTTATTTAGATGGCATATTCCGTGGCCAAGGTGTGACTTTATCTTTAGCCGATAAGAAAGCTAACGATGTTATATATAATGCAACCACCAGCCAATTTATGGCATTTAACAAAGGTTCATCTATTCAAGACTACCCACAATCATTAATGGGTAGCATGGCATTAATAAGACAAACCTTTGCAGATGCCAATTGGTATAATGCCAATAAAAGTAAAAATTCAAACTCAAGTACTAGTGTTGAGTTTAATATCGCCTTAGAGCGATTAGCCGACCCAAAGAAACAAAGTTTCATCTTTGATACCAAGAATTTAAATAATCAGCTTAGAGCTGCAAAGCTGTTAAAAGAGCATGAGCTTCGCGGCAGCCTAATTGGTAATGGCCGCGAATACGCAAGATTAGCTGAATTAAAAGATTACCCTTTTAGCCTAGTACTTCCGCTTAATTATCCGGCTGCACCAACAATAATAGATGGCGACAGTGAGCGCGAGGTCAGCCTTGCTGCTTTAAGACATTGGGAACGCGCGCCAAGTAATTTAACCATGGTAGCCAATGCTGAAATTCCATTTGCACTAACTCAACACGGTATTGACTCTGATAAATTTTGGCCAAGATTAAAATTAGCCATTGAACGTGGTCTATCTGAAGAAGCCGCATTAGCGGCATTAACCACAGAAGCGGCCGAAATATCGGGTATTGAAAACTTTGCCGGTAAACTTGAGCCAGGTTATATGGCCGATTTAGTTATTACCGATGGCAATATTTTTACAGACGGTAAAATTGTTAGCATGTGGCTACAAGGCCAAGAGCAGCAGTTGATCAACCGAGACCGCGCCTTGCTTGATAATCAATATCAAATACAACTAGGTGAACTTAGTCTAGATTTAAAAGTTAACCAAACCACACCGCTAAGTGGCAGTCTATCAAGTGGCGAGCAAGAAATTACCCTCGCCAATATCAATTATCAGTCTGGTCGACTCACCTTTAGTGCAGATCTGTCTGATGCAGGCTTTGAAGGCGTTAGCCGCTTCACTTTATGGTTAGATAACCAAGGTGTAAGAGGCAGAATGCTTGATGCAAATAACCAAACTCTGCCATTTGGCGGACTAAAGCTAGCGCCAATAACCGAAGAGAGCGCGAATAAACAAGCTGATAATGCTTATACGCTGATTTCAAAGCAAACCTCACCTAACGTGGCTTATGGTCTAGACCAGCAACCTAAGCTAGATAAAGTTCATATTAAGAATGCAACGATTTGGACCTCTGATAAAGCCGGTGTACTGGAAAACAGTGACCTGATTATTGCCCGCGGTAAAATTGAAGAGATAGGCCAAAATCTTAAGACTCCGTCAGGTTTTACGGTAATCGATGCCAGTGGCAAACACATTACCGCAGGTATCATTGACGAGCATTCTCATATTGCCCTCAATGGTGGCACCAATGAAGGTACCGATGCCATTACCTCTGAAGTGCGTATTGGTGATGTAATTAACCCAGATGATATTGCTATCTATCGCAGTCTTTCGGGCGGTGTAACTACAGCGCAACTCCTGCATGGCAGTGCCAACCCTATTGGCGGTCAAGCACAAGTTATCCAACTTAAATGGGGCGATAATGCTGAGCAGATGAAGTTTGACGGAGCGCCTGCAAGCATTAAATTCGCTCTTGGTGAAAACGTTAAGCAAAGTAACTGGGGGGATGATTATACCCGCCGTTTCCCGCAAAGCCGCATTGGTGTGAAATCACTCTTTAGTGAAGCCTTTAATGAAGCCCTTGCCTATCGAAAAGCACAAAGTGACTATAAAAGAATGCGTTCAAGCGAGCGTCGACGCACTGTTGCGCCGCAATATAACTATCGCTTAGAAGCGATAGCCGAGGTGTTAGAACAAACTCGAACTATCCATATTCACTCTTATGTGCAATCTGAGATCTTAATGTTCTTGCGTCTAGCTGAAGCCTATAACTTTAAAGTGGGTACTTTCACCCACATTCTTGAAGGTTATAAGGTGGCAGACGAAATGGCTAAACATGGCGCACACGCATCAACCTTTTCTGATTGGTGGGCATATAAGTTTGAAGTATATGATGCCATTCCACAAAACACCTGCTTGATGCAAGACAAAGGCGTGCTTACCAGTATTAACTCTGATGATTACGAAATGCAGCGTCGCCTCAATCAAGAAGCAGCTAAATCTATGATGTATTGTGGCATGTCTGCTGTTGATGCTTGGAATATGATCACTATTAACCCTGCAATTCAATTAGGCATTGCAGATAAAGTCGGCTCACTAGTGGAAGACAAACAAGCTGATATCGTACTTTGGGATACTAACCCACTGTCAGTTTATGCCAAAGTCGAGTCAACTTGGATTGACGGTCGCCGCTATTTTGATCGCGAGCAAGATAAACTAGCCCAAGTTAGTGTTGCAAAAGAACGTGCCGCTCTCATTCAAAAAGTGCTGTTAAGTGACGATGCCCATAAACAGGGAGAAACACCGATTGATTTAATGGAGCCTGAATGGCACTGCGACACTCACTATAATGCTTGGCAGTCTGCTACAGGAGCGCTGTAATGAAATCTATAATCTCTTTTAAGCAAACAGGTGTTAAGCCAAATAGTTATCAGCCAAATGCCTTGGTACAAGCCATCGCGCTATTGAGCTTACCAATCAGTTTTTTGGCCAATAGCCATGATATGCTGCCAGCAGCTCCCCAAAGCCAGCCTATCCTGTTTACCAATGCTACGGTGCACACAGTTACCAATGGCGTTCTGCTCGATAGTGATGTGCTCATTGCTGACGGCAAAGTGATTGCGGTATCAAAAGATTTAGAGCTTACAACCGATCCAGCTGCTGCATTGGCTACAGCGCAACAATCTGACCATGCCCAATTAATTAATCAAGCTGAGCTAATTAGCCAAGCGCAAATCATCGATGCTAGCGACAAACACTTATATCCAGGGCTTATTGCGCTTGATACCACCATGGGGTTAGTTGAAGTAGAAATGATGCGCCCAAGTAATGATGCCTATGAAGTGGGTTTTATTAATCCGCAATTAGAAGCAATTACCGCGTTTAACCCCGACTCTGAAATTATTCCAACAGTCAGAGTTAATGGCATTACTCATGCGCAAGTCGTGCCTCAAGGCGACGGTTTATCAGGACAGTCGGCTTTAGTCTCAATGGACAGTTGGACAATTGAAGATGCGCTAGTTGAATCCAAAAAGCAGTTTCATCTTTATTGGCCACACGTACGTTGGTTATCCAAAGATGATGATAAGCGTAAAGAGCAACTGGCCGATCTTGAGCACCGCGTTGCCAAGGTATTTGATGCATTTTCTGACGGTCAACGTTATTTACTAGCCAAGCAAGCGGGTAAAATCGATAAGATAGATCTTCGTTGGCAAGCACTTGCACCGCTTTATGAAGGCAATGCTCAGCTATTTATTCATGCCCAATCACAACAGCAAATAGAGCAAGCCATCGCGCTGGCCAAGCAATACAGCTTTAGCATTGTGATCGTAGGTGGATACGATGCATGGCGAGTGGCAGATGCTTTAGCAGAGGTCGATGCTAAGGTGGTTTATAATCAAACACTCGCCTTACCAAAGCGTAAAGATGAGCCTATTGATTTAGCCTTTAAGATCCCTGCGCTACTTAAGCAAGCACAGGTTCCTTTTGCGTTAGGTTTTTCATCAGACTGGAATAGCCGTAATTTACCTTTTGCTGCTGGGCAAAGCGTGGCTTACGGACTAACCAAAGATGAAGCACTGCAAAGCATTACTTTAGATGCCGCTAAAATATTAGATATTGACGATATGGGCGCAATCGCCCCTGGCTTTAAAGCCAATATTATTTTGGCGACGGGGGATATTTTAGATCCTATGCAAGCTGGAATAGAGTCTATCTATATTGATGGTCGCAAAATTGATTTGAATAATCGTCATCAACAGCTTTATCAAAAGTACCTAAAGCGCTAGAATTTCAGACTTATAGCGCAATAAAAGTAAATCCTTTAAAAAGTGCTCTTAATGAGCACTTTTTTGTTTGCCACAAAATGTGGATTACCCTTACTTCAATAATAAAACAGGCCCGCACCATGAAAAAATTACTTCTACCCGCTTTTATCATCATGCTCAGCGGCTGTGCCGGTGATTACACCTTTAACAGTAACCTCGATAGCGATGCTATCAACGACTACTTTAAAGCGTCTGATGTAACTGTGTATGAAGGTGCAATGCAACCTGTAGGCCCTTTTGAAATAAAAGGTCTAGTTGAAGGTGAAACCTGTCAGGTTTCTGAAAATGATGCTCCAGCATCGATAGCAGAAGCGCGCACGCTTGCTCGCCGCGCCGCCGCTGATAAACAAGCTAATGGCTTAGTCATTAAGAATTGCTTATTGATTGAAGAAGCTAGCCCAAACTGTGTTAGCCGCGCATTATGCGTTGGCCAAGCAATTATCACCACCAACCAACAGTAAATATATTTACTGATTTTAGAAGTAACCTAAATGTCTTTTAATAGCCAAATTCAAGCCGTTGCCTACTGCCGCACTCCTTATAAACAAAAGTTTGGTATCCCCAGACAGCCAGGACTTGTCAGCGCCGCCCGCGGTTTTGTTGAATTAGCCCCGCCATTTAACCAAATTGATGCTGTTAGAGGCTTAGAGCAGTATTCACATTTGTGGTTACTTTTTTGTTTTCACGAAAATCTAGCGGCTGGCTGGAAAACGACTGTGCGCCCGCCTAGACTCGGCGGGAATGAAAAGCTAGGCGTATTTGCCACGCGCTCAACATTCAGACCTAACGGTATTGGTCAGTCTGTGGTAAAACTGCATGCTGTGCACACAAATAACGGTAAAGTAAGTCTTGAGATCTCAGGCATGGACTTACTCGATGGCACGCCCATTATCGATATTAAACCTTATATTCCATTTTCAGACTCAATTGAAAATGCTCAAGGTGGTATAGCCCAAGAAGCGCCAGTTTTAGCGAATGTTTACTTTAACGAGCAAGCACAGGTCCAGCTTGCTACTTATCAACAAAACCCGGCTTACCCTCGCCTACAAGAATTGATTGAAGGCGTATTAGCCCAGGACCCTCGCCCAGCTTATAAAAAAGCTAAGGCGGACCCTAAGCTATATCAAGTGGCACTGTACGATTTAGATATTCTGTGGATTGTTACCGATGCAGGTATTGAGGTTATTGAGTTAAGAGCATCAACCATTGGCCAAAAGCTAGCTTCACAGGCCCATGATTAACTATGTCACAACCAAACGTGCCAGCTAATTTACAACCAAAACCCGACTACCGTACCCAACATAAAAAACGCTTGTCTTATATGCCTTGGCTGTATTTCTCACTTAAAGATAAACACCTTGAGTGGGCAAAACCTTGGCAAGATGAAGTTCAAGCGCATTTTTGTGCTGTTGAAACCATCAGTATTGGCGAGCGTAGCTTTGTTGCCCCAGAAGCAAATTTATTTGCCGAGCCAGGCCGCAACATTAACATCGGTGCGCAGTGCATGATTGCCGCAGATAGCTTTTTACATGGGCCAATCAATATGGGCGATGAAGTGGCGATTAATCATGGTTGCTCACTTGATGGTGGCCGCCACGGTATAACCATAGGCAATCAAACACGCATTGCGAATAACGTCACCATCTATGCGTTTAATCATGGTATGGCGCCTGATACACCTATTTACCAACAAGCCTCAAACTCTAAAGGCGTAGTGATTGGTGAAGATGTATGGATTGGCGCACAGGCCGGTATTGTTGATGGCGTCACTATCGGTAATCACGCCGTTATTGGCATGGGCACTATCGTAACTAAAGATGTCGCCGATTACGCTATCGTTGCCGGCAACCCTGCTCGTGTGATCGGCGATAGACGTGATAAAAGCTAAGTTAAAATCAGCCTTATTTAGCTAACAAAAGCGCATAGCACTGCGCCAAAGCCAATAAAATCGACTAATTCCCTAAATACCTAGGTGACAGAACCTCTACAAGTGATAAAATAGCGCCCATTCAACTCAAATTTGGACACCGGTAATGCGCGTAAGCAAGTACCTGCTATCAACACAAAAAGAAACTCCTGCAAATGCAGAAGTGATTAGTCATCAGTTAATGTTACGTGCGGGTATGATCCGTCGTAACGCATCAGGCTTATACAGCTGGTTGCCGACAGGTTTACGTGTACTACGTAAAATCGAAGCGATTGTTCGTGAAGAAATGAACAAAGCGGGCTCAGTTGAGATCCTAATGCCTATGGTTCAACCTGCTGATCTTTGGGTTGAAACAGGTCGTTTTGATAAGTTTGGCCCTGAACTACTTCGTTTCCAAGACCGTCACAACCGTGACTTCGTACTAGGTCCAACTCACGAAGAAGTGATCACTGATATCGTGCGTAAAGAGGTTAACTCATACAAGCAGTTACCACTTAACCTATACCAAATTCAAACCAAATTCCGTGACGAAGTTCGTCCACGTTTTGGTGTAATGCGTTCACGTGAATTCTTGATGAAAGATGCTTACTCTTTCCATATCGATCAAGAAACCATGAATGAAACCTACGAAGCGATGTTCCAAGCTTATTGCAACATCCTAGAGCGTTTAGGTTTAGCGTTCCGTCCTGTAATGGCTGATACCGGTTCTATCGGCGGTAGCTTGTCACACGAATTCCACGTGTTAGCTAACAGCGGTGAAGATTTAATCGCTTACTCTACAGAAAGCGATTACGCTGCAAACATTGAAAAATGTGAAGCGCCAATGCCAACTGAAACGCGTCAAGCAGCAACTAGCGAAATGACGTTAGTTGACACGCCAAACGCTAAAACGATTGCTGAACTTGTTGAGCAACACGGTATTGCGATTGAGAAAACAGTTAAAACACTTATCGTTAAAGGTGCAACTGAAGAAGCGCCATTAGTGGCTATCGTTATCCGTGGTGACCACGAGCTAAACGAAGTTAAAGCTGAGAAACTAGATGCGGTATTAGCACCATTTGAGTTTGCTGACGAAGCTGCTATTCGTGATGCTGTAGGCGCAGGAACTGGCTCTATCGGTCCTGTTGGCCTAAACATGCCTGTATTTGTTGACCACAGCGTTAGCATCATGAGTGACTTTGGCGCTGGTGCAAACGAAGATGGTAAGCACTATTTCGGTATCAACTGGGAGCGCGATCTTCCAGAGGCTGCTGCATTCGATCTACGTAACATCATCGAAGGTGAGCCTAGCCCATGTGGTAAAGGTACCATTGCCCTGCTTCGCGGTATCGAAGTGGGTCATATCTTCCAGCTAGGTACTAACTACTCAGAAGCAATGAACGCTAACGTACTTGACCAAAACGGTAAGTCACAGACTCTACTTATGGGTTGTTACGGTGTTGGTGTTAGCCGTATGGTTGCCGCTGCAATTGAGCAAAACAACGATGATCGCGGTATTATCTGGCCAGAAGCGATTGCACCGTTCACTGTTGGTATTTTGCCAATGAACATGCACAAGTCGCACCGCGTTAAAGATATCGCTGAGCAGCTTTACCAAGATCTAAACGACGCTGGTATCGAAGTGATGTTTGATGATCGTAAAGAGCGTCCAGGTGTAATGTTTGCCGATATGGAGCTTATCGGTATTCCACATGTAGTGGTTATTGGTGACCGTAACATCGATAACGGTATGTTCGAATATAAGAACCGCCGTACTGGTGAGAAGCAAGATATCCCACTAGACCAAATCGTTGAGTTCTTAAAAGCACAACAAGCTTAATCGCTAACAGGCTTTTATCACGAGTATCCAACTCGATAATCTACAAACGCCGATGTTTATCACATCGGCGTTTTTTTATGGGAAAAATCCAGAATCTCAAGACAAACATATCGCCTTCGATACCGCTTAATACCAATCAGTATAAACATTTAATCACTCAGCGAGAGTTTAGCGATTTTGAGGCAAGGCAACGAATGAAGAGCATAGTTGTTCTACGTTCGAATTCGTTAACACAGCATCAGAATCGCTAAAACTCGCCATTCTGGAACGTTTTTGGCTGCCTACTTCTGCGTTGAATAGCTTGATAAGGGAATAACCATTATTACAGCTATTCATCTTGAATTAGTTTGCCAAAAATCGTTCTGAGTTGATCAAATTCTTATACTGATTGGTATAAGAGATTTTATTAATTGCAATGCGTGAATAATTTTTAAGCTTTTTCTTGAACAAGCTAGCGGAGTCACATATTCTGAAATTAACAGCAAGATTATAAATACGTTGTATTTTTCAAACGATAAGGAGCGTCGAGTTGCAACAAAAAACGGCGTTGGTACTCGGTGGTGGTGGCGCAAGAGCGGCTTATCAAATTGGTGTGCTCAAGGCGATTGTGCAATTTTATCCACGTAACCACGGCATTCCTTTTAAAATTGTCTGCGGCACGTCAGCGGGTGCAATTAACGCCACCTCATTAGCCACTCATGCCTCTTGTTTTCATTTAGGAGTGAGAAAACTTGAATGGGTATGGCGTCATATTCATGCTAAAAAAGTTTACCACGCCTCCATAGGCGGAGTGTTAAAACACTTAAGTAAAATGGCTTTAAAAGGCCTACAAAGTAATAGCGCATCCAATACAGCTGGCAGCCTATTTAATAGTGATCCACTGCGTCAACTGCTCAATAACTTAATCAGTTTTGAACGTATTGACCGTAATATTAATAGCGGTGCGCTAGAAGCCGTCAGTTTAGATACTTCCTGCTATAACAATTCGCGCTCAGTAACCTTTTTTCAAGCCAATGCTCATATTGATAACTGGCAACGAGCTAGACGTCATGGAGTACGTACAAGGCTACACACCGACCATTTACTTGCCAGTGCTGCGATCCCTTTAGTGTTTCCGTCAGTAAGGGTGAACCAGGAGTATTATGGCGATGGCTCAGTGCACCAACTCGCGCCTTTAAGCGGCCCCATTCATCTAGGTGCTGATAAAATTATGGTGATTAACCTTGAGAGCCCACATAAGGTACAAGCCAAAGAGTTAGCTCATCATCCCAAAACTGCCACTATTGCCGGCCACTTACTCGATACCATTTTCTCCGACACCTTAAATAGCGATCTTGAACGGCTGGAGCGGATCAATAACACGCTCGAGCTAATCCCTGAAAAAAGTCGTCAAAAACTCGCCTTAAAGCGCATTGAAACCTTAGTGATAAAACCTAGTGAAGATTTAAGTGCTATGGCATCGCGTTACTTTGAAGATATGCCTTTTGCCATCAAAATGATGTTACGGGCACTGGGGATAAATGAGCACTCAGATTCAAGTATTGTGTCTTATTTATTATTTGAGCAAGGATATTGTAGTGCGCTAATCGAACTGGGTTATCAAGACGCTATGTGCCAAATTGATGAAATAAAGCACTTTTTCAAAATAGATTAGGGCAATATTCAAACACCAAACACTAAACACTAAACACTAAACCACTTGGCATATTTAGCTTGTGGTTGTATGTTGCAGAATAACCTTAGCTGCAGTTTGCCCCCAATCTTGATAGATAAGCGGCCCGGGGTGAAATCCATCACTTGCCATTGCGCTGCCGTCTAGCTGCTGTCCAAATTCAAGCAAAACACAACGAGCTTCTGTTTTGACATAACGCTCTAACTGGCGGTTAAATTCTTGGCTGCGCTTACCTAAAAACCATCGTAGCGGTTGCGGTAAAACAGGAAACTCCCCCATAGGCGGTACGCGAGTTAACACCAGCGTTTTACACTGCGCATCAGTACTCATCAACTCCACCAATGCTTGTTGTTGCTTAAGCCAAGTTTTCGCTGATAACGGACTCAATACATCGTTAACTCCAAGCGAGACTATCGCCGCATCGAGTCGCAATCTTGGTTTTGAATCTAGCTTTTTCTGCAGCATTGTTAATGCTCTTGCTGTGTTGTAACCCGATTTAGCCCAAAGCTGCCAGCTAACTTGATATTGCTTGGCTAAAGCCTCAGCTACCACGCCACTAAGCGCTTGTGATTGACATGAAACGCCCACGCCAGCCGCCGCAGAGTCGCCAAAAATAAGCACAGATAATTGCTCGCCATTACCTGTCACTCCGGCTCTTTCACCTTTAGCTTCAGGTAATCTTGGCGTATTTTTCTTGACTCGTTTTGCTTGGAAAATAAAAAGTGGTGCTAGCAAAATAAGTATCAAATAGTGCATAAGTTTTCCTGTTACCTCGATGATTTATAAACATCTCTAGCCTTGTAAAAGAAAGATCTCAGCTTTTTCTATACGCCTAGGTTTACCAAGTAAGATAAGGATATCGCCAGGTTTAATTTGCCAATCAAGCTCTGGGCTTTCAACTTCTGCGCCCGCCCTTCTAACCGCTCTAAGCTCCACTCTTAACTTGTCCCATGGAATATCAGCCAAGGTTTGCCCGACAGCGTTAGCGCCTTTAGGTAAGGCCACGGCGTGCAACAGCTCCAAGGTGAAATCTGTTTCGGCGCCAGAGAAGAAACCATGCAAATATTGGTAATGATTACGACGCTCTATTTCAAGACGTTTTAAAATTCGCGCTAATGGCACACCGCATTGATATAAGACTTGCGATACCAGCATTAGGCTACCTTCTAACGTTTCAGGAATAACCTGACTGGCCCCCGCCTCCTCTAGTGCTTCCATACCTGAGTCATCACGGGTACGCACCAAGATTTTAGCCTCCGGCGCTAATTGGCGACATAAAGGTAATACTTCCTCTAATATTCGCTCGCTACTAAAGGTAATTACAATTAACTTGGCATCGCGTACTTTGGCTTGCTTTAAGATGCTCCGTTTACATACATCGCCAAAATATACCGGCTCACCAGCAGCTCTTGCCTCCGAGACACGTGTTGGATCTAGATCCAGCACCAAATAAGGAATAGCTTCAGTTTTCATAAACCGAGCAATAGTTTGCCCTACTCGGCCGTATCCTAGAATTAATACCAAATCATCGGTCGCATCGACGGTGACATTCAGCGACTCATTTTTATCGGCTTTAGGTTTAAGCCCTTGCAGCATTCTTGCTATATCGACACTGTGGCGCACTAACCAAGGCGCTAACGCCATAGAAAGCACTGCAACCATTACCAGCGTGGTACTGGTTTTATTGTCTAATAATTGATAGTTAACGGCCAAAGCTAATACAACAAAACTGAACTCACCGACTTGGGCAAGGCTTAGCGCCGTTGCCACTGATGAGCGAAATGATTCTTTGGCTACTTTTAGAAGAGAGAAAATAACTAAGGCTTTGCCTAGAATCACCGCGATAAGAATAAAGATGATCTGCCACCAGTATTGAGTGACTAGCTCAAAATCGAGCAGCATACCGATAGAAATAAAGAACAGACCCATTAATAGATCGCGAAATGGCCTAATATCCGCCTCTAGTTGACGACGGTACTGACTTTCGCCCAGCAACATACCGGCCATAAAGGCACCTAGTGCCATTGATAAACCTAGCCACTGAGTAATTGCCCCTGTAACTAATGCAACAACTAACGTGGATAATACAAATAGCTCATTAGAACGTGAGCGCGCCACCTCATCAAAAAGTTTTGGCAAGGCCCATTTACCAAATGCCATCAACGCTATAAAGGCTAATACACCTTTGAGTAAAGCGAAAACCACATCATTCCAAAGCAACGCCTCACCGTCACTGGCAAGCAAAGGTAATAAGATTAATAACGGCACAACCGCAATATCTTGAAATAACAACACACTGACTGATAACTCGCCATGACGCCGTCTTAGCCAGCCCTGCTCGTTGAGTAATTTGAGCACAATCGCGGTTGATGATAATGCGATAGCTGAGCCAACAACCACTGATTCCGTGATGGTTAGATTACACAGTAAAGCAATTGCCATACTTAAGATGGTGGTCACCAAGACCTGTGCACTACCTAGGCCAAATACTGTGCGGCGCATTGCCCATAATCTTGGCAGAGAAAACTCCAGACCTAGACTGAACATCAATAGCACAACACCCAATTCGGCTACCGATTGCATTTGATGCTGAGTAAACCAATGGAACCCACTAGGGCCACTTATCACCCCCGTAATTAAGTAAGCTAAAATTGCGGGAAGTCCTGCTCGCCTTAAGATGGCGATAGACACAATGGCAATCACCAACATCAGCAAAATTTGAATCAAAAAGCTGTGTTCCATCGGTATTGTGTCCTCCTTTAATGTTCTGCACTCGTCAAAATGCCGACACTTGTTTATTCCATTTAATTAACTAGAGAGTAACCTAATGACAAATAAAGACAAATATTATTAGCCAGTAATCCGGCACAATTATTGCTTAACACTTTACTAGAAGGTTAACGTTCAGTTAAAACAGTACCGCGATATACGGGGAGAACACAACAATGGAATTTGGCTTAGCGACTGAGTCTCGCTCTATCGAATACCGCAGTCCTATGGGGACAGGTATGTCGATGCCGCTTGAGGTTGATCTTGTCGATATTATTCAGCAACTGCATCAGCATCTTGATCCCCGGACAGTATTTGCCTGTTTTGGCAAAATCATGGGGCAACATTTGCCGCTTTATGGGATCCGCTTGGAATATAAAGACTTCCAGTTCCATTGGGGCCAGCAGCAAGGTTATGTAATTGAGCAAAACATAACTTTTGCAGAGCGTAAATTTACCATTAACTATATGCTTAAAGCGCCTTTAGTGCCGTCGCAAACCCAAAGATTAGCGCAATTACAATCTTTGGTTTTACAGCCTTTAATCAACGCTGTGCAGTATAAAGAGATGTCGCAGCAGGCGATGTACGACTCACTGACAAAGCTAGGCAATCGACACTACTACAGAGAAAGCTTAAGAAAAGAGATCGCACGTGCCGAACGAAATCAGGCCCCATTGAGCCTAATCGCATTAGACTTAGATAACTTTAAACAGCTCAATGATGACTTTGGTCACCAACTTGGTGATAACGCGCTAATTGAGTTTGCAGAATTACTCAATAGCATTATTCGGGATACGGATCTGGCATTTCGAATTGGTGGTGATGAATTTACCATTTTGCTGCAAGCGGATACCAAGGTTGCTTCACTGCTTTGCCAGCGTATTTTAGATGCACTAGCAAGCCATGATTATCTTGAAAAGTATCAAGTCAGTACGAGTATGGGCATAGCCCAATGGCAAGTGAACGATTCAGAAAAGAGCCTCTATTTACGCGCTGATAACGCACTATACAAGGCAAAAGCAGCTGGCAGACAGTGTTATCAAATTCAGCATGAATAGCACGCAATACAGACTAACGATTGAACAAGCTAAAAACATCGCTAACATCTAATAGCTTTAATTAAACAAAGAACCTATGTAACGGTAAGTATGTTGAAACTGGCACTGAATAAACCCAGCCTAGTTAATAAAAATACGTAAACCATAGTTGGTAGCGGTTAAATCACTGTCTTGCTGTTTATCCATATCGGCAGTGGCAGGCTTTACTAAAAAAGCTTTCTCAACCCAGTACCCAATAGCGGCTACTAGCGTATCGTTATAACACAACAGCGGCACACATCCTCGCTTCCAAGGCGGAAGCTCTAGTTCTTGCCAGAGCTTTTTAAGCTCACGACCTTTGCTTCTATAATGCGGCTGACAACGAGTACTCCCAGGTAATGCATACACTATGGAGATAGATTCAGACTCAAGCGGTAATCTACAAATTGCAGAATTTAGCCCACGACAGTTTAATGGTTGTTCTGTTTCCCCTGCACTATTTAACTCAAGTGCTGTTAATCCTAACTCTGTAAGTGGCACAAGCTGCGTTGATAAGTACTCACCTGTTGGTAATTGGAATTTACCTGAGGTTAATTCTTCGATACTTGCAAATGCTATAGGGGGGATCTGCTTGGCCTTATGCTGTGCGAGAGTAGGCACAATAAAATAGCCATTTTGCTTAAAGCGGCGAATAATGACATCGGCTAAACGGATCTCAACCTGAGCGTCATCTTTGGCGTGGAGTAACTGAGCGAGAATTTGCTCCCCTTGCACCTTAGATGGCGGGGCATAGCCCTGTTCATCCATAAAGCCGCGTAATAACAGCGACTGCCAAGCGCTAGAGTAATGAGCTAAAGCATCAAGCTTTAATACCCATTCGTTAGCTATTTTTTGTTTAACCAATGGCAATTTAGTCGCAATTTCTTCATCAAGCACTGATTGCTGCATTGCACATAACTCGGCACTACGACTTGCTGTAGCTGCAATTGCGCTCCAACGCTGCTTAAGCTTAGGTATGATAGCTAAACGTAAAAAATTGCGGTCATACTTATCATCGAAATTACTTTCATCTTCAATATGAGCAATATTATGTTTAGCGGCAAAGGCCTCTACTTGCTCTTTGCTTTGATCAAGCAAAGGTCGAGCAACCCAATAATGCTGCTTCAAAGTTTGCACCTTGCCCATGGCGGCAAGCCCTTTTGGGCCTAAACCACGTTTTAGCGCTAACAGCACGGTCTCTAACTGATCATCTTGATGATGTGCAGTAATCAGCACATCATTAACGTTAAGCTCTTCGAGCAGCGCTTGATAACGGACATTTCTTGCTTCAGCTTCAACACTTAATCGCGGCGCTTGGTTTACCTTTACATGTTTGACCTTGCACTCAATACCGTATGTAGCTGCTTGAGATAAACAATGTTCACTCCAGTTGTCTGCATTAGCACTTAAACCATGGTGAACATGCACCAGCAAACATTCAACATGGTTATTGATACGAGCAAATTTCCCTAAGCCATAGGCTAAGACTTCAGAGTCAACTCCACCGCTATAAGCCAGCACAAGCTTACGCTCGCTTTGGCCTTCAATAGCGCTAGATTTTGTACTCGGCAGTGGTATCTGCGCTAAGCAATCTTGAATGAGAGCAACAATATTCATATTAGAAAATCACTAACTTAAAAACTGTCTTAAAAAACAATCTTAACCTTGTCTGAGCCTGTTAATGATTCTAGGGCAAGCATTAACTCATCGGTTGGATTAACTCGCCAATCATCGCCTAAAGTGAATTGTGCGGCAGATTGTGCTTGAGCATAATTAATAATGACAGGCACAGCACCGGCTTTCCAAGGCTCTACAGCGGCTTGAAATTCACCCAACCATTGTGGATTAACCGTTTCAGCTTGCAGGTCAATTTCAACTGCATGAGCAAAATGGCTGCGTGCTTCGCCCATATCGATAATGTTGCGTGCAGTCATGCGGTTACCGCCGGAGAAGTCATCAAAACTCACTTCACCTTCAATAATCAAGATACGGTCTTTCTCAAGCAAATGATTAAACTTCTCAAATGCTTCAGTAAATAGCATAACCTCTAGACGCGCACTCTTATCATCAAGGGTTACCAGCCCCATTTTTGAGCCACGTTTTGTCATCATCACGCGAGTGGCTACAACCAGACCCGCGGCTTTCATCGTCTTGCCGCGATCAGTTGGGTGCACATCTTTCAATCGGCCAGATGTGTAATGTTTCAGTTCTTTCAAATACTGGTTAATAGGGTGACCCGTTAAGTATAAACCTAAGGTGTCACGCTCACCTTCTAGCCAGACTTTATCTGGCCAAGGTGTACACTCCACAAACTGCTGCTTACTGTCTTCCGGCTCACTATTAAGTAGGCCAAACATATCATGCTGACCGATAGCCTCAGCTTTTGCGTGTTGATCGGCTGCGCGAATAGCTTCTGGTAACGTTGCCATCATTGCAGCGCGATGCGGACCTAGGTTATCAAGCGCACCTGCACAGATAAGTTTTTCAATCACGCGGCGATTGAGCTTTTTCAGGTCAACACGAGCACAAAAATCAAATAAGTCTTTAAAAGGACCATCTTCACGGGCTTTTAAGATTGACTCAACCGGACCTTCACCCACGCCTTTTACTGCGCCAATGCCGTAAACGATATTTAAATCATCATCTACTGTAAATCTAAATAAGCCTTTGTTCACATCTGGTGGCAGCAATGGCATACCCATGCGCTCACATTCATCAACTAAGGTCACGATCTTGTCAGTGTTATCCATATCGGCAGACATTACCGCCGCCATAAACTGGGCTGGATAATGGGTTTTTAACCACAGCGTTTGATAAGATACTAACGCGTAAGCCGCTGAGTGAGATTTGTTAAAACCGTAACCCGCGAACTTTTCTACCAAGTCGAAGATCTTCATCGACAAGTCGCCGTCGACACCATTTTTTATTGCACCAGCTTCGAACGTACCGCGCTGCTTAGCCATTTCTTCAGGCTTTTTCTTACCCATTGCACGACGCAGCATGTCGGCGCCACCCAAGGTGTAACCGGCAAGAACCTGGGCAATCTGCATTACCTGCTCTTGATACAAAATAATGCCGTAAGTCGGTGACAACAACTCTTTTAACGACTCGTGCTGATACTCAGCATCGGGGTACGATACTTCCTCACGCCCGTGCTTACGCTCAATAAAGTTATCTACCATGCCCGATTGCAGTGGCCCGGGTCTAAACAGTGCTACCAGTGCGATCATATCTTCAAAGCAGTCTGGCTGAAGACGTTTAATCAAGTCTTTCATACCACGGGATTCAAGCTGGAATACCGCAGTTGTTTCATAGCGTTGTAATAACTTAAAGCACTTAGGGTCGGTGAGTGAAATCGATTCGATTCTTACTCGTTCTTCACCATTTTTGTCTTTAACCGCGTTCACCATCTGCAACGCCCAGTCAATAATGGTGAGTGTTCTTAGACCCAAGAAGTCGAATTTAACCAGACCTGCGGTTTCAACGTCGTTCTTATCGAACTGAGTAACCGGGTTTAAACCTTCGGTATCACAGTAAATTGGCGAGAAGTCGGTAATCTTAGTTGGCGCGATAACCACACCACCGGCGTGCTTACCTGCGTTACGCGTTACACCTTCCAAAATACGGCACATGTCGATAAGATCTTTTACTTCTTCATCGGCATCATATGATTCTTGCAGCCCAGGCTCGACCTCAAAAGCTTTTGCTAGTGTCATCCCCGGTTCAGCTGGGATCATCTTTGAAATACGGTCAACAAAACCGTATGGATGACCTAACACACGGCCTACGTCTCGAATAACCGCTTTTGCCGCCATAGTACCAAAGGTAATGATCTGCGATACCGCATCACGACCATATAAGTCCGCAACGTGGTCAATCACCTCGTCACGTCTATCCATGCAAAAGTCGACGTCGAAGTCGGGCATAGATACACGTTCTGGGTTTAGGAAACGTTCGAATAGCAAGTCGTATTCAAGTGGATCCAAGTCGGTAATTTTAAGGGCGTAAGCCACAAGCGAACCTGCACCCGAACCACGCCCTGGTCCAATTGGGATATCGTTATCTTTACCCCACTGGATAAACTCCATAACGATAAGGAAGTAACCTGGGAATCCCATCTGGTTAATAACTTTAAGCTCAACATCGAGGCGATCATCATACTCAGGACGACGCTCTGCTCTTACTTCAGGATCAGGGAAAAGAAACTCTAAGCGTTCCTCTAACCCCTTCTCAGACACATCGACCAAAAAGTCTTCAATGGTCAAGTCACCTGTCGGGAAATTAGGCAGGAAATATTCATGCAAACGCACAGTTACGTTACAACGTTTAGCAATTTCAACTGTATTTTGAATGGCTTCAGGAATATCTTCAAACAGCTCACACATCTCTTCGCTGCTTTTAAAATACTGTTGATCGCTGTACTTTTTCGGACGACGAGGATCCGCAAGGGTAAAACCATCATAAATAGCAACACGGATCTCATGGGCATCAAATTGATCCGGTCTCGCAAAAACCACTTGGTTAGTTGCAACTACTGGCAAATCTTTTTGCTCAGCAAGCTCAACCGCCATATGTAGATAACGTTCTTCGTCAGGACGACCTGTGCGCAACAGTTCTAAATAAT
The DNA here is from genome assembly GCF_023283895.1 of Shewanella pneumatophori. Taxonomy (GTDB): domain Bacteria; phylum Pseudomonadota; class Gammaproteobacteria; order Enterobacterales; family Shewanellaceae; genus Shewanella; species Shewanella pneumatophori. Next base: position 362,819 of record NZ_JAKILB010000004.1, on the reverse strand, counting down.
ATCTATCTGGAAAATGGGTTTGGTAAAAGCTAATTAAGTTATCTACTTGGGCTTTATTTTCTTTTAAAAGCGCACGACCAACATCACCGTCCTTACCACCAGACAGCAATATTAAGCCTTCACTGTATTTGGCAAGCCATTCTTGATCGATAACTGCTTTATCATTAATGTTACCGCGCAGGTAAGCATCACTGATCAGCAAGGTCAGATTAGAGTAACCAGTGTTGTCCATCGCCAATGCTGTGATTGAGCAAAAATCGTCAAAGCCAGGCACTTGTAACCAGAAATCTGTACCGATAATCGGCTTAATGCCGTTGTCATGGCAAGCACCGTAAAACTTCACTAGGCCGCACATATTAGTCTGATCGGTTAAAGCAACTGCGGGCATTCCGAGTTCAGCCACTTTACCTATAATTGGCTTAACTTTAGAGAGTCCATCTGACATGGAAAAGTCACTGTGGACGCGTAAATGCACAAAACGTGGATCAGACATAATATGGAGTATCTTTCTTTTTGATAGATGAAGACTGCTGGTCAATCTTACAGGTTAAAACATGGGCCAACAGCAAACAAGTTAAACTGTTAGCCCTGATGATAGATGTGTTAGTTTTCGTGCGACTCAGGTAGATTTTGCAAACGATTGCAATAGGCAAAGTTAGTTTTGCTCTAACGCCTCACGCACAGGCCTAAAACTCTTGCGGTGTTCAGGTAATACACCGTGCTCAGCTAAGGCCTCAAAATGGGCTTTAGTTGGATAACCTTTATGCTTTTCAAATCCAAATTGTGGATACTGAGCAGCTAATACATCCATTTCACGATCGCGAACCACTTTGGCGATAATAGATGCGGCACTAATTGCATCAATCAAGCCATCGCCTTTAATGATGGCGTGACTTTCAATGCCAAAATCTGGTGTACGATTACCATCTACAAGCACACTTGTTGGCTTTACATTTAGCCCTGCTACTGCACGCTGCATAGCCAGCATAGTTGCATGCAGGATATTAAGCTCATCAATCTCTTGAGGCGTTGCAGAACCTACACTAACGCTCAAAGCTTTTTGCTGGATCTGCTCAAACAGCAACTCTCGCTTCTTCTCAGACAGCTTTTTGGAGTCGTTTAAGCCTTCAATCGGATTATTAGGATCTAAAATTACCGCAGCAGTGACAACATTACCAATTAACGGACCACGTCCAACCTCATCAACACCCGCATAATGGCCGACACAAATCTGTGCAACTTGCTCTGGTGTTATACCTTTTATCACTGCCATTATGCCTGCTCCTCGATCAGTTTTATTACGGCATCTGCAGCGCGCGCACTAGCATCACACTTTAGCGTGTTGTGCACTGCCATAAAGCGATCATGCATTGGAGTAAAATCGCTATCTAGCTGCACACCTATCGCTTGAGCAATTTTTTCAGGTGTACAATCTGCCTGAATAAGCTCCTCAACAATATCGTCATCAGCCAGTAAATTCGGCAAAGAATAGCGCTTAGTCAGCATCATGCCTTTAGCAATACGGTAAGTTATTGGGCTGACGCGATAGGCGACCACCATAGGACGCTTCACTAGCATGGCCTCAAGCGTTGCTGTTCCCGATGCGAGCAAGATACAATCACTTGCGGCCATCACTTCACGGGACTGCCCTTCAACCAAGTGGATCGCTAAATCTGGTGCATGCTCTCTTAATGCCTGCTCAAACTGCTCGCGCCTTGTTTGATTGACTAACGGAGTCACAAACTTAATGTCTGGGTAACGCTGTTTAATCAAAGACGCGGCTTTGACAAACGGCTCAGCTAACATTTTCAGCTCGCCACCACGAGAACCCGGCAAAATCGCTAAATATTCCGCTTGTGGATCTAAACCTAGCAGCTCTCTTGCCTGAGCTTTGTCACTTTCTAACGGAATATCATCCGCTAACGTATGACCCACAAAGGTACAAGGTACTTGATATTCATCATAAAACGCTTTTTCAAAAGGCAATAAAGACAACACCATATCAGTTGCCTTAGCAATTTTGAAAATACGCTTTGGTCGCCACGCCCAAACTGATGGGCTGACATAATGCACGGTTTTAATACCACGTGCTTTAAGCTTTAGCTCTAAGCCAATATTAAAATCAGGTGCGTCGATACCAATAAAGCAATCGGGTGCTAACTGAGTAATTTCGTCAACTAATGTCGCGCGTACTTTTAACAGTCTTGGTAAACGCGATAAGACCTCGACAATTCCCATAACCGCTAACTCTTCATAAGAGAAGATAGATTCAAAACCCAACGCGTCCATACGCGGGCCGCCAATGCCAACAAACCTTGCATCAGGGTATTGTTTCTGCAGTGCCTTAATTAAGCCTGCTCCGAGAATGTCGCCGGAGATCTCCCCTGCAACCATTGCAAATACACGAGAATTATTTGAACGCATAGATAGGTATCTGTGATTTTAATGAGATAAAAACAAAGAACCCGTTATTAAACGGGCTCTTAAGTTGTACTAGCGAATGATGCCTCGCTGAGATGAAGCGACAAATTCAATTAGCATTTGAACCTGTTCATCATCAATCGCAGCCTCTTTTAGCTGCTCAACCGCTTCGGCAACCGTTAAGCTACTACGATAAAGGGTTTTATAAGCTCTTCGTACTGAAAGCTGAGATTCTTTTGAGAAGCCACGACGCTTCATACCTTCAATGTTCAGGCCTCTTGGAATAGCAGGCGAACCTGAAGCCATCACAAATGGCGGCACATCATTTAAAATGAGCGAGCTGCCCGCGGTAAATGCGTGAGCACCGATATGCACAAACTGATGCACACCAGTCATACCACCTAAAATAGCCCAGTCCCCCACATGCACATGACCTGCAATAGAAGCGTTATTTGCCATAATCACGTTACTGCCAACTACGCAGTCATGAGCTATATGCACGTATGCCATAAACAGGTTGTTAGAACCGATACGGGTTTCCCACTCATCTTGAGTGGTACCGCGGTGAATCGTTACTGATTCACGGATAACGTTATTGTCACCGATAATCAGACGAGTCGGTTCTCCAGCATACTTTTTGTCTTGGCAATCTTCGCCTACAGAAGCAAACTGGTAAAACTTGTTACCTTTACCAATAACGGTCGGGCCTTTCACAACAACGTGCGAACTAAACCAACAGTCATCACCAATCTCAACGTCTGCGCCAATATAAGTCCAAGGACCAATGGTTACGTTTTTGCCAATTTTGGCATCTGGATGGATATACGCTAATTTATCTATCACTTAGAAATCTCTCTACGTGCACACATGATTTCTGCTGAACAAACAACTTCGCCATCCACTTTTGCAACGCCAGTAAACACGCCAATCCCGCGGCGTTCTTTAATCATCTGTACTTCAAAATGAAGTTGGTCGCCTGGCTCAACTACGCGCTTAAAGCGTGCCTTGTCAATACCAGCAAAATAATATAGCACATCATTCGATGGCTCTGTGCTCATGGTTTTAAATGCTAGAAGACCAGTAGCTTGCGCCATTGCTTCTAAGATCAGTACCCCAGGCATCACAGGTTGAACCGGGAAATGTCCCTGGAAAAATGGCTCATTAATCGTGACGTTTTTGATAGCGTGTAATGTTTCACCTGGAGTGAAATCTAATACTCTATCGATCAATAAAAATGGATACCTATGAGGTAAAAATTTTAGGATCTCTTTGATATCCATTGTATTCAATTGATTTGACACAAACTTTCCTTTATCTGCTCTAAGCAGTATTTACTTTACGTTATTTTCCAATGCTTTAACGCGTTGGAATAGCGTATCTAGCTGTCTAAAACGAACTGTATTCTTACGCCATAGCTTGTTATCCATCGCAACCGTTGCCGAAGAGTACACACCCGGCTCGCGAATAACGCTGGTGACATTGGTACTACCGGTGATATGTACACCGTCAGTAATGCTTAAATGGCCTGAAATAGCACAGTTACCACCGATAATGCAGTGTTTACCAATAGTGACACTACCAGCAACAACAGTACTACCTGCAATGGCAGTATTTGCACCAATGATATCATTGTGCGCTATTTGAACTTGGTTATCTAAAATAACCCCGTCGTGAATTTCTGTGTGATCGATTGCACCACGATCGACTGTGGTATTAGCGCCAATTTCAACGCGGTCACCAATACGAACTCCACCTGTTTGGGGGATTTTAATCCATTGGCCACGCTCATTCGCATAACCAAAACCATCTGAACCCAAAATTGCGCCAGAGTGGATAATACAGTCTTGGCCTAGATGCACGTTATGGTAAACCGTTACATTAGCCCATAAACGTGTGTTTGAACCAATCACACTGTCTTGACCAACAACAGAGCCTGCACCGATTTGTACGCCATTACCTAAAATAACGTTTTCACCAATAACCGCATTTGCACCAACAGCAACGCCTTCGCCTAGCATAGCAGATGCTGCGATTTGTGCTGATGGGTGGATACAGTCTGCCGCTTTTGGTGTGGTATCAAGAAATTGTGCAATGCGCGCGAAACCTACATATGGATCGTTTAGTACGATCGCATTGCCTACAAAATCTTCCGCATCTTTTGGCGTCATTAAGATCGCAGACGCAGCTGAACTTGCCAGCTGCGAACGATACTTAGAATTAGCCAAGAAAGAGATTTGACCTGAACCTGCACCGTCCAAGGTACCAACAGTTGAAATCTCAACTGTTTCATCACCTTGAACGTCTGCATTTAAATGGTCAGCCAATACTCTTAACGTATAGCTTTTCATCTAATTAGTTGCCTTTACCTAAAGCTTCAACGACTTTGTTACTGATGTCAGCGCTAGGCTTAACATAGATAACTGCGCCACGTTGAAGCACCATGTCATACTGCTCTTTTTCAGCAATAGTATTAATGGTCTTTTGAACTTGTAATAACAGCTTGTTTTGCTCTTCGCCGTTACGACGACGCATATCTTCATCTAACGCTTTGCCTTTTAATTGTAGCTCAGCTTTCATAGATTCCATTTTGCGAACCATTTCAGTCTTTTGAGACTCGCTCATCAAGGCTGCGTCACGCTGTTGCTTTTCTAGCAAACCACGAAGCTCTTCTTGCATTTTTTGCACAGCTGCTACACGGTCACCAAATTCAGCTTTCAACGTTTCGTTTACTTGCTCACGCTGTGGTAACTGTTCAAACACGGCTTGCATATCAACAACCGCAATTTTTTCAGCATGCGCCGCTAGCGGTGCACCTAAAAGAACCAAAACCATCATTGCGCGATTTAACATCTTATTCAAAACAAACTCCTTTATTTCAGCAAAACTTGCCGACTTTTATAAATTGATTTTTAGAAAGTTTTACCAATATTAAACGAGAAGATTTCGGTTTCATCATCCTCGTATTCCTTGATTGGCCATGCAAGGCTAAATACCATAGGTCCCATCGGCGACAGCCACTGCACGCTCATACCCCAAGAGGCACGAATACGGCTCGGATCACTATAATCTTGCAGTTTATCAAACTCTTCAACTGGAAGATAACGATACGAATCATAGTCAAACTCAGTATCCCATACGTTACCGGCATCAAGGAAGAAACTGGTACGTACAGAATTTGTATAAGCCTCATCCAAGAATGGTGTTGGCACAATCAATTCTAAACTGGCTGTTGCTATGGCGTTACCACCGATAGAGCGGCCTGAGCTCACCTGGATCTGATTAGGATCGCCTGGTAGGCTACAACCATCGCCAGATGGGTCTGGTGAACATGGTTCACTGCCACGATATAAGTAGAATGAACGCGGGCCAACAGAGTTCGACTTAAAGCCACGTAATGAGCTGCTACCACCTGAGTAATAGTTTTCCCAGAACGGTAGGATCTGGTCATTATCATTGAACTGGCCATAACCATTACCATAACCAAGACGACCGCGCGCTAACACAACGAAGCTGTGCTTACGATCGATTGGGAAGTAAAAGTTAGTGTCAAAATCCGCTTTAAAGTATTGAAGATCTGAGCCAGGTACTGTCATCTTACCGTTTAGGCGCTGTGACGAACCATCTGATGGGAAAGTTCCGCGGTTTAAGTTACTGCGAGACCAACCTAAGCTCAGCTCAAAGTTATCAAAACTCAAACCAGCATTTGGATCATCACTATCACGATAGATATCGTAGAAGCGAATCGCCTGCTCATAAGCAGAAATTTCAGAAATTTCGTTATGACGATAACCAATACCACCATTAATACGGTTATATTCGTTAATCGGGAAACCAGAGTTTAATGCAATACCGTATGAGCTATTCTTATAGGCTTCAAGGTTTGCCTCGTCAGCGTCAAACTCACTCCAATAAATACTACCACCTAGGCTTACGCCATCTTTAGTAAAGTATGGATCGGTATAGTTAATATTAACGTTCTTTGAGTATTTATTGGTGTTCAAGTTAACCCCAGCTTGGTTACCCGTGCCTAGGAAGTTACTTTGCTGCACACCAAATTGCAGGCTCAAACCAGACTCGGTACCATAACCTACACCGGCGTTAAATGAACCTGATGGCTGCTCTTTAACGTTAAATGCGACATCAACTAAATCATCAGTACCTGGTACTTGGATCGTTTCAGTATCAACCGTTTCAAAGTAGCCCAAACGGTTAAGGTTAGATTTTGACAACTCTACTTGTCCAGAGTTAAGCCATGCACCTTCCATTTGACGTAACTGACGACGCATAACTTCATCTTTAGTTACCGTGTTACCAGTAAAGCTAATATTACGTACGTAAACACGCTTACCCGGTTTAATGTTGATATTAAGGTTTACTTCCTTAGTCTCATCATCAATTTCAGGGTAGGTTTTAACCTCTGGATACGCGTAACCGAAGCGACCTAGATATTTGCCGTACATTTCTTCGGTAAAGGTAACATCGCCACCGTTATACATGTCACCCGACTTTAATGGCAAGATGGCTTCTAACACCTCTTCTTTACCCATTAAGTCACCGGTAAGGTTAACGTCTTTAACCTTGTATTGCTCACCTTCATCAACGTTAATGGTGATGTATAGACCTTTGCGGTCAGGTGTCATAGCAACCTGAGTCGATGTGACATCAAAACGGATATAACCACGGTTTTGATAGTAAGTCTTGATGGTTTCAAGGTCAGCTTGCAACTTTTGCTTTTGGTAACGACGCTCACCAAATAAGTCCCACCAAGCAACGTAATCTTTAAGCTCTAGCATACCAATGAGTTCAGCATCGCTAAACTCAGTATTACCTACAACGTTAATTTGACGAATTTCGGCAGCTAAACCTTCAGTGAAAGTGAATTTAAGCTCAACCCGGTTACGAGGTAAGTTAATAATTTCAGCTTTTACTTTTGCGCCGTATTTACCCACACCGTAGTAAAAGTCTTGTAGGCCCTTTTCGATACCTGAAAGCATAGTGCGGTCAAGTGATTCACCCACCTTTACACCAGAACCGTCAAGGCTCTCTTGTAGCTGCTCATCTTTAATATCTTTGTTACCCTCAAAGGTAACAGAGCTAATGGTTGGACGTTCTGTCACTTTTACAATCAGAACATTACCATCACGCAACACTTCAATTTTTTCGAAGTTAGTTGATGCATACAAACTTTTAATCGCTTGCTGCAATTTTAATTGATCAACAGTATCCCCTACCTTCACAGGTATGTTAAGCAAAGCTGCACCGAGCGCAACTCGCTGTAAACCTTCAACTTGGATATCAGCTACTTCAAAAGGTTGGAATGTTTCTGCCCAACCGTTCCCTGAAAAAGACGCTCCGACTAATAACATCGAGGCAAAAAGTTTATTCAATCTCATAGAGCACTTCTAATTATTTGTCTGTCCTTGCTCAGAGTCGGGAAAAGTCATTAAAGAGTGCAACACTCATCAACATCAGCAGCAAGGCTGCCCCAATTCTGAATCCAATTTCCTGTACCTTCTCCGGTACAGGCCTGCCTGTAATTACTTCAATGAAGTAATACAAAAGGTGTCCCCCATCGAGCACTGGCAAAGGCAATAAGTTAATAATGCCTAAGTTAACGCTAATCAATGCAAGAAAACCTAAAAAATATACCAGCCCAACGTCCGCACTATTTCCGGCACCTTGTGCAATCGAAATAGGGCCACTCAAATTTTTAACCGAAACGTCACCAGTAAATAACTTGCCAATCATCTTAATGCTGACAGAGACAAGTTGCCATGTTTTATCGACTGCAACTGGAAAAGATTCCAAAAATCCATATTCCAGCTGCACTTTCATGTTCTCAGGCCAAGGCTGAGCTGTTGGCGCAACACCTATAACCCCTTCGAGTTCACCCGCGGCATTTTCGCGAGACTTAGGTGTAACGTCCAAGTTAAGCTGCTCGCCATCACGGCGCACTGTGATGGTAACAAGCTTATTGGCAGAGTTTTGAATAATTTCAACAAAACGAGGCCAATCGGAGTATTTCTCGCCATCAATAGCTACCAAGGTATCACCGACTTTTAAACCTGCAAGCCCTGCTGCACCGTCATCACTCACCATTGCTAGCTGTGGCAAAATAGCAGGACGATACATACCTAGACCTATTGATGTTATAGGTAGTTCCTTTTCAGGATTAACTTTCCAGTCTTGAGTATTTAAAATGTAATGCTGCTGATTACTTTCACTGCCTTGTAAACGTTCAAGTGGCGCTACTGTAATCTCAACTTCGCTATCTCCAATGTGGCCAGCGAGCGCTAAATTAACCTCTTCCCAATCTCTTACTTTTTGGCCGCCAACGGCCATGACTTGCATTGGCTCTTTAACAACAATTTGCGCAGCGGGTGTACCTGCAATCGTTGAATCAATAACAGGTTTTATCGCAGGAACGCCTATCAAATACATGGCGTAAAGCGCCACTATCGCAAATAGAAAGTTGGCAATAGGTCCCGCACTGACAATCGCTATCCGCTGCCAGACTGTTTTACGGTTAAAGGCTTGATCTTTTAGTTCTTCAGGTACGTCCTCTACGCGCTCATCAAGCATTTTGACATAACCGCCTAGCGGGATCATTGCCAAAACATATTCGGTACCATCGGCGCCAGTTTTACGCCAAATCGCTTTACCAAAGCCAATAGAAAAACGTTCAACTTTAACGCCACAACGACGTGCCACCCAAAAATGACCATATTCATGGGCAGCGATTAAGATCCCTAACGCTACAACAAAGGAACCAAAGTTCCATAAAAAATCTGTCATCCTTCCCTCGGAACTAATTCAGCTTGCTGATGGCTTCTAACGTATATCGACGACTTTGAGCATCTAATGCCAGAATGTCATCAATATTGTTTAATGGATGCGTTGCCGTATTCATTAAGCTCTGTTCGTTTATTTTTGCTATATCGGTAAAACGGATCTTACCGTCTAAGAATGCTTGCACTGATACTTCGTTGGCAGCATTGACAACAGTTGTCGCCTCTTGCCCCTGTTTACACGCCTCAATCGCCAACGCTAAACACGGGAAACGATTAAAGTCAGGCTCTAAGAAGCTTAATTGTCCGACTTTGAAAAAGTCTAAAGGTTCAACTCCAGAGCGAATTCTCTCAGGAAAAGACATACAATGGGCAATTGGTGTGCGCATATCAGGGTTGCCTAATTGCGCCAATACCGACCCATCAAGGTATTGCACCATAGAATGAATAACACTTTGCGGATGAATAACCACCTTTAGCTGTTCTTGGCTAGCGTTAAACAACCAACGCGCCTCAATATACTCAAGGCCTTTATTCATCATGGTCGCTGAGTCTACCGAGATTTTACGCCCCATAGACCAATTTGGATGCTTACACGCTTGCTCAGGCGTCATCGCAGGCAGCAAAGATAAATCTGAAGTTAAGAATGGTCCGCCCGAACCTGTAAGCAAAATATGAGAAACACCAGCGCTTGCTAAATCACAGCGGCCGATTTCTAACTGAGTTCGCTCAGATAAACATTGAAATATAGCATTGTGCTCGCTATCGACAGGGAGCACCTGCGCGCCAGATTGTTGCATAGCTTCAATAAACAGCTGACCCGACATAACCAGTGATTCTTTATTGGCAAGCAATACACGTTTACCGGCTTTTACAGCAGCTAATGTTGATGGCAAACCCGCTGCACCAACAATGGCAGCCATAACAGTGTCAACTTGAGCTGCTGTAACCAGCGCTAGGAGTTCATCTTCGCCAGTTGTCACTTCAATATTCAAATTGCTTGGAAGTTGCGCTTTTAGTGCTTTAGCGGCTGCGCTATCAACCATATGGGCAACTTTAGGCTGATGCGCAAGACAGATTTGCAGCATTTTTTCGACATTAGTATTTGCCACCAAGGCAAACACTTTATATTGCTCTGGATTACACGCTACAACACTCAAGGTGCTGGCCCCTATTGAGCCTGTCGCGCCTAAAATCACCATATTTTGCATTTAGTTACATCCAAAAAGCTATATAGATTAATGTGAATACTGGTAACGCTGCCGTTAAACTATCGATTCTATCTAACACGCCGCCATGGCCTGGTAAAATAGTGCCTGAATCTTTAATTTTAGCTACACGTTTAAACATACTTTCAGATAAATCACCGACTGCCGATGCTAAAGCAGTAAACAAAGTAACCGCAATCAACAGACCAACCTCTTGCTCTGGTGAAACATACATAACACCTGCAACAATGATCATAGTCGTTAATAGGCCGCCCAATAAACCTTCGATGGTTTTAGCAGGGCTAACGTTCGGCATCAATTTGCGCTTACCGAATGTTTTGCCGGCAAAGTAAGCACCTGAATCTGTCGCCCAAACCACTAACATAACTAAAAATACCAAGGTTGCACCATAATATGGCGAGCCTTGTGTACCAAGAGCCTTAAGTGATAATAAAGAAACAAAGCATGGGATAAGTGTCAGCTGACCAAACATCGACTTGAGCATATGGCTTTTTTCCCAAAAGCTTGCGCTCTTAGGGAAAGATAACACCATGATGAATGAAAGGAACCACCAGAAGCCCCCGATGATGATTACCGCTAAAAAGATAGGATGCATCACGCCGCGCGACCAAATTTCATCGGCAGGCACTAACAGGTTAAGTGCGGTGAGCAACACACCAATAGTCACAGTGAAACTCCATTGTGTCATTTCACATCGACTATCGATAATACGCCCCCACTCCTTAGCGGCAATTAAAAATACTCCCAATAGTGCCCAAGAAAAATACTCAGTCGGTAAACCGAAAATGGCACCAAAAACTAAGGGGATTAACCATATTGCTGTTATTATTCGTTGTTTTAGCAAAAAACTTCCCTCACTAATTATTACAAAGAGCGGATGGTATCGATTTGAGTTCCAGTTAAACCAAATCGACGTTGGCGATTTGCAAAAATAGCAATCGCATCTTTAAACGCATCCTCATCAAAATCCGGCCATAAGGTGTCAGTAAAGACTAACTCAGCATATGCTGCCTGCCATAAAACAAAATTGCTGATGCGATAATCTCCGCCAGTGCGGATCATTAAATCGACTTCAGCTTGATTTTGCATGCATAAATGTTCGCTTAAGGCTTCTTCAGTAAACTGAGCACTGCTCATTTCACCTGATTCAACTTTAGCAGCGAGTTGTTGCGCAGCTTGCATGATGTCCCAACGGCCACCATAGTTTGCTGCCACATTTAGCACTAAATCATTATTGTCTGCCGTTTTTTCTTCTGCTGCCGCAATCTGCTTTTGCAAGCGCGGCGAAAATCGGCTGGTATCACCGATAATATTGAGGCGAACCCCATTTTTGTGTAGCAGCTTAAGTTCGCGCTGCAATACAGTAAAAAACAATTCCATTAACAAGCTGACTTCTTTGTCAGGTCTGCGCCAATTTTCACTCGAAAACGCAAACAAGGTTAATGATTCAACACCCAAATTTCGGGCAGTACTAACCGCTCGTCTCACAGCCTTAACGCCGGCCTTATGACCCATTACGCGAGGTTTTCCCTGAGCCTGTGCCCAACGTCCGTTACCATCCATAATGATAGCGACATGTTTAGGGATCGACTGTTTCACCAAGGTAGATATTTCACTTGGTAACGCCTGCACTGCTTCAGTATCAGACTGGGAATCGATTGACATCTATTACAACCCTTAAAAATAGACAAACGCCGTGTAGTATAACTCTACACGGCGTCTGAACTCTAGGGCATGTTGTCCATTCAAGTTTAATTTTTGTTCGAGCTCTTCGCTTTTGTTCCAAGGCGTGAGCTGTGAGGCTTTATACCCGTAGCGAAAATATCGCCAATTCTCATAAAAATATAGAAACGAGTATCAAGCCTGTTCAATAATAACTCAAATAATCAACTGTGCCCTATGCTGAGAAATTCTACTTAGAACTCCATCAGCTCCTTTTCTTTTGCAGCTAATACTTCATCAACTAGCTTGATGTGTGCATCAGTAAGCTTTTGCACTTCATCTTCACTGCGACGAACGTCATCTTCAGTACACTCTTTTTCTTTCTCTAGCTCTTTAACGCTTGAGTTAGCATCACGACGTACGTTACGAATTGCAATACGACCGTTTTCAGCTTCTGCGCGTACAACTTTGATAAGGTCTTTACGACGCTCTTCTGTTAGTGCTGGCAATGGAATACGAATAGTCGCACCCGCTGACATTGGGTTAAGACCTAGATCAGAACTCATGATCGCTTTTTCAACTGCAGCAATCATAGTACGGTCAAATACTGATACAGTTAAAGTACGTGCATCACCAATAGATACACTTGCAACTTGCTTAAGCGGAGTCAGCGAACCGTAGTAAGGTACTTGGATGGTATCCAATAAGCTTGGGTGTGCACGGCCTGTACGAACTTTAGCCATTTGAGTTTTTGTTGACTCAACACACTTGTCCATACGAGTTTGCGCATCGCTCTTAATTTCGTTTATCACGTTATATGTCCTTTTAAGTCACTAAATATAGCTTAATCAGCTTTAATCATTGTGCCTTCTTGCTCGCCCATGATTACGCGGCGCAGTGCGCCTGGCTTATTCATGTTAAATACTAGCAATGGCATATTATGGTCTCTGGCCAAAGTGAATGCGGCCAAATCCATTACTTTCAATTCTTTGTCGAGTACTTCATTGTACCCCATAACATCATACTTGACGGCTTCAGGATTCTTAAATGGATCATCTGAATAAACACCATCAACTTTTGTGCCTTTAATCACAACTTCTGCTTCAATCTCAATACCACGTAAACACGCAGCAGAGTCAGTCGTACAGAATGGGTTACCTGTACCAGCAGCAAAAATAACAACACGGCCAGATTTTAGCAAACTAATTGCTTCAGCCCAGTTGTAGTCATCACACACGCCTTTTAGCGGAATAGCTGACATCAAACGTGCATTAACATATGCACGGTGCAATGAATCACGCATTGCCAAACCGTTCATCACAGTCGCCAACATGCCCATGTGGTCGCCCACAACGCGGTTCATGCCTGCTTCTGCTAGGCCTTCACCTCTGAACAAGTTACCACCGCCAATGACAACACCCACTTGAATACCTAGCTCTACTAGCTCTTTGATCTCCTGTCCCATACGATCAAGCACTTTAGGATCGATGCCGAAGCCTTCTTCACCCATTAGGGCTTCACCACTTAATTTTAAAAGAACACGACGAAATGCAGGTTTAGGATTGGTACTCATATTTATTAGTCCTGATTATGGCGATAGGGAGTAGTACACTTAACAAGTTGGTTCGAACTTAATCTAGTCAAACAAAAACCTGTTGAGTAAATACGATAAGACCGCAGCAATTGCTACGGTCTTATGTTTGCTAAATAAAGGAGATTAACCTTTATTTGTAGCAGCGATTTGTGCAGCTACTTCAGCAGCAAAATCTTCTTCTTTTCTTTCAATACCTTCACCAACTTCTAAACGGATGAAGTTAGTTACTGAAGCGCCTTTCTCTTTAAGAATTTCGCCAACAGTTTTCTTTGGTTCCATGATGAAAGCTTGACCAGTAAGAGAAACCTCACCAGTGAACTTCTTCATACGACCAATAACCATCTTCTCAGCGATTTCAGCAGGCTTGCCTTCGTTCATCGCGATTTCGATTTGAAGTGCTTTTTCTTTCTCAACAACTTCAGCAGGAACGTCAGATGGGTTAACGTATTCAGGCTTAGAAGCAGCAACGTGCATAGCAACGTGCTTTAGAGTCTCTTCATCAGCTTCACCAGCAACAACAACACCGATACGCTCGCCGTGACGGTATTCAGCTAGGTTTGCACCATCGATGTACTCAACACGACGTACGTTGATGTTTTCACCGATTTTAGCAACTAGAGCAACACGAGTTTCTTCAAACTGCTCTTTAAGTGCTTCGATAGTAACTTTTGATGCAGCAGCAACGTCTAGTACTTCGTTAGCGAAAGCTAGGAAGTTAGAATCTTTTGCTACGAAGTCAGTTTGGCAGTTAACTTCTAATAGAGCAGCGTAACCTTCGCCTTTCTTGATTAGAATTGTGCCTTCTGCTGCGATGTTACCTGCTTTTTTAGCAGCCTTAGCAGCACCGCTCTTACGCATGTTATCAATCGCTAGCTCGATGTCACCGTTAGTTTCAGTCAGTGCTTTTTTACAGTCCATCATGCCCGCGCCAGTGCGGTCACGAAGTTCTTTAACTTGGGCAGCAGTAATTGCCATTGCTAAATCCTCTACAGATAATTCTTCAAATTCAATAGATATAGAGCAGGGGCTAGTCACTTTAAGTCACTTCGCCCCTGCTCACCAATCATATACCTTGGTCAATAAGGGTGATGAAATTCATCAACCGATATTATTCAGCTTCTACGAAACCGTCCTGCTCAGCTTGAACAGCTAGGTCTTGACCACGGCCAGCTTTTGCAGCAGCAGCAACAGACTGAGTGTAAAGACGGATAGAACGCATAGCGTCATCATTACCAGGAATGATGTAGTTGATACCGTCTGGAGAAGAGTTTGTATCAACAACAGCAACAACAGGAATACCTAGGTTGTTAGCTTCTTTAATAGCGATATGCTCGTGGTCAGCACCGATAACGAAAATTACGTCTGGTAGGCCAGCCATGTTCTTGATACCACCTAGAGATTTCTCTAGCTTCTCAAGTTCACGAGTACGCATTAGCGCTTCTTTCTTAGTCAGCTTGTCGAAAGTACCGTCTACAGACTGGCTTTCAAGGTCTTTTAGACGCTTGATTGATTGACGAACTGTTTTCCAGTTAGTCAACATACCACCTAACCAACGGTGATCAACGTAGTACTGGTCACAAGAAACAGCAGCTTCTTTGATAGCTTCGCTTGCAGCACGCTTAGTACCAACAAAAAGAACTTTACCTTTCTTAGATGCAACGTTGCTGATGAAAGCAAGTGCTTCGTTGAACATTGGTACAGTGTGCTCTAGGTTGATGATGTGTACACCGTTACGAGCGCCGAAGATGAATGGCTTCATCTTTGGGTTCCAGTAACGAGTCTGGTGACCGAAGTGAACACCGGCTTGTAGCATGTCGCGCATTGAAACTGTAGTCATTTTATTTACCTTAAAAATGGGGGTTAGACCTCCACATATCCCATATCTTCGACCCGATTATGGGCACCCCGAAGAACGTGTCGATATGTGTGTGATTTAGTATTTTTCAATAGCCATGTATAATGGCCGCCATCTTAACTCGGACGAATCACTTAAAGTGATAACGACAAGAGTCAAACATAACGGCGCGCTTTATACCATAATATGAAAAAAAGCACAAATATTTACGTCGTTTTTCATGCATAATCGTCACATTGAAAGACGACAATTTAAAGACTAAGAGACAGCAGAGATGAGTATAGTAATTAAGACAGCAGAAGAGATCGAAAAAATGCGTGCGGCGGGTAAACTCGCAGCACAAGTGCTCGAGATGATTGCTCCACATGTGGTTGCTGGTGTTACCACTAATGAATTAAACGATATTTGTGCCAAGTTCACCGAAGAAAACGGCGCGATTTCTGCCCCGCTTGATTACCATGGCTTTCCTAAATCAATTTGTACATCAATTAATGACGTTATTTGTCACGGGATCCCAGAAGATCGTCCATTAGTTGATGGCGATATCGTCAATATCGACATCACTGTCATCAAAGATGGCTACCATGGCGACACCTCTAAAATGTTCCTTATTGGCAATGTAAGCCCTAAAGACACTCGTCTATGCCGCATTGCACAAGAGGCATTATATGCCAGCGTTAAGAAAGTGCGCCCAGGTATGAAGCTAGGTGAAATCGGTACCCTTATTGAGAAGTTCGTTAAATCGAAGAAAACCGGCCTTGAAAAATACAGCATTGTAACCGACTACTGCGGTCACGGTATTGGCGCTGGCTTCCATGAAGAACCACAAGTAATGCATTACAAAAATAATGACAAAACAGTTTTGCGCCCAGGTATGTGCTTTACCATCGAGCCAATGATTAACGCTGGCCGCCACACCAGTGTGTTAGATAAAAAAGATAACTGGACTGTAACCACTGCCGATGGCAAGAACTCAGCACAGTGGGAACACACTTTACTTGTGACACAAACCGGTGTTGAAGTGCTGACCTTACGCGAAGAAGAAACCGACTTACCACGTGTAATTAATCACTAACAACATTTACCTGATTTAAGTGTAAAAGGCGTGCTTAGGCACGCCTTTTTATTTTCCGTTACAAATTTAAATGACATTCGCTGTACTTAGTAAAATCTCATTAATTTATGTTCAATTAGGCAGCAAAGTCTGCACCAAAATAAAGCAAGTTAAATAATTCCACATTAACTGATGATTTATCACCATAAAGCGCTTTAAATTAGCATTTATTGCATAGATAATCGTTGCCAATGGATCCGCTCTCGAAAAAGAGATTTGATGAATAGTGCTCAGTCAGCCAAACAAGCGTTAATCGAATTAAACCAAACGATATTTGATAGCTTTAATGCTAAATCAGATGTTCGTTCGATAGTGAGCACTCGCTGCCAACATGTCGATAAACTATTACAGCAGCAATGGTACGCCCATAATCTTGACCAATATCCTATTGCCTTAGTTGCAGTTGGTGGATATGGCCGAGGCGAACTTCATCCACAATCTGATGTTGATCTTTTATTCCTCACCGAAGCCGAACTTTCAACAGATGCAGAACAAGCATTAAGCGCCTTTATCGCTTTTATTTGGGATGCAGGTCTTGAAGTTGGCCATAGTGTTCGCTCTATTGAGCAAACTCTTGAGCAAGGTCGAGCCGATATCACTGTTGCCACCAATTTGCTTGAATCACGATTACTTTGTGGGCCACAAGCACTCTTTACGCTACTTTACCGCAATATCCGCCAAGAAGATTTTTGGCCGAGTAGTGAGTTTTATGTTGCCAAGAAAAATGAACAAAGAGCTCGCCACAGCAAAGCCAGTGCCTTCGACTTAGAACCTAATTTAAAAAGCTGTCCCGGTGGCCTACGCGATATTCAAACCGTCGCTTGGGTTGCTATGCGCCACTTTAATGCAGAAAAGCTTGAGGAGCTTGTCCACCACGGATTTTTGCAGCCCATTGAGCTCGATGAGTTAATGGAAGCGCAAAACTTTTTATGGCAATTGCGCTGCTCGTTACACCTGATCTCTGGTCGTGACGAAAACCGTTTACTGTTTGATTTACAGCCGCAAGTTGCCAAACTAATGGGCTATGAAGACGGTACTCAGCTGGCTGTTGAGCAGATGATGAAAAACTATTACCGCACCGTTAGGCGGGTAATGGAGCTCAATCAGATGTTATTGCAACTGTTTAAGCGTGCTACCTTAGGCCAGAGTAAAGCACTTGATATAGTTGCAATTGATGAACACTTTCAGCGCCGTGGAAAGTTTATTGAAAGCCTGAGTAACGATCTGTTTGATAATCCAGAAAACATACTTAAGCTATTTTTGTGGGTAGCAAAAAACTCCAACATCCAAGCTGTATATGCCGCAACGCTGCGCAGTTTACGCCGTGCTCGGCGCGCACAACCACAAGCGCTGATGTACCATGAATCATGCCGTAAGCTGTTTATGGAGATTTTACGTCATCCACGTGGAATAGCAGCCTTGTCGTTAATGCACAAACACGGCGTACTATCGGCTTATCTGCCAGCATGGCGTGCCATTGAAGGTCAAATGCAATTCGACCTTTTCCACGCTTACACCGTTGATGAGCACACTCATCGCTTGTTACTAAATATCGAGCGCTTTGCCCAACCGGAGCAAAAAGAAGAGTTTCCTTTAGGGTCAGTGCTTATTAATCAGCTACCTAAAAAAGGTTTGCTGGTACTGGGTGCTATTTTCCATGATATTGCTAAAGGTCGCGGCGGCGATCACAGTAAACTCGGTGCGACTGACGCACTGGAGTTTTGTAAGCTGCATGGTATGAACGATCACGACGGCCGCTTAGTCAGTTGGCTCGTTGAAAATCATTTAGTGATGTCGGTCACCGCTCAGCGACGTGACATCTCTGATCCTGATGTAGTTGCTGATTTTGCAGAACGTGTGCGTGATGCCGTGCATTTAAGTTACTTATACTGCTTAACTGTTGCAGATATCTGCGCTACCAATGAGCGAACCTGGAACAACTGGAAAGGCTCATTATTACGAGATCTGTACTTTTCGACCCAAAGAGTACTGGCAAGGGGCAAAGAAAAACCGATTGATATCCGTGCCCGTGTTCGAGAGCATCAAGCCAAAGCTAAAAAAGAGCTATTACGCCGCGGTATTAAAGAAAAAGATTTAGATGCGCTATGGCTGCGCTTTAAGGCTGATTATTTTTTACGTAACCAGCCAAATCAAATCGCTTGGCACGCCGAAGCCATAATCAAACATAAGCAAGATGAAACCTTAGTGCTTATTTCTAAACACGCCACTCGAGGCGGCACAGAGCTGTTTGTTTACGGCAAAGATAAGCCAAAACTATTTGCCAGCGTAATGGCCATTTTAGATAACAAGAACATTACTGTGCATGATGCCAGCATCATGACCTCGAAGGATAACTACGCACTGGACTCTTTTGTCATTTTAGAACAAGATGGCCAACCAGTTACCCAGCTATCGCGGATCCAAGGGATCAAGAAAACGTTAATTAAAGCATTAAGTAATGAAACGCCTAAGTTGCCAAAGTTTAGAAATCTTTCAAGAAAGATGAAACCTTTTAAAGTTAGGACCCAAGTCAGTTTCCCTACTACCCGTAGCCATGGTAAAAGTATGATGGAGCTAATTGCTCTTGATTCACCAGGTCTGCTAGCAAGAGTGGGCGAAGTGCTCTATCGCTGCGAAATAACCTTACTTGCAGCAAAGATCACCACCATAGGTGAGAGAGCCGAAGATTTCTTTTTGTTGCAGACCGCTGACGGTCAACAGTTAGACGAGCTGCAACAAAACAAGTTACGTGAAGCGCTCACGAGCGCTTTATAGATTTTATATTTAACAGGAATATTGGGAGAAGTTAATGGAGGCTTTACGCCAACGTATTGAGGCGGCTTTTGAAGCGCGCGCAGAAATCACTCCAGCAACAGTAGACGCTAGCGTACGTGCTGATGTAGAGAAAGCCATTGCAATGCTAGACACTGGCGAAGCCAGAGTCGCAGAGAAAATTAATGGTGAGTGGCATGTGCACCAATGGTTAAAGAAAGCAGTTCTGCTTTCATTCCGTATTTTCGATAACCAAGTTGTCGATGGTGCAGAAACCAAATACTTCGACAAAGTACCAATGAAATTTGCTGACTACGATGAAGCGCGCTTCCGTAAAGAAGCAATCCGTGTAGTACCACCAGCAGCAGTGCGTAAAGGTTCATTCATCGGTAAGAACACGGTACTAATGCCATCTTACGTTAATCTAGGTGCATACGTTGATGAAGGCTCTATGGTTGACACATGGGCAACTGTAGGTTCTTGTGCACAGATTGGTAAGAACGTTCACCTTTCTGGCGGCGTTGGCATTGGTGGCGTACTAGAGCCATTACAAGCTGGCCCAACAATTATTGAAGACAACTGCTTTATTGGCGCACGTTCTGAAATCGTTGAAGGCGTGATTGTTGAAGAAGGCTCAGTGATCTCTATGGGCGTTTACATTGGCCAAAGCACACGTATTTTTGACCGTGAAACCGGTGAAATTCATTACGGCCGTGTTCCTGCAGGCTCAGTAGTGGTAGCTGGTAACTTGCCATCTAAGTGTGGCACTTACAGCTTATACGCTGCAATCATCGTTAAGAAAGTTGACGAAAAAACCCGTGGCAAAGTGGGTATCAACGAGCTGTTACGTATCGTCGACTAATAGTCTGACGTATTTTATCAAATTACGGATTTAACCGTACCAAGATAAGACACAGCAATCACTCAAAATCCCGCATTTATGCGGGATTTTTGTTGGTATTTATTCACAATTGACACACTTTGTAACCCACAGACATACTCTGCTCCACTCTCAATATTTTGATACAAGTCTTAAGCTTTTCTTCAAACAATTCTCGTTAATTGCACTTAACTCATGCATGAACCCCAATGTAATGCAGGAGCAAAATATGATTAAAACAATCGTTTTGGCAGGAGCCGCCCTAGCAAATTCATTTACTGCTACCGCTGCGATGTCTCCTCAAATCGAGCAAACCTTAGTGCAGGTTTGTAAAGCTGGTGCAAGTAACAATGTCTTCAAGTTTAATCGCACCATGAAGGACTATCGCATTAATAAAAGCCGCGTGTTTCCGCGTTTAGTGTGTAACGGTGAAAGCTTCTATAACTTTGCAGTCAATGCTGGTGCCGATAAAACGGCTAGAAAAATCGCCCCCTATAATCAAGGAACTGTGACCATTAAAGATCTTGCTATGCAGGATTCCGATACAGAGCTATATGTGGTGAATTACTAGTCTCTAACACGTACCTTTAAATTTTAAGCATTGAAAAAGAGGCCTTGGCCTCTTTTATGTCATTCACTAGTAAAGCTGAACTAAAAACCAAACATATAGCGTTAGGTCATTAAACTGATGACCGCTATAACCAAAGTTTTAGCCCTTAGAAAAGCTCTATATCAAAACACCACCGTTTTATTACCGTAAACAATAACATCTTCATTAATAACCAAGTGTAATGCTTTACTCAGTACACTTTTTTCCACATCACGACCACAGCGTGCAAGTTCGTCGGCACTATAACTATGATCAACAGGGATAACATCCTGTTTGATAATCGGTCCTTCATCTAAAGAATTTGTGACAAAGTGCGCCGTGGCGCCAATGATTTTAACGCCTCTTTCCCAAGCTTGTTTGTAGGGTGCAGCACCTATAAACGCGGGTAAAAAAGAATGATGAATATTGATAATTTGGCTAGGATATTGAATAACAAACTCGGGAGTCAGTACCCGCATAAACTTAGCCAGTACGATATAATCGGGTGCATACTCAGCAATGCGTTCAAGTATCATAGCTTCATGTTCACTGCGATTTAAATCTTGATGGCTAACATAATGAAAAGGTATATCAAACTTTTCAACCAAAGGTTGCAAAACCTGGTGATTACCAATGACTGCGGCAATTTCAACATCAAGGGCACCAGAGTAGGACTTAATTAAAATATCACCTAAGCAATGGGCTTCCTTCGTTACCATGATAACTACGCGCTTTTTACCTGCGTCGACTAAACGAGTACGATTTTTTTGAGGTAAAACAGCTTGCAGCTCAGCCAATAATGAGGTGGAAAATGTTTCGCCCTCAAGCTCTGTACGCATAAAAAAGCGACCTTGAGCGTTATCTACAAACTCGCTGTTTTTAATAATATTAAGGCCATTAGAAAAACATACGCCTGTTATTTTTGTGATCAGCCCCGGAGCGTCCGCACAATCAATAATTAATACTTTTCTTTGCATAATCCCCTCAAGCATTTAGTCCATGGTATCCACTTATAATCAAGCTACCTTGAGATAAATTGAGATTCAATGACACAGGGAGATTAACTACATTTGTGTTTGACTAGCTGAAGATTATGGAATTATCCCTAAAGATATTTATCAAATTGGGAATGGTTTAAAAAATGAGTTAATGATATTTGTGCTTACCCACTTCGACCTCAACATAACGCACTGGAGTGTATGGCTACTATGAGTATGTGTAAAATTCTAAATAATCTAGTTAGAAACTAGGCTACTGATAACTTCTGCAGCGGTTTGAGGGCTGAAAATGAAAAACGCGACCAATAAGTCGCGTTTAAGTGGGCTTTACCACATACTAATTATGCAGCCCGCTCGTTACTAATCTGTTCAATCCAACTTGGTAACCATGCAAGTGCTTCGACCTCTGGCTCCATAGTTTCTCCGGCGTCAATTTTCAAAAAGTCACCTAAGCGTTTAGCACCTAACTCTTCAAAAAGCGCCAAAAATTGCTCGCTTGCCCCACAAAAAGTCTCGTAACTTGAATCACCTAAACCAATCAGCCCAAACTTCAGTTCTGGAATATAGGGTGCTTTTGACTGCATTTCATAAAACCAAGGCTGAATATCATCTGGAATGTCACCTTGTCCAGTTGTTGAGCAGATAATTAATAGCAGTTCATTTTCTGCTGGAATAAAGCCGCTAAGCTGGTCTGGCTGGTGAAGAATGGCTTCAAAACCTGCATCTACTAATCCCTGCTGTAAACTCTCAGCGACAAACTGCGCACCACCATAAACTGTTCCAAAAACTAGATTCACTTTTTCCATGTTTTACTTCGCCTAAAAGCCATTTAGTTATATCCTTAACATACTGTATCAGTGAACATTGCTGCAAGCTTTGTGGCGATAATAAAGTGACCGCTAGAAGGACAGACACAATGAAGCATTCTTGTCGACAAAGGCACCGCAAACACCTACAACGCAGTGCTCATATCCGCAGAATGTGCTATTTCAACACTGTACAGTGTTTTAAATCCAGTCAAAGCGCACTTAGTATCGATAGTGCAAATTCGAGTCATTCTCATAATATTCAATATCTTTCGAGCAAACCTAAGCCAGTAAAATAGGTCATCATTTGTAACCTACATCAGCTTAAGGCCTGGATTTTAAAAGCTGGGCTTTAAGTCGCAGCCTTTAATACCAATCAGTATAAATATTTGGTCGAACAGCGACAATTTCGCGGCTTTGCGGCAAGGTCATTTAGTGCTCCTCGGTAACTGCTCCTGCGTTGAATAACTTCAAAAGGAGGAGCTATTCTTTCGGTTATTCACCTTGAATTAGTTTGCTTAAGACTAAATACACAAAAGCCGCGACATTAGCTTAATGTCACGGCTTCTCTATTTACAGCTTACTGCCTGATTCTGCTTTTACTAAACTTAAGTTCAAGCTAATCCGAGTTCAAACGAATCCGAGCTCGAGCTAAGCCTAAGCCGTAAGTAAATGCTGTTTGAAGATAGTTAAGCAAGCTCTAGCGATATTTTATCTGTCGCCAATTGCTCATCTTGCCACCCAAGCCCGACGAATAAATCTAACCACTCTTGCTCAAGCTCTGTTTCAACAGTCATGCGCTCTCCCGTTCTCGGGTGATTAAAGCTTAACTTCTTAGCAATTAACCATAAGCGGTTAACACCAAAGTGCGTGCGGAAAAATTTGTTCTGTTTACCGTCACCATGAGTCGTATCGCCAAGAATCGGGTGACGTAAATGCGCCATATGCCGTCTAAGTTGATGTTTGCGACCAGTATGCGGAGATAGGTGTACTAAGCCATAACGACTTGTTGCATATCGCCCTGACGGAAAAGGAATTTCACTATTTAATAGTGGTTTATAAGATGTCACAGCATCTTGAGCCGCTTTGTTTGGATCTACATCTTTATCGCCCAGTTCGTCGAGCTCTTCTTTCAGTGGGTAATCTAGTGTCGCAGCTTCATGCATATTACCGCGAACAAGTGCAAGATACTCTTTATCTACTGTGTGCGCTGCAAATTGCTCGCAAAGTACATTTGCCATTTCACTACTCTTAGCGAACAGCAAAATGCCCGATGTTGGACGATCTAAGCGATGCACAGGGAACACATGACAGCCAACAAGATCTCGGGTTAATTGCATTGCAAAAAAACGCTCACGACGTGCAAGATAGCTACGATGCACTAACAGACCTGCCGGTTTGTGGATGACCACAATATCATCATCTTCAAACAACACTTCAATATGCGGGGCTATCTCTTGCTCTTCTTCGGCCACAGCCTCCACTAAAGGCGCTTGCTCAAGCAAGGCTTCCTCTGCTTGTTTACTGATGCTTTGGGTTATATCACTCATTGAAAACTCTCTTGTAAGCCTGTAATTACGCCTTACTAACTAGCCGATCTAGCTCTGTAAGAATAGAAATAAGATAGCGATAATCAGTTTGATCCGCCCAAACATGTTCAGCCATTGGTGCAATATTCATTGCAGTAGGTAGTGGCATATTGTTATCTAAAATCTGATGCATTCTGGGTAAAAATATAAACTGTAACCACTGCTCAAACGGCATAACATCACAGGCGAAAGGCGTTGTACTTGCTAGTGCTCGCTCGCTTGGCGGTGTGTCACTTAATAAGCCTTGCTTACCTAGCTCAACTTCTAAAGCTAGCAACTTGTCTTTTGCTTTTACAGCTATCAAACTGCCCTCTCTTGCTGTGGTTTACAGCCACTATTTTTGGCGCCGCAAAATTAACGCGCGATGATACCATCTCAGCTGACTTATCCCTATAATATGCGCTAATTTTCCTACACTCGATAACGATATGACACAGATAACGACCCTAAGCGACTTTTTAAAAACTGCTAATACTCAATTCCAAGTTTATGACATGGGGCGTCGAGTACAACATATCGATATGATGGCTTTTCATCAGATAGAAGAATTGCATTGCCCTTACCCATCTCCTATTCAAGGCCATGCGCAGTTTGCAATTGTGTTTTGGGATGCCAGCCAACAGCACTATATTTGGTTTATCAAACTGCCCCTAGATGAGCGTGGATTATTATCCCCAGCACCTCGCATCCAGTTTATTAAGATGATTGTTGAGGCTCTCGGTCGCGATCCCACTCAACCTCTAACTGAGCAGCAACAAGAACAGATGGCTAACCACCCGTTTAACTTTAAACCGACTCAAGAAAAACTCGCGGTATTTAATGCGCTGGTAAGAAAGCAATTAGCGCAAAAAGCCTCACCTCAGTATGAGTTTGCTTATCAGTACTTGTCAGGACAGCATCCAAGCAACCAATGGCAAAACATTGGTTTACAGGGTATTGCAGATGTTTGCGTAAGAAGTCAGCAACTAGATCATCAAAATATTCTAGTTAATGGCTTTGATAATTGGGCGTTAGAAGTAAAAATTGCCGTTTGTCAGTGTTTAGAACATTTAAACATTGAAGATGCTCTGGCCGTAAAGGTACTCAATCAAATGCAAATTGCTGAATCTAACCACAAACCATATTTTTTACGTGGGTTAGCATCTCAAACAAAGTCGAGCCAGCAAGCGATTGCTGAGTTAAATGCTGCGGATCAGTTAACAGAAGAGATGTTAATTACTATTGCAGCACGTAACTGGTCTGCCCTAAAAGATGAGCAAACTCTCACTATCTACTTAGAAGCCTTAGCAAAACAACCGCAGCACTTCTTTAACCAGATTTTTGCTGATATTGTGGCTATTCCATTAATTCGCACTCAGCTACTTGGCCAACTGCGAAACCCCAATCGCAGCGCAGAGCTTGCAGCTGCTATTGGCGGATTGTTCAAGGTAACGAAAGGATGATGACAGATTTTTTGATAATTGCCGGAGTGATAATGATCGCTGCATTTTTTTGGCAATTAAGACAAATGGCAGAACTAAGTCGAGTATTCACTAACAAAGAGTGTAAAAAGCAAAAAGTACAATTGCTTGCTATTGCTCAAGAATCGGCAAAACCTAGCTTAGGTGGCAGTAGCGGCCTGACTTGGAAAGTAAAGTATCTGTTTGAATTCAGCACCGACGGTATCAATCAATATCGTGGTAGCCTCTGGATGCACGGTAAAAAGATCCAAAGAATCCAATGGCCTATCTTCCCAGAGCCTGAATGGCACGAAGCACCTGAAGCGAAAGGGTCTGTTGGTGGCGGATGTGGCGGACGCTCACGCGGTAACTGCAGTTCTGGTGGCTGCAAGTAAGATCCAAGCAAGTATGTCAGCAAAAACCGGCATACTGACAGCACGTAAGCCAGAATTAAAAGCAATCAGTAATGCTAAAATTAAGCCCCTTAAAGAAGTAAAGGCACGGCCCCCAAGGGGTCGTGCCTTTCCTATTATTGCGTAAGCTCATCCAGCTATATGAGTGCTCCCTGCACCATCCATGCGTAACTTTGCTCCTGCATCTTCCTTGTCCACTGCTTCCTTGTACTTAACAGTACGAATCCATTCTCTCGATAATCCATTTATCAAGCATACTCAACCCTGAGCGTGTCCGACGTCATCCTTGAGCGTCCTTTCGATTACTATCCTTAGTATGTACCTTCCTAGGTAACATCGTCCATCCTGGATTGTTAGGCCATCCTATGGTGCTTTGGCAATCAATCCTTAATCGCCTTCCTTGATTTTCATCCTTATAAGTGCCAATCCATCGACACTGCGTTTATCCATAAACCTTATTACTTCCTAATGCGCTTCCTAGCACAACTAAATAATAAGCTAAAACATCCATCTAAATGCTTGCCAAAACATTTATTTAACATGCAAAATTTAATTAATTACAGCAACAACAAACCATAAGCTACTGTAAATATTAAATATAAATTAATTTAAGCAGAAAAAACGCAAACTTTTAGTATAAATTTCTCACGAGCTTGTAGGAGATCTCTCACAAACATGCGAGCAATTAAACTCGGCCAAGCTTAACATATAGAAAGGGCGCACTTAATGGTGCGCCCTCGGTACTACTTTATTTTAGCTTTCCCGCTATATATACGCGATCCCTGCATCATCCTTGGTTAACTTGCTTCCTGCATCTTCCCTGTAACTCCATGTATATCCTTGTACTTACGTACTGAATCCTTTCATTAGCTTATCCTAAGCTAAACTCCTCATCCTGAGGTTGTCCTTATTGCATCCTGCAAATCATTTTCAGCTAATCTTCGCTTTTATCCTTAAAGCGCTTAGATGAAAACAATCTTACCTTTTACAAGAAATAGATATAAACCAAATCCTTTCAGCGACTATCTATTTCTGGTTCCCAGTTTACCGATTAGCAAACTTTTATTTAGAGAAAATATGAGCAATACAATAAAGCAACAAAAAGCCAACAATGAAATATCAACGCAACAATTTGATAAATAAGGAGTAAGTACAGGTATACAGTTCTAACTTGCTAGACTCCTTATTAATATCCCACAGCAAGGTAAGAGATCTCTTACAAAGAAACTATCTCAATGTGAATTTAACCTTAATTCCGTTTAATTACGGCCTGATAGAGCATCACCCAATCAGCCATAAAACTGTAAAGTGGGTACTCAAAGGTGGCTGGGCGATTCTTCTCAAATACAAAGTGCCCAACCCAAGCAAATCCATATCCGATAACAGGTAAAAGTAGCAATAAACCCCAGCGCTGAGTTAGTAATACATAAGCGAATAATAGGATCACTAAACTACTGCCGAAATAGTGTAATATTCGACAGTTTCTATGCTGATGTTGAGATAAATAAAAAGGGTAAAATTCAGCAAAAGAACGATAGCGCTTACTCATTACTCACACCTCGGTAAAAAAGCAACTCGCCATTAACTTGGCCAATCGTCAGTTGTTCTATCGTCTCAAAGTTATGCCGACTAAATAACTCTATATGTGCATTATGATTAGCAAAAACTCCGATACCATCAAGATGAAGTTGTTCATCACACCAACTCAAAACTGCGTCGATAAGCTTACTGCCATAGCCCTTGCCTTGCTCCACATTTGCGATAGCAATAAACTGTAAAATGCCACATTGGCCACTTGGTAAGCTCTCTATAATCTGATTTTCTTTGTTAATAAGTGCCTGAGTTGAATACCAACCAGTACTTAACAACATCTTTAAACGCCAATGCCAAAAACGCGCTTCACCTAAGGGAACCTGCTGAGTCACTATGCAGGCTACGCCTATCAATCTATCCCCAACGAACATACCAATAAGTGCTTGCTCCTGTTGCCAGAGCTCATTGAGTTCTTCTCGAATAGCCCCGCGAAGCTTTTGCTCATACTGCGCTTGATCACCACTAAAAAGTGTTTCGATAAAAAAGGGATCATCATGATAGGCGTTATAGAGAATAGAGGCTGCTATGCGTAAATCTTCTGCCGTGAGATAAACTGCACGACACTCTTCCATGGCTTGATCTTCCATTGTTATTGTCCTTGACCTTGATCACACAACACCAATGTAACAAGACTGTATAGAAGTGCAATTAATAATCAATTCGTGCATTAAGCAGGTCAGCATTTCTTTGCTAAACAAGCTTTATTGGCTTTGACAAAACTTTGCCTAGACTTTAACGATAGAAATCATAATGAAAGAGAAAAGCTACAACCTAGAGGGGAATAATCAAACAACTGCTAAGATCTAGATAATGTAATAAACACCGAGTTTATCGACCATACTTAGATAGAGTCATAGCAACGAGAATAGTTATGGATACAACGCCGCAAGATCTATCACACCTGTTTTTACAGCTAGGATTAGCAAATGATCAACCCGCAATTGAACAGTTTATCAATGACCATCAATTAGCGGACAATATATTGCTACATCAAGCAAGCTTTTGGAGCCCATCGCAAAAGCACTTCTTAATTGAGTCATTTAATGAAGATGCCCAGTGGACCGAAGTCATCGACCACTTAGACACCTTATTAAGAAAAAACTAACCATTACAACAGCAACTTTAAATTTTGCCGTAAGCCATCTCCCCCCACCCCACAACAGCGTTGTTGCTTATGACCACTGGAGTACATTCGTCTTTAGTCGTTTTACCATCACCATGGGTACGTTGAGTGCGATAAAAAAGCACATAAACTTCTTTATCGGCCTGAATATAGGCTTCGTTAAAATCAGCTGTTCCCATTAAAGTAACCACTTGCTCTTTACTCATGCCTAGAGATATCTTTGTCAAATTGTCACGGTTTTTATCTTGAGTTTTCTCCCAAGCACCGTGATTATCCCAGTCAGATTCCCCATCACCAACATTGACCACACAGCCCGTTAGCCCTAAGCTTGCAATCCCAAAACATGCTAAACCTAATAATTTATTTTTCATTTTAACTTCCTGTTATGACATTATTTTTGCTTAGAAGAAAAGCAACTTACATGCCAAAACACAAGCTGTTGTTTTAAATGACTTTATTTATTATTAGCCTTTTAGGATATGCCTAGAGCAATAATAATTACCAATGTTTAAGGAATTTGACTAACTATGAGTCCGATTGAGCAAGTGCTAACAGCTGCTAAAAAAATCAATGAACAAGGTAGAGAACCAACATTAGCATTGATTAAAACCAAACTTGGTAATAGCATCCCAATGCGCGAGTTAATCCAAGGTTTGCAACAGTTTAAGTCTATGAGTGCAGAAGAAAGACAAGCAATACCTAGCAGCTTAGCAACAGCAAAAGAAACTCAATATGGTCAATCAAGCTTATCTCAATCTGAACAAGCTGATAGGATCCTCCAGCTAGAAAACGCCCTCAATGAATTAAGAAACGAATTTAATGGGCTAAAAAGTCAATTTGATAACTTACAACAAAACCTGATGAATAAAGAGCCTGACACCAAATGCATGTAATTGAACTACGATTTGAATGTTTTGATAACACCACGATTACTGCAGCAGAAAAAGCCATTAATGGTTTGCTTGAAGCTTATCGAGCCAATGGCCAGGTTCTAGGTCGTGAATTTGCCGTTGCATTTAACGATGGTGAGTTTAAAGCACGCATGTTAACCCCAGAAAAAAGCAGCTTATCTAAACGCTTTAATAGTCCTTGGGTAAATAGTGCACTCGAAGAGCTAACCGAAGCCAAATTGCTTGCGCCACGTGAAAAGTATATTGGCCAAGATATTAATTCTGAAGCATCTAGCCAAGACACACCAAGTTGGCAGCTACTTTACACAAGTTATGTGCACATGTGCTCACCACTAAGAAATGGCGACACCTTGCAGCCTATTCCACTGTATCAAATTCCAGCAACTGCCAACGGCGATCATAAACGAATGATCCGTTGGCAAACAGAATGGCAAGCTTGTGATGAATTGCAAATGGCCGCAGCTACTAAAGCTGAATTTGCCGCACTTGAAGAGCTAACCAGTCATCAGAGTGATCTATTTAGGCGTGGTTGGGACTTACGTGGCAGAGTCGAATACTTGACGAAAATTCCGACCTATTACTATTTATACCGTGTTGGCGGTGAAAGCTTAGCAGTAGAAAAGCAGCGCTCTTGTCCTAAGTGTGGCAGTCAAGAATGGCTGCTCGATAAACCATTATTGGATATGTTCCATTTTCGCTGTGACACCTGCCGCATCGTATCTAATATCTCTTGGGACCATTTATAACTCTTCCGAGTCTTATCACACTAGAGTTTAGTCAGCATAAAAATGGCGCTTATATTTCAATTAAAAGAAATATAAGCGCCATTTTCATCGATACTATATATCAGCAGACTATTTTCCGCGTAAATTAGCCCACATTAATTTCATTCTTTGCCAGATCCCTGGATGATCTAGTTGTGGCATCGACTCTTCAATAGGTTTAACCGCAGGTGTAACCCTTGGAGTCAATTCGTTTATAAACTCGTTTAAACTGTCACTTAATTTAACGCTTTGTACTTCACCTGGAATTTCAATCCATACGCTGCCATCACTATTATTAACCGTCAACATTTTATCTTCATCATCAAGAATACCAATAAACCAAGTCGGCTCTTGCTTAAGCTTTCTCTTCATCATTAAATGACCAATGATGTTTTGTTGTAAGTATTCAAAATCAGTTTGATCCCACACTTGGATTAGCTCACCTTGGCCCCATTGTGAGTCAAAAAATAGCGGTGCAGAAAAATGACTGCCAAAAAATGGATTAATTTCTGCAGATAATGTCATTTCAAGTGCTGTTTCAACATTAGCAAATTCACCAGGTTGTTGACGTACAACCGATTGCCAAAACACTGCGCCATCGGAGCCCGCTTCGGCGACAACACACTCAGACTTTTGTCCTTGCGCATAATATCTTGGCTGTTCACCAAGCTTATCCATGTAGGCTTGTTGATATTTAGATAAAAAAAGATCTAAAGCAGGTAAAGAAGACACTTAAGCCAGTTCCAAAATCAGTTATAATAGGGGTCTATTTTGACATGGAAACCGTATTGATGACACAACATCATGATCCCTACAGTAACGCCCCCGAACTTTCTGAATTAACTTTAGGAAAGTCGACCGGTTATCAAGAGCAGTATGATGCATCTTTACTACAAGGCGTGCCGCGTAAATTAAACCGTGATGCTATCGGTCTAACCAATGAGCTACCTTTTCATGGCTGTGATATTTGGACTGGCTACGAACTGTCTTGGCTAAATGCTAAAGGCAAGCCAATGATTGCTATTGCAGACTTTAACCTAAGTTTTGATAGTAAAAATCTGATCGAGTCTAAGTCGTTTAAGCTGTATTTAAACAGCTATAACCAAACACGATTTGATAGCGTTCAAGCGGTTCAAGAACGTTTAACTGAAGACTTAAGCGCCTGTGCCCAAGGCACAGTTACGGTAAAAGTGATTGAACCTAAGCAATTTAACCACCTGAGAGTGGTTGATATGCCAGGTACCTGCATTGACGATTTAGATATTGAAGTTGATGACTATAGCTTTAACTCTGACTATCTCACCGACAGTGTTGATGACAAAGTCATGGTTGCTGAAACGCTAACGTCAAACTTATTGAAATCAAACTGCCTAATCACTTCTCAGCCTGACTGGGGTACAGTGATGATCCGTTATCAAGGGCCTAAGATAGACCGTGAAAAGCTACTTAGATATCTGATTTCATTTAGACAGCACAATGAATTTCATGAGCAGTGTGTTGAGCGTATATTTGTTGATTTAAAGCACTATTGCCAATGTGCCAAACTTACTGTCTATGCACGTTATACCCGCCGTGGTGGTTTAGATATCAACCCATATCGTAGCGACTTTGAAAACCCTGCAGAAAATCAGCGCCTAGCGAGACAGTAATTGATTGCAGTACCTACAAAAAACAATGCCTATAAGCCAAGCTTATGGGCATTTTTATATTATCAACTTGTCATCAAACCTCAGCCGCCAAGCCTTTTAGTTTTATCGCTAAATTAAGCCGCTCTCTCAGCCAAATATTTGCAGGATTTTGCTGTAATTTATGGCTCCACACCATGAAATACTCTATCGGCTCTACCGCAAAAGGTAAGTCAAATACCTGTAAGCCAAACAGCTTGGCATATTCGTCAGTGTGGGCTTTTGACGCGATAGCTAACGCATCACTTTTTGAGGCAACCGACATCATACTTAATATTGATGATTGCTCGCTGTGCATTTGCCTTGCCGGTAACACCTGTTTAGTCAGCAAGTCGGCAACACTTAAATTGTAGCGGCGCATCTTAAAAATAATATGCTTTTCATTAAAGTATTGCTCTTGCGTCAACCCACCTTGGATCCTTGGGTGAGCATTTCGTGCCACACAAACTAATTTATCCTGCATTACTTTTTGACTCTTAAATGCCGCAGATTCTGGCAGCCAAATATCTAAGGCTAAATCCACCTTTTCTAGTTGTAGGTCCATCTGCAACTCTTCTTCAATGAGCGGCGGCTCACGAAATACAATATTAATTGCAGTGCCCTGTAACACTTGCTCAATTTGATCTTG
The DNA here is from genome assembly GCF_023283895.1 of Shewanella pneumatophori. GTDB lineage: Bacteria > Pseudomonadota > Gammaproteobacteria > Enterobacterales > Shewanellaceae > Shewanella > Shewanella pneumatophori. The sequence continues at coordinate 329,966 of NZ_JAKILB010000004.1, read as the reverse complement.
CAAGAGTTGTATTGCCGACTCGCTGGCATACACATAAAAAGTTCGCTCACTTGAAGTGGGGTCAAATGCTTCAAAGCTAGTCGCAACTTGCTCAATTGTTGACATAGCGCCCGCGAGCTGTTGATAAAGCGTCATCGCACTTGCGGTAGGTTTAACTCCCCTACCCACTCGAGTAAACAACTCTTCTCCAACAATACTTTTTAGCCTCGAAATCGCATTACTAACCGACGACTGAGTCAAATCCAGCTCTTCTGCCGCCCGGCTAAAAGATGAGGTGCGATACACCGCAGTAAAAACGCGAAATAAATTAAGATCAAAAGCTTTTTGCTGCGACATAAATCAGCTATCTCCTTATCCTTATCCTTATCCTTATAAAAAGTTAGCTCCAGAGCACTCTAGCTCAAAAACAACTCAGCGTATTAAGCCAATATTTTGGGAACTCAATTAATATTCATAATAAAAGTATTCATAATATAAATACCAAGTCATAATTTAGCCCTAATTATTAATCAATTCAAGTTACCTATACTGGCCTCAATTAAGCAAATGTCTCATCAGTCTCCCTGCAACTAAATGCAATATTGAGACATAAAGCTTTGAACTGATTCAATCTTACGAGGGTAACTTATGAAACAGACTCTAATGGCTATCTCAATCATGTCGCTTTTTTCATTCAATGCGCTAGCAGCGCAACATGAACATGACCACATCACTGTTGATTACGAAGGGAAAGCCGCAACAGAACACACCATAGCTCACAACCAAGCTGTAGCTAAAACACTTAACTTTGCCGACACGCGTGCATTTGAGCAATCGTCTAAAAATCTAGTCGCCAAGTTTGATAAAGCAACTGCCGATATATTACGTGCCGAATTTGCTTTTATTAGCGATGAAATCCCTGACTCGGTTAACCCGTCTCTCTACCGTCAGGCTCAGCTTAATATGGTGCCTAATGGTCTGTATAAAGTGAGCGATGGCATTTACCAGGTCCGCGGTACCGACTTATCTAACCTTACACTTATCCGCAGTGATAACGGTTGGATAGCATACGATGTTTTGTTAACCAAAGAAGCAGCAAAAGCCTCACTACAATTTGCGTTAAAGAATCTACCTAAAGATGGCGATTTACCCGTTGTTGCGATGATTTACTCCCATAGCCATGCGGACCACTTTGGCGGAGCTCGCGGTGTTCAAGAGATGTTCCCTGATGTCAAAGTCTACGGCTCAGATAACATCACTAAAGAAATTGTCGATGAGAACGTACTTGCCGGTAACGCCATGAGCCGCCGCGCAGCTTATCAATACGGCGCAACACTGGGCAAACATGACCACGGTATTGTTGATGCTGCGCTAGGTAAAGGTCTATCAAAAGGTGAAATCACTTACGTCGCCCCAGACTACACCTTAAACAGTGAAGGCAAATGGGAAACGCTGACGATTGATGGTCTAGAGATGGTGTTTATGGATGCCTCGGGCACCGAAGCTGAGTCAGAAATGATCACTTATATTCCCTCTAAAAAAGCGCTCTGGACGGCGGAGCTTACCTATCAAGGTATGCACAACATTTATACGCTGCGCGGCGCTAAAGTACGTGATGCGCTCAAGTGGTCAAAAGATATCAACGAAATGATCAATGCCTTTGGTCAAGATGTCGAAGTGCTGTTTGCCTCGCACTCTGCGCCAGTGTGGGGTAACCAAGCGATCAACGATTTCTTACGCCTACAGCGTGATAACTACGGCCTAGTGCACAATCAAACCTTGAGACTTGCCAACGATGGTGTCGGTATACAAGATATTGGCGATGCGATTCAAGACACGATTCCAGAGTCTATCTACAAGACGTGGCATACCAATGGTTACCACGGCACTTATAGCCATAACGCTAAAGCGGTTTATAACAAGTATCTAGGCTACTTCGATATGAACCCAGCCAACCTTAATCCGCTGCCAACCAAGCAAGAATCTGCCAAGTTTGTCGAATACATGGGCGGCGCAGATGCCGCAATTAAGCGCGCTAAAGATGATTACGCTCAAGGTGAATACCGCTTTGTTGCAACGGCATTAAATAAGGTGGTGATGGCCGAGCCAGAAAATGACTCCGCTCGTCAATTGCTAGCCGATACCTATGAGCAACTTGGTTATCAAGCAGAAGGGGCTGGCTGGAGAAACATTTACTTAACTGGCGCACAAGAGCTACGAGTAGGTATTCAAGCTGGCGCGCCTAAAACCGCATCGGCAGATGTCATCAGTGAAATGGACATGCCGACTCTATTTGACTTCCTCGCGGTGAAGATTGATAGTCAACAGGCGGCTAAGCACGGCTTAGTTAAGATGAATGTTATCACCCCTGATACTAAAGATATTCTCTATATTGAGCTAAGCAACGGTAACTTAAGCAACGCAGTGGTCGACAAAGAGCAAGCAGCTGACGCAAACCTTATGGTTAATAAAGCTGACGTTAACCGCATCTTACTTGGCCAAGTAACCCTAAAAGCGTTATTAGCCAGCGGCGATGCCAAGCTCACTGGTGATAAAACGGCATTTAGTAAAATAGCCGATAGCATGGTCGAGTTTACACCTGACTTCGAAATCGTACCAACGCCTGTTAAATGAGGCATTAATCTCAACAAGTGCAAGCTAGACATAAAAATGGGGCGATTAGACGCCCCATTTTTTATGCAATTTTGAACTAGCTAGTCTTAGCTGAAGCTCGAACAACAGCTTTAAAATTCACTTCTTCTGCTGCAATACTTATTTGCTGACACTGACCAATACTCAGTGCAAAACGATAACTATCATCAAGATGGCCCAGTAAACAATGCCAATTATCAGCAGCGTTCATTTGCTGTTCTTTAGCCTCAATCAAACCTAAACCAGACTTTTGTGGCTCAGCGTTAGGCTTATTAGAACTCGACTCTAGTAAAGCAAGACCAATATCTTGTTTTAACAAAACCTGTCGCTGATTAAGTTGATGCTCAACCTTGTGATCCGCAATAGCATCGGAAATATCAACACAATGGCTCAAGCTTTTAGGTGCATTAACTCCAAGAAAAGTTTCGCTCAGTGCAGAGAAGTCAAACGCAAAAGATTTTAGCGATAATGCCAGCCCAAGTCCTTTCGCTTTAATGTAAGACTCCTTGAGCGCCCACAAATCAAAAAAGCGGTCTCGCTGCAAGGCCTCTGGTAACGCTAACAAGGCTCGCTTTTCTGATTCAGAGAAATAATGACTAAGAATAGAGTGGATATTGGTGCTGTTACGGCAACGCTCAATGTCGACGCCAAACTCAATACTAGCAGAGTCAGTTTCCTCCTTGCTTGCCTGACTGGCGCCTTTATTATCAGCAGTGCAAATGCCTACTAATAGCCAATCTCCACTATGACTCACATTAAAGTGGACCCCGGTTTGAGCAAATTGCGCATCACTCAATCTAGGCTTACCTTTGTCGCCATATTCAAAGCGCCATTCATTGGGGCGTATTTCACTATGTTGTGACAATAAAGCGCGCAAATAGCCTCTTACCATTAAACCTTGAGTTTTAGCTTCTTGTTTAATGTAGCGATTAACCTTAATTAACTCATCTTCAGGCAGCCATGACTTAACCAACTCTGTAGTCTGGTTATCGCACTCTTGTATTGTTAACGGACAGAAGTATAAGGAAATCAATCGAGAAGTTAGCAATTTTTCAGGACACTCTTTAAAGCAACAAACATAACCCCTATTTTTACCAATTTAAGATCAAAACTAAAGCCAAAACTAATTGAGAATAGTGTCAAACTAGCTTTAAAGGAAAAAAATATAAAAAGAACATTATACTTGTATAAATTATTTTACACACCAAAGCCATGATCTTCACAAAATTAGCTCCCTCTCCCTAAAACAAGATTGAATAAAAAAATAAACCTTAACTTTCATATAGATAAAACAAACCAATGGGATAAAGTATATTGAATTCATTTTTAAGGAAAAATTCAAATTGAATTCAAGCTCTTCAGTAAAAGCATATTTTGCCGTTAGTGTGAAAAAAAACAAATTTAAAAACCAACATAGAACAAATAAGCAGACAATAAAACCAAGGCGCAACACAAACAACGCGCTTACAATTTTCACAAAAAAGCAACAAGAGTAACGTTTAGTATTTGGATATGGTTATTGTAATTGAGAATTTTATAACAATTATATTAAGGGAATGAGTATGTTTTTAAATTCAAAACTTTCGCGCTCAGTCAAACTTGCCATATCCGCAGGCTTAACAGCCTCGCTAGCTATGCCTGTTTTTGCAGAAGAAACTGCTGCTGAAGAACAAATAGAAAGAGTCGCAGTGACCGGATCGCGAATCGCTAAAGCAGAGCTAACTCAACCAGCTCCAGTCGTCAGCCTTTCAGCCGAAGAACTGACAAAATTTGGTAATCAAGATTTAGGTAGCGTACTAGCAGAATTACCTGCTATTGGTGCAACCAACACTATTATTGGTAATAACAATAGCAACTCAAGCGCAGGTGTTAGCTCAGCAGACTTGCGTCGTCTAGGTGCTAACAGAACCTTAGTATTAGTCAACGGTAAGCGCTACGTTGCCGGCCAACCGGGCTCAGCTGAGGTAGATTTGTCAACTATACCAACTAGCATGATCTCGCGAGTTGAGATTGTAACCGGCGGTGCTTCAGCAATTTATGGTTCGGACGCTGTATCAGGTGTTATCAACGTTATCCTTAAAGAAGACTTTGAAGGCTTTGAGTTTAACGCACGTACTAGCGGTTCTACTGAAAGTGTAGGCACTCAAGAGCACTCTTTTGACATTTTGGGTGGTGCAAACGTTGCAGATGGACGTGGTAATGTAACCTTCTACGCAGGTTATGAACGTACAAAAGAAGTCATGGCTACCGACATTCGCCAATTCGATGCTTGGGGAACAATTAAAAACGAAGCCGATGGTGGTGAAGATGATGGTATTCCAGACAGACTACGTGTACCACGAGTTTATTCTGAAATGATTAATGCTACCGGTGTTATCAATGCATTTGGTGGTGGAATTGGTCGCTCAACCTTTGACAGTAACGGCAATCCTATTGCACAACAAGAACGTGATGGGACTAACAGCTTTGCATTTGGTTCATTCCCTAATGGCTGTGACACATGTTTCAACACTGAAGCATACGAAAACTATATTCCAGGGGTAGAAAGAATAAACGTTGGCTCATCATTCAACTTTGATTTTACCGATAACATTCAATTTTACACTGACTTCAGATATGTAAAGTCAGATATTCAGCAACAATTTCAGCCTTCATTCCGTTTTGGTAACATTAATATCAATGTTGAAGATAACGCCTTTTTGAATGACGACTTGCGTCAGCAAATGCTCGATGCGGGTCAAACCAATGCTAGTTTTGCCAAGTTTTTTGATGAATTAGGAAATCGCTCAGCAGAAAATAAACGCGAACTTTTCCGTTACGTAGGTGGCTTTAAAGGTGGCTTTGATATTAGCGAAACCATATTTGATTACGACCTTTACTATGTTTATGGCGAGACTAATAACCGTCGTAAAACCCTTAATGACCTAATTCCTGATAACTTTGTCGCAGCTGTCGACTCTGTTATTGATCCTGATACTGGCTTAGCAGCGTGTCGCTCACAAGTAGCAAGCGCTCAAGGCGATGACTATACAGATCCCGCGTCTGTAAATGGTAGCGACTGTGTTGCTTATAACCCATTTGGCATGGGTCAAGCTTCAGCAGAAGCCCGCGACTGGGTTTCTGCTGATGTGACTCGTGAAGACAAAATAACTCAACAAGTGATTGGTGGTACTCTCGGTACCGATTCTGAAGAACTATTTGAGCTTCAAGGTGGTGCAATCGCTATGGTTGTTGGTTTTGAATACCGTGAAGAAACGTCTGGTTCAACAACCGATGAATTTACTAAAGCAGGTTTCTTGACAAGCGCTGCAACGCCAGATTCTTATGGCGAATACGACGTGACTGAGTATTTTGTTGAGGTGAACATCCCAGTACTAAAAGAATTACCTTTTGCACATGAGTTGAGCTTTGACGGTGCATACCGTAATGCTGATTACTCACATGCCGGTAAGACTGAAGCATGGAAAGCTGGTATGTTCTACTCACCATTAGAGCAACTTGCATTACGTGGTACGGTAGGTGAAGCAGTACGAGCACCAAACATTGCAGAAGCCTTTAGTCCACGCTCTCCTGGTTTTGGCCGCGTTTCAGATCCATGTGATGCAGATAACATTAATGACGATCCGGATCGCGTGTCAAACTGTGCAGCATTGGGGATCCCTCCAGGATTCCAAGCTAATGATAACGTCAGTGTAGATACCTTATCTGGTGGTAACCCAGATCTAAAACCTGAAACATCAACATCCTTTACAGGTGGTCTTGTTTGGACACCAACGTTTGCTGACAATCTATCATTCACTGTCGATTATTATGATATTCAAATTGAGGATGCTATTTTGTCAGTAGCCACCCAGACTGTGGCTGATAACTGTGTTGACTCAACTGGCGGACCTGACACCGACTTCTGTAGTCAAGTTGATCGTAATCCAACGACCTATGATATTGAACTTGTTCGCTCTGGTTATCTAAATGCCGCGGCATTGAATACCAAAGGTATTGAATTTCAAGCTGCATACTCATTAGATCTAGAGTCTTTCAACGCGCCTGGTGAACTACGCTTCAACCTATTGGGGAACCAATTACTTGAACTAGAACGTCTTGAATTCCAAAATCGTCCTGATGAGATTAATGATGAAAAAGGCGAAGTAGGTGATCCAGAGCTGCAGTTCCGCCTAGGCATCGATTACCGTCTAGATGATCTAAGTGTTAGCTGGAACACGCGTTATATTGATAGCGTAGTAACTTATGATGTCTCTGAAAATGGTGGCTCTCCTGAAGATTTATATCCAGGCCACATAGGCTCAATGACAACTCATGACTTGAGCGCTACATACTACATCAATGAGAACTTCATGATTAACGGTGGTGTACGTAACCTATTTGACGCACTTCCACCTGGATACACTAACGATGCGCTATATGATCTAGTTGGTCGCCGTGCATTCCTAGGTATTAAGGTAATGATGTAATTAATTATTACGCCTCTAACTAATAAAAATGCAATCTCTTCGTAGAGATTGCATTTTTTTATGAAATCCAATCTTAAACTGGTTCTCCGAGCATCTTACGCCTTAAAAACCCCGCCCCTCAATGTAACGCCAAAGTTAATTGCTTACACGCACTTACACAAACGAACAATTTCATTAACACGAGACACAGCTCACGCTTTTTATTTTACCCTTGATTTTACTACATAAAATTGCGTTTTAGCGCACAAGTGTTCTCCCAAGCTGGTCGTATCTGTAATTATTCAGTCCCAGGTGATTGTATTGACCCATAAGCTCAGGTAGTCTGCTCTGCCATTAGCTAAACAATATTGACAAAATGGCGATAAAATGTGGCTTAGCGCTAAGTTCACCGTAAGTTTTATCGGCATTAAGTCCCAACAGATTATTAACGGAAACCCGCTAAACTGATGGCAAAAATAAATAGTGAACACTTGGATGAAGCTACTATTACTTCGAATAAGTGTACGCAAACAGAGACTGAGGCTCGGCATAGAAATGCCACTACAACACCTGAGATGCGCCGATTCATACAAGAGTCGGATCTCAGTGTTAGCCAACTGTCTAAAATATTAAATATCAGTGAAGCTACCGTACGTAAGTGGCGCAAGCGTGACTCTGTCGAAAACTGTCCTAATACCCCGCACCATCTCAATACCACGCTAACCCCTTTGCAAGAATATGTGGTTGTGGGCCTGCGTTATCAATTGAAAATGCCATTAGACAGATTGCTCAAAGCAACCCAAGAGTTTATCAATCCAAACGTGTCGCGCTCAGGTTTAGCAAGATGTTTGAAGCGTTATGGCGTTTCACGGGTGAGTGATATCCAAAGCCCACACGTACCAATGCGCTACTTTAATCAAATTCCAGTCACTCAAGGCAGCGATGTGCAAACCTACACCCTGCACTATGAAACGCTGGCAAAAACCTTAGCCTTACCTAGTACCGATGGTGACAATGTGGTGCAAGTGGTGTCTCTCACCATTCCACCAAAGTTAACCGAAGAAGCACCCAGTTCAATTTTGCTCGGCATTGATCCTCATAGCGACTGGATCTATCTCGACATATACCAAGATGGCAATACACAAGCCACGAATAGATATATGGCTTATGTGCTAAAACACGGGCCATTCCATTTACGAAAGTTACTCGTGCGTAACTATCACACCTTTTTACAGCGCTTTCCTGGAGCGACGCAAAATCGCCGCCCCTCTAAAGATATGCCTGAAACAATCAACAAGACGCCTGAAACACAGGCACCCAGTGGAGACTCATAATGAGCCAGACCTCTAAACCTACAAACTCAGCAACTGAGCAAGCACAAGACTCACAAGCTGACTCTCGTTTAAATAAACGACTAAAAGATATGCCAATTGCTATTGTTGGCATGGCGAGTATTTTTGCAAACTCTCGCTATTTGAATAAGTTTTGGGACTTAATCAGCGAAAAAATTGATGCGATTACTGAATTACCATCAACTCACTGGCAGCCTGAAGAATATTACGACGCAGATAAAACCGCAGCAGACAAAAGCTACTGTAAACGTGGTGGCTTTTTGCCAGATGTAGACTTCAACCCAATGGAGTTTGGCCTGCCGCCAAACATTTTGGAACTGACCGATTCATCGCAACTATTATCACTCATCGTTGCTAAAGAAGTGTTGGCTGATGCTAACTTACCTGAGAATTACGACCGCGATAAAATTGGTATCACCTTAGGTGTCGGCGGTGGTCAAAAAATTAGCCACAGCCTAACAGCGCGTCTGCAATACCCAGTATTGAAGAAAGTATTCGCCAATAGCGGCATTAGTGACACCGACAGCGAAATGCTTATCAAGAAATTCCAAGACCAATATGTACACTGGGAAGAAAACTCGTTCCCAGGTTCACTTGGTAACGTTATTGCGGGCCGTATCGCCAACCGCTTCGATTTTGGCGGCATGAACTGTGTGGTTGATGCTGCCTGTGCTGGATCACTTGCTGCTATGCGTATGGCGCTAACAGAGCTAACTGAAGGTCGCTCTGAAATGATGATCACCGGTGGTGTGTGTACTGATAACTCACCCTCTATGTATATGAGCTTTTCAAAAACGCCCGCCTTTACCACTAACGAAACCATTCAGCCATTTGATATCGACTCAAAAGGCATGATGATTGGTGAAGGTATTGGCATGGTGGCGCTAAAGCGTCTTGAAGATGCAGAGCGCGATGGCGACCGCATTTACTCTGTAATTAAAGGTGTGGGTGCATCATCTGACGGTAAGTTTAAATCAATCTATGCCCCTCGCCCATCAGGCCAAGCTAAAGCACTTAACCGTGCCTATGATGACGCAGGTTTTGCGCCGCATACCTTAGGTCTAATTGAAGCTCACGGAACAGGTACTGCAGCAGGTGACGCGGCAGAGTTTGCCGGCCTTTGCTCAGTATTTGCTGAAGGCAACGATACCAAGCAACACATTGCGCTAGGTTCAGTTAAATCACAAATTGGTCATACTAAATCAACTGCAGGTACAGCAGGTTTAATTAAAGCTGCTCTTGCTTTGCATCACAAGGTACTGCCGCCGACCATTAACGTTAGTCAGCCAAGCCCTAAACTTGATATCGAAAACTCACCGTTTTATCTAAACACTGAGACTCGTCCATGGTTACCACGTGTTGATGGTACGCCGCGCCGCGCGGGTATTAGCTCATTTGGTTTTGGTGGCACTAACTTCCATTTTGTACTAGAAGAGTACAACCAAGAACACAGCCGTACTGATAGCGAAAAAGCTAAGTATCGTCAACGCCAAGTGGCGCAAAGCTTCCTTGTTAGCGCAAGCGATAAAGCATCGCTAATTAACGAGTTAAACGTACTAGCAGCATCTGCAAGCCAAGCTGAGTTTATCCTCAAAGATGCAGCAGCAAACTATGGCGTACGTGAGCTTGATAAAAATGCACCACGGATCGGTTTAGTTGCAAACACAGCTGAAGAGTTAGCAGGCCTAATTAAGCAAGCACTTGCCAAACTAGCAGCTAGCGATGATAACGCATGGCAGCTACCTGGTGGCACTAGCTACCGCGCCGCTGCAGTAGAAGGTAAAGTTGCCGCACTGTTTGCTGGCCAAGGTTCACAATATCTCAATATGGGCCGTGACCTTACTTGTTATTACCCAGAGATGCGTCAGCAATTTGTAACTGCAGATAAAGTATTTGCCGCAAATGATAAAACGCCGTTATCGCAAACTCTGTATCCAAAGCCTGTATTTAATAAAGATGAATTAAAGGCTCAAGAAGCCATTTTGACCAATACCGCCAATGCCCAAAGCGCAATTGGTGCGATTTCAATGGGTCAATACGATTTGTTTACTGCGGCTGGCTTTAATGCCGACATGGTTGCAGGCCATAGCTTTGGTGAGCTAAGTGCACTGTGTGCTGCAGGTGTTATTTCAGCTGATGACTACTACAAGCTGGCTTTTGCTCGTGGTGAGGCTATGGCAACAAAAGCACCGGCTAAAGACGGCGTTGAAGCAGATGCAGGAGCAATGTTTGCAATCATAACCAAGAGTGCTGCAGACCTTGAAACCGTTGAAGCCACCATCGCTAAATTTGATGGGGTGAAAGTCGCTAACTATAACGCGCCAACGCAATCAGTAATTGCAGGCCCAACAGCAACTACCGCTGATGCGGCTAAAGCGCTAACTGAGCTTGGTTACAAAGCGATTAACCTGCCAGTATCAGGTGCATTCCACACTGAACTTGTTGGTCACGCTCAAGCGCCATTTGCTAAAGCGATTGACGCAGCCAAATTTACTAAAACAAGCCGAGCACTTTACTCAAATGCAACTGGCGGACTTTATGAAAGCACTGCTGCAAAGATTAAAGCCTCGTTTAAGAAACATATGCTTCAATCAGTGCGCTTTACTAGCCAGCTAGAAGCCATGTACAACGACGGCGCCCGTGTATTTGTTGAATTTGGTCCAAAGAACATCTTACAAAAATTAGTTCAAGGCACGCTTGTCAACACTGAAAATGAAGTTTGCACTATCTCTATCAACCCTAATCCTAAAGTTGATAGTGATCTGCAGCTTAAGCAAGCAGCAATGCAGCTAGCGGTTACTGGTGTGGTACTCAGTGAAATTGACCCATACCAAGCCGATATTGCCGCACCAGCGAAAAAGTCGCCAATGAGCATTTCGCTTAATGCTGCTAACCATATCAGCAAAGCAACTCGCGCTAAGATGGCCAAGTCTTTAGAGACAGGTATCGTCACCTCGCAAATAGAACATGTTATTGAAGAAAAAATCGTTGAAGTTGAGAAACTGGTTGAAGTCGAAAAGATCGTCGAAAAAGTGGTTGAAGTAGAGAAAGTTGTTGAGGTTGAAGCTCCTGTTAATTCAGTGCAAGCCAATGCAATTCAAACCCGTTCAGTTGTCGCTCCAGTAATAGAGAACCAAGTCGTGTCTAAAAACAGTAAGCCAGCAGTCCAGAGCATTAGTGGTGATGCACTCAGCAACTTTTTTGCTGCACAGCAGCAAACCGCACAGTTGCATCAGCAGTTCTTAGCTATTCCGCAGCAATATGGTGAGACGTTCACTACGCTGATGACCGAGCAAGCTAAACTGGCAAGTTCTGGTGTTGCAATTCCAGAGAGTCTGCAACGCTCAATGGAGCAATTCCACCAACTACAAGCGCAAACACTACAAAGCCACACCCAGTTCCTTGAGATGCAAGCGGGTAGCAACATTGCAGCGTTAAACCTACTCAATAGCAGCCAAGCAACTTACGCTCCAGCCATTCACAATGAAGCGATTCAAAGCCAAGTGGTTCAAAGCCAAACTGCAGTCCAGCCAGTAATTTCAACACAAGTTAACCATGTGTCAGAGCAGCCAACTCAAGCTCCAGCTCCAAAAGCGCAGCCAGCACCTGTGACAACTCCAGTTCAAACTGCTCCGGCACAAGTTGTTCGTCAAGCCGCACCAGTTCAAGCCGCTATTGAACCGATTAATACAAGTGTTGCGACTACAACGCCTTCAGCCTTCAGCGCCGAAACAGCCCTGAGCGCAACAAAAGTCCAAGCCACTATGCTTGAAGTGGTTGCTGAGAAAACCGGTTACCCAACTGAAATGCTAGAGCTTGAAATGGATATGGAAGCCGATTTAGGCATCGATTCTATCAAGCGTGTAGAAATTCTTGGCACAGTACAAGATGAGCTACCGGGTCTACCTGAGCTTAGCCCTGAAGATCTAGCTGAGTGTCGAACGCTAGGCGAAATCGTTGACTATATGGGCAGTAAACTGCCGGCTGAAGGCTCTATGAATTCTCAGCTGTCTACAGGTTCCGCAGCTGCGACTCCTGCAGCGAATGGTCTTTCTGCGGAGAAAGTTCAAGCGACTATGATGTCTGTGGTTGCCGAAAAGACTGGCTACCCAACTGAAATGCTAGAGCTTGAAATGGATATGGAAGCCGATTTAGGCATAGATTCTATCAAGCGCGTTGAAATTCTTGGCACAGTACAAGATGAGCTACCGGGTCTACCTGAGCTTAGCCCTGAAGATCTAGCTGAGTGTCGTACTCTAGGCGAAATCGTTGACTATATGAACTCTAAACTCGCTGACGGCTCTAAGCTGCCGGCTGAAGGCTCTATGAATTCTCAGCTGTCTACAAGTGCCGCAGCTGCGACTCCTGCAGCGAATGGTCTCTCTGCGGAGAAAGTTCAAGCGACTATGATGTCTGTGGTTGCCGAAAAGACTGGCTACCCAACTGAAATGCTAGAACTTGAAATGGATATGGAAGCTGACCTTGGCATCGATTCAATCAAGCGCGTTGAAATTCTTGGCACAGTACAAGATGAGCTACCGGGTTTACCTGAGCTAAATCCAGAAGATTTGGCAGAGTGTCGTACTCTTGGCGAAATCGTGACTTATATGAACTCTAAACTCGCTGACGGCTCTAAGCTGCCAGCTGAAGGCTCTATGCACTATCAGCTGTCTACAAGTACCGCTGCTGCGACTCCTGTAGCGAATGGTCTCTCTGCAGAAAAAGTTCAAGCGACCATGATGTCTGTAGTTGCAGATAAAACTGGCTACCCAACTGAAATGCTTGAACTTGAAATGGATATGGAAGCCGATTTAGGTATCGATTCTATCAAGCGCGTTGAAATTCTTGGCACAGTACAAGATGAGCTACCGGGTTTACCTGAGCTAAATCCAGAAGATCTAGCAGAGTGTCGCACCCTAGGCGAAATCGTTGACTATATGGGCAGTAAACTGCCGGCTGAAGGCTCTGCTAATACAAGTGCCGCTGCGTCTCTTAATGTTAGTGCCGTTGCGGCGCCTCAAGCTGCTGCGACTCCTGTATCGAACGGTCTCTCTGCAGAGAAAGTGCAAAGCACTATGATGTCAGTAGTTGCAGAAAAGACCGGCTACCCAACTGAAATGCTAGAACTTGGCATGGATATGGAAGCCGATTTAGGTATCGACTCAATTAAACGCGTTGAGATTCTTGGCACAGTACAAGATGAGCTACCGGGTCTACCAGAGCTTAATCCTGAAGATTTAGCTGAGTGCCGTACGCTGGGCGAAATCGTTGACTATATGAACTCTAAGCTGGCTGACGGCTCTAAGCTTCCAGCTGAAGGCTCTGCTAATACAAGTGCCACTGCTGCGACTCCTGCAGTGAATGGTCTTTCTGCTGACAAGGTACAGGCGACTATGATGTCTGTAGTTGCTGAAAAGACCGGCTACCCAACTGAAATGCTAGAACTTGGCATGGATATGGAAGCAGACCTTGGTATTGATTCTATTAAGCGCGTTGAAATTCTTGGCACAGTACAAGATGAGCTCCCAGGTTTACCTGAGCTTAATCCTGAAGATCTCGCTGAGTGCCGCACGCTTGGCGAAATCGTTAGCTATATGAACTCTCAACTGGCTGATGGCTCTAAACTTTCTACAAGTGCGGCTGAAGGCTCTGCTGATACAAGTGCTGCAAATGCTGCAAAGCCGGCAGCAATTTCGGCAGAACCAAGTGTTGAGCTTCCTCCTCATAGCGAGGTAGCGCTAAAAAAGCTTAATGCGGCGAACAAGCTAGAAAATTGTTTCGCCGCAGACGCAAGTGTTGTGATTAACGATGATGGTCACAACGCAGGCGTTTTAGCTGAGAAACTTATTAAACAAGGCCTAAAAGTAGCCGTTGTGCGTTTACCGAAAGGTCAGCCTCAATCGCCACTTTCAAGCGATGTTGCTAGCTTTGAGCTTGCCTCAAGCCAAGAATCTGAGCTTGAAGCCAGTATCACTGCAGTTATCGCGCAGATTGAAACTCAGGTTGGCGCTATTGGTGGCTTTATTCACTTGCAACCAGAAGCGAATACAGAAGAGCAAACGGCAGTAAACCTAGATGCGCAAAGTTTTACTCACGTTAGCAATGCGTTCTTGTGGGCCAAATTATTGCAACCAAAGCTCGTTGCTGGAGCAGATGCGCGTCGCTGTTTTGTAACAGTAAGCCGTATCGACGGTGGCTTTGGTTACCTAAATACTGACGCCCTAAAAGATGCTGAGCTAAACCAAGCAGCATTAGCTGGTTTAACTAAAACCTTAAGCCATGAATGGCCACAAGTGTTCTGTCGCGCGCTAGATATTGCAACAGATGTTGATGCAACCCATCTTGCTGATGCAATCACCAGTGAACTATTTGATAGCCAAGCTCAGCTACCTGAAGTGGGCTTAAGCTTAATTGATGGCAAAGTTAACCGCGTAACTCTAGTTGCTGCTGAAGCTGCAGATAAAACAGCAAAAGCAGAGCTTAACAGCACAGATAAAATCTTAGTGACTGGTGGGGCAAAAGGGGTGACATTTGAATGTGCACTGGCATTAGCATCTCGCAGCCAGTCTCACTTTATCTTAGCTGGGCGCAGTGAATTACAAGCTTTACCAAGCTGGGCTGAGGGTAAGCAAACTAGCGAGCTAAAATCAGCTGCAATCGCACATATTATTTCTACTGGTCAAAAGCCAACGCCTAAGCAAGTTGAAGCCGCTGTGTGGCCAGTGCAAAGCAGCATTGAAATTAATGCCGCCCTAGCCGCCTTTAACAAAGTTGGCGCCTCAGCTGAATACGTCAGCATGGATGTTACCGATAGCGCCGCAATCACAGCAGCACTTAATGGTCGCTCAAATGAGATCACCGGTCTTATTCATGGCGCAGGTGTACTAGCCGACAAGCATATTCAAGACAAGACTCTTGCTGAACTTGCTAAAGTTTATGGCACTAAAGTCAACGGCCTAAAAGCGCTGCTCGCGGCACTTGAGCCAAGCAAAATTAAATTACTTGCTATGTTCTCATCTGCAGCAGGTTTTTACGGTAATATCGGCCAAAGCGATTACGCGATGTCGAACGATATTCTTAACAAGGCAGCGCTGCAGTTCACCGCTCGCAACCCACAAGCTAAAGTCATGAGCTTTAACTGGGGTCCTTGGGATGGCGGCATGGTTAACCCAGCGCTTAAAAAGATGTTTACCGAGCGTGGTGTGTACGTTATTCCACTAAAAGCAGGTGCAGAGCTATTTGCCACTCAGCTATTGGCTGAAACTGGCGTGCAGTTGCTCATTGGTACGTCAATGCAAGGTGGCAGCGACACTAAAGCAACTGAGACTGCTTCTGTAAAAAAGCTTAATGCGGGTGAGGTGCTAAGTGCATCGCATCCGCGTGCTGGTGCACAAAAAACACCACTACAAGCTGTCACTGCAACGCGTCTGTTAACCCCAAGTGCCATGGTCTTCATTGAAGATCACCGCATTGGCGGTAACAGTGTGTTGCCAACGGTATGCGCCATCGACTGGATGCGTGAAGCGGCAAGCGACATGCTTGGCGCTCAAGTTAAGGTACTTGATTACAAGCTATTAAAAGGCATTGTATTTGAGACTGATGAGCCGCAAGAGTTAACACTTGAGCTAACGCCAGACGATTCAGACGAAGCTACGCTACAAGCATTAATCAGCTGTAATGGGCGTCCGCAATACAAGGCGACGCTTATCAGTGATAATGCCGATATTAAGCAACTTAACAAGCAGTTTGATTTAAGCGCTAAGGCGATTACCACAGCAAAAGAGCTTTATAGCAACGGCACCTTGTTCCACGGTCCGCGTCTACAAGGGATCCAATCTGTAGTGCAGTTCGATGATCAAGGCTTAATTGCTAAAGTCGCTCTGCCTAAGGTTGAACTTAGCGATTGTGGTGAGTTCTTGCCGCAAACCCACATGGGTGGCAGTCAACCTTTTGCTGAGGACTTGCTATTACAAGCTATGCTGGTTTGGGCTCGCCTTAAAACTGGCTCGGCAAGTTTGCCATCAAGCATTGGTGAGTTTACCTCATACCAACCAATGGCCTTTGGTGAAACTGGTACCATAGAGCTTGAAGTGATTAAGCACAACAAACGCTCACTTGAAGCGAATGTTGCGCTATATCGTGACAACGGCGAGTTAAGTGCCATGTTTAAGTCAGCTAAAATCACCATTAGCAAAAGCTTAAATTCAGCATTTTTACCTGCTGTCTTAGCAAACGACAGTGAGGCGAATTAGTGGAACAAACGCCTAAAGCTAGTGCGATGCCGCTGCGCATCGCACTTATCTTACTGCCAACACCGCAGTTTGAAGTTAACTCTGTCGACCAGTCAGTATTAGCCAGCTATCAAACACTGCAGCCTGAGCTAAATGCCCTGCTTAATAGTGCGCCGACACCTGAAATGCTCAGCATCACTATCTCAGATGATAGCGATGCAAACAGCTTTGAGTCGCAGCTAAATGCTGCGACCAACGCAATTAACAATGGCTATATCGTCAAGCTTGCTACGGCAACTCACGCTTTGTTAATGCTGCCTGCATTAAAAGCGGCGCAAATGCGGATCCATCCTCATGCGCAGCTTGCCGCTATGCAGCAAGCTAAATCGACGCCAATGAGTCAAGTATCTGGTGAGCTAAAGCTTGGCGCTAATGCGCTAAGCCTAGCTCAGACTAATGCGCTGTCTCATGCTTTAAGCCAAGCCAAGCGTAACTTAACTGATGTCAGCGTGAATGAGTGTTTTGAGAACCTCAAAAGTGAACAGCAGTTCACAGAGGTTTATTCGCTTATTCAGCAACTTGCTAGCCGCACCCATGTGAGAAAAGAGGTTAATCAAGGTGTGGAACTTGGCCCTAAACAAGCCAAAAGCCACTATTGGTTTAGCGAATTTCACCAAAACCGTGTTGCTGCCATCAACTTTATTAATGGCCAACAAGCAACCAGCTATGTGCTTACTCAAGGTTCAGGATTGTTAGCTGCGAAATCAATGCTAAACCAGCAAAGATTAATGTTTATCTTGCCGGGTAACAGTCAGCAACAAATAACCGCATCAATAACTCAGTTAATGCAGCAATTAGAGCGTTTGCAGGTAACTGAGGTTAATGAGCTTTCTCTAGAATGCCAACTAGAGCTGCTCAGCATAATGTATGACAACTTAGTCAACGCAGACAAACTCACTACTCGCGATAGTAAGCCCGCTTATCAGGCTGTGATTCAAGCAAGCTCTGTTAGCGCTGCAAAGCAAGAGTTAAGCGCGCTTAACGATGCACTCACAGCGCTGTTTGCTGAGCAAACAAACGCCACATCAACGAATAAAGGCTTAATCCAATACAAAACACCGGCGGGCAGTTACTTAACCCTAACACCGCTTGGCAGCAACAATGACAACGCCCAAGCGGGTCTTGCTTTTGTCTATCCGGGTGTGGGAACGGTTTACGCCGATATGCTTAATGAGCTGCATCAGTACTTCCCTGCGCTTTACGCCAAACTTGAGCGTGAAGGCGATTTAAAGGCGATGCTACAAGCAGAAGATATCTATCATCTTGACCCTAAACATGCTGCCCAAATGAGCTTAGGTGACTTAGCCATTGCTGGCGTGGGGAGCAGCTACCTGTTAACTCAGCTGCTCACCGATGAGTTTAATATTAAGCCTAATTTTGCATTAGGTTACTCAATGGGTGAAGCATCAATGTGGGCAAGCTTAGGCGTATGGCAAAACCCGCATGCGCTGATCAGCAAAACCCAAACCGACCCGCTATTTACTTCTGCTATTTCCGGCAAATTGACCGCGGTTAGACAAGCTTGGCAGCTTGATGATACCGCAGCGGAAATCCAGTGGAATAGCTTTGTGGTTAGAAGTGAAGCAGCGCCGATTGAAGCCTTGCTAAAAGATTACCCACACGCTTACCTCGCGATTATTCAAGGGGATACCTGCGTAATCGCTGGCTGTGAAATCCAATGTAAAGCGCTACTTGCAGCACTGGGTAAACGCGGTATTGCAGCTAATCGTGTAACGGCGATGCATACGCAGCCTGCGATGCAAGAGCATCAAAATGTGATGGATTTTTATCTGCAACCGTTAAAAGCAGAGCTTCCTAGTGAAATAAGCTTTATCAGCGCCGCTGATTTAACTGCCAAGCAAACGGTGAGTGAGCAAGCACTTAGCAGCCAAGTCGTTGCTCAGTCTATTGCCGACACCTTCTGCCAAACCTTGGACTTTACCGCGCTAGTACATCACGCCCAACATCAAGGCGCTAAGCTGTTTGTTGAAATTGGCGCGGATAGACAAAACTGCACCTTGATAGACAAGATTGTTAAACAAGATGGTGCCAGCAGTGTACAACATCAACCTTGTTGCACAGTGCCTATGAACGCAAAAGGTAGCCAAGATATTACCAGCGTGATTAAAGCGCTTGGCCAATTAATTAGCCATCAGGTGCCATTATCGGTGCAACCATTTATTGATGGACTCAAGCGCGAGCTAACACTTTGCCAATTGACCAGCCAACAGCTGGCAGCACATGCAAATGTTGACAGCAAGTTTGAGTCTAACCAAGACCATTTACTTCAAGGGGAAGTCTAATGTCATTACCAGACAATGCTTCTAACCACCTTTCTGCCAACCAGAAAGGCGCATCTCAGGCAAGTAAAACCAGTAAGCAAAGCAAAATCGCCATTGTCGGTTTAGCCACTCTGTATCCAGACGCTAAAACCCCGCAAGAATTTTGGCAGAATTTGCTGGATAAACGCGACTCTCGCAGCACCTTAACTAACGAAAAACTCGGCGCTAACAGCCAAGATTATCAAGGTGTGCAAGGCCAATCTGACCGTTTTTATTGTAATAAAGGCGGCTACATTGAGAACTTCAGCTTTAATGCTGCAGGCTACAAATTGCCGGAGCAAAGCTTAAATGGCTTGGACGACAGCTTCCTTTGGGCGCTCGATACTAGCCGTAACGCACTAATTGATGCTGGTATTGATATCAACGGCGCTGATTTAAGCCGCGCAGGTGTAGTCATGGGCGCGCTGTCGTTCCCAACTACCCGCTCAAACGATCTGTTTTTGCCAATTTATCACAGCGCCGTTGAAAAAGCCCTGCAAGATAAACTAGGCGTAAAGGCATTTAAGCTAAGCCCAACTAATGCTCATACCGCTCGCGCGGCAAATGAGAGCAGCCTAAATGCAGCCAATGGTGCCATTGCCCATAACAGCTCAAAAGTGGTGGCCGATGCACTTGGCCTTGGCGGCGCACAACTAAGCCTAGATGCTGCCTGTGCTAGTTCGGTTTACTCATTAAAGCTTGCCTGCGATTACCTAAGCACTGGCAAAGCCGATATCATGCTAGCAGGCGCAGTATCTGGCGCGGATCCTTTCTTTATTAATATGGGATTCTCAATCTTCCACGCCTACCCAGACCATGGTATCTCAGTACCGTTTGATGCCAGCAGTAAAGGTTTGTTTGCTGGCGAAGGCGCTGGCGTATTAGTGCTTAAACGTCTTGAAGATGCCGAGCGCGACAATGACAAAATCTATGCGGTTGTTAGCGGCGTAGGTCTATCAAACGACGGTAAAGGCCAGTTTGTATTAAGCCCTAATCCAAAAGGTCAGGTGAAGGCCTTTGAACGTGCTTATGCTGCCAGTGACATTGAGCCAAAAGACATTGAAGTGATTGAGTGCCACGCAACAGGCACACCGCTTGGCGATAAAATTGAGCTCACTTCAATGGAAACCTTCTTTGAAGACAAGCTGCAAGGCACCGATGCACCGTTAATTGGCTCAGCTAAGTCTAACTTAGGCCACCTATTAACTGCAGCGGGCATGCCGGGGATCATGAAGATGATCTTCGCCATGAAAGAAGGTTACCTGCCGCCAAGTATCAATATTAGTGATGCTATCGCTTCGCCGAAAAAACTCTTCGGTAAACCAACCCTGCCTAGCATGGTTCAAGGCTGGCCAGATAAGCCATCGAATAATCATTTTGGTGTAAGAACCCGTCACGCAGGCGTATCGGTATTTGGCTTTGGTGGCTGTAACGCCCATCTGTTGCTTGAGTCATACAACGGCAAAGGAACAGTAAAGGCAGAAGCCACTCAAGTACCGCGTCAAGCTGAGCCGCTAAAAGTGGTTGGCCTTGCCTCGCACTTTGGGCCTCTTAGCAGCATTAATGCACTCAACAATGCTGTGACCCAAGATGGGAATGGCTTTATCGAACTGCCGAAAAAGCGCTGGAAAGGCCTTGAAAAGCACAGTGAACTGTTAGCTGAATTTGGCTTAGCATCTGCGCCAAAAGGTGCTTATGTTGATAACTTCGAGCTGGACTTTTTACGCTTTAAACTGCCGCCAAACGAAGATGACCGTTTGATCTCACAGCAGCTAATGCTAATGCGAGTAACAGACGAAGCCATTCGTGATGCCAAGCTTGAGCCGGGGCAAAAAGTAGCTGTATTAGTGGCAATGGAAACTGAGCTTGAACTGCATCAGTTCCGCGGCCGGGTTAACTTGCATACTCAATTAGCGCAAAGTCTTGCCGCCATGGGCGTGAGTTTATCAACGGATGAATACCAAGCGCTTGAAGCCATCGCCATGGACAGCGTGCTTGATGCTGCCAAGCTCAATCAGTACACCAGCTTTATTGGTAATATTATGGCGTCACGCGTGGCGTCACTATGGGACTTTAATGGCCCAGCCTTCACTATTTCAGCAGCAGAGCAATCTGTGAGCCGCTGTATCGATGTGGCGCAAAACCTCATCATGGAGGATAACCTAGATGCGGTGGTGATTGCAGCGGTCGATCTCTCTGGTAGCTTTGAGCAAGTCATTCTTAAAAATGCCATTGCACCTGTAGCCATTGAGCCAAACCTCGAAGCAAGCCTTAATCCAACATCAGCAAGCTGGAATGTCGGTGAAGGTGCTGGCGCGGTCGTGCTTGTTAAAAATGAAGCTACATCGGGCTGCTCATACGGCCAAATTGATGCACTTGGCTTTGCTAAAACTGCCGAAACAGCGTTGGCTACCGACAAGCTACTGAGCCAAACTGCCACAGACTTTAATAAGGTTAAAGTGATTGAAACTATGGCAGCGCCTGCTAGCCAAATTCAATTAGCGCCAATAGTTAGCTCTCAAGTGACTCACACTGCTGCAGAGCAGCGTGTTGGTCACTGCTTTGCTGCAGCGGGTATGGCAAGCCTATTACACGGCTTACTTAACTTAAATACTGTAGCCCAAACCAATAAAGCCAATTGCGCGCTTATCAACAATATCAGTGAAAACCAATTATCACAGCTGTTGATTAGCCAAACAGCGAGCGAACAACAAGCATTAACCGCGCGTTTAAGCAATGAGCTTAAATCCGATGCTAAACACCAACTGGTTAAGCAAGTCACCTTAGGTGGCCGTGATATCTACCAGCATATTGTTGATACACCGCTTGCAAGCCTTGAAAGCATTACTCAGAAATTGGCGCAAGCGACAGCATCGACAGTGGTCAACCAAGTTAAACCTATTAAGGCCGCTGGCTCAGTCGAAATGGCTAACTCATTCGAAACGGAAAGCTCAGCAGAGCCACAAATAACAATTGCAGCACAACAGACTGCAAACATTGGCGTCACCGCTCAGGCAACCAAACGTGAATTAGGTACCCCACCAATGACAACAAATACCATTGCTAATACAGCAAATAATTTAGACAAGACTCTTGAGACTGTTGCTGGCAATACTGTTGCTAGCAAGGTTGGCTCTGGCGACATAGTCAATTTTCAACAGAACCAACAATTGGCTCAACAAGCTCACCTCGCCTTTCTTGAAAGCCGCAGTGCGGGTATGAAGGTGGCTGATGCTTTATTGAAGCAACAGCTAGCTCAAGTAACAGGCCAAACTATCGATAATCAGGCCCTCGATACTCAAGCCGTCGATACTCAAACAAGCGAGAATGTAGCGATTGCCGCAGAATCACCAGTTCAAGTTACAACACCTGTTCAAGTTACAACACCTGTTCAAATCAGTGTTGTGGAGTTAAAACCAGATCACGCTAATGTGCCACCATACACGCCGCCAGTGCCTGCATTAAAGCCGTGTATCTGGAACTATGCCGATTTAGTTGAGTACGCAGAAGGCGATATCGCCAAGGTATTTGGCAGTGATTATGCCATTATCGACAGCTACTCGCGCCGCGTACGTCTACCGACCACTGACTACCTGTTGGTATCGCGCGTGACCAAACTTGATGCGACCATCAATCAATTTAAGCCATGCTCAATGACCACTGAGTACGACATCCCTGTTGATGCGCCGTACTTAGTAGACGGACAAATCCCTTGGGCGGTAGCAGTAGAATCAGGCCAATGTGACTTGATGCTTATTAGCTATCTCGGTATCGACTTTGAGAACAAAGGCGAGCGGGTTTATCGACTACTCGATTGTACCCTCACCTTCCTAGGCGACTTGCCACGTGGCGGAGATACCCTACGTTACGACATTAAGATCAATAACTATGCTCGCAACGGCGACACCCTGCTGTTCTTCTTCTCGTATGAGTGTTTTGTTGGCGACAAGATGATCCTCAAGATGGATGGCGGCTGCGCTGGCTTCTTCACTGATGAAGAGCTTGCCGACGGTAAAGGCGTGATTCGCACAGAAGAAGAGATTAAAGCTCGCAGCCTAGTGCAAAAGCAACGCTTTAATCCGTTACTAGATTGTCCTAAAACCCAATTTAGTTATGGTGATATTCATAAGCTATTAACTGCTGATATTGAGGGTTGTTTTGGCCCAAGCCACAGTGGCGTCCACCAGCCGTCACTTTGTTTCGCATCTGAAAAATTCTTGATGATTGAACAAGTCAGCAAGGTTGATCGCACTGGCGGTACTTGGGGACTTGGCTTAATTGAGGGTCATAAGCAGCTTGAAGCAGACCACTGGTACTTCCCATGTCATTTCAAGGGCGACCAAGTGATGGCTGGCTCGCTAATGGCTGAAGGTTGTGGCCAGTTATTGCAGTTCTATATGCTGCACCTTGGTATGCATACCCAAACTAAAAATGGTCGTTTCCAACCTCTTGAAAACGCCTCACAGCAAGTACGCTGTCGCGGTCAAGTGCTGCCACAATCAGGCGTGCTAACTTACCGTATGGAAGTGACTGAAATCGGTTTCAGTCCACGCCCATATGCTAAAGCTAACATCGATATCTTGCTTAATGGCAAAGCGGTAGTGGATTTCCAAAACCTAGGGGTGATGATAAAAGAGGAAGATGAGTGTACTCGTTATCCACTTTTGACTGAATCAACAACGGCTAGCACTGCACAAGTAAACGCTCAAACAAGTGCGAAAAAGGTATACAAGCCAGCATCAGTCAATGCGCCATTAATGGCACAAATTCCTGATCTGACTAAAGAGCCAAACAAGGGCGTTATTCCGATTTCCCATGTTGAAGCACCAATTACGCCAGACTACCCGAACCGTGTACCTGATACAGTGCCATTCACGCCGTATCACATGTTTGAGTTTGCTACAGGCAATATCGAAAACTGTTTCGGGCCAGAGTTCTCAATCTATCGCGGCATGATCCCACCACGTACACCATGCGGTGACTTACAAGTGACCACACGTGTGATTGAAGTTAACGGTAAGCGTGGCGACTTTAAAAAGCCATCATCGTGTATCGCTGAATATGAAGTGCCTGCAGATGCGTGGTATTTCGATAAAAACAGCCACGGCGCAGTGATGCCATATTCAATTTTAATGGAGATCTCACTGCAACCTAACGGCTTTATCTCAGGTTACATGGGCACAACCCTAGGCTTCCCTGGCCTTGAGCTGTTCTTCCGTAACTTAGACGGTAGCGGTGAGTTACTACGTGAAGTAGATTTACGTGGTAAAACCATCCGTAACGACTCACGTTTATTATCAACAGTGATGGCCGGCACTAACATCATCCAAAGCTTTAGCTTCGAGCTAAGCACTGACGGTGAGCCTTTCTATCGCGGCACTGCGGTATTTGGCTATTTTAAAGGTGACGCACTTAAAGATCAGCTAGGCCTAGATAACGGTAAAGTCACTCAGCCATGGCATGTAGCTAACGGCGTTGCTGCAAGCACTAAGGTGAACCTGCTTGATAAGAGCTGCCGTCACTTTAATGCGCCAGCTAACCAGCCACACTATCGTCTAGCCGGTGGTCAGCTGAACTTTATCGACAGTGTTGAAATTGTTGATAATGGCGGCACCGAAGGTTTAGGTTACTTGTATGCCGAGCGCACCATTGACCCAAGTGATTGGTTCTTCCAGTTCCACTTCCACCAAGATCCGGTTATGCCAGGCTCCTTAGGTGTTGAAGCAATTATTGAAACCATGCAAGCTTACGCTATTAGTAAAGACTTGGGCGCAGATTTCAAAAATCCTAAGTTTGGTCAGATTTTATCGAACATCAAGTGGAAGTATCGCGGTCAAATCAATCCGCTGAACAAGCAGATGTCTATGGATGTCAGCATTACTTCAATCAAAGATGAAGACGGTAAGAAAGTCATCACAGGTAATGCCAGCTTGAGTAAAGATGGTCTGCGCATATACGAGGTCTTCGATATAGCTATCAGCATCGAAGAATCTGTATAAATCGGAGTGACTGTCTGGCTATTTTACTCAATTTCTGTGTCAAAAGTGCTCACCTATATTCATAGGCTGCGCGCTTTTTTCTGGAAATTGAGCAAAAGTATCTGCGTCCTAACTCGATTTATAAGAATGGTTTAATTGAAAAGAACAACAGCTAAGAGCCGCAAGCTCAATATAAATAATTAAGGGTCTTACAAATAATGAATCCTACAGCAACTAACGAAATGCTTTCTCCGTGGCCATGGGCTGTGACAGAGTCAAATATCAGTTTTGACGTGCAAGTGATGGAACAACAACTTAAAGATTTTAGCCGGGCATGTTACGTGGTCAATCATGCCGACCACGGCTTTGGTATTGCGCAAACTGCCGATATCGTGACTGAACAAGCGGCAAACAGCACAGATTTACCTGTTAGTGCTTTTACTCCTGCATTAGGTACCGAAAGCCTAGGCGACAATAATTTCCGCCGCGTTCACGGCGTTAAATACGCTTATTACGCAGGCGCTATGGCAAACGGTATTTCATCTGAAGAGCTAGTGATTGCCCTAGGTCAAGCTGGCATTTTGTGTTCGTTTGGAGCAGCCGGTCTTATTCCAAGTCGCGTTGAAGCGGCAATTAACCGTATTCAAGCAGCGCTGCCAAATGGCCCTTATATGTTTAACCTTATCCATAGTCCTAGCGAGCCAGCATTAGAGCGTGGCAGCGTAGAGCTATTTTTAAAGCATAAGGTACGCACCGTTGAAGCATCAGCTTTCTTAGGTCTAACACCACAAATCGTCTATTACCGTGCAGCAGGATTGAGCCGAGACGCACAAGGTAAAGTTGTGGTTGGTAACAAGGTTATCGCTAAAGTAAGTCGCACCGAAGTGGCTGAAAAGTTTATGATGCCAGCGCCCGCAAAAATGCTACAAAAACTAGTTGATGACGGTTCAATTACCGCTGAGCAAATGGAGCTGGCGCAACTTGTACCTATGGCTGACGACATCACTGCAGAGGCCGATTCAGGTGGCCATACTGATAACCGTCCATTAGTAACATTGCTGCCAACCATTTTAGCGCTGAAAGAAGAAATTCAAGCTAAATACCAATACGACACTCCTATTCGTGTCGGTTGTGGTGGCGGTGTGGGTACGCCTGATGCAGCGCTGGCAACGTTTAACATGGGCGCGGCGTATATTGTTACCGGCTCTATCAACCAAGCTTGTGTTGAAGCGGGCGCAAGTGATCACACTCGTAAATTACTTGCCACCACTGAAATGGCCGATGTGACTATGGCACCAGCTGCAGATATGTTCGAGATGGGCGTAAAACTGCAGGTGGTTAAGCGCGGCACGCTATTCCCAATGCGCGCTAACAAGCTATATGAGATCTACACCCGTTACGATTCAATCGAAGCGATCCCATTAGACGAGCGTGAAAAGCTTGAGAAACAAGTATTCCGCTCAAGCCTAGATGAAATATGGGCAGGTACAGTGGCGCACTTTAACGAGCGCGACCCTAAGCAAATCGAACGCGCAGAGGGTAACCCTAAGCGTAAAATGGCATTGATTTTCCGTTGGTACTTAGGTCTTTCTAGTCGCTGGTCAAACTCAGGCGAAGTGGGTCGTGAAATGGATTATCAAATTTGGGCTGGCCCTGCTCTCGGTGCATTTAACCAATGGGCAAAAGGCAGTTACTTAGATAACTATCAAGACCGAAATGCCGTCGATTTGGCAAAGCACTTAATGTACGGCGCGGCTTACTTAAATCGTATTAACTCGCTAACGGCTCAAGGCGTTAAAGTGCCAGCACAGTTACTTCGCTGGAAGCCAAACCAAAGAATGGCCTAATACACTTACAAAGCACCAGTCTAAAAAGCCACTAATCTTGATTAGTGGCTTTTTTTATTGTGGTCAATATGAGGCTATTTAGCCTGTAAGCCTGAAAATATCAGCACTCTGACTTTACAAGCAAATTATAATTAAGGCAGGGCTCTACTCATTTATACTGCTAGCAAACAAGCAAGTTGCCCAGTAAAACAACAAGGTACCTGATTTATATCGTCATAAAAGTTGGCTAGAGATTCGTTATTGATCTTTACTGATTAGAGTCGCTCTGTTTGGAAAAAGGTTTCTCGTTATCATCAAAATACACTCTCAAACCTTTAATCAATTACAACTTAGGCTTTCTGCGGGCATTTTTATCTTATTTGCCACAGCTGTATTTGCCTTTAGGTTTTGGGTGCAACTACCATTAATTGAGGCCTCATTAGTTAAATTATCTGAGCAAGAGCTCACCTCTTTAAATTACGCTTTTCAGCAAATGAGAAAGCCACTACAAACCATTAATTACGACTATGCGGTGTGGGACAGAACCTACAGCTATATGAAATCAAACTCAGCGAGCGCTAAAAGGTACTATGAAAAACATGAGTACCCAGATGATACGTTCAAGAGTTTAAAAGTCGACGGAGTATTTATATTCAACCGTACAAATCAGCCAGTTTTTAGTAAAGGTTTTAATCATAGAAATGATATACCGCTGGTCTTTGAATTAACTGACTTTAAACAACATCCACAAAACATCGCATTATCTCCACAAACCAAACAGGCACACCCACCGGCAAGTAAGCCGTTAGACTCCCCTGATGATGTGCCTTCTACCCATGGGGTTATCGCCACACGATACGGTCCAGCAATTTATAGCTCTACCAGCATTTTAAAATCTGATCGTAGCGGCTCCCAACTTGGTTATTTAGTCTTCATTAGGTTAATTGATGAATGGTTCATCGCTGAGCTATCGCAATACACTGCCGCAGGTGTTGAAATCGCTATGGCTGATGCCGCAGACGCACAATTAGCGAGATTAGGCGCAAACACTAAGCTTAATAAAGTAACCGCTACATCCGAACGGTTAATAACTAATGTCGATGGTAAGCCTCTGTTGAAGTTAGTGCTTTACCATACCAATAACCAACCGCCGCCGATGCTAGATTACAGTATAATAATTCTATTAGTTGAGATGTCATTTTTACTGATCCTCGCTTATTTCCTTTACTCCTACTTCTTAGTCAGGCCAGTTAGAAAGCTGGCTTCAGATATTAAAAAAATGGATAAAAGTCGTGAAATTAAAAAGCTAAGGTATCACTACCCTATTACTGAGCTAGTCAAAGTTGCGACTCACTTCAACGCCCTAATGGGGACGATTCAGGAACAAACTAAACAGCTTAATGAACAAGTTTTTATTGATAAATTAACCAATATTCCCAATCGTCGCGCTTTTGAGCAGCGACTTGAAACCTATTGCCAACTGCTAGCCCGGCAACAAATTGGCTTTACTCTCATCATTGCCGATGTGGATCATTTTAAAGAGTACAACGATACTCTTGGGCACCTTGCTGGGGATGAAGCATTAATAAAAGTGGCACAAACACTATCGCAACAGTTTTACCGTGCAGAAGATATTTGTGCCCGTTTTGGTGGTGAAGAATTTATTATGTTATTTCGAGACATACCTGATGAGCCCTTGCAGAGAAAGCTCGATGCGATGCTGCACTCTTTTGCAGAGCTCAACCTACCTCATCCAAACTCATCAACCGCTAATTACGTTACTGTGAGCCTTGGGGTTTGCACAGTTGTTGCTGTTGATGATTTTGAATTTAAAAGTGAGTCGCATATTATTGGCAGTCAGGCTGCATTAATCGCAGATAAGGCGCTTTATCATGCTAAAGCCTGTGGTCGTAACCAGTTGTCAAAAACTACTATTACTGTTGATGAGATTGAGCAATTAGAAGCAAATAAAATCGGTCATCAAGCCTAAACTCGTTCGAGTACTTTCCCCTAAGTCAGAGCTATTTGCCACTTCAAGATGTGGCTACAAGGCTTACTCTTTCAAAACCTGCATCAATAGAACACAGCAAAATACAATAATTTAAGTCAATTTAGCCTATTAAACAGAGTTAATGACAGCTCATGGTCGCAACTTATTAGCTATTTCTAGCAATATAAAAACTTATCCATTAGTAGTAACCAATAAAAAAACTAATATATAAAACTATTTAATCATTATTTTACAGATGATTAGCTACCACCCACCTTAAGCTGGCTATATTCGCACTAGTAAAAATAAACATTAGATCGGGTTCAGATCAATTTACGAGTCTCGTATAAAATGTACAATAATTCACTTAATTTAATACTGCATATTTTTACAAGTAGAGAGCGGTGATGAAACAAAATACGAAAGGCTTTACATTAATTGAATTAGTCATCGTGATTATTATTCTCGGTATACTTGCTGCTGTGGCACTGCCGAAATTCATCAATGTTCAAGATGACGCTAGGATCTCTGCGATGAGCGGTCAGTTTTCATCATTTGAAAGTGCCGTAAAACTATACCATAGCGGTTGGTTAGCCAAAGGCTACAACACTGCGGTTGAAAAGCTCTCAGGCTTTGGCCAAGGTAATGTTGCATCAAGTGACACAGGTTTTCCGTACTCAACATCAGGCACGAGTACTGATGTGCATAAAGCTTGTGGTGAACTATGGCATGGCATTACCGATACAGACTTCACAATTGGTGCGGTTAGTGATGGCGATCTAATGACTGCAGATGTCGATATTGCTTACACCTATCGTGGTGATATGTGTATCTATCGCGATCTGTATTTTATTCAGCGCTCATTACCTACTAAGGTGATGAACTACAAATTTAAAACTGGTGAAATAGAAATTATTGATGCTTTCTACAACCCTGACGGCTCAACTGGTCAATTACCATAAATTTGGCGCTTATCTAAGTTGTACTTGCTCTGACCGACACAAATAATGTCGTTTCTCAGCATATATCAAAATACACAGCAAAAATTTGGGGTTAGCTATATAGCTAACCCCAAATCATATCTAACTTTACACTGCATCTAATTCCAAACAGTATCCAGCCAAAAGCCTAAACTATTGTTGACTCAGCGCTAAAATATGCGATGCAACAAACAAGTCTTGGATCGCAATACCTGAGCTATCAAAAATGGTCACCTCATCAGCACTTTGACGTCCTGTTGCGGACTCGTTTATCACCTGACCAATCTCAATTATCGGCGTATTTCTGCTATGTTGAAACTCACCAATAACAATAGATTGAGAAGCAAAGTCGCAAAACAAGCGAGCATGACTATATAGGTCAGTTGGCAACTCTTGCTTACCCACTTTATCAGCGCCCATTGCAGAAATATGCGTTCCTGCTTGTACCCACTGCGCTTCAAATAAAGGCGCTTGAGCTGTGGTTGCTGTGATAATAATATCTGCTTGTTCACAAGCAGCTTGTGCATCACAAGCTTCGGCATTAATGCCTTTTTCTAATAAACGCTTAACCAAGTTTTCAGTTTTGCTAGCACTACGGCCAACTACCAATACCTTAGTTAATGAACGAACCTTGCTCACTGCTAGCACTTCATATTCAGCCTGATGACCGGTACCAAAAACAGTTAATACCGTAGCATCTTCTCTCGCGAGGTAACTCACTGCTACTGCATCGGCAGCACCAGTGCGGTAAGCATTAACGGTAGTGGCAGCAATCACCGCCTGCAACATACCGGTTAATGGATCGAGTAAAAATACGTTAGTGCCGTGGCATGGTAAACCATGTTTATGGTTATCAGGCCAATAGCTGCCTGTTTTCCAGCCGACAAGGTTTGGCGTTGAAGCCGACTTTAATGAGAACATTTCATTAAGGTTCGCGCCCTGTGCATTAACTACCGGGAACAAGGTTGCTTTATCATCTACGGCAGCGACAAACGCTTCTTTAACAGCGATATAAGCCAGCTCATGGGAGATGAGCTTTGATGTTTGCGCTTCAGTTAAATAGATCATATTACCACCCCTGCACTCGATTCCAGATCTCATAGCCACCATTATCACCATCAGTATCAAATACATGGTACTGAGCGTGCATTGAAGCTGTTGCACAGGCGTGGTTCGGCAAAATATGTAGACGACTACCTACCGGGAACTGCGCTAAATCAATAACGCCGCCATCAACTGCTTCAATAATGCCGTGCTCTTGATTAACAGTTATAACCTGTAGACCTGATAACACGTGACCGCTGTCGTCACACACTAAACCATAACCACAATCTTTTGGCTGCTCTGCAGTACCTCTATCACCCGAAAGAGCCATCCAACCCGCATCAATGAAAATCCAGTTTTTATCAGGATTATGACCAATAACACTGGTCACTACCGTTGCGGCAATATCAGTTAACTGACACACGTTTAGCCCTGCCATGACTAAATCGAAGAAGGTGTACACACCCGCTCTAACCTCGGTGATCCCATCAAGGTTTTGATAGCTTTGCGCTGTTGGTGTTGAACCAATACTAACGATGTCACATTGCATACCCGCTGCGCGAATGCGCTCAGCAGCTTGTACAGCCGCTGCAACTTCATTTTGCGCCGCATCAATTAATTGCTGTTTTTCAAAACATTGATATGACTCACCAGCGTGAGTGA
The DNA here is from genome assembly GCF_023283895.1 of Shewanella pneumatophori. GTDB lineage: Bacteria > Pseudomonadota > Gammaproteobacteria > Enterobacterales > Shewanellaceae > Shewanella > Shewanella pneumatophori. Next base: position 298,442 of record NZ_JAKILB010000004.1, on the reverse strand, counting down.
GTACGCCGTGAAAACTCGCTGCGCCAGACGTTAGTATCTGAGCAATTTCAATCAACTTATCGGCTTCCGGTGGAATACCACCACGATGGCCATCACAATCAATTTCAATTAATGCTGGTATTTGGCAGTCATAAGAACCACAGAAATGATTTAGCTGATGCGCTTGCTCAACACTATCAAGTAAAACTCTTGCATTAATACCTTGGTCCAACATTTTAGCAATACGCGGCAACTTACCATCGGCAATACCTACTGCATAAATAATGTCTGTGTAACCTTTAGATGCTAAGGCCTCGGCCTCTTTTACCGTTGATACAGTGACTGGTGAGTTTTTAGTGGGTAATAAAAACTCGGCTGCTTCAAGTGATCTTAACGTTTTAAAATGCGGTCTTAGGTTTGCACCTAATCCTTCAATTTTTTGGCGTAGTTGACTGAGGTTATTAATAAATACTGGCTTATTTACATATAAAAACGGTGTATCAATTGCTTGATACTGACTTTGCTGAGTCGTGGAAAGTATTTGAGTAGATGGCATCTTTAATATCCTAGTTCATCAATCAATCTAACAAGTTTGATGCCTAGCCACAGTGGCTTGTATTCATGATGCTTTGGAAAATGCTTATATTCAAAGTATTTGAAAGACATCAAACTTCTTGTTTAATGCTCAGTATCCACCAGCACGCATTTATTTTATATTAACTATTATCAAGATATAGATTAGGTTCAAACCAAATGATTAGTACTGAAGATCTACGTTTTATCAGCGTAATCGCCAGTCATCGCACCTTAGCTGATGCCGCTAGAACACTAAATATCACGCCACCATCAGTGACATTAAGGTTGCAGCATATTGAAAAGAAACTATCGATTAGCCTGATCCAGCGTCCTTCACGCGTGGTCAGCCTTACCGAAGAGGGCCAATTGCTACTCGATAAAGGTCTCAGCATTTTACAAAGCTTGGATGAACTTCAAGAACTCATCGACCAACGAAAGTCTGTGGTATCAGGTAAGTTAAAGGTGTTAGCGCCGCTTGGGTTTGGCAACGATTACATAGCGCCATTACTGGCTGAGTACAAACTCTGTCATCCCCAGCTTGATATAGAGCTTGAATTGTCAGATAACCCTAATTGGTCAAATCATCATAAATGGGACATCATCATTTATATTGGCGCGCTTAACGATTCGTCATTAAAGATGATTACACTTGCAAGTAATCAACGTTTTATTTGCGCTTCGCCTGCCTACCTTGCTCGCATGGGGTATCCGCAAACGCCGCAACAACTCACCAAGCACGACTGTATTGCCCTTAGGGAAAACAACGAAGATGTGACCCTATGGCAATTTAGTCACAATAAACAACTCACGCACCAAGAGATAAGAATAAATCCAAGCCTTGCGAGTAACGAAGGCCGAGTGATCAAAGATTGGGCGTTAGCGGGACTTGGCGTTATTATGCGCTCAGAGTGGGATGTTCAGCCGCAAATAAACAGCGGCGAACTCGTGCGATTACTCCCCGAATACAGCTTACCCAACGCCAACATTGTTGCCCTGCTTAGCAGCCCAATGAAAGAGCGTTCGGCTCGAATATCCGGATTTGTTGATTTGCTGAAACAGCAGCTCGGCCAAGCTCCATGGCTGAAAGATAACGGCCAAAACTAACCTCACTCAAGCTAGGGAGCAAGGCTCCCTAGCTTGTTAGTTACTTAGCTCACTTATAACCAAACATCTGCTTACCAGCTATTTATCAAGCTAATTATTTATCAAGTAAACTAGGCATCAAGCTATCCGTTTAAAGCCTTAGTCAGTATAGCTTGGTAGAATTTGAAGTTGATAGATTGCCTCTCCCGGCAGTAATGGCGTATTTTGCTGAGCCGCGTATTCATCAAACCCTGCTCGATAGAACTCAGACAAAGGATGTCCAGATTGACCGCCGGGCACAGTCATTATCGCATTCTGCTCATCACCCGCTTGCACAATAAAGCGCTGAGAAGCACCAAATGACGCTCCTTGTACCGCAGGCATAAAGCTATCACCAAAACCTTCAACAACTGGCATATCTAACAAACCACTAAGTGCAGGCATTTGCTTAGAAAACGGGTGTTGAATTTTAAGCTGATTCACCTTACCCCAAGCAAGATCGGTTAATCGCCCTTGCTCACTATGTTTAGCAAGTAACTTATCACGGCTTTTAACGTAGCTAGCCAACATAAACTCTTGCCAATTTTTATATGCTTTTGGCAGCCAAGTTGGCGGCTGATGCTCAATAAGTTGCCACATTCCCGGCTCAAGGCTGCGTTTTATTGGAGCTAAACTCAACGATGATTTTGCAAGCTCTGTTTCAAGTGGCGCAAAAGTGCTATCAATAAGCTGAGTGCGAAAATGACGCACTAAGGTGTAGCCAACAGAATCGGCACAAGCACAAGCTTGCCAGTTTTTTACCTGCTCAATATCACGCGCATAGCGTTTAGGATCGCGCTCAAGCAAGCTTAATAATAAACTTTGCCAATCTTGTAAAAAGCGCGCTTGATTATCTAATTGCAGCTGATAAAAATCGTCAATCGAAAAAACATCAGACTCAAATAACCTATCTCTAATCTGGCTGCTTCTTGCTCCTAGCGCGTAGCCTCCATCACCAAGTTGCTCATGCATCTTAGCCGATACGACTCGAGAATTACCTGACCATAATCTATCTTGCTGTGGGTTAACCACTTGCGGTAACTGCCGATTAGGCTTTTGCCAATTAACAGGTTGAAACTCAATGGGGGCTATTGCTACATTGCTCGGATTCGTTCTCGCGGGGAAAGCGCCAGCAGGTTTCCATGCCGCATTACCTGAATCATCTACCAGCAACATGTTTTGCACCGGGATCCCCATAGTTGATGCTAACTCAAGCCCCGCTTCAACACTGGTAATACTGTCTAAATCCACCAGCTGCATATCAACGGCGTAAGGCTGATGTGCCACCCAAGAGAGCGCGTATTTTTGTTCGCCAAGCTGCTTTACCGGCCCATAAGGTGAAATTTCAATTTCATAGTTAACCTCAGAATCAGCTAGCGCTATGGTTTCATTTTCAATATAAATTGGCGTTTGTGCATCAATCGCTACCCAGTCGGCGGTGTCGATATACGCATTGGTAAAGCCCCATGCAACCTTGCCGTTACTGCCAACCACTATTGCAGGAGCCCCCGGCAAAGACACACCTGTGATCTGCACGTCTTGCGGTTGAGCAACTTTCGAATTTTGCAGCTTGTAGTTAAGTTGAGCGCGATACCAAATAATCGGCACCGCAAAAGACAGATGCATGTCATCAGACAACATCGCATTGCCATTGCTTGTTAAGGCTGATGTTACCGCCCAGTTATTACTGCCAATTTCTAAAGGCTCCGCAATATCGTAAGTAACAGCATGGCTAAGTAATAACGGATCCAGCGTAGGAATATTGCCGCTATCTAACGCAATAAGGCTCGAGTCCAACGCCGCTTGATAATGGCTTGGCTGTGTTACAAATTTGCGCATTTCTGGTCCAAATAGATGTTCAACTTTGGTCAAAGCTAAATCACGCTTGATTGTGTTGCCTTGTAGATCGAGATACATGCTAAAAATAACTAACAGACTGTCTGCTGGCAGCCAAGGTTTGGGTTTTGCACCAGTTAATAGGTACTCAAACGAATCAATACTTTGCGCTGCTATTGCATCATTCACTCCTTGAGCATAAGTGGTTAGCAAGGCTAGATGCTGCGGCTTTAGTGTTGCAATAATAATGTTGGCGCGCTTACGTAATTGATGGAAACGGCGACGCTTATCTAACTCAAGAGCTTTTTCACCGAAGATCTCAGCAAGCTCGCCCGCAGCGTTGCGTCTAAGAAGGTCCATTTGAAAAAAGCGATCTTGTCCATGAGCATAACCAAGACCATAAGCGGCATCTTGACGGTGATCGGCGCTAATAATTGCTGTACCTAAACGATCACGTTCCAACAAGACTTTGTTAGTAATACTATCCGAGTTCACCGAATGATTGAGCTTCGGCAGACTTGATGAAAATGCCCAATAAGTTCCTAAGGCCGCAATCACAGCCAAAGTGACAGTTGCTATAACCGCTATTTTTATTATTTTATGCATTGCTTTAGCTGCTCCCTGCGCAGACTTGCGCTTTATCTATGCTAAACATTTATCTAATAGCCATCTTAAACTGCGTTACAACAATGTTAAACACTCATTTGAATTTTATCTTAGCTGCAAAGCTCAGCACTAATAAGAGACAGCTTTGCTGGCTAAATAATACCTAACGATAAAATACGACAAGCACTGGTTATCGTTACTGCGTGATGTTACCGGGTGTTGTTACTGAATATAGATTGCTGAGTGTTATTACTGAGTGTAAGCCTATTAATGCCGCTTTAATTAGATGAGTTTTATGGCAAACTAGCTGACTGTAAATTCTGGCGCTGAAGAGAGATTAATGGCGAAACCTAATAAAAAAGGCCCAACTCAAACCGTTGAGATCTATTGCGCTAAATGTAAAACCCAACTGTTTAAATACCGAAAAGGCGGCAAAGGTGCATTAGTTAAATGCTTTAAAGAGCGCATTGTCGAAGACTACACCACAACGCCTTGCCAATGCCCAAGCTGTGAGCAAATCTTTGCCCGTGACACACTGATTAGAGGCGCGCCCGCCTTTAAGATGGTTGGTGGTAAGGTCACAATGAAGTAGCAGGCTTCGAATCAAGCCTGCTTAAATTTATCTTTATAGCGTTGCTATGGGCTAGATACCTTATCGCGGCTATGTCATTGAAGTCCACAGCCTTACATACCCAGTAATAGTAGCCTTCTTTTGGCTAAAGCGGTTTAGTATCTAACTTGGAGATGTCCAAGGTGAGCTAAAACCAAGCTTATTCATATTTTATTTGGATATATTCAGCTAAAAGTTATTCCAAGGGAGAATTACATCCGATCTCGCCCTATTAGCACACAATACAAATTATAATCAGTAACTTACTGCTAACTTATTACGATAACTTAAGGTAAGACTCTACCCTCTATCCTCCACTGCCATCATCTGTGCAGAATTTGCATAAGTGCTGTTCCAATCCTCTTATTTTTCCAAAAGCTCCAATCTCTATAATGCTCGCTATCCGCTACGGCGAACTTTATCCACTAAGAGAATATCGAGTATGACTAGCAAATATGAAAATGCAGTGCTGGACGATCAAGCACTGATTGATGGCCTCAAATCAATCAATTCAGCTTGGGGCGACATGACAGTGCGCGTTGCTGGAGAAGCATGGGGACTTCCATTAATTGACCAAAAAACCAAAGCATTAATCTGTATTGCAATTGACCAAATGGCATTAAATGTTACCGGTGAAGGCAACCCATTTGGTGCTCACGTTGATATGGCGCTCAAACAGGGTGTGACGTACGCAGAGCTGGAAGAACTCATCGTATTTGCATCGGCATACACAGGCTTTAATAAAGGGGCGACCACTATGGGGGCATTAAATAAAATCCGTCACCAACGAGGAGATATCTAATGGCGATCCCTGGCTTAAAAAAACCAGATCACATCGGCTTCACTGTGCCAAATATTGATGAAGCGATTGCATTCTTCAGAGAGCACTTTGAATTTGAACTGGCTTACGAGTTCGGCCCATTCAGTTCAGCTGATGATTGGATGCAAGATCATTTAAATGTGCTCCCGCGAGCGGAAATTACCAAGATTGCAGTGATGAGTGCGAAAGGGATTAACTTAGAGATCTTTGAATACGCAGATACGATAGCGCGCAATAAAGTTGCTCCAAATAACGCTGACATTGGCGGTCATCATCTGGCTTTCTATGTTGAGGACATGAGCGCTGCAGTTGCGTATCTAAAACAGCAAGGTATTGAGGTTCTTGATGGGCCAACCATCATGACTGAAGGTCCAACAGAGGGAGAGTCATGGGTTTATTTTATGGCTCCTTGGGGAATGCAATTAGAGCTAGTGTCTTATCCAAAAGGTAAAGCTTTTGCTAAACACTCTTCAGTAGGGTTGTTTGATCCACGATGAATATTCTTTCTATTGTTCTAATCGTTTTCGCCGGTATGGGGCTGTCTTTTGAAGCAGGCCTTTTAGGCCCCCTAGGCGAGCAAGTCGGTCACTTATGGGCAACCTTGAGTATATTTGGTGTAGGTACAGCACTGCTTTGGATGATCCGTCACTTTACGCCGCAAGGAAAATTCATCGACTGGAACAGTATTCCAAAATGGCAACTTATCGGTGGTTTATTGGGGCCTATTTACGTAGTCACATTAACATTATCAACACCAATTTTAGGAGTGGCAATGACCATGGTTTGTGTCTTACTCGGACAAATCACTAAGAGCTTTGCCATTGACTATTTCGGCTGGTTCGGTGTGGCAAAACAAGCCAGCAACCCATTACGTATGCTTGGTATGTTTTTTGTTTTTCTGGCGCTTTGCTTTGTTTACTTAGGAGGACAATCATGACGTTAATTATTTTACTCGCAATTGCTTCAGGCATGGCGTTAAGTGCTCAAGCAGCGATCAACGGTCAACTTGGCGAAAAAGTTGGGGTGATTGAGAGCGCTTTGCTGACATTTAGCATGGGTACGGTCATTACCGGCTTGTTGATTTTTTTCTTTGAACCGAGTTATGAATCCACGCTGTTAACAGTGCCTAAGTGGCAACTCGCGGGCGCACTGTTTGGCATTGTTTACATGATTGTGATGGTAGCTGCTGTGCCTAAAGTCGGTGTTGCCATTGCCACTGTTGCCACGATTTTAGGTCAGATGATCATGAGCCTAGTGATTGATACCCAGGGTTGGCTTGGCAATGCCCCCATTGTTCTGAATTATTGGCGTATAGCAGCAATGGTTTGTATCGCTTGTGCATTGCTTTGTATTTACCTCGCAAATGCTCAAACACAAACAAGGCTCGATACGCCTGTGACAACAGAAGATTCAACTCAAACTAGACTGGAACCGCAGCATGTCAGCTAAAACACTTATTGTATTTTTTAACCTTAAATCCACGGCTGACGAAGCCCTTTATCTGCAATGGGCAAAAGAATCCGATCTACCCACGGTCAATAAACTCAGTAGCGTTTCATCGTTCGAGGTGTTTAAGGGAATTAGTATGTTTGGACAAGATAAGCCGTCGCCATGGAATTATTTTGAGGTGATTAATATTGACTCAGAAGACGCCTTTCTAAGCGATATTCAAACCCAAGCAATGCAAAAGATTGTAGAGCAATTTCAATCTTTCGCAGAGGATGCACATTTCATCGTAACAGAAAATATTCTTACCGCTTAATCAGCTCATATTAAGGCAAGCTAGGTATTAGCTTGCCTTTTTTAATGTTTAGCTTTTAACTAGGTTAGGTCAGTAAAACCAAATGAATATAGGAGAGTTTGTGAATTACGATGTATCGTTGTTGGAAATTAAACTTTTCTTGATGACCACCCAATTTGGTAGTTTCTCTGAAGTGGCCCGTCGACAAGATATGACGCCATCGTCAGTCTCTCGTAAGATGGCGCAGCTAGAGGTGAAGGTTGGAACTAAACTGTTACATCGTCATACCCGATCGATTTCATTAACCGATGAAGGTGCGGCATTTAATAAGCATTGCACCGATATTATTAATCAGTATGAACGTGTTGTTGAACACATTGAACAGCGCGCAAATACACCTCGTGGTACAGTGAAAATCAGTGTCCCAGTTGCCTTTGGGCGGCTTCATATCGCTCCTTATTTACCTGAATTATTAGAACGTTATCCTCTACTCAAGGTTGAGGTTCAACAGACCGATAGCTTTGTCGATCCCGCAGCAGATGCTATCGACTTAATGATCCGTATTGGTGTACCACAAGACTCTTCTTTAAGAATGAAGCGTTTTGCTAAGCAACGTTATGTCATGGCGGCAAGCCCGAGCTATTTAAAGTCTTACGGTACGCCAAGTAAGCCAGAACAACTCGAGCAGCATAACTGTCTGGTATTTAAGGGAACGGCAGGATTACAACGTTGGTTTATCGGTAAGGAAAAATTAGCACCGTATGAGGTATTTGGCTCCCTCTATGGTAACAATGCAGAAACCTTGGTTACCAGTGCCGTTGGTGGCAGTGGGATTGTGGTCTTTCCTACGTGGCTGATTGGGGAAGAATTGAAGAGTGGTAAGCTGGTTTCTTTATTTGACGATTACCAAGTTTCAACCAGTCTAGAGCAGCAATCAATCAGTGCACTTTACCTTGAGACGGATAATCTAGCGGCAAAAGTAAGGGTCGTGATTGACTTTTTAGCGGAGAAATTCAGTAGCACAAGGGGTAGTAACTTATGCTACTGGGATGTGGTTTAGCTAAATAATAGAAACGTACACTATCCTCGATGTAGCAATGTTAATAAGCACCGTCTGAATAGGTGAGTTCATAACTATGACTATAGATCTCAAGAATATTCCCAAATGGATCTTCCATATAAATCATGCGATATGGTTTCTCTCCGGGGTAATAGTAACGAGGCGCTTTCATACGTTTTTTACCACCAGCAGCAACAACCTTTTCGGCTAGCCCTTCAACATCAGGATCTTGCACACAAAAATGAAAGATACCTGTTTTCCAATACTCAAAGTTATCTTCAGGGTTTTGTGCGTTTTTAAATTCAAAGATCTCCACACCGACTCGATCGCCAGTAGATAAGTGAGCAATTTTAAATCGTTCCCACCCAGCGCCAAACACGTCGGTACACATTTCCCCAATTGCCGAATCATCTTCAAGGATCTCTGTTGGTTTCATGATTAGATACCAACCAAGAACCTCTGTATAAAATTTCACTGCTGCATCTAAATCAGGTACAGAAAGACCTAAATGGCTAAAAGAACGCGGATAGGTATGGTTGGTATTTGGTGGTGTAATCATCGTTAACATCTCCATAGGCTTTGATAAGAAGCATTACATCCAGAAAGGATAGACTAATTAGAGTGGTAGATGATTGTTTGTGTATTCCGGTTTAGCGTTCACTCAGGTGTTCTGCAAGATAATGGTGCTATTCGCCAAAATAATTTTGCTCTATCTAGCATAGAAACCACAGTCGTATGTATCTACAGTATTTGACTGCAGCTAATTTGAACGACTTTTATGGATTATGGGCTTTACTATCAAACGAGCTTGATCATCACTAAAGCGCAATTAGCAACATGCTGTTATAATGGCAAACAGCAACACAGTTATTAGCGTCATTCTGCGCCAAACCAATAACTGCAATAGATAAATCAAACACCTAATCGAGACTCGCATGCCGTTTTCTAAGCTTGGACTAAGCACTCCCATTGTTAAAGCCGTTACTGAGCAAGGCTACACTAGCCCGACTCCTATTCAAGCAAAAACAATCCCTGTTATTTTAAGTCAGCGTAACCTGATTGCCGCTGCGCAAACCGGTACGGGTAAGACCGCAAGCTTTGTGCTGCCAATCTTAGAAATGCTAAGTCAGAGTGAAACCCAACGTAAAAAGCGCATTCGCGCGTTAATTTTAACGCCGACTCGTGAGCTTGCGGTGCAGGTTGAAGATAACATTAGTCAATATGGTAAGCATTTAAACCTAACCTCAATGGCAATGTATGGCGGTGTCGACTCAAAGCCACAGCGCGAGCGTTTAATTGAAGGTGTCGATATTCTGGTTGCCACACCAGGCCGTTTGCTTGATATGTATACTCAGCGCGCAATTCATTTTGATGAGCTAGAAATTCTAGTGCTAGATGAAGCCGACAGAATGCTGGATATGGGCTTTATTGAAGACATCAATAAAATCATTGAAAAGCTGCCTGTTGATAGACAAAGTTTATTGTTCTCAGCCACCCTTTCACGCCAAGTTAAAGAGTTAGCGCGCGCCACTATTACTCGCCCAATCGAAATTTCAGTGACTCACAATACTGACAACAAACCTAAGATTGAGCAGTGGTTAGTCACCGTTGATAAAGACAAAAAGTCAGCACTACTTAGCCATTTAATTCAAGAAAATAACTGGCAACAAGCGCTTATTTTCATTGAAACCAAACAAGGTGCAGCTAAGCTTGTTAGCCAGCTTGAAAAACGTGGTATTACGGCTGAGTGCATTCACGGTGGTCGTAGCCAAGAAGTACGTGAACAAATTCTGGCAGACTTTAAGTCAGGTAAAATAGGCCTACTTATCGCCACAGGTATTGCGGCTCGCGGTTTAGATATCGATGAATTACCGTTAGTGATTAACTACGACTTGCCATACCCGGCCGATGAATATATTCACCGTATTGGCCGTACAGGTCGTGCAGGCGCTAACGGTGAAGCAGTTGCACTTGTTTCAAAAGATGACTTTAAAAACCTGTGCATGATTGAAAGCCGTTTAGGCCATTTAATTGAGCGTCGTGAAATTGAAGGCTTTGCACCACGTAAAGAAGTACCAATTTCAATCTTAAACTATAAGCCGAAAAATAAACCAGCGCCAAGTGGTGATAAAAAGCCACGCACAGACCGAGCAAAACCGGCACGCGATAGTAAGCCTAAGCAGCGCAGTAATGACAAAGCTGCGCCTCGTGCAGAAGTAGAAAATAAGCCCTTACCGCAAGATCCTTGGGCTTTTTCAAAGTCTAAGCTAGACAAGTAATACAGCCACTTGTCAATTCGTTCTGGCATTGCTTGCCAGAACGAAAATCGCTTTCTCCCTATCTTTACTCTTCTAGCTAATTCCCTAAGCTAACTCTCTCACCTAACTCCCCAATAAGTTCACAGTTAAAGTAACAGTTAAGCACTACCTTATTCGTTTGAGTTGTTTATACTTAACTCAAACAAAAAGGAACTTTATGTCTTTATCTATCAAAAAGTTAGTCAGTAAATCGCCTAAAATTGCTCTAATAGCCCTAATCGTCAGCCTGTTGAGCATCATAGCGGTAGTGACACTTTCGCTCTCTAAACCGCCAAAACTTGCTGATGGCACAATCATTATCTTGCCGATTGTCCAAGCTGAGCCAAGCATTGAATTAGATTGGCAGTCTTATACACGCATGGAGCAGGTGATAAATCAGCTAGGGACATCAGCGAACTCACCGGTATTGCTCGCAGAAGATGTCATTGCTTTACTTACTCAAACATCCAGCTTTATTGGCGATCAACAACCAATAGACCTAACGCGTTTATTTGTCATTTCCGGCGCGGCCTTAATGGTTGAAACCTCCCTTACAAGCGCCCCCAACTTACAACTTAATTACCGTCTTATCAGCCAAAATCAAATTGAAGAAGGAGTGTTGCAAGCTGATTCGATTGAGCAGCTCCAAACCAAGCTAATTGAACAAGTAAAGCAATCAACCAGTAACCAATTTACCCAAACCACCGACCAAGACTGGTTCACAGAAACGCTAGTTCAAGCACTTAAAGCTATCCAATACAATCAAACAGATGTTGCACAGACGAAGCTAAAAGCGCTATTAAACACAGATCCCAATAACATTGTCGCCAGTCGGTTATTGGCACAAATAGAGCTTAAAGAACAGCAAATAGAACAAGCATCAAAGCGCCTTGAACAAGCAGCAGAGCAAGCAAAACCAAATCATTTGCGTCAGCTTGCCAGAGTTAAGTTTATTGCGGCACAAGTTAAACTCGAAAACGACCAATTAGAGCTCGCGTTAAGTTTATTGTCTCAAGCAAGGAGCTTTGCCGCTAAGAGTCAGGACTGGTTATATTTAGGCTATATCGCAAATTGGTCGGGGCATATTAATCAGCGTCTTAATCGTTATTCTCAGGCTCGTACTCAATATGAGTTTGCAATCGATTACCTCAAAAGGTCAGGATCAGCTGCGGATCAAGTTAGCGCATTAAACCAGCTTGCAGAGCTTGAGTTTGTTGAACATAACTACCGACAAGCCTACGACGCTGTAAGCAAGTCAGTTGTTATTATTAATCAAAAAAAGCTCACTCAACTTCAACAACAAACTTTTGCGCTATTATCTAAAATTGAAAATAAACGCTAACCTTTGTTTAACTCGCTTTGCGTCGTAAATGTTACTTTTCAGCGCACATCTACGGCGTAACTCCGATGACTAACTCAAAAACACCGCAGCAAAAGCTGTAGCGCTTGTTATCGATGAAGCTTCTATTGGTTAAGCTGTTATTGATTAAACAGATCCATTGCGGACTTACTCATGGCTCTAACACCGGTTTGAATTGTTGCAGGGTAATCAGGCGCAAATAGGCTTGAGTGTAACGAGGGCAGCGACTCACCTGTTTCAATACTATGTTGGTAATCACTCGGTGGCACAGCGCCTAACCAAAATAACGTGATAGGTCGTTTCTCTGCAGTCAAACCGTATAAGCCAAAATCCTCGCCAGCCATAACCGCATCTGCTTTCACTACGTTATCAGCGCCAATTTCTGCGATAATACTGGTTTGTACTTTATTGGTTAACATTGGGTCGTTATAGGTTGAGGGAATGCGTTCATCTTCATGTACATATACTTCAGGATAAAGCGCTTCATCCAGCCCTGCACTAATCGCTATGCCCTTGGTTAAGCGTTTAATTGCAGCAATTTGTGCAAGACGCACCTCTGGATTATAGGAGCGCAGCGTTAACTGTAACTTCACTTCATTGGAAATAATATTATGTTTTGAGCCACCATGAATTGAACCAACAGTAATTACACTTGGCTCTAGCGGTGATAATTCGCGGCTGGTAATCGTCTGTAAGGCAACGACAATGCGTGATGCCAACACAACCGGATCTTTCGTTAAATGTGGGTAAGCACCATGGCCGCCCTCACCTTTAACCGTGATATCAACCGAGTCCACATTAGCTAACGCATAACCCGGCGTTATTCCGACTTTACCAGCAGGAATTGAGGCACTGACATGCAGACCAAGTACATAATCTGGTGTGGCAAAGTCAGTAAACAAGCCCTGTTTTAACATAGCTTTCGCGCCGCCGCCCACTTCTTCAGCAGGTTGTGCCACCATCATTAATGTGCCTTGCCACTTCTCTTTATTGGCAACTAACTGCTGCGCCGTACCGATAAGACTGGTCATATGGATATCATGCCCACAGCCATGCATCACGCCCACCTCTTGGTTATTGGCATTTAACACTTTAACCTTTGACGCATAAGGTTTACCTGTTTGCTCTGTAATTGGCAGCGCATCCATATCTGCGCGGATCATCACAGTTGGCCCATCGCCATTTTTAAGTAGCCCTACCACACCATAACCACCGACTTTTTCAGTCACTTCAAAGCCTAATCCCCTGAGCTCTTTCGCCATGCGCGCACTGCTTGCTTGCTCTTGATAAGACAGCTCTGGGTGCTGGTGCAAATGCAAATATAACGCTTCAAGTTGTGGCATATTTTCGGCTGTCGATTCAGCTAAATCTGTCGCAAAACACGACGCACTTAACGAGCAGCTAATTAACAGTGCTAGGGAGGAGATTATCGGTGTTCTCATCTTAAATGCCTCTAAAAGTCTATAGCGAACAGTATTTTGCTATCTAAGCTAACACAGCACATCAAGTTGTAAACGACTTGTTGCATTTTTAGAGACAGAAATAAACCTCTACCGCGAGCAGCAACAAGATACACCGAGATACATAAGTAAGGTATTTGTGAGTTTGTGAGCAAATAAAATACGTTAGCAACTGAAGCTAAATAAAGAAATGTGATCTGCTTTCAATATTTGTTTTTTAGTCAGCCAAACCCTAAAAATAGCCGCTTTCAAGGCGAGATCCTACCTCAATAAGGGTATAAGATAGCGCGCGTTTAAAAAGAGAATAATTCTCATTTGGTTAATAAGTTAAGGTGCTTAATGAACAAGCTCAAAGTTAGTGTACTGGCGATTGCCGTAAGTACAGCGCTCAATGCTCAGGCTCAAGAGGCCAAGGTAGATGCTCAATCAAACCAGCAAGCCAATGCCAAAGTGCAGGAGGTGATTGTTATTTCAGGTTCGCGTATGGAACAAGAAATTGAACAAGTTGCTGGCTCAATCATGGTGATTGATGAAGACGCCATTGAAAAAAGCATGAGTAATGACTTTGGTAGCTTATTCAGAAATGAATCTGCAGTTGCCGTAAAAGGCGGTGCAGGTAAACCGACTTCTGTGACCATTCGCGGGATTGGCGGCAACCGAGTCATGATGGTTAAAGACGGCGTGCGCGTTAACAACCAATACGCTTCACCACTTGGTCCTGGCGCAGAAGGTACCGGCCGTGGTTTAACTGAAGTACAAAGCTTAAAGCAAGTTGAAGTAGTAAAAGCAGCGGCTTCAACTATGTACGGTTCAGATGCATTAGGTGGCGTAGTAGTAATGCGTACTAAAGACGCCAGCGACTACCTAATGGGCGATGATTATTACGTATCGCTTAATACGGGTTATAGCGGGATCAACAACGAATACAGCGCCGGCTTTACCAGTGCGGCAGCCTATAATGGTTTTGAAAACCTATTAACCTACCAACATCGCACAGGTGAAGAGCTTCCTAACTACTACGATACACAGCCTGACAGTGATCTAGTACAAGACAGCGTATTATTTAAAAGCAAATATCACTTCAATGACTACACCTCAGTGCAGCTAACGTTAGATTACCTAGAGCAAACGCTTAAGCGCTGGGAATACGAGTTTGACGATAAGACAGGTGCACTAGATGAAAACATCGATACCAATCGTGACACCCAAGTTATCAATGGTGCATTACAACTGGTTTCAAGCAAGCCAACCCAAATGCATGACTCACTTACTGTTACCGCTTACTTTGGTAAAACTGAGCAGTTAGAGCACAGAGATTACTTTGGCACCATCAAAGCTAAGCCAGAAGATCTATATGGTTTAAATGAAATTCGCGATTACAGCTTTGAAGATGAGCGCATTGGTATCAACAGTACCTTTAGTAAATATATTGGTGGTGATAGCTATGGTCATCAAATTACCTATGGCTTGGACTATGAGTTTTCAACTATGTCTCGCCATCGTGAAGTGAATGACCCAATTACAGGCGACACTACAACACCGTTTACCTTTGCGACCACAGACAGTCAGCGTCTAGGTGTTTTTGTGCAAGACGATGTGACCTTGCTTGATGGTGATTTAAACTTGATCGCCGGTCTACGTTATGACTATTTCGATAACACCCCAGATCAGCAGCAAGCGATTGATGCAGGTAAAGATCCAGCCGATTTCCAATCTATGAGTGACAGTTTCTGGTCACCAAAATTGGGCTTAGTCTACCAATTATCTGATTCAGTGAGTGTGTACGGTCAATACGCCTACGGCTACAAGATGCCAACCCCTGATCAAAAATGGGGTGAGTTAGAAGTCGATGCCGGCTCGATGACTGATGTACTTATTCAAGCAAACTATGACTTAGAATCAGAACAATCACATACTTGGGAAATTGGCGTTCGCGGTAACCACAGCGACACTAACTACGAGCTAACCGCTTTCTATACTCAGGCAAAAGATTTTATTGACTGGCAGTATGTAAGCTTTACTCCGCCAAGCATTTCTCCAGGCTGGCCTCCAGTAATGGTGCCAATGGAGTTCAAGTACCAATACTACAACCGCGATGAAGTGATTTTGTACGGTGCTGAAGCGCAAATTAACCATTGGCTAACTGATAGCATTGAGCTTTGGGGTAACATTTCTTACACCTATGGTGAAGATGAAAATGGCGATTACCTCAACAGTGTGAGCCCGCTAAAAGGTAACGCCGGCGCTAATTGGTATACCGATATAGCCGATATGGAAGCTGACTTTGGCGCAGTTGTGCGCTGGGCCGACCATATGAGCCGCACTAACGATATTGAACTTGCTCAAGAAGATATCTGTGCCATGGGCATTTGTATTCCAAAAGAACAGTTCAATGAAGTATACGGCACCAGCGGTTATGCGGTAATGGACCTAACCTTTGGCCTACGTATTGACGATAACTGGAAGCTAAGAGCGGGTGTTTATAACCTGTTCGATAAAGAGTATATCGACTACGCCGACGTTGCAGGTCAATCAGTTTTCTTACTTGGTGCCAGCATGAACCTAGACAAAGAAGACTTCACTCAGCCGGGTCGCTACTTCAATGTAAGCGTGAACTACCAATTCTAAGCTCGGTAAGTTTTAGTTAAAACATAAAAAATGCAGCCAAATGGCTGCATTTTTTATTCAGTTATATCGCTGTCACCATCCTTGCTAACAGCCAACAACCATCTATAAACGGTAAGTTAAGGTCAGCTTAGCATTACGCTCTTCACCCGGCATACCACCTAAGAACATAGCTTTACTGTAATACTCTTCGTTAAATAAGTTATTAACGTTTAACTGTAATTTCCAGTCATCAACATCATAGCTAATAGCCGTATCTAGTACAGTGTAGCTTGGTACATAACCGTCAGGAATACCAAATGAGGTTGAGTTAGTGCTGCGCTCATCAACATAATTAGCACCAAGGCTGATATTGATAGGGCTTGCAAGCGAGAACCAGTCTGCGCCATAAGTCACCCATGCACTTGCTGTTACATAAGGCACACCTTTTTGGCGTGTATCGTAACTTGAGCGAGTCGGATCTTTCTTATCACGGGCATCTTGATAAACCGCATTAACGTTAACCATCCACTGATCTGAAAGATGGGCGTTCATGTCGAACTCAACACCCGTGGTTTCTTCACTACCGTTGTAGTAGTACTTAGGCACGCTTGGCCCTGAAACGCCTTCATCGTAATCTGGATTAGTGTATTGCAAATTAGTACGTGAGCTCTTAAACAATACTAATGATGCCAACATTTGGTCATCGAAAGCTTTAAAGCGCATCCCTAAGTCATCACTGACAGACTCGCTGTCATCTCTATCGGTATCATTACCGGCAATGCTACCTAAAATGCTATAAGCAGTACGACCTTTAGAGTGGTTAACAAAGAACGATAGATCGTCAGTTGGCATATAAGTTAAGCCTAGGTTGTAGGTAATACCATCATCTGTGGTATCCGCCTCTGGCGTTGGCGCAGCTCGGCTTGAGCTGTAACGTGGATCGACACCTAAATGCTCATAGGTTTGCTTAATTTGGTTAAACGCCACGCCAATGCGCGAGGTAAACCCATAACCTAAATAACCTACATGTTGTACACCAACACCCCAAGCACTTACCGTTTTATCATAGTTACTGGTCAGCAGCGGGTCATAATCTTCAAAGCTGCCCTCACCCCAGTTTGGATTACGAATGTCGTAAATATACGGCAGACTACCTTGGTAAATTGTATTGCCAGCTTTGTCTTTGATGACTTTATCTGCGTCATAAATTGAGTATTGTTTAAATGCAATGGTTCTGTCTTCATAGTTAGCATTAATCAATAATTCATTGTCGATATCACCGATTTGGAAGTCATAGCGAAGATCGGCAAAGTACTGCCAAGATGACTCATCGGCATCTACTTTTCGATACTCTTGACGACGCGCCGCAAATGGATAAAGTACATCGTCTTCTACTAGCGGAGCACGTGGATCGGCATTAATTACGCCACGTCGATCCCAATATACATAGTTGTAGGCACCGGTTTGGCGGGCAAAACCTGACGTGTAATCACGGTATTGCAGCTGCTGATTCAAAAATAGGTTATCGCTGAAATAGATATTGTGAGTTAACTTAAAGCGCAGCTCTTCGCCTTCGTTATCTTTCGCCATTGGCGAGATAATCCCTGCATGACCAAATGCATAAGGGGTTAAACCATCGCTTGATGCCAACGAATCAGCAAGCTGTTTGCGCTGAGCTTCTGTTAGCTGAATGCCCTTGTTATTCGGATCATTAATCAGATCTTCCCACGTCACTTCACCTGCGGTTTTACCACCAACAGATTCAGCATTGAAAATACGGATAGGATGACCAATTGAGTCTACAGCGATGGCATCTTTGATATAGGTAGCTGCAAAAGTCAGATCTTGGCTATCGTTGACCATATATTTAAGTGAGGTATAGATTTCATCACGATCTGTACCAATATCACGGTAACCATCGCTACGCGCCGATTTAGCCACAACGCGGTAAGCCAAATCATCGGTAATGGCCGCCGTGCTATCAACTTCAAGTGAATAAGTATCCCACTGGCCGACTTCAGCAGTAAAACTGTGGCTAGCCTCAAACTGTGGTTTCTTTTCAATTAAGTTAATCACACCACCAGCGCTGCCCATGCCATAAAGTCCTGTTGCTGGACCTTTTAGCACTTCAACTGATTCAACGTTGGTTAATGAGCGCGTCGGATTAAAGGTATTGCCTAAGCCCGCACCACCATACATGCCATCGTAGGTGTAGTTAGCGCCTAAACCACGGATCACTAAGTTATCGCCGATGCCATAGTTATTACCCGCTTGAGTTACACCACTGATATTACGCACGAGATCTTGCAGGTTAGTGACTGCCTGCGCTTGAATAAGCTCTTGATCGACCACCACGACTGCAGCTGGTGTCTCCATTAGCGACATATCTGATTTAGTCGCCAAACCTGAATTCATCACCACCTGATTCTGGCGACCATAGACCGTAATACGCTCTACATTATCTAGTCCCTGCTCTGCTTCTTCTGCGTAAGCCATCGCTGGTAAAAATGTTGATGCGCATGCAATTGCTAACATTGAATAGCGAAAATGTTTCATCAATTAACCCCACCTTAGTATTATGCGGCAGGATGATAACGATTCTCATTAGCAAAGCAACACCTGTTTCAACGTTGATACATTTGCATTTTGCTTGTGATTGTTTTTGTTTGATTTTATTTAAATTGTTTACAATGTAAATTTACAACTAGTCTTTACAAAGCAATAAGATACGTGACTTAGATCACTCTCGATAATTACAAACACCTATACTTAAGACTTCTATCTTCAACTAGTTTGAAGATAGAGGTAGAGCAAAAATCTAGCGGATGTGAGAGCGATTGATTGCATCTCCTAGACCCAAAATGCAAGCAATCACTGCAGAGCATTAACGCCTTAAAAGATTAACCACTGACATTGTGGTAGGAAATAATTTGCGGATAAGCGCGGCAATAATCAACTAAATGCCCCGACAAGCGGTCATAAAGATCATCTTTAATGTAGGGTTGTTCTTCACTGAAAATACGGCTGTCTAGCTCTGTTGGCAGGACAAAATTAGCTAAGCGATTGATGTCAGCCTCTATAGAAAGTCTAGTTTCAATACTAAAGTGTTGTGCTAACGGAAACTCAGCTGAGAGAAATGCTTTTCTTAAGAAGATCAGCATTTCATCAAAACTGTCATCCCAGTTTAAATTACTATTAGCTTGGGCCTCCCAAGCTAATAACTCTAACACTCTAATAATCTCGCCTTGTAAGCTAGTAGGAGCTGCAGAAAAAGGCACTAAATGCTCCCACATCCACAAGACCGTATCGGCATTCGTTGGCTTAATTGTAACCTGAGTGATTGGCGATATAGGGTTAGCTAATTCCATGTGTGCTACCTTGGTTATGCTCAAATCAGATGCATAATTTTTGCCCGCCACTCAAATAAGGTCAACGGTTAATTTTTCTAGTGCGCCTCAACTTTAACCCGAGCAACAGCAATAACATTGTCATCAAAGGGAGCGACAAGCTGCCAGCGTGGTAGTCTTCATCAATATAGATATCATCTCTGTCACTGCTTTCTAACGGCAACGCGTACAGACTATCGAAATCATTTGAGCTTACCGTCGCCACTATGTCGCCATAACCCACTTCATATAAATCAATCAAGACATCATAATGATCTGTGCGGTAACCCAAATCTAAGGTGGTTAATACCTCAAAGTCGTCATCGGTTGCATTGCCAAAAATAGTGAACACATCGGTAGTGTAATAATGCTCCCAAGGGCCGCCATTACGGCTCAAGTAAAGCTCCGCAAATACCTTTGCTCGCTCATTAGCGTAGTAGCCTTCAACATCGGCATCAAAAGTCACACTAAAGGTTTGATAAAAACCGTCGTAATCGTTATCGACAAATAAACGGCTATAAGCATCATAAATATAAAAATCTCGATAGACGCCATTAGCAAACAGCAGATTGGCATTATTTTTCTCAGCAAGCTGTTGAGTCTTTAATGCCTTATCAATATGGGTTTGCATAATCTGCTCACGAGTGAGTTTTGCAGGCAGCGCCTCGTTGCCGTCAAGCTCTTTAGCTTGCAGAAGCCTTTGCTGCTCAAGCTTACTGATTTGTTGCTCAGATAAAGCATTGCCATATTGAGCCGCTTGCGCACTTTGCCCACCGCTGCTAACTGTTTGCGCAACTGAGATGCTTTGCGGTTGCGAAAGCAGACTTATATCCGAATTAGCACTCGCTGGCAGAACGGCTCCCATTGATAATGTTAATAAGCCAACATTCAGCGCTCGCATTAACCTGTTCTTTTTTTTAGCCGTGTGGAGCTTATGATTTTGTTTTGTGTTCATCTTCACCTCGAAAAACTTGCTTAATGAGGCCATTAGAGTCCACTGAGTGTGAACACAAGCTGAACGTCAAAATTGGCTAACCTTGGAATGAAGCTTGGTTACATTTTGTTTGGTTCGGTGTTATTTGGCAGTGAGTTTTAAATTGATGCTATAGAGTTATCAATCGCTTGCAGCGGGTGCTGGACAGGATGTCTGAATATCGTGATCACATGGATGTGAAGGAACGACCGTATGTGCAGACACTGCTGCGAGACGCTGTAAATATGTCCCTATACGCTCTGCGGTTTCATCCCTGAAACCGAAGCCCGCAGCCGTATCTACACTGGGTAGTTGGTGTACTCATTAGGTTGTAGAGTTTGGATTTCTAACTAGGAAATGCCCCAAAATGTGTTTCAAATGATAGGTAGTTCAACACAGTGACAGGCCTGTAGACCTACTTTTACTAATCGATAAATGACAGTTACTGATTGCTTTCGATAAGACCTCAATATCAGTGCTCATTTTTCAATTTTTGGTGCTCGTTTATTCAGAGCTTCCCTGATATAGTGTTTATAAATCAACAGCTTTACTTTAGTGAGTTTTAAATAATAGGTTTATTAAGTAAGTGTGCAACGCACGAATTCTAAGACATTAGTTTACAAGTGAAAATATCAACCGAGTAGTAATAGTATGATGCTTTATAAATATATGTCTTTTAACTCAGCAATCCTTATGCTTAGGAATCTTTCGCTCGGTTTTTCTGCTTTAGAAGACCTAAATGACCCGTTTGAGGGAACTAATTTTGGTTTTTCTGACACAGGTAGTATTTCACCACGTAATGCAGTTCGAGTTTTTAAGGGGCATTTTTCACGGGAATATGCAGTTTCATCGTTGACGAGAAATCCTCTCAATTCTTTAATGTGGTCGCACTATGGCGATAGCCATAGA
Organism: Shewanella pneumatophori; assembly: GCF_023283895.1. Lineage (GTDB taxonomy): Bacteria > Pseudomonadota > Gammaproteobacteria > Enterobacterales > Shewanellaceae > Shewanella > Shewanella pneumatophori. Next base: position 277,100 of record NZ_JAKILB010000004.1, on the reverse strand, counting down.
GGAGTTGTAATTGGTATAGACGCAGAAGAATGTGGGCTTATTTCAAATGAAGAATTTATAATTCCTGCTCAATTAGGTGAGATAATTTATGTCAGCACAAAAAACAAAAACTTAAATGGTGTTCCATCCCAAAGACACCTAGATGAACTGCGATCTTCTATGGTTTTCAGTGCTGAGATTAAGAACTATTTAAAGCAAGCATTTCTATATAAATCATTAGAGTGGGGCTATGAAGAAGAAGTTCGTGTCATTAAAAGCCTCACCAATTTTAAGTTTAGTTACCACTCTACCGAAACTCAGCTTCTAACAAGTGATGGCAGATGGAATAAGGTTAGAAATAATTATTTAGGACAACCACTGTTCTGTTACAAAATCCCAGAGTCAGGTATTAAGGAAATCTACCTTGGAGCTAATGTATATCGTAATGTTGCTCGTATCGAAGAGGGGGTAAATGAACAACTTGCTAAGGATAATCTCGATTTCTTGAAGTCATTTAGCTGTAAGGTATTCAGGTGTGAACCTGACGTACAAACTTGGGATATTATGTCTGTAGAATTGTAAGCTAACAAGAAATTTAAGAGTGATTCACAACGCTCGGCGCTTTCACCTAAAGCCAGTTTAGTGTTTATGGCACAATAGCTTAGCTAAGATGTCAGCGTTGTTCACACCTTAATTTGGCGTTATGCTTCTTCTGTTTTTGTTATCGCTAAAAAATAATGGTGTGTGGGGTGCTTCTGTCCCCGAGCATTCTGCACCTTGATAAATAGGGGATAGGTGAAAATGATGGATAAGGAAGATAAAGCAAAGGCTGCAGGTGCTGCGGGAGGCGTAGCTGGTGTGGCAGGCTCTGTTGGTACGGTAGCAGTGGCAGGGAGCGTTGGAGGTTTAGGGGCTGCTGGAATCACTTCAGGTTTAGCTGCAGTTGGTAGCGCCGTTGGTGGCGGAATGGCTGCTGGTTTGGTTGTAACAGCCGCTGCGCCTGTAGCTGTAGGAGTTGCTGCTTATGGGTTGTATAAGTGGTTGGCTGATGACTAAACAATGTTGAGTCATCGTGCTTTAACATCCAATAGTGCGGCTGGCTCTACTGCTAGCCGCTTAAACTCTAAAATCTCGCATGGTTTCAAGACGCATAAAAACGCTTCAAGACGGATTCGCAACGTATAGTATTTTTACTATGCGTTGATTTTAGTGATTAAGGTGGCGTGCGGAAACATCGCATTGCTTACCTTTAAGTGGGCGTTAACATATATCTACTTGCCATAAATTCCCTAATGAGACTAATCACTCTAAGAGCTTTGACTCTAACCAATTTCCTGCCCCAAAATCATTTTCACTGATCAAAGTGGTAAATAGCACAATTAAAGCTTTGTGCTTATAAAAGCTAATGCGAGACGCAAGATACAAGACCTGCCCCGGAATTATCATATAGGCCGAAACCTAGTGACTTATCTTTCTGCGTGAACATTGCACTTTATGCAATGTCGGAGGTTCTTCGTTTCACTTAGGAAAAGAAACAGGGATTCAGTTCTTCCTATGTTATAACTCATTGTTAATAATCTGATTTACTGTTAGTCTCGAGTGATTAAAGTATTGGCGACCTGTTCTGATTAAGACCGTTCTTATTAGGAATTCAGCCTAATATACTGTTAGCAATTTCATCAAATCTCGTGATTACAATTGGAATGTATAAATGGGTAAATACCACAACGATCAACCAATTACGGGTGGTCAAAATGATCCAGATTTACTGAATAGACATGGGTTTTCAAATCATTTATCTGAAGTTTTACTGTTAAAGCACGATGAGGATTGCTTAACTGTTTCACTTGAAGGCGAATGGGGTTATGGAAAAACCTCGGTAATAAACCTTGTTAAAAGCGCTTTAAATGAAAAAGACGTTGCACCAATTATAATAGAGTATAACCCTTGGTTAGCTGGCAAGCCTGAATCTCTTATTCAAGACTTTTTATTACAATTCTCTTCTCAATTAAGCATAAATGACAGCTCTGAGATAGCGCTAAAAGCCGCAAAAGAGTTAGTTGCATATTCAAGCTTATTTAGTGTCGCTAAACTTGTTCCGGGCGCAGAACCATGGGCGTCAGTTGTAGAAAAAGTATTTTCAAGGTTTGGAAATGCCACAAAAAAGATAGCTGAACTCACATAAAGGGGTCGGAGCCAATTAGATAAATTTAAATACTTTGCCTCATCTAAGTCACTCCTGACAGACCTGACAGACCTGATACTCTAACGAATTTTGTCCGGCAATGAGTTTGAAACATCTGAGAGCACTACCAAGCCCCCCTTCTTAACTACAAGCCCATGTAAGATAAGTTGCAGATAAACGGCCATTGCCAAGCAGCTCTCCCAGACGTCAGTTCGTAAAAGTGTCCCCGCTATCCATGGTGCTTCCCTTCCGAAATACTAGGTAATTGGAAATGGCTTCATCCGTTTCTTCTGACTCTGCTCACCGACTTATATGTATGGTTCTGTTAGATTTAGCATTTGATTGCGTCGTTTTGGTACTGCTGTGGGCCAACAGGCTTCCATCTGTTGAAGGATAAATGAATTGAACAAACATAAATTGACCATCAGTTTCTCACCCTCAGATCCTGAATCACTGCGGGCAGGCATACTGGCCCTAACAGATGATATTAACCTAGCAGGGGATGAGCACGAATGGCATCAATTCCGGGACTACACCTATGCAGGTGTAGATGAGCAAGGGGGGTCTCTGGGTAAGCAGAAAGTGTGTAAAGCTGCATTTTACGATGCGCTAGCTACCCATGATGAACTGCGACCTTTACTGGTTGCCTATATCAAAAAAGTTGCTGCATACAATTTTTATGGCGGCTGTAGTTTTGCGCTACAAAGTGCTCCAGAAGTCCAGTTGATCAAAGACCCTGTGACAGCTTTAATTGCTATAGGCCCCGAATATATCGACCTATATTGTGATGCTTATGCAACCTCAGATCGGGGTTACGGCTTAAGTTTTGACAAACCTAAGGAACTGTTTGCCCGAAAATATCCTGATAGCGAGCAGTTGGCTTTGCTTTATGCTGCCAACATTTCAGGGCGTTTGCTGGCTATGGTCGGATCAAATAAGCCTCCCAAGCAACCACCCGCATCATTTATCGCCCGCTTTACGTCAGATGATTATAAGGACTACTTTGTGCGCCTGTGTGCGGCAGAGTTTATTCGCAATGCCTTTATCAACAAATCCCATAAGTATCATCTGGGATTATCTGCCCTCAAGCTTGATCGGTTACTGAGTGATTTAGAAGAGTTGGCAGAGCTGTTTGAGTTCCAGCCGGATCAGCAGTTGCTGCTCCAACTGACTGGTTTTTCTGAAGCTGATGTAGTAGAACGTCTGCGTAATGAGGTGATTGGTATTATGGAAGGAAACAGAGTTCCTGTTCATCCAGTAACTTATGATTTTATCTTGCCAAAATGGCTCGCTGAAAAGGTATAAAGGGGTCGTAGCTAATTAACTCTTGAACTGAATATTCAGATGTCGCTGAGGCTGTGGGCTTCGGTTTCAGTGTGAGGTATTTCAAAGAGATACTCCTCGAACGAGAGGCAGGATGCCAAACTGGCTGTTTAACAGGGATGTTATTGGAAACCGCAGAGCGGCCAAGGATGGCTTTATAGCGTCCCACAGAAGTAGTGACAGGTGAACTTGTATTAAGGTTCAACTATGAGCCGTTGCCTTTTCTGTGCGACCTCAAAGCTCACTCCATAAACTACCTACAACCGAACTAACCGCATTCAGCGAATGTTCATCTAACCTTATGTATATCTATGGCCTAACTTGGCATCGACAGGATAGTTCTCGCCTTATACTTATCTAGACCTTGGCATATCTGAGTCATATCTAAGCCTTGGCTTTAGCATAGGTCAAGCTAATGACTAATCGAATAGGATCTTTTAAACTGGCTGTATCTCAACTCTTTGGTAGCGTTAATGAAAACTGCTTTATTTACTATCTTGGTCGCACTTTCACTTTGCACAGCCTCCCCTGTCATGGCGGCTAGTGTGCATGGTTATACTGCGCTGTCAGCAGTGGCAATGAATGCAAACAAACAGCAGCAAAAATTAAAGGTCAACAGTAAAGAGCAGGCTGTACAGTTGGCGAAACGTCAGTACCGCGGCAAAGTGCTAAAAGTGCAGTCTAGTCGGGTTAATGGCAATCCTGGTTATAGCGTAAAGCTACTGTCGAATGACGGGGTGGTGTTTTATGTCAAAGTCGATGCCAAAACAGGTCGTGTTTCTCGCAACTAACTAAAGGTTATTGCAGATAAAGCCCTATTAACACACCGCACAACAAGGAGCCAGAGCATGAGATTGTTATTAGTTGAAGATGATTTAGAGCTGCAGTCTAATCTAAAACAGCACCTTATTGATGCTAATTACACAGTCGATACCGCCGATGACGGAGAAATTGGTCTGTTTCAAGGCCGCGAATATAACTACGATGCTGCGATTATTGATGTTGGTCTGCCTAAGCTTGATGGTATCGCGCTTATTACCCAGTTAAGAGCGCTTGAGATTGGTTTTCCTATTCTTATTTTAACCGCCCGTGATAGCTGGCAAGATAAAGTTGCAGGCTTAGATGCAGGCGCTGATGACTACCTGACTAAGCCGTTTCATCCACAAGAATTAGTTGCGCGCCTAAAAGCACTTATCCGCCGCTCTGCCGGCAAAGCCAGCCCTATTATTACCAATGGCCCATTTAGCTTAAACACCAGCAGCCTTGAGCTAACTAAGTCGGGACAAGCCATTAATTTAAGTGGCTCTGAATACAAACTGTTTGAATACTTAATGCTGCATATCGGTGAAGTGAAATCAAAAACCGTACTAACAGAGCATATTTACGATCAAGATTTTGATTTAGATTCAAACGTGATTGAGGTATTTATTCGGCGTTTGCGCAAAAAACTCGACCCAGACAATCAGCTCGGCCTGATTGAAACTCTTCGTGGTCAAGGCTATCGCCTTGTCTCTCTAAGCAATCACAGCAGTTAACCAATGCATCGGATTAAGCGTTTGCCTCTACTTATGCATTCATTAAAGGCGCGCCTTATAATCAGTGCGATGCTGCTGGTGTTAGTGTTATTACCCATTGTTGGAGTCACCCTAAATGATGCGTTTAAACTGCAAGTCAAAAGCGCCTCAGTCAAAGAACTCAAAGCCTATGTTTATTCGATTTTAGCGGTGACCGAAGTCGATAACCAACAGCTATTAATGCCTGAAGTACTGTTAGAAAATCAGTTCAATGTGATTCAATCCGGTTTATATGCGCTAATCACGGTTCCTGTAAAACCAAGCGCGCCTCTGGCTACTGATACAACGGCGGCCAAACTTGTCGAAAATAACGCTATCGAAAGCAAGGCTGTCGAGAATCAGCCTACAACACTCGTACAGCAAACCAATCCGTCAAACAACAGTGCCCGCAAAGTTGCATGGCGCTCAAACTCTCTACTTGGTATCGATTTGTCAGCTGCGATTACGACTGCGGTTCATACCGCAGCGATGTTTCCACAACCAGAAAAAGGCCAAGGCCAGTTTAGTGAGATTATGCTTAACGGTGAACCGCACTTGGTTTACGGCTTTAGTGCCAGCTTTGAAACGGAGCGGCTCAACAAACTGGGGCAGCCGCAGCTCACACGCTTTCCCTTTACCGTTTATATCATCAAAGACCAAAGCGATTATCAGCTGCAGGTAGAGGCATTTAATCAGCAGCTTTGGCGCTGGTTACTGATTTTAATGACCGCTCTACTCTCGATTCAATTATTGTGGCTATGGTGGACGTTAAAACCATTGACTCGGTTGCAACGTGAATTAACCGCTATTGAAAACGGCCATGCTAAGCAATTAGACGAGCACTACCCAACCGAACTTAACGCTGTGGCAAAGCAACTGAATACCTTGCTCATTACAGAGCAAAATCAGCGTAAACGTTATCGAAATGCCTTAGCCGATCTCGCCCACAGTTTAAAAACACCTTTAGCGGTTATTCAAAGTCAAAAAGACTTAAGCCCACAGTCGTTTGAACAAGTTAACCAAATCAACCGCATTATCGGCCACCAGCTTAAACGCGCTCAGTCCGCTGCAGGTTCAGCGTGGCACTTGGGTGTTGCTGTGGTTGAAGTGTCAGACAAGCTGGTTCGTAACCTGCCAAAAATATACTGCCAGCCAAGGATAACCATCACTGAAGATGTTGATAGAAATGCGGTTTTCAAGGGTGATGCGAGCGACTTAACCGAGATCCTTGGCAACCTGTTAGATAACGCCTGTAAAGCGGCAAACGCCCAAGTGTTGCTTCAGGTAAAAACAGAGCAGGCTCAGCTTATTATTACCATTGAAGATGACGGCATGGGAATAGACGAAGCACTGCATACACAAATATTTGAACGTGGCACTCGTGCCGACACTTATCAGCAAGGTCACGGCATAGGCCTGGCGATTGTGCGCGACTTAGTTGATAGCTATCAAGGCCAACTAACTGTTAGCCGCTCAACAGCGCTCGGCGGTGCTAAGTTTCAGCTTATCTTTGCGGTTTAATACTGGTACCAATTAGTATAAGAGTAGCTCTACTCAGAACGTTTTTGGCAAACTAATTGATATCACTTTTCGTGTCATTTTAGGCTTTCAGCTTCTGTTCATCTTGGCCTTTTTATACTGCTGCTAACGTATAAAAAGGTCGGGAGTTCACATGAACACACTCAAAAAATGGTGTTACCTGTCACTTGTTATCGCTATGCCTTTGATAATGCCAGTGACTGCCGTCAACGCCGAGCAAAACCAGCTTGAGCAAACTCAATATAGTGAGGGACAACTTGCACAGATGCTGGCACCGATCGCCCTTTATCCCGATAGTTTATTGACCCATATTCTGATTGCCGCTACCTACCCGCTTGAAGTGGTTCAAGCACATCGTTGGCAACAATCAAAACAGCACTTATCGACCCAAAAACAAATCGATAGAGCACAGGATAAAGATTGGGACCCAAGTGTGGTTGCGCTGATTGCGTTTCCCAATGTACTGCAAAAACTCAGTGAAGATCTTGATTGGACCCAGTCATTGGGTGACGCTTTTTTACAAGATGAAGCTCAAGTGCTTGCCAGTATTCAAATGTTGAGGCTGGAGGCTGACAATGCCAATAGCCTTGAGCAGATGGAAAACATGCAAGTCACTCGTGTGAGTAATCAGATCATTATTGAGCCGGTACGCAAAGAAATTGTTTACGTGCCCTACTACGACCCAAGAACAGTTTACGGTTATTGGCGTTGGTATCGCTACCCGCCAGTGTATTGGGCGGTTTACCCAGGATATGTCAGACCAAGTTATGGCCATTTTTATTGGCGCGCCGGCGTGCACATTAGCTTTAACTATTACTTTAGCGCGTTCCATTGGCATAAGCGCCATGTGGTTGTAGTGCATCACCATAACTCACACAGATACCGTCACCGCGGCCGAATTGTCACTAGTCATGGCTCAAAACGTTGGGCACATAAGCCACATCACAGACGCGGCGTGGCATACAGTAATGGCGCTTTAAGACATAAATATAAAAGTCATCACCCTATCCGCGTATCAAACAAGGCTATAAGTCCCAATACACGAGATAAAGTGCAGCGTAAACGTGAGCAACAGTTGCATAGTAAGCTACACGCAAATACTAGGCTAAACCAAAAGTCATATAAACAATCACAAAACACGCAATTTAACCAGCACAGCAAAAGGTCGCGAGTAAACAAGCCACATAGCGTTCAGCAGCATAAAACGCCTTATAAAACAACTAAAACACATAGGCAAGAGCATAGAGCTTCCAATACACAAAAACATAAAAGCTCTCAAAAACAGACTCACAGACCGAGGCCAGCTTCCCGCAGCCACAACCAACACAAAGCGAGAAAAGATTGATGTGTTTTACCTATAAAAAATGCCGCTACATGTTCGTTAGCGGCATTTTTATCAAGCTTAAATAGCAATTAAATGGTGAGTTCTGTTTCAGAGGTTAACTGGCAAATATATTGCTGTATTAACTGTTCAATCTCTTCAAAGCGCGGGCGCAGTGCTACATTAGGCTGCACGCAATCGGCAGCTAATGCATTTAATTTAGCTAATACTTGCGTAGCTTGTTCACCTGCCAAATACTGCGCTTTTTCAGTCGTCACTAAGCAGTGACGAATAAGATCTTCAATAAAGCAACCTAACGCACTCACTTCAATGCCTTCCATTGCTTCTCTTTGTAATTGTGGCAATAAACTCAAATTAGTTGCTGCGCCAAAGTCTCCAAACAAAATATCTGCATTAGCGTTATACATAGTGTTATGAGCATAAATATCACCATGGCTGACTTGGTTTTGGTGTAAATGCTTCAGGCCTGATGCCATCTGCGCAACCATTTTTAAAATGGTCAGCAGTTCAAATTGAGTTTCGGCTGAAAAAGTATCTCTGGTACAAGTTTCTAATGATGGTGGTAAACCTAAATTCTGATATTGATTAGGTATGAGCTCCATCACCAATGCCGCTTTATCCGCTTCATTAATCTGCGCAATAACCTTAATTAGATTGGGGTGCTGCCCAGCCTGTAAGCAATTTGCCAACTCGTTTTCAGGGAAACCATCGCTGGTCACCTCACCTTTGAAAACTTTTACGGCGATATCAAGACTTGTCCCGGCTAATTCAGCAGGTTGAGTCAGCCATTGAGCACGATAAATCACACCTGATGCGCCTTGACCAATCACTTGTTGTAGTTCAATGGCCTCAGAGCTAACACTTGCAACTGTGGCATCTTTGGTAATCGCTTTAATCCCAGAAGAACCTGCGTTAGCAATAGGATTGCCATCAATGGCAAGCCAGCTAAGCTTTGGCAATTGAAACAACCAATTTGGCAAACTAGTCATCGCATTAGCAGACAGGCGAGCTAGGCCTAACTGCTTACAATCCGCCATGCTGTCTGGCAAAGAAGTTAACTTGTTGCCAGCAAGAGCTAACTTTTGTAGTCGATACAAACGCCCCATGTCTTCAGGTAAAGACTCGATTTGATTGTCAGTCAAAATAAGCCAGCGCGTTTGCTCTGGTAATGACTGCTCAGGCACCGATGTTAGCTTATTAGATTTAAAGCTAATCATTTCAAGCTTAGGGCAACGAGCCAGTACCGACGGCACTGAATCAAAGTTATTATTAGTTAAAAATAGAATTTTTAGCTGAGTTAGCTGGTCTAAATCATCAGGCAGTTCACTTAAGTTATTGTCAGATAAATCGAGAACTTCAAGGCTATCAGCCAAGTTAAAAATGGCTTGAGGAAACTCGGTTAAACCTGCTGCAATTTGTAGGCGCTTACAGCCTTGTAATTGTCCCGACATTAACTGCTCAATAGTGTGCAAAACTCAGACCTTATCCGTATCTAAAAATAGCCGGCAATACTATAGGATAAACAGCACCACACCAAGAACCAATTAATCTATAACCCAAAACAAATCTTATTTAGTAGCGATTTTTTCTAAGTGTTCTTATGCCTGCTTTGCTTGATCTTTATTGATTTTATGGCGTATTGATAACTGTCATTAAATAAAACATAGTCAGTAACTTGGTTTCATATGAGGTTATAAAATGAAAAGCTCCCAAACTGCAAAAGTACCAGCCAGCCGCCTGTCGCGATTATCTTCTTTGGGCGGTTTGGCCTCTCGTGTTGCCGGAAATGTACTGTTTGAAGGCGCGAAAAAACTCAGCCAAGGCCAAGCACCTAAACTGCAAGATTTAGTGTTAACTCCTCAAAATATAACTCATGTTGCTGACAAACTGTCACAGATGCGCGGCGCGGCGATGAAAGTCGGCCAAATGTTGTCGATGGACTCCGGTGAGTTAATGCCAAAGGAATTAAGCGAGCTGTTATCTAAGCTACGTGCAGAAGCGAAAGTGATGCCTCATAAGCAGCTCATCGATATCTTAAAATGTAACTGGGGCGAAGACTGGTTAGCACCTTTTGCCCATTTTGAACTGCGCCCTTTTGCCGCGGCATCAATCGGCCAAGTGCATCAAGCAACCCTAGCAAATGGCAGTAAGCTCGCGGTAAAAATTCAATACCCTGGGATCCGTAACAGCATAGATAGCGATATAGATAATGTCGCCTCTTTACTGCGCTTATCTAAGTTAGTCCCACAAAATGTGCAGTTTGATAACTTACTAAATGAGGCAAAGAAACAGCTGCATAGCGAAGCCGATTATCAAATTGAACTCCAGATGCTCAATAGCTACCGAACGCTACTTGCTGACGACCCGCATTTTGTTATCCCAGCCCCAATAACCACATTATGCACAACCGATATTTTAGTGATGGATTATATAGATGGAACAAGTATCGAGTCTGTCGCTAATGAAACCCAAACGATACGCGATACAGTGGCCAGTCAACTGCTCGCGCTATTTTTCAGAGAACTATTTGAGTTTGGCTTAATGCAAACCGATCCTAATTTTGCCAACTTTCAATACCAAGCTGATCAACAAAAAATTGTTTTACTTGATTTTGGTGCGACCAGAAAAATTCCGCAGCATTTGTCTGAGCAATATAAAGCACTAATGTGCGCCGCTAAAAATAATGACCGCGTGGCTATGGCTAATGCAGCGCAACAAATTGGCTTTTTTAGAGACGCAATTGATGATGCTCAAAAATCACTAATACTGGATATTTTTTATGAAGCTTGCGAACCTCTGCGCGCGGAAAAAGCCTATGACTTTGGCGCGAGTAATTTAGCTCAGAGAATTAAAGCCGCTGGAATGTCGATAAGCTCAAACGCTGACAAATGGCATACACCACCTGCCGATGCGATTTTTATCCATCGTAAACTAGCAGGTATGTACTTATTGGCATCTAAATTAGAGGCTAAAATTAACGTCAATGCCATTTTTGAAGATATGCTACATAAGCAAAATATTGAACAAGCTGCTGTATAAGCAGCTTGTTTTGTTCTTTTCGGGAGCTAGCAAGATAAGCAATAACGCTAGCTATATTTTTTGCTACGCTCTTCTTTGAGAAGCTCTTGCCCTTTAGTAATCGCGATTACCGCTTTAGATTTAAATTCGCGGCGGTACAGGGTTACCACAACAAAGATACTGGCAGCGATAAAGGCAATAGGGTGGAAGAACCAGCATAAAGCAGCCATAGAGAAGTAATAAGAGCGCAAACCGTAGTTATAAGAGTGGGTAGCTTGATCTTGAACTGTCGCCATCTGCTTAGCATAACGACGTAAATTGTCATTTTTGCCCTCTTTATCAACCGGCGCAGCACCAACCATCACGTTCAAAAAACCATATTGACGCATTGACCAAGTAAATTGGAAAAACGCCATAATAAAGATAAAGGTCAACATGCCGAGCTTCATCTGCACCAAGGCATGATTTGGCTCTGCTGCAAAAGGGATTGTGGCGATCACCGCTTCTAAGCGCTCAACTTGGGCAAACAAGGTTAACACACCGGCTAATACCAGTAAGGTCGTTGATGCAAAGAAAGCAATATTTCGTTCAAGGTTAGCAAGCAGTGCAGCTTCGCCAACCCTTACCTCACGGCCAATAAGCTCATGCATCCAGTGAATACGATGTTGATGCAGACAACGGGCAATGCAATTCGTTGTTTTAGCCTTGCGTTTAGCAAAGTAGGTGTAGCCAACCCAACTCGCAATAAAACAAAAAGGAGCAACGAGATCGAGTAACGAAATAGCCATCGAGGATTCCATTTTAGAAAAACCATGTTAAGTAACGCTGTAATGCGGAAAGATTGCAGCAGTCAATTTATTGAAGTGATAGCCAATATTGCTATTAGCGCTTAGCTTGTAGGTCTTGTTTAACGATTTCTAAAGCGGCTAAGGCAACATCGGTATCGATATTGTTACTCTCTAAAAGAAAGATAAGGTCAACCGCCAGCTTAACCTCTTCAGCAGCATTAGCTAATCCACTAACGGGTAGCTCTTCATTCATTTTTTAACTCTCTTACGCAGTAACAAGACCAACAGAAAATAACAATGCGCTAGTATACTCAGTCCGTTAATTCGCCTCAATTAGCAAACAGCATATCCGACCTTTGTTTTTGCGTAATCAAAATATGCCTATTTAGCGCTTACTAAGGCTTTATTACCGTTTAAAGCCTAGATATACTCGCATTATTAAGGCACAACGTTCGTTGTGCATAGCAAACACAAAGGCACAAAACCTCTATGGCAAAAATGGATTTCTCGGTGATTAATGACACCACAGCAAAATCTTTTAATGAACAGAAAAACCTTATCAAACGCGTTTTTAAAGGTAACACTGTTCTGTGCCCTGTGTGCAACCAAGCACTTGCAATGAAGCTGCCTGTAAAAGGCCAAGAAGACAGTATTTCAGGTATTTGCTGTAAAAAAGGCTGCACCGATATCGAGCTTGATATGGAACTAGTGATTTAGTTTCAGCCTGTATTGCATGAACTAACCAGCACTTTAAGTGCGATAGTTCACAAGCAATCTTTCACAAGCAAAGGTCGATATTTATAAAATCAAAAAAGCTGCAGGCATACTCATGCTGCAGCTTTTTTAGTTATTAACCTAGGCAATCAAAATTGATATGTCACACCAACACCAAAACCGCTCGATGCCATATCAAATAAAAAATCATTATCTTGGTAGTCCAGATCGATATATCTGAAGCTGTATTTTAAATCCCAGTTGTCGCTCAGGTTTTGATTCAATGTAAAGTTCAACGCCCAAGACAGATCAGAGCCTACACCAAATCCGCCCAATTCAGCGCGGCTATTTAAGTAAAAGCTTTCGTTAATAACCCACTTATTTTTAAGGCCAAACAGAGGGTCAAGCCAATTGTCACCAAAGTTGGGGGTTAAACGTTGATCAACAATACGCACATCTAATTGATTATTCACATCGACAAAGCGAACGCCCATAAAGCTATACCAATGCATATCACCTTGGCGCGCAAAACGGTACGCTGCCACCACATCCAATAACTTTTGTTTAGCAGTTAGCTCAGCGCTTACATTATCCACTTTGGCATCGTATTTCAGTTTCATATAAACCAAATCGACCCACATGTTCCAATTACCTTTTTCGGCCTGAAAGTTCACGAGTACTGCACCGTCTAGATTTTCAAAAATCTCACTAAAAGACATATCAATATCAACGTTTACTGGCTGGCCATTTCTGTCTATATAACCGGTTTGTCCTTGCTGGCTAACAGCCCATAAATAAGGTGACACTTCAAACTTCCACTGCTCAGCGAATAATTGACTTGAACTAAGCATCATCAAACAGATAAACAGTACTAATGATTTACACATAGGCTTCCATTTCCAATGTTGAGTTGCTGATATAGCGCTGATTGATTTTACTTATGGGCTACTGCAGAAGTGCGGTAACTAACCTTGTAGCAATAAACTAGGCGCGCACTATCAAGGTTAGCCGAAAATAACTAACTTGTTGTGGTAATAGTGAATAAACAGAAATGAGCAGTGCGATCTTTACTCCAGCAAAGATTACACAGCTTTTATAATAAAACGTGGTGAGATCGTATTCATAACGTTCAGCGGATAAAACACTGAACCAAGTTAATCGCTTAGCAACGCAATTCTAATTCGCCCAGTTGGCGCAATAGCTTGGCGAACGCAGAGGAGCAAGGTGACCGACACAGATACCGATAAAGTGACAAAAATCGCCACCAAAATAACTATCTGATATTTTATGGCGATTAACGGATCCACGCCTCCGAGTATTTGGCCTGTCATCATACCTGGCAAAGTCACCAACCCAGTTGTAGCCATAGTCGCAAGGATAGGCGCAAAAGATTGCTGCATTGCTGCTTGCACAAAAGGCAGGCTTGCTTGACGCGGAGAGGCTCCTAAAGCCAGTGCTCCTTGGTATTCCGCTTTTCTATCACTAAAAGCACCAAATAGCCTTTGCAGCGCAACAATGTTACCGCTTAAGCAATTGCCGAGCAGCATGCCTGCAGTAGGAATTAAATATTGCGCGGTATATATAGGCTCGGGTGATAACAAAAAGACCATCATCAACCACAACACCGGAAATAAGCCTAACGCTAGTCCCAAAAATACTGGTTGGAATAAGACTCTTTTGGGCAGTTTAGCTTTGCTAATAATAGAACTACTGCCGACTAATAACATCACTAATAACCAAGCGAGGTTAACCCAAATGCTATCTAGGACAAATAAATATTGCAGATAAAGACCGACTAAAATCAGCTGCACTGTCATACGGATAACAGCAGATAGCATGTCTCGATTTAGCCCTAACTGAAAATACCGCCCAATAGCTAACGGTACCAGTAGAACTAGCATAAATAGGCCTAGCTGCAGCCAACCTATATCCATTTATCTTAATCTCTTAAGCCAATACTTTACTTAATATAACCAAACAAAAGCGGAGTTAATAGCAGATTGCAGATACGAATAACTGAGCAAGCAGCCTGACAATTAAATGCTACACGATTAAGAAAAACTTGATCGATGTCTAATGAATTCACTTTATGGCTTGTTAGACTCCAAGCACTTTTTGCTATTTTAGAAAATACGATTATGAAGCAACAGCTACTTGAACGGTTCTTACGCTACGTCAGTTTTAATACCCAATCTGATGGCAACAGCCAAAGCGTGCCGAGTACAGATAACCAATTTGCGTTCGCCCAACACCTGCGTCAAGAACTAATAAGCCTTGGATTTGCAGAAGTTAAATTGTCTGATAAAGGCTATTTAACAGGAACTGTACCTGGCAATGTAGCTGATGCCCCTTGCATTGGTTTTGTAGCGCATTTAGATACTGCACCAGACTTTAGTGGTGACAATGTAAGCCCGCAAATCATTGAAAACTACAATGGCAAAGATATTCAACTTGGTTTAGAAGAAGTGCTTTCACCAAGCCAATTCAGCAGCCTTAATCAATACTTAGGCCAAACACTGATCACCACTGACGGCACTAGCTTGTTAGGCGGTGATGATAAAGCCGGTATTGCGGAGATTATTTGCGCCCTACATCACCTGCTGACTCATCCTGAGATCCCTCACGGCAAAATTCGCTTATGCTTTACTCCTGATGAGGAAATTGGCCGCGGCGCAGATCATTTTGATGTTGAAGGTTTTGGTGCACAGTGGGCTTACACTGTTGATGGCGGCCAGCTCGGTGAACTTGAATATGAAAACTTCAATGCCGCAACTGCTGTGATAACCGCAACGGGCAACAACTGTCATCCGGGCACAGCCTACGGTGTTATGGTTAATGCGCAAACCATAGCGGCAAGGTTTCATGCCAAAATGCCATTAAAAGATACACCGGAATGCAGTCGTGACTACGATGGTTTTTTCCACTTAATGAGCATGGAAGGCGTAACTGAAAAAGCGACCCTGACCTACATTATTCGTGACTTTGACCTTGATCTATTTCAACAAAGAAAAAACTGGCTCGCAGAACTAGTAGAGAAATATAACGCTGAACTGACTATTGGCCAACTCAGCATTGATATTCAAGATTCTTATTTAAATATGAAGCAACAAGTGCTGCCTCATCCGCATATTATCGATATTGCTAAGCAAGCAATGCAAAACTTACAAATTGAGCCATTGGTAAAGCCTATTCGTGGCGGTACCGACGGCTCGCGCTTATCTTACATGGGACTACCTTGCCCAAATATCTTCACTGGTGGCCACAATTTCCACGGTAAACATGAATATGTATGCCTGGAGTCTATGGAGCAAGCAAGCCAAACCATTATTGAGATCGCCAAGCTTAGCGCTGCTCATCGATAACTGATGATTGACTAGTACTTCTTAACACTTAACAGGCCTGTTGTAGCATTCAGCATAACAGGCCTGTTGTTTTAGAATTAAGCCACCAAGCATAAGCCTTTAATGCTGCCAATTTATCGCTTTAGCACTCTGCAAGCGCTAAAGTATTTGATTCCCCCGCCCAGCTCTCTACACTTACGCTAACGACAACATTGATATTGAGTTATGACATGAACGCTGCACTCATCGGCGCAACCGGGCTAATTGGTCAACTACTTTTACAAAAACTTATCGACACAGGCTGTTATGAAAACATTTTACTCATAGGTCGAAAGCAGCCTCAATATAATGAAAATAGCAGCACAAAAATTACTTTTCTAGCCTGCCACCAGTTAAACGAAATTTCAAGTCTTGAGCTCCCCTTTAGCATAGATCATGCTTTTTGCTGCTTAGGCACAACTATCAAGCAAGCTGGCAGCCAACAAGCTTTTATTGCCGTTGATAAAACCGCCTGTATTGATTTTGTCGATAAATGCCAAGCCAGCTCAAATTTTGTTGTCACCGCTTTAGGTGCCAGTAGCCAATCGAAAACTTTTTATAACCGCATAAAAGGTCAAACCCAAGAAGCTTTAGCCCATCTTCTAGCTGAAACGCAGCAAGCTGATTCACCTAAACGCTTGTGGTTATTCCAACCTAGCTTGCTTTTGGGTAAACGTAATGAGAGCCGAATGCTAGAAGATTTAGCAAAAGGTGCTTTTCGTTTTGCCTCAGGGCTATTTGTTGGTCCATTACAGCAATACCGACCAATAGAAGCAGAACAAGTAGCCGCCGCTATGCTAGCTTGTGCTATTTCAGCGCAAGACCCTGAATATGATTCAATTCAGCGAGTTATTATCGTTTCCAATGATCAAATGCAGCAATCCTAATCAACAGCTGTAAACAAGGCGCTGCCGCTATTGACTGCATACCTATGGCATCATTTAAAATAGCCGACTATTTTATTGTGATTGAGTACGACCTTGAAAATTAGTCAGCGCCTGCAATACATTAACCAGATGATCATCAATGACTATGAGCATATTTGGGACTGCTGTTGTGATCATGGCCTGCTTGGCGCGGCTCTGCTAAAGCGTAACGCGGCTAAACAGATCCATTTTGTCGATGTGGTGCCAAATTTAATGCAACAACTAGAACACAAGTTGCAACGGTTTTATCCAAAACCGACGATTAAATCTGATAAAAGTGACTGGCAAGTTCATTGCACTGATGTTGGGCAACTTAATTTAGCTGAAAAACAACAGCGACAATTAGTGATTATTGCTGGTGTGGGCGGCGATCTAACCATAGATCTAGTCAAACAGATTGTTGAACGCCACCCTGAGCATAATCTTGAGTTTATTCTATGTCCGGTACATCATATTTATAAAGTTCGCATGGCAATGCAGCAACTTGGCTTAGGGTTAATCAATGAGCATTTGATGCAAGAGAACCAACGCTTTTACGAAGTGCTGCACTTATCAAGTAAGAGTCTCACACCAATAAGCCCTGTTGGCACTATGATGTGGGGCGCTGATCAACAGCTGGATAATCACTACCTTGAAAGTACATTAATGCACTATCAGCGTATCGCTCAAGGGCTAGCAAAAGCGCAATTGTCTGCTTCACAACAAGCAGAAAAAACCTTTGTCGAGCAAGTTATCGCAGATTATCAACGCCTAACTCCACAGCTTTAAACTGCTTAGCGGTTTATAAAATCCATCCAATAATGAGTCTTTTATGCGTTTATTAAAATCAACGGTTCATGCAGATCTCTCACACCTCGCTCCTACAGAGCTAGCGGCTAAAAGTTTTCATCGCCAAGCAGCTCGCGGCATTATTTTAAAGGGTGAGGAGATATTAATGCTCTATACCGAACGCTATCACGACTACAGTATTCCTGGTGGTGGCGTCGATGAAGGTGAAGATATTCACACAGGACTCATCCGTGAGCTAGAAGAGGAAACAGGTGCGCAGCATATCGAGATCATCAGTGAATTTGGCCGCTACGAAGAGTTTCGTCCTTGGAATAGAGATAGTTTCGAAGTGGTACACATGGATTCATTCTGCTTTGTTTGTGATATTCATGCCGAACTTGGTGAAACAAAATTAGAAGCGCATGAAATACAAAATGGTATGAGGCCGGTGTGGATCAACATTCATCAAGCCATTGCCCACAATGAACACACGATTGCCAATAGTCCGAAAAAAGGTATGTCGATAGAGCGTGAAACCTTTTTATTAAAGCAAATCGTTGCCGAGCTTTTGTAAAATTAACCTCTTTACGGCAGCATAAAATAACAGTGCTGCCGTGAAGCCAATATATTTTAAGTACTAAAGCTTGAGGCTAAAAATAGACAAATAGATTGATAATCATCGCATTAATAATATCGATAAAAAAACCACAAACTAAAGGCACAATAATAAAGGCTCTGTGGGCTGCACCATACTGCTGAGTTACTGCCGTCATATTCACAATAGCGGTTGCCGTGGAGCCTAAAGTTACCCCACCAAAACCAGAACAAATAACCGCAGCTTCATAGTCTTTACCCATCATTCTAAATACCACAAATATGGTAAAGACCACTGATAGGAAGACTTGCACCGCCATCACCACTGAGATGTAAAGTAAGCTGCCTTCAAGCTCCCACACTTTTAAGCTCATCAACGCCATGGTTAAGAACATGCCTAAACAAATATCTTGAATAAGCGATAAGCCCTGCGATGCATCATCTAAATAGGCTCGGTCTTTTACTTCTCGGCGATTAATGATGGCTCGACCCGCGTTACCTATGATTATCCCACCCAATAAACAGGCGACAAACAGCGGCAGTTTAAGCCCCGCACCTTGCAACGCCATATCGATAAAGTAACCAAATATCAGGGTGACGTTTAACCATAACCAAGCGCGTAACACACCAAAGTAATCCACTTTGATATGTGATGAACCTGCTTGGTGACTGGTACCAATATCGAGTTCTGAATCATGATTAGCTTGTACTTTATGGCGTTTCATTAAGTAAGCCGCAATCGGGCCACCAATCACACAAGCAGAAATCAAACCTAGGGTATTTGAAGCAATTCCCAACTCACTGGCATTTGCAATGCCAAGCTCTTCAACGAACGTTGGTGTCCAAGCCATGGCGGTACCCACACCACCTATCAGTGATATTGAGCCCGACATTAATCCCGCTTTTGGATCTAAACCAAACAATGAGGCAATAGTCACTCCGGTAAAGTTCTGCAAGAAAATAAATGCACTCGCTAGGGCGATAAGAATGACAAGCGGTTTGCCGCCTTTTAATAAAGTCACAAAGTCAGCTTTTAATCCAATGCCAGCAAAGAAGTAAAGTAACAGCACATCACGTACTTCAAGATTAAACTCAATTTGAATATCAAAGGCGTAATAGAGGATCCCGACAATCGCGGCGCAAGCAAAGCCGCCAACAACGGGCTCAGGAATACTGTACTTTCTCAATAATTCATACCGAGAAATAATACTTTTACCAATAAATAGCGCGATGATCGCTAAGGTAAAAGAGACGAAATCCTTAATTTCAATTAGCTCTGGTTCCATATTTATTCTCTCCCTATGGCATCGCTTAGAAGCAATTTTGCAAAAATTAGCCGCATAGTCTTCTTACTAAGAGTTAACGCCTCGACGCCACTCAAATAAAATGTCAGCACATCTGCACTTCTCATGTTTACAATAAGTTAATCGAATCCCTTCCTTATTAACACCCCTATTATTCATCTATCTTTCAACAGCAAAGCAAACACTGATATAACGCTAAAGTATGACCAAGCTAAAGCCTGCCGCATTTATGGGGCGTATATGCAGCGCACTCAATTAATTGTAAATAAACAAATATCCATACAAATCCCAATATCAGCCACCCGCCATTACTACTACTCTGAAAATCTCATCTAGTAACTAAGAGCCAAGGGTTTAATACCATTGCTGGACGCAAGCAAAAGTTGCAAACGGCATACTTTTCCGCATCCAAAAGGCACACCAAGATTTCAATATCAGGTTTGTCATGTCCGAATTTTGGATGATGGTTCGGATTTGAAAAGTGTAAAAAAGCTCATGTGAGCTGAATGATGTTTGACATAACGTTTAATTATTTTTTAACGGATTAAGGATTTTACCCATGATCAAGTTACTTCCTATCGCAGCAGCAGTCGCACTGGCTTTAAACTCTGGCGCCGCCCTAGCAAATGACGCAACAATCTCTCAAACTGGTAACTCTAATACTGCAACCACTACTCAATCAGGCAGCGGTCAGACAGCAGATACCACCCAAGTTGGTACAAATCAAACAGCAACTACAACTCAAACAGATTCGGACCAAACATCTACAATTGACCAAGTGGGTAACGGTGCAGACTCAACTGTTACTGTTACTCAATCAGGTGTAGGCCCTAACTCAGCGGCGGTAACGCAAGACCATACGTTCCGTACCCAAGCCACACTCACTCAAGCTGGTTCAAATAACGGTGCAGTAGTTAATCAGCTGCATGTAAACGACAGTATTGCAACTGTGACTCAAACCGGTGATGGTAACAACGCTAATGTTCGCCAACACGGATTTGGTATCCACAACCCTGCAGGGGCAACAGTCACTCAGCTAGGTGATGCAAATACAGCCAACACAAACCAAGATACTTCAACTGATGCAATACTAACGGTATCTCAAACAGGTAACGGCAATACAGCTACCGTTGATCAGCTAAACAATGCATTCAACTCAAGTGTAAGTGTTACTCAGACAACAGATAACGCTTCAGCAACTGCAGCTCAAGATGGCGCTGACAACTCATTTATCACTACCGTTCAAGATGATGGTACAGATGGCACTATTACAGCTAGCCAAGCAAACGGTACAAACAACACTATTTTAGCAACCCAAACAGATGGTACATCAGGCACGTCTATCACGGTTAGCCAAGACGGTAGCAACAATGGTATGACGGTTTACCAAGAGCATGTGTTTAACTCGACAGTTAATGTATCTCAAGTGGGTGACGGCAACACAGGCTCTGTAAACCAAGAGCATGTTAATGACAGTACAGCAAGCGTTACTGCTACGGGTAATACAAACTCAACAACTATTCGTCAATATGGTTTTGGCTGGCATGAACCTGCAGAAGCAACAATTACAACTACAGGTAATATGAACACAGTTAATATTAACCAAGATACTTCTTTCCAAGCTGTCGCAACTGTTGAGCAAGATGGCAACAATAACCAAGTAGATATTGACCAAACTGATGAGTCTGACAACTCTGTAGTTACCGTTAAACAGTTAGCGGCAAGTGAAGCTGGCAATGTAACTGCACTGCAAAATGCGGCTGCTGATTCAAGCATTACTGTTGAACAATCGAGTGTGAATGGCTCACTTGTTGTTGTTAATCAAACCAGTGGTTCAGATCTAACAGCATTAGTTAATCAAACAGGAACTTTTGGTGGCTCAGCAAAAGTTAACCAATCAGGCGTAGATCTAGACGCGACTGTTAAACAAACAGGTGCTGAAAACACTGCTGACGTACTGCAAAGCAACACATTAAACATGGCAAACGTACAACAGTATGGCGAATTTGGCTCAGCTGATATTGACCAAACAGGTGCAGATAATGATGCTTACGTTAATCAAGCTGGTGGCGAATTTAACGATGCAACCATCGACCAGCAAGGTGATGGCAACACAGCGACTATCAACCAAGATGGCTTTGGTACATTAGCAGCCGTTAACTCAGCAACCATTACTCAGTTTGGTACTAATGATACAGCTACTATTACTCAAACGGGTGGTTTTGGTAACATGGCGACTATCGTTCAAAACTAATGTAGCTTTACGGCAGAGCACATAAAAAAGGGGAGCTATTTAGCTCCCCTTTTCAACTCTGTATGACGCCAATAACTTACTTTGCGTATTCAACCGCAATGTTAGCAGCAAGCTTTGCGTTATTGAACACAAGCTCAATGTTTGCCGCTAAGCTAACGCCTTTAGTGGTTTCAGCCACTTTAGCCAATAGGAATGGTGTTGAAGCCTTACCAAAAATACCCTTGCTATCCATCTCTGCAACTGCGTCAGCAATCACTTTATCGATCATCGCGCGATCTAACTGGTGCGCTTCAGGGATTGGGTTAGCAACCACGATGCCACCTTTAAGGTCCATATCCCACTTAGCTTTCATGGCTGCAGCAATTTGCGCTGGAGTATCAAGCTGATAATCAACACCAAACTCGCTCTCACGAGTGTAGAATGCAGGTAGTGTGCTAGTTTGGTAACCGATAACTGGTACACCTTGAGTTTCTAGGTACTCTAAAGTTAGGCCGATATCTAAGATTGATTTCGCGCCAGCACACACAACCGTTACATCAGTATTTGCTAGCTCTTGTAAGTCAGCAGAGATATCAAATGTTTGCTGAGCACCGCGGTGAACGCCACCAATACCGCCAGTTGCAAATACTTTAATACCTGCCATTTGCGCCAAAATCATAGTTGAAGCAACGGTCGTTGCACCGTCGACTTCTTTAGCAACGATAAATGGAATATCACGACGGCTAGTCTTAATAACATCAAGACCAGCTTTACCTAAATATTCAATCTCTTCGTGAGTCATACCCACTTTTAAACGGCCTTTTAAAATAGCAATCGTTGCAGGCACTGCGCCGTTGTCACGGATGATTTGCTCAACTTTAAGTGCGGTTTCAACGTTTTGCGGATAAGGCATACCGTGAGAAATAATGGTCGATTCCAATGCAACTACAGGCTTACCTGCTGCTAATGCTGCTGCAACTTCAGGATTAATATCTAGGTACTGCTCTAACATAACGACTCCTTGATAACGCGCTTAACGGTAATTTCAGACATATTTGGGTTTATTGTGGCTAAGTGAGACAGCGCAACAACCGCGGCTCCCATAGCAAATTTATTTGATTCTTCTGTGCTCCACTGCTGGATCCAGCCATGCGCCAAACCAGCAAGGTAAGCATCACCAGCACCATTGGCATTAACCATAGATACTGGCATTGTAGGTACAAGAGCTTGCACACCTTCATCGCTGTAGAACACACCATCACAGCCTAAGCTTAAGAAAATGCGTTTTACGCCTTGTTTATGGAACCAATTAGCAAGTTCTGGAAGTTCATCGTGATCACTGATACTGATCCCAGATAATTGCTCAGCTTCTTTTAAATTAGGCTTTAAGGTGTGGATTGAACTTAAAAATGGGGCGATTTTCTTTGCTTTCGCACAAGACACTGTGTCGACAAAAATAGGCCGGTCTGAGAAGTTGCTGAGGATATATTCCAGAGATTCTGCAGATAAGTTGGCGTCGACAACAATAAGGTCTGCCCGTCTTAGTATTTCTTCATGACTTCTCAGCACGGCTACACTTAATCTATCTAAAATAGCCATATCATTAATAGCAACATGCATATCGCTATCGCCATCGAGTACTGATAGATAAGTTGAAGTAGCAAATTCATCAAGGTGAATACAAGCTTTCATGTCAATGCCAGCCTGTTGGCACTGCGTCATGATCATTTGCCCGTAGGTATCTTTACCTAGTGCACTGATAAGGTGAGTATTTGATCCAAGACGTGCTAAGTTTTCAGCAATGTTACGACCCACGCCACCGGGTGAGCAACTAACACTGCCAGGGTTTGAATCACCAACTTGTAGGGTATGTTGAGGACGGCCAAGAATGTCCATATTTGCGCCACCAATAACGATAGCGTAACGTGATTCAGCAAGGATATATCCTTTGCCCTTAATCACGCCTTTATGAGTCAAATTCATAATGTGGCCAGCAACAGCTGAACGACTAATGCCTAACTGATCCGCAATACTTTGCTGCGGAATAAGCGGGTCTTGCTTTAGTAGCGCTAGAATCTCGATTTCGCGTTCTGTCATTATTATTATCCAGTCGACACCGACAAACAAACAAATGTTTGCACGCCAAACTTAAGTTTGATTTTCCGCAAGAGTATGCTTATTAGATAAAATATTCAAGCGAAACTAATTTAAAAAAGGCAAATTGTGAGCAAGCCGAGAAAAATAAAGCTTCCCGTCCACAGCGCATTCCTAAACCAAGCAAAAAGTAGCCGGAAAATAATTATAAAAAACGAGCTATGATAAAGCATTTAATAACAACAGCTTATATTTTAGTGTCACGATTAAAAGCGCAGGGAATGGTTAAAGCAGATAGGATTGGCTATTAAAGTCATCATATCTGTAAAGAAAAGCTCCCAATGCCATCTAGGCCAGAAGGAGCATAATCTAAACATCGTTGATATTTGCAGTTAGATCACCATGGTTAAGTAACCTAATACCAACACGATCATCGACGTTAGTGCATAAGGGACCGGGTAACCCACTGCAGGCATGTCACTTTGACAAACATCTTGTGCACCTTTCATTGCAGGCGTGCTATTGCGCCCGCCAGCACAAGCGCCTGCCAATATAGCCGGATTCATTTTGCGGAAATACAAGCCGTATATCCAAGCTAACAAAGGAGGAACAAGTGCAGCAGTTAAGCCTAACGCCGCAATTTTTATCACAACAATACCTTGAAATGAGGCTAAAATTTTAGGCCCCACAGTTGCTGCAAGTACCGCAACAAATAGACTTAGACCAATATCTTGCAGGAAGCTTCTTGCCCCCTCACTCATGGGGCCGCCAAAAGTTGGGTTACGCGTTCTTAAGAAAGAGAAAATAATACCGGTTAACATACAACCTGCCGACGTGCCTAACGCAAAAGGAATACCGCCTAATGTGACACTAAAGTGGCCGCATATATAACCAATCAACAGTGACAGTGCCAGATAGAATGTTTCGGTTAATGTACTTTCCACAATTGGCGTACTATTTAGCTTTTTAGCCACTTGTTGCACGCACCAGTCAGATCCAGCAACGCGCAGCACATCACCTACTTCGACTACGGCTTGCCCTGTCACAGGTAACTGATGCCCTTGACGAAATAAGGCTTTAATATAGACACCAAAACCGACTTTTTCACTGATTTCATTGATGCTTTTACCACTGAAATCTGATTTACCAAGATGGATATCAGCCACTTCAATATCGACATTTCGCGCTCTAGGCTCATCCACTTCTTCGCCAACAAACGCCGCATCGTCAATCAAAACATGGTAATCACCGCGTATACCAATCACATCACCTAACTGCAGTTTAGGATTGTCAGATGCATCAAACACATCGTTACCGCGCACGACTTTTAAGATCGCTGTGTGAGGAAAACGCTGAAATAGTGATTCAATGCTCTGCCCTACTAGCTCTTGATGCTCGACTTTGTAAGCCCTAATGTCTAAAGGCAATACACCAATATTTGAAAAACCATTAGTACTTGGCAAGGCTTCAATGTCATCACCCACGCCAAACTCTGCCTCAGCGTCTTTACCCGCCTTAACCGGGTCAACGCCAAACATTGCAGGTAAATACTTAATTAATAAAATAATAAATACACTAGATAAGATGTAACTGATGGCATAGCCTGCGGCTATATTAGCGCTGACTTGATCGAGTGTCATACCAGCAGGTGCTTTAAATGCACCTGAGGATATTGCCGATTGTGCAACGCCCATTACTGCTGTTACCGTGTAGCTTCCCGATATAATTCCAGCAGCGTAGCCCGGTGCTAAGTCGAGTAATTTCGCGCCAAAATACACAATAAGAAAATTACTAAATACAACGATTAAGCCAATAACAACAAAATCCAATCCGCCTCTTGCTAGCCCTGAGAAAAACTGTGGACCAACTTTCATACCAATAGCATACATAAACATCATAAGAAAGATATCAGATACCAAGCCTGGCTCTTCAATCTTAAGACCATAAACAGAGAAAGCGGTTAACGCGATAGCCACACCTGCCACTAGCGTTCCAGCGGTCGAGCCTAAAGATATTCCTTTGATAGATACCTTTCCAAGCGGATAACCAATCGCAATGGCTAAAAACAGAAATACGAAGGGGTTATGAGCAATGTAACCAAATACAAAACCGAAAATTTCAGAAATATTCATCGTCATGTCTCAAACTAAGTTGATAAAAAAAGGCCATCGATAACGATGACCTTTTACCCATTAACCGTGATTAAAACCTGAAGACTCTTTTGAATCACTACCATGTGAAATCGGATGTTCAGCGAAAAAGTCGACACAGTGCTTTAAGTCGGCAACCAATAAATCAGCTTGGTCACGACTAAAGCCGTGGCGTACTAAAATACGCATTATCACTAAATCTTCCCTTTTAGGTGGCATTGCATACGCAGCAATTTGCCAGCCTCGTGAACGGATGCGATCAGAGAGGTCAAATAAGTTAAAACCAGGATCAATGCCCTCTTTCAATGACCAGCTCATCGCAGGGATCCCGCCATGTCCGTCATAAATAATGTCGAACATGCCCAGCTTTTCTATCTCACTTGAAAGGTACTGCGCGGTGTCATAGCAGGCTTGATGGATCTTTCTGTAGCCCTCTTTACCTAAGCGTAAAAAGTTATAGTACTGTGCAACGATTTGGCCACCAGGGCGAGAAAAGTTCAGCGCAAATGTTGGCATATTGCCGCCTAAATAATTGACATTGAAAATCAAATCTTCATCTAACGCAGCTGCATCTCGCCAAATAACCCAACCCACACCCAGCGGGCTTAAACCAAATTTATGCCCAGAAGCATTAATGGATTTCACTCGCGGCAGTGAAAAGTCCCACTCAAGCTCAGGTTGGCAAAATGGCGCTAAAAAACCACCACTGGCGGCATCAACATGAATAGGAATATCCAGGCCAGTGTCTTGCTCAAGTTTATCAAGTGCTTCATGTACCGCTTTTACAGGCTCATATTGACAGGTAAATGTCACCCCTAAAGTGGGCACCACACCAATGGTATTTTCATCACAGCGCTTAATGACTTCTTCAGCATTCATAATTAAGCGATCCCCTTCCATCGGGATCTCACGTAACTCGATATCCCAGTATCGAGCAAACTTATGCCAACATACTTGCACTGGACCACAGACCATATTAGGTTTATCCGTAGGTTTTCCCTGTGCTTTCATTTTCTTGCGCCAAGCCCACTTCAGCGCCATGCCGCCAAGCATTGCCGCCTCGCTTGAGCCTGTGGTAGAACAACCTAAGGTGTTTTCAGCATCTGGAGAGTTCCATAGATCTGCAAGCATATGCACGCAACGAGCTTCAAGCTCTGCAGTTTGCGGATACTCATCCTTATCAATCATGTTCTTGTCGATACATTCGTCCATTAATTTATGGACTTCTTCTTCAACCCAAGTTTGACAGAAAGTAGCAAGGTTTTGGCGTGAATTACCGTCCATCATGAGCTCGTCATGGACAATTTGATAAGCATGGCGCGGGTTATTTTCTTGCTCAGGCATTTTATATTTGGGCATAGATAGCGCTAAATCTGTCGATGAGTAAATATCATCTAGCAGGTCGTCTCGCACAGAATCTTTCGCATGAAGAGGCATTATATTTTACTCCAATGAAATAAATAGAATTTCCTACTCGCTGGTGATACACAGCTGACACACTCAACATATAACTTTGTTTTAGGTGCGGCAAGATAAAAAACAAATTTTAAAGAACAAAATACCAATAGGTAAACAATGTAAAGATGTAAATATTAACAATAAGATACAGGGTAGTAATTAAAACTACGGCAAACACTTAAGAGTAAGCATATAACGCGCCATAGTCATTATTAGTGAGTAAAAGCCGAATGTTTCACCATCCTCTTGCCCTGCGATTAACATTTTTATTTTGATAATCATTCAAGAAAAAGCTGGTTTATTATGATTAAGGCACAACTTAATATAGCTACATCAACTCAATATAGGATCTCAAACATGGCAAATCTTACAATTGTAGCGAACATCATCGCGAATGAAGGCAGTGTAGAACTAGTTAAAGCAGAGCTTATCAAGCTAATTGACATCACTCGCAGTGAAGCGGGTTGTATTCAGTATGAGCTCCACCAAGACAATGAAAACCCAGCGCATTTTACATTCTTTGAAAATTGGTCTTCACGAGAGCTATGGCAAGACCATATGGGAGCGCAACATTTAGCTGATTATTTAGCAGCGACAGAAGGCGCAGTGGCGAGCTTCACCGTAAATGAAATGACTCAGGTAGGCTAATTAAGTAGAAAACATAAGATAGTGCGTATACCAAACTAGCTAAGCTGTAGTAGCTAAGTTTTAGTAGCAAAGTAAATGTCACTTGGTTACGCATCTTCTTCATGCATAAAATCTTCAATCATAGTCATCTGCTCAGCGAGCTTATCTTCAATTGTGACTAAGCGATAACTGCCGTGGGGCATTTTCTCTAAACTGATGCGGTCACCAGCCTGCACGTGTAGTTGCTCAACAACCTCTGTTGGCAACCTTAACCCTAAACCTTCTCCAATCGTTTCAACTTTAATCTCAGCCATAGTCATACTCCACTTATGCACTAAAACATTGTCTTACTATTATAGTTGAATCTTGATATCAACAAGAACAAACACTCATTCGATGTCATTAATTAGCTGGTCGACAAAAGTCTCTTTAGAAAGTGTAATCAATTGCTATTTGCTTCCAAAAAACACCTGCTTCATAGCTCGTCTTTACTCTATCTAATTCAAAAACACCTTTAAAACGATACATCGTTTGCCCTAACTC
This sequence comes from Shewanella pneumatophori, assembly GCF_023283895.1. Classification (GTDB taxonomy): domain Bacteria; phylum Pseudomonadota; class Gammaproteobacteria; order Enterobacterales; family Shewanellaceae; genus Shewanella; species Shewanella pneumatophori. Next base: position 248,582 of record NZ_JAKILB010000004.1, on the reverse strand, counting down.
ATCTTTGACTCGAGCAAATACAACATATTGAAAGCTCTCTGAAAAGTTCCTATCGATCACTTCGCGCTTTTTGGCCTCTGACTCGAGACAATACTCGTGGATCTCAGTACCATCGTGACTTATTTCGTTAAACCACTGCTCGTTGGGATACAGCTTAGGAAACCATAACTTAATATTTGGCTGCTTAGGAATACTTGCAGAGGAGCGTTGCCAACCTTTGTATTGATGACCAAATAAATTACACACCTCAGCAGAGGTCCGCAGTGCAACGTTTTCACTCACCTTTATACTGCCGCGAGATTGTAAATATTCAACACTGTGTTCGAGTTCCGGGTTCCACGGCTGAAAACAGCCCAGTATTTTTTGATCGGCTATCATTTGCTGAATATCAGCAACGACCTTATCGACTTGAATATTAATTTGTTCAATGGATACCGCAGCGTCTATACGCCTCACCAAATGATCTGTTGCAGTTATAATATCGAGTTCGCGTATTTTATCGGTATCAATTTGGCCTTGATGAAATCCCTCATCAATCTCGATATGTAGTTTTAGCTGGGGTAAATACAGATCGGTCAATGCAAAACCGTTCGGCCTAGCAACATATTGCTGGGTGACAAACTTCACATCTAAGTCATCAACTTTATGAATAATTCGAGTGATTGCGTACAGCTCAAAACGCTTATTCTTGCAGCGTTGTAACTGCCGAGTCATGTGCAGAGTTTTCATTGGAACTAGCAAGAGAAAAAAGGAACAGGATTGTATATGTTTCACACCTCAAAAGCAGCATTTTAGCGAGCTTTTATCACCAACAACCTGCCCCGTAAGACAGATTTGTTGAAGAGTGCGCCAAGATGCGTAAACAGCGATAAGTTAGCTGCACAGTGTAATTGCAAAACAGCAACACGTGCATAGCGTTATAACCTATGCACATAAAGAGGCGCTGACGACTTATGGCTTATGATGCTTAGTGATATATCTGTCTAACTGATTGCCAAAGGCTTGTTTTTCACTAGCACCTATTGCTGCAGGACCGCCGGTTTGAACACCGCTTGCGCGCATGGTGTCCATAAAGTCACGCATGTTCAAAATCGATTTAATATTTTGCTCAGTATACAGCTCGCCACGCGGATTTAATGCTACGCCACCTTTATCAATTACCTCTGAAGCCAGTGGAATATCAGCCGTAATCACTAAATCCCCCGCAGTTAATAATTTAACGATTTCATCATCGGCAACATCAAAGCCCGATGACACGGTTTTTAAATTAATAAAGGGCGATGGTGGAATACGCATCCAGTGGTTAGCCACTAGCGTCACTTCAACTTTGGCTCTATCGGCCACACGAAATAAGATCTCTTTAATCACGCCAGGACAGGCATCTGCGTCAACCCAAACTTTCATTATTACTCCAACGATGGCAAGTGCGTATCAGATACTAATCAGTATAATTTTAAATGACGCAATCAAATCTTACATATCGCCCTATTTTAACAGCTTTGCCGCCTCAATGAGTAGCAAGATTAAGGTTGACTAAGATAAGATTTAATGACATTGATTATTCCTCCTCAAATTTAGGTCGTCATGTCTATGAGCCCCTTTACTCGCCAAAGTTTTAATTTTTTAAATGAGCTGTCAGTCAACAACGAGCGAGAGTGGTTTAAAGCCAATCAAACCCGCTATGAAGACAATGTACGCACTCCTGCTCTGAAATTTATCCAGGCTATGCAACCACACATTACCGCGCTATCGCCACGATTAACTGCCGTGCCTAAAAAAGTCGGTGGCAGTATGATGCGCCCGCAACGCGACAGTCGCTTTAGTAAAGATAAAACGCCGTATAAAACCAATGTTGGAATTCAGTTTCGGCACTTTCAAGGTAAGGATGTTCATGCACCAGGCTTATATTTACATATCGCTAACGATGGTTGCTTTCTCGGTGCCGGAATTTGGCATCCTGAATCTAAAGCGTTAAATGCCATCCGTACTTGTATTGATGAAAACCCCAATAGCTATAAAAAAGCACTACGCGAATTGAGTGCTAAAGGGTTTGAGATGCAAGGTAGTCAACTTATTCGTCCACCTAAGGGCTATGATAAAGCCCACCCAATGCTTGATGAGTTAAAACGCAAGGACTTTATTGCCATAAAACCACTAACGATTGAGCAAGTTTACAGCACTAACTTTGTCGAGTTATGTGCACAGGAATTTGCCGCTTGTCAGCAATTAATGCGCTATTTATGCTTCGCTCTCGATTTAGACTATTAATTTAAGCCACTCATTGAACGGATGATTTATACAAATAAAATCATCCTCTATAAGCGTGTATAAAGCGCCATTACTCGCAAAATCTAATAGCGCTTTATCTCACAGCACACTCCCCTACAGACAAATCTCTGTTACAATTGCGCCAGTTTTTATTTTCAGCCTAAGGGCTGCTTCAGGCACATTGTAATGGTAGAACCTTCATCATCACCTCAAGACGCTTTCCAAGCAGAAACTCCTGCACAAAAGCGAGCATTAAGCTACAGCAACACGATACATCAGCTATTTTCGAGCGTGATGGAACAAAAGCTACCTGCAGACCGCATTGTCGGCGAGTATTTTCGAGTCCATAAAAAGCATGGTTCTAAAGATCGTCGTGTCATTCGAGAAAGCCTTTTTGCTATGTTCCGCTGGTGGGGCTGGCTTAAGCAAATCCATACCAGTGAACAACAAGATCCGAGTTGGTTTGCATCTTTAGCTATTGTTGCAGAATTAGAAGATCACAAATGGACTCAGTTCAGTGACGCATGGCGTGAGTTTGCCAATCAAGCTGCTGAATTTAATTTAACGCCAGCAGAGCAGGAGTTAACAAGCTTACAAAGCAAATGCTCATGGCTGCAAAATGCATTGAATCGCCCAAGTATTGCAGTTAATCAGTTAGTACCTGATTGGTTTTGGCAGGTTGTAGATGTTGCTGAAGATAAGCAGCTCGCAGTCGTTGAGGCGATGTGCTCACGTCCTCCTATTTGGGCTCGTGCACAAACGCTTAACCAACAGCAATTAATCAATTCACTTAAAAAAGATGATATTACTGCTGTTGCTAGTGAATTCTTTGACGATGCCCTAAGCCTCGGCCATAAAAGTATAAACCTCAATGCGATTGGCGCCTATCAACGTGGTGAGCTTGAGATCCAAGATCTAGGCTCGCAGGTTATTGGCCAAATTTGCCAGCCTCAAGCTGATGAGCAATGGTGGGATACCTGCAGTGGTGCAGGCGGTAAAACTCTGCAACTACGCTCAAAAATGCTTAAGCAAAACCCAAATGCAACTGGCAGTATTACCTCATCAGATATTCGCCGTAAACCACTAGAAGAACTAATGAAACGAGCTAAGCGTGCTGGCTTTACTGGCATTAGTCTAGCACCGTGGAAAAGTGATGCTTTGCCTGTAAAAGAGGCTGCTTTTGACGGCGTTCTTGTTGATGCACCTTGTAGCTGTACTGGTACTTGGCGCCGTAATCCTGATATGCGCTGGTTAGATGATAAAAACGTAGTGCTCGATAAACAGGAGTTACAGCTCGATATCTTGTCTCGCAGTGCCAAAGCCGTTAAAGCGCAAGGTAAACTGGTATACGCAACTTGCTCTTTATCTCCTATTGAAAATGAGCAAGTAGTGAATGCCTTTTTAGCCGCTAATCCAGAGTTTGAGCTGCAAACGTTGCGTCACCCGTTCACCCAAGAGTCTGTCACCATGCTTACGGTATGGCCACAAGATGCCAATACTGACGGCATGTTTGTCGCTAAAATGATTAAACGCTAACAGCCTTTCTGTACACTCTTGAGCTCTAAAGCTCGGTCCTATCATCTAGACCAGCTTTAGAGCCTTATTAAGCTAATTATTGAGTGCCGGCGCATCGGTTAAATTAATTGCATTAAGTTTTAAAGCTAGAATTGACGGCCAGAATTGCGCGTTTAGAGGTAATATCTTCCCTTCCCCATAATTATCTCAATCCCAAAAGCCTAATAGATCCACAAACAATAGATCCTTTTTATCGTCAACAAGCTGTAATTGTTTTGTCATTTTCACTTTCTACACTGCATTCGATATCAAGTCACACCGTAGCTATTCGCTAGGTTCGAGACAACTCTTAAGTCAGACTGGAACGAAGATCATGAGAACAAATTACGATTTTGACCAAGAAAGCCAATGGGACAATGATTTTGGCAGTGATTTAGAACACAACGAAAAGCATGAACGTCAAAAACAACGTCGTCGTGAGCAGCGCCAACATCATAAACGAGCGTCGCCAGAAGTAGCATTCAGCAATTATCATAATGAATACGCGAACTAATTTAATTATTAGCGAATAGGCCATAAGAGCTGTTCTCTCGCTTAATGAGAGCTTCGCTTATGGCTTATAAGACGGAATGACTGGTTAATCTGCGGTGGGGATTGAGATGATTTTGCTGGTTTGTCTCCCCAAGTTTGACCTTAGCAACTAGCATCAAACATGGGCTGTTGTTGCTTTAGTTGCAACGTTAACCTGAATAAAAGCTATTAGCTACAAAACGTTTTACCTTTACAAGCTCTGGTTATACATAGCTCTACGCAAAGTACTTTTACGATTATATAGGTCTTGCTCTGCCATTCTCAGCCACTGCCTATGGTCGTTAATGCCCGTATTTAAACTAAAACCTATATTGATCTTCATCTCACGATAACGGCTCAACAAATAATTAGATTGGATCTCGCCGACTTTTTGCTGCACTTGTTCTATCCAATCCGGGCCACAAATAATGACAAAATTGCTCTCTGTAATACGATAAATATCAGCAGCACCTTTAGTCGGACTACCTGCCTTAAAGAGCTGTTTAAGTGGTTTCGCCACGGCACAAATAATATTATCAACTTCTCTATGCCCAAGTCGTTTAGTCAATGGCACGACTCCATCAAGTGATACCAATACTAAATATAACTCCCGTTGAGTGCCCTCCTCTTCAGGAGCAAGCTCATACATCGCCTCATCAAAAGCTAAACGATTGGCTAACCCTGTTAGCTTGTCTGTCCGCGCATTTTTACGTGCGACTTCTAAGGTCTCAATATGTTGCTCTCGCTCCTCAGATAACAATCGAATTTTATAGGCTAATGCAAAAGATAAAAGCAACGCATCTACGCTTCCACCGACCAGTGTCGCTAACTCTGCATTATCAAAAAAGTCAGGTGTTAAGCCCATATTCCCCGGTAAAATCATAATCGCTGGCAATAATAAACAGCTAAAGGCCAACAAGAAGTAACGCGCCGGATAGAATCCCTTCAGCAAACAAACATTACCGCAGATCATCGCCAGCGTGATCCAAAGAAAAATCAAGAGAGAGGCTATTATTGCTGTGTAAGAAAGCAGAAAAATACTGCTAGGCAAAGCAATAATACATAAACATAGCAACCAAAAACTTAAGCGCCATAGTGTAGGCGATGTTTCGGGTAACTGCAGAAAGTGTTTATAAAATAAGATATTGAATATTGGCAGGCCAATAAAAAACAGATGATGTAGTTGCAAACTATGCAATTCGAATAAATGTGCAGGTAAATGAAAAGTGAATGACCAACCTGCCAAATAACAAAGCACGTAGCCTGCGTAATAGAGAAATGCTTTATCTCGAATAGAAAGGTAGATAAGTCCGTTATAAAGCGCAATAAACAGCAAACCGCCCAAACACAATATAATAAACAAAGCATAAATGTCAGTCTGACGTTTGTGTTCTTTATACTCTTGTACTTCTAACTTAGGCTGAGATGAGTAATAGCGACTTTCTACCCGCGCAACCAGCCAATAATTAACGCCAATATCCATCTCAACACTGCGGCCATAGTCAAATAAAAACTCATAAGGAGCATAGTAACCGCTGTTAAAAGCTTGGCTTGAACCATCGTCACCGAGCAACCAATAGTCAACAGACTCAACTATTGAGTTATTCACATTGATTACCCAACGCTTGTTATATTGATTTACCTTGACTGCTGATATCATCCAGTAAGCGCCACCCGACAATGATACTGAGTTAAGATCATTCTTAGTTCTATTCCACAAAACAACATCAACAAAACGTTTAGGTACATTATCGTTATAGTGCGCTTTATAGATAAATGTATGTTCTGTTATGGCCTGTTGAACAGCGTAAGTAAAATTGATGCTGCCTAGCATTGAGCTCAATAGCAGTATTAGCATTATTATTTTTGTTGGCATCTACTGTATGACCTATCTCAATGGTGTAACGCTTAAATTAACACTCCAAATAAAAGTGTGACAATATTTTACCTAACTCACTCGAATGCAGCAACGTCACCGATGCAGTGTAAGCCTGTAAAACCATTTATAAACATAAACTTAATCCATTAAACGCTTAATTCTTCACTAAAGGCTTTGACAGTTAATTAAACCTGATACAAAAAGAGCTTAATCCCACGTTCGCGAGGTTAAGCTCTTTTGAAAAATACTTAGATAATGTTTATTTAAAAAGAAGCTTTCGCGCCTAAGTAGAAACCTGAATCTAAGGTTGAGTTTGGTGCATGATCATACTGTAGGCGAATATTGCGATACCCGACAAATAACGCTAAAGCAGGATTAAGTGCATATTGCACTTTACCGTCAAACTGCCAAGAGCCATCGATATCACCAAAAGACAATACTGACGGTGAATAGTAGCCTGCACCATGTAGCGAGATATTAGAGCCAAGTTGCATCGCGTAACGCCCCCCTATACCTACAAAATTACCATTAGCGCTGCGCTCAGACCAAACCTGAGAAAACTTAGCACCAAGTTCAAAATGGTGGATCCCAGCATCATGAGCAATATGCATAGCTCCAGATAACATTTGCCCACCAGTATCAGCATAAATGTATTCAACAGATGCATTAACATCTTTATTAACGTCAAACTGTAGCTCGGTTGACAACATGTCGTCGTTTAAGCCAAAAGTAAAATCAGTCGCTTGTGCATTAACTGAAACTGCACTTAATGCAAGTGCGCCAAAAAGGAACTTAGACTTCATCGGGGATCCTATATACATAAAAATAATCGGCAGGATACACAAAGCGAGGACGCTTTTTTACTTAAACTTGCTATAACTTCTAGCAAGCACACCAAGAGCAACAAGATGCAAACATAAGACAAACAACACCACAAAAAACCGTGACGATTAACTACAAGCCACGCAATTTGTAACAGCTTTATCTCCGGGCAATCATCGTCATACAAATGCGCAAAACTGCAGCTCCCGCTATATAGATATCCTCAACAATCAAGTTTAATTCAGCAATTTTAATGCTATCAATATTGCCAAACGCAGTTTTTGTGACGCCCTGTTAGTGCTTACAAATTTTCTATATACCTTAATCGATAAAAAGATCTACCTGAATCACGTCCTTTAAATTCATTATTTGAAAAACACTCGATATTAACGACTAAACACATTGCAACAGCCAGGAAAATACCGATAAAGTAGCTTAACAATACAAGGAGGACACTATGTCAGCTTCAATATATGATTTTGCAGTCAACAATATTCAGGGACAAAACGTTTCCCTTGCAGACTTTAAAGATCGAGTTGTACTCATCGTTAACACTGCAAGCAAATGTGGCTTTACACCACAATACAAAGAGCTTGAGCAGCTCCATCAAAAATATCAGGATCAAGGCTTAGTTATTTTAGGTTTCCCATGTAATCAATTTGGCGCACAAGAACAGGGAGATAGTGAAGAGATTAGCCAGTTTTGTGAGTTGAACTTCGGGGTAACCTTTCCACTTTTTGAAAAAATAGAAGTCAATGGACCTAATACTCTGCCACTTTATAACTACCTTAAAAGTTCAGCCAAAGGCCTGCTTGGTTCAGAAAAGGTGAAGTGGAACTTTACTAAGTTTTTAGTTAACCGGCAGGGACAAGCTGTACAGAGATTTGCACCAACAACTAAGCCTATGGCGCTAGAGCAAGATATACTGAAATTACTTTAATGAAGTAATTCATAGCCTTAAAACTAGTACAAATAAAAAGCAAAATATCTCAAACTTTTTTTGAACTTTATCTAATTAGCGCTCTCTAAATTTGTGAGCATTGGATATTTTTCATGTTCATCATTCTCCCTGGGACTTCTAGCGCAGTCCCTCTTGATCTCCGAGTAGATCAATCAGGCAATCCCTTGGATTGCCCTTTTTTTGTCTAAAATTTGCTTTGTAAAACAAATACACATCTTATGCCCTTGCTAAAACCCCTTGTAACTCTAATCGTGCGACCAAAAAAATTCGCGCTTTTGAAAAATAAATTCAATATCCGGGAACTTCTTATACTTTCGCCACTCTGACTATATGAACCGATTATTTTCGTTAAGTGGATTTAAGCCTCGCGGCTAACTGATTGGCTTAATGTTAGTTTCATTGTTCATCATTCTCCTTGGCTACTCCCACTTTGGGTGAGCCATACTTAATAAAGCTTTAGCTAGCGCATAAAGCCTTATTAACACCAAATTGTTATAGCAACCTATTTAGGTTGCTTTTTTTTGCCTGCAATCTGGCTACATTAAGGTGATTTGCAAATTAATTGCAGCTTCTGGGAACTAACTGAGATTTATCGACTCTGAATATATGAACCGATTCTTGTTGAGTGAATATTGATGTCGTAAGACAGAGATTTTGGCTTAACGTTAGCTTTAACAGACTGACTTTAGTTTAACCGCTAAATGCTGACTCCCTAGCTTAGTTTCATTGTTCATCATCATTCCCTTGGTATTCTGTATAGGTCTACCCTTAGAGATAAATCGTCAGCTAGCGCAACAGTTTATCTCTACTTAGATACGCTTATGGCAACCTATTTAGGTTGCCATTTTTTTATCTTATCCAGTAATCACTTTCATCGCCGTAGATTCAAATCTCTATATCGATATCGTCACAGTCAATAACCAAGCAATGCAAAAAATTATAAGTGGTAGTGATGAGAAATGAGTAGCATAAAAATCAACTATTAAAACCAATAAAAATAGCTTGTTAGCTTACAGATAAATTTTAGTAGTGATTTTTTTGCTACTTCTGGGAACTAACTGAGATTTATCGACTCTGAATATATGAACCGATTCTTGTTGAGTGAATATTGATGTCGTAAGACAAAGATTTTGGCTTAACGTTAGCTTTAAAAGACTGACTTTAGTTTAACCGCTAAATGCTGACTCCCTAGCTTAGTTTCATTGTTCATCATCATTCCCTTGGTATTCCGTATAGGTTTACCCTTAGAGATAAATTGTTAGCTAGCGCAACCATTTATCTCTACTTAGATACGCTTATGGCAACCTATTTAGGTTGCCATTTTTTTTATCTTATCCAGTAATCACTTTCATCGCCATAGATTCAAATCTCTATATCGATATCGTCACAGTCAATAACCAAGCAATGCAAAAAATTGTAAGTGGTAGTGATAAGAAATGAGTAGCATAAAAATCAACTATTAAAACCAATAAAAATAGCTTGTTAGCTTACAGATAAATTTTAGTAGTGATTTTTTTGCTACTTCTGGGAACTAACTGAGATTTATCGACTCTGAATATATGAACCGATTCTTGTTGAGTGAATATTGATGTCGTAAGACGGAGATTTTGGCTTAACGTTAGCTTTAACAGACTGACTTTAGCTTAACCGCTAAATGCTGACTCCCTAGCTTAGTTTCATTGTTCATCATCATTCCCTTGGTATTCCGTATAGGTTTACCCTTGGAGATAAATCGTCAGCTAGCGCAACCATTTATCTCTACTTAGATACGCTTATGGCAACCTATTTAGGTTGCCATTTTTTTACCACGTCCCACTAGAGTAATTGCTGATCTAGCATGACAACGATAGAGGGATGATAACCATCGCGAGCTTTAGCATATATTTGCTGTGCCTGATCTTTAAAGCCAGCCTTAATTAATTCGGCATACAACGGCTTAACAAACTTTCCACGACCAATTTTGACCAAGTATGCGGTTACAGCTTCAAGCACTGCTTGATAATCATTGCGGATAGCAACCCTAAACCAATCACAGGCAATTTCAGCATTTGTCGACTGGGTAAAGTTAAACGTTTTATCTAGATCAATAAGTGCATCTTGCGAAAGCTTAGTAGGCAGGTGAGTCAAGAAGTACTGCCAATGATGTACTCGCCACCCTTGGGTCATTAAACTTGAAGCTGAGGCACCATCGTCAAACGCTCTTAATGCCATAACCACTTTATCTAGGCTCGATGACTTGGGCGCCATATACCAGCTAGGCATACCTTCGCCATAAATCCACTCAAGTAACTCAGCTTCATTGATTTTATCAGCATGCTCACGCAGTAAAGTTTGCTTTGCGTAACTCACGAAAGTTTCAGTAGTGATTGCTTCAAATGCAAATGCCTGAACATATTGATATAAAAATTTATCAAAGGCGTCTCGGCCTAAGCGTTTTTCTAAGTCGTGCACAAACATGGACGCTTTATCGTATGTAAAGCGGTTAAAAGCTTCATTCGGATCTTGAGTTTGCATATTAGCCGGAAGAGTTTGTGCACTCATAGCTGTCGATGCGATAGCCTCTTGTAATCGACCATTTTCAAGTACCACTTCTAGCTCAGCTAATTCTTTACCATATACAGCTTCGACAATGCGATTGGTAAAGTAAGTGGTGAATCCCTCGTTTAACCAAAGATCTCGCCAAGTCGCATTGCTGACTAAGTTTCCGGTCCACGAATGTGCCAACTCATGGGCAACAGTAGACACTAAGCTTTTATCGCCGGCGATTAAGGTTGGAGTCATAAAAGCAAGACGAGGGTTTTCCATGCCACCAAATGGAAAGCTTGGCGGTAACACTATCATGTCGTAGCGCCCCCAAGGATATGGGCCTAGTAAAGACTCAGCGACCTCAACCATGCTTTCGGTGTCTTCGAATTCACTCGCAGCACTAGCTACAACCTCTGGCTCTGCGTAAACCCCTGTTCTTGGTCCTAGTTTCGCAAATGCTAGCTCACCAACTGCGATCGCTAATAAGTGCGTCGGCATTGGCTTTTCCATATCAAACGTGAACTTACCGGTTAATTCTGCCTCGGCATCATTTAGCGCACTCATTACAACCCGCATTCCTTTAGGAGCCGTGATTACAGCATCAAATGTAATTCGCGCTTTAGGGGTATCTTGCAGCGGGATCCAGCTACGGGCATTAATTGGTTGTGATTGGCTAAACAAAAATGGCAGTGTTTTACCACTCGTTTGCTGCGGCGTTAACCATTGCAATCCTTGTGCATTTACTGAAGTTCGATAATCAATTGTCACAGAGCGGATCCCGGCTAACAATTGAATATTAAGGCGCTGACCTAAAGTCGTATCATGCTTATCAATACTGAATTCAAGTTGCTGTTCGCTATTGCCATATACAGCTTCAATAATGAGATCTCGCGTATCTAACCAAAGCTCAGTGGTTTTTTCATCTATAAAATCTAACTGTAACTCAACCTGCCCAGCTAACTGTTTCGCTGAAAAATCAACATCAAGCGCTAATGATAAGTGAGTCACTCTCACCTGTTCACTATTCGCAAATGAATGATAATCATGGTTATTATCCCACTGCTTTAACATGGCATATCCTTGTAATTGACGAGTTAATGCGTTGCATTTTAACGCTATTTTACGCTAAAAAACCTAGGTTTGACTTCAACAGAGCGAAATGAAACACTTGTGAATATTGTATGCAAAATAACAAGTCAGAGAAACCCTACATGAAAAGTAAATACAGCCTATCAGCACTCGCGCTTATTTCATTAACCTCACTCAACACACAAGCACAACAAAGCAGTATCGAAAATGTGTTAAGCCAAAACCATGCTTGTAGCGATACCATCATTATTCGCTCGCAAGCCTTAACAAGCGAACAAATCAATGCCGCCTGTAAGTTACTGCAGACTCAAGAAGCTAACTTCCACCAGCTATTTGGCACACTAAACAAGCCTGTAGCTAACGACAATAACCACAGCATGCGCGCTAATGTATATCACTCAAGAGAAGATTATGTTGAGCATGTCACTAACCACTTTGACGTGCCTAGTGATAACGGCGGTATGTATTTAGAGGGCTTACCTTGGAAAGAAAACAACCAAGCAGAATTTGTCGCCTATGAGAAAAAGGGCCAAGTTTGGAATCTAGCCCATGAATATGTGCATTATCTAGATGGACGCTTTAATCTTTACGGTGATTTTTGTTTGTCGCTACACGACTCACATTCCGGACCTGAATACTGTCCAAAACCAGCGCCACTATATCCGCATACCGTTTGGTGGAGTGAAGGCGTAGCTGAATATATTTCAGCAGGTAATAACAACCCTAAAGCCATCGCATTAATTGGCAAAGAGCCGAGCTACCCATTAAGCGAAATTTTTAATACCAGCTATGAGCACAACGGCGGCACTGACAGAGTTTATCGCTGGGGATACTTAGCGGTACGTTTTTTGATTGAAAACCATAAAGATAAGGTCGATACCATGCTTGGCTTTACTCGCCAAGGCGATTACCCGCGCTATCAAGCGCTATTAACCAGCTGGGGCACAGATATGGATGCCGAGTTTGATACTTGGTTAAAGCAGTTAAAAGCTGACAATAAATAATACTAATATAAAAATAAGCCCAGCCTAGGGCTGAATTACAGACATTAAAAAGGCCTCAATAGAGGCCTTTTATTTGCGAGCTACTTTGCCTTAAAGGCGAATACCTGCTTTTTCTAGGTCTTTTGCAATAACGCTACGTGGTAGTGCAACGTAACCGTCTTTTTCTACAATTTGCTGACCCTGCTGAGAAAGTACATAGCGGATGAATTCACGATCCATTGGCGCTAAATCTTTGTTTGGGTGCTTATTCACGTATACGTATAGGTAACGAGAAAGTGGATATTTACCCGTTGCAGCATTTTCAGCGGTAGCTGCAATGTAGTTAGTGCCTTTCTTTGAAACTGCAACCGCTTTAACACCAGCAGTTTTGTAGCCAATTCCTGAGTAACCAATTGCATTAAGTGACTGAGATACTGACTGAACAACTGACGCAGAACCTGGCTGCTCGTTCACGTTTGCTTTAAAGTCACCTTTACAAAGTGCTTTTTTCTTAAAGTAACCGTAAGTACCTGATACAGAGTTACGACCATAAAGCTGGATATCTTTTGCAGCCCAGTTGCCGTCAAGTCCTGCATCGCCCCAACGAGTAATGTCGCCGCCGCCACACTTGTCAGTTGAAGAGAAAATACCATCGATTTGCTCGATGCTCATACCTTCAATTGGGTTATCTTTATGAACAAAAACTGCTAGTGCATCGATTGCTACGCGAATAGCTGTTGGCTGGTAGCCATAGTGCTTTTCAAATGCTTCAACTTCGTTTGGCTTCATCTTACGGCTCATTGGACCAAATTGTGAAGTACCTTCAGTTAAAGCTGGTGGCGCAGTAGAAGAACCTGCCGCTTGGATCTGGATATTTACGTTTGGATAAAGTTGTTTAAAATCTTCCGCCCATAACGTCATCATGTTCGCTAGCGTATCAGAGCCAACAGAAGATAAGTTACCAGACACGCCGCTTGTCTTTTCGTAAGTTGGTAAAGACTGATCGATAGCAGCCATTGATGCTGCAGAAAATACAGTCGCTGCAGTAAAGCTTACCGCGCCAACAAGTTGTTTCAGTTTCATTCTTTGCTCCAGTGTTTATCTATCTTGGTTTCTTAAAACGCTGTCAGTATTGACTCGATTGATGACAAGTCTATTACTAGTTAATGACACTTCGATGACAAACCAATCCAATTTAAGCTTAAATATAAAAAAAACAGGCAAAAGCCTGTTTTTATATGAATTTTATTTTAACAGTTAACTGCGTTTTACGGATTATAATCAATCAAATTTGATGAAATAACAAAGCTAAAGGTACTGCCTTTGCCGAGTTGGCTGGCAATATTAAGCTCACTTTGATGATGATTTAACGCGTGCTTAGTAATCGCGAGTCCTAAGCCTGTGCCACCACTTTGTCTAGAACGAGCGCTGTCAACTCGATAAAAACGCTCTGTTAAGCGGCCAATATGCTGCGGTGCGATTCCTTCACCGTTATCTTTAACGCTAAACAAACCGCCAGAAGCGATTTTGCGCCAGCTAACCTCAATTTTACCGCCGGGCTCGGTATAGCGGATTGCATTGGATATTAAGTTAGAGCATACGCTTCGCAGTTGTAGCTCGTTACCATATACATCTAAGCCTGGTTCACAGTAGAAAGTCACTTCATATTGGTCTTGCGCCAAGGCTAGTGCCTCATCACGTAAAATATCCATCATCTGCGCCATGCTAACTTTAATTTCTAAGTTTACATCGCTTGCATCTTCAATCCGCGAAAGTGCCAGTAGCTGCTCTACCATAGAGCGCATACGTGTAGTTTGTTGCTGCATCTGCTCCATGGCACGCAAATTTGGAGAATCGGGTTCAGCCATTGACTGCATCATTTCCAAATACCCCTGTAGCACAGTTAATGGCGTTTTAAGCTCATGGGAAACATTGGCCACAAACTCTTTACGCATGCCTTCTAATTGTCTTACTCTGGTAATATCGCGAGCAATGAGCAATAGCTGACCAGCGCCATATCCCATAATGCGAATTTCAAGAATATGCCCTTCAGATTGCGGTGATGGCAACTCTAGCGGTTCGTTATATTCATTGCTTTTAAGGTAGGCAGAAAAGTCTGGGTGGCGAATTAAGTTATCAATACGCTGACCATTATCTTGCGGCCATACAAAGCCTAATAACAGTTGCGCGAGTTTGTTACACCATAAAATATTGTGTTCTGAATCCAATACTACTGCAGCGTCGGGTAGTGCTTCAGCACCTTGTCTAAATCGCCCAAGTAAAAAGGCAAGCTGTGATACCCGCTTACGATTCTTCCCCTGCAAACGATAAATACCATTGAATACCCCTTCCCAGCTGCCCCTGCCGTTTGGAGGAGTTAAACGGCGATCGTGCCATAACCAGAAATTGAGCCTAGAGAGTTGTCTGTAATGCCAAAGTAACAAGCAAAATGAACCTAATAATAAGATCCATACGACTTCACCTAGCAATAAACCAACCACTAAACATAGCGTTAAATAAATAGCTAAATGAGAAACTAAACGGTACCCAGAATATGAATCAAACATATTTAACCAATATTACGACCATACAGGAGGACTTGGCACAAGATAACGTAAAAGCAACCTTGTGCATATGGGAACAATAGCAATCGCATTAAATAACATGATCATTCAGCGGGAACTCAAAGCTATATAGACAAGACAGATAATTGCAGTAGAAATTACTTTATGCCTAAAACACTTAAGCCAATATACACAGCTTTGAAATCCGCACAGCACAAGCCTCTTTGCTATTCTATTTAGTTGCAGTGTTGAGCTTACAAGCAATAAGCTGCTTACTCATTAGTGCTGCTTCAATAGAAAAGCCCGAGGCTTTGAATCAATCACCCATTTAGTGTGATAGTAATAACAACTAAAGTCTTGTTGAAAAACGGTAACCAGCACCACGAACGGTTTGGATTAAGCGATCATGCCCAGAGTGAGTAACAGCTTTACGCAAACGCCTGATATGCACATCAACGGTGCGATCTTCTACGTAGACGTTAGTTCCCCATACATTGTCAAGCAGTTGCTCACGGCTATAAACACGCTCTTGGTGAGTCATAAAAAAGTGCAGTAAGCGAAACTCTGTAGGCCCCATATCTAGCACTTGATCGCCAACCGTCACACGATGACTAACAGGATCTAATTGCAATCCTTGAACATCGATTGGATCTTCTAAACATGTTGGTGCACTGCGGCGCATTACAGCTTTAATACGTGCAACCAATTCCTTTGGTGAAAATGGTTTAGTAATAAAATCATCAGCACCAACTTCTAGGCCGCGCACTTTATCTTCTTCTTCACCACGTGCAGTCAACATTATGATAGGAATATGACGGGTGAATTCATCTTGACGTAAACGCTTAGCTAATTGAATACCGCTGCCACCAGGGAACATCCAATCAAGCAATACTAGGTCAGGATAAGGCTCAGTTAACATATCTAATGCTGAGTCATAATCCTCGGCAGCCACAGTGGTATAACCATGCTGTTCCAAAACAAAAGTCAGCATCTCGCGGATGGCTAACTCATCTTCAACTATCAAAATCCGTGCAGTCATAATCGATCTTCTATCAGTGAATTTCTACGATGCTATTATTGGTCACTTTTATGACATTAATATTAAACACCCCGATATTTTGCCATATTAAGTGATATTTTTGTCATAATTATTCTTAGTAGCTTATATCAACAAGCTGAAATAACCGCCACATTGCTTAAGTTTTGATATAACCACACTCCTAGAGAAGATAAAACTGTAATTAATATTCATCCAAACTCTGCTTAACACCAAGCTCAATACTGGGTACTTAATCCTGAGCCCTTAATCCTGGGTGTTTAGTGCTAAATATTTAATCCTGAGAGCATAGTGATCAGCCAACCTTAACCACTAGCTGTTAGCGAAACAAAACCTCAATTAAAACCGATTAAGCGGGCAGCAAAACCTTTAAATGGCTATCTGCACTCTTTTTACTCGTTTAAACGACTAGCCTAGAAAACTTGAACTGACCAACATAACAAACGCGTGGCTTTATTTAGACCTCAAAAAGGGGCTCTAAAGCCCCTTTTTGATTTACTTAGCTAGCAGACCAACTCACAAAGTCTTGTTCAACTAGCTTGCTTAAAGCTGTTTAATTTAGAACTTGTGCTCAAGTCCTACACCAAAGTAGCTATCATCGTTGTCGATGTTTTCGTATGAACGATTAGTGTAGAAAGCAAATAGTTTAGTTGGCTTACCTAGCTTGTAATCACCACCTAGCGACCAAGACTCACCTTTATCTTCCATATCTTGATACTGAGCTTTCAATACTACCGCTTCAATCTGGTAAGCTGCACTTAATAGGTAACCAGACTTGCTTTCAGCGCCCACAGTTGCAACACCGTCATCACCGTATGTTTTCTCTTCTTGCTGGTACATACCGCCTAACTTAAAGCCAGCAATTTTACCTTGAACAGTTGCACGCACAACCTCATAGCCTTTTACATCTGAGTCATAGGCAACAGAAGCGTAAATTGGTGATTTCTTCAAACCTGAATCACCATACATAGCCGCAACACTGAAACCGTCTTGGCTATACTGAGACTTAGCGCCATCAGCGGCATATGTTACACCTACTTTAAAACCACTAAATGATGGTGTGATATAAGTCGCTGTTTGCTCGATACGGTTTTCACCTTTAAATAGGTTTTTCAAGTCACCAGACAAGTCATTAAACTGGTCTACTTTACCTTGCGATACTTTAAGCATTGTGTCGTTACGACCCACAGAGAATGCACCGAAGTTACCTCTTAAACCAACAAACTGATTACGCGCTTTAAAGTTTTCTTTAGCGTCATCACCTGTGTCTACTTCATATTCAACTGTGTAAAACGCTTCTAAAGAACTGCTTAGTTCAAAAGCACCTTTAACACCAAAACGAGAAGCATTTGATTGAATAGTTGTCGTTGACTCATCGTTCACGTCATTTGACTGTGCAGTGACATTTAGCTTGCCGTATACCGTTAATGGGTCTGCTGCGTAAGCAGAAGAAAGAGTTGCAGTAGTAAGAGCTGAAGCGATTAGAGTTTTACAAAAAACGTTCATCATTTAATCCTTTTGACGTTATTCGTCTTGGTTATTGGTTTGGACGAGCGCCATAATGAAGACGGTTTGTTGCATTTTTATTTCAGTAAAGGATGAATCAAGCCTTGTAAACTACAAAATAAAGCCTGCACTTTGCCGTAGCCTAGTGCTATCAAGGCTTTGAGCATAAGCTATAGAAATGTGACAGTTTAATGAAATGTCATTTTTGCCAGCTTGAGTATCCTCATATCGCGGTTTACCCGAACCCGACAATGGCTTACACTGCGGCTTTAATTTTGACTGAGCACTTAATCTATGTGGTTTAAAAATCTAACTGTATACCGCTTTAACAAGCCTTTCTCTGTTGACCCTGAGTCACTAGAAAAATCACTGGAAGACTTCACTTTCTCTCCTTGCTCAAGCCAAGATATCAGTAAGTTCGGTTTCTCAAAAGCAATGGGTAAGCATGGTGAAACCCTTATTCACACTGCGGGTGACAGACACCTAGTATGTGCAACCAAAGAAGAAAAGATCCTTCCTTCACAAGTGGTAAAAGAAGCCCTTGAAGAGAAAGTAAACCTAATTGAAGACCAAGAAAACCGTAAATTAGCCAAGAAAGAAAAAGACGCGCTAAAAGACGAGATCACGACAACCTTACTGCCTCGTGCATTTTCTCGTCGCAGTCAAATACGCGCCCTAATTCTACCTGAAATTCAAATGATCTTGGTCGACAGCTCAAGTGCTGCTAAGTCTGAAGAGTTGATGGCTCTGCTACGTAAAGCAATTGGCACGTTACCAATTATCCCAATGAGCTTTAAAACCCCCATTGAAACTCAGCTAACTGAATGGCTTAAAGAAGGTAAAACACCTGCAGCCTTTGAAATGCAAGATGAAGCAGAGCTAAAGAGTGATTCAGATGAAGGCGGCATTGTTCGTTTTAAGCAGCAAGACTTAAGTGAAAACGAAGTACTGGCTCACATTGAAGTCGGTAAGCAAGTGCATAAGCTTGCATTACACTTCGGTCAATCAATTGCGTTTTTACTACAATCTGATGCAGCGATTAAACGTCTTAAGTTCTCTGAAGAGTTCAGAGCTGGCAATGACGATTTAGGCAACGATGACCCTATGGCAAGACTAGATGCCGACTTTGCACTAATGAGCAGTGAGCTTATCGCACTAATTAATGCAACCGTTGATGCGCTGGGCGGCCTAGAAGATAGTATCTAACTTACCTGCTCATTGATTGCTACATCAGAAAAAAGGCGCCTATTGGCGCCTTTTGTATTCAGTAAACAACTTAAAAGCTTACTTAACGGACTTAAACTGACCGTCTTTATCAAATGGCCAATCAACACCTAACCAAGCTTTGAAAAATGCTTTTTGGGCGCGACTCGGCTTTTTAACCGCTTTGATCGCAAGTTTACCGCTTTGTTTTTCACCTAGCTTTAGCTCGACATCTTTAAGTTTATCATTGCTAAACAGTGTCACCTTGATGCTATCGCCTGGCTTAAAATCATTGATGCGTGATGCAAACCCATCAGCAGTAACCTTCAGTCCATTAATCGCGACAATTTCATCTGCTAGTACAATGCCAGCATTCCAAGCAGGACCGTTACGCAGCACATGAGATAAGACTAAAGAGCCAGACTTTAAGGTAACGCCGGTAAAGGCTTCAACTTTAGCATCTTTGCCGTGGGTCAATTCCAAACCCGCTTGCGCCAACATAGCGTCAAAATCTAAGCTTACTGGCGAATTGACATACTGTTGCCACCAGCTTTCATAACTCTTACCTGACACATCAGCTAAAATGGCTTTCACATCAGCAATAGTGAATCCAGCAGGCAATCTGTGTTCATTGTAAAGCTTACGATGAACATCGCGATAAGAACCTTTTAGGTCGGTTGCTTCAATCAACGAAAAATCTAACGCAAGCGATGTTAAATAGCCTTCAGAATAGATATTAGTGCTGTGGTTAACCGCGTAATCTCCGCCGCTACTAGCCCATTGATTAGCACTTGCACTGGCAATAGATTGAATTTCGCGGCCTGGCGTTTTTTGGCTTTGTGCGACTCGCTTAGCTAAGTCTTCAAAGAACTCTTTTGCAGTCATTACGCCCGCGCGCAGTAACAACTGGCTCTGGAAATAACTGGTTGAACCTTCAGCTATCCATAACAGCTCGGTGATCTCTTCATCTTGGTAGTTATAAGGAACTAAGCCGTCAGGTCGGTAAGCCTTAACATTCCATGTGTGGATAAACTCATGGGAAGCGGTTTTAATAAAACCTAAATAATCAGCACGTTCACGATAGCTAAAGCGTGGACGCTGAATAATCGTTGAATTCAAATGCTCAGTTGCACCGCGTGCGCCACTGGTAGCGTGCACCATATACACATAACGTTCAAACGGGTAGTCGTCCCAAATCACCTCAGCTTGGCCACTCAATTTAGTTAAGTCTGTGACCATTTGATCAATATCGTAGTTGCCTTCACCCCATACAACCAATTCATATTGGCGACCATCGGCGCTAAACTCACGATGCTTGCTAACCCCTGTTTCGATAGGCGAATCAACTAAGATATCGTAGTTAGCCGCTGTAAATGAGTGCGCTTTGCTACCGCTATCCATTCCCGAATAACTTTTCCAGCTACTAGGCACTTTTAGCGATACATTAATCGGTTCATTTCTGAACTCAGGGCTGTAAACGAAGGTACCGCTAGCGTCTAAAAACGCATGAGAAGCATCAATATGATTCACGCGCTGACCAAGCTTATTGGCATAAAGCTGATAGTTCACTGTTACGCTAGCAGGCTCAGTTAAAGCAACTGTCCATTCACCACTTGCAGTTCTAGACCAAGGTAATACTTTGCCGCTCTCATCTGTTGCAGTGAAACTCCTAACCGCATCAGCAAGGGGTAATACTTGATACTTACCCGTACGCCATACAGGCAAGTTAACCAAAAGAGAGTCAGCTGTTGTTTCAGGAAATGTGACTTGTACTTTAGCCAAGTGATGCTCAGGGCTAGTTAAGTCAATCGAATAGTCAACATCGGCAAATGCATTAGTACAAGCTAAAGCACTAAAAGTTAAGATAAAGGGAACTACAGGTTTCACTATCGCGTCCTTCTGTTATTATTGTTTTCGTTAAGTCGGAAAAATATAACATTAGACTTAATTAGGCCAATAGAATTACAAAAATAGCCACTTAATCTAACGATTAAGTACAAGGATCGGCATTTTAATGCATATTTTCATTACCCTACTCTCAGTTTTATTCCTGTCACTCATTAGCAGTACTGCCAATGCGGCGCCAGACGATGAAGTCCTAACCGAAGTGCAATTTCGGGAAAACCCTAAGGTATTAGCCCAAAGTATTCATAACGAGATCCCCTCATTACCCCGCTTTACTTCCTTGGAACAATTTACTGCATTTTCTAAACGGCATCTTTTGTCTGCGCCAGAGTTAATGCGCAATATTCAATTGTCTGCACGCCTAAAAATGGATCTTTATGATAAAAGTAAAGACCGTTATATCCAAGCTAACGGGCTGATTGAACAGCTAGAACAGATCAGTGTCAGCGACTTTGATCAAAGCTACTTATTAATGCTCAAAGGCCGTTATGTCGGTCGCAGTCAACAAGACTTCAACAGCGCAATAGACTACTACCAGCAAGCGATAACCTTAATTGAGCAATCAAACAAAAGCCCTGACAGAGTGCTGCTTTATACTTTGCATGAGAATGTCAGCGTTATGCATATGATTTTACGTGAACCCGACACAGCTCTTGTTCATCTACAAAAATTGTCAGCAGTAGCCAAAGAAATTGACAATGACTACCTGGTTGCTCACGTAGAATCGGTGCTCGGCAAGTTTTTTTACAAACAAAATCAGATTGGCAAATCATTATCGCACTATAACGCAGCAATTAAGCACTCTCTTGGCGACAAAAATTCATCTCAAAATGCCCATATTGAGCTACAACTTTCACGAGTGTACCGTGACTTAGAGTCATGGGATGAAGCGCTAGCATCCGCTAGCAGTGCAGCCGAGTCATTCACTCGCTTAGGAAACGATAATTACGTGTCATCGGCAATGACGGTTATCGCTATGGTGTATGCTAACCAAGAACAATGGTACCAAGCCGTTGATTACTACCTTAATGCCCAGCAAATCGAACGAAGACTCGGCAATGAAATCGGCTTAGCACTAAATCTGCATAACCTGGGTGAAATCTATTTTAAAATCGGTGACACCAAAAACTCGTTATCAAACCTTAAGCAAGCAAATACCATTTTTAGCGCAAGAAATAGTGAACACTATTTAGTTTACAATGACCTGCTCATTGCCGAAGTCAGTGCCAGTATAGGTAATTGGCAAGACGTGGCGGAGTATGCCACTAGAGCTGAGAAAATAGCGGAATCGAAACAATTACTCGATGAGCAAAGTGAAGCGCTTGAACAACACGCTAAGGCACAAGAGCAATTAGGTAAATTTGAGCAAGCCTATATTAGTATGCTTAAGCTTAATGGTATCCGCAGCCAAATAGAGCCTTCATCTGACGAATTTGATTTAAAGCAGTCAAAAATCAAAGAGCAGAAACTCGACCTTAAACTCAGCAAAATTGAAAAACAGTTACAGCAAAAAAGTGATCAGCTAAATATCGCTCACTTAATTAGTCTTATTTGTGTATTCATTTTATGTCTTTTAGTGCTATTGCTCATCAAGCAATGGCGACTAAAAAATAAGGCTAAGCTTCTCAATGACACTCTGCAAGAAACTCAACTATTAGAGCCATTTACTCAACAGGCTAATTATTTAAGCTTTAAGTTTGACTATAGCAAGACTAACCACAGTCAGATTAAAACCCTTGCGCTTGTTTCGTTATCAGATCAAATCAACTCAGATCTCACTCAAGGCTACGAGTGCAATGCAAACATGAACAAGCAGCAGCTATTAGCCATCCAAAACAGCTTAACCTGTAAAAGCTACATTATTAGACCCGGCGTTTTTTTACTGAGTTTTGACAGCAATATAGAAGCCAACCACTTGTTAACTAAGCTCAGAGAGATCCTTGATCAAAATCATGGCCAAACTAGCCTGCATATGGGTATTTTGCATCTGCCACTATTAGCTGACCCAGCAATTAAGCTTAGCGCCGAACAGCACTTTGCTAGTTTACAAATGATGTTATCAGCGGCTAAAACCTTAGGTAGCAATCAAGATTACTTTGTCACAATGAAAACACTCAACTTTGCTTCCGCGGGAATTTTCAGCAAACCGCTTTACCTTAATATCGAAAAAAGTATTGTGCGCGGTATAGTCAAAGTTGAAACCAATGGTAATAAAGACAATATCCTTTGGCCTAGATGGAAGAGCCATCAAAATATAGATCTTAATGATGACAAAGTCGCCATTTAAACCGTTACAAGCTAACAGTGGTTGATGTTAATTTCTCTTTTAAGAAACTACTGTTAAGATAACCACTTAATCGATAAGCTAATTTTATTATTGCGTAATTTATAAGGGTACGACAAAGCATGAAGGATGCCGCCACCAGTACATCTCAGGTCAATATGTTACAGCAGAAACTTTATTCTGCGAGGCAAGCGATCGATGAGATGAACGAAGCGCAAAATGAAAAGCTACAGCTCCTTATGCAGTTTATTGGACAGCTTAGCCTAGCGTGTAAAGGACAAAACCTTGAGCTAGACAATAAGTTAGCCAAGTTACGCCATAAATTAGCTAACTTTAGCCAAGTTGAAGATTCACTAGCAGATTTAAATGAAGCCGATACCATATTAAAACAACAATATGGTCGAATAATGCTGCAACTTGAAGACAGCCGCCAAGCATTGAACAATATGGTTGGCCAAATTCAACGGATCCAGTCATTACCAAGTAAGCTAAAGCTAGAAATAAACTATTTTAAAAAAGAGCTCAGCAAACCACTTCATACTTATTGGGACTATATTCCCAAGGTGGAGAGAGTGGTTAATTTTTATGATGAGATCTTAAAAGAGCAGTTCAACTTAGGCGAGCAATTTGAAATCCTACCTCGCCATCGTCAATCAGCCCATGAGCTCGCTCAGCTATTATCTGAAATCGAATTTAGAAAAGAGCAACGTGAACAAATTGCTGAAATAAAAAAATCCCTAACTGAAGAGTTTGAACTCAATACCTTACTCGACGCCTATCAAGTAGTGTTGGGCTTATTGCTCGATAACATCGCCCGAGAAAAAACTGCCTCACAAGAGTTCTTGTATGTTTTAAATAACGCATTAAGCAATGTGCAAGAGGTCGTTACTGAGTCTTACAGCCATTCAATAAAGAGTTTTCAGGTTGCTAAGCAGCTGAATCGGGATATCAATGGTCAGGTCGATAACGTCGGTGAAGCCGTTATTGAAGTTGATAATATTGATGAACTCAAAAGCCAAATCACCACTCATTTAGCCTCGCTTCGTAAGGCATTAGGCCGTAAAGAATTACTTGAGAATCGCGAACAAGCACAGTTAAAACAATCGGTAGAGGCGTTACGCCAAGAGCTTAAAGAGTTAGGCAAAGAAACCGAATCTTATAAAGAGCGCTTGTTTGAACAACAAAAACTTAATCTTCTCGACTCGCTGACTCAATTACCAAATCGCAGTGCATTAGAAGAACGTATGGATATTGAGTATCGTAATTTTCAACGTACTAACCAACCGCTTTGGGTCGCTGTAGCCGATATCGACCATTTTAAAACAATTAACGATAACTTTGGCCACAGTACAGGTGATAAAACCTTGCAAGTCATTGCTATGGCTCTTAAAAATTCGTTACGAGAATCTGAATTCGTCGCTCGTTACGGCGGTGAAGAGTTTGTACTCTTGCTACCCAATATAGCTGAAAGTGACATTCTCCCCTTGCTCAATCGAGTAAGAGAAAAAGTAAAAAGTATACCGTTTAAGTTTAAAAATCAGAGAATTACCGTTACAGTGTCTATAGGTGCAGCGCAAATTATTGAAAATGAGCTCATCAACGAAACATTTGATAGAGCAGACGCCGCACTATATAAAGCCAAAAACGAAAGCAGAGATAGAGTCATCGTCGACTTTTAAACATTGCCTCCCAAGGTAACACCCGTTACCGTCACGCCTTTATGGGACAGCTTGTCTATCACTGCTTAAGGAGTTGCTATGATAGTAAAAATTAGTCCGCGAGGAAGTCTTGATCAACTATCACAATTAGAAGTTGATCGTTTAAAGCAGAACGCTAAAAGCGAACTTTACCAGCTATACCGCAGTTGTTCACTTGCAGTACTCGCGTCAGGCCTGCAAAGTGATAACGCTGAGGGGCTATTCACTCAATTCAGTGATTTTAATATTAATGTGCTGCGCCGAGAGCGCGGCATTAAAATCGAGCTTACCAATCCTCCACAAGAAGCATTCGTTGACGGTGAGATTATTGCTGGGATCCAAGAGCACCTATTTTCAGTGCTTAGAGATATTGTTTACATCAACGACAAATATGAAAACCTCAAGCACATAAACCTGACCAATGCGAATCACATTACCAACGTAGTGTTTGATATTCTGCGAAATGCTCGCTCTATGCCGCTACTAGACCCCAATATTGTGGTTTGCTGGGGCGGTCACAGCATTAACGCTATCGAGTACCAATACACTCGAGAAGTGGGTTATGAGTTAGGTTTACGTCAACTCGATATTTGTACCGGTTGTGGTCCAGGTGCAATGGAGGGCCCAATGAAAGGCGCCGCAATTGGCCACGCTAAACAGCGAATTAACCACGCTCGATATATCGGCTTAACAGAGCCCAGCATTATTGCTGCAGAGCCGCCAAATCAGATTGTTAACGAGCTAGTGATTTTGCCGGATATTGAAAAGCGCTTAGAAGCGTTTGTACGCCTAGGTCATGGTATTATTATCTTCCCTGGCGGCGCTGGTACTGCTGAAGAACTTCTGTATTTACTTGGTATTTTGCTTAACAAAGATAACCAAGATATTCCTTTCCCATTGGTACTCACTGGCCCGAAAGAAAGCGCAGATTACTTCTTAAAAATTGATGAGTTTATTGCAGCTACATTAGGTAAAGAAGCTCAAAGTAAGTACCAAATCGTGATTGACGATCCGGTAAAAGTTGCCCGTATTCAAAAGCAAGCTATGGAAGACATTAAGAAATTCCGTAAAGAAAATGGCGACTCTTATCAGTATCAATGGTCATTAAAAATTGAGCCTGAGTTCCAATTGCCGTTTGAGCCGACTCACGAAGTTATGAGTAATTTAGACTTGCATTTCCAAGCCAATAAAGCTGAACTCGCTGCCAATTTGCGTAAAGCTTTTTCAGGTATTGTCGCAGGTAACGTGAAAATGGATACCATCAAAGCCATTGAAGCAAACGGCCCTTTTGAGCTAAAAGGCGATCCAAAACTGATGGCGCTTATGGATGATCTGCTTGCGGCATTTGTCTCGCAGCAGCGTATGAAGCTACCCGGTAGTGAATATGTGCCTTGCTACAAAGTTATTAAGTAACCCAACACACAAGCATTTAGATGAATAAATTTCTTATTATCGATGGCATGAACCTAGTGCGGCGCATCCACGCCGCACAACCTAATGAGTCAGATGTATCAGGCTTAAAAGAACGTGTTAATGGCGCTTGCCGTAAACTATTAAAGTTTCATCAACCGACCCATGTAGCCATTGTATGGGATGGTGACGCTATCTCTTGGCGTAAAGCCTTATATGAAGATTACAAAAAAGGTCGCAAACCAATGCCTGAAGCACTGGCCAACACCTTAGCAGATCTAAAAGCCTATTTAGCAGAGCAACAAGTCAACTCAATAGAAGCAGAATCTGAAGCTGATGATGTTATTGCAACCTTAGCCACCAAGCTTGCTAGTAATAACGGTGAAGCGATTATTGTTTCTACTGATAAGGGGTTTTGCCAACTGTTTCATCCAGCAATTAAGCAGTGGGACCACTTTAATCAAAGCTATTTAACTATCGAAGATATGGAACAAAAGCTTCATATCGAAAGAAGCCAACTGATTGACTACCTGGCATTAGCTGGCGATAGTGGCAATAAGATCCCCGGCGTCCCGGGAATAGGCCCTAAATCTGCCGTTGAATTACTAAAAATATTTCGCTCTCTAGCCAATATTTATAATTCAATTGACAAAGTCGGCTCCAAACAAGCAAACAAGTTAGAAGCCGGTAAACAGATGGCTCGCCTTAGCTATAAACTCGTGCAACTACAGGTAGATATACCATTAAACGTTAATCTCAAGCAGTTTAGAGTTGAAACCCCAAAACCAACTTAACACCACAACTGTTAACATAAAGTTGCATTTATAACATTTACCCTTGCGCATTCTAGTAGTATCTTGACTCAATTAGGAATGCATGAAGGATGCACTGTTAGCATGAAATCTAGACTCCCCGTGGTTATTATTAGCCTTTTTGTCACCTACGTTGCCTTTGTTGCAGTTATTATGGTGTTTTATAAACCCACTCCGGACGAAATGAGCTGGGAAGATAGGCAAGCTTATAATCAAGCAATGCTAACTGATCTGACGCTTGGTCAACCTATTGCTGATATTAAAACCATCTTTGGCAAAGCTGATTTTAGCGAAGCTAAGATCTCTAACGACGATACTCTGCAGATCTTGTTTTATCGTACTCACCATAAAACATCAGACGGACAGACGTCAAAAGAAGAGTGCACGCCACTGTTATTTAAACAGGGCAAGCTAATCGCTTGGGGGGAAACTAGCTACCAACAGTATTTAGCAAGCCATATTGATGGTTAGCTTTAAACTTAGATAACAGCCCTAAAAAACAAATAGCAGCGTCAATGTTCGCTGCTATGTGAAACATATACTAATTACAGTGCTAAAAGCTTATAGGATTATCCTTCATTTGCTTCTTTTTGATCGTTCTGCCGCTGCTCAGCTTCTTCTAGACGCTTTAAGTAATTAGCTTAAAACCTTAAACGCACCTTGTAAGCCTTCTACCGCCATTTGCGTACCAATAACCGCCAAAATAAGCCCCATCATTCGAGTAATAGCGCCTAAAGCTGCATTGCCTAAATAACTGACTAAACGGCCACCAAAAATAAAAAACACATAAGTAATAACGCATAATGCGGCAAATGAACCAATGGTGCTAATTAGTTCAGGTACGCCACCAGCTGCGGTATAATTCATTGCTGTAGCAATCGTGCCGGGACCAGCCAAAATAGGCAATGCAAGCGGCGAGACTGCCACACTGAGTTTGGCTTCTAAGCTCTCATCCTCAGGCTTTTCTTTATCATGGTGGACCGTTGACTGATTGCCTTGCAGCATATGAAAGCCGATTAAAAACACCAATAGACCACCAGTAATCCTGAACGCTGGCAAAGAGATCCCAAACAGGTTGAATATAAACTGCCCCGATACAGCAAATAAACTAATAATCACAAACGCAATAATAAGTGCTCTAAATGCAATTAAGCGGGTTGTCCTCTCATCGTAATCAGAGGTTAATCCCAAAAAGATTGGCACATTAGCGATTGGATTCATAATGGCAAAAAAGCCCATAAATACCGCACCAACATGCATCCAAATTCCATCCATAAATCACTTCCTTATATAAACTTGTCACGACTGATTGTTAATTAGCATTATGCAGTGTTCTGAGTTTAATACGAATATTTACTTAAGCTAATACAGCAAACTGCCCCCAATCAATATACACATTTGCTCACTCAGAGAGTGTAGCGCTTCTACTAATACCAATCAGTATAAGAATTTGATCAACTCAGAGCGGTTTTTGGCAAACTAATTCAAGGCGAATAGCTGCAATAATGGTTATTCCCTTATAAAGCTATTCAACGCAGAAGTAGGCAGCCAAAAACGCTCCAGAATGGCGAGTTTTAGCGATTCTGATGCAGTGACTCTTAATAAACAAAGAGGGAGCTTGAACCTAGTTCAACTATGCTCTTCACTCGTTGCAAACCACATGGATGTGGTGAATGTCATTAAAGCAAGGAGCAATTTAATGACCTTGCCTCAAAACCGCTAAACTCTCGCTGAGTGACTAAATGTTTATACTGATTGATATAAGCCTAAAAACAAAAATGCCAAGTTGTTAACTCGGCATTTGTAGAAAAATAGGTCTTTAGCCTAAAGCTAAGAGCTAGTCAGCTTTCTTATACTCAGTATAGGCTTCACCTTGACTCAACCACTTTGGCGCAGGTGCACCTTTGAGGTAATGGTCAAAGTACTCCATCATACGAAGACTATAGTCGAGTTTATTTGGGTATTTTTTCAAATGATGCGGTTCATCTTGATACTGTAAGAACACCACATCTTTACCTGCACGGCGCATAGCCAAATACAGCTCAACACCTTGTTCCCAAGGCACCGCATCGTCTTTATCACCAAACATGATCATCATAGGTGTTTTAATGCGCTCAACATAAAACACTGGCGAGTTTTCAATATACTTTTGTGGTGAACTAAATAAGCTCTCACCAATACGGCTTTGACCGGTTTCATACTGGAACTGACGCGCTAAACCACTACCGTGACGAATACCGCTGTAAGCACTGGTCATGTTAGATACTGGCGCACCTGTTACCGCTGCTTTAAAGATGTTGGTCTTTGTTACCGCAAATGCTGTTTGATAGCCACCCCAAGAGTGACCCTGAATCCCCACAGCATTGGGATCTGCAACGCCAATATCAATTAAGTGCTGCACACCAGAGGTTAATGCCTGCACAGATGAATCACCTGGGTAGCCCACTTCAAAACGAATATCCGGCAAGAAGATGGCGTAACCATTATCTGCAAACCAAGCAAAGTTAGGTCTATGGTTAATCTTCATCTGTGGGAAAGCATGCAATCTATCACTCATAAAGCGATAGAAATAAACCAATACAGGGTAACGCTGACCTTCAACATAATTAGTAGGCTTAATTAATACACCATCTAAAGGTTTACCGTCACCGTTTGTCCAATGCACTAATTCAGATTGCGCCCAATTAAAGTTATCACGCTGCTTATCTAAGTCAGTTTGACGCGTCGCATTTTGCGGACTGTTATAGTCGGCACTGTAAAGATCAGGGAACTGGTCATAGCGCTCTTTCGAGTAAATAATCGTGTTAGCATCTTTACTACGCGCCAACATTTTAAGCTTGTAATCACCATCCATAAATGATGTTACACCCGCAACTCCCAGTTGCACTTGATAAAAGCCATCGCCTTTAGTTTTATCGTGATAACCCTGTAGCAATATTTTTTCATCAGTGGCAAGCACATTTGGCGTATCAGTATCTTCAACTAACCCGGTAACTCGGTATTGAATTTGCTGCTTACGCCCCTCGCCTGCTGTCAGCATAAAAGTATCGTGCGAAGTGGTATCTGTTTGCCAAATATCGAACTTATCGTAAAGCAATAAACCAGCATCATCGGCAACCCAAGGTCCAAAACCGTAGCCAGGTGCATTTGATGGGTAGTCATGATCTTCATTCGCAAACGATACACCTAAGTTTTTAGTGATATTCGTGCGGCGATCTTGCGCAATTTCATAGAGGAAAACATTGCCGTGTAGGTAATAAGCAACAAACTTTTCACCCGGAGATAATACTGGGTCATCTGAGCTACTTTGCTGGGTTAGCAATGGAATTTTACGTCCAGTATTTAAATCAACAAGATAATAATCACGATAAAAACCCGCCCAAGTGATCATCTTGCGATAAGGTAAGTCTGAGCTAGCCAATGCATAACGTTTTTGCTGCTGTACCTCGATATCAGGCACTTGTAAGTCAGCTAACTGCACTAGGTTATTAGCGTTTACATGCAGTACAGCCAAGTAGGTACGCTTCTGCTCTTTCTTATACTGCTTAACTTCGTGCGGCTTGATGCGTGGATCATCGCCATGCCACACTCTTAACTCACGTGCAGAGGTGATCACGCTTTGATCATACAAGTCAGCTTCTGACTCCACTTTAGCAAGCTCAATTTGCTGACTTACTTGTGGAACGCGGCCAAAGAATAAACGCTGACTATCATCAGAAAAACGCAGATCTGCGTATCGATTTAAGGTCCAGTCATCAGTCTTAGGTGCTGCAATCAATTTGTTAGTTTCAAGGTTCAACAAAGATAATTGATATTCACGGCCATAGGGTAAAGCTTCTGCATTACCAAAAGTAAAACCTAGATATTTACCGTCGTGACTTAAGGCTATTGAGCCAACTTGCTGTTGTTTAAAACTCTTTACTATCGAGGCACTATTGTTGGCAAGTTTGACCAATCGTAGCTCGTGTTTATTGGTTTCAATATTATTTATTGCTAAAGCGAGATTAAGTCCTGATTTATCGAAATTAAACGCTGTAACATCATTAAACTTAATTGATTTCAAACTATTAAGGTCAACTAGTTCTACCAATGAGCCTTTATCAAAATCATCTACTTTTGTTTCATTTTCAGCATTTTTTGCTTTAGCTGCTGATTTTTCATCTTTTTTCTTTTCGTCAGCTTCAAACCAAATAGCTAAATGGCTACCTGTGTCATTGAATTCAAAAGATTTAACACGCTCGTAACGAACTTCTTCACCAGTACTAGTATCGAGCAGTATTAAGCCAGCTTTCAATTTTTTCTTTGCTTTCTTACTCGCCTTTTCAGAATCGAGTAAAGGTACCGCATCGACAAAGGCCACAAAGCGGCCATCGTGACTTATTTTCGGCTTGCTACCACCAGCAACATTAAACTGCTTATTGGCGATTAAACTTTTCACAAATCCGTGGCTATCGCCGCGGTCTGGCTCAACTTCAACCGCTAGCATGTTACCGTTGTCAGACAAAACAGGCTTATTAAGCGATTCAAATCGCATAATATCATCGGGGGTTATGCTATTTGTCGCAGCAATTAAGTTTGCGGATAACAAACTTGTCGAGAATAGCAATAATGACTTTATTGGTAGTGACTTCAAGGTCTTCCTCATTATTATTTTATTAGACTAAAGTAGACTTTTTAGGCTTCTGGCGAACAATCATCGTCATAAGCAGTTATTTATGCAAGTTAGCCTACAGAAAAAAACGTGAGATTGCTCACTATTTACTGTGAAAGTTGTTTAAAAGTGTTTAAAATACCTCGCATAAAAAGAAAATATATCAAGTTACTTATCATGCCGTGTGGCATGGTTAGACAATTGCAGTAACGCCTAACCCTGGTAGGACTATCCATGACAAAAAGAACTATAACCGTTATCCCTGGTGATGGGATTGGCCCAAGCATTATCGACTCAGCACTAAAAATCCTTGATAAAGCTGGTTGTGATTTTGAATATGAATTTGCTGATGCTGGCTTAGTTGCTTTAGAAAAACACGGCGAATTACTGCCTCAGCGCACGCTAGAGCTTATCGAAAAAAACCGCATTACTCTTAAAGGCCCACTAACAACTCCTGTTGGTGAAGGCTTTACTTCTATTAACGTAAGCCTACGTAAGCAGTTCAGCCTATATGCTAACGTGCGTCCTGTTTTATCTTTCAAAGGCACCCAGGCTCGTTACGACAATATCGATATCATCACAGTACGTGAAAACACTGAAGGTATGTATTCAGGCCTAGGCCAAACAGTATCTGATGACGGTGCAACCGCTGAAGCGACAAGTATCATTACTCGTCAAGGTGCAGAGCAAATCACCACTTTTGCTTATGAGCTTGCTCGTAAAGAAGGTCGTAAAAAAGTCACTATCGTCCACAAAGCTAACATCATGAAGTCGACTTCAGGTTTATTCCTAAAAGTTGCTCGCGAAGTGAGTCAACGTTACCCAGACATTACGACTGAAGAAATGATTGTTGATGCGACTTGCATGAAGCTAGTGATGAACCCAGAAAACTTCGATGTGATTGTTACTACTAACCTATTTGGTGACATTCTATCTGATCTTTGTGCTGGTCTTGTTGGTGGTCTAGGTATGGCGCCAGGTGCAAACATTGGTAGCGATGCAGCAATCTTTGAAGCAGTACACGGCAGTGCGCCTGATATTGCAGGTAAAAACTTAGCCAACCCAACTTCAGTTGTTCTAGCTTCAATTCAAATGCTTGAGTACTTAGGAATGGCTGATAAAGCAGAACTTATCCGCAATGCAATTACTGCTGTAATTGAAGAAGGCGACCGCACTACACGCGATCTTGGCGGTACTCATGGCACGACTGATTTCACTCAGGCTGTGATTGAGCGTTTATCTTAATCAGCTTAAATGGCAGAATTAATTCTGCCATTTAAATAAAAAGACCCCATGCTTACACATGGGGTCTTTTTTTATCTGTATTCGAATAGAATTAATACAATCTAATCGGCTAGCTTTTTAGCTTATTTTTACCAAGGCTGAGTTGGACGTAAGCAAAGGTGTACTGTCACTTCATCACGGTCATGGTAAAGATGCTTAGCCGCGATAGAGAAATCATCTACACCATTTTCTTTTAAAATCTCAGCCATAGTTTCAAGAATGGTTGAAACTTCTTTGTAACGCGCTTTCATTGGCAGTTTAAGGTTGAAGATAGACTCTTTAAACCAACCGTTGATTGCCCAAGCTTCAATAAGCTCAGCCACGCGTGATGGCTTTTCAATCATGTCACAAACAAGCCAAGTAATGTTCTTTCTTGGTGGCTCAAATCTAAAGCCATCAGCTTGATAATGTTTTACCTGGCCAGTATCCATTAAGCCTTGATCCATTGGGCCGTTATCAACTGCAGCGACAAACATGCCACGGCGAACTAGCTGGTATGTCCAACCGCCAGGGCAAGCACCAAGATCTACCGCTTTCATACCACTGCTTAAACGCGTCTCTTGCTCATCTTTAGGAATAAAGTGAATGAAGGCTTCATCGAGCTTTAAGGTTGAGCGACTTGGCGCATCTGCTGCAATCTTAAGTCGTGGGATCCCCATAAAGTATGGCGAACTATTGTTACTCAATGAGTAACCCACATACGCTTGGCCTGACGCCACAAAACATACGTGAATAATTGGACGCTTAGTGTTTTCTTTTTCAAGCAAAGTGCCTGACTTTTTCAATGCTTGACGCAACGGCACTGTAAACTTGCGGCAAAAATTAGACAGCTCTTTTGCTTCGTTTGTATCTGGTGTTTCAACACGCAGTTCGCCGGCTTTATTTACTTGCGCTAGCGCTTCAACAATTGGGCTAATTCTATCTTGCTCAGGTAAACCTTTTAGCAGTTCTTTTGCAGCAAACATCTGTCTGGCAAAAATAAGTGAGTCTAGGCTGATATTTTTCGCCAAAACTTCTGCATCACCAGCTTGAAAGCATTGAAAAATCACATAAGCATCGTTGTTGTTAGTTTTTACAAAACCACCAATATCGAGCTCTGCCGCACGCACTTGGATCTCTGCAGCGCAATCTTTCTCATAACCAGCACGGCAAAATAAAAATAGGTTTATCATTGAATTTCCTGAAGATAAAATTAGTATCAATCAAAGTGTCGCGACAAAATCTCTGACACCAGCTTTCAAAAGCATAGCGTTTAAACAACTAGCGTAATTGAATAATTGATATAAAAAAGCGGCCAACAAAGTTGTTGCCCGCTATTTTACACTGTTCAAGCTTTGCTGTGTACTGTCTAATATTTAATTATCAGTGCTCGAGCATAAACCCAGTTGCCAGTTAATCAAGTTCTTTGACTCGATTGCGCCACACAGCAACGGCAATTAATAGCCAACCTAATAGGAAACACACGCCGCCCATTGGGGTAACCGGACCGGTCCACTTAGCGCCGATAAGTGCGTACATATAAAGTGAGCCAGAAAACAGCACCATACCAGCCATAAATAAGTAACCAGCCCAATCAAGTAATCGCGACTTGATCCAATGACCAGAAAAAGCCACTGCGATTAATGCAAAGGTATGGTAAAACTGATACTCAACGCCCAAATTAAAAATAGCGATAAGCTCAGGTGGAGCAACATTTTTAAGCCCGTGGGCACCAAATGCACCTAATGCAACAGCAATGAAACCACTTAAGGCTGCAAGCAACAAAAATCCATTACGCATTGACCCTCTCCCCTTAACATTTAAAAATCAGCTTAATAGTCAGCTAGCTGATGCCGATAAACTGACGAGCACTGGCAATAGCTTGCTCTAGATTAGCTTCTAACGTGGCACCTGACGACTTCCTCGGCTTAAAACTATGATCGCCATCGGTTAACCATTTAAGTTGTACTTTATCCATTATCGGCCAAGTCTCAACTAAACCTTTGTGGCCAAACTTATCGCGCTCACCTTGGATCACCATTATTGGTGCTAAACAACGCTCTATAGGCTCTAACCGCGGTTCACCACCACTTAATGGAATAAACGGATAACCTAAACAGACAACCCCATCAACTGGTATTGTTTCAGCTAAAATGGCTGACATACGCCCGCCCATAGACTTACCCACAAGAAACACACGCTTTGGCTGGAACTGCTGCTTTAAAATAGTCAGTTGCAAAGCGTAATCCGCGATTAACTTAGGTGCCCTATCTGGCGGACGTCGCTTACCATCAATAGCGTTCGCTCGCATATAAGGAAAATTAAACCGTGCAACAACAGTATTACAAGCTGCCAAACCATTCGCCATGGCAGTCATAAACTCATGGTGCATGTTTGCGCCTGCACCATGGGTTAACACAATTAAAGTGTCACAGTCGATTGCACTGACGTTGCTATCATCGTCTTTATTGCTAGCTTTATCTTTAGCCTTAGTGATAACAAACTGCTCTGCATCAAAGGTCAGATCCTCAATAGACAATGCCGCAACAGCGGCGGCCAAATCGCCGTCTAAATAAGCTTGCTTTAAATTATCCTGTAAGCAGCTCACTGCGTGTCTCCTCTTCAAACATATCTAGCATCCATTCTCTAAAGGCCGCCACCTTACCGATTTCAGCATGGTTTTGTTGGCAAACTAAGTAATATGCATTTTTACTGACTAAAACTTCAGGGAATGGGCAAACCAGTCGACCCGCTTTAATATCAGGCCTTGCAAGTACACTGTAGCCTAGCGCCACACCTTGACCGTGAGCCGCGGCTTGCAATACTAGCGAAGAATGACTAAATATTGGACCTTGGTTCACATTAATATCAGTAATTCCACATTGCCTAAACCAAGCTTGCCAATCTTGGCGACTTGAGTCATGTAATAGGGTGTGATTTCTTAAATCACTTGGCTTTTCTAGTGGCTTAGGACCATTAAGTAAAAGAGGCGAACAAACAGGGATCAACACTTCATTTCTGAGCTTATCTGCACGCATTCCTTGCCAGTTACCCATGCCATAATAAATCGCAACATCAACGTCATCAGTTAATGAGCCATCTTCATCATCAACCGCTTTAATACGCACGTCAATTTCAGGATTTTTTTCACTAAACTTGGCAAGTCTAGGTACTAGCCATTGAATCGCAAAGCTAGGCGAGGTGGCCACTGTAAGCGAACCAATCGCACTGCGAGCAAGCAATCTGTCTGTCGCATCAGCAAGCTGGGTAAAAATATCTTTGATATCGAGAAAGTAGCTTTGGCCTTCTTCTGTTAGCAGTAATGAGCGGTTCTTTCGGCGGAATAATTTTAATCCGAGATACTCTTCTAATGCCTTAATTTGGTGGCTCACTGCAGCTTGGGTAACAAACAGTTCTTCAGCTGCTCGAGTAAAGCTTAAATGCCTCGCTGCCGCTTCAAATGCCTTAACCGCATTTAGCGGAGGTAATCGTCTTGCCATAGTGATACAGATCCCGATTTTTAATTAGTTTTTCTAATGGGTATTGTTACATTTTATCGTTTGTAAAGGCCAGCCCTTTTGGTCAAAATTTGCGCCAACGAAAAGACACTAGTTGGACAGCCTCTACGACGTAAATGGGGAATGTCTAACAACCCGAATATCAGCCTGGAGGCTACCGCGTATGTTAAACCTTAAATCAGTATTTGTTATTGCTATCCTTGGCGTTTCTGCATCAGCTATGGCTGACGATACCAGCATTAATACCAAAGACATTGAAGCAACACTAACAGCTAACTTAGCAGAAAGCATGGAATTAATGCAGGACCAACTGACTGCTGAATTAGACACAATGCTGATTATTGACGAACAAAAGAAGAATGAAGAAGCGACAGCAAAAGTATTACTTGCTGACTAAATTCGCTCTTAACACTTCGCGTTAAAGCCACCTTCAAGGTGGCTTTTTTGTATCTATTGCTCACGGGCATCGTCATAAAGTCACCCGCTGAAATACAAAAAAGGCGACTTTAACTAAGCCGCCTTTGTCATACTTAAACTAATAAGCCTTTATTAGCTCAAACTAAGGACGGTAAACCTTAACATTAGTGTAACCTTGCTCTTGTAGATAAAGTGCTTGTAGCTTACTCATCACACCGCGGTCGCAATATAATAAATAGCTCTTCTCTTTATCTAGATCAGCAAACTGAGTCGCTAACTTGTAAAACGGAATAGCCTTAACTTCTACGCCATCAACTTCAAGCGGAGACTTCTCTTCCTCTTCTGGCGCACGAACATCAATAATGACCTCGCCAGCGTTAATTGCATCTACAGTTTCAGTTTCGGTGATCTTAGTATCCATCTGCGCAGCAATCTCCCTAATATCAATAATTTCAGCATCTGCAATCACGCGATCTAGCAGATCTTCAGAAAACTTGGCTTCTTCAGCTTCAACTTTAGATAATACCGCTTTCACAGTTGGCTTTTGTGAGATCACGCCGCAATATTCAGGAATCGATTTGGCAAAATCTTCAGTGCCAATTTGGCGGCTCAAGTTAATAATGTCTTGCTTATCCATAGCGATAAGCGGACGTAAGATAAGTTGCTCAGTACAGCGGTCAATCACGTTTAGGTTAGTTAACGTCTGGCTCGATACCTGACCCATAGCCTCACCCGTTACAAGTGCTTGAATCCCCATCTTTTGCGCTACACGTGCAGCAGCACGCATCATCATGCGCTTTAATACTACGCCCATTTGGCCGTTATCTACGCGCTCAAGGATCTCTTGCACCACAGGATCAAACGGTACCGAGATAAACTTAACCTTGTGCGACTCACCGTACTTTTGCCATAAATGGTAAGCAACCTGCTTAACACCGATTTCGTGTTGATCGCCACCTAAGTTAAAGAAACAGTAATGAGTACGCGAGCCACGCTTAATAAACTGGTAACTAGATACGCCTGAGTCAAAACCGCCTGAGATTAAAGACAATACGTCTTCTTGGGTCGCCATAGGGAAACCACCTAAGCCTTCGATACGCTTATCAATTAGGTACAACTGCTCATTGTCGATTTCTAAATGAACAGTCATATCTGGATCTTTTAAGCGAACTCCCGCAGCGTCGGTAAACTGGTTTAAACCACCACCTACGTAACGCTCAACTTCAATTGAGTTAAAGTCATGCTTACCAGCACGCTTTACTCGTACACAAAAGGTTTTTCCCGCTAGTTGGTCTTTGTATACCGCTAAAGTTTGCTTATAGATATCATCAACAGAGGTAAAGGTACTTACGTTAACTTGTAATACATGGGCAATACCCGGAATACACGCTAAACGCTCACCAAACGCTTCAACCAGATCTGGTCTATCATCTGGCACCATAACCATGATTTTGTCCCACTGGCGCTGTACTTTGGCAGTCTCATCAACTTTCTTAAGTACGTTACGAATGTTAGTTTCAAGCATTTTGGTAAAGCGCATTCTTACCGGCTTGCTTTTCATCATGATTTCAGGAAACAGTTTTACGATAAATTTCATTGGTCTTCCGCGAGGAGTAGTTTAAACAGCAATTGTCCGATTATAACAAGATCGAGTCGCAATTGCGTATAAGCAATCTCTGTTTGTCTCGACAAAAGCACAAATATTCGGCTTAAAAATCGACTTATCGGGTAAATTTGCGACCTCAAAAACAAAAACACGCCATTAAGTAAACTCAATAGCGTGTTCTAATCATTTTACTTAGTGATTACTGACTCACTTGGATCTCGTCTGATTCTTTGGCTTTGCCCTGTTCAATGGCAATCTCAACTCGGCGGTTTCTGGCACGATTAGCAGCTGAGTTGTTCTTTACTAAAGGATCTGACGATGCCATACCGACCACCTTCATTCGCTGTTGATTAAAGCCTTTGACTTTAATCAGCTCATGAGCAACTGCAACCGCACGTTTACTCGATAAATCCCAGTTTGAACTGTATAGCTCGTTAGAAATATTCCAATCATCTGTGTGACCTGAAACGGTAATAATACCAGGCACATCTTTTAGCAGCTCAGCCACGCGGCGTACAACCGGTTTAAATCTTGGTTGTAAAAAACCCGACCCTGACGCAAATGCACCCTTTTCTCGAATACGAATAATGATCTGCTGACCTAAAGACTCAATTTCAATGGCGCCATCAACAATCTCTTTATTGAGCTCTTGGGCCATTTTTTTCACTTGCTCGTTGATCTCATCTTGAGCCGATGCCTGAGTCTTAGTTGATTCGGTCTCAGCTTTCGCTGCTGATTCAGCTTTTACTTCTGCATCTTTAGGTTCAACAGCCGTTGCCGTTGCTTGGCCACCTCGTTGCTCACCTCTTTGCTGCTGAATACCGCCAGCACTTGAATCATCACCCTCTTGAAACTCCAGCATAGGCTCGGTCATTTCGTTGGTTTGCTGATTAATGATCTCAATTGGCGTCGGCTCTGGTCGCCCGGGTCTAAACTCAAGCGCAATAACAGATGTCCCTTTAGGAATGTCTTTTACTTCGACCTTATTTTGCACACCAAAGGCGTATTTCATCGAACCAGCGATCTGCTTAAACTTCATAACGTCCATTTCAGAGAACGCCAAAAGTAGTACGAAAAAGCACATCAATAGCGACATTAAGTCGGCAAAGGTTGCCAACCACATAGGTGCCCCAGGTGGTGGACAATCGCATTTGACCTTCTTTGCCATCCGCTTACGCCCCGTCCAGGGTATCTATTTTTCGGGATTTTTCACTGAGGTAATTTTTGAGGAAACCTTCAATTACTCGCGGATTTTGGCCATCTTGAATCGCCAACACAGCGTCCATAATAAGGTTCCGGTTGAGCATCTCTTCGCCCATACGCAGTGTTAATTTATCTGCAATAGGCAATGCAACCATGTTCGCAACCACAGCGCCATAAAGAGTGGTAAGTAGTGCTACAGCCATTGCTGGACCAATTGATTTAGGGTCATCCATATTAGATAACATACCAACTAGACCAATTAGGGTACCAATCATACCCATAGCCGGCGCAACATCGCCAATTGCTTTGAAAATACCTATTCCGGTTTTATGGCGCTGCTCTGTAAGTGCAATATCTTTTTCAAGTGCATCACGCACCACATCGCCATCATGACCATCAACTAACATATCGACCGCTTTTTGCATAAAGCTATTGCTAATCTCAGCCTCTTCTAATGCCAAAAAACCACCTTTGCGAGCGGCATCAGCCATAGAGATCGATTGCTCGATAAGATCTTCTGGCTTATCGATTTTAAACATAAAGGCTTTAGCGGCGATCTTGGCTGAGCCTAAAAATTGTTTCAGGTTATATTTCATCATAACCACAAACATTGAGCCGATGAGTACAATTAGAATCGACGGAACGTTAATAAAAATGGCAATGCCACCACTACTGACCATCGCCATAATAATGAAGACAAATGCGCCAATAAGTCCGATTAGGGTTGCTAAATCCAAAACTGCTCCTCAAATAGCTACCAATACACTGTTTATCGATAGTCTCGAATTCCAAATGCCTGACAATTTGCTTGGAATAAATTTTAGTAGCGACAATATTACGCCTTTAGTGCTACGGCAAGTAACATGTCACTAAACCTCTTTAGGGAGGCCATATTTTTGTGTTTCACACTATATAACGACCAAATAAAAGATCTCTTGAGTGATATTTCCCGCAAATTACATCCACTTTCGGCTAAAATAGCCTATCTCAAATCCGCTAATGTCGACGGGGCTGTGACACTTAGCTGATCGATTAGCCGTTTTATGACGTATGCTTTATTTATAGATTTGATCTATTTGATATTGAAAGCGTGCTTTTGCGCAAATAGTCAACGGCTTAATTTGACCCATGTGCCCTGCTGATATACTTTGTGTACCGCTTATTTCTAGGAATGAATATCGTGGCAAAAAAACCTGAAAATCTCTCATTTGAAGATTCACTTTCCGAGCTAGAAAAAATCGTAACTGACTTAGAGCACGGCGATGTTTCCCTCGATGATGCACTGAAGCAATTTGAGCGTGGCATTAAGCTTGTACGTAATAGCCAAAGTAAATTAGAAAACGCACAGCAAAAAGTCGCAGTGCTAATGCAAGAAGAGGGTGTCGACACTCTCAAACCTTATGATGTTGAGGGTGAGTAATTGTTAGAAGAGTCACTTAAGCGATACCAGCAGCGAATTAATCTCCAATTAGCTTCACGTATTGACGCGCTAGCAGATATCGAACCTAACCTAAAAGCGGCCATGAAACACGGTGCGCTGATTGGTGGCAAGCGAATTAGACCATTTTTAGTTTATGCCATTGGCGACATGCTCGGCGTAAAACTAGCAACTCTTGACTCATGTGCAGCCGCAATTGAATGTATTCACGCCTACTCATTAATTCATGACGACCTGCCGGCAATGGATGACGACGCACTGCGCCGTGGTCAGCCGACTGTGCACATTGCCTTTAATGAAGCAACCGCAATTTTAGCTGGTGATGCGTTACAAGCATTAGCGTTCGAAATTATCAGCGATCCAATTGAAGATATCACTCCGTCACAAAACTTAAGCTTAGTTAAAGCCTTAGCCAACGCCTCTGGGTATAGTGGCATGTGTGGTGGACAGGCGATGGATCTCAATGCTACCGACAAGCAAATTGAATTAGCGACCTTAATACAGCTCCACAAACTAAAAACTGGTGCGCTAATTAGATGTGCGGTGGAATTTGCCATCATCGCAGCTAAAGTCGACCAACAAGAGCGTCAAGCTTTGCTAAATTTTGCTGACGCAATTGGCCTTGCTTTTCAGGTGCAAGACGATGTGCTTGATATTATTGCTAGCACTGAAGAGCTAGGAAAGCCGCAAGGCTCAGACACAGATTCAAACAAAAGCACCTATCCAAAGTTGCTTGGATTAGAGGGCGCCCAAAAAACTGCCGAAAGTTTGATTGAGGACGCACTATCAGCGCTGGCTAAATTACCATACAATAGCCAGTTAATTGCAGAATTCGCCCGTTACATCATTGAGCGAAGAGTTTAATAAAGAGACAAAGAATCTCAATATGAGTTTTGATATTTCTCAGTTTCCTGTGCTAGCACAGGCTAATACTCCAGATGAGCTACGACAGCTCCCTCAAGCCGTTTTGCCACAACTGGCGGACGAACTTAGAGGTTTCTTACTGAAGTCTGTGGGTAAATCAAGCGGTCACTTTGCATCGGGTTTAGGCACGGTGGAACTAACCGTGGCACTTCATTATGTTTACAACACCCCATTTGACCGACTCGTTTGGGACGTAGGCCATCAAGCTTATCCTCATAAAATCTTAACCGGTCGCCGAGAAAAGATGCACACCATTCGCCAAAAAGGCGGCGTGCACCCATTCCCATGGCGTGAAGAAAGTGAATACGACACGTTTAGCGTCGGGCACTCAGGTACTTCTATCAGTGCTGCACTTGCTATGGCTGTTGCTGCTGAAAAAGAACAAGCTGGTCGTAAAGTTGTGGCAGTTATTGGCGATGGGGCCATGACTGGCGGCATGGTCTTTGAAGCCATGAACCACGCTGGTGACTTGCATAATGATATGTTAGTGGTGCTAAACGACAACGAGATGTCTATCTCTGAAAACGTTGGTGCACTTAACAACCATTTAGCTCAGCTAATGTCTGGCCGTTTCTATACCACTATTCGTGAAAGCAGTAAAAAAGTGCTTAAAGGAATGCCGGTTATTAAAGAGATGGCTAAGCGTACTGAAGAGCACCTCAAAGGCATGGTTGTGCCGGGCACCTTATTTGAAGAGCTAGGCTTTAACTACATAGGTCCAATTGATGGTCACGATGTAGATGCACTCGTTGAAACTATGCGCAATATGCGCAATTTAAGTGGCCCACAGATTTTACATATCATGACTAAAAAAGGTCGTGGATATGAGCCTGCAGAGAAAGATCCTATCGGCTGGCATGCGGTACCAAAGTTTGACCCATCAACCTTTGAAAAACCTGCAGCCAAACCTGCTGACCCAACCTTCTCAGAAGTGTTTGGTAAATGGCTATGTGACATCTCAGAAAAAGATGAAAAAGTATTAGGTATCACTCCGGCAATGCGCGAAGGCTCAGGTATGGTTGAGTTCTCTCAGCGCTTCCCTAAGCAATACTTTGATGCAGCAATTGCTGAGCAGCATGCAGTGACCTTAGGTGCGGGTTTTGCCTGTGAAGGTTACAAGCCTGTGGTAGCGATTTACTCAACGTTCTTGCAACGCGGCTATGATCAATTAATCCACGACGTAGCACTACAAAAGCTTCCTGTACTATTTGCCATCGACCGTGGCGGTATTGTTGGCGCTGACGGCCCGACTCACCAAGGCGCTTTCGATTTAAGCTTCATGCGAACTGTGCCTAATATGGTGATCATGGCGCCATCTGATGAAAATGAATGTCGTCAGATGCTTTACACAGGTTATTGCTATAACGACGGCCCAACCGCGGTTC
Source organism: Shewanella pneumatophori (assembly GCF_023283895.1). Lineage (GTDB taxonomy): Bacteria > Pseudomonadota > Gammaproteobacteria > Enterobacterales > Shewanellaceae > Shewanella > Shewanella pneumatophori. Next base: position 205,126 of record NZ_JAKILB010000004.1, on the reverse strand, counting down.
GCTATCCTCGTGGCAGTGCTACAGGCGCTGAGCAAGTAGAAGCAATGACGGCAATGCCAATCGGTAAAGGCTTAATCAAACGTCAAGGCAAGAAAGTTGCGATTCTTAACTTCGGTACAACCTTAGCCAGCAGCTTAGTTGCAGCTGAAGCACTTGATGCAACCGTTGCCGATATGCGCTTTGTCAAACCACTTGATGTTGAATTGATTAAGCAGCTAGCAAGCGAGCACGATGTGCTAGTTACTGTTGAAGAAAACGCCATTATGGGCGGCGCAGGTTCAGGTGTACTTGAGTTACTGCAAACACTTAAGATGCCAAAGCCAGTACTGCTAATTGGTTTACCTGATGAGTTTATTAAGCACGGCGCGCCAGATGAAATCATTAGCGAGCTAGGTTTAGATGCTGCAGGCATTCAAAAACAGATTGAAGATTATCTCGCATAATACGAGAGCGAAAAAAAGGACTGCCTAGGCAGTCCTTTTTTATGTTTGATGCTTTTCATTTAAATCAAAAGCATCAACGTATTTAATCGCTAAGATTAGCCTTGTGAAACCATTACCATTGCAGGGCGCAGTAGACGCTCATTCAATGTGTAACCTTTCTGCATAACCATCATTACTGTGTTTGCAGGGAAGTCAGCACTTGGCTGCATGCCAATCGCTTGGTGAAGCTCTGGGTTAAATGCATCACCTTGTGGATCAACTTGAACTAAACCAAACTTCTCTACAGTGCTAACAAAACTCTTAGCCGTTAGTTCAACACCTTCATAGATAGCTTTAGTCGCTTCAGCTTCTGCGTCTGTACCTTGCAGAGCACGCTCCATGTTATCTAATACAGGTAGTAATTCGTTGATGAACTTTTCTAAAGCAAACTTGTGCGCTTTTTCTACATCCATAGCTGAACGACGACGAATGTTGTCTACTTCAGCCGCTGCGCGGATCACTGAATCTTTTTGCGCATCAACTTTAGCTTCAGCTTCTTGCAAAGCTTTTTCTAGCTCTTCAACACGGAAATTAGCTTGGGTAAGCTCATCCATTAAAGAGGCTTCATCAGTCGCTTCTGCGCCATTTTCGTTAAGCAATTCGCCTTCGACGATCTCTTCAACTTGGTTATCTTGTGCTTTGTTTGTTTCGTTGCTCATTTTTGCTCCAGCTAAAAATGCTTTGTTTCTGCATGCTCTGGGCATATTATGGGGATCAAATTTAAGGTTTCAAGGCCTAAAGCTGGATCTAACATAAATTATGAGCAATACGTTTCACACAATTGGTCTAATCGGTAAACCTAACCATAAAGGGACGACTCAGACCCTGAAAAGGTTACACCATTGGCTGAGCATGCAAGGTTACAAAATACTCGTTGAAGAAAGAGTCGCCGGAGAGCTCGGCCCACTCGCACAGTCAGTCGACTTATTAGAGATCGGCAAACAATGCGATTTAGCCATTGTAGTTGGTGGTGACGGTAATATGCTTGGCGCTGCTCGTGTACTCGCTAGATTTAATATCGGCGTTATTGGTGTTAACCGTGGCAACTTAGGCTTTTTAACAGACTTACCACCAGATTCATTCGAAGAAGCGCTATCAAAAGTACTCGAAGGTGAATTTGAAATCGAACAGCGTTTTTTGCTTGAAGCAGAAGTGCATCGCCATGGCGAACTAAAATCTAGCAATACAGCAGTAAACGAAGCAGTGCTTCACCCGGGTAAAATTGCTCATATGATTGAGTTTGAAGTCTATATCGATGACAAATTCATGTACAGCCAACGTGCCGATGGTATGATTATTTCAACGCCTACCGGTTCAACAGCGTATTCTTTATCTGCTGGCGGCGCGATCTTAACGCCTAATCTAGCGGCGATGATTTTAGTCCCCATGTTCCCGCATACGCTTTCATGCAGACCGATAGTGGTTGATGCCGCCAGTATTATTAAGCTCAAAGTGTCGCCTCATAACGGCGATAACCTTGAAGTAAGCTGTGATGGTCACGTGCATCTGTCTGTATTACCTGGCGATGAGATCATCATTAAGCGCAGTGAAGAAACCTTAAGACTCGTACACCCTAAAGGCCATAACTACTTCCACGTATTGCGGACTAAACTTGGCTGGGGAAGTAAGTTATTCTAATACTGCTTATTTAGCCGATGAACATTATAGATAAGCGGGCTAAAGCATTTGCGATATTTGAATATTGCCAAAAAACTCAACACAAATGGTAACCTACACTAAGGCGCTAATCCTAAGCCAAACAAAACCGACAATAAGCAATTATTGTCGGTTTATTTCCTCTCCTGCTTTTGTTCTGTAAATTTCAGCCACAGGCTGTTATCTACAAACCAATCTCCTCTGCAGTAAAATATAAAGCCATTACAGCCCAATCTAACTTAGCTAACAAATATAAAGAAACAACTAATATAAAACAGTGACTTAAAAATAATATGTCCAATTTGATATATTTACACCAAACAGCAGCGTGACACGGATCACGCCGGAATTGAGCGCTCGCGTATTTACTTTCTATCGTTAATGAAACATTTAGATCAAACCAACACGATTTGGCGCCAAAATAGCTACAAATTTTTAGCTTCTCATCCATTTTTTAGCTTTTGCAAGCAAAACCACCACCTAGGCAACATTTAGCACTCAATGAATAGCGATCAAGATCACATAAGCGCAAAGCAGGCAATTGTGATGGATCTCACAAATGGCATTATCTAAGTCAATCGGGTATCAATATGATCCAGATCATCTTTGTTAAATCCCATATGCCGTTTAGTACACACGCTGCCGATCATAACTAGAACTTCAAAGCGGTTTAGGTAGCTACGAAAAAGTACGCCACTCAAAACAAACGAGGCAAGCATGACCTTTATTCAACTACTCGCCAGCTTAACTCCAATCATCAGCGTAATGCTGTTTCTCGTCCTCTTGCGAATGCCTGCATCGAGGGCAATGCCAATATCTATGGTGTTTACCGGCCTTGCAGCTGTATTTATCTGGCAAATGGACACCACCTTTTTAGCCGCCTCAGTTGTGGAGGGCTTATTGTCAGCGATAACTCCACTGACGATTATTTTCGGTGCAGTGTTCTTACTTAATACCCTTAAATACTCAGGAGCAATGGACACCATTCGCGCAGGCTTTACCAACATTAGTGGTGACGCTCGCGTACAGGTGATTATCATCTGTTGGCTATTCGGCTCATTTATTGAAGGTTCGGCAGGCTTTGGCACCCCAGCCGCAATTGGTGCACCGCTTTTAGTACTGCTGGGTGTGCCACCTATTGCAGCGGCAGTTGTTGCGCTTATCGCTGACTCTACTGCTGTATCGTTTGGTGCTATTGGCCTACCTGTACTATTTGGTATTGAGCAAGGGTTAACCCAAGGCGGTACCAATATGGCCGCCGAGCAAATAGCGCAACATGGCGGCAGCTTTGCTGATTTCGCGCAATTTATTGCTATGCATATGATCACCATTGATCTATTTACCGGGACACTTATTCCGCTAGTGATGGTGGCAATACTAACTGGTTTCTTTGGCCGTAATAAATCGTTTAAAGAGGGTTTAGCTATTTGGAAGTTTGCCCTATTTGCAGGCCTTGCCTTTACCGTTCCAGCTTGGTTGATTAACTACTTTGCTGGCCCTGAATTTCCGTCAGTGATTGGCGCGCTTGTGGGCATGGCTCTTGTTATTCCAGTCGCCAAGAAAGGTTACTTATTACCAAAGCAGCAATGGAATGATTTTGCTGCAAATGATGGTCAAGCGCGTCAAGAGCTAGATACTGATGTTAAGTTTTCGCAGCTAGCAGCATGGTCGCCTTACTTAATTATGGCGGCGTTGTTAGTACTATCTCGCACCGTTGCACCACTTAAAGCTTGGTTATCTAGCTTTAATATCAGCTGGAGCGGATTGCTGGGGACAGAGCTAAAAGCTGGCTTTGCGACCCTGTATGCGCCAGGTGCATTCTTTGTGCTGGTATGCTTTTTAGGTTTCTTCCTATTTAGAATGAAGTCTCCTGCGATAAAAGAGTCTATCTCGGTATCATGTAAATCTATGGTGCCAACAATTATCTCCCTTGGCGCATCAGTGCCTATGGTCAAAATCTTTCTTAACTCTGGCGAAAATGCATCCGGTTTAGCCTCTATGCCTGTGGCACTTGCTGATACCTTGGCTAGCAGTATGGGCGCTGTCTGGGCATGGGTCTCACCGATTGTTGGCATATTTGGCGCATTCCTTTCTGGCTCTGCCACCTTCTCAAACATGATGTTCTCAGGGCTGCAATATAGCGTTGCCGACAATATTGGTGCTAACCATGCACTTATTCTAGCTATGCAGGGCATTGGCGCTAACGCAGGTAACATGATGTGTGTAATGAATGTTGTCGCTGCGGCAACGGTTGTTGGCATGGCAGGGCGTGAATCAGAGATCATCCGTAAAACTATGCCAGTCGCCTTAGGCTATGCTTTAGTCGCGGGTACGATTGCGGCGCTTTGGGGCGGATTTTAATCACCAAAGCCCTATACCAAGCAATATAAATTAAAAACAGAATAATAATATCGAAAAGCCGCATGAGCAGCGGCTTTGTTCACCCAAATTAAGTGTGTGAGAAAAGTTAATGTCGATTAATTATGAAGCAGTATTAAGAGATTTACGTAAGCAAGTCGGTGAAAATGCAGCAACCAATGATCCTGTCCGCCGTTTTGCTTGGTCAACTGATGCCAGTTACTTTCGAATCGTGCCTGAAATAGTGGTGCACGCCGATACCTTAGAGCAAGCTAAACGTACATTAGCTATCGCCCGCACTTATGGCGCGCCGGTGACTTTTCGCGCTGCGGGAACCAGCCTTTCAGGCCAAGCAATTGGTGAAGGTATTTTGTTAATTCTTGGCCACGATGGTTTTCGAAAATTAACCGTTAGCAAAGATGCCTCACAAATCACTTTAGGTACTGCCGTAATTGGTGCCGATGCCAATGCGGCATTGAAGCCATTAAATAAAAAGATAGGCCCTGATCCAGCCACCCTCGCCTCTGCCAAAATTGGCGGCATAGTCTCGAACAATGCCTCAGGTATGTGCTGCGGTACCGCGCAAAATAGTTACCAGACCATTGCCTCTGCAAAATTGCTGTTTGCTGACGGCACAGAACTTGATACTGGCTGTGAAACATCAAAAGCTGCTTTTACCCAATCGCACCCACAGCTTTTACAACAGCTAATTGAACTGGCGCAGTTAACAGTTAATAACACGACTCTTGCGGCGCGTATTCGTAAAAAGTTCTCCATTAAAAATACCACTGGCTATAGCCTTAATGCACTAGTGGATTTTAGCGATCCTTTTGAGTTAATTAACCATTTAATTGTCGGCGCTGAAGGTACGCTAGCTTTTGTTGAAGAAGTGACTTACAACACGGTTGATGAAGCGCGTTTTAAAGCGTCCGCCATGGCAGTATTTTTCAATATGGAAGACGCTGCTCGCGCCGTGCCACCAATTGTTGGCGATAGCGTGGCGGCAGCCGAACTGCTGGACTGGGCATCTATTAAAGCGGTAACCGGTAAAGCGGGTATGCCAGAATGGTTAGCTCAGCTACCTGAAGGCGCTGCTATCTTATTGATTGAGTCCCGCGCCAATGATAAAGCCACATTAGACAGCTATACCCAAGACGTTATCGCTAAACTTGCTCATATTGAAACCGAACGCCCTATTACCTTCAGTGATGACCCTGCTGTATTTGGCCAATACTGGGCAATGCGCTCAGGTTTGTTTCCAATTATTGGCGGTGAGCGTCCTAAAGGCACCTCAGTTATTATTGAAGATGTGGCCTTTGAGCTGGAACACTTAGCCGCCGCTGCTAATGATTTAACTGAACTATTCCACAAGCATAATTACTCTGAAGGGGTGATATACGGTCACGCTCTTGCGGGTAATTTCCACTTCATTATCACGCCAACATTCAACTCACAAGCTGACATCGAGCGCTTCCACGCCTTTATGCAAGACGTGGCCGAAATGGTGATTAATAAGTACGACGGTTCAATGAAAGCCGAGCACGGTACAGGCCGCGCAGTGGCACCTTTTGTTGAAATGGAATGGGGAAGCGATGCTTATACCTTAATGAAGCGTATTAAGCAGATCTTTGACCCAGAAGGATTATTAAACCCTGGGGTTATTCTTAATGACGATGAACAAATTCACGTTAAAAATATCAAACCTTGCCCTGTCGTCGATGACTTAGTCGATAAGTGTATTGAATGTGGTTTTTGCGAAAAGACCTGCCCTACATCGGCACTTAATATGTCGCCGCGTCAACGTATTGCAACATTGCGTGAGATCGAGCGTCTAGAGCAATCTGGCGACAAACAAGCTGCGAGTGAAATGCGCGCCGCAGCCAAATATGACGTAGTGGATACCTGCGCGGCCTGTCAGCTTTGTACTATCGCCTGCCCGGTTGATAACAGCATGGGCAACCTGGTACGCAAACTCAGAACGCCTTACATCAGCACCACTGAACAAAAGGTTTTGGATTTTCAAGCCAAGCATTTTGGCGCTGTAAACCAAGTCATTAGCACAGGATTTAATGCCCTTGGCACAGTCCACAAAATTACCGGCAGTGCAATTACTGGCGCAATAATGAAAGCGGGCCGGGTAATCAGCAAAGAGGTGCCTTATTGGAACCCAGATTTTCCAAAAGGTGGCAAACTGCCAACACTTAGAGCGCCAATACCAGGTCAAGAAACCGTGGTCTATTTTCCTGCTTGTGGTGGCCGTACTTTTGGCCCTACGCCAAAAGATCCCGATAACCGCAGCTTACCTGAAGTGGTGGTCACCTTACTTGAGCGCTCTGGTTATAACGTTGTCACCCCAGAGAAAACTCGAGATCTGTGCTGCGGGCAAATGTGGGAATCAAAAGGCGACTTTAAAAACGCCGATGCTAAACGCAAAGAGCTGATTGAAGCGGTAGCCGCCATGACTCAGGGAGGCAAACTGCCGGTAATTATTGATGCACTGTCGTGTACTTACCGCACGCTAGCGGGTGATAAATCTCTAACCGATAAAGTTGAAATTGTCGATATGGTGGATTTCATCCATGACAAACTGCTTGATAAGCTCACCATCAATCGCAAAAAACCAGCCGTTGCCCTGCACTTAGGCTGTAGTGCACGCAAAATGCAGCTAGAACCAAAAATGGAGGCGATTATTGCGGCTTGTAGTCAACAAACCGTTCGCCCAGCAGGTATTGATTGCTGTGGTTACGCCGGTGAAAAAGGTCTTTATAAACCAGAAATTAATGCCAGTGCCCTACGTAACATTAAAAAGCTCATTCCTGTGGATGTTAACGAAGGCTACTATGCCAACCGTATGTGTGAAGTGGGCTTAACTCAGCACAGTGGCATTTCTTATCGTCACCTCGCGTATCTGTTAGAAGAGTGTACCCGTTGATAACCTAAGTAAAATAAGCGTATCAACCTCCGGTTAGGGGCAAATCTTGCCCCTAATCTTCTTCGCTCAAATAAAGCTTCAGCTCGCCCCTTACTCGATTACCCATTTTTAGACACCTCACCATAACTAAACCCTAAAAACAAAAGATTCCCCATATAATACAAACAGATAATCTATTTTCATTTTTGCAAAAATCACTCACTTTATTTGCTAAATTAGCACTACTTTTTACAGGGTTATCGGCCTATATTTGAACAATAAATAAAGGCGAATAACACGTTTAAAAGTCTGCTCATCGAGCCGGACTTTTTGCGGTTACTTTTTACGGCCATTTTCGCCGCTTAAAAATCGCTAATAATGTCAGCCCGAATAGATGAGAGAAACACAATGAAGATAGCCCTTTTCATTCCATGTCTAGTCAATCAAATGATGCCAGAGGTTGGGATAGCAACCTTAGAGTTACTCGAAAAACTTGGTCACCAAGTTATCTTGCCGCAAGGACAAACATGTTGTGGCCAGCCAATGACTAACTCAGGTTGTTACAACGAAGCCAAAAAAACCACCTTAAAGCTACTAAACGCCTTTAAAGGTGTTGAGTGCGACGCCATCGTCTGCCCTGCAGCTTCTTGTCTAGTTGCCGCCAAAGAGAACTTTCATGAGTTTGACTCAAGCCCTGAAGCCCAAGCTGTAATAGACAAGCTCTATGAGTTAACCGAATTTCTGCACGATGTTTCTCCTATTCCTGCATTTAGCAAACCCTTCCCGCACAAGATCAGCCTGCAAATGAGCTGTCACGGTATTCGTATGCTGGATTTAGCCACTCCGAGTGAACAAATGGGCCCACGAATCAACAAATTTGAAGCGGTACTGGCCGCCATTCCTGAGATTGAAATTGTCTATCCAGACAGACGCGATGAATGCTGCGGCTTCGGTGGGACTTTTGCGCTCGATGAAGGCGCTGTATCGGCGAAAATGGGTAAAGATAAAGCGCAAGCTCACGCCGAGACTGGCGCCGCTTATGCCGTAGGTTTTGATCCATCTTGCTTATTACATATCGATGGCATGGTGAGAAGGCAGAAACTGCCAATTGCAACTCGTCATATTGCTCAAATCATCAACGCTGCGCTTTAGGAGTTTATATGTCTAGTTCAACATCAGCTGTACATGCTCAAAAAGCGGAGATCTTTTGTAAAGATGAATCGCGGGTTGATTGGCACTCGAAAGCACTTTGGATGTTACGCGAAAAACGCGACCGCGCAGCTGGCAGCCTACCGGAGTGGGAACAACTGCGCCAAATAGGCTCAGAGATGAAACTGCATACCCTGACCAATTTAGCGCAGTATTTAGAAGAGTTTGAACAAAATTGCTTAATTAACAATATTCACGTCCACTGGGCTAAAGATGGCGCTGAGCACAACCGTATCGTGCATGAGATTTTAGCTAAGCATCAGGTCAAAAAGCTGGTTAAATCTAAATCCATGCTCACCGAAGAGTGCCATATGAATCCCTATTTGGAGCAGCATGGCATTGAAGTCATTGATACCGATTTAGGTGAACGCATTATTCAGCTAGCAGGCCAGCCACCATCGCACATTGTTGTACCTGCAATTCACTTGAAAAAAGAGGAAGTCGGCGAGCTATTCCACGCAAAATTGGGTACCGACGCTGGCGCTTCAGACCCTCTTTATCTTACCCGCGCCGCCCGTGCACATCTGCGTGAACAATTCTTGTCGGCCGATGCAGCCATGACGGGAGTGAACATGGCTATTGCCGATAAAGGTGCTGTAGTCGTGTGCACCAACGAAGGTAACGCCGACATGGGCGCTAACCTACCTAAGCTGCAACTGCACTCGATGGGCATAGACAAGATAGTGCCAAATATTGATAGCGCTGCTGTACTGCTGCGCACGCTTGCCAGAAATGCCACTGGCCAGCCAATCACCACTTACAGCTCGTTTTACCGTGGTCCACAAGACGGCGGCGAGATGCATGTGATTATTGTCGATAACGGCCGTACCGATATGCTCAAAGACAAAATATTAGCAGAATCGCTTAAGTGCATTCGCTGTGGTGGTTGCTTAAATACTTGTCCTGTATATCGCCGCTCTGGTGGTTACAGCTATAACTACACCATTCCCGGGCCGATTGGCATTGCAATAGGCGCGAAAAGTGATGACACCAACTCTATTCCTTGGGCCTGTACTTTATGTGGCAGCTGCTCTTATGTATGCCCTACTAAAGTGCCGCTAGACAAAATCATCCATCATCACCGCCGACTAAAAGCCGAAGCGGGTAAATTACCTTATGGTAAAGCCAGCTATATGCCGCTTGTGGGTAAGTTTATGGCCAGTGAAACAGCACTAAATTGCTCGATGAGCATGGCGCGCACTGCGCTAAAAATACTGCCGGGCAGTTTATTGAAACCTTTTTCTGGCGCATGGGGTAAATACCGCGAATTACCGGTAGCCCCCAACTCAAGCTTTGAAGCTTGGTTTAAGAAAAACAGAGGCTAATACCATGTCGAGTAAACACGATATTCTTAACGCGCTAAAAAGCGCGGCTATCGCGCCGCAAGCTATGCCGGTTATTAACATCAGTCCTCGTATTGATGATTTAGTTGGTCAGTTTGAAGCAAGCTTAAATACGGTTGCAGGCACTTTACACCGTGATGGCGGCTTAGCTCAGCTGCAAGCTCAAGTTGATGAGCATATTGCTAACGGTATGCAAATCATATCTATGGTTGACGGAATTAGTGCCAATCGCCAAGTTACCGAAACAGCTCACCAGCTAAAAGATATTGATTATGCGGTGATCCCGGGAGATTTAGCGGTTGCCGAGAATGGCGCAATTTGGGTCAACAATAAAAACCTTGGCCATCGCGTCACACCGTTTATCTGTGAGAATCTATTTCTAGTGGTTGATGCAAACAATATTGTGGCCAATATGCATCAAGCAGCGAGTCGTATAACCTTAGATTCAGGTGAGTTTGGTACCTTTATCGCTGGGCCATCAAAAACCGCAGATATTGAACAAGCACTAGTGGTTGGTGCACACGGCGCATGTAGCCTCAACGTGTATTTGGTTTAGTCAAAGGCCATAATTAAAAAACAAAAAAGCCCTAATTTTAATTAGGGCTTTTCAATCTATCTACACAAAACAACATACACAGACTAGCTCAGCTTTATCTTTTCTCGACATAGTAATCTAACTGAACTGTCACGTCTTTGGCTTCAACGGCTTTACCATCAACAAACTTAGGTGCATAACGCCACTGCTTTAATGCCAATAGTGATTCTTTCTTAAACTTAATGCCACCTTGTGTGTCGGTAACCACAGGGTCTTTAACAAAGCCCATTTTGTCTATGGTAAAACTCATTGTTGTACTCCCTGATTTCCTCGCTTTAAGGTAAGATATTGGGTAATCGGGATTTTTACGAAATAGCGGTGTCGGTTCAATATCCTCTTGCCAAGGCTTCATACTACCAATCGCAATACAATGCTGGGTAGACTTCTCGCTTTCGCCATCAAGCTCATAAATTTGCACTAACTTGGCATGAGCGGCCAGCTCATAAGGATGGTTATAATCAAGCTTTTGAAATTGCGTAATAACAGCTAAAAATAGCGCTTCAGATTCATCATAATCTTTTTCGGCAAAACGCACACTCGCTACCCTAAAACTATTGAGTACCCGCTTCATCGCATCTTCTGGCAGTAATTCACTGTAAATCTCATGGGCATCAAACGCATAATTACGGACTTTACGGGTATAATATTCTGAGTTAACTAAACGCTCAAAATAAGCCATCTTAGTATCAGCTATTACCATAGCATTATCAGAGTCTTCGGCGATATCGAGTGCATCATCGAGATATTCACGAGCATATTTTTTACTGCTGGCATCACTTAATCCCAAAAGTGGATCAATAAGCTCGATTGCATTGTCACCATAACGCTCACGGTAAATTTTTAGCGTCTCTTGGTAAAGCTCAAATGCCTGCGGTTGTAGCAGTTTTACTTTCTGCTTTACCTCTTTATCAAAGGTATTTTTAGGCATATTCGCAATTAACGCATTGGCAGCATTTAACGCTAAATTACCGGTGTTAATGCTATCAGCGCCAAACTTAGCCTTACCTAACTCATAAGACTGCAAGGCATAACGCTCTATGTCGGCTTTATTCTTGTCTGTTACTGCAGCTTGATAGGCTGAATAAGCGTCGTTAAACTCAGACGCATAAGTGGCTGTTGTTACTGTAAGCGCGCTCGTTAATATAGCAGCCTTAAATAACTTAGATTTTATTGAAGTGTTAAACATGAAAAGTCCTTATTTCATTGTTATACCAATCACTGTTGCTATTGGTTCTGCTTGTTTTTATCAACAGCTTAAATTTTACCCATGTAACTTTCGCATGAGGGGCAATGAAAATCAACAGCGGTTATTACAGCCACCAAGAGGCTATGCTTAATTAATGGCATGTTTAGTTTCCGTCTACGCCATCAACTTGCTATTAGTCCGTTTCATGACCCATGCCATCCACACCACTAAAATCGTGCTACATGTAGCGAGTGAAATCCATACACCTGTAACACCAAAAGCCCACGCAAACACATACAAAATGGCACTGAATAAAATGAGTTTTGCACCAGTTAAAATAGACGCTTCTTTTGAGTAATTTATTGCTTGAAAGAAAGATGCGCCAATTAACAGCATGCCTTCCATAGGTAATCCCCAAAAATACCAACGCATACCTTCAGTGGCTATTGGAGTCAGTAATGTATTATCTCCAGCAAAAATATACACAAATAGCTGCGGTACTGAATAGATAAATACCAGACCTAATGCCGCGCAGATTAAGGTCACTGAAAAGGCCAGTTTAAGCGTCTGCTTCACTCTATCGAAACGCTTAGCCCCCGCATTAAAACTTAAAATCGGCTGCACACCAAAAGCAATACCTTCAAACAATAAATAGAAAAAGGCTTCGGTATAGCTCACCACACTATAGGCAGCCACATGTATGGGTGTACCTACCTTTAAAAACGCCACGTTGTGCAGCGTCAGTACTACCGTTAGGTACATATTCATTAAAAAGCTTGGAATACCGACACGAATAATATTAATACAGTGGTCCAACTTAAGCTTCATCTGCTCAAGGTTAATACCTAGCTCGGTTCGGTTTGAGAAAAAGTGCTGTAAACAAAGCGCCCCCGTTATCGCTTGAGAAATCATCGTAGCAATTGCAGCGCCCATTAAGCCGTAAGGAAAAACCACAATAAGTAGCCAGTCGAGAATGGTATTAAGCACACCGCCTAAGATCAGTACAAAAGTAACAAAACCTGGGCGACCATCGTTACGTAAAAGCGCCGTAAACGCCATAGATACAATTGGAAATGTACCTAAGGCAAAATACCAAAATAGATAATCATCTGCACTGCTGAGTATTTCTCCTTCAGCGCCAAGCAACAACAAAATATCACGAGAAAAGTAGCAGCCAATCACCGTAGTAATAACACCAAAAATCAGGCATAAACTAAAGGTATTACCTAATATTTTGCGTGCAATATGCGGCTCACCTTGGCCTTGATGTATTGATACTAAAGCTGCTCCGCCCATGCCTAGCGTTGCACCAATGGCATAAAGAATAGCTGCAATGGGATAGGCTAAAATCATTCCCGCTAAGCCGACTTCACCTAGGTAGTGACCGATGAACATGCCGTCAATGGTGACGTATATACCTGTAACCAACATAGACAAAATAGTTGGAATACTATAACGCCAAAATAGTTTGTTAATTGGCTCGGTCACCATAGGTGACTCGCTGGCTTTTCGGCCTGCTACAGCTTGTGTTAACACTATTTCGCTCATGGATATCTCAACTTCTACTCTTAATCGGTTTACTTGTAATACATACTCATCACTGAGCTAGCAATTCAAACGAGAACTCAGCTCTAATAATGCAGCTTCAACCTGTTTGGCATCTATTTCATTAGTAGAGATCAACTCAATACGTGAGTCCATGGCATCATCGAGCTCAACAACCGATAACTCTGACTCCACACAATTAAAACCTGCGATCCCCTCTTCGGTGATCATTACCGCTTTCAAACGCATAAGCTGCTGATTTTTTACAAACATTAGCAGCTTATCGAAATCAAATTCATAGCTTGGGTCAAACACCCAGCCACAACTATAAAAGCCATCAGCTTGTTTTTGTCGACTCATAATTCCCCGCTCATCAAAAGGCACTGCTTGCAGCACTTCTTGCTGTTCTAGCGATGAGTGACCTGAGTCCAAAAATAGTGGAATGTTATTAGGCTCAATAAGCCTAGGCTTTACCAGTTGCACAGACTCTTGTTTTTGAGTCGTTACGGGTTTGATAGCACTTATTGTTGCGCCATTACTAACGCCTGCATGAGGCATTTCTAAAAGGCTCACCATAGAGGCATGCAACTCGCTGGCTGTATTTATACTCCAAGGCTGCACAGGCACTGTTTGTGACTTACCTTGTCTGTCACTATCTATCTCAGAACTAGCTTTCTCAGAATGAGCGCTCTTAGCATTATCTTTGAAGTGATTAACGTATTCAGTTAATTGCGCTAATAAGTCAGACTCATAGCAATCAGCTTTACTTGCTAGTACGACATCGGCCACTTGCAGTTGCTGATTAAAGATTTCGTGCTCTGTATATCGATTATCAGTTAGCTTTCTTGCATCAACCAGTGTGATACAAGCTTTCATTGCTAACACCTGCTGATAATGAGGCTGGGTAAGCACTCGCAGCACCTCTTGTGGATGTCCTAGTCCAGTTGGCTCGATTAGCAAACGGTCAGGTTTTGCCCTAGCAATAAGCTGATTAATAGCAACTTGCATTGGCAAACCTGCTGCGCAGCACATACAACCACCTGCGACTTGCTTAATCTGAACTTGATCTTGATCACGTCCAATCAATTCGCTATCGAGACCAATTTCACCAAACTCGTTGACCAACACCGCCCAGACTTCCCCTGCAGGTTTATTTTGTAATAAACTTTTGATCAAAGAGGTCTTTCCTACGCCTAAAAAGCCCGTAATGATATTCGTGGTAATAGGTTTTTGAATCATTTGGTCAACTCGTTTGTGGATTGCCCCAAGATTCTAATCGCTAATAGTCATAGAAGTCACGACCCCCTCCCTACCAATACCAATTTAAACAAACATTTTTAACCAATTGATATTCAGTCGCGATCTGAAGCCTTTGCTATGCTTATCAAAGGTAATCAAAGATTTGCCACCGAAGAGACACTCAACCTATGTTTACAAGATTTATGATTGGCACGATAGGGTATATCGCCATGCTGATAGCGCCCACTTGCTATGCGCAAAGCTGGTCGGCATTTGATGCACCTATGCTTTCAGAGCAAAGTCAGCAAATTAAAACCAGCGTCAGTACTTTGCCAGAGCATCACCTTGCAACTGCTAGGGATAAAAGCAATGCAGCAAACTTACTGCTTAATGTTTTTACAGAACAACAAGCCCACACTTTACGCCTAAAGAATGAATTAAAAGCGTTTAAAACAGAGCCATCAGACTCTATTTGGTCTCAAGTCAAAACCACTAAGCAGTCACTCGACAGTTTAAGCCAAAATAAAGCCGAACTATTGCTTTATGTTGAGCCACAAGTAAATGAAAAGTTTACTGGTTTTGGCCCTGATGGTGTAAGGCAGTTATTACTAGAAGCGCAAATTGCCAAAACGATTATTAACTTCCAGTTAATTTCTCAATACCGTAATTTGAGTGAGTTTTTTGCCGACTTAAAAGTGTCGCCTTTTCCGTTATTGGTACTGATTTTTAAAGTCACCATTATCTATCTGCTATTGAAATGGTGGCTTAATGTTGGCCCTAAATTTATTGTGTCGCGCTTAGCTAAGATAAAAATGGCGCGACTTAAAAGTGAGCCGCTTGCTGGTATTTTTTGGCGCTACCTTAATAAAGTACACATCTCTATTGCTTGGTTCATTGCTATTTCGGTGCTACTAAATCTGCTATCAGGTTTACCTGGACTTGGAAACATTATCTATTTAACCGTTGTGGTTAATTGGGTTTTCTCAGCCACTATCACCATTAGCTTAGTCAATGAATTTACTGCCCATCACAGCCGTCACAACGATGTATCTGAACTCGTTAGCCTGAGGGTGAAAACCGTTAAGCAGTGGGTTTGGCTGATCATGACCTCAGGGATCATTTTAAAAGTCACCCAAATGAGCGTTTATCAAGGCACTATCTATTCATGGATCAGAACATTCATGCTGATAGCTTTTGCCCTGCTGATCATTAAAAGCCTCAATGACTGGCGCAAAATTGTCTTTACCTTACTCAGCCAAACAGATGAGCATCCAAGCTACATTAAGTGGGCAATCAAGAATCAAGATAATCGCCTACTGGCACCTTTTGCCACCGCGTTAGGTGTGTTTAGCTTATTGAATCAACGCGCCTTTCATAAAATATTTAATAACCTTTTACGTTATCAAATGTTCAAACATGCGATTGCTTACTTCTTCAGAATTGAAGTCGCTAAACAGAGCGTAGCTGATAAAGAAAACACCAATATGGTGCGTGTAAAAGGTGATGAAGCGTTTTTATACGTAAAACCTGGGCAAGAAGACAGCCCGTTGGTAGAAGATTACGCCGAAGAAGAGCTAAACGAACTCGCTCGTTACGTGCTTGCACCTGTGCCTGCATTAACCTTGGTTTACAGCGAGCGTGGCCTAGGCTTAACAACCTTATTTAAGCGTCTTATTCATCGCTCAAAGTCAGAGTATGCCATCTATATTAACTGCCCTTACGGCGGATATAGCCAGCTTATTGAGCAGCTAAACCTTGCTTTAGGTTTGAGTGAACAAGCTAGTGAAGCTGAACTTATTCAATTTTTAAGGCAATCACAGCAGCGATATATTCTCTGTATCGATAACTGCCAGCGTCTGGTTAGCCCGAAAGTAAACGGCTTAAGCGACCTAATGAAAATTACCAAGCTGCTACGCAGAGGACGTAATTCACACGGCGTGGTGCTAGGTATGGAGCAGTCTGCATGGCGCTTTATCGATAGAGCCCGCGGCGAGCGTTTACTGTTTGATAAAGTTATCGCTATGCCGCGCTGGAATGAAAAACAAGTTGCCGTGTTACTCAATAGCCGTATCGATAGCAAAGGCGAACACGCCTTAAGCTTTGCCGGCCTTAAGCTGCCAAGGCAATGGGATGAACAAGACTTGAGCGAGCAGCAAAGAGCTGAGCAAGGCTTCTATCGCATCCTGTGGGACTATTCAGACGGTAACCCTACGGTTGCACTACGCTTTTTCAGAATGTCACTGCATCAAGATAGAACCAACGGCAAAGTATTTGTACGGATCTTTAGCGCACCTGATGCAAAAGAGCTCGAAACCATGCCAAAACCTATGCTTGCAGTGCTGAGAGCCATTGTCCAACTGGAAGTGGCATCGGCAGAAGAGTTATCAGCCTGTACACAATTAGGTTTTTCAGAGGTCATCAACACCTTACGTTATTTTCAAAACCGTGGCTTTGTTGAAATGCTCGATGATAAAGCGCGGATTTCAGACCACTGGTTTAGATACATTACAAATACCCTGCACAACCAACATTTATTGGTGAAATAAATGAATAAAAATATATTACGTAACTTATTTATAGCGCTAGGTTTACTTACCAGTTTACCGGTCGTTGCTGCTGAGCCGAATTTAGAAAGCTTAACCGAAATAGCGAATCTTATTCGCTGGAGCGGTGTATTCATGTCGGTTATTGTGGTGTTTATCGCTTGGCTAATGCTCAAGTTCACCCAAAACATTGTCGACTCTATTGGTAGTCAGTTTGCTCAGCGCAGAATGTTGGCGCAAAAACTACAATCATTTTTTCAGTTCTTTGTTTATATGACCGCGGGGATCTCGGTATTTATGCTGAGCTTTAGAGTCGATGACAGAATATTAACCCTAATTGGTGGTACCTTGGCGGTATCGGTGGGCTTTGCATTGAAAGATCTGGCGGCCTCGTTTATCGCTGGTTTAACCGTAATGATCGACAGGCCGTTTCAAGTCGGCGACAGGGTGACATTTGAAGGCCATTACGGCGATATTATTACCATTGGTTTGCGCTCAGTCCGTATGCAAACCTTAACTGATGACATTATCACGATTCCAAACAACAAGTTTTTAAGTGATGTGGTTATTAGTGGTAACTATGGCGCATTGGATATGCAGGTGGTGATCCCGTTTTATGTAGCGCTTGATCAAGACTTAACCTTGGCAAGTGACATTATTCGCGAAGCCGCTGCGTCAAGCCGTTATATCCACTTACCTAAGCCAATTGTGGTTCTGGTAAAGCAAGATATAAGCGACAGCTACTTTGCGATTAAGCTGACTCTTAAAGCCTATGTTTTAGATATTAAATTTGAAAAATTATTTGAAACTGATATCACCCTTAGGGTGATGCAAGAGTTTAAAAAGCAAAATATTTGCCCGCCAAGTATTATGCAAAGCACTAAGCTTTCGCGATAATTAGGCCATCACCGCCATCACCATCACCTAAGTGGCGGCTGAGTTGGATTTAAACTCTATTGTGTTTAAGTCCAACCTAAGTCCTTATTAGATATAAACTAGACTATTGCCAAGCTTTTAGTGCTAAGTACTTAGTGTTTAGTGCTAAAAACTTGAAAAGCTTACTGGCGCACGCCATCAAGCTTTTATTTTGTGTCAAACTTATATCACTAAGCAGAGTAAGCTGACTAAGATAGTTTAGTCAGCTCATTATAGCTAGTGACATGAACCCCAGTTTAATTTAAGGGTTCTCTATGTAATGACTATCGATGTAATCACACCATAGTTGTGAATCTTTGGCAGGTAATCCAGCTTGACCTCGAATACCTAATTTAAACTCAACCACTGAGCGCCATTCCATAGAGCCCAAATCTGGACCATGGCCTTGGCCATCACCGCTAACGATTTGCTGCTCGACTTGCTCAAACCAAGCTTGATGACAAAGGCTCTCGGTATGTTTTGTCACTTTAGACTGCTTTATATCCTCACCACAGCCAACTAGACTAATTAACGTGATAGCTACAGTAAATATCAGTAATTTATTCACTCTCTATCTCCCAAAAATAATCCCACAAAAATGTGGCTAATAAAGTCATCATAAACAATACAATATTCATCATAAAAAAAGCGAGCCCATCACATGGATGGGCTCGCTTCTAATATTATTTACAAGTTCAAATAAAGCTATTTTTTGACTTTATCTTTTGAGCGACCATAACTGCTCTTGCCTGATGCAGCGCCACGAAAGTTACTTTTACCCACGGCATTTTTAGCGCCGCGGTTTTTATCCTGGTACTTACGCTTATTATGGCTTTTCTCTTTTACAGGCTTAGCCACCACATCACGGTAACGTGCTGGTAAAGGTGCGCCCTCTTCGTAACCTGGCATAGTAATTCGTGGTAACGTGTGCTCAATTAACACTTCGATTTCTTGCATCATATCGCGATCTTGCGGTGATACAAACGAAATAGCATGACCCGCTAATCCAGCGCGGCCTGTGCGTCCTACACGGTGTACATAATCTTCAGCTGCAAAAGGCAGCTCAAGGTTAATCACCAACGGCAGCGCTTCAATATCAAGACCGCGAGCAGCAACATCTGTTGCAACCATCACCCGCAGCTTTCCTGACTTAAATTCTTCCAATGCACGGTTACGCGCACCTTGAGTCTTCTCACCATGGAATACCGCATTTTTAACGCCGTCTAACTTTAGCTCAGCGTGCAAATGCTCGGCACTTTCACGCGTGCTTACAAACACCAATACTTGTTGCCAGTTATTACGGCCAATAAGCTCAGACAATAGCTCTGCCTTGCGGCGAGTATCGACTAAATAAACTTCTTGGGTGATTAAACTTGCAGTTGCTGCCGTGGCTACATTTATCCATTCAGGTGCAACCAGCATTTTCTCCGCTAGCGTTTTAACGGCATCACTATATGTTGCTGAGAAAAATAGTGTTTGATGGCTTGCTGCCACCAGCTTCTTCACTTTTTCAATATCGCGAACAAAGCCTAAATCCAGCATGCGATCAGCTTCATCAACCACTAGGTGAGTTACATTCGATAGATCTAGACCGAACTGGCCAATTAAGTCGAACAGACGCCCTGGTGTAGCAACTAAGATATCAACCCCAGCTTGCACAGCTTTGCGCTGCGGGTTCATGTTTGAACCGCCGTATACCGCAACAGTTTTTAACGGCAAGAACTGCGCATAAGCAGTGATATTTTCTGCAACCTGAATCGCTAACTCACGAGTTGGGGTAAGCACTAACACTTTCACACTTGATTGGTGAGTCAGCTCAGCTTCACTTTCGCCAAAAAAACCATACTCTTGAATCAAACGATTAAGCAGGGGCAATGCAAATGCCGCCGTTTTACCAGTACCCGTTTGCGCACATGCCATAATGTCTTTACCAGCCATCGCAACCGGCAGTACTTGCGACTGCACTTGCGTCAGTTGCTGATAACCGCGCGCAGAAACTGCATCTAAAATTTTGGAATGTAAATCGAATGCATCAAAGTTCATGGTCGGCTCAATATGGGTTAACTACTCGCTAATTGGAGTACTGGCAATAAAAGTGAGCGCGGAGTCTAGCAAAATACCGCGATAGATAATAGCCGAGATCAAGCATCAGTTTTTTCCACTTCGGTATTAGCTAGCCTAACCTCAATAAAGCGCTGCTCAAACTCTTCACTAGGCAAGGGCCGAGAAAATAGATATCCCTGGCCATAATCACAGCCAGCGTCTGCTAACACCTTACGTTGATATTCCGTCTCAACGCCTTCTGCTATTACTTTCATACCGAGTTTATGAGCCATCACAATAATCGCTTCACACAAGGTAAAGTCATTACTTTGGCTGTCTAGATTGCGAGTAAAAGACTGATCTATTTTCAAGAAATCAATTTCAAATCGCTTTAAATACGCAAGCGATGAATAACCCGTACCAAAGTCATCTAACGATACTTGTATGCCTGATTCACGGTAACGCTCTAAGGTTGCTGAAATCGCCTCATTACCATCCAGCAGTAGACCTTCAGTGATCTCTACACAGATATTATTATTGGTTAAATTAAGTTTTTTCAGTAACGACACCCAAGTATCAAAACACTCCCCCTCATCACGAAACTGCACTGGTGATTTGTTGATACTTATCTGTACTTCCACACCAAAGCGGTCTCGCCATATTGCACTTTGCCTAGCAGCCTGCTGAAACACCCAATTACCAATTTCAACAATTAAACCGGTTTCTTCAGCAACAGAGATAAACTCAATGGGCGAGACTAAACCGCGTGTGGGGTGACGCCAACGGATCAGGGCTTCTGCTTTTAAGCATTTATTTTGTTGCAGGCCAACAATAGGTTGGTAGTAAAGCTCAAACTCTTGCTCGGCAATTGCGTGGCGTAGATCTTGAATCAACCGCATACGATGTTTAGCATCGCGCTGCATTGATGGCGTAAAATAATGGAATCGGTTGCGACCTTCACCTTTAGCGGCGTACATAGCTTGATCCGCATGTTTAAGCATACCTTCAATGGTTGCTGCGTCATCGGGGTACAAGGTAATACCAATACTTGCGCTAATATATGCGGTTTCTTCTCCGAGGTTAAATGGCTCTGCAATACGGGCTAAAATATGTTTAGCGACTTTATCGACACCTTTAATGTCAGTGATCCCCGACAGCACCACAGTAAACTCATCACCACCTAATCGAGCAACCACATCGGTTTCACGAATACACGCCTTTAAGCGTTTGGCAGCTTCAGATAATAGCCGGTCGCCCATATCATGGCCTAATGTGTCATTCACCTCTTTAAAGTAATCTAGGTCTAAGAACATCAGCGCAAAGTGCTGTTCTCGATTGTCCGCCTTGATGATCTCAGTTGCCAGGTAATCTAGCAGCATCCGCCGATTGGGTAATCCAGTTAACGGATCATAGTTAGCTTGCTTCCAGATTATCTGCTCAGCCTGTTTTTTATCGGTAATATCACTAAACAATGCCACTCGGCGCTTTGAGCTGCCATTATCATCAACCAAGGCATTAAGCGTTAGCCAAACTACAAACTCTTCACCATTTTTGCGCCTTAGCCACACCTCTCCTTGCCACCTCCCTAACTCCTCTACGGCATTATTCATCTGTCGATAGGCATTGCGACTATTGCGATTACATTGCAGCATTTTGATGTTTTTGTGTTTAACTTCAGCTTCGCTGTAGCCTGTAATACTGGTAAATGCAGCATTAATATTTATGATAAAGCCTTGCTCATCTTGAACACTCATGGCCTCGCTACTGTTGTTGTAAACAGATGCCGCTAAAGTTAAAGATTCCTCTACACGTTTTTGCTCAGTAATATCGGTATAGATCCCACACATACGTAACGGGTTGCCATTATCATCATGGCTCATCACCTTACCTGTGTCCAAAAGCCAAAGAAGCTCTCCAGACTGGTTATAAATACGGTACTCCACCTTGTGTTGTTCTGTTTCACCATTGAGATGTGCATCTATCGACTTAAGCACCGCCACTCGATCATCGACATGGATAGCATTAATCCATAACTTAGGTGAGCGATTTAAGCTCTCTAAGTCACAACCTAATATTGCAGCACTATGCTCATTTCGCTCCATAGCGTCCTCGGTAATATCCCAGTCCCAAAAACCTAGCTCGCTGCTTGCTAGCACCAGCCTTAATTGCTCTTGGCTCGCATTTTTTTCAAGCTCGGCCTGCTTTTGATAGGTTCGATTGAGTAAACCGGTGATTACCAGTTCAACCTTAGCTTGTGCTCGTTGGCAAGCTACGGTCATATGGGTATAAACAATGGTTTCATCTTTAGCTTTTAAACGAACGTCCAGTTCAAACTCATTTATTTCACCTTCTAGCATTTGGCTAAAATGATGTTTATAAATAAAGTAATCTTGTGTATGCATCAGCTTAGGCCAAGAAAAATTAGTTAATTCAGACTCGCTATAGTTGAGCATCTCACACAAGTTGGGGTTCACTTTAATCCACTGATGATCTTCATCGGTAATGGCAATTCCCATGTTGCCTGACTGAAAATGCGACTTAAACAATAAGTGATCTTGCAGCTTTATTTTCTGATCTCGCTTTATCTCAATACGTCGCGAGAGCAACATGCCAAGTAAAGCTGTAGTGATAGGAAAAATCACCAGAAAAGGAATTGTGACTTGTTTTAACAGTTTAATCGCCAAATCAGCAGGCAGGCTGACTCCCCAAAGCAAAATGATACTGTTGCAGATTAAGCCAAAAGAAAATAACTCACTAAAACCTACATTACTAAGTGAGCCCTTACGATACTTACCCCATAAATATCCCAGCAGCCCCGATGTTACGATTGCGCCAATTCCAGGTACTACCGTCGCGCCTCCTTCAACCAAACGATATACCGCGCTAACCACCACTGCGACCAAAGTTGCAATACCGCCAAAAAACATACCACATATACTGAGGATCACAGTTCTGGAGTCAAAAAAGACCCCTTCACTGTATTCCCACGGCATAAGCATCACAGCGATAGTGATTGCCGATACCAGTAATCCAATACCAACTCGGGATATCGCTTCTTTTTTGTGTTTATAGCTACGAGGAAATGCGTCATATACCAGCACGATTGCCAGTAATAACGCTGAATTTTGAATAAAAGAAAGTAATAAACCTTGTTCCATAAGACGCTAATCATCCTTGAAAAATTACTTTAAAAATAACTACTCACTAAGATATGACAGGCAACATCTGCTGTAGCCTAAGACAAGAGACTAATACACTTACCTTTGACTAAAACCTTAATCGCTCGAAGCCTTCACTTGACCGCATCTAATAACGCCAAACCATAGCGACTAACACGTGTACTTAAGTCATCACTAAAGATAGGGAATAAACAACAAAAACTCAAAGCGTTAGCGCTTAAAAATTGCAACAAAATTTGCCAGCGGCAAACAACAAAACCAATCATGGCTAATTAGTTCACCTTAAACTCTCTGGGCAGATCTCTTTCTGAACCTTATTGGGTTAAACTGAGTTCAAATTACTCTGGCCGATATAGAACAAATAAAATTACCATGTCACAAACCATGCCTATTAACAGTAAAGCAAACGATGCTAAACCGCTCCAGTACAGTAAGAATTACCACTTCCCTGTACAAATTTATTATGAAGACACTGATTTTTCAGGTGTGGTTTATCACCCTAACTTCTTAAAGTATTTCGAACGAGCTCGTGAACATGTTATTGGCGCTAACAGCCTGGCAAGCTTATGGGATGAGCATGATTTAGGTTTTGCTGTTTACCGCACTGATATGTTGTGCCACGACGGAGTGGAGTTTGCAGACATTATTGATGTACGAACACGCTTTTATTTTGAAAGTAAATATCGCACCGTTTGGCTACAAGAGATTTGGCGCCCAAATGGCAAAAAGCCTGCAGTAACTGCGCAAATAGAGATGGTGTGCATGAATAAAAAGCGCCAATTAAGCCCTATGCCGCAGCAACTTATTGCTCGTTTAGGTGAAGCGTTTTCTGAGCCTGTGATTTTTTAGAGCCATTAACAACTTAGTCTTATTACAGCCATCATTTCATGTCGGTGGCTGTAGTATTGATGCCGTTAAAAAGGTCATGTAAAAGTGAGCTTGCAAGGGATTTATTTAAGCCCGATGTTAAATGATAAAGGACGCCTGTCAGCAAGTTATAAGCCGTGCATACAAGATAGAACGCGGGTTGCAATAAAGAATTAGATTATTCTAAAATACTGCGATTAAGCGAGTTAACTCACACTTAGTTTAGCCCAGCGAGTCTCTAACTCTTTCGCCTTTATCGGTTTAGAGAAAATATCGCCTTGAATTTTATCTACCCCCATCTCCCTAAGCAGCTGTAATACGTCATCGGTTTCAACGCCTTCAACAGTTACGTTGAAGCCAAGTCCCTTGGCTAATCGAATACTGGTTTCCATAATATGGCGCGCTCTGGTATCGATTGCCAGCTCGTCTAAAAACGCTTTATCAATTTTAACTTCGTCAACAGGCAGATATTTTAAATAAGCTAACGAAGAGTGCCCAGTACCAAAGTCATCAATGGCAACGTCAACGCCTAAACTACGTAAATCTTTAATGGTCGCGACCGCGCCGTCTAAATCTTGCATCAATTTACTTTCGGTGATCTCAATTGAAAGCACTTCGGCATCAAGCTGATATTTGTCTAAACGGGCTTTTATACCGGTAATCAGCGAAGTATTGCGCAGATCTTGAGTCGAGAGATTGACTGCTACTTGCAATTTAATCCCCATTTCTTGCCAAAGCGCTTGCTGGACAAACACTTCATCAAGCACCCACTGGCTCACAATATCTATCATGCCAGAGTATTCAGCCAGCGGAATAAACTCTGCAGGTGAAATCGAGCCTAATTGTGGATGCTGCCAACGCATTAATGCTTCAACCTGTTGGCAATTGCCTTTCGGCAAGCTTTGCTTAGGCTGATACACCATATACAACTCACCATCACGCAAAGCTTTGGCTAAGCTATTAATGATTGAGACTTCTCTAAGCTGCACCACATCGTCACCAAGCAAATATTCAGATAATGCAACATCATGGGTCTTGGCTTTCTTTAACGCCAGATCAAGCCGACGTAACATGGTGCTAATATCGCTATGAAAAGGCTCTAAGGCCAAATGGCCAACCTGAACTCGAGTGGTGATAATGCTGCCGAAAATGTCATAGGGAAGTTGTAATTTATCGATTAATTGCTGGAGCTGGGACTCTGACATCGGACTTTCGAAATAGATAAGAAACTCATCTTCATTCATTCTGGCAATTAACGAGCCATCAGGAGACAAGCCTTTAACTCTAAGTGCTATCTGTTTTAGTAATTCATCGCCAAAGTTAAAGCCAAATAGATCATTTACATAGCGAAATCGGTAGATATCAAGCAGCACCAAACTGCCTTTATCTAACGGCATTAGCGCTGCCATTTTTCGCTTCATGCTTAAACGGTTATCAAGCTCTGTTAGCTTATCTTGCTCAACTTGACGGCCTTTTGTGGCAAGTTCACCGATCTGCTGAGTTACAAAGCTCAACTTTGCCGATAAATTAGCATTTTTAAGGCTAGGATCGGCTTTATCTTTTGTCAGCTGGAAACAGAGTTTATCGAGCTCGTTAGACAGTTTT
This sequence comes from Shewanella pneumatophori, assembly GCF_023283895.1. GTDB lineage: Bacteria > Pseudomonadota > Gammaproteobacteria > Enterobacterales > Shewanellaceae > Shewanella > Shewanella pneumatophori. The sequence goes on along the minus strand of NZ_JAKILB010000004.1, from coordinate 179,450 downwards.
TTCTGGCGCAGTAAAACGATTACTAACAATATGATAAGTAATAAACAGATTACCGATATTATCCAGAAACTATCCAATGAATGTCTTATCCTTAATAAACCCGCCAACGGCGCTAATGTAAACTATAGAGGCCCAATTCAGCACTGCCACTACAGACTGTAATATAACCTACATTAGCGCTTTGTCGAGCAAATAGTCTATTGATAGCTTTCCTTAATTGATTGATAAGCTTCAATAAACTCCTCACTCGTTAATTGCTCATTGCTGACAGGTAATCCACGAAGAATAAACCCTTGCATACGCTGGTCGAAATCACCACCAGCTCGTAACTTGCCAGTGTAAAATGCGGCTGCACGAATAAAGTCCAAATAACTCACTTCTTCCGATGTATAGGTAAGATCGGCCCAACGCTCAACCACCTCCATCACATCTGGCGAAAACTGCCAGCTTTTTAAAACCGCTCGACCCAAAGGCCCTTGTAGCTTTTTAACTAAGGCACGTAAAAACTCAATATCAGCAAATAAATCAGGCTGTGCTTCAGCTTCGGTAAGCACAGGCAGCGCACCAATGTTATGTACGAGTCCTGCTAGCGTCATAGTGTCAAAATCTAACCTAGAGCTTGGGTACTGTTTCTTATATAACTGCAAGATGGCACAAGCCGCGGCAGTCACATCAATTGATGCACTCCACACCTCATCCATCACTTCCCAAACCATTTGATTAGTTGAGATAAAAAGCTGCTCCATAGCAATGGAGGTAACAATTGATTTTATTTGCATTAAGCCGATACGGTTGATAGCTGCATTTACGTTATCAGCTGGGATCCCGCGGCTATATAAGGCACTATTGGCGATTCGAATAACTCGGGCTGAAATGGCCGCATCTTGACCGATAATATTGGCGACATCTTTTAGGCTTGCATCTTTATCACTCACAACTTCCTGAACCCGCATTGCGACTTCCGGTAGCGTGGGTAAAACCAAGGCATCTGATTTTAACTTCTTCAACAATCCAACCAATACTTGATGCTCTGTGGACATCTTTACTCCCTTTTATTACCCATTAAATTGCAGCAAATCATCTAGAGCAGTTGCTCAATTTGCGATGTGTGCAAAATAACATTAATGGGTCAATACTTAAACAAGCGCTAACAAAGGCTGAAAAATACTTAAAAAATGATAAGGCGATCACAATATTTTATAATAAACGACTCCGGTCGACCCAAAGCCACTTATCATATGCGGCTGACTTTCTTGCATGAGCAAGCGCATTTTACAGTGTGTCACTAATTGTCGAATCCTTATCCGTTAACAGAGAAGCTATTATGTTTAAACCTGAGCTATTGTCCCCTGCTGGTACATTAAAAAATATGCGTTACGCCTTTGCCTATGGCGCTGATGCTGTTTATGCCGGCCAGCCAAGATATAGTCTTCGCGTACGTAATAACGACTTCAAAATGGAAAACTTAGCCGCTGGTATTAAAGAGGCTCACAGCCTTAATAAAAAGCTGTATGTGGTAAGCAATATTGCACCGCACAATGCTAAGTTAAAAACCTACATCAAAGATATGGAGCCTGTGGTTGCTATGCAGCCTGACGCACTTATCATGTCAGACCCTGGTCTTATCATGATGGTACGTGAAGCGTTTCCAGATCAAGTGGTTCACTTATCAGTACAAGCTAATGCCATTAACTGGGCATCAGTAAAGTTTTGGGAATCACAAGGCATCAAGCGCGTCATTTTATCTCGTGAATTGTCACTTGATGAAATCGAAGAAATTCGTCAACGCTGCCCAGATATTGAATTAGAAGTGTTTGTACATGGCGCGCTATGTATGGCGTACTCAGGCCGTTGTCTGCTATCAGGCTATATCAACAAACGCGATCCTAACCAAGGAACTTGCACCAATGCTTGTCGTTGGAAATACGATGTACATGAAGCGCAGCAAACAGAATCTGGTGACGTAGTGCCTGTAAACCCTGCAGTGCAGATTGAAACACCTACATTAGGTGCAGGTCAGCCATCTGACCAAATCGTCTTACTCCAAGAAGCGGGACGCCCAGGCGAATATATGCCAGCGTTTGAAGATGAGCATGGTACCTATATCATGAACTCAAAAGACTTACGTGCTATCCAACACGTTGAGCGCTTAACCAAAATGGGTGTGGATTCATTAAAAATCGAAGGCCGTACTAAGTCGTTCTATTATGTTGCGCGTACTGCTCAGCTTTATCGTCAAGCAATTGAAGATGCCGCTGCTGGTAAAGACTTTGACCGCACACTAATGCACAACCTTGAAGGCCTTGCGCACCGCGGTTACACCGAAGGTTTCTTACGTCGCCACGTACATGATGAATACCAAAACTACGATTACGGCTACTCAATCAGCGATACCCAGCAGTTTGTTGGTGAATTCACAGGTAAGCGTAACGAAGCTGGTCTTGCTGAAGTAGACGTAAAGAACAAGTTTCTATTGGGTGACAGCGTTGAAGTGATGACACCACAAGGTAACTTAACAATTAAAGTTGATACGCTGATTAACCGTAAAGGCGAAAGCGTTGAGGCTGGTCTAGGTTCAGGTCACTTTGTATTTTTAGACGTACCAGCAGGTGTTGAGCTTGAAAAAGCGGTATTACTACGTAACTTGCCACAAGGCCAAGACACGCGTAATCCACACCAGCCAACGGCTTAATATAAATACTATCTTTTGCTGAGCGCAGAAACTTATAGCCTCAGCAAATGACCACTAAAAAGGCCTCCACAATGGAGGCCTTTTTGTAAGTTAAATTTTCAAGCTAATAACCGACTAAAAACTCACTCGAGCTCGCAAGCCTATAACCCAAGTGTCTTTCTCTGTTGAAATCGCAGGGTTATCAATATATTGAACATTAGGTGTTAGCTGGACAAATTCACCCAAACTCATATTGTAATAAAGCTCAGAGGTAAACTGCTTGTCGTCAGTCACACCATAGGCTTTGCCTAAGTTTTGATTCACTTCGCTAAAGTTAACCGCAAAACCTAAGTTATTTTTCTCGCCGCCTAAACCAAAATACCCCACACCTAGAGTTAGCGATTTATCGTAAAGCGCGACATCGCCCTCAGAGACGCCGCCCCTCACAAATGGCATTAATTGCGGCGTAACAAAGAAGCTAGCCGAAAAGTTAATCCCTTGACCACTTTCACTTGGCTGAGTGAGGTTATGTTGAGTGCCGCCGTCCATATGCCACAAAGTCACATGCAAATTGTCTGTATAAATATGCTCTTGTGATGCAGTCCAACCCAGCTCAAAGCTAGTAAACAACTTATGTTCATTGAATAACGTATCAAAACCATCTAATGGTTTATCTGAGCGCCCTTTCGCATCTGCAGCCCCAGCAATGATATAAATATTATCATTAATCATATGGCCAACGGCTAAACCCAAAACCCCATCGTCTGGTAAGCCTATAGCACCCGCTCCAGTACTAAATGCTAAGTTGGTAAAGCCAGTCCAAGGACTCGCTAATGCATAAGTGTCAACGTAATCAGAAGTATCTAAGTACCCGGCCATTAAGGCGGTTTTTCCTTGATTAAACTGTTGTTTCCAATAAAGATTGGTCAGTCTTCCACCTTGATCGCTATAGGCTGGACCTATCATACCGATATAACCGAGACCCGGCTCTATAAATGAGTAAGCTTTAGGAGCGGTATCGGTATAACCATGTCTATGCTCAACTTTCCAAACAAGTCCACCAACGTTACCGCTTTCTATGCCTATTAAATTCCAAGAACCATAAAATCGAGCCACTCCAGCGGCCGAGCTATCAGCGCCACCAGCTGTTGGAGAACTTGCCGATAATCCCAATACTTGATAATCAAGCCCTAGAGTCAGATTATGCTCACTCGCCAAGTTTTCACGCCAAGACTCTTTTTTACGCGTGTTCTCTTTAATGGTGTTATCAACCGTATTTGGGCTACCAAAGCTGGTACTGGCATGACTCTCTGGGCTAAACAAACTACCAGTGCAAGCCAAACTTGCCCCAATCAAAAACGACATACGCATGCTCTTAATATTAGTATTCATATTGTTTCCTTATTCGCTCACGCAACTCCATGTGTATGAATCAATTAATGAACATGACCTTTATGCCCTATACCATCTTGCGGATTTGAGCCCGATACAGGATTAGAAATTGCATCACCATAATATTTATCAATCGTGAGAGCCTCCATGGCGTAGCCCATAGTGACATTCATCTTGCCATCAACCAGCTGCACCAATTCCGTTTGTTTATTTGCGTTAATCGTGCCGCTAACCGTCACTGGAAATTGTACATTTTCAACTTCAAAACCTGCTGGATAACTCAGCTTCACTATTTGATTTGCCGCTGGTGGCGGCATGTGAATGCACGCTCCAGCATAAGGCAGTAATAAAAATTCAGTCGCTTTAACACCGTTAAATTTTGTTGGCACCACAAAGCCTGACATGCTAACTCGCTTACCATTAATCTCAGTATTTACACTCTCTGCTTTTCGCTGTGCAAGCGCCATATAACGTGCTCTTGCATCAAGCGCCGCATCAACATCAATTCCTGCATCACTTAAATGCTTTCTAGCCTTAGTCACTCGTGCTTGATCTGCCGACTCGGCGCTATTTTGAAACTGGATCACCGTAGCCAGTAATCGTTTTTGACTGTCGGTTACCTCAGGCAAGCTCACATCTTGTTCGTTAACAGTAGGAGCTAATAACTGCCAATCCAGTGTTGGTAGATCAGGGCTGGCGATATCTAAGTTTTCAGAGTTTGCTTGCACCGTAAAAAATAAACTCAAACACACTAACAATACTTTTTTCATCGCTACCTCTAAAACTTGGATTTTGCTAATCAACGCTTAAGCGCTGATTTTAATGACCTACTTTTCAAAGCCATATTGCCAATGAAAAGCTGCGAATAAAAAGGCAAGTAAAAGCACTCACCTTTAATTTCGCAATGGAACCTTTACAGGGTATTTTTATAAATCACACCGTCTTTCATAATGATCTTCATTGTCTCAATACCATCGCGTTTGGGAGCATCAAACCATTTTTCATTGGCACCAATTACCGTTAAGTCTTTTAGTGGGTTACCATCAACCAGCAATAAGTCTGCGTATGCGCCCTCTTCAACAACACCTAGCTTGCCTTCAAAGTAAGGGTCTAATACTTCACCTGCTAATTTAACGATTTCACCATTTACCGAAGTCATCGACAGCAAGGTATAGTGATTACCTAAAAACTTACCACTTAAGTAAATAGAGTGATCTGCTTGCTGTTCACAAGCCGCTACTCCGCCAACACAGTCCACGTGAAAACCTAGTTTGGGTTGATACTTATTAACGTTATCAATGTAGTCACCAAAAGCTGCTTGGGCTGTTTTAGCTTTTCGTGCAGAAGCTGGATTTGAATTAATCGCCTCAATTTCACCTAAATAAGGTGAGAAAGCCGTCATATTCGTCGTCATATAGGCATCGTTTTTCTTCATTGCTTTATAGACATCTTTATCAAACATAAAGGCGTGCTCTAGGGTTTTCACTCCAGCCTCTAGGTTGCGCAGTAGTGATACTTTGCTATAGGCATGCGACATGGCATAAGAACCATAGGCATTAGCCACTTCAACTGCAGCTTGTAACTCTTCAAGTGAATAGGCATTGAGCTGCCAAGGGTCGAATGATGATGCTACGCCGCCACTGGACATCAGTTTAATTTGAGTGGCACCTTGCATGTAGTTTTGGCGAGCACAAGCTTTGATATCACCAATACTGTCTGCGGTGCAGCTCATACCTAAACGGCCACCTGACGAGTTATGACCATAAAAGGTTTCATTAGGAGTAGTGAAATTACGAAAGTCGGCATGGGATCCAGTTGGACCAATAAATGCGCCAGACGGGTAAATGCGAGGACCCACTAGCTCACCGCTATCGATGGTCTTTTTTAGACCTGCGCCCATACCGCCAGCATCGCGCCAAGTAGTAAACCCTGACATTAACGCCGATTTAGCTCGAGCAGCTGAACGGGCGGCTAACTCTTCCCAGTTACGATTATTTTCAATATCCGGCAATGAAGAACCGTTCATCTGCAAATGACCATGACCCTCAATCAGTCCAGGCATTAAAGTCATCCCTTTACCGTCAATAACTTTGGCATCTTGAACTGTAATGGCCTCACTAGACACTTTAGTGATCTTGTTATCTACCACTAAGACTTGATAGTTTTTTAGTAACTCATCTTTTTTGCCGTCAAACACATTGACGTTGGTAAATAGCGTCGACTCTGCGCTAACAGAAAAAGCTAATGAGCAAGAAACAGCAACAACTGACATCTTCAACGTTCGGAATTTCATTCAATCACCTCTAGTTATCCATGCTTGGTGATAACTCACCTCGCGTAACATTCCATACTTAAAAAAGCGTTACAGTATTAGCAATTACAGATATTACATATCAACAACTTATCGCTAACACAATGTAACTTAGATGAAATTATGACCTACATCAAGCAAGCGTAATAGCCATTTGATGACACAGAGTGAATAATGAGTAACTGAGCTGTTGCGCAATAATTGCAGTGATTAATGCTGCTTGAACTGTTGCCGAAATTGACTGGGGGTCATGTTCATTTGACGTTTAAAAGCTCGAGTAAAATGAGCAGCATCTGAATAGCCCATTCTAATAGCAATCGCAGTGATCTTAAGTGAAGGGCACTTTAATAGATCTAAGGTTTGCTCAAGCACCATTTGCTCTATCATTTCGCCATAGTTAACCCCTTCCCTTGCTAGTCGTCGCTGCAAGGTTCTCACATTCAGTTGCAGGATTTGCGCTGCACTTTTTATGGGTAACTTACCCATAGACAGGTAGGGTTGGATGGCTAGCTTGAAGGTTGTGAGAAAACAACTTAGTTCCGGTTCTGCTGCAATATGCTCTGTAGTAGAAAGAAAAGGGTGAGTAACAGGCGCCATCATTAGACTTTCACAAATAGAAAAAGCCGTTACTGGCCTAGCTGTAAAAAACTGGGTTCGAGTTAGTTGTGGCAATGTAGCAAAAATAGCGGCATTAGCAGACTGAAGCCCAACTTGCTTTGGCTGCCATTGATTACGAGTGAGCGCTGATAGCAACTCACAAATAAATATCGCTGAAAATAACTCCGCATGAGTGAACCACGCCTGATCCACTCCTTGTTTTTCTCTGACTATCCACCAGCTCCCACCAGTAAATTGAGTATAAACATTCGTGTGAGTCATATTAGACTTTAACTGCTCAGAAAACTCATCTAGGGCAGATTTTAACGAACTAGCTTGGGTTAAACGTCTAATAAATTGTGGAATATAAATATTTTTACATGCGCTTTGGATTAGCTGAACAAACTCCGTAGGAGCCAGCTTTTCACCAAGCGTTTGAATAAGATTTTTTACAGTATTTTCAGGAAGATAATCATAGTTACTTTCACTTGAGTAGAGGTCAACAGGGACTTTAGCCTGATGCAACATAGGGTAGATATTCTCATCTAACCCTTTTAGCAAACTTGCAAAAAATACGACATCATGACGTTGAATAAGCGGAATAGCTTCATTATACGCATTTGATCTAGGATCTGATGACATAGCTCCCCCTTACTAAGGCTTGTAGTTATAAATAAATATAGAAAGCCTGTCTATATTCGCACTAAGCCCATCTTAGTCTTAATAAATTACAGACCTGGCTTACTAACTTGCTTCTTGCATGATATAAGTCCGTCTTCAGCTCGCAACGAGCCTAGTCTGCAGCCCTTTGTATGATATAATTAGTGTGTATCACTTTTAGACGATTCCGCCAAGCGGAGTTCAAGTACACTTTATAGGCACGCTAATTCAATGGCATTATTAATCGACGACAGCTGTATCAACTGCGACATGTGTGAACCCGAATGTCCAAATCAGGCCATTACCATGGGTGAAGAGATCTACGAGATCGACCCAATATTGTGCACAGAGTGTGTTGGCCATTATGCCAAACCAACATGTATTTCGGTCTGCCCTATCGATTGTATTGCAGTTGATCCTGCTCATAAAGAATCTAACGATGAGCTGCTCATTAAGTACCATATACTTACAGGCAAACCTATCGAGTAAGCAAGAATTGAATAAAAAATGGAGCCAAACGGCTCCATTTTTTATGGCCTAGCTTCGACGACACGCTTCGACTTACACTATGCTATTTCCTACTTTAATACTTTATCACGCTGATACTTAGCCCAGAGTACTAGTACCTGCATAAGCCCTGAAACACACAACCGTATCGTAAAAAGTAAAGCTAGGCTGAACTAAACTAAAAATGCTTGAATTCTAGAGACTTAATGTGAACTAGGCTGATAACGATAATGACCCGTTATTGGATATTCAAACAACATATCTTCAAGCTGTGGTCCTGCACCTATATTATGCACAACTAGCGGCCGCTTTTGATCAGAAGATGTTTGCTCTACCAGTATTCCTATATGGGGTAAGTTACCCGGCAACATCCATGTGACTATGTCACCCGCTTGATAATCTGCACCATCATTACTCACCGCTAGTTTCTGCCCATGACGAGTAAAAAAAGTTTGCAGGTTAGGTACTCTGCGATGATCTATATTCTTATCAGGGCGACTTAATCCCCAAATTCTTTTAGAGGGATATTGAGCAAAAGCACTATCCATATCCTCATGCACCAATACTTGTAGATCTATTCCTAACTGACGATAACTTCGAATAACCACATCGGTACAAACCCCGATATTGGCTGGTACATCACCGTTAGGATAATCGAGCTTAAAATAGCGACCATCATATTTAACTTGGTGCGCAGTTCTGTCCATTGCCGCTTGTACCAACTGAGTATTAAATGTTGCAACATCAGCCTGAGCCGAGCTAAGCAGTAATCCTTGAAATAACAAAATTAAACCTATTCGTTCCATGATAAGTCCTTAAAATAAACTACCTATCTCAAGTAAAAAATAGGCTAATAAATCATATAATTGTTAGCTGCAGTTTAGCTATTTTCCGTTTTCATTAACAAGCACACACTTATTCCGAATCAATCTTAGTTAAGTCTATCTTAACTATCTCAGCCCTTGTTCTGTCAGCGTTAATTCGCCCGCCATAGGTTAAAATATACAGAGTCAGGTTTATGCCAATTTCAGTTTTGGTAAAATCATAGCTAGGCAGATGACTTCCCCCGCTTGAGAGAGTAAAATCTCGGCCCACTGCAAGCTCGCTAGCTAAACTTATTTTGACTTAGCAATTATCTATCCAGCCCAAAAAAGATGTCAGGTGCCCATGTACTCAGCGCAACACTGTTTTACCGCTTTTAAATCAGCTATCGATAGTTATCAGTTACCTGAGCGTTTCACCTTTCCTTTTTACTATGAGCCGCACCCGCTGTGCTTATTGGCGGCCTCAGAACTGCAAGAGTACTTAGCGACTCAAACTGACTGGCAACATAACTTTGGCCTAGCTAATGGTGAAGATACAACAGCTGCAATTGGCAAGATGTTTGGTGTACTACTAGTACGTAATCAACATGGCGAGTTAGGCTATTTGTCTGCATTTTCTGGCAAACTCGCTGAGCAAAACCTACTTAAAGGATTTGTGCCGCCAGTATTCGATATGCTAGCTCAAGAAAGTTTTTTTCATGCGGGTATGCAAGCGCTTAACCAATTAACTGCCAAGCTGCAAACTGCAGAGTCCAACCCAGACATTGATAGCTTAACAGCTAAGCTCACAGCGCTGCGCGAACAAGAAAACGCAGCACTTGAAGCGATGCGCGCAGAGATCATTGAGAACCGTAAAAGCCGCAAACAACGCCGCTTACTCGCCGAAGCTAATCAATCTGCGACCGAGCTTGCAGAGCTTAACATTGTATTAGGCAAAGAAAGTGTCGCAGAAAAGTTTCACTTAAAAGCGATTAAGCTTGAATGGGATGAGCAGTGCAACCTTGTGGCAACGGCGCTAAACGCTCTAGTTGCTGACATTGCAGCAATTAAAGCCGAGCGAGCACAACATTCGAATAGTTTACAAAAACAGATTTTTGCTCAGTATCAATTTTTAAACCAAGCGGGTGAGCTTAAAAATCTAAACCAGATCTTTAAAGACAGCCCAACCGAGCAGCCTCCCGCTGGCGCCGGAGAATGTGCAGCACCTAAACTGCTGCAATTTGCGTTTAGCCAAGGGCTTACTCCGCTCGCTATGGCCGAGTTTTGGTGGGGCGCATCACCTAAGTCTGAAATCAAGCAGCATAAAAACTTTTACGGCTCCTGCCAAGGAAAGTGCCAACCTATCTTAAGCCATATGCTTAAGGGCATTGAGATGGATGAAAATCCATTGCTAAGTAATCCTGCTGAAGGAAAGTCTCTTGAAATCGTTTATCAAGATGACGTAATGGCTATCGTAAATAAGCCAGCGGAGTTTCTGTCTGTTCCAGGGAAAAATGTAACCGACTCTGTGTACAGTCGCATGAAATCAATGTTTCCCCAAGCAACCGGGCCATTGATAGTTCACAGACTGGATATGTCAACATCAGGCTTAATGGTTATTGCACTGACTCGCGATGCCAATAAATCACTAGCCAAGCAGTTTATTGCCCGCACCGTTGAAAAACGCTATGTCGCGCAAGTTGCAGGTGTCGTTGTAGGTGATAGCGGTGAGATCCAATTACCGCTTCGCGGCGATATTGATGATAGACCAAGACAACTCGTCTGTTATGAACATGGAAAACATGCGCATACTCTGTGGCAAGTAAAGCAACGTACCGACAATACAACGGTTTTATATCTTTATCCCCATACAGGTAGAACTCATCAACTTAGGGTGCATTGTGCCCATCAAGATGGATTACATTTACCTATTATTGGTGATGATCTTTATGGGCAGAAATCTAATCGCTTGCATTTGCATGCTCAGCGCTTAGCGTTAAATCACCCAGTAACCAATGAGCGTCTCACTTTTGAGCTTGATGTGGATTTTAGCCAACAGGCCTAACTTAGAGCTAGAGTCAGCGCAAAAATCAGCAAAGTTAAAATAAGATGCACCACAATCAATGTCGTGCATCTTTATATCAGCTGCTAAGCAAATCTTGGCTCTGCTTTAGCTTGCAAGGTTTGCAGCGCTGAGGCTAGCTTTTCCACTGTCATTTTAAGAGCTGGCGGCATAGCATCAAACTCAACACCTAAAAGTAAGTTTTTCACTTCAAGCCCCAGTTCAGTATCTCCTTCAATACAAAGTTTACGTTGGAAAAACAAACTATCAGGATCTTCTTTGGCCGCAGCAATTAATAGCAAGTCTTTAGACTGAGCTGTAAAGGTTACTTGTGCTTGTTCTATTGGTCTTACTTGCCATTTAGTATCAAAGGTCACTTCAAATGTTAGGCCTAAATCTTCAATATTAATTGCCACCCAGCGACCTTCTAAAAATTCCAGCTCATCATCTGCTGCTTGCTCTGATAGCAACAATGAAAGAATACGTTTTAGCAAGTCAGCCTTTAACGCAAATGGAACAATAGCGAGAGGGCGAGCAATGGCTTTTGGCCCAATTTCGAGTATTTGTTGAGCTAACTTGTTAGGAAAAAAACCTTGCATGTAAAAATGTATCCAAAATGTGGCAAAGAAAGGAATTTTACCTAGCTTTTATGATCACAAACCTGTTTTACATCAAAAATATGATCTTCATTCCCTTTTAAACTCCTGTTTCAATATTTTTGGAGCATCCATATGGAATTACTGTGCCCCGCGGGCAATCTCGCATCTTTAAAAACCGCCCTCAATGCAGGTGCAGATGCGGTCTACCTCGGTCTGAAGGACGATACCAACGCACGGTCGTTTGCAGGATTAAATTTTACTCCTAAGAAACTTCAGCAAGCCGCCGAATTTACCAAAAAGTGTGGCAAGAAAATATTTCTAACCATCAATACCTTTCCAAAACCTGGTGAAGAAAAACGTTGGCATCAAGCAATTGAACTCGCCGCAGATACAGGTGTCGATGCACTTATCGTTGCAGACTTATCGTTACTCGATTATGCCCATAGTCGCTACCCGCACCTGCCATTACACTTATCAGTACAGGCCAGTGCCACTAACTTGGGCGCACTCACACTGTACAAGCAAGAGTTTAATATTGAGCGTGCAGTATTGCCGCGAGTATTATCGATGAAACAAGTGCGTGACTTGGCTAAGGTAACCCCGGTCGACTTAGAAGTGTTCGCCTTTGGTAGTCTATGCATTATGGCCGAAGGTCGCTGCCATTTATCTTCTTATGTTACCGGACAGTCCCCCAATACAGGCGGTTCATGCTCACCAGCTAAGCATGTACGCTGGCAAGAAACTGGCAGCGACCGCTTAACGTTACTCAATGATGTATTAATTGATAAATCAGGACTCGATGAGCAAATGGGTTACCCGGTTGTTTGTAAAGGTCGCTACACCACGACTGACAACAACGCGCCAAAACATATTCTTGAGTCGCCAACGAGCTTAAATACCTTAAGCTTGCTGCCAGAACTTGCTAAGGCCAATGTGGTATCACTCAAAATTGAAGGCCGTCAACGCAGCCCCGCTTATGTAGAGCAAGTCACCCGCGTATGGCGCAGTGCCATTGATAGCTATATGGCTGCACCAGAAAAGTACCAAAGCCAGCCAGCTTGGGATCAAGCTCTAGCAAAAGTAGCAGAAGGTCAAACAACCACTCTTGGCGCTTACGAACGTAACTGGCAATAAGGACAAGCAATGAAAACATCACTAGGCCCTTTACAATATTGCTGGGAAAAAGAGAAAGTTAACGAGTTTTATCAGCAAGTTGCTCACAGCAATATCCCGCTCGTTTATTTAGGTGAAACCGTATGTAGCCGTCGTCGACAGCTCAAGTTTGCTGATTATTTTGCTCTTGCGCAAATGCTAAAAGGTGCAGGTAAGCAAGTCGTACTGTCAACACTAGCACTTTTAGAAGCGCCATCTGAATACACTGAGCTAAAAAAGCATGTCGACAATGGCGAGTTCATTATCGAAGCTAACGATATGGGCGCAGTCCAAGCAGCTAGAGAGTTGAAGCTGCCATTTGTTTGCGGCCCAACAATGAACAACTATAACTTTGCCACCCTGAAAAAATTACACCAATGGGGAATGCAAAGATTTGTGATGCCAATAGAGCTGTCTAAAGAGTGGCTAGCGCATGTGATAGCAGCTGAAACGCCAACACCTTTTGAAGTTGAAGTATTTGGTCATGGCTATTTACCTCTTGCCCACTCAGCCCGTTGCTTTACCGCACGTCAACAAGGCTTACAAAAAGATGACTGCCAAATAGTGTGTCTAGCTCATCCTAAAGGACTGCTTGCACAAACTATGGATGATCAACCTTTACTAAGGCTAAACGGCATTCAAACCCAATCAGCAAGTTTAATCGACCTATCAACTGAAGTTGAACAGATGAAACAACTCGGCGTAGATTACTTCCGAGTTTCGCCACATAGCCTTAAGAGTATTGAAATAGCAGAGACAATTTTGAGTAAACCAACGGCTGATAGCACTCTAGCTTGTAATGGATATTGGCATCAAGCTGCAGGCTTTAGCCAAGTTGAACCACAGCTATAAATGCGATTTCAGCATTAGAGATAAAGCTTAAGTGCTAGTAATAGATCTATAACTAACAAGCCTTAGTGAGCATCAGCTTTTATACTGTTTATCACTAATGCGCTCCATAGCAAAAAGGTGGCCAAGCCAGCCCATTGTGTAATGGCGGGCCACCATATCTCAGGCCTTAGGGGATCAACTAACATTTCATTGTAAAACGCGCTATTACCTTCAGTTAATCCCAACTCAAACCAAGGCAGTGCCAGAAATGCCCCCATAGCTAAAAATGCTAATACAGCACTGATTTTATTATAAAGCGGCACAGGCTTATTATTTGTCGCTAACAAATAAACCCCATAAAACAGCAAGCTCACGCAACCAAACACAAAGAAATACTTTATCGCGACAATATGTAAGTGATAAACATTGATTGGAAATAAGCCCATTGCAGCTAACGCCAGAAAGCTAAGGCCAAGACTGATAAAAAACGGTAAACGCCAAGGGGAGTCGCCAAGTTGCACACTAAGCAAGCAACTTAACACCACACATAAGCCGCCAAAAAACAAACCACCATTCAAAACCACCGCATATTGGAAGCGGCCATAACTGCCCAGCTCACTTAAGGTGTGATTTAAAAAGTTGAACCCTGAGCCATCAAATTGTTCAAACATAAAAACAGACAGCGTTAGCCCAAGCAACTGGCCGAATATGCCTAACATGCCAAATCTGAACGCTAATTTTGAAACTTTATTGTATTTATTAACCAGCATTACTTCCCGTTTCATCTCGCCTTTAACACAAAGATAGTTGCTCTTAGTCCGAGATGAGTTGCTCTCAGCCTTAGATGTCATGTCTGCTTATTTACAGTCTTAATGCCTCTATTCATGCCCCTATTCGCGTCACCAAGCCCATGCGATAGCACGATTGATTACATATAGGTTGCATTTAACAGCTTAGTATTATCCTCAAGCTTTACAGTAAAATGATTGAATTCAATCATTAACTAAAGTTCACTCACATCTAATAAATGTATATGTAATAGCCAAAAACTAACGTGGCATAGCTCTGAGTTTTAATCATCACCCACAATCAAATGTAATGCATTTGTTATTTTTATAACCTAAAGTTCTATCTTTCAAGACTTTTATTATAGAACATCCCAAATTGAGCGAGAAAACAAAGACTAGCTAGCGCAACGTTCTGAATATTCGCCACAAACATCCCACAAGTATTGTTAGTAAACTTTTACCTAAAAAATCACCGTCAAAATTTCAAACGTCTGTATTAATGAGATATTCTATGGCGGTGTGTTAACGCATTGCTAAGGTATTGCAATGCTTTTGCTGTCACAGGGACTAATAATAATGACAAGAAAGCAGCCAAATTTAATTAATCAGGAAGTCACGTTAAATAATAACGACCAACTTATCTCCACGACTGACAAACGCGGGGTGATCCAATACGTCAACCAACGCTTTGTTGACATTTCAGGGTTTAGTGAGCAAGAACTCATTGGAAAAAACCACAATATGGTGCGCCACCCAGATATGCCCAAGGCTGCATTTAAAGAGATGTGGTCAAAGCTAGAGTCTGGGCAATCATGGCGCGGTGTGGTGAAGAACCGCTGCAAAGATGGTCGTTATTATTGGGTCGATGCCTTTGTTTCTCCCTTATTTGATAAAGGGCAACTTGTTGGTTATCAGTCGGTAAGAATCAAAGCCGATGCAACACTCATAACTAAAGCAAATAATATTTATCAGCGTCTTAATCAGGGAAAACGCGTAGATGATCCTATTAGCTTGGCCAATAAACGCTTACTTTCGGCCGTATGTGCGACAGCAGGATTAGTCATAGCTGGAGCAATTTGGGGTTGGAGCGTGATCATTGCCGGCGCCGTATTAATGGCAATCAACCTCGCCATTTTTTATGACGAAGCCTTTAGAGTCCCTGCTCGTCTAATGAAAATGAAACAGGACTACGACTCAATCAGTCGTTTTATTTATTGCGGCCGAGACACTTCATCCTTGTTAGACTTTCAGTTGATGATGAAAGATGCCAAATTACAAGGGGTGCTTGGGCGCTCCCAAGATAATGCCGAGCATATCGAAGATATTGCCAGCCAACTTATCGCTGCTGCAGAGCAAACCCATGCAGGGCTCAATATTGAAAATCAGCAAATAGAACAAATAGCCAGTGCCACCGAAGAGATGGGCGCAACCATTAGTGAAGTGGCTAAAAATACCCAGTCAACTTCGGAAAGCATTAAAGATACCTACCAAGTCTGCCAAGATAGCCGCGATAGAATGCAGCAAAATGCCATGAGTATTAATCAACTTTCAGACTCAGTCGCTGACGCTGCCGCTAATGCTCATTTACTCAATAAAGAAGCTGAAGAAGTGGCCAGTGCCATGACAGAAATTGATGCCATTGCTGAGCAAACTAACTTGCTTGCCCTCAATGCAGCTATTGAAGCGGCTAGAGCCGGTGAACAAGGTCGTGGCTTTGCAGTCGTTGCCGACGAGGTCAGAGCGCTGTCAAGTCGCACTCAACAATCAACCACTAGCATATCTCAAAGCGTAGATAAAATGTTTGCCATGCTTACACAGTGGTCGCAACAAATGGATAATAGCAAATCACAAGCATTATTATGCAGCGAAGATGCCAAACTCTCCGCACAAAAAATCGACACCATCTATCAATCCATGAAAGAAATTCAGCAATTAGCATTACAAAATGCCGTTGCAGCTGAACAACAAACACTCGTTGTTGGCGAAATCAATCAAAATATCAATCAAATTAGCCAAGCCTCAAGTGAAAACCTATGCGCTGTAACCTTAGTTGAAGAGTCAGTGAAAGAGTTAAAGTTTAATGCTGAAAAAGCAAAATCTCTGAGAAAAACATTTAGTTAATTCCTCTGTAAAAGCTTAATCGGCCGTTAGTTTCTATTTCTAACGGCCAAGCAAAACCACCAACAAGCAACCTTAGCGCAACATTTGCAAACATATGTTTTAAAAAGAATTAACCATAAAAAAGTTTTGTGCTTTTTCGCAAACTTCCGATACAATATAAATAATCATATTGAGCTAATAACTATTCGACTGTAGTGAATTACACTACGTAATAATAGTCATCATCTTGCTTAGATATTTTTTGGCGGTGATATCGCCGATTAACGATTGAATGGTTATTCAATTAATTATCTGTTTATGCATAAACATTGGTTTATTGTCATTAAGCAAAATTTGTTATTTAGGGTGTAAATAAAGTGCAAGAAAAACAAACCCACAGTATCAAAACAATACTGACCTTTATCGTACCGTCTCTGATTGGTCTTATGCTGTTTATGATGCCAATTAACTATAATGATGCGCTTACTATTCCTATCGCAATTATCTCTAAGGGCTTACAGAGCCTGTTAAGTGAAGTACTTGTAGGCATAGTGACTGCAATTGTTGTGTTCACTGCAGCAGCTACAATACTAACAAAGGCAATTAAGCCTAAATTTATTGTTGACCAGCACTTTTTAAATTCGTTATTTAACGTTAGCCCGGTTTGGGCAATTGTTCGCATACTTGGCGCAGTCTTTATTGTACTCACCTATTTTGGCTTTGGTCCTGAAGCTATCCGCTCAGGCGGTACCGGTGCCCTAGTTTTAAACGATTTACTGCCAGTACTGTTTTCAGTTTTCTTGTTTGCAGGCATGTTATTACCACTGCTACTTAACTTTGGCCTACTAGAGCTACTTGGTACTATGCTAACCAAAGTAATGCGTCCTGTGTTTAATTTGCCAGGTCGCAGTGCCATTGACTGTATGGCATCTTGGTTAGGTGACGGCAGTGTTGGTATTTTGATGACCAGCAAGCAATATGAAGCACGCTTTTACACCCAAAGAGAAGCCGCTGTGATAGGTACAACCTTCTCTGCGGTATCAATTACCTTCTCATTAGTGGTTATTTCACAGGTTCAACTTGAGCATCTATTTGTGCCATTTTATTTAACTGTGTGTTTAGCTGGTTTTGTTGCAGCAATTGTTGTACCTAAACTACCGCCACTATCGTGGAAGAAAGACGTTTACGTTGATGAAACGCCACGTCATGCAGACGATGAAGTTGTACCTGCTGGGTTTAACGTATTCTCTTGGGGTATGCACCAAGCATTAAATAAAGCCTCAAATGCTGGCGGCATCAAGCACACTCTTGTTGATGGCATGAAAAACGTTATTGATATGATTTTTGGTGTGATCCCTGTTGTTATGGGTATCGGTACTATCGCACTGATGATTGCTGAATTTACCCCAATTTTTGAATACTTGGGTATGCCGTTTATTCCGTTACTTGAACTACTGCAAGTACCTGAAGCCGCTGCTGCATCTAAAACCATTATGGTTGGTTTTGCTGATATGTTCATTCCAGCAATTTTAGCTAGCTCGATTGAATCTGATATGACTCGCTTTATTATTGCCACCTTATCAGTGACTCAGCTTATCTACATGAGCGAAGTCGGCGCACTGCTTATTGGCAGCAAAATTCCAGTTAACTTCTTAGAACTGTTTGTGGTGTTTATTCTAAGAACATTAGTAACTCTGCCAGTTATTGCTGGTGTTGCGCACCTTATTTTCTAATCAGCGCAGAGCGCCATTTAAGGCGCGAACTAAAACACAAAAGGAGCGCTTAAGCGCTCCTTTTTTACATCTGTAATCCGTCCAAAATAACTTAGCTAAAAATCAAACTTGCTCTACAGCTATATTACGGAGCCCTTGCCGTCATTAATTCGCCATAAATTGTTCATCAATGAGTCAATAACAGCTTTTACTCTGGCTGCAAATCATCGTTGAAATGGCAAGCCCATGAGCACTAAGCCAACCGAAAACAGATCTTTAACCTCGCCTAAAGCTGTACCAGCGATTATCGCCCGTAAAACGCGGCAAAGTTTTAATGCGCTTTGGCTGTCTGATCTCCACTTAGGTAGTAAAGACTGTAAGGCCGAGTACCTGCTGCAACTGCTAAAACAAGTCGATACTGAGTCCTTATATCTAGTAGGTGACATTTTTGACGTATGGGCGCTCAAGCGCCGAATTTACTGGCCAGAATCCCATAATAAAGTGCTGCAACAACTGCTCAAAATGGCACGAGACGGCGTCAATATTGTTTATATTCCCGGTAATCACGACGAAATACTTAAACCTTATAGCGGCTTTCATTTATGGGATCTATCTATTGCTAACGAGTACATCCACATTGGGGTCAGCGGTCGTAAAATACTGATGCTGCACGGTGACCAATTTGATAGTGAAGTCTGCGTTGGCCGCACTTACGCCAAGCTCGGGGATCACTTATACGATTTACTGCTGTTTTTAAATCGCGGATTACACCAAGTGCGTAATTGGCTTGGCTACCCCTACTGGTCACTTGCCAGCTATATCAAGCTCAAAATCAATAAAGCTCAACAAGCCATTAATGATTATCAGGCCGCAGTGATCCGCTACGCCAATTCTAAAACTGTCGATGCGGTAGTTTGTGGCCACATTCACCAACCAGCCCTCGAGCTTAACAATAAGATCCTTTACGCCAATGACGGCGACTGGGTAGAAAACTGCACCTTAATTGCTGAATCCACACAAGGCGAGATCCAGCTTTTAAAGTGGGACGAAATACATGCCGAAGCCAAGTTGGTTAAGTCTTACTCCTTTGATGACAGCGAGCAAACACCACAGCAGCAACAGGTTGCGTAACAAGCTTTTCACGCGCGATATAAGCCACAATCAAATTAGGCAAAACTATGATATTCACCGTCGATAATGTAGTAGCAAAAAACTTACCTAAAATTAATCAAACACCTTGGCTATCTACGCCAACCAAAGCCATGTTGCGCTATCTACTAAATGAAAAAGAGTGCAATGATATCGCTAACCAATTTAGCTACTTAAAAGGCATAGACTTTGTTGAACAGGTACTAGCAAGTTTCAACTTCAACTACTCAGTACCTAATAGCGAAATTGAGAACATCCCTTGTGAAGGTCGAGTAGTGATCTATGCGAACCACCCCATTGGATCGTTAGATGCGCTAGCGATGATAAAACTGATTAGTAAAGTCAGACCCGATATTAAAGTGGTCGCCAACGAGCTACTAATGGCATTAGAGCCGATGCATTCAATTTTGCTACCGGTAAGAAACATGACCGGCGGCACCCCAAAGCAACATCTGGACAATATCCATAAACACCTTAAAAATGAAGGTGCAGTACTTATCTTTCCCTCAGGAGAAGTTTCCAGACTTCGGCCGCAAGGGGTTGTCGATCTGCACTGGCACTCAGGCTTTGTAAAAATAGCCAAAGCATGCCAAGCCCCACTACTTCCCATGTACGCCGACGCGAAAAACTCTGCCACATTTTATGGCGCGTCAATGATCTACAAACCATTAGCCAGCCTATTGCTCGTCAAAGAGATGTTCAAACAGGCACGAAAAACCATGCCGATTCGTATTGGCGAATTAATCCCCAAAGAGGCGCTAACCAGCAGTGATTTTGCGCTAAAAACCAAAGTGAAATTGCTAAAAAACCATCTGTACCGCATTGGTAAAAATCGCAGTCCCCTATTTAAAACCCAAAGCGCAATCGCACATCCAGAGTCCCGTGGTGAACTGCAGGCGGCACTGCAAAAGTGTGAGTTACTGGGAGAAACTCAAGACAATAAAAAAATCTATCTTTATCGCCACAATGAAAGCAATCCGATTATGCGAGAGATTGGACGTTTACGTGAAATAGCCTTTCGCGCTGTAGGCGAAGGCAGCGGCAAACGCCGCGATACCGACAAGTATGACGCTTATTATTTGCATTTAGTTCTGTGGGATCCTGAAGCACTCGATATTGTCGGATCCTACCGTTTTGCCGGCGCTAAACAAGTCCACCAGCAATATGGCAATGATGCGTTATATAGTCAAAGTTTGTTCGAGTATAACGCGGGATTTACGCAGTACTTTGAGCAAGGCTTAGAACTTGGGCGCAGCTTTGTACAGCCCAAATATTGGGGCAAACGTAGCTTAGATTACCTATGGTTTGGTATCGGCGCATTTTTAGTGCGTAATCCTGAATACCGTTACTTGTTTGGCCCAGTATCTTTGAGCGACCAAATACCTGAACGAGCCAAAGAGAAACTCATCCACTTTTATAAGACCCAGTTTGCCTGCCCAGAAATATTAGCAAGCTCCTTTAATCCTTATAGCTTTACTCAAAACCGAGAAGCAGAGCTAATAGAACAAGGCGGTGAACTTGATTATAACGATGGCTTTAAACAGCTAAAACAAACGATGGCGAGCATGAATAGCGCAGTACCGGCTCTATTCAAACAATATGGCGAGCTATGTAGTGACGGCGGCGTGCAGTTTCTTGATTTTGGTATCGACCCTGAATTTGGCGATTGTATCGATGGTCTAGTGTTAGTTGATACTCACAAACTCAAACCTAAAAAACGTAGCCGTTATCTAGACTGCCATTTACCAGAACAGCACCTTACAGAAGACTAAAATCCAAACTCAACTGATTAGTCACAGTATTCATCCGAGTGACAATGGCGTAAAGCCAATAACAAAAATGCCAGTCATTGATGACTGGCATTTTTAGCTTATATGGTTAAGCCTTAATGGCTAAGCTTTAATAATTAGCAAAGCTTGCAGATTAAATCGCCCAGCCACCCATATAAAATACCACTAAGCCGACAGTAATGGCTAACACACCCGGCTTGATTAAACGCCACTCACCGCTGCAAATACGCCCAATCACTAAGGTTACAAAGCCAAGCATGATACCGGTCACAATATTACAGCTCAGGATAATAAATACCGCACAGGTCAAGCCTGCCATAGCATCTACTTTGTCATTAAAATCAAGCTTAGTGACATTGCTTAGCATCAGTAAACCCACATACATTAATGCCGGTGCTGTTGCATAAGCTGGAACAAGGTAGCTTAGCGGAGCAAGGAACATCATAAGTAGGAAAAGTAAGCCTACAATTGTCGCTGTAAGACCGGTTTTACCACCAGCAGCCGTACCCGCAGCAGATTCAATATATACTGCTGCAGGTGCACCACCGACAGCGCCAGCAAAAATGCTACTGACAGAATCAGAGGTCAATGCTTTACCACCGCCGACAATGTTGTCTTTTTCATCTAATAGCTCTGCTTGGCCAGCAACCGCGCGAATAGTGCCGGTAGCATCAAAGATTGCGGTCATAACAAGGGCTAATACAATAGGTAAAACTACTGGGTTTAACGCGCCCATAATATCGAGCTGACCGATGAGTGATTTATCAGACATTAGATCTGGTAACGCAAAAAATCCTTGATAGGTCACACTAGGATCAAATACCAAACCAAACACAGATAGCGCGATAATCACCAATAAAATACCGCCCGGCATACCACGGCGCTCAAGGCCTATTGTTGCGGCTAAACCAATAATGGTGGCTATCACTGGCAAACTATGGATATCACCCAGTGCCACTGGCAAGCCGGTATCATTGGCTACAATCAATTTAACGCTATTGGTAGCAATCAATAATAAAAATAAGCCGATACCAATACCTGTGCCGTGGGCAATACCTTTAGGCAAATTAGTAAGTACCCACTGACGAACACCTGTCACACTGACTAAAGTGAACACGATACCCATCAAGAAAATTGCACCTAAAGTCACAGGGATTGAGATCCCTTGACCAAGCACCATACTAAACGCGGTAAAAGCCGTGAGTGAAATTGCACAGCCAATCGCCATCGGCATATTGGCCCATAAACCCATTAACAGCGAGCCAAATGCCGCAATTAAACAGGTAGCAACGAATACAGCACCGGTGTCGAACCCCGCCGCGCCTAACATGTTTGGCACCACGATAACCGAGTAAACCATAGCGAGGAAAGTAGTAAGACCTGCAATGACTTCACATCTTAATGTGCTGCCACGAGCTGTAATATTGAAGTAACGATCCAGAAATGAATCGGTGGGAGTTGTAGTGCTTGTTAGAGTCTGATCAGACTTCATAATTGTTATACCTTTTGATCTCTTAAATTGGGTAAAACCAACTGAGGTAAGTTGGTTACTCGGCTATGGCAGGTAGAGCCCCAATTCAATAGATTGGGTGAGAGATCCACTTACGCTTATAAAAGCGGCAGTGACCTGCGAGCAATATGCCTGGTAAAATTTACTCTTACCAACACAGCCTTTGTTGGCGCGGAGTGTACAGCAATCAGCTGCAGGGAAATAGCCAACTAAAAGCTTTTTTGATTCGTATCAATAAAAAAATGCCCACACGAGTAAACGCTGGGCATCGATATCAACCACTATGCAGGCAAAATAACCATTTAATGCCGATATTTTATTAGCGGCGCTTCTTACCACCTAAAGCGCGTTTCTTGGCTCTTTGCCTTTGTGCTGCTTTACTATTTTTACGGCTAGGTTGTTCCATCTTAGTGAGATCTGGCTCAAATCCGGGTAACCATTGCTGCGGCAATCGCTTATCGAGCACTGTTTCTACTTCTTCGAGCAACAAGGCATCATCTTCACTATAAAGGGTAATGGCCTTACCTGTGTTGCCCGCGCGGCCCGTGCGACCTATGCGATGCACGTAATCTTCTGCCACAAATGGGATTTCATAGTTGACCACCACTTTAAGCTCAACAATATCAAGACCACGAGCAGCGACATCGGTTGCCACTAACGCTTTGATCTTGCCTTGCTTAAAATCATTAAGCACTTGCTCACGCGCACCTTGCCCTAAATCGCCATGAAACGCTTTTGTTTCTATGCCGGCTGCAGTCATTTTTTGGCAGATTTGATCAGCAGTTTGCTTTTTACGGCTAAAAATCAATACTTGATGCCAATCATTCTTACTGATCAAATGGCTAATTAATGCTGTTTTACGGTCGCTATCTACCGCATAAACAATTTGCTCAACGTTATGGGCTGCACTGTTAGCTTTATCGACTTCAATTCTTACGGGCTTTTGCAGTAGTTTTTTACTTAAATCATAAATCGCTGAGCTAAAAGTCGCAGAAAAAAGCAAGGTCTGACGCTTGGCTGGCAACTGCTTTAAAATCGCGCTGATCTCATCCATAAAGCCCATGTCGAGCATACGATCAGCTTCATCAAACACTAAGTGCTCGATGCTAGAAAGGTTTAATGAACCACGGCGTACATGATCGAGCAACCGCCCTGGTGTTGCGACAATAACATCAACACCCGCAGCCAATTTAGTTGCTTGAGCATCAATACTGACGCCACCATAAATCACTAAGCTACTAATATCGGTATTAACCGCATATTGGCTAACATTGCTATTAACTTGCACTGCGAGTTCGCGAGTCGGAGTGAGTACTAACACCGATGCTCGCTTAGTTGGTGCATTGTTAACTGGTTTATCAAGTAACAGTTGCAGCAGAGGCAAGGTAAATGCCGCTGTTTTGCCGGTTCCTGTCTGCGCACTTGCCATAAGGTCTTGCCCTGCCAATATCGCAGGGATCGCCTCAGCTTGAATTGCTGTTGGCTGTTGATAACCTTTCTCGGTTAGTACGCTTAAAAGTTTGTCACTTAAAGCAAGTGATGAAAATGACACGCTGACAGTCCTTGATAAAAACAGTTTAATTAGCCGAGAGTTTACCAGAAAAAATCACAAAGCCCGCAGCATTCAATCTCGCGCTGACTAAGTTAATCAATCTAAAATCAAATTAAGCTCAGCGTTACAAATAGAATATTAATATCGCGCCTAATACTTGCACTATTAAAAGCAGTTTTTATTTAGACATTCCAGCGTAGCGAGCCAAGTTTGACTTCCCTTTTGCAACCCATTCAGTCTTGCCACATTGACCCGACACACATATGAAACGGCCGCAGCATCAATCGACCTCTGGTTAATTTCACACCATCTTTGTGACAAAGCTCACAACCATAAAAGTCAGCGCTCAATAAATCAGCAACAACACGTGAGCGGTCACAGTTTGAAGGGCTAAAAAGTAGACAATAGCGCTCCGTTTTTATTAGCTATTAGGTTTTGCGGTTTAGTGTTCGAGTTATCACATCAAAGTTTATTATGGGTACAAGCGTTAGGCTTTGTGTCGATGGCAGTAGGTTGGTGGGCCAACGCGCAAAAAAATGATCAGCACCTTCTTAGCGGCAATCTTGTCGCCTCTGGTTTAACCGCAATTCACCTTGGCTTGCTCGGCAGTAATCTTGGCCTGTTTAACCAATTACTCAATATGGTGCGCTTTGCTATTTGTCGCAACCGAGTTTCTCGCACTAAGCGCTGCTCAATTTACCTACCATTGTTATTTGCTAGCCTTGCCTTTTTACAAGGACTGCTTTGGGCAAATCACTGGGCAGAGTGGTGCGCCGTTGCAAGTGCAGTGCTAATGAGCTTTGCGCTATTTTACGCCAAAGGCGCGCAGTTACGCATCGCGATGTTAATCAGTAATCTGCTTAATTTGGCGCTATCGGTCTATTTGCTGTCTTGGTCGGGGATTGCCTACCAAGTGATTACGATTTTAATTTTAAGCTGTGCGCTTTTGCCATTAAAAACCCCGAACTATGCGGCAAAACCAGCAGCTTAAGCTGTACTCACAATCAACTTAGATGTTTGCTTACACTACAAATTTGTACAAACACAAGCAGTTAGCTTATGATTACGCTCAATTGGCAATATAAAGATTATAAATAGGAACACGCGACAGTAGAAAAAACTGCCCGCACAAGGATTGATATGGATGATAGACGACAGTTTTCAAGGTTAAATCTAACCTCTGATGCAAAACTGATTAGTGGCGAAAACCAATGGCAAACTCAGCTGTTAGATATCAGCCTCAACGGCGCGCTTATCAAGCAGCCTCAGGAGTTAACACTCGCGTGTCAGCCGCTCACTCTGGAGTTTATGATCCACGATTCTGACATTTGTGTGCAAATGCAAGTCCGTATTGTGCACAAAAAAAACCAACAACTCGGTTTAGCCTGTTTACATATTGATGTTGAAAGCATTAGTCATCTACGCCGATTACTCGAGCTAAACTTAGGTGATGCGTCGCTATTAGATAGAGAACTTGAACGGCTTTTTGGTTTGAACTAAAGGCTCAAGAATAAAAGCTAGCACCTATCTATACAAAAACACCGCAATTAGTTGCGGTGTTTGTCGTTTAAATCATGATTAATTGATCAACTCAAGCAACTCATGAATCGTCTTCACCGGGATAATTTTCGCTCCTGCGCCTTCCATTGACTTATGGTAATTACGAAAAGGAATGAAGATCTCGGTAAAACCATGTTGGATCGCCTCACGAACTCGAGGTACGCCACTATCAATAGGACGCACATCACCATTAAGACTCAACTCCCCCATAATACAAGTGGTTCTTGGCACAACAAAGTCGTTCAAACTACTCAGTAATGCCGTTACCAAGGCTAAATCGATACAAGTTTCAGACTCATCAATTTTAAGACCGCCAACCAAGTTAAAGTAGGTATCATGGAAGATCTTGGTTTTTGTATGCTTACGCAAAATCCCCGTCAGCATTTTAATCCGGTTCATGTTCAAGCCCACGCACACTCGCTGAGGAAATTCAGCTTCGGTTTCAGTGGTTAAACATTGGATTTCCAGCAGCAGATTACGATTACCTTTACGAATACAAGTAATGGCTGCTCCAGGTGACTCAGTGGTTGAACCTGATAGAAAGATTTCACTCGGGTTATCAACACTTATCATCCCCCGCTCAGTCATCTTAAAAATACCTACGGTATCCACATCACCAAAACGGTTCTTATTGGCCCTTAATGTGCGCACTTGACCATCGTTACACTCGATATGAGTTAGGCAATCCACAATATGGATTAAGGTCTGCGGCCCAGCGGTTTCATTGTTCTTGTTGACGTGAGCCACTAAAAACATGGTCACATTGTTTTGCTTACAATACTGGGTTAATGCTTGTGCACTGCCCTTAACTTGCGATGGTGATCCCGGGCTACCATTGGCTAAATCGGTAACAACGGCTTGAATCGAGTCGATAACGGCAAACTTAATCTGCTTATCTTCAAGCTCTGCAATAATCGCTTCAACACTGGTTTCAGCCATAAGGTATAAATTGTCTTCATTGCAATCTAACTTAAGACGATTAACCCGATTTTTAAACTGTGATAATGATTCTTCGGCAGTACAGTATAACGATGGCATTAGCTGAGACATACGCGATACCAAATCCGATAGAATAGTGGTTTTACCCGCTCCAGGATCGCCAGAAATAATATTCACCGAGCCTGTTGTAAGCCCGCCGCAAAGTACGCGATCAAGCTCACCAATGCCGGTTAGCATTTTCTCGGCTTCAAACTCTTCAATTTCATTTAGCTTTTTTGAACCACCGCCCACAGAACCGGCATAACCTGCTACAGTAGCTCTGGTTGGCTTAGCTAATGAGATTTTTAATTCACTAATGGTGTTCCACTCTTGGCACGCACTACACTGCCCCTGCCAACGAGGAAAATCTTGACCACATTCATTACATACAAACGCTGTTTTATTCTTTGCCATAACCGCTTCTAAATTGCATAAATCGGTAAAGTAACGACTAGATAGGCCGATACTTATATAATATCCGAGGGATAAGCGAGTATCCCCCTTAGTTATTGCCACTGAGCCTATCAGCCATTGGCCTTATTATCATCCAAAAAGAAGTATTTAATGACGTTAGATCTGCACAAAGCTTTAGTTGAACAGTTAAAACCTTTATTGATGGAGCCTAACTTTCAAGAGTTATTCGATCAACTAACCGCTGATGAAACCAACTCAACCCGCTTTTTGCTTAAAATGGAGCTCACTCGTATTGCTTCAATTTGTACTCGCAACATAGATCTACGCCATAAAACCGAACTTGATTGCGAAGAGTTTCAGTTTGCTGGCCAGCGTCACTATTTAGACCAACCAGCCAAAGACTGTTTTTTAGAAGCCCTTGCTCTGTATCGAGACGAATATACCTTAGGTGTTTATGAGCAAGTTATTAATTGTCATAAACAACGAATTCTAAAGCAACGTAAAGCAAGCCAACAAAATATCATCAGCGAAATCTCCCCTTTTGTGGCTAAAGGTGTGGTTTTAGGTAGCTACTTTGCGCGCTCGGAAGAGCGTATGAATTACAGTATGCGCATTAGCGTCATTCAAGGACAACAATCTTTAACGGGGATAACCGTTGATTTGTCTGTTGGCGGCGCAAGAATACGCCTACCAGCCAAACATCATTTACGCACAAGTCAGCCTATTCGAGTCAAACTCGAAGAACTAAGTGATGAGTATTATCACAAAGATCTGCAACAAGGGGTTGATTACCAGATTATTGATGTTGAACAAAACCAAGAGTTCAGCTGGCTAAGACTTAAGCGTATATCTGGCTCTGAAGCACTGTCTGACATTTTACGTAACCTGATTAGAGGTTATAAATACCGCTATAAAGTCAATGTTAATGACGTACTCGTTAGCACTAAAGGCCTTGGCTTTGAGCGCCAATATTTGCCACGCTTGCCGCATATGCCATTATTTGTGGAGCAAATCATTGATAGTGATAACCAGCAGCACTACAAACTCAGCCATAAGTTGCTTAGTCGCGACAATCAAGGGATCTGTCAATACTTCAAAGATGAAGATGATATTAGTCAGCTCAGCGGTTTTTTAACCCCTGAACGGATAAAGTTAATTATTGAATCTGATGACAACAGTGAACATTGTCAGCTGTTTAGCTTTATATTTCACGCTCAAGGCTGTAAATACTTTTACTCTGCAAGTTTAGCGGAACTCAAAAGTAAGAATTTATTGGCATTATTTTTAAGTTTTAGCGCCGCAAAACCAAGCTTCAAAATATTCAGAGTAACCAAACACAACATAGATCATAAGCAGTCATACAAAGCTTGCATATTACCCGGCGATGAAGGACGTTACTCACCGCAAACAGAAGCTCAGCTTGGCGCCTTTAGCCATGTTTTACAAATAATTGATACGACTAGCTCTGCTCCTGAAAAACACTATCAAGCGTGGGAGCAAGTCCATCAAGCCAGTGAGCAACTGCCAAGTGTTAATGCGTTAAAAGTGTTTGGCCAAAACAAAGTTAGCCAGCACGCCATTACACTTATCTCTTTGCAATTTAGTGAGCGGCGCAATGAATCACGCTTTGCATTTAAAACCGCGGTGCAGCTCACCCAAGGTAAAGTCACAGCGATAGCGGCAACAGATGATATCTCTAGCCGGGGAATGAAACTCACTTTAACTGAGCCTGTTGAGTTTAACCAAGCTGAGCCGATTGCAATTAGTTTTCCTAAACTACAAACTCTTGCGGGAAAAACATCGCTGCAAATGCTGCCTTACCAACTATTACGTACCCGTAAAAACGGCGTGACTTTGCACCTTTCAGCCCAAGTTGGCCATACGCCGCATGCTGGAGTGGAATTTTTAAACCGCTTAATTAGACATAATCGCGAAAAGCTACAAAAGCTGACTGAAGGTCAACACGATGTGCAAGAGCTAGCCGATGGCATGAAGAACCTTGTGATGCGCAAACTTGCATCTGTTCCTTACTTTGTCGAGCGCACGGTCAAATCTGCCCGCATATCAACACTGGGGATCAGTACCGAGCAGAACCATATTGCCAATATTTTTGCATCTAAGAGCGATGATACCCTTGCCTACGATTTAGCGCCCTTGCTGATGGATGACAAATTAAAACGTGATTTCATTGCACCTATCCGCAACATAAAGCCACAGGATCCTTTATCCTACTTTGAAGTTTATGTGCAGCTATCACGTATGTCACAGGGCAAAATGAAAGTACGCTGTATAAGCGATACAGAACTGCCTGAGTTAGAACAGCAATTAGGCTTTATTAAGCGCAGCCAAGAGCTTGGTGAATTTATCGCTTTACGCGTATATCGCGGCGCAGCGGGTAAACCTGATTTAAGCTATATCCGCCGCGAACGTGAATACTTAACTAAGCATGCTTCTCACAAAACCAAAAAGCTTGAAGAGCAACTGTGGAACATTATTGGTGTCGGCGAGTTTTTAGATATCACCCCTGAAGTGATGCTGAGATTTCCAGAGTTATGCTTTAAAGCCTGAGTCTTGCCAATTCATTTTAACGCAGAACTTTAGCTCCCCCCTCGTCACCAATCTCTATTAGCAGCATTGTCATTCAGCGCAGTGCTGCTAAATTTCGCTAACAGTACTACAATTTACGCCTTTGCAAGCAAAGCTCAATTAGCCAAATTTTATTGCTCAGCGCCCATATATTCTTTGCTCACTTATAAGTAACGCAATTATTTACACTTGTCGAAATCAATACGCATAGCTGCACTATCAAACTTTATGCTTAATCACTCGATACATAAAGCCAACCACTAACAGGTTAATGCATAATATTGCTGCGGTTAATAAACTCGGCTTAGTTAATAGACCATAGATCTCAAATGGTAAGTAAATCGCCCCACTCAATAGCGCAAACCACTCGGTCCAAACTAGGCTATGCCACAGTCCGTATGCCTCAACAAAACGAATCAATGCATAAAGACTGGCGCCAGCCATCACCCAATAGATATTAGCCGCACTCACTTTGCCCGCCTCAAGCACAACGTCTTGCAGCAAATGGTTAGCTGGATTCAAATGCAAGTGAGCAATTAAGGCTTCTATGACTTGCTGTACATTCCCCCCTGCAAGCTTATGTAATTCAAAAATCACTAATACAGATAACAAGCCTTTGCTTGCTTCGAGCATAGACACCGCTTTTAGACCTTTATTCACTGACGACATAATTCTCTTACACTTAGTTATAGAGTAACTTTCTAAAATACTCGTTAAATCCAATTCAAGTTAAGCCTAGTTATTTTAAACCAGTTTAAACAGATTCAGCGGCTTATTAATTAGCTTTAATGCAGACTTGTTTTTGCTTATAAAACCAACACAGCAGACCACTAAATGGTCTCGGAAAACTCGAAATTTGAGCAAGCAACAATCATTGATTAACGACTGATGAACTGAAGATGTATTTTTATTAATGAAAGGGAATAGTTAATTAGCCTCATCAAATCCTGATGTATAGTGCTGACACAAGCAATTTGCGCATAAATCTGAGAAACTCACTCCCATTTTGGTCGCTAAAATGCTAAAACAGGCTCGACAGTTAAGTACTCATCTCAAACCTCTAAAGCATTAGGCACACGGCTTGAGATTTAGGCCCATTTAGGAACACCGACAATGCTAGATTCATTTGTCTCAGTTATTACCGCACTTTGGCACCAAGATTTTGCTTTATTACAAAGCCCTGGCAGTGCCGCCATGATTTATCTTTGTATTTTCACCTTAATTTGGCTAGAAAGTGCGCTTCTTCCCGCTGCGCCAATGCCCTGTGATAGTGTAGTCATTCTCTCTGGCAGCTTAGCCGCCGCAGGGATCATTAGCTTACCTTTAGCGTTTATTGCATTATTGGTTGCTGGTGCGACGGGGAGCTGGGTGGCGTTTATTCAAGGCCGCTGGTTACATCGCTTACCTAAAATCCAACGCTGGATTGATGCGGTGCCCGAAAAGCGCATGAAAACCGTAGATAAGCTATTAAACAAACATGGATTATTAGCATTATTTATCGCTCGCTTTATTCCGGTTGTTCGCCCTCTATTACCTTTGATGATGGGGTTACACGTTAAAAATGTGGCTCATTTCCATTACTTCGCTTGGTTAAGTGCAGCGAGTTGGAGCGGCTTATTACTAGGCTTTGGTTACGCCTTATCTTATCTACCAGAAAATATTGCCAAGTTTGTGACTATGGCGCTGATCATTGCACCATTTGTTACCTTAGCCATTGCGATTATTAGTATATTAAGCAGCTTTATCATTAAGAAAAGACGCGCTAAAAAGTCGATTGTTGCTGAAATCATTCAAGAAAGCGTATTAGTTAAACCGCAAAATATTATTAAAAAGCCTATTGAATAAATAGCGCAAACTATTGTGATGTACTAACCCTTGCTTTAAAGCCCTGTTTTGATAACAGGGCTTTTTTGTAGTGCCTGTTTGTATCGCCACTAAACGAATATGGAATATTTTCCATTGTCATTAAATAGCTTATTTCAATTAAGCTCTTTGACTAACTAACTTTAATAAAAAGCCGCGAGAAGCAACAAGCAAATCACGGCTATTGAGTATAGTGTTTACTGACAAGCGACCATTATTCTAAATAACGACGCATCAATGCATATGCTTCATTTAGCTGCACAAAATCAGGCTTACTTTCTTTTGGCCGATTATGTCGGTCGAGATACTGATAACCACCTTGAGTACCGGAAACATGCAAAATGCTGTTTTCGTTCACTAAGGCGTAATCACTATAGCTTGCTAAAATAAGCCATTGTCTTCTATCAATATGGCTATCAAACAGATTGTAGCCAGCACTATAGTTTTCTACAGACCCATTAGCCCCCAAGTAGTTCAGCATTAACGTAGGCACAAGATCCATATGGTCTGTGTAATATTGATTGGTTGCAGTCTTCAATCCGGCCCCAAACATCATAAAAGGTACTTTTATTTGAGGGTCGGTAAAATTACCATTATGCCCCCAAAAGTTCTGTTTGTTATCGTTGATCTCTTGACCATGATCGCCAGTGATAACTACCAAGGTGTTAGCTAGCTCGCCAGATTCCTTAAGTTGATTCAGCACCTTACTGATTAATGAATCGGTAAAGTTAACGCTAGTATTGTAACGATTTAGAATTGGCAGCCTGTCCGTATCATTATTAATACTCAAGTAATCCATTCTCGAGACTTGTGGCTCAAACTTATTCGGGTAATCCGCAGGGAAGTCATATCCATGAGGTGAATCGTAAAATAAGAACGAAAATGCGGGACGTGAAGGATCTTTATGTTTGTCCCATTCAAGCCATTCTTGAGTAATTTCAATATCGCGACCAGCTTTAGAATCAGCCTTTGATCGCACTCTCAAGTCGGGAACATGCACAAACACCGTTTCATCAAACTCAGGTTTTAATAGATGTGCCGAAGAAAATATCCCTAGCTGATAATCTAACTGTTGTATTCTATCCATTAGTATTGGCGATTGACGATTACGGTAGAAGCTATGCCAATAAGTCGCCGGTAAGCCATAAAACAAACCAAAGATACCAGCGCGCGTAGCATTACCCGTTGAATAATGTTGATTAAACACTTGCCCATGTTGCGCAAACTGCCAAATATTGGGTGTAACCTTTTCACTAAAACTGTCATGACGCCAAGAGTCGATAATGATAAATAAAATATTTGTCGGTTTAACCTCCTTATATGTAATTGGCGACAAGGGATAAGCGAGATTACTATTTTTATCAACTTTTAACTTATTATTTTGAGCTAATTGTGCTTCATCAACTAAGCCATATTGCAGCATCAATCTATTGGCTGTTGCTGGGTAAAATAATGGTAAAAACCGACTAAAGTTGGTTATCGAATTAACCCCATTAGCACTTGCCCATATGTGGGTAACATGTGTGGCTAACATGGCTAAAAAGATAGACAACACAGTCAGTCGCCCCAGGTTTTTAATATGGTTAGCACCTCTTTTTAAAACAAACCAATACATCCCGCATTGCAGCAAGAATGCTAGTAATATCAATGATGCTGCAAATAAATAGTTTACTAAAGAGAACTCAACGATACCACCAGAGAAGACCATCTCGACAAGTACTGGCTGAATATGAAAACGGTATTGAGCGAAAATTTGCGTGTCGCCATACAAAGTCATTAACGCCGCACTGAAAATAATTGAGGTTAATATCACCCTGACACGAACAGATTTAATCACACTTAGTGGTAAACTAATAACCCCTACCAATAGCGCTAGCAACCCCATCTGACCTACTGTAGCAACGCCAATATAGGACCAATCAAACCAAGATAGATTTAGCGGAAGATAATCAAAGTAATTAGTTGCGATAACAGTAAACAGCAACGCATTGATAAATGTAAACACAAAGTGAGATTTCACTTGTGCGCGCAAAGGTATTATTTTCACCATTCAAGCCATTCCAATCTGCATAGCGCAAGCCATAAAAGGCGCGAAGTCTACTCCTTCATAAACCACAAATAAGTGAGATAGCTCGCATTTATATTCTCTAATATTCATATCTCATATAGAGTCATTAATATGAATTGCTCTAAAAGCAGATATAGATGTGAACACGTTGAAAAATAAAAGCGACCCATATGGGCCGCTTATGCTGATTACCGGGTTGAAATAAATGAGAAACAGTTAGCTAATGTAACTTTGACCTGCATATACCACGAAGTGTCTCAGCGCTAACACACCAATAATAGTGCTGCACGATACTGTGATTAAAAAGCCTTTAGTATGGCGCCATGCTTTAGGTGCTAGGGTGCTTGCAAGTACTGGCACAACTAAACCTAAGCCGACAACACCAATCCAGAACACACTTGCCCAAGTACCTGTTGTAATCGCTGCTGTAGCAGCCTGCGCTGCAGGGCCTGAGAAGTTAAGACCAACAAACAACAAGACTAAACAAAGTGCTTCGTTAAAAGCTACTGGATACTCGATACGGTGCACTTGCTCGATACAATCAGATTCCTTTTTGCTAAAGAACAAGGTTGCTACCAATATGTTACCTGCTGAGCCAACTGACAATGCTGACGCCAAGAACAATGCCGGTAATACCGCAGTGTTCAAAATTGGGTAGCTAATCAAAGCCGACAGTAAGAAGCCGGTGTAAACCCCTACGCCTAGACCAAGCGCGAAAATCAGTTTATTAAGACTATTTTCAACTTGGCGACACACTTTAAGAATGCCTGCTAACCAAGGTGCATACTGTAGTACTAGCTTTTCAAACACTAAAGCAGCGAATACAAATACCAGCGGAATATAAACCAGCAGCGCAATTACACCCCACGCCATTACCGAGGTTAGGTTGTAGTTAAGCAAGATATGGTAAAACTCAAATGGCTTGGTTAAATCCAATACCAATAGCGCCATACCTAAGCTGATTGCAACAGGTCCTATAATCGCTGCCGCCTTAATAACCGGTAAACCTTCTGTAGGTTGACCACGGCTTTGCTTGTACCATTTAAGACCAATAGCCACCAGCATTGAACCCGCTGATAAACCCGCCATAAACAAGTAGACTGCGATGATCCAGTTCCATACTACCGGATCGTATTGCTCCATTGAGCCCCAGATATTGTTCATGCTTTGATCCCTCCTTTACGGCTAGGAATGCGATAGACTCTTGGTTCAGTACCAAGGTTTACCTTTTGTTGGTAGTGATTTTTTGTATCTAACACTTTACGTACTTCAGAGTTCATGTCGTTGGCGTCACCAAACACTAACGCTTGAGTTGGACAAACGCTGACACAAGCTGGCTCTTCACCACGCGCTAAGCGAGTATCTTTACAGAAGTCACACTTATCAGGCACACGAGTCTCTGGGTTAATAAAGCGCACCTTGTAAGGACAAGCAGCAACGCAGTACAAACAACCTACGCATTTTTTCTCGTTGATAGACACAATGCCATCTGCGTTAACATAAGCTGCACCTGTTGGGCACACCTTAACGCATGGTGCGTTTTCACATTGCTCGCAGGAAACGCGATTATATTTAAAATGTAAATGTGGAAAGTTGCCGTATGGCCCCTCGATTCTCACTTGAATGCGAGTTACCGACTCAGGCACATTGTTTTCACTGCGGCAAGCCACGTTACACGCTTGGCAGCCAATGCACTTGTTTTCATCGTGCACTAGAACATAACGCTTAGTCATAATTAACTCCGATTAAATCTTGGCAACTTTAACGCCGGTTGTATGCAGGTTCATACCTGTCACCGGAGAAGTCACGTGAGGAAGTAAGTTACCGCAATGCACACCTTTACCAGTTGCACGAGCAAGTTCTTTGTTCTTTGAGCCACAGCCCATATAAGCAAATACTGTGTCAGGGCGAATACCTGGAGTCACTAATGCGTGGCCTTCTTCGCTGCCAGTATCGTTATAGATGCGGATCTTGTCGCCACTAGAGATATTTAACAGGCCTGCAGTGATCGGGTGGATCCACAAGGCGTTGTCAGACATCAAGTTCGCTAGCATTGGCACGTTTTGAGTTGCAGCGTTAGTGTGTACCGCTACCTTGCCTTGAATGAAAAACAGCTCATCAGCTTTTTTCATGGTCACTTCGCGGTAACGGATCACC
Source organism: Shewanella pneumatophori (assembly GCF_023283895.1). Classification (GTDB taxonomy): domain Bacteria; phylum Pseudomonadota; class Gammaproteobacteria; order Enterobacterales; family Shewanellaceae; genus Shewanella; species Shewanella pneumatophori. The sequence goes on along the minus strand of NZ_JAKILB010000004.1, from coordinate 143,638 downwards.
CCGCGCCCTGGTGCCATTTCCTCTACCTTGTCTGAGCTAAGCTCAATCTTGCCACTCGGTGTTTTAAAGCTTAAATGGCTGGCGTATGTGCCATCTTCATCAAGTGGTTTAGCACTTGGGTAAGCAGCAGCAAAATCTCTCACCATGCTACGCTCACGTAGCATCAAAGGCTTACCAAAGCTAACAAAGCCTTCGTCTTTGATTTTTCTTAGTAGGTTAACGTCACGTTGCACTTGGAATAGTTGCAGGGTTTCCATGTTTTCCCATGGGAAGAACTGGCCTTGGCCCAGCTCATCTGCAAGTTCTTTCCAGATCTGCCAGCTTGGCTTGGTATCACCAATGGTTTCAACTACACGTTGACGCACATAGTAAGCAGGATTCTTACTCGACTTGTCAGCGATCTCTTCATCACGCTCAAGGTAAGTCGACTCAGGTAAGAAAATATCGGCATAAGCAGCTGATTCACTGATATAAATATCGCAGGCCACGATAAAGTCGAGCTTTTGCATTGTTTCAACAATACGCGCTCTGTCGGTCATGGTTTGCATTGGGTTGGTACGGCTCATTACCCATGCACGTAGCTGATAAGGTACAGCATCAAGAGTTGAGTCGAGAATGGTCTGGTAAACACCACCTGATGACCAAGTCATCGCATATTGCTCATCAACCATATCGATACGCTTGGCATCAATTTTTGGCATGCCATCGACGCCCGGCTTAGCTAGTGTTGGCGCAACTTTTTCGCCAGCAAACTTGTTATAGCTAGATGCCTTTTTACCGAAGTACAGACCGCCTTTTCGCTCAATGTTACCCACTAACACGTTCGCTGCATAAAGTGCGCGGCGCATTTCAAACTCTTCAGTGGTAAACGATGAACGGTGACCAAAATCCACTAGTGCATGAGGTGCTGCGGCGGCGTACTCATGAGTAATACGGCGAATATCTTCTGCAGGCACGTCACTGACTGATTCAGCCCATTCAGGCGTGTAAGCTTTAACTTCCTTTGCAAAGTCTTCAAAACCAGTGACATATTGCGCCACGAAGTCCTTGTCGTATAAATCGTCGCTAATCAAGGTATGACAAATCGCTAACGCAACCGCTACGTCGGTACCTGGCTTAATCGCGTACCACTCATCAGCTTTATCGGCAACAATAGAGAAACGAGGCTCAAATACTACTAGCTTAGCGCCCTTTTCCATTTGCGCATTCATCATGCCTCGAGTCTCAGACATGTTAATGCCTTCGTACAAGTTATGGCCGAAGTTGATGATGTATTTAGAGTTGCTTAAGTCGCGCTTAATTTTGCCGCCAAACATAGCTTTAGCTGCAATCACATAACTACCTGGGCAAGTTGATGCGTGAGTAAAGGTATTTGGGCTACCAAAGGCTTTAGCTAAATGGAATAGGTGACCTGACAAAGAGCCAGACTTAGATGAAAAGGCAACGGTTTCTGCACCGTGCTGAGTTTTAATTCTGTTTAGGTTTTCAGCAATGGTGCGGTAAGCTTCATCCCACTCAATTTCTTGCCAGTTACCTTCACCACGTTCACCAACACGCTTTAATGGCTTAACAATACGTTGCTTATCGTAAAGTTGGCTGTGACCAGCACCGCCGCGAGCACATACGGCACCGCCAAAAGATTTAGCGTTAGCGTTACCTAAAATCGATACGTTTTTGCCATTCACCACTCGAGCTGAGATCGGACAGCGGGTTGAGCACATTTCACAAATACTTGCGACTGACTCTGCACTGCCTTGCAGCTCAGAATGTCCAAGGGCAGCCAATGAGCCTGGAAGCGTTGCTAATGCGCAAGTCGCTGTACCCGCTCCGGCCCCTTTAATGAAGGTTCGCCGATCTAGTTTCATGTTAAATCTCCCAATGACAATGATCCTTAGCAAAGCGACATGTTAAGCACTGGATTAACTGCGATTTGCAATCAACCTATTTGCTAAGGTTTTCATCATTGTTATTGAGGAGGCTAAACTTGAATATTGTGGTAAACCACATACCTGCTAAGCAGTAAGCTTGTTTGTGAAGCAATTCACAGTTCATTTTTACGCCAACACAGCAAGTAAATACTGTAAATTGTGGTAAACCACATAACGTAAAAAAGATGATTTTTTTGTAGGTTATGCCCCAATAAAAGCCAAAATGTGCGGCAGACTAATAACAGTCAATACCGCACATATACTGGTGGCTTATGGTTAACTTAAGCCCTATTGCGCAATACGTTATAAGCTAAACAACGGCTTGCTCACTACCACGCTTTTTAAGACTCAGTGTTGCCACGCAGCCTGTAATCTCGTCACTGCGATTAGCCAGCGTGAATCGACCTTCATGCTCTTTGATTACTTCGTTACAAATCGCCAGTCCTAAACCTAAACCATCAACTTTAGTAGTGTAAAAAGTTGCCATTAAAGTATCTGCTTCCATAGCAAGCCCGGGGCCATTGTCGACGATGCAAATGTTGACTTGCTGTTCTTTAAAGTCGAGTTCGATATTAATTTTTCCAAGTCGAGCCTTTTCAGAGTCGGCAATGGCATCAACACTGTTTTTAATTAGGTTAATCAGCACTTGCAATAAACCCACTCTATCTGCAGTAATAAAGAACGGTTCACCTTTAATTTGGGTGTTGATTTGAATGTCTCGCCTTGCCAGCTCTAGGCGTAGTAACGAGATACTCTCTTCGACTAAAGTGAGAATATTCACATCAACCATCACCGCTTCACGGCGCTTTAATAATCCTCGAATGCGATGCACGACTTCCCCTGCGCGAGTCGACTGCTTATGGATTTTCTCTAGTAACTCAATACACGCTTGTACATCAGCTTTTTCTTGTCCTTGTAGGCGCATTATGCCGGCTTCGCTATAACTAGTAATCGCGGCAATAGGCTGATTAATCTCATGAGCAAGCCCGGCACCAATTTCACCGACTATCGAGGCGCTTTGTAGCCTTTCTAGAGCAATCGCTTGCTGCTTCAATTGCCGCTCAGACTCAATTAAAGAGCCGCTCTTTTGATGAAAGCGATACTCAATCCATAAATGATAAATAGTGGCGATAACAAAAATAAGTACCGATAAAATCCCCCAGTGGCGATTGTCTTCAAGCCACTGTTTGACCGAGTCCCAGCGGCTATGATCTGGCGACGCAACATGTAACTCTTTAAACAGCTTTATCACGGCTAACTGGCTAATTGGCGAAGTCCAGCCCTTGAGCTGCGCCTTAATTGCTGCTGGGTTGTCGGCACTTAAATCTAATAGCGCTTGGGTAATCGCTTTGGTTAAATTGGTATCAACGCTTTCTGTAGCCGCAAACGACCAATTTGGATACAGATTAGTGCTGCACTGACACTCTATTCCTTCTGGTCGACTAGGGTTAAGCACCCGATAATCGCCACGGCGAATAAGCCCACGGGCAACCATGTCCTCTAGCGTACATAAAGGCGTTATCGCGGCATCAACATTGCCATCACGCACTTGATACAGCAGTGGATCTAATGGAAAGCCTAGGAATTTGGTTTGGCCAAAAAAGGTTGTAGGATCCATACCTAAGCTATGCATTAAGCCAACAGTTGCTTGATAACCACCAAGAGCATGTGGATCGCTGGCAGCAACTATCTTGCCTTTTAAGTCGTATAAGGTGCGGTAATCACTATTAGCGCTAACGATAATCGCTGAACCAATAGCCGATGTGGTGCCGTTATGGCGTTTTGAGCGCATTGTTGCGAGCCAAGAAAGCGGATATTGGTTCGACAAATACAAGTATTGGCCAGGATTGGTGATGATAAACTGAATTTGCCCAAGCTCCATCGCCAAATTTAGCGCTTCAAAATTGCCCGGATAGACATGAAACTCAGCCCCAGGAACTTGCTCATTAAGGTATTGCATCATCGGAGTCCAACGCTCTACAGCTTGTTGGTGCCCCCAGTTTGCCAGCACGCCCACATAAAACTGCTTTGGTTTAGACCATGCAGTGGTAGAAAACAATAATACTAAGATACAAAACAAAATTTTAGGCAATTTCATTCCCTTAACACTCAATTAATAGTCTGCTAAATCACGATGCAACATAGGTTTTATCAGCCCTATATCAAATATAAAAAACCACTAAAGTGCTGTAATAAATTTTAAGCAGATTGATTAGCAATAGCTTACGCTAGGCAGCAGAGTTAGCTACGTGACCCAATTCATGCTTTATGAAAAATAGTTCGCTAATTGATCCAAACTGGGATATCAATCATTTAAGCATTGCTAAAATAAAGGTGTGTTGTGGAACAACTAATTAAAGGTCCAGTGTATTTAGTCGATGACGATGAAGCGATTGTCGACTCGATTAGCTTCCTGATGGATGGCTATGGTTATCAACTTAATTGTTTCAACAGTGGTGACAGTTTTCTTGCATCTGTTGATTTAAGCCAAGCTGGATGCGTTATTTTAGATGCGCGTATGCCGGGCTTAACAGGCCCTCAAGTGCAGCAACTGCTCACTCAAGCTAAAAGCCCATTATCAGTTATTTTCTTGACTGGCCATGGTGATGTGCCTATGGCTGTGGACGCTTTTAAGAACGGCGCGTTCGACTTCTTTCAAAAGCCAGTGCAAGGCAAACTTTTATCGCAATCAATTGCTAAAGGACTAGAGTACAGCAGCCGCCAACATTGGAAACTGACTAACCAAGCTTTGATTAATAATTTGTCTGAACGAGAAACGCAGATCTTTGAGCTAGTGATTGCGGGAAACACCAATAAGCAGATGGCGAATGAGCTATGCGTTGCTATCCGCACCATTGAAGTACACCGCTCAAAATTAATGACTAAACTGGGCGTCAGTAACCTTGCAGAACTGGTAAAACTCGCCCCCTTATTGGCTCACCACAATGAGTAATGTTAGCTGCGAGCATTTGTAACTGTTAAATAAAGCAAGATTATAAGTCCAACTATTCAACTAAACCTAGCCGTTGAAGCTCCGATACCAGTCTCTGACTCTTGGGAAGTGATCTTCTACGGCATCTTTATGGGTTAACATGCCGCCATGATCATAGTCATGTCTAAAACCCTGCTTTTTAGATAATAAAGTGTAATCAACCTGCTGAATGTGGCACTCTTTTATCATGCGCTCAACATCAGCAGGGTTACCAAGCACCTTGTCGCCCTTACCGGCTATAAACCAAGACTTAGGCCAATTAGCCTGTTTGGCAGCGTAGCCATAATCAAAGCCATCATCACTATCTACCCATTGGCCGCGCACCCACTCAATCGTTTGCCTAAGCGATGAACGAGACTCATTATCCATGCCCATTTTCAGTTTATCTGCAGGCAAATAACCACTTTTCCAAGCGATAAAAGGCGCGATGTTGTTCCACACGAGATCCACCGTTAGCCATTTTTGCAATGATTTGACCTCAATCCTTCGCTTGCTTCCAAAGGTAACCAATGAAGCAACGCTTTGCTGTAAATCCTCATAGCGAGCTAGCGCACTTGCCATCAACACGCCTCCCCAAGAATGCGCGCACCAATGCACTGTTGTTGCTTTTGGGTGCAACGAAAGGATGTATTGTTGAATAAGTGGCAATTGTTCGCGGATCACCTCACCTTGCCCAAACTTAAAACCACGGGCTAACTTAGGCTCACTTAAGCCACGACCTTGAGTATCGAGCACATAAACAACATATCCCGCATCAGCTAAATAACAGCCTAAGCCTTTACCTGAGTCGCTATAAAACACCCGTCCATTAGACATAGCGCCATGTAACATTAAAATTGGCGGCTTACTCATATCTGCTTGTACAGGCACTATCTGCCTTAAGTGCAAATGGCCGTGTTTATAGGGTATATGGTAAGATTTTTGCTGGATATTCAAAGCTAAACTCTCTTGTTTTTTAAGTTACGCTACTGAACTCTAAATGCAAAAACAAGAGCAAACACTCTAATAATATGCCGGACAAGTACGATTAAAACGCGGAGCAATTTGGATATCTAAATGAATCAAACTGATAGTTAATCTTTAGAACAAACGCTCATTCTAAGCATTATCTATAATATTAAAATATAACGACTTTTATCTTGATTAATACCAATCAGTATAAACATCAGGAGAGACATAGTTAAATTGATGAGCTAGACAGATATTGAAATGAACCTTTCAATTTCAACTGCAAAAATTAGTGCCCCATTACAGCAAAAAAGCCCAACACGGTAGGTGCTGAGCTTCTATTTGAAGACGCTTGGTTTAATCGGCCTTAACCAGCAACCAGTTACCCCGATCTAATAACAATTTGCGTTATTTCAGCTGAAACAGATAAGGCAATACCTTTAAGTTTAGCTTATCAATCTTAATATCTGCGGCCTCAGCAAGCTTAGGCTTAGCATGATATGCAATGCCAAAATCAGCAGTTTTAATCATTGGAATATCATTGGCACCATCGCCAATTGCCACGCTTTGCCCTACAGCAATTTGCCATTGCGCTGCACAGCTAACTACGGTGTCAGCTTTAAATTGCGCATCTACTACTTGGCCTGAAACAGTGCCAAGTAACTTACCATCAGCAATGTCCAGCTCATTTGCAAACGCAGCATCAAGAGATAATAGCTGTTTAAGATGATTCACAAATGGCGTAAAGCCACCAGAAGCGACAACGGTTCGCCAGCCATGGCTTTTGAGCTCAGCAATCATCTCTTTAAGGCCTGGCATTAGCGGTAGCTTAGCACATAGCGTTTCGATGATTTGCGCATCAGCCCCTTCAAGCTTAGCCACACGGGCACGTAAACTTTGTTCAAAATCGAGCTCGCCTTGCATCGCAAGCTCGGTCACTTCAGCAACAGCAGCACCAACTCCCGCCATAACAGCCAGCTCATCGATACACTCGATTTCAATGGCTGTTGAGTCCATATCCATGACTAATAAGCCTGGAGTATTGATTTGCGGTACATTAGGAGCGACTTCAAATAACTCAACAGTCGTTAGCTTATCTAGTTGAGACAGTTGCGCTTGCGATAATGCGCCCTCGCTGCAAACTTCAATACAGCTCAAATCGCAATGACGATCAATAACAGCCAAACTTAAGTCGGTACTTAATGTCGTTAGCCAGTTACAAACCGCTTGAATATCGACGATTTGTTGATTCTCATCACAATCTTGTTTCGCTAAAAATACGACTCGATAACGTGAGAAACCGACTGGGTACTCGGTTTCGTTATGACGAGAAAATCTTTGTTTCCCTGCTATAAAAGACATGCTACTTTCGGTGGTTAACCAAGTAAAAACAGCAGATTGACTCGAACTTTCCATTAGTTATGACTCTCCAGCTACCGAGTACAGACAGAATCAATTATGATTAAGTCAGTACACAACATATTAAGGGTTTCAGTGTTCTATTTAAAAGGCCTAAGAAAGAGCCATCGAATAAGCCGATTATTACAGATCATGATTGCTATCGCATTATTCATCGGTCTTGACCAGTTGTGGGAAACTAGCCTACTACAAGGGCAGCAGCTTCTAAAGTCCCAAACCGAAAAGATGGCAAGATTACTGGTTCAGCAAACTGCTTATGGTGCAGCACCAGCATTACAACTTGAAAATGACGAGCAATTGCAATGGCTTGCCCAAGCGCTTGTGCTCGATCCTAAGGTCATGTCAGCCAGTATATTTAGCGAAGATGGCGTAAGACTCTCTTTTGCTCAGAGTGTAACGGAAGAGGATTTGGAGCCCGGCTCTGAAGAATTAAACACGATTTTAGATCAATATCCTCCTTATGTTGAAGCAGTCTCTCAAGACGGTAAAAACTTAGGTTACGTAGAAGTACGTTTAGAGCCTAAGTACTTCTTCAATGAAATTAAAGAAGCGCATCAGATCAATATGGAGCAGCAACAAATGATGTTGTTGATCGCTGGCTTGATCGGTATGTTGCTATCGCGCGCACTTTCATTTAAGCGTGCGGACTTTGATAGACGCAAAGCCAGAGTAAAACTAAGAAGATTATTAGCGAAGAAAAAAGCGAAAGCAGAAGCTAAAGAGGCCAAAAATTTGGCTGCGCAAAACAAAACTCAAACGGCAGCAACGCCAATAGTTGAAGCTAAGCCTAATGAGACGCCAACTGCTGATAATAAAGTAAATGACGCTGTTGACTCGGTAAAACCTAATAACAACTTAAATAATGCTGCTGACACAAAATCGCAGCCTAAGCCATTAGCACCTAAGCCTAAAACCAAACGCGCACCAAGAGCAAAAGCGGCACCGAAAACAACAGCAACTAAATCGACTGCAGGCAAAACTACAGTGAAAAAAGCCCCCGCTAACAAGCCAGAGCCAGCTACTAAGGTCAAAACCAAACCAATAGAAAATGACTCAAAAGCTGAAGACTAAAATTGCTTGGAACAAACAGTGGTAAAAATAGATAAAAAAACGGACGCATTAGCGTCCGTTTTTATTGCAATCAATAACGACTAAAGCATTAGCAATTAAAGAGTAATTGCAGCTTCTAGTGTCATTTCGATCATTTCGTTGAACGTAGTTTGACGCTCATCTGAAGTTGTCTTCTCACCGGTACGGATATGATCCGAAACAGTAACAACACACAATGCTTTAGCACCGAACTCTTTTGCTACGCCGTATAGACCAGCAGCTTCCATTTCAACGCCTAGTACGTCCATCTTTTCCATTACGTCAAACATAACTGGATCAGGAGTGTAGAATAGGTCTGCTGAGAAAACGTTACCAACGCGGTACTTAGTGCCTTTTGCTTCAGCAGCTTTAACTACAGCGCTTAATAGGCCGTAATCACAAATAGCAGCGAAGTCTTGGCCACGGAAACGTAGACGGTTAGTTTGTGAATCAGTACAAGCACCCATACCAATGATCACGTCACGTACTTTAACGTCAGTGCTGATTGCACCACAAGTACCAACACGGATTAGGTTCTTAACGCCGTAATCTTTGATCAATTCAGTTGCGTAGATTGAGCAAGACGGGATACCCATGCCTGAACCCATAACAGAGATACGAACACCTTTGTAAGTACCAGTGAAACCAAGCATGTTACGTACGTCAGTAACTTGCTCAACGTTTTCTAGAAACGTTTCAGCGATGTACTTAGCGCGTAGTGGATCGCCTGGAAATAGAACTGTATCAGCAAATGCGCCGTCTACGGCATTAATGTGTGGTGTAGCCATCAGAATAACCCCTATTTATATTTATAGACCGTTGTAAACAACATAAGTCTTGTATGCTAGCGGCTCAATTTGAGCCGCCAAATTCAAATTTCTTCAGATTATGAACGAATAAATGATTCGCCATATTCCATTGGCTCAAGCTTAAAGTAGCTAGCAATAGATTGGCCCATATCAGCAAAACTATTGCGCAGCCCTAAAGAGCCAGCTTCTAGACCTGCGCCATACGCAAGTACAGGCACGCGCTCACGAGTATGATCACTACCAGGCCATGTTGGATCACAACCATGATCTGCGGTCAGTAGTAAGAAGTCATCTTCACCAAGCAGTGCTAAAATCTCTGGCAAACGAGAGTCAAAGTACTCAAGGCTGCGAGCATAACCTGCTACATCGCGGCGGTGGCCATAATGCGAGTCGAAATCAACAAAGTTAGTGAAAACAATTGTGTTGTCACCAGCTTGTTTAACTTGCTCTAGCGTCGCATCAAATAACGCTTCTAGGCCAGTAGCTTTAACTTTCTTAGTGATGCCGCAGTTTGCATAAATATCTGCAATCTTACCCACACTAACAACTTCACCACCGGCAGCCTTAAGCTTATCCAGTACCGTTGGCGCTGGCGGCTCGACTGCGTAATCGCGGCGGTTACCAGTGCGCTCGAAATCACTCGCACATGTGCCAACAAATGGACGTGCGATAACTCGGCCAATATTGTAATCAGCCAACTCTTCACGGGCGATAATGCAAAGCTCATATAACTTCTCAAGCCCGAAAGACTCTTCATGACAAGCGATCTGAAACACTGAGTCAGCAGAAGTGTAGAAAATTGGCTTGCCTGTGCGTATGTGCTCTTCGCCAAGCTCTCCTAAAATAACCGTACCAGATGAATGGCAGTTACCTAAAAACTCGGTTAATCCTGCTCGTGCTAAAATCTTATCAGTTAGCTCTTGTGGGAAAGAGTTAGTTAGTTCACTGAAGTAACCCCATTCGTATAGAACAGGTACGCCAGCCATTTCCCAGTGTCCGCTTGGTGTATCTTTACCCGAGCTTAGCTCGTCTGCGTAACCATAAGCACCAATAACTTCAACATCGTCAGCAAAGCCAAGTGGAAATTCACCCGTGCTTTCTTTTGATGCATGACCAAGACCTAAACGCGCCAAGTTTGGCAGCTTCAACGGGCCTTCACGGCCATCGTTTGCTTTGCCTTCAGCACATGCCTTGGCAATGTGACCAAAAGTGTTTGAACCCACGTCGCCAAAAGCCTCAGCATCGTGCGCTGCACCAACGCCGAATGAGTCTAGCATCATGATTATAGTACGTTTCATAAACTGTGCTCCGTTACAGATCTGATTCACGGATATAACGATATATTTCCGGAGTTTTCTCTGGTTTACTGTCACCAATGTGAATCGCTTTTTTCACTGCAGCCTCAGCTTCAGCAAAGGCGTTTTCAGATTGGGCATGAATAAATGCAATAGGCTTGTCGGCATTAATCTCATCGCCTAATGCGCAGACTTGAGAAAGACCCACGCTATAATCAAGCGCGTCGCCTGGCTTACGACGACCACCGCCCAAGGTTACTACTGCAAGTCCTAGTTCACGAGTATCCATCGCGGCTGCAAAGCCGGATTTATCTGCATAAACAGGACGAATAATTTGTGAGTCAGGTAGGTATTTGCTGTAGTTTTCTACAAAATCAGCTGGACCACCTAAACCTGAAACCATACGGCCAAATATTTCAGCCGCTTTACCGTTATCAAGCACGGCATTAAGTTTAACTCGAGCGTCAGCTTCATTACTGGCAAGTCCGCCTAGCACTAGCATTTCAGCACACAGTCCCATAGTCACTTCATATAAACGAGGATTACGGTAAGCGCCTGTCATAAAATCAACGGCTTCTTTTACTTCTAACGCATTACCTGCACATGATGCCAATACTTGGTTCATGTCGGTAAGTAATGCTGTTGTCTTGGTACCAGCGCCATTTGCTACCGCAGTGATACTGCGCGCAAGTTCTTCAGATGCTTCATAGGTTGGCATAAACGCGCCAGTACCTACTTTGACATCCATGGCTAAGGCATCAAGGCCTGCTGCAAGCTTTTTAGAAAGAATTGAGGCGGTAATTAACGAGATAGATTCAACCGTGGCGGTATTATCTCGAATAGAGTAGAAACGCTTGTCAGCTGGAACAAGATCGCCTGTTTGGCCAATAATTGCCACGCCAGCTTCTTTTACAACTTTACGGAAAAGTGCGCTATCAGGCTCAGTATTATAACCTGGGATGGCGTCAAACTTATCGAGTGTACCACCTGTATGGCCAAGTCCTCGGCCTGAGATCATAGGTACATAACCACCACAAGCTGCAGCCATAGGGCCTAACATCAAACTAATGACATCCCCGACTCCGCCAGTTGAGTGTTTATCAATGATTGGACCATCAAGGTTCAATGACTGCCAATTAAGCACAGTGCCAGAGTCACGCATTGCGGTAGTCAGCGCAATACGTTCATCCATGTTCATGTCGTTGAAATAGACCGCCATGCCTAGGGCTGCGATCTGACCTTCTGAAACCGTATTGTTGGTGATACCGTTAACAAAGAATTGGATCTCTGCCGTTGACAGCACTTCAGCATTACGTTTTTTACGAATAATTTCTTGAGCTAAAAACATGTACTACCTCCAAGAGTGTAACTTAGTTTCTATTCAATAGAGCTTTCAGTTAGCATTCTACTAATAGGAATCAAAAGCCGTAATATTGTTACATACTAACGGACTTTTGATACACCTAATTAGATTTAGATCACACTTAATAACAAGCTTAAGGTGTAAAGATTAGTAACCTTGTGCACCTTGTGGGGCATCGCCTAGCTCTAATGTATGAAGCAAGTTATTCAATAGGCTTGATGCGCCAAAACGGAATGTCGCTGGTGTTGCCCAGTCATCACCCAATAAGCGAGCAGCAACACCCAAGAATTCAGCTGCTGCTTCAGCATCTTTAACGCCACCGGCAGGCTTAAAGCCAACTTTAGGGTTCTTTTCGCTGATTACTGTCATCATGATTTCTGCAGCTTCAAGGGTTGCGTTCACGGCAACTTTACCTGTAGAAGTCTTAATGAAGTCAGCGCCGGCATCAATAGATAACTCAGATGCTTTACGGATAAGTGCAGGATCAGCTAACACACCAGATTCGATAATAACTTTAAGAATCGCATCGTCGCCACATGCTTCTTTACAAGCTTTAACTAGCTCGAAACCAACAGTTTCGTTGCCTGCCATTAGCGCACGGTATGGGAATACAACGTCAACTTCATCGGCGCCATAAGCTACTGCGGCACGAGTTTCTAAAACTGCGATAGCAATATCGTCGTTACCGTGTGGGAAGTTAGTCACTGTAGCAATTTTGATGTCGTCGCCATCAATTTCGTTTAGGGTTTTACGTGCAATCGGAATGAAGCGTGGATAAATACAGATTGCAGCAGTATCGCCAGCTGGCGTCTTTGCTTTATGACATAAATCAATAACCTTTTGATCAGTGTCATCATCATTAAGCGTAGTAAGATCCATTAGATTAATGGCTTGTTGTGCTGCTTTTTTTAAGTCGCTCATAATAGCTCTCCGAGAAAGATTCAATTAATTAATTTAAAACAGAAATTTATCGCACGGCGATGCCTAGAACTGGCTTGTTTTTGTTTATATTTTTTGGCCGGGTCTTCGAACATAACCGAATTACAATGCTTTAAACGCTTAGCGCGCCAAACATAAAAATACTTATTCAGGTATCCAACATTGTGAGCCTATTTAGCTCAACTATCCTGACACTAGTGTCACGACTTGAATCCATGAAGACCGGGAAGGGAGAGTACTATCACTTTCAATCTGCCTTTCCGCGAAAAGTCCATTTTAGCGCGTAATAAATCTTAGGTAACCTATGTTACATCGTTCACCAATCAAAGGTGCTCTGTTAATACTTACATAAACAAACTGCGGCTTTAAACTCAGTATAACGAGCTTACATAATATAGCTGATGCTTAGGTAAAAATTAACTCGTTTACATTACAATTTGAATGTTATTTAACGCTTAGTGTATTGACTAGAGTTTTGGGGTTTAGTTTTAAGATAGAGCCGCGAAATTCGCGGCTCTGTCGTCTACTTACAATGTTTTAAGCAATGCTTAGAACTTGTATGTAGCTGTGAAGTAGTGTGCGAAACCTGTAGTTTCTAGACCGAATGTACCGTCATCTTTAAGAAGGTAAACATCGTTGTAAGCTTTTAGACCGTAACCAAGAGCGTAGTTCTCTGAGTGCCAGTGTAGACCGAAGTATGCAGCGCCACCACTAGATGTGTTAGTAGTGTTCACAAAGTCACCATTATCATCGTATGCATTCACTTCGTCTGCACCGAACTGGTAATCAACATAACCTTGGAAAGAAATGAATGAACCGTTATCGAAGTTCATTACAGGCTTGAACCAGTTCATAGAGAATTGGTAACCGTTCCACTCTTTTGCATTTAGGTCGTATAGGCCGTAGATGTTCATGCCAGTTTTACCTAACCATGGAACCATAACGTCAGCACCTAGACCCCAGAATGTGTTGTTGATGCCTTCACCAACAGTACCATCCCAGTTGAATAGAGTAGATACGTAAACTTCTTGGATAGGACCAACAGAAAGGTCCATACCTGTCATTGCATCGATAGAGAAACGAGGAGCAAACTTCATGAAGATTTTGCTTGCGCCTTTACCAGCACCTTTGTCACCGTAATCACGGTTAGTTACGTTGAACACATCAACATAACCGTATAGATCTACGATACCAGCGCGGCCACCGAATTCCATTTCTAGGTAATCATGACCATTGTCAGTAGAACCGTCACGTGGAAGCTCGTTTACAGCGTACATTGCGTTGAACTGCATCCAGCTGTAATCGCCAGCGCGTAGGTCAGAACGGTCAGCAGCGAATGTAGGTGCAGACATAGTAGCAGCAACAGCTGTAGCAGCTAGTGCTAAAGTTTTAACGTTTTTCATCATCAACCCCATTTATTTTATGGTGTGCCGCCCTTCTTAATGAAGAGTCAGCGTTTCTTTTTTTATGGCGCGCATTTTACTTAATTTCCGTCAAACTTCAACATGATTAATGTAAAAGTGCGAACACTAAGTTTTAACATCAAAACAACTTTATGATTTTGTGACAGAATCGACTGTCTAACCATCTTTTTTGTCATTTTCAAGCCGAAACAATCCCTAACCAGGAGCTATTGATCATTTCAAAAACATATCATTGGAAACTTCAGTCTTACTCTCTTTTGCTTTTAGGTAAGCAAAAGCAAAAACTGAGCCCTAAGGCTCAGTTTTTAATATGATTACATTGCTAGGAATAAACCAGCTAATGTCGCACTCATAAGGTTAGCTAGAGAACCAGCGATAACCGCACGAACACCAAGCTTAGCTAGGTCATGACGACGATTTGGCGCCATAGAACCTAGACCACCTAGTAGAATCGCGATAGAAGAAAGGTTAGCGAAACCACATAGAGCGAAAGAGATAATCGCTTTAGTACGATCAGTCATCGCTACACCAGTCTCCGCAACTACCATACCGCCATCAGCAACATCTTTTAGGTAAGGAGCAAAGTTCAAGTAAGCAACGAACTCGTTAACAACAATCTTTTGACCGATGAATGAACCTGCAACTAGTGCTTCGTTCCACGGTACACCGATAAGGAATGCTAGCGGCATGAAGATATAACCTAGAATCAACTCTAGTGTTAAGCCTTCCATACCGAACCAACCGCCTACACCGCCGATGATACCGTTGATCATAGCGATCAAACCTACGAATGCTAGTAGCATTGCACCTACGTTTAGTGCCAAGTGCATACCAGATGAAGCACCAGCAGCTGCAGCATCAAGAACGTTAGCTGGCTTATCAGGATCTTCTGGTAAGTCGCTCATGTCGTTCTTAGCTTCTTCTGTTTCAGGATGCATCAGTTTAGCCATTAATAGACCTGCTGGTGCTGCCATGAATGAAGCGGCAACTAAGTATTCAATCGGTACACCCATCTGCGCGTAACCCGCTAATACAGAACCAGCGATAGATGCAAGACCACCGACCATGATTGCGAATAGCTCTGAGTTAGTCATTGTCGCGATAAACGGACGCACAACTAGAGGAGCTTCAGTTTGACCTACGAAAATGTTAGCAGTCGCAGACATAGATTCTGTACGGCTAGTACCAAGTGCTTTTTGTAGACCACCACCGATAATACGGATGACCCACTGCATGATGCCTAAGTAGTAAAGAACTGCGATTAAAGAAGAGAAGAAAACGATGACAGGTAATACGTTAACGGCAAAAATAAAGCCAACTTTGAAGTTAGCTAAATCACCGAATAAGAAACCAATACCGTTTTGTGCGTATCCAATAACACTAGATACAGCATCAGACATACCTTTAAGGATGTCTTTACCAACTGGAACTGCCAATACAAAACCACCTAAAGCGGCTTGAATTGCCAACGCACCAAAAACAGTACGCTTATTAATTGCTTTTTTATTGTTCGATAACCCGAAGGCAATCGCTAGTAAGGTGACCACCCCTACTAAACTCATTAAAATATCCATTAACCATCACCCTATTGTTAATACTTTTTAATTATGTTGTTAACCAACCTTTTTTCACGACCACGATTATACCCGACCAGCTCGCTAAAAGCGTCGTATTGATCAAGTTTTTGAGGTTTTATTTCAATGATTTTGTTGAAAAAAATGATGCGATAAACATCTGTTTAAGGAGAAAAAAACTAAAGGTCAAAGAGTTGCGTGACGTTAGAAAACATCTGTTCTGAAATTAGAACGGCAGATTTTTTTTGTAAATCCGCCATTTTTTGGAGGATATCAGGCAAAATTAGCGGAGTATTTCGACGATTTTGACTATTTTTTGGCGTCATCGCAGGCGAATCTGTTTCCAAGACAAAGGAATCTAATGGTAATTGCGCCACCGTTTGTTGCAGTTTAGGTGCATTATCATTGAGTAAAAGCCCGCCCACACCGACTTTATAGCCTAAATTAACATATTGTGATGCTAGTTCTGGCCCGCCATAAAATCCATGAATTACGCCTTTTTTACTGGGTTTCAATATTTTAAGTAATTTAATAACCTCTTCATGAGCCTTAACAGCATGAATAATGAGAGGTAGTTCAAACTCAGCAGCAAGCTCAATTTGAGCTGTAAACACTTTCAATTGTGTATCAAAATCACTTTTATGTAATTTATCTAAACCACACTCGCCTATCGCGACTAATTGAGAATTATCTTTATATGTCAGTAACAAAGTTCTTAAAGACTTGAGCCCACTATCTATATCTGCAGCATGACCGCAGTACCAAGGGTGGATCCCTAACGCATATAAACATTGGTATTGCTCAGCAACTTTTAACTGATTACGCCAATGCAAAGCTGAAACGCCCGGCAGCACAACGTTATTGATACCGGCAAGCCTCATCTGAGCAAATAGCTCAGCTCTATCAATATCAAACTCAGGAAAATCAAGATGAGCATGGCTATCTATAATTGGTAGGGGGTTACTCATAGCTCTTGCTTCGCTGCTTAACTGATTCAGTTGATTCTGCTTTGAGAGCCTCTTGCTGCGAAGCCTCAGGCTGTCTTTTCGATACATTGATGAGTTCAGGTTCTGACAAGCGAGGTAAACAGCTACGGCGATTTTCAGGCGTAAGCCCCATACTATCGCACCAATCTATATATTTTTGCCAATAGCGGCTAATGAAGTTCATTTTAAACTCTCCTCCTTCGCTTCCGGTCTCCCAAAACCAAAAAATTAGCAAATACTGTTAAGTTCCATCTACTCCAAGCACCTGCACTTAGGGGGCATAGCTAAACTTGTAATCGTACTCGCTGATAACGCTAAGATTAATATAAGCCGCCTTGATAATTGATACAAACTAAATAGCAAAGTCTAATTGATGCTATCAACCTCCTGAAGAAGTTGGTTTAGACTGAAAACAAAAAATCCCAAGCCTAGGCTCGGGATTTTTATGAAATCTGCATTAACAGCAGAATCAGCTACACGCTCATACTACCGATGAATATTAGTTTTCGCGTGTCTTTGCAAATTCGATGTCTGGGTAACGTTCCATAGATAGGTTCAAGTTAACCATAGTCGGTGCGATGTAAGTGAGGTTGTCACCACCATCTAATGCAAGGTTCATGCTGCACTTACGTTTAAACTCATCAAGTTTCTTATGATCATCACAATAAACCCAACGTGCAGTAGCAACGCTAATCGCTTCGTAAATCGCTTCAACCTTGTATTCAGTCTTCAAGCGACCTACAACCACTTCAAACTGCAGCACACCAACAGCACCAACAATTAAGTCGTTACTATCAAGTGGTCTAAATACCTGCACAGCACCTTCTTCAGATAACTGTACTAAGCCTTTAAGCAATTGCTTTTGCTTTAACGGATCTTTTAAGCGAATACGACGGAACATTTCTGGCGCAAAGTTTGGTACACCAGTAAAGCGGATTTTTTCGCCTTGGGTAAATGTGTCACCAATGCGAATTGTACCGTGGTTGTGTAAACCAATAATGTCACCAGGGTATGCTGCTTCTGCACGGTTACGATCGCCAGCCATAAAGGTTAGTGCGTCACTCACATTGACGTCTTTACCTAGACGTACATGGTGCATCTTCATACCTTGCTCGTATCGACCAGAACAAATACGCATAAAGGCAACGCGGTCACGATGCTTAGGATCCATGTTTGCTTGGATCTTAAATACGAAACCACTGAATTTTTCTTCTTCTGGCTGAACGTCACGCGCTTCTGTTTCACGTGGCTGTGGCGTAGGTGCCCACTCAACGATACCGTCAAGAATATGATCAACACCAAAGTTACCCAATGCAGTACCGAAGTACACAGGGGTAAGCTCGCCTTTTAAAAATGCATCGTGATCAAATTCATTAGAAGCACCTAAAACTAGCTCCATTTCATCGCGAATATCAGCGGCATAGCCACCGATAGCTTCATCAAGCTCTGGGTTATCAAGCCCCTTGATGATACGAGAGTCTTGAATCGTGTGGCCCATACCATTCTGATACAGAATCACTTCATCACGCAGAATGTGGTAAACGCCCTTAAACTCTTTACCCGCGCCAATTGGCCAAGTAATAGGGGCACAGGCAATATTAAGTACTTCTTCAACTTCATCCATCAACTCGATTGGGTCGCGAATATCACGGTCCAATTTGTTCATGAAGGTAACGATTGGTGTATCACGTAAACGTGTTACTTCCATCAGTTTAATAGTACGTTGCTCAACACCTTTAGCTGAATCGATAACCATCAAGCACGAGTCAACAGCCGTAAGCGTACGATAAGTATCTTCCGAAAAGTCTTCGTGACCAGGTGTATCGAGAAGGTTAACTAATGCATCGTTATAAGGAAACTGCATTACAGACGTAGTGATTGAGATCCCGCGGTCTTTTTCCATCTCCATCCAGTCAGATTTTGCATGCTGACCTGACTTTTTGCCCTTTACTGTACCCGCTTTTTGTAAAGCGTTTCCGAATAAAAGAACCTTTTCAGTAATGGTGGTTTTACCCGCATCTGGGTGAGAGATGATGGCGAAAGTGCGACGTTTGTCGACCTCAACTTTATAGCCTGACATGTTTACCTGTAATTCTGGGAGTTTACAAAGGCGGCAATTATAGCCGCTCACCTATATTTTGGCTACCAAACTAGCCAGTAAAATCGGCTTGATAACCATTTGTGGCTAGTCAAAAATAAAAAAGCCCCAATAAGGGGCTTTAATTACCAGCAAGACACTCGCTCTAACGATTAGTTAACGCTAGTTTTTAACAACTCGTTAGTTCTTGCAAGTTCCAGTCTCGCGTAGCGATGCTCTACAAAATCATAAATATTAGTTGCAAGGGCTAACCGGAAGTAATTAGCAGCTTCCGCGTTATCACCTTTTTTCTGAGCTATTTTTGCCATATAGAAATACGCTTCACACAAACGCTCTGCATACTCTTCTGGGTGCTTCAAACCATCTTTAGCTAGTGAGAACACCTGTTCTTTGGTTTTATTACCTAAGTAATAATCAACCAACACTGTAGCCCAAGCATTGGTTTGTAAATTAGCTTTGTGTTCTGCGAGCTCAGTTTTAGCCGCAAGTTGATCAACTTCACTTTCAGCTAAATACAACCATAATGCACGGTAGCCATCTGATGGATCTCGCATATAGAAATCGCTCATATCATTAACAGCCAGCTCCATACGCTCACCGTAGTATAAAGCGATCCCTCTATTCAAAAATGCGTAATCATAATCAGGAGACAACTCCAATACTGCATCAAATGCTTCATATGCACTTTCGAACTCACTTTCCTGAGTGTAATAAATACCTAGGAAGTTATAAGCATCTGCAAGATTAGGCTGCAGTTTTAATGCCTGATGAAAGTCGATACGACCTAATATACGCAGGCCTACACGATCATAAATAACACCACGGTCATAATGGAATCGTGCTCGTTGTTCAGGAGTTAACTCTACTGACGCTAAAATTTCATTTAATTTTGCTAAGGTGATTTCTAGCTTATAGTCAGGCGAAACAGGTGCAACCCTAATCGACGCTTGTCGTTCACTTTCGGACTGAGTGGACACACATCCTGTCAGCAGCATACTCACACTTGTTATAGCTACAGCTACAACAGTTCGCATCTTTTGATTCATCCATTTGACCTTTTGAGTTCACCAATAGCTCCAATCATAGCAACCCCTAATCACGACTGCTATCAAGGAATTGAAAATAATCCAATTCTTGCTGATTATTTCACCACAACACTTTATTTTAGCCATAAAAAAGGAGGCCATTGGCCTCCTTTAGATTCAAAAGTGCTAGTGCTTATTCAGCAGCTGGCGCTTCAGCTTTTGGTGCAGCTTCTTTCATAGAAAGACGTACACGGCCTTGGCGGTCAACTTCCATCACTTTAACTTTAACTTCTTGACCCACTTCTAGGTAGTCTGACACGTTCGCAACACGCTCTTCAGCGATTTGAGAAATATGTACTAGACCATCTTTACCAGGAAGAATCGTTACGAATGCACCGAAGTCTACGATACGTACAACTTTACCGTTGTAAACTGTACCGACTTCAACTTCTGCAGTGATCTCTTCGATACGACGGATAGCTTCTTTAGTTGCATCGCCATTTGAAGATGCAATCTTCACGGTACCGTCATCATCAAGTTCAATCGTAGTACCGGTTTCTTCAGTAAGTGCACGAATCGTTGCACCACCTTTACCAATAACATCACGGATCTTCTCTGGGTTGATCTTGATAGTTGTGATACGCGGAGCGTGGTCAGAGATATCTTCACGGTGACCAGAGATAGCTTGGTCCATTACGTTTAGGATATGAACACGTGCGCCATATGCTTGCTGTAGAGCAATCTGCATGATCTCTTTAGTGATACCTTCGATCTTGATATCCATCTGCAGAGCAGTAATACCATCGCGAGTACCAGCAACTTTAAAGTCCATGTCACCTAAGTGATCTTCATCCCCTAGAATGTCAGAAAGAACAACAAAATCGTCGCCTTCTTTAACTAGACCCATTGCAATACCAGCAACAGAAGTCTTGATTGGTACACCAGCATCCATTAGCGCTAGAGAAGTACCACAAACTGACGCCATAGAGCTTGAACCGTTAGATTCAGTGATTTCAGATACAACACGCACGCTGTATGGGAATTCTTCAGCTGTAGGCATAACAGCGTTAATACCACGCCATGCTAGTTTACCGTGACCGATTTCACGACGCTTAGGTGAACCAACCATGCCAGTTTCACCAACTGAGTATGGAGGGAAGTTGTAGTGCAGCATAAAGCGGCTAGTTTGCTCGCCCATGATGCTATCAATCTTCTGTGCGTCACGCTCAGTACCTAGGGTACAAGTTACTAGTGCCTGAGTTTCACCACGAGTGAATAGTGAACTACCGTGTGTACGCGGTAAAACACCTGCCATAACGTTTAGTGCACGAACCATATCAGGCTCACGACCATCGATACGCGGGTTACCAGCAATAATACGGCTACGAACCACTTTCTTTTCTAGACTGCCTAGAAGACCATCGATTTCACGTAGATCTGCATCTGCATTTTCAGCTAGTAGTGCATCTTTAGCAGCCGCTTTAACAACACCAACTTGCGCGTAGCGATCTTGCTTAACTTCAATTTGGTATGCTTCAGTTAGACCTGCTTCAGCTAAATCTTTGATCTTAGCAACAAGATCTTGGTCTTGAACTGGTGCAGTCCATTCCCACTCTGGCTTGTTAACTTCAGCTTTTAGCTCTTTGATTGCTTCAATAACAACTTGCTGTTGCTCATGACCATAAACAACCGCACCTAACATCACTTCTTCAGGTAGTGCGTTTGCTTCTGACTCAACCATAAGTACTGCGCTTTCAGTACCAGCAACAGATAGTTCAAGTTGGCTATCAACTAGTTGAGAAACGGTAGGGTTAAGAATGTACTCGCCATTCACATAACCAACACGTGCTGAACCTAGTGGACCATTGAATGGAATACCAGAGATAGATAGTGCAGCAGAAGTACCAATCATAGAGATAACTTCTGGGCTGATTTCTGGATCAACTGAAACAACAGTAATGATAACCTGAACTTCGTTTTTGAAACCGTTCGGGAATAATGGACGGATTGGACGGTCAATTAGACGTGCAGTTAATGTTTCGCCTTCAGATGGACGACCTTCGCGCTTAAAGAAACCACCAGGGATCTTACCTGCTGCGTATGTTTTTTCCTGGTAATTAACGGTTAGTGGGAAAAAGTCACGGCCTGGCTCTTCAAACTTCTTGCCAACAACAGTAACTAAAACTGTTGTATCACCCATACTTGCCAAAACAGCTGCGTCTGCTTGACGTGCAATAACCCCAGTCTCTAATGTGACTGTGTGCTGACCATATTCAAAACTCTTTACGATTGGATTCACGTGAACCATTCCTTAATATTTAATTACCTTAATTACGCGCGTAAGTATACTGCAAGTTTATTCAATAGTTAAAGAGATTGATTGATGACAAAGAGGAATCTTTTCTCTAAAGTGGTTCAATCAGCCTATAAGCATTCAAATTGAAAGCAAATCGTGTTGTCAACACTCTGCTTAAGCTATTGATATAAAGGACAAGGTTCGATGAAGGAGAGTTTCAAATCCCTCACGTGGAAACAGACTATTTTGGTGGTCTCGGCAACGTTATTTTTTGCTGTGGCTGTCTTTATTGTTGAGATTTCACTACTTGTTCTTGATGCTAGGCAGGAATTAAAAGTTAACCAACACGAGCTGTTAGATTCGGTAGACCAACCAGCGACTAATGCAATTTGGGCACTAGACGATGTGCTTGCTACCCAAACGATTCAAGGCGTATTAAAAGTTGAACATGTTAATGCTGCGATTTTAGAGCTTGAAGATGAAAGCCCTTTCGTGTCAGTTAACAACGGCGCATCTGTCATACAGCCGCAGCTATTTCAACGTATTAGTAGCAAATTATTTGGTGATTTAAAGCAAATATCACGCGCCTTATACCGCCCCTTTTACCTAGATAATAATGGTAATGAAGAGCGCATTGGCACCTTGATTATTTCATATGATACACAAGGGCTAACAAACTCCCTGCTTTCAACATTGCGATTCAGTCTATGGGCAACGCTTACCCGCGCGTTTTTACTCACCTTAGTGCTTTCAGTGATTTTTCATCGTTTTCTAACTCAGCCAATTGCTCGTATAAGTGCGGCAATCGACGATATAGATACCGAGTTTCCCGCCAAAAATAGATTACCCGTTGATGAGTCACATAATGATGATGAGCTTGGACTTGTTACATCCAAACTAAACCAAATTCTGGTTCAGTTTGATAACACCCAAAATAAGCTCCGTAAAATGGCAACCAGAGATCCTTTAACCGGGTTACCTAATCGCGCGCTATTATTAGAAACAATTGCAGTCACTATTACTCGTGCAAAACAACATCAAAGCCAATTCGTATTATTATTTATTGATCTAGACCGCTTTAAAAATGTTAACGATTCATTAGGCCATGAAATTGGCGATCAATTTCTAATTCGGGTCGCTCGCACCCTTGAATTAAGTACCGGGCAAGTCGGCACCGTTGCGAGATTAGGTGGTGACGAATTTGTAGTATTAGCTGATGGCTTAGAAGCACCAACTGTAGCGGCGGAGTTTGTAGATAAGCTATTGTTGCAACTCAATGCACCTATGCAACTAAATGAGCATACAGTACACCCGGCAGCCTCTGTAGGTATCGCTATTTATCCAGACGATGGCTTACGAGCAGAAGATTTGATCCGCCACGCTGACATCGCCATGTATAGCGCCAAAGCAGCTGGTTCAAACCAGTGGGCGTTTTTCAAACCGCAGATGACAGAGCGCGCCGCGGTAAGATTAAGAACAGAAGCATCGTTACATGACGCACTGATTAATGATGAGTTTATACTGTTCTTTCAACCCAAACTCGATATTCACAGCGGCGAACTAATTGGCTGTGAAGCGCTTATTCGCTGGCAAAAAGATGGCCGCTTAATTAGTCCGGTTTCCTTTATTCCGGTAGCTGAAGACACCGGCATCATCATTCCGATGGGGCGTTGGGTGATAGAGCAGAGCTGTAAAACTATTAAAGACTGGAAAACCCGCTATAACGTTGCAGTGCCAATAGCTATCAATGTATCCACACAGCAATTTCAAGACGCAAGTTTAGTACCTGATATTAAGCAAGCATCACTACGCTACCAAGTTGCACCTGAGCTTTTGGAAATCGAAATCACTGAAACTTCGCTTATGGATGATATTGAGTCAGCAATTTTGAAGCTACAGCAGCTAAAATCAGCCGGCTTTGGCATCGCTGTAGATGACTTTGGTACCGGCTATTCGTCACTATCTTATTTACGCCGCTTACCTATTACCACGATGAAAATTGATCGCTGTTTTGTTTCAGATCTTCCCGATGAAAGTGCAATAGCTTCAACTATTTTGATGTTAGGCAAACAACTGAATTTGAACATTGTCGCTGAAGGTATTGAAAACCAAGAGCAGTTGCAGTGGTTGCAAGAAAAAGATTGCCAAATTGGTCAAGGCTTTTACTTCAGCAAACCATTATCGATTGAAGAGTTTGAAGAAAAGTACTTTGTGGCAAATCAAGCTACAGCGAACAAGTTTTAATGTCGAAGCATGGTAAGGGTATTTACAAGTTTTTGATTTAGGCTAGTCGCTATGAAACTCAACAACGTTAAACTATATTTCTTTAAGAACAGCTTTGTCAGCCTCTCTCCTCGACAACAAACAATCCTAGATTGTTAATCTTGCGGGCAAATTATTAAACTATCCCTAAGCGAAAATGCTCAGGTGCACGTTTCTAAGAAACATAAATTTTAGGCACAAAAAAAGGAGGCTAAGCCTCCTTTTAATAGATCTGACGTTAAAATTAACGACGTAGACCTAACTTCTTGATTAGCTCTTGGTAGCGAACAACTTCAGTACGCTTAAGGTATGCAAGAAGCTTACGACGTGTGTTAACCATACGTAGTAGACCACGACGTGAGTGGTGATCGTGGATGTGCTCTTTGAAGTGACCTTGTAGGTGGTTGATCTGCGCAGTTAGCAGAGCAACTTGAACTTCAGTAGAACCAGTATCGTTCTCACCACGACCAAATTCAGCTAGGATTTGAGCTTTAGCTTCAACACTTAGTGACATTTCTATCTCCAAAATATTACATTAAAAAATCTTTAGCCGATCACTAACTCAGCCAAAGGGGCGCGCCATTCTACCTATTTACCTTTTAGGTAGCAAGATCAATGTCAGAATAAACCAACTATTTCTCTTGGGTGTCTCTTACAACAATAAGGCGCTTAGGTGCGAGTTGGCCATCATCATTCATCTGGCCAATGCCAACAAACTGTCGCGACTCACCAATAGTGATCCGTACGAGTTCATCAACAGGTAAATTTGACACTTGCACTGGGTTACCGTTCATAAGATATGTTGCTAGCTCTTCTGAGACATTCACCTCTTTAAAGCCACTAACAGCAGTATCCATAGGCAACAACAGTGGGTCGAGTACGTCAGATAAAGACAGTGATTCAGCTTCCGCTTTCGCTACTAGCTCTTCAAGTTGTTGAAGCGACACCATCTTATCGTATGGGTAACCAGCAACTTGAGTACGGCGTAACATAATCACATGTGCGCCACAGCCTAACATCTCCCCCAAATCATCAGTGATAGTGCGAATGTAAGTGCCCTTTGAACAATGGATATCTAGCGTTAACTCATCACCTTCTAGACTGATAAAGTTAAGTTCAAATACATTGATTGGGCGAGCTTCACGAGGCACTTCAATACCTTCGCGCGCATATTTATATAAAGGCTGACCTTGATATTTTAACGCTGAAAACATTGAAGGTACTTGCATGGTTTCACCACGAAAGTGCTCTAAAGCTGTTTCTAGCTGCTCTTGAGTGAAATTAATTTCTCTCGTTTGAACAATCTCACCGTCTGAATCGCTTGTATCTGTGCGTTGACCTAATTTTGCAGTTACTAAATAACGCTTATCAGCGTCAAGTAAATGCTGCGAAAACTTAGTCGCTTCACCAAGACAAATAGGTAACATGCCCGTAGCTAGCGGATCCAAAGCACCGGTATGGCCTGCTTTATTCGCATTAAAAAAGCGCTTAACTCTTTGTAATGCGAAATTTGAGCTCATGCCAGTGTCTTTATCTAACAGTACAATACCGTCGATAAAACGGCCGCGAGAACGACGTGCCATTACTTATCGCCCTCTTCCTTAGATTCATCCTGCGCAGAATCAGGTGCAATACCGTGCTGCTTCTGTTTCGCTTCATCATTACTGATAACGCGGCTAACTAGGTTAGACATGCGCATACCTTCAACAAGCGAGCTATCGTAGATAAAGCGTAGTTCAGGCATTACACGCAGTTTCATGCGACCTGCAACTAATGAGCGAATGTAACCCGCCGCAGCATCTAACGCTTCAACCTTCTGTTGCACTAGTTCTACGTCTTCTTCAAAGAAGGTAACGTAAACTTTTGCATAGTTAAGGTCACGAGATACATCTACGTCATTAACAGTGACAAAACCGATACGTGGGTCTTTCATGTCACGCTGAAGAACAACCGCTAACTCTTGTTGTAGCTGCTGTGCGATACGGCGTGTACGACTAAATTCTTTTGCCATAATATATTTGCCATAAATATTAAGGGCGGCTAACGCCGCCCTTATAACTAACTTGATAAATTACAAGGTACGTGCAATTTCTACAGTTTCGAAGACTTCAATCTGATCGCCAACTCTGACGTCATTATAGTTCTTCACACCGATACCACATTCCATGCCGTTACGAACATCGTTAACGTCATCTTTAAAGCGACGAAGTGATTCTAGTTCACCTTCGTAGATAACAACGTTGTCACGTAGTACGCGAATTGGAGCGCTACGCTTGATGGTACCTTCAGTAACCATACAACCAGCAATTGCACCGATCTTAGGCGACTTGAACACGTCACGAACTTCAGCAAGACCAATAATCTCTTGTCTGAATTCTGGTGCAAGCATACCACCCATTGCGTCACGAACTTCATCAATTAATTGATAAATGATGCTGTAGTAACGTAGGTCAACGCTTTCACTATCGACAACTTTACGTGCCTGTGCATCAGCACGAACGTTAAAGCCAACCATGATAGCGTTAGATGCCGCAGCTAGTGTTGCATCAGTTTCAGTTAAGCCACCCACACCGCGAGCGATGATGTTAACTTTAACTTCGTCTGTAGATAGCTTATCTAGTGAGTCAGCAATCGCTTCAAGTGAACCTTGAACGTCTGCTTTAAGTACTAGGTTAAGCTCTTGAACTTCACCTTCAACCATGTTGGCGAACATGTTTTCAAGCTTAGACTTTTGCTGACGTGCAAGTTTAACATCGCGGAACTTACCTTGACGGTAAAGTGCAACTTCACGAGCCTTACGCTCATCGCGTACAACTGTCGCTTCATCACCCGCAGATGGCACACCAGATAGACCTAAGATCTCAACTGGAATAGATGGACCCGCTTCAGTGATTGATTTACCATTCTCGTCTTTCATCGCACGAACTTTACCGTACTCAAGACCACATAGAACGATATCACCTTGCTTAAGTGTACCTTCTTGTACAAGAACTGTAGCAACTGGACCACGGCCTTTATCAAGCTTAGATTCAACCACAACACCAGCAGCCATACCTTCACGAACCGCTTGAAGCTCAAGAACTTCAGCTTCTAGAAGAATACCTTCTAGTAATTCGTCGATACCAGTACCGTCTTTAGCTGAAACGTGAACAAACATGTTGTTTCCGCCCCAATCTTCAGACATTACGCCATGCTGAGAAAGCTCAGACTTAACGCGATCTGGATCAGCTTCTGGTTTATCAATCTTGTTTACAGCAACAATCAGAGGCACACCACCCGCTTTAGCGTGTTGGATAGCTTCGATTGTTTGTGGCATAACACCGTCATCTGCTGCAACTACTAGAATTACGATATCAGTCGCCTTAGCACCACGAGCACGCATAGCAGTAAACGCTGCGTGACCAGGAGTATCTAGGAAAGTGATCATGCCGTTTTCAGTTTCAACGTGGTATGCACCAATGTGCTGTGTAATACCACCGGCTTCGCCAGATGCAACTTTTGCACGACGAATATAATCAAGTAGTGATGTCTTACCGTGGTCAACGTGACCCATGATGGTAACAACAGGAGCACGAGGCTCAACTTTAACGTCACCGTTACGGTCAGAAAGTACTTGATGTTCTAGCTCGTTTTCACGAGTCAGTACAACTTTATGGCCCATTTCTTCTGCAACAAGCTGTGCAGTTTCTTGGTCAAGTACTTGGTTAATGGTAACCATAGAGCCCATCTTCATCATTTGCTTGATGATTTCAGTAGCTTTAATAGACATTTTAGAAGCAAGCTCAGCAACAGAAACTGTTTCACCAATGCTCACATCAGCTTTAACAACTGCTGCAGGCTTAGTGAATGCGTGATCCATTGACTCTGGCGCTACGCTACGATTGTTACGAGAGTTGCGTGAGTTGCGGCTATCACGACGGTTGTCTTTACCACCGCGCTTACCTTTGCCTTTACCGGCTGGGCTATTGCTTGCTTCATTGCCCGCTTTAGCCGCTGGCTTACGTGGACGACGGCCACGCTTTTCAGCATTTGCATCAGCAGTATCTTCAGCAGCGCGCGCTTCTGTAGAAGTAGTCACATGGTGATCAACTGATTTTTCAGCTTCTTTACGTGCTTTTTCTTCTTCAGCCCAACGCTTTTCGTTTTCTTCAGCTAAACGACGAGCTTCTGCAGCTGCTGCTGCCGCTTCTTCGTCTGCTTTTGCTTTTGCTGCTGCTTCTTGAGCTGCTAATAATTTAGCTTCTTCAGCTTTTGCTGCTTTATCTTCAGCAGTTTCTGCTGGTTTATCATTTTGCACTTTTGCTTTTGCCTTAGCTTCGGCTTCTGCCTTAGCTTTTGCCTTAGCTTCTGCTTCAGCTTTCGCCTTTGCTTCTGCCTCAGCTTTTGCTTTTGCTTCAGCTTCTGCTGCAGCCTTCGCTTCTTCTGCTTTAGCTGCTGCTAGTTCCGCTTCAGCTGCTTCATCACGCTTAACAAAAGTGCGCTTTTTGCGAACTTCTACTTTAACGTCTTTTGACTGCCCACCGCTACCAGCAACACTTAGTGTTGAAACTGATTTGCGTTGTAATGTCATTTTCTGTGGGGCTGCATCGCCGCCGTGTTGCTTCTTAAGGAAATCAAGCAACTGCTGTTTTTCAGATTCAGAAACCGTATCTGTTGCCGATTTCTTAATACCAGCCTGAGAAAACTGCTCAACTAAACGATCAGCGCTTTTCCCAACTTCTGTGGCTAGTTTTTCTACTGTAGTATCCGCCATATTTAAAACTCCCCTCTGCTGATCGACTTATGCTTCTTCGCCAAACCAACAGATATTACGGGCAGCCATAATAAGCTCACCTGCTTTTTCTTCTGTCAATTCTTCAATTTCGATCAGATCATCAATGCCTTGTTCGGCCAAATCTTCAAGCGTAATTACGCCTTTGCTTGCCATTACGAATGCCAGGTGTCTATCTAAACCTTCTAATGCAAGAAGATCTTCACTTGGTTCAGCACCATCTAGCGCTTCTTCAGTCGCAAGAGCACGAGTAGAGATTGCAGCTTTTGCACGCTCTCTTAATGACTCAACGATATCTTCATCGAATCCATCAATTTCTAATAGTTCTGATTCTGGTACGTAAGCCACTTCCTCTAGAGAAGTGAAACCTTCGTCAGAAAGCAGCTGTGCGAACTCTTCATCCACATCTAATGCTTGGATAAATAAGTTAACTACTTTTGCACTTTCAGCTTGATGCTTAGCTTTCATGTCATCAACTGTCATTACGTTTAGTTCCCAACCAGATAGTTGAGTTGCTAGACGAATGTTTTGACCGTTACGACCAATTGCTTGCGCTAGGCTGTCAGCTTCTACAGCGATATCCATTGAGTGGTTATCTTCATCTACGATGATAGAAGCAACGTCAGCTGGCGCCATACAGTTGATTACGTATTGAGCTGGATTATCATCCCAAAGCACGATATCAACACGCTCACCACCAAGCTCGTTAGAAACGGCTTGAACACGTGCGCCACGCATACCAACACACGCACCGATTGGATCGATACGACGGTCGTTAGACTTAACTGCAATCTTAGCGCGAGAACCTGGATCACGAGCAGCGCCCATGATTTCGATCATCTCGTCTTGAATTTCAGGTACTTCAACACGGAATAGCTCGATAAGCATATCTGGCTT
This sequence comes from Shewanella pneumatophori, assembly GCF_023283895.1. GTDB lineage: Bacteria > Pseudomonadota > Gammaproteobacteria > Enterobacterales > Shewanellaceae > Shewanella > Shewanella pneumatophori. The sequence continues at coordinate 113,523 of NZ_JAKILB010000004.1, read as the reverse complement.
AGTACGTGTTAAGAACAACTGAGCGCCACGAGCTTCAGGACGCACAGAGTAAAGCAATGCACGAACGCGGTCGCCTGGACGGAAAGATTCACGTGAAATCAAATCTTCTTTGTACAGTACGCCGTCTGCGTTGTTGCCCAAATCAACAACTACGCTTTCACGGTTGCTCTTCTTAACAACACCAACAATTAGCTCACCTTCGCGATCGCGGAACTGATCAACAATTTGAGCACGCTCAGCTTCACGTACTTTCTGTACGATGACTTGCTTAGCTGTTTGAGTTGTAATGCGGTCGAATGCTACTGATTCGATTTCATCTTCAATGAAACCGCCTAGCTCAACTTCTGGATCGTCAAACTTTGCTGCTTCTAGCGTAATTTCACGGAAAGGGTTTTCCAATGGAACGCCTTGATCTTCAACAACCATCCAACGACGGAAAGTTTCATAAGCACCCGTTTTGCGGTCGATAGCAACGCGAACTTCGATATCACCTTCGTACTTTTTCTTGGTTGCTGTAGCTAGTGCAATTTCCAGCGCTTCAAAAATCTTTTCGCGCGGTACACCTTTCTCGTTTGAAACCGCCTCAGCGACTAGCAGAATCTCTTTATTCATTGTCTTGCCTCGTTCACCTTGAATTCATCAAAACTTAGCGATTAAGTTGCCTTTACGGATATTATCCAAAGCAACGGTAAGTTCGTTACCATCTACCGACAGATTAAGCATTTGCCCATCAACGCCAGTAACGGTGCCTTTTAAATTACGACTGCCTGCAACAGGCATCGTTAGTTGTACTTTTACAGTCTCACCGATGTAAGCCTGATACTGCTCAGCAGTAAATAGCGGTCTATCTACACCAGGAGAAGAAACTTCTAATGTGTATTCAGTTGAGATTGGATCTTCAACATCCATAACAGCACTGACTTGGCGGCTTGTTTCGGCACAGTCTTCAATGAAGACGCCTTTTTCGTTGTCTATATATAGACGCAAGATAGAATGTTTGCCCGCCTGGATATATTCCAAGCCCCAAAGCTGATGGCCTAATGCTTCAACTGGCGCTTTTAGCAGCTCTACCAGTTTGCGTTCTAATGTAGCCAAGGTAACCCCCAGAAAAACAAAAAAGGGCCTAATAGCCCCAGTACACGTCACAAAAAGTGACCGTTTTATAAGTTCCAGATAACAAAAAACCCCGTAATGACGAGGTTGATATATCCAGAACCTGTAACAGCATAGAAATAAATTTCTTTACTGGGAAGCTGGTTGCGGGGGCCGGATTTGAACCGACGACCTTCGGGTTATGAGCCCGACGAGCTACCAAACTGCTCCACCCCGCGACAACTTGTGCAAGTATATTGAGAAAGCTCTCAACTTGCAATAATAAAGGGCTCAATAGCCGCTTTATTATCCTCAATTTCGTTATAAACGAAACCAAAGATTTGGTGCGGATGGAGGGACTTGAACCCTCACGAGCATAGCTCACCACCCCCTCAAGATGGCGTGTCTACCAATTCCACCACATCCGCATAAAACCGTGGTTTGACTGTGTTAGTTAACTACTACGTTAAGAGGTTAATAGTAGTCTTACAGTCGGTATCAACCAGTTTTGATTGATACCATCATAAGTTTACTTATGATTTAGTCAGGGATCTTGTCTTCTGACTTTTCAGCTTCTTGCTGAACTTGTTCAACAACTTGTGCTGCATCACTTCCTAGCTCATCCCAAGCACCTTCAGCTTTAGTGTGGTTTGCGCTTAAGTTACCAATAGTTAAACTTAATGCAAAAAACGCTACTGCTAGAATCGCCGTTGAGCGAGTTAAAAAGTTACCAGAACCTGATGAACCAAAAAGCGTACCTGAAGCACCGGCGCCGAAAGAAGCACCCATGTCAGCACCTTTACCTTGCTGGATTAAGATCAGGCCTACTAGACCAATCGCAACCACCAAGTAAACAACCATTAGAACTTCATACATATTATGCGCTCATCGCTATCGTACATAAACTGAGAAATTCGGTAGCATTGAGGCTTACACCACCAATCAACCCACCGTCTACATCAGGCTGAGCAAACAAGTCTGCTGCATTACTCGGTGTTACGCTACCACCGTACAAAATCCTGATATTTTCTCCGATAAATGGAGATACTTCAGAGAGGCGCTTGCGAATAAACGCGTGAACTTCTTGAGCCTGCTCTGGCGTAGCGCTCTTACCTGTCCCTACTGCCCATAATGGCTCGTAAGCGATAATAGCGTTGTCAAAAGCCATGGTGCCATTTTTTTCAATGACCACATCTAACTCTTCAGCAATAACTTCGAAAGTACGTCTTGCTTCACGAGCTGGACCCGACTCACCAACACATAATATTGGCGTCAAACCATGTTTCTGAGCTGCAGCAAATTTCTCTGCTACGATATCACTCGTCTCTCCGTACATACGGCGACGTTCTGAATGACCGATAATAACATATCGACATCCTGAATCTTTCAACATCTGACCAGATATTTCACCAGTGTAAGCCCCAAAGTCGTGTTGACTTATATTCTGGGTACCCATTCTGACTAAGCAACCATTTAAGGCTTCTTTGTTTTCATCTAGTAGCTGTCGTACACTTTCTAAGTAAATAGAAGGTGGACATAATACCACTTCCGCTGAATCATCTTGGAGCTTGGTAGCGAATTTTTTGAAAAGCTCTTGCGCTAACTGCGCACTGCCGTTCATTTTCCAATTACCAGCAACCATCGGACGTCTAAGTGCCATCACTGTCTCCTTTGAAAGCGGCGTGAATAATAGCGAACCACTTGTTAAGTTACAATACCTAAAGGCGTTATTTTTAATAATCTCGGTGCAAACGCATATTTTTTACGCTACCAAGAAGTAGGTCGTACGATTAATGATTATTTTGTTTTTTAATTAACCGAAACGACGCTACTCAACCTATTTAATCCATTAAAAGCTAAACTAAATTACGCACTGCATCAGCAATATAATTGGCATATTCAGTTACTGCTGCTTGATCATCACCTTCAACCATTACACGTAATAGTGGCTCAGTGCCTGACTTACGCAGTAATACACGCCCACGAGCGCCAAGCTTTTGCTCTACTTCAGCTTGAGCTGCCAATACGCTTGCTGAAGCCAATGGATCGTTATCGCCTTCAAACCTTACGTTTACAAGTACTTGAGGCAACATTGTAATACTTTCTGTCAACTGTTCAAGCGTTGCATTTTGGCGCTGCATTGCAGCTAAAACTAAGATACCAGCGACAATACCATCACCAGTTGTGCCATGATCAAGATTTAATATATGACCCGAGTTTTCACCACCAATACGCCAATCATGCTCTTTAAGCAGCTCCATGACATAACGGTCACCTACTTTGGAACGCACAAAAGGAATATTAAGCGCTTGCAGTGCGAGGTCTAAACCTAGATTTGACATCAAGGTACCGACAACACCGCCACGAAGCACGCCACTTTTTTGCGCATCTGCAGCTAAAATATAAAGAATTTCGTCACCATCAATTACGCGACCATGACGGTTGACCATCATAATGCGGTCACCATCGCCATCTAGCGCAATACCAAGATCTGCGTTTTCAGCCAAAACTGTTTCACAGATTTTTGCCATGGAGGTGGCACCAACTTTATCGTTGATGTTTAAACCATTTGGCTTATCACCAATAGCGATCACTTCAGCGCCTAACTCTCTAAATACGTTAGGTGCAATATGGTAAGTTGCGCCATGGGCACAATCGACCACAATCTTAAGCCCACTTAAAGTTTGCTCTGCTGGAAAGTGACTCTTGCAATATTCAATATAACGGCCTGCTGCGTCATCAATACGAGCAACCTTGCCTAATAAGTGAGATTCAACACAGGTCAATGGCTTTTCTAGTTCAGCTTCGATTTCAAGCTCTACTTCATCATCTAACTTGCTACCATCATTAGCGAAAAACTTAATACCGTTATCGTAATATGGGTTGTGTGATGCACTAATAACAATACCTGCTTCAGCGCGGAAAGTACGCGTAAGATAAGCAACAGCAGGTGTTGGCATCGGGCCAATTAACATCACATCTAGGCCCGCAGCGGAAAGACCCGCCTCAAGCGCTGATTCAAACAGGTAACCAGAGATCCGAGTGTCTTTACCAATAATGACTTTATGGGTACCAGCGCGAGATAAAACACGCCCAGCAGCCCAACCTAGCTTTAGTGCCAATTCAGGGGTCATTTTGCCTGCACCAACTTTGCCACGAATGCCGTCAGTACCAAAAAATTGTCTTTGTTTCACTTGAACTCCAATTTAACTAAAGCAGTAGATCTAATTCCATTGATTCTACCGAAAAAATGTATACCTTAGCTGAATAGTGACATATTAAGTCCTATCACTTTCCAGTTTTCAGATTTAACTTACTCAAGCCAAATAAAGATCGGCCTTTAAGCTAAATATTTAAACAGTGTTTCTAAACTAAAACTTTAAACGATGGCTTTAAAGCAGATGATTAAAACAAGTTTTTAAAGTCGTTTGCAGCCTGCATCACCGCAATCGTATCGCAAGTTTCTTGTACGTCATGGACGCGCACTATTTTTGCACCTGCTTGAATTGCCAACATATTACCAGCAAGTGTTGCACTTAATCTTTGTGATACTTCACGTCCTAGTAACTGGCCGAACATGCTTTTGCGGGATAAGCCAGCCAAAATAGGTAACTTAAAGGCCTCAAACTCATTCATTCGATGCAGTAACTCATAGTTGTGTGACAAGGTTTTACCAAAACCAAAACCAGGATCAAGCACTATATGCTCGCGTTTTATACCAGCTTGAAGACAAGCATTGATACGCTCGTTAAAAAACTCACTGATATCAGCAATTACATCTTTATATTCAGGCGAGTCCTGCATAGTTCTTGGTTGCCCTTGCATATGCATTAAGCATACTGGCACATTAAGCTTGGCCGCTGTCTCTAGTGCATCTGGCTCTTGTAATGCCCTAACATCATTAATTAAATGTGCGCCAGCATTAACTGCTGCTTCCATGACAACGGCCTTACTGGTGTCGATTGAAATCCAGACATCATGAGTTTTACCGACATACTCGATTAGAGGAATGACCCGTTCAATCTCTTCTTCAGCTGACACATCCTTAGCGCCTGGCCGGGTTGACTCACCACCAATATCGATGATTTTAGCGCCCTGAGCGACCATTAGGTCTGCCTGCTGGCAAGCCACCATATACGATGAATATTCACCACCATCAGAAAATGAGTCAGGGGTAACATTAAGGATCCCCATAACCACAGGAGAGCTCAAATCGAGTGTTGTACTACCGCAGATTAATTTAGACAAAATAATGTTCCGTAAACAAGAAAACCCCAAAAAGGGGTTTTCTTTAATCAACCTAGAGCTTACTTAGCCGGAGATTCATCAGCATCACTGACATCAGGCTTGTCTTCTTGAGTTGGCTTGATTTCTTCTTTAGCCGCTTCTTCTTTCTTAGCAGATGAAGCATTGTTGCTGTTGCTGTCGTTATCATTAGACTGCTGGTCTTTTTCCCACTCAGCAGGCATACGAACTTCACGACGGGCCATTAAGTCATCAATTTGATTCGCATCAATGGTTTCGTACTTCATTAACGCATCTTTCATCGCATGTAAGATGTCCATATTTTCTGTTAAGAAAGTATGTGCACGCTCATAGTTTGAATCAATTAACTGCTTAACTTCTGCATCAATAATGCGCGCAGTGTCATCAGACATATGCTGTGACTTACCCATGCTACGGCCTAGGAAAACTTCATTTTCATCTTCAGCGTAAAGCACTGGGCCTAGCTTTTCAGAGAAGCCCCATTGAGTAACCATGTTACGCGCAATAGATGTGGCATACTTAATATCTTGCGACGCGCCAGTCGATACTTTTTCGCTGCCGTAAATAATATCTTCAGCAATACGTCCGCCATAAGCAACCGAGATTTGACTCTCAAGTTTACGACGACTTTGGCTAATTGCATCAGCTTCAGGTAAGAAGAAAGTGACACCCAATGCGCGACCACGTGGAATAATAGTCACCTTGTGCACAGGGTCGTGCTCTGGAACTAAACAACCTACGATTGCATGGCCTGCTTCATGGTAAGCAGTCATCTCTTTTTCGTCTTCAGACATCACCATAGTGCGGCGTTCAGCACCCATCATGATTTTGTCTTTTGCACTTTCAAACTCTTCCATGCCTACAACGCGACGGCTGTTACGAGCAGCAAACAATGCCGCTTCGTTTACAAGGTTCGCAAGGTCTGCACCAGAGAAACCCGGTGTACCACGAGCGATTACACTTGCTTTAACGCCATCAGCTAAAGGCACTTTACGCATATGCACTTTAAGGATCTGTTCACGACCACGTACATCAGGTAGGCCAACGACCACTTGACGGTCGAAACGACCTGGACGAAGTAATGCGGCATCTAGTACGTCTGGGCGGTTAGTCGCAGCAATAACGATAATACCTTCGTTACCTTCGAAACCATCCATCTCTACTAGCATTTGGTTAAGTGTTTGCTCACGCTCATCGTGACCACCACCAACACCGGCGCCACGTTGGCGACCTACAGCGTCGATTTCATCGATAAAGATGATACAAGGCGCAGACTTCTTAGCTTGCTCGAACATGTCACGTACACGAGATGCACCAACACCAACAAACATTTCTACGAAGTCAGAACCTGAAATGGTAAAGAATGGTACTTTCGCTTCACCGGCAATCGCCTTAGCAAGCAAAGTTTTACCTGTACCAGGAGGACCAACTAGCAACACACCAGTAGGAATACGACCACCTAGCTTTTGGAATTTGGTCGGCTCTTTTAGGTAATCAACCAATTCTTTAACGTCTTCTTTCGCTTCGTCACAACCTGCAACGTCGCCAAAAGTCGTTTTAATTTGGTCTTCGCTCATCAATTTGGCTTTACTCTTACCAAACGACATAGCGCCTTTACCGCCACCACCTTGCATCTGACGCATGAAGAAAATCCACACACCGATAAGCAATAGCATTGGGAACCAAGAGATAAAGATTTGAGTTAAGAAACCCGACTCCTCAGCCTCTTGGCCTTTCATCATGATGCCTTTACGGTCAAGATCATTGATTAAATCAAGATCTGGCATAGGCATAATGGTGACAAACTTCTCACCAGAACGAGTGGTACCTTCAATCGTACGCTGATCGCTTTTTACTTCGACAGTACTAACCTGTCCTGAGCGAACATCATCCAAAAAGGTTGAATAATCCATCTTCGTCTTAGTTGATGAAGAGGGGGAATAGCCCTGAAAAACTGACATCAACACTACAGCGATGACAACCCAGAGAATTAAATTTTTTGCCATGTCACTCAAATTACTCGACCTCTTTTAAAGTCTTTCGAAAACAAATGTTAGAGTACTTACGATAGATTACTATAACTTGTAGCCCGTCGCCACAAGATAGACTTCACGAGAACGTGGTCGTGAAGAATCGGGCTTACGAGTTTTAACCGTTTTAAACGCCTCTTTAACCGCTTTCATGTATTCATCAAAGCCCTCCCCCTGAAAGACTTTAACTGCAAAGCATCCGTTTGGTGCCAATACTTGATGACACATATCTAACGCAAGCTCTACTAAATACATGGCTCGCGGTTGGTCAACGCCACCTGAACCACTCATATTAGGTGCCATATCTGACAGCACCACATCAACTTTAGCATCACCAACACGGGTTAATAATGCATCCAGTACTTTTTCTTCGCGAAAATCGCCCTGTAGGAAATCAACACCAACGATAGGATCCATCGGTAAGATATCACACGCAATAACTTTACCTTTATCACCAGCCAATTTAACTGCGATTTGCGACCAACCACCTGGTGCAGCACCTAAATCGACAACAGTCATTCCCGGACGAATGAGTTTATCTTTTTCTTGGATCTCTTCAAGCTTAAAGGCCGCACGCGACCTTAAACCGCGCTTTTGCGACAGTTTGACATAGTGATCGTCGAAATGTTCCTGCATCCAGCGAGAAGAGCTAGCCGTTCGTTTTTTTCCTGACATTTAAAATCCGCAACAAAATTGAGAGTTACACAAAGCCTATATAAGGGTAGAATAGCGGGTTTTCAACAGTAACTCAGCATAAAGTTGGTATAAATGAACTTAACAACCAAACAAAAACAGCACTTAAAAGGCTTAGCGCACAGTCTCAAGCCTGTAGTGATGCTTGGTGGCAACGGCCTGACTGAAGGAGTACTGGCTGAAATTGATAATGCACTTTCTCATCATGAATTGATTAAAGTGAAAGTAGCCTCTGGTGACAGAGAGCTTAAAAACGCTATCGTAGACGCCATTGTACGTGAAACTCAAGCTGAAAAAGTACAGCTTATCGGTCACGTCTTAGTACTGTTCCGTCAGTCTGAAGAAATGAAAATTGCTGTGCCTAAGGCAAAGTAATTCGCAAACACGGCTTTAATCAATAAAGCCGTCAATGCAAGATGAATAAAAAGAACCGCTGATCAGTCAGCGGTTCTTTTTTTATCTATTCATGTTGCCTAAAGCTTTTACTATGGCGTTTCACTAATCGGTTCAACTTTATAATGTTCAGCACTCACCTTTAAATACTCAGGTAAGCAAGTTCCTACCGAAATTGACGAAATTGTACCAATCATAATGCCCAGAAACATAGCGATTGAAAATCCCTGCAAAGGGGCCCCGCCCATTATCCACAGCGCAGCCACAGTAAACAGCGTGGTGCCACTGGTCACCATGGTTCGTGAGAAGGTCGCCTTCACTGCACTACTGCAAATTTCATCAATGGCCATCTTAGGTTTTGCAACAAGCACCTCCCGAACTCTGTCAGCAATCACGATTGAGTCGTTAAGCGAGTAACCTAAAATCGCCAGTACAGCCGCTAGGATGGTTAAATTAAATTCCATCTGCGTTAGCGAGAAAAATGCCAGTACAAAAATAACATCATGAAATAGCGCCAATAATGCACCGCTAGCCAGACGCCATTCAAAGCGAAAACTCAAATAGCCTAAAATACACAACATTGCAGCCAGCAGTGCAAGTCCACCTTGCTCAGCCAACTCTTGACCGATTTGCGGACCAACGATACTCGAATTAAGCACTTCAACATTATCAGTTAATGGCGCCAATACAGCCTGAATATCAGCAGAAGCGGCGCTATCAACTTTAGCGTATCTGAGCACCCAACGTCCCGGCTCTCCCGCCGAAATAACACTCACTTCTTGAGCTGAATCTTTACCAAGTACCTGACTTATTTGCGCCGCTTTAATATTTGGGTCTAACTTGACCTCAGTAACAATACCACCTGTAAAATCAAGGCCCCAATTGAATCCATTGACCACAATAATCGCAATCGATGCCAGCATGATGAGTAATGAAAACACACTAGACAGGTAACGTGCTTTAGTTAATTTGCTTAAACTGCTTATATTATTGAGTTTCATATTACACCTTCACGTTACGACTAAAGTTACGACCATAAGCCCAGTTGATCAGAGCTCTCGAGGCAAATATTCCAGTAAACATACTGGTCAATAAACCAAGTCCCAAGGTCAAGGCAAAACCTTGAATAGGCCCATTACCAATGGCATAAAGTACAACTGCGGTGATCATAGTGGTGAAGTTAGCATCAACAATGGTTGAAAACGCACTGTCAAAACCTCTATCGATGGCATGAGCGAAACTTCTGCCCTCTTTGAGCTTATCTTTAATTCGCTCAAAGATAAGTACGTTAGTGTCAACTGCCATACCAACAGTAAGTACTAACCCAGCTATACCAGGTAAAGTTAAAACAGCGCCGGGGATCAGTGCCATTAAGCCAAAAATTAAAATCATATTGGCCATAAGTGCCACGTTGGCAACCCAACCAAGGCGGCGATACCAAAGTCCCATAAATAACAAAGTCACGCCCATGCCTAATGCCAGTGCAGAAAAACCATTAGTAATATTTTCTTCACCTAAACTCGGTCCAATAGTCCGTTCTTCAACTATGGTGACAGGCGCAGTCATTGAGCCTGCTCTGAGTAAAAGCGCTAACTGCTGAGCCTCGGCGTAATTCCCAGCCCCCGTAATACTGAATCGGTCACCTAACTGCGATTGGATAGTTGCAACACTAATCACCTCTGTTGTTTGTCGAATTGTGCCCTCATCATCGCGACTGTATTCGCTATAGGAGGTCGCCATAGGTTTGCCTATGTTGTCACGAGAGAAGTCCGACATCATCGCCCCCCCCTCTCTATCTAGGTGGATAACCACTTCTGGCAACCCCATTTCGCCAAGACTCGCTCTAGCATCGACAATATGCTCGCCACCTAAAACTGGACGTCTCGCAACGTACACTGGTTGGCCGTGCTCATCTGTTAATGTTTGCGCATTCACTGAACCAGGCTGCTTAACTTGATAGAAAGCTAGGCTAGCGGTAGCGCCTATTACTGATTTAGCGGCTGCAGGGTCTTGCACTCCTGGTAGTTCAATACGAATCCTGTGCTCTCCTTGGCGCTGCACCACAGCTTCAGTAATACCTAATTGCTCAATACGGCTGCGCATAATTTGCAGATTTTGCTTTACGGTCAAATCGCGAATGTTGAGCTTTTCAGCCTCAGACAAAACAACTTGTAATGATTTGTCGCCGGCATTAGACATTTGCCAGTTCGGATATTGGCTATTAATGAACTCACGAATAGCGGCGCGTTGGTTAAGATCAGTAGCTGAGATATGCACCCCGCCATCAACTTGCTGTTGTACACTCACTCCAAACAACGAGTCTTGACGCACAAATTGGCGAACCGCTTCGACGAAAACATTGTTGTGCAACTTATAAACGGGCTCAATCTCAACATCTAGTAAGAACTGCACTCCACCGCGGAGATCGAGTCCAAGTTTTATAGGGTTGAAACCTAAAGACAGCAGCCAGTTTGGTGCTGCTGGCGCTAAGGTTAATGTCAGTTTAGACGGATCTTTTACTTGCTCACTCAGCAAAGTTTTAAGCTGTGTCTGCTGTGTATTGTCAGCAAGAATAACGGTGGTTTGCCCGTGAGCCTGATCGATTCGCTTTAAATCTATGCCGTGGGATACTAATAACTGATGCAGCTCCAGCGGGTTAACATTAAGCCCGGCTTCCGGCGCAACCTGCACCGCTGCATCTTCACCAAAAAATGTCGGTAATGCACTAAATAGCATTACGGTAATTGTGACCACTAACAGCACATACTTCCATGCTGAATAATGGTTTAAAATTGTTGCTTTATTTTGCTCTCTCATATTTTGCTCTTCACTAAATACGCGATGGTGAACAGCCGAATAATTACGACTCTGCCGCATTAAAAGGCTATTCATTTTTCGTTACCGAGTGTGCTAGCTTGGTTTATATACCACAGCCTTAGCGCCTAAAAATAGGCTGTTAACAGGCAGCAGGTTAGCAATAGCGTCGCATTAAATGCATTAGCCAACATGTGTTATCTAGGCCAATGTAAATAAAGTCGATGATTTAGGCATTGGTTTATAAGCAGCTAAACATAAATTCATATAAAAGCTTATATAAAGGCGCTATAGCCTAGGCCAATCTCGGTAGCAGTATTGTTTACAATGAAATGAGATAAACCCTAGGGCTTATCAAGAGGAGCTAAGCTCTAGCTTGAGAGAAACGGTATAACAGGTTGGATTCTTTCCAGGCGGCAAGGCGATGTGCACAACTATTGACGTGCAGCACCCAATCAGCTGCGGGTTTAACATCAACTCGATAACCGATAGCGAAAGAAGGAACCGGTGGTGATGAAAACTCAAACGCCAATTCATATTGTGGCCGACTTTGCTGTGGATCATGCTGTGAAAAACTAATAAAGCGTTGTGAAACAGCCTGAATATACTCAGAGTCGTTACCACTTGATTGTTTCGCAGGGTGCTCTTTTAACGTAACAGGTAGCCCCTTTGAAGCTAACTCTGTAGTGACTCTGCGCAAATCATTTGAGTAGTGGTTAGATTGTTGAAGCTCTGTACTGGTTACAATTTGCTGCTGGTTTTGGTTTTGTTCAGACGCAGCTGCCTGCATAGGTGACAGGAAAAATCCCCCTATGAACAACATTACTAATCCAAACCGCCAAAATAACTGCACTGGTACCCAATTCAATTTTCTTTACAATAGGCGCTATACTATACCCAGATGTCTAGTGTTACCAACGCTTAAATTGTTTTTATTCGGCTTAGCCCGCAGTTATACCAATCAGTATAAGAATTTGATCTACTCAGAGCGATTTTTGGCAAACTAATTCAAGGCGAATAGCTGCAATAATGGTTATTCCCTTACAAAGCTAATCAACGCAGAAGTAGGCAGCCAAAAACGCTCCAGAATGGCGAGTTTTAGCGATTCTGATGCTGTGTTAACGAGCTTGAACGTAGAACAACTATGCCCTTTACTCGTTGCCTTGCCTCAAAACCGCTAAACTCTCGCTGAGTGACTAAATGTTTATACTGATTGGTATTAAACAAAAAACCGCTAAAAAGCGGTTTTTGAATCTTCATCTAAGCAGCGATTAAACAACAAGGCTACAAAATTTAGATGTAATCAACTTTAATGATTTCGTAATCGTTAGTGCCACCCGGCGTTACGATAGAGATTTCATCATCAAGGTTTTTACCAATTAGACCACGAGCAATCGGTGAGCTAACAGATAACAGGTTCTCTTTAATGTTAGCTTCGTCTTCACCCACAATGCGGTAGGTTACTTCTTCGTCTGTATCTACATTCAAAATAGTAACGGTAGAGCCGAAGATCACGCGGCCATTGTTAGCCATAGTGGTTACGTCGATAATTTGCGCGTGAGATAACTTACCTTCAATATCTCGAACACGCGCTTCGCATAAACCTTGCTCTTCACGAGCTGCATGGTATTCAGCGTTTTCTTTTAAGTCACCTAACTCGCGCGCTTCACCAATTGCTTCTGCAATCTTTGGACGGCGCTCAAACTTAAGATAATCTAATTCTTTACGTAGCTGTTCAGCACCGATAATGGTCATTGGAACCGTACTCATAAGCTTCTTTCGTCTCCTTTAAAACAAAAGCAGGCCTTGCTCAATACTTATCGTTGGCAAGGTAAAATCTGGTGGAATTACGTTATTGTAAACGCAGAGGGCAATCGATGCACCCAAATCTGTACTTGCTCGCGATCTAGCTATCTCTCAAGCTAGCAATACAATATTTGATTCAAATGGCGAAACAAGACAGTAGAGCTTACTCAACCTTCAGCCTAGTTGCTAGCAAAGCTGCATAAATATTTATTTAATGTCTGTTCCGTAGTTGCCCTATCGCAGCAATTAACCACAAACAATAAAAAAGGCCGCTTAAAGCGGCCTTTATTTTCAAGTTTCGCTTAACTTACTTGGTAATGCGCTTATGCAGTTCTTGTACTGAAGTCACATTCGAGCGGTCATCCGCAGAGTGTGCCATACAAGTTGCAAATGCCGCATTCAAGGTCGTTGTGTAGTTCACTTTGTAACGCAGTGCACCACGACGTAGCTGACGTGAGTCTTCAATCGCCTTACGACCTTCAGTCGTGTTAACAATGTAGGTGTACTCACCATTCTTAATACGGTCAAGAATGTGTGGACGACCTTCATGTACCTTGTTTACTAGACGTGGGTTAATACCCGCTTCGCCTAAGATAACCGCAGTACCGTGAGTGGCGTCAATTTGGTAACCAAGCTCAATTAATTGAGCGGCCAAATCAGCTACACGTGCTTTATCGCTATTACGTACAGACAGTAATGCGCGGCCAGACTTAGGTACTTCTGATGTCGCACCAAGCTGTGCTTTCGCATAGGCTTCAGCAAATGTGTCACCCACACCCATTACTTCACCGGTTGAACGCATTTCAGGGCCAAGCAGAGGGTCAACACCAGGGAACTTGTTAAACGGCAATACCACTTCTTTTACAGAGTAGAATGGCGGAATAACTTCTTCGGTGAAGTTCTGTGACTTAAGGCTTTGACCAGCCATCACACGTGCTGCGATTTTAGCTAGCGGCACACCTGTCGCTTTCGATACAAATGGCACGGTACGTGCTGCACGAGGGTTAACTTCAATCATGTAGATCTCGTTATCCTTCACCGCAAACTGTACGTTCATTAGACCCACTACACCTAGCTCCATTGCAAGTTTCCCCACTTGCTCACGCATGCGGTCTTGAATGTCTTGGCTTAGGCTATATGGCGGCAGTGAACAACCTGAGTCACCAGAGTGAACACCCGCTTGCTCGATATGCTCCATGATTGAGCCAATCACAACGGTCTCGCCATCACATACTGCATCGATGTCGATTTCAATTGCGTTATCCAAGAAGTGATCTAGTAATACTGGAGACGCATTAGATACGCTTACCGCTTCGTTGAAGTAGCGACGTAAGTCTTGCTCGTCATATACGATTTCCATTGCGCGGCCACCTAGTACATAAGATGGACGAACAACTAGCGGATAACCGATGCGCTCTGCTGAAATAACCGCGCCTTCTACTGTGGTTACTGTATCGTTTTCAGGCTGTTTCATGCCTAAACGTTCAATCGCTTGCTGGAAACGCTCACGGTCTTCAGCGCGGTCGATGGCATCAGGGCTAGTACCGATAATTGGTACACCAGCAGCTTCTAGGTCACGTGCAAGTTTAAGTGGTGTTTGACCACCGTACTGCACGATAACGCCTTTTGGCTTCTCAATACGTACAATTTCAAGCACGTCTTCAAATGTCACTGATTCGAAGTACAAACGGTCTGATGTGTCATAGTCGGTAGAAACCGTTTCAGGGTTACAGTTAACCATGATGGTTTCATAACCGTCTTCACGTAGCGCTAGCGCTGCGTGTACACAACAGTAGTCAAACTCAATACCTTGACCAATACGGTTTGGACCACCGCCTAGTACCATGATTTTGTCACGGTTAGACGGGTTAGCTTCACACTCTTCTTCATAAGTAGAGTACATGTAAGCTGTATCAGTTGAGAACTCAGCTGCACAAGTATCAACGCGCTTGTATACAGGGTGAATTTCAAAACGAGTACGTAGCTTACGTACTTCACTTTCGCTCACACCAGCCAGTGCCGCTAAACGAGAGTCAGCGAAACCTTTGCGCTTTAGTTGACGTAATGTGTGTTCATTTAGACCAGCAAGGCCATTCTCAGCGACTTCTGCTTCAGACTTTAATAGATCTTCAAGCTGAACAAGGAACCAAGGATCGATGTTAGTTAGACCAAAGATATCTTCAACAGAAAGACCAGCGCGGAATGCATCAGCAATGTACCAAATTCGGTCTGCGCCTGGCTCTTTCAGCTCATGACGAATGCGAGTTAGCGCTTCGCTATCAGCCAGGTCGATGTGTGGGCATAAACCATTTTTACCAACTTCAAGACCACGAAGGGCTTTTTGTAGTGACTCTTGGAACGTACGACCAATTGCCATTACTTCACCCACAGACTTCATCTGTGTGGTTAGACGATCGTTTGCACCCGCAAACTTCTCGAAGTTAAAGCGAGGAACCTTAGTTACCACGTAATCGATTGCTGGTTCAAATGACGCAGGTGTTGCGCCGCCAGTAATGTCATTGCTTAGCTCATCAAGAGTGAAACCAACCGCTAGCTTGGCTGCAATCTTAGCAATCGGGAAGCCTGTTGCTTTTGATGCTAATGCAGATGAACGTGATACACGTGGGTTCATCTCGATGATAACCATACGGCCATCTTTCGGGTTGATACCAAACTGAACGTTTGAACCACCGGTTTCAACACCAATTTCACGTAGCACTGCTAGCGATGCATTACGCATCAACTGGTATTCTTTGTCAGTCAATGTTTGCGCTGGCGCAACAGTGATTGAGTCACCAGTGTGAACACCCATTGGGTCGAAGTTTTCGATAGAACAAACAATAATACAGTTATCGTTGCGGTCACGGACCACTTCCATCTCGTACTCTTTCCAACCAATCAAAGATTCGTCGATAAGCAGTTCGTTAGTTGGTGATAACTCAAGACCTTGAGAACAGATATCCTCAAACTCTTCTTTGTTATAAGCGATACCACCGCCGCTGCCACCCATGGTGAAAGACGGACGAATAATACATGGGAAACCAACTTGGTCTAATACGCCGTAAGCTTCTTCCATAGTATGTGCGATACCCGCACGCGGACACTCAAGACCAATCGACTTCATTGCTTTGTCGAAACGGCTGCGGTCTTCCGCTTTGTCGATTGCATCAGCTGTTGCGCCAATCATATCAACATTAAACTCTTTTAGTACGCCGCGGCTTTCAAGCTCAAGTGCACAGTTAAGTGCTGTCTGGCCGCCCATTGTTGGCAAAATCGCGTCTGGACGCTCTTTAGCAATAATGTTGCGTACCACTTCCCACTGAATTGGTTCGATGTATGTTGCATCGGCCATCTCAGGGTCTGTCATAATGGTTGCAGGGTTAGAGTTAACTAGAATAACTCGGTAGCCTTCTTCGCGTAGGGCTTTACAGGCTTGGGCGCCTGAGTAGTCAAACTCACAGGCTTGACCAATCACAATTGGTCCAGCACCTAGGATAAGAATACTCTTTATATCTGTACGTTTTGGCATTGCTTAAATCTTCTCCCGGATGAAGTTACTACTTGGCGTTTTTGCGGTACAACTCAATCAAATCAATGAAATGATTGAATAACGGCGCGGCATCATGTGGTCCAGGGCTCGCCTCAGGGTGGCCTTGGAAACTAAATGCTGGCTTATCAGTTAGGTGAATACCTTGCAATGAGCCATCAAACAGTGACTTATGCGTCACCTTAATGTTGGCTGGTAGTGTTGCTTCATCAGCGGCAAAACCGTGGTTTTGGCTGGTGATCATCACATTACCTTGCTCGATATTGCTCACTGGGTGGTTAGCACCATGGTGACCAAACTTCATTTTCAGTGTTTTAGCACCTGAAGCTAGCGCGAGTAACTGGTGACCCAAACAGATACCAAAAACTGGAATATCAGTCTTTAAGATCTCTTGAATCGCCGCAATAGCATAATCACATGGCTCTGGGTCGCCAGGACCGTTTGATAGGAAAACCCCATCAGGATTCATCGCTAGCACTTCGCTAGCAGGAGTTTGAGCTGGAACTACTGTTACGTCACAACCGCGGTCAACTAACATACGTAGGATGTTGCGCTTAACACCATAGTCGTAAGCAACCACTTTATACTTTAGTTCAGCTTCAGGAGTGTCAGATGGCAAACCGCCAACTAAACGCCAGCTGCCGCTGCGCCATGAGTAAGTTTCATTTGTTGTAACTTCTTTAGCTAAATCCATGCCTTTAAGACCAGGGAAGGCTTTAGCTGCAGCTAGCGCTTTAGCTTCATCTAAATCACCAACCATGATACAACCGGCTTGGGCGCCTTTTTCGCGTAGGATACGAGTTAATTTACGGGTATCGATATCAGCAATACCAACAACGTTGTTAGCGATCAAATAATCGCTTAAAGATTGCTGATTTCGAAAGTTACTTGCCACTAATGGCAAGTCTCGAATGATAAGGCCACAAGCATGAACAGAATCAGATTCTGTGTCTTCTTCATTGGTACCAGTATTACCAATATGTGGATAAGTGAGGGTGACCATTTGACGTGAATATGATGGATCAGTCAAAATTTCTTGGTAACCAGTCATTGAAGTGTTAAATACGACTTCACCAACAGACATCCCTTCAGCACCGATAGCAGTGCCAGAAAAAATGGTTCCATCTTCAAGTACGAGTAAGGCAGACTTTGTCAACGCGACCTCCGGAAAGAGCCAAATCATTGAAATTAATTGTTTTTTATGTGTTTTTAAAATACCAACTTTCGCTAAAATGCAAAATTTTGACAAATTCCGCCAATTTTATATGTAAAATTAAAATCTGTCTATAGTACAGGTAAGAAATTTGTCAAAAAAATTTTTTAGCAAAAAAAAACCGCTAATAGCGGTTTTAAATAATTATGCTTTCAAGCCTAAGACTTGCTGCATATCATAAAGCCCAGCATTTTGATCAACTAACCAAGTTGCAGCGCGCATGGCGCCGTTAGCAAAGGTCATTCGACTTGATGCTTTATGAGTGATCTCTAAGCGCTCACCAATGTCAGCAAACAATGCAGTATGTTCACCCACAATGTCACCGGCACGTACAGTGGCAAAACCTATGGTTTCTCTGTCACGTTCACCCGTAATGCCCTCACGACCATAAACCGCGCATTTTTCTAAATCACGACCTAAGGTTTCTGCAATCACTTCGCCCATTTTAAGCGCAGTGCCAGACGGTGCATCTTTTTTATATCTATGGTGGCCTTCGATGATTTCAATATCGCTGTAGTGACCCATCACCTCTGCGGCAACTTCAAGCAGTTTCCACATAAGGTTAACGCCAACAGCCATGTTCGGCGCCATCACAATTGGCACCTGATCGGCATAAGCTGAGATTTGCTCTTTTTGAGCATGATTAAACCCGGTGGTACCAATTACGATTGCCTTGCCATGTTTTGCACACCAGTCGGTGTGAATTACAGACGCTTCAGGCGAAGTAAAGTCGATAAGTACATCAAAGTCATCTACCGCTTTATCGAGTGAATCCGTGATAGCTACATTCATTGCACCAACACCTGCAAGCTCACCCGCATCGACACCCATTAGGGTCGATCCCGCTCGTTCAATCGCAGCACCTAACAAAATAAGTTCATTTTGTTTTGCCGCTTCAATAAGAGTACGTCCCATACGGCCGCTGCCGCCGGTTATTGCCACTCTTACGCGTTCAGTCATCTCAGTTACTCCCTGCAAATGTCAAAAAAAAGCCTAAGTATTAACTTAGGCTTATTGTCTAACTTAGATAATATCTAATAGTTCAACTTCGAATACCAAAGTTGAATAAGGTGGGATCGCAGCACCTGCGCCACGCTCACCGTATGCAAGGTGCTGTGGTACGAATAGTCTCCACTTAGAACCTACAGGCATAAGTTGTAGTGCTTCAGTCCAACCAGCGATAACGCCAGAAACTGGGAATTCAGCAGGTTCACCACGAGTAACAGAGCTATCGAACACGTCACCAGAAATGAAAGTACCATGGTAGTGAGTACGTACTGTAGAATCGTAACCAGGCTTGTCACCATTACCTTCAGTAATGATTTCGTACTGTAGACCAGACTCTAGCGTTACAACGCCTTCACGCGCACCGTTGTCAGCAAGGTACTTATCACCTTCTTCAGATGCAGCTGCAGCAGCTTCTTCTTGTACTTTCTGGATACGCTGGCTGATTTCAGTGAATGCAATTTGCATATCTTGCATAGATACAACGCTTTCTTTACCTTCGAATGCGTCAGATAGACCCAATTGAACGGCTGAAATATCGATACCTTCAAACGAATTAGCAGCTAGTTGCTCACCAAGTTGACGACCAACACCGTAACTTGCTTGACCTTCAATTGTACTGAACTTATCAGACATAATGATTGTACTCTCAATGATTCAATGAATTTTCGCGCGCAACTTTATCATATTTATTGTGATATTGCCCTAAAAACTGTCGCTATTTTGGCCTTTGACAAATATTTTTCACACTCGATTTGCTTAGCAGATATAACGGCTGTGCTTTTGCCTGCATTTGCTGCAATTGCGCAATACGTTGACCATGAGATGGATGAGTAGAAAGTAGCTCTGGGCCCTGCTCCCCCCCTGCTTTTGACATGTTCTGCCAAAGTTCGACACTTGCAGCGGGATCAAAACCCGCCTTTGCCATCAGTTCAACCCCAATAATATCGGCTTCCGATTCTTGGCTGCGACCATAGGGTAATATGTAGCCCACCTGCACACCCAAACCTAACGCTGCCATGTAGAGTTCTTTATCAGCTATACCACCGGCACCTAATGCAATATCAGCCAGCTGCATACCTGCACCGGTCATTTGTGCACGCGATACCTGCTCATTACTGTGGTTGGCAAGCACATGGGCAATTTCATGACCTATCACTGTTGCAAGTTGGTCCGAGTCTGTAGCAACATCAAGCAAGCCAGTATATACGCCAATATGGCCACCAGGCAGCGCAAAGGCATTAACTTGTTCAGATTCAAATACAACCACTTCCCACGGTAAGCTTTGATCCGGTAAAGCATCGGTCACTCTATCTGCCACACATTTCACATAGGCATTAACCGCCTTATCTTGGCTGACTTTTTCTTGTTGTTTGATCTGAGCAAATGAAGACTCACCAAGCGTTGACATCTCCTGTGTGGAAAACAGTAGCGTTTGCCCACGTCCTGTTGGTGATTGATGTGTTGCGCAGCCCGAGGTGATTAATACAGAAAGAAGTAATAGTGGAAAGATTTTCATCAATGGTAGTCCTTTGTATTGCTAGACCAATATTTAGGTTCTAAAAAGATTCTATCAAACTTCCATTACTTTTTGACTCTAGAGTCAATATCACAATTAAGTTATACCGATTTCTATTAGTTAAAGAGCAATTTTTTCTGCCATAAAAAAACCTCGCTTTGCGAGGTTTTATAAATTTAATTTCAGCGATAGCGCTTTGAAATAAAATTAGCTATTCAGATCTTGAAAAAACTTCTTCACACCGTCGAAGAAACCTTCAGCTTTAGGGCTGTGTTTCTTTGATTGGCCTGTTAGTGTCTCTTCAAATTCACGTAATAGTTCTTTTTGACGCTCGTTAAGGTTAACGGGTGTTTCCATCACAACCTTACATAGCAAATCACCTACAGCATGGCTACGCACAGACTTAACGCCCTTGCCGCGCATACGGAACATACGACCAGTTTGGGTTTCTGCTGGGATCTTAAGATTTACTTTACCATCAAGTGTTGGCACTTCAATCTCGCCACCTAATGCAGCCTTGCTGAACGAAATTGGCACTTCACAATATAAGTTGTTGCCATCACGCTGGAAAATAGCATGTTCACGTACGCTAACTTGTACGTATAGGTCGCCAGGGGGAGCACCATACTCGCCCGCTTCACCTTCGCCAGATAGACGAATGCGATCGCCTGTATCGACACCTGCTGGGATCTTAACTGAAAGCGTTTTGCTCTTTTCAACACGGCCTTCGCCATGACACTTATTACAAGGATCTTTGATGATCTTGCCGCGGCCATGACAGGTTGGACAAGCTTGCTGCACCGCAAAGAAACCTTGGCGCATTTGTACTTGGCCTTGACCATGACAGGTGCCACAAGTTGTTGGCGTAGTGCCTTTTTTAGCGCCGCTACCATCACAGACATCACAGGCTGCAAGCGTAGGAATGCGTAGTTCTTTAGTTAAACCACGCACCGCTTCTTCAAGAGACAGCTCAAGGTTATAACGTAAATCACTTCCGCGAGCCGCTTGGCGCTGACCACCACGGCGTCCACCGCCGAAGATATCACCAAATACGTCACCGAAAACGTCACCAAAATCGGCGCCGCCACCGAAACCACCACCGCCGCGGTTTGGATCAACGCCAGCATGACCAAACTGATCATATGCCGCTTTCTTATCGCCGTCGGTTAAAATTTCATAAGCTTCTTTAGCTTCTTTAAAGCTAGCTTCGGCTTCTTTATCACCCGGATTACGGTCTGGGTGGAATTTCATTGCTAAACGCTTGTAAGCTTTCTTAATTTCGCGTTCGCTGGCGTCACGTCCGACACCTAATACTTCGTAATAATCGCGCTTTGACATAGTGTTTTATTTTCTTTGCTAAAGTTGCACAAACGGGCGTTAGAGTTTCCTCGTAACGCCCGCTACAATAATTTAGGAGTTACCCGTCATTATTTTTTGTCGTCTTTAACTTCTTCAAACTCAGCGTCAACTACGTCGTCATCTTGCTTAGCAGCTTTAGCTTCGCCTTCTGGTTGACCTTGTTGTGCTTGCGCTTTAGCTTGAGCGATTTCCATTAACTTAGCAGACGCTTCCATTAGCTCTTGAGTTGCTTTTTCAATCGCTTCTTTGTCATTGCCTTTAGCAGCAGTTTCAACGTTAGCCATTGCAGCTTCAATTTTTTCTTTCTCGTCGCTTGGTAGCGCTTCGCCCGCTTCTTCGATTTGCTTCTTAGTGCCGTGAACCATGCCATCAGCTTGGTTACGAGCAGTTACTAGCTCTTCGAATTTAGCATCTTCGTCAGCGTGTGCTTCAGCATCACGAACCATAGCTTCAACTTCTTCATCACTTAGGCCTGAAGAGGCTTTAATAGTGATGTTTTGTGCTTTACCAGTCTTCTTGTCTGTAGCAGATACATGCAAGATACCGTCAGCATCGATGTCGAAAGCAACTTCAATTTGTGGCATGCCACGTGGAGCTGGCTCGATACCTTCTAGGTTGAATTGACCTAGAGACTTGTTACCGCTTGATTGCTTACGCTCACCCTGAAGTACGTGAATTGTCACAGCACTTTGGTTGTCGTCAGCAGTCGAGAATGTTTGTGAAGCTTTAGTCGGGATAGTGGTGTTCTTCTCGATAAGCTTAGTCATTACGCTACCCATAGTCTCAATACCTAGAGATAGTGGAGTAACGTCTAGTAGCAATACGTCTTTAACGTCGCCAGATAGTACGCCCGCTTGAACCGCAGCACCGATAGCAACCGCTTCGTCTGGGTTAACGTCTTGACGTAGTTCTTTACCGAAGAATGCAGAAACTTCTTCACGTACTTTAGGCATACGTGTCTGACCACCAACAAGGATTACCTCGTTAACATCAGATACAGATAGGTCAGCATCAGCTAGAGCAACTTTTAGTGGCTCTAAAGAACGTTTGATCAAATCTTCAACTAGTGACTCAAGTTTTGCACGAGTGATTTTAACCACTAAGTGCTTAGGACCTGTTGCATCAGCAGTGATGTATGGCAGGTTAACTTCAGTTTGGCTAGTGCTTGATAGTTCGATCTTAGCTTTTTCTGCCGCTTCTTTTAGACGTTGCATAGCTAGTGGATCGTTACGTAGGTCTAGACCTTGCTCTTTTTTGAACTCGTCAGCAAGATACTTGATCATACGGTTATCAAAGTCTTCACCACCTAAGTGAGTGTCACCGTTTGTAGCAAGAACTTCGAAAGTTTGCTCGCCATCAACGCTGTCGATTTCGATGATAGAGATATCGAATGTACCACCACCTAAGTCGTAAACTGCAACGATGTTGTCGCCTTGCTTCTTATCGATACCGTAAGCTAGTGCAGCAGCTGTTGGCTCGTTGATAATACGCTTAACTTCAAGACCTGCGATACGACCCGCATCTTTAGTTGCTTGACGTTGTGAATCGTTAAAGTATGCAGGAACAGTAATAACCGCTTCTGTTACTTCTTCACCTAAGTAATCTTCTGCAGTCTTTTTCATCTTCTTTAAGATTTCAGCAGAGATTTGTGGTGGAGCCATTTTCTTGCCTTGAGCTTCAACCCATGCGTCGCCGTTGTCAGCGCCGATGATTTTGAATGGCATGATATCTACGTCACGTTGAACTTCGTCATCTTTAAAACGACGACCGATAAGACGCTTAATAGCAAATACTGTGTTTGTTGGGTTTGTAACAGCCTGACGCTTTGCAGACTGACCAACTAAAGTTTCATCAGCAGTGTATGCGATGATTGAGGGTGTAGTACGATCGCCTTCAGCATTCTCCAATACGCGCGCTTTGTCGCCATCTAATACTGCAACACAAGAGTTAGTTGTGCCTAAATCGATACCAATAATTCTACCCATGGAGTCCTCCGAAAAACTTTTTTAAAAACTAAATTTGTTATCTGGTTTATGAAGTGGGGACAGACCGAATGTTTTTCAAGTCTTTTTATCACCCTAAATCTTCTCTTACCCCCTATATTGGGACGTTTAAGATGATTACAAGGGAGAATTATAAAAATTATCTGAAGTGTGGATTAATTTGATCTAGCGCGTTGTATCAAAACCACTCAAAAACGTATAATGCATGCAATCTATGAGGTAGCACATTGCGGAGAAACTCTGACAATGAGCTGAGTCGTTATCTCGCTGTAAGAGAAGTAAACATTGAAATCATCCCATCAAGCTTATGCTTTCGGCATTGGAGCCATATTTTTATGGTCCACTGTCGCCACAGCATTTAAGTTAGCACTTGCTCACTACACGCCATTGCAATTAGTTTTTGTAGCTGTCACGACGTCTATTGTCGCCCTCGGCGCAATTTTAGTTGCTCAAAAAAAGTTGCCACTAATCAAGCAGCAGTTTACTGACCGGCCTTGGTTTTACTTGCAGACCGGTTTATTAAATCCGTTCTTGTATTATCTAGTGTTATTTAAAGCCTATGACTTACTGCCAGCTCAGCAAGCATTGTCACTCAACTACACTTGGGCAATTTTATTGCCACTGCTTTCTGTACCACTACTTGGGCAAAAACTACGTAAAAGCGATATTACAGCAGCTCTTGTTGCTTATTGCGGGGTGTTTTTCATTGCGACGAAAGGCAACATTACTGGCGTTCAGTTTGAAAGCATGACCGGCGTGGCTCTTGCACTAACCAGCACCCTACTTTGGTCGCTTTACTGGATTGTGAACACTAAAGATAAAGGTGACCCTGTTGTCAGCCTATTGCTGAGTTTTTTAGTTGGCTTACCGTTTATTATTGTTGCCTTACTTATGACTCAATCTTTACCTAGCTTAGACTTTAAAGCCCTAGCTGCTGGTGTGTATGTTGGCCTGTTTGAAATGGGGGTCACTTTTGTACTGTGGTTAATAGCATTAAAGAAAGCCGAGCGCACCGCCAGTATCAGTACATTAGTGTTTATCACCCCGGTGATGTCGATTGGTTTTATCGCCTGGGTACTACAAGAAAGTATTGAGAAATCGACTTATGTTGGCCTTGGTCTCATTATTCTCGCATTAGCACTGCAGCAAGTACTGCCTAAAGTTGGCCAGTGGCGAACTAAAAAGCGTATAGCTCACTAGCTCTAACTAATATAAATTTAAAGCCGGCTTAAATAAGCCGGCTTTTTTTATGATTAAAACCTCTGTGAATGCATAGCGCGGCGATTAAGACAGCATTAATAAACTGCAACTTATGTACATTTTACTCGTCGCTATTTGTAAATCCCTCTCAATAGCGGTATAAAAAGACAACGTAACCAAATGGATATTAGTTATGTATAGTAAACTAACCCAGTCATTTTTGTTCTTTAAGCAGCCAAAATTCATTACTGCCGTTAGGATGGGCGCGATGCTTTGCGCGGTGATGATACTGCTCAATGAGCTAGAGCAGACACGTTCATCTACATGGTACTTTGCTTGCCTTTATTGCTTCTTTTTGATCCCATCAATTTACCTAAGCAGCAATTACCAACATCAGTTTTTTACCCAAATGAGTGAGTTTATTGCGCCGTTAAAGTATTACACTAGCGCTATGGCCGCGATTTGTTTAGCCATTTACATTCACCAAGTGATTAGCTTTGATCTAACAATTTTTCCAGCTTTTCCCCATTAAGCGAATTAAGCCAAGTTAGAGACATAAAAAAAGCCGCATTAAGCGGCTTGGTATTTTTTGAGCAAAATACAGTTCCAATTAACGAACCGTATAATCGCCCCAAGCTAACCATTTGTATGTAGTTAGTGCTTCTAGTCCCATAGGGCCGCGAGCATGTAGCTTTTGCGTGCTAACAGCAACTTCAGCACCTAAACCAAACTCACCACCATCTGTAAAACGCGTGCTTGCGTTAACATAAACAGCGGCTGAATCGACGGCATTCATAAAATCACTCGCGGTATGGATATTATCCGTCAAAATTGACTCTGAGTGGCCACTTGAGAAGGCACGAATATGCGCAACGGCTTCATCCAGATCGGCAACGACTTTTACGCCTAGTGTTAGTGACAACCACTCAGTTGCAAATGACTCATCATTAGCAGGATTAACAGCAACCCCTTCAGCAGTTAATAATGTTTGGGTTTGCTCACAGCCATAAAAACTCACGCCCAATTGAGCAAGATGTTTAGCTAAAACAGGGATAAATTGCTGAGCTTGGCTTTGGTTAATCAACACAGTATCAAGCGCATTACACACTGTTGGACGTTGCACTTTGGCGTTTTCAATAACTGCAATCGCTTTTTCTAGGTTCGCTTCAACATCAACATAAATGTGACAAATACCAATACCGCCCAAAATAACTGGGATAGTGGCTTGCTCAGCACATAGGCGCTGCAGATTTTGTCCGCCACGCGGCACAATCATATCAACGTATTTATCAAGCTTTAATAGCCCTGATACTAAGCTTCTGTCAGGGTTATCAATTAACTGTACGCAGTCAGCAGGCAAACCTTGCTCAACCATGGCGCTGCGAATAACCTCACAAAGTGCCTTATTTGATGCTAGCGTTTCCTTACCACCACGCAGAATAACCGCGTTACCGGTTTTTAGTGCTAACACGGCAATATCGACCGTTACATTCGGACGCGCTTCATAGATCACACCAATTACGCCAAGTGGCACACGACGACGTGATAAACGTAAACCGTTATCGAGTAAACGACTGTCGATTTCGCTGCCGACTGGATCGGTTAATCCAATCACATTATCGATATCGCTAATCACCCCCATTAAACGAGTTTCATCGAGTAACAGGCGATCAATCATTGCATCAGATAAGCCATTGTCTTTTGCGTTAGCAACATCTTGCTGGTTAGCACTGACGATCTCTGCCTTTGCTGCAGTTAGTTTAGCTGCGATACAGCGAAGTAATGCTGTTTTTTGCTGACCAGATAAATTCGCTAAGGCATAACTTGCTTGCTTAGCGTTTTGGCCTAAAGCCGTTAAGTATTCGTTGTTGTTCATAACACCACCATGTCGTTACGATGAATAATCGCATCACCGTAGTCATAACCAAGCACAGCTTCAATACTTTCAGAATGCTTGCCTACAATTTTATCTACATCAATTGAGCCATATCGGCTCATACCTTTTCCATGAACTTTGCCTTTAGCGTCGGTAAACTCAATCGTGTCACCGCGCTCAAATAGCCCTTTAACTTCCACAATTCCTTTTGAGTGTAAGTTACTGCCTTTTTTGGTCACTGCAGCGATTGCACTCGGGTCTAATATCACTTGCCCTTGCACTTTTGGCCCAGCTAAAATCCATTGTTTTCGGCACTCTAACGGATGTTCGAGTGCACTAAAGTGGGTGCCGACTGGCTTTTTGCACACCACATTTTGAATCACATCTTTATGATGGCCGGAGGCAATAACCACCTCAACGCCGGCGCGACGGGCAATATCAGCCGCTTCCAGTTTTGTTGCCATCCCACCAGTACCAAGCCCTGATACCGCACCACCCGCGAGCATACGTAGACTGT
The DNA here is from genome assembly GCF_023283895.1 of Shewanella pneumatophori. Classification (GTDB taxonomy): domain Bacteria; phylum Pseudomonadota; class Gammaproteobacteria; order Enterobacterales; family Shewanellaceae; genus Shewanella; species Shewanella pneumatophori. The sequence continues at coordinate 86,190 of NZ_JAKILB010000004.1, read as the reverse complement.
CGTCAATACTTGCCACTTCGGTTATTAACTTTGCATCTGAGTTTTTGCGAGGATCAGCGTCAAACAACCCTTTCTGATCGGTTAATAAGATCAGTAAATCAGCATCACAAAGTAACGCCGCTCTTGCTGACAAATTGTCATTATCTCCGACTTTTATCTCAACCGTGGCCACAGCATCATTCTCATTAATTATCGGAATAATGCCACTTTTTAACAAAGCATTAAGATAGTCACGCGCATTAAGATAACGCTCACGATCATATAGATCTGCCTGAGTTAATAACAGCTGACCGACATGTAAACCATAAATACTAAATAACTGTGACCAAGCGAGGATAAGCTGACTTTGACCAACAGCAGCAAGCATCTGCTTGCTGGCAATTGTATCGGGTAAATCAGGGTAATCTAAGTGCTCTTTACCTGCAGCAATCGCGCCAGACGTACATAAAACCACTTCAACACCAGCTTCAATTAAGCAAGCCATTTGCCTAGCAAGCTCAACCATATGTGCTTTATCTAACTTTAAACTGCCAGATGTCAGTACACTGGTACCTAATTTAACCACTACTCTGCGGTAGCCAATCTCACTTAAATTCATTTTGCCACTAACTTGCGTTACATTTTATTAACGTTATACCGAATCTAGCCCTCAAATGGTAGCCAGTTACAAAAAACGCATAAAAATTCACAAGATGATTTAAGTATATCTAATAATGCTTATCTTTTAGACTGTAATATTATCTCAACATACTGATATATTAAGTAAGCTAAAGCCGCATAATAAAAAAACGATTATTTGCTAAAAATTTGCAATGACTATTTTATGCAATAAGTAACAAATAAAAACTAACTGAAAATCCCAATACTCAGCTTATATCAATCAAAATAAGAATCTGATCTACACAGAGCGCTTTTTAGATCTGCTCATTCAACGCAGAAGTAAGCAGCCAAAAACGCTCCAGAGTGGCAAGAAAATGGTAATGCTGATTGGTATTAACGTCAGTTATAAAATGGCCCATTAACTGTCTATCAGATAACGGGCCCATTTTTGCTCATGGCTTATAACAAAACCTACAGCACAACCATGTCGTTACGATGCACTACCGCATCACCGTAATCGTACCCTAATACTTCTTCAATGCTGTCAGAATGTTTACCTGCAATCTTATCGACATCGATAGAACCATAGCGCGACATACCTTTAGCGTAAACCTTACCTTTGGAATCAATTAACTCAATGGTATCACCACGTAAAAACTCACCATTGACCTTAATAATACCTTTAGAAAGTAAACTTCTACCCTTTTCTGTAACAGCAGTAATAGCGCCAACATCTAGCTCTACCTGACCACGGGCTTTAGGACCCGCTAAAATCCACTGTTTACGACTTTCCAATGGGTGTTCAAGCGCAGTAAAGTGAGTACCTACTGGCTTTTTACACACTACATTTTGAATAACATCTTTATGGTGACCAGAAGCAATAACCACTTCAATACCTGCACGGCGCGCAATATCTGCAGCTTCAAGCTTGGTAGCCATACCACCAGTGCCAAGACCAGATACAGCCCCACCAGCAAGCATACGTAAACTATCATCAATTTTCTGAACTTCAGTAATTAACTTAGCATCTGGATTTTTACGCGGATCAGCGTCAAATAGGCCCTTTTGGTCGGTCAATAAGATCAGCAGATCGGCGTCACATAATAGCGCGGCACGAGCCGATAAATTGTCATTATCGCCAACTTTAATTTCAGCAGTTGCAACGGCATCGTTCTCGTTAATAATTGGAATAATACCATTATTAAGTAACGCATTAAGTGAGTCACGAGCGTTTAGGTAACGTTCACGATCATGCAGATCGGCGCGAGTTAATAATAACTGGCCTACGTGTAGGTCATAGATACTGAATAGTTGCGACCAAGCAAGAATTAATTGGCTTTGACCAACGGCTGCAAGCAGCTGTTTACTTGCAATGGTATCGGGGAGTTTGGGGTAACTTAGGTGCTCTTTACCTGCAGCAATCGCTCCAGAAGTACATAATACAACTTCAACGCCTGCTTTCATTAAGCAAGCCATTTGTCTTGCCAACTCAACCATGTGTGCTCTATCTAACTTCAAGCTGCCAGATGTCAGTACACTTGTTCCCAATTTTACCACTACACGGCGGTAGCCAATCTCACTTAAGTTCATTATTTGCTGACTAAATTACATTGAATAAAACCTTATACCCAATATAGGTTTGAAATGGTAGTAAGCACCAACAAAGAAACTAAAAAAAATACCTGTTTTAGCGAGATCTCATATTATTTAGGCAAGAATTAGCACAAGCATTAAGTTTAGTGCGATATTTTTTAATAGATATAACAGAAAAGCCACACTCAGTGTGGCTTTCTTTATGCGTTTCATCGAGATTAACTTAGCGTATATTGGAGCCGAAAATTGTCTCAGAAAAACTTACATCGATAACTTTAGTGTTATCCAACATATAAGCTTAAGTAATTTTATCCATAAATGAATTTAGCGATAAATAGCGCCGCTAAAATCACAACACCAATACTTAAATCTTTATAACGGCCACTCATCAGCTTTATCACTGCATATGAAATAAAGCCCATCGCAATCCCTGTGGCGATAGAAAAAGTCAGCGGCATTAAAATACACACCACCACAACAGGAGCAGCTTCAGTAATATCTTCCCATTCAACTTGCACTAGACCCGACATCATCAAAATAGCCACATAAAACAAAGTACCCGCCGTAGCATAAGCAGGCACCATACCCGCAAGCGGTGAAATAAACAGCGCACCTATAAACAATAAACCAACCACAACCGCTGTTAACCCTGTACGGCCACCAGCGCTAACACCAGCTGTACTTTCTACATAGCTAGTTGTGGTTGAAGTACCAAGCATTGCGCCAGCAATCGTTGCGGTACTGTCTGCTGTTAATGCACGGTTTAGTCGTGGTAGTCGACCTTTATCATCCAAGAAACCACCGCGCTGGGCAACCGCAACTAAGGTGCCTGAGGTATCAAACAGATCAACAAATAGAAATGCAAAAACCACAGAGAGCATACTGATTTCGAGCACGCCAGATAGGTCCATTTTCATAAATGCTGGCATAATTGATGGCGGCGCAGACACAATGCCTTGGTACTGAACATCCCCGAACAATACCCCAAGCAGTGTAATCGCAAGAATGCTAATGACCACTGCTGATTTCATGCCGTGATGCACCATAGCAATAATCAAAAAGAAGCCTAGTGCCGCCATCACAGCAGGAAAAGCAGTGATATCCCCCATAGTTACTAAAGTTGCAGGGCTAGTAACCACTATCCCTGCACTTTTAAGGCCTAGTAGCGCCAAAAATAAACCAATACCAGCAGCAATGCCGACTCTTAATGACATAGGAATACTATTGACTATCCACTCGCGAATCCGCACAAGCGATAAGACCAAAAAGCAAATACCAGATAGGAATACAGCACCTAAAGCAGTCTCCCATGAGTAACCCATCTCACCCACTACGGTATAAGTGAAAAAGGCGTTAAGTCCCATTCCTGGTGCAAGTGCAATTGGATAATTAGCGACAAGCCCCATTACCAAACAGCCAATCGCCGCCGCTAAACATGTCGCAACAAATACCGCACCGTGATCCATTCCGGCATCGGCCAGCATCATAGGGTTAACGAAAATAATATAAGCCATGGTCAAGAAAGTGGTTAAGCCTGCAACCACTTCTTGCTTTAGCGTTGTTTGATTCTGTTTTAATTTGAATAGTTTTTCTAACATGGAACTAAGTCCCTTGAATTTTATTATATTGATTTATAGGGTGTATTCATTGCCAATCTAAGCAAGACTTTTCGAGTTGGCAAACAATCATTGTTTGACTTAGCGTGAGTCTAAGTTAACAGAGTACGAATATAGCTCTGTACAAAAGTTGTCCGCAAAGTACATTCCGCAGCGATTATACGGAGGGTTCACCCTAGAGGCTAGCGCTTTAAAACACCTGTTTGCATTTGAGTTTAACAACTCTGGAGGATGCTTATTTTAGTTTAAGCCAGTTTTAATCAGATTTAGTGGGCTGATTGTTTTGCTGTTAATGACAATTGGGAACGGTCGAGTTTTCGACGAGAAAGTTAGAGTGGGTCTAACAACTAAGCGTTGAAGCAATCAAACTTCGTTTGATAAAAGGTCGTGAGCTTCCAGCTCACTTTTGGACAAAAATCATTTAGTGCAAAGTTATCAAAGTAGGTCATGGGATTAGTAAATGTAAGGCAAGCAACGTCAGTTTACACTGACGCCGCACATCTTGATAAAGCTGAACTTTCGTCTCATTTTTTGAATATTGTCAGCCCCATATACTGCAAACACTATTGTTAAGCACTTTTCTGAAGATAAAATTGGACTCTCTTGATACCAACATAATGTTAAATATGAATATTTCCAAATCAACCTTTCTCACTGTGATCTTATTCCTAGTCATGACAGGCTGCACCTCGATAAATGACGCTATGACTCCTTCCCTTTCAGTAACTAAAGATCGATTTGATGACACGTTAATAATTAAGCAACCGATAGTCCCTGCTAATAGTAGCTTCTCTGACCACCAAACAGGCTTAGGTTTTGAATGGAAAAGCAGTATACCAAGCGAAATAATTCTGACTGTAGGCATATCAGGTATAGAGAACATAATGGGGGCTGATTTTAAGATTGATGGCAAAGACATACCAAGCCCCATAACTGTAGGTCATCTGACTCAATATCCCGAAAAAAATCTCAGCTTCGGTGATATGAGCTCAGTCTATTCCACTCGTAGAATGGCTATGCCAATTGAGGACTTCATCAAAATGGCAAATGCCAAACAGGTGAAAATGCGTGTTCAACATATCGACACCTATTCGGTTTCTATTTTTGGGCGAGAAGAAATGGCTATAGTTGGGGCAAAATTCAAGCCATTTCTCTCCAAACTAAAAGAACTAAAGGTTACAAGCTAGCCATAGAATAAGATCTTCCAATAGCATGCATATTTAATGGTTAGTTACTCGTTATACAGAAATTAACCAATAAATAATCCTGAGCAATTTTTGAGTTTTTCCATCACGAATCCATCGCCACAGTGTGCGGATGAATTTTTTTAGCTCTGGAATATCAATTAATAGATTCATGTATCTTATGCCTCATGCAGTTAAAGTATGAGGCCAATATGTCACAAAGAGAGTTTGTGAAGGGGGTGCCGTTATAGCTCAAAACCATTACTTCTCTGATTTTTTACCAAAACATGCTTGTGTTTCTTCATCCATAGCTTTGAACGCATCAAAAATCTCAGTTTTAGTCATTGGTCTGGCATTCCCGTATAGACCGCCATCAAGATCAACAAGGCTTAGATATCCATCCTTAGGTATAGCGTCATACTCTTGAATGTTTGTGGATTCACATAACATAGCCATCAAAATACAATTGAGTTCAGATTCATACTCTTTAGCTAAATCTGTCTGATTTTTACCTTCTGGGGTATCGATATATACCTTTTTTGCTTTCCTCAGAATTTTCTTAACCCTTGAACGTTCGCTATCTACTTCACTCTTTCTCGCCTGATTATCTCCTCCCGCATATACTTTTATAGCAACTTGAGTATGGCTAAAACCATCATGTTTCAGACGTAATACTTTTGCAGCAATTTCAAAGTCTCGGCCATCGCCATTTTTTTTAGACACTTCACTCTCTCTTATTGCGCGACAATTAACCTTGACGGTGATAAAACAATTTTCATTATTATGTATGAATAAGTTCTAACTCTGTTACTAATCATTAGGTATGTTTATGCTATTAGCAATTGCTTGTAACACATTTTGGGGCATTTCCCAGTTAAATATCGAATCATGGCTCCTCAAATGGAACACCAATTATCAAGTGTAGATGCGGCCGTGACCGTCAATGACATGGACGTCATGGCCGAGCTTACAAGGATGTATTTATAGCGTGTCAAGGCAGTATCTGCACATAAGGTCGTTCCTTCACATCTGACCCATAGGGATATGGGAAATGTCATTATGATGTAGGGAACATCATTGACCATGTGATCACGACATTCGGACATCCTGTCCAGCACCCGCGGCAGGCGATTGATAGCTATGAAGTTACAAGTTCAAACACTCTACTTAGTAACACCAATTCCAAAATAAATGTAATCGGCCTTCATTCAAAGGCTAACCGACTTTGGGGCATTTCCCCTTTTGACATAAAGCAGCACCAAACTAAATAAAAACCGCATCGACTGAAACAGCGACATTTTATCGTCGTGAACCCGACGATCTATGAAATAACCATTTTTGCAGCAATCACAACCAATAACGCCGCAAAGATTTTTTTAATCAAAGAAACAGGTAGATGTTGTGTCGCTTTTGCCCCTAAAGGCGCAGTAAACCATGAAGTACATACAATACCGAGTAGAGCTGGTAAGTAGACAAAACCGGCAAACCCATCTTCAAGCGCTAAATAGCGACTACCAGAACTGATATACCCGACAGAACCAAAGAGAGCGATAACTATTCCGCAGGCGGATGCACAGCCAATGGCTTTTTTCATATCAACGGAGAAAAAGGTTAACATTGGCACCAATAGAGCCCCACCACCGATCCCTATCATGGCTGATAATCCGCCAATTATTGTCGTAAATAAAGTTAACAGAGCTTTGCCCGCCATAGGTCGCTCTGCAATAGAGTTACTTTTGCTGCTGTAAAGCATCTTAAATGCTATCAATACCACACTAACGGCAAACACAATACGTACAATTTTCTCAGGCAATAATGCCGCGATAAAACCGCTGATAAGTGCACCAAGTGCAACGCCAATCATTACCCAAGGAGCCAGTTCCCATGGAACGTTACCGTTTTTATGGTGGGCAATAGCTGAAGATGTTGAAGTAAATAATATTGATGCTAATGATGTTGCAATAGCTGTTACCACCACTTGCTCTGCAGGTAGGATATTAAAGTGAAGCAAAATACTACTCAGCACTGGAACAATAATTAAGCCCCCACCAATCCCTAACAGCCCAGCCAAAAATCCGACGCCGCTACCCAGTACAGCGCAAAATATTATCAATAACAGTAATTCACTCATTCAATTAATCTCATTTTCTAGCTAGGGGATTAAACAATCAAACAATGTTCAATTCGGGGCGGTCAATATAACTTAGCCACAGATTAATATTCAAACAAAATTGACCATGAATTTCCCTCATGTTGCAGGTGAAATAAACCCGTTATGACTATTAGGCACAACAACGTATAACAGATATTGAAATCTTAAGCATATGTAGCCCTTTTAAATTATTAGCCGCTTAGTCAGTAACAAATAATAAAAACAAAACTAACTAAGGCAAATAAGTACCAACAGTCAAAAAGGTCAATAGCGTAAGAAAAACATTTAGCTTTAGCCTCAAACCATAGGACATAGATTACGATGAATAAGGACTTTAACTTTACTATTAAGAGTGTAAGCCTCGATGAGAACTATCATCCTGCAAACAGCACTCGTATCACCACTAACTTTGCTAACTTGGCTAGGGGCGACAGCCGCCAAGAAAACTTACGTAATGCATTGAAGATGATTGATAATAGCTTTAACGCCTTAGCTCATTGGGATAATCCTACTGGCGAACGCTATTCTGTAGAACTAGAAATCATCTCTGTTGATATGGATATTGATGGCGGTGGAGACACATTCCCGTCAATCGAAGTATTAAAAACCAATATTATTGATAAACAAACAAACGAACGTATTGAAGGAATAGTTGGTAATAACTTTTCATCCTATGTTCGAGATTATGATTTCAGTGTATTGCTTTTAGAGCATAATAAGGGCAAAACCCAGTTTAGTATTCCAAATGATTTCGGCGAGCTGCATGGAAAGTTATTCAAGAGCTTTATTAATTCTAATACTTATAAGCAAAACTTTAATAAATCGCCGGTGATCTGTCTCAGTGTTTCTGATAATAAAACCTATCATAGAACGGAGAATCAACATCCGGTGTTAGGTGTTGAATATCATCCTAATGAATCTTCATTAACTGAACAATATTTCAAAAAAATGGGCCTACAAGTTCGCTACTTTATGCCACCAAATAGTGTTGCCCCTTTAGCTTTTTATTTCTTCGGTGATTTGCTTAATGATTACAGCAATCTTGAGCTTATCAGCACAATAAGCACCATGGGGACCTTCCAAAAAATATACCGACCAGAAATTTATAATGCTAATGCCGCGGCGGGAAAATGCTATCAACCAAACTTAAAAAACCTAGATCATTCGTTAACTCAGATTGTCTATGATCGAGCTGAACGCAGCCAGTTGGCAATTGAGCAAGGCAAGTTCGCAGAAGAGCACTTCATCAAGCCATATCAAATAGTGCTTGAGCAATGGTCGGCAGATTGCACCTTTTAACCTTAAGTTATAGCGGTATTTATTATGAAAAAGTTATTACCTACTTCAACAGCTGGCAGCCTACCTAAACCGTCTTGGCTTGCAGAGCCAGAGACCCTTTGGTCACCTTGGAAACTCCAAGAACCGGCGCTAACCGAGGGAAAACAAGATGCTTTGCGTGTGTCATTACAAGATCAGCTACACACAGGGATAGATATAGTTAGTGATGGCGAGCAAACACGACAGCACTTTGTTACTACCTTTATTGAGCATCTTAACGGTGTTGATTTTGAACAGCGTAAAACTGTTAAAATTCGTGACCGATATGATGCCAGTGTCCCAACGGTTGTGGGCGCTGTTTCGCGACAAAAACCGGTCTTTGTAGAAGATGCTAAGTTTCTACGTCAGCAAACCAAGCAACCCATAAAGTGGGCTTTACCCGGCCCAATGACCATGATCGATACCCTTTATGATGATCATTATCAAAGCCGTGAACAACTCGCTTGGGAATTTGCCAAAATACTCAATCAAGAAGCTAAAGATTTAGAGGCTGCCGGAGTTGATATCATTCAGTTTGATGAACCTTCGTTTAATGTCTTTTTCGATGAAGTGAATGATTGGGGAATTGCTTGCTTAGAGCGAGCCATCGAAGGGTTAACATGCCAAACTGTTGTCCATATTTGTTACGGCTATGGCATTAAAGCCAATACAGATTGGAAAAAAACCTTAGGTACTGAGTGGCGACAATATGAAGAGGTATTTCCTAAGTTGCAACAATCTAACATCGATATTATCTCGTTAGAATGCCACAACTCTCACGTACCACTTGAGTTACTAGAACTGATCCGCGGTAAAAAAGTCATGGTCGGTGCAATTGATGTCGCAAGTAATACTATTGAAACGCCTGAGGAAGTTGCCGATACATTGCGAAAAGCATTGCATTTTGTTGACGCTGAAAACCTTTACCCTTGCACTAACTGCGGTATGGGGCCATTACCACGCGAGATAGCAACAGCTAAACTTCATGCGTTAACCGCTGGTGCAGCAATCGTCCGCAAAGAATTATCTGCATAAGAGTGTGCTTGATGATTTGAAAGTGTAAAGCACTCGCAGTTAACTGTTTACTGTAACGATTTAATCCTCAAGCTCCTAAACAGACTAATTCAACTGAGTTAGTCTGTTTTTAACAGCCAATAAACTACCACGCCAAAACCAACCCAAGAAGCTAGCGAGACATGTTTCAAGCATCTCGAATAAAGAGTAAAAAAGGAAATCGGCTTAATCTTGCTAGGGTCAATTCACTGCAACCTCACTATTACTCCCCGTGACCGTTAGCAACCATTAAATTCTAGGCAAAAAAAAACCAGCTCAAGGAGCTGGTTAAGACATTTCAAGTGTTCCAAAAGGAAATCGGTTAGCGCGCTAGCGTTAATCAATGGTATTCGACAAGGTCGACATACCACTTGAGTCTAAACACACCCAAAGGGTGTTATAAGGTTGATGGATGATGGATGATGGAACCACTTTAAAAGGAGGTTAGCCCTTAAAAGCCATGGCGTATAAACCGCCGCGCAAAACATTTGAATCCAACCAAGTGTTTTGCCAATAAATCGTCATTTGTCCGCTATAAGACATTGTCTGTACTCCCAAGCAAAGTTGTATTAAGCATCTCAAATTAAATTAGTTTATGGGGTTGAGCCAAACTAATTTAACGAGGCAACTTGTCGCTCGGTTCCTTGGAGAATTATCCTTCCTGGATAGACTAAAGTATTGGAAGGACTATGCCTAACCAACGAAAACAATTATAGCCTTCTGTAATTTTATTACAATAGTTTGTGTTAAAAAATACTCAAATAGTGCGTAAAGAGTAATTTTACAACAACCAACAGTGACAGGCGTCACATTAAACGGCGGTTTCCATGTTTATTTCACAAACAAACAGCAAATCCGATCAAAAAAACTACAGCTCAACAGCAAAATGATTGGTAATAAAAAACCAAAATCAGCAAGCATTAAGATTATTAATAAAATTTGGCTAAAAAAAAGCCCACTCAAAGAGTGGGCAAGACATTTCAAGTGTTCCTAGCGGAAATTGGTTAGCGCGCCAGCGATAATCAATGGCAAGCTGCTCAGTAATCTAACTAAAGCAATTTGCGACTTGGTCTATAAACATCTAAAAGATGCAATAAAGGTTGATGGAAACTGATACGACCTAAGGAGGGTTAGCCCTTAAAGGCCATGGCGTATAAACCGCCACGCAAAACATCTGTATTTAACCAAGCGCTTTGCGAATAAATAGTGTGACTAAAAAACATAATGATTACTCCAAACAAAGTTGAATTCCTAATACTCTACTTTCGTAAAAGCCGTTCTTTGGCTTGTAGAGTCAACTTGCCGCTCGATTCCTTGGAGAATTATCCTTCCTGGATAGACTAAGTGCCGATAAGCACCATTGCTTACCCGACGAAGATAATTATAAATAACTGTAATTTTATTACAAGCTTTTTCTTCAAAAAACTCAGAAAAGTGCATTTTACGTTATTTTATTACATTACTTATTAGCCTTCGATATTATTCGATCACCACAAACCTGCTTTAAATAAAAAAAACCGACACTGAAGCAGTATCGGTTTTAATGATAAACAGGCTCAACAATAGCTCGAAATCTATTGTTCCGTCATGTAAGCAAATAGTCCAACTAACGGAGTAGCCGTTGGCGTACCGTATTGTGGGTGACCTTCAGTCGCGCTGCCAGCAATATCAATATGGCTATAGGCAATTGGCGTTGTAGCGTTAAGGCCGTGCTGACTCAAACCTGATGCTTCAATTAAGAACGCTGCAGGATATTGATGCCCACGAGCTGTGACCGATGACGGTGCATTATTCGATGACAACATATCAGCCGCTGCAGATGGGTCGACAATCTTACTAAAGTCATCGCGACGTAATTGGCTCACCTCTATAGGCTCGCCCCATATTGAAGCTTTTGCCTGCATACTGTTAGCCACATTTGCTTGCTTAGCCACGCTATTTTCAACCACTGCGGTATAACCGCCATAACAGCGCACCACATGGCCGGTTAGTGTCGCGACCGAGAACATTTGTGGTTTAACCGCATTAACCGCCTTCAAACGTAGATGTGAGAGCAAGTCTGCCAGCACTAAGCGCCCTTCGGCATCAGTATTACCGATACGCACACGCTTGCCCGCATGGCCAGTAATAATCTCATCTGTTACAAACGCTTCACTACCAATGCTGTTGCGTACTAAACCTAACTCTGCGACGACTCTTATACCTTTAGGCTTAAGTAAGCTAATGGTTTTCATTAACCCAGCAACTGCAGCTGCTCCGCCTTTATCACGGCTCATACCCGCCATACCACCAGCGATTTTTAAATCAGCGCCGCCGGTGTCATACACCACTCCTTTACCTGCAAATAGGAAGGTTTTTTCAATATCCCCTTCACCAACATACTCAAGCTTAACTACCCGTGGTTGATGCCTAAGCACAGCAAAAGAGGAACGGCCAACAGCGCAAAGTAATGGGTAGTCACGCTCTAGAATATCTCTATCTTCCACTACACTCATTGCTAGACCAGAGTCTTGCAATGCATCAATACAGTAATCAGCAAAAGCAGGCGCTGACATACGTTCAGGTTCAGTACCGCATAAGTCACGAGCCAATACTCGCCCTGCTTCAATAGCTGTTAGCACAGCGCCATTATTGCCACTTAATATACCAATTGCTTCTAATGGCTCATCTGCACCACCGGCTTCTCTTAGCTCTAGTGCTTGCCAAAGTGCTTGGCCACACGCAAGCGCTGCAACGTGCTGAGCATGTTGATAACGCTGTTGGTTGATACTATCTACAAGTAAAAGTGGCCTCTTAGCGCCCGCCTCTTTCGCAACCTTAATCCCTTCGCGAGCCGCATCGGCAAAAATCCGCACATCTTGGTAGTCATCATCTGCGTGTTTAACAGGTGCAATAATCAATCTTCCGCCAGCCATACCCGGAGCAAAAAGTAAGGTTACCGATTTACCGACACGCTGATCGACCTTTTGCCCATGGCTTGCCAACATTGCTACTTCATCAAGCTGAATCGATGTCACATCAGCGGTGACAACAACCAATGCATCCCAGCCATTACCCTCAAAAATCGCATCTTGCTCTGACACATCAACAAACTTTACTGACCCCATAACCTTTCCTTCTTATATTTTATTTTGTCATCGTGCCAGCTTGTTTATGTGGCAAAACAACTCATTTGCTAACGCATTATTCCCCGAATATGTTCCGATTACCAATCACTTTATGCAACATGAAAAAGTCAGTGGAAACTTAGGCTGACAAGCTAAGACTGCGGCCTCTGTAAACGACTCCGCAGCGCACTTAGACTATGTTAGACTGTGACTATTTCAAGCCTCAAGCGCACTTAAGTTAAACCAATTTTGCTGCGCATTTTATTAAAATAGGGGATTATAAGTGACCACTCTAAGTCAATTACAACCACAAGCACTTTGGCAATGGTTCGAACAAATTTGTGCTATTCCACATCCATCTAAACATGAGCAGGCACTAAGCGCCCATATTCAAGCTTGGGCTAAAGACAAACAACTCGACGTTGTTGAAGATAAGGTGGGTAACCTTATTATCAAAAAGCCAGCAACTGCAGGTATGGAACACTGTAAAACTGTAGTGTTGCAGGCTCATATTGATATGGTGCCACAAAAAAATGCCGATAAAGTGCATGACTTTGAAAAAGATCCAATCGAAGCTTATGTCGACGGTGACTGGGTTAAAGCTAAAGGTACAACCTTAGGTGCTGATAACGGTATCGGTATGGCATCAGCCCTTGCAGTATTAGGTGCCGATGACATTCCTCATGGCCCACTTGAAGTACTATTAACCATTGATGAAGAAGCTGGCATGACAGGCGCCTTCGGTTTAGAAGCAGGTATGCTTGAAGCTGAGATCTTAATCAATACCGACTCAGAGCAAGAAGGTGAGATCTACATGGGCTGTGCTGGCGGTGTTGATGCCCAGCTAACAGTGCCTATGGTTTGGCAATCGCCAGAGCCTACAAATGCCAGTTATAAACTGTCAATTTCAGGCCTTAAAGGTGGCCACTCAGGCGTTAACATTCATTTAGGCCGCGGTAATGCCAACAAGCTTTTAGCGCGTTTCTTATTTGACTATGCTGATGAGCTTGCTATCGAACTCACTCAATTTGTTGGTGGTTCACTGCGTAATGCAATCCCACGTGAAGCTGAAATCAGCTTTATGCTACCACCAGAAAATCTAAAGCTACTGCAAACTCGTATCGGTGAGTTCCAAGCGCTAGTACGTGAAGAACTGGCAATCGCAGATCCAGGGACGGTGTTAACTCTCGACGAAATCCCAGCTGAAAAACAAGTGATGAGTGAAGACTCGCAGCAGATCTTAGTTGACCTGCTTAATGCTTGTCCTAACGGGGTGATCCGCATGAGTGATGAAGTTGAGGGGGTAACTGAAACTTCGTTAAACGTTGGTGTTATCAGTACTGATAATGAAAATGTACAGATCCTATGCCTTATCCGTTCATTGATTGATTCTGGTCGCACTGAAGTTGAAGGGGTATTAACCTCACTTGCCAACCTTGCTGGCGCTGGTGTTGAATTTAGCGGTGCTTACCCAGGCTGGAAGCCAGATAATAGCTCACCTGTTATGGCAAGCGTACGTGAAACTTACGAAGCCATCTACAACAAAGAGCCAACGATCATGGTGATCCATGCTGGTCTTGAGTGTGGTCTATTTAAGAAACCTTATCCAGATATGGATATGGTATCAATTGGCCCAACGATTCGTTATCCGCATAGCCCAGATGAAAAAGTGAATATTACCACTGTAGGTCAATACTGGAAGCTACTGTTAGCCGTACTTGAACGTACTCCAGCTAAAGACTAACCATTGGTTTAAATACCTTACATAATGCAAGGCCACTTAGCTGATTAATCTAGCAATAAGTGGCCTTTTTTATATGACGAAAAATTAGAGATTAAAAACCTAAGTCCATCTGTGACTGGTCGATATCTACATTATTGTCATTCACTTGATTAGATGCGAGACCAACCGATACACCGAGTAAGCGGATCCCGCGCTCATGCTGCCGCTCCATTGCCTGCTCAAGTAACTGATAAAACAGGTTCACCGAGATCTCATCACTACGATGCTCAATGGTTGTCTGTTTAAAGTCTTCAAACTTAAGCTTTACAACTTGTTTATTGATCACTCTATCTTTGGCACCACGACTGACTCTAACACCCAGTTCTTGAATTAACTGTGGCATCACTGCACGGCACTGCTCTAGGGTATGAATGTCTTTGGCTAATGTGGTTTCTACACCCACTGATTTTCGTTCACGATTAGGTGAAATACCGCGTTTATCTATACCTTTTGCTCTCTCTATCAATACCGCACCAAACTTACCAAAACGCTCGATGAGCTTTGCTTCTGGATAAGCTTGAACATCGCTGCAAGTGTGTAAACCGAGGTCAGCTAGCTTTTTAGCGGTAACCTTGCCCACTCCGGGAATTTTTATCAGTGGTAAGGTTTTTACAAACTCATCAATCATGTCTGGGCGGATCACATATTGTCCATTAGGTTTATTCAAATCAGATGCAATCTTGGCTAGAAACTTGACCGGGGCGATACCTGCAGAAGCAGTCAGCCCGGTTTCAGTCAGTATATCGGCGCGGATTGCTTC
Source organism: Shewanella pneumatophori (assembly GCF_023283895.1). Taxonomy (GTDB): domain Bacteria; phylum Pseudomonadota; class Gammaproteobacteria; order Enterobacterales; family Shewanellaceae; genus Shewanella; species Shewanella pneumatophori. The sequence goes on along the minus strand of NZ_JAKILB010000004.1, from coordinate 71,025 downwards.
AGCGATTAATGTCGCAGAGCCTTTACAATGCGCGCTATCAGTAACATCAAGATAAGCTTCATCAAGAGACAGAGGTTCAATTAAGTCAGTATAGCGCTCGAATACAGCGCGGATTTGGCAAGAAACCTCTTTATAGACCTGCATACGTCCGGGAACGAGGATCAAATCAGGACAAAGCTTTAAGGCATAAGCCGATGCCATCGCTGAGCGTACACCAAATTTACGCGCCTCATAGTTGCAGGTGCTGATCACCCCCCGGCGATCACTGCGACCACCAACGGCAATAGGTTTCCCTCTTAATTCAGGAAAATCGCGCATTTCCACTGCGGCGTAAAAGCAATCCATGTCAACGTGAATGATTTTTTGCAAGCCAATATCCTCCGCCAACAATAATACTGTATAAAAACACAGTGCACAATAAAAAGCGCATTTTCACGGTTGAGAAAGAGCCTGCTACCCACAAAAAAGGAGCCAAATGGCTCCTTTCAATAAGCAAATGATAAATACTAAATCTTAAACTGTTTAATGTTGTTACCCAGTGATTCGCTCACCTGAGTAAACTCATCAAAGTTATGCGATAGCGCCTCACTTGCAGCGAGTGATTCATCAGATAATGTACGTACATTTTCGATGTTACAGGCCACTTCTTCTGCGACAACAGCTTGCTGTCCTACCGCGGCAGAGATTTCAATAGTTTGCTGCTGAATAGCTTCAATCGCGTCAGTAATATCCCCTAATGCCACTTCAACTTTGGCGGTAAGATCTTGGCCAATATTCGCCTGTTCAACTCCAGCTTCCATGACTTGCTCCGCTTCGTTAGCATTAAGCTGCAAGGTTTGAATAATCTCTTGAATATTGGCTGTTGAATCTTGAGTGCGTGACGCTAGAGTTCTTACTTCATCGGCAACAACCGCAAAGCCACGTCCTTGCTCGCCCGCCCTAGCAGCCTCGATTGCCGCATTTAGCGCCAGTAAATTAGTTTGCTCGGCAATGCCGCGGATCACATTAAGCACTTCACCAATCTGCTCTGAACGTGTTCTAAGCTGTTTAACTACCTTCGCGGCTTCAATAACTTGTACTGATAACGACTGCATGCCTTGAGTCGCTTGTGCCACAATCAGGCTACCTTCATTAGATTGGGTTTGGGCTTTATCGGCAAACTCACTCGCTCGTTGCGCACTTGCCGCCATCTCTTGGCTAGTATGAGCCATTTCAGTTGCCGCAGTCGCGACTGAAGCAATTTCATGCTTTTGCTGAGCTACAGATTGTAACGCTCTAGAGCTGACATCAGATGCCGCAGCTACGCCTTGCTCTACTTGCAGTGTTAGCTCACGAGTTTCTTGCAGCATTCCCTGTACTTTAGCCGCGAAACGGTTAAACGCATCTCCAAGCTGTCCCAATTCATCTTCACGATTTATATCAATACGTTTAGCTAAATCGCTATCGCCTTCAGCAATATCTTCCATTGCGGCTAGCAACTGATTGATCTGCTTTCTAAACGGTAACAAAGTCCCCCAGACAGTAATGCCCACTAACGCCATGATTAGTATCGACAGCAATATTGAATTAACGATTGCTTCTGAAACCGGTGCTTCGATCACCTCAACTGGTAACATAAAGGCTAAGTGCCATTTTTGCTCAGGATACTCTCCGCCGACATCAATAAAAATAACTCGTTGTAACTCGCCCTTAAACATCACTTCAGCAAAGCCCGTGCTTTGTGATTGCATTTGCCGACTTAGCTCTGCAAAGCCTTGTGAATCTTTAAATTGGCTATCAATTTTCGCTGCTTCAGAACCCGGTGGAAACTTGTCTGAAAAACCAGGGAAATAAACCAGCTTACCTGCATCAGTCGTTAAAAATGCCTGACCTTCACCTTGGTATTTAATCGGCGCTAGCAGTTCGCTGCCTATGGTATCAATCAAGATATCCATACCGCCAATCCCAATAAATCGCCCAGACTTATCTTTAACAATGGTTTTTACTGTTGTAGAAATCGAACCGTCGTTGGCATCAACCGCTGGATCGCCAACAAACATGCCATCTTTCTCAATCGCCTCATGCCACCATGGGCGTTTATTCGTAAAATACTCACTATCGTTATAACGACCATTCAAATCGAAATACTCAAAAGTATTGGCCGAGCCAAAAAATACAGACTTAATATCGCTGTCTTTATCAGAGAAGTGCTTAAAATATTCAACAACTAATGGATAATCTTTATCGCGGGAGAGATCGCTTAAACGCGCATTGTACTGGCTGAACCAGTTAACAACTGTGGGATCGGCAAATATGGCATGAATGAGCTGGCCTTTAGCCTCAAAGTAGCTACGAACTTCCGTAGACTTTAATTGAACTAGACTACTGAGATCGTTATCGATTTGCTGACGGGTACTGCTACTTTCATTTTTAACCAGAAATACCGCGACCACGGTAAATAGCACAGCAAGTGCACCAACAATTGTCACAACAAGCTGCATACTCAATGAACGTTTAAACCACTGCATTGACTCCCCTCTTTGTTATTTTTTTAAGTAGGTTCCGTTATCAGGTAGTCACAAATCTAACAGAAAAGAGTACAGATTAAAGTAGTTAATCTAGCCAGAATGGCCAAGGTTAGTAAAAGTACAGTTGGAGAGAGTAGTAATAATGGTTAACCCGCAACCAATATTAAGCCAAATTCATTACACCTATAAGCTAGAGCAACATAATAGGCTATTCATTTAGGGAATATCAGTTCAAGTTGCTACCACTAAGGTGCGACAAATAATATGTAAATATTTAGTTCTAAAATAAAGATAAAGGCCAAGATCTAGGGGAGTAACCCCAGTTAAAATAGGGTTGTTAGCATGGCTAACTCTTCACGGGTAAGCACAGATCTCGGTGTGATGGTGTTAATGGCAGGTTGCGCACTAGGCTTACTGTTACTCTGGAGCAATGCCTGTTGTTGCTCGTAGCGCTCAATGCATTCTAATAAAAACTCCACTTGAAACTGGCTTTCTCGACTCAGGCGAGCAGCATTGGCTTTAACAACATTAATCATATGCTCCCCCTGATACCAGTTAACTAAAGTACGTCCACGAGTTAAGCACTAACAATCAAATTTCGACTCAATTTAAAACGACCTATATAGGATAGGTCCGCCTAGCTGAATACTTGCTGTACAGCGACTATTGAATCGGCTCCTTTTCAATATTCAAAGTATAGACAAGAATTTTTAACTGGTAGGGACTTTTTGCCAGCGTGCTCTTATAATGTCAAAAGGCGCATTAAGCGCCTTTTGTGAATGAATTAGAGCCAAAAAACTACATCTTGCTTTGCAAGTAATTAGCTAAACCAACTTTGTCTATCAGGCCTAACTGCTTTTCAAGCCAGTACATGTGATCAGACTCAGTCTCCTCGAGTAAGACTTCTAAGATCTCACGGGTTTCATAATCTTGCTTTGCCTCGCACAGCGCGATTGCACTGCGTAGGTTATCAGCGACTTGATATTCATAAGCGAGATCGTTTTTCAGCATCTGTTCGGTATCTTTACCAATATTGAGTGGCTCACGGCTAGCAACATCTGGAGTGCCTTCCAAAAACAAAATACGCTGAACAAGCTTTTTAGCGTGTTCACGTTCATCGTCACTTTCATGGGAAATGCGTTCATGCAGCTCATTCAATCCCCAGTCTTCGTACATTAATCCGTGAACAAAATACTGATCCATAGCTGATAACTCGCCGGTCAGCAATTTATTGAGTGTATCAATGACTTCTTTGTTACCTTTCATAATAGCCTCCGATTAGTCCATTTTAGATTGTAAGTAGTTCTGCATACCTGTTAGTGAGATCAGCTCTAACTGTGCTTCTAGCCAGTCTAGGTGCTCTTCTTCATCTTCAAGCAGATCTTCTAAAATATCGCGACTAACATAGTCGGCTTCAGACTCACACAAGGCAATAGCTTCGCGCAGCACAACCAGCTCTTCTTCAAGCATTACCTTGTCACACTCGAGCATCTCTTGGCTATGCTCGCCTATGCGCAATTTGTCTAGCTGTTGCAGATTGGGTAAGCCTTCTAGGAACAATACACGTTCGATAATTTTATCGGCGTGCTTCATATCCTGAATGGATTTTTTGTAGGCCTTTTCATTAAGCTCTCCTAGTCCCCAATTTTTAAACATGCGCGCATGTAAAAAGTATTGGTTGATGGCAGTAAGCTCGCTGGTCAGCACTTTGTTTAGCTGACTAATGACCTTAGGTTGTCCTTTCATTTGTTTGTCCTTAGTTAAATTGATCTATATCAATATTAACAACCTAGAACAAAAAACAACCAAACACAAATAAACTTTATATTTCAAAGCCTTAATAAAGATAACCATTCTCATTAGCGCTTCAATTCCCAACTAAAAGCAAGTCGGCGTAAAGTGTCTTTTTATCCAGTTAAACTAGGCGATTAGCCTATTGGAAGGCTATAAACCGTGAGGGCTTTTACAACACGTGACCGAGTATATATTAGTAGATGCTGCAATAAAGGTGGGTTTTAGTAAAAAATGATATAAAAAAGGCTCCTAAAAAGGAGCCTTAATTGTCGCTAGTTATGCAAAATTAGATAATACGGTTTTGCGCTAACTTTTCTTTGCGTTCTTGTTCTGCCATACGTGCTTTACGCTTATCACATGGATCATCACAATCACATGCCTTTTCAATACCAAGTGCACCTAGGCCACCGCAACTGCCAGCGACAGCTTGTCGTTTGACTAAATAGCCTATCGACATTAATAAAAAGAATCCGATTAATACGACAAAAGCCGCAATAAAATTGCTCATATTCGACTCCAACTACTGAGTAACGAAAGGTTTGAAAGCTTCACTATAGAAAACTTTAAAGCCATCATCTTGCTTTTCAATAAGCATTATCGCTAGATGCTCACGTTTAGCAAGTTCTAGTGATGCTTGAGTACCTAGAACCATCATAGCAGTTGCGTATCCATCTGCAATCATAGACTCTTTATGCAAGACGGTAACAGACGCTAATCTGTGGTTTATCGGGTACCCTGTACGTGGGTCAATCAAGTGCGAAAAACGTTTACCATCTTCTTCGTAATAATTACGATAATCGCCAGATGTCGCCATCGCCATGTTATTTGGTGCAATAACTTGCTGTATACCATTGCCGCTGTTACCAGGCTTCTCAATCGCAATGCGCCATGGTGAACCGTCGGCCTTAGTACCGCGCAGACTGATCTCTCCGCCAATTTCAACCAAGTAACCCACTGGTTGATACTTATCTAACAAGGCGGCTATTTTATCAACACCAAAACCTTTTGCAATCGAAGATAGATCGACATAAATATCAGGGTTAAGCTTACTGATCTTATTACCGTCTAAAACGATTGCCTCAATTCCTGTACGCTGTCTTGCCTCATCAATCTCTTGCTGAGTCGGAATTTGAGTTGGTCTTTTGTCTGGGCCAAAGCCCCACAAGTTAACTAATGGACCTAATGTAATATCGAGGGCGCCATCAGTGGTTTTATATAGTGCTAATCCTTCAGCAATTACCTTGGCAGTATCAGCCGACACTTCAACATTTTCATTACGCGTCATCTGGTTAAACTTAGATAACTCTGAATTTGGTCGATAAGTCGACATTTGATCGTTAACCTTCTCTAAGGCTAGATCGATCTCTGCTTGCAGTAACTGAACATCTGGCATTCTTTCATTAGGTACGACTTTAATGTGGTAAGTCGTGCCCATAGTGTTGCCAGACAGTGAAATCACTTCAGCTTGTTTAGTACACGCTGAAATAAAAAAGGCTAACCCGATAAGGGCCAGCCAATTTACTAAGGTCTTAAACATATTGACCTAGATCTCCAATAAGAGAAGGGTTAGCCACCGAAGTCATCCAATAGGATGTTTTCATCTTCGACACCAAGATCTTTAAGCATACCGATTACAGCAGCGTTCATCATTGGTGGGCCACACATGTAATACTCACAATCTTCTGGCGCTTCATGGTCACGTAAGTAGTTTTCGTACAATACGTTATGGATAAAGCCAGTGTAACCATCCCAGTTATCTTCTGGCTGAGGATCAGACAGTGCAACATGCCATTGGAAGTTACTATTGTCTGCCGCTAGGCCATCGAAATCTTCTACATAGAACATTTCACGACTAGAACGCGCACCGTACCAGAAGCTCATCTTACGTTGAGACTTAAGACGCTTCAATTGGTCGAAAATGTGTGAACGCATAGGTGCCATACCTGCACCACCACCGATGAATACCATTTCAGCATCAGTCTCTTTAGCGAAGAACTCACCAAATGGACCTGAAATAGTCACTTTATCACCCGCTTTTAAGCTCCAGATGTACGAAGACATCTTACCACAAGGCAAAGTTAAATTGCGTGGTGGTGGAGTCGCAATACGCACGTTTAACATGATGATACCTTCCTCTTCAGGATAGTTCGCCATTGAATATGCACGGATTGTTTCATCATCAACTTTCGATTCTAGGTTAAAGAATCCAAAGTGTTCCCAGTCACCACGGTATTCTGCAGGAACATCAAAGTCCGCATACTTAACATGGTGAGCAGGCGCTTCAATCTGAATGTAACCACCAGCGCGGAAAGGCACTGATTCGCCATCAGGAATACCAAGCTTAAGTTCTTTAATGAAAGTGGCTTTATTATCGTTAGAGATAACTTCACATTCCCACTTCTTAACACCAAAGATCTCTTCTTCTAGTTCAATCTCCATGTCAGTTTTTACGTTTACCTGACAAGATAAACGACAACCGCCACGAGCTTCACCTTTGCTGATATGGTCCATTTCAGTTGGCAAAATATCTCCGCCACCTGACTTAACGTGTACTTTACACTGACCACAAGTACCACCGCCGCCACAAGCAGACGATACGAAGATACCGCTTTCTGCTAGTGCGCCCAGTAGCTTCCCACCAGCTGCAGTTTTAATTGCTTTATCTGCATCATCGTTGATGCCGATTGTGACGTCACCGCTTGCTACTAGCTTTGATTTAGCGAATAAAATCACTAATACCAAGACCAATACGATTGCGGTAAACATACTCACACCGAGATATACATCGATTGGTGTAGATTCAAGAATACCCATTAACTTATCCTTAAAGGTTCAAATTAAGACGTCGTTATGGTGCCTCTTTACAGAGACACACCTGAGAACGACATGAAACCTAGAGCCATCAAACCAGCGGTAACAAAGGTAATACCTAAGCCGCGAAGCCCATCAGGAACATCAGCATATTTTAACTTTTCACGGATACCAGCAAGTAGCACAAGTGCTAACGCCCAACCGATACCAGAACCAATACCAAACACTAAACTTTCACCTAGGTTGTAATCACGCTCAACCATGAAAGATACCGCACCGAAAATTGCGCAGTTTACAGTGATAAGTGGTAGGAAGATCCCCAACGCGTTATAAAGTGGTGGGAAATACTTATCCAATGTCATTTCAAGGATTTGAACCAAAGCTGCAATCACACCGATAAAGGTGATGAACTTCAAGAAGCTCAAGTCAGCATCTGGAACACCTGCCCAAGCTAATGCGCCTGGAGCAAGAATACTTTGATAGATGATTTGGTTAACTGGTACTGAAATCGCCAGTACAACGATAACTGCAACACCTAGACCCATGGCTGTTTTTACTTTCTTAGATACCGCTAGGAAAGTACACATACCAAGGAAAAAGGATAGCGCCATGTTTTCAATGAAAACAGAACGGATTAATAGACTAATATAATGTTCCATTATGCTTATCCTTTCGCTTCAACTTGCTCAGGCTTCATCACACGAATAATCCAGATCAATGCACCGATCAGGAAGAACGCACTAGGAGGAAGCAGCAATAGGCCATTAGGCTGATACCAGCCACCGTCTGAAATCTTGCTTAAGATTTCAATGCCAAATAGTGAACCATTACCGAATAATTCACGTACGAAGCCAACTGATAACAAGATTGCACCGTAGCCTAAGCCATTACCGATACCATCCATAAAGCTCATCATAGGAGGAGTCTTCATCGCATAAGCCTCAGCACGGCCCATTACGATACAGTTAGTAATAATCAAACCAACGAATACAGAAAGCTGCTTTGCAACATCGTAAGCGTAAGCTTGCAGTACTTGGTCAACCACGATTACTAGCGACGCAATAATCGTCATCTGCACGATAATACGTACACTGCTTGGAATGTGGTTACGGATCAGCGAGATAAATAGGTTAGACAAAGCACATACAGCAGTAAGTGCGATTGTCATTACCAAAGCGGTTTCCATTTTACTGGTTACAGCCAAGGCACTACATACACCCAAAATCTGTAGAGCAATTGGGTTGTTGCTGACAATAGGTCCTATGAGAACCGATTTAAGTTCTTTAGCATCAGCCATTAGCTAAGCCCTCCATTGCGAGCCTTTTCGATAAAGCGTGCAAAACCTTCTTCACCTAACCAAAATTCAAGTGAGTTTTGTACACCGTTACCAGTAAGCGTTGCACCAGACAATGCATCAACACCGTATGGAGAAGCAGCTACAGCAGGGTTTTTCGTTACGCTAATCGCAAGTTCACCCTTGTCGTTATATAGCTTCTTACCAGTCCACTTCGCGATCCACTGTGGGTTTTGAACTTCACCACCTAGACCTGGAGTTTCACCAGAGCCAGTGAAGCTGTAGTAAACCAAACTACGAATCGTGTTCAAGTCTGGCTCAACCGCTAAGAAAGCAAACATCGTTGACCATAAGCCGTAACCTTTAACAGGAATAATCACTGTTTGTAGCTGCTTATTGTCATCATGTACTAAATATACAACGGCTTTATTTGCTACACGTTTAACTGACGCAATGTCATTTTGTGGCACAAACGATGTTGCTGGAGTACGTGCTGCTTTTTCGGTATCAAAAGTGTTGGCATCACCTTCTACAAAATCACCAGTTTTAAGGTCAACTAACTTAGCTTCAACATACTTATCGTATGTTGACAAAATTGTAGACTTTTCAACTTTTCCTTCGCGAGGGTTGATAAGACCAGCAGCTTCTAGAATGTACTTTTGCTTATCAAGAAGTTTGTTTTCTTGCTGAGTTGGTTTCAACAATACTGCTGCCGTCGAAACGAACATTGAGCAGATGAAACACAAACCAACAACAACAAATAGTGTTCTTCCGAAAGAATCTTTATTACTAGCCACGTGCAATCCTCCGCTTAATATTCGACTGAACCACGAAATGGTCAAATAATGGAGCAAATAGATTCGCGAACAAGATAGCCAACATCATGCCTTCTGGGAACGCAGGGTTGATAACGCGAATGAATACTGCCATAGCACCGATAAGAATACCGTAAGCCCATTTTGCATTATTAGTGAAAGACGCCGAAACTGGGTCTGTCGCCATAAACATCATACCGAATGCAAAGCCACCTAAAACAAGGTGCCAGTACCAAGGCATAGCAAACATTGGGTTAGTATCGCTACCGATAAAGTTAAGTAGGTAAGAAACGGCAATCATACCGACCATTACACCACTTACGATGCGCCATGATGCGATACGGGTGTAGATGATAACTGCACCACCAATCAAGATAGCTAGTGTAGACACTTCACCAACTGAACCCGGAATGAAACCGAAGAATGCATTCCACCAGTCTTGAGTTAAACCGTATTCTAGTGTGCCTTGTGCCGCTTGGCTCAGTGCCGTAGCACCAGAGTAGCCGTCAGCAACAACCCAAGTGGTGTCACCAGACATATTTAGCGGGTAAGCGAAGAATAGGAATGCACGACCAGCTAGTGCTGGGTTTAGGAAGTTACGGCCTGTACCACCAAAGATCTCTTTCGCAACAACAACACCGAAGGTAATACCTAGTGCAACCATCCATAAAGGAATTGTTGCAGGTAGTGTTAATGCGAAAAGGATTGAGGTAACAAAGAAACCTTCGTTAACTTCATGCCCACGTACTGATGCAAATAGCACTTCCCAAATACCACCGACAGCGAATGTCACAGCGTATATGGGTAAGAACCAACAGGCGCCATACCACATTAATGCGGCAACCCCCGAATCTGCAGTCAACTCAGTACCAAACATACCGAAAAGTGCTACCTGCCAAGTATCAGGAGTAGCAAAGCCAGCAGCTAAAGCGTCTTGTGCTTGTAAGCCGACGTTGAACATACCCAAAAACATTGCCGGGAATGTACATGCCCAAACCGTAATCATCATACGCTTTAGGTCCAAGTTATCACGAACATGGGTACGACCCTTGTTCACATAACCTGGCGTATAAAAGACAGTATATGCAGCTTCAAAAAGTGCATAAAACTTCTCATATTTACCGCCTTTTTCAAATTGCGGTTCAATATTTTCGAAAAACTGTTTTAAGCCCATTAGCCTTCCCTCAGAATCGTATCTAAGCAGTCACGTAGATATGACGCGTAGTCATATTTACCAGGACATACGAAAGTACACAGTGCCAAGTCTTCTTCATCTAGCTCAAGCGCCCCTAATGTAGCTGCGCCGTCGTAATCACCAGAAACCAGATCACGAAGTAACATAGTTGGCAGAATATCTAGCGGCATCACGCGCTCATAGTTACCAATTGGCACCATTGCACGGTCACTACCACCAGTACTCGTAGTCATGTTAAATAGACGAGAAGATGAAAGGTGCCCAAGGAATGCACGAGTAATAGAGAACTTATTTGCACCAGGCATTGCCCAACCAAATAGTTCTTTTTCAGTGCCTTCTTCTAACAAGCTCACTTGGCTATGGTAACGACCAAGATAAGCATGAGGCCCCATCGCATTACGGCCGTTTAAAACAGAGCCTGAGATAGAACGAACAGTACCATCAGCAACTTCGCCTTCAACTAGTTGCGCCATAGAAGCGCCTAATTGAGTGCGAACTAAACGAGGCTTAGCAGCCTTAGGTCCGCCAATAGCAACAACACGCTGAGCGTTAATCTCACCGGTTGTAAACAACTGACCAAACGCAATTACGTCTTGGTAGTTGATGTGCCAAACTGTTCTCGTAGCAGAAGCTGGTAATAGGTTGTGAATGTGTGTGCCTGGCAATCCAGCAGGATGCAGACCAGCAAATTCTTCAACCTGAGCATTAGCCGCTGGAATATCAGCGCCTGGTGCTTTACAAAGGTAAACCTTACCTTCAGTTAACTTAGAAAGTAGCTTTAAGCCGTTTTCAAAGTCAGCTTTATGCTCTGCAATCACGACAGCAGGGTCTGCTGCCAATGGTTGAGTATCAATAGCGGTGACGAAAATACCAGCGGCAGTTGCATCAACGCCTGGTACTTTACTGAAAGGACGCGTACGCAAAGCAGTCCACAAGCCTGATTGGATCAGGTTGTCACGTACTTGCTGTGACTCTAGCGTGTCGATAGCAGTGGCGTCATATTTAGCAAAAGAGATACTGTCATCTCCTTCCACTTCTATAACAACAGACTGCAGAACACGCTGAGCGCCCCGGTTAACTTCGGAAATTGTGCCACTTGCTGAAGCTGTGTATATCACGCCAAGGTTTTTTTTATCTTCAAAAAGAACCTGACCTTTTTTAACTTTATCTCCCACCTTAATTTTCATGGTAGGACGTAAGCCAATATACTCTTCACCCAAAATAGCTACATGTTTGATGGTATTACCATCATGGATAACTTGCTCTGGCCCACCTGCAATAGGCAGGTCCAATCCTTTCTTTATTGTAATCATATCCACAAGCACTACGTTATGAAGGAAAGACAATGCGCCGCGTTCCTGCTAAACACACAAGTTTTAAACAAACCTCTAATTCGTGTTGAGCTAGCGCTAATTTATCGCCAAAATGCGATCAAAATCACGCTGGTCGCGCGCATTTTACCCCAAATATCACCGACTCGCCATGAAAATTGTGTCTGTTTTAAAAGCTTGAAGCCATTTTTATAACAAACATCCTAAATCTGCGAAGATATTAAGAATCAATTAATATAGCTACAGGCCACATTCTCCATACATTTAAAGAGGTTAATTAACTTTTACGCTTTCATAACACTGTTATAGTTATTGTTAATAATAAAATTTACACTTTTGTCTAAGTGGTGCTTAATTAAGCTTTTGAGATCTACGTCACTTAGCTATTTTGGCAAATAAAACGCCCTTCAAGCTATGTTTTACCCCTGCAAAATGGCTCACATATCGCAAAATCGAATAGCCGTAATTCAGGGCCAAAAGCATGCATAAAAGCTAAATAAGCGAATAACTGAATGCATATTGTTAACAATATGCAGCGATGGTCGTTTGGCAAAAACCTAAAACTTAAATTCAGGTTGCGCATTTAACTTAAACATCATCCCCCAACATTAAGAGTGCTCGGAGCCGACTATGGCCGCCGCTTAGGTTCAAACAACAATTAGTTTTATCGGATAATTGAGCAATGGACACAAAAAAAGCAGCCTAAGCTGCTTTTTCGTATATTTTAGACATTAACCTAACGCTTTATCTCATTAGAGACCTTTTAAAATCTCATCGCTTAGGCTCAAGTCATCATTACGGTTAACATTGATACCTGCGGCAATAATATTGCGGGCAATATCTTTGGCTTGATCCAATGAATGCATCTCGTAAGTTCCGCACTGATACTCGTTTAGTTCAGGGATCTCTGATTGCGCTGCAACTTTCAATACATCTTGCATTGCTGCTAACCATGAATCTGCGACTACTGATTCACTCGGCGTACCAATGAGACTCATGTAAAAACCGGTGCGACACCCCATTGGCGAGATATCAATAATTTCAACATCTCCGCCATTTAAGTGATCACGCATAAAACCTGCGAAAAGGTGCTCTAAAGTATGAATACCACGCTCACTTAAAATATCTTTGTTTGGCACGCAAAAGCGCAAATCAAACACAGTGATTGTATCGCCCTTAGGTGTCGCCATCGATTTTGCAACACGTACTGCAGGCGCATTCATGCGAGTATGGTCAACGGTAAAGCTATCTAATAACGGCATGCTAATTCTCCAAATTCACCTAAGTTATATACACTCACAAAGCGCGTGCCCGTGAACCTATTATTTATTTGACTATTTATCTCAAAGACAATAAGCCTATTTTTATAGCAAGTGATACTCACCTAGCCTAGAGCTGTAGTCAACAATAACTATCACAAAGTTTTTTCATGAAAATCGATTTGATAACATTTGCGCTCAAACAGCAGCCAAGCCTAGTGCAGACATAAAACGAGTAGTCCCCATAAAAGTTAAACCTATTACAGCTACATATTGTTCCAGCAATATGACAGAGGTATTTGCTCAAGCTTGAAAACCGACATACAAAAAAGCCACAGCAAATTGCTGTGGCTTTCATTTATCCATGCAGGCTTATAGGGCTAAATTAGCCTTTACACTTTGGCGAATCCGGCACGTTTGTCTCTTCGACCCACTCTTGTGGGGTATATGTGTGCATTGATAATGCATGCAAGCCTTGAGCAAATTCATCAGCTAAGGCTTCATTTACTGCACGATGACGACCAATAAGACGCTTACCTTCAAACTCGCTACTAGTAATAATCACTTTAAAATGAGTTTCTGAGTTTGGCGGTACGTGATGATTATGGCTTTCGTTAATCACTTCTAGATGCGACGGAGACAAAGCCGCGGTGAGTTTTTCGGTAATGATCTGTGCTACTGACATAACGATGTTCTCGAATAAGGCATAAATGCGATTGCGGCAGAGTACTGCTAACGCCTTTAAAGGTCAACTGACTAGCAGCCTTGAGCTTGAACACAGCCCTGAGCAAGAAACCAGTCCTGAGCATAAAACCTGCCTTAAGCTGTATATCCCCCCCAAGTCCTACTTTTGCTGATGGTAATTAGGTATTAAACATCTAAAAGTAAAATTGATCCTTGCTGCATCAACTTTTAACCGCTTAGGTAAAGAGTGTTCCCAATCGCTCTGCATCGGCCAGTGCATGATCAGTAAATCACCGCTCTCTAAATTCACGCACTCTTTTTGCAATGTTTGTTTATGGCGAATAAAAAAGTCACGGCTAGCGCCCAATGTCACCGACGCAATATCAGTACCTGACTGGATCTCTTTTTCATCGTCACTATGCCAGCCCATCGACTCGTGGCCATCTGCGTAGCGATTGACTAAAACACCATTGGTTTGTAAACCAAATTCACGTTCCAGTTTAAAACGCAGCTTTTGCGCGTAATAAGGCCAAGGCTGCGCTTCGATAAATAAACCCGAATAAAAGTAATCACAACCTTTATCAGCAAACCACACTTGGCTGCGTGGAATAGGATGATGCTTGCCGAAAACAAACACCGCAGGACGAGTAAGCGGGTAATCTTCAACTTCTTTAAGTAGAGCAGCCTGCTGAGCAGTATTTAAATAGCCCTTAATAAGGGTATATGGAGCAGATAGCTCAGCTGCTTGTATTTGTTCCGCCTTGGCAGTATCTATTTTGACTTTAGTTATTACTGTCTCTGCCTGAGCGTCATGAGCAACACTAGCATTAGCTTTTTCACTATGGTTATCATCAAGTTTTCCATGAGTGTCAGCTTTAGCTTCAGTCTTATTCTGCACACGCCCAAGTTGCTCGAAATCAAAGTCATCTTGCTTCATCTTTGCCTCTAGCTTTTGCTCTATTGATCATAGCCACTTACGGAGTCGAAAAGTCCATCATTGACATCATATACCTGAGATCATAAATCTGCGATAATATGCGCCCTAATTTATTTGGCACTTATTGGCATATGACTACACAATTTTCTGTATCGGGTGTTGAACTCGAACTCTTCCGTTACCCTAGCAGACAAGAATCGAATCTGCAGGCATGGGACGCTGCCGATGAGCACCTTATAAAGCACTTAATTGATAGCGAGCAAAAACCTGTCAATACTGCGGTTATAAACGATAACTTCGGTGCGCTAACTGCTGGGCTATTATCAATAGCACCAAGCTGGCCGCTAACATTAGAAACTGACGCAAAAACAAGTTTACTTGGCACAAGCCAAAACCTTGAACGTAATCAATTAGCCACTAATACCATAACTTGGGTAAATAGCCGTGATGAGCTGCCACAAGGTCTTGAATTGGTATTGATGAAGTTACCTAAAAACCTTAACTACTTCGGCCACCAGCTAAGCAGACTGTCACAAGTTCTGCCAGCAGGCACGCAAGTATTGATTGGTGCTAAAGCTAAATCGATTAATAAATCGTTATTAGAAACCATTAGCCAAAATCTTGGCCCTGCGAGCGCCAGCCTGACTTGGAAAAAGACCCGAGTTATCACTTGTGTTAGTGATGGCAAAGCTCGCACTTTACCAAAAGCCACAACTTGGTCAGTACCAGAGCTTAATTTGCAGATCAGCAACCTAAGCAATGTATTTGCTGCTAATAAGTTAGATATTGGCGCACGCATCATGCTGGATAACATGCCAAAGGGTGACTTTAAGTCAATTGTCGATTTAGGTTGCGGTAACGGTATTTTAGGCTTGCACGCCAAACAGGTTTTCCCAGAAGCTTATATTCATTTTATTGACGACTCTGAAATGGCCGTTGCGTCAGCAAGAGAAAACTGGCAAGCGAATAAACTTGATAATCCTGCGCTTGTCGGTGAGCAAGCCACTTTTGGCTGGGATGATTGTTTAACCAATATGAGCGAAGGCTTCCGCCCAGATCTTGTCTTGTGCAACCCACCTTTCCATCAAGGTGAAGCTATCACCGACCATATTGCGTGGCAGATGTTTTTAGACGCCTTTAGACGTTTAAAGAATGGCGGCATTTTACATGTTGTAGGTAATCGTCACTTGGCTTACCACATAAAATTACAACGGATCTTTAAAAACTGCACCACGGTTGCCTCTAACGGTAAGTTCGTTATTTTGCAGGCACAAAAGATCAGCAAAAAGGCGCAAGATATGGATGCTTTTGATACCCAAGTAGATCTAGAAGCCCAAACAAATGATGAGCCACATCCTCAAAGTGCGCTCTACGGCAAGCCAAAGTCAAAATAACGATAGCCAAAACAATTGAAGGTGAGCATTAAGCTCACCTTTTTATAGGGCCACGTTTACCATTAAGGCAATTATCCTTTAGCTTTCTCTTCAACCAATACCCGATCAACGAGTTGCAGTGCCGATGTCATTCAAGAAAGAGCTAATCTTGAGCAGAATGATGCCCGCGACCAATAAGCTCCATCACAAATAGCTTATAACGATAAGCCAATTGGTTGTCTCGAGCATGACCATTCGCCAGTAACTTAAGATTTATCTTTTATAACCTTAGAGTGAGTTAACTCAACTTGTGGCGGTAACTCTGGTTTTTGAGTATTTGGCGGAGCAAACAAGGCGCCTAAGCGCTGAGATAGTGTGCGATTAGGAGCAAAGCACTCAGCAAACATATCGCGCCACTCTGTAAATGTGACCACCAGCGGATTGAAACTATTTATTGGTTTAGTAATTCCATACTCGACAGTCCCAACCTCTTTTTCGTAAGTACCAAATAGTCGATCCCAAATAATCAAAATACCAGCATAGTTTTTATCTATGTATTGCGGATTACGACCATGATGCACCCTATGGTGTGACGGTGTGTTAAACACCCATTCAAATATGCCTAACGACTTAATTGATTGCGTGTGCACAAAAAACTGCAAGCCAAGGTTTAAAAGCACCACAAAGACTACCCAATTCGGATCAAACCCGACAATCACTAATGGCAACCAGAAAATCCACATGCCAGCTAATGGATACATTAAGCTTTGACGAAATGCAGTACTAAAATTCATGTTTTCAGAGCTATGATGCGCTACGTGCGCTGCCCACATCCAGCGAACACGATGACTAGCACGATGAAACCAGTAATAGCAAAAGTCTTGCGCAACCATTAGCGCCACAAAAGTTGCGGCATTCATTTCAATATCAAATAAGCGCCAACCAAAAAACATTAAGTACAATTTCGCAATCAATAACCCCGTGAGAATATCGGTCAATTGATGCATAGCCGCCAACCCGAAATTACACAGTACTTCAGGTAAATGATAACGAGCATTAAGGGGTAACTTGTTTTGCCTGTCACCGACATACCACTCGAGTAAAATGCACACAAAGAATACTGGTGCTAACACCAGTAGCAACACTTCGGGATGAGCAATCAGTGAATTAAAATCCATCTTTTATTATCCTTGTATTTATCAGTCTGACGCTAATGCTCGAATACGCCGACGATGCATCGGTCGCTACCAGCGGGCAAAGTGATCTTCAGTTAGCCCTAGCACTCGGTTTAACCTATGTTCCTCGCCAAAACTATCTATGATATAGCCATCGAAATAGCCGATGTACTGCCTAAAGTTACTTTTTAGAACCCCTAGGTTAAGCTTCTCTTGGCGGCAGTTTTTCGGCATAAAACTGAGTTCTACTTGGCCATTATCTGAGTAAATACGCCATTGCCCAGTAGAACTATCTTTGCCTCTGGGACGAGTAAATTGAAAGTGCACAGCCCCAAGTAAGTGCCGCTCGCCGTTATGCCAAAATACATTCTCATGACAGCCCGTTTCATTAACGCCGGCAGCTAAGTTCAAGCCTATAGTGCCCTGCTCGCTGATACAGTTAATACTGGCCCAACGCCAACTGGTATCACGGCGCATATAACCCGCACTAAAATCATAACCAGCAGTGGCTCGTTGCAGCGGCTGCGGCTCATGATTTATCACTAAACTCCCCTTCAACGCTAAGCCGTTATGTTTTTGGGTATAGGTCCAGCCGTTATAGCCAGTCGGGTTACACATAGCCATAGGTAAGCTCAACGCCTGAGGCTGCAAGCTCAAATCCGCCTCAATACCTAAGGTATCAAGCTTGAGCTGCCACGCCCCTTCGTTTATCACAAACGCTATAGAGCCTTTGCCGCTGGATATTTTGCCAATACCTTGCATTGGTGACTCTGCACTTTGATAGCCTAAGCCAAAAGGTTTAAGCCAATTACTTTCTATTAACTGGTTTTGTTTTATATCGTAAAGGTAACAAAAGGCACTGCCTACATAGCGTATATCAGCCAATGCCACACCAATAACGTAATGCGGCGTGACGATGCTAACAAACTGAAACTGCTTATAATCAAAATACTTAGCCCACTTAGATGCGGGGTTATCCATTTCATTAAAGTACTTGAACTGCTCAATTCCCAGCTGAGTTACCGGGCCGTCAAAATGGCCGTAAACCGGACAGCCAGCATCATCAATTAAGCTCAAAGGTGCGTTTGAACTAGTGAGCCTTTTAGGACTCCAAGGCAGATCATTGGCAGGTATCAATCGTTAGCTCCAAGCGAGTATTTGACCTTTTACTCTAACTGGAACTGAAGCTGGTTAAAAGTGAATCAGCGACTTTTTGTTGCGTACTTGTAAATCAACTGAGAATAAGTCACAAAAATAGCGCCTTAGGTAGCGCTACTTTAGAGGGGGAACTTACACAAGAAGGATTAAAAACGATAACTCATACCAATACTCAAGTTTTGTACAGTTAGTTCTTGAATTGGAATATATTGGTACTCAATGTTCATACCTAAACCCGATTTAAATCGAATCCCCCAACCTACAGCGGTGAACAGGTCAACATCCCTATCACTAATAGACTTAACGCTATCATTACTAGCTTCTAAATCGTAGCTAAGCTCATTAGCGCTAGCCCCCAATTTAGCGTAAAGGCGATTGCTTTGAGACAGCATATATTCGCCATACAGAGCTGTTCTAAAGCCGTTATATTCTATGTGATTAACTTTGGCTATTATCCCCACAAATGCGCTCATAATACCGCCGCTTCCTGAAAAGTAACCCGCTTCAACGCCAAAGCTATCCTGCCACATATAGCGATAATAAATGTCGTACATAACATTATCACCACTCGTTGAGCTATCAATAAAAAGAACTGTGTAGCGCTGGAATACCAACGCTATTCTGGTATGCTGAGGCCATCAATTTTTTGCTAATTTACGATAATAATGAAATCTTTACTTTTAATACTGACAACCACTTTAACTATGGTTGGTTGCGCTAGCCAAGGTCCATCTCACATAGCATTAAATCCAGAAGTTCCAGCGATTACTGTGCAAACAGAGACCGAACTTCCTGTAGCGCTAGAGACGATAGATACTCGTTCTGCCAACTTTATTGTCCGCTTTAATGATGGCGACAAAGCGGCACGCCTAGTCAGCCCAACTGAAGCGCCAAGAGTACAGATGGATCAAGTCTTTAGACAAGGCTTTACTCAAGCGGGTTATCGAATCGACCCAAGCGCAGTAAACCATATGCAAATTCAGCTAGAACAGTTACTCACTGACGTACATGAAAGCACTTTCGGTTTTGAAGCTAACAGCCAAGTGATTATTAACGTCATAGCCAAAAACGCTAATCAAGAACTAACAAAGCGCTATCGTGCCAAAGGGTTATTAAAAGGCCCTCTTGGAGCAGATTTTGCGACGCTTGAACTTGAGATGAACAAACTTATTGGTGAATTGACTCGCGACATTATTAACGATCCTGAACTAAACCAGTTCATTCAACAATAACCAGGCCGCTTACGTAAATATAAGGAAATAAAATGAAATCTTGGATTTTAAAAGCGCTGGCACCTATTAGCTTATTACTTGCAAGTCAGCTCAGCTATGCCGTCGATATCCAACCCAACACGCTTTACCCGCAAGTAGAGTTAGATACTAGCATGGGTAAAATCGTAGTGGAACTTGATAGAACCCGCGCGCCAATAACCGTTGATAACTTTCTGACTTATGTGGTTAAAGGTCACTATGACAATACGCTCTTTCATCGCGTTATCGCCGACTTTGTAGTTCAAGGTGGCGGCTTAGACTTAAATAAAGAAGAAAGACCAACAGCAGAACCTATTGTTAACGAGTCGGGCAACGGTTTATCAAATCTCACTGGCACCATTGCAATGGCGCGTGAAGGCGAGCCACATACTGCCACCAGCCAGTTTTATTTCAACGTGGTAGACAACGAGAAATTAGATCCCTCTTCTCGTCGCTGGGGTTACGCAGTATTTGGTGAAGTCAGCTCAGGTATGGAAGTGCTCCAAGCAATGTCTCTAGTACCAACTGAATTTAATACCAAAATAGAATGGCCTGACTTTCCGGTTACAGACATAGTGCTAAAGAAAGCCACCTTACTACCTCGAGATTAAGAGTTATTTTCGCGCAAGCTCTAGATTACTTAAGATTCAATTAATAGGCTTTAATAACCGATTAAGAATTAACGAGTTTGCAACAAAAGTACAGTTAAAACGAAATATTTCGAGCAGCCGCCGTCATTATGTGCCTATACTTATTTGGTAAAATTAAGGAGGCGGCTCAATGACAGCGGATGAGTTCATTGATGGTAAGGCGCCCCAGCTGGCTTTCTATGGAAAAGCATTTTTGAGTGATCAACTCGACTTCAATGAAATCCAGATGTATCTATGGGACACCCTTGAAGAATGGCAGATGTACAATCATCAGGGTGATGCGCAAACAGATATGGAACGAGTGTTTTGGCACTTACTACATGCCTTTGATAAATGGCCCTCTTGGGCGATTAGAGGAAATCAATTTTTGCGAAAGCAAATTGACGACTGCTGCGACTATTTAAGTCTCGGAGGTCAAATTCCTCAAGGCTGTATAGGGATCAGACCTTAGCAACCATACCATTGTTTACACCTGAGTATTGAATACTCAACCAAAGCCCGAACCAATTATGGTTTGGGCTTTTTATTGGAAAATTTTTATTATATCAATTTGATAATCACTTTTATTACGCTTAAGAGCTGCCTATCTTTCTATATTATTAGTCGCAGTCATCAATATTTGATTGCAATAAAAAGCACCATACTCGGCACAGCACTGAATATTATCTTGAACCCTACCACTGTCCTACGTAAGCTAGAATGACTCAGTGTTAAACTTAGGTGAACCGCCTCCGTGCATTCTTTCTTTTCGCGTTTTAAAGACGCCGCATCCATCTATTGTCACAAACGAGTCCTCATCTTATTGCTGCTCGGTTTTTCTGCTGGCCTGCCCTTAATGTTGGTATTCTCAACCTTATCCTTTTGGCTTAGGGAGGCAGGCGTTGACCGTACCGCGATTGGTTATTTTAGCTGGATAGCACTGGCCTACGGCTTTAAGTGGGCATGGTCGCCGTTAGTTGATCGCATGTCACTACCTATATTTACTCGACTCTTAGGCCGGCGACGTGGCTGGATGATGTTCGCTCAGTTACTGCTGGTGATTGCCATACTAGGTATGAGCCAAAGCGACCCGCTGATTGATCTTGAAAGGCTCGCGCTATTTGCCTTAATGGTTGCCTTTGCCTCGGCGACCCAAGATATTGTTATCGATGCTTTTCGAATTGAATCCGCTCCGGTAAAAATGCAGGCCGCGCTCGCCGCCGCATATCAAGTCGGTTATCGTAGCGCTATGATTGTAGCCACCGCAGGTGCGCTCACCATTGCCGCTTGGATTGAGCCTGATAGCGAAGCTTACAGCTTAGTTTCTTGGCAAACTGCCTATATCGCTATGGCGGGGTTAATGATGATAGGTATTTTAACCACATTATTTAGCAGCGAACCCACTGTTGAAACAAAAGATGCAGATGAAAAAGAAGCTGCACTTAAAAATAAATTTGCCGCTAAATACCCCAAATTTATTGCCGCCAGTCTATCTTGGCTTTATACCGCCA
Source organism: Shewanella pneumatophori (assembly GCF_023283895.1). Lineage (GTDB taxonomy): Bacteria > Pseudomonadota > Gammaproteobacteria > Enterobacterales > Shewanellaceae > Shewanella > Shewanella pneumatophori. The sequence continues at coordinate 49,302 of NZ_JAKILB010000004.1, read as the reverse complement.
GCGTATTGCCTTTTATTGATTTCTTTAAACGCTATGGTCGTAGTGCAATTCTTATTTTGCTGCTGATCTCTTGTTATCGAATTTCCGACATAGTGATGGGGATTATGGCCAACGTGTTTTACGTAGATATGGGCTTTTCAAAAACTGAAATCGCCACATTAAGTAAAATCTACGGTTTGATTATGACACTCGTTGGCGCTGGCGCAGGTGGCTTATTAATCGCCCGCTACGGCACCATGAAAATACTCTTTCTTGGCGCCCTGTTAGTTGCTGTCACTAACTTATTATTCGCCTACCAAGCCATGATTGGTTACAACGTTAGCTTTTTAACCTTTGCGATTTCGGTAGATAACTTTAGCGCGGGTATCGCAACAGCCGCCTTTATCGCTTATCTATCGAGCTTAACCAGCAGCGGTTACAGCGCGACTCAGTATGCATTATTGTCATCTATTATGCTATTGTTCCCTAAATTCGTTGCTGGCTTCTCTGGCGCCTATATTGATGCCTTTGATTATGTGAGTTTCTTTATTGCAGCTAGCTTAATCGGCTTCCCTGTACTTGGGCTAATTATGCTAGTACAAAAATATGCACCTAATCCTGCCTCAAATGAACAGGAGCAAGATGAATTACTAAAGCAAGATAGATCCAAGGAGTTCGGAAATTAAGCTAAGTTTGGCAATTTCTAACGATGGTTTAGCTCACTAACAAATGAGTAATATCGATAATTTTTGTGACTTTAGACATTCAGCTTTGACGGAGAGAAATCTAAAGCCATGAAATAAAAGCCTTTTAAACTTGGCCCTTTATTTGCTTTAAGCTATGTTAACAAAATAACTAACTTGGAATAGTAAAAGGAAAGAATATGGATATCGGTCAAATTATTATCGTTGCAATCATTGTTTTTGCCATCTTTGGAACTGACTTTTTTAAATACCGCTTTCGCATGAAGCAGCTTGAAGCAAAAATAGATAGTAGTGACAAAATGAAGCTTATTGATGAAGTGAAAAGCATTCAGCATCGTTTGGTGGTTTTGGAGAAAATCATCACCGATAAAGGTTATGAAGTTAACGAAGAAATTAATAAGCTAAAAGATTAATCCATATTACAAGGGCTGCTAATGCAGCCCTTATAGAGACAAAATACCTAGGTAGATTAGTCTCTAAAGTTATTAAACTGGAATGGTTGACCTAGTTCAGACTCACGAGCAAGCGCCATGACTGCTTGTAAATCATCACGCTTCTTACCAGTCACTCGAACTGAATCACCTTGAATAGATGATTGCACTTTCAGCTTACTGTCTTTAATCAGCTTAATCAGCTTTTTAGCAACTAAGGTTTCAATACCCTCTTTGAATCTCACCTTTAAAGAGAAGGTTTTACCACTGTGAACCGCTTTCTCATCAACATCCATTGATTTAGGATCTACGTTACGCTTACTCATCTGCATACGTAAGATATCAACTAGCTGACGAACCTGAAAATCATCTTCAGCAGTGAGAGTAACCACATGGTCTTTGTACTCGATGGTGGCTTCTTTGCCACGAAAATCAAAGCGTCCTTTCAATTCACGAACTGAATTATCAACCGCGTTACGCAGTTCAACTTCATTTACTTCTGAAACAATATCCATTGAAGGCATAAGTTTGATCCTTAAAAATGTTTATGGGCGTATTTTACGCATTGCGCTGCTGAACTTGAAGCAAATAAACCATTAAATCGTCTGAAATCTCGGCTTAGAGGTGACTTTAGCTATGGGTTTTCTTATGATTGACGCAAATAACACAAATGACGATGACGTGATCAATAGACAGGCTATTTTTAAGTGGGCACTAGCATTAACGCTAATCTTAGTAAGTTACTTGGTTTTCTCTAAGCCAAACTACTATCCAAGTGGGATCCCTAACCTTGATAAAATTGGCCATGTTGGTAGCTTTTTTATGCTGTCTTATCTGACCTACCTAGCCTTCAAGCCTAAGTGGTACCTGCTTGCAGTCATTCTAGCTGGCTACGCTATATTTATCGAAATCGTGCAATCCCAGCTTTCATATCGCAGCGCTTCATTTGCAGATTTCATCGCCGATATGGTCGGTATTTTACTTTTTTATACTAGCCACTGGCTTTACAATCGTTACTTTAAAGCAGCTAAACTTTTCGATTCTGATAACCAATAATGCCTACACAATCTATTAAAAAATCGGCCTTGATCAAGATCTGCATTTTAGGTGCCGGCGCAATTGGCCAGCTTATTTATCATCAATTAGCTGAGCAATCACAAAGTCAGTTGAGTTTTATTAGCCGCGACGCTTTTTCATCAGTGCAATCGCTACATTTTACAACTCTTGATGAGCAAATCATTAACCGTAAAGCTGCGCTTATCGGCCAAGCTGACTATCAAACTCATCTTAGCCAAATTGATCTACTGATTGTTTGTGTTAAAGCCTATCAAGTCAGTGATGCGCTTAAACCCATTTTACCGCTGCTTTCAACTAGCACACACATTCTATTGCTACACAATGGAATGGGCCCTCACTTAGAGGTTATCTCACTACTTAAAGGCCGCGGACTAAGTCTAGGCACCACTTCTCAAGGCGCGCTGAAATTAGATAAATGGCAGGTAAAGCAAACTGGTAGTGGCCTAACTCAGTTAGGTAGCAGCCAAGTGCTGACGCAATTACCGCAACTGCCAGTACCGCTAAAACAGTTGTTACTAACTGCTATTCCCCATAGTAATTGGTATAGCGAGATCTTACCGCTATTGTGGCAAAAACTTGCTGTTAACCTTGCTATAAATCCGCTCACCGCGATTTTCAATTGTCCTAATGGTGAGCTAGCTGCAGACAAATATAATCAAGTTATTGCAGATGCTGTAAGCGAATTGGTAGGGGTAGCAAAGCATGACGGCATTGAACTTGATTTAGATGTTCTTCTACAACGGGTTTATCAAGTTATTGAGCTAACGGCGAATAACTTCTCGTCGATGCATCAAGATGTACAACATCAAAGAAAAACTGAGATTGATGCCATTAACGGCTTTGTATTGCAAAGAGCGGCTGTCCACCAGCTTAAAGTCCCCGTTAATCAATCTTTATTGCAGCAAATTAAACAGATTGAAGCTAAATACGAGTAAGCCACCTCTAATTGTTCTAGCAATATCACCTACTCACCCTATCTATCCCAATGCCTATAGATTTAGCCGCTAGCAACACAACTGCGGCTAGGCAAACCTCTGTTTATTAACAATCAATAAAAGCTAGAAAAAGTTGATAATTCATAAACTAATACGACGTATTTTATAATCCTGACTAGAATTAGTTCTGTATTTACATTTTTGTAGTTAGACAAAAAGGCAGAGCTCATGCAAAGAGAGCAATGGAACTCAAGGACAGGTTTTATTCTCGCCGCAGTTGGTTCGGCGATTGGTCTAGGTAATATTTGGCGCTTTCCCTATATGGCGTACGAAAACGGTGGTGGCGCATTTTTTATCCCCTATTTATTTGCCATGTTAACCGCCGGTATCCCATTTATGATAATGGAGTTTAGCCTAGGGCATAAACATCGCGGCGCAGCTCCTCGTGTATTTGCCAAGCTTGGAGAGTCGCTTGGCTTTAAGCTGGAATGGCTCGGTTGGTTTCAAGTCTTTATCGCAGCCGTTATCGCTATCTATTACGTAGCAATTATCGGCTGGGCCATCTCTTATTTTGTCTTTTCAATCACCCAAAGTTGGGGCACCGATACCAATAGTTTCTTTTTTAACGAGTACCTGCAACTTGGTGATAACTCGCCCACTAAATTGGGATCTCTGCAATTTCATATAGCTATTCCGATGGCAATTGCTTGGGGAATTACTTCGTTAGCGGTTTTTAGCGGCGTTAAAGGCGGTATTGAGCGAGCAAGTAAAATAATGATGCCACTGCTATTTATTATGGTATTACTATTAATTGGCAGGATTGTGTTGCTACCCGGCGCGCTCGACGGACTTAATTACCTATTTAGGCCTGATTTCAGCATGATTTTAGATGTTAAAGTTTGGTCTGCGGCATATGGACAGATCTTTTTCACTTTAAGTGTTGGTTTTGCCATTATGCTCGCCTACTCCAGCTACCTGCCTGAAAAATCAGATATCAACAACAATGCTTTTATGACGGTATTGATTAACTGCGGTTTTTCAATTTTAGGCGGCATTATGATCTTCGCGGTGCTCGGTTATATGGCGGCAGAGCAAGCCAAGCCCATAACCGATGTGGTGACATCTGGTGTAGGTCTGGCTTTCGTGACAATCCCCGCAGCCATTAACCTCCTGCCACTGCCTTACATTTTAGGGCCGCTGTTCTTTCTGGCTCTAGTTGTTGCAGGCATTAGCTCACATATCTCCATTATTGAAGCAGTTGTTGCGGCCGTAATCGATAAACTTGCAATATCACGTAAAAAAGCAGCGCTAATGGTGTGCGGCACCGGGTTTACGGTTTCAATGGCATTTTCAAGTAATGGTGGTTTACTGCTTTTAGACCTAGTCGATTACTTTATAAATAACATAGCCTTACTAACAAGCTGCCTTATCGAGTTAATTATTCTGACCTGGTTATTTAAAATTGCCGATATCCGTGACTATGCCAACCAATGCAGCGAGTTCAGTGTCGGTAAATGGTTTAACCTTTGCCTCCGCTTTATTGGGCCAATAATGTTGGCCATCATATTGATTAAGAATCTAATCAATACCTTAAGAAATGGTTATGAAGATTACCCAATTGCAGATCAGATTTTTCTCGGCTGGGGCTTGATTGCGCTCATGCTGTTTGCCGCTATATTTATTAGCTTAGTTTCGCGAGATCCAAATAAAAAACCTGCGAGATGAGGAGAGCCGCACATGACTACCGGTGCAATTATTATGATGATTCTGGCATTAACCATAACTTGGGGCGGTGCCGGAGTGTGTATTGCAATTGCAATGCGAGCAGCGAAATCTAAGTAGACTACTGTTAGTCGATTACGCTAAGTTTTTTGTAGATAACGACCCTGCACTTTGTAACGCTCAGCAATAAACCTTATTACAACAGCTTGAAGCAGACCATGTTGGCCTCTACAATCGTAGCAATTCTTCGCTTATGACCTAAAAGCATGTCGCCTGATAATTCCACACTAAATAAGCAGCAATACTCCGCGCCAACCGCATTTCTATCACTTAGAACAAGTTTATGGCTGTATTTAGCTTGTTGCTGTTTAGTTATTTTCAGTGTGCTTTTTCTAGACCGTCCCATTTCAACTTGGATGCATCACAACATTGATGCTAGTGCTTTGTTTAAGCCTTTAAGCCAAATGCCTTTATTATTTGAAGTGCTGTCAGGGTTGGTTATTTTGAGCTGTTTAGTCGCTAAATTTCGAGGCAAAGTAGCGGATCTGGCATTAGCACTTGTCTTCACCTTAATGAGTGCCACCATTCTAAGAGTTGGTGCTAAATGGGTATTTGGCAGGACTTGGCCAGAAACCTGGTTGCATTTGGACAGTGGCGGAAATCCATCTTGGATAACCCACGGTGTTGAGGGGTTTCACCCTTTTATGGCAGGTACAGCCTATAACTCGTTTCCATCCGGTCACGCGCTGTTTACCTTTGCGCTTGTCAGTGTTTTCTGGTGGCGCTTGCCTAAGTTTTACCCGCTTTGGTTAGCGGCTATGTTGGGAGCAATTGCTGGGCAATTAGGCCAAAACTATCATTTCCTTGGCGATCTACTTGCTGGCGCTACTTTAGGTGTACTTTGCGCGCAAGTATCAATCCAGCTAAGTAAACTGATTATTGCAAACAAGTCATAGCGCAAACCGTTTTAGCTCCACATCACCAATATTGCAGCTACAGCAATTAAGATCAGCGCCAGCATATCCTTAATCTTTACCTTATCTTTTAGCCATAGCGTTGCGATAAGTAAGGTAAAGAACACCTCAACTTGGCCAAGCGTTTTTACATAAGGCACAGCTTGTAGCGACATAGCACTAAACCAACCAATTGAACCAATACAGCTTGTAGCACTAGTTAATAACGTCAGTTTGGGCCTTTGCATTAAGCCCTCAAGGGTATTTTTATCAACAAGACTTGAGTAAATCAGCAGAACAGTGGTTTGAATCGCAATCACAAATAGCAGCACCCAAGCAGCGCGGTGCGGAAACGGTAAATCTAGATTTAAACTCGCCTCCCGCACCCACAAGGAAGTCAGCGCAAAGGCAGCTCCGCAGGCAAGCCCAAGTAATATAGTCGCAAATGAAAGCTGTTTAACGCCGCCTTTACTACTGAGCATAAATACCGCGATACCACCTATCAGCACGCCTATCCAACCTAAAAACGATAGCTCGGTGCCAAAAAATACCACTCCTAAAATCGCTGCAACCAAGGCTTCACTCTTGGCAAGCCCAGCCCCCACGGCAAAGTTTTTCATTTTAAACAGTTTTACCATTAAGGCTGTTGCCAGTATTTGCATTGCCGAAGCGCCCAGCACATAGGCACTAAATTTAACGGTAATAAAAGGTAAACCTACGGGCTGCCAAATATATAGTCCTACCAAATAGGCGATAGCTATCGGGGTTGCCCAAATAAAGCGCGCCAGCGTCACACCTGCAATATTGACATCTTTACTGAGCTGACTTTGAAACGCATTGCGCCACGCCTGCATAAAGGCTGCAAGAAAGGTAAAAAAGATCCAAGTCATAGAGATTAAATTGCGGCTTAAGAAAAACGTTATTATGCCAGCACAAAATGCATTGTTGGCACTAATTCACTAATACTGAAAATAACTACTGAAAATACAAAAAGCCAAATCATCACTGACTTGGCTTTTTGATGTAAACCCGATAAATAAATTACAGCCCGTAAGTGTAACTAGCCCCGAGTCCTAGTGGGAAACCTAACGCCCAATAAGCCAGTAACCACACACTCCAAATAGATAGCAGCGCTAAACTAAATGGCAGCATCATAGAGATAAGTGTACCAATGCCGATGTTCTTCACATAACGCTGACAATAAACAACAACCAGCGGGAAGTATGGCATCAGTGGTGTAATGATGTTTGAACTTGAGTCGCCCACACGATATGCCGCTTGGGATAGATCAGGGCTGATATTAAGTTGCATTAACATTGGCACAAGTACAGGACCAATCAATGCCCATTTAGCCGATGATGAACCCACAAATAGATTCACAAAACCCACTAGAATAATCATACCTACAACGGTAATTTCAGCAGGTAAGTTAAGTGCTTTAAGACCACCAGCACCTTCAACCGCAATCAAAGCACCAAGGTTAGATGCCGAAAATGCCGCCACAAACTGCGCACAGAAAAAGGCCATAACGATGTAGTGCGACATGCCGCTCATCGATTTAGACATAGCCTGAACAACATCGCCTGAAGTCTTAAAGGCTCCGGTCATATAACCGTATACCAAACCTGGCAGCATAAAGAAGATAAAAATAAGCGGTACAATTGACTGCATCAATGGCGCTTTAAAACTGGTTAGTGAACCATCAGCGTCACGCAGTGTTGAGGTTTCTGGCACAGTTAACGAGAAGAATGCTGCAATCGCCACAACCATGACTAAAGTCGCGATGCGGAATGCTTTGATCTCAGATGGCTTTTCTTCTTCCATTGCAGGAAGATCTACCTCTTCACGGTTAACCTTGTGCGTGCGGTTAAGGCGAGGCTCTAGCACTTTATCTGTTAGATACCAAATAAGTAGCGTGATTGGAATACAGGATGATGCTGCAAAGAACCAGTTATTTAGCGGGTTAACTTCAATATCTGGATCAACAATTTGTGCCGCAGCTTGAGTAAAGCTTTGCAGCAATGGGTCAATACCTGATGGAATAAAGTTAGCGCAGAAACCACCAGATACACCGGCAAACGCTGCTGCAATACCCGCTAAAGGATGACGACCAACAGTAAAGAAGATCACACCAGCAAGCGGAATAACTACCACATAACCAGCATCAGTGGCGGTATGAGAAATAATACCGACTAACACAACTGCAGGAGTTAGAAACTTAGCAGGAGTAATTTTCAACATGCGCTTAAGCGCTGTGTTAATAAAACCCGAATGCTCAGCAACACCCACACCTAACATTGCCACTAACACTACGCCTAATGGTGCAAATGCAGTGAATGTGGTCACCATCGAGGTTAAAAAGTGCGTTAATGCATCAGCACTTAACAGGTTATTCACTACAATCGGTGAATTAGTACGTGGGTCTATGGCATCAAAGCTTACGCCTGACAACAATGCCGATAACGCCCATACTGCAAACATTAAAATCAAAAATAGCATTGCAGGATCCGGTAACTTGTTACCTACTCTTTCAATGCTATCTAACGCTTTACCCAACATCCCTTGCGGCCCTTGATCCTCAAGCGCCTGTTTATCTGCTTTCATCATTCAACCTATTTTATTATGTCTCACATTAAACTGAACAAATGGCTGTAAATGCCATAATACGGCTTAATACCGAGTATTTTTATAACCTACTAGAATAAATGCCCAATCTGTATTTAAACTTAAATCATATCGATAAAAACAATAAAACCCTGTGATAAAACAGGGTTTTATATTTTTTAACCACTAACTAGAAGAATAAAATACTTTAAACTTACTTACTAGTGTCGATAGGGTCAAACGACTTAACTAAATCATCAATGGCTTTCATTTGTGTTAAGTAGTTCTCTAATTGATGCAGTGGCAATGCACATGGACCGTCGCACTTAGCGTTATCAGGATCTGGATGGGCTTCAATGAACAAACCCGCTAAACCAAGTGCCATACCGCTACGTGCAAGTTCAGTAGCTTGAGCGCGGCGTCCACCAGCACTATCGGCACGTCCACCTGGGCGTTGCAGCGCATGAGTCGCATCAAAGATCACTGGGTAGCCGGTTTGCTTCATTTCATCCATACCTAGCATATCAACAACTAAGTTGTTGTAGCCAAAGCTTGAACCACGTTCACACAGCATGATTTCATCATTACCCGCTTCGTTAAACTTAGTGATGATATGACGCATTTCGTGTGGCGCTAAAAACTGTGGTTTTTTCACATTGATGATAGCGCCGGTCTTTGCCATAGCAACCACCAAATCGGTTTGACGAGCAAGGAATGCAGGAAGCTGGATAACATCAACCACTTCAGCAACTGGCGCACACTGGTGTACTTCATGTACGTCAGTGATTAATGGCAAGTTGAAGGTTGACTTAATTTCTTCAAAAATCTTTAAGCCTTCTTCCATGCCTGGGCCACGGTAAGAGTTCACTGATGAGCGGTTAGCCTTGTCAAAAGACGCCTTAAACACATAAGGGATCCCTAGTTTTTGCGTCACTTCAGCATAGGTCTCTGCAATTTGCATTGCTAAGTCACGTGACTCAAGCACGTTCATACCACCAAATAACACAAATGGCTTATCGTTAGCGATCTCAATCGAACCTAAACTAATGATTTTATTGCTCATCAATCTTTTCTCTCTTCGTGAGCCAAGGCCATTGCCTCGGCATTATTCAAATACATTGTCGCTGCCGCGTTAACTCGCCACAGCTTGTAAAATCTGGCCGCAAATCCATGCCATATAAGTGCCTAAAGCATAGCCTAATACCGCAAGGAGCACACCTACTGGCGCCAAAGCTGGATGGAATGCTGCCGCAACAACAGGAGCCGATGCTGCTCCGCCAACGTTGGCTTGGCTACCCACCGCCATATAAAACAGCGGCGCTTTAATCAATTTAGCCACGATTAGCATAAAGCTTGCGTGCACTATCATCCAAATCATACCAATGGCAAAGTACCAAAGGTTTTCGGTATCGGCGAGTTTTGATACATCCATATGCAAACCAATGGTCGCCACTAGAATATATAAAAACGCTGAAGCCACTTTTGATGCTCCTGCCGCTTCTAAGTGGCGTACAGGACTAAATGACATAGCTAAACCAATTGATGTCACAGTGACGATTAACCAGAAGAATTTCGAGGTTAAGCTGTAATCACGGGTCCACGGATAATTAGTTTCAAAAAATGGTCCTAAGAAATCCGCGGCAATATGCGCTAGACCTGTGACACCAAAACCAACTGCTACAATCATCATCAAGTCATTTAAACTTGGAATGCGTGCGTTTTCAGCGTGGTACTTCTCAACTTTATCTTTTAATGCTTCAAGCGCCGACGTGTCAGCGCCAGTTTTGGCATCTATCTGCTTAGCTTTTGATGCCATAAACAGCAGCACCGCCATCCAGATATTAGCCACAATCACGTCAACGGTGATCATAATCGAAAAGATATCACCGCCCGCTTCGTAAATCTCTTTCATTGCGGCTTGGTTGGCACCGCCGCCAATCCAACTACCCGCTAGCGTGGTCATGCCGCGCCATACAGCATCAGGCCCTGTCACACCTAAAATTTCTGGGTGAATTGCCGAGACAATTAATAATGCAATTGGACCGCCAATAACAATACCAACAGTACCAGTTAAGAACATCACAATCGCTTTAGGGCCTAATGACAAAATCGCTTTTAAATCGACACTTAAAATCAATAAGACCAAACAAGCAGGTAATAGATAACGTGAAGCGACATAATAAAGCTGCGATGCATTACCATCAATAATATCGAAAGTATTTAGCAAAGACGGCAGGAAGTAACACATCAATAATGCAGGTACGAATGTATAAAACTTCTTCCAAAACGCATTACTGCTATTACTGGTGTAAAACACAAAACCAAGCACTACAGCCAAAATACCTAACGCGGTTGCGTCGTTCGTCACCAGCGCACTGGTCACTGTATCCGTACTACTCATGAAGTCTATCCCCTTGAAATTGGCAGTTTTTGCCTAATTATTATTTTTTACATCAATTTGTTGGTGTCGCTATTTTTGTTTTTATTGCGCAGCTAGTGCGTATTGCTTGTTAACACTGCGCGCTATTTTTACTAAGGTAAATCTATTTCACACGGGTGTATCAACACAAAAGGGCCTTATTGGCCCTGTTGTGTTACTTAATGGAAAGTCTCAACTTCCTCTTTAAGTTCTTTCAATTGCATTTTCACCAATTCAATCACTGGATCGTGCGGACTGTTCTCAACAAAATGGGTTAAGTCAGCCGCAGCAACACTAATACAACCCAGTTGCTGGGCGATAAAAGCACGTTCACGATTTAAGTTTAAATCGTCGCTATGCCATTGCAGCAACAAGTTACAACATTCAAGTGCAGGCTCGAAATTATGCGCAACAATACTGCCGGCTTTCATTTCATGAAGCATACGCGAAAGAATGCGCTTAACACTCGCTGGTTTTAAGTAACTAGGCTTAAACTTAGCTGCATTACCTAACTCACCGCGCACAAAGACATGTAACTGATGTTTTGACAAATCTGCACCCGTTAATGGGTCAATGTAGCGCACCACATCATCAATACGGCTATACAGAACAGTTTGACCTGGCAATAACAACAGCTCAAGCTTCAAATCTAACTGCTTTGCTAGCAGCATTAATACCGTTGCTAAGGTGGTGCTGTTACCTTGTCTTGAGGTGATGCATTTGCCTAGATCCGCTGACTCTGCGCTGTAATAGTCTTGACGAGGACAAAAGCCTAAGTCGTTATAGAACCAACGAAATAGTCCATTTAAACGCTCATGTCTATCGACCACGTAAAAACTCAGCACTGAGCCGGCTAATTCTAACCAAGCCCAGTTGGCATTTTTAAGCTTAGAAAAACCTAAATGCTCAGCAATTTCAAAAGCCGTTTCTGGCAGTTGAATAGAATCTTTTTGGGTTAAATCAGCCATTAACCGAGTAACACCCCTTGCTTAAGGATCGCAAGTTTAGCTGCATATACAACCCAACCAATTGCGCCGAATGCCGCAAATACTTTAAATAACGCGTTACGATCTGCTTTAAGTGCGATAGTCGCTAATGCGATATAAGCAACTACAGCGCCCAACTTTTCAGTCATCCAAGGATCGACAAAAGGATACTGCTTAATTTGGAAGCACAAGATCAAACCTGAAAGCAGTAAGAAAGTATCAATAACGTGAGGCGCTATTTTAATGGCTTTCTTTTGTAGTACAGGAGATTTACGCATATGGAGCACAAAACGGACTAAGAAAAACAATACGCTGGTCGCGATAAGCGTTATGTGCATGTGCTTAAACGCTGGATATAAACTGTAAAAAGTGTCCATGAATAAAGGTCTGTTAGCTGATAAAGGCGGCTAGTGTACCCCATACCTGAATCCATAACCAATATCCCGCGAATACAAGCTGTAGAACTGCTCAAAGTTTAGCCTTGTACTTTTTTAAATCTCTTAATTTAAACAAAACTGCCAATAAAAAAGGCACTATAAAAATAGTGCCTCTTAGTAACTGATGTTAGCGATTTAACGCGGCCAACGACCAATAGTGCAGCGATCATTACTGCCAAAATCTCTCACTGTTGCCACGTTCTCATAGCCCAGTTCAACTAACTTTTCTCTAAGCTCAATCGCTTGCTGATAGCCATGCTCAAGCAGCAAGTAACCGCCAGGTGCTAAGTAATCACGTGCGCACTCAGCAATATGAAACAGATCAGCAAAACCTCTTAACGGTGCGGTTAACGCGCTTTGTGGCTCAAAACGAACATCACCTTGAGATAAGTGTTCATCTTCTTCGTCAATGTAAGGTGGGTTAGACACGATTAAGTTAAAGTCGTAACACTCAACGGCATCAAACCAATCACTTTGAAACACATCAACTTGTTCAAGCTTTAGGTTAGTGCGATTTTCTTTGGCTAATGCAACAGCATCTTCCACTTTATCAATTGCACACACTTGCCATTCATTGCGCTCATGGGCCAGTGACAAAGCAATCGCGCCAGTTCCTGTCCCCAAATCGAGTACTTTAGCGTTTTCAGCTAAAGGTAGATTCAGCGCCGTCTCAACTAAAATTTCAGTATCAGGGCGTGGAATAAGCGTGGTTGGATTAACCCTAAACGGCAGCGACCAAAACTCACGTTCGCCAACAATGTGGGCAATAGGATTACCGCGTAAGCGTTTGGCGAGCATTTGCTTGAACTCAGACACTTCTTCTGGCTCTAAGCTTTTTTCAGGCCAAGTGTATAGATAGCTGCGCGGTTTGCTAATAACGTGAAGTAGCATCACCTCAGCATCGAGTGATGCTGAGTCTGAAATGCTTTCAAGCTGAGAAGAGGCCCATTTAAGTGCCCCTGAAATAGTTAGTTGCAAGGAATATCCTTATTCATCTGTAGCACAGTATGAGAGAGGTGAAGCTTATGCTTCACCTAGTGCTGCAAGCATATCCGCTTGGTTCTCTAAAATGAGAGGCTCGATAACGCAATCGATATCGCCTTCCATAAATTCGCCTAGACGGTACAGAGTTAAGTTAATTCTGTGCTCACTAACACGACCTTGTGGGAAGTTATAGGTACGAATACGCTCAGAACGATCACCAGAAGATACCAAGTTACGGCGGGTGCTTTCTTCTGCACTGCGACGCTTCTCGTCTTCTACTGCTTGAATACGTGCAGCAAGTACGCTCATCGCTTGGGCACGGTTTTTGTGCTGTGAACGCTGATCTTGACACTCTACAACAATACCCGTTGGAATATGGGTAATACGGATTGCCGAGTCAGTTTTGTTTACGTGCTGACCACCAGCGCCTGATGCGCGGAAGGTATCCACTTTCAAGTCGGCTTTATTAATTTCAATTGCTTCAGCTTCTGGCACTTCTGGTAATACAATCACTGTACAAGCAGAGGTGTGAACACGGCCTTGAGACTCTGTTTCTGGCACACGTTGTACACGGTGTCCGCCTGACTCAAACTTCAGCTTACCGTAAACACCGTCGCCACTGATTTTAGCAATCACTTCTTTAAAACCGCCATGCTCACCTTCGTTGGTGTTCATGACTTCAATCTGCCAGCGTTTGCTTTCGGCAAACTTGCTGTACATACGGAATAAATCGCCAGCAAAAATAGCCGCTTCATCACCACCCGCACCGGCGCGAATTTCGATAAAGCAGTTATTGTCATCATTAGGATCTTTTGGCAGTAGCAGAATTTGCAATTCATCTTCTAGCACTGCAATTGTAGCTTTTGCTTCTTTGTACTCTTCCTGAGCCATCTCTTTAAGATCGGCGTCGTCTTCTTCCATCATCTCTTTGGCAGATTCTAAATCTTCTTCTGCTTGTTGAAATGCTTTAAAAGCTTTAACCACTTCTTCTAATTGAGAGTATTCCTTAGACAAGGCGCGAAAACGCTCCTGATCAGCGATAACACCAGCATCGCTCAGTAACGCCAATACTTCTTCATTACGTTCAAGTAAGCCTTCAAGCTTACGAATCACACTGTCCTTCATTTAAACGCTAACCTTAGTCTTTATCTAGTCCAAGCACAGCTCTTAATTGTCCAAGAGAATTTAAATCCCCTTGGCGACTCGCAGCGGTAAGCGCTTGTGTCGGCGCATGGATCAGCTTGTTGGTGAGCTTATTGGCAAGTTCAAGTAAGACTTGCTCACAGTTACCACCTTGGGCCAATTTATTGACCGCTCGCTCTACCAACTCATCTTTAATCGCCATACTTTGGGTGCGATATTCACGGATACTGTCTACCGACTCTAATGAGCGGATCCATTCCATAAATTGATGAGCTTGATCGTCTGCAATTAATTCTGCTTGCTGGGCGGCTTCTCTTCGAGAGGCCATATTCTGTTCAATAATGCTTTGCAAGTCATCGACGGTATAGAGGAATGCATCATCTAAATCCGCGACTTCAGCCTCGATATCTCGAGGAACTGCTATATCAACCAATAACATAGGTTGATGACGACGTTGCTTAAGCGCTTTTTCTACCATGCCTTTACCGAGTATTGGTAAAGGGCTAGCCGTAGAGGATATCACGATATCGGCCTTAGGGAGAAAATCTGGGATCTGTTCGAGTGTAATAGCGGTGGCGCCGAACTCTTCACACATGGCTTCAGCACGTGAAATTGTACGGTTTGCAACCACCATGGTGCTCACACCATTGTCTTTTAAGTGACGCGCAACTAACTCAATAGTCTCACCAGCACCGACCAATAATACTTGGGTCGTACTCAGTGATGAGAAAATATGCTTTGCCATGCTCACAGCAGCAAATGCTACCGAGACAGCAGCAGCCCCAATTTCAGTCTCAGTTCGGATTTTTTTAGCAACGGAAAAGGTATTTTGAAATAACTTATCCATTGTTGAACCGACACTGCCTGCCTCTTTTGCCTTCACAAAAGATTGCTTAACTTGACCTAAAATTTGCGGTTCACCCAAAATCAGTGAATCTAAACCAGCAGATACACGCATCAAATGCTTTACTGCTTCTTGATCTTGGTATTGGTACAGGCAAGGCTCAACAGCTTCATGGGACAGTTGATGATATTCTTCCAGCCACGCAACCACATCAGCGGCTTCACTGTTATTACAGTAAAGTTCTGTACGGTTACAGGTTGAAATAATGACGGCTTCGCCCGATGGAGTAAGAGACGCAAGACTCTTCATGGCATCATGAATTCTGTCTGGTGCGAAAGCTACTTTCTCACGTAGGTCGACCGTGGCCGTTTTATGGTTAATTCCGATTGCTACAAGGCTCATTTGACTCGTTCTGGACTCTTGGGCATCTCATTTATGGCTGCCATTCTACTGAATTGATTTTGTTAAAAACAGAATACGCTTAACAAAACCGAATAATAATCTCGGTTCTTACCCATTTTTTCAATTAGCATCACTTTTTTAACTATTTTCACATAGATATTTTACGCTTTGACCGCAATGAGCATTGTGCAATTGGTTATTTTTGCATATGGGCATTGGTAATTTATCCAAGCCCTCGTATCATAAGGGCTCTTTTATATCAGTAATAGATGAATAATTTGAGCCGGTTCACAAAAAACACTTATCTATGGGTGATGCTTAGCACTATTTTCATTAGTGGTTGCTCAACTACCATACCAGACAACCTTATTCCCGTCTCTGTTAACAAAGTGCAGCAAGCTAGCGCCTGGGAAATGCAAGGTAAACTCGCCGTGAGAACCTCACAAGACAGGTTTAGCACTAATATATATTGGCTACATAGCCCACAAAGAGACGAGTTAACCCTCACCACTATGTTGGGCACGACGATATTGTCTTTAACTAGTCAAGAGGGACTTGTTACGCTTGATGTCGACGGTAAAACCTATCAAGACACCAATGCCCAACGTCTGTTGACCCGAGTCTCTGGTTGGCCTATTCCTATTGACTCTTTACCCCTTTGGCTAACAGGCCAACTTACTGAAGGCGATAAGCTTATTAGTAGCGATAGCCAGCAAAGGCCAAGTAAGTTAATTAACTCTCAGCAATTACCACCTTGGCAAGTTGAGTTTAAAAGCTGGCAGAAACAAAGTGGGGCTGATGTACCAAGATTGCTCAACTTAACCCGCGACGATCTGCGCCTCAAATTACAGCTGAATAAATGGCAAGCGCTTGCCCCGGAAAACCAAACACTGATAAAACCACTGTCAGGTACTGAGAACTCTTTATGACTACGCAACTTTCATTGGGCTGGCCAGCCCCTGCAAAACTGAATCTATTCCTGCACATTAATGGCCGCCGTAAAGATGGCTACCATGAACTTCAAACATTATTTCAATTTGTTGAACATTGTGATTATTTAGATTTCAAAGTTTTAAATCAGCCAACCCTAAAGTTACACTCGAATATGGCTGGCGTTGTTGCCGACAGCGATAACTTAATTCTCAAGGCCGCAAAATCCCTACAGACTCGTACAAATTGTCAGCTAGGTGCAGAAATTTGGCTTGATAAACGCCTACCTATGGGCGGTGGACTCGGTGGTGGTTCATCAGACGCAGCCACGACACTTGTCGCGTTAAACCAACTGTGGAATACGGGATTATCAAGCAGCGAACTTGCGGAAATAGGATTAAGCCTTGGTGCTGATGTACCTGTTTTTATTAATGGTTTCGCAGCATTTGCCGAAGGTGTTGGCGAGAAATTGGTTAATGTTGAGCCAAACCAGCCTTGGTATTTAGTATTGATCCCAGAGGTTCATGTATCGACCGCTGAGATTTTTCAAGATCCAGATCTGCCGCGAAATACCGCAAAAGTCAGCCTTGATGCATTAATGAGCAGCGAATGGAAAAATGACTGCCAAGCTTTAGTCGCAAAACGTCACCCTCAAGTTGCCAAAACCTTAGACTGGCTGCTAGAATATGCGCCGTCCAGAATGACCGGAACCGGAGCATGTGTTTTTGGTCAATTCGAACAGGAGCATGAAGCTAAAGATGTATTGGCGAAACTGCCTGCATCAATAAAAGGCTTTGTTGCAAAAGGGGCAAATAAATCGCCGTTAATGTTGAGATTAGCTCAACCTTAACCACTTTCTGGGATAACCTTTTTTAATCCCAGCCACAATCATGAAGCATACGCCTGAGGTTCCTACAGTGCCTGACATTAAACTTTTTGCCGGTAACGCTACACCTAGTCTCGCTAAGAAGATAGCCGATCGTCTATTTTGTAAACTTGGAGACGCAGAGGTAGGCGTTTTCAGTGACGGCGAAATCAGTGTCCAAATTAATGAAAATGTACGTGGTGCGGATGTATTCATCATTCAATCTACTTGCGCTCCTACTAACGATAACCTAATGGAACTTATCGTTATGGTTGACGCGCTTCGTCGTGCATCAGCTGGTCGTATTACAGCGGTTATTCCTTACTTTGGTTACGCGCGTCAGGACCGTCGTGTTCGTAGTGCTCGTGTACCTATTACAGCTAAAGTAGTTGCGGATTTCCTTTCAAGCGTTGGTGTTGACCGCGTATTGACTTGTGATCTTCACGCAGAGCAAATTCAAGGTTTCTTCGACGTTCCTGTTGATAACGTATTTGGTAGCCCAGTACTACTAGAAGATATGTTAGCTAAGAACCTAGAGAACCCTGTTGTTGTTTCTCCAGACATCGGTGGCGTTGTACGCGCACGCGCAGTCGCTAAACTACTAGATGATTCTGACTTAGCAATTATTGATAAGCGTCGCCCACAAGCGAACGTTGCTCAAGTTATGCATATCATTGGTGACGTACAAGGCCGTGACTGCATCATCGTTGATGACATGATCGATACTGGCGGTACACTTTGTAAAGCTGCTGAAGCACTAAAAGAGCACGGTGCAAACCGCGTATTCGCTTATGCTACTCACCCAGTATTCTCTGGTAACGCTGCTAAGAACATCGCTGAATCTGTAATCGATGAAGTCATTGTTACTGACACGATTCCATTGAGCCCTGAAATTGCTGCGCTAGACAAAGTTTCACAGTTAACTATGTCTACTGTTATGGCTGAAGCAATTCGCCGCGTAAGCAACGAAGAATCAATCTCTGCAATGTTTAAGCACTAATTCTTGCTGAATTAAGCTGAACAAGCAGTAATAAAAAACGCACTCGATTGAGTGCGTTTTTTTATGCGTCCAGATTATACCAATCAGTATAAGGATTTGATCTACTCAGAGCGGTTTTTGGCAAACTAATTCAAGACGAATAGCTGCAATAATGGTTATTCCCTTATCAAGCTATTCAACGTAGAAGTAGGCAACCAAAAACGCTCCAAAATGGCGAGTTTTAGCGATTCTGATGCTGTGTTAACGAGCTTGAACGTAGAGCAACTATGCTCTTCACTCGTTGCCTTACCTCAAAACCGCTAAACTCTCGCTGAGTGACTAAATGTTTATACTGATTGGTATCATTCAACTGACTATCATTTTACAGATGAGTATTGGTCAATTCTGCAGGCAGACTTTTGATAAACTTGTTGTATTTAAGTTTGTTAAGCAGGCTCTGACCGTATTTCTGCTGAATAAGTGGTAATGTATGCTGAATATGACAGGCCCCGAAACGGCCCAGATCAATAGTATTCAAATAGCGACTAACTAAAGCTAAATGTGCGATGTCAAATTCAGCCAACGTCGAAACAATATCTGACAAGGCAGCTTTATGTTGGCTACTTCTCAGGGAGTAAGCATCTGCATAAGCACAGAAATCCTCAACCATCTGCACCATCAACTCTGCAGCACCCGGTAACTTAATAGCCATCGCTGCAAACTCCGCTTCTGTTCGCTGACTGCCGTCCCTATCCTCGACCAGCCACTCAAGACGGTTGCCTTTAACATGCTCAGCCAAACAAGCCATGCGCTGTTGCATTTGCCGCAGCCCCTCAAGCAAACAGTTCGGCAAAGCTAGATAGTCGATATTAATGACGTTGAGGCCTTCCTGGGTATATGCCATTCTATATATCTCAGACATATCTAATTCTGCTTGCTTGCCATGTTGATAACTAACCATCAGTTGTGCAGATTCATTATCACAAGGCTTAACCTTGCTGATATCGACCACTTTAATATCAAAGTCGATCACTGCTAATTGTTGTTCACTTAACGTCTGCAGGTGATAACCATATTGATTAAATGCCACCTGATTCAGTGGATTCGGCAAATCTTGAGACTCATCTAGTTGCGTCGGTTTCACGAGCGCTGACACGCCTGCTAATTGATAATCTTGCTGAGGATGACTCAAATAAATCTTACGTAACCCGCCATCTTTCCAGCACACCCAGCAAGCATCTTCATTATCACAAAAACGAATACCTTTAAGGGTATCAACCCAATCCTCAAGGGCATCTTCCACCTCATCGTCATCTATCTCTTCACCAGCATAATACGCTTTTAGAGTCTGGCGTACCTCGATATCAAGCATCTGCTCGGTATCATTACCCAGCCAGCGGACTGTACTTACCCATAAAGTGTTGAAGCTGTTTAGGTCGATAAGTTGCAGCTGAAATCCCAGTTGCAGATCAGCATCGCTTTCTTTGCATGGCAGAGCGTCGACACATGGCAGCAATGCGAGATCTCGTTTAGGACAAAGGGCAAGCATATTGCGAGTTTTGAATCGACCTGCTGCGGGAAGACTGTCGAGAGCATGATAGTCAGCCTCTGCTGTAACAGGGTTAATAACCCAGAATCCTTGGCTTCTTTTATGCAATTCTCTGCTACGTTTGTGATAAAAAAGAAAGTTACTGTCACTACGACGATGTAGCTGCTGAATATCGAGATATTCTGGCAATTGCATTTCGGCAATAAGGCTCCAATCTCTTAAAGACCAGCCATAAAGTCGATCGCCTTGCTCATCATCCATTTCAGCTGTAATGGCATACCAAAACTCTTGCCTTGTTTTATCAAGCCAGCCTTTGCCACCGTCTATCCCCATCACTGGCAAACTTGATACCAGACTCAACTCGCCTTCAACATTACCTTTATAGATCTGACCTGTAGTGGCCGCCACCACAAATTCCGCATCGTTATAAAACTCAGCCAGGCTAATATCATGTTCGCTACGCAATTCACTAAGCTCAAGTTGCCAATGCAGTGTATTACGTCCATCAGGCAAGGGAGAGAGTAACTGTAGTTCAACGGCAAGAGTTGCACTTGGGATATGCAATATAAAGGGAAGTGTCATCATTGATTCCATAGGAGCTGTAGCCAACGTTTTCACCACTAAAATAAACGAGAGAATTTACCTCAGTAGTAATTTGCAATTATTTTTGCGAGTTTATTATACCTAGCAAAAATAGAAATTGATCCACTCAAGGTAATATTTAACAAAGTAATTCAATGATATAAATGCAGTTACTGTAGTTGTTCGATTACAACTTTCAGTGACTAAAGTTTCATTGTCATTGAAAACGTTAAAGTGCAGGTCAGAATAGAATAACAAGATATGCGAAAGCGATTCGAAAGATTATAAAACGCCAAACGCAAAAAAGCCCATCCGGAGATGAGCTTTCTTTTATATGGCTGGGGTACCAGGATTTGAACCTGGGAATGCCGAGATCAAAACCCGGTGCCTTACCGCTTGGCGATACCCCAATCAAACTTTCTAACTCATAACCAGCCTAGGCTAGTTATGCTAAATAAATGGTACGGGAAGAGAGACTTGAACTCTCACACCTTACGGCACCAGAACCTAAATCTGGCGTGTCTACCAATTCCACCACTCCCGCACTGCATCTGTTTTTACATCTTGATTAAGATGGTGTTCAAAGCTGGCGTGTCTAATATCAACTACCACCCCTCTCACACTGAATCAGTTTTACATCTTGATTAAGATGAACTACAAAATGGCTGGGGTACCAGGATTTGAACCTGGGAATGCCGAGATCAAAACCCGGTGCCTTACCGCTTGGCGATACCCCAATAAATTTTGTTGAATTCGATGGTACGGGAAGAGAGACTTGAACTCTCACACCTTACGGCACCAGAACCTAAATCTGGCGTGTCTACCAATTCCACCACTCCCGCATCGAACTTTACTGCAAGTTACCTTGCTTCATCTTACAACCTCTAGAGCTTATAAGACAAGGTCAATTACTCAACCTTTTAAAAATGGCTGGGGTACCAGGATTTGAACCTGGGAATGCCGAGATCAAAACCCGGTGCCTTACCGCTTGGCGATACCCCAATCAATCTTTCTTACTCATAACCAGCCTTGGCTAGTCATGCTAAATAAATGGTACGGGAAGAGAGACTTGAACTCTCACACCTTGCGGCACCAGAACCTAAATCTGGCGTGTCTACCAATTCCACCACTCCCGCACTGCATCAAGTTTTACATCTAGATTAAGATGGCGTTAGAATCGGCGTGTCTAATATCAACATCCACCACTCCCTCACAGACTCTGTTTTACATCCAGAACACGATGCTCATATTTTACATCTTGAAAAGATGGTAGCAATGGCGGGACTTGAACCTGCGACCCCAGCATTATGAGTGCTGTGCTCTAACCAGCTGAGCTACATTGCCAAAGATGGCTGGGGTACCAGGATTTGAACCTGGGAATGCCGAGATCAAAACCCGGTGCCTTACCGCTTGGCGATACCCCAAAAATCTTGCTTTCAGTTACAAGCCTAAGCTCATCACTTGAATTAAATGGTACGGGAAGAGAGACTTGAACTCTCACACCTTGCGGCACCAGAACCTAAATCTGGCGTGTCTACCAATTCCACCACTCCCGCACTGCATCTAGTTTTACATCTTGATTAAGATGGCGTTTGAATCGGCGTATCTAAACATCAACATCCACCACTCCAACACAGAGTCTGCTTTACATCCAGAACACGATGTTCATATTTTACATCTTGAAAAGATGGTAGCAATGGCGGGACTTGAACCTGCGACCCCAGCATTATGAGTGCTGTGCTCTAACCAGCTGAGCTACATTGCCAAAGATGGCTGGGGTACCAGGATTTGAACCTGGGAATGCCGAGATCAAAACCCGGTGCCTTACCGCTTGGCGATACCCCAAAAATCTTGCTTTCAGTTACAAGCCTAAGCTCATCACTTGAATTAAATGGTACGGGAAGAGAGACTTGAACTCTCACACCTTGCGGCACCAGAACCTAAATCTGGCGTGTCTACCAATTCCACCACTCCCGCACAGACTCTGTTTTACATCCAGAACACGATGCTCATATTTTACATCCTGAGAAGATAAGCTGCTAACAAAGTTAGCTAAAGAAGATGGTAGCAATGGCGGGACTTGAACCTGCGACCCCAGCATTATGAGTGCTGTGCTCTAACCAGCTGAGCTACATTGCCATCTTTCTTTACTGCCCCCTGTCTGGGGAACGGGGCGTATTATGCTTATTCGGGTTAATCAGGTCAACTGCTTTTTTCTGCAAATCTATCGAAAAAGCATTGTTCGGCGATAAGTTCACCAAACTGAGCAACAGACACCCAAAAAAGCGCCTTTTTCATGAGATATTTAGCGCTTTTTAGTTGTCTCATTAGCAGTAACAGTGAATTTTACCGCTTAAGCGCAGTACATTCTTTTACTTCAGGCCACTTTTTATATGCTAAAGGCCTACTTTTATATCGTTCGCTAACCTACTTACGGCAGAGAAGATTAAAAGCATTCGGGTTAGCACGACAAATTACACATACAAAAACGGCGACTATGTAAGTCGCCGTTTGCTTTCCAACGTATGATTAGAGTTATACGTTAAATAGGAAGTGCATTACATCACCGTCTTTAACAGTGTAAGTTTTGCCTTCTACACGAAGCTTACCAGCTTCTTTAGCACCTGCTTCACCTTTATAAGTGATGAAGTCATCGTACGCCATAACTTGTGCACGAATAAATCCACGCTCAAAATCAGTGTGAATAACACCAGCAGCTTGTGGTGCGCTTGCACCAACACGTACCGTCCAAGCACGAACTTCTTTAACACCAGCAGTAAAGTAAGTCTGTAGGCTTAATAAGTCATAACCTGCACGAATAACACGATCCAGGCCTGGCTCTTCTAAACCTAGGTCCGCCATGAACTCTTCACGGTCTTCGGTATCCATTTCTGCAAGCTCAGATTCAATTGCAGCACATACTGCAACAACAACGGCATTTTCTTCTGCTGCGATTGCTTTTACTGTATCTAAGTGAGGGTTATTTTCAAAACCATCTTCAGCTACGTTAGCAATGTACATCGTTGGCTTAAGCGTTAGGAAATTTAGGTAACCAACAGCAGCCAGTTCTTCTTTAGTTAGCTCCATAGAACGTAGCATTTTGCCTTCGTCTAATACTGGACGCATCTTTTCAAGAACAGCCACTTCAAACTTAGCTTCTGCATCGCCGCCTTTGGCACGCTTTGCTTGACGAGTAATAGCACGCTCACATGAATCTAAGTCAGCAAGAGCAAGTTCAGTGTTAATCACTTCGATATCGCTTGCAGGGCTCACTTTGTTAGCAACGTGAACGATATTGTCGTCTTCAAAACAACGCACAACGTGGCCAATTGCATCTGTTTCACGGATGTTAGCTAGGAACTTGTTACCTAAACCTTCACCTTTAGATGCACCAGCAACAAGACCTGCAATATCAACAAATTCCATTGTTGTTGCTAAGATACGCTCTGGCTTTACGATTTCAGCCAATGCATCTAGACGTGGATCCGGCACAGGAACCACACCTGTATTTGGTTCAATAGTACAGAACGGGAAGTTCGACGCTTCGATACCAGCTTTAGTTAGTGCGTTGAAAAGTGTTGATTTACCAACGTTTGGCAGGCCTACGATGCCGCATTTGAAACCCATATTGTTACCTTTATATCAATGAATGACTTGAAGCAAAGCTCCAAGCACTTGTTTAAGCTTTAAAAGAATGCAGTCTATGCATCGCCTTTGCCATATCTTGGTTGAACAAGACTTCTGTTGAACGCACTGCTTCATCAACGGCAGCATCCATCAGCTCTTGATCGGTTGGGGAAGCTTTACTTAGTACATAATTGCTCACCTGGCTTTTATCGCCTGGGTGACCAATACCAATACGTAGACGGTAAAAGCCTTTATCATTCGCAAGTTTTGCAATGATATCTTTAAGGCCATTATGACCGCCATGGCCACCACCCAACTTAAACTTCGCAACGCCCGGCGGCATATCTAGCTCATCGTGCGCAACTAATATCTCTTCTGGTGCGATGCGAAAAAAATTCGCCAATGCACCAACCGACTTACCGCTTAAGTTCATAAAGGTTGTCGGAATTAACAGCCGTACATCTTTGCCATGCAAGGTTGCTCTTGCTGTCATGCCAAAGTACTTGCTATCTAATGTTAATGTGGCACCACAGACTCTAGCGAGTTCTTCTACGTACCACGCACCAGCATTATGGCGTGTTCGCTCATACTGCGCGCCGGGGTTTGCAAGCCCAACTATCAGTTTAATATTGCTCATAGTACTCAGTCTGTTATCGCCTTACTTAAGTTTTGCCACTGAGCATTTGCGCTAGCAGCAAAATTAAAAACGCGACATTTTAGCACTCAAATAGGCTACCAACAAATTATACGCAAATTTGCTTTCAGCTTTATTAAATCCGCTCACTTTAATCTTAAGCAAATCTAGTTAGAATAAAGTGACAATGACTAAATAGCCGCATAAAAAAACCGAACGCACTGCATTCGGTTTTTTCTAAATCATTAATGACTTAAAAGCCCATAGCATACTTAAGCACTTGCTTCTTAATTGGGCTATCTATATTGGCCAGTTTTAATGCGCCATTACGGAGCAGTTTAAGCGGCAAAATATCATTACTAAAGCTGGCATAGAAAAGATCCATCGTCGACATCATTAATTGATTGTCACGATAGCGAGACTTTTGATACTCAGCCAACACAGGCGTTTGCCACCAGCCATCCTTATCTTCAAGATGTTTGCCAATCGTTGTCACTAAAGCTTCGACATCTTTAAAGCCGAGGTTGACTCCCTGCCCTGCTAACGGGTTGATAGTATGGGCGGCATCACCAAGGATCACTAAGTTATTGCGATAATAAGTTTGCGCGTGACGCCTCGTGAGCTTAAAGCTCGCTTTGCTTACCACGGTAAAGTCTCTATCTAACCGGCTCGGAAAGTGCTGATCAATTTGCGCTTGTAAGGCTTTATTATTGAGCTGAGTTAACTGGGCTATTTTATTAGCTTCATCGTACCAAACTAGCGAAGCATTATTCCCCGGTAAAGGTAATAAAGAACGTGGACCGTTTGGAGTAAATTGCTGCCAAGTTACATCTTGCTCTGCGCAGGCGGTTTCAATATTAATCAGCATGGCCGATTGAGCATAGTCCCAGCCACTAATACCAATATTGGCCCACTGGCGCACCATAGAGTTAGCACCGTCAGCCCCAATCAATAAGCGTGTTGTAAAGCTATCTTGATTATCTAGCGTCACGGCAATGACATCTTGCGCTGTCTCTCTAGATAAAGTGGCGATTTTTGCAGGACAAAAAAGCGCGATGTTATCGAGCTGCTGCATACGCTGCCAAAGTGCCAATTGAATCAAACGATTTTCAACGATATGACCTAAGTGAGAGCAACCAATTTGATCACTATGAAAGCGGGTAATACAGCCTTCAAGCTCCCAGGTTTCTAATCCTTTATAGGCCACTTTACGCACATCATCTAACCCAGATAAGGCACCTAAGCGCTCAAGTAACGCTTCTGATGCAGCGCTAATTGCAGATACACGTAGATCGAGTGCTTGCTCGTTGTCATAGGCCTTTGGCGCAAACGCTTCAACTACAGCCACGTTTAATCCTAGCTGAGCAAGACCAATAGCCGTAGCAGCACCAACCATGCCACCACCAACTACAACTGCGTCATATACGCTGCTTTTTGTATCTGTCTGTTCCACTGCGTTGCATCTCCTGCCACCTGAACGATTCTTCGTTTCCGAGTTTACACCTAAATGACATCCGAATAATCGCTTTATATAAGAAAGTTTGTAGTATTTGATGCTCAGCAAATTCTCGCCGCCTGCTTTGTAAATAAACCAACACTAAATATGTCGTTTCATGTCTAAGGCAGCTCTTACGTGTACAAATGTGTCTGAAGCAAGCTTTCCTCACACCTGCTTACAAACCACAAAGGCTCATCTATAACCATCACATACACTAAAACTATCTAATTTACAGCTACAACATACTAATGAGTGAGGAACCGATGAAGACACTTACCTTGGCAATACTCGCACTGTCATCAATGATGTCACTTCAAAGCAGCGCTGAGCCAGTATCTAATGATATGGAACACATAAGCGTGATTTATCGTACACCATTTGAATATTCGCTATATCAATATACCCAAGATACCTTACAAAAGTTTAATCAGCAGATGAGAGTCGAAATTATCCATCAAGCGAAACAAAGCAGTATGCAAATGGCTAAGTCACAAGGTTTTACAGTCAATGACTCTGAAATTGCACTTGAGTCAGCTAACCCCATGCTCAGCACATGGAGATTAACCGCTGCAGAATAAATTCACTTATTAATGGCCAAATGCTAGCCACAAGCTAACTTAGGCGTTAAAATGTCGCGCTATTTTTTTCGGTGCTTCTAGAGTGATACAGACTGATGAGTAAAAAACTCCATATTAAAACTTGGGGCTGTCAAATGAATGAGTATGACTCTTCTAAGATGGCTGATCTTCTTGACGAATACGAAGGTTACACATTAACAGACGATGCTGAAGAAGCTGATGTGCTGCTGCTTAACACTTGCTCTATTCGTGAAAAGGCACAGGAAAAGGTGTTTCATCAGCTAGGCCGCTGGAAAACATTAAAAGACAAAAAGCCAGGACTGATTATTGGTGTTGGTGGTTGCGTTGCCTCACAAGAAGGTAAAGCGATTAAAGAGCGTGCACAGTGTGTTGATCTAATCTTTGGCCCTCAAACTCTGCACCGTTTACCTGAAATGATCGATCAGATTAAAGACGGTAAGAAAGCAGTAATTGATGTTAGCTTCCCAGAAATTGAGAAGTTTGACCGCCTGCCAGAGCCGCGCGCAGAAGGCCCAAGTGCTTTCGTATCAATTATGGAAGGTTGCAGTAAATACTGCTCTTTCTGTGTTGTGCCATACACTCGTGGTGAAGAAGTCAGTCGCCCGCTAGACGATATCATTTTAGAAATCGCCCAGTTGGCAGAGCAAGGCGTACGTGAAGTAAACTTGCTTGGACAAAACGTAAACGCTTATCGTGGTGCAACCCATGATGATGAGATCTGTACCTTTGCAGAGCTTTTACGTTACGTTGCTGCAATTGACGGTATTGACCGTTTACGCTTTACCACCAGCCACCCAATTGAGTTCACTCAAGACATTATTGATGTATATGAAGACACCCCTGAATTGGTGAGCTTTTTACACTTACCTGTGCAATCGGGTTCAGATCTAATTCTAACTCAGATGAAGCGCGGCCATATGGCTATCGAATATAAGTCGATTATCCGCCGTCTGCGTAAAGCACGCCCAGATATTCAAATCAGCTCTGACTTTATCATTGGTTTCCCTGGTGAATCTAAGCAAGATTTCGCCGACACTATGAAGCTGATTGAAGATGTACAGTTTGACCATAGCTTTAGCTTTATCTACAGCGCACGCCCTGGTACGCCTGCGGCAGATCTGCCAGATGATGTTAGCCTTGATGAGAAAAAAGAGCGTCTTGCTATCTTACAAGACCGTATCACTCAGCAAGCTATGCGCTACAGCCGCCAAATGTTAGGGACTGTACAGCGTATTTTAGTTGAAGGCCCATCAGTGAAGAACCCAATGGAACTTCGCGGCCGTACTGAGACTAACCGAGTAGTAAACTTTGAAGCATCACCAGAGCACATTGGTGGCTTTGTTGATGTAGAAATCGTTGATGTTTACACCAACTCATTGCGCGGTGTGTTTATCCGTGGTGAAGATGAAATGGACTTACGTCGTGATTTGCGCCCATCTGATATTATGGCCAAATATAAGAAAGATGACGATTTAGGTGTAACCCAGTTTAAGCCTGCTTAAACTGGTAAAATCGCTAATTCGAAACACGCTAAAGGCGGCATCCTGAGATGCCGCTTTTTTCTTCTTAATTGCCTATGATAAATACCATTCGCAATTATTAAAGATGGCTCGTAAACTAGCATGAAAGACGTATAACTAGACCAAGATTAATGGAGTGATTTTTTGTCAAATAAGTTAACCACGCTCAACCTGTATTTAGAGCCTGCGGAAACCCGCCGACTAGCGTCGCTTTGCGGCCCATTTGATGACAATATCAAACAATTAGAACGCCGAATTGGTGTAGAAATTAGCTATCGTAATAACCACTTTCAAATTGTAGGTGCGCCGAAAAACTGCTTAACGGCCAACAACCTATTGAAAGATCTTTATATTGAAACTCAGCCACTCAAAGGCAGTACACCTGACTTAGAGCCAGATGCTGTTCATGTCGCGATTCAAGAGGCGATTGCCCTTGATATGGAAACGCCGCGTGATGAAAGTGAGTTGTATATAAAGACTAAGCGCGGTGTTATTAAGCCGCGTAATCCAAACCAAAGTGACTACGTGCGCAATATTGTTAATCACGACATTACTTTTGGTATTGGCCCTGCGGGTACCGGTAAAACTTACCTTGCTGTAGCAGCAGCTGTTGATGCTTTAGAGCGTCAAGAAGTACGTCGTATCTTGCTGACTCGTCCAGCAGTAGAAGCCGGAGAAAAGTTGGGTTTCTTACCGGGAGATTTGAGCCAGAAAGTCGATCCGTATTTACGTCCACTTTATGACGCACTATTTGAAATGATGGGCTTTGAAAAGGTTGAGCGCTTAATTGAGCGTAACGTTATTGAAGTCGCGCCACTTGCTTATATGCGCGGACGTACCTTAAACGATGCGTTTATTATTCTCGATGAGAGCCAAAACACCACAGTTGAACAGATGAAAATGTTCCTGACACGTATCGGTTTTAATTCTCGAGCAGTGATTACAGGTGACATTACCCAAATAGACTTACCTAAGCATCAAAAGTCTGGCCTACGTCACTCGATTGAAGTGTTAGGTGAAGTGGAAGAGATTAGCTTTAACTTCTTCCAAGCAAAAGATGTTGTGCGTCACCCAGTGGTGGCTCGCATTGTTGAAGCTTATGAAGCATTCGACTTAAAAGCACAATCAGGTAAAGGCAACAAAGACAGCCAATACCAACTACAGGAAACCGTAAACCATGAGTGATAATCAACTGATTATCGATCTCGATGTTCAAATCGCAGTAGAAGGCTTTACACTACCTTCTGCTGCCGAATTGGAACTTTGGGTAAAAACTGCAATCAGAGATACAATGAGCGAGGCAGAATTAACGATTCGTATCGTTGACGTCGAAGAAAGCCAAAGCTTAAATAGTACTTATCGTGGTAAAGACAAACCAACCAATGTATTGTCTTTCCCGTTTGAGGCACCACCGGGCATTGAACTACCACTACTAGGTGATTTAGTGATTTGTGCGGCGGTAGTCGAGCAAGAAGCAATTGATCAAAACAAACCCCTAATCGCACATTGGGCACACATGGTTGTACATGGTTGCCTCCATCTGCTAGGGTATGATCATATTGAAGATCTCGAGGCTGAAGAGATGGAGTCACTAGAGACTCAACTCATTGAAAGCCTTGGTTATAACAATCCTTATAAGGAGCAATAATTGGCTCATCTGAGTCAGGAAAACACTATGAGTGACGATATCCCACCGAGTACTAACGCCCAAAAGAAGGGCTGGTTAGAGAAAGTAAGTCAGTTGTTCCAGGGCGAACCAAGAAATCGCGAAGACTTGGTTGACGTAATTCACGACGCAGAAATGCGTGAAGTGATCAGCGAAGACACCCGCGAAATGATTAAAGGTGTTTTAGAAGTTTCCGATCTACGTGTGCGGGATATTATGATCCCACGGGCGCAGATTGTAGCTATCCAAATTGACGACAGCGTAGAAGAAGTTCTCTCTACCGTTATCAGTTCGGCACACTCTCGTTTTCCAGTAGTCAATGAAGACAAAGATCATATCGAAGGCATTTTGCTTGCGAAAGACTTACTTCAGTATGGCTTCAAAAACAATGAAAAGCCGTTTGAATTACGTCAAGTAATTCGCCCTGCTGTTGTTGTTCCTGAAAGTAAACGTGTTGACGTTTTGCTGAAAGAATTCCGTTCTCAACGTTACCATATGGCGATTGTTGTCGATGAATATGGCGGCGTGTCAGGTCTTGTTACGATTGAGGATATTCTCGAAGAAATCGTAGGCGATATCGAAGATGAGTTTGATCATGACTCTGCAGAAGAGACTGAAATCAAACAAGTTGCTAAACAAGTATTCATGGTTAAGGCATTAACTCCTATCGATGACTTCAACGAAGCATTCGGTACTGAGTTTAGTGACGAAGAGTTTGATACTGTTGGCGGCATGGTGTCGCACGCATTTGGCCATTTGCCAGAGCGTGATGAAAAAGTCATGATCCAAGATATTGAGTTTAAAGTGGTTAACGCAGACACTCGTCGCTTAATCCAACTTAGAGTCAAGTTCCCAGATAACAATCATAGCCATGATGAGTCGGTAGCATAATCACTGACTAACGTTATCTCGACCCAATGATGAGGCTGTATGCTGAATAAACTTCGGGCATTAGCCCATCATCCGCGTTCGAAAATGGTGCTGGCCTACTTGGCCGGTGCCACTACGGCGCTTTCTTTTGCTCCCTATTCTATTTGGCCACTTTACCTAGTAGCCATGGCCTTTGTGATCCATCAAAGTGCAGACCTAACTGCAAAGCAAGCTTTCCGTTATTGGCTAAGCTTTGGTTTTGGTTGCTTTTCTGTTGGTATTAGCTGGGTTCATGTCAGTATGGACGTATACGGTGGTATGCCGCTAATTGCCTCCATGGGCTTAATGGCGCTACTGGCGTTATATCTCGCTCTGTATCCAGCTCTTGCTGGTTGCTTGCTACAAAAGCTAACCCCAAACACATCTATTAGCCGAAATTTATTACTGTTTCCAGCGCTGTGGACCATTGCAGAATGGATGCGCGGCTGGGTATTAACCGGCTTTCCCTGGCTATGGGCCGGATACAGTCAAACTGAGGGGCCGTTAAAGCCAATTGCTTCAATGGTTGGCACCTTAGGCTTAAGCTTTATTGTGGCGATGCTTGCTGGCGCTATCGCATTATTAGCTGTTAAACGCTGGCAAAGTTTCGCCATCGCAGTGCCTGCACTTGCAGCGCTAACGTTTATTGCACCGATGACCTCACAAGTTGAGCCTAATGGTGAAACAATAAAAGTTGCTTTAGTACAAGGTAACATTCCCCAAAGCATGAAATGGGATCCTGACGCCTTATGGCCAACCATGCTCAAATACATGGATCTATCACGGCCTGAATTTGCAGCCGATTTAATTATTTGGCCAGAAGCTGCTATTCCTGCACCAGAATATATGGTGAAGGATTTTCTCTATAACGCTAGTAAAGTTGCTAACTTAAATGATATAGCCATCATCACTGGCATTATTAGCAACCAAGGCGATGCTTTTTATAATTCTCTTATCGTGCTGGGTAATTACAACCATAAGCAACAAAGCGAGCCAGACTACCTCGGTGATGGCAGTAATGAATTTAAGAAACATCACCTGCTGCCAATTGGTGAATTTGTGCCATTTGAATCATTGCTACGACCACTAGCACCATTTTTCAACTTACCAATGTCATCGTTCGCTCGAGGTGAATTCACTCAGCCAAATTTGAATGCTGTTGGCCACCAAGTATCGCCAGCGATTTGCTACGAAATTGCCTTTCCTGAACAATTACGCGCCAATATGAATGATAATACAGACCTGTTAATGACAGTGTCTAATGATGCTTGGTTTGGTACCTCAAATGGTCCGCTGCAGCATATGGAAATTGCGCAAATGCGCTCAGTAGAGCTAGGTCGACCATTAGTTCGTGCAACAAATAACGGCGTAACCGCTGTGGTTGATGAACAAGGGAATATCACCCAGCAGCTACCACAATTTGAAGATGGTGTATTAGTATCAGACATTAAGCTAATGAAAGGTCATACTTTATTTAGTACTTTCGGGCAATGGCCTGTACTGTTTATAAGCTTTATAATCGCGACCCTTGCAGTAATTAGGAAGAAGTTGTGCAACGTTCAAAACAGAAAGGATTCACGTTAATAGAACTGGTCGTAGTGATCATTATCCTCGGTATTTTAGCCGTCACTGCCGCACCAAAGTTTATCGACTTATCAAGTGACGCCAAAAGTGAAGTAATTGAGCAAATTCAGGCTAGCGCGAAAACTGCGAACACATTTGTTTATGCCAAAACACAAATGCCTAGCCTTAACAAACGCCCGCACGGCAGTCGCGACGACATTACTGATATCGATATTAATGGTGATGGCAATTACAACACTCGCCTGATCTATGGCTACTTAGACAATGAAGATCTCGTCGAATGGCTAGAGCTAGACGATGTTTTTGTGGTTGAAGAACAAGGACGTGGTGAGCTTTATATTGGCTACGATGATAATGACGATGGCGACGTAAGCGATAACTTGTGCTATTTCAAATATGTCCAAGCGGCAACCGCTGCTAGTCAGCCACAGTATTCCACAATTAATACTGGTTGCTAACTCAACGTATTAATAAGCAAATAAAAATTACAGCCGGTAGATATTTAAAATCTAACGGCTGTTTTATTTACCACTCATGCAGTTGTCATTGCGATAGAAAGTTTGTAACCGCAAGCTTGCAAACTTAAGGCGCTAAAGCCTCGCGGGTAAACTCATTATTATCGCATTCTGTGCAGTCAGAAAGCACACCCGGAAACTCAATTTTAGACTCATGACCACAGGCCGTGCACACCATATTACCTTGGCCGACAATTTCACCACTTTCATAATATCCGTGATGCTTAAAGTCCTGCGCAACCTCATGCCATTCCAATTGGCTACGGTCGGTTATTTCACTTAACCAATGCCATAACGTGTTTTCCACAGTAATCATTGTCGGACTATGACTCAAATCGGAAGCATTTTGCTCTTGGAGGAAACTGGCAATGTCACGTTTTAAAAATTGTTCCACTAAAGCAAGCTCTTCTTCCTTTGCTTGCTGCTTTATTGCTAAGTATTGCTTACTCGCCTGTACTTGCTTATACAAACTCTTTACTGTCAATGAGTTATCATCTCTATATTGAGTTTTTATATGCTCAATTAGGGCTTCGTAAAGCGAAAGTAGCGCGGTACTTTGGTCACTCATGGTAAATACTCCTTCAACGAACCTTTTTAATGACTCACTTCTAGTTTATTCTATGTCGATATAACTCGCGCTGTTATAGCGCTAGATCAAACAATAGGCGGCATGGCCGGAAATAGATTGATGCAAGAGCAATATACTCCTTCAGAAATTGAAGCTAAAGTGCAGCAGCACTGGCAAGACACCAAAACATTTGAAGTTACCGAAGACGCAAACAAAGAAAAGTACTACTGCCTTTCTATGTTTCCGTACCCATCGGGTCGACTGCACATGGGTCACGTACGTAACTACACCATAGGCGATGTTGTCTCTCGTTACCAACGTCTGCAAGGTAAAAACGTGCTTCAACCAATCGGTTGGGACTCTTTCGGCCTGCCTGCTGAAAACGCTGCAATCAAAAACAAGACTGCACCAGCACCTTGGACTTACGAAAACATCGACTACATGAAGAACCAGCTAAAAATGCTAGGTTTCGGTTATGACTGGTCGCGTGAAATCGCAACTTGTACCCCAGAATACTATCGCTGGGAACAGTGGTTCTTTACTAAGCTGTATGAAAAAGGCCTAGTGTACAAAAAGACTTCTTCTGTTAACTGGTGCCCAAACGATGAAACCGTTCTTGCCAACGAGCAAGTTATCGACGGTTGCTGCTGGCGCTGTGACACCACAGTTGAGCAAAAAGAGATCCCACAGTGGTTCATTAAAATCACTGAGTACGCTGAAGAGCTGCTAAACGACATCGATACGTTAGAAGAGTGGCCTGAGCAAGTTAAGACCATGCAGCGTAACTGGATCGGTCGTAGCGAAGGTATCGAGATGACGTTCCAGGTTGCAGGTAGCGATCAGAGCTTTGATATCTACACGACTCGTCCTGACACTGTTATGGGCGTAACTTATGTTGCTATTGCTGCTGCTCACCCACTAGCTGAACAAGCAGCCGCTAACAACCCAGCTCTTGTTGAGTTCATTGAAGAATGTAAAAACGCTGATACCACTGAAGCTGCTATGGCTGCAATGGAAAAGAAAGGTGTTGCTACAGGCTTAAATGCTATTCACCCAATCACGGGTAAAGAAGTGCCAATCTGGGTAGGTAACTTCGTATTAATGAACTACGGTACCGGCGCGGTAATGTCGGTTCCTGCTCACGACCAACGTGATTATGAGTTTGCTAAAAAGTACGGCCTAAACATCGAAGCAGTTGTTAAGCCTGTTGACGGCGACGTTGATATCAGCGAAGAAGCCTACACTGAAAAAGGCGTGCTATTTAACTCTGCTGAATTTGACGGTTTAGACTTCCAAGCGGCATTTGACGCAATCGATGCCAAGCTAACAGCTGAAGGTAAAGGTAAGCGCCAAGTAAACTTCCGTCTACGTGACTGGGGTGTTTCTCGTCAGCGTTACTGGGGTGCACCAATTCCAATGGTCACTTTGGCAGATGGCACAGTGATGCCAACTCCTGAAGATCAATTACCAGTGATCTTGCCAGAAGATGTGGTTATGGATGGTATCCAAAGCCCAATCAAGTCTGATAAAGAGTGGGCTAAAACCACTGTTAATGGTCAAGAAGCATTCCGCGAAACAGATACCTTCGATACCTTTATGGAATCATCTTGGTATTACGCTCGTTACTGTAGCCCTGATGCAGACGAAATGCTTGATCCTGCAAAAGCAAACTACTGGTTGCCAGTTGATCAATACATTGGTGGTATTGAGCATGCTTGTATGCACCTATTGTACTTCCGCTTCTTCCACAAGTTATTGCGTGACACTGGTCTAGTGAACTCTGATGAGCCAGCTAAACGTCTACTGACTCAAGGTATGGTACTGGCTGATGCTTACTACTACACCAATGAGAAAGGCGCACGTATTTGGGTTGCTCCATCTGATGTAACTGTACTTGAAACTGACGACAAAGGTCGCACAGTTAAGGCCGTAGACAGCGAAGGCAATGAACTGGTTTATACCGGTATGAGTAAGATGTCTAAGTCTAAGAACAACGGTATCGACCCACAAGAAATGGTTGATAAGTACGGCGCAGACACAGTACGTCTATTTATGATGTTCGCAGCACCACCAGAGCTAACGCTTGAGTGGCAAGAATCAAGTGTTGAAGGCGCGCATCGCTTTATTAAACGTTTGTGGAAAACTGCACACGATCATATCGCAACAGGCCCAACTGTTGAGCTTGATGTTAAATCACTAAACGCTGCCCAAAAAGAGCTGCGTCGTGAACTACACAAGACAATTGCTAAAGTGGGTGATGATATTGAACGTCGTCAGATGTTCAACACCGCGATTGCATCAATCATGGAATTGATGAACCGTCTACAAAAAGCACCGACTGAAACAGAGCAAGATAAAGCACTAATGCAAGAAGCATTAAATGCTGTTATCCGTCTGCTATACCCAATCATTCCACATACATGTTTTGTATTAT
Source organism: Shewanella pneumatophori (assembly GCF_023283895.1). Lineage (GTDB taxonomy): Bacteria > Pseudomonadota > Gammaproteobacteria > Enterobacterales > Shewanellaceae > Shewanella > Shewanella pneumatophori. The sequence continues at coordinate 13,223 of NZ_JAKILB010000004.1, read as the reverse complement.
GGAATGAATTAGGTAACCAAGGTGCAATTGAAGATGTGTTATGGCCAAAGGTTGATGAATCTGCCTTGGTTGAAGACAGCAAGCTGATTATCGTTCAGGTTAACGGCAAGCTTCGCGCTAAAATCACCGTTGCTGCAGATGCAAGCAAAGAAGAAGTTGAAGCTGCAGGTATGGCTGAAGACGGCGTGATCAAGCACACCGAAGGTAAAGAAGTTCGTAAAGTTATCTACGTACCGGGCAAACTGCTCAATATCGTTGCTAACTAATCCTTTATACACAAGGAAGACAATATAAAGCCTATGCTAATTAAACGCATAATTTTAGCAACCTTAGCACTGAGCATTTTACTCAGTGCGGGTTGCGGCTTTAGGTTACAAGGTAGCTACTCTATTCCTGAGCAGCTACAAACCCTAAGCCTTAGTAGTCAAGATGAATACAGCGAACTAACTCGCCTAGTGCGTGAACGCCTTCGCTTAAACAGTATTGCAGTGGTGTCTCCTAATGACGACGTTGCAGCACTAAGGATCATCAACGACTCTTTAGACCGTACAACCCTTTCAATCTATCCTACTGGTAACGTTGCTGAATATGAGCTTACCTATCAGGTTAGTTTTGCAGTACAGCTACCAGAAGCCGAATCACAGCGCTTTGACGTAGCAATCCACCGTGATTACCTTGATGATCCGCGTACCGCATTAGCAAAAAGCCGTGAAATGGAACTTCTGCTAAAAGAGATGCGTATTCAAGCAGCTGACAGAATTATTCAAACTCTGGCGGCAGCAGAGGTCAATTAATGCGGGTCTACCCAGATCAGCTAGTGCGCCAGCTTTCTCCTTTACCTCAATGTTGCCTTATTTTCGGTGATGACCCGTGGTTATGCGAACAAAGCCGAGCAGCACTGCATACTGAGGCGAAACGCCAAGGCTTTGAAGAGAAAATTCAGTTAACCCAAGAAACCGGGTTTAGCTGGAATGAGCTTTATGAGCAATGGCAAGCAATGAGCTTGTTTTCAAGCCGCCGCATTATTGAGTTAACACTTCCCCAAGCGAAACCTGGCACTGAAGGCAGCGCCATGCTGCAATCATTAATGCAAATGGATAACCCAGATGTATTACTGATATTAACAGGGCCAAAGCTCGCCAGTGAACAAACCAAAAGTAAATGGTTTAAAAGCCTAGATGCTAAGGGACTATATGTTCCTTGCACTACGCCAGAAGGTGCACAGTTTCAGCGCTGGTTAGACGGACGGATAAATCACTATGGTTTATCTATGGGACGAGATCCGCGAGAAATGCTGTTTGCCCTATATGAAGGTAATTTGCTAGCTGCGGATCAAGCCTTACAGCTACTGCAGTTGCTGAGCCCCAATGCAGCAATTGATTGCGATCAACTGAGCCAATATTTTGAAGATCAATCGCGTTTTAGCGTATTTCAGCTAACCGATGCCATGCTCAATAATCAGCAAGATAAAGCACAGCACATTCTGTCGCAGCTTAAAAGCGGGGGCGTTGCTATGCCGATTATTCTTTGGTCAGTCTTTAAAGAGCTCGGGATATTAATGCAACTAAAGTCCACACAAAATAATCGCCAGCCACTACAGGGGGTATGGAGTAAACTGCGGATCTGGGATAAACGCAAGCCTATCTATCAAACCGCGCTCAACCGCCTTGAGCTTAACCATGTTGAAAGCCTGCTTGCAGCCACTTCAGCAATCGAGTTAAAGCTTAAGCAGCAAGGTATAGAGGATTGGACAGGCCTAAGCCATGTCAGCTTATTATTTGATCCTAAGGCTCACCATAAACTTAGCCATATTGATCTCGCCTAATGAAAATCGGCATTTTAGGTGGCACATTTGACCCGATACATTTCGGCCATATTCGTCCAGCGCAAGAGGTTAAGCAGCAGCTTGCGCTGGATGAGATCTGGCTGATGCCAAACCATATTCCGCCTCACAAACAAGGGACACATGTCAGCACGCAAGATAGATTAGCGATGGCGCAGCTTGTTTGTGACGAACTAGCAGGCTTTAAAGTCTGTGATATTGAAGCTAAAAGAGAAACCCCCTCTTATACCGCAAAAACCCTTGAGCAACTCAATATGCTTTTCCCTCAGCATGAATTTTATTTCATCATGGGAATGGACTCATTTTTAAATCTCAATAAATGGTATCAATGGCAACAATTATTTCGTCTTTGCCACATCGTTGTATGTAAGCGCCCCGGCTGGCAGCTCACAGATAAAGACCCCATTCAAGCATTACTCAAACTACACATTCATAATAATGAAAAACCAAGCACATTAGGTACTGGCGAGATATTTATGCTTGATATCCTAGAGCAAGATATTTCATCAACCGCGATACGCCAGCAATTGCAGCACGGCAGTATTCCAGCTACAACAATGCCACTATCCATTCAAACTTATATTCAACAACACCAGCTTTACCAGACCGACTTCTTAAGCAAAACAGAATAAACCCTACGCAAAACGCAGATATTTATAGGCAGAGCTATTAATCTAGATCTGAAATACTGCTATACTATCGCGCTGTCTTAAAATTAATGGGGTACCAGCGTGGAAAGCGCAGAGTTAAAGCAATTTGTAATTGATAAGGTTGAAGACCTTAAAGCAAAAGATATCGTTGTAATGGACGTATCAGAGAAATCAAACATCGCCGATTTTATGGTTGTATGTACTGGTAACTCAAAAACACACGTTAAAGCAATCGCTGAAAATCTAGTGGTTGAATCTAAGCGTGCTGGTCTTAGCATTTTAGGTGTTGAAGGCCGTGAGAGCAGTGAATGGGTTCTTGTAGACCTAGGCGATGTGATCATGCACGTAATGCAAGATCAAACTCGCGATTTCTACCAGCTTGAAAAACTTTGGTCAGAAAAGCCTGAGTAATGAAGATTCAGTTAGTCGCAGTTGGAACCCGCATGCCAGATTGGGTTGAAACAGGTTTCAAAGAATATCAGCGCCGCTTTCCTCGAGATATGGCGCTCGAGTTAATTGAAATCCCCGCTGGCAAACGTGGTAAAAATGCCGATATAGCTCGCATTCTGCAAAAAGAGGGCGAGTTAATGTTGGCAGCGATCCCTAAAGGGAACCATATCGTTAGCCTGGATCTACCAGGTAAAAACCTGACAACACCGCAATTAGCAGAGCAAATGAATAAATGGCTACTCGATGGCCGTGATGTTAGCTTGTTGATTGGTGGCCCTGAAGGTTTATCACCGGAATGCAAACAGGCCGCAGCACAAAGCTGGTGTCTATCTGCATTAACCCTGCCTCACCCTTTGGTACGTGTGATTGTTGCTGAAAGCCTTTATCGAGGCTGGAGCATTAATAATAATCATCCATACCATAGAGAATAATATCGACATCATAATAAACTGAACAGGCCTTAACAGGATAGGATATGTGCTTGGCACCCTTTTTTAAGCAGGAGAGAATGTAAGTGTCCCCAAGAAAGCGCATAACCATGAACGACCATGCGGCCGAAGCGTCGCTATTTAAAAGTCGTGCCCTGTTTACGTTTTTATGTGTGTTTATCCTGCTGAGCTTATTGCTCGCAAATCTTTATAATCTGCAAATCACCTCTTTTAAAGATTACGAAACTCGCTCAAACGACAATCGCATTCGTGTTGTTCCTATTGCCCCGAGCCGTGGTCTTATTTACGACCGCCATGGCCAGCTTCTCGCTGAAAACCAACCATTTTTCTCGTTAGAGATGGTGCCTGAAAAGGTTAAAAACGTCAGCGAAACTTTGGATGAGTTAAGTCAGGTTATTGAACTGTCTGCTGATGACAAAGAAAACGTACTCGATGCGCTCAAATATCACCGCCGCTTTAAACCGTTAACCATTAAAAACAAGCTTACCGAAGAGCAAGTTGCCGAATTTAGTGTTAACCAGCATCGCTTCCCGGGGATTTCTGTAGAGGCAGGTCTAAAACGCCATTATCCTTATAACGGTTTAATGACCCATGCTTTAGGTTACGTAGGCAAGATTAATAGCCGAGACCAAACATCTCTAGAGCGCAACAATTTGTGGGCAAATTACGCCGCAACCAAAGATATTGGTAAGCAAGGCATCGAAAAGTTCTATGAGAGTATGTTACTTGGCAAACCCGGTCACCTTGAAGAAGAGGTCAATAACCGCGGTCGAACTATTCGCACCCTAAAATCAGAGCCCCCAGTTCCAGGACAAGATATCTATCTAACGCTAGATCTTAACCTACAGAAAAAAGCCTTAGAACTGCTTAATGGCCGTCGTGGCTCTATTGTAGCGATAGACCCAAGAGATGGTGGCATTTTAGCGCTAATATCGAGCCCGACTTACGATCCAAATCAGTTTGTACACGGGATTAGCAGTAAAGCTTATAGCGAGCTTTTAAACTCTAAATCGCGCCCATTGATTAATCGTGCTACTCAAGGCCAATATGCACCGGCATCAACGGTAAAACCTCACTTAGCCCTACTTGGCTTAGAGAACAAAACTGTTACCGCAAAAACCCGTATCTGGGATCCTGGTTTTTGGCAGATCCCAGGGGTTGAACGGAAATATCGTGACTGGAAACGTTGGGGCCACGGCTGGGTAGATGTTAACAGCGCAATCGTTAGCTCCTGCGATACCTATTTTTACGACTTAGCTTACAAAACAGGAGTCGACTCCATTGCTAACTTTATGCAGCCATTTGGCTTTGGTGAGCGCACTGGGGTAGATATTTTTGAAGAATCAGCAGGCATCATGCCATCTAAAGACTGGAAGCGTCTGCGCTATAACCAACCTTGGTATATCGGTGACACAATTTCTGTAGGTATTGGCCAAGGCTATTGGACCACCACGCCACTGCAACTTGCTAATGCTACGGCGATTTTAGCTAACAACGGCCGCCGTTTTGTGCCGCATATGCTCAAGTCAATTCAAGACCAAACGGCAAAAATCGACACCCCACCAGATGAGTTGCCACCGATTGTATTAAAAGATCCTAAAAACTGGGACATCATCAATGAAGCGATGCGTGATACAGCCCATAAGTCACGCTTTACCGATGCGCTGTACACAGCAGCAATGAAAACCGGTACCGCGCAGGTATTTAGTGTGGCGCAAGATGAAGAATACGATGCGGAAAATATTGATGAGCGCCTACGCGATAACGCCCTCATCGTGGCCTACGCGCCTTATGAAAACCCTAAGATTGTACTAGCCGTTGTACTTGAAAACGCCGGTTGGGGTGGTGTTAACGCTGGCCCTGTTGCTCGAGCTCTGCTCGATGAGTATTTATTAAGAGATTCATGGAATAAAACAAAATGAGTGCACACAATACCCGTCCAAACATCTGGCAACGCTTACACATAGACTTGCCACTGTTATTCGGTCTATTAGCACTGATGGGCTTTGGACTTTTCGTGATTTACTCTGCTGGCGGTGAAGATCTCGCGCTGATGGATCGTCAGCTTTTTCGCATGGGCTTATCGTTAGTGGTGATGTTCGCGGTTGCGCAAATTAACCCAGAGGTACTCAGACGCTGGGCGTTTCCAATCTATATAACAGGTATTATTCTACTGATAGGTGTGCACTTTTTTGGTGAAATCAATAAAGGGGCACAGCGCTGGTTAAACCTTGGTTTTATGGAGTTTCAGCCATCTGAACTAATGAAACTCGCCTTCCCTATTACTATGGCGTGGTACATCAGTAAGTTCCCACTGCCACCTAAAAAGCGCTATCTCGCTGGTGCAGGGGTAATCTTACTCGTTCCGACAATCCTAATTGCTAAACAGCCGGATCTTGGCACCTCAATTTTGGTTGCCGCCTCGGGTATTTTCGTACTGTTTTTATCGGGTATGAGCTGGCGTATTGTAGGTAGTTTCATTGGTAGTGTACTGGCTATGTTACCTGTACTGTGGTTTTTCTTAATGCATGACTACCAGCGTACTCGTGTATTGACCCTGCTCGACCCAGAAAAAGATCCTCTCGGTGCAGGCTACCATATTATTCAATCTAAGATTGCCATTGGTTCTGGCGGTCTATTTGGAAAAGGTTGGCTACAGGGAACTCAATCGCAATTGGAGTTTTTACCTGAGCGTCATACTGACTTTATTTTTGCAGTTATCGGTGAAGAGTTTGGTTTAATCGGTGCTTTACTGCTGCTGGCACTTTACCTTTATATTATTGGCCGCGGCTTGGTCATTGCCTCACGCGCGCAAACCAGTTTTGCTCGTTTACTAGCGGGTAGTATTACCTTAACCTTCTTCGTCTATATTTTTGTCAACATTGGTATGGTTTCAGGCCTTTTACCCGTTGTAGGTGTTCCGTTGCCATTAATCAGTTATGGTGGTACATCTATGCTGACACTAATGGTCGGTTTTGGCATCTTAATGAGTATCCATACTCATAGACGTTTTATCGATAGGTAAAATAGCTCAATACACAACATTATTAGCATTGTGGCGCATTCAATATTACCTACCACAATGCTATTCGTTTAATAAGGACTGCCTGTAAATGAATTTTTTTAAGCGCTTAGTTACACCTATGGCTTTCACTTTTCTCTCTTGCTCTGCCATTGCAGCCCCAACATCAGCTGAAGTTGATGCACTCAAAGCTGAGTTTATGAAAACTCAAACTGAAAAAGGCTTCGAGCCTGACGAAATCAGCCAATTCATTGCCAATGCCGAATACAACCAAGCAGTAATTGATGCTATGACTAAGCCTTGGGAAGCTAAACCTTGGCATCAGTACTACCCTATTTTTCTAACTGAAAAGCGTCTCGATAAAGGTTTAGCCTTTTGGAATGAACATGCGGATCTTATTGCTAAAGCTTCAAAAGAATTTAATGTCGACCCGCAAATTATCGTAGCAATTATCGGTATCGAAACCTTTTACGGCGGTTATATGGGTAACTACCCAGTAAAAGATGCCCTCTATACTTTAGGCTTCCACTATCCACCAAGAGCTAAGTTCTTCCGCAGTGAATTTGCAAACTTGCAGTCATTAGTAAAGGAAGAGCGGTTAGATATTAATAACTTGAAAGGTTCTTATGCTGGAGCAATGGGCTTTGGCCAATTTATTCCGTCTAGCTACCGCCACTACGCAGTCGATTTTGACAATGACGGTAAGCGTGACTTGTTAAACAGTAAAGCAGATGCCATAGGCAGCGTAGCTAACTATTTTCACCAGCATGGCTGGCAAAAAGGTCAACCGGTAACATTACAATTAACCTTGAATAAAGACTTACCTGATAACCTAAAAACATGGTCTGGTGAGCGCTTGCACTACAAGGTTGCAGATATCTTATCACCAGAAGTCGCACTAGCAGAGTCTATGGATTTAGATGTGTCACAGCCAGCTATGTTAGTTAAACTTGAGCAAGCTGATCACGATGAATACTGGTTAGGGCTTAAGAACTTTTATGTTATCACCCGTTATAACCGTAGCCCACTGTATGCTATGGCGGTTTATCAGTTTAGTCAGGAATTAAAGAAAGCTTATGTTACTCAATAAAGTCCTTAGTATTTTAGTTGTCATTGCAGCGCTCTCAGCGTGTTCGAGTAGCGGTCGTTATGAGATTGACAACGATAAGGCCCCCACCTCTGCGCCAGATGTAACCAAAGTAGAAGACGCTCACCCTAAGTATGAGCCCTACAGCCGCGGCGGTAACAAAAGCACTTACACCGTTTTAGGTAAAAGCTACAATGTGATGAGTACAGGCGAAGGCTACGCAGAGAAAGGTATTGCCTCATGGTATGGCGCTAAGTTTCATGGCCACCTGACTTCAAACGGCGAAACCTATGATATGTATTCTATGTCAGCGGCTCATAAAACTTTGCCACTGCCTAGCTACGTAAAGGTCACTAACCTTAAAAATGACAAAACCGTTATAGTGCGCGTAAACGATAGAGGTCCGTTCCATGAAGACCGTGTTATCGATCTCTCCTATGCAGCCGCTCACCGACTCGACATGCTAAAAACAGGAACAGCAAACGTTAGCTTAGAAGTCATTTATATCGCCGTTCCAGAATCAGCCGCGCTTGCAGAATTAAAAGGTACTAAGCAACATTATATTCAAGTTGTCGCATCTTCGAGTAAAGAGCGCATTGAAAGTTTAGCTAACAGCCTTGAGCAAAAATACCAAGTAAAAAGCCGAGTTCAAAGCGGCGATAACTTATATAGATTGCAACTTGGACCGATTTCTCAGTCAACTCTCGCCAATAAGCTAACAGAAAAGCTAAAAACAGAGGGTTACCCAAGCAGTTATCTGCTTACTGAATGAACCATGTTTAATGAACCAACGCTGAATTCCGTTGTCGACTAATGATATACTCGCAGGAATTACACTTTCTTCATACCAAACTATTAAGACGTGCATTATTAATATGAATTTACTGAACAAACCTCTAAAAACGCTTTTGCTTGCGAGCTCAGTCGCCGTATTGTCAGCACAAGCCGCTCCTGTTGTCACCCCAAATGCACCTACTGTAGCAGCTAAAGCTTATGTGTTAATGGACTACAACACAGGCCAAATTATCGCAGAAGAAAATGCTTACGAAAGCCTAAATCCAGCCAGTTTGACCAAGATGATGACCAGTTATGTTATTGGTCACGAAATAAAAGTTGGCAACATCTCTCCAAGCGATGAAGTAACCATCAGTAAAAATGCTTGGTCGAAGAACTTCCCTGACTCTTCAAAAATGTTTATCGAAGTCGGTAAAACCGTTTCTGTAGAAGATCTAAACAAAGGCATTATTATTCAGTCAGGTAACGATGCTTGTGTTGCTATGGCAGAACATATTGCCGGTACCGAAGACGGCTTTGTTGATTTAATGAACTCATGGGCAAAACAGCTAAATATGCAAGATAGCTATTTTGAAAACAGCCATGGTTTAGATTCAGATAACCACAAAACCACCGCTTACGATATGGCGATTCTAGGTGCTGCGATTATTCGTGACGTACCAGAAGAATACGCAGTATACAAAGAGAAATCGTTCACTTATAACGGCATTAAGCAGTACAACCGTAATGGCTTGTTATGGGATAAAAGCTTAAGTGTTGATGGTATCAAAACGGGCCACACTTCAGGTGCAGGTTTTAACCTTGTTACTTCAGCAACGAAAGATGGCATGCGTCTAATCTCGGTAGTTATGGGTACTAAGAGTGAAGCTGCACGCAAAGCTGAAAGTAAGAAACTACTTAACTATGGCTTCCGTTTCTTTGAAACAGTTACTCCATATTCTGCAGGTGACACTTTCGTTACCCAGAAGATATGGTACGGCGATCGTGAAACTGTTGATCTAGGTGTAACCACTGATACACCAATCACAATCAGCCGCGGCCAAGCTAAAAACCTACAAGCAAACTTTGAACTAACCAAAGAGCTAAAAGCACCAATTGCTAAAGGTGAAACTGTTGGTCGTATCTATTTCCAACTTAACGGTAAAGATATTGCTCAGTTCCCACTTGTTACTCTACAAGAAGTTAATGAAGGTAGCTGGTTTAGCAAATTAATGGATTACTTTAAGCAGATGTTTTCTGGCTGGTTTAGCTAAGCTAAAGTAACCTAGCAAAAAGCCACCTTCGGGTGGCTTTTTAGTTTTTTAACTTATCTCTATTTGCATCAATATTTTAACAGTTCCCGCCCTCATCAGCAGCTAACTTCTTGTAGTTCACTTCACCTGTAAGTTTATTGGCAAAAACCAAAGTGTGAATCCACATCTACTAAGCATTACTATCAAACAAGCGCATCGGCCTTGAATTAGGTATAATTGCCACCATATAAGTGTAATTGAAATTGTTGAGAGCAAAAAAATGTTAGAGACTAAATTTGATGAGTTAATGGAATTTCCTAATTCATTTCCATTTAAAGTTGTTGGCGATGCAAGCGAAACACTAGCTGATCGCGTTGTAGCTGTAGCACAAAGCTTAGCTCCAGGTGACTACGCACCATCAACTAAAGCATCAAGCAAAGGTACTTACTACTCAGTAACTATCCGCGTAACAGTAACCAGTAAAGATCACATTGAACAACTTTACACCGAATTGGCCGCAATTGACGGTGTAAAACGCGTACTTTAAATATTACTCATCAATGATAAATGTGATCTAGATTACATTTGTCATTTTGCAGCGTATAATAGCCCCCACAAATATTTGAGGGGAGAGGTTGCCCTTGTACGACAACGCTTTGCACATTCGCAATTTAGGTAAACAAGATTACGAAACTGTGTGGCATGCAATGCAGCACTACACAGATAATCGCGATGAAAACAGTCAAGATGAGATCTGGATTGTTGAACATAATCCAGTATTTACTCAAGGCCAAGCAGGCAAGAGTGAGCACATCCTAAACCCAGGTGACATTCCTGTTATTCAGGTTGACCGAGGTGGCCAAGTGACCTATCACGGGCCAGGACAGCTGGTTGTTTACCCTCTCCTCGATATTAAGCGGCTTAAAGTGGGTGTACGCCAACTTGTCACCCATATTGAGCAAAGCATTATCAACATGCTTAAGCGTCATCAGATAGAAGCCTATGCCAAAGCTGATGCACCAGGGGTTTATGTTGAAGAACGCAAAATTGCATCCTTAGGTTTACGGATCCGTAAAGGATGTTCATTCCATGGATTGGCCCTTAATGTCGATATGGATATGTCGCCATTTCAGCGTATTAACCCTTGTGGTTACGCTGGTATGGAAATGATCCAATGCAAGCAGCTTGGTGGACCACAAACCGTCGAAGACGCAGGTCTGCAGCTAATTGAAACTCTCAGCCAAGAACTCGGTTTAGATAAGCTAGTTCACCACCAAGGATTACCAGAGTCATATGAATAGGCCTGAAAGATTACAACCTGGCGTTAAACTAAGAGACGCCGATAAGGTTTCGCGCATCCCTGTGAAAGTGGTGCCATCTGAACGTGACACCATGCTTAGAAAGCCTGATTGGCTGCGAGTAAAGTTACCTGCATCAAATCAGCGTATTACCGATATTAAACAAGCTCTGCGTAAAAATGGCTTACATTCAGTTTGTGAAGAGGCATCTTGCCCGAATCTGTCTGAGTGCTTTAACCACGGCACCGCGACCTTTATGATCTTAGGCGCGATTTGTACTCGTCGCTGTCCATTCTGCGATGTAGCCCATGGTCGTCCGCTAAAGCCTGATGCTGAAGAGCCAAAGAAATTAGCTCAAACCATTAAAGATATGAAATTGAAGTACGTTGTTATTACTTCAGTTGACCGTGATGATTTACGTGACGGCGGTGCACAGCACTTTGCTGATTGTATTCGCGAAATTCGTTTACTCAATCCAGAGATTAAGATTGAAACTTTGGTTCCTGATTTCCGCGGCCGTATTGATGCAGCACTGGAGATCTTAGCCACTGAGCCACCAGATGTGTTTAACCACAATCTAGAGACGGCGCCAATGCATTACCGCAAAGCGCGCCCAGGTGCTAACTATCAATGGTCGCTTGATCTATTGAAGAAGTTTAAAGATCGTCACCCTAATATTCCAACCAAGTCAGGTTTGATGATGGGTCTAGGTGAAAGCAACGAAGAAATCGCACAAGTATTACATGACTTACGCGCTCATAACGTTGAAATGCTAACTTTAGGTCAGTATCTGCAGCCATCTAAGTTCCACTTACCAGTAGAGCGCTATGTATCGCCTGCTGAGTTTGATGAGCTAAAAGAGCTTGCAGAAAGCATCGGCTTTACTCATGCAGCTTGTGGTCCACTAGTTCGCTCAAGCTACCACGCAGATCTGCAAGCCCAAGGCAAAGAAGTTAAGTAATATCCTCTTTGTAGCAATAAAAATAGCGCCTTTGGGCGCTATTTTTATTTGTACTAATTTATTTAGCCTTAAGTCGACTCGCTTTAGTCTGTAATGGTTAATACCAACTGCATCAATATCGCATCCTCTGTGCCAGTTTGGGTTTTATAGTAGCCCTTACGCACACCTGTAGTTTCGAAACCAAGCGATTCATATAGTGCTCTTGCAGTAGAACCAGATTGTCTCACTTCAAGTAAAAGTACCTCAGCCCCCTTTTCTTTACTTGCAGCAATAACGGCTGTTAGTAGCGCTTTGCCAAAGCCCTTTCCTTGAGATAGAGGATCAACACAAATATCCATCAAGGTTGCGTCTTCAAAGATTTGATGCAAAATCGCAAAGCCACAAAGCGAATCATCTTCGATAATCCCAAAGCTTGTATACAAATGACCAAAACAGCTCTTAATACTTGCTTCACTCATCGGGTGACTGTGAGCTCTCGAAGCAACAATAGCCATTTGAGAAGACATATCTTCAGATAACAATACAGGAAGCATCATATTCCCTTTTTAGCCATATAAGCCTGCATGTTGCCCCACAACGCCCTTTTAGCTTCAATATTTGCTTCAAGTTCATTAATAGGAGCAGAAATGAGTCTATCGTCACCAGCAACCGCTTGCTTACCACGCATATCCCAAATCACATTAGCGTTAGCTTCAGCCCTAACAGCAAAACGACAATGAGCAATATCAACACCTATCAAAGCAAGCACTTTACTAATGATAGGGCTATCAACCTCTTTAATTCTAAGTGGGTTTACCAGCACTGTGAGTACTTCATTTTGAGGCACAGCTTTTTTCCAGCGAGTAATGCCCATGGCATCAAGGTAAGCATTCTTTTCCATGACGACTCAATCGAATAGAGGATATAAATGGATTAGCGAAAGCATAACAGTAAGCGCCCGCTTAGTTAAACAGGTTTATAATAACAACCTCACAAGCCCAGCAACTATCTCAAGCAACTCAAGCAACTCAAGCAACTCAAGCAGACGATAACATTAAGCTAAATTGCAGATACGAAAAAGCCGAGCTAATGCTCGGCTTTTTCTGAATTTGGCAGGGGTAGCAAGACTCGAACTCGCAACCATCGGTTTTGGAGACCGCTGTTCTACCAATTGGAACTATACCCCTGTTGACGGAACGCATTATGCTTAAACTGCTTTAAAAGGTAAAGCACTATTTAAGGAGTAAGTGACTAATTGCAGGTTTTTCAGCCAACATTAGCGTTTAGCAACAATAACAGTCAATGCCAACCAGTATAAAATTCACAAGTAAAATAATGCTAAACGACAGATACGAAAAAGCCGAGCTAATGCTCGGCTTTTTCTGAATTTGGCAGGGGTAGCAAGACTCGAACTCGCAACCATCGGTTTTGGAGACCGCTGTTCTACCAATTGGAAC
>NZ_JAKILB010000003.1 GCF_023283895.1 Shewanella pneumatophori | reverse complement strand
ATCAACTAAGCCAATTTCAACTAATACGCTGTCGGTAACGATAAGTGCTTTGCTTAGCTCTTTGTTTGCTAGCTCTGCGCCTAGAGATTGAATTGCGTTTTGACCCATAAGCGTCATTGGAGGCATGTAAAATACGCTGCTCATAATATTTCCTTTATTTTTAAAGTTTAAAATCAAATTTTTAAATAAAAAGCTGGATAGATTGAGAATAAAAAATTGACTAAAAGCACTTGCTGTAATGGGCTGTGCTCAATCGATGGAGCAGAGTTTACTCTTTCCATTTGAAATGATAATTAGCTTAAATTGAAAATTATTTTTACCAAATAGTAATAATTAGCTTGCAGTTATTTACTATTTGTTGAGGGGAGAGCGAAAGCTTGATTCAGGTAACAGAGATTATATGCCTGTGCTAACAGGCAATATAAAGGGCGAATTGGCTGGTGATGACTTGTTAGCTACATCGAGTAACCAATGCTAATAACGGCAGATTCTGTAGCGGAGTTATAACCTGCACCGACAACAAAATGCTTACCAATGACATACCTTAAGCCGAGTTCAGCTCCCCATTTGGTGTCTTTATCGGTTTCCCATACGGGCTCGGCACCAACTACGTAAGGCACAATGTTAGTAGTAGAAGAATACTCGGTGGTATAGGCGGTTGCGCCGCCATAAAGGCTTAGCTCGCGAGTAAGACTGTAACTAATACCAAAGCGCCACAGTGAGTCTTGAGTGTAGGCTTCTCCTGGTGGCTCAACATATACATCTTCTTTTTTGCTCTGAGCATAGCCAATGTAGTAACCCCAATCGGCGTAGTCTCTATCATAATGGCGAGGGGCGAAAGTCACGCCGTACATATCTTCTGCTGCTGGAATATAGTCTAAAGTTATAGCCATAACCGGAGTGGGCTTGGTGTCGGGTTCAAGCGAGAAATCGTTAGCCATAGCACTTAAGCTGGTAAGGCTTATTAAACAAGCTATCAATAATTTGTTCATGGTTTACTCTATGCTTGGCGAAGATATGGTCATAGATTGTTGTGAATCTTTAGTTTACAGTCAACCAACAGTGCTAAAATGCCTGAATTAATAGATATTTGTAACTGCCTTGCTTTGAGCTTTTTAGCGTGATGTAAGTAAGGTTTAAATAGCATGTTGCGCAATTAAATGCGTAAAGGAGAAAGGTTTTGGATCAGGAGTTGCGAACAGGGATTGCCCATTGGTTAACTAAAGTCGGCATCGATACTCAGCCTTCAGACGGTATATCTAGTGCGATTATGGTCATTGCGTGTCTAGTAATTGCTTTTGCGGCTTATTTCTTTGTTAAACGTGGTGTTGTCACCACCATGAACCTAGTGATCCAGCGTTCGAAAGCGCACTGGGACGACATTTTTATGCGCCATCAAGTATTAGAGAAGATGGCGGTCATGGTGCCGATTCTAATCTTGAATATTTTAATGCCGTTGGCACTGAACGACCATAAGGTGCTTAGCAGTTTAAGTGATCGCTTACTCGATGTGACGATAGTTGTGCTATTTGTGCGGGCGATATATAGCTCGTTAGATGCAGCCAATGAGATTGCGGATTACAACTTAGTCAGTCGTCGTTTACCAATTAAGAGCTTTGTGCAGTTGGCAAAACTGTTTATGTTCTTTGTCGCGATTATCATTTCGATATCAGTATTAGCTGACCAGTCGCCGGTATATTTCTTAAGTGGTTTAGGTGTCGCGACCGGTTTGGTGATGTTGGTGTTTAGAGACACCATTTTGGGTTTTGTCGCAGGTATTCAGTTGGCTGCTAACCGCATGGTGAGCCCAGGTGACTGGATTGAAATGGATAATTACGGCGCAAACGGTACAGTTGAAGAGGTGTCACTAACCACAGTTAAAGTGCGTAACTTTGACCAAACTCTAACTATGTTGCCAGCCTACTCGCTAGTGTCAGGCTCATTTAGAAACTGGCGCGGTATGTCAGAATCTGGTGGTCGTAGAATCAAGCGCGCGGTGCAGATTGATATTCAGTCGGTACGCTTTTTAACAGAGCATGATATGCGTAGCTTGAGTAAAATCAATTATCTAAAGGATTATTTCTCGGCGAAGTCTGCAGAAATCATTACCTATAATGCGCAAGTTGAAGATGCAGACATGTATGTAAATAGTCGCCATTTGACTAACTTGGGTACCTTTAGGGCTTATATCCAAGAGTATTTAACTCAGCATGACAAGATCCATAAAGATATGACGCTAATGGTGCGTCAGTTAGCACCAACAGAATTGGGTGTACCAATTGAGCTATACATCTTTACTAACGATACTCGCTGGGAATTTTATGAAGGGATTCAGGCAGATATTTTTGATCATATTTTTGCCATCTTGCCTGAGTTCGATTTACGAGTTTATCAAGGTCCAACAGGCGCAGATATTCGTAGTTTGCGACGCTAGTGGCGAATCATGCTAAATAAAAAGCCAGCTTTAAGCTGGCTTTTTATTAGTGCAAAGAGGTAAGGATGATTAGCTTTCGCGAGAAACTAAAATTGCCGCCAACGCCACAAATACACCACCGCTGGTGCGGTCAAACCAATGCAGTTTATTACTCGATTTTAGCGTAGGCCCGAGTATGTTAGCCATGCTGGCGTAAATCATCACAAAGCTAAAATCGACTACTGCCCAAGTGGCAGCTAAAATCGCCAGTTGTGGCCCTTGCGGTGCGCTGATATCAATAAATTGCGGAAACAGCGCGGCAAAAAAGAGTAGATCTTTGGGGTTACTAATTCCGACAAAAAAAGCCTGTTTAAATAGTTGTTTAGGCGTACCTTTCCCTTCAATGTTTTTTAGCTCTAAGCCTTTACCATCACCCTTAGTCAGTAAGAGTTTAACCCCTAAAAATAGCAGGTAAGCTGCGCCACACCATTTTAAAATAGTGAAGCCATATTCCGTGGCACTGAGTAATGCTCCTAAGCCCGCTGCGGATGCCATCATCAGTATTAGTGCGGAAGTGACACTGCCAAAAGCGGTAGCAACACTGCGGCTTTTACCGTAATGAATGCCGTGGCCCATGGACAAAACAGCCATAGTGCCCGGTGATACGGCAATTAATAAGATGGCAAAAAGGTATAGCAGCCAGGTATCGAAGCTCATAAGATTTTATACAATTTTAAAAGAGTGGCAGCACTATAGCTGCCAGTCATTATTTAGGCAATCGCCGCAGGAGATTACTAAAGGGTAAAGTCAGGAATGACTTTAGGGTGGCGGCCTTCAACGGAACGGTAAAACTCAACTAGTGGCTGCATATCTTGCACAATATCGCCGCTCGGGGTGATGCCTTTGTCTATGACGATGGTTTTTTTGCCAAAATCTAAGCCTACCGCAACAATTGGCACTTGGGCTTTATTAGCAATATGGTAAAAGCCAGTTTTCCAGCGAGTGACCGGGCTGCGAGTACCCTCAGGCGCTAAAGCTAAGTTGAAACTAGGATTGGTTTTAAACATTTCTGCCACGGCATCGACAAGGTTATTGCTTTTGCGTCTATCCACTGGGGTGCCACCTATGGCTTTAAAGAACCAACCCCAAGGTGGAATAAATAGCTGATGCTTACCTAAGAAGTTAATTTTTACGCCTAATACACCGCGGGCAATAACGCCAATAACAAAATCCCAGTTACTGGTATGAGGCGCAACAATGGCGATGAATTGGCTATCTTTAGGCAATTCGCCAGCGATCTTCCAGCCCATGAGCTTAAATAGCCCCTTGCAAAATAATTGAAACATATAGTGAAAACCTTCCGGCCTTTTCTGTGAGTATTGCTGTTTTCCGTCGCTTTAGCCAATTGCTAGCTTTGATAACTGACAAGACGACATATGAATAATTGCGGTATAGTACACGCAATAAAGCCAGACTGGAGAGTGGCAATGTTTAAAAAAGCAATCAGTGTCCTATTGTTGTGCTTAGCTTTTAATGTAAATGCTGTACCAACAGATGAAATTGCGAATATCTTGGCTGAACAAGAAGCTGCATGGAACCGTGGCGACATAGATGGCTATATGAAAGGCTACTGGAATAACGAAAAAATGCGCTTCGTATCTAATGGCAAATTTCGTTATGGCTGGGTTGAAACCTTAGCCGCTTATAAGAAGCATTATCCAGATAAGGCAACCCTAGGCACGCTGACATTCACCATTAAAGAAACCAAAATGCTCAGTAACTATGCTGCGATAGTCGTTGGTCGCTGGTCGCTAGAGCGCGCTAAAGATAATCCAAATGGCGTGTTTACCTTATTGGTCGAAAAGATTGATGACCGCTGGGTTATCACCCATGACCATACGTCAGACTAGCGCGATATAGCTTAGGATTATTTCATTAGTTTGCGCTTAAGCTGCATGATTTTCGCTCCCTGATAATATAAACTTATATTATGTATTCCTTAAGGAAATAACATGGCTTTTCTTATTCCCGCTGCTGTTTTAGTTGTAGGTATATTGTATCTGGTTAAGCATGCTGAATTTAGTCAGCCTGAAAAGAGTGAAGATACTAAGTAAGCTGCTAGAACTTCTTGTAAAACAGCCGCTTAAACTAATGATTTAAAGCTTTTGTTTGTGGTCACAGTTTGACTAACTCTGCAATTGTTGTGATTCGATAACAAACTCATCTCGGCCTAAATTCCGACCTTTGCCGTCATATCTCACTTCTGTGAAATGCATCTTTCCTTGTCGATCTTTTAAAATAATGCTGGTTGAGCGAGTGCCGTATTCTTCATGTTGGATATAAATCGATGATAGGTGGCGCTCCCACTCTAAACTTACACCTGTAGTTGGTAACTCGCTATCTGGGGCTTGGGTGTTATCGGTCATAATCGATAGCAAGGCATCGATATCAGGTGTGGAGTGGCTATTGATGTGCTGCTCGATAGCTTGGGTGCCGCGAGCCATTTTCGGCCATATTTCATCAAGCGCACCATTACTAATTGCATGAAAGCCGGCAGATAACGGCGTCAGTAGCTTATTACGGCTATCAAAGCACTGCAGCTGATGCTCATCACCAAAGAGTAAGTTAAACGGATTATAGAACTGACTGTAGCGCTGTAACCAATCTTCATTAGTGCTTTCTTCGGTTAGTGCTTTTAACACTAATTCGCCGCGGCTCTGCATATCAATTTGGTTTAATTCTGGGTCGCGAATATTGGTTAGCCCTGCAAACTTGCCCTGCTGATTTACCCCTAACCAAGTACCGCCGGCTTGCAGATCTTTGCCAGCGAGTATTGGACTTGGACCAGGCCAAAAATGAGCGGGTTCAGTAGGGCGGTGATGAAATTCGTCGCGATTAGCGCAGATAATAAGTGGAAATTGCGGGTGTGTTTGTAAGGCTACAAAAAGGATGCACATAAGCGCCACTCCAAACCAAGTCATGGATATAGATTAATGCCCATGACTTGGAAAAGCTAGCGGGAGTAATGGCTAATGATGGTGCTTATGCTCATCATGTTTATGTTGGCCGTGATCGTGGTCATGATCATGATGGTGTGGCTTTGCTTTTACTAACATTAAGCGGCTTAAGAACTTGCGCGGCCCAAGGCGTAGCAAGCTGGTAGCAAATAAGATTGCTACAAGAATTAAGCAGAAATTGTTTACGCTGGCTGGTAAATGCACTAAAGCCTGCCATTTCGGATGCAACATCTCGATGGCACCAAGCAGCGCAATTAGCAGTGCAAACAAACTCGCCTTTTGGCTCCAATTCATCAGTTTTAACTGGGCTAAATTGAAAATTGGTGCGGCAATTAGTGGCAGCATGACCGCCGTGGTTGTCCAGCCGCTGTAAGCCAGTGACAAAGACAATACCGCTGCGCCTAAATTACAAAAACGCATTGGTAAAAATACCAATAACAGCACTATAACTTGCACTAGTGGGCTAGATAACGGTACCGCTGGGTGACCAATTAAATTTGCTAACACTAAGCTCAATAGAATCCAAGGTGCACTGCGATCAACTAAATGGGCAAACCCAAATCGCCATGCAGAATCTGGTAAATATTCATGAGGATCTGTGGGTTCTACACGGCATCGCGTTAGTTGCCAGCCAATAGCTAAAACCGATACTGCCTGCAATAGAGCAAACATAGGTCCGAGCAATAAACCTGTAATCACAATGGCTTCAGGGCCAAGTAAACGTTGTAACCACAAGCGACTAAGCTGTTGGTTATGCGGCGTTAGACCAAAATGAAAGCGTAAGCTTGCCACTGCATAAGCAATTAACAACACTGGCGCAATCGTTAGCATCCAATCAAGCAAGTGTTCGGTTGAGTGGCTATGATGGTGGTGATCGTGGCCGCCAGAATCCATCATCAACAGCAAGGCGAGTAAGATAATGCCGAATATGCTGCCGATACCAGCTTGATATTCAAACTTGCCTTGTTTGTCAGTATCAGGCGAGCCGTGAGGCTGATGTAGCACCACATGTAAAATCGAGCCTGTTACAAACGCTTGTAAGTAAACTGTATTTTCTAGGCTTAAGTGCGACAGTAATTGCTCTCCGGCAAAGTAACCAAAGCCTGTTAGCGCCATCATTGCGGCGAGTACGGCCATGGCCCAGCGACTACCTAATTGCGGCTTGAGCAACCACCAAATTGCTACGCCCACAGGGAGTCGATGTAATATGATGCCCAGCGCTAATAGCGGAGAGTTGCCTTCTTGCTGCGCCAAAACCATTGCGCCACCATCAGTGATGGTATGCAGTAGTAAACCACCAATACCTAAGAATAGAGTTAGGTTATGGGTGACCTCTGAATAACGGTGAAATAGGCGTTCACTGAGTGTCGGCCCCCAAATACCGATAATGACGAATACGATCGCCAAAAAGCCACCGTGCTCCAGTAATTCCGGCAGAATATGGAGTAGCACTAATCCACCCAGTGACACGAATATAAATCCGTCTAGGCCTTTTTGTAGACCGTTGCCTTCCGAGAAAAATCGGTAAAACAGCGGACCTAATAATAGTGCGATACAACTAGCTAAGAGATACAGCATTGAATTCCAAATTAAACTGGCAGCGCGTAAAAAACGCCATAGTATACCAGTGTTGTTGCTAATTAGCAGAGTGCAATGTTGAATTTACATTGATATTCAGTCTTAGCTAATTGAACAATATTGTGAACTTTTAGGGTGCAATTTGGTGTCCATTTGTTAGTTTAGCTGTAAAACACTATAGAATAATGTGTTTATGGCAGATAGATGGGAATTACGATGGACACTTTTTCAGCGGCAGTCATGTTATTTCTTATTATGGACCCGTTGGGGAACCTACCGATTTTCGCTTCTATACTGCGTCATATTGAGCCGAAGAAGCGGCGTATGGTGTTGATTAGAGAATTAATCATCGCGCTGGTTATTATGATGCTGTTTCTGTTTGCCGGTGAAGCGATATTGAGTTTTTTAAATCTGCGTACAGAGTCTGTCAGTATTGCCGGTGGCATTATCTTATTCTTAATTGCCATTCGAATGATCTTCCCACAACCTGGCGGTGTAGTCGGTCTCGCTGCCGGTGAAGAGCCGTTTATTGTGCCAATGGCAATTCCTTTGATGGCCGGTCCATCTGTTTTAGCAGCGTTAATTTTACTGGCGCACACTGATAACTCACGGATGTTTGATTGGACTATTGCGCTCGTGTCTGCCTGGGGTGTAAGCGCGGTGATCTTACTCTTCTACAAACTGTTTACTAAAGTGTTGGGCGAGAAAGGCTTAACTGCGGTAGAGCGGTTAATGGGCATGGTATTAGTGATGATCTCGGTGCAGATGTTCCTAGACGGCATAGCGAACTATATCAGCCACACAGGAATGACTCACTAAAAGAGTAGAGTAATAAAAACGCCCATTAAAATGGGCGTTTTTATTTAGTCTTAAGCTAACTGCTCAATCGCTTGCTGCGCGGCGGGTAGAAACACTTCACTTACGACTAGTTGCTCGGTTTCATACTGGAAGTAGCGCCGACGTCCCCAAAGTGGCTTGTCGACCTCTTGATTGAGGGATTTTGCTAGTTTGGCGATTTTTGTGCAGGCCTCAAAATGGGCGACTTCAATTTTACCTGGGGTAAATTCATCGGCAGAATACAGTAGCTCGCCTAAAGGTCTTACCCCAAGGCCAAGAAATTCTTGCTGTTTCTTTTCCAGCAAGTCGCCGGGGATTAAAGTTCTAGCAAATACCCATGGAGTGCCGTCTAAGATTAACAACACTTCTCTGATCCACATTTTCTGGCTAGTAAAAGATTGCTCCAACGGCGCTAGCGTGTCTTCGCCTAGGACTTTGACCTCAAAATGAGTACATTGCTTTTTAAGTTTTTTAGTTAAACTGCATGTGCTCAATAACCAGTCCTGAAAAGGTTGCTGGGGCAAGTTGGTGATTTGTTCTGGTGAAAACCATTCGATTGATTCACCATAAGGAAAGCTTAACCTAGTCACAGTCATCTAATTCTCGGTACAATACAGCAAACCGAAGCAGTCTAGCACGCTCATGCCGCTGCAGGTAGCTATTGTCAGCGATGAAAAAAGTGCAGACAGTGCAGCATAGGGATTAAGTACATCAAATATAAACAAGGGGATCAGTTTTAAGATGAATCGAATAATCGCCGTATTACTGATTGCGTTATGTAGTAGCTTTAGTGTGACTGCCGCCGATAAGCAAGAGCTGGCAGAATACGCTTACTATGGTTTTGAGCCTGAAATAGTGACTAACTATATTTCTAACAGAAAGAAATTAGGTTACGTCAGAATTAGTGTTGAGTTGATGGTGAAAAAGCCAGAGCAATTGGTGAGCCTAGAGCGACACGATCCATTATTAAGGGCTGCCATTGTCGAAATTTTGGGAAATCAGACTGAAGACAAGGTGAAGTCATTAACGGGTAAAGAAGAGATCCGCCGCGAATGCTATGAAAAGATAAATCAACTTTTAGAGCAGGAAACTGGCCAGCCTTTAGTGGTTAATTTACTCTTTACTAAATATTTATACGATTAAACAAAGCGCAGATACTAAAGGTATCTGCTTTAGGTGCCGACGCGTTAACTCATGACTTATAAATCAAAATCTGCAGCAAGCAAGCCTAATAAGACTTCGGCACCTAAACGCGCGACAAATAGTCAAAGCAAAAAAGCAGTAAACAACAAATCTGTAAAAGCGCAGCCAAGTAAGAGTTTGCATCCTAGAAACTTACATAATAATGGTTATGATTTTCCCGCATTAGTCGCTGCTTTACCTGCATTAAAGCCGTTCGTTAAGCCAAATCCGTTTGGTAATCTGTCGATAGATTTTGCTAACCCGCAAGCGGTAAAGCTGCTTAATAGCGCCTTATTAAAACTGCATTACGGTGTTGAGCATTGGGATATTCCGCAGGGCTTCTTGTGTCCGCCAATTCCAGGGCGTGCAGACTATATTCATTACATTGCAGATCTACTGGCAGTAAAGAAAACCAATAAAAAGCGTGTGCCAAAAGGCCCACGAGTTAAAGCGTTAGATATCGGCACCGGCGCTAATGCGATTTATCCATTGCTGGGGATCCAGTCATACGGTTGGGACTTTGTTGCTAGCGATGTCGATCCGCTTTCAATTGCAAATGCCGAGCGGATCTTTACGGCTAATCCAACAATAACTGACAAGTTTACAGCTCGTTTGCAAGCCAATCCCAAACATGTTTTCGCCGGCATAATTAAAGATAGCGATCGGTTTGATATTACTCTGTGTAATCCGCCGTTTCATGCTTCACTGGCAGAGGCTAGCGCGGGCACAACGCGCAAGCTACAAAACCTTGCTGCCAACAAAGTCGCTAAAGGTACTGTTAAATCAAATCCGAAAGTAAATGCTAAAGCAGCTGATAGCGTGCTTAACTTTGGTGGTCAAAAGGCTGAGTTATGGTGCGATGGCGGCGAGCAAGCGTTTCTAAGTATCATGATTAATGAAAGCCAACAATTTGCTGCTCAGTGTTTATGGTTTACTACCTTAGTGTCTAAAAAAGAAAACCTTAAACCAGCTAAAGCGCTGTTGAGCCAAGTTAAAGCGTTAGAAGTGCAAGAAATCGAGATGCATCAAGGCAACAAGATCACCCGCATATTAGCCTGGACTTTTATGAGCGCACAGCAAAGAGAACTTTGGCAGCAATATCGAGATGCGCATTGCTAAGCAAGTTCATCAATTAAATAACTTTTTAACTCATTTCAAAAATGCCTAATCCTCTTCTAGACTAAAAGAGTGTTACTTTTCTATATTGGGCACTATTGTGAATTTTAAACTGGAAAACTTGCTAGTTGAATTAGAGTTGTACTTGCAAAAGCCTGAGGTGCGTAGCTCCTATACCGAGTTAGAGCGCTTAATTAGCGACGACTTTATTGAGTTTGCGGCTACAGGTTGCAGTTTTGGTAAAGATGAAGTGCTAGCAAGGCTGCCTGATGAACGTTCACCCACTATTGAGACCAGTCAGTTTGCCGTTCGCGAACTAATTGAAGGTGTCTGCCAAGTGACTTACCGGGCGAAATTAAAAAAAGCTGATGACAACGTCACCAGCTTTTCTATTCGCAGTTCAATCTGGCGCAAGCATCGAGAACTTTGGCAAATCGTGTTTCACCAAGGTACGCCATGCAAACCTTTTTAATTGCAGCTTAGTTGCCATTCCATAACAGCTTGCCACAATCCGTTAAGTCATAACCGCCAAGTGTTGCAGCTAATTGCTGAGTTTGCGGCTCTGCCAGTAAGTTAAATAACCGCTGTAACTGACGTCTAAAGTAAATGCCTTGTGGCATAACGAAGTCAAAAGACTCAGTCACTAGCGGCACAAAGCTTAAACCACTTTCAAGCGCTACTGACTGACAACCAAAGCCAATATCAGCGTTGTTACGCGCAATATAACCAGCAAGTTCACGTTCACTTTGCGCAACGATGTTTGAGTTTAGCTCTTCAAAAGAAGCGCCTTGCTTCATCAACCATTGTTCAAGGTGTTGTTGACTACCCGCACCTGCTTGGCGAGCTACCCAGCGCCAAGATTGCTGCGACACTTTGTCCAACTCTTGGCAGCGATGATGCATATCAGGGCGCATCATTAAGCCTTGTTTACGGGTATATCCATGCACCATCACCCATTGTTGATGGTTAGCGTAACCTTGTAATAGCGCTGGGTGACGCACGCTACGTTCTTCAACACTGCCCCAATGCAAAGTACATACGTCGGCGTAGCCGCGTGAAAGTAAGTCTAGACCTAGGCGAGAGCCAGTAGAGCTGTAACTGATCAGTTCACTTTTACCTACTTGCGACATCATACGTGCAACCAGCATAGACAGTAGCGGGTCATCGCTACCAGTAATATGCATACGATCAGACAACATGCCGCTATGACAAGAGTCCATTACCCATCTGTCGATTAGGATTTTTGGAAACAACCATTTACCAGTGATTTTTGTCGCTGGAAGAATGCGATCATTGGCCATTGAGTAGACTTTTTTCTCATTAAGATCTAGATACTCAGAGACCTGCTTGGCACTCATGTAGATCAGGTCAGTTGGCTCAGTCATTATTATTCCTTGTTGCGCATGTCATACTTGTAATTAAGGCTATTTGATTAAGAAAGTGCATCAAATTCTATGTTCTCTGCGCCATTGTAAATTAAGAAATGGCGGCCTTTGGCGCGAGCAATCATGGTGATCCCTAGCTTCTGTGCTAGCTCTAAGCCCATCTGTGTTGCACCACTGCGAGACAACACCACAGGAATGCCCATCTTAGCGACTTTAATTACCATTTCAGAGGTGAGGCGGCCAGTGGTATAAAACAGCTTATCGTTGCCGTTATCTTGGTTTAACCACATTTCACCGGCCAGAGTATCTACCGCATTGTGACGGCCAACATCTTCAACAAAACCAACTATTTGATCTTGATGACAAAGGCCGCAGCCGTGTACTGCGCCGGCATTTTTATAGGTTTCATTGTAAGCGCTGATGTTTTTCAACAGGCTATAAATCATGCTCTGTTTTAATTCTGGTTTTGGCAGGTTGATATCATCCAGACCTGTCATAAAGTCGCCGTAAACAGTACCTTGACCACAGCCTGTAGTAACTGTTTTTTCCGACAACTTATCATCTAAATTTTCAATTTCCTCTGCTGTCAGAATGGCTGCCGAATTAACATCCCAGTCAACAATGACAGATTCGAGTTTAGTGATGTCAGAGATAAATCCTTGGTTTTTAAGGTATCCAAGAGAAAGTGCCTCAGCACGTGCCCCTAAAGTCATCAAGGTAACAATAGGTTGCCAGTTTAGATAAACCGTTAGCGGGCGTTCACATGCAATAAATTTATCTACTTTTTCGCCATTCTCATTGATCGCTGTGACCGCAATAGTAAGCGGAACGTCGGTATTGGTTTTTATCAACTTTGGATTGCTTTTGTATGCAGTCATAGGTCTCATCATCTGTTAAAAGAAAGCGTTGCCTTCAGTCCTAAGCAATATCTATACCTAAATGAATAGGGAGTTAAAGTTTGTTATAGATCACAGTTTGCTTGCTAGAGTCGTCCATTTATGTCCTATTGCTAATTGCTATTTAGACAAAATGTCCTAGTCTTTGGATGGAATGTTTGATCCAGTTCAAACTATTTTGGCTTTAGCTAATGGCACACATATTGCTTCAATTGGGGAGAGTATTTAATTAACTGGTCTGCTATAGCAGCAACCACCTCAGGCAAGACGGAGACTGAATGCAACATACCGAAAGCCAATGGCCAATGTACGTTTCTCTTAAGAAGAGTGAGAAACTAGTCGGAAGATGGACCTCAGTACAGTGGGAAGTCGACCAAATGCTTCCTGCTACCCACGCCGCACCTGCAGGTGCCCACTTAATTCTACTTGAACTGCATAAAGATGAGCGCGGTAGCTACCGTATCAACATTGATATGGATAACGCCATGCTTTACATCGTCTGTGACGAAACTGAAGACGGTGAGTGGAAGCCTGTTGCTATTTCTGCAGACCAAAATGTTGCTGCAGGTTGCTTAGAGGCTGATACGCCAGTACTGAATATCCCAATGCCAAAGGCAATTGCTTGCTGGATTGAGGCTTTTATCACTCGTCACGGCGAAGTGGAAATTTGCGCCCATCGTCGTAAGCACGTTAACCGTCGCAAAAACCAAGGTCCAAGCACCGACCATACGGCAGACCGACTATGAGCGGCTTTTTATCTCGCTGGAACTTGCGTAAGCAGCAAGTAGAAGAGAAAGGCGAAGCTGAGGTTGCTGCGGCTGAAGCTGCGGCGCAAAAAGAAGCGGAAGCACTTGCTGCACAAAAGCAAGCTGAAGCATCGCAATCAGTTGAGCAAGAGCCGCAAGCAACAGAGCAAACCCAAGTTGAAGCTCCAGCAGAAAAAATCTTAACTGCCGAAGACTTACCTGATCCAGAGAAAATTGAGGTTGGCGGTAGTTTTGCTAGCTTCATGGGAGCCAACGTCGATCCAGCAGCTAAATCTGCAGCGTTAAAAGCGCTCTGGAAACAACCGCATTACAGTGAAATAGATGGCTTACTTGAATACGCACTAGATTACAGTAATCAGCCGCTATTAACGCCTGATGTGTCGGCAGAGATTGCCAAAAAAGTCTTCCGTCACATGGTTAAAGATAACGACGAAGAAACACCAGAACAAGACGAGTTAGCCCCATCAGATGAGATGATTGCGGCTGAAAAATCTGCTCAAAATGAAGCTGTTAATGATGCAGAACCGGTATCGGACATTTTGGACGGTCATCAAAACGCCTTGTCCCAAAATGAACCAGAAAATAGCGATGGCTCTACTGGCAAAGTTGTTTAACGTCACTATAGAGTGTTTTTAATTCCATAAATTTGGTATGTGAATTGCTGTATTAGTGGGTAATAAAAAGCTGATGCCAGTATAGGCATGATGAGAACAGCGATACTCGTATACAGAAGCAGCCAAAGAACTGTTCAGGAACGCAATGTGAGCAATAGTGAAACACAAGTCGGACTCAAAGAGGTTCGTCAAAAGGTCCTTGCTGGAACTCAGGTGATCCAAAACCTGATCCCACCGACCGTAAGCTACACCACCGAGGGTAACGTACTGGTTATCGGTCCGGAAGACTTGGCGCGTTTGGCTGCAGACAAATTGTCTAATATGGGCAAGTGTGCAATTTTAGCTAACGAACCAATTACTAGCCAGGATGAAGAGCACCTTGAAAAAGTAATGACTGCTGCAGAAGACGTAGAAAGTTATTACAACAAGTTAATTGAAATCAAAGGTTTCTTAGGCCAGTTCCAAGTTAAAGTTGAACATGAGAATGGCAGCGCTGAGCTAAGTACTGTTGCGATTCGTAAAGCTCACTTCGACCTTATCCTTGATTTAAGCATGAGCCCTTGTATCAACCTAGAGATGTTGCCGCCAGGCTACTTCTACGTTGGTCAAGACCAAGCTAAGCTAGATGACGCGCTTGAGCAGTTACCTGATCTTATTGGTTCATTCGATAAGCCACGCTACGTTAAAGTAAACAGCGATTTATGTGCTCACAACCGTAACGGTAACGAAGGCTGTACACGTTGTTTGAACTTCTGCCCAGCAGATGCGATTGCTAGCGTGCAAAAGAAAATTGAAATCGATCCTTACCTTTGTCATGGCGCAGGTAGCTGTACCAATGCTTGCCCAACAGGTGCGATTAGCTACGATTTACCAACGCCACAAGCGATGCACACTTACTTGCAAAAGTTAGTTACTAGCTTCCGCTCGCAAGCGCAAACAGCACCTGTGATTTTATTCCATGATATGGGTAAAGGTGCAGATCTAGTGACTGAGGCGTTAGCTGGCGAAATCATTCCTATTGAATTGGAAGAAATCACCGTTGCTAGCATGGATCACTGGATGTCTGCTCTAGCTTGGGGTGCACGCCAAATTCTAGTGCTACAAACTGATGCAACAGCGCCTACGTTGACGCAAATGTTGAAAGGTGAATTGTCATTAGCCAACTCGATTTTAGACGAGATGGGCCAACCACAACGCATTAGTTTGATCACTGAAGCTCATTTAACAGAAGCCGGTGCGCAAGAGCTTTCAGAGCTGTTGATTACCAGTGCTAGCTGGCCAGTGATTGTGCCTGCTGAGTTTGCTGCAACCAACAAGCGTGAAACGATTTACAACGCCATCGATCATCTTAATGAACAAGCTGCATCAGTAGATACATGCTTGTCGCAAAGCAATATTCCTTACGGCCAAGTTAGCGTAAACACAGATAACTGTACCTTGTGTATGTCATGTGTGGCGACTTGTCCTACATGGGCATTAACCGATGGCGGCGATCGCCCTGCGTTGCACTTTGTAGAGCAAGATTGTGTGCAGTGTGGTTTATGTGAAGCTGCCTGTCCTGAGAAAGTCATCAGCTTAACGCCTCAGGTCAATTTCGATAAAGCTGCGCGTCAGGCGCGTCAAACCCTGCATGAGGAAGCCCCGTTCGAATGTATTACTTGCGGCACACCGTTCGCAACGCAATCCATGGTGAAGCGGATGTTAGATGTGGTAGGAACCCACAGCGCCTTCAGTGCCAACACAGATCGTTTAAAAATGTGTGGTGACTGTCGAGTGAAAGACATGTTTGAAGACATTCTTCAAGATCCTGAAAAGCAATTGCGATAAGAGTTTAACCATGACCGAATTAGTAAGAGAAGTTTCAGAAAACGATCAGCTTAGAGCCGATATTTATCAGTTGCTAGCTGCATTACTGCGTCGTCAGCCAAGCCCAGAGCTACTTGCGTTTCTTTCAGGCTTGGAAATTGATGCCGATGACGACAGCGCGATGACTAAAGCATGGGTGAGCCTAAAGTTGGCTGCTCAGCAATTTAGCGAAGAACAGCTTGAAGATGAGTACTTCAATGTATTCCTTGGTGTAGGTAGTGGTGAAATTCTACCTTACGGTAGTTGGTTTATGACGGGGTCTTTAATGGACAAGCCGTTAGCGCTGCTGCGTAACGACCTAATGCAATTAGGCTTTGAGCGCGAAGAAGAAGTTAAAGAGCCAGAAGATCACGTTGCAGCTTTATGTGAAGTAATGGGTATTTTGATTTTAGAAGCACCTGGCTACCGTCAACTAGCGTTCTACCAGCGTCATATTGGTAGCTGGATTGCTCGTTTCTGCGACAACCTAGCTAAAGCACCAAGTGCCGCGTTTTATGCAACGGTTGCCCAGTTGGCGAAAGAGTTCTTTGTTATCGAAGCCAAAGAGTTTGAACAGCTAAGTTTAGATATTCCAGTTAATTGCCCAGGCAGCGAAGCTGAGAATGTCGAAAAAATTGAACCATCTACCAACGAATTAGCGTCTTAATCGCTGTCGGTATTGGTTTGAATATATGTCAGCTCAGTGCTTAAGCCTTAATGGCATAAAGCCTGAGCTGATGTAGACAAATCTAGGAGTCCTTTCAATTGGAGCCTAACAAGAACTGGATAGAGAGCCGAATTATCACTTTTTATCTTAATTTCAGTAAATCTAAGGAGACACTATGAAGAAGCAAGCTTCCGACATGAGCCGTCGTCAATTGCTAAAAGCATTGGCCATCGGTGGTGCGGCTGGCGCAGTTGCAACTGCAAGTGGACAAGCTCTTGCTGCAGAACCTGAAGTCGCACCTGTTGCGAAAAAAGGTAGCGGCTACCAAGAGTCTGACCATGTTCGTAGTTATTACGACACACTGCGCAGTAAATAATTAAAGGAGAGTGTGATGCGATTAACCCGCAAAACAGACCAAGCTGCAGCAAGCAACAAAGCAGTTTTAGGTTTAAACCGTCGCCAATTCCTCAAGTCCGCGAGCCTCGCGACAGGCGGTATTGCAGCGGCATCAATGCTAGGCGCAGGAATGATGCGCAAAGCTGAAGCAAAAGATATTCCCCACGACACCCCCACCGAAACTAAACGTACCATCTGTTCTCACTGCTCTGTAGGCTGTGGTGTTTATGCCGAAGTTCAAAATGGCGTATGGACAGGTCAGGAGCCAGCATTCGATCACCCATTTAATGCGGGTGGCCACTGTGCAAAAGGTGCTGCTTTACGCGAGCATGGTCATGGTGAAAAGCGTCTTAAGTATCCAATGAAGTTAGAAGGCGGTAAGTGGAAGCGTCTTTCATGGGATCAAGCAATTGAAGAAGTGGGTCAACAAGCACTAGATATTCGTAAAGAATCGGGTCCAGACTCGGTATTCTTCATGGGTAGTGCCAAGTTCTCAAACGAACAAGCATATATGTACCGCAAATTTGCGGCGATGTGGGGCACTAACAATGTCGACCACTCAGCCCGTATTTGTCACTCTACCACTGTGGCCGGTGTTGCTAACACTTGGGGCTATGGTGCGCAAACCAACTCTTTCAACGATATCCGTAACGCGAAAGCGATGATGTTTATCGGCTCAAACCCTTGTGAAGCTCACCCTGTTGCAATGCAACATATCTTGGAAGGTAAAGAGCGCGGCGCGAAAATTATCGTTGTCGACCCTCGTTTCACCCGAACTGCAGCTAAGTCTGACGAGTTCGTGCATATTCGTCCTGGTACGGATATTCCTTTCATTTATGGCTTGCTATGGCACATCTTCGAAAATGGTTGGGAAGATCAAACCTTTATCGACCAACGTGTATACGGTATGGAACGTATCCGTGAAGAGGTGAAGAAGTATCCGCCTGCTGAAGTAGCTAACATTGTTGGCGCAACTGAAGAGCAAATGTTCCGCGTAGCGAAGCTACTGGCTGAAACTAAGCCTGGCACCGTTGTTTGGTGTATGGGTGGTACTCAGCATCACGTAGGTAATGCCAACACTCGTGCTTACTGTATCTTGCAGCTAGCGCTAGGTAACATGGGCGTGTCTGGTGGCGGTACTAACATTTTCCGTGGTCACGATAACGTACAGGGCGCAACCGACTTCGGTTTATTGTTCGATACGCTACCGGGTTACTACGGTCTTAAGACGGGTTCTTGGAAGCATTGGTGTAACGTTTGGGACTTGGATTATGAATGGGTTAAGAGCCGTTTCGACCAAGAGCAGCGTTTAGGCCAAGATCCAATGACTTCAACAGGTATCCCATGTTCACGCTGGCATGATGGTGTACTAGAAGACAAATCTAAGATCGCTCAGAAAGACAATATTCATATGGCGTTTTTCTGGGGTCAATCAGTTAATACTGAAACCCGTGGCCGTGAAGTGCGTGAAGCACTTAACAAGATGAAAACTGTGGTAGTTGTGGATCCGTTCCCAACTATGGCGGGTGTCATGCATGAACGTACCGATGGCGTTTACTTGCTACCTGCTGCAACTCAGTTTGAAACTTATGGTTCGGTTTCAGCTTCAAACCGTTCTCTACAATGGCGCTCGCAAGTTATTGAGCCATTATTCGAGTCTAAGCCTGACCATGTGATCATGTACAAGCTAGCGAAGAAATGGGGCGTCGAGAAAGAGTTCTGTAAGCATATTCAAGTTAATGGTGACGAGCCGTTGATTGAAGATATGACTCGCGAGTACAACAAAGGTATGTGGACCATTGGTTACACGGGCCAAAGCCCAGAGCGTTTGAAGATGCACCAAGAAAACTGGGGTACATTCGATATTCAATCGCTAGAGGCGCCGGGCGGCCCAGCGAAAGGTGAGACTTATGGTCTACCTTGGCCATGTTGGGGTACTCCAGAAATGAAGCACCCGGGCACACAGATCCTATACCGCACTGGTCGTGAAGTTAAGTACGGTGGTGGTAACTTCCGTGCACGTTATGGTGTTGAGCACAACGGCAACAATATCTTGGCCGAAGGTTCTTACTCGAAAGGCAGTGAAATTAAAGACGGTTATCCTGAGTTTACCGACAAGATGCTTAAGCAGCTTGGCTGGTGGGATGATCTAACTGCTGAAGAGAAAGCGGCAGCTGAAGGTAAAAACTGGAAAACCGATATTTCTGGTGGTATTCAGCGTGTGGCGATTGATCATGGTTGTATTCCTTACGGTAACGCAAAAGCGCGTTGTATCGTATGGAACTTCCCAGATGATATCCCATTACACCGTGAGCCACTTTATACGCCTCGTCGTGACTTGGTTGCTAAGTACCCAACTTATGAAGACCGTATGGTTGCTCGTCTTCCTACCCTGTATAAATCAATTCAGGATCAGGATTTCAGTAAAGGCTTCCCATTAATTATTACTACTGGCCGTTTGGTTGAGTACGAAGGTGGTGGTGAGGAAACGCGTTCAAATCCATGGCTTGCTGAGCTACAGCAAGAGATGTTTATCGAGATCAATCCAGCTGATGCTGCTGATCGCGGTATTCGTGATGGTGACGACGTGTTCGTTCATAGTCCAGAAGGTGCCAAGATCACCGTTAAGGCTATGGTCATTCCACGAGTTGTACCAGGCGAATGTTTCATGCCATATCACTTCGCGGGTGTATTCGAAGGCAAGAGCCTAGAGAAGAACTACCCAGAAGGAACAGTTCCTTACGTGATTGGTGAAGCTGCCAATACCGTAATGACCTATGGTTATGATGTTGTGACCCAGATGCAAGAGACGAAAGTGAGCTTGTGTCAGGTCAGCAAAGCCTAATTAACTTGATGAGGAGATAAGCCATTATGGCAGTCATGAAATTCTTATGTGACACCAAGCGCTGCATCGAGTGTAACGGTTGCGTCACAGCATGTAAAAACGAAAACGCCTCAGCCATTGGCTGGGGGATCCAACGTCGTCGTGTAGTTACTCTACATGATGGTGAGCCAGGTGAAGCGTCAATTTCAGTGGCATGTATGCACTGTACTGACGCACCTTGTATGGCTGTTTGCCCTGCAGATTGCTTCTATCGTACTGAAGATGGCATCGTACTGCACAACAAAGAAACTTGTATCGGTTGTGGTTACTGTTTCTATGCTTGTCCATTCGGTGCACCTCAGTTTCCGCAGAAGGATGCTTTTGGTAGTCGCGGTAAAATGGACAAATGTACTTTCTGTGCAGGTGGTCCGGAGCCAGACTTCTCAGAAGCAGAGCGTAAGCTTTATGGTGCAAACCGTATTGCGGAAGGCAAGCTACCTATGTGTGCTGAGCTTTGTGCAACTAAAGCACTGCTAGCGGGTGATGCGGGTGTGGTATCTGATATCTACCGCGAACGTACAGCTGCAAGAGGCGCGCCGGGTACCATTTGGGGTTACACCCCAACAACTGGTTAGTCAGGCTGAGTAGGGCTGAAACCTTGGTTTCAGCCCAATAAAGGAGTGAATATGTTTATCAAGTCACTGCGCAGCCTGTTTGTAATGCTAGTTATTCCATTGGTGTTATCAATGGGGTTGGGACTAAGCGCTTCAGCAATGGCGGCGGATGATCAATCGAGTCAGCAGCAAGCTGTACAAACCAGCGATGCCGATCTTTGGCGCGCGGTTAAAGCAGGCGAATCTGGCTACACTGTTGCAAAAGGTGTTGAGACGGGTGTTTTAATTAACGTCGTAGGTAACGAAGGTGAAATTGTAAGGAACCAGTATTTAACTCCAGTGATGGGGATTACTGTTGTCGGCGTATTTGCGGCATTCTTATTCTTTTATCTGGTGAATGGCCCCTCAAAATTGAGCAAAGGCTTTTCAGGCAAAATGGTCCTACGCTGGTCAAAAGCAGATCTATGGATCCATTGGGTAATGGCGACTTCATGTTTGGCGCTAATATTCACGGGTCTTAACATCATGCTAGGTAAGCACGTACTGCAACCGTATATTGGAGAGGGCCTTTGGGCTGCACTGATTTATGGCAGTAAAACTATACATGACTGGGTTGGACCGATCTTTATCGTGTCTTGGCTGTTATGTGTGGTTAAGTGGATGCCAATGCAGACGTTCAAGATGTATGACTTAAAGTGGTTCTTAGTGGTTGGTGGTTACGTCAACTTCGGTCCATTCAAGGGTCAGCATCCTGATAGCGGATTTGCTAACGCTGGTGAAAAATTATGGTTTTGGAGCTTAACCCTGTTCGGTTTGTTTATTGCCGCATCAGGACTCATGCTTGTATTGCCGGGATTAGATCTACCACGTGAAGCATCAATGGCTGCACTACTCATTCACTCAATTAGCGCGGTAATTATTATCGCATTTACTATCGTACATATTTGGATGGCGACAGTGCTAAGTGAAGGTGGTATGGAGTGTATGGTATCTGGATATTGCGATGAAAATTGGGCTGTCCAGCACCACAACGTTTGGTACGATGAAATGAGAGATAGCAACAGCATAGTTTATAAAGACTAATCTTTGCTTAAGCTCATAATTGAAATGCCTCGACATAGTCGGGGCATTTTTGTTTTTAGCTTATAAGCGAAGATTGTTATCCATTCACCTTTCATTTTTAGTCTTATTTGATAAAAAACTTTATTATCAGTGGCTTACATTAGGTAGGTCTCCATTAGGATCTTAGTGCTTATATTGGGAGCCTTTTGGTTTGTTGTTTTTTGGTGATAAATCTGTGTTAGTTAGGTCCGCTTATATGAGTTGCGATACTGGCTTTAAATAGGATTTTGTATAAGAAATATTCCTAGGCAATGGCAAATGTTAATAATTAGCATTTATATAAGCAAACCCTTTAATGTTTTGTATTTGTTAAATTTTAAATGAGGTTCAACCGTCTAATCACCTGTGCTATTTTGATTTACTACACAGTTTTTTGGCTTTTAAATATGCGCCAGTTAACACTTTGGCGGATCCTCCCCTAAAAGTCGAAATCTAACCTATCTCAGATCAATTTTTCCTAAAGTAAATTTCTTTATATTAGCCGGGTAATTTTGTTGGATACCTCTAATAAGTAAACAATTTTTACATTGTGGATCATTGGTTTAACAACTGGTGCTCGGCACTGTAAATAACCGCATTATTAGACTTATCTTATTTTTCTGTAATTAGAGTATTCCTTTCTTCCAGGAGTAAAAATGAACAAGCAACAGCCTGATCTGAACCGCAGATCTTTGCTGAAAGCACTAACCATTGGCGGCACCGCAAGTGTTGCTATCGCCGCAACTGGCGTGAGTGTTGCTCAAGCAAGTGAAACTAAAGTCAGTTCAAAGAATGACAATGGCTATCATGAAACTGCGCATATTCGCAGTTATTACAACAGCTTACGCGGATAGTTTAGGAGAATTTAAGCGATGAAGTTAACTCGCAAATCCAACGCGGCTCCAACCGTAGAGAAAAAAACTCTAGGTCTTAGCCGTCGTCAATTTATGAAGCAAGCAGGTATCACATCTGGTGGTATTGCAGCCGCTTCTTTCTTAGGTACTGGCATGATGCGTCGTGCTGAAGCCAAAGATATCCCACATGATGCACCAACTGAAATTAAGCGTACCGTATGTAGTGCATGTGCGGTAGGTTGTGGTCTTTATGCTGAAGTACAAAATGGCGTGTGGACTGGTCAAGAGCCAGCTTTCGATCACCCATTCAACGCTGGTGGTCACTGTGCTAAAGGTGCTGCATTGCGTGAACATGGTCACGGTGAAAAGCGTCTTAAGTACCCAATGAAACTTGTTGATGGCAAGTGGAAAAAACTATCTTGGGAGCAAGCTTTCAATGAAGTTGGCGACCAAATGCAGACTATTCGTAAAGAATCTGGTCCTGACTCTGTTTACTTCATGGGTAGTGCTAAGTTCTCGAACGAAGGCTGCTACATGTATCGTAAATTTGCAGCAATGTGGGGCACCAACAACGTCGACCACTCAGCTCGTATTTGTCACTCTACCACTGTAGCCGGTGTTGCTAACACTTGGGGTTACGGTGCGCAAACTAACTCTTTTAACGACATTCAAAATGCTAATGCAATCTTCTTCATCGGGGCAAACCCTGCTGAAGCGCATCCAGTTGCAATGCAGCATATCTTGATCGCTAAAGAGAAGAACAACGCTAAATTAATCGTGGTTGACCCACGCTTCTCACGCACAGCTGCTCACGCAGATCTGCACTGTGGTCTGCGTCCTGGTACGGATATTCCATTCATCTACGGTATGCTTTGGCACATCTTCGAAAACGGTTGGGAAGATAAGACATTTATCGAACAACGTGTATTCGAAATGGATACTATCCGTGAAGAAGTGAAGAAGTTCCCACCTAAAGAAGTTGAGAACATCACTGGTTGCACCGAAGAAGAAGTTTACCAAGCTGCTAAGTTAATGGCCGACAATCGTCCAGGTACAGTTGTTTGGTGTATGGGTGGTACTCAGCATCACGTAGGTAATGCTAACACTCGTGCTTACTGTATCCTGCAGCTAGCCCTAGGTAACATGGGTGTGTCTGGTGGCGGTACTAACATCTTCCGTGGTCACGATAACGTACAGGGTGCAACTGACTTAGGTCTATTGTTCGATACGCTACCAGGTTACTACGGTCTGAAGACGGGTTCTTGGAAGCACTGGTGTAACGTTTGGGACCTAGATTACGGTTGGGTTAAAGATCGTTTCGACCAGAACTCTTACCTAGGCCGCATTCCAATGAACACCCCAGGTATCCCTTGTTCTCGTTGGCATGATGGTGTGTTAGAAACACCTGAAAAACTAGCGCAGAAAGATCGTGTTCGTATGGCGTTCTTCTGGGGTCAATCAGTTAACACTGAAACTCGTCAGCGTGACGTACGTGATGCACTTGATCAAATGGATACCGTAGTTGTTGTGGATCCATTCCCAACAATGGCTGGCGTAATGCACCGTCGTAAGAATGGCGTTTACCTATTACCTGCAGCGACTCAGTTCGAAACTCAAGGTTCTGTGTCTAACTCTGGCCGTTCACAGCAATGGCGTGAGCAGGTGATTCAGCCTCTATTCGAATCTAAGACTGACCTTGAGATCATGTACCGTCTATCGCAAAAGCTTGGTTTTGCTGATGAGTACACTAAGCGTATTGCTAAAGACGCCAATGACGTTCTAGTAATTGAAGACATTACTCGCGAAATTAACCGCGGTATGTGGACCATTGGTATGTCTGGCCAAAGCCCTGAGCGTTTGAAGCTACATACTCAAAACTGGGGTACATTTAGCAACAAGACACTTGAAGCTGCAGGTGGTCCTGCTAAAGGTGAAACTTATGGTCTACCTTGGCCATGTTGGGGAACGCCAGAGCAGAAGCATCCAGGTACTCAAATCCTTTATAACACAAACAAACACGTACTTGAGGGCGGCGGTAATTTCCGTGCTCGTTACGGTGTTGAGTATAAAGGTAAGAACCTACTTGCTGAAGGTAGCTACTCTAAAGGCGCTGAAATCCAAGACGGTTACCCAGAGTTCACTGCTGACATGCTGAAGCAACTTGGCTGGTGGGACGACCTAACTGCGGCTGAAAAAGCTGAAGCTGAAGGTAAGAACTGGAAGACAGATATTTCTGGTGGTATCCAACGTGTGGCTATGAAGCACGGTTGTATTCCATTCGGTAACGCTAAAGCACGTTGTATTGTTTGGACATTCCCAGACGAAGTACCTGTGCATCGTGAGCCGCTATACACGCCACGTCGTGATTTAGTGTCTAAGTACCCGACATACGCTGATATGCAAGTGCACCGTCTACCAACACTGTACAAGACTATTCAAGATATAGACTCAGCAGCTAAGTACCCGCTAGGTCTTACTTCTGGTCGTTTAGTTGAGTACGAAGGTGGTGGTGAAGAGTCGCGTTCAAACCCATGGTTGGCAGAACTTCAACAAGAGATGTTTGTTGAAATCAACCCAGCTGATGCGGCTGATCGCAGCATTCGTGACGGCGATACAGTATGGCTAGAAGGTGCTGAAGGTGGTCGTATTAAGATTAAGGCAATGGTTACTCCACGCGTTAAGCCCGGTGTTACTTGGATGCCTTATCACTTTGCGGGTGAGATGCATGGCGAAAGCTTAGCACCTAACTACCCAGAAGGTACGGTTCCTTACGTTATTGGTGAATCAGCTAACACTGCATTGACTTACGGTTATGACCCTGTGACTCAGATGCAGGAAACCAAAGCATCGCTTTGTCAGATCACTAAAGCCTAAGTGCAGAATTAGCTAGGAGAATTGCCAGAATGGCTACAATGAAATTTTTATGTGATACCAAGCGCTGCATCGAGTGTAACGGTTGTGTCACTGCATGTAAGAACGAAAACGACTCTGCTTTAGAGTGGGGTATCCAACGCCGTCGTGTTGTTACTATCAATGACGGTGTTAAAGGCGAAGCATCTATCTCAGTAGCATGTATGCACTGTAGCGATGCACCTTGTATGGCGGTTTGTCCTGCAAACTGTTTCTACAAGACAGAAGACGGCATCGTACTGCACGACAAAGATACTTGTATCGGTTGTGGTTACTGCCTATACGCTTGCCCATTTGGCGCGCCACAGTTCCCTAAATCAGGTGCTTTCGGTGCTCGCGGTAAGATGGACAAGTGTACTTTCTGTGCCGGCGGCCCAGAAGAGAACTTCTCTGATGCAGAGCGTCAGAAGTACGGTGCAAACCGTATCGCTGAAGGCAAGCTACCTATGTGTGCTGAGTTGTGTGCAACTAAGGCGCTATTAGCGGGTGACGCAGAAGTTGTTTCTGCCATCTTCCGTGAGCGTGTTGCATACCGTGGTTCTAACAAAAATGTTTGGGGCTAAGCCTTAAATATTGAGTTAGTCCATAATCGCTGCAAGCTGTCTTAATAAGTTAGCTTGCAGCATTCAGGAGGTGACATGAACAAATGGTTCAAACACATAGGCGTGGCAATTGCACTGTTATTTAGTGTGTCGGTATTTGCCCACGATGCCCCGAAAGTGGGTGACACTAACGAAGTAAATGGTCAAATCTGGGCCCAGCTAAAAGCGGGTGAAGAAGGCTATACTACTTCAAAGAGTGAATTCCACGGTCAAGCAATTAACACGTATGACTTACGTGTACTTGAATTGCGTAGTGATATTCTTGCGCCAGCATTAATGGCAGCCCTTTT
Source organism: Shewanella pneumatophori (assembly GCF_023283895.1). Taxonomy (GTDB): domain Bacteria; phylum Pseudomonadota; class Gammaproteobacteria; order Enterobacterales; family Shewanellaceae; genus Shewanella; species Shewanella pneumatophori. The sequence continues at coordinate 377,073 of NZ_JAKILB010000003.1, read as the reverse complement.
CGGGATGATCATTATTTTTGTACTGTTTATCAAAGTGAACGGCATTTCTAAGCTGCACGGTGGATACTCGGGCAAGCTGGTTTATCGTTGGTCTAAGTTTGATGTATCAATTCACTGGCTAGGTGCTATTCCTTGTCTGTTGTTGATCTTAACTGGCTTAACCCTGCTTGCTGGACGTTTCTTCTTCCAGCCATACATAGGTGAAGGTGTATGGGCGGCAATGGTGAACGGTGCTAAGCAGGTTCACGACATCATGGCAATTCCGTTCATGTTAGGTTGGGCGTTAATGGTGACGTTATGGGCTAAGAACCAAATGCCTAAGATGTATGACCTTAAGTGGATGATGGTTGTTGGTGGTTACATCAACTTCGGTCCATTCAAAGGTAAACACCCTGACGCTGGTTTTGCTAACGCGGGTGAGAAATTATGGTTCTGGGCATTCGCTGCTTTTGGCCTATTAATTTCTGCTTCTGGCATGTTGCTACTATTCCCGAACTTGTTCGAGCCTAGCCGCACACTTAGCTTAATCGCACTAGTACTTCACTCAGTAAGTGCCATCATTATTACTGCTTTCTCAATCGTGCATATCTTCATGGCAACGGTTATGTCTGAAGGTGGTATGGAGTGTATGGTTTCTGGTTACTGTGACGAAACATGGGCCAGTCAGCACCATAACCTTTGGTTTGATGAAATCAAAGCAAACGGTACCCTTAAATACAAAGAGTAATGTTTGCTAACTGATTTGAAATGCCTCGACTATGTCGGGGCATTTTTTTAGCTAAAACTCGCCATTTAGCAGCGTTTTTGCTTGTCCAATTCTGGGCTAAAAAACTTCATAAGCCACCATTCTTTCAGCTATTTGCCCGCAGAGCTATTCAAGCTCTAGGGAGCTCAGAGCGCTCTATGACGGCGAGATAAGTCGATTTAGTTTGTATGGCTCTCAAAGCCTCTCTAATGCTGCTTTGCGCTGTTATGGTGCTACTGAGCTGTAATTTATTTATGCCGTTTAAAATCTATTCGCATACGATCTATGCCACTTGCAATCATCAAAGCGTGAGTCATAGGTATTCTTGCTCGCGATAGCGCAAACTCGTTAAGCCTTCTGCGCCACTAATTACGCTGCATAACAGCTAAAAGCCGTGTTCACCTAGGCGCTATTCAATAGCCGTCACTCTATATATGTAATAGTTCAGTTAAATCCCCTTGGATAATAGCCTTCAATGCTAGGTTTCAGCTGCTCGGCAAGCGTCTTCTGTGCGCTAACGTTAAATGCTGTTAAGAGTATGCTTAGCTCAAATGTCCTCTACAAATTCACCCGTTTATTTGTCACTAAAAAACAACAAACTTACACCATAAAGTGTCTATATTGGCTGTTGTTGGTCAATAATGGGGGGCTTGGTTGGTACATGTGTTAAATGTTGGTGTTATTGATCTAAAGTTGTATAAGTTACTGAGTATACGTTTATTTTGTTTTTCACTTTTTGGGTTTGCAGTGCAGTTATTTGGTGTTGTGCGTTAGTTTGGTTTGTAAAACATGCGCTAGTTAACACTTTTATTTGAATTGCGCCAAAATCGGAACTTTAATCGGATTTAGATCAACTTTTAGAGGATTGAAATTCTTTATATTACGCCGGCTATATTGGGGATAGCTCTAATGAATATACACTTTTTACAATGTTAAGTGCTTAATTAACATGCAGTTAACCTGTGTTGCAAGTTGTAGCGTTATTGGTTCTATCTTAAGTGTTTATAAACAAAACTATTCCTTCCTACTAGGAGTGAAAATGAAAAAGCAACAGCCTGATCTGAACCGCAGATCTTTGCTGAAAGCACTAACTATCGGCGGCACTGCAAGTGTTGCTATCGCCGCAACTGGCGTAAGTGTTGCTCAAGCAAGTGAAACGAAAGTCAGCACCAAAAATGTAGATGGCTATCATGAAACTGCGCACATTCGCAGTTATTACAATAGCTTACGCGGCTAGTCTAGGAGAAGTACAGCGATGAAGTTAACTCGCCAATCCAACGCGGCACCTACTGTAGAGAAAAAGACTCTAGGTATTAGCCGTCGTCAGTTTATGAAGCAAGCAGGTATCACATCTGGTGGTATCGCAGCCGCTTCTTTATTAGGCACAGGCATGATGCGTAAAGCAGAAGCTAAAGTGCAAACTGTTGCTCATGACGCACCAACTGAAATCAAGCGTACTGTATGTAGTGCTTGTGCGGTAGGTTGTGGTCTATACGCAGAAGTTCAAAATGGTGTGTGGACAGGTCAAGAGCCTGCGTTTGACCACCCATTCAACTCTGGCGGCCACTGTGCTAAAGGCGCGAGCTTACGTTACCACACGCATTCAAATAAGCGTGTTAAGTACCCAATGAAGCTTGAAGGCGGTAAGTGGAAGAAGCTTTCATGGGAACAAGCTGTATCTGAAATCGGCGATAAGATGCTTGAGATCAATCAAACATCAGGCCCTGACTCAGTTTACTTCATGGGTAGTGCGAAATTCTCTAACGAAGGTGCATACATGTACCGTAAGTTAGCGGCAATGTGGGGGACAAACAACGTTGACCATTCAGCGCGTATTTGTCACTCAACGACAGTTGCCGGTGTTGCGAACACTTGGGGTTACGGTGCACAAACCAACTCTTTCAACGATATTCGTAACGCAAAAAATATCTTCCTGATTGGGGCAAACCCAGCAGAGGCGCATCCAGTAGCGATGCAGCACATTTTAATCGCCAAAGAGCGCGGCGCGACAATGACTGTTGCTGACCCACGTTTCTCTCGCACTATGGCGCATTCTGATATCCACCTACCATTACGTCCAGGTACCGATATTCCTTTGGTTTACGGTCTAATGTGGCACATTTTTGAAAATGGTTGGGAAGATAAAGAGTTTATCCGCACACGTGCTTACGGCATGGACAAGATCCGTGAAGAAGCTGCGCGTTGGACTCCTGAAGAAGTTGAAAACGTAACTGGCGTATCTCGCGAAGCTGTTTATGCTGCTGCTAAACAAATGGCGACTAACCGTCCAGGTACTGTAATTTGGTGTATGGGTGGTACTCAGCATCACGTTGGTAACGCTAACACGCGTATGTACTCTATCCTGCAGCTAGTGCTAGGTAACATGGGTGTGTCTGGTGGTGGTACTAACATTTTCCGTGGTCACGACAACGTTCAGGGCGCAACGGACATGGGTCTGCTATTCGACAACTTACCAGGCTACTACGGCGTTGGTGAAGGCGCATGGCACCACTGGTCTCGCGTATGGGATCTACCATTCGAATCAGTTAAAGCACGTTTCGACCAAAAGCCTTACTTAGGTCGTAGCCCAATGACTACTCCAGGTATGCCATGTTCTCGCTGGCAAGATGGTGTGTTAGAAGCTAAAGACAAACTTGCTCAAAAAGATAACCTACGTCTAGCATTCTTCTGGGGTCAATCAGTTAACACTGAAACGCGTCAGATGGAAGTACGTGACGCATTGGACAAGCTAGAAACTGTTGTTGTTGTGGATCCGTACCCAACAATGGCGGGTGTTATGCACCGTCGTAAAGATGGCGTTTACTTACTACCTGCAGCAACTCAGTACGAGTGTGAAGGTTCAGTAAACAACTCTGGTCGTAGTGCACAGTGGCGTCAACAGGTTGTTGAGCCGTTATTCGACTCTAAGAATGACCTAGAGATCATGTACCGTATCGCTAAGCATGTAGGCATTGCTGACGCATGGACTAAGCACATCAAGGTTAATGGCAACATGCCTGACTCTGATGACATCATGCGCGAATACGCTAAAGGTATGCGTTCAGTGGGTTACACAGGTTGGAGCCCAGAGCGTATCCGTGCTCACACTATGAACTGGGGCGATTTCTCTTCTGAAACGCTAGAAGCTGCAGGTGGCGTAAACAAGGGCGAGACTTACGGTCTACCTTGGCCATGTTGGGGTACTCCAGAGCAGAAGCACCCAGGTACACAGATTCTATACCGCACAGGTATGAACGTGAACCAAGGTGGTGGTAACTTCCGTGCTCGTTTTGGTGTTGAACACGAAGGCGTGAGCATCCTAGCTGAAGATTCAGCTTCTGTTGATGCTGACATTCAAGACGGTTACCCACAATTTGATGACAAGATGCTGAAGCAACTTGGCTGGTGGGATGAGCTAACTGCTGAAGAGAAAGCACTAGCTGAAAACCGTACTTGGGCGACTGACTTAGGTGGCGGTATCGTACGTGTTGCGCTAGCACACAACATGGTGCCATACGGTAATGCTAAAGCACGTTGTCGCGTTTGGACTTTCCCAGACGAAGTGCCTGTACACCGTGAGCCAATCTACACTGCACGTCGTGATCTAATTGAGAAATACCCAACTCATAACGACATGCAAGTTCACCGTCTACCAACCTTGTACAAGACGTTACAAGACAAGGTTATTAGCGATGATCTAGATAAGAAGTACCCACTAATTTCTACTTCTGGCCGTTTGGTTGAGTACGAAGGTGGTGGTGAAGAGTCTCGTTCTTGCCCATGGTTGGCTGAACTTCAACAAGAAATGTTCATCGAAATTAACCCAGCTGATGCGGCAGATCGCGGCATTCGTGACGGTGATGACGTTTGGGTTGAAGGTGCTGAAGGCGGACGCATCAAGATCAAGGCGATGGTAACTCCACGTGTTGGCGCTGGTGTAACTTGGATGCCTTATCACTTCGCGGGTGTAATGCACGGTGAAGATCTGCAATATCCAGAATCTGGTGGAATTAGCACTAAACCTTACGTAGTTGGTGAATCTTGTAACACGGTAATGACTTACGGTTATGACCCTGTGACTCAGATGCAAGAAACTAAAGCCACACTTTGTCAGATTGCTAAAGCTTAATTGCAGTATTAGCTAGGAGAATTGCCAGAATGGCTACAATGAAATTTTTATGTGATACCAAGCGCTGCATCGAGTGTAACGGTTGTGTCACTGCATGTAAGAACGAAAACGACTCTGCTCTAGAGTGGGGTATTCAACGTCGTCGCGTTGTGACTATCAATGACGGTGAGAAAGGCGAAGCCTCTATCTCTGTTGCTTGTATGCACTGTGATGATGCACCTTGTATGGCGGTTTGCCCGGCAAACTGTTTCTACAAGACAGAAGATGGCATCGTACTTCACGACAAAGATACTTGTATCGGTTGTGGCTACTGCCTATACGCTTGCCCATTTGGCGCGCCACAGTTCCCTAAATCAGGTGCTTTCGGTGCTCGCGGTAAGATGGACAAGTGTACTTTCTGTGCGGGTGGCCCAGAAGAGAACTTCTCTGAGGCAGAGCATCAGAAGTACGGTGCAAACCGTATCGCTGAAGGCAAGCTACCTATGTGTGCTGAGCTGTGTGCAACTAAAGCGCTATTAGCGGGTGATGCTGAGATTGTTTCTTCAATCTTCCGTGAGCGTGTTGCATACCGTGGTTCTAAAAACGCAGCTTGGGGTTAATCAACTTAGGTTGACTAATTTCCAGCGTACCCTGAATGGCTCATTAACGTGAGCCGTCCAGTGGTAAAAGAGGACGTATTATGAACAAATGGTTAAAACACATAGGCGTTGCAATCGCACTGTTTTTCAGTGTGTCTGTTTTCGCTAATGCGACTGACAAAGTGGGTGACACCATTGAAGTGAACAACGGCCAAATCTGGGCTCAGCTAAAAGCTGGCGAAGAAGGTCGTACAACTTCAACAAGTGAATTCCACACGCAAGCAATCAACACGTATGACCTACGTGTACTTGAATTGCGTAGTGATATTCTTGCTCCAGCATTAATGGCTGCCCTTTTCGGGATGATCATTATTTTTGTTCTGTTTATCAAAGTGAATGGCATTTCTAAGCTTCACGGTGGTTACTCAGGCAAGCTGGTTTACCGTTGGTCTAAGTTTGATGTATCAATTCACTGGCTAGGTGCTATTCCTTGTCTGTTGTTGATCTTAACAGGCTTAATGCTAATTGCTGGTCGTTACTTCGTTCAGCCATATATCGGTGAAGGCCTATGGGCTAGTCTAGTTAACGCTTCTAAGCAGATCCACGACATCATGGCGATTCCGTTCATGTTGGGCTGGGCGCTGATGGTAACGTTATGGGCTAAGAACCAAATGCCTAAGATGTATGACCTTAAGTGGATGATGGTTGTTGGTGGTTACATCAACTTCGGTCCATTCAAAGGTAAGCACCCTGACGCAGGTTTCGCTAACGCCGGTGAGAAATTATGGTTCTGGGCATTCGCTGCCTTTGGTCTAGTAATCTCTGCATCTGGTATGTTGTTGCTATTCCCGAACTTGTTCGAGCCTAGCCGCACACTTAGCTTAATCGCACTAGTACTTCACTCAGTAAGTGCCATCATTATTACTGCTTTCTCAATCGTGCATATCTTCATGGCAACGGTTATGTCTGAAGGTGGTATGGAGTGTATGGTTTCTGGTTACTGTGATGAAACATGGGCTAGCCAGCACCACAACCTTTGGTTCGATGAAATCAAAGCTAACGGTACCCTTAAGTACAAAGAGTAAGCCTCTTTTCGCTTAATGCCTAAGCACCTCAGCTATTCGTAGCTGGGGTGTTTTTTTATCTGGCTTTTGTGGGGCAAGGGGATGGCCTACATGAGAAGAACACAATACTGATAAATTGTATGTTTTATGAGCAATAGCTAAAGTATGACTTACTTAACAAAAAAGCATACATTTCTTTGATAGGAAACGCTAAGTTATAACCTAATCACGTTTTATGCTTATTTAAAGTGCTAATTTTGCACACTGCTATTGCATTCCAATGTTTCCGATTCTTTTGTGATTAGCATTATTTTATAGGAACTTATATGTCGTCAATTATTCTGCCTGATACTGCTCAACCTTATAACGCTAATATCACCACACCTGACTGGATGATTAGCGGTATGGAAAAAGTCATGCAGTTTTATGTGGATCGTAACTTACGACTCGATACGGTTTCGGCAGAGATGATGCCAAACCCAGTCGAAGGTAAGAAGTACATGTTGTACGCGCATGTGCCTTTTTGTCATACCTTGTGTTCCTACTGTACCTTCCATCGCTTCCTATTTAAAGAAGATAAAGCTCGTGCTTACTTCATCTCTTTGCGTAAAGAGATGGAGATGGTTAAAGCTTTAGGTTACGACTTTGAGTCTATGTACATTGGTGGCGGTACTACAACGGTATTGGAAGATGAACTAGCTCGAACTATTGAGCATGCTAAAAAGCTGTTCCCAAGCATTAAAGAAGTCTCATGTGAGTCAGATCCACAGCATCTTGATAGCCCAGGCTTTAAGCAGCTTGAGGGCTTAGTTGATCGTATGTCGATTGGCGTACAAAGCTTCAATGATGACATTTTGGCAATGACAGATCGTATTGAAAAGTTTGGTAATGGCCAGCAAACTTTCGACAAGATCATGGCAGCTAAAGAGCTATTCCCAATTATTAACGTTGATTTGATTTTCGGTTTCCGTGGTCAAACTGACGAAGTTATTCAACATGACTTAGATATGGCATCTAAGCTTGATCCTCGCCAGATCACCACTTATCCGTTGATGATTACCCACCAGACTCGTAAGAGTGTTAAAGGTAAGCTAGCGGCTCCTCAAGGGGATATGGCGCGCCAATATCGTCAAATTTTGAATAGCTTAAATGGTCAATATAACCAGCTATCGGCATGGGCTTTTGGTAAAGCTAATGACGAAGGTTTTGACGAATACGTTATCGACTTTGATGAGTACTTAGGTGTTGGTTCAGGTTCATTTAGCTTCCTAGATGACACGCTGTACGTGAATACCTTCTCACTACGTAAGTACCAAGAGCGTATCGCCAATGGTCTAATGGGTGTCGATCAACAGAAGCAATACGGCCGTAAAGAAGTGATGCAGTATCGTTTCTTACTGGGCATGTTCTCTGGTCGTTTATCACGTAAATACTTCCGTGAAACTTTTGGCGTTAACTTAGACACTGCGCTGTTTAAAGAGATGACTTCGATGAAAGCGATTGGTGCGATTAAGAACGATCCAACTGATCCTGATAACCTGATTATTACCGATAACGGTAAGATGATGGGATTGTTGATGATGAAAGAGTTTTACTCTGGCATGGACAACGTTCGCGCTCAATTGCGTAAGCCATTAAAAGCTTGCGATATGTAATCCAAAGCTGGGCTACTGCTATCAGGCAGTAGCCTTGTTGTTCAGCGGTGTAAGTTAACTGTCTACAGTAGCAGACTCGCTGTTTGACGCTATCAATAGCTCAAGCTTTTTAATATCTTCTTTTATCTGTAACACATAATTGTCTGTGTACTGCATTTGCTCAAATGCCTTTAAACATGCGCGATAGCGTGCAAGTTGCCCCTCAGGAGTTGAGCCAAATTCCATTTGTTCATGCATACCAATAATTGAGTCCATTCAACTATTCCTCTTGCTGTCTCACTACTGCTTCTAGTGATATTGCCAATATCATATTCGCAAATTTAAATTTGCGTAGCGCTGTATTAGCTTGTTAAAGCTAAGGATAGTAGATGTTTAGCGAATTGCTCTGCTTACTCGAGATTATTTTCAATAACTTACCATTAAACAGTATAAGTCTAGCGAAAACGGCTGCAGTGATGGGCTCACATTAGCTTGAGAGAATGCTTACATGCTGGCAGTTTAAATGGGTAGCAAACAAATGGATCTAACTCAGGTCACTTGGAACAAGCTAGAAAATCTCTTACTATCGAAGCAATCGTTCTTCATATCGAGCTTTCATGGCGAATATATTGCTGGTAGCAAACCTCAATTGCGATCGTATTTTTAATCTCAATCAAACCCTCAAAGCGGGTGGACGTTTTCATTATCAAGACGGTGGTCATCGCCTTGGCGGCGGTGGGGCAAACACAGGTATTGGCTTAGTGTGGGCCGGGCATCAAGTATCATTGGTGAGTCAGGTTGGCCGTGATGATGTTGGTGATTGGTTATTGGCTGAAGCCAGTACCCAAGGGATTAACTGTAGCTTGATTCAACGACGTCCGGGTAACACCTGTGAGATGTTATTGATGATGACGCCAGATGGTGAGCGCACCATTATTCGTCCTGAACGACCTAAGTTTGAATTACCTCTGCCACCTAACTGGCAAGATGTCGATGCGCTTTACATCAACTCCTCTACAGAGGGCGCAGCGAGTTGGGCAAAAACTGCAATGAGTCATTGCTGGGTGGTGGCACAACTGGCTAAAGATCAACGCGCACGTCCTTGCCATGTGCTGATAGCCTCACTATGTGATATGCAAGGTCGCTGCAGTGAAGATAAGTGGCAGTTTGCTAAATCTATTGCTGGCGATGGACTGAAGTACTTTATTGTAACGGACGGCGAGAATGGCGCGACCTTATATAGCGGCTCAGAAACACGGCATGTTGCTGTGGTACCAAGCACTGTTGTTGATACTACCGGCGCGGGCGATGCTTACGCTGCTGGACTAATTCATGGTCTTGTGAACCATCAGTCAATTCTTGATGCCATGGGCGAAGCTGCTATTTGGTCAGGATTTGCTGTCGCAAGTGATAGTTCTATTCCGGGGAAGGCGCTTAAGCAGTATTTGGCAGATAAAAGTGTATAAATATTGCTGTCTTAGATTTGTCACCGCGAAGTCATGTAACTGACATCATAGCTATCTAGTATGTTCGGCAGCAATTCTCTGACTGTAATACTTCCAAGATACATACTCTTGCCCTGCATTCTAGCAGGGCATTTTTTTGCCACTATCATGCTAGCCTGACTATCGCTAATTTTCACACAAGTTGCTTTTGTTACTGCCTTTATGCTGCAAGCTAATGTTAGGATAGGCTAAGTTTTTAGCTAGGAATATAGTGATGGCAGGGCAAGTACTCGTTGAACAGATCTCAGGTTTATATCATGGTGAAGCAATCGTCGCGTTAGGCGGGGTGACTTCAGGTATTAATCACAAAAGCGCTGCCAGCACATTACAGGTTGGTACTCAAGCTGTAGTAGGGGACGCACAGGCAGATCCTAAGCATCACGGCGGAGTAGATCGCGTATTACATCACTTTCCACGTGAACATTATGGCCAATATCGTCGCTGGGATATGATGACCGGCTTGAAAGATGCCCCAGCAATGGGCGAGAACATCAGCACTGTAGGCCTAGATGAAACCCAAGTGCATATCGGCGATATCATTAGAATTGGTGAAGTTGAGCTACAAGTTACTCAACCACGTTCGCCGTGTTTTAAATTGAATCTGCAATTTGGCCACCAGGAGTTTGCCTTAGCTATGCAGCAAAGTGGCCGCTGTGGTTGGTTTTATCGCGTATTAACCCCTGGCACTATTTCAGCTAAGGACTCGGTAGTGCTAGTTAAGCGCATAACAGATATTAGTGTTGCCGAAGCCATGCATATCTATTTTTTACCTGAGTTTGATGCCGAGCAATATCAACGTTTAGCAGACTGTGAAGGACTAGCGGGATCTTGGGTGAAAAGCTTACAGCGCCGCATCGAAAACCAGGCGATTGAAGATTGGCAAATGCGGTTATACGGACCGCAAAAATAACGTGCGAGTTTACACATTCAAGGAGTAGAAGTGATGACCCAAGATGAAAAAAACATGGGGATAATAGTTCAGGTAGCGAGCTTTTCTGGTTACCTAATTCCCTTTGGTAGTATTTTAGGGCCGTTGATTGTTTGGCTGATGAAGCGTGATGAATTTCCGTTTGTAGATAGCTGTGGGCGTAACTGCCTAAATTTTAAAATCAGCCTATTTATCTACGTGAGCATTAGCGCCATTTTAATGTTTATCGGAATTGGCTTTATCCTTTTAGCACTGCTGGCAATCGCCGATATCGTGTTTACCATTATTGCAGCCATTAAGGCCAGTGAAGGCAAAAGTTATCAGTATCCGCTGACGATTAACTTTATTAAGCCAAGAACTGAAGCAGATTTAGTTTAATAGAGCAGCAAAACCAGCCTAGCGATAAATTCGCTAGGCTAGATATTAGGATTAAACCTTAAAGCTGGCGACCAGTGAGTCGAGTCTGTGGGCTAATTGGATCAGACTTTGACTGGCTTTGGCTGCATCTTCTGCAGTATCAGCGGTACGTAAGGTAATATCATTAATGTCGCTGACGTTACGATTAATATCTTCAACTACGGTTGATTGCTCTTCAGTCGCCGCCGCAACCTGAATATTCATATCGCTAATTGAACCGATGCGCTCACTAATACCTGTGAGTGACAAGCTAGCTTCATCAACGGCAGTAACGCCGGCAACCGAGCGCGTGCGGCTTTGCTGCATAGCTTCTACTGCGCGAGCCGCTTCAGCTTGTAGCTTATCAATCATCACCTGCACTTCGTTAGTTGAGGTGGCGGTGCGAGAAGCAAGATTACGCACTTCATCGGCAACAACGGCAAACCCACGTCCGGCTTCTCCAGCACGAGCCGCTTCAATCGCTGCGTTTAATGCTAGCAAATTGGTTTGCTCTGACACTGCGCGGATCACATCTAATATAGATTCAATAGATTTGGTATGAATAGCCAATGACTCAACCACTTCACCGACTTGCTCAACATCGTCAGAAAGCTGGTTAATGGTTTCGCGAGCGCGAGTTACTACCACTTGTCCATTACTTGAGTCTGTATCAGCGGCTCTTGCCGTGTCGGCGGCTTGAGCTGCGTTACTTGCAATCTCATTAACAGTAGCGCCCATTTCGTTGATGGCTGCCACAACCATGATGGTTTGGTCTTTTTGCAATTGGCTATCTTCAAGTGTGCGCTGTGCTTGATGTAATACATCATTTGCCGATGCAGTTAGTAGAGCACTGGCTTCACCGACTTCAATAACAGATGCTTGGATCTTGCTGATAAAGCTATTAAAACCTTTAGCCAGTTGGGCTAATTCATCATCGCCTTCAACGGGCAAGCGCTGGCGTAAATCGCCTTCGCCTTCACCTATGTTTTGCAGCATGTCAGCAACGTGGGCAATAGGGCGGCTAACTGAACTAGCGACTAGGCTAGCGAGTGCAATAAAAATGGTCGCAATGACTGCGGTCCAAATTAAGATTTTATAAGCAGATTCTTCTAATAAGGCGAAAATTTCACTTTCAGGAACTTGGGCAACTAAGTACCAATCCATTGACGGGATATAGCTACTGGCAATCAGCATTGCTTGGCCGTCGACATCGGCTTTAAGCAAATTAAAATCGCTTGTTTGCATTAAGCCTGAGGTATCTACGCCGCGGTATAAACTGGATAAGCTGGCGCGGCCCATTTGCTGCGGATCTTGGTGCAATTGCACCTGTCCCTTGCTATCAACTAAATAAACAAAGCCTGATTGCTCGATTTTGAACGAACGCAACAGTTGCACCATATCATCGAGAGATTTGGCTAGGCCAACTAACCCGCGGCCATTTGGCTGCTGATAATTGATAAACAGCTTAACGTCACCATTTTGTTCGGTGAACACGTTGAGCATTTTCTCTTGGCCACTGTTTTTATAATCGAAAAACCATGCGTCTTGCGTTGGCGACAGCAGACGTAAAAATCCATCTTGAGTGTAATAAGCGCCAGTGTCTCTATCGGCAAAAGACGCCTGAGCTAATTGGTATTGGCGCGATACGTCACCTAATAAATCAACCACCAGATCTTCATGGCTAGCAGGGCGACCATCTTCAAGCCACTGCAATAACATTCGATTGCTGGCTAGCTGCTCAGCGGCATGCATCAAGGTCGAAATATTCAGATCGATTTTATTGCGGATCTGCGCCAGCATATTTGGCATTTCAGAGCTAAGCATACGCTGCTCAACGACTTGCTTAGCACTTTGTTGACTAAGAATTCCTACCAGAGCGGTTGATAGCAATACTGCGGTGGTGACACAGAGAAGAATTTTTTGTTTGATGGTGAGCATATTCAATTTCATAAAAATTAGATTGCCTATACAGCCAAAACGATGACCGAATTAATGGAGTGCAGAGTCGATATAGCATCAGCAAAATGGTTTTTTGCTAGATGATATATAAGGATGTAGCTTGTAGGGGATATAGGTAGGTATCTGAATTTCAGTCTGAAATTTGTACGCTTTATTATGGTTGCGGATTATGGCGATGTTCTGTGCTGGGCGCAACTGAAAACGCACACCTTTCGGTGTGCGTTTACATTATTACTGTATAGCTAACTACATATTTGGGTAGTTAGGGCCACCGCCGCCTTCTGGGGTCACCCAAGTAATATTTTGACTTGGGTCTTTAATGTCGCAGGTTTTACAGTGAATACAGTTTTGGCCATTGATAACAAACTTCTTCTCGCCAGCCTCTTCAACGACTTCATAAACACCAGCAGGGCAGTAGCGCTGTGCTGGTTCATCAAACTTAACTAAGTTGACATCAATTGGAATACGGGCGTCTTTTAAGCGCAGATGACACAATTGATCTTCTTCATGATAAGTATTTGAAAGGTAAACTGACGACAGCTTATCGAAGCTGAGTTTGCCATCTGGTTTTGGATAATCAATTTTACTGTAGGCACTGGCTTCTGCCATCTGAGCATAATCAGGCTGATCATCGCGTAAAGTGACAGGCAGCTTACCGCCAAACCAGTTTTGGTCGATAAAGTTAAACGCACCACCTAAGTAAGTACCAAATTTATGCATCGCAGGGCCAAAGTTACGTGAAGCGTAAAGCTCCTCTTTCAGCCAACTTTGATCAAAGCGATCTTGTAGACAATCAAGATCTTTACCCGACTCAACACCGGCCATCATAGCCTGCGCGAGAGTTTCTGCGGCTAAAATGCCACTCTTCATTGCAGTATGAGTGCCTTTGATTTTAGCAAAGTTCAAGGTGCCGGCATCACAGCCAATAATCATACCGCCAGGGAAAGTCAGCTTAGGTAAAGAGTTTAGGCCGCCTTTAGTGATTGCGCGTGCGCCATAGGCAATACGTTCACCACCAGTAAGAGTTTTAGCAATAACCGGGTGAGTTTTGAAACGTTGGAACTCATCAAACGGGCTAAGGTGTGGATTTTTGTAGTTAAGATCGACAATTAAACCCACGGCGATTTGATTATCTTCAAGGTGATACATAAAACCACCGCCGGATGCACCGTCTACTAACGGCCAGCCACCAGTGTGTACAACTTTACCCAGTTCATGTTGCTCGCTTGGTACCGTCCAGATCTCTTTAAAACCTAAACCATAGTGTTGCGCGGTTTTACCATTATCAAGATGGAACTTCTCGATAAGCTGTTTGCCTAGATGACCGCGGCAACCTTCGCCAAATACTGTGTACTTAGCGTGTAGCTCCATGCCAGGCTCATAACCGTCTTTAGGTTGGCCATCTTCGCCAACGCCCATGTCGCCAATTTGAATGCCTTTAACACTACCATCTTCGTTGAATAGCAATTCACTTGCAGGGAAACCGGGGAATACCTCTACACCTAACTCTTCGGCGCGTTCAGCTAACCAGCGGCATAAATTGCCGACACTGATAATGTAGTTGCCGTGGTTATGCATAGTTTTAGGGACAAGGGCATTAGGCATGGCTCTGGCGTCAGTTGCAGAGCTGAGCATATGGATTTCATCATGAGTGACCGCAGTATTGAGCGGGGCGCCTTTATCACGCCAATCATCAAAAAGTTCATCAAGCACTTTTGGCTCGAACACTGCGCCAGATAAAATGTGCGCACCCACTTCGGAGCCTTTTTCTACCACGCAAACAGTTAGCTCTTGGCCACTGTCTTTAGATATTTGCATTAAACGACATGCAGCGGCTAACCCAGAGGGGCCTGCACCCACGATTACTACATCGAATTCCATCGATTCGCGTTCCATCAGATCACCTTTCCTTCTTATTCCCCCGCTGACAATAGTGCAAATTGAATCAACCACACTATAAACGGGTGTTTTAATGTTTGCTTCACCTTACCTGAAAATCGCTTAAGGTCACAGCGTTTCCACACTTGTGATGCAGATATTTTAATCGATTTGTGGCGTGATTACTGTCACAAAAACTTTATATGTGCAGCTTTTTGACGGCAAATGTGGCCTCTAGGGTATGGTTTGTCACAGAAATACGCCTATAATCAAGGTTGACGGTTCTCCGAGCTTCTTACCCTACGTCGAGACAGATACGGGTTTTTAGCCGTGGCAATAACGCCACCGGGGTGGGAAAAGAAATGATCTCACCTCCCCTTACTTGGAAAGGTGATCATGTCCCAACTACAAGACAATTTTGGTCGACGGTTTCATTATTTACGTATGTCAGTGACTGATGTATGTAACTTTAAATGCACGTATTGCCTCCCTGATGGCTACCGCCCAGACGGTAAGCCTAAGTTTCTCGATCTCAATGAAATTGAGAACTTGGTTTCGGCTTTCTCGCAAGTGGGCACGCAAAAAATCCGCATTACTGGCGGTGAGCCCTCGCTGCGTAAAGACTTTACCGACATTATTCGCATCGTTAACGACAACGATAAAATCAACACCATTGCCACGACAACTAACGGTTATCGTTTAGCTAAGCATGCTCAAGAGTGGTATGACGCAGGGCTAAGACGCATCAATATCTCGGTTGATAGTTTAGATCCTAAGATGTTCTACCAGATCACTGGTGAGAATAAGTTTGATGAAGTCATGCGTGGGGTTGATGCGGCATTAGAGGCAGGCTTTGAGCGAGTTAAAATCAATGCCGTACTGCTAAAAGGTCTTAACGACAAAGACCTACCGCGTTTTTTACATTGGATTAAGAGCACGCCGATAGATCTGCGCTTTATCGAATTAATGGAAACCGGTTTAGGCCACGACTACTTCAAAGCTCACCATTTAGCGGGTAATGATATTAAGCTGCAGCTAGAGCAAGCGGGTTGGCAATTTGATACGCCAGCGCCGGATGACGGCCCAGCGCAAAACTTCAGCCATGAAGACTATCAAGGTCGTATTGGCCTTATCATGCCATACGCTAAAAATTTCTGTGCCAGCTGTAACCGTCTTCGTGTATCGGCCAAAGGTAAGTTACACCTTTGCTTATTCACTGAAAATGGCGTCGATCTGCGTGATTTGCTGCAGTCGACTGATCAACAAGCGGAATTAATAGAACGCTTGCACGGCCAGTTAGCACAGAAAAAAGAAACCCACTTCCTACATGATGGCATTACGGGTGTGACACAGCACTTAGCCTCAATTGGCGGCTAATTAAATTCTGATCTGACGCAACTTAGTTGCGTCAGAAGCTGGGTATAATTGTCACAAACACTCAGTAAGCAATGATTCGGATAAATAAGAGACCATAATGGGACACTGCACTCAAAGCCAGTTTACGGCGCTTAATATTGCTGTTTTAACCTTATCTGACACCCGAGATTTTACTTCTGATACTTCAGGTGCTTTCCTCGCCACAGCATTACTTGAGGCTGGGCATACGCTTGCTGATCGACAGATCATTAAAGACGATAAGTATCAAATTCGCTCAGTGCTTTCTCAGTGGATTGCATCCGATGATGTGCAGGTAATTATTACCACAGGTGGTACAGGTTTTACCGACAGAGACAACACCCCTGAAGCGGTTAAGCCGTTATTTGATCGTGAGATTGAAGGCTTTGGTGAGCTGTTTAGGCATATCACTTATACCGAGCTTGGCACTTCAACAGTGCAGTCTCGCGCACTTGGTGGTTTTGCCAATAAAACGGCAATTTTCTGCTTACCAGGCTCAACCGGCGCGTGTAAAACCGGTTGGAATAAGCTGATTAAAGAACAACTTGATGCAACACATCGCCCTTGTAACTTTGTGATGCACGTGAAAAAAATCACCGAATAGATCTCGTAAGAGCTCTATATTGCGGTACTTTGACCATATTTTTAGAAAAAGGCGTAACTCTAATGACCAATGCTTTTACCCATATTAATGCAGATGGCAATGCTCACATGGTAGATGTGACCGATAAGTCTGTAACTGAGCGTGAAGCGCGTGCAGAAGCTTACATTGAGATGGCGAGCGAAACCCTAGAAATGATTATGAGCGGCAGCCACCATAAAGGTGATGTATTTGCTACCGCGCGTATCGCAGGTATTCAAGCAGCTAAAAAGACTTCTGATTTAATCCCACTTTGTCACCCGTTAATGCTTACCAAAGTTGAAGTTGAGCTTGAAGCACAACCTGAACATAACCGCGTGTGGATCCGCAGTTTATGTAAGCTTTCTGGTAAAACGGGTGTTGAAATGGAAGCGTTAACGGCGGCATCTACAGCCGCATTGACCATTTACGATATGTGTAAAGCCGTGCAAAAAGATATGGTGATTTCTCAAGTTCGCTTAACTGAGAAACGTGGCGGTAAGTCTGGGCACTTTAAGGTATAGAGAAGATTATGATTAACGTATTATTTTTTGCACAAGTTAGAGAGCTTCTAGGCACTGCAGGCGTAAAAGTTGAAGCAGGCGAAAACACCCAAACAGCTGAAGGCTTACGTGCAACCTTAGCGGCAACTGATGACAAATGGGCTAAAGTGCTTACATCTGACAAGCTATTAGTTGCGGTAAACCAAACGATCAGCCAGTGGGATACCCCAATTGTTGATGGTGATGAAGTGGCATTTTTCCCACCAGTAACTGGAGGTTAAGATGATCCGTGTACAAACTGCAGATTTCAGCGTACCTGATGAATATCAGCTAATTAGCCAAGATAACAGTGACGGCGCAGTCGTGACTTTTGTGGGTAAAGTGCGTGACTTTAATGATGGTAGTGCGGTTACCGATCTGACACTAGAGCATTACCCTGGCATGACCGAAGCGGTACTGAATCAGATTGAAGCCGAGGCGCGTGAGCGCTGGCCATTAAATAACGTCACCATTATTCACCGTGTTGGCGCCATGGCGTTAGGCGAGCAGATTGTATTTATTGGTGTTACCAGCGCACATCGAAAAGCAGCATTTGCTGCCTGTGAGTTCTTAATCGATTTTCTAAAGACCAAAGCACCGTTTTGGAAACTAGAAGCCGGTGATAAGGGCGCAAACTGGGTTGAAGCCCGCGACGCCGATGAGCAAGCAGCCAAGATGTGGGATAACAAAGCTTAAATTAGCCTTGTATTGCTAGGAGAAGAGCTTAATGAAGTTTAGGGTAGTGATGTTAGCGCTGTTGTTGCCGTTACTGGTTCTCAGTAAAGGTGTGTTCGCGGCGCAAGATGTTCCAGCTATTGCTGCGGCATCGAGCATTAAGTTTGCACTTGATGATATTGCTAAGCAATTTACCCAAGAGACCGGGCGTAAAGTGCGGATCTCCTACGGCTCTTCTGGCAACTTTGTGGCGCAAATTAGAAACGGTGCGCCATTTGAGTTGTTTCTGTCTGCTGACGAACGTTATACCCAGCAATTAAGCCAAGCTAAAGAAACCCCGGATGACGGCGTTATTTATGCAGTTGGCCAGCTAGCCATAGCGGCACCTAAGTCGTCACCTTTACCTTTAGATGGCGATTTAGCTGGAGTTAAACAACTACTGCAATCCCAGCAATTAAAGCGTTTTGCCATTGCTAACCCAGATCATGCGCCGTACGGTGAGCGCGCCAAAGAAGTGCTGCAAAAAGTAGGGCTTTGGCAAGATATTCAGCCGAATTTGGTGTTTGGTGAAAACGTCTCGCAAGCGGCGCAGTTTGCGGTAAGTGGTGCCACGCAAGGTGGTTTAGTGGCGTTATCTTTAGCGGTTGCGAAGCCTTTCAAAGCGCGCGCGAATTACGTGCTGATCCCACAAGAGTATTATACGCCGCTGGATCAGCGTATGGTATTGACCTTAAAAGCGGGCGAAACCGCTAAACTGTTTTATAGCTATTTGCAGTCTGACACTGCTCAGTCTGTGTTTGCCGATTACGGCTTTGCGAGAGCGACTAATTAATGGATTGGCAAGCCTTACTGCTATCAATAAAACTCAGCACAGTTACAGTGCTTATCTTGATCCCCTTGGCAATTATTGCCGGACGTTTTTTAGCTTACCGTCATTTTCCCGGTAAGTCGTGGGTTGAAGCCCTAGTTATGGTGCCATTAGTGCTGCCACCTACCGTTATTGGTTACTATTTGCTGGTGGGTTTGGGCAGTGAGTCTTGGCTTGGGCGTACGCTAGAGCAACTGCTTGGTCACCAATTGGTGTTTCATTTCTCTGGGCTGGTGGTCGCGTCAATCTTAGTTAATATTCCTTTTGCTATTCAGCCTATCCAACGCGCTTTTGAAGCTGTGCCTGAAGACGTGCGTGATGCAGCCGCTTGTTGCGGCATGAGTCGCTTAAAAGTGCTATTTAAAATCGAGCTGCCTATGGTGTGGCCGGGTGTACTGACGGCTATGGTGCTGTGTTTCTCCCATGTACTTGGTGAGTTTGGTGTGGTCCTCATGATGGGGGGTAATATCGCTGGAGAAACTAAAACCATCGCCATCTCTATTTATGATAGCGTGCAGGCATTCGACTTTGCTAGTGCAGGTAATATGTCACTGGTGTTATTACTGTTTGCAGTTACTGTGCTTGCCTTGACGACTAGCTTGTCTCGCCGTGTTGGAGGCCAGCATGTCGCAAACCGTCGCTGATCTATATTGCCGTATTCAGCAAGCCAAACCGATTAAACTTGATGCTGAATTTGTTTGTAAAGCCGGTGAAGTCTTAGCGGTTGTCGGCCCATCTGGCGGTGGTAAATCAACCCTATTAAGGATGATTGCCGGTTTATCTCAGCCTGAAAGTGGTGAGATCCGCTATGGTGACAAGCCTTGGTTTAACGCTGACGATAAAGTTCAGCTGTCACCACAGCAACGTCACTTAGGTTATGTGCCGCAGCATTTTGGTCTATTCCCGAATCTAACCGCGCTGGAAAACGTGGTTGCCGCGCTAGATCATATTCCTAAAGCTGAGCGCGAAGCGCGCGCCAAAGATTGGCTTGAGCGGGTTAATTTACATGGCTTGCCAGATAGACTGCCTGCGCAATTATCTGGTGGACAGCGACAGCGAGTGGCATTAGCGCGGGCGCTTGCTCGCGAGCCTTCAGTCTTACTGCTTGATGAACCGTTTTCTGCGGTGGATAGAGAAACCCGTGAGCGTTTATATCTCGAGCTTGCGAGACTAAAAGAGCAGTTAGCCATTCCGGTTATTATGGTGACTCATGACTTGAATGAGGCTTTATTGCTGGCTGATAGCATGATTTTAATTAGCCAAGGCAAGATGCTACAGCAAGGACGTCCGCGTGAAGTGCTAACGCGTCCACGTGATGAAGCCGTAGCTAAACAGATGGGGCTACGTAATATTTTTGATGCTGAAGTGATTGCGCAGGAAGAAGAGCGCCAGATCACTTGGCTTAAGTTTGGTGAGCACCTTATTGCCAGCACCTATTTTGACAGTCTAGATATCGGCACTAAAGTGCGCTGGGTTATTCCAAACCAAGGGGTGCGCTTTAATTCGATTAAAAAGGGTAGATTGTGCCGCAGCTTTAACAAGCTCGATATCACCATTGATTCGATGTTGGTGATGGGTGAGAGCGTAAGAGTATTAGCCAGCGTAGTTGGGGTTGAGCATAAGATCCATGCTGAAGTGCCACTGCATCTAGCGCAGCAGCTAGAATTAGCAGTAGGAACAGAGACCACAGTGGCGCTGAAATCTGAATTGATCCATATTTTAGATTAGCAGCGCAGAAGCTTGAGCTAACTTCTATAGTGAGCAGTATAAATAAGCGAATGAGGTTAGCTTAATTCGCTTACCCTTTCGTATGATCAAAGTTTAATCTTTGCTCCATCTAGATATTACATAGAATGTCATACTATGTACTCCTACATTAGTGAGGAGTTTTATTTTATGTCTAAGAAATTAAGCGGTTTAATTATGTTGTCTGCGGTATTAACGCTACCTGCAATGGCTGCATATAATGGTCCAGGCCCAGCAAGTCATGTGAAAACTGCAGCAGAAGCGGCAAAAGCACAAGACGATACCCCAGTTGAGCTAACTGGTTATTTAGTCCAAAGCTTGGGCGATGAAAAGTATCTTTTCCGCGATGACAGCGGTGATGTTGAAGTTGAAATTGACAATGCGTTATGGCGCAATATTGAAGTTTCAAGCGATTCAAAAGTCACACTTGTTGGTGAAGTAGACGATGAGTGGCAAGGGATTGAAATAGAAATTGACAGCATACGTCTAATTTCTGAATAATCCTTTATTTAAAGTGGTTTAGCGTTTTATTTTCGGAGGAGCCATGGCTCGCTGGCTAATTGGTTTATTGTTAGTTTCTGGTAGCTCGTTTGCCGGACAAGGCTTGTATTCAATGATTTCAGCTGGTAACTATCCATTACCAACGACAACCATGTTACAGCTTGAATCTGCGCACGAAGGCGTGATCTCTGAATTTGAAGCGGAAATCGAAAATGGCGAATTAGTCTATGAATTCAAAATGATCGATCCACAAGCAAAAACCATTACCGAATATGAATATCGAGCGATAGATGGCAGCTTAATCGAACGTGAAGTCGGTCGTCTTAAAAAAGACGACAATGACGAACTAGCTGGCGTATTAATGCTGCAACAAAATGGTTTATCGCTGTCAGATATGTTGACCTTAGTTAGCCAAGAAAGCGACGGTTATATCGTCAAAGCGGAAGTCGACAACGACTTAGGGATCAGCTATATAGAACTAGAGATCCTTGATATTGATGGCAAGCGTAAGCTGGCTTTTGATATCGAAAACAAACAATTACTACCACTGCTCAAATGGGATTAAAACATGAAAATACTCATGGTTGAAGATGACACGACTACCATCGAATACGTCGTAAAAGGATTTGTTGAGCAAGGGCACAATATTGAAACGGCAACCGATGGCCATCAAGGGCTATTGCTTGCGACCAGTATGAAATACGACTTGATCATATTGGACCGTATGTTGCCACAGCTCGATGGGCTGAAATTACTTGCTGCGCTACGAGCAACAGGTAGCCAAACGCCGGTATTGATTTTATCGGCGCTAAGCCATGTAGACGAGCGAGTTAAAGGCTTGCGCGCGGGTGGCGATGACTACATGACTAAGCCATTTGCTTTCTCTGAGCTGCTTGTACGCGCTGAAAAGCTAATGCAGCGTGGTGAGTCACAACCAACGATTACCGATCTTAATGTTGGGCCGTTGACCATTGAGCTGCTGACTCGTAAAGTCACGCTAGATGGACAAGAGATCTTATTGCAACCAAAAGAGTTTCAGTTGCTTAAGTACCTAATGGAACACGTTAACCAAGTGATTAGTCGTACATTGCTGTTTGAAGCAGTGTGGGATTACCATTTCGATCCTCGTACCAATGTTATTGACGTACACATAGCTAAGCTTAGACGTAAGTTTGAAGAGCTTGGCCATGGTGAATTAATCGAAACTGTACGAGGTGCTGGATATCGGTTACGCCAAGGGCATTAAGCCCTATCAGAGTAGTGCCTGGCGCATTACCATCATTTTCTCAGCCCTAGTAACTGTCATTATTGGCACCTTGTTACTGGGGATGTACCGCCAGCTGATCAACGAACAAGAGTATCAGCTGGACTTGCATCTAGACGCTGAAATGACCCGCTACCAACAGATGGCGCTGACCCTTGATAGACGCAGCTTTGCGACTCAGGTGAAAAGTGCCGACCCTAAGGTGGCGTTAATTGTTTGGCGTAACTCCCTTGATTTAGTCGGCTCACTGAGCATGATCCCCAAAGATATGCCTATGCTACCGGAAAAACGTGAGTTTCCGGTGTTTACTGGCGGGCCTGAAAAGCTACATATCTTAACCGGGGGCATGGTGATGACCCGTTACGGGCCAATGCTGATTGCAACCCGAGTCGATCAGCTCGGTACCTTAATCGATAAATTTACCAATGCGGCGATTACGGCATTAATGCTTACCGTGGTGTTAACGCTGGCGCTGGGTTATCTGTTTTCTAAAGCGATTTTACGTCGTCTAGTACAGTACAACCGCTTAAGTAAGAAAATCGAACAAGGGCAATACTCTACTCGTTTGCCAGTCAGTTGGCGCCAAGATGAGTTTGATATGCTGGCCAAGCAGTTTAACGGTGTGCTGGATGCGCTTGAGCAAAATTTGGCAGCGGTGCGCGGTGTTACCGACAATATTGCCCATGACCTGCGTACGCCGCTATCGCATTTGCGCATAGGGCTAGAGCAATTGCCGAGTAAGCCGAAAGAGGAGCTTAGCGAAAGCTGCGCGATTATTACCGAAGAGTTGGATCATTGCTTAGCGACGTTCGATGCGATGTTGTCGCTCACTCGTATTGAAGAGGGCCAGCAAACCCTTGAGCTACAAGATGTTAGCCTGGTGGCGATTAGCCAAGATCTGTTTGAAATGGCTGAGGCGATGGCTGAATTTAACGGTCAATCATTAACGCTTACAACGGGTGAAGAGTTCCAAGTAAGTGGTGATAAGTATCTGTTATTCCAAGCACTGTTTAATTTAGTCGATAATGCGATTAAATATTCAGGCGAGGGCGCAGAGATCCGTATCTCGCAGAATCGTAATGTGATTTCAATTCAAGATAATGGCCCTGGGATCCCTGAGCCGTCGCGGGAGAAAGTGTTCGAGCGTTTGGTTAGACTCGATCCAAGCCGCCACCATAAAGGCACAGGTTTAGGTTTGTCGATGGTGAAAGCAATTCTGTCGCGGCATAATGCTAAAATAGCCCTGAGCAGTAGTTACCCCGGGCTAAGAGTGACCATCACGTTTTAGCCTCAAGATCAGCAGTTAAGCCGAACCCGTTAATTTAGGATCTCAATGTACCAAGTCATTGCCGATGAACACGACTTTATCGTGATAAATAAAGCCGCCGATGTTCACTTTCATAGCCAAGATGGCACAGCTGGTGTGGTGGCGCAGGCTGAAGCCGACTTAGGCATTAAGCTTTATTCAGTGCATAGACTCGATACTTTAACCTCTGGGTTAATTATTCTTGCTAAATCAAGCCAAGCCGCCGCCGAGTTTACGCGGATGTTTGCAGCGCACTTAGTGCAGAAGTATTATTTGGCGCTGGCTAAAGGCAAGCCTAAAAAGAAGCAAGGCTGGGTGATTGGCGATATGGCCAAGTCTCGCCGTAGCATGCATAAGCTGTTACGTACTACTGATAACCCAGCGATAACTCAGTTCTTCTCGCACTCGGTTGGGAAAGGCGAACGCTTATATTTACTCAAGCCTCACAGCGGTAAGACTCATCAATTGCGAGTTGCTCTCGCTAGCATTGGCACGCCGATTTTAGGCGATACTTTGTATGGCGGCGCAGCAGCTGACAGAGGTTATTTGCACGCCTATAGTTTGCACTTTAACTATTTAGAGCAAAGCTATAGTTATACAGTGGTACCCAATTCAGGTGAGGTATTTGCACTGCCTGAAGTGGCTGCACAACTGGGCGTTTGGCACCAACCCAATGCGCTAACTTGGCCAAGTCTTAAGAAAAGTTAGCCACTCACCACAGATAGACAGAATGTTTAACCTATGTTCTGCAAGCTCTATACAGAAGTTAATATTCGCGACGATATCTACTGTAAATCTGCTTTTTCATTCACAAATCTGCCTATAACGAGTAGGATATAGCCCTTAAAAAGCCCTGTAACAGGGCGCTGAGTTTAGTTATCGCTAATTACTAAATCATAAGGGCAGATCATACCGTGCATAAGCGAGCAATATATCCTGGAACATTCGATCCTGTGACCAATGGTCATACAGATCTCATTGAGCGTGCGGCAAATTTATTTGAGCAGGTGATTATTGGTATTGCGGCTAACCCTTCTAAGCAGCCAAGATTTAGTTTAGAAAAGCGCGTCGAACTACTCAAAACCGTTACTGCTCACCTTGATAATGTCGAGGTAGTTGGTTTTAGTGGTTTGTTGGTGGACTTTGCAAAACAGCAAAATGCCAGTGTGTTAGTGCGCGGGCTGCGCGCGGTATCTGATTTCGAATACGAGTTCCAACTCGCCAATATGAACCGCCGATTAAGCCCAGATCTTGAAAGCGTATTTCTAACGCCAGCTGAAGAAAATTCATTTATCTCCTCAACCTTAGTGAAAGAGGTTGCGCTGCATGGCGGCGATGTGACTCAGTTTGTCCACATTGAAGTGGCCAATGCATTAACGACTAAGGCTAAGTAGTTATCTATGTTGAAGCGTATTCAAAGCAAAACTTTTAAGTGTTTATCTGTCCTTTCAGTAGCATGCTCAAGCCTAGCAACTGCAGCGCCTTGGGTTGATACTTCTGATATTTACCTAAGAGCGGATATCCAAGCGTTAGCAGATGCTGGGGTTATCACGGTACCGGTAAATACTTACCCTTTAATGTGGTCAGGTATTGGCGCTGATTTAGCAAAAGCAGAGCCATCACAGCTAAGTCCAGCTTTGATTGAAGCCTTTTCACGTGTGAACTATTACTACCGTAATGCGGTCGATAATCGCGGTAATGTTAGCGTCAAACTCGCAGCTGGTAGTGATGCCGCACGTTTTCAACACTTTGGTTCTGATTACCGCGAACAAGGTGAAGCTAGTGCATCGTATGAATACTTAGGTGAGCGCTTTGCCTATAAAGTTTCAGCATCGGCCAATTACGACCCTGAAGATGATGAAGAGTTTCGTTTTGATGACTCTTATCTAGCAATGGCGCTAGGTAATTGGATGTTCACTTTTGGCGCTATTGAGCAATGGTGGGGGCCAAGCTTTGACTCATCACTGCATAAATCGAATAACGCGCGACCTATGCCATCATTAATGCTTAGCCGTAATAACGCTGCAGCCTTTGAAACGCCTTGGTTATCTTGGCTCGGTCCGTGGACGTTTACCGCAGGGGTAAGCATGTTTGAAGAGGAGCGTTATGCTCCCAATGCGCTTTTGTGGAACTTTCGCGGCTCAATTCGTCCGTTTGAACAATTAGAAATGGGCGTATCTTGGACCACGCAGTTTTGTGGTGATGGCCAAGAATGTAGTTGGGATAGCGCAATCAAGTCGATTACTGGACAAAAAGATTGCCGTGCAGACAATTCAGATGAAGTGGGCTGTACTAACTACGGTAATCAGATAGCTGGTTACGATATTCGTTTTAGCGACACTTGGTACGATGTACCGTTCGGTGTGTACTACCAAAGAACCTGTGAAGATTCTAATGGCTCTGCACCTTGGGATATCGCAGATTGCGGCAAGTTATTTGGTGCCGACACGCGTTTCAACTTAGAAGGTCAGCAATATAAGTTGTTCCTCGAATATACAGATACCATGGTATTTTGTGGCGAAGACGAAAACGCGTTCAACTGCTTCTACGAGCACTCAACTTATAGAAGCGGTTCACGTTACTATGGTCGTGCATTAGGTAGCACCTATGACAGCGATGCTAATGTGTATGTATTAGGTTTAATTGGCCAGTTCGCCAATAGCAAAGGTTTTACCTCACTGCTGCGTTATGCGCAGTTGAACAAAGATGGTAAGAGTCCTACTCATGGCTGGGCACCGCAACCTCTAAAAGAGGACTTGTTGATGCTAGAGCTTAGCTACCGGATGCCGATTTGGTACGGCATGATGAGCGTTGGTGGCAGCGTATCTCAGTCGGAGTTTGAGGTACAAGACAATGATACCAATGCTACGGTATTTGGCACGTACGAATATAAGTTTTAACTCGCTTTAACTATAAAAAAGCCAACGTTAATACGTTGGCTTTTTTGCTGCTACTGATTGCTATAAAGACTCAAGCAGCTTAGGCATTTAAACAATAATTGCGGATTGGCTATGCAGCGTTTTGGCAAAATATTATTAATTATTACCGTGGTGTCGCTGGCTATCTACGCGTTCAAACAGGGTATCTTTAGCTCATTTACTGATACCAATTGGCTGGCAGATTACTTAGCTGAACAAGGTAATAAAGGCTTGCTGGTGCTGTTTTTAGTCGGCGCTGCGTATACCAGTGTTGGTGGACCAAGGCAGTTTATGGCATTTGCCTTTGGTTTTGCGCTCGGCGGTATCAAAGGCGCGCTAATCGGTAGCTTATCGGCACTACTAGGCTGTGTAATCACCTTTTATTTTGCCCGATTTGTGTTTAGAGATAGCTTAAAAAAACGCTTTCAATCTAAGCTCACGAGTCTAGAAAACTTGATTGTGCATCGTACGATTTTAAAGATGATTATGATCCGCATCTTGCCACTAAGCAGTAACTTTTTGACTAATCTGGCAGCGGGTTCAACTCATATTAGTGCTTGGCGCTTTTTCATTGGCAGTGGTATTGGCTTTATTCCGCAAATGATGGTGTTTAGCTTTGCGGGAGCAGGGCTGGGGCTATCGGATAATACTAGTTTGCTGATTAGCGGCGGGTTATTTGTCTGCGCCTCAATCATCGCATTTTACCTATACAAAACCCGCTTAAGAGAGCAGATCAGCGAGATCATTGAAGAAAAGTAATCTCGCTTACTCAGTGTTGTTGATATGTGCTGGCTAGTTATTTTTGCTGGCACAAACTACAGAAAACCGTTGCCCGCTGGCCAAGTTTGATTTCACTAAGCAGGTGGCCACATTGAGTACAAGTTTCACCGCCGCGACCATATACATGCAGCTTCTGCGCAAAATAACCAGGCTTACCATCTGCATTGGTAAAATCTTTTAAGGTGGTGCCGCCTTGCTTGATTGCACCAGCAAGGATCTGCTTCACTTCAGCTACTAACACCTCAATTCGCTCAGCATCGACTTTACCCGCTTCTGCTTGTGGGTGAATACCAGCGGCAAACAATGCTTCATTAGCGTAAATATTGCCTACGCCAACCACAATATGATTGTCCATCAAGCATAGCTTGATGGCCTTTTTCTTATTGGCCAAGCTCTCTAATAGGTAAGGGGCATTAAACGCGTCAGTCAGCGGCTCAGGGCCTAATTTGGCTAATAATGGATGGGCTTGTTCCGGCAGTTCACACCATAGCCAAGCGCCAAAGCGTCTTGGGTCGTTGTAGCGCAGCGCTTTACCGCTAGCGAGCACTAAATCGATATGGTCGTGTTTTTCAACCGGGGTGGAAGCCGGCAAAATCCGTAAGCTGCCAGACATGCCCAAATGCACGATAGTGGTGCCAGCATCGGTGTCGATTAATAGGTACTTAGCACGGCGACGTACATTGCGTATGGTTTGGCCAACAATCTGCTTGGCGATATCGGGTACCGGCCAGCGCAGTGACGGGTTACGCACAATTAAGTCGGTGACTTGGTTATCAATAAGGAAAGGCGATACACCTTGGCGAGTTACTTCAACTTCGGGGAGTTCCGGCATTTATTCTCTCTCTTTTTCTTATTGCGTGTTTAGCATAATGTGTCGCACCAGCTGCCCATAACAGCGATGTTCTAGAGTAACGAATACGCTTTTATTTGGGTATTAGTTTACTTGGGCTCGAATAATTGGCTTGAGTGCTTCGCGTAGGCTAGGTGGCACTTGATACCAGTTGCCTGCTGGGGATTTTAATAAGCCTTGTTGTTGAAACAGCACCCATAGCTGCGCATCATCGAGATCATCCACTTGGATCACCAGTTCAATTGCTTCTTCGGCGGTTTCAGGTTTTTCAGTGAGTGCTGAAATATGCACTTGTTGCCAAGCGTTAGCCCATTCTAAGCAGTTGAGCACTTCGCTGCTGCAACGCCAACCGGATTGGCGTTTCTGTAACCAGAACTCGCCGTATTGCAGTTGTGATAATGGCGCGGCTTTATCAAATAGAGCTTGGGTTTGCAGTGGTATTTGTTGACTGTTTTTTTCAATTACAGTCAACACGGAGATCATCAGTACTGATGCCATGATTATGATGCTGTTCCACTTTTTGCGGGAGAGTGCCATTGTTTGGGTAATTGTTATGTGGATGGTTGTTTTATAAGTGTATCTTCAAGTTGGTTTAACCACAAATGGTTGGTTTCAAGCTACCGCTTGGGGTGGTGGGTTAGACGTTGTCTAACAATTAGTTCTAATCAGGCTACGCCTGACTTTAGGCAATCAAGCTGCGCTTGACCTTTAAGTTAGACTTCGTCTAACAATTAAAGTCGTGGGATTCCATCCCACACCCGGCCAAGAGGGGATCAACAGCAATCCCCTCTTGGATCACCCCTGCCGCCCCCGACGAAGTTGTTGATCCTCATACTCCAATAAAAATCGCCTAACGGCTCAGATGGGACATCCATGTCCCGCTGAGCCTGAACCATCATCCATGATGGTTCCACAGCATTTTCATTTCCGTATTTCGGCAACTTCGATGGGGAAATTGGTGTTTTCTGTAACCTTTGAGTCGTTGTTGGTCTTGCTGTGTCTTTGTTTTGTCTTTTTCTTTTAATAGGTCTAACGCAGAAGTTGAAAGGTTGTGCTTTTCAAACCCAGTGTAGATGCGGCTGAGGCCGTCGAAAACATGGATGTTTTCGTTGAGCGGTCAAGGATGACGACAAGCGAGCCTCAGAAGTATCTGCACATACGCCTGCCGCAGGCAATTAGTTGCACAAGATGTTAGCAGCGAGAAGCTAGTGTATGAGAGGTATCAATTTTGATAGCTAAGCTGCTTTCATTGCTTTTTTTAATACACTTTAATTTGAATGAAATTTCATGGGTCATTTAATATAAATATTTAAAACAATGGTTTATATTCGGTGGGATGGGCTAATCAATATTAATTGATATAGCTAGAGCTAGAGCAGTATGAATAGTAAACGTATCCAAACTGCAATTTACTAGATTGTGATATATTTTTTAGGTATGGATGAGTATGAAAGTAAATTTTGAGTATTTAAGAAAATTGCTTGAACAATTTGAAGTGATAGATAAGCCTTTCCCTCTTATCACGCAGCTCGAAAGTGATGACTTTCCAATAAATAGTGAATTTGCTTTTCACATGGGATTACTCTTAGATCAGAATTTCATTCAATATTTGACTAGAACCGGTAGCTCACCATTTGAACCTGATTTGGATGATGCAGATGCTATTTCATGGTTTGATTGTCATGTTAGGCTAACATCGCAGGGTTATGACTTTTTATCAGCTTTAAAACAAAAAGATATTTGGAATGCT
Organism: Shewanella pneumatophori; assembly: GCF_023283895.1. Taxonomy (GTDB): domain Bacteria; phylum Pseudomonadota; class Gammaproteobacteria; order Enterobacterales; family Shewanellaceae; genus Shewanella; species Shewanella pneumatophori. The sequence continues at coordinate 347,043 of NZ_JAKILB010000003.1, read as the reverse complement.
TTAAAGGGAGATTTTAAAGAAAACTCTATTGAAACTGTATGGAAAGTTGCGCAGGGTTCTCTAACTAAACTGGCAACTGTGCAGCTTCAAAAATTAATCGACTCTAGTTCATTGAAGTAAAATATATCACTATGATATTAAGCGTTATGTCATATCTAAATTTGCTTAAAGAGTAAAAACAAAACCCGACATTTGCGTCGGGTTTTATGTATGTAGTACAAGCTAACAGTCAAACTCTGTGGCTGCAGAAGCCACCGTAGCAAACTAAGCGACAAATAACTGTTCAAGCGCCAGTTAACTCAACCGCCTGTTGCATTCATAGAGCGTAATATCTGCGTTTCCCCATTTGGGTTAAAATGGTGCTCTATAGGGTTGTGTTGAATACACATATCTAATTAAGTACCCAATTTATATCCTGACATAATGTATTGATGTACATAATTTATATTTGAAAATCTGATGGATTTCAGCCTTTTTATGGGGCATTATTTTGCCACCGTTAACGAGTTTAACTCATTGTTTTAAGACGATAGGAAATCAAAATGAAACTTAGAATTAAGAATGTACTGATTTTAGCTGCAACTCTTAGTGTTTTATCTGGTTGTGGGGATAAGACTTCAGGGATGGCATGTCTTGGTACTAACAATGATTCGTTAGTTGAGGGAATGCAGGATATTTGTAAAGCAGGTGACGCAGTGGCAACTAAGCATCCGGCCTATTTTTGCGATTTTAATTATGCAATTGCTTATAACGATTATAACTCAGCAATGTGCATTTATAACGGCGCTCAAAAAAAGGAAAGAGCTAGTAAAAATTAAACTGTAACGAGTTTAGTATGTAGCTACTCATTAACTATTTATATAAAACCCGACTGTTACGTCGGGTTTTGTGTATGTAGCACAAGCTAACAGTCAACTACTGTGGTAACAGAAACCACCGCAACAAGCCAAGCGAAAAGAAACTGTTCAAGCAACAGTTAACCACCCGTTGCGTTCATAAACCGCAAGATCTGTGTTTCCCCATTTGGGTCAAAATGATGTTCTTTAGGCTTGTGTTGAATACCTTCAAGAATCGCTGTCTTGAGCTTTTCAATGTTGCCGGGGAATTCACGCACTATCGCTTTCAAGTCTACTGAGTTTTCATTGCCTAAACACAATAACAACCTGCCCTCTACCGTGACACGGACGCGGTTGCATTCGTGGCAGAAGTTGTTGCTGTGGGGCGAGATAAAGCCAACGTGAATATCGCTGCCCGGCATGGTGAAGTAACGCGCTGGGCCGCCTGTGCGTCTATCTGATACGGTTAGTGGGTAACGCTCACTGATAATGTCTTGGATCTCTTTGCTGCTGCAATGACGGCTGCGTTTGCGCTCATCAATCACGCCTAATGGCATCTCTTCGATAAAGGCGATGTCTAGGTCGCGGTCGCGGCAAAATTCGATGAGATCTAATACTTCATCGTCGTTTTGCCCACGCAGAATTACCGCGTTGATCTTAATCTTCTTAAATCCTGCGGCAATGGCGGCGTCGATGCCGGCGATGACGCGGTCGACTTTACCGTTGCGGGTTAAGCTGGTGAACAGGTCTGGTTTTAGGGTGTCGAGACTAATGTTAAGGCGGTTTAAGCCTGAGTCGTGCATCTCTGCAGCAAAACGGGTTAAACGCGATCCGTTGGTGGTCATCGACAACTCTTCAAGACCCGGCAGCTTACCTAGTAGTTTGACCAATTGATCACAGTCGGTGCGCACTAAGGGTTCGCCACCGGTTAGGCGGATTTTCTTTACGCCTAACTCGGTAAAGGCTTGTGCGACCCAAGCTAACTCTTCAAGGCTAAGCACATGGTCTTTGCCTAAAAAGCATGGGTCTTCTGTCATGCAATACACGCAGCGAAAATCGCAGCGGTCAGTGACTGAAAGGCGCAGGTACTCTACCGTGCGACCAAAAGTGTCAACGATCAAACTCATACTAGCTACCTACATGACCTCTATAGAAGGTCGGCAAAAGGTTGAATATAAACTGTGTCACCTGGATTTAACTGATCATCTTTTTCGCTTATCACGATGAGACAGTTTCCTTTTACCATTGAGCTAAGCATCCCTGAGCCCTGAGCACCTGTTGTAGTTACATGTAACTTGCCGTCTGCCGCTAGGTGGTACACGCCGCGAGTAAACTCTGTGCGGCCTGTGCGGCTACGTAGTGGTTTGTCGGTAATCGCTGGCACCATGGTGTGGCTCCAGTTTTGCTCGCCGGCAAGCTTACGAATGGCTGGCTGAACAAACTGCAGGAACGACACCATCACTGCTACTGGGTTACCCGGTAAACCGAAGAATAAGCTATCGTCGATTTGACCAAAGGCTAGTGGGCGACCCGGACGCATGTTGATACGCCAGAAGTTAATTTGGCCCACTTGCTCAAGCACGGTTTTGATGTAGTCGGCGTCGCCAACTGATACGCCGCCCGAACTGATGACGATGTCAGCCTGTGCTGCGCCATCTTTTAACGCTTGTGCTAGTGCCGCTTCTGAGTCTTGAATAATGCCTAAGTCGATGACTTCACAACCTAGCTTTTTTGCCATTGATTTAATGGTGTAGCGGTTTGAGTCAAAAATGCAGTTGGCTTTTAGTGGCTCGCCTGGTTGGCAAACTTCATCGCCAGTTGAAAACACGGCAATTTTAGGGCGCTTAAATACTGGTAGCTCGCCAAAACCAAGTGAGGCTAATAAACCTTGCTCGGCAGCGTGTAAGCGTGAATGTGCTGCAAGTGCGGTTGCGCCTTGGGCAATGTCTTCACCGGCTAAGCGGATATGCTGACCAAGGCTTAGCTCACCTTCAAAGCGCACTGCGCCGTCTTGCTCGTTGGCAAGCTCGCGTAGTTGAATGGTATCTGCGCCTGCTGGCACTGGTGCGCCAGTCATAATGCGTACAGCTTCACCGGCTTGCAGGGTGCCGTTGTAAGCGTGGCCTGCCATGACTTCACCAACCATCTTGTATGATGCATCGGCGCTGTCGCTTAGCTTAAATGCGTAACCGTCCATCGCTGAATTGGTGTGCTGCGGCACATCTACAGGTGAAATTGCATCGCTGGCTAATACGCGGTTTTCTAATTCGTCCAGATCAACCACTTCGGTAGCTGTAACTGGTTTAACGTAAGATAAAATCTTATCAATACCTTGGCGTACAGACAGCGTTGTACTGGTATCTAATTCACAGCCACAAGTCGGCGCCATTGGTAGATCAACAGGGCAAGGCTGCCATGTGGCAATGTACTCGCCCACGTAATCAGCAATTTGCTCAATGTTGTTAATGTCTAAACGGCGCAGTTCGCTCGGTAATTCTGTGTCATCACAGCAGGCTATGGCTTGAATGTTGTCATCGTGAGTGTGGATGAAAGGTTTGCCATGAGCGGCGCGGTGCAGTTCAATCTTTGGTAGTTCGAGCTTTTTAAAGCCTTCAACGAGAACGATATCAACCTTGTCGGCTTCAATCTGTTTGAGCAAATGCGGTAATTCTGGGTCGCCGTCTTTGGCGTCTTCGGTCATTAATGCCCAGCGAACATGTGAGGCTACTAGCATCTGTTTGGCGCCAGCTTTGCGCATTTCATAGCTGTCTTTGCCGGGAATATCGACGTCGAAATTATGATGAGCATGCTTGATGACTGCGAGTCGCACACCGCGGCGATTAAGCTCAGGGATTAATTGCTTTAATAATGTGGTCTTGCCTGTGCCGCTGTAGGCGCAGAATCCGAGAACAGGAATAGGTAACGGATTAGTAAAAGGTATGCTCATTTACACCTCTAGTGATGTTCTTCATTAGCTATGGCATCGCCTAGCTGCTGTTTTTGTTCTGGTGTGTTTACGTTTACAAACGCATTGGGCTGATCAGAAAACTCAGCAACAACATAGTGGTGTTTGGCATACCAAAAGTCGATTTTGCGTTCGCCGGCATCTAAAAATGCTTTCATTGATTCACGTAAACTCGGCTTTAGCAACATGACTACTGGTTGCTCGCGCTTGCCGTCACTTGCTACTGCAAGCTCGGCATCTTCAGCCGTTAATTTTGCTAGCATTCTAGCGACTAAATCAGTTGGTAACAGTGGGCAATCGCAAGGAACGACTAATAAATATTCCGCATCAGTCTCGCTCATTGCGGTAATCATACCTGCCAATGGGCCTAAATAGCCGCTATCTTGATCACTGAACACTTTAAAACCGAACTCAGAATAACGGTTTTGGTTACGATTTGCGTTGATCAGGATCTCCTTAACTTGAGGTTTTATCCTGTCAATCGCATGTTTAATCATCGGCTGATCTCTCAGCTCAACTAAACCTTTATCGTTACCGCCCATGCGTCTGGCCATACCGCCTGCCAAGATTACCGCATCAACTTGTGCTGCCATCACTGTTACCCTATTGTTTATTACTGTTTTTTACTAAAAATGAATTAGGTATTAGCCAACCGATACGTTCAATGTAGCTGAAATTTGACTACTCGTATCATCTGTTTGCGTATATTCGCTCACATAATCGGTGGTTACGGTTTTATTATTAACCAGCCAAGCATGATCGCATACTTGGGTTAACAAACAAGTCTGATGGCTACTTATTAGCATACCTGTGCCTTGTTGTTTTAAGTCGACGATCATTTGTAGCACCAAATGCTGCGAGTGCTTATCCATATTAGAGGTCGGCTCATCTAGCATTAATAGTTTAGGCTGAATAATCCAAGCTCTAGCAATGGCTAAACGCTGTTTCTCACCACCAGATAAGCTTGATGCCGCTTGGGTGAGCAAGTGACGCAGCTGCGCTTTATCAATTGCTTGCTCAGTACGTTGGCTTAGCTGCTCTTTATCTGCGGTTAAAAATCGCAATGGGTAAGTGAGGTTATACATCACGCTGCCTTCAAACAGGTAGGGATGCTGGTGTAAATACAGGGCTTTACCTGTAATAGAGTTACTGCGCCACCAAGGAGCGATGGCAAAGCCTTCGGCGTATATCGTCCCTTTGGTAGGTTGATTAAAGCCTGCAAGTAGCTTCATCAACGTGGTTTTACCGCAGCCGTTATCACCTTGTAGGTGAATCACTTTGTTTTGTTCAAATACCAGTTTATCGGCGCTAAAAAGGTGTTTATCTTCAAAGCGCATCTCGATATTTTTGGCAATGATTTTTGCTGTGTTAGTGGCCATTGTTGTTAATGACTCCTTGGCTCGGCTTTGCCTCTAAGCGTACCTAAAGCAAAGTTCAAAATGAGCGCCAATACGAGTAACACTAAGCCAAGCGCGATGGCTTGAGCAAAATCACCTTTACTGGTTTCTAGTGCAATCGCAGTGGGAATATTACGGGTCACACCTGCAATGTTACCGCCGACCATCATCGAGCAACCAATTTCAGTCAAAATACGACTAAAGGCAGCTACAATCGCTAATAATAGCGGCACTTTCAGCTCTCTACATACCGCCCAAATAGCACTCATAGCGGGTGCGCCTAAGGTGCGAGAGGTTTCCCAAGCGCGGCGGTCTACACTAGTAAATGCAGCTTGGCTCATCGCAACTAGTACAGGTGCACAAATTAGCATTTGGCCAAGAATCATACCTTGTTGGGTGAATAGCCACTTTAAATCCCCTAAAGGCCCCATACGGGTAAGTAGCAAATAGACCAACAGGCCGATTACAACGGTGGGAATAGATTGCAGTGTTTGGATAAGGTTGGTGACTAACCAGCGGCCGGGAAAACGCGTAAAGGCCAAGAGAAAGCCCAATACCATAGATGGCAACAGCGTGATCGCTAATGCCGCAAATGATACTGCAAAAGAAACGGAAATAATGGACCACACTTCGGGGTCCAATGAAAACAGCAGGCTTAATGCCTGCTGTATAAGGGCTAACCAGCCTTCATTCATTCGCTATATGTTGCCTTGAACAATTGTTCTCCCTGAACTTTGTAATTATTGATCATGCCTTGCGCTTCAGCGCTGATCAGCCAGTCACTTAGTGCTTTAGCACCTTTGTGATTTAGCGTTGGGTACTTGCTATCGCTGATTAGGATGATTTGGTACGGGTTAGCTAGAGCTGGGCCGCCATCGAAATCAACTGCTAGGTCTATTTTACCTGAATAAGCAACGAAAGTACCACGGTCAGATAGTGTATAAGCCTCTAATTCACTAGCCATTAATAGCGTTTTGCCCATACCTTGACCAACTGCTGTGTAGCCTTTGAAGTCTGGAGTAATATTAGCGTTTTTCCATACAAGTAGTTCTTTCATGTTGGTGCCTGAGTTGTCACCACGAGAAATGAAAGGCACACCTGATTTAGCGATTTTAGCAAACGCTTCTTCAGCTGTTTTGCTTGAGCGGATTTTAGCTGGGTCGTTCTTAGGACCAAGAACAACGAAATCGTTTTCCATAATGCCACGTGGTAGACGGCCGTAACCTTCTTCAACGAATTTAGCTTCAGCACCTGGAGCGTGAGTCATTACAACATCAACATCGCCTTGACGTGCAAGTTTTAGCGCCTTACCTGTACCAGTAGCAATTACTTGAACTTTGTAGCCAGACTCTGCTTCAAACTTAGGTAGAAGGTTCTTTAGTAGGCCTGAGTTTTCAGTACTGGTAGTGGTAGCAAGCTTAATCACTTCAGTAGCTTGCACTGGCATGCCAACAAACAGTGCTGCGGTAACCGCAAGACCAATAGCGCGTTTAAGGTTTAACATTTTAGCTCCTATGGAAAATAAAATAGACCTCTCGATACCTGAGGGTCTGAACAAAATTGAATACCCCCGTTAAAAGCAAGTTTGATGCCAGACTGTAATCGGATTCGTTCAGTTCACACTAGTGTTTTATGCTGTGATCTAGATCGCATTGATGACATAAAAAGCACAGACATTATGTCCCAAGGTCGCGATTATATGGTTCATAGTGACCTATTTAGACTAGTTCAATGTTAGACTTATTACATAATGAGTCAAAATGTCCCTCAAACGACAAGCTGGGACAGAGAATGAATAATATGAAGCCACTTCCTTCTGCTGTATCTGTATTGATTGTTGATGATGAACCGGGCATGCGTAGCTTTTTGAAAAAAGCCTTAGCTAAAAAGTTTGCTCTCGTTGAAACCGCCTCAAGCGTTGAGGATGCTGAGCAACTGCGCTCGCGTTGTCATTTTGACCTGCTAATTGTTGATATCCGCTTGCCTGGCCGTTCAGGTATTGAATGGCATGAAGCACTAAACGATCAAGAAAGACGCTCTGACATCATCTTTATGACTGGCTATGCCGATATGGATGTGGCGATTAAGGCGCTGCGCGCTGGTGCTTCAGACTTCATAATGAAACCATTCCACCTTGAGCAGATGATGAAGGCAGTTGACCGCTGTATCGAGCGTCGTTTGCTTAAGCGCGAAAACTTAATGTTGCGCCGTGAAGTGTCATTCAATCAATCATCGACCATTATTGGTCAAAGTGATGCCATGACTGAGGTAAAACATGTTATTGAACGTGTTGCGCCAACTAATGCAGTGGTATTGATTGAGGGTGAGTCAGGCACTGGTAAAGAACTGGTTGCACGCCAGCTACATATTTTAAGTGGCCGCCAAGGCCCATTTGTACCGGTTAACTGTGGCGCAATTGCACCTGAGCTTTTAGAAAGCGAACTCTTTGGCCACTCGGCTGGCTCATTTACCGGTGCTAAAGGTAATCGTGAGGGACTATTTAGCTTTGCCTCAGGTGGTACTATCTTCCTTGATGAAATCGGTGAAATGCCGCTGAAGATGCAAACTGCATTACTGCGAGTACTTGAGCAGCGCACTATTCGTCCTGTGGGTAGTGAAAAAGAGATCAATATTGATGTACGGGTACTTGCTGCAACTAACCGTAAGTTGTCGGAAGAAGTTGAGGCCGGAAACTTTAGACGCGATCTTTTCTATCGTTTAAATGTGCTCGATATTGTTATTCCGCCACTACGGGAACGTCCTGAAGATATTGTTGAGTTAACGCATCACTTTACCTGCCAGCTAGCGGCTGAATTGGGGGTAAAAGAAGTGGTGTGGAGCCATGAAGATCTACTCAAACTGCAACAACACGAGTGGCCTGGTAATATCCGCGAATTACGTAATATGATCGAGCGTTGTATCTTGCTAGGCAAGCCGCCAGCAGAGTATTGGAAAGTACAACCGAAAGCAGAAATGGCGGTCGAGTCCGGTTATCCATTACAATGGGCGCTTAAAGATGTTGAACGTGACCATGTAACCCGAGTGGTTGATATGCACGGCGGTAATAAATCTGCTGCTGCCCGCGACCTAGGTGTGTCACGTAAGACGCTCGATCGTAAATATAAAGAGTGGTTCGGTGGTGAAGCCGAGTAAGACTAATAGCAGAGCATGCATTTTTCGGCTCAGTGTTAGTTAACTGGTGTTATTAACATCACTCTAAGGGGAGTTTAGGTGTCGTTTTTTTCCAATATGTTTGGTGTGAGTTGGCAGCAAATGCAAGCTAAGGTGCGCTATCGCATCTTGATTTTAACCTTGTTGCCGATCTTGCTAACCCTAGTTAGCTTGGTGTTTATTACCATCTATTGGAATATTAGTTACACTGGCAAACAGCTGTTTATGAAGGTCAAAGCCGATTTGACTGTAGCAAACAGCACCTTGATAACGGTACAAGATAATCAAGAAAACCAACTGCAATTGGTTATGGAATCTTGGCCGTTTCAAAATGATTTTAGGCAGATGGGCCGTGACTCGATTGAGCAGCGTGCTAATTTGCAGCTGGTATTAGAGCAGGCGAAGAAAGATCTTAATTTGGACTTTTTACGTCTGATCAGTGTATCAGAGGCGGCGGCAGATCCGGATCTTAGGCAGATGCTACCGCATATTGAAGGTGTAGAGCCTTTCTCAGGCTTAATGGTTCTAGATTCAAGCCGATTGGCACGGATTGATCCCGTGCTGGCCGAGCGTGCACAAATCAGTGTGATCAAAACCCAACGCGCCCATGAACCGATTAAAGGCCAAGAGAAGCGTGGCCTGTTGAGCCGCAGTTTATTACCTGTGGTAGGTAAAAATGGCAATGTGGCTTGGTACCTCGACGGCGGCATAATGCTTAACCGTGATACCCGCATTGTCGACCATATTCGCGACTTAGTTTACGACAAAGGCACCTTGCCTGAACGCTCAATCGGCACAGTAACTATCTTCCTTGATAATATCCGTATTAGTACTAACGTACCTTTGCACTTTTTCCCGAAAGGTGATGACCAAAAGGGACGTGCTTTGGGCAGTTTAGTGTCGTCTGAGGTACGTGAAAAAGTGCTTAACCAAGGGCTACTATGGGTTGACCGAGCCTTTGTATTTAACGACTGGTTTATCTCGGCTTACTCTCCGCTTGAAGATATTAATGGTAAGCGTATCGGTATGATCTATACCGGATTTTCCGAATCGCCGTTTATCCATAATTACCTGTTAAACATTATTGAGTTAGGTACCATTTTAATGCTGGTACTACTGGTGTCTGGTTGGCTAGTTTATCGCGGCGCTTACAGCTTATTGCAACCGATTGAGCGTATTCACCATGTGGTCAAAGCGGTGCAATCTGGGCGTAACTTGCGTATTGGTTCATTAGGTCTTGATAGTGATAATGAGTTGTCTAATCTTGCTGAGCAGTTTGACCGCATGTTGGACTTATTGCAGCGTCGAAATAGTCAGATTCAGGCGGCAGCGGAGCAACTAGAGGTCAAGGTTGAAGAGCGTACTCGTAGCCTGCAAGAGAAAACAGAAGAGCTACAAGCTAACGTCGCACTACTTAACGAAACGCGTCAGCAGTTGGTGATTAACGAAAAGCTCACAGCACTCGGTGAGCTTACCGCGGGTATTGCCCATGAGATCAATAACCCAACAGCAGTGATCTTAGGCAATATGGAGCTGCTTAAGTATGAGCTTGGTGACAGGGCTGCCGATGTTGAAGAAGAAATTGAGCTAGTTATTCAACAAGTTGGCCGTATTAGCACGATTATTCGTAGCCTGCTGCAATACAGCCGCCCAGGTGAGTTTAATGCGCCGCTTGAAATGCATCAGATCACGCCGATTATCGAAGAGATGCTGGTGCTGGTGCGTCATTCGATTCAAAAACAGCAAGTGGTGCTCAACCAAGAACTTAATGCTAGCTATCCAATTCAAGTTAACCGTCCGCAGTTATTGCAGGTACTGATTAACTTAGTGGTAAACGCTGCTCACGCGATGGATGGCAAAGGCCAGATCTGGATCCGCACTTATGATTGGGTGCAACGCGGCGATCCTGTAGGGGTTAAAATTGAGGTTGAAGATGAAGGTAAGGGGATCCCTGAAGAGGAACTTAACCGCATTTTCGATCCTTTCTATACCACGCGTAAAGACGGTACTGGCTTAGGTTTATCACTCAGCTACGGCATTATTAAGCGTATTGGCGGCACCATTGAGGTGAGCTCTACAGTGGGTAAAGGCAGCTTGTTTACTATTGGCCTGTATCATAAAGCGATAGAGGAGCAAGTTAACACGCCTTATGAAGGTCTGCAGTTTAATGGTCAGCACCTTGATAAACCTAAAGACTAACAATGAACAGGCTAAGCTTACTAAGTTGTTAGATTGATTAGCTAGATAGTTAGACGGGTAGCCAAGTAGCTACCCGTTGTTGTTTTTAGCGGGTGACTAATCTCGCTTATGCAACTTATCCTCGCAGCAGCTTATTCCTAACTTGCTGCTTAACATTCCACTGTTTGCCTCTTATTATTCCGCTGCAAGCTACTGCTTTGCCGATAATATTTTATTGATTTAATTAGGATTAATAAATGCTAGGCAAAAAAATAGCCGGGATAAAATCCCGGCCACAAAGAGTGTGTGAGCAATGTCGTGCTTAATAAAACTCTAACTTTAAGGAGATGAGATGCCTTTAAGTAACTACGAGTTCTGGAACGCATGTAAATAATAATCATTATCATTTGATTGTGCAAGTATAATGCACTAAAAATTAATCTAAATTATGTAAATATGATTTAGTTGTTATTAATTAGTGAGTTATGAGGTTCTGCTTTACTTGTAAGCTCTGATATTTGCAATTGGCTGAAATTAAGCCAAAAAAAAGCCGGGAAAGAATCCCGGCCACTTAAGAGTGTGTGAGCAATGTCGTGCTAATACCCCTGACCGCAAAGATGGTCAAAGGCATAAAGAACTCTATGCAGGTAAAGATGATGAGAACTTTATCCGTAATTCCGAGTTCTGGAACGCGAGTTAACAATAATCATTCTCATTTAGCTTTGCAAGTGTTATCTACACTTTTGTCACATTCTATTAAGTTTTTTTACTTTGATGGGGGGGAACCAGCAGACATTAAAGCGAGCAGTTATATCAATCAGTATAAGAATTTGATCAACTCAGAACGATTTTTGGCAAACTAATTCAAGACGAATAGCTGCAATAATGGTTATTCCCTTATAAAGCTATTCAACGCAGAAGTAGGCAGCCAAAAACGTTCCAGAATGGCGAGTTTTAGCGATTCTGATGTTGTGTTAACGAGCTCGAATGTAGAACAACTATGCTCTTCACTCGTTGCCTTGCCTCAAAACCGCTAAACTCTCGCTGAGTGACTAAATGTTTATACTGATTGGTATTAAACATGCTTTTGTAAATGCAGCTTGTTCTGGCTGTGGTTTTGAGCGTCGCTAACCATAGCGGTGATCTGGTATTGGCTGCTAATAAGCATATTTAGCATTGCAGGGAAGCAGTTGCGAGTTTTAACGTCTATACGCTGATAACCTTGCTCTTTTGCCCACTTTTCTTGGTATTCAAGTAAGCTCTTTGCTAGGCCAAGACCACGGAAATCCGGTGCTACACCACCTAACCAGCTATAGAACACGTTATCTTCAGTTTGGTAACCAAGCTTAAAGCCTGCGATCTCGCTTTCAACCTTAGCGATAAGCAATAACGCTGGGCCTGCAAGTAAACGCTGGCTGATCTCTTGGCTAGCATAGCCGTTTTCAAATTCAGGGATAACGCTGTAAACAGTTTGGATAAGCTCAAGCACTGCTGGCGTAAACTCAGTTACAGCTTCAATTTCGATGGTGTACATGTATCACTCTCAATAACTTCGCCAGTTCACCTTGCTGATACAGCCAAACCATTGGCTGAAAGGTGAACGAATTGGCGAAATTATAACAGGTCTGTCCAGTTGTTGTTAAGCGCTAACTATTATCAGACGGCGCTTTTGTGAGCAGAATCCTGTAAGATCTTATCTTGTAAGAACTTTAGTAACAGACCATAAGCAGGCAAGAATAAGCCTAAACTGACGATCAGTTTAAATCCGTAATCCACCGCGGCGATTTCAGGCCAGTGTACTGCCATAAACTCATCAGTAGAGGCGTAGAAAGCTAGGCCAAAGAACACGATAGTATCGATTAGGTTGCCGACTATTGTTGACGCTGATGGTGCCACCCACCAAGATTTAGTCTCTCTTAGCTTGGCAAACACAAAAATATCCATCAACTGGCCGACAAGGTAGGCGGCAAAACTGGCGAATGCAATTCTAAATACAAAGCTATTAAATTCCAGCAGCGCTTCAGCACCTTGGAAACTACCTTGGTGGAAAATAACGCCCATTAAATAGGAGATCACTAACGCTGGCAGCATGGCTAGAAAGATGATTTTTCTCGCGGCTTGTTGGCCAAATATACGTACAGTGAGATCGGTAGCTAGATAAACAAATGGAAAGCTAAATGCGCCCCAAGTGGTATGGAAGCCGAATATTAAAAATGGAAGTTGTACTAGGTAGTTGCTGGCACAAATAATAGCAATATGAAAGCTGGCTAATAGCAGCAATGCACGGCGAAGCTGTGCAGGGGATAACATCAACATCTTGTGGCCTTTTTAGTTAAATCGGGCGGGGTTAGGGAACCCGCAATAACGTCTAGCGCTATAATTTTACAATTTTGGTTAATAAACAGTGGTTGTCCCCAAGCTTGGGGGCGGCAAATTATAGAGCAGTTTTTTAATTGAGCAAGGATAAATTGTGGCGACTTATGCTGTTAAGCCACCACAGGTGCTAAAGACTTAGGTTAATCTTTTGATTTAGTTATTTATAGCTCGGTTAGAATCGACAAAATAGTTCTGAGTTTGTTTTCAAGCTCAGTCCACTCTTTGTCAGCCTCTGAGCCTGCAACAATACCTGCGCCGGCATAGAGGTTAATACGCCCAGGTTCAATTAAGGCGCTGCGGATAGCCACTGCAAATTCACTTTCGTACTTATTGAAGTAACCGCAAGCGCCAGCGTACCAGCCGCGCACATAGCCTTCTTGTTGACGAATAAAGTTCATTGCCGACTCTTTTGGCAAGCCGCCTACCGCTGGAGTTGGATGCAGCGCTTGGATCAGCTGAAAGTCATTCACCCCTGGCTTTAACTCGGCGCGGATTGAGCGATGTAAATGCTGGATATGGCTGAGTTTAAACACGGTCGGTGTTTCTTCGGCGCCAACATAATTACTAAGTGGGTTGAGCACATTAACTATGTGTTGGCGTACTAGTTGGTTCTCGTGACTATTTTTGGTGTCATCTAATAGTTCTTGAGCAAGAGCTTTATCTTCTTCTTGATTAAGCCCACGCACAGTGGTGCCAGCTAACGCTTCGGTAAACAATTCGCGTTGACGGCGACGGTATAAGCGCTCTGGCGTACAAGAAATAAAGGCACTTGCTGGACTAAATTGAAAACCAAACTGAAAGCTAGTTGGATTGCGGCCTTGCCAGCAAGCAAGAAGTGTCCATGGATCGACTTCTTCATTGATCTCAAGCTGAGTCACCCGTGAAAGCACCACTTTTGGTGTGTCTTCAATAAATTTTGGATGAGTCACCCGATTAACTAACTCGTCCCAGCGGTAGCGATCTGGTCGGTCACTGCGGCCCATTAATGCCACCTTGTTTGGAGGAGTTAATGGCTTAGGGGCGTCGAGTACTTGCAGTGACTGCAAAGCATTGTCGATTTCAGTGCTGAACTCATTCTCGCTAAAGTTTAGGTTTACTAGTAGTTTGAACTCATTACCGCTGCGGCGCAGTTCTACTCTAGGTAGCACAAAGTGTGCTTTACCAAAGTCTTGCCAGCTTTCATTGCGACGATCGAATGCTACGCCACCATAGTAACGAATATCTTGATTACTGGTCAGTGAACGTTGTTTTTGGTACTCAAGCGATAGTGCTATGTCGTCAACATCATCACCAAAGAAGAAGTCTTTGCAGCAGCCAATAGCGGCTACCTCTTCTTCGGTATCACGACCTTTCCAATACACTCTTGGATAAGTAGTTTGTGCGGCTAACCAAGCAATAACCGGGATAGGTGCAACCGCCACAGACAGCTGGACTATTGGATCACTGTTAGGTTGAAGCGTAAATGATTTGATTTTGTCGGTTAAGGACTTAATAGCTTGAGGCAGCATGGGGATGGTCAATAAGTACTCCAAACAAATATCATTAGGGTTTGCTTAGAGGAGCGACCTCTAGCTAGGATAAACCCATCGCACTTTGGTAATAAGAATCTTTACCACAAAGTAATAGCCATAACATACAGTGTCAAGTTGATCACTCTACCTATGTGAGCTCTCCCTGAGTAAATCACAACATGGCTTTGTTGTTGGCTATTGTCGCCTATGGTACTTCTGTCGTTAGGTTTATTTTTTCTGTGTCATCAAAGCTTAGCTTGCTTTTAAAGGGTGTGATTTAGATGTCCCGTTTTGTCCTTTAGTTGTGCGCGGTGGGTCAAATTGACCTTTGTTGCTGTTGGTGGCCTTTCCTATTATCCAAATTAGTCGATCTAGGTTTGTTTTATGGTTTTATTTGCTTGAGCGATAACCCGTGCTCTTTAAAAATAGCGCGAAATAAGTCGTTAGGATGATGAAACTAGATGAAAAAACAACAAAAAGTGCTGAGAGTGTCTAGCTTAGCGCTAGCTATGAGCTTGGCTTATCAAGTTCAGGCTGATGAAATTGAAAGAGACCCAATTCTTGATGTAACCGACGTTATTGTAGTGCACGGTGAGCGCGCTTCGGTAACTGAAGCGGCGACGACCCATTGGAGCGTAGACGCGGAAGAAATTAAGGCTTCTGGTGCACAAAGCTTAGATCAAGTGCTGGAAAACGTACCTGGCATTTATGTGCGCGTAGGTGGTGACTCTACTCCTCGCGTGGATATCCGCGGCCTAAAAACACGCCATATTACTTTCTTAATTAACGGTGTGCCAGCAAGCAGCACTGAAGACGGTCAGTTTGACCCAAGTGTTATCCCTACAAACCAAATTGCACGTGTTGACGTTTCAGTTGGTCCTACTTCTGTGCTTTACGGACCAGGCGGTAGTGCGGGCGTAATTAACATCATTACTAAACAAGGTGATGCATCACCTTCGTTGTCGGGTAAAGTTGAATCGGCACCTGACAATACCTTAAATGCTGATATCAGTGCAGCAGGCTCGGGTGATAACTGGCAAGGTATTATGAGTGTGACTCATCAAGAGACTGATGGCACGCCAATGCCTGATGATTTTGAAGATACTCGCAATCAAGTTGGTGACATTCGTTTTAACTCTGACAGAAAGTTAACCAACTATTACGCCCAAGGCAGTTACTTCATCAACGATTCAACTAAGTTAATGGCTAACTACACTCAGCGCGATGGCGTGTGGGGTAAATCGCCGACTGTTGACCGTAAGAAAACACCTTCAAGAGTTGAAGATTTTAATGAGCAAAGCATGCAGCTTGGCGCGGCTCATGAAATCAGCGAAAAATATGTTGTTCGTGGTTTTGTTTACTACAACCAAACCGATATGGTGGAAAACTTCTATAACCATAGACTGAACAACCTAAATAGCATTGTTGAAAGTTCTTCTAAAGTTAGTGGTACCAATATTCAATTCATTAGTGAATTTGATTATGGCGCGGTATTAACTACGTCAGCCATTGTTGAAAAACAAGATTGGTCATCGCATACCACTTCATTACGTAGCCTAGTAAGAGGCAATGGTAGCGGTGGTGGTACTGGCGGCGGTCAAGGCGGCTCTGGCGATATCGATGAAAGTTTGATGGTCTATACCGGTGCTGCTGAATACCAATTTCAAGATGACGGTACTTATGGCTACAGCATAGGTGCTGCGGTACATAATTACGATCTTGATGTTAATAGCGAAACAGACTTCTCAGCTCAAGCATCGGCATTTTATCAAGTTACAGACTCAAGCCGAATTCATACCGGTTTAGCTCGTAAAGTTCGCTACCCATCAATTAGCGATCTATACGCGCCTAACAGCGGTAACGTAAATCTAAAAGCAGAAATTGCTAACCAGTTCGAACTAGGCCTACAGCAATCTCTACCTTTCGACACTCAATTAGATATCAGCAGCTATATTACTGATGCTAATGATTACATCGCTAAAGATGATAACAACCAAGAGCAAAACATTGGTGATTATCGCTTTATGGGTGTTGATTTGCAGATGACGAATCGTTATTTCGACAGCCTAGGATTAACGTTTGCCTATAGCTACATCGATACCGAAGACCGTGCTACCAATGAGCGTCTGCAGTACCGTCCTGCGCACAACTTGCGTCTGCAAGCCAGCTATGACCTCTCGTTTGGTTTAACGACACGTTTAAATGCTGAACGCGTAATTGATCAAGTGAATGGGAAAGGTGTTGAGTTAGATAATTACACCTTAGTAGATCTTAGTGTGAGCCAGAAGATTTGGCAGGACAACTTAGAGTTATACGTTCGCGCTACAAACCTATTTGATGAGCTTTATTATCAAAGCGACTTTATGCCACAAGCTGGCCGTCAGGTGTTTGTTGGTATTAACTGGCAGCTTTAGGGCTTTCGGGGAAGAGTATGAAAATCATAGCATTAGAAGGGATTCATTTCGGCTATGGATCGCACCAAAGTGAGATCTTGGACGATCTTAATTTGGTGATTAATCGTGGTGAATGCCATTGTATTAATGGTGCAACAGGCTCAGGTAAATCGAGCTTGTTGCACATATTGGCAGGCGAGCAATGCCGACCTTATGAGGGGGACGTTTATCGTGCCCCATCATTATTGGTTGGTTTAGTGATGCAAGATCCTAATGCTCAAGTTTTACGCCAAAGTGTTGGGGCCGAAATTGCGTTTGCACTAGAAAATCTAGGTATTGCTGCTGATTTGATGGTGGAAAAAGTACAGCAATCATTACGTCGAGTCGGTTTATATACGAGCTTAGATACACCTGTTGAGGTGTTATCTCTCGGGCAGAAATATCGTTTAATGATGGCTGCGCAACTGGTGTTTAACCCGTCATTGTTATTACTGGATGAGCCGTGGGCGCAGCTTGATGATAATGGTGTCAAAGAGCTCAACGGTGTATTAAAAGCCTTGCTAGAGGATGGCGTGGCGATAGTGATGGTTGAGCATAACCCAAGTGCTTTCGCTGATTTAGTTGATTATCTCTGGTTACTTGAAGGCGGCAAGCTTAGAGCTGGTCAGCGTCAACAAGCCCAGACCGCGGATCTGGTTAATATCAGACCGAGTAGTAAGCCTCGTCATCGCGAATGCCTAGTTAATATCGCGCCGCATCAATTTCGTTTTATCGACCAAGAACCACTGTTTGAATGCGAGCAAGAGTTATCGCTTCACCGTGGTGAGATTGTAGCCCTAGTAGGCGACAACGGCGCCGGTAAAAGTAGCCTATTGAAAACTTTAGCTGGCATTCAAGCCAACATTACTAATTTGCCGATAACAGTAATGGCAAAACGCCCACAACTAGGGATTTATGGCAGTGACTTAGGCTTGTTAATGCAGCGACCTAATCGACAGCTATTCGAGCAAACCGTATTAACTGAGCTGCAATTTAGTTTAAAGCGTTTCAAATTACCGCTGGCGCGAGCAGAGCAGATCCTCACTGAACTTGATTTGCTGAAACTTGCCGATAGCTCTCCGCACAAGCTGTCTTATGGCCAGCAGCATATTATTGCTTTGGCTTCACTGGTTTGTTTGCAGCCAAAGCTGTTATTACTCGATGATCCTTTTGCGGGGTTAGACAAATATCATGTGGCCAAAGTGGTGCAAATTCTACTGCAATTGAGTGCGCAAGGCTGTGGCATCTTACTGACGAGCCATCGTGGCTTGCCATTTCTAGCTGTTGACCGTTACTGGTTCATTGAAAATGGTCACCTAGGTGATGGCGCACAAATAACAGAGCAAGCAAATGTTGGTTAACGGGCGTAAAGCAAACAAAGTGGCGGTATTTCGTATTAGTGCCACCCAATATTGCGCCTTTGCGCTGCTGCTGAGCTTAGTGCTATCGAGTGGTGCATTTTTCTTGCCCAATAGCGCGCTAGGCTGGCTGATCTTGGTTGATGCCTTGCTGGTTATTCACGGCGTGTATCTGAAAAACAAAATCTCAGCGTTACTGCGCTTAGGTGTCGCGCAACTGGCGCTAACCTTGCCGCTTTATTACCTGATCCACGGTGAAGGGCAGATGCTCGAAGGCGTGATAGTTGTATTGCGGGTGTTCTTAGCCTTACTGCCTGGCTGGTGGTTATCTGCGACGCAAAAGCCTGAAAGAATTGGCGAAGTGCTCAGCTGGGGTTTGCCCGCCAAGTGGGCATTTGTTATTGCCGCCTCTATTGGATTGTTGCCGTACATGCTGCAAGAAACCAAAGAAATTTATGCCATTCAATGCTTACGGGGCGCCAACATCACCCCTAAAGCATTGCGTAATCCTAAAAACTGGCCAGAGCTCATTTATTGCGTTGTGCTGCCAGTGTTAATTCAATTACTTAAGTTATCAAAGCAGATGGCAAAAGCAGCCAAACTGCGCCATTTCGGCAGTGTGAGTAAACCAACACATTGGCCAGCAAAAAGAGAGGAAGAATGAAGTCTCCGTTCGATTTACAAGACGCGTTATTTATTGGCTTTTGCGCCACCTTGCTGGTGGTTTTGAAAAGTATGTTACGACTCAAGCTTGGCTTGAGTGGTCATTCGATGTTTTTGATGACCTTTTTCTACCTTATTTGCTACGGCGTAGTGAATCGCGTTGGTGCGATGACGGCTTGCGGCTTATTAGCCGGCCTAGTTGCCATGATGCTTAGCGTTGGCAAAGGCGGACCAATGATTTTGCTTAAGTTTGGCCTACCAGCAATGGCAATGGATTTAGCTTTATTGTTTATGGCTGGTGCATTCAGTTTACGCTGGCAGAGCATTATTTTGGCGTTGATTGGCTGTTTAGCTTGGTCAGGCAAGGGCTTACTGAGCAACTTATTAGTCGGTATGAGCGGCCAAGTGGCGTTAGCAGAGTTCGGCCTTAGCTTAGTGCAAGGCGGTGCATTTGCAGTGGCGGCAGCGCTGTTGATCCCAACCGTATTACGGCGATTGCACGCCCACGATTTATTGCCGAAAAAGCCTGAGTAACAGGTTAACAAACAAGATTCGCAAACATATTTGCGCGGTGAGCACGTTACTTGCCACGACAACATAACAATAAGGGTTTTAGATGAAAGCTTGGTTGATCTGCATTGATGACACTGACGATATTGGCACTAAAGGTACTGGCGAAATTGCTGAAGAGATTGCAGCTAAACTGGCACCACGAGTGCCACAAGACGCACGGCCAGCAATAACGCGATTTGTTACTCGCCATCAGTTATTTGTACACCCAGATATTCCGTATACATCGCACAACAGTGCCATGTGTTTTCAAGTTGAAACCGACTTCGATTTTGCTGAGATCAAAGCCATTTGTATCGCGCATTTAAAACAAGAATCTGCGGCGGCGGCCGATCCCGGGTTGGCGATTTTGGACTTAGAGTCTGACTACAATATCGGCCAGTTAATCGCGTTTGGTAAGCAGTCAAAAGTTGAAGTGAAAACCAAAGAGCAAGCTTATCAATTGGCGGCAGAACTAGGCGTGGATTTGTCAGAGCATGGTGGCACAGGTCAGGGCATTATTGGCTCTTTAGCTGGCTTAGGTTTACGTTTAAGTGGTCAAGATGGCCGTGTGAAAGGGCAATTAACCTTAGGCGAAGATCATGATGAATCGGCAGTTGTGCAACCGAGCGTGGCACAGATGCTTAAACAAACCGGCCTACAAGCAGCGATTTCGACAACGGGTGAAATTTTAAATCACGATGAACAGATTAGCTTAACTGGTCAAATCAAAGCCGTGTATACCCAGCATCAATTTGCCTTATTAGTAAGTAATGAGTCGGGTGAGTGGCGCAACGCAACTAAACAGCAATTAAAGCCTTATTAATACGAAAGGGTCTAGAGGTATAAGCGATGCAGCAATGGTTTATTCAAGTTAACGACTTATGGCAATTTAAGTTTGGTGTCGAGGACTATGCTCCAGCTCGAGAGGCTGCTAAAGATTGTTCGGTATTTTTAAGTGACGATGAAGATGAGCATACCGACAATGTCGCGCGCTCTTGTTTTAACTGCATGTATCGTCGCTGGCAGCCTAGCAGTTTTCAGTGCCATAAGCGCAGTGCTGCAGTGGCTAGCACTTGCGTTAGTTAACGCATTCATTACTGATTAGCTTAAATTTTAATTGCATTAGCGGAGATTAATTAACTTTGTCTCTGGTGATTTAACAAATCCCAGAATAGAATAGTCTAATTGTCGTAGGAAAATAATAGATGGACTCTGTTGTTTATGGAGTCGAAACATCACCAAACTATGACGGGTACAGTGACATATAGTAGCTGTATTTTTGATTAAATCATCCGGGGACCTAAGAGATAATGGGTGATTCACTTGAATCTAGTCATTTAATTAAAATAGCTGTTTCTGAATTAAAAGTGGGTATGTTTGTTGAGGCTATTGACCGTAATAAAAGTAAGGTCAATATTGCCAGTGCCGGACAAATTCGTAGCGCAGAAGCAATTTTAAAGCTACACAAGAATCATATTAGCCATGTATGGGTGAATGGCGAGCGCTCTGCACCCGATTTAGGCTTAGGTCGAGCAGAGGTTGTTGTAAAGCCTGCTGCTAAAGCGATAAAAGTCGACCGCGTAATCAGACAGAAACAAGCAAAAGAGTTGATGGTTGAGGCTAAAGATCTCATCCAAAAAGTTCTGTCTGAAACCTTCGAGGGCAAAGCGGTTGAAGTCCAGCCTTTTGAAGTTTTAGCCGACAATATGATTGAGTCGGTAATGCTAGACGCTGATGCGCTCAAATGTGTGTCGGCGCTGCGCTCGAAAGATGCCTATCTGCTAGAACACTCAATCAATGTCGCCTTCTTGCTAGTAACCTTTGGCCGTTACTTAAATTTCGATACCGATATGCTGCGGCAAATTGCCATTGGTGGGATTTTGCATGATATAGGCAAGATCAAAATCGATAGCAATATTTTGAATAAGCCGGGTAAATTAACTGCAGAAGAGTTTGAGCATGTAAAGCTGCACCAGACTTATGCAGTTGAGATTATGGCGCAAACCAAAGGTTTGTCGCAGATTAGTAAAGACATCAGTTTGATGCACCATGAAAAACTCGATGGTAACGGCTACCCGCGAGGATTAAAAGGCGATGAAATACCGCTGCATGGTCGCATGAGTTGTATCGTCGATATCTTTGACGCCTTGACGGCAACTCGCTGTTACAAGGAGGCCATGAGCCCCGCGGCAGCGTTTAAAATCTTAATCAGTTTGACTCCTTTCCATCTAGACCAAAAGTTAGTTTACGAATTTATTCGTTGTATTGGTGTGTATCCGGTTGGCTCGTTAGTGCAGCTGTCTGACGGACGTATAGGTATCGTCTGGGAAGCGACAGGTCGCGATGCACTGCACCCTAAAGTGAAATGCTTTTATTCGGTAACCAAGCGTTGCTATACCAAGGTTGAAATCGTCGATTTGCGTCGTTCCTCTTTCAATATTGAAAAAGGGATCTCACCAAGCAGTTTAGAAATCGATCCAACGCCGTTCTACTGATAATTCATTACTAAGAAGCGCCCGAAATGGGCGCTTTTTTATATCTTAAATCTAGCCGTATCACTGTTTATACTGATTGGTATTAGATCCCACAAATTGACATTATTTGCGCCATCTCTATTTTTGATGAACGATTTGGCGTTTATTAGCTTAATCATTGAATTAATTACCATCCTTAAAGACTAAAATCGCCCAAGCAATCGAAAATAGATGGGAAAGAAATGCAACGTAGGCAGTTTATAAAAGGCGCTTCAGTGCTAATGGCAACAGGTGCAATAGCGCCAGCAGTGCAAGCGGCAGTGAGTACGTCATCATTAACCACTAATGCGCCATTTACTGAGGGCAAATATCGGGTGTTGGCACTGGTATTTGATGACTATGAAACTTTAGATCTACATGGTCCAGTAGAGATGTTGGGTCATATGCCCAATAGTGAGATAAAGCTGGTGGCGATGACAGAAATCGTCAAAAGCTATCAAGGCCCGCGTGTGGTAGCAGACTGCCTAACGACAGAGACGTATGATTGCGATCTGTTATTGATCCCTGGTGGTATTGGCACTCGCAGCTTAGTGAATGACACTAAGTTAAGGCAATGGTTAGTGGCACAAATCGCCCGTAGCCAAAATGTGTTTACAGTGTGCACTGGCACGGCATTATTAGCGATGACGTCGGTGTTAAATGGCCGTAAGGCGACCACCAATAAGATGGCATTTCAGTGGGTGAGTTCATTGAACGACAATGTACCTTGGCAAGCCAAAGCGCGTTGGGTATTAGATGGCAAGTTTCTTACTTCATCAGGGGTATCGGCAGGCACTGATGCCGCACTGTTTTGGGTTAAGCATTTGCATGGCGAACTTGAAGCCAAACGTATTCAAACACTAACAGAATACGACTGGAACGATGATCCACTCAATGATCCGTATGCCGTTGGTTAAACCGTTTATAAGTCAGCTTAATATAAGTAAATCATCTAGCCTTAGCTGATAAAGCTATTTATTAGTAATAAAGGATCTTGGCGAGTAATAGCATTAGCACCAATAATAGCGATTCATTTTACTTACCTAGGAGGGGAGATTACATTGAATAACTGGCTAATATTATTGTGCTGCGCAGTGCTAATTGTCGCCTCTTTGCTAACAAGCGGCTTAACGCGAGCACTTATCGATTTAGGCGCGTTTAGTTGTTTACTCTCGTTACTTATTTGGCGTCATATAAGCAAAAAGCAGCGCCGTTAATGCGCTGCTTTTAGTCTGCTATATCTTGGTTAGATTGTTGAACCGCCATAGCCACTCGGCTAATGGACGACCAGAATATACGCCAGCGAGCTGCTACCAATTGCCAACCATAACAGCACCCCTAGAATGAGCGGCTTAGGACCAGTTGATTTCATTTTTTGAATGGTAATGCCAGCACCAATTAAAAATAAGCACACAACTAATACACGCTTAGAGACCTCAAAAATCGCCCCGTAAACGACCTCTCCAGCAGGCATAAAGTGCGCCACTGCAATCGCCAAACAGTAAAAACCGATAAAGTAAGGTATCGCCATTTTGTTTTTATCGCCTTTAAATAGCATGGCGCTGATAAATGCGATAGGAATAATCCACAGCGCTCGTGCCAACTTAACTGTGGTGGCAGTCGTTAGCGCTTCACTGCCGTAAGCTGAGGCTGCGCCAACAACAGATGAGGTATCGTGAATGGCAATTGCACTCCATACGCCAAAGTCATGTTGGCTCATTGAAAGCGCATGGCCAATGGCCGGGAATATAAATAGCGCAATCGAGTTAAGAATAAATACTGTGGCCAATGCAATTGCGGTTTGTTCGCTATTGGCTCTAATCGCTGGCGATACGGCTGCAATGGCGCTGCCACCACAAATTGCTGTGCCTGATGCAACTAAATGACCGATTTTGGCATCCAGTTTAAGTAACTTAGTGAGGCCGAAACCTAATACTAGGGTCAAGATAATAGAGCCTAAAATTAACGGCAGGTTGGCAATACTAATACTGAGTGCGGTTTCTAGCTGGATACCAAAGCCTAAGCCGACAATAGAGTAAGCGAGCAGTTTTTTGGTCAGTGCGCCAAGGTGAACTTGATCTGGTGCCCAGCCAATGCTGGCAAGCGTGAACCCTAAAATAAGCGCTACAGGAGATGACACCATAGGCAACAAGCATGCAGTGCCGATTAAAATAAACAGCGCTAAGTGGATTTTATTAGGGGTTTTATTGCTTGTGTCAGTGGTCATCAGTGGGTGCTATTAACAAGGTTATAGTTGGGCATTTAATTATAGTCTTGCAGCACTATTTAATAAATTAAATAGTGCTGACAGTTAGCGTAAGTAAAATTGAATATTAAGGAAGTTATAGGGTAGGGCAAAGAAAGGACTTAGGTCCTTTTTTTAAAGCCAAGACGGACGGCCTGCGGCCTAGGGAACGTGACTGCGTCACTGACGGAACACTGTGCTTACGGAAAAGTAAAAGGCAAAAAGTGCAACGTTCTGTTTTTGAAGTGTTTTTGTTTTTTCCTAATAGCCAACTTGTTGGCGTCCTCGCAGGTGCGTAGCACCGCCCTAGGACCTATCAGGACGAAGTCCGTCCCTTCTTTTAAAAACAAAAAAGCCGCTAAGAAGCGGCTTTTTAGATCGAGACTAAGTCTAAGACTTATTTAGCAGTGCTGTGCATGCCTTCCCAAACGATTTGACGGTAACGGTCTGGGTTAGTGTCACCTTCAGTGCTGAACAGCATGATTACTGCATCTTGGTCTAGACCAAGTTGAGTGCGGTATTCGCTGTAATCTTCACGGCTGGCTAGCATGTATAGTAGGCCAAGAGTTAGTGCACCTGACTCACCGCTAACAACCTTAGTATCGCCCGCTAGTGGATTACCAAGAACGCGCATACCCGTTGCAGTAACTTCATCTTCAACTGAAGCGAAGAAGCTGCTGCACTGCTTTAGGATAGGCCAAGTTACTGGGTTTGGCTCGCCACATGCAAGACCTGCCATGATAGAGTTTAGCTCGCCAGTTACTGCAACCATTTCGCCTTTAATACCAGAGTTGTAGATACAATCTGCTTTTGCAGGCTCAGCGATAATGGTCTTGAAGTTGTTTGCGCCAACTTTGTCAGCGAAGTAACCCAAGATCCCGCCAGCCATAGCGCCAACACCAGCTTGAAGCATAAGGTGAGTCGGTTTTAGACCCATAGCTTCAACTTGCTCTTGCGCTTCAACAGCCATAGTCATGTAGCCTTGAGAGATCCAAGTAGGGATCTTATCGTAGCCTTCCCATGCTGTATCTTGCACTAGCATCCAGCCGTTTTCAGTCGCTGTTTGGTTAGCGATACGCACTGTGTCGTCGTAGTTGCAATCAGTAACGATACACTCAGCACCTAGGTTTTGAATGCGAGTTACGCTTGCTTGTGATGAACCTTTTGGCATGTAAACTACAGCTTTTTGGCCCATTTCACGTGCAGCCCAAGCCACACCTGTTCCGTGGTTACCAGCAGTTGCAGTAGCGAAAACCAAAGGTTCGCTTAGCTTGTCTGCTACAGTTTTCATATCAATTTCGCTGATATCAACACTTAGGTGTTCAGCAAGTTGCTTACCTAAAGCGTATGAACCACCTAATACTTTAAAAGCATTTAGGCCGAAACGGTACGATTCGTCTTTCACCAGAATTGCTTTAACACCAAGGCGCGCCGCTAACTGCTCTAAAGAGATCAGCGGAGTAGGTTGGTAAGCTTCGATCTGCTGGTGGAATTGACGAGTTTTTTCAGCAACTTGAGCTGTGAAAAGGTCAGAAGTCTCGCCGTTAAAGAAATCATTTTGAGTCAGCTTTAGCATGATAACCACTATAAATTATGAACAAGAGGGCAGTTGTCCACTCACTAAAGGTAAGTGGACAGTAGGCTTTTTAAAACAGGTATTACTTGATGAAGGCGATTGCTTCAACTTCAACTAGCGCGTCTTTTGGTAGACGAGCAGCTTGAACACATGAACGAGCTGGAGCTGCGTCAGTGCCGAAAACTTCAGTGTAAACTTCGTTAAATACTGCGAAGTCTTCCATATCAGCTAGGAAACAAGTTGTCTTAAGTACAGTGTCAGTACCTGCGCCAGCTTGTTCTAGAACTGCTTTAAGGTTCTTTAGAGATTGGTAAGCTTGCTCTTTAACGCCGCCTTCAACGAAAGCCATAGTTACTGGATCTAGCGGTAGCTGGCCAGAGGTGAATACTAACTTGTCGAAAGCAAGAGCTTGAGAGTATGGACCAATTGCAGCTGGAGCATTTTCAGTATGGATTACAGTTTTCATAGCGTTGTTATCTCGATAATTAGGATTTAAATTCACGGATGTACTTATACACCGCATGTTTGGTAATGCTTAAATGGTTAGCAACTATGTTAGTTGCTTCTTTTAATTCAAAGATGCCGTTATCAAACAACACCTTAGTAATAGCTTTATTGCGACCTTTCAGGTTAACGCTGTCATCAGCCTCAACTTCTGCAATCGCGTGGGTTAGCGCTTGCTCAACCACATCTCCAGCCGATGAGCTGAAGTTTTCTGTCATATCAAAACTTTGATGCTGGGTTGTATCTGGCATCAGTGTCTTGATGATCTCTGGGAACGGGTAAGACAAATTCATGTTTACGCAAAACATGCCAATTGGTCTGCCTTTCTCGCCTTGTAATATGCAGGTGCTCGACTTCAACATCTCGCCACCTTTGTTATTACTGAAATAACTCTTAGGTGTTAGCTCACCGGTTTGTTCGTACTGGCGTAGCATCTTTAAGCCTAAGTCGGTTATCGGCGATCCCACTTTACGGCCGGTATGGTGGCCGTTAACGATTTTTACTACTGACTGTTCAAAGCTCTCTAATGAGTGGATCACGACTTCACAGTGAGGACCTATTAAATCGGCCATGCTTTCAGCTAAATGGAAATAGCTTTGCAGTAACTCACGATCTCTAGGTGTAAATTCCGTTTTAAATGCCTGTTCTGCCGCTTTGATCATTTCAGATTACTTTTGTGAACTATAGATGCCGTTATTGTCAACTTTTTGAGTTAACAATTCAACCCTTGAATCAACTTTATGTAACTATGGAACGTTTTTTTGCGGTTTTAAGCAAGTTAAATTTAACTATGGTTTAAAATATTTGACTTTGGTCATGATTTTTTTGTTTAACAGCATATCCTGAGTTAACAGATTTTGACTATGAGATATGCGTCACATTTTTAAATCCAGCAAACAGTATGATGCGCACCAAGTTAACGATAGTTGACTAAAACAGTTTTCCGGTCACTTTAGTGACCTTTTGGCAAATAGGCCAGTTGTGTGGATGTGGAGATAAAAATGAAAAGCATATTACAGCGTGGATTTACAACAGCTGAATTTGAAATGCGTGCGACTAAAGCACAGCAGAAGATGCGTGAGCTAGAAGTAGACGCGATTCTGTTAACTACCGAGCCTAACGTACGTTACTTTTCAGGCTTTCACACCCAGTTCTGGCACAGCCCGACTCGTCCATGGTTCCTAATCCTTCCTGCAGAAGGCAAGCCAATCGCAGTTATCCCTGAAATCGGTGCTAGCGGCATGGCAGGTACTTGGGTTGAAGATATCCACACTTGGGCTTCACCACGTCCAGATGACGACGGTATTAGCATCGTAGCTAGCGTACTTAACAGCCTACCTTCACGCTTTGGCCGTGTAGGTGCAACGCTAGGTATTGAGTCTCACCTACGTATGCCAGTAGCTAACTACTTACAGTTAACTACTTTAGTAAGCAAAGAATTCGTTGACGTATCTCTTGCTATCCACGAGTTGCGCCAAGTTAAGTCAGTCGCTGAAATCGACAAGGTTCGCGAAATCTGTCGTATCACTAACGTGGGCTTCGACAAGATCCCTGGTTACGCAAAAGCGGGTATGACTGAGCGTGAAATCTGTAAGCAGTTCGGTATCGATATGCTGATGGAAGGCGCTGATGAATGTCCATACATCATCGCAGGTTCAGGCCAAGACGGTTACGACAGCATCATCATGGGTCCTACTGACCGCGTGATTGAAGACGGCGACGTACTAATTATCGACACCGGTGCTGTACGTGACGGTTACTTCTCAGACTTCGACCGTAACTGGGCATTCGGCCACGCAAGTGAGCAAACTAAAGCGGCTTACCGCGCAACTTACGAAGCAACAACTGCTGGTTTTGAAGCTGCTCGCCCAGGTAACACCACTTCTGACATCTACAACGCAATGTGGAAAGTACTAGAAGCTAACGGTGCACTAGGTAACGACGTAGGTCGTCTAGGTCACGGCCTAGGTATGGAGCTAACTGAGCGTCCATCTAACACTGCTACTGACAACACATTACTTGTGCCAGGCATGGTAATGACACTAGAGCCAGGCATGGTTTACGCACCAGGTAAGTCAATGGTTCACGAAGAAAACATCGTGATCACTGAAAACGGCGCAGAGTGGTTAAGCCAACGCGCTGAACCAGAACTATTGATCATCAAATAATTTTAATAGCCATTGGTTTCTCTGGAGGGGACTGGAGAAACCATTACTGAAGAGAATCTCACTATGATGAGTTTTGAAGCTTTTACATCGTTTGAACAGCCGCTAGAACATAAGCAGGCTCCAAGAATTAACCGTGTTCATATTGGTTTAGTGCAGTTAAGCACAGACCACAGCCTTGAAATGGATTGGGCTAAGTTATTAGGTACACAAGCTGGCGTATTTAGCTCACGCGTGTACTACTCAAGCGAAATGACCCCTGAAGCACTTGATAAAATCGCTAACGGCATCGTTGAAGCATCTGATTTGATTGCAACTGGTTTACCTATGGATGTGATGGCATTTGGCTGCACATCAGCTTCAATCATTATCGGCGAACAAAAAGTTGCTGGTCTATTGACTCAAAACCGTGGCGATATTCCTGCTACCAACCCTTGGACAGCAGCGAAAGCCTCTTTCAAACACCTTAACGCCAAGAAAATCGCGGTGTTCTCTCCATACCCAACTAGCGTTAACTACCCGCTATACCAGCAGCTAACTGATGCTGACTTTGATGTAGTGACTCTAGGTTCATTAGGTATCGAACGCGATACAGACATCACCCTAGTGGCTAAAGAATCTATGTTCGAAGCGCTAGAGCAGATGCTAAAAGATTCTGACGCAGAATTAGTATTTATGTCATGCACTAACTTACGTGTACTTGATTACATCGAAGAGATTGAAGCCAAATTTGGTATTCCAGTTGTGTGCAGTAACTCAGCCATGTTCTGGCATGCAATGCACCTGACAGGCAACGTTGCTATGTGTCCAGGCTACGGCAAGCTACTAAATAATCAAACAGCTTAAGCTGTTGACTACCGATAAAAATATTGTTGGAAAAATTATAATGACTAATACACAAAAAGGTTGGATGGCTGCTATTTTCGTTGGTCTACTTTGGGGTATCCCATGGATCGTTGGTACGCCAATTCTTGAGGTGATGGATCCTCAGGTTCTAGTATGGTTACGTTATACTGTTGCATTTATAACACTAGGTTTGATTTTCAATATTGGTCTTGCATCTGGCAAGATGACTAAGAAAGCTGATTTCAAGCTTAACTGGGCAAACCGTAAGGACATCTTCTGGGCTGCATGTTGCGGTATTATCGGTCAAGGTGCGTTCAGTTTCTTGTCTTTCCTATCTTTGGACTACATTACCGCTTCTGAAAACGGTGTTATCCAAGGTTTGATCCCAATCCTTATCTTGAGTGTTGGTTTCCTACGTCACGGCGAGCGTTTCACTCCAATGCAGATGCTATGTGCGCTAGGTGCATTCATCGGTGTGGCGATTCTAGTTATGGATCCACAGTCTGAAACTAATGGTTTCAACATTGGTCACCTGATCTGTTTAGGCTCAGCAGCAAGCTTTGCAACTATGGCTTACGCTCGTGCAAAACTAGCTGACAAATACGGTTCAGTTGCGACTATGTTCCACCAGTTCGTGTTCGCTTCGCTAGGTTTTGGTCTGTACCTGCTGGTTGTTGGCGCTGACTTTAGCTCTGCATTGAACGTATTTAGCTCTCCACTACGTATTCTTTGTATCGTTATCTTAGGTGTATGTATCTCTGGTATGAGCTACCTAGTTTACATCTACGGTATGGAGCGTGTAGGTGTTGACGGTACCGGTATGGCGCTAAACCTAATGCCGCTATCTTCATTCATCCTAGCGGTATTTGCTCTAGGTGAGCAGGTAACACCAATGCGCTTGATTGCAATCGCTGTGGTTATTGCTTCGATGGTTGCCTTCATGAAGCTTGGTAACAAGAACAAGGCAAAAGTGGAAGAGGTTGAAGCAGAGCTGCCAATCGCACCAAAGCCATGTCGTAGCCAATAACTGAGTATTCAGTTAGCAAATTAAATCAATTTTTATCACCGGTGACCTAGTCACCGGTTTGTTGTTATAAGAGAAAAGCATATGAATATCGAACAGAAAGTTATTGAGTGGCGTCATCACATTCACCAGCACCCAGAGTTTGGTACCGAAGAACATGAAACCGCAGCATTTGTAGCAGCTAAACTAGAAGAGTTTGGCATTGAAGTGCACACAGGTATCGGCGGCACTGGTGTTGTTGGTATCTTAAAATGTGGTGATAGCGATCGTTCAATTGGTCTACGTGCCGACATGGACGCCCTGCATATTCATGAAGAGAACACTTTCGATTACGCATCAGTAAACGAAGGCGCAATGCACGCTTGTGGTCACGACGGTCACACGGCAATGCTACTTGCTGCTGCACATGAGCTGGCACAAACTAAGAACTTCGACGGTACGGTTTACTTCATCTTCCAACCAGATGAAGAGCGTGGTACTGGCGCTAAAGCGATGATCGCTGACGGCCTATTCACTCGCTGGAAAATCGACGGCGTGTACGCGATGCACAACCTACCGGGTATTGAAGCAGGTCACTTCGTGACTCGCCCACACTCAGTAATGGCAAGCGAAAGCAGCTTTGAAATTGAAGTGCTAGCAACTGGCGGCCACGCGGCAATGCCACATATGGGCACAGACCCTATCGTTGTTGGCGCGCAAATCGTCACTGCAATTCAAACTATCGTTTCGCGTAACCTAAGCGCAATTGACGAAACTGCGGTTATCTCGGTAACTGAGTTCGCCACTAACGGCACTGTTAACGTTATCCCAACTAAAGTGACTATCACAGGTGATACTCGTAGCTTTACTGATATTGCGTTAAACAAGATTGAGAAAGCAATTGAGCGTGTAGTTGCTGGTCAGTGTATGTCAGCAGGCGTTGACTACACTTACAAGTTCAACAACAGCTTCTTATCAACTATCAACACTCCAGCTGAAACAGCATATGCTGTTCGCGCAGCAGAGACAGTGGTTGGCGAAGATAAAGTTAACGGCAGCTGTCAGCCATTCACTATCAGTGAAGACTTCTCGTTCATGCTACGTGAAGCGCCAGGTTGCTACATCCTAGTGGGTAACGGCGCTGGCTGTGGTTGTGGTAGCGTGGCGCTACACAAACCAACTTACGACTTCAACGACAATATCTTGGTATCTGGTTTGAGATACTGGCAGACGCTTGTTGAACAGTGTTTGGCTAAATAGTTCGTTATAAACTATTTGCTATATATAGCAGGGTTTAGATTAAGGCTATGAGCTTAGGTTCATAGCCTTTTTTGTTGCTTGGTTTTTGCGTCAAGCGCTCGCAAGGTGGGAGTTAGACTTCGTCTAACGTTTAAAGCAATCAAACTTCGTTTGATAATTCTATCAGGCTGCGCCTGACCAAAGTCGTGGGATTCCATCCCACACCCGGGCAAGGAGGACTGCTCGTCCTTATCCTCCTTGCATCCACCATGACGCCCCTAACGAAGTTGTTGATCCTCATACTTATGGATAAATCGCTAACGCTTCCGATGGGGCATCCTGCCCCGCGAAAGCTAACCCGACATCCCTGTCGGGTTCACGTGACTCTGGTTTATAAAAAGTTTCCAACGTACTTCGGCAACTTCGATGGGGAATTTGGTGTTTTCTGTGAGAGAGTGAATACCAATAAACTAAGCAATTATTTTAATAGTTATAAACATATAGCTGCATGATTATGGCTCGTTTAATTTTGATTGTTTAGGTATTATTAGGAATCAAGAAGCAGATTGATAATGGTGCCTAACAGTGTCTGAAAGAATTACGATTACTCCTCCATCTAGCAGTGATGGAGGCTCTTTAAGTACGAATGTTAGTACTCATATTGATAGAAAGTTTAAAGACCTATTAATTCTAGTTGTTTCAATTTTCTTGAGTATGGTATTTGGCGGTATTATTAGTGCCATGTGGGACATGAATTCGAAAATTAGTCAGGTTGTAGGACAGGAAGCTGTACGAACAGAAGTTACTAATATCAGAAAAGAAAGGATAGTACTTCTTGAGAAGCAACTTGAAAAAGAAAAAACGAAAAATGAAGAGTTACAATTGTATAAAGTTAGCTCTGAAGCCAAGCTTGACGCTCTAGAGAATAGTCTGGAACGATCAAATAAGGAGCTTGGTTTGTACAAAAGAACGACAGGTATAGGGTTTTCAAAATGAGTATCAAAATCGGTGACGTCGATGTGGCAAATGAAATTGTTGAGTTGCACTTTCAGGTGGCACGTACACAATTAATTTTAGACAAGTTATTAGAAGCCAATCCTACTCTACAATTTCCTCAAGGTACCAAGATGGCTGATATTGAAAATGAAGCTATTCAAATTCTTCAGCGTAAATTCCCCTCTATGGGCATAAAAAGAAAATAGGCACCTAAAGGTTTCCATCTTTTGCAAGGTGCCAGTTATAGTCTCTTAGTAAGAGACTATTTGAATTGTATTTTATAACTGCTCATATGGGACATCCATGTCCTCCCGAGCCTGAACCATCATCCATGATGGCTCTACGGCATTTTTATCTGCGTACTTCGGCAACTTCGATGGGGAATTTGGTGTTTTCTGTTGCTTCAGTATGTACGTCAGTCTCGCATTTCTATTGAGAACTCAATGGGTGAAATGATTATGCTTTTCTGACTAGGTGCAGATACGGCTTAGGCTTTCGAAAACATGGTGAGAGATAACGGAGTTATCAAGCTCTCGAGCGAGAGGCAGGGATGCCGAACTGGCCTTTAAATAGGGATGTTGTTTGTTTTCGTTGAGCGGTCAGGGCCAGTTCTATTATGAAGAGAAAAAGCGAGCCTAGGAAGTATCTGCACATGCGCTGGCCGCAGGCCATTGGAACCACTGAAAGTTGATTTGAGTTTGCACTCAAAGGTAGCTTCAAGGTTCCACCATTTGGCCTAGAACTGGAGCCTTACTCCATTAACTTAAGTTGACTCTTACCGCACCCAGTAGCCAAGGGCATCGCCTCTTTTGTGCTGATAGTGAATTTGTTTTCGCTGGTGGCTGTTGAATTGTGTTTGGTGACTTGGTCTTTAATGGCTTGGAATAATAAGGTGAGACGAAATAAAGGGCCGCTATAAAAAATAACTGCCCTGTCAGGTTTTTGAGTTAGAACTGGTAGTTCAGCGAAACTTTGTAGTTTCTTCCCGGTAATGTTGCGCCGTCATCATCGGGCCAAACTGAGTAGGTCTCATCAGTTAGGTTTTCTATACCGAAACGGATATCCAGATCATCTAGATAGAGAGGGTTATAGGTTAGATATAAGTTGTGTAGCTGATATCCTTCTACGTTCATTTCTCGCTCTAGTTGCCATTCTGGTAATCTATCCATGTCCATTGCATAGCTTGATACTCCAGACACGCGCAGCTCTTCAAGAACTTGCCAGCTAAAGCCTAGATTAATCTTATCTTGTGGAGCACGATCGTAAGGCTCTGTTTCATCTGAAATAGTACCTAAATAGAAGTTAGGTACTCCCTGTACGTCCATTCTGACACGGCTGTAGTTGGCAAATAGATCAAACTTAGCAATCTGGTAACTTAACTCAGCTTCAATACCTTTAGAGTAAAGTTTACTGATGTTTTTACTTGAGTAATCTCTGTGAGTTGCTTGCTCTGGAGTCGCGAAGACCTTTTTGTTATCAACTAGCTTATACATGAAAGGGGCGCTGTCGATGAAGTCTTTTACTTCTGTATCGAATCCATTGAGCTTAAAAACAAACTTATCTCCCCAAGTCATATCCTCAAAGATGAGACCTAAGCCAATCTCAACATTTTCACTGCGTTCAGCTTTTAAATCAGGTTGAGGTTCTAAGTAGCAGTTTTTAGTTGGACGATGGCAAGCCCAGTTATCAGACTTATATAACTCGCGGATATTCGGACCTCTAAAACCTTGGTTATAACGAGCATATAATCGCAACCACTGCGTTGGTCTTAGTGTTACTCCAGCATTTAGTGAAAACTCGCCATCTTCATTGTTGCCATACTCACTGTAGTTATCTGAGCTACGACGATAATGATCATAGCGGACACCTGCTTCAGTACTTAACCACGTTTGCCAATGACTGTTATTTAACACACCGCCAGCAAAAGTATCACCTCGACTTTTACCATATAACTGAGAGTCTTTTTGCGCTAGATTATCGTGATTGTCATCCTCAAATTTCTGCTGCTCCCAGCTTGCAAAAATAATGGATTCAGACGTCACATTCTGCCAGTCATTAACTATGCTATTTTCAAGTGATAGACCGTAGGTTTCATCTGTAAAGTTTTCAATATTATCGAAACTATAGGTTTTGTTAGGAAAAATAATATCACCAGATTGAAGACGCTCTTTTTTGTATTGCTGATAGTAAAAGCGGCTATTTAAGTTGATAAAATCTGAGCTTGGATCGAATTGATGGCTAAATGTTTGGCTGAATCTTTTCGCTGTTTCCTGTTCACTTATTGGATGAGTATCCCAGCGAGATTGGTTACGAAAGGGGAGGTCTCCAATTGTGGATTCGGTATAGAAAGTGTTACTGTCAAACCGACCGTAGTCTGTGTCTAAATTGGCCTTAAGGCGAAAATCTTCTGTATCACCATTATTTTTAATTTCGGCAGTTTGGCCTCTATCTGAACCATCCCCATCTTTTTTATTGATCTCTATATTGCCAAAGTGACGTTTGTTAACATGTAAGGCGAGGGCAAGGTCGTCATTTGAGTGAAATGCGGTGACACCATAATGATGGGCATTTTTAGCATCAGCATATCCGCCTCGTACTAATACACCAGAACCGACACCACCATAATCCCAGCCTCCTTTTGAGACAACGCGTATCTGACCACCAATGGCGCCACTTCCTTGGGTAACACCATCTGCACCACGAGTAATTTCAACGGCTTTTACGATACTCGGGTCTAAATCGAGTGGGCTAACATAAGTGCTAGTGCTGCTGCCATCGCTATATTGCTGATAATTGACACCATCTACAATCAAGTTAACTCTTTCATTACCAAAGCCTCGAATAAGAATTTCCCCCATTAATGGTCGATCATTATTAGAAACACTAATACTGGGTGTTTGCTTAATAACATCTGTTAATTCTTGAGCTTGGGTATCTTCAATATATTTATCGGTGATCACAGTCATTGATCTTGGCACTTCTAACGTTTGCTGTTGCATATCTAATTTAGTGCCAATAACAACGATGACTTCGGGATCATTTTCGTTTTTATTTTTGGGTTTAGCTTCAACTGTCTCGGCATAGCTATAAGGTACTACGCTCAGGATAAGACAGAAACTTGCGAGCTTATTCATAAACATCCTTTTTTATTCAACTTCAAAAAGCGCTTGCAATTTACTTTCACCCAAATGAGAATGCAAGTCATTTACATTTAGTTTGCAAAACTGATGTTTAGTTATTTTTTATTTACGTAACCAATACCAGATTTAGTTATTTAGGTTGTTATTCAATATATAAGGAAGGGAATTATGAAATATATTTATGGAATATTTATCGTATTTTTTAGTTTAAATATTCAGGCTAAAGAGTATCAGTTTGGTGATGAGATAAATGAGGCTCAACTTGTACCTATTTCTAAAATCTTGTCTCAACCAGAAGCGTTTCTTGAGCAGCCTGTAACTATCTCTGGAACGATAATTGGTGTATGTGAGAAAAGGGGCTGCTGGATGGAGTTAGCTTCAGATGCAAGGTATGAGAAACTGCGCATAAAAGTGCGGGATGGAGATATGGTTTTTCCTATTAGTAGCAAGGGCAGCAAAGCAATTGCAACAGGCTTATTAAGCGCGATTAATTTAGATTTAGAACAGTCTAAGCGTTATTTGGCTATGCTAGCAAAGCGCAAACAGCAAGAGTTTGATCCTGCGTCGATAACAGAGGCATTAACACTTTATCAATTGGTGCCAACTGGGGTGAAAATTCTTGATTAACCCAAGAGGTTTTAAAGCCAAACACACTGGTTCAAAAATTAATTGGTATCGTTTAAATCGGAGTTTACATCGAGATGTTGGATATTTATGCATAGGATTAACCTTGGTGTTTGCGATATCAGGAATTGCAGTTAACCATCTGCGAGATTGGAATCCAAATTACAGTATTGTAAGGAAAGTAAATATAGTTCCAAGTTTAATTGGTTTAAATAACGAAACAGCAATTGTCGACGTTATGATGAATAGCTTTGATCTTAATCAGCGGATTAAAACAAATTACTGGCCGAGTGAAAATGAACTCAAAATTTTTTTAGATGATGGAAGTAACTTAACGGCTGATTTAATGAGTGGTGCTATTGAATTTGAACACATTGAAGAGCGAATTATATTTAAAAACTTAAATAGACTGCATTTAAATGAGGCTAAACAGGCGTGGGTTATATTTTCAGATGCCTATGCGCTGATGCTAATTTTTTTGGCAACATCTGCGTTATTTATGGTTAAGGGTAAACATAGTCCCAGAGGAAGGAAAGGATTGTTGGTGCTTATTGGTTTTCTAATCCCTTTGTTTTTTATCTTTTACTCTTGATTGAGTACGAGACGATGAGCTTGGTGAATAAGCGCTAGCTATTGAAATCATTGAGCGTTGATTTTATTTTTTACTCAAAGGTGCCTTAAGGTGAAGGCACCAGAGTGAACAATAGAGATTAATTCATCAGCTTAAGCTGACTCTTACCGTACTCAGTGGCAAACGGCATCGCCTGTTTGGGGCTGAGGGTGAATTCGTTTTCACAGCCGCTGCCGTTTGGAGTCTCCCAAAGCTCGATGCCTTTTGGGCTGAGGGTGAGATAGAAATAGCCTGAGCCGTCTGAGTTGTCACAGTCCTCATACACTTGCATATCGGCAAATAGCTTTTCGCGCAGCGCCTCTGGTAGTTGATGTTGCATTTCATCAAGGGCAACGCCTTGTTTAAACCATTGCCATGGGTTGAATGCTTGACCATCGTTTAGATTAAAGCTGGTATAGGTGCGGCTTATACCGCCAGCGCCATAACCTGCTGCCCAGCGGTAAAATCGTATGCTAAGCCAATCTTGGTTAATAAAGTCAATTTCAGCTCCGGTTTCGTCTGCAATTGGTTGACCGACCCGCGCTAGCATTCTGCGGCGGGTTTCAATCGTCTCGGCAAATTGTTGTTCGCTAGTCAGCTTTTGCTTGAGCCACTGGTTAATTGCTGGGATACCTGTTTGCTCACCTTTAAGCTCGAGGCCGAGTTCTGCGCCATAGCTCAGTTGACGATAGCTGAGTTGGCGATAGCTTAGTGGGCTGGCGTTAGTTTTGTTAGCGCTGGCCTGCTCTGCGTCAGCATAGTTAAACTGCTGCCACTTTCCACGGCGAACAGTTGGCTTGGTTTCTAGCGGCAGGTTATAGGCATCGCTGCTGCAATCATTGATGCCATCAGGGCTGATTTGGCGTTCGAGCTTAATAGTTAACGATTTAACTGACTGATTTTGAGTTGGCTCTGTCTTAGACCACTCTTTATTAAACCAACGGCCTATTAGCTGCTGCTCGCTGACATTATCAAACTTCCAGAAGCCAGTCAGTTTGTCTTCTTGCCAGTGATTATCGACCTGTTCAAGTCTGATTGGAGTTAAATAACGCTGATAGTAATAACTACCGGTGCCGTACTCATTGAAGCAAACACGAATGTTGCTTTTACCTAAGGTTCCTTGCCAAGTACCTGTTAATTCATCTGCGGCAAAGGCCGGTAAAGTCAGAGTGGATATTAAGCTAAAGGCTAAGGTAAGGCGCAACATCTTAAGGCACATTATTGTTATCTCTTATCGGAACGTGACTGGGCATCGCAAGTTGTGTTTAGGGAATGAATGCTAACACCATCATCTTTTAAAATCATGGTGTTAGCTAACATTTTTAGATCGGTTTACTGGTTAATAAATCGATCTATTATTACTGAATATCCTGACTTTCCAGTTAGAAGTAATAACCAAAGTTGATATTAAAGCGAGTATTAGTGCCACCATCACCAACCATAGTGCCGCCGATAAAGGGTTGGTTTTCTGCGACCACAAAGTCTACATAGGTATAAAGTCCACCGGCGCTAATTGCCATGCCAGTGACATTCATAAAGGTGTCAGCCATTGCTGCAGGCTTGTCGGTTACTAACGAGTAATCGTTATAGAAAGTTAGGTTTGAAATAGGGCCAATTTCTACCGGCAAACTGTAGGCTAGGTTGGCAATATAGGTGGTCGCTTCAGCAGGAATAGAATCATAAAAGTGATAAGCAGCTACGACAATACGATCAACATCCATACCGTCTACATCGTATTTGTAGTCGGTCATCTGTAGTTTTACGTTCCAGCGATCATAATTAATCATGCTGTGAATCGCGGCGGCAACATTATCACCGTCAGTGCCGTTTTCAATTTCTAGCTGACCAGCTTGCAGTGATGCTCCTAACTCTACACTTACATCGTTGAATGCAAAGGTGTGGGCGTAACGAGCATTGAAGGTATTGACCTCTCCTGCAGCGTAGCCGTCACTTGGTGCGTCATAGGCATCTTCGCCATCTAAGCGAATGCCCACTACATCGTAGGCATAGCGGTCGGTGCGATCAGAAACAAAACCATCAATACCGCCTTGTTCGTCGTTTTTATAAAAGGCGAAGTCAAACTGGTTATTGTCACCTTTGTAGGTGTAGTTCAGACCCATGTCATGATCATCTTCTAACCCAAGGTAGAAGTTTGAACTGAAAAAGTAATTATTAGATGCGTAAGTTAACAGACCAAAAGGCACTTGGGTGACACCAATCTTTGCCTGCTGTTGTTCATCAAAGTTATAACCAATCCAAGCATGTTGAATGACGTTCATATACTCAAACCAGCGGTATTGAGCAGAAAAGATCAGATCTTTATAGTTACCCGAAACGTCTATGCGAAAGAGGTCAAAATCGAAGTCACCACCACGGTCGGCATTGTCATCATCGTAATCTTCATAAGCATAATTAACCCGCACGGCACCGCCGAATTTCACGCTACTTTGTTGAGCTTTTTGCTCATCTTCTACAGCTTTGTCCTTTGCTTGTTGTTGCTCTGCTTCGAGTTGCTCGATTCGAGCTTTTAATGCGGCAAGCTCTTCATCGACGGGAGTTGCTTGCGCATTAGTTGCTAACGCCAAAGCGATACAAGCGGCAAGTGAGTAACGGGTCATCATTTATCCTTATTGATCTAGTTTCAATTGTGTTGATTAAGGTTGTTGGCGGTTTTTTTAGAGGTCAGAAAACACGGCAACGACATCCTTTTCGATGGATTTATTTGTAAGGCATGCTCAAAGTCGCTGTGGTGGGAAAGCAATGAGATCCCAAGACTTTGGCAATAGAGTTTTTAGATAGCGAAACGGAAGAGATTTTGGCTGATAAAGGGTTACAGTTAAGGCAGCAGTTAAACAGCAGCGCATCATAAAAGCTCCATGCAGAGGTAATGTATCTTTAGTGCATCCGTAGATTTACTGCTTGGCAGAGTTGCTGCAATAGTTTCAGCAATAAAGGACGCTTCAATCTCTGTTATAGGCAACCGGATTATTGTTGGCACTAATTGCGCGTTATTGAAATTGGCAATTAATGTTTTATTAGGGTTGTCTTATGGTGGTTAAATTTAACATGTTTGTTGTGTGGTTAATAGCCTTGTGCTCTTGCAAGCGCTCAAGGAGAGGGTTTGGGGTCGGGGATAGCTATCAAAGGAAAATATCCAGCTAGCTATGATATTAACTTGTATGTGATTTATTTGGAGAGCTAATCACTTAGTCCGTTTTTAGCATAATTGAAAACTTCGACAGGTTTATTTTGATTGGCGACGGTTAAGAAAGCGGTAGCCAATGATAGTAATGATGCTGCCTAAAACGATATAGGTTGTTATCGCAACGCCAATAAAGGTTTGTGTGTCCATGCCATTCCTCACTTATGCTAATGACTGGTTAATAATAACACAAA
Organism: Shewanella pneumatophori; assembly: GCF_023283895.1. Classification (GTDB taxonomy): domain Bacteria; phylum Pseudomonadota; class Gammaproteobacteria; order Enterobacterales; family Shewanellaceae; genus Shewanella; species Shewanella pneumatophori. Next base: position 306,747 of record NZ_JAKILB010000003.1, on the reverse strand, counting down.
AAGTAGATTGGCTTTTACTCTAAAAAAACTGTTCAGTAGCTTAATTCTCAAAAGCTGAACCTAGCTTAAGGTAATTCTTATATTTTGCGCGTATTATCCGGCGCCTGCTGCGTCCTTGCTGTTTAGCAAGGTTGTGAGTAGCACTGAATATGATTTAAGAGGATTGCACGTGAGCACTTTGTTTTCACCCGCCCGTATTGGCAACATGACACTGAAAAATCGCTTTGTAAGAAGTGCGACCTGGGAAAATATGGCAACCGAAACAGGCCATATGACAGACAAGTTGTACTCAGTGTATGAAGAGCTTGCCAAAGGCGAGGTTGGACTGATTGTGACGGGTTACGCCAATATCGTTGCCGAAGAAAAACCAAACGCCGGCATGATGGGCATGTATGACGATTCGTTTATTGTTGAATACCAACAGTTGACCGAGTTAGTGCATGGCTATGACTCCAAGATTGTTATGCAGCTAGCTTATGGCGGTACTAAGACGACTTACAATGTTGGCGAGCGAGTGATATTCGCGCCAAGTGCTGTTGCTGAGCGTGGTACCCAAACCATGGGTAAGGCAATGACTAAAGACGAAATTGATTACATAGTTAAAGCGTTTGCCGAGGCGAGTCGCCGCGCTCAAGAGTCAGGCTTTGACGGGGTTGAGATCCATGCGGCACACACTTACCTGATTAACCAATTCTTAAGCCCTTATTACAATCAGCGTGACGATGAATACGGTGGTAGCCTTGAAAATCGTATGCGTTTTTTGCTGGAGATCTATGCTGAGATCCGCAAACTAGTTGGTGATGATTACCCAATTTTAGTCAAGTTAACTGCATCTGAGTTTTTCGATGGTGGTTTAACTTTTGCTGAGACTCGCAGCATCTGTAAGAAGCTAGAATCAGTGGGAGTCGATGCGATTATTGTCTCTGGCAATATCCATGGCAATGCTAACACAGTGGTAGGTGAGTCATTTGATGGTTATACCATTCAAAGTCAGGGGTACTTCCGCGAGTATGGCGCCGTGGTTAGCCAAGAGCTTGATATTCCGGTGATCACTGTTGGCGGCCTTGCTGATATCTGTGGGATTGAAGAGATTGCTAAAACCAGCGGTATTGAGTTTTTTGCACTGTCTCGCCCCTTATTAGCCGAGCCGCACTTAATCAAGCGCTGGCAAGAGGGCAGCTTGGCTGAGGTGGATTGTGAGCGCTGCTCAAAATGCCGTACCAAGCGTGGCAATTTCTGCGTGGTATATAAAAAGCGCTAACAAATAGATAATGTTGATGCTAATTATAACTAATTGGCGTCAACTCCTCCTGAGAGTATTGCTACTCATTACCAAATTTTGCTTGTGGTTTTACTTGGGGATTTCCGCATAAGCTAGCTGCAATCTTCAGTTTTCCCATCATAAGTTTGTTAATTATATTAGCTTCGACCTATATTTAAGTGAAATGCTTATTTATAGGTGTTTCATATGTTCTTCTTAGTAGCTTTTATCGTTTTCATCTATCCCCATATCAAGCTGTGGCGGGCTTTTGTTAACATTCGACTGTTTATTATTCAGTAGTTTTTAAATGGCTTAGAATATATGAGAACTACGTCACAAATTACGTCTATTCGCGACATAAGTTTGTCGACAGCAAGTTGAATTAACATTATTTTATCCTTAGTCCAAATTAATCGTAATCTGGATAACTTTCGAGTGTTATAAGACTCACAAAAAAAACCGTTCACACACATAATTCATACTCTTTCTCTCAGTAGAAAACCCGTCTGACCTTTTTCAGCACGGGGAGCAGTCTGTGGCGTGCACTTAATTAAATCTGTTTTTAGGTTGTTGCGGATAATAAAAATGAAAAAACACTTCGAGCTTATCGACAAGCCGACATTTTTCGGCGCGCTATTACTGCTCTGTGCAGTAGTGATCCCGTTATTGCTATTTCCAGCTGAAGGGGCTGAATGGATTGCAGTTGCTAAAACATTTATGACGGACAAACTAGGCTTTGCATATTTAGGCCTAGGTTTAGCGGCATTTTTCTTCATGATTTATATCGTTTTCTCTGATATTGGTCAGATCAAACTGGGCGATCCTGATGAAAAACCTGAGTTTGCATTAGCGTCTTGGGCGGCGATGTTATTTTGTGGTGGTATTGGTGCAAGTATTCTTTATTGGGGCACGATCGAGTGGGCTTATTACTACCAAAACCCACCATTCCAATTAGAAGCCGGTAGCGAAGAAGCAGTTCGTTGGGCTGCAACTTACGGTTTGTTCCACTGGGGACCAATTGCTTGGTGTATCTATATGATCCCTGCAATTCCAATTGCTTACTTCTTCTATGTACGTAAACAACCTGTACTTAAAGTATCTGCTGCACTTATGCCTGTTATTGGTGAAGCAAACAGCTTTGGTAAGTTAGGTAAAGTGATTGACGTACTATTTATCTTTGGTCTTTTAGGCGGCGCGGCAACCACACTAGGTTTAGCAGCACCACTGATCAACGAAGGTATTAGTTACTTATTTGGTATCCCAGCAACGACAGGCAGTCAAATTCTAGTACTAATGGTATGTACTGGTATCTTTGCTTACTCGTCTTACATGGGCATGGACAAAGGCATTAAGATTTTAAGTAATATTAACTTCTGGGGTGCTTTAGGTTTACTGCTGTTTGTATTAGTTTGTGGCCCAACAATCTTTATGTTGGAAACCGGTTTAGACTCAATCGGTCGTATGTTATCTAACTTCTTTGTGATGGCGACTTGGGCTGAGCCTTTCGGTGGTATGGGTACATTTGCTGATACTCACTTCCCGCAAGATTGGACGATTTTCTACTGGGCGTGGTGGTTAGTGTTTGCGCCAAGTATGGGTCTATTCGTCGCACGTATTTCACGTGGTAGAACGATTAAGCAGATGGTATCTGGTGCCGTATTCTTCGGTTCACTAGGTTGCTCTATGTACTTCATCATCTTGGGTAACTACGGTCTATCTTTGCAGTTGTCTGGCCAATTAGATGTGGTAAGCATTCTTAATGCAGAGGGCGCAACTCGTGCAATCTTCGCTATTTTAGAGCAGCTACCATTTAGCACTTTGATCATCGCACTGTTTACCTTGCTATGTGTCATTTTCACGGCAACGACTTTTGACTCTATCTCTTACATCCTAGCGTCAGTTGTACAAACTAACGTGACAGAAGATCCAATGCGTTGGAACCGTCTGTTCTGGGCTTTCACGCTATCATTTATGCCTTCAGCATTGATGTTTATGGGCGGCCTAGCAACACTGCAAACCGCAGCGATTGTTGGTGGTTTACCGCTATTGATTATCGCGGTGATGTTAATGATCTCTGGTGTTAAAGCGGCGACCTTAGACTTAGCACACCAAGATGATTATGTGGATCCAGTGATCAATATCTCTGATCTACCAGATGTGGACCCTTGGAGCAAAGAAGGTCAGGCGCTAGCTCGTTTTGAGCAGTTACGTGATAACGCAATCGAAGCTGCAGAGCTTGAGCGTGAAGCTAACGACGCGATTTGGATGCTGAAAAAGCAACTACGTAAAGAGGCGCTATCACGCGGCGAATCAAGTATCGATTTAGGCGATGCGCCTGATGAAATTATTGAAAAGCTACGTCAGCTAGAAGATGACTCGATGAAGGCGAAAGAAGCTAAACTTGCGGCGTCAACGCTTGCTCAAGAAGCGCGTGTAGCCTTTGATGCGCTAATGCGTAGCAAAGAAGAGGAAGAAGCATTATTAGCGCAAGAAGAAGTTAAACTGGCTATTCAAGCTAGATTAAATACTCCGAGCTAATGCTAACGATGAATGCCTGGGGTTCAGGCATTCATCGACAAACGCTAGATACAAAAAAAGCCGCTAATTAAGCGGCTTTTTTATAATAATCAGTAGATTATCTCATGGTAACAAACTCTTCGGCGCCAGTTGGGTGAATCGCCACAACGGCATCAAAATCAGCTTTAGTTGCGCCCATCTTAATTGCCACACCAAAGCCTTGTAAGATCTCGTCCATACCGAAACCTATGCCGTGAATACCGACAACTTTTTGGTTATCGCCAGCGCAAACTAGCTTCATTTTACAAGCTTGGCGATGAGCTGTTACCGCTGTATACATAGAGGTAAAACCTGAAGTGTAAACAGTGACGTTCTCTTCGCCGTATTGTGCGATAGCTTCTGGCTCTGTTAAGCCCATAGTGCCAATAGCTGGGTGGCTAAATACCACCGTTGGAATGCAGTTGTAATCCATTCTTGCTTCGGTCATGCCGTTAAATAAACGCTCTGACAATAAACGACCAGCTTTAACTGCAACTGGTGTTAGTTCTACGCCGCCCGCCATAATATCGCCAACACAGTAAATGCCTGCGTCAGTGGTATTTTGCTGGTCATCAGTGATCACGTAGCCGTTTGCGTTTAGCTCAACCTTAGTGTTTTCAAGGCCAATGTTACCTGTAGATGGATGACGTCCAATTGCCCAAATTAGGCAGTCAACATCGTAGCTTTCACCATTTTCAATTTTAAGGGTTAAGCTACCATCGTCATTTTTAGTAACAGACTCTGGCGTGCTGTTGGTATGCAATGTTGGGCCGTCAATTGCCATTGCTTCCACTAAAGCTTCACTCAGCATTGGGTCAAAGTTACGTAGTGGCGAGTGCTTACGTACAAATAGGTGAGTCTCGCTACCTAGTGTTTGCAGTACGCCTGCAACTTCAACAGCAATATAGCCTGCGCCAACCACGGCAACACGCTTAGGTTGCTCGTTCAACGCAAAGAAACCGTCAGAATCGATACCGTATTCAGCACCTGGAATATTTGGAATCGTTGCTGCGCCACCAGTGGCAATTAAGATATTGTCTGCAGTGTAGTGTTTACCATTGACTTCAATTGTGCGGCTATCAACAAAGCGACCATAACCACGCACTAAAGTAACACCATTGCTTTCTAAGCCGCGGTCATATGCACCGTGAATGCGGTCAATATAGGCTTCGCGGCTAGCAACTAGTGTGCTCCAGTCGAACTTATTAACGGTAACGTCAAAACCATAATCTTTAGCGTACAAGTGCATAGCTTCGGCAACCTGCGCGCCATACCACATGACTTTTTTCGGAACACAGCCCACGTTTACACAAGTACCACCAAGCTCTTTTGCTTCAATAAGTAACACTTTTGCGCCGCGCATGGCTGCTCTGTTTGCTGATGCAATACCGCCGCTACCCGCGCCAAGACAGATATAATCAAAATGTTGAGCCATGTGTATCTCCAATAAGTTACGAACTGTGCAACAAAGGCTAAAAGTAAGGCTGCCTTTATTACGATAATTATGGTTAAGACGTTGCTTGCCTTAAAAAGACGAGCAATCAATGCCGAATTAACAGAATCGGCTTTAGCCAGTTCAAGAACAAGCCATTGTAGAGGGAATTTTTTAATCCATCCAGCCTAATAAATTATGGGTTATCACTTGAATCAAATCGCTTTGCCTATGATTCAGATGGAGATGGAAGCGCCGGACTTCAAGTTAGTTGATTGCTTTTCATGTCGGCCAGATTATTCGCAAGATGTACTTTATGATTGCTATATCGTTATGGCATTAGCGTCGATATTGGCAAGTCGCGTGGTCGGCTTGGGCAGGGCCTTCGGCGCCGCATTTCATGCATTCCCATTCACCTTGGCGAATATCCAGCTCTTGCTGATAATGCAAGTTGCGAACGTTGACTCCTACGGCTAATTGACGCTCTAGTGAGGACATACGACTATTGAGCCAGCGGCAGCTTGGACTATTAGCTACCGAGCTTCGGCTGGCAAGTTGTTGTTTGCGGCTTGTGGTTTTAGGCTTTTTGCTGCTGGCTTTTAATGGCTGAGCTGGAGTCTTTGACTTGGCTTTTTGCACTGAAAACTGTAAGTCGGTATAGCTTTTATTGCTATGAATAATCGGCCGGCCTTTATCATCGAGCATGCTGCCTAAGGGGAGGGGATTGCTAGTTTGTTCATTGGCAAGGCTGGCCGAACTGACAGAAAACAGGGCGAGACTGATAAGCAGGCAAAGGCTGAGATGCAACATTCCTTGTTCCTCTAACTACAGATAACATTCCGTGTTATCTGCTGATATTGGTTAACGATAGTTCTTCACGGTAGATACTTCACTAATAGTTATTAACTATAGTCGATTAAAAGCTCCAGCTCAGGTGTAACCCTGCAAAAGTCTCGTCTAAACTGCCGGTCACGCCGTTATTACGCGCTTCTAGCTTGATATCTTCTTGGGCTATGGTGTGGCTGATATGGCCTGATAGCACTAAGTTGCTTGGCAGCAAATACTCTGCTTCAACACCAAATTGAAAGTGATTAGCGCCATCGTGTTGTTCAGTTGCGTATTTAAAGTCAAATGCTTGGGTAATATAAGGGCTGACCGTTAAGCCCTGGGCTAATTCCCAGTTACTGTGTACGCTAAGCTCAACAAAGTAACCATTAGCTTCTGTCGAGTAGGTGTAGCTCAACGATGGCACTAGCCAGTCAACCGCGCTGTACTCTAGGCAGCTAAATAGTTCGTTATCGTGGGCGCGCTCATCACCATAAAACTCAAGTCGTTGATAGCCGACGCTACCGCTCAAGTTGTCGGTGAGATTGAAACCGTACTCTATGCCAAAGTTCCATTCAGTATAATGTTGACTATCACCACGCCCCACCGTGGCATAAACATTGACGTTGTTTTTCTGAATGGCAGCAGTTGCCCAATAGATCCCACCTTTGTCTAAGTTATTACGGCCCTCAGAGATATATTTAGAGTCCCAACCTAGGTCGACAAGCGCTTGTATCTCACCGCTATTATCCGTGGCGGGTGTTTCAATAACCTTGGTGTTGTGGGAGTCATCGATATTGGGCGCTGTATCAGCAAATGCTGAAGCACTCATTAGCAACGCTATAACAGCACTACATTGACTAGTTTTTTTCATGGTATAGCTCGAAATTTTGGCGAAAGGAAGTTTACAGTCACATAGTAGTTTTTAGTAAAGAAATGTAAATGATAACAACTCTTGTTTGCGACATGGTTTGCAATACTCATTCTGTATAAAGTTTGTACTGGAAAAGTTTGATATCTATCATAGAAATGCCCTGCTTGAGCTGATAGCTAATATTTACTTTGCAAAGAATTCTGCAGACTGCATTGAATATCGGCGTAATAGCCCCTATCTCTTTAACTAACAACATAGAATGTTAAGGAATCATCGATGAGCAATCCTTTGTTAAACAGCAACAAGCTTCCCCCTTTTTCAAGTATTCAACCGGAACACATTCAGCCTGCTGTTGAGCAAGGTATCGCTAATTGTCGCACCAAGATTGAAGAGGTGCTAAAGCATCAAGGTCAATTTACTTGGGACAACTTAGTCGCACCTCTAGAAGAGGTTGATGATGAACTTGGCAAGATCTGGTCGCCAATCTCACATATGAACTCAGTAGTGAGTAGCGAAGAGTGGCGTCAGGCACACGATGCGTGTTTACCACTATTATCTGAGTACGGCACATTTGTCGGTCAGCACCAAGGCTTATATGAAGCCTATAAGTCGCTTGCCGAATCTGCCGAATTTGCAACTTACTCACAAGCCAAGAAAAAGCTGATTGAAAACAGCCTACGTGACTTTGAGCTGTCAGGCATTGGTTTAAGCGATAGCGACAAATTACGCTATGGCGAGTTAGTTAAGCGCATGTCAGAGCTAACCAGCAACTTTTCAAACCAACTATTAGATGCAACTCAAGCCTGGACTAAGTTAATTACTGATGAAGCTGAGCTTGCTGGTTTACCAGAGTCTGCAGTTGCTGCAGCCAAAGCGATGGCAGAAGCTAAAGAATTAGAGGGCTGGTTGTTTACGTTGGACTTCCCGTCTTATCTACCAGTCATGACTTACAGCGAAAACCGTCAGTTACGTGAAGAATGCTACCGCGCGTTTGTGACTCGTGCATCTGACCAAGGGCCAAATGCCGGTGAGTTTGATAACGGCCCACTAATGGACGAAATTTTAGCTGTACGCCATGAGTTAGCCAATCTGCTTGGCTTTGACAGTTTCGCCGATAAGTCATTAGCAACTAAGATGGCAGAATCACCAGCACAAGTTTTAGACTTTTTAACTGAGTTGGCTGCTCGTTCAAAATCACAGGGTGAAACAGAGCTTGCGGAGCTAACCGAGTTTGCTGAAAAAGAGTGTGGTGTGACTGAGCTTGAGCCTTGGGACTTGAGTTTCTACGCAGAAAAACTTAAGCATCACAGATATGAGATCTCACAAGAGATCTTGCGTCCATACTTCCCTGAAGACAAAGTGCTATCGGGTCTGTTTTATACCGTATCGCGTCTATTTGGTTTAACCGTCACTGAGCGTAAAGCGTTCGACACTTACCATAAAGATGTGCGCTTCTTCGATATTACCGATGCCAACAACGAACACCGTGGTAGTTTTTACCTAGATTTGTATGCTCGTGAAGGTAAGCGTGGTGGTGCATGGATGGATGATTGTCGTGCTCGCCGCGCAACGCCAAACGGCTTACAAGATCCGGTTGCTTACCTAACCTGTAACTTCAACGCGCCAGTAGCAGGCAAGCCTGCACTATTCACTCACGATGAAGTGACGACCCTGTTCCACGAGTTTGGTCATGGTATTCACCACATGTTGACCAAAATCGATGTGGGCGGCGTGTCTGGCATTAGCGGTGTACCTTGGGATGCGGTAGAGCTACCAAGTCAGTTTATGGAAAACTGGTGCTATGAGGAAGAAGCACTAGCAGAGATCTCTGGTCATTATGAAACTGGCGAGCCGTTACCAAAAGCACTTCTAGATAAAATGCTAGCGGCAAAGAACTTCCAATCAGGCATGATGATGTTGCGTCAGCTTGAATTCTCGCTCTTTGATTTCAAAATGCACCTTGAATATGACCCAGCTAAAGGCGCTGAGATCCAGCAAAAGCTTGATGAAGTGCGCGAGCAAGTTGCGGTAATTAAAGCTGCTGACTTTAATCGCTTCCAACACAGTTTTGCTCATATCTTTGCTGGTGGTTACGCAGCGGGTTACTACAGCTATAAGTGGGCTGAGGTGTTATCTGCCGATGCATTCTCGCTGTTTGAAGAGCAAGGTATTTTCAACCGTGAGACTGGCCAACGTTTCTTAGAAAACATCTTAGAAATGGGCGGCAGTGAAGAACCTATGGAGCTTTTCAAGCGTTTCCGTGGTCGTGAGCCGCAAACTGATGCACTGTTGCGTCACAGTGGTATTACTGGCTAATCCATTTTGTGAGCTCATATTGAAAAGGCGCTTTAGGCGCCTTTTTTGTTTTGAACCACCTACAGTAATCGTGGGCGTTTGTAGTTGATCTGTTTCTCACTTGTGATCTGGTATGACCTTTGTTAGCCTTTCGATTCTTTTCAAGGATGCTAGGTAGTATTGTAAATGAATCTGTATTTTAGGCTGGTGTGGCTATTTTTATGGCGTGTGCGCCATTGCAACAAAATCGATTTTCTAGGTACAAGCAAAATTACCTATCGCGCGCTGCCTAGCGATTGCGATATTAACTTCCACCTGACTAACTCCCGTTATCCGGCTTTTATGGATCTCGCTCGCACCTATATGATGGCTGAAATGGGCTTTTTGAAGCGTTTTATTAAGCTAGGCTGGATGCCGATAGTCAATGCGGCAGAATTTACCTATATTCGTGATATTAAGCCGTTTGCTAAGTTTGATATTGAAACCAAGCTGGTGGGTTGGGACGAAAAATATTTCTATATCGAGCAGCGTTTTGTTAGTGAGCGTGGTTTGCACTGCATCGCCCATGTTCGCGGTGTGTTTGTCTGTAAGCGTAAGCAAGTACCTATTCCGACTATGTTAGCTGAGGTTGGTTTTGAGCAAGCTGCGCCAGAAATGCCTGCGGAAGTCATTAAGTGGAAAGCGTTTTTACAGCTTAAGAAAGAGCAAAACTTGCCGCCATCGGCCAACGAACCGATAGCGTTTAAGTCAGCGAGTTAAGTTTGTGCTAGTTGTTCACTTTGGCCTGCTGTGGCTAAAGTGAGCTCGACTTCTTCTATTACTTGGTTTACTGAGCCACGCAATTTAGATTGGATCCAGTAGCGACCAATGTTTTGATAATCCAACAAGTGTAGCTTATCTTCTAAAGCTTTTAGGCAAGGAATAAAAGCGCAGTCAGCTAAGGTAAAACTGTCGCCACATACCCAATGGTTATCAGCTAAGCGTTGGTCAAAGTCAGCTAAAATACTTAACAAGTCTTTTTCAAATTGCTTGGTTTTTAGCTGATTAGATTGAGCTTGTGAGGCAAGCCAAGCATCGATTGCTTTATCTAATACATTGTCACTTAATCTGTCATAGAGCCTTACGTAAAGCGCTTGGGTCTTTTCTATGGGGATAAGTTGCGTGCCAGAACTAATGTAGTTATCTAGGTACTCAATAATAATGGTGGCATCGTTAAATGACTCGCCAGTTTGTAACTGTAATAGCGGTAGGCGTTGCGAGCGAGATAGTTGCTGTAAATTACGCCTACTGAATGCGTTGTTTAAATCTATCTCATGGGGATAGAAATTAGCCTGCTTTTCATAAAGCGCAATCAGGGTTTTTTGTGACTGGCGTGCCAGTGGGTGGTAGTACAGATCCATAGCCTACGTCGGTTCGTAAAAGGATTGATTAATATTAACTCTAGTCGCTAACATGAGGTCTCTCAATGCTACAAATCATAGGGGTTTCAGCGAAGGTAACCAGGATTGGGGTAATCACTCTTAGCTTCAAATGCTTAGCCGCGACAACACAAGATGTAAATAACGAGAAATACTATGAATCATATTGAAAAATTTGCAGCTATTTACGCTCGAGCCTCCCAACGTAAAGGGGGGGATGAAGGCTTAGAAAGTTTGTTACCAGCAGGCTTGAGCTCTCAAGAGTTAACCCAATATAGCGACGCTCAATTATTATCGGAGATCAGTAAAAAGGTATTTCAGAGTGGTTTTGTGTGGCGGATTGTCGAAGCGAAATGGCCTGAATACGAAAAAGCTTTCTTTGGCTTTGAGCCTTTCAAAGTGTTGATGTTATCGCCTGAGCAACTACAAGATCGTGCGAGTGATCCAAAACTTATTCGCCATCTGAAAAAGACCATGGCTATCTATGATAATGCGCATATGGTCAATGATATTGCTCGCGAGCATGGCAGTTTTGCCCAGTTTATAGCGGCTTGGCCAAGTAACAACATAACGGGCTTGTGGGCTGAGTTAAAACGTAAAGGCACACGGTTAGGTGGTAATACCGGGCCTTATTTTTTACGCTCAATGGGCAAAGATACCTTCTTACTAACCAATGATGTGCAAGGTTATTTAAAAACGCACGGTCTAGTGGACTATGGCTTTAGTTCAAAAGCAGGTATGCAGCAGGTACAAGAGGTGTTTAATCATTGGCAACAGGAGTCAGGCAGAAGCTTGGCAGATATAAGTCGAATACTGGCTTGTAGTGTGGGCGATAATAGGATTTAACCCATAAAGTACCTAGCTTATCCCTATACTAATTAACATTTTTAGTGGGTTTTAAATTAATGCTAAGTCAATGTTAATAGTCTATATCTTAATAGGTTGCGCATAAACTCGAGACTAACATGTTTGAGTTGAAGCCTGTTGTGTTAACAATTTATAAACATATATAACTGATTTTGTGCGTAAATTTTCATTAGCTTACAATTTTTACGGGCATTTTTCTTGTTGGCATGCGCCCATTATGAGATAAAGGTGCGTTAAATATTCGACAAAAAAATATGCTTCCAAAGGTGGGTTTGACGGCACTTTCTGCTTTCAAAAAAAATATTACCGAGTAGATGGCTTTTATTAGGAGTTCTCATGCGGCAAATAGTGAAAATTGCCTCTGTTTTAAGTGTGGCGTTATGGATAAGTGGTTGTGAGCAAAAACCAGAGCAGGGACCGCAGCAGCGTGGACCTATGGAAGTTGGCGCTATCACCATTGCTGCCAAACCACAGTCTATTATGGTTGAATTACCAGGTCGTAGTAAGGCATACCTAGAGGCAGAAGTGCGTCCTCAGGTGAGTGGTATTATTATGACCCGTGGTTTCACTGAAGGTAGAGATGTCGAAAAAGGACAATCTTTATATCAGATCGAACCATCTACCTATGAAGCGGCATTGGTTTCTGCAAAAGCGGATCTAACCAGTGCAGAAGCGGCATTAGTTTCTGCTAAAGCTAAGGCATTACGTTTTGCCAAACTAATAAAGCTAAATTCAATCAGTCAGCAAGATTATGACGAAGCTGATGCGGCTTACAAAGAAGCAATGGCGCGTGTAACGGTTGCTAAAGCGGCGATTAACACTGCCTCGATTAATCTTGAGTACACTAAAGTTACTGCGCCTATCTCTGGTCGCATCGGTAAGTCAGATGTCACTCCGGGCGCATTGGTTACTGCAAATCAAAGTCAAACATTGGCAACAATTCAGCAGTTAGATCCAATCAATATTGATATCGCTCAGTCAAGCGCACAAATGTTACGCCTTAAGTCTCAGTTAAAGCGTGGTCAAATTGAAGCGGCTGCCAATGCGAATGTTGAATTGATCCTTGAAGACGGAACACCATACGGCCATACAGGTGTATTACAGTTCGCGGAAGTGACTGTAAATGAAAATACAGGTTCAGTGATTATTCGTGCAGAGTTCCCTAACCCGGATGGTACATTAATGCCTGGTATGTATGTACGTGCAGTGCTAAATACTGGCACCGATCCTGAAGCGATTCTAGTACCGCAAAAAGCGATTACTCGTAACACTAAAGGCCAAGCGGTTGCCATGGTGATTGAAGACGGCAAAGTTGCCGCACGTATCGTAACCACAGCAGAAGTGATTGATAATCAATGGCGTATTCTTGATGGTTTGAAAGTTGGCGATCAGCTAATTGTTGAAGGCCTACAAAAAATTCGTCCAGGCGCACCAGTAAAGGCGGGTCCTTTGGTCGCTGATAAGAAACCAGAAACACAACAGAAATAGGGCAGAGTTATGGCACGTTTCTTTATCGATCGCCCTATTTTTGCATGGGTGATCGCTATTATTGTGATGCTGGCAGGTGTGCTCTCAATTGTGGGCTTACCGGTATCGCAATACCCGAGCATTGCACCGCCATCGGTGGTGATCAGTGCTGTATATCCTGGTGCTTCGGCTAAGACGATGGAAGACTCAGTAACTCAGGTTATTGAGCAACGTATGACAGGTCTTGACCACTTACGTTACATTTCATCGACCAGTGATAGCTTTGGTAATGCGCAAATTACGCTAACGTTTAACGCTGAGGCGGATCCTGATATCGCGCAGGTACAGGTGCAAAACAAGCTACAGCTTGCAATGCCACTGTTACCGCAAGAAGTTCAGGCGCAAGGTGTTAACGTAAGTAAGTCGAGTGCAGGTTTCTTGATGGTAGCGGGTTTCGTATCACAAGATGGTTCACTTGATAAAAACGATATTGCCGATTATGTAGGCTCTAACATTCAGGACCCGTTAAGTCGTGTTCCTGGTGTGGGTACGATTGAGCTGTTTGGCGCGCAATATGCGATGCGTATATGGCTAGATCCATTAAAACTGACGCAATATAACCTAACAAGCCAAGATATTATTGCCTCAATCCGTGAGCAAAACGCTCAAGTTTCAGCAGGTCAGTTAGGTGGCGCGCCATCTTTAGCAGGCCAAGAGCTCAATGCTACGGTATCGGCTCAAAGCCGTTTACAAACAGCTGAGCAGTTTAAAAAGATCATCATTAAGGCTGACACTTCTGGTGCGAAAGTATTCCTAGAAGATGTCGCGCGTGTTGAGCTTGGTGCTGAAAGCTATGCGGTTGAATCGTTTTACAACGGTAAGCCTGCTGCAGGTATTGGTATTCAGTTAGCAACAGGTGCGAACGCCTTGGCTACAGCTGAAGGTGTACGCGCTAAAATTGCAGAGCTTAAGCCTTTCTTCCCAGACGGTATGGAAGTTGTTTATCCATACGACACAACCCCATTCGTTGAGAAATCAATTGAAGGTGTTGTGCATACACTGCTTGAAGCGGTTGTTTTAGTATTCTTGATCATGTACCTGTTCTTGCAGAACTTCCGTGCAACGCTAATCCCTACGATTGCGGTGCCAGTGGTTCTACTGGGTACGTTTGCCATTTTGGCCGCTGCCGGCTTCTCAATTAACACGCTAACCATGTTTGCAATGGTACTGGCAATTGGTCTTCTGGTAGATGACGCGATTGTTGTGGTAGAGAACGTTGAACGTGTTATGCAAGAAGAGGGGCTAAGCCCCATTGAAGCGACCAAGAAGTCGATGGACCAAATCACTGGTGCACTAGTCGGTATTGGTTTAACACTTTCTGCTGTATTCGTGCCAATGGCATTTATGTCTGGTTCAACCGGTGTTATTTACCGCCAGTTCTCGATTACGATTGTGTCAGCGATGGCGCTATCGGTAATGGTGGCGATTATTCTAACGCCTGCACTTTGTGCGACCATGTTAAAGCCAATTGCTAAAGGCGAAAGCCATGCAAAAACGGGTTTCTTTGGTTGGTTTAACCGCAAGTTTGACTCACTAACATCACGTTACGAAGCTAGCGTTGCTGCAATGATTAAGCGCACAGGTCGCACTATGATGGTGTACCTAGCGATTACTGTTGCTGTGGGTTGGATCTTTATGCGTATGCCAACCGCATTCTTACCAGACGAAGACCAAGGGATCTTGTTTACACAGGCTATTTTGCCAGTGAACTCGACCCAGCAAGAGACTAAACAAGTACTTGAGCGTGTGACAGACTTTTACCTGAACGATGAAGCGGCTAACGTTAAGTCTGTATTTAGCGTATCGGGCTTTAGTTTCGCGGGTAACGGTCAAAACATGGGTATCGCCTTCGTTGGTCTAAAAGACTGGGCAGAGCGTAGCGAACCAGGTCAAGACGTACAATCTGTGGCTAACCGTGCAATGGGCATGTTTATGGGGATGAAAGAAGCCTTTGTATTCGCCTTTGTACCGCCAGCGGTTATTGAGCTAGGTACGGCTAACGGTTTCGACTTCTACTTGCAGGATAAGAATGGTCAAGGCCATGACAAGCTAGTTGAAGCACGTAACATGTTGCTAGGTATGGCAGCGCAGAATCCAAACCTTGTGGGTGTACGCCCTAACGGTCAGGAAGATGCGCCAATGTATCAAGTTCATATCGACCACGGTAAGCTACGTGCTTTAGGTGTTGATATTGACTCAGTGAATAGCGTACTGGGCACAGCTTGGGGTGGTAACTATGTAAATGACTTTATCGACCGCGGTCGTGTGAAGAAAGTTTACGTACAAGGTGAAGCTGAATACCGTATGCAACCAGAGGATCTCGATTCTTGGTATGTGCGTAATGATAAGGGTGAAATGGTACCTTTCTCTGCATTTGCATCAGGAACTTGGGAATACGGTTCTCCACGTCTAGAACGTTTCGGTGGCTTGCCAGCGATGAACATTCAAGGTGGTACGGCGCCAGGTTACAGTACCGGTGCAGCGATGGATGACATCGAAGCTATGGTTAAGAAACTGCCACCAGGATTTGGTATCGAGTGGAACGGTCTTTCTTATGAAGAACGTCTATCGGGCAACCAAGCGCCTATGCTATATGCCTTGTCTATCGTAGTAGTATTCTTGGTTCTAGCGGCGTTATATGAAAGCTGGTCTGTACCATTTGCGGTTATCTTAGTTGTGCCACTAGGTATTATCGGTGCCTTGATTGCGATGAATGGTCGTGGTTTGCCAAACGACGTATTCTTCCAAGTAGGTCTACTAACCACTGTGGGTCTGGCAACCAAGAACGCCATCTTGATTGTGGAATTCGCCAAAGAGTTCTATGAGAAAGGCGCTGGCCTAGTTGAAGCAACGCTACACGCGGTTCGAGTGCGTTTACGTCCGATTCTAATGACGTCACTAGCATTCGGTCTAGGTGTTGTGCCGTTAGCGATTAGTAGCGGTGTAGGTTCTGGTAGCCAGAACGCCATCGGTACGGCGGTACTCGGCGGTATGATGAGCTCGACCTTTATGGGGATCTTCT
The DNA here is from genome assembly GCF_023283895.1 of Shewanella pneumatophori. Lineage (GTDB taxonomy): Bacteria > Pseudomonadota > Gammaproteobacteria > Enterobacterales > Shewanellaceae > Shewanella > Shewanella pneumatophori. The sequence continues at coordinate 290,670 of NZ_JAKILB010000003.1, read as the reverse complement.
TTATCCCAATCTTCTTCGTCATTGTTGAGCGTATGTTCAGTAAGCGCGAACGAGATGCAGCGAAAGCAGCTAAGGCAGAAGCCAAAGCCGCGAAAGCGAACAAGTAACCTCAAGGTAACTTAGTTCATTCGCTAACACTAAAAAGCCCAGCAAATGCTGGGCTTTTTGTTGTTAAAGATAGGACCTAGATTCTAGGGCGTTCGCAGGCTCACTACGAGGATGGTGCTGCGCGCCTGCGAGGAAAAGATTAAAGCCAAAAAGCAACGTCATAAAGGACTCGTTGAGCCTGATATTTTTGACTGTTGCTTTTCTGTCTTAGCTTTCCCCTAGGATCTATGTTTTGCTTTTCCTAGCACCTATCTTTTAAGGCGTATCGAGCAGCTTAGTAAAATCTCGTCGCTATCTAAAGCGTGAACCTGACATTCTGTGGCAGTAATCAAACCGTATGAAGCTCGGCCATTATCGCGAGGGATAGTGGTTGAGCCGGGGTTAAATAGCAAAATATCATCGCGATATTCAGCCACGGGAATATGACTATGACCATAGAGTAAACCATCGCCGCTTTGCAGTGGTGGTAGGTTGTCTGGGTGATAAATATGGCCATGGGTTAAGAATAAACGCATCTGCGGTAGCAGCACATGAGCGTAGCTAGCTGTGATGGGAAACTGCAGCAAGGCTTGGTCGACTTCGCTATCGCAGTTACCACGCACAGCAATAATCATTTTGCTATAAGCATTAAGTGCTTCAGCGGTTGCAACGGGATTATAGCCGTCAGGAATGGCGTTACGCGGGCCGTGGTTTAACAGATCGCCTAAGAGAATAAGATGATTAGCATTAGACTCTTCAAAGCGAGCTAGCATAGTTTCGGTTGCCAATAAGCAGCCGTGTAAATCGGAAGCGATAAATAGTTTCATAAGCGAGGACTTGTTCTACAGGTAATAGCTTTGATTACTATCAGAGCATGTTCGATGAGTATTGAGCTTATTATAGTCTGTAAAGGTTTGCGTGGCTGTGAAGTAAGGCTAGTACCAATCAGGAAAAAGGCTTAGCTAAATAGCTAAGCCTTTTGTTCACAACTTAAAAATTAAGGTGTGTAATAGGTTGCTGCGCCAGGGCCTACAGGTAAGCCAAAACCAAATACCCAGATAAAGAAGAAGCTAGTCCAGCCGATAAAGAACACAATAGTGTATGGCAACATAGTCGCGATTAATGTGCCAATACCTAGGTTCTTATTGTATTGGGTTGCAACAGCCAAAATGAGGCCAAAGTAGCTCATCATCGGCGTGATAAGGTTAGTTACCGAGTCACCAATCCGGTATGCCGCCTGAATGGTTTCTGGTGCATAACCGACGAGCATTAGCATAGGTACAAATACGGGTGCCGTTACCGCCCACTGTGCTGAAGCACTGCCAAGCATTAAGTTAATAAAGCCACACATAGCGATGAAGATAACAAATACGAGTGGCCCCGTTAGGCCGATTGCTTGCAACGCATCAGCACCTGCGACAGCAAAGACTGAGCCTAGGTTGGTCCAAGTAAAGAAAGCCACAAATTGTGAGGCAAAGAATACCAACACGATATACATGCCCATGCTGCTCATGCTGTGAGACATGGCATTAATCACATCGATATCACGCTTCATCGTGCCAACGATACGGCCATAAACTAAGCCTGGAATGGCAAAGCAGATAAAGATAAAGGCGACAATGCCCTTTAAAAATGGCGAGCCAGAGACTAATCCGGTTTTTGGATCTCTAAGAGGAGCCCCCTCAGGCACAACAGTCAGCGCTAATAGCACTGACATCACTAAGATTGCGATCCCAGCAGCTTTTAAGCCACGCTTTTCAAGCGCACTAATTTGCTCCATTTTGGCTTCGCCGAGGTCATTGGCCGCTTGAGTCGGATCGTATTTTCCGAGCTTAGGTTCAACGATTTTTTCGGTAACAAAAGCACCTAAAAAGGTAATGATGAAGGTAGAAGCAAACATAAAATACCAGTTTGCTTCTGGGCCAACGGTGTAGTTTGGATCAATCATTTGCGCGGCAGCTTCGGTGATCCCTGATAGCAATGGATCAACCGTGCCCAGAAGTAAGTTGGCACTGTAACCACCCGACACGCCGGCAAAGGCTGCAGCTAAACCCGCTAGAGGATGACGCCCTAACGAGTGGAAAATCATCGCCGCCATCGGGATTAGCACCACGTATCCGAGCTCTGCAGCAGTATTAGAAACGATACCTGCAAATACGATAGTAAGTGTGACTAAGCGTTTTGATGTGCCCATAACCAATGAGCGCATTGCTGCAGATAATAGCCCTGAGCGTTCGGCAATACCCACACCTAGGAGGGCAACAAGCACAGTGCCTAACGGGGTAAAGCCAGTAAAGTTAGTCACCAAGTTAGAGACAATCATACGTAAACCTTCAGCATTCATCAGGCTCACAACATGGATCATACCGTCACTACTGCGGCCCGCTGCACCTTCCGGTCTTGGGTCAACCACACTTAATTCAAAGTATCCGGCGATACCACTAATAACGATAACCGCACCGCAAAAGATGGCGAAAAGGGTAATAGGATGAGGCAGTAGGTTGCCAAGTTTTTCGACAATGTTGAGGAAACGAACAAACCAACCACTGACTTGATTATTAGGATCTAAAGAGGCACCGCCTGACTGATGCAGGCGATCTCCGTTATTACTGCTCATGGATTTTTCCTTACAAGATGTTGTTATTATTTTTAATTATTTTGGTATTGCTTTGAGTATATCTGCGGCAGGAATAGCGTTTGATTGGCGCTAAGATGCTGACTTCTATTAAATTGAAGGTGCTGGCATCATGGATAAGCAAAATTAATTGAACCTTAAATGGATCGCTTATTAATAAAGCAAAAGCTGCAATAGTGACCAGCAGCACGGCTTTGCTGCAAAAACATGCTTACTGCTGGGCAGGCTTTGATAAATAGGCTTGTAAAATGACTCTAGTTGCTGGGAGTCTCCTGTATCCACTCTTTGCTGAGTAGCGATGAAAAAGGCCTAACTATCAAGAGTTAGGCCTTTATATTTTAATGAGTAAACGCTGGTTATTATGGCGTGTAGTAGGTTGCTGCGCCTGGGCCAACAGGTAAGCCAATTACGAATACCCAAAGGAAGAAGAAGCAGGTCCAACCGATAAAGAACACGATTGAGTATGGCAGCATAGTAGCAACTAGCGTACCAATACCTAGGTTCTTCTTATATTGTGAAGCGACTGCCAAAATAAGGCCAAAGTAGCTCATCATCGGCGTAATCAGGTTAGTCACCGAGTCACCGATTCGGTAAGCCGCTTGAATGGTTTCTGGTGCGTAACCTACTAGCATTAGCATAGGCACAAAGATAGGTGCGGTAACAGCCCACTGGGCAGAAGCGCTGCCTAACATTAAGTTGATAAAGCCACACATCATAATAAACAGCACAAATACTAAAGGGCCGGTAAGGCCTACTGCATTGAGTGCGTCAGCGCCCGAAACCGCAAGCACAGCACCTAAATTAGTCCACTTAAAGAAAGCCACAAACTGCGAAGCAAAGAACACCAAAACGATATACATGCCCATGCTGCTCATGCTGCTAGACATGGCGTTAATGACATCAATATCGCGCTTCATGCTGCCCACTACACGGCCATAAACCAGACCAGGAATAGCGAAACAGATAAAGATAAACGCCACAATGCCTTTTAGAAATGGCGAGCCAGCGACTAAGCCCGTCTCTTGATTTCTAAGAGGTGCGCCTTCAGGAATAATGGTTAACGCCAGTAGTGCAGACATCACTAATACCGCAAGGCCGGCGATTTTTAATCCCTTTTTCTCAAGGGCACTGACGGTATCCATCTTCTGTTCGCTAAGATCAATTGTTGCTTCGCTAGCATCATATTTGCCTAGCTTTGGCTCAACAATTTTCTCAGTAACGAATGCACCTAAGAAGGTGATCAAGAAGGTAGAGACAAACATGAAGTACCAGTTTACTTCTGGGCCAACTAAGTAGTCAGGATCGATCATTTGCGCTGCAGCTTCGGTGATCCCTGAAAGCAGAGGGTCAACAGTGCCCAGTAATAAATTCGCACTGTAACCGCCCGATACACCGGCGAATGCTGCTGCAAGGCCAGCTAGAGGATGACGCCCTAACGAGTGGAAGATCATCGCAGCCATCGGGATTAACACCACGTAGCCTAACTCTGATGCGGTGTTTGAAACGATACCAGCAAAGACTAAGGTGAGTGTAACTAAGCGCTTAGATGCACCCATAACCAGCAAACGCATCGCGGCAGACAATAAGCCTGAACGGTCGGCAATACCGACACCCAATAAGGCTACAAGCACGGTTCCTAGCGGGGTAAAGCCGGTAAAGTTAGTCACCAAGTTGGAGACTATCATCCGCAGACCTTCGGCGTTCATCAGGCTGACAACATGGATTAAGCCATCAGCGCTGCGGCCCGAAGCGCCTTCAGGGCGTGGGTCTACAACGGTTAATTCAAAGTATCCAGCAATACCACTAATAACCACGACTGCAGCGCAGAACATTGCAAACAGCGTAATAGGGTGAGGTAGTAAATTACCGAGTCTTTCTACAACGTTAAGGAAGCGAACAAACCAACCGCTAGGTTGATTGTTGGGGTCAGAGGGGACGTCACCAGGCAAAGGTAAGCTATCGCCGTTATTGGAGCTCATAAGGTCTTCCTTCAATATTAATTATTATTTTTATTATTCTACTGATGTGTGGCCTGAGTAGCTACTAATGAGCATTTATTGTTAAGCCTATGTGTCATGATGGATAAATAAAATTAATTAAACCTTAAATCGAACGATTTAGCAGAGATAACAAAAACATAAGAAATCGAGCTGTAGTGCGGTTTTTAACTAGATAATGGGATTATTCAGGCTAGATTTAGAGGCAAAAAAAAAGACTCATATAGGATGAGTCTAAAAGGGATTGATTAACAATTTCCGTTGGGAATGGAATTACTATAACTAGTGCTAGCTGTATCTAGGCTGAATGATTGACCGACTAAGTACACATAAAAATCGCACAGTGTTTTGTAGATAGATGAATATTTCAAAGTGCTTATCTATATAGAGAAAATTAAATTACAGGCAAAAAAAAGGACTCATATGAATGAGTCCGAAGGGGATAAATGGATTAGTTGTCCGTTAGGAGTGGGATAACTATAACTAGGGCAAGCTGTACTGCTGCTGAATAGGTTTATGATGCTCATAACCGCTGGCATTTGTTCTATATGGCTGATTTAGGTTAACGCTTGCAGATAAACCATGATAAATAGCCGAGTAAGAGCAAAGTTAAATAAAAGTGGAGTTAAGTTTAAATTTTAACTTGATAAATAGTCGAAATTGACGCGGATGAGAAATAAGTTGTTCAAAAAAGCACTGATTATATTCGTTATATATCTATCATTTTTCAATTGGTTACATTATTTGTAAGTTAAATTTTACGCACGGCTAGCTAATTTTGCTTATTTAAATATAAAAATGAGCTAAGTCAGCCATTAATGTTCGTTTAAACATAAGCTTATAGGGTAGGTGGCGAGAGTTTTTTGCATGTGTGCTTAAAAAGTAACGCTTTTAAAGAATGGATAAATCTTTACATAAGCTGGATTTAGTTACTCAAATAAGTAACAGTATGGCAATAACAATGAAACTGGTTTTACCCTTGTTGTCCAATTACAGCGGCTAAGGTGAGTCAGTTGCCATTAAAAAGAATAATAGGAAGTACAAATGGAAGGGATATTATTAGGGTTAGGCCTACTGATTATTGTTGGCTACCTTTGGTATGTGAGCTTAATTAAAAAGCGTAATACTGGTCGTGAAGCTTTGTCTGGTATTGATGTTCAACTTAAAAAACGCTCGAATCTTGTACCAAACATTCTCAAGATCGCCCAAAAATACATGGAGCATGAGAAATCCTTACTGACTGAAATCACCGAGCTTAGAACGTTAGCGACTAAAGGCTACGATGATGTCGATCCCGACTCCGTTAAGCAGCATCTGCAAGTCTCTGAAAAACTAAATCAAAAAATGTCACAGCTAATGGTCAGCGTTGAAAACTACCCTGAGCTAAAGTCTGACAATACTATGCTGCAAGCCATGCAAACTTATAACGAAGTTGAAGCTCAGCTTGCTGCTGCTCGTCGTTTTTATAATTCGGCCGTGTCTGAGTTAAATACAGCTGTTGAAATCTTTCCCGGGTCGATTATCGCATCAATGGCCAAGGTTAAGGTGATGCCATTTTATGAAGCTGACGAGGCTGCTAAAGCGCCAGTGGATGCCGCTGATTTCTTGAAATAGCGCAGCTTTGCTACAGGGGAACGAGGTAAAGGAGACAAGAAAACTAACATTATGAATATTTTTAGTTTCCTGTCTGGTTCGTTTAAAAGCTTAGATCGAGTAAAGCTAGAAGAGCCTATTTTTGAAAAACAATTTGATGTGTTTTCCAGCGACCAAATTGAGGCGCGTTATCTGTTAACGGTGAGCTTTATGGAGCGTTTACAGGCTTTGTCTGCCAGTTTTGGCAATAAGATCCAGTGTGCCTTTTACCGTAATAAATTGCTGATCATGCTCGGTAGCAAACAAGATCGCTTTGAAATGGCATCTATATTTAAGCCTGCGACTTTTGAATATGAATTTAGTCAGATAAATAGAGAGATGAAGCAGCTGTTTGCTATAGTTGATGTACTGAAATTAGAGCAGTCGAACGGATTATGATGACTCGATGGCTGGGACTCATGCTTGCAGTATTGTCAGCTAATGTGGTGGCAGAGACCAGTAAGCCACACTTTGTTGCTAAGCCAGCAAATAAAAGTGCATTAGCTCGATCAGTCGTTAACTCGGAGCCTATATCAATGAGCTCTGACGTGGCTAAAGCTGAGCAGGGAGAAAAGGTTTATCACTATCGCAATGCAGACGGCAACCTAGTATTCAGCGACTATGCACCGCAGCAAGGGCATTACCAAGTGTTACTGTTTGACTGTTACGCATGCCAACCAGACTCGAATATTAACTGGCAATCAATCCCGCTATTTACCTCATTATATAAGCAACAAATTGCCGCAGCTGCTCATACTTACCAGTTAGAGCCAGCACTTATCCGTGCGGTGATCCATGCTGAATCAGCATTTAAGCCAGAAGCTATATCAAAAGTTGGTGCGCAAGGTTTGATGCAGTTAATGCCTGCAACAGCAAAAGAGTTAGGCGTGGTTGATGCATTTCATCCGCAAGAAAATATCGCTGCCGGAAGCCGTTATCTCGCTCAGCTGCTAAAACGTTTTGATGGTGATATTACCTTGGCATGTGCAGCTTATAACGCCGGCGCATCAAGGGTTGAGCAGTATAATGGCGTACCGCCATACTCTGAAACCCGCGCCTATGTGGAGCGGGTGCAAATACTGCTCAAGCGTTACCGAAGAGGCTAAACGCTTGAGCAATATGATTTAAAGTATTAGATGACTATAGTGCTACGGCAGCTTGGTTTAACTCGTCTTTGTTTGACTTAGTTTGTTCCGATTTAGTTTGTTCAGATTTAGCTTGTTCTGCTTTAGCTTGATTGGCCTTTTTGGCGCGAGTTTTAATATCCAACCACACCATAGGCACCACGATTAAACACAAAGCAATGTTAGACAGCGGCATTGCCATCCACACACCATTTACCCCTAAAAACTTAGGTAAAATCATTAAAAATGGTAGTTGAATAAGCATGTTGCCACAGGCAATGACTAGTGCTTTAACGCCCTGGTTAGTCGCCATAAAGTAGATTGAAGATAGCGCAATAAAGCCATCTAACGGCATGGCGAACAGGTGCATTTTAATACCTTCAACAGCCGTTGCGATTAACAATGGATCATCATTGTTAAACAAGCCAACCATGGTTTCAGGTAATAGATTGAGTAGTAACACCCAGCTCGCACCTGCAATTAAGGTCACCTTTACCGACAGCTTGAGCATTTTATTAATATTTTCATGCTGTTCAGCGCCATAGTAATAACTCACAGGCGGCTGCATACCTTCAGCAATACCCTCAGCGATTAAGTAATACAGCACCATAAGGTAACCAACAATGGCAAATGCGCCAACGGTTAGCGGTGTGCCGTACTCAGTGAATAATCGGTTGTGCAGGGCAAATACAAAGCTGGTATACAAATACATAAATAGGCTAGATGAGCCAAGTAGTACAATTTGCTGCGCAAAAGCGCCATTAAACCAGCTAAATTTAGCTGACCAGTTAATGCTACTGACGTGCGAACAAAAATAGATAAGGCCAAGAATACACACAACCGCTTGTGCGCTGATGGTGGCGATCGATGCGCCTAATAAGCCAAAATTGAATACGCCGATCAGTAAATAGTCGAGAGCAATATTGATGACAGCGCCTAACACCATTAAGCCGGTGGCAATGTTGGGGCTTTCATCATTACGAATAAGCAACGGAATAGCTGAAGCGATTACGGTAATTGGAGCGCCCCAAGTAAACACGCCGATATAATCTTGTGCCATCACTAAGGTATTGTCTGCACCACCTTGCGCCTCTAAAAACACTGTGCTGAAAAAGTATAATACAGTGGTAGATATAGCAGCCAAACCTAGCATCAACATTAGGCTGCTGGTCAAAATAGTTGGCGCTGCACGGGTGTCGCCTTTACCGCGTTGAATTGACAGCAAGCTACCGCTACCCATGCCGACCATGATGCCAAAACCCACCATAAAGTAGATCACCGGCCAAGCCATATTGATTGCAGCGAGTCCTTCGAAACCTATGTAATGGCCAATAAAAATCCCGTCGACGATTTGGTATAAACCGTTAACTAGCATGGCGGCAATGGCTGGCAAGGTGTAACGCCAGAATGTGCGGCCGATTGATTGGGTTTGTGTCGTTTCGATGTTTGGATCTAGCATGGATATATCAATATTGAACAATAAAGCCCGGCAAGTTACTCTGTATTTGAGATTGAATAAAGTTAGTTACTATCTGTTTTTGATATAGGTTGGTGGGTGGATGAACTGGACATTGGATGAGCTTAACGCGTTTGTATATGCGGTTAAGCTTGGCTCTTTTTCTGCTGCGGCGCGCAAAATGGGCAAGGCGCAGTCGCGAATTAGTACCGCGGTGAGTAACTTAGAGGCAGATCTTGGTTTTGAGTTGTTTGATCGCAGTGCCAAACTACCTGTGCTGACTAAACTTGGCGAAGAGATGTTTATTGAGGCGCAATCAGTATTAGCGCAATGCCAACGTCTTAATGCCAGAGCGATGACGGTAACGTCTGGAGAAGAGGTCACGCTTACAGTTGCGATGGATGAAGCGGTTCCTGTAACCGCTTTTGAGGCACTGTTTCAGCGAATTTCAACTCAGTTCCCGTTGCTTAAGCTAACCATTATCAACGGCTCTCAAGAAGATATCGGTCTGTGGGTCGATGCGGGGCGGGCCGATATCGGTATTATGTTCCACAGTTCAACCATGCTGCCAGACTCACTCGACTTTATGTCGATTGGTCAGTTTAAGCAGAGCTTAGTTGTTGCCCCTACCCATGCATTAGCATCTAATCCTGCGCCAACCTTAGAGCAACTGATGCAATATAGGCAGCTGGCTATTTGTGATATTACTGGGCAATCGCAAACACCGCCTTTATCTGCAAACTATTGGTATATAGATAGTTATTACTACATCGTTGCGCTGGTGCTACAAGGCGTGGGCTGGGCGTTAGTGCCTGAGCATGTCGCTAAATCAGACTGGTACATTGAAGATCTAAAAGAGCTTTCAACCGAATATATTACCGAGCCATTGCTGGTGGAAATGGGCGTGGTAAACCGCCGCGATAAACAAATCGGCCCGGTGATGCACTGGTTGTTTGATGAGTTACACTCGGTGTTGCATTAACCTTTATTGGTTTAGGTTTACTGCCCAAGTGTATAGACATACCTATTAACAATTCTTTACTGCTTTGGTCTGTTTTAGGCGACGGATTTTGCTACTGTGTTGTTTAAAATAACAACAAAAGAATGCGCCGATTATGCAATCTATTTCCTCAATCAAAAGCCGCGTGACCTCAAGCGTGGCTGCTTTATCTCTGTTAATACCTATTGCCGCTTTTGCTAACCAAGATGCACGGTTAACTGCTGCTCCCTCAACTGAAGATATGCGTTTATACGATATTGCCAACGCCACCTCCGCCAGCCGTTTGCATCAAGACGTGGCTAAACTGGTGAGCTTTGGTACCCGACATACATTGTCGGAAACCGAGTCTGACACTCAAGGTATTGGCGCCGCAAGGCGTTGGATCCATGCGGAATTTGAGCAAATATCTAAAGACTGCGGTGGCTGTTTAGAGGTGATTAGTTTAAGCGATACTGTAACGGGTAAACGCATCCCTAATCCCACTGAAGTGGTGAATGTTATTGCTATTCAGCGTGGCACGCTTGACCCAAAACGTGTGGTAATGATGAGTGGTGATATTGATTCACGGGTAACCGATGTGATGAATGCTAAAGCGATATCCCCCGGCGCTAACGACAACGCTTCTGGCGTGGCTGGTGCCATAGAAGCGGCGCGAGTGCTGTCGCAGTATCAGTTTGCAGGCACCATTGTTTATGCGGCGCTGTCGGGTGAAGAGCAAGGCTTGTATGGCGGAGCAACTCTCGCTCAGTATGCAAAAGATAAAAACTGGCGCGTAGAGGCTGTGCTCAATAACGACATGATAGGCAATATCGCCGGAATTAACGGTGTTATTGATAATCGCTCGGTGCGGGTGTTTTCTGAAGGAGTGCGTATTGCCGAAACTGCCGATGAAGCTAAAGAGCGTTATTTTAGTGGTGGTGAGAATGATTCAGCATCTCGCAATCTTGCTCGTAAGATCAAAACATTAGCCGACCAATACATGACAAACCTAGATGTAATGTTGGTGTACCGCTTAGACAGATTCGGTCGCGGTGGTCACCATTTACCCTTCAATAAAGCAGGCTTGCCTGCGGTGCGGATCATGGAAACTAACGAGCACTATGACCGTCAGCATCAAGATATTCGCGTCGAAAATGGCATTGCTTATGGTGATGTAATTGAGGGGGTCGATTTTGATTTTAATGCCAAGCTCACTGCGCTTAATGCGATTAGTTTAGCCTCAATGGCATGGGCACCAGCGCCACCAAGCGAAGTGACCATAGCGGGTAAAGTGTCAGCTAATACCACACTGAGTTGGCAGCAAAGTGACGCTAAAGATGTGGTTGGTTACCGTGTATATTGGCGTTTAACTACAGAGCCTGAATGGACCCATAGCCGTTATGTCGGCAAAGTCGATTCATTCACCTTAAACAATATGGTGATCGATAATTACCTGTTTGGTGTTGCTAGTGTGAGTGCCAATGGCAATGCAAGTCCGGTAGTTTTCCCCGGCGCAGCAGGTGCATTTTAAAGCGACCTGATGGAGTCGATTTTTGAATAAATAGGACAAGGATTTATGCTAGAGCTAGTACAAAGGATTGTGATGATAATACTGCTCAGCGCTGCATTATCGGGGTGTTCAGCAAACACAGCTGCTAATGCTGGCTGTGACTTTGTTAGTGGCGCACATAGTAATGCTGAGCAGAGAGAGCAACGGCAAGTGATTGGCGGTAGTTCGGAATCATCAGCGAATAATAGAGATACTGAGGTTGGGGTCATCAATGCCATTTTGGGCGTGTTTGCTCGTCAGGGTAATGATGCTCAAGAGTGTCTGTAGTTGCGAATGGCGATAAACAAAAAGCCCACGTTAAAACGTGGGCTTTGATGAAACCTAAGACGACTGTTGAAGTGAGTTATTCTGGCACTTCTTGCTTAACGATAGTCTTGCCACCGTTATGGCCAAGGCGACGCTCTAGATAATCCAGCATCTCTTTAGCGGTAGTATCTAGCTGCCATGGTGGGTTAATGATCCACAGGCCTGCTGCTGTCATACCAAATTCATTGCTATCAGGCTTGATTGCTTGCTCGATACGTAATTGGTTTTTAATGCCGCTTTCAGCAAGTAATTTCAGCATGCCTTCGGTTTGCTCGCGATCAACAACCGGATACCACAGCATGTATACGCCAGTGGCGAAGCGTTTGTGGGCTTTGATAATTGCTTTGGCCACATCTTGGTAGTCAGTTTTGATCTCATAACTTGGATCGATCAAAATCACGCCGCGGCGCTCAAGTGGCGGCACGGCAGCAATTAGACCTTTAAGGCCATCACCTTTGATAACACGAACTGCGCGATCGCCAGTGTATTGTTCTTCAAGGGTTAAATAGTCAGTGCCGTGTAGTTCGTGCAATACCATGCGATCTTTTTCACGCATGTTCATATCTACAAATGCTGGCGAGCCAGGGTAAAACTCTAACTCTTGTTTGCCTTGGTTGAAGTGTTTTACATCTTCAATGTACTGCACTAGCGACTCTGGTAAGTCGGTTCTTTCCCATAGTCTGGCTACGCCATCTAGGTATTCGCCGGTTTTCTTTGAAAACTCGTCAGTTAACGCATAACCGCCAGCTCCTGCATGGGTGTCGATATAAGCCATTGGCTTATCTTTTTTATGCATGAGTTTAAGAACTTGCAGCAAAATTGCGTGCTTGAGAACATCGGCATAATTGCCAGCGTGGTAGCCGTGACGATAACTTAACATTGCGTTTAAAACCAAAGATGGAAAGAACGCTGATTATATACCCAAACCGCACGGATGTGCAGAACTGAGTGTTAATCGACAAGCTAGATAAGGCAAATAGCCGCTTACAGCTTCAGGGTTTGTCGCTGCATCCACATCATATTGTTTTCTACCAATGGCAGCTGCCAGATGGCGGTGCCATCATCTTGATAGACGCGGTAGAAGCTTAATTGCTCTTGGGTTAAATGCTGCTTTCTGAGGGCAAGATAGATGATTTGCGCAGTATCAGACAATGCATTAGGCGATGAAAGGGTGGTTTTGCTGACTTCAATATCAAAGCGCTCAACGGTGCGTTGTTGCCATTTTTCGCTGGTACGCTTGAACTGACCGCGAACTTCATAGCGGATTGGCGTGGTGTAGCAGTCTTCATCTGTAATACAGGCTGCAAAGTAAAATATACCGCTATCAGGTGTGAGATCGACCAATGAGATACGAATGTCGCTACGAACAAGGCGGTGATCATCAATCGCAAAGTACAGATCGCCATGATAGATCTGCTCTTTTAAATCGCCTTGATGAGCCTTTAGCTCAGGTAACTCTAGCTTGTTATAGGTTTTTTGCTCCATTCTAATCTTAGTGGTGAGAAAGTCTGATAACTCGAGTTGGCTACCGTGCTTGGTTTCACTACTGATGTTGATTAACTGTTTACCACTGCATTGTTCTTGCTGGTAGTCAGGGCAAATGGCAAAACTGTCCATCTTGTCGCTGAGCAGTGCAAAGCTACTAAAGCTAGTAAATGGCGCTTGCCAGTTAGGCTCGTTACTGATCTGATTTGCAAGACGTTTATTGGCTAGCTCGGCAGATAGTTGCACTTGTTCAGTTGGGGTAAACACTCGCATATTACCGCTAACGTTGCTGAGTTTGCTGTTCACTAAGTTTTCGTTATAGGGCGCTTGATGGTGATTTAAATAGGTGTAACTAAGTAAGATAACTGACGCGATAACCGCTACGGCAAACAGTAGCGCTGCTGTTGGTTTTTTAAAGCGATGATTGCTTTGGCTTGGCGTTGTAAGGTGCAGCACATAGCCGTGTCTTGGAATGGTTTTTAGTTCGACTTCTGGGTAATTGGCCAGCTTTTTACGTAGCACACTGATGCATTGCTGTAATGACGATGCTGAAACAACTCTGTCGTGCCAGCCAGCTTCTAGCAAGGCTTCTCGGGTAATTAGCGTACCTTGATGCTTAAGCATCAGTTGTAGCACAGCAGTCTCGGCGAAGCTGAGTTCGATACGTGACGAGTCTTCAGCATCAAATAAATATTGCTGAACCACGTTTAAGCTTAGCGTTGACGTTAGTTGCACGGGTATTCTCTAATAAAACAGATATCTAATTGAGTATATTCTGAGGTTTATTACGGTGGAAATCTAAGCCTGTAAACTTTGATCGACTTCCTGATTTCTCGCTTGCTTGCTGCCTAGCTCAACTATTATTGCGGCCTGAGAAAGTCAATTTGTGCATATAAACTCTCAATTTAAGCCCGTCACTTTGTGGGCGAGCAGCTGAATATTTGTGATTACTATAAAAGTTGCAGCCCAGCGTGAAACGCCGGGCTGCTTGATGTACTTGCAGGGACATCAATTACTTTTTGGCTTAACCTTAAAGGTTATGCACCTGTTTAAGGTTGTCTAACGAGTGACAAACAGCGCACGCTTCAACTTGTAGCTCGTTGGCTGCAACACCGAATCGACCGCCGTTTTGCTCCATGTGGGCACGGACGGCTTTATTGATCACCATCTTACCGTTAGCGTCTTCTTGCTTAGCATGACAAGCGTAACAAGTTGCTGAAACGGGTGAGGTGTAAGCATCAACCGTGATATCGGTAGCTGGGTGAGCACGTGAGTCTGGGTTGTAGTCCAAATCTAGTGCTAGTGGACGACCCACAGCTGTTAAACGGTCAACGCCAAAGGTGTCGCCTTCGTGACAGCGGTAACAGTTGGCTGTGTCTGCTGGGAACTCAATGTTACGTACACCGTTTTCGCGATCTTGAGTGGCACGTTGGTTAGTGTGCAGTGAGTGCATCCATACTTTGTGGTCAGGGTGGCTCACGGTTAATTGCTCAACATAATCCCAATCACTTGGTTTAGTGTGCATTTCGCGAATCGCCTGAGTTGGTGGCGTGTTCGGGTTATGGCACGCTAAACATGGGTCAACGATGTCAGCCGTAGAACTTAAGAAGCCTGGCTTGCCGCCTGGCATCATAGCGCGCTCTGCAAACGGACGAATATGTTCATCTAATTCATCGTGGTCATGACCTGAGAAACAAGTGGTATCGGCCAGCTCTTTGTTGATCTCTGTTTTGCGGCTATGGCAGTTGCGACAAGCTAGCTCAGTGTTATCGTTAAACTCATCGTAACCGTGGCAAGTACCACAAGTTTTGTTGCTCACAATCACCGGACGCTTTGCTTCAGGTGCATCAGTTAGGCCATTTTTATCAAAGAACCAACGCTTGTTTGCTTCAGCATTTTTAGTGTGGCCAGCTTGATCACAGCTCACTAGATTTTGCGCGCTATCGAAGCAGTAAATAAAGCGGTTAGTGATAAAACCTGCATCATCAATCAAGTCGCCTGAGATAGCGTCCTGAGTAACAATTGGACCCATTAGGTAAGTAAACACATTGTCTTGTGAGCCGTGTAGCGGTGTACGTTCACGTTCACCTGCTGGCGTGTTGCCACTGCCGTCTTGAGTAATGTCTTTCTTATTACTCTTAACGAAAATACTGTAACCACGGCTGGTGGTGAAGTCGACAGAGGTTCCCCAGTTAACATATAGCTGTAGGTTCTTAATCCAATCAGCGTCGGCTGGGTTGTTGTTCGCTACGCTAATACGTTCGCCTTGGCGATCAAGCAGGGCAAAGCTAATTTCAGCGTAATGTTCACCATTTTGCTCAACAAGTTTGGCCTCTTCAAGGCTGATATTGACGATGTTACGCTCATCTTCCGCTACGGCTTTTTCTGACTTACTTAAATGAACTTCATAAGTATTTTCAGGTGAGTGACAAGTTAAACAGTTGCCATTATCTGGCTGAGTGCTGTGATCGTAAACTGGATTGGTGGTCATGTCGTGACAGCTAGAACAGGTTTCACGAGTCGGTACTAAGTTCCAGTTAGTGGCTTGTAGCTCAGTGTCACTGACTTCTTTAGCGTGACAACTTGCGCAGTTGCCTAGTGCTTGTGGGGTTATACCAATATGGGCAGTGTGCGCCAATACCGGCCAAACCATAGCAGGGTTGTCCATGTTGTTGCTGGTGTGGCAGCTTGCACAGTTCTCAATGTTAGCGCCGCCGTGTTTAATTGAGGCTATATCGTCGTGACAGCTCAAGCATGAACTACCATCGATAATGCCGCGGTTGTCAGTGACTTCGCTACCATCAACTTTAAAGTCAGAGATAACTTCAGTAGCTGGAATATTGTCTGTTGCTAACACGCTAAATAGAACACGCTGAGTGAAGTCACTGTTATGGCTTACATCGCCCATAGATAGCGGTGCATTCATGGTGTAGCGGTAACTACCATCCATGTTATCAACTAAAGTGCCTTCGCAGCCTTTAGTTGGTGAGCAGGTTTCACCAGCTAGCTTTTGCCATTGTGAGCGCTCGCCTTCAATTTGTGGCAGTAACTGCGCGGCATTGACTTTAATCGCGGCGATTTTTATCACTGGAATCGCCAGTTCGTTCTCGGCGCTGAAATCGATACTCAACACGTTATCGGTAATTGTAGTGCTAGTCAGGGTTAGTGTTAGCACTTCAGCTTGCGTGGTGGTGTTGCCGCCAGGCTGACCATCTTCGCCGTCTTTACCGTCATCACCAGAACAGGCTGTCATACCGATTGAGCATGCAGCAAGTAGCGTGGCATAACACAGCTTCTTATTTAAAGTTTTTGGAGTCATCATCATTTTTATCCTGCTTATTTCTTTTTAGAGCCAGTTGATTTATCAACGGCGGAAAAAGTGTGCCTTAAGCAGATCGGCTAGGATGTGAACAGCTACCTATTTATAGTTATCTTGAAGTTTTTTAGGTGCTTTTCAGTTGATTTGAGCTGTTTTGAGGGTTTTTGAGCTGCAAAATTGTTCAAAATAGCCCTGAAATCATTACTAGAGGCTAAAGTGGTAGATATGGTTTCGGCATGTGTAGTGGTATCATCACTTTGTCAGTATTTCTAACTAGAGCCTAATTGTGACCAGCATTTTCTTTAATCGCCATTACCCAACAATTGAATCCGCCAGTGAACGCTGGGGACTTGTTTACGATCCCGATGCCGCGTTTGAACTGATATTTGAAGACGATGTACTGACATTAATCAAGCGTGATGAGCCTAAATTAAAGGGCATTTCGGTGGATTTCGTGACAGGTGCTGTGGCGCATCGGCGTAAGTTTGGTGGTGGTCGTGGTCAATCAATCGCTAAAGCGGTCGGTCTTAAGCAAGGTGTAACGCCTACCGTGGTTGATGGCACTGCAGGCCTTGGCCGTGATGCCTTTGTACTGGCAAGCTTAGGCTGTAAGGTATTGATGGTTGAGCGTCATCCAGTAGTGGCTGCCTTACTAGAAGATGGTTTACGTCGCGCCTATGAAGATGCTGAGATTGGCGATTGGATGCGTGAGCGTATGAGCTTGTTTCATGGCTCAAGTATTGATTCGCTAGCTGATGCGGCTAAAGCATCAAGTACCGAAGTCGACGTGGTTTATTTAGATCCTATGTATCCGCACCGCGAAAAGTCAGCATTAGTGAAAAAAGAGATGCGGGTTTTTCAGTCATTAGTTGGCGCCGATCTTGATGCCGATGGTTTGTTAGCACCGGCTATGGCACTCGCTACAAAGCGCGTAGTGGTTAAACGTCCCGATTATGCCGATGATTTAGATGGTGCAAAACCTAGCATGGTGATTGCCACTAAGAAAAATCGTTTCGATGTTTACGTGAAAGCAGCAATGACAACTTAGTAAGACAATCAATCTAGCGATATTGTTGAAGAAAGCCCCTTATTAAACTTGTTAAGAAGGGGCTTTTTACTACCTAAATCGCAGTAGTTACTAGGCTAATAGCGAAATTGAGTGGTTGGGAGAGCTTGCTTTTCGATAGCAAGTTAGCGCAGTTCTGATAAGTAAATGCTATTGATTTACATGGCATTATCAGAGACCATTTATTTGAAAGTAGTTGTTGAGTACGTTTACTTATGAATTATTATTTGTTGTCCGCAGTTTTTGAGCCTGACGAAGCGAGCTTCACTGAGCAGCAACCTCAGCAGCTTAACTTTTATCACACAGAGCCTAAATCATTTGCTACACCGCCAGCTGTCAGCTTAGATACTTTTTATGAAGGCCGGGCAATGTCTGACTTTTTAAAACTCGGTATTGGCTTTTTAGCGAGCGAAAAAGTGCAGCAAATCTTCTTAGAAAATCAGTTTAGCGGTTTACAGTTTGTGCCTGTTGAGGTGCACGCTGACACGGTTGACCACTGTTTTGCATTTATGAATTGCATCGCGGATTATGATCTACTTGATCCTGTAGCATCTAATGCCAAACGCTTTAAAGAGGTGATTGGTGGCTATGCTAAGGTTTCGAGTGAAAAGCTTGATAAACTGCGGCTTTTGAGTACCACAATCACTCATGACTGCTTCACTCTATCGAATTACAAACTAGTTTATTATGTCAATGAGCGAGTCAAATTTGCTCTAGAGCAAGCCGGTGTCAGTGGCATCGATTTTGTCCCTGCTGATTTCGCTGCTACATCGACATAGTGGGTGAGGGATTGAGATTATTATGGATAACGCCCAAAAGTATTTAACTCTTTATAACAAACTCGCCGAAGAGCGCCTGCAACGTTTTTCTGAGACTTATCCTTACACCCGTTCATGGAATGAATTGCAGCAATTGTATTGCGTTGAACTTGAGCCAGAAGACACGGTTAAGTTATTTGCAAATCGAAATGACTTGTCAAAGGCGGTAGCGAGATGTCTGCGAGATACTCAGCCGGTTGAGCTATTTGGATGTTATCAGGCGTTCACCACCCAAGATTGCCAGATGCTTAATGACGTTATTTTTCAGTCCACAAGGCAAAGACTATTATCGAGTGCAATAACCGCTGGTGGTACTGACCACAGCAGTTTTTATCACAATATAGTGGCGGCCTTTGCTTGTAATGATTTCGAAATTATTCAGTCATTTGCACCAGCAGATTTACCATTTTGCAAGTATCCCTACTACAACGCCCCCGCGCTGAACCTCATTACTTCACTGTATTATCAGGACCGAGCTAAACAAACAGACGTATTAGCTTTGGCTGAAAAGTTTTTGAAAAAGAAGCTGCCAGTGTTGGATGCTGCGGTTATACATTTTCTAGTGGCCTTGATGCAAGGTGATAGTAGCCGCGCGAGCGAAGCATTGCAGCAAGCTAGCCTTGGTTTTGCCCGCAGCCGAGTATATGGCGCACTTGAGAAATGTTTTGCAGTCGAATTACACGGCCTCTATAACTTCGCTCGCTATATTGACCCTGAGTTATTTGCACAAATCAGTGTGCCAACAGGGGCTGGCTTTTCAATATCGTTCGCTGAGTGGCAGCGAGATAACGCTTATGTAACGGGCAAGCTCTTTTATCAATATCCGTCAGAACGAGAGTTGATGAATCAAATTTTAACCGCCAAATTGCCCCAAGTGACACTAATAGAGCATAAGAAAAATAGCTTTATCCAAGATGAATCTGCCTTTTTGAGTCAGTTAATTGATGCCATAGCGCCAATCGGATAAGCGTGGGAGATGCTGTGAACACAGGAGCCATTATTCAAGACACAGTCCTCACCCCCTTTACACGAAGCATGTTTCAAAAAGCCTCGTTAGTGATTGGTTTAGGTTTTCTAATTGGTGCGTGTTTTTATGATGCTCAGGCTATCTCACTGGTGCTAACGGTTTTCGCAACGCTTTATGTGATTGTCAGTTTTGTTTTTAAACCTAAGTTACGCCAACAGATTTACCTGAAAGATGGCGCGCTACGGGTATCAAAGTCAGCGCAAATATCAGGCTTTGATAAATGGGTATTTGCTTGTTTCATCTTGATTGTTGCTGTTAGCAATATCTATGCTTTGGCAAATATCAGCACATTAACGCTGGTCATTGTGGCTTATCAAGTTTGCTTATCTGTATTGGTTTACAAACGGTTGCAGCGCCTAGATGAGCTTGTTTTACCTTTGGCCGAGCAGTATTTACTGCTCGAAAATAAGCAGTCTAATTGCTTGTTACTACAAAGGTTTGATATTTATTTGGTTAACCGATCCGCTGAAACATTACCCCTGCCAGCGGAGGTTTTAACCGAGCAAGATGAAGCTAAACTGCGAGAGCTTGTGTTTGTTGGCACTATCTCGCTTGAGGAAGATCCGTTCGAAGGTGATGATGCCAAAACGGTTATTGCACAGTTAAATCAGCATCTATCCATAACGCCGGGGTATACGCTGACTAAAAAATCGTGGCGTAATAGTATTAAGTCATTTTGCTTTGGGCTTGTCGGCCTATACGTTTACGTTTGTTGGCTGCCTGATCTATTTAAATTTATGTTTCCTGTAGGCCGTTATCGCAATAAATTTGGTGATATTGTTACTCGCACTGAAGGTATGTCTGACTTCGGTGTAGTTTTTATGATGTGTATAATGTTTGTTTTTTTAGCATTGCCTTGCTTAGCGTGTATTTTTACTTTTTGTAGCGAAGTAAGATTTGGCACGTTTAAGGCGGTTTGTGTTACCAAAGAGAAGTTTTGGTTATTAATCCCCGGCATAAATGGTCATGATTCGAGAAAGATATCATGCGCCGAAATCGCTTATATTAGTCACGCCGATGTTCAGGCTGGAGAGGACGATGTTGGGCCACCAGGTTTATACATTGATGGTGATATAAAGCTGATTGGAGTGGATAATCATCTCATTTCATTAAGTGGTTGGGCTTGGAGTGGTCGATATATTCTCAATTATTTAGTTAAATTGGGAGTGCCGGTGAGATTGGTGCCGCAAGAGAAACAACAAAAGAACGAATAGTGAGCATAAAAAGCCTAGCTGTTAGCTAGGCTTTGTAGTTTCTGTGCTCAGAAAATCCAATTGTTAGTATAAATACAAAATTGAGGCTAGGCCCAAGAAGCAGAAGAAGCCGACAACATCAGTAACAGTGGTAAGAATAACCGAGCCCGATAGCGCTGCGTCTTGATTCATCTTTTGCAGGATCATCGGCACCATCACTCCGGCTATTGCCGCAACCGCCATATTAATTAAAATAGCCGCGCCAATTACAGTGCCCATTATTGGATCGTTAAACCAGTACCCGGCAATAAGACCGATGACAGTGGCCCAAAGCACACCATTTAAAATACCAATACCCAGTTCGTTTTTGAGTAACGACATTACGTTACCCGAAGAGATCTGCCCCATTGCCATACCGCGGATCATCAGGGTTAATGACTGACTACCGGCAATGCCGCCCATTGAGGCTACGATCGGCATTAATACCGCTAGAGCGACAACCTTTTCTAATACATTTTCAAACAAACCAATGGTGGCTGAAGCTAAAAAGGCAGTCAGTAAATTAATTCCTAGCCATACTGCTCGGCGGCGAGCACCTACGGTAATCGGCGCGAACAGATCGTCGTCCTCATCCATACCTGCGGTTGCCATTAACTGCGCTTCATAGTGTTCACGCACCAGTGCCGTTGCGGTGCGCAGTGTCATACGGCCAATCATAATACCGCTGGTATCAACGACGGCGATTTCTAATTCGTTACTGTGCTCAATTGCTTCTGCTGCTTCAATTAGGCTGGCATCTGCCAAAATTGAGCGACTGTCTTCCCATAGTAAACTTTCTAAAGTCGCTTCTGGGGCGGCACGAAATACATCGTGACGGCGAACACTACCTATGTATTTGTCGTCATCATCGAGCAAAAACACATGATCGTTACAGTCGAGCTTGATTCGACGGAAAAAACGCTGTGCTTGAGACACGGTTGAGGTGAGGTTTAGTGCTAAAAATTGGTGTTCGGCGTAACGGCCAATTTCATTTTCAGAGTATTGGTCATAACGATCATAGTGCTGACGTTGGCGCTCGCCCATTTGCGATAGCGCACGTTCGGTCATCGCATCAGATAGCGTATCACTCCACTCAATCAAGTCTTCAGGTGAGATTTGCGAGAACAATAAGTCGAGCTCAGCCTCTGGCATCTCATCTAGAATGCCGTTACGCGGGTCGGCGCGCATCAGATCTAGTACGGCAATGCGCTCATCGCTATCTACTTGAGACCAACGCTCATAACGCTCATCTAACGGTAACGACTCTAATAACAGCGCCACAGTACCTGGCTCTGCTTCTTCTAACATTTCATCGAAAAGCTCTGCCTGCTCTTCACCTTCTGCGTTGGTCAGTTGCTCAACGGATTGGCTCACTTCAACCATAGATAACTCAGGCGCTTCATATTCTGAATCGCTTGGATGTTGGCTGTTATCGATAGGGAGTTCATCTTTTGGCAATGACATGGTAACCGACCTTAAACTGAGGCTTAAAAAAGTGCGCAACTATATTGATTAAATCGTTAACTCGCAATGGGTTTTACAGAGTTAAAGATAAAGTCTAGCTAATGCCAATAATAGCATTTTGCAGTATTGATAGGGTAGAGGTTGAATTGATGGGCTAGATATTGGGTAGCGCTTTGTAATGCTCGTAAAAAAGCCTTCACTAAGTGAAGGCTGTGGTTAGGTGACTAAATCAACATTTTACGAGTGACATGTAGGAATGTGAGCGTCACAAATTGTGCGAGGAGTTACTAGAAATAGTAGGCTACGCTAACGTTGAAGCGTTTATCCCAATCATCACCAACTTCAGGCAATCCTATGTGGTCGTTGTTAGCTGTAGAGAAAGTCATATTCTTACCCATAATGAAGTCAATCTGAGTGTATGTTGGACCTGCACTTATAGCTGCGCCAATGACATTTTGCATACTATTATCATAGCTATCGTCATCTACATCGGGAGTCATTAAACCAAAGTCATTGTAGAATTTTATACTTCCCCAGTCTGTCGGAAGTGTTTTAGCTATGTTTGCACTATACACTTGACCTTTAGATGCCACTTCAAATTGCCAGCTGACTACAGATACACCTATTTTATTACTATCAGCGCTATCGGCGGCATCGAACTCATATTGCATCGCTTGTAACTGTAGATTCCAACCATTGAAAGTACTGTCTAAATGCGCAGCGAAAGCATATCTATCGCCGTTGTTACCAGTTTTCGAGTTGTAAATTTGTCCAGCTTCAATAGAAGCACCAAAGGTCGTTGAACCACCTTGATGTTCCATTTTATAGGTTTGGCGCAAGTTAACTTGATTTGTCTCTTCGTTATGGTATTCAGTTCCGTTAATTGTGCCGCTGTAGAGATCTGCAGCATAACGTTTGTTTTCTGTAGGGCCATATTCAGCACCTTTATAGAATGCCATATCAGTTTGCCAACCATTGTGCTCGTAAACGGCTTTTATACCGATATCATGATCATCCTCAAAACCCAGATAGTAAGGCAATCCAAACCAATAACTATTTGAAATATATCCTAGGTTGCCAAATGGCACCTTGTTTATACCAAATTGTAACTGCCAGTCTGGATTGAAGTTGTAGTACCCATAACCAAATTTTATATAGTTAGTATCAGCTGTAAAACGGTAGTCAGACTTTAATCCCCAATTTCCGTGTTTTGCATCAAAGCGCAAAGACGCCATATCAAAGGTAAAATCCCCAGCTTTATCTTTTGAGCTTTCGCTATAATCTTTATAAGCATAATTTACACGTACGCCTCCATGGATATTAATACCATCTTCTTCCTGCTCCGCAGCAAGGGTATTAAAAGTGCTGAGTGTGAGTGCACTTGCAATTAATGAAAGGTAGAACTTTCTATTTGTGTTCATGATCGTGTTATCCCAGTGTTTTATATAGGTAAGTAAATTATTTATATTTGTTTTTAAGTTTATTTCATGGATATATAACTGGTTTATTCAAATATTAACTCCTTAAGTTTTAAATATGATTTTTTAGATGCAAATTAATAAATAATTGGAGTTAGATTAAGGGGGCAGCCCCCTTAGTCTTTATTAGGTGTTCGTTGCTATACCTTTACCTTTACCTTTACTTTTGAATGCTGCTGAGCTTGTTGTCTCTAAAGTTAAACCTTTAGTTTCTGGAGCCATAAATACAGAGATAATTAAACCAAATAATGAAATAGCTGCCCCCACTAATAATGTTGGAGAAATACCATAATTCGCCATGAAAATCGGTAGTGCATAGGTTGAAATAATGGTACCAATTCGACTAAATGACATTACAGCACCGACGGCTGATGCGCGGATCTCTGTTGGAAATAGTTCATTTGGATATAACCATTGTAATATTCCCGGACCGCCAGAAAAGAAGGCATATGTAGCAAAAGCGCCAATAATTAACCAAATGCTAGGATCAGGTACTATCCCTAGTAGTGCTAGAGAAGCAGTCATTATGCCAAAACTGCCAATTAATAATGGTCTGCGGCCTATAGAGTTGAGCCAGTACATAGCCGGAATACAGCCTGCCATGAAGAAGAGGCTGATCACTATATTACCTAAGGCTGCATCCTTGCCATCAGTAAAGCCGAGGAGCTCGATAATTTGTGGGCCAAAAGTATAGATGGCAAACATTGGAATAACTTGGCAGGTCCAAATAAAGCCAATGAATAGAATTCTTTTTAAATAAACTGGCTCGAAAAGTTTACTGTATTTAGTTTGCTCTGCAGATTCATGTGCTATATCAACATTAGGACCAAAGTACTTTTCCATTGTCTCTTTACATTCTTTAATACGACCTTTTTTTAGCAGCCATCTTGGTGACTCTGGAAGATGAAATCTGCCAAGAAGTATTATTAGACAAGGAATTAATGCGCTGCCAAACATCCAGCGCCAACCGTCTTCTACATCGTATAATAGGTAGCCAACCATGTTTGCTGCTGTAGCTCCGACGTACCACATTGCAGCAATAAAGCCCATTGTATAGGCTCGCTTTTTAGTTGGTGAGAATTCGGCAACCATTGATGTCGCAATAGGGTAGTCTGCACCTATAACAATACCTATCAAAAAACGCATAACTACTAGTTCAATAGGTGAGGAGATGAACATGGTTGCAAAGGAGAGTACTGCGATAGCAATGATATCTATCATGAACATCAATTTTCGGCCAAATATATCGGCTACATAACCGAATAATGCTGTACCGATAAAGAGCCCGGCTAACGTAGCAGCTCCAACTAATCCGATCCATTGTGCATCTAACTCTAGGGCAGGTGTTAGTTGTTGAAGTGCTAGGCCAATTATTACTAATACATACCCATCTAAAAAAGGTCCACCACTACCCCAAAGCATTATTTTTTTGTGCAATGGAGTAAACTCCATATCATCAAAGTTAGTTCTTGGTTTCATACGAATTACCACCAAATTATTAGAGACTTATGGTTTATTTATTATATGGAGGTGCCAGCTCCATTTTGTACGTTTTATAAACTTAAATTTAATAGTACTCGGTAAAATTATTAAAACGGTGACTTAAATGGTGTTTTTTTATATTTTTTAATAAAGGTTTTACATTTGTGAAGTAGCAACAAATATATGTTTTTTAAATACGACTAAAGGGTCGGAATATATATCCCAACCCTAAATTATATTAAGTTAATTATGTTTTTTATCCGTAGCGATATTCTATGCCGAATGTACCTCTAGGGTATTCCCACTTTTCTAAAATGGTTTCACCGCAGAGAAATTTACATGTACCACATTCTAAGCATCCCGCTGAATCGAATCTTATTGTTCCGTCATCTTCTAATTTATAAAGCCCTGCAGGACAAGCATTAACAAGTTTACGATATTCATTTAGGTCAGGGTTATCTTTTAGGATAATGTGCGCATGCCCCTCATCCACATGAAACTTGTTAGCTCCAAGTTTTACATCGACATTAACTACTTTATTCATATTGAAGTGACTCCTTTAAACCCATCTTTTATTAGATTCATGTAGCCGACTTCTTTACAGTGCTTCATGAGAGTTTTTCTAATAGGCTGAGATGGACTGCCATCCACAGTGAACATACTTTGCATGATGTCAGCAACCATTTTAGGGTATTGATTAAAAATGCGTGGGTTCTCCATGAACTTAGGTAACTCTTTGTACAAGTTAAGATCTTTCATGATGAAACTATCTTCTAATAATGTTTGATAAGAAGACAAACCTTGGGCACTGAAATCATTTTTCTCGCGCGCAGCAAGTACAGCTTTTGCTGCAGCTTCACCCGAAGCGATAGCTAGATCCATGCCGCGGACTGTGTAGCCGATATTCAAGCAAAAGCCTGCAGCATCACCGGTAATTAATACGCCATCATCAACCAGTTTCGGCACCATATGAATACCAGCTTCAGGTACTACATGACCTGAATATTCAATCAACTTGCCACCTTCGATAAGAGGTTTAATCATGGTGTGGTTTTTAAAGTCTTCAAGCATTTGCGGTACAGTTTTATTTGAACTTCCAATATCATGTAAACCACAAACGATGCCTAATGAAACTGAGCTTTTGTTAGTATAAATGAAGCCTCCTCCCATTAAGCCATTGGCGGGAGAGCCTGCAAATAACCAAGCACAACCTTCATCGTCATTAAGGTTAAAACGATCTCGAATAACTTGTTCTGGTAGCTCTATTAACTCCTTTGCTCCAACAGCCATAGCATCAGATTTAACACGTTTAACCATTCCTAGTTGCTCTCCAAGAACTGGATTAACGCCTTCAGCTAAAATCACTGATTTGGCTGTTAGCTCATCACCATCAGCTTTCACGCCGATGACTTTGCCATCTTGGACTAAGATTTCATCAACCCGAATACCACTGATAAATTGAGCGCCAACTTCTTCAGCTTTACCCATTAACCACTGATCAAAGTCGCCTCTTAATAGGGTGTAAGATTCTTCAATTGCAGTTTGCTCTCGACCGTTGTGGTAATCGAGAGTGACGCCAGTATCGTCGGTTAGAAAGGTCACTTTTTCTTTAGTTACCTTTCTTTCTATTGGCGCTTCTTTAGCAAAACCAGGGATAATTCTTTCTAAACTGTGGCTATATAAACGGCCTCCAGTCATATTCTTGCTACCAGCATAGTTGCCGCGTTCAATAACTAGAACGTCTGCGCCTTCTTTCGCAAGAACATATGCAGCAACACTGCCTGCAAGCCCCGCTCCTACGATGATCGCGTCAAATGATTCTTCTGACATACTCGTCACTCTCTACATATATTTGGCTAGTCGCCTCTCTAATTTAAAGCGGGAGGCGATTGAAATAACGATATAAATTGTTTTTCAGTTAAGCTTTTAAAGCGCTAATAAGTGCTGGCATGACTTTGTTGATATCACCAACAATACCGTAATCCGCATATTGGAAAATTGGCGCATTTTTATCTTTGTTTACAGCCAAAATTGTCTGAGAACCTAGAGCACCAACCATATGTTGGATTTGACCAGAAATACCTAATGCTAAATAAATTTCTGGTTTTAGCATTACGCCAGATACACCGATGTAGCGCTCGCGTTCCATCCATTTTTCAGTTTCAGCGATAGGTCGAGAACAACCTAGTTCGGCTCCTATAAGTGCAGCTAGTTCATTAGCGACTTGTAGGTTTTCTTGACTACCAATACCACTACCTACACCTATAACGCGTTTAGCTTTGCCCAAGTCAACGCTTTCACCTTGCTTAGCTCGGCGCTCAATACATGTAATACTTGTTGCTGGCTCAATAAAAGCTACGTTTACAGCTTCACCTGTGCGACTAGAATCTGCTGGCAATGCTTCATATACGCCGCTGCTCAACGTTATAATTGCTACTTTGCTATTGATTTTTTCTTCAGCAATAGCTAAACCGCCGTAGGCCATATGCTTAGCGTATACACCGTTTTCAACGTTGATTTCGGTTACATCGTTAACAACACCAGCTTGTAATTGCACGCCTAATTTACTAGCAATGGCTTTGCCGCGTTTAGTAGGAGCTAGTAGGACTAAGCTACTTTCGCTATATTCAGCAATAACTTGTGCAATCGTATGGCTATAGTCTTCAGTAATCTTTTGACTATCTTTTTCACCTAAGTAATACACGTGTGTTGCGCCTAATGTGTAAGCGGCTGTAATTTCAGATTCTGCGCCAATAATAAATGCAGATACTTTTTCACCTAGTGCAGCACCAGCTGCGATCATTTCAGGTAAACGGGAAGCGATATCGCTAAATACCCAAATATTAGATAGTTTGCTCATCATTTATCCTTAATTAGTTAAGTGCTTTACGTAAGTGTTCTGCGAATTCGGCTAACTGCTGCTCATCATCGCCTTCTATGATTAAATTTTGGCGAGCTTTCTGTTTTGGTGCGATAACAGAGGTGAGTTCAACTAATGCTGGAAACTCTGGTAGTTCTAGGTCTGTGGCACCTAAACTCGTGACTGGTTTTTTAGCTGCCGCTAGAATCGTTTTCATCGATGGGATAGTGGGTTCATTAATATCTGCAGATACAGAAATTACGGCAGGTAGTGAAATTTCTAATACTTCTACTTCATCATCTAATGAGCGCTCAACTGTAATCTTGCCTGGCTCTGCGGCGATAATCTTACTGACAGCATTAATATTGGCGATGCCTAGTAGTTCACCTAACTGTAAGCCAACCTGTTGAGCATATAAATCTCCAGAACCATCACCACAGATGATTAAATCAAAACCACTTTTTTGTGCTGCGGCCATCAATACACGTGCTGTCTGATGTGGTAACAGGTGTTCAAATTTCTCGTCTACAACAACTGTTAAGTCATCTGGGCCACGGGAAAGAATATCCTTTCGTGATTTAGGGTTTTCTAACGCCTTACCACCAATACTCATTGCAGTGATACTACAGTCGCCTAAAAGGCTTTTAAGTTGTACGCCAGCTTCTACTGCACAGAGATCGAATGGATTAATTTTAGGTGAGGCTTTATTGGTATCTAAGCTACCATCAGCGGCGATTGAGATATCTTGCTCTTCAGGTACTAACTTATAACACGTAATAATTTTCATTATTTCTCCCGTTAAAATACGAAGTATTTAGAAACCTAATATAAGAATTTGAATGTCATAACTAATTATTAGTTTTGGTATTGTTAAAATGGGTTTTAAATTAATAACGCTTAAAAGTATTAAATTTCAGAAGAGGTTTTTTAACTTTTCTTCTTGGTAACCATTCTAAGTTGAACCAATTATATGGCGATAAATTAACACGCTAATGTTATGTTCGTCACACTTATAGATGGCGTAGAGTTAGTCTTTCTAACAGCTCTATTAGTTTCACTAATATGCCCTTGAAAGTTTATTTTTTAGATTTTTTAATACAGTTATTAGGTAGGCTAATGGTCTTTTTACTTAGGCTAATAAGCTCATTAGTAGAGCTTAAATATACCTGTTAAGTAATTCTAATACGCTTATTAGAATTACAGTTTTCAGGGTTTTTTAGCGTATTTATAAAATTCACCTATTGTTTAAAAGTACTCTAAATTAGTGTTATACATTAAGCGGGCGATGATTAAGCTTTTGATTTTGTGGTTTTATTTTTTATTTTCGGTTGTTGATTTTGTTTGCGTGTTAGCGTCTGTTGATAAGGCCTTTCTAGTTTTTATAAATTAGATTTTATTTTTTCTTACTTGTTTTTAGCCAATTCTAAGCCGTTAAGTTTCTATTTCAAATGAACGTGATAACGATCACTGTATAGCGGAATTCTGGCTGGCATGATTCTTACGCAAATCAGCGGGCTAATTTAAATTTATTAATTGCTTGTATGTGTCCTCTTTTATAAGTAATTAAAATTGTTGTTTGGTGATTGATTAAAATGCTTGGTTATATTTGTTTTTCGACTTTTATTTCTAGGTAATAAAATAATTAGGTAAATACTCAGTTTAAAACTTTAACTATTATCCTCTTAGAATAGAGAGGGAGAAGTATTAATATGAACAATAAAACGATGGATGTAGATGCCAAAGCAGGAAAGAGAAAGGTCACTATTGATCCGATTATCTTTTTTCCTTCATTAATCGCCGTTGTATTGCTTTCTTACTTTACAGTAAGGGACTTAGATGCGGCGAATGTTGCGATTCAAGAAGTATTTCATTACTTGACCCATACATGGGGTTGGGCATTTGAATGGTATATGATTTTCATGGGAGCTGGCTGGGCTTGGTTGACATGGGGCCCATATTCTAACAACCGTTTAGGTCAGGAAAAACCTGAGTTTAGTACAGGAAGTTGGATCTTCCTGATGTTTGCTTCTTGTACCTCGGCCGCGGTGTTGTTTTGGGGCTCTCTGGAAGTTTACTACTATGTAACTTATCCACCTTTCGACCTTGAGCCATTATCTGTTCAGGCTAAAGAGTTAGGGCTTGCGTACAGTTTGTTCCATTGGGGTCCTTTACCTTGGATGGGTTACGGCTTCTTTACTGTGGCACTTGGTTACTTCCTTTTTGTAAAGAAAATGGATGTTGTCCGCCCAAGTGGCACATTAGAACCTGTATTGGGTAAACATCACAAAGGTTTCATCGGTATCTTTATCGATAACGTTTATGTTGTTGCACTAATTCTTGCTATGGGTACCAGTTTAGGTTTGGCAACTCCGCTAGTAACTGAATGTATTCAATGGCTATTCGGTATTCCACGTACCCCTGAAGTTGATACCATAATCATCTCGGCATGGATTATATTTAATGCTATCTGCGTTGCATTTGGTCTAACTAAAGGTGTCAAAATCGCGAGTGACCTACGTAGTTACTTGAGCATCATTATGTTGGTTTGGGTGTTCCTAATTGGTGCAACCAGCTTCACTATCAATTATTTCACTGACTCTATTGGCGTAATGCTAGAGCTACTTCCTCGTATGTTGTTCTATACAGCATCAGTAAGTGAAGGAAGCTTCCCACAAGACTGGACTGTGTTCTACTGGGCTTGGTGGGTAGTGTACGGCATCCAAATGTGTATCTTCTTAGCTAAAATTTCCCGCGGCCGCACTGTACGTGAACTTTGTTTGACTATGGTGGCTGGTTTAACTGCTTCTACCTGGTTCCTATGGACCATTCTAGGTAGTAACACTATGAGCTTGATGAACGAAAACCTTGTCAATATGCCACAGCTGATTGAGCAATATGGTGCGGCGAGAGCGATTATCGAAACATGGGCAGCATTACCTTTCAGCACGATCACAATGTGGGGATTCTTCATTCTATGTTTCCTTGCGACAGTGACTTTAGTTAACGCCTGTTCTTACACCTTGGCTATGTCTACCTGTAAAGGTGCTGACGCCGATAACGAACCACCAGTTTGGGTTCGTGTTGGTTGGTCTGTGCTTGTAGGTGTTATCGGTATCGTACTTTTATCGCTTGGTGGTTTGAAGCCGCTGCAAACGGCAATTATCGCCGGTGGTGCGCCGCTCATCATAGTTAACATCATGATTATCATCTCTTTCTTAAAAGATGCTCGTAAAAATAATTGGAAACCTGTCGGTGAAGAGGCTTAGCCACACCTGGGATCCACAGTTGAAATTTAGAGGAATAAATAATGGATTTTAAATTAACCGACGAACAAGAGCTTTTTGTAGCAGGTATCCGCGACTTAATGGCTAAAGAAAACTGGGAAAACTATTTCGCAGAATGTGATGAAAATAGCCAATATCCAGAGCGTTTTGTGAAAGAACTTGCCGAGATGGGCATCGATAGCTTGTTGTTGCCAGAAGAACATGGCGGATTCAACGAAGGCATGGTCACGCTTGCTGTGATCTGGGAAGAGCTAGGCCGTTTAGGTGCACCGACCTACGTCTTGTATCAACTACCTGGGATTAGCACGATGCTAAGACATGGTAGTCCTGAGCAGATTGATAAGATCATGGCGCTACGTGGTACAGGTAAGCAAATGTGGAACTCGGCGATCACTGAACCAAGTGCTGGCTCTGATGTGGGCAGTTTACTAACCACTTATAAGCGCCGCGATGGCAAGGTGTATTTAACGGGTAGCAAGTGCTTCATTACCAGTGCTGCAGGTGCACCGTACATTGTGGTTATGGCTAAAGATGCAGACTCTGAAACACCAATCTTCAGTGAGTGGTTTGTCGATATGTCAAAGCCTGGCATCAAGATGAGTAAGTTACCAAAGTTAGGCCTAAAAATGGATAGCTGTTGTGAGCTTCAATTCGATGAGTTTGAGTTAGAAGAGTCAGATATTTTCGGTATTGAAGGTAACGGTTTTATGCGCGTTAAAGAGGAGTTCGATTCAGAACGTTTCTTAGTGGCGCTAACTAACTATGGTGCAGCGTACTGTGCATTTGAAGATGCGGCTAAATACGCTAACCAACGTGTTCAATTTGGCGAAGCGATTGGTCGTTTCCAGTTAATCCAAGACAAGTTTGCTCACATGGCTATCAAGCTTAACAGCATGAAAAACATGGTTTATGAAGCGGCTTGGAAGTGTGATAACGGCACAATGACTTCTGGTGACTCGGCAATGTGTAAGTTCTATTGTGCGAATGCGGGCTTTGAAGTGATTGACTCTGCGATGCAAGTGCTTGGTGGTTATGCGATTGCAGGTGAACACCGTATTAGTCGTATGTGGCGCGATATCCGAGTTGACCGTGTTTCTGGTGGCTCAGATGAAATGCAGATCCTGACCTTAGGTCG
The DNA here is from genome assembly GCF_023283895.1 of Shewanella pneumatophori. Taxonomy (GTDB): domain Bacteria; phylum Pseudomonadota; class Gammaproteobacteria; order Enterobacterales; family Shewanellaceae; genus Shewanella; species Shewanella pneumatophori. Next base: position 258,234 of record NZ_JAKILB010000003.1, on the reverse strand, counting down.
AGAAGTTTTAAAACGCTATCGCTAATTAACCGTGGTGATTAACAGATTAAGTGCTGAGTTAGTGAGCACTTAGTCTGGGCAGTATTTAGCGTGGGATTTGAGCGCTTATTTTTAATTTTAAGCAGATCGACACTGCTACTCGAATCCCAACGCCTGCTTTTCACTGCAGTAATGCTTGGTAAATCCCAATTATGACTATTGTCTCGGCATAGAGCCGTGATGAGATTTTATTCGAATATTTAGAGAGATGGGTATTATGTCAAATAAATTGTCCACACCTGCGTTTGGTCCTCTTGCTGGTTTAAGAGTGGTGTTTTCTGGTATTGAAATTGCGGGTCCATTTGCGGCACAAATGCTAGCTGAGTGGGGCGCAGAAGTTATTTGGATTGAAAACGTTGCTTATGCTGACACTATCCGCGTACAGCCTAATTACCCTGAACTATCGCGTCGTAACCTTCATGCATTATCACTTAACATCTTTAAAGATGAAGGCCGAGATGCATTTCTTAAGTTAATGGAAACCACAGATATCTTTATTGAGGCGAGCAAAGGTCCCGCGTTTGCGCGTCGTGGTATTACTGATGAAGTTCTATGGGAGCAAAACAAAAAGTTAGTAATCGCTCACTTGTCGGGTTTTGGTCAGTACGGTACTGATGAATACACAAACTTGCCAGCTTACAACACAATTGCTCAAGCATTCAGTGGATACCTGATCCAAAACGGCGATATTGACCAGCCAATGCCTGCCTTCCCATACACGGCGGATTACTTCTCAGGTATGACAGCAACAACTTCAGCGCTAGCGGCTTTATACCGTGTACGTGAAACTGGTGTGGGTGAAAGTATCGACGTTGCAATGTATGAAGTGATGCTGCGAATGGGGCAATACTTCATGATGGATCACTTTAATGGCGGCGAAGTCTGCCCCCGTATGACGAAGGGTAAAGATCCTTACTATGCAGGTTGCGGCCTATATAAGTGTAATGATGGCTATATCGTTATGGAGCTTGTTGGCGGTATGCAGATCGAAGAGATGTTCAAGGATATGAATATCATGCATTTATATGGTGGCGAGGAGGTGCCTCAAGGTACGCAGCTTATCCACCGTATTGAGTGTCCATTCGGTTACCAGATAGAAGATGCATTAGACGAGTACTTAGCGCAAAAGAGCATTGAGGAAGTATTGGCAAGGTTCGCTGAGCTAAATGTTGCTTGTGCAAAAGTGTTGACTATTCCTGAATTAGATAGCAATCCACAATATATTGCGCGTGAATCTATTACTGAATGGAAGAACATTGACGGTAAGACCTACAGAGGTCCGAACGTGATGCCTAAGTTTAAGAATAACCCAGGTCAAATTTGGCGAGGTATGCCAAAGCATGGCATGGATACCGCTGCAATCTTGGAAGATATTGGTTACTCACAAGAGCAAATTGAGAGCTTAAGCGAAAAAGGCTTGGCAAAAGTATCTGAGTGTAAGTGAGGCTAGAAGAATGGATATCGTTGGTAGCAAAACATTAAGATGCATGTGGGAAGAGCGTGCTCGTAAATTTAGTAATAACACAGCGTTGGTTTATGAGGATGCTGCCGGCGATGTCCAAGAGTTTACTTATTGTCAGCTTAATGACGAAATTAACAGAACTGCAAATTTATTTTTAAATTTAGGTATCAATAAAGGAGATAAAGTTGCGGTGCAGTTGTATAACAGTCCACAGTTTATTTTCTGTTGGTTTGGCCTTGCAAAAATAGGAGCGGTTATTGTCCCTATCAATAATCAATATTTATTTTCCGAGAGTCAATTTATTATTAATAAGTGTGATGTTAAAGCTGTCGTTATAGAAGAAGAGTTTCTAGCTATTTATAGCAAGATGAAACAGCAAGTAGGTAACTCAATAAATAATATTTTGGTTACAAGAACCACTAGTGTAGATATATCTGATTCAATGAATTTTGATATTCTTGTTAGCCAACAAAAGACCGAATTAGTAAAACAGGTCACGATTAGTAGTGACGATGTGGCCGAAATATTATTTACCTCCGGGACAACGTCACGGCCAAAAGGAGTTGAGATCACTCATTGTAACTTACAATTTGCTGGCTATTACACTGCGTGGCAAACCTGTTTGAGAAGCGATGATACATACTTAACCATGATGCCGAGTTTTCACATTGATTTTCAATGTAATGCGGCAATGGCAGCCTTTACTGTTGGCGCCAAGTTGGTGATGCTTGAGAAGTACAGTGCACGTAAATTCTGGCAACAAATCTGTGACTATAAAGCTACGCTTACGCATAGTATGCCAATGATTGTTCGTACCCTGATGTTGCAACCAAAAGCAGCCAATGAACAAGATCATTGTCTACGCGACATGTTGTTTTTCTTGCATATATCTGATCAAGAGAAGCTTGATTTTGAAACCCGCTTTAAGGTGCAGTTATTTAACTCTTACGGTATGACAGAAACCTTAGTTGGCCTTATTGGTGATAGCCCTGCAGAGGAGCGTCATTGGCCTTCAATAGGTCGTCCTGGGCTTGGTTATGAAGCCAAAATTGCTGATGAAAATGGTCAAGAACTGGCGGCTAACGCTATTGGTGACCTTTGGGTCAAAGGTGTACCAGGTCGAACCATTATGAAGGGCTATTATCAAGACCAAAAGTCGACAGAAGAAGTATTAAGTACCGATGGTTGGCTATATACCGGCGATAAAGCCTATGTGGATGAAAGTGGTTTATTTTATTTTGTCGATAGAAAGACAAATATGATTAAAAGGTCGGGCGAAAATATTTCAAGCTCTGAAATTGAAAAAGTTTTAATGTCGCATCCGTTTATTTTAGATGCCGCAGTTATTGGTGTGCCTGATTTAATTAGAGATGAAGCAGTTAAAGCATTTGTAATATTTAATGAGGGTGTATCTTTAAGTATCGAACAAATTCTTCAGTTCTGTTCTGAGAATATGGCTAAATTTAAAGTTCCATCTTTTGTTGAAATAAAAAAATCTTTTCCAAGAACCTGTACCTGTAAAGTACAAAAAAAACTTCTGATGTGAAGTTAACTTAATTAGCTTTTTAATAAATGAGTCTGAAGTGGCTCTATATTGGAGTATTAGCATGAGTGAATCATTACACGTTACCCGCAATGGCGCTATTTTAGAAATTACTCTTGATAGACCGAAAGCCAACGCGATTGACGCTAAAACAAGTTTTGAAATGGGTGAGGTCTTTTTAGCATTCCGTGAAGATCCTGAGCTACGTGTGGCGATTATTACTGGTGCAGGTGAGCGTTTCTTCTCAGCCGGTTGGGATTTAAAAGCAGCAGCTGAAGGTGAAGCACCTGATGCTGATTTTGGTCCAGGTGGATTTGCAGGTTTAACTGAAATCTTTGATCTTGATAAACCCGTTATTGCAGCTGTAAACGGTTATGCCTTTGGTGGCGGATTTGAGCTAGCGTTAGCTGCCGATATGATTATCTGCTCTGAAAATGCCAGCTTTGCTTTACCAGAAGCCAAGCTAGGCATCGTACCTGATAGCGGCGGAATGTTGCGCTTACCTAAATTGTTACCACCTGCAATCGTGAATGAATTGATGATGACTGGCCGCGGAATGGGCGCTGAGGAAGCGTTGCGTTGGGGCGTAGTAAATCGTGTGGTTGAAAGTGATCAATTAATGGAAAGTGCTCGTGAGCTTGCACAACAAATTGCTCAAGGTGCCCCTTTAGCTATTGCGGCGATTAAAGAAATCTACCGTGAAACGAGTGAGCTTTCAGTTGAGGATGGTTATCGCCATATACGAGCTGGTGGTCTGAAAAACTACCCATCAGTGTTGCACTCTGAAGATGCGCTAGAAGGACCTTTAGCCTTCTCTGAAAAGCGCGATCCTGTGTGGAAAGGTAGATAGCTTTCTTAGATTTTGACTCTCGATAAAGCCTGATGTTTTTACTGAAATATCAGGCCTTACTTTAACTGTTTGTAGGTAATGAAAGGATTTACAGATGGCGTTGAAATTAGAGATGCAAGGGCAAACCTATGGCCCATTTATTAATGAATATACAGCCAGAGACGTGATGCTATTTGCATTGGGTTGCGGTGCAGGTAGTGATGGCAAAACAGAGCTCGATTATGTGTATGAAAAAAACTTAAAGGTGTTACCTATCTTTGCAGCCACTCAGATCGTTGATGCTGAAGTGACTAAAACCATCGATTACGGCTTTAACTGGGGAGGCTCACTTCACTGGGGATTTGATTTACAGATCCATCAGCCGTTACCTACTAACCCAGGAAAATTGACCACTAAGGTACTGTTGAAAGGGCTATTTGACCGAGGCGAAGGGCGGGGGTGTTTAGCGCAACATATAGGTGAAACGTTCGATGAAGCTGGAGTAAAGCTGTTTACGAATGAAAGCTGGGATTGTGCTTTGTATGATGGTGGGTTTGGCGGACCTAAGGCTCCTATTGATATTGTTGAGATCCCTGAACGCGCTCCAGATTTTGAAGTCGAGCAAGACATTCCATTAAACCAAGCGCTTATCTACCGTTTATCTGGCGATGACCATCCGCAACATGTGGACTGGGAGTATGCGCAGGAGTTTGGTCATCCTAAGCCAAATCTGCACGGTGTGAGTACAGCAGGTGTTGCATGTCGTCATGTTATCCAAGCCATGTTTACTGGTGAGCCGGAACGCCTTACGCGTTTTAAGACTCGGTTAACTAAATCTCTATACCCGGGATGCAGAGTTAAAACTCAGATTTGGAAATGGAGTGAAAACTGTGTGCACTTTAGAGTCATGGATGCAAATGACCCAGAGACTTTTTATCTCAATTTTGGATTAGTTGAGTGGAAGTAAGTCGAAATAGGAGGTGTTTGCCTCCTGTCTAATCAGCACTTAAAGAATTCAGTACTTAGTAATAGTGGTTTTAATGTTTGAGGCGTTATTGCTAAGTGATGAGTCAGTCTAAATTTTTGAGTAATTAGCTTATGCCTTGCTATGAATTTGAAGGGTTAATACCAGTTGTCGACCCAACTGCTTATGTACATCCCGCAGCGGTACTTATAGGTGATGTGATCATAGAGGCAGATGTATATGTTGGGCCTAATGCATCACTGCGTGGAGATTACGGGCGGCTGATATTACAACGTGGCAGTAACCTTCAAGATGGTTGCATTATGCATGGATACTGCGACATGGATACAGTGGTTGAGCCTGATGGACATATTGGACATGGAGCTATTTTACATGGCTGTGTCATTAAGCGTAATGCTTTAGTGGGGATGAATGCCGTCGTTATGGATGGCGCGGTCGTTGGAGAGAATAGCATAGTCGCTGCGATGAGTTTTGTTAAAGCAGGTTTTCAAGGTGAGCCTAAGCAGCTATTGATGGGGCAGCCTGCAAAGCATGTTCGTGATGTAACTGAACAAGATCTGAATTGGAAAAGGCTCAATACTATGGAGTATCAGGCTCTGGTACACCGCTCGGCAAAAAGTATGAGAATAGTTAAACCTCTTACTCAGATTGAAACTGATAGGGCAAGACTAAAAGGTTTGACTGAGGTTCTTTCTCAGTCAAAGTTTACGCAGCTTAGTTGATTAGGTTCCGCCTGAGTGGGCTTTAAGGCTCAAGGTTTAAGAGGGAGTACGACCCCAATAAAGCTTAAATCTGTTAGCGCCTCAGGCGGTACACCTTATTGTGCATTAACAGCAGTTTTAGTATTGATATATAGGGAAAGTTGTATGCCGTTAGATCCAAAAGTTGCGTTGTATTTACAGCAAGTTAGAGAGTGTGGTGCCAAGCCTTATGAGGATATGACACCTGTGGAATCTAGACGCTTAGATATGAATGAGTTGACTAGAGCTAGGGCTGACAGAGTGCTTGAATCAGTTTCCAAGGTTGAACATAGTTTTATTCCCGGTCCTACAGCGGATCTTCCCGTGCGAATTTACCGTCCGACGGTTTGTAATAAAGATGAATTGCAGCCTGCGCTTATCTTTATTCACGGTAGTGGTTGGGTGGTATCTAATATTGAGACTAATGATCATTTTAGTCGGGCGCTTGCGAATCGAACTGGCTCTGTTGTTGTAGCAATTAACTATCAAAAAGCACCGGAACATAAATTTCCGATCCCTATGGATGATTGCTACTCATCAACTTTATGGATCTTTGAGCATGCAGAGTTGCTTGGATTAGATCCTCAACGGATAGGGATTCTAGGTGACAGCGCAGGTGGTAATCTTGCCGCCGCCGTAACGTTGAGGTTGCGCGATGAAAGTGGACCTAAGTTAGCATATCAAGTTTTGGTATATCCAGCTGTCCAATATGGTTGGGAAACGCCATCTGCTCATGCAAATGCTGAAGGTTATCTGCTACAACGTGCAAGTATGAAATATTATTGGAGTCACTATTTGCGAAGTGTAGCCGATGCACAAAATCCTTATTGCTCTCCTTTAAGTGCCAAGAGCCATAGAAGCTTGCCGCCAACTCTTATTTATACCGCTGAGTTTGATCCTTTATGTGATGATGGCTTTCTTTATGCGCAAGCCCTACAACGTGATGGAGTCAAAGTTAAATATCGTTGCTTTAATGGGGTAATCCACGGATTTATAAAAATGTTGGGTGTGTTCGATCAAGCTGATGAATTTCTTGACGAACTTAAGCAAGATTTACTAGAGATCTAAATGTCACCAATGTAATTGAATGCTAGGTGCTGCTCACGAAATAGACAGTTTCGTGAGCTCATTCGAATAATTGTTAACTAGTCCTAGAGAGCCAAGTAATTAGTATCTTTATGTGCTCAGAGTTACATTTTTACTCTAAATCCCTATGTTAATCTCGAGCATCACGCATTTAAACTTCGTATATAAAATATGAATAATAATATCCCTCTAAGGGCATTACAGGTTTTTGAATCATGCGCAAGATTGGAAAGCTGTTCTCTTGCTGCGAATGAGTTATGCATAACTCAAAGTGCCGTTTCACAGCAGATAAAGCAGCTTGAAGATTACTTTTTAGAAAAGTTATTTCACCGTAATGCGGGTAAGATTACGCTGACCGAATCGGGACTAGAGCTTCGACAGCGTTTAGCACCTGTTTTTTATGATTTAAATAGCGTGTGTGCTAGTTTAGTTCCGGATATGTCTAATGAAGTAAGAGTTCATTCATATAATTCTTTGGCTGCTAGATGGTTAGTGCCAAAGATGGCTAAGTTTAGAAAGCAGCATCCCGAATTCAACATCAATGTAGGTATGTTTCAAGATGATGTTGAAATGAGTGACATGCTGGCAGATATTTTTATTATTACTCGCGAATGTCAGGATGGATATACGATAACGCCACTTGTTGAAGAAAAACTGGTGGCGTATTGTAGTCCCGCATACTTAAGTGCACATCCCAATATATCTTTAGCAACTTTTCATGAGCAAACACTACTTTATTCTAAACATAAAGATTATGGGGTCGATTGGGAAGGTTGGTATAGATTTAACAAAGTCGCAGTTGGGCCACTTCAAAGGAAGTTTATTTATAACCATAATATGTTAGCTGTTCAGGCGGCTATTTTTGGCCAAGGTATTGTGCTTGGATTAGAGCAAACGTTACAAATTGAAGTCGACTCTGGGAACTTAATCAAATTAGATTTACCGCATTGTTATACCGGATGGACGTACTCCATTGCCTATAAATCTTCAAGAAAAAGAGATGCCCGTATCATGAAGATCGTAGATTGGATCATTAAAGAGTATGCGGCGACAACTAAGTCGGATTAGAAAGCCCTCATAAAATTAAGGTGTTTGTTAGCTTTAATTTCAACTAGCATAAGTTTTCTGAATGTAATGAAGGAATATGCTAATGATTGAACAAGGCCAACAATTGCCAGCGGGGATTCTCGCTGAATTAACTAAAGATGGTATGCAAAACCATGATGTAGCCGAGCTATTTGCTGGCAAAAAAGTGGTGCTGTTTGCTGTACCTGGCGCTTTTACTCCTACTTGCTCTGAATCGCACTTGCCGGGCTTTGTGGTCTTTGCCGATCAGTTAAAAGCTAAAGGTGTTGATTTAATTGCTTGTGTGTCAGTGAACGATGCATTTGTGATGAAAGCATGGGGCGAGAGTCAAAATACAACTGAATTGATGATGCTTGCCGATGGTGATGCCAGCTTTACTAAAGCCCTCGGCTTAGAAATGGATACTGCAGCCTTTGGTGGTGTACGCTCGCAGCGTTATGCCATGGTGGTGGATAATGGCGTGGTGACAACGCTAAATGTTGAAGCACCAAAATCATTTGAAGTGAGCACTGCTGAAGCGATTTTAGCCACGCTTTAGAGTTGATTTTTACTTCAGGAAAATAACACCTGAATTAAATTTAAAGGAGCTGTTAAGCTCCTTTTTTGTGTTTGCTTAGGCCGCTTTTATTGTGTGTATTCCTAAACTGACCTCAATATTTTCAACACTCTGCTGCACTTCCTGTGCAATGACTTCGCTTTGTTCTGATGATGCTTGTGCATGTTCTTTAAGGCTTTGCATTGCCACTACAAACTCATCTAAGTGTGCGACTTGTTCAAGGGTGCTATTAGCGCCTTGTTGGGCAGTACTCACCATTTCACTGGCTTGGCTTTGTACGCTTTGTGCGGCTTGCCATAGACTTTGGGCTCGGGATTTCTGCGCTTGAGTAGCTTCTTCAATACCTTGTACTCTTAGCTCTAAATCACCGTTAGCTTGGGTTAGCTGATTCAGAATTTGCATTATCTCTTTCAATGACACTTGTGTGCGCTGAGACAGATTACGTACTTCTTCGGCTACTACCGCAAAGCCGCGCCCTTGCTCGCCTGCTCTGGCGGCTTCAATTGCTGCGTTTAACGCAAGTAAGTTAGTTTGCTCGGCAATATTACCGATAACATCAATAATGCGCGACACGTCAGAAACAGATGTGGTTAGGCTTGCAAGTGATTGATGGCAATGTTGCACAGCGGTTTGGGTTTCTTCGGTTGCATCGAGAACCGCTTGTGATTCTTGCTGGCTTTGTTGCATTTGAACCATAGTTTGCTGCGCAGACTTTTCTACTTGGTCCGTGGTTTGGCTAACGTCTTTAGCTAGTACGCGGATATGTTCGGTTTGGCTTTGTGCGGTAAGTACAATACTTTGGGTTTGCTCGGTGCTAACTGAAATATGGTTAATGCGTTCAACAAGTTGCGATAGTGATTGCGAGACTAAACTGATTTGTTGTCTTTGCTGTTCATCTTCTTGTTCAAAGCGGTGCAGCAGTTGATTAAAGTGACCCGCAATTTGCCCGGTTTCGCAGCGACGTTGTATTGCTAAACGTTCACGACTATTGGATTCACTTAACTTAGAAAATGCAGTATTGAGGTGCTTTAACGGCTTAATCACTCGGCGCTGTTGAAGCACTAAGTAGCCAATGGCAAATACGATTAAAACCGACACCATAGTATAGATGGCAATCATCAACTCCTTCTTAAGTAGTTGATTTTGTTTTTCTTGTTGTTGGCCTAGGTCGAGTAATTGCTTTTCTATTACTGCAACGTCTTCGATTAGCGCTTGCTGTGTACGCTGATTTTCTATTAAGAGTGCGTGAGTATTGGCAACTTCTTTATTGTATCGATTGCTTAAGCTCAATAATTCATTGCGGTAACTTTCACCGATCTCAATTTGCTCTGCTTCATCATCACCAAGGGCAAATTCGTCGGCTTCAATGGTTTCATACATGCCTATAAGCACTAGTGCATCGAGTTTATCGTGCCATGCTTCTAGTTCATTAATCAGTGTGGCTAAGATGGATTTTAGTCGCTGCTCTTTGTCGATTAAGTATCCTGCGCTAACTTGGGATAAACCGTAAATAATCGGCGGCAGTTGTGAGGTTAATGCAAGATATTGCTCTGCTAGACTAGGATGCTCGCTTTGACCTTGAAACGCATATTCAGCAAGGCGGCGGTTGTTATCTATCATTTCTGATTCAGCGTGAGCCAATAGCTGACGTGGGTTGCCAGCTAATTTACCCGCTGCGCGATAATCTTTATCTAAGGCATTGATAAAGTTGTCGATTGAAGACTGGATCTCGGTAATGTCCAAATCATGCTGCTGATTTATCTGGCTTTGAATACTGATTAAATTGAGCTTAGCTCGTTCAAGTTGTCCAGCATCGCCAGTGGATAAATAACTGTCGAGATCGCGCCTGACTTCAACTAGAAACAATGTTTGGATTTGCTGTAGCTGTATGGTTTGTTGCTCGATAGATTGGCGCTTATCACTGCTCCAAAAAACGACACCTGCAAGTAAAGCTGCGATTAGTAACAGCAGGGCAGAGGCTGAAAGTGATAGGGTTGAGATTTTCATAAGTCACGCCAATCTTTTTTAATTGGCGTAAGAATATGGCATTAGGGTTACAAAAAAATTACAACAAACAGTGAATTAAACTCATCTTCGTTATTCTATTGGCAACCAAACCTGAGCATGGAGTCCACCTTCGGTTCGGTTAGTTAAAATAACTTTACCTTGGTGCCTGTCTACGATTCGTTTGATAATCGCAAGACCTAAGCCAGAGCCTACGCTACCACGAGCAGTATCGCCTTGGGTGAATGGCTGAAACAGCTTAGGAATTTGTTCTTCTTTTATACCAGGGCCGTTATCTTCGATGCTAAAGCCGACGAACTGTCCATTAAACTGTGAGCTGATTTTTACCCAGCCGTTACCATAGCGGTAAGCATTCTCGACTAAATTGCTTATCACGCGCTTAATGGCGATATCTTGCATGAGAATTGGTGGGCATTCGCTTAGCTCTGAGTCAATCTTACCTTCACGATTCGATTCAGCTTGAATCACATCTTGAATAAGCTCATTGATTTGCGCCAACTCACGGCAGCCTTCTTGATCCTGACGGATATAGGAAATGAACTGGTTGATAATGGCATCCATATCTTCGATATCGTTAACAATGCCATCTTTAAGGTATTGATCTTCTTCGACCATCATTTCAGAAGCTAAGCGAATACGAGTTAGTGGAGTGCGCAGATCGTGCGAGATCCCCGCCATCAACAATGCTCTGTCTTGTTCGAGTTGTTTCATGCTGTGAGACATTTGATTAAAGGTGTTAGTCACCTCAACAATCTCAGTCGAGCCACTTAATGGCAGTGGTTTAGGGTAATCACCACGGGATACCGCGATGGCGGCTTTTTGTAGACGACGTAATGGTCGGTTTTGCTGGCGTGCAAACCACCAACCGCCGGCGACACTCAAGGCGCCAATTACCATTAGGTACAAGGTTAATGGAGATAAGTTCTTTTCATTTAAGCCTTTTAGCGGCACTTTAATCCAAATGGATGGCGCCTGAGGCGGACGGATCCAGATCTCGAATTCTTCACCTTGGGCAATGCGTACTTCTGCCTCACCGCCTAAATACTCAGACATTTGTGAAGAGAGAAAACTGTAGTAAGTGGCTCGCTCAATACCAGCTTGCCGAGCTTGCTTTTGGTTGTAAAAGTGCATGGTGTCGTCGCTGACTTTTGCGTTAAGTGCATCGACCATCGTTAAATGTTCGCGACCGATATCGACACCACCAACAAATAGTAGTTTTACTTGTCTGGCAATAAGCTGGTTTATCTGTTGGTAGCTAGGTTTAATAAAGTAAACCGCCACTGAAATATAAGAAACCAGCTGATTAGTCAGCAGCAAACAGCCAATCAGCATTACTGTTTGGCTAAAAGAGCTACGTGGCAGGAGTCGCTGCCACCACCGTTTAGTTAAAGGCACGTTTTATAATGACAAGACTATTTACGCGATTGACCGTCAGGTACAAACACATAACCTAAGCCCCACACGGTTTGAATATAGCGAGGGTTGGCGGCGTCTTTTTCAATCAGGCGGCGTAAGCGTGAAACTTGCACGTCAATAGAGCGTTCTAGGGCTGAATAGTCACGGCCTCTGGCAAGATTCATTAGCTTGTCGCGAGACAATGGTTCACGAGGGTGGCTAACGAGCACTTTAAGTACCGCAAATTCACCACTGGTTAATGCAATACTTTCTTCGCCATGGTGCATTTCACGCGTTGCAAGGTTAAGTGAAAACTCACCAAAGGTGATCTCTTCTTCTTGCTGGGTCGGTGCGCCCGGAACTTCAGGCGTTTGACGGCGCATGACTGCTTTAATTCGTGCTAAAAGCTCGCGTGGGTTAAATGGTTTTGGCAGATAATCGTCAGCCCCTAACTCTAGGCCGATAATTCTATCAACTTCATCACCTTTAGCCGTGAGCATAACAATTGGGATGGGGTTACCGGTTTGGCGTAGGCGGCGACATATAGATAGGCCATCTTCACCAGGCAACATAAGGTCTAACACAAGCAAGTGAAAATTCTCGCGTTCTAGCAAACGGTCCATCTGCTCAGCATTGGCGGCGCTACGCACTTGATAACCTTGCTCCATCAAGTAACGCTCTAGTAGTGCGCGTAATCTCATATCATCGTCAACAACGAGAATCTTTGAGGTTTCTTGTCCCATGCTTGTGGCCCCTTATTGCTATCGATATGCGCTTAAGTTGTCGCATATCTAGCTAATTTGTTATTAATCTTATGTGCTTGCTTAATATAGCGTCTTTGCTAATTAAATGACTAGTGAGATTTCAATTAGTTCACTATCTAAGCATGAGTTAATTGATACTTGAGTTTTAATGCTATGAATTATAATGCTTTTTATAACGCACTGTGGCCCGTTAAATTGTAACAATTTTGCTGTTTTGTCGATTATCGGGGCAATAACACAAATTATGCTGAGCTTAGGGCTAAAAACTCAGTCTGTGGTGAGATTGAAAACACGACAATTGAAGTGAGATTTGGGCTTTGATTTCTAGTCTGTAGCGAGCAATTACGCTAGAGTAGAGCTAGCAGCCTCGGTTAAAATACCGATTATTCCCGTAATCCTTAATATAGAAAGTAGACGCTATGAGAACCGCTATCGTAACCCGTGAAGGTTTCGAAAAACTGCAAAAAGAACTAAATTATCTTTGGCGCGAGCACAGACCTGAAATCACTAAGATCGTCAGTTGGGCCGCAAGTTTGGGCGATCGCAGCGAGAATGCTGATTACACCTTTAATAAACGTAAACTACGAGAAATAGACCGTAGGGTTCGTTATTTGCGTAAAACCCTAGAAAATGTGCAAGTTGTTGATTACTCGCCTGCGCAAGAAGGCAAGGTGTTTTTTGGCGCTTGGGTTGAAATTGAAAACGATAATGGCGAGCAGTTACAGTTTAAAATAGTCGGTTACGATGAGATTTTTGGCCGTAAAGACTATATCTCAATCGACTCTCCTATGGCGCGTGGTCTACTCAAAAAAGAGGTTGATGACGAAGCCGTAATCAAGACTCCTGCAGGTGAGCAAACTTGGTATATCAACCGCATCTCTTATCAAGGTTTTGAGTAGTTTCTCCAACTTATGTGACGCACACGCCGCAGTTTAGCGGCGTAATTAGCATAATTGTCTTAGTATTAGCATTAACCAAAGCCATGTGCTGTGGTATCTTTGGCAAATTCCCCTTTATCAACTAGGCTCGACCTCTATTTATGCAGAATATTGCACAGCTCATCGCTGAAGAACTTAACGTTCGCCAGCAACAAGTTACCGACACTATTTCATTACTCGACGATGGTGCAACAGTACCCTTTATTGCTCGTTACCGTAAAGAAGCCACCGGTGGCTTGGATGACGCACAATTACGTACCTTAAGCAGCCGTTTAAGTTACTTACGCGACTTAAATGAGCGCCGTAATGTGATTTTGTCGAGCATTGATGCTCAAAGTAAGTTAACTCCTGAGCTGAAAGCTGCAATTAATGCCGCTGATAGTAAAACTCGCCTAGAAGATCTGTACTTGCCGTATAAGCCTAAGCGCCGTACTAAAGGTTTAATCGCAATCGAAGCCGGTATTGAACCATTAGCAGACTTTTTATTGGCCAATCGCCAAGCTGACTGTGAAACCGCTGCGGCTGATTATATCAATGCTGCGGCTGGTTTTAGCGATGCTAAAGCGGTACTCGATGGTGCGCGTTTTATTTTGATGGAACGTTTTGCTGAAGACGCTGAGCTACTACAAAAAATCCGTACTCAAGTAGAGCAAAATGCAGTGCTTGAAAGCCGTATGGTAAAGGGTAAAGAAAAAGAAGGCGCTAAATTCAGAGATTACTTCGAACACTCTGAAAAACTAACCAAGGTGCCATCGCACCGTGCGTTAGCTATGCTGCGTGGCCGTAATGAAGGCATGCTGAGCCTTAATATCAATGCGGATCCGCATCAAGATGCTAAGCAAGCCAGTTACTGTGAAGTGATTATTATCGAGCACTTTAAGCTTGGCCTTAGCGATTCTAACGTTGATGCTTGGTTAAAAACGGTTGTTGCGGCAACTTGGAAAGTGAAAATTGCGCTGCAGATGGAAACTGAGTTTCTTGGACGTATGCGCGATGTTGCTGAGCAAGAAGCGATTAAAGTGTTTGCACGCAACTTAGGTGATTTGCTCATGGCCGCTCCTGCCGGCGCGAAAGCAACTCTAGGTTTAGATCCTGGTCTGCGCTCGGGTGTTAAAGTGGCTATCGTTAACGATACTGGCAAGTTAATGGCGCACACCACTATCTTCCCACATGCGCCGCAAAACCAGTGGGACAAATCAGTTAGAACACTGGCTAACCTAGCTAAAATGCATAAGGTTGAGCTCATCGCTGTAGGTAACGGCACTGCATCGCGTGAAACCGACAAGCTAGCAACAGATCTTATCAGCCAAGTTAAAGCTGAGCTGCCAAGATTGACTAAAATTATGGTCAGCGAAGCAGGCGCTTCTGTGTATTCAGCGTCTGAACTTGCTTCTGAAGAATTCCCTGATATAGATGTATCGATCCGCGGTGCTGTGTCGATTGCACGTCGTCTGCAAGATCCATTGGCAGAACTCGTTAAGATTGAGCCAAAAGCGATTGGTGTAGGTCAATACCAGCATGATGTTAGCCAAAGCCAGCTATCAAGCTCGCTAGAAGCGGTTGTTGAAGATTGTGTAAACGGCGTAGGCGTTGATGTGAACATGGCATCGGCAGCACTTTTAGCTCAGGTTGCAGGTCTTAATAAAACCTTAGCGCGTAATATTGTTGCTCACCGTGACGAGCAAGGTCGATTCAATAACCGTAAAGCGTTATTAAAAGTGGCGCGTTTAGGGCCTAAAGCGTACGAGCAAGCTGCTGGTTTCCTGCGTATTAGCGAGGGTGATAACCCACTCGATGCTTCTTCAGTGCATCCTGAAGCTTATGCTTTGGTTGAGTCTATCGCTAAGGCTAAAGGTATTTCTGTTGCTGAAATTATCGGTAATACAGAGCTACTTAAAGCGCTTGAAGCCAAAGATTTCATTACCAGCGAGTTTGGTTTACCAACGGTAACCGATATCTTGGCCGAGCTTGATAAGCCGGGACGCGATCCTCGTGGCGAGTTTAAAACTGCGACCTTTAAAGAGGGCGTAGAAGAGATTAAAGATCTTAAGCTAGATATGATCTTAGAAGGCGTAGTGACCAACGTAACTAACTTCGGCGCCTTTGTTGATGTTGGCGTGCATCAAGATGGTTTAGTGCATATTTCATCGATGACTGACAAGTTCATTGATGACCCGCATAAAGTCGTTAAAGCTGGCGACATCGTTAAAGTTAAAGTGATGGAAGTTGATGCTGAGCGCCGCCGTATTGGTTTAAGCATGCGTCTTGAAGATAAAGCGGGTGATGCACCAAAAGTGGCACCGCGCCCAAGCAATAACAAAGGTGGTCAGCATAATGTTAAAGGTGCTAATCAGCAGCGCCCACAGCAAAAGAGCCACAAACCTAAGCAGCCAGCAAACGCCGCCATGGGTAATGCATTTGCCGATGCCTTTGCTAAGCTGAAAAAGTAATTCGGCGCAGCAATAAAAAACCGACATTGATTGTCGGTTTTTTTATATCTAGTTATACCAATCAGTATAAGAATTTGATCTACTCAGAACGATTTTTGGCAAACTAATTCAAGGCGAATAGCTGCAATAATGGTTACTCCCTTATAAATCTATTCAACGCAGAAGTAGGCAGCCAAAAACGTTCCAGACTGGCGAGTTTTAGCGATTCTGATGCTGTGTTAACGAACTTGAACGTAGAACAACTATGCTCTTCATTCGTTGCCTTGCCTCAAAACCGCTAAATTCTCGCTGAGTGACTAAATGTTTATACTGATTGGTATTATGCGGTTATTAGCAGATCTGGCTGGCTATTGGGCTCGGTACGCTGATGATAAAAAGCTTCAATGCGGGCACCAAATGCTTGGTAGAACTGCAGTGTTTCATTAGGCATTGGATGTTTTGCCGGGGCAGAGTCTTGAGTCGCTACTTGTTGACCGGGTAATTTAATATCACTGCGCTTTAATGGCGCGCGTTGGCTCAGTAACTGCTTTAAATTAAGCGCTTGGTTTTGTTTTTGCTTTTCTTGGCTAGATTCTTGCCCAGATTGCTCTTGTTGAGATTGGCCCTGTTGTTTGTCTTGAATAGACTCGCGCAATTTTGCTTGAGTCTGTGTTTGTTCTGCAGTGCGCTCATGTTGTGGATTAAAGGCGCGTTCTTCATGGCCTTTAGTTGCTTGTTGTGGCGGAATGATAGGTGGTCGCTGCTGGCTATCCGTGCGCGCAGAATCGGTTGCAGCATTAGTTGTTGCAATCGGCACGTTAGGATAGTTGGTAACCACTAACATTTAACTGGTCCACCTTATTTGAGAATTAACATTTATGTTTAAATATTAATCAATTTGGGCGGAAAAATAAAGTGTTAGTCGATCTTTAGCGGCTTAAGCTGTAACCGCTAGATTGCAGCCGTTGTATTTAAATTTGGTTAGTCTGAGCTTTGATTTGTATCGCGCGCAGCGCTGTTTAACCAAAGTTTGTAACCCTCAATAAACTCCTCTGTGTGGCTGATAAAGGGGGCGTGTGAGGCTTTGGCCAGAATAAGGTCTTGGCTATTTTCAAGTTGTGGCATGGCTTTAATTACTCGGCGTGGCACTAAGCCGTCGAGTCTGCCCCAAACTCTTAACCAAGGTTGCTTAATTGCAGCGACTTCTGCACGTAAGTCCACGTTTTCAAGCATATTGAGCCCTTGGGCAAGTGCACTTTGCTGCGCCGATGGGCGAGCAAGCACTAACTCACGTAATTGCTTAATATCGGCTTTTGCAGTTTGGCTGCCCATGGCTTGAATCGCCAAGAAGCGCTCTACGGTTTTATCGAGATCTTTAGTTAATTGGCTGGCGAATTGCCCCAATACTTCAGCTGGGATCCCCGGCCAATCTTCGCGAGCCATAAAGCAAGGAGACGAGGCTATGGTACATAACGCGCTTACTCGCTCTGGGTAATGAGCCGCTGCAAGTTTTGTCACTAGGCCGCCCAACGACCATCCAGTCCAAATGGCTGTTTGCGGCACCTGCTGCATTATAGCTGTAAGCCAGTGATGAATATTGCCCTCAACCACTTGGCTGTAGCCAAACCCCGGCAGATCGACAAAGTGGACTCTATAATCAGAGAGTGCGTATTTTAATGGTGCAAATACCGCGCTATTAACACCCCAGCCATGGAGGATGACGAGATCTGGGCCTTGGCCTATAGATTCAATGTGCAGAGGGTGTTGATTCATATCGATCTCGTTGGCTTGTACTGATTATTTGAAAAGGACTTCATCTATCAACAATATTTTTAGTCATAGATGGCTGGCAGCTATGTTACCCAATCGCTGTTTGATGTGCCATCAACATATCTTCATAGCCCAGCGGGGTATTTGTGGCGTGTGTTTGTCAGCTTGCTGTTATCAAGGCGATATTTGCTTAGGTTGCGGTAGGCAAATGCAACTGCCAATGGCGTTTTGCGGCAAGTGCATGCTTACTCCCAAGTTAAAAATTGTTGCTGCTTGTAGTTACCATCAAGGGCTAGGGCATTGGGTTGGCCAGATTAAGTATCAGGCGCAGTTTGCAGTTATTGATGTGTTAGTTGATGCATTAATTGAGCGGATTAGTTATCTCATTAGCATCGGCTGCTTAACGCTGCCGCAAGCTTTGATTGCCGTGCCGTTGCATAAGAAACGATTGCAGCAGCGCGGTTTTAATCAGGCATGGTTGATTGCTAAGGCGCTATCGAGTCGGTTAAATATTCCGTTATTAGATGATTGCTTGATACGGACTCGAGCGACTGAACCGCAAGCGGGGTTATCGGGTAAGCGGCGACGAAAAAACTTACTTAATGCGTTTGAGCTAGTGACTGAAATTAACTTGCAACGTATTGCTTTGATTGATGATGTGGTGACAACTGGCACTACGGTAAATGAAATCACTAAGTTGTTTATGCCGACTCATACTCAAGTGCAAGTTTGGTGCTTGGCTCGAGCCGAAGCACCAAACTGCGGTTAATAATCCTGAGTTGCCTCTAAGTTAATGCAAGTGGCCTATTAGTTTAATGCTGGGATAAAATACAGCGCATTAGCGTAGACTTTTTCACTGCCTAACCAGATATTTCTAAACAGCAAGTTATCAGCAATCGCCACTACTGCGCCTTTATTGCGAGACTCAACAATTATCGCAGGCGAATTACTAAAACTGCTTTGGTACTCTTGAGCTAAATAGCCACTTAACAAAGGTTTTGAAGTGTATTTAGCAGCAACACTGAAAGGCCCATTGGTTTGTGAAAAGCCGATCACTTTGTTTTTCAAAATAGGCAGCCTGTCGCCATTGAGGCCAAAGTTGATTGGGTGGCTAGGATCGAGTTTTAGTTCGAGTATTGCACCACCTATGGCTTGCTTTGCTTTAAAAGCTGACTTTTCATCGAAGGTAAGCCCCTCTGCATCAAATAGTTGCTTATAAAAGCGGTCGCTGCGTAAATTGTTTTTGAGTAAGTTAGATTTCTCTAACCAATGTAGTGCACCCTTTTGGGCGATAATTACGCCGCCTTCACTGGCAAACTGACCTAGCTTACGTGCAAAGCGTTCATCTAATGTTTGGTAGCGGCCATCGGCCAGCAATACGTGGCTGTAATCACTAAGTTTGATTGAAGCGAGTTGGTTAATATCCACTACAGTAGTGGCGACACCTAAAACATTATCGAGATAATACCAGAGCTGACCGACTTCAGATGTTGAGGTGCCTTTACCACTAATGAGCAGCGGCTTAATTGGTTTGATTAACTCAAAGTCTGGGCTACCAAGATCGATACCACTGCTTGCCGCACTAGTGTTTACAGCAATGACATCGACTTTAAGTTTATTCGCGAGTTGAGCGACTAACTTGTTAAGTTCGCTTGCCTTATGGCCATCTTGTTTCAGCGGGATTTGTAAGGTGCCAGCGACAAAATCTAGGTCTTTATTTTTGACCTGCATGCTAAAAGGTTTAGCTGCAAATTTGACTAATATATCTTGTTCTAGCAGCTGTTGTAGCAATAACGTGGCCTGGCTTTGACGCCAATCAATTAGTAAAGCGACGGCATCATTACTAAAACTTACTGGAGTAAAGGCTGGTGGTGTTTGACTCAATACACTGAGCTCTAGCTTTACATTGCGGCGTAAAGTTAACCCAAAAGCGTGTTGCAGATTCCAAGTCGAAATATCGTAAAAAGTCGGGTCGATATACTCGGTTCTATCGTCAAACATAGCTTCAAGCAGTGATGACTGCGCCTGCTTATTAGGAATAAAAATACTATTGTTTACAGCAAAATCTAGCCCGCCTTGTGAGAGCGTGTGGGTAAGATAGTAATAGTCAATTTTATGTTGAGATAACAATGTGGTAAGCGCATTAATTCGGCCGCTATCGTTATCAGCACTGAGTAGTAGCCCCGCTTGACGTGGTTTCTTTTTAATGGCTTTTTGGTGTTTATTTTTAAAGAAATCCGCTTGATATTCTTCTAGCTCAGATCTTAATGCTAATGCGCCTTTCAGGCTGGAAATCGAAGTCGCATATTGGTTGTCTATTGCTTCTTGAAAGGTTACTAAGCCATTAACGGAGTCTTGTTGTTGGCCGCGAGCACTTGCCTGCTCAAACAGTACTCCAACCGCGCCGTTGATATCGGGATAGGTAGAGCCTTTACCATAGAAAAAGTCATCAAACAGCTGGCGACTAAAATAGCGCTGCTTTTTATCATCCAATTCTGCTTGATGATAAGCGGCTAGCTTGGCGGTGATTTTCTGGTTTGCTTTCGATGTTAGTGGGTGAGTGCGCTCTGGTACACCGGGCTGGAAGAAGTAAGTTTGGTTGTGGCCCATTTCATGGAAATCACCCACATAATGCGGCTGCCAGCGGTGAAATAACGCTACTCGTCCTTGAGATTCAGGGTGACGCAAGAACAGCCAGTCTCGGTTTAGGTCGGCAAGGTAGTGATTACTTCTGCCACTTGGCCAGCCTTGTTTGTGCTCTTTGTGGTTAGGATCGCTAACGGCAACTTTACCAGCATAGCCGTTGGCCCAAGTTGAGAAACGGTCAAAGCCATCGGGATTTTGTGTTGGTGTAATGAGGACGACTGCGTTATTGAGTAGTTCTTTTACCCACTTTTCTTCGCTGGTGGCTAACATATGGCTTAGTTTTAAGGCGCTGTGGGCGCCGCTACTTTCATCACCATGGATTGAATAAGCCAGCCAGATCACCATTGGTCCTTGTTGCTCACCTTGGTATTTAACTTGTTGACGCTGAGCTAAGATTTCATCGAGTTTGGCTTGGTTTTCACTGGAGGTGATAACCGCTGTTAATTGTTGGCGAGCTTCGTGGCTTTGGCCGGTATTTTCAATCGATACTCTGGGGTTTTCGCTGGCGATTTGTTTGAGGTAATAATTGATTTGGTCATGACGCAGCAAGCGCTCGCCAAGTGGGTAACCTAAAAATGCTTCAGGGCTGGTTGTGGTCACGCCGTAGAGCGGGTTATCGGTTAGGCGCGTCTTTTTTGCGTCGGCAAAAAAAGCGGGCAAGATCAAAAAAGCGCATAAAAAAACAAGACCAATTCTAGACATGGAGTTTTTCGTTATATTTATAATATTGTTGTTAAATTAACAGCTCGAGCGCGACAAAACCACTCTAGGGTAAGATAAAAAACTGTGATCTGATTAGTATTTATTATTAATCTGTGAGCCTTAGGGACTACAAAGGATTGCAGAGTAAGAGTATTATAGGGTTAATTCTTACTAAAACACTCAGGTTTATTCCTGACGGAGCATGTTTTCATGATTACCATTTCCGAAGCAGCTCAGGCGCATTTTGTTAAATTGTTATCAGATCAGCCTGAAGGAACTCACATTCGAGTATTTGTTATCAGCCCTGGCACTGCGCAAGCTGAGTGTGGCGTGTCATATTGCCCACCAGACGCGGTTGAAGCTGATGACACAGAATTAGAATTCAATGGCTTTAATGCCATGGTTGACGAAAAGAGCGCTCCTTTCCTTGAAGAAGCGACAATCGACTTTGTAACTGATCAACTTGGTTCACAGCTAACACTGAAAGCACCGAACGCTAAAATGCGTAAAGTGTCTGACGATGCATCACTACAAGAGCGTATTGAGTATGTTATCCAGTCTGAAATCAACCCACAGCTAGCAAGCCATGGTGGTAACATCATGCTAGTTGAGATCTCTGAAGATGGCATCGCTGTACTGCAGTTTGGCGGTGGTTGTAACGGTTGTTCTATGGTTGATGTAACGCTAAAGGATGGTATCGAGAAACAATTGCTTGATATGTTCCCAGGCGAGCTAACTGGCGTTAAAGACGTAACAGAGCATCAACATGGCGACCACTCTTACCAATAATTGCTAACTGCAATTGGCTTGAGTAATTCAAATAAAAACGCGACCTAAGGTCGCGTTTTTTTATGCTGGTATTTAGTGGTTACTTAGTGGCTAAGCGTCAGCCTTAATCTAAACCAGTAGTGCAAAGATAGTGAGGCACTCCGAGCGAGCATAAAGCAGCTCATAGCAGCCCATAAGGCAAGGTTACCTTGCTCTGACAGCAAATACCACACTGGGAAGAATACGCCGAAGGTTGATAAAATCATGCTGTTACGCATCACTTTGCCTTTAGCTGCGCCAATATACACCCCATCAAAAAGATAAGATCCAAAAGCCAGCAGCGGTAAGAATACCACCCAGATAAGATACTGCTCTGCAACGGCTTGTACTTCGCTAATACTGGTGAGCATAGAGATAATTTGTGAGCCACCAACAGCGAAAAATAGCGTAAAACAGAGCGCGGCAATCGCTGACCAAGCCCAAGCAAGCGTTACGGATTCTTGCATTAATTGGCTATTTTTCTGGCCATAGGCACGGCCGACTTCGGCCTCAGCGTAATAGGCGATACCATCTAAAGCGTATGAAATAAGCATCAACAAATTAAGCAACACCGCATTGGCTGCCACTGTGTTATCGCCAAGGCCTGCGCCGTAAAAAGTCATAAAGGCAAACGATAACTGCAGGCACAAACTGCGCACAAAAATATCGGCATTTAGGCTGATTAACTTGCCGTAACTCTGCAAGGATAGTTGCTTGGCTACTGCAAATAGCTTGAATCCACCGAGCTTATTAAGTTGGCCGCGTACCATAGTTAGTGCAACTAAAAAGCCTGAGATATCGGCAAACACAGATGCTAAACCCGCGCCTTTTACGCCCCAGCCAAGCACCAATACAAACAGTACGTCGAGAACAATATTGACTAAGTTGGCAATGATTAGCTGCCACATAGCGGCTTTTGGTTGCTGACGCCCAAGAAGCCAGCCCAGCATCACTAAATTCATTAGCGCAAATGGCGTAGACCAGATCCTGACTTGGAAATATTCACGGCAATAGCGTTCTACTTCTACACTGGCGTCTGACATTGCCATAGCTAAATTCAAAATAGGCGTTTGTAGCGCAATGGCGGCGATACCAAACATTAACGCTAAGCTGGCGGCTTGCACTAACAGTTTAAATTGCTGCTGGGTGTCGTCGGCGCCATAGGCTTGCGCGACTAATCCTGTGGTTGCCATGCGTAAAAATCCAAGCAACCACAAAATTAAGGTTATAATCGTTGACCCAACTGCCACACCGCCCAAATAATAGGCGTTACTAAGGTGTCCAACAACGGCAGTGTCAACCAGCCCTAATAGCGGCACCGTGATATTTGATAAAATCATCGGTAGCGCAAGAGCGAGTAATTGACGATTTTTTTGTGGGTTTAACAATAAGGCAATCATTTTAGAGGTCTAATATTTATGGTTAAAAACGTGTTGCTAGCGCTGTTAGCGCTGACAGGTTTTTCGGCTCACGCAGCGGTGATCCTTCAATATCATCATGTTTCGGATAGCACGCCTGCGGTTACAAGCGTAACACCAGCTCAATTTAAAGAGCAGATGCAATATCTAGCGGACAACAACTTTAATGTTGTACCACTTTCAACAGTTGTGGAGTCTATTAAGGCAAAGAAAACACTGCCACAGAAGACAATCGCGATTACGTTCGATGATGGATATCGCAGCATTGCAAATACTGCTCATCCTATTTTAAAGCAATATAATTTCCCCTACACGCTTTTTGTCTCGGTTGAGCCAATTCAAAAAGCTTATGGTGAAATGATGAGTTGGCAGCAACTGGTTACCTTATCTAAAGAAGGTGCTGAAATTGCTAACCATAGTTGGAATCATGAGCATTTAATTCGTAAAGAAGGTAGTGAAACAGACGCGCAATGGCTAGCACGTATTGAAGACAACATTTTGCGTACTGAAGCTGAAATCGTGAAAGCGACAGGGCAGAACTTAAAAATGCTGGCTTACCCGTATGGCGAATACAATCAGCAAATTGAAGCCATGCTTACTAAGCACGGTTTTGTGGCGTTTGGTCAGCAATCGGGTGCGGCAGGTCCGTATTCACCGTTAACGGCATTGCCACGTTTTCCTGTGGCAGGCGTATACGCTGATCTTAATAGCTTGAAGGTGAAGCTTCATAGTTTAAATATGCCAGTTATTGCGCAAACCAATAGTAATCCGCAATTGGTGCAAGGTCAGTGGCGACCAGAGATCAAAGTAACCTTAGATATGAGCGATATTAACGCGTCGCAGTTAATGTGTTTTATTCAAGGACAAGGTGCTAAAAAGCCAAATTGGCTCAGTGACAACCAGTTTAGAATTCAGGCTGAATTGGATTTACCAGCAGGTCGTTCACGCTATAACTGTACCGCTCCGAGTAAAACAAAGGGTAGTTATTACTGGTTTTCACAACCTTGGGTGAGACCAAAATCTAACGGCCAATGGATAGCCGAGTAATAAATCAAAGCGCCTACTTAGGCGCTTTTTTTTAGCTAGAATATTTGGCGATTATTGCATTAACGTCATGAATTAAATCGCTGTTTTTTATCTGTGGCAGTTGGCCGGCAGAATGCGATTTGGGTTTGATAATGGCGACCTTTTCTCCTTGAGGGGAGACCAAAGCAAACGAGGCACTATGGTCAACTTGGTAATCAGGACCGTCTCCCACCATGGCGTAAACAAAACCTAAGCTACGGGTGACCGGAAAAAGCTGCTTGTGTTCGCCAGTGACCGCAATAAAGTCAGGATTAAAGAAGTTCATGTAGTTTTCTAGCTTATTGGTGCTGTCACGCTCAGGATCGACCGACATAAAAATAACCTGTACATCAGACTCTTGATTTAAACCCGCATAGGCTGAAGTGAGTTTGCCCATAGTGGTTGGGCAAACGTCGGGGCAGGAGGTGTAACCGATAAAAAACAGGCTCCATTTGCCCTGTAGATCCGCATTGCTAAAGCTGTTGCCGCGTTGATCGGTCAAGGTAAATGGCGCTAAAGGTTGCGGTGTTGGATATTCAAAACTTGTTTGTAGCTCTAGAGGTTGTTGGCTGAGTTGTACGCTGGCATAGGCCCCTGCGGCAATGAGCAAAATGGCTGCAATAATCCAAGTGAACTTCATCTGTTATCCCCTTTTATTCTCTTTTGCATCGATTTCGCTCGCCTAGATTGAGTACGTAGTAACTCAAGGCTATTGACTCAAGGCTGTGCTTGTTAGTTAAAGATAGTGATCAACCAATAACACCAAAAACAGCAGCATTAAGTGGTAGATAGAAAACTTAAATACATCCATCGCCAAACCCGGTTTTTCATGGTACTTAAGCTGCCACGCTTTATAGATAAAGCCTGCACTCAGCAGTGTTGAGCCCACAAGGTAAACTGGGCCGCACATGCCGACTAATACCGGCAGTAAGCACGCGATGGCGAGTAAAATGGTGTATAAAAAAATACAGGTTTTAGTGAACTCAACGCCATGGGTAACCGGCAGCATAGGAATATCGACTTTGGCGTATTCAGTTTTACGATGAATTGCTAGTGCCCAAAAATGTGGCGGTGTCCAAGCAAAAATAATAATAACGAGCAGTAGCGCATTACCGTGAAACTCACCGGTTACCGCAGTCCAGCCAAGTAGTGGCGGCATAGCGCCAGCGAGTCCACCTACCACTATGTTTTGCGGCGTTGCGCGCTTCAAATAAGCGGTATAAACCACGGCGTAGCCAATTAGGCTAGCAAAGGTTAGCCAAGCGGTTAACGGGTTTACTAGGGCGTATAGAATAATAAAACCTAAGATCCCCAAGCCAAACGAAAACGTTAATGCCTTAGTAATTGACACTCGGCCTTTAGGTAGCGGCCGGTTATAGGTGCGCGCCATTAAGCCATCAATACGGCGATCAATAAGGTGGTTAAAAGCTGCTGCAGAGCCAGCCATCATGCCAATACCAGCCATTCCTGCTAGTAAAGGTGTTATCGGTACAGCACCGGGCACGGCTAAACACATGCCGACTAAAACGGTTAATAGCATTAGTGCGACGACTTTAGGTTTGGTCATTTCATAGTAGGCACGCCACTGAAATATTGAACTTACCGGGTTTCTTGGTAGTGCGATTGGTTTAGCCATAATTGAAACCTCTCATCATCGGTTGCGCGTTAGTGTGGGCGTTAGTCGTTGTCATTTATTTGCCCTCCTATGCTTTACGCCATAAGGCGTAGTTAATAAAAACTAAGGTCAAAAGCAGTAAGGCGGCTCCGCCATTGTGAGATACGGCAATGCCAAGTGGTAAATGCAGTACTACATTGCTGATCCCGAGTATGACTTGCAGTACCACTAGGGCTATCAATAACCAAGCTGCATTGCGCATAATGCTAGAGCTCGCAGTGCGAATAAGCTTAAAAGCAAGATATAACAACATGATGCTGGTGATGACAGCACCAATACGGTGAGCGACATGAATAGTCATGCGCGCCGAGTAATCTAATACGCCAAACTCAAAGCTTGGGTGGTCGCCCTGAAATGGTGAGAATGCATCGGCGAAGTTAAGATTATCGACCCAGTTACCTTCACAAATCGGTAAAGTAGTGCAGGCAAGCGCTGCGTAATTTGATGAGGTCCAGCCGCCTAAGATGATTTGTAGTAGTAACACTCCAATACAGATTGCGGCTAATCCAGCGAGTTTGCGAGCCCGAGGATCGCCGCCGGGGATCCGCAGCGGTTTATTACGTAAATACAGTAACAAGAGTAGTGAAAATAGCGCAAAACCACCGAGCAGATGCGCCATCACAATAATCGGCATTAGCTTCATGGTAACTGTCCACATGCCTAAAGCAGCCTGAAAGATAATAAGTGCGGCAATAAACATAGGTAACTTTTTTGGGGCGTCTTGGCTTTTAAGGCTGAGCACTAAAATAAGCAATACTAGCAAGCCCAAAGTACCTGCAATGTAGCGGTGGATCATTTCTAACCAAGCTTTATCGGTTTCAACTGTATGGCCCGGAAAGTCTTGTTGAACTTGGTTTAACTCATGTGTTGCAGTAGGGACTTTGAGCATGCCGTAGCAGCCCGGCCAATCAGGGCAACCAAGCCCAGCGTCAGCTAGTCGAGTGTAGGCACCCATTAAGATAACGCAGAGGGTAAAGACTAAGGTGATTTTCAATAACGAATTAATCTGCATAACAGGCCTTCCTTATCCTATTCGCGATAACTTCAGTAGTTTACGTAGGTCAGCGACTAAGGCTTTGCCTTGCATAATTTGTGCTTGGTGATCGCTAGCAATGGGATAGCTCATGACTAAACTGCCCAGGGGGTCAACAATCACTAGCTGTTGTTGATTAAGTAACTGGCTAAGCTCTGTAGATGGTGTGGCGGTAACAAAATCGAAGCCGGTTAACGCTGCGGTATCGCTTTGCTGATTAACCATAATGATGGTGTGCACTCGGTCTTGATTACGACCAAGGGCTGTATGGCTTTGCTGTAAGATGTAAAGCCTATCTTCGCAGGTGACATCGCAATGGCTAGGTAGTTGATATAAAAGTTGCCACTCTTGAGGCTGAGGATTTGCCATCGCTAGATTGGAGTAGCTGACGCTCTCTAATAGTTGGCCTTTATTGGTTGCACCGCCGTTATAGAGATCAAAACTCAATACTAGTTTGGCTGCAACAACAGGCAGCACAAAAGCCAGTAATAATAAGACGAGTGTTTTTCTACCGCTCTTTTGTGGGGAGTTCATTGCCGCTCCTCTTGCTTGATTGAATCTCTGTATAACTAACGCTTAAGCAGCGTTTATAAGTTAAATGCTTGAGATTGCTATGCATCAAAATGATTGATTAACATTAGGCTTCCCGGAACGGCTAGGTCGCTTAATTTCTAACCTACAGTGTCTATGTATCGTTGGCAATAGCCTTATTGCTTTGTTCTCCATAAGATTTTTTTAGCTTTCGAAATAACAGGTAACCGATCAAGATTGCAAACACAAACGCCATAGAAAACCATTGCACGGCATAGCCATGGTGCTTTTGCGACGACAAAGGAATTGGCTGCCATGGGTGAGGGTAGGAATTATCTAAATTGTTTGGTTGCAATACAGCTGTTGCTAAAGGCTTACCTATTAATTGCGCTAGTTGGAGTAAGTTAAGGTTTTGCATGCGTGTAGGCTGGCCCTCTTCTGCCATTAGCTCGGAGCTCATTGGGTTTAACTGCTTTTGGTAAACTCGTCCCTGTAAATTCAGTGGGCTACTTATGGGCTGAACCTGAGGTAGCTGAGAACGATCTAAACTCGCAGCTACAAAACCAAGCTCAACTAACAGCCACGGCTGCGTATCGCTAACTTGTAGCGCTTGATAGGCTAAATAACCTACGCGGCCGTTATAAACCTGATTATCGAGTAAAAAGATATTGCTGGATTTAGGCGTAACCGCTACTTGCAGTTTATAGCCTGTTAGCGGCTCGTCTTGAGGGAAATTAAGTAAATCTGTATAGCCGAGTACCGAGGAAGATTGCCTTGCTGTTAACTCTTGCTGCCAGGCGGCTTTATATTGTGCTCGTTCTAGCTGCCAAAAACCTAACTTGACCAAAATCGAAAACACCATCACAGTAGAAAGTACAATAAACAACCAAGCAAGATTCACTTTAACGCGGGGATGCGCCATGTCGGTTTTGTTTATCTTTAAAGTCGTCTTAGTATTATTACTGCTATTCATACTGTTTAATTTGGGGCGAGCCCTATTTATTATGGTGAAAGGGCAAGGAGATGCCCCAATGAGTCAATACCTAGGTCGGCGTGTGTTGTTCTCTGTGCTGGTGGTGCTATTACTTATTGTGGCGCTGGGGACTGGAGTCATCACACCTAACTCCAGACCCTATTAATGGGCTTACAGTACGTAAACAAAGATAAATAGACATAACCAAACCACATCAACAAAGTGCCAATACCAAGCGCCAGCTTGGAAAGCAAAATGCTTTTCTGGGGTGAAATGCCCTTTTAACACTCTAAAAAACAACACAATTAAAAACACGGTGCCTAAGGTAACGTGCATGCCGTGAAAGCCTGTTAATAAGAAAAAGGTGTTACCGTAAACGCCTGAATCTAGCGTTAGCCCCATTTCTAGATAAGCGTGCATATACTCTTCTACCTGTAAGCCTAAAAAGGCGATACCCAGTAAAATAGTTAGCCCTAACCAAATAGTTAGTGCTTTGCGTTTACCAGTTTCTAAGCCTACGTGAGCAAAGTGCAGAGTGACGGAAGAGGTGAGTAGGATTAGCGTGTTATAAAGCGGTAATCCCATCCATCCCATAGCTTGAGTTGTTGTGCCATCAGGCGTTGTGACTAAGGGCCAAACGGCTTCAAATGTTGGCCATAATACTTCATTGGTCATAGCATTATTTGATGCGCCACCTAACCAAGGTACAGCAATCATACGGGCGTAAAACAGTGCACCAAAAAACGCCGCAAAGAACATGACTTCTGAAAAGATAAACCAGCTCATACCTTGCCTAAATGAGCGATCCATCTGTTTTGAATACAACCCAGCCATAGACTCGGCAATGACCGCTCTAAACCAGCCAAAAATCATAAAGATGATCACCGCAATACCGGCTAGCAAAATGATGCCGCCACTGCCTTCTTGGCTATTGAGCTCGGATACATAACTACCCGCACCGAATGCGATTAGAAACAGGCCTATTGCACCAATTATTGGCCAGGCACTTTGTTCGGGGACGTAATAATTTTCATGTTTATTTTCAGTTGTCATGTTGTTGCTCCTGCGCACCAACGTTTTTGAAAACAACAGAGCTGTTAAGGCCTATATCATAGTGTTGGTTATATTCATTTATCATCTTGCTGCTCCTATTCTGCAGCATTATCGACATAGCCTTTGTCGGTAATGTTGTAGAGGGTATAAGAGAGGGTCAAGGTTGAAATTGAATCCGGTAATTCAGGATCCACAAAAAAGATCAGTGGTAGATCGGCTTGGGCATTGGCCTTTAATACTTGCTGGTTGAAACAGAAACACTCGGTTTTATTAAAGTATGCCGCGCCTTGGCCAGGAGAAACTGACGGAATCGCCTGACCTATAAGGTAATCTGCAGATAAGTTACTTGCCACAAAGTGAGTACGGATAAGCTCACCGGGGTGAACCTGCATGGTATTGACCTGCGGAGTGAACGTCCAAGGCATATCGCTTTGCACTTGCGATACAAATTCTACAGTAATGGTTCTGTTTTCATCTATCATGATAGGCTGATAAACACTCGCTGTGCCTTGGGGTTTGCCATTGATCCCCAAAGCATCGCAAAGCACGTCATATAAAGGCACTAGTGCAAACCCAAAGCCAAACATGCCCAGCGCGCTAAGAATTAGCAGGCTGATCAGCTTTTTATTGGATTTACGCTTTAGCTCAGTCATGTTTACTTCACCTCTGGTGGCGTCGTAAATGAGTGATAAGGTGCAGGGCTGGCAATAGTCCATTCTAGTCCTTCGGCACCATCCCACGGTTTAGCGGGCGCTTTCTCACCGCCACGAATACATTTAATCACCACTGCCAAGAAAATTAACTGCGACAGACCAAAGGCAAAACCACCTATCGACACGATTTGGTTTACGTCGGCAAACTGGATAGCGTAGTCAGGAATACGCCTTGGCATACCCGCAAGGCCAAGGAAATGCATCGGGAAGAACAACACATTGACCGAAATCACTGAGCACCAGAAATGCCAGCGTCCTAAGGTTTCGCTATACATGTGGCCTGTCCATTTGGGTAACCAATAATAGGCCGCAGCCATAATCGAGAAGATGGCGCCGGTTACTAGTACATAATGGAAGTGGGCAACAACAAAGTAGGTATCGTGATACTGAAAGTCCGCAGGTGTAATCGCCAGCATTAAACCGGAGAAACCACCAATGGTGAACAAAATAATAAACGCTACCGAAAATAACATTGGGGTTTCAAAACTGATTGAGCCGCGCCACATGGTGGCTACCCAGTTAAATACTTTTACCCCTGTCGGCACCGCAATCAACATGGTGCAATACATAAAGAATAGCTCGGCGAACACCGGCATACCTGTGGTGAACATATGGTGTGCCCACACCAGGAATGACAAAATCGCAATACTGGCTGTAGCGTAAACCATCGAGGAGTAACCAAATAGGCGTTTACGACTAAAGGCCGGCACAATCGCGGAGATGATACCGAATGACGGCAAAATCATGATGTACACTTCTGGGTGACCAAAAAACCAGAAAATATGCTGGAACATCACCGGATCACCACCGCCCGCGGCGTCAAAAAAGCTGGTACCAAAATACTTATCGGTTAACACCATAGTCACTACACCAGCAAGTACTGGCATTACTGCAATTAATAAAAATGCAGTAATCAGCCAGGTCCAAACAAACAGCGGCAACTTCATCCACTTCATGCCCGGTGCGCGCATATTAACTATGGTAACGACTACGTTAATTGCACCCATAATCGAGCTTATTCCCATAATATGTACTGCAAACACAAATAGGGCGGTGCTGTCTGGGCTATAGGTGGTTGAAAGCGGGGCATAGAAAGTCCAACCAAAGTTTGGACCACCGCCTTCCATAAATAGCGAGCTTAATAGGATGGCGAAAGCGAAGGGTAAAATCCAAAAGCTCCAGTTATTCATACGTGGCAGAGCCATATCTGGCGCGCCAATCATCATAGGAATTAACCAGTTGGCTAAGCCTGTAAAGGCTGGCATGACAGCACCAAAAACCATAATCAAACCATGGACTGTGGTCATTTGATTAAAGAAGTTAGGCTCGACAAGTTGTAGACCTGGCTGAAATAGCTCTGCGCGGATCACCATTGCCATGGCGCCACCAGTTAAAAACATAATGAAGCTAAACCATAAATAGAGCGTGCCTATGTCTTTATGGTTGGTGGTTAAAATCCAGCGCATAATGCCTTTCGGCGCACCATGATGGTGGTCATCATGGTGATCGTCTTGAGCGACGGGTGAATCTTGTGTAATTGTGCTCATGTTAATCCCCTACTTTCCGTGACCATCAACATCGGTGGCTTGAACGACATCGCCGGAGTCGTTACCCCAAGCATTACGTTCAAAAGTAATCACTGCCGCAATCTCTTGTGGCGTAAGCTGCTGACCAAATGCCTGCATTGCAGTGCCCGGTTTACCATTGATAACCATTTCAAGGTGATCGGCTACAGGCCCTTTGATTACGGGGCTGCCAACGAGTGAAGGGAAGGCTGGTGGCAGACCTGCCCCTGTTGCTTGGTGGCAAGCTACGCAGCTGGTCATATACACTTTCTCGCCCATGGACATGAGTTGCTCCATGGTTAAGTCATCTAACAGTGCAGCTTGTTGTACTTCGCTCGTCACTTCAGCTTGTGCTTGTTCGGCAGGTAAGTTTGCAGGTAGCGTAGTGGCATTGCTCATATCACTATCGCTTGCTGCATCAGCATCTGAGCTTGGAGTTGCAGCGTTATTACTTACGTCTGATGCTTGTACTGTATCGCCTGAGTCATTGCCCCATGCATTACGTTCATAAGTCACAACGGCAGCAATTTCTGTAGCTGTAAGTTGCTGCGAGAAGGCTTGCATGGCTGTACCGGGTTTACCGTTAACTACGATATCAATATGGCCTGCAACAGGTCCTTTGATTAATGGACTACCAATTAATGATGGGAATACACCGGGTAGACCTGCACCATTTGGTTGGTGACAAGCAGCGCAGCGCGCGAGATAAACTTGCTCACCTTGAGCCATTAATTCATCCATGGTGAGGGTTTGCGACAATGCTGCTTGCGCCGCGGCTTCAGCTTGGCTGGCTTGTTGCTGCTGGGCGATTAGCCACGCATCGAAGTCTGCTTCTGATAATGCTTCAACCACAATTGGCATAAAGCCATGGTCTTTACCGCAAAGCTCGGCACATTGACCGCGGTATACGCCAGGCTTATCAATTTTGGTCCAAGCTTCGTTAATAAATCCGGGGTTAGCGTCCTTTTTAACGGCAAAAGCGGGTACCCACCATGAGTGGATAACATCGTCTGAAGTCATTAAAAATCGCACTTTCCGATTGATTGGCAGCACTAACGGCTTGTCTACTTCAAGTAGGTAGTTTTCACCTTTAGCTTGCTGGCCATCTATCTGTTCACGCGGAGTAGAGAGGAGACTGAAAAATGAGATGTCTTTATCGAAATAGCTGTAATGCCATTTCCATTGCGAGCCGGTAATTTTAATGGTCAGATCGGCATTACTGGGATCTTCCATTGCAATTAGAGTTTTGGTCGCAGGAATTGCCATGCCGATAAGAATAAGAAAGGGCACAACCGTCCACAGAATCTCGACTTTGGTACTTTCATGAAAATTGGCGGCTACAGCGCCTTTTGATTTGCGATGGTTGATCATGGCATAAATCATTACGCCAAAAACCACGACACCAATAGCACAACAGATGTACAGAATAATCATGTGCAGGCTGTAAACCTGGCCACTGATATCCGTAACACCTTTGGTCATGTTAAGTGGCATCTCTGATGCAACAAGCGCGGGTGAAAATAGTAACACCAGCACACAATACAACAATTGCTTCACTAGACTTCTCCTCTGTCAACAAGACAAAGAAGAGTCACACAGTAAGTCTCTGCTCTATGTAAACTCTTCAGTTCCCAAAAAAGCAACGATGACTTCAAAGTGCGCGAGTGGTATGTCAATCTCTCAATAACTAAACGAGTTACGGTATCGACTATTGTTTATTCAGTATTGGTTACTGTTTAGTGTCACCACATTGGCACTTACGGCTGAAATATATCAGGCCGACTTCAGTCTTTATTCGCTGTATTGAACAGCGGGTTTGGAAATATAAGACCGACAACTAAATCGTTCGGATATAACAAAATATCGTTGTTATAGTTCTTACACTACTTGGTGTTTAAATATTGATCAAGATCACTTTTCAAATGATTTGCTGAATGGTGAAAATAAAAAAGCCCTCGTACGAGAGCTTTTTTATAACTGTATTTCTTTACTAGAAAGAATGAATTAGAAAGATGGCTAGCAAAAATGACTAGTGAATACCACCAAACAGTGAGGCTTGTGAAAAAGCATTATCCTGTATGTTAATTGCGCTGCTTGGTAAGTGACCATTTACATTTTCATTGCTGGTGTCAGTCGAATTTTCGATAATAATCCCAGCTGCACGAGCACTTTTGGCAACAATTTGTAGGCGTCTGCTATCACGTGCATCTAACGATGGCGTCCAAGTGATAACAGCACTAGAAGTGCCGCTCATAAGCGCTTTTTCCATTGCCCATAATGTTTCTACTTCATCTTTTGCATGAACTAATAAAATTCGGTCCATACGCACACCAGCTGCAGCAAGCATTTGCTTATAGCCAATATTTGGTGGGCTAATTAGTACGATCCAGCGACCTTGTTGGCTTAACTGCGACAATTGCGCGCTAATTTGTTTTAGCTCATCACGACCCTGAGTTTGTGTGCTCATGGTAGTAATGTCGTTTACCGTGTTACTTGCCAGTGTGGTTGATGGCAGATCTTGCCAAAGTCCAGGGTGGCGTGGGCTCGTGCCAATTAGTTTGTTCATTGCCAATCTCCATTACGGATCACGCCAACGGCTAACCCTTCAATGCTTAGGCTCTGGTTTGCTAGATCCACTTCAATAGGTGAGTAATCGTCGTTCTCTGCATGTAAGAAAACTTTATTACCTTTTTTCTCAAAACGCTTAACGGTAACATCGTCTTCCACTCGGGCAACAACAACTTGACCATTACGCGCTTGCTGAATCTTGTGTACTGCTAGTAAGTCGCCTTCGAGTATGCCGATATTCTTCATACTGTCACCGCGAACTCGTAGTAAAAAGTCTGCTGATGGGCGGAACATCGCTGGGTCAACTTGGTAATGTTGCTCAACATGTTCTTGGGCCAAAATAGGTTCACCAGCAGCGACTTGGCCAATAAGTGGTAAGCCTAATTCGGTTTCTTCTGTATCTTCTTGGGTTAACTTAATGCCGCGAGAAGTGCCAGGCATAATTTCAATGCAGCCTTTTTTGGCCAGTGCCTTTAAATGCTCTTCGGCAGCATTGGCAGATTTAAAGCCCAAACGTCTAGCGATCTCGGCACGGGTTGGTGGCATGCCAGTATCAGCAATATTACGTTTAATTAGCTCTAAAATTTCAGCTTGGCGTGGTGTAAGTGGTCTCATGGTTAACCCTGTCTTTCTATACAGTACCTGTCAGTATATACAGTATTTTAATGAGTGCAAGTATTAACCAGCTATAATGTAAATATATGTGGGATCCGGTTTCAAATGAAATAAATCCAGCGATGTGAAACTCGTTATTGGGTAGCACATGAAATTAACTATTATTTTGTCCTACATCTGCGCTTATAAATTTAGATAAGGCCTTTGAATGGAAATTCGATAGGAGGTTGGGTTTTTGAGTGAATATATAAATTAGTCTTAGCTCATTTATGCCCCTTTATGAGTTGGGGCTGACAGTCTACACAAATGTTCAGCCTCCTAATTGACCTAGCTTTACTTATTTATGTAATGTGTAAAAAATAAAAATAGCAATCATTATCAAGGCTAATAATTTGAAAGAACTACATTTTTATATCATGAATGGTCATGAACTTGTAACTCACAAAATCAAGCTGAGTTCTAATGAGTACCTCGAACTTAGCAATGCTAGGAAGGTTCTATCAAGGGTACTCAATCATGAAGAATTATATGATCAGGTAATAGAATCCTACGTTGATGCTAAATCTGTAATGTATGAGATGAGTGTCAGAGCAATTTCTAACAGCGTTACGTACGATTACGTTAAGAATCATGATTGTCGAAGTAAACTAAATCGACTTTTTTTCAACTGTTTAAATTTGAGTAAGCTATACCTTGACGACCACTATCGCGAGCATAAAAATAAAGATGGGGATATTGTGAAAACCACTTGTTTCGTCCATAAAATTACTGACTCAGATAATGATATCGAGAAAATAAAAGCGCATCGAGAAGAGATATTCAATGAAAACTCTGAATACGTAGTAGGATGTCAGCTGCGCAATTATGTTCAACATGCTTCGCTTCCTGTAAGAACTTTCACTTCAGGCTTCCGCACTCGACCTGAAGACAATCAAAATTTTGCAGTGTTTCACGTACCGCTTGATAAGCAAGCGCTAATAGATGGTGGTGTTAAAAAAAATAAGTTATCAAACTATGGTGATAAAATTGACCTGCACGAAATTATGGATGGCTACATCTATGCAATTTCAGAAATGCATCTAAAAAGCAGAAGCTTAGTAAAAAATCAGATGGATAAAAGCATAGAAGTCATTAATGCAAAGAGACGTCAAGTTGAGCTAGAGTATGACTGTTTACTGGATGACATCGATGTTGTTGATACCGTTACCGAGAAGGTGAATCGATTGTTCTCGCTGAACTTGGAATGGTTTAGTGTAGTTAAGCATTTGCAAAGCAAGAACTCACACCTGTTAAATTTCAAACGCTTTACTCACATACCGTATCAACAGGTATAACAAAGCATTCGGGAAGGCATTCTTTTTAAAGAACATGATTTAGCCATAGTTTTTCTAATACTAAGCCTCCACGTTAGATAAAAAACTCTAGCTCATTTTTGTCCAATTTCGAGTCAGCGAGATCTACGCTGACTCATTTTGCCCCAAAGTGAGTTGGCTCGTGATTTGGTCAACTCTGGAACCATAGACTTTTGGCATACAAAACTAATCAAATTATGGATAACAGGCTTGAGCCAAAAGTTGGAGCATGTGTTATTCCTGTTTTCGAAAATGACACTGCTAAATTTTACTCTGACCCGATTAATTCGTGAGAGCCAAGAGTTATTAACCTTTTGCTGTGGGAGTAGGAATAATCTCCCCCTCTTCAAACCATCCTTCTTGGAGTGCTGTTCTAATGACTTCGTCTGGTTTATCTGTATAAGCTATAATAGCCAAGCTCTCTTCAGCTCGGCTGCAAGTTACATAAAAGAGCCTTTTGGTGCGATCGATACCAGTCTCTTTACCCTCTCTTTGATTGCGTAGGTCAGTGGTTGTGAGTGGCTTGACTCTAAATAGCTTGTCGTAACTAAATAAAAAACCTCGGGCCTCTTCATCATCTAATATGACCATAACACGGGGAAATTCAAGACCCTTAATCCCCTGATGAGTGCCGAATTCGGACTCGTCTGAAATATACTGAACATATGCCTTAAATTCGCTGAACTTTGCTTTAAGAGCATTGTCCCAAGCATCAATAACTGGGTTGACATCACGCTCATTCTCAGGCTCTTGATACTCTTCTTCCTCTTCTCTAGCTGCGATAACAGCTAACATCTCAGGTAATGGGAATAGTCCGCTACGATGAACTTCTTTGAGTATGCTGTTCAGGCTGGGCTCAGAAGTTTCATCCCACAAAGCATGCAGAGAATTAACAGCATGCTTGGCTTTATCCAGCTCCGCTCTCGGGCTACTACTCACTTGTAGGCGGTCAGTAGCAATAAGTGGTGAATATTTGTTTACTATTCGGCTAATAGCAAATTGATTCCCAACCTCCAAGCTATTAATAAGTGGTAGAACTCGCTCTGAAAACAGCGTGATACAGGCATTTGTACCATCAAGTAAACTAGTCTTGAGTTTATCAATTGCATACAGAGGGTCAAAAAAGCTTGAAAACCCTCCCCGTCTCGCAGCCATATGATGCTCTAAGGTTAGTGTTTTCCTACTCTTCCTATCTTCTATCCAAAGTTCATCTTCGGTAATTTTTGCCATTTCTTGGCAAACCGATTCTTCAAATGTAGATTTATCAATTTCGTCTCGGGTATCTGCGATAAATAGACGGACAAAGCCTTCCGTATCTTTAACTGGTAGTTGCTGATTTTGGTCAACATCCTCACGGATTTTATTGATAAGCCTAACAACCCGTCGCGGACAGCGGTAGTTGTATTCCTTTTTGGGAGTCAGCCAGTCATCAGGTAAGTCTTGACCTAAATGCTCTTTGCCATCGTTGTAGATCCGTTGCATAACATCGCCAAATAGCCCCATTGAAAACTGCTCTTTATGGGATGCTTGAACAGCAAATAGTGCCTCAATGAGCTCTTTCTTAGTATCTTGGCTCTCGTCTACGAGCAACACAGGATATTTGCGAATAAGGATCTGTTGCAAAAGAGGTTTGTTTGTCAGAAGTTCCGCGGTCATACCGATTACTTCAGCGTGACTAAGAGAGTCTCTGCTCGTATTATCTCCGCTGGGGCTGTATGAAAACTTCCGAATTCTATCAAGCGAGCCAAGACGACTTTGTTTTGACGCAATCTGTCGAGGCCTGTCTTCTGCCGCCTTTGTGCCTGCACGTCCTTTACTCTGAGCATCTTCAAGTATTTCAATATCAGCTTGAAGACTGGCTTTGAGCATTTCTCTAATGTCGTTTGGGTGAAACTTTATAAGTTCCCAAGCGAAGCTATGAATTGTTGAAACGCTGAAGCTTGGATCGAACTCCAAGCGACGCTTGATTTCGTCACATGCTGCATTGGTGTAAGTAATGATCGCTACTTGCTGAGCATTTGCTCGTAAGCGATGTAAGTTCTGCTCGCGAAATCGCTTGAGCACTTCAACTAATGAACGGGTTTTCCCCGAGCCAGCACCGGCAAATAGGAAAAAGCTCTTAGGGGCGTCAAGGTTAAGACAGCTATAGATATCATTATCAATAGAAGCGGGAGTGGTGGTGTCTGTCATGAATTACCTCCCTGGGTCGATTTAGGTTGGGCCAACTTCTCAAGTGTCATTTTAAGCCATGATAACCCCTCTTTTATGTAATACGGTGGTCTAAAAGTGCTGGGTTCTACCGAATAGAGCAGATCTAGAGCCATCTCTGCTTTTTTAGCACTTTTATTCAGTGCCTTAAACATCTCTTCACAGGTTTCATCGAAGGTTGCTTTCTGGGTGGCATCAGCCATTTTCTTGGTGAGGCCTGTTACTTGGGTCATACGTTGGAAGGTCGAAAGGTTGGCCAATACCAAAGCATCCTCGAAAGTGTAGGGAATAGCAGTTCTAAATCCTGTAAGCCCCTTGCTATCTGGGAGTAGAGTGACAATAATTTTGGAGGGGTAGGCTACCCGAACCTTTCCACATCTTGCCGTTTTCAGCTCTGAAGTAACCCCAATGACTTCATCCAAGTCAATTTTTCCCGGAACCCAAGTTTTTAGCGTGTCATTTCCAGTTAGTTGATTTTGACCTGTTTGGGGGCTGGCTTTTTTTGTCGTGAACTTAGGTTCACCATCAGTATTTACTTCTCCAGTCTCCTCCTTTGCCAGTGAATCCAAATCGGTAATGATCAGCGTCGGTATCCCCAATGCTTCAATTAATGGACGCAAACGGTGAGCATGACTGCCGCCTATTTCCAAAAGTGATATGTAGCTTCTATCCAGTTCGGGATAATGATTTCTTATGAAGTGAGGTACCAGAATTCGTTCCGCAGGACCTTCTATTAGGATTGCCGCATCTGCAAAAAATAGGTCGCAGTGTGTTGTTCTAAGATAGCGTGTTGCGAACTGTGCGGTTTCTATTCTTTTTTGTTCTTCAGGATCTTGTCCATTTACTTGCCGTTTTCGCTCAATACCAAAAATTGCCGACATATTTACAACAGTGGCACAAGGGACTTCTCGCGCAGTTGTGAGTGGGTTTCTACGAAAATAGCGCAAGCCTGTGAAGTCCGTTTCGTGAGTAATATGGCTAGAATGTGTGCTCACAACCATCTGAGTAGAGAACTGCTTTCTGTCCCCAAGATCCGAGTGAGCTCTTAGTACACTGTAAGCTTTCTTAATGAAGACCTGTTGTACTTGTGCGTGCAAGTGAGCTTCAGGCTCTTCAATCAGCATGAGATGAATAGGTTCAATGGGCTTGCAGCTGTTTTCTTCACGCTTACTTGCTTTACCTACTCGCATCCACTCATCTCGGAAACGGATGAGGTTGAAAATCATTGAAATAAGGTTTTGGTAACCGAGTCCATTATATTTTTCCGGTAAGCAGAATCCTTCTGTATAAGGGGCATCATCGCGTAGCACGTTGAACTGAACCGCTGAGTCATGATTCAAGCCTTCTAACGGATTCACTTTGCTTGAGAGCAGAATCTGGGGATCACTAAAACCTGGGTAGTTAAGACCCTCCAGTTCTCCTATCGCATTGCTGAAGCTACTTTTCAACTTTTCATCGAACGCTATTCTGGCAGCCTCCATCGCTTCGAGAGCATCGAGGTCGCTTGCTTCCGGTAGTTCATTTGGATTGAGGTGCTCGTCAAAATAGCTTCTCAGCTGAGCTGACAGACGTCGATCACTATTTGCGGTTCCTTCTCCTGAGTTAGGATCTGAAAAACCACGTTGTGCATTGATAATGTCAATTTTAAACAAACCATCAAATGGGTCGTTCTCCATTGCCTCCATGTACTCTGTGAATGGTTGCGGTGGTGTATTATTGGCCGACTCCGGATCCAATACATAAGCATTGATCGTGAAGTAACTCTGGAGTTTTCTGTCCAAAAAATCTCGCATTGATGTTGGCCACAATGCTAGATGTGTAGAACAGTTATCACCACTTTCCCTTTGACGAGATTCCTTAGTCTTTTGCGCTGCCGAGCGTGCAGACGAATAGGCTTTATATAGTTCTTCGGTGTCCTTAGGCTCTAAAATCAACCTTGCACCGAGCAAGCCACCGTCCCAATCTAGCGTTGGCAATAAATGTCTGACATAGTGGATCTTTGGCTCATCAACTTCTAACCAAACATCAATTGATGGTAGTTGCTGCCGCCAATTGTCTGAGGAAAAATCCGGCTGTTGATCCTCGCCGATACTAAGCCAGTCAGTGCCAATTTTTTCGATGCTGGCCCAGTTTGATAGGGTAATATCTGTAGTAGATAGCTCTTTTCGCTTTGATTTCTTTAAGAACATGATCAGCGCATCCATCGCTGAGGTTTTACCGCTGTTGTTTGCACCAACAAGAATTGTATTAGTATCTGCAAGCTCTACACGGCAGCTCTTTAATTTTCGAAAGTTTTGGATGTCTATATGGGCAATTTTCATTGCAATGTTTCCTTACTTGTTTTTATTCCACCTCAATTTCGTGGCACTTTCTTTTGCTTTTTCAGTGATGCAGCTTTATATGCTTGAAAAGAGATAGGTGCTCACTGCAGGTTCATTACAGGTCAGCTAGTAGCGTCAGTAGGCCTGAGACGGATTTTGTAAATGGCGATAAGCCCATATCCACTCTTAGTAGACTGTTTTTCCGCATTTTATTCAAGTTGGATACTTCACAATTATTTCGTCTCGATTAAAGTTTTTCTGTTTTTGCCCGAGCTTTTCCTTCATTGGCGCTGAAAGCGCTCTCATGTTGATTAGCGGTCGCTTGAGCATAAATGTCTCTTTCTTTAAATAGATCCGATGGCAACCCTTAATACTCGATTTGTAGTCTCATACCTAAATAGCGAATATGTAGATACTTTCTAAAAATTAGACGAG
Organism: Shewanella pneumatophori; assembly: GCF_023283895.1. Classification (GTDB taxonomy): domain Bacteria; phylum Pseudomonadota; class Gammaproteobacteria; order Enterobacterales; family Shewanellaceae; genus Shewanella; species Shewanella pneumatophori. Next base: position 216,907 of record NZ_JAKILB010000003.1, on the reverse strand, counting down.
TGCTAAGACATATCTTTAGTAGAGAAGAGTTAATCGTTTACGCTAGTGAGTCTGCGATACGGAGAACTTCAAAGTCACTTCCAACTACCTTATCTGAAGAAGAGCCATTTTTATGTGAAATTGAACTCGATAAAGTAATGCAGGCTATTATTGATGCAAATGAAAGTTATGGAAGTAAGCGTTTTTTATTCGCTTGTATCTTTGGCTTGAAACTTCATGTCGTCACCGGGAGTGGTTTGTGGGTATTTCCTGTTGATCCCGAAGTTAAGTTCTATCTTTGGCAGCGTTTTAAAGATAATCCTGCTCTGAGCACATAGCCTAACAAGAGACTTTGGCTTCAATAGCTAACTTTTAGCTTTTGACGCTTCCCACATTACACGGTTTCATAGAGATATGTGGGGTTTAGAATAAACTTTGATTGCTCCCCGTACTTTTTCTAATCCTGTTACCCATTTTTAGACTTTTTACACTGACGCACTCCTGTCCAAAGGCTGTGTTAGTCGAACTCTGCGAGCACGTTTATGCCCCAATACGAGTTAGCGAGAGAGATTTCTACGCCTGAGAACTCAAATAGTTTCTTATATTTTCTAATGTTTTGGGCACTCAGATCTGGCTATAAAGTACTAGATATACAGTTATAATTTTACGCTGATGACTCGTGTGTAAAGTGAGCAAAAATCGGGTGCTTTATACTCGATAAACTTCTACTTTTTTGATAACCTATTGAATTTACGATGATTGGTAAAAGGTTATAAAGACCTCTACATCAAGGCGCTCACTTTTGCGGGCTTGATATTAATATGATTGGTCTTTAGCTTTTTTTAGTTTATTAAACAATTGCTTAGGTTGGCTTGATTGTTGCCCAGTTGAATTTAAACCGCTACATTATCGAGCAACTATATAATAAGCTGTTATAAGCTCACGATGGACCTTTTTTAGCCTGAGTTATAAATGAAAATAAAAATCAGACAAAATCACAAATCAATTCAATCTGGTCTTAAATTTGAACTGCCAATGTTTACTGTTTTAACTGGTGAAAATGGTAGTGGGAAAACACATTTATTTGAAGCCATTAGCAACACGAAGAATGGTGAAGTTCATTTAGATGGGAGTTTACTTAATACGATCAGCTACATTCCCTTTGGCGGTTTAAACCCTCAGGTGGATCAGCAATGCGATCCTGCTCAAATATCACAAAGAGTGAAACAAGTTTGGCAAGAGGTTGTAAACGCTAAGCAAAGAGCTTACAGAAACCAGCAAGGGGTGGCTTATTCTGGCCCTCCAGAGAATGACCCAATTTTAGGGTACATCGGAAATCAACAGCACAGAGATGAAATACTTGATATTTCAAAAAAGCTTTCAACTCCACCCTCGCAGCTGACTGAGGATCTTGTCGCTGATCGAATTAGTATAATGGCCATCTCAGGCGGCAGTTTATTTAATAGTCAATTCGCTTTGATATTTAAGTCATACCATGTTCGATATTTGGATAATAAGTTAAATAAGATTTACGCAGAAGATGGAATTTCTGATGCTCCTCCTTTCCTTGAGGATGCAGAGTTCAAAGCTAAATACGGGGAGGCTCCATGGATATTTGTAAATGACGTCCTAGAGAAATTAAAACTACCTTATACCGTTAATAATCCAATGAATACAATGAGGGATACGACATTTGTATTCAAGTTAATTCATAAGAATTCCAGTATAGAAATAAACACTAATGATCTATCGACAGGGGAAAAAACATTAATGTCTCTAGCCTTGGCTATTTACAATTCTACTGGAACACGTGATAGAGCAGGCTTTCTCGTATTAGATGAGCCTGATGCACCTCTGCACCCTTCAATGTCAAAATTGATGCTCGAAATTATTGAGGAAGAAATAGTAAGAAAACATAAGATCCCCGTTTTACTATCAACTCACTCTCCAACAACAATTGCATGTACACCAGCTAATGCCCTATACAAGATTTCGGCGTCAGATAAGGCTCCTATTCAGTGTGATTTACAAGATTCGATGAAAATATTGACCTATGGCATTCCGAATCTAAGAGTTTCAACTGAGCACCGTCGTCAAGTATTCGTAGAGCATACTTACGATGTCGATTACTATGAAGCCCTATTTGATATAGTTTCAAGGAGAGAGAAGTTTACTGTGACTCCACAGTTTCTTCCCCCGCACACGCTTAATGGTTCGAACTGCGATGCTGTCTTAGAAATAACACGTAAACTTCGTGATATGGGTAACACACATGTCTATGGTTTAATTGATTGGGATCTAAAAAACTCACCCGAACAACAAGTCATAATTCTTGGGCTAGGCAAGCGATACGCAATAGAAAACTACGTATTTGAACCTCATTTTCTTGGTTTATATTTGATACATAAAAAGTTTGTAACTCCTAATGTTCTAGGACTTGTCGACTGCAATTCTTATCTTGATGTCATAAAGAGGATCGAAACTGACAATAGTTCTCTACAAATAATTGTAGATCATGTCCAAAATAATATTTCATGGGAAAATGAAGATACCATTATGGTAAAAAGTGAATTACTGGATGGAAGTGAAATTGAGGTGCGTAAGGAAGTTTTTGAAATGAAAGGACACAAGCTTGAAGATCTCATCAAGGAATCTTGGCCAAGCCTTAGGAGTGTTAGAAGTAATAATGGTGGAGATAGTGCCTTGAAGAAAGATGTGATTAATACAGTGATAAATGACTTTCCGGGCCTTTTATCAAAGGACATATCACTAACCTTTAGTTCAATAAGCTAGAGCTTATAACAAACGCATGTTGTTGGACTGGTTTTCCGCTTCGCTTCAAACCAGCCTCAAATACGGGCGTTATAAGCAATAACTAATTCACAGTTGAGTAACCTGATATATGAATGAGTTCTTAGAAATTTTATTTTCTCCCTATGGTGGCACTGCAGCAATAATATCCGTTTTTACAACATTCTTAGGCAAGTTGTGGTTAAAAACAATTGTAAATAAAGGTCTTTCCGAACAGAGGCTTGAGCTACAACGCCTGCAAGATAAAAACAAAGAATCGCTTAAAGAATTAGAACAGGCACACCAGTTAAAAGTAGAGTCTATTAAAGCCGAGAACATACAGAATTTAAAGGTTTTGGAGCAACAACACTCTATATCAATTGAAAATTTAAAGTCTGAAAGTAGTAAAGATCTGGAAATATTAAAGCTAGATAGTAACAACAATCTCGAAAAATTCAGGAATGACTTTAAGAGTGAGTTTTTGAAGCATGAATCGTATAGCGCTATAGCTAAAGATCAATTTCAATCTCTTTTCGATAAAAGAATAAAAACATACGCAAAGCTCATAACTCTAAAAAATAGTATAGGCGACACCTTGTTAGATCATGCTGAGGAGCTCGAGTTTTCTTCAGATTATCCAGAAATGTTTAAAAATTGTATTGAAAGAATATGTAAATTAACACAAAAAGAAACAATGTATATTTCAAATGAAATAGCCCTTATTTCAAATAGTTTAAATGAGATATTTTCAGAGATACTTTCACAGGCTAAAGTTCATTCAATGGGGACAGCTATGACTACCCCGATGAATAACAATGCTGAGTGGCATAGCACTATTAATGAAGCTGAAAAGGATGTATTAAGGCGTATTTTTAAGGAGTGCTCGCCTGTATATGACCAATGGTTTAAACAACTTGACAAAGATGTTGCAAAAATCCGGGAAATTTTAGATATATCTCACGATTTCTTTTACGAGACCAAACCTGATTGTTAATTTGCTTGTAACAAGTCGTTCAAGCGGGACAAATAAACAGTTGGCTATTGTTCACTGCGTTTACTATTTTAGCCAACTACAGTTTGCCCCTTAACGAGGCGTTACCGTATATCCACTTTCCAGACTTCCCCTAATATAGAGTCATCACTTTAAGAGCTTTGACTCTAACAAACTTCTGTCCACTTTCGAGTCAGCGAGATCTTCGGTGACTTACTGATGCCCTAAACTGCGTTAGAGTAGAAGATCTACGATCATTGATAGCCTGTCTTTTCTCATATCTAATCTAATGTCATCACAGCGAGTTGAACGACCTGAATGTAAAGCAAGATATGCTCTTGTGAAACAGCAAATAGACGCATAAAGTCTTGTTTTTGAATTTGCTATAGTGGTAGCAAATACACCATGATATATCGTTATAATTGATACCATAATGACAATTTTCGAGGCATGTATGTTATCTCTTTATACCGCTTATGATTTGCAGATGGAACTCAAAGAGTTTATCAAGTCCGCTCGGAAAAAAGATAAACTCAGTGTTCCAAGGAAGCAATAACAGGCTTTCTTACCAACAACGAACTACATAGCTAATTAATAACTAGCGGCTGTGTGCTATTGCTCTTTGCGTTTATAAAAACTGTTCCGCTTGACTATCAGTAACTCACAAGCTTCCGTTTGACCAAGAGGTCCTTGCTGATAGAGCCTTCGGGCATATCCTCGTCTGATTTTGTCATCAGGAAATTCACGCAAGAAGAAATCACTCACCGCATCAAGCTTTCTTTGCAACTTTTGATTTTCAACTCTCAGCTGACTGCTTCGTTCCTCCATTTTACGATAATCAGCAATTTGCTTTTCTGTCATTTTGCCAAATTTAGTCCTCCACATATAAACCGTTTGGCTATTCACTTCCTGCGTATCAAAAAACTCTCGGGGCTTGGAAGTGGATGCTTCGAATTCGCTCAATACCGTGTAGATAAATTCGGCTGAATATTTGTATCTATGTTTGTGCATTTTTTGGCCTGCTTAGCTGATTAAGACCAGTCAGGATTAGTAAAAAAGGAAGTATTTTCGTTGCATATTTTAATAAAAACAATAGCTTTAAAATTATTTTTTTCAAAGCGCCAGCGGTTTAAAGATTTCTGCTCGACTTAAATGTTTAAATAATTACAGAGAAAAATTGGAGGTTGTATCTAGGGAAGTGTCTAGTTTTGGCTGGTTGTATTTTGATCAAGCAAACTTTTCAGGCTACTCTTTATTGATTAAATAGTAAACAGTTTGGTGGTGTTTTTTGAAAATTAATTTTAGAGGTAAGGGTAATGAAGGCTGCTTAATTAGTCTTGGGAGGAGGCTGCCTTGCACTAGTCGCTTGCTGTCGTTACAGAGGTTTTGCTCCCATAAAAATCAAGCTTCGCATTACTGTGAGAGTGAGTTGGAGATGAATGCATTACTAATGCTCGAGTTTGAGTCTAAGGTGGTTTCTTATACCACTCAGCCATTCTCTATTCTGTATCGCTCTCAAGGGCGGTTGCGTCGATATACCCCTGACATCTTGTTGAAATACGTCAATGGAGCCTTCGGTAGCATTGAGGTTAAACCGCATGAGGAGCTAGAAAAACAGGTCAATATCGATAAGTTTGCACTGCTCAAAGAGATTTTTCAGCAGGAGTTGGGCCACTCGTTGACGTTACTTAGCTCTAAAGCTGTTTACCGTGGAGTGCAGATTGATAATCTCAAGCAGCTTTATCCGTATTTATGGCAATCCGTTCTCTCATCCGAGCGCGCTGTGTTTAAGCAGATGCCGCTACAGTTAACCTTTGATGCATTGAAGCAACGATTTCAAGAAACCTCATCTTCTGCTCCACTCCGACTTATCGCTCATGGGTACTTTGAGTGGGATAAGTTTGCTCCGTTAACTGGTAGCTCATTATTCAAAAAGGTTAAGGGCTCTGATGCTTGGTAGTGAAATCAAAATTGGGCTTCAACTTGAGCGTGAGCAACAACTTTGCAGGGTGCGCTCCTATACAGGGGATGAAATCACTCTAGAGTTTGTAGACGAGAAGATTCTTCTCTCTATGTCTTTCGCCAAGTTTTATCATGAAATGAATGCCGGGCGCATCCAATATGCGCAGCCTCGTCGGGTGGTTATGCAGCCAGGCCCATTGGTCACTGCAGAGGATAGAGCGCTTGCTGAAAAGTTAGCTGATTACCTGACCGCTTTGGAAAGCGAGGAGTTTCCATGCTCCCATAAAACAAGAGTGAAAGTTATAGAGGCTGTTGCTAACAGGCGCGGAGATTTTGGTAAAAACCGGCCTTCTGCTAGTGCCTTATACAGATGGTACAAAGACTATACCAGCCCTGAAGTAGGCCGCAATGTTGCTGTGATGGTCACTCCAGCAAAAAGTAAGCGGGGCCGTAAAGCGAGTGCAGCCATAATCGATATCTTTTATGAAGTAGTCGATGAATACTACCTTGTGCCCTCACACCTAGGGAGTTGCAGTGTACAAGATACATTTGCCCACTTTCAGAGCAGGGAAAAGGCTTACTTATCTAGTTTGTCTGCAGCTGAGCGAGCAGAAACTCGCAGAATAAGTCGTAGCGTATTTTACGAGATGATCAAGCTGATTGACCCATATGAAGTTTGTGTTGCCCAGGAAGGTCGAGCTGTCGCGAATAACCGTTATCGCATTTCGAAAGAGCATTACATCTGCTCGAGACCTTTAGAGCGCGTTCAGATTGATGCGGTGCATATAAATCTCGGCCTAATTGACTATGAGGGTAAATACGTTGGGATGCCTGTCGTTTTTTTTGCGATAGATGTCTTTACTCGAGCGATTGTAGGTTACGTGATTAGCTATGCAAAGACGCGTAGAGAAGAGTTGAGCGCCGCGACTGATTTAGTTAAATGCATCATAAACCCAAAAGAAAAACCAAGCCACACCGTTCACGGCTGGCCATTAAGCGGTATACCTGAGGTTATTCAGCACGACTCGGGGGTGTTTAGAAGTGAGCAGTTTAGTGCATTTTTGCTGAATGCAAATATCGAGAAATTCCAGAATCCAGCGAAGAAAGCTTGGGTCAATGCCTACATTGAGCGCTTTAACCGGACATTTCGTCAACGTTGCTGCCAGAAAATACCTGGTTATTTGGGTAAACGTACTGATGAATACAAGGATACCGTCAATATTAAGGCTGTTGCATACGTTCTTATAGAAGAGTTCAGGCAGATTGTTGAAGCGTTTATTTTAGATGATTACCACCAAACACAGCATCGCGGTCTAGAAGGGAAAACTCCTGCAGAAATGTGCGAAGCGTTTCCTATCACTTCTATCCCTTCTCCTGAATATCTAAGTCGAATAGATAGCTTTAGAGGTGTTGAGTGCGAAGTGAAAATTCAAAACTATAAAGGGATCGAAAAGAACGGTCTTTTCTATAACGATGAGGGATTGGGAGCTCTGCGTAGACGGCTCGTTAATCAACATAAGAGTACTAAGGTTCAAGCGTTTTATTCAGAAATTGATGTGTCAAGAATAAGCGTGGTAGACCCTCTGACAGGTGAGTTATTTACGGTGCCATGCACTTCAGTAAAAGAGCCTACTTCACTTGCTGAGTGCAAGGTTCGGGGTAAAAAAGAAGATAAGAACAGCGAGTCAAAACGACATCCTGAAACGGCCACAAATCTCACTGCTGCAATTAAGAAGCGGGTGCTTGATGAGGAGAAAGCTAAAGAAAAAATCCGTGAAAGTCGTAGGCAAAAAGCGAATGAAAGTAAGCATGAAAATGAGGTGTTCATACCTGACGATATGGATGAGGTATTGGATAGCTTTATTGAGGAAAATGATGTTGATATACGGCTTCCTCCTAAGGAAATTGATAGCTCACCTGACCTAGAAGAACCTGAAAGTCCATCTCAACGCTCACGCATTAAACGCGTTAAACCAATCAAAATTTAAAAGGAGTCGTACTGCATTGACGTTACAAACAGAGCTTTCTTCAGATGCGGCAGCATTCAGTCAGGCATACGTCTTGATTGATAAATATACCGAGGCTAGGAATAGCATTCTTAGCTTGATTAAGTACCGCTGCAATGAGACCTGCGGGGCCATTTTGTTGGCTCCTTCAGGGTGCGGAAAGACGACTTTAGTGAAGAAGTTGCTGGCTGATTATCAAGAGCAGTCGGTGCCGGAGCAAGACAAACGCTTTGGGATTTATGTTGAGACACCAGGAAGTGGGATCAGTGATTTATTGCGGCAGTTATTATTTGAACTAGGGGATAACAAACCTGAGTATGGAACGCATGGTGGGAAGTTAAAGCGCATTATTGACCTCGTAAACAACCTTAATGTAAAGGTGGTGTTTCTTGATGAGATTCAATCGATGTTGCCATCGTCTAAGTTATTGCCTACGTCTAAATCAATGAAGCTGATTAAAGAGCTCACAAATAAAACGAATTGTGCGTGGGTGTTAATGGGCGTGCCTGATGCGGCCAGTATCGCAGATGTTGACCCTCAGCTTTCAGACCGATTCAGTCGGGTAATCTGCTTGGATGCTTTTGCATGTAATGATGACAAAAACACTCTCGATTTTATGGAGTATTTGTATGACTTATTAGCGTCTTTTCCAAGAAGAGCCCCTTTCTTTAAGTTTATGAATGAATTGCTCACAGAGGATGGCTTTAAACTTAATGCCGAAATTGATAGTAGCAATTTATTGCGCTTTTGTTTGGCAACTAAGGGGAAGCCGCGGCATATAAGGACACTTTTACTTGAGGCTATTGAGTCGACTCGGCCAGGTGAAGCGGTAACTAAAAAGGTTATGGCCAAGGCGTATCAAACCTGCTTTCAAAGAGCTCATGATAAAAAGTCGAAAAACCCTTTTGACGCTTCTATCAAAAAGGTTAAGGAGGAGCTCATGAAGGAAGGTTTATATGTCTAGTTACTTTCCTGTGCGCCCTCGCCCCCAAAACGGTGAAAGTATTAAGGGGTACTTGCTCCGCCTCGCCAAGATGAATGGACACTTTAATCTTGGCGCGATATTTCATGTCATTGACGTGGTCTTCTCAGAAAAGCATCTGATAGTTTCAAGCCCGCGATTTAAAGAGTTGGTTAACAAGCTCGCACCGATGCTACAGTTAAGCGAGCAAGTGCTATTCGATGCTTTTGCTCATTCGCAGCATTATGACCGACATAGCAAAAGAAGTGTCTTTGACATTACCTCTTCAACCCCTAAGGTTTGCGCCGCTTGCCTCAGTGAAACTAATGGCTATTTACGCTCTCGTTGGCAGCATATGCACATCACTCATTGTGCGCAGCACGAAACCGCTTTGCTTGACCACTGCCCAGACTGTAGCTCGCGCCTAGAATGGAGTGCTGACTTGCTTGATGGCTGCAAAAGCTGCGGTACTCGCTGGAAGCAGGTATCAGCACTCGCTTTATCTGCAGTACCAAGCTATCAAACGGCGATAGATTGGTTAGCCGATACCCAAGTCGTTTCCTATTTGAATGCGCTTTATCTGGCCGCGATTCGAGTCTTTCTTCCCTTTGAGTTGATGAAGATAAATAGAAAGGAGTGCCCCTTTGCAACAGAAGAGGCGCATGAGGTATTTGAGGCGGCATATAAGCTCATAATCAGTGAGGATGCGAGTCAATATCACGAACGGATAGTGGATGAGATTTCAGGGGCTCTAGTGTGCCTTGATGCATCTGCGCTGAAAAAAATCGTTGAGCCCATTCCTAAGTTGTCACTGATGAGTGAGCCAGAGGGACTAGGGGCTTGGAGCGGAGAGCTGCGGCATGGCCAGCATGACGTATCAACAACCATGGTTTCAGCGAGTCAGGCTGGTGAGCTGCTAGGTATTAGCAGTGGTGAGCTCAATGAGCTATCGACCGGTAATATGGTTAAGCATACTAATTTAGAGCGCAGTAGTATTTATCAATTACGGCATATTGATACGTTTATTGGGTCGCTAGTCGAAAGAGCTAATTTATTGGTTGGAGAGGTTGGGTCTACCTATTATCGATTGAGTGATTTATCCAAAATCAGCCATTCTTACTTGTTTAACTTCGTGGAGTGTCTGCAGCTAATTATTGATGTCGAATTGCCTTTGTATTGCGCTATTCAAGCCAATTCACTTGATGCTATCTATGTGGACAAAAGAGAGCTCATTGAGGCGCTAAAAGATAATGAGCAGTCACAGTTTTCACGCTTACTGTCAATGTCTGAGTTAACAAAATACTTTAATGTTCAACCCATCAAAATTCAGATAATGGCTGACATCTTTGAATGGCAAAAAGTCGCCGTTAGCCGCAAGAGTGTGAAGTTTGAACCTAGCAGTATTCAGCAGTTTGTTGATGAGTATATCTTGCTGGATAAGTGGTGTGCTGAAGAGTTGTACCCCAAATCGAGCCTTTACTCATACCTGTTAAACCACGGGATTGAGCCAATAGATAACCCAAAGGAAGATAAAAGTAAGCTGCATATCTTCAAGCGCTCCCCTCTGCTACTTGACGTTATTAAGCAGTTTGAGCTGGATTGGTTTAAGTCGAAAGCCCCATCTCAGCTCAAGCAGATATTGCAAATCACGCAGCCACCGGTTTTGTCCGATTCATCAAGATTAGCGTTCGAGCTACGCTGCTCACCGGGGAAGGTGTTGCCGTAGCTGAAAAGGCTAAGACCCCGTATTCATGTCACTTAGAAGGAGAAAGGCTAAGATGAAAATTGTTTATATCGATATGGACGATACGCTTTGCGATTACAAGTCTGCATTTGAGCAGGCTAGGCGCTTGCGACCAGATATTGAATACCCACAAAGCCAACCCTCTTTCTTCCTAAACTTGTCACCACTGCCTAATGCCATCGATGCAATGCAGTGCTTTTTGGCCGATGAAAGATACGACCCATATATACTGACAGCGCCGTCAGTCAAGAACCCCCTTTGTTACACAGAGAAGAGATTGTGGGTAGAAAAGCACTTGGGCTTTGCTTATGCCGAACGGTTAATTATCTCACCAGTTAAAGACCTGCTTGTTGGTGATTATTTGATTGATGATTACTTGGAAGGAAAAGGACAAGAGAGCTTTCAAGGTGAGCTAATTCACTTTGCAGGAGAGCACTTTAAGGAGTGGAATGCCGTGATGCGGTATTTTGGGCTTACGAAGGCGTTTAAATAGAACGGTATCTCTTTTTACAAAAAATCAGCTCCAGAAACAGCCATAGTAAGAATAAAATGGGAACCTATTAGCGTAAAGGTTGGTTGGGTTGTTAGGTAAATGATGAGAGCATTAATATTAGGTTTGTTGGTTGTATTATCACCATACTCTTACAGTGATGATACATTATATTACTGCGGTACTTATGTGTCGAAACAACATGGAGTAAGGAAAGCTCTTGCGACTATGTATGGCAATTGGGGCTCAATATCATATAAAGCCAATGGTGAAGGTTGGACTAGATCGTACATGGCAGACCAGGATAAGGTTTCAATTTCTGCAGATACAATTCGACTTTGGAACGATACAGATATACGAGAATATGGAAAATGGGAGTTTAAAGGAAAAGAAATGTCTAGACTTTCATATATTTGGGATGGCTGTATTTAAAGGTGAAGTTTTAATTATTGAAAGAACCTTAGGTGAAATCTGTCCATAAAACTCGGGGCTTACCAGAGTTAACAAAATACTTTAATGTTCAACCCATCAAAATTCAGATAATGGCTGACATCTTTGAATGGCAAAAAGTCGCCGTTAGCCGCAAGAGTGTGAAGTTTGAACCTACCAGTATTCAGCAGTTTGTTGATGAGTATATCTTGCTGGATAAGTGGTGTGCTGAAGAGTTGTACCCCAAATCGAGCCTTTACTCATACCTGTTAAACCACGGGATTGAGCCAATAGAGAATCCAAAGGAAGGTAAAAGTAAGCTACATATATTCAAGCGTTCCCCTTTGTTAATTGAAGCTATCAGGCAGTTTGAGGTGGATTGGTTTAAGTCGAAATCACCTTCTCAGCTCAAGCAGATATTGCAAATCACGCAACCGCCTGTTTTGTCTAATTCATCAAGGTTAGCGTTCGAGCTACGCTGCTCACCAGGAAAGGTGTTGTAACTCAAGAAGGTTAGCTGATTGCGATTAGGCAAAGCTAACCTTCTTTTTTCTCACTTATCATCATGCTCTTACGCCTTTTTTCGTGATGTATTTGGAGTGTTGGGCGGCAGAGTCTTAAAATGATAATGTCAGCATTCGAAGAGTATACTTATGAATAACAAGAAGACTAAAGCAAACACCCCCAAAACTAATCGCCTATTTGTCCCGAATCCGCAAAACTTTAAAGTGAGCGTGTCTTATGAAGGGCTTGATCTCGAAATTAAACCTACAACGCTAGCAGAGTTAAAACGAAAATATTCGAGATAGCTAGGAAGTTTATTTACATCATTTTTCGCAAAGGAAAGCCCATAGTCTCTGCTCTAGTGGTTCAGTTAAGTGTCTAAGAAATTAGGGACTTACCACTTCATAGAGTTATATGAGCTGTAAGAAAGCACTGCTTAGTTTAGCTGTATTACAGAGTGCCTATAATTACTCTTGTCTCAATAGCGAGTATCTCTGCGTCTTTGCCCCCCTTTTTCTGAGTCTCTACAGACTAAACATTTTCCGTTTAATACTAAAATTCTCTGCTACATTTAAGATCTACCCCATGCCTCGTGCTTACCTCTAAATGAGGCCTGTAATTTGCTGAAATTGAGAGTTTCATTTTGGCTGGATTTCTGGGGGCAAATTTCACATTATCCCGGATCAAGTCTATGTGCCTATCTGGATTTCGCCCCTTAACTTATTGATTTCATATTAGGGGGAATTTCACTTGAAACTGGATCCCATATATAAGTTAAATCTGATTTTATTCAGAATGAACCCTGGTGTTTAGATTAAACTGGTATGAACGCGATTTAATCCTAGTTAATCACTGAGTTATCGACTTTTTAAATACTAAGTCATTGTTCTATAAATAGACTGATAAGATTATTCGCGTAGGTAATACAATCGCGCAAAGGATTTAAATATCTGGTATTCTAGCGCCTTATTAGAAGCGACTAACATTGCATATAAACATGTCCAAACAAGACTCACTTTGGTTTAAATCTTTACGCTGGATACAGCGCAAATTGGTGCACACGATTGTGGTGCCTCACGATCCATTTGACGATCTCAATCTTGATCCAAGTAAGCCACTAGCTTACGTAATGAAAACTGAATCTGTCAGTGACATTGCTGCACTTAGCGAAATGACGACTAAGCTAGGTTTGCCGAGCCCTTATGAAGACTTAGAGGTTAACGGTGTTAAAGCACCTAGAGTCGTTTGTTTAGAAGGCAGTAAGCCGCTATTTGGTAAAAGGCAAGGTGGCGAGCCTTATCTTGATTGCTTCAAGCGCCTGCTGAGTGTACATAAGCAAAATCGCGAACTCGATATTCAGTTAGTGCCAGTTAGCCTTTACTGGGGGCGTACTCCGGGTAAAGAAGACGACACTATGCGTGCAGCGGTACTTGAACGCCAAAACCCAACGTGGTTGCGTAAGTGCTTGATGATTTTATTCTTAGGCCGTCATAACTTTGTCCAGTTTTCTAATGCAGTTTCGCTGCGTTACATGGCCGATGAGCACGGTACAGATAAGCGCATTGCGCAAAAGCTTGCTCGTGTTGCAAGAGTGCACTTCCAGCGTCAACGTAAGGTAATGACTGGGCCACAACTACCTAAGCGCCAAGCGTTATTCCACTCGCTACTTAAATCTGACTCTATTACCAAGGCGATTAAAGAAGAAGCGGCAAGCAAGAAAATTTCTGAATCTGAAGCCCGCGCTAAAGCGATGGAGTATTTAGACGAAATCGCCGCAGATTATTCTGATAGCTTAGTGCGTATTGCCGAGCGTTTCTTAACTTGGCTTTGGAACAAGCTTTATAAAGGCATCAATATTAAAGGTGCTGAGCAGATTAGACAGCTGCACCACGACGGTCACGAAATTGTATATGTACCGTGTCACCGTAGCCACATGGACTACCTGTTATTGTCTTATATTCTTTATTATCAAGGTATGGTGCCACCGCATATTGCTGCCGGTATTAACCTTAACTTCTGGCCTGCTGGCCCAGCGTTCCGCCGTGGTGGTGCTTTCTTTATTCGCCGCAGTTTCGGCGGTAATAAGCTCTACACTGCAGTGTTCCGTGAGTATTTAGATCAGCTATTTACTAAAGGTTACTCTGTGGAGTATTTCACTGAAGGTGGCCGCTCACGTACAGGTCGTTTACTTGCACCTAAAACCGGTATGTTGGCGATGACACTAAACAGTGTATTGCGCGGTGTTGAGCGTCCAGTAACTTTAGTGCCAGTGTACTTAGGCTATGACCATGTAATGGAAGTTGCGACTTACCACAAAGAGCTAAGTGGTAAGAAGAAAAAGAAAGAGTCTGTTTGGCAAGTATTTGGTGCTATCCGCAAGCTAGGTAACTTTGGTCAAGGCTATGTAAACTTTGGTGAGCCAATTACACTGCATAGCTTCTTAAATGAGCAGGCGCCAAACTGGCGTGAAGAAGTGGCAAACGAGCCAGATGCTAAGCCAAGCTGGTTAACTCCAGTGGTTAATAACTTGGCTAACCGCGTAATGACCAACATTAACGACGCTGCAGCGGTAAGCTCGGTGACGTTAACCAGCATGGTGTTGTTGGCATCTGAGCAAAATGCACTTGAGCGCTCGCAATTAGATAAGCAGTTAGATCTGTATTTAACGCTATTAAAAGAGCAGCCATATACCGCTTATACCTCAGTTCCAGAGGGTAGTGGTCACGACCTAGTGTCACAAGGTTTAGAGCTTAAAAAGCTACAAATTGAAAGCGATCCACTTGGCGATATTATCTCTATCGACCCAAGTATTGCGATTACGATGACTTACTATCGCAACAACATTATTCACTTAATGGTACTGCCGTCTTTAATCGCAGCTTGTTTGCTGCGTAAAGAAAACTGCAGCCGTGAAGATGTTATTTGTATCGTTAATGATTTCTATCCTTTGCTTGAAGCTGAATTGTTTATGGGGATCGATGATCCTGCAGAATACACCAACAAGATCTTAGACATTTTTGTAGCTCAAGGTTTAGTGGTTGAAGCTGAGCACTTTGAAGTTGTAGATAGCAAAATTAATCAATTATTACTGCTATCTGGCACTGTTAGTGAAACCATGCAGCGTTACGCTATTTTGTTTAACCTACTTGAGGTTAAGCCAAATATGGAGCGTTCAGAGCTTGAGAAAGACAGTCATCGTTTGGCGCAAAGATTGGGCGCGCTTCACGGTATTACAGCGCCAGAGTTTTACGACAAGAAGCTATACGCTACGCTGAGCGTCAAATTAAAAGAACTAGGTTACCTAGTTGATAGCGAAGGGTGCGCGGATATCAAACGTATTAAAGAGAGAGCCAACTTGTTGTTACGCTCGTCAGTAAGACAAACTATCGTAGATAGTGTTCATGCGGAGCAAAAAGCTTAATGGCAAATCATATGAATGCAGCTAAAAACAAAGCTGCAGGTAAGTCGCTATTAGGCGGAGCTATGATCATTGCGGGTACAACTGTTGGTGCGGGTATGTTCTCGCTACCAGTTGTTGGCGCCGGAATGTGGTTTGGCTACTCAATGCTGATGTTAGTGGGTATCTGGTTCTGTATGTTGGTGTCAGGTTTGATGCTACTGGAAACCAACCTGCATTTTGAGCCGGGTGCCAGTTTTGATACGTTAACTAAAGAAACCTTAGGCCAATTTTGGCGCTTGGTGAATGGCTTATCAATTACCTTTGTACTGTATATTTTGACCTACGCTTACATAAGTGGCGGTGGATCGATTGTGAACCACAGCCTAGAAGGTTTAGGGATTAACTTACCTCAGAGCGTTGCAGGCCTTGTGTTTGCAGGTGTGTTGGCAGCGATTGTGGTGATTAGTACCAAGGCGGTAGATAGAATTACTACTGTAATGCTTGGCGGTATGATCATTACCTTCTTCCTTGCGGTTGGTAACTTGCTGATTGATATCGACACGGCTAAACTATTTATGCCTGATGGCGAGCAAAGCTACGCACCATATTTGTTAGCGGCATTGCCATTTGGTCTTGCGAGCTTTGGTTATCACGGTAATGTGCCAAGCCTAGTTAAGTACTATGGCAAAGAGCCAAAGACAATTATCAAAGCATTGTTTATTGGTACTTTTATCGCGCTTGTAATCTATAGCTGTTGGTTAATGGCGACCATGGGCAATATTCCACGTAGTCAGTTTGTCGATATTATTGCCGAGGGCGGTAATATGGGGGTGCTGGTTGGTGCTTTGTCTGATGTAATGGCCAATAGCTGGTTAAACACTATGTTAACTCTGTTTGCTAACTTAGCTGTAGCCTCGTCATTCTTGGGCGTGACCTTAGGATTATTTGACTATTTAGCCGATTTATTTGGTTTTGATGAGTCACGTACTGGCCGCTTTAAGACTGCAGCGGTTACCTTTATTCCGCCAACGGTTTTAGGTATTTTGTTCCCGAATGGATTCTTAATCGCAATTGGTTTTGCTGCGCTGGCAGCTACAATTTGGGCGGCGATTGTACCTGCGATGATGGCTTATAAGTCACGTCAAATGTTTGCTGAAAGCGATAGCTTTAAAGTACCTGGCGGTACGCCATTAATTGCCATTGTGATTATATTTGGTTTAGTAACTGGCGCATGCCACTTACTTGCTATGGCTGGGATATTGCCTGTTTACGGTTAACGCCATTTTAGCGAGTTAATTAAAAAGCCTCTTACTTAAAGAGGCTTTTTGCTTTGTAGGTTTAGCTTAGCCAAATATTGAGTGGGTGTTTGCCTACGAAAGCGGGTAAACGAGCGACTAAAACTATGGCTATTGCTGTAGCCTAGTCGTAGGGCTATTTCGTCAATATCCATGCCTTCTAGCATATATTTTATTGCCTGATTACACTGGATATAGCCCGATAGATAGGTAAAGGTAAAACCCAGTTTTTGTAGTCGTCTTTGCAGCTGTTGTCTTGAGATCCCAAATAGTGCCGCGACTTTATCGACATTAGGTAAGCCGTAATAGCGCGAATAATTCACCATCTCATAAAGCACTTTGGGCGTATCAGTTGGTTGTGGAATGTTTAAGAAGTTTTCCAGTTGCGATAACGGAATTGACGCAGTGAGTGGCTCAGGTGCATAGGTGTAATCGTCCGTCGACATTAATAGGTCGTCAATACTCAGCCATAGCTCGGTTTGCGGCGCATTCCACACCACAGGACAATTAAATAATTGTTCGGTTTCTTGTTGTTGAATCGGTGGGCCACTGAGCCTAACTTTTAGCAGATTATTGCCATCACCAACATAATGCTTGATGGCATTAAATAGCGTGAACGCAACCCTTAGTGAGTCATGGGAGCGTGCTTTTCCCTTGGCAAAATCATTGCTGTAGCACCACTTTAATATCTTTCCTGATTGCTGAGCATAATAGCTAGCACCTGACTGAAAACAATTTACGCCATGGTTAATTCGCCTAAACGAGATGGCGAGATCGGGGGCGCTCAAAAACCAGTTACCGGGGATCTCTGGGGCTGACAGCGTTAAGTGCTGCTGAATTTTCACCATAAAGTCAGCATCCCCACTGAGGCGCTCTATTTGCTCAAACCATTGTGATACTTCAGTAAAAGGGATCAGCATCATAGGCTCTTGCATCAACTGTTTAGGGATGCCGATATCGTCGAGACTAATGCCATATTTCGCGTAAATGCCAGTGAAAATAGGCGCGATATAGCAAGAACGTATAAAGGCGGTATTAAGCAACATTTCCCAAGCCCCCCAAAGTAAATTTACCTCATTGAATCATAAAGAGCGCCTATATGATACATAAGTGTATTCGATCTTGTTCTTGCTCCACTACAAGTCAAAATAGTGCTCCAAAACATCTATTTTCGAGGTTGATACCTATGAGTTTATTCAGTATGCCATTCGTTGATTCAGGCGTAGACACTGCTCTGCATGGCGTGGCTGCTGTGGTCATGGTGCTCTCTGTTGCCGCTGCTGCATTCGGTTTTTGGAAAATCCATGAAATGCCAATCAATAAAGCTCATAGGGAGCAACACCATCAAATAGGGTTGATCACCGCGCTCACCTGGATAGGGTTTATATGGCACTGGGTTTGGGTAATCGCAGTTATGGTGGCATTTGTCGATGGTGAAAAAGCATTACGGCGAATTAGAGATGTGTGGCGCGAGAAAGAGCCAAATATAGAACAAGTTGCAGCAACAGAGGAGAAGAATAATGCTTGAAGGCTTAGCAGTTTGGGCGCTATTTATTTACCTACTGCGTTTAGTTGGTATGCCTTGGAACACTTATAGCAAAGCATTTGCTTATTTAGGTGGTACTGGCTGGTTGATGTTTGTTTGGGTGGGGCTACTCAATTACACTCCAATGGATTTATCCGGTGGTTCTTTGGTGCAGTCACCGCATATTCAGCTGCGCCCAGCCAACTCGCAGATTAAAGGCAAAGTCGAAAATATCTATATCCAACCGAATCAACAGATAACTAAAGGTCAGTTGATTTATGACTTAGATCCAGAGCCTTATCAAATTGCATTGAACAAGGCATTAGTCGCGCAACAAAGTGCTGAGGTAAACCTCTCGCTAGCGACTGAAGATGTGAAGCTAGCAGAGAAACAACATCAAGTTGCAATTGCTGATGTCAGTATTACAACAAATCAGCTAGATGCTGCTAAAAAAGATCTGAAGTGGAAGCAAACCACCTTAGCGCGCTATAAAGAGCAAAATCGTGTGGTACCAGACACTATTACCAAAAGCCAGTTAGATGAGCAGCAAACAGCGGTGGATTTGGCGCAGGCTCAAGTAAACACTTATGGCACTCAAATAGAAAAGGCGCAAATGGCCGAGCATACTGCGCTGCTAAACATTGAAAAGTCGCGTCTAGCGGTTGAAAGTCGCCAAGCTGATTTAAATAGTGAGCATGAGAATGTGGCACAGGCGCAATGGAATCTAGATAACACTAAGGTGTACGCTCCAACCGACGGCTACGTAACTAACTTTATTATGCGTGAAGGTCAGTATGTTGGCGTAGCACCGCGAATGCAGATGTATACCAATGAAAAGTATGTACTAATGCGGGTAAATCATCAGGCAATTCGTAACGTTAAGGTTGGCCAGCAGGCTGAGTTTGCTTCAGCTGTGTATCCAGGCAAAGTGTTTCGCGCCGAAGTTGAAGGCATAGTGGAGGCGACTGGAGAATCGCAAGGGCGATTATTGGCTATAGACGATAATGTTAGGCAAACCACAGGGCAGAACCTTAACAACAAGCATCATTTTGTTAGGTTAAAACTGAGTGAGTCTGCTGACTATGACATTCCGGTTGGCTCGGTAGGTTTAGCGTGGATCTCTGGAACTAAACCGATTGAGTTCTTGGCTTTCTTGGACGTAATTCGTGGTATTGTTATTAGAATGAAATCGCAAATCTACTACTTCTACAGTATCTAGCCTAAATGTTTCGAGGCAATTGAATCGATAAATCGTTCGATTCAATTAAGCACCAAGGTTGAGACTATCAATAGCCCCTAATGGGGCTATTTTCGTTTTCACTATAGACTCAATTATCGCCGAGCCACAGTAATGTTATTGCTAACAAAATAGGCTGGATTTTTAGTTGGACAGTTAGCGGATCTCGGTCTTAACTCAATGCAATATGATCTAAAAGGTGATTGCGATGAAAGTTGACCAGTATTTTCAAGGCCAGCCATGTTGGGCTGAGCTCGCCTCGATGAAGATTGAAAGCAGTAAGGCATTTTACCGTGGCTTATTTGATTGGGATATTGTGGATATGCCAATCCCTGAGGGCACGTATAGCATGCTGACTATTGAAGAGGATGATATTGGCGCCATGTACCAGATCCCCGATGAAATGGCGCAAAACGGTGAAATAACCCAATGGACAATCTATTTTGCGGTTGAGAATTTAGACTCCTCACTCGTCGATGTTACTGGATCTGGTGGTACTGTGATTATTGGGCCTCATGATGTGGGCGAGGCTGGGCGCATGGCGGTGATAAGAGATCCTGAAGGCGCGCGTTTTGCTTTGTGGCAAGCTAATAACCATATCGGTGCTAAGCGAGCTGGCGAGCCGCATACCATGTGTTGGGTAGAGCTGGCGTGCCGTACACCAGAGCAGGCTAAGCTGTTTTACTCCCATGTATTTGGCTGGGCCCATCGAGATAGTGACATGGAGGGGATGAACTACACCGAATGGCAAGTCGGTAGCCAAGATGTGGGTGGTATGATGGCGATGACTGCAGAGTGGGGCGATATGCCAGCGCATTGGATGTTGTACTTCACAGTTGATAGTTGTGATGATAAAGCTGCCAAAGTCACTGAGCTTGGCGGTAAGGTGTGCGTACCGCCGACGGATATTCCTAATGTGGGACGATTCGCGGTGATCAATGATCCCGACGGTGGTTTTTTCTCAATTATAGAGCTGCGCATGGGCGTTTAGAGCTTTAGAGGTAGAGCCTGAATAATAGCGTACTAGATGGCATTGAAATAAAAAATGGGTAGCCAATTGGCTACCCATTTTAATAAAACCTGCTTACTTACCTTGGCTGAGCTTTCTGCCGTAGATCAGTAAGTAAATCGCTGGGATAACAAATAATGACAGCAATGGCGCTGTGACCATGCCACCTACCATAGGTGCGGCAATCTTTTGCATTACTTCATTACCAGTACCACTACCCCACATGATGGGCAGTAGACCAAAGAAGATGGTTGCGACTGTCATCGCTTTAGGACGAATACGCATTACTGCGCCGTGAATAAGCGCTTCACTTAAATCACTACGCTTGCTGAGTAGACCCGCTTCTTTACGCTCTTTAATGCTGTTATTAAGGTAAACCTGCATAACAACGCCAAACTCTGCGGCTACACCTGCAAGGGCGATCATTCCCACTGAGACTGCGACCGAGAAGTTGAAGTCTAACAAGAATAGCAACCAAGCACTGCCTACTAGCGAGAACGGCAGGCTAAGCATGATGACAGAAGCCTGTGTAAATGAGCTAAAGGTCATCATCAGTAGCATAAAGATCACTGCTAGCATCAAGGGGACGACTAGCTGCATTTTTGCTTCTACGCGCTGCATATATTCGTATTGACCGGCAAAGGTGTAGCTGTAACGCGCTGGCAATGTAATTTGCTCATCTAGCGCGGCTCTGGCAGTTGTTATGTATTCACCAATTGAAATATCTTTCAAATCGACAAATACCCAACTGATTAAGCGGCCATTTTCACTGGCTAGCATGGGCGCACCATCACTAATCGTAATGCTAGCAAGATTACCTAAAGGTAAGTATTTACCCGTTTTGGTCAGTACCGGTAAGTCTTCTAGCTTTTCAATGCTGTCGCGTAGTTCCCGTGGATAACGAATGTTAATCGGGTAACGCTCTTGCCCTTGAATAGATTGACCGACCTTCATACCACCAATTGCCATTTGCACCACGTCTTGTATGTCTTTTAAGGTCATACCGTAGCGGGCAGCGTTTTTAAGGTTGGGCTCAATATCAATATAACGGCCGCCAGTTGTGCGCTGAGCAAATGCTGATGTCGTGCCGGGAAGCTTGCTAACAACAGCTTCTATTTCGGTACCAATTCTTTGTAACTCGTCGATATCCGCGCCAGAAATTTTTATCCCCACAGGTGTGCGTACGCCCGTCGAAAGCATATCGATACGAGTTTTAATTGGCTGCACCCAAGCGTTAGTCATACCGGGCACTTTTACGGTTTTTTGTAGCTCCGCGATGATACCTTCGAGCGTCATGCCTTCACGCCAAGTGTCTCTAGGGTTAAGCATGATAGTAGTTTCTAGCATGGTGAGTGGAGCAGGATCGGTTGCCGTCATTGCGCGGCCAACTTTACCAAACACGCGTTTCACCTCTGGAATGGTTTTAATTAACCTGTCGGTTTGCTGCAAAATTTCAGCAGCCTTACCAGCACTGACACTTGGCAAAGTGGTTGGCATGTAAAGCAAGTCGCCCTCTTCAAGCTCTGGCATAAACTCGCTGCCCATCTTGCTCATTGGATATAGCGCACTGGCTAAGGTCATTATCGCTAACAGGATGGTGATTTTGGGAAAGCGCAGTACTAAGCGTAACGTCGGCTCATAAATAGCAATCAGCAAACGGCTAAGCGGATTTTTACGTTCATCGGGAATTTTCCCGCGAACAAAATAACCCATTAATACTGGAATTAGGGTAATAGCCAAGATGGCGCTAGCTGCCATGGCAAAGGTCTTAGTGAAAGCAAGAGGGTGGAATAAACGCCCCTCTTGCGCCTCTAAGGCAAACACAGGCACAAAGCTTAAGGTAATAATCAGTAGACTGAAAAATAGCGCCGGCCCAACCTCAATCGAGGCTTTACGTACTAAGTCCCAGTGCGCCTCTCCAGTTGGGGTTGCGCCATTGTGTTGCTCACGGTAATGCTCAAGGTGTTTGTGAGTATTTTCCACCATTACAATCGCGGCATCTACCACGGCGCCAATCGCAATCGCAATCCCACCTAAGCTCATAATATTAGCGTTGACGCCAATTAGGTTCATTATGATAAAGCTAATCAGAATCGAGATAGGCAGCGAGATAATTGCCACTAATGTTGAGCGAGCATGGAGTAAGAAGATTAGACAGATCACGCCGACAACTAGCATCTCCTCGAGCACTTTGTGCATCAAGTTATCAACGGAGTTGAGAATAAGCTCTGAGCGATCGTAAGTGATTACTAGCTCAACGCCATCGGGTAAGCCGTTTTCAATTTCGCTGAGCTTCTGTTTAACGTTGTTAATGGTTGCAAGGGCGTTTTCACCGTAGCGCATCACAACGATACCGCCAACCACTTCGCCTTCACCATCAAGCTCTGCAATACCGCGGCGTGCGGCTGGACCTGTACGCAGCTGCGCCACATCTTTCATTAATACCGGCGTGCCAGATTCTGACACGATCCCTAATGGGATCTCTTCAAAATCTGCCAGTGTTTGGCGATAGCCAGTTGAGGTGATCATGTATTCGGCTTCGGCCATTTCAATCACCGAGCCGCCAGTGGAGCTGTTAGAGTTATCTAAGGCATTTTTCACTGTCATCAAATCAATCTGATACAGCGCCAGTTTGTGTGGATCGACAATGATCTGATATGACTGTTCCATACCACCTATTGTGGCCACCTCTGATACGCCTGAAACACTTTGCAGCTCAAGCTTTAAGAACCAGTCTTGTAATGAGCGCAGCTGGGCCAAGTCGTGTTGGCCTTTACGGTCAACCAAGGCATATTGAAATACCCAGCCAACGCCAGACGCATCGGGCCCAAGTGTGGGAGTAACATTTTCAGGCAGCTGGCCTTGGGTTTGCGATAGATATTCTAAAACCCGCGAGCGCGCCCAGTAAATGTCGGTGCCATCTTCAAAGATAATATAAACGTATGAATCACCGAACATTGAAAAACCGCGTACGGTTTTTGCGCCGGGCACAGCTAGCATGGCCGTAGATAATGGGTAGGTGATTTGATCTTCTACCAATTGTGGCGCTTGGCCCGGATAAGAGGTTTTGACGATAACTTGCACGTCAGATAAATCTGGTAATGCATCGAGCGGTGTCATGCGCATTGCTTGATAGCCGATTAAAGCTATCACTGCAGTGAGCACTAATACCATGGCGCGCTGTTTAATTGAGGCGCTAATAATTCTTGCTAACATAACGACCTCCAGTTAATGATGCGCGTGTGGATCGTTGGCAGCTTCGTCGTCAGTGGTATTGCTATTACTGCCGCTAAGGCGTTGCAAACTACCTTGAATACTGGCTTCTGAATCTAGCAAGAACTGACCTGAAACAATGACCTTATCGCCTTCGGTTAAGCCTTCAATAATCTCGGCTTTACCTTGAGCTATCATGCCGACTTTAACAGGCACTGAGGCGAATTGGTTATTGCTGCGCTGCACTACTACACGGTTTTCACGGCCAGTTAAAATCAGTGCCTCGGTTGGGATCGCTAATACTTCACGTTTAGGGCCACCAAACAGTTTTACATCGACTAAGGTACCGGGCTTTAGCACTTTTCCTGGATTATCCAGTTTGATACGGACTCGCATAGCGCGTGAGACTGGATCGAGTTCAGGATAGATGTAGTCAATATTTGACTCTAAATCAAACAAGCCTTGGGCCGCAGACGTTACTTCAACGGGACGGCCGACCTCTAGCCAACTTTGCTCGTTTTCAAATACATCAGCAATAACCCAAACACTGGTTAAGTCGACAATTTCAAAAAGAGTATCGCCGGGTTGCACATACATGCCGTGGCGCACGGTGAGTTTGCTAACAAAGCCATCTTGCTCGGCGTAAAATGGTACGCGGTAAATGGTTTTGCCTGTACGTTCTAGTTGCTTGATTGTTGCTGAGTCGACACCAAGAAGTTCGAGGCGTAAGCGTGCTTTACGAAGCAGGTCTTTACCACGACTCTTATCTTGGTTGAGGTAGTCCATTGCTTGCATATAATCGTCTTGAGCATTAATCAGCTCAGGCGAATATAGCTCATATAATAACTGGCCTTTTTTAACGCGTTGGCCAACATTGTGTACCATTAAGGTTTCAATCCAGCCGTTGACGCGAGTGTGGCTATGGCCAATGTTGTTTTCATTGTATTCAACGGTGCCGATTGTTTTAACCAGCTTCCAAAGAGTGCCTTTACTGACTTGCTCACTGCGCATACCTAGAGCTTGTTGCATACCACCAGATACGCCGACAACCACTTCTTCAGCCACGCCGCCGACAATGACTTTTTCTAGATCCATACCGCAAATTGGGCATGAGCTTGGTACATCAGACACTACATGTGGATGCATTGGGCAAACGTATTTTACGCTGCCATCACTGCTGCTTTGTGCGGCAGGCATTAGCTCTGGCTTAGGCTGACTCAATATAGTGTCGGCCTGATTAGTTTTTGCTGCTGTTTGAGCGTTGTGCTGGTGTCCTGCATGCTCGTTTTTGACATGTGCCGAATGCGCTTGCGGTTTGGTGTTTGCGCTTTCTTCTTCCTCTTCTTTAACTAAGAACATTTTGCACTCAGGGCAGCGACCCGGCTCATGGCTAGTCACTTCTGGATGCATTGGGCAGTAATAGTTTGCTACAGCCGCATGAGCAACAGACTTGGTGCCAGTCTCTTTGTCATCAGTGTTTTTTTGATCAGAGACGAGAAACATTTTGCACTCAGGGCAGCGGCCCGGCTCATGGCTGGTTACTTCTGGATGCATTGGGCAGTAGTAGTTTGCTACAGCCACATGAGCAGCAGGCTTGTTGCCAGTCTCTTTGTCATCAGTGTTTTTTTGATCAGAGACGAGAAACATTTTGCACTCAGGACAGCGACCCGGCTCATGGCTAGTCACTTCAGGGTGCATTGGGCAGTAGTATTTAGACTCATGCTGATGGGCATGAGTATGTTGTTCGCTGGTATCTGAGCTTGGGGTTAAGTTTTGGCTAAAACTCACTTGTGGAGTAACTGCCATGGTTAACGTTAGTGCGCAGATTAGTGGACTTGCCACTTTAGATTTAAAAAGACTCATAATGCCTTATCTCCACCCTAAATATTAGTGATGCGTGTGACTAGATTTGTGAGCATTATCGCCAGTTGCGATAGGCTCTAAATCCATTCCACACTTAGGGCAGCTGTCACCTGCTTGACCTGTAATAGCTGGGTTCATAGGGCATGCATGGGTATGCTTGCTCATATGTTTGTGGTGTTTCTTAGCTTTATTAGGGCATGACTCTTGGTTTGGGCAAGAGTCGCAGTTTTTGTGAGCTGCTTGGTTAGCAATTGGCTCTAAATCCATACCGCATTTAGGGCAACTGTCGCCAGCTTGACCTGTAATAGCTGGGTTCATAGGGCATGCATGGGTATGCTTGCTCATATGTTTATGGTGATGTTTCTTAGCTTTATTAGGACAATTGCCTTTGTTTGGGCAAGACTCACAATCTTGAGCATGGGCTTTAGCAGTCGCATTAACTTTTACGACTTCTAGGTCCATACCGCATTTAGGACAAGAATCGTCTTTACTGCCAGTTACTTCTGGGTGCATAGGGCAAGCATAGGCTTGGTGCTGGCTTGCATGTTGACCTTTATGAGCACCGTGGTGGTGTTCATTGGCTGATGCATTTGGTACCCACGACAAAACTAACAAGGCTGATAAGACTAAACTAACAAGGGTTTTCATAACTCAACTCCATCTTACAGATGGCCGAATGGCTGTGCTTGAAGCAAGCAGCAGTACAATTAACGGCTTAAATAATTGCTGATTAAGATTAATAACGATTTTTTTATCTTGCATAGAGACAGGCGCCTCTAGTTATGCAATCGGAGGTCTTAAATCTTGTGGCAATGAAATAGAGTGGAAATGAGGCATAGGAGTGGCCATAACAATTTCGGAAGTGCTGAAGCCCGGCCAAGGCGACACACTAAACAGAGTACCTGTTACAGAAATTACCAAGCAATGGCTGCAATCACTTTGACAACTACCACTGCCATTACAGCAGTTTGGTGAGTGTTCTGCTAGCGCTTGCGTGTTAGCTTCAATCTCACAGCAATCGTCGTCGCTATTATTGATGTCCATTGTTACTTGGTGACAGTCTGCACCGTCTTGCATGCTCATCATAGGCATGTCATCTGCCATCGCTTTGGCAACCATCAGCGACCCATTAGATAGCACTAGCTGACTCAACAAAGCGAGTAGCGTAATGGCTATTAATGTATGACGACGGATGATGCTAAACATGATGCTTCCAAATAATGAGCTTCGTTAAGTCTACCATAGGAATTGGCTGACACATTGATAAACTTCACAAATTACTTTGTTCAATGTGTCATCAACTTCACTTTCTAGTCGTAAAGACTATTGGTTTGATAGTAGTAGTTTCGCCATTAACTGGCTATGTGTCATTAAGCTTACTTGCCTTTCACCACCCATGCCGTCTTTGAGCTGGATAGTAGGGTTATCGATAAATTGATATGCATCTTCTTCAGAAACGATACTTGGAGTAAATGCTTGATAATTGTTAGCAGTTTCAAAATCTAAATATAGATAAAGGGGCTCAGAGCGAACCCAGTTTGAGTCTTCAGCACTGCTTTCAAACAAGTCGCTGTACCTTACTTCTATAAGGTTATGGCCAGTTTCTAGCTCTAGATAGCGGCTATCGACATGGCTAAGACCATTGAGGGTTAATACATCAATTGACTCAGGGAAAGACACTGAAGCGGCAGAAGACAAAAAGCTAGTTAATGATAGTGCGATAACGCCGATAAATTTTTTCATAATAAACTCCGATACATTTTAATTGTGCGTTGCCGGGCACCAGTTTGCTATTTGATGTGACAAACGCTATCGCCAACTACCGACTATAATGTAGTAGTGCTGGCGTAATATTTTGATCATGCAGGGCGCTTAACCTATTGCTTTAACCTGTTGAGTATTTTCAGTAACAGATAAGTTGCTAACAGATGAGCCCCTAAACGCGCTTGAAGTAAGCCTTACGCGTAAATCGGAGGGGGATTTTTAGATGCAAGCTCAACAGTTTGTAGTGACCAAAAGTTGGCTTGGATACTTTTGCTAGAGCTTTGAATTGATATGGCAAGTTGAGAGTGGTCAATAATGCCTGGCGCAGAAGCACAATGTGAGATGCAGTTTCCTGCAGCTAGCTGCTCACAAACCTTATCGCAGTCGATTGTTAACTGACTAAGCTGAACGGCTTGAGGATCGCAATCTGGATTATTATCAGACGGGTTAATGCTGGCAAGCTGTAGCATCTCTAAATCATCATTAGCTGTATGAGATAATGATAACCCATGAGCTTGTATTATCTCTGCGGGTATTAGTCGTGACTTAGGCGTCGCAGTATCTTGTTGAGTATGGGTATGCGAGCTCGCGGATAAGTATTTAGGCATAGCCATCGCAGGGGCTAAAATAAATTGCCCTAATAGTGCGATAAAAAATGCCAAATATGCGATTTGCTTGCCCATGTGAGCCCTTAAGTTTTGCAATCAAGTTGCTGTAAAAATAAAGACCTTAGATTTATTGAAAAAGTTTCAAATAATCACAAAATTTTTGATTTTAAATGTGTGCTATACCTCACTTTTACATCTAAAAGAATTTCAAATAAATCGTTTGAAACTACCATATTATCAATCGAATAGGCTATTAACCTTGCGATAATCAAGGCTTTAGAGTAGCTTTAGTAAATGTGCATATAAAGTGAGCAAAAATCTACTCAGATGAGAGAGTTAGAGCCATGTCTCATTTTGCACTTTTAGTTCCAGATCAATGAGTAGGATCTAGTTTATAATGGATCACATAAATTTAAGATGAAGTTCATTTTCATCGATAGAAAAAATTAAATACTTGGAGAAGAGTGATGAACTGGCGAGCACTATTTAAACCCAGCGCAAAATATTCGATTCTGGCACTGTTAGTCGTCGGTATCGTTGTCGGTGTTGTAGGCTACTTTGCTACACAACAAACTTTACATGCAACAAGTACAGATGAGTTCTGTATGAGCTGTCACAGCAACCACTCATTGAAAGATGAAGTGTTAGCGTCTGCTCACGGCGGTGGTAGTGCTGGTATCGTGGTACAGTGTCAAGATTGTCACCTTCCACACAACCCTGTTAAGTACTTAGTTAAGAAGATCATTGTATCTAAAGATCTATACGGTTACCTAACAATCGACGGTTTCAACACTCAAGAGTGGTTGGATGAAAACCGTAAAGAACAAGCTGATCTAGCGCTTAAGTACTTCAAAGGCAATGACTCTGCTAACTGTCAGCACTGTCACTCTCGTATCTATGAGAACCAGCCTGAAACTATGAAGAAAATGGCGAAGAGAATGCACGCTAATAACTTCAAGAAAGAAGAAGACAAGCGTAAGACTTGTGTAGACTGTCACAAAGGTGTTGCTCACGTTTATCCAAAAGGATAATCCTCAGGCATAAGCCTCGAGTCGAGTAGCGACCCAGACTTAACGTCTGCAAGTTAAAACATTAAAAGCCCCTTTATTGGGGCTTTTTTGTTTTTACGATTTGTCTCTTCCAAAGATAAGCAAGCAGCTAGAGTGTTTATGTTAGGTTGGTATGAGCAAACAGGATTGAATGTTTATGTAGCTTTGGTTTTTGCCCATCAATTACTAAAACTACATAAAATATGCCAAGTTAACGGCATAAATGCCGGCCTAAAAACAAAAAAGCTGCAATCGTTATTGCAGCTTCTTCATATATCTTGTCTGGTTATTAGTCGTTTTGAGCCTGATTATCCATCACGCGTTTACGGTACTGTAACAGGCTAAATACGCCAAATAGAAAGACCTGCAAGTAGTCAGCTTTTTTCAGCTGTAGCAGTGGCTTAAACATAGTGTGGAAAATGAGGGTTTGAAAGCAATGCATAAAAATAGTCATTGCAAACAAAATGTTGAGAACCACCGATATATTGCCTTCAAAAGGTATAATTAGGTTGTAAAGCATCATTAGCCAAGCAAAACCAGTGACAATCTTTCCTAAAACTAACATGACTTTCATTTATTGTTCTTCCTCAGTATCGCCGCTAGTATCATCGGCTTCAGTCGTTTCGGTATCTGCCGAGTATTGATATAAACGATAAATCACCTGGCCGGCTTTTTTCTCTTTGAGCATTTCCCAGCTAGCAGGGACGTTAAGTAAGCTAATTTCACTCTCTGTTTCAACGTAAATCAATGCGTCATCTTTAAGCCATTGGTGCTGATCAATTAGAGCAATGCTTTTTTCTGCTAAAGACTTTCGAAACGGAGGGTCGATAAACACCAGATCAAAACCTTCGGCAGGTTTATTGGCTAGTAAGGCTAGGCTATCGCCCTTTATCACATCAGCGTTTTCGCATTTTAGTGTGGCCAGATTTGCCACGAGCTGTTTTGCTGCTTGAGCTTGTAATTCAAAAATCTTAGCGTAGCTGGCGTAACGTGATAAGGATTCAAGACTTAGTGCGCCGCTGCCGGCAAAGCAATCGAGTACGCGAGAACCGCGAACATCGTTGGCAATCCAGTTAAATAGTGTTTCACGTACACGATCTGTTGTTGGGCGCAGGCCCTCAAGATCATGAATTGGCAATTTGCGAGATCGCCATTGGCCTGAAATTATCCTAACTTGACCGCTAGAAGGTCTTTTTTTGACCATGGTGTCCTCGTGATTTTGCCTAATGAAAGAAAGTGGTAGACTATGGCGTCTGAATTAAGGGCGCTATTTTATATCAAAGCATAGCTAAATGGTAAAAAGCAGTAGGTGGAATCGACTCTATGTGTTTTTTTGCTGTTTTTACCAGCGTAATTTTAGTGTGATTTTGATATAACGTCCTCCACCCTAATGCATTTATGTACAGCTATTTGAGCACCGGTATAACACATGGCAAAGAAAGGTTTTTTTTCCTGGTTCCGCAGGGATAAGTCTAAAGAAGAAGCGGAAGCTGCTGAAGCGGCAAAGTTAGCAGAAGAACAGCAGGAGCAGGAAAGGCTTGCGGCAGAAAAAGCTGCCGAGGAAGCACGACTAGTTGAGGAGCAAGCTGAAGCACAAAGAGTCGAAGCTACCCGTCTTGAGACTGAACGTCTTGAAACAGAACGACTAGAAGCCGAGCGTGTTGCAGCTGAACAAGCAGAAGCGCAAAGAATTGAAGCTGCTCGCCTTGAGGCTGAACGTCTTGAAGCAGAACGACTAGAAGCCGAGCGCGTTGCTGCTGAGCAAGCTGAAACACAAAGAATTGAAGCGGAGCGTTTTGCCGCAGAGCAGGCTGAATCTCAAAGATTTGCAGCAGAGCAGGCCGCGGCAGCTGAAGTCCGTATTCTAGAAGAGCAGGCTGAAGCAATTCGTCTTGCCACTGAAAAAGCTGAAGCACAACGCATCGAAGCTGAACGTATTGCTGCAGAGCAAGCGGAAGCACAACGCATCGAAGCTGAACGTATTGCTGCAGAGCAAGCGGAAGCACAACGTATCGAAGCTGAACGTATTGCTGCAGAGCAAGCGGAAGCACAACGGATCGAAGCTGAACGTATTGCTGCAGAGCAAGCAGAAGCACAACGCCTTGAAGCTGAACGCATTGCTGCAGAGCAAGCGGAAGCACAACGTATCGAAGCTGAACGTATTGCTGCAGAGCAAGCGGAAGCACAGCGCATTGAAGCTGAACGTATTGCTGCAGAGCAAGCGGAAGCACAACGCCTTGAAGCTGAACGCATTGCTGCTGAGCAAGCGGAAGCACAGCGCATTGAAGCTGAACGTATTGAAGCTGAACGTATTGAAGCTGAACGTATTGAAGCTGAACGTGTTGCTGCAGAGCAGGCAGAAGCTGACAGAATTGCAGCAGAACAGCTTGCGGCGGAACAAGCTGCTGAATTAGCGCAACCTGAGCCACAAGCTAAACCAGTCAAAGAAGGTTTGTTTGCTCGCTTAAAGCGTGGACTTAAGCGCACCAGTGAAAGTATTGGTAGCGGCTTTATTGGTTTATTTAGCGGTAAAAAGATCGATGACGATCTATTTGAAGAACTTGAAGAGCAGTTATTAATCGCCGATGTGGGCGTTGAAACCACGACTCGTTTGATTAAAAGTTTAACAGAGCAAGCTAGTCGTAAACAGCTTAAAGACGGTGAAGCCCTGTACGACCTTCTTCGTGAAGAGATGCAAAAAACGCTAGATCCAGTATCAGTGCCTTTGATCCCAGAAAACGCCGAAGGTCCATTTGTGATCTTAATGGTAGGTGTAAATGGTGTGGGTAAAACTACCACCATTGGTAAGCTTGCTAAGCAGTATCAGGCGCAAGGTAAATCAGTGATGTTGGCAGCGGGCGATACTTTCCGCGCGGCAGCGGTTGAGCAGTTACAGGTTTGGGGGCAGCGCAACGATATTCCGGTTATTGCTCAGCATACTGGTGCGGATAGCGCATCTGTATTATTCGATGCGCTGCAAGCTGCTCGCGCACGTAATGTTGATGTACTTATTGCAGATACAGCGGGTCGTTTACAGAATAAAGCTCACCTAATGGACGAACTGAAGAAAGTTGTTCGGGTGATGAAAAAGCAAGATGAGTCGGCACCACACGAAGTCATGTTGACTTTAGATGCAAGCACGGGTCAAAACGCGATTAGTCAGGCGCAGTTATTCCAAGAAGCTGTTGGCGTTACTGGTATTACGATTAGCAAGCTTGATGGTACTGCTAAGGGCGGGGTTATCTTCGCTATTGCTGACAAGTTTGGTATTCCAATTCGTCATATTGGTGTAGGTGAGCAGATTGATGATCTACGTACCTTTGATGCTAAAGACTTTATCGAAGCTTTGTTTAGTCAAACAAAAGACGACAAAGACGCGAAATAACGTTAGCTTATATCAAGCGTGACCGAAAGATAAGCACCCTGCGGGGTGCTTTTATTAATGCCAACTAACAAGAAATCTTATTCAATGATTCGATTTGAGCAGGTAAGTAAAGTCTATCCCGGCGGTCAAAAAGCCTTGTCGGATGTGAGTTTTCATATAAAGCGCGGTGAAATGGCCTTTTTGACTGGCCATTCTGGTGCGGGTAAAAGTACGCTGCTTAAGCTGATCACCGTTATTGAAAGAGCAAACGGCGGTCGGGTTGCTATTAATGGTCACGATATTGCTAAGGTTAGTCGCTCACAAGTGCCTTACTTACGTCGCGATATTGGAATGATTTTTCAAAACCACCATCTATTAATGAACAAAAGCGTTTTCGACAACGTGGCTTTGCCATTGATGATCGAAGGTTTTTCTATTGGTGAAATTCGCAAGCGTGTTGCTGGCGCACTCGATATGGTGGGCTTGTATGGTAAAGAGCGTCACAACCCGATAATGCTATCAGGTGGTGAGCAACAACGTGTGGGTATCGCTCGGGCGATTGTGAATAAACCACCTTTACTGCTTGCCGATGAACCAACCGGTAACTTAGACCCTAAGTTGTCGATGGATATTCTACGTTTGTTTGAAACTTTTAATGATGCTGGCACAACTGTGCTTATTGCTACCCATGACCTAGGTTTAATTGCGCGGATGAAGTATCGCACTTTAACTCTGAAGCAAGGGCGAGTATTGGGCGCAGAAGAATTAAACGCTCACGACCCTATTGGTATTAATTGAGGATAAATGATGAGTAAGCAACCTCAACTAAATCGCAGTAAACTACCGCTTTCAGGTCGTATCGTGATGTTTTTTATTCGTCACATACAACACGCAATGGCGAGTATGGGCGAACTATGGCGCAATCCGGTATCATCAATTATGACCATGGCAGTATTGGGCGTTAGCTTAAGCTTACCGGCAGCCTTGCAAGTGTTAGTCAAAAATGCCGAAACCATTACCGAGTCGTGGAACAGCGCGGCTGAGATCTCACTGTTTATTGATGAAGGGCGCAGTGAAACCGCTATTCAAAGTTTGATAACACGCCTTAATGTTTATCCTGAGATCAGCAACGTTAATTACATTAATCGCGATCAAGCCTTAGAAGAGTTTCAGCGTCTATCAGGTTTTGGCGAAGCCTTATCTTATTTAGATTCTAATCCATTACCTGCAGTGGTGATGGTTACCCCAAGTGTGAAGTACTCAAGCCCTGCTGGTGCACGTGAGTTACTGCGCAAACTCGAGCAAGAACCGGAAGTGAGTTTTGGCCGTTTAGATATCGAATGGCTAGAGCGATTACAGGCTGTTGTTAAGTTACTTGAACGCACTGTATTAGCTATTGCAGCGCTGTTGGTATTAGCAGTGGTATTGGTGATTGGTAACACCATACGGTTAGCCATTATGAATCGCCGCACCGAGATTGAAGTAATGAAGCTAGTTGGCGCAACTGAAGCTTTTATTCAGCGGCCATTTCTATACACAGGTATTTGGTATGGGGTGATCGGCGGCTTCTTAGCTTGGGTGATCATTAATTTATTAGTCTGGTATTTAGACTCGGCATTAGCTGAGCTGCTTGGTCTATATGGTAGTAGTTTACAAATGGAGTCGCTGACAATTGCAGAGCTTGGCCAGTTAGTATTGTTGGCCTCGTTTTTGGGCTGGTTAGGTTCATACCTTTCTGTACGCCAGCATTTGAGAGCAATAGAACCGTCATAATAGCGGGTTAGACTCAATAATACGTATTTGCTTAAAAGATGAACTTTGTTTCATTTGCGTTGCCTATCACTAGGTGTAATATTTTGTTGGCAGTGATTTGCAGCAAAATTTGGCTAGGCTTAGTGCATATTGATACATATTAGATAAGTACGATGGTTGACATATTTTGTCATTTAGTCGATAGTTCACTGTCCATTTCAGTAATGAATGGTTCGTTTAGCAGTTTTTAGCAAGACCTTTGTAAGAAAGTAGTAGGAGCGTAAATGACAGATCAAGCGCAATCAATGGCACTAATGGTTCCCCAAAGTAGCGGCAGCCTCGAGTCTTATGTTCATTCAGCACACAACATTCCAATGTTGGAAGCTGATACAGAATATGAGCTGGCGAAGCGTCTGCAAGAAACGGGTGATCTACAGGCTGCAAAGCAGTTGATTATGTCGCACCTACGTTTTGTGGTTCACGTAGCTAAAGGCTACTCAGGTTATGGCCTGCCACAAGCTGACTTAATTCAAGAAGGTAATATCGGCTTGATGAAAGCGGTTAAGCGTTTCGACCCAGATGTGGGCGTACGTTTGGTATCGTTTGCTGTACATTGGATTAAAGCTGAAATTCACGAATATGTACTGAAAAACTGGCGCATTGTTAAAGTCGCGACCACTAAAGCGCAGCGTAAGTTGTTCTTTAACCTTCGTAAAGCTAAGAAGCGTTTAGGCTGGTTTAGCGATAGTGAAGTCGGTATGGTTGCTGACAGTCTTGGCGTATCAAAAGCCGATGTGACTGAAATGGAATCACGTATGGCGGCGCAAGACCCTGCATTTGATCTTGCGAGCGACAACGATGATGAACAAGATTATGCACCAATGCATTATCTTGAAGATCATTCCTCAGATTTAGCGTCTCAAGTTGAAAACGACAACTGGGAACAAAATAATCAAGCGCGTTTGCTATCTGCTATCAAGACTCTTGATGAGCGCAGCCAGCACATTCTTAAAGCGCGTTGGTTAGATGAAGACAAAACCACATTGCAAGACTTAGCAGCCACTTACCAAGTGTCAGCAGAGCGAATTAGGCAATTGGAAAAGAATGCAATGAACAAGCTTAAAGGCTGTATGGAAGCCTAATTTTCATTGTTTGCCCTAATCGCTTAGCGATAATTAAAACCTGCTTCTAGCAGGTTTTTTTATGTCTGGAACATTTATGCCTAAAGCCCATGGACGGAAAGCTTTTGGCTTTATGTCTGGAACATTTATGCCCAAAGCCCATGGATGGAAAGCTTGGGTTTTATGTCTGGAACATTTATGCCCAAAGCCCATGGATGGAAAGCTTGGGGCGTTATGTCTGGAACATTTATGTCAGAAACGCTCCCTCCAGGCTTGTAGGGAAGTCTGCACATATGCTGGCTGCGGGCCATTGCAGCCAAAGATGCTGAGAAGTTAGTTTGATGCTTCAGTTTTCAGACTAAGACCTTGCTAAGCTTATTTGCAACGATAAGTTAGTGGTGATAAGTTAACCGCCAACCTATTAGGTTATGAATAAAATTCATGCTGTTAGGGATTAATTGGGTCTGCTTTTTAGGTAAATTAGCGAAGTAAAAAGTCATCAAAATATAGGGAAAATTAGATGAACGAAGTGACATCAGGAAGTGGCGATGCAAGTAAGAGTAATGCCAAAATAGTCTACATCTTATACTTGGTAGCCTTGGTTTTTGGTATTACCGGTATCGTGGGTGTGGTTATGGCTTACATCAACAAAAGTACCGCACCTGAATGGCTGCAGTCTCACTATCAATATCAAATCAGAACATTCTGGATAGGCGGCTTATTTATGTTTGTTGGCGCGCTACTGTCAATTATTCTCATCGGTTGGTTTGTGCTGTTATTTTGGGTCGTTTGGCTGGTTGTTCGCTCCATTAAAGGTATCCAAGCACTTGATGCTGGGCAGCCAATTGAGAATCCAAAAGCTTGGTTATTTAACTAAGTTAAATAACGGTAACTTTTTTAATCAAACTTCGTTTGATAAAAATCATGAGCTTCCAGCTCACACTCGGCCAAGAGGGGGTCAACAGCTACCCCCTCTTGGATCTCCCCGCCGCCCCTTACGAAGTTGTAGATCCTCATACTCCAATAAAAATTGCCTAACGGCTCAGATGGGACATCCATGTCCCTCCGAGCCTGAACCATCATCCATGATGGTTCCACGGCATTTTCATCTGCGTACTTCGGCAACTCCGATGGGGAACCAGTGTTTCCTGTACGTTGATTAGCGACTTGTAGACTTGTGCTTTTCTGTTATGAGCACTGATACCTAGTGATTGTGCCTTTCTAACTCAGTGCAGATACAGTTGAGGCCATCGGAAACATGGATGTTTTCGCTGAGCGGTCAGGGATGACGTAAAGCGTGCCTCAGAAGTGTCTGCACATACGCCTGCCGCAGGCAATTAGTTATCTCTGGTGAAGGTCGTAACTAATGGTGAGATTAGATGCTGAAATAGAAAAAGTTAAGTTGCTGTGTTTTACCTACAAATTAGACGTGTCTAACAAGTACCTGAACATATACAGACTATTGGAACAACAAGAGTTATATATTTAAAAGAAGGAAATACTGAGAGACTAGCTCCCAGTATTTTTTATAATAATACCCATTAAGCTAATTTCTGTGGGATTAGCCTACTTACCGCCTGTTTTTAGCAGTTTAATTACTCGAATAAATCGTTCTAACGCGATCATAAGTAGTACAAATAATTCTGTATATTCACGCATTTTTTTTCTCCTATATGTTTGCTATATTGATATTAAGTCGAGGCATATAAAGTGTCAAACCACATAAGGTGTTGAAAATAAAGGGTTTTAAGTGTCTGCTGGCCGATGTTTAAAATTTGCTGGCATCTTTGACAATCTTGCTGGCATTTACTGGCCATAAAAAAATTATTTTTTTGAAAAATACGTAAAATAGCGCTTTGGTAGTGGTTTTATGTTCATTTAGGAGAAAAATTGACTTACTGGTAAATAAACTTAATTCCTTACACTAGATATTTTGGCGTTTCAATGGGAGGCTAAATTTTACCTGGATTTAAGTAAAAACATTGTTAAACTTTAACTCTAACAGCCTCAATAACCTGTTTGCGTACAACCTTAATCCCTGTACTACTCACTTCTGGCCAAGGGTAATAACACCTTGGGCGCTTAAAGCGGGCGATCTTGTCGGCGAGAAACTCGGTTAATTCTGCTTCCGAAGGTTGGTTAGCTGAATCATTAGCTAGCTTAAGAATGGCTGCTGGTAAGTGACCAAACTTGGTATCAGCTTCAGGGAATACTATGGCATCTGCGATTAATGGATGCAGTTTTAAGGCGGCTTCAATCTCTTCTGGTTGGATGTTCTCGCCGCCGCTGATAAACATGTTATCGGCGCGGCCATCAATACAAAGGTTGCCGTTTGCATCGAGGTGACCTAAATCTTTGGTGTAGAACCAGCCGCTGTCATTTAATGGCAGGTTAAAGCCATCTTTGGCTAAATAGCCTAAAAACAGACACTCGCCCTTAACCCATATTTCATTACCTACAATTTTAAGCTCGCGGCCCGATAAAGTCTTACCACTTGAGCCATCACTAAGTGCTGGACCAGTGGTGATCTGTGAGCCCATCTCTGTCATGCCATAGCTGGTATAGGCTTTGATGCCGTACTTGGCTACTTCTGCCAATAGGTCTCCAGATATTGCGCCGCCGCCAAGAAGCATCGCTTTAACTTGAGATAAGCAGTTGTTATCTGTAGCGCCGGTGGCAAGCAGTTGCTGTAGTTGCGCGCTGACTAGCGACAAATGGCTGACTCTATCGCGAACAACTTGTGTGGCCAGAGTTTGCGTCTTGTCTTCAAATACAACACAAGCGCCAGCTAAGGCGCAGCGGTTAAGTATCGCTAAGCCGCCGATGTGAAAGAGGGGTAAGGATAATAACCAGCTGTCATTAGCATTAAGGCTAATCTGCTCGCCTGAGCCGGCGGCGCTAGCGATATGATTTGTTAAGCTATGAGCTGCAGCTTTTGGCGTGCCGCTGCTGCCAGAGGTTAGGATTGCATTAACAGCCCGTGTAGGGTCAATTAGCTCTGCTTTGCCGCTACTTCGTAGAGTTAAATCAACATTTATGCCGCTAATATTTGGCTGCGATTCGAGTAATTGCTTAAGTTCTGCAGCTTGCTCTGGCTCCAGCCAATAGTTGTGGTATTGATGAGTGTGGATTAGTTCAATGATTTGCTGCGGCGCAAAGCGCGGTGAGATCGGGCAAAACACTATGCCACTATCAACACAGGCCCAGTAGAGTGTTAGTTGTTCGGGATTGTTATGACTTATGCAAGCAAGGCGATCACCTGCTTTTAAGCCTTGTGCGGCGAGTTGCTGACTTAGCGAGATAACGTGCTGACTTAAAGTTTGATAATTTACGGCCTTGCCATCAACTCGATAAGCCGGAGCTGCAGCATTGCTTGTTGCCTGTTGATGAACAGGTGAAAGTATCAGTGGTGCCGTGTTTATCATCTCAATGGGTCGCTGTTAGGTATATTTAACGCAGGTGATTAAGCTTAGATCATCAAGCTGCAAGCAAAGGCTTTTACCTGAGCTTGCTAATAGATCTTGGCTAAAGGCGCTAAGGGTATCAATCCCTGGGATTTCATCGGGAGTAATAATCGTCGCTAAGCGGCTTAAGGCCTCAATTCCTAAACTTGCCTCTAAGCTTGAGCTAAGAATGCAGCGCACGCCGTGCTCAGTAGCTGTCTCAATCAATTGCTGCAATTTTTCAATGCTGCCAAGCAGCATAGGTTTGATGATTAACGCGGTGAGTCCCGTTTGCATTTCAAATTGATAGTCGCTGCTATTTAGCGATTCATCGAGCGCCCATGGCATCTCTACCGCCTGATAAAACGCTTGGTTGTCATCAGGATTTTGGCAAGGTTCCTCAATGTACTCAATGCTAGTAATTGGTAGGCAAGCAGCGAATTCGATGGCTTGCTCTAGGCTAAAACCTCGATTGGCATCTAATCGCAGTTTGAGATCCGGCCGAATAGCCAAAATTTGATGAATGAGCTTAATTTCGTCTTCAAGCGAGTCTTGGGCAACTTTGACTTTTACTGAGTGGACATTACAGGCGAGTGCGCTGACACGCTCGCTTATAGCTGACAATGGCTCGTCTGCCGCGCGGTAGATAAGTGGCACGCTTCGCGGCGCAATAGAGTGTCCATCAAGCTTACCGTTTAGTTTTGCGTGCAATAGGCTTAGGCCAAAAGAGGCCGAAGGTAGACTTGTTTCGAAATCCAATAATGCGTCAGCTGGTTGCCGTAATAACGACGGTAAAGCTGCAGTGAGTTGTTGCTGTACTTGTTCAAGCGACTCTTGACTAAAGCCTGTAATGCTTTGTTTTGCATTATCAGTACCTGACAATGGAGATATCTCAACAGATACTTGGTACTCATTATCACCTTGGATTGCGGTTGCAGTTAACACAAGGCCGCTGCGCTGCTCAATACGCTGTTTGCCAACAGGTAATGGCTTGGCTAAATCGATAGTAAATTGATGCAGACTCAATTGGGTAAGAGTTAATGGCGTTAATTGCTGTTGCGTCGTTGTCATTGGCTTGCCTGCATTATTTTGTGGGTTTAGTTATTAGAATTATCGATTTTAACTGCAAAAAGTTGTTGTAACTTAATCGCAAATTGCTTTGGTGCGGCTAAGTGTACGTTGTGACCGCTAGCTTCAATAGTGTGTAGCATTATGCTTTGTTGTTGCTGCCAACGGTTCGCTAATGCCATAAATTTACTATCTTGATGGCCTGCAATAAAGTGCACTTTAATGTCTAATTGCCCAGGAATATCCCAAAGATCATCTTGCTCGGCTAACGACGTTGCTTGATAGCAGTTTGCCAGCGCGAATGGGTTATTACTGGAGCGTTTCGTGACTAAAGCATTTTGCTCTACAGGCGTGAGATCGCTAAAAACAGCTTGTTGATACCAAAGCGTTAGAAACTCGCTAATCGGCATGGTGCTAAGTTTATCCGCCCATGCTGCATCATTTTGTTTGCGAGCAATTTTGTCTGCTTGGCTTTGCAGCCCAGGGTGGCAAGACTCTAGCACTAAACTCAATAATTGCTCTGGGTATAACTTGGCAATATGCAAGGCTATGCGGCCACCAAGTGAGTAGCCAACTAGGTGGTAGCGATGCACATTAAGTGTTGTTAGAGTCGCCGTTATCAGCTCTGCGCAGCGCTTGAAGCCGGGTGTTGGCAGCACTTGTTCTGCCAATTGCTGCTGATTATCACCGTGACCGGGAAGATCGATGCTGATGCAGTGAAAATCATTTTTTAGCTGCTCAGTTATGTCTTGCCAATCTTGTTGGCTGCCTAAAAAGCCGTGAAGAAACACCACGGTTGGCGCGCCAACTTTGCCTGCACTACGGTAATTCAGCATTAGTGCTGCTTTACCCAGCTAGCTATTTGGGCTATCTGGTCACTAGCCTGATTTTGGCTAACAGTGACCTCAATGACCGATGGGCCAGCATAAGTCATCGCATATTCGTAGGACTCAATAAAGTCATCTATCGAGTCGACTTGATTATAAGCGAGGCCAAACATGGCAGCACCAAAGCCAAATTCAAGTCCGTGAGACAAACGATAGTAGTCTGTGCGGAGCTGCTCGTTAGGTACTGGTAACAAGTTAAAGATATTGCCGCCATCATTATTGAGAATAACAATCACCAGTGGGCTAGTGACACTGCGTGCTATCGCAAGTGAGTTTAGGTCGTGTAAGGCCGAGATATCACCAATAATCAGGGTTGTTGGTTTTGCCTCAGCCACTGCTACACCACAAGCCGTTGCAAGTAGGCCGTCGATGCCCGATGCCCCACGGTTGGTAAACACGCTTGCACTTGATGGTGTGATTGGGGCAAACATATCGTAAAGCCTTACAGGTAAACTATTACCAATAAATAGCTGGTGATTGTCGCTTTGGCGTTTAGCAATGGCTCTAATTGTTTGCGCCTCACCAAACTCTGCATTATCAATTTGCTGTTGGTATAGGGTTTCTAACTCATCATTAAACTGCACTAGATTGAGTGCCCAATTCGCTTGCGATGATCTTGGCCATGACAGAGCTGCAAATTTATGTGCGGGTGCTAGCCATACTTGTTTTGGCTTATGGCTTGGGTCTAGTCTCTGTTGCTGTGGTAATACTTGCCAGTAATCTTTCCAGTTCTGCTCACTCAAGTAGTTGATTAAGCGCTTTGATAGAATACGTCCGCCAAACACGATCACCTTTTCTGCTTGGGCTAGTAGCGCTTTAGCTTTCGGTTGCTGCAAGAGTTGGTCTATGTTGCCAATAGCACCTGGATGCTGGCGAAGCTGCGACTGAGCATCTGTGACAATCGGCCAACCTAGTTTTTGGGCCAGCTGGATCAGCTCACTACTTTGCTGCTCTGGTGCAAGCGTTGCTGCGACAATTACCCCTTTACCATGCACAAAGCGAGCAAGCGCATCAGCCGTTGGCATAATGCCGGTATCCATTGAGGCAAATTGATTGTAAGGCGCAGCTTGTTGTTGCCAGTTTGCAATTGGTGCTAGGTAGCGAGAAAAGTCGGCGATAGGTTCGTTTGGATACAGCGGCTCACGATACATACAGTTGATATGCACAGGTTGAACCTGATTGCACACCGCATCATCTAACAAGCTTAATAACGCCTGAGGTGCGATATTAATATCCGGCGTGGGTAAGTTTATTTGTTTGGCATATTGCGCAAAAATTGCTGGTTGGATAATCGCCTGGTTGGCGCCGCAATCAATTAGCTCAGGTGGTCTATCACCAGATAATACAATTAATGGTACATGGGTTAACCATGCTTCAATGATGGCTGGGTAAAGATTGGCTACAGCTGTACCCGATGTAGTGATAATGGCCACAGGAGCTTGGCTTGCTTTGGCTAATCCAAGTGCCATAAAGCCGAGTCCACGCTCGTCAAAATGCAGATGCTGACTAAGCTTAGTTTGTTTTGCTGCGGCTAAAGTCAGTGGGGTTGAGCGAGAGCCTGGTGCCATACAGACGTGCTTTATTCCTAAGCGAGCCAGTTCTTCTAAAATTAATGAGCCCCAAAGCAGGTTGAGTTCAGCTGTATTTTCAGTTTGCATAAATCATTACCATATCATTGATAGCCTTAGTTTAACTTGCTTTAAGCTAAAGGAGTATGATCACTCTAGAGTTTTATTCATAGGCTGAAAGCACTCGAGCAAAAGAAACAAGATTAGATTTTTCAACTTAATACCTATTAATGGGTATAGGTGTGATTTGTGTGGCAAAAATGTATACTTTTCAGTGTTATACTGTGTATACAATATATAAGAACTAGACAGATTGTAGGCAGTACACGGATGCGCAAAGAACTTTCTAAGTTAGATTACTTTACCCTTAAAGTTTTTGTTGGTTTGGTTGAGTTTAAAAACGGCTCGGTTGTCGCAAAGAAACTTGATACCACACAGCCTAAGGTCAGTCGTGCGTTGAGCACTATACGGGAAGTTATTCAGGACGAACTATTTATCAGACGGCAATATGGCGTAGAGCCTAATGTCATGGCTGATAAGTTGTACCCCATAGCGAAAAATATTGTTCAAGGTTACGAAGCTATGGCAGAGGTCACTAAATACTTACCAGAAAAAAATCAGCTGGTCATTGCAGCACAAGAGCATTTAGCTGGATTTTTGGTTGATTCAATTACCGAGGTATGTGAGCAGCAAGGCATTAACATGTCAGTAAGTATCCAACCTTGGAGTGATAATGTTCAAGAGTTACTGGCACAAGGTAAGATTGATTACGCGATTACTGTTAACTCAAAACCTTCTGAATCAGTAAAAAATGTCAAAATTGGTGATGTCCGTTATTATTTCTTAGCCGCTAAAAAAGGCCATCAATTTTTTGAACAAGATTTGACTTTAAAAGGGCTACTCGAAAATAAACTGGTTTTCATCAACTATTCTAAGGTCGGGCTGAGTGAGCACTGGTGTGAAACCTATGCAAAAGAGCATGCTTTAGATATGAAAGTTAGTTTTAAAACGACGAGTTTAGCTATGGCACTAAATCACGTTGCAAAGAGTGATGATATCTGCTGGACGGCTTCTATATTCTCGTATTTGTATTTCAATAGCCGCACTGATATCGACTATATAGATGTAACAAGTTTCTATGAGAACACTCTTTTTCCTGATGGTAACTCAACTAAATACGACTACTTTTTGCAATACCATCAGACCCATGAAGATGACTTTTCGAAGTCATTATCTAAGTTATTGGCTGAAAAATTAGCTATTGCTCAAGAGCTGTATGAGCAGAATAAACAAATTCATCTTTGCAAATAAACTGACCTAAAAAGAGTGTTAACACACTCTTTTTTTTATTGCTTTTCCATTTATTAATGTAGAAATAACTCAACTAAATCCCTTACCTCAGAAGACAACCAGCGAAGATTTGGATCTTTATTGTTATCACTATAAACCAGATATAGGTTTGGTTCTTTAACCTGCATATATAGACGCTCTGACTCTACATCTGAAAGGCGGCAAACATGTAAATCTTGACTATTATTTATCATGGTGAAAATAGAGCTATATGGCAGTAAAGCTATTCCTTGGCTAGATCGTAGGTATTCGAATAAACCCGTTAATCCAGTTAGGTTCATTTCAGTAGTTAGTTTTATATGTTGTGTTTGGCAATACTCTTGGAAAGGGCTAGGTTCTAGCTCACTTTGGCCAATATTGCTATTAATAAACGGGTACTTAGCAATAGATTCTAGGTTGATGTCTTCCTTTAAAATAGGATGATCATTCTGACAAACTAAAAATATTTTATTGAGCTTTTTTAATGGGATGGCATTAAGAGAGTCATCAGTATCTTTGATGCTATCGAGCATTTTACTGCAGCAAAGCCCTAAGTCGACTTCTCCGCTGATAATGTCGTGGATAGAGTGCTTTGTCCAAGATGAGATGTTAAAGCTGATGTCTTTACCTGCATTTTTGATTGCATTGAGTAAAACCTTGGGGAAAGGATACGAAATTAAATCTGGGGCAGCCATCTCGAAATGATGTGTAGGATTGAGCTCATGCATACCATTTAATTTCTGCAAATTCTTCGAGCACTCTATGATTTCTTTAGCGATAGGGTATATCTGACTAGCAAATTCATTTGGCACTAAACCATGTTTCTTTCTAATGAAAAGCTCATTACCAAAGACTTCTCTTGCGTGTTTTAAGCAACGACTAA
Source organism: Shewanella pneumatophori (assembly GCF_023283895.1). Lineage (GTDB taxonomy): Bacteria > Pseudomonadota > Gammaproteobacteria > Enterobacterales > Shewanellaceae > Shewanella > Shewanella pneumatophori. The sequence continues at coordinate 172,673 of NZ_JAKILB010000003.1, read as the reverse complement.
TTTTGGGAGCAGGAACATTAAGCTTATGGGAGACAAAAGTTGCAGACTTATTCTCATATAAATTGACTAGAATATTAATGCTTAATAAATCTAGGTCGCTAAAACTTATATCTCTCATATTAAATACCTCTTAAGTGGTAAGTATCAAATTCGATAATAACCAATTTGTAATTTTTTATACTAGTTTATTTCAATTGCTTTTTAAAATTGATGCGTAGGTCACTTAATAAGTTATTCTCATATTAAATATAGAATATGTAAATTGGACATACCTCTTTATCTACGACACATGTAGCTTAGTTATTAGGCTTACCTCCAAAGGAATTTATTTGGTGTCAAAAAGCTACATTTTGTGTATTTTTGGTTAAAAATGCTTCGGATGTGTTGTTTTTTGCTCGGGAACTGTATGTTTTGATCTGTTTCTTGTAATTGCTCAAAGCGTTTAAGATTTTCATTAAATTAAATTTTGGAATTTAGACATTCCATTTTTGTATTTTTAGATTATTGATTTTATTAATTAGAGAGTCTTTTAGTTTTAGTGATTAATAATCTGGTTGTATGGTAATAATTGATTTGAATCAATGTTTGGATGTATCTAAGTAACAATACTGGATGTGCGTTAAATATAGTTTAAATAAATGAAGTGTAAGTTTGGAGGTCGTTATGAGTGCATCTGTAATTTTTAGTTATGCTTTCATGTATTTTGTATTGTTTCTTGTTGTTCCATTTGTTTTAGTGACATTTACAATGACATGTATAAAGTTTTTCAAAGGAAATGAGTTCGTTAATTCAAGTATTAAATTAAAAGCTAACACGCTAACCAATCAACCTATTAGCTTCGTAAATAAGTTAAATACTTTGGCTAAGGACAAATATAATGTTCTTTATGGTACAACATTAGATAGTCTTTGCGATGTTGATAAAGATGATAAAGAGCAAGATGCTCATAGTTACTTACAAGCCTGCCATCTTGACTATGTATTAGTGGATAATCAATCGTCAGCAGTCAAACTCGTTATCACTGACCCTCAGCATAACTCAGACGAGAATAATCGTTTTATCGATGCAACACTGGCAAAGATGGGCGTTAAAGTCCTCCACCTTGCTAAGAATGATTGCGATGTTAATTTGATTAAAAACTCTCTAGTCGCATAGTTTCACCGGTGCTGATATTTAAATATCAGCACCCAAATTCCAGCTCTCTTTTATTTTATCACTTAGTAATGTGAGGACGCTTCATGTCCAGACTATTCAAATATTCAGCTCCAGTGTTAATGAGCATTCTTCTCGTAGTTGCAGCATCAACCGTTTCTATCCAGGCGATCGCAGCAGAATTTAAAATTAATGAAAACAAACAATGCATTATGTGCCACAAGCGCAATGGAGTAATGCAAGGCGTTCACGCCAACAATGCTTTGGATATCAGCTGTCAGGATTGCCATGGTGAGAAAGAGGGACACCCAAGAAAAGCCTCAAACTTAGTGGGATTTGGTGAAAAGTCTGCTGCAGATGCAAATACGCAAACTCAGCGTTGTTTAGCTTGTCACGACCATGACGTTTTAGCACAAGATGATTGGAGCCATGATGTTCACTCAAATAAAGTGAATTGTGCTAGTTGCCATTTATTGCACCCTAATAAAGACCCAATAGTTGGGGTTTCTGAGAAAGAGCGCAGTGAGTTATGCAGCAGTTGCCATGTGGCTAAGTAATTGGGGAATTAAATATGTCTAACTCTAGAAGATTATTTTTAAAAGGCGCTTGTGCTGCTGTTGTAGGAGCTTCTGGCTTTACTATTGCGACTGCAAAAGATCAAGCGGGATCTAAAGTAGAACAATCCTGTAAATATGCCCTGGTTCACGATGAAACAAAATGTATAGGTTGTGATGCTTGCTCTATCGCTTGTCGTGAAGTTAATCAGGTTCCTGAAGGCGTTAGTCGTCTTGAAATTGAACGAGAAGGCCCCTTTGGTGAGTATCCTGATCAGTATTTTCGTTTCACTCGAAAATCTTGCCAGCAGTGTGATGACACTCCTTGCGTTAAGGTATGCCCTACTGGTGCAGCTTACAAAGATCCCAAAACAGGTATTGTATGTGTAGATGAGTGGAAGTGTGTTGGATGTCAGTACTGTATCGCCGCTTGTCCTTATCAAATTCGATTTATTCACCCTGTGACCAAAGCAGCCGATAAGTGTGATTTCTGTAAAGAAACTCGTCTTAAAGAAGGCCTACTACCTGCTTGCGTCGATGCTTGCCCAACGAAGGCATTAACTTTTGGAGACATTAGTGACCCCGAGTCGCAAGTTGTTCAAGTTTTAAAGTCTGCTCCAAGCTATAGAACTAAAACAGACTTGGGTACTAGACCGAAAGTGTTCCGTATCGCAGCTAAAGGTGGGGAGATAAATCTATGAGTCCATTCCATTTTGACAGTTTAGTTTGGCCTTGGCCTATTGCTATCTATCTATTTCTTGCTGGTATCTCTGCAGGCGCTATCTGTTTTGCAGTACTGCTTAAACATTTTAAGTTAGGCCGCGATGCCTATAAATCTGGATTTGTGCAGGCTGCCTGCTTGATTGCACCTTTAGCGGTATTTGCTGGTCTTGGTATTTTAGTAATAGATCTTACTAAGCCATTCGATTTTTGGAAAATATTGGTGTTTTATAACCCAACATCGGTGATGTCTGTTGGTGTTGCAGTATTGATGGTTTATCAAGTTGCACTTTTTGCTTGGTTAGCATGCGTGTTCAAAACCCCTGTGCTCAACTGGTGTAATGGCCGCTGGCCTATTGTGAGTAAAATCTTTAATGCGATAGCTAAGCATGAAGCTACGATTACAGGCCTACTCGTTATGCTCGCACTGTCTTTAGGTGCTTATACGGGCTTCCTATTATCAGCATTGACTACGTATCCAATGCTGAATAACCCGGTGTTACCGTTATTATTCTTGATTTCAGGTCTATCTTCTGGAGCTGCGGGAACCTTATTAGGTGGTGTGTTATTAAATGGTAATCCTGATGGTAAGGAAGTGCATTTTATCCACAATATTGAGATCCCAATTATTTTGCTGGAGATCGTGCTGTTATTCACTTTCTTCGCGGGGCTTATTTTAACTGGAGGTCAAAGTCAGGTGGCTGCATTAGCTGCAATTGGCGAAGGTTTCTGGGGATGGATCTTCTGGGCTGGAGTGGTAGTGGTAGGTTTAAGTATGCCACTTGCATTCAACCTGTTTATGAAGGCGTCAGCCAAGCGCAAGTTCTCATACGTGGCGGTTACAGCGAGCTGCAGCTTAGTGGGAGTGTTGTTGCTACGTAATTTTATTCTCTATACAGGTCAAATGACGATTGCATAACTATTAAATGAGGGTTTAACAATGCTTAAAGTTTTAGGTCTAACTGTTTTATTAAGCTTTTCTGCCGCCGCGACAGCCGCATCTGTTGCAGATACTCATACTGAAATGGCTGGATGTGAGTCTTGTCATGCTGATGGTGCCCCATCGTCAGATATGGCTTTTGAAAATGAGGCATGCATTACCTGTCATGGTTCTTTGAAAGAATTAGAAGGCGAAATGCATACTCAGCATGATGGAATTATTACTTGTAGTGACTGTCATGTAGTACATGAAGAAGCCTCGGCCAATGATAGTTGTGCGAATTGCCACTAACCTTAACGTTAGTCTTAACACGAGCGCCTAGTTTACTCGGTTTAGTATAGAGACTTTGTTTTAATATTCTTGCTCTTAGAATAAGTTTTTTACCGCTCAACCTAAATTGCCACTCTATTCAAAGGGTGGCTTTTTATTTTGCTGCTCCATTGCAATATTACGCATTTGAATTAGCTCACTGTGGCGCAGGTAAAAAAGCTCGGCAGTACGACGAATAATTTGGTCTTCATATTGGCAAAGATGTCCATCAGCGTAGGCGAGTTTCCACATTGCTAAAATGAGTTGTTGTTTTTGTTCAACATCGAAGTTGTCGTTAATTGCTTGGGTAAACTCGTATAAAGACGTGGACTTTTGCTGTGACTTTTTGGCGTCGTTTATTAAATTCTCAACGTCGCTAACGTCAAGGTTTAGTGTAGTGGTTAGCAAAGTTGGGAGTAATTTAGCCTCGTTTTCCGACATGCTTTCGTCTGCCATCACAACTTCTATCAGCAAGCTCGCAGCAGCAAGGTTTAAGTGCTCTGCGCGTTCTTCATCAGATAATGGTGTATCTGGGTTACCAAAAAACTGTTTTAGTTTTGCCAGCATATAAGGCTCCTAAATCGGTGAGCTTGATTGATGTCTATGCTATTTAGAGCATTTTTTGATAGTAGAGTTCCGCTACGTATCAATCAGTATAAGATGTTGTGCGGCTGAGGGTGTTTTTAAGCACATTAATTTCAGCTGGTGGAGCGAGCTTTTCACTGTAGCGTTTATACCAATCAGTATAAACATTTAGTCACTCAGCGAGAGTTTAGCGGTTTTGAGGCAAGGCAACGAGTGAAGAGCATCGTTGCTCTACGTTCAAGCTCCTTCTTGTTGATTAAGAGCCACAGCATCAGAATCGCTAAAACTCGCCATTCTGGAGCGTTTTTGGCTGCCTACTTCTACGTTGAATAGCTTGATAAGGGAATAACCATTATTGCAGCTATTCGTCTTGAATTAGTTTGCCAAAAACCGCTCTGAGTAGATCAAATTCTTATACTGATTGGTATTATAGGTGATTTGTGAGTTTTAGATATAAGACCATCGAAGCAGAGCTCGCAATGGCCTTGTATTGTTAACTATCAACTGCAAAGTTTAAAGCTATAGGATTGAGCTTAGACCTTTCATTAGCATGTCTGATGTACCTGCACTGCCGTTGGTATCTAAATAGCCTTTGACGATATCAATCATAGGCGCTGCTAGCTCTTTAGAGATCCCCAGCTTTTCGAAAGCATCATAAACCATAGCACCACCTTGTAGTGACTCCCCTAGACCGCCAGCTTTTGAAAGCAGTCCTGACATGCCAGAGTCACCATCGAGTTCTGGCACTGCACCTAGTAGTCCGTCAACACCAGGAATAGAGTCTGCAATTGAGCTAAAGTCATTACTGCCTAGAGAACTTTGTGCAAGTGATAATAGGCTACCTAAACCACCTTCAGCTTGAGTTTGGCTTAAACCTAGCTGCGACATAACACTACCAACAAGATCAGAAGACTCACCTTGTTCAGTTTGTTGTTTTTTGCTGTCGGTCGTTTGACCAAGTTGATCTAAAATTCCTGCGCTAGCTGGAGCGGTTAATAGGGCGCTTATGGCAAGCAAACATGCAGTGGTAAGTTTCATCGCGGCTATCCTTAGTAGTTTATATATTGTCTAGTCTAGCGTTTTTAACAATCTGTTTGCATTTTTTTTGTGTTCAGCGGTTAACTAATTGGTGATTTCAATTGTGCATTCACTTATAAACTTGGGTATCCTTAGCGCTAACTCATGAAATTGAATTTTATCTTTTGGAAAGCCCTATGCCACTGTCAGACATATTGACTCAAGCTTTTAACTTTTTTAAGAATAATATTAGTCAGTTAGCATTTTTGTTTGTGCCAATTTTGTTTGTGCAAGTTGGCATACAATTATGGTTAAGTTTAGAGATCAGTTCAGCTGATCTAGAAAATCCGCAATTTGGCACTAGCCATATGGTTGCTATGATGGCGCTGTTGTTGGTGTTTTCGTTTTTGATTGCTGCATTGACGCTATTTTTAGAAATTCGTTCTCAAGGTCATAGCCCAAGTAACGGTATGATCTTAAAAACCAGCTTTAACTTTGTGCCAGCCTTGCTACTTGCTGGTGTGTTCTCTGGTCTTGCGGTATTAGCGCCAGTATTTGTTCTAATGGCTGTGAACCCTATGCTAGGTGTGATTGGTTTAGTGGCATCGGTTTACCTATTTGCACGGCTTGCTTTCGTCAACTTCATGGTGGTTGTTGAAAGGTTGACCCCTATGGAAGCCATTAAGCGTAGCTTTAGTTTTAGTGGGCCGATTGCATTTAAAACCATGGCCATTTTCTTACTTTATATTCCACTGTCGTTATTTGGCGGTGTGTTAGCGCAAATTACTGAGCTTGGTGGTATTCCATTGAAGCTAATTGGCGACGTGGCTGTGGCGTTTTTTGGTCTATTCGTTAACGTCGCATTGTTTCGTTTATATATGGTGTCACGCCCAACTCCTACAACGCCTGGCAACGTTGAAACTGAAGAGGAATAACTAGCATTAAAGCTAGTTTTAGTCAGCCTTGTAGCGATTTTTTAATATGTGAGTCGTTACAAGGTTAGCCTGTTTCGTGACAATTGCGGCTGGCTAGGTCGCGATACTATTTAGGTTGTGATTAGAGGTAAAAGTCTTGTTGAACGATATCGAGTTCGTCAATCTGTTTTCAGTTGAATTAGGTGAAGATTACCGCAAGGCCAAAAGTTACGTCAAAGATGTACCAACTCAGGCATTGCTGCATGTACGTAGCTTTAGTCATAAGCTAACTAGCTTGCTTGCTGAACCTAAGCAAATACGCTTTGAAAGCCCCAATTTATACGACCGCATTGAGCAATTGAATCAGCGTCGAGTTATCGACGTTAAAACAACTCGAGCGTTACACAAGCTAAGATCTGACGGTAACCGCGGTGCTCATCCAGAAAAATATCACCTGACACCAGAGCAATTACAGCAATTAAGTGAACGCTCCATTAAGCAGCTTTTGGCATTGGTAGAATCTTTATTTACTGGTGTTACCAAGCAAGATAAACCAGAATTCTATTTTGAAGAGCCAGACTCCTTAGCCGGCCGCGATCTCTGCTATCGCGCGGTTATGGAGCGTGATCCTGAGTCACAATATTTGGTGGGCATGGCGCTAAAGACCAGAGCATTAATGCAACGCGAGCAAGAACTCGCATTGCAAGGCAGTGGTGAAGATGCAGTTGAAGATCGTTCGACTGCATCACTTAAACAAGCCAGTTACTGGTTTGCACAGGCCCAGAGTAAAGATTTGAATGCTTTGTATGAACATGGCGTATCGCTGATCCATGGCTATAGCGGTGAGACTGATGTGGCGGCAGGTGAGTTAGCCATTGCTAAGGCTGCTGATGCAGGTATCGCCAACGCTATGGCGCTGCTTGGTTATTTCTATCTTGTGGGTACTGAGCAGTTTGCGATAGATCTATCGCTTGCGGAGAAGTTCTTATCTCAAGCGGCCAAGCTTGAACAATCTGAGGCGATGGCTAATCTTGGCGTGCTTTACTACCAACAGCAAGATTTAGTCAAAGCATATAAATATATTAGCCGCGCAGCTAAAGCGGGCTTCCCGCATGCACAATATCATTTGGCTTTAATGCTGGCGCGCGGTGAAGGCTGTGAGCAAGACAGTGTTAAGGGCGCTCACTGGATGGCAGAAGCTGCAGAGCAGGGGCAGCTTGATGCGATGTTCTCGCGGGCACAAAGCATGCTGCACGAAGACTCAGTATTGGGACAAGACCTTACTCAAGCTGAGGCGTATCTGCGCGAAGTGATTAAATACGGCCATAGCGTACCTGCAATGATAGAGCTGAGTATTGCACTTGCTGACGGTATTTTAGGACGTATTGATGTGGTGTCTGCCGCAGCGCTATTAAAGATGGCGCGTGAACGCAGTAATCAGGCTGAGCTTGATGTGTTGTTGCCTTTGTGGCGCTCACTAGCCCAGCAGGTTGATGCAGTATTAGCCGTTACAACCTCTAAAGACGAGCTGGTATCGTTGCATAAAGCGGCTGAGCTATTATCTGAGCCGACTTAGTACAAGGTTCGCGGCAACTTTTGCTACGAATTACCGTGCTTTTTGACCATGATGCAATTTGTTATCGCGAATTATTTTCATGCTAGTTCGCGATTATTGAGCCATCCAATATGCCGCAATGCCATAGCTGCTGGAACTTTCAGTACAGCTTGTGCTATTCATTAGATTAAAGCATCTAAGCCGGAGCGCGGTCTCAAGCTTAGGTCAATCGACCTTGATAATTGTATAATGTATACTCTTTGTTGTTTCGACTTACAGCCGACCAGCAAGGAGCGCATTTGCCACACACTAAACCTGGCCAAGGTAAAATAGCAGCCATAAGCCCGCAATCACAAGAACAGCTATTAAATCAGTTTGCAGAGCGTTATGTTCGTTTAGCGTTAGCGGTCGGCCAGCACGATAGTTATTACGTTGATGCTTACTATGGTCCTGAGCAGTGGCAAAAAGAAACCTACTGGCAACCCATCCCTGAACTACTGCAACTGCAAAAATCTGGTGCAAGTGAGCTTACAGAAATTTTGCATAAAGTGACGGCACAAGAACTGGTAATACGTGGGCGCTTTCTTGAGCAACAGTGGTCATCAATTGGAACCTATCTCAGTATTTTGCAAGGCAGTAAGCTTAGCTTTAGTAGTGAAGCATCTGCTTTGTATGACACCCCAGTTACTGCTAGCCTCTTTGGCAAAGGGGAATTACATCATCAGAAACTATTAGCTGAAATTGATAGATTGGTGCCCGGTGAGGGGGCGCTGTCAGCGCGTTTTAATCAGTTTAAGTCTCAGTTTATAGTCCCCAAAGATAAGGCCGCGGCTGTTTTCAGTGCTGCGGTTGAGATAGCACGAAATATTACTAATTTGCATATGCAGTTACCTACGCATGAGAGCTTTGAGATTGAATATGTAAACGACCAAGTGTGGACCGCCTATAACTGGTACAAAGGTAACTCCCATAGCTTAATTCAGTTGAATCAAGATCAGCCGCTAGGCATTGAGCGGTATTTAGAGCTAGCCTCTCATGAAGGTTATCCCGGACATCACGTATTTAATGTGCTGCAAGAGCAAAAGCTGGTGGGTACTAAACAGTGGCTAGAGTATGCCATCTACCCTCTATATAGCCCGATTTCTTACTTATCAGAGGGGAGTGCCAATTACGCATTAAGTTTGATCATGTCAGATGAAGAGGTACTGTCATTTGAGCGTGACGTATTGATGCCATTGGCAGGGTTAAGTGGTGATTTAGCGCTGTTTCATAAGGTGCTAAAATTAGTCAAACAGCTAACTTATTATGAAAACTACGTTTGTCAGCAGTTAACAGATAATTGTGTCGACTCCGATACCGCTGAGCAGATGTTGGTTGAAGGGGCGTTATATCCTGAGTCGCGGGCAAAGCAGCGGGTGCAGTTTTTTCTGCATAATCGAGCGTATGTGATTAATTACAACGTGGGTGAAGATGCTGTGGCGGCTTGGGTTGAAGCTAGAGCAAACAACCAAGCTGATAAATGGACACGCTTCGAGGCCTTGTTATCTCGGCCTCTTAACGCGTCAGACCTACAGGTTTAATACTGTAGGTCTGGTGGTGTAATTTAACGAGAATTACACTGGCTCATTAGGGTTATGTTCAAATGTGCGACCTTGACGAGGTGCAGTCGATTTAGACTCTTTGAACATGCTCTCTTTGAATGCCGTTTCTTTGAATTGCGACCCTTGAAACTCTTCACTATGAAGCTCTTGGCTAGCTTGCTGCTTTTGAAAGCGTGCAAGTTGACGCTTTAAAAACACGCGACCAAATAAGCTTAATGCGATAAATGTAATTGCGCCAAATAGCAGTAAAAACGGCAGTGCAACCAGCGCTAGCGTCATAAAAGCTAAGCCGATAACGAATGCTAACCAGCCGCGAGTGCCTGAAAATCGGTTTTGCATCGGATTGTGTTGAAATTGGCTATAAATCATATGTTCTCCCAAATATCTTGGTATCAGCTTACACGAATAAGATGAATGTGGACTGAATCATTTGTATCTATTCATGTTGCTTATTGCTACCTGATAACTATCTTGCCGACTATTTACGCTAAGATCACGTTAATAAAGCTTCATCTTACGTACTAAGCCCTATCTTTTATCAGCAGCCAATGCGTTAGCTACGCTCTCACAAATAATTTCTTTTACCCATCGGTGCCCCGGATCATCGCTGTTACGCTCATGCCAAAGTAGGACATAAGCCAGCGGAATAAATTCAAATGGCAATGTTAGCTCCACTAACGGGTAGAGCTTTTGAGCATGCTTGGCAAAACTAGAGGGTAAGGTAAAGATTAGGTCGCTATGGGCACATACGCTAGCTGCGCCATAAAAATCAGGCACTATGGTGCTTAGCTGGCGGTGATGGCCAAGTTCAGCTAAGTGATAGTCTAATGCCCACCAGTCATTACCCTCACAGCGGACCTGCACGTGCGACATATCAAGGTAGATATCTAGATCCCAATGCCCTGCAGTAATGGTAGAAATAATTGGGTGATCTTGGCGTACTAAACATACTTGATGATCAGTAAACAGTGTTTGGTGAGCGATCCCTTCAGGTAAGCGGTCCACTTGAAAAGCAGCTTGTGGATGTAGCTCTCGTCCAGAGATCCCAAAGTCGATCTGACCTTGTTGCAATGCCTGAATAGAATGTTCGTTCCAAACAAAACTCTCTAACTTCAAGTTAGGAGCGCGGTTGAGCAAAGTACCAATAAAATAAGGTATTAAGGTTTCATAGGCGCTTTCAACCATAGCAAAAGCAAACTGGCGAGTACTGTTATGCGCTGTGAAGCTGGGCGGTAAGGTGAGTTGATATAAGCCTTGCAGGCTTTGCGGCAACATTTTACCAAGCTGAACCGCATGGGCTGTGGGTTTTAGTCCGTGGGCGGTGCGTAAAAATAACGGATCACCTAAGGTTTCTCGTAAGCGGTTTAAACTTTTGCTTAAGGCTGATTGGCTTACGTGTAAGCGGCTTGCAGCTCGAGTAACACTCTCTTCCTCTATAAGTACCTGTAAAATAACTAACAAGTTAAGGTCGATGCGGGCTAGATTATCAAGTTTCACAGATATTCCTCAGTGGAAATTCATTATGGAAATAATATCATTTCTGTTCATACCACAGATTGACTACTATAACGCTGTTTTCCAAATACAGAGAAAGATAATGCGCCGCAGTTTGTTACCCATTTTATTGCCCCTGGTGATTTTAAGTCCCCTGGCGATCGATATTTACCTTCCTTCTATGCCTGCGATGGCTGCTGAATTTTCCGTGTCTGCGAGTGAAATTCAATCAACGTTAGTGCTTTTCCTGTTTGCAATGGGTACCGGTCAGTTATTAATTGGTCCGCTTGCCGATCGCTATGGTCGTCGCCCTGTTGCCTTAGGCGGTATTATTTTTTACATCATTAGTAGCGTGCTTGCTGCAATTGCTGCAGAGTTTCATTGGTTACAGATTGCTCGTGTGATGCAAGGCTTGGCGGCATGCTCTACTTCAATTGTGGTGTTTAGTGCGGTAAGAGATTGTTTCTCGCCTAAAGAGGGCGCGCGTTATTACAGTTACTTAAACGGCATGATCTGCATTATTCCAGCGCTTGCACCGACTCTGGGCGGCATGTTAGCACTGCAGTTTGGCTGGCGATCGAATTTCATCTTTATGGCGTTATATGGCTTGCTCGTTCTGGCGCTAGTGGTTTTACGGTTGCCAGAAACTCGTCCACAAAATACGTCAAGTGACGGTCCACTATACCGCTGGGCGCGCTATAAGCCGGTTATTTCTGACCCACACTTTGTGTTCTATGCCCTTGCATGTATGGCGGGGATGGCGGCAATTATTAGCTACGTATCCTACGCTCCAGTTTGGTTGATTGGTCACCTTGGTGTGTCAGAGTTGGTATTTAGCGGCTTATTTGGTTTAAACGCTGCGGTTAATATCATTGCTTGTTTCACTGCACCGCTAGTGATTAAAAAGCTGGGTAACCGACCAACCGTTATAACTGCGCTAGTATTGATGCTGGCCTCTGCATTATCGCAGGTTGCAGTGCAAGTATTTGGTCCTCAAGCAGGACTGCTGGCTGCTTATAGCTACATGCTGCCTATGATGTTGCTTTGTATTGGTTTTGCTTTATTGCTTGGCCCTGCAACCAGCATGGCACTGTCGGCTTTTGGTGAAAGAGCGGGTACTGCAACTGCAATGTTAGGTTTCATTCAAATGAGCGGCGCGTCTTTATTGGCGGCATTAGTGCAGCAAACAAGTTTGCCAGCACCATACGCTGTCGCGCTATTGATGGGCTGTTTGACTAGCCTATTACTCGTGGTAATGGCAATGCCAAAGTTAGATCACTGGCATCAAGAGCAGCACGCTTACTAAGCGTTATCTGCTCTCAATGATTCACCCTAAGCCTGCATAGATTAACCACCTATGTGGGCTTTTTATTATTACCAAGTGGTGTTTCCATATTATTTAAGCTGTTGGTCAGCTAAACTTTGCTGGTCATCAATTGCTATTTTTTAGAGGTTTTGTGTCTCGTCCCAACTGTCCAAATTGTCATTACCCGCACAATGCTTGTTTGTGTGCCAGCATTGAACCTATGCAGGTCAAACCTACGCTGATTATTTTGCAAGACCCCAGTGAAGTTGGGCATGCCAAGAATAGTGTGCGTTTATTAGAGTTGGTTATTAAAGACACCCAAGTCGTTGTTGGTGAGAATGCTGATGATTTTGCTGAGCTTCGTACACAACTCGCGCAGGCTAATAAGCCTGTATATTTAGTTTACCCGTCAGATAGCAGTGTCTGCGCCAATCAGACACAAGTGGAGCAAGATGTAATTCTGCTATTTCTTGACGGCACTTGGCGTAAAGCTTACAAGTTGTTGCAGTTAAATCCTTGGCTGCAAGCTTATCCCGCGCTGCACCTTGATTTAGATTCAGCCTCTAATTATACCATTCGTAAAGCAAGTCGCAGCGACAGCTTATCAACATTAGAAGCTGCGGCTATGATGCTAAAAGCGATTGATGATAATCACAATGTCACGCCATTAACTAATGCATTAAATGCTATGGTTGAGCAGCGATTAGCCTCTATGCCTGCAGAGGTAAGAGCGAGATATCGTTAGTTTTTAAAGCTGATATTTTTAGTGGTAATAAGCCAATAAAATGGCCTAGCTCGAGTGCAAATATTGATGTGTGCTTTTGTGATTTAGAATGGTTTTTCCTAGAAGAAATCTCGTAGTAATCACGCTAATTTCATCTTAAATAAGCTCTAATACGTTTATCGCCTTTAGGTGATAAACGTGGCTACGCCGGCACAAGCTTTTGCAGGGAGCGACACTGAATAACCTATTCAGCGTGCTTGGCGTAGCTACCTTATTAAGCGAGGTGACGCTTGCTTACACTGTCTATGACTTCGCTAAATACTTGCGCTGAAAAGCGCTGTGCTTTTACCGGCTTACCAAAGTAAAAGCCTTGTCCCATACCTTTACCCATAGATAGCAGGGTATCTCTTTGGTGTTGGTTTTCTATGCCTTCAACAATAAAGTCTATGCCTAAAGTTTGTGTGAGTTGAATTATAGCGCGGCATAGGTTTTGCCCTTGTAGACTATCGACTTGCTGAACAAACCCCGAGTCTATTTTCAGCACATCAATAGGTAAACTGGCTATTCTACTTAGCGAAGAAAGCCCCGCGCCAAAATCATCAATCGCGATACTAATACCCATTGTTTTAAGCTGGCCTAATACTTTGCTAATCAGTGCTGGGCGGCGTATCAAAGCACTTTCCGTTATCTCTATTACTAGGGCGCTCGCTGGTAGTTGAGTTTTTGTCAGTGTGCTTTCTACCATGCTGATAAAGTCTGGATGCTCAAGTTGAGAGCCTGATATATTGACGCTAATTTTTAGCTCTGGATTATAGGTTTGATGCCATTCCACCATTTGTAGGCAAGCTTGTTCAAATGCCCATTGGCCAACACTTATCATAGAGCCAGTTTCTTCAAGTAGTGGCAAAAAGTCGCGTGCCTCTAGCATCTCACCATTAGCGCGCTGCCAGCGCAGCAGTGCTTCAACACCAATGGTAGCATTCGACTCAAGATCAACCACACTTTGATATACCAAGCTAAATTGTCTTAGGCTTTGTGCATGGCGTAAGTCATTTAGGATATGCAGTTTTTTCTCTGCGGCTTCGCGAATGGTTGTATTGTAAAAACGAATATGGCTTGGGCTGTTCTTTGCTGAGTACATAGCAGTATCGGCCATGCTTAATAGCTTGTTAGGATCAGCACTTTGCTGTGGAAACAGTGAAATGCCGATACTTGTGCCAAGGTAGAACTTTTGGCCGTCGATCTCAAATGGTGCCTCAAATAACGACAATACCAGCTCGGAGAAGGCTTCAATCTCCTCTTTATTCTGGCAACGTGGTAACACCAGAGTAAATTCGTCACCACCAAGACGGGCTATTTCAGCATTTTCGATACAACAGGTCTCTAAACGAGCTGCAACTAACTGCAATACTTTGTCGCCAGTTGAATGGCCAAAACTGTCATTGATATTTTTAAAGCCATTCAGGTCTAAAAACATTAATGCGCCCATCAGATCGGGCGAGTGCTTAATATTGGCTATGGCGGTATTTAAGATCTTAATTAGATGAAAGCGGTTAGGTAGCCCTGTCAGTTTGTCATACATAGCTTGCTGAGTGAGTTTGGCTTCAAGCGCCTTTTTCTCGCTAATGTCGCTAAATAAGTTGACGTAAAATACCTGCTCGTCGGCAAAAATTCGGCGACAACTTTGCCATGCTGGGAATGTTGAGCCATCAGACCGCGCTTTCCAGACCTCACCTTGCCAGCTTCTTTTATAAGTCGATGGTGAGCGAGAGTCGTCTAATTCAAGTTTTAGCTCGGTTGGCGTTTTTCCCAGTAAGTGTTCAGCACTAAAGCCACAAATTCGGCACATAGCCTTATTCACAGCTAAGATCAGGCTGTTTTCATCAGTGATATAAACGGCTTCGGCGCTGTCCTCTAGGGTAATCGACATCAGCTCTTTAGGTAAACTTTCAAAGCCATTACTAAAGGTTACCCGGCTGCGTTTACGTCTGTCCATCGGCTGAAACGCGGCGATAATCACCGGCTTATCATCTAGCTGGGCAGGATAGAAAGACAGAATTGTTGGTAACTCTTTACCTTGCTGGCTCATATGCAGCCAAGTAAAAGAGACGGTTTCGCCTTTGGTTGCCTGCTTAAGCATTTGCTGACCATACTCTACGCTGCTTTTCCCTGACGACTGAATGCGGGGAGAGAAATCAAAAGGCGTAGCATGAAGGAAGTTTTGTTCTTGGCTCTCAAAATAGTTGAGCGCAGGTAAGTTCGCAGCAACAAAATGTTGCCCTTGAATAATTGCTAATGCAGTTGCATCAGAAGGTTGTTGCCAGAGTTTGAGTTGCTCAACTAATGTGGGTTCAGTGGCCGTTACACGTGAGTATAATTTGGACCACATTAAAACACTCATACTCTCTTCCCTTTTGGCATGACATTATTCAAGGTTGAATACTGCTGATGGTAAAATTATCGATTAAATAGACTTTTAGTCATTTAGCGTCAAAAGTACATTTATTTGACGCTTTGTACAATTAAGATGTAACAAAATTGAATCTAGAGAACATTTACGCCAAAAAGAGTGATAATTTCCGCAATATCTGCCGCGTATTAAGTGAAAAAAAGCAGTTAATTATTGCCTCGGATCATTCTGCCTAATACTGCCGTTACACGGCTCGAGTTATTTTTATCTCGCAAGATTAAAAGCTCAACCTGAGTGTTAATGAGTTTGTTAGAATATTAACTGGTACAAGTTGCTTATAAAAAGGATTGAAGCTGCTATGACAATATTTAGATTAATGCACCGCATTATGGCTGCCATAACATTGGCTAGTTGCTGCTTTTTAGTCAATGCAGGAGAGCCTGAACAAACAAAAGCTAACTCTTTATCTGAACAGGCTGATGATATTAAGCAAAAAGTTGAGCAAGAGCAGCTGCAAAAGGCGCGTGATGCAGCAATGCAAACCCAAGAGCGTGAGAAAAAGGTATTAAAACGCCAAGAGTCGACTGATTGGCAAAGCGAGCAAAAACAAAAAGCCCAACAGCAATTCAATCAACGTGAGTCACGCGAACAAAAGTATCTGCGTGAAGCGCGAGAAGCGGCAAATAAAGAGCAGAAAATCCCCAAGCCGTGATGACCGTTTTAGGCTTCGAACCGCGATTTAAAGACCATTTTAGTTATTGTAGGAATAATCATTGAGTACATGTCCGTTGTGCCAGCAGCCGCAGCTGCAGCTTTTTCACCAAGATAAATTTAGAGACTATATGCGCTGCCAACATTGCGCCTTGGTCAGCGTGCCGAGTCAATTTTTACTTAATGCTGCTGATGAAAAAGCGATTTATGATCAACACCAAAACGATGCTAATGATCTAGGTTATCGCAAGTTCTTGTCACGAGCGTTAGATCCGGTATTGGCGCGAGTCGATAAAAGTGCCAGCGGACTAGATTTTGGCTGTGGCCCCGGGCCGACCATAAGTGTAATGGCCGCAGAGCAAGGCTTTGAGATCAGCAATTACGATCTTTATTACTTTAACCAGCCTGAAAAATTGGCCAAGCAATATGACTTCATCACCATGACTGAGGTGATTGAGCACGTGGCTGATGCCCAAGCACTATTAACTTGCCTCGATAGTTTACTTAAGCCTGGGTCAATACTGCTGGTGATGACCAAGCGAGTTACTGATGTCACTGCATTTAGTAAATGGCATTACAAAAATGATTTAACCCATATTAATTTCTATTCAACAGCCACCTTTGAGTGGATTGCACAGCAGTACGGCTGGGCGTTAGAGGTATTAGGTAATGATGTTGTGTTATTTACCAAACGCTAAAAGCATATAGCACTGTCGCCTTGTGGCTACAACTTGCTATAGTCGGTGGCAAAATATGAACAAAGGAATGAGCAGTATGAAAGCAATATTATCGGCATTCATCTATGGCATGTTGTTTTGCTTAAGTGTTTTGCTATCGGGAGCAAGCTGGGCAGCAACTGAGGCCATATCGTTTTTAACTAAGACTGAGGCCGCCTCTGTGTTAACCCAAGAAGACGACTTTGTTCGTGGTATCAGCCCGTTTGACATGGCGTCCCGTATGAAGCGTGCCGATGACCCAAGTAAGCGTGAATATTTGGCGTTTGTGGCAACCCAAACCTTGGATTGGAGCGATGCTGAGAAAGCGGCGGTAAATCAAGCTTACCAGCAAATATTACCGCAATTAACGGCGCTGAAGGTTGATTTGCCAAAGCCTATCGAGTTAATTAAAACCACAGGTCTAGAAGAGGGCGGCGCAGCTTATACTCGCGGCCAAGCGATTATCTTGCAGCAAAAGCAGATCGCCAATGAAGCGGGCTTACCCGGATTAGTCGCCCATGAATTACTGCACATTTTTTCTCGCCACAATCCTGTTATAAAGCAAAAACTCTATCAAGCCATTGGTTTTTATCCAGTGGGTGAAATTAGTTTTCCAGCACCACTTAAGCGACAAAAGATCACTAATCCAGATGCACCGGTAAATGACTTTGCCATTCGAGTCACCTACCAAGACAAACAGGTGTGGGCCGTACCTATTCTTTACTCAGCAGAGCCGCAATATAGTCTGGAAAAAGGCGGCGAGTTCTTTGATTATCTAGAGTTTAACTTTGTAATTGTGGGTGACTCAGAGCAAGCGAGCACCAATATCTATGATGCTAATAATCCGCAAATTGTTAAGGTGTCGGAGCTTAAGGGCTTCTTTAAACAGATTGGCCGTAACACCAACTACATTATTCACCCAGAAGAGATTATTGCAGAAAACTTCTCGTTTTTAATGACCCAAGAAACTGAGCTGAAATCGCCACAGTTATTACAGAAAATTGAACAGGTTTTTCTGCAGCAATAAATACAGCACAAAAAAGCCACTCAGCAATTGATTACTGAGTGGCTTTTTTATGCAAGATCATATCGGTTAGCTATTTAAGTGATGCAATACCACTTTTTGCACTAGCGCTTCTGTTTCTTGCTCCTCGGTATTGAGCACAAAACCGTACTGAGCTAAACCTGATTGTGGCTCGAGTTCTTGCTGATTTTTCAAGGTAACTGCAATCGTTAGCACTTCGTCATCGAGCTCAACATTCAATTTGAATTGGCTATCAATAATAAAATTACTTCTGGCCTCAGCGGCAAAAGCGCCACCTTTAATCGAGATATCCTTTAAGAATCCACTGGCAATCACTTCGCTTGAATCAATCGCGGTTAAACTGGCTTTAATGTTAATCGGTACCCGTGAATGCTGCCTTAGCGATACAGTTTGAAGCTCGCGCGGGTAAGTAATAATCAGCCAGCGTCCGGTTGAGCTCACTACTTGTTGAATAGTGCTTCTGAAGGCCAAGATATTGGCATCTTGCTCATCGCTTTTTACTACTCGAATGACTACGCTTTGGCGTTCACGCAGAAATGAAGTAGCACCTTGCCAGGCTTTGTCATTACCTAAGGACAAAATCACCGCACGGCCGGGATCGACACCAATTAGGCGACTACGCAGGCGTATGGTTTGCGTGGGAGTGAGTAATTGCAAATGCACTTCAGTATTGCAGTTGAGCGAGTCTAATGTTTTGAAGTCCTTTTCTGATGGCATACAGCGGCCTAACTTTCGATGAATTAGCATTTGAAGCTAGCATAAAACAACGGCTAACTAAAATTTCATTACGGCTTTGTTACTAGGTGTTTACCTTAAGTTACAAATATTTGTGTCGTTAATTTGATTTTCTCGCTGATTTGCTTTTTGATGGACGCGGATTTCAAACAATATTTATCGAAGTTATACCTAGGCTGTTGTTACTTTCTAGACTGATAAAAACTAGAACGAACGGCAGTGCTCAAACAAGGAGCGAATAATGAAGCGCTATACCAAGGCATTGTTTATGTCTCTTGGCTTGCTAATGGCAATGCCAATGGCTCACGCCACCAAAGCTGAAGATATTCAAAGATTTACTTTGGATAACGGCATGAAAATTATGGTGTTAGAAGACAGTTCTATCCCTAATGCCAATATGTACTTATTCTGGAAAGTCGGTTCCCGTAACGAGGTTCCGGGTATTACCGGTATTTCGCATTTTTTCGAACATATGATGTTCAACGGTTCTAAAAAATACGGCCCTAAGATGTTCGACCGTACAATGGAAGCTGCTGGCGGCGCGAATAACGCTTACACCACAGAAAACCTAACCGTTTATACTGACTGGTTCCCTGCTAACGCCATCGAAACCATTTTTGATCTTGAAGCAGATCGTATCGAAAGCCTCGATATTAACGCGCAGATGGTAGAGAGTGAGCGTGGCGTTGTTGCATCAGAGCGCTTAACTGGGCTGGAAAATTCAAACTGGCGCGTGATCCAAGAAGAGTTAAAAGGCGCAGCCTTTAGAGCGCATCCTTACAGTTGGTCGGTGATTGGTCATGAATCAGATATCGCCGCGTGGACCTTAGACGATTTAACCCAATACCATAAAACCTACTATGCGCCCAATAACGCCGTTGTTGTGATAGCAGGTGATGTAAAGCTGGCAGAAGTAAAAAAGTTAGCTGATAAGTACTTTGCGCCAATTCCTGCGCAAGCGCCACCAAGAGAAGTCAAAACCGTTGAGCCGCTGCAAAAAGGTGAGCGCCGCGTGTTTGTGCAAAAAGCCTCAGTCAGCACCCCGAATGTAATGTTGGGCTATCACGTACCAGCAACCTCGAATAGTGACTATTATGCTCTGGATCTTTTGTCATCAATTTTAACCACAGGTAACAGCTCGCGCATGTATCAAGGCTTGGTCGACAAGCAAGTAGCCATTCAGGTTGATACCTATATGCCGATGTCGTTTGACCCTAACTTGTTCTATGTAATGGGCGTTGCTAATCCGGGCGTGACAGCGCCAGAGCTTGAAGATGCCATGCTCAGCGAAATTAAGCGAATAGCTCAAGAAGGCGTTACAGCTGCTGAGCTTGAAAAAGTGAAGAACATTAAGCTGATGGGCTTTTATCGCACCATGGAAACCATTAATGGTAAGGCGAATACCATAGGCACTTATGAGTTGTTTTTTGGAAGCTACGACAAACTATTTAATGCGCCAGAGCAATACAACAAGGTCACGCCAGAAGATATTCAGCGTGTGGCACAAACTTACCTAAAACGTTCAAATCGCACAGTCGCTGTGTTGGCTGCAGAAGAGGAGGCTGACCAATGAAAACACTAAATTCATCCAAAGGTGGGCTAACGTTCATGCAACCTAAACAGCTACTCACAGCCATCGCAGTTGCTGGCGCGTTAACCCTTTCAGGTTGCGCTGCAACTCAAGCACCAGCAACAGTTGATACGGGGAGTTTTAGCGTGCCTAGCTATCAGCAAGTCAGGCTTTCTAATGGCTTAACTGTGTATATGATGCCACAGCGAGAAGTGCCGCTAATCACTATTAATGCCACTGTACGAGCAGGTGCGGTAAACGACACCACTTCAGGCGTGGCTGAGTTAACTGCCGCAGGTCTTATGCTTGGCGCAGCAGGTAAAACTAAGCTTGAAATCGAGCAAGAGGTCGACTTTTTAGGCGCCAGTTTACAGAGCGGCGCAGGCAAAGAGGGCAGTTATATCAGCAGTGATTTTATGGCGAAAGACGCCGATAAAATGCTGCCGCTGATTAAAGATGTATTGGTGACGCCAGACTTCGATGCTGGTGAATTTGATAAGCTGCGCCAGCGAGAAATTGCAGGGTTATCACAAGCGAAAGAAAGCCCCCGTGCCGTTATTAATCGTTACTACGACAAGCTAGTTTTTGCTGATCATCCTTATGGTAATGCCACATCGGGTAATCGTGATTCATTATCTGAGTTAACGGTTAACCAGTTACGTGCTTTCCATAAGAGCTTTTATCAGCCATCAAATACCGCTATTAGTGTTGTCGGTGATTTCGAGCCAGCAAAGATGCAGGCTAAGTTAGAAAGCTTATTCGCCGACTGGCAAGATTCTGAGCCTGCAGCGCTTATTGATTTATCGAAAGGCTTACCTAAGTTAGATGCAGCAGAAGTCTTGCTGGTAGACAAGCCAGATGCCATTGAAACCACATTTTTGATTGGTGGTATGGGCATTAGCCGCGATAATCCAGACTTTGTAGGCTTAACCGTTATTAACACAATTTTAGGTGGCCGCTTTACCTCATGGCTTAACGATGAGCTTCGAGTTAATGCCGGATTAACCTATGGCGCGCGTTCAGGCTTCAGTGCATATTCTGCATCGGGTACCTTTAAAATCAGTACTTTTACCCAAACGGCAACCACTAAAGAAACCATAGATCTTGCGTTAAAAACTTATGCTAGACTCTGGGAGCAAGGGTTAGATCAAGTCACCCTAGACTCAGCTAAGGCTTATGTTAAAGGGCAGTTTCCGCCTAAGTATGAAACCAGCGGTCAGCTAGCAGGCTTGATGTCTGATATGTACCTATATGGTTTTGACGATGCCTTTATCAACGAGTTTCAAGCTAAGGTTGATGGTTTAACGCTAGAGGAATCGAAACGCTTAATCGACACTTACTTCCCGAAAACCAACCTGCAGTTTGTGATTATTGGTAATGCAGCCAAAATCGCACCGATTGCCAAAGAGCACGGCAAGGTTAAGCAAGTGAACATGACTGATGTCGGTTTTGGTGGCTAAGCTTTTTTGACTTAGATACCACAAGTAAAGCAAACAAAAAGCCGCGATTATCGCGGCTTCTTTATGTCTGGAATATTTATGGCAAAAGCCCATGGATGGGCAGCTTTTGGCGTTATGTCTGGAATATTTATGGCAAAAGCCCATGGATGGGCAGCTTTTGGCGTTATGTCTGGAACATTTATGGCAAAAGCTCATGGATGGACAGCTTTTGGCTTAGTTCTGTCTAAGTTGGTTTTTATACGCCGGCGTAATCTAGCTGGCGCCAAGCTTCATAGCTGATAATCGCTACCGCATTCGACAAGTTTAGGCTGCGGCTGGTGGACATCATAGGAATACGCAGGCGCTGCTCGGTTGGAATCGAGTCAATAATATCAGCAGGTAAACCACGGCTTTCAGGGCCAAATAGCAGCACATCGTCTTGCTTAAACGTTAGCTCCGAGTGCGGGCGGCTACCTTTAGTAGTGCAGGCCATAATGCGTTTGCCAGCCATAGCTTCAAGAAATGCGTCGAAGTTTTTATGGTGGGTTACATTGGCTAAATCGGCATAGTCTAAACCCGCACGGCGCAACTTTTTATCTTCTAAATCAAAGCCTAATGGCTCAATAAGATGTAGATGACAGCCATTGTTGGCAATTAAACGGATAATATTACCGGTATTTGGGGCGATTTCCGGTTCGTAAAGCGCGATATGAAACATGCTAGCCTACCTAAAAATTGGTGAGTCGAGATTATACGGTAAAAACCGCGATGCGGAAAATACTACAGCAGCTAAAGAGTTGCGTGAGTTAGCTCGTGATTACGGGTCTTAACCTTATGCGATTGCCTATTTTAGGACTATATTCCAGTTTACGAATGCACGGTTTTAGGCAGGGCTATGGATCTCGCTAAACTTTCACGGATCAGCATGAAACATCTGATCACCTTACATGTCATGCTCGACACCTTAAGTGTTACCGATAGCGCTCAGCGTTTATGTCTTAGTCCGTCTTCAGTCAGTAAAACCTTAAGCCAGCTTAGGGTAAGTCTTGATGATGAACTGTTTTATCGTCACGGCAACAAGCTAGTCGCCACGCCATTAGCCCGCAGACTTGGTCCAAGCGTGCATCAAATTATCAATGATATGAACCAGCTGGTGACTCAAGAGGCGTTTAATCCGGCTCAATATGAAGGGCGTTTTTCGTTAGCGATGCGTGAAAGTACCTTTGAGCTGTTGGCCGCTAAATTTTGCGCCCATGTGCTTAATCAAGCACCGAATATTCGCTTAGATATTTTGGCTAAAGACAGTGTCGGATTTGAAGGGCTCATTAAAGGCAATTTAGATTTTATAGTATTGCCCCACGACAGAAGTCAGCCGCCCATTTTGCAGCATGAATTAGTGTGGCAAACCATTATTAACGATGAAATGGTGTGCCTGATGAATCCATCGCACTCGTTAGCTAGCAAAGAGCTACTAAGCATCCATGATTACCTTAGCTACAGCCATGTAGGTATTAGTGATTCCGACTTAAATACGCCATTTTTTGAGATGCAGTTGGCGCAGCAAAAACGTAATCGCGCGGTGCCTATGTCGGTGGCAGACTTTGGCAGTGCAGCGTTAATGTGTCATCACAGTGAGCTGTTATTTACCTGTTCGCGTCGCTGGGCTGAAACTGCCCTGCAGGCTAAAGGTTTAGTGATTAAAGCGTTACCACTGGATTATGGCGAGGTTGCCTATAGCTTGGTTTGGCACAAACAAAGTATTAATGATCCAGCCCATAAATGGCTGTATCAACAGTTAGTCGAGTTTACTCGTGCGGAGTTCGAGTAGACTCTTTTTAGCTTTGAATCCAACGTTCAATTCGAAGGTTTGCACTAAGCTAGTGCCAATATTGCCACTAGCTTAAGTTTTTTGTCCTGATCATCACTCATTCTAGCATTTAAAAATATAGACCTAACAAGCTGTTTTTAATGATTATTTTTTACATGTTGAAATCTCTATAAAAATACACTTGCACAAATGCGCATGTATGCGTACGATCCGCAAACTTTTTATTGATAGAGATTGTGACAGTGGATGCAAAATTAGTTATAGCGTTAAACGAGTTCTTTTATGTGGCTAAAGGCTTGGTGGTTATTATTGCGATTGTGTCGTTATTAACCGGCATCATGCGCGAATATATTCCGCAAGATAAGCTGCAGCAGACATTAACTAGGCACGAAAAGTGGGGCTCGTTGTTGGGCGCACTGTTTGGTATGTTGACCCCATTTTGTAGCGCTGCAGTAGTGCCTGTAACTATGGGCATGGCCTCTATGGGGGCATCGCTGGGTACTGTAATGAGTTTTATTATTTCAGCGCCGTTGTGTAACTTCATTGTGTTAGCAATGATTTACGCAGCTTTTGGTTTGAAGATCACAGTGATCTATTTCTTAATTACCTTTACCGCAGCGGTACTGGGTGGTTATTTGATCTCTAAGTCACCTTGGAAAAATGAGATTAAGCGTGGTGATGAGCTAGAAGGCATTAAAGCTAAAGGCTGTAGCGGCACTAAAGTTAATACCTGTGGTGGTATGCCAACTTCAGCTTCGAGAATGAAAAACGCCATGGCAGGTGCGTGGTCGCTATTTAAGCGCATTATTCCATACGTATTATTGGGCGCGGCAATCAGCGGTTTCTCAGCGGCCTATTTACCAGCAGACATGGTAGAGAAATATGTTGGTGGTGATAGCTTTGGGTCGATTGTTATTGCTTCTTTGATTGGTATTCCGCTTTACCTACGTATCGAAATGGCAATTCCATTACTTAAAGTGCTAATTGCCAAAGGTATGGGTTTAGGTGCTGCCTTAGCATTAATTATTGGTGGTACAGGTGCTAGTTTGCCTGAAATCGCGTTAGTATCTGCGGTACTTAAGCGCAAAGCGGTCATCGCGTTTGTGGGCATTGTATTAATTACAGCGATAATTGGCGGTGCTATCTTCCAATATGTTGTATAAAGACGTCACGCCACTCAGTTGAGTGGCGTGTTTTGTTGAAAAGGTAATTGCATGATCGATGAAAAGTATATTGATGCGCTAAAAGCATTGTCTGAGCCTAATCGCCTGCGCTTGTTTTGGTTATTTTTGCACGTCGATGAATGTATGGCAGTAGCAGAAGCGATGGATATTATTGGTGACACGCAATATAACGTGTCGCGCAATTTAAAGATGCTGTATCGCGCTGGACTACTGAACCATGAAAAAAAGGGCAAATGGGTTTTTTATACCTTAAAAGAGCAAGCTGCTCCTCATTGCCGAGCGTTAGTCGATTCTGTTAGGCAGTTACCGGATGACGAGTTTAAAGAAGTTACCCGCCGTTGCCGATTACGTATGTCGTTAAGAGTTGACGGTGAATGTGTTGTCGGCCCAGATTCTGAGGCGTGGTTTAACTTGCTCGGTTAAGCTCAATCTATGAAAGCTGACAGTTAGTTTAGATGATGTTCAGCATAGGTTAGCTTAGCGCTGTTTAGGCCGCTATTTACTGTAGTGATTCGCAGCAACGTATTGTGAATTTTGCAGCTGAAATAGGCCTCAGTAGTGCAAATATTTATCTCAGTCTTTGTGTGAATAGCGCGTAAGCAAGGCTTGCTTATTTTAGCTTTAAGCTGGTGGTTAGGATTATTGTTTTAGTGGATAATTTCACCCAAAGCTGTTTAGCTTTTAAGCAACAGATTTAACTGTTTCGATGCGCTGGTTTAATAGAATTAAAATTCAAAGCCATAAAAATTTGACATGCGTCACACTTTCTTGCTAGTTTGAACTCAGCGGTTTAGGTCGGAGAGTTCATTGATATAACGAGGACTCAATCGACTGGGAGTTCGACACTAGCTAGCTCCGCTGGCTGGGCCGGATTCGACAGAGCTGAGGCATTGCTATTAGAAGCTTCGACCGGACTACTTTTCAATCCGACTCTTGTGTACATTTTCGGATACCCATTGAGTTACCCACGGGTAACTTTGATAAGCCTAAGAAGTTAAGTTTTACTTAGGCTGTAAAACAAAAAAGCATCCCAAATGGGGTGCTTTTTTTTGTTTAAATTTCGGACTTAAATTTAGTTAAGTTGCACTTGAGCTTTAAAGTTAGACTTCGTCTAACAATTGTTAGCAATCAAACTTCGTTTGATAAAAGTCGTGGGATTCCATCCCACACCCGGGCAAGGAGGACTGCTCGTCCTATCCTCCTTGCATCCACCATGACGCCCCTAACGAAGTTGTCACCCTCGTACTTACTCGAAATAACCTAACGCTTCCGATGGGGCATCCTGCCCCGCGAAAGCTATGCCCACATCCGTGTGGGCATCACGGTTATTTCTTCAACGTACTTCGGCAACTCCGATGGGGAATAGGTACATTCTGGTAGTTTTTACGAGTAAGCGACATATATGTAATGGTTTTTTATAAATTCAGTCAGGTTAAGAATATAAGGATTTAGCCTAATAATCTGTAATGACTTAGTTACTTACTATTTCGGCTAGAGCTGAGAGTGTTGCTTCAGTTAGTTCATAAGTTGCATCATTGATTCTTTCCACTACATCAGATAGCTCCATGCGAATTAAAAAAGAGGTAACTTGCTGTAGATTTATATTGCGACCTTGTTCATTTATAGTTGAGGCTTTTATTTTTCCATCTTGTATTAATTTGCCAATAAGAGCTTTTATATCTAGGATTTCAGCATAGTGGTAGTTGTAGTCAACTTTTAACTTTAACTCCCTTCCAATCCATTGCTCAATATTGTGCGCATTGGATTTTAGGTTATATAGATTGTAAAGATCTTTAGAGTCCATAGTTTGTTGGTCATTGAAGTCTTTTTGTGCATCTTGGTCTCGATTTTTAGCTGCATCCACATTTTTACGGATATTAGCTTGAAATGTTTTACTATCAGGTCGGCTGTTGTTCTCTGATTTAGCCGTTAGCGTTTCGTGGTCATGTTGGATATTGTTTTCAAATTGCTCATTTTTAAGCGCTGCAACCTTGCGTAACCCTCTATTTTCCTCTTCTAATTTTTGAATTTTGTCCTGAAAATCTTTCTTAACAGATTCAAATGCGGCATACATCTGAGCTTGGTCTTCTGGCGATATTGGTATTGATTTTTCGATGAATTTTATTCTTAAAGAGGCAGATTTTCTATCTGACCATAGCCATATTGTTGTTGCTAAGTTTGAAAGAGCTGGTGCAAGTGCTATGAAAAGAGTGGCAGCAAATGCAGGTAACCAGATCAAGTAAAAGTAGCTCATTTCACCTTCTTTGGTGAGGTAATAGTTCTCGATGATTTTTATTTTTGAAAGAACTGTACCATCACCAAGTATAAAAAAATAAACGGTCTTCCAGTTTAAAATTATCCAAGAAAAAAGAAATGCTCCTCCAAAAGGGTTATTAATTCGATAACTAGCATTATCCAATATCGGTTTGAAATGACTAAATATATGGTCAAAAAAGTCTTTCACGTCTAAGCCTAAATCATTAAATTAATTAAAAATACTATACTCGCGTCGTACATAAAAGGTAAGTGCTATTACTTACATTTAGTAACCTCAGTGTTACTCTTTAGCTAAATTATTTGGTTTTTCCAACCCAGTGTAGATGCGGCTTAGGCCTTTGATGGCATGGATGCCATCGTAGAGCTTACACGGACGTACTTGCAGCGTGCCTAAGAAGTGTCTGCACATACGCTGGCTGCAAGCCATTGGAACCACCGATGTTGTAAGTTGGTTTATGGATGCAAATAACGAATAACCTAAAGGTTCACTGCTGTAGATTCTTCCTAGCGTTAACGCGTTGGCTAGAACCGCGTATCAAAACGCTGGCTGCAGGCCATTGGAACCACTGATGTAGGAAGATACAGCAAATACTACCTATGAACACGCAACCCAAAGGTTCACCGCTTTACCTAAAGCGCCACACTAGGCTGGCAAGAAAGCCTACAAATAAACATTGGGTAATATAAGATTAGCCACACCACGTTCAGTTAGCCGTGCTGCTAACTCCTGCATCTGTTGTTCACTGCAAGTTGGCCAATTAAGGGCTTCGCCAGTCACCCCATGATGTTGAAACGCATTAAGCTTGACCCTAACACTGGCTGGTAACTGACTCAGATAAACAGCCACAGCGTCGATTTCGCGGTCAAAATCACTCACGTTGGGGATATGCAATAAGCGGATCTCATACAGCTTATTTTGCTCTGCCAGTAGCTTTAGGCTGGCAAATACTCTGTGGTTATCGCGGTTGGTGATGTAGTGGTGTGTCTCTTGCTGCCACGATTTTAAATCAATCATTGCACCATCTAAATAAGGCATTACTTGCTGCCAAGCATTTGTCGACAAGTAGCCGTTACTGTCGATCATGCAACTTAAATGAGCTAAATCATCGCTGCTTTTTATCGCTTGAAATAACTCGATAATAAACGGCAGTTGTAGCGTTGCTTCGCCGCCACTTACGGTAATGCCGTTGATGAAAAACACTTGGCTGCGGATCAGCGTTAGCATTTGCTCTACGCTGTATTGGCGAGTCTTAGGGCTAGATTGCCTAGGACAGGTTGCTAAGCAGATATCGCATTGAGTGCAGTTATCACTGTGCCAAACAACCTTGGGTTTTCCCTGTGGGTCGTGGGTCAGTGATAATGCATTTGCTGGGCAAGTTGCTACGCAATCACCGCAACTGTTACACATATCTATGGTGTAAGGGTTGTGGCAATTTTTGCAGTTAAAATTACAGCCTTGCATGAAGATGACCAGGCGACTGCCCGGGCCATCGACACAAGAAAACGGGATGATCTGATTAACTGTTGCAACTCTGCCCATCTTGCTCGCCTAAATCCTTAATTACTTGCTGTGCGCTGGCGTTAGCTCGTGAGCTACAACGCGTGGTTGGCGCTCTAGGATTTTGGTGTTTTGCGCGGCATCTGCACCTAAGCTGGTGGTGTTGGTGCGCGAGCCTTGTTCCTTATAGCGAGCGATATCTGACAGTTTGACCATATAGCCGGTTACTCGTACTAAATCGTTTGATGCGACGTTAGCGCTAAATTCGCGGAAACCTAAGCTAAGTGCGCCTTTACATAGCTGCATCATTGCTTGCGGGTTGGCTTTTACTGTTTCATCTATGGTGAGAATGTCGCTAATGCCCGAGGTGTAATATTGGTGATGCTCGGCCAATGCTTGAATATGAGTAATTGGGTTTGGCTCGGTGCCGTAAGGAATACGCACGCCTGGCGTCACATCTCGGTCTGTGTTCATGCCGCCTTGAGAGTGCAGCAAAGCACGGTCGTTATAACCATATTTTACTGGGGTTGCTTTAACGATGGCATCTAGTGCTTTAGAGATCTGATGCCCAAGTTCGTTAGCGGCGATGTTATGACCATAATGGTTACTTGGCTTGTCTAGGCTGTCTTCATTAAAGTCTGGCGTGCCTTGCAAAATATTAACGGCTTCGGCCATGCCGTAAATACCAAACATAGGTGCAAAGCGTGACTCTTCGATTAAGCCTTCTTTGACTAAAAAGCTATTGAAGAAGTTAGATTCTTGGTGCAAAAACGAGGCGCGGGCATTGATTAACTCGAAGGTTAACTGGCAGTAGTGTGGCAATACATTGCTAAAAAAGTCGCCTATGCTGCTGGCTTGTAGCGCCACTTCTTTTAAATTCATGCGCACTAAGGTGTTAGCACCACCGGCTAATGGTAGCGAGTTATAACAGCTGACAATGCCAAAACCTTGCTGGTCGAATGTATTCGCGTGAATAGGGTAGTTGGCGATATGTGGCTTGCTGCATTCACAAATATTGCTGGCGGCAATTTGCAGTAATTCATCTGGGGTAACGCTTGGGTCGTACATAAAGGTTAGGTTTGGCGCTATCTGCTTTAGCTCTGCATCGACACGTAAAATAGTGCGGCACACTATGTTGTCAGTTGGGCCGATGTTTACGTGCATAAAGGCGTCAGGCAAGGTGCGATCTAGCATGATCCAAAACAGCTTTAACTTACGGTAAATCGTTTCTTCGTCGAGCCCTTGGCAGTAGGGCAATAACACATCATCCAGTTGGCCTAAATACACTGGGATATTAGTAACCGATGGTACGTGATGGTAGATAATGGTTAATGCGTTTAGCGCTTCATCCAGATCTTGTGCTGGCGCTAGCTCTAAATACTCTGAGCCGTTTTGTAAAAACTTGGCGTAGTCTGGTAGTACGTAGCGTGGTTTAAATGGTGCATGACCTTCAAACATGTCGCAAATAGCCCCTTGTGCCATTGCTTGCTTTACTGCATCAGAGACAGCTACATAAGGTACAGCTGCTTCGGCTTCTAGGGCAAGTAAGCCTGATTTTTGTTTTGGTGATAGTAGAGGGTTACGGCTAATTTCAGCGAATCGCGCTTGCAGTGTCATGGTGCAATATCCACAAAGATGTTTTGCCGAGATTTTACTGCCTAGGGATTGAATTCAGATAGTGAAAAACTGCTAAATAGTGATTTCCAATATGGAAATCGCCAGCGTGAGATCGCAACTTTGTCGATCTTGTGGCAAGTGGCAGCGAGTGACAGAGAGGATCAGGCTAACAAAGGCGTTAGCCTGACTATTAAGCTTAAAAGAAGCCGAGTGGATTAACGTCGTAGCTAATTAATAGATTCTTGGTATTTTGATAATGGTCGAGCATCATCTTATGGGTTTCGCGGCCAATACCTGACTTTTTATAGCCGCCAAAAGCCGCGTGGGCTGGATAGGCGTGGTAGCAGTTAATCCACACCCGTCCCGCTTGAATCCCACGCCCCATACGCTGGGCGGTATTCATATCTCGGGTCCACACGCCTGCGCCTAGGCCGTATTCGGTGTCGTTGGCAATGGCTAGGGCTTCGGCTTCATCTTTAAAGGTGGTCACTGAGATCACGGGTCCAAAAATTTCTTCTTGGAAGATGCGCATATCATTGGTGCCTTTTAAGATGGTGGGACTAATGTAATAGCCTTGGCTGTGTTCTCCCTCAAGTTGACATAGGTCGCCGCCAATCAAGACTTCAGCGCCTTCATCTTTACCAATTTGCAGATAACTTAAGATCTTGTCGAACTGCTCTTGTGAAGCCTGTGCGCCAACTTGGGTGTCGGTATCGAGTGGGTTACTTTGCTTAATGGTTTTACTGCGCTCTATCACTTTGGCAATAAACTTGTCGTAAATGCCTTCGTGGATCAGCACTCGCGATGGGCAAGTACAGACTTCACCTTGATTGAAAAAGGCCAGTAGCATGCCTTCTACCGCTTTATCTAAATATTCATCTTCATGATCCATTACATCACTAAAATAAATGTTAGGCGACTTACCACCAAGCTCAACGGTGGAGGGGATCAGCGATTCAGCGGCACATTTTAAAATGTGATGACCAATTTCTGTTGAGCCGGTAAAGGCGAGTTTAGCGATACGGCTGCTGGTTGCTAGTGCTTGTCCGGCCTCGGCGCCAAAGCCATTAACCACATTGAGTACGCCATTGGGCAATAGATCTTCAATCAGTTCGAGCATCACTAACAATGAAGCTGGCGTTTGCTCGGCAGGCTTTAATACCACACAGTTACCTGCGGCAAGGGCGGGGGCGATTTTCCATGCCGCCATTAAGATAGGGAAGTTCCATGGGATAATTTGCCCGACAACGCCCAATGGCTCAGGGAAATGATAACTAACGGTGTTGGCGTCAATGTCTGCTGCGCTGCCTTCTTGGGCACGAATGCAGCCGGCAAAATAGCGAAAATGGTCGACCACAAGCGGTAGGTCTGCGGCGAGAGTCTCGCGCACGGCTTTACCGTTATCCCAAGTTTCAGCAATGGCTAAGCTTTCGATGTTCTGTTCAATGCGGTCAGCTATACGCAGTAAGATGTTTGCTCGTTCAGTGACAGAAGTTTTGCCCCATGTGTCTTTGGCTGCGTGGGCTGCGTCGAGTGCTAATTCAATGTCGTTTGCATCAGAGCGTGGGACTTGGCAAAACACTTGGCCGTCGACCGGTGAGCTGTTGTCAAAATAGAGGCCATTTACAGGTTTAACCCATTCACCACCAATAAAATTTTGGTACTGTGACTTGAAGTTAATTTTCGCGCCGGGTGTGCCTGGCTTGTTATAAATCATACTTATATTCCTTGTACGTTTTTTATGCGGCAACTCAGTGTAGTCTATAAAATAGCGAGCGCTGTATAGGAATAAAGTCGACTAGCAAGGCGGAGTTTTTTTAGTCTAATATTACTGAGCAAGATGGTTTAATTTGGTTAATTTTTCTTATATGCGCAGAGCGCATTATTTCAATGCAAAATATGCACTTCATTCATAGCTGTTTATGGCCTATGCTTCATCCATCAGTTTTTATAGGAACTTGTCATGTTTAACGCACTGGTTTTGACCCAAGAAGAAAAGCTTACTATTGCGAATGTTCGTCAAATCGCTGAAACCGATCTACCTGAAGGTGAAGTATTAGTTGATGTTGCCTGCTCATCACTTAACTACAAAGATGGTTTAGCGGTAACTGGCGTAGGCAAAATTATTCGTAATTTCCCTATGGTTCCGGGTATCGACTTTGCGGGTACGGTACTTGAGTCGAGCGACGAGCGTTATAAAGCAGGTGACAAGGTTATCCTTACAGGTTGGGGCGTAGGTGAAAATCACTGGGGCGGCCTTGCTGAAAAAGCCCGTGTTAAAGCAGATTGGTTAGTGCCAATGCCAAGTAATTGTGACGCAGCTAAAGCGATGCAAATTGGTACTGCGGGCTTAACGGCAATGTTATGTGTGCAAGCTTTACAAAATGCCGGTATTAAACCAGCAGACGGCGATATTTTAGTTACTGGCGCCAGTGGTGGCGTTGGTTCAGTTGCGGTGACCTTGCTAGCGCAGCTAGGTTATCGTGTTGTGGCAAGCTCTGGTCGTGTAGAGCAAAACGGTGCATTACTAACTAAGTTAGGTGCTAGCGAAGTCATTGACCGTAGCGAGCTTGAAGCGGATTCGCGTCCACTTGAAAAGCAACGTTGGGCAGGTGTGGTTGATACGGTAGGTAACAAGGTATTGGCGACAGCATTGGCACAGATGAACTACGGCGGCGCTGCTGCAATTTGTGGTTTAGCGGGTGGTTTTGCACTGCCAACAACGGTTATGCCATTTATCTTACGTGGCGTAAATCTACTGGGTGTTGACTCTGTAGCTTGCCCATTTGAAAAGCGCCAAGCGGCTTGGGAAGCTGTACTTAACTTGCTACCAGCCAGCTATTTTGACGATGCTTGTGAGACTATTGCCCTTGAGCAAGTACCTGAATATGCGCAGCGCATTATTAAAGGTCAAGTCACTGGTCGAGTATTGGTGCAGCTATAAGCTAAATTCAGCCAGAACCGAAAAGCCCAGCAATTGCTGGGCTTTTTTGTGTTTGTCTGGTGGTGATTTCAGTTGATCATGTCGTCAGGTATTTTGTGGTGTTTGCGCCAGTATTGCTTGGGTTGCATTGGCTATCTCTTGGCGTAACCATTTTTGTGCCTTGTCTTGCTCGCAGCGCGAATGCCAAAACAGGTTGTAATCTAAGCTTTGTAGCTTAAACGGCAGCGGTTTTACCTTGAGTCGATGGCGCTCGGCGGCTATCGCTGCCATACCTTCTGGTACGGTAATAATTAACGGGTTAACCGATTGCAACGCTAACGCTGTATCTAAATGCGGTGTTCTTAATAGTTCGGTGCGCGGCGGATACTGGCTAATGGCGTCATCGAGTAAGGCTTTTACTCCGTCACTAATGGCAATCGTTGCATGAGGATAATAGAGGTAATCCTCTAGGCTGATATCGCGATCGGCCAATGGATGGTTTGGCGACACTAAACAACTCACCCCCACTTTGCCAAGAAAAGTATGCTGTAAATTGCCGGTCTGACCTATGGCACGACAAATTGCCATATCTGCGCCTTTTACACTGAGCTGCGCCTGTAATTCTTTTTGCTGCACTGGCACTATCTCAAGGCGGATCTGCGGCGCTTGCTGATAAATATGCGGCAAAATAAACGGGATCAACGCCTGCATTGCATAGTCAGTTGCTGCGATAGAAAACTGCTGTTTGCATTCCTGCGGCACAAAAGCTTTAGGTGTCAGTAGCTCGATTAACTGGCCTGTGGGCTGGCGTAACTGTTGGTAGCATTCCAGTGCAAAAGAGGTGGGCACTAGCTGCTGGCCGACTCTGGAAAAGAGTGGATCATCTAACATTTCGCGCAATCGAGACAAAATGCGACTGGTAGCAGACTGACTTAAATGCAGTCGTTTAGCTGCTTGCGTTACGCTGCGTTCTTCAACCAATATTTGCAGCGCGATAAGCAGGCTTAGATCTTGGCGGTAGATCTCTTCTAATTCCATAATATCTCGGATTTTCCAATGAGTATTAATCAGTATAAAGACATGATTGCTTAGTGAAGTTTAGCGCTTTTTTGGTATCAGTCCTATATGGAAAAATATGATGGTTTTTCCAGCACGATAGCTTGGCGCTTGTTTGAGTTTAGGTGACTGTTTTTACACAAATATAACCTGATGATGTTATAGGCTTATTGGGCTAGTAAGATGACCACTAATTAGGTAGTAAGCTTAGCCTAAAATGCAAGTGAACTCGCTGCTATTACTGAGTTTTTCTGGGGTTATGGTTAGATATTTTGCTGTGGCTCAGTATTTGGAATGGGTTCCAAAATACCTCTAAAGTAATAAAAAACTCAAACATTAGACCTAGGTTTGAGTTCAGATATGTTGTTTTAATGTTTCTGATAAATACCTGCTTAACTCCCGTTTTGGAACTCATTCCACCCTTATGATTATTGCGTCTAATAAAACTAATAGGGTGATGACAGATGAGTAATAAAGATCTGCTAGGACGCCGCAATTTCATTAAAGGATTTGGAGCTGCAGCTGGCGTAGCAATGGCCGCACCAGCTTTGGCTGTATCTGAAAAGGCGGACGGCGTTAAATGGGACAAAGAAGTTGAAGTCCTAATTATCGGTTCAGGTTTTGCGGGCTTAGCGGCTGCTATTGAAGCAACACGCAAAGGCGCAAAAGACGTACATATCTTCGAAAAGATGTCTTACTTTGGTGGTAACTCTGCGATTAACGGTGGTTTGTTCGCTGCGCCTGGTACGCCAATGCAAAAAGAAGAGGGTGTAAAAGACTCTGTAGAAACTATGGTTGCCGATCAGCTTGCATCGGGCCGTGGTATTGCTGATGAGGCGCTACTTCGTCACGTTGCTGAGCACGCTGTTGAAGCATTACAGATGACTTTAGACGCTGGTTCTGAATATCACCCATACCTACAGCAACTAGGTGGTCACTCAGTTGCGCGTACTTACCAAACAACAGTGAGCTGTGGTGCTGGTATTACCCAACCGCTATTACAAGAATGCCGTAAGTTAGGCGTGCATACTCACAACCGCGCTAAGTTCGAAGGTTTCTTAGTGGGCGATAAAGGTGAAGTATTAGGCGTTAAAATGCGTGATAACTACCACTTTGGTGAAGATCAGCCAGGTAAAGTTAGCAATATCCGCGCTAAACGCGGCGTGATTATGGCAACCGGTGGTTTTGCACAAAACGTTGATTTACGTATGGCGCAAGACCCAACATTAACTGCTGAAGTTGGTTGTACTAACGCTCCGGGTGCTACTGGTGAAGGTATGTACGAAATGTTCCGCCTAGGTGCGGTACCTGTTCACTTAGCGCATATCCAGTCTGGTCCATGGGCATCGCCTGATGAAGGTGGTTTTGGTTATGTATCTAACTACTCTATCTACAACTTCCCACATTCAGTTGCGATTGACCGTTTAACTGGTAAGCGTTTCATGAACGAAATCGCTGACCGTAAGACACGTGCCGATGCTGAGTTGAACTGTCGTGATGCTAAAGGTAATGCATTACCACCAATTCTAATCACTAGCTATGAAGATTCGAAGAAGCATCCAAATACTAAGAAAGTACTTAAGTACAACGTAGGTTGGAAGTTCGATTCAATCGAGCAGTTAGCTAAGCACTTTGAAGTGCCTTTAGCACCGCTTAAGCAGCAAATTGCTGAGTACAACGAATACGTTAAGACTCAAAATGACCCACAGTTTGGTAAGAACATGACAGAAGCTAAGGGTAAGTATATCCAAGCACCTTTCACTGTTGTGCGTTTATGGCCAAAAGTGCATTACTGCCAAGGTGGTGTGCAGATCAACACTAATGCTGAAGTAAAAGACAGCTTTACTGGTCAAGCTATTCCAGGTCTATACGCAGCTGGTGAAGTGTGTGGTGGTATTCATGGTGTGAGCCGTTTGGGTAGTTGCTCTATTCCTGAATGCATGGTGATGGGTATGACTGCTGCACGCAGCATGATGAAAGCCTAAATCTGCCAGATAATTAAGAGGAATGAGTGATGAGTAAATTAAAAGCGGTATTAGCGCTAACATTTGGTTGCCTACTAACACTGTCTGCACAGGCTGTTGAAATACGTGACCACCATAAAGAAGTGATCGGGAAAGATTGTAAGGCTTGTCATGACAATGGCATTAAGCAGTTCCCATCTGATCAAGCCTGTCTACAATGTCATGATGTTGATGATTTAGCAGAGCAAACTGCACGTAGTGAAGAAGACAAGTGGCAAAACCCACACAATAACTTGCACTATGGTAAAGAGCTTCCTTGCCAAGAATGTCATAGCGAGCACGGCTCGAAGAAACCTTTATGCAGCAACTGTCATACTTTTAAGTACGACAAGCATAAAGAATAAACGATTCGTTTATTAAAAAGTAATTAGTAAACTTCATCTCTTTACAATTACTTTATATTATCCCTGCAAATAAAAAGACCACGAAAGTGGTCTTTTTTTATTTCTAACTTTAATTTTTTTGTTTCGATATATTCAGCTTTTGTGCTTATCTCAAAATTAAAGCAATTGGGAATATGTTTTATATTTTAGGTTTATCGTAGCTGACGGCCTTGTTTTATAAGTTGAGCGTGATGCTGCAGGCATTTATATATTAACTGTGACTTAGGGTTTGAATACTTTAATTGTTGCTAAATAAAGTAATTTAAAATAGACGATTGTTAATTAAGCTGATTTTTATGTAACTGTGATCGGTTCGTTGTTATCAATCGATAAACATGGTTTGGTTATATTTTTGGAACTGATTCCATATATATTATTTAACTCGATTATGAGTTTTAAAATATAACAAAAGTAGGTTTTAGATATGAAATATACAATGTTACTAAGTAGCTTATTATTATCAAATGGTTTAGTGGCTGGAGAGATCCCAGACTTCCTAGATAAAAATGATATTAATGGTGCGCAATTTCAGTGTTTAGGTGAATCACCAACTTATAGCGCAAAAGATCAAAAGTATATTGATATTTTGTGGGATGAAACACTCACTTATTTACGCGCCTATGCAGAAGCATTAACCAATGATCAAAGCAGCGGTTGCTTAAACTCTGATACTGCAATGGTAGATTCTACTGAAGGTGGCCAGCACATGTGTGTGATGGACCGTCGTGATATGAAACTGATGGTTAAAAACATCTACCAAGTGATTAATAACGCTGATGAAGCTAAGAAATGTTTCGGTGCTCGTGAAGATGTTAGCTGGATCTATAACCCAGGTGGAGAGCTAACTAAAAACTCACCTGTAGCGCAGCACTTTAAGCGCACTACATTTACTGAATTTTTCGATGAAAAAGTAACAGATAAACAAGTTAAAGAGTACGGCAAGAGCTTTACTAATAACTTCTACAAGATGGTGACTGGCGATGAAGTGAAAATGCCAGCAGTATTCCCTTATGATATTAGCGCTAACTCATTACCAAACCTTTGGGCTGCAGCAGGTTGGTTCCCTATGTACGCAGAAGAGGGCAAGCGCAACGATAAAAACTTTGACAATATTCGCGGCGGTTATGCCTACGCTGAAATCTTTGGTCACTGGGGCTTATTGCGCATTGATGAAATCAATGGTGAGAAAGTCGGTGCTGAAGTCGGTATGACAGTGCAAGCAGTGGATACGCTATACCCATTCCACAACCATGCAATTTCTGAAATGTACTACAACATGCGTGTTCCTGCGTGTACCAACCAATTTAAAACTATGGCGATTCGTGAAGATTCACCGTTAGTTAAAACGGTAAAAGAAGACGATACCGTACGCCGAGTGCAGTTTGATGAAGGCCAGCATAACTCGCAAACCATGTGGTTGTCTGGTAGTGCAGAGCAAGATTCGTTGATCTATTTCCACCAAAACACTATCCATGCATTTGATGTAGATGGTAGCTGTGAAGCTAAGCCAGAAGAGCGTGCAATTGTGTCTGTTTGGGCACGTAGTAATGCCAATGATAAGCGTAATGACTATGGCACAACCTTATTATGTGAGTCTGCAGCAAATCCAGGCACTCCGGCTAAACGCGGTGAAGTTATTCAGTGCGATTTAACAAAAGTTAAATGGTAATCACTTTGGTGGCAATAACCTTGCCACCATTTATTCCACTTCTAGGAATATAAATTGTATTAATATGATTAGTTGTACGTATTAACTCAATTTATATTTAATTTTAAATAAATGGATGTCTAATGAAGAAATTAAATATAACGCTGTCTGCTTCAATATTAATGGCGCTAGCTAGCCAAACTGCATTGGCTGATGATTTGAATGTTGGTGGTTCTGTTAGAGGTAATTATAGTTACAGTGATTACTCTGACTCATCACAAGATAAGCTAGGTGATTTTGACTTTAATTTATTATCGGTTACCTTTTCTGATAAATGGAACGATATTGGTGTTAAAGCAGAATACCGATTTTACGATGGCTATGATCATTTAAAATATGGTTATGCATTTTGGGATGTGAATGATGACCTGACTATTAATGGTGGTGTTATTAGTAAGCCGTTTGGTAATAAAGGTTACGCATCTCATAACTGGTGGTACAGCCTAAACTACTATATGGGTTTTGAAGATGACTATGGTGTGGGTGTTAGCGCTCAGTACCAAAAAGGAAGTTCATTATCAGAATTCGCCTTTATCAAAAATGCCGTTTACGGTGGTACAGATCACCGTGATTTTGCCGGTACAGTCGCTAAAGGTACTGTCGATGGTACGACTTACAATAACGAAGAGACCAATACGTTCGCTGCTCGCCAAAGCTTTACCTTAACCAGTGGTGATTTTACAACGGTATTGGGCGCATCAGTTGAGTATGGACAGCTATATAACTCAGATTTTGGTGAGAATGGTGACACCCTCAATTACGCTGTTCACCTTGATATGAACTACGATGGCTGGGGCTTTCAAGCCCAGTATCTAGCTTTTGATTTTGACCAATATGATGACGGCCAATTAGATCCAGATAAAATTGGTATGGGCATGTTAGATGGATTTTATGAGGTGTCCAGCAAAGGTAATATCTACACGGCTAACCTATCAAAAAGTATTGCTACTTCTTGGGGTAATCTAACTATATACAATGATTTCAGCATGGTGCAGCCAGATGTTGAAGAGTTTGATGATTCAATCCTAAACAGTACTGGTGTTTCGTTGGCTTACGGACCTGTGTTTGTGTATGTCGATTACTACATGGCGAAGAATGTGCTTTGGTTAGGTGGCAATAGCTTAGGCTTAGCTGAAACCCATGATGACTGGGATCATCGTTTTAATATCAACCTTGCTTACTATTTCTAACGAGTTTTTTATCTAAATAGCAAAATGCCAACGATTACGTTGGCATTTTTATTTTTAAACTTAAGCGTTTAACTGAGCATTTGAGCTTGGTTTACTTCACCTAGCTCGGACACGTTGGCCTTGATCAAGTTAATCAGCTGGTAAGTCGCATCTGTCTGCGTATTCGGATTGAGATACAAAGACTCATTGAATGTCGGCAGTGGCGGAATGTTGTGCGCGATTGGATCAATTATCTGCATTTTATCGCTGATACGAAACTCGGCAATCGGTGCTATCACTAAGTCGTTTTCAACCGCCATACACATAGCTGTTGGCGACGGTGTCGATAACAACACGCTCATTGGGCGCATTGAGATCTGATGATTAGCAAATACTTGGGCGCGAATAGGACAGTTTTCTGGATAAAGTGCCATAGGCACAGTTTCCCGTTTATGGGCGGTTCCGTTTTTAGCTGCTACCCAGTGAAAACGACGCTCAAACAATAGTTCGCCATGGCCAGCCGCTGGTGGTTGCCAATGAGTGGCTACAATCACATCGAACTCGCCATTATGCAAACGCTTATACAGATTACCGCTCACATCGGTATCGATAACTAATTCAATGCGGGTAAATTCACGAATAAACTCCAATAGGCAGCTACCCAGATAACGATTGATATAATCAGTCGGTACCCCAAGTCGTATGACTTCACGGTTTTGACAATCTTTAAGTTCGTCAATTGCCTGTGAACTGAGCTGTAACATCTTATAGGCGTAGTTCAGCAGCGTCTTGCCTGACTCTGTTAAAGTCACACCCTTGTTATCTCTTAATAGCAAAGGTTGGCCAACGCTTTCTTCTAGCTTCTTGATTTGTAAGCTTATAGTTGACTGAGTTCGGCAAAGCTTCTCAGCGGCTTTGGAAAGGTTTCCGCATTCAACTACTGCAATAAAGCTTTCTAATAGTTCAATTTTTAGCATGAGATATCGAATTTATTCATAGTGGTATCAGTATTACTCAATATCTGCTCGCCTCCTAGGCTGTTATTTTATCAATGTGAACTGAATTTCGATTGATTGTTATATTTGTGAAGAGGTCGACATGAGTAATTGGCAGAGTAGAGAGAGTTACTTAACTGAGGTTGCTGAACGTTGTTTACGCGGCCATAAAAGTTTTGATTTGCGTCGCTCGCATTTAGTCGAAGCCAGTCAGATCTCCAAAGGCACGATTTACAATCATTTTCCTACTGAAGCAGATCTAGTTGTTGCTGTAGCAACTGCCCATTTTAAGCGGCGTTTAGAGCGGGCTTACTTTGATCAAACCTTGTATAACGACAACCTGACTCGCTTTTTAATGCATCACTGCTGGGGCTTGCGCGATGATTTGCTATATGACCGCTTTGTTATTTCGCGGATTATGCCGAATCCAGAGTTGC
Organism: Shewanella pneumatophori; assembly: GCF_023283895.1. Lineage (GTDB taxonomy): Bacteria > Pseudomonadota > Gammaproteobacteria > Enterobacterales > Shewanellaceae > Shewanella > Shewanella pneumatophori. The sequence continues at coordinate 132,077 of NZ_JAKILB010000003.1, read as the reverse complement.
TGGCACAGGTGACCGACGACAACCGCATTGCTTTTGAGCAGGCTTACGGCGCATATATTCAATGGAATCACGATTTAATTAAGGCGGTTGGCATGGTTGAGGGCTTTGACCGTGCCGAGTTAGTGGCTAACTATCTGCGCGGCGCGCAAATAAATTGTGATGATAGCGGTAAGCATTATAACGATGCCAGCATGTACTATCAGTTTAGCTACGCATTATCACAATTGATGGGCCATTCAGATAAACGTATCCCTAATCAACTGGCTTACGTAAGCTGGCTTGCCGGCCTAGAAGACACGGCAAACGCAGCTTAATTCTGCTGTAATGAGGTTTATTGCAGCGGCAACATAATGGTAATTTTTAAGCCTTTTGTTGGGTTATTTTCCGCTATTATTCGCCCCTGATGGGCTTGCACGGCAGCTTTGGCTATTGCCAGCCCTAATCCCCAGCCACCAGACTCTCTTTCTCGTGCTGATTGCGGCCGATAAAAAGGTTTAAAGATCGCTTCGAGATCTGCTTCATTTTCAATGCCGGGACCATCATCAATAATTTCAATCTGCACGCCTTGTTTTAAGGTGATAGCTTGAATTGATACTTGGGTACTGGCGTAGCGAATGGCATTGCGCAGTAAGTTTTCCACCGCTCGGCATAAAGGCCGTGGATACAGTGGCAATACAATTGACTCGTCAATATCAATATGTAGCTGCTTTTGCTGTTGCTGGGCTTCAAACTCAGCATCGTCGAGTACTTGGCTTAAGGTTTCAGACAGCTCAAGACTTGGCTTGTTGTCATTAGCATTTAGCTTGACCCGTGACAGCTCCAACAACTCTGCAATCATCTGCTCTAGCTGATCGGCTTCATATTCAATACGTTCAGTTTCTGGTGTTTCTTGGCCTTTTTTACGACTGAGCGCCAATGACAATTTCAAGCGCGTGAGCGGAGTGCGCAGCTCGTGAGAAATATCGCTAATCAGCCGTTGTTGGCTTTTCACCATATCTTCTACTGAATCGGCCATGCTATTAAAGGCTTGTGCCAGTTGGCCTATTTCATCGTTGCGCTTTACCGTTGCCATATCGACTCGGCTACTTAGATCGCCATCTGCTAACGCGTCTGCGCTGCGTTTTAACGAGCGTAGCGGCTTACCTAAATGCCAAGCAAATAAACCGCACAATAGACCAGAAAGTAAAATGGCAATGCTCAGAGTGAGGATCTTATTGTCGATAAAGAAGAAGAACCAAGGTCGAGGATGATGCTCAGGCAGACGACCATATAAGCTGTAAGGTTTACCGCCAGCTTTAAAGTTGTATGGCCCAAAAATCAGCTCATCTCTAAATTGGTGTTTAATTGGTTCGCCAGCTTCGTCAGCCAATAGCATAAAGCGTCTTAAGGAGCGTGAAGACTTATGGCTATTGAGTACTTTGCCATACTCATCAACCAGATAAATACGCGCAGGGCGACCTTTAAACTCTTTAAAGCGGCTCCAATGAGTGAGTTTGTTAGAGTCTAAAATTTGTGGGTTTTGGCTGATGCGATTGGCGCTTTTTTCTAATAAGCGCTCAAGTGCTGGCGGGATTGCCGACTGATCATGGTTTTGCTGCAGCAGCGGCAGCAAGCCAATTAGGGCAATGATAAGTGAGCTACATAGCCAAAAGCCAAGTAGTAACTTAACGAATATGTTGTTGGGGTTTTGTCTTAGCTGCATCTAAGGTAACCAGATATAACCTTTGCCGCGTATGGTTTTTACTCGCGGACGACCGTCGCTACGTTCAGGCATCTTTTTGCGTAAATTAGATAAATGCATATCTAGGCTGCGATCGAACGGCATCAACTTTTTACCTAGCACTTTTTCGCTTAGGTCTTCTTTTGTTGCCAGCTCGCCAGCGTTTTTAACCAACTCAAACAGTAAGCTAAATTCAGTGCCGGTAAGAATAATCAATTGATCTTGGCAGTGAACTTCTTGGCGACCTGGATCTAAATTGATGTCGCCATATTGATGGGTCGGCTGTGGAGCTTCATTAGACTGTACATGAGTACGGCGAATGATAGCGCGAATACGCGCAACTAGCTCACGGTCGTTAAATGGCTTAGGTAAGTAGTCATCAGCACCAATTTCTAAGCCCACAACCCGATCAATTTCATCACCGCGAGCGGTTAGCATTAATACTGGCGTTTGTTTCTTGCTGCGGAGTGCCCGCAGAACTTCAAAACCATTTAATTTCGGCAGCATAACGTCGAGTAAAATAAGGTCGAAAGATTGCTCTAGAGCCAGATCGAGTCCTGATTGGCCATCATGGGCTAATGTTAGTTCAAAACCTTCTAACTCTAGTAGCTGTGCAAGCAGCTCAGATAGACCTAAGTCATCATCTATCAATAATATACGGCTCATATTTACCCTTTTACTCTACCTTTACTATGGCGAGTATACCTTGTTTGATGTCAATTGCAGTTAAGGAGTGTAATGCTACGTAAAGATTGCGATTCTCTAGCATGCAATGACATTATTTAAACTGCTTTACAGAGCTTTACGCTAAATAAACCCTACCTTACATTGGGCTGGCTACACTTGTAAGCGTCAAATCAAGCTTAGCAGGGCTAGGCACATTTAATTGAGGCTACCAAGATGAAAAAGAACACACTTAAAGCAGGCTTGCTTGCCGTTGTTGCCAGTACTGCACTATTAACTGCCGGCGTTAGCGCGGCTGATGAACATCACGGCTCACGCGATGGTAAGCAAGGTTACCACCAAATGAAAGGTAAGCATGGTGGTCACCATGATTTACGTAAAATGTTCCGCGGTTTAGATCTTACAGATCAGCAAAAAACTGAAATGAAAGCGCTATTTAGTGCTCATCGCGATGAAATGAAGCAAAACCGTCCTTCTAAAGAAGAGCGTGCTGCGCAAAAAGCGCAAATGCTAGAGTTCATCACTACAACTAACTTCAGTGAAGATGCGGTAAGACAAGCATTGGCAGCTAAGCAAGAAGCACGTCAGCAAAAAGCAGTTGATATGTTGAAGCTGCAAAACCAAGCGTACCAATTGTTAACGCCTGAGCAGCAAGAAAAGTTCCAAAAGCGTTTTGCTAAGCATCATAAAAGATAGTTAGCTGCTTTTTATCCATCACCACAATAGTTTTTTTCTATTGTGGTGATTGATATTAACTTGAGGGAAATCACCCGATTTTTACTCTAGTTGTTATAAACTTAAGATCTGTGCTTCCCTTACTTTATCAGTAAACAGATTTTATGAATGACACTTCCCAATACGATTTCTGGGTTAAGCTGGCGAGCCGCGCTGCGGTTGCGACTGCCTTAACCCTTATTATCATCAAGCTTGGCGCTTGGATGTATTCTGGCTCAGCCAGTATGTTGGCATCGCTAACAGACTCGTTTGCTGATGCGTTAGCATCTATCGTTAATTTCGTTGCTATCCGCTACGCCATTGTGCCTGCCGATCAAGACCATAGGTATGGTCATGGCAAAGCTGAGCCATTAGCTGCATTAGCGCAATCCGCTTTTATTCTCGGCTCGGCATTTTTGCTGTTTTTCCATGGTGGTGAGCGTTTAATTAACCCGGTTGAGGTTAAGCACGCGACCTTAGGTGTTGTGGTCTCTGTTATCGCTATTGCACTGACATTTGCGTTAGTTATGCTGCAAAAAAGAGCGCTAGCGGCCACCTCTAGTACTGTGGTTGAAGCCGACTCATTACACTATAAGTCGGATCTATTTTTAAATGCTGCGGTGCTATTAGCTTTAGTGTTATCACAATATGGCTGGTGGTGGGCTGATGGTTTATTTGCGTTATTAATTGCGTTGTTTATCGGTCAGCAAGCTATTGGTTTGGCTTATCGTTCGGTGCAATCACTGCTTGATAGAGAGCTTGATGATGACACTCGCGCCAAAATCACCGAGATTGCTGAGCAAGATCCGCAGGTGAAAGGTATCCATGACTTACGTACTCGTGAGTCGGGCAAGACCATGTTTATTCAGTTTCATCTAGAGTTAGACGGTGATTTGAGTTTACATCAGGCCCACAAAATTGCGGTAGCCACTTCTGAACGAGTGCGGGCAGAGTTTGCTGAATCTGAGGTGATTATTCACCAAGATCCGGTGTAACCGGGTCGATAAAAAAGGATATCCAGTGGATATCCTTTTTTGTTTTACTAAGTCGCTTAATCCATCTCAAGCTCTTTGAGCTTACGGGTTAGGGTATTACGCCCCCAGCCTAAACGTTTTGCGGCTTCTTGTTTATGGCCATGAGTATGTTTAAGGGCGGTTTCTAATAAAATGCGCTCAAAAGCGGGCTGCACTTCAGTTAATAAGTCACTGTCACCTTCACTTAATCGCTGGTCGATAAATAACTTAAGCGCGTCTTGCCAGTCGTTTCTATCGGTCGCTTTAGTGCTTACCTTAGGCTCCTGTAATAGTTCTGGTGGTAGGTCGAGCGGTAAAATCTCTTGTCCCGACGCCATCACCGTTAACCAGCGGCAGGTGTTTTCAAGCTGTCTGACATTACCAGGCCAAGGTAGCTGCGAGAGCTTGGTTGCAGTCTCTTTGGTGAGCACTTTGGGCTCAACGGCAATCTCTTTTGCGGCAATCATCAAAAAGTGACGTGCAAGCTGGGGAATATCTTCACGGCGCTGAGATAGCGGCGGTAAATGCACCCGAATAACGTTTAAACGATGGAACAAGTCTTCACGAAAATCACCTTGATGCACCAGTTGCTCAAGATCTTGGTGAGTCGCGGCAATAATACGTACATCAACTTGCACTGGCGAGTGGCCGCCGACCCGATAAAATTGACCATCAGCCAATACTCGTAATAGGCGAGTTTGCACATCGAGTGGCATATCGCCGATTTCATCTAAAAATAGCGTGCCGCCATTGGCTTGCTCAAAACGACCTTGGCGCACGCTGCCAGCACCAGTAAAGGCGCCCTTTTCATGGCCAAAAAGCTCTGACTCAATTAGATCTTTTGGGATCGCTGCCATATTGATGGCAATAAATGGCTTATCTTTACGTGGGCTGTGCTTATGCAGTGCGCTAGCGACCAGTTCTTTACCTGTACCAGATTGACCATTAATCAATACGCTAATTGATGAGCGCGAAAGGCGACCAATGGCGCGAAACACTTCTTGCATTGCTGGCGCTTCACCAATGATTTCTGGGGTGGCAATTAAAGGCTCGCTAACCGTTGCGCTTGATGATTGCTCTTTAGCATGAGTCAGTGCGCGGTCGACCAGAGAGATAGCTTCATCGATATCAAATGGTTTAGGTAAATATTCAAATGCACCCGCTTGGTAAGCACTAACGGCACTATCAAGATCTGAATGTGCTGTCATGATAATTACCGGAATGTGCGGATAATGATTTTGTAGGCGCTCAAGCAGGGTGAGTCCATCAGTGCCCGGCATACGTATGTCAGACACAATCACTTGCGGCTGCGCCATTTCTAACGCTTCCCAGAGTGACTCGGCAGCGGCAAAACTTGCGCTACTAAACTTGGCACTTTGCAGCGCTTTTTCTAATACCCAGCGAATCGAGCTATCGTCGTCGAGGATCCAAACTTGTTCAGTCATTGAGTGTATTCCTCTTATTAACTATTGATGGGTAAAGTGATGGTAAATTCGGTATGACCAACCGTAGAGTCACACTCAATACGGCCACCATGTAGACGAGCAAAGTTATGAGCAATTGATAAGCCTAAGCCTGAGCCTTGTTCACGGCCAGTAACCATAGGGTAAAACAGGGTGTCCATTAGCTCTGGCGCAATACCTGGGCCATCGTCAATCACCGACAACATCAACACTAATTTGTGGCGCTTAGTACCTATGGTGATCTGGTGTTGAGTGCGGGTTTTTAAGCGAATATTACCGCCTAGAGGCTCAAGTGCCTGTATGGCATTTTGCACGATATTTAAAATAGCTTGTTGTAGCTGATCAGGATCCATTTCAATATCGGGTATCGACGGATCGTAGTCTTGGGTTAACAAGATATTGGCTGGCAAGGTGACATTCACCAGTTTAACGACCTTTTGGATCACTTCGTGAATATTATACAAGCTATGTTGTGTCGGCTTTTGTGGCCCGAGTAAACGGTCAACTAGGCTACGTAAACGGTCTGCTTGCTCGATAATTAAGTCGGTAAATTCGTTTAGTTGAGGCTCTTTTAATTCCCGAGATAACAACTGCGCTGCGCCACGTAAACCGCCTAACGGATTTTTGATCTCGTGAGCAAGGTTGCGCACTAAGTATTGCGCCGCTTGTTGCTGTGCATCTTGAGTTAATTGCTGATGAATACGGCGCTGTTGATCGACTTGGCGTAGTTCAATCAGGGCGAGGTTTTTTTCATTTTCAAGCGGGGTTAGGGTGACATCAACCGTATGTTGTTGGCCATCAATGGTCACTAAAGGCACGGTATTAATGCTTAGGCCTTGCCCGTCGCGAATAGCGACTTTGAGTACTTGTGGCTCAACCCCAAGCAGCTGGTAATACTCAGGTAAAGCTTGCTCGGTTAGGCGACTACTGCCAACCCCAAGTAGCTGCTCAGTGGCAGCATTGACATAGAGTAACTCAAGCTCTTCATTGATAACTAGCACTGCCGTTACAAGATGGTTGAGCAATAAATTTGTATCCATCAGTTACTCCGAAATATGCGTTTGCACCAGTTTGGGCAGTTAAGTTGCTTGCACTGCTATGGTGCACCAAGTTGGTGCAAGCTGCAACTAGACATCATCGGAATGTAGACTAAATCAAGCTAATCCTAAGTTTATCTATTTATAGGGTTTTATTAGTTATTTCTTGGCTGTGGCCTAATAAACCTAGGTTGATTTACACTTGTCCGGTGAACAAATATCTTTCTTGATGGAGTGGATGCAAGTTTTTTGCCGTTCTTATCAAAGGCTTTAACCACAAAGTTATGTTCGCCGCGATCAATATTGGTGAGTTTGAATAGACCTATGGTTTGCTTGCTACCCATTTGTTTGCCGTCCATAAATAGGCCGAGCTGGTGGGTTGAAGCAAGTTGTGGAGTGATGTTGGTGATAATAGTAACATCACCTTCATTATTACGAACTGACTCCTCTTCTGTCGGCGAGACGATATTCATCTTATAGTCGATAGCTTTTTCTTCTGGCTCGCTAGGGGCGCTAGGTATCACTGTGACTTCGGGAAGCTTGATGTTGTTTTGAGTGTTCTCTTTAAACTCGACCACCTCAGCATTTTTAATCGGCTCGTCAGAGAAGTGCACCTTGCCGTTTTCATCAACCCACTTATACACGGTTGCATGAGCAAACGTTGCACTCAGTAATATGAGCAGTATTAAAGCTACACGCATTGTGACATCCTATGTTACAGAGTTGTAATCATCAGAGATTAGCGTTTTTTGTCGAAAAAATCATGGAGTTTATGCTGATAAGTTAGAGAAAAAAGTAACAGACAAAAAACCTTGCTATCTTTAAGTGGTACAGTAGCTATCAATTAACTAGCTATAAGTATTATGAAATTAACTGTAAGAAAAAGGCGGGATATAAATCAATGACACAACATGGAAAATTTAAGGGATTTACCTTAATTGAACTCGTCGTGGTGATTATCGTGCTGGGTATTTTAGCTGTGGTGGCATTACCTAAGTTTTTGGATTTTAGAACGGACGCCGACACCGCTGTGCTTAAAGGTATGAAAGCGAGTATTGCTTCGGCGCGGGATTTAGTGGCGGCGCAAATAGAGCTAAGACCTGAAAATCTCAATAATGCGCAAAACCGATTTACCTTAGAGGACGGCCAAAATATTCGGGTGCGAGCGCATTATCCTGATGGACGCTGGAACAACACTTTTACTCATTTAGTTGATTTTGACTCTGTCACTTATATCACCTCTAATCAATGTACAGAGGCAAACTCTGATACAGTTTGGTGCGCTCGAAATAGCAACTTACGCTGGTTTACCCGTCGGGGGTTAACAACGGCTACAGTGGGTAGAGGGTTTGTGATCTTCCCACGTGGTAATAATCTCAATCGTGATCAATGCTATTTGTATTATTTCACCCCGAACGACAATAATGTCACTCAAAAGGGCGTGCTCCCCATTGTCGGTGTTGATTTTTCAGAGTGCGGTGAGTAACGATATTTTACGGATAGGGTTATTGGGGGATTTGATGCAAAAAACTATTCTGGGCAGTTGCTTGATATTACTCGCGGCTTGTCAGTCGGCAGAGTCGAATATTGAGGCTGATAGCGCCGCTAAAGCGAAGCCGCAAGCAGTTGTTGAGTCACCAAGTTTTGACTGTAGTAAGGCCACAGGGCAAGTTGAAACGTTAATTTGCAGTGATGCAGAACTGGCTGCATTAGATAGGAAAATGACTCAGGTATATCAACAGGCCTTAGTGAATATCCCTGCGTCAGAACAACCAAAGGCGATGCAACGAGGTTGGATAAAAGGCCGCAACGATTGCTGGAAATCTCAAGATGTACGCCAATGTACGCTAGATAATTATCAAGGCCGGATTATTGAATTACAAATTACAGGCGGCCTAATTGAAGCATCAACGACAGCGGTTTTTGATTGTGGCCTGCATCCGTCAATAAATGCAGCGATTTATACCCAATTAGATCCGGTGACAGGTGTATTTAGCTTTGCTGAACAGCAAATATTAGCAACCAATGTTCGCAGTGGTAGTGGTGCAAAATACCAAGGACGTAATTTTGAGTTTTGGGAGCATCAGGGCGAGGCGAGTGTGCAGTACTTAGGTGACAGCTACCAGTGTAAATTACAACGCTAGCGAGCAATTATATTGATAAAAAGCAGCCAATAGGCTGCTTTTTTAATGGAGGCTCACTTGAGGTTAGCGATCGTACTCTTGCTCTAACTGCGTTGCCTTGACGCTATTGTCATGCTGACTCAGCTGCTGTGCATAAGCAGCAATATGAGGGTACTTTTGTACTTCACCACTTTGACTCAGCAATTCAACAATAAACGACATCATAATATCTGCACCTGTGAGTTTATCGGCAACAAGATAACGCTTACCTGCAAGTGATTGATTAACGTAACTAAGGATTTTTTCTGTTTCAACGGCGGCATAACCTTCTAAAAAGTTGGTTTGGCAGCCATCTTTAGCGACAAACATTCTTAGCAGTAATGGCAAAATTGCTGAGCTTTCAGCAAAGTGTAGCCACTGCAGATACTCAACATATTCAGCAGTACCTTTTTCTGGCGCTAAAATGCCTGCAGCATGAGTATTAATTAAGTATTCAGTAATTGCACCTGATTCGGCGATGACTTGCTGGTTATACTCAATTACCGGCGACTTACCCAGCGGATGAATCGCTTTGAGCTCAGGTGGTGCTAAAAAGGTTTGGCTGTCACGTTGATACGCCTTGATTTGGTACTCTAGCCCTAATTCTTCTAAAAGCCAGATAATACGTTTTGAACGCGATTTATTAAGATGGTGCAGTGTGATCATTACTTATTCCTTGCCGTTTATAAGGTAGTCAGAGCGCATTACACGCCCTATTTTCAGGGAGCGTGTTTATTTAAGCTGCTTGATGATTTCGTTAGCTACGGCTTCTGACGATGCCGGATTTTGACCTGTGATAAGGTTGCCATCTACCGCAAGGTGGCTGCTCCAATCATCGCCTTTGCTGTAATCAGCCCCATGTTGCTGCAGCATATCTTCCACTAGAAATGGCACGATATCGGTAAGCTGTACTGCTGCTTCTTCGCTATTGGTAAAGCCGGTGACTTGCTTGCCTGCGACCAAAGGGCTGCCATCTGCAGCTTTGACATTTTTAAGGGCGCCGGGAGCGTGACACACTAATCCAACCGGCTTATTTGCTTGATGGAAAGCCTCTATCAATGCGATGGAATTGGCATCGTTAGTGAGATCCCATAACGGACCATGGCCACCTGGATAAAAAATTGCGTCGTAATCAGCTGGATTAATATCGGCAAGAACCAAAGTTGTCGCGAGTTGTTGTTTCGCTTGCGGGTCTTGATTAAAGCGTTCAGTTGCAGCGGTTTGAAAATCAGCCTGCTCACTACTTGGATCAAGTGGTGGCTTTCCGCCTGCTGGTGAGGCTAAGGTAAGGTTAAAACCTTGGTCTTTGAAACAGTAAAAAGGACTGGCAAACTCTTCTAACCAGAATCCGGTTTTCAGGCCGGTGTCGCCAAGTTTGTCGTGTGAAGTCAGTATCATTAATACGTTCATGTGGTTGTCCTTTTTATCTGTTGGTGTGCCAACTAACAGTTATCTAGTCACTGTTAGTCAGCTGAGGTCTCATACTAGGTTTTATCGGAAGGTCTATTTTTTATTAGATCTATAGGTTACGTTCTAAGATCTTACGGCTCATCGCTAGATCCACATCTTGCTTTTCACCTAGTGCAGTCATGCCGTGAGCTTCAAGTTGGGCGACAATAGTATCTATGCTGCTGTTGTCTAAACCGTAATCTGACAGGCGAGTCTGTATACCCATTTGTTCGAAGAATTGACGAGTTTTTTCGATCACTTGGTCGATGATTTCATCGTCAGAACCTTGGGTAATGCCCCATACTCGGCTGGCGTATTGCAGGAGTTTTTCTTGCTTACCTTGGCGGCGAACATCTAATAATCCAGGCAATATCATAGCTAGGGTGCGAGCGTGGTCGACATCGTAAAGCGCGGTGATTTCATGGCCAATCATATGAGTTGCCCAGTCGTGAGGCACGCCTTTACCAATAAGACCGTTTAATGCCATTGTTGCTACCCACATTAAGTTGGCGCGTACATCATAGTCTTGTGGCTCGCTCAGTGCTTTAGGGCCGAGCTCGACTAAAGTTTGCAATAAACCTTCGGCAAAGCGGTCTTGTACCGGTGCATTAACGGGGAAAGTAAGGTATTGCTCAGTGATATGCACAAACGCATCAACCACACCGTTTGCAACTTGGCGCTCAGGCAGGGTAAAGGTTTTGCTTGGGTCTAATACTGAAAAACGTGGGAATACGTGGTCACTCATAAAGGCTAGCTTTGCTTTAAGCTCTTTACGGGTAATAACGCTGCCGCTGTTCATCTCTGAACCTGTAGCAGGAAGCGTCAATACGCTACCAAATGGCATGGCTTGAGTAACATTAGCTCCCCAGTTTAATAGGATGTCCCAAGGCTCGCCTTCGAATAGTGCTGCAGCTGCAACAAACTTAGTGCCGTCGATAACTGAGCCGCCACCCACTGCAAGTAAGAAGTCGATGTTTTGCTGTTTAATCACATCAACGGCTTGCATTAAGGTTTCGTAAGTTGGATTGGCTTCGATGCCACCAAACTCAACTACTTCACGCTGTTTTAGCGCAGTTTTAACTTCGTCGAGTGTGCCAGTGCTTCTGGCGCTGTTACCACCAAATAGCACTAACACTTTAGCGTCTTGCGGTACTAGTTTATCTAGCTCAGCAATTTTACCTTCGCCAAAGCTAATGTGGGTTGGGTTGTAGAAGTCAAAGCTTTGCATAATCTTTCCTGTCTAAATATATTGAATCAAACTCTAGCCTAAAATTGAGTAGACCAGTCGTCTAGTAAATAGTTAAAAAATACCCGCCTAAACGGTAGTGGCTTAGACGGGGGAGATAAACTTATATTTTTGCGCTTATTTCATTGCTGAAATAGGTTGCGCTAATAACGCTTTGGTCATTAGTAATGCGCGTTCGATAACTTGTGGATCGCGAGCTAATTTGTTTCTTAAACTGGCACCTAGCCACAGCTGGTAAAGAGTTTCTGCTGTATGTTCAGCATGCATTGCAGGAATTGAACCATCGGCAATACCAGCTTCGATTGCCCTAGTAAGGCGTGCAATTACAGCTGTTGAGCCTGTGTTTAGCGCTTTACGCATGGCTTCAGACAAATCGGCTACTTCTGCGCTTAGTTTTACCACTAAACACTTTTGGTCGCTGCTTTCACCATCTTGGGTACTTTGCCAGTGCAGCCAATAGCTCATCAGTCTATCTAGGCCGCTACCTTTACCTGTAGCAAACAAGTCATCAATACTGCTCAGATAACTGTCAAAGAAGCTGTTAATAATCTCTTCACCAAATTGCTCTTTCGATTTGAAATAGTGGTAAAAAGAACCCTTGGGGACGTCAGCAAACTTTAGAATTTGCGCTAGGCCAACATGGGTAAACCCTTTACTCGAGATCAGGCGGTAACCTGAGTCGATGATATGTTGGCGAGTTTGTTGAGGTGCTGTTTTCATGTTTCTAGCCTAACACAATTAGACCGGTCGTCTAGTTCGTGTGGTTACATCCTTAGTTCGAAATGGAATAAGCGAGTGTATCTAAACTTATCTATATGTTTTATAAGGGTTGTAGTGGCAGAATGTTGCGTGAAAAGTTCTGTTTAAGCACAACTGTTGACTCGATACCTGCGATGCAATTTAAGCTGCCGAGCGATTTTTTTACAAAGCTTTCGTAGCTGAGCAGGTCGCTTGCGACGATTTTAAGTAGGTAGTCGTGAGCACCGGTTACAACTGAACACTCCATGACTTGCTCTAAGTTTTCCATGCTTTCTTCAAATAAAATGGCATGTTGATCTGAGTTTTCTTTCAGCCTGACAAAGGCATATACCACAACATTTAAACCCACTTCTTTGGGATCGATTTGCGCAGCGTAACCACTTATCACCCCAGATTGTTCAAGCTTTCTAACCCTGCGTAGGCAAGGGGTGTCTGACATATTGAGTTTTGCAGCTAATTCACTAATCGCGATTCGGCCTTGGCGTTGGAGAATAGCCAGTATGTTGCGATCTTTATTGTCCATCGATGAAGCCTTTTGTCTGGGTTGGTGATAATCAATATTAATAATTCTTTTTATAGTGGATTTCGATCTTAAATGAAAGTTTTTAGGGATAGATTGCCGATTTAAACTGAACATATGCTGTTAGGCTAATTTGAGTAATCGACTCTAAATAACAAGGACCAGAAAATGACGCGCAACACCCAAGCATTCGATCATTGGATCCGCACCCGATTTGTTGAACTCAATAGTCAATTAGAAGTTTTGTACGCTGAGCAAAAAGATAGAGCCAATGTTGAAGGCATAGGTGAAGACTTAAAGCGACAGCTTGAAACTGAAGGTCGAGAGCTGATTGCCAGCTTATTGGTTGAGGGTAATACCGACGAAGGTTTTGATCATGCTTTTGATTTGTTAGGAAATGTGGGCTTGTATATGGCGGCCTGTCGCCGACATGAGATCACCGAGCCATCGAGAGAAACCACTTCTCCACTGATTGAAGCATCGACGTTAGCCATGCATATTGGCGCATCTATTGGTGTCACACCAAGGTTTGCCACGGCGCACCTGACGACTCATAACCGTGCTAAACAAGGTGTATACAAGCGTTTTACTAATTTGGGTGCTGAAAAGCTATTTGTTGATTACAACACCAAAGGAATTTTGGCGTATAAGCGTGCCGCTGACGCGTTACTAAAGATCCAACCTTTGGGCATTGATCATCCCATTGCCTATGACTTGCTGTTGGTTGCCAAACGGGCTTTGCGTGGTGTGATTGATTCAAACAAGGTGTTGTTTCAACAGCTTGATGCTGATGACTTTTTCTATTGTGTTCGCCCTTATTACAAGCCTTATCGAGTTGGAATTCAGGTGTATCGTGGCGCCAATGCTGGCGACTTTGCAGGGATTAACGTGATTGATATGTTGCTAGGCTTATGCGCGGCGAATGAGCCTGGTTATTCGCAAATGCTGGTGGATAAATTTCTATATATGATGCCTGAAGATCAAAGCATATTGCGAGACTGTATGCGTCGCACTAGCTTTATGGATGATCTGCTGAATATGACTCATCTTAATCATCAAGCTTGGTATCAGAAAAATGTAAAACTGTTTCTTGAAGTGTGCAAACTCCACGGTGAGACCGCGATTCAGCACCATAATCAATTGGTGACCAAGTATATCGCGCAGCCGTCAATTAAGCTGGAGCAGCAGCACCTTGCTAAAGTCACCGCTAGTGGTCCACCTTTGCCGGTATTGCTTAACTCATTAGAACAATTAAGAGACAGAAGAGCGGCAAGACAACGCGATGATATTAATACGCGCTTTGCCGATATAGCGGCGCTAAAAGCTAGCTTGGAGGTATGTTGATATGGAATCGTTTAAGCAAGATTTTGTGTTAACTACAGATAGCTATTTACTTAATCATTCGGTTGGGCGACCTTTAAAAACTGCCCAACAAAATTTTGAGGCGCAATTTTTCTCACCTTGGCAGCATTCAAACAGTGAGCCTTGGCAGGAGTGGCTGCAGGTCATTGAGTCCTTTAATACCAGTTTAGCGCGTTTATTTAACGCTAAGGCGAGTGAGTTTTGTCCGCAGGTTAATCTTTCTAGCGGGCTAACTAAGCTTGTTACGTCACTGCAGCAGTTACAAAGACCCAATGCTGTAGTGCTGATGTGTGAAATTGATTTCCCTAGTATGGGCTTTGCATTGCAAAAAGCGCTGCCAGATAGCTGTGAGCTGCGCTTTATTGCAAAAGACTTAGATATAACTGACGCAGCGGTTTGGCAGTCGTATATTACTGATGATGTTGATTTAGTATTTGTTAGTCATGTTTACTCTAACACTGGCCAGCAAGCGCCATTAGCGGAGATCCTTGCAGCAGCTAAGTGTAAGCAAGCATTGACTGTGATTGATGTTGCACAGTCAGCGGGGATTATTCCCTTAGATTTAAATCATTTACAGCCTGACTTTTTGATTGGCTCGAGTGTGAAATGGTTATGCGGCGGCCCCGGAGCGGCCTATTTGTGGATAAACTCAAAGCATATCGAGACATGCCAACCTAAGGATGTGGGTTGGTTTAGTCATGAGAATCCTTTTGAATTTGATATTCACGACTTTCGCTATCATGCCAGTGCCTTAAAGTTTTGGGGGGGGACGCCATCAATTGCACCCTATGCGATTGCTGCGCACAGCATTGAATACTTTGCCAATATTGGTAGCCATCATCTACGCGAGCACAATCAGAGTTTATTGAATTTATTGCATGATAGTTTGGGAGATGCAGTGGTATCACCTAAGCTTGAAAATAAGCGCAGCGCTACAGCAATATTGGATTTCGGGATCAAACAGCAGCAGGTTTTCACAGCGTTAAAGCGGGCTAAAATAAGTGTAGATGTGCGCAGTCAAGGGATCCGCGTGTCGCCACACATCTACAACAATATTAGTGACATTAACAGGTTAATTAAGGTTGTGGAGA
Organism: Shewanella pneumatophori; assembly: GCF_023283895.1. Lineage (GTDB taxonomy): Bacteria > Pseudomonadota > Gammaproteobacteria > Enterobacterales > Shewanellaceae > Shewanella > Shewanella pneumatophori. Next base: position 116,857 of record NZ_JAKILB010000003.1, on the reverse strand, counting down.
GTTGTTAAGGTCTATGGCTACGGGTTTATTCCGTAGCCAAATAACTGCTTTGTAACAGCGAAATTAAGGCTGAACCGCTCTTAGGTGAGTTTTGCGGTAATCATATTTTTGATTAATTTGGTTTAACTCGCCGATTGAAAGCTTAGTTAATAAAGTATCGCCTTTCTCATCAGTTACAAACTTCTGCGCAGTACGGTTAACAAAGTCAACTACGTAGACACTGCTGTTTTCAATCTCAGTTGCGGTTTGCTGCGCAGCTTGGCTAGAACAGTCATTACATTTAGCAATCGGACCCATTGCCGCAACACTCGCGGTCGAAAGTAATAATCCGGCGGTCAACAAGGCTGCTTGGCTAAGTGATTTTGTCATAGTGGTATCCTTTTTTATAAAATAGTGATCTTTGTCACACTTTCAATCTAGTTTATATTTTAGGCAGAGTCCAGAACTTTTTGTTATTAAGTTGTTGTTTAATAGTATTTTATTTAGTTCGTGCTAATTTAGATTCGTGAGCAGGAAGGTATATATGATTTGCTGGAAAGCGAATTGGACTAGCTTGCTTAACCTAGATCTTTGGTCGATAGTAATGGTAGAGCGACGTTGTTCATTTAAGGGATTTTAATGAAGATATTCATGCTGTTAATTAGCCTATTTTGCTTTAGCGTTTCTGCTATGGACTGGCAAATTCAATCACTGACTGCTAATGCCTCATTTAGGGGCAGCGCAGTATCTGAAGGCGTTGTTTGGGTTACTGGTAGTAACAATCAAGTTTATATTTCTAAAGATACCGGTAAATCTTGGCAAGATGTGTCAGTCAAAGCTGAGTTGTTAATGGATTTTCGCGACATTGAAGTATTCGATGCCAACACTGCGATAGTGATGGGCGCGGGTGCCGGCGGTTTATCAAAGCTCTACATCACCCAAAATCAGGGCCTTAGCTGGGAGCTACTATACGATAATCCTGATGAACTTGGCTTTTTCAATTCGATTGCTTTTTGGGACCGAAATAACGGTTTGCTATTGGGTGATCCTGTTGGCGGCAGCTACGTGATATTACGTACCACTGATGGCGGCAAAAGTTGGCGACGCATCGCGCAACGAGAGTTGCCTGAAATGCTCGACAAAGAGCTGGCTTTTGCTGCTAGCGGGAATACGTTAATTGTAGATAAGCGCAGTAGAGCTTGGTTTACTTCTGGCGGCTTTAGTAGCTCAGTTTACAGTAGCGCTGATTCAGGAGAGCACTGGCGTAGACGGCCTGTGGCACTTTATGATGATACCCAAACTGCTGGTGGTTATGGTTTAGCTTTAAATACCTTAGGCGATCTGTTTGTACTTGGTGGCGATTACCAACAGCGGGATAAACATGACGCCAATATGGTGTATCTAAAGGGCTATGTGTGGCATAAACCGCCGGGAACCACTCCTGGACTGCGCACCGCAATGGCCTGTTACCAGGAAACCTGTATTGCAACAGGTAAGCTATCGACCGATATTTCCCATGATCATGGTTATAGCTGGCAGCCGCTGCAGATAAACGGTGAGTCACAAGGCTTCTTCACCTTAGCTATTGAGGGGAATACCTTAGTGGCCGCAGGACATAACGGCCGAGTCGCGGTGCATCAGTTTTAGTGCCGATAACGACATGCTTGTTGTAACAGCACAAGCCCAAGTGATTATTTTGGCTTTTTATTTGGTTTGCTGTTGATAATGTTTACCACTAATTCTTTCGATGATTTGAGTGGCATTTAAGTCATGGATCACGTTGATTACTGTTGCAGGAGCATCGGTAACTGCACCGATAATCACTAGGATCGGGATCACTTCTAGCGGTAAGCCTAAAGTTGTGACAATGAAGATCTCACCAAGAAAAGCGCCGCCGGGAACGCCACCAATCACAAAGGCTGACAGCACTGAAATCAATACCGTTAGCGCAAACACATCGGCAGTAAAATCTAAGCCTAAAATCGAATAGATAAACACAATCTTAAGCGCCGTTGTCATGGCTGCGCCGCCCTTATTCAGATTGACCAGCAAGGGGAGGCTAATATCGGCGATATCTTCACGTAGCCCCATTTTATTTGCGGCGCGAATATTCACAGGCAGAGATGCTAAAGAAGAACTCGTGCCTAAGGCTGTTGCTGAAGGCTCAATGGCATTACGCCAAAACTGCTTAACGCCATTTATGCCGCCACCAAGCCAAGCATAGAAAGTACTACCAAGACTGTAATAGATTGCTGCAGCGATAAAGAACAAGCCAATAGCGCGAGCAAAGGTACTTAACAACTCAGGATCTTGGCTCGCCATCGTTGAGGCAAAGTAAGCCCCAAGGCCGACAGGTGCGGCGACCATTAAAATAGACACGATTTTCATAATCACAGTATTCAAACTGTCGAGCATGGCTGAGACTTTTTCGCCGTCTCTACCTGATTGGCCGATAGCGATACCGCTGATCACCGACATAATTATCAGCGCCAGAATATTAGATTTCGATAACAGGCCGACAAAGTCATTGGTGGTCAGTAAACTCACAAAATCCATGTCACCAGAGCCAGTGTTGACTTGTTGCTGTAGGTCTAATGTCACGCCTTGGGCCGGATCGTAAATTGATGCTAAGCCAATAATCCCCAAGGTTGGGATAATGGCCATGATTATTGAGACTGCAAAAATGGTGATAAGTATTGCACCTAGGCGTTTTAAATCTGTCATTCGGGCAATGGATGAGGTTACGCTGATTGCTACTAATGGCACGATAATCATAAACAACAGGTTTAAAAATATCTGGCCTAATGGTTTTAGCTTTAGCGCAAAATCAGGGGCTAAAATGCCAATTATTCCACCTAGCATAAGCGCTGAAAGTAAGATGATTGAGCTGCGATAAGGCGCGAGTTTGTGCCACATGATTATTATTCCCTGAATGATGCCTGATGGTATTCAAGGCATGGGTTAAGACATAGTTCAGCAAGTAAATAGGCCTGCTATGGCAGGCCTAATTCTAGCGTATTTAAATGCAATAACAGTTAACGGCCGCGCCTTCCTTCACGCATTGCGCCATGCTGACGGGCATTTCGGGCTCGGTTTAGGCCTTCACGATCAAAATTATGTTGCCGATTGATGTTGTTACTGCGGTTTATTTGGTTGTTGGGCCTTGTCACTAGAGGATTAGACAGGGATTTAGGCTGAGATATTTCACGATTATTTATCCCAGTTTCAATTTTCTGTCTTGTTTCGGGGGCTGGTGTCCAGCTTCCTTTATCACGGCTTTGCCACTTGCCGTCTAAGTCTCTAGCCACGTTGCCATTTTTATCAGCAAAAACATTGTTAGTGCGCGCCTTGTTATGATTGGCAGGTTTAAACTTATTGTTTACCTTTGCCGGATCAGCATTGCGATTACGGGTTTCTGGGCGGTTATAAAGATTGTTTTTACCGACTCGATTGCCCGTTCGTTTATTGCCTGAAATGCCAGTGTTTTTAGCCAGCTTATTAGAGATATTGGTGCGGTTGCCTATGCTGACACTGTTGCCAATATTGACATCGCCTGTGTTGATCACCACAGGTCTGCGATAACCACCACCATAGTAGCCGCCACAGCAACGACCCGGATAATAATGATTGCCCCAACCCGCGCTCCAGCCTATGCCAGCGCTAAAGAATCCGTTACTCCAGCTAACACCTACGTTCCAACCCGTCCAAGGATTGTAGCCCACGTGCAAGCCCCAAGTTGGTGGGCGTGGATAGTAGTAGCGGCCCCAATAAGGTGGATAATACCAACCAGTGCCATAAACTGGCACGCCATAGTAAGGATAAGACCACATATAACCAGGCGTATAACCCACATAAACGACTTCTGGAGTTGAGTCATAAATTTCAACGTAGGTGGTGTTGTACACTGGCGAACTTGGCGGAATCTTAGCTATTTCATCATTTGGAATATTGTCAGCCACTTGCCAAGGGCCTTTAGCGTTAGATGCGCTAAACCACACACCATTATCAACGGCATAATATTGGTTGTTTATCTTTAATACTTGGGTGTTGGTATTTACGGCATAGGCGACTTTGGTGCCGGGGATAGCGTTAAACTTGGGCTCGCCATCATACTCTACGCTGAGCTTAGCTGAATCTCGTTTAATCGCTGCAGTTTGCGGAATTTGTGCATCGAGTACTGCTTGGTCAGCTTCAGTGGTACCTGCAACAGATACTCTGAGGCCGCCTATATCGGACTCGGGGGGGATTTCACTAAAACTTGCGGGTAATTTATCTGGGCGAACAAAGCTCCACGGACCAGCCTCTTTTTTAGATTTAAACCAACGGCCAGAAAGCAGTAGATACATATCCCCGCTCGATGTTTCGCGGATCCAAGCGGTTTCGGTATTGCTAACATATAGTAGTTTACCTTCAATTAAGCTTTGCCATTGCGGCCTACCGTCTGTCGATACCAGTTCCGTAGGCTGATCTACCGCGATAATCGCTGGAGCATCTGCACTAGATGCAGGGCTATTAGATTGTTCAGGTAGCATTTTTACTAAGTCTTGCGGTGGATATTCAGTGACTTGCCAAGGTCCTAATGGTTTATCTGCTGTGTACCAATAGGTACCACTGCTGAGGTAAAGTTTTTGGCTGTTTTTATTACGGGCTACGGCAAAAGGCGTATTGAGTGCGCGCTCAAAGGGGCTATTTTCAATATCTCTAAACTGCGGCGAGCCATCAAAAGAGAGTAATACAGCGAGTTGTTGGCGAAATAGGATATCGGGGGCATCGCTTTTGAGCTCTTTGAGGCTTTGTTTTTCTTGTTCGGCATTAGCAAGGCTTGCTGATAAACGCTCCATAGAGATCTCGAACTGACTATTCTCTAGCTCTTTTTCAACCACCTCGGTAAATCGTTGCTCATCGCTGGGCTGTGAGTCTGGCCAGCGTACTTTAGTGACCTCAACATTACGTACGGTTGCAACATCGTTGCTGGTATCGATGCGAGCGCTGAACCAAAAGGCACCAAATATGAGCTCGTCGCGGTCAATTAGCTCCAGCGACATCGCAGCACGGCCTTGCAAGATATTGCCTTTTAACGATTCTGGCTGCGGCTGATACACCACAATCGTGCCCTCTTCAGCAGTGACATCTTGCGGCCATTCAATGGCCTTAGCCGGTAAAATACTGAGAACAAATAGCAATGGAAACCATAAGACTGCTTTGGCGTTGATTGAAATGAGTGCTGGCATGATAGCTCCCTCTATAACTGTTAAGTACAAGCTAACATAGTTGCTTGTTTTTGCAGCGCCTTATACCAATCGATATTAGGTATATTCAGTTTTGTATGTCGCTGATATAACTATAGTGGCTGGTTGATGTAAGAAAAATTTTTAGCCAATAAAAAAGCCCTAAACATTGCTGTTTAGGGCTTTAGCTAGCCTAAGCGGCTAGTGGGGCAACTCAAAGGATTACAAGCTGTAGTAAAGCTCGAATTCTACTGGGTGAGTTGTTTGGTTGATGCGTTCAACGTCTGCAGACTTAAGTGCGATGTAAGAATCGATAAAGTCGTTAGTGAATACGTCGCCACGAGTTAGGAACTCACGGTCAGCATCTAGGCACTCAAGTGCGTTTTCTAGTGAAGTCGCAACTGTTGGGATTTCTGCTGCTTCTTCAGCTGGAAGATCATATAGATCTTTATCCATTGCTTCACCTGGGTGGATCTTGTTTTGAATACCGTCAAGACCAGCCATTAGCATTGCAGAGAACGCTAAGTATGGGTTAGCAACTGGGTCACCAAAACGAACTTCGATACGACGTGCTTTAGCGCTTGGTACCACTGGGATACGGATAGAAGCAGAGCGGTTAGCTGCTGAGTAAGCTAGCATTACTGGTGCTTCAAAGTGCGGTACAAGACGCTTGTAAGAGTTAGTTGATGGGTTAGCAAATGCGTTAATTGCGCGAGCATGCTTAATTACACCACCGATGTAGAATAGAGCTGTTTCGCTCAATCCGCCGTACTTGTCACCAGCAAATAGGTTAACGCCGTCTTTAGCTAGAGACTGATGCACGTGCATACCGCTACCGTTGTCACCAACGATTGGCTTAGGCATAAATGTCGCAGTCTTGTTGTAAGCGTGAGCAACGTTATGAACAACATACTTAAGCACCTGAACTTCGTCAGCCTTAAGGGTTAGCGTGTTGAAACGTGTAGCAATTTCGTTCTGACCAGCTGTTGCAACTTCATGGTGATGCGCTTCAACAACTTGACCCATCTCTTCTAGTACCAAACACATAGCACTACGGATGTCTTGTGAAGAGTCAACTGGTGCTACTGGGAAGTAACCACCTTTAACGCCTGGACGGTGACCTTTGTTGCCATCTTCGTAGCTAGTACCTGAGTTCCAAGCCGCTTCTTCTGCGTCAACTTTGTAGAAACAACCTGACATGTCAGCACTGAACTTAACATCGTCAAATAGGAAGAATTCTGGCTCTGGACCAATTAGTACAGTGTCAGCGATACCTGTTGAACGTAGGTAATCTTCAGCTTTCTTTGCAATCGAGCGTGGGTCACGGTTGTAACCAGTCATTGTGCCTGGGTTTAGAATGTCACAACGAATGTTAGCTGTGGTTTCAGCTGTGAAAGGGTCAAGTACGAAACTTGCTGGATCTGGCATCAATACCATGTCTGATTCGTTAATGCCTTTCCAACCTTGGATTGAAGAACCATCGAACATTTTACCGTCTTCGAAGAAGTCAGCGTCAACTTGGTGAGTAGGAATTGAAACGTGTTGCTCTTTACCTATGGTATCGGTAAAACGCAAATCAACAAATTTAACTTCTAGTTCTTTTAGTTGTTGTAAAACTGATTCTGCAGACATTCTCAAATCTCCGAGTAGGGTAAAGGGTTGTCCCTTTGTTTTATCTTTAAATATTTAGCGCTTAACGCGAATCTGATATTCATATAGCGAGAGTCGTGCCAAACTTGTAACTTATTGAATAGTAGCAGTTTGATGTTTTGTGGCTGCAATTAAATAAAACGTTTTGCACTGTTTTGGTGCGTGGTGTGGATCTTTGTGGTGCACTAATAAAGAGCCTAATGGTGCACGCGCCATAACAGTGCAGCTATTGATAAAGCTCAATTTTAGCCAGCTACATTTCTCTAAACTGCAGCGAGTACAATAACTAACAGATAGTGATTTTTATAGGGTGTAAATCAAGGAAATAGCATCTGTATTTAAATAAGTGTTATTGGCAATAAAGACAGTGTCGATTTAGCTAAAATTTAGCGTCTGATCTATAGGGAAATAGTCTGGATTTTGCTTAAAACTAGCTAAAAATGGAATTTAGCAAAGGGAGTGATAGTAATAGTCTCACACAGCGAAAGTATAAAAAAGTGTATAAAAAGCGGGCGTTAGAGCGAAAAAAATCAATGCGAAAGAGTTATTTTTAACGATTGGTTAAAAATAATCCTGTGAGATAGCGCCGAGCTAGAGTAGAATGTCACGCTTTTTATTGCAACTACTATACTAGATTGGTTTTAGTTGTTGTCAGTAACCCCCCTATATTTTATACCGATGGTAAGAGGTTTAGCCGTGTTAGAGAATTTACGTAACATCGCCATTATTGCACACGTTGACCATGGTAAGACTACCTTGGTTGATAAGATGCTGGCGCAGTCAGGAACCCTTGAGTCTCGAGGAGAAGCCACTGAGCGGGTGATGGATTCAAATGATCTTGAAAAGGAACGTGGTATCACGATTCTGGCCAAGAACACTGCCATCAAGTGGAACGATTACCGCATCAACATCGTAGACACCCCAGGTCACGCCGATTTCGGTGGTGAGGTTGAGCGTGTTCTATCTATGGTTGACTCAGTATTGCTACTAGTTGACGCAGTTGATGGCCCAATGCCACAAACTCGCTTCGTAACTAAGAAAGCTTTCGCTCAAGGCCTAAAGCCAATCGTTGTTATTAACAAGATTGACCGTCCAGGCGCGCGCCCAGATTGGGTTATTGACCAAGTATTTGACTTGTTCGACAACCTAGGCGCTACCGATGAGCAACTAGATTTCCCAATCGTTTATGCTTCTGCACTAAACGGTTTTGCTTCATTAGATCCAGACGAAGTTAGCGCAGATATGACTCCGCTATTTGAAACGATCGTTGAAAAAGTTTCTTCACCAGATGCTGACGCTGAAGGTGATTTCCAGATGCAGATTTCGCAGCTGGACTACAACTCATACGTTGGTGTTATTGGTGTTGGTCGTGTTAAGCGCGGTAGCGTTAAGACAAACCAGCAAGTTACTATCATCGATGCTGAAGGTAACAAGCGTAACGGTAAAGTAGGCCAAGTATTAGGTTACATGGGTCTAGAGCGTCACGAAGTTACTGAAGCTAACGCTGGTGACATCGTAGCTATTACTGGTCTTGGTCAGCTAAAGATTTCTGACACAGTTTGTGCAACTTCTACTGTTGAAGCGCTACCTCCATTGTCTGTTGATGAACCAACACTAACAATGACTTTCCAGGTAAACACTTCTCCATTCGCTGGTAAAGAAGGTAAGTACGTAACTTCACGTAACATCCTTGAGCGTCTAGAGCAGGAACTAGTACACAACGTAGCACTTCGCGTTGAAGAAACTGACAGCCCAGATCGTTTCCGCGTATCAGGCCGTGGTGAACTTCACCTATCTATCTTGATCGAAAACATGCGTCGTGAAGGTTACGAGCTAGCTGTTTCTCGTCCAGAAGTTATCATGAAAGAGATCGATGGCGAGATGTGTGAGCCGTTCGAAACGCTAACTGTTGACGTTCAAGAAGAACATCAAGGTGCTGTAATTGAGAAGCTTGGTACTCGTAAGGGTGACATGAAGGACATGCAGTTAGACGGTAAGGGTCGTGTACGTATCGACTTCGTTATCCCTAGCCGTGGTCTAATCGGTTTCCAAACTGAATTCATGACAGCGACTTCTGGTACTGGTCTAATTTACCACTCATTCGATCACTACGGCCCACAAAAAGGCGGTGACATTGGTCAACGTGCACGTGGTGTATTGATCTCTAACGCAACGGGTAAGGCACTTACATTCGCACTATTCGGTCTGCAAGAGCGTGGTCGTCTGTTTATTGGTCACGCTGCAGAAGTATACGAAGGTCAAGTAGTTGGTCTTCACGCACGTGCTAACGACCTTACAGTTAACTGTTTGAAAGGTAAGCAGCTAACTAACATGCGTGCATCTGGTACTGACGAAGCTCAAGTACTAACTCCGCATATCGAAATGACTCTAGAACAAGCTCTTGAGTTCATCGATGATGACGAATTAGTAGAAGTAACTCCGCTGAGCATTCGTGTTCGTAAGCGTTACTTGACTGAAAACGAGCGTAAGCGTCATAACCGTAAGTAATGACCGCGTTTAGCTTCAACCTGTAATCAGGTTAAGTATTTAAAAGCCCTTAACATGCAAATGTTGGGGGCTTTTTTGTTACTTGTCATTTATCTCTTCAGTGGCAAGGCTCACTTTTTCTCCCTAGTTGGGGGAGAACCCTCATTAATCAATGCTTTAAGTCTTAGATCACAGCGTGTTCTAGAGTGTGAAGCTCCGCTTACCTATCAATTCCGCTCAAGCGCTAGCTGTCACTAATTTAGTAATAAATGAACCCGCTTAGCAAAAATCAGAATACACTAATACTCATTTGGAGGTATGACGGTTGTGGCACATTTTTAAATTTAGATTTGCCGTAATTTAGTCACTGCTTGAGTAACTTGCATTGCAAATTTACAAAGCATTGCTGCGAATAATGCAGACATTTTTGAGCCACTATCTGGCTTGCTAAGCGCATTTTTTGAATGAGTTCAGATGGACTCTATTGGAGAAAGTTGTGGAATTTCTACTTTTTTGCCTCATTTTTATTGCTTGTTTCTTGGTGGCTTTCAAACCTCATAAACAGAAACTGGCGCATATTTTTTTAGCTCTGAGCATTTTAATGAGTATGGGGATTTGGTTGATTGCTACTTGGGGCATGTTAGTGCCTGCCGGTAACCTGTGAGAACACTATGATGAATGAATTAACAGTAAACAGAATTATATCATTAGCGGCCTTGGCGCTAATTGCGCTGCCGGTCGGTATTGCTTGTATCATCTTAGGTTTTGCTATGGGTGATACTCCTTGCATTCTTTGCTGGCAAGAGCGCACGGCTATGGTGCTGGTATCGCTGATCGCTATTTTTATCATGCGTTACGGCTTGAAGCCAAAGTATATCGGTGCACTGATTATCACCGCCGTATACGGCTTATGGGCAGGTTACCGCCATAGCTCCGCACATATTCTGCGTGATATTGGCCAAGGCTTTGGTCCGGCTATTTTTGGCGTACACACTTATGTGTGGGTGATTGTGGTCTTTGCGATTATTTTATTGTTTGCTGGCGTATTAATGCTGCTACAGGGCGATAAGCTAGTAGAGAAGAGTGATAGCAGTGAATGGAGCCTACTGAATAAGATCACTGTAAATGTGTTCTTAGTCATCATTGGCTTCAACATAGTACAAGCCTTTACGCAAACCGGACCATTCCCTTATATAGGTCAAAGCGACCCTGTGCGTATGACATTCGATTCAGAGAAAACGATTTGGTCAACGGCTAACTGGCCCGAGTTTTCTAAGCTCTCTGCGCGTGGTGCTTACTCGATCGAGAAGCCTGACTTTGCAGCTATGACGCAAAATGATGCCACTAAAGTTGCCACAAGTAATACGCTACCAATGCTTAAAAGTGTTGAACTGCCAAGTGATATATTCGGTTTAGCTACGGGCATGAGCTATAACCCTCAAAGCAAGTTATACGTTGTCGTAACTAGCAATAATTGGGTTTACTTCTTGGATGACACGCTAACCACTGTTTTGGCTAAAGTGCAGATTGATGCGGCTTTCTCTGCTGAAATATCTAACCTTGCCGGTGTGACTTTTGATGGTGAAACCTCTGTATTAGTTACAGCAGATCATAAGAGTTTTGTGCGAGTCGAGTACGATCCAAGCGTCAAGTTTGGCGATACATATGGCCGCTTTATCGAAGGTACAGATGGCGTGCGTGAATTGAAGCGCAGCCGTTTTGCGACAGTGCGAGCTAAGTACAATTACGTTGCTAACGTGGGTTGGGACGCGAACACTCAAGAGTACTTAATGGTGGCTTTGCCCGATCTGAAGCGTAATAACTTTGTGGTGTCACGTTTAAGCGGTAAAGATTATGAGCTAAACAGTGAAGCGATTATTAGCATTGACGCTAAGGCTTACCCAAATGTAACCGGTATTAGCGTTGCAAATGATAAAGCTTATTTACTGAGCCATTCAGGTCAGCAAATGTTAACCATGGATTTAGCTTCAAATACCGTTGTTACAGCGAGTGATATGACAGGGCTAAATAACCCACAAGCACTGACCGTAGTGAATGGTGAATTTGCAGTACTGGATGCGACTGAAGCTAACAACCGCGTTAACTTCTACCAAGTTCAGCACTAATCATTTAAAGCGATCTAATAAATTGCTTTGATAATACTAAGCCCTTAATTAATCGTTAAGGGCTTTTTAATACTTTAAGCTAGCGTATATGGTGTGTAAGGAGGCACTATATGCTGGTGATTGGCTATCCAGAATGCAAATCCTAGTGCAATAGCTCACAGCTTGATTAAGTTTGAGATTACTAATATAGGCGAATTGGTATAATCGTTAAAAATCTCTGCTAGTCGTCATTAAACGACAATAGAGTGCCCTCAATTAATATCGCTAATAACATTAAAGGTAGTGACCAATGAAGCGGATTTTATCCATTCAATCCCACGTGGTATTTGGCTGTGCTGGTAACAGTAGCGCTGTATTTCCAATGCGTCGTCTAGGAATGGAAGTTTGGCCTATTAATACTGTGCAGTTCTCAAACCATACCCAGTATGCACAAGGTTGGGCTGGAATGATCATGCCGGCAGGTCAAATCACTGAGTTGGTGCAAGGCTTGGATAATATCGGTGAGTTGCAACACTGTGATGCATTATTGAGTGGTTATTTAGGCAGTGCAGAGCAAGGCGCTGAAATTGCTGCTGCAGTGCAAAAAATGAAAGCGCTTAATCCTAATGCTATCTACTTTTGTGATCCTGTTATGGGCCATCCTGAAAAGGGCTGTATTGTTTCACCGGGTGTGCAGGAATTTTTAAAGACTCAAGCTTTAGCGGTAGCAGACATTATTGCACCAAATCTATTAGAGTTAGAAACCCTAACAGACACTGAACTACATAACCTAGATGAAGTGATTAAGGCTTGTCAGAGTTTGTTAGCACAAGGGCTGCAGATGGTTGTGGTTAAGCACCTTGCAAAAGCGGCAACCAGCAAAGAGCAGTTTGAGATGTTGCTCGTCACTCAAGATGGCAGCTATTTAATCTCGCGTCCATTATATGAATTTGAAAAGCAACCAGTGGGTGTTGGGGATTTGATCAGCGGCTTGATGTTAGCGAACCTACAAGCAGGTTATAGTCCTGTAGAGGCCTTTGAGCGTACCAATGCCTCAGTTGATGCAGTATTGCTAGAAACCTTTAAGCAAGGCGCTTATGAGCTACAGCTTATTCGTGCGCAAGATGCAATTGCAGCACCTGTGATTAAAGAGCATGCTAAGCCAGTTGCTGCTATCTAAGCTGAGTAGAGCAGGGTTTATTTAGCTTTAGATTGATAACTGCATAGAGTTTCTAACGCCAGCCGTGTTCATATGAATACGGCTGGCGTTTTGCTTAGTGGCCTATCTTATCTAAATGCTGGATCAGGTACATTCTTGCTTCAACGGGCGTTTCGCTATGCCAGAAGCCTCCTAAGTAAGCGACTAATGGCAATAAGAACATGATAGTTAGTAGCATAATGGTTAGTCCACGAGCAGAGAGTTTCCAACCGTTGCGAGTACTAAAACTCAGTGCCTCTTTCTTAGGACAAGCCGATACACAGCGCATACAGGCTTGGCATTCATCTGAGCGGATATTGATTTGCTTGTGCACTGAAATATTGGCTGGGCAAGAGCGGCTGCACTTATCGCAGTTCATACCTTTAGCATCAATTAAACAGTGCTCGGTATTACGTCGTATTTTTAGCGGGCTTAAAAAACTGAGTATTCCCAGTAGTGCGCCATAAGGACAGATGTAGCGACAAAAGCCCTGTCTACGCCATGCCGCTAGGCTGAGAATAATACCAAAGCAAACTAGCGTGACTAAACCTGGAGTAATGAAAAACAGTGCCATTTTTAGGTCAGCAATTTTATGATAATTACTGTTTAAATAGCCGGGAATACTCATGGTCGGCATACCGATGACAATGTATAGCAAGGCCAGCAATAGCAAGTATTTGAGCATACGCAGCGGCCAGTCTATCCATGCTGGTGGCAGTAATTCTTGCTTAATAAAGCGTGTACGAAGTTTATAGAGGTACTCTCCAGCTAATCCCAGTGGACAAGCCCAACCACAGAAGGCGCGTTTACACAGTAAACCAGTTAGTAGTACAACTGTGAGCATTACAGCAGCCGCAGGATGGTTTTTATCCCATATGCCTAAGTTAATGATTGCCTTTAATTCAATGCCGCCAGCAATAGGTAAAAAGGCATCGCCGACATCGGGACGCATTAACCAAGGAGTGATCCCCGACTTTAGTAAGGCGGTGTTGACCGCAAACTGCACACCAACGATAAGCATCGACAAAGCAAGTAAATGCTGTACGCCTTCACGCATATTGTTGGCTCGGCTCTCACCTTGAATCAGTTCAGGTTTGAACTTAGCGGCTAAGCCTGCGCCGATTGCTGCAATAGCTAATGCAACAATGAGTGGCCAATAGAGGCTGGATATTATGGCCGCAGAGACCAGCCCTCCCGAGACTAAGGCCCCCCACTTTTTGCCGCTCCAATAGATCAGGCTTACGCTGTATGTTAGCGCGAGAGCGAGGGTTAACGATTCTATAAAGCTCATAACAGTATCTGTTGGTAGTCGATTGATACTATTGTGAAACCTTTTTTAAGCAGAAGTTCTTAAATGCTGTTGAGGCTGTGCAGGAGATCAGAAAATTGACATTGTGATGGAGAAAATAGAGCGCTAGTTCACAAGTTTGGTTCCTAAGTTAGATGACCTAGGAACCACACTTTAGTGAGGGCTTATTTGCCCTCTAATGAAGCAATAAACTTATTTGATTCATCAATAGATTTGTTCATCTCTTTAATCAGACCTGAAATGTCCGTCTGCAAGCTAGCGAACTCACCTTTAATTGCGCCAATGGCTTGAGCATTAAGGTTATGCTTTAAATACAGCATATTATCTTTCATTGCTGTTAGCACTGGCTCCATCTTACTTTCTGCGCGGCGCATACTTTTAACTAACTGAGAGTATGAACGACGAGTCTCTTTTAGTTTTGACTCGCTGTTGCGACGTAGACTGGCTTTGCTGATCTCGCCAATTTCAGTTTGCCATTCGTCAAATAGTGCCTCGGCAACATCTTCAACTTTATCAATGCGATTAGTAACATCGTCAGCAGCATCTTGGGCAGACTCGTACTCATCTTTGGCTTTGTTGTAAGCGCTTTCTAGATCACCGCCGTCATGGTTGAGCAGCGCCTGCATTTCTTCTAGCGCAGAGCTAAATTGCTCTTGAGCATCTTCTTGTGACTCTTTGGCATCTTCAACGCGATCAACCATGATATCGCGCTTGTGATAACCCACTTTTTCCATTGCACCGTAATAGGCGCTTTGACAGCCGCCAAGTAGTAAGCTGGTGCCTAATACTGCGGTGGTGATCAATTTCTTCATCTTCTTTTATCCCTGAAAATTAGTGAGCTACTATGAGCGATACTTAGCTGCGTCGATAATGCTCCATAGGTGGGCAATACCGCCAATAATTGCTGGAACGATTAGCCACCAGAGTGCGTAACCAACCACAGCAATAATACAGAAAATGAGTGCGGCTAGAATACGCCCTTGAACTAATTGTCCAAGGCCTGGAAAGAAAAAGCTCGCAATAGCAGCAATAACATTGCCGGCAGATCCTTGTTGTGACATCAATTCAATCCTTATGCTTGTAAATAGAAGGTTATAAGCTTTATTGTACCAAGATAGGCATTTATAAGACTAACTTTAACAGAATCAAGAGTAACAAGTGAAAAATAACATGGTGATAAATCAGCTTCGTTCTTTTTTGTTGGGCATTTGGGCATTTGCCTTACATCTACTCAGCCGCTTTAAAGAGGATCAAGTCAATATAAAGGCCGGGCATTTGGCATACGTGACCTTGTTGTCTTTGGTGCCTATTGTTGCCGTGATGTTTTCTATGCTGTCAGCTTTTCCGGTGTTTTCTGGTATTCGCGAAAAGCTAGAAGCTTTTGTATATGACAACTTTCTACCTGCCGCAGGCGATACGGTACAGATTTACATTAATGAGTTTGTAGCTAATGCTTCCAAGGGCACCAGCGTGGGTATAGCAGCATTAATGGTGGTTGCATTAATGCTAATCTCAGCTATTGATAAAGCGCTCAATAGCATTTGGCGCACTAAAGAAAAGCGCCAAGCAGCGGTGTCATTTTCTATGTACTGGATGGTACTAACCCTAGGGCCTGTATTAGTCGGCGCAAGCTTAGTTGCTACTTCATATCTCGTGTCGTTAAAGCTATTTAGTGATAGCGAGCTGTCAGGTGTAGTGCCTTTATTGATTGAGCGTCTGCCAATGCTGTTTTCTGTGGCCGCTTTCTTACTGCTTTACATGGTTGTGCCAATTAAAAAGGTCAAGTTCTTACATGCTTTGCTTGGCGCTTTGGTTGCTGCGATGTTGTTCGAGCTCGGCAAAAAAGGCTTTGCCTTTTATGTGACGCAGTTTCCTAGCTATGAGGCGATTTATGGTGCATTAGCCACTATCCCAATCTTATTTGTTTGGGTTTATGTGTCTTGGGTGATTGTATTGGTCGGTGCAGAAATTACTGCTGGCTTGCCTGAGTATTTGCATGAGTGCCAGTTAATGCGCGATAAACGCTTAGCCGCTGATGACGCCCAAATTGAAGTAGACGCAGTCTCGCGAGCTGCTGAAAACCCTGAATCTGCTGCCGAAGCCAAAGCCAAAGTCGTAGAGCAAGCAAAAGCTGAAATAGAGGATACACATAAAGCAGAAGCAAGCGAGGGTGGCAAAGGCTAGTGCCAGATCATCAACGCAAAGCCATTCGCCGTATTTGGCTAAGTGTCGGGCAGGGGCACCAAGTTTATGTAGCGCAATATGGAAACCCAGAGGGCATACCAATATTGTACTTACATGGTGGCCCTGGCGCGGGCTGCGCTGTTGAAGATTTAGCGTTATTTGATCTATCTGTATATCAGGTTATTTTGTTAGATCAGCGCGGTGCAGGTAGATCGCGCCCACGTGGTGAGCTACAGCACAATACATTGCAGCATTTGCTAAGTGATATTGAGGCGGTAAGAAATTGGCTCAATATTTCACGTTGGATGCTTGCCGGAGGTTCATTTGGTGCAACGCTAGCCCTTATTTATGCAGCTTATTATCCTAGCCGGGTGATAGCGCAAGTGCTCTGGGGCTTGTTTATTCCAAGTCCACAGGGCATTGCCGCCTTGTATGGCACAACTGGTGCAGCGAGTGTTTTTAAACAAGAGTACCAACAATTTGTTGCACGCTCTAAGCCTCAAGCTAGCTTAGCGGAATTGTTTACAGACTATCGCACTGGGCTAACGCACCAGAGCGTAGATGTTAGGCGAGATTTTACTATGCGTTGGCAAAGCTGGGAGATGACACTTGCCTACCCAAGCCAGATGCTGGATCGGGGAAATGTCCTGTTCAGTCAGTCTTTAGCAAGCATTGAGCTTTATTATGTAGCTAACAATTACTTTGGTGCATTTGAAAAGCTATCTCAGAAATTACCATTATTTCAATGCAAAACTCACATACTACAAGGTGAGTTTGATTGGGTTTGCCCTGCCGATGAGTTGCATCGTTTTTTGCAAGGGCGGCAAAATCAGTTGCTAACAATGACTGAGATTAAAGGTGGGTATCATGCTTTAGCCGATGCTAAGATGGCAAAAGCAGTAATAAACGCCATACGGGAAATGGCCAAACAATAAACAAGGAAACATAGATTCTATGAAAAAACTTATTCTTGCTGGCTTAATAATGAGTCTAGGTGCTTGTGCTTCAACTGATAAAACTGAAACGACTGCAGCAGCTACGTTGGCACCCGATAGTGTTGATCTAGGTGGATTATCTAATGAAGATGCCACAAGTAAATTATTAGAGGCCCTTTTAAGTAAAAGCTATTTAGCCTCAAGAGCTGGCCCTAATGGCGTTGCTGTCAACTTTGATAACAATCAATTTATCCTCCAGCCTAGTATCAATCCTGACGGTATAGACCGCATTATGATGAATCGTTTTTATGCGATTCATCCTAAGTATGTTGGCAGCAAAGAGATGCTGTTTATGATTGGCACTCTTAATCAAAAGCTCAACTTTGCCAAGTTTGTTATTCGTGACAATGGCGCAGTGATCCAAGTGCAAGGCGCAGCAACCTTTGTTGATACCATTACAATGGAAGAGCTCCGCCGCTTTATTTTGTGGACAGACGAAGGTCTACGCCAAGTGGGTAAGTCGTTACCAGAAGGCGCTGAAGATGTGATCAAGCCTATTCCAGTAATGCAGAATATTCAGTCTATTTAGTTTACTATTAGGCAAAAGCAGCGATAAAAAGCGAAGCGTTTAGCTTCGCTTTTTTCATCTTTGCATGACATATTTTATCGGAGATAAGAGTACGTGATTGGCTTAATTCAGCGTGTGAGTGAGGCAAAGGTTGTTGTTGATGGTGAGACTATCGGCGAGATCGGCAAAGGCTTGTTAGTCCTGCTTGGTGTAGAGCAAGGCGACGATATCGAAAAAATGCAGAAGCTAGCCACTAAGGTGATGAGCTATAGAGTCTTTTCCGATGAAAATGGCAAGATGAACCTTAACCTTGAGCAGGCGGGTGGTAGTCTATTAGTGGTATCGCAATTTACTCTTGCAGCGGACACTAGTCGCGGTTTGCGCCCAAGTTTTTCTGGCGCAGGCACGCCAGATCAAGCGCGCGAGCTGTATAACGCATTTGTCGATTTTTGTAAGTCAAAAGGCGTGAATACCCAAACTGGGCAGTTTGCCGCAGATATGAAAGTCTCTTTATTAAATGACGGCCCAGTAACCTTTAATCTACAGGTGTAGTGCGGGTTACTATCGTCGGCAGTGACATTAAAGTTGGTTACCAGTAAAAGGAAGTGAGCATGGCAACATTGGATCGGCAAAACTTACTCGAGCAGTTGCAGCAGACATGGCATCAAACCATACCTGTTAGTGAGTTTATGCAGATCACGCCGTTGGCATTTGATGATGCTGAATTTAGCGTAACAGCGCCGCTTGCTCCTAACATCAATCTGCACCAGACCATGTTTGCCGGCAGCATTTCTACCCTGATGACCTTAACTGGCTGGGGGATGCTTTGGTTACAGCAACAGCTGGCAGAGGTAGATGGTGAGATAGTATTGGCCGATGCTAACGTGCGCTATCTTGCACCTATTGATAGTAAGCCTGTAGCTAAGGTTTGGTGGCCAGAAACTGAGTTGGCTAAGTTAGCTCAAGGTCGTCGAGTGAAAGTACGTTTAGAAGTCGAGCTTTATTGCCAAGATAAGCTATGCGCTACGTTTTCTGGTTTATATGTCAGCATGCCTAAAAGCTAACTTTTAGCTGCAAATGTTAAAAGCCTCCAAACTGGAGGCTTTTTTTATTTTGAGGTAACTCTGGATTAGTCTTGCCAGCGTTTGAAGATCAGCGAAGTATTGATACCGCCAAAGGCGAAGTTATTACTCATCACGTAATCAGTTTCAAGCAGACGAATATCATCTTTGATGTAATCAAGCTCGCCACACTCTGAGTCAACTTCGTCAAGGTTCAGTGTTGGGGCAAACCAGCCTGCATTCATCATCTCAATGCTGACCCATGCCTCTAAAGCGCCGCAGGCACCTAAGGTGTGGCCAGTGTAGCTCTTAAGCGACGAGATAGCTTGCTTGGCACCAAATACTGCATTAGTTGCCTGAGTTTCTGCAATATCGCCGCGGTCGGTTGCTGTGCCGTGAGCATTTACATAACCGATTTTATCGGCATCAATAGCGGCATCTTTTAGGGCTAAACGAATCGCGGTTTCCATGGTTTCGCTATTTGGTTGTGTCACATGCAGACCATCAGCATTAGTGCCAAAGCCTACTATTTCGGCATAGATTTTTGCGCCGCGAGCTTGAGCATGTTCAAGCTCCTCAAGCACTAATGTGCAAGCACCTTCACCTATCACTAATCCGTCACGGCCTTTATCAAATGGGCGTGGCGTTTCACTCGGTGTCTCATTTTTGGTGCTGGTGGCAAATAGGGTATCGAAAACTACCGCTTCGGTTGGACAGAGCTCTTCGCCGCCACCGGCAAGCATCAAATCTTGCTGGCCATATTTAATGGCTTCATAAGCATAGCCAATACCTTGGCTGCCAGAGGTGCAAGCACTGCTAGTGGTGTGTACGCGACCTTTAAGGCCAAAGAAAACACCAACATTAACTGCAGTCGTGTGCGCCATCATACGGATATAGCTGGTAGCGGTTACGCCAGACATATCACCGTCTTTAAGCATGTCGCCAAAGGCGACAATCGGGTCGGTACTGCCGGTGGATGAGCCGTAAGCAATCCCCATGGCACCTGAAGTAACAACAGGCTCATCAAGTAAGTTTGCGTCCATTAGCGCAAGCTCACTGGCGCGAGTCGCCATAATAGATACTCGGCCCATGGAGCGAATTTTCTTACGTTTGTAGTGACTTGGAACTTCAAAGTCAGTCACGGGGGCTGCCAAACGAGTGTGTAAGTCAGTAAATCTATCCCACTCATCCATGCGTACAACGCAGTTTTTCTTGGCTTTTAAATTGGCAGCAATAGTTGGCCAGTCATGGCCAAGGGCTGAAATGCCGCCGATACCTGTGATCACTACGCGGCGAGGGAAAGACGCCTGGCTCATACCATGCCTCCGTTAACAGAGATCACTTGGCGAGTGATATAAGCTGCATCTTCAGACATTAAATAGTTGGCCAAGCTGGCAATTTCTGCTGGTTTACCCATGCGTCGCATAGGCACTAAAGTGTTGACCATATCTTTAGGGATATCGCTAACCATGTCAGTTTCAATTAGCCCAGGAGCGATACAGTTAACGGTGATCTTACGTTTTGCCAGCTCTAACGACAGTGCTTTGGTTGCACCTATAATGCCTGCTTTTGAGGCGCTGTAGTTAACTTGACCGCGGTTACCCGCAATGCCAGATACTGACGCAAGCGTAATAATGCGGCCGCCTTGGCGAGATTGCACCATGGGCATTACGGTTGGATGGATAACATTATAAAAGCCATCAAGATTGGTGTGGACAACGCTATCCCACTCAGTTTCTGTCATCGCTGGAAAAGCGGTATCAGCATTAATACCTGCGTTTAGTACCACGCCATAGTAAGCGCCATGTTGCTCGATATCTTGCTCAATGGCTTGCTTTACGGCGGCTCTGTCGGCGATATCAAACTGTAAACAGGTAACGTTAACACCAAGTTGCTCTAGCTCAGCTCGAGTTGTGTTTGCAGCATCTTGGTTGCTATGAAAGTGCATGGCAATGTCATGGCCCGATGCGGCAAGCTTTAAAGCAATCGCCTTACCTATGCCGCGGCTTGAACCAGTAATTAATACTCTTTTAGTCATCTTGTTGCTCCCTGCGTAGTCATTGGCTGTGGTTGTTATATTGGCCGGACTACGGTCGATATCTATTATTCAAATTATTGGTTTGCGCCAGCAATATAGGCTTGAGTGTCTTGCGGTTGAAACACGTTTACATTCGCTTCAGCAACAACTTGTTGGTTATGCAAAATCTGGCAGTCAAATACCGCTAGGCCGCTGTCTTCTTGATATAAGCGTGTTACGCGAGTTTGATAGCTTTGGCCTAAATTAAACTGTGATATATGCATTTTTAGCTTGCGACTGCCGAGTAAAAAACCTACCCGAATAATGTCGTTACGCAGGTGCGCTTCGACCCCAGCTAATGCGGCAATGCTTTGTGCCATGTATTCAATGCCAACGTAATTGGGCACACCATTTAACTTGCTGTCAAAATAGGGGCTGCTGGCATTAATATCAGTTTGAGTAAGCAAGGTATCGGACTCATGGGCTAACAACTTACTGATTAAAATCATCGGATCACGATGAGGGATAAAGTTAGCTACATCTTGCTCTGCAAGTTTTGTGGCATCAAACATCTTAAGATCTCTCTTTTGAGTCACAAGGGGCGGTTAACCGACTAAAGATCACGCTGGCATTACTGCCACCAAAGGCAAATGAATTGCTCATCACATGCTGAATTTCAGCTTGCATATTGGCGCTAACTAAGGGTAAGTCAGGATCATTCGGATCCGCCTGTTCGTCCCATACTTGTGGCGGCAAATATTGCGGCATATTGTAATCACTCAATAGCAGATAGCAAAATGCTGCTTCAACGGCGCCCGCTGCGCCCAATGTGTGTCCGGTTAAGGGTTTAGTTGAGCTGCAAGCGGGTAAGTTTGATTGAAAGACTTGCTGTACTGCGCGACTTTCCATAGCGTCATTTTTCGGTGTCGCAGTGCCGTGTAAGTTCAGGTAGTCAATTTGTTCTGGGCGCAGTTTTGCCATTGTTAATGCCGCTTGCATGGCGGCTACTGCGCCTTGCCCCTCTGGATGCGGAGCGGAAATATGATGGGCGTCGCTAGACTCGCCTATGCCACTTAAAATGATATGGCTTGCTGGCTGTTGAGCCGGCTTATCTAGATTAACTTTCTCTAGGGTAAACAGTGCGCCACCTTCGCCAATATTAATACCGTCGCGATTAATGCTAAACGGTTGGCAGTGACCGCTAGAAATCGATTCCAGTGAATAAAAACCGTTGAGAGTGAGCTTACATAGGGTATCAATGCCGCCAACAATGACCATGTCGCATACACCTGCATCAATTAAGCGCTGACCACTGGCAAAAACCTTAGCGCTAGATGAACATGCGGTTGATACGGTATAGCAAGGACCTTCTAAGCCCAAATAGGCTTGCAGGAATTGACTGGTATCGCCGAGTTCTTGCTTAGCGTAATCGTAGTCTAGCGGAAACTGACCATCTTTTTGCAACTGTGCCAGTGCACTTTCGCCAGTGGCGATACCTGAGGTGCTAGTGCCAAGAATAATACCGATGCGATGACTACCATATTGCGTTTTCGCAGCAATCACGGCGGACTCGATTTGTTTGGCTATCAACAAGGTTAACTGGTTATTGCGGGTATCAAAGCGTTTAAGTTCGCTGGCTATACTTGGCAATTTAGTATCGACTTGCCCCACAAGCACTGAGCGTTCAAATAGCAGGTCATCGCGCCATTTCATGCCGTCGATATTGCCTGCGATAAGGTTGTCGCGCACGGTTTGCGGTGTTTGCCCTAATGGGGTGCATAAACCAAGATGGGTTATTGCGATAGCTGTTGCTGGATTCACTTTTAATACCACCAAATTAGGGTTAAAGAGGGCTAATATTTAGCTGAAAATCGGCCGCTGGGATCTTAAGCTTAACCTCTGCTTGCCATTGCGCTAGATTACTATAGCGAATGCTGACAAAAGGTTGCTGGCTAGTGGCTATCTCATTTAAGTCTTTTTTAGCAAAAAATAACCCGCGACACAAAGCAGCATCGCATGAGTAATGACTAATTGTAGCGCCCTCGAGATGCTGATTAATACTATTATCCGGCCAGTATATTAATTGCATTATCGCAAGTAAGTACTCAGCTTTAAACTGCTCGCCGAGCAATTGACTCTGCTCGCTAATAAGGCTTTGGCCATCATAGTTAAGGGTGAACAAGGCCTGCCCAAGTGGTGCTAAGCCAACCAAGGTCAGTTGCTGCTGGCTAAGCTCTAACTGACTGAGTAGCTCATGTTGGCTATTTTCAGTTTGAATGCTGGCTTTTTGCATCGCGCTAAGAGCTTGTTGATCATTCCCCAATACTTGTTGGTTTATTGGCGCCAAACAATAGTTCACTCCAGCTGCAAGCGCAACACAGGTTTGCCGTTCAAATGTTTGACTGCAGCCTGATAACAGGGCTAGGAGCAAGATAGGCAGGTAGCAGCTTAGCTTCGGCATAATTCTACAACCATATCTAAGCGGCGCTTGGACTCGCTAACAAAGGGATTGTTCTCATCCCAAGCGTAGCCAGCAAGGATAGAGCAAATCATCTGTTTTACTTTAGGGTCGGGATCGTCAAAGAAGATCGCATCTTGAAAGCGACAGTCGTACCAAGCTTCAACGTAAGTTCTAAAAGTATCCACACCTTTCATTAGTGGCACTGAGTATTCTTTTTGCCAATCAATATGTTGGCCATCGAGTTGTTTTACCAGTGCTTTAGTTGCCATAGCGGCTGACTGCATGGCAATGGTTACACCTGATGAAAATACAGGATCTAAAAACTCGCCGGCATTACCAAGCAGAGCAAATTTGTCGGTGGCCAATGTTGTGACATTAGCTGAGTATCCTTTAAGTAAGGCTGACTCATTAATAAGCTCGGCGTTGGCTAAGAGTTTTTCTAATCCCGGCTCTTGATTAATCATGGTGGTGAGCACGTTATTTAGATCGCAGTTAGCATCAGATGTTAAGCCTTGCAATTGTTGCTCTTTGCCAACAACACCGACAGAGCAACGGCCGTCGCTAAACGGAATGAGCCAGTACCAGATATCTTGATTGTCTGGGTGCACGCTGATAAGGATCTTATTGCGATCGAAATTAGCATCTGAGATGTTGTCTCTAATATGATTAAACACCGCGCTACGACTAGGTAGTGTTGAAGGTTTTTCCAGATCTAACAGTCTTGGCAGCACACGGCCAAAGCCACTGGCATCGAGAATAAATTTAGCATTAACTCTCAGGGTTTGATTGTTTTCGTTAGTTACGCTCAAGCATGGTTCAGTATCTATATCGATAGACTCAACGCTGTGGCCATAGCGAATATCTACGCCTTGCTTTACCGCTTCATCGGCCAGTAACTTATCGAATGTAGCGCGCTCAACTTGAAAGGTGGTGCCGGGGCCTGGGGAAAACTTATCGGTAAAATCAAACTGGGTGTATTTGTCTTGATACTTAAACGCAGCGCCATTTTTAAATTGAAAACCAGCTTGTTCAACCGCGTTTTGCATATTGGCTTGTTCAATGACGGTCATGCAGCACGGCAATAAGCTTTCGCCGATAGAAAAACGTGGAAAGTGCTGCTTTTCAAATACCACAACACGCTTACCTTGGGCATGTAATAAGCTAGCCGCAATACTGCCGGAAGGGCCCGCACCAATAATGGCAACGTCAACATTGAGGCTTGGGGCAGATTCGTACTGAACAGCGTTATCAGTCGACATTAGCAGACTTCCTTGTAAAGTTTTGAATAAAAGGCGAAAGCAAAAAGGTAAAACTAATACCCAATAGTAAGGTTAAGCCAAAGGCGTTGATGGCTGGTGTTTTGCTAAACGCCAGCAAGCCAAAAGCTAATAAAGTAGAAATGGCTGACATAGATACTGCTAACATCACTCCACGAGTTTGCTGCTTAGATTCGGCAAAAAACAGGCTGTAATCAACGCCAATTCCAAACACCAAAATTAACGCTAATGCGTGGAACAAGGTTAATGGATTTTGCAATATGCCTAAACTCGCTAAGGTTAACAGTGCCGAAAGCGCTGGCACAGCAATGACTACCGCGGCGAGTTTGTTACCAAATCGCATGGTAAAAATAAGCCCGGCAACAATCAGTGCAATGGCAAGAAAGGCTAATGTGAGCTGACGGTAATGGCCCATTACTTTAGAAATATCACCGACCTTATCAATCAGTTTGATATGCGCATTACCATCAAAAAGAGCGGCAAAAGTATCGAGCTGCTTAATACCGCCAAGTAGCACTATTGCGCCATATTCTGTGTTTGCTTGATCGCGTGAGTTATCAGCATTTATTGCTGGCAACCATAGCGGCTTAAAGCTTAAGCCAGCCTGATGACTAAAAAAGCTATCAGCGTTTATAAACTGCCTGTTACCAGCCTGATAATCGGCTACTAGCTTGGCTTTTACGCTGTCATCTAAGCTGAGTTGCG
Organism: Shewanella pneumatophori; assembly: GCF_023283895.1. GTDB lineage: Bacteria > Pseudomonadota > Gammaproteobacteria > Enterobacterales > Shewanellaceae > Shewanella > Shewanella pneumatophori. Next base: position 91,693 of record NZ_JAKILB010000003.1, on the reverse strand, counting down.
CCACAATCGAATCTAAGTGATGCAGGTAAATATCAGCCTGCAGATGATAATTCATTTGCTGACTCGCTTGGCTTGGCAAAAAGCGAGTTAGGCTTAAGTGGTTACCTATTAGCTGCTCTTGCTCAGCTTGCTGCAGAACTGGCTCTAGTTTTTCCAGTTGCTGCTTAACTTGCTCCTCAGTTGCGCCGCTGACCAATAGAAATTGGTTGTCAGTGCCGCCGCTTAATAAGCGTCGCAGTTGGTCTTCTTCTGTTTGAATCTCTATCGGAGTGTGCTGCAGCTGCCGAATATCATCATTGGCGCTGAGTAGCCATAATCCAGCTGCAATAAACAAGCTTGAACTTAGTGCGAGTAGCAATTTGGCAGCTTGGCTTGATGGGGTAAAGCGCATAAGCATAAATGCTTGGTAATGCTGAGCAAGGTTAAGTGCGCGGCTCGCATCTTTTAAAGGGCTAGCGGCAATTACTGGGTAGGCAAGTAACAAAGTAAGGTACGCGCCGAGCAAGCCTGCCGCGCAAAATACTGCCACCTGCTGCATTCCTGGGAACGGTGCTAACCCCAGCGCGCTATAGGCGATAATGCTAGTTAATAACGCCAGACTTACCGCAGTGAAAATATGCTTAATGATGTTATCGCTGCTGTCTTGTGGGTTATTGAGCCGTTCACAATAATAGTGAAAACAGTAGTCGATAGAGATCCCTATTAAACTCGTACCAAACACTAAGGTGAGTAAGTGCAGCTCACCAAAAATAACACTCGTGGCAACCACGGCTAATAACATGCTGCTACTGACAGTGACTACCGCTATGGTCAGCGGCATTATCGAGCGGAACGCCAACCAGACCAGAGTAATCACGCCAACTAGCGACAACAGGCCAATAGTCGACACCTCTCGCTTAGCATTTTCAGTCGCAGCAGCGGCATGAAAGAGTGCACCAGCTTTAATGATTTCAATGCTGTTAGCTTGCGAACTCGTTGCAGAATGTTGAGAAGTCACTGCGTTAAGAGCGTTGTCGAGTGCGGTTAATTGAGCATGTTGTGCATTCGGATTAAAAGCGCTGTCGCGACCTTTTGCCATAACGATTGCCGCATACTGTGGCTTTGGGCTGGCAGCGGATGGCGCAATATTGGCTATCAATATGCCTTGTTTAACGCTTAGTTGCTGGGATGGAGCAAGGCTGAGTAATGAGTCAGGATACAGTAGCAGAGGGTCGCGGCTAATTAGCTCGCTATTGGCATAGCTAAAGGCGTTATAGAGTTTCTCTAACGCTGATTGAGTTAGTTGCTGCCAATTTCCTTGCTGTAATTGTTGGCGCTGCTCCTCAGTGAGAAGCTGAAATCTATGTTTAAAATAATAACTATTTAGCGCACCAGCTTGAGCCATATCGGCGCTAGAGATGTCGATAAAAGGGCTAGAGTTAGATGCTGAGCCAGAGCCAGCTCCTGAGCCTAAGTAAGGCTCAGAACTTGAATTGCTATTGCCCTGTTGCAGCTTAGCCATAGCGAGCTTAGCTGCATCAATGGCCGCTTGCTCATTATCACTTATAAATCCAAGGTAAATACGGTTAGCGAGTTGCTGCTCAACCTGTGCCATAGCCCGTTGAGTTAATGGGCTTTCGCTAACTTTGGGGAGCATCGCCAGAATGTCGCTTTGAATTCTTGCACCGCTTTGCCATGCGAGCCAACCCGATAGCGCAGTCACCACCAGTAAGGTTAGCCAAATAGCAAACCTTAATTTGGCGGTTTTAGGACTTAACCAGCAGTGCAAAGTGGGCTGCATGTGAGTTACTTGGCCTCAGGAGAGTAGCGAGCCTTATCTGCATCACTAAGTGGAGACTCATCAACAGCAGAAAATTCAATGTGGCTACGATCGCCATTATCACTGAACATCACTAAAGATTGGATCTGCTGTGCGCCTGTCAGTACCAATTTCGGCATAGCTTTTTGCACCATGGCATCAAGTGGCTTTAGCCCAAGTTGCCACTGGGCAGAAGTTGGTGACGAGCTAGCATTGTTAGTCTTGGCTGGTGACATAATAAGGCTAAGCTCAAAATGTTGCTTTAGTGCGGTTATATCGCCGCTAAGCAGAGCATTCAGCAGTTTAGGCATGATATCACTCATCATGTTAGCGCTAGCTTGCTCGGCGTGGTTAACGCTGACGCGGCCTTGACTGTCGATTTGAATGAGCTGTTTATTCTTAAGGATTAAGGTGCTGGCAAAAGGCTTATTTTGCTGCCAAATAACTCCGATATTGTTAGCAAATACAAATTCACCATGACTGATTAATGGCTTTTTCAGTACTTTAAGATAGCGAGCCTGAGTGAAGTTTCCTTTTGCTTGTTCGCTTGGTGATAAGCTTTGGCTTAACTTAAGTAACTCTGCGTTAGTTGCTGGCTTGGCAAATAGCGCAGAGTAGTCAGTAGCAGAAGCACTTATTGCAGCATCGCCGATGGCTGGTACCTGCGCTGCGTAGCTTTTATTTAAGCTACCACTTGTCAGCGCTACAGCGGCGATAATGAAAAGGTTGAATACCACCAACAGCAAGAGCTTCATGCGAGTTACTCCATGCCTTGGGCGTTTTCTGGTAGCAGATGAGCTATTTTCTGTAAGAATACTTCTGGCGCAACAAAGCAGAGCTCTTGGGTTTGCATATCGACTGCAGCTTGAATGGTGTAGCCTTTGGTGATGCGTTTACCTGTTTGAGCATCAAGTACTTGGTAGTTGATCTTTAGGCGGTTTTCCCACTCAACTAACGATGCCTTTACCAGCACCTTTTGCTCAAAGGTGCTTGATTGCACGTACTTGATCTGCACATCAACAATTGGCCAGCTAAAGCCAGAATCTTGCATAGCGCGGTAGCCGTAGCCAATTTTATCCAGCAGTTTACAGCGGACTAACTCAAAATAGCGTAGGTAGTTACCATGCCAAGTGATGCCCATCGAATCGACATCATGAAACGGAATTTCGACTTCCATTTCTGTTTGTAAAATGCCTTTCATTAGTAATGTCCTTATTATTTTCCGCACACTTCCCAATAACCGTGTTGGATCTTATCCACGGTTGAGCGCAGCGTTTGTTCTAGCGGTCTATCTTCAGTTAACAGCTCAAAATCGGCTTCAACTTGCGCAAGGGTATTAGCTAAAGATGGCGTGATTGAGCTGGCAACGAGCTCTTCTTGGGCGATGCGCAGACGAATACCTTGCGACATAGCTAATAGTGCTGCAGCTGCAACTTGCTCAGTAAGCTGTAATACGCGCATACAATCGCGGGCAGAGATAGTGCCCATGCTGACTTTGTCTTGGTTATGGCATTCGGTAGAGCGCGAGAATACACTGGCTGGCATAGTGTTTTTTAATGCTTCAGCAGTCCAAGCTGACACGCCAATTTGCACCGCTTTAAAGCCATGGTTAATTGCCTTGCGCTTGCCAGTTGCGCCAGAGAGGTTGGCTGGTAAACCGTTATTGAATTTTTGATCCATTACCAACGCCATTTGGCGATCAATCAGATCGGCAATATTGGCCACCGCGTTTTTCATTGCGTCCATCGCAAAGGCAATATGGCCGCCATAGAAGTGGCCGCCATGCAGAATATGCTCGCCTTCACCATCAACAATTGGGTTGTCGTTAGCGCTGTTTAATTCTGTTTCAATAAACTGGCGCATAAATGGTAGTGCATCTTGCAGCACGCCGATAACATGCGGCGCGCAGCGAATTGAATATCTGTCTTGCAGTCTGTCGGAGTTACGTGGGTGGATGTGATGATTTAAGTCTTCACGGATCCACGCTGCAATTTGGTTTTGACCTGGATGAGGCTTGGCGGCAAATAAAATGTCGTCAAAATGGTTTGAGTTACCTTTTAAGGTTAACGAGGCCATAGCCGTTATACGGCTAGCAAGGCGCGCCATATATTGCGCTCTGTCATAGGCTAGGCAGGCTAGGGCGGTCATTACCGCAGTGCCGTTCATTAAGGCCAAACCTTCTTTTGGGCGCAGCTTTAACGGGATAATATTTAGCTCTTGGTACACTTCGCTTGTTGGGCGACGTTGACCTTGGTAGATCACATCGCGCTCGCCAACTAGCACTGCAGCTAGGTAAGACAGTGGTGTTAAATCGCCGCTGGCACCAACTGAACCTTCTTCTGGGATTACCGGTGTGATATTTAGGTTTAGCAAGGTTTCAATGCGCTGTAGCAGCTCATAAGTCACCCCTGACTTGCCAACAGCTAAAGAACTTAAACGGCAAGCCATAACTGCACGAGCTTGCATTGGCGACAGTATTTCGCCCATACCACAGCCGTGAAAACGGGTTAGATGCAGCGGTAACTCATGCACTAGATCTAGGCCAACAGTCACGGTACAAGAATCGCCGTAACCAGTAGTAACGCCGTAGACCACACCTTCCTCTTTTAAGAGGCTATCAATAAACTGCGCGCCTTTTTGAATGTAGGCGCGATACTCAGCTGTTTGATTAAGCTTAGACTTTGCGCCTTTAGCTATGGCGACCACGTCTTCAAGCGATAGGCTGTTATAGCCAAATTCTACCGACTGTGGCTGAGGTGTTGTATCTTGGGTCATTTGCTTGCTTGTCCTTTGCTATTGCAGTCATTACTGCAATCACTACTATTGGCGTGGGTTCGTTGTGCTTGCTCATCTTTACGCCAAAAATCATAAAAATTAAACCATTGCAGCGGTTCACTTAATGCATGACGCGCTAAGCGAGTGCTAAATTCATTTACTGCTTGATCGATACGTTCTGCACGGCCTGCCCTTGTGCCTTTTAAGCTGTCGGCAAAATGCTCTAAATGCACATGGTAACGACCATTTTGGCGCAGGCAGAACATGGTATACACCGGGCAGTCTAATAGGCCGGCTAATATAAAAGGCCCTTGGGGAAACGGCGCTTGCTCGCCTAAAAAGTCTTGGTAAATTACCCGACCCGCTGTTTGCGATGAGGTGCGATCGCCGGCTATTACCACCAGTTCTCCATTCTCAATTTTTTGCTGCAGTAACATTGAGGTGCTGGGCCCAAGTTCGGTGACTTGGATAAGGTTGAGTGCACTGTCTGGATTAAGTTGCTTTAGTACTCGGTTAAAGTTTTCAGCATTTTCAGTCAGCACCATCACGTTAACTTTTACTTTGCGCTGGTGGATTGAAATTGCGCGGCACAGCTCCAAATTACCTAAGTGCGATACTAGCAACACTGCACCATTTCCGGCTGCAAGCTCGTTTGCGAGCATTTCACGGTTTGGAAAGTCCACCTGTTCTAGCTTAATGCGGTCGCACCATGCGTCGATTCTATCGAGGGCTGCGTTACCAAAAGCGAAGAAGTGTTTTAGGCTGTCACGCCAACTTAGGGGGTCACTTAATTGTGGATGATCAGGCTGCTGCTGTTTTACATGCTCTAGAAACTGCAGTGATGCAGCTCTAGCAGTGCTACCAGTAATAAAGAAATACACTATTACTGGGTACATAATGGCACGGCATAACCAGTGTCCGCCAAGACGGTAACTTTCGGCGATCAGCTTGATTCCCCAGTAACTGCCGCGCTCGGTCATATTAGACCAATGCTTATTTTGATTTGAGGCGGTGAATAGCTGCTTTATCGACTGTAAAAGCCGTTTAGGTTGACGCCACAACATGCCGAAAAATAACTTGCTGTGCATTAAAGAGATCCGCACATTATCTTTAAGTCCTTGAAAATGGCTGACACCGTCTTCGGGGTAGATGACGCGGGTAGGCAGGTGAATAATCTGCACCCCTTGCCAGTAAAGACGTACTAAGACTTCGATATCAAAATCCATGCGCTCACCCAGGGCATGGCTTAAAAACAACTTTTCAGTGGCGGCAAGTGGGTAGATCCTAAAGCCACACATGGAGTCTTTAATATCAAAGCTTAAGGTTTCAATCCACACCCAGAAATGGGTGATATAGCGGCCATATAAGCGACCTTTAGGCACGGACTCATCGTATTGCGGTAAACCTGAAATCAAGGCTTCTGGCGCAGCTTCTGCTCGCTCAATCATCGCCGGAATATCATCTAAGTCATGCTGACCATCTGCGTCAACTTGCAGTGCATGGGTAAAACCATCGGCATAGGCAGTACGCAGGCCGGTCATTACCGCTGCCCCTTTACCACGATTGTATGGGTGATGCAGTAACGTCACCCAAGGATATTTTTCTGCCAGCTCGATCAATAAAAAGCGGGTTTCGTCATCGCTACCATCGTTAACTAAGTAGCAAGGTAAATTAAAGGCTGCAAGAGCCTCTAGGGTGCGCTCAATGGCGCCACGATGATTATAGTTTGGAACCACTAAAGCTAAACGCATTAGTTGCTCACCGCTACAGGATCGTTAGCGCCATTGAGGGCGATTCGACCCGACGCAAAACGTTTTTCACCATCACTATAAGCAAAGGTGAGTTTTTGTTTGGCTGCGTTATGACTCACAATCAGATCAACCTGAGTGTTGGGTAGCATGAGTTGTTGGAACTTAAGCACTTCAAGTGTCGCTACGTTAACGTTATAACCAAAGTGAGCGCAGCCAAGCTTGATAGCCCAATCGAGTTGAGTAACCCCAGGTAATACGGGGTGCTCGGGAAAGTGACCATTGAAATAGTTAAGATCGGCAGCAATATCCAGTCGCCAAGTGGCGCTATCGGCTTCGCTGGCAAAGCTAATAATGGTCGGCAGAGTTGATGTAATCATTTGCTTTTAAACTTGTCGATATCAAATAGGGCTAACATATTTGTTTGTACCCGCTTACCTTGCTGATCTAAAGGTAGGGCTTCTGGGTAGCGCCAACGTCTAGGTAAAGTTACCCGTTCAAACTGGCTGAGTAAGTGGCGCTTTAACTGATTATTTAGTGCAAGTTTACCGTTAGCTTCTAGCTGAGCCGCCCCCTCTTTAGAAAGCTCGATAGCTGCACCAAGCTGAACTCTTGGCTGTTGCAGCATAACTAACGCCGCTTTAGATACCCAAGGGTGGCTTTCTAATAAAGATTCCATTTGCACTAGTGATAGGCGTTTTTCTTCAACTTTAATAATGCGGTCTAAGCGGCCCTGCAGGCTAAATTTGCCATCGCTGTGCAATTCAATTTTGTCATCACATTTAAGCCAAGCATTATCTGGCAAATACGGGGATTTGAGCATAAGTGCGCCATCGGATTCTGCTTGAGCGATCTCTATCGATGCAAAAGTTTGCCAGCTGGCATTAGCTTGGTGTTGGCGGCGGTAGGCTATACCACCGGTTTCAGTGCTGCCAAAGACTTCGATAGGTGGTTGCCCGTAGCAATTGGCTAGCGCTTTTGAAGCGTCAAAGCTCAATGGCCCGCCAGAACTAAACACTAAACTTGGCGCGCGCAATTGCTTTTCGTTGTCTAGAGCATCAGGTAGTCGAGACAGCTGTGCAGGGCTACTGATCAAGCATAAGTTTGGAAACAAATTAGCGTAATAACTTAAGGTTTCAGGGTATTCCACTAAGTCACTTAAAAACGGACGACTTGCCGCGAGTGGCCAAAGGATCTTAAACAATAACCCATAGATGTGTTGGTGAGAGACGGTAGATATTACGCTGCAATGCGGTAAGTGCTGGGCAAAAGTATGCTCAAGCACACTGACCTCTGCATCAAGCTGGTCAATGGTTTTGACGACGCGCTTAGGCTTGCCGCTGCTACCTGAAGTAAACAACACTAGCTTGCCGTAACTTTGCACTTGTGGCCAGTTACCAGCAGGTGGGTTTTGGTCTTTATCGAGACGTAAAAAGCTTTTGCCTTCGCAGATAGGCATATTGGCCATCACGCCGTCGTACTCATGGGTGAGTTCGCTTAAGGTGCCGGCTTGAGTATTGGCTGGCAAGATCACCTGTTTACCCGCTAATAGACCGGCGCACAGACCTACTGCAAATAGATCACTGCTGTCACTGCTTAATAACCAGCGCTGCTCTTCGGATTCAATTAACTGTTGGTGTAATTGACTTACTTGCGCGCAAAAGGCTGAGCCGGTAACAATGTCGTGGTGATTAAAGCTAATCAACTGCTGTGCAACAGGCCCTTGGCTTAACCAAGCTTTTAGTAAATTCGTCATGACTTTTTTAACCAAAATGTTCGATATAACCATTCGCCACCAAGTAGCGACCCAATGAGCAAGTAGGCGATTAAGCCGTTATAGAGTGTCCATGTTTCGATGCTGGTGTATAGAGCGGTATAAAGCGCCATTGCCCCATTAAAAATGAACAGGCCACACCATATTAATGTCACACGATTTAAGTAGCCTATGGCTGCGTCTGGTAGCTCTGGCTCTTTGAGTCGAGCTAACCTTTCTATCATGCTCGGCCCATGTTTGAGTGAATAGCCAAACAAGCTCAACATGGTCAGATTTATCACAACTGGGTAATACAATAGCCAGTCATTTTGTTTTGCGATAAAGCTGCCTGCTGTGAGGCTGATACCGACGATAATAGGCAGTAATAATGCTTTTACCTGTTGCTGCTGCAGTAACAACCTAATGATTAACACAGCACATAAGCCTAAGGCGATACTGCCTGCTGGCAAATAGTGCAGCCCAAAGTAGACCGCCAGTGGATAAGCGATAACGACTATGGATGTCACTATTTGCAAAAACAGTCGCATTAGTCTTGCACTAAACCTTCAATTGCGCTGACAACGTCATTGACGGTTCTTACCGCTTTAAACTCTTCAGGCTTAATCTTCTTGCCTGTCATTTGTTGCAGCTTAATCACTAAATCAACGGCATCAATGCTGTCTAAATCAAGCTCTTCATATAGAGAGGCTTCAAGTGTGATATCGTCTGCATCAATCTCAAACTCATCCACAAGAATTTGGGTCAGCATGTCTAGGATTTGTTCACGAGTTTGCATCATTCCTCCTAGGCTCGCTGTGACTCAATAAAGCTAACTAAGCTAGCCACACTGTAAAAGTGCTGTTTTGTAGCTTCTGAGTTAGCTTCAATTTTGACATCAAACTGCTTTTTAATGGCTAAGCCTAGCTCGAGTGCGTCAATTGAGTCGAGCCCAAGGCCTTCACCAAATAGCGGGGCTGCAGAGTCGATATCATCGATACTGACGTCTTCAAGATCAAGGCAGTCGATGATCAGTTGTTTAATTTCGTTATCTAAGCTCATAAGTATCTATCTAATTGTTGTTTATAATAGTTTTCTAGGTCGCGAGTCATCTGTCTTGCCATTTTGGCGTCGCCACCTGCCGCAGCATCATAGCGCAAATATGGCAATGTTTCGCCAATTTCGATATCAATTCCAATCGTGCGTCTTGGCAGCTGATACCACTTTTGCTGTTTACTAAAGCCAACAGTATTGGTTTTTAAAAATACCGGCAAAAGATCACTACGAGTACGTAGGGTGATATTGGCTGCGCCACGGGCAAATGGATTAATTTTCTCACCAATAACGGTGCGAGTCCCTTCAGGGAAAATAATCAGGTTAGTACCGCGCTCTAATACCGATTTACAGTCCTCGAGTAACAGTTCGGCGCCGCGATTAGGTATGTAACCAGCACAAGAAACGACACCACGTAAAAATGGGTTACGCCATAGCCCTTGTTTAACAATGCAGCCGGCATTAGGCATCAAGCTTATCAGCACCACCACATCAATCAAGGTCGGATGATTTGCGGTAACTATCATGCCTTTTGCGTTACTTAAGCGGCTAATATCTTGGTATTTGACGCTGATTAACCCAACCCAACTCATCATGCGGACAAAGCCTTTAAACATGATGTGCACCGCGCGTTGCACGCGCTCAATACGTTGCTGGCGTGTACCAGGCCAAAATCTTAAAACAGGCAATATGGTCAGTGAGCTTAACAGGCCACCTAAGCCAAATGACATATAGCAAAGAGTGCCACCAACCCAGCGTGGAACATAAGCGATTCCGGTTAACTTTGGCGCTCGAGGTTGTCTGTATTCTGGGGCTTTTTCAACTGCAGCTTTAGTCACAATTAAGCTCCCAGTGCCAACCTGAAAGTAGACCCGTTAGTTGTTTTTTAGCTGCAAGGCTTGCCAGTAATTCACCATAGTTAAGCTGCTCAGCATTGTTACCAGCAAGCGCTGCAGGTGTTAGCTTGATAGTTGCTAAGGCATCTTGTTGATAATCCGCTGGCGCTAGCACAAACGCGATAGCAATAGGCCACTCAGGTTGAGATGCAAATTGACTGTAAACTTGCGGTACTGGCTCGTCGGCATACACCAGTAATAACGGCTCAGGATTGGCGTGAAGTTGAGCAAAGGCTTCAATAAAGGCCTGAGAAAAAGTATTGTTGCCAGCAGCAATCGAAGTCGAGGCAGCACGGTTATGGCTGAAAATGCTAAAGATGCCACTCGCAGTATTGTGGACTGATTGGCTAAATCCAGTAGGGGATAGCGGTGCGCCATCAACAATGTCATTTAGCAAGCTGATTGTGCGGTTAATCTCACCGTGCTGCGAAGCAAAAATGCTACGACATTGCTCGTTAGGTGCGCATTGATGTACGGCTTCAAGAATGATTTTGGTGAGCTTGCTAAGGCGTCTGCGCTGCATTGCTGGTATATGAGCAAGTTTAGGCACAGCAGGCTTTAGTGCTGGATCGTCAGAGGCTCTGTCTGGCCAATTTAGCCATTCAGAGGCTTGTTGGTAATGTGGCGACCAAGCGCCCCATGAAAGAATGCTGAACTTCAAATGCACTGCCCCAGATACGAATATCCTTTCGTATTGCCCCTACTAGTAGAAAAATTATTTGGCTTTGAAACGGCTTGTAGCTTGGCGTATCTAGGCACAATAACGTTAACAGTGGCTATTCTACATCATATAGGCTGAGTGTAATAAGCCCTTTTGCGATACGTTTGATACTAAGAAGTAGGGATTAGGTTAAATGCTGTTGATTTAACCTAGGCGCTTTAGATTAAGCGCCTAGGTATTGGAGTGGATTAAGATTGGCTTTAGTTCAGCTGCTTTTGCAGGCGACGAAGTGCTGACTTAACTTTACGAGCGTTCTCTGGACCCATGCGGACCATCAGCTTTTGCGCGTTTGGCAGTGCTTCAAGCTTTGGATCAACAAATTGGTAGTTAACACTAACACCATCTAGTTCGATTGGTTGTTCGATAATTGGTGCATCTAGCATCACTTCAATGGCCTGTTGCATTCGCTCGTCAAATGAAGTTCGGTTGTAACCTAGCTCGGCGAACGCTTCGTTTAGCAGTGGCGTTACTTTTTTGTATGTTTTCGCTAGTTCTTCATCGTTAAGGCTAGCTAAAAAGTCGGCGTATAGGTCATATCTGTGGTAGCTGTCCGGGTTGATATAGGTCTTATTGGCAATATCAGATGCGGTAAAGCTGGTGCTTGGTGATTTTAGTGGGCTCACTTTACGCGCGAGTTCACCTTGAGCTAGGTTATCAACGAATACCACAAATTGACGAATAACATTGTCTTCAATTAGAAGTGGTTCAATAGCCATGCCGTCGGCAACGGCAGTTACTTGCTGCTGCACATAAGCATCACTGTCGCCGAGTGCTGGCAGTGGTTCCGGCTCTGGCGTTGGCTCTACTTCTGGAAGTTGCACCGGCTCAGGAATAACTTCAACCACCTCAGGCTCAGGCACAGCTTCTGTTTCAAGCGGCTCTGCTGGAAGTGGGTCAGGGATCACTACAGGTGCAATAATTTGTGGCTCTTCGGCTTTTTCATTGCCGCTGAGATAGTAGTAGCCGCCTGCCGATAGCGCCACAACCGCAATGATAGCGATAATCGCTAATCCATTGGTGCCTGAACTTTTTTCTTGTGGGGAAATTCTATCTTCTTGACTGAGTTGCATGTTAACTCCTCTGCGCCAGCGCAGTGATACGACTAATAATAAAAATACAGTTTCAATCCATTTTGCAAAAATCCAACAGATTGTCTATAGGCAGAAGCTGTATTAAGTATATTTAATTTCAAAAGCTTACAAAATTAGCACTTTACGCTTGTACAAATTGTTCTCTATCACCAAGCCAGCGTTGAATAATAGCATCTACGCTCTCTGGTGCCTGCTGCATGACATGGGCAGCCAGTTTTTGAACGTGTGGTATAAGTGCTTGATCGCGCATTAAGTCAGCGATTTTCATGTCGGCAATACCGGTTTGTTTAGTACCGAGTACCTCACCCGGGCCGCGGATCTCTAAATCTTGCTGAGCGATAACAAAACCATCATTACTCTGTCTGAGTACCCCAAGCCGTTTAGTCGCTGTTGCAGACAGCGGCGCTTTATAAAGCAGTACACAGTGGCTGGCAATGGCCCCGCGGCCAACACGACCACGTAGCTGATGTAGTTGAGCTAGGCCTAAACGCTCAGGGTTTTCAATAATCATTAAGCTGGCGTTAGGTACATCCACACCGACTTCAATTACCGTAGTGGCAACCAATAAGTTGAGTTCACCGGCTTTAAAATCTGCCATGATCTGCTGTTTTTCCGCAGGTTTCATCCGACCATGCACTAAGCCGATTTTTAGCTCAGGCAGTGCACGCTTTAGCTCTTCTGCGGTATCTTCTGCCGCTTGGCATTCCAGTACTTCAGACTCTTCAATTAAGGTACAAACCCAGTAGGCTTGGCGCTTATCATTAATCGCAGCTTGTCTGACTCGGTCGATGATCTCTTCTCGGCGCTGATCTGAAATCGCAACTGTGGTGACAGGAGTACGTCCAGGAGGTAGTTCGTCGATAATTGAAGTATCGAGATCGGCATAAGCAGTCATTGCCAGCGTTCGCGGAATGGGCGTTGCTGTCATAATTAACTGATGCGGGTGAAAGCCTTGGCTAATGCCTTTTTCACGCAAGCCTAAACGCTGATGTACACCAAACCTGTGTTGCTCATCGATAATAATTAAGGCGAGCTTATTGAACACCACTTGCTGTTGGAAAATAGCATGAGTGCCTATCACAATATGCGCGTCACCAGATTCAATATCAGCCAATGATTGCGCTCTGGCCTTGCCTTTTAACTTACCGGCGAGCCAGCCGACTTTTAAGCCCAAAGGTTCAAACCATGCGGCAAAATTAATCGCATGCTGCTCGGCTAATAGTTCGGTTGGCGCCATCATGGCAACTTGATAGCCACTTTCAATTGCTTGCAGGGCTGCTAGTGCGGCAACTAAGGTTTTACCTGAGCCAACATCACCTTGTACTAGGCGCATCATTGGTTCGGCTTTTTCTAGATCGCGGCCAATATCGGCAACCACTCTTTGCTGCGCACCAGTGGGTTTAAATGGCAACGATGCTAAAAATGGATTCAGTAATTGACCTGTGGCATTCATGCTCACTGCATGGTCGCGATTACTGCGCTGGCGCAGGCGTAACATACTCAAGTTGTGGGCCAATAACTCTTCTTGAATTAGCCGTTGCTGAGCAGGGTGAGTACCTTGCTCTAACTCAAATAGTGAGACTTGATTATTAGGGCGATGCAAAATTTGCAGCGCCTGCTTCAAATCTAAATTATTGGGTTGCAAGTTGGCGGGTAGTAGCTCAGATAAACCACCATCATCTAGCATAGCTAAGGCTTGCTCAGTCAGTTTTATCCAGCTTGCTTGCTTTAACCCTTCGGTAGTTGGGTAGACTGGCGTAAGTGTGTCGCTCAACTGCAGATCTTCACCAGCGGCAATTAGCTTGTATTCTGGATGAATGATTTCAACGCCATGGTTACTGCGGCGGATTTCACCATAGGCACGAATAGTCATGCCTATTTGCAGCCCATTACGCTGAGCAACAGAGAAATTAAAGAAGCGAAGAGTCAGGCTGCCGCTATCATCGCGCACGGTGCATGTGAGCATGCGTTTGCGGCCTTGAATAATCTGGCTTGACTGGATAACGGCTTCAATGGTGCCGTAGCTGCCGGGATAGAGTGAGGCAATAGGGTAGACTTGAGTGCGGTCCTCATAGCGCAGCGGCAGATGAAACAACAGATCTTGCACTGTTGTTATACTCAGCTTTGCTAATCTCTCGGCCATCTTTTTAGCGACGCCTTTGAGAGCTGTAATAGGGACGAGGTCGAGTCTTTGCAAAAGGTTAGTGCTCAAACACTGTAAATTTATACATATATTATCAGAGTTATAAGTTTACGCAAATTTGATAGTTTCTTATTATAACCAACCCTTTTGTTTGGCAATTCTTGCCGCGTCAATGCGGTTAGTGGCATGTAACTTACTCATGGCCTCACTAAGATAATTTCTTACGGTTCCTTCGGCAATAAACAGTGTGCTTGCTATATCAGCTGTACTTTTGCCTTCTGCGGCTAACCTTAGTGCACGGCGCTCTTTATCATTGAGTGGATCTTGCTCACCTATCGCCATAATCGCAAGTTCGGGGTCGATTACCCGCTTGCCTGCCATGACTTGGTTGATGGCGGCAATCAAGGTATCTGATGGGGCATCTTTTAGTAAGAATCCACCAACTCCAGATTCTATTGCACGCTTAATGTAACCGGCACGGCCAAAAGTAGTGATGATGACGATTTTTAATTCAGGCTTATTGGTTTGGCACCAAGTTGCTAGTTCTAGCCCTGTGAGACCTGGCATCTCAATATCTGTGAGTAACAGGTCAAATTGGTGGTGTTTTAGTAAGGATAATGCAGCGTCTCCATCGGGAGCTTGTACCACATCAAATTCGCCACTTAAGCCCAGCAGTGCACTTAAAGCTCCCCTTACCATGGCTTGATCTTCGGCTAATAGTATTTTCATTATTACTGCTATCCTTGCTGTGGCAGGGTGATGGTAAATTGGCATTGCTGGCTTAAGTCCCAAGTGAGCGTACCTTGAAACTGTTGCAAACGCTCTCGAATACCATTTAATCCATTGCCTTGGTTAACACTGTCTGGTTGGCCATTGTCAGTGATTTGAATAATGGTTTGTTGTTTATTCTGGCTGAACCGCAAACTACATTCTTGAGCTTGGCTATGGCGAATAATGTTATTGCACAGCTCGGTTAAACTGAGAATTAAATGAGTTTCAAGTTCAGGGCTTAGGCTTGGTATTTCGCCCTCTAACGTTACGCTTAAGCCTTTATCACGTAAAGTTTGGCATAAGCCGGTTACGCTGGCTACGAGGCCTTTATGTTTATAACCGGATACGGTTTGACGAATTTGGCTTAGACTATCGCGGGCTATGCTATTGAGTTCGGCAAGTTGTAGTTTGGCTTGTTCAATATCGTCTTTTGCAAGTAGCTTTTCTGCAAGCTCAGCTTTGAGTGAAATAGACGATAAGCTATGACCCATGATGTCGTGCAGATCGCGGGCGATCCTCTCTCGCTCTAACATAGTCGCTAATTGGTGGATTTCATCTTGGCTTTTTTGCTGCTTACATTTATTTTCAATACGGTTACGCTCAACTACTCCAAAAAGGCTGACACCTGCGAGCAGCGCTGCGCCATAAATAGCCCAATAGTAATGATCGAAGTTAAGACTCATATTGAGCAAAAATAGGGTCGCAATAAGCGCTGCGATACAGAGTACTGCTTTACGTAACGGGTAAAAGAAACCAATAAAAAATCCGGCAAAAGTAAACAGAGATAACGAGCCGGTGTTTATTGGCGTTACAGCAATAGCAATGGTTATTATCGCTAATATCGGCAGATGTGCTTGGCTGCTAGTGCTACGGTAAGCCCAGTAGTAGCAATAAACAAAAGGGATTAATGCGGCTAAGCTAAGCAGAATTTGCCACAGTGGCATATCGATAATGAAATAGGGAATAAAGTAGAAAACTAAATTGATTAAATAGACCCATGCATACTTGTCTTCTGTTTTGCTTGCTGGGTTTGGTATGTCTTGCGCCATAATTAATTCCTTTTAGCTGGAGAGCGCTGTGTTCGCGGCGCTCTCCATTTACGATTTGTCATCTTTTGACTCAAATATACGGTTATCTTTTAGCGTTTTGTTGAGTGTTTTGCTGTAAAAGAAACTGTGCCCAAGCGTAGTCAGATTCAACCGTTAATGCCGTATTCCAATCAGCGATAGCGCCCTCTAAATCACCTAGATTTTGCTTTGCTAGGCCGCGCCAAGTATAAGCCTCTGCATGCCCCCAACAGATGTTATCGCAAGGATTGGCATAAAGTTCAATAGCTTGACTGGCTAAGTCTGCTGCACGCTGCATACTACCGCCGTACATTGTGGGTGTGTTAAAGGCCGAAATAGCTTCAACTAGCGTGATCCTTGGATTATTAGGCTCAAGTTGTTTGGCTTGAGCTAGTGCTTTGCCAGCCTTGGGACCATAGGTAGCGGCTTTGCCGTTATCGAACGCGATAAGCATGCCATACACTGATGAAAGTAATGCAAGGCTATCGGCGGTGCTGCTGGTGCTAGTGAGGTTCTCTAAGGTTGTTTTAGCATCTTCCAATGCGCTCACAGCTAACGTTGGCTGGCCTACAATATTGGCTGTAATGGCTAAGCGATAGTTTGCATAAGCTTGTTGGTAGTCAGCACCTTGTTGGCTATAGCTTTTGAGCGTGTTTACATCCATTTGATTGGCTGCTGCATCAATATTTTCAATGCTTTCAGCATTGGCAAGTTGGCTACTAAGAGCGGATGAAAGAGCCAGTGACGCTGTAAAGAATAAAGTTTTCATATCAATCTCCATTTGAGTGTCATGCCTACCTTTTGTTGCGGTAGGTATGTTTGGGTACGGCTCTAGTATTGAAGATTGCTAAGGATAAATGCAGACACAAACGTCACCAGTTTAGGATGACATTTGTCATTTTTACGATTTACAGCATAAAAAAATGGCCTAAGGTGCAGTGCACATTAGGCCATTTCTATTTAGCTTTTTAGCCAGTGGTTATTGCTTAAACTTGAGCAACCAAGTAGCCGATGTACGCGACATAACCCAGTACAAGTAGTGCTGCTTCACGGCGACCAATGCGCAGACCTGTGTAAGCAAACGGCAGCAAGATAACTGCAAAGGCAATCATCGCAATCCAGTCTAGGTTGCTAATTTCGCTACCAACAATTGGATGAATAAGTGCAGTCACACCTAAAATACCCAAAATATTGAATAGGTTTGAACCAACAACGTTACCAATTGCGATGTCACTTTGACCTTTAAGTGCGGCAACGATAGAAGTCACTAGCTCTGGCATACTGGTACCTATTGCTACGATTGTTAGACCGATAATCACTTCGCTGATGCCAAATGACTTAGCCATAGCCACTGCGCCATCTACAAATAAGATACCGCCGCCGACTAACATGCTGATACCAATAACGATAAATAGCACTGATAGCAATGGGTTTTGCTTGGTATCTTCAACATCATCGTCAGTTTGTTTTTCTGCAGTGAAGTAGCTGAATGTTAAGTAAGCCACAAGTAATGCAGACAGAATCGCACCATCCCAGAAGCTTAAACCACCATCGAGTAGCAGACTCCAGAATAGTAGTGATGCAGCAATCATGATTGGAATATCGCGACGTACCATTTGCGATTCAATCTTGATTGGGCGAATAAGTGCTGTGATACCTAAGATTAGGCCAATGTTGGCAATGTTAGAGCCAATCACGTTACCTAAGGCGATACCGCTATTACCTGCAATAGCTGACTTTACGCTTACTGCTAGTTCAGGGGCGCTGGTACCAAAGGCAACAATGGTTAAACCAATAATAAGTGGTGTAAGCCCTAATTTTAGGGCTATTTGGCTTGCTCCTCTTACTAAGGCTTCTGCGCCTAGCGTAAGAATCAAAAAGCCGCCGAGTATCGACATAAAAATTAGCATGGTTAACTCTATAAATTGGATTTCGCTGAAAGGATGGCAAGAATAGTTTCTTTCACAAATTGCGCAATCAAAAACTGGTTTCTAATGCATTAAATTTAGTTAATTGGTGATTATTTGTCAGATATAAATACGGCACACTTTAAAGTGTGCCGTTATAACTGCTCGGTAGCGCTAACTCATGCTTAGATTTCATCTTCCCAGCAAACTTTACCGCCGCGGATCCCATCAACCTTTTCGCTAAAGTTTTTCTCGAGTACATGGCGCTTAATTTTAAGTGTTGGCGTGAGGACATCATTTTCTACATCCCATGGCTCGCTCACAATAACTATGGCATCAACGGTTTCGTGTGATTCAAGATGTGGATTCACCGCATCAACAGTGTCTTTTAGCGATGCTCGCACTTCTTCTCTAGGTTGCAGTGCTGCGCCTTCAGACAGTTGCACTAAAGCAATTGGGTGCGGTAAGCCTGAACCGATAACACAAATCATCTCTACGTGGGGATCTTGTGCAAGCTTGCGCTCAATTGGCACTGGCGCAACATACTTACCTTTGGCTGTTTTGAAATTGTCTTTCACGCGGCCAGTTATGCTAACGTTGCCTTGTTCGTCAATAGAGCATAAATCACCAGTGTGGAAGAAGCCTTCTTCATCAAAGCACTTAGCACTCTCTTCTTCCTGCTTGTAGTAGCCTTGCATAAGCCCAGGGCTTTTAACTAGCAGCTCACCAACATCTGACTGCTTGGCTTCACAGCCCTCGACTGCGCGGCCAACCGAGCCAATTTTACTGGCATCAAATGGGTGATTGATAATCGAGTAAGCACAGTTTTCGGTCATGCCCCAAGCCTCTGAGATATTGAGGCCAATTTTGTGATACCACTCAACCAGTGATGGTGGAATAGGTGCAGAACCTGAGCCTAATAAATGGCAATGCTCGAGTCCTAAACCTTGATGGATTTTACGTTTCACTATGCCACTAACAATGGGCACCTTTAGCAAAAAGTTAAGCTTGCTATAGCCGATTTTGTCGATGATGTTTTTCTGGAATAAGCTCCATAGGCGCGGAACGGAGAAGAATACCGTTGGCCTAGCGCGCTGCACATCGGCAACAAAGCTATCTAGACTCTCGACAAATGCGACACTGCTGCCTGAATAAAATGACGAGCCCTGAATCGCGACACGCTCGGTAATATGCGCCAGTGGCAAATAAGACAGTAGTCTGTCTTCAACATCCGTTTTTAGATCGCGCACTACCGCAGTACAAGTCCAAGCGTAGCTAGCAAAATTTTGAATAGCACCTTTAGGTTTACCAGTTGAGCCTGAGGTGTAGATAATGGTCATGATTTGCTCGGCCGTTGGTAGCGGCGCATCAATTAATGGTTGACCCATGTGGAGTATTTTATCCCAATGATACTGCGACGGCATGGTGTCATAAGGCATAGCAAGACGTAGAATGTCGCCGCCAACACCGGCTTCTTGGTCAGCCCAGTAGTCGAGTTTACCGATAAAAATCGCTTTAGCTTCGCTGTGCTCTAGGGTGTAGCGAATGGTATCGGCATTGGCTGTTGGATAGATAGGTACGCTAATGTAACCGCCATGCATTAGGGCTAAGTCGGTAATAAACCATTCGGCACAGTTTTTAGAAAGAACGGCAACTTTGTCGCCTGGGTTGAGGCCAAGGTGTCTTAATGCGCCAGCAATCTGTTGCATTTTAGTTTGTACGTCGCGCCAAGTGAACGTCTTGTATTGACCATCAATTGGTTGCTTTAGATAAACTTGATCGCCTTGTTTTTCAACCCAATGTTCAAGCATCTCAATTGGGGTTTTCATAGAAGATTCCATCGCAATTCCATATTGATTATTGTTGATTCCAATTCAGCTTATATCTATATAGTTGTTTTAATCGTTCGTTTAATAAGCTGGTTTTATCTTGAGTATGGCGAAAAACGTGATCTAAGACAAACTTTTTCAAACGGGTGTTACATTTTTGTTTATATGGGAAAAGCAGATGTTTGAGCTGAGGGGGGGGAGATATAAGTGGGTGAGCTTGAAAATATTGTAACCCAGCGCTGCAGGAGTGAGCGCTGGGCCTAGAAGGATTTATTCTTCTTCGTCTGATGGGGCGCGCATTTTTTGCCACCAATCTTCATCAGCAACAATTTGACCGCTTTCATCAACTGCTGGGTATGGCAGTTTTTTACGGCGACAGGCTTTAGCATAAATTGGGTGGCCCTGTTCGAACAATTTAGTTTGGCAGTAAGCATCATCAAGCTTACGAGTGCCGTACATACCCGCTTCAGTGCGTTGTCGCTGAGCTTCATACATGATCAGTGCGGAAGCTACTGATACGTTTAGCGATTGCACCATGCCGATCATTGGGATAATGATGTGCTGGTCTGCAGCCGCTATGCCTTCAGGGCTAACGCCATCGCGCTCATTACCCATAATGATAACTGTAGGTTTGGTGTAATCAATTTCTCTGAAATCAACCGCAGTATCTGAAAACGTCGTCGCTAGAATTTGCATATC
This sequence comes from Shewanella pneumatophori, assembly GCF_023283895.1. GTDB lineage: Bacteria > Pseudomonadota > Gammaproteobacteria > Enterobacterales > Shewanellaceae > Shewanella > Shewanella pneumatophori. Next base: position 71,445 of record NZ_JAKILB010000003.1, on the reverse strand, counting down.
TTTAGCACGAAACTCAGCAACAGCTTCTGCCATGGTGTGATGCACGCGAGTCTTAACCCATTGCTGGCTACCGGAGGCGGTGTTACCCGATACGCGCATTTCAAGATCTGACCATACCGCATGAACTTCGTGGATCCCTGCGGCATCAGCGGTGCGCAATACAGCAGCAATATTGTTGCCTTTGTGCACTGTATCTAAGCAAACGGTAAGGTCGGGTTGGCGATTATCAAGCATCTGATTGATGCGGGCAAAACGTTCAGGACTCATGGTTGGCTTCTAAATTAGTGTGGTATTAAATAAACGGTTTTAAAAATAAAATGGGCGCCTAAGCGCCCAATTGATAAAGTGATAGTAGATTAGATCTCCATCACTCCATCCATTTCCACAAGTGAGTCTTTCGGCAATTGTTTCACACCGATTGCTGCACGAGCTGGATAAGGCTGTTCAAAATAACGACCCATAATTTCGTTTACTGTAGCGAAGTTACTTAGGTCCGTCATAAAGATATTCAGCTTTACGATATCGCTTAGTGAACCACCTGCAGCTTCACATACCGCTGTTAGGTTTTCAAATACCTGTACAACTTGCGCTTCAAACTCATCGCTAACGATTTCCATTGTTTCTGCAACAAGGGGGATCTGACCTGATAAATAAACCGTGCTACCCACTTTAACTGCTTGAGAGTATGTGCCAATTGCTTGTGGCGCTTTAGCGGTCGCGATAATGATTTTTTCTGCCATGATCTGTCCTTGTTTTAACTGAGTACAATAGTGAGTTAGCGATTCCTAGATGTACGTAATACTTCAGGTAATACCCTGATACGGCGCATTACGTTAGCTAAATGGATACGGTCACGCACAGAAATACGCAGGTTGATGAGGAATACTCGTCCGTCACGTTCTTCTGTGGTCAAGTTATGAATATTTGAGCCTTCTGCAGCCACAATCGAAGTGATTTTTGCAAGCGCGCCTTGGTGATTAACAATTTCCACTCGCAAATTGGCTTGGTATTCAACGCCTTCAGCGCTGTCCCATTGCACAGGAATATACTTATCAGGCTCGCCTTGATAACCGCGTATATTGGCACAGCTTTCCATGTGTACCACTAGGCCTTTACCTGGGCTTACATGGGCAATAACTGCATCGCCTGGAATTGGGCGACAACAATTAGCAAAGGTGACCAACATACCTTCAGCGCCACGAATTGGCATGGTATGGGTTTCTTTGTGCTCTTCAGTATCAACTTGATCGCCGCGCAGGCGCTGGGCAATCACAATACTCATAGCGTTGCCTAAACCAATATCGGCTAGCAGTGCATCAAGAGTTTCATGCTTGGTATCTTTGACGACTTTTTCAATCTGTTCTGCTGATAAGCTATCTAGCTTAGTTTCACCTAAAGCATGATTAAGTAAACGCTTACCTAATAAAATGGCATCGTCTTCTTTCAGGCTCTTCAGTAACTGACGGATTTTTGCGCGAGCTTTACCGGTTACTACAAAGTTAAGCCATGCCGCATTTGGGCGAGCGCCGTTTGCAGTAATAATCTCTACGGTTTGGCCGGAGATAAGAGGCTGACTTAATGGGTAAGCTTGGCGATTCACTTTGGCACCAACACAGGTATTACCTACGTCTGTATGGACTTCGTAAGCAAAGTCGACAGGTGTTGCGCCCACTGGTAGCTCTAAAATGCGGCCTTCAGGGGTGAATACGTAAATCTCTTCCGGGAAGAGTTCAGTCTTAAAGTTTTCAACGAATTCAAAAGAGGTGCTGGCGCTTTGCTGCAATTCGAGCAAGCTTTGCATCCACTTACGGGCACGTACTTGTGTTGTCGTGCCTTGCTCTGCTGAGCTGCCTTTTTTATACAGCCAGTGAGCCGCGACCCCTTTATCTGCCATTTGGTCCATATCTTCGGTACGGATCTGGATCTCAACCGGTACGCCGTGAGGACCAAAAAGCGAAGTATGTAATGACTGATAGCCGTTGGCTTTAGGGATGGCTATATAATCTTTAAAGCGACCAGGATGCGGCTTGTAAAGGCCATGCATGGCACCCATAACGCGGTAACAGGTATCGATAGAGTCAACGATGACTCTGAAGGCATAGATATCCATGACTTCTTGGAATTGCAGTTCTTTATTGCGCATCTTGTTGTAGATGGAATAAAGGTTTTTCTCACGACCTTTGACAGCACCTTGTAGGCCAGTGTCTTCGAGGCGAGTTTCAATTGCAGCTTCGATACTTTGAATCAGTTCTTTGCGATTACCACGAGCGGCCTTAACCACTTCTTTAAGTACGCGATATCGCATTGGATAATAGGCATGGAAACCTAAATCTTCTAACTCGCTCTTAATATTATGAATACCAAGACGGTTGGCGATAGGGGCGTAGATCTCGAGCGTTTCTCGGGCAATACGGCGACGTTTATCAGGGCGCAAGGCACCTAATGTACGCATATTGTGGGTTCTATCGGCTAGCTTGATTAAGATAACGCGAATATCTTGGGTCATCGCCATCATCATTTTGCGGAAGTTTTCAGCTTGAGCTTCTTTCTTGTCGCGAAATTTAAGCTTATCTAGCTTAGATACACCTTCTACCAGCTCAGCAATAGACTCGCCAAATAGCTCGGCTAATTCTTCTTTGGTAACAGGGGTGTCTTCGATAGTGTCGTGCAAGAGTGCGGCCATAAGCGTCTCATGATCGAGACGCATATCGGCCAGGATGCGGGCAACCGCAACCGGGTGGGTAATATAAGGTTCGCCACTCGTGCGCATCTGACCTTCATGGGCATCACGCGCCACCTGATAGGCCTGCTTGAGTAATTCTACCTGTTCAGATTCTAAATAACCTGAAGCAGACTCCTTGAGACCTTCAAACAGATACAAGTGACTACACTCCTTATATAGCGTTGCGGCCTTCAGCGATGGCAGCAACAGCAGCGATTTCAGCTGCTTCACGTTCACGAACTGTTTGGCGCTCATCGGCATCCAAAGTATCAGCTGTGACTAAACCTAATTCGATTTCGCGAAGTGCGATAACCGTTGGCTTGTCGTTCTCTTCTTCAACCATAGGGTCTTTACCCTGAACAGCGATTTGGCGAGCACGACGCGCTGCAACCAGAATCATATCAAAACGGTTGCCGATTTGGTTTACGGCATCTTCTACAGTTACGCGAGCCATGTTTGGAAACTCCAGTGTTTTATCGATTGAAAAAATGACGCAAAATTGTACATGAAGACAGTTAGCCTGCCAACAGATCTTTAATCATACCATTCTGCGTATGAATTTGGCTAGCAGAGGTTAATCTTTGGCTGCGAATGATCGCCAAAAGATCGGCCAATGCTTTGTCGAAATCATCGTTCACTATAACGAAGTCATATTCATTGTAGTGTGACATCTCTGAAACTGCTTGAGCCATACGGCCTGCAATCACTTCAGCGCTGTCTTGTCCGCGGCCGGTTAGGCGGCGTTCTAATTCTGTTTTTGATGGAGGTAAAATAAAAACGCCAATAGATTCAGGCATTAGCTCTTTAACTTGCTGCGCGCCTTGCCAGTCGATATCTAAAAATACGTCGATACCTTTTGCTAGCGTTTGCTCAATCGTGACACGTGAAGTGCCATAATAGTTACCGAATACTTCAGCCCATTCAAAAAATGCGTTATCGGCGATTAAGCTCTTGAACTCATCTTGAGATACGAAGTGATAATGTTGACCGTTTTCTTCACCTGGACGAGGTTGTCTTGTGGTGTGCGAAACTGAAACTTGCATATCTACAGGTTGATCCCTTAATAGGGCTGAAATAAGCGATGATTTACCTGCGCCACTTGGCGCCGAGACGATAAATAGGTTTCCGCGAGCGGTCATTAGCTGCTGTATCCGATGTGTGCCCAAGTTTAAGTACTATTAATAACTACTGCGAACTTAAAATTGTGCGGGTAAAAGATTAAGCGAGCCATTATACAGCCTAGGGTGATATTTGTGCTAGTCACAGATGAATTTATTACAAAGCTTAGTTTGGTTTTTCTGAGCTACAGCGGGGTTTAGCTTATTCAGCATCTTTGAGTTTATTGTCCGAAAACACTGACATTAAGCGTTAAATTCGGTAGGCTAACCCATTCGATTTTGTGCTTTCGCCTGAGCATAAAAAGGCTGCGTTATCGCATATGGAGTTGTAATGCAGATTTATTATAGGAATTTTTAGGGTGGTAGTTGTATGCAAATAAAATCGCTTTTTTGTGTTGTAGGTTTAGATAATAGTAAGCGTTTCTCTGTAATCAGTAGTTTGATTTATTTAGCTTTATTTATATCTGTGGCGCTCATTGGTCCAAGCGGTTTGTTATACGTTCCGGCGTTGGTGCTGGCTCCTATTCTAGCGTTAACCAGCCTACGCCGATTGCGAGATAGCGGTAAACCTGCACTGTTTACTTTAGTGACTCTATTACCTTTTATATTAGTCATCATCACCTTAGTGCATATTCAGAGCATGATGCTGTTATTAACCTTTTTGCTTTTAGCTGTGCTCACTATTGGTTATTTGGCAATTCAGCCAGCTATAAGCAATGCTGACTACGTGCAAGGTTATTCGGGGCCTGTTGAAATGAAAGAAACAGCTCGCCCTATGCGTAAAGAAAATCAGCGTAGCCGAGTTGAGCCAACATTAGGTGGTGGGGAGCCAAGTTTTTCTGCAGCTATTAACGCCAGCGATGAAAACGCTGATGTCGTTGATTATTCTGCAGATGTTCAAAGAAGCGCAGCAACTAGTACTGAAACAGAGAGCAGAGCTAAGTTTGATACACAGCCTAGCTCGAATGCTGAGCCAGCAAACAATACTTATCAGCAGGATAGGCTTGCTCAGCATCGCCGTCACCGTGGCAGCAGACAAGCACAACCAGCTTTAGGGCAATTGCAGCAATTTATTGAAGCAAACAAGAAAGGCGTTTTAATCGGTGCAGGTGGCATTGTCGGCAGTATGCTGTTGATTAGCCTTTGGACATTAATACCAAGTTCAGAACAAGAAGATGTCAATCTCAGCGTAGCTGATGACCAAGTGATAACCGAGGCAAAAGTTGAGCGAATATCAACTGCGATGCCTGATGATTTTAGTTTAGCGCTGGAAGATGATGTACTAATTATGCGCTGGTTAGGGGATAGCGGTGCACCTGAAAATCTATGGTCATTAGCTACAGCTAAAGGTGATAGAACCTGTTCGCGCTTGCGCTTTAACAATGGCACTGAATATAGACCACTGGTTGTTAATTTACTTGCAGATACTGGCACAGAAGCACGTTTTTCTCCGCTAGATACCGAAGCAATTGTTATTGATATGGCGCGCAGAGGCAACGTGAGTCTTTGTGGTTATAACTTTAGTCTTAAAGGCAGCCAAGCTGCATTGGGTAAAGTTGCAGCCTTTAGAGATTATTTATAAGAAAAAGCTATAGAGCTAAAAGTTCGTTTAGCCAATAAGGCTGGATATTGCGAAATAGAGTCTTTAAACTTCTTCGCCTTATTGTGATGCTGCTTAGCATCTGTTAGAGAGACAAGTAATTTGATGAGTAACAGCGAACAAGCATTAACCTTAGTGATTTTAGCGGCAGGATTGGGAAGCCGGTTTGGCGGTGATAAGCAGCTTGCAGAGCTAGGTCCTAATGGTGAAACCATGTTGGAGCTTTCATTAAAAAGTGCTTATAAGGCTGGATTTTCCAAAGCGGTATTGATTATTCGACCTGAGCTAGCACCGATGTTAGACGAAGCGTTAATGGGCAAGTTCGTTGATAACTTTAGCGTTGAATACTGTGTGCAGTCGATGGATGACTTACCGACAACTGTTCAGGGTTTTGCTGATGTAGCACAGCGAGAAAAGCCTTGGGGCACAGCTCATGCTCTTTGGAGTGCACGAGAGCATGTACAAGGGCCAATGGCCGTTATCAATGCAGATGACTTCTATGGTGACAGTGCATTTAGCTTGTTAGCTGAAGGTTTGTCTGCGGCGAATGATGACTGGATGATGGTTGGTTATCCAATCAATCTAACCTTGTCTGAAAACGGTGGGGTTAACCGAGGTTTATGCCAAGTTGTCGACGGTAAACTTGTTGATGTGGCTGAGTGGCTTGAGATCCGTCAAGACGCATTAGGCTTAACAGGTTTGCTCAATGAGGAGCGACTAGTTATTGCAGACAATGCAGTGGTCTCTATGACGTGCTGGGGCTTTAAGCCAGATATTTTTGCGGTTATTGAGCAAGAGTTTAGCGAGTTTATTAAGCTCCATGGTAAGCAGCCTAAAACAGAGTGTTATTTGCCGAGCGTTGTACAAGCCCGCATAGATAATAACTCCCATGCGACATCTACATGGGGGGTCAAGGTTAGTGTGGCGCAAGAGTCTTGGTATGGGGTGACTTACCCTGAAGATGTAGAGTGGGTTAAAGTAAAACTACAACAAACTCTCACGACTAAATAGTCTCGAACTTAGTTAAACTAAAGATAAATAAAACTTTTTAATTAAACCTTTGCAGGGAAATTCTAGAGCGACTCTAGATAGCAAAAGTGATACAAAAATAACTGGAGTGTTGGGTGATTGATTTTATAAGACAACATGTTTTGTCTCATTTTGGTGTTGATGCTAATGACGCCAAAGTAACCCCTTTGGGGAATGGCCATATTAACTATACGTTTTTAGTTCGCGGATTGAACCGCGATTTTGTGCTGCAAAAAATAAATACCGATGTTTTTAAAACGCCTACGGCCTTGGTAAATAATGCGCATAAAATTAGCCAGCATTTGCATAAAAAGGTCGCAGCCGCAGACTATGGTTTACAAGTCGTCTCGCCAGAGGTTTTGGCAAATGGTGACTTGTATATCGATCTGGGCGAACTTGGCTTTTGGCGTGGTATGAATTATCTACCTTATAGTCACAGTATTGATGTTGTTGGTTGCGAAGCTGATGCTGAAATGGCTGCCAAAGCTTTTGGTCATTTCTCTAGTGCACTTACAGAGCTTGATGCTGATCTGATTGAAGATGTAATCCCTAATTTTCATCACCTGCCTGGGCGGATTGAGTTGCTGCAACAGGCTATCAGTGCAGATAGTCAAAATCGAGTTGCTCAATGCCGTGACTGGATTGACTTTGTGCTGTCTCAGCAGGACTTATTGCAGGAGCTTGCACAAGTTGAAACTAAGCTCCCGCACCGTATTTGCCACAACGACACCAAAATCAACAATATGCTTTTTGATAAGCGTGATATGTCGAGCTTAGCCATTATCGATTTAGATACCTGCATGAAAGGTTATCTAATGTATGACTTTGGCGACATGGTACGTACTTTCTGTAGCCCAGAAGAGGAAGACTCAACTGCACTAGATAAAGTGCAGGTACGCGAGTCTATTTTCGGTGCCATCTGTAAAGGTTACTTAAGTGAACTGGGTGATACGCTTTCTGATGATGAGCGCAAGAGCTTATGGCTAGGTGCAAGGGTCATGTGTCTAATGATTGGTGTGAGGTTCTTAACTGACCACTTAAATGGCGATGTGTACTTCCAAATTCACCATGAAGGCCATAACTTAGAACGCGCCGCCAATCAGTTCACCATGTACCAAAGTTTACTGAATCAACAAGACACATTAAGCGCTTATCTGAACTAGGCCTTGCACTAAATACGGCCAAAACAAAATTATTGTTAGGAATAATAGTCGTTAGGAATAAGTCGAGCAGTTTGACCAATAGGTTGATACTGGCTCGGCTTATTTATTTGCTGCACAGTAAAGTCATGCCTCAGTGCAGGTTTGAGCAAATCATCAAACATCTCTACTTGCTGATTTTTAATCCGCAAGTCTTCCATTAGTGCTTGTACAAACATGTCATCAATAATATTGAGTCGGCCGCACATCTGCTGATCCTGTATTAGCATTCCAACTGAAGAAAGTAAGTTAAGTCAGATATAAGTATGAGTTCAATTGACTAAGGAATACTAGCACTCTAGTTGTTAGAGTGAAAAAGCCTGATAACTTTTAGTTATCAGGCTAGTATTTGGCGTATTTGTCTCGCCTTCTCCCGCCCAATACCCTCAACCCCGCTCAATTGTGCTTCCGATGCAGTGAATACAGCTTCAATACTATCGAAATGCATTAGTAAACGTTTAGCGAGTTTAGGGCCTACTTTAGGAAGGCTTTGGAGTATAAATAATTGTTGGTTTTTATAGCGTTTAGGCTTTCTGCCATGAGAGATGACTCCTGTTTTTCTGCGATTTAATTGTGTGGCGCAGAAGTAGATAATTTTAGCCGATTCAGCCTGAGATAAGCTGCGTAAGATAGGCACGTTGAAGGTGATTGAAATTGAACATAGAGCACCAATTATGGCTTCTCGTGTAATATCATAAGCTGCGATATCTCGCGATGCCCCCTCAATAAGCAGTGCCGTGTTATTAGGACTTTTTGATAGCCTAGATACTTGAGAGAACAGTCTGCCATCACAAAGAGATGTGACGAGATCTGGTAGTGTTTTTCTTTCAATAAGCCATTCGTTTATCTGATAATCGCCAAGTTTTAACCGCTTCCTGACTAAACGTAAATTTGTTTGTTTTGATAATCGTTGAATTAGTAATTCTGCGTGTTCCCTATCGTCATAGGCGATTTCAATTGGTGACTTATTCATCCTGAATTTTCCATCAGTCCATTGGTTATGATTAAGTCTAGTTTAGAGATTGTAATAATAGAGGCTTTTATGAATGCCGGTTAAACCATTAGGAATAAAAAATGCCAGTAAGCTTGCTTACTGGCATTGTCTTTTTAGCTTCTCGGTTAAACCAGCACTCGGCGCGGATTTTTTCAGCGCTAGCTAACACGGTGCTAGTTTACACGGTGCTAGTTCACACGGTATTTGGCAATCAACTCTTCGTCTAGCTCGATACCTAAACCAGGTTTGTCACACACAGCTACATAGCCGTTGTCGAACTGCAGCTGGTTTTTCACTAAGCTAGTGAATAGTGGACTGCTGCTTTGTGAAAACTCCATTAGCGTGCCTTGTTCGCAAGCCGCTAAGAAATGCACAGAAGCGTGCAACAAAATACCTGTGCTGAAGCCATGTGGGATCAGCTGAGTCCCGTTCATTTGTGCGATGTCGTAGATCTTCTTCATTTCAGTGATACCACCACAACGGGTGATGTCTGGCTGAACGATATCGGCATTCGACTTAGTAATGAACTCTTGGAATTCATAACGTGTAGTCAAAGATTCACCGCCAGCAATCTTTTGCGACACTTGGCGTGATAGCTTTTCATAGCTAATCAAGCTGTCAGCCAATACCGGCTCTTCAATCCAGTTGAGGTTAAACTCTTCTAGACGTTTTGCCATCATGGCTGAATGACCACAAGTGTGCCACTTAGACGCTAAGTCGATTTGCACTTCCATCTCTGGACCCGCCGCTTCACGTACCGCTTTAACAATAGCGTAGTCAGTGTCTGGGTCATCGCCCATCACGCCGCCGCCAAACTTAATGCTAGTAAAGCCTTGGTCTTTTAGGCCTTGTACAATCGCTACGTTATCTTCTGGCTTGTCAGCTGGAATGAAAGTACCGTAACAACGGATCTTTTCACGGTACTTACCACCTAGTAGCGTATGTACTGGTACACCGTAGAACTGACCGGCGATATCCCACAGAGCGATATCGATGGCGCTAATTGCATGAATGCCAGCACCGCGACGACCCATGTAGTTAGAACCCCAGTACATCTTGTTCCACAGACGTTCAATTTCTAGCGCGTTTTCACCAATCAACAGACGCTTAAGGCCGTTGCAGTAGAAGTTAGTTTGTGGCGCTTCGATACAAGCTTGAACCACTAGCGGGCTAGAATCGGCTTCGCCAACGCCCACAATACCTTTATCAGTGTGCACCTTAACAATGACGGCGTCTTCGCCCCATTCACAATCGGCATCCATTGCTGGAACGCGTAGGTGGATCACTTCAATATCGGTAATTTTCAACATGTTTTATTTCTCTGTAGCGTCATCAAACTTGTGGTTTGACAGGAATTTCTTTAAGCCGAACATACATAGCATCAGTACGATTACAAATGGCGCAGCTGTTAGGGTTACCGCAGTTTTCAAGGTATCGAGTGACGCATTGATATAGAGCATTGCTAGCGGTAATAGACTTAACATTACACACCAGAACACACGTAGTTCACGGCTTGGATCTTGACCTTGCTTTAGGTTCTTAGTGCTTACTGCAGCTACGGTGAACGCAGTTGCATCTAAGTGAGAAGCGAGGAACAACATCATTAGAACGAAGTAGAATACTGACAAGATGGTACCAAATGGCAGGTTAGCAATTAGCTGTGCTACTGCTATGTCGCCACTCGCGCTGTTTAGTAGTGCTGGCGCATTTACAACACCGTCAACCATAGCGTCAACAGAGTAACCTGTCAGTGCACCGAAGAAGAACCAACAACCAGCACAACCACCTGCAATCAGACCTAATACCACCTGACGGATAGTACGACCTTTAGAAATACGGGTAACGAAGATTGCCACTGCTGGGGTGTAAGTGAACCAGTATAACCAGTAGAACACTGTCCAGTCTTTGTTGAAGGTGCCGCCATTTGTTGCGTCAGTGAACAGGCTCATCTCAACGAAGTTAGTTAATGTCAGACCTAATGAGTTAACAAAGAAGTCAACGATAAAGCCAGTGTCGCCTAGCACTAATACAATCACTGCGAACACAAAGCACATACCACATGCAGCGTGAGCGATTTTTTGTAGACCTTCAGCAATACCAATGTAAGAGCTTAGGGTGAATGTCAGAGTAATAAGGGCTAGCAAAATGGTCTTCATCGCGAAGGTATTTTCCATACCAAACAGCTCTGCAAAACCAGTTGATACTGTGTTTACCGTAACTGTAGTAGTTAGGATCAAGCCACCAAACGTTGCGAATAAGAAGATAAGATCGAGCGAGCGCCCCATGATGCGGCTAGCCGTGCTGTCTTCTTTCATGCCAAGGATAGATACCATTAGCGATGATAGGTTTAGACCTTTAGCGCGGTTAACGTGGAAGTGGTACGCCATTGCGATAGACGCTAGGCCGTAGATAGCCCAAGGAGTAATACCCCAGTGGAACATCACGTACGATAAGCTAGTGCGCAGTGCTTCGTTACTTTGCGCGTCGATGTTCAGACCAATACCATTGTAGTAGTAAGCCCATTCCATAAACGCCCAGTACATAGTGGCCGAACCTAAACCTGCACAGATAAACATGAACAACCAGCTCATATTGCTGTATTCAGGTGCGCCAGCACCAAGTTTGATCGTGCCGTAACGGCTTGCAGCGATGTACAGCATGGTACATACAGAAGCAAAGGCAAATAGCTGAATGAAAGAACCAAAGGTATTGGTTAATGCAGCGAAAGCAGCCTTACCGCTAGCTTGTACTTGATCTGGGTTGAAGATCAGCATCATAACTACGGCAAATACAACCGCTAAACTAACTGAGATCAGTAGTTTGTCGTTTTGAACTTTATCGTTTTGCCCTTTATTGTTTTGAGCAGGGGATTGCTGGGGAGCAGTTTTATCTGCAGCCGGTGTCGCTGTTGTATCAGTCACGACTAAATCCTTACAAAGGTAGAAGTGCGGCCTACAACTATTAGGTAAACCACACAGGGAATTTTATTCGGGCGGATTTTCGGCCAGATATGCAGAAAGTGACAACAATAAAAGCTTATTTAGCTATTAGCAAACGTAATACTAAGAGCTAGATCACCTAGGCTTTTTTAGCTGCGTGATTGCGGAAGCATTAATCGATATGTAGTTATTTATCGCACGAGGTTTAGCTGCTGTTGTAGCTGTTAACAGCTTGTTTGGTATGCAGGTTTATAATGAGGTCTATGTCGCCTTTTGTTGGCCGAAAAACCGAGTTAAAGCAGTTTGCCAAGATTAATTCAAATATCAGCAGTCAACTCATTAGCTGCTGTTATTAGCAAAAGCGATAACTCCCAAAATGGACGCTGCATCACATTTCATAATATATGGCGCTATGTGAACACGCAAAATGCTTATTTGTAGATTGCGTAATCAATAAAAATCGATAAATTGTAGGATTGTCCTACAATTTATCCTGAACCAGTATGAAAAAAGCCATTCAACTCGACCCAAGCGACAACGTAGCCACTTTGCTCGTTGATGCCATTAAAGGCGACAAGGTAGAAATCATCTCCGCCAATAACCAAGTGATTGATAGCGTTAGCTGCCTGCAAGCTATTACCTTTGGTAATAAAGTTGCTCTCACCGATATTGCTAGCGAGCAACTAATCACTAAGGCGAGCTATCCAATTGGGTTAGCGATTATGCCAATTCCCCGCGGCGAGCTAGTGCATGTGCAAAATGTGCGTAGCCAGCGGTTAGATATTCCTGACAACATCATTGAAGAAATTATTAAACAGATGGACATTGAGCAAGCATGATGAACACTTTTATGGGCTTTGGCCGCGCCGACGGCAGCGTGGGTATTCGTAATCATGTATTGATTATGGCAGTAGATGAATGTTGCGACGGCATTGCACGTGCGATTGCCGATAGCATTGACAATGGCATTGTGGTCACCAATTACAACACCTGTATGTATGGTGGTAACGAAGAGATGATTAACACCATGGTGCATACGGGTAATAACCCCAATGTCGCCGGCGTACTAGTGCTGGCGATGGGTTGTGGCAGTATTGATCCTGAAATTGTTGCCGCGCCTATCCGCGCAACAGGTCGCCCTGCGTTTTCATTAGTGTGCATCAAGCAACAAGGCACCCGCGCCACCATCAACCAAGGTAAAGCATTAGCGCAAGAGCTACAGCAAGCCGCTAATGCCACGCCGCGAGTAGAATCACCGATTTCTAAACTAGTGATTGGGGTGAAGTGTGGTGGTTCAGATACCAGCTCAGGTATAGCTTCAAATCCAAGTGTTGGTCGTGCGGTCGATAGCTTAGTGGATTTAGGTGCAACCGCCATTGCCGGCGAGCTTATTGAGCTTGTAGGTTGCGAAGCGATTTTACGCCAACGCGCGGTAACACCTGAGGTGGCCGATAAACTAGAACGTTTAATCCATGAAGAAGAGGCGCGCTGGCACGTAGACGGTGCAGAAGTCGAAACCATGAGCATTGGTAACAGTGTTGGCGGCCTTACGACTCTGGAAGAGAAGTCGTTTGGTGCACTGAGCAAAACCGGCACTCGACCAATTCAAGACGTATTGCAGATTAACCATCTAGTTCATGAAAAACCAACCACGCCGGGTTTTTATCTGTCTGAAGCCACCCATTTATGTGGTAGTGCCGGTATGCACTTTGCCGCGTTGGGCGCACAACTGATTTTATGGACAACCGGCGGCGCTGGCTTTAATAACCCTATCGTGCCAGTGATCCGTGTGAGCGGTAACCAATATTTGCTAAATGAAGATATAGATATTGACGCTTCTGGTATCATGCGCGCCGAAGAAGGTGTAGAAAGTGTAGCTGAGCGCATCGTTGCTAAAGTTAGCAAGGTTGCCCAAGGTCAACAGACCAATATTGAAGAGATTGGTTACAGCTATTGCAGCTTGTACCAAAAAGACCAACGCTTAGAAACGGTATTACGTTTTAAGCCTGGCTGCTAATCAGTTTTAACGTATTAGCAGTTAATAATTGTTAGCTGTTAATCGTTAATAGTGCAATGCCCTTATCCAACTAGATTGCGGTAGGGGCTTACCATCGCAGGATGTTATGAATACAACTCAAGTTAGTTCAGCAAGTGCCCGCTTACCGCAGTTATCTTGGTTTATGGCATTCAAAGCGGTGGCAGACAAGCAAAGCTTTACCGAAGCTAGCCGTGAACTGTGTCTGACTCAGTCAGCTATTAGCCAGCAAGTGGCTAAACTAGAGGCTGTGCTGCGCACTAAGTTGTTCTATCGAGGTGGCAGGCAAATTCAATTAACTGAAGATGGTAAGCGATTACTGCTGCAAATTAATCAGCCGATCCAAGAGTTAATGGGCGTGGTTGACGGTTTCCATAATGATGCTGAGCATTACACCCTGCACATTGAAATGGAGCCAGTGTTTAGTCGCCAAGTGATCAGTAAATTACTGCCTAAGTTTCTAGCTCAATATCCTAAGTTATTAGTTGGGCAGATGCTGACGACCAATCACTTTGACTTTTTACCGCAAACCGAGCTGGCCATAAAATGGGGCGACGGTGAATGGGAAGGTTTTGACTCGCAATTTCTGTGTAGTCTGGATTACGTGCCAGTATGCTCGCCTGAGTACCTCAAACGTAAACCACTCACCAAGCCAGCAGATTTAGCCGATGCCAGTATTATTCATGACCGAGATAACTTCGACTGGCGCTATTGGCTAAATTATTATCCAGTGGCAAAGCTAGAGCTACAGAAGTGCCATTACGCCAGTGAAAGCCAAGTGGTGATGTCGCTAGCCATGAGTGGTTTAGGTGTGGCAGTTTGTGCCCATCAGCAGATCCAAGAGGAACTTGCCGATGGTCGTTTGGTTATGCCGTTTCCTGAGTTAAAAGTACGCCATCAACGGGCGTATTATATTTTAACTCGAAAGAACAAACCGCTATCGCCACAGGCTATTAGCTTTATGCAGTTTGTTCATCAAGCCATGCTAGAGTAACTCCGACATTAGTCGAGTTTATTTCGGTAGTTTGGTTACTTAACATGATATCTACGCACTATTTGAGCCATCAGTAAACGATATGAAAATCATTAAAGAAAGTTTGGAGTCGCAAGCTATCCGTTATCTGCGCACGCATATATTGGACGGCAATATCAAACTCGGCGAAAAGCTGGTGGAAAGCGCGTTAGCCAAGCAGCTAGAGCTGTCGCGCAGCACAGTTCGTATGGCGTTAAATTCATTGGTGAACGAAGGTTTAGTGATCCAAAAGCCCTATTCTGGCTGGCAAGTAGTAGAGATAAACGAGCAAGACTTGTGGGAGCTGTACCACATGCGTTTGGCGCTTGAAGGCGAAGCGGCTGCTATGGCCGCCAAGTGGGCAAGTGTTGATGATAAACGCCGCTTAGCTGACTTTTTCCAAGATTATCAATTGCTGTGTTTGCAACACAGTGACGATACCCGCCGCATTAGCGAGATGGACTGGCAGTTACATCTACTGATTGTTGAGATCTGTGGCAGTGCGCGCATGCTCAATCAATATAAGCAAATCTTATATCCACTGCAGGCGTATATTGCGCTGACTCACCAAGATTATGACTTGTCTGACAGTGCCTCAAGCCACCAAGCACTAGTGCAAGCGATATGTGCCGGCAACGCTGAAACAGCGGCCGAGCAAGCAAGAGCTAACATCACGCCAATGTTCCGTGGTGAGTCATTAGCGGCAGAGTAGGTTGCTGTAATTGCCCAGTAAAACTTGTGATACAAAGTACAGAATATACCGACAAAAAAGCCCATATAATCTTAAGATCACATGGGCTTTTTGTTTAGTTAATAGATATTAACTAACAGGCTAATGAGCTGATTAAACAAAGCTCATAAATAAACCGGCAATCGTTGCCGCCATTAGGTTAGATAAGATACCCGCGAACAGTGCCTTTAAACCTAACGATGCAATTTCAGAGCGACGCTCTGGCACTAAACCACCAATGCCGGCAATTGCAATCGCTACCGTACCTAAGTTAGCAAAGCCACACAGTGCGAATGATAAAATCACCTGAGTGCGATCAGACATTGGCAAGCCAGTTGATTCAACAATCATGTCACCCGTTAGGTAAGGTGCTAAGTTGATATAAGCAAAGAACTCGTTGATGACAATCTTTTGGCCGATGAACGAACCTGCAAGTAGCGCTTCATCCCAAGCGACACCCATTAACCAAGCAATAGGCGCAAACAGATAGCCAAGGATCAGCTGTAAGCTTAGGCCGTCAAAACCAAACCAGTTACCGATGCCACCTAGCATGCCGTTCATTAGCGCCACTAAGCTGACAAAGGCAAACAACATCGCACCCACCGCCATCGCCAAAGAAAGGCCATTCATGGTGCCGGTTGTTGCAGCGTCAATAATGTTAGCTGGTGGATTTTCTTCAACAACCGTTAGATCTTGGTCGTTTACTTTCTCGGTTTGCGGGATTAATAACTTAGCAAACAGTAAACCACCCGGCGCCGCCATAAACGAGGCCGCTAACAGGTATTCCATCTTAATGCCTAGCTGGGCATAACCCGCTAGCATGGTGCCAGCAATTGATGCTAAACCACCACACATTACCGCAAACAATTCTGCACGGCTCATCTTAGGAATATAAGGCTTAATCAGCAGTGGCGCTTCGGTCACACCCAAGAAGATGTTAGCGCTAGCAGACATAGATTCTGCCTTGCTGGTATTAAGGATTTTTTGCAGTGCGCCGCCCACAATGCGCACCACCCACTGCATAATGCCTAGGTAATACAGCACTGCTGAAATTGCCGAGAAAAACACGATAATCGGTAGCACTTTAAAGGCGATAACGAAGCCGCCTGGGCCAAACAGTTCATACATCTTATCGCTAACAAGGCCGCCGAACATAAACGACATGCCTTCACTGCTGTAGCCAATCACGGTTGAAACCGCTTCAGCCATATTAAAAATAACGGCTTGGCCAAACGATGAGTAGATGACAAACGCACCCATGATTAACTGCAGTAAGAATGCCAGTCCGACTGTACGGTAGTTAATGGCCTTACGGTTTTCAGAGGCCAAAAAAGCCACTGCAAGTAGGGTGATGATGCCAACAATACTGATTAAAATTTGCATTGAATTTGTCTATTACTATCTAAGTGGATGAAAGGAGAAAGCGAGTTTTCTCCCCCAATGGATAAAACAAGGTATAAACACTGTTTAAGGTGATGCTTAGTGCGCTGCTTAATGCGAAAAAAAACATCAAATTAGCGTTTTTAAAGCGAGCGAAAGCGGGCGAGAATAAGCTTGTTATTCCCGTCACTCATTCGTTTTTACTGGCTTTAAAAGGTTTTAATTAATGCCTTGATGACATCAAGCACATAAACCTGACAATCAATCGCCGTTTGCGGCTCAAAGTCTTGCTTATGTTGGTCGGTATTAGACAGTACGCGAATACTCACAAAAGGTAGCTTGTAAGCTTCGGCAACTTGCGCAGCTGCAGAGGTTTCCATCTCTTCAACTGAGGTACCCATGGTTTCGTGGAACCAGTTAATACGGTCAACTTCGCGGTTCCATTCGTCACAGCTACCAATTCTACCCACGACCACTTTGCCTTGGCTGTAGCTGCTTGCTTGCGACAGGGCGATTTCAACAAGTTTTGGGTCGGCTTTAAAGTGATTGTGTTCAACCACAACACCATTTTCACGCAGGTACATTGGCATATCGAAGTTCTGCCAAGTAGTAGGGTGTATGCCTTGGCCTTTTTCCACGAACTCAATCTTGTAAGCGCCCATGTTAAAGCTGGTTTCACCAATGACGATGTCAGAGCGGTAAAGCTTTGGATCGTGGCCACCAGAGGTGCCCTGATTGATGATCACTTTTGGTTGGTAATGCGCAATACCAAGGGTGGTAGATGCGGCGGCGTTAGCCAAACCAATTTCGGTACGCGACACCACAACTGGGTAGCCATCTAATAGGCCTTGCCAGAATGTCCATGCACCAAATGTTTGTTGTTGTACATCACTAAGGGCGGCAACGAGGGTCTCGACTTCAACGTCCATCGCGCCTTGAACTAAGATAGGATTTAGCATTTTTGAGGGTAACTTTTCATTGTGTGACTGTTCAGAGTTTACGTGTTCAGGGTCTAACTTTTCAGCTGTTGGCTGCTCGCAAGTTGGCATGACAAATAACTTCAAATGGAAAGTGCGCGGATGGTAGCAACGAGATTTGGGCTAAACAACGAAATGAAAAGTAAAATACTTGTTGCGGTTTCGGTGGCCTAAAAAGTGCACAATTTTTGACTTTTATCGCTAAATTTATGCTGTTGTTACTACTTGTTTTGTAAGGAAATTTCAAAAGATGGCTGTTTGTTGAACTTGTTGAGTTCGGCAATGATTTTAAATTAGAAAACAGTGTTTAAAAAAACAGGCTAGTTAGTGGGGAGAATTAGAGTTGAGTAGGGACTGAGTTGACTGTGGAAAGTGACAAAGCCTCGGCTTAATGGAGCTTAGAAATAGTCAAAAGAGGAGGCTTCGCTTGCTAAGATGAGCGAGTGGCGTACTTCTACTTTGAGAAAGGGCCACTCATTTTATCATTGGGAATAGGCTTGCGGTGTGTTTAGCAAAGCTACCTATCAGCCAACAGCTAGCTTAGCTGTGTCATGCCACATACATGCAGGCATAGCTTGTTTTAGCTTCCATGTAATATTCATTGGTTGAGAGCCTTCATACTTAACAAAGTCTACTGGACCAAAATTGACAAATCCCATGGTTTTCCCATATTCATCTTTAGCTTGTTCTCTAACAAATAAGATGAACGTCTTGTTGTTATCTTGCTGCTTTATATAGCCTAATCCTCTACCTGAGGTTGGCTTGGCACTGTTCTGGGTTTGCCAATGAAATAGCGTGGGGCTGATCGCGTAGTCATGGTACATGGTTGTTGCAGAAAACTGCTTTTCACATTTATCCAAGGTAACAAACAGTAGTTCAGTATTGGCGCCTGCAATATTAAGTACACCTTCTCTACTGGATGATTTCTTATCAAATGTACTATCACCAAACGCGACCAATATGTGTTCTTTGGGATAACGTACATGCATCTTTAACGGAGAGCTATCCACCATAATATTGCCTACGGCAGGCATCTTAAATTCTTGTGTGGCTAAGCGTTCAATAAGCAGTGAAATAACGTCATTAAGCTCGTCTTGTAGTTTCTTATGTTTTAGCGCAAGTAAACTCTGCTCAATGGTATCAAATCCGGCTTGCTTATTCGTTTTATCCCAAAAGTCATAATGACACATGGTTGAGTGAAGCTGATTGTGTTGCTCATCTTTTGGCTCGACACTGGTTTGAGTCGGTAGTGAGAAGTTACATTCACACAAAGCTTTTATGAACCGTAAATAAGAGATGGAAGTACAACTTAATAAGCGATTGTTGATTGCACGATAGTAAGCAGCATAAATGTCTAGCTGGCTCTGCTGTATTTCTTCACCACGGCTTGTTTCTACAAGTGCTCGCCAACCACCAAACTTACCTACTTTTACTTTATAGATATCCTCTAATGACAAGTCAGGATAGATATGCAGAAAGTTTGCTAGCGTAAGAGGTAAATCTGTCACGTTGGGGTAGTTTGAAATTAAGCCCAGCAGTCTGTTTTTGTTTAAGGTTGCTAGCGAAATGTTCCTTAAGATCATTTGCTGCGTTTTTTCTTGCAGCTCTATTCGGCAGCCTAAAGGTAAATGTGGGAACCCTTGCTTGATCTCTTTTGCAATAGATTGGTTGGTTTTGCCGATAAGCGCTCTAAACTTATGCGAAAAGTCATACTCTGGTCGAGAGTTGCCAACAAAATCAATGACGGTGCAGCACTCTTTATCTTTAGTGAGCCTTAACCCTCGGCCTAACTGCTGAAGAAAGATTGTCAGGCTTTCTGTCGGTCTTAAAAATAGCAAAGTATCTAGCTCTGGAATATCTACACCTTCGTTGAATATATCAACCACAAACAGCACGTTAATTTCTTTCGATTTCAAACGTTGCAGCTGAATGTCACGTTCGTTTGTATTGTCACTTGTGAGTACGCCGCAAGAAATATTGCTTAAAGTGAACTTTTGAGCCATGAAATTAGCGTGATCTTTGCTTACGCAAAACGCCAATGCGCGCATTTGTGATATGTCTGTAACGATCTCTTCTAAGCTTTGCAGTATTCGCAACACCCTTTGGTCATTGTGAGTGTAGAGTTTAGTTAGTTCGGCGATATCATAACGGCCTTTTGCCCATGAAATCTTTGTCAGGTCGGTATCATCATCAACTGCAAAATATTGGAACGGTGATAAATGACGCTGATTAATCGCTTCTGGTAATCTGATTTCAGCAGCAATGACGTGACAAAAGTCTTTAAGAATATCTGCGCCATCATGGCGCTCTGGTGTGGCTGTTAAACCGAGTAAAACTTGTGGCGTAAAGTGTTTTAGAATAGCTCGATAGCTGTTTGCAGCTATGTGATGGACTTCATCAATAACAATGTAATCAAAGTAATCTTTAGTTAATTGAATCGTCGCAAGTTGATTGTTTAAGCTTTGGATTGATGCGAATAACTGATTAAACTTTTGTGGTTTGTTTTGTCCTACGAGTAACTCACCAAACTGATTACTTTTTAAAACGCCGCGATATGCACTTCTCGCTTGTTTTAAAATTTCCTCTCTATGAGCTAAAAATAAAAACTTAGCCTCTGGGTTTGCTGCATAAAACTCCGCAAAATCGAAAGCTGAGATAATAGTCTTGCCTGTGCCTGTTGCTGCGACAACAAGATTTCGATACCTACCATGAAGCTCTCGTTCTACTTTTAGTTTGTCTAAGATCGCTCGCTGATGTGAGTGAGGTTTGATATCAAAATAAAAGCTATGTGCGGATGTATCGTAAGTGCCTCTGGCTTCTTGCAAGGCGTTAACTAAGCGCTTTTTGCTTTGAGCCTTACCATCAAAATATTCGAAGTCGGGTGATTCCCAGTAGGTTTCAAATGTACTGAGAGATTTTTCAATAATATGTGGGATCTCTTGCGAGGTGATCTTTAAGTTCCACTCTAGGCCACTGGTTAAAGCTGAATGCGACAGGTTGGATGACCCGATATAACCAGTGTGAAAGCTCGAATTACGCATAAATAGATAGGACTTTGCGTGTAAGCGTTCCCTGTTGGTGTTATAGCTCAGCTTCACCTCGGTATTTGGCAAAGATGCTAAGAACTCAACAGCTTTGGCATCTGTCGCTCCCATATAGGAGGTAGTGATAATCTTTAGCTGTTTACCGCTGCGAGTAAACTCTTCTAGTTCTTTTTTAAAGATTCTGATCCCTGCCCATTTAATGAATGAGACCAGCCAATAGATTTTATCGGAGGATTGGATTTCTCGTTTTATTTCAGTTTCAAGAGATAAGCCTGCATTGCTCCCACAAAACAATTCGCTCTGAGTGAGTCCTGTTAGCGGCATGATACCTTCAATGTACTTTGGCAAATCTGACGATATGGGATTTTTCTTATCGAGCAATGCGGTCAGGATTTTGCCTTGGCTATCAATCAGGTTTTCACTGATTAGTTCACTATCGCCAATGTTCGCACTAAGCCATTCAATGACTTTATTGGCTAAACTGATTTGCTCAAAAACACGATCATTGCCATTAGGCACAGAGTCGATTGCTATTTCGATTATTCGAGTTAAAAAGCGAGAGAGCCAAGAGGCCGCTTCACCATTTTCTAATGAACGTTCGCCAACATAGAAAGCTTTTCGATCTAATTTCTGTTCGACTAACTGAGTTATCAGTTGCTCGTATATGCCGGTTTGGTTCATAAAAAGTGCTTTTATTATTTTAAGTTAACTAAGAATAACCGAATTGATTAACAGAAATAAGTAGTGATGTTCAAACATGTTATTTGTGCTTGAAATCCAGATTTGCAGCCAACAAAAAGCCCAGCATTTAGCTGGGCTTTGTTTCTTTTACTATTTGTCTTTTAAAGCGACTTTTCCAAACATAGAAAGTTTATTCTACGTTCTGAATCTGCTCACGTATCTGCTCGATAAGTACTTTTAGCTCTACCGCTGCTGCAGTGACTTCGGCGCTGATTGACTTAGACGCGAGGGTGTTTGACTCACGGTTAAACTCTTGCATCATAAAGTCTAGACGGCGACCTTGTGCGCCACCTTTCTTAAGAATTCGGCGGGTTTCTGCTACGTGGGCGTCAAGACGGTCCATCTCTTCGGCAACATCCATCTTCTGCGCGAGTAGTACCATCTCTTGCTCCATACGAGCTGGGTCAAGTTCACCGGTGATTTCTGCTAAACGGTTAGTTAGCTTGTCACGTTGCCATTGCATCACTTGTGGCATGTGCTCACGCACGATAACTACTTGCTCAACGATTTGGTCAAGGCGGGTTTGCAGCATGGTGTTGATTGCATCACCTTCACGGCCGCGTGCTTCGATAAATTGATCGATTGCTGAATCAAACGCGACTAACAACTCTTTACCTAATGCGTCCATGTCTTGCTCTGAGCCTGACATCACACCTGGCCAACGTAGTACGTCAACCACGTTAAGCTCGCCTTGGCCGGCTTCGTTCTTCACCCAGTTAGCCGCATTGATGATCTGCTTAGCTAGATCTTGGTTTAGTTGCAGTTCGCTGTCGTTCTTTTCGTTTAGGTCGTAACGAAGGTTCACTTCGATTTTACCGCGGTTAAGGCGTTTACGTAGACGATCTCTAAGAACAGGCTCCAAGCTGCGGAAATGTTCTGGTAGGCGCAGGTAAGTTTCTAGGTAGCGCTGGTTAACTGAACGGATTTCCCAAGAGGCGGTGCCCCAATCTGCTTTGTGCTCAATGCGAGCGTAGGCTGTCATGCTTTGGATCATTGATGATTTCCAGTGTGATTCGTCTAAGTGAATTGTGATTATATACCCAAACAAATTTAAGGTGCAGAGTTTAGTCGTAAATTTGCTCATGCAGGCGTGATGACAAGGCACTGTTGTTGGCTTTTATTCATCGATTGTTGTTATTGCGAGCTTATGCGCAAAATCAGAAGGCTGTTTTCTGCTGAGTTTACGGATTCAGATAGCATAGTGGCGCACATGTCCCTATAATATGCAGCCAAATTACCCCATGCCCTTAAATACAGGAATTCATCATGCGCCCAAGCAACAGAACTCCAGCACAGTCTCGCCCTGTGACTATTACTCGCCAGTTTACTGCTCATGCCGAAGGTTCGGTTTTAGTAGAATTTGGTGACACCAAAGTACTGTGTACCGCTAGTTTTGAAGAAGGCGTACCGCGTTTCCTTAAAGGCCAAGGCCAAGGTTGGGTAACTGCTGAATATGGCATGTTGCCACGTTCTACTCATAGCCGTATGCAGCGTGAAGCCGCTCGCGGTAAGCAGTCTGGTCGTACTCAAGAAATCCAACGTCTAATCGGCCGTTCACTGCGCGCAGCGGTAGATATGAAGCTACTAGGCGAAAACACCATTGTTATTGATTGTGACGTGATCCAAGCTGACGGTGGTACTCGTACTGCTGCAATTACTGGCGCATGTGTTGCGTTAGTTGACGCGCTAAACTGGGCTCGTGGTAAAGGTATTTTAAAGACTAACCCACTTAAGTTCCTAATTGCTGCGGTAAGTGTTGGTATCTATAAAGGCGAGCCAATCTGCGATTTAGAATATATCGAAGACAGCGCTGCTGAAACTGACATGAACGTGGTAATGACCGAAACCGGTAAGATCATCGAGATCCAAGGTACTGCAGAAGGTGAGCCATTTAGCCATGAAGAGCTATTGAGCTTACTTGATTTGGCTAAGCACGGTATTCGCGAAATCGTTGATACTCAGAAAGCTGCATTAAGCTAATTATTGTTTTTGTTATTAGGGCCCTACGGGGTCCTTTTTGTAAGTAAAGAAAACCTAATAGTACTAAATAATACACAAAGTATTACCCCTACATTTTTAAGGAGAGATTGTGAAAGCCTATCAACGTGAGTTTATTGAATTTGCCCTAGAACGTCAGGTACTTCGATTTGGCGAATTTACGTTAAAGTCAGGCCGCACTAGCCCTTATTTCTTTAACGCAGGCCTGTTTAATACTGGCCGTGACTTAGCGCGTCTAGGTCGTTTTTATGCCGCGGCGTTAGTTGACTCAGGTATTGAGTATGACTTGCTATTTGGCCCTGCATACAAAGGTATTCCAATCGCGACGACTACTGCGGTTGCTCTGTGCGATCACCACGATATCGACATGCCTTACTGCTTTAACCGTAAAGAGAAGAAAGATCACGGTGAAGGTGGCAGCTTAGTGGGTAGCGAGCTTGAAGGTCGTGTAATGTTGGTTGATGACGTGATCACAGCAGGTACAGCTATTCGTGAGTCAATGGAGATCATTGAAGCGCATAAAGCGGCACTTGCGGGTGTTTTGATTGCACTAGACCGCCAAGAAAAAGGCAATGGTGAGTTGTCTGCGATTCAAGAAGTTGAGCGTGACTTTGGCTGTGACATCGTGTCTATCATCAAGCTTGAAGACTTGATTAACTACTTGTCTGAAAAGTCAGGAATGGAAGCACAGCTTGCTTCAGTAAGCGCTTACCGTGATCAATACGGGATTTAAGGGTTTATGATGACGGAACGCTGCGCTCACGGATAACCGAACGCTACGCTCACGGATAACGGAACGCTGCGCTTACGGATAACGGAGCTCTACGCTTACGGATATCGGAAAAGATAAGTGCCGCGATTACAGTTAAATGTAATTGCGGCATTTTTTTATGATTTTACCGTAAGGCCGAAGGCCGTTCCGTTATCTGTGAACGAGCTTGCGAGTGTTCCGTTTTCGGTCTTTTACCTTAGTTACTTAAGAACTCAGCCCTAGTTGCAGGGTTCGACTTAAATTTGCCGCCAAGTGCCGTGGTGGTGGTTGAACTGGTTGAGTCCATTACCCCACGTGATTTAACGCAGTAATGTACTGCGTCCATCTTAACTGCTACATCTTGAGTGCCTAATAGCGCTTGCAGTGCCACTAAAACCTGCTGAGTCAAACGCTCTTGCACCTGTGGGCGTTGAGCAAAGAAACGGACGATACGGTTAATCTTAGATAATCCGATTATGCTCTTGCTTGGCAAGTAAGCCACGGTTGCCACACCATCGATAGTCACTAAGTGATGCTCACAGGTACTGGTTAAGCTAATGTCGTTAACCTTAACCATTTCATCAAAGCCCATCTTGTTTTCGATGACGGTGATCTTAGGAAAGTTAGCGTAGTCTAGGCCTGAGAATATTTCATCGACATACATTTTTGCAATACGACGTGGAGTATCCGCTAGGCTATCGTCGTTTAAGTCTAGTGACATTAAGGTCAAGATCTCACGCATATGGTGTTCAATCTTGTCTTTACGCACTTCTGGGCTTAGCTCATTAGGTAGCATTGGCGTTTCAAGGCCGCGCTCGATAAGTGCAGACTTTACGATTTGAGCAGATTCACTGAGGATTGCTTCTTTTGATGTCATAAGTTCCTCCTTCACCATAAAGAATGAGTGGTGATATTCGTATCCTGTGTACTAGTGCCGTAGGTCTCGCATAAGGGACGTTATGTCTGATAAAAAGCCAAAATGATTGCGTTAGCAATTGGCGTTGTACTTAGCGAGGACGGGAGGATACCGTTATTTGCTGTAAATATACACCGAAAACCGCGATGAACATAAAAAAACCGACTAAACTAGTCGGTTTTTTTAGTTAATAGAGAAAATAGTTCAACTACAAGTTCGTTGCATAGCGATAGCAACATTCTTCAAAGTAAAATATGTTTGCTCAAATATGGCTTTCACTATCGTTAAGATTTACTGGGCTTTATGGCTATAGTTTTAAGTTTTCTTTTAGAAAGCCTAGCATTTCATTGTAATACTTGGCTCTGTGGGCATCATCGTAAAAGCCGTGACCTTCATCGTCCATGACTAGCTTTTTAAACGGATACTTTTGTTTATTGAGCGCATCTTCTAACGCTTCAAACTGTTCGATTGGCGCGCGTTCATCCTCACCGCCGTGGACGAGCATGATATTTGCTTTTAGTTTATCAACATTATGTGTTGGTGACATCGACTTGAGTAAGCTCTTATCTTCACCTAGGACTTCTTGAAGATAGCGCTTACCTGCTCTACGGCCTTGTACATCACCTTTATCAAACATTAATTGCAGATCGTACACGCCAGCAAAGCCTAGGGCACATTTAAATAAGTCAGGCTCGATTGTGGCACTTTGAATCGCTGAGTAACCACCAAAACTACCACCGACGATACAGATACGGTCTTTATCGACGATTCCTTGCTCTATTACATATTTAGTTGCGTCAATGATGTCGTATTGAATCTCGGTGCCCCACTTTTGATGGCCTGCAGTTTCAAACGCTGTGCCATAGCCTCCAGAGCCGCGGAAATTGACCTGTAGAACAGCTGCTCCTTTACTGGCTATCATCTGATTTTGTGAGTCAAATCCCCACCAATCTCTCGGTCCATGTGGGCCACCGTGTGGGTTAACCACTAAAGGTAAGTCTTTTGCTTCTTTGCCATGGGGTAGGGTTAAATAGCCGTGGATCTCCAGCCCGTCTCGGCTGGTAAAGCTAATGGGCTTAATCTCAGCCATCTTATTTGAGTCGATCCAGCTCTTTTGAGATACAAGAAACTCTAGGTTTAACTTTTCGGTATCGAAAAGGTAATACTTGCCAGGAGTTCTATCGTTAAAGGCTTTAATTATCATCTTATTGGCATCGACTGTTTGGCTTACCAAGTGAATTTGGTACCCGGGCAGTGCGCTTAATAATTGTTTGACGTATATTGCTGATGGATCTTTAGGAGCTACGAACTCATATTCTGGGTAGCCATTTTCATATTCAACGGCATAAAGCTTTTTCGTGGTTTGATTTATCCAAACATTACTTGGATTGACGACTTTATCTTGGCTTACAAGCTTTTTATCGCCAGTTTTAATGTTGATTAGATAAACACCTGACGGCTTACCAGACTCGTTAGCGGTGACATAAACACTATTTTCATCATCACTAAATGCTATTGGGGTCATTGCATCTAAATTGAGGTTTAATTTGTCGGTATTTACCCATTCGCGGTCTTCTCGGTAGAAAAGCTCAGTGTTTACGTAGTCTCTAGTACCACTGACAAAGCGCACATTACCATCATGGTCTGTTAGAAAGTTAGCGTAAGGAATAGGCGAGCCAGCGACCTTTCTGCGTTTACCTTTATAAACATCAACGCGATAAACTTTTTGGGTGTTCTCTGCCATATTACTTCCGCCGTTACCCCAAGGTAGTGCTTGCACTAGCATAAAGCGATCGTCTTCAGGCATAGGATCTAAAATATAGGCGGTTGCTCTAATTGCGGTGTTTCTCTTGATATTTGAGCCTACTTGTTGCCCACCTTGATAACCAAATAGGTATGTCTCTTTAGACCCATCTGCGTTTACTGCCATCAGTTCACCATAGTAAAGCGGGTGATCGCTCCAGCCTTTTAGATATTCTTTTTGTAGCACGACTCGTTCATCATTGACCCATTCATAGTGGCCGACTTGGGCATTGCCATCGAAAAACACCACATGAACAGCTTTTTTAGTGGCAGCATCTAAAATCAGCAGCATATTTTTGCCATCTTTACTGGTGATGGCGCTTAAATAGTCACCTGCTGGTGATATTTTGACTTGAGAAAATTCCGCGGAGCGGCTGAATAGATTTGCTGCGGTATCTGTTTTTGCAGATGCACTGCAGCTTAGCCAAGTAAGAAATACTAGGCCAATAGCTTTGATGAGTTTCATACAACTTCCTTGTGGAAACAATTGTTAAGTTTTAGCGGGTGTTTGCGAGAAAAGTAAACTAAAAGTTGCAGTTGAACAATAGTGGAGACACAAAAAAGGCAGCTATTGAGTCTGCTGCCTTTTCTATAGCGTGATTTAGATGAGTTTAGCTTTGTAGCAGTTGTTGCTGGATGAAAGTCCATTGCTCGTTAAAGTGTTTGGTTGGCTTTAACTTAAATTCGCTGCGAACAAATTGCGCGATACGGCCTTCGGCAACAGCAAGTAGCAAGTTAGCTAGCACGGCTTCATCTAGATTGAAGGCTTTGCCTTCGCGTAGACTTTTCTCACGTAAAATTTGCTTTAGATGAGTTTCAATCTTGGCAAATAATTGGCTAATACGGCTGCGTAGGCGCTCGTTTTCGCCCAGTAGTGCATCACCGTTTAACACACGTGAAATCCCTGGGTTACGTTCGGCAAATACTAGCAATAGTTGCAGTAATTGCTGGCAGCGTTTCATGGTGTCTTTTTCTTCATCCATGATGAGATTGATACGCGATAATAGCGACTCTTCGATAAACTCGATAAGCCCTTCAAACATGCGTGCTTTGCTCGGAAAGTGGCGATATAGCGCCGCTTCAGATACGCCCACTTCTGCGGCTAATTTTGCTGTGGTGATCCTTTGTCCTGGACTAGTTTCTAGCATGGTCGCTAGGCATTGAAGAATATGCTCACGACGATTTATTTTTGGGCTTGCAGCCATTTATCTGTCCTTCACTCGATTACTACTGAGCGAGACGGCAAGGAAACGTTGCTCCGTGCTATCCATTTAAAATGATTACGCGATAGTCGCTAAAATCGGTTATTTGGTTCCTGAGTGGCCAAATCCACCTTGACCGCGATCTGACTGATTAAACTCATCGACGAGTTTAAATTCAGCCTGAACTACAGGTACAAAAACCAGCTGTGCGAGTCTGTCACCAATTTCGATTGTAAAAGGCTCTGTGCCACGGTTCCAGCAAGAAACCATTAGCGGTCCTTGGTAATCTGAATCGATTAGACCAACGAGGTTACCCAGTACAATACCGTGCTTATGGCCAAGGCCTGAACGCGGTAAAATAACTGCTGCCAAACTCGGGTCGGCAACGTGAATTGCAATCCCTGTTGGAATAAGTACTGTTTCGCCCGGTTGAATCGTTAGCTGGGTATCGGTAATAGCACGTAGGTCCATACCTGCACTACCGGTTGTTGCATAAGCTGGCAGCGGAAATTCAGTACCGATCCGTGAATCGAGGATTTTTAGTTCGATTGGTGTTTTCATCAGTTTTTTATTTTATTCGCGATTAAAGTAAGCAATTGCTTAGCTAATGTATCTTTATCTACAGCGGGTAAGTCGGTGCTACCATCGCTCCAAAACACGCTTAATGCATTCGTGTCGCTGTTAAAGCCAATATCGGTATTTGATACGTCGTTAGCGGCGATCATATCGAGCTTTTTACGGCTCAACTTACCGCGAGCATATTGCTCTACGTCATTGGTTTCAGCTGCAAATCCGACGGTAAATGGTCGGTGCGCATGGCTGGCAACGCTGGCTAAGATATCAGGATTTCGAACCAGCGCAAGTTGCATCTGCTCAGCTGATTTTTTAATTTTGCTTTCTGCGACTTCGGCAATGCGATAATCGGCTACTGCAGCGCAGCCAATAAAAATTTGGTGCTGTTCAACCTGTGGCATCACAGCATCTAGCATATCTTGAGCTGACTCAACGTTGATGCGTTTAACACCATTTGGCGTTGCGAGGTTCACAGGCCCGGCGACCAGAGTGACTTCTGCCCCCATTTCTGCGGCGGCTTTGGCCAAGGCAAAGCCCATTTTGCCTGAGCTGTGGTTCGAGATATAGCGCACAGGGTCAATTGCTTCACGAGTAGGGCCTGCGGTTAACAACAACGACATGCCTTGCAGCAGTTTAGGACCAAAAAAAGCTGCCGCTTTTTCGGCAATCGCGATAGGTTCAAGCATTCTACCTGGGCCAACTTCACCACAAGCCTGTGAGCCAGAATCTGGGCCCCAAATATGTATGCCACGCTCACTAACTTGCTTTAAGTTGGCTTGAGTCGCTGCATTGCGGTACATCTGCTGGTTCATTGCTGGGCACAGCACGACAGGCGCTTCAGTTGCTAAACAGGTAGTCGTAATCAGTTCATCTGCCATGCCAGCGTTGACGCGGGCAATAAGATTAGCGGTAGCTGGAGCGATAATGACTAAGTCGGCCCAGCGAGCAAGCTCGATATGGCCCATCGACGCTTCGGCCGTTGGATCAAGTAGGTCTGTGGCAACTGGATAGCCAGATAGTGCTTGTAGAGTGAGTGGCGTAATAAATTCTTGCGCACTTTGACTCATCACAACGCGTACATCGGCGCCGCGCTCTTTTAATTTACGCACTAAATCAGCAGATTTATAAGCGGCAATGCCGCCACCAATTCCCAAAAGTACTTTTTTGTTAGTGAGACCCATACTTAAACTCTATGTTGATAATCACGTTGCTAGCAAACAACAGGTTGCACAGCAGAAGTTGGCCTAAGATATCACAAACCATTTAATGGTGATGAACAACTTAAGAAAATCTAGACCATACTCAAAACAACAAGGAGGTTGTGATGGCAATTAAGGATTGGCCGGAAGGTGAAGCGCCGCGAGAAAAATTATTGAGTCGGGGTGTAAAACAATTATCTGACGCAGAATTATTGGCTGTGTTGCTTAGAGTGGGTTTAAAAGGCTTAAGTGCTGTTGAGCTGGCAAAGGTCATGATTAATGAGTTTGGTGGCCTCAGAAGCTTGTTTAGCGCGTCTCAAAGGCAAGTTTGTCGGCTAGATGGAATTGGCCCGGTAAAATTTGCGCAAATGCAGGCTGCAGTGGAATTAGGCGCAAGAATTTCGAGAGAAAACCTACAAAGAGGAAAAATTTTATCTGATCCTGATTTAACTCGGGACTATTTAATGAGACAATTGTCTGATCGTGCCTATGAAGTGTTCGCTATTTTACTATTAGATAGTCAACATAGAGTGATTCAATTCGTTGAATTATTTAGAGGTACTATAAATTCAGCGTCAGTTTATCCACGTGAAGTGGTGAGCTTGGTGCTTGAAAAAAAGGCTGCGGCTGTGATCGTGTGTCACAATCATCCATCTGGAATTGCAGAACCAAGTTCAGCCGATAGACGAATTACTGAGCGATTGAAACAAGCCCTACAAACTATTGATGTTTCCTTACTGGATCACATGGTTGTGGGTGATCGAGAGATAGTTTCTTTCGCTGAAAGGGGATGGATTGATTAATCTATTCCTTGATCTTTGATTTTAGATCCTGTATAAAATGCGCCCTCTGTTGTGTGCCTCAGGCGACGGCCGTGTTCGAGGTGCATTAATGCTCGAGCGTTAAATATTGTTTTGGAGAGATTGACATGTCAAGAGTATGCCAAGTAACTGGCAAGCGACCAATGGTTGGTAACAACCGTTCGCACGCGAAGAATGCTACGCGTCGTCGTTTTTTACCTAACCTACAGAACCACCGTTTCTGGTTAGAAGACGAGAAGCGTTTCGTACAGCTACGTGTATCTACTAAAGGTATGCGTATCATCGATAAGAAAGGTATTGAAGTTGTTATTGCTGAACTTCGTGCCCGCGGCGAGAAGGTGTAATAGACCATGGCTAAAGCTAAAGGTAATCGTGAGAAGATCAAGCTAGTTTCTAGCGCTAACACTGGTCACTTCTACACGACTGAAAAAAACAAACGTAACATGCCTGAAAAAATGGAAATCAAGAAATTTGATCCAGTAGTACGTCAGCACGTTATGTACAAAGAAGCTAAAATCAAGTAATTACTTGTTTAAGCATCTTGGAAAAAGCCTCTATTTATAGAGGCTTTTTTTTGCTTGATTTTTAGTCAAATTACTAATCTGCCTTTCAACTTATACTAATTTGTATTAGCTATTCTGTTTGCTTCAATATCGTTAAATGCTCGTCGAGCAGTCCATTGTTTATCCTCAACGATATTTTCACCTGCATCTTAAATTATTTTGCATATATACCGTAACAAAGCCACTTTAGGTTCGTTATTTATTTAATGACTAACAGCCTTGAATGATATGTTTACTCTGATATTAAATTATTTTGTTTAGATTTATGCTGAATTTTTGTGGAGTAAAATAAATCGCTGAAATGAAAATAAATGCTTTTTAATTGAATTTAAATTCAGTAGTATTTGGGGCTTACTGGATCGCCAGATCCAAATGAGTCTCTAATTATTGTTAAGGTGATTTTAGCGTGCGCACAACTGAACTTGTTGATGGATTTCGTCATTCTGCCTCCTATGTTAATGCCCACAGGGGCAAAACCTTTGTCGTTATGTTGGGCGGTGAAGCACTAGCGCAACAGCAGTTTCGCGCCATCATCAACGATATTGCACTGCTGCATAGCCTTGGGATTAAAATTGTTCTGGTGCACGGTGCTAGGCCACAAATTGACGAAGCCTTAACTCAACACAGTTTGCCAGCCGAATATTACAATGGTGTGAGGATCACTGAAGAAGAGTCGTTGAAAGTGATTAAGCAAGTTGTGGGCGCTTTACATCTTGATATCACTGCGCGTTTATCGATGAGTCTCAGTAATACGCCGATGCAAGGAACTCAGATTAATGTGGTTAGCGGCAACTTTGTTATCGCGCAGCCACTCGGGGTCGAAGATGGCGTTGATTATTGTTTAAGTGGCAAGGTACGTCGGGTTGATAGCCAAGGGCTCAAGCGTCAGTTAGATAGCGGCGGTATAGTGTTATTAGGGCCTGTGGCTGCATCAGTGACTGGTGAGTGCTTTAACTTAACCGCAGAAGAAGTTGCCACCCAAATAGCCGTTAAGCTTAAAGCTGACAAGATGATTGGCTTTAGTTCGCAAAAAGGTATTTTGGATGAGACTGGCCAAGTTATTGCTGAGCTTATGCCGACTGATGCGCAAAATATTCTAAATAACTTACCGGAGTTATCACCACTTTGTGTTGGTACTAAGGCCTTCTTACAGGCAAGTATTGATGCCTGCCGCAATGGAGTGAGTCGTTGTCACTTTGTCAGTTATCTTGATGATGGCGCTTTACTGCAAGAGCTGTTCTCTCGTGATGGTATTGGTACTCAAATCGTAACTGAAAGCGCAGAGCGTTTACGCCGTGCATCCATTCGCGATATTGGTGGTATTTTAGATTTAATCCGTCCATTAGAGCAAAAAGGTATTTTGGTCAGACGTTCTCGCGAGCAGCTTGAGATGGAGATTGAGCAGTTTATGCTTATTGAACGCGATAGCTTAGTGATAGGTTGCGCCGCTTTTTATCCTTTTGAAGAAGATAACGCCGGCGAGTTTGCTTGTTTAGTGGTGCATCCTGAATACCGCGATGCAGACAGGGGCAGCTTGCTACTGCAAAACATTATTGGTCAGGCTCGTGTGCGCGGTTATACCCGTTTATTTGCCTTAACAACCCGCAGTATTCATTGGTTCCTAGAGCATGGCTTTAACATGGTTGAGGTCGATGAGTTACCAGAAAAGAAAAAGCAGCTGTACAACTATCAACGTAAATCTAAGATCTTAGCTTTAGATTTATAGCTTTAGATTTAACGTGGCTTGTTGACATAATATGCCTTAATGCAACAATAGCCGTTAATTTTCAGCATTAAAGGCGCTGCTATGACTCAGGTTTATCAGCTTGCTCCTCTGACTTCTACAGGGCATTGGAGCTTTATCGTTTTACTCGCCATTCTTATTGGCTTAGGCGTTTTCATTTATTTAAAGAACATGCCTAAAGTGAGTAAAGCGGTTGCAATAGGTGTGTTATTGCCTATGGTGCTGGCGTTTAGCTGGATGTTTTATAAGGTAAATGATGCCGAGCTGATTATCAGCGGCGACACTGTAACTTTAGACGTGCCATTTTATGGCTTTAGTTTGCCACGAAATGAAGTGAATTTGGCTAAGGTGGAGCGAGTGGATTGGAATGAGACGCCTGAGCTTAAACCCGATCTAAGAGCTAATGGAGTGGGTATGCCTGGCTTTCAGTTAGGTTGGTTTAGGCTCGCCAATGAGCAAAAGGCATTTGTGGCAACCACAAGTACTGACAACATAGTGTTGCTGCCAACCACACGTAATTATCCGTTGATTTTGAGTTTAGAAAATCCAGAGCAAATAGTTGGCAATTAGTTTGAATTGGTAATAAAAAAGCGAACCATCTGGTTCGCTTTTTAGTTATATCAAGCTTTTACTTCTTAGCTTTACGCTTATACAGCATATCTAAAGTAAAGAGCACTAGCGCCGCCCAAATAAACGCAAAGGTGATACCTTTTTCTGCGTCAAATGGCTCGTTAAATAAGGCGACTGCCAAGATGAACATAATACTTGGGCCGATATATTGGAAGAAACCCAGCATCGAAAACGGAATGCGTACCGCGGCAGATGCAAAGCACAACAGCGGCACAGTAGTAATGATACCGGCAGCCACCAACAGCAAGTTATGGTGCAGATCGTTAGCCAATAAGTGAGTTAATGAGTCACCTGTGTTGCTAAACAGGTAAACCAACGCAACTGGCAATAAAATTGCTGTTTCCACTAATAGGCCTGTTTTGGCGTCAACATTGACCTTTTTACGCAGCAAACCGTAAAAAGCGAATGAACAAGCAAGACCTAGCGACACTAATGGGATTGAGCCAAATGAGATCAGCTGGATCATCACGCCAGTAGCTGCCAGCGCTACTGCTGCCCATTGCAGCTTACGTAGGCGCTCGCCTAGAAATATCATTGCCAAACTTACGTTCACCAAAGGGTTAATAAAATAACCTAAGCTGGCATCTAGCATGTGATCGTTATTCACTGCCCAAATAAACAGTAACCAGTTACCTGCAATAAGTACTGAAGTCAGGCATAAAACAGCAAGTTGTTTTGGCTGCTTGAGTAAGTGGCGTAGGCGCGCAAAGCCACCAAATAGGGCGATTAGTATAGTGACAAACACGAATGACCAAATCACTCGGTGTAGCAAGATCTCTGCTGCTGGTACGTTTTCTAGCAGTTTGAAATAAAGTGGGGCAAATCCCCAAAGGGTATAGGCGCAAACGGCATAGACTATGCCTTTACGGTATTCAATTTCTTGCATCGGAATTGTGCTAAATAGGAAAGTAGGCGCAGATTGTAGTCGTGCAGCGAGTGAGACTCAAGCCGGACCAGCGCATTAGTTAGCGCCGTGGCTGTTATTTGAAAGTGACACTAAGGCAACTTTTACTGCCACTATCTTGGTGAAAAATAGCGTAGTCGTTGGCTTATCTAGCCAACCATATAAGTGCCTGTACCAAAAGCAATATGATCACCTTTTTCGTTATGTAGCTCCATGCGCGACACAGATACTCGGTTGCCGGCTCGGATCACGGTTCCTGTGCCTGTAAATATTTCGCCACGCCCAGGCCTTAAATAATCGATTCTGAGATCTATCGTACCTAAGGTTTTTATTCGCTGTTCTAGCTCCTCTAAGGTCCAGTCGTCACGGCTGGCAACAAGCCCTGAAAACGCAGTGAGGCCACCAACAACATCAAGCACGGTTGCCGTTACGCCACCATGGAGGATTTGTTGATGGATATTACCTATGAGCTCCGGTTTCATCTTTACTTCTATCTCAACGCCTTGCATATCGTAACGCTTGATATCCATGCCCAGTAAATTATGAAATGGTACATGTTGGTCAAAAATCTCTGCCACTCTGCGCAGTGTTTCTTGTTGAATGTGCTGACTCATTTGACGTCCCTATGTTGGTTAGCATCTTATTAGAGTATTTAATCTATCGCTAATGGATAGCGCCATGCAAGCTTAAAATTTAGCCACTAGCAATAATCGATAGCGACAACAGCGTCAGCCTCAATTAGAATAGTCGGCCTTATTTTTAACACAGGTTCACTATGGATCAGGCGGCGCTCGAGACTCCAGTCGATCAGTTATCTTCTACCCTGCAGTCGGTATTTGGTTACCGTACCTTTAGAGAAGGACAGCGTGAGGTTATTGAGCAGATCTGCGCGGGACAAGATTGCCTGGTGATCATGCCCACTGGCGGTGGTAAAAGCCTGTGTTATCAACTACCAGCTTTAGTATTGCCCGGTCTTACTGTGGTGGTCTCACCTTTGATCTCTCTGATGAAAGATCAAGTTGATAGTCTTATTCAAACTGGTGTGTCTGCCGCTTACTTAAACTCGTCGCAACCGCGAGAAGAAAGCCTGCAAGTGCTACAAAAGATGCGTTATGGTGAACTAAAGCTATTGTATGTGTCGCCCGAGCGTTTGCTGCAAGCAAGCTTTATCGACCGTTTGCATGAGCTTAATGTTTCTTTATTTGCAATTGATGAAGCGCACTGTATCTCACAGTGGGGTCATGACTTTAGACCTGAATATGCCGCGTTAGGTCAGTTGCGTCAGCAGTTCCCTTATGTGCCGATTATGGCGCTAACCGCAACGGCTGACAAAGCCACTCGTGCTGATATTTGCGAGCGGTTAACCATTACGCCGCATTCACTGTTAACTAGCTTTGATAGACCCAATATTCGCTACACCGTGGCTGAAAAGCTTAATGCTGCTAATCAGTTACGGCAGTTTATTGCTGCGCAAAATGGCACTAGTGGTATCGTGTATTGCAGTAGCCGTCGCCGCGTGGATGAGGTTGCTGAACGCTTGCGTTTGCAAGGCCATCAAGCTGAAGCGTACCATGCGGGTAAAACCCAAGAAGAGCGCGCCGATGTTCAAGACAGGTTCTTAAAAGATCAGCTTGATATCGTAGTCGCTACTGTGGCGTTTGGTATGGGAATTAATAAGTCCAACGTACGTTATGTGGTGCACTACGACATTCCAAAGAGTGTTGAAGCTTATTATCAAGAGACGGGCCGTGCAGGACGTGACGGTTTAGACTCTGAAGCCCTGATGCTATTTGATCCCGCTGATATTGGTCGAGTGCGTCACCTTATCGAGCAGTCTGAGCCGGGCCCGCAGCAGCAGGTTGAGTTTCATAAGCTCAATACCATGGCGGCCTTTGCCGAGGCGCAAACCTGTCGTCGCCAAGTATTGCTGCATTATTTTGACGAGCCAGCCAACCAAGCATGTGGTAACTGTGATATTTGCTTAGATCCACCAAAGAAATATAACGGTATTCAAGACGCACAAAAGGTACTGTCTTGCATCTACCGTATTGGTCAGCGCTTTGGTATCAATCATTTGATTGAAGTGCTGCGTGGTTCAAAGTCAGCCAGCGTTATTGAGCGTGGCCATGACAAGTTATCCACTTGGGGCATAGGTAAAGAGAAAAGCCACGAGCATTGGTTAAGTGTTATTCGTCAATTAATCCATTTAGGCTTAGCTAATCAAGATATTACTCGTGGATCTTCTGTTACGCTTAATCCGTCTGCACGTGCGGTGCTTAAAGGTGAAGTTGAGTTGTTACTGGCAGAACCTAGAATAGTGATTCAAACCACTAAGCGCCGCAGTACTAACCCGCGGGCACCACTAAATTACGACCGTAAGCTATTTGCGCGGCTTAAGTTGCTGCGTCGCACGCTTGCTGAAGAGTTGGATGTGCCACCATACTTGGTGTTTAACGATGCCACTCTTGCTGAAATGGCGGCAATATTGCCAACTAGTCCAGGTGAAATGCTAGCAGTAAACGGTGTGGGTGAGCGCAAGCTTGAACGCTTTGGTGGCGAGTTCCTCGATGAAATCGCTGATTATCTTGCGCAAGGCTAATTGCTGCTTTCATGGCTTGAGCTAATTGGTTTAGCTCTTCTCAGCTGGCTCACATTTGCGCGCTTTATCATTGACTGCAAATTATCAAATTGCTGCATACAAGCAAGGCCAATATTGACCTTGCTATCGTTTTGCCACAGCGCGACCGTTTCAGACAACTGCTTAATAACGTTGACAGCCCCTGACTCAGAGGTATGTGGCAACATAATTAATAACTGCTGCTCTGACTGTAAAAACAGTAAATCTTGTTCTCTTAACTTCGTTTTTAATTGCTCAATCATAATGGGCATATCGCTAGCTTGTATTTCACTAGGATTCAGTACTAGCAGCGACAGTTGATAATTGGCATGCTTACTAATTGCCAGCATATCTTCTAACCTTTGCTTGCCAGTGGCATTGGGTTTGATTGGAGCTGGTTCTTTGTTCGTAGCGTGTTTGTTCGGCGTTTGTCTGTGATACCAAGCGATAAAAATAATTAAGCTAAACAAGATAAACAAGATTGGAATAAACGGGCTAGGGATCAACTGGCTCGGCATGATTGCGGCGTTATTGGTTAGCTGCTCACTTGAAACTTGTTGTTGCCTACTTAAATCCGACTTCAAGTGCGACAACCAAATGTTTTGCACAAATGATGTGTTATTTTCCGCAGCTTGAAATTGCTTTAGTTGGTACTCATAGGCTAGTTCAAAGTTTTTCTTCGCTGCAAAGTACTCGGCCAGTATTGCATAGCTTAACTTTAAATCTGTGTAGCGCTTTTGTTCTTTTGCGATAGCAATCGCTTGTTCTAACTTTTCAAGTCCTAAATCTTGTTGTCCTTGGGCCAGCTTTACTTGGCCAAGTAGGCGCAATGCGCTCATCATCTCTCGTGTATTCGATTGCTTCTTAAAAGTATTCAAACTTAAATGCAATAGCTGTTCAGCACTGCTGTATTTACCGCTAGCAAAGTC
Organism: Shewanella pneumatophori; assembly: GCF_023283895.1. Lineage (GTDB taxonomy): Bacteria > Pseudomonadota > Gammaproteobacteria > Enterobacterales > Shewanellaceae > Shewanella > Shewanella pneumatophori. The sequence continues at coordinate 33,275 of NZ_JAKILB010000003.1, read as the reverse complement.
AATAAACGCTATCTCTTTATAAGCTATTGCTAGCTCAGTAGGGGTACCTAGCTCGGCTAATTTACTTCTCGCCTGCTGAATATAATCATCTCTTAGCTTGGGTTGTTGGTTTAACTGCGCCAAATTAGCGGCATCAATCAATAAGCTTAATGCCACTTTACCCTCGCTATCTGGGTGTTTTAATGCTTTGTTTAGGTAGGTAAATGCTTCTTGCTGCTCACCCTCTTCTAGGAGCTGTTTGGCCATCGAGATCTTTAGGTAGGCAATCGGAGTTAATAGCCATTGTCTTGTCTGGCTGGCTACTAAGGGGTAAAGGTCAAGCGCCAGTCGAAGATCTTCAATTGCGGTGTTATTACGCAACACATCTGCATCGAGCTGACTTCTTAGCCATAACCCATTAATCAATGCTTGAGGTTGCTCTAAGGAGCGCGATAACGAAATTGATGAGTGTATTAGCGGTAAAGCGCGTTGGTAGTTACCAAAATTGACATAGGCTTGAGCCATGCAATTTAGGAAGTAAGGTCTGGCTTCATCAACTTGTAACTGTTTGGCTTTAGCCTCGTTCAGTCTGGCTAAATTGATTGCAGCGGCATTTTCACCAAGTTGTAAATAGGTTTCACACTTCAGGGCATTTAGTCGCAGTTGCAGCACCCTAGGATTGGCATGGCCTTTGATGTTTTTTTCGATAAGGTGGATGTTATTAAGCGCTTTGCTGGGGTATTGGAAAGTGGCGCTATTTAATTGATCAAATTGCTCTAGCGTTAACGAATGGGCAGGCGAAAGCCACAGTAAAAAACTGGCGACTATAAGACGAAAATCCATTTTAAAACGCTCCAGAGGAGGATCCTTATCCGCTATCTTTCGAACTAAAGCCGCATTATAGCGAATCTAAATAAAATATGCATAAAAAAGCTAGGGGCGCGAGAATATTGCGGCAGGTTAATGATTTGTACGAGTTGAAACAATATTAAATCGCTAATGATTTAATTTGCGCTATAAAATATCTTTATTTTGCTTTTTTTGAGCGATAATCCACCTGAAAATAACTGAGGTAAGCGAATTCATGGTTGACACTGATGCCCGGGCAAGTTAAAAATTAACCGTCCTCACAGTGTTGTGTGGAATAATTATTTACTTAGGTTGAATAAAAAGTGATGAAATGTAGCTATGCATTATTAGGACTCCTTATTCTCATTCTCGCAGAACCTGCGCGGAGGACTTAGTGCTATACGCTTTTAAACAGCCAGCATAAATAGACCCCGCAACCAACGCGGGGTTTTTTGTATCTAAATTGCCCAATAGCAACGTGAACGCATAACTGAACAATGATGTTCGATGGAGAAAATAGATGTCTAACCGAGTGATTATATTTGACACCACCTTACGTGATGGTGAGCAAGCATTAGCAGCAAGTTTAACGGTTAAAGAAAAACTTCAAATTGCACTCGCGCTAGAGCGTTTAGGTGTAGATGTAATGGAAGTGGGTTTTCCTGTGTCGTCTCCAGGAGATTTTGAGTCAGTACAAACTATTGCTCGCACGATTAAAAATAGCCGCGTTTGTGCTTTATCCCGTGCACTTGAAAAAGATATTGATGCTGCAGCGCAAGCTATGTCAGTAGCGGATCAGTTCCGTATCCATACTTTTATTTCAACTTCAACCATTCACGTTGAAAGTAAGCTAAAGCGTTCATTCGACCAAGTATTGGAAATGGCTGTTGGTGCGGTGAAATACGCTCGTCGATTTACCGATGATGTGGAGTTTTCTTGTGAAGATGCGGGTCGTACACCGATTGATAACCTTTGCCGTATGGTAGAAGAGGCGATCAAAGCGGGCGCGCGCACTATTAATATTCCTGACACTGTGGGTTACACAGTACCAAGTGAATTTGGCGGCATTATTCAAACTTTGTTTAACCGTGTGCCGAATATAGATCAAGCAGTGATCTCGGTTCACTGTCATGACGACTTGGGCTTATCGGTCGCTAACTCTATTACCGCAGTGCAACATGGTGCACGACAAATTGAATGTACCGTTAATGGTATTGGTGAGCGTGCGGGTAACTGTTCACTTGAAGAAATTGCGATGATCTTATCGACACGCAAAGGGGAGTTAGGGTTAGAAACAGGCATTAACGCTAAAGAGATCCACCGTACCTCTAGTTTGGTGAGCCAGCTTTGTAATATGCCAGTACAAGCCAACAAGGCGATTGTCGGTGCTAACGCCTTTACTCATTCCTCCGGTATTCATCAAGACGGCATGTTAAAGGCGCAAAATACATACGAAATTATGACGCCAGAAAGCATTGGCCTTAATCGTAATAACCTGAATATGACTTCTCGTTCAGGTCGTCATGTGATTAAGCACCGCATGACGGAATTAGGTTATGGCGAGCATGATTATGATATGGATATCTTGTACGAAGAGTTTTTGGCGTTAGCGGACAAAAAAGGCCAAGTATTTGATTACGACTTAGAAGCCCTTGCCTTTATGGAGGCGCAAGCTGAAGCCGATGATCATTATAAATTACAGCAATTAGTTGTGCATTCAGACTCAACAGAAGGCAGCGCAACTGCCACGGTGAAAGTCGCGATAAATGGCGATGTTGTTACTGAAGCTGCTACGGGCAACGGCCCTGTCGATGCCGCTTATAAAGCGGTTGCGCGGGCAACAGGTTGTGAAATCAATATCACTAGTTATCAATTGAGCGCTAAGGGTGAAGGGCAAAATGCATTAGGCCAAGTGGATATTACAGCTAAATACCGTGAGCAGAATTTTCATGGTTTAGGGCTAGCGACCGATGTTGTAGAAGCCTCGGCTAAGGCGCTTATTCATGTGATGAATCTGACTTGGCGCGCCGACATGGTTGCCGATTGCAAAGAGCGCATTCAACAAACTAAGCAAGCACTTGGCAGTGTGTAACGAATCCACAATTAAATGACAGAATTTAAGTTTAAAAATACAGGAGTTAGCTGAAGTATGAGTTATCAGATTGCAGTACTGGCTGGAGATGGTATTGGGCCGGAAGTGATGGCTGAAGCGCGCAAAGTGCTTAAAGCAACCGAAGAGCGATTCGCTTTGTCGATAGAGTATAGCGAATATGATGTGGGCGGCGCAGCGATTGATATTCATGGCTGCCCGTTACCAGAAGCAACATTGAAAGGTTGTGAAGCATCAGACGCGATTTTGTTTGGTTCTGTAGGCGGACCTAAATGGGAGCATTTAGCGCCAAACGATCAGCCTGAGCGCGGGGCACTACTGCCACTTAGAGGTCATTTCGAGCTGTTCTGTAATATGCGTCCGGCAAAATTGCATGCTGGGCTTGAACATATGTCGCCACTGCGTAGCGATATCTCATCTCGAGGTTTTGATGTGCTTTGTGTGCGAGAGCTAACCAGCGGTATTTACTTTGGCAAGCCGAAGGGGCGTCAAGGTGAGGGCGAAAATGAAGAAGCCTTTGACACTATGCGCTATAGCCGCAAAGAGATCAGCCGTATTGCTAAGATAGCTTTTGAAACTGCGCAAGGCCGCCGTAAAAAGGTTACCTCAGTTGATAAAGCAAATGTATTAGCTTGTTCTGTGCTTTGGCGTGAAGTGGTTGAAGACGTCGCTAAAGACTTCCCTGATGTTGAGCTTGAACATATCTATATCGATAACGCGACTATGCAGTTGCTACGCCGCCCTGATGAATTTGACGTCATGCTGTGCTCTAACTTATTTGGTGACATTATTTCAGATGAAATTGCCATGCTAACGGGCTCAATGGGTTTATTGTCTTCGATTAGTATGAATAGCTCAGGCTTTGGTTTATACGAGCCTGCAGGCGGTAGTGCGCCAGATATTGCTGGGCAAGGTATTGCCAACCCGGTGGCGCAAATCTTGTCGGCAGCCCTTTTATTACGCCATAGCCTAAAGCAGGAAGAAGCGGCAACTGCCATTGAGGCGGCTGTGGGTAAAGCTTTGAGCGATGGTTACCTAACTGGCGAATTACTTGCCAGTGATCAGCGCCATAACGCTAAATCAACCAGTGAAATGGGTGATTACATTGCGCAACTAATCCGTGAGGGAGCTTAAGTCATGGCTAAGACGTTGTATGAAAAAGTCTGGGACAGCCATGTAGTTGTGGCACCAGAAGGCGAAGCACCAATCATTTATGTAGACAGGCATTTAGTGCATGAGGTGACTTCACCGCAAGCTTTTAGTGGTTTAGAAGTTGCTGGGCGCAGATTGCGCGCGGCAGGAAAGACCTTTGCCACCATGGATCACAATACTTCAACCACCAGTGCGAGCTTAGAAGCACTAAGCCCTATGGCACGCACTCAGGTAGAAACCCTTGAGCGTAACTGTAAAGAGTTTGGTGTGCGCCTATATGATATTCATCATAAAAACCAGGGGATTGTGCATGTAATGGGCCCTGAGCTTGGCATCACTTTGCCGGGTACGGTTATTGTTTGTGGCGACTCACACACTGCGACACACGGTGCATTTGGCGCTTTAGCGTTTGGTATCGGTACTTCTGAGGTTGAGCATGTTATGGCGACGCAGACTTTGCGTCAATTAAAAGCTAAAACTATGAAAATTGAGGTACGCGGTCATGTTGCTAGCGGAATAACGGCTAAAGATATTGTGCTAGCCATTATCGGTAAGATCGGTATGGACGGCGGTACAGGTTATGTTGTTGAGTTTTGTGGTGAGGCGATTGAAGCGCTGACGATGGAAGGCCGTATGACCGTCTGCAATATGGCTATCGAAATGGGTGCAAAAGCGGGCATGATTGCCCCAGATGCTACCACGGCTGAATACTTGAAAGGTCGCGAATTTGCGCCCAAAGGTGCGAACTGGGAGCAAGCGTTAGCAGCTTGGCAGGAGCTTAAAACAGATGCTGATGCCGTATTTGATGCATCAGTAGTGTTAGATGCTAAAGATATTGCGCCGCAGCTAACATGGGGGACCAACCCTGGGCAAGTGGTTGCGATTGACCAATTGGTACCTAATCCAGCTGATGAAACTAACTCTACAGTTAAAACCAGCATTGAAAGCGCGCTGCAATATGTTGACCTTACTGCAGGCACCTTGATGACAGACGTTAGCATTAATAAGGTGTTTATTGGTTCTTGTACTAATTCACGTATTGAAGATCTGCGCGCTGCAGCGGTACATGCGAAAGGGCGTAAAGTTGCTGCTGGCGTTAAGGCGATTGTAGTACCGGGCTCTGGCTTAGTTAAAGAGCAAGCAGAAGCTGAAGGGCTAGACAAAATCTTTTTGGAGGCAGGCTTTGAATGGCGCTTACCCGGCTGTTCAATGTGCTTAGCGATGAATGATGACAAGTTGGAAGCTGGCGACCGCTGTGCATCGACAAGTAACCGTAACTTTGAAGGTCGACAAGGCCGTGGTAGCCGCACTCATCTAGTGAGTCCAGCTATGGCCGCAGCCGCTGCGGTTGCGGGTCACTTCGTTGATATTCGTAAGCCTTATTAGGAGTAATTAGATGCAACCATTTACTAAACATACAGGGCTGGCGGTTATTTTAGATAGTGCCAATGTCGATACCGATCAAATTATCCCTAAACAGTTTCTATCTAAAGTGACGCGTGATGGGTTTGGTGTGCACCTTTTCCATGATTGGCGTTATTTAGATGATGCGGGCGATCAGCCTAACCCAAGTTTTAATCTGAATAAGCCACGCTATCAAGGTGCTTCGATTTTAGTGTCTCAAGAGAATTTCGGTTGTGGCTCTAGTCGAGAACATGCTCCTTGGGCACTGGCAGACTTCGGATTTAAGGTCATCATTGCGCCAAGCTTTGCAGATATCTTTTACGGTAACTCAATTAATAATGGCTTATTACCTGTCAAGCTTGCTGATGCTGAAGTTAAACTGCTTATGTTAGAAGTTGATACTAATGAGGGAGCTGAGATTGAAGTTGATTTGGAGTCGTTAACTGTGACCTCTCCTTCTGGTGCAGTATTTAACTTTGAGATTGCTGGATCAGCAAGGCATAACCTGTTGAATGGTTTAGATGCTATCGGGTTAACATTGTCACACGCCGATACAATTGCTAAATATGAGGCTCAAATCCCTGCGTGGAGAGCATGATTTAGCCTTGAACAGGTCTAAAATATAGCGTACACATGTACCGATGTCGGGTTTTTGATAAGCCGCTTAGAATTTCTCTAAGCGGCTTTTTGTTTTTAGGATGTTTTTGGTGTGGTTAATGCTCTGTATTTTATGGTTTTTTATTTCGACCTCTATAAGGGAGAACCTTTTGAATAAAATGGCTAGTGATTCATGCTGTAATTAACCAAATTAAAAGAGGTACAGGTGTTTTGTGCTTTTTGTGGGTTTAAGTGTATGTATTTGATTTGTTTTATCTGTTTGCTCTTGTGTTTGCCTAATGATTTCAGCGACGAAAGTATTGAGTTTGTACCTCGTATTTCGGTAGGTAAATGTGATCTTGTCCTGTTTTGAGCTGCTTTTAGTTAATTCATATAGTGTTTTATGCTGTTTTTGATAAAGTACTTGAAAAGATATTCTGCAATTGTAAAATCGCCGCCATTAAAAAATGGAGTTATTACTCTACTCCTCGTTAACATAATTGAGATTACAGATGAATAAGCGTTTAATTACTCTTGCTGTGAGTACAGCAATGTTGGGAGCTGCTACACAAGTTCAAGCAGCAGGTTTTCAATTAGCTGAATATTCGGCAACGGGTTTAGGCCGTGCCTACGCTGGTGAAGCGGCTATTGCCGATAACGCAGCAGTGCAGTTCCGTAATCCTGCTATGCTAACTTACCTAGAAGGTACGCAAGTATCTACTGGTGCAATTTTGGTTATGCCGAACATCGATGTTGATGGCAGCGTAAGCTTTGCTGGTCAAACAACACCATCATCAGCTAAAGATATTGCTGGTAATGCAGTTGTGCCTAACTTCTATGTATCTCACCAGCTAAACGACCAGTGGTTCCTTGGTTTAGCGTTAGGTAGCAACTTTGGTATGGCTACTGAATTGGACGATGACTTCCTAGGTACTCAGTTTGGTAATGAAGCGTCAATTACTGCAATTGAAATTAACCCAAACGTGGCTTACCGAATTAACGAGCAATTCAGTGTTGGTGCCGGTGTTCGCTTTATCCTAGGTGAAGGTAGTTTTGGTGCCCAAGCTCCTACTTCAGTAGGTCCATTACAAGGTAAAACCCTTAAGTATATGGAAGGCGATGATACTGCGTGGGGTTGGCAGTTAGGTGGTGCGTGGCAGATTAATGCCAATAACCGCATTGGTTTTAACTACCGCTCTGAAGTAGAACAAAACCTTGAAGGTGAAGCGAAAGGTTTAGGTTTTGACTTAGCAATGATCGCTCAAGGCAAAGCACCTTCTAGCCACTACGCTGGTGCTATGGAATTGGCATTACCAGCTACTGCCGAAATCTCAAGTTTCCATCAATTAACTGATAAGTTTGCTATGCACGCAAGCGTTAACTGGACTGATTGGAGCTCGTTCGAAAAGCTTGAAGCTATGATCCCAGAGATTTCAGCTGATCCTATCTTAGTTAAGCAAGAGAATTGGGAAGATAACTACCGCTTCGCAGTTGGTGCAACTTACCAGCTGTCAGACAAGTCTACTTTAAGAACTGGTGTGGCTTACGACCAAGCTGCAGTTTCTGATGCTAACCGTACAACTACAATTCCAGAAGTGGATCGCTTATGGTTAAGTGTTGGTTATGGCTATAAATATAGCGAAAGCCTAGATTTCGATTTTGGTGCAACTTACATTTTTGCTGATGAATCTCCAATCCATGAGCACGATGAGCAATCGGCTATGTTTGGCGGAACATTTGAAGGCCAGGTTAGCGGCAACATCATTCTAGTGGGTGTGCAAGCGACTTACCGTTTCTAATCGGTTAGTGCTAAGGGTAATACCCGATTGATTTTAAAGCCTCGCATTTGCGGGGCTTTTTTGTACAGGAAGTACTTATCCTCGAATGCCATGGATGGCATGGGAGAGGGTTTGTACAGTAAGTCACTCTCTTTACCATTAACCCTTGAGAGAGGATTTGTTGCTGTTATTAATAGCTATCGCGTTTAGGTGATTACGATTAGTCTGTTTTCATGGTAAAAAAGATGAGGGCACCACAATATGTGATGGCCGGAGCATTTAAGATATCAATGGTTGTAGATAGCAGAATATAAAAGAGGTTTACCATGAAACCCCAAATTTGGTTATTTGCGCTTAGCGCAGCGTGTTTTAGTTTTACGTCATTGGCAAACAGCGGCGTAGAGTCTGTAGTGGCGACTAAGCCTGTAGCTGCTAATGAGCCTGAACCTGTAAAGGTGGTAAGGCAGTTTATTCAAGCCTTTAATAATCATAGTGTTGAGCAGTTACTTAAGCACACAACGCCAAACATACATTGGTCTAACGTCTCTACGATGAAGATGGATATTCAAACCTCTAGTCAAAATGAGCTAGGTGCGGCAATGACAGATTACTTTGCTAGCCTTAATAATGCTAAAGCGACATTAAGACGCGTTACGGTTACTGGGAATTACGTTAGCACCGTAGAAGAAGTGCAGTGGAGCCATGATGGTGAGCCAAGTAGCCAGTGCAGCCTAGGTGTTTATCAGCTGAATGGCGATAAGATTAATGCGGTATGGTATTACCCCGCTCACGCCTGTGATGAGCAAGTGTGGCAAGATGCGGCTAAGCCAGAGATTGTTCAACCAGAAATCGGCCTGCTCAAAGAAACGCGCCAATAAGGAAAATGTCAGTGTCAAAGAAGTACATCATCGCATTAGATCAAGGGACAACCAGTTCACGCGCAATCGTATTTGATCAAAATACCAATATGGTGGCGAGCTCTCAGCGCGAATTTAGTCAGATGTATCCAAAACCTGGTTGGGTTGAGCATGATGCGATGGAGATCTGGGCTTCACAAAGCTCAACGTTAATCGAGGTGCTTGCCCGTGCCGATATTCATAGTGAAGATGTTGCCGCTATTGGGATCACTAACCAACGTGAAACGACGGTTATTTGGGATAAAGTCACTGGCAAGCCGGTATATAACGCGATTGTTTGGCAGTGTCGCCGTAGTAAAGATATTTGCGATGAGCTCAAAGATGCTGGCCTTGAAGATTATGTTAAGAAAACAACGGGCTTAGTGCTCGACCCCTATTTTTCTGGTACTAAAATCAAATGGATCTTAGATAACGTTGAAGGCGTGCGTGAACGTGCCGAAAAAGGTGAACTACTATTTGGCACTATTGATACTTGGTTAGTGTGGAAGCTTACGGAAGGAAAGGCCCACGTAACGGACCCAACTAATGCGTCTCGTACCATGCTATTTAATATTCATACCCAAGAGTGGGATGACAAGTTATTGCAAGCTTTAGGTATTCCGCGTTCAATTTTACCTGAAGTTAAGCCCTCATCAGCTGTATATGGTCATACACGTATAGCGGGTGAGGGAAGCAATATTGCGATTGCAGGCATGGCGGGTGATCAACAAGCTGCGCTGTTTGGCCAGTTATGTATTGAACCAGGAATGGCGAAAAACACCTATGGTACCGGGTGTTTTTTATTGATGAATACGGGGTTAGAGGCGGTGCAATCAAAGCATGGCTTATTAACAACCATTGCCATTGGCGCCAATGGTGAAGTCAACTATGCACTTGAAGGTTCGGTGTTTATGGGCGGTGCGACCGTGCAGTGGCTTAGGGACGAATTGGGGCTTATTCGTGATGCGCAGGATACCGAGTATTTTGCTTCTAAAGTAGCCGACACAAATGGAGTATATTTAATCCCAGCATTTGTTGGCTTAGGCGCACCATATTGGGATCCTGATGCACGCGGTGCATTAGTTGGCTTAACTCGTGGTGCTAATCGTAATCATATTATTCGTGCCGCATTAGAAGCTATTGCTTATCAAAGCCGCGATCTATTAGATGCGATGGCTAAAGACAGCGATGTAGAGCTTAAACAGATTAAAGTTGATGGTGGCGCCGTCGCCAATGACTTTTTGATGCAATTTCAAGCCGATATCACCAACGTTGAAGTACAGCGTCCTGAGCTGACTGAAACCACCGCAATGGGGGCAGCGTTTTTGGCGGGTCTTGCAGTAGGGTTTTGGCAATCTACTGATGAGTTAAAGCTTAAAGCAGGCGTAGAGCGCAGTTTTATGCCGCAAATTAGCGCTGAAAAGCGGGACAACCTATACAGTGGTTGGCAGCAAGCGGTAATGCGAACTCGATAGTTGTGACTATTTATATCGGTGCTCTCTACTTACACATTGATATCAATCTTAGTGTGAGTAGATCCTAATTGCTCTGGCTCAGATTGATCCTCATTCTCTTGTAAAGCACGTGTTTGGCGTCTATCGGTTGTTGGTGCTTTTCTTCTCTCAAGGCTGGGATCGAGTGGGTAAGCTAAATCTTGCTGTTGACGCCGATCTTCCTTATTACTTCGTCGTTCTAAATGCTCGGGTAATTGAGGTTGCTGTGGCGCATGGTTATCAGGCGTGATTTGTGCGCTTGCTGTAAGTTGTTTTACCTTGCGTTTAGCCCTCACCTTGGCGATTACCGGTTTAGCGAGCATGGCGTATATACTATCGAGACTCATAGTGCAGCCCTTTTATTAAAGAGGTTACTTATATTATCGGCAGCTGGTGGTTAATATTTAACCTTGCTTGAGTGTCTGCAAATAATTTGCTGTGTAGTCATATGAGCTTTGGGTTAATTATGATTAATATTTTGCTCGAAAAAATGGCTAATTAGAGGAGGCAAGCAGCTAATTAAACCGCCTTTGGTTAGTATTTGCTGGCTGTAAATTGGGGATAATATCCACATTAAAACCCCTGAGGTGGAGTTTTTCGCCCGTTTTGTGACTGTTTTTACTGCTTTTTAGTCGATAATTGCTAGGCAATCCCCACATAAATCCACGTTAACCTCTTTCATTAAAATTTCCCCCTAATTAGCTGCTAACCCGCTTGGTTGCTGGATTTTAAATAAGCGCCTTTCCTTGACAAGTCTTGCGTTCTATCCCTAAACTTAGCTGTTGTGGGGAAATGTGGATATTTGTGGATAATTTATAGAACGGCAGGGATGACAATACGGTGTTTTCTGGGGCAAGCGCTATTAATCTTGATACCAAAGGACGGATCGCCATACCAAAGCGATACCGTGAGCTGCTGAGCGCCTGCCATAATAGTCAACTTGTTGTTACTGTTGATATCCAATCTGCTTGTTTACTCCTGTATCCCATTCAGGAATGGCAGCAGATAGCCGCTAAACTAGCATTACTTTCCGATACACAACCTACCGAACGAGCAATAAAACGTTTATTGCTTGGTTATGCCCATGAATGCGAATTAGATGGTAATGGCCGTATGCTGTTGCCACCGCCATTACGTCAATATGCCGACTTAGACAAACGAGTCATGTTAGTTGGACAGCTCAATAAGTTTGAGTTGTGGGACGAAGCGGCATGGCAACAACAGATTGAGCAGAGTCGAACAGCGATTCTTAATGAAGATTTGGCTGCTAACGAACGCTTGGCAGATTTTTCACTGTAGCCAGTGATACTTAAAAATAGAAGACAACCATGACACAAGAATTTGAACATCTATCAGTACTGCTAACAGAAACGGTAGCTGGCTTAAACATTAAACCAAATGGTATCTATATTGATGGCACATTTGGTCGTGGTGGTCACTCTCGAAAAGTGCTTGAGCAGCTGGGTCCTAATGGCCGACTTATCGCCATTGATCGTGATCCACAAGCTATTGCTGCTGCAGAGCAGTTTAAAGATGATAGCCGTTTCCAAATTGTCCATGGCGGCTTTGGTCAGTTAGCTGATTACGTTGAAGATCTCGGTCTTAAAGGTCAAATCGACGGCGTGTTATTAGATTTTGGTGTGTCGTCGCCACAATTAGATGATGCTGAGCGTGGCTTTAGTTTTTTACGTGACGGTCCATTAGATATGCGTATGGACAATTCGCAAGGCCAAACTGCTGCCCAGTGGATTGCGCGCGCAGAAATTGAAGATATGGCGTGGGTATTTAAAACCTATGGCGAAGAGAAAAACGCACGCCATATTGCCCGTTGCATTGCTGCCGATCGTGAAAAAACACCTTTCTTGCGCACTACTGAGCTTGCAGAGCTAATTGCTCGCATTACCAAGAACAAAGAGCGTAATAAGCATCCTGCCACACGAGTGTTTCAGGCCATCCGAATTTATATCAATAGCGAGCTTGAGCAAATTGACCAAGCACTAGAAGGTGCGCTAACGGTATTAGCACCTGAAGGCCGCTTATCGGTTATTAGTTTCCACTCGCTTGAAGACCGTATGGTTAAGCGTTTTATCCGTCGTAACAGTCAGGGCGAAAGCGTTCCGCACGGTTTACCAATTACTGAAGCTGAGATTAATAAGTCGCGCAAATTAAAAGGCGTGGGCAAAGCAATTAAGCCTTCAGCAGAAGAGATTGAACGTAATGCTAGAGCACGTAGCTCAGTATTGCGTGTTGCTGAGCGCTTACCTTACGAAGCCGAAGCGATTTAGAGGTCTACGTGAGTAAGTCGCAATTGAATCTAACTCGCATTGTGCTGCAAGACCTTTGGCAGAACAAATGGGTGATGATCCTCGCGTTGTTAGTAATGCTAAACGCAATTGCGGTGGTGTATACCAGCCATGAAGGGCGTAAATATACCAGTCAGTGGGATCAGTTATTACAAGAAAGAGATCGGCTTGATATTGAATGGCGCAACTTGTTACTTGAAGAGCAATCCCGTTCAGAACATAGCCGAATAACCCGGATAGCGACGAAAGAGCTCAATATGAATCGTCCGTTACCCAAAAATGAGATTGTTGTAAGGGTGCCATGAGTAAACAGGCCAAGCGTAAACAAAAACCACAGCTGATCCAATGGCGTTTATACGTTGTTGTGGGATTTGTTTGCCTAATGTTTACCAGTTTGATTGGCCGCGCAGCTTATATTCAAATTATTGAGCCTGAAAAGCTACGCCACGAAAGTGATATGCGCACATTGCGTACAACGAGCCGTGAGGTGCAGCGTGGCTTAATCACCGACCGTAACGGTGAAATGCTTGCTGTGAGTGTGCCAGTTAAGGCGGTATATGCCGACCCTAAAGTCGTACACGATAAAAACGGCTTTGCAGATATGCGCCGCTGGCAAGCGTTGGCTGATGTATTGCACGAGCCTAAAGAAGATATTCTTAAGCGGGTACAATCTAACCCTCGTAAACGTTTTACCTACCTTAAGCGTCAAGTTACGCCAGCCGTTGCTGATTACATTAAACAGCTTAAATTGCCGGGTGTTTACTTAAAACCTGAATCACGTCGCTATTACCCAACAGGCGAGATCTCTGCGCAGCTAGTCGGTATCACCAATATCGATGACAAAGGGATTGAAGGGATTGAAAACACCTACAATGATTGGCTAACCGGTACCCCAAGTAAGCAAAAAGTACGTAAGTCGCGCGACGGGCACGTAGTTGAGCGTCTTGATATGGTGCAAGAAGGCGAAAGCCCGAATGATCTAGTACTAAGTATCGACCAACGTATTCAGCAGTTAGCTTATCGCGAGCTTAAAAAAGCCACCGAGGTGAATCAGGCTACATCAGGTTCAATTGTTGTACTCGATGTGCATACTGGTGAAGTGCTAGCTATGGCTAACACGCCATCTTACAACCCTAATTCGCGCGAAAACTTGCAAAGTTACCGCATGCGTAACCGAGCGCTGACTGACTCTTATGAGCCGGGCTCAACGATTAAACCATTTGTGGTAGCTGCAGCCCTTGAGGCTGGCACGATTAAAGTCGACGACATCATTAAGACTAACCCAGGGCGTATGCGCATTGGGGGCAAGATTGTTCGCGATGGTCGTAACTACGGTGATCTATCCCTAAGTGGCATTTTGGTGCACTCAAGTAACGTAGGTATGACCAAAATAGCACTGTCTATGCCGGTACAAGAGTTATTGGGCGCCTATCAAACTATGGGCTTAGGTAATTACTCAGGAATTAATTTAGAAGGTGAAAGCGCGGGTCTTATCCATGACCGTCGCCGATGGTCTGAGTTTGAACGTGCCACCTTATCTTTTGGTTACGGCTTAATGGCTACACCATTACAGCTAGCCAGAATGTATTCAATTTTAGGCAATAAAGGCGTTCTTTATCCGGTTTCGATTTTAAAACTTAAGCAAGAGCCCGAAGGTACACAGGTGTTATCGCCTGAAGTGGCACAAAGCGTCATGGAGATGCTAGTCGGTGTAACCGAAAAAGGCGGCACGGCCCTAAAAGCCCACATTGAAGGCTACCCCGTTGCAGGTAAAACTGGTACTGCGCGTAAAGCGGTAGCTGGCGGTTATGGTGAAGACTACGTTGCGCTGTTTGCCGGCGTGGCTCCAGTACATAATCCAAAACTTGCTATTGCCGTGGTTGTTAACGAGCCGAAGGGCGATCGCTATTATGGTGGTGATATTGCTGCACCAGTTTTTGCAGCTGTTATGTCGGGTGCCTTGCAAATGCTTAACGTAGAGCCGATTTCAAATCGTGAAAAAGTACGCCTAGCTGCAAATTCTAGGAGTGTTGAATGATGCTAATACGAGATTTATTGGCGCCATGGTTTCATTATTCGGGAGTAGAGAACTTCCAAAACTTAACGCTTGATAGTCGAGCTGTTGAAGTGGGCGACCTTTTTGTTGCCATTCCTGGTTACCAAGTGGACGGCCGTAAATTCTTAGTCGCAGCGTTTGAGAGCGGTGCTGTAGCAGCTTTGGTGCATACAGACTCTCCAGATGAACACGGAAAAATCGTCATGGATGCTGGCTTGCAGATTATGTTTTTCCAGCTAAATAGGCAGATCTCAGCACTTGCTGCACAGGCGTACCCATTATCCGCTTCTCGACCACAAATAGTTGGTGTTACAGGCACTAATGGTAAAACCTCTATTACTCAGTTAGTGGCGCAATTACAGTTGTTGCAAGGTAAGCAAACTGCTGTGATGGGTACTCTAGGTAATGGTCTTTGGGGGCAACTTGTTGATAGTGGCAATACTACTGCCGATCCGGTGACTTTGATCAAGCAGTTACAGCAGTTTGAACTAGCTGGCGCAGACACATGTGCGATGGAAGTCTCTAGTCATGGCTTAGTGCAAGGACGAGTTGAAGCAGTGCCATTTGATGTCGCTGTATTTACTAATTTGAGCCGCGACCACCTTGATTATCATCATACGATGGACGCTTATGGTGCGGCTAAAAAGCGCCTTTTCCAATTCGCCAGTTTACGCGCAGGTTTAATTAATTGTGATGATGCTGTTGGCCGTGAATGGTTGGCAGAATTGTCGTCAGACAAGCTATTAGGCTACAGCGTTAAAGGTAATTCAAGCGCGGATATTTATGCCAAAGATTGTTATTTCCACGATGGCGGTGTGTGTTGCACTTTAGTGTGGCCTGAAGGTGAAGCTAAGCTAGATTCCCCACTATTAGGTGACTTTAATTTAGCCAACCTAATTGCTGCGTTGGGCGCACTTTATCTGCTTGGCGAAGATATGCAGCAGTTAGTAACGCTAGCCGCTAAGCTCGAGCCTGTGGCCGGGCGCATGGAACGCTTTACTACAAAAAGTGACGTTACATTGGTGGTCGATTATGCCCACACACCAGATGCTATTGAGCAAGCATTAAAGGCCCTACGAGTCCATTGTCGTGGTGAGCTTTGGTGTTTATTTGGTTGTGGTGGTGATAGGGATACAGGTAAGCGTCCTATGATGGCCGCGAGTGCTGAGCGGTTTGCCGATAAAGTCATGGTGACTAGCGACAATTGTCGCAGTGAGGATCCGCAGGTCATTATTAATGACATTCTCGCTGGACTAACGCGTCCTGAATCAGCTTTGACCCAAGTAGATCGTAAGCTCGCGATTCAAACGATTGTAGCTCAGGCTAAGTCGGGTGATATGGTGTTACTTGCTGGAAAAGGTCATGAAACCTATCAAGAAGTTAATGGTATTAAATTGGATTACGATGAAAGAGCCTTCACCAAAGCTATTGCAGAAGGTGGCTTATGATTAACGTTTCTTTAGCTCAATTAGCAGCGCGGCTGAACGGCAAGTTAATTGGTCACGACCTACAAATCGGCAGTGTTTCAACAGATAGCCGAGCGGTTGATAATCAAACCTTGTTTGTCGCTTTAAAAGGCGAAAATTTTGATGGTCATAACTTTGCGCAAGCGGCTGTCGATGCTGGGGCTAACGCCTTGTTAGTGGAGCGAGAGTTGCCAGTTAAGGCGAGTCAAATCCTTGTTGAGAATAGCCAGAAGGCAATGGGAGAAATTGGTGTTTTTGTACGTGAGCAAATAGCACCTATCTGTATCGCATTAACTGGTTCTAACGGCAAAACCAGCGTTAAAGAGATGATTGCCACTATCTTATCGCAGCATCACCAAGTGCTTTACACCGCGGGTAATTTTAATAATGAAATAGGCGTGCCGCTAACATTACTCAGATTACAACAAGGTGATGAGTTTGGTGTATTTGAACTAGGTGCTAATCACGCTGGTGAAATTGATTACACCTCAAGCCTAGTTAAGCCGAGAGTGGCAATGGTTAACAATGTTGCCTCTGCACATCTTGAAGGGTTTGGCTCTTTAGAAGGGGTCGCCAAAGCGAAGTCTGAGATTTTTAATCATATCAGCGCTGATGGTACCGCGGTAATTAACGCTGACGATAGCTTTGCTGATTTCATGTTAAAAGCGTCTAGTCACCTCAAACAGCTCTGCTTTGGGGTTAAAACTAATGATTCAAAGCATCTCGATGTATTTGCAACTGACCTAGTTGCTGATGCATACGGTCGCTATGGTTTTAGCCTTTGTACTGCGACCGAATCTTTGCAAGTTCATTTACCGCTAGCTGGGCGCCATCAAGTGTCTAATGCACTGGCTGCTACTAGCATGTGTTTAGCGTTAGGGCTGTCATTGGCCGATATTTGTCAGGGACTTAGTCTACTGCAGCCGGTAAAAGGACGTATGTTACCGAGTCAGCTGGGGCGAGTGACAGTGATTGACGATAGTTATAACGCTAATCCCGCTTCTGTAGGAGCAGCAATTGACTGGCTTCAAGAAATTAAAGGAAATCGCTGTTTAGTACTGGGCGATTTAGGTGAATTAGGCGACAATGCCGCCCTTTTGCATTGTCAGCTTGGCGAATTAGCTAAAACAAAAGGTGTAAATGCGCTGTTTTGTCTAGGTACGTTGAGTGAAGGTGCTAGTCACGCTTTTGGCTCCAAACATTACCATGATATCGATGAGTTAGTTGCAGGACTGATTCAATATATTAATGGTTTACCAGCAGAGGTTACTGTGTTGGTCAAAGGTTCTCGCAGCGCGAGAATGGAACGTGTAGTTGAAGCTTTAACAATGGCCTTTGGTCGCGGGGAGTTTGTTTAATGCTGGTTTACCTGGCTGAGTATTTAACCCAATTTTACAGTGGGTTTAACGTATTTTCGTATGTGACGTTTCGAGCGATTTTAGGCTTGATGACGGCAATGGTATTAAGTCTTTGGCTAGGGCCAAAGATGATTGAGCGTTTGCAGCTAATGCAAATTGGCCAAGTTGTTCGTAATGACGGCCCTGAATCACACTTTAGTAAACGCGGTACGCCTACTATGGGAGGCATACTGATCCTTGCCGGTGTATTTATCAGTGTATTGCTATGGGGCGATCTTGGTAGCCGTTACGTTTGGGTCGTACTATTTGTTTTAGGTAGTTTCGGCTTAATTGGCTTTATTGATGATTACCGTAAAGTTGTGCGTAAAGATACTAAAGGTCTGATTGCTCGCTGGAAGTACTTTTGGCAATCAGCTGCCGCATTAGCAATCGCTGTGTATCTGTATGCGTCGGCGCAAAGCCCAGGTGAAACGCAATTAGTTGTACCGTTCTTTAAGGATATTATGCCGCAGTTAGGTGGCTTCTTTATTGTATTGGTGTACTTCACGATTGTTGGCTCAAGTAATGCGGTAAACCTTACAGACGGTCTTGATGGCCTAGCGATTATGCCAACCGTTATGGTTGCAGCAGCATTTGCATTAATTGCGTACCTTTCAGGTCACGTGCAGTTTGCTAACTATTTGCACTTACCTTATTTGCCGGGTGCGGGCGAGTTAGTGATCGTGTGTACTGCAATTGTCGGCGCGGGACTAGGCTTCTTGTGGTTTAACACTTACCCTGCGCAAGTATTTATGGGCGATGTCGGTTCTTTAGCATTAGGTGCGGCGCTAGGTGCAATTGCAGTATTGGTTCGTCAAGAGATTTTGCTAGTGATTATGGGCGGTGTTTTTGTAATGGAAACAGTGTCGGTGATCTTGCAAGTCGGCTCATACAAGTTACGTGGGCAACGTATTTTCCGTATGGCACCGATTCATCATCATTACGAGTTGAAAGGCTGGCCTGAACCTCGAGTGATTGTACGTTTTTGGATTATTTCACTGTTCCTAGTCCTACTTGGCTTAGCAACACTGAAGCTTAGATAATACGTCTAATTAATTACAGCAAACAGATATTAACTGAATTGAAATAGGTCTGATATGGCGCAGCAGTATTCACACATAGTATTAGGTTTAGGTGCAACGGGATTGTCTGTTGTGCGTTACCTGTGTGGGCAAGGTATCACCCCGTTGGTGATGGATAGCCGAGCTGTGCCTCCAGGCGCAGACGTATTGGCGGCTGAATTTCCACAAGTTGAGTTAATTGCCGGTGGTTTCGATTGCCGTTATTTGGTGCAAGCCGAGCAAATCGTTATTAGTCCAGGTATCGCCTGCGAAACCCCAGAGGTACGAGTTGCCTTTGATATGGGGATCGAGGTGATTGGTGATGTTGAACTATTTGCAAGAGAAGTGAGTAAGACTGACGCTAAGGTGATTGGTATTACTGGTTCAAATGGTAAAACTACTGTGACCACTTTAGTCGGTGAAATCGCTAAGGCGAGCGGTTGTAGTTATGCTGTTGGCGGTAACATTGGTGTGCCAGCATTAGACCTATTGCTTGAGCCTAAAGATCTATACATCCTAGAGTTATCTAGTTTTCAATTAGAAACTACTCATAGCCTAAATTGTGCTATCGCAACTTGCTTAAATATCAGTGAAGATCATATGGATCGTTACAGTGATATTGAGTCATATCGGCAAGCTAAATTGAAGCTTTATGATCAGACCAAGATGGTGCTATTCAACCGTGAAGATCCATTAACAACACCTAATCACCCGGCTAATCAAAATAGTTTTGGCTTAGATGTGCCAAGTGATGATGCCTGGGGGATTGCCGGTGGCATGTTGGTGTTAGGTAGTAGCCCTATTATGTCAGTGAATGATGTAGCGCTAGTAGGCAGCCATAACCACGCCAACGTTTTGGCTGCTATGGCGTTAACCACTGCGATTGGTATAAAGCGTGATGATCAAATTGCAGTTGCTAAAGAGTTCAATGGTTTAGAGCATCGTTGTGAGACGGTAGCTGAAGTCGATGGTGTTACCTATATCAATGACTCTAAAGCGACCAATGTAGGCGCAACCGTTGCTGCTATTGATGGGCTGAGTGATCACTTAGGAGAACTCATTCTAATTGCAGGTGGAGATAGTAAAGGCGCTGACTTATCCAGCCTTGAGCCAGTGCTTGCAAAAGTGAGTAAGCTAATCACTTTAGGCAGAGATGGCGATAAAATTGCGGCATTAAAACCTGATTCAATAAAAGTCGCAACTTTAGCTGAGGCCGTTGCTGTAGGGCGTGAGTTAGCGACTGCGGGCGATATTGTTATCTTGTCGCCAGCTTGTGCCAGTTTAGATATGTATCCTAACTATATGGCGCGTGGAGAAGAGTTTCGTAGCTTGGTAGTAGCCTTTGATGGCGAGTAAGGCAAAGCTGTTGAGTTTTTTTGGCGAGCGCTTTAAATGGCCAATGCCAAATTTGTTTAACGACAGCATTACCCCAAGCAAGCATTTGTACGATAGGTCATTACTGTTTGCTGTGCTGGCACTGATTAGCTTCGGTTTTGTGATGGTGATGTCAGCTTCTATGCCAGAAGCACAAACCTTAACCGGTAATCCGTTTCATTTTGTTTGGCGTCACGGTGCTTATCTGGTTGGCTGTGTACTGATTGCCGGTGTGGTACTGCAGATTGAAATGCGACATTGGCAGCGGTTTAGCCCTTTGTTGCTGCTGGTTGTTGGCTTGATGCTGCTTGCTGTATTGCTGGTTGGTACCACTGTAAATGGCGCTACGCGTTGGTTATCAATTGGGCCTATTCGTATTCAGGTTGCCGAGATCGCTAAGTTTGCATTTGCGATTTATATGGCGGGTTACTTAGTTCGTCGGCATCAAGAGATAAGAGAAAACGCCAAAGGCTTTTATAAGCCTATTGCAGTATTTGCCGTTTATGCGGTGTTAATTTTGGCTCAACCTGACTTAGGTACAGTGGTTGTGCTTTTTGTTGGCACTGTGGGGTTGCTGTTTTTAGCTGGTGCGCGTTTATTTGATTTCTTTGCTTTGATTTTGGCAGGGATTTTAGCGTTCGTAGCTTTGGTGCTATTAGAGCCTTACCGGATGCGTCGAGTGACGTCGTTTCTAGACCCGTGGCAAGATCCGTTTGGTAGTGGTTATCAGCTAACTCAATCATTAATGGCTTATGGCCGAGGTGACTGGTTTGGTCAAGGGTTAGGTAACAGTATTCAGAAGTTGGAGTACTTGCCAGAAGCGCATACCGACTTTATCTTTGCCGTGATTGGTGAAGAACTAGGGTTTATAGGCATTATAGCTGTACTTGCAGTGCTGTTATTTGTGGCATTGAGAGCAATCAAACTCGGTAATATGTGTTTAGTGTTAGATCGCGCTTTTGAAGGCTACTTAGCATACGGCATAGGTATTTGGATTTGTTTTCAAACCGTGGTTAATGTTGGCGCCAGTATTGGTATGTTGCCAACAAAAGGATTAACACTGCCATTTATTAGTTATGGTGGTAGTAGTTTATGGGTTATGACGGCGGCTGTGATGTTGCTGATCCGTATCGACTATGAGCGACGATTAAGTGTCACCCAGGCCGTAGATGGCCGTGCAGGTAAATAATGAGTGAAACAATGACTAACCAAACTGAAGAAAAACGCATATTAATCATGGCCGGTGGTACTGGTGGTCATGTATTCCCTGCGTTAGCAGTTGCCAAATATTTAAGCCAGCAAGGCTGGAAGGTTCGTTGGTTAGGAACCGCTGAGCGAATGGAAGCACGGTTGGTGCCACAACATGGCTTTGATATCGACTTTATTGATATCAAAGGTGTTCGTGGTAATGGATTGATGCGCAAGTTAGCTGCGCCTTTTAAAATTTTACGTTCAGTCATGCAAGCGCGTGCGGTTATTAAAAGTTTCAAGCCTGATGTGGTGATGGGAATGGGCGGCTTTGCAAGTGGCCCTGGTGGCGTAGCAGCTAAGTTATGCGGCATTCCGTTGGTATTGCATGAGCAGAACGCAATTCCCGGCATGACCAATAAGTTATTATCGCGCATTGCATCGCAAGTGCTGTGTGCCTTTGAAGGTACTTTTACTGACGTACAAGCTGAAACAGTTGGTAACCCAATTCGTAAAGAACTGATTGCGTTGGGTGAAAAGCGTGAGCAAGCCTGTGACGATGATTCATTAAAAGTTTTAGTTGTTGGTGGCAGCTTAGGCGCAAAAATCTTTAACGATGTGATGCCAAGCGTATTGGAAGGGGTGAGTAAGACTCACTCGATGACAGTATGGCACCAAGTCGGTCGCGACAACTTGGCTGCTGTTAAAGCTGAATATCAGCGTTTAGGCCAAGACGGCAGTGTTAGTGTTGCCGAATTTATTGATGACATGGAAGCGGCTTACCGCTGGGCGGATGTTGTGGTGTGTCGTTCAGGTGCGTTAACAGTATCAGAGCTTGCTGCAGTTGGTCTGCCAAGTTTGCTCGTACCATATCCACACGCAGTGGACGATCATCAAACTAAAAACGCAAAAGTGTTAGTTAATGCTGGGGCAGCGTTTTTATTGCCGCAGCCAATAGTAGATACCAGCAAGTTAATGACAAAACTGTCGATGTTGGCATCAGATAAACAAGAATTATGTAATATGGGCCAACGAGCTCGAGACGTAGCAATATTAGATGCAACGCAAAGAGTTGCTAACGTCTGTATTCGATTAGCTGAGAAGGGTTGAAATGAGTAATAAAGCAGAAAAGCATTCACAGCTAAGGTCAATGATCCCTGAAATGCGCAGAGTAAAGCATATCTACTTCGTCGGGATCGGCGGTGCAGGTATGGGCGGCATTGCAGAAGTATTAGTAAACGAAGGTTACAAATTAAGTGGCTCAGATATCGCTGAAAGCGCGGTAACTGAAAGATTGGCACAACTTGGTGCAACGATTTACATAGGTCACGATGCCAGCCAAGTAAAGGACGTAGACGTAGTTGTGGTTTCCACTGCAATTAGTGCAGATAATCCCGAACTTGTTGCGGCAAAAGAGTTACGAATTCCAGTGGTTCGTCGTGCAGAAATGCTTGCAGAGCTAATGCGCTACCGCCATGGTGTTGCCGTTGCTGGCACCCACGGCAAAACCACTACTACAAGTTTGATCGCCAGTGTTTATGGTCAAGCAGAGCGTGACCCAACATTTGTTATCGGTGGCCTGCTAAATAGCGCTGGAACTAACGCAAGGTTAGGGCATAGCCGCTATCTTATCGCTGAAGCTGATGAGAGTGATGCGAGTTTCTTGCACTTACAACCTATGGTGAGTGTAGTGACCAATATCGAAGCTGATCATATGGATACCTATGAAGGTGATCTAGAAAAGCTAAAAACCACCTTCGTTGATTTTTTACATAATCTACCATTCTACGGGGTGGCGGTTGTTTGTATTGATGATCCTATTGTACGTGAGCTATTGCCACGCATTGGTCGCCGAGTGGTGACTTACGGATTCAGTGAAGATGCTGATGTGCGAGCAGTTAGCTTTAAGCAAACTGGTTACAGCTGTGAATTTACAGTGCGCCGTGCAGGTATCGATGATTTAGAGTTGTCAGTGAATCTGCCAGGTGAGCATAACGTATTAAACGCACTTGCAGCGATAGCGGTTGCGACAGAAGATGAAATTGCTGATGAAGCGATTATCAAGGCGTTAGCTGAGTTCCAAGGTATTGGTCGCCGTTTTCAGCAAATCGGTGAGTTCAGTACTGCTAAAGGTGAAATCAAATTAGTTGATGATTATGGTCATCACCCAAGTGAAGTGGCTGCCACGATAAAGGCTGCAAGACTTGGGTGGCCAGAGCGTCGTCTAGTCATGATTTATCAGCCACATCGCTATAGCCGTACCCGTGATTTATACGAAGACTTTGTTGAAGTGTTATCTCAAGTTGATTGCCTGCTGATGCTAGATGTTTATTCTGCTGGTGAAGCGGCGATTCCGGGAGCTGATAGCCGAGCACTTTGTCGCTCTATTCGTGTACGGGGCCAAGTTGAGCCAGTATTCGTGGCAAGTAGCGAGCAACTTGAAACCTTGTTACCTGAGATTTTGCAAAATGGCGATCTTTTGTTAACTCAAGGGGCAGGTAATATTGGCATGATCTCGCGAAGCTTAGCTGAGTCAAATCTTGGCTTTGATGATACAAAAAATGTGTAATTTAGAGCCAATTAGCTTAATTTACTCATCAAATTTTGACGCTTGGAATAAGGGCTATATAATGGCCGATTTTCTGAGTTTGCGGTTGCAAAAGGAAGCCTAAAGGTGTCTTGGCGCGAGAAAGGTCAGCGTGTACGAGTTTTGCTTTTGCAAGCCGATTGGTATTTGTGCTTTGGCGTAGTGTTTTTGCTATGTGTTTTAGTTGGGTTCGCTATGGTGGCGATGAAACTAGATACGGTGCTAAATGACGCTGATGCCTTGCCAATTGAAGCCGTTGCGGTCAAAGGTGAGCGACTTTATACCGAAGACAGTGAAATCCAAGTTGCGCTGCAAGACTTGATGGAAAGAAGCTTTTTTTCAGCGGACGTCAATCAAGTGCAAGATGCTTTAGAAGCTTTACCTTGGGTTTATCAAGCTTCAGTGCGCCGAGAGTGGCCGGCCAAATTAAAGATATATTTGGTTGAACAAAAACCAGTTGCACATTGGAATGGTGATGCTTGGCTCAATATTTATGGCGAAGTATTTGATGCGCCAATAAAAGAAGGTATACCTAATTTACCTTTCTTGACCGGGCCTGAAGAGCAGGGTAAGTCGGTACTAACTACTTACCAACAGCTTGGTGAATTACTAAGAATTAATGGCTTTAACTTACAAAGTTTAAGCTTAAGCCCGCGACATGCTTGGCATGCAGAGCTCAATAATGGCATAAGGCTAGAGCTTGGCAGAGAAGACAAGATGGCAAGGGTACAAAGATTTATCCACGTCTATCCAAAACTTGCACAGCAAGATAAACAGGTAGCCACCGTGGATTTGCGCTACGACACAGGTTTGGCCGTAGGTTGGGATGATGCACAAAAGAGAGCCGTTAATTAATGACCAAGAATCTAGATAGAAATCTGATCGTGGGATTGGACATAGGGACATCAAAAGTCGCTGTGATCATTGGTGAAGTGTTGCCGGACGGTGAGATCAGTATTGTTGGCCTTGGAAACCATCCTTCAAGAGGCATGGATAAGGGCGGCGTTAATGACCTCGACTCTATCGTGCGCAGTGTGCAAAGAGCGCTAGATCAAGCAGAGCTAATGGCTGACTGCCAAGTTTCTTCGGTTTACTTGAGTATTTCAGGTAAACATATCGAATGCCAAAATGAAAATGGCATGGTGTCGATTAACGATGAAGAAGTAACACAGGAAGATGTTGATAACGTTATTCATACGGCACGTTCGGTAAAGATCCCAACAGAGCGCCGTATTTTGCATGTGTTACCACAAGAATATGCCATTGATGTACAAGACGGCATTAAGAGCCCAATTGGTATGTCTGGTATGCGTATGGAAGCGAAAGTCCATATCGTGACTTGTGCCAATGATATGGCTAAGAACATCACTAAAAGTGTTGAGCGCTGCGGCTTAAAAGTTGATGGCTTGGTGTTCTCAGCCATCGCTTCAGCAGATTCAGTATTGACTCATGACGAAAAAGATTTAGGTGTTTGTTTAGTTGATATTGGCGGCGGTACTACAGATATCGCGGTATACACCAACGGTGCGTTGCGCCACTGTGCAGTTGTACCGGTCGCGGGTAATCAAGTGACTAACGATATCGCTAAAATTTTCCGTACGCCTTTGTCTCATGCAGAGCAGATTAAAGTGCAGCACGCAAGTGCACGTAGCTCAATGGTTAGCCGTGAAGAGAGTATTGAAGTGCCATCAGTTGGTGGTCGCCCTTCACGTAGTATGTCACGTCATACGCTAGCTGAGGTTGTTGAGCCAAGATACCAAGAGTTGTTTGAACTGATCTTAAAGCAGCTACAAGAGAGCGGCTTAGAAGATCAAATTGCGGCAGGTATAGTCATTACCGGCGGTACAGCATCAATTGAGGGTGCTGTAGATATCGCTGAGGCAACATTTGGTATGCCAGTAAGAATGGCACTGCCGTTGCCAGTAAAAGGATTACACGAATATGTGGATCAGCCTATTTACTCTACTGGAGTCGGGCTGCTTCACTTTGGTGCGCGTATGGTGATTGAACGTGAGTTCGAACGTCCTGAGCGACAAGGGGTCACCAGTCTTTGGAATCGGGTCCAAAGCTGGTTTAAAGGCGAGTTTTAGTTAATAACGCAGGCATAACGGAGAGAAGACCATGTTTGAGATCATGGATAGTCATACAGACGAAGCGGTGATTAAGGTCATCGGTGTCGGTGGCGGCGGTGGTAATGCCGTTGAGCATATGGTTAAACACAACATCGAAGGTGTTGAGTTTGTGGCAACAAATACTGACGCGCAAGCGCTGCGTAAGTCTGCTGCATCAACCACAATTCAATTAGGTCGCGATGTGACCAAAGGTTTGGGCGCTGGCGCAAATCCTGAAATCGGTCGTTTAGCGGCAGAAGAAGATAAAGAAAGCATTCGTAATGCGATTAAAGGATCTGACATGATCTTTATCGCAGCGGGCATGGGCGGTGGTACAGGTACTGGTGCTGCACCAGTTGTTGCTGAGATCGCACGTGAAGAAGGCATTTTGACAGTTGCAGTTGTAACTAAGCCTTTCCCATTCGAAGGCAAAAAGCGTATGACCTACGCAGATCAAGGTATTGAGCAACTTGCTAAGCATGTTGACTCATTGATCACTATTCCAAACGAAAAATTACTTAAAGTACTAGGTCGTGGTACATCGTTACTTGATGCATTTGCTGCAGCAAACAACGTACTACTTGGTGCTGTACAGGGTATTGCTGAACTAATTACTCGCCCAGGCTTAATCAACGTCGATTTCGCCGACGTGAAAACCGTTATGTCTGAAATGGGTAATGCCATGATGGGTACTGGTGTTGCCAGTGGTGAAGACCGTGCAGAAGAAGCGGCAGAAGCTGCTGTTGCAAGTCCACTACTAGAAGACATCGATCTCGCTGGCGCTCGTGGCGTACTGGTAAATATTACCGCTGGTATGGATATGAGCATCGAAGAGTTCGAGACAGTAGGTAACCACGTTAAGGCTTACGCTTCTGACAATGCAACAGTTGTTGTTGGTGCGGTAATCGATCCTGAAATGTCTGACGAGCTACGTGTAACGGTTGTTGCTACTGGTATTGGCGCTGAAAAGAAGCCTGACATCCAGTTAGTTTCTAAGCCTGCTCCACGCCCAGAGCCAATCGTTCCTGCTGAGCCTCGTCAAGAGAGCTTCGCTGCTGAAGATGCTATCACGCCGACTATGTCGCATGGTAATACGGCACCAGCTGTACAACCACAAGTTGCTACACCGGTTAGCGAGAAGAAGAACGAACTTGACTATTTAGATATTCCAGCATTTTTGCGTAAGCAAGCTGACTAAGTTTAGTGTTACTAAATAGTTAACAGCTATAAGGCAATACTAATGTGTTGTCTAAAGGCTGAGTGAATTTTGGTTAATTTGCAAAGATATGCTAAGATATCCGACCAGCATCGCCTACGCACGCTTAAAAAGTGAGTAGAGGCTGCTTTTTTGTTGAGATAATTAACGGGTAAATACATGATTTTTCAAAGAACTGTCAAAGAAATGGTTAAGACTACTGGTGTTGGATTGCATTCCGGCAACAAGGTGACTTTGATCATTAAGCCCGCGCCAGTTAACACAGGTATTAAGCTAGTGCGTACCGACTTGACCCCAGCAGTTGAGATCCCAGCTGTTGCCGACCAAGTGCGTGAAACGACTATGTGTACTGCATTGGTTAACGATGATGGTGTTCGTATTTCAACTATTGAGCACTTGTTTGCAGCGTTGGCTGGTTTAGGTATTGATAACGCAGTTATCGAAGTCGATGCGCCTGAAATTCCAATTATGGATGGCAGTGCTAGTCCTTTTGTTTTCCTACTGCAATCAGTCGGTATCCAAGAGCAAAGTGCTGCTAAGAAATATATCAAGATCACTAAGCCAATTCGTGTTGAAGACGGCGACAAGTGGGCTGAGTTGAAGCCATTTAAAGGTTTCAGAGTTGATTTCGCTATTGACTTTAATCACCCAGAGATTGCACGTAGTCAGCAACACATGGTTATGGATTTTTCATCGTCAGCTTTTGTTAAAGATATCAGCCGCGCGAGAACCTTTGGTTTTATGCGAGATATCGAGTACCTAAGAGCCAATAATCTTGCACTAGGCGGCAGCATGGAAAATGCTGTTGTACTTGACGAATATCGCGTCCTCAACCCCGATGGCCTGCGTTATGAGGACGAGTTTGTTAAGCACAAGATCCTTGATGCTTTTGGTGATTTGTATGTAGCGGGTCACGCTATTGTTGGTGAGTTTTGCGCATACAAAACAGGGCATGCACTTAACAATCAGTTGGTGCGTGCCATGCTTGCACAGCAAGACGCTTGGGAAATTGTGAGCTTTGAAAAAGAAGCCGACGCACCAGTCAGCTTCTCAGTGCCAGCTGGTGCTGTATTCGCTTAATCGCGAATTAAGATTGCCTTGAACGGCTGGCTAATGCAGCCAGCCGTTTTAGTTTTAGCGCTAATGTCCCCTCCGTATGTTCCGCTAATGCTTCTATGTGAGCGGCGGCATTTTCACTAATCAGGTTGTGAGCAGCTTTGGGTTTTGTTTGATACATTAACAAGCTTGGGTTGACTTTAACCTCGATTGCGGTAAGCATGGGTAGCGTTTCGGCTTGTAGCATTTGTAATATTTTGGGTTTTTGGAAGTTAATTCTTGCCGCCCAAGCAGCCGTTGTAGTTTCAATAACCAAGATCCCTTGACGCAAATTGGCAACTTTTAGTTGCTCTGTCACTGGACCAGTTAGCACTTGTTTCACGTAATGATCTAAGTGTAATAACAGTTCTGCTTTTTCAGCTAAATTGGGCATAGTCCCATGCTGATGCAGTAATTGACTGAGATCCTGAGGGGGCTTTTTCATATGATAATAAAATGGCTTAATTAGGCTATGAGTGTAACAGTTTTTATTCAAGGTCGAAATGGTGCCACCCGCTGGCAACCAGGAAAGCGTTGGCTGCTTTTACCTATCCTGCTTATAGCAGCAGGTACAAGTCTTTATCAGCACAATGCTAAGCAAATTACAGAGCAACAAGCTAATATCGATAACGAGCGCATGGCTCGTGAAGCACAAAAGGATGAGTTAATTGCACTTAAAGGTGCGACTGAAACTCAGCTTTCGATGTTAGTTGCCCACGTTGCGCGTATGCAAGCTAAACTCACGCGCTTAGAAGCCTTGGGTCAGCAAGTTGCATTAAATAATCAATTAGAAGATCAATTTGATTTCTCTTCAGAAGTCGGTGTGGGTGGTATCAGTGAATTAGGTACTAACATCGAACTCGATCAGCTTATTGCCGATATGGATGAGCTGGTATCTCGAATAGATAATAATAATGTTCAGCTTTCACTACTTGAAACAGTAGCATCTAACCTCCATATAGATGAAGAACGTTATATATCTGGGCGACCAATTAAAAAAGGTTGGTTATCCTCGCCCTACGGTTTACGTAATGATCCTTTTAATGGCAAACGCACGATGCATAAAGGCATCGACTTTGCCGGTAAAGAGGGCGTCGATGTAATCGCGACAGCAGGTGGCGTAGTTACATGGGCGGACAAGATGTTTGGCTATGGTAATTTAGTAGAAATTGATCATGGAAATGGTCTAAGTACACGCTATGGTCATAATAAAGCTTTGTCAGTAAATGTGGGCGATGTGGTCGCTAAAGGCGATAAAATCGCTGTTATGGGGAGTACTGGGCGCTCGACTGGGCCTCATGTACACTATGAAGTGTTGCGCGGTGGACAACAGATAGATCCGCAAAAATATGTCTACCGCAAGGCAGGGTAATCGTAAAATCGGCTTTCAGGCTCTAAAAGGGACTTGGCCAATAACATAGAAGTGGTTCAGATGTTTGGTAAATTACTGACAAAAGTATTTGGTAGTCGCAACGATCGTACACTTAAGGCGTTTGGCAAAGTCGTTAACAAGATTAACGCGCTAGAAGCTGAGTATGAAAAACTATCGGATGAAGAATTAAAAGCAAAAACCGCCCACTTCCGCGAGCGTTTAGACGGTGGTGAATCATTAGAAGGTGTTTTACCTGAAGCATTTGCTACGGTACGTGAAGCTTCGAAGCGTGTGTTTGAGATGCGTCACTTCGATGTTCAGCTTATCGGTGGTATGATTTTGGATAGTAACCGCATCGCAGAAATGCGTACCGGTGAAGGTAAAACATTAACGGCAACTCTGCCAGCTTATCTAAATGGTCTAACCGGTAAAGGCGTACACGTTATTACCGTGAACGACTATCTAGCGGGTCGTGACGCTGAAAACAACCGTCCTCTTTTTGAATTCCTTGGTTTAACCGTTGGTATTAACGTTGCAGGTCTTGGTCAGGTAGAAAAGAAAGCAGCTTATGATGCAGATATTACCTACGGTACCAACAACGAATTTGGTTTCGATTACCTACGAGACAATATGGCGTTCTCACCTGCTGAGCGCGTACAACGTCCACTTCACTATGCCCTAATCGACGAAGTCGACTCGATTCTTATCGATGAAGCACGTACTCCGTTAATTATTTCTGGTGCTGCTGAAGATAGCTCCGAGCTATACATTAAGATCAATACGCTGATCCCTAATCTAGTTGCTCAAGAGAAAGAAGATACAGAAGAGTTTGTTGGCGAAGGCGACTACTCTGTTGATGAAAAATCAAAGCAAGTTCATATGACTGAACGCGGCCAAGAAAAGGTCGAAGTGCTATTGACTGAACGCGGTATGTTAGCTGAAGGCGATTCATTGTACTCAGCAGCCAATATCTCTTTATTACATCATGTGAATGCAGCACTTCGTGCACATACACTATTTGAGAAAGACGTCGACTATATTGTTCAAGACAACGAAGTGGTTATTGTTGATGAACACACTGGCCGTACAATGCCTGGTCGTCGTTGGTCTGAAGGTCTACACCAAGCTGTAGAGGCTAAAGAAGGTGTTCATATCCAAAATGAAAACCAAACTTTAGCGTCAATTACATTCCAGAACTTCTTCCGTCAATATGAAAAGCTTGCCGGTATGACGGGGACAGCTGACACCGAAGCATTCGAATTCCAACATATTTATGGACTAGACACTGTAGTTGTACCGACTAACCGTCCTATGGTTCGTCAAGACCATGCAGATTTAGTTTATCTAACAGCTGAAGAAAAATATGCTGCTATCGTAAAAGATATCGTAGGTTGTCGTGAGCGCGGTCAACCAGTATTGGTTGGTACCGTTTCGATTGAACAATCAGAGTTACTGCATAGCTTATTAAAGAAAGAAAAGATCCCGCATGAGATCTTGAATGCTAAATTCCACGAACGCGAAGCAGACATCGTAGCGCAAGCTGGCCGCACTGGTGCGGTAACAGTTGCAACTAACATGGCTGGTCGTGGTACAGATATCGTGTTAGGCGGTAACTGGAACATGGAAATCGAAGCTTTAGCTAATGCAACTGATGAGCAGAAAGCCAAAATTAAGGCTGACTGGAAGATCCGTCATGATGAAGTTGTTGCTGCCGGTGGTTTACATATTCTTGGTACAGAGCGTCACGAATCTCGCCGTATCGATAATCAGCTACGTGGCCGTTCAGGTCGTCAAGGTGATGCGGGTTCTTCACGTTTCTACTTATCTATGGAAGATAGCTTAATGCGCATCTTCGCTTCAGACCGTGTTTCATCAATGATGAAGAAGCTAGGTATGGAAGAAGGTGAAGCGATTGAACATCCGTGGGTATCACGCGCTATCGAAAACGCACAACGTAAAGTTGAAGCACGTAACTTCGATATCCGTAAGCAGCTACTTGAGTTTGATGATGTTGCTAACGATCAGCGCCAAGTGGTTTACGCCCAGCGTAATGAGTTAATGGATGCCGATAGTATTCAAGACACTATCACAAACATTCAAGAAGATGTTGTTAACGGTTTAGTTGACCAATACATTCCACGCCAGTCAGTAGAAGAGCTTTGGGATATTGAAGGGCTAGAGAAACGTCTTCAGCAAGAATACGCAATGAGTCTTCCTATCCAAGAATGGTTAGATAAAGAAGACGATCTGCATGAAGAAACACTCCGTGAGCGTATTGTAGATACATGGGTTAATGCATACAAAGCCAAAGAAGAGATGGTAGGCGAACAAGTACTACGTCAATTCGAAAAAGCGGTAATGCTGCAAACGCTAGATGGCTTGTGGAAAGAACATTTATCGGCGATGGACCACTTACGCCAAGGTATTCACTTGCGCGGTTACGCACAAAAGAATCCAAAGCAGGAATATAAGCGTGAGTCATTTGAGCTATTCCAGCAAATGCTTGAGTCATTAAAGCACGATGTAATTAGTGTGTTGTCTAAAGTACAAGTGCAAGCACAATCAGATGTTGAAGAGATGGAAGAGCGTCGTCGTCAAGAAGATGCAAAGATCCGTCGTGATTATCAACATGCAGAAGCTGAAGCATTAGTTGGTGCAGAAGAAAGTGCTGCACTAGCGGCAACTCAGCCAACCGTTCGCGAAGGTGAAAAAGTTGGCCGTAATGATCCATGCCCATGTGGTTCAGGTAAAAAGTACAAACAATGCCACGGTAAACTGAGCTAAATATAAAGTTATTAGTTACAGGTATAGTTTATAAAAAAGGGTGACTCATTGAGTCACCCTTTTTTATTGCCTCCTTAACAGGGTTAAATCATGTAGCAGGACTAGCTAGCAAATTTATCGTTGTTAAAGAGGGAAAATTCATGAAGACCTACGGATGGTTGATTGCGGCAAAGCTTGCAAAAGAAAGTCGATAATACCTAATACCTAATACCTAATACCTATATAGCAGTGTTACCAATAACATGCTGAGGTAAATAGAGCTGTCTGCTAGCATGTAGGGATAATCGTTATCGAACATAAAAGCAGCGTTGCGCAAGCGTTTTGTGGATAAGTCTGAGGGTAACTAGTGGCTAAGTTGTGCCTAAATAAAAACAGTGAAAAAAGATGAATTATTTCGAAAAAAGCGCTTGCGCTCTTTTCGAATCTCCCTATAATGCGACCCCACTGACACGGCGCAGCAGGCAACAAGCCAAGCAGCACGAGTTAGTGAGTTAACTACTTCGGGACGATAACTCTGGTGACAAGCGGTTTAAGAGCTTCACGCAATGACTTCTGATTAAGAAATCATCGCTTGAAAAACTTCTTAAAATAAGCGCTTGACGCCAACATCAGGAAGTGTAGAATACGCCTCCTCAGCCAAACGACCTAAGCGTCTAAGGCGAAGCATGAAAGATGGCTTCACGCTCTTTAACAATATGACAAGCAAATCTGTGTGGGCACTCACAGAGATTAAGTTATTCGAAACTGCCTCTTTTGATGCAGTCAAAAATTTACTTAATGAATGAGTGTTCATAGCAATATGAAAAAAGTTTGATTTCACTTTTTAAAGTGGAAACAAATCACAGAATTCGTTGAGCCGCTGATTTCTCCTTACTTGTAAGGTGGATGAAGCAAACAAAACTTTAATTGAAGAGTTTGATCATGGCTCAGATTGAACGCTGGCGGCAGGCCTAACACATGCAAGTCGAGCGGTAACACAAGGGAGCTTGCTCCTGAGGTGACGAGCG
>NZ_JAKILB010000002.1 GCF_023283895.1 Shewanella pneumatophori | reverse complement strand
CGCTCGTCACCTCAGGAGCAAGCTCCCTTGTGTTACCGCTCGACTTGCATGTGTTAGGCCTGCCGCCAGCGTTCAATCTGAGCCATGATCAAACTCTTCAATTAAAGTTTTTTTGTTCGACTACGTCGAACGGCTCAACGAATTCTGTGATTTGTTTCCACTTTAAAAAGTGAAATCAAACTTTTTTCATATTGCTATGAACACTCATTCATTAAGTAATTTTTGATTACATCAAAGATGTAATTTCGAATAACTTAATCTCTGTGAGTGTCCACACAGATTTGCTTGTCATATTGTTAAAGAGCGTTGCTAATTCTATTAAGAACAAGTCTTTCAAACTAGCGCCTTAGACGCTTAGGTCGTTTGGCTGAGGAGGCGTATTCTACACTTCCTGATGTTGGCGTCAAGCGCTTATTTTAAGAAGTTTTTCAAGCGATGATTCTTTATACACTCTCGTGTTAATAACCATCTAATTGAGCTTCTAAAGCGATTGTCACCTGAGGCTAATTTCCGTAGAAGTTAATCTCTCTAACACTGCGCAAGTCCCGTACTATCTAGCGTTTACGACTATTTCTAATCTCAAGCGTTAGTCTAGTTGGCCTGCTGTGCCGTGTCAGTGGATGCGCATTATAGGGATATCTCGGACTAGCGCAACCCTGTTTTGTAATAAAATTAGCTTTTTCGAATCAACCGACTACTAATGCTGCAAACTGCTGTATAATGCATCCACATAGATAAAAAACCACCAACACAGCTCAGTATAAATGGGGCTGCCCCTATGAGAGCTAACAATTGAATAAGCACTAAGCTTGAAAATCCTTACTAGCAACACATATATTTTATCCTTTACTGCTAACTTTCAATCTACCCACTATATTTATACAGATGACCCAGCATAGCAGCTCTATATAACGAGCTTATCTACGTAATAGCTAACAGCGACTCACTAAACCTTACTTTGCAGTTTGTCACTGCTGAGTTATGTTAGTAGCAAATCAGAATTAAGGGTTATGAGAGTCAGTTATTTCATTGCCACTAGGGACAGAAGATGATTAACACCACCAATAGGCTTAGCCATAAATTAGGCATACTTGCATCTAGCTTACTTATTAGCCTTTCTAGTGTCGCTTTCGTCAGTGCTAATACAATTTACACTTGGGTGGATGATAACGGCGTAACCCATTATAGCCAGCAGCCGCCATCACCAACTGATTCGCCCACAAATAACGCATTTACCAATAAACTCTACAGTGAAGACATTGAACCTAAACGCATAGGCACTGTTGCCCCATTAAAACCGATAACCCAAAACAAACAAGCATCTGAGCTAGAGAAAAAAGCTGCTGCTATTACTCTTGCAGATAAACAACAAGCTCAACAAGTTTGCGAAAACGCCAAGCATAGTCTGAATGTGCTAACCACCCATACAAAACTAAATAAGAAGAATAATGAAACAGGAGAAGTTGTAGCGATGACAGAGGAGCAGCGACAAGCTTCAATTGCAGAGCAAAATGAACGAATTAGATTATTTTGCAACATCTAGCAATGCTAGCTGAGTCTAATTGCAGCTCTATTTGATACAAAAGGGTTAAATTCCGGAATGTACAATACGCTGAGATTGCGAAACGGATAAAAAGTAGAAACAACATACAGACTCAGTTAGAGCCTGTATGTATAAGCAATATCAAGCTAAGAAATTATTTTCCCGCTTGTAGGTTGTACATAGAACGTGGCACACCATCTTCACAAGCTTTTTGGCCAGCATCCCAACCTGAATCAAAACGGCTTAGGCCATCCAATGCTGTATCCTTTTTAACTGAATCATAAAGCTCAGTTTGTTCACGCTTCATAACATAAGCGTTTTTACAGCCACGGTAGTAACCATAATGATAAAGGCTCTCATATTCCATATTACCTTCACCGATATAAGGTGCTGAAGTTTGTTCTTTTTCATAGTTAGAACTTGAACAGCCAACCACAGCGAATGAAGCCAATGCAATTACGGCTAATTGTTTTTTCATGAAGTTCTACTCCGTGTCTATATCAAAATAAAATATAAAAATGAATTATGGGCTTATTGCTGTAGTACGCATGCATAAGCTAATCACTTTAAGTATTGTTTATCAGCTCGATAACACCAATTCTTTTATAGAGCTAAATAATAAATGTCGTAATAAGTTAAACGCTATCGTTCAAATATACATCACACAGCGCAACTTTAAACCTTTTATAAATAATTCTTACAAATCTCGAATCATCTTTTAAATCATTGCTTAAGGCATAAAAAATGGCCTCATAGAATTGAGGCCATTTAGAACGCTTAGTATAAGGGATTAACCCACACTAAAGAACACGTTTTATTGGCTAAACACCAACATATCGTCTTCAACCGCTATTTTAATCGGCTTACCTGGTAATAGTTGGCCGCTTAAGATCTGCTGAGCAAGTGGATTTTCAACCTCTTGTTGCAATGCCCTCTTTAATGGCCTTGCACCGTATATAGGATCAAAGCCAGCTCTAGCTATTAGTGCCAAGGCTTGTTCTGAGATCTCTAAGCCGTAATCTTTATCAGCAAGACGCTTTTGCAAGCCTTCGATTTGAATACCTGCAATATGAGCAATGTTACTCTCATCTAATGGATGGAACACCACAGCTTCATCGACACGGTTTAAAAACTCAGGTCTAAAGTTTTGAGTCACTACCTGCATAACATCAGACTTCATCTCATCATAACTTTGAGTCCCAAAGCCCATTTGGATTAGATCTGAACCTAAGTTCGAAGTCATAATCACAACAGTGTTTCTAAAATCGACCGTGCGCCCTTGACCATCGGTTAAACGTCCATCGTCTAATACCTGCAATAATATATTAAACACATCTGGATGTGCCTTTTCGACTTCATCGAGCAAAATTACAGAGTATGGTTTACGTCTTACCGCTTCAGTTAAGTAACCGCCCTCTTCATAACCGACATACCCTGGAGGAGCACCAACAAGGCGCGACACAGCATGCTTCTCCATAAACTCGGACATATCGATACGTACAAGTGCCGATTCGGTATCGAACAAGAACTTAGCAAGTGATTTACACAACTCCGTTTTACCGACGCCAGTTGGGCCTAAAAATAGGAACGAACCAATTGGGCGATTTGGGTCGGCAAGGCCTGCACGGCTGCGACGAATTGCATTTGATACT
Organism: Shewanella pneumatophori; assembly: GCF_023283895.1. Classification (GTDB taxonomy): domain Bacteria; phylum Pseudomonadota; class Gammaproteobacteria; order Enterobacterales; family Shewanellaceae; genus Shewanella; species Shewanella pneumatophori. The sequence continues at coordinate 535,229 of NZ_JAKILB010000002.1, read as the reverse complement.
GAATTGACCGCTTCGTTTTGGCCGATAACTCGCTCATGCAAAGCATCTTCCATTTTTAATAACTTATCGCGCTCACCTTCTAGCATCTTAGATACTGGAATACCCGTAGCTTTTGATAACACTTCAGCAATTTCAACGTCGGTGACTTTATTACGCAGTAATGTCATATCTTGCATTTCAGCTTGCGCAGCAAGATCTAGCTGTTTTTCAAGCTCAGGAATACGTCCATACTGTAGTTCAGACATGCGAGTTAAATCACCCGCTCGACGCGCAACTTCAAGATCCATGCGCGCTTGTTCAAGATCAGCCTTAATATGTTGAGTACCTGCAAGCGCCGCCTTTTCAGTGTGCCAAATTTCATTTAGCTCAGCCGCTTTAGCTTCAACATCTTTAAGCTCAGTGCGCAATGTATCTAAACGACGTAAACTCGCCTCATCGGCTTCTTTACTCAATGCCTGCTCTTCAAGCTTTAACTGAATCGCACGGCGCTCAAGACGGTCTAAAGATTCAGGCTTAGAGTCAATCTGAATACGGATACTTGATGCGGCTTCATCAATTAAGTCAATTGCTTTGTCTGGCAACTTACGGTCTGAAATATAGCGGTGCGACATACTCGCTGCAGCCACAATCGCTGGATCGGTGATTTCAACGTGATGGTGCAGCTCATAACGCTCTTTAAGGCCACGTAAAATTGCAATGGTATCTTCAACACTTGGCTCATCGACCAATACTTTTTGAAAGCGGCGCTCAAGTGCAGCATCTTTTTCAATATATTGACGATATTCATCTAAAGTCGTTGCGCCTACACAATGTAAGTCACCACGAGCAAGCGCAGGTTTTAACATATTACCCGCATCCATTGCGCCGTCAGACTTACCTGCGCCTACCATTGTATGTAGCTCATCGATAAAGAGGATCACTTGCCCCTCTTCTTGAGAAAGCTCATTCAGCACTGCTTTTAAACGCTCTTCAAATTCGCCACGATATTTTGCACCAGCAACCAATGCGCCCATATCTAGTGACAATACACGCTTGTTTTTAATGCCTTCAGGTACTTCATTGTTAATGATCCGCTGCGCTAGGCCTTCAACAATGGCGGTTTTACCGACACCAGGTTCACCAATAAGCACAGGGTTGTTTTTACTACGACGTTGTAAAACTTGAATAGTACGGCGAATTTCATCGTCACGACCAATTACAGGATCAAGCTTGCCCTGCTCTGCACGTTCAGTTAAATCAACAGTAAACTTTTTAAGCGCTTGGCGTTGATCTTCAGCATTAGGATCATCAACATTTTGACCGTTGCGCACTTGGTCAATGGTCGACTCCATCAGCTCTTTGGTTGCGCCAGACTGCTTTAATGCTTGTGCTAACGAGTCATTGCCTTCAAGCGCAGCTAAAACGAATAGCTCACTAGAGATAAATTTGTCTTTACGCTTTTGCGCTAATTTGTCGCACAAATTAAGTAAACGAATTAACGCCTGTGATAGTTGAACGTCACCACCCGTGCCCTCAACTTGTGGGCGTTGCTCTAGATCCTGACTTAAAAGCGAGCGTAAAGTGCTCACCTGGATCCCTGCTTGGGTCAATAGCGGATGAATTGAACCGCCATCTTGATTAAGTAATGCCATCATCAAATGTGATGGTTCAATAAATTGATGATCTCGGCCTAGTGCCAATGACTGAGCATCCGAGATGGCAATCTGGAATTTATTGGTCATACGATCTAATCGCATAAATCCTCCGATAACTCATAAAAAAGGTGACATAAAGGCAATGGAGCTTGCGTATCTACTTCGAGAAACCGAATTGGACAGCACTAATATCGCTTTAGAAACAATATCAATCCATTCGCACTTCTATTCACTCTGAAAAGGGGTCATTCCGCGTTCAAGCGAAATTGATGTTACTTAAAAGATGGGGGCTATTTGAACAAGATCAAGTCGAAGATGAGTAATAAAGTTAATCGTTAAGCCAAATAAATGATGCCATGCGGCCGGTAACGCCATCACGGCGATAGGAGAAAAAGTCATTCACTGCAGACACAGTGCAGCGTTTGTCGGCATAAATACGCTTTACACCTAACTCGGTTAATCTAAAGCTTGCCAGACCTTGAATATCGGCCATAAATTTTTGCTCGCCTTGCTTATTAAGGTGCGCGCTAAAAAATTGACTCGCTTGCGGATGTTTTGCTTCAAACTGCGCTTTAACTTCTGCCCCAACTTCAAATGCAGTCGGACCAATAGCGGGGCCTAGATAAGCGACTAACTCATGTGGTTTATGGGTAAACCTAGCCACTGCAACTTCAATAATACCATCACACAGACCGCGCCAACCTGCGTGCACAGCAGCAACTTCAGTGCCGTTTTCATCGCATAACAGTACAGGTAAACAATCTGCAGTCATCACCACACAAACTTGGTCTTTACTTTGGGTATAGCTGCCATCGGCATTAATCACTTGGGTATTATCAGCTTCAACGACATCAATGCTGTGAGTTTGCTCTAGCCAAGCAGGTTTTGCAGTAAGAGAGAGTTGTTGCTCAATGAGCAAACGGTTGGCTTGTACCTTTTGTGGGTCGTCGCCAACGTGCAGCCCAAGATTTAGGCTGGCGAAAGGCGGCTGACTACAACCGCCTTCTCGAGTCGAAAAAGCTAGGTTTACTCCGGGTGGAATAAACCAAGCTTGATTTTCAATATGATGACTCATTAGTACACAGTTGGGTTATCTTCAGTGTCTTTACGCAGTGCTTTAGTTAGCTTGACCATGTCATCAGGAATTGGCGCTTGCCAGCTCATGATTTCACAAGTGAATGGATGTGCTAATTCAAGTCTTACCGCGTGCAATGCTTGACGCTTGAAGCCCATGTAGGTTTCAAAAAAGTCAGGTGCCGCACCTTTTGGTGGACGAGGACGACCAGCGTAAACAGGATCACCAACCAATACATGACCAATATGTGCCATATGCACACGAATTTGGTGAGTACGACCAGATTCAAGACGCAATCTCAAACGTGTGTGCGCTCTGAACTTTTCAGCCACACGGTAGTGGGTCATCGCAGGCTTACCGTTATAAACAACCGCCATATGAGTACGTTTAGTTGGGTGACGATCGATTGGTTCATCAACAGTGCCACCAGCAATAATAGTACCGGTTACAATGGCTTCGTACTCACGAGTAATATCGCGTGCCTGCAGCGCACTGACTAAATGTGTTTGCGCTTCAACAGTTTTGGCCACTACCATCAAGCCGGTAGTATCTTTATCCAAACGGTGCACGATACCTGCACGTGGCACAAGCTCGATACCTGGGCAATGATGCAACAATGCATTCATTAGAGTACCACTTTGGTTACCTGCGCCAGGATGTACAACTAAACCTGCTTGCTTGTTGATAACCAAAATGTGGTCATCTTCATAGATGATATCTAAATCAATCGCTTCGGCTTCAGCTTTAGTTTCTTCTTCAAGTGTGGCGCCAATAGTCACAACCTGACCTTCAAGCACTTTAATTCTAGGCTTGTCAGAAACTTCACCATCAATAAAGACTGAACCCGCTAAAATCCATTCTTTAATACGTGTACGCGAGTAGTCCGGGAACAATTCAGCCAATGTCTGGTCCAATCTTTGCCCGGTTTGTGTTGCTGTGATCTCGCTTTTTAGATTAATCTCTTGTGTCATATGAACCGTACCCACTTTTCTGGGTCCAAAAATGTTTACTATCTGTTACAATCGGATTGTTTCTATTTTATCGTGAAATGGAAAAATTCTTAACAATAACTTTAAAAGAATCGAATTCAAGTATGCATAAAATTGCCAAAAGTGTCGCTGTAGTCCTTATCACGCTTGCAGCTACGGCCTGTAGTAGTAAACAGGGCGAAGACCCTGTGATGACAAAAAGCTCACCAGAAGTGCTTTACTCTCAAGCAAGAACCTCAATGCAACTAGGTAATTACAGCAAAGCTGTGCGTTCTCTAGAAGCCTTGGATTCACGCTTTCCGTTTGGCCCGCACAAGACTCAAGTACAGCTTGACCTAATTTATGCCTATTACAAACTTGACGATCCAGCGTCAGGCATTGCGAATATCGATAGATTCATTCGCTTAAACCCAACACATAAAGATATTGATTATGTTTACTACATGCGCGGCCTAGTCAATATGCAGTCGGACCGATACCTATTTCACGATATGCTAAATATCGATCGTTCTGACCGCGACCCTAAAGCCGCACAAGATGCATTTAAAGATTTTGATAGACTAATTAAGTCATATCCAAACAGTAAGTATGCAGCAGATGCACAAAAACGCATGCAGCACCTAAAAAATAGATTGGCACTTTACTCGATCAAGGTGGCTGAATACTACATAAAAATGAATGCTTGGAGTGCAGCTGCTGTACGTGCACAGTCAGTTTTAGAGACTTACCCAGGTACTCCATCTGCAGAAAAAGCACTCGAAATCATGTCAACCGCTTATGGTGAACTTGGTCAAGAAAAGCTTAAAGATCATGCACTCATGGTAATGAAAGCTAATTTTCCAAACAATAAATTAGTCGCTAACTAATCTTATAAAACTTGCATATTTGACGACAAATAAAGGCCTCATTAGAGGCCTTTATTTTTTGTACAAAATTTGATTAATGTTGTATTTGGGCCATCTTATCGCCTGAATTCAAATAAATTCCGCTTCAATTAGATTTCAGTCTTAGCTTTAGCCTCTTTCGGTTTCATGACTATCCACCATAAATAAAGCACTGGCAGCATTAACACATCAAAGCCCCATGCAAAGATAACCACTAAGCAAGACAGTAAACTAAGCTGGCCTATCGGAGTAAAATCAGAGACTAAACCAATAGCAAAACCACAGGTGATGGTTAACGTTGTAAAGCTAATCACAGGCAACACCTGCTGCAAACTCTGCCACAAACTATCAGCACTGACGGCTAGTTTACTGTTAGCAGCTTTTAAGGGCGATATATGCGTATTGGGTAACTTCAACATTAAATGTAAAGTGTCATCAACAATAATGCCAAGCATCATCCCCAAAACAACGGCAGTGCCTAGGCTAATAAAGCCGCCATTTAATTGCCAAAGTGCAAACACCCACAGTAAAGGCAAAAAGTTAAGTAATAAACCTATTAGTCCATAAATCATCGAACCTTTTAAAATACTCAGCAAGATGGCTAGGGCAATCAATGCCGCTGCAAACGAAAACAACATATTATTGGCATTATCTACACTTAAATGAGCAAACAGCAAATTACTCCCCAGTGGCAGGCTCAGCTTAACACCAGCGCTCTGCTCTGCCAGCCATGTATCGACTTTACGCTCAAAAGCTATTAGCTCCATGGCTGTCATTGGCTGCAAATACAAGGTTATTAAACTCGATTGTTTATCCTGTGCAAGTTCACTCGCCAGCCCTAACTGTTGCACGCTATTTTGCGATAAAACTCGCCTAAATTGATTTTGGCCTATTCCGGCAGCTTTTATCCAATCACCGATATGCTGTACCGTTACAACCTCTGGCTGCTTTTTTAAATAACGGCTGAATTTATAAATGAAACTGATCTCGGCTTTATCAATTTGCCGCTCTTCAACAGTACTGACCACATAATGCTGTAAGTTAATCCCAGAAAAATATTGCGCCATTTTTTGGCTAGATAAAGTAAAAGGATTCGAGGATTTAAAATAGCTTAATGGATCATCATTTAACGTCAGCTTAGTCACGCTCACCAAAGCCAGCACACTGAAGATAACAATACCGGCTATAACCGCTTTAGGCCGCCGCGCATTGTATTTTGCAAGCTGGACTACGTTATCAAAGTTCAATAACCGCTTGGTTGATGCACTAGAGTATTGAGCAAAGAAAATTAAACTCGTTAAACACAGCAAATAATTACACAGCACCGCAAAAGCGACCAAGATGCCAAAGCTTTGGATCGGCGGAGATGGGCTCAAAGTTAACAAGCTAAAACCAAAGATAGTAGTGATACTTGAATAGAATAACGGTGCTTGGTTAACACTAACCGTATATTGCAGTGCCTCATTCGGACTTGCGCCGCCCCCAAGTTTAGTGCGCCACCCAAAATATAAATGCGAGCCATAAGCTAAGCCAAGCGTAACAATAATCACTGGCACAAATGCACTTATGGCGGCTAAAGTGAGATTAAGCCAGGCAGCCAGTCCAAGTGTGAGCAACAAGGTAATTAGATTGTTGAGCGCTAAAGCTAATATCCACATTTTCTGGCGGATAAACAACAGCGCCATTAAGAAGATAATCCCCAATAACGCAGGAGCAAACCAGCTAAGATCATGCAGTAACACTTTGGCATATTGCCAATTTAATGCATGAGTTCCGTTTAAATGCACCTCAACATTCAAAGGCTGCCAATAACGCTGGCTGTTAGTTTCTATAGTTTGTAGCACTTCATCGAGCCATAGGCTTTGAGTTGCAAAATCAGTAAGCTTGCTATTATCCAACTGAATTTGCAGTAAAATCGCACGGCCATCTGCAGATAATACTGATGACAACCTTGGGTGAGTTTTATACGCGAGGATTTTTTCAGCTTTGGCTGTTCCCAAAACAAACTGGTTATAGCCCTGAATGCTAATAATATTGGAGTCACTATTAAGCATTGTTAAAAAGGCTTTCAACTGAACTTCAGCACTGTCATCACGCCAATCTTGCTCAGTCTCTAGCAACATCCATAATTGATCATGGCGCTCAAACTTGTCAGTCATGCTATTAAGTGCAGTTAAACGCGGATCTGACGGTGAAAAGTAATCGCTAAAATCGACATCAAGGTTTAAACGATAATAGCCCGCTAACGAAAATATCAATAAGCAACCAATTACCACAAACAAAGCAATTGGATGACGCTGGATCTTCCAGATTAAATCTATTTGGCGCTCCACTTAGTTCTCCCTTCAGAGGCCGATCACTCAAAAATCCCTAATACGGTGTGTTTTTCACAAGTGTTAGCAGCATGGCTAACTAAGGCTATCTGCTCACTCTCTGCAGACAGATAAACTGCCATTGCTCATAACTAACTCTAAACGACTATTTATTCAACGCTTAAGCAAAAAAAGTCATCTTTTTGTAAAAATGGGTTGACTCAAATCGGTAAAAGCCTTTTAATAGCGCCCGTTGCCCGAATAGCTCAGTCGGTAGAGCAGAGGATTGAAAATCCTCGTGTCCCTGGTTCGATTCCGGGTTCGGGCACCAATATTTAGTTTAGGTGTTACAGCAACAACTAAACCTGCAATAAGGCAAATTAAGACCTTAAATTGCAAAATTAAAACCTCGCCTAGCGAGGTTTTTTATGCCTGAAATTTACAACTCGCATTCAATTCAAGCCACCAACTCCGCATACAAAAAAGCCCCGAGTCACTCGAGGCCTTTGTGTTAAAGCTATGAAATTAAGTTTTAAACTTTAAACTTACTCACAGCATCTTTTAAAAACTCCGCGCGTTCCCGTACATCATCAGTCGCACTTGAGTTTTGGGTAGCAACGTCCGCCGTCTCTTGGGCGATATCACGAATAACCACCACGTTTTGATTCACTTCAGCGGCAACCATGCTCTGCTCTTCAATTGCCGCAGCGATTTGGGTACTCATATCTAGAATATTAGTCACATCACTATTAATCTGCTGCAATAACGTACCTGCTGAAGCAGCTTGCTCTGCACTTTGATTACCTTGATCGCGACTAGCTTGCATTAAGCTCACAATCGAATGGGTACGCGACTGCAAAGTTTGAATGATTGAAGCGATTTCTTCAGTAGACTCTTGGGTTCGCATTGCTAAACTGCGCACCTCATCGGCTACAACCGCAAAGCCACGTCCTTGCTCACCCGCCCTTGCTGCCTCAATCGCTGCATTCAACGCAAGTAAGTTAGTTTGCTCGGCGATGCCACGAATAACATCGAGTACGCTACCGATTGTTTAGCTGTCTTTTTCTAACTCGCTAACCACAGCAGCAGACTCATTAATTTGTCGCGCTAGATGTTCAATTCTTTCTATAGTTTGCTCAACGCCAGTTTTCCCTGTTTGCGCGTTATCATGGGTCATACTCGCTTTGTTAGCCGCCAACTCAGTATTTTTAGCAATTTCATCAATGGTCGCGCCCATTTCGGTAATCGCCGTTGCTACCATATCTGTTTCATTGAGCTGATTCTCTGCGCCTCGAGATGCCCTAGCCACGTTAGTAGATAGCTCCTGGCAAGATTGGTTCATGGTCTCAACCGATTGGGTTACTTGATGAATAAGCTGCTGGAAACTCTCAACCATACTATTAAAGTGAGTTGCGATTTGCCCAAGTTCATCATTACTTGAGTCATCACAGCGCATCGCCAGATCTTTATTAATCTCAATATGGGTTATTACCTCAGTGATCCGCTTAACCGGCTCTATAATGCTACGAATAATGGTTAGCGTGGCAAATGCCAGCAGCAGCGCAATCAATACGGCAATCGACAAGCCAACAATAAATGCCGAATTTTGTTTTTCAGTAATCGCATTTAACGCTAATGACTCAAGCTGCTGCAGAGCTTGCTCAGTTGTGGCGACAGCTTTACGCAATTGACCAAGTTCACCTTCAGAAATACTTAACCCCATTTGTCGCTCTTTATCGACAAGCGCTTTAAAGTCGGTATCATATTGCCCCATCAGCTTAGTCACTTGTTGTTTCGCTTCAGGTGCAAGCTGCGAGCTTGCCAACATACTACTAAATTTAGCTAGACTGGCATCAAACTTAACAACGTAACTTTGATTCCGCCTAAGCATAAAATCCTTTTCGGCACGTCTTAACTGCAGCATTTGCACCATCAAATTCGGCTCATTATATCGGCCTACCATCTCTTCAACTTGATGCACCGCGCTACGCAAAGTGCCATATAAACCGGTTTTAGGCGTTAAACCAATCTGCTGATTGAGGTTGGTGACACGCTTAAAGGTATCGCTATAACTCATTACGGCTTGATTAAACTGATTTAGGCTAGCGGTGGGAATATCGTACTTATCAAAATCAGTTTCTAATTGAGCGACGATGGCTTTCACTTGCTGCTGGTTATCTTGGTGTTGGCCTATGTACTTAACATCGTTTCTCGACAAAAAATCTTTTTCGTCTTTGCGCAGACTTAACATCTCATTGTTGAGCGTTGCGATACGCATTGATGTGTTGGCGAGATCGGTTTGCACTTGGCTAAAGTAAACTTGAAGGCCGAACATGGCGGCTAGTGCGGCAATAGATACGCCAGCACTTAACAATAATTTGTAACGTATTAGCATTTTTACATCTCTTATTATTTGCTGATATTACTTTAGGAAACACTGGATTAAGTATCGCCCAGACCTGTCACAGATCTTTATCGGCCGATTATATAGCAGATTTAACTACAAAAAAGCTCAAAAACCGCAAACATTAACCAACACACGCTAACATTCTAATTATTAAGTTGAAATATAATTAACCATCGAAAACTAATTTGACTCTAATCAGCCCCACAAATAGTATAAAATATACTTTAAAGGAGGTTTCATGATCGTCATTAATGCAGAGTCCGTTCACCAATCGCTTAATTTTCTAGATTTAATCAATGCTTTAGCTGAAACATTTTCCCGTCCAGCAGGAATGCCGCAGCGTCGAGTATTTGAGTTGGATAACTCGCCTCAGCATCATGACGCTTTTGCAGTTCTGCCTTCTTGGAATGAGCAATCGATTGCAGTAAAAGCCTTCACTTACTTTCCCGATAATCCTAATAAGTCTCCTGAGCTTGCTAGTCTTTACTCAAAGATAATGTTGTTTAGTCGTGAAACTGGTGAGCCACAGGCTCTTGTAGACGGCACTAGCGTGACCTTTTGGCGCACAGCAGCCATTTCCGCATTAGGTAGTCGCTTCTTATCTCGTAAAGATTCTAACAAGCTATTAGTTTTCGGCACCGGTAAGCTAGCTCACTTTATGGCACTCGCTCACGCGAGTGTGCGTCCAATAACCCAAATCACCGTTTGTGGACGCAGCGAAACCAAGACTCAAAAAACGATTGAACTAATAAGAAATAAACGCCCAGATATTGAAGTACTGCAATGTACTAACATAGAGCAAAGCGTGCGCGAGGCCGATATCATCAGCTGTGCTACGGGTTCAGCAACACCACTATTTGAGGGTAATTGGGTACAAGCTGGCACTCACACAGACTTTGTTGGTAACCACAATCACGACAAGCGCGAATTTGATAGCCAACTGATTGTGAAATCCTCGGTGTTTGTTGATTCGAAGATCAATGTTTTTGCCGAAGCTGGTGACTTATTAATCCCTGAAAAAGAGGGCGTATTTGCATTAAGCCAGGTTAAGGGGGAGCTAGGCCAACTTTGTAAAGGTGAGATCTCAGGCAGAACAGGTGATACAGAAATAACCTTATTCAAAACCGTTGGCACTGCACTTGCTGACCTTGTCGGCGCCCAGCTAGTCTTTGCCAAACTAAGCTAACAAGCTAGGCTTGTTCCCACATACAAAAGGAGCATCTATTGCTCCTTTTGTTTTACTACAACTTAAAATTATTCGCTAATTTCCTTTTACATACTGCGCCAACACTCAGTTAGCCTCTATCTCTAAAAATAATTTCTATTGCATTTAAACCTTTTTAGCTATTGGCTATGTCTTATATATATCGACCGCGCACAAGGAAATGCCAGTGACCGCAACAAAGCAGGTAATGGAGTTAGCTCAACTTCAAGAACCTGAACTAATAGCCAAAGCCAAACAAGGTGATAAACATGCCTTTAAGCAGCTATACCAAATACACCACCAGCGCGTGTATGCCCTTTGTTTGCGTATTACAGGACAAGTCGCTCTAGCAGAGGAAGCTACCCAAGACTGCTTTGTCAGGCTTTGGCAAAAGCTACCTCTGTTTCGCGGTGAAAGTCAGTTTACAACTTGGCTGCATAGTCTCAGTGTTAATCAGGCACTATCAAGTGTGAAGAAACACCGTTCATTTTGGGCTCGCTTTGTCAGTCAGGAAGTCGATATCGACTCGGTTAGTGATGAATATGAAGATCTCGACAAGATCTTGCTTAAGCTGCCGGAGCGAGCTCGTATTGTATTCGTGCTACATGCACTCGAAGGTTACAAACATGAAGAGGTAGCCAGCTTAATGGGGATCAGCGCAGGTACCAGTAAAGCTCAATACCACCGCGCGCAAAAATTACTACAACAGCTAATGAGTCAACATTCGTTAACTAACAAAAATATAGGCCCAGCAGATAATGGAGGCCAGTATGAGTCATGCAAACATTAATAACCTAGATAGCCAGCTTGCAAAGCTAGTAAAGCAAGCGCCGAAAGAGATCGCCCCCGAGCAAGATCTTTGGCTAGGCATTGAAAGGCAACTCGACAAAAGCGAGTTTCAACAAACTAACAGCAAACGCTCGCAGCAATGGCGTCGTCTAGCGGTTGCCAGCATCCTATTACTGACTGGAGTATTAGGTAGCAATATTTGGCAGAGTAGTATGTTACCAACGACGGAAGGTTCAGCCTTACTCACTACTCTGGCTGACATTCGGTTACAGCATCAACAACAGGTTGAGCAATTAAGTGTGCAGCAACATGTAAATTGGCAAACTAGCCAGTTTAGCGATCCGCTCGAAGAAGGGATCAAACAATTAAGACAAGCGGCAGAACAGATCTACCAAGCACTACAACAATCCCCCAACGACAAGGAACTTTGGCAGCTTTGGTTATGGACTCAAGCAAAAGAAATCGAGTTACTCCAACAAGGCCAATCTCTGCCAGTTACACCATTATCTCAAGGAGCTTTAATATGACCCATAAACTGATTAGTGCTTTAACAATTAGCACGCTACTTCTTTGCCAAAGTGCATTTGCAGCGGAGCGTATTCAGCAGCAGCAAAGCGTACAAGCAGACCCAAGCGTTAAGGTTAAGGTGCAGCGCGGTAACGTCACTTTTAAATCTTGGGATAAAAATGAAATCGCCGTCAGCGGCACCCTCGATGAACTTAGCCAAGGTTTTATTTTCAATGTTAGCGGTAACAAGGTGACCATTGAAGATAAGTTGCCACGCCAATATAGTGGCAGCAATAAAGACGGTTCAGTACTCACCATTACTCTGCCAAGTCAGCTAAAGCTGCATGCAGAGGGGGTATCAGCCGATTATGCGCTAGATTCATTGGCTGGTAAGCTTAATATCAGCTCAGTTAGCGGCAATATAAAAGCCAACAACTTACAACAAAAAGCCGCATTACAAACCGTATCAGGGGATATATTGAGCCGTAGTTTAAGCGGAAAAGTCAGCTTACAAACGGTATCGGGTGATATTAAAGACACGCAAAGTAGTGGCTCGTTACGTTACCAACTCGTAAGTGGTGAACTTACCGCTGATACTCAGGCTAACAAAGTATCAGTAGAATCGGTCTCTGGTGATGCCACTATCGCACTAGCAAACGTGGATAGCCTCAATATCAAAACAGTGAGTGGCGATCTTGAGTTATCACTGAATACTCTTACTGAAAGTGCCACCCTTGGAAGTGTAAGTGGCGACATTGAGATTAAGTTCTTAAGTGCCGCCGATGTGAACGTTGATATCAATGGTGGACCCGGCGGAAAAATTATCAATAAGCTAACAAACGATCTTGTATCAAAAGCAAAGTACTCACCGCAGAGTTACCTAAAATTTCAAACAGGCAATGGCAATGCAGAGCTCAATGTCTCTACTATCAGCGGTAAAATTGAATTAGCAAAATAGCCTCAATTTTTAGCCGGTAAATATTAATAACAATGCTAGATAAACAAAAGCCCTATAAGTCACTCTCACGCTGCAACTTATAGGGCATTTCAATACCTCTTATTACTCCACGACACCTGAGAGCATTAACTGCAAAAAGCGTTTAGCGGCAATGCTGCTTTGTGTTCTTAGCATTACGACACTAAAACATACATCAAGTTGCGGCATATCTTGCGGAGTAAAAATATGTAGCTCATTTCTAATGCTCTCATCGAGTAGTGCAACTTGCGGAGTCAAAGCTAACATTTGTGAATGCTGAATCGCGCCAATAATAGGCGGGAATGCGTCGTAATGGAGCAAACCTGAAAAGTCACTGCGGTATTGAAAAAAAAGATCGCCAAACATATCCAATACACCAGCAGGTAAGTTTCTAGGAATAGCCAAAGGAAACTTTCTAATATCAGCTAATGTTAGTGTCGATTTACCTGCTAATGGATGATCTTTACGGGCGCAAAAAACCGCATTATAAGAAGGTAAATTAAAGCTCTGAACCAATGCTTCGTTGCCAATTTCCTCCCCCTTAACGTCAGTAACCAGCAAAGATAATTTACCTTGCATAAGCTTAGTTAAATTATGCTGCCAAGTACCTTCTGAAAGTTCAACATGTACATCAGGGAAGCGATCAATAAAACGGCCAATTGTCGGCCCTAGAATTGTATTAGCAGGAACAGGGCTCGCACCAATAGCTAAATGGCCACTACTTTTGCCTTGCAAATACTGCAGCTCTTTTCTCAGGGTATCTACCCCCTGAATAATCTCTTCACTATGACTGAGAACCAGCTCGCCTGACGCAGTTAGCGACATCGCCTGATGCCCGCGATTCAATAATTCAGTGCCGAGCAGATCTTCTAGCCTTTGAATACTGCGGCTCAATGATGGTTGAGCTAAATTCAATCGCTGCGCTGCCTTTTGGTAATTTCCCTCTTGAGCCAACACAGTAAAATTTCTTAAATGCCTAAATTCAATCATGACTCATCCAAAGCCAACAGTTAACAAATTAACAACATACAGAGGTTGAAAATCGTGGACAAGCCAGCCGCTGTTACAACTTGTATCAGAACTGATGCAAAAAAAACATATCAACAAAAAACCCAACTGATTGTTATTTATAAATAATATATTAACAAAAACTAAAGTGTATACAAAATACGCATAAGCTAATACGCATAACGCATTAGCTCTAAATGGTCCTCCACCGTTAAAAAAACACAGCGTGATTAACAACCACGCAACAACAAATAACAAGGAATGGACCATGAAACTCAAAAAAATTAGCATAGTCACGCTCGCAGCGTTATATGCTACAGGCTTAGGGACACTTGTCGCTAACCCGTTATCAGTAGATACCAAAAATGGTGGCAATGAAGACCTCATCGGTATCAAGCTAACGCCAGAGCAAATCGAACAATATAAGAATAAACCCAAGCATCCTGGCGTAAACCAAGCAAATCGCCCTGGCCAAGTAGGCATGAACGTCCACCGTGCAGCTAAAGGCAGCAGCCATAAAGCACAGTTTGTATGGGAAGACGAAATCGAAGGTGAACACACTTACATTATTCAATTAATGGATTCACCTATCGCACTTTACCAAGGTGAACGCCCCGATTACGCCGCAACATCACCGCGTAGCAAGCAACCTTCAATGCGCAGTAATGAGCGTTTTGGCACTCTAGATATTAACAGTGATGCCGTTAAAAACTATCGAAACTTCCTTACAGAGAGCCAAGATGTTACTGCCAGCAAAATCAGAGCCGTAGCACCTCGCGCAGAAATTAAACGTCGCTTTAATGTGGCGCTAAATGGTATGACTATGAGTCTAAGCCAGCATGAAGCGGCTAAAGTCGCCGAATTGCCAGGTGTAAAAGCAGTGACTCGCGCTAAAGAATATAAACTGTTTACTGATGTCGGCCCAAAGCACATCGGTGCCGATATGATTTGGCGAGGAAACGGTGTACCAAATAGTGTAGAAATGCGCGGTGAAGGTATTGTTGCCGGTATTATCGATACTGGTATTAACTCTGATCACCCATCATTTGCAGCCGTTTCCGGCGATGGTTATGTTCACAGTAACCCACTCGGCGAAGGCAACTTTGTTGGTGACTGTGTTGAATATCCAAATATGTGTAACAGTAAATTAATTGGTGTACGTTCATACGACATCATTACTGACACCTTTAAAGATCCTATCTTCCAACCAGACATCCCTGAATGGGAAGTCGACTACAAACGTGCCCCTACAGGTGAAGATTACAATGGTCACGGTTCTCACACCGCTGGTACTGTTGCGGGTAACGTATTAAAAAATGTCGCTTACCAGCTAGCGGGGATGGAAGAAAAGTCTGACGGTTTCGATACGCCACTAGTGTTCCCTGAAATTTCAGGTGTTGCACCACGTGCCAATATTATCGCTTACCAGGTTTGTTACCCAGGCGGTGGCTCATTTGGCGAAACCTTCGGTGGCTGCCCGGGCGATGCACTCGTAGCAGCAATTGAAGATGCCATTGTTGATGGCGTTGATGTTATCAACTTCTCAATTGGTGGCCTTGAATCACTACCTTGGTACGATGCCATTGAAATGGCGTTTCTCTCTGCACGTGAAGCCGGTATCTCTGTTGCTGCGTCAGCAGGTAACTGGGGCCAGTATGGTCCATCTTATATTGACCATGTATCACCTTGGTTAACCTCAGTTGCGGCCAGCACTCATGGCCGTCAAATTGAGCCTATCGCAGGCCGTATTAGTGATTATGTTGGCGACAATGCCCCTGATGATATTGAAGGTTACGGCATCACAGGCGACTTTACCGGTAACTTAGTCGATGCAGCAAACTTTGGCGATGGTCTCTGTTTAGAGCCATTTGCGGAAGGTACATTCGATAGCAACGACATTGTACTTTGTAAGCGTGGCGACATTGCCCGTGTACAAAAGGGAATCAATGTCGCTGAAGGCGGCGCAGGTGGCGTAATCCTTTATAACGCTATCTCTTGGGATGATGGTCAAGGCGGTAACAGCCTAAACTTAAACCCGTTCCCAATCCCGGGTATGCACGTCGATTATGATGCAGGTAATGCATTAGTTGATTGGGTTGCCAATTCAACTGCAACCCCGCAAATCAGTATTTATGAATCAGAAATAACAGCAAGCGAGCGCGAAGCCGATATTTTAGCTAACTTCTCTTCTCGTGGGCCAAGTACCACCAACCCTAATACTATGGTACCGAATGTATCAGCACCTGGAGTCGATGTATTTGCAGCTTATTCAGATGAAATGCCATTTAGCCTGTACCCTGCACCAAGTGACTATGTCGCGATTAGCGGTACCTCAATGTCTGGCCCTCATGTAGCCGGCGCCCTAGCTTTACTGACTCAAGCGCACCCTCAGTGGACACCCGCAATGATCCAGTCAGCATTAATGATGACGGCACAATCAGGTAAAGCCTATAACAACGATTATCCACCAACACTTGAAACTGCGACCTTCCACCAAATGGGTAGCGGTGTTATCAATGTTGCCCGTGCTGTAAAAGCCGGTCTAGTAATGGATGAAAATGGTGACAACTACCGCGCAGCTAACCCAATGGAAGGCGGTGATGTTACGGCACTAAACGTACCATATCTAGTCAATGCAGAGTGTAAGAGCACTTGTACTTGGATGCGTACTTTTACCGCAACTCAAGACGGCGAATGGACTGTTGATACTGAGGTCCTAGATATGGATGGCGCGCCATTCTTAGAGCTAGATGTTCACCCAAAAACCTTTACGGTAAAAGCTGGTGAAACACAGAGCATCATGGTCACGGCAAAAGTACTTGACGTAACCTCAGTAAATGCAAGTTCTGCTAATCTAGATTTATTTGGTAAGGTCAATCTAACCCCTGCAAATACATCGATTCCAGATCAGTACTTACCGGTTATAGCCAGCTTTAGCGGCTCAACCCTACCTGAAATCGTATCAGGCCTTATCCATCGCGATAACGGTACGTTATTAACTCCAGAACTCATGACTAAAGAGATCGCTGAACTGAATGTTAAAGTTCATGGTTTAACCGCGGGTAATGTTGTTGAAAGTCAACTGAGTGCTGCTTATATCGACTTTGAAGATCCTCAAACAATAGCCAATAACCCAGGTATTAACGTTCACTTCTTCGATGTACCAGAAGGAACCGCTCGCATAGTTTGGGAGCAGGTATCGCAAGATAAAGCTGCTGCAAGCTCACTCGATATCGGTATGGATCTCAATGAAAATGGTCTGGTTGAATGGTACGACGAAGCAATCTGTTATTCGTTTACCGATGTACAAGACTACTGCGCAATTAATAATCCGATGCCTGGTCGCTATTGGGCAATGTTAGGTAACTTCAAACGTCCTTGGGGTGATGAAGAAGACACATTAGATAGCATCACTACCAGCCTTGCGGTTATTCCAAGCACAGACAATGGCGATCTAAGCGTCACTGGCCCACAAACAACCAATGGTATTGATCCTTACAACCTAGCCATGAACTGGTCACTGGATGGTGCAACCAAAGGTGAGCGTTTTTACGGTTTAGTTGAAGTAGGTAATAGCGCTGACAATGTCGGTAATCTTGGCAAGATGGCGCTTAACTTAGTCCATGCCGGTGACGACCTGATGATTAGCACCAGCCAGCAGCAAGCTAAAGAAGGTGACATTGTTCAAGTAAACGTACAATTAGCACCAAACATGTTAGGTCTTGAGCGTGATGCCAACATGCGGATAGCCCTACCAGACGGCTTACAGCTAGTAGCAGATTCAGTAATGGCTAGCAGTAATAACCAAGACTTGGCCGATTCGCTGACAGTTGAAGGTAACCAAATTAATCTTGCAACTATGCAGCAAGCCAGTAATACACAAGCCCGAGAGTATCAATTTACTACCAGTGAAAATGACTTAACCTGTCGCGTTCCTGTAGGTTCAAATCCGTATTACTTAGACTTGTATAAAGAAGCTAATATTGAGCCAGAGTTTGCAATTAGCGGCCGCGCCAATGAGATCTTAACTATTCCACTTAGTCTATTTGGTATCGATAGGATCCCGCTTTATAACAACAACCCTGACTACATGGAAGAAGATGTTTTATCTATTTCACCAGGTGGTTTCATTCAGTTAGACAGCATGCCACTGTTCTGGTCATTGCACTTCCCAATGGATGGGCAATTCTTCCCAGATACAGTTATAGCGCCACTTTGGCGAGGCGATGGCATGATCATGCCTGAGTTCAACTTGAACACAGAGTCTTACGATGGTGTATCGCTTGCCTCGACAACTGACGGTCGTTACTTAATCGTTGAGTGGGACAACATGCGTCAAGAGTTTGCCTTTGGTGTTAACTTCGATCCTGACTACGATGCGCGTTATAGCTTTGAGCTCCTTGCCTCTACAGAGCTTAACTTTGCAGCAGGTGAGCATGAGTTTATTTTTGCCTACGATAAAATCAGTGGTCAGAAGTCGCACTTAGGCTCAATCGGTCTGCATGGTTTCCATGGTCCACGCGGCACCTTTGGTCCAGCATACGGTTACAGTGGTTCAAGTTTTGCTTTTGATGATGTCGATGAAAAAATCTCAGAAGGTCTAGTGGTTTGTGCTAACTACTTCGGTCCTGAGCAAACAGCCATTGATCTGTCATTCTCTGTACGTGTTGGTGCAGCCAGCGTAGGTCAAGATCTACAAATTGCTGTAGATAGCGACTACACAGGTAGCGACAGCATCACTACCAGTACTTCACTTAACGTGCCATCAAACCTTGCGATTGGTGCACTGAGTAACATGAGCGTTGATGAGAACAACAGCATCAGCTTTGAAGTCATGGTACAAGACAAAGAGAACACCGCTAATGGCATTCAAGTAGCTGCAGACAACGTGACTGCAACGGTTGAAGGCAATATGGTGACACTAACTCCTGATACTGATTGGCATGGTGAAACTATGGTGAGCGTAACAGCCCACGATATGGCTTTCCCGAATGATGCGGTTAGCACAAGTTTTATGCTTACCGTTAATTCTGACGGAACCGAACCGACAACAAGTACGCCACAACCAGAGGTGGCTGAGCCTGCACCGGAGACGGATTCAAGTGGTGGTAGTTTAGGTTTCTTAGGTCTTGCATTACTTGGCTTATTTGCAGCTGGTCGTAAAAAACTGCATTAATACCAAGATTTTTAGAGTACTAAGGTTAAGTAAACGTTTTCATTGTTTTCACAACGCTTAACCTTATTTTCTTCGGCCCTCAAATGAGGGCCTTTTTTTAGCACGAGAACGATTAACTGACTTGCTAAACACTTGCTTACTAATCTTTGTCGCTATAATAGCTTTATTTAACAGATTTAATCTCTGCATCAGTTAAATAGCGCCACTCACCCAGTTCAAGCTCAGCATCAAGTTCAATTGCCCCTACACTTTCACGGTGCAGTTTAGTCACTTTATTGCCAACAGCTGCCAGCATACGCTTTACTTGATGGTACTTACCTTCAGTAATCGTTAAACGTGCTTGATTCGAGCCTAAGATTTCAAGCTCTGCAGGCTTAGTTAAACCATCTTCATTATTAAGCTGTACACCATCTCTAAACTGCTGCACTAAATCGTCAGTCAGTGGCTCTGCTGTTTCTAATAAATAACGCTTGCCGCACTCTTTCTTTGGCGAAGTAATTTTATGTGACCACTGACCATCAGTCGTAATTAGCACCAGACCTGTAGTGTCTGCATCTAAACGGCCAGCAATATGTAAATCTTCAGGGCGGATAACGTCAAGCAAGCTAATAACTGACTGGTATTCTTCATCAATTGTTGAGCAAATTGTATCAACAGGCTTGTTTAACATGATAAAGCGCGGGCCAATAATAGTTAGCAGCTCACCCTCTAGGCGGATCTCATGCTCATCAGTGACCTTAAAGCCTGAGTTTTTAACCACTTCGCCATTACAAGTTACATCGCCACGATGTAGTGCTTTTTTGGCAGAAACACGAGAATGTGAAGTTGACTCACAAATAAATTTATCTAAACGCACAGGCAGAACTCAGCTATATAACCATAATGGCCGACATTATGAGGCCAGTGTGACTAAAGGGCAAAGTTTTGCGTACTTTCGATGGTAAACAAACAACATAGTTTTGCAGCGAGTCTGTGAAGTTCTATCAATAACAAGCTGTTCTTAAATGCTAGCTGGCGGCTTTTCATATAAGTAATTTTGTCAAAATAGTAATTAGTTACAAACTGACGCTTGTTGGAAGCACGCCAAAAACATTAACATAAGTAACCGTATGTATATTTATAGACCTAAAACAATCGGTAATTAAAGCGCACCAATATAGCGCTCAACTAGTCGTAATTGATAAAACAGACTAGATACAATAACAATTGACGATACAGACTAAAGGAAGAACAAATGAAAAAAGTACTCGTTGGGGGCTTCTGCGCTTCCCTTATCGTTGGCCTCAGCGCTTGTAATAGTGAACCTACCGAAGTAACGGCACCAGAAGCAAACAAAACAGAAACCGCTGTTGCGGTTGAGCAAGCGCTCACATCAGGCATCGACTTTGCTAATTTCGACAAATCAGTTCGCCCACAAGACAACTTCTATGAGTATGTAAACGGCACTTGGATTAAAGATACGGTCATTCCAAGCGATCGCACCAGCTCTGGTGCCTTTTACGACCTACGTGAAAAATCACGTGATGACGTAAAAGTCATTATCGAAGAAGTTGCCGCAATGCCAAATCTAAAAGATGGCAGCGACGAGCAAAAAGTGGCGGCTTTATATAATTCATTTATGGATGTCGATACCCTAAACAAGCTTGGCGTAACGCCTATTGCTAGCGAGCTTGAAAAAGTAAACGCGATTAAATCAAAAGACGAGCTAGTCACTTACTTTGCTCGCAGCCAAATTCAAGGCGGCGGCACGCCAATGGCGTTTTATATTAACGTCGATGCCAAAGACTCAAGCCGCTATGCCACTCATATTTGGCAATATGGCTTAAGCTTGCCAGAAAAAGATTACTACCTAAATCAGGACGAGCGCTTTGTGAATATTCGTAAAGCCTATCTTGAGCACATTGAAAAGATGTACAGCTTAGCGGGTCTGCCAAATCCAAAAGAGAGCGCAGCAGCTGTTTTGGCACTCGAGACCGAAATTGCCAAAAAGCATTGGGATGTGGTTGAAACGCGTGACAGCACTAAGACTTATAACAAATACCAAATCAAAGATCTGCCAACTTTAGCACCGGATATTAACTGGGACGGTTATTTAGCGACCCTTGGTGCTGACAAGCAAGCCGATATCATTATCAACCAACCAAGCTATATTCAAGGCCTAAACCAAGTCATTAAAGATACCGATTTAGCGACTTGGAAAACTTATATGCAGTGGCACGTGCTAACTCACGCAGCCAGCACGCTAAGTGAAGATCTTGATAACGAGAACTTTGAGTTCTTCTCTAAGACTCTAAATGGTCAACAAGAGCAAGAGCCACGTTGGAAGCGCGGGGTTTCAACCGTAAACAGCTTACTCGGTGAAGTTGTAGGTAAAGTGTACGTGAAACGCCACTTTAAGCCTGAAGCAAAAGAGCGCATGCAAGTGCTCGTTGAAAACCTACGTGGCGCATACGGCGACAGTATCGAGTCACTTGAATGGATGAGTGCTGACACCAAAGTCGCTGCTAAAGATAAACTGGCTAAGTTTGATCCTAAGATTGGCTACCCAGATCGCTGGGAAGACTACAGCAAACTCACCATTAAAGCCGATGACTTATATGGCAACAATGTACGTGCTAGCGAGCTAAGCCATGCTAAAGAGCTTGAAAAGCTAGGCAGCCCAATCCGTAAGTGGGAGTGGCACATGACGCCACAAACTGTAAACGCTTACTACAACCCAACCATGAATGAAATCGTGTTCCCAGCAGCGATTTTGCAGCCACCGTTCTTTAACATGCAAGCAGATGACGCCGTTAACTACGGTGGTATTGGCGCTGTTATTGGCCACGAAATGGGCCATGGTTTTGACGACCAAGGCGCTAAGTTTGATGGCGAAGGCAACATGCGTGACTGGTGGACCGAGCAAGATTTAACTGAGTTTGCCGCACGTGGTAAGGCGCTGGTTGATCAATACAACGACTACGCAGTATTTGACGACTTAAATGTTAATGGCGAACTAACTCTTGGCGAGAACATTGGTGATCTTTCAGGTGTAACCATTGCTTACCGTGCTTATAAAAAGTCACTTAACGGCAAGCCTGCACCTGTAATTGACGGCTTAACAGGCGACCAGCGTTTCTTTATTGGTTTCACCCAAATTTGGCGTGCAAAAATCAAAGAAGAATCAATGCGTAACCGTGTAGCAACCGACCCTCACTCACCAGCAGAGTTCCGTGCAGTAGGCGCATTATCAAATATGCCAGAATTCTACAGCACCTACGATGTTAAGCCGGGCGATGCAATGTATATCGCACCTGAAAAACGCGTCAAAATTTGGTAATCCAAGCTAGCTAAATTTAGCCTGTTTTGCACAAAATAAAAAAGCCGTTGAGAACACATTTCTCAACGGCTTTTTCACTTTTAAGCGATCTCTCCCACACTATGAACAAATGTTAATTTGCCATTCAGCGTAGCTTAAGCAATATCAAGTTAGATTACAGTCACAGCCACAAATTAGGACAGCTATGAACCGGATCTTACGGACATTTTTCATCTTCTTACTGTTACTGTCGACCCGTACAGCCTTTGCTCACACTGTTGATCACCAGCAAGGCAATACCAAGAATAACGGCAGTTACTGCGCCAAACTTGCTCTGTCTAAAAACCTTGATGGCCTTACCGCTATTCAGTCAATGCAATATCAAGTGCCGAGACAAACTAGCGCCGATCTCGACACCTTATACAGCCAAGCCAATGATGCTCAGCAAGAGCTAGCACAGCTACTTAATATGATCAGCAAAGAGTCTCAAACTCAATCAATACTTGCCGATATTAAAAGCCGTGAAAGAGCCGAAGCCAAAGTACAAAATAAGCTTGATAACGATGCTAGCCAACTTACCGACCTAGTACGCGCCAGCATTGTTAGTAACGATATTCACAACCTGATGCAAGCGTTTGATTTACTCAAAACAGACAGCCAAATTATTCAGGTTAAAAACCGCTTTGCAACGCCAAAAGAGTCTGGCTACCGTGACTTAAACCTGCTGGTAAAATTACCTAAATCTCAAATGATTGCTGAAGTGCAGCTACATCTAGCCGACATTGCAGAGATTAAAAGCGGCGCCGAGCATCAGGTTTATGAGCAAGTGCAATCAATTCAGGCATCGGCTAATAAACAGCAACGTGACTTAAGTGAAATTGAAACCGCAAAAATCACTCAGCTACGTCAAGAGTCACACAAGCTTTACCATAAAGCGTGGCTTAAATATAAGCGTAACGACCAAGCTAATATTATTAGCGCCGCGGCTTAATTCTCACCCAGTAAAACAAGCTTAAGCGAAACAGTTAAAATCAAGGAGCCAATATGGCTCCTTTTTTATTGTTTACCGCCCACCAGCTAGCCTGCATTAACGTCAATCACTATTACCAAAAGCCATGCTAGGCGAGCAACTTGTTATCTGATGGCTATATCTCATACATCAACCTGCACTTCTTAGCGATTTGGGTATATACTCCGCCCCAATAGTTAACAGACCCAAATGCCTCTAAGAACTTATGAACGATATCATTGAGCAACTCCAAGAAATGAGCGAAACGGTACCTGTACCGTTAGAGCTAGCAACTTTTGAACAAATTGTTGAAGTGGAAGAAGAAATTCTTATCCCACTACCAATGGAGCTAAAAGAATACTTACTTTATGCCAGTGATGTTATTTGCGGCAGCCTAGAGCCAGTAACCGCAAGCGACCCTAATTCGCATACTTACCTGCCAGAAGTGGCCGCGTATGCGTGGTCAATCGGCTTACCGCGTGAATATGTGCCAATCTGTCAGCAAGGCGATAGCTTTTTCTTCATTAGCCAAGAAGGCCAAATTCAACTTTGGCAAGATGATGAGATCTATGAAGACGACTCTTGGGAATCGTTCTGGGACTGGGCTGAAGAAGTTTGGATGCGCAGCTAATACAGCACGTATAAGCCCACGCGTCCACGAAAATTATTTAAGGAAACAACATGTCTAAAGAACTTGGCCTAAATGCCATTGAAATGCAGTACCTTCGTCATTCTCTTGCACTAACCACTGCGCAAGTTGCTGAAATCGGCAAAGTAACAGAAGCTGACGTCATCTCATGGGAAGCTGGCGAAAAGCCTGCACATATGCCTGTGCAAAAGAAGCTAATGGAAATAGATGAAGCGATTGAAATGCAAGTGCTTAATACTTGTGATGGTATCGAAGAGTTATTTAAGACTGAGCCAAAGCGCACCCTAAGCTTTGTGGTTTATCCAACTCAAGCTTTATATGCCCAGTACAACCCAGAGTTTTTAGGCACTTTGCCACTTGCTGAACTATATAACGTTTCGGCTTACCGCATTAAG
The DNA here is from genome assembly GCF_023283895.1 of Shewanella pneumatophori. Taxonomy (GTDB): domain Bacteria; phylum Pseudomonadota; class Gammaproteobacteria; order Enterobacterales; family Shewanellaceae; genus Shewanella; species Shewanella pneumatophori. The sequence goes on along the minus strand of NZ_JAKILB010000002.1, from coordinate 510,917 downwards.
AAAGAATGCAAACTCATGCTAGAAGTTGACGTGGTACTTGTGCCATTAGACTTTGAATCATACAAAGCATTCCGCGATAAAGACGGCTTAAAAGAAAGCCGTGAAAACCGCGCACTTTGGGCTAAAACTCAGCTATAAGCGTTAGATTCGAGGTCCTAGATTCTAGGTCCTAGGTACTAGGTCCTGCATTAAACAAGCATCCATCTATTTCATATAGTGGATGCTTTTTTATTACTGGGTTTTCAAGCCTAATAACATTACTACCAATAAAGGCTTATTCAGCTTTCCCCTCTTCTTTCGCCAAGCCTTTCACCATAGCTGCACGCTGAGTAATTCGGTCACGATACGCCGTCAATTTAGGTGGAATATCTTGCTCAAAACGGGTCGCCCACAACAATGTGTGACCCAATAAAATATCCGCCACGGTAAACTGCTCTCCCAATAAAAACTCACTATCAGGTAGCCACTTTTCAGCGATTGCCGCCGCTTTATCAAACTCCCACTTTGCTACAGGCAACATAGCCGCGAGTCGTTGTGGTTCGGGTAACGCAAACTTATGCTTGCCCATGCTCCAAAGCGGCTGTTCAAGCTCACTAATAATATAACTCACCCATTTATGGTGCAGTGCCGATTCATGCGTACCGGGCCTAGGAAGCAACTTACCCTCGCCATACTTCTCTGCCAGATATAATACAATGGCTGCAGACTCAGTAATCCCATAGCCATCATCAACTAATGCAGGTACTTTAGCGCAAGGGTTAACTGCTAAAAACTCAGGATCACGACCATCACCATTGGCAAAATTAATATGCTGATACTGCCAATCAAGCCCTAACTCTTCTAATGTCCACGACACCCGTAAAGACCTGCTACGTGGGATCCCATATAACTTAATCATCTGCGTTTCCTTATCGTAAATATCTTAAACAAACTAGCTGCAAACTAACCTACGCCGAGAAGCCAGCAATAGAAAGCCTGAGTTTGTTTCAAAATAATATGCCTTTAAATTAACCACAATATTGCTTAGGTTAGGGTTACAAGTCGTAACACCACAGTAACATCTAGTGTTCTTCACAGCTCACAAATACTAAACAGGGTTGCCGATACCCGAATAACTACATGAAACACTTAAGGAATGAACGTGGACAACAATCAAGAGCACATCATTAATCAAGATGAAAACAATGATGCTAGTGTTATCAGTATTTTACAGCAAATATCTGCTACGCTCGAACGTATTGAAGCCAATACTAACCACAATAAAAACGACTAACAGCAATCAATATGAATCAACAAAGTGCGACTCTCGCTAACCCCAAAATGAATCTATCACGACTTTTTAGCAGCATAGGACCTGGGCTACTGATGGCCGCAGCCGCTATTGGCGCCTCACATTTAGTCGCATCCACTCGCGCCGGTGCAGAGTTTGGTTGGCAACTTGCTTGGGTTATTTTGGCGGTAAACTTACTTAAATACCCATTTTTTGCCGCTGGCGCACGCTACACAGCAGCCACCGGCGAAAACCTACTACAAGGCTATTTAAAACAAGGACGTAAATACTTAATGGTATTTACGCTACTAAACAGTATTGCTGCGGTAGCCAGTACCGCTGGTGTTGCAATGCTCACCGCGGCCATGTTGACTCAATTTGTGCCTCTAGCAATTGATGTTCTAGCGCTACTGGTGCTGCTCTCTAGTTTGATTATTTTAATTTTTGGCCATTACGCCCTGCTCGATAAAATGACCAAGGTGATTATGCTCGCCCTCACCTTAACCACTTTAATTGCTGTAGCACTCGCCTTTAATGCACCAAGTTTGCTTGAGCCAAATTTTGTAAGTCAGTCACCTTGGCAATGGGCATATGTGGGATTTTTAGTGGCAATGATGGGCTGGATGCCCGCCCCGATTGAGGTCAGCGCATGGAACTCATTATGGTTAATTGAAAAGCAAAAGCTGCAACCAGTTAGTAAGCAACAAGCGCTGTTTGATTTTAACTTTGGCTACCTTATGACGGCTCTGCTAGCCGTAGTATTTCTCGCCTTAGGTGCGTTAGTGATGCATGGCAGCGGCGAGCAGTTCTCAGCGTCTGGAGTGAAATTTGCCAACCAGCTTATTAATCTCTACAGCCAAGTCATGGGCAGTGAAACCCGCTACCTTATCGGCGCAGTGGCGTTTTTATGTATTTTCAGTACCACAGTCACCGTAATTGACGGTTACAGCCGCACCTTAAATATGGGCTGGCAATTGCTAACTAAGCAAGGTGACAGTGAACGCAGACTAAACCTTGTAATGTTGGCGCTGTGTGTTTTTGGTCTTTGTATCATATTGTTTTTTAAAGGTGCTCTACTTCCTCTACTCGAATTTGTTATGATCCTCGCCTTTATGACAACAGTGGTTTTTGCTTGGCTTAACTATAAGTTGATGATCAGCACAGCACTTTTGCCAGCAGATAGGTATGGTAGCGCCATGCGAGTCCTTTCATGGCTAGGATTAATTTACTTAGTCAGTTTTGCCGCGCTCTTTATCTATTGGATGATAACCAAATAACGTAAACGGACACCGACACCTTAATGCACCTAATAACAAAAACACTTATAGGCTCAGTCGTTGTAGGCTGCTGCCTTTGGGCTGCAAACAAAGCAAGTGCAAATAGAACAGCAAATAGTGATCTCGCCAAACAACTGCCGACCATTATCAACCAAAGCGAGCGCCCTTTTAGTGGCGTGATAATGATTAAGCAAGATAGCCAACCTGTGTTTGCCTATATCTCTGGCGACCATATTGATAATGACTCAAGCTTTTTAATCGGCTCTTTATCCAAACAAGTAACAGCGACACTCGTTTTACAAGCCGTCGATGCCGGGCTAATTGATTTAGATAAAAGCGTCAGCCATTACTTACTAAAAGATGGCAATAAGCCTCGCGCCTATGTTCCGCCAAGTGTTACGGTATCGCAATTACTTAGCCACACATCGGGGCTGTTAAACCTTGGCGAATTACCAAGTTTTAAACCGGGAAGTCAATTTCAATACTCAAATTATGGTTACGCCCTACTTGGCGACATACTTGAAGTAGTTTACCAACTACCCATCAATGAACTAGTAAAACAGCTCAATCAACAAAATCAACTCGATGGCCTATTCGCCGAAACGGGCGATATCAATGACATTAAAACAACCCACGCTAACTTTATTTTAGGTAACAGCGAGACGTTAACTGAAGGTGCAGATGGAAAATCACTATCACAATTAACCCCGGTTGAACTTAGCATTGATAAGCCAATGATAGCCTTTGGCGGCATGGCTGCATCTGTTGAAGCCTATGGCCGTTTTCAAGATGCGCTGTATAACGGCAAACTGCTTAGCCCAAAGAGTCTGGCATTAATGACCTCTCCACAAGCCACACGCGAGCATAGGTGGGGCGTACTGGAATACGGCTACGGCACACAAATTAGCCGTGACGAACAACTCGTCGAATACAGTCACAGTGGCTATTTACCCGGTTATGTCAGCCTAGCTGTGTATTATCCTAAATCTAAAGTCAGTTTACTTATCTTAGAAAATACTGCTTGGGATCTCAGCGACCGAGAGCGAACCTTTGGCTTACACGATGATATTCGTAACAGTATTCGCAGCAGATTGATAGCGCTTGAAAATCGCCCGGTTGCCAAACTGTATCAGGCAGGTGTTAACGCAGTTGAAAATGCAATGGCTCCAGCAAATACGGCCGCAAGAGCTGCAGAGTAATTGCTATTTAAAGGCTAAATTCTGCTATACTTGCGCTCGATAATCGCGCAGCCGCGCGATCCTAAAGTTAGAAGAAATCAAATCCATGATTAACAATGATATTTTACGTAAAGTTCGCTATATCCTCGACTTAAGCAACGCAAAGATGATCCGAATTTTTGCTAAGACTAAGCACGAAGTGACACAAGAGCAAATGATCGACATGCTAAAAAAAGAGCATGAAGAAGGTTACGCGCCTCTTAATGACAAGAACATGTGTCGTTTCTTAGACGGTTTAGTGATTTACAAACGTGGCCTAAAGCCAGGTGCAGAAGCTCCAGAACCTGTATCTCAATTGACCAACAACCTTATCTTCAAGAAGTTAAGAGTGGCATTTGAACTACGTGAAGACGATATCATTGAAGCGCTAGAACTTGCAGAGTTCAACATGAGCAAGTCTGAGCTAGGCGCACTATTTAGAAAGCCTGGTCACAAGCATTACAAGCCATGTGGCGACCAAGTATTACGTAATTTCTTGATGGGCTTATCAATCAAGCACCGTCCAGAAAACGCTAACTAATTCAAAATAGAATTAGTCTATAAAGCGACTAAAAAAGCACTGCCACTGGCGGTGCTTTTTTATATCCGCGAATCTTTGTTTTAGCTCGCTAAATTAGCGGTTATTTAAACAAAAATGATGAAAATTTTTTGCCTAATTCCGCCGCAAACGCTAACAAAGATCACACTTTGTGTTAGTCTTCCGTGATTAGCGTCATCCATCCCACAATAACAACGAAAAGGTTTCCAATGGACGATAACAAACGCCCCCTCTATCTTCCTTTTGCCGGTCCAGCCATTTTAGAAGCCCCTTTGATCAACAAAGGTAGTGCTTTTACCGAAGAGGAAAGGATCTTTTTTAATCTTGAAGGCTTACTGCCGCACGTTATTGAGACTATTGAAGAGCAAGCATCACGTGCTTATGACCAATATAAAAACTTCAGCAATGATCTCGACAAGCATATCTATCTACGCAACATTCAAGATACCAACGAGACTCTTTACTACCGTCTAGTACAAAACCACATTACCGAGATGATGCCTATCATCTATACCCCAACAGTGGGTATGGCTTGTGAGCGCTTCTCTAAAGACTATCGCCGTAACCGTGGCCTGTTTATCTCTTACGCCAACAAAGACCGCATCGACGACATTCTTAATAACTCTACGCGCCAAAAAGTAAAAATCATCGTAGTCACTGACGGTGAGCGCATCTTAGGTCTAGGTGACCAAGGTATTGGCGGCATGGGGATCCCAATTGGTAAGCTATCGTTATACACCAGCTGTGGTGGTATTAGTCCAGCTTACACCTTACCAATCACTTTAGATGTGGGTACCGATAATCCGCATTTACTAGAGGACCCAATGTATATGGGCATGCGTAGCCCACGTATTGGCGGTGAAGAATACACTGAGTTTGTTGAAGCCTTTATGCAAGCCGTTAGCCGCCGCTGGCCAGATGCATTAATTCAGTTTGAAGATTTTGCGCAGAAGAACGCCATGCCACTGCTTGAGCGTTATAAAGATCAATACTGCTGCTTTAACGATGACATTCAAGGCACAGCAGCGGTAACCGTAGGTTCACTACTTGCCGCATGTAAAGCCGCCAAAAGTAAGCTAAGCGAGCAGCGCATTACCTTCTTAGGCGCAGGCTCAGCCGGCTGTGGTATTGCCGAGGCAATCGTGGCACAAATGGTGTCTGAAGGCATTAGCGAAGAGCAAGCACGCAAGCAAGTGTTTATGGTGGATCGCTGGGGCATGCTGCAGTCGAACATGCCTAACTTGCTGCCATTCCAGCAAAAGCTGGCACAAAACTGCGATAATATTGCTGACTGGGATAACTTCAGCGACAACATCTCACTACTTGATGTGGTAAATAACGCTAAACCAACAGTATTGATTGGTGTATCAGGCGCGCCGGGGTTATTTACAGAAGAGATCATCAAAGCGATGCATAGTCATTGCAAACGCCCAATTGTGTTCCCACTGTCGAATCCAACTAGCCGTGTTGAAGCAACGCCAAAAGACATTCTGCATTGGACTCAAGGCCAAGCATTAGTAGCAACCGGCAGCCCATTTGAGCCAGTAGTGGTTGACGATGTAACTTATGAAATCGCTCAGTGTAATAACAGCTATATCTTCCCTGGCATAGGTCTAGGTGTATTAGCTTCAGGTTCAAAGCGTGTTAGCGATGCCATGCTAATGGCATCAAGTCGCGCGTTAGCCGAGTGTTCACCGCTAGCGATTGATGGTGAAGGTTCACTGCTGCCTAAGCTTGAAGACATTCATAAGGTGAGTAAGCATATTGCCTTTGCTGTAGCGCGAATGGCGATTGAAGAAGGCCATGCCTTGCCTGTGACCCCAGAGCAACTGAATTATGCCATTGACGATAACTTTTGGATGGCAGAGTATCGACGTTATAAAAGAACTTCGTTCTAGTTCTGAACGTTAGTATTCGCAACGTTCATTAGCGAAGTTGAAATCAAAAGCAGTCATATTTGGCTGCTTTTTTGTTTTGGGCTTTGAGGTTATTTGGTCGTTAGTTTGCAATCAGGCTTCGCCTGACTTTTAAGTTAGACTGCGTCTAACAGTTAACATCATGGCTATGTCGCATATCAAGCTGCGCTTGATAAAAGTCGTGAGCTTCCAGCTCACACAAGGGAAAGAGGGGATCAACAGCAATCCCCTCTTTCACCGCCCCAGCCGCCCCGACGAAGTTACATGCATTAGATACGGGCCTCATACTCCAATAAAAATCGCCTAACGGCTCAGATGGGACATCCATGTCCCCCCAAGCCTGAACCATCATCCATGATGGCTCCACGGCATTTTCATCTCCGTATTTCGGCAACTTCGATGGGGGAATAGGTGTTTCCTGTAAGTGTCGTAGCTTACTTATCCCCAAAGTGAGTTCTGCCTTTTAGCTTCATGGCAGCTAATCGCCTGCGGCGGGCGTATGTGCAAACACTGCCGTGACACGCTATGAATACATCCTTGTAAGCTCGCCCATGACGAATAGCATCCCTGCTAAAAAGCCAGTTCGGCATCCTACCTCTCGTTCGATAGCTTGATAACTTCGTTATCTCTCACCATGTCATGGACCGTCACGTCCGTATCTACACTGAATTAGATAAGCATAATTCTGGTGATTTAGAGTTATGGCCATAAGGCTAATTTATTACCTGTCGCTAATTTGCTCCGCCCCCTTTATGTTGCACTTTATGCAATGTCGGAGCTTCTTTGTTTCACTCAGATAAATAAAAAAAGAGTCAGTTCTTTCCATACTTTAACTCATTGTTAACAGTATGGTTTACTGTTAGTCTTGAGTGATTAAAGTATTGGCGACCTGTTCTTATTAAGACCGTTCTTATTCGGAATTCAGCCTAATATACTGTTAAATGACAAGGAGGCATTGTGCCAAAAATTAGGATTCAACATTTTACAAAAACAAACTCTTTAATCGGTGACCCTGTTTTTATAGAGTCTGAATACGTTCCTCGTGTTGGGGAACTCTTAGATTCTGGGCATCTTTATGAACAGGAATTAAATAATATATTTATTGTTACTGGTGTGGTGCATCGTGTTACCAGTGAGGGTTTAATGCCCTGCATTACAGCTAAAAATTGGTATAAAGGTTTACGTGCTGAACTTCTAGAGGAGTTCGGTTGGTTGCCACAAACAATGGATACAAATTTTGGCTACGATGAAGATTTCTATTACGACTAAAGCCATTTAACAAGCGCTTAAACAAGGATAAATACTGGTTGATTCCTACGCTGCGCTTCGGATTTTAGCCAACCAGCATTTGCCTGTTAAGTGGGCGTTATATTTATGGGAGGCACCTTGGAATTTATCGATTTACTAGGTCCGACAATAGCTGGTTTAGCATTACTGTACACGTGGCGAAAAGACAAGGATAACACGAAAGAAATCAATAGGTTAATAGTCAGGCTTGAGGGGCTACACTCTGAATACTCGCATTTGAGGAATTCGGTAGCATTAAAAGAAGCTAGTGATGAGTATGTTTCCTTGCTCTATGAATCTAATGTGAAGCTCGTAGAACTTACTAAGAAGTTCATACCAACACTTGATAAAGCTAAGTTTGAAGTCTATTCCGTGCTCGAGAAATATGATGATAAAGTAGATCTATCACTTCACTTTCGGTGCATGGTTGATGATATATCCAAAATCATTTTGTCCAATAATTTAGACAATCCTGTGCTACTGAAGCATCAATTAAGAAATTTGAAATGGATAAATCAGTCGTTTGTTAGTGAGTGTGAAACTAAAAGTGATGGATTGATGAAGCTATTATTTTCGAAGAAAACAAAATTTGAGCCAACGGCTTCAGAAAAAATTGCGCGCTCATACTCAATTCAGAATGCATTCAAGGTTCTCTCTGCTGAATTGAGTTATGACAAAAGAAACGAGCTGTTTCAATCATTAATACCTTCAATGTTAGAGCATCGAGATAATTTTAACGTATTGGTGACGGAGATAGCTTTAATTGAAGAAGAGCTGAAAGAAGGGTTAAAAAGAAATTCTCTTGTACCAGATGCTTTTCAAATAAAAAGAAATGTCAATCTTTACTCTGAGTATTGTCGAACTTTAGTTACCACAAGAATGCTACAAGCTTTAACCTGCCATGATTTTGATGGATTAGAGAACTATGAAATCCCCCTTGCGCTTGAACATTTAATTTTTGCTTTAAGCTACATAAAGGTGTTTGAGACATTGTGTGAGCTGGAAAAAATATAACAAGAGACTATTGGATCCACAAAGGGGTCGGAGCGAATAACCAACATATAATGTTCTGCATTATTATAGCTCCGAATCCTCAGAGTAATGCTTGTCTAACCTAGTGTAGATGCGGCCGTGACCATCCATGACATGGATGTCATGGTCGAGCTTCCAGGGATGGACTTGCAGCGTGTCACTGCAGTATCTGCACATACGCCGGCCGCAGGCCATTGGAACCACTAATGGTTGATTTCAAGCAGTGCTTAAATAAGCTTACATTGCTAGCCTCGCTCTGTGAGATAGCAAAATACCCAATCACCACAAACAGAAACAAAAAAGGCTACAGAAACCCTGTAGCCTTTTTGACTTAACTTTTAGCAAAAAGTTAAAACTACTTTCCAGCAATCACAGCCTTAATGCTGTTAAGCATCGAACGGTCTGTTCGTGCTTTTTTCAACTTACGTACACTTTCTTTAAGCGAAGCGTCTGACAAGCGGGTGAAAATACCATTGTATTCTTTCTCAGCGATTTCATCGTCTGTATCAGCCATATCTGCAATGTCTTGTGCTACGCGGCTTAACTGGAACCAGGCGTTAGCAATGTAGAAACCGTGGAAATCTTCTTTTGGCAATAAGCTCTTAGCACTTGCAGGCAAGGCATCCCAACCGGCGCTGAATTTTAAGTCTTTATCTTCAATCAGCTCATTACAAAGATTGGCATAAGCTTCAAATAATCCCTCTGGGATATCGTTCATCGGCATTACGGTATTGCAAACATTAAGTGCCACTTGCTCGGCGCGCTCTTTATAAGCTTGAGTTACTTCAGTCATCTCTTTCTCTCTAAAATTAGCGCTGGTAATAGCACTCTTGGTGCAATTATATCAATCCTTGCTCAAATTCATTAGCCTTAAAATCATGGCTATTGCCAAAGTGAAGATAATGAGTATTTATCAGCCCCATAACGCTCTTATTTTTCGGCAAATATCTGCTAAAAAATAGCAATGCTATTGGCTGAAAGCTGTCGCGATTTTACTAAAGACCCTTACTACACAGACCGCTTAAGCTAAATGTAAAAAGACTTATAAAATGCATTTTTAACCAATAAAATTAGTACGTTAAAAAGAGATATAATTTATACGATATAGTGTATGCTTGCGCATGAATATCAATGATAGAGTCTGCTCAATGGCCAAGCCCGTTTTGTTAATAAGATTACTGCTTTTGCTAAGTCTGATGTCAATTAGCAATTTAAGTTATGCAGATCCAAATAATAATGCCAAAGCTGATGCGTTGTTTACTCGTATTGATAGCGGTGAGGCTGTTTATGATAATCAGCTTTACCACAAATTAGTTGCTGAGGTAGAGACTCTTATTGCCCACGATGATGTGGCGAGAAAACTTCGCTTAGCGCGTGCTCGTTGTTGGTCATACAATATTTTTGAAGAGGGTCAGGTTAGCGAGGCGCTCAGCTATGCAAAACATGCCCTTACCCATCCCGAGCTATCAAATTACCCGGACCACAAATTAGGGCTAGAGCTCTGCCAAAATTGGTATCTTGAGCGCGATGGCGATGTTGACACCGCACTCACTGGCTACAATAAAATACTGCAAAAAGCCTATGAAATAGAAGAATTGCGCCTTGTTGCAGACACTCGTGCCATGCGCGGCTATTTGCATTCATTCCAAGGTAACTTTACCCAAGCCTTAGAAGACTTAATTAGCGCGCAAACCTTATACGACAACCTCAAATTACCCATTTTTGTCGAAATAAACCTGTACGAAATTGCTAAAGCTTATCGCCGCTTTGGCGATCCTAAAAGTGCCATCCGCTATTTTAGAAAGCTTGAAGAACTTAAACGTAAAAACAACAACTTCGACTCAGCCAATACTATGCTGGCTTCGATTGCGATTGCAGAGGAAGAGCTAGGCAACTTACAACGCTCTAAGGCCTTATTTGAACAAAGCTATCGCTACTGGCAGCGCACAGGCGATACAGCCTTACAGGCAACAGTCGCAGTTAATATTGCCGGTACCTTAATTAAACTCGCTGAGTATAACCAAGCCAAACAATACTTAGCAGAAGCTGAGCTGACCATTTTTGAAAACGACCCCGGCTTTTACAGCTATATGCACTTGTTTTACGCTCAGGTTTATCTTGCAGAAAGCAAATTTGAGCAAGCACATAAGAGCATCGCACTTTCTCGCTCCGCATTTGAACGCCTGAAAAACGCCAGTGGTTTAGCGCAATTATTACAGATTGAAACCCAAGTTCTGCGTCAGCAAGATCTATGGCAACAAGCCTTTAATGCTCAGAGTCAATATATAGAACTAAGGCAACAGATAGATCAAAAGTTACTCTCTAGTTACACCACAGAGATGCGTACCCGTTTTAATACCGATCAGATTGAAAATGAAAATCGACACTTAATTGAAAACGAGCAGCTCAGAGAACTTGAGCTAGCTATGCTTGAGCAAAACAAGTTGCAGCAAGGCATTATTATCGTGCTTGGCGGACTAATTATTATCATTATCTCGCTATTTGCTTATAAACAGTCGCAAAAGAACAAATTATTGTCCACGCTCGCGCTTACTGATGACTTAACTAAGCTACCTAACCGCCGTTATATATATAGTAAAGCTCAGCGCTGCTTTGAGGCTGCGAAAATTTATGAACTACCACTGTCTTTTATTGCTTTTGATGCCGACTACTTTAAACGAGTAAACGATACATATGGCCATGACGTTGGCGATAATACTCTTAAGCTACTTGCCGATACATGTCGCTCAGTTTTAGGAGATAAATACACAGCAGCTCGCGTTGGCGGTGAAGAGTTTTTAATTGTGTTACCTCACACCGAAAAAGAACAGGCGATAATCGTCGCTCAGCATTTAGTAGAACAAGTTCGTAATGCTAACTTTAGCGCCTTCCCACCAGGGTTCTCAATCACCATCAGCGCCGGAGTTTCAAGCCTAAGTGTTAACGATCATAAACTACTGCCACTTTTGAAAAGAGCTGATGATGCACTTTATATAGCGAAGCATGAGGGGCGCGACCAAGTCCGCAGTCTGTAAAAAATATAAAGCGCTGCAATGCAGCGCTTAGGCAATACAAACGACCCAATGAAACATCAACAAACAGTGTAAACAACTTTAAACATTTATTTTTATTGCACCTTTTACGTGAGCAACTTTTACAACTGTGTACTACACTGTAAAAAACTATCCTTTTCAAGAGAATATGGTGTATGCTTGGCCATGTATATCAACGACTTCAATACAAAAACATTACAAATGGCAAAGTCTTTTTTCGTAGTAAAAGTTCTGCTTATTAGTTGCTTGCTTTTAGTCAGCAACCTAGGCTTTGCCAATTCTAAAAATCCCTTAAAAGCCGATGCCATTTTTACTGCGATTGATAATGGCATTGCGATCAATGACCATCAGCAATACCTTGCCTATATTGACGAGTTAGACAGCCTCATCGCACCAAATGATGCTTGGCGTCAATTACGTAAAGATCGTGCTCGCTGCTGGTCATTTGATATATACACTGAAGGTGAAATTGATAAGGCGCTAGCCTTTGTAGAAGAGGCATTAAAGAACCCACTATTGGCACAATACCCTAGCCATCAACTTGATTTAGCTATGTGTAAAGCTTGGTATTTAGAACAAAATGGTGAGGTTGAGGTCGCATTAAAAAGTTATAACAAAGCGGTAAATGATGCCTACAAAATAGAGGATTTACGCCTAGTCGCTGATGCTCGCAGCATTCGTGGCTACTTACACTCTTACCAAGGTAATTTTACCCAAGCACTTGAAGATTTAATCACGGCACAGTCGATGTATCAAAATCTCAACCTACCTGCTTGGGAAGAGCTCAACCTGTATGAAATTGCCAATGCTTATCGCCGACTGGGCGATCAAAAAAGTGCTATTCGGTATTTTAAGCAGCTACACCAAAGCAAAATTGCCAGCGGCAATTTTGATGTCGCAAATACAATCTCTGTTTCCATCGCTATTGCTGAAGAGGAGCTAGGTCATTTAGAACGGGCAAAAGCACGCTTTAATGAGGCTTATCTATATTGGGGCAAAAAAGGTGATCAAATGGGTCAGGCTACTGTTGGCGTAAATATCGCGGGCACTTTAATTAAGCTCGGTGAATTTGAGCAGGCTCAGCAATACTTAGACAGTGCAGCACCACATATTTTAGCTTCTGATGAAGGCTTCTACGCTTTTTTACACCTATTTCAAGCACAAATCTATCTAGCTGAAAATCAATTTGATAATGCTTTAGCAAGCGTTAACGAAGCCCGCGATGCCTTTGAACGTGTCAAAAACATCACAGGCTTAGCGCAACTGCAGCAACTCAAGAGTGAGATATTTGTAAAGCAACTAAACTGGCAACAAGCTTATGTCGCTCTCAACGAATATGTAAAACTGCATAATGAGCTCGACAAAAAACTACTCTCTAGCCATACCACAGAGATGCGTACCCGCTTTAACGCTGACCAAATAGAGCAGGAAAATAATCACCTAATTGAAAATCAGCAGCTCAGAGACATAGAGCTGGCCATGCTAGAGCAAAATAAGTTACAGCAGTGGATTATCATTATTTTAGGCGGCCTAATTCTGCTTATTCTTTCTGTTTTTGCCTACAAGCAGAGCCAAAAGAACAAGTTGCTATCAAGCCTTGCGCTAACCGACGACTTAACCCAGCTCCCTAACCGCCGCTATATTTATGACAAGGCTCAACTGTGTTTAGAGCAAGCGATAAAAGCACAAGTCGCGTTTTCAGTTATCAGTTTTGACGCAGATAACTTTAAAGCGATAAACGATAACTTTGGCCACGAAGTTGGCGATCTAGCGCTGAAATTACTAGCACAAATTTGCCGTAATGAACTAAGTGGTGACCAAGAAGCTGCGCGAGTAGGCGGTGAAGAGTTTTTAATTATCTTACCCAATACCAATAAAACTCAAGCTTACGAAATTGCATCGACTTTAGTACAAAAAATAAGTAACGCCGACTTCAAATCTTTCCCACAGGGTTTCAAACTAACCATTAGTGCCGGTGTTGCGAGTCTAAAGTCTGACAACCACAAACTATCTAGCCTATTAAAGCAAGCCGATAAAGCGCTGTATCAAGCCAAGGCTGATGGACGCAATCAAGCGCAAATGAGTTAGACACACGTATACCTATTTCCCTTGATTAACTGCTATCATTAGCGGTTAATCAAAGCCGTAAATAGATCTATGTCAGACTCACCTTCACAACTTGCTCCACTTACCAACTTAACCGCCGTTCAACTAGGCGAATTAGCCCTTAAAATTAAAGTTTGGGGGCAAGAGTTAGGCTTTGCGCAAATCGGAATTTGTGACACAGACCTTACAGATGAAGAGCCTAAACTGCAGCAGTGGCTAGACAATGGCTATCACGGTGAGATGGGCTACATGGCGAACCACGGCATGATGCGAGCCCGCCCACACGAGTTGCACCCTGGCACTCAACGGGTAATTTCAGCGCGGATGAATTACCTACCACCAGAAGCGGGGTTTGCCTTTAATCTTAATGATCCCAACCTAGCCTACATCTCTCGCTATGCAGGCGGCCGAGACTATCACAAGATGATCCGTAATCGCCTTAAAAAGCTCGGCGATAAGATTGAAGCAGAGCTAACAGGCCTAGGTATAACCAAGCCAAACTCACGCCCGTTTGTCGACTCGGCCCCTATTTTAGAGCGACCTCTAGCTGATAAAGCGGGTCTTGGTTGGACCGGCAAACACAGTTTATTACTCAGTGAAGACGTCGGTAGCTGGTTTTTTCTTGGCGAGCTATTAATCGATCTGCCACTGCCAGTAGATATCCCTGTAGCAGAGGGTTGTAAAACCTGCGTTGCTTGTATTAAGTCTTGCCCAACTAACGCCATTGTTGAGCCTTATATTGTTGATGGAAGCCGCTGTATCTCGTATCTCACTATTGAGTTACAAGGGGCGATTCCGCTTGAATTTAGACAAGCTATAGGTAACCGCATTTACGGCTGTGATGACTGCCAATTGGTTTGCCCAGTTAATAGTAAAGCGCCACTCACCGAGGAAAGCGATTTTCATACACGGTCGCAGCTCAAACAACCGCAGTTACTAGAACTGTTTGCTTGGAGTGAAGCAGAGTTTTTAAAGCTAACAGAAGGTAGCCCTATTCGGCGTATTGGCCATGCCCGTTGGCTAAGAAATATCGCCGTAGCCCTAGGTAACGCGCCTTATAACCAAGCCATAGTCCAAGCACTAGTGGCGCGCAAGCAATCTGATGAAGTCGATGACATGGTGCTTGAGCATATTGATTGGGCACTGGCAGAGCAAACCGCCAAACAAGGCAATATTGCGCAGAATGAACAAACTGCAGCATTGGTTAATCGAAAAACTCAAAGAGTGATCCGCAGTGTCGAAAAAGGCCTGCCGCGAGACGCATAAAAAATGGGCGCTAACTTAGCGCCCATTTTGTTTAATGCTATTTATTATAGCTACTACGCCTTGGGATCTAAGGTGAAGCCGACTTTAATTGTTACCTGCCAGTGCGCCACCATACCTTCTTCTAGATGACCTCGAGTTTCAACAACTTGAAACCAACGTAAATGTTTTAACGACTCGTTGGCCGCAGCAATCGCATTTTTTATCGCTTCATCAGAACTAATTGGAGACGATCCTGTTAGTTCGATGATCTTATAGGTATGACTCATAGTGACTCCAACAGTGTGCAAGTATTGATGTTAATCAGTATAGAACAACATCTGTTTTAGTCAGGTTTAAGCCATAATTATTAGCAATCTAGTTAACGCTCTTTAGTTTCTATGCCTTTAATAAGATAAGCCCATAGCAGTGATAACCATCATCACATTATGCAAATAGCATTCGCCACCAGATCCCCGGCAAGCTTGTAAAACCGCTAGTGTAATAAGCAAGCTCACCATCTTCAATCACCATGAGAGTCGGCGTGACTTGCATCGACCACTGCTGGGCAATTTCACCTTTTGGGTCGTTCACCACTGCAAACTCATACCCCTTATGCTGCAAGTATTGCTGCATTTTTTTATCAGGCCCTGATGTCATCGCCACACTCACTACCGGATAGCTACCCGCCATGATATTTACCGACGGGCTCACAAAGCTGCAAACCGGACACCAAGTGCCCCAAAAATACAGCAGCACAGGTTGCTCATGGCTCATCGCCAACAGATCTATTGCCTCGCCTTGCAGCGTAGTTGCTTGAATATTGGGTAAGTCAGTTTTAGGCATATCGCGGCTGCGCCATATATCCAGCGCAGCAGAGAACACAGTTAATAACACCAACATAAATAACAGCTGTTTCAGCCAGGCAAACAGCTTTTTACCCAAAGACTGCCGCTGACTACTTTCAGTCTGCTGCAGAGGGTCATTTATCGCCATTTTGCGCCTCCAATGCCAGTTCAACGTGCTGCTTTAACTGCTCAAATGGCACAAGTCCGGCAACAATTTGGTCGCCAATCACCATGCTTGGCGTGCCACCAATTCGCAAAGTACGCATAAGGTTCAAGTTAGCTGACACCGCATCAGCAACTCGGCTATCAGTATTGTTTAACCATTGCGTGGTGCCTGTGATACTCGCAACTTTAGCAATCGCTTGGCTGTCTAATCTGCGCGGTGCAGACATTAAGGTATCTTTTACTTTCAGATATTTCTCAGGCTCATTGAGCCAAACAGTTTGGGCGAAATCCACCGCATCAACTGCGCTTTGCCCTTGTAGTGGCACCATTTTGATAATGATTTTAAGCTGTGGAAACTCTGCCATTAACTTGTCTAATTCAGGCTCTAACTGTTTGCAATAAGGGCAGTTAAAGTCAGTAAAATATACCATGGTGATCTCGCCGTTTTCTGCACCTTTCCATGGATCAGTTGGCGTTTCAAATAACGCCTGCTGATTTGCTGAAATAATTTGCTCAATTCCAGCTTGCTCTTTCATCATCTCTCGAGTTTGCAGGGCAATAAACGCTTCTTTTAGTAGCTCAGGATCATTAACGAGCAGCTCTTTGACTATCGCTTTAACCTCTTGCTGCTGCGCTGCTGACAGGCTCGAATCGCTAGCACTAACAAGCTGACTTGTGGCTAACTGGCTACCGAGAAAGCCTATTGCAGTAAGGCTAAGTAATCCGATAAAGGTCAAAGCCGTCTTCTTGCTAAAACCGATAAAATTAGCACTTGTTAGTTCATTTTTGTTTAGTTGATTTTTCATAAAAGTCTCACTCGAGTCGCTGATGCCACTCAAAAAAAATGGGCTCGCTGCAGCCCGGTTATCAACTCAGGGCTGCAATAGATAGATGTGCGACAAAATCGTATTCATCGCCTTAGCAGTATTCGCTGTATAAGCCGTATAAGGGCTTATTAACCATATAAGTAGACGCTAGAACTTAGCCGACGCGGCATTAATCGCATTAATGACATCTGTGCTTGATAAGATCACTGGCAGCTCTATGCCATCGGGGGCGTTCGGGCCGTAGACCACATTAAATGGCACCCCAAAACGGTTGTGGCTTTGCAGATAGTCGGTAATCGGCTTCGATGGTTTTGTCCAATCACCAACCATCAATACCATCTCATCTGCTTTCAATTGGCTATAAACCGGATCTTGCAAGATCACCCCAACCTTGTTGGCTTTACAGGTAATACACCAGTCAGCAGTTACATCCACAAATACGGTTTTACCCGCGGCAACTTGCTGAGCAATTTCGGCTTCATTAAGTGGTCGCCAATCAAGGTCGGTAGGCAACGGCTGCGCCCATCTATCAGAAGTTGCAAACCCTGCAATAGCAACAACAGCAATACCGATACTAATACTGGCAATCGCCGCGGATTTACCGTGCACCTTGGCCATGGCAATTAAAAAACCAAGGGTTAATACAGCAGCAATCACCCACAATAAGCTACTCGCAACAAAATTGGCTAATAGGCTGATAAGCCACAAGCTCGTTAATAACAGCAAGCCTGAGAACACGATTTTGACCACGTTCATCCAGCGACCCGGTTTCGGGAAGTAACTCGCTATTTGCGGAAATGCAGCCACCAATAACCAAGGCAGTGCCATACCTAACGCCAGTGCGCTAAAAATAACAAATAGGCTCAATACGTCGGCACCAAGTGCAAAGGCAACAGCAGTGCCTAAGAAAGGCGCACTACAAGGAGTCGCCAGTAAGGTAGCAAACATGCCTTGTAAAAAATGACCTTTGTGATCATTGCCGCCTGTCGTTGCCAGCTTAGTTTGCAAGCTTGATGGCAAATTAATTTCAAATGCCCCCAGCATATTTATGGCAAACACTGAGGTCACCACAGCCATAAAACCAATAAACCAAGGGTTTTGGAACTGCACGCCCCAGCCTATCGCTTGGCCAGTAAATTTAAGCACCAGAATAAAGCCCGCTAAGATCCAAAACGAAACTAAAATCCCTAAGGCAGAGGCAATAAACTGTTTACGAATTTGGCTTTGTTGTAGGTTTGGCGCTGCTATCACCGAGCTAAGTTTCATCCCCAGCACAGGCAATACACATGGCATTACGTTAAGAATTAAGCCGCCAAGTAGCGCTACCAGCAAGATCTGTAGTAAAGATGAAGAGCTAGCTTGTACTGTGGTTGGTGTAACTTCGGCGCGATACTCTGCCGACTTATCATGACCAATAACGGTAAGGTTAAGGGATTTACCAATCAACTCTGGATCGCCTAACCAGCTCGACGCATCAAACACTGCGCGCAATTTATTAGTCGCTGATTCTGTTTCGAAACGCTCAAAACGCACAAACTTAAATGTGGTATCAGGCTCACCATCGATAATGAACTTAGGCATTACCCAGCCATTATCATCCATCTCAATTTGTAGCTGTTTAGCCGCTGCGTCCCAGCCGATATCTAGGCTCGCATTCGTGCTTTTTTGCGGAACCAACGACTGCGCTTTATTGTAGGCAAACATCGCATCGACATCGGCCGTCATGGTGTCAGGATCAATATCGAGGTTAATTTCATAGTCTGTTAATACGCACACATTGGTGCAAGACGACAGCGTAAACTTACCCTGTAAACGGGTCGGTTTATTGGCATCATCCACTTTAACTGAGATTGGGAATGTCGCTTGATTGTGGTAACCAAACGTTTGTAGCCCAAGTAATGAAAACTGCTCTGGTGCAGGCCATTGCCAGTCAACTTCGTCAAGGTTAGTTGAGCCGCTCCAGTCGATACTAGGCGCAATACCGCCCTCACCAGGGCTACGCCAATAGGTTTTCCAGTCACCATCGAGTTGCACCTCTAACACGCCAGGCAAGGTATTGGTTGCTTCATCTAACTCACCAGTAAGCATGAACTTGGCTTTAACTGGTGGATGATTTGGGTTCTCTAGCCAGCCTGTTGATTGGGCAAACACTGAACTTGTGAATGCAAACAGGCACGCTAAAATAATCTGGGTAAATAATTTCAATTTATTCTCCGTAAACACGGCTTATCAAGCCTTTATCACTGACGGCTTGAAACGACAATAACGGCATAATGTTAGTCTAACTAAGTGTTAGTTTCGCACACTAGCCAAATCTAAGTATTAGCAAATAACAGTTAGATTTATTCTTGAAAACGACACAAGGAAAGGTGTATTCGCCGCGGCTTAGGTAGTACAGGCACATCGAGGGCACGCTGTAGTTGGCGAGATGCCAGTGGAATAAGAGGGAAAATAAATAGTAATACCAATAGTGGCATTATTGGCGGTTCATCAAGGCAAACCCGCAACGATTTTTCAGACAACTCACACTTTTTAAACTCACTACTCTTAGCAGCCGAACCGCCACTTTGAGTTAACGAGGCTGTGGCAGCTGCGTCTACTGAGTCGTAAGTTATCGCCTTGGTCTGTCCGTTAGCAAGCAGACTTACTTGTTGCAGTGCGCTAAACACCCCACTATTTTGCGCCAAGCAGAAAAGCACCATTATGGAAAACACCATAACAGTCCAATTCGTTTTTGCTTTACTTACGCTCAAATGAGAAATAGTTACTCCGCTAAAGCACATAAGGCTTTGGTTGTTGATGTTACTAGTCAACAACCTAGCTATTAGCTGCAATTCGAATTCAGCCAATAATATACAGTTCACAACATAAGACCGGACATTGACAAAAATAGTTCATCATTCAGCAATATTTTGATCTGACCGCTTGAAAAACCAACAACTACGATAGTGAGGGGTTTAAGCTATTAGCTGTATTTATGCCTGCCAGAGTGAGTGTGCCTCACATATCCCTTTGGATATTTCAGCGAGTTGCGATTGCTCAACTTCAGCTTGCCAGTATTTTACTAGCACAAGTTTTAGCTCTACTAGATAACTAAAACGAATAAATCTCTGAACAAATAATTGCATATTGTATATCTTTTGATGTTAAGATGAGTAAAATTCAGACTTATCACCCATCTGAATGACATATAACAAAAACAGATCGCTGGGCGTCTGGACGTCTGGAAGTTTATTGTGTTAGCCTAAGGATTCGCAATCGAAACGAATTCAAGCGCTACATGAGCGGATTTCATATGAGGATAAAATGATAGAGCTTAGACATTTACGTACCTTAGTTGCCCTAAAAGAAAGCGGCAGCCTCGCTGGGGCTGCTAAGAAACGCTTCGTCACTCAGTCGGCATTGTCTCATCAAATTAAAGAGTTAGAGACTCGGATCAATTCCGCTATTTTTGTGCGCAAGAGTAAACCACTGTCATTTACCCAAGAAGGTGCACGCTTACTTAACCTAGCTGAAGATATTTTGCCTAAGGTGATTGAGACTGAGTTTGATCTAAAAAAAGGCTTAGAGGTTGGCGACAATCATCTAGGTGTGGGGATCGAGTGCCATAGCTGTTTTCGTTGGCTAATGCCGGTAATGGAACAATTCCGTCAGCAATATCCACAAGCGGATCTCGACCTATCTAGCCGTCATCTGTTTGATTCGCTCAACGCATTAGAGCAAGGTGAGTTGGATGTAGTGCTAACCTCTGATCCTGTTCCAGGTCAGGCTATTGCTTATCAGCACTTATTCGACTTTGAAGTTAGATTAGTTGTTGCTAGCGATCATCCACTTGCAGAGCAAGAGTTTGTTACCCCGCAACAGTTAGCAGGCTTACCCATACTCAGTTATCCTGTTTCGCTTGAGCGTTTAGATATTCATCGTCATTTCTTAGAGCCTGCTGGTGTAAAAGCTGGCCCACAAGTTAAATGCGATTTAACCATGATGTTACTGCAACGCATCGCCTGTAAAGACGGTATTGCCGCACTGCCAAGCTGGTCTATTAGCGAGGCTCATGGTCTTAGCTTAAAGAGCTTGAAGCTCGGCGTTGAAGGTTTGAAACGTCCGTTATTTGGCGCATATCGTCGCAATAGCGCAAATGCTCGTTTAGCTCAACATTGGTTAGAGTTAGTTGCGCAGGAAGGCTTGGCTAAGCAAAAAGTAAACTAATACTGAGTAGCTAAAATCAAATAAAAACAAAAAAGCCTGCAAATGCAGGCTTTTTAATCTGGCGCTCATATTGGCTTAAGTAACAAGCCTCTTTTAGCAAGTACGCGTTTTAACACTAAACCCGGAGAGTTAACGTTGTGAGTTGAGCGTAAGTTATGAGCAATCAAAAACTCAGTCTGTAACTCATCATCCAAGCCTAGTGACTCAAATGCTTCAAGGGTTAATGTCTGTTGTTGCCCCTCAATCACCGCCTTGAGTGCCGCAATTGGGTAATACTCGCTGCAGGCTGAGTTGAGGTATGCAAATGCCGTTAGCGCAATGATCTCGCCAAATACACTAAATAGCGCCAAAGTTTGCACTTCATCAGGGTTAATATTAACCCCTTCAAGTTGATGAAGCTGATCAACAGCATCAATCGCGATATTCTCAGTCAAAGCCCAATAGCCCTGAACCAACTTTTTGTAAGGTTCTTGCAGCTCATCTAAACGCTCTTTCAGATAAAAAGTAAACGCGTAGCGATAAATGTTCACTTGTCCCAAACGAACTAATGCATCTTTAAGCGAGCGGTTTTTAGATGCTTCTGGTGCGGCATGGTCAGCACTATTGCTGCGCCAAAGCAGATGGGCCGACAAAGCAGGATCTGAAGAAACAATATCGATTACATTGCGAATATCACCATCCGCAATAATGGCTTTTTTCAATGGGATAAGGATCCCCCGACGACCAATTACCTGCTCTTCATTGCTGATAATGGCACGTACTTGAGTAAATACTTGCTGCTCAAGATCTGTCATGCGAAACGTTAAACCCTATTAGATTTTTAATAATTATATACATTAAACTTTATGTAAATTAACCCATAATTTGCCTGTATAGGTCAAGCCATAAAAGCCAATAACTTTGTAAGTTTTAACTGTTTTCTATGTATAAATTTTTCAAAGCTGGTTAATTCAGTATTTTCCTATATAAGCGTTGCTCTCACCCTGCGGCTTTGAGTTTGCTAAATAGTAAAAATTTCTTCAACCAATTTAGTGTAAATGATTGTTATAAAACACTAACCATCAATTACAGCTTGAAAAATAGCATTAGCCAGCGCTAAATAACCTTGATCATTTAAATGTATGGTATCTGATTTCATTGCAGAGGTTTTTAATAGGTTGCTTAATGTATCTTCAACCAAAACTAGCTCATATTGGTCTGCTAATTCGGCATAAATTGGTGAGGGCGACAAAAACAGACTTTTTTGCGGTACAGCGACTAATACAATCGGAACTTGATGTAATTGCGCCATTTCTATCATGCTGGCTAAATTTGCTTTGGTGGCCTGTACAGAATGATTCCTTAAAAAATCATTACCACCTTCCAGTAAGATCAATAACTCAGGAGAATGTGCGTTAAGTAAAGCCTCTAAACGCGCAGCACCTTGAGTGGTAGTTTCCCCCGATACGCCAGCATTAATCACTTCAAAGCCGCTCAGTCTGGCTAACTGGCTTGGATAGTCTTGGCCTTTCGATGCGCCAACACCATAAGTTAGGCTGTCACCAAAGGCTAACACCCGTGCATTATCTGATAATGGCGGAATACTCGGCTCAGAGCACGCCGTCAATAACACTAGCAACGCCGAAATTAACCAATGACCTAATAGTTTGCGCATTAAAAACAGCCTTTTTAATACTAGTTACTCAAAAAATAACATAAAAAAAGCCAGACACAAGGTCTGGCTTTCAATCTATTTTACGAGCACTCAGCCTTAAAAGGCTTGGTAACTGACACTTAGGAAGAATTCTCTACCAGGGCTAAAGTAATTTTGCGCTGAGATAATCTCTTCATCAAATAAGTTATTGGCTTTTAAACGTAGGCTCCAAGCATCATCTAACTGATAACCTATGCTCAAATCAACTTGATGAGTCGCATCAAAATACTCACTGTAACCGGCGTAACGCTTGCCTTGATAATGGTAGTTAGCAAGCACGTCAATTTGCTCCCAGTTATAACTTAACTGGTAGTTAAACTCGTTTTCACTGCGGCCAATTAACTCTTCGCCTGTCTGTTTGTTTTCAGCATCAAGGAAAGTATAAGCCACTTGGTGATCTAGGCTGAACACACTAAAACTAGCTGAAAATTCTACACCCTGAATTTTTGCTTCATTAATATTGGCAGGCTTCCAGATATCCCAACCAAAATCATCTTTTTCACCGGTAGGCGCCCAAGCAATCAGGTTATCGATGCTGTTTTCAAATACACTAATGTAAGCACGAATATCGTCAGCTTGATAATGCAGAGTCAAATCATAACTTTTAGCGGTTTCTGAAATCAGATCAGGATTACCAGATCCTGGCCAGTATAAGTCATTGAAAGTAGGCGCTTTAAACGCTGTACCTGTTGATGCCGCTAAACGCCATTGATCATTGAACTGATATGCAAGGCTAGCATTGTAAGACACTTCGCTATCGATATTTTCAACGTCATCATAACGTACAGCAGCCTCAGCTAATAACTGGCTCCACTGCTTTTGCACTAAAACATATGCACCAAAAATATCACGCTCATCTTGAGCGTAATCACCTTTAACCGCTTCGTTAGACCAATCGATACCACCGGTAAATGTCAGTTCATTTGCCGCTAAATATTGGTTGCTCCAGTTAACTTGATCGCGCTTAGTCTCAAATTCTGAAACAGGTACATTGATGTCGTCACCACGAAAGTTCTCGTTATAGTCACGTGACTGGCTGAGTGCCAATTTACTAGTGAATTTATCGTTGCTGTATTGAGTCGCAAGATTCCACAGGTAGTTGGCATAGTCAGATTCGTCAGCAGATCCCGAGGCATAAACATCATCGTATTGAGTGTTGCCTTTATCGTATTGAGCATTCCACTGCGCTTGCCAGTTTTGATTGATTTGCTGACTGCCTTTTAGCGAAATAGTATTACGCTTATAGCCGTCATCATCATTTTCAACAGGTGCGCCATTATAAACATCATAGCCATCAGACTGTTCGTGGTTAACCGTTAGCGTAGTGCTGCCGTTACCATGATCCATACCAGTACCAAATGAGCCACGAATGTAATCATTGCTGCCATATTCAGCACCAGCAAACCACTCACCGCCTTTAAGTTGGCGAGTAAAAACTTGAATCACGCCACCAATAGCATCGCTGCCCCAAACAGAGGCACGTGGTCCTTTTAGCACTTCAATACGTTCAATATTCTCTGGCGATAAAGTATTAAAGCTAACGGTACCTAAAGTCGCAGAGCCCACTTTGACACCGTCAATAAGCACTAAAACATGATTAGAGTTACTACCACGGATACTCACTGAAGTAGCCTGACCAGCGCCGCCGTTACGTGAAATGCTCACACCTGGTAATGTTTCTAATACATCAGCAACTGATTTAGGGTTTAGACGCGCAATTTCTTCACGTTCAATGGTGTTGATAACGGTTAGCTGTTGATCCGCCGTTCTATCAAAACGCGAACCGGTAACCGTAATGGTTTCGTCAACGTTTGCAGCAGAGGTTGTCGCTTCTTCAGCTGTTGCTGAAAATGCAGATAAGCTTAAAAGACTGCTAACTAGCAGTGCGATTTTTGATGGTTGTGTTCCCATTTACCTTTGACTCCTAAAAGGAAAACGGGGCAAAAACGTCACGGTGATCCGGAGCAAAAGTTAACTTATGCCTAGCCGTCAATATGCCGCATCTCGAGATCTGCCCGCCGAAATCATCGAAATCACTTTACTGGCCGGTCTCCGGACTTAGGTTCTGTATTAGCAATTTAATACGCGAGTACAAGCTTTAAACACCTTTCCATTAAGGCGCACCTGTCTCTCACCATTCACCGTTGCGGGGGCAGTGTCAGAATCAAACTGACTTCCCGATTATCCTCTGTTACTAAGTAACTAAGGCACCAACAAAGTTGACTAAAATACTCTTTTTATGAGCTGTTTTTTATAAGCTATTTCTATAAATAGCTAACTAACAAAAAACCAAAATATGGGCTTTTCATTATTGGATTACATCATTTTAAGTACTACTTTTTGCAGTAGTATGCATTGCACCCACTCAAGAGCAAAAAAGCGCCACCAATGAGTGCGCGCATTATAGACGTCTATACGGTTAAATGTCTAACTTAACCTAAGGTAAAACAGCAGGATTAGCGGTAGGGATAACGCATCAATTTGATATCAGCTAGAATATTTGCTTTAAAAGCAAACATAAAAAGCAAGTAAACAGATAGATGCGCTTATCAATGTAGGCTTAGCGGAGTAATGCTCGATAAAAATTCTTGATAGTTTTGCGATTTAACCGGCGGATTAGCTTTACTAAAGCTGTCACCTCTAATCGATTTATGGATCAAATACAGATCAGCTTTACCTTTAACCGCAGTGTAGTGGCCAATTTCACCTAAACCGTGGTTGGCCTCATAAGCGGTAGTTTTATCAATCGACTTAATATGTGAATTCGGCATTTTCGTGCAGCCGATAATCGCACTAGCAGTTTCATGGCCATTTAATGGCTCACTGGGTAAAGTTTCAAACACCATTTCACCTTGGCAATTTTCAAGGTACACATTGGCCATTGTTTCCAAAAAAAGCTCAGGTTCAATATCTGCAGCCACACCTTTAAAGCCTTGTACACACACCATAGACGACCAAGTTTGTAACTCTTGATTAGCAGGCACAAACTCCGCAGAAAACATCGTTTCTTGTTGTTCTGAATGCGCTAATTTCCAATCTGAGGGTAAGTTAAAGTTAATGGTCTGCTCAAAGATCACCAACTGCTGCGATGATTGATGAATCGTTTGATTACTTGGCGCTTTTGCCGCGTTAGCAGCGGTGACTTCAGCAGAGGCTTTATCTGCAACAGCGGCAAGAGGCTGAGACACAAGCAATATAATACTGCTGAACAAAGCAAATGTGATACGAGATAACATTGAGGGCATACCTTTACAATCCTTGTTTAGGGTATTTTCTATACTTCTCATTCTAAATGCGCTTCGGCAAAAGTGGTAATTAAAAAGCCAATTAGTTTTGCCCTCTCTCCAGTAAATACACATTAATAACAAAATAAGCTTAATTAATAACTACTTATAAAGACAAAAACAAACAAGATTAAAAATCAGCCAAAAAATACTTGCACATTTTGATTACATTTGTAATCTTAATTATAAATTACAAGTGTAATCATAAGTACAAGGAAGCGCTAAACATGAAAGAGATCAGCAATGCTGAGCTATCGGTTCTCAATATTTTGTGGCAGTCATCACCACAAAGTGCCAGCGAGGTGATTAACCAATTATCGCGCAGCCATGATTGGCACGAAAAAACCGTTAAAACGTTACTAAACCGATTAGTCAAAAAGCAAGCCATTGGTTTTGAAAAACAAGGCCGTTCGTACCTGTACTCGCCGTTAATTGATCAGAGCGAATACCAGCTAAAAGAAACTGAATCCTTTATTGATCGCTTATTTTCAGGCCGCATTGCCCCACTCGTCGCAGGCTTTGCTAAGCAAAACAAACTTAATGCGCAAGATGTTGCTGAGCTGCAGCAGTTAATTGATACATGGCAAAAGGAAAACAAGTCATGATGCTATGGATGGCGCAACAAACCCTACTACTCAGCCTAATTTGTGTAGGCTTACTGATTTGCCACAAGCCGCTACAAAAATACTTAGGCTCACACCAGACTTATCATCTTTGGCTCGCAGTGCCTATTCTATTACTTAGCTCAGCTATTATCGCTGCCATGCCAAACCTATTTGCAGCAGTTCAGTCTCAGCAAATCGCTCATTACAGCGTTTTGGCAAGCAAAGTAATTCAAGCTAAAAACACAACAAACTATGTGCTATTTGTAAGCTATGTATGGCTTGGCGGAATTGCCATCATGCTTATGCTGCTTGTGCTGCAGCTTGTATCAATCAAAGCCCTTGCTCGCAGCGCGACTAAAGTAAGCAACCCATTTTCACGCCTAGCGACTTACGTTCACCCCAAAGTGCAGTCGCCGATGCTTATAGGCATTGTGAACCCAAAAATCATCTTGCCAGTAAACTTCAACCAACTTAATGCACAAGAGCAGCAAGCCATTATCAGTCACGAGCAATATCACCACCAGCGTGGCGATCTACAGTGCAACTTATTGGCGTATGGCGTGTTATGTCTGTTTTGGTTTAACCCCATTTGCTGGCTTGCATACCGTCGCTTTCGCGATGATCAAGAGCTAGCCTGCGATGCCTATGTTACTCAGTCACTCAACAAGCAACAAAAAATCAGTTATAGCCAAGTGCTGTTGGCTTATTCACAGCAGGCCCAGCACGGCTTGCTACACACTCACTACGGAAATAAAAACATACTCAAGGAACGTATTATGCAAATGAAAACACAGCAAAAAGGCCAAAGCAGCATTGCAGTTATAGGATTAATCATGGTTTTAGGGCTTTGCGGCCTAATGCTAAATCAACAAGTTCAAGCCGGCGGAGTTGATAAACAATCTGTGGTATATCCAACAGTGCGTATTGAGCCCAAGTATCCAGCGGAAGCTATCGAAGCCAATCAAAACGGCTTTGTGCAGCTCAAATTTGATATTACCCCAAGTGGCGCAGTAACCAATGTTAGCGTAATAAAATCATCACCTGAGAAAGTGTTTGATGCAGTGGCTATTACCGCATTAAAGCAATGGCAATACCAGAGTTCAGTTAAAGGCGTACAAGGCTCAAAAGTACAACTCGACTTTGAAATTGAAGCGCCTGCCACCGATGTCGAACGCATCAAGGTCACCTCAAAATAACACTCTCTAATGGTCAATTGGGCTTAGCTTACTAAGTCCAATTGTTAATCTATATTGCTTAGCCATAACAAGCGCAGTTTTTAACTTTGCAGTTAGTCAAAGAGCCAATCTTTAAAAACAATTTACAATTGATTATCATTCTCATTTAAGCAGTTTTACATTAGGATGTTAACGTCTTTTACTATATGAGAAGTTAACAATGCATACTCTAATCAAGTTTGTCGCAGCAGCTCTGCTGCTCAGTATTTCAAGTTTTGCTAGCGCTAACACATGCCAACTCGATATTAATGCTACCGATGCAATGCAGTTCGACAAAAAGGAACTAACATTGCCAGCGGGCTGCACTGAAGTCACCTTAAACTTACACCACACAGGCACCTTGCCAAAAAGTGCCATGGGCCATAACTGGGTGTTAACCGAAACCGCCAATATGTCAGCTGTTGCTAACGAAGGCATGGCCGCTGGCGCAGCAAACAGCTACGTAAAAGCCGATGATCCACGCGTACTGGCTCATACCGACATTATTGGCGGCGGCGAAAGCACTAGCATTACCTTTAGCACCGCTGATCTCGATCCAGCAAAACAGTACAGCTTCTTCTGCTCGTTCCCTGGTCACTGGGCAATTATGCAAGGCCAATTTGTCATTGCCTCATAGTTAACCAACGAGGTGCAAATATACTCCCCCAACTTGATTTGCACCTCGCTCAAGCATTTAACGGCAAAACCTACCTCAACCTAAGCAGCACGCCTTAGTAAAACCACACGCAAATTAACAATTAATTAACCTGCAGACCGATTTCTGCTATTGTGATTTTCGCTATCAAAGCAGCTTTATCTCGTTAGCTCGCAAGCTTTAAAAACAATAACAATCAGGCGCAATCAATGTCAGATAAAACACCATTAATCACTCCACGCACTTTAAAAGTACCGATAACCAATGTTTACGCAATGGGCGGTTACTGCGCCCAACTTAGATTTGGCGCTAATAAAACCCCAGCAAATCTGATTATTGATACAGGCAGTAGTACTTTAGTGGTGAGCGACAGTGATTATGACGATGAGCAAGACATTAGCTTAGTGGCCACCAGCTTTGCTCAAGAAGTATTATACGGTGCGGGCGGCTGGGACGGCCCAGTAGTGCATACCCGAGTCGGACTCAGAGAAGAAGAGATTGATTTTAACCTAAGCGACGGTTATCAGTTAGAGCCAAATCCTGATGCCCATGCACCCATAGTGCTTAACGATTGTCCAGTGGCGATAGTGTCGTCGATTAAACAAGAGGGCACATTTTTACACGCCGACGGCATACTCGGTCTTGCTTACCATCAGCTAAACAAAAGCTACAATCTCAAACACTATTTTGACAAATACAATATCAGTCCAGCGCTCACTTACCCTTGGCCATTTGACGATGAAATTAGTATTTGCAGTAATGATTATCACGCCCACTTAAATGCAAACCAAGTAGAAAACCAAGTCGAAAACAAGGCGGCTTACTCTGAGCAAGATTGCGATAATCGCTTTACCAGCCACGATTTACGTCAGTTTAAAGCCTTTTTAAAACAGCAGCCCACGCAAGATATTATTCCCTACTTTACTGAGCTCACCCAACATGGTTTAACTGCCAATAAGTTTGCTTTTTACAGCCGCCGCTCAAGCGTACACTTTTCTACCGATATTAGCGCAGCCACCTTTAGTGCAAAAAAGAGCGCCGATAAAGCTGAAAAAACAGATAAGGCAACACAACAAGCACACTTCGCACAGTTAAACCAAGACTCGCTCAATCAGGGCTGGTTAATTATTGGTGGCGGCGAAGAACATACCGAGCTTTATCAAGGCGAGTTCACCACTATCTCTGTGGTAGAAGACAAGTATTACAACGTTAACCTCATCTCTATCCAAGTCGGCGACCAAACCGAAATCGACAGCCTACTCACCGAGGAAATAGAGAACAGCCTTGAGCCAGACGAAAGTACTGAGCCAGACGAAAGTCTTGAGCGAGAAAACAGCCCTGAGCGTGCAGAAAGCCTTGAGCCAGATAACAGCCCTGAGCTAATAGAAAGCCCTGAGCCAATAGAAAGCCTTGAGCCAATAGAAAGTACTGAGCATCTAGCAAACCATGACCACGCCCTACTCTCGGCCATCGGCATGAACAAACAGCTGCGTGGTCGCAGTAACGCCATTATCGACACAGGTGTATCAGGCATAGTGTTTACCAAGCATTTATACAACGCCATGGTGGAACACTTCAGCGCGCTAAACCCCAAATTTGCAGCACTGATAAAGCCCTTTAGCGATATCGCCATGCAATATCAAGGCATCGACATGAACCAGTTAAACCTTGATGAATGGCCCACGCTCACACTGCATTTTGTCGGCGAGCGCAATCACCATAGCCAACACACTCATAGTAGCTATGACAATACCAGTAAAAATAGCAGTGAAAATAGCAGTGAAAATAGCAGTATAAATAGTCGTGACCATAGCAGTGACAACAAGCAAAACAGCCCAGAAAAAGTCAGCATTCACATAAAGCCCGAACACTACTGGCAAACCAACACCCCAGCAAAGGGCAAGGCCTGTTTTAAGATTTTGTCACAGCTTGCTGGCTGGCCTAATCAGTCGCTACTCGGTTTACCGCTAATGAATGATCACTACGTGATTTTCGACCGCTCCGCCCATCAAACCGGCGTTATCCACTTTGCTAAACAGCGTTAATTAGAGAGACACCATGGCTAACTCAGCACACCAATTTGAAACCGAACGACTATCCATGCGCTTACTCGATGAGCGAGATAAAGACTTATATGCTCAGATTTATACCGATGAAAAAATAATGAGAAAAATTTCAGCGCCGCTATCAGTTGAAAAAGCGCACAAAAGCTTTGCTATCGCATTAAAAAAAAATGCCCAACCACAATCCCCTTTTCTAACTTGGGTCATCACCAATAAAACAACTAATGAAACTATTGGTATACAAGGTTTAACTCAACATAAAGAACAGCCTGCATTTGCAGATGTAGGCATCATGCTACTTCGTAACGCCCAAGGAAAACTGTTGCCGGAAGAGTCTATAAGTGGGTTATTTTATTACGCATTCTCAAAACTAAATTATCTGCGTATCTACGCTCATTATTCAAAAACTAACTATGCAACCCACAGGGTGACCCAGAAAATGGGCTTCACTCCTGCCTCCGCTAGCACAGCAGAAAGTAACGCCTGTTTTTTAGATACCAAATGGTTAGAAAAACAAGAACACACCCAACCAATTTACAATTCCAATACAAGTTCATAACTGATATCTTGTTTCAGCATAAACAATGCGTCTTCTGTAGATGGATGAACTGTAGGAGCAGAGATACTCCTCTAACAAAATAATAAAAATAATAAAGGGTAACCATGTCAGGTAGTTTAGCGTGTGTTGGAATAGGAATGACTTTAGGGGCACATATTTGCCCATTAGCAAAAAGCTATATAGAACAGGCCGATGTGGTATTTTCAGGCATGTCTAACGGCATAGTTGAGCTCTGGCTGCAAGAGATGCACCCCGACGTGCGCTCGCTGCAAGGCTTTTATCAACCCGGAAAATCTCGCCATATTACCTACCGTGAAATGGTCGATGCGATTATGACCGAAGTGCGCGCCGGCAAAAAAGTCGTCGGTGCATTTTATGGTCACCCAGGGGTATTCGCCCACGCGCCACATAAATCTATCGAAATAGCCAAGGCTGAGGGTTTTCACGCTGTCATGGTACCGGGAATATCGGCAGAAGACTGCCTAATTGCCGATTTAGGCATAGATCCCGGGCAATATGGTTGCCAGCAGTTTGAAGCCAGCCAGTTTATGTTCTACCAGCGCCGCTTTGATCCCTCATGTTACCTAGTGCTGTGGCAAATCGGCCTTGCTGGTGACAAAAGCCTAACCAAGTTTGCTACGGGTGCGGCGCACCGCCAAGTATTAATTGAGCTGCTGAGTAAAGACTACCCACTTGAGCATCAAGTGATTTTATATGAAGCCGCCGTACTGCCTATAGACACAGTGCGTAAGCAAACACTCACCCTAGCAGAATTGGCCGATGCCGATATTTACATGCACACCACACTAGTTATTCCGCCAAGCCAAAAGATGCAGCCCAATCAAGCAGTATTAGACCGCCTTGCGCAAGTAGAAGCCCAACTGCTAGCTGAGCAAAGTGGCGCACTTGCTGAGGCAAATAGTGAATGAATGAAATCAACAAGTTGATAAACAAGTAGATAAAGAAACGGATTAACAAAAGCTAAAAGGTCGGTCTCCGTAAGCAGGCAAGTCCTTCCTAAGAAAGAGAAAAGAGAAAAGAGAAAACCATAAACGACAATCAACAAGGAAATAGTATGTCAAACATCATTCAACTGCTGGAACGCATGGGTCAAGATGCAAGTCTGCAAACAGAAACTAACTTTGAGCAAGCGATTGCCGAATCCGCACTAACCGAATCATTAAAACAAGCGCTAATCAACAGAGATGATATTAGCCTTAAGCGCGAGCTAGATGTCTGCCCAGATGTCGTTTGTGTACTTTTACCTGCCGAAGATGACGAAGAAAAGACTGAGGATTCGCCAAAAGAAGATGAAACAGAAATCAGCGTGAATTCATAAACTATAAAATGAGCTCTTTAAAAATCGTTTGGATTTTAATTATTACCTTCGTTTTCATCAGTGCCTCCCGCGCTGATGAAAATTCTGATATCACTAATTTACTTCAAACCGCTGATAACATAAGAAGTAGTAATCCAAAAGACTTCAACATTATGCTCGAGGATTTAGAAGACCGCCATGACGAATTCTCAACAGAGCAATTACATTATTTCAATTATTTAAATGCGTATAGGTTTGCTTTTCAGGGAAAATTCGAAGACTCATTAGAGCTATGGAAACAAGTGTCTTTAGCTAAATCCTCCCCACTGCTTAGCTTTAGAGCGAACTTATCTCTAGTCAATATTTAT
Source organism: Shewanella pneumatophori (assembly GCF_023283895.1). Classification (GTDB taxonomy): domain Bacteria; phylum Pseudomonadota; class Gammaproteobacteria; order Enterobacterales; family Shewanellaceae; genus Shewanella; species Shewanella pneumatophori. Next base: position 478,150 of record NZ_JAKILB010000002.1, on the reverse strand, counting down.
GCAATATCAAAAAACTGGGCAGATGGGTTAACCCACCTCGCTATAAACTTAGATATTCTCCCGCAAATTACTGAACCTGAATTTCAAGAGTTAGGCCTGCTTATAGCTGCCATGTTCTACAACCAACTTGGTCAATATGAGCTAGGGCTAAAATACGCTAATCGCTTAGGCTCACAACTATCACAAGGGCGCAATTATTGCCTAGCTAAACAGCTCGCCTTAGAATCCCAATTTAAACTGGGCCAGCTCAGTGAAGACTCTGCGCAAATAGCCCAAGGTCTGCAAGCCTGCCAGCAGAGCAACGAAGTGGTGATGGAAAGCGCCATTTATAGCTATTTAGCTGAACTATATTTAGATAATAACCAGCCACTACAAGCAATCGCCACGCTAGAAAAGCAGCTAGTTGCCATTGAGCAGACAAAATATGCGCCCATTCTTGCTCAATACTATGCTTTATTAGCAGACTCATACTTTCAAACCCAGTCATACTCTTTAGCGAGCGACTTTGCATCTAAAGCAACTAGTCAGACTCAAAATATTGCTAACTCTAAGCCAGAGGTCACCGCTTACAACATTCTATTTCAAATCGCTGAATCTCGCGGTGAACACCAGCAAGCCTTGGCATATCACCGAGAGTACGCAGCTGCCGATAAAGCCTATTTGGATGAAGTTAAAACCAAGCATCTCGCATTTCAGCTAGCGCAGCATCAAGCGACTGAGCAAAAAAACCAGATCAAGCTTTTAGATGACCAAAACCGTTTACTGCGCTTGGAGCAAAAACTCAGCCGCAGTGAAACCGAAAATAACCGCTTGTTTATTTCGCTACTATTTGTGTCGATACTGTTATTGGTTGGCATGGTGTATAAATCACGTACCACACAAAAGCGTTTAAAATTGCTGGCGGAGTATGATGCGCTGACTAAGGTACATAACCGTGGCCACTTTACCCAATTGGCATTAAGCGCCATTGACTACTGCAGCAAGAACAAACAAGTGGCTAGCTGTATCTTGTTTGATTTAGATAAGTTTAAAAGCATTAACGACACCTACGGCCATGCAACGGGTGATTGGGTGTTAAAACAAGTCGCCAATGTGTGTCAGTCGCAATGCCGCAAGAATGACCTATTTGCCCGCCTAGGCGGTGAAGAGTTTTGTATTTTCTTGCCTAGCTGCGATGTGGCCACCGCCGCACAGCTGGCTGAAGAATACCGTAAGCTGATAGCAACTATCGACAGCAAAGACTCGGGCTTTGAGTTTGCGATTAGCGCCAGCTTTGGAGTAACAGACTTTAGCTTATCGGGGACTAACCTAGATAAAATGGTGGCCGACAGTGACCACGCTATGTATGTGTCGAAAAAGACTGGCCGCAATCGAGTGACCATATTCTCAGATGGCATTGCTGAGTTTAAGCGCAATAAGCAGGCTAACAGTGCCATAAGCAACCAAACACCTGAGGCAGCAATACAAAGCTAACCGTCTGTTGCTCTGTTACAAAGCTCTCTGTAGTAAAGCCATCGCTAGCAAAAAAAACTTGTAAAGAGGCAAACTGCTACCGTTTCAACTTATCTCAAGACCAGACAAGCAGATAAAAAATAAGCCTGACATGATGTCAGGCTTATTTTTGTTTAACGCTTTAGCGCTATTTCAAATTACTTAGCGCTTCAAGCAGTGCTGATTGTAGCTCTGGGTTACGTAGCGCCTGTGTTTCCATATCGAAGTTATCGAAAAAGCTTGGAATAGACAGGGTCGCTCTAACATCGGCGGCAAAATATGGTGCTGAACCTGCAGCTGCAGCTAATACTGTTGCCGCGCCGCCAGGGCCCGGTGAGGTTGCTAACATCACCATCGGCTTATTTTGGAACACTTTCATGTCGATGCGTGACGTCCAGTCAAACAAGTTCTTGTAAGCCGCCGTGTATGAGCCATTATGTTCGGCAAATGAGATAATAATCGCGTCAGCTTCACCTAGTTTGGCAAAGAACTTTTGCGCTTGCTCAGGTTGACCTAACTCTTCTTCACGATCTTGGCTAAAAAGTGGCATTTCGTAATCGTTGATATCGAGGATTTCAACATCTGCTCCGGCGACTTGTGACGCTGCATAAGCGGCAAGTTGCTTGTTAATTGATTTAGAGCTGCTGCTGGCTGCAAAGGCTAATAGTTTCATAATATTCTCTCTGTACTGTTATTACAGGTAACGCCTGCAAAAAATTAGGTTCAATTGCCGTACTCTGCTGCAAGCTAAAGATTAACTTTTGAGCGACAACTCGATGTAGAGCAGTGTATATTGGTGACGAATAAAGATTAATAACCTTAAAAGATAATAACTATTTCCATATAACTGTTAATAGGCGGTATTGGTGACAATAAATAAACTGTTTGATGGCATAGTGATTTTTGCACAAGTGGTTAAAAGCGGTGGTTTCTCGGCAGCAGCAGAAGCCTTAGGCCATTCAACCTCTTATGTAAGTAAAGAGGTCAATAAGCTTGAAGCTCGTCTAGGTGTGCGCTTGCTTAACCGTACTACCCGCTCAATAGGTTTAACGCCTGAGGGCGAAGCTTATTACCAGCAGTGCCAACAATTGATAAGTGACGCTGAGCTTGCTATTGGCTTAATCACTCAACACGATGTAAGCCCGCGCGGAGTATTAAAACTCAGCTGCCCTGTTGGCTTTGCCCAAAGTCACTTACAAGAAATTATTTCTGAATACATCAAGCGCTACCCAAATGTGAGTTTAGAGCTCGATTTAAGCGATCAGCGCACCGATGTGATTGCCGACGGTTATGATCTCGCAATACGCGCCTCAGCCCAACTGGAAGAGTCGAGCCTTATTTGCCGTAAAATATACAGCAGCAAGGCATATACGGTCGCCTCGAAAGAGTACATTTCTCGCCACGGTAAGCCACATCACCCTAGAGAGTTAGCCACTCACAACGGCATTTGCTATTCCAATTTAAAGCAGCCTAGCCGCTGGGATTATATTGACGCTACGGGAAAAGCTTTCCATGTCGATATTCGCCAAAAAGTGCTATGTAATAATGGTGATATGCAATTGGCTATGGTGCTTGCCGGCCATGGCATTGCCCGCTTGCCGAGTTTTTATATGGAGGCAGCACTTAACGATAATCGTCTAGAGATTTTATTTGAGAACTGCCCCAACACCGAAATAGACGTTTATGTGGTTTATCCAAGCCGTAAACACTTGTCGCCTAAAGTCAGAGCCTTTATTGATTTAGCCGCCGAGCGACTAGGAGAGTCAAACAGCAATGTTAATTAACATGCTGAATTTTTAACGATATCAGTTTAAAGTTAACGCTTAGCGAACTTATAATAAAAGCATGCTTGTGCAGGCTATGCAGACACTAGAAATAATGACTTATTATTAGCAATGCGCTAAACAAAAGTAATAGAGCAAACCAATAGTTCTAAAATAAACAAAACTAATAACTTAGGATGGAACCCGTGCTAAAAAAAGTCCTCGCGATGACCAGCTCAACCCAAATGTTAGTCGCCATGTTTGTTGGTTTTGGCGTTGGCTTGTTTTTTGGTGAATCTGTTGGCTGGATGGGCACCATTGGCACCAGTGTTATTTTACTGATGCAGATGACGGTTCTGCCTTATATTGTGGTGTCGCTGGTTGGCGGTATTGGTAAGCTACAAAAAAGCACCGCAAAACTGATTTTTAGTCGAGCAGGCTTAATCATGTTATTGCTTTGGTTACTGGCGATTGTAATGATTGCACTGGTGCCACTGTCGTTCCCGATCATTGAATCGGCGTCTTTCTTTAGTACCAGTAGCATAGAACCTGTTACGCCCATTGATTACTTTAAACTGTATATCCCCTCTAATCCGTTTGAGTCGATGGCTGATGGTTACGTGCCTGCTATGGTGGTGTTTAGTATCGCCATGGGGCTTGCGCTTATAGGTATGCAAGGTGAGCATAAACAGCAAATACTAACCTTTATGCATACCAGTTCGGAGATTTTTTCTCGCATTACTCAAGGCCTAGTTAAAATTCTACCTATTGGTATTTTCGCTATGTCAGCGTCAGCAGCAGGCACCATGGGCGTTGATGAATTTGCCAGTATGCAAGTTTACTTAATCAGCTATTTTGTACTTTGCTTATTGCTAACTTTTTGGGTACTGCCTTGGATTGTGGCCTCGCTCACCCCGATTACCTTCGCCCAAGCGCTACGTATTTCAAAGTCCAGCTTAGTGACCGCCTTTGCCACCGGTAACATTTTTATTGTTATTCCGGTAATTGTTGAAGAGTGTAAGCAAGTGATGCGCGAGCACGACAACCTGTGTGAAGACGGCGCCACCTTGATTGAAATCTTAGTGCCCATTGCCTTTACCTTCCCGAATATTGGCAAACTCACGGTTATTCTATTTGTGTATTTTGCTGGCTGGTTTAACGGTACTCCGGTAGATATTAGCAGTATTCCGTCGCTATCAATTAGTGGCCTGTTGGCACTATTTGGCAGTGTGTATGTAGCGATTCCATTTATGTTGGACTTGGTAAAACTGCCAGCCGATCTGTTCCAACTGTTTGTGATGTCAGGATTTATTACCGGCAAGTTTAACTCTATTGCCGCGGTGATGAATCTATTTGTACTTACCCTACTGACTGCGTCACTGTTTCAAAAGTCACTCAAACTGCGTCCGCCGCAACTGCTTAAAATGGGCATAGGCATTGGCGCTAGCGTAGTAGTCACTTTACTTGTTTGCCGCGTGGGAATGGGCACATTTATCCAAAGTCCTGAGATCACCAGTGGTGTGATTGCCAATATGCAAGTGGCTGACAAAGTACCAACTAAGGTAAAAAGGCAGTTCCCAGTCATAGGCCAAACACCAGCAACTCCTATTCGTAGCGTACAAGACATTCGCGATGCAGGTACATTGAGAGTGGGCTACATACCGAGTAACGTACCCTTTAGTTACTATAACAATGCGGGTCAATTGGTAGGCTTTGACACGGCAATGGCCAATAAGCTGGCTGAAGATTTAAAAGTTAAAATTGAATTTATTCCGTTTAGAAAAGATAAGTTAGCCGCATCGCTCAAGGCGGGATTCTTTGATATTGCTATGTCGGGTCTTGCAATGGATATTGAGCAAATGGATGCGCTAAGTTATGCCAATCCAGTACTTGAACTCAACATTGCCATCGCGACTCGCGACCACTTGGTAAATGATTTTAAGAGTAACGACAAGATCAAACAGATGCAGGGCATGACCGTTGCTTATGTTGAGCATAGTGATGCAATTGAAGATGCGAAAAAGATGGCGCCAAACATTAAGTTTGTCAAAATCGAAGGCTATAAAGACTTTTTCAGGCAGAAAAAACAGAAGTACGATGCGGTAGTGATTAGTGCTCAAGCTGGCTCGGCTTGGACCTTGTTCTTCCCGGGTTACGGTATTGCGCTGCTGGAAAACAAATCCCATTACCCTGTAGCCTATGCTGTGGCGCAAAATAACCAATCGCTACTTAATTACATTAATAACTGGCAGCGACTGCGCAAAGTCGATGGCACTCAAGAGCAGATTTATGATTATTGGATGCTAGGTAAAGGCGCTGAGAAAGTTGAGCCGCGCTGGTCAATTATCCGCAATGTGCTGCATTGGGTTGATTAATCGCAATCAGTATAAAAATTTGATTTACTAGCAAAACGCCCGCTTATTAGCGGGCGTTGTTTATTGTCACGCCGATATCTGACTTGGCGTTGGCGTTGCTAACAATGCCACTTCATCTGCTGTTAAGTAACGCCATAGCCCCACTTCAACATCAAGCTTCAACGCGCCTATTTGCTCACGGTGCAATCCATTAACTCGGTTACCAATCGCGGCGAACATACGCTTTACTTGATGGTATTTCCCCTCAGTAATGGTTAACAACACCTCGGTTGATGTTACCAACTCAAGCTTAGCCGGCTGAGTTAATGCCTTTTCATTTTGTAGTTGTAAACCACTGACAAAGCTTGCAATTACCTCAGCGACATTATCAGCCGTGATAGGGTCACGCAGCGTTACTCGGTAGGTTTTTTCACATAGTTTGTCGGGGCGAATAATATCAAACGACCAGCGACCATCGTCGGTTAATAACACTAAACCTGTGGTATCGGCATCGAGCCTGCCGACTATATGCAAGTCTTCAACCCGCTCAAGTTCAATGCAGTTAAATAAGCTGGGGTAATCGCCATCCACGTTAGAGCTTAAGGTATGCATGGGTTTATGCAGCATGATGTAACGTGACGGCCGTGCAATCAGCTTTCGTCCGTCTAAAGTTATGTGATTGCTTTCATGAACTTGAAAGCTGATATCGGTTATCACCGCATCATTAACACTGATCTTGCCAGCATTAATGCACTCACTCGCCTCTGCACGATTAAGCGCTGTGCTTTTACAGATAAATTTGTCTAAACGCATTTTTCAACTAACTAATGTAACTAACAAACGAATATAACCGACTCATTTAACTAGCCAATATAACGAACTAGGTAAAACTGCAAACTGACTAGCAGCTGCAATTATCAGCACTAATTAACAACCGTCAGTAAAATAAGTCACAGTGTAACGGGTTGCAGAGGTACCACCTGTGCCACCTGGCTCGCTATATCGTAAATAGCAAGCGTCTGCGTCTGCAGGGAGTGATTGTCCAGCTTCAAGATTATAACCGATTTGTACCCGGCTAGAGTTACTCGAATTACTACAACTGCTACCAAAACACACATCGATTGAATCGTCTAGGTCAACCATGTCTAAAATGCCTAAACCATCTTCAGGCCAAGCTTCAGGGTAGCCATATTTTAACTCAAAAATACCTGCTGGAATTTCAACATAAGGCGGATTTGAATCTGAACTTCGCGCTTGTTCTGCAGCACCTTCGATTTGTGCCTTTAAATAAGTTTCATCAGCCGCAAAAGTGATTGCAGCGCCAATACCTTCAAGAGCGCTAATCTTACTATCGCGAGATAAGTTGATAAATTTAGGTGCGGCTGTAACGGCCAAAATACCTAAAATAATAATCACCACCACCAGCTCTATCAGTGTGAATCCTTGCTGCTTCTTCATTGATTAATCCTTAATAGTGCCTTTGTCAGCCAATCTATCATCGACTCAGTAAGTGCTGTAAACACAGCCGTTGAGGCTTAACATTTAACAGAAATTGATCATAACGTGAGTTTAATACTTTCTACAGTATTAAATGACATGTCCTATTAGTTGATTTATTCAGTTACGCTTTAATATTCAAAGGTTCAGCTATTAAGCGGCGGCGATTTCAGGCACAATAGCGCCCTAAGTAAAAGCTTATAAAAAAGCTGACGTATTTTGTCGTAAACGCTTAGGAACCTACAATGACGCAAATCACCCTACTAACTCCTGACGATTGGCACCTTCATTTTCGCGATGGCGATATGCTACAAGAAACCGTTCCAGCAACGGCACGCTTGTTCCAACGCGCAATTGTAATGCCTAACCTATTGCCACCTGTTACCAATGCCCAAATGGTCACCGAGTATCGTGAGCGTATTTTAGCAGCGCGCCCAGCAGGTTCGACTTTTGAACCGCTAATGACAATTTTCTTAACCAATAACACCACAGAGCAAGACATCATTGATGCTAAAGCTGCTGGTGTTGTTGCAGCGAAACTTTACCCAGCGGGCGCAACGACTAATTCTGATGCGGCAGTTAAAGCGCTTGATTCACTATTTCCAGTATTTGAAGCCATGGCTAAGCACGGTATGTTGCTATTGGTTCACGGTGAAGTGACCGAATCGCACATCGATATTTTCGACCGTGAAGCTATGTTTATTGAGCGTTACCTTGCACGTATTGTGGCGTCTTTCCCAACGTTGAAAGTAGTATTTGAGCATATCACCACTAAAGATGCGGCTGACTTTGTTATGGAAGCCGCTGACAACGTGGCAGCGACAATTACCCCACAGCATTTACTACTAAACCGTAACGACTTGCTAGTTGGTGGTGTTCGCCCACATAACTTCTGTTTGCCAGTACTTAAGCGCAGCACTCACCAAGAAGCACTGCGTGCAGTAGTTGCAACGGGTTCAAGTAAGTTCTTCTTAGGTACAGATTCAGCGCCGCACGAGAAGCATCGCAAAGAATCAGCTTGTGGTTGTGCTGGTTGCTACAGCGCATGGAGTGCATTAGAACTTTACGCCCAAGTATTTGATGACTTAGGCGCATTAGATAAGCTTGAAGGTTTTGCTAGTAAGCACGGCCCAGATTTTTACGGCCTACCGCGCAACACCAGCACAGTGACCCTAGTAAAAGAAAAATGGACAGTACCGAGCGAGATCATCTTGCCAAACGGTAGCCCGATTGTGCCTTTCTTTGCCGGCGAAGAAGTAAACTGGAAAGTAAAAACAGCTTAAGCGTTGAAGACCTGTATTAACTAAAAAGCCCGCATATGCGGGCTTTTTTTTAACTTTCTACTCTCGCCCAAGCGCATCGCCAAGAGGCTCAAAATAGTTTATCAAGGCCTCAAATATCTGCTCTCTATGCTCTAGAGTTGGGTATCCGCCTGCATCAAATAGTGGTGACTTTAAGGTTTCATCAACCAAATAAGGGTTAGTGATATCGTTATAAGACTCGATACACGACTCAAACGCCCGCGCCATTAACTCAGTTGGCCGCGAAAAGTATTGGCTATTATGTTGTTTATCCAAAGCGATTGCTCGGTTGACATAATCATGGCCATCTTCACCGTTTTCATTGAGCAATGCCACTTCAAAAACTCGCTCTAAGCGTTGATTTAATGGATGCTTAATTGGTTTTACATCTGCTAGCCAGCTATGACTAGCAAAGGAAATACCATTAGGCGAAGTACGGTAAGACTTAGGCGCAATGTAGTGATCAAACGCATGCCAAAACTCATGGGCTAACGCGCCAGCGCCAGCATTTTTGGCTAAAGCTAATTCACGTTTATGGGGTGCATAATGGGCTTGCACACCTTTTTGGCCGCCACTGCCAAAGGCAAGGTTTAGGGTTTCGCGCAGCCCCAGAGCTTTAGGCGGTAGTTTTAAAATAAAAGCTAAATCGGCTAATGAGTCAAAAATCAGATTTGCAGCTTTATCGCGCTCTTCGTTTTCAACCCATTTGCCCAAGCGTATATGCCCAAGACCAAATACCTGCTTGATATCAACAAAGCTGACTTGTTCATCAAAGCGATAATCGGGGCCGATGCGGCGGTAACTTTTACTTTTTAACACTTCAACCCGCCTCTATTATTTGAATTAACGTCAATCAGATTAAACCTATATAAGAGTCTCGATTATAAAGTTAAATGGCTAATTTAGATATCAATAGCTCATAGACTAGCTTGCCAATAGCCATAACCGTTATAATGCTGGCAATTAGTTTCAAGCATATTAGGTTCCACCATGGCGCGCACCGCAGCAGCATTACACATATTAGTTAAGCACCAAACACTGGCTGAAGATATCATCAAGCAACTGAATAAAGGCGCCAAGTTCGACGTACTTGCTAAAAAGCACTCAACTTGTCCATCAGGTAAGAAAGGTGGCAGTTTAGGCGAATTTAAGAAAGGCCAGATGGTGCCACAATTTGATAAGGTTTGTTTTACGGGTGAGTTAATCACACCACATTTAGTCAAAACCAAGTTCGGTTGGCATGTAATTAAGGTTTTATATCGCACTTAGGTTTAATTATATTGAAAGGCCAAATGGGTATACCCACAAGAATTTGATAAGGTTTGTTTTACGGGTGAGTTAATCACGCCACACTTGGTTAAGACTAAGTTCGGTTGGCATGTGATAAAGGTTTTATATCGCACTTAGGTTTAATTATATTGAAAGGCCAAATGGGTATACCCACAAGAATTCGATAAGGTTTGTTTTACGGGTGAGTTAATCACGCCACACTTGGTTAAGACTAAGTTCGGTTGGCATGTGATAAAGATCCTTTATAGAACCTAATTCCTAGGGCGCTTTGCTACGAGGGCGGGCTTCGCCCTGCTAGAAAAGTCAACAGCGAATAGCGCCACCATTGCCTTTCCGGCCTTTGCCTTCCCCCGCTTTTCCGTAAGCGCAGCGTTCCGTGAGTGACGCAGTCACATTCTTAAGACCGCTGACCGTTCGGCTCTTGACGTCTTCGCTTTTCCTAGGTCCTAGAACCTTCTCTTCCTAGGACCTCGAAACTATTTTTACCGCTTAAGCCGATAAAGGTTACCGCTGTCGGTACTGAAATAGATATCACCTTTTGGAGAGACCTCGATATCGCGAATGCGCTCTCCAAGTTTGGCCATTATGCGCTGCTCATCAATCGCTTTTCCTGCATCAGAAACAGTGACCACATTAATGTGAGTCAGCTTTAATGCGCCCGCGAGTAACTTACCATTAAGCTCTAGAAATTTATCACCGCGATACAAGACTAAACTGCCCGGCGCGATTGACGGGATATAGACTTTAACTGGCGGCTCAATCCCCTCTTTTACTTTACCGTCGCCAACACTGATTGGTCCCCAATACTCTTTACCGTGTGAGGTAATTGGCCAGCCGTAATTTGCACCAGCTTTAATTAGGTTAATTTCATCGCCACCGCGTGGCCCGTGCTCAATTGACCACAGCTTTTTGCTTTGCACATCATAAACTAGGCCTTGTGGGTTACGGTGACCATAGCTCCAGATCTCATCTAAAACCGCTTTGTCTGCGATAAATGGATTATCACTTGGTACGCTGCCATCTGGATTTAAGCGTAAAATAGCACCGGCATGGGTAAGTGTATCTTGGCCATTGTCGCGCACACCACGGTCACCAATGGAAAAGTATAAACTGTTGTCATCAAACGTAATCCGGCTACCAAAGTGTCTACCTGTGTCTGAGCGAGAGTTGGAAACAAAAATGTCTTGCCAGTTAGATAGCTTACCGTTTTGATAAGTGGCAGATGCCAGCGTTGTTGCGCCCTCACCTTCTATATCTTTGCTATAGGTTAGGTAAAGGGTATTGGCGGCAAAAGGCGATAGGGCAATATCCAGTAAACCGCCTTGCCCTTGTGCCCAAACATTATCAGGCTTGGCAATGACTTGCTGGCTACCGGTTTTAAGATTCACTTGCTTAATTAGCCCAGACCTTTCGCTTACCAGCATAGTGTTGTCGTCCACATAAGCTAGCCCCCAAGGGATGTTCAGATCTGATGCCACTTTTTCGGCCTCAAATGCGTTAGCATTACTTAAGACCAACATACTCAAGGTCATTAAAGTGATTCGCTTAATCCTTATCATCTGCTTATCTCCCCAGCTCAAATAGCCTATTCATTTTTGGCTTAGTTATTTATGTAATGACTTCCTAGACTGTTCAATTAATCTACCACGATAAAGCTTGTAAGCTAATAAAAGACATAAAAAAGCGCCTTATTCCGTTAAGAATAAGGCGCTTTTATTGTTTGCTTATTGCAGCTTATCGAATCGCCGAAATAAGATAATCAATCACCGCAGTTTCTGGTGTTGATTTATGTTTAAGCTCAAATAACGGTACTGGACGCTCTAACATATTACGCTCGACCATTTCACTGACAATTGGCATGTCTAATATGCCTGCTTTACCTGCCAATAAGTTATCTAGCGGCGTGGTTTTGCTTAAATTAACTATGTCTCTAAAGCCTTTTAAGTACAGGAAGTCTTTAGTGAAACCGCCGCCACGATACACACGAGTGGTTAAGGTAAAGGCTTGTTCGGTCGTTTGGCCATATTCGCGCTTTAAGGTCTCAAATGTCATCGAGAAGTCACGCTGCTCTAGCATTAAATTAACCGCGATCACTCGCATTGCTAGAATTTTTAAACGGTTTAGGGTCAAGTTACCTGAACAGTATTCACTGTAAATCGCCACCCCTTCTTGGGTGTGGGTATTGCCCACTAAGCCAAGTGACATCACTCGTAGCTTTTGGCTACGGGCATTGACGGTTGTTAGCATGTGCACGCCTAGCTCATGGTAAGCAAAAGCCACCAACTCTTTGCTAGTGAACATGGCATCTTTGTTAATCATCAAGCTACCACGAGCACTATTAACCATCGCCTTAGCTACGATGCGCGATGACTTTTCAACTTTACACTTTAGGCCCCAGTCATCGGCATACTTTTGGAATGACTTAACCGCATAAGCTGCATCATAGATAGGCTCTTCGTCATCACCCTCAATGGCTGGCGCACGCAGCAAAAATTCAGCGTTGGCAATATCTTCTTTGTCTGGCTGGCCATAATATTTCAATGAGTTGTAAACAAACTCATCAGTACCTATCGAGCAAAGTAGGTCAATTTTAGTCGCGAGGTTATCAATCACATGGCGATAAAGTTGCTGAATATCGGCATCCATAATATTCGACACTGGCAGCTTATAAAGCTGCTCGCGGAATTGATATGGATTAATGTTTAGCTGCTTATAGCTAAACTCTGGTGCTACTGCACCTTTGCGGGCTAAGAACTTTTTACGCTCACTGGCGATATTAACTGGGTTGATATACTTCAGTGTGGCGACATTGCTAGCAAGCTTATACAAGCTCTTATCTAGCGATAAAATTTCAGACGGTAAAGTCGATGACAGTAGATCGACATTACGCACTGATTTACGCTTACCAAAGCGGCGCATAAAGTAAGCGGCAGACTCAGAAATAGCTTGTTTCACGCCGCCTTTTAGCTCTTCTAACACCAGTGGATATAGCTCGCCGGTGGTTTCGTCCATAAACACTTTTTTCACTTCAAGTGGTAAGACTAAAGTGTGGTCAAAATGGGCGTTAACGTGGGCAATTAAATAACCGCGACCTTGAAACACTTCATCACGTGCCGCGCGCACAGCAATGTTTGGCAGCTCAATTTTATTAAGCTGTTTTTCAAAGTTCTGGCAGGTGGTGCCCCAGCGCTCGATATCTATCTGACTAGTGCCAATATTGAAGGTTGGCGTGTCAGCTTCAATCTGCTGATAGTTAAATGAGTGCACATCAAATACGATGCTATTTTTAAACTGCTTTTCTAAACGCGCAACTAAAGCGCTCAGTACGTTATAAAAAGACTGATGCTTCGCATGGCTTTCATTACGTTGCTTAGTGGTTAATGGCTTTTTCCACGCCGTTTTGTAATGGGTTGAATGCGCTTTAGGTCGGTTTAAGTCATATTCAAAACGTGAGTCATTACCCGTCAATACAATAGGGAATGATGACAGCATGTCTGCGGTATATGGCGCTTCAGCAAAACGACGCTCTTCATCTGTTAAGCGGCAGTTATTTTGCAAGTCTTCACGCAGGCGATGGCCATTATGAATAGCGGTACACACAAATGGTGAGTACTCATCGATTTTTACGGTAAATGCGCCCGCTTCGACTTCTGCGTGGAAGCACTCGCCTTTATTTATTAGTGCAATACATTCTTTTTCAGATAACTTGAGCATCTTCAATCGCCTTTCTAAATTCTGTTTTTCTTGTGCTTAACGCTTCTTTGGCTTGAATTACGCTTTCAATAAAATCGATAACTTTACGCTGTAATTTCACGTTGTTTAATTTATTGATCCGCATAATACCGCCAGGGCTTTGCACGTTTACTTCAATCAACTTTTCATTGATTACATCAATACCGACAAAGAACAAACCGTCACGTACTAGCTTAGGGCCAATATGTTTACACAGTTCTTTCTCTTTTTTGGTTAGCACGTGCTTTACCACGCTGCCACCAGCATGAATATTTGAGCGGACTTCTCCCGCTGCTGGTACTCGTTTCATGGCGCCAATTGGCTCACCATTTAACATCAAAATTCGTACGTCGCCTTCGTCTGCGCCTTCAACATATTCTTGCAGAATAACGTAATTGCCACCTTTGCCACTGTTGATGTAAAACTGCAGCAATGAATGAAAACTCTTTTGCGCCGCTTTTTCTACCAAAATAACGCCTTGACCACCAAAGCCGTCGAGCGGCTTCATGATCATCTTGTCAGTTTTAGACTCGCGTAACACTTGCTCTAAATATTCAGGTGTTTTCGACACATGAGTAGAGGGAATAAAAGTATTGTTTGGGTCGTCAAATGACGCGGTATAAAGTTTATTGTTAGCAATACGCAGGCCGTCAATATCGTTCATGATGAACACTTCATCACGCACTGAATCTAAGAAGTTTAGTGCAATAGGGTCAAGCGGTGGGCTGGCTCGCATAAAGATGCTATCAAAGCCTGCCAAGGGTAATTGCAGCTTTTTAAACTGAGCTTTTTTATAAAAAGAAACGATATTACTCGGGGTTGCCTGCTCTTTATTAAACACTTGGCAAAATGCACTGGCTTCAGAGTCGCGCATGGTCAAATTGCTAGTAGTTGCTACTGCAACAGTATGCCCCCTTGACACGCATTCATGGATTAACCGCAGTGTGGTGTCGGTTTCAGGTACGATCATCGACCACGGGTACATCAAAAATAAAATATTCAATGGGATCTCTTTATAAAACGGAATGCTCTAAAGATCTTGGGCCAGATGGTGGCTTGGGGAGGTGTAGAGTATTCAAAATAAATAACACAACAGGCTTAGTTCAGGTTATGAGCAAACCAACAATGGCATCTATCTATCAATACAAGTTGTACTAGATATGGTTAAGCTAATTTACACCATAATTTGAAATTGGAATATAAAAAAATAACCACAAAATAAAATAATTTTAGTCACTTTGAAACCCGAGCGTTAACAACAAGCTAGCGTTGCATGTATTGTTTAAATTAGCCTAAACACCACACTTGATAAAAAAATGCAGCCCTAAGCTGCATTTTTTTATGTTTACTAATAACTTGTGTTAACTAACCGGCTGCAAGCTAAGTGATTGCTGCGATGGCAAATGACTAAGCTTTCGCACAATGTATAGCCCACTAATGATCATTAACAGCATACCTATTTCAACGCCAACAATGCCATAAAAACCTTGCCGAGTAAGCTGAATGATTTCACTGGCAAACAAGTACCAATCCGCCGCTATTGTTGCGGTTAACACTAAGCAGCTCAGCATTATCATTTGAGTTAAGTAGCGTCGTTTATTGCTAATGCTATAACTCAACACAATTGCCATCGCTAAAGTGAGTATAAAGCTGGCAATTAAGTAATCCGCTCGCGCTTGCATACCTGCGGGCAGCACACGCTCAACAAAGAAAGCCACGGTTGTAGCAACAATTAAACCACCGCAACCACCTAAGGTTAATCCCCTTACAATACTTATGTTGCGAGGCGATACATTTTGCTGCAAGGTACGCTTATCAAGCCACAACATATTGCCAATAACGATCATCGCACAGATGGCAACCGAGAGAATAAAATACAAAATACGCACATCTACACCGGCAAAATCGCCAAAATGTAGGGTCGCAATAATCTCGCGACCTTTACGAAATACATTGTAGTTTTCAATGTCGGTTTTATTGAGTAATTCACCTGTATTTACTCGATAAAAGAACTCATCTTTCTGCGAAAAATTCGCTAAATCATTACCGCGTAATTGGATAATCGCTGACTCATCACCGTAGTTATAAAAGATAACATTTCTTAAATAGAAATCAGGCTGCTGACGTGCTTGCTCAATAATCGTATATGCATTACTCATATCAATGCTTTGCTCGATTCTAGGCTCATCAAATAAGGTAAAACCTGCGTCTTTAAATAATGTGTCTTGATCGCCTTGGTAGATAAACACCACAAAGGCAATTTGGTAAACAATGGCTAAATTAAACACTAAGCCACTTAATGCATACATTAGAGTAAATGGCAGCGTCATCACGCCTACGACATTGTGTAAATCCAGTAACTGGTCACGACGGTTTTTATCATTGCGATATAAGAAAAAGTGTTTAAATAACTTTTTGGCGTGAATAAACACACCTGACACCAAAGCAAAAAAGAAGAACAAGCTAATGATGCCAATTAAGTAAGTCCCACCAGGCAAATTTAAGTCGTAATGTAACCGGTAGATAAAATCACCAAGAAAAAAGTCATCTCTATTGGCCACACTAGCGCCAGTATTTGGGTCGATGAGCAAAGACACCACTTCACCATGTTCATCTTCCATGCCCTCTTCACGAACGAGATCTAAGAACACTTTATAGTAAGGGTCATGTTCAGATGGCATTTGCACCATAAGGTGCTCTTCATAATCAAAATCATGCTGTGCCAGCTTATCTTCGACTATCTGCTGTAATGGCATTTTTGTTTGCTCTATTGCTACTGGAAACTGCGGCACAATAGCCCACTGCTTCACTTCTTCATAAAACAGCGTAACAGCACCAGCCCAAAAGATAACAAACAGCAGAGGTGAAATGATCACCCCTATCCAGCTATGAGATTCCGTTAGATTTTTAACCCACTGACTTCGCGGATTTCTACTTGTAGTAGCGTACATAGGTTGAGTATTCATAGGAGCGACTGGTACCAATAAAGAAGGAAGTTCACTGCCACAGAAAGCAGTAAGAATTTGCCACAAGCCAAAGCACTGGTTTTAGCGCTATTGAAGCTATAGTAATAAACCATGGCTGCGACCCAGATGCTAAAACCTGCCAATAATCCCACCAGCAATTTGATATCTATTGCTATTGGTAACAATAAATACAGACTCAACATCATACTGACGGACAGTAGTAAACCACCAAAAAAGGCAGTCAGAGATTTAGGCCACATGGTTAATTAATCCCTAATAGAAAGATACTTGGAAATATTGCTGCGCCGATTGCGAACACCAATATGCTGCGCTCTTTAGCGTGAGCAGCCACCACAACTAACAACAGCCACATTGCCATGGTTAATAGCAAGCTAATTAATAATGAGACCAGCCATCCAAAATGTGTTGTCAGGCCAAATACCGCTAAGCAGAGCGCTATGACATAACCCAACCAAGCAGGCATCTTAGGAATAGGTTTAACGGTAAGTCTCTGTCTATTAGAAGATAAATAGCTAGCAAAGCATCCAAGCCACAATAAAAAAACACTAACAAAAATCATAAAACGACCAAAGTTAATACAAATGATAATAATTTGTATTAATTATCGTAAATAGGTTATCAGATTACAAGATGATTATGTTAGCATCGCCGCAATTAAAAATAACAACCATTATCACTTGGACGATAAAACATGCGATCATCTAACTTAACCCCTATTGCCAGCGCAATTCGCTTTGGTTTACTTCTTCCGGCCTCACTAACCTGTTTATCTGCTGCAGCAGATAATGCTACCGATACCAGTAATATTGAGCGGATCATGGTTACTGGCCAGAAAATAGCCCGTACTGTGCAAGAGACCACAACCAGTGTTGCGGTGCTTACTGAGAAGCAGTTAGAACAAGAAAATATTAATGATTTTCGTGATGTAATAATCAATACCGCTAATGCTCAAGTCACAGGTAATCGTAGCTTTAGCATTCGTGGTATTGATGGTTTTAATGTATCTGGGGGTGGCAACAGCTTTTTGGCCAGTGTTTATGTAGATGGTGCACCTTTGCCTGAGCGTATGATTTATGGCGGCGGGTTTTCAACTTGGGACGCTAAGCAAGTTGAAATATTGCGTGGCCCACAATCGACATTGCAAGGCCGTAATGCGTTAGCTGGCGCGGTCATAATGACCACTCAAGCACCAACCCAAGACTGGCAAGGAAAGTACCAGCTAACTGTCGGCGAATACGGCCAACGAGAAATTGGCGTCGCCATTGGCGGTGGCCTTATTGAAGATGAGCTTTCATTCCGCTTTAGTGGTGAAAAGAAAGAGACTGACGGCTATATTGACAACTTAGTTCGCAATGAACCTGCCGATTATCGTGACGACGGCACTTATCGATTAAAGTTACTGTATCAACCATCGGCACTGCCTGAGTTTTCAGCTCAGCTTGGCTATACCCGCAGCAATAGTGATTATGGCCATACCGCGGTAGAAATTGCACAAGGTCAAAACCCATTTGAGAATCGCTATGTCTACAATAACGATGAAAGAAAAGAGACCGTCGATGCCGACATTCTGGTACTGGAGCTAAACTACGACTTAAACGATTATTGGTCGCTAGGCTCATATACAACTTGGTCTAGTGTCGATACTCGCTTTACTTGGGATTCTGACTTCTTAGAGATTGAAGGCAGTCAATTCCCTGAAGATACTGGCAGTATTTCTAACTACAAAAATACCACCGACTCACTAAGCCAAGAGCTAAGACTGACTTTTGAATACGATGACTTTAGCGGTATTATCGGCGCTTATTACTTCAATACTGATGTCGACGACCAGTCTAACGGCTTAAGTAATTTGAAGCTAAACCGTTTAGGCCTCACCAGTGATATATTGCAAGCAAGATACGGTCTCAGCCAACCTATTGCAGATTTAGTGGTTGGCCAATATGCCGAGTTTAATCCTGCTCACACAAGCGCATTAACCTCGTCACAGCAGACAATTTCAAGTTATGCGTTATTTGCCGATGCGGTTTGGAATATAACGGAAAAGTGGGACATTTTTGGTGGCATTCGCTTTGACCATGAAAAACAACAAACACAAAATGATGCGCAATACATCATCTTGAATGCAGATAAAATACCCGATCCAGCCAGTTATATTGGCACCCCTTATGAAGGTATCGCGCCGTTAATCGCAGGTATTAATCAGCAGTTTTATGATTTAGCCGCCAGTGCTTCATCAACCACCCCCAAGATTGAAAATGACTTTAATACTATCTTGCCTAAGCTAGGTGTGAGCTATCATTGGACAGAAGACTTCATCACTAGCTTTTCATACCAAAAAGGCTATCGCTCAGGTGGCGTAGGCATAAATAACGCTCGCGGTGATGTGTTTGAGTACGATCCTGAATACACTGATAACTATGAGCTATCGCTGCGCTCTACTTGGTTAGACGGCGACCTCGTTGCCAATGCTAACCTGTTTTATGTCGGCTGGCGTGACCAACAAGTGAACGTGCAACTCTCACCTAACCGTTATGACAATGAAACCGTCAATGCAGGTCAATCAACTGTGCAAGGTTTTGAGCTTGAGCTGAACTACCAAGTCACTGACGAACTCACCTTATATGCTGCTGTGGGGCAGTCAAAGACCGAGTTTACTGATTTTGTGATCACAATTCCTACTGAAACGACACCGATCGTTAATGACTTATCCGGCCGCCAATTTACCGCACCAGAGTGGACAGGTAATGTTGGCGCTACTTACAGCGCTGACAATGGTATTTTTGCTAACGTGAATGCCAACTATGCCCAAAGCGCACCGGTTAAGGTTGATCCATACCGCGAAGGTTACAAAGAGGGGGATGAACTATTTGACCCTTACAATGACAGCCGCACTCTGGTCAATATGCAGATTGGTTACGAGTGGCAAACAGTGGGAATTTACCTGCAAGGTAAGAACTTATTTGATGAAGAGTACATTACCAATAACTTTACCCGCACCCCGGCTTTAGGTGAACCAAGACACTTTGCCTTAACCTTACGTGGTGAATTTAGCCTATAAAACTACGCAATAAGGCCAGCTAGGCTGGCCTTATTTAATTAATTAAAAACTGGAGGCTGTTTTGCTAGCACTGGTAGGATTTACTGCGATTTTGTTTTTACTACTGCTAACCTTGTGGCAAGTGTTAGCTATTTTGCAGCAGACTGAATATTAACTAACTTGTCTGGGTAATATTCGCTAATCACACTCACTTTAACCTGATTTCTACCCGCCTTTTTAGCCGCGTAAAGCGCCATGTCAGCACGTTTTACCCACACTTCACTTGTTTCATTAGCGATTGACTGAGCAATACCTATACTGAGCGTAACTTCAGCGATTTGCGGACACTGTATAGCCAAGCCTGCAATGGTTTTATTACGAATATTTTGGGTAACTGTAAGCGCACTTTCTTGCTTGGTATTATCAAACAGCAATAAGAACTCATCGCCCCCTAAGCGAAATAGTAAATCTGTTTGACGACTATTACTGTTAACCAATTCAACCACAGATTTTATCACTTGGTCGCCAACATCATGACCATGTAAATCGTTCACCTTTTTAAAATAATCTATGTCGATAATCGCAATACAGGTTTGCTGACCAAGAGCCGCTTTACGAGTCGCAGCTTGTAGGCTGATCTCCATTTGATGCCGGTTTAGTGCCCCAGTTAATGAATCTCGAGTCGATAAATAACTGAGTTTAGACTGCAACTGACGCAGGGTTTCAACCACGCAGTGAGCAATAGAAACACTAAACAATAGCGCTAAAACAAAGCGTAGCGTCACCGTGGGCTCTTGGTGAGGGATAATCGTGAAAATACTACCCACAATAATCACGCCGTTGGTGATTAATGCCAGTTTTCGAGGAACTAAAAACACCACTGTGACCACCACAGGAAATACCCAGTAAGTACCTAAAGTGCCAAAGCTATCTACCGTCAGCACCATTGAGATACTCAAGAAAAACAATGACGGTTTATACCTCCAAAGGCTGTGCTTTAAGCGCAGCACCGCAATAATTTCAATCAGTAACACCAATTCGAAAGCGACCAAGAAACAGGCAAGTAACGTTTCACCAATCACGAAATTTTTGATGCTTAAAGGCAGAAATGTTATTAGCGACACAATGAGGATAAACTTCAACACTCGCTGGCGACTATTGATATCAAACAGCCCTTCGTCTTGGGGTTTTACAGAAAAATACTGTCTATCCATAAGCCGCCTTTGTCGTCGAATATTAGAGTAGCCTTACAATACCAAGCTACTTAGCTTAAAAATAAAATCAAGTAATTACTCTAACAAAACCGTAAAAACTGCTGTTAACGAATTTAAAATTGGTTGAATGTGACA
Source organism: Shewanella pneumatophori (assembly GCF_023283895.1). Taxonomy (GTDB): domain Bacteria; phylum Pseudomonadota; class Gammaproteobacteria; order Enterobacterales; family Shewanellaceae; genus Shewanella; species Shewanella pneumatophori. The sequence continues at coordinate 457,349 of NZ_JAKILB010000002.1, read as the reverse complement.
ATTTAATTATAGAGGATTTACAAGCAGCGTTATTTAGGATGGCTCTGCGATCATGAAAAAGGCTGCAAACTGCAGCCTTTGTGATGACAATCATTCAATCATGTCTAGATGTAACACCCAGCTCTCTTGTCAGAGGCTGATATCAACACCTATTTAAAGGGGAGATCTCAAAGCTATGGCTGACTAACCGCTTTACGCTTATTGTGCGCCATAATCAGTGCAATCAAACATACAATACCCACGGCGATGCCAACAGGTTGACTCAGTGATTGCGGTAACCCTAAGCCAATGCCTGCAGTGACGATATAAGATACCGTAACGCAAGTCCCCACAATAGCAGGTAAACTCACAATCCAATGGAAGGTGCCCCTGTCAAACAGGTACTTAGTCGCTAGCCACAATACGCTAGTTGAAAGCAGCATGTTTGAGAACGCGAAGTAGCGCCAGATTAACGAGAAATCAATCTTAGTCATAAAGTAAGCGATGATTAAAATTGGGATCGCTAAGAACAAGCGGTTTTTCAAACTTTGCGGGATCTTAAACGCATCAATAATCGTTAGACGTAAAGATCTAAAGGCTGTATCGCCAGAGGTAATAGGGAAAATCGCCACCGCAATAATCGCCATAATACCACCTGCAACACCAAGGTAAGTTGTCGCAACTTGGTTGACCACAAGCCCTGGGCCGCCCGCATCTAAAATGCTTTTCAGCTCAACATAACCACCTGGGAATGCTGCAATACCGGCTGTTGCCCACACACATGCCACGATGCCTTCAGACATCATTGCGCCATAATATACTGGACGAACATATTTCTCGTTAGTTAAACAGCGCGCCATAATAGGTGCTTGAGTTGAATGGAAACCACTAATTGCGCCACAGGTAATGGTGACAAATAATAAAGGCCACACAGGCAAACCGTCTGGGTTTGGCTCTAGCAAATCGTTGTTGTAATGACTATGGTCAAAGTAAGCAAATATATCGCCCATTTCAGGTAACTGCGGGGCGCTAATTAGCAGTGCAACTGCAATCGACACTGTCATAACAATCATTAATAAACCAAATATTGGGTAAAGCTTAGTAATGATCTTATCGATAGGCAGCATGGTTGCTAGGAAGTAGTAACCTAAAATCACCAATACCCAAAAGGTATTGTTGGCTAAGATTGTACCTTCAAAGTAATCAAGGTTACTCAGCAGCCCAGCTGGGCTCATAATGAATACCACACCAACAAAAAACAGTAGCATGGCAGTAAAAATCAACATCACCCCTTTAAAGTAAACGTTAAAATAATGCCCTGCGATTTCAGGCAAGCTTTTACCGTCTTCTTTAATACTCAACACACCAGAGAAGTAGTCGTGAACCGCCCCTCCAATGATGTTACCTAGGACAATCCACACCAGTGCAATTGGACCATATAACGCACCCAGAATTGGCCCAAAAATAGGCCCAACACCGGCAACATTAAGAAACTGAATTAAGTAAGCTTTAACCGGGTGAACTTCGACATAGTCGACACCGTCTTCAAATCTTGCTTGTGGGGTTTTTGCATTTGGATCTATTCCAGCTTGGCGTTCTACAAAGGGACTGTAGAACTTGTATGCTAGCAGTAATGCTGCAATACAAATTAAGAATATTAGCATTTTTATAATCATCCATATTTGTAGGGTATATGTTGAGCATAGAGTGTTGTTCACTAAAGGAATTTGGTCAAGTAACAACTTGTTATACCAAGGTCGGGCTTGCCTCCAGTTTTATCTTTATGCAAGGAAGACTTATGCCGCAGTATCGCTGTTGCCTCGCTCAAAATATGCGCCCCAAATCACAACCCTTAACAAACAACATAACAACATAACAACAGCGATAAAAGATATAACATCAAGCACACAACAAACCATACATAAACATGAGTAATGGATAAGATTTACATTCAAGCTGAGCAGACGAGTTGTAATCGTTAATAGCAGGAGTCTGGTAGAAAAAATATTTCCCTCATTGCCAGTGCAATGGGGAACGGTATCAGCATATAACTGCAAATAACCACAAATGAAATGAAAAACTTCCCTATCATGATGAAACTCCCTGATAACTTTAACCAATAACGACATCCATGCTAATTAAGCTTATCGTTATTACAAATTTACTCGCAAAACTAGTAGCAAGTCATAATCGGTAACCAACCTTTAGCTGCCAAATAACCATTTTACGCAATTGTTTCATCCATTAACCAACGGATTTAGTCTAACTAATAGCCAATGAGTGCAATTGGTTACTCTATTAAGGATTGCGTGACACCTTGCATATAGGCTTCATCTGCAAGGGCTAGCATGGCTAAGTCTTCTTTAGTATCGCCATAGGCGTATATGTAACTGTAATCTTTAAGATTAAAGCGCTCAGATACCTTAGACGCCTTAGCCTCACAACTGCAGTCGCCTGCAACATAGAATCCTGTGTAACGGCTATTTTTCGGTTCTTGATTTAGTTCTTGATTATGCGCTTGTATCTGTTCTTGTTTAGCCACTTGCTCGGTTGCCATTTCACTGCAAATCAGCTCTAACCCCATAATCTGACACCAAGGCTTAAGGTAGAGATCTAACGAGGCAGAAACCACAACGATGCTTGCGCCTTCAGCTTGATACTGTTTGAGGGTTTGTTGCATTTCAGGGCGCAGATAGCGTGGAATAATTTTTGTAGCGTATTCAACACCAAGCCGGTCAAGAGTCTGCTTGTCGCGACCAGCAAACGCACAGTAACTTACAAAAGGTCTAAGCTTGCGGGCTGGAATAACACCCATTTTGTAAAGCAGGTATAGCGGTGACATAAAGATAACACCCAACGCCAACCGCATAGGCGTGGCAGAGAAAAAGATAAACTTAGTGAACATATCTTTGTTGGTTAAGGTGCCATCAAAATCAAATAGAGCCAACTTCACGCTTATTTATTCAACCTATTAACTGAAAACCAGTATTGTATCAGCGCTAACAGTTGCTGTCGGCTACATCAATATTAAGCAATTTCTTCTTCAATTATGTCCACCAGCTTTAACTGCTCGTCGTGACCAAAAGGCGTTTGATCTGCATTAGAGACTAAAAATACATTTTCAGTGCTCTCGCCTAAGGTACTAATTTTAGCGGAATGAATACTGAGATTGCGCTCTGATAATAGATTACAGATCTGCTCTAAATACATAGGGTCGTCCAACGTATTAACTTTAAGCAGCGCGCGGTTTTTCTTGGTGGTGTGCAGCACTGTTACCACAGGTGGGTTATCGAAGTTTTTAAGTGCTCTATGTGGTAATAGTTTTCTCGGTTTATCTTTTTGATCGATGGCGCGATGAATACGCTTAACAATTTGCTCTAACCTTGGCTCATCATCAATTGGCTCATCTTTGTGATCCAATATTTTGATGATCTCTAACACCTGACCATTTTTGGTCTGCATCATCTGCGCATCCTTCACCTTAAGCTTAGAGCTAGCTAAGGTTTTAAATAGGTCGACAAACAGTTTTGGTCTGTCTTCGGTATACACAAAAATACTGGTAAAGCCGTTATCGCCGTTTTGCCCTATCAGCACCCGAGTCGTACCCGGCTCGCCTTTTAAAATGCCCGCGGTTATTTCGACAATATCTTCAACCGAATTACCGCTGAAGAAATTATTAGGCAAACTTTGCCAAAACTTAGTTAGCCGCTCGGCATCAACACCTGAGGCTAACAATGCGGCTCGCGCATCCGTTTGGTTTTCACGAATAACGGTGCGCACCTCAAAGATATTTTCAATCCCTTGTTTTAACGTTTCGCGAATAGCCATATAGAGTTGAGTTAATTGGCTTTCTTGCCAGTCATTCCAATAGCTTTCATTCGTGGCCATCATATCCGCGATGGTAAACAAAAATAGCGCATTAAGCTTACCTTGAGAGCCAATCAGCTTTGCCAAATGCTTAATTACATCAGGATCGTTAATATCCTGAGTTTGAATCGCGCTGATCAATACATCTTGGTTAGCCACCAACCAATAAATCAATGTAGTGGTTGAGCCTTTCAATAAATGTTCATCAGCCAACTCTTTAGCTTGAATCGCACTTAATTCGCTGTTCTCAATCGCCTGCTTACCTGACAAATGGTGACACAAGGTGGCAAACACTAAGGCAAAGCGATTGCCCAAGTTTTGATAGATACTGTAAGTGAGACTGTTTTTCTTATTTAGCGCAAAGCTATCAATGTACTGAATCGCTTTAAAGGTGTGCTCATCGACCGTAAACGCATTGTGCATATCAAACTGCATTTGCCCTTCGATCGCATGCCACTGTGAGCAGTATGCGGCTAACACACCATAGCGATGCATTAAGCCTAACGACTTACGCAGCCCCTTAGGGTGCGCCAAAATTGCCAAAAACTCTTCACGGCAACCTTGATAATCTTGTAACTCACCTAATAAACGACGCCTTGTTTGTCGCAGTAATCTAAGGGTTTGCGGCGCAATACCAATGATATTGTCGTTTTCTGCAATCAACCTAAACATGCGTATCACTTGGCGTTTATCAATAAAGGCCTGAGTAAATTTAACCTCAATTAAGCCATTACAAACACTAAAATATTTATCAAGAGACTGCAGATTTTCACGCTCGGTTTCATTAAGCGTATCGAGCTTGAAGGAGTCACAGATAATCTGGTTTAGCTCGCGCACTCGAGTCATAGCCCGAAACAGCTGACGCATCATACGTTCAATAGCTAACTGGCTATTATCACCTTGGCCAAACTGCATAAACTCAGCCACTGCCGCTTGGTGCTCAAACAATAATACATCTTGCGCCGATTGTGTGACGCAGTGTAGTGCCCAGCGAACACGACAAATAAAGTCATAAGCCTCTAACAGCTCGTACACTTCATCTTGCTGTAAAAAACCAATGGTTTTTAACGCATTGGCATTTGCTAGTGAGAAATGTTTTTGCGCTATCCACATAATGGTGTGCACATCGCGCAGGCCACCGGGATTATTTTTTAAATTGGGTTCTAAATACAGCGCAGTGTTCTGCGCTTTATTGTGCCTGAGATCTTGCTCTTCCATCTTGGCATCATAAAAAGACAGGCTAGTCCAAAGCTCATTTTGATAAAGCTGCTCTTTAATCACTTGCGAATGTTTTTTAGCGCCAACCAGACAACGAATATCGAGTAAATTGGTAGCAATGGTAATGTCTGTTGCGGCAGCGTCGATAGACTCAGGTAGGGTTCTAACGGTTTGGCCAATATCTAAGCCAAAGTCCCAAAGGCGGGTAAGGAAAAGCGATAATTGTTCTTGTTGTTGCGGGGTTAACTCTTGCTCAATGATGATGGCTAAATCAATGTCAGACCTAGGATGCAATGCCCTTCGGCCATAACCTCCAACAGCATTAAGCGACATGGGAGTTTTATGTAATTGGTAAGTCTTCCATAACGATACCAACATTTCGTCTATATGCTTAGCCCGCCTCTTTAATAGCGATTGCACTGGCAGCGTTAAAAACTGCGCATTAAGCTTTTCGTCGAAAGATTTGATATGAAACTTCAACTCCTCGAGAGAATTCAGTTCCAAAGTATTAGACATAATTTAGGGCTCTTTATCGCTAAACAACAGATTTACACTAGCTCGATTTCCAATATTAACGTACCCATTTCCATACTAGGTCGCCAAATTAGAGCATTTTAAATAGGGCAAAAGCTCTGCTCCTATCGACATAACCATAACAATCAAAAGACTTTTTTTCAACAAAACCCAAGACTAGCACTTAGTTACATAGCAGTTAGAACACTGCTTTCACTCAACTTTTAGCGTAAATATTGCAGGATATTTGCAGCCTTTAATGGCCCGCCTAAACCAGATAACAATCTTGAATAATAACAAGTTAGCGGTATTTAGCTTGAGTCTCTGCTAGAGTGTTGCTCAAGGTAAATTTAACTTAACTGTTTTTAACTAAATTCATCTTTCACTAATATGTAACTCATACCAGAGTTGCACGTGAGTTGAAGCAAGTTTTCTGTTTAAGGGCATTGAATGAAACAAAAAGTCGTATTTGTAAAAAGCTATTTCGCTAAAATTGAAACGGATAAACGCGAGCAGATGTGGGCAGCTAAGCCAAAAACATCAGAGTTTGAATACTCAACTTGTAAAATTGATAGCGAAAGACTTAATGCCGATCTTGAGCAAGCAATCACCGCCTTGAATCAGCAAGGCTATAAAGTTGTGCAAATTACCCCGGTGACCTCTGGTGATTTCGCCTTTAAAGATCACTTTAGCGACCCGCACTTATTAGGTAATGGCGTGAGCACTGAAGGCGGTTACGGCTATGGTTTTTCTTATACCGACAGTTTAATCGTGTTAGCCGAGCAAGTTACCCAGCCTGCTGCGGATACAGCAGATGATATCGAGCTGGAATCGAGTATTGCTAACGCTGAATAAGACCGCTAATTTAGACGACGAATAGGCTGAATTACTCTTTAATAAACAAGCCACTAATTTACGATTAGTGGCTTTATTTTGAGTGGATTAAAGAGTTGCAATTGCTAGAGGTAAACTGACTAATATTAACAAGCTAGATAACCCAAAAAGCATCATGCAGTTAAACATTTTGAAATAGCACTTCTAATGTAAAAGTGAATACGACTTGGTTAATTCGCTCAGAAAACTCATCTTCTTTACTCCAACGATATTCAGGAGTAATTGCAAAAAACAACCAATCTCGGGCAAAATTTTGTCTATAGGTCGCACTAATACTGGCCTTTTTAACATAGTGATAAGGCTCATCTACGCCATAAATACTCGCCTGATAGCTTATCGCCTGTTTATTATTAATGTATTGGTATAGCGTCGCGCTTGAACCAAACTCCCAGCCATTATCGCGACTCTCGTATTGCGCAACAGCACTCCAGCGGCCAACAAACTCTTCGCTAAATGCATGCTCGATATCGAACTCTGTAGACTCACCAGTAACCTTCTTCTCTTGATACAGCTTCTGCGTCAAACGGGTTACTGTGCGATCAGAAATTGGATAGGTATATCGCCATCTTGCCTCAACCTTAGGTTTGAAGTTGGCTTTAATATTAAAGCTGACTCTATCCTTAGCGTACCAGTCGTATCGCAAACCAATATCGCGCTCATTATCGTCACCTAAAGATTTGATAAATCCAAAGGGATCATCTTCGCCGGTTGAATCTAAAATGAGTTTTAGTTTTTTAGTCACCCCAGGTAAATTTAAACGCGCATTCAAGTTAGCTTTATATTGAAAGCCCTCTTTTTCATAGTAAGCGAAGTCGTTATATAGACGCACGACCGTCGCTGCATGGGCATCATCTTCAATTCTGTCGTCAACAAAAAAACTATCGAACCAGATAGCAGGCTGACAAAACTTGGTAGTGAGATAGTCATGCGCCTTGTCGATGGCGCTTTCCATTTGTGAATCACTGTAGCAAGGGTTTCGTTGTTGCTCTGTTTCTGCAGCTTTATTTGTTGGGGCTGTTGTATTCGCTGGAGTATTCGCTGAAGCAGTCTCTGTGGCGGTGTGCGTGGTACTGGATGTTGTGGCGGCAGCGGCATCAAAGCCTAAGCAAAATACCAAGCTAGAAATCAAACCTAGCAACAACATCTGATGTTTAAACAACAAGTTGACCACGCAATAAACAAAACCAGTAATGCCGCAATAGTATCATCTTTACAGCTGCACTACATAAAGATTACATCAAGATTGCAACCCAAAGTGCATCTCGCTTTACTCATTTAATCTGCAACTCTTTGAACGCTAAGCACCATCGTTAGTTAAAGCTGCTGACACGATGAAATACGCTAAAACAGCCTCCTCAGCCCTACGATGGCGACGCCCTGAAACGAGTACGCGTTTTATTAACATGCTTCGACATTAACTTCACATATGCCTCAGTAAGCTATTGCTAAAACGCCAAAGCTTTGTTTGCCAACCATACTCGCTCACCTATTGCAAAAGGCAAAAATAACAAAGTAAACCGCGATAAATCAGCAATAAAGGCCAAATGGATTAAGCAATCTGACTTAGTTCCCAATAGCCATTTTAATGAATTCAGGCAATGACCATATGACTCAGCATACAAGCTCCAATAATGAGCAAAACACTGACCAAAAGATTGACCCCAAAGTAGAGCTAACAGCACAAGACAGCAAACAAGATAGAAAAAAAACGCCCAAGCACAGTTTCGAAAGTGCGAGTAAATGGCCTGCGTTTTATATCGCGATGATAGGCATTATTGGCTGCACACTTATTGCTATGACCGCACCCGCTACCGCGGTAAAACCAGAGGTCAGCAACACGATCAATGTCAATACCATAAGCATTTACCCTACCAGCTTTACACCGAGCTATAACGCCTATGGCACTGTTATCGCAGACAACAAACTGACCCTAAGCGCTCAGGTTGACGGCCAACTTGATTACCTCAGCAGTAACATTGTTGAAGGTGGTGTAGTACTTAGCAACGAGCTTATTTACCAGCAAGATAGCAGCGATCTCAACGCACTTTTATCTCAACGCCAAGCTCAATGGCAAATAGCGTTAGCTCAGTTATCGCTAGAGCAAGGTGAACAACGAATCGCGCAAAAAGATTACCAAATGATGCAGCAAGATTTTAAAGATAATAATTGGCAAATTGATATCGACTTGCTATTGCGTCAACCACAGCTAAGTCGCGCTAAAGCTGAGCTTGATATCGCTAAAAATGCCTTGGCAATCGCAGAGCGAGACCTTGAGCGCAGCCGCTGGGTTAGCAAGCAGCACTACATTGTTGAGTCTAAAAATGCCACTCAAGGCGACTACCTCAATAAGGGCGACAAAATTGCCTCTTTAGTTGATATAAGCCAACTTAGAGTGCCATTTTATCTACCGCGAGATCTCGCGCAGCAATTACAACTAGGGCAGAAAATTACCCTTTCACAACCTGATACCAACCAAAGCTTTGAGGCCACTATCAGCCATATTGTGCCGTTTTTAGATGGCAGCTCGCAGCTGCAAAAAGTATTCGCTCACTATCAGCCATATTCATCAAAGCCCCATCTAGAGCAGGCTAAAGGGCTTATTATCGGCGACTTTGTCAAAGCCAAAGTCGACTTTAAGACGATACAAAACACCGTAAAGCTGCCTCTTGCTGCAATTGATGATGCAAAGGTTTGGTTGGTAACGCCCGCAAACACACTGCAAAGCAGAGCAGTGAATATTGTGCATCAAGATGAAGGCCACGCGATAATAGCCAATGTATTTACTCCGCAAGAGCGCATTGTTACCAGCAAGCTACACCGCCCACAAGTTGGCCTTAGCGTTAATGTTGTGGAGTCTTTCTAATGCAATATTTAGCCAATATCCCTAAGCCAATACCCAATGCTAGCAGCCAAACTGACTCCACTTTACAGCGGTTGCTCGCTTGGATGATTGATAACCCAATTGCAGTTAACTTGTTAACCTTGGTTTTTATTGCCATCGGCATTTATCGCTTCAATGACATTACCCAGCAAACTTCTCCAGCTTTCAAAGTCGATGAAATTGCCATAACAGCAAGCTTTCCTGGCGCAACAATTAAGGAGATGGAACAAGGTATTATTTTACCGATTGAGCATCGCTTGAAGGAAAATACCCGTATAGACCGTATGCACGCTAGCGCAACAATAGGCGAAGCCGTAATCACCCTAAGCCTTAATGATGGTGTTGATGTCAATAACATGCTTGCCGATGTGAAAAATGAAGTCGACAGCATTAGTGGCTTTCCAAGCGGAATGGAGCCAATGCAAATTAGTGTGGTTGAAGAGTTAGAGCCATTAATTGAACTGGGATTATATGGAGACTTAACTGAAACCGAGATAAAGACTGAAGCCATCAAGCTCAAGCATGATTTGCTATCCAGATTTGATATCGCACAAATCAAATTTGAGGGAACCAGAGACAGTGAAGTCGTTATTGAAGTCAGCCAAGATAAACTAATGCAGCACCAACTCACATTGGCACAAATTACCGAAAAGGTTGCGCAATCGGTTGATGACACCTCTGCAGGCAGCATTAGCACAAGCGCTGGTAATATCGTGATCCGCACGCTGGGCCGTAAACAGCAACTTGAACAATTTCGTGCGATAAATATTTATGCAGGGGCCTCCGGTGCTCAGTTAACCTTAGGGCAAATTGCCGAAGTGAATTGGGGATTCTCGCAACAAGAGCAGCCCTTTAATGTTAACGGCAAGCCTGCGGTTATGCTGGTTGTCTATCAGAACCAACAAGTTAAACCCATAGAGCTGAGCGCTGAGATCACTGATTACATCAACCAGTATCAAACGTTATTGCCTAACAATAGCCAATTAATTGTGCTCGATGATCAAGCCCAAGCCTATCAAACTCGCAGTAATTTGTTGCTCAATAATGGCTTAATCGGCATGGTTTTGGTGATCCTAACCTTGTCACTTTTACTCGATACTCGGTTGGCATTTTGGGTGTGCATGGGGATCCCTATAACCATTTTAGGTACGTTAGGCTTGATGCCTAGCCTGAATATTCCGTTGAATATGGTGACCCTATTTGCGTTTATTATCACTCTTGGGATCTTGGTGGACGATGCGGTAATTGTCGCTGAGAATATCTACCAAAAAGTCCATCAAGGTATGGAGGTCAACCAAGCATTAAAGCAAGGCGTACAAGAAATGGCGCTACCTGTATGTTTCTCGGTTGCGACCAACATTATCGCCTTTATGCCCTTATTATTTGTCAGTGGCGAGCTGGGCAATATGTATAAACCTATGGCACTGCTTATTTTTACTATTTTTGCGGTATCGCTTATTGAAGCCTTGTTTATTTTGCCTTACCACCTAAAGCAACTAGATAAACCTAAAAGGCTGACTCAACTGGCAATATTGCAGCAGCGTAGCTTTATGGCCTTTGAGTCTTTTCGAGACAATCGCTTCAAAGCTTTATTGGCAAGCTCACTCAAGCAACCTATGACAGTGATTGTGGTTTTTATCGCTGCCAATTTGTTAGTTTTTACTTGGGTAGGATCGGGCCGAATTGATAGCAGCTTTGTGCCTAAAGTTGAATCAGAGCGAATAGACGTTGAAGTTGAGTTTATTGCTGGTAGTTCTCTTGCAGATAAAAAGCGCATTATGCGGGCCATTGAAGCGGCTGGGGTGCGCGCTTTCATTGAACTCAATGAGCCAAATAACTTTAAGCACATTATGTTGTCCATCGAAGGCGGTTCAGGCTCTAGTACCTTTCAAATTCCAGCAGAAGAACTGCGCCAATATAGCGCACATCAGTTGGTCGATAGCTGGCGAACTGAGATTGGCGAGGTTGCTGGGGTAAAGTCACTTTTCTTTGATTTCGAAGTTGGCCCAGGTGGCGGAAAAGAGCTGGTTATAGAGCTAGCCTCAACTGACAGCAGCGCGCTTAGCCAGGCCAGTTACGCCTTGATGAACAAGCTACAAACACTACAGGGCGTAACAGATATAGATAGTGGTTTAATCGATGCGCAACGAGAGTTTGCTATTGAGGTTAATCAACGCGGCCTACAAATGGGCTTTACTAGCCAAAGCTTAGGTGACCTAGTACGTAACAGCTTATATGGCACCGAAGTCAGCCGCCAAATTCAGCAGAGTGAAGAGCTAAAAGTGCGGGTCATGCGCCATAAACGAGAGCAGTTTAAGGCCAATAATTTAGCAGCATTATTAGTAACCTCTCCCAGCGGTCAACAGGTACTGCTCGGTCAAATAGCCAATATAACCCCGCAGTATTCTGCGACCCAAATAGAGCGAGTAGACGGTGTTGAGCAGGTTGAAGTCAGCGCGAGCGTTATTCGCAGCCAAGCTAATGTATCGTTGATAGTAAACCAAATTGACGATGTTATTCTGCCTAGTATTACCCAGCAATATCCAGAAGTTGAACTGGAACTTGGCGGCAGTGCTCGCACTGAGCGTAAGGTAAATGACAACCTCCTTACCGGTATCGCTCTGGCGCTATTTTTAGTGTTTGCTTTTTTAGCGATTTACTTCAAAAACAGTCTCGATGCTTTGCTGATATTAAGTGTTATCCCTCTATGTTTAGCCGCCGCTATGCTCGGCCATATTATGCTTGGGCACAGCTTTAGCGTAATGAGCCTGTTTGGCATGATTGCGCTATCAGGTTTAGTTCTCAATGGATCATTTGTATTGCTACTGGAGCTGAAAAAGCAATTACGACTTGGTTTATCTATTGCTGATGCGGTAATGCAAGCAAGCCTTGCTCGTTTCAGGCCGGTAATTATCACCGCAGTCACTACTGCCATAGGCCTAGCTCCTCTGCTATTTGAAACTTCGGTGCAGGCGCAATACCTCATCCCAATGGCGATTAGCTTAAGTTTTGGTACGCTATTTTCTATCGCAACAATATTAGTTTATTGCCCCGCATTATTTTATTTGGCTGAGCAATGGCGTAGCTCAAAACCAGTGAGTAATGACATTTAACGAAAATAATTGAAATACTTCGTTGACCTGTCTATAGGTATAGGCTTGAAACTCCACGCTGTCGTCAAGGCTAGGAAGAAATATGTATACGGTTACTCAGCTCGCTAAGCGCGCCAATATCTCGCGAACCACTCTGCTCTATTATGAGAAAGAGGGACTGCTCACACCTGCATTACGAGCTGATAATGGGTATAGATATTATGGTGAAGCTGAAGATAAAAAGTTAGCTGCCATAGTGTCATACCGAGCTTACGGGTTATCTGTTGCCAATATTGCGACCTTGCTAAAAGAAGACAACGAACTCGCACAACCTCAATTGCTAAAGGAGCACTTTAATCAGCTCGAGCAAGAGGTTGCCAAACTTAGACAGCAACAGCGGGCTATAGTGATATTACTCAAAGCCCCTGAGTTATTGGAGAATGAAATGGTTAACAAACAACGTTGGGTAGAAATTATGCTTGAAGCGGGTTTTGATGAAGCAGCAATGCTACGCTGGCACCAAACCTTTGAAAAACTTGAACCTGAAGAGCATCAAAAGTTTTTAGAATCGTTAAGTATTGATGCTGAAGAGATCAAACGTATTCGCGCGCTTTAAGCTTCGGCTAAAACGCCTGCTGCAATGGCAGGCGTTTTTATCAACATGCAAAGTTTACAGACTCCCAATTCCTATTTACTAATGCTTACCAACTATTTCTTATCAATTGAAACTCGCTTCAGAACCAATATAACGCTGAATATAAAAGCTCTAGTATTAACTTGTAATTAATCTCACGGTTAGCTTTACTTACCCTAGCAACAATATTGTTCATTCACTATTTAGGGGTTGATATGTTAGGCGAAAACCACTCACTACTGCATGAGTTTCCTGAGTACCAAGATATTATTGTTAAGCTTTGTCAAGACGACGATGCTTTTGCAAAAGACACCAAACACTACAATGCGCTGGATAAAGAGATCCGTGAACTTGAATTACGGGGCGCACCTATTGATGATGAAGCAATGCATCAACTTAAGCATGACAGAGCAGTACTAAAAGATGCACTGTTTCATCGGTTAAACACACAATAACCGTACCTAGCAGTACCAAATTTAAAAGTGTAATCATTAATAAAAAAGGGAGCTAATGCTCCCTTTTGATGCTCTATCGAGCAGTATAGCTTTCTAAAAAGTTAGTTAGCTTGAATAATCGTCGCGCTGTTATTGCTACCTAAGACGTGTACAGAGGCAATGTTATTCGCATCATTTTGCGTAACAGACACTAAGTTACTAACGCCGCCTTCAACATATATCTCCGCTAATTGCATTTCACCAGTTTGCGCTAGGCTAATATCGTTTTCAGCACCTAACCAAGATTCAACAGATGCTTGGTTAAAGTCACCTTGCTGTGAAATATCAACTCTAGATTGATCTTGCGCAGCGTCAGCATAAAGTCTGTTGCCTTGGCCATTTTGCACAATGAAGAGTTGGTTATCAGAGCCATTAGTACCAGCGCCAACCAAACCACCATAATTACTCGGAGTATTACCACCGCCCATAACGACGTTGTCGCTACCTTGCTGAGTAATATCAACCGAGCTTCCATCACCTAAACGCGTGCCAGCAGCAGCAAAGTTACGCTCACCAACTTGATTGATATTAATTGTATTGCCAAAACTATTACTATCTTGATCTACGATAGCAATGTTCTGTTCACCCGCTTGGCTTATCACAGCTAAATCATTTTCACCTGCTTGGTTCACAGTCGCTTCATTGCCATTACCCAACGTACTGCCACTTTGAGTCAATATTAACTGGTTAGCTAAACCACTTTGATTCACATCAGCTTGGTTTGATGCATCCTCCTGAGTGATACTGGCGTTTTGAGATGCTCCCAACTGCACAACCACAGCAGTGTTAGCTTCGCCCTGCTGGTCTAGTACTAGTTGGCTTAAATCACTGGTCTGCGTCACAGCAGCGCTTTGACTGTCACCTTGTTGAGTCACTGACAGTTGATTTAAATCGCCTGTTTGCACTACTTGAGCAGCACTAAGAGAAGTGTCTGATTGCAAAACAGTCACTTGGTTTGCCGCTCCTGTTTGTGCCACATTCGCGTTATTGTTTAAGCTATTACCCGTTTGAGTCACTACAGCTTGGTTATCATCTCCCGACTGAGTAATCTCTGCGATATTATCTTGGCTTGTCGCAGCATTGGCGCTAGAAAGAAACATCGCAGCAGAAACTAGCGCTGCTAACTTAGTATATTTCATATCCCTTTTCCCTAAATGGATAGTCATCAGCCAACAGTCAATTCTGTTAACCCCCGTAAAGAACATCAGCAGCATGACTCATGTTCCAAAGGTATTCTGAATCGCATACTTTGGCCGATACAGCCAATGCAACGCTTAATATTCAGAAACCTACAAAGATTATGATGAGCCTCATCGCAACTAGAATCCGCCCTAAGTATTAAGCAAGCCAAGCCTAAAGTTGTATTGTAATCCACCCTATAGACTTAACTACTAACCCGATGAAATATTCCCCCCTCAAGCTAGTGTGTTAACAATCAAAAACAAACTTTAACCAGCCTCGGCAAACTAAAGCTACTCACAAAACACACAATTTGGCATCATTTTAAAAACAAACATTTCAACCATGTACAATTATTGCTATCTTTGCGGCGCATATTTAGAAAGGACATCAAAATGCTGCAAAAAAACTCAAAGTTTTCTCAACTTACAAAATCTCTGTCATTGGTAAAAATATTACCCATCGCGCTGCTCATCATCGCCATCTTTAATTCATATTTTATTGTGATTGAAGGTCATGTCGGTGTGGTAAAGCGTTTTGGTGAAGCTAAAGACCAACAAAATCCTGGACTTCACTTTAAAATTCCTTTCATTGAAACCGTTGAAATGATTGAAGTCCGCACCCGTAAAAATGCTGAAAAAATGGCATCAAGCACTAAAGAGCAGATGCCAGTTACCATTGAAGTCAGCGTAAACTGGACGGTAAACAAAGAGGCTGCGCTGGATCTATTTAAGCGCTATGGCGGGCTAACACAGTTTGAGCAACGTATTCTCGACCCACGCTTTCGTTCAGCCACTAAAGATACCATTCCACAGTTTGAAGCAGAACAGCTAATCCAAGATAGAGCAAGTGCCATTCAGGGCATTGAACGCCGCTTAGCTGACGAAATGGAAGGCTTCCCTGTGGTTGTTGATAACATTCAAATTGAAAATATTATCCTGCCGCAAAAGTACATTAACTCAATTGAGATCAAGCAAACTGAGAAGAACCTTGCTGCGGCTGAGGAGCACAAGCTTGAGCGTCAACGTTTAGAAGCCCTGCGTGCAGTAAACACTGCCGATGCCCGTGCTAAAGGTATTTTGAAAGTCGCAGAGGCAGAAGCCCAGTCTATTTTGCTAAAAGGTAAAGCTGAGGCACAAGCAATTGAAGCCAAAGCTAAAGCGCTTAAGAATAACCCATTAATTGTAAAGTTAACTGAAGCACAGGCTTGGGATGGAAAGCTGCCATCTACCATGATGGGCGACGGTGCAATGCCAATCATGGATCTTCGCGACGCAAGTAAATAAATCGGGTGCCAATTAAAATTGGCGCTTTATGTGCCAATTAAAATTGGCGCTTTATGCGCCAATTTTATTACCCACAGAATATTAGTTTTAATCACACTTTTCATCTGTTGAGCCATCATTATCTTTGGCTCCACCCAACAATTTTTGTTAGTTATTTACCAATATAGCCTCGGTAACAAACTCTTCAGTAGAATACTCTAATTGGATATACGCAGTATCTCGATCTTTAATCATAACCTCTAATACTGCTGACGTACCATCATTATGGTTAACTTCTAACTTTCTCCCTATACAGTTCCCTTGAAAAATACACTGATAAGAAGAAGTATTTCTAGGTGTGAATTTTGTGGTCTTAAAACCATTTTCTAATAATGAGTCTTCTAGTTCTGCATAGACCGAATCCAATTGTGCACTAAAAAGTGCATAGTCAAAGGTTTTCATTAAGACATTCATTAGACCGGCTTCAGGAGTGCCAACAAGTTGGTAGGACTCTGCAGTTAAATCATGCTTCGGTAATTCAACTGCCTTTACCTCTGTATAAATCCCTTTTTGTACGATTTCACCATAGAGTGAAAACTCCTCTCCCCACTCTAAACCAAATGGAGCAGCATTAACGGTTAAAGGAGCCATGAGCAAACATAATATAAACTTTTTCATTATCCATTCGTCAAAGTCAAAAAACTGGCGGATAATACTGACAAAGAAGAATAATGTATACACCTTACATCACACATCCAATTAAAACATAGATTTAGCATTGAAAATAAGGGGAGCAAAAAAAGACTTTTTTTTGACAAGGTTCATTCTTCACTCAAAAAGTCAGCACACTTATCATTGATAGTAAGCCTTATCTGTCTAGCCTTTCTTTGTTAATCCGCAGTCTCTGATGGAATCAAAAACGTAAAAGTGCTACAGCCATCACGCCTCTTTACACTTCTTTAATTGCAGTTGAAAGTGAGATTGATTACCATTTTCAACGATTTTTAACCCTATGGGTGACTTACTAAAAAACTCATAAAAATCAAAGCTAATATAATAATAAATTGACATTACGCCCCGATTTTAACAAGCCGGGTTTTGCCTCGACAAATTTGAGAATGTAAATATGAACGCAGTAGCTGCATTAAAATGGTTCCACAACTGGGTAGGTTTTTTTATCAGCATTACCATGCTGCTTGTGCTCACTACTGGTGTATACCTAGGTAGTGTCGACATGTATAAACGCCTCGATGATAAGGGACAGCAATATGCACCACTCTCTATCGAGCAAAAAGCCCAGACTGTAGAAGCGGTATTTGAACGTTACCCAGAAATGAGCACGGTTCGCTTTCCAACAGAACACACACCATACATTCAAGCAGCGACTCGCGGTAAAACTGTTGCCTTAGATAATGAACTTAATGAGCTGTCTGTTAGTTCTTTTGGAGACATTCCTGGTTACCGCACTATATTCTTCTTACACCGTAACTTTTTACTGGAAGACATTGGCGGCAAATACATTAATGCTTGGGCATCACTACTTGGCGGCGCTGTGACCTTAGTGGGTATTTACCTATGGTGGCGTGTACGTAAAGGCTTCAGATTAAAGCAAAGTATCCCAACTAATACACGTTCTAGCAGTCTAGTAAAAAGCCATATTCAGTTAGGTCTATTTATCTCGGTACCGCTATTTATTTTATGTATCAGTGGCTTTTTAATCACCTATAAAGGCTTATGGACTGGCGCATTAAAGCAGCCTAAATCTGAAATCAGCTACCCAGTGAGTCAAGCAAGTAACTGGCAAAATCAGCTACAAACAGCGCAAGACCTATGGCCTGAGGCTAATCTGGTTTCGGTGAGTAAACCACGTGTGAAAAAAGGCGAAGTTGTTACAGAGTTAAACTACAGCATTCGTTTTGATAGCCACAGCGGTGTATGGCTCCGTGAAGCAGACCGTATGACCATGAGCTTTGAAAAAGGCATTATTAAAGATGTCATTAAACATAGCGACAGACCGCTATCAGGCCAAGCTGCAGCGTTTGTTAGACCACTACACGACGCATTGAATATGCCATTTGGCTACGCATTGTTTATTACTTCGGTGTCACTCATCGGCAGCATTATTTTATTGTTCAGTGCAGTGACGTTTTATCGCCGCATATTCAAAAAAAGCAGTAAGAGCGTAAACAAAGCTGCAACCGCTTAAACCCATTATCTATTGCCACAAAATAGCAGCCTTAGGGCTGCTATTTTTTTATCTGTGCCTATTACTCTACTTCGCAATTTCTAGTCGTTCAGCTAGATAACTTATATTTTTTCACACCAGCAGCCATATTACGCACAGTAAGAATAAATTGGCCAAAAACTCACACGCAATTCAAAGGTTGACATTTTATGCCAATTCTAGAAGATAGAACGGTTAAAAATCATAATAATATTCGTTATAAACGATAAGAAATTGACAAGGAAGCAAGAATAAAAATGAAAAAATCATTAATTGCAATCGCCTTAGCGACCACGTTTTTAGCGGGCTGTGGCACATCAGATGTTAATACAGACACACAAACCGAAGTCACTAAAGCTGCAAACAATAAAGCAGAGCTAGGTAGCTTCGGTGTTGACTTAAGCGCACGTAATGAAGCGGTTAAGCCTGGTGATGACTTCTTTATGTATGCCAGCGGTACATGGTACGACAACTATGTTATGCCTGCTGATAAGACTCGCTTTGGCGCATTTACCGGCCTTGCTGAGCGCAGTGAAAAGCAAGTTAAAGAGATTATCGACGACATCGCTAGCCGCAGCGACCTAAACGCAGAAGAGCAGCTAATCGCTGACTTTTACCAAGCGTATATGGATACCGACACCATCAACAAGCTTGGCATCACCCCAATTCAAGGCACACTTGATCAAATCAATGCGATTAAATCGACTGACGATTTAACTAAAGTATTTGGTGCATCTTGGCTAACAGGCGCCAGCTCACCAATTGCTGGCGGCATGTGGTTTAACCGTTTAGACCCCAACCAGTACGAAATGTCGATTGGCGCAAGCGGCCTAGGCTTACCAGATCGTTCATACTACCTTGAAGATGCTGAGCGCTTTGTCAAAATCCGTGAAGCATACGTTAGCCATATTGCCGAAATGCTCACTTTCGCTGGCATTAAAGATGGCCAAGCTCGCGCCGAGGCGATTCTAGCGTTAGAAACTAAAATGGCAGAAGGCCAATGGCCACGCGAAAAACGTCGTAACCGCGACCTAACGCTAAACCAAGTGAAGCGTAGCGATCTTGCTAAAGAGTACCCAGGTTTCGATTGGGATGTGTATTTTGAGCAAACGGGCTACAAGGTTCCTCAGCTAAATATCTCACAACCTGATCCAGTTAAAGCCATGATTGAGTTGGTTAACAATGAATCATTAAAAGTTTGGCAGGACTACTTAACTTTCCATACGGTAAGCAACAATGCAGGTTTACTGTCTGAAGATATCTACGCCGCTAACTTTGGTTTTTACGGCAAAACCCTAAGTGGTCAGCAAGAGCCGCGTCCTCGTTGGAAGCGTGCAATCTCTGAAATGTCTGGTACCCAGTCTCTTGGCTTTGCAATTGGTAAAGTGTATGTAGCACGCTACTTCCCTGAGTCATCAAAGCAACAGATGGCTGAGCTAGTTGAAAACCTACGCACTGCAATGGGCGAGCGTATTGACGATTTAGATTGGATGGGCGCAGAAACTAAGGTTAACGCTCACGCTAAACTTGCGGCATTTAACCCAAAAATCGGTTACCCAGATGTATGGCAAGAGTTTGATGGCGTCGAGCTAACCAACAAAGATCTAGTAGGTAATATTCAAAATCTACGTCAGTTCTTCCATGCAGATAGCGTTGCTAAAGAGCTTAAAAAGACTGACCGTAATCGTTGGGGCATGACGCCACAGCGTGTTAACGCTTACTACAATAGCTCATTTAACGAGATTGTATTCCCAGCAGCGATTTTACAACCACCATTCTTCGATCCAAATGCTGACCCAGCTGTAAACTACGGCGGTATTGGTGCTGTTATTGGCCATGAAATGGGCCACGGGTTTGATGACCAAGGCTCAAAGTCTGACGCAAATGGTATTCAGCGTAACTGGTGGACAGACGCTGACCGCGCTGCATTTGAAGCCAAAGCCGATCAACTTGCCGCTCAATACAGCAAGTACGAACCAATCCCAGATAACTTTGTTAATGGCCGCAACAGCCTTGGCGAAAACATTGGTGACGTGGGTGGCCTAGCAATGGCATACCACGCGTACAAGCTAAGCCTAAACGGTAAAGAAGCACCAGTAATTGATGGCGTAACTGGCGATCAACGTTTCTTCCTAGCTTGGGCACAGGTTTGGAAAGAAAAGCGCACTGAACAAAGCATGTTAAACCAGTTACGTGCAGGTACTCATGCGCCGGGTCGTTACCGTGCACAAGCGCCGCGTAACCACGATGCTTGGTATAAAGCCTTTGACGTAAAACCAGGTGATGAACTGTATCTACCAGAAGATCAGCGCGTACGTATTTGGTAATAACGACACGCTGTTAAGCTAACCGAAAAATGCCAGTCAGATACCTGACTGGCATTTTTTATTGCTAATCTTTTATTTCTAATCTTTTTATTCCTAAGCCATCTCAATCAGATTAAAGGGTTATATTCATAAAAGTACTCAAGGGGTTTTAAAACCGATTTTCGACCCGATATCTATACTGTTAAGCCTAAACAATAAGCAAGCAGCTCAATATAAATAGACCGGACTAAAACCAATAGGATAAGACATGACAAACCAATACACACCAGCAAAAGTTTGGACCATGGATAATGAAAATGGTGGCCAATGGGCAAGTATCAATCGTCCTGATTCTGGGGCTAGGCATCAGCAAGCATTGCCCGTGGGCAAACACTCGCTGCAATTACACTCATTAGCCACGCCTAATGGCCAAAAGGTCACTATCATGTTGGAAGAGTTACTGGCTAAGGGCGTGACAGCAGCAGAATATGATGCTTATTTAATTAATATTGGCGAGGGAGATCAGTTCGGATCTGGTTTTGTCGATATCAACCCCAACTCAAAAATTCCAGCTCTACTAGATACCACAACCGATACGCCAACGCGTGTATTTGAATCTGGTAATATCCTGTTATATCTAGCAGAAAAATTTGGTCACTTCTTGCCATCAGACATTGCCGCTAAAACAGAAGTGATGAACTGGCTATTTTGGCTACAGGGCTCCGCACCCTACTTAGGTGGCGGTTTTGGTCACTTCTACGCTTATGCTCCTGAAAAATTTGAATATCCAATTAACCGTTTCAGCATGGAAGCTAAGCGTCAACTCGATGTGCTCGACAAGCAACTCGCAAACAACCAGTATATTGCTGGCGACGAATACAGCATTGCCGATATCGCCATCTGGCCTTGGTACGGCAGCTTAGTATTAGGAAACTTGTACAGCGCTGCCGAGTTTTTGGATGTAGCAAGCTACAAACATCTACAGCGCTGGGCAAAACAAATTGAACAACGTGAAGGCGTGCAACGTGGGCGTATCGTCAATCGCTCATGGGGCGAAGAATGGGAGCAACTTACCGAGCGCCATAGCGCTGCTGATATTGATGCCGTGCTCAACAAAAAGCCTTAAAACCAAGCCTAGACATTTAGTATAAGATAACGCCAGTCTTTACTGGCGTTATGCTTTAAAATTATTGCTTTGCTCGCTGATGCGATTGTGAGATCCACAATCAATTCCTTGGTCACTATGCTTACCAAGTATTTATATTTAAACAAAGCTGAACACACGATGAAGATTAGAACAGAAACAAGTAACGATATAGACAGTATCGCAACGCTCACTTACCAAGCCTTCGAAAACCACCCGCATCATGAGCCAGGTGCTAAGCCTACTGAGCACTTAATTGTTGAGCGCTTGCGTAATCAACAAGCGCTAAGCCTGTCTTTAGTCGCTGAAGATGAATCTGGCATTATTGGCCACATTGCCTTATCTCCAGTGATGATTAACGGTGAACAATCAAACTGGTTTGGTCTTGGTCCTGTTTCGGTCAAGCCTACTCGCCAAAATGAGGGCATAGGCAAACAGCTTATCAATCAAGCCATGGCAATGATGCTAGAACAAAATGCTGATGGTGTGGTACTCCTTGGCGAGCCTGAATACTATGGCCGTTTTGGCTTTAATGTTGACTCCAAGCTAACCTTGGCAGATGTCCCAGCAGAGTACTTTTTAGTGAAAAGACTTACTGATAATACAGACTGCGGCCAAGTGACTTATCATCCTGGCTTTTACGGCTAAGCTTAGGTATTTACCTAAAGATAAAAGCCAGCGTAAGCTGGCTTTTTCGTTATTAAGTAGCCTTAACCTTAGCTACCAACACCACAGCGACTTAAACGCTTAATCACTTCTTCATGCTGCGGATAATCTGTTAACAATGTCTCTTGGCTAAACAGCTCAAAATCATCAAAAGTAAAACCTGGCGACACCATACAGCCCACTAAAGAAAAGCCCGGCTTGTTCATGGCAGAGCCAAAAATGCAGCCCTTAGGCACTAAGAATTGTGGTCGCTCACCTGCAGCTAAATCAAGGCCAAGCTGCGCAGTGGTTAGCACGCCTTGCTCATCAATCATATAAATCGTCAATGACTCACCTGCGTGGAAATACCACATTTCATCAGCAGTTAAGCGATGAAAGTTAGACACTTCACCTGTACGCAATAAGAAGTAAATGCTAGTCCATAACGCACGAGTGTCGTCAAAGCTTTGATCTGAACGATAAGAAGAACGGAAATAACCACCTTCAACATGTTGTTCTAATTCAAGGTGTTCAATAAAGTATTCAGCGGTTTGCATTGCAATAACCTATTGTATTGGGTTAACAACATATTGTTGAAAACACTATTGTAGGGAAGTTTTTATCCACCAAGCTCATACCAATCGGTATTAGATAAAATACTGCGCAAGTGTAATCTAACAAAGCAATAAAGGCTGCAACCATGGTTAGAGTTTGTGATTTAAGCAAGCGCTAAAACACAATAAAAAAAGCCCAAGGCTATTGGCCTTGGGCTTTTTTATTCGAGTTTTACTTGTGGCAATCAGCTTAATGCTTACCCATTACGCCGTCGCGCACCATCTCTTTACCTGTGGCGAACACTTCATCAGTGATCCAACGAGCATGTAAAAGCTTATGATTAGCATCAAAAACCGCAATAAAGTGGCGACCATCTGCATTATTGGTTGCCATACCAACGCCTTCAACACCTTGAAGGCCCAAACCACCCGTTTCAACCGACACTAAAAAGCGTCTTAAATCATCTAGGTTATCGATTACGTTTTGATCGTTATTCATTTTTAAATCTCTTATTGCCTTATCTGCAACGCCTAACCATTGGCCATGCATTTTATGGGGCGTACTTTACAGATCATAGCCAAAAATTAACAGCCTGTCTTATTGATTGGCATTACAAAAATCCAAGCTAACATTTACTGATTGTATACGTACTTTGAATCTAACTTTGAATCTAACTTTGAATCAGTGTTTGGATCAGAGCTTGGATCAGCTGATTGAATGTAAAAATTGAGTTGCTAAATTCAGCAATAACTTATTTAGTCTATTAGCTAGTTCACAATTCATAGTTTATTTGCTTCATTTTCAAAGTGCTCATGTAATACTCCCGCCAATAATGCTCCCTACATAAAAAAGATGGATACACAAAGATGTCTGAGATTAAATTTGCGGTTCTAGGCCAGTATTTTCATTGCCCAATCAAAGGTGATTTTGAGTACGCGCAACAAGCATTAATTCAGGTTGATAATAACGGCACAATCGTATCGGTAATGACTGAAGCGGACGCTGACTTTCATACTCAAGTCAGCTTTTTTTCAAGTAAAAATCAGCTTATCGAACTCAGCTCAAGCCAGTACTTAATGCCGGGCATGGTTGATTTACACGTGCATGCGCCGCAATTTCCACAAGCAGGTAAAGGCTTAGATTTACCCCTTTACGATTGGCTACAAGATTACACTTTCCCATTAGAAGCCAAGTTTGCTGACATGGACTTTACTAAGCAAATATACCCAAGCTTGGTGAAGTCACTGCTTGCTAACGGCACCACCAGCGCGGTGTACTTTGCCACTATCCATAAAGACAGCTCTGTTGAGCTGGCTCGCGAATGTTTAAAGCAAGGTCAACGTGGCTTTGTCGGTAAAGTGAATATGGATGAAGCAAGCCAGTGCCCACCTTTCTATATTGAACATTCAACCGCCGACGCGCTCAAAGAAACGGAGCAATTCGTGCAAGAAGTGATTGGCCTTGAGGGTAACGAACAACAGTTGGTGTCACCCGTATTAACTCCACGCTTTGTACCAAGCTGCACTAGCGAAATGCTACAAGGCTTAGGCGAGCTTGCACAAAAATATCAATGCCATGTGCAAACCCACTGCTCTGAAAGTGACTGGGCAAGAGATTATAGTCAACAGATGTATGGCAAAACCGACGCCGAGATCTATCGTGACTTTGGCCTAATGACCAATAGAACCATCCTTGCGCACTCGATATTTTTAACTCCTGCTGATCACGCCATTATTAAAGAAACCGGCGCCAGCATTGCCCATTGTCCGTTATCAAACATGTACTTTGCCAATGCTGCGATGCAAAGCCGTGAAATTTTAGATAACGGGTTAAAATGTGGTTTAGGTAGCGACTTAGCTGGCGCGCCAATCCCATCAATCTTCCATACATGCTTAGATGCTGTTAATCACTCTCGCGTGCGAGAAGATGGTACTTCTACTTACTTACCTGCCGATACTCGCGGTGAAAGTGGTAGTCGCATTTCGTTCTTAGAGTCTTACTGGATGGCGACTGTTGGCGGCGGGCAGGCAATCGATGCCAAAGTGGGTTTGTTCCAACCAGGGTTTGAGTTTGATGCCTTAGTGGTTGATACCGCAGTTAGCGATAGTAATATCTTTATTATTGATGAGATGGACAGCGCCAAAGATAAACTAGAGAAGATCATTACCCTCAATAACCGTCAAAACATCTGTAAGGTATGGGTAAAGGGTCAATTAGTGATTAATAAGTAAATCACTTTAGCGTTAAAGCCGTTATAACGATAAAAAGAAGGGGTTGCCCTTCTTTTTATCACTGTCAGCCTTACCAAACAAAGCCCACGACTAACATAACGCCACCCGCTAAAATACTATATAAAGCAGGCCCTTTTAATTGCGGCAGCTGCAAGGTTATGACTACACCACTGATAATGCTAAAACTTAAACTCGCAGCAAACAAAATCGAAAACCATTTGAAAAATTGCCCAGCAAAACCTTTATGGATAATAAGCAGCTGCAACAACAGATCATGCTCTTTCACCACAAGCTTTGCAGTATCGCCAGCATCAGGCTTAATTAGAATCACTTCTTGTTTGTAGCCATACCAATCATGATTACCATGTTCAAAGTAGTAATCTTCAGGCAACGCTGCATGCGGTTTATCCAGTAAGAAGTCATTAACTAATGGCAATGCCTGTTTTTCCGCTTCTGGCCAGCCATTGGTTAGTGCCACGCTATACTCAAATTCATTATCGACTTTCCCCTTTATATCAAACATATAAAGCGTGCCAGTAACGATATACACTAAAGTGATAGGCAAGAAAAAACACGCCAGATACGCATGCAATTTCATCCATAACAGTCTTGTTTTTGCTTTCATATTTGCTCCATAAAACAAAACGGTAAGCAAAAACTTTGCTTACCGTTGCCTAAGCTAGGCTGATGTTTTTAGATATTGACTAAAACTGATAGCCAACTGAAATACGAATATCGCGACCCGCTTCATATAATCCGGCAACACCTTCCCAACCTGCAATATGGTTATAATCGCCCACACTTGAGTGATCGCGATATTGCTCATCAAACAGGTTTTGCACTGCAAGATTAATATTCAACGTCTCATCATTAAACGGTAGCCACTGCACATAAACATCATGTACTTGATAACTTGGCTTATCGATGAATTGCGTTTGATCTATCCAGCCGATTTCGACACCACGCTGCAATACTTCTATGTCGTTTAACGAGCTAACATAGTTTACATTCCAGCCCATTTGAATCGTGTCTGTTAGGGTATAATTAACATTTAAGCCAAAGGTGTCGCCACGAGCATTGGCTAAACCAATATGCTCATAACCTTCAACTGTTTCACCATTTAGCTCAGCATCATTATTGCTGTAGCTAGCTTGAACGCGCCAGTCTTGGTAAGAGAATAATCCCTTAAGTTCAAAACCTTTAGTTTCTAACTTACCAACGTTTTCAAAGTAAACGCCGCGTCCAAGCTGATCGTAAATAACATCATCAATATCTGACTGATAAACCGTTGCGGTTAACTGCCAATATTCATCGTGATAGGTTAAACCCACTTCGGTGTTATGCACTTCTTCAGCAGTTAACTCAGGGTCAATCGATGTCCATCCAGGTGCTTGCTCGAGCGTAAAGGCATCGCCAACTTCCTTACCACGCATAGCTTCTGCATACCCTGCGGTTAAGCGCCAGTTAGGATGAAAATCATAATTAAAACCGATATTAGGGCTCACACCGTCGCTATCTGTTTCATCGCCGTAAGTGATCTGCTCAAGGGAATACTCGTCATACCTAAGACCAAAGCTCAGCAATAGCTCATCGGTTACCTGCCAATGATCTTGAATATAAATCCCTTTAACTTCGCCCTCTTCCTTAAACTTTCCAACTTGAGGATCCCACGCCCAATTCTGCCAAACACTTGCTGGTGCCATATATTGGCTGGTGACTTCATCTTTGCGATACTCAATACCATAGGTCAGCGCATGTTGACCTAGCTGGCTCAGGTTACGGATATCAAACCCGTAAGTTGTCATGTCTGCGCCGTATTTGCCCCAACGGTCAAAACGGTCTTGTTCAACTGAAGATTCGGTGTGAAACAGCGTAGTTTCGAGATTAATATACTCATTCGCCAAAAACTGATGGTTAAGCACAAAGGTCTCACGCTCGCCATCCATAGGATAAAGCGTATCTCCCTCTAGAGTTGGCCAGTTAGGCCTTGCGCCATATTCACCTTGCTCGCTTCTATTTTCATAGCTAAACGTAAGGTTTTGCGTGTCGGTTAGCTCACCATCAACTTTAAAGAAACCGAGCTTCTGCTTTGCCGATGTACCATATAGTTCATTACCGTCACCATCTTCCATGTTGTTACGATCAACATAAACATAAGAGCCAAGTAAGCCCCAAGAGTCGGTTAATCTACCGTAGAAAGTACCACTGCCCTTGTAACCATCGTTGCTGAAGTAGCCAGCTTTTAAGCTGCCACCAAAACGCTCATCAGTATCAAGTAAGTCATTAACACTTTTGGTTTTAAAACGAATTGCACCACCAATCGCACCTGCGCCACTCGTCGCTTCACCCGCGCCTGCTTGTACCTCAACCTCTTTCAATAACTCAGGTTCAATAGCAACTCGGCCTATGTGGTGGAATAATGTTCCCGTTTGCGGCGCACCATCTACAGTCACATTAAATAAGGTATCTTCTAAGCCACGGATATAGACTTTCTGGGCAACGCCAAGTGAGCCCCCCACCGATACAGAAGGAATAAATCTAAAAATGTCAGCAAGATCATTTGCCTGATATTTTTCTAATTCTTCTGGGGTAATTTCTGTATTAGTGGTTTGCCCAACCACGACAACAGACTCAATATCGGCAAAATCGCTAGCTCCGCTAACGTCTGCTGCGTGAGCATTGCCAGCCATAAAAGCTAAACTGAGGGAGACAACAAGTGGGTGTAGTTTTTTTCCTGACAAGTAGGGAGCCATAATTTATCCATAACGGGCTTAATTCGTAGTGAGAATTATTATCATATGGATATAAAAAAACAGCTCTTTTACAATTGTTACATTTACAAACCGAACAAGATAAACTACTTCGGGATCATTATTGTCATACGCAGCCCAACGATGTTGCCATTAATCTCCTCGTTTGATGCCACTATTTGGCCACTTATTGCCGCAAGCTGCCTTTTAGCTAGGGCTAAGCCTAAGCCAAAACTACTCCCGTCTGCAGTTCTGGATTTATCAACTCTGAAAAATGGTTTAAAAATAGCAGTTAAGTATTGCTCAGGCACTCCAGGGCCTTGATCGAGAATATCAATTTGGTAATGGCTTTTAGTTTCTACCATTGTCAGTAAAACCACTTGCTGACTTGGGGTATAGCGCAGAGCATTACGCAAAACATTCTCAATAGCTTGCCCCGCCGCGCGGTGATTTGAATTTTTAACCACTGCGCTATTAGGTAACTGACAGGTAATTTTTCTATCCGGAAACTCAAACTTAGCATCGTCAATTAACACATCTAACAAGTCCACGAGTTCAACGGTTTCTTGGTTTAATAATGGTTGCTCATTCTCGAGCCAAGCAAGGATTAAAGTGTCTTCAACTAAACGACGAATATGCTTTGACTCCCTACCAATACGATTGAGTGATTCAGCTGCAATATCGGTTTCTTTAACGCTTTCAAGGGCAATATCAAGTCGAGTTAGTGGCGTGCGTAACTCATGGGATAAGTCAGCAATTAACTGCCTTTGAGTGATGATTTGCTCGCCGATGCGCTGCGCCATATTGTCAAATGCTAGGGCGAGATCTGAAAATTCATCGCTACGCTTGCCCATTAAAGCTTTAGCACTGATATCGAAGTGGCCCTTACTAAACTGACCCGTTGCGAGCTGTAATTGCAACAAGGGCTTCATAATGTGTCGATATAACACAAAAGATAGCAGCGCCAGTAATATAGCCGGCAAGATGATTTGGAAGGTAATTTCGATTTGGCGCCAATTATCACCGGGGCGCATTCGATCTGGAAGTTGGATTAAAAAACTCACTTGTTGATCAGCAAAAGGAAGCTCCATAATCGGGTTTTGTGCAAAATACAGATGAACTTTCCATTCAACGCTACGCCCTAGATTGTAGCCTTGGTTAAACCGGTTATTTAACTCATCGCCAGCTATATGATTAACCTCGTAGCTCGCCACTGCCACCCAAGTGCTTTCTTGGGCCCTAAGTTCAGTTAACCACTGATTGAGCGCCGCTTGATCACCATTTTTATATAAATTTTCCGCCGCTTGGCCCCAGGCTTTTAAGGTTTGTTGATCTTCTAATGCCAATAAACTCATTCCCTCTTCAGTACGAGAGATGAATAAACTAATGACATAAAATAGTGCTACTACACCAGTCGCAATAATCAGGCATAATTTCCAAAAAAGCTTGCGGCTCATATTAAGCAATACCCTTTGCCATGACTGGTTTGTAACCGCTCACCAGACCAATTGGCTTGGGTTAATTTGCGCCGTACTCGACTAAGATGCATATCCAAACTGCGGTCATATGCGCCGATATTTCGGTTGAGCACTCGCTGATATAAGTACGCTTTGCTAAGTACCTCGCCGCGATGCTGTAGCAGCTCCCACAATAATTTAAATTGAATCGGCGTAAACTCTAGCGCTTGTCCTGCAACGCTAACACTTTGAACTCGACTGTTAAGCAACAAACTATCTACCGATAACTCTTGAGGTTGATGTTCAGACTCTTGAGCACAACTGCGTCGTAAGATAGCTTCGATGCGTAAAATCAATTCTGCTGTACTAAACGGTTTAGCCACATAGTCGTCTGCACCTTGGCTAAAGCCTTGTACCCTTTCTTGCTCAGCACCTTTGGCTGTAACCATAATCACAGGCGTTTGGCAGCTTTTACGGAGTATTTTTAATAAGGAGAATCCATCGCGAACCGGCAGCATGACATCTAATAAAATCAGCTGATATTTACCCGTTGTGGCTTGCAGCAATCCAGCTTCACCATCAAAGCACTGATCAACGATATAGCCTTTTTGTTGCAGCATGGCGGTTAACTGATCGTTTAAAACTCCATCATCTTCAACGACCAGTATGTTAATCACTGTCATAACAATTATTTCACCAACATAAAACAAAACGGTCAGTGTAATCTGTTGCCGATATCATTCAACCTTCTTTACTTTTATCCAGCCTTGCCTGCGCCAAATTTTTGCCAAGTGGCCAAATGCTTATACTGATGGCTATAAATATCAAAAAGGCCCAGAAGTGTGCACTTCTGAGCCTTTTTACTCATATTTCTATTTATCGCTAGATGATGTTTATTGCTAGGCTACTAGATCCGCAATGATTAATGTCCATCTACAAATGCAAATTTGATGATAAACAGCAATGCAACGATAGCTACACCTGGGTGGATTTCACGCCAGCGGTTAGTACCTGCTTTTAGCACACAGTAAGTAATAAAGCCTGCTGCAACACCTTCAGTAATTGAGAAAGTAAACGGCATCATCACTGCTGTGATAAAAGCTGGAGCTGATTCAGTTAGGTCTTTACCATCGATTTTAGCTAGCTCAGAAGACATCAAAATGCCCACATAAACCAATGCGCCAGCAACCGCGTAACCCGGCACCATTGCCGCTAATGGCGAGAAGAAAATCACTAATATAAACAGAAGGCCTGCAACAATCGCAGTTAAACCAGTACGACCACCTGCAGCAACACCCGCAGAGCTTTCAATGTAAGCCGTTACCGTAGATGTGCCCATGTAAGCGCCGACAACAGAGGTTGCCGAATCTGTCATCAAGGCTTGCTTCATACGCGGGAAACGACCGCGTTTATCAGTAAAGCCGCATTTTTCGGTCACACCAATCATGGTGCCAGAGCTATCAAACAGGCTAACCAGTGCAAACGAGAAAATCACCCCCATTAGCGCGACATCAAGTGACCCAGCTAAGTCTAGCTCACCAAAGGTGTTGCTAATGCTTGGCGGCATAGACACTATGCCAGTGTACTCAATATCGCCCATCAAGGCGGCTATCGCAGTAACAACAGCAATTGAAATAAGCACAGCAGAATGAATACCACGTGAGGCTAATATCACGATAATAAAGAAGCCTAGCGCACCTAATACACATTCTAGTGAGCTTAAGTCACCCACAGTAATCATGGTTGCAGGACTTGCCACCACAATACCGGCGTTACTAAAGCCGACCATAGCGATAAGTAAACCAATACCACTTGGAATACCAATACGCAGACATTTTGGGATGTTAGTTAAAATCCAAGAGCGGATCCCAAGTAACGATACTATCGCAAAACAAACAGCGCCCCAGAAGATGGTACCCATACCTATTTGCCAGCTTACGCCCATCCCCACAACCACAGAGAAAGCGAAAAAGGCATTTAGACCCATTGCAGGAGCCAGTGCGATAGGTAAATTGGCAATTAAGCCCATGGCGATACAGCCAATGGCGCTGATCATACAGGTCACCACAAATACCGCGCTGGCATCCATTCCTGCTGCTGACAAAATTTGCGGATTAACAAAAACGATATACACCATGGTCATAAAGGTAGTGATACCCGCTATGATCTCGGTAGATACGTTGGTTTTATGGGCTGACAGTTTAAAAAAGCGCTCTAACACACCCGACTTAGCAGGGACTTCGCTAGAATTTGCTGCCGTATTAGCAGCTTTTACATCGCTGTGCGGTGTATTACTTGGCGTACTCATAACTAGATTATTTCCATCTTAACTTCACTATTGCCGCAGTAAAACTGGCTAATTTATCGCCATTTTTACGTTTGCGGCGCGCGCACTTAATCCCCAGAACTGCTGTTCTGAAGATAACGATTAAACAATTTCGATTTAGGTCACGAAAGGGGCGCTATTGTAGAGTACTGACGGCCTTAAACATGAGTGATTCTGATCACATATCTATCTATTAGGCATATTAAGTTCACTCTTTAACTAAATAAATGCGCGACATCTAAACTAGCTCAATATTTGCTCCAAATCTTCGAGCTTATGCTCAGTAAAACAAAACACTCATCACAAAATGAAAATTTATGGCATTGCTCGCTTAATTTCTGACGCCCTGAACTGAATATATAGGGAGGAGAAAAATAAAAGGTGAATTTAATGGCTTAAAAATCAAATTTATACCTCCAGTAGTACAAATTATATTTTTGTTTATTAAAGTGATTGAGAACAATAAAAATGACAACAAAGTTTGCTCGAAAATTTGCGACTGAAAAATTACAACAAGCCCCAGCCTGGTGGGAGGAACTACTCATTAGACTAAAGCCAAGTGGTGAGG
The DNA here is from genome assembly GCF_023283895.1 of Shewanella pneumatophori. Classification (GTDB taxonomy): domain Bacteria; phylum Pseudomonadota; class Gammaproteobacteria; order Enterobacterales; family Shewanellaceae; genus Shewanella; species Shewanella pneumatophori. The sequence goes on along the minus strand of NZ_JAKILB010000002.1, from coordinate 425,127 downwards.
AACTAGGAGGTACAGGCCTTAGGCTAGCTGTACGCGATGGCTATCTCAACTTTTATCATCAAGGTCAAGCGATTGCAAAAGTAGGCGTCACTCAAAATAACCTGCTGCGCTCAGAACAGCATGTTAAATATGTTTTTGAAAGCGCAACTAGTCAGAAATACACCAAATTAATCGGTGATGACAATTGCATCAAAAATCCAGAAAATGATGAAGAGTTTGCACGATACCTTGGCAGTGAAACATTAGATTTATGGATAGCACGTTCTAAGAAACACAAAGGTGAAGAAAAAACATTCGTAGAACAAGTTGTAGCCGCTAATGAAAATATTATTGATATGGAAATGGGCTTACCTGGCTCAGGCTACCGAATTGACCTTGTAACGATCGAAGAAGACCAAGGGCAAGCTAACGTTGTTCTATGGGAGGCAAAACTAACATCTGACACACGCTGTCGCTCAAGCATAGACCAACCTGAAGTTATTTATCAGATTAGCAAATATCGAGAATTTTTAACTGAAGAAAAAAACCAATTAGAAGTAATTAATGCTTATATTACAGCCTGTAAAGTTCAAACATATATTTGTCAGCTTGCCGGCAAACAGGTATCTAAAACCATTGAAGCTGTAGCCAACGGTACATTACAGCTTGGTTTAGACACTGAGCCAAGGCTACTCTTTTTACATAATCCCAAAAACACTCAAAAAGATAGCTGGTTACCTCATCAACAAAAACTTATTGATAACCAAATTAAGCTACAAGTCATGACTACCGATAGTCATCGAACGCTCCTTTCTGCTGCGGAGCTAGAGCAGTATCAAGCAAACCAACAACTGATTAATACTCAGGTTCATACGTCGGTAACGATATTGCGTGGAGCAGATACTATTGGCGGTAGCTGCATTAAAATCAATCACGGTAATGACGCTATCGTATTAGATTATGGCGCGCCAATTATGGATAACGCAGGAGCATCAATTGATCCTGAATATATTGCTGAGCCATCAATTAGCAACGGGATCCTATTAGATATTCAACAACAAGATCCCAATCCACCGCTAGCCTACATTTTATCTCATGCGCACCCTGACCACTATGGTTTGCTTGATACTTTACCTGACGATGCAAATATCTACCTTTCTAATGGAAGCTATTCGATGATGCATATAGGCAACGTATTTTACCCTCAAGCACTTAGATTTAATCAACTTGAGCGCTGCTCGCAATATTCACCGGGTAAGCCATTCCAGATAGGACCATTCAAAATAACGGCTTATATGATGGACCATTCAGCATTTGGAGCTTGCGGCTTGCTTGTCGAAGTAAATAATAAACAAATCTTTTATAGTGGCGACTTTCGCGGCCACGGCCGCAAAGCCAAAGTAAATGACTATTTATATGCAAATGTAAACCAACCAGATGTCATGCTACTTGAAGGTACCACTTTAGATGATAGACACTCGCAACAATTCCCAACAGAATCGAGCGTTGAAGAAGAGTTTATTCGTCTACTTTCACAAGAAAAGCGCCCTGCTTTCGTTAGCGCCTCTGGAAGCAACATAGATAGATTAGTCAGTTTATATAACGCTACAAAGCGTACAGGAAAAAAGCTCATTATCGACCTTTACCAACTATATCTACTTGTTGAATTGAAAAAACATGCTCCAGGATTGCCTCCTCACAAGGGCGATCATCTGAAAGTCATATTTCCGCACTCACAGTCTCAAGCAATAGAACAACGATTTGGTACCGACTTTTTCAAATACAGTCACCGTCATGTCAATATAGATAAATTGACTGGCTGTGATTACGTATTTCGAATTTCAACATCACAAATGCCAAAGTTTATTGATCACTTTATTAAGCAAGATATTCAGCCACAACTTATTTACTCAATGTGGCTAGGCTACAAGGAAAACCAACCCAGCTTTAATTTGATGGAAGAAAAGTATCAGTTAAAATGGCAATATGCGCATACCAGCGGCCACGCGTATTACGCACACTTGCAAAAGTTTGCTAATTCAATAAACGCCAAATGTTTAGTGCCAGTTCACACCCTCCACCCTGAAAAATTTACCGATCACTTTGCAAATGTAAAGATCCTTAACAATAACCAAAAACTAGATATTTAATTGGTTTGACTAAGACTGCTATGCTATCAAATTGGTAGCATAGCAAGCCTATTGGGTTAGATAATTAAACCTTTACTTTATGTTGAAGCCAATAGGTAGCGGTGCTAGTGTCTGCCTGTCACGTTTTATTTCAAGGAAAGACATATGCTTAAGAAACTTCTCGCCAGTGTTGGTATTGGCAAAGCCACCGTTGATACCATTTTACTTGATGAACAATTACGTGCCGGTGATACCTTTGCTATCGAAGTCGTTATTAAGGGTGGCGATGTTGAGCAACAGCTAATCGGTCTAGAGTTTGCCATTATGGCCGAAGCCAAAGCCGAACAAGAAATCGGTGACAATGAAGTTAAATACAACAAAAGCGTGGTGCTACAAAGCTGGCAACCTAGCCTAGATATCACTATTCAACCTGGCGAAACCATCACTCAGCAATTTGAGTTAGATCTTCACCCAGAGATCCCCGCCTCTAACTTATTTGGTCAGCGTATTGCAAAAGTATGGCTGCAAACTGGCTTAGATATTAAAAACGGTATCGACGGTAGTGATAAAGACCCGCTAACCATTGTGCCTTCAAATACTCAGCTTGCGGTTTTAGAGTTTATTGAAAATAGCGGTTACCGTTTATTTAAGTCAGATATTGAAGCTGGCTATGTGCGCGCACATAATTTCAGTTCACACTTACCTTGTTATCAAGAATACGAATTTAAACCTGAGTCACGCTCATTCTTTGGTGCTAAAGAGCTAGAGGTCACCTTTGTTGATAATGGCGCAGAGACCGGCGTGCTAATTGAAATAGATAGAGCATTTTCAGGCGATGGTTATCACAGCGTTTCTATCCCAAACCATTGTGACAGCGTAGCAAGCGTTAGACCTTATATTGAAAGATTACTGAGCTAATAAATTCAGTAACACTAATAAGCCAGCTATTACAGCTGGCTTTTTGCACTAAAAAGTCCCTTCCATGTCAAATCATGTTTGAAATTTGCGCAATCAAGACGTAAATATTTAGTTTTTGCGCAGTGCAGCATATATCACTATTTCCTTAGCCTACATACCTCTCAGCGCCATAAAAGCTGCTAGCGAGTTCAAATATAAATAAAGATTAATCTAAAACGCTCACTTTATCAGCAGCAAGAGATATCCCAGTGATAAATAAGTGTGGCAGTATAGCTCGCCCCCAAATAGGCATGACAATATAAAAATACCCCAACAAAAATAAAAACTTAGTAACAAAAACAAGGTTTTTTATAACGCCTTTATCTATTTTGCTAGGAGTCATATGAATACAGTCTTTACTATTGGCGAGCTAGAATCGTTTCTAGTCGCAATTTTAGTGCTATTTATCGGCCACATGGTCAATCGTTATGTCCCTGTTTTAAAAAAATATAATATTCCCGAACCCATCGTTGGCGGACTTATTATTGCTGCAGTGATCACCGCCCTACACTTCAACAATATTACCGTTGCCTTTAGCTTATCGATGCAAAACACTCTGATGCTGATGTTTTTCAGTACCGTTGGTCTCGCAGCGAATTATAAGTTATTGCTAAAAGGTGGCAGTAAGGTGTTTATCTTTTTAGGTGTCGCCTCCCTGTTCATCGTTATCCAAAACGTTGTAGGTGTCAGTCTGGCTAACCTATTAGGGCTTGAGTCCTTTATGGGCTTAATCGCAGGCTCTATTACCCTATCGGGTGGACATGGTACAGGCGCAGCCTGGGCAGATACCTTCCAGACTGAATACGGCATCAACACGCTTGAGTTTGCCATGGCAGCGGCTACTTTTGGTTTGGTAATGGGCGGCATTATCGGCGGCCCAGTTGCCCAGCGACTTATCAATAAGAATAATCTAGTCTCTAGCTATGGTATTGGTGGGAATCACCATACAGACCACCCAGATCTGGTTACCTATGATCAGCTTGAAGAAGATAGAGTGACAGCTAAAAGTGTATTAGAAGTCTTATTTATCATGCTGCTGTGTGTGGCGGGTGCTAAATGGACTAGCGCATTAATTGAAGCGGTCGGTGCTAGCTGGTTAAAGATGCCAGAATTTGTGTATGCACTGTTTATTGGTGTGATTATTACCAACTGCACAGAGCTGTCTCGCAGCTACAAAATTAACAGTGAGTGTGTTGATGTGCTGGGCTCCGTTTCGCTTGCCCTGTTCTTATCAATGGCGCTAATGAACCTCAAGCTATGGGAAATTTTTGACCTTGCTATCCCACTACTGATTATCTTAGTGGTGCAAACAGCGGTGCTGGCGTTATTTGCTTATTTCGTCACATTTAAGATTATGGGCAGCAATTACGACGCGGCAGTGATGGCTGGCGGTCACTGTGGTTTTGGCCTAGGTGCCACACCAACAGCGGTTATGAACATGGGCGCCTTGGTTTCAAGAACTGGCCCGTCACCACAAGCCTTTATGGTGGTGCCAATTGTAGGTGCATTCTTTGTCGATATCGTCAACGCGCTTATCTTAAAAGGCTTTATGATTTTTGTTGGCTAACTATCACTAGTTCCAAAAATTGTCTAAGCACACAGTAAAAAGCCAGCTAAATTAGCTGGCTTTTTTTAATCCATCTTTATGCTGATTGAGCTAACTCCATCTTTGCCAGCTCAGCCTTAGCATAACGTCTAGAGAGCTTGATATAGATAATCAAAGACAGAAAAATTACCCCGCCGCCCAGCAGCTTTTGCGGCTCTAAGTTTTCACCAAGCACGCTAATACTTAGTAATAAAGTCCAGATAGGCTCTAAAATCATTAATAGCGCCGCGGTTTCCATGCTGACTTTATACTGCCCCATGGTTTGTAATAAATAACGCACTGAAGTTGCAATAACGGTTGATAACACGAACCACACTAGCAATTGGTTAGAAAACTGCACTGCATCAGGCTCTGTGTATAGCGTGTATAACAAGCCGACTAAGCCAACAACAAACAACTGCAAACAAATAGAGACTAACGGCTTAAGGTTGCCGCTAATACGCTTGTTCATAACAAAGTGTACCGACAACAATGCCGATGCGAGCAAGAACAATAACTGGCTTGGCTCCATCTTCCAGCCATTGGTTAAGCTCATTAACATCATGCCGCTAACGCTGACAGGCAGTGCGATCCAAAAAGCCCGATTGGGCTTAACTTGAAACAGTAACCAAGCCGTTAGCGGGGCAATAATCATCGCTAGACTCATGATAAATGCGCCCTCAGATAAGCCATCACTTATCGATACCGCATAAATCCATACTTGTAATGCTAAGCCTAAAAACACCCCGACTCCGCAAGCCGACAACACTTGCTTAGCGCTTAACTTAAGCAAACTTTTATAGCAAAAAGGCACTAAAATCAGGCTTGCGAGTATAAATCTGCTCGCAATAAACATTTCTCCCGCCATCGATTGCACCACAACTTTTGAGGCAATCCAGCCCATTGCGGCCAATAAGGTGGCGATAAAAAGATACAACACTCCGCGCATTCTGAGCACTCTTAAAAAGAAGATAGATACGTTATTTTGATATGGAGAGAAGTGACGACATCAAAATAGTCAGCATAAAAACAAAATAGCAATCCACATGGGATTGCTATTACTGACTATTTTAAATTAGGAAGTGTAGCTAATGCTACTGATTATATTCACTGTAATCAGTTAAGCCTTTTTCGCCACCACCAAACAAGGTCGCAGGGTCGTGCGTAGCAAGCTCAAATCCATGCTTAATGCGATTAGGTAGATCAGGGTTTGCCACAAACGGACGCCCAAAACCAATCATATCGGCTAAACCATCTGCGACAGTTTGCGCCGCTTTATCAGCATCATATTTACCGGCGTAAATGAGTACACCATCAAATGCATCACGTACTGCACGTTTAAAAGTTGCAGGAGTTTCAGGCGCATCGTCCCAGTCCACTTCTGCAAGATGCAGGTACACAATGTTATGCTTGTTAAGTAATGCCGCCGCTGCGGTGTAAGTCTGTTCAGGAGTGGCATCAACTGTGCCATTTAGCGAGGTAAATGGCGCTAAACGCACACCGACTTTGTCGCTGCCAATCGCATCAACCATAGTCGCAACCACCTCATCTAGAAAACGTAAACGGTTTTCAATGCTGCCACCGTATTCGTCAGTGCGGTTATTCGCTTCTGAATCAATAAACTGATTTACCAAATAGCCGTTAGCTGCGTGCAGTTCAATGCCATCAAAGCCAGCTTCAATTGCATTTAGCGCGGCTTGACGATACTGAGCAATCACCATTTCAATATCGGCTTTAGTCATTTCACGCGGCTCAACCACTTCAACGAAACCTGGCTCATCAGTGCCATTATCGATAAATACTTTTACGCCTTGCGCTTTTAATGCCGATGATGAAATTGGTTGCTCACCGCCAATATTATCAGGATGTGTTACGCGGCCAACGTGCCATAGCTGAGCAAATATAACCCCGCCTTTTGCATGCACTGCGTCAGTGGTTTTCTTCCAACCGGCAATTTGTGATGGGCTGTAAATACCAGGTGTCCACGCATAGCCTTGGCCCATTGGTGAAATTTGCGTGCCTTCGGCAACAATTAGCCCAGCCGATGCTCGCTGAGCGTAATAAGTCGCCATCATGTCGTTAGCTTCATTACCTGGTTGAGTTGCACGTGAACGCGTCATTGGTGGCATAACGATACGATTATTAAGTGTGTGGCGACCTAATTTTACTGGTTGAAATAATGCGTTTTTCATTTTCAATTCCTCTTTGCTTCTACTCAGCCTATAAGAACATAAGCCTGCTGCTAGCAGCTGAGTAGGAAAAATATTGATGTGGGTAATGAGCTCGTAACGATAAAGTATCGCAATCAACTAGCTAAGTTGGATCAGCTCAATTTGATAGCCATCAGGATCGGTAATAAACGCAATATGAGTTGAGCCGCCTTTCACCGGGCCGGGTTCACGTGTCACGTTACCGCCAAGCGCTTTAATCTTGTCGCAAGCGCTATAAATGTCATCGACACCTAACGCCAAGTGACCAAATGCAGTACCTTTTTCATAACTGTTTGTATCCCAGTTATAGGTCAATTCGATTGTCGTGCCACCAGCTTCATAGCCAACAAACACTAAGGTATAGCGATACTCAGTATTTTCGGTTCTTTCAAGTACGCTCATGCCCAACACTTTGCTGTAAAACTCAATTGATTTGTCTAAATCGACAACACGCAACATAGTATGTAAAAACTTCATCTTTAGCTCCAAAACACATTCGCTGTTCTTGCTACAAGGAGTAGCTATCACTCGAGCGTTAGCAATCTATGGCCGCTATATTAAGGCAATCAAACTCAGATAAATAATTATGATATTTTCTTATAATTATAATTTTTTGTTATCAATAGAAACAAAAAAGCGAACCGTTTAATTAACAACGGTTCGCTTTAATCGGACTAAATTTGATTATTTAGCGTGCAGCTGAGTACCTACTTTGCAGCAGCCTTAGCGCGGGCGCTATGCAACTTCTTGTAGCTTTCAATTAAACGTAAGTGTGGCTCAATCCCTTCAAGGGCCATACTGGTTTTAGTTAAGCCGTAGAAACGCACTTCGCCGCTTACTGAGCCGACTACATTTTGCATGACATCGATGCCGAACATACGGTTAAAGTTATAGATGAAGTGCTCAAGCTCAAGCTCTTCGTCTAATTCAACTTCAAGTACCGCACTAATGGCTTGATAGAATAAGCCACGCTCAACCGTGTTATCGTTGTATTGTAAAAAATCACCCACTAGCTCTAGTGCTTCTTCTGCTGCGCCCAGTGCTAGATAGATTAAGATCTTAAGTTCAATAATGGTGAGCTGACCCCACACTGTGTTTTCATCAAACACGATACCTATCATGGTGCGGATGTCAGTATAGTTATCTAGCTGGCTTTCTTCTAAACGGTTAACTAAATCCACTAACTCTTCATCAGATAATGAATGTAGATTTAAAATGTCTTCACGGTATTCCAGCGCCTTGTTGGTGTTATCCCAAATCAAGTCATCAACTGGGTACACTTCAGAAAAATCTGGCACCAACATACGACATGCTGATGCACCGAGTTGATCAAACTCAGCGGTATAAACCTCTTTACCCAAGTCAGCCAAAATGCCAAATAAGCTGTCTGCTTCTTCTTGGTTGGTACCAGAGAAATCCCACTCACAGAATTCATAATCAGCATTGCTGCTAAAGAAGCGCCATGAAATCACACCGGTTGAGTCAATAAAATGCTCAACAAAGTTTTCAGGCTCAGTGACAGCCATGCTGTTAAAGGTTGGCTTTGGCACATCGTTTAAGCCTTCAAAACTGCGGCCTTGTAGAAGCTCTGTTAAGCTACGCTCTAATGCCACTTCAAAGCTTGGGTGCGCGCCAAATGAAGCAAATACACCGCCAGTTTTCGGGTTCATTAAAGTCACGCACATTACTGGGAACTGGCCACCTAGTGATGCATCTTTAACTACAACTGGGAAGCCTTGCTCTTCAAGACCGTTAATGCCAGCAAGAATGCTTGGGTACTTTTCAAGTACGCTCATTGGCACTTCAGGCAGGATGATTTCTTGCTCGATGATTTGGCGCTTAATCGCGCGCTCAAAGATCTCCGACAAGCATTGAACCTGCGCTTCTTGGATGTTGTTACCCGCGCTCATACCGTTACTTAAGAACAGGTTCTCAATCAGGTTTGACGGGAAGTACACGGTTTCGCCGTCAGAATGGCGAGTATAAGGAATACTACAAATACCGCGGTCGATATTGCCCGAGTTAGTATCAATCAGATTTGAACCAGCAAGCTCACCTTCTGGGTTGTAGATCTCAAGGCAGTATTCATCAAGAATGCCAGCTGGCAATGAGTCATCGTCAGTTAACGCAAACCATTTCTCGTTCGGGTAATGTACAAATTCACTGTTGGCAATCTCTTCACCAAAGAACTGATCATTGTAGAAGAAGTTACAGTTTAGACGCTCGATAAACTCGCCAAGTGCCGAGCACAGTGCGCTCTCTTTAGTTGCGCCTTTACCGTTAGTAAAACACATAGGTGATGCTGCATCACGAATATGTAGCGACCACACGTTTGGCACGATATTGCGCCATGAAGAGATCTCAATCTTCATGCCTAGATCAGCCAGCATGCCAGTCATGTTAGCAATGGTTTGCTCAAGCGGTAAATCTTTACCTAATATGTAAGTGCTAGCATCGCTGTCATCTTGACCCATTAGCATCGCATTAGCGTCTGCATCTAGATTCTCAACAGTTTCAATCTTAAATTCTGGGCCCGTTTGCACCACTTTTTTCACGGTACAACGCTCGATTGAACGCAAAATGCCTTGGCGATCTTTATCAGAAATATCGTCTGGCAATTCAACTTGGATTTGGAAGATTTGGTTATATCGATCTTCTGGATCAACGATATTGTTTTGCGACAAACGAATGTTTTCAGTCGGAATGTCACGCGCTTTACAATACACCTTAATAAAGTAAGCCGCACACAAAGCAGATGATGCTAAAAAGTAATCAAATGGACTCGGTGCAGAGCCATCGCCTTTGTAACGGATTGGCTGATCAGCGGTGACGGTAAAGTCATCGAACTTGGCTTCTAATCTCAAATTATCGAGAAAGTTAACTTTGATTTCCATTAGATATGATTTCCACTTTGTTGCGAGCGTGCCTAAAGAACAAGTCTAGTGTATGAGTTGTTTGCTCAATAATGAGCATGTTACTCAACAAGTGTTTAGGCTAAATAAACGTATTGGGGAATTATCGGTGTTTTTTGCGCATTAGTCTTGGGTTAATTAACTAAAAGCGCAGATTACGGTAAATTAACGCCCTACAAACGAGCTAATTAAGAATACTTTATTGAAGATAGCTTATTGAGAATAAACTATTGCTGTTGTTCTGATTCACGTTTAACTAAAACAAAAGTCAGATACATTTTGGTCGGCAGCGACAACACCATGCCAAAGGCCACACATACAGCGCTAATGACAATACCGCTAACGCCCATGGCATGAATTGTGTCGTTAAAATTATGTAGGTAGATCCCCAGTAAAATTAAGCAGAAAACAAGCCCGTTGAATGAACTAAAAGCTATCAGCTATCTATCGAAAGAGTCACTAAAGCTTTGTCAGGTTTAGCGTAACTTAAACGCGCTAGCCTTTGAGTATGGTGATAACTATCAAGCCCAGAAACAGCCACGGTCCCCAGCGCTTCAATATCCACATAACCGTCTGCCTTTAGGCCTGATTCATCGACAATAATATGCTTAATCTCACCTATCACTAAAATAGTACCGTTAATTGCCAGTGGCATTACCTCGCGCAAATCAAGGGAAAACTTTAACAAGCTCTGAGCCACAAACGGCGCCTCAATACCTGCGACCAGTTCAGCAGAAAGCCCCACTTTATCGAACTCTGACACCTCTGGCGCATAGCGCGCAGATGTTTGGTGCGCCTGCCGATAAATATTGGCTGATACATGATTAATGGTATAGCAGCCCATTTGTTCAATATTGCTTAATGTGTCGCGGGGCACGCTATCTGGGCGAATGACCATGCCCATTAATGCAGGGCTAGCCCCAAGATGAAAACATGAGCTAATAATCGCCACATTATTACGCCCATCCTCACTGCAGGTGGCGACTAAATTTGCGCTTTTAAATCCAGACAAGCTATTAATCAAGCGTGCCCGATTACGTTGTTCCATCTGCTCAATATCAGCAAAATTAATATGTTTCATTTATCAATATCCTTATAAATTATCGATATTTCGAATCAAAAACTCTGCACGTTGCAAAATAAGTTGCTGTGCTTCAGGCGGCTTTTTTAGCCAGTTGGCGTAAACCATACGCGTGCGTGGATTGGCTTTAAAATCGTCAATATGTTGCTGCATAAAGTGCCAGTACAGTGCATTCAGCGGACAAGCATTATCACTGTGACTTTGCTTAACCTCGTACTGACAACCGCTGCAGTAATCGCTCATTTTGTTAATATAATTACCGCTCGCTGCGTAAGCTTTGGAGCCAACGATGCCGCCATCGGCAAACTGACTCATACCACGGGTGTTAGGCATTTCAACCCACTCGATAGCATCGATGTAAATCCCCAGGTACCAAGCATCGACTTCATCAGGGTCAATACCAGCGATTAAGCAAAAGTTACCGGTAACCATTAACCGCTGGATGTGGTGTGCATAAGCATAATCAAGGGATTGCTTAATGGCCTGCTGCATACAGTTCATGTTGGTATTACCGCTCCAAAACCAACTTGGTAACTCACGCTTAGCGCCAAGATGATTCAAGCAGGCATACTCAGGCATATTGGCCCAATAAACTCCTCTGATAAATTCACGCCAGCCTAGAATTTGCCTTACAAAACCCTCAATTTGCGCCAATGTAATCGCGCCATCTGCTTGCTGATAAGTCGCGATAGCGGTATCAACGACGTGCTGCGGGCTGAGTATTTTGGCATTGAGGGCAAACGACAATCGCGAGTGATACAGGCTCCACTGCTTTTTGTATTCTGGAGTCGTGACTTGTTCAACTTTGGCGTCTGAGGCAGGCGCTAGCGCTAATTCGCCATTAACAGGCGCTGCGAGCATGTCTAACTCATGGGTCATTGCATCTTGAAAACGTCCAAAGTTAGCTAAACAGTGACGACAAAAATATTGCAGTAATTCATTAGCTTGATGACGTGTGATAGGCCACAACAGCGAGCTATGAGCAAGGCCAATGGTTTTAACATTGTGGCGCTTAAGCCGGGTTAAAATATCGCTGACATCGTTAGTAAACATTAGTGGTGCAGGTACAACTGCAAAATCCGTAGCTTTGAGCTTTTGCCGATTTTCAGCATCATAATTCCACTGACCACCAGCAGGTTCATCCCCCTGCATTAATAGCTTAAACCGACAACGTAACTTGCGATAGAAATGCTCTAAGCGATGCTTTTTGCCCTCAAAGAAGTAATCCTTTAACTCAGAGTCTGATAAATAGAAATGCTCAGTTTCAAACGCCATAGCAGGAATTGATAGCTCGCGACAAAACAAGGATAGCTGCTGACGCAGCCGATATTCATCAGGTAACTGATAGTGAAACTCGCGAACCTGATATTGACTCATTAAGCCAGTTAACAAAGCAGGTAAATCTTGATATTTTGCGGTGTCATCTAAAGTTAAGTGCAATACCCTGTGCCCTGCATTACGCAAGGCGTTGGCAAAGGCCTGCATAGCCGCAAAAAAAGCACATACTTTTTGCACATGATGTTTTACATAGTCAGTTTCTTGCTTGAGCTCTGCAAGCACATACAAGGTATCGTCATCTTGCTGTTGATACCAAGAGTGAGCAGCATTGAGTTGGTCGCCCAATATTAGCCGCAATCTTTTAGCAGGCTGGTGCTCACTCATTCCCTCTCCTTATCAGGCTCAGTGTTAATCGCTCTATCTTTCTGACCTGCACAGCGCTTAGAGCAATACTTAACTTGCTCCCAATCTTTACGCCATTTTTTACGCCAATTAAACGGCCGTAAACACACAAGGCATACTTTGGACTCCAGCTTTGAGTGACTCAACTAGGCCTCCGATTTAGCTGGTAGCGTGTCAGATTGCAGCGGCCAATCAGCTGCATCAACTGAGTCTAGCGCTTGGCTGCTATTCACCTCTCCCTGCCACTTAGCGATAAATTCGCCATCAGGATCATAAATCTCTGTTTGTTTTTGTAGATTAAAATGGCGACCGCCGCGGGGGTCGACACCAACGCCAGCTATGTATTGCCAATTACCCCAATTAGACGCCACATCATAATCAACCAATTGCTGCTCGAAATAAGCTGCGCCATAGCGCCAATCAAGACCAAGTTCGTGCACCAAACAACTGGCGACAATCTGCCGTCCTCGATTAGACATATAACCAGTGGCATTAAGTTGTTTCATGCAAGCATTAACTAACGGATAAGGCGTACAACCTAAACACCACTTGGTAAAGCGCTCAGGGAAATAGCTGGTTAACGGCGCAGTAGCAGCTAAACCTTTAAACTGAAATAGCGCTTTACCCAAACGCAGCGCTAACCAATGAAAATACTCGCGCCATAGCAGTTCAAAGCCTATCCAATAGCTTGAATCACTTGGCCCTTGCTCCAATTCAAAGTGTTTCAGTGCGCTCCATATTTGCCGAGCTGACAAATTTCCATGAGCAAGATATGGGCTAAATTTGGTGGAATTGTCAAAGCCATCTAGAGCATTACGAGTCGCTTTATAGCTGTGAGGCAGTGAGGTTAAAAAGTATTGAGTTAAATGTGCTTGCGCTGCTTGCTCACCTGCTTTAAAAAATGTGCCTGTCGGCGCACTATTATCTGATAGCCAAACGTCACTTACTTTAAAGCGCTGTGATGCCAAAGATAAATCCAACGCCTGCACGGGCCGCTGCGGCCAAGTTTCACAAGGCATAGCAACGGTTAACAATGACTTTTCTAGCTTGCGACGAAAACAAGAAAAGCTGCTAAACGCATCAACAAGCGAGCTTATTTGCTCAGCGCTAAATAGACTATTGTTCCAGTTGGCAAGAAAACTAACTTTGCTATTACTGTTTTCAGCCCCGCTCCATGCAGATGTTAACTTATGCCAACGACTTTGCTCCTCAGCTCCCACTGAAGCAGTGTATCCCAACAGACTGAAACCTTCGTTGTTAATTAGCTCCGACAATACCGTTACAGGCTCACCAAATAAGATGTGTAACTGGTGACCTTTTGCGTGTAATTGCTGCTGAAGATCAAGCAAGCTATGAATAATAAAACTAAGGCGATGCTTTCCTAGCGAAGCGTGATGATAGCGCTGAGCAATAAAATCCTGTGGATTGAAGATATAGACCAAAGCTACAGACTTACATTGCTGCAGCACATAATTTAGCGCTTGGTTATCGCTTAACCTTAAATCATTGCTGAAGCAAAAGAGTGCTTTTTGATGCTGTAACATGCGCTTGCCTGTAAAACGACTAGGTAAGCGCTAATACGTACCAACCTAACATTTAGATTAGTCTTTTAAACAATATGACTAGTTATGTTTATTGACTATTGATTATTGCGGCTGACTAAGCTGCCTAAAGCGATTATCTACCAGCGAGTTGAAGTCATTGTAGGTCAGACGTTTTTGATACTCATAAGCAAAGCGGCCATGAAAAAACAGCGTCATGACGAGATCTTTGTAACCCAAATAGCAGGTATAACCGTCAAGATCATGCCATGCACTTAAACCATCACAGTAATATTTACCGTCTCGATTGATACCATTAGTGATGACATAATTAAAAACAAAAAGATGCTTTGATAAAGACATAAATAGCTCATCTGTTTATTAACTATTGCTGCAAAGCAATCGCTATGAATTGCTAGACAACTGTAGTTTTTTCTAAGACACAATCGGCCTTTACCATTTGCAATACGACAACTTAGTGCCATTAGTTCAATTCAGGGATGACTTACATTCACGCCAATGAGCAATTTTAGTTGTTATAGTTTAATAAGGGCGTGATGAGAACCTTTTAAAAGGATGGCTATCCCTTAAAACTAGCCGCTTAAATCCGAGGGAAGGATTGAGCTGTCATCGAAAGTTAACCGGAGAAATTAGCGGAAAGTGATAGCCTAAATAACTCAAATTAATCTAGAGTTTACGGCTAATGTGTTCAAATATAGGTATTTATACAAGTAATGCACAGAAGATAAACCCGCTAGCCTAATTACAGGTTTATCCCTACTAAATATGACTCTAGAACATAAGCTAAGCTAACTCGGCCGTTAAATGACTCGGTTTCAAGCCAGCCTCTGACATTGCGCCAGCTAATATGTCGATTAGCTCATGGTGCTCATAATCAAAGACTAAATCCATTGCAGTTGAATTATGCATATTCGCGTGATTGATAGTCTCTACGGCACCATTAGCAAGCAGCAGTTCAACAATCGCTTTGCGTTCACTATAGCGAGCCATAACCGCATGAATAAGCGCTGTATTGCCATTTTCACTAAGTGCATTAATATCTGCCCCAGCTTGCAGTAATACCGCCACAACCTCTGCAGTGCTATTTCCTGCTGCCGCCATCAGCGAGCTTTCACCTTCATCCACTGTACCGTTTACATCAGCGCCCTTAGATAACAATTGCCTAATCGTCGACAACATACCGTTATAGCTAGCAATATAAAGCGCTGTGGTTCCGTAGCTGCCCACTTGGTTTGGATTAGCACCCGCCTCAAGTAGCAAACTCACAATCTCGGGCGTACTACTTTTAACTGCATGATTAAGCGGTGTGTTGTTATACCAGTCAAGCTTGTTCACATCCTCACCAGCAAGGAGCTGACGTCTAACGGCGGCGCAATCGTCATCTAAAATGGCTTGAATAAGCGCGGTAAAACCGCTTTCATTGAAACCCTTTTCATCGAAGCCATTTTCATCAAAACGATCGTCGTCATCGTCATCAAAATCATCGTCCTCGTCGCTCTCATCATAGTGATAGCTAATATCAGCGCCAAAATCAGGATCTCGTCCTTCAACATAGGCGCTCAAACCAGGCCAATTGCTGCGGTCGCTAAAATCATTAAACTCTACAGCCGACTCACTAGGTGATTTATCAATTAACTCTTCTAACAGCTGTGTTGACCACTTAAAGGTATCAATCGGAGTTCCTAAGCAGTTGTGATGAAAAACTGCGATTTGCGCGATAACATCATTCTCAGCAAAGGCGCTAAGTAAGATATTGGCAAGTGATTTGACCTCGTCAACTTCACATTCAAGACTGAGTAATAACAGCTGTTTATCTAGTTTAAAGGCGTATATATCATCATCTAGATGATCAAGTTTGGGGATCAGCATTTTTATCGCGCTTTCGCTGCAGATATTTAGCTTGATACTGATAAAATAGGGCTCGTCATAATCATCTAATCCAGCAAGATATTCACGTAAAACATCTTCTAGTTCCAATCCATCGAAAATATTACTGCTAAGCATGTAAACCTCATTTTCTTATTTCTGCCTGGTTAGTATCAAAGCAAGCGTAAAAACCTGTAAACATTAGCAAAATCACTGCGAGCCTATGGCTCAAACTCGAACGAGCTAAGAGTATTCCTTTGCATATTTGAGTTCAAGCAGGCTTTTTATCACAAGCAATTGAGCAATAGCAGGAGATGAATAAACGCACAAATATTGTGCAAAAGTGCTGGAGTTGAGCTTTAAAACATTAAAAATGGTGTCATTGACTACAAGGAGCGACAGTTTTTATACAAAACGCTAAAAACTCCTTTTAAAACCCAGACAGATAGAGATTTGTGTCGAAGAATGCGACTCAAAAACTCATTAACTTTGTAGCTATTGATTTAGATCAATGAGTACCTAACGCTTTTAAGGTCATATAAAGGTGAGCCTGATCACGCAATTAAAATTCAGCTTTCAAAGCGAGTTCACAAAAGGCCGTTTTATCCCAATAAGAAAATAATGAAACCTAAAATATAAAGGTGCCCTATGGAACTGCTACCAAATTGTTATACCGATCTTTGCGTTAATGGAAAATGGTTTCACTATGACCACGGTGAAAGCTCTGTTTTTATGCTTAATGGCAGTAAGCCACTGACCTTTGAGCTTGAATCTTTACCGACAACTGAAGATGAGCTTGAACAGCATTTATCGCATATTTCTAGCAAGTTACTTTAAGTGTTAATCCCGCTACTCAGGTTGATTGCTTTAGATTAATTTAATACCAATCAGCTAAAAAATAGGCCTGCTACAGGCCTATTTAAATCGTAAGTTTGGGAGCTCTTGCTTCACCCGCTGAACATCAATTATTAATCATTAATCCAACCAATAATGATCCACGGCTGTCAGTTACTTCAGAGCAAGGTGAGCAACAACTGATCAAACAAAAGCCACGCTTACTTGTTGATGATTACGCCATGCTCAAGCAAGCACTTATTGATGGTTTAGGTGTAGGAATATTGCCAGCGTATCTATGCAAAACAGCTGTAGAGACAGGCAAACTAGTGCAAGTGCTACCGCAGTGGGGATTAAAGGGAGTTGATGTTTATGCGCTATACCCAAAGAGTCGCGCCAAAATCCCAAAAGTAAGAGCGTTTATTGAGTTTGTGACCGAACTCTATGCCGATATACTGAACTAAAAGCTGCAAAACCAAATGCTCCTCAAGTCTCAATAATAAAAGGATTGTTCTAAAGACACTACCAAGAGTCAGCATCAAATCGCGCAGCCCTTGCCTCACTTAAACTGCAATCAGTTAAATGCATCAATTCAGCTAAAGTGATATTAGGATTAGCCGTTATCAATCGAACCAGCTTCGCAGCTAAGGGCTCTAATTTATCAGCATGACCAAGTAATGCGGTATCGACTTTTTGAATTAAATAAGTCAGTTTTTGCGGGCTCAACGTCAGGTTATCTGCTGTATTGTTCTGCGGGGAGGTTAAGCATACCTGCTTCAGCTCTGCGCTAAATTGCTGCACAGCCATCGGCACTCCTGTTAGCGCCCAGTTTCGCGAGCGACGCACCCGCTTTAACTCACAGCGGTACTGCTTTGCAATAAGTTGCGCATGCTTTACTGGCTCACGACCTATTCTGTGAATTAATGAAGGCAGTGCAATGCTAATGTTGTCGCTCAATGTTTACCTGCCTTCTATATAAATACAAACTAACTACAAACTTGGTTACGGCCTTTTTTCTTTGCCTTATATAAGGCTTGATCTGAACGCTTCATGGTTTGCTCAAAGGTTTCACCATTTTCATGTTCGGCAACCCCAATGGATATAGTAACACTTACCGTTTTAAATTGATTTCGACTCTGGTCTTTACTTCGAGTCGCTTTAGACTGGCTCTTACGTTGTTCATCTCGAAGCACAATGTCATAGTCTTCAACAGCTTCTCGCACTGCTTCAAGGTGCTCTAATACCGACTGCACATCTTTACGAGAAAATATAATGGTGAACTCCTCACCACCATATCTAAATGCCTTACCACCGCCGCGAACCGCCGCGATTTTGCTCGCCACTAATTTCAATACTTGATCGCCAACATCGTGACCATAGGTATCGTTAAACTTCTTAAAATGATCAATATCGACCATAGCCACACTATACTTTCGCCCTAATGACAGCACCAAATTAAATAATGCTCGGCGCGATGCTAATCCTGTTAACTCATCTCGATAAGCCAAGAAATAAGAGTCACTCAGCACGGTTAATATATACAGAGCGGCCAATAGGGTCATCGATATCGAGAGTGCCACTAGCTCTGGTGCTAGGAAGTGCGCCCCCCATAAAATCAAACTAATAAAAATGGAGGTATGAACTAAGTTTGCCCGCCACAAGCCAAGGATCCACACTAGCGAAACACATAAATACAAAGGCAACAAGACTCGAAAGTTAATCTGGCCATTGGCAGGTAAATAATCATCCAATTGTTGTTGGTATTCGGTATTAAACCAAACCCAGAAAAAACTGGCAGCCATGCATACGGTAATGCCAATTAGGCGTATAAAGAAGTGCGGCGACAACACGCCTCTATCTTTAATAAATGCAAACCAGCTAATCACTAAGCCACCGCCAAGCAGAATTTGTTGCCAGTACAACTGTTGCTCTGCACTGCTAGCAAGCTCAGTGCTATAGAAATAGTATCCCAGTAGTAATAGTGCCAAATACCCTAAGCGACTGCGATTAAATTGCAATGCGATAATGATGGCTGCAGTTAACAGCCAATAAGGAAGTTGATCGATGATCTGCTGCCACTGCTGCAAATTGACTTGATAAAAAGAGATGGCAGCCAATGCTCCAGCCACAAATAAAACCGGCAAAAGGAAGTAGCGACAACTATGGTAAAAAGCAGACAAAGTAAACCTCAATATAAACCGAATTAAATGCATAACACTGCGCTGCAGTGCTAAATATTCAGCTCAACACCCTTTGTCGAATATGGGGATGAGTAAACAGCAGTAATTTGTAACTCTATACTAAGACGACATTTTTAGCACAAGATGAAATGCAGTTCAGCATAAAAACGACACCACCACTGATTGCCTTTATCAGAAACAGCATAAACCAACTAACCTTATACCAATCAGTATAAGAATTTGATCTACTCAGAGCGATTTTTGGCAAACTAATTCAAGGCGAATAGCTGCAAGAATGGTTGTTCCCTTATAAAGCTAATCAACGCAGAAGTAGGCAGCCCAAAACGCTCCAAAATGGCGAGTTTTAGCGATTCTGATGCCGTGTTAACGAGCTTGAACGTAGAACAACTATGCCCTTTACTCGTTGCCTTGCCTCAAAACCGCTAAACTCTCGCTGAGTGACTAAATGTTTATACTGATTGGTATTAATACTGATTCGCCTAGTTATTAACTAATGGCGCGCTTGTGCCTGTAGGAGTTAAGGTGAGAATATTCGCTCTGATATTTTTGTGTGTCACATTGTCAATTTTCACTGTGACTAGCATGGCAAACTCCAGTCTCGAATTCGCCTATGGAGTTGTTCCAGCCAAAGAAAGTGGCTCTAATCGAGGTGATACTTGGCGACTTTCTTACTCTCATGATTTAACCATACTTGATGACTTTTTAAAGCCATATAACATAGGGTTAAGATTAGAAACCTCAATACAGCGCTGGGGTGATGTTGGTCATCAAGCCAATCATGTCGTCAGCTTGAATCCTGTTTTTCATTATTTATGGCATTTTGAACCCATGTCAATTTTCATTGAACTGGGTATTGGCGCGGCTTACGTTGAAAACTCGATTTACCTTGACCGCAATTTAGGCTCAAATTGGTTATTTGAAGATAAAATAGGTGTTGGTGTCATAGTCAATGAACAGCACAAAATTGGTTTGTTCTTTATGCATTATTCAAATGCCGATCTGGCAAGTCATAACGATGGTGCCGACTCGATAGGACTAAGCTACGGCTATATTTGGTAGGCTTACTAGTGCGAGCGTATAACGAAAAATGCCTTTACTGGATAAACCTAAATTATCTTCCAGCAAAGGCATGTTTTATTGTTAATTTAAGCTTACTTACCAAGCAATTGCGCCGGTGCTTGATAACTAATGTGCTGATGGAAGCGAACGATTAAGTCTTCACGCGACTTATCAAACTCAAGCTCTGCAATAAAGCTTTTCAGTGCTTCTTCAACGCGGTTTAAGTAACGGCCTAAACCGCCCTCTTTTGAATCCTTAACCTCTGCAGCAATCGTGAAGCTGACCATTTCAACTAGGCGATTACCGTCCCAATGGCGAATAAACTGTTGCTGCTCAACATTAGGATCAAAACCAAGCATTTGCACTTCATCGGTGCCATCTACCTGATCGTACTTACTGTTACGAACAAGCGGTGTTAAGCCATTGGCAACCATAGCAATATGCTTCAGCTGTTTACCTGCAGTCGCCGCAATAAAGCTGTCTTCGAGCTTTTGATATAAAGGCGTGAAGTCATCGGTGTCGGCTGCCAGCAAGGCGTTTTTAAGTTTACGACCTAAAGGCAACTTTACGGTCACATAGCATAAAGAGCCATGCCCTTCAGGCAATGGGCATTCACGTGCCTGATAGCGGTTGCTGATTGAACGTAACTTATAACCGTAACTTTCTTTATTGCCTTTAGATTTAGCAAAGAGATCATAAGACAGATGCTGGTGATCACGGATCTTAACCTTAAGCTCACTTTCAGGCAGTTGTGGCATTAGCGCTGATAAAAATGACTGCACCTTAATGTGGAAATTTGCAGAGTTACTGCGAATATCTTCACCCGTTGCCAAGAATACGATTCTTATCTTACGGGCGCGATAATCATCTTTGCTGTGTAAGGTTTGCGCCTGATGGTATTCAGGATTGTAAAAAAAGATAATCTGCTCTGCAGTTGGAAAACTGTATGCTTCTGTGTGAAAACGTACAACTGGCAACTTGTCGTTAGTTATAACGTGCACGTTATAAATCTCTTGCTGCTCTGCCAACTTAAAAATACTGCGGCTTAGGGTCTGATAACAGGTTTTATAATCAGGATAATGTGCCAACAGAGCATCAGTTACTAGAATTTCTGCGGTGATATATTGATTACTACGAACGTCCTTGGGTATATACACTTTTTGCTGATGACTTAGGGCCATAAATACTCCTTGTAATAAGTTACCTTGCATAGCGGCTGCTTATATTAGCGACAAACTATGACGAAAATCCTGCGATAGAACTCACTTTTATCTGCTGGCTATATAATACGCTGTGAATATGATTTTATTCTTAAAACCCTATAAAAAATGCGTGATTTAAGCAGAAATTTTAAGCATCAATTAACCGAGCTTAATATGGATAAAAACAGCTAAACTAAACAAGAAAAAACAAAGGCCTGCCAAGCTAGGTATTCTAGTTGTCATCCAGTTAACGCTAGAGATAGAGAAAACAGGAGAGCTAATGGCGACTATAGTCAGTAGCAAATTCGTTTGAAAGTAGAATCCTCATAAAGAATAGCGATCAATATAAGCAGTAAACCGAACTCAAAAGCCGACACCACGAGGCTATCTGCAATTGAATTCAGCCGCTACTAACACTTATCTATAGCTAAGTCACATTGTGCTCAAATAGTTATACCGTGCGGAATCGACGGATAATATCGGCCAAATTAACCGCTAGCTGGCTTAACTCATTACTCGACTGAGACACCTGCGCTGTGCCATCACTCACTCGACTAGCTGCATCACTAATATTAATAATATTCTGACTAAGCTCTTCTGTAACAGCTGTTTGCTGCTCAGTGGCGCTGGCAACTTGAATCGCCATATCATTGATTTGGGTAATTGCTGTGTTGATATCACCAATGGCTACGCTAGCGCAGTTTGCCTGCTCAACACTATGCCTCATTTTATCTCTGCTCGAATTCATCACGTTAACAGCGGTTTGCGAGCGGTTTTGCAATAACTCAATAGTCGTTTTAATTTCATGGGCAGAGCTTTGAGTGCGGCTCGCTAATGTACGCACTTCATCTGCAACCACAGCGAAACCACGGCCTTGCTCACCCGCTCTCGCCGCCTCAATTGCAGCATTAAGTGCCAATAAGTTAGTTTGGTCGGTAATATCCGAAATCACTTCAACAATTACTGATATTGCATCAGTATCTTGTTGTAGCTGACTTATTACCTCACTTACTGCGGTAATTTCAGATTCAGATTCGTTAATAGCGAGCATAGTATTAGCGACCACACGGCTGCCACTGTCAGCCGCGTTTACCGCCAGTAACGCTTGCTCTGCAGTTTGATTAGTATTGCGGGCAATTTCGGTAATCGAGGTTTGCAGTTCAGTCATAGCCGTTGCCACCTGATCAACCTCATATTGTTGCTGCCCCACGCCGTTAGCAGACTCACCAGCAATAGTACTCACCTCTTCAACCGCCGCAGCCAATTGAATTGATGACGCGCCAATTTGTGAGATCATATCTTGCAATTGATTACGCATTGTCAGTAATTCATTGGCCATTTCATTAAACTCACGGCTATTGAACTTTGTCATGTCGATATTAGCGGTTAAATCACCTGCAGCAATCATAGATAGTGCAGATTTAGTCGCATGCAATGGCGACAATATACGTCTTAATAAAAAGGCTGCGGAACTCACAAGCGCAAAAATAAAGATTATTGCGACAATAATCGTAGTGCTATTTAATGACTCCATTGCTTTGTCAGCTTCGTGCTTAGCTGCTGCGACTTTAGCGGCTTGTTGCTCCATCAGCACAAAAATACCTTGCTCGATATTATTGTAAATATGCCACGCTTCCATCGAGCTTAGCATTTCACCTGCAGCAGCCGCGCCTTGATTGCTGTCACTGGTTAAAAACTGCTTATGTAGCTGGCTAAACTCATTCACAGCAGGTTTAAGTCGGTTAATCTTCGCTAACGTTTCAGCACCAACTGTCTGCTGAGCGCTAAGAATTATGTCATCAATATCAATAATCTGCTGATCCAAATACTCACGTGATTCTTCACTTATCGGTGAAGCCTGTACTCGGCGCAGGCTATAGCCTAATTGCTCACGGCGCAGCCCAGAAACTTTATTGAGTAACTGAGCGATTAAGCCGCTCGTCTGGTTCTCATGCTCTAAGGTGTATATTTGCGCTTCTAATTGTTTACTATGGTATTTGATAATCCCAAGCGACAGGGCAAATATCATTAATAGGCTAATAAAAATCGTGATAAGTAATTGCTTGATGGAAATATTAGACATACTAAAACCGTTTTAACCGACATAGGCATATTAAAAGGGCTGAAATACTATCAGCTTGTTCAATATAAACTGTGATCGAACAGGGATAATTAAAGCACTAAAACCTATGACTAATTATTTCAAGCTTAATAAAGTTTATGCTGATATAAAAATAACATATTCTGTCGCTAACATTTATTATTTATACATCTAACTAGTAGTACACGACAAAAGACTAATTTAGTAGGGCGAATATAAACTAGAGGAAATTAACAAATTTAAATAAATTAAGCCCTTCCCCTATAACAGCATTTAACTTCAATATAAGCCGTAGCCAATATAGAAACGATATACATAACCAATTGAGGCAACTAAGCTCGTCATCACAGCTAACATAAAGTGGATAAAATCCAAGAAAAAGCCTTTGGTAATATTGTTTTTAGCCGAAGATTTAGGCAAGCTTTGCTAAGATTTATCAAACATAAAAATATAATAAATCATGCAGATAAAACAACTTACCCAAGCCAGCGGCGCATTATGGCAAAGCGCTATGGCAATATACTGCCAAGTCTTCCCAGATTGGGAACGTGAGCCAATAGCTGAGTTACAACAAGCCATTGATAGCGCTAGCTCGCGCTGTATTGTGCTTTGTGATGCTAACCAAGTATATGGCGTATCAATTACCGAGCTTTACCCCCAGCAAGGATTTGCGTTACTTGGCTACTTATTTATAGCTCCAAGTCATCAAGGACAAGGCCTAGGCAAGCTATTATGCGACGAACTGTTTCAGTTTATTGAGCAGCAAACAACACGCATTTTATTGTTGGTTGAAGCAGAATCAGGGCCAGCCAAGTTTTACCAAAAACTTGGCTTTAACGCTTTTGATATCGACTATTTATCACCGCATTATGATGACATGGGCTCAGCTCCTATGGCGCTGATGTATCACGCTCCTAGTCATAGCTCTGCCCCTTCTCCAAGCCAGATATGGCAAATGGTTGAACATATTTTTATTAATAGTTATTACTTAACACCCACGGATCCGAGACTCAAACAGCAGCGAAGCCACATACTCTCCAAGGAAGACTCATGACACTTGATAGAGACACACAGCAGCAATCTATTCTTGAACAATTCTTTCAATACATTCGCGCCGAAGATTTTGAGCAAGGTTTCCACTGGGCCAAAAAGAATTTACAACAGCGCCAATCTGCGGCATTCGCACTCGTTAATCAGTTTGAGCAGCAAGCGGTTATTAACGCTAAACAGCTTGAGACTCTTGCTCCAGCTGAAACACTATTAGTCTTTTGTGCCTGTTATAGCTATGCCCGCCACGAAGTAGAAGAAAGTAATTGGTATCTGCACGCCGAAACCTTGGTTCGCTCCAGTATTACCGCCCTTGAAGTGTTGCCTCAGTGCGGCATCACTAAAGTCCTACAGCAGTTTGCCGCCATTCAAATAGATATTTGTTACATTGACCGTGGAATTTATACCAGCCAAGACTGGTTAATGTCTGATGCAGCTAACAATATCGAAACTCACCTAGCTGCTGCACAAGCTATCACTCATCAGTTTAATGAATTTGAACGACAGTTTTACGCTGAGCACCTAAACGCCGAATTTGCTGCCTACCAGCACTTTAACAATGGAGTGAGTATTATTGCCGAGCTTTACGCAATACGCTGGGGAGAACCAGCGCTACTAACCACACAAATGGCTGAATTACGACCTAAATTTTTACAGGCTGTAAGTGCATTAACCGCTGATGACAAATACATAATGTCTACGGATCTTGAAGCATTATGGCCGCCGTTAACCTTCTTTAGTGAAAACAGGCAAACAGGATCTGGTGAGCTTTATGTCGAGCGAGGCTCTATCAGCATATCTTACTTTGCCAACGTCAATCATCTGATTACTCGAGAGCTAAGACAAACCTTAAGCAATATTGTTGCTAGCCCACCAGCAGTGCATCCCCTGCATTTAGCTGACTGGGGCGCCGAATCGCCACAAAGTAACATGCTCAACGATATTTGGGCTGGCATAGCCAAAGACTTTGAAGATATCTATTCATGGCAACTACCAAGCCTGAGCATGCCGTTTCGTAATAGAAACGCCAACAATAAGCAGCTTAACTTTGACGTTGAACTGATTTATTACCCTATGGGCATTTTTGCACTTAACCTTAAAGCCCCGCTAGACGACACCAGCGCCAGCGGCGTGCGTCATGCAATGTCTTTAGGCACGCCCTTTGCTATGGATCAAGATATGCGCTGGCATGAGCAACAGGTGGGACTACTAGAGGACTTTGCTCAGCAAAGATTTAGTGAGCTTGCCACCTTACTGAATTCGCACTACGCACATTACCAACAAGAAGTTGAAGACCTATTAATTTTTACCCCTTCTGAAAATCGCTTTGTTTCAACCTTGCTAGATAGAGTCGTTGAAAGAATTGACGGGCGCGATCATTCGGTTACAGCAAAATCCTTAAAATCACATTTTGCCTATCCAGCTTTCGTGCTACCACAGCGAGAACTGCGCAGCGCGGTTGATGACTGGTGTCTACGCACAGTTACCAGCGAACAACATAACCTTAATCGCGATTGCTATAACCAGGATGAGTTTGTTTTTACCAATCACCACGAATGTGTTTTAGGGCTATTACAGCAACCAAACTGGGTGCTAGAGCAGTCGGCAGAAATGATGGAAGTTGCTGCGGCGGTAAACAACCTGTTTCATTTAACCAATAAACTGCTCGATAAACAGTTAAAGATTAACTTAGAGCAGGCAGTGCCTAGCCTAAAAGATAAAGATATTTCTGCAGCTAAACTCAGAGCCCATGTTAAAAAGCTCACCGATGAAGGTGACTGTTTAAAGCAATTTACTAACGATGCACATTGGCTATTAGACTTAATTAGTGCTGGCAGCATGATGACCTTTCCCGATCATACTCGAATGATCCAAAAGGTATTTCATCATATGGATTTCGAGAAGTTACATACTCGCACGCAAGAAACCTTAGAC
Organism: Shewanella pneumatophori; assembly: GCF_023283895.1. Classification (GTDB taxonomy): domain Bacteria; phylum Pseudomonadota; class Gammaproteobacteria; order Enterobacterales; family Shewanellaceae; genus Shewanella; species Shewanella pneumatophori. The sequence goes on along the minus strand of NZ_JAKILB010000002.1, from coordinate 398,787 downwards.
AAAATCCAATACCGTCAAAAAGAGATCATTGCCGAAACTGCTAAGCTTTATGACAAGCTACGCACTCGCAACAGTAAGCGCTTTACCCGGATCCTTTCAGGCTCAATGGCGTTAATATCTATCGGTGCACTAAAGGATATTTTCGATATTCTCAATGGCAGTAAAATGGGCTTTGAGATCTCAGGCCCCTTGCAGGTCAGTATTGTTACCTTCTTTGGTATGCTGTTGATTATATTGCTTATCAACAAGAATGAAGGCGACAAATAGCCAATAACTAAAAGAGAGCCGCTATATCGTTAGCGGCTCGTTTACTTAGCTAATCATTAAGTTGTGAGGCGTTTAAACCACAAGGTGAGGGACACAGATCTAAACTTGCATTAATTTGCTGATCACCTAAGGCTCTATCTTTTAGCTTACTAAAATCACCTTTAAGCTCCCCTTGAGCTAAACGAGTCGGCACTATAGGTTGCCATTGCCCAGCGCTGTCTTGCTCGGCAAAGACAAACTTAAAAGCTAAATTGCCAAACATGCCTAAACGTAAATCAGCAACGACTAACTGCTTATCTTGCTGATCAAACCGCACAAAGCCATGGGTAAAGGTTTTTAATGCCTGCAAATGCTCAGGCTCTACAGGCAACGGCCAACTACCACGCCTTTGTGCAATAAACTCAACCTCTTGCTCGGCATCCAGCACAGATGCAAGCCCCTCCCAATAACGTTCACCATCAAGCACCACAATACGCCAAAGCAAAGTATTAAAAGGGGTAGGCGTAATAAACACCGCATCAGCATTAATCCCCAAGGTATCGAGGCTTGCTGCAGCACGTTGCTCAATGTAAGCCTTGGCCGCTAAACTCCAACCAAGATACATCGATGAAACACATAGGGCGATAGCACAATATCGACTCAATGCCGATTTTCGCGCCAAACCAAATCCAATCGCTATCAATAACGGCAATGTATACAAAGGGTCAATAATAAACACGCTCGACAAGGAGAAGTAGCCTGCTATTGGCCACAATAATTGCGTGCCATAACTGGTGAAATTATCGAGCAATGGATGAGTAATTAGGCAAGCAGCAATAAGCAACCACAGCCTAGAAAACGACCAGTTAGCAACAGGTTTAACCCGTTGGATTAATCCAGCCAATAACAAGGAGAACGGCAATAAAATCAGTAGCGAGTGGGAAAATCCACGATGCTTTACGGTATTACTAATATCATCACCGTAATCAATAAATACATCTAAATCGGGTAAAGTGCCCAGCAACGCACCAGCGAGCAATACTTTACCATTGCAGCGTTTACCGGCCATAGCACCAGCCACTGTGGCGCCAAGCGCCGCTTGTGTAATCGAATCCACAACATATCTCTTATTCGTAGGCTTATATATTCACTGCAGACTATCAGCAACTATTGGGCTGATTGCTTTACTGGAGTGCTAAAACGGTAACGAATACTGGCTGTACCTGTCAATTTAGCCTCATTAAAATCATCTAAACGATGCCGTTTAATCAAAGCTCTTAAGTTATCGACATACGCTTCACCACGAGTTGAATAATGGGTTAATGCTTGCACTAATTCATCACCATTTAACTTATTCTGGCCGCGTAATTGTTTGCGCAGTAATCTTAGCTCTTGGTAGGCTAGCGTTGTATTAAGGTTATGCATATAGCTCGCAGTGCTTTGATATAAATTAGAAAATGCAGCGACTTTTACATGTCCACCTGGTGTTGTTAAATACTCACCACCACTGGCAGATAAATGTTCACCGTACAAATTATTCCCCGCAACCGCAAAATAACTACTGCCCCATCCGCTCTCATCAATGGCTTGGGCGAGTACCATACCGCTAGGCACAATATCGAGTTGTAATAATAAATCGTCTATTCGAGCTGATTTAACCACATAGCTATCAAACAAACCTTGTAACCAGTTCTGCTCGGCTGCAGACCACTGTGATTTAGGCTTTTTTTCAAGTTCAATCACTTGGGATCTGACGGTAAGTATTTGCTGATTAACCGCCTTAATCGTGGGTAATAGCAAGCGAATAAACAGTGAAATCTTTTGCTGTACGGGCAAATCATTTAGATTCGGTGGCAAGTTTTCAACAAAATAACGCGGCAACTGACGTGTATTAATAACTGACTCGAGTTGATAGTTTTCTTGATTAAATTCAGCCATTAAAGCTTGAGCATTGTTAAGCTCAACCACAGCTCCTGATGGGTAGGCTTTTATCAACTGTATCGGCGGCTGAGGTAGCTGCTTAGCCAAGGGCGCATTTGACGCTAAAGTTTGCGGAGTACTGGCAGTGACTGCAGGAGAAACAACTAAAATGATACTGGCAATAATTTTGGCTAAAGACATTAAGCCCCTCTACTGAATCTGGTGAGATTTGATATCAAGCAATATATCAGCAAGACAATATTAACGACTATGGCAATCATTACTTGAATAATACCAGCCATTATAAAAACACTACATAAATTAACTGACACCAACAAAAAAGGCCGCAATAGCGGCCTTTTCAGTCAAGCATGTTATTACTTATAAAAAGCTTCAACAGTGCCTTTTACAGTAATCATCAGCGGTTGACCACGACGGTCTAGTGCTTTGTGAGATGGCACTTTAACCCAACCTTCGCTGATGCAGTATTCTTCAACATCGAAACGCTCTTTACCGTTCACTTTAATACCGATATCGAACTCGAAAATAGCCTCTACGTGGTGTGGGCTACGTGGGTTAACTGAAAGACGATCTGGTAAAGCTGGTTGTGCTGTAGTGTCAGACATAATTCTGGCCTATAGTAAAAATTGCTGTAAATAAAAAGTGCGCTATTGTAGGCAATACAGGGGCTTTGCTCAAGCGAAGAAACGCCCAAAGCAAGATTAAAAACACCGGCTATCGCCTCGTTATAACTACATTCATAGTTCAATGTGCGCCAGTTATCAAACTTAACATAGCAAGCTGAGTTTACTAGCTAATGAGTAGTATCAATTGCTATTATCAGGATCTCTAATTAACAATGTTCAACCAATAAATCATCTATCGCATCTTATGGATAATTACCTCGAAAAATATGTGGCTGCTACGCAAACTCTTTGCAGCTCATTTATGCAGCAAAATGCCTATATTTCTCCTTTAGTTGCTGAAGATATTACAGCACTTAAGGCCATTGGAATGGATCCTGATATTTGGCGATTTGCACGGTTTCCCAAAGATACTACCGACGCCTTTGACAGCTATTTTGACAGGGTGCTGAGTGATAGCGACTGCTTATTATTCACAATAAAGTGCGGCGCAAGCCATAATGTGATTGGTTTTACCCGCCTCAAAAATATCAATGTTACTGAGAAACGCGCAGAAATTGGTACTTGGCTCACGGGTCAATATCAAGGTAAAGGACTCAACCACTTTATCAAGCAACAGTTATTAAGTGTTGCCTTTAAAGTCTTACAACTCGATGAAGTCTATTGTTATGTGAGCGAAGATAACCAACCATCGATTAAAAGTCTACTGAAGTTTGGCTTTGAGGTGGATGCTAGCAAACAACGTTTCTCGCCAACTCGCAAGTCGACGATAGAGATCCCGCAGCACTATATATTTATCACTGCGGCAAACTTTGCTTCAGCTCACCAGACTAACTGTTAACTAAAAAGCAGCCTTTAATAATAGCCGCTATATTCTAGCGGCTTTATATAGATAAATACTAAAGTAATAGCTTAACGTTGCTGCTCTATTCGTTTCACTCCGCCAATAATTCAGCTTAATCTCCAGCTCTACATCCAATAACAACAGAGAATAGTTGAACTATACCGATCAAAGCCAAAAGCAAAACGTGATAGCGGTAGCACTGTTGGCTAGTTTAGTTGGCTTTAGAAATAAACACCTGAATTTTATCTATAAACGGTTGACTTGTTTTTAGTGAGTCATTAATATCCGCCCCCAGCAAAAAACGGCCCGCTGCGGCATATCCTATCTTTGTTTTTTGCTTTATATCAGCTGATCTCGGTCAGTTGTTTCTCTATTTTTATAAAGTGAGAGACAACCATTTTGAGAACAGTATGACCAGCCAAACTACAACAATAAACAACAACTCCAGCACATCAGTTTCTAGCTCTTGGAAGAATAAAGCGATCATTAGCGTTGCCTTTTTAATGGCAATGACCTCTGTTGGTCCAGGCTTTCTAACTCAAACAGCGGTATTCACAAATATCTATAAGATAGATATGGCGTTTCCTGTTTTTGCCTCCATGTTTATCACCTTTGCGATTGTGATGAACCTATGGCGCATTGTGGGTGTTTCTGGTTTACGTATCCAAGATATCGCAAATAAGATTGCCCCTGGCGCTGGTTACTTTATTGGTATTTTGCTTGCCCTTGGCGCCGTAGCTTTTAACTTTGGTAATGTCAGCGGTGCGGCGCTGGGTCTGAATGTGCTCACCGGTGTCGATACAACATGGGGGGCGCTATTCACAGGCGTTGTCGGTTGCTTATTGTTTGTTTTACATAACGCCTCAAGGCGTATGGATCAGATGGCGCGCTATTTAGGCCTATTTATGATAATCCTAATCGCTTATGTTGCTATGACTAGCCTACCACCTATGGGAGAAACCTTAACGGCAGCGGTGATGCCTGCAGACGTTGGCAGTCTGATCTTACCAACTCTCACTATCGTGGGCGGTGCTGTAGGTGGTTACTACACTGGCGCACAAAGACTGGTTGATATTGGCCTGCAAGGCAAAGACAACATAGGTGCGATTAAAACAGCTGCATGGGCTGGGATATCAATTGCAGTGATTATTCGCATTTTGCTGTTTTTAGCTGTGTTTGGCGTTATTGCCGCTGGTGGTGTTTTAGATACCAGCAACCCTGCTGCCGATGCATTCAAGCAAGGTGCTGGCGACCTAGGTTATTTCATTTTTGGTCTTGTACTGTTTGTCGCCTCGATTACCTCTGTGGTGGGTAATTCTTATATGGCTGTTTCGCTGGTTAAAACCCTGTTCCCGGTAATTGAACGCCAAGAAAAAGCATGCTGTATTGGCTTTATCGTTATTACCAGTGCTGGCACAGTATTAATGGATATGCCAATTTTATTATTGATGTTGGCAGGCCTGATTAACAGCTTAATTTTGCCTATCGTACTGGCGTTTATGCTTGCCGCCACTCGCCGCAAAGACATTGTTGGTGACTACAAGCACCCAGTTTACCTATCAATTATGGGCGTGCTAATTGTGATTGGTATGGGCGTAGCAAGCTTTGGCAACGTTGGAAACTTTATCGCCAAGTTTATGGGAAGCTAGCAATATGAGCCGCTAAAAATTATTGCCGACTCACTTTCCCCTGTTAACTCGTTTTCTATCTTACAAAAAACGTTAGGCGCGGTTGCATTAACACCGCACCTATCTATAAATCTTCTAACTTCTCAGCAATTTTAAATTCCAAGCGACTTCAAGCAATTATTCGCTAATCTCAGCTAACAGCCTTTTTTAACTTAAGAATTGATAGCTGTTCAAACTAAGTTATCCACTAAAGTCCTAACTACAAATACAGTATTCACCTGTATTGTTCTCTTCATTCACGCTAGAATGCGCAACAATTTTAAAACCAGCACTTAACATTACGTTCTTTGCAAGCTCTGTTGAAGTCCTGATGTATAGGTTGAACATTCCTCTATGCCGCAAGGAGCCTAGTCGTCACATGAAAGTCAGTCACTTAATATTAGCCATATTATTCTGGGGGTTGGCAACGCCAGCCTTTGCCAGTGAAGCCGGGTTAGATCTAACCCAGTCCGGCGTAGGCTATGCAGCATTAATTATATTCTTTCTGGCTTACTGCTTAGTAATGGGGGAGGAGTATTTACAACTACGTAAATCAAAACCGGTACTATTAGCAGCCGGCATTATCTGGCTAATGATAGGTTTTGCCTATCAACAGCAAGGCCAAATAGAGGTGGCAAAGCAAGCTTTAGAACACAACTTGCTCGAGTACTCAGAGCTATTACTGTTCTTGCTAGTGGCAATGACTTATATCAGTGCGATGGAAGAGCGTCGCCTATTTGATAGCTTGCAAGCATGGATGGTAAGTAAAGGGTTTAATTTCAGAACCTTATTCTGGCTAACGGGCTTTCTCTCTTTTGTGATCTCACCTATCGCCGATAACCTAACTACCGCCCTGCTGATGTGCGCAGTCGTAATGAAGGTCGGCGGTGATAATTTAAAATTTATTAATATCGCCTGTATTAATATCGTGGTTGCCGCCAACGCGGGTGGCGCATTTAGTCCTTTTGGTGACATCACCACGTTAATGGTTTGGCAAGCCGGTCTAGTCAGCTTTATTGAGTTTAGTGATCTACTCATCCCATCTCTGGTTAATTACATTATTCCAGCGGTCATCATGTCATTCTTTGTGCCAAAAACTAAACCTAATTGCGCTAATGAAAAAGTCGAGCTTAAACGCGGTGCCAAACGCATTGTTGCGCTATTTATTTTCACTATCGCAACTGCAGTTAGCTTCCATGCGTTGGTCCACTTCCCACCTGTGATCGGCATGATGATGGGCTTAGGTTACTTACAGTTCTTTGGCTTTTACCTACGCAAGACTCTGCCACGTTCACTTGAGAAAAAGAAAGCCGTTGCAATGGCCAATAAAGATGAAGCGGCACTAAAACGCTTAGGCTCAGTGGTACCATTTGACGTATTTAAACGTGTATCACACGCAGAGTGGGACACCTTATTGTTTTTCTACGGCGTGGTAATGTGTGTGGGCGGCTTAAGCTTATTGGGTTACTTAGGCATGGTATCAGATGTAATGTATAACCAGTGGGATCCAATCTGGGCCAACGTGATGGTCGGCATACTCTCGGCCATTGTCGATAATATTCCAGTTATGTTTGCAGTATTAACCATGCAGCCAGAGCTTAGCCTAGGTAACTGGTTACTCGTCACTTTAACCGCTGGAGTGGGCGGTAGCATGTTATCTATCGGCTCAGCCGCAGGTGTGGCACTAATGGGCGCTGCCCACGGTAAATACACCTTCTTTGGCCACCTGAAATGGATGCCAGTAATTGCCCTTGGTTATGCAGCGAGTATTGCTTGCCACCTATGGCTTAATGGTCACCTGTTTTAAGGGTCAGAACAAAAATGATATAAACAAAAGCTCGGCCTAGGCCGAGCCAAACTGATTGATTTTATAGCAAGTACCTGCAATCAGTTTTAAGGATATTTACATAACAAAATGGATTCGGAATGAGTATCAAACAAATTTTATTTGTATTTCTATGTTTAGGATTTGGCATAAACCTATGGGAGTTCGACATTTTTATTAGCTCAGCTTTAGCACTAGAGGGGGCCCTATTTATTATAGCTGCACTGATGTTAATACTGACTCAACAATACAAAATCCCTGTCACTATTGGGGCAATTGCAGCAACCATAGGACTTTATGATTCAATATTTATTACAGGTATTGCAGACAGCATTGGCTATTTTATCATTGAAGTGATTGCAGCCATCGTTTTCTATCATAACGCCATGCTGATATATAAAAACCAGCCTCTATTTCCCAAAAATATAAGCGATAAACTACCACAGCTTCCTTTAAAAGAACTCATCACAGATTATCAATTCGATAAAACAAAAGACAGCATATTTAAGGCTCTCAATATCGTATCCCTGATAATTTGTATACTGCTTGTCTTTCTCATTTTTATCTACTTTATTAGCCAATTTTATATGGCTAGCTTCTTCGGAAGTGAATATTTAGATATGATTTATGAAAGCATAAAAATAGAGTTAGGTTTTGAAAGCAATTTAGCAATGATGCTCTTTTGGGGCTTCTTTTTTATATGCTTATTATTAATTTGTGTAATTTTTTACTATGCAGACTCAAAACCAAGTGTACGAATTTTTGCTTGTGCTATTTACGCTTCTTTTATCACTGATACTATATTAACTATCTTTTACGGCCTATCTATTACTGACCTTTTTGTTATTGCTTATTGCGGTGCAGCACTTTATTACGGGATCATAGTTCATAGTGTTCAATCAAAAAATGAAGGCGTTCAGGCTTGATAACTTCCGTACCTGAACCACTATAGAAGCTCGGGTTAGGCCGACAACTTATAGATGTTACCCTGAGAAAACGAATAATGTTTAAAGAGACAAATTAATCACTGAGGGCACAAAAGTCACCAAGAAAAACTAACCCGAACTTTTCTTGGTGTCCTCCATAGGAGAAACTAAGCAAGCCTTCGTGGTGTATAGCTTTTAAGGCAAGAGTCCCATGCACAGGACTCTTAGATGTGCTTCACCATAAGATTCGTACTTCACTTACTATTATTACCCTATGCTGATATTTTATATCTTCAACTCTATACATAAAAAACACTTCAGGGTCAGTTTAACTTCGCTATGTCTTTCCCATGCACTTGCAGATACTTTAGCAGTGTCTGCTCCTCTGTCGGCGTAAGAGAGTTATAAGGCTTCATCGACTTTAACGTACTTATCCACTTATTAGCTGGCAAAAAATCTGGATCTTTCACGGCATGACAGGCACTACAGGTTTCGTTGTACATGCCTTTCGCATATTGCCAAACAGAGTCGATATTAGGCTGCAAGTAAGCCTGAGTTATCCAAGCTGTTACTTCTACTTGTTGCCATAGCAATCCAGTTAAGGGATCAACCTTTTCTTGAATAAGCTTCTCGGTTGCTTTAGCGGATTCTTTCAACTTAGCAACATAGATAAACTTGCCAAGTTCTTGGTTAATAACGCCACTTTGCGTAGACTTTTCATGCCAGCCGGAAAATTTAATCTGCAACATACCATTTTGGGTCGCTAATACCGTTACTGCAGACGCTGGCAAAAGCACTCCCTGATTGGTACCGCTTTCATCTGGGCTAGGATAGAGTTGTTTCTCAGTTAAGGTATAAAGCGTAGCGACTGACGGCGCTATAGCAGAGTTAGCTTTTAACTGCTTAAACACCTCATGGAACTTCTCACTCACAATAGGCAATTGATGTGCAATTCCTTTATGGCACTCAATACAGTTCATATTTTTAGCTGCTGCGCCAGTCATCGCGGCTGCGGCAGCAGGCGATTGCTTAGCATGATCCATAGCATCATAAGTGTGACAACTTTTACAAGGCGCGGAGTTAGTATCGGCCATCATTTTCCAAACATCTTCAGCCATCTTTTGCCGATGTTGCTCAAACTTTAACGGCGTATCGATATCACCAGAAATATACTCGCTATAGATATCACCTAAACCGCCAATCTTAGCTTTAAGAAAGTCTATCGGGTTATCCTCCGGAATATGGCAATTACGGCATTCAGCCCTGACTCCTGCGGCATTTTTAAAGTGAATAGTATTTTTATATTCGTTGTAGTTCTCATCCATTGAGTGACAGGAAACACAAAACTCGGTACTCGAGCTATATTCAACCGACTCATGAAACGCAAACACACCAACAAGAGTCATAACGACTGCAATAAGCGCAATAGTAAAAACCGAGTATTTAGCACTCGGTTTAGTAAGAAAATGCCAAGCTCTCTTCATATTGATATTCCATCTTTTTAATCCGTGTCAGCTTTTTATCTTGAACTACAATAATGATAGTTAAAGTTTAAAAAACAGACACAAGAATCCGCTATTTGATGACAGAAACCCCATTCGAACAGTGACGATATGGGGAGCACGATAAGCGGGGTTGCAGGCAGTTTAATTAGGAATAAAACATGGCAATATCAAGACGTCACTTTTTGAAAGCTTCATTAGCCTCAGCTTTCGCTGCCCAAGGGCTGACTTTATTCCCTGCGAGCAAAGTATTTGCAGATGATACCCAAGTTATCCATCATGCTTCTCACTACGGTCCATTCAAAGCCGTGGTTAAAAACGGCAAACTCATTGGCATTCAGCCCATCAATGATATTGATGAATTCCCTACAGAGATGCTAACTAAAGGTGTTTTAGGTCGCACCTATAGTGACACTCGAGTGATGTATCCCATGGTACGTAAGTCCTTTTATGACAATCCATTAGGTGACCATAAACCACATCTTCGTGGTAAAGAACCTTTTGTGCGAGTTGACTGGAAAACCGCTATTGCACTCACTTCTTATGCCATTGCTAAAACCATACAAGAGCACGGTAATGAAGCTATTTTTAGCTCTTCATACGGCGGCTGGTCACATTCAGGGCTAATGAGGCCACAAACGTTACAAGGACGTTTTTTTAATCTTATCGGAGGGCAAAGTAGCTGTAGCGGGGACTATTCTGCTGGCGCATCAGAAGTGATCTTACCCCACATAATTGGTGACTTAGAGGTTTACTCTCCGCAGACTGCTTGGGAAGTTATCGGGAAGAATACCCAAGTCTTTATCTTTGTCGGTTGCGACCCCTTTAAGACCAATCGTATTGAGTTTACCGTTGCAGATCATCAGATGCATCAGCATTGGCTAGCCTTTGCTAAAAAGGGTATCAAATTTATCTCTATTAACCCGCAAAAAACCTATTCAGATGCTCACCTTGGCAGTGATGTGATCCACATACGGCCCGGTACTGATACCGCGCTGTTTACGGCAATGTCCTATCACTTATATAACAGTAAACAACATGATCAAGCCTTTTTAGATAAATACACCGTAGGCTTTGATAAATACCTTGCCTACCTAGACGGTACTGAAGACGGAGTAAAGAAAACCCCAGAGTGGGCAGCTGCCATTACAGGACTATCTAAAGCACAAATTATTGAACTTGCCGAGATAATGGTGATTAAACGCACTCAAATTGCTGCTGGCTGGGCACTGCAGCGTGCCGATCATGGCGAGATGATCCATTGGGCAATCATCAACTTCTCAGCCATGGCGGGTAAAATAGGTAAACCCGGTGTGGGCTGCGGCTTTAGTTGGCACTATGGCTGTGGTGGAATGCCGCAATCAGGTATGCGCATGCCTATCGGATTATCTCAAGGACGAAACCCTGTCACCAAGACAGTTCCCGTTGTGTTGATTTCAGACATGCTCAATAATCCCGGTAAAGCCTTTAGTCGTGATGGCAGTCCTAAAACCTTCCCTGACACTAAGTTAATTTATAATTCTGGCAATAACTTAATGTCCCATCAACAGAACACCAACGAACTAATTAAAGCCTTAGAAAAAGTCGATACGGTAATTTGCCAAGACCCATGGTGGTGCGCCTCTTCTCGCTATGCCGATATCGTACTCCCCTCAACCACAACACTTGAGCGTAACGATATGAGCTCTGGTGGTACCTATAGCAATAATAAAATTTACGCGATGAAGCAGGTTATTGAACCAGTTGGCGAAAGCTTAGATGACTATGAGATTTTCTCGCGACTTGCATTCATGTTTAATGTCCATGACCAGTACACTGGCGGCAAAACCATGATGGAGCATTTGCGTCACTCCTATGAAAACTCCGACGGCCCCGATGACTTTGATACCTTCTGGAACAAGGGCATCAGCCATTTAGCCACACCAAAAGCTGCGGATGCTTATATTCGTCATGCTGAATTCTATCAAGACCCTAACAAGCACCCTCTACACACACCTTCGGGCAAAATTGAACTGTATAGCTCAACTGTCGACTCCTTTAACATCGCAGATTGTCCAGGAATGCCTAAGTGGATGCCGCCATTTGAGTGGCTAGGGAATGCAAAAGAGGGACAAGTTCAAGTGCTCAGCCCACACCCTTGGATGCGACTCCATTCGCAAATGGCCAATACCGAAGTCAATTCCCACGAGTCTGTAACAGGCCGACAAATAGCCATGATCAATGCCACTGACGCAAAAGTAAGGGACGTAAAAGATGGCGATATTATCGAGGTCTATAATGAGCGTGGTACAACGCTATGTGGAGCTAAAATCAACTCAGATTGTATGCCCGGTGTAATATACATACACGAAGGGGCATGGTTACAACTCGATGCTAAAGGCCGCTGTAATTCTGGCTCAATTAACATGCTCACCTCAAGCAAGCCTTGCAGCGGCCTTAGCCAAGCGACAAGTGCTAATACTTGCTTAGCCTATTTCAAAAAATGTACCGACCCATTATCAGAAAATCTTGCATATACTCCACCAGCAATAATTACAGCCAAAAATGCCATTGATATATGGAGCCTCCAGCTTGGCACACGCCTAAAAGCGGTTAGCGGTAATAAAAAAGGTACCCAATCAAAAGGTGAAACACTCTTCTATGGTAGCTGTAGCTTATGTCATGCCTCACCGCACCCAGATGAATACACTATTAATCAATGGAAGGGGATCACCAAAAGTATGTTTCCACGCTCAGGGCTAAATGCAGCCGATCAAAAACTAGTGCTGGAATTTTTAGATAAGCACGCTAAAAAGTAGCTAATTGCTAATCCATCAAACAAAAAAGCTCGGCCTAGGCCGAGCTTTTTTATCTTTAAAGCAGGTATTAGCGCGTTAGATAACAGTGCACAAACTCGGTAATCGCCGTCAAATCCGCAACCGCAATAAACTCATCAGTGGTATGTACCTTGGCCATGCCTGTAGATAAGTTCACTGTCTTTAAGCCATTGGCGTTGAAGATATTAGCATCTGAGCCACCGCCAGTCGGCTTGGTCATCGCATCAATACCAATAGCGGTAAAAGTGTCTTTAATTGCGAGTACATGGGCGTCGTCATCTGCGATATGGTAGGCGTTGTAAGAACGAGTTGAATCGATTTCGATACTGGCGCCATGCTTAGCGGCAGACTCTTCAAAAGTCGACACCATATGATTAACTTGCTTTGCTAACTTGTCGTCATTAAGTGAGCGAGCTTCAGCTTCGATATAAAGCTCTGGCATCACGATATTAGTCGCCTGACCACCTTGTACCACACCAATGTTGGCAGTGGTTTCATCATCAATGCGGCTAAGCTGCATATTGCTAATCGCATCCGCGGCAACCGTTAAAGCATTAACGCCAGCTTCTGGTTCAAGCCCTGCGTGAGCAGGTTTGCCTTTAATGGTTACCTTTAGGCTTTGCTGACCTGGCGCTGTGGTAATAATAGTACCAATTGGCCCACCTGAATCGAGTACGATTGCTTGTTTAGACTCTATCTTACTTATGTCGAAATTCTTAGCGCCGTGCATGCCACGCTCTTCATAAACAGTAAACGCCACTTCAAGGGTTTTGTGGGCTTGGCCGCTCTCTTGAATACTGCGCACCGCTTCCATCACAGCTGCGATACCCGATTTATCATCGCCGCCCAAAATGGTGTCGCCTTTAGATCGAATAATGCCGTCTTCAATAATTGGCTCAATACCATTCCCCGGCGTTACTGTGTCCATGTGACTACTGAAAGCAATACTGTCATCAAGCTCGCCTTGTAACTTACCGTAGATATTAAAGCCGTTAGTGATCCCACCAGGTACCGCTAGCTGGGTCACTTCAAAACCTAACTGACTAAGTTGCTCTGACAGCGCCTCAGCTACCGCTTTTTCATTGCCTGATTCACTGTCGATTTTGACCAGTGAGATAAAATGTTCAACGAGTCTTTGTTGATTGATATTTGTCATCTGTGTGCGACTTTTGTTATGCAAAATAGATGGTCATCATAAACCTAAGCCCGAGGCGGGATCGCGGGGCTATATCAAAGAAACACAACAAAGCGCCACAAAACAGAAATCGAAAAGCATCTTACGCTTTATTGATAGCTTATATATTGATTTATCATTGTTCTGCATAGAGAATAACGACTAGTTAAGCGGTTTATTCAATGGTATAGATTTAGGAGATTCAATTCGATGATGACAAAGTGGGCAACACGTTTTTTACAGATGGCTGAGCTCGTTGCATCTTGGAGTAAAGATCCATCAACTCAGGTAGGTGCGGTGATCACCGAAAACAACCGCATAGTTTCTTTAGGTTTTAATGGCTATCCCCATGGCGTATCTGATAGCGCCGAAACCGATAATCGCGAAATGAAATTACTTAAAACCCTGCACGCTGAAGAAAATGCCATTCTTTATGCTAAGCGCGATCTTAGCGGCTGTGAAATTTGGGTGACTCACTTCCCTTGCCCTAACTGCGCCGCAAAAATTATCCAAACAGGCTTAAGCACAGTGCATAGCCCAATGCCAAGCGCAGACTTTCAGTCACGCTGGGGTGACAAGATAAAGATCAGCGAAGATATGTTTGCCCAAGCGGGCGTAAAAGTTGATTGGATGCAAGCTTAATATTTAAACAATACGGTCAGGTAACTTATAAGATTGTAATAGGGTGGCTAAATCGTCATTTGGCCACCCACAATATCAAGATTTACTGAGCAATACTCAACGCATCAAAAGGTTGACCATGCGGATTACTATACATGGTGCGCAATACTCTTTCAGCATTATTGTTAAATGCTGCGCCATCACCAAATCCATCAAAGTGATTACTCATACCAAGCGCGTGCGCCAACTCGTGAAGAGTTACCTCATTACTGGCAACATTTGTACAACTTGTTTCAGGTGTAGCGCTACCACTGTCTAGATTAATCCAGCTAAACGTGTCCCCTACTGGTTGATTGATACCATAATCTAAACCCACACTGTGATTGACAATGCTGTTCATCATTGGACCAGTCGATACTGTACCTGAACTGCACTCATCTAAAGCTGTGCCTTGGCTCCAGATAAAGCCCCATTTAGTCTCAACACTAGAATAATCAATATTGTAGATATTGCTAATATCTAAATTGATAACGCCTTTTCTATCAAATAGCTTATAACCGACTAATTCTTCAGCCTTATTCATTGCATAAGTAAAACGCGGGTCTTCGCTATTTAGAAAGTATACAGGAATAAGTTCGCCTTCACGCCAGCGAGTTAAATTTGGATTTTCGTCTGGCTCACTGCCATCTTCAAAACAATACAAGCTATTACAAGTAGCCCATGTCAGATCCATCTGTCCCCAAGCATTAGAAACATTTTGAGAACATAAACCGCCTTCAGCTAAATTTGTACACTTAACGGTTTCAGCAATGATTGAATCCGGTAAAGGGGAGTCGCTGTCACTACCGCCACAACCAACTAAAACAGCACTACCGAAAATCAATGGGAGTAAAGATTTCATGAAGTCAAAATTCCTAAACTTATCAAAAGACACTTCAATGCCCACCTAAAAACAATAATTAGGTGTAAGCTACTAAATTAAAAAAAGAAAGCTTTGACATTATATGATGTAAATCAATGAAACATTCGAACTGAATTAGATTTATTAAAGACTAATCACATATTATTTATTAAGCCTATTCTAAATCGCTTAATAATTGATTAGTGTATATTTATTTTCATATATTCAACCGAGTGGTGTGACAAAGTTTAATCAAATAATAATGTCGTCTTAAAGCTGCCACTACATTTGGAGAAAGATAATGAGTGAGTACTTTTTTGCCATTGAGAACATGGACATTCCTTTTTATGACTTTCCCGACGAGTTCTCAGGCGCAGTACCAACCAATATGTTCACTCAGCCAGCAGAACCCGTACCCTTAGTCATAAAATTTACCGGTGATGATGTAAATCAACTGGCAGATATCTTTTTAGTACCTGGGTTAAGTATTAAGCAATCGTTATTCCAACAATTAGAATTTAACGATATCTATGCCACAAACTGGGTTCAAATAAACTTATTTGATCAAGGCCAGCATCTTTATCAGATGCTACAAGTTGAAAACGAGATAAAAGCTATTGATCGCGAGCAAAGTGAATTCGACTTTTATGATGAGTTCAATGGCGGTGAGTTTATTTCAGGAATGAACAAGCTAGTATTAAACCAAGACCTGTTAAAGCAAATACCTCTGCAACAACGACTTATTTTTCGTGATATCGGCTGGAAGGACCAACTGTTTTTCCATAAAAGTATTGTTGACGCAATTATGCAGCACCAACCAAAAGGGATAGAGTTTATTGCTGCTGATGGCTATAACGAATTTAGCTAACTCTATCTCTTAACTGGTTTCCTTTCTTTTTATTCTGCAACAAAAAAGCCCCGTTAATAACGGGGCTTACTGTTTTTAGTTAAAGGATTAATTAAAACTGTGCTTTAACCCAAACCATACGATGGTCTGAAGAGATATCTTTCTTCTTACCGCCACCAATACGATCGTCGTTAAACAGCTTGCGGCCTTCTTGGTAACTTGCTTGCCAGTACACACCAGAATCAACTATATTTAGCGATGCAGAAGGAATTGCATGGTCAGCATTTATGCCGCCACTTCCGAACTCTGCAGTAATGCGGTTCGGGTATGGGTGATTAGGGCTACCTTCTACAGCATACTCAGCAGCGCCATAACTTGTTGGGTACAAATCACCGTTAGTCACGTTTTGATTAACGACTGGATCAGCATGCAATGCAGCCATCACTTCAGTGAAGCCGTCACCCGCTCCCGTCGCCGCATCAAGGTTTTGATCGCCTACGATAACAAAATGTGCACCATCTTTTAGTGCGCCAGTTTTGCCTGCATCATCGTAGAAGTCTTGTGCGTTGGTTACGTAATTATGCCAAAACTCAACTTCAGCTGCGTTTTGTAGCTTATTTTTACCGGTATCAAATACTGGCGGAGTTGGGTGAGACATAAGAATGTGGATGGTTTCAGTACCATCTTTAGTTGGCACTAAAATAGGTGCGTCAACGTGGTTTTTAGAAGACAGTGTCATTTGTTGCCACTCTTCATCTGTGTACCAGTTTTCGCCATCTAAGAATGGGTTTTCAGCGCCTTCAAGATCTTTCCATTTAAAGTTTTGGAAAGTACGAGTGTTCTTAGTATCGATTTCATACTTAGACATTAACGCAAATGCGTATTGTCCGTGGTACTTACCGTGTCCCCAAGAGTCATTAGCATAAGCAAAAGAGCCGATGTCTTCTTTCGTCGCGATATAACCATCGTTATTTAAATCGAAGCCACTTAATAAACCAGTATTGGTGCCATAGCTTTCAGCAAATGGGTACTCGATTGGTTCTAGGTTAGCTTCACCACCAGCACCATCAAGACTTTGTGCAACTGAAAGGTAGTTATCTTGGAAACCTTTAAGTGCAGATAAATCTTCACCAGTACCATCGTTGTTGTATTCACCCATCATTAGTACATCTGGGCGAGTCTTTTGAATAATCGCTGCAACGTTACGAATTTGAATCACTTTTTCAGCTGTAGTTTTATCAGCTAGTTCCATCGCATCGCGATCTTCTAGGTAAGCTTCAACTAAGCTAGTTTGCTCTGTAGAAGTCAGCGCCATTTCAGCAACTAAGTCTTCAAAGGTATCACGATCAAAAGAAAGGTTATAAGTGGCAATTTTAACTTCAGTATGGTCTACATACTTTACATCATCGTCATTACAACCGGTAAGAAGTGCAACACCTACAGCCAAAGCTGCAGCAGTTTTTAGTAGTTTCATATATGACCCATCTTTAATTATTTATTATATTTAGCTCAATTGCTTTGAGCTTAGGGCGGAGTCTATACAGGTGTATAAGAAAAGAAAGCTTTGTCATGCCTTTTTGTGACTGCCGACATAAACAGTTACAACTTACAACTCAAGCCAAACACAAAGCAACAACTACGTAACAATTAAGAGTTAACTATACAATCACGCTTTGGGTCGTTTAGCGTTCAACAAATGATAAAGGAAATACATAGCAATAAAATAAACCCGATAACAAACGGTTAAGTTTCGGTACAGCATACTGCCGCTATATTGATTGTCAGATTAGGATGATTAAGCCGAGGTGATAGATGAAGCAACTACCCCGAAAATTAGCGCAAAAAGCAAAATTACTCGCTACATTGACCTGTGGCTTAATGCTGTCATTTAATCCCGCCTACGCCTCAAGCAATACCGCGGTTACCGCTAAACTGGTAAAATCTAAAGCACAAGACAACTTATTGATTTGCCAGTACCAAACCGTCTCTGCTAGTCATTTTCAGGTGTTTGATAAACTACTCGACAATGAGCATACCTGCCCAAGCAACCTATTGGTCGCCCCTGAGCCTATGATTAGCCAAGCAGAAGCAGCCCAGCTCAAGCAACTTTTCTCTCAGCAATACGAATCGCATCTATCTCACTAAAATAACCTTATACCACTGGCTTACAGCCTTGATTTATAGCAATCAAGGCTCAGCTAATATTCAATTTGTAATGCCATTTATTGCAGCATTATTCACTTTACAACTCACTCAATAACGGCTTGAACCAACTAAAGCAATAGCTTGATTATTTATACTCTTGATTTATAAGTCATTCTGTTAGGTTATAGTATTTTCGTTAACTCTAATTTACACCTAAAAAAGCCAACATCAAATCTACTCAAATTTTCCCACTTAAACAGTTGTTCCCACTAAAATAACCTGCCATCGCTGAATCTTTACTCTAATCGTAGCTAAATGTTTACGCTATTTTTAGCATTCACAAATAATAACCCTACAAAAGCTAAGTCATTGATATTTAGTTTGACTGCAGCAAATTCTCACGCTTAGTTATATGCAAGTAATGTGAATAATTAATTACTTACATTACTTGTAAGACATGTAAATACACGGCTCCTGTTACGTGTTAAGTTGTCGCGTTTTCACAGCGAGCTTCACACAATGTGAAGGTACACAATGAAAACAATAAATAAACAAAAACTCCCGCTGATATCAGCATTTACCCTCAGTCTTGTCGCTACAGCAGTGAGCGCTCAAGTGCAAACCTTGCCGGAACCAAGCGTTGACCAAAATCAGGCGCAGCGCTTTATTGTGCAGATGACAGATCGCAGTATCTTGAGCTTGCAGCAATCAAAGTTATCGCCAGCAGCGATTACTCAGGCAAAGGTTAATTTGATGCAAAACACAGCCGCTTCAATCAGTGCTGATGTTGTTCTATCACTGCCTGAGGTCAATTCAATGGCCGTTATGCTCGATACTGAGCAATATAAAAGTTTGTCTAATAACCCAAATGTTGCTTTGATTGAGGTTGACCCGAAACGATACTTAATGGCAGAGACATCTCCCTACGGTATTGGCATGGTGCAAGCTAATTTAGTCTCTGATAGCCAAACAGCTAATCGTAAAGTCTGTATCACAGATACTGGTTACGATTTAGGTCACGTCGATTTACCAAGCTCAGGTGTGACTGGCGATGATGGTTACAGTAGCAATAACACTGGCAATTGGTATAACGATGGCAATGGTCACGGTACCCATGTGGCAGGCACCATCGCCGCAATTGGCGGCAACAATCAAGGTGTAGTTGGGGTCAATCCATCGGGATTGGTTGGCTTACATATCGTTAAAGTCTTCAACGACAGTGGCAGTTGGGCTTATGGCTCTGACTTAGTTGCTGCGGTTAATCAATGTGTAAATGCCGGAGCTGATATCATTAGTATGAGTTTAGGCGGTGGTGGCTCATCGTCAGCTGAGCGTCAAGCATTTGCCAACGCAGCAAATCAAGGTGTACTCAGTATCGCTGCCGCAGGTAACGACGGTAACAGCAAAATGTCATACCCGGCTTCCTATGACGAAGTTATGTCTGTTGCAGCTGTAGACAGTTCTGGCAATAAGGCCTCATTCTCTCAATATAACTCCCAAGTCGAAATTGCGGCACCTGGTGTTGATGTAAATTCAACATGGAATGATGGCGGCTATAAAGCTATCAGCGGCACTTCAATGGCCACACCACATGTAGCAGGTGTTGCAGCACTGGTGTGGAGCCATTTTCCTAGCTGCTCTCCAACAGAGATCCGCGCTGCACTCAATGCTACAGCTGAAGATCGCGGCAGTAGCGGCCGTGATACCTCCTACGGCTATGGTATTGTCAAAGCTAAAGCTGCTTACGATTACCTGCAAAACAGCAGTTGTGGCGGTGGTAGTGTTGAAGATAGTGCTCCAACAGCGAACTTTAATATCTCAGTCAATGGCAGTACTGTTAGCTTTACTGATGCTTCCACTGATGACAAAGGTATTAGCAGTTACTATTGGGATTTTGGCGATCAAACCAGCTCAACACAAGCAAATCCAGTGCACACATACAGCAGCAATGGTGACTTTAATGTCAGCCTAACAGTGACTGACACGGCTAACCAAAGCAATACTCGTTCAACTACCGTCACTATTGGTAGTAATGGTGGTAACGGCTGTGATGGCGTCAACGCTTGGGATGCAGCAACCGCCTACTCAATAGGCGATTTTGTTTCCTATAATTCAGGCAAATATGAAGCCACTTGGTGGTCAACTGGCGCTCGCCCAGATGTTTATACCAATGTGTGGGCAGACCGAGGCCAGTGTAGCGGAGGCGGCGAAAACCCAAATCAGCCACCAGTTGCTAGCTTTACTGCATCTGTTTCTGGTTTAACAGTAAGTTTCTCTAGTCAGGCCGCTGATGACAACGCTGTCGTGAAGCATGCATGGCAGTTTGGTGATGGTGCTACCTCTAATCAAACCAATCCAGTACACACGTTTAGTACTGCTGGAAACTACCAAGTCAGCTTAACCGTTGAAGATGCTCAAGGTCTAAGCCACACCCAAGTGCAAACAATTACAGTGAATGACGCGGTTCAAGGTTGTAGTGGCTTAAGTAATTGGTCAGCAGATACGGCTTATACGGCCGGAGCACAAGTGGCTTACAACAATGTGAAATACACAGCTAATTGGTGGACTCGAAACCAAAACCCTGAGCAAAACTCAGGACAATGGGCGGTGTGGAGTAACAACGGACGTTGTAACTAAATCTCTATCTCAACTCAAACATTGGCTATAACGCAATGCGCATAATAGCCAATACATGCTCAGACTAGCTGTACTAGTCTGAGCTTTTTTCTATCCTGCTAAGAAAAGGCTAAATCAATTAAGTACCACATAACCACGATTAATCATGCAGTTCTTGATCACCATATTTTGTTCATTCGTATAAGCCGCTTGATTATTGCGTCTCTCTCGACCTTTAGACAGTACGCCTACACCTAAACCAATTGCTGCGCCTTGTTTGGCACCATCAGTACCAGATCCCCCAGCTATCGCCTTACCTGCCGAGCCAATTGCCGCGCCTTTTGCTGCACTGCCTATGGCACTGCCTTCAGTTTGCTGTTTTTGTACTTGTGTTGATAACTCAGTACATTGGTGCAAATCATATACATAGTCTTTCTCGTCTACACCCGTCTTATCAACAATAATATTGGCAAATACACTCATTGGCGCGAACAATACACTTAACAGTAATAAATGACGTTTCATTAATTTTCCTCTCTGTGCAGACAGTAAGCTTCAAAGTTAAGTTTAGCTAAAAGCTGCGTGCCTGATCTAAATTCAAACTTATTGTGGCAATAATAGCCAATGTAAGCTGTCAGTTAGATGAACAGAAATTAATTTAAGCAGAAATTTAAATCATATTTTTATCCCGGTGACATTCCAAATATACCTCTAGCAAAAACATGCTTTATCTAACGAGTTCATAAAGTATTTGAGCCCCTCTAAGTCCAACATTTAAACACTACGCATTACACTGGTTAGACAAAGCGAGTTATTCCCGAACTAAACTTCTTAAAAGTAAATAAGGTATAAAAAAGGCAGCATATTTGCTGCCTTTCACTCTGTTTAGCTTAGATCTCGATTTACAGCGATAATCTCAATAGGTCATGCTCAGCGGCCACAGCGTTAGCCACGGCAAGCAACCTAGTTTTAATTTCCCGTTCTATACCTGTGCCACTTTTAAGTAAATCTTCAACTGCAATATAGGCTTTGGTGTGCAAGTTTTTTGGTTCAAACAGATAGGCATAACCACCAGCAACAACCCAACTTGAGCTATCCGTCTCTCTAGTTTGCTGAGCCATGGCATCAGTTAAACTGCGGACTAAGCTAAAGTTAAATTGCAAAACATGTGCTTCGTTGCTGTACCAATCAGCTTTTAATGCCTGAAAGTTGAGCCACATTTCAAGCTCAGCAAGTAACGGCTTCAAAGAGTCTGAAAAGTTACCCGCTGCGCTAATTGTCATTGGAAATTGCTGCATGGGATGCTTATCCTTGGTTATCTATAACCATATAAAGTTGAACACTCACCACAATAAAGTAGAAGTTAATCTTGGCAAAAAATATACCTCAGTTGCTGCCAGTCACTATTATCTCCATGCAGTGCCTTACTTGGAATACTGAAGATACAGCTACCATAATCGCAATAAAGATAACTTAAAATGGCAATATGCTCCGCAGGTAAGTAGGGTTGTTCAATACAGGAGCCATCTTGGTTAAACACAAGCTGAGTCCGCTCCGATACCTGTGGCATTAAGCCACTATCATAATCACAATCGGTATAAAGCTCAGGATCAATTACAGTCCCGATATTCTCTAGCGCTAACGCTATTTGCTCAGGATCATCAGGCAGCTGTTTATATGGCCGCCAACATAATGGATAAGCTCCCGCTTTACGACATTCAATACCAAAGTTTGATGGGGCAAACATATCACCTATCATCACTTTATCAGTCGCTTCTTGCCAATCAAGAGCTTGTAATTCAGCGTCGCTCCAGTATATCGCTTGGCACTGTCCTTGCGGCTCTTCGCCATCTTCAGGCTGCGGCATATAAACCTGTAACAAGCCTGCTGTTGGTAAGCGATGATTAAGTAAATCAGGCTCGGTATTATTCAACTCTGAAAAGTTGATTTGGCAAACAAACTTCAAGCTAGGATCTGACTGAATAAGCTCAAGTTGTTTTAAGTTAGCGCTGTCAATGTCAGGCGTAGCGCTTGGTAACCAAGGCGCACCTGTTATTCGACTTTGAAACGGATTGTCATACTCTGCCGCGAGCATATGAAAACCAACATTTAGCTCATTAAACTGCGCTTCTAACAAAGCAAGCTGTTGTAGCTCTTGTTGTTTGTCGGCAAATGCCTGCTGATAATATTGGCAATTCGATTGGAATGGATTAGTGAGTTCTGCGGCTTCAAGTTTTGCCAATAGCATTAAATAAGGCTCTGCTAAACGTTGTTTTGCAGCAAGTTCACTCGTATCACACCAAACTGACGGCATTAGCTCATCTAATTTGTCCATCATATTGTTGGCTTTAGTGAGCTGAAAACACCCTGCTGGTAAATCGATATCATAAGGGTAAAGGTAAGCTTCTTTATTCACCGTAAACTGCGGCAAATTTAACAGCCATGCCACAGCTGCCTTACTTGGAAACGGCTTAGCAAAAATATACCCTAATGCAGTGCGCCCATTAGCATCTAGCTCATGCGGATCTTGCCCAGTATCAAGCAAGCGCTGCAATGCCGGCTGATACTCAGCAAACAGCTGATCTGACTTTATTTTTTTGCACAGCCAAAACCACTCTTTTAACATACCAATCCTTGAACTGCCGTTAATTGTGCTAACCTAAGTGAAGTTTTACAACCATTCACAATAGGCGACGGTTGCGCCTTCTTGTTTAATAACTTCATCGCCTTGGATGACCAAGCCAAAGCCGTGCTCTTCATCCCAAGCACACTCAAACATAATACCAAGGGTATTCTTTTCAGGGTTAAGCAACACAAAACCAGACACTTGCATTAGCTTAAAAATATCACCTGCGCGCATATCGGCTTCAGTCACTTCACCAACTGGAGTGGGATAAGACTCCTCTTCGTCAAACACATCCAAAAATTCAGACTCTTCAAGCAATTCTTGGTAGTGCTGCTGAACATAATCGCAAACGATGGCATAAATGCGCTTTTGGTTGTCGAAAAACCATTGGCCTAAGCTGTCTGTAAGGCTTAAATCCTCTTGAGTGAGAAAGCCTATGTTGCCGTAGGCTTTAAAATCATGCCAAGCATTGAGATCGGTTGTTGCTTCATGAAACTCTGCACCCGGTTTCCAAGTAATATTGACTTCTTTCATCATGAGCTCGCAAAAATATGGATTATATTCAAAGTGATGTCACATTAATGTGGCGTCATGGTAGAAATCAATACTTATCTAAAACCCTTTACTTTATGTGGCTACTTTTCATGCAACACTTTACCCCTAAACCGATTGATTTTGACGTTTGCTATTTACGCTTATAGCAACTTACACTGAGTAACATAAATTGCGACAAACTTAATAACGATGTAAGGAAGTTTTATGTCTCATCCCTATGATTTTTTCACATTGGATAACGGTGCCAAGTTAATTTTCACTCCATGTCCGGGCACTAAAGATGCGAGCCTTACAGAGGCTGTTACAAGCTTAAAACAAGCCGGTGCTTCGGCTGTGATTTCGACGGTTACCGCAGAGGAGATGATTAAGTTAAATGTACCTACCTTGGGTAGTGAAATCCAAATCCAAGAGCTAGCTTGGTTTGCACTGCCGATTGAAGATGACTGCGCACCAGCAGCTGATTTCGATGTGGCTTTTACCAATGCTAAAAAGCAAATTTTGTCGCTGATAGCAGACAAAAATACCGTTGCGATTCATTGTCGCGGGGGCTCTGGCCGCACAGGCCTAGTAGCAGCTATTATCATGTTAGAACTCGGACAACCTTGGCCAGAGATTAAATCACGTATTCAGGCTTTACGCCCCAAAGCCTTAGTTGTGCAAGCGCACCTCGATTATCTTGCCAAGCATTACTCTATAAACTAAAGCTCACACTTATGGGCATCTTATATCTTATGAAGTATTAAGATGCCCATTCATTTGTTTAAACACTTAACGATTTATTAAATTAGCGTTTTAAAAACCACTTTAAAACCGACAGTTAATAAAACTTTTATTGCTAATATACGCTATTTATAAACATCTTCCTTGCATACAACCACGAGTCAACACACATCTCTAGCCTCAGCACAAACAGTGAATTCAAGCCGGCAATACAAAGTCAAAATTCCGACCTAAGTCAATAACTTAACATAATCAAACTAGTTTGGTTCTTATTTATTCTATCGAGCTTTAAGGCATTAAAAACTGAGTGTATTGCAGGCCTCTAGCTGATATCTTCGCCGTGAATGTGTTTCCTATATTAGCTATTCATATGGCTATTTATCCAGCGTGTTTAATGATGTCTTTAGCGCTATAGGTAACGCATTTTTTATCTATCACAAATTGAGTTGTTATACCGAGCTACCAATTAGCAGCAAGCTATAACTCTCATCTTGAATAATTAATCCACCTATCGACTCCGATAAGTGAATAAAAGAAGAACTAATCCTTGATAAAAATAAATAAAATAACTGTCGCATTGACCAGTGTTATGTTCAGTGGCTACTTGTATGCCGCCGACACAACACTAACATCGAATATCATTACTTTTGTTCCGGGAGAAACAAAAGTTCAAAATGGCGATATGGTTGCTTTTAATGGCGAATGCTTTATTGCCAAAAACAACCCGGGTGTTTGGGAATCGCCAAAAGCAGGCTCATGGTTTTGGGACGCGAGCGAGTGCTCGGGTGATCCAGCACCTGAACCAGAGCCCGATCCTGAGCCAGAACCGGGTGAAATCATCGCTTTCATTCCAGGGCAGACCAAGGTTAACAATGGTGATATCGTCTCTTACGCCAACCAGTGCTTTATTGCCAAGAACAATCCTGGCGTATGGGAAACACCAAGCGCTGATTCATGGTTTTGGACGCTAACTGAATGTTCAAGCGAACCAGGTGAGCCAGATCCAATCGAGCTATCCATTCTGGCACCTGTGGCAGGCCAAGTGCTAACTCTTGATACTGCAACTACGATCCAAGCCAAGGTAGTTGGTAAGCTAGCTGCCAAAGTTGAGTTTTGGGTAAACAACCAAAAGCTAGCGCAAAAAGCAGTTAGTTCAAACCAAACCTTGTACTCACAGAACTGGATACCGACTGCAGCGGGTAGCGCGACGGTTAAGGTATTTGTATTCGATAAAAACAACCAAAAAATCGAACAACAATCTGTTGCTGTAACCGTAAAAGATGAGACAGAAGAAGACTTTACTGCACCAGCTGTGAGATTCATTGCCCCTAACAATGGCGCAATCTTTGATGAAACAGACACGGTTGCTATTTCAGTTAATGCCACCGACGTTGATGACGACTTAACTAAACTGGTCATTAAAGCTAACAACGCGCAGATCTGTTCGTTTAATGCAACCTATGCAACGACTTATGCCTGTAACTGGCAGCCAACTCAAGCAGGCAGTGTTAACCTAAAAGCCATTGCTAGCGATGCAGAAGGGCTTTCTTCAACGGTGAGTGTAAATATCACAGTTGAAGCGGAACAAGAGTTCACCGCGCCAGAGGTAAAATTCATCAGCCCTAGTCATGGTGCAAGCTTTTATGACACCGAAAGCGTTGCTATTTCGGTTAATACCACCGACGTTGATGACGACTTAGCTACACTGGTGATTAAAGCCAATAATAAACAGATCTGCTCATTTGATGCGGCTCAAAGCCAAGTATTTAGCTGTGATTGGCAACCAACGCAGTTAGGTGGTGTCACGCTAAAAGCGATTGCGACTGATGCTGAAGGCCTTTCTGCCACAAGCAATGTGACAATCCAGATTGAAGAAGAGATTATCGACCCGCCAGTGACCCCACCGGGTGGACTGTGTGCCGATTTTAATGTTTACCCAGACTGGACTCGTGGCGACCATGCCACTGGCGGCGACATTATGGTGCACAACAATATCGCCTACTCTGCAGTTTACTGGACCCAAACCGTTCCAGGAAGCGACGCTTCATGGGCGCTGCACTTAAACTGTGATGGTACCGAGCCGGGCACTGCACCGCTACTTTCGCTACCTAATCCAATGGATCCGGTACGCCTTGAAGTGGCAGGTTGGCCAAATACCTTAGTGGTAGCGAGCCCTTCAACAGCAGCCCCAATAAGCTTGCGTATTGAAACCAGCAACAGCGCTGATATTACAGATGTAAACAAGCTAACTGCCGGCTTTGTATCGATCATGGAGCAAGCAGCACAAGTTGAGGCTGCATCAATCATTATCAGCAGCGACCTGCTTGATAAAGCGACTCAAGATAACGCGCTAGCAACCAGTGCAATTGCAGTTAAAGATGCACTAATTAAGGCGATGGATATCACCGGCAACCGTATTGACCTTGATGAGATCAACGCACTGAGCAACGATCTAAAAGGCTGGGCGCAAGCGCATCAGCTAATTATTGCTACGCTTGCCCCACAAGCGACTTACGGTTGGTCATTAACCATTGGTGATTTTGCTTTCGATACTCACTCAGGTCGCCAATCAGTGTGGGATGAAGCATCGGTATTTACCGCTGATCTACTCAACAAACTTGAGCTATACAAAGCTGATGCAGCCAACAAGGCGGACTTTGTTGCTTTCACCAAATCGGCAGCTACTCAGGCGCTATCAAGCGAGCAATGGCACAACGCATTAGAGTACGTTAAGCAAGTTACTGATTTTGTCGATACCCCTGCAATGCTAAACCAGATCCCTACAACGCAAGCTGCAAATTACTTTATGGGTGACCACACAAGTAAACCGCAACTACGTAAGGCAGCATTCAGCAACGTATTTGCCATTTTGTTTGACCAAGACTCTGAGCAGTTAAGCAATAAAATTGAGCAATACCAAGCTGCAAAAATGCCGCTGTACTATGTGGGTGAAACAACTGAAAGCGGCAATCTAACAGTGATTGAAGCTTTAAACCGTGAATTAGCCGATGCTGAAGATGCGATGAACAACAGCGCATTCTTGTACGAAACGCCACAATCACAATGGATCCCGTCAACGGTTTATAAATGGGCTGACTTTATGGATGGCCTAAATGCCATGCATAACATAGGTGTTGCGGGTAATAAGTTCTGGCTACTTGATGAAAATGCAGATGATGCAACCAACATCAAATATGCCAAAGTCGCTATTGCCGCTTTCTTAGCACAAAGTATGCAAGAAACCATTCGCTACAATGCCTGTGACGAAAACAACTGGTCAGAAATCAAATATGGCGCACCAGCCGACTACCCAATGTCGGCAAGTTGTGGTCAGCTAGGGCAAAAATATGCTGACTACGGTGTTAACCCAGATTCAGGTTTAGATCATGCTTACTCTTGTCCACGTGATAACAAGATGGAAGTCAGCGCGTTAACCCATGCTAAGTGGTACGGTGCTC
The DNA here is from genome assembly GCF_023283895.1 of Shewanella pneumatophori. Classification (GTDB taxonomy): domain Bacteria; phylum Pseudomonadota; class Gammaproteobacteria; order Enterobacterales; family Shewanellaceae; genus Shewanella; species Shewanella pneumatophori. Next base: position 370,734 of record NZ_JAKILB010000002.1, on the reverse strand, counting down.
CTGCGCCAGTATTCGCTGCACCTGATGCGGTACTGGAAGAGCGCGGTTTACTGGTTAACGGCAGTGTTGGTCGCTGGACTAACAATGGCCATTGTAATGATGTCCCGAGCGCAGTAGATACCTCAAAGCAAGTGTGGGAACGTGACGAATGTAAGGTTTACGTTGACCAAAAAGCCGGTAAGTTTATTTGGGACGGCAGCAGCCAAGAAAGTGTTGAAGGTTGTGGTTGGTGGGGCCGTGGTGTAATTCAAACCACAGGTCGCCAAAACTTCGGTACCCTTAACCACTACTTAGGTCGTTCACACGTAGACCCAGCCACCATTGGCCAAACCATTGATGGTGTAACAGTGGAAGCACCACCAGCAAATCCACTCTATGCCGAGCTAGATTTCTGTTCAAACCCAGGGTTAATTTGTAGCTCTGAAGAGAACCGTGAAATCAAGTGGATTGCAGGTCTGTTCTACTGGGTCACCTCAGTACAGGCTTACCCAGATGAAAGCGGCCAATACGGTAACTGGAACTACCACAACGAACTGAAAAAGTATGTTGAAGGTGGTATGAAAGGCACTGAATTTATTGATGATGTGTCAGGTATTGTTAACCGCGGTTGCCCAGCCCTAACCTGTTCAACGGGTGAAGTGCACAACGTTAAAGAGCGTCGTGAAAACTTTAAGTTGGTACTAGAGCAACTTGGTTTAACACCACAATAAGCTCAATTTTCATCGTTAAAATTAAAGCCAGTTTGCATAAGCAGACTGGCTTTTTTTATCGGTGGTGTTACTCGCTTTTAGCCTTCTCACAAGAGTCACTGCGGCAAAGTGAATAATTACGCCAATGTGCAGCGACTAGAAATAAACTTGCTGCCAGTGTTGCCACTTTCTCACCGACTTCACCCAAAAAGTCATGACCATAAATAGCGCTAACGCTCAGCCCCACAATACCAACAACAGCCAATGCTAACACCTTAGTGTCTTTATGGTTTGAACAGCCCATTAACACCGCAATCGAGCTAGTTGGGATCACCAGCCACACCATCAGCATATGATAGAAATGATCACCAACAGGCAGAGCCAGCAACGAAGGAAATAACACCAATAATAATGGCGTAGCGATACAGTGTAGTGCACATAATGCAGAGCCAGTAATAGCAAGACGGTCGAGTAAAAGTTGTGCAGGCTTATTCATATCCATTCCTAAGATTTGTGACAATTGCTACTCACAATAAAAGTGAGCCCATAATGCAGCGTCAATAACCTACCACCAAACAACATTAGCAAACAATTAATTAATATGTTTATAGCAGAAATTTACATACGTTAAGCGCAAACAAATTCAGCTCATACACGACAAAACTGACCATCTCTAATAACCAGCAGCATAAAGCTTATCTGCTTTTATAAATCATCGTAGAAATCTTGTTCTTCTTGGACACTGGCAAAACCCGGGCTAACGCGAGGCTCACCCAACCGTAGCTGACGTGCTTGCCCTTTTTCGAGGCATTCTCTTCTAAAAGCTGAGCGCGAACTGCGACTATAAGTTAAGGTTAAAGCGGCTGTCGGCAGCTCACTTTTTAACTGCGCAGCTTGCTCGCCCAAACTGCTCCCCATGAATGGTGTCGCATCTACAATTGGCATGACTAAGCCGGCCTCTTGTTCATCCCACTGGTCAGTATTCGGAAAAACTAAGGTTTGAAACAGCGATAAGACAGCGTTAAAACCTTGCTCGCAGTCTGCATCTATCAGCATAGCTTGCTCTGAGAAACGGCTTTTAACTTGCGCAACAAAAGATTGATATTGTTCAGGGTGCTGCTGCAGATACTCACCAAGACTTGGCAATATAGGCTCGTCTAAACAACTATCGTAACCGCAGTAAAAACCTAATCGAGCAGCTGGGTTATCGCAATAAACATAGGCTTTAACTAAATCTGCCGACCAGCCCTCTCGCGCCAACAAAGCATGTAAAAAGCACAGATAAAACTGTAATACTTGAATGTCCCACTCAGGAATCATAAAGCGCGACAATAAGTAACTGTACTTAGGCTTATGCCACGCCAGTAAAAACAAGGCGTCAATACCAAATATTGTTTCACTGTCACGCCACATATTGCCGCTATCGTTGAGTCTACGAGCAAAGGCAATCATTGACTCAGCTGTAGCGACAACATCAGCCTCTAATTGAGGAAAACCAAGCGCCAAAGCAAACAGAATGATTTCTGAGATAAAAATCTCGTCACCGTCTTCAATATACTCTTGCTGCCAGCTAGCGTAATCCAATACCGTATTGAGCTGTTCATCGTGCGTGTCGGTATACATGCCAGCAAAGGTTTGCTCATTTAGTAATGGCGCATCACTGACTTGCAAGCGGCAAATATTGCCCGCTTGCAGCACTTTGAATTCAACATCTAGATAGGGATAACAATCTCCGAAAAGCACATCATTACAATCAAGTAACTGGCGGTATTCACTCAACGCCGCAGCAATGCTTTTGGGATCTGCTGGATCTAACAAAATGACGTTATGCCGTTGTCCATAAGGTACAAGAGGAAGTTTCATTTCTAAGCCTTTTTTACTCTACTGTCTGCGATTATAAATCCTATCGATGTTAAAAACGTTGCTTAAATCGAAAACAATCAATAAGACCAAACATAAGCCCAGAGTAAACCAGAAACTACATAGGCAAAAATACAATAACTCAAAAAATAAGCTGCTCTTCAACATAAGCAAAGCAGGGGCTAGTCTGAAACTCCCCTAACAACTAAAACATGAGGCTCATACATATAAGCTGAATAAACTTGCTTTATTCAATTGATTAACAGAATCCAACACCTAATTTTAATGATTATGGAAGACAGCAATATGAATACTTTCAATAAAAACATTTATTTAAACAAAAAAATATATACTTTAATGTTAATAAGTGTACTTTTATCAAGCTTAACTGGTAAAGCAGCTTTAGCCGCGAATAAATACGCCGCCCCCACAGACGCCATACCTATCCTTAAGATAACAAGCCATAGAACACCTTTAACTGATAAAAATAAGATTTATGCAAATGGCCTCATGCAATCCCCATTAGCGATTGAGTATAAATTAGGGCCCAACTTTATTAACCCTCAATTTTTAATAAAAGAAAGATATACACATAATATACTGCCACGTGATGGGTGGGATGTTGAACATGAATTCAACAGACTTCCTCACTTTATAAGTAATATTGGAGGTAAAATCAGAAAAGGCAAAAATCCCCCTAAAAGAACCAACCCTGTCAGGATATTTTATGTGACTAATAATACAGGTCATCCCGATAAGATAGATGTCTGTGTAGAGCTAACGGTTATTAATAAAACCACGCTGAGTGAGATAACTCGTGATACATGCGATAGTAGAGATAAGAAAGATAACGCGGTGACAATCCAAACGCTCATACCTACTAAGTATCAGGCGGCAGATTTTTCTTTAACTCAAAAAAATAAAGAAGCAAAAGATAAATTAGGTAAAAAACTATACTTGAGATATTACGAATTAACATCAAACAACTCAAATAAGTTCACATTAGCAAACCCAAAAAGAATAAATATCAGAAAACCAGATTCTGCTGCAGATGTTTACTCAATGCCAAATGTAGCTGCGCTACGAGTATCAAAAGGAGATCGTCTCTTCTATGTTGAAGCCCTTAAAGACGAAGCCAAGAGCTTTAGACGTCCAGATTATGTAGGCAATATAACAAACTTCAGATTGAATACCAAAAGCTCAGCAAAAGTTAAGCCAATACTCAAACTTGCTGCCATGTACGGAAAAGAGTTTCCTAAAAATGTTTGGCCCTTATCAAAGAAAACGCAATTAGCAAACTCTATAACAATACGACTAATTGATAAATACGGTAACCCTGCCGATTTAAATTTAACCATAAGTAATTGGTACTTATATTTTGGAAACAAATTAATATGGTAGTCATTTGACTTGCTGTGAGGGGAAACCTTACCCTCACTTATCTTTTTTTGTCGTAGTCAGCTAAGATTGTAAACCACTAAAAAATAGCAAAAAAGCCACTTTTAACTGTTATTGTAATTATATCTCTATACAAAATAATTTTCTCAATTGCACAGAAAACCCTGCCGAATAGATATTAAACACATATACCTGCAACAATATTAATGACCATTAAGAAAACAAGAAAGCTAAGCTTAGCAGTGTAGCTCCATAATTAACCAACCATATCGCTTTATGTGAATCTTGAACGCGTGTTGTATTTACGAAAAAATACAATAGTGCTAGCTTGTATTTCAAACAGGATGTTTAACTAAAGAAATAAGGACATTTTCAGTTTCACAATGACAATGACAATGCTGAAAATCTATTAATAAGCAGTCATCCAAATAACCCTATTAGCTATACAGCTGAAGATACAACCTATATAACCAGTTTGTTTCGTACTATCAGTAAAATCCCAGGACAGCAACAGCGTATAAAAGAAACCGCAGACTTGTTGGCTTTTCTATCACAGAAATACCAGTTATCCACCCAAGCAAACTGGAAAGATCACGTCATAAAAATTCACTACACGACAGCAGATAGCGGCTCGCTACACAGATTATCTAAAGACTTAAATAGAAAAGAATTTGAAATTTTGCTCAAGCAATTTTTAAAACAGCAAAACAATAAAAACTCAACCATGCCAAGCATATAGCTATTACAAGGCTAGAGTTATTGGTTAAATTAACAGCGTTGAGATTATGGGCTTACTTTAATGGAGGAACTAATAGAGAAAAGTTACCTCCTACTTCAGCAACACCTGAAGTAGAAGGCAAGCATGTTTTTGTTATTACCACAGCTTCAGTTGTGGGCGAAGTAAGCGGTTCAAGCCGTGGATCATTAAAATCATTGATCCTTTAAGCGGACCGTGTAGCGATATAATGTGTCTACGGTAAAGCGACGCGTAAACAAAACGCGCAGGGCAGCCCACTACCTGTAAACCACCGTGGAAAAACGAGAACATATTACCAACAGTATTGAAGTGCGCTAGGTTAACAAAACTACCTAAATCTTTGTAAACGTAACGATCCAACTTAGCATTCGGATCTTTCAACAATCGAGTCAGGTTAGTGCCTATCATCAATGCAACCTGTCTAGCTGTTTGGCCTCTCGGTGGTAAAAAACTACCGTCTTCTTGGGGAATACTTGCGCAATCACCAAAAGTAAAGATCCGTTCATCCGACAAAGTACGCCCAGTATCTGCAGCCATCAATTGGTTAGCACGATTAACTTCTAAGCCGAGTGTCGCTAACACTTCTGGCGCTTTAACACCTGCAGCCCAAACAATTAAATCAGCCTCAATTAACTGGCCATCTTTAGTGGTTAAACCTTGTTTGGTCACTTCGGTCACCATAGTGCTTGTGCTGACTTTAACGCCCAGCTCTAGCAATTTATCGTGTACCGATTGGCGAAGATCTGACTTAGGTAGCGCAGGCATTACAGAGTCTGATGCTTCGACTATCGTTAAATCTAATAAGTCTTGTTCTAACTTGTATCCGTAAGTACGTAAGGTCTGAGTCATATGATGCAGCTCTGCCGCCATCTCAACACCCGTTGCACCCGCGCCAACAATAGCCACTTTCATCTTACCTTGGCGCTGACCACTGGCGTGCTGCATAAATTGATCTTGAATACGTTCACGTAGGATCATCGCTTGCTCGGTCAGATCTAGCGTAAAGGCATGCTCTTTCACTCCAGGAATACCGAAGTCATTGCTAATTGCACCAATCCCAATGACCAGATAGTCGTAGTCTAGACGACGCTCATCTAAAATCAGGCGACCATCAGCACTATAAAGTGGTGCTAGAATAATTTGTCGATTTTCGCGATCGATACCGGTTAGTGCACCACGCTGATAAAGGTAGCCTTTATTCGCGCCATGTACTTGATAATCAACAGCGTTAGTCCCTTCATCTAAACTACCTGTAGCGAGTTCATGTAAAAGTGGTTTCCAAATATGATGGTTAGCAATATCCACTAATGTGATTTCAGCTTTACCCTTTTTTCCAAGCGTTTTACCCAGTTTGGTTATTAGCTCCATACCGCCAGCACCACCGCCGACGACGACTATCTTTTTCATAATTTTGCTCCAATTTAAAAGCAGCGCTATTTGCTTGTATGATTGAGTTTAATCACCTATTGCTAACACGCTTAAAAGCTTTCACTTGTATTGTTTAATCGCCTCTAAGATGACTTAGTGGCTAAGTAATGGTGGGGTTGCAGTCATTTATCTAAGCTAAAATTGGCTATTTTTTGTAGCCGCAAAAAGCCGCTAACAAGCAACAGGCCGCCAACGTCCATATTGCGGTGTGCAATAGTTCCTTTGTGTAATAATTACGTTGTGCGCTAAATTTTAGTTTGATACGGCTGGGGTTTTCATAAGGCCGACTGCGATATTAGCTAAAGTGAGATCACAACCACTTAGCGTGGAAGCGTAAATGCGCTTCAATATAGCTAGCAATAAAGTAGTAGCTATGATCGTAACCTAGGTGCTGATTCAGCGTCAGCGGATAACCAGAAGCCTCAGCAGCATTCAACAATGCTTGCGGTTGTAACTGTTCAGGCAAAAAGTCATCTGACAGACCTTGGTCAACTAACGCAGGTAGTTGCACTGAACCAGCAGACGTAGCCATTAGCGCGCAACTATCATATTGTTGCCATGCTGTTTTATCGCCACCTAAGTAAGCACTAAACGCTTTTTGGCCCCACGGCACTTGGCTTGGGTTAACAATTGGACTAAATGCTGATACTGAGCGATAACGTTCAGGGTTACGCAGCGCAATCATTAACGCCCCATGCCCCCCCATGGAATGACCACTGATGGCACGCACATCGGTAACGGGAAATTCTGCTTCTATCAATGCTGGCAATTCATTTACCACATAATCATACATATGGAAGTGCTTATCCCATGGTGCTTGAGTCGCATTAACATAAAAACCAGCCCCTTGACCCAAATCGTAAGCTTCATCATTGGCAACCTCGTCTCCACGCGGGCTTGTGTCCGGTGCAACGATAGCGATACCTAATTCAGCAGCAATACTCTGAGCCCCCGCTTTCTGCATAAAGTTTTCGTCAGTGCAAGTCAGGCCCGATAACCAATACAGCACCGGCACTTTTTGAGTTTCAGCCTGTGGTGGCAGATAAATAGCAAAGCGCATATTACAGTTCAGTACATCGCTGCGGTGCTGATATTGCTTATGCCAGCCGCCAAAGCTTTTGTTGCTAGAAAGATGACTTAACATTGACATAATAACTCCCAGAAAAACTAAGCTGGAACTCGAACCTGCAAGCTCCAGCTTATGCAATTTGCTTAAGCGATAAAAAACGTCTCAAGCAAATTGCCTTGGCCACTCAGCTACAACTGCTGAGCAACACCTTTTAATGCTTACTTAGCGGTTCATATGAAGAACGGTACGGATTGACTTACCTTCATGCATAAGATCGAAGGCTTCATTCACTTCCTGCAAGCTCATGGTATGGGTAATAAAGTCATCCAATTTAAACTCACCATTCATGTAGCGCTCTACATATTCAGGTAATTCAGAACGACCTTTAACGCCACCAAATGCAGAACCTTTCCATACTCGACCGGTAACCAACTGGAATGGACGAGTAGAGATCTCTTGACCTGCACCAGCAACACCAATGATTACTGACTCACCCCAACCTTTGTGACAACACTCTAGAGCGCTGCGCATAAGATGTACGTTACCAACACATTCAAATGAGAAGTCTACACCACCGTCTGTCATCTCTACGATCACGTCTTGGATTGGCTTATCGTAGTCTTTAGGGTTAACACAATCAGTAGCACCTAATTTACGAGCTAGATCGTATTTGTCAGGGTTGATATCAATCGCAATGATTCGACCAGCACCCGCCATCTGCGCACCGATAATCGCAGACAAACCGATGCCACCTAAACCAAATACAGCAACGGTATCGCCTTTTTTAACATCAGCAGTATTGGTCACCGCGCCCATACCTGTAGTTACACCACAGCCCAGTAGGCATACTTCTTCAAGTGGTGCTTCTTTGTTGATCTTTGCAAGCGAGATCTCTGGCAGCACCGTATATTCACTGAAAGTTGAACAGCCCATATAGTGGAAAATTTGCTGACCATTAACAGTAAAGCGGGTTGTACCGTCTGGCATCAGACCTTTACCTTGAGTTTCACGGATTTTCTGACACAGGTTAGTTTTACCTGACTTACAGAATTTGCACTCACCACACTCTGGCGTATATAGCGGGATCACGTGATCACCGACCTGAACGCTAGTCACCCCTTCGCCGATAGACTCAACAATACCGCCACCTTCGTGACCTAAAATTGAAGGAAAGATCCCTTCTGGATCATCACCAGACAAAGTGAAAGCGTCTGTGTGGCAAACACCCGTTGCCATCACTTTTATACGTACTTCACCGGCTTTTGGTGGTGCAACAGTAACAGTTTCTTCTTTCAGCGGCTGACCAGCAGCCCAGGCTACCATTGCTTTACAAGTAATTGGTTGTGCAGTCATTATTCACTTCCTTTAAATTAAATAAGCTCTATAAGATTTGGCATGGGAAGCACTGTGACTCCCCTCTGCAGATGCCGACAATTATATTAACTAAATTAACAGTGATAATCCCCTATTTAGGTAAATAATTATTACCAAGGTGTAATAATTATTAGATTTCAGATTTTGCTTAAATTTCTATGATTGAGTATAGGTACTCACAAGAAAGTTTCACAAAATCATCCTAATTAGTTTTTATTAAAAGAAAAAGTAGGGGGAGGATTAAAATGAAAAAAAACAGAGCCACTAGAAAAACACAATAATAATCAACAACATAAAAATTAACGTTAACACCTACGATTTTAAGCTAAACATAGATAATCAGATACCTTGTTTATTGTTAAAGGTAGTTAGGAAGTAAAAACAGCAAAAAAGCAAAAAGGACAAAGCCACCCATTATTAATCAACAACCTACTGGTCTATGACTATGATTTTCGGCTAAGCATCGATAATCAAACGTCTTGCATCTTGCTAGGGGAAGTTTAGGAAGTAAAAACGACAAAAAAGCAGGGATTCAATTGAAAATTGACGAGTTATAGGCAAAGCAAAACAACCCATAGTGTCATTCTATGAGTAAGGAGAAATGTTTGAATAGCTTAGCTCCCAGAGAGGTACTGACAACTACTGGCAAAGTGCCGTCGTCGCTTTTCTAAATGCTCACAATAGTGAGTTAACTCCTGTAGTGAACCCACTGGACAATGGAATAACTTACCAAATTCAGATGTAATTTTAATCCAATTATCCATTGGAATGTTAAGCCTATTCAGAATGTTATCTGCTTCAGGAGAGATAGCACCGCGCTTATCATCACGTATAACACGACCGGTTTCATCTACAAGCATTAAATAATCTTTCAGTGAAAAGTTAATCCCTTTTGGCTGGTACTTTCTTTCATTGCCAATGAAAGGGAGCAATTTAGCAGGCTGCTTTCCTTTCAGTGCCGCATTTACCCTTAATTGCAAACTGGTGTAATCTGACTTTTCAGGTGTTTTAGCCATCTTGGCACGAATTGGGTTGAGTTCAACGTACGCCATACAAGCAAGTACAGCGGCTTCATCAAGTAATGCTTGGCTCTTAAACCGCCCCTCCCAAAAATGGCCTGTACAGTTATCTTCATAATTAGCTTGTCGTGCGATAGGTTCATTTAAACAACGCATAAACCAGCTAATATCACACAAGCGCGAACGATAAGTCGCTATTAGCTGCTTGAGTAATGCAACCATACACTCGTCTATCACTTCACCTTTAGCAAACTTCTGTGTTAAATCAGTACCATTAAACAGCTTATGCCATTGCTCAACCACTTCCCTATCTGACCAACCATTCACCTTATCAAGGTCGATATAAAGCACTACATGCAAATGGTTGCTCATCACTGCATACGCAGCTACGTCTATCGCAAATACCTCTGTTAACTTGAGTATTTGCGCCTCAACCCAACCTCGGCGGTGGTCATAATTCTTACCAGTATATTTATCATCACCACATAAGAAAGCACGCCGAACCACACGGCTACAACAGTGGTAATAAGGCGTGTCTTCCAAGCTAATGAGTGTACTTCTAGGACGGGGCATAACAACCTCCTACTTCTGCAATAACTAAAGCTTAGTAAGAGGTCTACAAACATGCATTAACGATGGGTGTCTATGATTGGTTGTAGGAACCCGTGAATAAAGAGTTCCAGCTAATGAGTGCACTTATAGGGCGGGGCGAATAAAGAAAAAAGCAAAATGCCGGCTATTATAGGTTTTACTCACCCTGCAAAACTTCAACCCTATTTCTGCCGAGCGTCTTGGCATTATATAGAGCTTGATCTGCTCGGTTAATTAACGCCTCAAGGCTATCACCTTCTATCATTGTGGTAACACCAAGGCTGACCGTAACGTGTGGCCCTTCAGCAAAACGATGTTGTTCAATAATTGCTCGACATGCTTCAGCCAAATCTATTGCGTTATCTAAATTAGTTTCAGGGCACAAAATTAAAAACTCTTCGCCTCCCCAGCGTCCTACAGTGTCCAGTACACGAGTATTATTGGTCAATATTTCAGAGGCTTGAATTAAACATTTATCTCCCAAAAGGTGACCATAGTTGTCATTCACTTTTTTAAAATGATCGAGGTCAACCAAAATAATGCTTAGCGGATATTGAGAACGTCTACATCTTTCAATTTCATGACTAAGCCTAGTATCAAGCTCTAACCTATTAGCTAACCCTGTCAGCACATCTGTCTTAGCCAGCTTCAACGCTTTTTCTTCCAATAACTTTTGAGTAGTGATATCCGTCGATATCCCTAAAATTCCGATAACTTCATTTGGATTAGTATCTGAATAAATTGGGGCTTTTACATTGAGATAGATTCGTCTTTTAGAAGTTCCTGCATCAACTACAACTTCTTCTTCAGTTGACTCACCCGATAACACTTTTAAATCCACAGCTCGAAGTTCATTTACTACGTCCGAGGGGAAGAATTTAGTGTCAGTAGCTAAATAAAGCTCTTCAGCAGTACACCCAAAAAGTTTAAGCGTATGTATGTTTGCGTATACATATTCGAACTTACGATTTTTGATATAAACAAAAGACTGGACGTGATCTAACGCTGCATATAAGCCACTCAATAAACTAACATGCTCTTCTCGCATTTATCAGCCTTATAATAATATTGGATATGTTCTAAAAAGCGTAAAAAATCTAATAAAAAATATGATTAATCATACCAAGAATATGAACTAAGCGATTAATTTAAAAGCAATTATAAGTATAAAACAATAATTGTAAATCTATTCTTCTGGCTTTTTATAGGCAGTGCTGCTGAAAAAGTAGGTTGGAGGTTTGACCCAATTATTTGTAATCTGCCTATCCTTTTGAGTCTATATAGAAGTTAAAACGAAGCCACCCATTGTTCATTGCTAATCTCACATAAAAGAGAGACCAGAAACAAAAGACAGGTCAGTCATATCTTTTATGCTTTAGCACATCCTCTACTAGGCTTTGTTGTACCTCCTCTTTGCCTAGTGCCATTAACTATGGTGTCAATGGTTGGCTTTCGTAGACCCTAAAAATCCCAATAAAAAAACGCACCACAAAGGGTGCGTTCCAAATAATTGCATCGCTGTCGGTATAGAGCTTAATCTATAGGACTCGAAGTGGCTGCCACAACTCTTTCGACTGCTTCAGCGCTGAAAGCAACGAGTAATATTTCACTTTATACGGCCATTGATTTGATGGATGCCAAAAGTCGACAAAGTAATAACCTTCTGCTTGATACAACCATTCGGCAGACTTTTTGGGGTTACCTAACTTAGGCGCTACAAGTGGGTAGGTCGCACCGCAAATGATCAAATCTGGGTTAATAGCTTTGATTTGTTCAAGTAATAACTCCCAATCACTATCAACATATTTCGATAGATCATCTGCCGCAGATGAGCTTTGACCTGCACTCTTTTTGATATTGATAATAGCGCAGCTTTGAAAGGCCTCTTCGACCTTGAGATCTGATTTGTAACCTTCATCAAATGACTGAACTTCACCAGTAGCGATAAGCTTATTTAGACCATCAAGCCAGTGCGCTACAGACCACCACATCGGCTTACCTAGCTCTTTTAACGTTTTAGAAGCTAGATATTCATTTAGCGCCCATTCTTGTTCAGTTTCAGTTGAACTTTCATAAGCCTCTTTCATCAGAAACAGCACTTTGACAGGTGCTTTTTCCCAAAGGTCTTTGTTAAGAATCCCATCTTCAATGAAAAACTTTTCCTTGTGCAGTTCACGCTTCCGCCATGAAATAAAATCCATTTCTTACTCCTTTGTAATTGTGTTCCTTACAATAGGGGTTTTCAAACCTCCTCAGGGTGATAAAAATCAAATTATTTTACTTTTACTTTAAAGTCATGCTCTTAAAAACAAAAAAAGCGACCACAAGGTCGCTTTTTCAATTCTTTAACTACCAGAAACCACTAAACTCACAATTTCCATAATTGCGTCGCTGGCGATGCTAATGCAAGGCGAACCGAAGGCTCTAGCCCGGAGTTGACTCCAGTCGATGAGGACTGGAGCCGAGGTTCAACGCCGCAGTAGCAAGCCCAAGCAGCAATTACTCGTAGTCGCTGACAGGTGCGCATGAACACATCAAGTTGCGGTCACCAAACACATCATCAATACGGTTAACCGTTGGCCAGAACTTATTCGCCTTAACCGCTGCTGTTGGGAACACAGCTTCTTCACGGCTATATGGACGCTCATCAAATGCAGGATCCATAATGTCAGCTAGTGTGTGCGGTGCGTTGTGCAGTGGGTTGTTATCCACTGGCCACTCACCTGCTTCTACCTTAGCGATTTCGCCGCGGATAGACACCATTGCCTCGATGAATCTGTCTAGCTCAACCTTAGACTCTGATTCTGTTGGCTCAATCATTAGCGTACCAGCAACTGGGAAGCTCATGGTTGGCGCGTGGAAACCGTAGTCGTTTAGACGCTTAGCAATATCCATTTCAGTCACACCAGAGGCTTCTTTAAGCGGGCGTAAGTCGATGATGCACTCGTGCGCTACACGGTCATTACGGCCAGAGTAAAGCACTGGATAATGAGCAGAAAGCTTCTTCATCACGTAGTTAGCGTTTAGTAGCGCTACTTGTGTTGACTGACGTAGGCCTTTTTTACCTAGCAGCTTAATGTACATCCAAGTGATTGGCAGAATACCTGCGCTACCAAATGGTGCTGCTGATACCGCGCCGTTGTTGTCTGACTCTAAGCCGTGCTTAATAACACTGTGACCAGATAGGAATGGCGCTAGGTGCTTTTTAACACCGATTGGGCCCATACCTGGTCCACCGCCGCCATGTGGAATAGCAAAGGTTTTGTGTAGGTTAAGGTGCGACACGTCTGCGCCGATAAAACCTGGTGATGTTAGGCCAACCTGTGCGTTCATGTTGGCGCCATCTAGGTAAACCTGACCACCGTGCTGGTGAATAACTTCACAGATCTCACCAATGCCTTCTTCATACACACCGTGAGTCGATGGGTAAGTCACCATGATGCAAGATAGATTATCAGCCACTTCAGCCGCTTTCGCCTTTAGGTCATCCATATCGATGTTGCCGGCTTTATCACAGGCGGTAACGACGATTTTCATGCCTGCAAGCTGCGCTGATGCTGGGTTAGTGCCGTGGGCAGATTGTGGAATTAGACAGATGTTTCTGTGCGCGTCGCCACGTGACTCATGGTATTGCTTAATTGCCAGTAGACCTGCGTACTCGCCCTGTGCGCCAGAGTTTGGCTGTAGCGATACTGCGTCGTAACCTGTGATATCAACTAACCATGCTGATAGCTCTTCAAGTAACTGAGTGTAACCTTGCGCTTGCTCTGTTGGGCAGAACGGGTGCATGTTACCAAACTCAGGCCATGTGATTGGCGCCATCTCGGTTGCCGCGTTTAGCTTCATGGTACATGAGCCAAGTGAGATCATTGAGTGATTTAGGGCTAAATCTTTGCTTTCTAAACGCTTGATGTAACGCATCATCTCAGTTTCGCTGTGGTAGCGATTAAAAGTTGGGTGCGTCAAGATTGCATCAGTACGTAGTAGCTCAGATGGAATTGACTGGCTGCCGTTAGCAATAATATCGCCATCAAGTGCAGCAACATCTAAACCATGGTCAGCGCCAAGGATCACCTCAAATAGCTCAGCAACATCGCTGCGAGTCGTGGTTTCAGCTAAGCTCAAACCGACAATGCCATCGCTATCGATACGTAGGTTTAGACCGGCTGCAACCGCGCGCGCTTTAACAACGGCAACATCTAAGCCTTTAATTGATAGGGTATCGAACCAAGTGCTGTTAACTAGCTCAACGCCTTTTGCAGTCAAACCAGCAGCGACGATATCCGTTAAGCGGTGAATGCGCTCAGCAATGGTTTTAAGACCTTGTGGGCCATGGTATACCGCGTAGAACGATGCCATGTTGGCAAGCAGTACCTGCGCAGTACAAATGTTTGAGTTGGCTTTTTCACGGCGGATATGTTGTTCACGAGTTTGCATAGCCATACGCAGTGCTCGGTTACCGCGAGTATCTTGTGATACACCGATAATACGACCCGGTAGTGAACGCTTATGTGCGTCGCGAGTCACGAAGAAAGCAGCGTGTGGACCACCAAAGCCCATTGGTACACCAAAGCGCTGTGAGTTACCAAATACTACGTCTGCGCCCATTGAGCCAGGCGACTTCAGTACCACTAGCGACATGATGTCAGCAGCGACTGAAACTAATGCTTTTTTCTCGTGCAGCTTGGCAAATAGTTCGCTGTGATCAACGATTTCACCGTGTACGTTAGTGTACTGGAACAAGGCACCAAATAGCTCGTAGTTAACCGCATCCTCAGCAGGACCTACGATAACTTCAAAACCAAAACACTCAGCGCGGGTTTTAATCACGTCGATAGTTTGTGGGAATACATCATCAGCCACAAAGTAGATGTTAGCTTTTTTAGCTTTAGAAACACGCTTAGATAGCGCCATTGCTTCAGCAGCTGCGGTTGCTTCATCGAGTAGTGATGCAGATGCTAAGTCTAGACCGGTTAGATCCATCGACAGCTGCTGAAAGTTCAAAATCGCTTCTAGGCGACCTTGAGCAATCTCTGGCTGGTAAGGAGTGTACGCTGTGTACCAACCTGGATTTTCTAATACGTTACGCTGAATGACGCTTGGTACTTCAGTGCCGTGGTAACCCATACCAATGTAGCTTTTGAATACTTGGTTTTTATCAGCAATTTTACGGATATAGGCTAGACCTTCAGCTTCGCCACATGAGTCGCCGACTAAAAGATCACGGTTAAGTAAAATAGCACCTGGCACGATTTGCGCGGTTAAGTCATCTAATGACTCAGCACCAACAAAATTAAGCATCTCTTGCTGATGCTCAGCACCTGGGCCGATGTGACGACGAATAAATAATTCGTGCTGCTCTAGTTGCGTAAGGGTTTCAGTGGTCATGGGTAACCTAGTTCCTATTTGCCAGTATCCTACCTGTAGGGGGGAGGAGCTACCGGTCTCTTTAGTTTAGAATTCGATTGTTGTTTGGCAGCATTTAGCTTGTTGAACTCTGCCATTTGGCGTTATTGCCCTGACTATTTACAAGGGTATAAGCCATAAAACGAACAAAGCCCCACTCAGCGATGAGTTGGGGCTTTGTTTATCATCGACGCTTATTCTTCGTCGATAACTGCTTGATAACCTTCGGCATCAAGCAAGTTGTCTAGTTCAGCTAGGTCTGTTGGCATTACGCGGAAGAACCAACCATCACCGAATGCGTCGCTGTTTACTAGCTCTGGAGAATCTTCCAGTGCTTCGTTTACTGCAACAACTTCGCCTGATAGTGGTGCGTAGATGTCTGATGCCGCTTTAACAGACTCTGCTACTGCGCAGTCTTCACCAGCGCTAACGTCGTCGCCAACTTCTGGTAACTCAACGAACACCATGTCACCCAAAAGCTCTTGAGCGTGCTCACTGATACCGACTGTGTAGCTACCGTCTTCTTCTTTACGGATCCACTCGTGAGAAGAAGCATATTTAAGTTCAGCTGGGATATTGCTCATTGGTCTAAATCCTTATTCGATGTTCTAATTCTGTATTTAATAAGACGTTACACTGATTTGCCTAAGTAAGGCTTATATCAATTTTTGCACCTTTTTTACATCATAAGTGCAGTGATTTCATCTAGTTTTTGACGTTTGCCACATTGATTTAGTTCAACGGGATAAATCTATTATTTTTAAGCTTTATTAAGCGTTAGCTAAAAATAGATGAAATCGTTAATTTTGCTCTATCTTACATACCGCGAATACATTTTATATTCGCCGCATCACAAACGGTTTAAACAAACCTTTTTCTGAGCTAATCAAACTCAGTAGCCATTATATGGTGGGGTTAGCCGATAGTTGCTTTGGATTCTAGGAGAAAGCGCGCAGTTGATAAGCATCAATGAGCACTTTCGACAACGAAGCCAATGCAAATAGCTATAACCCCACCAATATAATTAGAATGCTTGTTTACCGTTGCGCACAAACGACGGTGCGATAACTTTTACCGGTACACGCTTTTTACGCATTTCTACTTCAGCCACATCACCAATGGTATTAGGTACGCGCGCCATAGCGATTGAGTAGCCTAATGTTGGTGAGAATGTACCACTAGTAATCGTACCTTGTTGCTCAACGCCATCGCTGTCGGTAAAGAATACCGCCATGCCGTGACGGATAACGCCTTTAGCGTCCATGATCAGGCCAACTAGCTTGTCTGTACCTTCTGCTTTAATCTTTTCTAGCGCTTGGCGACCGTTAAAGTCACGATCGCTTGGCTCCCATGCTACCGTCCAGCCCATGTTAGCGGCGAGTGGGTTAACGCTTTCGTCCATATCTAGGCCGTAAAGGTTCATGCCCGCTTCTAGACGTAGCGTGTCACGTGCACCTAAGCCACATGGGCGAATGCCTGCTTCTAAAAATGCTTGCCATAGTGCTTCGGCTTCAGATTCTGGCACAATCACTTCATAGCCAGTTTCGCCGGTGTAACCGGTAGTGGCAATAAACAGTGAACCAGACTGCATACCAAAGAATGGCTTCATGCCTTCAATTGCTGCGTTTTGCTCAGCGTTAAATACAGTTGCGGCTTTTGCCTTCGCGTTAGGGCCTTGTACGGCGATCATCGCCAGCTCGGGGCGCTCAGTCACTTCAACGCTGAAGCCTTGAACTTGCTCGTTGATCCACGCGAGGTCTTTTTCGCGGGTAGCTGAGTTAACCACAATGCGGTACTCAGTATCTGATAGGTAATAAGTGATAAGGTCGTCGATTACGCCGCCGTTATGGTCGAGCATTCCGCCGTATAGGGCCTTACCTGGCACTTTAAGCTTAGCGACATCGTTGGCTAGCAATTTACGTAAAAAGGCACAAGCGTCATCACCAATCACATCAACCACTGTCATGTGAGATACGTCGAACATACCTGCGTCTTGACGAACCGCGTGGTGCTCTTCGATTTGTGAACCATAGTTAAGTGGCATATCCCAACCGTGGAAGTCTACCATCTTGCCGTTTGATTCTAGATGCTTGTTAAAAAGTACAGTTTTGTTAGCCATTTTTATCCCTTCTTTGGGGTCTTTTAGTCTGCTGCTGATGCCGGCACATATAGGCTGTGCTTGTGTAAGGTAGTGGCACCAGATTTATGTCCTCGCATTAAAATGCGGCGAAATTATACCTTGAGTCGTCACTTTGTATACAAAAGAATTTTCTAATCCGAACAGTTTTTGGATTAGTTTTTCTTATTGCAAAATTGTTAAAACAACCACAAACATTCAACCAAGCTAAAAGCCCAATAAACAAACTCATGAAATAAAAGGCTTATTTAGCTGTGCATGAAATTTGATCATGATTAATTTTGGTTACGGCGACAAAGCTTCGGTAGGTTGTTCTTGTTACCTAACGCCTGTTGAATAAACAGTGTTTTCAATGGCGCAAAATTGTCGACGAAATTTAAGCCAATATCACGGATCGCCTTAGTCACCGGATTCGTACCTTGGAATAAGCGCTTGAAGCCTTCCATTGCGGTGATCATTTCTAGTGCTTCCGCTTTACGCCAGCGCTCTAAATCGCGTAGATGTTTGTAGTCACCAATGTCTTTACCTTGCTGTTTTAGCTCGCTCACCACTTCAACAATGGCCGCAGCATCAAGAAAGCCTAAGTTAACCCCTTGGCCTGCTAGCGGGTGGATAGTATGTGCCGCATCGCCAGCTAATACTAAACGCGGTCCTGCAAAGTGACGCGCATATCGCATACGTAACGGGAACGACTGACGATCACTTTCTAGGCTACACATACCTAAACGGCCATCAAAAGCAGCGGTCAATGCCCGCTCAAATGCCACTTTATCTAATGCTAATAGTTGCTCGACTTTTTCGGGTGACACTGACCAGACGATAGAACACAGATCTTTTTCATATAGCGGCAAGAAGGCTAATGGCCCTTCTTTGTCGAATACTTGTCTGGCGGTTTCACCATGGGGCAGCTCAGTGCGAATAGTGGCAACAATGGCGTGATGATTGTAATCCCAGAAGGTCATTGGAATTTTGCATTGCTCGCGCACCCAAGAGTTGGCGCCATCAGCTGCAACAAGCAGTGCAGCGCTTAAGCTTTCGCCATTATCTAAGGTTAACCATGCTTCGCGCTCACCGAAGGCGATGCGCTCTAAGCGGGTGTTTTCGATATAAGTCAGCTCAGTTAACTCCCCTGCTCGCTCTGCTAATGCAAATGCGATGGCGTCGTTTTCGATAATCGAACCAAGATGAGTTTCGCTAAGTGAGTGGGCGTCAAAGTCAATTTTTCCTAAGCTATCTTTGTCCCACACTTGCATTTTTTGGTAAGGACTTACTCGCGTGGCAGCCAAGTAAGGCCAAGCACCTAAGTTAGTAATAAGCTGCTGGCTTGCCTTATTAATGGCGCTAACTCTTAGTTTGGGCTCACCGGATACGGCTTGAGTTTGTCCGGCATCGATCACCACGACTTTAATGCCTTCCATCGCTAAACCTATGGCAGTAGCTAGGCCAACCATGCCTCCGCCAACGATTGCGACATCATAAGTTTGTGTGCTTAACATCTTTTACCCTTACTCAAAAATGGCGAATTACGCCAACAACATACCACTTTGGCTGCTTGCCTCGTCATGACAGTGTGCATGTTTATTGTTAATTTGACTTTAATACGGCGAAGTTACTGCTAACGATTAACCTTTACGCCAGCCCATTGCTTGGCGCGCCACTGGCGCTTTTAATGGTGGAAACCATGACAATAGTCGTAGCCCAAGATTACGGCCGATCACCAGCGGCCAATAATCGTTTGAAAAACCGCGCACTAAAAACTCGATGTTATTCATGGTGCTTTGTCTGTCGGCTTTTCTGCGCTCAAGATAAGCGTGCGTGACAGCAACACTGCCTATATCATGAGGTTCTGGGTTAGCGAGTACTTGCTTTAGTACATCGATCACACATACCACATCGCGTAGCCCCAAGTTAAAACCTTGGCCAGCAATCGGGTGCAGAGTTTGCGCCGCATTGCCTAAAAAGATAGTGCGCTGATAAATCGGTCTTGGCATATACGACAGCATTAACGGGTAACTAAAGCGCGCACCAATATCGATAAAGCGACCTGCGCGGTAGCCAAAGGCATGTTGTAGTTCGCTAATAAATTCAGCCTTAGGTGCGTTTAATAGTCGCTCGGCATCAGAAGGCTCAAGCGCCCACACCATAGACAAGCGTGACTCACCTTGATTAGCCGCCATTGGCAACAGGGCCAGTGGCCCAGTTTGAGTAAAGCGCTCATAGGCCCACCCGTGATGCGGTTGCTCTACTTGAATATTGGCAATGATGGCAGTTTGATTAAAGTCGACTTGCTCAAGCGGCTGGTTAAAGGCTTGGCGTACTTTGGAGTTGACCCCGTCTGCGGCGATAAGTAATTTAGCGGCAATTTGCTGACCATCTTCTAACGTCAATAGTTGTGAATCTATGCCTGCAACAACATTTTGTAACTTAGCCGGGCAATAAAGTGCTACATCACTTTGTTCAAGTAGGCTAAATAACTTATTACCCACTGCCTCCAGTTCAACCACTTTTCCAAGATAAGGCAGGTGAAATGACTCGCGATTAAGCTCTGTCATGCCAAAATTGCCACGCTCAGAAATATGGATATTGTGAATAGGTTCAGCAAGCGCGTCTAAATGCTGCCACAAGCCTAACTGCTTAAGCTCGAAAATAGAGCCGTGGGAGATAGCAATTGAGCGGGCATCGAAGCCTGGATGCTCAGAGCTGGGTTTGTGCGCTTCAATCAGCGCTATTTTTATTACCCTGTTGCCAGCCTGCTGCTTTGCAAGCTCAGCTAAGCCAAGCGCTAAGGTTGCCCCTGCCATTGCACCGCCAACGATGGCGATATCGACATGATTAATTTCAGTGGTACTTACTACATCAGCGTGTTGGTTATGGTTCGCCATGGAATGTATTGGTCCAATAACAAGATAAGTTAGCTGTTGCTGATACAAAAACCGCCATGCAACAACAGCGATGGCGGTGATTAGTTTAAATAAGCGTTAGTGCATGACGCCTACATCAATTGGCTCGTCGTCATCAACGGCTGGGCCAAACTCGGCGTAACACATTAATGCCGCCATACGGGTAAACTCCATCAGCTCAATCAGTGCAGCTTCTGACTCTTCATCTTCGGCAACGTCAAATTCAACTTGAGCAATTTCAGATAAATCTTGGATCACTTCACGCACGTCTAGTGGCGCTTGATTTAACTTAGGCTGAATAATCGCAATACCGGTTAAAAAGCTCTGCACCCAAAGTGATAAGGCTTCAACGCGCTTTGGTAGCGACTCTTCTTCTTGGGGCAACATAGGGCTAAAGCCAAAGTCGGTATCAGACAAACGAGTCACCGCATCTTGGTATAAGTCGTCAATCAGGCTTTGTAATTCTTTTGGCAGTGCTTGGCCGTCGTTCATCAGCTCAAGCAGTGGTTGTGTCCAACCCGATGGGTTTTGCTCTACACCACCACAAATAAGTCCGACAAGTGCGCCATGAACTTCGACAGGGTGCTGACCAATTTCAGCGGCATTGAGTGCAGTAAGGAGTTTGTCCATCTGCAAGGTAGGTAGGCTAGCCATAAGGTATTTTCCAATCACAAAATTTACTCACTTCATGCTAGCAGAAGTGTGAGTGTCGACCAATAGTCGGCACCATAAAGTCGGCAAAACTTTGTGCTGTGTGCCACAAATGCTGCAATCGTAACCAATACAGCTAATTATCCTTGTAATAACGAGCTTAATGTTAACTGAGCAAAGACTTAAGCTTGTACGATAGTTTATTAATGAAAGCCCTTAACCGCTCTATGTTTGTACGCCAATGGCGATCTAAACAACAATTAATCTAAACTGCGCCAGTTTGCGCGTAGATCGTGTTGCACTTTGCTAGTGAGACCGATATAGTCCGCTCAAGTACACGGTTTAAGGAATTGTTTTCGGGATGAGTAGCAAGGCGATTGACATTACTCTTTTGGGTCGTACCTACTCTATTGCTTGTCCAGAGGGGCGAGAAGCTGCGCTTAGGCATGTGGCCAATAACCTCGAAAAGCAATTAACCTCGCTTAAGGCGCGTACTAACAATATTAGCCGTGAAGAAATTGCCATTATGGCAGCATTAAATATCGGTTATGAGCTGTTAGAAGAACAGCAAAAGAATCAAGAATATATTAAGCAAATGGATGAGAAAATCGGTTTGCTGCAGTCAACACTTGAAGTCGCGCTGGTTGATCGCGCTACAAAAGCTGACTAAAAATAGCTATAATCGCAGTTGCTTTATTAGCACTGAAAACAGTTTTATCGTAAGCCCATTTTAGTCACCCGACTGGTTTACGAACACAAGTTTTGTTCCCTGGGGTATTCGCTAGCTGGTAATGTCCCTGTGCCGATACTTACAAACCCAGGGTGAATGTTTTACTGACATTGTGCAAGCTCGGCTCGTATCGAGAAGCCTTAGGAGGTACTCATTTACCCGCCTTGAACCTACGGTTCAAGGGCTACACCAGCGGTCGGTATTCCGGGGAACATCTAATTACAAAACCATCGTTAGCAATAATGATGGTTTTTTTGTATCTACGCATTAGATATACCGACCTGTCGGACTCTCAGCCAAAACATTGAGGGGAACATCTACTTTTTACATTAAGCCATCTCACTTGAGGTGGCTTTTTTGTATCTACGCATTACTGTTACCGACCGGTCGGACTCTTAATCAAAACATTGGCGGGAACATCTATTTACTAAGCCACTTTGTTGATAACAGAGTGGCTTTTTTGTATCAGTGTATTGGTGATACCGACCTGTCGGACTCTCAGTCAAAACATTGGTGGGAACATCTAATTTTTACATTAAGCCACTTCAGATTGAAGTGGCTTTTTTGTATCTGCGTATTACTGTTACCGACCTGTCGGGCTCTCAGTCAAACATTGGCGGGAACATCTAATTACAAAACCATCGTTAGCAATAACGGTGGTTTTTTATTTGAGCATTAGTTAACCGACCAGTCGGACTTTTAATAACTACTCCATATAATAGGGTTATGAAATATAACTCTTTACTAAATACACAGTAGCAATTGGAATAAGATTTCATCTACTAAAAATAATCTTAATGCTCCTGAATAGAAACAGAGGTTACCGTATATTCCGCTTTTGCCAAAATATCAAAAACAATATCTTTAACCTGACGTTCAGCATTCTTACCTTCTTCACACAAAAGGTAAACCGAGCTTACCAATGGTGTTTTCAGAGCAGGTATTTCACCTTTATGATCTTCCCAATTATTAAGGCTTAATCTAATTTTCCTCTCAGGTGCAACCGCAAGGCTATTTTCCAGATGACGATTTAAAGTATCGCAATCATAGTCTTGTTCTAGGGAGTACGGATTGGCATACAAGTTAAAGATAAAGCAATTGCAAATAAAAAATATTAAAACTTTTTTCATTTCAGTCCTCCTGACAATCTCATTGAAAGCAATGAAATACAAACAATTCAGCAAGTTACCTAGAAATAGAGGCTAAATAACTCAGATTTCCGTTATTACTAGTCTTCAGCATCCAGACTAGGAAGGTAACTATACACGTGCACACGCAAAAGTGTAGCCGCTGTCGAATATTCTTGAAATCAATCACATTTTTAATATTTACATTTTATATCGTCAGTACTTCTAACAACTGCTAGGGCTCTTGAAAAATGGCTATTTATAACGAGAGTTGAAACATCAACTATATACATTAGGTCCACAAACATAAGACTGATTTTTGTACATTTTAAATTTTTCCCATCAAACACCGACCTTAATGACCTAAAACGGAGTTAAGTCGCTCGCTCCATTGTGCTTTTGTCAAAATATCAAACACTATGTCTTGTACCTGACGGCTGGTATTTCTATCTTCTTTACATAAAAAATAAACAAGGTTGACTAACGATATTTTCAGCTCAGGTATTTCACCTTTATGCTCCTGCCAAGTATTCAAACTCGCTCTAATTTTTCTCTCCGGTGTAATTGCAATATGGTTCGTCAGATCATCGTTCAACTTATTGCAATCATAACCTTGGTTTACATCATACGGGATCGCAAATAAGTTGAAGCTCACGCTATAAACAAGCAAGTTTATTAGTACTTTTCTCATTACAAGCACCACCTAAACAATTAAATAAATATATCCGCTTGCAGTTATTATCACTTTGCTGAGTTTGACTTTACAATGGCGCTAATGGCTAAACATAAAACCAAATTCGCCTAACTCATTCTCAACTAATTCAGCTAATGGAAGCTATTAACTAGCAGGCAGTTAATAGCGAATTCCAGCAGTAAAAAAGCAAATCCCTCTAGCCAATATACTGACAAATCGAGCAATTTTGACAGATACCTAGTATTCATATGTCACATTATGTAAAAACCGCATAGCTCAAAAATAGATCAAACACATTAATATCAACAACTTGCATAATCCTGCCTTTATAACCAACATTGTGTTAAACCTTCATTTCGAGTATAAAGCGTGCATAATTAATAACTTGTAATTTAGGGATTATGGCAAGTTACATAAAAAACCCTCGCCGTTACTACGCGGTACTGCTTATTTCACTCTTCGCTCTTTCTGGTTGTAAATCGACTCCTGAGACACCACCTGCTCCTGCGAAGGTCATTCCAGCTCAATTAAGTCATTTACCTTTTGATGTTAAGGTTGACGGCGAAGATATAGTTGATATTCAGCTCACCTTGGGCGATCGCAACCTCTATCTTGCTGAAAATGGTCACATCAAAATGGTATCGATTGCCCAGTGTCCACTGGATATTTCTGCCCACCGCGGTGACTTTCGCTTACCAGAAAGTAGCGACCTTGCTATTGCGTCAGCACTGTTTGATAACTACAACAGTGTCGAAATTGATGTTATGCAATTAAAAGATGGCACTTGGGTGAATCACCATGACAGCCAAACAGGTCGAGCAACCGTTTATTACACCGGCGAGCGCTATAAACTTGAGCGTATGAACCGCCAGCAATATGCCAATTTAAAGCTGCGCCAAAAAGGCTCGAATGATTTGTTGGATATGCGGCCAATTACAGCATATGAGGCATTCACAACCTTTGCAGCTTACCGCTCTTATGATCAACTACTCAACGTTGAGATTAAGTCTGAAGCCAATGGTCATGAGTTAACTGAACTCGACAATATGTTACGCCAAACGATTGGTCAGGGTGGCTTTTACTATTCAGCATCTGACCTTGAAATGCTTGAGAAGCTCCGCGGAATTAATCCACGTGTATACCTAGGCTTTGTTCAAGGCGCTCACCCTACCAGTGTTGATAAAGTAACTGCCGATCTACGCCGCGGCGCGCAGAACGACGACTATTACCTAGATAACCAAAGCAATATCGAGTTTGCTGGAAAGTATGGTACCAAGCGCTATCGCTCTCGTTATAAAAACTACGCCTCGTCCCCAGGCATTAAAAAGCTTAATAAAAAGCTGGGCAATAACTCTGGTTTGCACTTAGATATTCGCAGTTTCATGCAAAATACCAGCGTGTTAAACAGCGCTCATCGTTACGGTATGAAAGTGTATACCTATACGATTAACGGCACCGATTATCATCAGTCACAGTTAAAACGTCTATCTAAGCCAAAGCTACCTGATGGCGTTATCGTTGACACGACGCCTTACAAGATCTGCCAAAAATTATTTAACGCCGCAGTTCCTAAGAAACGTTATCAACCACTTACAGCTTCTGGCAGATATATCGCCTCACTACCAAGCGACACTGACTTTGACCGCTTTAATGAAATGCTAGGTTATCAGCAAGAAGGCTATTACATCTCGTTAAGTTCGGGTCTAAAAGCGATTGCTAGTGCTAAAGCTAAGCCTAAAAAAGTCAGCCATAAGACTAACGCCACTAATCCCCATGGTTTTCCAACCATTGTTGATGAAGAAATCGAAACCACAAACAGCAAAACCATTATTTTAACCCTACCAAGTAGTAACAATGACTGATAAAAAACACAGCCCATTTGCCACTGGTTTGCTCAAGGCCGCGCCAACGCAAACTAAAATGGCAGAAGCAGAAAAACAACTGCAGAAGGTGCAAAAAAAGCAGCAATCTACGGCTGCTAAGCAACAAAAGCAGCAAAAAGTCGAACAGCAGATAGCCATTACCGGAAAACCATTTTGGTGGTTGATGACGATGTTCGTCTGCTCAGTGGTGTACCTATTCCCTGAAGCGGTATTTAACGCCGCTTTAACTGATGTCGCAGGTGGCCGTAACTCTAGCCATGATGATCTGCGCGCGGTTGAGCTGTTTGGCCGAACCATTAGTGGTATTGGTGTTACCTTGCTACTGGCTGATATGTTACTAACGGGCAAACGTGTTGCGCGAGTTGGTGCGGCTTTAGGTTATTTCAGCTTAATCGCCATACTTGTATGGCCAACTGTATTTTTTGGCCAAAAATGGTTAGTCGATAAATTTATTATTGACGCCTCTACACCCGCAGAGCGTCAGCAAGCCTATATTTCACAGGTGCTACGCAGTGCGTTAATTGAAAAGTCGATTCAATTTGAAGGTATTAATTACGACCCCGATACTGCCCACAGCAGTACGGAAAAAGCTTTTTTATCTGTGTTTGGTGGTTTGGTATATGCCGACGATAAACTGGTCGATGATCTATCGCAGAAAAAGCGCATGATCATGGAGAAATTTGTCCGCGATAGAGCTATGTCTAACTTTGATACTCATTATCAAGATTACGACGAGTTTCGCCAAACTCTGCGCGGCAAATATCAAGAGTATGCCGATGGTTCAGCTAAATATAACCGAGCAATTGCCAGTTCGCCTGAACGTTCAGACGAATATTGGTTAGATACCCAAAACCAAGTAAAACAAGGTTGGGAAAAATATCAAAAAGGCGTAACAGCCTATGAGGCACGGGTTGAATCACGTGCACAAAAAATTGCTCCTAAAATTTATGACTATTTTGAACGCCGTAACAAATGTAAGGAGCGAAAAGGCAGCAGCCGTAATAGCTGCTACGAGCGCTTACAAGAAAACTATGATCGCGAGATCAAAAAGCTAAGTATTCCTTATATTCCTGCTGACGACTGGCTTATTCGCGAGGAGATCTCTACCTCTGAAAATGTCGGCAACTCTATCATTGCAGGTGTAATGACCTTTGGCTTATTCACCGCCATGCAAGCAGTTGACGCAGCAACCGGTGGCGATGCGGGCTTGAAAGATCACCGCATGGTTTATACCAACGACGTCAATCACTATAAAAACGTGTTGATGGTAAAAATGGAGCCTAACTTCATTAAAGAGTCCGGCGGTTATCCACTAGGTATTACCTCATTGCACACTTTTAGAGTGCATGAGCTAACCAGTATTAAAGTAAACAAGAAACTAAAACAAAAAGGCCTAAGCTTACCTACTGCTTGGTCTATTACCGACCGTTTAACCTTTGATAAAGCCGTTGCCAGCAAGGTACGCCAGCAAGCTGATATTGAATGGCGCAAAAACATGCGCGCTAAAAATACTGATATGCCACCAAACCTAAGTTGGCAGCAGTTCCAGCGTCATCACGAAATTCAGCAGCGCATTGCCAAACGCATGGGCGACCTATACGTCAACCCAACTTTAGCTGACTGGAACAATCGTCAGTTTAAGCAGCAAATCATTGAGCCCAATATTCAACGTAAAACGACCGAGTACATCAATGTATTAGAGGCGCAACAAGCTGAGTTTGCTGATGGCGGTAAATTTGAAGCTACGGGCAAGTCGGCGCTACGGGCTACGATTATTCCACCTATTTCAATGTCGATAAGTTTAGCCCTAGTGCTGCTTACCGTACTGAAACTACCGATGAAGTTGGTGGAATTGGTACAAGCGAAACAGGCAAAGCCCAAAGAAGACAAGGCAAGTAAACCTTATCTAAAACCGGCAATCACTGCGACTTTGCTAGCTGCAATTTTTGTGGTGCCTTTATCTGTTGGTGGCAATAAGTACACCATGGAAGACTCGGCAATGAATTACTTCTTCGAGCAAATGGAGAAGAACGATTCAGCCAGTGTTTCTTATGCGCTTAAATGGCTACTGGTTACTCAGCCCTTGGTGCAACCTATTGGCACATCAATAGATAACGCGCTAAACATGACCCGAGGTTTCCACGCGATTAGCGAACCACTAGACCGTTTTGACCTAGCGGTTTTACCTGAACATGATGAGGTTGCTAGCACAAAGAGCACTGCCGCTAAACCCACTTTAAAACTGCCGTTAACAGTAAATACTAATGTCGATAATGCCAGAATTTCGGTGATGAACATTAAACCCAAGTATCAAGCCGGCATGCTGCTTCCACCGGGCGGATATGACATTAAAGTTAGCGCGCCTGGCCACCAGGCTGTGCGTCAATGGGTGTATCTAAAGGCAGATCAAACCCAATTTACCATCAAACTTTAACCTGTGATTTTATAGGAAGTATCACATGAGCAAATTGCAACAGTTTCAAGATTACATTAGAAGCAATGGCGAAGAAATTACTGGCGTTGATGTACCAGTAGTCCTAAGCGATGAGCAGGCTAAAGATGCACAACTCAAGTTTCACTTTGGTTGGCGAGTAGAAATTGGCGTAAGCCGTCATTCACATGGTGGTAGTCGTCCATCAGGTATTTACCGTGGAACCTCATCTGAAGCGAGTGCTGATGCACACAAAGCTGCAGAGGAATATGTCAGTGGCCGAGATCCACTGTTTAATGAGCGTTTTTTGAAAATCCTTGGACCTGATGTTTCCACGAATTTCTTGATCAAAAATACCAGTTTGCGCTCGGCGCCAAATGCTTACGTCGGTGGCGACACTTGTAGTAACTGTCGTGGTTCTGGTTGCGTTAGATGTGGCAGCTGTCATGGCCGTGGTAAACAAGACTGCTACTCTTGTGGTGGCCGCGGCCGCATCAGTGTCAGTAAATACGACAGCTACAGTGAGCGCACTGTTTACACCACAGAGTCATGCTCAAGCTGTTGGGGTAGCGGTAACCGCACCTGTACAACCTGTTCCGGCAGCGGTGACGTCACTTGCGGTACTTGTGGCGGTAGCGGCACCTTATACTATAGCTACACCATTGATGGCGAAGCTAAACGCAGCACTAAATGGTACTACACCAGCAATGACTATCATGAGTGGACTGGCGAATTTGTTAAGCGTACAGGGCTTAACGTTATTCATTGCGTTAACGATGTCACCGAGATTGACGTTGAAGGCGACCTTGATGGTTGTACCTTTGTTTACGGCTTTACCGCAGTATTACCAACCCTGCAATTTACCGCCAGCATAGATAAAGTTGACACTAAAATGTGCTTTGCCGGTAAACAACACCGAACTCATGATGCCGGCGGAGTCTACGATCCGGCTGTGTGGAAAGTGGCACAAAACCTTGGTGCAGGCAGCAAAAACGACGACAAAAAAGCATTAGCAACACCCGCGATTAAAGATATTATTGAAGCCAAAGAAACCAAAACCTGTATTGCATTACTTGAAGAAAACTGGGTTTCAACGGATATCAAAGACGCAGTTGGAGCTAATTACGACAGCTTAGTTGGTCAACTTAAAAAACAGAGCGTTAAAGGGATTATCCCTAAGATGATGGCGTCGTTAGCCAAATACGGCTATCTATTCTTTACCTTAGCAATATTGATTGCACTGTTCTTCCCAGACTTTGCTAAAGATGCGCCAGGTAGAATGGGGATCATGGAGTATCCACAATGGGTTATTGCGGTATTAACTGCTGATTTTGCCCTGTTTGGCATTCATCCTTTCGCTAATTATGCCATGGCATTAGGACTGTTTTTTGCTAGCTACCAGCTGGTAAAACGTTGCTATTGGAAAAATATCGGTAAGGCTAAAACTTACGCTTTGGCATTAGGCATTACCTTGCTACTTCCCCATGTTTGCTTAAGCCTATATTACAATACGCTGTCCGCGATGTATTTAGGGCCTGATTTTGCAGAAGGCATAGCTGGCGGTGCAATTTTTGTTGGATTATATCTGCTGGTTTTAGGCGTGAGTTGGCCTAAAAAATGGTACTTAAAGCTTGTGGGGTTAATTGCTGCAGTGGCACTGTATCTGGGCATTCAGTTTGTATTAGCCATGCTCAATGGCGCAATGGGAACAGTTCCTGCAGATGAAAATTACTTTAGAGGATTAGGCCAAATTGTCGGCACAGCACTAATGTATATTCAGTACAACTTTATAGAGATTGGTTTATTAGCTGTGCTGTTTAGTTACTTCTTAACCCGCCGCCGTTTTTGGCTTAATGCTAAAACAGCCGTTGCAGACTACAACAGCCCTGTATTACTTAAGTCGATGAATATGGAGCGCTAGTTCTAGCTGCAAAAAGCACACTGTAAATTACGCCGTTTGGTTGCCTCAACCAAGCGGCGTTTTTACACCACTTAATAAGAAGTTTACAGTAGCTTTTGCTTAGCACCAAAGGTTAGACTGAATTTAAAGGAGCCTAATTCATGCCAATAGCAACCAGTTCTAATGCAATCAAAATCAGCCGTAACGCTATTCGTAGCGCAATCCGTCAAGCGCGGCGTGATATTAGCCCTGAGCAACAAACTCAATACGCTAGCGCTGCAGCAACACTATCAATATCAGCTTTACATAAGCTAAAGATTAGTAAAGTTGCCCTGTACCTGACTAACGATGGTGAGTTAGATACTAAGCCGCTGATTGAAGCCCTTTGGCAGGCTGGGATTGAGGTTTATTTGCCAAGGTTACACCCGTTTAGCGCAGGCAACTTAGTGTTTTTACGCTACACAGCCAACACCAAATTAGAGCAAAACTCGCTTAAAATATGGGAGCCTAAGCTGGATATTACTCAAATGCTCCTTACCCATGAGCTTGATGTGGTCATTACGCCATTAGTGGCATTTGATAAACAAGGCAATCGCATGGGTATGGGCGGCGGCTATTATGACCGCACTCTAGCTAATTGGCAGCAATCAGGTAAGCCTTATCCAATAGGTTTTAGCCATGACTGCCAGCAAGTAGCAAGCTTACCCTGTGAGCATTGGGATGTGCCCTTGCCGATGATCATTACCCCTAGCACTGTGTTTAAATTTACAGATTAACAAGGCTCACTTGGCTGTTAGTGATTAAACCTGCCAGTTGATTGGCGCTTCGCCGCGCGCTTGCAGTAACTGATTAATCTGCGAGAAATGCTTACAGCCAAAAAAGCCGCGATAAGCCGATAACGGCGATGGATGTGGCCCTGAAATCACTTTATGCTGCGCTGCATTAATACCCTTACCCTTTTTAATCGCATGGGCGCCCCAAAGCACAAAGATAATCGGCTGTGGTTGCTGATTGAGTAACTCTAACGCATTGGCAGTAAAAGTCTCCCAGCCAGATTTGGCATGAGAATGTGCCTTACCCTGCTCAACCGTTAACACAGTATTAAGCATCAAAATGCCTTGCTCGGCCCAAGCCGTTAAATTGCCGTGTTCTGGAATAGTAAAACCATCAATATCTGTGACAAGTTCTTTATACATATTCACTAGAGATGGCGGCGTTTTAACGCCTTTTTTAACCGAGAAACATAAGCCATGGGCTTGGTTTGGGCCGTGATAAGGGTCTTGACCAATCAACACGACTCTAACTTTATCAAGTGGTGTAGCATCAAAAGCGGCAAACACTTCATTTTCTGGCGGGAAAATAACTTTACCTGCGGCGCGCTCAGCACTGACAAACTGCTGCAGAGTGTTAAAGTAGTTCTGCTGCTGTTGCTCAGCAATAAAGTCTGCCCAAGTTGTAGCTGTCATCTGTTTTCTCAACATAGTATTAAATATTTAAAGGCCAGCCATATTCAGTTGGCTTACAGTGTATGACACAAGCTTAAAATGTCTCTGCGGCGCTTGCAATCTAGGCCGTGCAATTGCTTAACTTTGAGGCATTCAGCAACTGAATAACTAGCTGACTGGCGTAAAAACACACCGTAATTAACAACAAACACGTCTAGTTAGCTATTATTTTCCACAAACGCACCAACCTTTAATCATTTGTATTAAACATTGTCAGTGGTAAGATGTGCGCTCGTTACATGCCTCGGACAACCAGCAATGCAATTTACTGCGCGATTTTCTCCTAAACACAGCCAAGCTCAAGCAGGTTTTACCCTTATAGAACTTGTTGTTGTCATTATTGTATTGGGGATTTTAGCTGTAATCGCGGCACCGAAGTTTTTAAACCTGTCTGTGGATGCGCAAGTGGCGCAAGTCAAAAATACTGGCGGTGCGTTTAAATCCGGCATTAACTTAGCCCGCTCGGTTTGGGCGGTAAAAGTGGGCAGTGGTCCTGCTGAAAACCTACCTGTATATGGCGACTCCGATGATGCTCATGTTGATTTTAATGCTAATGGCTGGCCTGCGCAGCATTACTTTACCGATGATGAAGCCTCACCTCAGCTCGATAACGTCGATGATTGTATCTCGGTATGGCAAGTGATACTCCAAAACGATGAACCTACGGTTTCTGATGCAACTAAAGCAGATGAGACTGACTATAAAGCTATTTACAATGAACCTGCAGCATGTACTTATCAATACACTGACAACACCAATCTATCGATAACTTACGACTCCAATAACGGCAGCGTTGTGGTGGATTCCGATCCAACCAGCTAGCTGGTTAAGTCGTTACTGCTAATATTGTATTTAAAGTGGTAGCTCGTTAGGATAAAACCTAGATAGACAGAATAAAGGAATTATTCATGCCCGCAAAAACTGCACACCTTGGTTTTACCCTGATTGAAATGGTGGTTGTCATCATCATTTTAGCTATTTTAGCCGTGGTGGCAGCGCCTAAATTTATTAACCTTAAACTAGATGCACAGATTGCCGAAGTTAAAGCAACTGGCGCGGCATTTAAAGGTGGTATTACTTTAGCCAATGTAAAGTGGGCATCTCAAGGCGGGTCTGGACCAGTAGATAATTTACAGGTGTTTGGTGATGGCACTAATGGCCAGCTCGACATCAATTTATGGGGGTTTCCTGCGCAAAACTACCCACCGTTTGAGTCTAGCCCAAGACTGAATAATGTCGCGGACTGCATGTCGGTTTGGCGCACCATAATGCAAGAGCCACCAGTTGTGACCAGTAATCCCAATACTGAGGGAGCTGAATACTTTGCAACCTACATTGGTCCCGACCAATGCCGCTATTTCTACCTTGCAGAACAAACCCTATCTATCTATTACGACTCCAGAGATGGCAGCGTTATTACCGATTCAGATCCCAATAGTTAATATCAATGATTCATTAATGTCTCATTTAAGTTAGAATCGAGACACTATCCTAGGTAAGAAAGAGCAGAAGCAAGATGTCAGAAGCTAAAAAAGAAACCACCATTTTTGAACTAGCCGATCAATTCATTGCATTGGCAAACGAACTAGCAGGTAAAGAGCAAGATGTCGGTAAAGTCGGCACAGCTATGCGTTTCGCAGCCGCTCGCTTTAACGCATTTGAAGCGTCTTTAAAGTCATCAGATCTTGCAGCAGAGAAAGAAAACGCACTTGCATGGTTTACTGATGAATACAAAGCCATGCTTGATGACAACCTTGAAGATCATATCAAGAATCCAGTGCAATCACGTGAGCCAGAACCAGCTAAAGACGACGCTGTACAAGTTTTTAACTCTTAATTTGCTGCTCTCGTTAACAGTGGTAATTCGCACATGTTGCGTTGATAACTCACGTTAGCATTATAGATCCCACAAAAACGCCATCATCATGATGGCGTTTTTTATTGCTATAAATCATGCGTTATAGGGTCACAATCACCCGAACTGCCAGTAATATCAGCACGACACCTGACAGTTTATCAATCAAAGCCGACTTTTCTCTCAGCTTTGGTAATACTGCTGAATGAGACAAAATTAATGCGATGAGTGTGTACCACAAACCGTCAATGATTAGCGGTGTGAGTACAATTAACGCCTTACCAGTCATGTTATCTGCCACCATCACAAACTGGCTAAACAGCGCCAAAAAGAACAACATGATTTTAGGGTTAAACAGTGAAATGGCTAAACCATCGCGAGCAGCAGTAAGTGCATCGGTAGACTCACCTGCAGCCAGTTTATCTGACATTCCGCCCTTTGAGCGCAATGCCTGTATGCCCATATAAGCAAGGTAAAGCGCACCGATAATGGCAATACCGTTAAATACCATTGGCGCTTGCTTAAGTAATACCGCTAAACCTAGTAATGTAAGCAGTGCATACACACCAATACCAATAGAGTGCGCCCAAGCACAAATAATCCCTTTACCGCGACCACCGCCCAAAGTATGGCGTACTACCATAGCCAAACTCGGACCTGGCGACATGGCGCCCAAGCAGCAAATTGCTAGCAAACCTAGCCAAGCGCTAAATGTCATAATATTCCTTAACTATACTCTAGCCAGTGGCCAGTAAAAATTGGCCATAATATACATGATAGTGCCCCGTGCTGACCAACTTGCTGTGCCACTAAAAACGTAAAAACAGCGCAATATAGGCTTAATTTAACCGCACTCTTTACTATTAGTGATTCAGTAAGTGACTGCTACTCAGGTTATTTTCATTTAACTGGTGCAAAATAGTGTTAGCTTGGCACAATGCAGGCTCAAAACTGCACCATTAACGTTCGACAACAATCAGCAGCGATTAGAATAATCTTTTGGAGATTTGATGGACACGATTTCAATTAGCATCGCTATATTTTTTACCTTGCTTTGCTTAAGTATTGCTTCGCTTATTTGGCTTAAAATTAAAGGAAGAATAATCCCTAACGGTGTCATTGTCGTTTTAGGCTTTATGGCAATGTGTGTCGGCGGCGTGTTTGCTTTTATCAACTTCGGTGAAGATTACGACGCCTACAAAAAGCTACATTGGCAGACTCTCACACCCGCACAAATCCAGCCATTGGTGGATGAAGGCTATACCGTATTTGTTGATATCACCGCTGACTGGTGCAATATCTGCTACGCCAATAAAGTAGGGGTAACCCACAGAGAGAAAATCGTTAATGCACTTGCAGACGACAAGATTATATTAATGGTTGGCGATTGGACCGAGCCCAATGCAGTCGTTGAAAACTATATGCGCACCCAAGGGCGTGGCGGTACTCCCTACAATAAAGTGTACGGACCGGGTGCGCCAAACGGCATTATCTTACCAACCCAGCTAACAATGGAATCTGTGCTGCAAGGCTTAGCAAAAGCCAAAGGTTAGTCACTACAGACAGCATCTAGCCCCATTTATCGTTAAAGACATTAATAAGGTCACGTTATTTCGTGACCTTATTTTTTTGCCCCGCTGTTTTACGTATACTGAAAGCATTAATTGCTGAGAACCGGGCGCAATATGTCTGCTATTAACCTTAAAAATAAAACCAATCATGATAACTTTTTACCTGAGAACCAACTGATCTTAAATGCTGTTAGCGAAGGGATTTACGGTTTTGATCTAGAAGGTAATGCGGTTTTTATTAATCCAGCAGCGGAACGAATGACAGGTTGGCGCTCAGCTGAGTTACTAGGCAAAAATATTCATGATTGTCATCATCATAGCCATAGCGACGGCAGCCACTACCATAAAGACGACTGCCCTATTTACAACACCTTATTAGATGGTATGGCACGTGAGATCTCCCACGAAGTGTTTTGGCGTAAAGACGGCACTAGCTTTCCTGTGCACTACACATCAACCGCCGTTTATAAAGATGGCGTCATGATTGGCGTAGTCGCGATATTTCGTGACATTAGTATACAAAAGCAAACCGAGCAGTCGTTAAGACAAGCATTAGAGCAGGTTCAGGCGCTATCTGAAAAGCTGTCATTTGAAAATCAATACCTACAGCTTGAACTCGCAGACCGCACGGGCGATGTAGAAATATCAGGTAGTAGCAAGCCTATTAATCAGCTTATTCAGCAAATTAAGTTGGTCTCTAATACTGAAAGCACAGTGTTAATTAGTGGCGAAAATGGCACAGGTAAAGAGCTAGTTGCCCGTAATTTACATCGTCTAAGTAATCGTGCCGATAAACCTTTAATCAGCGTTAACTGCGCCGCATTTTCAAGTGCGCTGCTGGAAAGTGAACTATTTGGTCATGAAAAAGGCGCCTATACCGGAGCCACCAGCCGCCGAAAAGGACGCTTTGAACTGGCTCACCAAGGCACGCTGTTTTTAGATGAAGTCGCCGAACTCAGCCTAGAAGCTCAGTCTAAGCTGCTAAGGGTGATCCAGGAGCAAGAGTTCGAGCGTGTTGGCAGTAGCCAAACCATCAAGGTCGATATTCGCCTCATTACCGCGACTCACCACGATCTGCTTAAGCGTGTTGAGCAAGGGCTGTTTCGCATGGACTTGTACTACCGCTTGAATGTATTTCCCATCGTCGTACCACCATTAAGACAGCGACTCAGCGATATTCCAGAATTAGTGAGTCATTTAATTCAAGATCTTAACCGCAAACTTGGTAAAAAAGTGACTCAAGTTAGCCATAAAGGCATGCAAAAACTGATGCAAAATAGCTGGCCAGGTAATGTACGCGAACTGCAGAATGTACTTGAGCGCGAAATGATTTTAGCTAACGGACCAGTGCTAGACTTTAGCCAACTGACAATGTCAGCTCCAGTTGAAAATGTCGCTGACACCATAAGTAACACTCAAACACTGCAACAGGTTGAACGCCAGCATATTATTAATATTTTAAAGCAAACTCAGTGGCGGATCTCAGGCAGTGGCGGCGCTGCTGCGGTGCTAGGTTTACCACCAAGTACCTTACGTTCACGCATGAATAAACTTGCTATTAGCAGGCCGATTTAACAGCAAGCTCAATTCAATCCTCCCCTACCTCACTAAGTAAAAATAGCGATATATCGTCAAGTCACGATATATCGCCACACCTTTAAAAACCAAAACATACAATACAAAATAAAATCAGTAACTTACACCATCCAATTATTGGCCTAAGGCTTGCTAATACCAAGCTAAAGATATCGTCTGCAGTACTCACAGCCACTGCAAACAAGAACGCGTCCACTAGAGAAGCCTTATGCTAAACAAAAACGTGAATAACACGCTAGATAGCGCCACTAAAGCGCAGCGGATCCCAGTAACAAATATATCGACACCAACGTCGAGTCGTAAAATTCATATACGTGAACAAAAAGGTCAGTTTCAACAACTCAGAACGGGCATGAACAGCCTTTTGGTCGCGCTGTTCTTCTTACTACCGTTTATCTCTTTTGATGGTCGCCAAGCAATTTTGTTTGATCTTAGTCAGCAGCAGTTTATCTTTTTTGGCACCACACTGTGGCCACAAGATTTTACCATTTTAGCTTGGGTGTTTATTGCTGCGGCATTCTTACTATTTTTTGTCACTGTGTTTTGGGGGCGAGTATGGTGTGGTTATCTTTGCCCGCAAACCGCATGGACCTTTATTTATGTATGGATAGAAACTCGCATTGAGGGCAATCGCAACAAGCGCTATGCATTAGATAAAGCACCTTGGGGTAGCGATAAGCTCAAAAAACGTGTGCTCAAGCATACAGCTTGGGGCGCAATCGCCTTGCTTACAGGTTGTGGCTTTATTGCTTATTTTGTTCCCGCCCGTGAACTATATATCGATATTTTTAGCTTTAGCGCCAGCTTTTGGATTACTGCTTGGGTATGGTTCTTTGCAATATGTACCTATTTAAATGCAGGCTGGATGCGTGAGCAAATGTGCCTACATTGCTGCCCTTATGCGCGTTTTCAATCGGCAATGTTTGACGCAAATACCAAAACGGTTACCTACGACGCCGCTCGCGGTGAAAGTCGCGGTCCACGTAAGCGTAATGAAGCTAGCGCATTAGGCGACTGTGTTGATTGCAATTTATGTGTCGATGTTTGCCCTACTGGCATAGATATTAGAAATGGTCTGCAATATGAGTGCATCAACTGCGGGGCTTGTGTCGATGCCTGTAATCAAACGATGCAAAAGTTTGCTTATCAACCCAACCTGATTAGCTATACCAGTGAAAATACCCTTGCAGGTAAAGCTGAGCCTTTTTACGAGTCTTACAAATTCTTAGCTTATGGTATTGCAGCGCTCATTATGATCAGTGTTATCGCCGTCGATATCTATAACCGTAATAACATCGAGCTCAATGTATTACGCGATAGACAATCGCTGTACCGTGAAACATTAGACGACAAGGTGGAAAATAGTTTTACCCTTAAGATCCGTAATAAAACGCAGCAAACAAGGCTTTATCGCATTTATGTATCAGGTAATAGTGCATATCGACTTATGGGTGAAGTAGATTTAAAAATTCACCCCGGTGAACAGCTCGACTACCCAGTCACAGTAGTTGCTCTGCCAGAGCTATTAGACAGTGCTCGCAATGATATAACCTTTACAGTCGCCGAGCAGCATAACTACAGCCAAGCATCTCAGGAGTCGAGCTTCTTTGCGCCAATTTAATGAGCTTATTGCTTAAGGCAGAAGTTAGCACCAGTAACTCAAGCCCTAGTGATAAACAAATTAGTGATGAACAAAATAAAGCGCCAAATTGCACTTAATTGCATTTGGCGCTTAAGCATTTGAATTAACTGCTGTCGCAAACAAACTATTATGCCTTAGCTAACCTTGCTGCAATATAATCAAGCCATTTAGAGTAAAAAGTCTAAATCTTACAAAACGATAGCCAACACATTGAAAAACAATGTCCCTACAATTTATTGCAACTTCTTTGAAGCGAAAGCATTGACCTCTCCCCATAAACCACACTAATCTAAACACCTGTTTGATTTTTATAATAACCATAACGACTAATCATAAACACACTAGCTTAAGGGTACTTCAATGGCTTACGATTCAGACTCAACCCTCGACCTCTCACGCTACGCATCGCTTATCGATCTGATTGAACTTGCCAGTGCCCGTTACGGTGATAAAGCCGCATATTCATGCCTGGGCAAAGAAACTTCGTTCAATGAAATCAACCAATATTCACGCCAGTTTGCCGCATATTTACAACAAGAAACCAATCTTGTTCAGGGTGATAGAATTGCGATTCAGCTGCCCAATATCACTCAGTTTGTCATCGCCGCTTATGGTGCAATAAAAGCTGGATTAGTACTGGTTAATACCAACCCTCTTTACACCCAGCGTGAACTTATTCATCAATTTAATGACTCAGGTGCAAAAGCGCTAGTAGTGCTGTCAGACTTACTGCCTACGCTAACTGAAGTAGTGGCAAATACTGATATTGAAACCGTGATTTCAACTCATGCCATGGACTTGATTGCGCCACAACCACAGCCTGAAGTCCCTTTTGCAACAGTGACTTTTAACGATGCTTTGCAAAAAGGCAGTGAACATACCTATGCGCCTGTGATTAGCGTGCTTGGCCAAATTGCCGCGCTGCAATACACAGGTGGCACTACGGGATTGTCGAAAGGAGCCATGCTGACCCACGGTAATCTAATTGCCAATGCTATGCAGATTAAATCGCGCCTTGGCAGCAAGATAATTGAGGGCGAAGAGATCTTCGTTGCGCCGCTACCTGTGTACCATATCTATGCCTTTATGGTGAACTTAGTGCTTTATTATGAGCGCGGTGGTTGCTCAGTGCTTATTCCAAATCCGCGCGATATTTCTGGCCTAATCTCGACCCTTGCAAACTACCCGTTTACTGGTTTTGCCGGCCTTAACACCCTGTTTGTTGGCCTTTGTCATCAGCCGGCGTTTCAAGCGCTCGACTTTAGTCATTTAAAGGTGACAATTTCAGGCGGCACAGCGCTAACTCAAGCCGCTGCATCGATATGGCAACAAACAACAGGTTGTACTATCTCAGAAGGTTACGGCCTATCTGAAACATCACCAGTCGTATCGCTCAACTCTCCAGGGCTTGAGCAGCTCGGCACAATCGGTAAGCCTGTTATTGCCACTCAAGTTAAAATCCTCGATATGGATGATAATGAAGTGCCTATTGGTGAAACGGGCGAATTGGCCGTATTTGGTCCACAGGTGATGTTAGGTTATTGGAATAATCAAAGCGAGACCGACAAAGTGATGACTAAAGCAGGTTTCTTTAGAACCGGCGATATAGCCATTGCGACCGAAGATGGTTTCCATAAAATTGTCGACCGCAAGAAAGATATGATTATCGTCTCTGGCTTTAATGTGTATCCAAATGAAGTTGAAGATGTGCTGTCAAACCACAGCAGTATTTTAGAGTGTGCCGTAATTGGTGTAAGCAATGAGCA
The DNA here is from genome assembly GCF_023283895.1 of Shewanella pneumatophori. Taxonomy (GTDB): domain Bacteria; phylum Pseudomonadota; class Gammaproteobacteria; order Enterobacterales; family Shewanellaceae; genus Shewanella; species Shewanella pneumatophori. The sequence continues at coordinate 330,755 of NZ_JAKILB010000002.1, read as the reverse complement.
CAGTGGTGAAGCTGTAAAAGCGGTTATTGTACTTAACGAACCAGATAGCGATATTGAAGCTGCGAAAGTGGATATCGAAGCTTATTGCCGCGAGCAACTTACTGCCTATAAAGTACCAAAAATCATCGAGTTTGTTAGCGCCCTGCCTAAATCCACCGTTGGCAAAATCTTAAGGCGCGAGCTACGCAAGTAGCTCTAAGGAAAAAGTTACGTAAATAACTCCAAAATATAAGTTACGTAAGTAACTCCAAGGTATAAGTTACGTAAGTAACTCCAAAATATAAGTTACGTAAGTAGCTCCATGATAAAAGCTACACAAGTAGCGCCAAGTTCAGCGGTTTAAGTCGCAGAAAACCAAAAGGAGCCCAAGGCTCCTTTTTTAGTCGGTATTCTTTTCTATTCTAACTAGCTTTGCTCGACCCAAATAATCTGCTCAGTAGCAAAACCAAGCTTGTTAGCTTGCTCGATAAACTGCTGCTTTAACGCTGCATCCACAGTCGGTGTGCGCGATAAAAACCATAGATAGTCGCGGTTATAGCTAGTGATGAAGGCATATTGGTAATCTTTAGTATCGAGCTCATACACCACATAAGCACCATAAAACGGCCCAAAGAAAGATACCTTTAAATGACCAATATCTGGACTATCAACAAAATAGGCTTTTCCTTCAGCTTGCTTCCAGTTTTGCTCGGCAGTTGAAAAGCCGCGATTAATCACCTTTACGCCACCATCGTCTTTCATCGAGTAAGTCGCAGTGACTTGGTTTAAGCCTCGCTCAAAGCTGTGATCAAGGCGAGCTACTTCATACCAAGTCCCTAAGTAACGCGGTAATTCAAAGCCTTTAACCGGCTCAATACCACTTGGCAAGCTGGTACAGGCAGATAGAAACAATAAACATGCAATAGTGATTAAGCGCATAGGATTCTCTCTTATTGTAATGAATGCATAGGCTGAGATTGAGCAACCTCATAAACCTATGCAGTTAGCTAACTATACCCTTACTATACGCTTAAGACGCTGTTTTAGTTTACTCTTATTGCACCTTATCATCAGTTAATAACTGCAAACTGGCAAACTCACGGTAAAGCTCACTGCTTTGCATTAACTCACTGTGGGTACCACTGCTCACAACTTGGCCTTTATCTAACACTAAAATGCGGTCGGCATTGATAACCGTTGCTAGCCTGTGGGCAATAATCAAGGTGGTTTTACCCACCATTAAACTATCAAGTGCTTGCTTAACCTTTTGCTCACTCACTGCATCGAGTGCGCTGGTTGCTTCATCGAGTAGCAAAATAGGTCTATCAGCCAAAATTGCGCGCGCAATCGCAATCCGCTGCTTTTGCCCGCCTGATAGACGTACGCCACGCTCTCCTAAATAGGTTTGGTAGCCATCACTAAACTCACTGATAAACTCATCGGCTTTTGCAGCTATACATGCCTGCTTTACCTGAGCTTCGCTCGCCTCAAGACGACCATAACGCACGTTCTCTAATACGCTAGTAGCAAAGATCACTGACTCTTGTGGCACTAATGCATATTGCTGACGTAAGGTTTGCGGACTGAGCTTTGCGATATCCACGCCATCAAGTTCAATTGTTCCGCTATCTAGTACATAAAAGCGCTGTAGTAGTTCAAACAGTGTACTTTTACCTGCGCCACTGGCCCCAACCAGTGCAACCCGTTCACCGGGCTTGATATCAATATTGAGACCGCGAATAACTTCGCTGTTAGAAACGGGCTCAGAGCTAATATAAGAAGCTGGCTCAGGGGTATTATAAGGAACTCGCTCAAGGCTGATATCGGCAACTTGCTCAGGGCTGCTTATTGGCTCAGGGCTGTTATCTTCAGAACTTTCTTTTAAAGAGCTGCCTTTTAAAGAACTGTTTTTTACAACCTTGTTATCGTTCATATTGCTATAGCTAAAGCGCACATCTTTAAGCGCGAGTTCGCCGCGAACCGGCGTTGGTAGGGTAAGCGGGTTAGCAACAACCGGGATATCGATTGGCGTTTCGATTAGCTCAATTAACCGTTCAGTTGCACCGGCTGCACGTTGAATTTCGCCAATCACCTCACTGATGGTTGCCACAGAGCCTGCCACCATGACCGCATAAAACATAAAGGCCGACAGTTCACCAGCACTTATCGCCCCACTCATTACATCGTGCGCGCCAACCCAAACGACTAAGGCGATGGCTAAAATACTTAAAAACATCACCAGTGAAATAAGGATTGAACGATACTTAATGCGCCCTTTGGCAGCATCCATCACAGCTTCAACACGATTATTAAATAAAGCTCGGTCTTGATCTTCATGGGAGTACGCTTGCACCGTGTGGATCTCATGCAATGTCTCATCCACATAAGCGCCTAAGTCACCCACTTTGTCTTGGCTTTTACGACTTAAATCGCGCACTTTACGGCCAAAAAAGAAAATCGGCCCCAGCACCATAGGTACCGCGAGTAACACTAAACCTGTCATTTTAACGCTGGTGATCGCCATCATCACAATACCGCCGAGCACAGTTACGCTAGCGCGCAGCGCCATCGATAAGCTTGACCCCACCACTGATTGCAACAAGGTCGAGTCAGCGGTAAAACGGGAGATCACCTCACCAGTTCTTAGCTTGGCGTAAAACCCTGGCGACAATTTTAATAAGTGGTCATACACCTTTAAACGAATGTCAGCACTGACTCGCTCACCTAACCAAGTCATTAAATAGAATCGGCAAAATATCGCGGTACTACTGAGCGCCGTAATACCAATCACCAACATGATGATTTCATTTAAGCGTGAACCGTTATCTTTTAAAAAGCCTTCATCGACCATAAGGCGGACGCCTTGACCAAGTGATAGCCAAGCGAGTGAACCGATAAATAAAAAGATAATCGCGGTGATCACTTTAGCGCGATAAGGTTTTAAAAATGCGCCAATCCACGGCAATACTGCGCGCTGACTAACGTGGGACTGAGATGATGTAGTACTGTTAGCCTTAGAGGCCGATGAGTAGGGCTCGTCTTTGGCGACTGAAGAAGCGTTTTGATCCAATGCAATATCCTTAACCACTAAGGTTAAAATGAAAACAACAGCAGAATAACAAAACCCGCGCAAAGGCGGGCATTGTTTATTGAACTTTAATACCAATCAGTATAATTATCGGCTTAACTTGCCTCTTCAGCGAGCTCCGCTTTTGGTGTGCCATGGTGACCATCGCGCTTCCAGTCAACATCTAATAACTCTGCTCCCGATAGACTAAACGCTTGACCAAAGCCTTTTACATACAGGCCATGATGCGGGTTTAGCTTAAACAAATTAAAGTCGCCTAACGCTGCTAGGTTATCGATCATCTCGCCAAAACGTGCTGACAATGCCGCCACACCTTTAGCAAATATTTCGCTATCGCGCTCAACGAGCTCAGCTGTTGCATCAAAGGTTAGACGCTTGCGAGCAAATACACTTTTTGCTTCGGCTTCATCTTCTAATAACATCACAGATAAGCTGTTCGACGCTTTAAGATTCGTACCGTGGCGAGCAAGTTCACTAACCAAGATATAAAAGCCGTCGTCAGCCAAAGCAAAAGGCGCGTAACTGGCGTTTGGTACACCGTCTGCGTCTTGCGTAGCAAGTTGAAGGGTTGAACGCTCGGCTTTGAACGCTTCAATTTCAGGTAGTAATTTCTCTCGTAGTCTTTGCTCTTTTTCGTTGCTCATTGCTCTACTCTCTTATTCTGATGCTTATTTTTCACTTAACGGCGGGTCCTAGGGTGTAATCGATTAAGTGACTAATTGATTACACCGGGAACCTTCTATCGCCCTGATGCGTTAAGCTAACTCGGGATTAACGCTTTGCTTTAGCTCTGTAAAACGCGCGACTTGCTCAGGCAATAACACACGCTTTTTGTCGCGGCCAAGGTAAACCTTGAATACCACTTCACCTTGTGGGCCAAAAAAATTAATTGAGTGGCTTTCGGTACCTCTAAACGGCTTGCTAATCAGTGCGATTGCGCTAATAACATCAAGCTTTAAATGGCCATGTAAGCCGTCGCCTTTAGTGATTAAGTTGTAATAGCCGTGAGCATATTTGCCTTTTGGAAAGCTACCTTTAAACTCAAAAATACTGCCAGACGCCGAGATAATCGTGGTCATATTGCCCCACTCTGGTAGCTCGGCTAACAGCGCATCTTTCTGCTCAAGCGGCAATATGCTTAATTGCTCGCTAGGCAGTGCTGATACCACTTCAAATTCGCTGATGTTGAGCTCTGCAGCAACTTGGCTTGGCATGGCTGCAGGATCGGCTTCTAGATGTTGACGGATTTGCTCTACTGATACAGACATGGAATATCTCCTATAAAATAAACGGCAAAGAGGTCGACACATATTAATGAGCCGACCTCGTTCTCAATTAGCCTACTTAGAAGCTATAGCGCGCTGACAATTTGAAATTCCTGCCTTGTTCATACAAGGTTTGCCACGCTTGGCGATATTCCTCATCACCGATGTTTTCTACTGCAAAATCGACTCTTAAGCCTTCAAATGTGCCCATGGCTGGTTCCCACGCCACGTATACATCCCAAAGTTTGTATGAGTCATATTGGTTTAAATTATCTACTGGAAGCTGGTCTTGCTCAGCGACATAGCTAAAGCGAGTACCAATTTTCATATCACCTTCCATAATGGCTTGTGAAAGGTCGATAGCGAGCTTTTTAGCTGGAATGTTAGATAGGTACTCGTCAGTTGCTTTGTCTTTACCTTCGGTTTGACCATAGTTCACACTTAGGCGAGTTTGCTCATAGCGGTAGCGAGTGCTGAACTCAAAACCGGTTAGCTTAGCTTCATCAACGTTGTTCCAAGAGGTGGTTTGCTCAAAGCCTGGAATGCCCATTAATGGATCAGAGACTGACTGTTCAATAAAGTCATCAACGTCGTTTCTAAACACGTTTAAGGTGATAGCTAGCTCGTCGTTACCGGCAAGATTAGCAAAGCGTAGATCGGCTTTAATTTCTTTGTTTTCCGCTTGTTCAGCTTTCAAATCTGGGTTGATTTCAAAGGTGTTACATAAGCCGTTAGGTAAGAAACCAGGAATTGATGGAATGCAGTAGTGAGTACCTGTTGAGTACATCTCTTCCATGCTTGGTGCGCGAAACGCTTGATCGTAACGTGCGCTTAAGGTTAACCAGTCAGTGGTTTGCCACACTAGGCCAACTGATGGTGAAAATGCATTATCATCTGATGATAAGTTAAGGTTGTTACTATCATTTTTGAACGCGTCATAACGTACTGCGGCGTCAACAGCTAAGCTGTCAGTCAATTCAATATCAGCCCGTGTATAAGCACCCCAAACTGTGGTTTCACCGTCAATATCATCAGGTCTTTCACCGGCTTGCCCGCGGTCATCACGGACAGTTTTAATTGAATCTTTATAGCCATCAACACCGTATGTCAGCAGGGTATTGCCCAGTGTTGAGCTGTTATTTAAACTAAAACCTAAGGTTTCATACTCTGTAGTATCAAACTGGTTTTTAGTCACGCGGTCTTCATCGTAGTTGGTACCGTTCCAGTAAAGCGTTGCGTTTAAATCTAGCAGCGCATTATCAGTTGGGTTTAAGCTGTAATCTAAAGTCACATTTTGATCTTCAGTTTTACGCTTAACCAGTGGTACAGAACTCCCTACATTAGTTGCTGGGTTACTCGGTACAAGTTCGTCAATATTTGAAAAACGTGCCGATAACTGCAAGCGTTGATCATCTGTTGGCTCCCAGCCAAATTTAGCTAGACCACTTGTACCTTCAGACGAGCTGTTTTCAAGGGTTTGATCGTTACCGATTTTGATGTTGTTGCTGTCGTAGTAACTGCCGTTAACCAACCAATCCACACTGCCAGCTGAGTCTGTTTCAGATAAGCCATAAATCGCACCGCTAGTTTTAATGCGATCGCCATTTGATTCATAACCTTGCTTTAGGTAGCCACCAAAGGTGTCCTCTTCTTCTAAAAAGTCCGCAGCTGATTTAGTGTTTTGAGCAACCACACCACCAATTGCGCCGCTGCCCCACAAGCTACTTGCCGGGCCACGCACCACTTCAACTGAACTTAATAGCTCCGGATCCATAAAGTATGTTCCGCGGTGACCAGAATTGGTATTTTGACGAGCACCATCAATAGTTTGCAATACTCGTTGACCGCCTAGACCACGGATTTCAACGCCTTGAGATGAAGCTCGTGGACCGTTACTGACGTTAATATTGGCTTCATTTTTCAGTGCCTCTGCAACCGATGCAGGTTGTGACTCTTGCAGTTGCTCTTCGCTCACTACCGCCACGCTACGGCTAGTCTCAGAGGCTTTTTCGCTTACGCGAGTTGCCGTAACAAGTACTTCATCAAATTCAGTAACTTGTTGCTCTTTTGCTTGCTGAGTTTGTGCAGCATAAGCGCTAGTGCTAAGAGCCATCGCAATTGCGATTACAACAGGCTTCTTGATCATTGGTTCAATCCTCAAGGTCAGTATCAATAACGTCCTAATTAGCATGTAGCAGTTTGCACACACCAAAAACTAGGCCGTTGTTTGTTATTTTTGGGCACTTTACCTGAGACAAAAAAATAGATCAAATGAAAATCATTATCATTTGCGATCTCATTCCAGTTGATATATCTTATAAGGATACTAACGACTCTGTTGTTCATAACCTTTTGTAAAGTATGTAAATAAGCACTCGAATTGTCAGTTTTGTAAAGATAGTGATGATTAAGCGTCTAGCTCGCAGCAGTACAAAAATTACGAATTCAGCTAGTTAACCGATTTTTAACAGGTAAGAGTTTTCACCATGACACCTAAACGTTATTTTGTTTTTGGTTGCTTAACAGTGTTAATCCAAGGCGGCGTGCTCGCCTCACAAAATACACAGCCTGAGATAGCGCTAAGCTCCGGCAGCGCTATGGGATCAAGCCAAGCGGTTAGCGTGTCAATTGCCATGCAAGCAAGTGCTGCAGCGGTTGAAATACCTGAGCCGGTAGAACCGCAACAAAAAAAACCAGAAAAACAGCCTACGCCATCTGTTACTGAGCCATCTGTGACAAAAACTGTAGCGAAAGCAAAGCCACAAAAAGTCGAGCCTAAAAAGGTTAAGCCTGCTGTGGTAAAACCTAGTCCTAAAGCCACTCAAATCGCCGAACACAAACCTCAACCTGTAGAAAAAACGGTCAGCAAGCAGGTTGAAAAAGATATACCGCCTAAAGTCATCGATGAGCCAACAACTGAGGTTGCTAAAACACCTTCTCACAACCAACAGCGAGTTGATGCCAAGCAAGGTGTTAGCCAGCAATCTGTGGCACTCAGTCAGCCAACTTTCGCTGCACCACCGAGTCAACCTCATTACCCTAAAAAAGCCCGAAAACGCGGCTTTCAAGGTACTGCCACTATTGAGGTGATGTTTAACCAACTGGGTGAGCAACTATCACTCACCTTAGTTGATAGCTCTGGCTACCGCTTACTCGATAAAGCCGCACTCAGCGCGGTAGAAAAGTGGCAATTTGCCGCACCAACACCACAAACAGCCTACGCATACACAGTACGAGTGCCGGTTAAGTTTGCGCTGAACTAGTCCAAAAGATCCTGAAAATGGTGTTACGAGGAATGTAATACCAAGAGCGAATTAGCTCTAACAGCGGTGCGTTTAAGGGACAACGCAACAAATATCACTTTTTAACAGTTAATGCGATGCACTTGCATCGTCAAGGAAACACCATGTCTCAGCCCTTATACCAGCAACTTATCGAGCAACTTGGCTATCTTGCTTGGCCTTTATTTATTTGCGCCTTTATCAGCTTGATGATCATTTTAGAGCGTTTAGCACTAATGCTGTTTGAATTACCAAAGCGCGATGCTTGGTTAGCCGACCTGCGCCAACAAGCGCGCAGCGCAACCCCAGAACAAAGACAAGAACTAATGACCCAAATAAGCCAAGGCCGCAGCATGCTTGCTAAAGGGACTGCGCTGCTTCTGAGTCATGCAGAACAATCACGTGCTATGCGTGAAGAAATCGTATCTTTATGGCTCGTAAAGCAAAAATATAAGTTGTTATCAGGCCTAAAGATATTGCACATCATTGGGGTTATCACCCCGCTTTTAGGTTTACTTGGTACTGTTTTAGGTTTGATCGAGATGTTTGAACAACTGGGTTTATCTGATGGACCAGTAACACCATCGCAGCTAGCATCAGGCTTAGGCCTTGCGATGAACACCACAGCCGCCGGTCTTATTATTGCAGTTCCCGCCATAACCCTTGCGCACCTATTCACGCTTTGGGCAGAGCGCCGCTGCAATAAAATTGCCCACGCACTTAATCTTCTCAACCTTTGGCTAGATGGCTTTGATCAGGCATTAAGCATTGGTAGTGACTCAGCTGCACAGCTTTGCGCTAAAGCTGCAACCTGTAAAGACGCAAGCTGCCATAACCAAAACGAATCGCAATTTACTCAAGCCGCAGGGTCAACGTCATGATTAGCGCCGGCAATGATGAAAGCAGCCAAAGCTTTGGTTTAGATCTGACGCCGCTTATCGACATTATTTTTATCGTACTGGTGTTTTTACTGCTCACCGCTAACACCCAGTTATTGAGTTTACCGGTTGATGTGCCTACAGAGGCCGACTCAAACCTAAGCGCCGTTTCACAGGAAAAACACATTGCGATTAACGTGTTAGTGAACGAGCCACACTGGGCACTTGATGGCCAAAGTTATGCCGACTTTGCTGCCTTTGAAGCCGCTTTTGCAAAGAGCTTTAAAGCCAACCCAAAAGCCAAAGTGATTATTGCTGCAGATAAAACTGCCCCCGTTCAGCCTCTAATGACGTTACTGGCGGCTTTGCAAAGGCAAAACATCACCAACACGCAGATTTTAATGGAGCCTTAATCGGCAGCTAATTGATGTAGCGACTTTTATTGCAGTGCTTTTATTTCAGTGTAATTAGCGAACTAAAGCGCTAATTTTATTACTTATTCTTTTAAAATAGTTTTGATTAATTTGGAGTTACCCATGCTTGGTAAAAAATTTTTTAATAGCAGCCACAACCGCTTATTAGCCAGCGCTGCCCTGCTATCAACATTGGCATTCAGCCAATCAGTACTTGCTCATGCAGACCATGACCATGGCGATGCAAACAAGTCAGCTAGTGCACGAGTCGTTAGCGCTGGTGCAGGAGTAACAGAATTGGTGCTCGCCCTAGATGCCGGTAACGAATTGGTCGCAGTTGATTCCACCAGCCAGCTGCCACAAGGTTATGATAAAGTTGAAAAGTTAGGCTATCACCGCATGCTAAGTGCTGAAGGCATTTTAGCTTTGTCACCCAACCTAGTACTCGGCACTGACGCCATGGGACCCAAAGCCACACTTGATGTACTTAGCGGCGCAAAAGTCAATGTTATCCAGCTACCTGATGCGCATACCCAGCCACAATTGCTCAGCAATATTAATGAAATGGGTAAGCTACTTAACCGTGAAGAGCAAGCCAACACCCTACAAGAGCAGGTCAAGCAATCATTTGCCCAAATCGAGCAAAAACAGCAACAAATAGCCAAACAAGGTGATGCACCTAAAGTGTTATTTTTACTGCTTCAAGCTGATCGACCAGCTCGTGTTGGTGGTGACGACACAGCAGCTGACATCATTATTAAGCTAGCAGGCGGCAAAAATATCGCCGGTTTTAGCGGTTACAAATCAGTGTCACAAGAAGGCATTTTGTCACTGCAACCTGATGTCATTCTTATCTCTAACCGTTCTGATAAGGCGATTGAAAGTCCAATTAACGATCTTCTAAAGCAAATGCCGCTGCTTGAACATACACCAGCAGGTAAAAACAAACAGATCCAGTCGCTACAGCCACAAGCACTTTTAGGTGGCCTTGGTCTAAGTGCTATTGAAGCTGCCGACAAGCTAGCTAGCGACTTTATTAACGTAAAGCAGTACTAATCTCAGCAATCTGTCACTGAATAAAGTCCGCCCACTAAGATAAAAGCAGGATAATTAAATGGATAATCGTCGTTGGCTTTGGCCCAGTTTACTCGCCGCTCTGGTGATAACTAGCCTGATGTCTGTCAGCATAGGTCCACTGCAAATTAGCCCCACGGCCAGCTTTCATGCTGTGGTTAATTGGCTTACTCAGCTTGATATGGGTAGCGTTGCCCCCCACGAGCAATTAGTGATTAATAATGTCCGCTTGCCACGTACATTATTGGCACTAGCAGTCGGTGCGGTACTCGCACAATGCGGCGCTGTTATGCAGGGCTTATTTAGAAATCCGCTAGCCGATCCAGGCATTATTGGCGTGTCATCAGGCGCGGCGTTAGGTGCGGCAATCTGCATTGTGCTTATTCCACAGGGCGGCGAATACATGGTAGCGCTAAGTGCATTTATTGCAGGCCTAGTTACCACCCTAATTGTGTATCGTCTGGCAAGCAGCCCAAGTGGTACATCGGTAGTATTACTGCTGCTTGCAGGTGTAGCCATTGCCGCACTTGCTGGCGCAGGTATAGGGTTACTTACCTATATGGCAGACGACATGGCGCTACGTGATCTTACTTTGTGGCAACTAGGTTCAATTGCCGGCGCGCAGTGGCATTATGTTGTTTTAAGCTTAATCGCACTCGCTTTAGTAAGTTGGCAGTTTAATCGCAGCGCCAAAGCGCTAAATGCCTTGTTGCTGGGTGAAGCTGAGGCCCGTCATTTAGGTTTGGATGTCGATAAGCTCAAGCTGCGATTAATCGTGCTATGTGCCATTGGTGTGGGAATTTCAGTGGCAGCCACAGGTATTATCGGCTTTATTGGTTTGGTGGTTCCGCACCTTGTACGCATGATGGTGGGGCCAGATCATAAACAGCTATTACCACTTAGCGCCATGCTAGGTGCAGCCTTGTTGGCACTTGCTGATATTGGTGCACGCTCGCTAGTTTCGCCATCTGAGCTACCAGTCGGGCTAGTCACCGCGCTTCTTGGTGCTCCCTTCTTTATTGTGTTGCTGTTAAAGCAGCGTCACCGCTTGGTTTAAGGTCATTAATATGCAAACAGACACACAAATGCCAGTACTTGAGGTCAACCATTTGTCAGTGCGCATTGGCCATAAACCAGTGCTAACCGATATCAATTTAACCATAAAAGCCGGCCAAGTTACCGCATTACTCGGCCCTAATGGCGCGGGTAAATCGACGTTACTTAAAAGCTTTTGCCAAGAAGTCACCTTAGATGCTGGCGATATTAAAGTTTACGGTAAAACCATTAATAGTTGGGATCGCCAACGATTAGCTAAGTCACTAGCAGTATTACCACAACATGCTTCGCTTACATTCCCGTTTAAGGTAAGAGAAGTGGTTGAAATGGGGCTTTATCCACTATCGCTTAATCAACAACAAGGCAAAATACTGGTGGCAGAGCAGCTTGAGCATGTGGCTCTTTCTCACTTAAGAGAGCGCAGCTACCCAACCCTTTCTGGGGGAGAAAAACAGCGTGTGCAGTTAGCTCGGGTGTTAACCCAATTAGCACAATCAGAGTTGCCACCGATTTTGTTGCTGGATGAACCTACCTCAGCGTTGGATTTGGCGCAGCAACACCGAGTGCTTGCTTTAGCGCGCAGCCTTGCCCATGAGCAAAACTACGCAGTTATTGTGGTGCTGCATGATTTGAATCAAGCCTCGCGTTACGCCGATAGATTAGTGGTACTGGAAAATGGCTGTATCGTCAGTGACGGCAAACCTAGTGATACGTTAACCCCTGAAACCATTAGGCAGGTTTGGCATTACGACCCCATAGTGGTGATGGAACCCGGCAAGCAAACACCACTACTGTTTTAAAGCACTGCCATCTTTGTAATAGGGCTTGGTGCCCAATAAAAAGTGCTATTTAGTAAAAAGTGCTCATGTTTATGGGCACTTTTACTAAAAAAGTTACCTCAGCTATTACCTTGCTTAGCCTTATGCTTTTATCGCTTTAAAAATCAGTGTTAGCGGTCCTTTTATCGCTGCAACATCCAAAGTCTGCGCAGTATTATTGCAGCGATAAGCCAATGCAAAACCATGCAGGTAATCCACCAATAAACATAAAACATCGGTTTGCTGTGATTCATCTAAATCAAGCGGTGCTAATATCGCGCTAAAGCGGCTAATAAACACCTCTGCAGGCCCGCTGGATTGCATAGATAACAAGGTTTCTAATAAGCCTGAGTACTGCTGCAATAAGTTAAGGTAACTGCAACTTAACGCCATCAAAGCATCTTGCCAATCATCACTTATTTCCGGCTGATAAATATCGCCCACTAAAGATGTTGTAATTGCTTCAAGCAGTGCATCTTTGTTTTTAAAGTAGTGATAAATCGCCATCGCATCGACCGATAATGCACTGGCTAATGCCCGAATACTTGGCATTTTGCCATCGTTTAACATCAAGCCTTTAGCCTTGTTAATTATCGCTTCTTGGCTCAATTGCTCGGCATGACTTGTGGGGCGGCCCCGCTTCTTTTGCTTGACAGTCATAAATCAGTCTCGGTAAACTTTAAATATTCTACATCGTAGAATAAGTTTTATTTTGTGACTTTACAAGTAACACGCGCTTAAGTTAGCTAACACGCTCTGTATATGAAGATATGATCTGTTTAAAAGGCACGATCTGCATAGATAGGACTAATCGGTTCAAGCTAAGCTTTAAAGTCACTATACGCTCCCCACTACTAGACTTATCACTTAATATAAAAGCAGTGCTTAAGTAAGGAATAGCTATGACCAATATCGTGTATATCGCCACCAGCCTTGATGGCTTCATTGCAGATAAAGACAACAAAGTTGATTGGTTACACGAGATCCCAAATCCAGACGGTGACGATCTAGGTTTTACTGATTTTATCGGCCGTATCGACGCCTTGGTGATGGGGCGAAATACATTAGAAATCGTGCTCAGCTTTGGCATTGATTGGCCATATACTAAGCCTGTATTTGTATTAAGTAACACCTTAACCCAAGTGCCTGACGAACTTGAAGGCAAAGTCTTTTTGATTAAAGGCGAGCTAACAGAAGTGATTGCAACACTAAACAGCCAAGGTTATCAAAACCTATATATCGACGGTGGTAAAACCATTCAAAACTTCCTAAAGCAAGACTTGATAGATGAGTTAATTATTACCACAATCCCAGTTTTGCTAGGCGGCGGTATTCCACTTTTTGGCGAGCTAGGATCACCACTTCAGTTTAAACATGTTAAGGCTGAGCGCTTACTTGATCATTTAGTACAAAACACCTTTGTACGACAAAGATAAAACCATAATGGTTAACTAAGGGAAAACAAAAGTGAGTAGCTATCAAGCGGCGAATTCAACAGCTAATTCTGTAATTATAGTGCTTGGCGCACCCAACGATAACCAAGGTAACTTATCAGATATCGCGCTTTCTCGCTGCCAAACGGCACTAAAAGCCTATCGAGAGTCACCGCAAAGTAAATTGCTACTGACTGGCGGTTTTGGCGCTCACTTTAATCAAACTGACACACCACACGCAGTGTACGGCCAGCGCTATTTAATCAGCCAAGGTGTACCTGAAACAGCATTTGCTGATATCGCCCTTAGCCGCTTTACCTTTGAAGATGCTACCTTGGCCATAGCTATTATTGAAAAGCTACAATGCCGTGAGCTTTGCCTGGTGACATCAGAGTTTCATATGCCCAGAGCCAAGCTTATTTTCAGCCAGATATTTGCCAATTTAGCCTTAAGTTACCTTGAGGCAACAACCCCGGTTAGTGCAGACAAATTGCAACTACTGATGCAACACGAGCTATCAGTTATGGATAGAGAAAAAGCTAACTTAGCCCGCTTTGCAGATGGCTAATCTCAGTAGCTTTATATAAGTAACTTTATATAAGTAGCTTTATCTAAATAGCTTTATTTGCATAACTTTGTTTAAGCCGTTTTATTTGCGTAAATTAAGCCAGCTCGCAGCCTTAACTAACAAGATCACCGTTTAGAAACTTGCCCTGCAATATCTCTATTACGCTATCAAGCACAGGCCCTGAACTGTGGCTACGAGATACAATGCAGCCCACGGCTGTTAACCAACCGTGGTACTCATGAGCAACAGGCAGTACCACCACATCTCCACGTGAGATCTTGTCCTCGATTAATGACTCTGGCACTACTGCCCAACCTACACCTTGCTCAACCAGCGCAACTAATATCTGATGAGTATTGGCATACCATAGCCTCGAGCTAATTGCATAACTAAACCATAACTCGCGCTGCTTGGCGCTGCGGTGCACGCACTGACGATAAGACTTTAGATCAGAGTCTTGCACTAACGGCAATTTGGCTAACTCATGCTGAGGCGAAGCTATCGTTAAGAAGCGGGCTTGCCCAAGGGTAAAAAAGTCCATATCCACTTTAAGCTCACCATCGGCATAAACAATGCCTATTTGCGCCTTACCTTTACGAACCAGCTCTTCTACATCAAAAGTTGAGGCTGTAATGATTTCAAAATCGGTTACCGGATACTTATCAGCCAATGGCGTCAGCATCGCCAACAGCTCATCACTCATTAGACTTTCATCAACTGCGATAACCAGCTCATGCTCATTTTCTTGACTCAGCGCTACTATTTTTTGATCAAAATACTGCTGCTGGTGCAATATCGAATAGGCGATAGGCAGCAAGGCTTTACCGTTTTCAGTCAGTACCGGGGTATTTTTATCGCGGCTAAATAGCTCTTGGTTGATGGCTATCTCTAAGTTAGCCACCGCTTGACTCACTCCTGACTGAGCGCGTTTTAATTTACGTGCTGCAGCTGAAAAAGAGCCACTTTCGCATACCGTGACAAAAATCTTTAACTGCTCAAAACTGTACATATTTATCACCTAAATTCGATTACATGCCGCAGACTATCACCAACCGTGATAGCTGTTAACTTTATCTATAGCAAATTTCTGCAATAATCTGCGCCCTTTTACAGAATCGTTCTGTTTTAAGTTAGCTATTTCGAGGCGCGCAATGAGTATTATAGAGCGGGTATTTCATTCAGTTTTGTTTGAAGTACTAGCAGTGACATTTTCCATTATTGGTTTAGCAATCTTTACCGATCATGAAGTGGCTTCTTTATCAGGTATGATGATAATTATTGCCACTATGGCAATGACATGGAACTTTATTTTCAACTGGCTATTTGACCAGGTCGTGACTGGCGACAAAGAAAAGCGCCCTTTTAAAATACGTGTGCTGCACGTGAGCTTATTTGAAATCGGCTTACTGTTTTTTACCGTCCCCGTTATCGCCTACATGCTCAATATTGGCATTATTGAAGCGCTGATTATGGACTTAGGTGTCACGGTATTTATTACCATTTACGCCTTTATGTATAACCTTGCCTATGATCACGCAAGAGCATTTATTATCCGTCAGCGTGCTGTAAGCTGTTAAATCACTTTCTGTGTACTAAAAAGCCTATGAGTCAGTTCTCATAGGCTTTTTTATGCCCTGCTTAGATAAAAATGTCACTGCGGGCTACACGATGACTAATTTAATTAGTCTCAAGCACTTCATCTATTAAGATTTAAAAAGCTGGTCACACTGGCAAAAATGAGCTGTAAATCAGACCATTACTCCCCGTCCTATCAGCAACATAAGCAGAGCTTGCTAGCTGTTGTGATCCCGACTCTCCAGCCAAACACGACCGTTCTCCAAAGCTCATCTTTACATTGCAAAGAAGAATTAATTGATCAAACGCACTAAAAACCCACTTGATAATAATTATCATTATCAAAATAACTTTTTATGTTGAGAGCCGTGATGATTTTAACGCCAACCATGACAGGCATTGCCAGCCCAGATCCCCTGCAACATGCTTTTAAAGTCAAAAGTGCCCCCCATGCTGGCCGAAGCGGCAGCCGGCCGGTGTTTCTTAAGTCAGAGCAATGGCAACAATGGTGGCAGCAACCTAGTCAGGCAACTGAGCGTGCACTGTATATTCATATTCCTTTTTGTCGTAAGCGCTGCACTTTTTGTAACTTCTTTGAAAACGGCACTAATCCGCAGCGTATTAACCGTTATATGCAACGCTTAACTGAGCAGTTAAAAATTGCCGCTGATACGCCTCTGGTACAAAGCCAGCCGTTTAATACTGTTTATGTAGGTGGCGGCACCCCCACCGATATAAGTAGTGATGAAGTCAAACTGCTTGGTGAAGCCATTAGTCGCTTTCCACTAATAGAGAATGCTGAGGTTACATTAGAAGGTCGACTCAACGGTTTTGACGACGATAAGTGGCATAACGCAACAGCAAACGGCTTTAATCGTTTTTCATTCGGTGTGCAAAGCTTTGACACTCAAGTGCGCCAAGCAGCTGGCCGCTTTGATGATAAAGACTTCTTGCTTAATCGACTAAACCAACTCAGTCAGCACCCAAGTGCAAGTATCGTTATTGACCTTATTTTTGGTTTACCAGGCCAAACCTTAGACATTTGGCAGCAAGACTTACAAGCAGTTATCGACAGCGGCGTGCACGGTGTTGATCTATACCAACTCATAGGTTTAAGCGGCACCCGTATTGATCATGCTCGAGAAAAAGGCAAAATCCTAGGCACAGCTTTAAGTGAGTATCAAGCCGACAGCCAAGCTCGCGCCAATATGTACGCCAGTGGTGCTAATCACTTTGAATCGCAAAACTGGCAACGACTGTCGAGCTGTCATTGGCGTCGAGATAGTCGTGAGCGCAGTGTATATAACAGCTTGGCTAAAAGTGGTATTGAGATTTTACCCTTTGGTGCTGGCGCCGGCGGCAGTATTCATGGTCACGGCTGTATGAACGCTCGCGATCTAAAGCAATGGCACTTGGCTCATGACGAGGCATCAACAGCGCTTGAAACTGCATCTGTTCAAGCAGTACAAGCGCCATCTTTTCCGGTACAAGTACCTGTACAAGTGCCCGGCATGTTAATGAGCCCTAACCCATCAGCTAGTCTAGATGCCATTTTTAAAAGAGGCTTAGACGGCGGTCGACTAGAGTTAAACTTATTATCCAGCGATATGACGCAGCATCTGATTCCACTGTTTAGCGCTTGGCAAACAAATGGCTTAGCGACATTGCACAAAAATTCCTTAGCGCTAACTCTGGCGGGACGCTTTTGGAACGTCAATATGCAAACCGGTTTGTTTGAGTACCTTGCTGAAAACCCCATTGCAGCGACTCAAGAGACCACTTCACAATCACTTGCAAGCTAGCCTGCTGCGCTAATGATTATTAGCGACTAATTAGCAGTCATCATTAGGTAATACTTGCCTCGATGCTTGTTAGGCCGCCACTTAAATAAGCATCCTAAACGGCTTGTAAATCATGTTTAATCTTTGCATCTGGCAGCGCACTGCACATCCCTAAGCAGAGCTGATATAGTGCGCTTATTCTTAGCTAAGCATTCAAATACTCATGGCAACAACCCAAACAAATAAAGCGTCCAATAAAAAATCTGGTACGCAAACATCAGCAGCAAAAAAAGCAATTTCTGACGAAACCAAAACAGAAGCGCTGCAAGTCGCAAAATCAACGCAGAAGCCTGGGCAAACCAAAGAGCAAACTAAGTTGATTGCCCAAGGCATTGAAAAAGGCATAGCTGAATACAAGAAATTACAAAAAGGTAAAGCCAGAGAGCGCGATAAAGCACGTAAACAAGAAAACCGTGCCAAGGCCCGTGAAGTCAATAAAGAAGCGCAAGACCATAGTAATATTGAAGATAGAGCCGCTAGCCCTTACCTGCCTTGGGGATTACTCACCCTAAGCTGGATAGGCTTTATCGCGTATATTGTGTTCTCAAAGTAAACCTTTCTTCACCTCCCCTTGCTACAAAGCCTGTCATAAACAAGCACTAAAATAATGCTCATCGCTTTATTTTTAGTGCTTTTATAACCCTTTCGTTATTTAGTATTTAAAAATACAGTTAAAACTGATATAAAATTAAGCTTAAATTAATAATAAAATCAATGATGAGAAATCCATTCATATTTTGTCATAAGTTGTCTTATCTCATTCATTGATGCCCTCATCACTATTCACATTAACTAACTATACTTAGCTTAATCAAAAAGTATGGATTAGCCGGAGCACACAGTCATGACTGAGCAATGTCCCCCAAAAGAAAACGTTAGCAGCAAAAAAGATGAGCTAAAAGCACTGGGCTTTATCATCTTCATTTTATTTCCAGCATTAGCCGCCACATTCGTTAGCGTATACGGCTTAATTATCTGGATCTCGCTTACATTTAGTGGCGTTGCGTCTCACTAATTTTCAATTACATTTTTAAATTTATTACGAGGATGCCGTTATGAGATGGTTACTTAACATCTGGCGCACACTGACTAAACCAGCTAAATACCTAACCTTAGGCAGTATCAGTATTTCCGCCTTTCTAATGGGCATTATCTTCTGGGGTGGATTTAACACTGCTCTAGAAGCGACGAACACAGAAGAGTTCTGTATCAGCTGTCACAGTATGGAAAGTACACCATACAAAGAGCTACAACAGACAGTGCATTTTTCAAACCACTCAGGCGTACGTGCAACCTGTCCAGACTGTCACGTACCCCATGACTATGGCCGTAAGATTGCACGTAAGTTAGAAGCATCTCACGATGTATACGGCTGGTTATTTAACACCGTTAATACACCAGAGAAATTTGAAGATAAGCGTCTTGAAATGGCAAGCCGTGAGTGGAAACGTTTTGACCGTGATAAGTCTGCAGCATGTAAAAACTGTCACCAGTACGATTCTATGAAGTGGGACAGCATGTCTAAGCTAGCGGTTAAGCAAATGAAACGCGCTGCAGAGCTAGACCAAAGCTGTGTTGATTGCCACAAAGGTATCGCACACAAGCTACCTGAAATGGGTACCGCTCGTGCGCCAGAGTTAATCGCTGAAGTGGGCCGTGGTGTAAGTGGTGTTCAAGTAGGTCAAACTTACTTTACAGCATTAACTAAGCCTTTATTCTTCAACGAAAAAACTGACGTTGAAGCAGGTACGCTTAACATTGCTACTAAAGTGAAAGTTTTAGAAGTTAAAGGCAACCGCGCCAAAATTGGTATTGACGGTTGGAGAAAGAAAATCGGTGCAGGCCGCGTGATCTACTACGACTTTGGCTTAAACATTCTATCAGCTCAGTTAACTAAAGATGCTGCGCTAGAAGAAGGTGTAATTAAGACTTTCGAAGAGAAAGAAGATCCAATGACAGGCCTTAAATGGCAACGTGTTGAAGCGGATATCTGGACAGATACTGACTACTTGCTAACTGATCTGCAGCCACTATGGGATTACGCTCGTAGCACATACAGCACAGCATGTAGTGTATGTCACACTCAGCCAGCTGAAGCGCATTTTGATGCCAACACATGGCCAGGTATGTTCCAAGGCATGATCGCATTCGTCAACATGGATCAAGATACACAGGCTTTGGTACAAAAGTATTTACAAGAGCATTCATCAACTTTCGATAAGTCAGCTCACTAATAGGACATAGCGTAATGAACAGAAGAGACTTTCTAAAAGGCTTAGTAGGAACATCTTATGTCGTACTTAGCGGATCATCAGTACTTGCGCCACTAAACGCTTTAGCGGCAGCTGGTGCAGATGCATCTGACGGCTGGCTAACAACAGGAGCGCACTTCGGTGCGTTCAAGATGAAGCGCAAGAACGGCGTGATCTCTGAAGTTAAACCTTTCGATACCGATATGTATCCAACAGATATGATCAACGGTATTAAGGGCTTAGTTTACAACCCATCACGCGTTCGTTACCCAATGGTACGCTTAGACTTTTTATTAAAAGGCCACCAAAGCGATACCACACAACGCGGTGATTTCCGCTTTGTACGTGTGACTTGGGATAAGGCATTACGCCTATTTAAAGATTCACTTGATGAAGTGCAAACTAAGTATGGTCCATCGGGGCTACACGCAGGCCAAACAGGTTGGCGCGCAACAGGTCAGTTGCACTCAAGCACCAGCCACATGCAACGCGCTGTGGGCATGCACGGTAACTTCGTTAAGAAGATTGGTGACTACTCAACAGGTGCAGGGCAAACAATTTTGCCTTACATCTTAGGTTCTACTGAAGTTTACGCTCAAGGTACTTCTTGGTCGTTAATTCTGGAACATTCTAAAACCATCATTTTATGGTCGAATGATCCATACAAGAACCTACAAGTCGGCTGGAACGCTGAAACACATGAGTCTTATGCATACCTTGCTCAGTTAAAAGAGAAAGTTGCTAAAGGCGAAATCCGTGTGATCAGCATTGACCCAGTCGTCACGAAAACACAGCAATACTTAGGTTGTGAGCAACTTTACATTAATCCGCAAACCGACGTAGCGCTAATGCTAGGTATTGCTCACGAAATGGTAGAAAAGAACCTTCATGACACTAAGTTCATTGAAGGCTACAGCTTAGGCTTCGACAAGTTCTTACCTTACATTAAGGGCCAAACAGACGGTGTTGAGAAAACACCTGAGTGGGCAGCAGAGATCACAGGTGTTTCAGCAGAAATCATCCGTGACCTTGCTAAGGTAATGACTAAAGATCGCACACAGATGTTGATGGGCTGGTGTATTCAGCGTCAGCAACACGGTGAGCAGCCTTACTGGATGGCAGCGGTACTTGCAACTATGATTGGCCAAATTGGTCTTCCTGGTGGCGGTATTAGCTATGGTCACCACTACTCAAGTATTGGTGTACCATCTTCAGGTGCTGCGGCGCCAGGTGCGTTCCCACGTAACCTTGATGAAGGTCAGAAGCCAATTTTTGATAACAATGATTTTAAAGGCGCAAGCAACACTATTCCTGTTGCCCGTTGGATTGACTCAATCCTAGAGCCAGGTAAAACCATTGACGCAAACGGCGCTAAAGTGACGTATCCAGACATTAAGATGATGGTTTTCTCAGGTAACAACCCATGGAACCACCACCAAGATCGTAACCGCATGAAGAAAGCGTTCCACAAGCTTGAGTGCATTGTATCGATCGATATGAACTGGACAGCAACTTGTCGTTTCTCAGACATCGTACTGCCTGCATGTACTACGTTTGAGCGTAATGACATCGACATCTACGGCGCATATGCAAACCGTGGTTTGCTTGCAATGCAGAAAATGGTTGAGCCGTTATTTGAAAGTCTTTCAGACTTCGAGATCTTCACTCGCTTTGCTGCACTACTTGGCAAAGAGAAAGAATACACTCGTGGCATGACTGAGCACGACTGGTTAGTGAAACTATATAACGACTGTAAAGCGGCAAACGCTGGCAAGTTTGAAATGCCTGAGTTTGAAGAGTTCTGGAAAGAAGGTTACGTGTACTTTGGCGAAGGTAAGCCTTGGGTACGTCACGCGGCATTTAGAGATGATCCAGAGATCAACCCACTCGGTACGCCTTCTGGTTTGATTGAGATCTTCAGCCGTAAGATCGCTAACTATGAATACGATGATTGCCCAGGCCACCCAACTTGGATGGAAAAAGCAGAACGTAGCCATGGCGGCCCAGGTTCAGACAAGCACCCAATTTGGATGCAGTCTTGCCACCCAGACAAGCGTCTGCATTCACAAATGTGTGAATCGCAGGAGTTCCGTGAAACTTACACTGTTAACGGTCGCGAGCCTGTATACCTAAACCCTGAAGATGCTAAGAAACGTGGCATTAAATCAGGAGATATTGTACGCGTATTTAACGACCGCGGGCAGTTACTGGCTGGTGCAGTGGTATCGGAAAAATTCCCTCGTGGCGTTATCCGTATCGAAGAAGGTGCATGGTATGGCCCTGTAGGTGAAGACGGTAGCAAAGAGGGTGGCGCAAAAATTGGTGCAATCTGTAGTTACGGTGATCCAAATACTCTAACGTTAGATATTGGTACCTCTAAGCTTGCACAGGCTTGTTCTGCTTATACTTGTCTTGTTGACTACGAAAAGTATCAAGGTAAAGTACCTGCAGTTAGTTCATTTAGCGGCCCGATTGAGATTGCATTATGATGAAAGATGCTGTGAACACAGAGTCAGTAGAGATCAACCCAGTTGATCAGGTTAGAAGCACTATTTATCAATTACTATCGTCACTATTTGCGAGAGAGATTGATCATAAAACACTGCACGATTTAACCAGCGAGCAAGCCCAGCAATTTTGGGCGCAGCTGAGCAGTGAAAGTGAGTTTAAAGCCGATGTAAACACCTTAGTCGCCGAGCTAGCAAGGCTTAAGACAGATAAGGCATTACTGGAACTTGCCGCCGATTATTGCGGTCTGTTCCTAGTCGGCACTAAACACAGTGCATCACCTTATGCGAGCTTGTACTTAACTGACAAGCCAGCTAAAAAAGGTGATGAGCCGCTACTCTTTGGTGAACAGCATCAGCAGATGACTCAGTTTTTAAAACAGAGTCAGCTGCAAGTACAAAGTGAGTTTCCTGAGCCTGCAGACCACCTAGCGGTGATCTTGGCTTACGTAGCTCACCTTTGTACTCATAGCACTGAAGCGGAGCAACATGACTTCATTAAAGCCAATTTAGCTAACTGGCTAAATAATTTTGTGGCTAAGGTGACAGAAGTTGATACAGGTAACTTCTATCAAGCTTTAGCACGCCTCACCTACGCTTGGGTGAAGTCTGATGCCGAGTGGCTTGAAAGCGAAAGCCGCTAAGCTAGCGTATTAAAAGCATCAAATAAAATGCCGCCCATGATTATCATAGGCGGCATTTTTGTTATGTCTGCCATTAGCTCACGACAAGGTTAGTCACGGCTTTTATCTATCGCTGATTTATGCCATTGTTAAACCTATCCAATACTTTTGGGTAGTGCCCATGAAAAATACAATACACTCAAGATATAGCAGTCATTCAGGCTTCACCTTAATTGAACTTGTGGTGGTGATTATCGTACTCGGCATACTCGCAGTTATCGCCGCGCCCAAATTTATTAACCTAAAATCTGACGCTAACCGCGCTGCAATCAAAAGCGCTGTAGGCTCGATAAAATCTTCAGTATCACTTTTTAAATCTAAAACACTTACTTCTGGAAACAACCTAACCGATGTGGTGACTTTCTCTGAGATCACAGGTAGTAACCATCAACCTTGGGCTGCTACAGCAACCGGAACGGGGTTTAACGCAGGCTATGCGACACCGCCTGAAATATTTAAGGCGGCAGGACTTGATGTGAATGATTGGCGCTACCGCATTTATGTGGAAAACGGTAGCTACGCAGTTGCCGCTGCGCCAAAAAGTATCTTAGATGTAGCCCAGCCAACCATCACTGAAGTTAGAGCGACAAATTGCTACTTCAACTACCACTGGAAAACTGCGGGGACACCAGTTATTAGCTCAGTCGATACAGGCTGCTAATTCCACGATTTCATTATCGATATTAGCGCTTTAATCCCAAATAAGAGATTAAAGCGCTCAACTTTCTTGCTGTGATATCCACAAATGCAAAGCAGTAATAGAGTCAGCTCTTAGCTCATTAAGCGCTTGATGTTCATTTTGCTGATACGCACTTTGGCTTAACCCTAGCAGCTCTAATTGCTTACATCTTGCCGATAGTGCACTAAGGCCGATATTGGCACTACTGCCTTTTAACGCATGCAGAATATGTTTTACATCTGCGTCTTGCTGCAGCAAACCTTTAAAATGAACTTCGCTGCTTTGCTTAAATAACTGGGCTAGCTCTTGCACTGTTTCTATTCCCAGATAAGTCAGATCTTGCTCAAGCTGAGAAGTGTCTAGCAGCTGTTCTGAGGGTGCTTTGCAGACTGTAGGCTTTTCTCCAGTTGGAGGATCTTTACTGGCTGAAGGCTCATTATTAGCTAAAGGCTCTTTGCTGGCTGAAGGCTCTTTAGTAACGATTGGATCGGCGCAGCCTAACCAGTTTGATAACGCTTGCATATCTAGCGGTTTCATCAATACCAAGTTAAAGCCTTTTGCTTGATAATGCTGCATATCATCGGCTTGTAATTGCGCGGTAAATGCAGCGATGTCCAATTGATGCCCAGCCTGTTGGTTAACAGTTTGCAGCTCAGCAAGAAGCTCAACACCCGAGCCATCACCAAGCTGAATATCGAGCATAATGGCATCAAACTTCTTGACAGTAGCTAGCGTATAAGTTTGCCGCGCAGCCTCACAGCTTTTAGCAAGTTCCGAGCTGTGGCCTAAATGGGCTAAGAAGCCCTGAGCGACCATGGCATTAATTTTATTATCTTCAATAACTAATACATGTTTTGCCGCGACTTTTTGTGCTTGAGTTTGCAGCTCAATATCCGGGCAGTCACAAATCACCAGCGGTAAACTAAAGCCAAAACAACTGCCCTTGCCGACTTCGCTTTCTACCCATACGCCAGCATCACTCAGTACTACATCTGATGCCAGTATTTGGCTATTACAGTAGTTGCTGCTATCACTGTTCATCAGCTCAACCAACTGCTTACTGATGGCAAGACCTAATCCGGTACCGCGATCTCGACCTTTACTTGATTCATTACTATAGGCTTTAAACAGCTTTTTCATCGCCGCTGAATCAATGCCAACACCGGTATCTTGTACTTTAAATAACAGCTGCTTATCTTGCACTTCCACTATCAATTCAACCTGGCCTTGAGGGGTAAACTTGATAGCATTACCCAGTAAGTTGAGCAGTACCTGCCTAAGCTTAGGCCCATCAATGAACACCCATTTGGGCAGGTTTTCATGAGTAGCTCTAAGCGTTAAACCTGCAAGGCCTGCTCCGGCCAGCATTATGGCAACCACCTGATCTAATAGCTCATTAATATCAACCGCTCGTGGTTCATTGGCGAGCTTGCGCTGCTCAAGGCGAGAGAAATCTAAAATGTCATTCAATACAGTTTGCAGCAAGGTGCCGCTGTACTGCGACAGTGCTAACATCTGCTGCTGAGCAGGCGGCAAGTTTGAATGCCCGAGTAAAGTAAGCGTGCCTAATAAACCATTAAGCGGGGTGCGGATCTCATGGCTCATGGTTGCCAAGAATAACGATTTAGCTTGGTTAGCTTGCTCGGCCATATCGCGGGCAAGCTCATGGCCTTTGGACTCTTTATCGAGCTGGATATTGGCTTCTGCGAGCTCAAGTGTTCGCGCTTCAACCTTAGCTTCAAGCGCTTGTTTATGCTCAAACAACTCTGCTGCAATATCGCGTAGTTCGGCTTGTAGCTTTTGATTGTGATCGGTTTTTTGCTTAAAGGCTTTAATTGCACTCGCCATAGCCGCAAGTTCATCGTCACCTTGGGTATCAATGGTTACTGCAGTATTACCTAAGCTCAACTGAGCTAACGCCTTGGTCGCGGCATCAAGTTTCAAGGCAATCCCTTTATAAATAACTTTATAAACCACCACAAAG
This sequence comes from Shewanella pneumatophori, assembly GCF_023283895.1. GTDB lineage: Bacteria > Pseudomonadota > Gammaproteobacteria > Enterobacterales > Shewanellaceae > Shewanella > Shewanella pneumatophori. The sequence goes on along the minus strand of NZ_JAKILB010000002.1, from coordinate 305,381 downwards.
ATCACCAAAAACATCAGCAAACCAGTGACCCAAAGCCCGGCTTTAGACCAGCTCAATTGCTTTAAGTATTCATGCCTCGCGTTTTCAGCTTCCAAACGTCGAAACTGCATGGCTGTAGCCACTTCATCATTAAGCACATCGAGTTTGTCGGTGATTTTCTGTAATTGCAGCTCTTGCGCTCGGTTAAACTGAGTATACTCTTGCTGCAGCGCAATACTTTCAGGCAGCTTTTGCAATACGTTAAACTGCTTTAATAGCGCATCGGTACGGTTAGGGTCACGCACAATCTTGGCTAAACTTGTCAGCGATGATAAATAGCGAACCTCAACATCGCCTACCGCCTTAGCAAATTTATCCTGCTGATGTTGACTGGCTGTTTTATGTGTTGGAGCTGCAAGTTGTGGTGGAATGTCGTAAACCACTTGGGTTGAGCGAGTTCCTATATCACCCAGTAATGTGTAAATACCTGACTCAAGCTCCGGCGACTGAAACATCTGCCCAATCAAGGCAATGTTGTACACAATTTTAAGGCCGCGATTTAACCTTTCTTGAGTATCAAGATCTTGCTCAATTAAGGTATCGAGCAGTTGCGCAGTTTTTTCGCTGCCAACAGCATCGGGATAAGCCAAACTCAATTTCGATAAAATACCTGAATCGACAATCGCGAGCTCAGCTAGCAATAGCTCGGTACTTTTATTGGCAGCCTCAACTAAATCTTTACCTTGTTGCTGCAGATCTCGACTCACAGCAATACGGCGTCCCACCTGCTCGCCAAGCTTGGAGATATCGACAATGATCTCTGACGCACTTTGCTCTAAGCTAAAGTCAAAATTGACCTCAAGCTCCTTTAAAATTTTGATTTCACCTAACATGGTGGCACTTTCAATCGACAGCTTGCGACCAACAAACTGCCGCTGAGATTCATCTTCTGTCAGCCCTAATTGCTTGGCGTTTTCAGCCAATGCGCTACTCGATAACGCCAACTGACTTGCCGCTTCAGATGCAGGTAAGGCGCGGTTATATAGGTACTTATCAGCCTCTTGCAGGCCACGTAAGCTAATACTTCCTAACGTCACTAACAGTAATAACAGTGAGCCCAACAAACCAAATGCCAACATGAGTCGACCAATCAGGCTTTTTCTTGATAAGGACAATTTTGGCAAAGGGGATTTAAGCAAAAACAATACACTCACTGTTATCTATTAAGCTGATACAATACTATACCAATTGCATTAAAGATTTAATCAATTCCAATGGGCTAACATTGTCAATTTAAGCCCAATTGGCGATTCATAGGGATGCTCACCATGGTCAAACTTCTACCGCAGCAAATACTTCTTGTAGGCTTAATCATATTAAGTCCGCTGGTTAACGCAGTAGAAACTAAGCCTTGGTCGCTAGAGCAACGCACTCCTTATGGAAAAACCATCCAACAAAGCAAAGCGCTAAGCCTAAGCCCGTTAAAAAAAGCGCAACAAGCTTGGCGGATCTGCGTATTAGTGCCGCACCTTAAAGATACTTATTGGACCGGTATTAATTACGGTTTAGTGCAGCAAGCTGAAAAGCTAGGTCTACAATTATCCCTATACGAAGCAGGTAGTTACTATGGTTTAGATAAGCAACTAAGCCAGCTAGATAACTGCATGCAACAGGACTTTGACGCAATTATTATTGGCAGTGTCAGCCCAAACCTCTTAAAAGATTACGCTAAACCAATCACTAAGCCGATTACTGCGCTCGTTAACCGTTTAAGCCACGATAAAGTTACCACGCGGATCGGCGTAAACTGGTATCAAATGGGGGTAAAAGCTGCTGAACATGTTAAGCAAGTGGCCAATAAACCTATGACTATCGCCTTATTAACCGGGCCTGATAAATTAGGCGGTAGCGATTCAGTTGAACAAGGGCTTATTGCAACCCTAAAAGGCAGCCAAGTAACTGTTAGTGCTGTGCACCACGCTGATAACAATCGCAACCTGTATCGAGATGAGCTAGAAGCACTATTAGATAAGCAAACACCAGACTATATTCTTGGCAGCGCAGTTGCTATTGAGGCGGGAATTAGTATTGTTAGGCAATATCAACTCACCGATAAAGTTAAGCTTATCAGCAGCTATTTATCACCTGCGGTGCTGCGAGGGATTTATCGCGGCAAGGTTGAGTTTAGTAACGACGATCAAGTGGTGTTACAAGGTAAACTGGCTGTTGATATCACTGTCAGGGAGCTACAAGGCGCAAAGCCCTTTGGCGATATAGGGCCTGAAATTCAAAGCATTTATCCCGATCATATCAACCCAAATGTGCTAAAAACCAGTTTACCGCCAGCAGACTACTACCCTATCTATCGGGTAAATACTGATTAAGCTTGTTTTACCGAGTCAGCCTTAATCTTTAACCTTAGCGGCAAACAAATAACCTTCACCATGCACGGTTACAAATAACTCCGCAGATAACTTATTACGTAGGCGTCGAATAATCACATCAATCGTGCGGTCGTTAACATCTTGATTTCGATGACTTGTTTGCATCATTAAACGCTCGCGGGATAACACTTGCTGTGGATGCAGTGAAAATGCAGTTAACAGTTCAAACTCCGCTTTAGTCAGCTTAATTTGCTCACCGTTATGGCTCAATTGACGGCTATTAAGCTCTAACACATAGTCGTTAAATGCAATGATATTGTCATTCGGGTCGTCTTGCTCGGCGCTATCAGCGACGGCTTTTTTCACTAATGACATACGCCAAAGTAAATTCTTAACTCTGACCAATAACTCTCTCAGTTCAAATGGTTTTGTTACGTAATCATCGGCGCCCATTTCAAGGCCCACAATCTTGTCGATAGTTTCATCTCGGCCAGTCACCAAGATAATTCCCACATGACTTTTACTGCGTAACTCGCGTGCCAAACTTAAGCCGTCAACGCCCGGTAGATTAATATCTAGCATCACCAAGTCAATGTGCTGACGATTAAACTCGTACCACATTTGATCGCCATCTTGAGCTTCGAGCACTTCATAGCCCTCTTTCTCAAAATAACCTTTTAACCTAGCTCTAATGACGGCTTCGTCATCGACAACCAGTACCCGGTATGCCATATATCACCTCAACCTAAACCACTTTTATCGACAAAAGCGTCCGCAAAATTGCGCCACATAATATACACAAGTTAGCGCGTAAAGCGAGCAGTTGAAATGTTTACGACTAAAATCCAAAAATACTCAGCCACAAAAAAGCCAACTCAAAGGAGTTGGCTTTTATTTATCAATGCATTAGCACTGGCTAATTCATTTATGGCATATACAAATTAAAAGCTCTTGCTTACACCAAAAACAACGCGATCGTCGAAGATTTCTGTTTGAGTGCCGTAAACAAGGTGCGACTCGTCAACTGAACTACCGTGGTAACGTAGATCGAATGTTAGGCCGACGTAGTTTGCCTCAACACCTAAGTTCCAGTGCGTCCAACCTTCTGCACCTTCACCGTCAAGATCTTGATAACCAAATGAGCCTGATAGTTTCACACCATTGTTGAAATCATAGCTTGGGTGAACGGCATAGTTCACACCTTGCCAACCATCAACACCAAACCAATCATCTAATGTTGGAGTCACTTCTAACTGAATGTTAGCTTGGCCAAATTGCTTAGCCACTCGCACCCATAACTCAGTGTAGTTTGAGTATGAAGCGCCAGGATAAAGATATGAGAAAACCATAACATCGTAAGTAAATCCGCTATCGCCAAATGCACCCGCTTTACCAATGTAAGGAGCGGTAACGATTTCTAGATTTGGGTCAGCAAATTTAATGTTTGATGCAAATACACCTGTGTACCAGCCGTCATCATTTGCCCAGCCTAAGGTACCTTGTACCACTGGCACGTCACCGTCCATAGTTTCAGATTCACCACGGAAAACATAGTCAGTCGCAAATTTTACGTTACCGCTAATTTGGCCGCCCAATAGTTCGTTGTCATCTGCTGCCACTGCAGAGCCAACACCTGCCATTGCTAAGCTGCTTAACATAAGTGCATGTGTAAACTTCATAATCATTATCCCAATATTTTCGATCTAAGTTATTAAACTAAATATTCAACTTAAGGTATTAATCAGTCTAAGCCTACCAGCTTTAGCTTGTACTAATTTACTTTTTTACCTCAGCTTTTAATCTAGGTTTCATCTAAGCTTTTATCTAAATTGGGTAAAGCTTACTCTCAAGTTATTAACAACCTTGAGAGTAGATATGAATTAAAAAACCAACATTATGAAAAGATATGAACAACAATAAAGCGGCTGAGCCTACTTAAAACGATTAACTTGCTTTACTCATTAATAAGCCTTTTAGCTCTTCAATTTGCATTTTAAGCTCTGCAACATCGGCTGCGCTGGCAGGCTTATCGGCTGGTTCTTGCGGCGCATCTTCACCGCGCATTGCAGCGGTTTCTTGGGTCATCACATCTAGTACTGCACCCACCATCATATTCAAAAATACGAACGCAGTTAAAAAGATAAAGCTTAGATAGTAAATCCAACTCAGTGGATACACCGCCATGGTCTCGTACATGATCGAAGTCCATGACTCAAAAGTAGAGATCCTAAATAGGGTTAGCATGGCAACCGACACATCGCCCCAAAGGAAATCATTCACGTTGGCGAAGAACATGCTACCAATCGCACCATATATGTAGAAAATCACAAACATCAATAAGGCGATATAACCCATGCGAGGGATCGCTTTTAGCAGCGCATTCACTAGCATTCTGAGCTCGGGGATCATCGACACTAGACGCAGCACTCTAAAAATACGCAATAAGCGCGCGAGCAATATCGCGGAGCCGCCAGCAGGGATCAGGCTACCAATCACAATGATGGTGTCGAATATATTCCAACCATTACTGAAAAAGCGTTTGGGGCCGTCGCTGGCTAAAAAGCGGATCACAATTTCGATGGCAAAAAACACCGTAATACCGATATCAAGCAGCGCAAGACTGCTCTCCATCCAGCTTGGCAAATGGTAGGTATGCGCACCAATCGATAGCGCAGACACCACAATAACGAAAATAATGAAGCCTTGAAAAAACTTACTATTATCAATTTTTTTTAGTTTTGACTGTAAGCCAGAAACATTCGCAAGCACGTTGTGCTCCTATATATGCAATAAATTAAGATTATGGGAATAGCTAGGCAACTCAAGCCAAGAGTTAGCCTATAAAAACAAAAGATCGCGCAGTTTAATAAGCAAGGCTTAATTTTGTGTTAATTAATACAGGATCTCGTGCACCTTCATCCGCAAAAGGTACTGCCATAAACCGCTTTTAAATTGTGAGTAAACGTACGCAGGCCCATAGAGGACAGCGCTCCGCTAAATAATTGCCCTACAATACGTTCAGGTTTAGCCAGCGCACTCGCCGTGGAGCACCTTCAACAAAAAGTGCTGATCCCACTCGATGGCGAAACACTAAGCCTATAGTGAGGCTTTAATCACTTGCTATATCTGCAAACAATTAGGGCGCTTCACCACGCCCTACTTTAGTTAATAGCAGCTTAAGCTAGCTGTTGCTCAATCTCTGCAAGGTGTAACTCAACCCATTCACGGTTGATTGCCCCCCACTGATTTATACGATAAAAACCGGCATTATTACGCTCGCCGTCTTGTACAAACTCGCACTCAATCGCTAAGTCGCCCAATACCGCAATGGCATCTTGTAAGGTTCGACGCGGCATATTGGTTAACTTGTGCAGTGATAATAGATTATGTCTTTCACTATCAATTAAGTAGGCGATGTAGAGCTTACGTAAAAAAGCTTTTTGCTGTTTCGATTCAGTAAAATTCAGGCTCATATTCTTCGCTATTGTTATTATTAAAAAGAGTTAGCGATAAACTACGCGATTAGCTACAAATAACAAGTGGATGCAAAGCACATTCAACCCAATGTGTTGCCAAATATGTCTCGCTATAGCGGCAACCTCTGCCATGCTGATATAGTCAATTAAGCAAAACATTTAAATTAGTGACAACTTAAGTTAGTAAAAACTCGGATTAGCGATAACTGAAACGGTGGCACATGAGTAATCATAAGGACAGTCAACTAGAGCATGACGCTCTAAATCAACTCCATTCAGAGCAACATGCAGCTAAGCTTGAGCAAGCGCCTGAGCATGAGGTCAGCCCAGCTCTCAACTCCAAACACCCCAGCCTAAAGCCAGAGTTAACTACAAAACCAGAGTTAGCGACAAAACCAGAGCCGTCAGACACAGCCACAACAGAACACAGCTGCGCAGCAGAATCTAGCAGCGCAGCAAAACCTAGCCCCGTGGCAGCCAATCATCAGCGGCTTGCTCAGCAGCAATGGCAAGGCTTTGAACAAGTAGCTCTCGAGCCCGTTCATGAAAATCACTATACCCAAGTAAACACAGAAAGCCTGATCTTTACCTGTGTTTTACTCATTGTAGCTTCGTTGGTAATCATACTGCCTGGAGACTTCTATTTAGCCAAGGTTCTCGGTATTAGCGTTGCGGCGTTTATCGTGATTAGTGTTGTGAGCTATGTGCGCTATCAGCATGCTAAATCACTTGCTTACGCCGTTTGTGAACATGAGCTAATAATGCAGCAAGGATTTTGGTGGGTTAAACGCACCTCACTCCCCTACTCAAGGCTGCAACATGTGAGTCTTTCTCACGGCCCGCTAGAGCGACACTTTAACCTCGCCACCATAAAATGCTTCAGTGCCGGCAGTGGCTCAGCCGAAATAGAACTGCCAGGGATAGAGCAGCAAACAGCAGAACAATTGCGCCAGCACCTGTTAAATCAAGCTGCCAAAGCCAATCCAACGACCTCAGCTCAAACAGACTCAAATCAAACAAGCATAACACCAGAAAAAGACACTATAACGAGTCAGTCTGAGCAGCCAACCTTGGGAAATAGCGATAATGACGCATAAATTCTCCCAGTGGTCATCGCTGTCATCTTGGTCGATTATCAGCTTTACCTTGCATGCTTTAAAAGCACTATTTAGCAGTGGTTATGCCATTATTCCGGTGGTCTATACCGGTTGGCAAAAAGGCTTCAGTAGCCCTTGGGTGATTGTAGTCGCTGTTGGTGTAGTCTTAGCCATCTTTATTTTTAGCGTGCTGCAGTGGCTTAAGTTTCGCTTTCGAGTCGAAACAGACAAGCTCATCATTCGCCACGGCATTATCTTTAAAAAGGCCGATGAACTGCCGTTTACTAAAATCCAAAATGTACGGTTAGAACAGCCACTCTATTTCCGCCCAATGGGGCTTTACCGACTCATTGTTGAAACTGCGGGCTCTAAAAATAATGAAGCAGAGCTGTCTGCACTCAATTATAAAGATGCACTCAGCCTTAAAAAGCAGTTAATGGCCGAGCATGACTCGCAAATAGCCCAAGCTGAAAGTTCAGCTAGCGCTGATTCTAATGCTATCGATTCAAAACAAGTCAGTACCCTTAGCCGTAAGAATATTATCGAGCTACTGCTATTTGGCCTTTATCAAAATAACGCTATTTGGCTTGCAGTCATTTTAGGACCTATTTTTGGCCAGCTAGATTGGGAGTCAGTGGAAAACCTGCAGCTAGCTCAATCATTCTTAGCTTGGTACGACAGTAATGTTGCAGTGAGCATCTTATTGCAACTATTGTTTGCCACGTTAGCCTTAATTGTGTTTTACCTTCTGTTCTCTATTTTATCTATAGCATCCGCGGTGCTGAAATATTTCCCCTATAAACTCAATCGCAGCGGTAATACCTTGCAGCGCACAGGCGGTATTATTGCTAAGCAAAACGATGCCCTAGCCATTAAGCGCATTCAAGTCATTAAGTTTTATCAGCCAATAGTTGGCCGTTTACTCAAGCTATGGACAGTGTACTTTAAACAAGTCAAAGGCCATGAAGTTGAAGGGCGCGGTAATACCAATATGCTTATTCCTAGCATGACACGAGCCGATATTAGTGCCCTGATGCCAAAGCTTAAAGGGATTGAAGCAACTGCCACATTATTACCAACCCACTACCAAGGGATCCATATGGGGTGGTTTTGGCGTCGTGGTTTATTGCCTTTTCTGGTGCCAGCGATTAATACTTATGCTTTAGGCTTAAATCTTTTCACCGATATTATGTGGATTGCAGCGGCACTCTTTAGTATCGGAATTTACCTAAAATACCGTCAATATGGCTATGTACAGCAGGGCGACAACCTGTGGTTTCATTCCGGGCTACTTGGCCATAGCTGGCAACTTATTGCGTTAAGTAAGGTGCAGCATGTTGCCATTTCGCAATCACCGAATCAAAAACGCAGCGGCCTAGCAAACCTTGAAATTGGTCTTGCTAGTGGTACAGTTACACTGCCTTATATTTCAGTCATTGCCGCGCGAGACATTGCAGAACAATCGCTTGCGCTTATTCATAACGACCACCGAAACTGGATATAGCTATGAACACAACAACCTCAACACTAGAGCATGCCTTTACCCCAGACATGATTATTAACTTTTGGTTTGAAGAGATTGAGCCAAAACAGTGGTGGATTAAAGATCTTGAGTTTGACCAGCTTATTGCTGAGCGATTTGGTGCATTGCTAGAACAAGCCATGCAAGGCGAATTATACCATTGGCGCGCCAGCCCCAAAGGCCGACTTGCAGAGATTATCGTGTTAGATCAGTTTAGCCGTAATATTTATCGCGATACGCCAAAGTCTTTTGCCGCCGATCCTGTGGCACTGGTTTTAGCCCAAGAAGCGGTTGCGGTAAACGCAGACTCTGAGCTCAAAGCTAAGCAAGTACCGTTTTTATTTATGCCTTATATGCACAGTGAATCTCGCGCTATACATGAAGTTGCCGTACGACTATTTAATCGCGAAGCCGCTCAAGCTAATTTAGATTTTGAGTTAAAACACAAAGCCATTATCGATCAATTTGGCCGCTACCCACATAGAAACAAGATTTTGGGTCGCGAGTCGACAGCAGAAGAAATTGCTTTCTTGCAGCAACCAGGATCGAGTTTTTAATACCCACAAAAAAGCCAGCTTAGCTCATAAAGGCTTTGCTGGCTTTAACTACTCAATTAGCGCTACTTCACCACAAGTACTGGGCATTTAGCCTTGTTGGCAAGCCCTTCGGCAATGTTCGGGTTAAGCAAGTGCGAAATGCCCTGGTGACCATGACTAGCAATCACTATCATACCTATTTCACCGACTTTAGATTCGGCCAAAATCTGATCTAATGCATCGCCTTTCCGCACCACAGTTTGCACGGTTAAGCCATCATTTAGCTCTTGTAGCATTTGCGATTTTAGTTTGTCTAAATTGCCTTCGGCGGCGGCTTCTATTTGACGATCTAACTGCTGAGCCGATTCCATCGCTATACCATAATGATACTCACTTAATGGCTCACTCATTACATGCACAAGCCTCACACTCACGCCATATAAGTTTGCCATTTCAATGGCATAATTCATGGCATGCGATGCTGTTTCAGAAAAGTCGGTTGGGCATAAAATTTGTCGGGTACGCATAAACTCTCCTCAACCAAGCCGATTTTAACTTGGCTGCTAAATAATAAACTGCAACTACTAACCCTATAAAATCATTTAATTAAAACGCCTTACTATAGTGCGCTTTATTTGACGACTAAAACCGGACATTCAGCACGATTTGCCACACTCTCTGCGACATTGGTATGTAAAAAGTGAGCAAGCCCAGTGCGACCGTGGCTGGCGATAACGATCATTCCAGCTTCAGATACTTCCGCTTCTTTTAAAATCTGCTCTGCAGCGCTACCGTGGCGAATAACAGACTCAACAGATAATTCACTGTTTAGTTCTTTAAGTAAGGTTTTCATGTTTTCTGCCGCGCTATCTTCCATACTCTGCGCCAGCTCAGCAGGCGTAACAACCAGCATTTGATAGTTATCTACGCCAACAGGCTGCTCTATCACATGCACGATTCTTAGGCCTACATGATAAAAATTTGCCATTTCAATTGCATACCTAAGCGCATGCGATGCAGTTTCAGAAAAGTCTGTTGGACATAAGATTTGACGAGTTCGCATAATTAATTCCTCCAAACATTTACCTACTACTAAGGTAAAACCACAAACTTGTGCCAGCATTAATTGAAGATGAAAATGGCTCTAAAGCAAGCCAGCTCAATACCTAAGGTTAGTCATTAAGCCAGTCACGCGCCTGTTTTTTGCTTTCAAAAAACTTAGCATCATACGGGGTAAACCAATCAGCGATTTTCGCCATCCATTGTTGTAGCTTGCCTTCACCTACAATGGCTATTTTTTTGAATGCTTTACCATGCTCGATGCCAATTTTAAGATCATCCCATGCAGCTCTAAGCTCCCAGCCTTCTAGCTGTGAAATATCTGCCAGCACATTAATCTCTGGCCTATCCACCCCAGCAATAGCGGCCTCAAGCATGGGCACCATATACTCATAATCCTCATGCGTCAGTTTACCAATGGCGACAAATGTCATATAAAATTCATTGTCACAGCGTTCTATTCCTACTGAAATTCCGTGTGTTTCATTGGCCATTTTCAATCCTTAACTCGCAAGTTTTTTATGCTGATTGGTATTACTCCCTACTTCAATTTTAGGGCCATTACGAGAATAAAATTTGATCTCGGTCACATCTTGTTGCGGTATTTGCACTTTAATAAAAAGTTCATTATATTAAAACTGACTAATCAGTCGGGCAATTAATCAACACCAATGGAGCTCAGTCAATGAACATGCACATCGACAATCAAACAGCGCAGCCTCTTTCGCAAGTACTAGTTAAAATGCGCACGAGCTACCTTAGCGAACCCGCAGCTAAATACGATGCCAGAGTCGAGCATTTAAAGAGCTTAAAGGCAGCGATTTTGGTGTATCAAGAGCAACTGGTACAGGCGTTAAACCGCGACTACGGTAGTCGCTCAGTCGATGACAGTATGATTTCCGATATCATGCCCTGCATTAACAACATAAATTACAGCCTAAAACATCTTAAGAAGTGGATGAAACCAAGCTCGCGCCACGCCGGTCTGCTGCTCGCTCCAGCCAAAGTTAAGGTGCATTATCAACCTCTAGGTGTTGTAGGCATTATCGTGCCATGGAACTTCCCTATCATGTTGTCGGTTGGGCCGCTGATTACCGCCCTCGCTGCGGGTAATCGTGCCATGATTAAATTGTCAGAATTTACCCCAGAAACCAACAAAGTCATTAAAGCCATGCTAAGCAGCATTTTTGATGACACTCATGTGGTGTGTATTGAAGGTGAAGCTGAGGTTGCGGCTGAGTTTTCATCATTACCCTTTGATCATCTACTTTTTACTGGCTCAACAACTGTCGGTCGCCATGTTATGCGCGCTGCAGCCGATAACTTAACTCCGGTCACCCTAGAGCTAGGTGGCAAGTCGCCAGTCATTATTGCCGATGACATTGCTATGGATATTGCTGTTGAGCGAATGATTTACGGTAAATGCCTCAACGCAGGGCAGATCTGTGTCGCCCCTGATTATGTGCTCGTGCCTCGCGCTAAGCTTAATAACTTTATTCAAGCCTATAAAGCCAAATTTACTAGCATGTACGGTAGCAAAGTCAGTGAAAACCCAGATTACGGCAGCGTGATTAATCAGCGCCAATTTGATCGTATTATGCAAGTGCTAGAAGATGCCAAGAGCAAAGGGGCGCAGATCACCAGCGCCAATGGCGAAGCGATTGACAATGAAAAACGAAAAGTACCTACCCAGCTGATTGAAAATACCTCAGACGAAATGTTGCTGCTACAAGATGAGATTTTTGGTCCCTTGTTGCCTGTGATCTCATACAACAGCTTAAATGAGGCGATTGAATATGTTAATCAGCGCCCTCGCCCACTCGCTCTCTACTTAATGAGCTTTGATAGCAAGGTACAACAACAAGTGCTGACTCATACCCACTCTGGTGGTGTATGCATTAATGAAACCGTGTTCCATGTGGCTGCCGATGATGCACCATTTGGCGGCATTGGGCCATCGGGTATGGGGCATTACCATGGCAAAGAAGGCTTTTTGACCTTAAGTCATGCTAAAACCGTACTAAGCCGTGGTAAGTACCTCAACACAGGTAAGCTAGTGCACCCTCCATATGGTGGCTTTATCCAACGTGTACTGATGAAGTTCTTTTTACGTTAGTTTCAAACATAATCGAAAATCTAATTAAAATAGTCCGGATAAGATATTTACATGAGTCGTCTCGATAAAAAACAAGCGCTGTTAGATACAGCGCTAACACTATTTGTTAGCCAAGGTTTTCATGCCACTTCAACCGCATCAATCGCCAAGCAAGCAGGAGTCGCAACCGGCACGTTATTTCATCATTTCTCTTCAAAAGATGAACTAATGAAACAGCTGTTTTTAAGTATTAAACAAGAGTTTGCTAATGCAATAAAAGGCCAAATCAGTCAAAAGGGCGACATAAAAGCCGACGCCCAGCACCTATGGCAAGTCGCTATAAATTGGGCGATTGAAAACCCGTTAAAACAGGAGTTTTTCCAGCAATACTCTATGTCGCCGTCGATCCCAGCCGCTATTCGTCAGCAAGCTATGAACGATATTTTAAGCTTTATGGGTGAGCTTATTTTACAGGGGCAAAAAACAGGCGAACTAGCTCATTATCCACTATCCTTGATGCAGGAGAGCTGTCATGGCCAATTTTTGGCAGCAACACGATATTTTCTCGACCATCCCGAAACATGGGAAAACGATGAACATAAACAGGCTAGCTTTTCGATGTTCTGGAATGCAATGAAAGCCTAATACACTAGCCAATAGCAAAATCATGGATGAACCTTGCTACAGTTGTTGAGCTAAGTAATCGAACTAAGTTGTTGGACTAAACTCTTGCATTAAATTGCTAGATTAGCTCATTTAGCTAAATTGTGAGGCTGAGTGATTAAGCCAAAACCAACAACTGACAAATAGACGTGATATTCAAAGGAGTGAATATGTTAAGAATGAAAACTGAATGCGAGCACTGCAAAGCTAAACTTGCACGTAAAGCCGTCGCCTATATTTGCTCATTCGAGTGCACCTATTGTAAAAGTTGCAGTGAAAAGCTTCACTTCACCTGCAAAAATTGCCAAGGAGCACTGGTACTTAGGCCTCCAAGGTTAATTGAGCCTTTTAAGGTCCCGGCATCAGAACTTAAAAACACTCTGTTTAGTTAAACAACAGCTAAGACACTAAAGCCAGCACTAATGCTGGCTTTTTAATCGGTTGCTGACTGCGGTAACCATACACTAACACACAAGCCTTTATCTTCACGGTTATGCAGACTGATTCTACCGTCGTGTGCTTCGATGATCTCTCGGCATAACGGCAAGCCTAAGCCGGTTCCCGACTGTTTAGTGGAGTAAAAAGGTAATAGAGCTTGGCGTAAAACATCTGCTGACATTCCAGAACCTGCGTCATTAATCTCAATACATATACCTTGAGTTTGTTCCGAAAATACTGAGTCTTTAACTTCTAAACTGACTTCACTTAAATCAGAACCAGATTCATGCGCATTTTTAAGCAAGTTGAGTAATACCTGCTCCATCTGGATCAGATCAAAACTGGCCTGAGTTTCTGGTAAATCCCCCAATAACTTAAATTGGTAATGTTGTTTTAATTGGGCGATAAGAGTTTGCCAATCCACTGTGGTTTTAGTCGGTAGCGGCAGCTTTGCAAAACGAGCATAATTGAAAATGAACTGACTTAAATGTCGGGTGCGATCTTCAATAGTATTGAATATTAACTCGAGTTTAGGGTCATGCAAGTCTTTAGTGATCATCCGCCCAGAGTTGACCATAGAGGCAATAGGAGCCACAGAGTTATTGAGTTCGTGACTGATAATACGAATAACCTTTTTCCACACAGCAACTTCTTGGCGGTTAAGTTCGCGTGTCATCTGTTTAAGTAAGATAAGATGATGGAATTGGCCATTAAGTAAAAATTGACCTCGGGATAGATGCCAAGTTTGCGCGTCATTCTCATCGGTATCAGAACCAAGAGAAAACAGGCCTTCTTTAGGATTTTGCATAGCTGTTACTAACTCAGCAGAGCTACCTTGTAATAGCTCAGTCAAACTCATGCCTTCAATTCTGACTCCCTGGTTGAATAAATGCCGCGCAGCATCATTGGCATATATGACCCGCTTTTCATCATCAAGCAGTAACATCACATTTGGAGAGCTTTGAATGACTTTATCAAGCAAGAGTTCTCGCTGATAAATATATTGCCGTTCTCGACGTAACGTCTGTGCTGACTCATTGAATAAACTCGCCAGCGCTTTTAGTTGAGAGTCTCCGCTTAAAGGGATGTTTACGCTAAAATCATTATCTTTAAAATTTAGTAGGCCAACTTCCAGTGCTTTTAAGCTAGTTGCTAAGCTGCGAGTGCAAAAGTGGCTTAACATCGCCACCGCTATCAAGCTAACAACAAATATAGCGCCAAGCATTTTTGAGTGGCCGACAATCTCTTGCTGCAACTCATCACTTCCAAGCAACAACATGCCAGATAGAGCCAATAGTAAACCGCATGCAGACACTAAGACCGCTACAAAAACTAACTTAACGCTTAATGAAAATCCGCTCAGCTTGCTCATTACGATTTGATTCGCTTGATAATACTAACCGTGTAGCTTGCCATTATTTGTCAATCCCATACTTTTGCATTCGGCGATAAAGGGCTTGGCGGCTTAAACCCAAAGATTTAGCGACTCGGGCGATTACGCCATTATGCTCCTCGAGTGCATCCTCGATATTAGCCTTTTCATTTTGAGGCTCATCACTATTGAGATTATTAGCAGGTATATGTTCAGTAGAATTTGCGCCAATTGTCGCTGGGTTAGATGTCGTAGCTTGCGCCAACCTGTGCTCATTATGAGCGCTGTGTTCAGGCGTGATAGTGATTGCAGGCTTAAGCGAAAACTCAGATCCAATGCCACCATCCACTGCCAAGCCAAAGTCTGCTGCAGTAAGCTCAGAGCTCGTAGCTAAAATAACTGCACGCTTACAAGCATTTTCCAGCTCACGCACATTTCCTGGCCAATGATGTGCCTGCAATACTTGCTGGGTTTGTTTAGATAAAACAAAATCTGAGCCAATAAAATACTGCACTAAAGGTAATACATCATCTTTACGCTGGTTCAGCGATGGCAAAGCCAACTCAATGACGTTGAGGCGATAGAAGAGATCTTCCCGAAAGCGTCCAGTTTTAATATCTTCAGCTAAATCGGCATTGGTGGCACTAAGCACCCGCACATTCACTTTACGAGTCTGATGGCTACCTAAGCGCTCAAACTCGCCAGTTTGCAGTACCCGCAGCAGCTTAACTTGCCCAGACAATGGCAAATTACCAATTTCATCTAAAAACAGGGTGCCACCATCGGCAGCTTCAAAGCGGCCAATTCTAGTCTTAGCCGCCCCAGTAAAGGCCCCGGCCTCAGCACCAAAGAGTTCAGCTTCAAGCAAATCCATCGGCAATGCGCCAATATTGACCTTAATAAACGGCTTATTTTTTAGTGGTGAGTTAGCATGAATAATATCGGCAAGCTTGTCTTTACCCGCGCCATTCGGCCCAGTAATTAGCACTGACACATCAGATTTTGCGATTTGTAATGCTAAATCTACGCAGCGCTGCATAGCGCCGCTATTAAAAATAATACCGCAGAGGTCAGCATCTTTAATCGCCATCATACGCTGACTTTCTACTCGATTTAACTGGGCATTTTCTTTAGATAAACGGTGCAATGAAATCAGATTGCTAATGCTATTTAGTAACTTAGCATCATCCCAAGGCTTGCCCATGTAATCGGCTGCGCCCTCTTTAACGAGTTCAACTGCGATTTCTAGTTGGGTCCAAGCTGTTAGCAAGATCATGGGGAGGTCTGGTTGCTGTTGCCTAAAAGCATAAAACAGGCTTTTACCCTCTTCACCAGATGTTGTGTCTTGAGTGAAGTTCATATCTTGTACCACCAGCGCCACATCATGCAGTTGCACTAACTCTAGAGCGACTTCCGGCGATAAACAGGTAAGGGTACGGTAACCGTTAAGCTCTAACATTAAAGACAATGCATTACACACGGCTTGGTTATCATCGACAATCAGAATGGTATCCATAAACGCTTTTTTATTACTCCTGTAGTCATTCTTAAATTGCCGCATTGAGTTGGCTGCTCTTTACTAAGAGCTATCAATTAGTCGCAGTTAATTAGCTAGACTGAATTAATCGCTATCAAACTAACTGAAAGCCAAACAGAGTTAAAGTACCTCACTCTATTTGGCTTTAATTTAACAACGACTCAGTTTACTTTTAGCTTGCGCTTTATACACTGCGAGTCGCTGTTGCCGGTGAGATTCTTGCCGCTTTTTGCGCAGGTAAAATTACCGCTATGGTGGTTAAAACCAACAAACCTGCGACAGTGACGATAGGATAAATAAGCTCTAGTTTAGGTAAGCTATAAAGCGTCATTAATTGCTGACCAAGCTGCAAGGCGATTAATGCGCCGAGACAGCCTCCGGTTAAACATATCAGGTAGTTTTCAACTAAAAAGAAACTCACAATATCACGCTTTTTAGCCCCTAATGCGCGCCGAGTACCAATTTGTTTAGTGCGGCGCTCGACATTAAACATCACCATACCTGCCAAGCCTAACGAAGTGATAAGTAGTAGCAAGACCACCATCATTGAAAGCACTGTCGCCATCAGCTCATGATCTCGATATGAGCGGTTGCGGTGCTCTTTGATAGTTGTAAAGCCTCGAACGACACGGTTCGGGTGCTCTTTATGCAACGCAGCAGGAATCGCCTCTTTTAAATCTGCAATGGCAGACTCATCGGCGCGCACTAAAAATCGCGTGAAAGAGGAGCCCAACTCCACATTAAGGATCACGCTTCGGTTTAAGTTATCGTGATCAACCCAAGCACCTTGTAGGCGCTCCACCACACCGATAATTTTAATGGATTGCTCGCCAATATTACCGCGATACATTATCTGACCTACAGCGCTCTCATCAGCAAAAGTATCTTTAGCAAAGTCTGCTGACACTATGGCCGAATTTGCCAGCTCAGGGCCACCGCTACTCACCTCGTCAGGATGAAAATTTCGTCCCTCAACAAGCTTTAGTCCTAACGTTGAGATCATCTGCTCATCACCATAATAAAGCGCGGCGTTAGGTGTTTCCTTGCGATCCTCTTCACTGCTGCCATAGGTGAAGTTAGAAGCCCAGCCGCCACCACTAAGTGGCGTCATGCTGCTCGATGTGGCAGCCTTAACCCCGTCAAGATTACGGATGATTTCTACATCAATCAAGTTCTGCTTATTCGGATCGATGGCACCATCGAAGTTATAAATTGTTAAATCAAACACTTCTGACTCAGCAATACCTGAGTCACGGCTCATCAGCCCAACGCGCTCCGTAATAATAAAACTCGCATTGGCAACAATCGCAACAGATAAAATAATCTGCACCAATAACAGCAGTGGTCCACTTTTACTGCGCATCAACATGCTCAGAATAGGTTTAATTTGCAACATAGTAAGCTCCTTTCTCACTGTGTAACTTATTGGCTCTTAAGGTAAACACTAGGGTTAGTACTGCAGATCCGCCAAGCGGGATACAGACCTGCGATAATCGCTGCGCTAACCGCTATCATTGGAGCAATAAGCCACATACTTTGATCTAGCTGAGCTAAAGACTGTTCTAAATCAAACTTCGTCGATAAGACATACAACGCCCCCCAAGCCCAGAGTAGCCCGAGTACACCTCCACAAAAACCGATTAAACCTACTTCGACTAAGTGCTGAGCGAAGATCTGTAGACGGCTAGCGCCAATGGCGCGCCTTACCCCTACCTCAGGTGCTCGCTTTAAAAACTTTGCCAGTAACAATCCCAGCATATTCACCAGACAAACCACCAAGAACAACACACTCAAGCCAACCAACACCTTGTTATCTTCAGGTACCACGTTATGTTCTTTAAGCCATTGACCAACATCACTAATATCGCCATGAGCATCTGGGCGCTTAAAGCGGCCAATAAGCTTTTGCTGCTCAACATAAGCTGCTAGCCATTGTTGATACTCTTGCTGTTTAGCCGGTGTATCGAGCTCAACCCAATATTGCAACCAATGCATTTCAGAATTAAGCCTGTCTTGATAGGTACGTATATCTTCGCGGCGCCAGCTATTGTTATTGCCCCAGCTGTCAAACTCCTCAATAGGCGTAAGTGAGAAAGGCACAAAAATCTGTTCTGAGTTATTAAATGCACCGTTATTTACATCGTAATATTTCGGACTTGGATTCCACTGTGCTGTCACACCAACCACTTGATAAGGTTTACGATTAAGCAATAAGGTTTTACCTATACTATTGCCACCGCCAAACGCTTTTTGGTTAATGTCTTCATTAATAACAACCTTATAGCCACCTTCATCATCTACTTGTTTTTCCCAAGGGCCACCATAGATAAATGGCACATCGAATAAGCCAAAAAAGTCACTATCAATCACTCGCACGCTTTCAAGTATTGGCGCGAAATTGATATCTTCAGTTTGCACTGCAAGGCCAGTTCTAAACATGGCAGATTGCCTGACAGGAACGGCTGACGTCCTTAAGTTAAAAGCGTCTTGGTAAGTAATTTGTGGGGTAATTTCATCCCAAGTATCGTTGTCTTGGCTCAATAACCGCACGGCAAATAGCTGCGACGAACGCTCACCTGCAGGATTAATTGACGCCATTTTATAAACGTTCAATGTGGTAATGGTAATGCCTATACCAATCGAAATAGCCAACACCATAAGTAGCGACAAAAACGGCGTTTTTTTAATGCTGCGCCAAGCGAGATCTAAATAGTAAAAAAACATTATGCTCTCCTTAGCAAGCCATTAAGCCACTGACACAGCATCGGCAATAGATTGAGTCTTATTATCTGTCTGACCCGATTGGTACATAGTGAAGTCACATACTTGGCCGTCGACAATCTGAATATTACGTTGGGCTCGGCGAGCAAGCTCTGCATCGTGGGTTACCATGATAATTGTCGTGCCCGCCTTGTTAATATCTTCTAGTAGTTCCATCACCTGACGTGCCATTAGGCTGTCGAGGTTACCGGTTGGCTCATCGGCTAATAAGAAACGTGGCTCACCAGCGAGTGCTCTAGCTATTGCCACTCGCTGCTGCTGACCACCTGATAATTGAGTGGGTAGGTGCTTCATCCGAGCTGCTAAGCCAACTTGATCAAGAGCACGCTCCACACGTACCTTTCGCTCTTTGGCACTAAAGCCGCGATAACGCAGTGGTACTTCTACGTTTTCAGCTAGATTTAGATCTGAGATAAGATTAAAGCCTTGAAAAATAAAGCCTATCTTCTCATTTCGAATCGCGGCGCTTTTGTTATCGCTCAAATTGGAAATATTGACGCCATCAAGAAAGTAATCGCCTTGCGTAAAGCCTTCGAGTAAGCCTGCTATATTCAGGAAAGTGGTTTTACCTGAACCTGAAGGCCCGGTAACAGCAACAAACTCACCTTCATTAACCTCCAGATTAAAATCCCTTAGTGCATGGGTCTCAACTAAATCGGTTTTAAATACTTTGCTAATATTTTTCATTGATAACATGGTCTATATTCCCTTAATTCTGTTCGTCCAATCTGTAATAAAATGCTAAATCTTTACTTCAATTAAGTTTGTTTATACGGCGGTTTAATGGTTTATCGCTGCCAGTAACAACTCAATCGCCTTCATAATTACTTGCTCAACATCAATACAAGACACCTGTAAAACGCTGCCTAAACTGACTGACGCTTCACTGCCAATTTCAATCAAATTCAAACCGATAAACATCCAATCTCCGGCTCTTTCAGTTGAAACTTGTACCGCTATCACCAGCAGAAGTAACACGGCTGCAGTAATAACTTGCTGTTTGTTAAGTCTGTTGTTAACCATTGTCTGCTTCCTTATCTGACTAGCGGACTAATACTTGTTCGGCTTTCTTAAAAGGCTCGATACTTGATGTCACCCAAACATCGCCAACTTCACCACCTTGAATAACTTCAATATGACTCATACTACGAGCACCTAACTGAATAGCTGTTTGCTCAGCAATGTCATCGTGCATCACGTACACTTGTCGACCACCGCCACTGGTGACAAACGCGCCACGTTTTACCATCAGTACATTAGGGCGGTGCTCGAGTAATACTCTTGCAGATAGGCGCTGATTTTGGCGCAGCTGTAATGTGTCAACTTGCTCAAATCTGACTCTTGCGGTGACTTCACGATTGCGTACTTCAGGTGAGATAGAAGACAGCTCTCCCATTACGGTTATCGAGCCAAAACTCAGCTCAACAGCCATGCCTATGCCTAACTCATCGGCGTAAGATTCTGGTACGGCTAACTCCGCTTCAAACGCACTTAAATCAACAACGGTTAGAATCGGTTGGCTTTGACCAATACGTGCCTTTTGCTCAGTGAGCCAATTACCGATAATGCCGCCAACAGGGGCTTTGATATGCAGCGCAGCCACTTGACGCTCTAACTCTTTAACCACGAGGGCCTGACGGTCGACTTCCAAAGCCGTGTTTTTAAGCTCAAATGTTAAGGTGTCCTTCATCAATTGCGCTTCTTGACCAGCATGAGCGAATAGCAGCTTGGCTTTATGCAGATCATCTTTGCTCTTTTCGAAATCAATCTTGCTTATCAGTTTTGACTCAATTAGCTGATCACCACGGCGACTTTCTCGATCGGCGGCCTCTAAATCAACTTTAGCCATATCTAAGGTTTGCTTGGCTTTAAGTTGTTGGCGTCGAGCATCTAAGCGAGCTCTTTCTAATGAACTTTTCATGCCCTCAAGCAAGGCTTGTTGCTGCTTAAGGTTATTAGTCAGCTTATGACTCTCAATACTGGCGACCACATCCCCTTTGGCAACAGTGTCACCAGGCTTGGCTATTAAGGTGACAGAACCTTGCTCTGGGCTATACAAAACCGGCGCATTGGCAGCAACAATTTTACCTGTCGTTGGGATATCTCGAACCAAAGTCCCGCGCTCTAGAGTAGCGAACCTTAATTCAGAGCGTTTAATTGATGTAGCGATTGAGTCGCTATCGATGCTCGACCACACTAGACCAGAAACAAGCAATGCAGCTATGCCAAACATGGCTGGTAGCTTGAGCTTACTTGACGTACTCGCTTGCTTAATAATGTCTTGTCCGCTGGTATCTTGAATCATCTTCTTTCCCTAAAGTGTCCGCTGCAGCATAAAACGTTTTCGATAGATCTATTAATACAAGCACTGTGCCATAAATTAGAACAGAGAAAATAAATCAATAAAAACAACAGATTAACCAAAGCAAAAACAATCGAGTTAGTTAAGAGTGTCCGTTAGTAACACTTAAAAGTGTCCGAGTATGTTTAAAAGTGTCCGCTTAAAACCTAAGTGTCCGTTACTTGTCCATCGAGTAATCACAACAAAAGCATCAGTATCTACAACTTGGCATTAACAACGATATTTCAGTTTCAACACGATATTTAAAGATCAGCTTTAACGATATTTCGTGGTTGATAGATCTTGCTCCAACTTATTCCGTCTAATCCCGCTATTTCTCGCCTTGGCATGCTAACTGCTCTTTTAGGACTAATTAAAAATAAATCAAAAGCAACATAGCTTTAGTAAAAATAGAAATAGGGAAAATGATATGAATAAGAAACTGTTAGCCTTGCTAATTCCATCCATGTTAATGGCGGGCTCTGCGCAAGCGGTTGAAATTTACAATGACCAAACTAACAGCATCAAAATGATGGGCTGGTTAGGTTTTGCAGCCATCAATGACACTCACGACACCGCAGTTGTTGATAACTTCTCTCGTGTAGGTTTCCGCTTTGACCGCCAAGAAAAAAATGGCTGGCGCAGCTTTGCTCACACAGAGTGGGGCATCAATATGGTGACCAGCGATGACTCGTTAAATTACACAGGCGGTCAATTAGGTGCAGAAAAAAGCTCTGACTTCCTATTTAACCGTCTAGGCTATGTCGGTCTATCTAACGACAAATGGGGTAGCTTAACGTTCGGTAAGCAATGGGGTGTCTACTATGATGTGGCCTACACTACCGACGTGTTAAACGTTTACACCGGTTACTCTGTGGGTGCTTATACCTTTGGTGACGGCGGCCTAACTGGTGCAGGCCGTGCCGATTCAGCCTTTATCTACCGTAACTCATTTGGCAACTTAAGCTTTGCTCTGCAATACGCCGCGAAGCAAAATGGTGATGTGGCACTGTATGACAAAGATGGTATGCCAATTAACGATGGTTCACACGTAGATTTCGATACTAGCTATGGCGCTAACGTTGCTTACCACTTCAGCGACAAGTTCAAAATCCTTGCAGCTATCAACCGTGGTGACTTTAAAGGTGAACTAGGTGGCAATAGAGTTGATGATACTAACGAAATCATCGGTATTGGTGCCCAGTACGGTTCATTCTACCAATATGCACCAAACCGTGACGCTGACGGTTTCTATGTAGGTTTCAACGCTCATAAGAGTAAGCAAAACGAGCTAGTTGGTGGTGAGCTATATGACTCTACTGGCGGTGAGTTCATGATTGCTTACCAATATGAAAATGGTTTCGTGCCTAGCTTCTTGTTGTCTTATCAAGACTTAGACACTGATGCTTCAACTGAAATCAAAGGTGATTGGACACGTCAATTTGCAGTAGCTGGTCTTCACTACCGCTACAGCAACGACACTATTATGTTTGCTGAAGCGAAATTCGACTTTAGCGACATGGACGATAAGAGCTACGAAAACCTACAAGACAACAGCTACTCTATCGGTATTCGCTACTTCTTCTAATTCACTAAATGACTCAAACGCGCTCATCCCTTTACAGTGCGTTTGAGTATTAAAAAACTCATCCCTTAAAAGCCATTGAGTCCTCATCATTCTTAATGGCCCCTGTAACATTAGTCCCTGCAACAAAAAACACTTCCTCGGAAGTGTTTTTTTAATGGTGTTATTAGTTTATTGATACGTATTTTGCTTAACACAAACCCAATTTTTTCATTCTGCTCTTCAAGGTATTTGGATTCACATCAAGCAGTTCAGCCGCACCACCAGGGCCATAAAGCTTACCGCCAGTGATACGCATCGCATGATTGATGTACTTACTGATCATAGTATCAAGTGGTACCAATTTATCGCTGGCATGACTAGGGTCGACAATAATGGTTTGCCCGCTTTGGGTCGGCACTTCTTCTTTAGCTGCAGCAGTCAACAAGTCAAAGCTCAATGGCCCTGATGGGTTTTGAATAATTGCCCGCTCCAGTACATTTATCAATTCACGTACGTTACCCGGCCAAGCATAATTATTAAGCACAGCTAATTGCTCTGGCATCACTCTAGGTAATTTTTCTAAATTGAATTTAGCAGCTAAGGTTTCAATGAAGTGTTGTACCAGCAGCGGAATATCACTGCGACGTTGGCGTAATGATGGAATATCAATAGGAAAAACCGCGAGTCGATACCAAAGATCTTCACGGAAAGTTTTTTCATGCACCATAGCCTGCAAGTTTCTATGAGTGGCCGCAATGACTCGAATATCGAGATCGACACTTTCAAAGCCACCCACTCGAGTAATAGTGCTATTTTGTAATACTCGTAATAAGCGCACTTGTGCAGATAGCGGCAACTCGCCTATTTCATCAAGAAAAATAGTGCCACCATTAGCCTGCTCAAAATAACCAGCCTTACGATTTTCAGCGCCAGTAAAAGCGCCCTTCTCGTAACCAAACAACTCAGAGTCAATCAGAGTTTCAGGAATTGCGCCGCAGTTAACTTTAATAAATGGCTTACCGGCACGGTTAGATTTAGCGTGAATAGCGTTAGCAATGACCTCTTTACCGCAACCGGTTTCTCCCTGCATTAACACGCTGGTATTCAACCCTGCAATGGCGTCAACCTGCACCATCACTTTCTTTAAACCACCTTCAGAGCCAACAACACCATCGGCAGAAAATACGCCTCGTCTGAGGTTATCATTTTCCTGACTCAACACTTGATTGGCTTTAAGCAGATTTCTACCACGTAAAGTAAAGGCGGTAATTAGCGATAATGTATCCTTATGGGGTTCAATAAGATCCGCATGCAAAGGCTTAAATTGTCCGGGGATTTTAGAATAAAAGCCCACCACACCAAGGTGAGTGTTACTGCTGATCATTCGCAATAAGATCACAGATGAGATCTCCGGGATCACCTGGGGCGCAACAAAGTGAGTCACTTGATCATGTTTGATGTCATTAATGATCCGAATAACTGGACGGTCGTTTTGCTGCAGAACCTCAGCCATATCAGCAGAGATTTTTACCTGTTTATCAAGTGCTACCGCTTGTTGCTCGTTAACATGAGATAGGAATTGAATATCACCATGCTCAGGCCGATAGATATTGAGGAAAATACCGTCAATCGGTAAGTGCTGCTTGATAAACTCATAATAACGCTGCAGAGCAACTTCGAGAGATAAACTACTACATAAGCAATGAGTCGCTTGATAATAAAATTGTTCTTTCATTGAAATCTCGAGTTAATCACGAAGTTTCATGATGGTAAATGATTGCATATATAGGATCTGTGCCCCTGTTCATAAATTAATGTAAACAGAGGCTAAATTAATAGCCAAAGCTATTCGTCTAGCTTATTAACGCCCAAGGTAAAAGCTTAATAAGGCCACCTACTCTACAACTATAGTTGATTCTGTGAGTTCAGCGGTAATATATAAAAATATGTGAATTAGTCTAAATAATTTTAGCATCTGTGATGCTGTCACATCCAAATTACTACGCAATACTAAATAGCAAAACATCTTATATTTATCGCGATTAATTTAAAACTAAATCAGAGTTCACAAATATATAGTGCAGCACAACAACAAACGGCTTAAAGCACGTAGAATTGAGTTATCGACTAACTAGTAAAGTGTTAAAAAGCCCAGTGGCAAAGGGAGATAGCCATACTCTTCGCTCAACAACAAAGGAATAAGCGAGATAACACTAAGGCTGATATGCCACACTCGCCATTAAGCTTGTTTCAAGTTTATATATCACTGCTGCTGACTCATTTATAATCGGTAAGCCACACATGGCTCAATTTAATACCCCGTATTTCAAGCAGAGAAAACTAACCATTGGCAACAGTGCTAAACATCACAAATAAATATTTATAAAAACATATAAAAATGGGCAATTACCAATCTAAAACAGTAAGCAACTAATAATAGTGAATGTACAACTTATTATTGAGCCACTACTTAAACATAATATTAGTTGTTAGATTTTCACACTTTTTGCTAATGATATCTCAAGATAACCACGAAATATCAAGGCTGCCAATCATGATATTTCGTGATTTTATGTTCCTGCTCATAAATAAACAGCATTCAAGTCGCAATTGAACAGTTGGCATAGTCGCTGCAACTTTACCTGTATCAAATCGGGCACAGATAGCTCGGATAGCCAAATAAAATACAGATAGGGAACCAAGAGATGAACGACAAAGAACAAGTTAGTCTAGGCAGACGCCAGCTTTTAAAAGGCGGCGCAGCTATGGCGGTTGCCGGGCTAGGAAGTAGCGTAGCCTTGTCAACTAATGCCGCATGCGTACCACAAGCAGATGCTAAGTTTGACGAAGTTGTTGATGTGATCGTTGTTGGTAGTGGTTTTGCGGGTATGTCAGCAGCGCTACAAGCTAGAGAGAATGGCTCTAGCGTTATGATCATCGACAAAATGCCAGTATTTGGCGGTAACTCAACCATTAACGGCGGCGCCATGGCTGTTGCTGGTTCGCCTTTACAAAAGAAAGAAGGCATTGAGGATTCAGTTGATGTAATGGTTGCCGACATGCTTGAGTCTGGCCGCGGCATGAACGATGTAGAAATGCTTAAGCTTGTGTGTAACGGTACTTCAGAGTCTTGTGACTGGCTTATCGAGCACGGTGTTGAGTGGAAACCTTTCGTACAGCACTTTGGTGGTCACTCAATTCCACGCGTACTGCAAACAGTTCAAAGTTCTGGCGCAGGTATCATCCGCCCACTGATCAAAGTTGCCAAAAAGAATGGCATCGACATGCGTAATCAAGCCAAGCTTGAAGGTTTCATTAAAGATGAAAATGGCCGCGTAATTGGTATTGATGTACGCCAAGGTTATTACTTCCCGAAAGAACGTACTGGCAAAATGGTTAAAATCGGTGCCCGTAAAGGCATCATTATGGCTACAGGTGGCTTTGGTAACGATATCGAATATCGTCAAATGCAACAGCCTGAATACACTAATCAATTAGATTCTACTAACCACGCAGGTGCGACATCTGAAGCCCTAAAGCAAATGATGCTATTAGGCGCTAACCCGATTCACTTAGATCAAATCCAATTAGGCCCTTGGGCATCTCCCGACGAAAAAGGCTTTGGTACTGCATCTCAGTTTAACACTATTGCGACTTACCCAAGTGGCATCGTAGTTGATGTGCGCACTGGCGAGCGTTTCTTTAACGAACTTGCTGACCGTAAAGCTCGCGCAGATGCCATCATGACCCGTCGTGACGCTGAAGGTAATCCTGTTTACCCAATCGGCTTTACTAACGCTGAAGGTGCAAAAGACGCACAAACATTAGATTGGGGCCTGAAATACAACGTTATTAAGAAAGCAGACACCCTAGAAGAACTTGCAAAAATCTACAACATGCCAGCAAAAGCACTGAAAGATCAGGTTGCTCGCTGGAATGAATCAGTGACTAAAGGCAATGACAGTGAGTTTGGTCGCCCAATGCAAAAGGCGATGTTACTTGATAAAGGCCCTTGGTATGGCGTGCGTATGTGGCCAAAAGTGCACTACTGCATGGGCGGCGTAAAGGTAAACACCGCATCTGAAGTACTGCACCTAGTGACCAACAAACCAATTCCAGGATTATACGCAGCTGGCGAAGCCACTGGCGGTATTCACGGTGCAAGTCGCTTGGGCGCATGTGCTGTAGCCGAAGGTGTGGTAACCGGTCGTAACGCGGGTCGTCACTGTGCAGACAGCCAAGCTGTGGCTCTAAAACTTGCTTAATAAATCGCTACTAAATTTAATAATAAAATTATAGGAATGATGAAAATGAAAACCACTAAAAATGTTGCGCTAACAACTCTTGCTCTAGCACTTACCGCAGGCCAAGCAATGGCTGCAGATACAGTAGTACTAGATGGTAAAAGTCTAACTCAAGAACAAGCGTGGCAAATCGCGGATGGCGCTAAAGTAAAAATTGCTGCGCAATCAGCAACTGCACTTGTTAAGTCTCACGAACTACTAATGGAAGCTGCGCGTTTAGGTAAGCCTGTATACGGCCTAACAGTAGGTGTGGGCTTAAACAAAGACCACCACCTATTTGACGCCAATGGCGAGCTTAGCCCAGAAGTCATGAAGGCATCAAAGTCATTTAACTACAGCACACTACGCGCGCACAGCGCAGGTGTTGGCGAAGCGATGCCAGTTAAGTTAACTCGTGTTGCGCTAGCTGTACGCTTAAATACTATTTTGTCTGGCCACACAGGTGTTCAGCCTTATGTTGCGGACTTATACCAAGCTTACTTAAATAACGATATCACACCGATTATTCCATCTAAAGGCACAGTGGGCGAGGCGGATATCTTACTGTCATCGCACGTTGGTCTAGCCATGATCGGTGAGTGGGATGTTATCTACAAAGGCGAGCGCATGAACAGCGCGCTAGCAATGAAAAAAGCCGGTGTTAAAGCGCTTGATCCAGTAGGTAAAGATGCGCTGTCGATTTTATCAAACAACTCAGTAGGCGTAGCTTATGCGATGCAAGGTTACCGCGATGCTAAGCACCTTTTAGATGTGTCGCCAACGGTATTTAGCTTAAGTCTTGAAGGCCTAAATGGTAACGTTTCGCCATTCTTGCCACAAACTAACGATATCCGTCCGTTCCCATTCTTAAAAGAAGCCACCAGCGAGATCCGTAACGATCTATCTGGTAGCTACTTATGGGATGCAAACCCAGAGCGTCCACTACAAGATCCGCTAAGCTACCGTACTACAGCTTACACTTTTGCTAGCGCTTACAAAGCTCTTGCTGATCTTGATCAAGTGATTGACATTCAAATCAACCACTCTGACGATAACCCAGGTGTTATCGTAGGTGCTGGTATTGATTACGGTAATAACTCTCAAGTGTCTAAATACTTAGTTGAAGGCAAAGGCGGTGTATTCCCAACAACTAACTTTGAGCCACTACCGGTTGCACTTGCTGTACAACAGTTAGGCATTGCGCTGACTCACGTATCACACAACAGTGCTATGCGTACTATCCACTTGTCTGATGACCACTTTACACGTCTACCACGTTTCTTAAGCGCGCCAGGTAACAACGGCCATGCTTTTGGTGCAATTCAAAAGACATTCGTAGATATGCAAGTACGTAACAAAGCTTTGGCTAACCCAGTGTCATTCGACGGTATTGCGATTGCAGGTAACATTGAAGATACCTTCACTAACCTAAAACTTGCATCAGAAAGACTAATTCAAATCGTTGATAACACTAATGTTATGTACGGTCTTGAGCTAATGCACTCTACCCAAGCAATCGATTTACGCAAACTAGCTAACGAGAACCTAAAGCAAGGCGAAGCGACAAAAGCCATGTACCAAGCGTTCCGCAAGCAAGTGCCATTTGTAGAGATGGACCGTCCATTTACACCAGATATTAAGGCATCAACAGCATTTATCGCCCAGTACTAACTCCTAAAACTAACAATAAGTTCTAAGAGCAAGTACCAAGAGTAAGCACTAAAAATAGATTTTACTCAGCCAAGACACCTTTGCACTTGCTCAGCGCGACCAATACCGCTCCCTTTGGTCACGCTGAGCAAGCTGTAATCGTGTCGCCGCAAACAAGCGATTTAAGCAAGATGTTATACAAGTTATCGGGCGCTACGCCCAACAAGGATTAAAGATGTTAAAAGTATTTTCGACTATCTGCATGTTAATGTTGATGGCCATTCCAAATGCGAACGCAATGAAAATTAAAGACTATCACCAAGAGATCATGACTGGAGATAACGGTAAAGTTGAATGTAGTGCATGTCACGGTGATGCAAAGCGCAAAACCATTCCTGACGCTAGCGCATGTGAAAGCTGCCACGGCAGTGTTGAAGATATTGCAGAGTTAACTAAACGCCCTGCTGATGCTGGCCATGATGTAGAACCAAACCCACACGACAGCCTACATTACGGTACTGACTTACCTTGTACTTACTGCCATATGGAGCACAAAGAAAGTAAGGTTTACTGTAACCAGTGTCATGAGTTTGAATACCCAGAAATGAAGCGATAAGTTGGAAGATTTACCAACCAAAGCCACGCTAGTAAGTAGCGTGGCTTTTTTCTAGGACGCTCAGCCCTTTGTTTGCTTTTCCTAGAGCCTAAGCCCTAGCACCTTTCTTTACCTTTCCTAGGGCCTTTTTTTACTTTTCCTAGAACCTACTTTCTTTACCTTTCCCAGGGCCTTTCTTTGCTTTTCCTAGAACCTAGAACCTAGAACCTAGAACCTAGAACCTAGAACCTTTCTTTAGCTTTCCTAAGACCTTGTTTAAACCGCCTGCCAAAACACAGTAAATGAAGCAAAAATCGCCACAAACCAAGACAGTGAGCGTAAAGTACCTTGATCCATTAAATACAATAGCTGATACGCAACACGAGCGATAACATGCACAATCGCTGCAGTTTCGGCAACGGCATTCACTTTATCTGTAGCAATAACAGCTAATACCGACAGACCAAAAATAAGCAAAGACTCAAACGCATTTTGATGACCTGCTACAGCACGCGCACCAAAGCCAGTAAGCTTAGATTGCTGCTCACGTGGATGGTTGTTGTCATATCCCCCCAGTTTTGCCATCGCTACAGCCACCGGACCTTTAGCCGCATAGGGCAGCAACATAGCAATAAACAGGCAGATAAGTAATGTGGTCATAGTTAAGTCCTTTTCTTATAATTTTCTCTAATCCAAACAATTGATTGCTAATAAACTAATATAGCTAATGTGCACCACTTAAACATGAAAAGGCGCTACAGGTAAAGCCCCTGTAGCGCCCGCATCTGTCTAACAACAGTGATTATTTAACGATAGCTTTTTTCATCTGTAAACCAATAAAGATAAAACTAAGCCCTTCAAACAAAAACGAAACCCCAATGAAAACACCTAAAATAGACAGTGAGAATTCAGGGTTGCCCATCAAACTAAAAAAGTAACCCGCTATCGCTGTTGAGGTTAAGCCGCTCACCACAATCCAGCGCCAACCTGCCAAGTTATTACGGCTATTCAAGCCGAAGAACATTCGCGTGACGCCATTAAACAACATGATGGTAATCATCATAATCGTAATGGTGAACAAACCAACATAAGGCTCCGCGATGATCATGATGCCACCAATCAGGTAAAACAGTGCGCTAATCACATACCAGAAATTGGATTTCCACTTAGGAATACTAAAGATATGATAAAGCTGTACTATGCCAAGCACTAAGAAAATAGCGCCAATAATCGCGGTGATCGTTACGCCCACAGCAACCGGCAAACTAATGGCAAAAATGCCACCTAGCGTGACCACAGCCCCAACCATTACAAACCACTTCCAACCTTTACTTAGCATCGCATTGACAGGATTATTCATCAGTTTTCCCCTATGTTATCCGTTTCTAAGTATTGGTCAGCATTAGCAATATAACTAGGTTGAATGGCTTTTTTGTTAACGCAAATAATGGCAAGCACTAAAACATAAGATTCTAAAGCTGATGAGCTAGCAGACTGGGTAGACGCGATAAACCTTACAAGGTTTATCGCCAGTAGAAATGAGTACTAACGCGCTTTATCTAACGCATCGCATAATGCTTCAACACCGAGCAGTGCTCTTGGTGCTGCACGGTGAAGTAAATCGGCATTAAGCTGATAGATATGCTGGTTTTTAACCGCTGGAATTTCTGGCCACTCACTCCAGTTTATGCCGATGATGTTGCCTTCATCTTGGCTTTGTAAAATCACCTGTGGATGTTTTAATACCACGGTTTCTAGACTCACCTGCGGATAATCACTTGCCGCATCAACAAATACATTATCGCCATGACACACAGAAATGATCTGCTGGATCCAACTGTTTTTAGCCACAGTACGCAGTGGGGTAGACCACAATTGATAAAATACCTTTACCTCTGGCTTAGCAAAATTATCATTACGCAGTTGTACTAACTTAGCCCGATAATCATCAGCCGCTTGCTTAGCTTGAGCTTGATTACCTGTCAGTTCACCTAACGCTTCAAGCTCATCCGCAACCGCCTCTAATGTCTTAGGGTTACTATCAAACACCTTAAAACCTAACTCTTTAATCCGCTGAATATCTTCAAGCTTATTACCACTAGCCCAAACCACAACGAGATCGGGCTCTAGCTCCAAAATACGTTCAATCTGCACGCCGTGGTAACCACCGATACGGGGAATATTCAGTGCCGCCTCAGGAAAGTCCGCATATTCAGTAGTTGCCACAATAGAATCTCCAGCGCCAATGGCATACAGCATTTCAACTGAATGTGGCGACAGCGCAACAATGCGCTTAGCTGGCTCAGCGGCAAAGCTCGACATAGATACCGAGGCAAACAGACTTAACGCTATCAATAACTTATATATGATGTTCATAAAATCCTTTTAAATTTAAGGGAGTCAAACGAGAAAAACACAGATGAAATGGGAGCATTTTAAGTAAATGGTCGCTGTAAAATACCTTGGTTAATATTTATATCACATTGAGCGGCATTGAATTCTAGAGTTTGATTGAAAATAACAGAATCTGCTTATAATCATATGTTAGTATCCAGCAAAAGATAACAATAGAATCAATAACATTCTCGTACAACAGCCGCGCTATCAGCTCATGACGACTCGCCACTATTAGGTCGATCATTTAAAGCCGCTGGATAAGAATGTTAGTTGCAACATTGAAATGCGGTTAACACCCAACGCAAGCAACAGAGAACATAGCAATGCAGTTATTCTCCCTACTTTATTTTAAGCGCAGCCCACTTCCCCTTACGATAACGGCCGCTTTAATGACATTCTCTGGTTGCGCCATACAGGTCTCCCCTGAACAGGCACTCGATGATGAGATCAAAAAGTATCGCCAAATCGAATCTCCAACTGAGCAGCAAACACAAACCCTAAAAAAACAACTCGAAGAATCTGAATCTCGAAGCCCTTGGGCAACGGCAAGCCTTGCTAATCTGTACAACAACACAGAAGCTAGCCAACAAGATAAGACACAAGTATTGCCGCTGTATGAGCAAGCGTTTGAGGAAGGTTACCTCTCTGCAGAATCTATGGCATACGTAGCGAATCAACACTTAACCGGTGGGCTACCTAATGCAGATAAAATCAAAGGCTATCATTATCTGCGCAAGGCGGCGAACTTGAATAATGAGTGGGCTCAAACTCAAGTTGCCAACCTATTTTTAGATAGCAATGATGACCTACAAATACCTTTTACTCCTAAAACATCGATACTCTATATCCCAGAAGATCATGTTGATTTTAAAGCTTGGTATTGCCTTTCAACATTCAATTACCGCATGGATAAAACCTGCGTTGAAAAAATACTGTTACCCAATGCCAATGCTCAAACCCCTTATGCGCTGCTTGGGGCTGCGATTGCTTACGAAAATGGCTGGCATGTCGCAAAAGATCAAGCTAAGGCTATAGGCTACTATCGACAGGCAGCCGAAATTGGCGTACCGAACAGCAAACAGTATCTGGGCGAACTTTTGTTAGCTTCAAACGAGCCAAACCAGCAAGCTGAAGGTGTATCACTGTACGAACAACTCATTGGTTCTGACTCTGCATTGGCCTCTGGTTTACACACTGAATTGGCAACGTATTATTTCCAGCACAAACAGTATCGAAAAGCGTTAGCTTTAGCACAATCTGCCGGCGCTAATGCTGAGGCTTACTACCAACTTTATCAGCAGTATGCCAACGGTTTAGGCGTTGCAAGAAATAGAGCCAAGGCTGAAGCTTATCTGCAACGTGCAGCCGTCAGTGGTCATCCTGATGCAATGTTCACACACTACTCTGCGGCTAAACTCGAGAAAGATGAACGTGTACGCCTTATCAAAATGGTAGCAGAAATGGGCAGCGTCGAGGCTTCTGTGTGGATGGCAAAACAAGCCAAATCTGTAGCAGATGAAGATAGCTACCTATTCTGGTTAAAAGAATCAGCTATTGAAGGCGACATAGATTCACAAATAGAACTGGCGCAATATTACCAAACTCATTTTTCAAAGTTAGCTTATGCAGGTATTTGGTATCAACGTGCAGCGGATCAAGGCAGTAAACAAGCAAAGCGCTGGTTAGCCGAGCATCGTTATCTGTCACTCAAACTAGCATCTGGCAAACTGTTAAAAGATGGCTCTTTTATTCTGCCTAAAGACTACACGCTGATCTTTGATGGCAGCGATCAATACCTGCAAGCTAATATCGAACAAGTTTGGCCAAGCCATTGCGGCTGGGTGATCCAGCGAGCGTCCGGCGAGGCAACGGTGGCGGTTCATCAATCCAAACCATGGTGTGAACCTAGTGATCAAGAGCTCGAACTCTTGTATGAGCATGGGGTTAACAAGGTTGTCCATAATCATGGTGCCACTGCAGTACTACTCAAAAATGGCCAAGTCATCACTTGGGGAGGCAGACAAATTGGCGGCTACCTGATTGAAGAAGCTCAATGGCATGAAGAGCAAGCCAAGAACTGGCAAGAATTACTCGCCCCCTATCGCGCAATGCAACAAGGTGTGATTGATATAGCCGCGCTAGAAGGTGGCTTTAGCGCGTTAACTAAAAGTGGCGATATTTGGCAGTGGGGTGTCAACGGTAAAGCGACTCACATCGAAGGCCAATATCGTCAATTACTCGGTGGATACAACAACATTGATGTTTGCGGCCTAACCACTGACGATACCCTAAACTGTTGGACACAACATGCACCGGAGAAAATCAAACCTGTGGTGAAAGGTGTGACATCAGCATATGCTACCCCATTCTCAAGAGGCGGCTATGGTTTTGGCATAGTAGGTATGCGCGGCGGTGAGTTCGAGGGCATGCTAACAAGTTGGTCTGTCTATTACAGCAATATAAAACACGACCGTCAGATAGAGAACAACCAAGAGATCTTAAAGCATAATTGGCACAATCTACGCCAAGATAAAGCAGGTAATATTCTGGCTACAAACGATAATGGAGATGTCGCCCTGCTCTATTACTCGGGCGCTACACGCTTTGGCGGTTTTCGCTATCAACCCCATCTAAAATAGCACCTAAATACGCTCAGAAGCCACCCAGTGCTTGGGCTGCCTACGGTAGCCCAAGTATCATGGATATTTCACAACAATCGAAGTTGTGGCTAAGCCGTCAAATTTTCCAAAACAGCCCGCTCCAGAGCATACGACTCTTTCTATGAGCCGCTTGATTGGTTTAACTATTATCTAAACTCAACCTGCACCGATAGCAACGCCACAACAAAGAAGGCGAAGAAAGAAAATGACGTCATGAAGAAACGAAGTACAAGGCGCCCCGCAGCGAACAACGAAGACATACCTTTAGGTAGGCGAGTTGTGAGCGAGGACGTAACGCAGTAATTCGCTTCTGCAATAGCCATTGTCGCTGCAAGCATAACCTGACATACCCCTTATATGACTTTCAAGCACTTAGCTTAAAGATATAACCATATCCTGACATAAAATATAACCATAAGCTGACAAATTGTAATATGCACTAATAAACGAGAATAATGTCATGTTCTTTTATTACGATTAAGACATTAACTCTTTCTAGCTCACTTTTGGACAAAAATGTGTTAGTGATGTTGCTAAATTTGCATCTAACGGATTACTTTTATTATAGAACAACCTTTAATTTACTCCCCCATCCATTGCACTGAATCAATTTGTGGCACTTTCTTTAGCAAAAAAGCCACAAATTGATTTGAGTTTTGGTATTACTTGGAAGGCAATAGCGACTCGTTTATCATTTTATCAGTACTACTTAGGCGATCTAGTATTGTAGAAAATTTATCAGGTTTGCTAAAGTACATACCACCTTCTACCATTTCAACATAGTCATGAGCAATTTCTGTTCTTAAAGGTTCATCTGGTATTAAGCGTAACTTCCCTGTTGAAGCGAAACTAAAATCAACTCCTTTTACACCCCACCTTGCGGATTTCATCTCCACTACATCATTTATAGCCTGATGGTTACCTAGCGGATCAACAATCTCTTTGCACATCATACCAATGTCTTGCTAAGCGAGCTGCATTTGGAAATTTCTCTGATGTACAAAATTGGTGTAATGCTGTCAGTTTCTCCCAAATTATGTAACTCGGGTCAAACACCAAAACATTCTCAGCAACAGGCAAGGATAAAGCTTTTTCGTATTCTTCGATTTCAGATAAGTATGTCGTTAACTTACTTGGTTCTGCCGGCTTACCTCGATTACGAGCGCCAAACTCCAGCAAAACAGGACCCAAGTGATACCGACTACCTGTTTGCTCAGCAACAATTGGATAATAAACTTCTACTTTCTCACTGTTTAGATAGTTTACTTGTAACCCTTCGATGCCGTACGCAACTAGTCTAGCTTTTAATCTTTCAAAAAAACCTAGTGTCCACTTTTCTAGCCGTTGAGTTTGAGCTTCGCGAAACTTTTTGTTCTGACTATTAGACACCGTTGTTTCAGCCCAAACTTCCGCTTCTGGCTTATCACTATTTAGCATGTCATGCCAATGAATAGAAAGGTTGGTAAGCCCCTGGAAACTGTAGCTGAGGCTCAGCCTATATAAAGCAATTACAGAAGCTTAGTAAAAGGTGGAAACAGTCCAAGTAAAACTCAACTCGATGATAAACGAGAGCGCAGCCTAAACAGACTCAGGCAAAGAATAGAGAGGAATCCAACACTTGTTCAGCTGAAGTCACAATCGTTAATCGAAGCAACTAATACAGAAGATGCTGGGCTGCTCTGGTCAACATTCAATCATCTTTTTCTCAACAACTTACCACAAAACTATTGTTCACAAAGTAAGCGCCTGTTAGTTTTTTTATGGACTTTACGAAAGTGAAAATACATGGAATAAGTAGTATTTTTATATTCAATTTGGCGTCATTCAGCAGGAACTGTTGGTGTGCCGAGCAATCCTAGGCAAGTTGTAAGAGTACGTTGAGTTTTCCTCTTTTTGTGAAACATGGATTGTTACGTTAAAGCTCACAAATTTAATTTCTGTTCGTTAATTAGAGGAAGCTATAATGCTTATGCTCTCCCGAGAGTTCAGACGCGTTGG
The DNA here is from genome assembly GCF_023283895.1 of Shewanella pneumatophori. GTDB lineage: Bacteria > Pseudomonadota > Gammaproteobacteria > Enterobacterales > Shewanellaceae > Shewanella > Shewanella pneumatophori. The sequence continues at coordinate 268,951 of NZ_JAKILB010000002.1, read as the reverse complement.
CGCCTGTCTCGCATTTACATCTTTGTCCTTAATCACCTTATCATCTTCTGCAACCGGTTTTGGTCCTCCTGACGGAGGTGGAAGTGGTTCACATACCGTAATGCAGTTCAAAGATACAGGCTTCAATAAGCTTGCGCATTTGAACGACGTCCCCGATATGCCAAGCTATACAACCGACCTCATGGGTGACAAAGTAAGCCTACATACAGGCTCGCTGCAGTTTGAACAAACCGATATTTCCATTCCTGGCAATTCGAATATTCCGGTCGAATTGACCCGTACCCTATCAAGCCCAGATGCTTGGTTTAAAGAGACACTTGACTTCGCCAATTGGAGTCTCTCTATCCCTCACGCTCGTTCAACCTATATCACTGAACAGAACGGTGATGCTAAATCGAACTATTGGGCTAACGGTGATACTTGCACCGACAACCTTAATAGCAACTCGACCTTCAGTAAGTCTTATGAAGGTCAAAAATATTACGGCTATAGTTCGTCTTACTGGCAAGGGGACAGCGTTTCCATCCCCGGCAAAGGTACTGTAACGCTCACCACCAAAGACGGCGATAACTCTTATAAACGCTATAACAATAAAAATTGGAAAGTCGATTGTCTTTCCAAAAACTCTCAGGGACATGAAGGGTTTAAAGTTATAACAACCGATGGTCTGGTGTATCACTTAACGCATTTTAAAGCTGTAAAATCAGCAAAACCATTTACACTGCAATCAATACCACCATCAAGGCAGTGCTTAGCTACAGGCAGTGCTGCTTGTGTTGAAAACCCTATAGTACTTTACCCGTCCAACCCACCTAGTGCACTAGAATACCCTCTGATTAATGCTTTCTTGCTTGCAACTAAGGTCGAAGACCGATTTGGAAATTGGGTAACTTATAGCTACAACAGCAATGACCAATTAACCAGTATTCAATCCAATGACGGACGTTCAATCCAGATTTACTACACTTCAAGTGCAGCAGATGCTCGCATTGATAGAGCTGTGGCAAATGGGAAAACTTGGCATTATGACTATCATGACCAATCCGGGAGGATGGGCACACTTAGTGCGGTAACGCGCCCAGATAACAAACAATGGCAGTTCTCCCACATCAAAGATGTCTACACGCCATTTTGGAACAAGGCTAGACTCGCTGAGCATACTCAAGTGCCTTTCATGGGCGACTCCTGTATTGAAGGTTACAGTGGCAACTTCATCACCATCACTCATCCAGAAGGCGCAGAGGCAGAGTTTACCGTTGGGGAGGAATGTCACGGCACCACAAACGTTAAAAAAATCCGCAAAATAGATGCTATGAGGGTTGGCATTGATGACCATTGGATAAAGCACGACTACAATGTATTCTCGATTAAAAAGAAGTCTTTACTGCTGCAAGACGGTACAGAGTACGTTTGGAATTACGATTACTCAGACAACCCGGGCATGTTCTCTGGCGACGCTCCTACTTCAACAAACCGAGTCACGCTCGAATTAGATACCATTGAAACTGCTCACTTAACGACGACGACACTGGAAAATCCAGACGGTGCCACTGAGACCCATTTCTTTGATCGTAAGAAAGGCCCTAGCGAAGGTAACTTGATGTATATCGAGTATCGCTCACCTAGCGGTAGTCTTTTGAAGGGCAAGAAATACCTCTACCAGAATGGTGTCAATCATGGTTATTCCCGAGTAGTCGACCATATCGGCGGTCCAGCAATGGATGGTTGGATTGAGAGTGACATTCTGTCGGTGAAGGCCACGCATGTCCAGCGCACAACGAAGCAGAAAACCTATGTCAATTATGGCGGTAACACCGACGAATACACTACGGATTACTCTAGTTTTGATAGCTATGATTTTCCGAGTATCACCAAAGAAAGCAACAGTTTTAAGCCTGACTTAAAATACACCAAGCAAACCTATTATCACGATACAGCGAACTGGCTGATAGGTTTGCCGTCTGTGCAATCGATATCGACTAATGGATCCGCTTATCAAGAAGTACGGAGCACTAGCTATTATAGTGCTGCTGGTTCCTATAAAAGTTTGCCTTATCAAGAGAAAAGCTTTGGTAATTGGTATCAACAGTATGATGTTTACCACACCAGCGGCAGTCAAGCCGGATTGCTAAAGACGCTTAAATACAATCGCGCAAATAGTGAGATTTTGTTTGATAACTATAAGCGAGGTGTTCCGCAGACCATCAGCCAACGACAAAACAACTCAACGGCTTATCACAGTGCTTACCAAGTTGTGGACAACGACGGGCGTATTACCAAGCAAACCGATTTTGAAGGCCATTGCAGTAGCTATAGCTTCAATTCTATCGGTCGGATGACCTACGTTAACCCTTGCAATAGCTACTGGACGGACACGTCAATATCTTATGCTGATACAACTTGGAGTGAAGGGTACCCATCGGTTACCGCAGGTATGCTTAAACGTAGCGTCAGTCAAGGTAACTATCGCAAAGACACATACTACGATGGATTATTGCGCCCAAGGTTCACCGCTGAATGGGATAATAGCAATAAGACTGGAACCATCAGGTACCAACGTTTAGCCTACAACATAAGAACCAACCAACGTATGCTAGCCAAATGATGCCCTCTAGCGCCACCAACTATGGCATTTCGACGAGCTATGATGGCATAGGACGAAAAACCGTTGAAGATGACAATACAACGAGTGGCTCTGTTCAGCACTACTACTTGACGAGTAATCGTACTCAAGTTAATAACAATCGCGGAGCCTCGACTACCACTAGCTATCTGGCCTACGGTAGCCCTAGCTATGATAAACCTACGCTAATTCAATCACCTAATAGTGTTAGCACCACGCTCAACTACAACATCTACGGATACCCTACGTCTATCTCTCAAGGTGGATTGACAGAGTATCGTGTATACGACAGCGCTCAGCGTCTTTGTAAAATCGCGCGTCCAGACGTTGGCAACCGCGCACTAAGTTTCAATAATACAGCGCAGTTGATTTGGAGTGCTCATGGCGACTCGGTCAGTGGTGATACTGCTAGCTGTGACACCTCAGTTTCGACAAGCGACAAGATCACTTACAGCTACGACAACCACGGCAATGTTAAGTTAATAGACTACGGTGATAGCACATCGAGCAAGATCTTAACTCACGACGGTAACGACAACTTACTGACTGCGACATTTGGTGGCGTGAGCCAAACCTACACCTACAACAGTTTGGGTTTGTTATCCAGCGAACGACTGGTCTTCGATGGTTTAGATTGGACAGTGACCTATGGGTTTAACTCACTAGGGCTAATCTCTACGTTAACCTATCCAGATGGTGGCAGTGTACCGCTGAGTCCGAATGCTCTTGGCCAAGAAAGTCAGGTAGGGAGTTACGTCTCTAGTGCAACCTACCACGCTAATGGGTTGTTAAAGTCGTTTAATCAAGCCAACGGTTGTTCAAACAGCACAACACTACACTCAACCGGCCTTCCCAATGTACAACGCAGTGTATGTGGCAGTAGTAATACTGTCTACAACCAATACGCTTGGGACAGTAATGGTAACCTGACACAGTGGAATGACCTTCAGGACAACACCTATGACCTCAATCTGACCTACGACTTGTTGGACCGTGTAGACAATTACCGCAATTTCTCTAATTCGCTGATTGGTGACATGAGTTATGACACCATGGGCAATATCACGAAGTTTGATTCGGTGGTTGGCGGTTCAACAAACTATAGTTACAACAGCTCAACCAAGCGATTAACTTCGGTGTCAGGCTATCATAATTACAACTTTAGCTATGACGAACGTGGTAATGTAACTAACAATGGCAGAGATACGCTCAGCTACAACCTAGCTAACCAAACAACCCAGATTAGCGGGAATAGCTATACCTATGATGCACACAATCGTCGGGTTAAGGCGGTTGATGGAACGGGTACCCGATATTCCATGTACTCCCGAGGTGGTCGGTTGCTTCAAGAGCGTATTGGTGGCAGTGACCGCGAATACTACTACCTTGGCAGTCAGCTCGTTGCCCAACAAGAATCATCGGGAGTTACCTATGTCCATTCTGATGTTCTAGGTTCAAGTGCCGCTAAGACAAATAGCAGTGGTAGTGTTCAAAAACGGATGAGGGCTCAACCGTTTGGACAAAACTGGGGTGGCTCGTTTGAGAATGACATTGGCTATACCGGTCACAAGCAGGATTCTGATACCGGTCTGACTTATATGCAGGCACGATACTATGATCCAGTCATAGGTCGTTTCTATTCTAATGATCCTGTTGATACTCTGGGTCATTTAAGCTCTGGGAACATTCAAGGCTTTAATAGATACAACTACGCATACAACAACTCTTATAAATATATCGACCCTGATGGTAAACACCCGCTTTTATGGTTTATAGGCAAAGAAATTGCTGGTGCAATTTTTGAAGAAGCTACTGGAGTACCCGTCCCTTCGGCTAAAAATGCTGGAAAAGCAGCGGCTAAACAGTTAGCGAAAAATAAAGCTGCTGGTGCGGCTTTCGAGAAACAAGTTAAAGGCCAATTGCAGAAAACTGATACAGACGTAGCGGAACAGGTGACTATAAAAACTAAAAGTGGAACTAAAACTAGATTAGATTTCGTTAGTAAAGATTCTAGCGGAAATGTAAAATGTACTGAGTGTAAGGCTTCGCCTACAGCTCCTCTAACAAAGAATCAGAAGGCTGGTTTCCCAGAAATAGCCGAATCAGGAGGTACTGTGGTTGGAAAAGGTAAGCCGGGTTTTCCGGGAGGTACGAAAATACCACCCACGAAGGTCGATATAATTAGGAAGGATAATTAGGGGTTTTTATGTCTGTTTTAGATTCAGATGTAGTTGATGCAATCAGTATTAATGATGCAGAAGAAGTTGTTCTAACCATTACAGATCATTTAGGTTGGGAAGATGAACACGAGCACTTATTACTTCTACAAGAAAAGATAAATACTTACCTGAGCTTTGTAGAAAGTGGGGAAATTTATGATTCATATGCCAAAGCCGATGGTAAAAGCATCGTTATTGAAGTTGTATCTCAATTTAAGCTATCAAGTGGTGCAGAAGACTTCTTAACTAAAGCTAAAGGTGCTATTGCAAATGCAGGATTTGAGTTAAGACAAAAGGTTTTTACTGAAATTCAAACACATTAACCTTTTGCTACTTGAACACTTTGAATCCAAAGCCTCGCACTCGCGGGGCTTTGTTTTTTCTGGATTTGGTGGCTTGGACCTCTATTTTGACTTATTTTGAAGCCAAAGGAATATGCGCTTATATTAATTTCACAAACCTTCCTAACTAAATTTGTTGAAAAAAACAATCACTCATCACTTGAAAAGCACTGTATAAATCCCCATGTTATAATGGTGCTAAACATAGTTGCATATTGGTACACAGGTGATCAAATTTTACGACTTAATTATAAAGTGAATAATTTATGGCTGATAAAGACTACAACGTTTATCAAGGTGAAGACGGAAAGTGGAGAGGTGAACGACAAGATGCTTCAAGAGCAAGTGTTGTCGCTGATACACAAAAAGAGGCATTCGAAGCGACAAGAATTTTAGCGCAAAAAGCTAAGTCAGAAGTTTCTATTCATAGGGCAGATAATAACCGTATCAGGGCAAAACACAGCTACGGTAACGATCCTACATCGACTAAAGGATAGGAAACGCTTTTTTGAAACCAAGCCCCTTACGGGGCTTAATTTTTGGCTGCTTTTGAAGCCAAACGATTAAGCAAAATCGCACCGCTCTAATATCAGCAAAACAAGTTCTCGCTGAAAATACTGGTATTTATCTTCGATTTGCAGGTTTGTTATTTTAGCTAAAAATTTATCATCAGTGTGTTCTTGAATGCGTTCAATATGAGTCGCTTCAAAAACGTAAATTGTGTCAGCCCATTCAAGTAATTCAGGTGTACAAAGTGTTGAACCAGCCTTTTCTACATATTTGGCACTTAAACCCGCAGACTTGTATTGATTACTTTTATCAGCAGCACGGAATAGTTCTTCTGCTGTTTTGCTGCGCTGCTTATTTGCCGTGCAAAGAAAAAGTATATTCATTGGTAAGTTCCGTTGCATTAATAATGAATTGATTTGCTTAAGTTTAAATCTCTTTAGGAGAAATCCCCACGATTTATTCTGTTGATTAAACCTAATACCTGCTCTTTGCCATCAGGCTCAAGTAAAATCTGGGCTGGTGTTTTTCCGAGTAGAGTTTTCCGTTTTGAATTGAGCCAATGAAAAACATATTCATCGGTTTTAAAAATTAAGGCTAACTGCTCGAAGACTTCAGCAGGTATTTCGATATTTTCACTCTTCCATAAAGTAACGCTTTTAGCATTACCAAATTCAACAAAATCACCTGGTGAAATAGCTAACCTTTCTATAACTGATCCAGGTATTTCAATCATCAATTTACCATCAATATTAACTGCTTTTGAACAAAGTGGATTTTTCATTACTGCTCCTTCAAATAGGTTTGTGCCTTGTTCCCAATATTAGATTAATTTGAAGAGCCAAAAGTGGTTATTACCTAGCGTATTAGTGGTCACTCTTATTTGGGTTTTTACTGGTTATGTTGCGAAACGATGGTACTTTAGGAGCGTAATTTGCAGGTGCATATATCGCTAAAATTGTACCCTAGTTTCATTTATGACTAACCAAGATCCCATATAGTAATGACCACTAAAACGCTAAAAAATTAACAGTTAGGTTTTAAATGTTATTTCGGTAAGTTTCGCAAGATTCGTTGAATTGAACCTGAGCATACTCATATTGTTCAATGGAGATATTGTGAGCGAGGCAAAAAGCTTTTCCTCTTAAATAGTACAAATAAAGATGTAGAGATGAATGCTGAACTAAGGATAAGAAATAAGCTGCATTTTTGCTTTTGTTTACGCCCGGTAATAACTGCCCATATTTAGGTAAAGAAACAAGTGAAGTGAGAGCTTGATATAAGCGATATAAGGCTAGGTAGTTTATGTTTGTAGGCGCAGAGCCAGATAGCAAAATATTTGGGTTAAGTTTGGTTGAAAAACCTGTGGGGATCATTAACTCCGTCTCCTTGTTTTCAACGCTGCAATATAGTTCTAGGGCTGGAATTTTGAGCTTAATATTACTTGGCTTATGTATGAGGAAATTACTGCACGCCTTCTCTATAAGTTGGCATAAATAATTTAAATACTTAAAAGCAAAAGGTTTCAAATCATCCTCTGATATAAAAAGCGTAAATATACGGAAAATCATCTTGAAAATGCTTTCGTTCAATTGAGCTAGGATGGTTAATTTTTCTTGGTTGTAATTATCATTACTTTCTTGATTTGCCCATACGGCTAAAACTAACAAGCCACATAAAGCATCTAGGTTTGTTTGGTTACATATTGCTTGCCAATCAGTATCTAAAGACAAAACATTATCTGTAGATATACATGAAATAACTTGATGAGGAAGTTGAGCAACAATATCTATCAATTCTGAATGTTGGGATTTGCTTGATGCCAATAATGGCCATATGGGGTGATAAAGCAAACGAGTGCATTCTTGTTCATAGCTTTCAATATGCTGAATTGGATGATACCTAGAGCATATTTCTCCTTTCGATTTACGCTTTAAAAACCGATAAATAGCTCGAAACTCTGAATGGGTTTTATCGATAGAGTCGTTATCAATAATCGACTTAGCTAATTGATAGTGGCTAGCAGCCTTCTTTTCTTCACATAAAAAACTTACCCAGAACACCGCCGCTAATTTACGTAACGGTTTTGGAAGCGAACGATATTGCTGAAACTTATAAAAGCTTTTTCCTCTGTTGTTCTGATTCTGAGTTGTTCTAAAAAGCATAAGTCCCCCAAGGGATGACACTAATCTAAAAAAATTGGCACTGACGTAAAACTACATTAAGTCTAGTCTTATTTAGATTATTTATTAGTCAACTTGTCTTAGTTGGTCTTGTGAGGGGATGGTATGAGTGAGGATGAAGTTGATGAACTAGCGAAAAAGTTAGAGCAGGACTTGCTAAAAATGTATGGCAGCCCTGTTTTAAAAGGTGCTGAACTACAAAAGGCACTTGGTTATAGCTCCATATATGCGCTGAGGCAGGCCGTGGTAAGAAAAACACTGCCTATTCCCACATTCATTGTGCCTAACCGCAGAGGAACACATGCATTAGTAAAAGACATTGCTAGATGGTTAGCAGAGCAAGCAAGGGAGGAAAAATGAAGCATTAATAGGTTGGCGTAGAAAAGACAAAGCCCCAAAGCTGGTGACTTTGAGGCTTAAATTGCTTTGTCGATTGGTACAAACACGACAGCTATAAGCATTGTCTCCAACAGTCGTTTTGTCAAGATTTCAGGAAAGAAGTCTACGGCTAACTGCGCCTTGTGAAAATCAATCATGAGGAATGACTATGTTGTCGAAAGAAACACGATGTTTGATAGCTAAGCTATTACAAACAACCAAATTATCACTGAGGGCGGTGGCACGTTTTGCAGATTGTTCCCACGTTACAGTGATTAAAGTTAAGAAAATATTAGAGCAAAAAAAGCTGACTTGGCATTGCATGGATGAAATGGAAGAAGCTGAAATCAATGCACTTTTCTACCCTAATTGGCCATATAGAAATGTCCAAAAAATTAAGCCGAATATGCAGGAGGTCATTGAGTTTATAAGCAAACCAAAGCAAACAAAACGCAATTATTATTTCCAAAAATATGTTCCAAACTGCCCTAAGGGTCAAGCATATAAATTGACACAATTTTACAAGCTAGTTCGGGAGTACCAAGGGTTGATTAAGTTATCAATGAAACTTAATCATAATGCCGGTGAAATTGCTTATGTTGACTATGCCGGTACTCAGGCTCCTTATTATCCAGAAAATGTAATCGACCCATTATTAGCAAGTATTTTTGTCAGCACTTTAGGCGTTTCATCATATATTTTTATGTACGCTACACCCAGGCAAACGACCAGAGACTGGATTGAAGCGCATGTCGCTATGATCGAGTTTTATGGTGGTGTGCCTGAAATCATTATTCCTGATAACCCTAAAGCACTCGTCACTTCTTCAAATCCTGAGAAGGTACTCAATAAAAACTATGAAGCATTTGGTAAGTGGTACAACACAAATATTTTACCCGGGCGACCAGGGAAACCGAAAGATAAAGCTATTGCTGAAAACGCTGTTGGTTTTGTGACTAATCGCATTATTTCGAATATGTTAGATATGCAGTTTGATGGCATTGATTCAATGAATAAATACTTAATTGAACAATGCCACATGTTAAACAAAGAGCTGTTTCAAAAGCTCAGCATTTCACGAGAAGCTCTTTTTATAGGTGTCGATCAACCAGTGTTGAGAGCATCACCTGATAAGCCTTTTGAATTAATTGAACAGGTTTATGAAATGAATGTGCCGACAGATTACTGTGTATTAGTAAAGGAGCATTATTACTCTGTGCCATATTCGTATGCCAATAAGCCTGTAGCTATTCACGTAAAATCTAAAAATATCGAGATATTCCATCAAGGAAAGTTAATCGCCACTCATAAACGCAGCAATGCGATAGGCGAAATGACAAGATTACTTGAACATATGCCGCCAAATCATCAGTTTTTCGAAGATAAAGACATTGAGCACTATTGGGAATGGGCGGAAGGATATGGCGAATATACTAAAAAAGTTATTGCTGCTCAGTTTGATTGTGCCCATAAGAAGTCACGTTTGGCTAATGACCGTTGTCGCAAGATCATCAAAATTGCTGAGTCTTCTAACTTATCCAATGAGACGTTTGAAAAAGCCTGTGAGTTTGCTACTCATTACAATCAAATGTCACCAACACGATTAAGAGATGTCATCGCTAGTAAAGCTTATGACGTTGATTTGAGTGATGTTAACTCATTAGTTCAAATTCCTTTCTCTAATAAGCATCTTCGTGGTGCTGATTATTACAATTCGCATTAGGAGGTCACATGATTAATCCGCAACTTACTGAAAAGTTTCAGCAATTAAAATTATCAGCGGCTATGAGTGGTTACGAGCAAGTCGCTGAAAATTATGATATCGAACGAGAGATTTTAGATAAGGCCCTTGAAGATCTTTTTGACATTCAATTAGCGTCTCGATTTGAAAATTCTCAACGCTTAGCTAGAAAAAATGCTGCCTTAAAATGGCCACAAGCTATGTTAGAGAATTTACCTGTAGATGAAGTATCGCCATTTTCCCAAGCAGATATCCAGGAGCTAAGCTCCTGCGAGTGGGTACTGAATATGCAAAATATATTGCTTATTGGTGCGTCCGGCTTAGGTAAAACAACTGCGGCCTCCGCTGTAGGCAATGGCGCTATCATCAAAGGTTATAAAGTTAAGTTTTTAAAGTATCGACATCTTATTAAAGCGTTAGTAGAGGCAGAGCTAAATGGCGAGACTGATAAATACATCAAAAAGCTTAATCGAATAGCCGTGCTAATCGTGGATGATTGGGGGTTAACACCATTAACAGATGAAGAACGATTGCTGCTATTTAATTTGGTTGAAGAGCGAGAAGGTAACGGCTGTTGGGTTATCACCTCTCAGTTTGACGTTGGGGACTGGCATAAGGCTGTGGGTGAGCAATACATTGGTGATTCAATCTTTGATCGCATCGGTCATACGAAACTCAAATATATTTTCGAACCAGGTAGTGATTCATTTCGCAAAATTAATGCTCAGAAAGGAGGACACAATGCTAACTAATAATGAAAGCTATTTAAGTGTGCTGGGTCAGATTAACCTTGACGATTTATATATCCGACAAGCATTTGAGCATTACCAACGGCAGTTTGTCATGAGTGAAATCGCTCAAAAGTTTGTCCACAAAAATTGCTTAATTGAAGAGCATACACAGCACATTGATGAGGTTGGTTTTTGCAACCGTACTTTAGGAAAAGTTATTCCTAAATGTCGTACCGCAGAAGGCGCTGCAATTCGTGGTAGTTTGCAACGCAGCGGTTTAGTTCGGCCAAGTGGTCATGAGCTGTTTCGTGGTTGTATTGTTTTTCCAACAATAGAAGATGGTCAGATAGTGTCTGCAACAGGTTATCGTATTGGCCGCATTCGTGGTGGAGATAAAGCCATAGTTTACTGGCATAAACCAGAGCCTAAAGCATTTGTTGATTCGGGTATGGCTTTTGCGAAGGAATTAATTCATGGACAAACCTACCACTAAAAAGTTCTGGCCATGTGTTGAGTATTATTTAGAGCTTTGTCTAGCGAAAGGACAAAGCTCAGATACTGTTCGCAATAAACGTGGTGGCATCAAAAAGTTTGTTTTGTGGTGTCATGAGCAAAGTCTCACAAGCATCGAAGATGTAAATTTAGACTTGATGGATGACTACGCAGCTTATCTTAATAGCTACCGCAAGATGCTCGACAATGAGCCGTTAAGTGCAGCACAAAAGCGCAACTTACTTACCTACGTTAAAACCTTTATCAAGTACATGTACATTAAAGGTATGTTGATTGAAAACTCACTAGCAGATATTGAATTACCAAGTAAAGGGCAGCAAATACCTAAAGCTCTTTATAGCGTTGAAGAAATTGAAGCTATTCTTGAGCAGCCGTTATTATTTGGTGTTAAGGGCCTACGAGATAGAGCAATTCTTGAAATTTTTTTTGCTACCGGTATTCGCCGTGGCGAGCTGGTTAAACTGAATATTGATGACATCGACTTTACTGGAAAAATGGTGCGTGTACACGGTAAAGGGAATAAAGAAAGACTTGTACCTATTAGTCAACGAGGCTGTGAGTGGCTAGCGTTTTACATTGGCAAAATTCGACCAATGTTTGCCTTTATCAGCTCAGGGAAAGCATTGTTTTTGGCTAATAATGGCAAACGTTATATTCCTGGTAAACTATCTGATATGGCTTCTCAATACGTCAAATTAGCAGGGTTTGATCGCACCGGCGCTTGCCACCTGTTTCGCCATAATACCGCTACAACTATGTTAGATAATGGTGCTGACCTACGCCATATTCAAGAAATATTGGGGCATGCCAGCATACTAACCACTCAGTTGTACACCCATGTTAGCCGTAAAAAACTATCTGAAGTTTATGAAGCAACTCACCCATCTGCTGAGGGTGGAAGTGGGTTGTTTTAATCTTTAAATATCAGCAACCAAACTATAAAGAATACAAGACATCTATCAAAGTGATAAATGCTAATAAGCGTTTGTAATAAAAGTATAAAATCGATACCTTAGTAAATGCGACAATGATACGAAATTACAAGGTTAATGTTTGTTATGAGCAAGCCAGATAGAGATAGGGTTGTATTTCACTCAATACACGACATGTCGAGTGGTCATTACTTATCAAAAGCAGAGCGGTTATTGAATGGTGAAATAGCAAACGATTTAGACGATATAAACGATATACTTGAACTGCACAATATATCGCTGTTTTTCGAAAACGGCATATACCTTAAAAGTTGGTCAGATGTAGATAATGTTGCTTACAAAGAAAAAGTTAATACTTTTAAAAATTTAATTGGGAAATTCATAACTAATATTGATGACAGTAACTTCCAGTCATATTTTGAAAATATAGACTACCGTTACTATGATAGTTTCTGGTTGTTAATAAATAACTATAAACAATATAAAAAGATATCGTCATATCAAATAGAAGAAGTTTTAAAGAAATCTCGTCATCAATTGAGGCACTTGTTGAGCCATAAAACTTTGGTGGATAAATATAAGCTTATTCTCTGTGAGTTTTTAAAAAGTGATATGCAAGGTGCAGAGATCCTCCTTTCTATATATGAAGTCGAAAATAGTTTTAATAAAACGAAGTTGTACCTGCCTAGTTGTTTAACTATTCAAGATAAAGAAAGCATAATTGCTTCGTATATTGACTCAGAGCATTGCAATACTAACTACCTGCCAATAATACAAAATGCTAAAAAACATAGTGACTTCCGAATTTCAGATAAGACTAAATTAGCAGCTAAGAGAAAATACCAACAGTCTCTTAAAGATTTCTTCAATAGTGGTTCTAGTTCATCATTTGAATATGGGGTAGCTATCAGTTATCCCGAAAATGCTTCTAAAATTAAACATGCTTGGATTGAACAGGGTACAGTCCATTATGAATTTAGCTTAGATTACATTAAAGAAAATAATCACCCATATATTCTGTACAGAAACTTCAAGACACTTTTTGAGTACGTGGATGAACAGAATATTGTAGCTCTAACCAGCAAAGAAAATCAGCTTGGAATTTTTGAAAGAACTTTAGGTGTTAGATCAAAAACTGAATACGTTTTTGGTGTAGCGTTTACACAGTTAGATATGGCGTCTATGGGCCAAATTTACACATATTCCAACGTACTAAAAGGTCTTGAGTATTCATTAGAAGATATTCTAAAAACAGTTTTCACTAATACTCTACCTGAATTATTTGATTTACCTAGTAACGCCACTTTTACAATTCCTACTCAAAATGCTTCTGCTTTAGAGAAAATAAGAACAATCGCACCTGAGTTCGAGTCGATATTAAAGCAATACAAATTATTTGTAGAAAATGGACATATTGACTTTGAACTTCTGCAAATGTCATCTGGCCCTACAGCCATCAAAGACATTCCAAGCTTAAATAACAATAAGTACATATATATCAATAAGGATGATCAAAAAGTTAATTTTCTGACCTACCTGCTATTTTCGGATCAAACTCTGTTGACTTATGTTCACCCGTTCAAAGACAAGCAATACAGAAACTTTGTTGAATTATTGGTGAATGAGGAAGAAATCAATTTTGAAAATTATGAAGAACATCAGCATGAGCATTTAAATTATTTGATAGATAACAATTATATATCTGTCGATGAAAATAATTACGTTCAAGTTACAAATTGGAATCGAATTTTAATATTAAGAGATGTTTTTGAAAATGAGGTCGCCTCGTTACACCATTATCCTGCCGATATTCAAGACGAAGTTTTGCATATGAGTAATGATGGAGTAGTGTTTTTTGGAAGTTCACTTTTCGCAATACCTGAGCAAAATTACTTCAATTACTATTTAAACAAAAGTGAGTTTACAAACGGGCACGACTTAAGAAATAGCTATTTACATGGTACACAGGCAAATCCTACAGAAATTCATCTACATGAAAATTCCTATTTACTTTACTTAAAGCTTTTAATCTTAGTTATTTTTAAAATCGAAGATGATCTGTTTATTTATAAAAAGCTTAAGGCGGACGAAGAATAACATTTAGAAAGGATCGTAGTTCGTACTAATTTATATGCAGGCACGATACTATGATCCAGTCATAGGTCGTTTCTACTCGAATGATCCGGTGGACGTGCTAGGGCACATGCAACGTGGTAATCCTGTTCATGGATTTGGCAGATATACTTACGCCAACAACAATCCATACAAGTATGTTGACCCGGATGGTGAATTTGGAATCGTTGGAGCATTTATTGGTGCTGCAATTGACGCCGGGACTCAGATTGCAACGGGAGTAGCATCTGGTCAAAGCCTTTCCGAAGCCGCTGGTAACTTAGATTATGGAAGTATCGCAGTCTCCGCAGCACTTGGAGCAGTTGGCGGACATGCAACTCAATTGTTAAAGGGTGCAACTACTGGAACAATGAAAGTTGGCAAAACAACTGTAGACTTGACTACGAAAACCGAAAGAGCTGTAGCAGGTGCTGATGGTGCTTTGAAAGCTGGTGCTGTCGGTGCAATACAGTCCGGCAGGAAGGGGGAAGATCCCGTGAAAGGAGCAGGACTGAAGGTTGTAGACAGTGTCACTAGCCCAGTCCCTGTTGGTACGATAGTTGATAAGGGACTTGATTATGTGAATAGCAGCGCCCAAGATAATCAGCAGCAAGAGACTCAAAGAGAGGATCAAAATTAATGAGTGACAGAAGTTATTTCGGTGAAGTTCTAATAAATATAAGAGTTTTGAGCTTTGCTTTGTTCACTGCTTTAAAAAATCTTTTGTGGCCGATGCTAATTATTGGAACACCCGCGATTTACTTTGGCTTTAAATCAACTTGGTACAATCAAATTGGGTTATTTCTAATTTTGACTTTGATTATTTTGGTCCCTTACTTTGTTGTTTGTTTGATCATGAATAGGTTCTCACTCAGCTCTCCCGATGAGAGTGAAAAGTTTTATAACCTTTCAGACAAAGAGAAAGGAAAAGTTATCGGAGACGAGCTATCTGGTTGGTGGTGATTGGAGCCATCTGAACATTCTTTGAACCCAAAGCCTCGCACTCGCGGGGCTTTGTTTTTTGACTTGGCTGTGAGGTAAAAGCTTCAATCTTGACAAGCGTGCTATTGCATCAAACCTGATCGCCTCGTAATTACGGATTTCCGTAACGATTCCTTAAGTCGGATAAAGGGTAAAAAAAGTAATTGGTGAGTCATTACAAAATAGTAATTACTTTGGCAGTACAATATGGGTGATTACAAAAAAGTAATGACTGGCAGATTACTTTTTTATCCTAAGTCAGCGGGCTTCTTGTTTTTGATATCGGAATGTTTCCTGTTTGACAGGGATTAAAATGTGGGTTGGTAACAATTGAATCCAACCACTTCGCCTCGCACTCGCGGGGCTTTGTTCTTACTACCAAAGGAATCGACTAAACTTGTAAGAAAGTAATCGGAGATGATGCGATGAAAAAGAATGAGGCAAAACGCCCTCCAGCGTCCACTGAGGAAATGCGAGAAAAACTTCTAAAAAACGCGCCAACGCTAATGTCTGCGAAGTACAAGGCATCGTCAAAAGAGATAAGCGGAGAGAGGAAAAAGTAGTTTAAGACCCTAGTTGTGCTTCAGGCGTAACCACCGTGGGACCGTCTCTCCAAATGCTTGATGACAATGTCATGTCGACCTTCGTCGACTAACTCTTGTGCCGTTTTACCTAACCCTTCCAAAATCTCTGTCTCATACCACGTCTGAAGATGGTCTTGTTTAACTAAGGTCGATGCTAGCTGTAAGACTAATTTTTTGTGCGTATTAGAGTTTTGCATATTATTTACTTTAATAAAGACTAGTTCTGCCAATGGATGAGTGCCAGGTTACTAGGCCAATGGTGGCAGCTCATTACCGTAATTGGCTATGAAAAATCACCACGCTTTATTCTATTTATCAAATCCAGTATCTGCTCTATACCGTCTGGCTCGCTAAGAATTTCAATTGGCGCTTTCCCAGATAAAGCTGGTAGCCCCTTGTTGAGCCAATGGAAGACATTCTGTTCGGTCTTGAACATATCAATCAATGGCTGAAATATCTCACGAGGAACATCTATATTGTGGCTTTTCCATATCGAGACATCTGTGGTTATGCCGAATTCTATGAAATCTCCAGGCTTCAAGGCGAGATGCTCTAAAACCTCGACTGGGATTTCAGCATAGAGTTTTTCGTTATCTTTTTTGACTTCGGATAGTAGTGGATTTTTCATTGCTCGTTCCTAGATGTATCGTCGTCTACTTGCTCTTCTTATCGATAAAAACAAGCTTCTTGAACGCATCACTACAGGGTAAAGTGTGAAGGCTTTGCCTTTTTCAATAAGCTCGCCAGCTTGAACTAGCTCAATGATGGTTGCTTTGTATTGGGGATCTAATTTCTCAATTGGCGTGGCATCGTAATTTCCCATGCCGGAATAGTACCCCAGATAAAAAGAACCATCTTTCTGAGAAATTAAAAGGCTAGGTGAATCAGCATTGTTGGCGGACCACTCGTTTACTTTATCTGCCACTGAATATTGGGATTTATGCTGGCTCATGTTCATGCTCTTGATTGAACTATTTCCATTAAAGCTAGTACAAAAACCGACCTAAAACATTGATCTTGATAGTTAAATTTACTCTGCATTAGTGTTAAGGCTTATTTGGCTATGCGGTTGTTTTCTATTGGAAACATGGTAGCTCTGGAGCGTAATATGCATAAAAGCACAAAAGGAATTGTATGAGTGCATATTCCACTAAAACTTTACTCCTGATCCGTTAGGGAATTAACTGAAATCCAAATAGGAATTAACACTGCAACGGAAATGAATTAACAGCTACTTGTTAACCTAGTGTCTCGGCTTTTCTTAGAGCAGATTCGAGAGTTTGATTCTTTATTGTTGGTGTTGCATAAGCACTTCTGTAGATTTCAGAAAGTTCGGCATGATCAATCACAGACAAAATTAATAAAGCAAAGTCATCGCCTTTATGCAGAGTTTTGGCTTTCTGAATGAGTAGTTGGTAGGTTTCTTTATACAAGACAAAAAGACACTGATAACTTAGGTTGATTAAGTTTGGATAGCCTAGGCACTGAGCTGTTTCAGACGCGACAAACATGCTTGGTAGAAACAATTCACGGTGTTTGTTCTTGTCACTGCAATTTGGATTGAAAACGCGAAACTTGATCGTAGCTCGACCGTTCGGTTTGCACTTTACATCTGCGAGAGTGTTTTCAATGTAACGACAAAAAATGAACAAACACCTAAATGCTCTCAAATCTATACCCTTTTCAGGGAAAAGGCTCAGGAATAAACGGAATACGAGTCTAAGCAAAATTTGATTGCTTGTAATAAAGAACCGAGAACGCTCAAAGCTGTTTTCGAAATAGTCATGCTCATTATTGAGTATCAGAATAATTAAAAGTACAGCGCACAAAGCGTCCAAATTGGTCTTGCTGGCCAGATTATCTATGTCTGGCTTGAATTCACCAGTATCAAAGTCTCGCACACATACCTGAATGTCTCTGGGCAGACAGCAAACCATTGATTCTAATTCTGCGTTAGAGCATCGGCTAGAAGTTATAAGTCGCCATATAGGATGTGAAATGAGATCCGTGGCTTGATTGTCTAGCCGTTCGAGTTTTAATAATGGGTCATTGCGTGAGAACTTTTCGCCTTCAGACTTTCTTTTTAGGTGCCTATAGATAGACCTAAACACGGTATGTGACTTACCAATATTGTCATCTGATATGAGTAATTGAGCCAGCATATAGGGGCTCGAGGCTCCTCGTTTGTAGCACAACTCTTTGACCCACAAAATTGATATCAATTCCTGCAATCGAGTCGGTAGTTCCTTGTAATGTGTGAGGCAGCTCCCTGGCGAATCGTCCACCTTCTTTTTCGTAACTTTGAGCAAGGGCATGCGACCTCCTCAGGGGATGACACTAAACAAAAAAATTTTGGTACTTACGAGAAACACCACTAAGTCTAGTCTTAATCCGATTATTAATTCATCAGTTTGTCTTAACTGATCTTTCGGAGAACAACATGAGTGATGACGAAGTTGAAGAATTGGCCAAAAAGTTAGAGCAAGACTTATTGAAAATGTATAGAAGCCCGGTGTTAAAGGGCCCTGAGCTGCAAAAGGCACTGGGTTACAGCTCAATATATGCATTGCGGCAGGCCGTTGTTCGAAAAACGTTGCCTATAAAAACATTTACCGTTGCAAATCGAAGAGGCACACATGCATTGGTTAAAGATATTGCTCGTTGGTTAGCAGAGAAAGCACGGGAGGAAGATTAGTGAACTAACTTTTTGGTGGCGTAAAAATGACAAAGCCCCATAGCTGGTAACTTTGGGGCTTCGCGATTGTTGTCGAATTTGATAGTGCGACGACACAAGCTTTGTCTTTAGTCGGTACTTTGTCAAGTTATCGTTTGATGGCTACTGGCTTCTTGCACCTTTATTTATTAGCAAGGGGACATCTTTATGTTATCAAAAGAAATTAACTGTCTAACAGCACGGTTGTTGCAGACAACAAACCTTTCACTTCGAGCAGTTGCCAGAGCAACAGGCTGTTCTCACGTTAGCGTGCATTCTCTAAAGAAGAAAATGCAAGAAAACCAGCTTACTTGGCAGCAAATGCAAGTAATGGATGAAACTGAATTGACAGCGATTTTGCATCCAAAATGGCCATGTCGAAACGTTAACAAAGTAGAACCTGACTGGGAAAAAGTCATAGCCTACATAAGCCAGCCAAAGCAAACCATCTTAAATGCGTACCATGAGTATGTGAAACATTGCGAACCGGCCAGAGCATATAAATACACGCGTTTTTGCGAAATGCTAAGGGCAGTTCAAAGGAAGAATAAACTAGCCATGCGACAGCTGCGAAAAGCAGGCGAAGTCGCAATTGTCGATTATGCTGGAACAAAAATTCCTTATGGACTGAGAGATGCAAAAGAGAGGAAGTTTGCGAGCATATTTGTCAGTGTTCTTGGCGCATCTATTCGCCTTTTTGGATACGCAACTAATGGTCAAACAACGAAAGACTGGATTGAAGCGCATGAGAAGATGTTTGAGTTTTACGGCGGGGTGTCCGAAATTGTTATACCCGATAATCCAAAGGCACTGGTTGTTAGGTCAAATCCCGAGAAAGTATTAAATGCAAACTATGAATCGTTTGGGAATCACTATGGCGTAACAATCTTGCCTGCAAGGCCCGGAAAGCCTAAGGACAAAGGTGTAACTGAAAGTGCAGTTGGATTTGTAACGAGTCGCATTTTAGCTCGAATGTTGAAGATGGAATTCGAGACCATTGATGAAATCAATGAATACCTTAGTAAGGAAATCGACAAGCTAAATGAAGCTCCATTTCAAAAATTGAAAACATCAAGACAAAAGCTACTCGATGAAGTTGATAAACCAGTATTAAGACCGCTGCCCAAAACTCCATTTGCTCTGATCGAAAAAGTGTTCAACATGACTGTTCCGTCCGATTATTCGTTACTAATTGATGACCACTATTATTCCGTACCTCACAAATTGGCTCATAAAAAGGTAATCGTTCACCTTACATCAAAGTTTGTTGAAGTGTTCCACCAAGGCGCTGCTGTGGCTAGGCATAAGAGATGCGAAGTTATTGGAGAGATTACCCGTGATTACGAGCATATGCCGCCAAATCATCAGTATATGGAAGATAAAGACCTTGAGTTCTACTGGGATTGGGCAAGTGATTTTGGGGAAAACACACAGCAATTGGTTGCCATTCAATTTGATGGCAAAAGCAAAAAATCACGGCTGGCCAATGACCGTTGCCGCAAAATAATGAAGTTTGCAGAAAAATCAGAGATCTCCGCTTCAGATTTCGAACGAGCCTGCCAGTTTGCTCTCAAGTACCAACAGATATCACCGACACGCCTCAACGCGATAATTCAAGCGAAGGCATACCGCATCGATGATGGTGCTCCAAAATCAATTCCAAACATGCCCGCTACAGATAAATATTTGCGCGGCTCTGACTATTTCGTTTTCAAGTAAGGGGACGACTATGAATTCACAATTAATACAACACTTTGAATATCTGAAATTGCCAGTTTCGATGGCAGTTTATGAGCAGGTTGTTGAAAACAACAACCTAGATTTGGAAACAATGGATAAAGTAATGAATGAAATACTTTGTCCCCAAGTGGATGCCAGAGTTGAAAACTCGCAACGCCTAGCTAGACGAAATGCTACGCTGAAATGGCCCCAGGCAAGCATGGATAAGATTCCAACAGATAAACATTCTCCATTTTCTAGAAAGGATATTGCTAAGTTACGTTCGTGTGGTTGGGCTAAGCGACAGCTAAGTATATTACTAATTGGCGCTTCAGGACTTGGTAAGACAACGATGGCATGTGCACTAGCAAATGAAGCGATCCTCAAAGGTTACAAAGTTAAATCAATCTCATACATGTCCCTGATTGATAACTTAACAAATGCAAAAACAGAAGCCACAGGCAACGAACACCTCAAGGCAATGAAGTTGATTAACATGTTTATGCGCGTTGATATCTTGCACGTTGACGATTGGGGACTAAAGCCGCTGTCTAAAGATGAACAAACCGAGCTATTTCGGTTTGTAGAGGCGCGAGAGGGTAAAGGCTCATGGGTAATTACATCTCAATTTGATGTTTCTGATTGGCACAAAGCGATAGAAAACAATTACATTGGCGATTCAATATTAGATCGTATCGCACACACGCCTTATCGTTTCATATACAAGCTAAGGGATGGCGTTGACTCTTTTCGCAAGTTAAAGGCTAAGAAAGAGGAGCAATATCATGGTTGATCGCTACCTTGATGTCCTAGGACAAATCAACCTAGATGAACTGCACATCCAGCAAGCATTTGACTATTACCGCAACCGGTTTCGGGAAAGTCTAACAGCGCAGAAGTTTGTGGGTAACAACTGCTCAATAGATGTTGAACTGCGAGATAGTACAGCTATTGGTTACTGCGACCGAACGATGGGCTGCAATATTCCAAAGCCCAAAACGGCTGAGGGTGCAGCCATACGAGGCAGTTTGCAGCGCGTCGGCTTGGTCCGAGCTACAGGGCATGAACTGTTCCGTGGATGCGTAGTGTTTCCGACTTTTCATGACAATGGAACGGTGATATCGGCGGTCGGTTATCGGATTGGTCGTGTGCGCTCTGGTGATAAACCTGTTGTCTATTGGCGTCGTCCAGAGCCGAAAGCATTTGTGGATGCTGGGATGGCTTTTGCCAAAGAGTTAGCGCATGGACAAGCCTACCACTAAGCGCATTTGGCGGTGCGCGAAGTACTATTTTGAGCTTTGCCTAGCCAAAGGGCAAAGCTCTGATACCGTTCGGGGTAAACGCGGAGGACTTAAGAAATTCTTCTTATGGTGTATTGAACGAAACGTTACTTACATCGACCAAATCGACTTAGACTTAATGGACGACTACGCAGCCTATCTGAATGCCTACAGAAAGCCCTTGGATGGACAACCCCTTTGCCCAGCACAAAAACGGAACTTACTCACATTTGTTAAAACATTCGTGAAGTACATGCATATTAAGAAACTCCTACCAACTAACCTGCTTGAGAACATCGAATTACCTTCAAAAGGTGAGCAAATACCTAAAGCGCTGTATACGACTGATGAAATAGAAACCATTTTGGAACAGCCGCTGCTATTCGGGGTTAAAGGTTTGCGTGACCGCGCTATTCTTGAAACCTTTTTTGCCACTGGGATAAGACGAGGGGAGTTAGTTAAGCTAAATATTGATGACGTTGATTTCAATAGCAAGTTGGTTCGAATCCACGGCAAAGGTAAAAAAGAACGTTTGGTGCCGATTAGCCAAAGGGGATGTGAATGGTTAGCTTTCTATATTGGGAAGATTAGACCGATGTTCGCATTTATCGGCTCAGGGAAGGCCTTGTTCTTAGCTAACAATGGTAAACGCTACGTGCCAAGTAAATTGTCTGATACAGCATCGCGGTATGTGAAACTCGCAGGTTTTGACCGCACAGGTGCTTGCCATTTGTACCGCCACAACACCGCGACAACAATGCTGGATAATTTGCTAAATAGGCATGTTTGCCCTGATTTGAATGGAAAGTGGGTTGGGGAGATTACATCTACGTTCAAAAATGAAAGCGGAGAGTATTTTTCCAAAACTGTTGAGATGTTAATTTCCGCAGATTTTATCGGTTTTGATATTCGCCTAAAGTCTTTAGATAAATATCAAAGAAGTACCGTCGTACAGAGTGAAGTATTTAGAGATGCTAGAGATGGGAATTTTTACTTATCTTATCTTTTTGAATCTGTAATAGATCAACCTTTGCCCACAGATAATAGCAAATTTGATGGTGCAGCAAAACTCACTGTCCGCTTTGACGAAAACAATATTGTATTGGTTGGAACTTACTGGACTAATAGAGCGTGGCAGCGCGGGCAAAATACAGCAGGAAAAATTGAATTGCGACGGGAATAAGTAGATCCCTTAATTGGATCAGGCTTTTGCTGATTGATGTGCTGACGCCCGCCGATGTTAGGTGGTTAGGGATATACACTGACTTTAAAGTTGCTATCAATTCAATATGTCTTAAGTGTTACTGAAGTTTTGTTGCTCACCAAATTAATATCTCTAAACTTTTAGTGCCTGTTTAAAAGTTCTGCATAACAGCAGCTCAGATTCTTATGATGAATTTTCTTCTAAACAAAGTGTTTTTCTACAGCCCATTTCAATTTATTTCTAATAATCTGCTACTATCCCGTTGCGGCTGGCCTGGTCGTTTGTCGGTTTGATATAAATTGGCAACATAATGTGCAGGGAGATTTAATGATGGATGTGTTTATGGAACTTACTTCTGAGAACGGAGTATTTGCTCTCGTCGGAGCCTTTATTGGCTTCGTTCTTAGCAAATTTCTTACTGTAGTAAAAATCCGAAAAGTCAATGCAGAACAAGAAAAGTTGGTCGTTCAGACACTAGGGATGAAGGAAAAGTATAAAAGGCAGCGCGAAGCATGGAATGAGAAAAAAACGCCTCAAATTACTGCGTTAATAAATGTAATTCCAGCGAAAAAGACTGACGTATCACCCTCCTACCAGTTTGAAAGGCTTGATAACAAATCTTTTTTTAATGTTGTAGTTCTGGTCACTAATTTCGGGGATAAACCTGTCACCTTAGAAAGTGTCAAATTCTATGGTCAGGAAATGTTCGTAGATCATGGTTACGGTTCAAACAAACCAGAATTAGAGCAAATCCAGAAAGACCTTCTTGACGCTAACGAAATGGTTATACGGCCAGATACTTGTGAAGAATTTAAGCTAAGTTATAACATTGGGATGCGCTTTAACGAAAGAATGGCGATAGATGTCACCATAAGGGCTAGAGTTGGTAATCATCCGTCAACAGAGATGAAGTACTCTAAGCCGCTAGTATATATTTATTAGTGGTTCCTAGGCTCTCAAGGTTGGATCATTATTTAATCTGAAAAATATTGGTTTTTCTTTCCAAGTACTTTGGAGCCAATTGATTTTCATATTACTCAGGTACCATGATTCAACTCCAAATACTGCATAACACTGAATCCAATGACATCGATTAGTACTGTAGTGGTATTAATCTTTGGAACCGAACAATTCAACTTTAAGGCCATAGCTATACACTAACATTCGAGCATGTCAGCATTTATCCCAAAGCGTGTTACGACTTGTAAAATCGATAAATGTATATGCAGGCACGATACTATGATCCAGTCATAGGTCGTTTCTACTCGAATGATCCAATCGATGCAGTTTCTCATTTAAGCAATGAAGAAGGTATTAGAGGGTTCAATAGATATTCATATGCTGTGAACAACCCATATAAGTATACTGATCCAGATGGCAAAGCTATTTGCGGTGGACTTTGTGTAATCGGTGTAGGGTTAGCTGTCGGGTATGCTTTTGATTTAGCTGTTGAAGCAATCAGGGGTGAAGATAATTCAACTGGAAATACCGCTGGAAACGTAGCAACAGGTGGTGCTGTCGCAGCAACAGGGCCATTTGCAGATAAGCCAAGAGGTGGTATTGCAGGTGGTGGTAAAGCAGGTACTAAAACTTCAGTAGCAAGTAAAGCTAATCATAAAGCGGCAAAAGATGGAAAAATTAGTAAAAAAACTAGCCATAAGGTTACTAAAGTTTTAAGAAAAGTTCCTTATGTCGGTACTGCCATAGCTGCTGGGCAACTTGTCGATGCTGTTGTTGATAGAGTTCAAAAAGAAACTGCGACTACTGAAAAAGTAGAAAGCAAAGAATTGGAAAAACAATAATGCCAGAAAACAATACCTTTAATAGCTTCATCAACGATTCTGGGTTGTCAGATTATTACAAATCAAATTCTGATTTGGAGTTGAGGCTGTACCATGATTTAAATATTTATGGTGACATAGCTGAAAGTTGCATTGAAACACTAAGTGATAATTATGGTGTTGATATTTCGAGTTTTAGATTTGGGGATTATTTTCCTGAAGAATTCTCTGGAAAAAGTCATTTTCAAAAAATGTTGTTTAGTCTAATCCCTTTTTTGAGAGCATCCAAAGAAGATAAGGCTGACTTTAAACCTCTTACGTTTTTAATGCTGAAAAATGCGATAGACAAAGGAAGATTGGTTTAGACTGTTTTGAGTTTTGAATCCAAAGCCTCGCACTCGCGGGGCTTTTCTTTTACTGCTATAGAAAACAAAACTACTTAATCTCCAGCTTTTTCGGATTTATAGTTCTAGTTATCACCCGAGCTGAATATGAGCGTGGGCTACATATTGGTAAGCCCCTAGAACAGTAGACACTTCATAGAGTTATAATGAACCAAAAAATATGAGGTGTTACATGCGCGGAAAACGTTATCCCGATGAGTTCAAAATTGAAGCTGTCAAACAAGTCACTGAACGTGGTTATAAAATCGCTGATGTGGCAGAAAGGTTAGGTATCACAACCAAAAGCTTGCATAACTGGATTAACAAGTTCGATAAGCCAGAGAAGCAACACATCACTATCGATAATCAGCAAGACGAAATTCGTAAACTAAAAGCAGAGCTTCGGCGAGTCACGGAAGAGCGAAATATACTAAAGGAGGCCGCCGTGTACTTTGCAAGCGAGTCAAAGAAAAGTACACGTTCATAAAGTCTCGACTCGACCAATATCCCATAGCCGTACTGTGCCGAGTGCTTAATGTTCATCATAGTGGTTTTTATGCTTGGCTAAAGCAGCCCTGCAGTAATCGAACCATTGAAGATAAGCGTCTTCTGGGAAAAATTAAGCAATTTTGGCTGGAGAGCGGTTGTGTCTACGGCTATCGAAATCTGACTTTAGACTTGAAAGACGATGGTGAAAGTGTCGGGAAGAATCGTGTTTATCGGATAATGAAGGACGCCAAGATAAAGGCTATACGTGGCTACAAGCGCAATCCAAGCTTTGGTGGTGGAAATGTTAGTCATACTGCGCCAAATACGTTAAATCGTGGCTTTGATGTCGCAGAACCCAACAAGGTTTGGGTGACCGACTTTACCTATATCCGTACTCATGAGGGCTGGCTATATTTAACAGTTGTTATTGACCTCTTCTCTCGCCAGGTCGTCGGTTGGACGATGAAAAACACGCCAAAAGCGGACTTAGTAATAGATGCGCTATTAATGGCTATTTGGCGACGTTCACCGAAAGATAAGGTTTTGATACATTCCGACCAAGGAGTGCAATATACCTGTTCTGATTGGCGGAGCTTTTTAAAAGAGCACAATTTAGAAGCCAGTATGAGTCGACGAGGAAACTGTCACGATAATGCTGTCGCCGAAAGCTTTTTCTCATTGCTGAAGAAAGATAGAGTTAAGAGAAAAATCTATAAAAACAGAGATGAGGCTCGCTCAGAAATATTTAACTATATCGAATATTTCTATAATCCAGTGCGTCGTCATGGTAGTAATAATGGACTGTCTCCTGTGCAGTTCGAAAAGCAGTACTTTGAGAAACAGTTAAGTGTCTAAGAAATTAGGGGCTTACCACTTTAAATTGATGACTGAAGTTGAAAGAAAGTTTAAAGGAAAAAACAAATTTCACAGCTTTTTTAATGAAGATGCAAAATCCAATCACTCTCAGCAGGCATTCCGAACGACGCCAGCATGAGATCCAAAGCAGATTGGCAGGCTATTCCGAAGGTTTCAGCAGATGAAGGCACAAAAACCGCTAATCTAGACCTTACGGTGAGAAAAGTGCGAAGCTTCTACTTCAACTCTGCTCTGACTTACAAGCTGCCAAAAATAAAGCCCCGCAAGAGCGAGGCTTTCAATTAATATTATCAGGATACAATGTTACATAGCTCTGCAAGGTCTATATCAAACCCAGGCTTATCTGTAAGTATAAAATAGACTTCAAACTTACTATTTACCCATGAAAGATAAGGAAGATTTGGATTTGTACTATTGAAAAGAAACTTACAGTGACTTTCTTTTACAATCTTTAAATTACTGTTGAATATACTTTCAAGCTTTTCTACCTCGGCTAACGAACCATTTTCTAGATACAACATAGCCAGTTCATTGCTTTGAATATAACCTAACCCAACATTTCCTGAGTCAGTTGTACCTATAATAAATGCAGGGCGGCTGACAGTATATTCAATATTATTTAGCTGGAATGAGTCACCATTTTTTAACCAATAATAATTACTTACTGCGTAGTTGTTAAAAAAAATAAGAAACACAGCAACTGGCCAAATTATAAGGTTTACCCAAATTAGTTTTGTCTTACTCATATAGTTATTCTCTATTCTCTTCAGGTTTAGGAGCCTCTGGTTGTTTTTGCTCTTTTGACTCATCATTACCTGTTATCCATTGCCATATTGCTACCAATCCATTTACAGCATTTTCCTCCGTACTACCCGGTATACTACCTCCACATGTAGTACCAACAATACAACCAGCTTCCGCAGCCTCCGCAGCCTCCGCAGCATCACTCAGTGTTTTCCTTCTTCGTTTAGCTAGCTCCTGCTCTACAGAACCAATACCTCCACAATCTCGCCCCCCAGACCTTACGCAATTTATATATGTTTCTTGGCGGAGTCTGTCTGCTTCCATTTCTTTTAATTTTGAATTTTTCAAATCTTCCGTTTTATCATCGAAGTTATAGAGTCCATAACCTGCGGCGGCAACCCCAAGACATGCCAATGCTGACAATGGTGTAAGACAAACAGGGCTTTCACCATTCGGGTCTTTGTACTTGTATGGGTTGTTGTTCCCATATGCATATCGATTAAATCCATGAACAACTGAATCATGTCCAGTTGCCCCAATCGGATCATTCGAGTAAAAACGCCCGATAAGTGGATCATAGTATCGTGCCTGCATATAAATTAGTATGAACTACCAACCAATAAAAATGTTTTTTACTATTTACGAAATGGCTTGAGTTAATATGCTGTGTAGCGGATTCAGGTCACCGTGATATCCCTTTACATTTGCATTAATCCATTCATCTTTTGATATGTCTGGCCAATGAACCGTTTTTCCCAAGAAGAAATATAACTCTTCGAAGAAAAAGCGCTGTGTTCTTCCATTGCCTTCTCTAAACGGGTGCACGACATTGAGCTCACAAAAGATATCTGTGATTTCATGAAAGAAGCTGGCTTTTGGGTTTTCCCAATCAAGAGCGCGGATTCTGGATAATTGCTTATTTAATTCTGCTTCGACTCTAGAGCAGGTACAAAAACGCGTATTTCCTTTGGAAATATCGACCATTCTTAACTTTCCAGCCCAGTCATAAACGTCTTGAAATAAATGAAAATGCAGGCCTTTGAAATGATTGAGATCAAATTCAGATAGGGAGGTAATACTCGAAGAATATTCACTGTAACGAAATGCTGTAAACTCTAGTTCTGCTTCAGTTAATTCATCATGGTTAGTGATGTTTAACTTATTAATGAGTACATCGGATTCAGGGTAACAATAACTATCCTGAATCACTCCATACTTATCTTGCATACTTAGCTTTTAAATCATCAATTGATTTGCCGAGCTTTTCTTTCTTGAAATACAAACCTTCGTAACGAGAGCTTGTCTCGAAATTGCTCATTTTAGGTACAAAAGTGCGAGTACCTTGTAGTTTCTTAATTGCTGTCGATTGCATAAATACCTCCAAAAATCACTCTAAAATTATAGCATCAACCTGAAGGCTATTTCTACCAACGGTTCAAACTAAAACAGTCCACTTTCACCTTGAGCTGAAGGGTGCGTATCATTGTAAACCTGAGTGAGCTTTTTCCGGCTGACATGGGTATATAACTGAGTTGTGAGAATGCTGGCATGGCCAAGCATTTCTTGGATATGGCGCAAGTCAGCACCATTATCAAGCATGGTTGTCGCAGTGTTATGGCGATAAAGGTGGCAAGCGCCAGCTCGGTCAAAACCAGCGAGTTTGACATACTGAGATGCCATATCAGACAGTTTACCCGGTTCATAACGTTTACCATTGTTAGCGAGAAAGAGTGCTTTTTCAGAGCCAATAAAGGCGAACATAGGTCGTATCTTCCCAATATAGAATGCGACCCACTCGCAACCTCGCTGACTGATGGGGACTAATCGCTCTTTCTTACCCTTGCCATAGACACGTAGCATTTTGTGGTCAAAATCAATATCGTCAATATTGAGCTTTACTAGCTCTCCACGTCGAATGCCTGTTGCAAAAAAGATCTCAAGTATTGTTCGGTTTCTTAGCCCTTTGATTCCAAATAGCAGCGGTTGCTCTAAAATTGTCTCAATTTCTTCAACTGAGTAGAGAGACTTTGGAATTTGATGCCCTTTAGATGGCAGATCGATATCTGCAAGCGAGTTGCTTGATAGTAACCCTTTAACGTACATATGTTTAATAAAGACTTTCACATAAGTCAGTAGGTTGCGTTTTTGAGCCGGACTTAACGGTGCATTATCAAGTGTTTTACGGTATGAATTTAAGTAGGCTGAGTAGTCATCCATTAAATCGATGTCAATTTGGTCGATATGCCTGATGTGCCGCGCTAGGCACCAAAGAAAAAATTTCTTTAACCCTCCTCGTTTGTTACGTACTGTATCGGAGCTCTGCCCCTTAGCGAGGCAAAGCGCCATATAATATCGAGTACATCGCCATATGCGCCTAGTGGTAGGTTTGTCCATGTATCAACTCTTTCGCAAATAACAGGCCTGCATCAACAAAGGCTTTTGGCTCTGGTTTACGCCAATACACAATTGACTTACCCCCACCTCGAACACGGCCAACGCGATAGCCAATCGCAGAGATGATACTGCCATTGTCACCAGCTGTCGGAAGCACTATGCAGCCACGGAATAATTCATGACCTGTTGAGCGAATTAACCCACAACGTTGTAGGCTACCACGAATAGCAGCTCCTTCAGGTGTACGTACGTTAGGGATATGCTTCCCCATGGTGCGGTCACAGTAGCCCATCATCACAGCATTTTTTACATCGTCGTCAACGCTAAAGCTTGCGGTGACAAACCTCTGTGCGAGCTTGCTTTTTTGATAACGCGCTTGGTAATACTCAAATGCTTGTCGAATATGAAGTTCATCCAGGTTAATTTGTCCAAGTACGTCAAGGTAGCTGTTAGTTATCATGGCTTTCTTCTTGGCCAATATTTGGGGTACCTATCAATTTTCTAATTGACTCACCTTTTAAGGTTTGTAGTGGTACGGTGAATTTGGCCACCTAGTTAGAGGTGATATCATTACCTCATAAGTAAACAGGTGACACTATGACGAAACGTACAAGAAGACTTTTTAGCGCAGAATTTAAACTTGAATCAGCTCAATTAGTGCTAGATCAAAATTACTCAATTGTTGAAGCCGCTCAAGCTATGAACGTGGGTAAATCGACCATGGATAAGTGGGTTCGGCAATTAAGAGAAGAGCGACAAGGTAAGCAACCTAAAGCATCACCTATATCACCAGAACAAATTGAAATTCGAGAGTTAAAAAAGCAACTAGCTCGCCTCCAGGAGCACAACGAAATATTAAAAAAAGCCACAGCTCTGTTGATGTCGGACTCACTGAACAATTCTTAATAATTGAGAAACTCAGGCAGAGCTACAGCATAAAAACATTATGCGAAGTGTTCAGTATTCATCGTAGTAGTTACAAGTATTGGAGAAAACGGCCAATAACCATAAACGCAGATAAAGTAAAGCTTCGAAGTCTAGTTAGCGAAGTACATACTGCAAGTAACGGCTCGGCAGGAGCTAGAACGATTGCAGATATGGTTAGCCAGCAAGGTATCTCGTTAAGCCGTTATCGCGCCACTAAGCTGATGAAGGAGCTTGGTATAGTGAGTTGTCAGGTTCCTAAGCACAGATACCGAAAAGCGACACTAGAGCACATCGAAATCCCTAATCACCTAGGTCAACAATTCGCTGTCACCGCTCCGAATGAAGTTTGGGTTGGTGATGTCACCTACGTGTGGGCAGGTAACCGCTGGATGTACTTAGCGGTTGTGATTGATCTATTTGCTCGTAAAGTCATTGGCTGGGCTATGTCGTTATCACCTGATAGCCGTTTAACGGGGAAAGCGCTTTCGATGGCCTATGAAGGGCGTGGAAAACCTAAAGGTGTTATGTTCCATAGCGATCAAGGGACTCACTATACAAGCAGAAGATATCGACAACTATTATGGCGATACCAGCTCAAGCAAAGTTTATCTCGACGTGGGAACTGTTGGGATAATAGTCCAATGGAACACTTTTTTAGGAGCCTTAAGACAGAATAGATACCACCAATAGGATATCGTAACTTTGCAGAAGCTCAGCAAGAAATTACACGATACATAATTGGATATTATTGTCAGCTTCGCCCGCACCAATATAACGGCGGACTGACACCTAATGAATCAGAACGATTGTTTTGGTTAAACTCTAAGATCGTGGCCAATATTAGTTGACCACTACAGTACGCCAATTAGGTCGTTTTTCTGTATTGCCTTCAAACAGCTTATCAAGAATTGGGTCTAGTTTTTTTGCGTCCAGCCTCCTGAGTTTTCCTGCTCAATAAAACTAATTAGTTTGTATTTATCGAGCGCTTTTTCTTTAAGGAAGTTCAGGAAAGTATCAAGATCTCGCTTAACTAACTCTGTATCATCTAACTTAACGTATTGAGCTGGGGGATCTGGCTTTTTGGCAGATGTAGACTCTGTGAACTCATCTTCAAAGTCCATCATGTATTACACCAAATAGATGGATTGCAAGTAAGGTCGTCTTGATTCAAATCAGCTTTTACCAAGCCTTTATTCATTAACGAATAAAGAAAAGAACGGGTTTCAGCGATCGGAAGTTTATATTCACTCGCAATATCATGAAGTTGAACTTTACCTGACTTTCGAATCAACTGGAGCAACTCATGTTGAATATCGGTCACGCCATAAATACCAGAGTATCGGTGTAGTAATTTGAGGTTATTTAAGATTGGATTTACACGGATTTGCTTATCTGTGACGAGTATAAGCTCAGTGCCAAGTACCCGAGCAGCCTCTTTTTTAGCTACAAACTTTGCTCTAAAAACTGGATCGAATGTCTTACTGTAAGGTTTATATTCATGAAACTTTGTCGTCCCATCAATATAGCGAAGTATCGCGTCAGGTGTATAAGGTAATCTTTTACCCTCAAAACAGTAATAAAAGCCTTCAGGCTGACTGCCAAAAGTCTCGATAGTCTCATTATATTCATGATGGAAACATGCATCGAACTCCAATGTGCTCTCACACATTATCGTTCCGCTGACTTTTACACTCGCGAATTTAAAAACGTTTTTATTAGGCGAAGGCTTACGTAAATTCCGAATATACATGCACAAAACTTGAGCGACATTAGTACACTTAGCGTACAGCCGCTCGGTATTTTGTCAAATTTGTCAGGCTATGCTTTAACTTTAAACTCAAGCAATTGATTTATATAAAATTGAATTATGTACTTAAAATACAAAACACCATTTTATGTCAAACTATGCTTTAAATTTGTCAGACTATGGTTATCTTATGTCAATGTATGCTTTCAGCGACAATAGCCATTTTTTAGTAATCGAAGCCGGGCTGTGCTTTAACTCCTGCCTCAAATGCGTGTTTTACGACTTGCACTTCGCTCACAGTATCTGCAAGCTCAACGATTGCTCTGTGACACGCTCTTCCGGTAACAATCACATGCTGCATTGGCGGGCGATTCTTTAGCGCTTCAATCACTCTATCCACTTCTAAATAGTGGTAGCTCACCATATAGGTCAACTCATCGAGCATAACTAAATCGATACTGTCATCTTGCAGTAGTTTTTCGGTGGCTTCCCATGCTTTAACGGCAGCAGCAGTGTCTTTTTCACGGTCTTGGGTTTCCCAAGTAAAGCCGGTGCCCATAACATGAAATTCAACACCAGCACCTTCAAGTAATGTGCGCTCACCACAGTCCCAGTTACCTTTAATAAACTGCACTACAGCCGCTTTTTTACCGTGGCCTACTGCACGAACTACTGTGCCAAAACCAGAAGTGGACTTGCCTTTGCCATTGCCAGTTAATACCAGCAAAATACCTTTTTCTTCTTGGGCGCGAGCGATCTTAGCATCTACGCCCTCTTTGATCCGTTGCTGACGGGCTTTATGACGCTCTGCTTTCACTGCATCGGCCGATTTATTATCAGTCATTATTCCGTTCCTATTTTGTCCCTGAAAATCTGTTTTATTAAACTCACATCTACTAGGTTGTTTAAATTCAAAGCTGTCAAACTATCACCAATTTAATAACAATCTAGTAGCAAGCAAATACAAGCGCAACCTCAGCATTGGCGAGGGTTTAAGCAATTTAAATTATGATGAATGCGTATCATATTTTAATTGTTTAGTTGACGCTCAAATAACGTTTAACCTTTGCGCATAATGGCTATTTTTAATGCGTCACGCCACTGCTCTACTAAATGTTTATTTAGCTTGGATCCCAGATCTTGTTAACAAGATCGAGATCTAGGTGCTGCTCTAGAACATCGGCCAGTCGATCCAATTGCTGTTCGCGTACTTGATTAACATCGACGACTTCTGCGTCTTGCATTCCTGCCCACTTCAAAATCAATTGGCATGCAGTTGGCGAATCAAATAGTCCATGTACATAAGTACCTAATATTTGGCCATCATTCGATAACATACCTTCTGGTGCAGCAGGCGCTTGGTTGTCATTAACCTTGCTAGCGTCAATCGTCGTTTCAGCTGTTGACGCTAATTGAGAGTCGTTTTTAGTTCGTAATTTTAAAGGTTGAGTCAACGGCATTAATGAGCGTGAACGGCCGCAATGGATCTCATACCCTGCAACCTTTGCGGTCTCACCAAGTAGGCTCAAACTGCCCTCAACTTGTTGCAGAATTTTATGACTCGTTAGCTCGGTCGCTAGCGGCAATAAACCAAGCCCTTCACTATTACCCGGACTATCTTCTATCCCTTGGGGATCATCAATAATCATCCCCAGCATTTGGTAACCGCCACAGATCCCCAGCACTTTACCGCCATAACGCAGATGCTTTTCAATGGCACTATCCCAGCCTTGCTGACGAATAAAATCAAGGTCGGCGCGAACGTTTTTACTACCTGGGATAATGATTAAATCAGCTTGTGGAAGTGTATTAGCGCCTTTATTTAAATTTTGTGCCTGAGTCTGCAACGACACATAATTAAACTCGATTTGCGGGTGTAATCTTAGTGGGTCAAAATCGGTATGATTGCTAATACGTGGCAGCACAAGTACTAACACTTTAAGTTTGGTTTCTGATAATTTTTCAGGCGCGGCAATTAATGCATCTTCAGCATCCAAATGCAGATCGTGCAAATAAGGTAACACCCCAAGTACTGGCTTTTGGGTGTAGTTTTCTAGCCAATCTAGGCCACCTTGTAATAAGCTAATATCACCGCGAAAACGATTTATCACAAAGCCTTTTACTCGCGCTTGTTCTGTTTCACTCAATAGTGCAAGTGTACCGACTAAGTGGGCGAAGACACCGCCTTTGTCGATATCAGCGATGATGATTACCGGGCAATCCACTTCCTCAGCAAAGCCCATATTGGCAATATCGCCTTCACGCAGATTAATTTCAGCTGGGCTACCCGCCCCTTCCACCAGCAGCATGTCGTAATCACTGGTTAATCGCTGATACGACTCTTTAACCACAGCCATAGCCTTAACCCGATAACCATTGGCATTTTTACCAAAGTAGTCTTCAGCTTCCATCTTCATCAAGGCTTTGCCATGGACGATGACTTGCGAGCCAGTGTCTGAGCTAGGTTTTAATAGGATTGGATTAAAGTCGATTTGTGGCTCTAGCTTACAAGCGACAGCTTGCAATGCCTGTGCGCGACCTATCTCGCCACCGTCTATGGTGACAGCACTATTAAGCGCCATATTCTGCGGTTTAAAAGGTGCGACTTTTTGCCCTTGTTTAACAAACAGACGGCATAAGCCAGCAACTAAAGTGCTTTTACCTGCATCGGAAGTGGTGCCTTGCACCATAAGTACTTTACACTCAGATTTGGCTTTATTGTTATCTGTTAATGCCACTTTCTCTGTCACTATCTCTGACATTTTAGCGCTCTCCTAACCTTTTAAATGCAGGGGCAAGCCTGCCGTCACTAAGGTGACTTTATCTGCAATTGCAGCAATATCTTGGTGTAGCCAACCGGCCTCATCAACAAAGCGGCGGCTAATTTCGCCCATGGGCACAATGCCGCAACCGACTTCGTTACTCACCAAAATCACAGTACCAGGAAGCTTGGCTAAGCCCTGTAAAAAGTCACTTTTAACTTGTTGCCAGTCATTATTCTCACGAAAAAGATGATTGCTGAGCCACAAAGTTAAACAATCAACTAAGATCACGCTGTCGTTGGTTGCATGGCTTTGTAAGGCCTGAGTTAACTCGAGCGGACACTCTATGGTTTGCCAAGCAATTGCGTCGCTTTGACGTCCGTTTTGATGGTGTAAAATACGCTGCTGCATCTCGTTATCGAGCGCTTCTGCAGTAGCAACATACCAGCAAGGTTTAGCGGCCTCAGCAGCTCCCGTACCAGTCACACATTGGAGTACTTGTGATTCTGCATAGCTGCTTTTACCGCTGCGCGCGCCGCCTAAAACAAAGTGGATCACCAGCTTACTCCCAATATCAATAGCAGTAGATAGCAAGCTAGCTCAGAGCCTTGCTGCGCTGCGCCTAGTGTGTCTCCTGTATAGCCCCCAATCTGCTTTCTAAATAATCTTACAAAGCCATAGCGAACAATGACTAATGCAGCAATCAATACTATGGCTTGCATCATGCTCACAAGCAGTAAAGCAAGCACGCCTGTGGCTAATAAAATCGACAGTTCATTTAGCCCTTGTTGCTGGGCTAACGGCTTACTTTTGCTGGTGTCTGTATCACTGACATACTCTTCTGAGAAGATAAAACTCGCTGCTACCACTCGGCTCAAACAATGGCCTAACAGCAACGCTAAACTGACACTACTAGGGTCAAATAATGCCAACTCGGTAAGTAATTGCCATTTAAGGATAAGCGTTAACACCAGTGCTAATGCACCATAACTGCCAAGGCGTGAGTCTTTCATAATGTTAAGCTTGGCTTCTACCGTCCAACCGCCACCGAGGCCGTCAGCCGTATCTGCAAGACCATCTTCATGGAATCCACCTGTCACCAGTACGCTAGTGATCATCGCCAAAACAATGGCAATGGATGGCGACACCCAATGCAGCATCACGGTATACACCAACGCACTAATCGCACCCACCAACAAACCCACTAAGCCAAAGTAACGGCTAGCTTTATTGAGCTTATCTGCATCGACCTCAATCCATTTTGGCATTGGAATACGGGTAAAAAATCCCATTGCGATAAAAAACAGATTGAGCTGCTTTTGCCACTGACTCATTGCAACCGTCCTAGATATCTATGCCTGCATCTTCAAAACTGGCCATTTGATTATAAAAGTTAGCTGCGGCTTGGATCAGCGGTAACGCCAATGCAGCCCCCGTACCTTCACCCAACTTCATGCCAAGCTTTAGCAAAGGTTTAGCTTGTAAAAACTCCAGCATTAAGTAATGACCTTTCTCGTCAGACTGATGAGCAAAAATCATGTAATCGCGCACATTAGGGTTAATCTTTACGGCCGCTAGTGCTGCTGCGCTGGCAATAAATCCATCGACGATGATCAGCATATTACGCTCGGCAGCAGCCAGCATAGCACCTGTCATTTGCACAATTTCAAATCCACCTACACAAGCAAGTACCTGCATTGGGTCGTTCAACTCGCTATGGTGTAATAGCAATGCTTGCTCAACTAACATCTTTTTACGCTTATAAGTCGCAGCGTCAATGCCGGTACCGCGGCCAACACAATCTTCGCCTTTAATACCAGTTAAAGCAGACATCATTACCGCTGCCGATGTAGTGTTGCCAATGCCCATCTCGCCTAAGCCAATTAAGTTACAGCCATTTTTATGGTGTAAATCAACTCGGGCTGTCGCCATTTCAAAACCTTGTTTAACAGCACCTAACGTCATAGCAGCTCGTTTGTGAATCGGGCCCGTACCTGCGCCTAAGCGCTGATTAATCACACCTTCAACATTTTCTAGCGGCTTTACAATACCGCAATCAATCACTTCTAAGTCAAAGCCCACTTGGCGAGTAAACACGTTGATTGCTGCGCCACCTTGCATAAAGTTAACCACCATTTGTGTAGTCACTTCACTTGGCGCAATTGACACGCCAGAGTCTGCAATACCGTGGTCAGCAGCAAACACCATCATCTTAGGATTACAGATTTGCGGCTTATCTTTGCCTAGCACGCGGGCAATTTGCAGCGCCAATGTTTCTAAATCACCTAGGGCGCCAAGTGGCTTAGTTTTGGTGTCTATTTTTTGTTGAATTTCACTATCAAATTCAGTATCAACCGGTTTTATATCAAACATCTTTAATCCCTTGACCACTTAACTTGGGCGTTAATCGTTAAATACGCTTGGCGTTACGACTCGCTAAAATAAATAAAAAGAAGATACTGCCCATAACCGAGGTAATAATGCCTACGGGTAGCTCTTGGTAACTCAATAAGGTCCGTGCAAGTACATCTACCCAGACCATAAATAATCCGCCCACCAGCGCAGTTAACAATAGTGGATAACGTCCAGGAAACAGCAAGCGCACGGTGTGTGGCACCATTAGACCGATAAAGCCAATCCCACCACAATTTGCCACTAAAATCGCGGTGATCAGCGAGCAAAGTAATAGCATATTCAGCCGTAAATGACTGACGTTAATGCCTAAGGTATGGGCGGTTTCATCACCGGCACGCATGGCGACAATTTGGCGTTTATTAAGTAAAATTATCAGCATGGCAATGAGTACTACCGCTGCAGGGAGCCACAAACCTTGCCAACTGGCTTTAGCAAAACTGCCTAAGGTCCAAAACAACACTGAAGCAGCAGCTTGTGGACTGGAGAAATACAACATAAGACTGGCCATGGCGCCAAACATAAATGAAATCGCCACCCCAGAGAGCAACATGCGCTCCACTTGCGTACTTAAGTTACGTCCGCATAAACCTAGCACCATCACCACAGATAGGCTGGCGCCAATAAACGCCCCAACAGGTAAACTGAGCCATAAAATACTCTGGCTAAATAGGGTTAACGACACCACGGCGCCAAATGAAGCCCCCGATGAAATACCAAATAGATAAGGATCTGCCAGCGGATTACGGGTAACGGTTTGCAATACGCTACCGGCAATAGAAAGCCCTGCCCCAGCAATAAACGCCAACAATACTCGTGGTAACCGCAGCTCCCAAATAATGCGTTCACGCACCCCAAGCGACTCGCCAACAGTTAATAATTTATGGCTAAGTACGCTAAATACATCGGCAACACTTATGGTTGCGGCGCCAAAGCTGGTAGCCGCAAATGGTGTGAGTAAGGTTAAACATGCCAGCACGCCATATAGTAAATACTCTAGCGGCCGCCGGGCACTGCCAACGCCTTTTGAAAGGCTAATCGCCTGAGTCATCAAGGCCTCCTAGCGTTTGTGCTTTAGCTGCTTGATGCTCGCCACTCTCTTGGACATCATGACTTTGGTAGCCTTGATTTTGATAACCATTATTTTGGTAGTCATGATTTTGGTAGCCATAGAAATAACAGATAAGTGGATTACCGTGTTGAGGGTGCGGTTTTATTTCACAGCAAACATCAAACACCTTGGCAATGATTTGCTCAGTAAGTACAGCTTTAGGCTCACCTTTGGCCACGCATTGGCCATTATTAAGTAGCAGTAATTCATCACATAAAGCGCTAGCAAGGTTCAGGTCGTGAATCGATGTAATCACGGTAATATTAAGAGTACGCAACAGCTCCAAAGTTTGGATCTGATAACGAATATCTAGGTGATTAGTAGGTTCATCAAGAATAAGCAATTTTGTCCGCTGCACTATCGCGCGGGCTATTAGGGCTCGCTGTTTTTCACCGCCTGATAGACTTTCATAAGCTTGGTTAGCTTTATCAGTTAAACCGACCTTATCGAGAGCTTTAGCCACCTCTTCACGGTCTTGTTTATTGGTAAAATCAAACGCGCCTTTGTGGGGAGTTAAACCCAGTGCAATAAGCTGCGAGGTGGTCATTTCAAAATGGTGTGGTGTATCTTGTAAAACTACCGCAACCTGCTTGGCAAAGGCCTTGGCCGATAAGGCACTAATCTGCTGACCAAACAGCTCAATATTGCCAGAAGTTGGCGTAATAAAACGGTATAAACAGCGCAGTAAACTCGACTTACCTGCACCATTAGGGCCAATAATGCCCAGCATTTTGCCTTCAGCTAAGCTAAAGTCGATTGCCGATAAAATGGCTTTACCCGCGAGTTGCCAACTTAGATTGGTAACCGACAGCACAGTCTTTTCCTGCGACATCAGTTGTGAGTTTAACGCAGTGTTTAGCTGCGGGGTTGCCTCTGATTCAGCCATGTTTGGCAATCACCCAAGCAATACAGATCATGTCATTATCTCCCTCGAGTCGCCCGCTCGAGTTAATGTGCAGCTAACGATGTGCACTTTGGTTTATCAATACCGATTTAGATAAACCATATTCGATGAAGTTAGGCAGGTATCTGACTTAAAAGCCGCACATGTGTGCAGCTTTCTTACAGTTGCGGGTACAGTCCGGGCTAGGTCTTAGCAATAACTACGACTTCCGGTTCCCTTTATGCTGTTAAGCACCTAACTTGATTTATTACTTACGCTAAGCTTTCTTAGCGAGTAAAACTAATGTCGCAGTTTAGCATCATCCACCTATAGCTAACATCACCTTTGCTAATCGAGCAGATGCAAGCCACCTATTCGCTTTATTTACGCCCAATGCAGACTCAGGTGTTGCTCCTTGCCGTGGTGCAATACATCTATTTGTACTTTGGCGGCATAAGGCAACTTAAGTGCAGTATAAAAGCCGGCACAATTTGCCACGCCAAAGGCTTTACTCATTAAATAGCGCATCACGCCACCATGAGTCACCAACACTATCTGTTTGCCTTGATACTGCTCAAGCATGCTTTGCCAAGCTTGTTCAATACGCGCTTCGAAGTCTTGCATCGACTCACCATTTGGCGGTGCTGCAAGCCAAGGGTTAGCCCAGTAACTATCGAGTGCTTTGGCATCGGTTTGATATAGCGCATCAAATGTCTGCCCATCCCAATCACCAAAGTTGAGCTCTTTGAATCTGTCATCAATCCATACCGGTAATTGATGCGATGCGGCGAATGTTTTGGCAGGCTCAGCACAGCGCAACAGCGGTGAGCTAATCACGACGATAGGCGCAGCTTTAGGTGCTGACTCAGCGGCTAAAAAAAGCGCTGAAAATGCGTTTTGCATCTGCAACTTACCTTGCTCACTCAAGTTAACATCCACCTGACCGCGCAAAATATTGCCACCTTCACATTGGCCGTGGCGTAATAAGATAACTCTAGTGGTTTGCATGGTATCTAAGCATCCTCATTATTAATCATGCACTTACAAATTTTAACTAGCTTTTAATGCTGAAAAAGTATCATGCTTTAGCACTTGCACTTTTGAGTAAGCCTCACGTATTATGGACGTCTATACGTATAAATGTCCAAACAAATAAAAGTGCCGGTTAAATCAACGAGCGATTTAATCAAAAATAATGGGCATGATGCATAAATTACAAGAATAATCATTTGCGAACTGGTAGGAATTATCTATGGCAACCTGTACCCCAACAAATGCCTTGAGCGCTGTAGCACACACTCAAGACACTGCCGACAAGGTTTTAGCAGTACTTACCCAAAAGCTTCAAGACGGGATCCTTATTCTCGATGGTGCAATGGGCACCATGATCCAAGACCGCAAATTTGAAGAAGCCGATTTCCGTGGTGAGCAATTTAAAGATTGGCACTGCGATGTAAAGGGCAACAACGATATGTTGGTGCTGACTCAGCCAGAAGCGATTAAACAGATCCATAAAGACTATCTGCTAGCGGGCTCAGACATTATTGAGACCAATACCTTTAACGCTACACGTATTGCCATGGCCGATTACGACATGCAGGCACACTCTGCTGAGATTAACTTAGCAGGTGCTCGCCTTGCCCGTGAAGCGGCCAATGAAGTTGCAGCCGAAACCGGTCGTCACTGCTATGTTGCCGGCGTGCTGGGCCCAACCAACCGTACCTGTTCAATTAGTCCAGATGTTAATGATCCTGGCTATCGTAACGTTAGCTTTGATGAGCTGGTTGAAGCTTATATTGAATCGATTAACGCGCTGATAACTGGCGGCGCAGATTTGATCATGGTTGAAACCATTTTCGATACCCTTAATGCCAAAGCGGCGCTATTTGCCATTGAAACCGTATTTGATAAGCAAGGTTTCCGCCTACCTATTATGATCTCAGGCACGATTACCGATGCCTCTGGCCGCACCCTTACTGGCCAAACGACCGAAGCATTTTATAACTCATTGCGCCATGTTAAGCCATTATCTATCGGCCTTAACTGTGCATTAGGGCCAACTGAGCTGCGCCCTTATGTGGAAGAGCTATCTAAAATTGCTGAATGCTATGTATCAGCGCACCCTAACGCTGGTCTACCTAATGAGTTTGGTGGTTACGATGAAACACCAGAGCAGATGGCAGAGGTGATTGAAGAGTGGGCAGAGGAAGGCTTTTTAAACATTATTGGTGGTTGTTGTGGCACCACGCCTGATCATATCCGTGTTATTCGTGAAGCGGTAATTAAGCATTCTGCCCGTGGGCTGCCAGACATTCCGGTAGCATGTCGTCTATCGGGGCTTGAGCCGCTAACCATTGATGCCAACTCGCTATTTTTAAACGTAGGTGAACGCACCAACGTCACTGGTTCGGCTAAGTTTTTACGCCTGATTAAAACCGGCGAATATGAAGAAGCACTATCAGTAGCCCGTGAGCAAGTTGAGAGCGGCGCGCAGATCATCGATATCAACATGGATGAAGGCATGCTCGATGGCGTTGAAACCATGCATAAGTTTCTTAACCTCATCGCCTCTGAGCCAGATATCTCTCGTGTACCCATTATGATCGACTCCTCTAAATGGGAAGTGATTGAAGCTGGCCTTAAGTGCATTCAAGGTAAAGGCATCGTTAACTCTATCTCCCTAAAGGAAGGAGAAGAGAAGTTTATCGAGCAGGCTAAGCTAGTTAAGCGCTATGGCGCTGCAGCCATTGTGATGGCATTTGATGAAGTCGGCCAAGCTGATACTAAAGAGCGAAAAGTCGAGATCTGTACTCGTGCTTATAATGTATTAGTCGATAAAGTTGGCTTTCCACCCGAAGACATCATCTTCGACCCAAACATCTTTGCCATTGCCACAGGTATTGAAGAGCACGACAACTACGCCGTTGACTTTATTGAGGCAACTCGTGAAATCAAACGCACCTTGCCACATGCAATGATCTCTGGCGGCGTATCAAACGTGTCGTTCTCGTTCCGCGGTAACAACCCGGTACGTGAAGCCATTCACGCCGTGTTCCTGTATCACGCGATTCAAGCGGGTATGGACATGGGTATTGTTAACGCCGGTCAACTCGCTATTTACGATGATATTGACCCAGAGCTAAAAGAGCGCGTTGAAGCTATTGTACAGAACTTACCTTGCACCGTTAGCGATACCAATAACACCGAGCTGTTACTGGAAGTTGCAGAAAAATTCCGTGGTGACGGTAGTCAAAGCGTTAAAAAAGAAGATTTAGAGTGGCGCACCAAGCCAGTAAATGAGCGCTTAGCCCATGCGCTCGTAAAAGGTATTACCGACTTTATTGATGAAGATACTGAAGAAGCTCGCCAACAAGCCAGCCGCCCGCTAGATGTAATTGAAGGGCCATTAATGGACGGTATGAACATAGTCGGCGATCTATTTGGCTCTGGTAAAATGTTCCTGCCGCAGGTGGTCAAGTCAGCCCGAGTCATGAAAAAAGCCGTGGCCTACTTAAATCCATTTATCGAACTTGAGAAAGTAGAAGGCCAGTCAAACGGTAAGATCTTAATGGTTACCGTAAAAGGTGACGTGCATGATATTGGTAAAAACATTGTTGGTGTAGTACTCGCTTGTAACGGCTATGAAGTGATTGACCTTGGCGTAATGGTACCAGTAGAGAAAATCATCGAAGTGGCAATTGCTGAAAACGTCGACATTATCGGCATGTCAGGGCTAATCACCCCAAGCCTTGATGAAATGGTGCATAACGTTAAGAGCTTCCATAAAGCAGGCTTAACCATTCCATCGATTATTGGCGGCGCAACGTGCTCGAAAATCCATACAGCAGTTAAGATCGCGCCGCACTCACCAGAAGGCGCTATCTATATTGCCGACGCTTCTCGCGCAGTACCTATGGTATCTAAGCTGATTAATGACGACACTCGCCAAGCGACCATCGATGAGGCTTACGCCGAGTACGATATGATGCGTGAAAAACGTTTATCACAAACCAAGCGTAAAGAGATCACCAGCATCGAAGCTGCGCGTGAAAATCGCTGCCAACACGACTGGCAAAATTACACGCCATTTGTGCCAAATCAACTTGGCCGCCAAGTGTTTGATGACTATCCGCTGGAAGATTTAGTTGATCGTATCGACTGGACGCCATTCTTCAGAAGCTGGGAGCTGCATGGACATTTCCCAAGAATTTTAGAAGATGAAGTCGTAGGTGAAGAAGCACGTAAACTGTTTAGCGACGGTAAAGCCATGCTAGATAAAATCATCAGTGAAAAATGGCTTACTGCGAAAGCGGTTATTGGCTTGTTCCCAGCTAATACCGTTAACCACGACGATATTGAGCTATATACCGATGAGAGCCGCAGCGAGCTTGAGCTGACAACCCACCACCTGCGGATGCAGATTGAACGTGTTGGTAACGACAACTTCTGTTTAGCCGACTTTGTGGCGCCGAAAGACAGTGGTGTTGCTGATTATATGGGTGGCTTTGCTGTGACTGCCGGCCATGGCATTGACGAGCATGTAGCCCGCTTTGAAGCTGATCACGATGACTACAGCGCGATTATGCTTAAATGCTTAGCCGACCGTTTAGCAGAGGCCTTTGCTGAGCGTATGCATGAGCGCGTACGTAAAGAGTTCTGGGGTTATGCAGCCGATGAAGATCTCGATAATGAAGCGTTAATACGTGAAAAGTATAAAGGGATCCGCCCAGCACCGGGTTACCCAGCCTGCCCTGATCACACAGAAAAAGGCCTGCTGTGGGACTTATTAAAGCCTGATGAAACTATCGGCCTTAATATCACCGAGAGCTACGCTATGTTCCCAACCGCTGCGGTTTCTGGTTGGTACTTTGCCCACCCTAAGTCGCGCTACTTTGGGGTAACTAACATTGGCCGCGACCAAGTCGAAGATTATGCCGCCCGTAAAGGTATGAGCATAGAGGAAACTGAACGTTGGTTGATGCCGGTGTTGGACTATGACCCAGAGTAAGCAGCTCTTGAGTAAATAAAGCAAAAATTAAGCCCCTGAATAAGGGGCTAAATACAGAGAATGGCTTAGTTTGCAGGACAGCTTATCAGCTCCGTAAACTCAGCCTAATCTCAATAGCTAATCTAAAAAGCTTAAGCCCAAAAGCTAAACGCATAAACCTAACCAAGATTACTCATACAGGGCTTAATCAGTCCCGAGGCGTTATCATTATTAACGAGTAACGCCTTATACTGGTTAATATTCCTTTCAAGTTGCTGCATTAACCCCTCCGCCCCTTTGGCTGTTGTGCTCTCATATACCAAAGGCACCATAGTTAAGTTATGCGGCTGCGCCTGAGCATCAACATATTGCAACTGCGACCAAAATAAATTAGAGATAAGATGAAACAAACAGCTGCTGATCCCCAAATGCCGCATCTCTGGCACTACATAAGCGTAAAGTAAGTAACAACACACACCCACATGTCTATCATCACAGGTATTGCCATCTGCATACCAAGAGTCGAGTAAGCCCACATTAAAAGTGACAAAGGCGATTGGGGTTTGTTGCTGTTCTTCTAAAAAAGCCACCAGCTGATAATGCCTTTGATGGCCGCTG
This sequence comes from Shewanella pneumatophori, assembly GCF_023283895.1. Lineage (GTDB taxonomy): Bacteria > Pseudomonadota > Gammaproteobacteria > Enterobacterales > Shewanellaceae > Shewanella > Shewanella pneumatophori. The sequence goes on along the minus strand of NZ_JAKILB010000002.1, from coordinate 224,076 downwards.
GGCGATAAATGACTAACTGGAATTAGGCTCTTAAATATTTGATGACTGATAAATTCATCATCTTGGCTTTTACTGCAAAAGTGCCGTTGAAGATCTGCAGCAGTAGTATGGGCTGGAGCATCATAAATACTCACACAGGGGATATGTGATAATTCATCTATCTTAACGGACGCAGGCGCCTGCAGACGTAGGTCTTTTTCAGCTAAGGTTTTGATAAACCCGCCTTGCAGTTGAAACTGGTTAAAATCATCCAATAAATGAAGTGAAGGAAATAACTGCGCCTTACTTTGATAAAAAGTCATAGACAACCCCAAATATAGCTGCGATTACCTGTAAAAATAGAACCGTTTTATAAATTACTTATTAAGTCAAAAAGGCATGCAAGCAACAAACTTAGTAAACTCAATACTCATTAACTATAGGTTCTATATATTTAACTGTAAAACCACTTGTCAGATAAAAAACAACTTATACGCAAGATTGTAGATAAAACACCATACCTACAACCCAAATTGTCATAGATATGGCGATGATTGGAGAGTTAGTCCTTTTTAGCTACATGGGTTGCGATAGCATCCATAAGCTCAGGTGATAAGCAATCGTAGGGCTCTAAGCCAAGCGCCGTTAGACGCTCACGAATAGCTGGCATGCTTTCAGACTTGGTTCCCGATTCAATAATAGATGATACAAACGCAGCAAATTTTGGCTCAGCCCAACCAGCCTGCTTGCTTAGTTCGGTATGAACAAAATCAAGACCAAAGAAAGGGTGCTCTTGATTATGAATACGGCCATACATGTGCACGCCACAATCTTTACAGGCATAGCGATTAATAGCCGCCTCAGGATCAACAACTGCAAGCTTGGTTTCATTCGCAATAACCTCTAGATTATCACGCGAAATTACAGCTACTTGTGAAAACAACGCCTCTTTTGGCTTCCAGCATTTAGAGCAACCACATACATGGTTATGTGCTGTCTGGGATGCCAACTTTACTTTTACCGGCTTACTCTTACAGTGACAGGTTAATGTGCCTCCTGTAAAAACGGGTAATTCGGTAAAAATACCATTATCAACAGCTGGGTGAATAAGAACTTTAGCTGGCTTATTACTTTTAAATAAACTCAATAATTTAGAAATCATAATCAACATAAATGGATATTTGGGTAACTTGAATCGTTGAACTATCGATTTCTAAATGATTATTTAGACGCTCAATCAAAATGCGATATAAACATATACCTTGCGAGCTCGACTCTTGAACAACGGGCTTGAGTGCGAGCAAGTATATGCAGATATAAAAACTTGATAAGTCCACTTAGAGGTAAAAGATTATTACCAAATTAACGGCAATCTTTGTGTTTTGCAGAAATTGAAGGCAAATTAACGCGGTATGTACCCTAGCGTGCCAATATAAAAAGCATAACCCTAAATACTATTCAGCCATTAACAGGTTATGCTTTATGAGGCTTTATGAAGTTGGTTTATACCAATTCACGCAGCTTGCTTTTCTAGAATATGCGTCATCAAGTAATTAGCATCTTTCCAGACACCACCCAGCGTTGCAGAGCCTCGGGTGTACAACCAAGGCAGCCCAATAAAGAATAAGCCATCGATATCTTTACTGACGCCGCGATAATTACTTGGGTAGTTCATTTCATCAAACGAGATGTCTTCAATCCAAAAGAAGTTAGGCTTAAAACCTGTCGCCCATATAATATTCTTAATGCTGCTTACACTGCCTTTTTGAAACTTGATACTGCAGTCATCAGCTGACAGGGTTCGGCCCATATGAATCACATTATCTTTTGCCAGCAATGACTTCACATCCGTGCCAATAACCGGCTGCACGCCCTTACTTAGCCACTGACCGATTTTGCTATAACGGTTAACCGACAAAAAGCCTATCTTAGTAAACCACCACCAAAGGGTTTTACCTAAAAAGGTCTGCGGAATAGCAGGGATTTTATCCGTACCAGAAAAATGCACTTTGCGTCCGGTATCAGCAATTTCCGATAAAATTTGCACACCGGAGTCGCCCGCGCCAACCACCAAGCAATCCCCCTTTTGCAGTTGTGCCGGACTTTTATAGTTCTCACTGTGAATTTGCTTCACATCTTTAGCGATGTCCGCATGGCAAGCTGGTGTATAGGGGGTATGAAACGGGCCGGTAGCAATAATCAGTTGCTTGGCTTGGTAACTTGCTGTGGCGCTAGTGATCTCAAAGATGCCATTTACTTTCTTAACTGAGGTAACTTTTTGATTAAATTCAATCGGTATCGAAAACTTATCGGCATAACTTTTTAAGTAATCCGCCACTTCATATTTATTAGGGTAATAGCCTTTTGGGAAAGGAAACGGCATGCCCGGTAAGTGGTTATATTCGGTTGGGGTAAACAGCTTTAAAGAATCCCAACGCTTTAACCAAGGTGCACCAATCTGTTCATTGGCATCTAAAATAAGGTAATCTTTATTATGTTGAGACAGGTTATAGGCCATAGCCAAACCAGACTGACCAGCGCCGATAATGATAAATTCTTTCATAATTTCCAACTGCATATGTCTTATTTTTATTATGCAGAGCATGATAACAGAACATCACCATATAACCTGATTTAGCCAAAAAATAGTCAAGCGGCAGAGTGTAAACATTTTATTTATTGCTAGGCCATTGTTATTGTTAAGCACAAAGGCTCACCTTGCTAACTGAGAATAAAAATATGCGCTACAAAATAGGGTTACAAGTTTTAGCCGCCTTGTTTATCGCGGTGCTAATTTTTTTCAATGTCCCCTATATGATTGATGTGTATCTATTAGCCATCGCCGCAACAGCCATAGGTGTTTATTACTTTTTCATCAAAAAATGAAAGCAGCCCCCCTTAGCTAAAAAGCTGCCAAGATCTCACTTTGCTATAAATTGCGGTGTTATAGTCAAAACCGTTGTAAATATTTCGTTCGTTATTTAGTCCCAGTAAGAAGTAAGTTCAGCACCTCAAGGAGCAACTATGTTAAATGAGAACCACGCGCTTATTTTCGACTTTCCAGAATTTAAACAAGACATTGTTTACTTGAACTATACCGACCAAGAGTTTGACAAGCTTTCCAAACAATACCATCTGCTTGATTATGACATTCGTCAGTTAGAAATCGCCGGCAGCCCTACCGATGACGAACATATGCACCAACTCAAAGTGCAACGCGCTAACTTAAAAGATGTTTTATTCCATAAGCTGCAAGCTCACCATAACGAATCGAAGTAACTCTAGCGAGAAAAGCACTGAGCACTGTCAATTCAACTAAAAATAAGCCAAGGCGATAACGTTATCCTTTTGGCTTTAATCTCTTTTTCTAATCATCTCTTATTGCGACTAAACTCAGCCTAGTCGCCTTTAAGGGAAAAAAACTGCGCACTATATAGCTAGAAAGTGCGTGCTTAAAGCAGATTTTGTGTTAGGCAAACAATGCCCCCTCAGGCCTTATTTGTTATTAGACTCTTTCGCAACTAGCTTAATGAGTGCTAATATTGACCGTTAACACTTCGTATAATCTCAATGATATGGTTTGAGAGTTTCTACCAAGAGCCCTAAACTCTTGATTATGAAGACTTTACTTTATGTAATGCTAACTAAGTAATATTGTTTCTATTTTGTGCAGCAAAATATGAATCGTTATTTGCCTATAGTTGGTATAACCACTTAATAAAGGAGAGCTTCATGAATTTTCTACAGCTACCTAAAATTGATCTTCATTGCCACCTAGACGGTAGCGTACGTCCGCAAACAGTTATCGACCTTGCTAAAATCCAAGGCACAGCTATTCCTAGCGATAACGTTGACGAGATGAAAGCGCTAATGGTGGCGCCTGAATCTTGCCCAAATCTCGATGAATATCTAACTCGCTTTGCACTGCCGGTATCGGTTATGCAAACAGAAGCGGCATTAGAGCGTATTTCGTTTGAGCTATTTGAAGACGCTGCAAAAGAAAACGTGAAGTACCTAGAAGTCCGTTTTGGCCCACAATTACATCGTAAGCAAGGCCTTAACTTTGAGCAGATCATTGGCAGTGTTGTCAAAGGTATGCGCAGAGCTGAAGCCCAATACGATATTAAGGGTAACTACATCCTGTCGATTATTAAGGTGCTACCAAAAGATGACATCAATGATGTGATCGACGCTGGTGCTAAGTTCCTTGATAACGGTGTCGTCGCATTCGACTTAGCAGCAAGTGAAGAGCCTGGCTTTTGCCATGAATACATTCCTTACGCTAAGTACGCGTTAGAAAAAGGCTACCGCATTACAATTCATGCCGGTGAGCAAGGTGTAGGTCAAAACGTGTATGACGCCATTGCGTTACTAGGCGCTGAACGTATTGGACACGGTATTCATATTAACAGCCACCAACAAGCGTACGACTTAGTGCGCTCTGAAGCGGTTGCACTAGAAACCTGCCCAAGCAGCAACGTGCAAACCAAAGCTGTTGAAAATTTAGCAAGCCATCCATTTGGTGACTTTTATCGTGACGGCCTATTGGTAACCATTAATACCGATAACCGCACAGTGTCTGATACTACGATGACTAAAGAGCTGCAGCTTGCGGTTGAGAAGTTTAATTTAACTGAGCAAGACTACATTAATATCTACAAAATTAGTGCTGAAAACTCATTTGCATCAGATGCAGTAAAGCAGCATTTATTGCAATTTGTTGATTAAGTTTTATTAGTCGTTCTTTAGCGAGTGTGAAGACGCACTCGCTAACTCCCACCGTCATTCAATTCCCCTAATCCGCTAATAACTGCCAAATATAGCGAGATTTAGATCGCAACCTGCTTAATTACTCATCGCTAAAACTCAATAACACATCATTGAACCCGCTGCTCGTATCAATAACTAAACATTCACTTTTACTTATATTTACCTTGTCACTCACCAACTGTAAATAAAACCAACAAACATTGTTAAATCTAAGTTAACCGCCACATTAAAACGTTCAAACCTTAACCATAAAAATCATTTAAATTGAATTTTTAGTCATTTATTTCGCATAACTATTGATTTATTTCAGTGTGAGTTTATAGTCGATGCCAGTTGAGTATTTTGATTAAGAGAATTTGAAATGAAGCAGTCAATAGCAGGTTTAGTAAGTGTAGGGTTAGCCAGTGTTTTGTTACTCGCAGGCTGCGGCAAAAGTGATGATGTACTTGTAGTAGGGACCAATGCCACTTTTCCACCATTTGAATATGTGGGCGGTGTAAGCGGTGATGAGATCCAAGGTTTTGACATCGACCTCGCTAAACAAATTGCAAAAGATGCAGGTAAAACCCTAAAAGTAGAAAATATGAACTTTGACTCGCTTATTGTTGCGCTAAATGCAGGCAAAATCGATTTCATTGCTTCAGGCATGACTATCACACCAGAGCGTCAAGCAAGCGTTGACTTCTCAGCACCATATTACGAAGCGACTCAAGTTGTATTGGTGAATAAAGACAACACCAGTATCAATAGTATCGACGATTTAAAAGGTAAACATATTGCCGTACAGCTTGGTTCAACTGGCGACATTATGGCAAAGACTTATAGTCAAAAAGTGACCGCGTTTAATACCGGCTTTGAAGCAGTAATGGAGCTTAAAAACAATAAGGTTGATCTCGTGCTTTTCGACAGTGAGCCCGCTATTAGCTTTTTGAATAAAAATCCACAATTGAAGATGGTTGAACTTGAATTTGACGCCGAGTTTTATGGCTTAGCAGTACCAAAAGGTCAAACCGAGCTGCTAACCACAATCAACAACAGCCTAAAAACCATGAAAAGCAATGGTGAGTACGACGCCCTTGTTACTAAGTACATGAAGTGAGCTACTGATGATTGATGCGATAACCACCTCTTTATTTACCCCCATTGGCGAAGATGGCCTAATCGGTATTTACCTTATCTTAAACGGCTTAAAAGTGACCTTAATTGTGACCTTTTTTGCCATGATTATGGGGTCGATTCTTGGGGTTGCCACCACTTTGATGAAAATGTCCTCAAAGTGGTACCTAAGCTGGCCAGCTAACCTTTATGTAAGCGTGATCCGTGGTACGCCAGTTGTTGTGCAGTTAGTGATCCTTTACTTCATTGTGCTAGCTTCATTGGACGTTGATAAGATCACCGCAGCAATTATCGCCTTTGGCCTTAACAGTGGTGCGTATATTTCAGAGATCATCAGGGCAGGTATTCAAGCTGTTGATAAAGGCCAAATGGAGGCGGCGAGATCACTCGGTTTGTCGCACTGGTCAACCATGAAGGAAGTGATTTTACCGCAAGCGATTAAGAACATTCTGCCATCGCTAGGTAACGAGTTTATTGTGTTGCTGAAAGAGACTGCGGTTATTGGCTTTATTGGCGGCGTTGACCTTATGCGGGCTGGAGAGATTATCCGTAGCCGTACCTTTGAAGACAGCGTACCGTTATTTACTTGTGCAATCATTTACTTACTACTGACGTATATCTTTACCTTTATGCTATCTAAATTTGAAACGAGGCTGAAACAAAGTGATTAAAATAAATAACTTACATAAAAGCTTTGGCGACAACCAAGTTTTAAAAGGTATTAGCGAGCAAATTAACAAAGGTGAAGTCGTTAGCGTAATTGGCCCATCAGGAAGCGGTAAGAGTACATTTTTACGTTGCATCAACTTGCTAGAGCAACCAACTCAAGGCGACATTCTAATTGATGGCCAATCAATTACAGCCAAAGGCGCATGCGTTGATAAGCTCAGACAAAAAGTCGGCATGGTGTTTCAAAACTTTAACCTGTTTCCTCATAAAACGGTTAAGCAAAATATCACGCTTGCGCCAGTCAAGTTAGGCGTGATGAACCAGCAACAAGCGGACGCAGAAGCCGATAAATTGCTGACCCAAGTGGGCCTAAAAGACAAAGCAGATGCTTATCCATCAAGCTTGTCAGGCGGACAAAAGCAACGGGTTGCTATTGCAAGAGCATTAGCAATGAAGCCTGAACTCATGCTCTTTGATGAACCAACATCGGCGCTCGATCCTGAAATGGTTGGTGATGTACTCGATGTAATGAAGTCATTGGCACAAGATGGCATGACCATGGTGATTGTCACCCATGAAATGGGCTTTGCTCGGGATGTGTCTGATAGAGTGATCTTTATGGATGGCGGTTATATCGTCGAGCAAAGCGAACCAGAAGCCTTATTTAGCAACCCTAAAGAGGCCAGAACTCAAGAGTTTTTAAGTAAAGTATTGCGATAAGCTTAACCGCTATGTTGCTGGCATTTGGGTAAAATAGTGACGCCTAATTGCCGCTTCTTTAAGAAGCGGCATTATCTTTTAAAAGCAAGGTGAAAACTCCAGGCCCAAGCAATACACCTTATTCAACTTAAATGACTTAGCTTGAAAAACTGAGCTTGCTAAATCAGTGTACTAATCGCGGTTTGCTAGCGCTTGGGGTTAATGCTTCTAAGGCTTTTTGATGTCCCTGCGCCGCAGCCTCTAAATACCACTTTTCAGCGTTCTGTAAGTTTTGCGGGTCGCTTTTATCCGCTTCATATATCGTGGCTAATACATACTGCGACTCTGCATCGCCTTGTTTAGCAGCAGCTGTATACCAAGTTATCGCTTCAGGTATGTTTTGAGCCACACCATCACCCAGCTCAAATATCACCCCAAGACTATACTGCGCATCAACGACACCTTGTTCAGCAGCTCGCAAATACCACTTAATAGCTTGTACTTTATCTATCTTGGTACCTTGTCCTTGCTCATACATTGAGGCCAAGTACAACTGGGCTTTAGCATACCCCTCATTAGCAGCCTTTTGATACCACATAAAGGCATTTTGCTTATTGACTGCGACACCTTGGCCGAAATCATAGGCTGAACCGATATAAAATAATGACGCAACATGGCCTTGCTCCGCTGCTTTCATATACCAGGCAAACGCTTGCTGCCTGTCTTCTTCAATTCCCACACCGAAAGTTAGCATTCTAGCCATATCGTACTGAGCTTCATCAAGGCCTTTATCTGCGGCTCTTCTGATCCAATAGATTGCTTCTGGATAATTTTGCTTGGTTGAGTGAAATATCATTCCGATGGCATAAAGCGCATCGATATGCTCTTGCTCTGCCGCTTGATAATACCAATTTAATGCTTTTTGCCTATTTTCAGGCACGCCAAGCCCATAATCATAAAAGGTTCCGAGCGTATACTGCGCGTCAGCATGACCTTGTGCCGCCGCGCTTTGATACCACTCAATCGCTTTCTGTTTATCCTTCAATGTACCTATTCCAAAATCATAAAAGCGTGCCAGCTTATATTGCGCATCGACATCGCCTTGCTCTGCCGCTTTGCGATAACTCTCGATGACATAGTCAGAACCAGTATCAGAGCTTGCACATCCAACCAACAACAAAACGATAGATAAAATTAAAAACTTCATAATAACTCTTTGACTATGCCCCTATTGCAGAGCCTTAACCGGCCGATCATGCAACTTTTCAGTTATGTGTTCAATTGAATTTAACATCACTCAAGAGGTAAAGAAATTCTCAGCCACTTTCTCACCTCATTGAACATGGCGTAACTATCGCACTGATATCAACCTAGCGCGTCCTCGCTTAATCAAGCGTGATCCATGTGTTGTTTCAAACTGCTTTATTTTCATTTTGTGAGCTGTGCACCTATGTTTCGGCGCACACTTGTACACATAATGAGAAATCAGCCATTTTGATAATTGGAGTCCGTAATGCAAACCCTAGATTGCCCTCAGTGCAACCATAAGATTGACCTTAATGTAGTTACTTGCCCTCAATGTCATGCCGCGCAAGGCTTTGATTCGCTATCAGGTGTTGATCCTGATATCCGTATTAAAAATCAAAAATTGGCTATCTGGTTTAGTTTGTTATTAGGCGGATTAGGGCTACACAAGTTTTATTTAGGTCAGCACCTAAAAGGCAGTTTATATCTAGCATTCAGCTGGACACTTGTGCCTATGGTCGTAGGTTGGGTTGACGCTTTCCGCACTTTAAGAATGACACCATTTCATTTTGAGCAGCGCTACTGCAAGCGTGTATCGCAAGGGTTTTAAGCGCTCGCGTATATTAGACTCAGCTCTAAAAGAGCCAGCTCAAAAGACAAAAAAGACAGCTCATGCTGTCTTTTTACTTTTTATCACTGATGGATAATATCTAGATCAACTAATCTATATAAGACTACTGTTCAAGATCAAAACTCAGTCGCATATAATTAGTTTCATAATCAAGCACACTAATCTCGTTACCTGCCATAGCGCTTCTTTCTACTAATAGCTTACGCCATTCACTTAGTGGCTTTTCCGAACCGTAACCTCTTACGCCAATCTGCAATCTAGCGGAATAAAGAGAATCAAACTTTGCGTCTAAAGCTGTTGGTAATTTAAGATCTGGCATACTGCCTGATGCGCCGCCCCAAATAGTCCATTCAGCGTCACCATTATCGATATCGCCCGATAGCGTCATATGAGTCATCGCCACATTACTAATACCAGTAAAATCATATTGATATGGTGCTTTACCTGTAGAGATTTCATTAAATAAAGCATATACAGCATCAGAATAACCGTTAGCGGGATCCCAAAGCATAATAGGAGAGGTTTCCCCCTCTGCTGTAACTAGATGTCTTGCAGAGCTATAACTGTCTGCTGTCGCATTTCCTATATACTCTTGACCGTATCGCGCAGGCCAAACATAACTCTTATTAGTCAATGTCGGGTAAACAAAAACTAAATCATCCTGGCTGTAATTACGCCAACCGTCAAACGACAGCGCATATAAGATCCGCGCGTCATATGGATTAACATAATCAACAGCTACCCCTTCGTGAGTGAAATCGTTCAAACTCAATGGATATTCGGTTTTATTGGTTAAATCAATACTGCCGCCGAGACTACTTTGGCCATCAGCCGCAATCAATTGCACATCCATTGTCCCCGCACCATCACACCACTCAACGGTAGGTGAACTGCTAAATGCTGTTAACTCATAGCTGCTTCCTCCCAGATAAAGCCTGCTGTCAGGCGCATCAGCAATAAGTGACTGCACAGGAAAGTCAACGTACTTACAATCACAACCAGCTTGATCATTATCATCCCAAAAATACGTAATACCTTGATCGCCCGCTTCAACGTCAACATGAGAGATCACTGTAAGAGTAGGCAGATCATTATAATAAGATTGATTATTTGCCGTTAATGTGAGGTGTTTAGCGTTACTTGGCCAATCTGCAGTGAGCCCGCCGCTACTATCTGTAACATACTCAGCAATGATGTCACCTGTACTATTATGCACAAACACATCAACACCAGCTTTTGGCTTTTCAATTCCACACCAATTACTAGTTACAGTATTTAAGGTGATTTGCGGGGCACTTCCGTCTGATGATCCACCTGAAGAACCATTATTACCTCCAGAGTCAGATGAACTATCCCCCCCGCCACAGGCAGTTAAAACCAATGCAGATAATGCAGTTAACGTCCATTTTTTTGCTGTCATATTTTCTTCCTGAATATGTATAAACTAAGTCATCATTTACCTAGTTTTGAATCTAAAACCAGCCACTAAATCATAAAAGAGTGAAACTCAACATCACTAGCAACACACAATGATGTTAAATAATTGTTTCAAAAGCGGGTGCTAAAATAACTTTTTACTGACCAGCTGTCTAATATTGAGGATGATATTTTTTCAACAACTTTACTTAAGCAGATGGTAATTTAACGACTTGTACTTACGATTAAATTCATCAGCACTCAAGACTTACTCAGCCCCCATTAAGGCGCATAAACTAGGCTTAAAAAGTTACATTGAGTCAGGATAACTGGCATAAAGAGGTAAAGGTCAATCTCGCAAAAATGGCTTAGTTAGTACTCTCTGCCAATATTACGTCAATTAAAGTACGCGTCTTGAGCGGTACAACTGCTGCGTAAGGGAAAACTAAAAACAGCTCAGTTTTCCAAGTGAAGGGTTTCAAAATACTCATCAGTTGTTTGTTGGCAATGGCATTAGCAACAACAAAATCCAAGCTGGTCGTTACGCCATAACCTTTAATCGCGTATTGCGCCAACATAGATTCGCTCATCGACGATAAAGCCGGAGTTATCGGCACCTTAAATTGCTTACCTTCTTGTTTAAATGACCAGTTAACCCCTGTAAGACAGTGACTATAGTGCAGACATTTATGCTGGCTTAGCTCATTCGGATGAGTGGGTATACCGGCTATTTTTAGGTACTCAGGAGAGGCCACGACAAAAGTGTCGATATCGCGAATTTTACGGCAAAGGTAGCTGCTGTCTTCGAGCTTGCCAATACGAAATGCGATATCAACGCCCTCTTTCACTAAATCGCCTAGGTTGTCGTCAAACACGATATCGAGCATTAAATCCGGGTGATTAACGTGCATAAACTCAAGGCTTTTAGCTATGCCATCGTCATGCTTTAAAATGCTTGGCATTTTTACCACTAAACGCCCACTGACTACACGCTGTTTCTCATCAATATAGTCTTTAACTTGAGCGACTTCGTTAAAGATTGATAGACATTTTGCGTAAAGGAACTCGCCCTCTTCGGTTAAGTCTAGTACGCGAGTGGTGCGGATGATTAGCTGGCTATGTAAACTCGATTCAAGCTGTTTTATATGTTTACTAATCACCGAATGAGTTAAGCACAATTCATCAGCGGCAGCGGCAAAAGAACCATGGCGAGCCACAGCATAAAAGCTACTTAGCAAATTAAGATTAAAGCTAGGTTTCATCAAGTGTTGTCGCGCTTAGAGTACATGCCGACATTCTAACTCAGTAAACCGCTATTCATGCTTTCTTGGAAAGAATATTGTTCAATATGTGAAATTGTTTAAACAGCGCCTCTGATAAATGATGAGCCTACAATAACTAGGATATTCATCATGACTATAACCTCCCCAACACCGCAAACCTCAGCCAAGATCGATTGTGAAATTGCTGATATTACTCTTGCACCACAGGGCAGAAAACGTATTGATTGGGCCCGAGCCCATATGCCAATTATGCGCAATATCATTGAGCGTTTTGAAAAACAGCAGCCATTTAAAGGCTTAACCATTGGTATTTGTTTACACGTAGAAGCAAAAACGGGTGTTTGGCTTGAAGCTTTAACTAAAGGTGGCGCAAAGGTCGCAATTACCGGCTCGCCAGGCACTACCCAAGATGAAACTGTGGCAGCCATTGTTGAAGACTACGGTGTGCATGTTTATAGCCAGCGCAGCGAAAGCTTTGCAGACCACTTACGCTATTGTCAAAAAGTACTCGACCACCAGCCTGATATCATTTCTGACAATGGTGCCGACCTGCATGAACTGCTATTTACCCTGCCACAAAATCAACATTTGATTACCCGTTTGCTTGGCGCAACCGAAGAAACTACCACAGGCGCAAACCGCCTACGTGAAGACTTTAATTCCGATAAATTCGCTACTTTGATTATCAACGATACCCAAGCAAAACGGATTATTGAAAACCGTTATGGCGTGGGTTCATCGGTTGTCGATGGCATAATGCGCGCCACCAATGTGATGCTACACGGTAAAAAAGTGGTGGTTATTGGCTATGGGTATTGCGGTAGCGGCACAGCACAAAGACTCAGAGGCATGGGCGCCCATGTGACTGTGGTTGAACATAATCCATTAACCAGATTAGAAGCGCACATGGAAGGCTTTTATACCGCATCATTAGAAGATGCATTGCCAGATGCAGATATGGTGATCACCATCACCGGCCGTGACAATGTACTCGATAAGCAACACTTTGAGTTAATGGCCGACAATATGATTATTGCCAATGCGGGGCATTTTCAACGTGAAATCAATCTACCTGCATTAGCTCAACTTGCAGATTCTATAGATCCAATTCGCCCGCAAGTCACTGGCTATCACTTCAACGGTAAAACCCTGTTTGTGTTATCTGACGCAAACCTAGTCAACTTAGCCGCTGGCGATGGCAACCCGATTGAAATTATGGATCTGGGGCTTGCTCTGCAATCATTAAGCCTTGAGCGCATTGCACTTAATGCAAAATCGTTAACACCAACACCGCAGCCAGTACCATATGATATTGAGCTCGATGTCGCCGCACTTGCCTGCCAATACTGGATTAATCATTAAACTACTAAATAAATCGGTGCCACTCTCGTGAGTAGGCATCGAATAATATAGAAGTAATAAAAACCCCTTAATCAAATTAAAATATCGCCTATAAAAAGAATAAATATATTTATATCTAGAAAAACAAAATCAACATAAATATTGTTCTAACTTACTAAAATCCTTAGGTTCGATATCCACCAAACCTAGATAACAACTTTAGAACAAAAATCTAACAACAGATAAAACTCCGTGGTAACATCCGACTCCGAAAATCATAAACACTGAATAATTAATAATTTTTTGGTCGATAATTATATACTTTATGGAGTCAACGGATGACAACATTACGATTGGTTGGAATTTATTCCCTTTTCTTACTTTCAGCCTGCGGTGGAGGAGACTCATCGGAACCAGCTTCTCCCCCTCCCCCCCCTCGAGAAACAGTCTATTCAGACTATAACATCACTGCAATTGATGGCTATTTAGAAAATGCCACCGTATGGCTAGATGTTCAAGATAGCGGTAATTACTTAAATTCAAACCCTACCGCCACCACAGGTGATAAGGGCAAAGCAACTCTAAGTATTCCCGATACCATAATAGCAAAAGACCATGCTGTACTTGTTGAAGCAAAAAAGGCCCTCACGTTTGATGAAGGCTTAGGCAAAATAATAACGAATAGCTTTACCCTAGCTGCACCAGCTGGGGAGAGGATCATCACACCATTTTCAACTCTCGTATATTTGAAAATGAAATCTGGTACAACTAAAAATACTGCGGCCTCAGAGTTATCAGCACAACTGCAAATTCCAGCAGGACAGCTATTAACTGACTTTATTGAATTGAAACATAATAGGATGACACTAATTGCAGCAGATTTAGTTCGTCTAGATGTCTTCCCAGAGTCACCACAGCAACTAGCAAATGTAGCGCGTGATCCAAGAACCTTCAATACCGATATTAATAAATATGCTGAAATTCAGAGTGATGTTAATGCCTTTAGGGGAGTTGCACGCAATTCACTTAATGTGCTTGAACTTGATACTGACATTGATGGTATTGCGGATTCTGATGACAGTGATATTGATGGCGATGGCATCCCAAATACTCAAGATAATCATCCTTATAATTTTGACCGCCATACAGCCCAATCCCCTAGTGAGTTAACTTTATCTCGAGTCCAAGATGAATCACTTCTTGAAGAACAGTGGCATTATTATAAATTAGAAACGCCTGAAGATATTTTACTTAACGTCAACATTTCACAACTATCTGGTGACATAGACCTATATGTGAAACAAGGTGCTATTCCGACAAAGTTTGATTACGACTGCCGCTCTAATAACAGCTACCACACTGGTGAAACCTGCCTTCAGAGGCTTAAAACAGGTACAACTCACTTCATTGCTGTTTATGCACAACAAGATGCAAGTTACCGCTTAAAAGCAAAATTAGATGAAATCGTTATTAATAAAACCAGCTTACTATTGCATGGACTCGCATCGGAAGCCGACACTTGGAGTAACTTAGTTGCTGACGATAGCTTTTATTCCGGAGCATGCACCACAATCAATATAGGTAGCGAGATAGAAACACTTCCTCAAGTTAATAGCAAAGGGGAATCCTGCTTCAGACTCGACTTTGGCGGTTTTGATCGCGATACAAACTTAAGCTCTAAAGGGCTAGAAGGGAAAACTTGTATTTCAGCCCTAAGTTGTAATGGCGATTATTCAAATTTCAACTTGTTAGGTGAGGAAGTTGAAATCGCAATTGAACAAATCATCAACAAGCTTGGCATCGATACTGAAATAGTTCTATTGGGGCATAGTAGAGGGGGGCTTGCAGCAAGAGCTTATCTACAAAACACTAGCTCACAATATATTGATCATGTAAAAGCTCTTATCACAACGGGAACGCCTCACCAAGGCTCACCACTTGGGCGCTTTTATCGCTATATGGAACTGAACTGCTTACCACAGCAAAGCCATGAAAATGACAATGGCATATGTGAAGATAGCTGGGAAGTTATTAAATTGATGGCGGGAGAGAGGTGGTATTCTTCAACCTATCATATGGATTTAAGAGTTCCTAGTATCGATTTCCTATCGCCAGAATCAACGGAAATTACAAACCTAAATACTAACGTAGTAATGCTTGAAAATATAATTACATCTCAGCTTAATTATCGCGGTACCAAGTTTGGAGTTTTAGCTAAAGATGCCACACTATGGGGGAATTACGACTTATATGATTACGGCCAGCTTGCAGGCGGAGACCACCCTCACCCTAGTACCCTGCGTTATATAGAGCAAGGTGTATCGAGAGAGAGCCTTATTGGTGATGGTATAGTGCCATCATATAGCCAACAACTTAGCAATTTACTTATACCTTATGGACGCAATGTAGATCTGTCCTCCACCAACAGTGAGGAAAACGTAATCCATACCGAACAGCCCTCACAAGTAACAGACTTACATACAATGTTTGAATCAGTGCGCAACGCTATCGGTTGGAGTGAGTAAGTCAACATGAACAAGCAACTAATAATTGTTTTAGTTGGCACAACAGCACTCGTTGCAATTTATTTTGCTACGAGTGCTGGCGACCAACTTCAAAGCACTAGCCAATCCAACGTTAATAATCCGCAAACAGCAAAGGAAATCAATGATACAAGTGCGAAGTCGATAAAAGTAAGCAGCGTTAAGAATGAGTCGAAGCGAATAAAAAACTCGAATGATAAAGACATAAAGACAGAATCGCTATCGCATGAAGAAGTTTACGAACATTGGACTAAAATGAAAGAGCTACTAGAAAATGGAGAAATAAATGTAGCGCTTGAAAAACAGTTAATTGACTTTTTAAAACAGAACAATGATCTACAAATCTATACTGAATTAATGCAGCTATTACAAATACCAGATAGTAACCTTGAGTCTAGAAATCAAGAATATCTATTGAGCTTGCTTGCCAGCATTAATACCAAAGAGTCCGTTAGCTTACTACTCGGTGTTCTTGAAGAAGGCTTAGTTACTGACTCCAATGCAATTTACGTAGCAAAAAAATCTTTAAAAAAGATTACTCAATCAGCTACTCATATCAATTTGTTAGAAAATAGCTTTTCTAACATGACTAGTGACAATATTTTCTTAACTGATGTTACTAGAGGTATAGCGAGAAATGCATCAGAGCAAAATTTTGATTTTTTAGTTACACAAGTTAATGCAGCAAATGAAAAATCACCTGTAGCTCTAACCAGTATCGGCCTTATTAATAGCGAAAAACTTGTCCCTAAATTACAACAAACAATCAGCAGCAATAGCCCTGAAGCGAAACTATCTATTGCATCCTTAAATGCTCTGGCTAACATGGGAAAGTACGAAGCGTCAGTCGCGTTAATTCAATGGAGTTCAAAACAACCCTCAAGCAACAAGGTTCTTGTTAAACACCTCTTTACCAAAGCAACACAAAAAAGCCCGTCCACATATAGAGCTATAGAGAAACAACTTAACAAACATAACTTTGCTAGCACCGATATAAAAACTGTAATTGAGAATGCATACGCTAAAAAATAATCTCCCTATGAACAGGCTCCTAAATAAAAGAGCTTGTTCAGTTCCACTTTTACGCTCACCCACCGAGTTAAACAATTAAAGTAAGCTTTTCTGTAACCTATCAACTTTAAAGCAAGCAATTTATCTTACTTAAAACACATCAAACTCTAGCTATTTATCCCACTAACTTGCTGTTTGCCAGTCGAGTCATTGCTTACTAACAATTAAGTATTAGCAAATGTTACTCGAATGTAGACAAACGTTTAAATGACTGATTAACTAACACCAATGCCCTTGCTGTATTTGATAAAAACATTTTGGGTACTTATTGGCACCCAAGCCCAATAAGTATATGTTTTCACATCAAAATTAGGACATCCTACATAATAAAAGTATCCATCAACATTGATTGGTGGAACAACAAATAAAAGGATCTTTTAATGCGCCTAAATAAGTTAGTGCTCGCTTTAGGGATAGCTTCAACTGTTACGTTAGTGGGTTGTGGCTATGATGAAACAGACAAAAGTGACTCACTGTTCGTGCCAGAACCCGCACCAGAAGTCATTCCACCACTACAAGCTTTTGCACCTGATGGAAAGCTGAATGCACAAATTCGTCGTACCGCCTATGGTGTGCCACACATCAAGGCTGATAGCCTTGAAAGCTTAGGTTTTGGTAGTGGTTACGCTCAGGCTCAAGACAATCTATGTATCCTCGCCGATGGCTTTATTAAAGCTAACTCTGAACGCTCAATGTACTTTGGTCCTCACGCCTCTCTCGACTTCACCACAGGCTTGCCGACCGCTGAAGATAACGGCAACTTAATCTCAGATTTTGCCTATAAAGCCCTTAAAATTCGTGAGAAAGCTGAAGCACAATACCCAAGCTTTAGTTATAACTCTCGTGCATTAATGGAAGGCTTTAGTGCCGGTTATAACCAATATTTAGCCGATGTTGAAGCCGGCACACAAAACGGCGATCCATTTTGTGCAAGCCAACCTTGGGTAAAGCCTATCGAGGGCGTCGATGTTGCCAACTATCTATTCTCAATTGCCCTGCTGCCTGGCGCAGCTAATTTCCTTGACCTGATTTTTTACGCCAACCCTGGTGATGGCCAAGAGTATCTACCACGCATTATTGGTCCTGCGCCAACTCAGGCTGTAACTGAGGCTCAAACCGCCTTTATCCAAGATGTGAATAGCAAGTTTGTCGCGTTCCAAAATGCCATTACCACACCTGAAACCAATCCACGTGATCTGGGTTCAAACGGCTGGGGTCTGGGTAAAGACAAAACCGAAAATGGCAAAGGTATGGTGCTGGGTAATCCGCATTTCCCACACACAGGTAACCTACGCTTTTGGCAGTCTCACTTGACCATTCCGGGGCATATTGATGTGATGGGCGGCTCATTAGTCGGCATGCCGGGCGCGATTAATATTGGTTTCAACAAAGATGTCGCTTGGACCCATACTTTCTCAACCGCTGAACATTTTGTGCTTTACAATCTTGAACTCGTTAGTGGCGATCGCATGCAGTACCTATTTGATGGTGAAACCATGCCGATCACTAAAGAAACGGTACAGATCTTAGTCAATGGCGGTCCTGCTGGCATGCTGGTAGCAGAAAAAGATATCTACACCACAGCAAAAGGTCCTATCGCTGAGGCGCCTGCGACTCAGGCACCATTTGGTTGGGATGATGGTCAAGCCTTTATGCTGCAAGATGCCAATATGGCTAACAAGGATCCTATCGATCATTGGCTAGCCATGAATCGTGCAACTAATAAAGACGAGTTCCAGCAAGCCTTTAAAGACTTTGACGGGGTGATTTTCAATAACACCATGTATGCCGATAAAGAAGGTAATGCCTTCTATATTGATGACTCGACAGTGCCGGGTTTATCAGGCATTGCCATTAGCTTACTGAAAACCAACCCAGATATTATTGCTGCCCGCCAGCAAGCAGGCTTTACTATTTTGCCAGGTAACACCTCTATGTTTGCTTACGATGCACCACTCGCTTATGAGTACGCACCTAAGCTGGAACGTACTGACTTTGTGCAAAACTCTAATAACTCATTCTGGTCAACTAACCTTGAAGCGCCGCTTGAGGGTTACTCGGCTATGTATGGGCCTGAGCGTGGACAACAATCACTACGTACTCGTATGGCATTAAAGTTAATGGCTGAGGCTGGCGGTGAAGATGGCAAGTTTAATCTTGATGAGTTAGAAGCCGCCGCACTGGGTAACGATATTTATCTTGATAGTCTAATCTTTGATGATTTGATCGCACAGTGTGAGGCTCAAGGTGATACTCCTGTAATGGTAAGCGCTAACCAATCTAAAGATATCAGCGCTGCCTGCGCCGCACTAAAACAGTGGAATGGTAAGCAAGATAACGACAGCATTGGCGGCGCATTAATCCGTGAGTTTGCACATCAATTTGATCAAAATAGCATGCTAACTGTGCCATTTGATTTTGAGCAAGCTGCAGCCACGCCTAACACCTTAGCCACAGACGGCAGTGCACTCGTTGCCTTAGCCAAAGCGGCATTAAACGTTGAAGCAGCCGGTTTTGCCGTAGATGCAGCCATGGGGACAGTGCAGTTTGTTGAAAAGTCACTGCCAGACGGCATGCCATCAGGTAACAAGCAACCATGGCCGGGGACTCATAACGCTGAAGGCGGTTTTAACGTGTTCTCTACTAGCTTAAGTGGTGATGATACGTTAGTGCCGCAGCATAGCTACGCCGCAGTTATGGACGCTGTGACCGGCAAGCCATTAGCATCTGGTTTATCCGATCAGGGTTACGCGATTCGCTATGGTTCAAGTTGGATGATGGCAGTGAGCTTTACTGACAACGGCCCTGTTGCTAAAGGCATTTTAACCTACTCACAATCAACCAATCGATTAAGCCCATATTTTAACGACCAAACTGAGCGTTACTCTACAAGCAAGCAATTCCGTCCTTTCTTGTTTAATGAAAGTGATATTGCCGCAGCTGTTGAGTCAACAATCGAGCTAACGGCGCAAAAAGGTGAGTAACTAGCTACTTGCTATTCACTTTGGATAGCTGCGGCGCAATAAAATCGCGCCCAGCTTATATCCCTTTATACCCAATCAGCAAAGCAGCCTATATGGCTGCTTTTTTGTGGCTAGCCGATAAATCCATTTTTAAGGATCTAGGGGAAAATTCAACTTACGCAGCTTATTTTAAGCTGTTACTTTAAAAACACCTTGTTTACAAAACGCTTTATTTTCAAAACCTTAATTACTAGCTAACACTTGATCTAATTTTGTTTCAAGTACATGATTTAATCAAAGTGCCTACAGAGCACTAAGCAGACACAAAGAGCAACAAGGAAGGCTGCATGCGTATTCAACTTTGTTTTTTAGCTGTATTGGTTGCACTTGGCTTATTGCTATCTATCCATCCCCAAGCCAAGGTACAAAACCCATCTCAAGTTGCAACACAGGCAAGCGGCGACTCTAATATTATTGAGCTAAATAAGTACCTTGGTGGAACCGAGGGCAAACTCAATAATAAGCCAGCACTTAATTTTAAATTCACTAATACCAATGGCAGTGCCACAAACACCTGCAGTATTATCACCACAGATAATTACCTAAGGCATTCCAAAAATCGTTTAGAGAATATTAATCTCAGCGAATCCAACTTCTATTTTGACTGCCAATGGAACGGTACTTACTACTTTCTATCAAATCGCTACCGCACCTATGCCGAAGTCATTATTAAACAGCCAGATAGTCAGTTTCCAATGTCGATGCATATCGAAGCAAAACTCGTTAGCTTAACAGGTGAAAGAGTAGAGATTATTAGTGGCGATATTTCACTGAGACGTAAATCAAGGTAGTCAAATATCGGCAAATAAGCCTTACCTAAAGTAGGTTAAAAATTAAGCCCACTTCAACCAGACCAAATAGCGTTAAATAAACCAAGCTTAAGTTTAACTTACCCTAATTAAGCGCTATAGAAATAGTGACTTAGCTACTTACACCCACCACCTTAGTCTAAATTAGCAACAACTTGCTTACTATTCACTCAACAGCATTTAGTTAAGTGTGACTCGCCCGCCAATATCCCATCAAGTCAATCCACTTTAGCAAGCACCTGTGCAATATTAGCGCGCCGCAGATCTAGGCCTTATAAAAGGTCGTCTTTATAAAACTAATATTACCCTCAAAAATGATGATTTGAGGACGGACTGCGCGCACTTATATATGACTTTTGACTAATTTTAAGTGTACAAAAAATGACTAAAACCAACAGCAATGTGCTACTGATCTCGGGCCACCCAGATCTTAGCCGCTCAATTGCTAATAGCGAAGTTCTTAAACAGCTAGCCACCACTAGCCAGATTAAGATCCATAAACTCGATGAGGCCTGCCAAGGCTATCAAATCGATGTTGCCGCTGAACAAGCCTTACTGACTCAAGCCGATATTATTGTGCTGCAGTTTCCACTTTACTGGTCAACTTATCCGGCACTGATGAAGCTTTGGTTTGATGAAGTGTTTACCTACAACTTCGCCTTTGGTCCTAACGGCGACAAGCTCAAAGGCAAAAAGGTGATCTTATCGATTACCTGTGGTGCTACAGCAAGCTCATATCAACCAGGTGAGTTTAACTTCTTACCCGTTGAGCAATATTTACAGGCAGCTATGCACCCTGTGAACGCTGCACAAATGGACATCATAGATAGCGTGATTACTTTTGAGATGAACTCAACACCTGATGAAGGTGGTAATCAAAACAGCGTTATCGAACTAGCTCAACAACATGTTGCGCGTTTAATCCAGTCAATCAACCACATTCAACAATAGGTCTTGCCATTATGTTGCAATCTTTACTCGGTATCGTAGCTCTGCTTATCGTGGGCTATCTTTTCTGTAATGCTAAAAAACAAGTGAACTGGCGTACTGTCGGTGGCGCACTAATCATTCAGCTACTTATTGCAGGCTTTGTGCTAGCAACTAGTTTTGGTGAAAGCGTACTGCTGGCTTTATCAAACGGGGTGGCGAATGTACTAGGTTTTGCTGCCAAAGGTATTAGTTTTGTGTTTGGTAACTTGGTGACTTTCCAAGTTGAAAACCTAGGCTTTATCTTCGCCTTCCAAGTACTACCTGCGATTATCTTTACTGCATCACTTGTTAGCTTACTGCACTACATGGGCATTATGGGCTTTGTCGTTAAAGTACTAGGTGGTGGCTTACAAAAGCTAATTGGTTCGTCAAAAGCAGAATCAATGAACGCCATTGCTAACACAGTATGCGGCCAAACAGAGGCGCCACTATTTGTTAAGCCTTGGCACCCACACCTTACTAAATCAGAAATCTTTGCCATCATGGTGGGTGGTCTAGCATCGATTGCCGGTTCAGTGCTTGCGGGTCTTGCTGGTATGGGCGTTGAAGTTCGTTACCTAGTTATGGCGTGTTTTATGAGTGCGCCAGCAGGTCTACTATTTGCTAAGTTGATGATCCCAGAAACAGAGCAACCAGTTAACGACGTTCCAGCTCTTGCTGGTGACGAAAAGCCATCAAACTTTATTGATGCTATTGCAAAAGGCGCTATCGCCGGTATGCAAATTGCGGCGGTAGTGGGTGCAATTCTTATCGCCTGTATCGGCTTAATGGCAATGCTAAACAGCTTAATTGGCTGGGCTGGTGGACTATTTGGCTTTGAGGGTGTGACTCTTGAGCTACTAATGGGCTACGCATTCTCACCTATCGCTTGGTTAATTGGTGTGCCTTGGGCAGAAGCTAACGTTGCAGGTAACTTTATTGCGCAAAAGCTAGTACTTAACGAGTTTGTTGCTTACGCAGGTTTTGCACCTTATATTTCTGGTGAAACTGTTGTAGCAGCGACTGGCGAAGCCATGTCACCAAAGTCAGTGGCTATCATCACTGTGGCACTATGTGGTTTTGCTAACATAGGCTCAGTATCTATGGTCGTTGCAGCGCTAAGCACCATGATCCCAACTAAGTCGAGCTACATTGCATCTGTTGGTATGAAAGTACTGTTAGCGGCAACCTTAGCTAACTTACTATCTGCAACTGTTGTTGGTCTATTTATGTCTTTCTAAGCTAACGCGCTTATAGATAAACCAAGCTAACTAATGCTTAGTTCTGGCCTTGCTGGAACTAAGCATTTTTTATTCCCTCACCGCTATCCCCGCCTTTTTAGCGATAATTTAGATAAAAATCTCTTAATCTTTGTAAGTTTTTAAAGCTGCTTGTTTGTTAATTGTTGTTAACTGATAGTTATTTAAGCTGTTGATAAGGTATGAGTTTATTAGTTGTACATTAGCAGTGAACCTTGAGCTAGGATGCGCATCAAATACGTAAAGACGTATCCTTACATTTAGGAATTTAACAATGACTCCGCAAGAACAAGAACTAATTCAAAACGTAGCTAACAAACTAAAAGCTAGCCCAAACAAGCCAAAAGATGCTGAAGCTGAAAACTTAATCGGCCAAGAAATCGCATCTCAAGAAGATATCGTTTACAAGCTGACTCAAGCGGTTATCGTGCAAGAGATGGCACTGAAAGATATGAAGTCTAAAAATGACTTCCTAGAGTCTCAAGTTGAACATTTTAGAAAAGAATCTGAGCGTGGCGCACTAAGCCGTATGATGGGTGGTACTAACCCAGCGCCTGTTCAGCCACAACCAGTACGTCAGCCAAGTGCCTTTGGTAGCTTTATGCAAACAGCAGCAGGTGTTGCTGCGGGTATGGTTGCCGGTAATCTTATCAGCAACGCACTATTTGGTGACGAAGCGCCAGCAACTGCAGAAGCGGCGCCTGAAATGGCTCCAGAAGCACCTGCAGAAGCCGAAGCGCCAACTGAAACTGCAGCGGCTGATACCGCGGCACCAGAAGATACAGGCTCAAGTTTCTTAGATGACAACTCAGGTTTTGCTTCTGAGTACGCCAGTGAAGACACTTTTGCTAACACTGGTTTTGGCGGTGATGAGAGCTTTGGTGGCTTTGATGATGGCGGCTTCGGTGACTTTGGTGGCGACGACGAAGAGTTTTAATCTCGCTTAATCGCAGCGAGCAGCATAGCTAAAACCACACAAACTAATGGCGGCTGAACTCTAGGTTCAACCGCCATTTTTAT
Source organism: Shewanella pneumatophori (assembly GCF_023283895.1). Classification (GTDB taxonomy): domain Bacteria; phylum Pseudomonadota; class Gammaproteobacteria; order Enterobacterales; family Shewanellaceae; genus Shewanella; species Shewanella pneumatophori. The sequence continues at coordinate 200,233 of NZ_JAKILB010000002.1, read as the reverse complement.
TTCAATCTAACCCTCTTCTTCATTCTTCTTTTATTCTCAGCAATTAATCTTTGTTTAAAGCAGATGTGTAACCATCTGCAACAGCCTTTTGATATTGATATCCTTTTTGTAATATTCGCGGCTATACTAGCTTCGCCAGTAACAAGCTGGCTAAAACACTAATAAAAAACTCAACAAATTGCTCCTAAGGAGAACCACTCGTGAAGAAAGCAGGGATCCTGTTACTGTCTATGCTAATGCCTATGGCAAGCGCATATGCAGAATCAACTAAACCCCTTTCGGTTGATGTGCTGTGGCAACTAAACCGTATAGGCAGTCCAATCATTTCACCGGACGGCGACAAAGTCGTTGCGCCAGTAACCCAATATGATGTGCCAGAAGACAAAGGCTCAACCCAACTTTGGTTATTTGATAAAGACGGTGATAGCCAGCAAGCGCTAACAGCTAAAGGCATGCGTGCTAGCGAAGCAACCTTCTCACCTGATGGTAAAACACTAGCGTTTATCAGTAAGCGTGATGACGATAAAGCCGGCCAAGTATACCTATTGCCAATGAACGGCCCGGGCGAAGCGCAAAAGCTTACTGATGTGCCAGGCGGCGTATATGGCATGAAGTGGGTGGGTAAACACATCTACTTTATTAGCCGCATTTTCCCAGGTAAAAACTGGGATGAAATGACAGAACAATTAAAAGCAGACAAAGACACTAAAGTCTCTGCTCATCAATGGACAGAGCTGCCTTACTCAAGTTTTGATCACTGGATTGATGAAGATCGTCAAGCGCACGTATTCCGTATCCCTGCGACTGGCGGTGAAATTGAAGCTATCACCCAACCGTTAAAACATCAGCTACCTCGCTCATCACAAAGTGCATCAAGCTATGATATCGCGCCAAACGAGCAGTGGATTGCCTTTACCGCAAACGGCTGGAGTAAAGATCTAAAAAACCGCGAAGTTGACCCTAAGATTGATATTTTCTTAGCTAAAATTGGTAGTGGCAAAGCTGAAAACTTAACCCCTGATAACGAAGCGCCAAATAGCAATCCGCAGTTTAGCCCTAACGGCAAAACCTTAGCCTTTACGCAACAGCTTATCCACGGTTTCTACGCTGATACTACCCGCCTAGTATTGATGGACATGAAAAAGCGTCAACCAAAAGTGCTGAACGACTCTTGGGATCGCTCGGTATCGCGCTTTGGCTGGACTAAAGACAGCAAAGGTTTCTACGCCGCTATCGATGATGCCGCCACTAGCCGCATCTATCATATCAATGCCAAAAACGGCAAAGTAAAAGCCATTACCAAAGACACCAACTTTGGTAAGCCAGCAATGGCAGAGGATGGCACTATCGTTGCTACTAACGACAGCTTCCTCTATCCAGCGCGTCTGGTAACCATTAATCCACGTAACGGCAAAACCACGCGTTTAGATAGCTTTAACGACGACATTCTTGCTGACGTTGATATGGGTACTTATGAGTCAGTAACCTACAAAGGCTATAACGATCAAGATATTCAAATGTGGGTTCACTACCCTCCAGGGTTTGATCGCAGCAAGAAGTATCCACTTATGATGCTTATTCACGGTGGTCCACACAATGCGATCTCTGATGGTTTCCACTACCGCTGGAACGCGCAGACATTTGCCTCTTGGGGTTATGTAACTGCATGGCCTAACTTCCACGGTTCAAGTGGCTTTGGTCAAGAGTTTGCTGACAGCATCAACCCAGACTGGAAAAACAAATCACTAGAAGATGTACTAAAAGCGGCGGACTGGTTTGAGCAAAAAGACTGGATCGACAGTGAGCGTATGGTTGCTGGCGGCGCAAGTTACGGCGGTTATTTAACCTCAATTATTCTTGGTCAAGAACATCCGTTTAATGCGCTACTTATCCATGCTGCGGTATACAACATGTATTCGCAAATGGCGGCAGACTTCTCGGTACACAGCACCCGTTTTGGTAACTACTGGGAAAAACCTGAGATCTACAAGTCAATTTCTCCGCACTACTTTGCAGAGAACTTTAACACCCCGACGTTAGTGATCCATGGTCAGCTTGATTACCGCGTGCCAGTAGGCCAAGGTTTTGAGCTATTCCGCACGCTGCAAACCCGTGGCGTTGAATCAAAGATGATCTACTTTCCAGATGAGAATCACTGGATCATGAAGCCAAACAACTCTATCTATTGGTACAACCAAGTAGAAGATTGGATGACACGTTTTGCTGAGCCAGGCGGACGTTAATCATACCCAATAAAAGCAGCTATTAGTCTGCTCTATAAAAGCAAAAGGCTACCAATTGGCAGCCTTTTCTATTATCTAAATCGACTTATTTAGTCACACTAACATCATACCACTTAAGATCATCATAGTTATCCCAAGTGATAATACCGTCGCTATTACGCACTAACACTCTGAAGTTGAACTGGTCAACGGCATCTTCATCTTTAAAGGTATAATCCATCTCACATGCCCCCCAGTCACTAACTAGGCTATCTACCGTGCTATGGTTACCGGCTTTTTCAAAGCGGCACTCAACCACATCATTTTGTGGATCGCTATACAGTGCCTTTAGCTGATAAGTATCCCCCACTCTTGCCATCACATCGGTAGCAACCACACCATTAATCAATAAGTTATCAACCATTGCAGGTTTACGCTCTGTGTCTAATGGGAGCTTAATCACCACCTCTTCACGCTCATCTAAATAATCAACGTAAGTGATATATTGAATCTCATAAACATATTGAGGGTGCGCAATACTTGCATCGAACAAATAACTATCGCCCTTTGGAACATCTACAATGAGATCCTTTCTACCAACCACATAAAACTCTGCAATTCGCTCATCCGGGCCAGTGACTTCAATATCAATTTGTACTTGGCCATCGATAGCAATCGGTTGTTGCACTTCAACCAGCATATAAGTTGAGTCCGGTGGATTATTGAAAACTTCCTCCCCCACGGTCACCGTTCCCACTTCTAGCTCTTCTCTTTCAACATAATCAGCCATCATAAACTGAGCACCAAGTTGAACGTCCGTCTGGCCGTTTAAGCCGAAAAAGCCATCGTCATTACTCAGTTCAGCCATGATATTTACCATATACTCTTGAGCATCTTTTTCGGTGATTTGATGTTGATACTTAAATACACCTTCAGCTTCAATGACTTCCTCAGTACCAAGTTCTAAGTCTGCACTAAATTTAGCGATAATAGGACGTTGATTAGGATCTTCAACAGTCACTTCAACCGAAACGGTATCACCGACAGAATACTCAGTGTCAATATGACTTGAATACCAAGTGAAGTCTTGCCACAAGCCAGTTAATGTCTGCTCATTATTGACATTAACTTGGGTAATAATCGGATCTTGGTGCATTCTGAACGCACCAATCGAGTCATCAAACTCTTCAATTTCAACAATGGTGCGAGTCCAAATATTTGAACCATCAAGAGCAACATCATCAGCTTTTAGGGTATAAGTGCCAGTTGGAATGCGATCAAATGAGAATTGACCATTATCATCGGTTACGGTTTCAAACTGACCATATTTGCCTTGCAGCAGTACTTTGACCCCAGCAAGTGACACACCATCGCTATCGGTATAAGAAAAATCTGGCTCGCCGTCCCCGTCGATATCAATTAAACGATCAGCCACCATATCGCCATCAACATCGATATTTAAATCACTAACACCATCAAAATCTCTATCAATATTTATATCTGCTTTAGCGTCACAGCTCACATCAACATTCAGATAAATACCTTCTCTGGCAGTGACGATATTCAACTCGCCTAGCTTGTCGCCATTAAGGTCGATATTGTAATAAAGATTACCTTTATCATCGGTTAAGTTGGTGTCAGCATCACCATCTTGATCGTAATCCTGGTTATATAAACTTGGCTCAATTAAGCTGTTATAAGCCGCGCCGCATACATGCCATGTTGCTAAGTCAGACTCGCCCTGCTCGCCATTTTCAGCGCTATAGCTTGTGCCACGTCGAGAGTTAACTCGAGCCAGCGCCTTATCATCAAACAAATAGGCGTCTGCAACTACAGAGCCTAAAACTTGCTTGCCAGATGGCTCTGACTCACTGCTTCCACCACCGCCACACGCCGCTAGCACAGATAGCGCTAGCGGAACTAAAAGGAATTTTTTAATCATGATTGCTCACAAAAAGTATATAAATAAGCCGCTTGCTTTAAATGAATAGAATAGGCAATTAGCGAAGAATTAATTAGGGCGCGGGATTATATACAGTAAATGAGCGGTATAGCAGGTAGTAGTTAATAAATTTCTAAGGTCGGTCTCATTTTCAGCACTTTTTGTTGGTGTTTTATCAAAATCAGCAAAAACTAATAAACCTCTACCCCCAATTAAAATAAAATTTCAGCCTGATATAATTAGCTATACTTATGCATTTCACATTAACCCAATATGCTAAGTTTAGTGCATGCTAATTACTGAAAAATCCATTGCCGCTTCTATCAAAACCGAATCTAAACCTGCTAATCATTCTCATAAAAATACACCAACTTTAACACTCCCATCTCATAACAACATAAAGATAAATAAAATAAGGAAACATGAAATAAAACCGATTTTTAAAATAAGCGTTCAACCAGCCGTTAATTTAACAAAACCTATTCTAAACCCTGTCGCCACCGTAAAAGAATCACAAACAAAATAAAAATTCCGCTCAAAACCAGCTTTACGTTTAACACTAGTTAAAATTACAAAAGATAGAAAACAGAAATAAGCTATACCGCTAAAAAAATTAAAAAAAACTGGCTTTAAACATATAAAAAATATTCCTATTTAAATTTATCGCACCAGATCACAAATCACTATTAAATTTAATTCTAAATATATGATGCGAAATATAAGTCGCAGAAAATATAATAGGGAAATAAAAATGATGAATAGACGTGATGCTTTAAAGAAATTCGCTACATTCTCCGTTGTTAGCACTGGTAGTGTTTTTGTTCCAACTGTATTAGCTAATACTCAATGCAGCAATAATGAGGCTATCGATTTTGGAAGTAATGGTAATGATGCAAAATTACTTACCTACATAAAGCTCGACCCTATGTCCGTTGCGAAACAAGCTTACGCCGGTTATGACCGTGGCGGATGTATGTACGGTGTATTTGATGCCATCATAAAGTCTCTTGCTGATGCTGGTCACGAAGATGCTTGTCGTTTTGCTGCGATTCCAACCAATATGGCAACTTTTGGTAAAGGTGGTGTCTTTGGCATAGGCTCTATTTGCGGCTGTGTTAACGCGGCAGCTATGGCGATCAATTTACTTGCAGGAATCAATCAATCAGCGGTAAGCCGAGCGTTATTTCGCTTCTATGAAAAATCAGAGATGCCAAGAGGAGATAGTGCATTCTTAACCGCTATTGGGGCTCCTACACGCAAAACTGACGATGGAACATTACTAGAAGCCAATTTAATCGGTAAATCAATCGCAGGTTCAACACTTTGCCATACCTCTGTCACCCTATGGTCTAAAGCAAGTCAATTTGGATCTAGTCATCAAGCTAAATTCGAACGTTGTGCTCAGGTAACAGCTGAAGTCGCTTATATGCTAGTAACCTACCTAAATCAATCTTTAGAAGGAACTTTAGAAGCCGAGTTAGTAGCACCAGCAAACCAAGACTGCGCCGGTTGTCATAGCTCTACAGCTCGCGAACCAGACGCTTATTTAGGAACAGATGTAAATTCAACACTTGAATGTCAATCATGCCATAGCTCACACGATATGGCTGGCGGTGTGCCTGTACATGAAGAGTTAACTTGTTCTGATTGTCACTAGGAGGTTCTCATGAAAAAACTGTTTCCAGTGCTGGCGCTAACACTTGCATTAACAGCTTGTGATAGTGATGACGATGACTCGCCATCAACACCATCTATTGATATTGACGCTGCCACAGCATTAACTGTAACTCAGGTTGAATTTGATAAAACAAACGATAGTTTTACTTTCAATCTAAATGACAGTGCAGGCCTACCGATCACTGGTGCCGAAACTGCTAAATATAAGATCATGTATCTAGGCTATACACCTCCAAAAGTAACTGCATTCTCAGTACCTTGGCATTATGCCTTGCTTTGCAGTGCTGGTTTTGAAGTAGAAGCAAACTGCGTTGGGGAGTTAAAAGAAACAAGCTTAGGTAAATACAGCTTTATTCCAGATACCTTGCCAACTGAAACTTGGCAAAATACACGTTTAGCAATAACAATTGTAGGAGCCTTAAGCCAAAATAAAGCAGAGATAATCACAATAAATAACACTGATAGTTAACTGTTAATCCATTTTATAATCCCCCTTAATTCTAAAATCAAAGGCTGCTCAGTGAGTAGCCTTTTATACATTATTAAAAATTGTATTCGTACTGAAAACTATTTCCCCCAGTCTAATAAACTTGCTTGATAAACAAACAAGTCAGCAACAAGTTTTACACAATGGTAACTGTGATTAAAAAAGCAATAAGTTATCCTCGGAGGCATCTCAATATTGAATCCATAACCAATGGATTTCATTCAGTTTTAACAGGACGTTAGTATGGGCACATTTAGCCAGCTACAAGTTATCGAGTTTAACCACCACAGCACGGCCAGCATCGAGCAAGCCTTACAAACCTATCAAGCTAAGCTAGAAGCACATCAAGCCTTTGATAGAAGCGGTCGATTCAACTTGATGTTTATGGATAACAGCAGCGGCACAACTGAACACTTGCAACTAGAGATGCTACAAGACACGCAGCCAACAATGGATGCACTTGGGTTAAACCCAGATGGTGGTCACTTGAGTAGCTATGTTGTCAGTGATGAACGTCAACTGCATCTGTCTGAGACCTTATTATTTGCCCTAGCCCTTGAGCATGACTCACTCACCCCACAGCTACGTAAGACTGCACAAGCCATGGTTAACCATGCCCGCTTTGAAAACGACACCAGTGACATGTGGCTTGATGATACGCGAGTGTTTGGCGCAGAACCGCTTTATATGATGGCAGCAAAAGACGCTAATGACGCCATTTATTTAGCGCAGTTTTTTATCCCATACTGGGATGATGAACATGCAGTTGGCTATGGCGATATGCTGTTAAGCCTACTCAGAAAACATGGTTGGTGTGAGGCGATGATCAACGCCTTTATCTGGTGTGATAATCACAGCTTTAGATTCGCTTTTTACGGCAGTGATTGGGAGCAACCGGCACCAAGATACCAACCTCTTGGTGATTACTTAAAAGCTAACCCGGATAAATACCCACGCTTTATTGAGCTGATTAAACAACGCTTTCATGCCCAGCCCGCACTGGTTTATAGCGAGCATGACTCACTGGAAGAACAAAAGCCAATCCTCAACTTATATATCACCTTAATCGCCGAGTGTTGTGGTCAAGACCGAGAAGAAATGAACTGTGAGCTAGCCGAACATTTCATTCATGATAGTCTTGAAAATGAAGCCATTAACTTACAAAACCAACTAAAGCAGGAGCTTAACGGCAAGCTCTGTTGTTATGCAGGCAGCATTGCCTACCAACGAAAGCAACGAATTGAGCGCGCAGAACGTAAAGAAGCACGCGACAAGTACCTAGGCGGACTGAAGATGGCCAGCGAGTTTATGCTGAGCCTTGAAAATAGCCACGCGCTACTGGCTTACATATCTACTGGCGAAAATCCGCAGATCCTTGATGATATTGAATACTTTAACATCGTCCCACATAGTGAAAAGCACGCATTAACCTTTTTTGAAGCAATCCAAGAGTCTTGCTGGGATATGGACGACTTTGACCATGTGCGCGATAACTTCCATGAAGTGATGGAGCTCCTAGCAAAAGATTTGCTGCAAGATAATGATGAGGATATGGACGAAGCTGAAATCAATGGCTTTATCAGCCGAGTCAATCCAAAGCCCGAAAATATAACATTGGCATCGGCTAACAGTCAGCCAGAAAGCCAAGTACGCAGTGCGCAAACCCTATTACGATTTGTCGACATTTTCTACCGCTTCTTTGGCCTACAAGCCTTTAATGACGAAATGTGCGACCTGCTAACCGGTGAGACAGAGTATCAAGCCATTATCAGTGTTGATGATTACTACGCACGCTTCATGCCAGCTGGTGCCGAACAAAAATCAACTAATGGAGTTAGTAGAGCAGAACAAAAATCATTAGAAAGCTTACTCGATGAATTTTGTGACATTGGCTATAGCCAGATCTCTGCAGAAATGCTCGAACAAGCTGACGAGCTATTTGCTAATCGCGCCTGCTTAAACTGCCAAGACTGGCCTGAAGATGAGTTAGGTATCGACACACTATGTGCTTACCTATTACTTAAAGATAAACAGCAAAATTGCGATGATGAATACACTCAAGCCTTGCAGCACAAACTCAATGGCACGTTTGAGCGTGCTGTAAACTTGATGCTCGAAAATGCCGATATCTTAGGAGATGGTCCTTTCACCGAAAAAGGCCTCAATGATACAGAGCTACAACAGCTAAAAGCTTATTTTACCGATCCTCATCCTGAGCTTGATCAACAACAAATAATAGCGCTATTAAACCAACACCTTTATAGCGAAAATATCTGTCGTCAGACATATTTATACTTCCCTAAAATTAGCCCGCAGCAAAAAAGCTATAGCTTCTTAGATGACCGTGATGATGACTACCAACGGGTGATCCTAAGTTGCTTATGGCTAAAACAACTCGACATCCCTGAAGCCATTAATGCTGAGCGGATTTGGCAACTGCTGATCACCATGGCACCTATCAGAGTTGTGCATGTTATTGCTAAAGCCTTCAGCGAACATAGCCGCAAGTTGAGATTTGAGTCAGCTGTCGATGAACGCAACTTTTTCGATATGTTAAACAGCCATGGCATAGATAAAGCCTTTACCTTGGCCTATCAAGTTGAGCAATTTAGCGCTAGCTCATCTCGCACTGAAGATTACGTAAACTTAGTCGAGTTAATAGGTGCTTTAACCACTGAAAAGCCAATAGATCCAATAGCGCAGGAAAAGGCTAAGGCGTTATTACGCGGATTAGATTATAGCTATCAACCAATAAAACTCGATTTTCATAAGCATGTTGCAATGACTTTCCCAAGTATGCCTTTTGCTCTCGATAACGAACTAAAGCAATGTCTAGCCGACTTTATTAAGCTTAATCAAAACTCATGGGAAGAGGTGGTTGCCAGCAAGTTTAGCGACAATGTGATCTTTTCTGACTTTGTCACCGACGAGGCTGAGCTGCCTAAAAAGTTACGCTTTCAGGTCAAATTGCATCCTAACGCCGATATTAGCCAAAGCCGTAAGAACGATAGAATGGATTGGATCTACACAGAGGTCTTACAGCTGGTTGGCGATGAACTACTGGTTTTAGTGGCAGACAAAGACGCGTTTAAAGACGGTAATTTCTACGTTGGCGGTCAAATTGTGATCCTCGATGATAAGGTAGATGCCCAAACCGTGATTAACGCAGTCAAAAAACTACCTACTCCAGAAGAACGGCAAAACCAAGTTAACCAAAACCTATGGGCCTATCTGCACGGCGAGCTAGATTATGCAGAGTTTGCACCGCAATTTAACCAATATGTGAGCTATGAAACCACAGTCAACCTAAAAGAGTATCGTAGCCATGCACTGAGCCAATATGTATGGCTACTGGACGATGAGCGTTGCGGTCGCTTAGTTAAGTTGCTAGCAAATCACAGTTATCGCGCTTACAAAGTGATTACAGACGGGCTAGTCACAGGTTACGTAGACATGCTTGCCCTACAAGGCAAGATGGACTTAGCGACTCGCTTAGAGTGCGATGAAGATGATTATGAACAAGCCGCTTATCAAGCGCTGCTTGATTGGCTGTTTAGCCATAAGGTAAAGCCTGAACTCCTGTTGCTATATATGATCAAACACTATCAACCATGCATGGGGCAGTACATTATCGCCATGGCACAACGCGATGAAATTAAGCCTTTACTGCCATTTTTGCGTATTGATTCTAAAGCTGCGTTGGTGGATATCTTAGCCAAGCAAACAGGTGGAAGTGAGTTTATGACGTTGTTCGCTAAAGAGAAGTCACGCAAGATCCGTGATCGAGTAGAGGCTGTATTAAGTTAGCAAGAGCTTACGCTTGTATTCACTAATTTGCTTGCTATAACGTAAAAGAGAAGCTAATGCTTCTCTTTTTAGTTTTATAATTTCTGCATTAAAGATGTGATATTAATGCAGTTTCATACGTGGGCGTACCACTCGCATCACTTTTTCTGCGCACCATAGAGCAACCGTTTTAAAGGTGCCGTGGATCGCCTGCTGATGCATACGATAGAGTGAGATATACACTAAACGCGCGATCTTGCCCTCAACAAACATACTGCTTTTAGTCAGGTTGCCCATCAAGCTACCGACTGTACTGTAACGTGACAAGTTAACTAATGAACCATGGTCGACATAAACATAATCAACTAGCGACTCACCTTTAAGCTCATTGAGAATATTCTTTTCCACACACTCTGCCATTTGATGTGCAGACTGCGCTCGCGGCGGCACAAAGCTGCCATCTGCTTGCTGGCAGGCACAGCAATCACCGATAACATAAATATCATCGCTCACTGTACTGAGCAGATTCGGTTTGACCATAATTTGATTGGCACGGTTTAGCTCAAACAAGCCAATATCTTTAATAAAGTCAGCCGCCTTAACTCCGGCTGCCCAAAGCATAATATTGGCTTCAATCAGCTTACCTTCTGAAGTCACAAAGCCTGCAGCAGTCGCCTCGCTTATACGGGTATTCTCCATCACATTAACCCCAAGCTTGCTCAGTTCAACTCTAGCTGAAGTGGCTATTCGCTCAGGCAGTGCAGGTAAAATTCGCTCACCCGCCTCAATTAAGTGAATATTAAGTTTATCGGCTGTCATCTTGCTTAAACCGTACACTTTAAGCATGTCAGTTACATGGTAAAGTTCAGCTGACAGCTCTACACCCGTTGCACCACCACCAACAATAGCAATATTAAGCACATTGATACTTTCTGACTGATGCACTCGAGTAAAGCTATCTAACAAGGCGTTATGGAAACGGTTAGCTTGTTGGTGTGAATCTAAGAAGAAGCAATTTTCTTTAACGCCTGGTGTGTTGAAGTCATTGCTCACGCTACCTATAGCGATTACTAACTTGTCATACTGGATCTGACGCTCAGGTAACATTACCTTACCCGCCTCATCAACAATCGGCGCCACTGAAATTGACCGAGTGGTTTTATCTAGGCCACAAAAGGTACCAAGTTGAAATTGATAACCATGTTTAGCAGCATGTGCCGAATACACCACGCCATCAAGAGCTGAATCGAGTGAACCGGTAGCTACCTCATGCAATAACGGCTTCCAAATATGAGTTCGATTTCTATCGACTAAGATAATTTGAGCTAGGTTTTTCTTACCTAATTTATGCCCTAATTGAGTCGCTAGTTCCAAACCACCAGCGCCACCACCCACGATAACAATTTTAGGGTTTGCCGATTTCATTCTTTGATTCCTCACATGAAGCAACTATATTGGCCCACTTATGGCTGTAATAGAGCTAGATACTAATTTAACGTTCACTTCTTTAATTAGCATATGTTGACGCAAAACATGACCCAAGTCACGTTGAATAAATCCAATTCATTGACAAATATCAGTTGATTTAACCACCAAAACCCCAAATAACAACATAAAAACCAAACAAAAGATACCAACCAAGCTATATTACACACATTAAATAACACTCCATGTTCTAGAGTATCGAAGCGACACTAGCTGTTAATGAATAATAGCACTCAAGTTAGCCGTAACACTTCTAAACATATCCTATTACCATCACTTCAGATTTACCCCATCCTTGAACGATTCTCCTCCATTAATGAACATAGTAGCCTTCAACGAAGCTGAGTTCACTTAGTCAGCCCCACAGTACTAATGAAGCCCTCATAAATTAATTTTCAAAAGAGTAATCAATTAACCGACTTATTTAATTAGCAGATATTTATAACCCGACCAAATATATCTAAAAACAGATATCCAACAAAATAAAAATCCCACCTATCCAATTAAAAGATATTTAAATTCTAAACGTAACATAATCAAAAAACAGATAACCAACAAAATATAAATCCAAAATTATTAAAAAGTTACATTACATTTAATCTATATGCTCACCATCACATTTTCAGCAAAAATCATTACAGGAAGCTATGACTAATTATTCATGAAAACGAATAAACCCGCCAATTATAAGCATGAAAACAAAAAACGTTTAATTAGACAACTATCCCAGAAAAAATCATGACTTCACTATATTAAAATCCAATAAAACTAAAGCAACACCCCCCATTCCCCGACAACACGAATCGATTAATTTGACTAGAAGTGCAAGAAAATCAACTTTCAATCAAAATAAATACAATTGAAATATAGATAGCATTTTCGTATTTTATAAAAAATAACAAAAGCTAACTAAATTATGAAGTCGCTAATTAAGACTTTGCTTGCTCTACAAATAATACTAATACTTAGCATTACAAAGAGCGCCCATGCTAGTGATACATACCTAACAATTAAAGGATATGGTAACGACCAAAGTGCTGCAGAACGAGACGCAAAGCAGCAATTAGCATTACAGCTATATAGCAAGGTAGAGGTTTCTGAAAAAAACCAACAAGAAAAAACAGATAACCTTGTTACTTCTAGCTATTCGCTTAATTCAAGCATTAATTCTCTGCCTGTGGAAATCAGTAACATGGAGTTAGTTAGCCAAAGTTGTGAGCAACAGCCTTGTGAATATGAGTTTAGAATCAATAAAACTGTATGGGTTAATAAACTACTAAATGATATCAACCACAGTCATTTACTTGCTACAGATTTATTAGCTAATAATGGTAGCTCATGGCGAGATCTAAACCGTTTAAATGAGGTGTCAAGATTACTTTCTAAAGCACAGAATGCTATCACACTTGTACCTAGTTTAATTGAAACAAGCCTTGCCCCTTTAAATAAAATTCACCTCAGTTTAGAGCGCTCACTAAACAAGCAGATCCAGAGTATTAGTGTAACAATTATTTCTTCGCCAGATTTATTTGCATCAACTATCAAGGCGAAATTAGCACAATCATTAATAGTTTCTGCAGATGCACACATTACGCTTTATATCAAAGCCAAAACTCAACATGGTAGACAAGGACAGCAGTTTATCGCTAAGCAGACTCTATTTTTACAGTTATTTGAAGCGAATAAACCCAGCGTAACGGTTAGTCAAAAGATACTGACCGAAATAGGCCTGTCGCCAAATAGCGCAGAGTCAGCTAAGAATGCCGCACAGCAAAAAATAATTAATACCATAAACAATAAATCAATATTTACATTGCTACATTAAAGGACATAACAATGTTTAAAAAAACCATTCTTGCAGGTCTAATGCTTTCTGTTATCTCTGGCTGTGCTTCTATCACTGGTACAGAATCATCTACAGCTGATCGCGCTCAAATGAAAGTAGAACTAACCGAGAGCTGCGCCACTCTTGGTGATAAGTATACACCTGTTTCTTATGCCGTCGATAAAGCATCAAAGGTTATGGTGTCAATTCAAGAGCGCCAATGTGCAGTATTTAATAGCTACTCGACTCTAGCTGCAAAGCATGCTGATGTAGCAGGTTTCTTAGCCGTTAACGCAGACAAGTCTGACGAAGAACTGCTTATTGCGATGAACGACTTTGATGCGGCAAAACCTGAAAATAAGAAAATCCGCCCTCAAGTAGAAGCGTACCAACAAGCCTCAGATGACATCTTTGATGAAAACCTAGAACTTGCTGCCGATATTACCCTGCAAGTTGCTGAAATCGCCTACATTGCTTCACAAAATGCTACGGCGATCGCTCACGATGCGGCAGGAGGCGCCCTTGATAGCATGCTTAAGTTTGGTTCAAACGAATCAAAAGAAGAAGGTGAAGCTGAAGAGATTGTACCTATCGTTGAAGCATACAATGAGCTAAAAGCTCGTTCAGAGCTTGCCCTTGATGCCAATACATTGATTTCAATGGATCAAAACACAATCGAGCAATTAAAAAATCTAGATAAAGTATTAGCAGAGAAAGTGAAAGCATAATGAAGCTGACTAAAATTGCTTGTTTAGTCGCTATAGGTATCGCCATCACGGGCTGCCAGAGCACTAAGGTCTCCCAGACACATTCAGTTGAAAGTAATGCAGGAAACTCATCACTGATTATCGGCAAATCTGCACATGATTTTGAAAACAGTGACATCGAAGTGCCTGCATACTTCAACACCCAAGGCTTGCAATTTTGCTCTTATGAAACTGAAGAGAAAGATAGTCGCTGTCCATTAGCCAAGAAGACCATTCGTCTCTATTTCGGTGATGTGCAAACTGATGTCAGCGAGAACTTGCAAGGCACGTCTGCAGATGTATTTAATGCGATGCATTCAAGTATTGGCAAGTTTCAAAGCAAAGCACTAGAAAACACACTTGAAAACCAATTTGCAGGCGTTAACCGCTTCCGCATTTTGACTCGAGATACGGATTCTGTGAATGCCGCGATGGGAGAGATTCTTGCTGATGAGGGCGCAGTTAATGTTGCTAAAAAGGCCAGCAGCAAGAGCAAACTATCTACTGATTACATCATAAAAGTCGATGTGCTCAAAACAGGCGACATGCTGTTTGGCTCAACTCAATCCTTATTCCAAACCTCAATGGAAATATCGACCGGTGTAATCGATCCTTATACCCGGGAAAAATTGAGCTACCCAAATATTGGCAAAATCCGCGTCTCTAACTTCGATGTGCGAGAAAAAAGCAGTTATACCACTGTCATTGCTAACGGCGAATACTACCGTGGTTTTAACTACACCAGCAGCAAGGATGTTGAATCGGTATTAAACGAAATGTCATCGCGTAGCTTCGACATCATGCTTACCCGACTACTCAAAGAGATGCCAGCCACTGCACAAGTGATGGGGATTAAAGGAGACCGTATTTCATTAGACCGCGGTCAAAATGCGGGGGTGTTACCCAACGAAACAATGGTGGTGTTTGAATATAGCGCAGGATTTGTTGAACCAATTGGTGTCGCAACCGTTAACCCAAGCATGCAAAGTGCTCAAGGCAAAATTATCCGTTGGAAAGACAGTAATCTTGCAGAGCAGGTACGCGATGAAGCGGAAACAGGCATCTATCGTCCAGACCGTCAACGCCGCATCTTTGCCGTCAGTGTAGGGGTACCAATTGAGTTTATGAAGGAACGTAGTACATGGGTGCAAAAAGGTTAACTCAAGGCTTCGCCCTCAGTACCTTATTTGTATGCCTGTCAGCTTCAGCATTGGAGCTAGATAAGAGCCAGTCTTCGCTGGCTCTTGTTGAACAAGGCTGTGCATATGGACGTGGGGCTTTAGCAATAGAGGCAGCAAAGGCGCAAGCTTTAAATAGTCTGCGCTTATTTCTGTTAGGCGAAACTTCATTCTCATTCTCTACTGACGACGCTCAGCTGTTTGACGAACAATATAATCAACAGAGCCGAGAGTTGTTAGTATCGGGGATTGCCCAAGGCACCATTCGAGCTAACTATGATCAGCCTGAAATTCAGGGGGATGATACATGCATAACAGTGCGCCTGACTCCCCCCGCTGATCAAGATCAAGAAAGCGAGCAAGATGTTGTCTGGGGTTCGGAGCCAACAATGTCAGTCGTTGTTGTTGGAGAAGGAAAAAGCAAAGCGGGTCTAACTGCTCGCCAAGCCGCAGAGCAAGATGCATTTCAACGTGCTGTAAGTCAGGTTCTTGGAGTGATGGTTAAGTCTGGCTTTATGCAGCAATCGAGCTCAAATATGTCGGCATCTGCGAACTCTGATGACTTTAATATGCAAGAGGTGGCAACACAGTCTCTCTCTTTGCAATCTCAAGGGCTAATAAGCCACTGGAATGAAGTCAGCTCAGTGCAATTACCAGACGGTACATTGACAGTCACCCTCGATATTACTGTTGAGAAAAAACGTATCGAAGAAAAAGTGGCTGAGCTAATAACAAGTCTTGGACAACCCACCGTTTATATTGATGCTAAGCTTCCCATTGTAAAGCAAATCTTTACCGATGCGCTTGCCTCCATGGGATTCAATCTATCTGAGTCACCAGCTGCGGCGAGTATCATTCTGCAGGTTTTAGAAAACGAAAAGATAACCCCTTCTGGGCTACAACTTGAACTTAGAGCAAGTGTAGTCGACCGTGCTGGTAACCAATACGGTGCCTGGCAGAACGACCCAACCTTTTTAACTTTGCCAAACCAGCCCGACATGCTCAATGAGTTGGCCTCAGTCCATCTGGCTTTAGAAGACAATCAGCAAGCACTCAAACAGCAGCTACATGATTCTGTTCATAAGATGGCGATGCGAGGTGGTCCAGTCCGTGAATTGATTTTATCGGAGAGAGCAGCAGGTAAGCATGGTCAGCTTTATACCTTACTCAGCGCAATCAATGGTGTTTCAGATATAAAAATTAATGCAGAATCCGGCAGAGTCATAGTGCAGCTTAGATCGTTAAATAATGCAAACGACTTAGCCCAATACATAGAGCCATCATTACGCATTCACCAGCCACAATACCAAACAAAACTCAGCGTACTTAATGAATACCAAATTCAGGTACTGTAAGCCCATAAAGGATATATTTTTTCATGTTTAAAAAAACGCTCGTGTCATTAGTATTAGCAAGTGTCCTAGGCTCTGCCCATGCCAGTGTTGATTTTGACCTCAACGATCTCGTGCCTGCAACAAATGAAGATCAAGCGCAAACCGTTGATACTTCAGATGTCAAAGAAGTTGATGGTTTAGTGGTTGCAACTGACGCAAAGGCTGCCGTGTTAGTTGCCCATAAAAGCCTCATTGAAGATGACGGCGACGGCGTGAAAATGATTGCTGTTAGCTCTGGAGTCGGGATCCTTTCTACAGGTTCTGCAAGCTACGAAACCTACGAAAACCGTAATGCGTCACTATTATCAAAACGTGCTGCTTATACCAAAGCCTTCCAAATTGCTAAGAAGCAGTTAGTGGAGAATATGGAAGGCATGAGCAATGCATGCGCCACTGTCGTTACCGAGGTGACGGACATGATTGATACGGGCACAGAAAGTGCCGCCAACACCCACAGTTTCACCAGTGATAATTGTGCCGAGTCGGTTAAAGGCGCTTTAGTTGGTTATGTCACCTTCGATGTTTTTGACGATCCAACAGAAAAAATGGTGCGCGTAAGTTTAATCTCTACGCCAAAAACCCGTGAGCAAACCAAACGTCAAGTGGGTGCCTTAACCCAAACAACTGAACCTAATATCATCTTTAAGCAAATTATCAATGATCTACAAGCTGGTGTGATGCCTCCTGTTGGCGCGAAAGTGATTACTAACGCAGATACAGGTGAGTCATTTGTACTTGGTTTTGGTTCCTCAATTATTCGTGAAAATAGAAGCAAGAATGTTCAACGTAAATTATTGAGCGCTTCCAAATCACAAGCACAGGCTAAGGCACGTAACAGCTTGATCTCAGTGATGCAAGGTGAAGAAGTATACTGGCAAGGTGGCTTTGCTGAAAACCAAGTTGAGAAGAATGAACAGTTCGAATACGAACCTGACAATATCAACCCTGCCGATGCTACGGTACTTGCAGAAGATAAGCATACTTTCCTCAATAATATGAAAACATCAGACGCATACAAGTCATTTGCAGCAGGTAAAGTTCCAGCGGGTGTGTCTGTTAAAACATTTACGAGTTCCGATGGTAACTGGTCTCTTGCCGTAGCCGTTTATGCTCCTTCATTAGAGGCAGCAGCCAAAAAAGCATCGGCTGAAAATAAACAGAGATTAAGAGAAGGTAATGTTGGTAGTACTCATAAGGTCAACACAACTGGTGGCCTAACCGAAGCTGAAAGTTCGCAAGGCCCTTCAGGTCAGGTAAGCCGTATCAATGAGCTATAAATCTTCTGGGTTGTTGCTGGCAAGCTTAATAAGCTTGCCAGCAATGGCAAATCAAGCCAACAGCTGGGAGTTTTCAGGTACCCGTTATCAGGTTAGTGGGGAATCCCCCTTTTACTCAGCCTCTATTGAGCGTGAAAGAGCCCTAAAACCCGCTCAAATGAAAAGTCTCTGCCGTAAAGGACTCGCATTACCCTTACGTGCAAAATATGAGAATAAGTTGATAGCTGCCCAGCTAATTAAGGCCCCCTTCTCTGACTGGCCTATGATCAATCTGCAATTCGAACTTGATAACATTCAATACCATAATGTGACAAACCTAACAGCCTCTTGTTCAGCAGCCATTATTGACAGTGGCAAATCAACTAACTTAGCAAGAACCGGATTAAGTTATGCCGTTGCTTATTACACTACTCAGCAATATGCAGCCATTAAACCCCTATTGCCGTATTTGATGAAGGAGCCAGTGGTATCCATGGATGGGGCCAGCATGATAACTCTCTTACTCCAACAACAAGATCCTGTTAAAGCAGAGGCTTATTTTGACAAGTATGTTGATATCACCAAAGTCGAAAGCGACGACATCAAGTTATGGCTAGCCCAATGGAAGATGCAACAAGAACAACTCACAACGAGCCTAGCTATCGTTGAGTTATGTAAAAGCTCGAATTGCCAACAACTGGCCAATGATATCCATGATGCCATAGATAAGCTTGAGCAAGCTTCCGCCGATGACTTGTCGTCCTATTTTTAATTCTTGCCACGGAAAACTAAACCTTGATAACACTTCGAAATAGCATTTTATGTATCGCCATTAATCTATGTTTCGTTGGTAATGTTGCAGCCAATGACCCTTTTGCAGAACTGGATCATGAAGTCAGTCAACTGAGCGTCGATGATTCGAATGAGTTTAATCAGTGGTATGCAGCACATATTAATGAATTTACCCAGTGGCAAATCGCTTATTTAGAGGATTGGGATAAGCAACAGCAAGACTCTATTTCACGTTGGGGGGATGCAAAAACAAGCTCCCAAGACTTGATTGTAGTGGTCGATAATAAAAGCCATTCTCGCACCGTAATCGATTTAAAAAACAACCAGATAACCATAGATATCAAACCTAATGAATCTACTGTAAATAAACAGCAGCAACTTGATAGCATCAATAATGTTATTGTCTCAAACCAAGAGTTGCTAACCAGCATTGGCTTGACAACGCCCATTACCGCCAAGACTGATACAACAAAAGTCATTGATGTAAAGCTGGATAGTGACGTTATCAATCACGTACAAAATACGATAAAAGCGCAAACAGAGCGCCAAATGAGTCAGTTAGATATTTATAGCGAACAAAGCGAAGTGTTAACCGATGAAGCCATAAAAGAGCAGGTTCTCATTGAGCAAAAGCGCGTAATGAAAGCCCATGAGATCGAAAGAGTCGCGAAGCTCGAAGATAACTTTAAAAAGAATCAACAAACCTTAGCGCGCGCCCCTATAAAACTCGTGCAGTATCGGGTTGATATTCCAACTTCGGCAATATCTGAACGGGCTAAAAATTACATGCCCTATATTTACGTTGAAAGTGTCAAACAAAACCTACCTGCACCATTGATCCTGGCCATTATGCATACAGAGTCTCATTTTAACCCAAAAGCTAAATCTCACGTTCCCGCTTTTGGCTTGATGCAGATAGTGCCCAATACTGCGGGTCATGATGTCAATAAACTCTACCGCGGCAAAGATAAACCTATGAATGCAAATGAGCTTTACAACCCACAAGTCAACATAGAAACAGGTACAGCCTACTTAAAGATCCTCAAAAACAGATACTTAAAAGGGATTAAAGATCCCCAAAGCGCAACGTATGCAGTCATCGCAGCATATAACACCGGGTCAGGCAATATTGCCAAAGCATTTGGACTCAAGAGTGTAAATATGACGGTTAAAAAAATTAACACTATGAGTTCGCAGCAAGTTTACCAGCACTTAATGACAAACTTACCTTACAAAGAAACGCGTAATTATCTTGAAAAAGTTAATATCAAGCTAAAGACATACAGCGAAAAAAATAAGAGCTCAACAATCTAACAAAAGGTTACACGATGAATAAGACGATTTTATCAGCAGCATTAATGACACTATTAGTGACTGGTTGCGCAAGCCAAGATGCTAACGTTGAACAAGCACAATTAAACACAACAAACAATATTCCTGCATGGGTGATGAACCCTGCATCGGCAAATGGTTTTTCAGCATCTAACTGCGTCAAAAGTTCTGGAAACTTTGCCATTGACCGTAACCATGCAATATCACTTTCACGTACAACTTTAGCGCAAAATATGGAGCTAAAAGCCAGCGTGTTAGAGAAAACATTCCAAAAGTTAGATGACTCTGCGGGCTTAGTAACAGCAGGCTCTTCATTTGAGCAAATAGCCAAACAAGTAACCAGTGTTTCTCTACAAAAGAGTCAGGTAGAACAAGTCGCCGTAATAAAGATTAATAATATTGATCAAGTTTGCGCCTTAGTTACTGTTCCTAAAACCATCACATCGGCGTTATTTAATGAGTCTGTCGGTCAAAATTCCAATATTGCCCCCACTGACAAAGCAACACTCTATAAAGAGTTTATCAGTCAAAAAACAACTAAAGAATTAGAAAGTCAGCTCAAGACCCTTTAAACGATCAAACCTGTATTTTTAACATCATGGCTAACTCGTAAACATATCCGTTGCTCATCAACTTAACATGCTGCCGGTTAGCCAAACCTCAAGGTTTTCAGCCTAGCATTTAAACAATAAGACTCTTCAACCAGTCTCTCATTAATAATTGCTAGCAAGATCAAAATTCGCTCAAGATAAGCTAGCGCTAAAGCAAACAAAGCACTAATTTAGCCGCCCTTTTTAATCACTTATGAATATATGAATATGAAAACCTTTATCGCTGGTCTTATGATGGCTGCCAGCATGCTAGCTATCAGCAATACAGCTATGGCTGATGAGCAAATTACTTTAGGTCGCACTATCTTATTAGGCAGCGGCGATCACGGCGCAAAAATCCCATTGCTTATTTGCCGTAAAACAGATGCTATCCGCGTAAAAGCCGAGCGTGATCTAAATTTAGAAAAAATCAAAGTGACCTTTAACAATGGTCAAACTAAGACTATTCACTTCTACCGTGACCTAAAGAAAAACAAATACACCGACTGGCGTAAATTCGCTTACCCACGCTGTGTTAAAAAGCTTGAAGTATTTGGTAACTCTGACGGTTCAAAAGCTGGCGTAAAAGTACTAGGTCGCAAGAAGTAACTTCTTAATAATTATCTGTAAAAACAGATCGTAAAAAGTAGACTTTACTACTATTGACGGTCTGTTTATCAGTTGTTATTTTGTCCGGCAAACCTAAGTGGCTGTAGCTTTTTGAGAGCAATTATCTGTAGTTTGCTTTTGATATATACAGCTACTTAAAAGGATTAAAGCTTTGACTTAATGGATTAAACTATGAAAAAGATTGTTCTTTGTGCCCTAGCACTTAGCCTTTGCGCCTGTAAAAGTACTGACATTAGAAATATCACTAGCTCAGTTGCCGATATTGCCGCCATAGGTGCATCAACCACGACTTCTTCTAGCGATGGTTCATTCAGTACTAACTCGTCTACCCCTGAGTACAGCCATAAGCAACAGCAATACTCAACCGCGTCTGAAAATATCTATATTACAAATTCTGATAGAACAAAACGAAATTATGGTGCTATCCGCTCAATTGAGTCAGAAAAAAACCCTAAAGGCATGACCATGGTGCGCTTTCTTTCATACCAACAAGACAGTGGCGCCCCCATGAAAAGCAGCAGCTATTTGTATGCAATTGATAGCAATGGCTGGACATCACAAAAATCTGTTTCAGCTCATTATGCTAAAACAATAATGATTAATAGTGGTCAATATTATCTGAAAGCAAGATCCAGCCAAGGTGAATTCTATACTACTGGCACATTGACTTTGCTACCTGGAGTGACTAACGTCGTTACCATCGACCTTCAGTAGGTAAAAGCCGTAAAGTAAACTCTTATTAGCTTATTACATCAACGATTAGCTAAACAAAAAACCTCCAAATGGAGGTTTTTATGTATTCGCAATCCTTGTCTAGCTTTGTTACTTCCTTTTTATTAAAGAGACCGCCTGTAGCTTAAACCTACAAAGTTACTTCTTACCTACCGTCAATTACTATTTACTACTATTTCTTAGCTAAAGTAACAAGCTCTCTACGACAAAAGTCAAACGGACTACGACTTTCTCCTTATAAACAAAAGCATTAAATACAAATAATTAGCTATATAACCCACATATTATGTAAACAATGTGTAAAGCAAACTTATTTGATTGACGCAGTTATTGCTAATAATTATCATTCGCACCCCAACAAAAGGTTAACAAATATTTCATAATTAAAGAGTTTAAAAACCATGCCCCTACCCAAAGCCAACAAACAACATTTACTTCATAGTGCACTCGTTTCTTCATTGCTGATCTCCGCTCCCACTTTCGCCACTGAGCAAGCACCTGTTAGCGAAAAAGCTGCAGCTAATGACAATATCGAACGAATTAAGGTTCATGGTCAGCGTGCCAATAAAATGAATCGCCAAGATCAAACCGTTACTAAGATGGATGTTGATCTAAAAGATGTTGGTCGCTCGGTCACCATTCTCGATGCTAAAGATCTTGAGCTACGCGCTATTGAAGATGTAAAACAGGCATTCAACTATGTTGCCGGTTTTAGAGGTAATGGCCCAGCAGATCGTACCTATAATGCTCGCGGTGTCAGCACAAAAATCGATACGGTTATGGTCGATGGTATGCGCTCTTTACAAGGTGGTGAAGGCGGTACAGGTTCGCGCTTACCAACTACATTTAATGCCGAGAGTGTCACCTTCTTGCGCGGTCCAGAAGCCTTACTTTACGGCGCAGGCGTAGGTGGCGGTATCATTAATATCATTACCAAAAAGCCGCAAGAGTTTAATGAAACCACCATTGGCGTTAGAAATAAAAGCTATTTGTCTGACGACACGGGTTATTTTGAGCGTAACGACACTAGCTTTAACTTAGACACTACAGGTGCTATCGCCGACAACAGCGATTACTTGTATCGCTTACTCGCCAAATACACCCCATCAGGCGATCACTTCCAAGAGCGCCGCGAGCAAACTGAAACCTTAGCCGATCTCGCTTTTACTTGGGTTGCCAGCGACAATACTCGCATTACACCACGATTTGAATATGCCGACCGCCAACTAACTGGTGGCAGTGGCTACGCAGATGGTGTATTTACCAGTAACTATTTTAGCGGTGATCTGAGCGAATATGGTGAGCCGATGAACCGCGGCCAATACTATGGTAGTGAAAAAGATAACGGTGACAACAACTCACAGAGCTTTAGTTTAAAAGTTGATCATGCGTTTAGCTCAGAATGGGCGCTTGCTGGCCAATATCGTTATAACAAAACCAAATCTAACGCACTCGATTTGTACATTTCTGATAGTTCAGGACTAGACAATGAAATCGGTGATGAGTTTATCGATCGTAAGTGGGTTTATAGCGCAGGTAACGATAGCTACCATTTATTTGATATCAGCCTACAAGGTCGCTCACAGCTATTCGGTATGGAACACCACGTGCTGCTTGGTTACAACTACCGTGATATGAAAGTTAACTTTGCGCGTAACTTCCAAAAGAATGATGACGCGCTAGGTAAAAACATCATTTCAGTTGCTAACCCTGAGAACCAGTTAGTTGGTGAAATTCCATCAAGCCTATTTGACGTAAACGCCAGAGATAAAAATCAAACCGATACCAATATCTACTTTAAAGATCGTATCAAGCTTACCGATAGCACAACCTTTGTCGCAGGCCTTGGCTATATCGCTCAAGAACAAACTGAGGAGCGCGGTGGCGAAACCTATAACAAGAAATATGACGATATGATCTGGGATCTTGGTGTTGTCCAAGCCATCACTAAAGATATCAACCTATTCGCCACAATGAGCCGAGCGTACGAACCCGTTAGCGCTCGTTACATCAGCCAGTATGGTATAGATGGCACTGAGTATTTACCGGTTGAAGGCTTTAACTATGAAGTCGGTGCTAAAGCAGATTTACTCAACGGTGACTTTACCGCTGCACTAACCTTGTTCAGTCTAGAAAGAGAGAATAGTACCGAGTTCGTTAGAGTTGACGACCAATGGCAACTACTTCAAAACACGGGTAAAAGCTTCGAGTCACAAGGTGTTGAAATAGATTCAACCTACTTCCTTAACGACCATTACGACGTCACCTTAAGTTATGCTTACACTGATGCGCACAACACTATTGGTGAATTTAAAGACGTACAAGTTAACAACACACCAAAACACGCTGCTGCGTTATGGAATAACTTTAACGTTAACGACATGCTGTCATTTAGCTTAGGTATTCGCTACGAGTCAGACAAAACTGATGGTAATGACCGACAGTTCACTTTACCAAGCTATGTTGAGTTTGATGTAGGCGCTTACTACACACTCGATAAATGGCGCTTTGCCATGGTGCTTAATAACGCACTGGATAAAAACCGTGTAGAGGCTGGTGCAAACTGGGTGACTGTACAACCTAATACGCCACGCGCATTAAACCTTAGCGTCAATTACACCTTCTAACAGTAATTGAGTCCTCACAATCACAAGCCCATCATTTGATGGGCTTTATTGGGTAAACTTTATGATCCAAGTTATTAAAAATGTATTGAGTGCAGAGCAAGTCAGTCGCTTGAAACATACTATCGCTCAAGGAGAGTTTTATTGTGGTAAGCAAACTGCAGGTTGGCATGCTCAAGGGGTAAAACACAATCTGCAATGGCAAGCTGCTGCAGAAGTGAACGAGCAATTGCAGCTAAATTTATTGGAGCAACTCACCCAACACCCACAATTTAGTGCACTAACCTATGCCAAAAAAATGATGCCATTTATTGTCAGCTGCTCAACTGACAATGGAGGCTATGGCAATCATATTGATGACGCACTTATGCATGGCGAGCAGATGGTCAGAACTGATATATCTTGCACTATTTTTCTTAATGAACCTGAAGATTATGAGGGCGGAGAGCTAGTTATGAGTCTTGGAGGAGTAGAATTGCCCTACAAGCTTAGTGCTGGTGATGCGATAGTTTACCCGAGCACCACATTACACAGAGTAAACCCTGTATCACAAGGTCAACGCCTTGCTGCCCTGACTTGGATTGAAAGCTTTGTTTCAGGCTGCGAGCAAAGAGAAATGCTATATGATCTCGACTGCGCCAGA
Organism: Shewanella pneumatophori; assembly: GCF_023283895.1. Classification (GTDB taxonomy): domain Bacteria; phylum Pseudomonadota; class Gammaproteobacteria; order Enterobacterales; family Shewanellaceae; genus Shewanella; species Shewanella pneumatophori. Next base: position 174,892 of record NZ_JAKILB010000002.1, on the reverse strand, counting down.
AAAGCCATTATGCAGCAGCACGGAAAAAATCAAGAGTTCGATTTGATCACTAAAACCCATGCAAACCTGCTGCGCCGCTGGTCAACAACCTAGTTCAACAGACGCATAAAGCTGCATGGGAATTTGCTTATTTTTGCTGGCACTCGCTCAGCAACTGTTGGAAATGCGCACCTAAATCTTGACTAGCAAACTCCTCGCTAGCCGTTGCCATTTGCTCAATGTGCGCCAAACCTTTTTCGATACCTTGGTCAGCAATAATTTGTTTCGCGTAAGCCGCTGCATCAGCGCCTTTTTGCAATAAGCTCGACATATTCTCTAAGCTAAAATCTTGCTCCATTAGCCCTTCAAGCTCACTCATTAACTCAGCTACTTTAGCCGATTCAACTAATGCACCTTCAACATTGACCAGCTCACCTAACGGATCCATTTCTAGTTTGCCAGCCACACAAGCAGCAACACTGCCAGCATCGGCGCCTTTGGCTACCGCTTCAATACCTTGACTGCGGATCTGCTCAATAACTTGCTGCAATTGTTCATCTTTAGCCAGCCAAGCTTGCTCTAATTGCTGCTTTTCATCGCCACCAAAATAACCACACCCACTTAGACTAAGCGCCACAACGGCAGGAACAACTGTCTTAAACTGCATATTTATACTCCAAAAATCAAAGGCTAATAAGCCATTACCGCCAGTATACCTAGATATTTTCCTAGCGACTTTTAAACTTAATTAATCTTCGTTGGCGAAAACAATTAGCGCATTTTTTGAACTATTTATTAGCGATGGGCGTAGTGCATCAAAACGACAAGGAGCAGAGTATGAATAGTCCTCAGATTACGAAGTCTTTAGTACCTTCAAACGCCCAGCCAAAAATCATTGGTGTAGCAGATGCTACCCATTATTTAGTTGGTAGTGTGGATGGCAATAACAATTTCATCGAACTCAACGAAGAGTCGAGTATTCAGTGTGTATCGTCACTCGCTCAAGCTAAACAATTACTACGAAGTCATCAGTACCAAACCGCTGAACTTGAGTATCAAACGGCCTATGATGAGATGTGTGGTTTACCCTACAGCGGTAGCTACAAAGAAACCATTAGGCTTTAATAAAACGATATAGACAGCCGTTAGCAGTCAAATTTAACTAGTCTTTCTGCTTCATGTACTGTTTGGGTGATTTACCCAAGGTCTTTTTGAAAAATGTAATAAAGGCGCTAACGGACTCATAACCAAGATCATCTGCAATTCGTTGAACTGACTCACCAATCGCCAGCCTTTGCAGGGCTAAAACAAGATGTAGTTGGCTGCGCCAACGTCCAAATGTCAGCCCAATCTCGTTCTTAACCAATCTAGATAGTGTACGTTCACTCATGGCAAACTCACCAGCCCACTGCCCTACAGTCCGCCTATCTTCTGGCGCTGACAACAAGCGATTGGCAATCGCTTTTAGTCTAGGCTCTGTTGGAAGCGGGAAATCAAAATGCTCCCTTGGCATTATTCGCAATTGGTCGATCAATACATCAACCAGCTTATCGGTAACACTATTTTTTGGGTAATCTTGCTCAAGCGTAGTGAGGTGAGCAATTAACTCTCTAAGTAGCGGTGAAATTGATAAAGTGCAGCTAGAATCAGGCATTTCATGAATAGCGGGATCGACAAATAACATGCACACATTGGCATCTTTGGAGACTAAATTACTATGAGGTACCTGACTTGGGATCCATACCGCGCAGTTTGGCGGAACAATCCAGATTGCATTCGCAATCTTACACTTTACGTAACCACTAAGCGCAAACACCAATTGACACTTGTGATGCTGATGAACGGGCGTTTCAGCATACTCCTCTTCAGCAACTAAACGAGCAGCAACCACTGCTTGTGGGTAATCATCAGAGTCAAAGGTGTGTGATGATGGTTCTTTGCGTTTCATTGATTGACCGTTTTTAGCAACAATAAGTCACTATAGCTCAATACTGCAAGTAATTAGAAGCGTAAGCTAGCACACTTTCTTATTACGGAGGTGACGATTATGTCGTTTTTGCATTCTTCTCGCATAGTCAACAAAGCACTGTTAGTGCTTGGCATATTATTAATCGCTATCAGCTTACGTAGCCCTATTACCGGTGTGGGACCACTACTTGATGCCATAAGAGCTGAACTGCACCTCTCGGCTACACAGGCGGGAATGCTAACAACCTTGCCGTTATTGGCTTTTGCATTTTTCTCACCTGTAGCGTCAAAGTTAGGCGGAAAATTAGGCCTCGAGCAAGCATTAATGCTGTCTTTACTATTTGTCGCAAGTGGACTGTGCGTGCGTTCATTTGGCTCTTCTAGCACATTGTTTCTTGGTACCATTATTATTGGTGCCGGCATTGCCTTTGCAAATGTGCTGTTGCCTAGCCTAATTAAACGCGACTTCCCAACCCAAATTACCACCATCACCTCAATATATGTGTTAATGATGGGGGCAGGTTCTGCTATAAGCGCCAGCTTAGCTATCCCACTAACAGGATTTGCTGAACGCTTGTCGATTAATGTGATCCCTAGTTGGGCCGTTGCACTTGCAAGCCTAGTCGTATTTCCTATTATAGCGATGCTAGTATGGCTACCACAGTTAAAAAATCATACCGCACCAAGCAAAGACACTCTGCAACTGGAAAGCCATAGTTACCTTTGGCGAAACTGCAGCGCATGGCAAATAACGCTCTTTTTAGCTCTGAATTCGTTCCTCATGTATATATTTATCAGCTGGCTGCCAACGATTTTGCTCGACAAGGGCTACAGTCATCATCAGGCAGGCGTTATTCATGGTGTACTACAGCTATTTACTGCCGTTCCCGCTTTAGTGCTTATTCCATTTATGGAGAGAATTAAAGATAAACGTTTACTTAGCTTAGCTCTGACTCTGATGGCGTTTGTCGGCATCATAGGGCTGTTGCTGATACCATCTCAAGCTATGATCTGGGGAATGTTGTTTGGCTTTGGGGCTGGCGGCGGTTTTATTGTTGCACTTGCTTTAATTAGTCTACGCACCTCAAGTGCCTATCAGGCAGCAACATTATCGGGGATGGCACAGTTCTTAGGCTATCTGGTTGCAGCGACAGGCCCAATGATAATGGGAGAGATTCATGAGCAAACTGGTAGCTGGCAATTACCTTTAATGATTTGCGCTGTATGCAGCTTATTCTGGGGTGGTTTTGCCTGGCTCGCGGCAAAAGACGAGGTCATTACCTCAGGCAGAAAACCGCTATCGTTAACGGCATCTGAAAGTCTCTTGTAAATTTTTGAGCAATAAAAAAGGAAGCCGAGGCTTCCTTTTTCTTACTACAAATTAGCGATCAAAAACTGTACATCACTGACACACCGATATTGCGAGGGTCAACAATTGCTGCGTAACCATGATCATAACCACGCCCCGGCGGCTCATTAACTGTCAGTGCTTTTTCATCGAACAGGTTGTTTACAAAGGCACTTATACGCCATTGGTCGGTTTGATAATCAATATTTAAACGGCTTATGATGTAATCTCCTGCAACTCGCTCTGGGGTATTGGCAATATCTGCAAAATACTCATCAACATAATTGCCTGATACACCGAAGGTGATTTCATCATTAAACCAATATTTTAATCCTAAATTGGCGGTAAAATTAGGCGCAGAGTTTAACTCGTTGCCAATAATGTCACCATAACTTGGATCGGCTTGTTTGATTTCAGACTCTAACCAACCCGCTCCAGATACCAATTGCCAATCACTGCCCAACATGGCAATAAATTCTAGCTCTAAACCATAGGTAACGGCTTTATCGATGTTAGTGATCCGACGTAAGCTGTTTGAAGCTTGGTAACCGTCATAGTCGTTATAAAACAAGTTAGCATTCAAGCTGATATTGCTATTATCAAAGCTACTACGCGAACTAAGTTCATAGGTATCAACCGACTCTTCATCGTAATAGTAGTAATCACCACCACCCGGCGTCAGTGCTAATGCACCACCACCAGCGTTATAGCCTTGGCGACCACTTAAGGCTAACGTTGTGCTATCACTTAAACCGTATTGCAGCACAAGTTTAGGTAAAGCAACGGTTTTGGCTTTATCTAAGATCTCATCAACGCTACTGCCGCGAAACTGCATAGCAAAGTTGCGAGTTTGTTCGTCGCGCATAACACGACCACCAGCGGTTAACCACCATTTATCAGCCAGTGCAAACGTCAACTCACCGTAAATAGATGATGAAGTGCTGCTGTCGTCACCACCATAACTAAAACCGCCGACACTGCTAAAGTCTTGTTCCCGCTTGTAATAAGCAAGGCCAACGAAACCATTGAAATCTCTATCATTTAATCCAAAGCTGTACTTACCATCAACCGTGTAGCTTTTATCATTCATTGCCACGGTAGCTTCGTCTGTGGCAATAGGCTCGTAAGAATCAAAACCCCAATCGTAATCCATATAAGCGACAAGCAGATCTAATGCTTGGCCCTCGCTAAGCTGGTAATCAAAGTTGACTGAGTGGGTATTTGATTTAGTTTTAATATAACGCTGAAAAATTGGCTCATAAGCCCAAGGGTCGTCACCTTTAAAGTAGTTACGCCCAGAGTCACCTTGTTCATCGTTATATGCAAAGCTGTATTGAATGCTGAAATCTTCAAGACCTGCCGGCTGCCACAGTAGCTTGCCGCGCCAACGATTGGTGTTCAGTTCGTTTTGATCAAAAGTCTTTGGATTAGTATCGTACACTTCACCTTTGTTATAAGTGTTGCCAGTAACATTTTGCCCTGTAATACGAAAAGCCAGTTGCTCCTCCAGAATCGGGCCCGACAACATCACTGCGCTATCTACAAAGCTATCTTGATCGCGGTAACCTATACGAGCAGCACCTTGCCAATCAAAGGTCGGGTCGGCGGTTTTGATAAACACGGTACCACCAATGCTATTGCGGCCATTAATGGTTGACTGCGGGCCGCGAAATACTTCAATCTGCTCAATATCCCAAAGCCCTGTATCACCAGTAAGGTCAGCAACAAAAGGCTCAGCGACGCCATCAACTAAGGTCGAAACACGCGCTTTAGCACCACCTGTAAAAGAGTTAAAACCTGTCGCACTACCATTACCCGTTACGCCGCGGACATCTGGAACCGCACCAGTGGTGACCACAATATTCGGCACTTCTGACAATGCAGCAGAAACAGACTGATATTGGCCACTATCTAAGGTCTCTTTATCAATAACCGCAACTGATGAAGTGGTATCTTTTAAGCTACGCTCAACCTTTTCACCATATACAGTAATCACTTCAATCCCTGAATCAGGCACCATATTGTCAGCATAAGCTGGCGCAAAAATTGGACTACATAAGATAGCTGTGACGACAAGATTTCTTTTAAACACCCTTAATTCCATGGGTTACCTCTGGTTACAGTTAGTATCAATTTGTTGCGGCAGTAATTTACAGTAAATGATAATAACTCGCAATTGCGAACAATTCACATTTACATTACCATTTACAAAAATCTGAAATATTGATCACAAGAGAGGAAACAAATGGAAGGGTTTCAACTGGCCGCACTCATTCTGACGGCGATTGGTAGTGGGTTGATTTATGCCACCAGTAAGCATCAACGCTTGCTGCGTAAACCACAACCTAAAGTGCTCGCTTGGCTAGGCGCTTGTCTGTTGTTATTTGCACTATTAAGTTGGTGGCAACTACTTACTCCCACAGCGGCAATCTTTACTTGGTTATTTACAGCCGTGACTTTGTTAATCGCTCTGCCGCTTTCTACTTTGTTTGATAGTCGAGAAGAGTGCTAATGCCAAGTGTTCAGCAACACAAGATTCAGCCTCATTGGTGGCGTAAAAGCTTTGTAGCTATCTTTTTAGGCTTAAGCTTTGCTTATGGTAGCGTCGCCCTGTTTGCATGGTTCGGCCCAGGTGGTATCGATGCCCCTGTAAAAGTGCAGTTCAATATGTGGATGATCAGTCTGATCTGGTTACCCATTTTGGCAGGTGTATTTCTCTTTCGCAGTGCGAAAACCGCCTTTATAACGTTATTAGGTGCTAATGCACTGGTTTATTCAATTTTTGCTTGTTTGTGGTGGTTACAATGAAAATTCGCTCAGATGTATTGCGAACTTACCAATCGATTCATACTTGGACAGGGATCACCACAGGACTGCTATTATTCATCGCCTTTTTTGCCGGTGCACTCACCATGTTCAAGCCGCAAATTGAACAATGGGCGACGCCACCTCACACTCAGCTAAGTCCAATTGCGATACAAGACTACGATCAATTGATCGCCAAAGCCGTTAATCAATACGACAAAGCTGCTGATGGCTTTAAGGTAAATTTTGCTGCGGATTTATCGCCACTCACTTGGTACGAAAAAGGCGGAGGGCGTGGCTTTAGACTCGATGATAGCTTACGCCATGCAACATTAGATGATGATGGCAATATTACGACTCAACTAAGTACTAGCAATGAGTTAGGCGAGCTTATCGATCAGCTACATCGCACAGCAGCGATCCCCGGCAAGCTTGGTCATGAAGATATTGGCGTGTTGATTTTAGGACTAGCGGCGCTACTTTACTTTATTGCTTTGGTATCGGGAGTCATTGTATTACTACCAACATTAGTTAAAAGCTTATTTGCGTTACGACAGCATAAAGGTGCCAACCGCTTTTGGTTAGACAGCCACAACCTTGTGGGTGTGGTTAGCTTGCCGTTTCACCTCATTATAGCTTGGACTGTGGTCGTGTTTGCTTTTCACGACCCTTTTTATGGTGGGCTGCAGCAAGTTTATGGTGAGCAAACCATGTTTGAGCCAAGAGCCAAGTCAGACATAGAATACTCCGTCGCTCAGTTACCTTCGATTAATGAGCATATCGAACGGATTAATCAGCTAGCGAGTGATTACCAAATTAAGAGCATGGAATACACTAAATTATCGAGTACCGCTCCCTCCCTCGCTGTCGAAGTTGTTGCCAATGATCGCATGATGCGTGGTGGCTATAGCGATTATATTTATCTTAACCCTTATACCTATAAAGTAGAATTTAGCACCGTTCATCAAGCAACTGATGGCCTATATGGCGATATCGTGAATAGCTTTTTTGCGCTGCACTTTGGTAATTATGGCGGCGGATTTACTCGCTGGATTTACTTTAGCCTTGGTTTACTAGGGGCATTTTTATTTTACAGTGGCAACCTACTTTGGCTTGAAAAGCGGCGCCAAAAACAGCCCCTACAGAAACGTTCTGTGCGCTTTATGTCATCACTCACCATTGGCATTTGTTTGGGCTCTATGCTTGGGGTGAGTAGCGCGATGCTTGCGACTAAGTGGTTGTATTTGTTCAACGAGCAGATTAATCAACACTATTTAAGCTGTTATTACCTGATTTTCTTTGCCGCGCTTATTTATAGCTTTGCACGGGGGGCTGCTGTTGCAGCAATTCACTTACTCAAACTGCTGGCACTGAGCTGCCTATTAATCCCAATAAGCTCGCTATTAACCCTGTGGGTTCCGGGATTAACATCTTGGGCACCTGCTGACTTTAATGGCGGATTAATTGAGCTAATGGCTTTACTGTTTGCAGGGCTCTTTTACCTCGCAGCAATCAAAGCTCAGCGCCGCACGGCACTGGGGGAGCCCAATAGTATTTGGGCTATTGAACCTAAAGTAAGCAGCAAGCTCATGGTTAATGAGATCTAATTTATCTTAAGGTATTAGCCGCTTATCGTGTTACCGAACTAGCGGCTAATGGCTTATACCTGATCACCCGTACTAAAAAGTGGTGCACCAGCCATATCATTAGTGAAGTCACCACCACAGCGACAACAATAGAACTAAAGCGATAGCAGATAGAGAAAAAGGCATCTTGTTGCTCAGGCACAAAACTACTGGTTAATGGCACCGTGAGTGCAGACATTGCCGAAAAGCCAATTCCCGCTTTTATCCCCCCCATCGCCAGCCAACGACAAAAAATCGCCGCAGCAATAGCAAAGCCCAACAAAAACAAAATCATATTGTTCGCTAGGCTATATAAAGTCAGCTGTAATATCATCCCAGCTAAACAGCCTAGAAAAGTGCCTAGTATTCTAATTCTTGCCACTGCCATAGAGCCGATAAACGTCATTGGCGCTAACACTATCAATATTGAAGCTTGCGCTGATAGCGAGTCATTTAGATCGGCTACCTGAAACAAAATAAATGCCGCCATGGCGACTATCCAACCAAGCGCAGCTTGCCTGACCATGCCTAAATGATCTTTACGCTGATTGTCATTATGGGTTTGCGCTTGATTTTGGTTTGCTAAATTCGACAAAGGCTGAATGTTGCAAGGCTCAGGAAATAGGTAAAATGCCAGTGCGACAATTGGCCCAGTTAACAGCGCCGATGCCACCAGCCCCATCACAAAGTCTTCTAAATCAAAGCCCTGATAACTGCCATAGTTGAGCAGAATTGAGCCCATCAGTAATCCAATATAACCAAAAAGATAACTGCTTTTATGGGTCATAGCGATGCACTTACACAACAGCAAAATCGCCACCACTAGCGTCATTAACAAGGGGAATGGCTGAAAAAAACCTATAATGAAGGTCACTTGAATACAGACCCAAATAACAGCAATCACTAACTGTGCTATTAAACCGCTATTCCACCTATCAATTTGAGTTAACACAAACATAGGCAGCAATGCGGCAAACATGCCATTTGACCAGCCAAACACTAAAGTGACCGCGAGCCCGAAAACAGTACCAAACCAGATCCGCTTAGTCTTTAATAAGGTTTCTTGCTGCACAACAACCTCCTTCTCCAACTAAAATCATTAGATTAAGCAATGGATTTAATAGATATAGTGCAGCAGGCTAACAAGATGAATTTGCACTTTAGCAAGCAAGCCCCATAGCCCGTTTTCACTTGGGTATAGCACCACTGTCGCGCGCGATCCGACAAATAGTGGCTTAGGTAACGCATGCTCGCTAGCAAGATTAATTCTGACTCGCTGAGCATCTCTGACCCAACGATTATTGACCTCTACCTGAGTCAATTGCCCATTTGGGCTTTGCTGCGCCGCCGCTACACCAAAGTCTCGACTTTGCACATTAAAAGCAAATACTTCCCCAGGAAAAGCATCAAATACCACTAGTCCGTTTGACTGTTTATTGATCTTAGCCACCGCCTTTTCTCGAAAATCAGCCGCAACCCACAACGAATCAGTAGGAATGAAAGTCAGTAGAGGCATGTTAGCGTTGGCTGTGCTGCCAACTTCAAGCTGCAGGTTAGTCACCACGCCATCACTTGGCGCAAACACTTGTGTATGAGCAAGATCCAGCTTGGCCTGCTTGAGTGCATTTTGCGCCGAAAGAACGCCGTTACTTTGTCCCGGCGCGCGACCAAGTTGCACCTTAAGTGCTAGCAGTTCTTGCTTAGCCGCATCGAGGCTTGAACGTGAGGCATTATTGTCGGCTAAGGCATTATCCAACATAGAAACAGACACCAACTGCCGCTTAGCTAACTGACTAATACGTAAGTACTCGCTATTGGCATTATCAAACGCCGCTTTACTGGTTGCCACATTGGCTTTTGCTGCAGAGACTTTTGCGTACATGGCCTGCTCTTGCTCAAAAGCTTGTTCCAGAGTGAGCTGTGCTTTCTCCACTGCTAGCTGGTATTTCTGCTTGTCGATGCTAAAGAGCTTATCGCCCTTACTGACCTGTTGATTATTATCAACCTGCACGGCAACAACCGTGCCTGTGACCTCAGAAGCTAATTGAATGACATAGCCCTGCACTCTGCTTTCAGTGGTTAACGGCGCAAAACGATCTGCAATCACGATATAGCCGACCAAAATAACAAAAAGAAAAATGAGGCTTTGCATCCAACGACGAAAAGCATGTTCTGCGGTTTGCATGAATCAATCCAAGGTCAATCTGAGGGCTGTGTAGTATAGATATTACTAATTAGATTAAATAGAATGATAAATAGACCACTTGCAACCTATAGGTAGGACAATGAATATTAGTATGGATGACTTGCATCTATTTGTACTGACTGTGCAGCATGGCGGGATCAGTGCAGCAGCTAAACAGCAATCCCTACAACGTTCAAAAGTCAGCAGACGCTTACAAGAGCTAGAAAAGTCATTAGGTTGCCAGCTACTCATTCGCACCACTCGTAAGATAGAGCTCACTGAAAATGGCCGTTTACTGTATCAGCAAATCAATCAACCTTTAACGGGTGTCGCCCAAGCAGCCAAGTTACTGAGTAATCAACAAAAGTCGGTACAAGGCGTGTTAAGAGTGGCGGTACCTGCTGCACTTATTACCTCAAATATGTTCGCTCTCTTATTAGAAAAGTACCTTGAGCAATTTGCAGACGTACAGCTAGAGGTTCTGCATTGCCAAGAGAGCATTGATCTTAAGAGACAAAACGTCGATATTCAGATCTTACCCGATGGGGTAAAAGTGCAGAACGAGGACTATGTGCAGCAAACACTGCTGCGTTTTCCCAGCAGTTTAGTTGCCTCACAACAATACCTGCAAAGTCATCCAAATATCACAGAGCTTAGCGAGCTTACTCATCACCCACTGATGGTTAGCCGTTATAACCAGGCATCTCTACCTGATAACCTTACCCTGAGGTTATGTTCCGATGATCTACGCTTAATTCAGCACATGGCAACCACAGGCAAAGGTGTAGCCTTACTACCGACCATCTTAGTCAAAGATGCCCTTAAGTCTGGCGAGTTAAGCCAAGTCTTAGTCAATGGGCCATTACCTGAAATTAAACTGACACTGATCTACCCTTCTAAGCAGTTTTTACCAGAGAAAACTCGCGCGTTAATAACCTTACTCAGAGACTCTTTTACTGAGAACAATATTAGTTAATAGCTACTCTTAAAACCTAACTTATAAACAAAAAAGCCAGTAGCGATTGCTACTGGCTTTTATCATTCGACTCTTTTTTGCTAGTGAGTTATCGCTAACTCAAATTAAAGTCTGTAGTTTGCACCTAAGAAGAATGCACGACCTGTTGTATCGTAGTAACCGTCACCATCATATACATATGGGTTACGTGGCGGCTCTAGGTCAAATGCGTTCTTGATACCAAAGCGTAATGTAAAGTCATCAGTGAAGTCATATGATCCTGTGAAGTCCCAAACTGTGTGCGATGGAATATCGTTATAGTTGTTGTTCTCAGGCTTCCACTCATTATCAGCAACAGCTGAATGACGGTAGTTAGCGCGTGCTTCTAGATTTAGCGCGTCATACTGCCAGCCTAAGCTAAACATCGCTTTCCAACGTGGATCTTCATATTGACCAACTTCAACTTGTAAATCACTTTCAAATCCAGTTGGGTTAAACTCCCACTGCTCTAAGTACGTTGCGATTACATGAACACGGAAATCACCAAAGCTATCAGTTGGAATGTTGTACTGACTCTCGATATCTAAACCTTTAACGTCAAATGATGCTGAGTTCACAGGGCTTTGAACAAAGTCAACGATATCACCTGAAGTTGCATCACGAGTAAATAGGTCACAATAGATATTGTCTAGTGACTCTGAGTCATAACAATATTTAACAGCAGTACCAACTGTGATGTAGTTAATTGCATCTGAAATTTCAAATGCCCAGTAATCAACTGTAAGCGAGAAACCATCTAGGTAGCTAGGAGTGTAAACCGCACCAATGGTGTAATCGTTTGAGGTTTCAGCTTTAAGATCTGGGTTACCTGCGTTGTATCCAGGGTGGTTACTTAAGTACCAAGAATCGCTAGGGTTCCAACCTTCAGGTAAACCTGCAGCTTGACAGTTTTTCTTACGATTTCCATCGGGACCTAGCTCTACGTTAATTTTGTCACATACATCGGTAAAGCTAGCAAAAGTTTGCCCTTTAGGACTAAATAGCTCGCCAATATTAGGTGCACGTACTGATTTTGATTTAGTCGCACGTACACGTAGATCTTCAATTGGTGCCCAGTTCAAGCCAACTTTCCAAGCATCATCTTGACCAGCAGTGCTGTAATCCATCCAGCGATACGCTAAATCAAGACCTAGGTCGTGTGCTAGGAACATGTCAGATAGTAGCGGGATACTAAATTCAGCTGCAAACTCAGTTACATCATACTCACCGCGCATAGGGTTAGCAGTATTACCAAAAATAGTGCCATCAATTAGCTCTTGATCTGGATTTGTTTCAGACTCTTCTTTACGGTAATCAGCACTGAATGCAGCACTTACATAACCTGCAGGTAAGTCAAATAGTGCACCACTAACAACTAAGCCTGCACTAGTTTGTGTAGTCTTAGCTGTTTGGCCAGCACTTGTGCTAACCCAGTTAATCGCTTCTTGACTCGCCTGGTTTTCACCAAGAAGATTTAATGGTACACAACCTGCTGCACGTGCATCAGCATCACGACATACAATGTTTCCAGCATCATCGAAGATTGCATCTTTAGCTTGATCATAACGATCTGCCCAAATCTCACCTTTCCAAAGACTTGTTTCTTCTAACTGACCGCGTTGAGCGTGGAAAGAGTAATCCCAATCATCATTGATAACACCTTCAATACCAACAAGGAAACGCATAGTTTCACGATCTTGGTTATAGGTACGGTTACCAAACTCTCTATCAATACGGTAAAGGTTTAGCGCGCCCATTCCTGTATCAGCCATTAATTGCTTAGTTTCCTCAGGAAGGAAAGCATTATCAGCCATGATAGGGTTATAAGTGTGGAATACAGGCGTGCTTTCACCGTTTGACTGATAATCTACATAAGTAATTTCAGTGAAAATCTTATGATCATCGTTCAGCTCATAATCAGTATTTAAAGTAAATACCATACGCTCTAGCGGCGTACGAATAAAGCCATAATCTACTGGGTCGTAACCTTCACAGCTTGGACCACAGTAGTTACCATTGTTACCAGGACCTTCGATTAGACCTTCACCATAATCAAACTCTCTCATGGCACCATCGGGGCCGAAGGTATATTGTTTACCGTCCCCACCAAAGAAAGTACCCGCTTCATTAATCCAAGATAGAGGCTTGCGACCTTCATAAGGAATACGTGTTGGTGCACCTTCAGAAGTATCAGGGTTGTAGATACTGCCTACAGGATTATCTAGAAAGTCTCGGTCTGTTGGACGTAATTCTTTTTGCTCAGCATAAGTAAAGTTAAATACTGTTGATAACTTATCATCTAAAAAGTTACCGCCTGCTGTAATAGAGAACTGGCTTTCTTCACCACCACTTTGCTCAGGCTGCGTATAAGATGCGTCAAGTTCAACACCTTGCACATCTGTACGAGTAATAATGTTAATTACACCCGCAATAGCATCAGACCCGTATACTGCTGATGCACCACCAGTAATGACTTCCATACGAGCAACCATTGCAGTTGGAATCGTATTCAAATCGACCGCAGAGTCACCATTTGAACCGGCAACAAAGCGACGACCATTTACTAGTACTAGAGTTCGATCAGAACCTAAACCACGTAAGTCAGTTTTGTTCAAACCACTTGCAAAAATCGTATTATTTGATGTTTCTGGTGAAATACCAACAGTTGACGATGGAAGCTTGTTAAGAATATCAGCTACGTTAGTGATACCCATATCCATCATTTGCGCGCCTGTAATTACTGTTACAGGTGTAGGTGATAACTCACCAATACGCTTAATTTTAGAACCTGTTACTTCGATTCTTTCAAAGCCTTCGTTTTCTTGCTCTTCAGCGTAAACCCCTGTACTTGTCATTAATGCTGCACCGGTAGTTGCTAACAAAGCAACTCTAACAGCTCTAGATAAACTACTTATGCACGTCATAATTATCATTCCCTTTGTTGATTTAGAACTCAATTTCTTTTGATTGAGTTTCTATTTTTATCCAGCTTTACCAGCCAAATACAGCAATGAAATTACAACTTTATTACTACAGCGTCAACATTTAGTATTAATTTACAACAAATTTAAAACATATCTCTCAAGGCAAACTAGATGGTTATGTTTTGAATAATGCTTAGGTTAGCATTCGTAATTCAACGTCAACATAAGCAAAGCTTTAAGTAAACTTTAGTTACGTCAAAAAAAAGACCGCACTGATATTAGTGCGGTCTTTTAAAGCCATAAGATATTTTAAATACAGCATTAAGCCAAAACTAAGAAACCAACAAATGTCATACCCGCTGCAATCAGTGCATAAGGCAACTGAGTGACGGCGTGGCTAACTAAGTTACACCCTGAGCCCTGAGCAGCTAACACTGTGGAGTCGGAGTAGAAACAGGCCTGACTACCAAATGATGATGCCGACAATAACGCGCCAATAACTAATGGGATATTGGCATCAACAGATTGCGCCAACGGCATCACAATCGGAATAGAAACCGCAAAAATACCCCAACTCGAACCCGTTGCGAATGCCAAAATAGACATGCTTAAGAACACAACTGCTGGTAGCAATTGCGGCGTCATAAACGGACTCAAGCTCTCAATCACATATTGAGGTAGCATTAATTTGTCGCACACATCTTTAAAAATAAACGCAGCGATAACAGTACCAATAGCAGGCAACATGCTCTTAAAGCCGTCAATCATCTGATCCATCATTTCTGATAGTGGCATCAGTTTTTGCAAACCATAGTACGGCAATGTAATTGCTAACGTTGCAATCAAACCTTTTAGCACATCAATATCGAAGTACACAGTAAAGCCGACTAACAATAAAATTGGCACAAAGAAGTTATGTAACTTACCGCCGTTATCAGCTTGCTTGAACTCATCTTCAATTGCTTTAAGTGCGTATTCATCTGAAGTTTGTACTTCATCTAAATCCATTTGCTTAATTGCTGGCTTACCTTCAGCCGCAGCAATTTGCGCTTTTTTCATTGGTCCGAATGCCGGCACTATGCCAAAAATAACCAGCAATACCATAGCAACGGCAAGCCATGCATAAAGCATATAAGGGATCGCTTGCATATAAACAGCAATGCCTTGGCCTTGTCCCGCAATGCCGTTATCTACCAATAAACCACCAAAGAATACCGCCCAAGTAGATAAAGGCACTAATACACACACAGGTGCAGCAGTTGAGTCGACCACATAAGCAAGCATCTCACGAGAAACTTTGAATTTATCAGTTACTCGCTTCATGGTTGAGCCAACGGTTAACGCGTTTAAGTAGTCATCAATAAAGATGATTGCGCCCAAGATAAAGGTCATAAATAGTGATGACTTTTGGCCGTTGGCAAACTTTAGCGCATAGCGACCAAATGCCATTGAACCACCAGTACGTACGAGGAGTGCGATTAACGCACCAAAACCACCACATACTAAAATCAACCAACCGATAGTTTCATCGGTCATCACAGATAAAGAGGTATCAGCAAAATTGGTCAGTAAGTTTTCAGGCTCATACATGGCCAAACCAACTAACGCACCGATAATCAAAGAGAGGATTGGGCGGCGTAGCAAAATTGCTAACACCAAAACCACCACTGGTGGAATAAGACTTAATGCTGTCGGTTCAGACATGCGTTAACGTCCTTATAAATAAAGTGCCAAAATGGCAATTAATCACCAAACTCGCGCAATTATTTGCGAAGTTTAATTGCTGCTCTACCGTTGAGATACCTGCCGATACCTTGAATTTTACGGGCTATTTTTAGCGCCCTAGTAAAAACATCGCGCAGAAAATAATCCCCATTTGCCCCTGAGTCAATAATAAATATCCCTTAAGGTTGAATTTTTATAAGACCTAAGCAAACGAAACAGCCAAAACACTGAAAATATTTAAATAAATTTAATTTTATTTGATCAAAAATTATAGGCCATTCTGAGTAAAGTTCACCAAAATCACCGTCTATTTGTATGGTTATCAATCAACAGCAAAACTAACCTATTCGTTGTCTTCCACTTTAGAAATAAACATACGATTTAGGTCTTTATTCCACAATTGAATAATTTTGCGGTTTTTGGCTTTATTCCAAAAACACTTACCGAGCAAAATAATACCTGCTCCTTCAAAATCTCGTCGCTCAGTTAACCCAAAACGCCGCTTTAATTGCTCAGCAAAACCATCAATTGGAATGCCTACATCTTTACTGTCAGCCGGATTAAGCCAAAGGGCGTCTTTATCTGTGTGAGAGATTGTTCCCCAATACATTCTAGGAGCACCTTTTTCTGTTGGCTCTGCATCAGCAAAATTGACGAATAGATTTTTAGCTCGCCAGCGATACTTACTGTCTGTATACACCCACAAATCCGATGTGGCCAACTCACTGCCACGCATCAAGCTACTTAAAATTTTCTCGAGCCCAGTATTAGCAACACGCTTTTCGCTCGTCAGCGGTTGTGAATCAACGTCAATTTCTATGGCCCCCTTGTTCGGTATCATTCCAGCTGCAGATATTGCGGTTTCAAGCTCGGTTTTAGCATCTGCTTTGGGAGCAATTACTGGTTCGGGCTTGTTTTTGACCTCAGGTTTACTGTTGACGAGTGCTTGTTTATTGCGAGGCTTTAGGCGTGAAGCTCGGCTAAAATCAATCATCATTGCATCGCTATCAACAATAAGCTGATTAACTTCAATTGCATGTAACCCTTCACGCGCTTTAGCTGCTGATGGTTTAAATTCAATGCAGTCAGCTTGGTGATAGCGAGAACCAAAACAGGCAGCTTTTCCATCTTTAGAAGCTTTACGGTAATAAGCCTTACCCTGACATGCAGGACAGACTAGCGCTTGACGAAAGCGCTCGATATCAATTTCACTGAGCTTTTGAAATTTAAAAACTGAGTAAGTCTTAGGGTTCAATTCATCGAATAAGCATATCGCATCAAGCATGATAACTGCCTCAAATACATTGTATTTTTATCATAGATAATATTATTTACGACAACAAGGCCAATCAAAAATAGCTTATGTTTACACCCTTAATTAAATTTATTTCGGTATTTATCGAAATTATTTATTGACTATTTTTTTGATAGGTCTATTATTTGCCCAACTTCGTTATTTCGACGATTCTAGAAATAACAAACAAGAGTATTGAGGTAAAGATTATGAGTCCTGAAATCATGGCAATGGCAAAAGACACTGCCGGAATGTTTTTATTCCTTGCTGCCGAACTAACCCTACTATTCATCGCGATTAGCTATATTGTTGGATTGCTGCAGGAATATATTCCACCTGAGAAAATACAATCCATTTTGAGCTCGAAAAAAGGCAAAGGCTATGTCATTGCTGCACTACTGGGATCTATAACACCGTTTTGTTCATGCTCAACAATTCCTTTCTTAAAAGGCTTGTTGCGTGCAAAAGCAGGTTTTGGCCCTATGATGGTGTTTTTATTCTCAAGCCCATTATTAAATCCAATTATCATAGGTCTATTTATTGTGACCTTTGGCTTTAAAGTTGCGTTGTTCTATTTTGCTGTAGCTATGGTGGTATCTGTGACTGCCGGTTATGCACTAGAAAAACTAGGGTTTGAGCGTTACGTTAAACCTGAAGCTTATGAAGCAGCAGATAGTTCAAGTTGTGGTACTAGCTGTGGCGATAAACCAAAAGTAGCGGTCAAAGCTGAAACTAGCTGCTGCACTACAGCGCCAAAAGAAGTGGCTCCTGTAACAAATACAAGTTGCTGCTCAACGCCAGCAGAAGCTGTCACTAGCTGCGGCACAACAAGCTCTTGTGGTTCAACTGCAGTAGTAAAAGAAGACAGCCGTTGGATGCGAGTATGGCGCTCAACTTGGAAGGATTTTAAACAAGTACTGCCTTACTTAATGATTGGTATTTTGCTTGGATCGTTTATCTACGGCTTTATTCCAACTGATTTAATCGCTAAATATGCAGGCGAAGGTACTTGGTATGCGATTCCAATTGCAGCAGTTATTGGTATCCCACTTTATATTCGTGCAGAAGCGGTGATCCCATTAAGTTCAGCTTTAGTGGCTAAAGGTATGGCGTTAGGTTCGGTGATGGCATTGATTATTGGTAGTGCTGGTGCAAGTTTAACTGAAGTTATTTTGCTGAAATCTATCTTTAAAAACCAAATGATTGCTGCGTTCCTTGCTGTGATTTTAGGTATGGCGATTGCTGCAGGCTACCTATACACCATTATCTTCTAAGCCAAATCGAGTTTGACTTAACTAAGCGACGACACTGAAGATAAACTGCAGCTAACTAGCAACACTATTAGTTAGCTGCAAAAAACAGCGTATAATGTAACCTCGACAAAGTATTAAGATTACTTGGTCGGGGTTATTTTTCTATTGTGAATAACTTCAAGGAGCTATTAATGGCTAAGCATCAAAAACTGCTGCAACCACTTGAACATGAAAGTGGCCGAGGCAGCATAAAAGACAACGCTTTGAAAGCGATAGTAACCAGTTCGCTATTTAGAACGCGTACTGAAAAACCTAAAAAAGGTAAAGGGTCATATAACCGCAAACAAAAGGGGCAAACGCTTAAGGGCATTGCCCCTTTTGACTATCTTCAGCTTGTAATCAAGATTCATTAACTTGCAGCTTGCTTTACCTCCCTCTTGGCACTTTTAGTTCTCGACAACTTTCCAATCGATTTGACCTTGAATAATACTCATATTAAAAGCGCTTTCAGCTAGCGTTTATTTAGTCATTGCTTATTGACTATAGTGGGCAACAATTAGACTATTAAGCCTTCGATAACTTCCTATATATTTAAGCGATACATGACACTTTTACAGCTCTCTAATTCGTTAAAACATTGCCTAACACTGCGACTTAATCGCTGTGTGCTTTGGCTATGTTTATTAGCGGAGAGATAAGAGTCGTTTAGTTAGTTCTCGAATCCATACCGCAAAGTAAGCAATGCGGTATGGTTCATCCCCCGCCTTGCTTGCTTTCGGTTTAACTATAGCCATCATTCAGACAGCATTTATCTGTATACGAATGGAGCCGCTCATGGACGATCGTGAGCATTGCAAGGAGGATAATATGTCTACCGCTGCGTTACCTAAATTAGTTCCAATAGCGTTCTTAACCGTTGTGTTAGTTTGGTCTACAACGCCATTAGGTATTGTTTGGAGCAGTGAAACCGTGCATCCAACTTTGGCGGTGTTATTGCGCATGCTGATTGCTCTGGTACTTGGGATCGGTATTTTATTGCTCGCCCGCATCAGGCTCCCTTGCACAGCTACTGCTTTTAAACTTTACTCATTTTCCGCCATTGGTATTGTTGGTGGTATGTCATTGAGCTATTTTGCCGCTCGATATTTACCTTCGGGGGTGATGTCGCTTATTTTTGGCTTATCTCCGCTACTTTCAGGGTTAATCGCCCAACGACTGCTCAATGAAGCCAAATTTAGCATGATGCGTATATCGGCATTTGTATTGGCGTTTATCGGCCTAGCTATAGTGTGTTCATCAAAATTATCAATAGATGGAGGTAGCTGGATAGGACTAGTACTAGTGCTTATTGCTGTCGTGCTATTTAGTCTGAGTGGCGTATTAATAAAAACCGTAAAAATTAATATTCACCCTTTAGCTAGCACAGTTGGAGCCTTGATTGTTTCAACGCCATTGTTTGCAT
Source organism: Shewanella pneumatophori (assembly GCF_023283895.1). Taxonomy (GTDB): domain Bacteria; phylum Pseudomonadota; class Gammaproteobacteria; order Enterobacterales; family Shewanellaceae; genus Shewanella; species Shewanella pneumatophori. Next base: position 155,330 of record NZ_JAKILB010000002.1, on the reverse strand, counting down.
TGATTTGGCTGACATTCGATGGCAGCTTTTCTATTACTAGCTGGCAAGATCGATCAATTGTAGCCATCGTTTATCTGGGCGTATTTGGCTCTTTACTTGGTTTTATTGCTTACTTTTATATTTTGCAGCATCTAAATGCCAGCACGGTAGCCTTAGTCACCCTAATTACCCCTGTATTTGCAATGATATTAGGCGCTCTACTTAATAATGAGGCTATTAGCCAATCGCTAATAATTGGCGCTGGTTTTGTACTAGGTGGCTTAAGCTTATATCAGTTTGGGGAGCTGTTGCTCAAGCAATTGCGGCTGTCACGGCATAGTCACTCGCTACAAGATCGCAGCAATAAATAGTCAAGGGAAATATCCGAGTAACACTTGAGGTTAGCTTAATGCAACGCTCGCTTTAACGTTTGATATGTTTAGATGAGCAATAAACAAAACCACCTATTGAAGTAGGTGGTTTTGTAAGCGGTAAGAGCAACTATTGGTAAGTTTTACCATTATGTTTTAACCAGCCGCCAATGTGTCTGCCTGCGGGGTCATGATGGGTCCAGTGCACAACACCACCGCGCTTATTCCACTCGTATTCACCAAAAAATGTTACCGTATCGCCAATATTTAAAGCAGGGATCCTTGGCGCTAAATCAATATTGTGAGCGATTAGAATGGTTTGGCCATGAGCCAGCTTAACAATGAACTTTTGATGACGACTGCCTTCATTGTCATCGGGTAAAATTCGAGTCACAACCCCAGATGCCTGAACTTGCTGATTACTTTGTTGCTGCTCATAGGCTTGTTGTATTGTAAGGCTAGCAGCCATAACACTATTAGTCGCAAAACTGGCAATAGCCAGTGCAACTAACATCAAAATAATGCGAATAAGCACACCTTTAACGGCTTTGCTGTGCTCAGTATTTGCTGACGTTGCTAACGCACTATCGGCAGGTAGCGCTTGAGAAGATGCTTGCAGAGCAGCGTGTTGATCTATCTGCGCAAACTCAGCCCTTGGACGACCACTATTATCAGAGCAAATATTAAACTCGATAACATCACCTATCAGCGGTCGGCGTTGCTTATTTTGCAATGCTGATACATGAATAAACACTTCGGTATCAGCTTGTGTCTTAGCGTCAGTCTTAGAGTCTGTTTTTAGGTGAATAAATCCAAAACCTTTAGCATCGTTCCATCGTACTAATTGGCCTGTATATCGCATTGATTGGTTCCTTGTAGTCATACGACTTATTGTTATTTTGGCAGCTGTTATCTGCTGCAGTATTTAGTGCTAAGCAACTTTAAAAATCAAACCCAGTTAGCAAGCTAAAATGAATGATGAGAGTTGGCAAATAAGCTTAACAGCCGAGCTCAGCTAAGCGCTGAGATAATGATTTTGGCCATAAACTTTTAAAAGGTGCGATTTGCTCAATCAGCCCATGCAAAATATCTAACGCCACCAATGTATCGGCAGCTGCGTATTGCAGTTGTAATTCGGTTAATGGCTCAGATAAGGGTTTAGCCCAATTCGATAGCGTCACCTTTTTACTTTTCGGTAGCTTTAAGCCTATAACTGTCGCAGCCATCTGCTGGGTACCTAATTGCTTAGGTGCGCCAAGTTGGTTCATTAGCCAATTTAAATCCAGTATATGGCTAATACTGATCCCATAATCACGCTTCATAGCGTTAATATCACTGCGCAAACCTATACCAACTTTCAATTGTTTATCATCACTCAAAATTGGCTTTAATGCCGCTTTGAATACCTCTATATGTTCAGCTTGCATTCTAAACAGGTAACAATGAGTCACTGTGGCAATTTGGATTAATGAAATCGGATTGCTATTACGTCGCCCCTTTTCGAACGTGGCGGCGGTTTCCGTATCAAAACCTATCCAAGCCTGGCTGCTAATATCTTCAATTGCTGTACCTAATGTCGATAAATTTACCACCTCTACCTGGCGTAACTGACCATTGAGCGACGGAGTAACGCTTTGGATGCGTGTTATATCAAAATCATCAAGGCGAGCGAGATCACTATCATCGATACGCGTGATTAAGCGGCTCCGCAATTGCAACCAAGCTAAAGAGTGTTGGTTCTGCTCATTGGTTATTTCAGCGAAAAAGGCTTGTTCAGCAACTTGCATAGCTGCAAAGTATGCCGCGGCATTTTTACCTAACTCGCGCTTAATCATCGCGGATTTATCTGCGCTTAGACCGAACTTAAATAAACTCATGCTGTAACCCTACTGTTCAATCGATTCACTTTACTGCGTTACCCACATTAATCCCAAATCCTGTTCAACCGCTTGAGAAATGCCAAGTTTAAAGCGCTGATAACCTTGCCATAGCTGCTGATATTCTATTGCTTGTGGCTGGTAATCTGGATTATGGATAAACAGCCATGCATCGAATCTATCTCGCACAGTCTGCTCATTTAACTCTGAGAGTAATTGCTGTAACTCAGGTAAAACATGGCTTTTAAACGCAAATGACCCATTGGCTGCATCCATTTTAATTGCGTCGTGATGACTGATATCTAGCCAAGTTTGAAACACACTGCCAGCGCCCTTTACCCGCGCCTCAGTATTATTAACAATATAATGGTGTAAATCGACATTGCGATGATTAACCTCTGGGCCAATCATAGCTATATTGGCTAATGGCCACTCTTTAGGAATCGTTTGCTCAATACCACCTTTAAATAAGCTAATCACTTTACTGAATAAAGTTTGATGTAGCTGAGTAACATCAGGCTGCAGCCCTTGCAAATAAGCATCCAGCATTTGTGGGTTCGCTTTTAAAAATCGAATGTGCTCATTCGGCAATAAAAACATATTTAAGCACAGCGCCATTAACCCTCTCCAATAAGCTTAATCACTATTTAAGTTCAGTGATATAACACTTAAAATTTATATACCTTTTATCATTTGGATAGTAAGGCTTAGCCAATAAAAATGCGAGCATACTCGCTCGCATTTATATGTAAGTGCTGCAAATTATCACTCGTTAATTTGGCCAAAGCGCCCCATTTGATAATCTTCGACTGCCTGACGGATCTCAGCTTGAGTATTCATCACAAACGGTCCCATATGCACCACAGTTTCATTAATCGCTTGGCCTGTTAATAGTAACAACCCTGCACCATCACCACCCGCTTGCAACTGCAGCGGTGTTTGGCTATCTACTACCAGTAATTGCCCGGCTGGAAACTCAACATGTTGCTGGTTTGGCTCACGACTAGTTAACGATGATTGTTGCAATGCGCCGCGGTAAACATATACGCCAACAAACTGATTATCATTGTTATCAGCACCGAGGTTTAAAGCAACTTCAGCATTGGCTTTAAATGTAATATCAGCGATTTTTGCACTACCAGCCAGCTCAGATAAAGGCGATATCAAGGTTTGCTCGCCAAAGTGCCAACTACCGGCCAACACTTTAAAGTGCACACCCGCTTCAGTAAATTCAGGCAAAACTAGCTCGCCAGAGTCTTGATAACGCGCTGGGCGCATTTTGTCTTTTGCAGGCATATTCAACCAAATTTGAAAACCATGCAGCCCATCATTACTGTCGGCAAGTGGCATCTCAGAATGGACCACTCCGCTTCCGGTGCTCATCCATTGCACGTCACCAGCGTGAATCGAATTTACATTGCCAAGTTGATCTTTATGTTCAAAGCCTCCCTTTAAAATATAAGTAAAGGTTTCAATACCACGGTGGGGATGCGGCGGAAAGCCACCGATAAAATCGGACTTATCATCTGATTTGATTTCATCAATCATCAAAAAGGGATCGAGCCCTAGCTTGCTGAAATCGGCGACACGGCGAATATTCACGCCATCACCATCCATTGCTTTATGCGCTTGATGTTGAGTAAGTAGTTTCATTGTTTATGCCCTATTGATTGCAATAACCACAGCATAACAACCACTAATTAGAATAAATAACGCAAAATTGTACAATTAACATTCTAAAAAATAAGACTGTTAACCGCTCAACTGCGGTAATGGGTAAGTATTGGCTGCAAATTACAGTTATTTAATCACTCTCTCGTTATATTTTCGTTTAATAAAAATCAGCTTTCACTACCTCAAGAACCAATAAAAAAATCATCAGATTAGCCAGAAATAAGTAATAGATGTGCGATAACTAATCCCTTAGTTGCTAGAAATTAATCCTACAGCTTCTGAACGTAAACGACTCATTTTTAGGTCTATGCTTAATGACACGCAGCGAATGACACCCAGCGTTAGCAACAAGCACTGCACTTAACCTTTAGCAATTTATATCGCAATAAAAGGATTTAAACCATGACTCGGAACTTCAAGCAATCCACGACACGATTTTTAACATTACTTAGCGCAATCTTGGTCTTATTGGTGTTTAGCCCTATAAAACCATCAGTAGCACAAACTGATGGTGAATATAACGGTCAGGTTGTGATGCAGTCAGGGCAATCTATGGCTTGGCAAGCACAAACCCAACAATGGCTAACTCTCGATGCTTTCTGGCAAATGTGGGCCAATAGCCGCGGTGGAGTGACTTGGGGCAAAAGTCAGCATTACCCGCCTTACGACAAAGTAAAAGAGCAAGACACCTTTTTAGTCGAAATTGATGATGGTAGTTGCATGATGGAGTTTTGGCACGGACGCTGGCGCCGCGCCAATGATGTTAGGCGTTGGGATGAGGCTTTTAATGATTACTCAGCCTGCCCACGCGTATTCGATTGAGGCAGGTTTAATAAACTACTTCCAAAACAATTTGGTTAACAATTTCGCAACATCTGATATATTAAATAACGACATCCGCAGCTTGGTCTGCGGAATTTTTTAATGTCTAACATTTTGTATAAATATGAGTTTATTTATATGTTGGAGGCCAATTTTGACAATATCATTTTCACCTAATCTCGATTGGGATTCACTAAAAAACCAATATAAAAAAGATGATCGAATAAAAATAAGTGATATTTGGCTTCCTGAAGACGCAAACAAAATTAATCAATGCCTTACATCCGAAACAGAATTCTCTCATGCCTACACCCAGAATGGCCGCCCCCTAGTTTCTTCAGATAAAGAACTTAGGGATATGACCAGTAACGCCCAGAAATCACTATTTCAAAATCTATATCAAGATGCATCAAAAGGAGTTGGCTTTTGGTATGGTCGTCACATGGTTACCCCCTCTAGCCCTAGATTACTCAATACTGTTAAAAGCTACTTAAACTCCGATAGCTTGCTAGAAAATATTAGATATATTTCAGATAGACCAGATATTAAATTAGCCAGTGCTCAAGGTACGCGATATACACCAGGAAACTTTCTAACCAGACATCGGGATGTGGTTGAACGAGAAGGTCGAATTCTAGCCTTTGTGCTGGGTTTTACCCCTAAATGGCATCCAGATTGGGGAGGACTGCTACAGTTTTACCAAGATGACGGTACTCCCAGAGATGCTTGGACACCGGAATTTAACTCAATGACACTGTTTGACGTAAAGCATGTGCACGCTGTGACTTATCTAACTCCATTTTGCCCATCGCAACGTTTTTCTATTACAGGCTGGTTCCGTTCACGCTAAAAATAAGAGTGTAATTGTGTAAATTACACTCTTCATTACGCTATAGCTATCCAGCGATTAAAATTAGAGTCGCTGATAACTCTTGCCAGTTCACACCTTTTAACAACTGGACTAGCACTGTTAGTTTGAATGATTAATATTTAGCACCCCATCGCCAGTTTATTGAGTAATGCAACACCATGACTGAAACATCTTTTGCGCGAGTTAAGCACGCTTTTATTAATGCTATTTGGGCAACTCTCGCCAGCGTTTCACTCGGCTTAGCATTTAAGATCTGGCTGGCGCAGTGGGTTGCCAAAAGCGATCTCGCCTTGTATCACACTGTTGTCGACATTATTTCTATGTCGCTGATTCTGCTTAGTGGGTTTAGAGCATCTATGGTGGTGAGCTTTTCACAAACTAAAAATGATGCCGACATTACCAATATTTTCCGTTATTCACTGATCACTATGGTGCTATTTACTTGGGGATTAGTACTGCCCTACATTAAACATCAACTCAATATTGATGTGGAATATATTCAGTTAGTGGGTGTGATTTTGGGGATGGGCTTCAAGGTATATTTTACCAATCAAATTGGTATGTACCGCCTTTATGATATCGCCAATAAAACCACTTGGTTGGAGCCATTACTGCAAGTACTACTGTTTTTAACTTGCTATTATGGATTTGGACAAACAGCGGTTGCCTCTTTGTTTTACAGCTTAATTTTATCTAACTTTGCCGTTGCAGCGTTTATGTTTATTCAGCGCAGAAAACAGATAGCGACAACGCCATTAGCACCAGTGCAACTAGACCCTGATATGCGCAGCTTTGTCAAAAAAAGTGTGATGTCGTCGCTTGAAATGGGCGCTAGTATTTTAATGGTTTACATTACTGTGCTACTGACCATTGGCTACTTTACTATTGATGAGCTTGGCGATTTCCAAGTGGTTGTGCGCCCTATGCTTGCCTACTTTACTATGCTATTTGTGTTCCCAGTTTATCGCTATATTTTACCGGAACTAGCGCAATGTATACGTAATGCTGAGCACCTGCAAGTGGCCTTAATTCGTCGCTGGTTTTTCAAATTAAGCTTTGTAGTTAGTCTAGTATTTTTCTTGGCATTACTGTTATTCAGTGATGAATTCGTCGGCTTTGTTTTTCCTGAAACCTATGCCAACGCTGCACCAATTTTACTCCACTTTGCTATATTCTTTATTTTTATGATGCTTAATGCCTTTCAAATCGCCTACATCAAAGCTCATGGGCAATTTTTACAGAGTTTAGCGATTCGCTTGCTTGGAGTGGGAACATTAATTGTAATGTTCTACATTTTAAGATTGTTTACCGACAACGTAGTCGCTGTGATTTTAGCCTTTGGTTTTGGTTACTTAACCATGTTTATCGCTTCAAGTATTCTTGAACGAAAGTTGCTCTTACAGCATAAGTCAAAGCAACAACCGCCTATTGCTACACTTTAAACTGGTATTTGCTAGCTCAGCCAATAAGCCAATATTTAGACGGCTAATAGCTCGGCTAGCAGCAAGCAATATTCCCCCATATCAGCACAACACCTGCAGCGCTATCAAATCTTACTGGCGTTTTAGGTATCACTTTAGCCAAAAGTTAATTAAATGTTTATTTTTTGATCTGAAAAATTTCCCACTGCGTAATGCTTGACGAACCCAATCAGCAAGGAATACGAAAATGAAATTTTCAGTCCCATTTTCACGATATATATTTATCGCATCTGTTTCAGTATTAGGCCTTACAGCTTGTAATGACGATGATGACAATGTTACCCCGTCTAACCCCATTGAAGTTAGCGAGTCTCAAATAAGGGTAATTCATGCAGGTAGCGACGCGCCACTAGTCAATATTGTGGCCAACGGTAATAGCTTTATCGATGATGTGGATTACGCCGTTTCTAGTGGCTTAGCGACTGTGCCAAGTGGCAGCTACGCTATTGCTGTCGACGCACAGCTTGCAGATGGCAGCACCACAACTGTACTTAGTGCAGATCTTGAAACCGAAGCTGACACAGAGTACACAGCCGTAGCACTTGGCAATGTTGCCGACGACAGTTTAATGCTCAAGCTTATTGCTAACCCAGAGCAAGCCATTGCCGCTAATTATGCTCGCGTTCAAGTTCTGCATGCCTCTCCAGCTGTTGGTTTAGTCGATGTCTATGTCACCGAACCTAATGCAGACCTCAGTGCTATCCAGCCAACATTGTCAGCAAACTATATGGATGCTAGCACGCAACTTGAAGTAGCCGCTGCTGAGTATCAAATTAGAATTACCGCAGCAGGGCTTAAAGAAGCCGTTTATGATTCAGGCCCGGTAACGCTCGATGCTGAGGTCGATTACTTTATCACAGCAATCCCTAATACCTGGTCAGGAATGTCGCCTGTAGCACTATTGGTTGCTTTACCAGAAGGGCAAGTGTTGCTAAATGATGTATCAAGCGGCAGCGACATTCGCGTTGTCCATGCTGTTGCTGACGCTCCGGCTGTGGATGTATTTTTAGATGGCAGTAGCACTGCAGCAGTCACTAACCTAATGTTCAAAGGTATTGCAGGTTACGTCAATATCCCTGAGGGTGAGCACACTGCAACCGTTGCAGCTAGTGCAGATAACAGCGTTGTAGTTATCGATAAAGCACCATTTGAACTCGCTTTAGGTGCTAGCTATTCGATTCTGGCAACGGGTTCTTTAACAGACAACATGATTGAGCCATGGATTATTACTGAAGCGCCGCGCATGGTAGCAACTGAAGCTAAGCTGACTGTTTCACACGCCGCATATTCAGCGCCAAATGTCGATGTTTACTTAACTGCTACAGACGATATTTCATCGGCTACTCCAGCGCTAACTGACGTTCCGTTTAAAGCATCATCAGGTAGCTTGAGTGTTGCTGCGGGCGATTATGTTGTCAGCGTCACTGTTACAGGCACCAAAACTGTTGCCATTGGTCCACTACCGATCACAGTTGAAAACGGTGGAGTTTATGGTGTAGCAGCGGTTGATAGCACAACCAGTGGAGCATTCGACGTCATTCTTTTAGATGATTTCGTGATGGCGAAATAATAATTTGAAATACTAGGCCTTCCTACCAAGTATTGCGACCGTTGTTACTGGCGGTCGCATTTTTGTATGTTGGCCAAAGTTGGACTGCTTAATATCCTAGACGTTAAAAAGTTCCCGATTACTGCATTTTTAAAGTCAGATTGTGAAGTTTGGCAAAATTTAAAATGAAAACTGCTGTTTCCGCTTAAAATCACGTGATAGGTCACACTCTGGCGCATGTATTAGCGGCCGAATTCAGTCATAATTAAGCAATTGGTTTTATTCTTAACAACAATGTAATTTGCTGTAACGGATGAATAATATTTGTATTATTCGTTATCGCTTGACTACTTATTAGACGTCACTTAGAGGACAAAAGTTTGATTAAACATATTGCTTTAGCGTTAACATTAGCCGTTGCTCCATTGAGCAGCTTTGCCGCACAATTTGTTGAAGGTAAGCACTTCACAGTCGTGTCAAATAAAGCACCAAGCACTGAACCTAAGCTAACTGAATTTTACTCTTTCTATTGCGGCAACTGCTTCAATATGGAAAAGATGTACATGGCAGACATCAAAGCCAACCTCAACAAAAAGGTTACTTTTGACAGCAAGCACGTAGATTTTGCTAACACTGAAATTAACACTGAAGTTATGCGCTCTCTTGCGGTTATTCAATCAATGAAGAACCAAAAGCCAGTAACTGACGCTATGTTTAAAGTGATCCAAGGTGAAAATGGCGAAAAGCATGACCATAGCGCACCGGGCCACAAGCATGAAGAACCAATTAAGAGCCGTGACGACATCAAAGCAGTATTTGCTAAGTTTGGTGTTGATTCAGCTCAATACGACAAAGTTGCTGACAGCAAAGAGACTGATGCTAAGCTAGCACTATGGCGTACACAGCAACGTGAATTTAAAGTACAAAGCGTACCTTCTTTCATCGTTAACGATAAATACCAAATCAACATGGGTTCAATCCGCACTTTAGGTGAATTGATTGACCTAATGAACTACCTAGCCCTAGAGCATAAGTAATCTTTACTTGTCAGTTTGCTAGCAAGCTTCCGGCTTGAAAATAGTTAAAGAAAAGGCGCTAATCAGCGCCTTTTTTAATGGAAATTTCCCACCTTAAATAACTCAACAGTTAAGCTAGAAGCGACCCTGCCTCTCAACTTAATCTCTAAACTTATAGGCTTCACTAGTGATTTATTTATGCGTTGCAACCACCTGTTGCAGTAGTTGCTTCCAGCTATCTAATACCGATTCCCATACTCTTTCGCAATATACTCTCTGCTCAGAAGATACTTGTAACGGCTCACCATTAATAACTTGCAAAATAGCCTGTTCAATACCTGTAACTGATAACTCGTCCAGTAATTTAACGACTTGTAGCTCTTTAAGTTGACATGACAAAGATGGAGTAAAAGTTAGAGATGGCGATAGTGAATGACACCGCAAAGCTTCAGCCTGATCAGCTAAGCCATCAAGGTTAGCCACAATTACCGGCTTGCCAGCCGCCACAGCTTCAATACAAGTTAACCCAAATGGTTCCCACCTCGATGGAATAACAACTAGATCTCCCTGAGCCAAAAACCGCGGTACATCTTGCACCTCCCCCACAAGCTCAACATGGCTAAGCCCCTTGGCAAGTTGAACAAGCTCCTCACGCTGCTCACCATCCCCCGCAATAGAAAGCTGCACTTGCTCAGCAGGTAGCTTAGCCATAGCTTTAATCAATAAATCAAAGCCTTTTTGCTTACTTAAACGGCCATATGCCAACAGTTTTATAGGGGGTTTATGCGATTGGGCTGTTGCTAGAGCCGGCGCTTGAGTTGACACTTCCACCGGCTCTGGTGTTATCTCTTTAGCTATAGATTTAGATAAGCTCTCTGCATCAACTTTACTCGGTAATGCAATAAAAGCACTTAACTCTTTACCTTGACCTACCAACACCATTTTATCAGCAGCAATCACATCAAGCTCAGTTAACCACTCCTGCTGAGATTGAGACACCAGCAACACCTTGTGCATTAACTTATAAGTCAGTTGCAACATAAACTCGAAACGAGTTGAAGACTGCACGCAATGACGAACAAATTCTCTACTGTAATGGTGCTCTTGATAAAGTATTGGCGTGCCGATATTGGCAAGTTTCAACGCTAGAAATGCAGGCAGTTTGCGCCAACTAGCAGCCGCATGCAGCACAATAACATCGGCTTGGTAACGCTGAAAGGAACAAGAATTGAATTGACGGTATAGAAGCTTAAAACTAAACGATTGTTGCAATGCGGAGGCAGCAAGACTCTCTAGCGCTAAATTAACGCCGCCGAGCTTAGTATCATCAATTAAATGAACTATGGTTGGCCGCAAAGCAACTCCTTAACTCTAATCCCTTATCTATTAAGTTAAAGACATTACAGCCAATTTAAAAGAATTGTTTTGCGTAAACAGCGCTTAGTTGCGGATAAAGTCCAGTAAGTGCAAACAGGCAAAGACAGCATGTAGCATAATAAATCCAATAAAGCCGTGTGCTGCATCGATATGATAACCGCGCCACATTAATGCAGCACTTGTGCCTTGGGTTGCAAACCAGAGCAGACCTGTCATGCCAACGGCAACAAACAGCAGCATGCCAATGCCTTCGGTAATACTGAATAAACCTCTACCACCTGCAATTGGCACTTTACCTTTAGTTAACCCTACAAGGTCTGCTTTTAACTGCGAGAAATCTGCTACCAGCCAAGGAAAGTACTGACGCCACTTACCTTTAAGGCTGTTAGAGATAAGAAATGTGATAGATAAAAATGCGCCAACCTGGCCGAGATATACATGGCTGGTATCCCAAATACTGGCATTAACCCTAAGACTACGGCCAATAAGCACCCAGCTACTGGTAAAAATAAGATAAGCAGAGGTTAGGATGATTAAAACATGTTGCAAATCAATATATTTTCTCGCCAAGCGTTTAAACATAGACTGCGCCATATACTCTGCCTTTTACAATTTAAGCCGTTAAGTGATTAATATTATCAGCGTAAGCATCAACTTTCTGCCAGTCCGTATACTCAACATTGGTATCGGCGGCAGTAGGACCTTTGGTGATCCACATGATAAAGCGAATGATATTTCTGTCCATTGCGCCATAACTTGGATAATTTAGACTACCACCAAATACTTCAGCAAGCTTAGGAACCCAAGCCGACTTTTCAAAGAAAGCTCGCATATATGGGTTGGTATCTGCGGTATTTTTTAAGGGCTTACGTGCCACTAAGCTAACCGAAAAAAAGCTACTTGGCTTTTGCTCTAATAATGCCTGATTAGCTTCGATAAAATCATAAACAGCTGGATTATGTTTACCATGACGAATGCTGGCACCAATAATCACTTTATCAAACTCAGCCAAATCCACTTTATCAGCAATACCTACAGCGGTGACACTGTTACCCGCAGCCGTTAACTTATCTTCTAGATAAGCGCTAATCTTGCGCGTCTGGCCATGTACACTTGAATAAACAATAACAATTTTGCTCACCAGACATCTCCATGAAGTGTTAATTTTAAAGCGAATGAATTTAGTAAATAAATCATAGGTTATTTAGTTAAAAGATTACATGAAACAGATCACGAGGTTAGGTGTAATAATTCAAATTTGCTTTATCTACCTCACAAAATTAACAGCGGGACTCCTCAAAAGAGGTAGCCCCGCTGTTTTTACTTTTTTTATCAATCTCAGTTATGCATTTTTCAATTACAGTGACATCAAAAAATCAATAACTTGCGTACGTTCCTCAGCAGTTAAAGCCATAAAATCTTGCAGACTCTGCTCCGCTTCACCACCATGCCACAAAATAGCTTCTTCCAATGTTGCTGCGCGGCCATCATGTAAAAATCCAGCTTGCGGATTAACGGTTTGGGTTAAACCTATGCCCCATAACGGTCGAGTGCGCCACTCGTTACCACTAGCTAAAAAGTCTGGTCTACCGTCAGCGAGTCCATCTCCCATATCGTGCAATAGCATATCGGTAAACGGATAAATGGTTTGCCCCATATGACTCGGACTCATTGGACTGCCACCAATATTACCCGAAGTTTTAGTCACAAAACTTGGTGTATGGCAGCCAGTGCAATTGAGCTGCTCAAATAACCTAGCGCCCTCTCTTACATTACTATTAGCAACGTTACGCCTTGCTGGTACTGCTAACGTTTCGGCGTAAAATACCACTGAATCACTAAATTCTGCACTTGCCTCTGGTTCACCGTCTACACCACTGCCCGTGTCAACAAATCCAGTACGAGTCAGATAAGAATCATGCAGCGCCGTACCTGCAATGCTTTCATTCGGAAATAGCGGATTAGTTACACCAATATCACCTCGCAGCGCCCCTAGAGACTGCACTCTTACGCTTGGAGTATTGGCCTTCCAACCAAAACGCCCCAAGGAAACGGGCTTTGCTTCACCCGCTTGCGCTTTAACCGCATCAAACACATAGTTAGCGCGGCCTGATATGCCATCGTTATCAGTATCATTTTCATCAACATTGGCAAGAATATCCGCTTCAGGTATCGCCTCGAGTAATCCTAAACCAAATACCGGCATACCATTACGCCATCCCATCAATACATCATCTTGCAACAAATTAGAGGTGATGTTCGCACTGGCTATCGTTTCGCCTGGGGCGTCATAAGGGTTTTCCACTGCGAATAACGGCTTTTTCAGGGTAACACTGGTGCCATCGTCGTAGGTGATCACTTTAGTTTCATAGGATAAATAAACATCTGCTTGGCCAATAAACTGATTTTGTTGCCAATCAGGGCGGGCTTGTAGCACGCCTCGATGAAATAGTTGTCCACCAAAATCAGGAACCGGGATAGGTGCGCAGTAGTCGTTGCTTAAAGTGCCAGTCACACAAGGCTCTGTTGGTGCCATGCTGATCCGCAAAAAGATGCCTGCGTCAGAGCCAAGCTTTACTCGGCTTTGACCTGCTGGAATTATCGGCGTGGAATTACGCCCATCCCTTTGGTGGCAAGAGTTACAGTCTGCGTTATTAAATACTGGGCCTAATCCATCAAGTTCAGGATGAGCGCTATTGGGCGCCGTAGTAAAGGCGGTCTCAAAGCTTAAATCGCCCTCTAAATGCTGCGCTAATTCTGTATCAGTTAAATTTGGTGCTGGAGTTGAAAAACCGTGACCTGATTCAGATGCATCAAAGGTCGTGGTATCGCCACCACTGGCAGTAATATCGGTATAGTCTGGATAAACTTTCTGTTCAGGTATTGGCGTTTCATCATTACCACTACCACCACAAGCGCTCAAACTTGCAAGGCCCAAAACCAATAAACTCTTGCTAAAGTTAACGACTAATTTTTTAGTGAAATTAATTTTAAAACAACTCTTTGAATGCACTACGTTAATGTCTGTTTTAAGTACGATTGCCATATGCTGTTCCACACTTATTTGTAGATCCCTAGCTCTCAAACATTGAGTTAAAAGTCTATAAAGGTTGATAAACCATGTTAAATACAAGGTTTTTAAATGAGAAAAAGGAGGTCAATTTGACCTCCAATCTATTGAGTTGCTAGATCTTCCACTCTTTTAGCAGTGGCAGTACGTCAGACTCTAAACTGGTTTGCAATGTTGATAATGAGTCAACGGCAGTTTGAATACGCACACGGCCATCGGCATCGCTAATCGCTTGACGGAACGGCATATCATTATCGCCTGCTATCGCTTGAATCTTGCTAATCGCATCATCAATTTCAGCTTTTACACGGGTCGCTAATTCTGGGTTCGCAGCATTTACAAAGTCGATAATCCCTTGCTTGTCTGCCCCCCCTGCAAACTCACCCAAATAGACATTGCGCACACCAATAATGTTATCGCTAAAGTCAGTCAATGAGTTCCACGAATATTGTGATTCCACTTTTGAGGTATCGGCTTTATCGAGTGAATCTCCAAATGGATCAGCAATTTTGCCGTTACCCACTTCATCTACAATACCAATCATGCCGTTAATCAGCTCTTCAACTACACCTACTTCAGAGCTATAAAATGTATTGCCATCAGCGCCTGAGTTTTTCAGTAATTCGCCATAAGCTTTGCCACTTTGGCCGTCATAACTAATTAACCATGCGTCATCGAGTGTTTTTGCATAATCACGGAACACTTCAGCAAGCCCCATTAAATAATCACGTTCATTTGCTGTTAACTCTGAAATATCCTTACTGTTGTCAGCAACACCGTCGCCAAACAGCAGGTATTCCATAGTGTGAAAACCTTGCACATCATCATTCCAGCCCTTGATTGTGTCAGCATCAAATCCGCTGTTGTTCGCTAACACAGTGGTTAAATCAGTGGTGTTTAGTGGCCAGCTATCTAAATGCGGATCGATACCTAAAGAGTCTACCGGACCAAAGATATGCGACTCTCCCTGCTCCCATGGCTGGCGAGCAGCCTTCCATGCTTGTTGCGCGGCGAGCAAATTAGCTTGTGTTGGCGTATTAACTAAGGTTTGAGTGGCCTGAAGCATGGCTTCACCACTGGCAGCAAGATCAGAGTAACCAGCCACAATCACCTCATCGGTCAGATTGGTGATCATCTCAGTGGCTGCAAAGCTAAACCCAGTATCAGGCTCAACGGTAGGTGTATCGTCAGAACCTGAACCTCCACAGGCTGACAGGGCTGAAATTAGGGCAATAGCAAGCGCAGAATGAGTAAAGTGTTTCATAAAAACTCCATTTATTTATGTCTTATTATTTAAAGTGAAAATTGGTAACCAACGCCTAAAGCAAAAAAGTTGGTGTCAGGAATTGCCGAAACGGCAACTTGATGCACACCAGCTTCAGCTTTAATGACAATCTCAGGGATAGGGAAATAGTTAACACCGGCGCTAATCCAGGTATTTTCATAGCGCTTAGTTGCGACACCAGTTTCTACCTCTTTCAATGGATTGGAGTAATCGATGTTGGCAAAAACCGTAATAGGCACAGCAGTGAATTGGCCTAGGTCGACTCCAGCCTCAACAAAAAAGGCTTCTGATTTAGAACCAACTTGCGCAAAGTTGCCCGGCTTAAGTCCTGGAGTGGTTTTATTCGCTTGAGTAATGGCGTCGCTGTCACTTAATGTGCCATATAAGTATTGCCCACGTAGGATCCACGGTCCTTCAACAAATGCACCAGCCACAGACAAAATTTCTACTGTGCCGTCTGCGCTTAATTTGTTGGTCTTATGACGATTCCCACTGGTATTACCGTAATAGTAAGATGCTCCTAACGCAGAGCCTGTTTTAAAGTTGCCATAATCAAGCCGAACAACGTAAGCAAGGTCGTCAGCATTAACATGCTCAAAACGCTTTTGATGACCAGATGCCACCCAGTCATAGGTTCGGAAGTATTCTGAATTTAAGCCACTAACCACTTGCGCTTGATAATGAAAATCTGCGACTTCACCAAAGATCCCTATACCGTTTTCATTCCATACTGCAGGTAGCATGGTTGCTTCACTCTTATGGCGTTGCACCGTAAGATATTGACTGGGTTTGTGTAGCGTACTGCTAAGGCCGACTGGCAAATGGATATTACCGAACTTAACGCCAAAAGCTGCGCTTGGACGATAGCGGATCTCGGCTTTCTCGATCATCACTTCACCGCCAGCTTCAACCTCAGCTTCAAACTCGCCAAACTCATCAAAACCGTCATATTCAAGCGAGGTTCCTGTGCCACCATGCTCATACTCGATTTCGACCTCCATATCCCACTGATCATTAAACTGGTAACCAAACTCAGTAACAATCCGCTCTAGATCGAAACGATTACGTCGCTCAGGGCTAGTATCCTGAACATTGTCGTAATACTCATCGCTGGTATAAATCACGCTGCCATAGGATTTAAATGAAAATTTATCCCAGTGACTTTTTGAAAGTAATTCAGCTTCTTTCTGCTCTGCTGCAATAGCAAGCTGTTCAGCTTGGCTATCAGATAAAGCTTGCTGCTTTTGCTGCTCTGCCAACTGTTGTAACTGGATTTTCAAGGCCGAAAGCTCTGCTTCCTGTTTAGCAATCGCTGCCGCTAAAGCTTCTGGATCGCTTGCTGATAACGCGTTCGAGCTAAATACACTGGCAATAGCTAGCGCTAGCATGTTCAGCTTGGCATGCTTTGAAATGGACTTCATAGATGTCTCTCATTTTTGATTCTGCGCTGTAAGCCAATTAATAAAGTGTTGAAAATAAAGTAGTACATATACTTTCAGGCGATCTCAGCACTCTATAAACCAACTTAAACAGCTCCCCCTAAATTCGCAGACAAACTACACCCAATGAGAATGACTTACATTATCATTTACAGAAAACTTACATTTAGCACAAGAGTACTACTTAGGTATCAAGGCAGGAGGCAATTCAAGACCAGTGACAATCAATGACTCAATAATGACGAGGGCTAAATGGCGAAATATTTCAATCCGTACAGTCTTACTATTTAGCTTATAAAAAGGGGGATCAAACAACTGATGCGTAAATTGTTACTATTGCCACCAGCTTCATTGCTACTCAGGTCTAATAATAAGAGATGACTCATGTATACTGCTCTTTCGCCTAAATCCCCAAGAAAAAGCAGCACTGAAATCAACCGGTTTGCAAGTGACTGATAGGAACTCCAATGAGAAATGATCCTCAAAAACTACTCCTATGGATGACATTTATCATGTCACTGGTGTTTGCTGTATGGCAGGCATTATTAAATAACTTTGTAATCGAACGAGCGCAATTTACCGGTGCTGAAATAGGTATTTTGCAAAGCCTACGCGAAGTACCGGGATTTCTCGCCTTTACCGCTATTTTTGTTTTATTGCTGATCCGAGAGCAGGCGTTTGCGCTATTATCTCTCGCCGTTTTATGTATCGGTGTGGCAATTACTGGCTTTTTCCCTCAAGTATTAGGTCTCTATATCACTACCGTATTGATGTCGGTAGGTTTTCATTATTTTGAAACCGTAAACCAATCTTTGACTCTGCAATGGGTAGATAAACAAGACACCGCAGCGTTTATGGGCAAGGCATTAGCATGGCGCAGCGCCGCCGCTCTTGGAGGCTATGGCAGTATTTGGTTAGTAATGAGCTGGCTAAAGCTCGACTATCAGTGGATGTACGCCATTATCGGCAGCTTAGGGTTATTAATGGTGCTAACGATTAGCTATTACTTTCCTAACTTTAACCAAGGTGAGATGCAGCATAAGAAAATCATCCTAAGAAAGCGCTATTGGCTTTACTACATGCTGACTTTCTTTTCAGGGGCGAGGCGACAGATTTTCATGGTGTTTGCAGGCTTTATGATGGTTGAAAAGTTTGGCTATAGCATCACCCAAATCACTTCACTATTTCTCATCAATTATGTTATTAACCTACTGTTTGCACCTGCTATCGGCCGTTTTATTGGCCGCATTGGTGAGCGAAATGCGTTAACTATTGAGTATGTTGGTCTTATCGCAGTCTTTATTAGCTATGCACTTGTTGAACAAGCTGAATTAGCTGCAGCCCTCTATGTAATCGATCACTTGTTATTTGCTATGGCCATTGCAATGAAAACCTACTTTCAAAAAATTGCAGACCCTAAAGATATTGCAGCAACTATGTCTGTTAGCTTCACCATTAATCATATTGCAGCAGTCGTGATCCCCGCGTTACTCGGTTTTTTATGGTTAACGTCATCGCAAATGGTATTTTATATCGGTGCAGGGTTTGCTGTTTGCTCACTGATTTTAGCGCTTAACGTACCGCGCCATCCCGACCAAGGTGAAGAAGTTGCCCACTTTGGTAAAGTGAGACCAACTGCAGCAAATTAACTGCTATCAAGAATTAATAGTGATGGCCGATAGTTTAATTAGTATCGGCCATAGTTAGCCGAGTATGAGTTAACTGTTTTTAGATAACACAATTGGCGTGATAACAATTATTGATAATGGCGAATGGCTTCATGGTTGAAACAGCAACAGACGGCGCGGTGGCGCATGCAACAAAAGATAGTAATAAAGCCACTGATGCATCAGCTCGAAAAAAGGCTTTGCTGCTAGGGCGAATGTTAGGGTTAGCAAGTGAAGATGACTACCGGGCAAGCAATGCATCGATTGCTGAACGGGCAACATTTCGCGCGCAAAAGTTAGCCTGCCAATACCAAGAAAACTTAGAAACCATTTACAAAATTGCCATTAGCCATACTCCATCAGATGTCACTGGTGTCGATCTTGATCCTGACTGGGCACACCAGTTTTTCCAGCTAGCAGAGCAAATTCATAATCGAAAAATGCAGGAGTTATGGGGGCGAATTTTAGCTCATGAGATCACTTCACCGGGAAATTTTAGTCTCCGTACATTAAGCACGCTGAAACAACTAACCCACAAAGAAGCGCAAATTTTAGAAAAAGCCTTAGGTATGTCAGTGCTTATCAATAACGAAAGCCGTTTAAAGCTCATTATAGGCTTTAGGCATGCAGGTGGATTTGGGCAATTATTTAAAAAAGCCACTTCGAGGAATATTGGTTTATCGCAGTTTGGCCTCCCTTACTCTAATATCCTCACCTTAGTAGATGCAGGCCTGCTACATCGCAGCGAACTAGAAACCGGGCTCCTTAGCTGCAAAACGCCAATCCATTTTGCACTTGGCGACAATAAACTCAAGCTAACGCCTAAAAGCGGTCAACTGTTTTTTAGCTATTATCGCTTTACCCCTATCGGCGATGAACTGGCTCAATTAATCCATTTCAACACAGATAAAAGCTATATAAAGGCAATGAAAGCCCTGTTTTCACATGATTTTAAGATTGATTAACTTCATTCAAAGCGCATAAAAAAGGCTGCATCGATGCAGCCCTTTTATTTTAACTTCTATAAATCGCCGTCTAAACGACCGCTTTTAGCTTTTCAGAATCAATCACTTGAATCGCTGCTAAATAGTCAAGCAATGCTCGTACCTGATTGGTTAAATCACCTTTACTGGTGTCAATCGTAAGCTCCGCAGCAGTCGGCACTTCGTAAGGTGCAGAGATCCCGGTAAAGTCTTTGATTTCACCAGCACGCGCCTTACTGTACAAGCCTTTTGGATCACGCGCTTCGCACACTTCAATCGGCGTAGAAACATGGACTTCGATAAACTGGCCGTCTTCAAATAATGCTCTTACACGCTCACGCTCTTCACGGGTCGGTGAGATAAAGGCCGACAGCACAACTAAGCCTGCATCTACCATCAATTTAGCCACTTCACCTACACGGCGTAAGTTTTCATCTCGGTCATCCAAGCTAAAACCTAGATCTTTGCATAAGCCATGGC
The DNA here is from genome assembly GCF_023283895.1 of Shewanella pneumatophori. Taxonomy (GTDB): domain Bacteria; phylum Pseudomonadota; class Gammaproteobacteria; order Enterobacterales; family Shewanellaceae; genus Shewanella; species Shewanella pneumatophori. The sequence continues at coordinate 135,389 of NZ_JAKILB010000002.1, read as the reverse complement.
GCACATTGTCACCATCGAGCAAATAAGTATGAAATCCGGCATCAAACAGTGCACGCTCAAGTGCGCCAGCTAAGGTCGATTTGCCAGATCCCGACAGCCCTGTGAACCATAACAAAATAGGGTTCTGCCCTTTTTGCTCCGCACGCGATTGCTTATCGATACTATGTTGGTGCCAAACAATATCCGACATAAAAACTCCCAAAAATCTTATTTATAAATACAGGCTATAAAACTCGCTAAGATCCATATTTAATGTTCAAAACATCACTATCTACTGCACTTAACTCAGCCCAGCTTAGCGTTAACTAAAAAGGAAAAAATACTGGAACTAATAACACTACAATGGCGGAATAAAGCAGTGACAAAGGCAATCCCACCCTAACAAAATCACTAAATCGATAATTGCCCGCGTTATACACCATCAAGTTAGTTTGATAACCGTAAGGTGATATAAAGCTAGCACTTGCACCAAATACTACAGCTAAAATAAAAGGCCTAGTATCTACGCCGTAACTCATTGCGATAGCATAGGCGACCGGGAAAGACAGTGCCGCCGCGGCATTATTAGTTATGAGCTCTGTCAGCAATAACGTCATTAAATACACTGCGACAAAAGCAGCAAACACACCGTAGCCATTTATTGAACCAAGAATAAAAGTAGCAATATCATCAGCAAGTCCTGTTGATAGCATCAGATTTGCCAAACTCAGTGCGCTGCCCACAATGACCACCAGCTCAAATGGAAAACGACGTTTTAGCTCAGACAAACTAACCGCACCAATCGCTATATAGCTCATAAGCAGCAAGATAAGCCCTTTCACTAACGGAAGCAGGCCTGTCAGACTAGCTAAAATGGTAACCAGAAAGCCAGCAAGCACAAATTGACTGCGACGAGGATCAAGCCTAACGCTTAAGTCCAAACCACTTACCGCCGCAAACTCAGATGCCAACTTAGTATTGCGGCTAAAGCTATCACCAGGTGTAATCAACAACACATCGCCCGCTTGTAACTCTATATCGCCTAGACCGCCTTTAAGCGGATGATGACCGCGACGAATGGCCAGTACTGCACCATCAAATTTCTCTCTAAAGGTCGATTCTTTTAACGAGCGACCAACTAGGCTAGAGCTTGGTGCCAGCACAGCCTCAATCAGGTTTTGCCCTTTAGCTTGCTGCTTACCAAACCATTCTAAACCATCAAATTGGTGGAGTAATTCCACCGATTCTACCGCGCCACTAAAACGCAATATATCTTCACTTTGTAGCACTAAATGTGGCGGCACTGGGCAGATACGAATGCCGCTGCGCTCAAGCTCTACAAGATACAACTTCTTCAGTGCGCGTAAGCGGTTATCTTGCACACTGTGACCAATCAGTTGTGACTCTTTCGCGACTCTTGCCTCAAGTAAATAAGGTAAGGTTTCATCAGCCGCTTCTTCACGTCTATCTGGCAACCAGTTAGCAAGCAAAACGAGCAAACCAACACCAGCGCTAACAATAACGATACCTATCATCGAGAACTCAAAAAAACCTAGCGGTACAAGGCCGGCGTTTTCAACAAACGAGTTAACGATAAGGTTAGTTGAGGTACCAATTAAGGTTAATGTACCACCTAAAATTGCCGCATAAGACAGCGGTAACAATAATTTAGCCGGTGCATGTGCTTGGTTTCTTCTCACCACCCCAATAAGCGACGCAACCACCGCGGTATTATTGGTAAAAGATGATAATAACGCTGTTGAAACCCCAAGCTTTGCCATGGTTGACGCTAAAGAGCCGCGACCAACCATTTGGCTTAACTTACCCAGTAAAGAGGTTTTCTCCAGTGCTGCTGTCGACATAATTAGCAGCACCAAAGTGACTAAACTGGCATTAGTAAAGCTTGCAAGCGCAGTTTCTAGCTCAACCATGCCTAATAGGTAAGTTGTTAATGAAGCAATAAAAAACAATGCAGCAGGTGTCCATAGTCCCGCCATTAAGGCGGCGACTAAGGCAAATAATATGCACGACAACACCCACAAATCAGCCATGATTAACGTTCAACCTTGCTGATATCGATTGCTTGCCAGTGTGGATATTGCTTACGAATAAGCGCGTTAAGCTCTAACTCAAAATCACTGTATTGTTGAGTACTGCTCTGCTGTCTCGTAGTCGACACGGCCATAACTGCTGCAACTGTGGCATTTGATAAACGGTCGATTAAGATCATACCGCCGGTATCACGTACTAACGTATAAGGATCAATTGCTATCGACTCATTAAGCTCAAGCGTCACCCGCGCCATATCGTTTAAGCCAATATCATTGCTTTGATTGCGTTCAAGCGTATTAATATCAACTACGTAATCAACTTTAGCTACGCTAGCTTGTAATTTTTTACCCGCCACTTTTAAATCGTATAGCTGACCAACCTGTAATGGCTTTTCATCCATCCAGGCAATGTCTGCGGTCACTTGGTTAGCTAGTTCAGGTGCATTATCAACTTGTGATAGTAAGTCACCTCTTGAAATATCAATCTCATCTTCAAGAGTCAAAGTTACCGCTTGCCCTGCAATCGCTTGTTCAAGATCACCGTCAAAGGTCACTATGCGTGCAACCTTGCTGCGCTTACCCGATGGCAGCGCCACTAACTCATCACCGACATTAATTACGCCAGATGCTAATGTGCCAGAAAAGCCACGGAAATCTAAGTCAGGACGCTGGACATATTGCACAGGAAAGCGCACTGGTAGTTCGGTTAACTCACGACGTGTATCTATGGTCTCTAAAAGGTGTAGCAATGTACCGCCGTCATACCAAGGCGTGTGCTCACTACTATCAACAATATTGTCGCCTTTAAGTGCTGATAGCGGCACATAGCGAATATCCAAGTCACCTAATTGTTCAGCAAACTTGGCAAATTCAGCTTGAATGTCGTTAAAGACTTTTTCGTCAAAATCGAGTAAATCCATCTTGTTTACAGCAACAATAAAGTGACGAATACCTAGCTGTGAAGCAATAAAGGCATGGCGACGAGTTTGAGTTTGTACACCATAACGCGCATCAACCAAGATAACCGCTAAGTCACAGGTTGAGGCGCCGGTTGCCATATTACGCGTGTACTGCTCATGGCCTGGCGTATCGGCAATAATAAATTTACGCTTGTCACTTGAGAAGTAACGGTAAGCAACGTCAATGGTAATACCTTGCTCACGTTCAGCTTGTAAACCGTCAACGAGCAGAGCTAAGTCAACTTCTTCACCTGTGGTACCAAGTCTAGCACTATCACTTTTTAAGCTTGCTAACTGGTCTTCATAAATTTGGGCGCTGTCATGTAATAAACGGCCAATTAAGGTGCTTTTACCGTCATCAACACTACCGCACGTCAAAAAGCGTAATAGGCCCTTATTTTGCTGTAATGACAGGTACTCTTTAACACCTAAATCTTCAAGTTCTGCCGCTAAGCGGGCGTTATTGGTTACTGCTTGGTTCATAATGATCCCTTAGAATTCTTTAGCCACATCCCTTACGGGATATTAGAAATATCCCTGACGCTTTTTAAGCTCCATAGAGGCACTTTGATCAGCATCGATAAGACGTCCTTGACGCTCACTTGAGCGAGTCAACAGCATCTCTTCAATAATCTTTTCTAGCGTGTTAGCCTCTGAATGCATAGCCCCCGTTAGTGGGTAACAGCCTAAAGTTCTAAAGCGCACTAACTCTTGCTTTGGTTGTTCACCTTCAGCTAATGGCATTCTGTCATCGTCTACCATAATCATCATGCCATCACGCTCAACAACTGGGCGTTTTTGAGCAAAATACAGTGGCACTAACTTAATATCTTCTTGATAGATGTATTGCCAAATATCAAGCTCAGTCCAGTTTGAAAGCGGGAATACACGAATACTTTCGCCTTTATTCACTGCACCGTTATAAGTACGCCATAGCTCTGGGCGTTGATTCTTTGGGTCCCAAGTGTGGTGCTTATCGCGGAACGAATACACACGCTCTTTAGCACGCGACTTTTCTTCATCACGGCGTGCACCACCAAAAGCGGCATCAAAACCGTATTTGTTTAGTGCTTGCTTTAATCCTTGAGTCTTCATTATGTCGGTGTGCTTAGCACTGCCGTGATCAAATGGGTTAATCCCAAGCTCTAAACCTTCTGGATTTTTATGTACTAACAGATCAAAGCCAAACTCTTTCGCTTGCTCATCGCGAAACGCGATCATCTCTTTAAATTTCCAATCTGTATCGACGTGCAACAATGGGAAGGGGATTTTTCCTGGGTAAAATGCTTTGCGAGCAAGATGAAGCATCACAGAAGAGTCCTTACCGATGGAATACATCATCACAGGATTATCAAATTCAGCCGCCACTTCGCGAATAATTTGAATGCTCTCAGCTTCCAGTTGTTGCAAATGGCTTAACTCTTTTGCGCCCATGCTAGTTCTCCGTGTTCTTCAATCAATTATTTAAGTTGTGCGGCTAACTCAGGGTTATTGAGTTGGCTATTATCTGGGGTAAACCAATTTAGGCTTCCGGCAAGCTCTACGACCTCGCCAATCACCATTAAGGCTGGCATGACTAGGTCTGGATGATTGGCTAATTCATCAATATTGTTTAGGGTGCCAATAAAGGTTTGCTGCGCCGATGTGGTCGCTTTCGATACGATAGCAACAGGAGTCTGAACACTTCGCCCGGCCCCCATCAGCCCTCGCTGAATAAGCTCGGCGTTAAGGATCCCCATATACACTACTAAGGTATTGTTAGGGTTAGCGTATGCTTGCCAGTCCATAGGACGACTTTCAAGCTTGCAGTGCCCAGTGATAAAACTGACCCCTTGAGCATAATCTCTATGGGTCAATGGGATCCCTGCATAAGCAGCGGTACCGCTAGCTGCGGTGATCCCCGGGACAACTTCAAACTCGACACCAGCAGCAACAATAGTTTCAAGTTCTTCGCCGCCGCGACCAAATATAAAGGGGTCACCGCCTTTTAAACGAACCACATTTTTACGAGTGTAAGCTTTGGTCACCAACAGTTGGTTAATTTCACTCTGGGCAGCACTGTGCTTACCCGCTCGCTTACCTACTGCTATCTTTTCTGCATGTTTTGGAATAAGCGCGAGGATATCTTCACTGACTAGCGCATCATATAGCACTGCATCGGCACTTTGCAGAACTCTAAAGGCTTTAACTGTCAGTAGATCAACATCACCAGGCCCCGCGCCAACTAGCCAGACTTTTCCTGTGGCGGCTTGACCGGGTAAAGCTACAATCTCCATAACGCTTCCTCACTCTTATTCGTTATGCTGAAATATAGCCGCCTCCTTATTCCATAATAAATAGAAAATTATTACTTTTTATAACTTTTTGTTATTTAGCCTACTGACATTAATTCTCTACAACACATAAAAACCCCATAACTAACTGTAAAATAAACACTTAACTATTTCTGTTATGTATCATAGTTAAGCCATACCCACTAATTTGTGTTTTTTAGCACTAAGTTATCGCATTTCAATCTAGTCAAAACCGGATCGATTACTACCGTTCAACAACTCAAATACCTAGGCATAAGTGTTACTAACTTGCTTAATCACTGTTAAAGCAACTTGTTGCTAGGTAGAATCACTTACAAACAATAAAAGCTGTAATTCAACTAAAAATTCAGGGAATGTTATGAACAAATCAGCTGCGCTATTGTTAGCAGTAGGTTTAAGCTGCGCGTTTAGCCTACAGGCGCAATCTAAAACAGAATCCGCCGCAACAGAGATAGAAGTTTCGCCAAAAAAGCCGCAATCATTAGTAGATGAGCGGATCTCCGATGAAAAAGCCACTGGCGATCTGCCCTATGTGATTACCCCACATAAAGTGAATTATATTCTGCCAGTAACCTACAGTAAGTCACCAAACATGGCGCCGTTTGAGGAAGAAGCGAGTGAGCAACCATTTACCTTAGATAACATGGAAGCTAAGTTTCAAATCAGTTTTAAATTCCCGCTTTGGCACAACGTATTTGGCGATAATGGCCACCTGTTTGCCGCGTACACCAACCAATCCTACTGGCAGGTATATAACAAAGATATCTCTTCGCCTTTTCGAGAAACCAACCACGAACCAGAAGTATTTATGGTCTTTACCAACGACTGGCAACTAGGCCCATTAACCAACTCGTTTTGGGGAGTCGGTGCAGTACACCAGTCTAATGGTCAATCAGGCTCGCGCTCACGTAGTTGGAATCGATTATACGGCATGATGGTATTCGATAACGGCCCATTCGCATTAGAGGCTAAAGCTTGGTGGCGTATTCCTGAAGATGAGAAGGAAACGCCTGAATCACCACGTGGCGATGATAATCCGGACATAAACGACTACATGGGCAATATTGAATTCACTGGGGTATATGGGCTCGATGAACATAGGTTTACGTTAATGCTACGTAATTTTATTCAACATCCAAGCCATGGTGCAGTGGAGTTTACTTGGAGCTACCCTATTTTGGGCAACTTACGTGTATATACCCAGTACTTTAATGGCTACGGTGAAAGTTTAATCGACTACAATGTACATAACCAACGAATTGGTATCGGCGTGTCGATTAACGACATTTTGTAATAAATATTAAGTTGTGGCGCATAAAGCTCGATATCAACAACATCTAAATCAGGTCTGAATATTTTTTAGCGTTAAAGCTGAGCTCGCAAACATATAGAGCCCGCAATAAGAGATACGCTATAAAAAGCACCTAAAAAAGTGCAACAGAGCTGATTTTTAGGGTGGATTATGACTTTGAGCTTTAAGGGAACCATTTGCGCTTTTGCGGTACTCATTTGCATGAGTGCCGCTCAGCTTCTTTACCTGTCAATTTCGCCATCCGGCATAAAAACCGAGTTAACCAAGCAGCAATACCAGCAAGATATCGCATTGTTTTTAAATGCCATTAATCAGTACTCAGCATTTGCAGCATTAAAGCCAGCAAGCTTAGAATCTATCACTCGAGCAAGTCAAAAGCTTGCTAAAACAGCACCTCAGCTGAGCCAAACTATAGAGCTAGAACACGTATTACAAAGCATTATCAGTCAACTCAATGACCCAGGGGCCAGCGTCACACGCCCAGCGGTAAATGAGTCAGCTTTGCTATTACCGTTAACCCTGCGCTTTGATGGTCAAAACTGGCATGCCTTATCAGTTAGCGGAAATGAGCCTAGTGAAATAAACAAATCAGAGAAGATAAATGAATTAGATAAAGCAAATCACTCAGCTATAGCCCAAGAGTTAGATCTCGACTTTCCCTACATCACTCATATCGACGGCCTTCCGCTACAACGCTGGGTAATTGCTAGTCAAGCATACCTAGCAGATTCAGTGAAACTCTCTAGTGCGGCTCAGGTACACTGGTTACAACAAATCTCCAAGCTAAGACAAGATATAGGCCTCCCCCACAAAACAGACAGCATCATTACCTTAAGTAACGGTGATAATCATATACAACGTACCGTTAAACTGACTCGCGCCATCACTCACCCTGCAGCAATAACTAAGCAGCTGCATTCACCAGAGACTCGTTCACTTGAATCCCAAATAGCTCACAAGCTCATCCACTTAAACGACAATATCGCCCCTTCCACTCTTAATGTACTAACCGAATTATTAGCAAAACCTATTGCGCCAAATACTCAGCCTTTAGCTATAGATATTCGCGCCATTAAACAGCCGCAACCACAACTAATGGCGTGGCTAAAAATGCACTTTGGTCAGCCCAAGCAACAGCAAACAATTGGGGTACTGCAATACAAGCGCCACTCACATTCTCGTGCTGAGCAATTACCCAAACATTTTACTGCGCTTAATAAACTCAACTTTTTTGAACAAACTAATCTTATTAATCAAGGCTTTGATAATCAGCTCAAACAATCCACGGCATTGAGTGACTTTCAGGCTCGTTTGCATATTGCCCCTAAAAAAAAGACTAAGCCTAAAATAAGTGCTCAAACTAAAGCAGCCACATCAGAGCAGGTTCAGCTTAGTTTGTTAATCGATAGCGACTGCGAACAAGAGTGTGAATGGATAGCCCTAGCGGCTCAGAAATGGCCCAATGTTGAACTTGTTGGCAGCACCACTCGCGGCAGCTTAAGCCCACGTTATAAAGTAACATTGCCTCACAGCGGCATTGAGCTCGAATTAAGCACTGGCATAGTGTATGGCGCAGATGGTCAACTGATCTCGGGCATTGGTATAGCGCCAGCAATTCAGCTGCACCAATTTGCTTTTGAAGACAGTAATGTCGGGGCTATTATTTTGGCTCAGAAACTTAACCGCTCACTTGCGCCACTAAAAGGTACTGTAGCCGTTGCGACAACCGAAAAGCGTTAACAAAATCCCCTTAGTATTAGCGATAAATACCCTTTTTTTCAGCGATAATAATTCAATCCTTTCCATCGCTGGGCCAACTAAGGTATAAGAGCGCTATGAAAACCCCAAAACGACTCCAACCTCTGGTTGATGAAGGACTAATTGACGAAGTAATTCGTCCATTAATGAGCGGCAAAGAAGCCGATGTATACATTGTAAGATGTGGTGATGACGTTCGTTGCGCCAAGATTTATAAAGAAGCAGATAAACGCAGCTTTAAAAAAGCGGTCGAATATAGAGAAGGACGCAAAAGCCGTAACTCTCGCCGTGCAAGAGCCATGGAAAAAGGCTCTAACTACGGCCGACAAGAACAAGAACAAGCCTGGCAAAGTGCTGAAGTTGATGCGCTGTTTAAACTTGCCTACGCAGGTGTAAGAGTACCGACGCCTTACGGCTGTTTTGACGGCGTATTGCTAATGGAGCTCATTACCGATGAAGCAGGTTACGTTGCGCCGCGACTAAACGATGTCACCCTGACGCCAGAAGTCGCTATCGCTCACCATGCAATGGTAATGAAAGATGTGCAGCGAATGCTATGTGCAGGCCTTATTCACGGCGACTTATCTGAGTTTAACGTGTTGCTGGATCATAGCGGCCCTGTGATTATTGATTTGCCGCAAGCCGTTGATGCTGCCGCAAACAATAACGCTAAGCGAATGCTGCTGCGTGATGTGAATAATATGACCCAATATTATGGTCAATTCGCGCCGTCGCTGCGCAACAGTAAATACGCGCAAGAGATGTGGCTTAAGTTTGAGTCAGGTAAGTTAACACCTGATACCGAGCTCACTGGTGAGTTTGTTGAAAGTGAACACAGCGCAGATATCGATTCAGTGCTAGCTGAAATTCAAGCAGCATTCGAAGAAGAACAAGAGCGTAAAGCCCGTGTTCAAGGTGAAACTGAAGACGAGTATTAAAAATCGACTTAATTAGCCGCAAGAGAAGCTAATACCAAACAGTATAAAGCCCCGTAATAGCGATATTACGGGGCTTTTTGTTGTATATTTCAAGCGACTAGCTGCAGAGCTTGTTCAACTTGAGGTTTTTCAACTTGAAGTTTTTCAACTTAAGTTTATTCAACTTGAGCAGTTTCACTGTTGTTTGGCTCTGACTCTTGTTCAGCCTTTTCGATATTTAGCTCAGCTAGAGTTGCCGCAATATCTTCAGCCGCAGTTTTGGCGTTGATGTCTTCATCAATCTTTAAGATCTTGCCATCTTTACCGATGTAAAATGTCACTCGGCTGGCAACACGTACAAGGTTGAGCACATCGTAAGCCTTAGCAGTTTCTTTAGTCGGGTCGCTCAGCATTGGGAAATCTGCTTTTTGCTCACGAGCAAATGCTTGATTGTCTTCTAAGTCGTCCACGCTAGCCATCATGTAAACCGCGTTATATTCACGAATAAGATGACCCTTTTCCACTAGCGACTTACACTCTAAAGTACAGCCTCGGGTGTTTGCCATTGGATACCAAGCCAGTACTAGGTTTTGCTTACCTTTGTAATCACTCAATTGATAAAAGTGACCATCAGTTGCTTGCAGTTTAAAATTGGGCGCATCATCGCCAACTTGTAAATCAGTTGCTTGAGCCACTAATGGCAATAACAAAAGCGCCATTAAAGTAAGTTTTGAAAGCTGTTTGATCATTGTTTGCCACCTATCCTTTAGAAATTTATCCATTTTGTCTTAGCTAAGCTCTTTAAACACTAACGCTACTCTCGCGAGCTATTTGAGCAGCGGTTATTTATGTATCAAGTCATTTAGTAATAAAGCACTTGTTATTAAGCCCATATTTTAACTTGGATACGCGGCGCATCCTCAATGGATCATTATTTTAATTGGCTAAAGATTCAAATGCCAAGTCAAATGCTTTGCCTAAATCGACGGTTGTCGGCTTAAGAGATTTCAATTCACTACAACGTTTATCTGTGGCTCTAAGGGTTGCAGGGTGAACAAACTCTACCGCAACATCAATACTGGCCAAGATCGCCCCTTCCATTAAAAACGTCCCTGCACCGCCTGCGCCCTGCCCAGTCGTTGCTCGTCGGTTCAACACCACTTTCTCAACATTATGTTCAACCAAATAAGTTTGTAGCTGGGCTATAAACTGTTTTACATCAGCCTGTTCAGGGTTTTTAAGCAAACTGAATTTATTCACTTTAGGTGCAATAACTTGGTGCTCGCCACGGCTGCCTGACAAGCTCACTACTCTCACTTCATTGGCTTTTAAAAATAAACCACTTACTACTTGTGCCACCATCTTTGCTCCAACCAATCACCGTGCTTAAAATGTAAAACGCCAGCCTCTTAGGGCTGGCGAGTAAGCTATTATGACATAAGCTTTTTACTTAGATGAACGTGAATTCATATGGGTGTCAATTTCAAAGCCTTCTGGAGCAACATCGACAGTGAACTTAGTGCGAATATCATAGTTCTGCATCGCCTCTAGCTCTTCAGGAATTGGCTCGCCAGTCATTTCGATAAAGGTTAACAGTGGATCGAACATTTTCATGTAATCAGCTGAAACCACCAACATACCATTATTAACCAGTTGCTCACTGGCTAGGCTGTCAGCAATTGCCGCGCCTTTATCACCCGAGAACAACACCAAATGCTTACCTTTTAACGCCAACTTAGGTGAAATATTCATTTCAGGCGGAATAGGCAGTATGGTTTTTAAATCAATAGCATCACCATTTTCTGGCAATTGAATACTGGCCATTTCTGGTACAAAAGACTTCGCCATATTAAATAGCATGGCAGGGTTATCAGCTGATAAGCTCACTACTGCATCTAAGCTTTCTAGCTGAGGAGAATTGACATCATCGCTAATTTTATAATCAATGAGCGAGACACCTACGCCTTTAACGCCATTCGCCATACCAGTAAACATACCTAGCATTGCCGGGCTTTGCTGGCTCATCTGCATTTGCATTGAAGCTAGCGCAGCACACTGATATTCAGGCGTAAGCATATCGTCCCAAATAGCAGTTAAAGATGGCACCATTTGAGTCACATCAATACCTAAACCAATATTAAACACACTATTGTCTACATCTTGAGTATAAGCAGGTAGGAAGCCGCGCAGCTTTTGATAAGCATCAAGTAGCAGTTTGTTTTCCCCCTCAATTACCGTTCTAAAACCAAACGAACTACTGTTTTCTGTAACGTTTAGCTCGTCATAACCGGCAACGGTACGTGGCCAGTTGCTAGCAATGGCAGCAAGCTCCGAACTACATGCCGGCGACTTTAGATCTTGAATAGGATCTTCACCCATGATGCCATAAAGCTTTGATAACTGACCCGCCAGTTGGTTACCGTCGGTACTAGTTAATCCAGTAACAATCTCTTGATGATTAATGTAGGTAACACCGTCATTTGTGAAGCCATGTTTTTTGATGATGCCGTCAATAATTTTGGCATCAACAATAGAGTTATCTACCGGGGTCACTCCAAGTGCATTCTCAAGTACGCTGGCATCAATAAACGAGGTGCTGAGAGTGGTAGTAAACATACCATCGTGTACTGCAAACACTAAACTAATCTGTTCCCGCTCTTCTGGGTCAGTAATCAGATAACTGCGGTAATCCACACCTTTTAAATTAGCTGGGGTATGAGCTAAGCCACTTTCTGCTTCAGCTTTATCAAGTAATGCCCAAATTGCATCTGCATTTTCAACCTCGATTTTAAGCACTGGCATAGCGCCGAGAGTATAAAAATAACTGCGAATATCTTCAGCAAGACCAAAGGTTTTAATGAAAGTGTCGCCGTCTTGCATCGAGTCTGCGTATGATTTTAGTAAGCTAACAAAAAACTGCGCTCGCTCATCAGGTTCATTTTCCAGCTCGCTAAACGCACCTGCTGGGTACTGTCGATAAGCTTCTGATAGAGAATTGATATAAGACTTAATAGGAAACGGCTGTAATTGCGCAGAAAATACAGGGGTGTCAGCCGGTACGTAGCTAAGGACTACGTCATCGCTTGTCGACAATGGTGCCGATTGCTGGCTATACCAATATCCACCAGCACCTGCAGCAACAACTGCTGCCGCGATAAGCATCTTATTCATTCAAAACTCCATTTATAATTCAATTAATCCAGTAAAAATAAAAACAAGCCATTAGCGCTGCAATACTACAACATTATTCCTACTTAATACCAACTTAAGCAAAATCACATTTAGCTTTTCAGTATCTACACAGTGCCAATATAAAGCACCTAACATACATAGTCGTTAGCATGGGGGAATGGGTGACCACCAGCTAATGCTATAGAAGGAGGATAATCGCGGGGGAGGCATACAAATTCGCATGAGGAAGCTAGCAGCCCTATAAAACAAAACCCCAGGTAACTCTGCAACTGCGAGTTACCTGGGGATAGTTTGCTTGAAAAGCTAGCGCCAGCAAGCCAATCAATATGTTCGATTCTAACATCTGGTTACTGCCAAAATGTGACGTTTACAATCGAACTTGGTTTATTCGATACTGACAGCTCTGCCTGTAATTTCTAGCTGATTAAGCTTGTATGACTTAATCAGTGGAAGACTAAAAATTACTGAATCTATTTAGACCTGATACAGAACAGTTTCCTAAAACCATCTACGGGAACTTTGAACTATAGCCTAAAAAAAACGTCTGTGCATAACCTTGTGAGTAATAATGTACAAAAATAAACAAAGATTAATACTTAAGAACTAAACTTATTTTATTACAAAAACTTACAAAGCAACTTTAAATGTCGAAAACGCGAGTAAAGCTTAAAAGACAAACCAACTTAAGTAGCACATTGGTACTACTTAAGCATTACTGAGTAGGCTTGTTTCTAAATCATAAAAGAACAGAGTAAGCTTTCGTTAAATATCAAAGTGCAAACCACATTCACGCTTTAAGCCGTTGAAGCGCGTCTCTTCCTCACTCATACCCAACTCAAGCGGTTTGCTTGAATGGGTATCGCCTACAGAAACGTAACCTTGATCCCATAACGGGTGATACGGCAACTCAAATTGAGTTAAGTATTCGTGTACCTGCTTATTACTCCAATCAATAATCGGCAGAATTTTATAACGCTGACCATGAATCGCTAATACAGGTAAGTCTTCACGGGTACTCGACTGCGAACGTCTCAACCCAGCAAACCAAGTGCCTACTGCTTGCTCTTTTAAAGCTCGCTGCATCGGCTCAACTTTATTGATCTGGTTATATTTATCTAACCCATCAATATCTTGCTCCCATAGCTTTCCAAAGCGCGCTTCTTGCCAAGCAGCACTAAAAGGTGAAGCATACACTTTAAGGTTTAAACTGAGTCGCTCGGTAAGCTCATCAATAAACTGATAAGTCTCGCTAAACAGATAACCAGTATCGGTTAGCAACACCGGGATATCGGCTTTTTCAGAACTCACCATATGTAGCATCACCGCAGCTTGAATACCAAAACTTGACGATAACGCATGATTACCCGGTAGATACTGCAACGCCCACTTCACTCGCTGGACAGGAGTCAACGCTGCTAAAAAAACGTTAACCCGAGCAAGTTCAGCTTGTTGCTCAACTTTAGGTGCGCTGAGTAAGGCTTGCAGCTCATCAGCGCTAATCACAGTTTCTGCTGATTCAGCGTTAACTATGGGTTCAAAGTTAGCCATGAAAGTCCTTAGCAGCATCAATGACTGCCGTAACCACACCACTTCGTACAGTGTAATTACCAAAAGTTTCGCCACTTTCGCGCTCTTTCACATATAGTGCGAACAGGGCATCTAGTTCCGCAAGGATCTCCGCTTCTTGGATATTCTCACGGTACAATTTATTCAAACGTGTACCTTCAAAACTTGCGCCTAAATACAAGTTATAGCGACCAGGTGCTTTGCCCACTAGACCAATTTCGGCAGCAAATGGTCTAGCACAGCCATTAGGACAACCCGTCATACGAATAACAATGCCTTGGTCTAAGAAACCATGCTTATCTTGCAACGCTTCAACTTTACTCAAAAAGTCAGGGAAATAACGCTCAGCTTCTGCCATTGCTAACGCACAAGTCGGCAATGCCACACAAGCAATTGAGTGACCACGGGTTTCAGTAATAAGCTTACCCATTAGCCCATGTTGTCTTGCTAATGCTTCAACTTGTTCTTTATCTGCAGCGGGAACGCCTGCAATAATGATGTTCTGGTTAGAGGTCATACGGAAGTCACCTTTATGGATCTTGGCAATTTCTCGTAAACCGGTTTGCAATGGCTGACCTGGTAAGTCTTTAACACGGCCGCCTTCAATAAATAGCGTTAAGTGCCAGTTATCATCAACACCTTGCTTCCAACCGTAACGATCACCGCGATCGCCGATCACCACATCACGCTTTGGCTCAAACTTGATCCCTGTGCGGGCTTCAACTTCCGCTTTAAACTTATCGAAACCATGTTTAACTATGGTGTACTTAAGACGCGACAGTTTACGGTTTTCACGGTTACCCCAATCACGCTGAATGGTCATAACTGCTTCAGCAAATTTCAACGTATCTTCGGCTTTGATATAACCAAAGTCATCGGCTAAACGCGGGAAGGTAGCCACCTCACCGTGGGTTGAGCCCATGCCGCCACCAGCAACCATATTAAAGCCAATTAGCTCATCACCATCGGCGACAGCAACAAAACCAAGGTCATTAGTGTAAACGTCTACATCGTTATCTGGCGGTACTGCAACGGCCATCTTAAATTTACGTGGCAGGTAAGTTTTACCATATACAGGCTCAACTTCTTCACCTTCGGTAGTAATGAGCTTTTCATCATCTAACCAGATCTCAGCGTAGGCTTTTGTGTGCGGCAGCATATTGTCTGACAACTGCTTTGCGTAAGCATAAGCCTGCTGATGTAGCTTAGATTCAACCGGATTTGGGTTACACATTACGTTACGGTTAACGTCACCACATGCGGCAATTGAATCTAGCGCTTCACGATCAAGATCTTGAATAATGGTTTTTAGATTGCGCTTTGGAATGCCATGGTACTGAAACGTTTGACGCGTGGTTAAACGAATACTGTTTGAGCTAGTAAGGTTTGACGCAATTTTATCAACCGCTAACCACTGCTCTGGCGAACATACACCACCTGCAACACGGGCACGCAACATGAAGCTATATAAAGGCTCTAGTTTTTGCTCTTTACGCTCATTACGTAAATCGCGGTCATCTTGCTGATAAAAGCCGTGGAACTTAATTAACTGCTGATCGCCTTCACTAAAAGCACCAGTCACGGCAGTATTTAAGCCCTCTTGAATCGTGCCGCGCAGGTAATCACTATCGGTTTTTAAATATTCGTTTACTGCTAACTTTTGCTCACTCATAGCAAGGTACTCTCTTAAAATTCTTTTTGTATTGCGCCCGCTTTTGCATGGCGTCACTCATCATTGCGCTTCAGCTACAAGCTGGCCTTAATAAACGTCTTTTTGGTAGCGTTTAGCAGCTCTTAAATCTTCTAAATATTGCTCGGCTTGCTCAGGGGTTTTATTACCAAACTTAACCACCACATCTAGCAGGGCTTGGTGCACATCTTTGGCCATGCGCTCTGCGTCACCACAAATATAAAAATGCGCGCCGTCTTCTAACCACTGCCACAATTGCTCACCTTGCTCAGCAATCTTGTGCTGTACATAGACCTTATGTTGTTGATCTCGAGAAAACGCTAAGTCGATACGCGATAACTCACCGCTTTGCAGGTATTGTTGCCACTCAGTTTGATACAGGAAGTCTTGCTCAAAATGTGGGTTCCCAAAGAACAGCCACGCTTTACCTTCAACACCTTGCGCCGCACGCTCTTGCATAAAGGCTCTAAATGGCGCCACGCCGGTACCCGGACCAACCATAATCACTGGTGTGTCTGGATTTTCAGGTAAACGGAAGTGATTATTTGGCTCAACATACACTTGCACTTCTTGACCTTCTTCTGCACAGGCAAGGAACTGCGATGCGCCGCCAAAACGAGCTACGCCGTCACGCTCATCTTCAACCAGCGCCACAGTTAAGTGCACTTCTGATTCAACTTCTGACTGGCTGGATGCAATTGAGTAGAGTCTTGGGGTAATGCCACGCAGCAACCCAACAAACTGCTCAGCCGTTGCTTTTGCTGGATATAAACGTACTAAATCGGCAACTTGATGGTTATTTACAAACTCGCGAGTCAATGCCTTATCAGCACTTAAGCTTAATAGTTCTGCGTTTTGGCTTAGCTCAGCCCAGCCACTAACCAAACCAGGATACAGCTGGGTTAGCTCTTTTTTATTGGTTAACGCATCGCGTAGGCTTAATGACTCCTTCGCCACCGTTACTTGCTCGTTTTCATCAAGAGATAACGCACTGATAAGCTCTGAAACTAACGCTTCAGAGTTGGTAAACCATACCCCTAGCGCATCACCCGCTTGGTAATTAATACCTGATTCGCCAAGCTCTATTTCCACATGGCGTACATCACGGTCAGAATCTCGACCCGTTAGTTTTTGGCTCACTAACAACTCGGCTGTATAGGGCTTTTGTTTGGTGAAGCTTGATGTTGCCGCTTGGCTGCTAGCTATAGACACCACACTCGCACCCGCGCTTTGTACCAATGGCTTAACCGCCTCTAGTACATCAGCTTGCCACTGATCCGCTTGCTCTTGATAATCGACATCACATTCAACAATTGGCGCAATCGCTTTGGCACCTAATGCGCTTAAGCGAGAATCAAAGTCTTTACCTGTTTGGCAGAAAAACTCGTAACTTGAGTCGCCCAGTGCCAACACTGAATAATTTAAGTTATCCAGTTTAGGGGCGCGTTTAGAGCTTAAGAATTTGTGCAGTTCAATAGCATCATCCGGCGCTTCACCTTCACCATGGGTACTCACCACTAACAACAATAAGCTTTCTTGCTTCAATTGACGAGTCTTGTAGTCTCCCATCGAAGTCAGATTAACCGCATAACCCTGTGCTTGTGCTTTTTCAGCAAGCTCAGTTGCTACACCACGGCCATTACCCGTTTGGCTGCCATAAAGAATCGTAATAACTTGCTCTGTACCCGCCTCGTTGCTTCCCGCAACTTGAGGTACACCTGCCGCCCCCTGTTCAGACGTTGCAGCAAGATAGCCGCTAACCCAAGCAAGTTGAACGGCACTCAGCTCTGCAGTGAGCTGCTTTAACTTGTCCACTTGACCAGCAGAAAGCGGTGAAGCGAGTGATGAAAGCTCTTTTAACAACATGGAAACGGCCCTGTATCAGTGTAATGTTGCCAAGCTTAGCCCCTCGCTAGATAAAGAAAAAAGAATAAAAGATAATTTTTAATTCGATTTAGGAATATACAAAGCTCAAAAATTAAGCTACAAAAGTAACAGGCGAATCAATAAATCCGTTTGCTGTAGGGTTTGCTAGCGCAAACTTCTATTCAAAAGTGTGGCGCAGCGCAAACTTTTCAGTCTGACCAGTCCAGAAAACAGGATATTGAAAAATATGCACTTGTGTCTGAATTTAGAGTCGCCACAATAAGCACCCTGACAAATTAATGACATCTGTTCATACGAATGTCCTCAACTGAGAGGTTTACCTTTGTGAAGCTAGGTCTACCCAAAGAAAGTCATGCTGGTGAAAGTCGCGTAGCGATCATCCCAGCCAATGTGACTCGACTGCTTAAAAATAACTTACATGTTCTTGTCGAAAGTGGTGCAGGCAGCAATGCCGGCTTTACTGATGAGGATTATGTTCAGGCTGGCGCCACAATTGTGAGCCGCGAACAGGTTCTCAGTGACGCAGACATCATTACAGTTGTAAACGCCAAAGACGAGCAACTTGCAGAACTATCAGCAGCGATTAAACCGCAGCAAATCGTTATCGGCATGATGGACCCATTGGCGCACCCAGAAAACGCTCAAGCGATTGCAGCAACAGGGGCAACCGCTATCGCGCTTGAACTGGTGCCACGTATTACTCGTGCGCAAAGTATGGATATTTTGTCATCAATGGCGACAATCGCTGGTTACAAAGCGGTGCTGTTAGCCGCCCATAAAGCGCCGCGCTTATTCCCTATGATGATGACAGCAGCCGGTACTTTAAAACCAGCACGCGCCTTTATCATGGGTGTGGGGGTTGCAGGCCTGCAAGCTTGTGCGACAGCTAAGCGCTTAGGTGCTGTGGTTGAGGCTTACGATATTCGCCCTGCCGCGCGCGAGCAGATTATTTCAGTAGGTGCTAAGCCTGTTGAGCTCGATCTTGAAGCTGAAAACACTGAAACCAAAGGTGGTTACGCTGCCGAGCAGTCTGATGATTTTCTAAAGCGCCAGCAGCAAGCTATGGCTAACGTGTTAGCTCAGCAGGACATTGTTATTACTACTGCGGCGATTCCAGGCCGTAAAGCACCTATCTTGATCACCAAAGAGATGGTTGATGGCATGAAAGCCGGCACCATTATTGTCGACCTTGCAGCAGAAACGGGTGGTAACTGTGAACTAACCGAGCTTGATAAAGAAGTGGTTTACAACGGTGTGACGATTCTTGGTCCATCAAATGTACCAGGATCGGCTGCAAATCATGCTAGCCAAATGTACGGCACTAATATTGAAAACTTGCTCAAGCTATTAGTTAACAAAGACGGCGAGCTAAACCTCGACTTTGACGATGAAATCGTTAAAGACACAGTCGTTGCTCACCAAGGTGAAGTGACCAGTGCCCGTTTGCGCGACCTATTAGGCTTGCCAACACTTGAAGTGAATGAGCCAAGCGCAAGTGCTGATGACTCAAACACGACTTCGGAGGCTAAATAATGGAAATTCTACTGCTATTAACCCTATTTGTGGTTGCAGTGTTCTTAGGCGTTGAGATGATCACTAAGGTGCCACCAACCCTACATACACCATTAATGTCTGGCTCGAACGCTATTTCAGGGATCTCCTTAGTTGGTGCACTGCTGTCAGCGGGTTCTGGCGCAGGTATTTGGGTCAACGTGCTGGGCTTTATTGCCGTAGTACTTGCCACCATTAACGTTGTGGGTGGTTACATGGTAACTAACCGCATGCTAGCCATGTTCAAAAGGAAATAAGCCACTATGAGTATGACGATTATTTACCTCGCCTACCTTGTGGCTGCCAGCCTATTTATTTTAGGTATTAAAGGGCTAACTAAGCCTAGAACCGCAGTGCGTGGTAACCAGCTTTCAGCACTGGGTATGTTTATCGCTGTAGTTGTAACCCTGTTTGACCAAAACATTTTAAGCTATGAATGGATTATTGCAGGTGTGCTACTTGGTGGTGCCATTGGCGCAGTAATGGCAACCAAAATCCAAGTAACATCAATGCCGCAAATGGTAGCGATGCTTAACGGTTTTGGTGGCGGTGCGTCACTATTTATTGCACTAGCTAACTTCCTTGATCCAAGTTCAGCGACTCATACCGTTGCGCTTATCTCTATCGCAGCAACAGTGATTATTGGTGCGGTGACACTATCAGGTTCGTTTGTTGCTTTCGCTAAGCTGCAAGAGCTGATCTCAGGCAACCCAATTAAAGTACCGGGCAATAAAATCCTTAACGCGATTTTACTTATCAGTGCCATCGGCCTTGGTATTGCGATTGTTATGGATCCAAGCAACATCAACCTCATCTACGCTTTAGTTGCGGTATCGCTAGTTCTTGGTTTGCTATTGGTAGTGCCAATTGGCGGCGCCGATATGCCAGTGGTTATTGCACTACTTAACTCATACTCAGGTATTGCAGCTGCAACAACAGGTTTCATTACTGGCAACACAGTACTGATTGTATCGGGTTCACTCGTTGGTGCATCAGGTATTATCCTGACGCAAATCATGTGTAAAGCCATGAACCGCTCACTGTTTAACGTACTATTTGGCGTAATGGCTGAAGGCGGCGAAACAGTTGATGCTGATGAAGTTTACGCAGGTAAAGTAACCTCTTCATCACCTGAAGAAGTGGCAATGCTACTAGAAACTGCAGAGCGGGTTGTCATTGTGCCGGGTTATGGTTTAGCTATGGCGCAGGCGCAGCACGCGGTGCGTGAGTTGGCTTCTGTGATGGAAGCGCGCGGCACTCAAGTATTGTACGCAATCCACCCTGTAGCAGGTCGTATGCCAGGTCACATGAACGTACTACTAGCCGAAGCTGAAGTGCCTTACGAGCAGCTCATCGAAATGGATGAAATCAACCCGCAGTTTGAGCAAACAGACGTGGCAATTGTGATTGGTGCAAACGATGTAACCAACCCAATGGCGCGTGAAGATAAAGGTAGCCCGATTTACGGCATGCCAATTCTAAACGTTGATAAAGCTAAAACTGTGGTGGTAGTTAAGCGTTCATTGAGCCCAGGTTTTGCTGGATTACCTAACCCATTATTCGCATTAGATAACTCATTAATGTTATTTGGCGACGGTAAAAAAGCCATTGTTGAATTAACTCAAAGCTTAAAAGAAGCTGATTAATCCTGAGTTGATAACCTTTAAAGGTCGCGAATGCGGCCTTTTTTATTGCCAATTTTGTCTGCTCAAACTGGCCACTTGCATTCAATGTTTAAGTCCTGCTTAACCCGTTGTTGTTAAAATTATGTGCCTGATGGTTAAAAAGCAGTATTCTTATCTCTAGTACCCTGCGCTAACAAGAAAATAATATGACACTTAAAGTACTTACTCCCCTATGCTTGAGCTTAAGTTTGAGCTCACTCATCCCCCTTGCCAGCTTGCAGGCGGCAGAAGATCAAAACCAAATGCCACCGCCTCCAGTAAACCTTGGCGAAGAAGTCGTTAGCTCATGGCCTAATAATTGGGGCATAGGTATTGGTGTACGCCGAGGCGATATTCCTTATGCTACAGAACAAGATGAGGTCTACGATACCTTACCGCTGATTTACTTTAAGAATGACTATTTCTATATCAATGGCATGGAAGCTGCTGGGCATATTTGGAAAAACGACAACCATCAAGTCAACCTCTACACTCGCTTTCGCTTTGTCGATATTCCCAAAGAACTGCAAAATGAATCCCAAAGTCAGGCCTTTGATTTTGGTTTACAGTACCGCTTTGTAAAAGATGATTGGGATTTCGATATCGCCTTTTTATCTGATTCAAACAAGCGCAGCTATGGTTATAGCCGCACCCAATACCATTGGCAATCTGGCGATTGGACTCTTAAGCCTTATGCAGAGTTTCAATGGAAAAGTGCAGACTTTAATGACCACTATTACGGCCTAGATAAGTATGATGTTGGTGGCGGTATCGCTTTTAATGCAGGCGTCAAAGCCCGTTATCATGTGATCAGTAACCTATATTTACTCGGGCAATTTGGCGTCGGGCGTCTTGAAGACGACGTCTACCACTTACCGACAATCAATAACCGCTTTCAGTATGAATCATTCTTAGGTTTCGGCTTCTATCCCGATCCCAATAAAGAACAGTATTCAGCGCAGCCTGTGTCGCCAAAGCGTAAAACAGGTAGCGAGTATTTGCGGATTGCCCATGGTTGGGCAACACCGT
Organism: Shewanella pneumatophori; assembly: GCF_023283895.1. GTDB lineage: Bacteria > Pseudomonadota > Gammaproteobacteria > Enterobacterales > Shewanellaceae > Shewanella > Shewanella pneumatophori. The sequence goes on along the minus strand of NZ_JAKILB010000002.1, from coordinate 113,519 downwards.
CGAACCTCAACGCCATCTTAAAGTGGCAAACAAAAACTGACCCTTACAATAACCAGTTTACCTCTGCATTTTACGGTACTCAGTTAACCGACAGTCTGTTTAACCTGCCCATCGATTTATACCTCACTCCCGGTGTGGTGTGGCACCACGACTCAGAAGTACAGGACAATTTAGCTGAAGCGGTTATTGCGATTAAAGCTTATTACACCTTTGAGCTTGGGCCGCGCTTCAGATTAGGTGTTGCAGAAGGTTTATCTTATGTCAGCAGCGTGACTCATATTGAAGGCTCTGAGCTTGATGTTAAAGGATATAAACCATCTAAATTACTTAACTATTTAGACTTCTCCCTAGATGTAAACTTAGGCGATGTATTCAACTCAGCCAAGATGGATAACCTATGGCTAGGTTACAGCATTCATCATAGGTCAGGGATCTTTGAGTCTAGCTCAGCCTTTGGCCGTATTAGCGGTGGCAGTAACTACCAAAGTGTTTATCTGCAATGGCACTTTTAACTCATAACTAAAAGCACACAAAAACCACAAAGGCCGCAATTGCGGCCTTTTTAACGAATATCAATCGCTTAATACTAACGCGCGACTTTAAGCTCTTGCGAGTTAAGCATGGCTAAAATCGGGTTGGCTTGCATAACTTTCTCTTTCAAGCCAAAACCAATAATTAAGCCAGCAACAAAACCAGCGATGTGCGCCCAGTAAGCCACTCCGTCGCCACCGACGTAAGCACCAAATAGATTCATCGCTAACCAAATCGCAAAAAAAGCCATTGGCGACAGCTTTTTCTGGTACACGATAAACATAAAGGTCAGGCTTGCATGCCTAAACCACAGTAAGTACATACCAAACAGACCCGCAATCGCGCCACTTGCGCCAACCATATAGATTGATGAACTTGGCTCAGAAATAATGTGCCCAGCCGCTGCGGCAAAACCACATATAAGATACAGCGCCAAGAAGCGATTGTGCCCAAGTGCATCTTCAAGGTTGTCACCCACAACGTATAAGAAATACATATTGCCAATTAAATGCATCCAGCCGCCATGCATAAACATATGGCTAACTAAGCCAGTAATGTTCTGGCCTTGCATTAAATCTACTGGCTTAAGTGCAAAGGTTTCATAAATCCACTCAGTTGCACTAGGCTGCAATACTGTAGCTAAGAAAATCAACGTATTGATGACAATCAAACTATAGGTCACCCAAGGCGTGGTCTTAGGCTTTAAGTTGTATTCCATTGGCATCTGCATCAAAAACTGAAATACCCAAGTTTTAACGTTAACCTTTTGGTTCAAATGCTCTAAAGCAGCTTGGATCTGCGGAGACTGCACCACTTTTTCACGCTCATGCTCATCAATCCATACGCCTGTACAAGAGTGACAAACATCAACCTCAACCTGAAAACCATCCATCAAGTTGTAATGCTCTAACTTTACGTCACAATGACTACAGCTTTTATCTGACGCGCCTTTGTGCGCGCCTAACGAGTTCTCGATAACGACACTGTCGTTACCATTATCGGCAGCTGAAAGCGCCGCATTTAATTCGCCACTGTCAAACCAAATACCACCGCAAGATGTACAACTATCGACCTCTTCGCCATGGAAAAAAGATACCCGCACCTCTTCGCTAGCGCATCCTGGACATTTCATACTCATCGTTGTTCCTTACTCGACAATAATGCCGTTTTCTTTTAGGTGTACAGCTAAATCTTCAAAACTCTTTTTTAGCTTAGGCAAGGTATTGGTTTCGACTTCTGCAGTCAGCTCTGTTAACTTTTTAGCGCCCAATTTACGGCCGTAGTATCGTGCTTCTAACTTTTTAACCAAGTCATCAGATAGCATATAAAAACGGCGAGTTTCGGTGAGAATTTCAGTGGGGGTTTCTAAGGTATTTTGAGAATAACGCATGTTTTCCCAAACAAAAGTTGAGATTGTTGGCCGCACATTTGCTAAGTCATAGGCACTGACTGTGCTATTGGCGATAAGCTCTGCGTACTCATTTATCGTCACAATGTTATCTTTAACTTCATCATATAGCGCATGACGCAAATAATAGTTATTTTGTTTGTTGTTTAAATCGTCAAACTTAATTGCCTGACTTAAACCTTCTTGAGCCGCCAAATAAACACCGGCAACAGTCGCCACAATCATAAAAATCTGACTGATCCAAAAACTGGTTTTAACCAACTCTTGATTATCTAATTTGGGTAAACGCTTAACTGATTCTGCCGCAGGGGGCGTTTTAGGGGTGACATCCATTTCGTGCTAACTCCTTATTGCTGCACAAATTATGACTTCAGATATAGCAGGCCTGCAAAACTTCCACTGATTGCAGTGACCATATTAAATTGACTATACCGAATTGATTTAATCGAGTTCATACCAATCAGTATAAACATTTGGTCGCTCAGCGAGAATTTAGCGGCTTTGAGGCAAGGCAACGAATGAAGAGCATAGTTATTCTACGTTCAAGTTCGTTAACACAGCATCAAAGTCGCTAAAAATCGCCATTCTGGAGCGTTTTTGGCTGCCTACTTCAGCGTTGAATAACTTTAAAAGGGAGCGACCATTCTTTCAGTTATTCGCCTTGAATTAGTTTGCCCAAAACGCTCTGAGTAGATCAAATTCTTATACTGATTGGTATAGTTTGTATGTCCGGATAGTCCGAAGCAAAGGAGTGTACAGCGATAAGAAGTGAGTTTCTAGAGTGTTATGTAATTTAATTACATAAGTTAACACGCATAAACAGGTATAATTAAACCGATATAAAACAAACAAAGAGGCAGCAGCCTCGATGTTTATTGGGTTATATAGCTAAGCGGTTTGTTTGGTAGTTTATTAACTTGCAGCTTAATTTAAATCACTGGTCAGCCCAGCACTTCGCCTTCAACCACACCACAAAGCACTAACGCACTTTGCCCCACCAAAGCGTTCACTAATAAGCGCCCTTGATCGCCCATTTTGGCGAATGCGTTCTCACTGGCTAAAGAGATTGCTTGATAACGATTAATATTGATTTTCTGCGAGCCACACAAAGAAAAGAACAAACGGATAATCGCCCTAAAATTGGCAAGTTCAAGCGACTGTTTCCAAGTGGTTTGCAGTGCTTGCACCGATGAAAAATCTAAGCGTTCAATAAAGACCTCGGCAATTCTGCTATCAAGCCGAGTAAGAAAATCAATCTTACGTGGAAAGTGATGACTAATACCGGTGCGGCTAATGCCTGTTGCGGCAGATAAGGTTGAATAGGACATAGCATCATAGCCATGATCCAAAATTTGTTTCATCGCCTCGTCGAGGATCTGCTGCACTGTTTGCTTAGTTTGAACTTTTGAGCGCTTCGCCATAACTACACTTAACCAAAATCACCATGCAATGACTGTAACAAATGCCTAGATTAAAAGCCTTAGCATGTCAGCACTATCTAAAGTTCATTCAGGAAATATTCAGCAAACAAGTGATGATTGTTAAGGCCTGTTAGCAAATCTCCTTATGCTCGCTAATAAAGGCTCGCTCCTTTAAATCTCAGTTGCCATTAATACTGACCACTAATACTGGCTATTAAAAATAGTCTGAGCCTGTCGCACCATCCATTTGCTGCTGCGCCAACCATTTTTTAGCCGCGTCTTGGCCCATTAAAGCAATTAAGGTCGGCTTTAAATACTCGCCAAGTTTAGGCTTACGCCAATACATATACCCCGGCAAAGGCTGCACCGTTCCCGCACCAAAAGTGCGTTGGATTAAACTAGAAAACTCACTGAGCGTATCTTGATCTTGTAGCTCGAGTTTTACTGAGACATCGGCATAAAATTGCCTAAAGTTTGAAAATCCAGCCAATTGCTCAGCCGAGTAAAGTGCCAACACCTGCGCCAATACAGGTACCGACCAGTGCGACATAAACTCGCTATCTGCCATCATCGCTATATTACGCCTATGATATTGCTGCCAAGCAAGTTCAGTACTTTGAGTCTCAACGGCAATTCGCCACACAAGATACAGATCCGCCAACCATTCATGCTGATACTGACTTTTAATGACTTCACCTTCCTGACTGAGTGCATCAATAGCGTACAGATGACCAAGCTCATGCCAGTAAGTAAGCTCTGCTTGGCGCTTAAGTGGCAAAGAGAAATGTCCTACGCCCCAGTTGATTGTTTGCTGGCTAGGTAACTGTTTGAAATCGGTGAGCACTACTCCTGCGACTTGAGCATGGCGCAACGGCAGAACCATTGCGCCGCGCTTACCAAGCAACTGAGTGTAGTGTGAAGCAGGAAGTGGCAATAAAGCCCTAGCAGAGTCGGGCAACTGCGCTAAGCAAAGAGAAAACTGATGAAGCTCGCACACTAAGGCTTTTTTAGACGCTATTTCAGTCCAAATAAAGCCGTTATTAGTGCCGGCCTGAACGCTATTAGTTAGCTCATCCGTTAACTCATCAGCTAAGGCTGCCCTACTAAAAGTCAACGTCAGTGCGGTTGAAAAAGCTAGTGCAAAAGCTAATACAAAAGCCAATGTTAGAGCGATTCTCAGCATAAGCGAGCTTATCATTTCAGCTAAACCTTTACTGAGTCGCCCTATCGGCTAACCACTACTGATTAGCCATAATATTTTGAATAATTGCCGTGGTTGAAATGCCATCTTCAAAGCAAAGCACTTTAACTTGGCCACCAGCAGCAATCACCTCTTCGCCACCAGCAATATCTTCCACTTTGTAGTCGCCGCCTTTTACTAATAAGTCTGGCAGTAAGCGACCAATTACTCGTTGTGGTGTATCTTCACTGAACGGCACCACCCAGTCTACAGACGCGAGTGCAGCAAGTACTGTCATACGGCGATCTTCAGAGTTAACAGGACGACCTTCGCCTTTTAAGCGTTTAACCGAGGCATCAGTATTAACCGCCACAATTAAGCGATCACCTAGAGCACGAGCCTGCTGTAAGTAACTCACATGGCCTGCGTGCAAAATATCAAAGCAGCCATTAGTCATAACCACGCGCTCACCGCGCAGTTTTGCTTGCTCAAGTGCGTAAGCGAGTTGATCTTCACTTACAACGCCAAAACCCGACTCACCGTGATTAAGTGATAATGCTTCAATCAATTCAAGGCGCGTTACAGTTGAAGTACCAAGCTTGCCAACAACAATACCTGCCGCAGTGTTAGCAATAGCGCAGGCTTGTGGTAAATCACTGCCCGCAGCAATAGCAGTGGCTAGTGCCGAAATAACCGTATCACCCGCACCAGTTACATCATAAACCTCACGGGCAACCGTTGGAATATGCAGTTCAGGCTGATCGCGCGTAATCAAAGTCATGCCTTTTTCTGAGCGAGTGACTAGCATGGCGTTGAAATCATAAGCTTCAAGCAAACCTTGGGCTTTAGCCACTAAGTCGGCTTCTGATTCAATTTTACCCACAACGACTTCAAACTCACTCATATTTGGAGTCAGCAAAAATGCGCCACGATACTTAGAAAAATCGCTGCCTTTAGGATCGACCAGAACTTTTACGCCTTTAGCATTTGCTGCAGCAATAAAGCTTTGTGGTGAAATAAGCGCGCCTTTGGCATAGTCAGATAATACCGCCACATCGACGTTATCTAAACTCGCTAGGCTTTGATTTAGCAGCGCATCACTTTCGGCTTGCGAGTAGCTTTCTTCAAAATCTAAACGCAGTAACTGCTGGTTGCGCGACATCACCCGCAATTTAGTGATGGTTGGCTTACCCGCCACTTTATGCCAATTTGGCTCAACACCTAGAGTTTGAATACCCAAAGTCAGTGCGTCAGCGGTTTCGTCTGTCCCCACAATGCCAGCAAGACTCGCCGCACCGCCCAAGGTAGCAATGTTAATAGCCACGTTGGCAGCGCCACCGGGTCTATCTTCCAATTGCTCGACCTTAACAACAGGAACTGGCGCTTCAGGAGAGATGCGCGCAGTCGGCCCCGCCCAGTAGCGATCTAACATCACGTCACCTACAACAAGAACCTTAGCTTTTTCAAATGCTGGCAGAGAAATCTTCATAACGTCTTATCTTTCACAAAATTTAATAGTGATTGTACCTAATTTTAATCGAATTTGAGTTAGAATAATGAGTAATTTTTCAATGGATTCGAGAATTACGTGGTAGAAAAAGCTCAATTTTCATCTCACCTTTATCATCCTAAGTACTGGCTATTATGGTTAGGCGTGGGATTTATGCGGCTGACGCAAATGCTACCGCTAGCCATTCAAATGAAACTGGGCGCAGGACTTGGCCGACTGGCAATGAAGCTAGTAGGTAGCCGAGTGAAAACCGCCAGACGTAATCTCGAACTGTGTTTCCCCGATATGCCTGACAGTGAAATACGGCAACTGCTCAAGCAAAACTTTGAAGAAACAGGTAAAGCAGTATTCGACACCGCAAACGCTTGGTGGTGGTCGGATGAAAAAATCCAAAAGCACATGACCATTAAAGGCAAGGAGCATGTGGAGCAAACATTAGCCAATGGTCAAGGCGTTATTTTGTTTGCCGTGCACTGTTTACCACTGGAAATGGGCGCTCGAATTTTTGGACAATTCCAACCCGGTGTTGGGGTTTATCGGCCCCACAATAATCCGCTAATGGAATACCTGCAGGTTAAAGGTCGCCTGCGTTCAAACAAGGCCTTAGTCCCCAAACGCGATTTACGCCAAATGGTGCGCAGCCTACGCGAGCCCAATGTTATCTGGTATACCGCCGATCAAGATTTTGGCCGCTCAAGCGCTATTTTCATTCCTTTCTTTAATGTCCCAGAAGCTGCCACCATTACCGGTGCAACTACTCTTGCCAAACTAGGCAAAGCCAAAGTGTTACCTTTCTTTGTTGAACGCAATAGTGATGACTCCGGCTACAATATCGAGATCCAACCTGCACTAGATAACTTCCCAGGTGAAAACGAGGTGGAAGACGCTAAGCGTGGTAATAAGATTATTGAGCAGACCATTAGCCGTAATATGTCACAGTATATGTGGTTGCATCGACGTTTTAAGACACGGCCTAATAAAGGTGATGCTTCGTTGTATCGATAACTCTTGGTTACCAAGCTGCGCTTGAGTTTGGAGTTAGACTTCGTCTAACAGTTGAAGTAGTGGCTTTGCCACATATCAGGCTGCGCCTGACTAGGGTCGTGAGCTTCCAGCTCACACTCGGGCAAAAGGGGGACAACAGCTTTCCCCTCTTGGCCATTTCTTTCATAAAAAGTCCGAGCCGCCCCGACGAAGTTGTTGATCCTCATACTTATTCAAAATCGTCTAACGCTTCCGATGGGACATCTGATGTGAATGGATTCACAAATGCCATGGTGGAATGGATGCCAAAGAGCGGCCAGTCCCGTGAAAGCTATGCCACATCCATGATAGTTCTACTGCATTATGTGCAATAAAGAGTTACCTACGTACTTCGGCAACTTCGATGGGGAATAGGTGTTTTCTGTTAGCCTACGAGTTCATCCTGCTTTTGATGTGATAACGAAAGCCAGTTCCAACTCACTTTTGGACAGAAATTGGTTAGAGGCAAATAATAACTGGCTAAAATTGGCAACGCAGGAGCAACAGCCAGTTGTTGTTTGTCCTGCTTGATTGACTTGTTAGCAATATTTTAATCCGATGAGAACGTTTTTATATGCTTCATATTTTGTATCGAATCATTAAACTCTTGAAGTGATGAGTCAAGTTTATACATGCTAAGTGTTTTGAGGTTATATCCGGCTTCAAGTTGTTTAGGGCTAGGAAACTCAAACTCCATCTTAAAAGCATTATCTTTTTCTGAGATGTAAAAAAACTTTAAATCATCAAAACAGTATGCCGCATTATCAATAATTAAACTATTTGAAGTTAAATCAAATATAAATGATTTAGGGTGTTTTAATACTTTATAAATGCGGTCAACTAACCAAATTAATAGGAACGGTATCCCCCCTATAAAAAAAATAACTCTCCCCCACTGGTCATCAGGAATACTATCTTTAAAGAGCCAAAATGGAATACATAAAAACAGACATAATAGCGGCTCAATCAACGGACGAATATAATAATGTTTTTTAAATTTATATAGACCCAACTATGCCTCCAGCAATATTGTTAACGCCCGCTTAACAGGTAAATACTGGTTGGCTATAATCCGAAGCGCAGTGAAGGAGCCTACCAGACTTTGTCCTTGTTGAAGTCCTTGTTAGCTTGCGATATTTAAGATTTACTAACCTTTGAATTATTTACTTTATTTGCAGTAAATAAAAAGCTAGCAGTTGTTGCAAAAACAGCAAAAGAGAAACTACCAACTAATTTGATAAGAGGTTGCACCTAAAATTATTGCAGTAAAATAACTAGCTGCAAATGTGTTACTAAAAATACAAAAAACAAATAAAACCTTACTGGTTTTGAACATTGATTTATACATTTTTCGCAAATTCCTTTTACTTCCAACTTCCTAAAGCAAGATAACGCCCTGCTAATAAGTGAGCCTAGTGCTGGCGGGCGATTTGCTCAGCAAATGGCATGACAGCCTTGGTGAATCTGAATTTAGCAGCTTGTTATGTTTACAGTCGACCGATAACTATCGGGGCAATAAATGCAAACAAAACTACCAAATATCCGCCAATTAACAAAACTCTTAGCAAGTTACCCTTCTTTAATAAGGTATAATCATTAAGCGACCTATAGTCGGCTTTTAGTATAAATACCATAAACTTAAAAGAATTGCTGATAGTGTTATTTTTGATAATTTGAAGCTTTCCAAGTTCAAGCCAAACCTGTGGGTGATTGGACTTAATGAGCTCCAAAACACTTCTTGCTTCCACCAAATACCAGACTGATAAAGGAAGCATCGAAAGACAGAGTAATGGCCAAATTGCGGTAATAATTTCACTCAAACTGTTCCATCCTTAGAAACATAACAGTATATTAGGCTGAATTCCGAATAAGAACGGTCTTAATAAGAACGGGTCCCCAATACTTTAATCACTCAAGACTAACAGCAAACTAGTTTGTTAACAATTAGTTGAAACATGGGAGAGCTGATTCCTTGTTTCTTTATCTGAGTGAAACAAAGAACCTCCTACATTACATAAAGTGCAATGTTCACACAGGAAGCATACATAAGGGGTCGGAACGAATTAGCGACAGATACGGATAATAAACTAGCATCATAGCCATTACTCCGTGCCACCAGAATCATGCTTGCCTAACCTAGTGCAGATACGGCTGAAGCCGTCGAAAACAAGGTGAGAGATAACGAAGTTATCAAGCTATCGAACGAGAGGCATGGATGCCGAACTGGCGTTTAAATAGGGATGTTGTTTGTTTTCGTTGAGCCTACACGGCCAATTCAGTTCCATACTGAATTTGGCATTCCCTCCGTCCATGGAGGTCAAACGTACTTGCGGCGAGCTTCAGCAGTATCTGCACATACCCAGCCGGAGGCGATTGATAGCTATGAAGCTGAAACTCATAACTTGCTATCAGATAGCACTCCCCAAAAAAATGTAATCAAGCTTCATTCCAAAGCTAAGTCACTTTGGGGGATTTCCTAGTCAGAAACCAAACTCAATAACCTAAATGAGTACACCAATTACTCTGTGTAGATACGGCTGCGGGCTTCGATGACATGGATGTCATCGCAGAGCATACAGGGATTGTACTTGCTGCGTCTCGCAGCAATGTCTGCACATACGCCCGCTGCAGGTGATTGATAGCAATGAAACTACTAGGCGCAGCCGCTGATAGTGATACAATCTTCGCATCAGAATTACCGAGAAACGTTATGTATATCCATCATGTTAACGGCATCGACTGGCTAGTGATTACCGCTTTTGAAGAATTGAAGCCTATGTTTATCGAGGATGCTGGTGCGATCCCTTCTTGCTTCTCTAGAACTAGTGAATTGAGCCTGATTGATCAAGCCAAACGCACTTATGGATACTTGCCTGCACTCGACGGCGTCATCACAGATACTGGAGTTTTTCAAAGTCAGAATAACGCAGAAGATTTGAACCCACAGCTTGCCTGCGTAGTTGAGGGGCGTGGCCGGATATTTATCTATCACGGCGGCTTTGTGGCTTTTGTGGATGACGAGCAAACCTTTATTACCCAAATGAACGGATAATTATTCAGTAAGTTAACACCGGAAAATGAGTAGCAGATAACAAACTCTTTAAAGCGATCCCCATAGGCTGACTTAACATTTTTGCTTATATGGTCATATGTCCATTTGAAAACCATCGCATAAATTCAGAAGAATAACGATTGCCCTAGATTTATAACGATCACAGCAACAAAGCCTAACTTAAGTGTCCACATAATTAGCGGCGTTGTGATCAACAATAAACCTATTTCAAATCCTACCCCATGCCCCACACGCAACAACAAACGGCGAGCAATCCGGTTCGAGCCAAATACCTTATCAAACCCCAAGTTATAAATGTAAATTCCAAGTCATCGCGCTCAATGAGAGCATGATAGTCAAACCACCAACTGATAGTGAGTTGTAATCACTCACGACCTGAGAAAAGCCAATTAGTAAGGTTAAGGCAATCTATCTTTATTTATGAGCATAGCGAGTAAGTTAGCATCATTTTTGGTGATATACGTATAACCTTGAACAACTAAAAATGTTCGTCTTCTCTACCAAGCTTGATTCTAGAACCAAAAATAATGCCAATCAGATTAACTGACTGGCATTATCAACTCGATTACTATTGGATTAACGCATCATGCTTGTTACTAGGTTTGAGCTTTTACGCGGAAGAACATGGCGTAAAACAGTGGAATCACCACCAGAGTTAAAATCGTAGCAAACAGTAAACCAAACATAATCGTTACTGCCATACTTTTAAAGAATGGATCTATCAGCAATGGAGCAACACCTAAAATAGTGGTGAATGCCCCCAGTAGCACAGGGCGGGCACGGCTCAATGCTGCGTCAATGATAGCGTAATAAGGCAGTTTCCCATCTCGAATCTCCACATCAGCTTGATCCACCAATACAATCGCGTTCTTCACCATCATGCCGATCAAGCTTAAGAAGCCGAGAATAGCCATAAACTCAAACGGCGTCTGGAAAATAACCAAACCAATGGTCACCCCCACGATAGCAAGTGGTGCCGTCAACCAAATGACTAATGGCTGACGAATAGCGTTAAACATAAAGATTACAGAAAGAATCATCGCCGCAAAACCATAAGGAGCAGAAATGACCAAGCCTTCATTGGCATCTTTTGAAGCTTTATATTCGCCATACCATTTTAGTTCATAACCTGATGGTAGTTGTATCGCTTCAATCTGGCTTCGTATTTGATAAAACGCATCAGCCGTTAATATACCTGGCGCGGGATCCGCTTGCACAAGAATGGTTGGCGTTCGGTCAATTCGACGAAGAATGGCATCTTGATACACAACGTCTACTGTTCCAACTACTTGGCTCACTGAAATATAAGCACCGACTGTTGGACTAAATACTTCTGTATTTTCGATTGCACGTTGATGGTTACGCTCATTTTCTGGAGAGCGAACCACAATCGGGATCAGATCGTCATCCTCACGATACACGCCAACATTACGCCCAGTTAACGTTTGTGCAATCGCTTGGTTAATCTCCATCGTTGTTAACCCATAACGTTGTGCTTCTTCTGCTGAATACTCTGGACGAAGCACTGGAACCTGTTGACGCCAATCGTCTTGGATTGCAATCAAATTAGGATCGGCGAGCATTATTGCTTTCGCTTGCTCTGCCAGTTGTCGGAGCACTGCACTATCAGGTCCTTTAAAGCCTGCCTCTATTTTTTTCCCGCCACCACGACCCAGCATGAACTTCCAGACTTTGATTGAGGCATCAGGATATTTCGTTTCAAGTTCGCTTTGTAACTCACCTAGTAAAGGGGCGATCTTGATGTAGTCATCAATATCGATGAGCAATTGGCCATAGCTAGGATTACGAGCTTCCGGTGCATAGGTCAGCATAAAGCGTAAACCACCGCCGCCGATGAAGCTGGTAATATTCGTAATTCCCTCTTTAGCTTTAACGTCCTGCTCAATACTTGCTATTACCGATTCGGTGCGTTTAATGTCTGAGCCTTGGGGTAAGTAAACATCCACCACAAATTGCGGACGTTGAGACTCTGGCATAAAGCCTGGTGGCACAAACTTCACCCCCCAGATAGCTACAACCATCATGCTTAACAGCAAAACACAGCTAATGATGCGATATTTCAATACCCATGATAGCAACGCTTTATAGCCGCTAACCATTCGGCTTGGCTTTTCATCACCGCTTATTGCTTTTACTTTAAGGAAATCATGGCAAAGCATTGGCGTTACCGTAACCGCAAATAACCAACTTAAAAGCATCGAGTATAAAATTACCCAAAATAGCGAGCCTGCGTATTCCCCCATGTCCGAAGGTGATAAACCAATGGCACTAAATGCACAGATACCAACTATGGTGCCGCCTAAAAGTGGCCATTTTGTTGCATCAACCACTTCTGACACTACCACTTTGCGGTCTGCTTGTGGCTCTTGCTGCAAGCGAACTAAAATGCCATCAGTTACCACAATTGCATTATCCACCAACATGCCTAGCGCGATGATCAGTGCCCCTAACGAAATGCGCTGCATAGCAATATTTTCAATCAGCATAATGCATAGCGTACCAGCCACTGTTAGCAGCAGTACAAAGCCGATAATGACGCCTGAACGTACCCCCATGAATAAAAGCAAAACAATAAATACAATCCCAACTGCGGCGATCAAGTTATCGATGAAGTTCGCTACCGATGCCCGAACAGAATCTGACTGCATGGAGATAATATTTAATTCCATCCCCAAAGGACGCTGACTATCCAATTCAGCCAAACGTGCTTTTACTGCATCCCCCATATCCACCACGTTACCGCCAGAAACATTGGAAATACCAAAGCCAACGGCTCGTTGATGGTTATAACGCATCAACATTGTTGCCGGAGTTTGGTAACCACGAGTGATGTCAGCAATGTCTCCTAAGCGTAAAACGGTATTATTGCTTCCTAAACCAACTTGTAGATTTTTAAGATCCGCGACAGAATCAATATTCGAGATTGGGATTACAGGAATACGCATCTCATTGGTTTCGATACTGCCAGCTACGGTCACTAAGTTCTGCTTTTGTAATACTTGGAATACTTTTTCCGCCGAGACGCCGAACTCAGCTAAACGCTCACTGGAGATCTCAACAAAAATAGCCTCTTGCTGCTCCGCTAACGTTGCAGTTTTAGCCACGCCCGGTACCAAAACGATCTCGCGGCGCAAGGTATCGACATAATCTTGCAACTGCTTATCGCTGAAGCCCTCTCCTGTAACCGCAAAAAATAGTGCGTACACATCTGCAAAATCATCATTTACAATGGACGCCCCTGCTCCAGGCGGGAGCATTCGCTGGGCATCAGCGACTTTACGCCTCAGTTTGTCCCAAACCTGTTGTAGTTCTGCAGCACTGCCGGCAAACTCGAGTTTAACCTCGACCGTGACCTCCGACATTCCCTGCATTGAGACAGATTTGACTTCTTTCACTTCTTGCAGAGCCTGCACGGCTCCCTCAATCACATCCGTCACTTCATCAGATACTTCCTGTGCGGTAGCCCCAGAGTATGGTGTCGCGATAACGGCCTGACGAATCACAAATTCAGGATCTTCAAAACGACCAAGCTTTAGATAACTAATATACCCACCGAGCAAAATAAGGGCGATAAGCACCCAAATGCTAGTGCGCTTAGCAATGGTATAGCGTGCAATATCCATCATTTATGCTCCAGTACGATGATCGGTATAAGGGCGCACTTCCATCCCCTCTTTTACACTGGACACCCCTGCTATGATCACTTTTTCGCCTGGCAATAGATGCTCTGTCACTATGATGCGGTCTTTGTTTAATGCACCTATTTCGACATAACGTTTTTGTGCTTTATTGTCATTGGTCACCACCCAAACAAATTGCTTACCTTGATTGTCAGGCACAATTGAAGTCAAAGGTAAGGTAATTTGCTGCGCTTGCGTAGTATTCGTACTCATGACGGGTAATACCTTTACCGCCATTCCGGGTAATACGTGGAAACCATTTAGGTTTTCAAAGCCTAGTACTACCGGATACGCCTGAGAAATAGGATCGGCTACGGTTGCAACCGTACGTAATCGCAGTGGAAAAGATTGCCCCGGTATAGATGATATTTCAGCAACCGCACGCGTTTCATCTTTACCAGACAGCATGACTTTATGAGGAATATAAATAACGACCTCAAGATCATTAAGATCATGTACGGTCAATATCGGTGCATTTGCTTGTACTTGAACATAGTTATCAACGAGTTTACGTCCAACTATACCGTCGAAAGGTGCAAAGATCTGAGTGTATTCCAAGCGGCGTTTTGCATCTTCAACCCGATTATGTGCAAGGTTGTAACGCGTGCTTATTGCATCAAGATCAGCTTTCGAGATAGCTTGGCTTTTCTTGTAGACAGCCTTTGCACGCTCATATTCAAGCGAAACATTTTCAAACTCTAACTGCGCAGAAGTCAGTGCATTTTTTGCATCTCGAGCATCTAAAGAAGCTAAAAGTTGACCTTTAGTTACTTCATCTCCTTCTTTTACCGCAATATTGGTTAATTTACCTGCCACCTGAAAAGCTAAATCAGCGCGTTCAGCTGCACGTACAATGCCATTAAAGCTCAGCTCCGCCTTTCGTTGCTTTGATACCACTTCAATAAGTGCTGGTTGCACGACTTGTGCAATCGGTACTTGCTGAATTTGGTTATCACAGCCGTTCAGGCTAAGAAATGAGATTAAAAGTGCTGATATTAAACTCAATTTAAGAGTTTTTTGGCCAACTTGTACTAAGACCATATAAATTCCGCTCCAAGTATTTGTTCGCTTATTTTGCCGCACACAAATAATGAACAATGATGCTAAAGGGTAAACTATTGAGTTTATTCTAGGCTTTGTTCACCAGTAGGTAAACTGGTAAGTTTACCTACTGATGTAAATTTGTTAGATTGCGCATAGAATAGTTACAGTTTATCAATTTCCTTTGGAGTAGCCTTTGGCATTCATAGAAGAAAAGCGCCTTGCGATCATCGCAGCCGCAAAAGAAGAATTTATTCAGTATGGGTTTACTGGGGCCAATATGGATCGGGTTTGTGTCTCAGCTGAAGTATCAAAACGTACTCTATACCGCTACTTTACAAGTAAAGAAGTGTTATTCGAGTCCATACTTAGCATTATAAAATCATCGATTGATGAAAGGCACTGCTACCCATTTGACAAACAAAAAAGCATACGTGAACAACTGATTGCGATTACCCGTAATGAAGTTGATATCCTTTATCATACATACGGTATCCCTTTCACCCGTGTCATCATGTTTGAGTTTTTGCGCCAACCCGCAATAGCACAACAAATTATCGCTAAGCTTTATCATTCTAAAGTGTTGACGCTATGGTTTGAACAAGCTCAACAGTCCGGTGCAATAAAACATATTAATATCAACTTGCTTTCAGATACCTACTCCAGTATTTTCAACGGCTTATTCCTGTGGCCATATGTCTTCAACATACAAGAGCAGCCATCAGAGGCTGAAATTGAACAAAAAATAGAACATTTAGTTTTTGTTATTACAAGTACTTGTGAAATAGCCAACGCTCAGTCAAGCCCTGCTACAAATAATTAATCGATTTGGCATAGAGGCTGTTGTCGAAAACTCAGTGAATCGACGATACTTAATATGTTTGAAAGTTATGCTCGCTCTATGCCACGCGCCGATTCTCGCACAGCAATCAGTTTGGAGCACTTAATACGCTTCATCGCAAACTTAAGTTAGATAAATCAATGTAAGCACATGGGATTATCCACTCAAAGATGAACCTTTATTAAATGCCACGCTTTAAACTAGCTTAAAAAGACTATTAGGCCCATTGCTAACAGCCCATTTAATAACGACAACAGTCTTAAGGCTATAAATACTGGCTTAACTCTTTTGTCGCTAGCAAAAATCTATTTTGATGGTTGTAATGGCGGTAACATCCACGAACCATTTAAAATCGCTTCCCGTGGTTGATAAAATCTTGCCACAAAATTCCAGCCTGGCTCTATCGCTAGACAATTTTCTAGTCTTGTGTCACAACCACCAAAATAAATGGTAAAGCTACCATCTGCATTCGGCTTAGCTGTCACACTATTGATATTAGAAAGGCCATGCTTTGACTTAAAAAAGTAGCCATCTTTATTATATAAACTGAAAGACCAAAAACCGTCAGCAGGGACATCTTTTAAAGTCAGCTCATACTTATCGCCTGTTAGCCCCGGACTGACGTTAGCATAAAATGCATCTTTTGCAGGTAACCCCCCATAGCCTCCGGCGGTACCCAGCACAAAACGGACCGGATCAACTTCACCCTTGGAACCAAAAGCATTGTCTGCATTGGGTAACATTTTAAATAAGCTCGTCAATGCTACATAGATATTGTTATAGCTTTTTTCATCCCACTGTTTAATTTCAAACAGCTTGTCACGCTTAGCTTGAATATTAAGCTCATCTTGTAACTGATTAACTTGCTTAACATCTTCTGGGTCGTTAGCGTCAACAAAAGTACGAACCAACACCAAAGCATAATCACTACCTACGACCTCTGGTGTGAGTTGATAAGTCCCCTCACCATACCAAACTTTATTGGTATAGCCATTTTCGTTTACTAACATCAATGATTGGTAGCGGCCATTAGATTTAGGAAGTGTAATGCTTGCCCCTGCTGATGCATCAACAACCGCAAAACTATATAAAGTATCTCGGTTCATTCTGATGGTTGGTTGTTTATCGATAGGTGTTGGAGTCCGAAAGTGAAGCCATTTATTCACCCCACTTGCCAAACCTTGATAGCGTTCGATTTGCTTAGAGGACTCCACATTTGAAAAATTATCAAAGGTAACGATGTTGGTTGTTTCCTCTGCTTTCACGCAAAAAATACCTAACGCCATAAACGGTATCAGACTTAGCGTAGATAATTTCATAACATCTCCTTGTTTAACTAAAATTGTTACAAGTTTAAGGTACAAGTCATAAAGTACCTGTAACGACTATCAGGCTATTTATGCTTCATTATTAGTCTAGTTCGTCAATTTAGAAATGGTCTTATTTGATAACATTTGACATGGGATATACTGATTTTTAATCATATAAATTGATTACAAGGAGTGGTTAACCCGATACTTAAACAAATTTAAAAGGAGGATAGTTTTAATTGTGAAGAAAATTAACATAGGTTATCTCGACAGAGCGGCATTAAAGATGCTGACTATGCTTTGTAGCCTACCTATATTAGCTTTCTCTATTAATGCATACAGCAGACTTGCATTTGAACCCTGCGACCTCAATGCACTAGTAAAACCGCTTTATGATGCGGAGCAGCAAATTCAATATCGCCTGCTTGATAACGGCCTTCAAGTGCGCACTTTAGCCCTTGAAAACACTCAAGCGGTATCAATCGCCAGCCAGTTTGATGTGGGATCTCGCAATGAAGTAAAGGGCCAAACCGGTTACGCCCACCTGTTCGAGCATATGCTATTTAAAGGCAGTCAGCACGCTCCCGGTGACAGCTACACGCAAACCATGAGTGCTATCAGCGGCCAGTTTAATGCCAGCACCTTTTTTGATTTCACTAACTACTACCTGACCATTCCTTCACAAGCGCTCGAACTGAGCCTGTGGCTAGAGGCCGACCGCTTTCGTTATCCTGTGCTCAACCAAACCACAGTAAAAAATCAGCAAGGCGCGGTGCTCGAAGAGATGGCTACCAGCATAGATAACCAACCCTATGTGCGCAAAGCGATGGAGTTTTTATTAGCACAGGTTGAAGGTACGCCCTATGGCCATGCTGTAATCGGCAGCGTTGCCGATGTTAAAGCAGCCACGCCTGAGAGTTTAACTGCCTTTCATCAACACTATTACCGCCCAGATGCGATGCAGTTGAGCCTAGTGGGCGATATTCCAGAGCAAACCCAAACATGGATAGATAACCAGTTTGGCGACTGGCAAGCACCGGAGTTTGAGCAGCCTAAGCTCAGCGATCTCCTTGTTGAGGCAAAATCGCTACACAGTGAAATTATTGATGAGCGCGGCCCATGGCCTGCGGTATTGCTCGCTTGGCATACGGCCGGCAGCGGTTCTGCCGATGCTGCAGCCCTAACCTTACTTGAGGCATATCTGTTTCAAAATAAAAGCAGCTTACTCAAGGCAACCAGCCTTAACGATCCTGATCAACTTCTCAGTTACTCCATTCCGCTGACGATGACTCACCATGGTGTCACTAATTTACTACTTGTGCCTAGAGCGCGAACGTCACTGGATACCCTCACTAAAAACGCAGAATCCTTAGTGGCTCAAGTCGGTAATAATCAAATCACCGAGCATCAGCTTTGCCAACTTAAACAAATATGGCTAAACCAAGCCTTAGCACGATTAGATTCACCCTCCTTGTTATCAAGATACCTGTCTGCCAGCCAACCCCGCGATAAGATGCAGCCATTAACAGGTCCTTGGCAGCGGATTAATGCGGTAACAGCTGCTGATTTACAGCGAATAAGCCAACAATATTTTATTGGTAAAACCGTGCGCCTCGATCTGCTCCCCCCTTGGTATATTCGCGCCACTAAATCGATTTTAGAGTTCTTGCCTAAAGGCATGTCAGATAGCCTTGAAGAGAGCGTAATGTAATGCAAACAATGTTCATGTTTCGACAAGCTCAACCAAAGCAAATGCCACAAACTCTAAGCTATCAAGCAGTGTTTCTTGGATTGTTATTGGTCACTCTTTTTGGCTTACTCGGCTGCCAGCAAACGCAGATTGAATTTACTGCAGCAGCAGAGCCAAGCTTACCGGTTTTTAACTCGCTGCAAGGCGCTCCTATTGTTACCCCTTTAACATCAACTTCAGCGACCGCTTTATCAAATGAGGCTTTATCGATTGAGTCGCTAGAAAAAAGCCCATTTAACTCTGAGTTAAAGCGGTATTCACTCAATAACACCTTATCAGGGCTTAATCACATCTCATTAGTCGCCTATAGCCAACAACCGCTGCAAAATTTAGATGTGCTACTACAAGCATTTATAGAGAAAACTACTTGGCTAGCGCAGCAATCAAACCTTGCCTGTAGCGAAAGCTTGCGCATTAGAGCAAGCATGCACAGCCTAACGATGAGTATTGATTGCCCTGATTCACCGGAGCTCGCAAGTTCGCTGTTACTCCAGTTTTGGCAAGCTAACAGCTTTAATGAAATAGATATTGCCAATGTACGCCGTCAGCTTAAATTAGCTAAACATATTAATGCTTACAGCGGCGCCGAAATTGATGATGTATGGGCGAAGAAAATTCTTGGTGAGCAGCATATTTATAACCAAGCGCTAAATGACACATCACTGGCTGCCGAACTAGACTTAACCAAGCTTAATCAAGTTAGAGATAAGATTATCAGCCAGTCTAAATGGGCGCTGCTAACCAACCAAAGCTTGGCTAAAAATAATGAGTTTAGTGCAAAACTAGCACAAGATTTAGCGGCATTAACGGCTAAATCTCAACAAGTTGCCCCCCAACCTTTAAGCACATTCAAGCTAAAAGTGCCTGCCAGTAATAGCCAAAAAACCTTGTTTATTATCGATGCTCCCGGCAGCGTACAAACTCAAGTCCGTATTGGTTATCCTTTAGCTGTTGACGAGCCAAACCAGCAACAAACAGCTGACGATATTCAAGACTGTAAGCTACTTGCCAGCTGGCTGGGGCGCAGCTTTTCAGGACGCTTGTATCATGACTTACGCGAAGTTCGCGGCTTAACCTACGGCATTTATGGCCGCTGTTTTGATAATCCATTATCACGCACACTAAAATTTTACGGCAGCACTAAACTTGAACATAGCGGCGCATTTATCAGTGGCGTACTAGACCACCTCGCATTAGCCACAGAGTCCAGTGCTTCAATTGATGAGGTAAACGCATTAAAAACTTACCTCACTAGCCAAAAGATCCTCCGCCAAGCCAACTATCGCGCCATCGAAGCCGATACGATTAAACAACTTATTCGTGGCAGCTCTACCGAGCAACAACAGGCGCAAAATCGACGGCTCGATGCATTAACACCAGAGCAATTACAAGGCATTGCGCAAAGCGTATTTTTAAACACTCCGTATATTGTGATCCGCGGTGACAGAGCCAAGATTGAAAGCGATCTGAAACAAAAACTACCAGAGTGGACGTTAGTAGCTGTGTCAGCTGATGACTAAAGCAAAATGACCAAATAAAAAAGCAGAGCTTAGCGCGAATAAATCGGCCTAGACTCTGCTGTTTTGTATTGAGCGACTATTAAAATTAACTAGCTGATTGCACCAAGTATTTCGCCATTTCAGCGGCGGGTACCATTCCGCCGCCCGTGGCCCATACAACATGAGTTGCATTAGCCATCATATCGCTCGTTAATCCCATACGAACTTGGTATTGAGTATCTCTACTTACTCGTAAAGCGCCCGGCATACCCGCAAGTGCAGATGGCTCGAACTCAATAGCTTCACTCTGAGCCAAGCTGTTTGTAGATTGGCTAAAACAACAAGCAAAAACAACAAGCAAAAACAACAAGCAAAAACAACAAGCAAAAACAACAAGCAAAAACAACAAGCAAAAACAGCTAAATGATAGCCCGTTTTCGCTTTTGAGCCATCGGACTTGATTAATTCAACAACAAATCTATTGCTTGCAATAAGCTTGCGGCATAATAGCGGCAATGACATTACAGAGCAGTAAAAATGGAAAACCAGCAAGACAGCTACATGACTGAAGAAACCTTAATTGAAACAGTTGAAAATCAAATTGCCGATGGCGAGCCGAAAAAAGTCAAAGAAACGCTAATGCGTTTAGTGATGACAGGCACGCCACGTGAAGAAGCGATTCAATGGATGGCGTGCGCCCTAGCTATTGAAGTCAGTGATGTAATGCTAAATGGCGCATCCTTCAACGAAAAGCGTTACAACCAGCATTTAGATGCCATGCCAAATTTAGATTGGATGGAAGATTGATCGTTAGCTTATCTCGGCTGTTAATTGGCGCCGCAGTCGCCATGTTGCTCGGGCTTTCTACTACAGAAAGCTCAGCTCAAATAACTGAAATCACTGATATAACTGAGCCTAAGGCACAAACAAAGGGAGAATTGATCGTGAGCCAGCCGCATATACTCACATTAAAAGATGTATCTTTCGATAAAGAGCAAGGCAGCATTGATGCCTATAGGGGCAAGCATAAACACATTATCATCCCTGATAATTTTGACGGTATCCCCGTCACCGAGATCTGGGATTATGCTTTTTCAGAGGTTGAAGACTTAAGCGAAGAATTCGAAGAGGCCCCACAGAACCCAATAGCCAGCGTGGTGATCCCTAATAC
Source organism: Shewanella pneumatophori (assembly GCF_023283895.1). Taxonomy (GTDB): domain Bacteria; phylum Pseudomonadota; class Gammaproteobacteria; order Enterobacterales; family Shewanellaceae; genus Shewanella; species Shewanella pneumatophori. Next base: position 92,060 of record NZ_JAKILB010000002.1, on the reverse strand, counting down.
TGTCACCGAAATTGGCGAAGGTGCCTTTCAGCGTAACGCCCTTACCGAGATAGTGATCCCAAGTTCTGTGACTCGTATTGGTTACAATGCCTTTGCTGAAAACGCCCTTACCAGCGTTGATATCCCAGATTCAGTGGTTGAAATTGTCGAAGGTGCATTTCGTGATAACGCTATTGAGCAGCTCACTCTCGGTAAGTCGGTGTCGATCATTGAAGACTATGCCTTCGCTAACAACGCCATTAACAAGTTAAACCTGCCAAGCTCATTGAGTGAGATTGGCAATGAAGCCTTTGCTAACAATGCCATCACTCAGGTGTTAATGAGTAAAAACATCACCTATATCGGCTATGACGCTTTTGTTGGCAACCCACTAATTGGTCGACCAATAAGGCAATTTGGTGAGAAAAAGCCCCCAAGAGAGCTGACTGATGAAGAGTGGCTCGAAGCGCTTGGTGACTTGTAAGCTAAAGCATTGCTGCGCGCACATCTAACATCTGATTGCGCCTAACCTTGTGAGCTTACTGCTCACAAGGTTTGCAGCAGAGAAGTAACTGTACTCCCCTTTTATATAGCCTAAATAGCTTCGAGTTAATCGTATTCAGCAACGAGCATGACTTTCTTTAACTCTGGCTGGTAAAACACCATAAACTCACCGGCAAAGCCCAAGTACTCACTATCTCTAACCAAGTAAGCTTCATCTTTAAAGCTGCCTATGAAGGTATATTCTTTATTGTCTTTCTCATCCACATAAACAATATCGCGAGTGCTCATATGTTCAAATTCAGGATGATTAAGGCTGCAGGTCACTTCATAGTAATGATCTAACTCTGGGTTCTTTGCCAGTTCATTATATAAACATGAAGCCCAGTTCTGGCCAAATCTAGGTTGGCCACCCAAAGTGATTAATGGCAGCTTTTTGCCACGACGCATCAAACACTGATTGGCAGCAAATTCGTCCTGCGCTTGCTGGTAGTTGTCTAAGTACTCGTCTTGTTCCTCAAGCGTATCATCATTGGCGTACTCGTCATCTAAGCACCAGCCTTGTTGCTCATCAATATACGAATAGGTGATAGGACCATAATCGCCATCGGGAATGCCTTGCAGATTAGGTAGTGCAATGAGTATTTTATCGTCAACGCCTGCATCAAACATATTGAATGACAACAACCCAATTGGAATTAATTTCTCACGGTCAAAAGTCACCGACTCCGCAGTTGGAAATGCAGCATAACCAGCTTCATCATGGAAAATATCGGTTTCAGCCACATTTAACTTAGTATCTTTAATTACAAATGCCATATCTAATAATACTTTCCTGTTTATTATTAATGCTTTAGATTTTATACTTTGCAAGTTTGCTATAAGCTTATCGGCCAGCAGTATACTCTGTTTCAATCGTAAAATAGTAATGGCACAACTGATTTAGTGACATGTAACAGCTTCCCAATATACCGCTGCTAGACAATAAATAAGACCTATGTTCCTTTGAATAATGGTCAAAAAAAAGGAACGCTTAGGCGTTCCTTTTCTAAACCAATCGATAAAATATTTAATCGCTCTAAGTTGATTAAATTCTTATGCTAATTGCTATTAAACCTGCTCGCTCGGGTGTCCCCACATTAATGGGTTAGCGTAAGGTCCGGTAATACTCGATGTCGACTCACCAACGCCATCAAGCGCGCCAGGTGTTAATGCCTTAGCAAACCAGCATTCCAATGGCGCTTGAGTGCGTACAGGTGGCAATACCTGATGCGGCGTATTGTAACGATTACCATAATGGAACGGCTCACCCATTACAAAGATCACGTCGGCATCTAATTGCTTTTCAGCTTCATCCATCAATCTTGATGCGTAACGCTTACCTTGGTGCTCAGGCAGTACCGCTAAAGGCGCTAGCACATAACACTTAAGGTGCGGCGCTGCATCAATAGTAATTGGCGTGTAGCACGCATGGGCTACGTCCTCAAAAACGATAGAAAAGCTACCGTCACTAATCAAATCGTCAGCTAGGCTTGCATAAAGTTTGGCGTGGCGCTCGTCATAAAGTCCACCAGCAGCAGCGAAAGCTTGATATTGAATTTCATAAGGTGTTTTCACTTGAAACACTCCTGATTAAGTTTTCTGTTTCAGATTAGCCATGCCAGCTATAAGCCTAGCAATAGCAAATACTTATTAATAAAACGTTGTTTAATTTGCGCTAGAGGATAATCCTCTCCTGCAAACAAATAGTTCAGTGCAATGCCGTCGATTTCAGCAATAAGCATATGGCTATCGACGGGATAATTAGCGGTTGGGATCTCAGTCAAAATCACTTCAAAAGACGCCATCATTAGCTGGTAGCGCTCATCTAACAGATCTTGCAAAATCAATCTCATCGAAGGCTGACACTTAACCTGATAATCAAACTGGTAAAACAGCTTTTGCTTTGGATCAGCCATAGATACAAAGATATGTTCAAACAGATTAATCAATCGTTCTTTTACCGATAAGCCTTGGTTAGATGCATCGACATTACTCCCAACTTCGCTAATGATTTCAGCCATACGAACAAAAACTTGCCTGAGCAAATCATCTTTATTTTTAAAATGATGAAACACCAAGCCCTTTGATACGTTGGCGGCTTCACACACTTGTGCAATAGATGTTTTTTCATAGCCTTGTGTAGCAAACAGCTCTATCGCCGCCTGCATCGCTTGTTGTTTTTTGTCCATATTGTTCACCTAAAATTGATCACTTCACCCCGACATACCGACCGTCCGGTCTGTATTTTTGGCGATAATATAGATCATCTATTTTGATCGCAAGATCTTTTATTAAGCAGAGTAAAATTTTGCTGAAATTTGCAGAAGAAGTGGGAGGTAATAGCTCAGGTAAGTAGAGCCCTTGCTCCCAATCGCAGCGCTTCAAGTTCCTCCACAGTAAACATCATGGGCGGTAAATCTGAGCTAGGCTTTAAAATGTAGCCAACGCCAGCCTCTCCACGAATGTCAGCCCTTTGCGCCTGTAAAATCGCACTTCGAGACATTGCGGATCCAAAAAATCAGTTACACATTGCGAACGATAAAGCTGTCACGGTTTGAGGTCATCTGCAAATACATCAGATAAAGGACGGGTATTAATACTAAAGAGAACACCACCAAAGCCACAATCAAAAACAGGTGCATTGTTGGTTTGATAACAGCTGTGTTGGGATTACTGGGTTTATAGTGGACTAAGATCTTTTTATCACGAGGAAACTCAGCCACCAAAGCTTCGGCTTCTTCCAAAGAGTAACCCGGAATAGCGCCTGTAATATCGGTCTTATTGCTCTTGTGGTAGATTTTGCCGTCAACAGCATAAAAGTACTCAATAGCCACTTCGTAATGCGATTCAGCGCTGCTTCTTTCATGATAGCGCTCAATGAGCCAACAATTTACCACCATGCCTTTAGCCGTAGGCCAATTAAAAGCAGCATGAGACTGATGCACAGCATAGGTTGCCACTCCTACAGCAGTGGAGAACATGGTAAACATAAACCACATTAACATTGAAATCTGCGACAGCTTAAACCGCTTCACTATTATCACCCTTTGTATCCGCGTAACTATTCATCAAGGCTTGATAGCCTTTCACAAGTTTTATCAATGGCCATATCATGCTAATAATCAGCAACACCAACGCCAACAAACCTAAGCCAAGCAGATAAAGAAAATCATCACCTCCGCCTCCGGAAAACAGCCCGCCACGATTAAATATGCTGGCTCCCCAAGCTGAGGCAACAGCCGCCAAATTCAATGCTAGATGTAAGCCGAATGATTGCAATATTACCCAATAACCTTGTTTTAAAACCGGCGATTGGATGCGGTACCAGTTAACTCCAACCCAAGCAAGCCAGCCTAGCCATAGTGTCGCCGCAGGCAGCCAAAGCACGCCAAGAATATAAATCACCGGCACAGCAAAGTAACTGTAGCGCAGCTGCGTGAGTTGAGAGTGTCTTGATAAGTCCATTTTAAATCCTTATTTACAGCGACTTTAGATAAGTGGGTATTAGACTCAAGCGACTCTAGTTAGTCTTGCTGTAATACATCTTGGTTTTGTTCAATAAGCAGAGCTAAATGTATGCCAATTACCTTGAAAAACACCTAGTCAATCTCAGGCCTATTTTTTATAACTCCGCTAGCCTGTTTGTTTAGATTCGCTAGGTAATGGACATAAATAATCTGGCCGATTGCCGCTGCGGTAACTGACACAGGTAATAACCAGTCTTCAATGCCTTGAACCAGTGAATATACATATCCGCCACACCAGTCAGCAGGTTGAGGCCAACCGCAAGAATAGCTATTGACGTAATAATCGATAGGCTCCCAAACCGTATAAAAGAGTAAGCCGAGCATATAGATGCCGTAACACGCCAACAGGCGATTAAAGGTCACCCCTTTAGTCCACGCTTTGCCATACGCAATCTTGTCGTGGATCAAGGTAAATAGGGCTGGAGCAGCATAGATAAGGACAACAAAAAAATAGTAGATCATGCAACCTCTTTGCTTGGCAAAATACATATTGGGAACCACCCCCTTAAGCAGCCCCTGATGTTACATGGAGCCAAGCGTTAACGGTATAGAAATTAAGATTATTTTAAGAAAAGTAAGAACTAAGGATTGTACATTGATATCTACAGTCGTTTGGCAACTGCGATGGGGAAGTGGTGTTTATGTCAGTTCATTCGCACCAAATTAGCGATTGAAATATACAATGTGTTTAACAACAATAGAACCAGTCGATGCCCATGAATATTTAAACAGGAAGTTAATTGATGAGAAAACGGCATATAACTTTGTTTGTAACTCTCATGGGGCTTATTAGTTACATGATATTCAATTCATTAACTAGTAAAGCTGTGAATTTTGAGCAAACTAAAAATGACGACTATGAAGAACAGGTACTAACAGAGTCAATAAATACACAATCAGTCGCTGCGAAAAAATCAACTGCCGCAGAAGCGGCAATAAAACGTTTTGATAGTGGTTGGTGTGTAGAGGATTTAGAACTCAGTTCAGCAGATCGCTTACTAGCCGAAAGTCAAATAGAAGATTGGGATGAATATCGAGGGCGCGCAAGAGTAAAAACGGCAAGCTCGATCAACTTAGATGATGCTGATTATCCAAATAACTTTTTTGTTGCCCCCTATCAAGAGCTAGCAATTTCGGAGCTAGAAGCACTTGCTATGAGCGGGGACAAATGGGCTATGGTAACCCTAGTTCAAGTATCTCAAGGTGACCTAAACCTTAAGCACAAAGTAGCCAAGCAGTTACTGATACAAGGCGCATCATATTACGCACTTGAATATTTAGTCATTGAAGCATTAAGTGCAGCAAAAAACAGTTACCGCCAAACAGGAAACATAGAACAAAGCCATGAACACATCATTGATGCCTTGAGCTATGTGTACTTTGGGTTAAACACCTATAGCACCGCAGCGCTAACGCCTTATTTAGCGATCACGTCATCAGGATATTATAAAGAGAATATTTCGTCATATATCGATATTAAAGGTTTACAACCTCAAATAGAAGGCCGTTATTTAGCATTATCTAACAAGGTTAAGCGTGACCAAAATAACCTATCCATTCAAACTGCTCAGCCTTCACGTGCCATTAAAAACGAGTTTTACAGAAGTATCGCCATCCATGAATTATCTTACGATAAAGTACTCGCGGAAATTGCTTTCTCGCCTATTGGTGATACTGCAAGCATTATGAGTGCTCCCTGCTTAAAAGAGAATTCAGCGAAGTTACAGCAAAAACTACAACAGATGTCTATTGACACTAAAAATGTAAATTAACATTAACGCTGCCAACTTTAAATGCATTCATTTAGCTAGTTACAACAAGTCTGCAAAGATCAAAAAAGCCGAAACACTTACATGTTTCGGCTTTTACGTGCAAAAGACCATAGTAAAAAGTTGGGTCATAAAAAGTTGGGGCAGGGGAAACTTTCTACAAGACTCACAGAAAACACCAATCCCCATCGGAGTTACCGAGGTCATTGAAGAACTCTTGTAAACATTAGCCGCTTGAGCGAGTCAGGGATGGCGAATATGAGGCGATAGCGATTTTCGAAAATGAATGAGAATAAATCGGGTCAGGGTAAACTTTCCACAAGACTCACAGAAAACACCAACCCCATCGAAGTTGCCGAAGCACGTAAATAAAAATGCCGTAGAACCATCATGGATGATGGTTCAGGCTCGGGGGGACATGGATGTCCCATCTGAGCCGTTAGGCGATTTTTATTGGAGTATGAGGATCAACAACTTCGTCGGGGCGTCATGGTGGATGCAAGGAGGATAAGGACGAGCAGTCCTCCTTGCCCGGGTGTGGGATGGAATCCCACGACTTTGGTCAGGCACAGCCTGATGCATTACCAATGTGGGGCGAAGCGCCACGACGTTAATTGTTAGACGCAGTCTAACTTAAAGCTCAAGCGCAGCTTGGTAAAAACAGTTTTTAGACAGCGTCTAAATAAACATCGCAATCATGCCACCAACCGTGGCCGCGGCTTTCACATATTGGCCAGCCGAATACGATGGGTCGCCGTTCTCATCAATCTCTTCAGGATGGTCTAACCCTAACGCGCCAAATACAAACGATTCAATATCACCGCCGTCTTCATCTGCAGCCTTTTCGGCTTTTGCAGGCTCTGCCGCTTTGTCAGTGTCTTGCGCATTATCGGCTAAAGCAGGAGCTACAGGCGCCTTAGCCGTGCCTTGCTCGGCTGCTAACTTATCTTTAGCTGTGTTAGATAGGGTAACCGTTGTGCTATCACCAGTATTAGGCAGTGGCTTACTGCCAGCATCAGCGGCAACTGCTGAAGTTGAGCTGGTGCTAGTGGCACTTTGCTGCGCCGCTAAATCTGTGGTTTTGGGAGCGATATTTGCTCCGGCACTCATATTAGTACTATTGGCTGCACTGCTAATAGACGTCATCGAACAATCCCCTAATGAATCCCATTACAACATTGGGACATACTGCGCTGATATTAAGCAGTTTTTGGATTTCTACAAAGCAGTATCTGCTGAAAACATGATACAAAACGTATCAAAAGTGAATCACGATTAAGCGTTAAAAATCATACTGCGCTCGCTGTACCCATAGCGGCTCATAATACTCACCTTGCATGTAAATTATGTCGACTTGTAATTGAGTGAGGTTTTGCAATAACCCGATAAAGTCGCCGCCAGCGTGGCTCTTAGTTAAGTTAGTGGTATACAAAGAAAGCTGGCTATTAGGTGTAAATTGCTGAGCAAATGTGGCGAGGCTATGCTGATGCTCAAGCAGGTAATCTTGATCGATCCAGCGGCCGCCTAAGTAAATAGCAGAGCTTGATGCCTTGGCAATAATAGTGACTCGAGAATACAGCGGCTCGCTTGCTAGCACTTGGTTTATTTGCGCAAAAGGCTCTTGATCTTCTTCTAGAATAAGTAAGTGCAACTCGCCTGTAAAATCGGCCAATAGCGTGTCAGCATATGCTACTGAGCGGTCGACGATGACCAAGTCTGGTGTTTGTTCCGCACTTTGAACAAAGCTTTGTTTTGAGCTTACGGCAGTCGCTGTTAACTTATTTAGCTGAGCCTCGGCTGACGTTGCAAACAAACAATTGATAACCAGTAATAAACCTAAAAACGCGATCCAGTACCAAGGGAATTCATGACAGCGCCCCAATTTATACTGCTTAGCGTTAGCCCGCACGCCACGCAAACGGCAAATGCCTGCTAGGAAATTCTTAATCGTTTTGTCACAGTAACTGGCTTGTTTAAAGTTCATAGTTACGCCCTCTACAACGCTGTGCTTAATGCCGCACTTAATGTGAACTGTGCATATAACGAACCATATTGAGCTATCGATACAAATTCAAAGCCTTACAAAGCAAATAAATCACCAATCTTTGCCTTATCTTTGCTGACTCTAGATCTGCAGTGCATTTTGCATCTATCAACACCAACAACATAGAGTGGCGCCGCTAATAAAAAGGCCTGTTCACATTAAAATGTAAACAGGCCGATTTTAGCTATTAGCTATAGCAAACAAGCAGGGGTGTTTATTTACTCTTGATCTTACCCTAACACTTGCTGGTAAATCATTTCGACTAAGTGGGTATGCGCCTGAACATCTTCAATCGGCACCACTGACTTTTTCTGCTGCAGGGTTAATCTATGGCTTTCATCGCGCAGATAACAATACGCTTGAGTTAGCGCCTGCGCATTGGCTAGTGGCAGCAATTCTAATTCAGCTAGATCGGCAAAGATCCGCACATTATCCGACCAAAACGATAGCCGTTTATGCTCATGGCTATTCGCCAGCACTAGGTATTGCGCGATAAATTCAATGTCGGCAATACCACCACTGCTTTGCTTAAGATCGAACATTCCTTGATCGACTTTTAACAGGTGATCGCGCATCTTAATTCGCATTTCACGTACATCTTTTGCTAACGCGGCTTTATCCCGTGGGCTTTGTAAAACTTCGGCTCTTAGCTCATTAAAGCGCATAGACAATGCTGTATCACCAAACATAAAGCGAGCACGCACTAGTGCTTGATGCTCCCATGTCCACGCCTCATCACGCTGATACTCACCAAAGTTTTCAATCTCGCTCACTAGTAAGCCCGATGCTCCCGAAGGTCTTAAGCGCATATCCACTTCATATAACTCGCCCGAGTTAGTACGGGTTGAGAAAAAGTGCAGCACCCGCTGAGCCAGCTTTAAGTAGAAATGGCCGATATCAATAGCTCTATCGCCATTGGTTTGCCCCGCTTTGCTGCCGTTATGCAAAAACACTAAATCGAGATCTGAGCCATAGCCAAGCTCAATACCGCCCGCTTTGCCGTAACCGACAACCGCAAAGCCCATTTCATTGTCTTTTAGGTTATCTGGTACACCGTGGCGGGCACTCACTTGCGCCCACGCCTGATGCACAACTTGCTCAATAATCGCTTCGGCTAAGAAGGTTAAGTGATCGCTCACCTCCATCACAGGCAGCACGTCGGTGACATCGGCTGCTGCGATCTTTAGCTGCTGCGATAACTTAAATTGGCGCAGTGCTTCCATCTGCTGCTCTAAATCATCTTCAGGCACTCGCAGCAAGTATTGACGTAGCTCACTGCCATAATCGTCTAGCGATGTGGTGTCATATAACTGCGCCGGATCAATCAATTCATCAAGCAGCATTGGGAACTTTGCTAATTGCTGACCTATCCATGGGCTGGCAAGACACAAGCTCACTAGCTGTTGTCTCGCGCCAGGGTTTTCACACAACAGCTCTAGGTAAGTTGTACGAGTTAAAATCTGATCTAATACCTTTGATACTGGCTCAAATGCTTTAGAGGGATGAGCAATATTGGTAAATTCACACAACAGCTTAGGCATTAACTTGTCTAAGGTTTCCCGTCCCCGCGGACCAATGGTGCGGCGAACAACCGTGCTATGCCAGCTATTTAGCATCGGCCATAGCTTTTCATCATCTATGCCCTGCTCTTCTAGTATCGACTGTGCATGGTCATCTTCATAGGCATTCCACAGTTGCTGGGTCCAAGTTTCGGTTTGCTCTTCTTCGTTGTTACCACCCACGGTTTCTTCAAAGTGGCGATGGATCTGCTGCATTGCTGTGGCGATCTGCTCGCGCAGATCCATTTCAGTATCGGCGTTTAACGCATAACATAAGCGCTGCCAATCTAGGGCTTCACTTGGCAGGGTTTGAGTTTGCTCATCATTTATCGCCTGCAGTAAATTCTCTACTCGGCGTAATAATAAGTAGCTGTTTTTCAGCTCATCTACCGCCAGATAATCAAGCTGCCCCAACTCGAGTAAGGTTTTTAGCGATGCAAATAGGCTTTGGCTGCGTAGCGCTGGCTCGCGGCCGCCGCGAATAAGCTGGAAACTCTGTACGATAAACTCAACTTCACGAATACCGCCTGCACCAAGCTTAATATTGTCGGTGAGTTTTCGGCGGCGCACTTCCTGAGTAATTAAGCCTTTCATCTTTCTTAATGATTCAATTGCCGAGAAATCTAAATAGCGACGATAAACAAAGGGTCTTAATAAGTCGTGCAGTTCGTCTGATTCTGCAGTCCATGGCCCAAGTGCGCGCGCCTTGACCATGGCGTAACGCTCCCAATCTCGCCCCTGCTCTTGGTAATAATCTTCAAGACCACTAAAACTGACCACCAGCGGCCCACTTTCGCCATAAGGGCGCAGACGCATATCGACGCGATACACAAAGCCATCAACGGTGACTTGATGTAATAAGTTGACTAACCGCTGACCCATGCGGATAAAGAATTGCTGATTTTCTAATGAGCGTCTGCCGCCAAGGGTTTCGCCATGCTCTGGAAAGGTAAAAATGAGGTCGATATCTGAGGAAAAGTTAAGCTCGCGGCCACCGAGTTTTCCCATACCTAAAATAAGTAGCTTTTGCGGCTTACCTTGTTTATCACTTGGAGTGCCAAGCGAGGCGCACATTTCACGATATAGCCAATCGCGGCCAGCAATAACTAACGCTTCAGCCAGTGCCGATAAATCCAGTAATGATTCCTCTAACTGGCTGTAACTAAGAAAGTCGCGCCACGCCATGCACACCATTTGCTTGTTACGATATTGGCGTAATATCCGCTTAGCAACTTCTTCGTCGGTAACTGGCTCAAGTAAATCAGCGAGCTCTTTATCAAATACTTGGCGATCAAAATTCTGTAGGTTCTGACTAAATAGCTCAGGGATCCACTTGCTATGGCGACAAAGCTGCGTGGCAATAAAATCACTAAGGCCAAAGACCTGTTTTAACTCTTGTTGCTGCTCATCAGTTAAAGATGCAACTAGCTCGGCGGCATTATCTAACAGCCTTTGCCAATACAAATCTGCCGTTTCCAGCATTTGAGAACTAATTTGCTTATTACCCTGTGTCGCCGTGCGCATAATAATCCCTAACAATTTAGTACATCGACATATTATGTCGTTAATGATATAGATAGAGCGTAATAAAGGTGAGCAATTTTTATCACGGATGTTGAACATTTAGATAAATTGACCAAATCAAGGCCTTATAAACAGGATCCTTGCTTTTTTTATGCTCTAATAGGCAATACTATACTAATTACGCCGCAGCCAAATAATTTCTCTTGCGAATTCAATGTTTCAGCAAGCAATTGCGCGGTATAAGCCTAGCAAGTATTTTGGCTATATTTAGTATTTGTCGTTTGGCTGAGAGCCACTAAAAGTAACATAACCGATTTTGGAGAGACTATGGCAGGAATGCTAATGCGCGTTCTCACCGTCTTAATGGTATTCGCCCTTGCAGGATGTGGCGATGATAGACCAGAGCAAATTGCCAAGTATCAGCAGCTAACACAGCAGCGCTTAGATACCCTGAGTAATATGCTTAATGACGGGCAGGTACGTAATGCTAATTTGCTTAAACAATACGTCCAAGTATTAGAAAAGCAAAAGCCCGAATTAAGCCCGTTACTTAATGAGCTAGCGACCGACGCCACTAATCGCGGCCCGATGTTTACCTCGTTAACTCGGCGCTTAACCGATACCCAAAATGCGGCGAACTATGTCGATCTCGATCAGCAACTCGCTGAAGTCGAAAACCTCTACCAAGCCGCTGACCCAAGTCTTTTCAACGATATGTTGTCGGATCCACTTAACGTGGTCGCCGATATGTCTGATGGTGCACTCGCAAGAGTTAACTCTATTAGCCGTGAAGCTGCAGCACTTGCCAACGGTTCTGAGGACTTTGGCGCAGGTAGCCAGTTAGTCGGTAACCCTGCTTACGGTAGCTGGCAAACGGGCTCTAATGGCATGTCGTTTTGGGCATGGTACGGCATGTACTCTATGTTCTCTAATCTCACTCGTGGCCCAATTGGTTATGACAGATGGTCGAGCCGCCGTAATTACAGTTACTACAACGACGTAGGCCGTTACCGCTATACCTCGCCTAAACAGGCACGCGCGCAGACCCAAACCTACGAGCGCACCAAAAAGCAATTTAGCTCTCAAGGTAAAAAGTTTGATAGCCCGTATGCAAAATCGCGTACCGGTTCAACCAGTCTTTCAAGACAAAGTAGCAGTACCCCAAAAGCTAGCTCAACAGGACGCACTGCGAGCAGTAAGAGCAAGTTCCGCTCAAACTACTCTAAGGACAGCAGCTTCCGTAATTCCAGCAGTCGTACTACTCGCGGTGTTCGCCGAGGCAAATAATTAAGGAACTTTTATGACATTTTTAGACAACTACGGCCTCACTCAAGAGCTACTAATTATTCTGGCAATCGATATCGCCATTGCAGTGTTACTGCTAACACTCATGCGTTATTTGCAGGGGTGGACGGTAAAAGTAAACAGCCGCCATGAACTGGCTGAAAACGATAACTTTGCTTTTGGTATTAGTACTGCTGGCGCGGTAATGGCGTTAGGTATTGTATTAACCGGCGCGATTACAGGCGAAGCGGCAGAGTCTTATTTGGTCGAAGCGATTGGCATGAGTGCCTACGGCTTATTTGGCCTAGTGCTGATCAAGCTTGGACGCTTTTTACATGACAAAATTGCCCTAAATAACATTGATAAAAACGCGCTAATTATTAAAGGTAATGTATCGGTAGCTATTGTTGATGCGGTTGCAGCTATTGCCACTGCGATTATCATTCGCTCGGTATTATTGTGGGCAGAAGACTTAACCATTTATACCTTTATCGCCATCTTTAGTGCTTTTGCGATTTCACAACTGATGTTGGTGCTACTGACTCGCGCTCGTGAAAACCGCTACGCGAAACGCAACCAAGGCGCGTCAATGCAAGATGCATTAGCCCAAGGCCATACTGCGTTAGCGATTCGTCACAGCGGTTACATGTTAGCAATGGCGTTTAGCTTTAATGCTGCTAGTCACTTCATTATCTTTAATCCAGAAGCTTATATCGCCAACTTGATTGGTTGGTTAACCTTCTCGATTGTGATGTTAGTGTCGTTGTCACTGTTGATCACTTTGATCAAAAAGCTGGTGCTTGCCAATATCAACTTATGCGAAGAAGTTGAGCAGCAACACAATATTGGTCTTGCTGCTGTTGAAGTGGCGATTAGCGTCTCTATCGCCATCATTCTGGCCGCATTAATGGCTTAATGGTTATAAGGGAGCACTTTACAGGCTCCCTTTTTCTTCACTGTTTACACTCTTTTATTACTCTCTAAGCAACAGACACTCAATGCAAACCGACTCTAATAACGCCGTTAGCGACAATCAATCTTTGCAGCAACAACAAGCTGCAGCCAAGCACACCACAGCCAATAATTCCGGCACCGAGCAAACTATCGAGTCAGGTAAACTTGGCTGGTTTGATGATATTTTGCTGCTCGGCATTATGGCGGTACTTGCTGGTTGTGGTCTAATTTATGAATACCTTTTATCCCATTATGCTGGGCGTATTTTAGGCGCGTTAGAAGCGGCGATTTATACCATGATCGGCCTAATGATCGTCTCTATGGGTTTAGGTGCATTTGCCGCGCGTAAAATCCGCTGCGCCTTTACTGGCTTTGCAGTTTTAGAGCTGTGTGTGGCTTTATGTGGCTCACTCGCGATTTTAATTACCGCCGCTGTTATCGGCTTTGGTCAGCAGTTACCACTGATTATTGCTAACACCTTAGGCTTGCCTGCTGATCAGCTGCCCGATGGCGGCTTTATTGGCACCCTGCAAAAGCTAGCCGAATACTTGCCATACGTATGGGGCGTTTTACTGGGGCTAATGATAGGTATGGAAATTCCACTTATCGCCCGGGTGCGCCAAGCAATGTCTGAAGCTCACCTAATGCATAACGCTGGCACCATTTATGGCGCCGATTACATTGGTGCGGGCATTGGCGCTGCGATTTGGGTTGGCTTTATGTTAGCCATTGATATTCAACTCGCTGCAGCATTAACCGCCAGCTTTAATCTGCTGGCCGGCTTTATTTTTATCTGGCGCTTCTGGCAGCAAATTCGTCACGTAAAACTCCTACTCGTTGGCCATGTTGTGGCCAGCGGTATTTTAGTGTTGCTAGCTTTGCACGGCCCATCTTGGGAGCAAAACTTCAATAACCTGCTGTATAAAGACAAGGTGGTTTATGCCAAGGCGACTCGCTTTCAGCAATTAACCTTTACCGAGCGTTTACGCGGTAATGGCTTAGGGCCGGTGCATTCCTTGTATATCAATGGTCGCTTGCAATTCTCTAGCAGTGACGAGCATATCTATCACTCATTTTTAGTACACCCAACAATGGCCGCTAGCGCACGCCATGACAAAGTATTAATTATTGGTGGCGGTGATGGTTTAGGCCTAACCCAAGTATTGCAATGGCAACCTAAGCAAGTCACCTTGATGGATCTTGATGAAGAGCTCGTAAGGCTATTTATGGAGCCTGCCAGCGATATGCCAGAGTATTTAAGTGATGCATTACTGGCGCTTAACCAAAATGCACTGAATGATCCTCGAGTACGCATTATGTATGACGATGCCTTTAATGGCGTGGACAAACTGCTAGCTAAAGAAGAAAAGTTTGATGCGATTATTGTCGACTTGCCCGATCCAAGCCATCCGGATCTTAATAAGCTTTATTCCGACGCTTTCTATTTGAAGCTTAAGGAACTAATGAGTAACGATGCTGCCTTAACCATACAGTCGACCTCGCCTTATCATGCACCAAAAGCATTTATTTCGGTGGCGAATACACTGGAACTGGCAGGCTTTAATGTGGATCAATACCACCACAATGTGCCAAGTTTTGGCGAGTGGGGTTGGAGCATTGCCACCTTAAGTGGTAAAAGTGCACGTAATAGATTAAACAATATGCAACAGCTACCAGTGAATGATCCTTGGCTAACTCCAGGACTTATTCACGCAGCTTTTGAATTTCCGGGCAATTTCTACCAAGATAAAGCCCAGATTAAGCCCAATGTTTTAGGTTCAAGCCAGCTGTATCAATACCATCAGCAAGCTTGGTTAGAAAATCAGTAGAGTTTATTTTTGAATCGTAAAGATAGCCCTTGACATATTATGTCTCGGTGTTATCTTTAATCACAGACATAATATGTCAATAAGGACAAATATGAATATCCACACAATTGCCAACCACCTAAATGCGCTTGGCGACAACAGCCAAACTGGCTTTCAGTTCGATTGTTATCCAATTGCTGGTGACGTGGAAGTCTTACAAGTTAATGTTGTTGGCCGAGAAGAAATCCCGGTATTTGTATCGGTAACGGACAACCAAGTGCTTTGCATCAGCTATTTATGGGGCGAAGACGAAGTGAATCAAGAACGTCGCGCTGAAATGTTTGAGACCATGTTAGAGCTCAACATTCCAATGCCACTCTCATCATTTGCAAAAATCGATGACAAGTATGTGGTTTACGGCGCGCTGTCAGTGCAATCAAGCATGCTAGAGATTGAGCAGGAACTGTCTGTTCTATCTGATAACTGTCTCGAAGTGATCGACGAACTCGTCGATTACCTAAAATAAAGGAGCCACATTATGGGTATTCTAAACAAAATTCTTACGGCCTTCCGTGGCGGCGCTACTGAAGTTGGCCAAGGCATCGTAGATGCAAACGCAACACGTATCTTTGAGCAAGAGATCCGTGATGCTGAAAAGCACCTCACTAAAGCTAAGCGTGACCTAACTGAAGTCATGGCGAAAGAGATGCAAGCAAGCCGTGAAGTGGACCGCTTAAAGCGCTCTGTTGCTGAACACGAAGGTTATGTGACTCAAGCACTTGAAAAAGGTAACGAGCCACTAGCACTTGAAGTCGCTGAAAAAATTGCAGAGCTTGACCAAGAGCTTAGCGATCAACAAGCGGCAAACGAAAGCTTCAGTGCTCATGCGACTCGCCTAAAAGAGCTAGTACGTAAAACTGAGCGTCAAGTCGCTGATTACCAGCGCCAGCTTACTATGGTGAAAACCACTGAAAGCGTGCAAAAAGCCACTGCGACAATCACTGATTCGTTTGCAGGTAGCAACTCTAAACTGCTTAACGCTAAAGATTCACTAGAGCGCATCAAGGCACGTCAGCAGTCATTTGATGACCGCCTAAAAGCGTCTGAAACGCTAGCGGAAGAGAACAGCGACAAGGCACTGCACGACAAACTTGCTGAGGCAGGTATTGGTGAGCAAAAGTCTAACGCTAATGCGGTACTTGACCGTATTAAAGCACGCAAAGGCTAAAGGAGACTGACGTGGGATTTCTAAGCAGCCTATTTGGCAAAAAAGAGGAACCTAAACGTCAACTCGATCACCCAACAAAACTCAATAAGGGAGACATGATCTCCCTTGATGACAGTTTTGCTTTGCCGCCACAACTGCGTGGGCAGCAATTGCGAGTTGAAGCAGTGAATACATACGAGTATCAACGCAAACAACAAACTGAGTGGGTGTTAAAAGGTCACGGTAACGACACCATCTTTCTCAGCCTTGATGAAGATGATGAAACTTACCTTGGCCTCTCGATTAAACTTAATCGAGGCCTAGTTGAAGCGCTGTTCGATTTAGATCAATTTAGTGAGATCTTCGAAGAGCCAGGTAAAGCAGAGCTAACGACTAAAACATTGTCGGCTGACTTGCATGATTATGAGCAGTGGTTATCAGCGCACTACCATCAAGTGAGTTCAGGTGATTTTGGCTATTTCCACCGCCAAGACTACCGTGGCCAAAAGCCACCTCAAGATGCCGATGGCGCAACTGGTGATGCCTTTGAGGCATATCAATTACTCGACGATGATGAAGATAAAGCCATTGACGTTGAAGTCTATGAAGGCGGCGAAACCGATGTGATGTTAACCATCTATCGCCCACTTTCAGATATCAGAGATTATTGGCCTGGCGCATAAATAAATGGTTTTAATACCAATAAGTATAAAGATTTGGTCGCTCAGCGAGAATTTAGCGGCACTGAGACAAGGCAACAAGTACAGAGCATAGTTGCTCTACGTTCAAGCTTGTTAACGCAGTATCAGAGCCGCTAAAACTCGCCATTCTGGAGCGCTTTTGGCTGCCTACTTCTGCGTTGAATAACTTCACAAGGGACTAACCATTCTTTCAGTTATTCGCCTTGAATTAGTTTGCCAAAATCGCTCTGAGTAGATCAACTTCTTATACTAATTGGTATAACACACTATTGTTTTAGAACCATTTTTGTTTCAGCTCCTATGAGTGGTAGCATGGGGCATATTCCGTTCGTTCGATGACGGATAAGTAAATTTTAGGTACCGCACGCATGACCAAACAAAAAAATCCCTTACCCGCGCAATGGCAGCAAAACCAGAAAGCCGCCAAGGCAACTCAAATTGCTTTTGATATGGATGAAAAATTCCAATATGCAATCCGTAAGGCGGCACTTGATGCAGGCGTGAGCCCTTCTGATCAAATTAGAGAAATACTGGGTCTGAGCGTAACCAAAAGACCAAAGCGTCCACGCTTAACCGTGTCACTCAGCCCAAGTGATTACGAGATCTTAGCTGAAAAGTATCAGTTAACTGCCGAGCAACAGCTGGAAATTAAAAAGCATGTGCTAGACGACTTGATTCAATTTAGCGCCGAGAAGTAACGCCACTAGGTATTTATTGAACCAATAAGCTGCACCGACAAAGATGGACCGCGATAATGGCAAATACTAAGCGCTGGTTAATACAACCTGATACTCCCCCCACGCCACTGCAATTGGCGATGATGTTGCTATCGCTGCTATCTGTAATTCTGGTGTTGGTGATTACATTCGGTCGCATTGATGGCGAAACCCGGCGCTTACTGTTTTTTATCGACACCTGCATCTGCTTGGTGTTTATGTCTAATTTCTTCTATGAACTATTCAAAGCCGGCAGTAAGCGCGAATACCTCAGGCACCATTGGATAGACTTTGTAGCTAGCATTCCCGCCATTGAAGCACTACGAATGGCACGCCTGTTTCAAATTTTACGTGTTGTTAGGCTTATTCGCACCACCCGCTCGTTGATTGTGCCCATGCTAAAACAACGGCGCCAAGCTACCGTTGCAAGTTTGCTGGTAGCATTAATCACCATTTTGACCTTTGCCTCTGTATTAGTACTGATAGTTGAAAGCGGCGTTGAAGGTGCCAATATCGACTCCGCTGAAAGCGCTATTTGGTGGGCCTTAGTGACTATTTCTACCGTGGGTTATGGCGATTACTACCCGGTAACCACTGCAGGGCATATTATTGGTGGCGTAGTGATTGTGTGTGGCGTGAGCTTCTTTGGTGTGATTTCTGGTTATATGGCGTCTGTGTTTGTTTCGCCCGATGAATCAGAAAAACTTGATAGTCATGCCGAGGAGATCCGCTGTGAGCTAAATAATAGTCTGCAGCGAATGGAAGCCAATCAGAAAAAGCTGTTGGCTGAAATCGATGAGTTAAAACAAACTATTGAAGAAAAGATCGAAGACAAAATTGACGACAAGCTGGAAGGTAAATTAGAGAGCCACCTAGAAAATAGGCTTAACGCAGATAAATAGTTAAATACCCTTAGAAGAACTGACAGTAAAAAGCCCACAGTGATGTGGGCTTTTACGTTTATATTGCTGGGTGCTATTAACAGCTAACGCCAGTAAGGCTCATTTTTCAATGCGCTGTGGCGAGAAAACTCCATCGCTTGCACTAAGCTTTGCTCTTTATTCTCTAACCACTGGCTTATATCTAAATAGGCCAGCTCGCTAATAGTTTTAAGTTGACGATATGCAGCCAAGGTTCTGATTCCTAGCGCTAAGTCTTGCCAAGGCGCTCTGAATTGATCCCGCGATTTTTCAGGATAGAGACCACCGTAAGCCACACCAACAAAAATACTGTCATCCAGCGCTTTAGCTACTGACAGATAGTCAGAGGTGCTGAGGTCATTATCTTGTGGCATCACATCTAGAATCTTCTGCCAGGAATTTTCTTGCATTTGATCGGCGAAATGTTTCAAATCTAACTGTCTATCAATCGCCACAGAGCCATCAATCAATTGGGTTAATAGATCAACTAAATGCACCTGCAGTCTGCCATAACAAATATCGGCAATGAGTTGCTCAACCTCGCCAACAATATCGAGCTGCTGCAGTTTATCTACGGCCACATCCACTAAAGCTTGATACTGCGGCAGTTTCGAGACTAAAGCCGCTCCCTCATCAATAATGCCAAACAAACTTAGCACTTCTTCAATAAAGTTAAGTTGCTGCTCAATGTAATCAAAATCGGTTTGAAACGACTCTTCAAGTAAACCAAATTGTTTGAGCGTGTTTTTAAGCAAACGAATGCATGCTCGTAAGCGATAACTCAACATAGGTAGCGCGAATGGATCTTGCTCAGGATCGAGCAACATAGACTCTATGGTTTGCCAGCGATCTAGCCCCAGTGTTAATAGGTTAATCGCTACCTGCTTTAAACTTTGCTGCGGCTCGATTTCAATAAACTTAAGTGGGTCTATGGTATCTGGCGTATATTGCCCAGCCAATCGATAACCTCTTTGAGCTTTACTTGCTTTACCCAAACGCACAGGTATTTCGCGGCTAACAATTCCCGCAAGCGCCAGTAACGCACTGGTATCACCGGCTAATAATTCAAATTCGAGTTCGCAAATGGCATCAACCGCTTCATCAACTCTTATCTCACCAATGTCTAACGCAACCTCAACTAAACTATCTTCAACAAATATATGCCAACGCTGACGAGTGAAGTCGGTATTGAATAAACAGTATAAATTTGCCTGAATTTGCTCCACATTGGCATCATCTGGCCAAATATCAGTTGGGAACAAATTTAATTGCGGGAAATTTTGATCTACATCAACATTGTATTCAGGACGTGAATGGATCCCGCCAACAACCTGACCTTTTGTCTTAATTGTCTGCTCTAAATGCTGATTAATCCCTCTAATTCGCAACCCCATGTCTAACTTTCTTAACGCTAAATCAGCGGTGTCAAAGTAACCATTGGTGAGTTCCTCTGTACCTTTCGCATCACAATTAGGCAAGCTATCTAATAGTTTTATAAGGCTTTTCTTGTTATTTTCGTTTAAGAAAAGTTTGAGTTCGATCTCAGCTTCCATCGATGCACCATTCACCTTGTCATCAAAAATTAATCAATCTGTCATCAAAGTTACATACTGTAATATTTCTGCAATAATATCCCCGTAGGATCCGCTTTGCAGTTAGGATATAACTAGCTAGAATAAAAAACTGTCAATTTAAATCGTAAAACACAGTTTTAATACGCGGCCGCTTGAGTTAACATGCGCCCGCTTTTTCCAATAGTGGAATAACCAAAATAGGTACACGGCAATGCCAGTAAACTCTATTTTAGGCGTGTTTGCAAAATCGCCAATTAAGCCTCTTCAAGAGCATATCGACAAAGTATACGACTGTGCGTCATTACTTGTCCCATTTTTTGAAGCTACTGTCGCAGGAGACTGGGACAAAGCCGTTCAATTACGTAAGCAAATTAGCCTTACAGAGCAAGAAGCTGACTCACTAAAGCGTGAGATCCGTTTAACTCTGCCAGGTGGCTTGTTTATGCCTGTTGAGCGTACTGACTTACTGGAGCTACTTACCCAGCAAGATAAGATTGCTAACAAAGCAAAAGACATTTCAGGCCGTGTTATTGGCCGACAACTTGAGCTACCTCAAGCTATTCAAGAACCATTTATCGCTTACTTGCAACGCTGTATCGATGCAGTTTCGTTGTCAAAAGAAGCAATTAACGAACTTGATGATCTGTTAGAAACAGGTTTTAGAGGCCGTGAAGTGGATCTTGTGGCAAAAATGATCGGTGAACTCGATTCTATCGAAGAAGATACCGATGATTTACAGATTAAGATCCGTAGACAGCTTTACGCTATCGAATCGGAACTCAATCCGGTAGATGTCATGTTCCTCTACAAGATAATTGAGTGGGTTGGTGACTTGGCAGATCTTGCTGAACGAGTCGGTTCTCGCTTAGAGCTAATGTTAGCTCGCGTCTAATCAAAAGATTATCAAGGTAACAAAATGGTTGATGTATTAGTCACCAACGGCCCATGGCTTATTGGTATTGCGGCTGTATTTGGATTTTTAATGGCATGGGGTATTGGCGCAAACGACGTTGCTAATGCTATGGGAACCTCTGTAGGTTCAAATGCTATTACAATTAAGCAAGCGATTATTATCGCTATGATCTTTGAGTTCGCAGGTGCGTATCTTGCTGGTGGTGAAGTTACCAGTACTATTCGTAAAGGCATTATCGACTCAGCTTACTTTATTGATTCACCAGAACTACTAGTTTACGGCATGATCTCTGCGTTACTTGCTGCTGGTATTTGGTTGATCGTTGCGTCAGCACTAGGCTGGCCTGTATCTACAACTCACTCTATTGTTGGCGCTATCGTTGGTTTCGCGGCAGTGGGTGTTGGTACCGATGCAGTTGCATGGGGTAAAGTTGGTGGTATCGTAGGCTCTTGGATTGTAACACCTGCAATATCTGGCTTTATCGCCTTTATGATATTCCAAAGTGTGCAAAAGCTTATCTTCAACACAGATAACCCATTAGAAAACGCTAAGCGTTATGTGCCTTTCTATATGGCTCTTGCTGGCTTTATGATGTCACTAGTGACAATCACTAAAGGTCTTAAGCACGTTGGTCTACACTTCAGCACAGCTGAGGCGTATGGCTTAGCAACATTGATTGCCGTTACTGTTGGTTTTGGCGGTATGATTGCGATTAAGCGTCTTAAAATGGACACTAGTGCAGACCGTCAAACTCAGTTCGGTAACGTTGAGAAAGTATTTGCTATCTTGATGGTTGTAACTGCATGTTGTATGGCATTTGCTCACGGTTCTAACGACGTAGCTAACGCGATTGGCCCTCTAGCAGCAGTTGTTTCTGTTGTTGAAAGCGGTGGTCAAATCAATAGCACTGCAGCACTTGTTTGGTGGATTCTACCTCTTGGTGCTATCGGTATTGTTATGGGTCTAGCTATCTTTGGTCAGCGCGTAATGCAGACTATTGGTAAGAACATTACTCACTTAACGCCAAGCCGTGGTTTTGCTGCTGAGCTTGCAGCTGCATCAACTGTTGTTATTGCTTCTGGTACTGGTCTACCTATCTCGACTACACAAACGCTTGTTGGTGCGGTATTAGGTGTTGGTATGGCGCGTGGTATTGCAGCAATTAACATTGGTGTTGTACGTAATATCGTTGTTTCTTGGGTTGTTACCCTTCCAGCTGGTGCTGGTCTTTCAATCATGTTCTTCTTCATGATTAAAGGTATCTTTAACTAACACCTAAGCACGATGAGTACCTCTGGTACAGCGTGATGATGAGGGAAGTTTGATATTTTTTGTATCAAACTTCCCTTTTGCGTTTTATCCCCCTTTTTGCTACTTGCATTAGCCCCCTGAAATCCCTAGCATGTGGGCTAAATTTCGTAGAAGAGAATAGATTAGTGTTAAGAATTCTAGTTATTGTGGGAATGATGTTGCTTTCCCCTTCTTTACTTGCTGCAAACCAAACGCGCTACATCTCTGATGATGTTTATATCTACCTTCATGGTGGACCGGGAACTCAATTCCGCATATTGGGTAGTATTGAAGCTGGGCAACAAGTGACTTCTCTTGAAGAAACTCAAGGCGATTACAGCAAGATTGTTGATCACAAAGGTCGTGAAGGCTGGATCCAATCAAAAATGCTCAGCAAGTCGACTAGCTTGCGTGTTCAGCTACCAGCAATTCAAGCTGAGCTTGAGCAAACTAAAGCTAAACTTGAAACAGCACTAAATACTAGCGACAACAATGCTGAAGAGCTAAGCCAAGTGAAGTCTCAATTGGCAGCAGCAGAAAAAGCACTTTCAAGCGCTAGCTTAGAGCGTGACAACGCCAAAGCAACACTGGCAAACATGCAAAAGAATGAACGCTTTGAAATGTGGAAACAAGGTGGTTTTATTGCGGCTGGCGGTTTACTTCTAGGTATTATTTTAGTGTACCTACCAAAGCCACAGCGTAAGCCTAAAAATCGCTGGTAACCCCATAGAGTGACTGCCAGAATAATTGGCTAAATAGTCTGAAAATGAAAGCCTGTGTTGTTAACATGGGCTTTTTTATTGCCGCTAATTAAGCAGCGAAACAAACTAACAACAAGTCGTTACTAACGAATCTTAATTCAAAGCGCCCTTTTGCTCGTATTAAACGCCGTAGAAAATATCAATCCAGCTCGACCACAGCTAAATATTAGTAAAACCACTGATAAAAACCGCAAAATTCAATCGTTCAGCATTTTCGTTAACATTAGCGCAACCCTTTACACAACTGGGCTAGCGCACTTTTCACCCAACAAAAATCAAACGTTAATCACATCGGATGTCACAAAGGTGTCCCCCGTCACATTTTGTATGTATAATCGCCGCGAGAACGCCTTAGATTGTATACAAAAGAAAAACAGTCAAGGCCAATCGACACAATTATTCAAGCAATTTTGCCCATATGGCCTAGATGGAAGTGATTAATATGTTCAAAGCGAGTGAAGTACTAACTGGGCGTTATGACTCAGCCGATCTCAACGAACTGTTCCAAGCGATCAGCGATAACTATATTGTCGATGAAGAGCAATATTTATCAGATTTGATCAAGTTGGTTCCTTCGAGCAATGAAGAGCTCAATCGTGTGACTAACCGTGCACATGAGCTAGTTAATAAAGTCCGTCAATATGACAAAAAAGGCCTAATGGTCGGTGTCGACGCTTTCCTGCAGCAATATAGTTTGGAAACCAACGAAGGCATTATTTTAATGTGCCTAGCTGAAGCCCTATTACGTATTCCAGATTCTGATACTGCCGATGCACTTATCGAAGATAAACTGTCGGGTGCCAAGTGGGATGAACACATCAAGAAGAGCAACTCTATTTTGGTGAACGCTTCAACTTGGGGACTGATGTTAACCGGTAAAGTGGTTAAACTTGATCATGATATTGATGGCAAGCCAAGTAGTCTGCTTAATCGCTTGGTCAACAAGGTCGGTGAGCCAGTTGTAAGAAAGTCGATGTTAGCTGCCATGAAGATCATGGGTAAGCAATTTGTACTTGGGCGCACCGTAAAAGAAGCGCTTAAAAACAGTGTCGATAAGCGTAAGATGGGTTATACCCACAGCTATGACATGTTAGGCGAAGCTGCGCTCACTAAAAAAGATGCCCAGAAATACTTTGATGAATACTCGAATGCGATTGCAGCCTTAGGTAGCCAAAATTACGATACCAGTAATGCGCCGCGCCCAACTATCTCAATTAAGCTTTCAGCTTTACATCCACGCTATGAAGTGGCCAATGAAGATAGAACCCTGACCGAGCTATATGACAGCTTAACCCGTCTGGTTCAGCAAGCTCGCAGCCTAAATGTTGGCGTTTCAATCGATGCTGAAGAGATGGATAGATTAGAACTATCACTAAAACTCTTCCAAAAACTATATAACTCAGATGCAGCAAAAGGCTGGGGTCTGTTAGGCATTGTAGTTCAAGCATACTCAAAGCGTGCATTACCCGTTCTATGTTGGCTAACGCGCTTATCAAAAGATCAAGGTGATGAAATACCTGTACGCCTAGTAAAAGGCGCGTACTGGGATAGCGAGCTAAAGTGGTCGCAGGAAAACGGTGAAGCTGGCTACCCACTTTATACTCGTAAAGCGGGTACCGACGTTTCTTACCTTGCTTGTGCAAGATACTTACTATCTGATGCCACAAAAGGCGCTATCTATCCGCAGTTTGCCAGCCACAACGCGCAAACTATTGCCAGCATCACAGATATTGCAGGCGATCGAGATTATGAATTCCAGCGTCTACATGGCATGGGTGAAGAACTTTATGACACGCTGCTAGCAGAGAGCGGCGTTAAAAAAGTCCGTATCTACGCCCCTGTTGGTGCCCATAAAGACCTACTTCCTTACTTGGTTAGACGTTTACTTGAAAACGGCGCTAACACTTCGTTTGTTCACAAGTTAGTCGATCTAAATACACCAATTGAGTCGTTAGTGGTTCATCCTTTAAGAACCCTTAAAGATTACAAAACCTTAGCTAACACGAAAATTGTATTGCCAGAGGATATATTTGGTCCTGAGCGTAAAAACTCTAAAGGGATCAACATGAATATCCTTTCTGAGTCGACGCCGTTTTTTGCCGAGCTAGATAAGTATAAAGATGTCACTTGGAATGCAGGTCCTTTGGTTAACGGTACAACACTAACCGGTGAAACTAGAGAAGTTGTTAGCCCATTTGATACCGACCGCTTTGTTGGCAATATCGCTTTCGCTGATGAACAAGCCGTTGAGTTGGCGTTTGCTAGTGCTCAGGCCGCTTTCCCAGCTTGGTGTAATACCCCAGTAGAAGTGCGCACTAACGCACTATTTAAACTGGCTGATTTGTTAGAAGAACACCGCGAAGAACTGATTGCACTTTGTACCCGCGAAGCAGGTAAGAGCATTCAAGACGGTATTGATGAAGTCCGCGAAGCCGTTGATTTTTGCCGTTACTACGCAGTCAATGCTAGAAAGATGATGGAAAAGCCAACACTGCTACCTGGACCAACAGGTGAGCGTAATCAGCTATTCCTTGAAGGTCGCGGGATCTTTATTTGTATTAGCCCTTGGAACTTCCCACTGGCAATCTTCTTAGGTCAAGTGACAGCCGCGCTAGCAGTGGGTAACACGGTTATCGCTAAACCTGCCGAGCAAACTTCAATCGTTGGTTACCGCGCCACACAGCTTGCCCATGAAGCAGGGATCCCGAAGGAGGTATTACAGTTCCTACCGGGCACTGGTGCTACTGTTGGCGCAGCAATTACCTCAGATGAGCGTATTGCAGGCGTATGCTTTACCGGCTCTACCGCCACAGCAAAACAGATTAACCGCACACTGGCTATGCGTGAAGGGCCAATCATTCCGATTATCGCAGAAACTGGTGGTCAGAATGCAATGGTGGTGGACTCAACGTCACAACCTGAACAAGTGGTAAATGATGTCGTGTCATCCTCATTTACCAGTGCAGGCCAGCGCTGCTCAGCACTGCGCGTATTATTCTTGCAAGAAGATATTGCCGATCGTGTACTCGATCTGATGAAAGGTGCCATGGATGAGCTCACTATTGGTGATCCACACTTTATAAAAACTGATGTCGGCCCAGTGATTGATGCGACAGCTGCAGCTAACCTAAATGCCCATATTGAGCATATTAAGCAAGTCGGAAAGTTGATCAAGCAAGTCGAATTGCCTGCTGGTACTGAAAACGGCCACTATGTTGCGCCAACAGCTGTGGAAATTGACTCAATCAGAGTATTAGAGAAGGAGCATTTCGGTCCGATTTTACATGTGATCCGTTATAAGTCTTCTGAGCTAGAAAGGGTAATTGAAGAGATTAACTCGACCAACTTTGGTTTGACCTTAGGGATCCATAGCCGCAACGAAGCTTACGCCTTAAAGCTAGCAGCAAAGATCCGTGCTGGTAACGTTTATATCAATCGTAACCAAATTGGTGCGGTGGTTGGTGTTCAACCATTTGGTGGTCAAGGCTTATCTGGTACTGGTCCTAAAGCCGGTGGCCCTCACTATTTGACTCGCTTTATTACCGAAAAGACTCACACCAATAATATTACCGCTATTGGTGGTAACGCGACGTTATTGTCTTTAGGTGATAGCGACGAGTAACCAACATAAACCATAGGTTAATAACTCAAGCCGGTTACTTTGTAGCCGGCTTTTTATATTTAGTTAACCCTAAAACACTCCGACCGAATATTCAAACAAACCACAACCAACATAATACACACCTTAATACACTATATATTTAATAAAGTTGGTTATTATTTGAGATAACTCTCTCAATATACTGCACACTCTATATACTCAACTTTAACTATTGCTCTATAATGCAGCGGATTTTTCTAGCGTTCCTTTACGCTAAATATTTACTATTTACTGGCCTAATCAGCGAGTAAACCTTAATTTTATCAGTGATAAAACAATGAATCTTTCGATAAAGAACAAGATCCAACTTGCTGTATTAATCATAATTTTAGTGATTAGCACTACCCTAGCCAGTATTTCGACTCGTCAACTAACTCAAGATACTGAAGTTGCTATTGCGGACCGTTTTAGACTACATGCTGAAGCCGTAAGTAATAATATTTTTAGTTGGCTAGAAGATAAACGCCGCATCATTATTGCTAACGAAGACAGAATTAGTCGCGGTCATGACAGCGATAGAGAACTATTGTTAACCCTAAACGGCGGTGGCTTTATTGACGTTTATGCCGGTTTTGATACTGGCGATATTATCTCTGGCGATAAAACTCAGCCTTGGCCTGAAGATTACGATCCACGTACCCGCCCATGGTACAAGTTGGCGTATAACAGCAATGAAATGATCGCCACTCCGCCTTACTTGGATATTACCGGCGCAGCTGTAGTGACCTTAGCCCAGCGCTTTAACGGCGTAATGAATGGCGTACTAGCAGCAGATTTAAGCATTGGTTATATCACAGAGCAAATTAACAACCTCAACATTGATAATGCAGGTTTTGCATTTTTGCTTGATGAAAACAATCAAATCCTAGCGTTTCGCGATAGCAGTTACGCCCAAAAGGACGCTTCTCGTCTCGCAAAAGTGCTAACCCCAGCTCATATTGAAACCTTGCTTAATCAAGGCGAAATAAACACCATTGAATGGCAAGATGGCACAGAGAAACTAGTGCGCCTAACCAACTTACAAGGTACTAAATGGACCTTAGGTATTGTTGAAGATAAAGCTCTCGCCTATGAAGCGATTGAGCAGCAAGTGCTGCAGTCATTAGCCGTAGTTGCTGTACTAGCGTTGCTTATTCTGTTGTTGGCGTCGTTTATCGTCAATCACATGTTCAAGCCACTACAGCAGCTAACCGATGCCATTGAGACCCTGTCTAAAGGTAATGGTGATTTAACTCAGCGTTTTGCTGCGACCAAACAAGATGAAATTGGCCTACTTGAAAGCCATATGAACCGTTTCTTAGAAAGCTTACAAGTGATGGTTAAAGCTATTTCAAGCGATACAGAGCAGCTGATTAAGCAAATTAATGAGTCGTCAGATATTGCAGCAAAAGCCAGTGAAGGGGTTAATGGTCAGCACCAAGATGTGGATCAGATAGCAACTGCGATTCATGAGATGTCAGCGACTGCCAGTGAAGTG
This sequence comes from Shewanella pneumatophori, assembly GCF_023283895.1. Classification (GTDB taxonomy): domain Bacteria; phylum Pseudomonadota; class Gammaproteobacteria; order Enterobacterales; family Shewanellaceae; genus Shewanella; species Shewanella pneumatophori. The sequence goes on along the minus strand of NZ_JAKILB010000002.1, from coordinate 63,849 downwards.
GCAAACCATGCTGAAATGACCGCAAACGCTGCGCAAGTATCGACTCAAGCATGTATTGAAGGTAGCGATGTTATTAGCAAAAACAGTGAATCGATTGAGCAGTTATCACTGCAACTAGGTGATGCATCATCAGTGGTCTCCGCTCTCGAGCAGAATGCAACTGACATCAATCAAATTCTATCAACTATCCAAGCAATTGCTGAGCAAACTAACTTGCTTGCATTGAACGCAGCCATTGAAGCAGCCCGAGCTGGTGAACAAGGTCGAGGCTTTGCCGTTGTAGCTGATGAGGTTCGAGTATTAAGTCATCGTACCCAAGACTCTACCGAAGAAATTAGAACCATGATTGCGACCTTGCAGCAAAATAGCCAGCAAGCAGTAAGCTCTATGGCATCAAGCACTGATATCGCTAAATCGAGTGTTGAATTTGCAAACCAAGCTAAACAAAGTTTAGAGCGCATTACTAACTCTATTACTGAGATCAATGATATGGCGACCCAAATTGCCAGCGCAGCTGAAGAGCAACGCGCAGTGTCAGAAGATATCAGCCGCAATACACAAGCGATTAACGATACCTCAAACGAGCTGTCGTCGCAGACTCAAGAGGTCAGCGACAACGCGCAGATGATGCTGCGCACCTCGGGTGAGCTGAGCGATCGCGTATCACGTTTTAAAATTTAGCCCATCTCAATGCTAAAAGCCCTGCAATAGCAGGGCTTTTAGTCGTTACTGAAAATAAATACTCTACCCAAAATATACAATGAACCTTACGATAAAAAACAAGATCCAACTTGCCATACTCATGGTAATTTTAACGATTACCGCAACCCTAGCGGTGATATCTGTAAACCAGTTACAGCACAATACCGAGCAAGCCATTTCTGATCGTTTCACCCTGCAAGCCGATGCAGTCAGTAATAACATTGCTAGCTGGTTAGACAGCAAAAATCATATTATCGATGCCAACGAAACCCGCTTAGCCCAAGGCGTTAGCAGTCAAAGCGATCTAGAGTTAAGCATAGAATCTGGCGGCTTTATTAACTTATACATGGGTTTTGATAACGGCTTAGTGGTATCAGGAGACAAATCGGTCAACATCCCAGCTGATTTTGATGGTCGCAGCCGCCCTTGGTATCAAGATGCTTATCGCAACCATGGCATTATCACTACTGAGCCTTATGTTGATATTTCTGGCGATATCGTGGTGACCTTAGCTAAGCGTTTTAGCGGCAGCAGTAACGGTGTGTTAGCAGCCGACTTAAGTATTGGCTACATCACAGAGCAGGTGAGCAATTTGAATATTGCCAATGCTGGCTTTGCTTTTTTGCTGGATGAAAATAATAAAATTCTCGGCTTTAGAGACAGCAGCTACACCCAGCAAACAGCCAGCAGACTCGCTAAAGGGCTCACACCTGCTTATATCCAGCAGCTGCGTCAAACTGGTGGGATCAGCACAATTGAATGGCAAGATGGTAAAGACAAGTTACTGCGCTTAACTCCTCTTAAAGGCACTGCTTGGACACTAGGCTTAGTTGAAGATAAATCTTTAGCCTATGAGGCAATCCAAGAGCAAGTGATGCAATCTATCTTTGCAGTCGCTTTACTGGCTTTTATCATTTTGGTTATCGCTACATTAATCGTCAATAGCATGTTTAAACCACTGCAACAGCTGACCAAAGCGATTGAAACCTTATCCAATGGTAATGGCGATCTGACACAACGTTTTCCAGCTAACAGACTAGATGAAATTGGTGAACTAGAGCGCCATATGAACCGATTCATCGAAAGTTTACAGCAGATGATCAAAGCTATCTCTAATGATGCCGAGCAGTTGATCAACCAGATCCATGACTCATCAGATATCGCCGCTCAAGCAAGCAATGGGGTTAATGCTCAACATCAAGATGTCGATCAAATTGCTACCGCTATCCATGAAATGTCAGCTACCGCGAGTGAAGTGGCTAATCATGCTGAAATGACCGCTAATGCAGCGCAAATATCAACTCAAGCCTGTATTGAAGGTAATGAAGTGATTAGCAAAAATAGCCAATCTATTGGACAATTATCAGAGCAATTGGGTGATGCTTCACAAGTGGTGTCAGCCCTTGAAGCTAACGTCACCGAGATAAATACGATCTTGTCTACCATTCAGGCGATTGCTGAGCAAACTAACTTACTTGCGCTAAATGCTGCGATTGAAGCTGCGCGAGCTGGTGAGCAAGGGCGGGGCTTTGCCGTTGTTGCCGATGAAGTACGAGTATTGAGTCACCGCACTCAGGACTCTACCGAAGAGATCCGCAATATGATTGCGACCTTACAGCAAAATAGTCAGCAAGCAGTAGCATCAATGGCATCGAGCACGGAAATTGCCGATAGCAGTGTTGAACTTGCCAACCAAGCCAAGCAAAGCCTAGCGCGTATTACCGATTCAATTACCGAGATCACAGATATGGCGACCCAAATAGCCAGTGCAGCTGAAGAGCAACGCGCAGTGTCTGACGATATCAGCCGTAATACCCAAGGTATTAGCGAAACCTCGCATCAATTGTCGGCGCAGACCCAAGAAGTTAGCGACAATGCTCAGATTATGCTGAGCACCTCTAACGAACTTAGCGAGCGAGTATCGCGCTTTACGATTTAAAGCACGCCCCAACAAAAAGCCCAGTCATCGACTGGGCTTTTACGTAAATGAGGCTAAGCTAAGCGTTTAAATAAACTTGCGTAGTATGCATCATTTGCCAGTAATTCGGCATGGCTCCCACTAACGCGGATTTCACCTTGCTCCATTAAATGGATACTATCCATTTTATTCATTGCCGTTAAACGGTGACTAATCATTAGCATGGTTTTGTCAGCGGCAAACTCAAACAATAAACGCAAAATCTCGCGCTCTGTGCGTTTATCTAAGCCCTCTGTTGGCTCATCTAACAATAAGATAGGAGCATCGCGTAATAACGCTCTAGCCACACCGATACGGCGCTGTTCACCACCAGATAACTGACGACCGCCCTCACCCAACCACATATCTAACGGCTTATCACCTTGTAGTAAGCTTTGTAGGCCAACTTTTTCAAGCACAGCAATCAGCTTATCATCATCTTTTCGGGTAAAGCCTGTAATGGCCATGGCTAAGTTGTCCCGCAGCGTACCGCTAAACAGGTAAATACGCTGACTCACTACCGACATAGACTGACGTAATTGTTGCTCGCTATACTCGCCAGCATCGCGACCATCGATGCGCACTTGCCCGTTATTCGGTAACCACTCACGTGTTAGTAACGATAACAGGCTCGATTTACCGCAACCGGTCTGCCCGAGTAGCGCAACTTTTTGCCCTGTAGCAATCTCAAGGTTTAAGCCATTGAGCACCTTTTGCTTGTCGCTGTAACCAAACTCAATATTGCTAACGCTAATATTACCAGCGCTAACATTGCTACACTCACCATTTGCAAAAGTCACACAAGGTGCTTGTTCAACCACTTCATTAAGCCGCGTTGCTGCAGCTGTGCAAGCCGATAAATGTTGGAACGCCCCCGCCAACGGCATCATCATTTCAATGGTTGCCATGGTTAAAAATACAATCATCGCAAGTCTTGGCCCTGGCGGCACTGAGCTACCAACACCCGATGCTGCGAGATACAACATCAACAACACCGCAAAACCATGGCATAAAATCAAACATGCTTGGCTCAATGCTGTGACTCGATTCATCGCATTTTGGCTGCTGATCATCGCGGTTTGCGCTTGCTCTAAGCGTGTTCTATAGGCCTGCTGCGCGCCAAACAAGGTAATCTCGGCTTGACCTTGAATATATTCCAGCACTTGTACCCTAAGTGCTCGCTTGGTCTCTAGTTGTGCCATCCCCGGCTTACGGCCAAGAAAATAGAAAGTCGTTGGCAATAAGATCCATACCGCTAACAGTACAGCACATAGTGTGCGGGCCAGTTCAATATCAAAGTGACCGACAAAGAAGTACAGTGCAATCATCATTAACAGTGATGCTGCAAGCGGGGTAATCAAACGTAAATACAGGTGATCTAAAGTATCAATATCGGCAACTAAGCGATTAAGCAGATCGCCTTGGCGCACACCTTGAAGATTCTTAGCGCTTAACGGCAGTAACTTATTCCACACCCAGCAGCGCAGATCGGTTAACAAGCTGAAAGTAGCCTCATGGGTCGCAAGACGTTCACCATAGCGACTTGCTGTGCGCACTATTGATAAAAAGCGCACCCCACCAGCGGGGGTAAAATAATTGAACATTTGCGCCGACAGCACAGTTAAACCTGCGACTGCAGTGGCCGATAAAAACCAACCTGATAACGATAACAGCCCGATCCCCGCCATCAGGGTTGTGACACTTAAAAATAGGCCAATAAACATCATAAAAGCTTGGCTTTTAAAACGTTTAATATAAGGAAATAGTGCTTTCATTACTTATCTCCTTCTGGTGCTAAAGTGGCTAAATCATTGCTATCGCTATTAATATTAGTATCTGCATCGATATCAAATTCACTCACACTGCTTGCTTCATCGAGCATCTGTTTAAATGTGCCTTCTTGTTCAAGCAATACTGTATAACTGCCTTGCTGCACCAACGCACCTTTATCGATAACTAAAATGTTATCCATAGTGCTTAAACTTTCGAGTCTATGGGTCACCATAATGCAGGCCTTGCCTTGCATCGCTGTTATCAGCGTAGCTTGCACCGCTTGCTCGCTTAAGCTGTCCAAACTTGCAGTAGGTTCATCAAGAACAAATAACGATGCTTGCTGCGCTAATGCTCGCGCCAGAGCAATACGCTGTGCTTGCCCTACCGATAGCCCTGCAGTCTGCTCTTGAATAGGGTAATCCAGCCCTTGAGCTTGTTGTTCAACAAAATCGACAATCTGCGCTTTGCTTAGTAAAGCCATAATCTGCTCATCACTAAGCTGTCGCCCCATCGCCACGTTGTCTCTAAGCGTGCCATGGAACAACTGTGGCTCTTGACCTAACCAAGCTAAATGCTTACGCCAATCACTTGCTGACAAGTCCTTCAGCTCAGTACCGGCAATTAATAGCTGGCCTTGATAAGGTAAAAATCCCAGCAAGGCATTGAGTAAACTCGTTTTGCCTGCACCACTTGGACCAACAACGGCAACATGTTCATGTGCACCGATTTGAAAACTAATCGGTCCAAGCAATAAACTGCCATCTAGGCTGTACACCGATAAATCCTTAGCTTCTATCGTTACCGCGCCATCAACTAACTTATCACCACCAACCTGCTCTGTAGGGTGATCAAGCAGTGCCATTAACTCTTCTGCTGCGCCAATAGCCTGCGCTTTAGCGTGATAGTGAGTGCCCATATCACGTAGTGGCTGATAAAACTCAGGGGCTAAAATCAGTACAAAAAGACCAGTGAATAAACTAATTGGTGCACCATAATGGCCAAAGTCGAGGTGATGTAGGTAACTAAAACCGAAGTAAACCGCCATAACCGCAATCGACACCGCCGCAAAAAACTCCAGTACAGCTGAACTTAAAAATGCCATGCGCAGTACAGCCATTGTACGTTCACGGAATTCTTCTGAGGCCTTTTTGATCACTCTGGCTTCTTTCTCGCCCTGATTAAACAGTTTTAGCGTCGATAACCCTTTAAGCCTATCCATAAAATGGCCACTTAAACGAGCTAATGCGCTAAAGTTTTTACGATTGGCATCAGCAGCGCCCATACCAACCAAAATCATAAACATAGGAATAAGTGGTGCAGTGGCGAGTAAAATGAGTCCAGCGGCCCAGTTAATCGGGAAAACAGCTACCAAAATGATTAAAGGAATGAATCCGGCAAGTACCACTTGTGGTAGGTAACGAGCGTAAAAGTCTTGCAGATCTTCTACCTGCTCAAGCACTATGCTTGCCCAGCTGCCTGCGGGTTTACCTTTGATAAATGCAGGCCCTAATAGTGCAAGCTTGTCGAGCACCGCGGCGCGCATCTCCACTCTGAGTTTGGCACCAGCTTGAAAGCTGGCACGCTCACGGGCAAATGCCAATATACCTCGAACAATAGTCAGTGCTAACAGCGCCCAGAAATGATTAATAAAATCACTCTTTGGTAGTTCGTCAATGATAATCCCTTGTAAAACCGTGGCAATTAACCATGCCTGACACATCAGGCTTAGCCCGGTTAACACTCCGAAAAAAACTGACAAATTCAAATAAAAGCCACAGGCTTTCTTTTGCAGCTTTAGCCATTTAGTAAGTTTTTTTTCTACTGTTTTATCCATGTTATTCCAGACTAACGACAACAAGAGGGTGAGTTTGCAACTGCGCAGCGGCTTAAGCAAAAGTCCATGCTTTAAAGACTTTAATGGCTGATGTAAGTTCAATCTCTTTCACTTACCCAAGACGAATACAGCTCAATATCATTGCAGTATCGCAGGCATTAATCGCAGAATAAAACAACAATGTTGTAAATGTTATCGGACTCACAAAAATTGAGCTAGATCAATAAATCGCAGCCTACTAATCAAACAGCATGGTAAATCGTAGACATAAAAAAACCGCAATAAGCTAGGCTCACTGCGGTTTATCAATATGTTTAGCGCTTACTAAAACAAATTCTCTTGATTTAAGAGATTAACCCTCTGAGTCAGACTCATAATCTAGGTTATCTTCATCAAAATCTGATGACTTGCTTGGACGTGCATTGCGCCATGCATCAGCAGCAAGCTCTTTAGCGTCAGCAGCTTCGTTACGCTCTTCACGTGCCTTGGCTTTACGCTCGTTGCGCTTAATCAAGTTCTCTAAGAATGATTTAAGCTCAGTTTCGCCCCAAGCTTGTGCTTCAGCTTCAGTGGCAAAGCCTTTCTTCGCTTTAGAAACAACAATCTTTCTTGCAGTTTGGCGACGAGTAATTTGGCCAGTCCAAGTTGCGCCATCAGCAACTACGCGAAAATCATACTTCTTAGTTTGTGTCATGTTACTTTTTATCCTAACAATAATGCTAATACTTGAGCTAAACCGGCTATCAACATAAGGCCGCTATTAATAAATAGCCAACTCGATATCGTTATAGCAAAGCTCAATCGATACGCAAGACCAACACCCTAAGTATCACTCTCACGTTCATAATTCTGTTTCTAAATCGCTCAGCAATGATCACCTGAATCACTACGCAACTTATTCCACTTCCAAATCTCGTTCACACAGTTTGCAGTCCAGATTATAACCCAGCATGGCGTCTCTGCCTTGCTGGCTGGTTACCCAATTTCGTATCTCCCAAGGGGGACGATGACGAACATGCTGCGAGTGACCGCAAGACAAATTAGCAACCCAATGATCTTCATCATCTTTATGATAACTAACGATAGGTTGTTGCATGGCAAACCGCCGAAATAGGTAGCAATTTACCCAAATTTTGCTGGTGAAAATTGGAAGATGAACTTTCAGGGGCGCGAGATTAACACGTGCAGCGCTGAAACAACATCTTTTAATCGACCAAAAATCACACAATCGACAGGTTTTTGCAAAATTAGTCAATTTATCTCGGTAATAATTATCAATCAGGCCTGTTTCTTCTGCATCCAATCAATGTGCTTACCTTGGTTAACTGCCATACTCAATACAGTCAACAGTCCATTGGATATGCGGTTTATTTAGCAACTGATTGTTTATTAATTAGCGCTTTCTAAGCAGATCCTGTAAGCTGCACGGCCGCCAGCATCAGCAGGCCCCCTTAAACCGCTGCCAGTCGTACTTTAACGCCTATTTCGCAGCCGAAATGAGACCTATCTATGAGTTTTGCCTCACTGGGCCTATCAGCCCAAATTTTGAAAGCAGTTGCCAATAAAGGTTATGACACTCCTTCTCCTATCCAAGCACAAGCTATTCCGGCCGTGTTAGAAGGTAAAGATGTTATGGCTGCTGCGCAAACTGGCACCGGTAAAACAGCTGGCTTTACCTTGCCACTGTTAGAACTTCTTTCAAAAGGCAATAAAGCATCTGCAAAACAAGTACGCGCCTTGGTATTAACACCAACACGTGAACTTGCAGCTCAAGTAGGTGAAAGCGTAGAAACTTATGGTAAGAATTTACCATTAAAATCAGCAGTAGTTTTTGGTGGTGTCGGTATTGGTCCGCAAATTACTAAGCTTAATCGCGGTGTTGATATTTTAGTGGCAACCCCTGGTCGTTTGCTTGACCTATACAATCAACGTGCATTGAGCTTTAGCCAGCTTGAGGTACTAGTACTTGATGAAGCTGACCGTATGCTAGATATGGGCTTTATTCACGACATTAAAAAGATTTTGGCGGTATTGCCAGCCAAACGTCAAAACCTAATGTTCTCTGCAACTTTCTCTGACGAGATCCGTCAGTTAGCAAAAGGGCTTGTGAATAACCCAGTAGAGATCTCAGTGACTCCGCGTAACGCAACCGCCAATACGGTTCAACAGTGGATCTGCCCTGTTGATAAAGGCCAAAAAGCTGCGGTACTAGTTAAACTGGTTAAGCAAAATAACTGGCAACAAGTACTGGTATTTAGCCGCACTAAGCATGGTGCAAACCGTCTTGCTAAAAACCTTGAAGCTAAAGATATTACTGCTGCAGCAATTCACGGCAACAAGAGCCAAGGTGCAAGAACCAAAGCCTTGGCTGACTTTAAAAGTGGTGCTGTTCGTGTGCTAGTCGCGACTGACATTGCCGCACGCGGTCTTGATATCGACCAACTACCACAAGTGGTTAACTTTGATCTACCAAACGTGCCAGAGGATTATGTACATCGTATTGGCCGTACTGGTCGTGCGGGCGCATCAGGTCATGCTGTATCACTTGTTGGTGATGAAGAAATTAAACTATTGCGCGACATTGAGCTACTGATCAAGCAGAACTTAGAGCGCCGCGTAATTGAAGGTTTTGAGCCGACTTATCACCTGCCAGAGACCGATCTTACTGGTAAATCTCATGGGCAAAACAAAGGTCCACGTAATGGCGGTGGCCAAGGTCGTGGCAATGGCCGCTCACGTAGCCCTAATAAAGGTGCTAACTCTGGTGGAGCTAGCAATAAGTCAGCGAACCCACGTCGCCAAGGTAATAACCAAGGCGGTCAAAATGCTGCAGCTAAAACAGAGCACAGAGATGGTCAACGGAGCGGTGAAATGGCACGTGGCCACCAGGCAAGCGCAGACTCGCAGCCAAGTAAACCTAGACGCCAACGTCGACCGAATGCAGGCAATAACTCAGCTTCAACTCAAGGTAAGCCTTCAGGCCAACGCCGCCCTAATCCCAATAGAGCGAGTAATGGTAACCGAGCGACCAACAAGCCAAGCAATAACAGCTAAGCATTGAGTATCAACTAGATATCAAGGTCTCAACTGACCTTGATATAAGTGTTCCAGGCACAAATACCAAGGCTAACCATCCATGGGCCTTGGCATAAGTGTTCCAGACACAAATACCAAGGCTAACCATCCATGGGCCTTGGCATAAGTGTTCCAGACACAAATACCAAGGCTAACCATCCATGGGCCTTGGCATAAATGCTCCGGGCATTAAAAAGCAGCGCTTTAGCGCTGCTTTTTAATGCCTAATTGTTATTTAGGAAACTCAATCTCGTTGAGCCTCCACGCTAACAAAACCGGCTTAACGTAATTCCCAAGCGCGGTATGAACGGCCTTTTAACTTACCGTTGGTAATTTTATGCAGAGCTTTTTTAGCCACTTTACGGTTAACCGCCACATAAGATCGCATATCAGTGATCTTGATCTTACCCACTTCACAACCTTGAATGCCGTCTTCACCTGTTAGCGCGCCTAAGATGTCTCCTGGACGTAACTTCTGCTTTTTACCGCCATCAATTTGTAGCGTTGTCATTACAGGCTGCACCGGGAAAGTATCCAGTAAATGCTCAGACGGCAGTGCTTCGTTAACGATATCACGCTCTAGATAATCTTCTAGTAACGCAATTTTGTAGCCATCTTCATCATTATAGAAAGTATGCGCAGAACCTTTACTACCAGCACGACCAGTACGACCGATACGGTGAATATGTACTTCAGTATCGTAAGCCACGTGGTAGTTAATTACCGCGTCTAAGGCATCAATATCCAGACCACGGGCGGCAACATCGGTTGCGACCATAATAGACACACTCTTGTTAGCAAACTGCAATAAGGTTTGATCGCGATCGCGCTGCTCAAGATCGCCATGCAGTGCAACGACGCTAAAGCCATCGTTCTTCAACTGCGCTGCAACATCTTTAGTTTCACGCTTAGTATTACAAAACACTACCGCACTTTCAGGGCGGTATTGCAGTAACAATAATTTAAGCGCACGCATGCGATCGTTATTGTTACCTACTTCGTAAAAGTGCTGCTCAATACTGCTCGTTGCATGGGTTGAAGCCACTTTAACCATTACCGGCTTAAACATGATCTTGTCGGCAATCGACTGGATCTGCTCAGGGAAGGTCGCGCTAAATAGCAACGTCTGACGCTCTATTGGCATACGATCCATAATGCCTTCAAGTTCAACTTGAAAGCCCATCTCTAACATACGATCGGCTTCATCAAGTACTAGCGTATGTACGTTTTCTAAATCTAAACGGCCGCGATCTAAGTGATCGATAATACGCCCTGGTGTACCAACAATAATGTGCGCACCGTGTTCTAGAGAACCAATTTGTGGCCCCATTGGCACACCGCCACAAAGGGTTAGCACTTTAATATTGTGAATACCGCGCGCAAGGGTGCGGATCTCTTTGGCAACTTGATCAGCAAGCTCTCGAGTTGGACATAAAACCAAAGACTGAATACGGAAACGTTTAACGTCTAATTTGTGCAATAAGCCCAAGCCAAACGCAGCAGTCTTGCCTGAGCCAGTCTTACCTTGACCAATCACATCTTCGCCATTAAGAATCGCCGGTAAGCTTTGCGCTTGAATAGGGGTCATCGAGTCATAACCCATGGTTTTTAGGTTATCTAGCAGCTCAGTCTTAAGGTTAAGGCTTGAGAACGGCACTTGGTCATCGGTATTTGGGACTGTTTGAGTCAAAGTATCTTTCCTAAGTATGCACTGCTGGTTAGGGCGGTTTTCCCTATAGGACTCGATACCTTACTAAGGCTCATCAAATCTTGCGTTGCAGTGATAAAATCATGGTGACAAGACTCCAAATCATCTGGAGTAAAAGTTGTCGTTTGCTATCGCTATAAATTATAGCGCGCTATTGTAGCAGTTATTCTTTTAGTTGCAGCATGCTCAATAAAGGATAACTGATAAATATATTGCTACCGTTAAATTTTCGCTATTTCTAATCCGGCCTATCTTTCACTAAGCGCTATTATCCTTAGATAACTGAGTCACTAACTAGCACCTAAAGCCGAGCATAAAAAAGCTGACCGTATTATACCAATCAGTATAAACATTTAGTCACTCAGCGAGAGTTTAGCGGTTTTGAGGCAAGGCAACGAGTGAAGAGCATAGTTGTTCTACGTTCGAGCTCGTTAACACAGAATCTGAATCGCTAAAACTCGCCATTCTGGAACGTTTTTGGCTGCCTACTTCTGCGTTGAATAGCTTTATAAGGGAATAACCATTATTGCAGCTATTCGTCTTGAATTAGTTTGCCAAAAATCGTTCTGAGTTGATCAAATTCTTATACTGATTGGTATTGGTCAGCTTTTATGCTTTTCGATATAAACCTGCTGTTTAAGCGCTTACAAATTCTCGCCTCGTAGAGTGGCACCTAAACGCTCAACCCACCAGTCAACGGCATCTTTTGCGTCATCGGTTGAATCAATCATAGTGCCAAGATCTTTACTGCCCGCTTTACGGTCTATCACAGCCACAATAGGTTGGCCGCTATTGGCGTCACTTATCATCAGCTCAATAGTCGCACTGCCCACATTAGTGTGCTCACCGGTTACTACTTTTGAAATGCTAGAGATCCCCAGACCAAAAGGCAGAATACTACTGGTAACCGCAAGGATCGGATTTGGGGTTTCAATATTGGTTAAAGCAACACTCACTCTAAGTGTTTTTTCGCTTGGTTGCTTAAGTTCAATCAGCTTAAAGCGTTTACCGGCTTTAAGCTTAATTTGGCTCACTAGATAGCGCGATACTTCAACAATGTCTTCTTGATCTAGATTGTCGTAGCGGGTTTTATCATCTAAAACTAACCAAGCTTGGTCGACAATTACATTATCGTATTCACTTAGAATGGCATTAAGATCATTAACACTTTTAATTTTTGGCTGCGCCCAAACTAAATCACTACCGCCTGCAGGACCTGGGCGAAAATCTTCAAACGTACTAAACATTTGCGAATTTCGGTAATCTTGAATGGTGCCACAGCCGGTTAGTAGCAGGGTTAAACTCAGCAAAAAGATACGTGTTGCAGTCATGGTCGTTACTCACTTGTGGCAGTGCTAGCCTTACCGCCAGCAAATAATGAGCAAATTTTACACTAACATCTAAATTAAATACAGCAAAATACACAACTGTATACAAACTAATATTCAGATGGGTGATTTAATCAGGTGTAAACACACCAATTACTGCGCCAGAAGCTTTTTTAGCGACTTTCGCTTCAGTTTGTTGCTCACGATAATCACAATCAACGCACTCTACGGTTTCGATACCATTTTCTTTAAACAATACGATTGACTCTTTAGCGTGACACTTTGGACATTTAGCGCCAGCAACAAATCGCTTTTTCACTTTTTTAGTTGTTATTGTCATGATTTAAATTCCTATCCTTATTTGGTCAACATTTTGCCATAAAAGTCGGCTTATGACCGCACTTTTATGGCCTACGCCATAGAAGTAACTATGGGATCTGGGCTATCATCTCTCCCCAATATTTGCTACTTCTCTGACTTAAAGCCGACTTAAATGATCACCATCACTCAAGCTCAACTCGTTCGTGGCTCGAAAACCTTGCTCGATGAAACCTCATTAACTGTTTATCCGGGGCATAAAGTCGGTCTAGTCGGCGCTAATGGCAGCGGCAAATCTTCTTTGCTGGCCTTAATTATGGGCAAAATTAGCCTAGATAAAGGCGATTTTAGTATGCCGAGCGGCTGGCAAATTGCCACTGTTGCTCAGGAAACACCTGCGTTAGAAGTCTCTGCCATTGAATACGTTATTGATGGCGATAACGAATATCGCGAACTTGAAGCTCAGCTGCATGCAGCTCAAGACGCAGATGATGGTCACAACATTGCTTTGCTTCACGGCAAAATTGATGCCATTGGCGGCTATGCGATTCATTCTCGCGCTGCAAGTTTGTTAGCCGGTTTAGGTTTTAGTGAGCAAGAGCAAAGCAACCCAGTTAAGAGCTTTTCTGGTGGTTGGCGTATGCGCCTTAACTTAGCCCAAGCACTGCTTTGCCGCTCAGATCTATTGCTTCTCGATGAACCAACCAACCACTTAGACTTAGATACCATGTACTGGTTAGAAGGTTGGATTAAGGCTTATCAAGGCACACTGATCCTTATCAGTCACGACCGCGACTTTATTGATGGCATTGTCGACGAAATTGTTCATGTAGAAAACACTAAGCTCAACTACTACAAAGGTAACTACACCTCGTTTGAGCGTGTACGCGCCGAGCGCATGGCTCAGCAACAAGTGGCCTTTGAGCGCCAACAAAAAGAACGTGCACATATGCAGTCTTTTGTTGACCGCTTCCGCTATAAAGCCAGCAAAGCTAAACAAGCACAAAGCCGCTTAAAAGCCCTTGAACGTATGACAGAGCTATTGCCGTCTCAAGCTGATAGCCCATTTCACATGGCCTTTAGAGAGCCTGCAGCACTGCCAAACCCACTTGTTACTATGGAGCAAGTGTCGATTGGTTATGGCGAAACCGAAATTCTAAAAAAGGTGCACCTAAACTTAGTCCCTGGTGCACGCATTGGTTTGCTTGGCCGTAATGGCGCAGGTAAATCAACATTAGTAAAGCTGCTTTCTGGTGAGCTATCACCAATGAAAGGTAAGTATGAAACCAACCCTGGACTCAACATTGGCTATTTTGCTCAGCACCAACTTGAGTTTCTCAGCTTAGATGACTCACCGTTGCAGCATTTAGTGCGTCTAGCACCTAATGCAAGAGAGCAGGAGCTACGTAATTTCTTAGGCGGTTATGGCTTTAACGGTGATATGGCTCTTGCACCAGTGAGACCATTCTCTGGTGGTGAAAAAGCCCGTTTAGTATTGGCGTTACTTGTATGGCAACGCCCTAACCTATTACTACTCGATGAGCCAACCAACCACTTAGACCTAGAGATGCGTCATGCGTTAACCATGGCTTTGCAAACCTTTGAGGGTGCGATGATTATCGTATCGCACGATAGACACCTATTGCGTTTAAGCTGTAGCGATTACTATCTTGTCGATCAAGGTGAAGTGAATAGCTTTGAAGGTGATCTTGATGATTATCATCAGTGGTTACTCGATGCTGCCAAAGCTGCAGGCAAAGTCGAAGAAGACCCAGATACCAGCAAGCCGGTGCAAGATAAGAAATTGCAAAAGCGCTTAGAGGCTGAACTTAGACAAAAGCTGTCGCCACTTAAAAAAGTGCAAACTAAGCTTGAAAAAGAACAGCAAAAAGCCAATGACCGCCTAAAAGAGCTAGAAGAAATGCTAGCAGATACCAGCCTTTATGATGCTGATAACAAGGCTAAATTGACGCAAGTGCTTGCTGAGCGCACCACCTTGACTCAAGGACTAGAAGAAAGCGAAATGGAATGGCTTGAGATCCAAGAAGAGATCGAAAATATTGAACAAAGCGTGCGCGCTGAAGTCTTATAAAAATCTATTAAGGGAAGCATTGCTTCCCTTTTTGTTAGCTTGATTACCCTCTAAAGAGCAGTATTTCAATATATAGGACCGCTAACCTATGACATTACCGGGTCGTTTTAATGCCAATTTTTATCACAGCCTTTGGCAAGATTGTGATGCCATTTATATGCAGCAACAAGCAAGCTTGTTAGCACTGCAAGATGACCACCAGCTCAATATAAATCTATTATTGTTAGCCATTTGGCTCGATAGCCATCATCAATTACTCGCCTCATCAGATTGGCAGCAGCTACAACAAAGCCTGTTAGACTGGGAGCAAAAACTATTATTGCCCTACCGCAAGCTAAGACGATTAAGTAAAGCCGTGCTTGAACAAGCTGAATATCAACAAATGTTAGATGTGGAGCTGATGCTCGAGCGTAAGTCGCAAGCTAAAATCCTTGCAGCGCTAAGAACCATGATTTTAGACGAGGTAAATCCAGCTAAGCCCGATAGTAATGTTAGCCGTTACTTAGCTTTATTTAACCTCAATAGCCAAGATTATTACGAACTAACTAGCGAGTAGCAAAAACGAATAAAGAAATGTTTTCAGCGTGAAAAGCACCAATCATTATAAAAAGGCGAGCTATGCTCGCCTTTTAGCTAATATCAAACTCTACAACAACTTAAGCCGTTAACTTTTCAGCAAGACGAGTAGCGTTTCTAGCGGTAATACCGTAAATCGATAATTGCGGATTTGCCCCTAAACTGGTTGGAAATATTGAACCATCCATTACAGATAAATTTTCAAAGTAATGGGATTCACCATAGCTATTTACCATAGATAACTTAAGATCTTCCCCCATTGGGCAGCCGCCCATTACATGCGCTGAGGCCACAACGGTTTTTAACGGCGCTAAATCCATTTCTGCAATGACTTTTTTGGCTTCATTCCAGCTTGATAAATAAGGCATGCCCTCACTAATAGGCAACACCTGCTGAGCACCTGCGGCAAATTGCAATTCAGCCATACTGGCGTATGCACGTCTTGCCGCGCGCCAAAATGCATCGGTTAACGGATAATCTAAGGTACTAGCGTTATCCGTCAGTCTAACTTGACCACCTTGGCTGTTTTCATGGTAGCCATCACGTACTAAGGCAATAGTCACTTGTAACTGATTAAACTTCTCCATCAGCTCTGCATGACTTTTGCCATAACCTATGGTTTTTGAAGCGATCAAGATTGGGTGAATAGGTGGAACTTCAAGCTTATAACCGAGTTCGCCATCGGCGCCATCTTGCCACACAAACTGATCAGAATAGATAGACTGCGGCGCACCGCTATGACCATTAATCGGGTCGGCAAAAACAGCACCACTCAATAATGTAGGATGCAAAAAGGTGCGCTTACCGATTATTTCATGTGGATCTGGTAGTTTAGATCGCAACATAATTGTCGGTGTATGGATTGCACCTGCAGCCAAAATGTAATGCTTAGCTTTAAACATAAGCTCAATACCAACAGGCTTCATGTTACCATCGACAGCTTCAGCCTTAACCGCAAAGATTTTATCCTTGTGGTGCTCAAGCTTTATCACTTTTGCTTGGCTCACAAGGGTTGCACCCGCTGCAAGCGCTGTCGGAATCGTTGTCACTAACATAGATTGCTTGGCATTAACCGGACAGCCCATGCCGCAGTATCCCGTATTCCAACAGCCTTTTACGTTACGTTTAATAACTGTATATTGCCAACCTAGCTGCTCACAGCCTTGCTTTAACGCCTGATTATTACGGTTAGGTGCATAGGCCCACTCACTAATATTCAGCCGCTGCTCCATTTTCTCAAACCAAGGCTCGAGTTCAGCTTTTGATAAGCCTTGTACCGATTTAGCTTGCGCCCAATACGCTAATGCTGGTTCGGGAGTGCGAATAGAAGTGGTCCAATTAACGGTTGTTGAACCACCGACCGCGCGACCTTGAAAGATCCCTATCGCTTTGTCTGTAGTTTTCATGCCTGCGGCTTGCTGATATAAATCAGGGTAGGCGCGACGCTCTTCCATATTGAAGTCACTAGAGGATTTTAACGGCCCACCTTCAACGATAATCACTGACAGACCTGCTTGGGTGAGGATTTCTGCCGCCACTCCACCACCAGCGCCACTGCCCACAATCACAACGTCGGCTTCTAAAGTTTGGCTTTCGGTGAGCTTAGCCGCATTAATATGTGCCCAGCCAGAGTCGACACCAGCTTTAACCGGATCCTTAATAGCCATAGTCGATTGCCTTATTGCTCATCTCGTTTGCTCTGATATGCATTATTTCATGTCCTCGAGAAAGCTTGGCTTAGCATAATGTAAACGGCTCCAGTGCTCAGGGCTTGAGTAGTAGCTTGCCATTACCAGCTCTCGTAAGCCTTGGTAGGCTGTGACCATAAGATCAAGATAACTTGTGCGCCAACTTTGTAGCATATCAACCAGCTCAGATTGATTGCGCATCATTAATGGAGTCACGCTACCCGTTAAGATCAGCAAACCTAAACGTCCTTCAAGCATTTCAAATAACTGCTCAAGCTCTGCTTTGGTATCGAGTGGGAGAATGGAGATAGTGTGCTCAATAGCATCTAAGGTTCGATGAAGCGCATCACGCTTAAGTGCGGCGACATCAGGTAGAGCCCCGTCTAAAAATACAGGCAATAACACACTCAACAACAACCTATGATTGTTATCGAGATCCTTATTCACGCCAATATCATCTGCAGAGTAATAATTTACTCCCAGTGCTAAACAGGCCGTTCCCGCTATAGCGGTTGTGATAAAAGTACGTCGTTCCATCGCGTCCTCTATTGCTTATCGTTGCACGATTGAGCTGCGCAACCTTGTCTCTCATCATACCGTTTTTACGGCACTTACAACTGGAAACAATCTCAACAAAATTCAAGATTTCATTCTATGTTACACTCTGCAGACAATAACAATTAAACACACGTTTTAATTTTCAGCAATAGCCAATTATTATGAGCCAACAATTTTCACCACCTTGGTGGGCTAAAAACCCCCACGTGCAAACGATTCTTCCAGTACTGACTAAAGTGGACAGACCTGTCCTGCAACGTGAGCGTTTAGAGCTTGCTGATGGCGACTTTATTGATCTAGATTGGCAGGGCAGCCCACAAGCAAACCAAGCTATTTTGGTGATTATTCACGGCTTAGAAGGCAGCGCTGAATCCCACTATGCCAGGCGGATTTTAGCAGCCAGCAAAGCGTTAGGTTTATGCAGTGTTGTACACCATCACCGTAGCTGCTCTGGTGAGTTAAATCGCCTTGCTCGAGGTTATCACAGCGGCGACACTCAAGATCTTCAAACCACTCTTGAGCACATAAAAACTAAATACCCTAATAATCGTTTGCTCGCTGTTGGCTACAGTCTTGGCGGCAATGTATTAGTTAAATACCAAGGTGAGCAGCAAGATTTGAGCTTAGTTGATAAAGCCGTTGCCATTTCAGCGCCGCTGCAGCTTGGCTCTTGTGCAAATCGTCTTGAAAAAGGCTTTTCGAAGGTCTATCAAAGCTATTTGATTAAGCAGCTGCAGCAAAAAATGCGCGGCAAAGTCGCTAAACCTGATTTACAGCCATTAATGCCAATAAATCATGGCGATATTGACGGCCTGACAACCTTTTATGCGTTTGATGACAAAGTCACTGCACCACTGCACGGCTTTAGTGGTGTGGATGATTATTACACTCGCGCCAGTGGCATGCCTTACCTAAGTCGCATAGCTAAACCAACACTGGTGATCCACGCCAAAGATGATCCCTTTATGACTCCTGCGGTTATCCCTGCTCGAGACCAGCTCTCAGAGCATGTACAATACGAACTTCATGAGAATGGTGGCCATGTAGGTTTTATTAATGGCGGCAGTCCATGGCGACCTAAGTATTATCTAGAGCAACGTATTTTATCTTTTTTAACTTCATTGGAAGCACCAGTATGTTAGTCCCCTATGAGTCGCTTGCGCAGCTCCCTAGTGACACGTTTGACAACCTTATTAAAGAGTACCTTATTAGCCAAGTAGAAGATGGCAGCTTTTCTGGTGAAGGCGAGCACAGTATGGAACGTGCTATTTTGCAATGTAAAGCCGCGCTAAAGCAGGGTATTTTAGTGGTTGAGTTCAGCGAGGAAGATGAGTCGATTGGTATTCGACGTAAAGAAGATATTGTTATTCAAGAATATCAGCAGGACCAATGGTAATCGATATAAAGCAGCTCTTGGCTTAGGCGCAGATTGACCTAAGCCGAGTGAAGCCGTATAAATGAACATTATTAGCACACGCTTCTTACCTGAATCACTTTAATGCGTCATTAACAGACCTGTGTACAGGTGATAGTTAACTATCTTTTGGGTAAATACATGTCAGCGAAACATCCGATTATTGCAGTCACTGGCTCCTCTGGAGCGGGCACAACCACGACAACGACTGCATTCAACCATATTTTCAGACAGCTTGGTATCAACGCTGCAATCGTTGAAGGTGATAGCTTTCACCACTATACCCGCCCTGAAATGGCTGTGATGATCCGTAAGGAAAAGACTGAGAATCGTAACATCAGTTATTTTGGCCCAGAAGCGAATGACTTTAACCGTCTCGAACAGTGCTTTAGTGATTATGGTAATACCGGCCAAGGGGAAACCCGCGCCTATTTACACACGTTTGATGAAGCGGTGCCATTTAACCAAATGCCGGGCACTTTTACTCAGTGGCATCCATTACCTGAAAACACCGACATGCTTTATTATGAAGGCTTGCATGGCGGCGTAGTCACTGATGACTGCAACGTGGCTCAACATGTCGACTTGCTTATTGGCATGGTACCAATTGTAAACCTAGAGTGGATCCAGAAGATTATTCGTGACACTTCAGAGCGTGGCCATAGCCGTGAAAAAGTGATGGATTCAATTGTGCGAAGTATGGACGACTATATCAACCATATGACGCCGCAGTTCTCACGCACTCACATCAACTTTCAGCGTGTACCCACAGTAGATACCTCTAACCCTTTCAGTGCTAAAAGTATCCCCAGTTTAGATGAAAGCTTTGTGGTCATTCGCTTTCGTGGCATCAACAATGTCGACTTTCCGTATTACCTCAGCATGATCCAAGGCTCGTTTATGTCTCGAGTGAATACCATGGTGGTGCCGGGCGGCAAGATGTCATTAGCAATGGAATTAATTTTAACGCCTTTGGTAAAAGACTTGATGGATAAACGTATTCAGCTGCTTTCACCAGAAAATGAATAAAACAGGGTTAATTTAGCCTAGCTTAAGATTAGTTTAAGCCTATATAGGTAGACTTCAGTCATCGGGATTTCAGGCGAAAGAACGATAAGTTAGCATTCCCTTGGGAGTGAATTCCCCCATCTTGATCTGTTTGTTTCCTTGGGATTGCTAGCTGACCTAATCATAAAAACTGCAACATCACGCTGTTTGTCTATCTTACTGACTAAATCACTGCATTCCCAAAAGTGAATTCCGCATCCACGCTTGCTCTGTTTGTTTCCTTGGGATTGCTAGCTGACCTGATCTACGTTTAAAAAGCAATAAAGTGAATTCCACATCCACGCTTGATCTGTTTGTTTCCTTGGGATTGCTAACTGACCTAATCTACGTGTAAAAAGCAATAAAGTGAATTCCACATCCATGCTTAATTTTCTATTCTTTTAAGCGTTCACGCCCGCTATATACCTCGTTAACCTTAACAATCACACACCTTCTAAATGAGCTCTATCTTAGAACTGTCTAGCGGGCTAGACATAAAAAAAGCCCCTACGTATGAGGAGCTTTGTTCTGTGATGCTAATCGCTCTTTAGATTGCGAGCGCTATTAGCCATCAAGTTTGTTTAATAAAACTAGTTAGGCGCTAATGGCAAAATTTCACGATAAGGTTCTGAGTTCTGATACCTTTTTAAACGCTGTTTAAATTCAGCTGATTTACTTTTATCTGCACTTAGCTTTAACGCTTTAATCGCTTTTAGCTGGGTCGATATTGCGGCATCGAAGTTGCCAATTTCAGCATAGGCAGCTGCTAGGTTATCTAAGTTAGTTGGATCTTGCTTATCACTTTCAAGCAAAGTTAAAGACAACTCTAATGCTTTATCACCGTTACGGTATTGCGCTTCAGGACAAGTCGCTAGAATCCAGGCTACGTTCCCTAATGAAACTTCATCACCTACAGCATTAAATTGCTCAACGGCTTTACCGCAATTACGCTCGACACCTTCTCCACCCGCAGCGTAAATAAAGCCAAGTCTGAAATTAGCCCACTTATGACCTTGCTTGCTAAGCTCGCTATACCATTGCTCTGCAGTTGATAAATTACGCTCAATCAGGCTACCTTCAAACGATAAGTCAGCCATTGTTTGCTGCGCTTTAACATGCCCAGCACTCGCAGCTGCAGTTACCCATTTTGCGCCAAGCTCTCGATTTTGTTCAATATAACGACCTGATAGATACATAAGGCCTAGTAAATATTGAGCATCTGCATCACCCTGCGCAGCTTTAAGTTGAATATGAGCAGAGCGGCTCGCTTCTTCAGCACCTTTTGGCTGTGGAATCGAAAACGCGCTAGCAGCTTGGCTAAATGCCAAACAAAAGACCACTACAGTATTTAAAATCCAAGGTCTATTACTCACAACTGCCTCCAAGTACTCAAAAGTAACTCAAATCTAGGGTACGGCTACTTCACGTATTATTTTAGTTTTACCCAAGTTAGCCAGAAAACACTCAAAATGTCGAGTGTAAATCACTCGCCTTCGCTAATGAGAATCATTATTATTGACTAACTTCAAATTTCTGCATATTTAATGCACGTATAATTAAGCTGCTGTAATCACCAAAACTAACAGCACTTTAAACAAGATGTGATACACGCCTAATTGTGAGTGCAACAATGACCCTTAGTGGCGGATTCAGTTGACTTATATCACTAATGTATCAGAATACACTATATAAATGGTTATTCGCCTTTAGACTTGAGTCGAACGAAAGTAAGACTCTTATCAAGGTTTTAATAGCTTAATTGACGTAAGATACTTAATTAGCATATTCTTACTTTTAATGTAAATCAGCCGAGGAACATAGGCATGGCTCTGATTGGAAAGCCAAAACCAGATCCGACTTTGGAATGGTTTTTATCACACTGTCACATTCATAAATATCCAGCCAAAAGTACTTTGATCCACGCTGGTGAAGATTCAGATACCCTTTACTACATCGTTAAAGGCTCTGTAGCAGTCTTGATTAAAGACGAAGAAGGTAAAGAGATGATTCTTTCTTACCTTAACCAAGGCGACTTTATTGGTGAGCTTGGCCTGTTCGAAGAACAAGCTGAACGTACTGCGTGGGTTCGTGCTAAACAAGCTTGTGAAATTGCAGAAATTTCTTACAAGAAGTTCAAGCAGCTAATCCAAGTAAACCCTGAAATTCTGATGAAGCTTTCTTCTCAGATGGCGTACCGTCTGCACAGCACAAGTCAAAAAGTGGGCGACCTAGCCTTCCTAGACGTTGCTGGAAGAATTGCACAAACATTGCTTCACCTTGCTAAGCAACCAGATGCGATGACACATCCAGATGGCATGCAAATCAAGATCACTCGTCAAGAGATTGGCCAAATCGTTGGTTGTTCTCGTGAAACAGTTGGCCGTATCTTAAAAATGCTTGAAGAACAAAATCTTATTCAAGCTCACGGTAAAACAATTGTAGTTTACGGAACCCGATAAGCCAGTATTAAGCTCGGTTTAAGACAGCTTCTATAAAGTGGCCTGAGATTATCTCAGGCCATTTTTTTTATTAGGAGTTCAGCGTGAAAATAGCATTTTACTTATGCCTTTTGACTGCGATGCTACACCTGCCTACAGCATTTGCTAATCAAAAAATTGAAATTCAGCATTACGAAGCCCAAAGCTTAGTAAGTAGCGGTAAAATTCTATCTCTCGATGTAACCCTGACAAGCATTCAAGCTATGTGTCATGGCAAGCTAATTGACGCTCATTTATATCAAGACCAAGGCGACTGGCGCTACGAGATCCAGATCCGCACTAATAGTGGCCTGCTAGTGGAGCTATTACTTGACGCCAGCACAGGGCAACTTGCCCAACCTACTCGACTCCCGGCCAGCTGTAATCCCGAAACGCTGTAATAATAACGTTAAAAATCAAATCTAGTTGCACCGCAAAGCCATTTTTGAGTTAACATGAATTTATGATGTAAATCGCCAGTCAGTTTACACAGCAACATTGAGAGCATTCTATGAAATTACTTCTTGTTGAAGACAACACTTTATTAGTCGAAGAACTCGTTAAACAGCTTAAGCAAGCCGGTTATGTTACTGATACGACTGACAAGGTCAGCGAAGCTGATTACCTCATTAAAGAAACCAATTATGATTGCGTTATCTTAGATATTGGCCTGCCTGACGGTAACGGCTTAGAGTTGCTAGAAAAGTGGCGTGAGCAAGGTATCCATACGCCAGTCATCATGCTAACCGCCCGCAGCCAATGGCATGAAAAGGTCGAAGGTTTTAACTCAGGTGCAGATGATTATCTAGGTAAGCCATTCCACACTCAAGAGCTACTCGTACGCATTCAAGCGCTTATTCAGCGCGCCCACGGTAAAGCTAACACGCCTAATAAGCAGTTAACTTATGCCGGTGTTGCACTCGATGAAAGCCAGCAATCTGTTACCGTTGGCGAACAAACATTTGAACTCACTGCGATGGAATTTAGATTACTCAAAATCTTCTTAATGTCGCCTAAAAAACTATTATCAAAAGCCCAGCTTACCGATAAGCTATACCAGTTTGATGATGAAAAAGAGAGTAATGTCGTCGAAGTTTACGTGACTCATCTGCGTAAAAAGCTTGGTAAAACAGCCATTGAAACTCGCCGCGGACAAGGATATATCTTTCACGGTTTAGCACAATGATATCCATCCGCACCAAGCTAAGCCTGTGGTTAACAGGCTTAGTAGTGATCTCTACCGCTATCGGCATTATCTTTTTCGAATCAATGTTACGCCAAGCGTTTCACGACTCAATTATTGCCAGGCTTCAAGAAGACTTACAGCAAGTCCTGCTCGCCACCCATTTAGATGATGGCACATTCAGAATTGATGAAAATCAGCTCTCTAGCTTCTATCGCCCAGTTTATTCAGGCCGTTACTATCAACTAGACCTACCGGAGCAAGAGCTAAGATCACGCTCACTGTGGGATCAACGCCTTGAAGTTGTCGATTTAGAAAAAGGCGAAACGCGCGCTTGGCAAACTAAAGGCCCGCAAAATCACGATATTCAATTATTATCGATTGGCCTTAAATCTGAGACCTCAGGCCTTAGCGCCACATTAACCGTTGCTCAAGACTTAAGTATTGGCCGTAAAGTATTTACTGAAGTTTACGGTACTAAGTTTCTGGTTAATCTGGCCATGTTACTCGCCATGATTATGGGGATTTTCTTAGTCTTACGGCAATCGTTTAAGCCCGTAAATCAAATGAAGGATACCTTGGCGAAACTGCGTGAAGGCGAGATTTCATCATTCGATTTAAACTCTATTCCACTTGAATTGCAGCCGCTGGCTAAAAATTACAATGAGTTACTCACCTACTCAAGTAAACAAATTGAGCGTAGTCGTAATAACTTGGGTAATTTAAGTCACGGCCTTAAAACACCATTGGCAGTGATGCAGCAACAAGTTGAAGCGCTTTACTTAAAAGAACCTGAGTCAGCAGAAGCACTGCAAAAACAGCTCGATTTAGTACATAAGATGATTGAGCGCAAACTCGCTGCGGCACGCATAACAGGCGATATGCTGCCAGCTGCACAAATGCAGTTGCCAAAGGATATCGAAGACTTATCGCAAACACTCAACAAGGTGCATCGCACTAAATCAATTCACTGCCGCTTTGATATTCCTAGTGGCATCACTCGCCTGCCGATGCATCGTGAAGACGGTATGGAGCTACTAGGTAACTTACTTGATAACGCTTATAAGTGGGCAAGCTCTGAAATACGCGTATGTATTAGCCAGCATGAGCAGCAGCTAAAGCTAAGTATCGAAGATGATGGCCCCGGTGTTGAAACAGAGCAATTGGCGATGCTAACTCACAGGGGGAAACGCCTAGATGAGGCGACTATGGGGCATGGTTTAGGCTTATCGATTGTGAAAGACATTGCCGAGCAGTACAAAATCGAACTTAAGTTTGAACACAGTCAAAGCCTTCCCGGCTTAAAAGTAACGCTATTGTTCTAAAAATAAAAAACCGGAATTGCTTCCGGTTTTTTATTTCCAAGATTAACCTGTGACTAGTTAACGTTGGTGCTTTCAAAAATCTTATCCGCAGAGGCTGCGACAAAACCTGTATAAAGCTCACCGTCTGGTTTGGCATAACGTAAAGCAAACTCATAAAAACAGCTTGGGATCTCAACCACTGCGTCTGAGAAGCTAACGGGGATCTTATCTGCCATAGTTGATGATTGCTCTAGTAATACTTCAGGTGTGCCTTTCACTTCACCACCAGAGGCATTCAACACAAAGCCAGCCGCCTTTAGTGCATCGTTAACTTCAAAAATCGTCTCATAACCCGGTAAATGGTTAATTGAAACTGTAAAATGGTTAGCACGATAACCAAATGCTGCAACCCAAGCTGCATATTCACTTTCAGCTAAAAGCGCTTGATAAGTGTTACTGTCTAACTGCCAATGACGACCTGAGTATAGGAAGTTATCTGCAGTCGTTGCCTCGCTATCAATTTGCTCAATTAAGCCGTTAACCGTTGCTTGCAGCTCGTCACTGAACTCTTCAACTAATAACTCAGAGATAAACACTTTTGGTTGCGTGCTGTCTGGGTGCTCAAAGTGCTTAGCATTGAGCTTTTTAGCTTCAAACTTATAGTCGCCACATGCAACGTAGCCGATAGACTCGAAATGTGCGGCTAATACTTCAAGATTAACCTTGGCAATATTAAAGGTACGCAGTGCAATATGATCATTGATAATTGCATCGCCTTTCGACAATAACTGATGAACTTTTGCCGCCGATGGCGTCATTTCAATATAGTCTTGCCAAAGTGCTTCAAATAGCGCGTTTACATTCGTGTGCATGATTAACTCCTTTAAGCCTACGTGCTTACCTAGATATTTTGTTGGTTGGCTGAGCGCACGTGGCGGTACACGTTTTAAAATTACTGCTTGCTTGTTGGATACAACTTTTATAAAAAGGGGAAGCGCCCCCGAGCGCTTCCCCTTTGAATTAACGACCCGAGCTTAAATACTCAAGCCAGGACTTAATGTTGCTGGCAGGCTAACTGTGTCAGCCTCAACCGATGCGACTGGGTAAGCACAGTAATCCGCAGCATAAAATGCGCTTGCTCTGTGGTTACCTGATGCACCTACACCACCAAATGGTGCGGCGCCTGAAGCACCAGTGATCTGCTTATTCCAGTTAACAATACCTGCACGGATCCGTGCTAGGAAGTAGTCATAGTCTTCACGGCTATCAGCTAGAATCCCTGCAGATAAACCATAGCGAGTGGCGTTAGCTAGCTTAATGGCTTGATCAAAATCGCTGTAACGTACTACCTGCAGTAACGGGCCAAAGTACTCTTCATCAGGTAGTTCAATCACATCAGTTACATCAACAAGGCCTGGCGATACTAAACCCGTGCCAGTTTCAATATGAGTTAGTTCAACTAAAACGTTAGCCCCAAGGTTAACTAAGTTACGCTGCGCTTCAACCATACCTTTTGCAGCCGCTTCTGAGATCATTGAGCCCATAAATGGTTGCGGTTGTGCGTTCCATGGTCCAACTTGAATTTGCTTAACAGCGGCGACCAGTTGCTCGAGTAGTGCATCACCTGCTGCGCCTTTTTCTACATATAAACGACGAGCACAAGTACAGCGCTGGCCAGCAGAAATATAAGCAGATTGAATAATATCGTGTACCGCAGCTTTGGTATCCGCCACATCTTTGATGATAAGAGGGTTATTCCCCCCCATCTCCAGAGCCAAAATCTTACCTGGGTCGCCTGCATATTGCTGATGCAATATATGACCAGTGCGCGAGCTACCGGTAAAGAAAAGACCGTCGATTTGTGGGTGTGCTGCGAGTGCTTTACCTGTTTCAACTTCACCTTGCACTAGGTTAATTACACCTGCTGGCAAACCAGCTTGCTCCCATAGCTTAAGCATTAGCTCTGCCACTTTAGGTGTAAGCTCTGATGGCTTAAATACAACAGTGTTACCCGCAAGTAATGCTGGAACAATGTGACCATTTGGTAGGTGGCCTGGAAAGTTATAAGGGCCAAATACTGCAACAACACCATGCGGCTTATGACGCAGAACGGCACGCCCTGCTGGCGTGTCGTTTTCAGTCGTGCCAGTACGCTTATTATAAGCGGCTACTGACAAGCCAATTTTACCTATCATCGCGCCCGCTTCAGTGGCTGTTTCCCACTGTGGTTTACCGGTTTCTTGAGCAATAACTTCGGCCATTTCAGCTTTGTTAGCTTCAAGCTGGTCGCGGTATGCTTCGACTATAGCTAGACGCGCTTCAAAGCCCAGCATAAACCAATCAAACTGTGCATTACGCGCAGCATCTACTGCGTTAGACACCTGCTCTGGTGTTGCAGTCTTGCTGCTCCAAATCACTTCTTGGTTTGCAGGGTTAATTGATGTCACTTCGTGACCTAAACCTGCTACCCATTTACCTTCAATAAATTGTGTCATTTTCTATTCCTACATTGGCAATACGCGGATCTGACCACCGTCTTTAACCATTAAGGCTGCTGCGGTTTGGGCATCTAAGATCACGTCATCGCTATCGTCAGTGACAGCTAAATTCACAGCTGTTGCGCGGTAATTTTCTAGTTCAGTATTGGAAACAATATGGCTTGTGGCATCGCTTGGTGTGTCACCAATAGTGACAGTTAACAAGCGGCTTTCACGTACCGAGCGGATATCGTTTAAGTGACATTCAACGGTTGGGCCGGCATCAAAAATATCCACATAGCCGCGACATCTAAAGCCTTCGGCTTGCAGTAGATTAAGTGCTGGACGAGTATTTGTGTGTACTTCACCAATCACCTTCTGCGCCTCTTTAGGTAACAAGCACACATAAACTGCATTTTTAGGCATCATCTCAGCCATAAATGCTTTTTGGCTTAAACCTGACAGGTAATCAGCTCGAACAAAATCAATACCTAAGAAGTGCTCTTGTAGCCAACCATAAAATGGCGAGTTACCTTCTTCATCGCTTTCACCGCGCATTTCAGCAATCACAGTTTCGCCAAAGCGTTTAGCGTGCTGAGCTAAAAACAGAAAACGGCTTCTTGACAGCATGCGACCATTATTATTTTTACGGTAGCTGCTGCGTAAAAACAGCGTACAAAGCTCTGCTGCGCCGGTGTAGTCGTGACATAAGGTTAAGGTTTCTACTTCATTACGAACATCAATCTGCTCTGAATGATAAACCTCTGTGCCTAATCGATAATGATAAAAAGCATCAACCATGCCTACCGCAGCTTCAATACCACAAGTACCGACAACCTCACCGGTTTCGGTATCTTCTAGCACCATCAGGTAGCCTTCATCGAATGGAGTATCGACTTGCTTAGTAAATGATTCTTCTACTCGAGCAATTTTACTTCTGAGCAGTTCCTCATTCACTGGTAAAGATGTAAATCCGTGCCCTGACTCTTGGGCGATTTGATAAAGCGCTTCATAGTCAGTTGAGCGGATTGGACGTATAACTAGCATCTAGGAGTCTCCTCGCTATCACTTGTTGTTTTAGTTTGCCAGCCAAAGGCCAGCAATCTAAACGTTCAAGCTTTCCTAAAGACAAAAAAGGAGCGCTACCGACGGTAACACTCCGTTTGCCATTTAGGCTTCGACTACTTTCGCTACGGCGCGCTCAAAGCGTGCTAGACCTTCAGCAATATCTGCTTCAGGAATAACTAGAGATGGCGTAAAGCGAACAACATTAGCGCCAGCAACTAGGCTCATTACGCCTTCGCTAATACCCGCAACCAAAAACTCTTTAGCACGGCCTTGGAATTTTTCATTCATTACCGCACCAATCAATAGACCTTGACCGCGAACTTCAGAGAACACGTCATATTTATCATTGATCTTAGTTAAGCCGTCACGCAGTAGCTGCTCACGTACTTTCACACCGTTAAGTACTTCAGGAGTGTTCACCACATCAAGTACTGCATTGCCGATAGCACAAGCAAGTGGGTTACCACCGTAAGTAGAACCATGAGTACCAATCTTAAGGTGATCGGCAATCTCTTTAGTGGTTAGCATAGCTGCAATAGGGAAGCCACCGCCTAGTGCTTTTGCAGTAGTAAGTACATCAGGCACAACATCGCCACGCATATAAGCATAAAGCTCACCTAGACGACCAACACCAGTTTGCACTTCATCAAATACCAACAGGGCGTTGTGCTTATCACACAGTGCGCGTACCGCTTTTAGGAACTCAGGATCGGCATCGATAATGCCCCCCTCACCTTGCAGTGGCTCCATCATAATTGCGCAAGTTTTATCTGAAATGACCGCTTCTAACGCAGCGATGTCATTGAAAGGAACATGAGTGATGCTTTGTGGTTTAGGACCAAAACCATCTGAATAGGCTGCTTGGCCACCAACACTTACGGTGAAAAAGGTACGACCATGGAAGGCTTTGTCAAAAGCGATAATTTGATCTTTTTCAGCACCAAACTTATCCATTGCATAACGACGAACAAGCTTTAGTGCCGCTTCGTTAGCTTCTGCACCTGAGTTAGCAAAATAAACACGGTCAGCAAACGTTGCATCAACTAGCTTAGTCGCTAGCTCAAGTGCTGGCTCGTTAGTCATAACGTTAGCAAGGTGCCAAAGCTTCTCGCCTTGGGCCTTTAGTGCGCCAACAAGGGCTGGATGACAATGACCTAAACAGTTAACCGCAATACCACCAGCGAAGTCGATGTACTCTTTACCTTCTTGATCCCAAACTCGGCTACCTTCGCCACGAACTGGAATAACCGCTGAAGGCGCATAGTTAGGCACCATTACTTCGTCAAATTGGGCACGTGTAAGATTCATATTAACGCTCATTGCTTCTCATCCTTCTAAAAATCGGCTTTTTAAAAGCCGTATTCCCGCGTAATGTTTTTATGTTTCTGTAGGTAACATGGCGGTTGTTTGTCTAATCAAGAAGACATTATTAGCTAAAATGTGATCAAAATACCAGTTTTTAACAACCTTCAAGTGAGCTAGATCTGTAAACAGTGCATAAAGATTTGAGTTTTAGAATTAACAAAGCGTATATAGCGGGGCTTTAAGCATAAATAGTCATAAAAAAGTTATTCAACGCCTAGTTACACTAGTTATTCACAGTTATTGAATAACTAAATGCAATAAAAGTGTCTTTTTTAGCTAAGTTTTGTGCAGTAAATATAGAAAAATACAGTGAGAGAGTTAGATAGTTCAAGCGAACAAGAATTGTATATTATTTAGCTGTAGCGTTATCAGCTAACTATCAACATAGCCGTTTCTGCATAAAACCATCAAAGATGAGCCAAAACGGCTGGCAAACAATTAATCAATATTGATAAAAACCGTCAGATTTATGGGCAACAAATACGCATTCACCAACAAACTAATTACATACTTATATGTACGTTACTGCATTATCGATGACAAATACCTTAAAAGCGCTCATAGAAAAACCGTTATGCACCTATAAGGCGGATTTTAAAATAATGGCAATTTACGGAAGTTTTGCCCACTCAACCTGATTAACTCTTGCTCTGACAATTGATAATAATCAAACATCACTCGGCTTTCAGCTGTGGTTATCTTACCAACCTCTTGCAACAGGTAAACTTTGGCATAACAGTTCGCACGCTCAATCAAAGCTGAGTCTTCATCAAGATCTGCATATTTAAGGTGGGTGTCTATCGCCTTAAAGGTTTTAGCTAAGCGGCTATTTTTAAACTCAAGCAAGTAAAGTAATTGCCAATTGAGTGCATGACTATGAGCAAGCACTTGTTGATAGACATCGTTTGCAGGAAACTCTGTCGCCATCACCGCATCATAAAGGGCTTTATCACCACTGGCGCTAGCCTCTCTGAGCCAATTGCCCCACATATCATCAAACTCTTTACCACATTGATTGATAACACTCACAGTGCCAAGCTGACTCATCAAACTACAGCTATAAATAAAAGCCATAGGCTTGTTATGTAATTTAGCTAAGGTTTGCGCTGCAATGGCGGCCACCACGGTATAACGCCAAAGTTTTCGACTTAACCACAGCATTTGTGTTTGGCCACTAGGCATTAAGTTACGCAGACAAAAATAGGGAATTAATGCTTGTAAGTTCTCGACACCAATATAGTTGAGTACCAACTTAATATCAGTAACTTGGACATCTGATGATTTAGGGCGACGATGCCTAAAACTTGAACTGTTCAGCATGTTTATCAAGTCACGCTTTAGCCAAGGTAACGACTCCACCAGCGGCCTAATACGCGCTAAATCAACTTGGTCAGCGTAGAGGAACTCTAATAGCGCAACCTGTTTTTCATCAAGTTTGGATGCGGCTAATACTTGTTCTGGAGATGATAATTGATGTTCGATATTAGCATTAACGCTAGCGATAAGCTGGCTTGAAACAGCCTCAAACACTGCTTTGGCTTCATTTTGCTTTGCTAATCGCGCACGAATAGCTTCGCGCTCAACCGCAAGCTTATTGGCATCCATTTCTAGCTCTGAGTTGATATCGTCAGCCATCGCGGCCACTTTTTCCTTACCGATAATCAACCGCTTTAGCAGCCGCTGCTCTACTTCGATTATTTGCGCCGGCTTAACTCCACCAGCAACTGAAATTGCCACTAATTAATCTTCTCCTAACTGACCTAGACTCAGTTTACCTATTATAGGCCTAGGTATAAATCGTTAATTTTCCTTAGTCATTGCAATAAAAAAGGCTTCATCATGAAGCCTTTTTAAGCGAGTAGTTACTTAAGCTCTTGCTCAAATAACTTATGAATACGACGATATTCATCCAACCAGCTCGAAGGCTGACGGAAACCATGAGGTTCCACAGGATAAATGGCAGTTTCAAACATTGGTTTCTCAAGCTCGATTAGACGCTGTACTAAACGCACACTATCTTGGAAGAATACGTTATCGTCTAACACACCACTCATGATAAGCAATGGTTTTTGCAAGCCGTCTGCATGTTCAATCGGCGAGCTACGCTCATAAGCGATTGGATCGACATCTGGCGTATTGAGGATATTCGACGTATAAGGCGCATTATAATGTGCCCAATCCGTTACTGGACGCAGCGCTGCGCCAGCTTGGAATAACTCAGGCTCATTAAACAGTGCCATAAAGGTCAAGAAGCCGCCGTAAGAGCCACCATAAGTACCGACTTTACCCGCATCTACATTAACGTTAGCCGCCATCCAGTTTACGCCATCTTTTAGATCCTGCACTTCAGGCGTCCCCATTTGACGGTACACTGCTGTACGCCAATCTCGGCCGTAACCTTTTGAACCACGGAAATCCATATCCATCACCACATAGCCTTGCTGAGCCAGTAAGTTATGGAACATAAACTCTCTAAAGTAACCTGAGAAGCCGTAATGTGCATTTTGCAGATAACCTGCGCCGTGGTTAAAGATCACTGCAGGATATTTATCAGCGTTGTCTTTACTGTAACCTTGCGGCACATAGACTCGAGCGTAAACGTCACCCGCGCCATGGGTTGAAGGCACGGCGACAACTTCTGGTGCTTGCCACGCATAGTTTTTAAATGAATCGCTAGTGTAGTTAGTTAGCTGCTTTAACTCACCACCAATTGGTTGCACAAATAGTTCTGCAGGCTGAATACGGGTCGATGCATTTAATAATAGCGCGCTGCCATCTGGGCTTAAGCTGTAATCAAGTTGACCTTGCCATTGGGTTAATTGCTCATCTTTACCTGTGGCAATTTCAACGCGATAGACGTTATCAATACCTGGATGGGTCTTGTTAGCCTTGTAGTAAATATACTGAGCTTTAGGGCCTAAGGTGATATCGCTGACCACAAACTGACCTTGAGTAAGCGCCTTTGGCTTTTTACCTTGTTGCTTTAAGTAAAGCTGAGAAAAGCCCGTTTCTTCAGATAGGAAATAGATGCTGTCGCTATTCGGTAGCCAGCCATATTGATTAAAGGTGTAGTTGATCCAAGCGTCGTCATGTAGGCGATGCTGAGTAGTTAAGCTGCCCTTATCTAAATTAACGGTAGCAATCCAACGGTCTTTGTTATCAACCGCTTCAAGCATTACCGCAACACTATCACCTGCTTCTGACCATTGAATCGCACTTTGTGTCCAGCCCCAGTCTTGCATTAACTGGATGTTACGCGGAGCTTTTTCACTCTTATAACTTTCACCTTTAGCTTTGGCATTCTCAGCTTTTACCGCAGCTAATACATCTTCATCAAAGCCTGTTAAGCCCTCAATGGTGATATCTTTTTTACTATGGTTAGTTAAATCGAGTAGTACTAAACGCTCGCCGGGGTTGTTATCTTCAGCTACGCGAGCACGTGCAGGTACCGCATCAACATAACCATCTTTACCTAAGTAATTTGGCATAATGTCGTGCTCACCACGCCAGCTGTAGCTCTTATCTTTAAGTGCCACAATCACATAGCGACCATTAGGAGACAGGCTTAGATTAGTCACGACCTCTTTATCGCCCAAATACCATGTCTTAGCCGACATAGTTGGATCTGCTTTGGCAAGCTCAGCCTTATAGTCTTGTTTGGCTTTAGCATTATCATGTTGCATCGCAACATACTGGATGAGTCGGTGCTGCTGCTTAGCAAGATAGCTTGATGGATCTTTTACACCTGCAGGCTCAGCCGCCATTTTGATGTTAGCGATCTCTTCAACCAACCCTGAGTCTTGGTGAATTTTAAAAATATTATCACCCTGCCAATATGCAATATCACCATTAGTTAAAAAGCGTACCCCATCTACAGCAGTATTAAGACGAGTAAGCTGAGTTATCTTGCCGTTGTTTAAATCTTTAACAAACAGGTTGCCTTGATAGATATAAGCTTTGCGTGTTTTGTCATTGTTTAATACGCCACGGCGCTGATCAGCCGTATGAAGCTGATTTAGTGCTAACTCACTCGCTGCCGTGCTAGTTATCGCTTGCTGATAATAGGTTTTAGTTGGCGCACCATGGGCTTGCCTAGCAAAGTAGATCGATTGACCATCATCACTCCAGTAGGCACCTTGAGCAAATAAGCCCATCCAATCCGGATTGGCCATAATTTGGTTTAAGGTTAATGCTTGATCGACTTGTGGTGGTGCCGATAGAGCTACTTGAGTGGTTTGACTCGCTACCTGATTAGTAGCCAGAGCTTGATCTGTAGAGTTATTGGTTGTGCTACAACCGGCTAAAACTGCCAATGAAAGTGCACTTAAGCTGACATGACGAATCACGCTTTTCATATCCATCCCTATTATTATTGGTATTTTTGCGGACTTTTATACCACACTTTGGCAACGGGATTATCTGAAAAAGCGGTAAAATTTGTAACAGATGATAGGTTTTTCGCTGATATTGCTAAAACTTGCTAACAGTTCAAGCAACAAGATTAACTGTATTAAGGCGGTTAAGCTTGAGCCTAGGCAGATTCATCGCCATGCACTCATGGCCATATACTGCAGCTAGAATCGTCAAACCATTATATTTACTATAAAGCAGCAGAACCCTAGCCCATCACACATTGAGCAATTAGCATATCTTAATGAAATTTGCTAATAAATCATGACCTTGCTGAGTCAAAATAGATTCTGGGTGAAACTGCACGCCGTAGATCTTTT
The DNA here is from genome assembly GCF_023283895.1 of Shewanella pneumatophori. Lineage (GTDB taxonomy): Bacteria > Pseudomonadota > Gammaproteobacteria > Enterobacterales > Shewanellaceae > Shewanella > Shewanella pneumatophori. The sequence goes on along the minus strand of NZ_JAKILB010000002.1, from coordinate 29,175 downwards.
TCGCAGGCATACTCATCGCCATGATCTCACTGCCATGTAACGCGTCGTCATACCATGCATCAAGTACAAAGCCCTCAGGTACCTTATCCACCAGCAGAGAGTGATAGCGTGTGACAGTAAGTGGGTTCGCTAAACCACTAAATAAACCGCTATTGTTATGGGTTATTGCGCTAGTTTTGCCATGCATTACCCGCTTGGCGCGGATCACATTAGCACCAAACACTTGGGCAATCGCTTGATGACCTAAACAAACGCCGAGGATCGGCAACTTACCAGCAAAATGGTTAATTATCGCCAACGACAGACCGGCCTCATTAGGTGAGCAGGGGCCGGGGGAAATAACTAAATGATCTGGTGCCAGAGACTCTATCTCTGCGAGGGTGATTTCATCATTGCGCTTAACCAGAATATCTTGGCCAAGCTGCTGAAAATACTGCACCAAATTAAAAGTAAATGAGTCGTAATTGTCGATCATTAAGATCATAAAGATCTAAAAACCTATGCTGCTGGCGTTATTTTTCTAACGAATAGCTTATTGCCTTGCTAGACCAATAACACTCAATATGGATGATTTGGGCGCAGATGCTATCACAGCCATCCGCTTTGATCATCTGAGTTTCTCGTCAAACAGCACTAAGCTAGATAACCTTTGATTAAAAGCATCTGCAATCGTGGCAAACCCTGGTGTTTGCGCAAGCTTTCTGTAGCTCGCCTGCGCCTCAGGCCACAAGCCATCTAGCCAGTAACTTTGCCCTATTAATAATAAAGCCTGCCCTTGGAGTTGATTTCGGTGCTGACGAGCATGTTTTATCTGCGCGGCACTGCCTAATGGTAACGCTTGCAAACCTACTTTAGCCCACGCAAGACGCGCCTTGTCGCCCTGCTTTAATCCTGCAAACAACTGCCCTTGAAGTAGGTAAAAGTCATCATGCAGCTGGTTTTGGCTTGTGATATCAAAGCCCGCTAACATATCTAACGCTTGTTGATAGCGCCCTGACAGCCAAGTATATTGCGCGCAAGCAAAATTCGCTGCGCTAAACTCTGCGTGACTTGCTTTAGGATTAACTAACCTGCTGCAGCTTGCAGCTAAGTTGTAAGCTTTAATCTGCGCCAATAGCCCGGTGCTATCTGCTGCACCGCCGGTATTATCTACCAGCAAGCTTTCCGCAATATCATTGGCTACAGCAGCTTCAACAAGCTGGTTGAGTCCAAGCTCACTGCGCATTAATACTTGCCAAGCAGTGCGATTCACAGACTCTAATGTTAGCCATTGCTCAGCACTAGCTTTAGCTGCTTGCCACTGCTCTAAACCCAATTGACTGTAACTAATCAGCGGCCACCAATGTGGCTTAACCTGTTTGATGTCCTGGCGAAGCAGCTCTGTTAATACCGCTTTATATTGCGCGAGTTGATAATACGCGTAGCCGCGCATATAGCGCACCTGTGCCGCAATAGGTTGGTCAACATTTGCAAGGTTAACGCCTGCTAAACTGGTTATTGCAGCTTCAAATTGTTCAAACTGTAATTGTGCATGGGCGAGATTAATCGCGATATTGTCATTATTTGGGTAAAGCTTATACCCGCGTTGCCAGCAACCAAGCGACTCTGCTTCAGCTTCGGTATCAGCAATGGTTTTACAGGCATATTGAAATACCGTCGGGTGCGGGGTTGCTTGCTCAAGTAGCGGCTGCATTATCGTTAACGCAGCTCTATAGTCGTGACGATCTAATAAGCCACTCGCTTTATTAAGTAAATTTGATTCAAAGCGATTTAAGGCTCGTTCTTGCTTAGCAGCCCGCTCTTGTGCGTGACAGTTTAAGCTAACGAAAGCGCCTGTGAACGTAAGCAATAATGCTATTTTTTGAATGCACTTCATGGCTAACTCACCTTGAAATTAATCGGTACATCAACAAACACCTTAACCGCCTCACCTGCTAATACCGCAGGCTTAAAGCGCCATTTACGCGCCGCCTCTATCGCAGATTGATCAAATACTTGTTTGGGCTCAGCCTCTAACACCTCAGCCTGACTCACTACGCCATCGGCCTCCACAATCAGCCGCAGTAAGACTTTACCGCCTTGTTTAAATTTACGACCAGCTACAGGCATTTTTGGCTGAATAAAACGTAGCAATTCAGGCGCTTTATCAACATCTTTAATCCCAGCAATTACTGGTGCAATGCTAGGTAAACTTAAGCCGTTTAATGTAGGAGTTGCCATAACAGGCACTTGCAGCGGCATATCGGCAACGGTTGGCATAATCGGCATACTGGTTGCGACTGGTGTTACCGCACTTGAGGTTACTGGTTTTGACTGCACTTTTTCAGGTTCTGATTGACGCGGTTTATCTGGCGGTAACAAGGGCAGTGGTTGTGGCTCAAGCTGCTGACTCAGCAGCCCTACTGTTTGGCTTTGATTTAAACTATTGGGTAAATAGTAGCAAAGTAAAATCGTTGCCATTACCGATAAAATAAACCTTACGGACTTAACCCCAACCGCTTTCAATTGCACCGTAGCCATTATTGGATCTCTGACGCGACAGAGCTAAAACTAATGCCAGCTTGTTTGGCGATATCGAGTACTTTAATCGTTACCCCTGTTGGGCAGTTGGTATCCGCAACAACCAAGAGTTTAGCCTTTGGTGTTTGAGTCGCAATTTGCTGTAGCTTGCCCGGCAGATAGTAAATATCGATCTCTTTCGACTCAAAGTATACCCGGCCGGTGGTATCGAGCGTGACCACAATAGGACTACCATCAACACTAGTTGCCATGCTGGCTTGAGGACGCTTGATCTCAACTGACGCTTGCTGCACAAAGTTAGTCGATACAATAAAGAAGATCAGCAAAATAAACACCACATCCAGCATAGGTGTCATATTGATTTCAGGATCTTTATCTTGTCTAAATCGATCGCTAAGCATTAGCGCCTCCTGCTAATAAATTAGTATCGACACGATTTAATTTTCGTTGCCAGAAAAAGGCCAATATGGCGCCAGTTAACCCAACAAATAAACCTGTTTGTGTGGTCACCATTGCCATGGAGATCCCCGCAGAGATCACCGCTGGATCGTGAAAGCCATAATGAGCTCCCGCATCAAACATAGCGATCATTCCGCTCACTGTACCGAGTAAACCAAGTAGCGGTGCCACCATAGCAAGCAATTTAACCCCTTGAAGATCGCCATACTGCTGAGCCTGTGCCTGCCGTAGTGCTAACAAGCGCAAGCGCTGATTAAGCCAATCATACTCGGTTGTTCGGCCTGCTTTATCCAAACCTGAGCTAGGCTCTTTAAATAAAGCGCGACTCACTAACCACAACATCCATAAACAGCAGATAAATAGCGGCCACATCACTATGCCACCAAGCTCAATAAAGCCTAAAACAGCATTAAGAAAATGCGCTAGTGATGCTATAACACTACTTTGAACCATGGCCTGCCCCTTGCTCAAGATTGAGTGCTAGTAACAAGGCTGATTGCTGCTCCATATTCAAACTTAACGCTTGAGCGCGGCGCTTTAGCGGGTAATGCAGCAACAATAAAGGCAGTGCCACCAGCAAGCCTGCTTGAGTAGTAATCAGTGCTTTACTGATCCCTTGCGACAGCAATTTTGGATCGCTATTACCAAATTCAGTAAGTGATTGGAAAGTTTCAATCATGCCGGAAACCGTTCCCAACAAACCCAGCATCGGCGCCATTGCAGCAAGTAGCGCAATAAAGCCAAGACCTCGTTCAAATTGCGTCATCTGTCTCAACATCAACTGCTTGAGTCGCTGATCCATTGCGTCAACACTACTCCCCTCAACAATGGCATCGGCTAGTACTTTCGCTGCGGGAGCTCGAGACACACTCTGTAGTTGCTGCTTAATTTGTTGCAGATCTGCTTTAGTACTAGCATCGTTTTCAAGCTGAGCTAATGGGCGCCAATACAGTAAGACAACCGCACGCCAGAGGGCTATCAGTAAGCCAAACGCTGCCAAAATAAGAATAGGCCACAAAACTTCGCCACCATCTTTTACCCATTGGCCAAGACTTTGCTTTTGCGCCAAGCTTGGCAACATGCGACCTTGACTTAAATCCATTGCCAATAGTTGAGTTTCACCATCTATCCACGTTTTGAGTCGCTGGCTAACATCACTATCAACAGGTGCAATAGCGGTTGGCAGTTTGTCAGTAAAAGCAATGAAGCTCGGTAAATCAGTGTCTGTTATCGCCATTAAGCCACCAATGACAAATAGCTCTTTGGTGCTAACACTGCCATCTGCTTGACTTATTGCTGCTGAAGTACGGGCAACTTGTGCGGTCATTTGCATATCGTCAACAGCGTAATCTACAAGCTCATTAAGCTGCTTCAGGCTTGGAAAGCTTGAGTTAGCCTTAGCAACAGTTAAGCTTTGCTGTCGTTGGTCTTCAATTAAGCTGGTAGGACTTTGCTGCCATTGCTGCGATAAGCTACTCAGCGCTTTTTGATAAGCCCCTTGAACCAGCTGCATATCATCAACAGCGAGTTGATAACTGCTAGTCAATTGCTGCTTTTGCTGATTAAGCTCGACTAATTGCTCATTTAATGCTGCCAGTTGTGCGCGTTTACTGGCTAACCTTGTGCTTAACGCTTGTTGGTTAGATTTGACCTCATCGATCTCTTGCTTTAATTGAAGCTCCCAAGCGCTATTTTGCTGACGGATATCAGCCACTCGGTTATCGATTTGAGTCTTTTGCAGCTGATAATGACCAGCAGTTTTGTTCACTGTAGTGTCTGCAACAACTGGGCCTTGGGCAAAAACCTGAGCAGAAGCACTTAAAAGTAAAATGGCGATCACAGCTCTCATTGCTCTTGTCCTCCTAGTGGAAGATTGACAATCTGCGCCACCTGTTTATTAGCAGTAATTGCCATTGCTACTTTAATGTCACCTTGTTGATCAACAGGTAAGGGCCGCCACTGGCGAGACTCATTATCAAACCAACCTAGATGTTGCTCATCAGGGGTGATATAAAACCAAGATAAACGTCCTAGTCGCAATAAGTTCACCTGCACAGGTTGCTCATCGATTGCGATAACCTCCTGGGTTAACTGCTGGCCATAACCATAAGCAACCTCTATGGTCATCACATCAAGTAAGCGCCTAAAACGCTCGGCCAATGGCAGATCATGGCTATCCATTGCAGTGCGTAAAAATGCTAGGCGACGCTTACGCTCATCAAAGTCAAACGGAAGATCGCTGCTCACTTGACGCTCTAACATGGCATACCAGATCTCAAGCTGTGGCTCGAGCTCCTGCTTTAATGCCGTTATTGTGGCAATGTCTTGCTGCAACTGAGCAACCTCTGCTTGCAAGGAGGCTAAATATCTTTGTTGTTTTTGCAGCTGATACTCAGTCCAGTAAAGCTCACCTAAGTCTTGCTGCTGCTGCGACAAAGACTGTGCTTTTTGTTGTTGCCATGCCGCCGCCTCTTCACCAAGCTGCACTGCTTGCATAACAGGTTGTTGTATTTGTTCTCGCCAGCGCTCTGCTAAATTGCTGCTTGAATCAATCGCACCTGCCGTCGCATTCGCGTTGAAAGGCAATACACTACATGCGACCAATAAACTGATAGAAACTCGAGCTAGCATTTGCGGCCCCCTTTTTTGATTGAACGACGCCAAAACACCAACCCTTGTAACAGTAAACTCAGCAGCAATAGGCAGTAACAGATAAAGAAATAGTTAATGAGTGGGTTATGTACCGCTAGCACCTTAACTTGCACGCCTTTTGCCTGCTGTTGATACGGCACACGAAAATCCGTCACCGTGATATACAGATCGCCCCAATTGAATGGACGCAGGAAACCAGCATGACCACTGACGGTTTGCTCGCCATTGCTTACCTTAAAATAAGCATTGTTTATGCGCGGATCGAATACCTCTACGCTACGACGAGTGATACGGCCTGCAGGGCTAAAACCTTTTTCATCTTCAGTGATTTGGCTGGCATCGTTACGATAATCAACTTTGACTAACTCAATTTGATAGCGTCCACTGTTAAAGCGCTCTCCTTGATGCAGTACAACGCTGTCGTGACCATGAATAAACACTAAGTCGACACCATGAAAGATGAATACTAACAAGGTCAGAATATGGATCGGCAGCATCATGATCCGTGGGCTGCGCCAGCGCTTATGACGCCAAGTTGGTAACAGATCGCGCCAAGAACAAAGTGCAGTGTTTAACCCAAGTAGAAACATCAAACCAAATAGGCCAGCAAGCCAACTTGCCACAATAGGCGCGTTCACTAAACTCTGCATCCACTGCGACATAGGCAGATCATTAAGTGAGCGTAATACTTGTCGATAGGCATCTTGCTCACTCATGGAAACGCCTAGCGCAAACCACACAGATAGCAGCACGAGTAATACAAAGGCTAACCGCATTGAAAACAACCAATTCATCGTCATGACAGGCGATACCCCAACATCAATACACAAATAAAGCCAAGCACCGCAGCCTTGCCTAATGCCAGCGCTTTGCCATTAGCAAACCAAGCTTTGGGTAGGTGAAACACTAAGATAAATAACAGGTAAGTCAGCGCCGAGAAAAAGAAGTGGCCACTCCAACTCCAACTGCGCCCCCAGCCGATAAACGCCCAATAGCTCCCTGCAATTTCGCCGCCAAGAAACGCCGTACCCGCAAGTAAACTGAGAAGATGGCTATGACTTTCTAAGCGCAGATCACGAGCAAAAGCATGGATTAAGTAACCGACACAAGCAGCGATAGCTAAACCAAGTGCAATGGGTCTAGAAAGGAAAAACAGCTGCGCCCAAAGGGAGGTCAGCATGGCACTATCGCCCATTGGCGGCTCAAGGGTTTTACTATAGATAAGTAACAATAACGCAAAGCCGCTTACTATCCATGCATAGCGAGCCTGCAAAACATTACGGATAGGTAAAATGCACGCCGCTAACGAGCCAACAATGGCTGTGACCACTAAATATGTAGTCACGCTGCTACCAGGAAATAGCAAGCTATTAGCATTAATTAAGGTCAGTGCCGTCACCGCCAACGCGAACACGACCACACTAGCAAGACGCGCAGCGATAAAGCGCTGTTCAAGTGTAGTCGTTTGATTCAAGCTGACATCTTTCATTGGCTTTGCTCACTTACAAAGGCTGCAGTCTCTGCGTTGATAAACTGCATAAGCTTTTGAGGTAAATGCGCATCTTCGATATCGATAACTTCAGGGTTATGCAGCGACCAATGGCGACAAACTTGCTCAATCAAGTTTGGCCGCACCACCCAGATATGGCGGCTATTGGCCACTGCAAGTAGTGGCGCAATTTGCTTACCAAAGCCTTGACCACCAAGCTCCATCGGGCCAATTTCATCGACTATACAGATATCGCCTTGGTTAAAATTATTATGATCAAGGGCTTGTAAACCAAGGGCCAACCCTGCTTCAGTAAAACTAAAACGAGTGCCGGTTTTCTTATCCAACACGCCAGTGCGATGGCCAAATAGACAACGCTCACCTGTGGCGATATCAACAATGTCGCTACTAAAACGGCGACCATCTTTCATTACACCGGGGCAAAGCATGCCTTTTAATTTGATCTGTTGCTGTTGGCACTGCTCAATGAGTGCTGCTAAAGCGGTGGTTTTTCCGCTACCGCTTTCACCAGTTACAATCAGCACTTTGCTGAGGCTCAAGCCCAATACGTTTTGCGGCATAAAAAACTCCTGCGAGGCAACTGTATAGCTGGCAGTAGCCAAACCATATAGTCGACTGATATTTTTACTGGTCATTACAGCGCTGCGCTCGCCGTAATCCAATACCTTGCCGTGCTCCAACAGCAGTACTTTGTCTGCGTATAACTGAGCCAGATTTGGATCATGCAAAATCGCAATCACTGCGGTGTTAGATTCAACACAACTGCGTTTGACCTGAGAAAGAATTTGAAATTTATTGCGATAATCAAGATGATTAGTCGGCTCATCAAGTAGCAATAGCTGCTCACTCTGAAACAAGGCTCTGGCGAGCAAAACCAGTTGACGCTCTCCACCTGATAAGCGGTTATAGTCCGCCTTAGCTAAACCGCCGACATCAAGCAACTGCATAACTCTTTTAGCTTCATGAATGTCTTGCTCTGATGGTGATTCAAAAGTTGATAAAAACGGCGTCCGCCCCATTACCACCATTTCAAGCGCAGTAAAAGCAAAGGCGGTCTCTTGTTGCTGCGGCACTAAAGCCATCTGCTGTGCTATTTCTGCACGAGTCATATTGTTTAACGGCTTGCCATTGAGCTTAACTCGCCCTTGGCTTGGTTGATTTAAACCACACAGACAATTCATTAGTGTCGTTTTACCCGCACCATTAGCGCCTAGAACGGCTAAAAACTCGCCAGCAGCCAGCTCAAAGCTGACATCTTGTAATAGTTGCTTACCCGCAACAGCAAAGCTCACATACTCAACCGCTAGCATTAGTACGCGCCTCCCTGACGAAAACGAAACAGTAAGAAGGCAAATAAAGGCGCACCAACCAATGAAGTGACAATGCCAATGGGGATCTCCATGCTAAAGCTCGCCCTAGCAACACTATCTGCTAGTAGCAAAAACATCGCGCCCACAGCAGTCGATAACGGGATTAAGCGCATATTGTTAGCGCCTGTGAAGGTGCGCACCATATGTGGCACTACTAGGCCTATCCATGCGACAGAGCCTACAGTTGCAACACATGAAGCCACAATAAATGAACTAATTACTATCAGCACCATACGCAGCCTTGCAGGCTCAACACCAAGGCTACGGCATTGATGGTCACCTAAGCAGAGCACGTTGAGTCGATAACGTAGTGTATGGATAAGTCCATAACCTACAGCCACAGGCACGATAAGTTGCGCGACCGTACTCCAACTGCTTACCGACAAAGAGCCCATTAACCAAAATACAATCGCAGGTAACTCGCCATAGGGATCGGCTAAGGCTTTTAACATGGTCAGGCCTGCGCCAAATATCGAACCAACAATAATACCGGTCATAATCATTAGTAGCAGGCTGTTGCTACCAAAGCGCTTTGCCATGAACATAGCTGCACAAGCAGCGGCGAGTCCGCAAGCAAAAGCTAATAACTGCACCATCAACCAACTGCTTCCAGGCGAGATCAAGCCCATAGCTGCACCAAACATGCAGCCTGAAGCTACGCCTAAAATATCTGGTGATACCAGCGGGTTACGAAATACCCCTTGATACACGGCGCCAGATACGGCAAGGCCAGCACCTACTATCAGAGCTGTCAATAAACGCGGAAAACGAATAAGCAGAATAACTCGTTCTTCTTGGGTTAAATTATCTGGCACTTGCCCTGTAAGTATTAAGCTACTTAATACAGACGGCAGCTTTTGAATAGCGCTGAATAAATCGCTAGGGTTAATCGAAAAGCGCCCAGCACAAAGACCCACCAGACCAACTACAATGGCCACGCCAAGCCATTGCACTGGTTGTAGCGTGCGTTTTTTAGCTACAAACATTGGTTTATCTCTTGTAGCGGAGACAGGCAAGCATCACCAAAGGCGACTTGATAGTAGTGAGCTATTTCGGCATCTACATCGATGTTTTTAAATCGTTCAGGGTAAGCGTTAACTGCAATATAAAGTGCCCCTGCCATTGCCATCGGTGACGGCATATCCCAGAAACTGCCTTTAGGTATTTTGATCTGCGGTAGCTCAGCAATTTGTGCCATCAACGACTTTTTAAGTTGCTCATCAACTTTGGTTGAATCATTGGATTCGCGTACAAGCAATTGCGGCTGCCAAAGGAGTAACTGCTCTGCATTCACTTTAGGGTAAAAGCCCGGTACCCCGGTTGCGACATTTTTAAGACCAGCAACAGCCATTAGCTGATGTTGAAACATCTGCTCACTGGCGGTGCGGTATAGATCTGAACTATTGGCGTAATATGCTCGCAGACGCTGCTCATCACTAAGACCTTTAAGTCCAGTTTGAATAATCTCAGCTAAACGTTGATTTTCAGCCGCGATCTTAGCCGCCTTGTCTTCTGTGCCTGTTGCTTTTGCTAATAACGACAGCACAACTTCACTGTCTTTAAAGCTTTCAGGCTGAATAACTAAGCAAGCAATACCTAATGAGGTCAGACGGTCTGCCAATCTATAGCCATCTTTTTTACCAAAAACTAAAACCAGATCCGGCTTTAATGCGACGATAGTTTCTAAGCTAGTTCCAGCTGAGCGGCTGCCGATCACTAAAGGATCTCGTTCACCTAAAATACGATTAATAAATGGTGAATGCTTGGTACTACCACCAATACCGACCAATTGATCTTCAAGGCCAAGGCTTAGAGAGAAAAGGTTTGCAGGGGTAAACGTCGTCACAATGCGTGAGGCCGGCTTTGACAGCACGACCTCACGGCCTTGTTGATCAACCAAGTGTATCGGCGCCGCCGATACACTTGAAAGACCACAAAGGAGAATGACAACAGCACTAAATAGTCTGTTTAACATTCTAATTCCTTAGAAGCGGTACTTTACGCCAACTTCATAAGAACGACCTTCGTTTGGCTGGCCGTATCCTTCGTAGTGCGACTCATCGAGTAGGTTATTAAGGTTCACATAAGCAGAAAGCTGCGGTGTGATTGCCTTTTTAATACCCATATCGATAGTTAAAGTATCAGACTCCCACTCTTGTGAGCGTTCATCGATTAGGATATCAGTGCGGTAACGAACACGTAGGTTGCTATCAATATCTAACCAAGGCTGATACCAGTTGACGATCGCAGTAACTGAATCTTTTGGAATATCACGGAAGTAATCAGAGTCGCGGTTTTCGCTCTTATTACGTGCGTGAGTATAAGTGTAATCAAGTGATAAACTGATGTTTTCGGTCAGCTGACTTAAGGTGCTGATCTCAATACCGTAAAACTCTGACTTACCAATGTTTTGGTAAACTTCAAGATCCCAACCTGGATCATTCGGATCCGGTAGATAGGTTTCAACAATTTTGTCACTGATATCGTGATAGAACAGACCCACATCTATGCTATTTAACAAACTATGGCTAAAGTCATTTTTCCAGCCTAAGGTGTAACTCGTATTACGTTCAGGCTTTAGATCGTGACGTGCACCAGTATCGTCAAACATCTCGGTGAAAGTGGCAAAACGTGTTTTTTGCGCGATAGAACCGTAAACAAGCCCAGCATTATCAAAGGTGTAGCTCATACCTAGCATAGGATCTAAGGTATCTGAGCCATCTTCACCCGGTGTTGCATCATTACCACGGTCTTCAACAATCGTTTGCTTATGCCAAGCAATACCTGCCACTACATTTAGCGCACCAAAGGTCATAGTATCTTCGGCTGCAACACTGATGGTATCAAGCTGAGAGCGCTCATAACCGTGAGAACGGTCTACATCTACGTAGGCAACATTCTTCTTTTTGTGCACATCATTTTTGTAGTTAACAGACAGGCTTAAGCTATTCCAGTCTGCTAATGCCATATCAGTGAATAAAGCGCCACCGGCAGTGTAGTCACTGTAGCTACTGGTTGCTAATTTAAGGTCTTTGTCAGGATTATCATATGAATCGTAGCTGTCGTTATGCATGTGGTAATAACCTAATGCACGCACTGTTAGCCAATCATTTACGCGGTGTAAACCACTTAGATCCATACCGGTATCTTTGTACTCTGAAATATCAGCAAAGCTACTAAAATCACTAAACACTTTGTTATAGCGAGTGTTGTATGGCAGCTCACGATCAGAGTCTAGGCTAAATACGCTGGCAAAAAGTTCTGTACTTTCATTAACATAGCCACCACGTACCCAAATATTAGTCGATTCGTAAGCTGAATTTTCGCGCTCCCCACCATCTTCAACAACCATCTGCTTAGGTAGATCGCCAAACTTGTCTTTAATATCAGAAAGAACTGGTTCAAAGTCATTCGACATACGCATCGCATCACGACCGCGGTGATCAACTGAAGCAAATAAGCTAAAACCATTTTTACCTAGACTGATTGAACCAGCCTGGTGGTTTTGCCCCATTTGACCAAATGAAGCGTTAATGTCACCACTAACACCTTCTTGGCCTTTCTTAGTGATAATGTTAACCACACCGCCCATGCCATTTGGGCCGTAAAGCACTGAAGATGCGCCTTTTACCACATCAATTTTAGCAATGATGTTAGCTGGAATTTGGTTAAGATCTAACTGACCATAGTTAGTTTCGTAATATGGCACACCGTCAAGTAAAATAAGCACTTTATCTTGCTCAAAGCCCTGAATAGTTAGGAACTTCTCACCTTTACTTGACTGAGCAACATGTACACCAGGTACATAATCCAAAGCATCGGCCGCAGTTTTTGCGCCAATCAGTTCGATCTGCTCTGCAGTCATAGTGTTATTGATAGCGATATCTTTAACACCGGTTTGCTCTGATACGACAATTTCACCAAGTGAAAACACGTCATTAGCTTCGTTAGCCAGTACAGCTTGGCTTGATAGTAGGCCGCTGATGATAATTGCGATTTTAGTATTTCTTGTTCTGATCACCTAAGACTCCGATCTGCTCGTTGTAGTGGCCAAGCTAACTTCTGTGGAATGTTATTTAGCCAAAAATTCGCGCGTATCTTAGACTTATTCTGCGGTTGCGAGTTATTACAAAGCTGAACTCTAGACAGTCATCACCTAATAAAAAACCAATTACGACATGACGACTTATTATTACATGACAGAAAGGACAAATAGTCACAAGTGGACAGATTGGGAGCATAGTTTGTCTACAAAACCTAAGAGCTCAGAGATGATTAATTTTTAGCTGCAATCAAGTGCGATAAATAATCCCTAATTTACAGGCACAAAAAAAGCCAGTCGATAGACTGGCTTTTAAATATCTTAAACCTAATAAACTAGATTTACTTCACCAAAGTAAGGTGACCGCGACGCTTAGGCTCTTTCGCCTCTGCAGTTTCGGCTTCAGGTTCGCTGGTTTCAACGACCGGCTCTTTCACTACTGAAAGTCCCGATTCTTCTTCGATGTCATCGTCAAGCTGATAAGCTTCTTCTAACTCAAAGACTGTACCTGCACCATTCTCTCTGGCATAGATAGCTACAATAGAAGCCATCGGCAATAGTACCTGCTGAGGAACTCCACCAAAACGCGCGCTGAACTCAATAAACTCATTAGTGATCTGTAGGCCACCTACAGCACTTTCAGTAATATTCAGTACAATTTGACCATCTTTAACATATTGCTGCGGAACTTGCGTGCCAGGCACATAAGCGTCTACAACAACATGGGGCGTTAACTGGTTATCCATCAACCAATCATAATAAGCCCGCAGCAAGTATGGACGGTTCGGGGTTAGCTCTTTCATTAGATACCCATGCGCATTTCGCGCTCAGTCTCAGTCAAAGATGCTTTAAATGATTCACGGTCGAATAAACGTGTCATGTAAGCTTTGATATCTTTAGCTGTACGGCTATCTAGCTCAATACCTAGAACAGGTAAACGCCATAATAGTGGGCCAAGGTAGCAATCAGCTAAACCAAACTCTTCGCTCATGAAGTAAGGCACTTCACCGAAAATTGGTGCAATAGCTGTTAAGCCTTCTTGAAGCTCTTTACGAGCTGCGTCAGCACGGTCGCCTTTACGGATACGCTCTACAAGTGCGTACCAGTCTTCCTCGATGCGGTGCATCCATAGGCGTGTTTGACCACGTGAAACCGGATAAACAGGCATTAGTGGAGGATGAGGGAAACGCTCATCTAGGTATTCCATAATGATACGAGAGTTATAAAGTACTAGCTCTCTGTCTACCAAAGTTGGCACTGTGTTGTACGGGTTAAGCTCGATCAAGTCTTCAGGGATCTCATTTGGATCAACTTGCAGAACGTCAACTGTTACACCTTTTTCAGCAAGCACGATACGTACTTGGTGGCTATAAAGGTCGTCTGCACCTGAATACAGGGTCATGATTGAGCGTTTATTGGCAGCAACAGCCATTGATACCCTCCGGGATTCACAAGTAAAAAGCAAAAAATGCAAACGTAAACGAGGAGCAAGGCTCCCCGTTTACAATTTGCGGATAATACATTCTAACCTTTATTTTAGGTTAGTGTACATCTTTCCAGTACTCTTTCTTTAAGAGGTAGGCCACAATAAAGAAAATAAATAAGAAGCCTAACACCCACCAACCTAGTCTTTCGCGCTCTAGCTTAATAGGGTCACCTGAGTAAACCAAAAATCCTGTGATATCACGAACCACTTGGTCATACTCTTCGGCAGATAATGCTCCACCGCTAGCGACGATTGTTCCATCTTCTTGTTTAACCGGAAGACCTTGAAGATCTTCTAGTACATGCGGCATACCAACCATAGGGAAAATTGTATTATTTACGCCAAATGGACGGCTTTCATCTTTATAAAAACCATGCAGATAAGAGTAAATCCAATCTTCACCACGCACTCGAGCAACTAAAGTTAGATCCGGTGGCGCCGCACCAAACCATTTAGCCGCGTCAGCGTCAGGAATGGCATTTTCCATTAGCTCGCCAATTTTAGCGCCTTCAGGAAGGTACTTAGCACGCATCTCATCAATCGGGATATTTAAATCCTCAGCAACGCGGCCATAGCGTTGATATTGAGTACTGTGACAACCTGCGCAGTTTTCTTGGAATAACTCCAACCCACGTTGCAGTGACTCAGTATCATTAAGATCGATATTAGCTTTATCAAGTGGGGCGCCACCACCAGCGGCAACCGCTAGTGTTGGAACCAATGCAACTAATGCTATAAGTAGTTTTTTCATTAGTGTGTCAACCTCTCTGGTACAGGCTTAGTCTTTTCGTTCTTACTGTAAATCCATAGGAACAAGAAGAAACCAAAGTAAGTTATCGTGAAGATACGCGCAGCGATTGTTAGAGCTGGAGTCGCTGGTACTGCACCTAAGTAACCTAATACTAAGAATGAAACTGCAAACTGACTGATGTTCAATTTGTGCGTCAAGCTACGGTAACGGATTGACTTAACGTTACAACGATCTAGCCATGGCAATATAAACAGCACGCCAATTGCCAAGCCCATACCGATAACACCCATCAGCTTATCTGGGATAGCACGTAAGATTGCGTAGAAAGGTGTGAAATACCAAACCGGTGCAATATGCTCTGGTGTCTTCATCGGGTTAGCCGCTTCAAAGTTCGGCTTTTCAAGGAAGTAACCACCACCTTCAGGCATAAAGAACAACACATAACAGAAAACAATTAGGAAGCCTGCGACGCCCATGATGTCTTTAACTGTGTAGTAAGGGTGGAATGGAATGCCATCTTTTGGCCAGCCATTTTCATCTTTGTTCTTTTTAATTTCGATACCGTCTGGGTTATTTGAACCCACTTCATGCAGTGCAATTAGGTGTAAGAACACCAACACAACAAGCACTAGTGGCAATGCAATTACATGCAAGGCGAAGAAACGGTTTAGGGTTGCGCCAGAGACAACAAAGTCACCGCGGATCCACAATGTTAGGTCATCGCCAATAACTGGGATTGCGCCAAACAATGAAATAATTACCTGTGCACCCCAGTAAGACATTTGTCCCCAAGGTAGCAAGTAACCCATAAATGCTTCAGCCATCAACACTAGGAAGATAAGCATACCGAATAGCCACAGAAGTTCTCTTGGCTTTTGGTATGAACCATAGATAAGACCACGGAACATATGCAGATAAATCACCACAAAGAAAGCGGAGGCCCCCGTGGAATGCATATATCTGAGTAACCAACCGTATTCAACATCACGCATGATGTATTCGATAGATGCGAATGCACCTTCGGCTGTTGGTACGTAGTTCATAGTTAACCAAATACCGGTCAGCAATTGGTTAACAAGTACTAACATGGCTAATGAACCAAAGAAGTACCAAAAATTAAAATTTGATGGTGTCGCATATTGGCCAACATGACGGTTGTAGGTTGCAGTCATGGGGATGCGTTCATCAATCCAGCTAACAATGTTCTTAACCATTACGCTGCTCCTTTATCAACACCAATTAGCACAGTGCTATCATCAAGATACTGATGCGGTGGGATAACCAAGTTCAACGGCGCTGGTACACCTTGGAATACACGACCAGCCATATCGAACTTAGAACCATGACAAGGACAGAAGAAGCCTGAAGCGACACCCTCTACTTGCTCACCAAATGTGTCTGGTAGGTAAGTTGGAGAACAACCAAGATGAGTACATAGGCCAACGGCTATGAAAAACTCAGCCTTAATTGAACGAACAGTATTCTGTGCATATGCAGGCTGCTGTGGTTCTACAGAGTCTGGATCGCGAAGTTGACCATCGATTGCTGGAAGACCATCCAAGATCTCCTGCGTACGGCGAACAACCCATACAGGTTTACCACGCCATTCAACTCGAATAAGTTGACCTGGCTCTACTTTACTAATGTTTACTTCTACCGGCGCACCTGCTGCTTTCGCTTTGGCACTCGGATTCCATGACTTTATAAACGGAACCGCTACAGCAGCGGCACCAGCACCACCAACTACGGCGGTGGCTGCGGTCAGAAATCTGCGACGTCCGGTATCGACTGGCGCATTGCTCATCCACTTGTCTCCAGAGAGTGTTGGAATTTTTGTTTTATCTGTCTTCTTCTAAGTTGAATCGAACTTAAATCGGATCCTAAACTTGAAGCGCGGCTCATTATAGCCAAAAATTAGAACCAGATCATAGTTAAAACGCTCAACTTAGTTAACTATGTTGCTTTTAGTGCTACTTCTGCATAAAAAGACCGCATCTGAACCAACATAATCGCTAAAAATTCGTAGCAGAACATTGCAAAATATTTCATTCATAGTCCACTAAATTAGCAACTTAGCTCATATTAGTGATTTTTTTACTGGCTATAATGCAATAGTTGACTCAATAGGTAGGAATTAACGCTAGCAAATAATATGGCGATTTTAAGACACAAAAAAGGCCTAACTAAGCGTTAGGCCTTTTAATTAACTATAAAGCTGACTATTTGCCAGTTGAGCTATTCATATATCTAAAGAACTCGCTGTTAGGCTCAAGCACCATGACGTCATTTTCGCCAGAGAAACTTGCTTTGTAAGCATCTAAGCTACGCATGAAGCTAAAGAACTCAGGGTCTTTAGTATATGCATCAGCATAAATCTTAGCAGCTTCAGCATCACCTTCACCACGAGTAGTCAGTGCTTTACGCTCTGCTTCTGCAGTTTGAATGGTTACACTTGCATCAGTCTTAGCACGAATGATTTCTGCTTGCTCTTGACCTTGAGCGCGGTGCTCTTTAGCCACAGCTTGACGTTCTGCACGCATACGCTGGTAGATACTAGTACTCACGTTTGCAGGTAAGTTAATTTGCTTAACTCGCACATCTACAACTTCAACACCTAAGTCTTCAGCACTCTCTGCTGCATTTTTAAGTGCGTCAGATTGCAGCTCATCACGGCTACCAGATACGATTTCTTTAATCGTACGACGACCGAACTCTGTGCGAAGGTCGTTGTTGATTTTACGCTGTAGCAACGTTTCTGCGTTCGCCTTAATACCGCCATTGGTAGAAAGATAGTAACGTTCGAAATCTTTAATACGCCATTTCACGTATGAATCGACCATTAAATCTTTCTTTTCAGAGGTAACAAAGCGATCTGCTGCGCCATCTAATGTCTGCACCCTTGCATCCATAAACTTGATCTTATCAAGCATAGGGATCTTAAAGTGAAGACCAGGGCTATAAACGCGCGTTACACCGTCATCTTTAAGTACTTTACCAAATCGAGAAACAATCGCTCTTTCGCCTTCGTTTACCACTAAAATTGAAGTCAAAGAGATAGCAATAAGTATTGCTACTATAATCGCTGTAAATCTACCCATTGCTTAGTTCCTCCCCGACGAGCGTTCACCACGTGATGGACGACCATCTAGTGGCATGCTGCTGTTATTATGAGTTGTACTATTAACTGACATAACAGGCGTAGCCGGTTTGCTCTTAGCACTTGCAGACTTATTAGACTGACTATTTTGCATCAACTTATCTAACGGCAGATACATTAAGTTGCCGCTATTTTTAGCATCAATAAGCACTTTGTTTGTACCACTCATAACATCTTGCATCGTATCGAAATACATACGTTCACGAGTGACTTCAGGTGCATCTTGATACTCAGGCAATAGCTGCTCAAAACGAGCCACTTTACCTTTAGCTTCTAGAATGACTCTTTGCTTATAAGCAATAGCTTGTTGGTCCATACGCTGTACAGTACCGCGAACCTTTGGCTCTAACTGACGAGAGTATGCTTCAGCCTCACGAATGAAACGTTGCTCATCCTCTTGCGCGGCAATCGCGTCATCAAAGGCATCTTTTACCTCTTCTGGTGGACGAGCTGGCAAGAAGTTAACGTCAACAACCGTAATACCTAGCTCGTATGGCTTGATAATACGTTCAATTTCATCCCAAGTATCACGACGAATTTTATCTCGACCTGTAGTCAAAATATCATCCATAGTGTTGTGACCAATAACATAACGTAACGCACTGTCTGTCGCTTCACGCAAACTCGCATCCGCATCAACTACGCTATAAAGGTAATCTTTTGCCTTACTAACACGATACTGAACGTCAAGTTGTACTAAAACCACGTTCTCATCGGCTGTTAGCATGCTGCCAGATGCAGGGATAGAGCGTACTGTTTGTACGTTTACCGGTGTCACTTCATCTATAAAAGTGGCTTTCCACTGAAGACCTGGATCGACTTCACCGATATATTCACCGAAACGTAGCGCAACACCTTTTTCAGCTTCTTTTACTGTATAGAAACCCGAAAGGCCCCACACAACAACCGCGATCACCAAAACAATAACTAAGCTAGCACCGCTTACGCTGCCACCAGAGCCATTGCCTTTGCCGCCAAAGCGCTTTGAAAGGTTACGAAAAACTTCATCTAAATCCGGTGGTCCTTTATCGTTACCACCTTTATTGCCATTTCCCCAAGGGTCTTGACCCTTGTTACCGGGCTCGTTCCAAGCCATTTAGTACTCCATAAGTGTATGAAATAAACGAGATTACTAAAATACTTAATTATGCGACGACTGGGTCGACCACAAAAGTCTCTATTTCACCTTGGCTCTGTTTTACCAATCGGCGCCAATCGGCATCCAATAAGCGAACAGAGATCATACAGTTCCCCAGATCGTCATACGCTTTCTGCTGTATTACATCCAGTTTATAAAACTGGCCGAGATAATGCCCTGCCGAAGCTGGGATTTGCAAGGTTAGCTCTTGAACCGCTTTACCAACGAGTTGATTAATCGCTTCTTCAACTAATTCCAAGCCTTTTTGCTGCTGAGCAGAAACCCAGACTCTAATCGGTGTCCCCTCATCATCGTAGTCGATGCGAGGTTTTACCTCATCCAATAGATCGATTTTATTGCAAACGATCAACTGTGGAATGTCATTAGCATCGATTTCTTTGAGCACTTTTTGCACTTGCTCAAAGTTATCCCCCATGTTTTCATCTGCGCTATCAACCACATGCAAAAGTAAATCTGCTTGTCGTGTCTCTTGCAGTGTTGCTTTAAAGGCCGCAACTAAATCATGGGGCAAATGCCGGATAAATCCAACGGTATCAGCTAAAACCACATCACCGTCAGGTAAATCTAATTTACGTAACGTTGGGTCTAACGTCGCAAAAAGTTGATCTGCAGCGTAAACATCTGACGAAGTTAAGCCATTAAACAGTGTCGATTTACCAGCATTGGTATAACCAACTAACGACACTGTCGACATCTCACTACGTTGTCTGGCTCTGCGACTCTGGTCGCGTTGCTTATCAACTTTTGCTAAACGACGGTTAATGGTGCTGATCCGGCCTCTCAACAAACGTCTATCCGTTTCTAGTTGAGTTTCACCGGGTCCTCGCAGACCAATACCACCTTTTTGACGTTCTAAGTGCGTCCAACCTCTGATTAGGCGTGTCGACATGTGGCGCAATTGCGCTAGCTCCACCTGTAACTTACCTTCAAATGTTCGCGCTCGTTGAGCGAAAATATCCAAGATCAAAGTCGTTCTGTCGAGTACCCTGCACTGACACAACTGCTCAAGATTTCGTTCTTGAGCTGGACTTAATGCGTGATTAAAAATCACCACATTGGCATCAGTAGCCGCAACCATCGCAGCCAATTCTTCTGCCTTACCTGAACCAACAAAAAACTTGCGGTCAGGTGAACGACGACTTGCTGAGATCACTCCAATTGACTGAGCACCTGCCGAGTCGACGAGCAACTTTAGTTCGTCTAAATCTTCTCGGTTGTTATCATCAGTAAAGTCGATATGGACAAGTACCGCTTTCTCTCCCGCCTCATAACGATCAAACAAAAAGCAATCTCCTTAACAAGTTACTTATCGTCGCCATCGTCATGCTGTGCGTTATAGCCAGCTTGAGCGTTTGTCGCTTGGTGGTTGCTCACGTTAAATGGACGTGAAGGCACCACTGTAGAAATGGCATGCTTGTAAACCATTTGGCTCACAGTGTTTTTAAGCAAAATAACAAACTGATCAAAAGACTCAACTTGTCCTTGTAGCTTAATGCCGTTAACAAGATAAATAGATACTGGAACGCGTTCACGACGCAATGCGTTCAAAAACGGGTCTTGTAAAGATTGCCCCTTTGCCATTTTCTAATTTCCTTTTTAATTAAAATTAATAGTTATTCTAAGCATACTAAAACTTTTATCTTTGGTTTTAGTATTATACAGCTACAGCTAATAAGCTAGCGACTATGTCGCATTACTGTAGCAAGATTATTTTCAGCCCCGCTTTCTAGCCAGATTAAATCAGGCCAACCGCGTAACCATGTTAATTGACGCTTAGCCAATTGCCTAGTAGCAACAATAGCTTTTTCGACCATAGTTTCATAGTCAATTTCACCATCAAGATACTGCCAACACTGACGATATCCTACACAACGCATAGAGGGCAGATCCAAATGCAAATCACCGCGAGCCTTTAATTGCTCAACCTCGCTAGTAAACCCTTGTGCTAACATGGTGTTAAATCGTTTCTCTATAGCCCTATGTAACACCTTTCTATCACTTGGTGCAATCGCAAATTGCACTGCTTGATAAGGGAATGCATCAGATTTTATTTTTGTTAGCTCAGTTAAAGACTGACCAGAAATACGATAAACCTCTAATGCTCGTGCTAAACGCTGCGGATCATTAGGGTGAATTCGCTCAGCAGAAACAGGATCAATTTCTCTTAACTGGTCGTGCATTACCTGCCAGCCAAGCTCCTCTGCTTCTTCTGCAATTTGTTTTCGAACGTCTTCATCTGCCGCTGGTAAAGGCGACAAACCTTCTAACAACGCTTTGAAATACATCATGGTACCGCCAACAAGTAGCGGCGTTTTACCACGACTAAGAATATCTTCTATTTGCGCTAACGCATCGCGTCTAAAGTCTGCGGCAGAATAGCTCTGCTGTGGATCAATTATATCGATCAGTTTATGCGGCGCAGCAGCTTGCTCAGCAGCATCAGGCTTTGCGGTGCCAATATCCATCTCTTTGTAGATCAACGCTGAGTCTACTGAGATAATTTCACAGTCGTACTGCTTTACAAGCTCAATCGCTAATGCGGTTTTCCCTGAGGCTGTTGGCCCCATTAAGGTGATAACCTTTTGTGATTTTTTATCGCTCACTGTGACTTTTCTTTTATCCATTGCTCCCAAGGTAACTCTTGAGATTGACTATGAAGCTCATGCTGCGTTTCTTCAGGCAACGTATTGAGCGCATTCCACGCCTCTTTTGCAGAGGTAAAACGATTAGCGCCTTGCTGCGCCAGCCACTTAACTAAGGCTTCATCGCTCGGTAACTCAAATCTAATCCATTGCAACAACTCAGGAATTAGACTCGCCAATTGGCTATCTCTTAGATATGGGGGCACTTTCTTAATAATCAACTGCCCCAAGCGAATAGATAGCTCAATGCCTAACTTTCGCAGCAATTGCTCACGTTCATCGATAAGGGACTGCCAGTCATCATCGGCAGTAACAGCAACGGGCATTAATAGCGGCTGACCAACAAGCCCTTGAGAAAATTTTGCTGCAATCTCGGCTTTCATCGCAACATTTGCCACCAGCGCTATCTTTAGCAGAGAAATTTTATCGTCTTTCGCTAACAGCCAATACTCTCCGGCAATAACTGCTGGCATAGCAATGACATTTGCGTCATCAGCCAACATACCACTCTGCCTTGTGGGTATGTGTCCAGAGTAGCTATGATTTTGCTGGCTATTGGCAGTGCTAGCCGGCGTATTTTGTTGCTGATAGCCTTGAGTTGTTAGCAGCTCACCATAAGCTCGAATGCTGCTTTGAGAAGGTAAATTAACCTCTGGGCGTGCTGTTGATTTTAACGGGCTACGGTAGCTTGAGCCTGATCCACTTGAGTAATCTTGCTGACTTCTTCCTGATTGACTGTCGCGAACTTCTGACGAAGCGAAAGACTCTCGAGGCTTATGCTCATTCAAACTTTCGCCGCTAGACTCATCTGGGTATTGGACAGTGCTATGCTCACTCACAGCGCCTCGAGTGGCTCCTTGCTGCTCAGTCCAAAGTGCATCGTTATCACTACTCGGCAAAACCTGCACGGATTGCGACATTGCAGATTGCAAGGCTTGTAAAATAAAGTCATGTACATAACGACTTTGATGAAAACGTACCTCATGCTTGGCCGGATGCACATTAACATCAACTTGATGAGGATCAAGATCGAGCATAAGCACGTAGCCAGGCGACACGCCTTCTGCAAACTGTGCAAAAGCTTGCCGTACAGCATGATTGACCAATCTATCTTTTACTAGGCGACCATTTACATAAAAATATTGAGTTTCACTGTAACCATTTGCAGCACTCGGTGACTGCAAATAACCACTTAGCTTTAGATCGTTATGCTCGCATTCAATGCGCAAGCAGGTTTCTGCAAACGCTTTGCCACAAACTAAACCTAAACGCTGAACATATTGGATTTCAGTATTAGCTGGGCGATAATTTCGAACTGTTTTACCGTTATTTTTTAGGGTGAAGTGGATATCACGTCTTGCCAAGGCAATTCGCTTTAACCACTCATCAATATGGGTAAATTCGGTTTTATCGCTTTTTAAGAAACGGCGTCTAGCTGGCGTGTTGAAAAACAGGTCAACCGCTTCAACTGTTGAGCCTACTGGATGCGCAGCAGGTAACACCTTAACTGCCATCTCAGTGCCTTCTGCGTGCGCTTGCCAAGCTTCTGTTTGCTCAGCGGTACGCGAGGTCAAAATAAGCCGTGAAACCGAGCTAATACTTGCCAGCGCTTCGCCGCGAAACCCAAAACTCAAAATAGCTTCTAAATCATCAAGAGATTTAAGCTTAGAAGTAGCATGTCGAGATAAAGCTAAGCTGAGATCTTCTTTAGGGATCCCCGAGCCATTATCTCGAATTCGAATAAGTTTGGCACCGCCCTTTTCAATCTCGATATCTACGCGAGTTGCCCCCGCATCGAGACTGTTTTCAACTAGCTCTTTGATCACTGACGCTGGTCGTTCAACAACTTCTCCAGCAGCGATCTGGTTTGCAAGTTGTGGCGGTAACTTTTCTATAGCCATGGTTTACTCTTAATACAGCCTAAGCTCTTGGAATTATCAGTTTTTGACCAATGCGAATACTATTTGATTTAAGGTTGTTAGCTTGCTTAAGTTTGCTAACCGAGATCTGATAGCGCTGAGCAATTACAGATAAAGATTCACCACTACGTACCTTGTGCTCGATGCTACTTTTGCTCGCCAATAGTGAATTCACCGGCGGATTTTGTTCGAAGTATTTCAGCACACCTTTATGGATAGCATTAGCAACATTGTTTTGGTGATCTCTTTGCGACAATAAACGCTCTTCTTTTGGATTAGAGATAAAGCCCGTTTCCACCAAAATAGAAGGAATATCTGGCGATTTAAGCACCGCAAAACTTGCTGACTCAGGTTTATGTTTGTGTAATTTTGTCACACGCCCTAAGTTCGACAATACATCACCAGCAATATTGTGACTAATTGCCATTGAGCGGTCCATAGACATATCAAGCAAAGTCATCGCAAGATATTGCTCATTATCAGTATTTTGAATAATTTCGCCCGCACCGCCGAGTAGTTCTGAATGCTTCTCTTTTTGTTCTAACCAACGACCGATTTCACTGTTTGCACGGCGCATAGATAACACCCACACAGAGGCGCCCCGCGGTTGCGGTGAAGTAAATGCATCTGCATGAATAGAAATAAGTAGATCAGCCTTACTGTTACGGGCAATTTCAGAGCGTTTATTTAAATTAACGAAATAGTCGCCGGTACGCGTCATTACAGCACGCATCCCTGGAGTGGCATTAATCTTTTGAGCTACTTTTTTCGATATTTCTAACACTAATTTCTTTTCGTAAATCCCGGTAGGGCCAATTGAACCTGGATCCTCACCACCATGACCAGCATCAATAGCAATAACCACATCTCGCAATTTGGTTGTGGCTTTAGGTTTACTGATTGCAGGTTGTTTTGCTTTAGCACCGCCGCTATCAAGATCGACCACTAGGCGATTGCCATAAGGCGCTGTTGGTGGCAATGCAAATAAACTTGCTTTTACAGGTTTATTTAAGTCAATAACTAAACGTAAAGTACCTTTTTCAGGCGGCGTACTTTTACGGACTTTTTTAACCAGTTTGCTGTTATTTTTGATTTTTCCAAGATCGACTTTACTAGAAGACTTTTTCAAATCTACCACTAAACGATCTGGGTTTTTCAGGGTGAAATAGCTGTAATCAGGCGACTGACTTAAGTCAAATACCAGACGTGTCGATTCCGGAGCAGCCCAAATTCTTACGCTATCGAGCTTATTGGCACTCTGCGCAAAAAATGACGTCCCAAGACTAACTAAAAGTAAAAATAATCTAAATATATTACTGTTTCTTATCATTATTATTTAAAGCCACTAATATCTTTTCACCTACAGACGAAAGTGCTTGTAATTCCACCTCTCGCTCAGTATTAACATATTTAATATGGATATGTATATCAGCAGCAGGTAATAAACCATGACCACGATCGGGCCACTCTACAATACATAGGCTACGCTCAGTGAAGTAATCACGGATCCCCATAAACTCTAATTCTTCAGGATCATACAAACGATATAGATCGAAGTGATACACATCTAGGCCACTTAACTCATAAGGTTCAACTAAGGTATAAGTCGGACTTTTTACCGCACCTTCATGGCCTAAACTTTGGATCAGACCACGACTGAATGTGGTTTTTCCTGCGCCAAGATCACCACTTAAATAGATAGTTAACGGTGGAGTAATCAGAGCCGCAAGCTTAGTTCCTAGCGCAACAGTATCTTGTTCGTTTTTTAAATTTAATATCATTGATTGCGTATTCATTCCGAATCGAAAAGCGCCCTAATAGCATTACTGGTAGAATGCGGTACTTTAACCTAATCACCTAGATTTCTAAACTAGATTTGATTAACTAACTGGCGAATGTAAGGCATTAAATCACTGGCTAGCATACCCCGCTCACCAGATACTGCGGCAATATCAGCTGCTTCACCATGAATAATAACGCCCAAGTAAGCCGCGTCAAAGTTAGTAAAACCCTGCGCCATTAAACCGCCAATTATCCCCGCAAGTACATCACCACAACCACCACTCGCTAACCCGGGGTTACCAACAGCAGCGACAACACAATTGGCATCATCGCAAATAATAGTGCCAGCTCCTTTTAATACGATCACACCGCCGTACTTTTGTTGCAATTGTCTAGCGGCTTTATATCTATCAAGCTCAACTTCAGCTGTTGTGATCCCTAAAAGCCTTGCCGCTTCGCCAGGGTGTGGCGTTAGCACCCAACTTTTCCCCGTCATGGGAACTGTTTTTAATTGGTTTAGACCGTCTGCGTCGATAACACAGGGCTTATCTGTTAAATCCACCGCCTTTAACAAGTTATAACCCCAATCGTTGGTGCCAAGACCAGGACCAATAACAAGCACTGATGCCCAGCCTAACTTTAGGTAAACCTCCATATCAACTAACTCACAGCCCCAAAACATTAACTCAGGTCTTGTAGCACTGATAATAAATTGATGTTCAGGTCGTGATATTACCGTCACTAATCCTGCGCCACTGCGTAAACAGCCTTCAGCAGCAAGACGCACAGCACCAGCCATACCATAGTCACCGCCTATAATAGAAACCTTACCGTGGCAGCCTTTATGTGCATCTCTTCTTCGGGGTAGAAAGCATCCATCGAGTGCTACCTTGGTAACTTGCCATGCACTTGGGTTAGGTAAAAACTCAGTAAGTCCGATATCGGCAAGTTCTATCTCAGGACAACAGTGTCGAGCCTTACCTGTTAACAAGCCTTGCTTTATCGCACCAAAGGTTAACGTTAAATCAGACTCAATCGCGATAGCTTCATAACAGCCAGTATCTGGGTCTATGCCTGATGGCACATCTAAACTTAATACCCAAGCAGCACTTTGATTTACCGTTTTAATTATTTGTGCATATTCAGTAGATAATTCACCACAAATACCGGTGCCCAATAGCCCATCAAGTATGATGCTAGCACTTTTGATATCGGCATGATTAAACTCAGCGATGACACCGCCTGCTTGAATAAAGCGCTCAATTGCCAAAGTTAACTCATGAGTTGGATGACGCCCCCTGCTGCACTGGAGCTGCACATTGACGCCAGCTTCGAGTAATAGTGCTGCGGTAACAAATGCATCGGCGCCATTATTGCCATGACCAGCTAAGACTAAAACATCGCTGCAAGAGGCTCGGCGCGCTTGTAGTAACTCAAAAGCTGCGCGTGCCGCTTTCTCCACAAACTGGTATAAACTCACCCCACCATGATCAACAGCATCTATTTCAGCTTGCCTGACTTGCTGATTCAGATATAACGGTGTTGATAGTCGGTTAAGTTCACTCATTTTCTCAGCTCCTGATTCTGCTTTACAGATACTGTAATAGCTTATAAGTCGTGGATTAATTGCATATGAAAGCTGACAGTCTTGACCACGCCTAAATGTGATCTTGACCAATTGTAGCCAAATTGATTCATTTATAGTCTTGCGATAAAAAAGGCACCTTTCGGTGCCTTAGTATCATCAAACTCATTAGCCTTAAATATCATCCATGCGAATGCTGCTATGGACTAGGCGCTGCTGCTGGGTTCTTTTAGCTCTGACAAGATCTTCTAAAGCACCTTTAGTTTCTTGGGTTGCTGAAGAGCCTGCCGTTTTCTCGATGAGATCGATCAAAAGGTTATCTAAGGCCAAGTGCTGCTCAAGCACATCTTCTTCTGTCATATTTCCAGGTAAGTTCAATTTCTGACATCTAGCAATAAAGTCTTCAAATACAATGTCTTTATACCAAGTATCTAGCACTCTCTTCGGAGCATCATCAATATAGTTTTCTAACTTCTCTGCAGCTTCTCGCTCATGTTGCTGGAAGTACTCCAACATTAATTTCACTCTAGAAGAGTCTGCTTGAGCATGCAGTCGTCCATATAGTTTTGCCATCTCTATACGACATGACACAACATAGTCTAAAAGTTCACTCAATTGTTGAATTCGCATCTATCACTCCCTAGATAGCCTGTTTGAATAGGCTGCTGAAATATAACTCTGTACTGATTATGGTATGAAAAAACATCCATAAATTTGAGCAACATCAAGTTTTAGTCCTAGCAAAGCTATTTAGTTTAGCGTTTGTTAAAGAAACACAACATTGATCACACGATAAAAATAGCTTAGGAGAAAGTTATAGTCACTTTAGGTTTGAACAACTGCGATGTTATAGAACGTGTTTTTTTATCGACTGTTTATGCACGCAGGCTATAGATTGGCAAATATAGCAGCAGGATTTCTACGGGAAAACAGAGCTAATGCCGCATAAAACTATGGTTTTACTAAGGTTTGATTTGAGATATTTGAGAATGTGCAGAGGAAGATTGGAGCGACTTTAGTTTTAACAAGAGTGATTTAAACAAGAGTGGGTTCGAACCGACTGCTTATAAAAAATAGGGCTATACCTTGGCAAAAAACAGGTATCAACATTTCTACGAGCGCAACTGAGCTAATGCCGCATAAATATTTTGGTTTTATTCAAGTTTGATTTGAGATATCTGAGAATGTGCAGAGGAAGATTGGAGCGAGCTTTTGATTTAAACAAGAGTGGGTTCGAACCGATGACCTATACCTTGGCAAAAAAAAGGTATCAACATTTCTACGAGCGCAACTGAGCTAATGTCGCATAAACAAGGTCTGTGACTATCTTCTTAAGTTTGGTTTGGAATTTAAACAGAATAACACAAGGAGGAAGATTGGAGCGACATATCGGGTTCGAACCGAT
Organism: Shewanella pneumatophori; assembly: GCF_023283895.1. Lineage (GTDB taxonomy): Bacteria > Pseudomonadota > Gammaproteobacteria > Enterobacterales > Shewanellaceae > Shewanella > Shewanella pneumatophori. Next base: position 736 of record NZ_JAKILB010000002.1, on the reverse strand, counting down.
GACCTATACCTTGGCAAGGTATCGCTCTACCAACTGAGCTAATGTCGCATAAATCTTTTTTACTTACCGGACTTGGTGTTCCCATAAGCTTTAATTGGAGCGACATATCGGGTTCGAACCGATGACCTATACCTTGGCAAGGTATCGCCCTTTTGCTCTAAATAAAGAGTCAACTGAGCTAATGTCGCACAATCTTTTAAATTTGGAGCGACATATCGGGTTCGAACCGATGACCTATACCTTGGCAAGGTATCGCTCTACCAACTGAGCTAATGTCGCGTAAATCTTTTAAATTTGGAGCGACATATCGGGTTCGAACCGATGACCTATACCTTGGCAAGGTATCGCTCTACCAACTGAGCTAATGTCGCGTAAATCTTTTAAATTTGGAGCGACATATCGGGTTCGAACCGATGACCTATACCTTGGCAAGGTATCGCTCTACCAACTGAGCTAATGTCGCATTTCAACTTTTAAAAATTGGAGCGACATATCGGATTCGAAATAAATAACCGATGACTTATACCTTGGTAAGGTATCGCCCTTTTGCTCTCATAAAGAGTCAACTGAGCTAATGTCGCATAAATCTTTTTTACTTACCGGACTTGGTGTTCCCATAAGTTTTAATTTGGAGCGACATATCGGGTTCGAACCGATGACCTATACCTTGGCAAGGTATCGCTCTACCAACTGAGCTAATGTCGCATTTCAACTTTTAAAAATTGGAGCGACATAT
>NZ_JAKILB010000001.1 GCF_023283895.1 Shewanella pneumatophori | reverse complement strand
TCAGTTGGTTAGAATACCGGCCTGTCACGCCGGGGGTCGCGGGTTCGAGTCCCGTCCGCTCCGCCAATTTAAAGTAAGACAAGGTTATTTGTTAGTGACATAGCAGTAACCCAAGAAATCGACATAGTGATTTCTAACAAAGAGTTTTGGAGCGGTAGTTCAGTTGGTTAGAATACCGGCCTGTCACGCCGGGGGTCGCGGGTTCGAGTCCCGTCCGCTCCGCCAATTTAAAGTAAGACAAGGTTATTTGTTAGTGACATAGCAGTAACCACAGAAATCGACATAGTGATTTCTAAAAAGAGTTTTGGAGCGGTAGTTCAGTTGGTTAGAATACCGGCCTGTCACGCCGGGGGTCGCGGGTTCGAGTCCCGTCCGCTCCGCCAATTTAGAGTAAGACAAGGTTATTGTTAGTGACATAGCTGTAACCAAAGAAATCGATATATGATTTCTAAAAAGAGTTTTGGAGCGGTAGTTCAGTTGGTTAGAATACCGGCCTGTCACGCCGGGGGTCGCGGGTTCGAGTCCCGTCCGCTCCGCCAAACTAAGATTAAGGCCTTCACAGAAATGTGGAGGCCTTTTTCGTTTCTATATAAAATTTTTTTCGTATCTACATATACAATTTTTGCGTAGCGTTATATGTGTCACGACGAAAGCGCGGGTTCATTAGTATTCCGAGGATCCGCTCCGCCAAACTAAGATTAAAGCCTTCATGACAATGTTGAGTTTTTGTTCTATACATAATTTTTTGCGTAGCGATAAATGTTTCACGTTGAAATCTGAGGAGCTTCAGCATTTCGACAGTCTGCTTCACCAAGCAAATATGAAACCCTAACAACGAGCTTCTGCTGTCGCTCTCGCTCATATATTTTTTCTTGTCTGCTGATCTTGCTTGGTATTTGAGCCACTCTTATAAAGCGAAACAATTTAACGATAATTTTGATTTACTTTTCTTGGAGTTATCGTATTTTACTCAAGTTTAGCTATAGTTTTTACACACAACAGCATGTTTTAACAAACAGCGTTTCGGTTGAAACGATCAGATAAGGAAATAGGCTATGCTGGAGCAGATCACTGCGATGCTTGCTTTGCTAGGTGTTTTATCGTTGTTTTGTCAGTGGCTTGGTTGGAAGTTACGACTCCCCGCTATATTACCGCTGCTACTTTGTGGCTTATTACTTGGGCCTGGGCTTGGCTTTTTACAGCCAGATGTCATATTTGGCGATCTGCTATTTCCCATCATTTCTCTAGGTGTTGCCGTTATTTTATTTGAAGGCGCGTTAACCCTTAATTTTAAGGAGATCCAAGAACATGGCGTGATGGTAACTAGGCTTGTTACCTTAGGTACGGTGATCACTTGGGCCTGCATTGCTGTTGGTACTTTCTATTTACTCGACTTTGAATGGTCAATGGCTTTGCTATTTGGCGCATTAGTGGTTGTTACTGGGCCAACCGTAATTGTTCCTATGCTCCGAAGCGTAAGGCCTAAAACCGAGCTCGCGAGTATCTTACGCTGGGAGGGGATTGTGATTGATCCCATAGGTGCATTACTTGCGGTATTAGTGTTTGAATATATTGCAGTAGCTGCAGATCCTACCACCCATGTTTTACACGCTTTGAGCGCAATGTTGGCCATTGGCTTGGGTTTTGGCGCTATCAGTGGTTATTTAGTTGGGCTGGTATTACGTAATAATCTGTTACCACATTATTTACGTAATACAGCTGTGCTTACTCTAATGTTAGCGGTATTCGTAGGTTCAAACCTCCTTCAAGAAGAAGCGGGCCTGCTTTCAGTTACAGTTATGGGTATTTGGCTCGCCAATATGAAAGGCGTTGATATTGCCGATATTCTCGAATTTAAAGAAACACTAACAGTACTGCTTATCTCGGCGTTGTTTATTCTTTTAGCTGCGAGGCTTAACGCCGATGCGCTATTAAGTTTAGGCTGGGAGGGTTTGGCGCTACTTGCGGTGGTAATGTTAGTTGCTCGCCCACTTAGCATTTGGTGCTGTGGTGTGGGCACCTCACTGTCTAAAGGTGATAAGTGGTTTTTAAGCTGGGTGGCACCTCGAGGTATTGTTGCTGCAGCGGTGTCGTCACTTTTTGCGATTAAGCTGGAAGCTATTGGGATTAAAGGCGCTGAAATGATAGTGCCACTGGTGTTTTTAATTATTATTGGTACCGTTGTTATTCAAAGCTTAACGGCGGGGCGCTGGGCCAAAATATTAGCTGTAACCGCTGATTCGTCTCAAGGATTATTGATTTTTGGCGCATCAAGTTTTCCGCGAGCTTTAGCTAAGACGCTGCAATCAAAAGGCGTTACCGTTTTACTTGCTGATAATAACTGGGACAATATTCGTCTCGCGAGGATGGACAATATTCCTGTTTACTTCGGTAACCCTGCATCCGAACACGCTGAAAACCATATGAATATGGCAGGGATTGGCCGAGTATTAGTTATGTCTCCATATAGGCAGCTTAACCCTTTGGTGAGTTTTTACTTTCAAGACGTATTTGGTGGCGAAAAGGTATTCGGGCTTAATAACGGTGAAGCATCGAGTGCAAGGCATCAGTTATCTGAATCTTATTTAAAACGTTTATGTCTGTTTGGTGAAGGGGTTTCTTACTCAAAACTCGCCAGTTTAATGGCTAAGGGCGCGAGCATAAAAAGCACTCGACTCACCGATAGCTTTAATTACAACATGTTTATGGAGCAGTATGCACAGTCTGCAATTCCGCTTATTTATTTGCAAGACGGTAAGGTTAGGGTGATCAGCGCTGCAGCCGATTCTGAGTTGCCATCAGGTGTAGAGCTAATTAGCTTGATCCCTGCAGATGTACAAAAACTCGAACCAAGTAGCGATGCACCAGTTACTGAAACGACAGTAACTGAGACAATAATAACCTAGATTAAAACTACTGACGCTAATACGTTAAGGTAGCGACTAGGTCAGTGGTTAACTCGCTTGTGCGCTTCTAACCTTGGGGGCATATGCAGGGAAATATTGGCTTAGAAGCGGGCGCTGGTCGTTTAAAACTGAATTTAAGCCTATATCTAAGCCTATATATGAGCTTATATTTGAGCTTATATTTGAGCTTATATTTGAGCTTATATCTTAAGAGGATTGATAAACTTCGATTGTTGTTATCAAGATACAGTTAAAGCAGTGCTAGCAATAGCGCTGCTTTATTTTGTAATTTTATACTTGATAGATAATGATGGTGTGAGTTTTTCTATAAATAATTGATATATAGTTTTTTGTATAGATGTTTTTATTTGGCCGCGGAGATATAGCGCACTTATCCAACTCTAAGTTTAAACTAACTGCCACCGTTTGATTATTAACGCTGCCAGCATTATTAACAGCTTAGCTTCAAGAACATTTTTAAAGAGGGCTTTCAAAGAGCAGTTTCACAGACCCGAAAAACCCCAACCAAATGAGCACTAAACTGCAATTCAATCTCCTCCAAAACCGTTGTTATTCCGTTACACCGAAAACTCTTTTCATTAACACCTGAGCTTACAACACTTGCGGTAAATGTTAGTCTTGCCGGCCTGATTTAAGATAAATATCAAAAGGAATGAGTGACATGGATACGTCACAACTGCTGATTAACTTTTTGCTTTTTATGCTATTGCCAATATGGGGCATAGCTGGGCTGGCGGATTGGTTCTGCCACCGCGCAACTAAAATTGAACATACTTCAGGGATTAAAGAGACCCTGATGCATTCGGTGATGGGTATTCAAATCGCCATTCCATTGGTGTTATGCCTACTCTATACCGTAAATGTGCTTATCCTCATTATTTGCTTGTTCACTTGGGTGTTACATGAAGTGGTTGCCCATGCTGACGTTAGATATGCCGCTCCCAAACGGGAAATTTCGATTTGGGAAATGCATGCTCATAACTACCTCGGCACCTTACCAATGTATATGTTGATCACCATTATTATCATTAACTGGCCGCAATTTATTAATTTAATTAGCTTAAATTGGCAGGGCAATATGTCTCTGGTACCGGTAGAGACACCTCACGGTGGCAGTGCTTATTTTGTTAGTTACTTGAGCTTTATGGCCGTTGTGTGTGTATTTCCCTATATAGAAGAGAATATTCGTTGTATTCGAGTGGCGATGAAAAAGAGGGCCGTTAATTGAGTGTATATATCAATAGTACCGGGCACTTCCTGCCTGGGCCTGCCATAAATAACGATGAGATTGAGACTATCTTAGGTTTAGTTAATGGCAAAAAAAGCCGCCTAAAGCGGAAGATTTTACAGTCTAATGGCATCAAAACTCGTCATTACGCGATAAACCAGCAACAAGAAACACAAATTTCAAACAGTGAAATGGCTGCTAATGCGGGCAAAAGTTGTTTAGGTAACAGCTATATATCTCCTAATCAGGTAGAAATGCTCAGTGTTGCCACGAGTCAGGGGGACTTAGTCTTACCAGGCTTTGGTAGCATGATTCAAGCAGAGCTAGATATTAGCAGTGTTGAGCTACAAACCAGTCACGGGATTTGTTCAAGCAGCATGATGGCGCTTAAAGCCGCTTATACCAATATTAAAGCCCAAGAGACTAAAAATGCTTTAGTGATCGCCAGCGAACTGGCATCTCGCTTATTTAAACATACGCGATATGAGCAAGTTGCTGGCAATGAAATTGATTTTAATGCTGAGTTTTTACGCTGGATGCTATCAGATGGTGCAGGTGCGCTATTGCTAGAGAATCAACCGAGAAAAACCGGTAAAAGTCTGCGTATTGATTGGATAAAAAGCTTTTCACATGCAGATGTATATCCGGTTTGTATGTCAGTTGGTATGCCAAAAGACAGTGATAAAAGCTGGCAGGATTTTGCAACCTACAGCGAGGCAGAGCAGGCCGGAGCGCTGTTATTACGTCAAGACGTGCGCTTACTCGAAAATATTGTTGCCGTTGGTGTGAATGGTTTTTTAAAGTTACAGCAAGATAAGATGTTTAACGTCGATGAAGTTGACCATGTGTTATGTCATTTTTCATCGGCTTACTTTAAAAGCAAGATTGTCGATATGCTTAGCGTTGCCGGTGTGCAGATCCCTGAAGATAAATGGTACACCAACCTTTATGAGCGCGGTAACACTGGCTGCGCCTCCATTTTTATTATGTTAGATGAATTTCTATCGAGCCATTCTTTAACTGTGGGCGAAACCCTGTTTTGCATGGTGCCGGAAAGCGGCCGATTCAATTGTGCTTATATGCACTTAACTGTAGTGGAGTAGACAATGGCAGATCATGTATTAACAGCTTCGGGCCAAGCCTGCTTGCAGTCATTACTTAAGATTTGGTTTGATTTCGACCTTGCGTTATCCAAGGCGCCTATCGTTAAGCGCTTAGAGCAGAATAGACTAAGTCATCAAGACTACCAAAAACTACTGCTTAACCTGCGCCAACAGGTGATTGAGGGCTCACGTTGGATCACCCGTTGTGCCTCTAGTTTTAATCGCGATTATGCTGATGTGCGCTCAATGGTAATTGGTCACGCTAAAGACGAGCATAAAGACTTTTTATTATTAGAAAGTGATTACCTTGCAACCGGAGGTGATGTCAGCGTGATTCAAGCTGCCAGCAAAAATATTGGCTCTGAAGCACTGCACGGTTTTCTTATGTATCGTGCTAGTCAAGAAAACCCCATTGATCTTATTGGTGCTATGTGGATTATCGAAGGCTTAGGCAACAAGATGGCTGGCAAGTGGGCTGAATTAGTTGAAGAGCAGCTTAATTTGCCTCAATCTGCCACGCGGTTTATGCGCTACCATGGTGAAAACGATGAGCATCATCTAGAAGAGTTATATAAGTTAGTAGATCGTGTAGCGACCAATGACGCAGCGATTAAGGCGATAGCGCGCACCGCAAAAGTGGTTGCGAGGCTTTATATCTTGCAACTTGAGGAGATAGATAGTGACTAAGCAACGCCAGAGTGCATTTATCCGTGCAATTGCTGCAGATAATTCATTGCCGATAGAAAAGGTCGCATTAGCGCTTTGGATTAAAGATCTTGATAATCCTTTTCGCTGGACATTAAGACCGATATTACAGCTGTTTTTTGCGCTATTGTTGCATCTAACTTGGTTTTTAAAGCGTTTACCTTTCCCGCAGTTTAGTGGGCATACTTTACTGCAAAAGATGATCTGCTGGTTTTGTAAGAATCTAGTCTCCCCTGAAGCCAACCTTCTTATTTTAAGGCACTTTGCTACTGAATCGAATGTACTTAACTTCTTGTCTGAAAACTCAGGTAAATCGGTATTCGTCGATCTTTACCCTAAGTGTGTTGATGACATGCTGCGCGATACATTTGTTAAGCATGACCAAGAGCTATTTGATGCCTTTTATCATTTTGGTGATGCTAAAGAGGCCGAATGTAAACCGCGCTCGGCGTTAACGTGGCAGCGTTGGCAAGCAATAGATATGCAAGCTTTTCAACTTGAGCGTAAAGCTAGCCAAGTGATTGACTTTGAAACGGCTCACGCATTATTTATGTGCCTGTTTTGTTTTCTACTCAAACGCGATGAGTACCGAGATGCAATTAACGGTTTTAATCTAGATCAGTCAATTGCAATCCGTATTGGTCGGATCATTGATAAACCTGAAATCGTTGAGATGGCCTATAACAAATACCCACACTATTTAGTTGGCCCATGGGATCTAAGCCAGCGGTTTTTGATGCATGGTTTTTTTACCGAATACTTATACGCAGAATTGGAGCAGATAAGAAAATCTGAGGCATGTACGAATAAGAATAAAGAATCAGCACGCTAAGCTCAATGTTAGTTTGCAGCAATGGAGTGATGTACTTATTCGGCCTTTAGGTGACTAACCCTGTATTAACGAGGATTGATGACGATATGAAAGTAATGATAATTACCGACATATTTGGAGTATGTGAGTCTAGTGACTTATTGATTTCAAATATAAACAACATTGATTTGGTTCATGTCATCGACCCTTATGCAGGTGAGCGCAATTATTTTGCAAATGAGCAACAAGCTTATCGGTCGTTTATTGAGCGTTGTGGCCATGAAGATTACTATTTGTTGGCTGAGGCGTTATTTCATCAACTTGAGCCTGATCTGATCATTGGCTTTAGCGCTGGAGCCAATGTAGCCTGGCGTTTATCTGGTGAGCTGAAAGCAAAAAATAAGCTCTTTCGCTGCTTTTATCCGACTCGTATCCACCAATATTTAGCTGCTAAACCTATCGCTAAAATGGAAGTTATTTTCCCTCAACAAGAACCTGGCTTTAACGTGAATGAAGTTGAGGCCATTATTAGTAACTTTGATAATCTTGAACTGCAAGTGACTCCCTACCAACATGGGTTTATGAATAAAAGCTCACAGGCTTATGACCAACAAGGCTTTCAATTCGGTGTTGACGTTATTGCTAAAGCGATTAAAAGATAGTAATCAATAGTATTAATAATATTGAACGTTTAACAAAGGTTGTCTAAGGAAATGATTGCTATCAGAAAAGCGCAAAACTCAGATGTTGACGCCATTTTTGCGCTACGTAGTCGCAGTATTATTGCTAAGTGCACAGGCTTTTACTCAGAGGAGCAAATCAAGTTTTGGACACAAGGCACGGTAACAACTGAGTTTACTCGTGATGTTATTGATAACTTCTATGTATCAGTGGTTGCAGGGCAGGTGATTGGAAGCGGTAAACTTAATATTACATCTGGAATGCTAGATGCAATTTTTGTTGAGCCAGAGTTTTTTGGTAAGGGCGCAGCTAAGCAGATGCTAGCATTTTTAGAAGCGCTTGCAATTGAGCATAACCTCCCAAGTATTAAGCTTGATTCGACCTTAAACGCTGCACCATTTTACCGCGGTTGTGGTTTTATCGGCGAGCAAGTATCAAGTTATCATTCACCTAGAGGAATAAGTCTAGATTGTGTGTCTATGTATAAAAACTTGCTAGTATGAAAGCTTAGTTACCAATGTTGATGTTAAACGCTGACCCATTTTGCGGATAGCAGTTAATTAGTCGTTTCAGATATGCAAAATACACTTTAAATTGGCATTTATCTATTCATACCATTACTTATTTACTCTGAAAATCACTCTCTTTTCGAACGTCGTAAATCAACGGTGATGATGGTTATCATGATACAAAAAATAACAGTCGAAATGTTCATTGCTTTTATGTGATCTAGCTGCCGTAAAATCTAAAAAAAAATATCAACATCAGCCATATAACACACTTTTCTATATTGCTCAGGGGTAAGGTAATAATCACCTACTTACCTGGAGACAGGTAAATTCATCATCACAAGGTGAGTTATGTCATTTGCCGATTTACGTTTATCTTTAGCAACACAAAGCCTTGATATTGTTATGCAACATACCATTATGCAGTCGCTAAGTTTAGCGGACGCAAGAGCATTTCCACTTGGGCAATCATCCGTAGGCTTCACCAACGAGCAGCATATAGAAACCCTCTATATTCATATTCCTTTTTGTCACACATTGTGCCGTTTTTGCTCGTTTCATAAAATTAAATATAACCAACAAAAAGCTCTGATTTACTTTGAGGCACTGCGTAAAGAGATCAGACGAGTTATTGCAGCTGGCTTACGGTTTAATCGTGTATATATTGGTGGCGGAACCACCACTATCTTAGAAGACGAGTTAGTTAAAACTATTGAGCTTATTAAAAGTTTAACCCATGTGCGTGAAGTTTCGTGTGAAACCGATCCTAGCTATTTTAAAACCGGCAACCCCGAATTGCTTAATGGTTTGGTTGATAGAATGTCTATAGGCCTGCAGAGCTTTGATGACAATATATTAAAAGCCAGTGGTCGCTTTGAAAAATTTGGCTCAGGCGATGAACAAGCGATTGATATCCAAAAGGGGATTGAGCTTTTCCCGACGGTGAATGTTGACCTAATGTACGGCTTTAAAGGCCAAACACCAGACAGCGTAGTTGCTGATATTTCACGGATGATCCAACTTGAACCAGATCAAATCACTACCTACCCATTGACGCTAGGAATTGGTAAGAGTCGTAAAAAGTCTAAATGTTTAGCGGGGGAGCCTAGAGATTTGTGGCCGCAGTTTTTAGCGGTTAAACAGGCAATGTCTGACCGTTATACGATGGAGTTCCCTTGGACATATAGCCGTAACTTTGGCCAGCATGTTGAGAATAAATATGTTCTTGATGGTGAAAACTGCTTTGGTGTTGGCTCTGGCGCTTTTGGCCGTTTTGGCCAACAATTTCAAGTATCTAGCTTTGATATTGATGGCTATATTCAACTGATTAATCAAGGCAATGTTGGTACTAGTCATCATAAAATGTTGAGCAATAAGTCAATTAACCAACACCATTTAATGATTATGATGGGCAAAGGTCATTTAGATAATGCACTCTTTAAGGCGCATACTGGTAAAAGCTTATGGCAGGCGTTCCCGTTAGAGTTGATCTATTTATTAGCATCTGGCGCGTTAATAAAAGATGGTGATAGCTATAGAACAACCGAGTCTGGGCAGTTTATTGCGTTAAAAATGTTCAGTGGTTTCTTAGCTGGCATGGATTACCTACGAGAACAAGCATTAGATTTAGCTGCCTAGTGTTGTTTAAGAGCTGCATATTATTCAGTTTATGAAAGGGCTTTGGATTAAGTCCTTTAGCGAGCTTCCAGTACGGCAATGCGAGTTGCTAGCCAATGCGTTTTAGCGTTAACTTCAATAGTTTGTTAATTTGATAAAGTCTCAAATCTAAACGGCAAATAAAGGAGAAGCTTTGATTGAATTATCAACCGCTAAAGATTTAGCTGGCGCAGCGGAGCTTACCTTAACCAATATGCAGCCATACTATAAAAAGTACCGGCTAGACTGGGATAGTACAACTATCTTAACCATGACAAAGGATTTGAATAACCTGCAGATCTCACTCGATGGTGAGGTCGTTGGGATATTGAGGTTGTCAGTTGCAGCTAACGTTTGTCAGCTTCGTGATCTGCAAATTGATAGCCATTTTCAAAATAGAGGCATTGGCAAGCAGGTACTAATGGAAGTCGTGCGCATAGCTGAGCATGCGAGCTTAAAATGTATTGAGCTTAAAGTGTTTCAACTTAGCCCAGCGGTCAGGCTTTACCAGCGCTTTGGCTTTAGTGTCCAGCAGCAAGATGAACGATTTTTTTATATGCAGTTTGAGTTGGGTAAAGTGGTTAGTTAATGGTGAGTCAACTTTAACCCTATTTATTACTCTACAAAGGAGTTAATTATGAAGGGCCATTTATATAAAGTCACTCTAGAGCACTTAGAAGATGCTAAAGGACAGGCTATCGATAACAGCCGCTTAGCGTTTGAGACGCGTAATCATGACGATATTTTTAAGATTGTCGAGATGATCAAAGTTAAAATGGACCTAGAAGAAGCGGATGCCATGGCTTTTGCTGTGGGGTTAAAACTCTTTGGTGAAGTCATGTTAAACAATCGCGATGTAGAGCTGTTTAAACAGTTCAAACCGCATATGACAGACTTTATGAAACAATTGAAGAAACAATAAATCGGTAATTTTTAAAGATAGCTGCAAATAAAAAAAGGCTTAAGTGATTAAACTTAAGCCTTTTTAGTATTTTTGCTTAGCAATTAACCTAGGCGTAATGAACCTAGTTATTGGTTAAAGGCTAGGCTGCCTCAAACTGCTTAGCGTATTCAAGCGTGCGTGCTTTTAGCTCTTCAGGGTCAAAGTCATCAACATTGATAGACTTCATACGACCTATTTCAGCACGCTCTAGAAGCGCCACTTCGGCTTCGCTTAGTACACCAAGCGCTTTTCCTTCTGCTGCCACTTTATCTAGCCACATAAAGGGTAGGCGTTTACCTGCAGCTTTACAGACTTTGTCGTAGATAGGCTCTGAAGCCAAGATATCTTTAAAGGTTTCTTCTTGAATCCCCACAGCGTTATGCTCACTTGCAGTCCAGAATTGACCTTTGCCTAAACGGTCACGGCTGGCACAAGGCGTTTGCATGATTTTAGCCACCTTGTGGTCCAGCACGTCGCTTGGGCGTTTAAGTGGGCGGCCAAATGGGAAGATCACTGCACGTAGTGCAATACCTAAGCCCATTGGGAAGTTATCCAGTAACTCATCGAGTGAAGATTGCAGTTTGTAGAGTGAATCTTCAACAGCCCATTGAACTAATGGTAGATCTTCAGTTAAACGGCCCTCATCTTCATAACGTTTAAGTGTTGCTGATGCAAGATACAGTTGACTGAGTAAGTCACCAAGGCGCGCTGAAATACGCTCTTTACGCTTAAGGTTGCCACCAAGAGTTGCCATCGCTAAGTCTGATAGCAGTGCTAAGTTGGCACTAAAGCGGTTCATTTGTTGATAGTAGCGTTTAGTTTTATCTGAATATGGCGCGTTAGAGAAGCGGCTTGAAGTTAAGCCCATCCAGAAACTACGTACAAGGTTGCTGGTGGTAAAGCCAATGTGGCCAAAGATAGCTGCATCAAAGTCACGTAAACCTTTGCTTGCATCTGGATCAAATGCCGACTCCATTTCAGCTAATACATATGGATGACAGCGAATTGCACCTTGGCCATAAATAATCATTGAACGGGTCAGAATGTTGGCACCCTCAACAGTAATCGCAATTGGCGCTGCTTGGTAGCCGCGACCTAAATAGTTATTCGGGCCTAAGCACACACCTTTACCACCGTGAATATCCATAGCATCGATAACGCACTTTTGCATTCTGTCGGTGAGATGATATTTCACAATAGCTGAGATCACTGATGGCTTTTCACCAAGGTCGATACCCGTTGTAGTTAAAGAGGTTACCGCGTCCATTAGGTAAGCGTTACCACCAATACGCGCCATTGGCTCTTCAATACCTTCAAGTTTACCAATTGGTAGCTTAAATTGACGACGAATACGAGCATATGCACCCGTTGCTAGTGCGGCGGTTTTAATGCCACCTGCAGAGTTTGATGGCAGAGTAATGCCGCGACCAACAGATAAACACTCAACTAGCATTCTCCAGCCTTGGCCGGCCATTTCAGCGCCGCCAATAATAAAGCTAAGTGGTACAAAGACTTCATTACCGCGTGTTGGGCCATTTTGGAACATGCAGTTAAGCGGGAAGTGACGGCGACCGGTTTCAACACCTTCAATGTCTGTTGGAATAAGGGCGCAGGTAATGCCTAAATCTTCTTGGTTACCCAATAATTGGTCTGGATCTCTAAGTTTGAATGCAAGACCGAGAACCGTTGCCACTGGCGCAAGGGTAATATAGCGCTTGTTCCAAGTGAGCTTCATCCCTAGTACTTCTTCACCTTCCCATTCGCCTTTACAGACGATGCCAAAATCAGGGATAGCACCTGCATCACTACCCGCTTCAGGGCTAGTTAAGGCAAAACATGGTACTTCTAGGCCTTGAGCAAGGCGGGGCAGATAATGGTCTTGCTGAGCTTTAGTGCCGTAATGCTGAAGTAGCTCACCAGGGCCTAAAGAGTTAGGTACACCAACGGTGGATGCTAATTCGCTGCTTAAACCTGCAAGCTTTTGCAGTACACGAGATTGTGCATAAGCTGAGTATTCTAAACCGCCATATTTCTTTTTAATGATCATCGCAAAGAAGCCGTGATCTTTTAAGTATTGCCAAATTTCTTCTGGAAGATCGCCAAGCTCATGGGAAACTTGGTGCTGGTTTAACATGCGACAAACTTCTTCTACGGGACCATCTAGAAAGGCTTGTTCTTCAGCACTTAGTGTAGCTTTTGGATAATTATGCAGTTTGCTCCAGTCTGGTTTGCCTGCAAACAGATCAGCTTCCCACCAAGTGGTTCCGGCTTCAATCGCTTCTTTTTCAGTAGACGACATTTCAGGCATGATGCCGCGATACATTTTAAGTAATGGGCGGGTGATAACATTTTGTCTAAATGAGCTGATATTAAGTGGTAGTGCAACAGCAAGAAAAACCAGCCAAAGTAGGCCGCTTGCATTACCTATACCGGTTGCTACTGCTAATACCGCAGCAGTGCCTAGGGTGGCGGTGAGTAGAGAGACTCTGAGATAAGCAAAAGCGCCTATCGCAACTATTATTGCCAAGATCCAAAGTAGGGTCGTCACTGTAATTCTCCTTGTATGCGTGACCTAAAGTTGACCTAAAGGCACTTGTTTTTGGTTCTACCTCACAATTATAGTGCGTGGTCAGACCTGTGTCTCATAAAATCTAAACCTTAGTTAATTTTAATACAAGCATTTTTCAAACAAATGTTTAAATTATTTGCAACGCTTTAGATTCCCCAAAGGCGATCAAGTGGTTAGAATAAAAGGTATCAAGTTGTAGATAGAGCGGGATGAAGATTAATGTGTGAGTTACTGGCCATGAGTGCCAATGTTCCGACAGATATTGTATTTAGTTTCACTGGACTAGCCGAAAGAGGTGGCGTAACCGGACCACATGTTGATGGCTGGGGCATTACTTTCTATGAAGGTAAAGGCAGCCGTACATTTAAAGACGCGCGCCCAAGCAGTGAGTCCCATGTAGCACAGCTTATTAAGTCTTATCCGATAAAAAGCGAAGTCGTGGTGAGTCATATTCGCCAAGCAAACCGTGGCTGTGTGTCACTTGAAAATACTCATCCGTTTACTCGTGAGTTGTGGGGCCAATACTGGACCTATGCACACAATGGTCAATTAAGTGATTATGAAGATAAGTTTGTCGCTCGGCGTTTTGCTGCAGTGGGTGATACTGACAGTGAAATGGCCTTTTGTTGGATAATGGATAAAGTTGTAGAAAAGTTTGGTGATCGCGCTCCCGAAGATCGCTTAGCGGTTTACCATTATATTTCGACTTTAGCTGATGAGATCCGCGCCTTAGGTGTGTTTAATATGATCCTAAGCGATGGTGAGCATTTGATGAGTTACTGTAGTAATAATCTATGTTATATCACGCGCCGTGCGCCTTTTGGTAAAGCCAAATTGATTGATACCGATGTGGTGATTGATTTCGATAAAGAAACCACACCAAATGACATTGTTACCGTGATTGCTACCCGTCCTTTAACTAAAGATGAGCAATGGAATGTGTTGAGTCCTGGTGAGTGGAAACTGTTTCAAAAAGGTGAGTTAGTTAGCTCATCTGTGAGTTAGCCCTTTACGGGAAAATAACTGATTAACAAGCTCGCTAAGTGATCCTTAGCGAGCTTTTTGTTTTTATAATCGACTTTTATGATTTGCTTCTAAGCTGGAAAGCGACTCGATTGCTTTCGTTCGCTTAGCTGTAGTAGCTTAGCCTTGTTTGTTACTTTCAAGGTTATCACTTTCAAGCTGTGGAGCGGCCTCATTGTTTAGTGCTTGCTCTGTCGGAGTCGTTGCTTCAAATCGATAATTGAGTAGTTTTATATCTAATTGTTTACTGCCTTTTTCAAAATGAGACAACCGAATGGGCAAGTAGCTTAAATCCGGTGCCATCCAAAAAAATGTTTGTCGCTTTTTACTATCACGTACTACTTCAAACTTAACGGTTTGATAGCTGCCGCTGTCGATATTAACGCGCTCTTTCCCTACGATTTTAAAATCATAGTCATCGATTTCGCCTTCTTTAACCATGCTGTAATGCAATGCGTCTTTATTGGCTTCCATATCGAGCCTAAATTGTAGCTGCACCATTAGAGGGTCAAACAATTCTGTGTCGTAAGGGAATTTTGCACGTTCATCTTTATAACGGCTATGAACCACGTTTTGCGCTTTGGCAAAAGCGGCTTGCTCACGAAAGCTTGGGCCTGTACCTGTTCGCTCAACGGAGTAACGCATGGGCACAAGGTGGTTGTTGTCTTCTAAGGTAAACTCACTGCGAATATGGCGTTTGTCCGACAGCATTAATAGGCCAATATCACTGTCAAACCGATATTTAAATAGATTTCCCTCTGGGGCTTCTAGAATATAACGCGCTCGGCCAAGCTCTATGCTGCCGTAATAGACTTCATACTCCGCCATATGTGGCGTAAGTGCTGTAGTGTTGGCTGCGCTGTTGTGACTGGTTAATAGAAAACCAAGCGCCAAGAGTGCCGCTGATTTTTGCGGTAATAGCTGTTTTGATGAAAGTGTTTTAAGCAAAGGCCACTCCTTTGGAAAAGCTAGGAAATTAATCATGTAAATAGCCTCATGTCTGTTCGTTAAAACGGCATTGACAAGACTAAGGTTGCCATATCGGGGCGCCATTCATATTCTGATAATTTTACTTTACCGCGGTTAACAATGATCTCTTCACTACGCAGCCGCTGCATCTGCTCAATAAAGGGTTCACTATGCTCAGCAAATGATATTTTACCTTGGCTGTTAATCACTCTGTGCCAAGGTAATTTTAGTTCATTCGGTGCAGCCTTTAAGGCTTTAGATACATAACGTGCTCTGCCGGGAAGACCTGCTAAGTCAGCGACTTTACCGTAGGAGCATACTTTTCCTTCTGGGATCATAGACACAATATGCCAAATTTGCGTCATCGGAGAAGGTTTACTGGTTTGTTGCATAAGGCTTACCTCCTCGTATTACGGTAAGTTCTAATAATATTGAGATCAACAGTCTAATAATATGTATGCCTAAAACTGCCGATCCTAGGTTGCAACTGTTAATAAAAATCTCTGCTGTTTGCCAGTGGTTACGCACTTGTAATATAAGGTAAAAGCTCTTGCTGACAGTTAGCGCTAAAGTAATAATAGCGCCTTTTTCACGGTATATATAATGTCAGTAAAGGCTTTACGTCCTGTTATCGGGTCTTTGTTATTACTCTCTGCAGTGTCGACGCCAGCTTTTGCTGGTGACTTTCGCCATATTGCCGACCCATTAAATTTAAATGACTCGCTTTTTATTGGTTTTGATGACGATACATTTAAAGTCGGTGGTAGTTTCGCAACCAGTCATCAAAAGTTTTCAGCTAATACCAATGTTGATGGTGATAAATGGCATTTAGGTTATTTGTATTCAGCCAGTAACGTTAATTTTAGAGCCTCTGTTGATCACGGTAAAACCGATACTCCACAAGGTAAATCAAGCCACTATCAATACCAAATGGGTTTAATGACCGAGCATCAAGGTTGGTTTGCCACCCAAGTCTTTACCGAGCTTGCTGTTAACCATTTAGCGGTTAAGCGCTATAAAGATAGCACGGCAGCGAATGCTAGCATGACAGTGTTAAAACCGATGACCGAGCATTGGTACAGTGAGTTTTACTTGCAAGGTAACGCAGGTATTGATGGTGTTGAACGTTATGATGCCAAAAGCTGGTTAGCACTGGGTTATCAAATTAATCCGCAGTGGTCTTGGGTGATTCGCTACCAATATGACTGGGAAAAATTAGAGCAAATTGAAAACGAAGATACCCAGTGGGTATTTGCTATTCGCTCGCAGTTCTAATTTCTATGCTGTAATTTTGATGTTAGCTATATTTTAAAGCCCATATTGATAATCAATATGGGCTTTTTGTTGGGCGATAGCGCCTACATCAGTTCTGTGTGCAGCTTCTAATTGATTTCAGCCAGCTCAAGCGCGTTATCCTCAGCTTGTGGCGTTGTACCAAACTTATGAAATAGCACTAAACCTAACGCCGTTAATAGACCTAACGCACCTATGATGTACCACATAAGGTCGGGTCTATCAGCGCCTTTAGCCACTTCAGAATATAAATAGCCCGATAATGGTCCTGCTAATAAAAAGCCAATAGCAGAAGAGACAAAATAGTAGCCCATAAACATGGCCTTTTTATCATTAGGTGCAAAGCTTGCTACGTATTCTTGGCTTTTTGGTGAAGCGACCATTTCGCCGATTGAGAAGACTAAAATAGAGGTCAGCACCATAGCACCGCCCATAATTGCGCCGTGGGCAATACCGCCAATAGCGGTGCCAAGAGCCAGAATTATGGTGCCGCCAACCAAAACGGGCAGCGCTTGGAAACGTTCTACAAAACGGCTGATCATCAATTGCATGACCACAATGGATAAGAAGTTCAGTCCAATAAGATATTCAGGATTAACTTGTCGATACTCAACAGCCCAAGTTTGTGCGTATTGCGCCGCAATTGTTGGGGTTTGCGCTATAGCGGTTAATGCTTGGCTGATTTCAATGCTAGGTACCATCACTTTAGTGTGTACAAGTTCAAAGTAGGCCTGCTTGGCGTTTAGTGTGCCGCTCGACACTTCACTTGCAAGGCGAGTCAGTTCTGCTTGCAGTAGGCTAACATCAACAGGTGCAAAAAATTGCAGTAGATCAGGGTAAGGCGCAAGCATTAATACTAAATCGCTTGTATCGACAAAGTCGCGAATATAGATAGGTAGCGTGATAAAAATTTGCTGATACACCATCCACATGCCAGATAAGATCAGTAAGTAAATCACAAAGGGCTTATTGCCTAGACTGATCTTTTGGGCGTACCAAGGAGCTTGCTTATGAGTTGAAGCCAGTTTATCCCAAATAATATGTGCCGCGAACCAAATGGCATAAATGATTAATGTGGTTTCACCGGTTATCCATTTAGCACCATAAGACATCAAAATAACTAACGTGCCGAAGAATAAAATGGCAAAGCGAGCATTACCCAGTACTTCTTGGATATCTTGAAATACCGCTTTAAGCGGTTTGCCTTTTTGCTGGCTTTGATCTGTGGGCTCTTTATAAAAGAAATAGGCCGGAATAAAGTTAACCGCTATCCAAAAGGCCGACATGATAAATACCCAGTCCCAGCTAATGGCTCTTACATAACCCGCGATGAAAGGCCCTAAGAATCCGCCGATATTAACCATCATATAGAAAATGCCAAAACCTAAACCACGATTGGTTTCATCGGTTGTGCGGGCTACCGTGCCAGTGACGACAGGTTTAAAGCAGGCCGCGCCAACAGCGACCCCCATAAAGGCCACAAAGAATCCCATAAAGGTATCAACTTGGCCGAGTAGATAATAACTCGGGCACATAATGGCATAGGCAACTAAAAACATTTTGCGGTAACCATACCTATCTGCGAGTGCACCGGTTAATACTGGGAACAGGTAGAGAAAGAAAGGGATCATCCCTTGTAGTAGGCCGCGTTCTTGCTCTGAAAAACCTAATCCACCTTGGTTTTGTGGCGAGGTCATATATAAAGATGATAGGGCGAAAAAACCATACCAGGCTAAGCGTTCGAAGATCTCCATTGTATTGGCAACGAAGAATGTAGGGGGCAGCGCAGTGCGTCCTGCAGAGGTCATATTATTTTCCGTATATTTTATACATTTTGATTTATGCTATCACATGTTAATAAAAAGTGGAGATAATTGTGCAAAATAGAAACACTTAAGTAGGTAGATATGGTGAGTTTATAGGGCTGGGATTCGTGGATTATTGTGCTAATAAGCCCTCTAGTAGAGGGATTGCTGACTTTAAATGGAACTCGAGATTGCCTTTATTGATGATTCGGTCATAATAGCGCGAATTTTTTAGTTAACATTAGTGTGATAAAAGTATGGCAGTGTTAGACATCTTAACGATCCCCGATGAACGCTTGAAGCGTAAAGCTGTGCCGGTAACAGATATTGAATCTGTGCAAGGTTTTATCGACGATCTAATTGAAACTATGTATGACACCGATGATGGTATCGGCTTAGCGGCGACTCAAGTGGGTAGCTTGCATGCTATTTTAGTTATCGATTTATCTGAAGAACGCGATCAACCTATGGTGTTGATTAACCCTGAAATCGTTGAGTCTCGTGGTCAATACCAAGGTGAAGAGGGTTGTTTATCTATTCCTGGTTACCGCGCTAAAGTTAATCGTCACGAAGGGGTTAAAGTCGCAGCGCTTGATCGTGAAGGTAAAGCGTTTGAGATTGATACTGACGAATTCTTAGCGATTGTTCTACAACACGAAATGGATCACCTTAACGGTATCGTGTTTACTGATCATCTTTCTATGCTGAAGCAACAAGTTGCATTGAAGAAAGTAAAAAAATACAAGTAAGTTATTATTTTAGCCGGGTTATCTCATTAATTAATAACCCGGTGGTAAATTAAACACTCAAGCGCTCCTCTATTAGAGGAGCGCTTTTTTTTGCAGTTAAGATCACTTGCGATCTAATAAAAGATAACTATACTGTGTTTTTATACAGTGTTTATTGGTTCGTTGAATATGCTTGCCTAGTTCAGCGTTATTTTAAGCAAATTAATGCTAAGTGACGAAAAGAAAGGTGAGTAGCTGATTGACGAAATTAGGTGCATAAGATGAGCTACGCGAAGGCGTTAACAGTAGATGAATTAAAGGAGGCAAGTATTGCATCTAGGCTGCAAACTAATCAGCGTTCAAGCAGTGGGCTAAAAGTAAAACCGCCGCTAGTCAATTTACTTGAGCGACAAGATCTCTGGTTAGGCGAGCAATGGCAGCATCAGAACGAGGCATATTGCACCGGGTTTTCTTTGCTTAATAAGCACTTGGCTGATAATGGCTGGCCTAAACAGGGTGTATGTGAATGTTTATACGATAACCCAGGCCAAGGCGAGTTAACGCTAGTATTGCCTTTATTACAGCAATTGATTGGTCAAGGTGTTGTATCGCAAACGCTTGCTTCAGAGCAGCACTCTAAAGTTAGCAAGACAAGCGCAACTGATACAAATCATGCAGAGCCATTAGTCATGCTGGTTGCACCGCCCTATATTCCCAATCCCCAAGCGCTTGAACTACAAGGAATTGAAGTTGAACGTTTAATTTGGATTGATAGCAGCGACAGAAAAGAGCAGTTATGGGCCATAGAGCAAGCATTGAGTAGTGGCGCTGTACCTTTGGTATTGGCATGGCTGGATTATTTATCCATTACTGAGTCGAGACGACTGCAACTGGCTGCAGAAAAAGGCCAAGCATTGTGTCTATTATATTTACCGAGCAAATTGGCGGATAACTCACATCCGGTTAATTTACGCTTAACTCTTAAACGCTCATTTTTCAGTCGTAAGCAAATGAGCACCAAAGTAACTGCTAACACCCAACTCTTTTCTCAAGAGCAGACGAAAAAGAGAGTTAATGCTAATAGTGGCAATACTATTCGAGCAGTGGAGCACTGTGGTGATAGCAACATTAACATTATCAAGCGTCGTGGTGGCTGGCCGAGTAAAGCATTTAGTTTGTCGTTACTGCCACCGCATTTACAAGAAAGTTTGCTTGGGACGGCGAACTATTTAACACCTAGATTAGCGGCAGAAGTGTTAGCTGATGTTGAACCTCATAGAGTAACAACCGATAAAGATCTGCAAATAGAGCAGACATTCAAACTCAGCATTGTCAATAACGCTAGCCATTTAGCGCCTAATTGATTCAGCGCTAACGGAACAAGAACTGCCGAGAAAACCAACATGCTATGGCTTGCAGCTTATTACCCCCAATGGGCATTTCAATACCTTAGGTATTTGCATCAACAGCAATCTATTGATGGCTGTGTGCTATTTGAACCTAAGTCATTACAGGTATTAGCCTGTGATCATCGTGCAATACAATCAGGCATTCACTGCGGTATGAGTATTAGCACTGCGCAAAGCTTATTGGCGGAAGTGGTACTGATAGAGTTTGACCCTCATGTGACTCAACAAGCTTCTGACTGGCTCTGTCAGTGGAGTTATGGCTTTAGCGCCCGAGTTGCGCCGCTGCATTGCTCGCTAGCCGCTCGATATGCCAAGCAGGAATTGACTAATGATAGTGCTGTATTTAACCAAAGCTTGGTTAAAAAAGCAGGTAAGTTCTCAGTGAATGAATTTGTTGATGACTGCTTAGTGTTAGAAGTTAGCTCCATGGGCTTAGTATTTGATGGCATTGACAATCTGGCTCAGCAATATGGGCAAAAGGCGTTAGCACTTGGGCTAGACGTACAGCTTGCTATTGCTGAAACACCGCTAGCAGCTCAGCTTTTAGCGTTACAAGCACCGCGATTTATTTCATTGTCCCATAGTTTGAATAAGGCATCGTGTGAGCAAGGTTACCAGCGTAATGAGCAAGCATCAGAGTTTCAACATCAAGCGGAGCTGCAAAGCCGTTATTTACAACATGAACATAATAGTTTGTTGCTAGATACTTTGCCCATTCAGGCTTTACCGGTATCAAACTATTTATCCGAGGCATTTACCAATATGGGGTTGCATACGTTATCTATGTTAACCGCATTACCCGAAAAAGATCTTGGTCAGCGCTTCGGTCAACCGTTACTGCAATTATTGGCTAAGATCAGTGGCAAATTGCCGCAACCAATGTCGTATTTTGAACCTGCAAGTCATTATCAGCAAAAGCTAACCTTGCTCTATGAAGTTGAATCTATGCCGGGAATTATCTTCCCGCTAAGGCGAATGCTAGATGATCTCGCCGGTTATTTAGTGCAGCGCCAGTTGGCACTGCAAACACTGACCTTAAGTTTAGGCTATCGAGACCGAGAGCTAGCGCCTTTAGATCTGACAATTTACTACCCCTTCGCTGAACATAGAAGCGCTGAACTGCTTAGTTTATGTCGTATGCAACTTGAGCGCGTCACCTTATATCAGCCTGTTGTTGAGCTATGTATTTATGCCAATAAATTTGCGCCAATCACTCAAGGGCAAACTCATTTATTAACTCATGCAAAAGCTGGAAAAAACGATGCAGGCCGATACTTGCTATCGAGCTTACAAGCACGGCTTGGCAGCGATAAAGTGAAAGGGATCACCTCAGTATCTGAGCACTTACCTGAGCATAGTTGGCAAAGTACCGCACTTAGCAGTATTGGCAAGGTACAAACTAAGCAGCAAGAACATAGATTGGCGCTGGGTGCTTGCCGACCTTTTTGGCTACTTGCTCAGCCAGAGGCAATAGCAACAACAGAGTTTGAACTATTAAAGGGGCCAGAGCGATTACAAACTCACTGGTGGCAACAAGCCAGTTATTGTCGTGACTATTATATTGCTAGCCATGTTGATGGCGGCCTGTGCTGGGTTTATCAAGAGCAAGGTGGTTTTTATCTGCATGGATGGTTTAGTTAATGTACGCCGAGCTACACGCTATTTCTAACTACAGCTTTTTAAGGGGCGCTTCTCATCCTCATGAGCTGGTGGAGCAAGCGGCAAAACTTGGCTACAGCGCAATTGCAATTACAGATGAGTGTTCGTTTGCAGGCATAGTAAAAGCCCATGAAGCGGCTAAGAAGCATCAAATCCGTTTATTGGTTGGTGCGGAGTTTCGTTTAGCTGAAGGTGTATTTGTATTCTTAGCTAAAAACCGTAAAGGTTACGGACAGATTAGTCAGCTGATAACCTCATCGCGTCGTCGAGCAGAAAAAGGGGCTTATCAATTGCAATTTACTGATCTTTTAGATGGATTAGATGAGTGTATTTTATTGTGGCAGCCACAACCTATAAAGCCTGAGCTAGATACAAGAGTGCAGCTCGCTGAACAGCTACAAGCATATCAAGCGCAGTGTTTGGCAGTTGGTTTAGCGTTAGTTTCGGTATTTGCTAAGCGTTGCTATTTGCTTATGGAGCGAAGCTTGCTGGCTGGTGAAGCTTTAAAGCTGCAATTATGGCAGAAGCTCGCAGAGCATTTACAGATTGAATGCGTGGCAGCTGGTAATGTACGTATGCACTGTGAGCAGCGGCAAAAATTGCAAGATGTGTTGACTTGTATCCGCCACGCTACCCAATTAGATCAAGCTGGTTCGCTGTTACTTGCGAACACTGAAACGGCATTAAAACCGTTAAATGCCATTGCTAAGCGTTATTCTAAGGCTTGGATTGATAACAGCTTAGTGATAGCAAAACAGTGTCAATTTAGTTTGGATGAGCTGAGATATGAATACCCAAGTGAAGTGGTTCCGACTCATTTAACTGCGAGTGAGTATTTAGCTCAAGAAGTCGAGAAAGGAGCAGCTTGGCGTTTTAATCATAAGGTGCCTAAAGCCGTTAAACTGCAATATATAAAAGAGCTGCAGTTAATTAAAGAGATGCAGTATGAGTATTTCTTTTTAACTATTTACGACATAGTTCAGTTTGCTAAGTCACAACATATTTTGCATCAAGGCCGTGGCTCTGCCGCAAACTCTGTAGTGTGTTATTGCTTGGGGATCACCGAAGTTGACCCAACCAAAGTCAATATGCTGTTTGAGCGCTTTGTGTCAAAAGAGCGTGATGAGCCGCCTGATATTGATGTGGATTTTGAGCATGAGCGCCGCGAAGAAATCATCCAATATATCTATAGCAAGTATGGCCGCGAGCGGGCAGCGCTTGCAGCAACGGTGATCAGCTATCGTTTCAAGAGTGCTATGGGTGATGTGGGCAAAGCGCTTGGCATCGATAGGCAACACATTGAACATATACTGCACAGTGTCGATAGGCGTGATAGTGAGTTTGATTGGCTAAGCCAGTTAGAGGCTAAAGGCTTGGTGCCAAAAGAGGGAATTGGTCAGTATTTATTGCCTTTGGTGCAGGAGATCTTAGGTTTTCCACGGCATTTGTCTCAGCATGTGGGCGGATTTATTATTTCATCCGGGCCATTAAGTGAGTTGGTGCCAGTTGAGAATGCTGCAATGGCGGATAGAACGGTTATTCAGTGGGATAAAGACGATTTAGAAAGCTTAGGCCTGCTAAAAGTTGATGTGTTGGCTTTAGGCATGTTAACAGCTATTCGAAAATGCTTTGAGCTTATTACTCATTCTCAGACCCAGAGCCAAACCCAGACCAATACTAAAAACCAAACTTGCGATAATCATTCACTGCAAAACTGTCATAGTTTAGAGAATAGTTTAGAGAATAGTTTAGAGCCTTATCAAAGTCAGCAAGTTAAAGCATTTTCAATGGCAGATATTTGTTGGGAGCAAGCTGAGGTATACCAAATGCTGCAACGAGGCGACAGCATTGGCGTGTTTCAAGTGGAGTCAAGGGCACAAACCTCAATGCTGCCAAGGCTTAAACCTAAGTGTTATTACGATTTAGTTGTGCAAATAGCGATTGTTCGTCCGGGCCCTATTCAAGGCGATATGGTGCATCCTTACTTAAGGCGCCGAGACGGCTTAGAGCAGGTAAGTTACCCAAGCGCTGAAGTTGAAGCGGTATTATCTCGCACTATGGGAGTGCCGATTTTTCAGGAGCAAGTGATTCAATTAGCTATGGTGGCTGCAGGCTTTTCCGGTGGCGAAGCCGATCAATTAAGGCGAGCAATGGCCAGTTGGAAACGCTCTGGTGAGCTGCAACAGTTTGAAACTAAGCTATTAAACGGTATGCAAAGTCGGGGTTATTCAACAGAGTTTGCCGAGCAAATTTACCGGCAAATAAAAGGTTTCGGCGAGTATGGTTTTCCTGAGTCACATTCTGCGAGTTTTGCCCTACTTGCTTATGTTTCAGCATATTTGAAATACCACTATCCGGCGGCATTTTGCTGCGCTTTATTAAATAGTCAGCCAATGGGCTTTTATAGCCCATCACAGTTAATTCAAGATGTGAAACGCCATGGGGTAAATGTTTTGCCGGTGTGTGTTAACCATAGTCAGTGGCAGCATACTTTAGAGCCTGATGAACATGGTGAGCAGCAGTTACGTTTAGGCTTTAGATTAGTAAAAGGGCTTAACCAAAAAGAGTGTGCTCGCCTTGTAGAGTTAAGGCCTAAACAGGGATTTCATCAGCTTGAGCAAATCTATCAACTAGGGATTGCTCGCCATGAACTTGAAATTTTGGCGAGTGCGAATGCATTTGTAACCCTTGCAGGGCATAGACACCAAGTTCGTTGGCAATTGTCGGCTTGTCAGCAGAGTTTACCGCTATTTGCAGAAGATGAGCTGAATCAGTTAGATAGAGTAAGAGGTGCTCAAGATAAATCGCATCAATCACCTAATAGTGAATTAATGCAAGGTGTTGCTAAGCAACAGGTGCACATGATTAAGCATCTCAAGGTTGAACCTGAGTCGACTCCTAAGCTGGCACCACCTACGGCTGCAGAGTCGATGCAAGCCGATTATGCTTATACAGGCATGACATTAGGCGAGCATCCCATGGCAATGCTTAGAGCAAGATCTCGTTTAGCTCGCTCTTGCTTGCATAACTGTATCACAGCTGAAGCGCTTGAGGATTGCCGTAGTGGCCAAGTTGTTACTGTTGCTGGATTAGTTGTTGGTCGGCAGCGGCCAAGTACTGCATCAGGGGGGACTTTTATTACATTAGAAGATGAAACCGGAAACGTTAATCTTGTAGTCTGGATTGCTACAGCAAGGGCGCAGCGACAAGCTTATTTAGTTTCAAAGATTATGAAGGTCAGTGGTGTGCTAGAGCGGCAATCTGGAGTGACTCATGTGGTTGCCGGAAAACTTGAAGATATTTCTCACGAACTTGATAAATTGTCTGTTCGTTCCCGTGATTTTCACTAAGTATTAACCTAGTGAGTCTAGCTATGATTTTTATGATTAAGCTTCATTGTCATGCTGAGTAAAAAAGGGCTGGTTAGATGAAGCTTTGGGGCATAAGCGCTTTAGGTATATACTGCGGCGGTAATTTATTTAAGAGTCATACCGTTGCAAATTATCCTTTTAACTCATGAGCGCGAAGCGACTCGACCGACCAATACCGGCAATATTGCACTGCAGTATGCAGGTGATTATTGTCAGCGCATTATTTGGTCACGGGTGACACCATCGTCCTTACTGCTTGATAAATTGGCTTTAGAAGGTACTGCGCTTTTGTTCCCAAAAGAGACACTTTCTACCGAGACCTTAACAACTGAAGTATCGTTAGAAAATACAGACGATGTGCTGACGCAGCACAGAGAGCTGAAGCAGTTACCGGAAACATTAGTCATCATAGATGCGACATGGCAAGAAGCACGAAAAATGTTGCGTCAAAGCCCTTATTTAAAGACCGCAGCGCGCTATTGCCTTACGGAAACCACTAAATCAGAATTTACTTTGCGCCGTAATCAAGTGGAAGGCGGATTATGTACAGTGGAGTGCATTATTGAGCTGTTTAAACAAGCCAATATGAACACAGAGGCTCAATGCTTACAGGTAGAATTTAAGCGTTTTTGCCAGTAAGTTGACTATTAATAAGGCGCAGATTGCGCCTTATTCTCGAATGAGCCTTTGATGACTGCTGCATTAGACTTAATTATGTCAATCGACCAAGTGCTAATGCCGTTAAATCACAGTAAGATAGATACATAAGAAGTGACACACTGCACCGGCTAATACAAACAGATGCCAAATAGCATGATTAAACGGGATCTTCTTCGCTACGTAGAATATGACCCCTAAGCTATAAAATAACCCGCCACCTAAGAGTAAATAAAACCCGAGTTCTGACATATTAGCGATCAAGTCTTGCATCACTGTCACGCATAGCCAGCCCATAACAAGGTACAGAATTAAGCTGAATACCTTAAAGCGACCAATAAATAAGGTTTTAAAAAGCACTCCGCCTATCGCGAGTGACCAAATGGCGACTAGAACCCAATCTGCATCACTACTAGTAAGCGTGATAAGCATTAAAGGCGTATAAGTGCCTGCAATCAAAAGGTAAATAGCACAGTGATCGGCAATTTTTAATTTATGCTTTAAAAGCGGTGATGTGGCGCTGTGATAAAGGGTAGAGCATAGAAACAATAAGATGAAGCTAGCGCAGTAAACCACCACACCTGTTAATTGAATAAAACTAAGATGGTCATACCCTTTTAACAAGCACAGAAGTAGTCCAATAATACCAATCGCGACCCCAAGACCATGGCTAATACTGTTGGCCAATTCTTCTTTAGCGCAGTAACTCGCTTGAGTGATCTGCTTCGCTGCTACTGGAGGTGTTTGCTTTTTTGATACTGTCGCTTGCTCTACTGCCATCGTATAAAAGACTTCTGGTTAGACCACAATTAGGGGCAGTGTAACAGTTTTGATTTGAAAAGCCATCGCTTTAGCTAACACGTGTACGCTAAAATTTTTACTGATAACTCATAACTCCTCGTTAGCGATAGGGAACTTATATTAATAAGCTTGCTCTAAACTATCGTTGAATGTGAGGCGGTGGTTAAATGAGAGACCATAGCTATATAAGGTATAGAGCCTGCAACGATAGCAAATACACTGTGCCAAATAGGACTTAAAACAGCAATAGGGATAACTCAAGGATGTACACAAGGAATGTCAGACCACACTCGCAGTAATCAAACTTGCAAAAATAACTGCCAAAATGATCTAGGAGAAAACAGCCTAAGCAATTCAAAGCAGGCTGGCATATTTACAGCGCATAACCGCAGTCAAAACGCACTTGATAATGACGATAAGCTGATAACGGTTTTTTATGGCGTTAATGCCGTCAATTCGACAGATACTAGTGTTCAAATTGAGCCTTTTCCCCATAATCCGTTTGTTGCCAACTTATTTGACGCTACTCCCGATAGCCATACACATAGCCATAGCCATACACATAGTCATAGCAAAAATTCTGTTAGTACTTGTGCCAATTCAGGCTTTAACTCTGCACTTACCCAGTCACGAATATTCTGGACGCTTATTGCGGTCTTACTACTGCATATTATTTTGATTGTGTTGGTCGACTACTTTTGGACCGTCCCTGAGCAAACAAAGCCAAAAGAGTCCGTAGCAGCGATGAAGTCTTATTTGTACGTTGCTGCTTTAGACAAAACCAGTTTACAGACTGACAACTCACAAGCCGAAATGGAAAATGAGAGTACAAGTGATACTGAAGTAAACGAGCTTGAAAGGATTAAAACAGTAGACTCTGTTACAGAGGCAGCAACTCAACGGGTCTCTACGATACAAACTAAGCCAGCGCCTAAATTGGTAAAGGATTTAGCCCCAAAAGAGCCTAAAAAAATTAAGAGGGTTCAGTCTAAAAAAGGCGCTGAAATCGCTGAATATAAAACCGATAAAATCCAAAATAACAACTTAAATCATACCTCTGTTACCCGTGGCTATACCCAATCTTATTTGCAGCAACAGCGAGCGAGGCAGTTAGATGAATTAGTGGCAAACAGTGCTGCCCAATATACTCAAAAACGCTCATTAAGTGAGATGGATGGCGATATGCAAGAGTTGATATTTTTACAGGAGGATGAGTACAGTAAAATTATCACCACTCAGCATAAATTAGACCCTAATAGAGTGGAAAAACACGGTGATGATTGCTACCGGGTTGTCAAAAATGGCAACCAAATTAACCCTTATGCAGAAAACCTTGGCTATTGGTTTAACTGCGGTGAAGACAAAGTCAAAATAACCATTAAAGAGGCAATTGATAAACGGCTAGAGCAGCGCATGATAAGTCGTTAACGCGCAAAATTAGAATACTGATAATCGAGGTTTTATTGGATGTTGTTGACTGATTAAAATTCATATTAGTAGCGATTTTTTGTAGTGAATTTGAGTTTAGTTATTAAATTTCAGTTGGTTGAAGATCTAAAGTTTTGCTATTAACTTCTGGTCTAATAACTTTTTAAGCCCTTGTATCTCACCTGCGGATAGGTCTATACTGCCAGTTCATCTTGTCGGAGTGCCATATGGCTGAGACCGTTAATTCGGGATCCGTTGAACCTGATCAGGCTAGAACCTGCGAAGGAAACAAGCGAAATAACTGCATAAAATGACTTTATAATAAGCAAAAGCAGCATTTCGGTGGTTACGTGTAACTGGTGTTTTATCACCTGTTATATGTTCAACTTTTCACATTCTCATTTTCTCCTGGCAAGCAACTTCATTTCTTACAAAAAGTGAGTTTGCTAATGTCAAATCGTCGCGAAACCCGTGCTCAAGCACAACAATTTATTGATAACCTAAAACCACTACAGCACCCTAATTCAGAAAAGATCTATCTTGAAGGCAGCCGTACGGATCTTAAAGTCGGTATGCGTCAAATCCACCAAGCCGATACCCTGATTGGTGGTGATGAACAAAACCCTGTTTTTGAAGCTAATCCACCATTAAAAGTGTACGACTGCGCTGGTGCTTATTCAGATCCTGATGCTGAGATTGATGTGCGTAAAGGTCTTGAAAAATTCCGTGAAAACTGGATTGAAGAGCGTGGTGATACTGAGCAATTGCAAGGAGCAAGCTCAGGTTTTACTCAGCAACGTCTTGCCGATGATGGCTTAGACCACTTACGTTTTGAGTCTTTATTGCCGCCGCGCCGCGCAAAAGAGGGCAAGCGTGTTACTCAGTTGCATTATGCCCGCCAAGGTATCATCACCCCAGAGATGGAATACATTGCCATTCGTGAAAACATGGCTAAATCTGAAGTAACCGATCCCATTCTTACCCAAAAAGATAAAGGTGAGAGTTTCGGTGCAGTGATTGGTGAGCCGATTACTCCAGAGTTTGTCAGACAAGAAATTGCCCGCGGCCGCGCGATTATCCCGCTGAACATTAACCACCCTGAAGCAGAGCCAATGATTATCGGGCGTAACTTCTTGGTGAAAGTGAATGCCAATATTGGTAATTCAGCGGTGACATCATCGATTGAAGAAGAAGTTGAAAAACTGGTTTGGTCGACCCGTTGGGGCGCAGACACGGTAATGGACTTATCTACCGGTCGTTATATTCACGAGACCCGTGAATGGATTATTCGTAACTCCCCAGTACCTATTGGTACGGTTCCTATCTATCAAGCGCTAGAAAAAGTGAATGGCGTTGCTGAGGATCTAAATTGGGAAACATTCCGTGATACGTTAATTGAACAGGCCGAGCAGGGCGTTGATTACTTTACGATTCATGCTGGCGTCTTGCTGCGTTATGTGCCGATGACGGCTAAACGCCTAACCGGTATCGTTTCTCGCGGTGGTTCTATCATGGCGAAGTGGTGTTTATCGCACCATAAAGAAAATTTCCTTTATGAAAACTTCAGAGAGATCTGTGAGATCTGCGCAGCTTATGATGTGTCGCTGTCATTAGGTGATGGTATGCGCCCAGGTTCAATTGCCGATGCCAATGATGAAGCCCAATTCTCAGAGCTTGAAACCTTAGGTGAGCTAGTCAAAATCGCTTGGGAATACGATGTGCAAACCATCATCGAAGGCCCTGGTCATATTCCAATGAATCTCATTAAAGAGAATATGGATAAGCAGCTCGAGGCCTGTGATGAAGCACCATTTTACACCTTAGGCCCGCAAACGACTGATATTGCACCGGGTTACGATCATTTCACCTCAGGTATTGGCGCAGCAATGATTGCTTGGTATGGCTGCGCGATGTTGTGCTATGTCACCCCTAAAGAGCATTTAGGTTTGCCAAACAAAGAAGATGTTAAACAAGGATTGATTGCCTACAAGATTGCGGCTCATGCAGGTGATGTGGCAAAAGGCCACCCAAGCGCACAAATTCGCGATAACGCGCTATCAAAGGCACGTTTTGAGTTCCGCTGGGAAGATCAATATAACCTAGGTTTAGATCCTGAAACTGCCCGTGCTTATCACGATGAATCACTACCGCAAGAATCCGCAAAAGTGGCTCATTTTTGCTCTATGTGTGGCCCTAAGTTTTGCTCGATGAAAATTACCCAGGAAGTACGCGATTATGCCACGGCGCAAGAGAGAGATGCTGAATCAAAAGCGATTGATATCAAATCTGCTGCTGAGTATGAATCCTATGGGGCTTTAGAAAGCTCAAAGCTTGCTGCTGAAAAGGCTCAAGGAATGGCGCAAATGTCTGCTGATTTTAAAGCCAAAGGCGCTGAACTTTACCATGAAGCAAGCCATAAGCAGCCTGATGTAGCACTAGAGGATTAACCATGGCAAACCCAGATGCGTTATCTGTGAATCGTCCAATTGTTTGGACTATTGCGGGCTCAGATAGTGGCGGTGGTGCGGGTATTCAAGCTGATCTGGCAACGATGTCAGATCTTGAAGCCCACGCTTGCAGTGTTATTACTGCGGTAACGGCGCAAAGCTCGGTTACTGTGGCATTGGTTGAATCAGTTTCAAACCCAATGCTGCAATCTCAACTTGATACTTTAGCCAGTGATTTGCCGCCTGCGGCGATAAAAATTGGCTTGCTTGCCGATCAGGCACAAATAAACCTATTAGCTAAATGGTTAACTGCTGAACAAGCAAATTGGTTGCAATCAGGCAAAAACGTGGCGGTTATTTTAGATCCCGTCATGGTGGCAACTTGCGGAGATGCGCTAGCAAATGGTGGTGGCTTAGATTTCACCCCATTGAAAGGGTTAATAACGTTAATCACGCCAAATGTGAGTGAATTGGCTGTACTTGCAGCAACTGAGCTTACAAGCGTTGATGCGTGCATTGCAGCAGCTAAAAAATTATCTGAAGCCTTAAATACTTCAGTGCTGGCAAAAGGTGGTGATAACGGACCTGCTTGGTGTCATCAACAAGCGAACGATTTACTCGTTTGCACTGATGTTGATGGGATCTCTGATAAACATCAATGGCAAAGTTTTTGGTTGTCGAATCAGCGGGTTGATACTGGTAATAATCATGGCACAGGCTGCACATTATCTTCGGCAATTGCTACTGTTATGGCTCATGGCTTTGTGCTCAATGATGCTGTCGTGGTCGCTAAGGCTTATGTTAATGCTGGACTTAAGGCTGGTTATCAAGTCGGTCAAGGGCCTGGTTGTTTAGCTAGAACTGCTTGGCCTAAAGATTTAAACAATTTTCCATCTATTAAAGCCATTACAGCAAGTGATATTAAACCTGTGTCACTAAGTTCGAGTGACGATGCCATCAGTCAAAGCAGTTTTAAGCAGATTGATGAGCCATTGGGAATTTACCCTGTGGTTGCAGATGTTGAAATGCTCGAAACTTTACTCAAATCCGGTGCTAGAACAATCCAGTTAAGGGTAAAGGATCCTAGTGTTCCAACACTTGAACAAAGCATTATTCGGGCTATTTCACTTGGCCGAGATTACAAGGCGCGAGTATTTATCAATGATCACTGGCAATTGGCAATTAAACATCAAGCTTATGGGGTGCATTTAGGTCAAGAAGATCTCATTGCCAGCAACTTAGAACAGCTGCGCTCTGCAAAGCTGGCACTTGGGCTGTCTAGCCACAGTTACTTTGAGATCTTGTTAGCTTATCAGCATAAGCCATCTTATATCGCGTTCGGCCATATCTTCCCGACTACAACTAAGGTTATGCCGTCAAAGCCCCAAGGCTTAGCAAAATTAGCTCGCTACGTGTCGTTGATGAAAGGGGAGTTACCCATAGTGGCAATTGGTGGGATTGACGCGTCAAACCTTGCCAGTGTCAAAGCAACGCAAGTTGATGATATTGCCGTGGTACGTGCACTAACTGAGGCACAAGATCCGCAAGCTGCATTTGAAGCATTAACAGCTGCTTGGCTGGTGGAGGCGTAATTGTGGTTAAGCCAGAGATAACTGCAGATAACAGCAGCGCTAAAATAAAGAGCAGCACTGAGCCCATGGTCACTACAGCAGCGCTAAGCGATAGTGATTTTTTACGTTACTCACGCCAAGTACTGCTAGCTGAAGTGGGCGAAATTGGTCAACTCCAGTTTGCTAATGCTCATGTCATCGTGATTGGCGTGGGCGGGTTAGGTAACTTAGTTGCGCAATATCTTGCCGCTGCTGGTGTGGGCAATATTACGCTGGTGGATGGCGATAGGATTGAAGTCTCAAACTTACCGCGTCAGCTGTTATTTAGCGATCAGGATCTTGGCCTTAATAAAGCACAAGTGGCGAAAACTAAGTTAAGTATTGCCTATCCCAATACTCAAGTTCGGGCAGTGGGTGAACACTTAAACCATAACAATATTCAGCTAATCTTTGGCGATCAAGGTCAATATGATCTGTTGTTAGATTGCAGTGATAATTTCTGCACGCGTCACTTAGTTAATCGCACTGCTGTTGAGCAACAAATTAG
Organism: Shewanella pneumatophori; assembly: GCF_023283895.1. Taxonomy (GTDB): domain Bacteria; phylum Pseudomonadota; class Gammaproteobacteria; order Enterobacterales; family Shewanellaceae; genus Shewanella; species Shewanella pneumatophori. Next base: position 638,741 of record NZ_JAKILB010000001.1, on the reverse strand, counting down.
CTTAGTTTCGGCATCTGCGGCGCATTTTCAAGGCCAGCTTTTATGTGTAGATCAGCAAGCTCGTCCAGATAGTGGCTGCTACCACTGCTTATTCCCTGCAGATATGCAGGTCAATCAAACATGTCAAACCGTCGGTATATTAGGGCCTATGGTTGGCACACTTGCGTCTATGCAGAGCTTGTTAGCGCTGCAGCTATTACTGGGAAATACCGAGTTAGTGGGTAATTTATATCGATTTGATGGTAAACAGTTTAGTTGGCGGCAATTAACGCTTATGCGCGATGAAAGCTGTTTGGTGTGTGGTCATGAACTCAGTAAGTATGAGTGTGTGAATGGCTAGCATGATAAACAGTGACTAAAGCAGCCTAAATGACTCAAATTATTTAAGTTATTCAAATTATTTAAATAACGTACAGCCGTTAGGCAGCGTGAGTGACACAAGCAATAATATCGCTAGAAATAATCAGTGAGAAGGTAAAGGCTCTGCGATGATTAACATTTTTATTAACGATGAAATCGAACAAGTTGAACTTGAAACTTGTTTATATAACGTACTAGAAGCTTACGCCTCAAAAAAGGGCATAAAGCTAGCGGCTATCGCCGTAGCGGTAAACGGTAGCGTAGTGCCTAGAGCGACTTGGCAACAGACTCAATGCCAAGCGAACGATAAATTAGAACTGTTTTCAGTGGTAGCCGGAGGCTGATATGTTAACCATAGCGGATCATCAATTTGAATCTCGATTATTTACCGGTACTGGTAAATTCGCTCAGCCTGAAACCATGCTGGCAGCGATCAAAGCTTCTCAGTCGCAGTTAGTGACTTTGGCTGTAAAGCGCCTCGATTTAAATACCGGTAGCGATAATATATTACAGCCACTGCTTGATAGTGGGGTAAAACTACTACCTAACACTGCTGGGGCGAGAAACGTTAAGGAAGCGGTTTTTGCAGCTCATTTAGCGCGTGAAATGTTAGGCACCAACTGGGTGAAGCTTGAAATTCATCCCGACCCTAAGTATCTGATGCCAGATCCTATTGAGACATTAGAAGCTGCGCGAATTTTATGTGAGCAAGGTTATGTGGTGCTGCCTTATGTGCATGCCGATCCTGTGTTGTGTCGCCGACTTGAAGAAGTAGGCTGCGCAGCTGTCATGCCGCTAGGCAGCCCCATAGGCTCTAATCAAGGTTTGGCTACTGAAACATTTTTGAAAATCATTATTGAGCAAGCCAATGTGCCAGTGATTATTGATGCTGGTATTGGCGCCCCCTCACAGGCGACCCATGCAATGGAGTTGGGCGCCGATGCTGTGCTGGTGAATACTGCAATTGCAAGTAGTGCTGATCCGATTGCGATGGGGCAATGCTTTGCCCAAGCTGTTGATACAGGTAGGCAAGCTTATATGGCAGGGTTAGGGCTTGTGAGTCAACAAGCTCAGCATACCAGTCCATTGACAGGGTTTTTGAATGAATAACGCTGAAGACAAAATGGCAAATACACAAAAAAGTTTTGTTGATGTATTTAAGCAGTTATCGCAAGCTGAGCTCAAACTCAGGCTTTATTCAACAACGAACAAAGATGTTGAACGGGCTTTGCAGCGACCTGCTGGCGATTTAGACAGTCTGCTGGCGTTATTATCTCCTGCTGCGGAGCTATATCTAGAGCAGATGGCGCAGCAGTCGGTTGCCCTTACTCGGCAACGTTTTGGCGCGAGTATTGGCATGTATATTCCGCTCTATCTATCGAATCTTTGCGCGAATGAATGTGATTATTGCGGCTTTACCATGAGCAATAAAATCAAGCGTAAGACCCTGTCTGAAAATGAAGTTCAAGATGAAATTCGGCCGATAAAAGCCATGGGTTATGACTCAATTTTGCTGGTGTCCGGTGAGCATGAAACGAAAGTGGGTGTGCCTTATTTTAAGCAAATGCTGCCTCTAATTCGTAACGAGTTTAGTCATGTAGCCATGGAAGTGCAGCCGTTAGAAGAGCAAGATTATAAGGAGCTTGTAGCAGAAGGGCTCGATGCCGTGATGCTATATCAAGAAACTTATAATCCTGTAACTTATAGCGAGCACCACACTCGAGGTAAAAAGAGTGATTTTGCTTACCGGCTAGAATCCCCCGACCGCGTAGCGCGAGCTGGCGTCGATAAAATTGGCTTGGGCGTATTACTAGGCCTTGATGATTGGCGCCTAGATGCATTATTAATGGGCCATCACTTAGCTTATTTAGAAAAGACCTACTGGCGAAGTCGTTACAGTATTTCTTTGCCGAGACTTAGACCCTGCACTGGCGGCGTGGGGCCAAAAGTTGAGCTTACAGATAAAGGCTTAGTGCAAATGATCTGTGCATTTAGACTTTTTAATCAGCAACTTGAAATCAGTTTGTCGACTAGAGAAACGCCAAAGCTGCGGGATAACTTATTTGCGCTTGGGGTAACAAATGTTAGCGCGGGTAGTTCAACTCAACCTGGTGGTTATGTTGAGCCCAACACAGAGCTCGACCAGTTTGAAATTAGTGATGAGCGCTCGCCGCAACTAGTCGCTAAAGCTATGCTTGAACGCGGATTGAATCCTGTATGGAAAGACTGGGAAACGGGTTGGTAGTGTTATAACAAGGAAAGTAAAAATTTGAGGGAGAACAAGGATGAAATCACTACAAAAGAAAATGGAGTTAAACTTATTTTGCCAGTGTCGTTATTGCCAGAGCAAGCAAGTAAAAGTTAGATTTAAGTTTCTACCAAACTTAATCAGTTTTCCACTGGGCTTAGGTATTTTAAGCTTGTTAGGGCTGCAGCCATTACCGATAAAAATGCAGTGTAAAAGTTGCGACAAGACGTTTTACGGTAGTGGCATTCAGCACTAATGTTTGCTAATACTTGTTTTGATTAAACCTGCGAACTGTTAAACAGAGCACTATTAACACTAGCCACTATTAACCACTGCCGCTATGTAACCATAACTGTGCCATAACCATTGCAATAATCGCTAGTGCTTATGTAGTGAGCGTTGATATAGTGAGCGCTGAGCTTTAAACAATAAAAAAGAGGTTAGCTATTATGCTAGAAACAATAGTTATAACAGTTCTTACCATAGCCGGAGTCTTTGCTTCGTACTTTTTTATATTTGATAAAACACCTATTAAGAAACAAGATAAGCGAGACTAATTGTTTCAATCCCATGTTCTCTTTGATGAAAACAATAAGTGACTGCAATAGGGAGCTACATCTTCAAATAGCGCGAGTGATTAACTATTTTGAGTCCAAAGCAGTATTACATTTGCATTCTTTTAGTACCCTAAACACTTCTGCAGGGTTGATAGGTTTACCTATATAGCCGCTGGCACCTAACCTTAGGCCAAGATCTTGGTCTGAATCTTCAGCTAAACCGCTAACAATCACGACAGGAATTGCGGTGGTTAACGGGTTATCTTTTAGCTCTTTGAGTACCTGATAGCCATTTTTTTCGGGCATCATGATATCTAAAAAGATACAGTCTGGCTTTTGAACCGTAGAAATATCTATGACGTCTAAACCTGAATTGACCGTGGTTACTTGATAGTCATCACCTAGGATTGATAATAATAGGCTTGAGCAGAAAGGATCATCGTCAACGACCAGAATTCGTATTTTATCCATTTAGCGACCCTCTTCAACGTGTCAGTTCATAGCGGTATTTTTATACGATAAGGCTATCATTTTCTTATATTAAAGGCTATTTATTGCGCGGAAATTAACGATGTATTTATTGTAGTCTACAGGAGTATAGATTGAGCTAATATGTGCATGTTTGTTTTGAATTTTCTGTACATCGAATAGAGTTTAGAAGATAATTTAATCACTTATAGTGATTTTTAAAGGTGATGCTATGCAGATCCCACCAAGTATAATTTCAGGGCAAAATGGTTTTCAGTCGGCACAGTCTGATTTAACCCAAGCTACAATTGATGTGGCAGGTGCGAGCCAATCTGCCAGTGGTACTAGTGTGAGTTCAGCGGGCGTAAGTGCGGTTGAAGCATTAGTTGATGCCAATCAAGCAGTTATTCATGCTCAAGCATCTGCAGAGGTTATTCAAACATCATCGGATATGATTGGTAGTTTGATCGATATTAAGGTGTAGGTGAGCTATACAAGCATCTTGACTAAGGTATCGATATTAAAACGCATTTAGATGCGTTTTTTATGCATGTAAAAGTGCAACTGGTTTTATCGTTGGTATTAATAACAAACTGAATCCCAACCCTATCTCACTCCTAACCCCAATCAAAGCAAAGCCAAAGTATGAACTAAGCAGGCTGTAAGCTTATGCCTTACATTGTCCGAACTATCCTTGATACAAAATGAATCACATTTGGATGGTGTTTTGCGCTTTGAATCAGCTATTTATTGGTGAATCCTTTACTAATAACCTATTGTTAGATGATTACAAGGTTTTAGAGTAATTGCAGTATGTTTAAACAAGGAAGTTGGACCATAAAGCAGTTTTTGCTTGCAGGTAGCATAGCTATCTTTATGCTGGTTATTGTTAATGTGTTAGTTACACAATATGTATTTAGTAGCAAAGCAGCGTTATTAGAGCTTGAATCAAAGGTTGTTGAGTCATCAAATACGTTATTAATGATCCGACGTAACGAAAAGGATTTTATCAGCCGTATACAGCCTAAATATATTACTCAGCTTCAATCGCTAAAAGTAAGCCTAGAGCAACAATTAACATCAATTAACCATTTACTTGCTGAAAGTGGTCTAAATATCTCTTTTAACAGCCAGCAAGCACAGCGTGAACTTGATCAATATATTAGCTCTTTTACTTTGCTCACCAATGAGATTTATCGATTACATGGCGGCAATCATCAAATGGGTCTGTTACAGGTATTTGACCGCGATGCTATTCAGTTGCAGCAGCGGGTCAATGAGCTAGACGATCCGACATTATTTAGTTTAATTATTAATAATAAGTCGACGACATTCGAATTTTTTGACAGTTTTGAACCGCGTTTATTGGTAGAAATTTCTAAGCAGTTTGCTGATATTGAAAGTCATATAGAGAGCCGTTCGAGCTTAAGCAGTGAGTTACAGCAACCATTTAGCGACTTTAAGCATGCTTTTTATCAACTGCAACAGTCTATGCAAAGGCGAGGCTATAGTGAGTCTCAAGGTTATCACGGCGCATTTCGGCAAAATGTTCACAATATTGAAAAAAGCTTAAATCTACTTTTTAAAACCATTCCGTCTCAAGTCGACCATAGCATTTCTGCACTAGTAAACACCCAATTGATCACTGAGTTTTTGTTGGTTCTATGTATCGCTGCAATTCTTTGTTACCTCTATTTAGCAATTACTCGAATGGAGTCGGGACTTATTTCTGCCAAGCAGAAAGAGCAGCGAGCTAACCGAGCTAAAAGCGCGTTTTTGGCCAATATGAGCCATGAGATCAGAACACCATTAAATGGCATTATAGGCATGACAGAGATCCTGAATGATTCTAAATTAACGGCGATTCAAAAAGATTATTTAAGTACGATTAACTCATCCTCGCAAACCTTATTAATGTTGATTAATGATATTTTGGATCTGTCTAAAATCGAATCTGGTCATTTAGAGATCTGTCCTCATACCTGTGGCGTCAAAGAAATTATTTATGACACCGCAGCATTGATTGCCCCCAAGGCGCAGCAAAAGAATATTAATATTGAAATCAGCCTTGATGAGAGCATTCCCAATTACATTCGAGCTGATGAGCAAAAATTACGTCAAGTGCTTATGAACTTGGCTTCTAATGCCGTTAAATTTACCGCCAAAGGTTATGTGTATTTTAAGGTAGAAAACCAAGGGCAAACAGCTGACTCGATTAAATTGTTGTTTTTAGTTAAAGACACGGGTGTTGGGATTGACGAAAGTAAGCATCAGCAAATATTTGAAGAGTTTAAACAAGAGGAAACGAGTACCTCAGTCAATTATGGTGGTACAGGGCTAGGTCTTTCCATCTCCAGCAAAATGGTGAACATGATGGGCGGCGAGATCGCGATAAAATCGAGTAAAGGCGAGGGCAGTGAGTTTTCCTTTTTACTCAATTTCGAGCTACAAAATGATGAAGTTCTTACTCCTAAACTACGCAATACTCATGTTATTTATTGTACGACTAATCCAAACTCCTTACTGCTACAAAACTTAAAAGGTCTACATTATCCTTTTGCGTTAATCGATAATATTGCCAATATTGGTGATTTATTAAAGCAATCGAGCGTGATTATTTTGCATGCTGAAGAGTTAGCGGATAGACAGGGTTTGCATGATGTCTCACGTAGTTATCCTAATATTGCTATTTTACTTGCTCGGGGAAATCATCATTATAAAGAAGATTTTGGTGATTTAGTTGCAGGTTACATAACTTTACCACTGCTCGGCAGTCGCTTAGATAGTTTACTGCAATCTGTTGCTCTGCAGAGTAAACAACAGGTTGAACAATTAGACATATATGACGCTGAGAATAAACCGACTGCTGGGTTTAATGCCAAAATAAACAGTGGGCTAAAGAATTTAACTGCTCCTGAGCCAAAGGCATCTGCATATACTAAGCAAGATATGTCTGCAGAAAAACAGCCAGCTACGTTAGCTAAAATGGTATTAGTTGTTGAAGATAATAAGGTTAATCAACAAGTTGTATCAATAAATCTAGCCAAGCTTAATTTACCTTATCTTATTGCCAATGATGGGCAAGAAGCACTGGAGCAATTTAAGCAGCATCGTGGTCAGTTTTCGGTGATTTTGATGGATTGCATGATGCCGGTGATGGATGGCTTTGAAGCGACAAAAGCGATTCGGAATTTGGAAAAGCAATTAGCGACTCAACCTGTGCCCATTATTGCTTTAACCGCCTCAATTTTAGATGATGATATTCAAAAGTGTTTTGACTCAGGCATGGATGATTATCTACCTAAGCCTTTTAAACGAGAAGTATTGGTAGATAAACTCGCGAAATTGCATTAGCACTTATTCAATTTGGTGATGTTGCTTGATAATGGCTTCAAGTAATTCACTGGCAGGTCCCTGCTTATCTCGATTAGGGATCACTAAGCTCAAATTTGCTCTACGTTTACTAGAGCCTTGCAGTTGTAGTTTAGTTAATAATTGTAACTCGAGATCATTGTCTACAAGGTTTTGTGGTACCCAACAAAATCCCATGCCTTTTTTCAAAATGGTAATCGCCTCATGGAAATTACTCACCGTCCAGCGTTGCTCGGCTTTCAGCCAGCCTAAGTCTGTATTTGGCGCTAAGGCAGTATCTTTAATAACGATTTGTAGATGCTGTGCTAAGGTTTGATCATCGTCGATAATGCCCATTTGGGCTAGTGGGTGCTCTGGATGGCATACTAGCGCAAAGTCTATATCGAGCAAGGGTTCTGCTATATGACCTTTAGGAGGCGGCCCGCCACAAATCGCAAGATCTACACTCTGTTGATTGATTAACTCTGCAGTGCCGGTAATGACAGTGTCGACAATCGTGACTCTTGTACCACGGCTTTGTGGTAAAAACTCACTAAGAGCGTCAACTAAGTGCTCCATTGGATAAATGATTTCACGGGCAATGGTTAATGTTGGCTCCCAACCAGTTTCTAAGTTATTAGCCAGCATTTCGAGCTCATTAACAGATTGGGTTATGTGGCGAGAACGACGCAGTAACACTTCGCCACATTCGGTCAAATAGGCTTTTCGACCTTTTACTTCAAGTAGTTGTACCCCAAGTTGCAATTGCAGTTTTGCGACGGCATGGTTAAGTGACGATTGGCTCTTATTGAGTTTTTCTGCGGCTTGAGAGTAACCACCGAAATCGACCACTGCTTGCAGTATTCGCCACTGCTCAAGCGTTGATTTTGCTCTATCCATAGGAGTGTAATTATCTGAAATGGTATTGCGAATATTAAATAAAGAGCCCCGAGGGGCCCTTTAAAGGTAATTTACTTAACTGAACGAGTTACTTTTTTATTGGCGTAACTTGTTTGGGCAAATACTTTTTAGTCGCTTTTAACTCTGAAAGGTACGGGCCTTTATGCAACTTTTCCGGCCAATCAAGTAACATCATTGCTAATACGTTTCGGTGTTCGCCAATCACCAGATCTGGGTTACCTCTTGGTGATAAAATGATTTGTTCTTTTTGATCAAATGCATTGATGATGTGCTGCTGGGTTTTCTTGACAACAGGGTTGTTTGGCTGGCCAGCTAATAAGAAGCTAATACCCACTTCAGCAATAATATCGTCTGTGGCATCTTTTAAAATGCGGTCAATATTGTGCTCGAAGTGATCTAAAATCCATGCAAACTCTTTAGCATCGACATTGTGTTGGTAGTATTCACTCGCCGCAAAAACAAAGTGGGTCATACCGTACAGCTTATTGCGATACTGTTTTTTATCTAGCGTGTTGTCTTTACTGTCTGGATAAACATCAATAAATGCTTGTTTGTAATCAGCTAGATAATCACCTACACCAATCTGCTTTGCCCAATAAACGTAGTTAATGAGCTGCGCAGCCCAAGTTTCTATCATGGCTTTATCAGTTAAACCGGTTTTTAAGTCGGCTTTTTTCAGTGCTGCAGTAAGCTGGTCATGACATGGGCCGGTAAAACCAAACTCATCAATACGGCTTGAGTAACGCAATAATACATCGGTATAAAAAATGAATTCAGGGAAGGGCTGTAGCGCCTTTTTACGTGCTTTTGCACGTGGCCCTTTACCTAGTACCGAAATTGCTTGTTCTGCCTGTTCAGAGATAAAGCCTGGCTTATCAATATTACAGGCGTAAAACGCTTGAGCTTCAGTGACAGCGTATAAATCAACAAGTGCAGCATTGGCGTATTTGGTATCGCCAGTCATACGATATTGACGAATGCCATAGTGACCTTGCACACGAGGAGGCAATTCGAATAGATGCTCTTCAAGGTTGTTTTTTATCCCTTGATAGACTTCTGCCTTAGTTGACTCTGTGACAGCAAGGTCGGCGGCAAAACTATTGGCGCAAAAAAGTGCAGCTGCGAGAGTACTGATCTTGAGGATTGAAGGCATATTGAGTCCTTTTGATGAGTGAGTCACTGGTTATTGGCTCCCCTAGTAATAATTGCAATCGAGTTGCTAAATCGCTAGCGGTTTCATTAACCACTAAGTTGTTGAAAACACGTTTTTGATTCTGACAGTCTTTTGTCGACTGGTAAATATTCTTGGCTACGGCCTGTTGCCAGATGTTTTGGTAGTAAATTGGTCCTTGGTAGACAATGCCACTAAAACTATAGGCAGAATCGCTAATATTATCCCAACCCTTACCAAATGCGAGCGTAAATACTTTACTTAAATCGAATTTGTTGTTGCTGTCTGCTGCTAAATAAGTATTGAATGCGACCTTAGCGCGAAACACCTGTAGCTGCGCTGAATAACGCTGCAATATTGCTTCTCTGCTATCTGGTGTCGGTGTAGGTAAAAGCTTAGCTTTAAGCCAAATTTGCAGCCAAAGCAGGTCGATTTTGGCGCTGTCCTGAGTTTCGCCTAGGGTATTATTAAGATAATACTTATCGCCACTGGCTAGCTGACTAACAATTTGCGCAAGTGCGTTAATGACCTGACTTTGGGTTTTATATTGGCTTAAATCAGTGGGAAGGGTTAGCTCAAATTGACCAAACTGCTGACCAACAACAGTATGACGAATGGCTTTGGCCTTAATCCTTTTACCAAGGTTGACATAAACCTCACCAATTAATCGTTGTTCATGGTAAATACGATAAAGCTTTGGATTAACCTTGGAGAAACGGATCCCAAGCGTTTCGAGTGCAGTACTTATTTGCTGTAGCCATAACTGTGAGCTGTATGACTCGACCTTCGTTGATTGTGCTTTTGCCAGTAGTTGGCCAAGATCCCAAGGGGCGATATTAATAGCTTGAGTTTGCGCATCTAAAAATTTAGCGACTAAGCTCGGCTCTGCTAGCCATTGCTGACTCAGCATATTTTCGACATAGTCATTAAAACCTGCCTGTGTGGCTTGCTGCTGGCGCAGCTCTGTGATTTGCATGAGTGCGGTGTGGTTTTTTATCGATGCGCGGCCTTGATATGCTTGCCACACTTCCTTTCTACACTGTTCATTGGGCTGTTTAATTAAATAGCTGGCTAAAGAGTCGTTAAAGGATTTGTCGTGCTGATTTGTTATTTGTTCAGTCATCGCTTCAGGCTGATCTAATTTACAACGCTCGCCAATAAAATTCAGGCTTAGTGACTGGCTGCTCACACCTTGCTTAAAAGTCGCCTGCGCCGTATGTAATTGCGCTTTATCGTAGGGCTTTTCGGTGTTTTTTGCTAAACGATTGATGCGTTTTGCTAATGCTTGAATATTAGGATCTTGGCTAGCCGCAAGTTTAAAACGAATTGATTGAAACTCTGCCGACTTAAAAAACAGCGCTAGCTCGTCAGCTAGATACAACTGACATTGCAACACACGCTCACGGTCAGCGTATGTGAGTGGAAATTGACGATAATACTTGAGCCTATCGTTGATATTGAAAAAGCCAATGAGGTTTCGTTCAAGTTCGATGGCTTGGTTTTCTATAGTAAAGTTATTGTTTTCATTAGGCTTGTTAGCTTGAATATCTAAATTGTGCTTAGCAGGAAACTGATAACTCAGACATTGCTCAACTAACAGTGGGATAGGAGATACGGCAGCATAAGCTGCCGTATTAAAGCAAAATAAACACCAGATAGCTGGCTTTAACAGCCATTGACGTAGATTAGCTGTTGGCACTGAAATGGATTTTGGCGTAGGCCACACGTTCTTCAACAGTCATATTATGGTTGCCCATTTTTTCAACATGGCGAAGATTAGGTAAAATACCGCGACCATTAGCAATTTGAATCGCTAAACCCGGACGCGCATTTAGCTCAAGCAAAAGCGGCCCTTTGTTTTTATCGAGAACCATATCGGTACCTAGATAGCCAAGTTCTGACATTTCATAAGCCATTGACGCTGTGTGCAATAGCGTATCCCACTGAGGGACTTGTATCGAAATAAGCTCTTTTTGCGTGTCAGGATGCAGATCAATAGGTTGGTCAAATTGCACTGCATGTAGGCCTTTACCTGTTGCAATATCAATTCCGACACCCACAGCACCTTGGTGCAAATTGGCCTTACCGTCGGATGCCGCGGTAGAAAGTCGCAACATGCCCATAATTGGAAAGCCTTTAAAGATGATCAGACGAATATCTGGTACACCTTCATAAGAGTAACCATCAAATACAGGATCAAATTGAATCAAGCCCTCTACAATAGCTACATCAGGCTTACCACCTAATGAAAATAGACCACTGAGTACGTTAGAAACGTGACGGTCAACTTCTGAAGGAGTGACTTCTTGGCCGTTAGGCTTGTAGTATCGACCATTCTCAACTTTGGTAACCACCAAGATCCCTTTACCGCCAGAACCTTTAGACGGCTTAATTACAAAGCCGTCAGTGTTATTTACCATGCCTGGAATATCTGCAATACCGTGTTGCTCAGATACAGTACCAATTAAGTCTGGCACGGCGATGTTATTCGCCAATGCCAATTGCTTAGTGGTTAACTTATCATCGACTCGTTTGTAAAACTTACGCGGGTTATATCGACCGATATAGTCGATATTACGTTTATTCATACAAAGCACGCCGTTGCGTCTTAAATCTGAAGGCTTAGCTAGAAACATTATTTTTCTCCAGCTAGTGGCTTGAAGCGTTTAAGTTCAAGCAGGCGATATCCTGTGTATTGGCCCATTAATAACACTAATGCCAAAATAACTAAGTGAATACCTAAGAAGTTAAATACCCAATGCTGAACCCAAGTTGCGCTCATTGCTAAGTAAGCAAGGGTTGCTACGAATAGGCTACCGCCACCTTGCACGATAACTTCTTTCGGGCCTTCTTCTTCCCACAGGATAGACATTCTCTCAATGGTCCATGCCAAGATGATCATTGGGAAGAAAGTAATGGTTAAACCTTCGCTTAGGCCAAACTTATATGACAGCAAGGTAAATAAGCCGATAATCCCTATCACCACGATAATTACTGCGGAGATCCTGGAGATGAGCAAGAGGTTGAGCTCAGAAAGATATGAGCGGATCATCAAACCAAACGCCACAATCAATAGGAAACCAATTAAGCCTGTAAACAGCGTTGTTTGAATAAAGGCGAGGGCAATTAGCACCGGCATAAAGGTACCCGATGTTTTAATACCAATAAGTACGCGTAAGAACACGACCATAAGTACGCCAATTGGGATCAGTAAAATACCTTTGAATAGGCTTTGCTCTTCTAGTGGTAATTGATATAGCGAGAAATCTAACGCATTGTCGTTTTTCATTACATCAATTGCAGTTGCTAACGCTGAACGCGTGTCTTGCAGCATTGAAAAGTTAACTTGCGAATTTACACCGCCAATAACATCCAGTACAGATGTGCCAGAGCGATCCCACAGCAGTAGATTATCAGGACGGCCCTGAGTGCCTTCTTCTGCGTTAAACAGATGCCATTGGCCGTCATTATACACTTCAACAAAATTAGATAATTGCTGTCTACGGCGCTGATCTTCTAGATAAAGACCGCTGACTTCTTTTGCCGGGATCCCTTTGCTATGCAGCATGCGGATAAACAATTTACTAGGTGAATTACTGGTAAGCAGTAGCTCAATATTCTGGCTACGCTCGTTGGCGTTTAACTCTTTATTTAACTGCTGAGCAAAAGAAAGGTTAGTCGCGCTTTTTGACCACACTTCATCAATAGCCTGTTCTGCAGCAGCTTGCTCTGTTGCCGGCCATGGGTACGCAGACGGGCTTTGTGGCTCTTTATCTTCCAAAAGCTTATCTTGGCCGGTTGGAATGAGGGTGACTTTGTAATAAAGATCTTGAGTACCGGTTGCACTGCGAATCGACCAAATTGCGCGGCGATCGATGGCATTATTAGTAATGGTTAAGCCGTAACCTGGTGAGGTCGCGTTTTCTACCAAAATTTCATAAGCAGGATCTTCAGGTAGAGAGAACGACACCTCTGCAGGCTCGCCTGTACCACGAAAGCTCACTTTGGCGTCAACAGCCCAGCTTTGTACTTGCTTTCCTGGTAAAAAAGGTACGCTGTGCTCTATGCCGCGATAAACGCTAGCCGCAATACCGCTAATAAATAGCAATGCGACTAAAATGTAAAAGGGTTTTCTAGAATGCATTTGCAATTATCCTATTTATTGGCTTTAGACGACTTAGCGTCTTGTTTTTTTCCGTGGATAAAGGTTTGTCCAACATCTACAACCGCGATATCTTGCATAAACTTGCGGCCAAGTAAAAGTGGATACTCTAAATGGCTACGGTCACTTAGGTTTAAATCTGTTTCAGCTTTGTACTGACCAATTTCAAGATGAGCATGGATCACAGGGCGGCGATCACTTTTATCTTCAGCATCTTGCTTAATGCGTACAAAACGTTCAACTTTTGATTCGAAGGTTTTAGCCGGTTGTTTTTCGCCTTGGGTGAATACGTCAAAACGAACCCATTGGCTACCATCTCTTTCAAATAAAATGATATTACGTGCATCAAGTGAAGATGACTCAGCACCGGTATCGATACGAGTCTCAAAGCTTGATTTCACCTCATCAATATAAACATGCTCAACGGCGCCAAGCATAAACTTATCGCCAATCGGTGATGGTGGGCATTGCACTGGTGCTACGACCGGTACAACTGCTGGTTCTGGTTTTACATTTATTTCAGCAACTTTGTTATTGAGTTCGTCAATTTGAGCTGTGAGCGCTGCGAACCCAGCAGATTGCGCTTGATCGCAATGATTAATTGCCGCCAGAATATTAGTTTCTTGCTTAGTTAAACTGGCTTCAAGCGCAGTGGCATCAACTGGAATTGGTGCATTCTTGTCGTTAGTCGTTGCACAACCCGCAAGGGCGGTTGTGACTGCGGCAATACAAATTATCTGCTTGAACATAGTGCTTCCCATTTACTATTGGCTAGATTAAGTCTTTGTTTGGCTGATTTTTAGTGGCGATAATAGTCGCTCTTTTAGGCGCCGGATAACCTTCAACCGTTAGGCTAACATCATTAGGGTCTAAATAATCAACCAATGATTCATTTGGCATCCATTTGGTGCGTCTTTGTTCTGCTAGCGAAGTAACATCCACGTCAACACAACGAATATCGGTAAAGTCGCACTTCTTTAACCACAGCATAAGTGCGGCAACAGACGGTAAGAACCATACGTTGTTCATTTTTCCATAACGATCATTTGGCACTAACACTGTGTTTTCATCACCATCTACAACCAGCGTCTCAAGTACTAATTCGCCGCCAGTACGTAGCTGATCTCTTAATTGGTAGATATGATCAATAGGCGAGCGGCGGTGATAGAGCACACCCATTGAAAATACAGTGTCAAATGCGTCAAGTGCTGGCAGCTCTTCAATCCCTAACGGTAGGAAATGAATAGGGTGGTCGTTACCTGCTAAGCGTTTAACTGCCTCAAACTGGCACATAAATAATGGTGATGGGTCGATACCAACAACGTGCTTAGCGCCTTCACCCAGCATGCGCCACATGTGATAGCCACTGCCACAACCTACATCGAGAACGGTACGGTTAGCCAGTGGTGAGATATGCGGTACAACGCGATCCCATTTCCAGTCAGAACGCCATTCTGTATCGATTTCAACACCATGTAACGAATAAGGGCCTTTACGCCACGGCTTAAAAATACCTAACAGGTTTTCAAGCTTTTCACGTTCACCATCACTTAGTTGCTCACCTGAACCAATTTTTACACTACTTTTAAAGTCAATGATGTCTGCTTCAGGATAGTGCAGTTTATTTAGTACTTTTTCCCACTTAGGTAGTGAGCCGTGCTTATGTTCGCGCTGCCATTGGCCAAGGATTGCTGGCAGGGTTTCCAGCCAATGTTGCAGGCTAGAATCTGAAATTTGTTTGTAAAACGAGCTAAAGCTAATCACTTAATTGCCACCATTGATGCAAAATTAAAACATTGGAACCACACACTGAACTGCTCAAAACCTTGGGCTCTAATTCTTGCCTCATGTTCGGCTAGCGTATCAGGTTTCATTACATTTTCTAACGAGCTACGCTTTTGGCTGATTTCTAACTCACTGTAACCATTTGCTCTTTTGAAATCGAGATGTAAATCGTCTAGTGTTGACTGAATTTTGTCTTCTTTAAAGTACAGCTTCTCAGAAAGTACCAGTAAGCCACCTGGCACCAGTCCTTGGTAAATATTTTTCAGTAAATTCTCACGATCGCTCGGCGCTAGAAATTGCATGGTGAAATTGAGCACAACAAGTGACGCATTTTCAATTTTGATATCTCTAATATCACCGCAAACTAGCTCTACCGGTGTTTCACTGACATAAGCTGCAAGGTTTTCATTGCAACGTTCAATCATGGACTCGCTATTATCGATAGCCACAATTTGACAGTTGCGGCCCTCTACTCGGCGGCGAATGCTTAACGTCGCCGCACCTAACGAGCAACCTAAGTCGTAAATTTTTGTATTTGGCGCAGCATATTGTTGTGCCAGATCACCAATAGTATTAATGATTTGCCCATAGCCAGGTACTGAGCGCCTGATCATGTCATTAAAGACACCGGCGACTTTGTCATCGAATTGAAAGTCGCTGACTTGTTTGTAAGGCTTGGCAAAAAGATTATCTTGTGAAGAGTTCATGTGATCAGATCGTGGGAGTTCAACACTTTATTCTAGCTAAACATGACACTTAGCAGCAAGGCTAGCACTGGAAATTCCCCATAAAATTTTGTCTAATAGCAATAATAAAACAAAAAAGAAGCAAAAATTTAACCTTTTTGGGAAATGTAATTGAAAACTATCACTTGTTTGTTGCTTGCCTTTTTAGCCATGCTGGTTTCGTCTGCTGCTATATCAAGCGAAGTTGACGCTAAGCCTCCAATTGTTATTGCGATGAGCAATGATACCTATCCGTTTCAATTTGTTGATGAAAATAATCAGCCAAGCGGACTTCTAGTGGACATTTGGCTTGAATGGTCAAAACAAACAAATACTCAGGTGATTTTTAAACCAACCAACTGGGTTGATTCAACCAGCAATCTAGATAATGGGGTTGCGGATGTGCATATGGGAATGGCTAAAACCACTGGAAGAGCAGAGTTGTATCAGTTTGGGCCTCAAATATTAAACTTTCAGAGCTTTCTGTATATCAATTACCAACTACCTAAGCCACAAACGTTAGCCGATTTATTACCTTATAAAATAGGTGTTGTTCGAGGTGCCGCGCAAATCGCACTGTTACAAAAACAAGAACCCAGACTGACCTTTAGTTTTTATGACAACCGGACTGAATTACTTAAAGCCGTTATCAATGGTGAAGTTTTTGTATTTGTCAGCTTGGAAGGCTTTTTACGTGAGAGCCAGATAAACAACACTATTTCTGTGCAGTTTCCAAAGGAGAACCGTAAGTCGATTGCCAAGATGTCTTTTTATCCGGCATTACTAAAAACCAATCAAGAGTTATTAAAGCAGATTTCGGCAGGATTCGATGCCATTCCTGAAAACGTTATCGATAGTTACGTTAAACAGTGGCTGGGAGATAAACGCTACCAAAACGATATTGTTATCGCAATGCAGTCGGGTGTAGGGCCTTATGTGGATATAGGCGCAGATGATTTACCCCATGGTCTGCTGGTCGATATATGGAAGTTATGGTCAGAAAAAACTGGCCTGCCAATCCGTTTTGTTGCAGGAAACATGAAGCAAAGTGTCGACTATGTGAAACGGGGCATAGCCGACGTACACCTTGGTTACCCTGAAAGCGCTTCGATACAAACAGGGTTAAATCGTGCCCATACGATTTACCAAGTCACCAGTCGATTATTTTCCTACCAACACCCACTTAAGTCTTTGGACGAACTTAAAGGCAAGGTCGTGGGAGTTGCCCCTACTTCTCCTTATTTAACCGATCTAATTGATACGCTGCCTGATTCTGAAATTCGTTTCTACTCCTCGGTAAGTAAAATGATTGAGGTGGCAAAAAAAGGGGAGATAAGTGCATTTGTTGCCGCAGGTGCGTGGACTCAGCATCACTTGCTACTGAATCAAAGTTGGGATTTGTTTCATCAGTTCGCCGGGGTTGAATTTAAAACTGACATGTATGTGTTAAATCGCAATAAAGATGTTGGTTTTTCGGCGCGAGTGGCTGCAGGATTTCAGCAGATCTCCTTAGCTGAGCTGGCAGCGATTGAGCGCAAATGGATGCTAAATCCAGATGACCGCATTTATCGGGAGCAGGGCGGTATGGTTGAGTTAACTGCTCAGCAACAGCAGATTATAAATAACATCGGACCAATAAAGGTCGGTTATTTACGTGACTGGCGGCCGATGGAATTTGAACTTGACGGTGAATACTCCGGAATTAATAGCGATATCGTTAATATTGTGGCTAAAGAGCTTGATTTAAAAGTGACCACACAGGCGTTTGATGAATGGCAAACATTATTAGATGCGCTTATTTCCGGCAATGTTGATATGGTTGCCAGCGTTGCACAAACAGCGGAACGACAAGGCCAAATAGGTTTCTCTGTACCTTATTGGCCATCACCTTGGGGACTTGTTACGCAATATAGCAATATTAATGTATTTGGTTTAGATGAGCTCAGTGGCCAGCGGGTCGCCGTAGTTGAGGGCTATCATATTGTTAGGCAATTAATGCAGCAATATCCAGATCTAAAGTTAGTGTTGGTCCCCAATAGTCAAGCGGGCTTGCAGGTGGTTAGTGAAGGTAAAGCCGATGTCTTTATCGATAAAGTGGTTAATTTAAGTAGTGGATTAAGAAATGGCGATTACACTAGTTTAAAAATGTCGATGTTGGTCGATTTTGCTGAGCAGCGCAGTCACATTGGTGTGCATCTGAGTAAGAAAGCACTATTACCGTTAATGAATAAAGTATTAGCCACTATTGACCCTGAAACTCAAAAAAATATCCATCAAAAATGGGTGGCACAAACAATCGAGTTTGGTCGTGATGAATACCACAAACAACTGCAATTTGGCTTGGTGATATTTGTGGTATTAATGCTTGTGGTTATTGTGGCTTTATTTGCGATTAGGCATTTGCGCAAAGAGGTAGATAGACGGATAGCTGCTGAGACCAAAATGGCCCATTTTGCTAAACATGATAGTTTGACTCAGCTACCGAATCGCTCGCTTATCGAAGATAGGTTAGAGCAAGCTATTTTGCTACATACTCGCACCACGGCGCAGTTTGCAGTTATTTTTATCGACCTTGATGGCTTTAAGCTGATAAACGATCAGTTCGGCCATCATGCTGGTGACGACTTTTTAGTGCACGTTAGTGGTGTATTAAAAGATGGCATCCGTCGCTCTGACACGATTGGGCGCTTAGGCGGTGATGAATTTGTTGTTATTTTAAATGATATAAAAGATATCAAATCTGTTTATGAAGTTGCTGA
This sequence comes from Shewanella pneumatophori, assembly GCF_023283895.1. Taxonomy (GTDB): domain Bacteria; phylum Pseudomonadota; class Gammaproteobacteria; order Enterobacterales; family Shewanellaceae; genus Shewanella; species Shewanella pneumatophori. The sequence continues at coordinate 620,234 of NZ_JAKILB010000001.1, read as the reverse complement.
AGCTTTATTGGCGGGTTTAGCACAGCCCTTTACTTTACAAGGCTCAGAGCTTTCTGCATCAGCCAGCATAGGCATTGCTGTATTCCCTAAAGACGGTGATAGCATAGATGGCCTATTAAAAATTGCGGATAAGCAAATGTATCGCGCTAAACACTCGGGCGGCAGGGCGTACCGCAGCCAATAGCGGTAAATTTGGGGCCGATTATTTTTCAGCTGAGTTTGGAATGAACTTTGTTATCTCGCTGAGAGCAAATGCGCCCTAAAATTGTGTATTTAAGTTGCGATTACGCATGGCGGAATTGAAAAGTTTGTAGTATGTCAGCCCTGAGTCGTTAAAACCTAAGTAAACTAGTCATAGCTCATCGACAGCTTAGGATAAGTTTTTATTCTAAATTGGTGGATAGTTAGCCGACTAGTCGATAAGTTATTTGGAAAACGGCAATATTTCTCTATAATGCCCGTTTTGTCTTGTTTTGAACCAGATCCTCAAGCATCGCTTTGCGGAATAAAGGAAGAGTTAAATGCGCAGTCATTATTGTGGAGACGTCAATAAGTCTCACGTAGGTCAAGAAGTGACCCTAGTGGGTTGGGTTAACCGCAGCCGAGATTTAGGCGGCGTAGTTTTTCTCGATTTACGTGATAGAGAAGGTATTGTTCAAGTTGTTTACGATCCAGACCTTCCAGAAGTGTTTGATGTTGCAAGCACACTACGCAGTGAATTTTGTGTTCAGATTAAAGGCCTTGTAAGAGCAAGACCAGATAGCCAAGTTAACGCTGACATGCGTACTGGTGAGATTGAGATCTTAGGTCTAGAGCTAACTATTTTAAATAGCTCTGCGCCACTGCCAATCAACATGGACAAAAACCAGCACAACACTGAAGAGCAACGTCTTAAGTACCGTTACTTAGACTTGCGTCGTCCTGAAATGGCTGACCGCATTGTATTCCGCTCTAAAGTGACTAGTGCAGTTAGACGTTTCTTAGATGGCAACGGTTTCCTAGACATCGAAACGCCAATTCTGACTAAAGCGACGCCTGAAGGTGCCCGTGATTACCTAGTACCAAGCCGTACTTATAAAGGTCAGTTCTTCGCATTGCCGCAATCGCCACAATTGTTTAAGCAGTTGTTGATGATGTCTGGTTTTGACCGCTACTATCAAATCGTTAAGTGTTTCCGTGATGAAGACTTACGTGCTGATCGTCAGCCTGAATTTACCCAGATCGATATCGAAACTTCATTCATGACATCTGCTCAAGTGATGGATAAGACTGAAGAAATGGTACGCGGTCTGTTTAAAGAGCTATTGAATGTTGATTTGGGCGAGTTCCCTAAAATGACATTCGAAGAAGCGATGCGTCGTTTCGGTTCTGATAAGCCTGATTTACGTAACCCGCTAGAGCTAATTGACGTAGCTGACATCGTTAAAGACGTCGAGTTCGCGGTATTCAATGGCCCTGCAAACGATCCTGAAGGTCGCGTAGCTGTATTGAGCATTCCTGGCGGTGCTAAACTTTCACGTAAGCAGTTAGACGAATACGCTAAGTATGTGACTATTTACGGTGCTAAAGGTCTAGCTTGGATGAAGGTTAATGATCTTGACCAAGGTATGGAAGGCATTCAGTCTCCAGTGCTTAAGTTCCTAAGCGAAGATGTGGTTAAAGCACTATTAGAGCGCACAGGCGCACAAACTGGCGATCTAATCCTATTCGGTGCTGATAAAGCTAACATCGTTGCAGAAGCAATGGGTGCTCTACGTCTTAAAGCGGGTGAAGACTTTGACTTGCTGCAAGGCGAGTGGAAGCCTCTTTGGGTTGTTGACTTCCCAATGTTTGAGCGTACATCTGACGGCGGTTTGCATGCAATGCACCACCCATTCACGGCACCAAGCAACATGACGCCAGAAGAACTAGAAGCTAACCCAATTGCTGCTATTTCTGATGCATACGACATGGTACTAAACGGCTGTGAATTAGGCGGTGGTTCGGTCCGTATTCACGATAGCAAAATGCAGTCAGCAGTATTTAGAATTCTAGGTATTAATGACGAAGAAGCGAGCGAGAAGTTTGGCTTCCTATTAGAAGCCTTGCGTTACGGTACACCACCACACGCAGGTCTCGCATTCGGTCTTGACCGTATCATCATGTTAATGACTGGTGCCAGCTCAATTCGTGACGTGATGGCGTTCCCGAAAACAACCACTGCAGCTTGTCCGTTAACTAACGCGCCAGGGTTTGCTAATCCGGTTCAGTTAGCTGAATTAGGTGTAAGCGTTGTTGAGGCTGAGCCAAAAGCTGACGCTAAAGACGCTGAATAATAAAGCGTGATTAAGAGCCGAGTTAAGACTCGGCTTTTTTTTCGATAAAATATACCCAAGTGACTTACATCCAACAAAAGCAAACTAAGTTGTAAATCCTGTTTAGGTTGTTTGGGTATAAATTAAGGAGATAGATATGGCAGGTCATAGTAAATGGGCCAATATTAAGCACCGTAAGGCTGCTCAAGATGCAAAGCGCGGAAAACTATTCACCAAATTTATTAGAGAATTAACTGTAGCGGCGCGAGAGGGCGGCTCAGATCCAGATTCAAACCCTAGATTACGCGCTGCTATCGACAAATCGCTATCAAATAATATGACCCGTGACACCGTTGAGCGCGCAATCAAGCGCGGCGCTGGTGAGCTAGATGGCCAAGTATTAGAGACCATTATTTATGAAGGCTATGGTCCGGGTGGCACCGCGGTTTTGGTTGAAACCATGACGGATAATAAAAACCGCACCGTATCAGGTGTGCGTAATGCATTCAGTAAATCTGGCGGTAATTTAGGTACTGACGGTTCAGTTGCATACCTTTTTGATAAAAAAGGTATTATTTCTTATGAAGGCGTAGATGAAGACACCATTATGGACGCTGCACTTGAGGCTGGCGCTGAAGATGTGGTGACCCTTGAAGATGGCTCAATTGATGTGCTAACTTCACCGGAAGATTTTGGTGTGGTTAAAGATGCACTCGATGCTGCAGGTCTTGAATCCGTAAATGCTGAAGTGACTATGGTACCTTCAACAAAAGCAGAACTTGATGCTGATACAGCACCTAAGTTTTTGCGCTTGATTGATAATTTAGAAGATCATGACGATGTACAAGAGGTGTACCATAACGCCGATATTTCTGACGAAGTCATGGAAAGTTTGGAATAAGTAATCTATGGCAATTATTTTGGGAGTCGATCCCGGCTCCCGGATCACCGGTTATGGTGTTATTAACTGTGTTGGTCGACAGCAGATTTATCTAGGCAGTGGTTGCATTCGCACCAGTTCTGATGAGTTACCACAGCGATTAAAACAGATCTTTGATGGCCTTTCGGAAATTATTAGACAATACCAGCCTGACGAGTTTGCTATTGAACGGGTTTTTATGGCCAAAAACGCAGACTCGGCGTTAAAACTTGGCCAAGCTCGTGGCGCTGCAATTGTTGCCGCTACGGCGGCTAACTTACCAGTTGCAGAGTATAGTGCCACGCAGATAAAGAGCGCCGTCGTGGGTACTGGCCGCGCACAAAAAACACAAGTACAGCATATGATCCAACAACTGCTTAAATTACCCAGTGCACCGCAGGCTGATGCGGCTGATGCACTCGGTGTGGCGGTGTGTCATTATCATACTTGCCAAAGCTTAGTTGCCTTGGGCGGCCGAGCAAATGTAAGAACATATGGACGATATAAATGATAGGTCGTATACGCGGTGTATTAATTGAAAAGCAAGCACCTGAAGTTGTGGTGGATGTTGCCGGTGTTGGTTATGAAATTCAAATGCCATTAACTAGCTTTTATGAATTACCAGAGCTGGGCCAAGAAGCGGTGATCTTTACTCATTTTGTGGTGAGAGAAGATGCGCAGCTACTTTATGGCTTCATTTCAAAGCAAGAAAGAAGCTTATTTAGATTATTGATTAAAGCAAACGGCGTTGGGCCAAAACTAGGCTTAACCATTCTTTCAGGCATGACAGCCGGCGAGTTTGTTGCCTGTGTTGAGCGCGATGATATTGCAACACTAGTTAAGCTTCCTGGTGTGGGTAAGAAAACCGCAGAACGTTTATTGGTTGAGATGCGTGACAAGCTTAAGAGCTTGATGGAAACATCGGTTGGCTCAGAGCGAGAATTTGTGTTGCAGTCTAACTATAAAGCACCTGAAATAGTTAATACCGCAGAAGAAGACGCAATTGCAGCGTTACTGTCTCTTGGTTATAAACCTGCTCAAGCGAGTAAGGCGGTATCGTCAGTTTATACTGCAGATATGACATCTGAGATGTTAATTAAATCCGCTCTTAAATCGATGCTTTAAGGAACTGTAGATGATTGAAGCTGACCGATTAATACAGCCACATGTGTTAGACCGAGATGAAGTCGAAGCCGTAGATCGCGCCATGCGGCCTAAGCTGCTTGATGAATACACAGGTCAAGATGATACCCGAGCTCAACTAAAAATCTTTATTGAAGCAGCGCAAAAGCGCAGTGAAGCACTCGATCATATGTTGATTTACGGCCCGCCAGGTTTAGGCAAAACCACGTTAGCTATGATTGTGGCTAATGAAATGGGGGTGAATATTAAGTCTACATCTGGCCCTGTGCTTGAAAAAGCAGGAGATTTAGCGGCGCTACTTACCAACCTTGAGCCTAATGATGTGTTGTTTATCGATGAGATCCATCGTTTAAGCCCTGTTGTCGAGGAGATTTTGTATCCAGCAATGGAAGATTATCAACTCGATATTATGATAGGCGAGGGGCCTGCAGCTCGTTCAATAAAGTTGGACTTGCCACCGTTTACGCTAGTTGGCGCCACGACTCGTGCAGGGGCATTAACCTCACCACTTAGGGCGCGTTTTGGTATTCCGCTTAGACTAGAGTTTTATAACGTAAAAGATCTTTCAAGCATTGTATCGCGCTCAGCTAAAGTGATGGGGCTAGAAATTGATGATGAAGGCGCAATAGAAGTCGCAAGACGCTCTCGAGGCACACCGCGAATCGCTAACCGTTTACTCAGGCGCGTAAGAGATTTCGCTGAAGTGAAACATAGCGGTGCAGTGACTAAATCGATTGCCGATGAAGCGTTAGATATGCTTGATGTGGATGCTGAAGGTTTTGATTACATGGACAGAAAGTTGTTACTGGCCATTATTGATAAGTTTATGGGTGGCCCAGTTGGTTTAGATAACTTAGCAGCGGCAATTGGTGAAGAGCGTGAAACCATTGAAGATGTGCTAGAACCATTTTTAATTCAACAAGGCTTTATCCAGCGAACACCAAGAGGACGTATCGCAACTAACAGAGCTTATAGTCATTTTAATATCATCAAGCCAGAAGCCTAGCTGTTGATAAAAGGCTTATTTTAAGTCAGCGCATACTTATTGGCAGAAATGTTTAACTTTTTTGAGCTGGTTTGATAGCGATATAAGTCATCATAATTGGAGCAGTACTGCTACTGCTCCGTTACTCTGAGTACATATTGCGGGGACTTTTGCCCAGCAGTTGCTTTTTTCCCCGCCACGACTTTAGCACCAATAGAAATTATTTCTCCATTCACTCCAGGGTTTTCAAGCGCAACAGTTGGAAAACGCTTATAGGTTTTATTCTTATACCTAACTCTCAACGTTTTTAAATTCACTTTGGTTTCATTAGCAAGCTGAAAAAACTCAATAGTTATCGGTTTTGTGCTGTCAGAAGTGACTAAATATTTACCTTGGTAATAGTCGTTATCGAGCAAGGTTGCGTTGGTTCCCCCACCAAGATTACCTTTCCAATTCACAATGACTACGGTGGATTTGTTTAAGTTCTTTACTGTAGTCGGGTACTTCAGTGGCTGGATCTCTGTAATGATAACCGCAGCCTGGGCTATTGATGTACTTAAAACGTAGCTCATAAGGGTGGCTGTTAATGTCAATACCGCTCGATAAACAGCGATATGTCTTGTGCTATTTAATGAATTAAACATATTTCCCCTTGTTATTGTTTTAATGGGCCTCATTAGGTTACTGAAAAGTTAACATTCGGGAAAGGCTAAAATAACAACCGGACAGAAATAACAGTAATCAATCGCTCAAAAATTAGACTAAAAAAGGTTTTTTATAGTACAAAAGTATATTTTTGAGTGTTCACTCTAGACTAAAGGGTTATGTTTAATGGTTATATATTAGCCGTTTAAGTTATAAGTATTTGTAACCCACATTAAAAATAAGTAATTATTAATGCCGCAAATACGAGATTTATCTAGGGTTTATTCTGGTTTTGGCTGGGTTTAGTAGGTTTTAATTCTGTCTGGCATTTTTTTAAAACCACATAGAACTTATGGACTATGTTTTATTGATTTTTTATCTTATTACAGTTTTATGAAGTAGGGTTTGCAGCTATTGAAGAGTGTAATGAAATTGTTATAAGTTTTATTTCGAGCAACGCATTAAAGATAATTACTACGGTAGATCAGTGGCTTAATAATCCTTAATTAGCACAGCGAAAATATGAAAATAATCGATAAAACTTAGGAAATGGATAATGACAAATAAAATACTACTTTCTACTCTTGTTGCATCATCACTACTACTTTCTGCTAGTGCTACTGCTGAGGATGCAACTGGCACAGCGAATTTCAATTTAGTCTACCCACTAACTGTAACTGAAGCTACAGCGCTAGAGTTTGGTGATGTTTCAATTGTTGCTGATGGCAATTGTGGAGTCGATTTTGCCGGAGGAACTACGGGAACTATATGTGTTTCTGGCGGCGCGACACAAGCTGCTGGTGTATTCACCGTTACTGGTGCTAATGGCTCTGTTAACGTATCTGTATCAGGCGCAAACAGTAGTGTAGATGGCGTAGTGTTTACCCCTAGTGTTGCTAATGCTTCTGAAACAATATCTGGTAACACGGCATCGATTAATGTAGCTGGAAACCTTGCTATCACTGCAGCGGACGCGACCGCTGGTACTCACGCACTATCTTATACATTGAGCGTGACTTACTAAATCTTTTAAGGGGCTATAAGTAAAATGACTTTTTAGTCCCTATTTTAATCGACGATTGTCGGTGCCGAAGTAAGCTATTTAAAACAATAAAAGAGGGTAAACCTCGTATATTAGCTAGGCGTACATATGAAAAAAATTTTACTTTGCTGTATTGCTTCACTTTTGGCGTTTAATGCCTCTGCCAACCTACTTGTTAACCCTACTCGTGTAGAACTTGACCGCAAAAATACCAGTGCTGTTTTCTCTTTAGTCAATAAAAGTAAGAGTTCTGCTCGCTACAATATCTATTTTGAAGATAAAAAAATGCTCAGCAATGGCGAGTATGTCGAATTATCAAAGCAAGAAGTTACCCACTCGCTAGCAAGTTTTGTACGTTATTCACCCCGTCGAGTTAATATAGAGCCTGAGCAGGGAGTACGAGTTCGTTTAGCTGCTCGTTTACCGAGAAATATTGTCCAAGGCGAATATCGAAGTTATATCGTTTTTCATCAGATCCCTTTAGCACCTAAAAGTAGCACTGATGCAACAGAACAAAGTACTGACACATTCAGTTTGTCTATTTCTGCTTATATGAAAGTTGCTATCCCAGTTGTGATGCGAGTAGGGGATTTAACTAGCGAGCTTACAATTGAAAAAAGCGCGGTTAATAGCACTAAGCAAACTATTGAGGTGACTCTGCGAAGAACTGGTGAGCGCAGTAGCATTGGTGATATAGAGGTGATTAATCCGCAAACCAAGCAAATCGTCGGGGCAAATAAAAATGTCGCCATTTATACCGAGGTTAACCAACGCCAGTTTTCAATACCTTTGAATCAGCCTGTTGCTGCAGGGACCAAGTTACTTATTCGTTATCAAGAGAATGACTCGCTTTTTCAAGCAAAAACCGTAGAGGCTAACTTGATAATATAGCCGACTTTGAACGCGCTACTTGGCATTTTACAGTGTTGTCGCTGGCTTACTTTAGCAGCGATATTTCTGATCGCGTTACTTGCGCCCAAACCAGTATCACAAGGCATATCAAGAAACGAACCTGTTAATGACGCTAATCTAAAAACGTTTACGCCTTTAGCTATCATAGAGATGGACTCTGCAACGGCGACTATTGTTAACGACACCCCATCTGAAAATTCGCTCAATAGCCAACAGCAAACTATTGTAACAACAGTTACTCAGCCCGAAAAAGTACCGCAAGTTTCATCGGCCCAGAAAACGCAATTAAGGCCTGATACAAGATTATTAGCGCAGCATAACAGCAATAAAGATAGAGTGGTAACAAAGACGACAGCGGATCAATCCATCGTTGGTGAACCATTTGATGGCAATCTTGAAACGGTCTCAGAAAATTCTTCAGTCAAACAAAGCAGTATTGCAAGCTTATCAACTGCTTCGCCACAGCAATATAATCCATATAATAATCAAAAGGCCGCTGAGCCTACCTTCTCTGAAGATCCGCAAATGCCAGTGTTACCGGCTAATTCCGTGGCTCAATCTCAGACAGAGATTAATGCTTGTGCGCATCAGCTAGCTATTCCATATACAAATCAGATGGCTGACGAAGCCCAATTTCTGGTAACCCAACTATTTTATGCTGATATGTTGTTAAGTAATGAAATGTTCGCTTATCAAAATAATGGCCGCATTTATTTACCTTTAGAGTTTATTGTTGAGCAGCTCTTATTACCGCTGCAAATCGATATCGCGACTTTGTCGGTACATGGCTGGTTCGTCGACGAGTCGAAAACGATACAAATAGATCAGCAGTTGATGCTGTTTTGGAATCAAGGATACGATTGCAGCGTAACATCATCGGTGATTTATCATGATAGCTGGGATCTCTATATTGAGACGAAAATATTGCAACAGCTATTTGGTATTGATATTAACTTTGATTCAGCGAGGCAAAAGTTTGAAATAGCAGCTTCGGAGAATATCCCTCTTAGCCAATTAATTGAAAGACAAAAAAAATACCAGTTATTCAATGCACAGAAAAACAGCGCAGATGAGCGAACTGTACGAGCTGTTAATAAAGAATATGCAGTTGTTGGTGATTTAGCACTGAATGTCGATCTAGGTGTAAGGACGCAATCATTCAATGGTGACGCTAAAACTGAATTAGACAGTTATATACAGGCTAGGACAGATCTATTTGGCCACAACAGTTATGCGGCATATTCTCAAACAGATAGCGGAGCAACCTTTAATGGCTACCTTGAAAGAGTTGTCCAAGATCAATGGATCAATTTTTACCGTTTGGGTGATGTTGATAGCCACAGCCTATCTTTGGTTTCTTCTTCAACTCGAGGTGCTGGCTTTACAGTTAGCGCAGGCACTAAGTTTACAGCAGATCTACGTACCATAGTTGTTGATGGGGAGTTGGAGCCGGGCTGGGATGTAGAACTTTATCGTAATAATACTTTAGTTGGCGTACAACGCGTGCAATCTGATGGACTGTATCGCTTTATTGAGGTGCCATATTATATTGGTTTAAACCAGTATCAATTGCGTTTTTATGGGCCTAACGGTGAAAGTCGCGTCGAATCTTTTAGTAAACTACTTGATAGCTCAGTACTCGAAAAAGGAAGTATCGGAGTTAATGTTGGCGGCATTTCCCGCGAACAAGATGACTTAAAACAATATTATGCAGATATAAACTGGGCAGCTAGAGAAGATATGACTCTTGGCTTAGCTTTGGTCCAGCAACAAGATGAATTTAAGCAATGGCAGTTTTTACCGCGTTTATCGGTTAATTATGTGGGTGATGCTCAGTTAATTCAGCTAAATTATGTTCAAAGCGAACAAGGCTACGCAACGAGCGCAGCCATCCAAGGCAGTCAAAGTGATATCGATTGGCAAGCAGAGTGGCAAAAGTACAGTAATTATTCAACCTGGGATAATGTTGGCGGTCGGATCAAGCAAGAGGCATTTACCAGTTTAAGCGGTTCTTTTGCAGATCTTGGATTGAATTGGGGACTGAATGCTCGCTGGCAGGCGCTCAATTTTGGTAGCGACAATGCACAAGCAAACTTCCTACTATCTGGTCAACTGTACTCTTTGTCCTTAAGCAACGAACTTCGCTGGTCCAGTTTAAACAAGCTTGATAGCTGGAGCGATAGAATTGCAATTTCAGGTAGGTTAAACGATTGGCAAGTACGTAGTTATGTTGATGTAGAGATTTCCCCTGAATTGACTTTAAACCAATGGGTATCAAATCTAAATACTGCTATTAATGATAATGCTAACTATCAAGTTGAACTGCGTTATCAACCTAATAGTGACACTGAGTTTAGTATACGAAACTCCATTGCTTATTTTTTCGATTTTGGCAGTTTGCGGTTAGATGTTGATAATGCATCCAATGGAGATTGGTTCGCACAAATGAAGTGGAATAGCGCACTATTATGGGATACAGAGCAAGATCGTTGGCTTATCGATAGAATGAGCTATATCAATACGGGAACGGTAAAAATCATCGCTTTCCAAGATGATAACGCAAATGGTGAATTTGAAGCGGAAGAACAACCAATATCCGGACTTAGATTCTCGGGACATAGTCAATCAAATAAACAAACTGATCAAAACGGTGAGCTACTTGTTACTCAGCTACAAACCAATAGGCAGCAAAAGTTAACATTGAATGAAAATAGCTTGGCCGATCCATTTTTACTGCCAGCGGCACATATTATTAGTGTTAACCCGCATCCTGGACATATTCAACCTATCTTGTTTCCTGTTATGTATACCGCTGAAGTCGAAGGAGAGGTTGTTTGGCAACAAAGCGGTTTAGCAGCAACAGGAAAATTGTTAGAGCTGCAATCATCAAACAGCGATAAAACTTATCAAGCGCGGGTTGAATATGATGGAATATTCATCTTTGATCAAATCCTTCCAGGAGACTACCAACTCTTTTTAGACAGTGAGCCTATTCGCAGCGTGAAGTTAATGCCTGGTGAGTTTTTGCAGTTGCCGCAGTTAGCGCTTGCTGATTAATGACGAAACTGGCTTTAGCTTGAGAAATTCAGATTTTATTGCTTTATTTTCGACAGCTTTGAGTACTTCAAGACTTTTTGAACAGATATAAGCGCTAGAAATATCTTGGTACGCAACTATAGTTAACGAACTCCTCCTATGAACTGTTGAGAAAATCATATGCAGCGACTATTTTGCTTGGCGACAGCAATTGCTCATGCTCATTTTAATTTAGTTCTGCCAGTGTCTATTGAGCAAGCTAAGCCTTTGGAAATGGGTGAGATCTATAATATCCCGCAAGGAGTTTGTGAAGTGACAGACACAGGTTATAAGGGGAATGCTTGTGCAGGCAGCAACTATTCGTTAGGCAAGCTAATTGTTAATGGCAGCAGTTCACAGCAGGTGCAGATCAAGGTTAATAGCGCCGAAAATAATGAAGTTAAGTTCAAGCCTATTCTGCCCAACGGACAGCAGTCAATATCAATCTTATTGTCTACGGCTACAACTGAGCTTTATATAGGAGGAGAACTTTCAATAACGAAAAGTGCAACCGAAGGTAACAAAAGCATCCAGTATACAATTGAAGTTAACTATCAGTAGTTTTGCATTAGCGGTACTTATTAATAGTTAGTAACAAGTAATAGCAAGACCTGTTTTCTTTAAGGTCTCTCTTTTCAACCAATCGCTATAATTTGTAAGACATATGATTTTTTATGCGATTACAACTTAGTATTTACTCTGTCCACATCTTGATTTTTCATGCAACATTTTTTCACATTTACGTGATACAGCCTGCCTTTTAGCTTAACCCACGCTTACCGCTACGCTAATTTTGCCTATAAAAACATGAGCAATATCTAACAATTTAAACTTTGTTAGCTGTCTTTACTAAATTTACCAAGTTAAAAGTGTGACGCGCGTCACACTTCTGTTGTTTGGCTTGGTTAATAAAAGGTTGCGTTAGTTTTGGTCAAAAGAACTGGCATTTTTATCTTATACAGTTTTTACCACTAGTGCGTGATGTAACTCACACTGTTTGATTGTTTGTTTGTTATGTTGATTTTCCTTTTGTTTACCTTTTATTAACCATTGCTTGTGAATGGTTAATAAATTGCTCGATTGACGCTTGAAACGTGAAATTGCAGTATCGATACCAACGTCAGGAATAACAAATGACGTATATAAAAATAATTAGGTTAGGGAGTACAACATAATGAACAGACCATCTAAATTGGCCTCTGCAATCAAGTTTGGCTTGATTGCTTCGGTTTCAACCACTGCATTTGCAACATCTAGCATAGCCTTAGCTGAAGAAGCGGGTGCAGATGTAGAACGCATCGCTGTCACCGGCTCCCGTATCCAACGTCAAGATATGGAAACAGCTTCTCCAGTAACCGTTATTGGTGCTGAAGAAATTCGTGCTGAAGGTTTTACTACTGTTGACGAACTACTTCAAGCCCAAACATCTATGGGCGGTAAAGCAGTAGGTTCAAGCACTAACAACGGCGCAGACGGTGTAGCGCAGGTTGATCTACGTGGTATGGGTTCACAACGTACATTAGTACTTTTGAACGGCCGTCGTATGGTTAACTCTGGTTCAGGCGCAAACAGTTCTGTCGATCTTAACTCTATTCCTGTAGCAATGATTGCTCGTGTAGAAATTCTAAAAGATGGTGCTTCTGCAGTATATGGTTCTGATGCTATTGCTGGTGTAGTAAACATTATCACTAAGAAAGATTTCGAAGGCTTCCAAGTTGACGTTCAAGGCGGTATGACCGATAAGAGCGATGGCGAAAATGGCGAGATCAGCGCATTATACGGTTTTAACACAGATACTGGTAACTATACCTTCGGTGCCGCTTACTCAGAGCGTAAAGGTGTAATTCAATCTGATCGTGATTGGACTGATCCAGGTAATAGTTCATTCATTCCGAACGGTTCTTTGGGCGGTAAAGTTAAAGATGAGAATGGCAACTGGGTAGACCGTGAAGAAGGTTACGACTTTACTCAAGACAGTTTCTATCAAACACCAAGCAAGCGTTACAGCTTATTTGCAAACATGACTCAAGAGCTAGGCGATGACATCGTAATGACCGGTGACATCTTATATACCAAGCGTAAGTCAAACCAGCAATTAGCGCCGCAGCCAGCAAATATCATGTTAGATGTTTGTGAAGCTGGACAAGACCCTATGACATGTCTAGAACTTGATCAAGACATGATTGATGCGGGGATTACTCCAGATAAGAACGGCCAAGTTAACTACAGAAAGCGTATGAATGATGTAGGTCCTCGTATTTATAATCAGGATACTGATACATGGCGTATTTCAGCAGGTCTTGAAGGCTCGTTAGATATTAATACTGGTATGAACTGGGATGCTTCGTACACATACGGTAATAACAAAGCTAAGACTGGCGTAGAGAACTCAATTAACGCTAACTTGATGGCAGATGCTATCTATGCTGACCAAGATCCTTGGTTAACTGGCCAGCCAATGACGGATCAAGATCTACTAAACAGCGTTTCTTATGACGAGCAAGCTGACGGTGGTAACGAGCAGCATGTATTCTCAGCAGGTCTAAATGGTGAGTTATTTGACTTAGACGCTGGTGCAGTAGCATTCGCAATTGGTGCAGAGTATCGCTACGAGAGCGGTTACTATAATCCAGACCCAATTGTTGTAGCGGGTGAAAGTACAGCTGCTCAGCAAGATCCAACAGATGGTAGCTACAATGTTATCTCTGTATTCCAAGAAGTTAGCGTACCATTTACTGATAAACTAACCGGTGAATTTGCACTACGTTTTGATGACTACTCAACATTTGGTAATGCATCAACTTGGAAGATTGGTCTTACTTACGAAGCAACTGATGACTTAATGCTACGTACAGTAGCGGCAACAGGTTTCCGTGCACCAAGTGTAAGCGAGCTATATGGTGGTAACTCAGGTTCTTACGATTACCTAGTCGATCCATGGGGTAACGAAAAAGACCCACAGATCTTAGTAAACCGTACTTCTGATGAAGATCTTAAGCCTGAAGAGTCTGAGTCATACACTGCTGGTTTAGTTTACTCGCCAAGCTATGTAGATGGTATGTCGCTAACTGTTGATTACTGGCGCTTTAAAGTGAAGAACGCAATTACGCGTCTTGACACGCAAGCTGGTATCGATGCGTGTTATGCAGGTGACGCATCAGCTTGTGAAACATTCAACATTGGTGCAGATGGTGATTTGTCTAACTTGACCAACTCACTAACTAACGTTGGTTTCCAAGATACAAGCGGTATTGACTTCAACTTAGCCTATAACTTTGAGGCATTGAGCCTAGACTGGACCGTAAGCAACGATACAACTTACTTGTTGAACTTCGAGCAAGACGGTAAAGACTACACTGGTACAATCGATGGTAACTTCGGTGCTTACGCAGAAGTTCGTAACAACTTCAGCATCAAAGCGGGTCAAGATGACTGGACTGTAATGTACTTCAACCGTTATATCGGTGAAATGGATGACCTAGCAACAGGTGATAAGGTAGATTCTGTTCTTTACCACAACCTATCAGCATCTTACTTCATCAATGATGCTTGGATGCTAAGCGCTGGTGTTAAGAACTTTACTGATGAAGAGCCGTCAAAAGTTTCTAACGGTAGTGACGGCGGTACAGTACCAGAAGTTTACGATGTAATCGGTCGTACATACTTCGCTGGTGTAACCATGAAGTTCTAAATAGCATTTGCTATTTAACTTAAAGAAAAAGCGCCGAAAGGCGCTTTTTTATTGACTAAAATGAGTAGCTTAACCTAAACCATTTTCAGCTGAGCTCATTTGGATAAACTCAATTTTGTAGCCATCAGGATCTTCGACAAATGCAATTTCAGTTGTGCCGCCAGCCACTGGGCCAGCTGGGCGAATAACTTTACCACCGGCCGCTGCAATGGCTTCACAACGTGCGTAGATATCTTCTTCGCCAATTGCGATATGACCAAAAGCATTGCCATGATCGTAGCTCTCAGTGCCCCAGTTGTATGTAAGCTCAATTGCAGCGCTTCCTGTAGACTCTTCATCATAGCCAACAAAGGCTAATGTGTACTTATATTCGCTGTTTTCACTTTGTCTAAGCAGTTTCATGCCTAAAACTTGCGTATAAAATTCAATACTGCGTTCAAGGTTGCCAACGCGGAGCATGGTATGTAGTAGTTGTGCCATGTTAGATTTCCAACAAGTAGGGGAATAGTTGAGCCGAAGTATATCTAAATTCTCATTGATAGACACACTTTGTAAAAATTGAGCCAGATCAATTTCTTTAGTCAGTGCATGGATCACAAAATCTCTAAATTACTCTGAGAAAGTCCCATATTTCTTATACTATTAGTTAAGTATTTAAAGGAGAGCACTATGCAAACTGAACTAAAAATGTCACTCGGTCTTACTGCTGTGATTGCTGCGTTTTTAACTGTTTTCTTTATTTGTATGTACTAAAGCTATTTTGTTAGGTCGTGATATAAGTGAGAGTCTTACTTATAGAATGGCGTAACAGTTAGATAGTTAACAGCATAGAGATACAAAAAAAGCCGCAAATAGCGGCTTTTTTGTTTTTAGACTAAGGCGTGATAACAGAACTAATCTTCCGGATAAACCTTATCTTTGAACTCGCATAAATCCTCAATGATACAGCTACCGCATCTTGGCTTACGTGCTATGCAAGTATAGCGTCCGTGTAAAATAAGCCAGTGGTGAACATCGACTTTAAACTCTGCTGGCACCACTTTAAGTAGTTTGTTCTCTACTTCAACCACGTTTTTACCCATAGCAAACTTAGTACGATTAGATACTCGGTCGATATGGGTGTCTACCGCGATTGTTGGCCAGCCGAAGGCTGTATTGAGTACCACATTCGCCGTTTTTCTGCCGACGCCTGGCAGAGCTTCTAACGCTTCTCTGTTTTCTGGTACTTCGCCATTGTATTTTTCAACCAGGATTTCACAAGCCTTTACCACATTGATCGCTTTATTGTTATATAAACCGATAGTCTTAATATATTGCTTTAATCCCTCAACACCTAAGTCGGCAATCGCCTGAGCGGTATTAGCCACTGGAAATAACTTATCAGTGGCTTTATTCACGCTGACATCGGTCGCTTGAGCGGATAATGTTACGGCAACGAGCAATTCAAATGGACTAGAGAAATTTAGCTCTGTTTCTGGATGAGGATTATTTTCCCTAAGCCTTTCTAAAATTAAGCGGCGTTTTTCTGCGTTCATTTTTCACTCTCGTGTTGTTTTTATTATTCACTTGCACTGACGTTGATTTAATTAACCTTAGTGATGCGCGCGCGAGTAGGGACTTCTAATTCAACTTTAGGTTGCTTATTTGCCAAGTACTGGTCAATTACGTTCTTAAGGGCGATTAACAGACCCATGCCAATAAATGCACCAGGTGGCAGCATGGCTAATAAAAAGCTGGTATCAACTTGCCAGATTTGAATCGTCAGCGACTTAGCCCAATCACCTAATAGCTGATCAGCGCCATAAAATAAAGTGCCTTGGCCCAATATTTCACGACTTGCACCAAGTACGCAAAGTACTAATGTAAA
This sequence comes from Shewanella pneumatophori, assembly GCF_023283895.1. Classification (GTDB taxonomy): domain Bacteria; phylum Pseudomonadota; class Gammaproteobacteria; order Enterobacterales; family Shewanellaceae; genus Shewanella; species Shewanella pneumatophori. The sequence continues at coordinate 603,661 of NZ_JAKILB010000001.1, read as the reverse complement.
GCCTACTCCCATCATTAAACCGTCAAATGCAGATTTAACCACATTATTACGTGAGGCATAGGCTTCGGCGCGACCAATGATCACACAGTTAGTCACAATCAGAGGCAAAAAGATCCCTAATGATAGATATAGGCCGTAGGCATAAGCGTTGATAAGCAATTGCACTGCGGTAACTAGCGCAGCAATGATCATTACAAACACCGGAATACGAATTTCTTTAGGTACAAAATCACGAACTAAAGAGACTAGAATATTTGAGCCAATGAGTACCAGCATGGTTGCTAACCCAAGGCCTAATGCATTGGTTAGGGTAGCTGTAACCGCAAGTAGTGGACATAAGCCTAATAGCTGTACTAAGCCAGGGTTATTTTTCCATAACCCTTGCTTGGCAACTTCTTTAAAATCACTCATTTCCTACCTCACAATTTGCAGGTGCAGACAGTAATGTGGCTTTATTAGCATTAAAATACTGAACGGCTTTTTTGACAGCTTTTACATAAGCACGTGGGGTGATTGTTGCGCCAGTAAATTGGTCAATCTCACCGCCATCTTTTTTAACGTTCCAACGCTTATCTTCATCTGACAGCAATAATAACCCATCAAAAGACTTAACCCAGTCAGACTTTCTCAGCTCAATTTTATCGCCAAGGCCAGGCGTTTCTTGGTGAGAGAGGGTGCGCACGCCTAACACTTCGCCTTCGTGACTAATGCCAATAATGACTTTGATATTGCCGTTATATCCATCAGGAGCAATGGCTTCAACGGCAATGGCTACACCTTTACCATTCATTGTAGCGATATAAGCAGGCAGAGTGTCTTCTGTACCTAAAAACTCTGCTGAGGTTAAACCAATACAGTGACCGGTTAATTCATTGTCATGGATGTCATCAGGAATGATCTGATGTAACACTCTAGCAAGCTCTTGCTGTTCTTGTTGCCTAATTTTGTCATAGGTAAATTGATTGACGATTGCAACTAGCCCGGTACAAAGCAGTGCGAATAAACCAAGTAATAAACCGTTTTTCAACATGGATTTTTTCAAAATAAAGTCTCTTTATCCTAATTGCCGGTTCTATGACCATATGTACGAGGTTTAACGTAATAGTCGATAAACGGCGCGCAAAGATTAGCAAGTAACACAGCAAATGCAAAAGCGTCAGGGTAGCCACCAAAGGTACGGATAACGTATACCAATACACCTATAAGTGCGCCAAAGATTAATCTACCGCGAATGCTGGTTGCCGCTGTAACAGGGTCTGTTGCAATAAAGAAGGCGGCAATCATGGTAGCACCAGAAAATAACTGAACTAGGGGGCCTACATGAGTATCAGGGCTGAGTAAGTAACCAAAGCTGCTACAGATAAACAGTGAGCCAATGATCCCTGCGCTGATATGCCAGCGTATAACCTTTAGTTTTAACATCACCAGGCCACCAACAAGGTAAGCCATATTTACCCAAAACCAACCAATACCAAAACCGTCAGAGAATATTGGTTTACTTAGGCTCTCGGTCATGGTTAATCCAAGTGCTAAGTCGGTTTTTACAGTATCGAGTGGAGTTGCCATTGCTAACCCGTCAAAACCTAACTTGTATTGGTTTAGCTGCTCTGCAGACATAGAACCAAATATAGCTTGCAGCGTCAGACTGATATCCATGGGATTTTGTGCGATAACTGTTGGTATTGACCAGCTGGTCATTTGCACAGGGAAGGAGATCAACAACATCACATAAGCAGCCATTGCTGGGTTAAAGATGTTTTGTCCTAAACCACCGTAAAGCTGTTTTACCAGTACGATAGCGAATAAGGTTCCTATAACAACTAACCACCATGGTGCGATTGGCGGTATGGCTACTGCGAGCAATATTGCAGTTAACACGGCACTGTTGTCGCTAATGGTTGGCATAATTGCGCGTTTACGTAATGCTAATACTGCGGCTTCAGCTGCAAGAGCAACAATGACAGCAAGAAGTATTTGCACTAGCACGCCGATACCAAAGAAATAGCTTTGAGCTGCGATCCCTGGTATCGCGCACATAATGACGCGGCGCATAACTGTTTGTGTTTGAAGTTTTACTTTCAAATGTGGTGACGAGGCTAACTTAAACGCCATTATTTATTCCTTTTCCTGCAATTTTGCCTGCGCTTTCTTCGCTTTTGCTTTAGCAATAGTGGCAGCAATACGGGCTTTCTTTTGCTGCTCAGCAGTTAAAATTGAAGCCGACTCTTCAACTAATGAAACAGATGCATCTGCTGAATTTTCAGCGTCAGTGCTGTCTTTAGTATTAACGATGTTACTTACCGTTTCTTGTCTGGTTTCAGATATTGCAGTTTCTATAGGCTCACTCACAGTTTCAGGTTCGATTGCCATATCTGTATCTTGAATCGATTGCTTAGCCTTTTCTGCAAGTTTTTTAGCTTTAGCACGAGCAACGGCAGCGGCTACTTTTGCCTTTTTGTCATCAGCGGCCGAAACTGTTTCAGCAGGTACTGCATCAGCTTCAGCAATAACATCAGCAGGCGCTGCTGTATTTCCTGTTAAAGCAGCTTGTTTCTTGGCTTTAGCACGAGCAACTGCAGCAGCAACTTTTGCTTTTTTGTCATCAGCGGACTGAGCTTTATCAGCAGTTGCTGAATCAGCTTCAGATTGAGCAATAGCATCATCTGGTGTTGCTGGATTTCCTGCTTTAGCCGCATCCTTTTTAGCTTTCGCACGGGCAATAGCCGCAGCAACTTTTGCTTTTTTATCATCCGCTGCAGGAGCTGTATTGGCTGAAACTGCATCTGTTTCAGATTGACCACTAGTGTTAGCAGTATTAGCGGCTTTAGCTGCATCTTTTTTGGCTTTAGCACGTGCAATCGCTGCTGCTACCTGGGCTTTTTTATCATTTGCATCCGCTGGAGCTGACTCCTTGTTTGCTGCTGCCTCTGAGGTAGGAGCTGCCGCGCCGGCCTTTTTAGCCTTAGCACGGGCAAGCGCTGCTGCAATCTGCGCTTTTTTGTCAGCAATATCGTTACTTGGAGCAGGCTCAGTACCAGCCTCAGCTGCTTTTTTAGCTTTAATTCTTGCCATCGCTTCAGCAACGGCATTTTTATCACCGCTAGACATACTGCCTTTACGTCGCTCAGCAGCTTCTTTAGCTTTGGCTTCACGGGCAAGCTTTTCATCTTCAAGACGTTTTAACCGAGCTTCGAAGCGCAATTTGGCGAAATCGGCTTGTTTCTTCTCTTCGTTTTGAGTACGAATTGCGGATTTAGCAATTCGGTAATATTCAACTAGTGGAATATCGCTTGGACAAACATAACTACAACAGCCGCACTCGATGCAGTCGTGTAAGTTAAAGCTAGCGGCTTTGTCATACTCTTCAGCTTTTGAGTGCCAAAAGAGCTGTTGTGGTAGCAATAGTGCTGGGCAGGCCACGGCGCATTCACCACAGCGAATACACGGCTTTTCAGCTACTGAATCAGCGATTTCAGAGCTATCGGGTAACAACAAACAGTTGGTACCTTTTAGCACAGGCGCGGAAATATCAGGTAACGAGTGTCCCATCATTGGGCCACCGATAATGATTTTATCGTTTGCTACGTTACCGTTGAAACCTAAGGTATCAAGAATGTGCTTCACTGGTGTGCCGATTTGCACCCAATAATTACCTGGCGTTTGGCTATTTAGACCTGTAACAGTGACAACGCGCTGGGTAAGTGCTTGTCCATTGGCTACAGCGTCGTTGATTGCGTATGCGGTTGCAACGTTTTGCACTAACATACCAAGTTGGGCTGGGATTGCTCCTGATGGTACTTCTTGACCTGTTAAGATCTGGATAAGTTGTTTTTCACCACCAGACGGATACTTGGTTGGCACGGCTGTAATGCGTGTCGTTCCGTTAGCTAACGTACTGCTATTGAGTGCATGTTGCATCGCGTCGATTGCTTCAGGCTTATTATCTTCAATAGCAATAATAATGCGCTTAGGTGAAATCAAACGCTGGATAATGGCAACACCCGCTAAGATCTCATCACTATGCTCACGCATTAATCGGTCATCGGAGGTGATATAAGGCTCACACTCAATACCATTGATGATAACTAGCTCAATTTCACTTGCTGGGCTTAGCTTAATGTGTGTCGGAAACGCTGCACCACCAAGACCTGCAATACCTGCTTGCTGAATAATTTTAAGAATTTCTTGGTTTGACAGTTCTGCATGGTGAGCATCAGTTTTAATGGCCTCATCGAGTCCATCAGCTTCAATAATACAGCTTAATACTTCAATACCGGATGCGTGATTGCTCGGCATTGGTTTAATTGCTGTGATTGTGCCAGAGGTCGGTGCATGTACCGGGCAGTAGGCGAAACTGGTTCCGCTAGTTAACGATTGGCCTTTTAATACTCGTTGATTAACTTCAACAGCCAGTAAAGCGCTATCGCCGACTTGAGTAAGCGGCAGCACAAAGTGCTTAGCAAGTGGTAACTGACCAATTGTAGTTTGATTCGATAATGATTTTAGCTCTGGAGGATGTACACCGCCGTGTGCACGCCACAGCGTTCCTTTATCAATTTGCTCTAATAAAGTTAACACAGCGTATCCTCTTGCAACTGTTTAACAGGAATAGCATTAAGCTGCCAATCCCAAGTTTTGGTGGTTTGTTCTACAGGCAACATATCAATACAATCGACAGGGCAGGGAGCAACACATAAGTCGCAGCCTGTACAATAATCCGTAATGACCGTATGCATGAGTTTGCCCGAGCCTAAAATGGCATCAACGGGGCAAGCTTGAATGCATTTAGTACAGCCAATACATTCTTCTTCACGGATGTAAGCAACCTTTTTAACTTGAACTTCTTCAGTTGCATTAAGTGGCTCAGGATCAACGCCCATTAAATCGGCAAGTTTTTCCATTGTAGCAGTGCCGCCTGGGGGGCATTTATTGATTTTATCACCGTTTGCGATTGCTTCAGCGTATGGGCGACAGCCGGGATAACCACATTGTCCACATTGGGTTTGTGGCAGTAATGCTTCAACTTGATCTGTGAGTGGATTACCTTCGACTTTAAATTTTTCTGCTGCGAAACCGAGTAAAACCCCGAATACGAGAGCGAGTATTGTCAGGACGACAATAGCAATAACAATACCTGACATGATTATTTAACCAATCCTGTGAATCCCATAAAGGCAAGCGACATTAGTCCGGCTGTAACCATAGCAATTGCGCCACCTTTAAACGGTGTTGGCACATCTGCTGCTGCCAAACGCTCACGCATTGCAGAAAATAGAACTAATACTAATGAAAAGCCAACTGCCGCACCGAAGCCAAAAATTGCAGACTCAATAAAACCGTGTTTTTCGTTGATATTAAGTAATGCCACACCAAGTACAGCGCAGTTAGTCGTGATTAGCGGTAAGTAGATCCCGAGCGCCCGATGCAAAGATGCACTGGTTTTTTGAACTAGCATTTCAGTAAATTGCACTACAACGGCAATAACCAGAATGAAACTCATGGTACGCAGGTAGCCGAGATCGAAAGGCAACAATAGATATTGATTGACTAGATAGCTAAGAATAGACGCTAGTGTCAATACAAAGGTTGTTGCCATTGACATACCAATAGCAGATTCGAGCTTGCTCGATACGCCCATAAATGGACAAAGACCGAGAAATTTTACTAGTACGAAGTTATTGACGAGCACAGTGCCAATCAATAAAAGGAGATATTCACTCATCTCTATTCAATTTTTTAGACAGAATTGACCCTATTATCGGCTTTTCCTTAGGTATTAACAACACATAGAAAGCATGGATAAAAGGTTTGCTTTATAAATGAGCAGTGTTAAGCGCTATTTTTGGCTTTATCGTCCAATAATAATGCAGTTGGCTTAGCAATATAAAAGCCTTGTAAGCCATCGATGAGCATCTGTTCCATGATGAGTTTATCTTCTTGATTTTCAACGCCAGTTGCTATCACTCGAATGGCAAGCTTACGAGCGATATCGATAATCATTTTGACGAAAAAGCGGTTTTGTGGATCCGAGCTAATACCTTGGGTATAGCTGTGATCGAGCTTGATAAAGTCCGGGCGAACTTCTTTGAAGAATTTAAATGAGGTAAAGCCTAAACCAAAGCGCTCAATAGAAACTCGTGATCCTACGCTATGTAACTCATTAATAAAGTGATAAGTGGCACTAAGGTTTGATTGCATGCCAGACTCATTAACTTCAAAAACTAACCGAGCTGCAATATGACGTTGTTGAATTAACATGTTTTTCAACCAAGTAACAAACGGCTTTTTGGTTGCCGACGCCGCGCTGATATTGATGCCAATCAGGCCTGATATGCTCGGGGATTGCAGTAATATTTGGATAGCGTTGAGTACAATCAGTTTGTCAATTTCTTCACTCATTCCGTGGCGCTCTGCCATGGCGATAACGGTGGTCGTAGGGAACAGCTTGCCTTCGTTATTGTAAAATCGAGATAAAAGCTCACGGTATGATTCGACATCGTTACGGCATGGGCGAATCGGTTGCACGTAGAATTTTACGGCTTTGCGTCTAATTAAATCACTGATCGCCACTTTCCAGCGACTTTCACCAAATAATTCATCACCGGTAAGCTTTTCTTGTACATGATAACTATTAGGGCCTAATGTTTGCGCAATGCTGACGGCAGTATCCGCTAGGGTCATTAATGAAACAGCATCTGTATCTTGTGAATAAGGAACTAAACCAATATGGGCAATTGAGGCGGTACCAACTTGTTGTTGGTACTCGTTAAAGCCAGTTTTTATCTGACTGGCAATCTGCGTTGATTGTTTAAGGTTAATATTGGGCAGTACAACGGCAAAATCCGCTGTTGAAATTCGGTAAAACAAGGCTTGGGAACAGTCTTTAAAAGCTGTTCTTAATTCATTGGCAATGCGCGATAAATAGTCATCACCACCTTCACGGCCAACCATTTGATTGATCGTGCCAAGTTCGGTTGCTTTTATGATGAATAAATTACCCACTTCATCTTGATTAGGCTTACAAATTTCATCTAGCTTTTCGGTAAAGCGGGCCCTAGTACCAAAACCGGTTACAGGATCTTGAAATGCAGTTTTACTGAGCTTGTCATTATCTTCTTGTAACTGGTTGATTTTTAGTTTTAGTGTTTGCTGGCTTTTCTCAAGCGAGGTTGCGATAACGCGATAATCACTTTTTAGGCGAGAAAGCTTAATTGCATCAAAAGAGAGATTCGCGAGATCTTCGATTTTGTTAGCGATATAACTAAGATTGCTTTTTTGGCGGCGAGTTAGCCATGCGTAACTGAGGCTGATGAGTAAGAAACTGCCCCAAATAATGATTAATTGCTGTTGAAAATGATTGCTTGCTTGGATGAGTAGCGGTTGATTAGAAAGTTTGACTTGCAGTCGGCCGGCGGCCAAAACGTGTGTTTCTGCGATGTTGCTGCTAAAAACAGATGCTAGCAGAGACGGAGCTGTGGCCTGTAAAGTACCGCGAGTATAATTATTATTACTATCAGTGGCATCGATATACTGAAAAAACTGAAAATCAACTTCAGGCTTCATTAAGGCATACAGTTCTGCGCCTTTGCCTTGCCATTGCTCTTGTTTGCTGATCTCTGCCACATAGCTTTTCAGCAAGTTTTTATTTTGCTTGTCCAAGTTTTGTTTCTCCTGCTGAAAACTCAACACTGTGAGTGCAGAAAAAATTAACAGTAGCAGTAATTGGAATAACTTGGATGTAGGCATAAGAATCCGTTCAATGCAAAATACTCTACCAAAGAGTAGATCAAATCTAATTGGCAGCATTATAAACAGATTTAAGGGTTGAATGTAACTTGTTTGTTATGGTGATTTTGTATGAATAACGGAAAGAGGGGGAAGCGATGATTTAGGTTGGCTCCCCAGACTGGACTCGAACCAGTGACATACGGATTAACAGTCCGCCGTTCTACCAACTGAACTACAGGGGAATCGATGTACCTATATACTAGCAATGTTAGGTTAAAGTGGCTCCCCAGACTGGACTTGAACCAGTGACATACGGATTAACAGTCCGCCGTTCTACCGACTGAACTACAGGGGAATCGTAATACTTTAACATTAACTTTTAAATAAAGTGGCTCCCCAGACTGGACTTGAACCAGTGACATACGGATTAACAGTCCGCCGTTCTACCGACTGAACTACAGGGGAATCGTAATACTTTATCTTTTAACTTTTTTACTATTAAAGTGGCTCCCCAGACTGGACTTGAACCAGTGACATACGGATTAACAGTCCGCCGTTCTACCGACTGAACTACAGGGGAATCGCAATACTTTAATTTTTTAACTTATCTTACTATATAAAAGTGGCTCCCCAGACTGGACTTGAACCAGTGACATACGGATTAACAGTCCGCCGTTCTACCGACTGAACTACAGGGGAATCGTATACTTTTATATTGTCTAAAAATGGCTCCCCAGACTGGACTTGAACCAGTGACATACGGATTAACAGTCCGCCGTTCTACCGACTGAACTACAGGGGATTCGCTATTTTTAGTGATACTTACTTAACTTTGTAAAAAGTGGCTCCCCAGACTGGACTTGAACCAGTGACATACGGATTAACAGTCCGCCGTTCTACCGACTGAACTACAGGGGAATTACTTTTTACTTTATTAGATAACTATCTAATTCAACTTAACTTGGCTCCCCAGACTGGACTTGAACCAGTGACATACGGATTAACAGTCCGCCGTTCTACCGACTGAACTACAGGGGAATCGTTTAAGTTACGTCTCGTTGAAGACGGAGCGCATATTAAATCGCTCTTACAATTGAGTCAACTCGACAAGGGAAAAAAAATGAAATTATACGCTTAAGTGGTCACCTAACGCGCATAATGATGACGAATGCAGCATTTTTGTTAAAATCTGACCAGCTTCAATATAAGCCTATGAGTTATGCCAAGTTTTCTATCGTACATATTTTAACTTATACGAGTATCGAGTCATGAGTTTTTCGAGTTAAGCGACATTTGTAGGAAACTTTCAGTTATCCATGATTGTGCTGATTATGCCGCTTGCTGCTAAAATGCCCAGTACAACAAGCTTTGCAAGAGTTATCCACTAAATCTGTGGATAAGCCTGTGGGTTAGTCATAAAAATCCTCGGCAAATGCCGATGGATAGGGACTTGGACTTAAATTGACCGAAATTTTCGATTGTTTTTTTTAACGAGCAAAAACAATGTGATGGAAAAATCAACAGTTAATTTAGTGCCAACTTCAAACTTGTTACAATCCTGTAATATAGTAAGCGTTTTATATTGTGAATTAATGCGGCCATTTCACTAGTGTTGACGCGAACGTTAGCCCAAAAGACTTACGCCTGATGGCGTTATAAAGTTTCATTGTGTAGCTGAAACTATAGCTGCAGGCGGCCTTTGCTTTGATAAGCAACGCCTTTTAGCGTTTGAAACAGCACTTTTGGCTAGTTATGGCTAGTGAGTTGTCAAGCAGGGGCAGTAGGTCATTGGTTGTTCTTCATTAACTAACGACTGTTACCTGCTAGGGCTATAGCTACAATGACTAATCTGTTATTCCTAATAACCAACAAATATCGAAAGCTAAGTGAGCAACCTTATAGTGATTGGGATAAATCGTCTTATTAAAAGGGCTTTAATCAATTGTGGCGCTCGGTTCGTATTGAAATTGATAAAACCGCGCCTTTATTAAGCAAACTAAGGTAATATAAAAGCTTATCTTTAAAAGGAACGCTCTGAGTGTCTGAATCTGTATTTCAATTAGAATCCTCGTATAAGCCTGCTGGCGATCAACCTACTGCAATTAACAAGCTCGTCGACGGTCTTGAGTCCGGTATCGCGTGCCAAACACTACTTGGTGTTACGGGCTCGGGTAAAACGTTCACTGTTGCTAATGTTATCGAAAGGATGTCACGGCCAACCATTATTATGGCGCCGAATAAAACGCTGGCAGCACAACTCTATGGAGAAATGAAAGAGTTCTTTCCCCATAATGCTGTTGAGTATTTTGTTTCTTATTACGACTATTACCAACCAGAAGCTTATGTACCTTCAACTGGCACCTTTATTGAGAAAGACGCCTCGGTTAACGCTCACATTGAACAAATGCGTTTGTCAGCAACAAAAGCTTTGTTAGAGCGTAAAGACGTTGTGTTAATTGCGTCGGTTTCTGCCATATACGGCTTGGGCGATCCTAAGGCCTATATGAAAATGCTATTGCATCTTAGAGAAGGTGCAATTATGGAGCAGCGCTCGATATTAAAGCGTTTAAGTGAGTTGCAATACACGCGTAACGATATAGAACTGCAACGTGGTACTTATCGTGTTCGTGGTGAAGTGATTGATATTTTCCCAGCTGATTCAGATAAACATGCCATTCGTATTGAGTTGTTTGATGATGAAATTGAACGTCTAAGTATGTTTGATCCGCTTACGGGGCATATCGTTAAACGTATTGCACGAACGACCGTGTACCCTAAAAGCCACTATGTGACGCCACGAGAATCAATTTTAGCGGCAACAGAAGAGATAAAAGAAGAACTTAGAGACCGTAAAAAGCAACTGCTTGAGCTAAATAAGTTAATAGAAGAGCAGCGGATCACCGAGCGGGTTCAGTACGACGTTGAGATGATGACAGAACTAGGTTACTGCTCTGGCATCGAGAACTACTCACGTTATCTATCGGGGCGTGCACCTGGTGATGGGCCGCCAACCTTGTTGGACTATTTACCTGAAGACGGTTTGCTTATCATCGATGAGTCCCATGTAACCGTGCCGCAAATAGGTGCAATGTATAAAGGCGATCGCTCTCGGAAAATGAACTTAGTGGAATATGGATTCCGTTTACCATCGGCGCTAGATAACCGTCCACTCAAATTCGAAGAGTTTGAAGCGTTAATGCCACAAAGCATTTTTGTTTCAGCAACGCCAAGTGATTATGAAATTGATAAGTCTGACGGTGAAATTGCAGAGCAGGTAGTACGACCAACCGGCTTACTTGACCCCGAGATTGAAGTTAGACCGGTAAGTACGCAAGTCGATGACTTATTATCTGAGATTGGTAAGCGTGTTGCTGTTAATGAGCGGGTATTGGTTACTACTTTAACTAAGCGCATGTCTGAAGATCTGACAGAGTATTTGGACGAGCACGGCGTAAAAGTGCGTTATCTACATTCTGATATCGATACTGTAGAGCGAGTAGAGATTATTCGTGACTTAAGACTAGGTATTTTTGATGTGTTGATTGGCATTAACTTATTACGAGAAGGCTTAGATATGCCGGAAGTCTCGCTAGTTTGTATTCTTGATGCTGATAAAGAAGGCTTTTTACGTTCAGAGCGCTCGCTTATTCAGACAATTGGCCGCGCTGCTCGTAATGTTAATGGTAAAGTGATCTTATACGGCGACCGTATTACCAAGTCGATGGACAAGGCGATAACAGAAACAAACCGCCGCCGCGAAAAGCAACATCAGTTCAACCTTGATAATGGTATTACGCCAAAGGGTGTGATGAAGAAAATCACAGACGTGATGGATGTTGGTGATACTACTGATATTTCCCAAGACAATCTTCAGCGAGTGGCGGAAGGTAAGGGGGATTATCATGTTAAACCTGCTGATATTAGCCATGAGATTGATAGACTTGAAAAGCAGATGCATGAACATGCTAAGAACCTTGAGTTCGAAGAGGCTGCTGCTATTCGTGATCAGGTGGGGCGATTAAGAGAGCAGTTTATAAAAGCTTAAGTTAGCCCCGTAAACAAAAAGCCAGCTTAATTTAAGCTGGCTTTTTAATGGGGTAGAAATACCGCTTAACAAGAATTTCTAATACTTTATATACTGATTGGTATTAAACCTCGTATTTACCGGCTGTACCTATGCTTTTACTGCCATAGTTTTGAACGCTATTGCAGTGAATACTCATGCTTTGTTCATTAAAATTGCTTTGAACCTAATACTGCCACAAGTTTAGTGGCTGTTAGCGCGAGAAGAGTCTTTTTTTAATATTACGAGGTAAGCTAGTATGATGACAGCACATGCAATACCACAAACCAAACCGACTAAATGTGCTTCGGTAGCTACGCGGGCATTAATTAACTCTGTAACCTCGGCACTGGCACCAAAGTATTGCTCGTAAGCCACTTTAACGATGACACCTAACAATAATAAATAACCAGACTTGTAGCCTTGGCGGATATCAAAAACAGCGCCATATGTAAAAAGACCATGCAGCATTCCGCTCAAGCCAACATAACCGATAAGCTCTGGATAAAAGCCAAGTAATCCCAGACCTTGTAACAGGCATAAGCAAGTAAATAAAAGCGCTAACCCTGTCATGCGGTAATACTGCTCGTGTAATGCCACTATTACCCAAAAACCTGCTAAGTTCATGAGTAAATGCCAAAAATTGGTGTGCAGCAAGTTACCCGTGATTAAGCGCCACCATTGGCCATCTAAGATAAAATATCTTTGATAAGCGAGCGTAGATGCAAAGTCTGCAAAATAAAAAATGCTGCATAAAACGCTAACAAGTAAAGCCAATATATAGGGGCTATTAGCCCCAAATTTAAGTTTGCTAAGATTAGTGGTTAGCAAGTATGAATTCCCTGTAGATGAAATATCCTTGGTGCTAGTTCTGCTTTAGCAAGATTTCTCCGCTAATTGTGCTTGAACTGTGTCTTTATTATTTAGGTAATCTTCAAGGCCACGCTTTCTTAAAAGACAAGCCGGGCACGTACCGCAACCATCGCCTTTAATGCCGTTATAGCAGGTTAGTGTTTCATGGCGGATAAGATCTAAGCTTTGTAGCTTATCGGCTAGCGCCCAAGTTTCCGCTTTATCAAGCCACATTAATGGTGTTGATATGGTTAGTTTCTTGTCCATACCTTGCTCAAGTGCGTTTTGCATGGCTTTGACAAAATCATTGCGACAATCTGGGTAGCCAGAGAAATCGGTCTCACACACGCCAGTGATCACGGTATCAGCACCCAGTTGATAAGCATAAATACCTGCTAAGGTTAAAAACAGTATATTTCTACCTGGAACAAAAGTATTAGGTAGACCGTTTTCCATGAGTTCATTTGAAACTGGTATTGAATCGCGAGTAAGCGCTGATATGGCTAGTTCATTGAGTAAAGTCACATCCATAACTTTGTGGCTCGCGAGTTTTAGTTTGCTACCTAACTCTTTTGCAATTTCAATTTCTTGTCTATGCCTTTGGCCATAATCAAAGGTAATGCCGTGCACCTCATCAAATTGTTGAAGGGCTTGAATAAGGCAGGTTGTCGAATCTTGACCACCACTAAAAACTACAACGGCTTTTGACATAATTAAATCTAATCTAGTAATAAATAAGACCTAATAGTTTAACGCAGGCGTCAGAGCTTTGAAACTACTTGGCTTTGAAACTACTTGCGGCTAAGGGCGAAATCCTCTATAACTTCGCCCCGGTTATCCAAGAGGCTATATGATGAAGTATCCAGTAAATGAAGTATTTGAAACCATACAAGGCGAGGGCACTTTCACCGGAGTTCCAGCCATTTTCGTTAGACTTCAGGGTTGTCCCGTAGGTTGCTCTTGGTGCGATACAAAACAAACTTGGGAGTTATTGGAGCAAAATCAAGTCGCTCCAGAGTTGGTGATTCAAGTTGACGGTACTATCGGCCGCTGGGCTGAATTAACGACACAAGAGCTAGTCGCTGCTTTTGAAGCGAAAGGCTTTAATGCAAAGCATGTGGTTATAACTGGCGGTGAGCCTTGTTTATATGACTTGACTGCCATGACGAAATACCTGCATAGCCAAGGCTATCAAACTCAAATTGAGACCAGTGGTACATTTGAAGTGTTATGTGACCAAGATACTTGGGTGACAGTGTCACCTAAGGTGAATATGAAAGGTGGTTACAAAGTATTAGATCAAGCATTGAACCGTGCCAACGAGATCAAGCACCCAATTGCCACGGAAAAACACATTGATGAGCTTGATGAATTGCTAGCTGATATTGATTTAAAAGATAAAACTGTCTGTTTACAGCCGATAAGCCAAAAGCCGCGTGCGACAGAGTTAGCTATGGCTACCTGTATAGCGCGTAATTGGCGTCTTTCTATTCAAACCCATAAGTATTTAGATATTGATTAATCAATATCGACATAAAAAAGCCCTTATATCTCTCGATAAAAGGGCTTTTTTGTAACTGTTATAAGCGCAACTATACATAGCTACTATATTTTTGATTAATGTTTGCGACTAATGTTTGTGACTAACGTTGTAGGCTAGGGCAAATCAGTGTGCTTGTGGTGCTAAATTGCTGCAATGCCTTTGTGTATGGTGTTAAGTCACCGATATTCTCAGCAATCCAATCTGCGTCATAATAAGTATCTAAATAGCGTTCGCCTGAGTCACAAATTAAAGTCACGATAGAGCCCGTTTCACCTTTTGCCACCATTTCACTTGCTAGTTGTAATACGCCATAAAGGTTCGTGCCTGTCGAAGCACCTGTTTTACGGCCGATGATATTTTCTAACCAATGAATGGTTGCGACTGATGCTGCATCTGGAATTTTACGCATTTCATCTACAACCCCTGCAATAAAAGAAGGCTCAGCTCTTGGTCGACCAATACCTTCTATTTTACTTCCATTGGCGCAGGTTACTTTGTTATCTCCGGTTTTGAAGTAATCAAAAAATACAGATTGCTCTGGATCTACAACACAAAGTTGGGTTGCAAGCCGTTGATAACGAATATAGCGACCTATTGTTGCTGATGTGCCGCCCGTACCTGGACTCATAACAATCCAAGACGGAATGGCATGTTGCTCTTTTTCCATCTGATTAAAAATGGAGTTAGCAATATTATTATTGCCGCGCCAATCGGTAGCGCGTTCAGCATAGGTAAATTGGTCCATATAGTGGCCGTTAAGTTCCTTAGCTAGACGCTCAGATTCGGCGTATATTTTACTTGAATGGTCAACAAAGTGGCACTGTCCGCCATAAAACTCTATTTGTTGGATTTTCTTTTTGGCTGTCGAGCTTGGCATTACCGCAATAAAAGGTAGCCCAAGCAACCTGGCAAAGTAGGCTTCTGATACTGCAGTACTGCCGGATGATGATTCAATTACAGTGGTGCCTTGTTTTATCCAACCATTGCAAAGGGCATATAAAAATAGTGAGCGGGCAAGGCGGTGTTTAAGGCTTCCCGTTGGGTGGGTACTTTCATCTTTTAAATAGATGTCGATACCTTTTAGGTTAGGAGTATCGAGTTTTATTAAGTGAGTATCGGCACTGCGCTGAAAATCAGCTTCAATTTTTTCAATTGCTTGATTTACCCAGGAATTAGTCACTTTATCGCCTCTGATTAATGCGGTTAGCGTTAAATCATAGTGAAAAGGGGCTGGGATTGGTAGCACTAAAATACTAGAGCACGATTATGGCTGGAGTATAAGTCTATGTTTAAGAATATGAATGTGTACAAACTAGGGTAGTTTGTTGTGAAGTGATGCGGTTAGTTTGGAAATAAATTTATTAGAAACGTTGAACTTGGGAAACAGCAAATTCACAAATTGATACTGTTATTTTAAATGTGAAATTTGAAATAGCAATTTGAAATAGGAGATTTGAAACTTAAAGGGAGCGATGAACAAAGTGGTGGAGGGAGAAGGATTCGAACCTTCGAAGGCTGAGCCGTCAGATTTACAGTCTGATCCCTTTGGCCACTCGGGAACCCCTCCACATTTATACTTCATCTTACTTTGATGTTGCGCACTGCATTGGCCTACAGTGTTTACTGCTTTAAAACGTTTGAACTAAGAAGTGGTGGAGGGAGAAGGATTCGAACCTTCGAAGGCTGAGCCGTCAGATTTACAGTCTGATCCCTTTGGCCACTCGGGAACCCCTCCACATTTTCTTACTTCTGTCTTGCTCACTGTAATTGGCCTACAGTGTTTACTGTTTTAAAACATTTGAACTTAAGAAGTGGTGGAGGGAGAAGGATTCGAACCTTCGAAGGCTGAGCCGTCAGATTTACAGTCTGATCCCTTTGGCCACTCGGGAACCCCTCCACATTTTCTTAACTTCGGTCTTGCTTGGTGTTACACACAATATTGGCCTATTGCGTTTGTTGCACTCACTTTGATTACAAAATGCAGTAGAAATGGTGGAGGGAGAAGGATTCGAACCTTCGAAGGCTGAGCCGTCAGATTTACAGTCTGATCCCTTTGGCCACTCGGGAACCCCTCCAGAGTATTTCTCTACAAATTGTATGCAAATGGTGGAGGGAGAAGGATTCGAACCTTCGAAGGCTGAGCCGTCAGATTTACAGTCTGATCCCTTTGGCCACTCGGGAACCCCTCCTCAATTGCGGCGGCAATAGTAGTCAGAATTTTTTCTGCTGTAAAGCCTAAATATGAAATAACTGCCTGTTTGCTCAATTAACTTCCAACGAGTTGTTTCGTAGATGCATTCTTACCCATATTGCTCAGTTATTAGCTGCTGATTTGCTGAATTGGTGAGACATGCTTTTTTCTGGCTATTTTGAGCGATAAACCGAACAACCTCTAAATTAATCAAAATCTAACCGTTTGCTAATTTTTGCCAATAATTTATTTAGTTTTCTATGTGATGGGAACTTTACTCGCTAAGTATGTTTTTTAAATATCGAGTAGGTTTTGAACATACAAAGCACAACAGAACGAATTGGAACATTAGGAAGTCAGCCTAATACGCCCTCAAAAAAGCGCAAAAACGATTTTAAGCAAAAGTTAATTGGTCCTCTGTTTGGCAATGATGTTTGGATATAAACGAATGAGAGATATAGCAAGAGTTTCATGACTACGGCTACATAGAGGATTCGGTAAATCGTCGCTAGCGAATAAATTACTGAGTACTAACTAATTGCGTAAATTAATCAGCCTAAAGCCATTGATTTTGAAATAAAGCCTAAAGTAATCGCTTACGCAGTCGATTAACTTACAACGAGTTGTTTTGTAGGTTTATTTTTGGTCAATATGAGTGCTGTTCAACTAAATAGCGTGTTAGTCAATGAATCACAGCTAGGTACGAGGCTCAATCATGCGATTGGCTCAAACCGACGGGGTGAGTTTGGCTTATTACTCTCTTTATTGTCAGCTGATGCTCGTGATATGGCGCAATTTCAAACTCAGAGCCATAAATCTTCCGATCTTAGAGCTAAGTTTGACTTACCTGCGCCGCAAGCACTATTGAGCCAATTGGATAAAGATACTCCCTGTACAGACAACAGCCAAATTTACCAACAGGCAGGAGCAACTGCGTTTCGTTTAGCCAACCTATTGGATGAAGAAGCTTTGGTGATCCGCAGAAATGAAGCGCTTGAGATGGAACAAGTATTAGCTAACTGCGAGCTTAATGTTCGTAATAAATATCAACAAATAACAACAAGTCCCGAGGTACAGTTAACCCACTTTGTTGATCAGCTACAAATGCAACGAAAAATGAGTGAGTTTATTGCGCAAGCTTGAAGATGATCCTGCTTTATTTTGATTTGCTGATATATAATTGGCGTTCATTATTGTAGTAGAGACTAATTTAAGATGAAAAATATTCAACAAGCACAATCAGCCCTAGTGAATGATACTTGTACTGACTGTGGTAGCTTTGTGGATGTAGGTGCTGTAATTGATGAATTTGATACAGTATTAGAGCTTGAGTTAAATGGTGATAATTGTCAGCAATTAGCAAATGACGTTATCGCTAAAGCTCAAAGTCGCTTTGATGCTGTAACTGCAGAGTCTGAATTTGCAGCCGATAGCGCTAAGGTAAACATTACTTTTTCGTGTAGTGCTGAAAAAATGATATTTCAGCTTGAAAACGGTCTGTAATCGACTGTTGATAACTTGCTGAAAATACGTTAACTCGTGTAATCTTGTACCCTATAAAAATATAATTAACGCTTTAGTTTAATAAGAGCGATTGGTGAACGATTGTTTACCTCAACAGGATAACGTGTGAAGAAGCAGAAATCTCAACAGTTGTTGGAATACATTGTTAATTCAGAAGCCAAGCAGCAAGGTGATTTTAGAGCGACAGCTCAGATTGCCGCAGAACTGCTTTCTCAGCAGCTTAATGTATCTAGCGTTGTGGTATCTGCACTTTGTCATCTCGATGATAAATTAGAACAAATAACCCGTCTTTCTACTTCAGCCGTTTGCCATTCATCATCTGCTTTTCGTCCAACCCCGTCTGCCAGTTTTGCTTTTATTCAACAACTCATTGGCGAGCGGCATATTAGCTCTGAAGACTGCCTGCAGGATAGTCGCTTAAGTGAATTGCGAGAATATTATCAGCAGCAAGGAGTGAACTCAGTTCTTGAGGTCGCTATACGTATTAATGGCCATCTTGAAGGACTGTTAAGTTTAGAGCGCACAGAGGCAACGGAACCTTGGCATGACAGTGAAGTGCAGTTATGTTCCCAAGTGGCCGATCAACTTGCATTAACTTTGGCGACTCAGCACGGCTACGATAAGGATGAACGTATAACCTTATTTCTGTCTGCGGCAGAACAATCAGATCAAATAATGATGATTGTTAATCTAGAGACAGAGACCATTGAATATGTGAATAAAGCGCACTTTGAATTAACAAGAGTAGAAAAGAAGCGCATTGTTGGCCGAAAAGTCAGAGTGCTAGATTTTTTTAAGCAATACCCAAACCTATCTGAACAAGTCTTAAATAAAGCCCGTAATGGCGAAAGTTCTGAAGAAGAGATAAATCTGGTGCGTCAAGATGGCAGCACATACTGGATGAGGTTGGGAGTAAAGAGTTTTATTTCAGAGCGCGGTAATCATTTTGCACTTGTTAATGCTGAAAACTGTACTGAGCAGCATAACCACCAAACCGAGCTATTACGTCTCGCTTGGCGCTGTGGCTTAACAGGGCTGTTTAATCGTACCCATTTCAGCAGAGTCCTTGAAAAGCAAAGTACTGGACATTTAGTGCTTGTAGATTTACGCGGTTTTAAACGCTTTAACGACACCTACGGCCATGCTAGCGGTGATGTGATGTTGGTTGAAGTTGCAAGACGGATCAGGCATTTTGCCGAAGTAAACCAGTTATCGGAAATCGCACGTATTGGTAGTGATGAGTTTGCGATTTTATTTGAAAATGAAGAAGATGAATCACTCATTGAAGAAGCCACCGAGCGGCTTTATCGTCAATTAGAAGCCCCAATCACCATAGGCATTGAACAAGTTGAGCCTAAACCTGCACTTGCTCGAGTCGATTTAACCTCAATTGAACAGCTGTTTTCGCCGCTAACGTGTGCAGATATTGCGCTACAGTATGCTAAAAGTAAGCAAGGTAGAGCGATTCAGGTGTTTAACTCCGCACTGCTTAATGCGTTTAAAGAAGATGCACAAATTGAACGTGATCTGGTCGCGGCCATAAAAGGGCGTCAATTTGAGCTTTATTATCAACCACTAAAAGATTTGAAGAAACAAGCTTATATTGGTGCTGAAGCTTTGATCCGTTGGCACCATCCGAAAAAGGGCGTGCTTTATCCCGGTGCGTTTATTGATATTGCAGAGCAGTCCGGCTTAATTAATGATATTGGTTCTTGGGTATTAGAAGCAGCCTGTAAGCAGCTTAACCT
This sequence comes from Shewanella pneumatophori, assembly GCF_023283895.1. Taxonomy (GTDB): domain Bacteria; phylum Pseudomonadota; class Gammaproteobacteria; order Enterobacterales; family Shewanellaceae; genus Shewanella; species Shewanella pneumatophori. The sequence continues at coordinate 584,012 of NZ_JAKILB010000001.1, read as the reverse complement.
CTGGCAACGACACCAAATCGATATATCAATGCATGTTAATGTGTCGGCAAGGCAGTTTTTCAGTGGTAGTTTGTTTGAGCAGGTTTGGGAACTCGTTACTCGCTACCGCTTGAAACCTCATAGTTTAATTTTGGAAATTACTGAAACTGAGTTAATGGAAGATATTCGCTCTGCGACGAACTTGTGTAATGAGCTAGCAGATCTTGGAGTGGGCCTAGCCATTGATGACTTTGGCACTGGTTATAGTTCAATGCGCTATTTAAAACAGTTCCCTATCAGTAAACTTAAAATTGACCGTTCATTTATCTCCGACCTAACCGTAAGCCATGAAAGTCGCGAGATTGTTAGTGCTATCATTGCCATGGCATCGGCACTAAATATCTCATTAACGGCCGAAGGTGTGGAGACTAAGGAGCAAGAGCTGTTTCTTGCGCAGCATTTTTGCCATCAAGCACAAGGCTTCTTATATAGCCCTGCATTGAGAGTTTCAGAGTTTAGCGACTTTTTAACGAATAAAGCCGCTATACATTAAGCAAATTAATCTCATATTAACGAGAGCAGCACTGCTTAAACTTTTTGCCACTTAAGCAAACACATAAATCGTTGCGCTTAGGAAAAACTGGCGATTTTTGTACGCCTTCAGTATACAGCCAACGGCCATCAAGTTTTACAAAACTAGAGCACTCATGAATAGCGTCTATTTCGCTATCTAGCTTATACCAAGCTTGAAAAGTTACCGTACCTGTTAGACCTTTTTCTGAGCTCGTTATCACGTCCAAACTTAGCCAGTCTGGCAAAGGCTCCTTGGCAAGATCTGCTTCTGTTAATCCGTTTAAATAGTCTGGGTGGTGGCTAGCAATTAGATATGGATATTGCGCCAAATAGAAGGCACAAAAGCGACTTCGCATTAACTGTTCAGGTGTTTCTGGGAGCTGCTTAAGTAAATGAAATACCTGGCAACAGTCTTTATAAGTACGTTCAGAGCAGCAAGGGCAGAGAGAATGTGGATCAATGTTCGGGTTTGTCATTATGTTTAGGCAGTGAGTTTTGGCTGATTGATGGGAATTGGCGGCCATAATAAAGGTTTGGGCTAGGTTTGGCATTAAAATAAAACGATGCTTCTGCTCGGTTATTGGTATCAACGGTTAAGTACCATTTTCCATCTTGTTTCTTTTTAGACACACCAACAAATTTACCCGCAAATTCACTGCTAGGCTCACCGTTATCTAATGGAGGATGGAAGCGAATTAGGTAGTAACCCACATCTGTGGCACTGCGGCCAATTATATTGCGTTCAATAACTCTAAAATCCACTTCAATTTTGGCATTTTTGTGTTTAATTTTGCCAAAAAAGGTTTCGTACAAAGCAACGATTTTATCGCGGCCGATAGTGATCTCTTCACCTTGGCTTTCAGGAATGTAACAAGCATCTTCTGAGTAGATAGTTTTCATTCTATTGGCGTCTAACTCATTAAAAGCCTGACTAAATTGATTATACACCGCATTGAGCGCTTCATTATCATCAGCAACAGCTACCTGTAGTGCGCTGAAATAGAGCAAACTGAATAATGTAAACGCGGTTGCAACTTTTTTAAGCATGTAATAGGAGACACTAAGAATATAATAGTTAACACTATAATAGATGGCTTGGGTGAACTAAAGTATTAGATCTTTACAAGATGTGTTACCGCATGTTTTAGCTTAGTACGTTTAGGGAGCTGGAGCTGTGATAACGTTTAAAAGTGGCACTAAGTGGAGAGATTATGGGTGATGATGAGATGAGCCTTTTTCTGCAGGAAATGGCGGGCGTACAACCACTTAAGAGTAACACCACCACTATTTGCGAAAAAACGGTTTCTACAGAAGCGCAAGATGCTCGTAGAAAACAGCTACAAATGAGTGAACAGCGTGCACTGCTTACGTTAGATCCGCATCTTGTTACGGCCAGCGAACCAGATGCGATAGTAGAGTTTAAGCGCGATGGGGTGCAAGATGAGGTCTTTCATCGTTTAAGTTTAGGCGGCTATCCGTGTAAATTTGAAGTTGACCTGCACATGCTTAAGCCTCAGCAGGCTAGAGAAGCGTTGTACCAGCAGATCCAGATTGGCCGTGAGCGCGGTGAACGCAATATAATGATTATTTATGGCAAAGGTGTTAAAAGTAAGCCTTTCCCCGCATTGATGAAATCATTTGTTATTAATTGGCTTGAACAGATAGATGAAGTGCTGGCATTTCACTCTGCACAGCGAAGACACGGTGGTACTGGCGCGCTCTATGTGATGTTGGCAAAGTCAGAGCAAAAGCGTATCGAAGCCAAAGAGACCAACCATAAAGGCGTAAATGTTCGCTAATGTTTATTGTTTACCCCAAAAGCCATTTTACTTTAATAGTAAAATGGCTTTTGGGTATAAGGTCTGAGTGATATCAATCTAGTTGAACCCACTAAGTACTGCGTGAGCTTATTTATAGACAAACTGAGCTGTAAAAAACTTAGCTGCAAATAAACTCAAACGCTAATAGGGCTAGCTATTAATACACACTCAAGATTATTACCAACCACACTGACGGTTAGCTGCGCTGTTTTGCTCATCTAACCAAGTTTGCAGTGGTGCAAAGTAATCAAGTACCGCTTTGGCATCCATTTCTTTGGTACCGGTAACAGCTGCTAACGCCTCAGGCCATGGCTGGCTTTGACCCATTTCTAACATGGTATTGAGCTTAGCGCCGGCTTCTTTGTTGCCATAGATACTGCATCTATGCACAGGTCCATTGTCTCCTGCTATCTCACATAACGATTTGTGGAACTGGAACTGTAGAATGTGTGCTAAGAAATAGCGGGTATAAGGAACATTGCCCGGTACGTGATATTTAGCACCCGGATCAAAGTCGGCTTCACTACGGGCTATCGGGGCTTTAACACCTTGGTATTTCTCCCTTAGTTCCCACCATGCTTGGTTATATTGCTCTGGAGTAATTTCACCGCTAAATACTTTCCATCGCCATTGGTCAATCATTAAACCAAATGGCATAAAGGCCACTTTGTCGAGTGCTTGTTTGAGTAATAAACCAATATCTTTTGAAGCATCTGGTACTTCATCCAACAGGCCAATTTGTTTTAAATAGTTAGGTGTAATTGAAAGCGCAACTGTGTCACCGATAGCTTCATGGAAGCCGTCATTAGCACTGTTTTTAAAGATAAAAGGCTGATTTTTGTAGGCGCGTTGATAAAAATTGTGCCCCAATTCGTGATGAATAACGGTAAAGTCTTCAGCTGTTTTTTGAATACACATTTTAATACGAATATCGTCGAGGTTATCGAGATCCCAAGCTGATGCGTGACAGACTACATCTCTATCTTCAGGCTGGACAAACAAAGAGCGCTGCCAGAAAGTGTCCGGTAATGGTTCAAACCCTAAAGAGGTAAAGAAGCTTTCTGCTTGCTCTACCATCTTAATTTCATCGTAATTATGTTTAGCTAAAAGCTCTGTAACATCATACCCAGGGTCGGCATCTTTGGGGGCAACTTGGTTATAGATATTGCCCCAGCTCTGAGCCCACATATTACCTAGTAAGTGCGCAGGTATTGGCCCATCTGCCGGTGCGACTTCGTCGCCATATTGTTCATTTAGTTCGCCACGAACATAGCAATGAAGTGAGTCATACAACGGCTTTACTTGACCCCATAAGCGATCGAGTTCAGTGGAGAACTCATCTGGTTTCATATCGTAATTGCTGCGCCAAAGTTCAGATAAATTGGCGTAGCCAAGATCTTTAGCGCCTTCATTAGCTAGCACAACTTCTCTTTCAAATAGCGGTCGCATAGGTTTAGCAATTTCACGCCAACCTTGCCAAACCTCAAGTAATTCATCAGGATTTTTTGAATTGGCCATAATCGCTGAAAGCTCAGGTTGAGTTAGACAGCGGCCATCTTCAAAACAGTACTTACCTTTACCATATAAACCGTTTAATTCAGAAGTGATCCCTGCAAGTTCAGCATTTTTAGCGGGATCTAAAGGAGCTGGCAGCACGATAGAACTGCGTAGAATGTTTAGTTTACGCTTATCTGTTTCACTAAGTGTAAGGTCTGCGTATTGCGCTGATTGAGTGGCTAGTTCAACCGATTTAGCGGTATACTTCTCAGCGACACTGGCTGAAAGTGCAGCTGTATCTTCAGTAATAAAATTGCTGTAAATCCATTCAGAACGATTAATTTCAATAGATAACTCAGCCATCGTTGATTCAGCATCTTGAATAAACTGTTTAGCTTCCGTAGTTTTATCTACTTTTACACTACTAGTTTCAGCTTCTGTTTTATTACAGGCTGAGGTACTCAGTGCTATGGCGATCAGTGCTGCAAGTTTTGACACTGTGGCCACTTTGGCGAGGCTGTTATTCATTCTCTAATCCCTTTGTTGTTTTTGTGTTGCTTATTCTACTTGTTTTGTTACTAATTCATAGTTTTGCTGTTGGCTGAGCTTAGGTTGCCAATTAATATTGATTTATTGATGTCGATGGATATTAGGCAAGGCAGCTTGAAGAAGGTAATTCAAACAGGCTAAATAGGGAGTAATATTAGTCATGCGTGAGTGTTTAAGAAGTAAAGTAATTGAGGTTTGTACTAAGAAAATTAGCCAAAAAGGGGATAATGTAGGCGTTTCATTTTATGCGTTTTTTGCTAACAAAAATAATAACCCACAATTACTAATGGAAGCGGCAACATGGTGGATTGAAACTCATCAACTCGATCATTTCGAAAAGGCTCACAAGATCATGACTATGGTTAAACAAGGGTTATAAAATTCTTTATCAAACAGCTGCAAGCTTTGATAGTTAATGACAAAACTAGCGCCCCACTAAAGAGAATATTTATGCGTAAAAGCACAGTGATTATGTTGACCTTACTAATAGTTTCTAACCTGTTCTGGTTTCTGAACTACTTCCATACCAAAATTGACCATGCTGTAACGCTTACTTATCACGATGCTAGTTACCAAACGACCACTAAAATGCTCGAGCAGGCGCTAATAGTCGCTAATAAGAACCTGATAGGGGAGCCTTTGGCAACGGCTGAAAATACGTTAGTCGAAGACGTTTACGGTTTGAAACCATTTAAGAAGGAGGGCTGTTTGTATGCAGGTGGCTTGTGTTTAAAGCTTGATGAAACTGAAACGGTAATTTCAGTGACATTGGAGTCACCTAGGCCCTTTAAATGAGCTTACTTTGGCTAAGTCTGTTTTGAGTCTTTAGCTTAGCCTTACCCCTTTTAGCTTAGCGTCGTACTGCCTAGTGATCATCGAGTAATGCCAAAACTTGTAAGTTGCTCTGTAAAATATCTGCGAAGTGTTCAATCACAAACAAAATCTTTCTTGTTCTTCCTAGTAAGCCTTATTCGTTATCTCATAAGTCAGTTTATTCTTATATAAAAGGTATTTAATTTGACAAGCACAAAGCGAATGTTTAATTTAAACGAGTGTTTTAAATAGATATAAAGGCAACGGAATGGCAAATCGCTCCGATACAAAAACAAGAATACTGGACGCTGCGGAAAAATTATTTGCAGAAAGAGGTTTTTCAGAAACCTCACTAAGACTAATTACAAGTAAAGCTGAAGTGAACCTTGCTTCTGTAAACTACCATTTTGGCTCAAAAAAAGAGCTGATTAGAGCGGTATTAGCCCGTTACCTTGATGTATTTATGCCTGCTGCTGCAAATGCAATTGTGGCCGTTAGACAAGAAAATGCTGACGCTTCATTAGACGCTATTTTTTCTACCTTGGTTGCTCCTTTACTGGATCTAAATCAACTACGCGCTGAAGGCACAACAACCTTTTTGCAGTTATTAGGTCGCGGTTATATAGAAAGCCAAGGTCATCTTCGCTGGTTTATTACAACTCACTATGGCGAATATTTAGGTTTGTTCGTTAATGCTGTGGCAGAAAGTGCGCCACATATTCCACCTGCTGAAATGTTTTGGCGATTACACTTTACCTTAGGTACGGTTGTATTCACCATGGCATCAGCTGATGCACTCACAGAGATTGCAGAAGCTGATTTTGGCGAGCACAATGATATTGAAGCGGTTATTAGGAAAGTAATTCCGTATTTATCTGCGGGCGTGTCAGTCCCACTTACTAAGGATGTAATCTAAAAATTATGGCTACGACATTATTGATACTGTTGCTTATCGCAATAGTCGTTGTATTCAGTGTTAAAAATATCAGGATGCAGTTAATCACGCGTCCTGTTTTTAGTTTTTTCAAAAAGGTATTACCACCACTATCGAACACTGAAAAAGAGGCGATGGAAGCGGGTGATGTTTGGTGGGAAGCTGAACTATTTAAAGGTAAGCCAAACTGGCAAGTACTGCATAGCTATGGCAAGCCGACTCTCACTTCTGAAGAGCAAGACTTTATTGATAATCAAGTCATGACGGCATTAACAATGATTGATGATTACGACATTGTTAATGAGAGAAAAGATTTACCACCTGAGCTTTGGGAATACTTTAAGAAAGAAGGCTTTTTCGCGCTTATCATTCCGAAAAAGTATGGCGGCAAGGCATTTTCTGCCTACGCAAACTCAACTATCGTAAGCAAGATCGCCAGTCGCAGTGTTAGCGCGGCTGTGACGGTTATGGTGCCTAACTCTTTAGGCCCAGGTGAATTACTGACTCACTATGGTACAACAGAGCAAAAAGACCATTGGCTGCCATTACTTGCCGATGGACGAGCTGTGCCGTGTTTTGCGTTAACAGGCCCAGAAGCGGGCAGTGATGCTGGTGCGATCCCTGATACCGGTGTTGTGTGCCGTCAAGAATTTAATGGTGAAGAAACGCTTGGGCTAAAGCTTAACTGGAATAAGCGCTATATCACGCTTGCACCAGTCGCAGATGTACTTGGTCTTGCGTTTCAAATGTCAGATCCAGATGGTCTGCTAGGTGATATTAAAGATATTGGTATCACCTGCGCCTTAATCCCAACCGCTCACCAAGGGGTTAAAATTGGTCGTCGTCATAACCCGCTAAATCTAGCGTTTATGAATGGTACAACTCAAGGTGAAGATGTGTTTATTCCACTTGATTGGATCATTGGTGGCCCACAATATGCGGGTCGCGGCTGGCGTATGTTGGTTGAATGTTTATCTGCAGGTCGCGGGATTTCATTGCCTGCGTTGTCAACGGCATCAGGCCATATGGCAACAAAAACAACAACCGCTTACAGTGTTGTTCGCCAGCAATTTGGCTTACCAATCGGTCAGTTTGAAGGTGTGCAAGAGGCGCTTGCTCGTGTTATCGCCAATACTTATCAGCTTGAGGCTGCAAGACGTTTAACCACCACGGGTATTGACTTAAAAGTTAAGCCGTCAGTAGTGACCGCTATCGCCAAGTACCATATGACAGAGCTTGGTCGCAAAGTTGTTGATGACGCAATGGATATTCAGTCGGGTAAAGGGATCCAATTAGGGCCGAAAAACTATCTTGGTCACGGTTATATGGCGCTCCCGATTTCAATTACCGTTGAAGGTGCAAACATTCTTACGCGTAGCCTGATGATTTTTGGTCAAGGTGCGACTCGTTGCCATCCATATGTGTTAGCTGAAATGGAAGCGGCAGCAATGGAAGATACCGAAGCGGCGATAGAGCGCTTTGATGCACTTCTGTTAGGGCATATCGGCTACGCTACTCGAAATGCTTTTAGTGCATTTGGTAATGCATTAACTGGTAGCCGCTTTAGCCAATCGCCAGTCAGTGGTGAAACAAAGCAGTATTATAAAGATATGACACGCCTTTCAGCTGGTCTTGCCTTTATGACTGACGTTTCAATGCTTATTTTAGGCGGCGATTTAAAGCGAAAAGAGATGCTGAGTGCGCGTTTAGGCGATGTATTAAGCCAACTATACTTAGGCTCTGCAACCTTAAAGCTATTTGAAGACAATGGACGTCAGTTTGATGATTTACCTGCAGTGCGTCATGCTATGGCAACTCGATTACATTTAGCAGCCAAAGCGTTAGATGAAGCAATCCGTAACTTCCCTAATCGCGGTGTAGCACTATTATTACGCGCTTTAATCTTCCCACTTGGTAATCGCTTTAAAGATGCTACCGATAAGCAGTCTATCGATTTAGTTGAAGCAATGAGCAAGCCATCACCAGCTCGTGATAGATTGACTCACTTGTGCCCAGACTTTGCGGATGATAGCAGTGGTATTGCCGATGTTGAAAATGCGTTTATTGCCAAGCATGCCTGCAAAGGGCTTTATCAAAAGCTTAAGCAAGCGCAAAAAGAGGGGACACTCACTAAGCTGCCACCTTTAGCCTTGTTTGATGCGGCGCTTGAGATTGCGCTTATTACCAATGAAGAGCATCAACAATTGGTTGCTGCCGATGTGCTAAGACTTGCAGCTATTAATGTTGATGATTTTGAGAAACTTTAATATCGTCTAGAGTAAAGGTTACTCAATAAATACAAAAAAGGTACGCAATTGCGTACCTTTTTTATTGATGATTTTTGTCTAACGATTACTGTAGACAACCAGTCATTGCTTAGCCAACTACAACAACTTTGCTGGTGTTTGTGCCACCAACAGTTTCCATTGCATCGCCTTTAGTCATCATCGCCATATCACCTTTTTGTAGGTAACCAGCTTGAGATAAAGTCTCTAATGCTTTTTGTGCTACAGCTTCTGGAGCGTGAGCTGTAGAGTCGAAGTATACTGGTTTAACACCACGGTATAGTGCCATTTTTGCAAGTGTAGACTCATGACGAGACAGCGCGAAAATAGGTAGGGCAGAGCTAATACGAGACATCAATTGCGGTGTCGCGCCTGACTCTGTTAAAGCGATGATTGCTTTAACGCCTTCTAAATGGTTTGCTGCGTACATAGTCGACAATGCAACAGTTTCTTCAATCGTAGTAAACTGCTGATCCAGTCTGTGCTTAGACACTTGCACACTTGGGTGTGATTCGGCGCCAAGGCAAACTTGAGCCATTGCTTTTACGGTTTCTTCTGGGAAGTCACCAGCTGCTGTTTCAGCACTTAGCATCACTGCGTCAGTACCGTCTAACACTGCGTTTGCAACGTCCATAACTTCTGCGCGAGTTGGCATTGGGCTAGAGATCATTGACTCCATCATTTGAGTAGCAGTGATCACTGGCTTATTCAATTGGCGTGAACGGCTGATTAGGCGCTTTTGAACTGCAACAAGAGCAGGGTCGCCAATTTCAACACCTAAGTCGCCACGGGCAACCATTACAGCATCAGATGCAATAATTACATCATCCATTGCTTCGTCAGTTGCTACTGCTTCTGCACGTTCTACTTTAGAAACGATCAGTGCGTTGCTACCTGCTTGGCGGGCCAAATCACGAGCGTAGTTAAGATCAGCGCCACTTCTTGGGAAAGATACAGCCAAGTAGTCAACACCAATCTGTGCTGCAGTAATAATGTCAGCTTTGTCTTTTTCAGTCAGTGCAGCAGCGGATAGACCACCACCTTGTTTGTTGATGCCTTTATTGTTTGATAAAGGACCTGCAACCGTTACTGTGGTATGAACTTTATTGCCGTCAACGCTCTCAACTCGTAATTGCACGCGACCGTCATCTAGCATCAAGATATCACCAAGACTTACGTCTCGTGGCAATTCTTTGTAGTCGATACCAACTTGAGTTTCATCGCCTTCACCTTTCGCTAGATCACCATCAAGGGTGTACGCTTGTCCAAGCGTTAACATAACCTTTTTGTTGTCTTTGAAAGTTGAGATACGGATTTTAGGGCCTTGTAGATCGCCTAAAACAGCTACATGAAGACCAAGCTCTTTTGCAATTGCTCGAGTGTCGTCTGCGCGTTTTTTATGATCTTCTGGTGCACCGTGAGAGAAGTTTAAACGAACAACGTTAGCACCGGCTGCGATAATGCGGCGTAAGTTGTCATCACGGTCAGTGGCTGGACCCAAAGTTGTTACAATTTTGGTTCTGCGGAACATGAGATACTCCGTTAAGTTTTAAAAAATTCTAACCCTATATTATCAGACAATAACCAATTATGTAGTAAAATTACGAATAAATTGTTCTGTCTCAAGTTTTTAATTTTGTGACGTATTCCTACATTATTCGTTAAAAGGGCAATTTGGTGAGTGCCAAATTGCCGCAAATTAAGCAGAAAGTCAGTTACATAATTGGATCTTTGTCGATTCTAGACTCTTTCAGCACTTCTTTAACACGCTTGAGGTTTTCACGGAAACGCGGACCGCGTCTTAGCGTAAATCCTGTGGCGAGCACATCAATTATAACTAATTGTGCTAAACGTGACGCCATTGGTAAATACATATCAGTATCTTCTGGCACTTCCATTGTTACAGGAAGTGTACACACTGTTGAAAGTGGTGAGTTACGTGCGGTAATACCAATTACTGCAGCACCATTTTCACGAGCCAGTTTAGCAATATCAATTAGTGACTTTGTGCGACCAGTGTGGGAGATAAGCACCACAACATCACCTTCATTACTGTTGATACAACTCATGCGCTGCATAAGAACATCGTCGAAACTGATGACAGGAACATTAAAGCGGAAGAATTTATTTTGCGCGTCATGGGCAACTGAGGCTGAAGCGCCAAGACCAAAGAACGAGATTTTTTTAGCTTGGGTCAATATATCAACCGCTTTGTTTACCGCTGCGGTGTCTATACTTTGCCTGGCTGTATCAAGTGATGCCATTGAAGATTCAAAGATCTTAGTGGTATAAGAGTCAGGGCTATCATCTTCTTCAACGTGGCGGCTTACATAAGGCGTACCATTGGCTAAGCTTTGTGCCAAGTGAAGTTTAAAGTCGGGGAAGCCTTTTGTATCTAAACGACGACAAAAGCGGTTTACGGTAGGCTCACTCACATCAGCCATCTTAGCTAAGGTGGCAATACTTGAGTGAATGGCTGTCTGAGGCGAAGATAAAATAACTTCTGCAACTTTGCGTTCAGACTTACTAAAATGGGTAAGGCTTTTTTGCACCTTTTCGAGGGTATTCATATGCGTACGTCCACTCAGTATTAATGTAGATTATTATATTTTGATCACAGCTTTTTTGTTGTCGTCAAAGGCCTATTATTTCCGCAGCGTTGACGCCAACATTAATTTATAATGACAACAGGTACAAACACGATAAATTTTAGTAATTTTATCACAAAAGCATATCAGATTATGGCGTAACATAGCTAATACGCTAACTTGAAGTTTATTATAAAATTTAGATGCAATTACTAAATTGTGTTGTTATATTACAACAAATGTGTGAATTCTCGTCAAAAATGATGAGGCACAGTGTCAAAAGGAGATTTTGAAGCTATGGGCATAACAACACCAGAAGCCAAAGCTTGTGATTTTGTTCTATTTGGGACTAAAGGGGATCTTGCTAAGCGTAAGTTGCTACCTTCTTTATACCAACTTGATAAAGCAAATTTACTGAATGTCGATACGAAAATCCTCGGCGTAGCAAAAGATGACTTTAGCCAAGAAGAATATCGCGAGTTGGTTACCACCGCATTAGAGACATTTGTAAAAGATGGCCTCTGCGAAGAGACCAAGAATCGCTTCTTGGACCGTTGCCATTATATCGGCACCAACTTCACTGTTTCTGATGGCTATCAAGCGTTCCATGATATTCTAGAGCCAGAAAAGCGGGTTATGGTGAGTTACTTCGCTACTCCGCCAGCTATTTTTGGTGACATCTGTCGTTGCCTGCATGAACAAAATCTTATCTATCCTGACTCTCGTGTCGTTCTCGAAAAGCCAATCGGCTCAGATCTCGCTACTTCTCGCATTATTAACGACCAAGTTTCAGCTTACTTCGAAGAAAACCAAGTTTACCGTATTGACCATTACTTAGGTAAAGAGACGGTTCAAAATCTTCTTGCTCTGCGTTTTGCCAACTCTTTATTTGCATCTAAGTGGGACAACCGCACCATTGATCATGTGCAGCTAACCGTTGCTGAAGAAGTGGGTATTGAAGGCCGTTGGGGTTACTTCGATAAAGCCGGTCAAATGCGCGATATGATCCAAAACCACTTGTTACAGGTTTTAACATTGGTTGCAATGGATCCGCCAGTAAACTTAGACGCTGACAATATTCGTGATGAAAAAGTAAAAGTGCTTAAATCACTGCGTCCTATTAACGCTGACAATATTTACGACAACACTGTTCGTGGTCAATACAGTTCAGGTTTCTTAAAAGGTGCTCCAGTACCTGGTTACCTAGAAGAAGAAGGCGCAAATGTTCAGTCCAATGCTGAAACTTTTGTTGCACTGCGTGTTGATATCGATAACTGGCGTTGGGCTGGTGTACCTTTCTACTTACGTAGTGGTAAGCGCATGCCGTTTAAGAGCTCTGAAATTGTGGTGTACTTTAAAAACCCACCGCACAACCTTTACAGCTCAAACTACCGTAATCTGCCACCGAACAAATTGACTATTCGTCTGCAGCCTCATGAAGGTGTTGAGATCCAGATGCTCAATAAAGTACCTGGTTTGGGTGAAAAGCAACGCTTGCAAACGACAAAACTGGATTTAAGTTTCTCTGAGACGTTTAAAAATGAACGTATTGCAGATGCTTATGAGCGTCTATTGCTAGAAGCTATGTTAGGTAACCAGGCGTTGTTTGTCCGTCGTGACGAAGTTGAGCAAGCTTGGAGCTGGGTCGACGGCATCATTCAAGCGTGGGAAGAAACTGACGAAAAACCAAAACCTTATCCAGCAGGAACTTGGGGCCCAGTAGCTTCAGTAGCGCTAATCACTAAAGACGGTCGTTCTTGGGACGAGTAGAGGAAAGCATGATTAAAGAAACGGTTTTTAAATCATTCGATAATAAAGATGCACTTGAAGCTCAACTTGCAGAACGTATCGCGAACCAATTACAAGAAGCGGTTGATGCGCGTGGTAAGGCAAGCCTTATCGTTTCCGGTGGCTCGACACCGCTAAAGCTATTTGAACTTTTAAGCAAAAAAGCGATTGATTGGAGTGATGTGTATATCACTCTTGCTGATGAGCGTTGGGTGAGTGCTGAACATAGCGACTCAAATGAGCGTTTAGTTAGAAACAATTTACTAAAAAATCGAGCTGCAAGCGCAAAGTTTCGTGGTTTGAAAAATATGTATTCTACACCTCAAGAAGGTTGCGACATGGCAATCGAGCAGCTCGGTAGTTTTCCAAAGCCGTTTGATGTTGTGGTATTGGGTATGGGGAACGATGGCCATACATGTTCTTGGTTCCCTTGCGCAGAAGCTGCTGAACTTGAGCATGCGTTTACAACCAGCGACTTATGTGCAGCTGTTCAGCCTGGTAATGCACCACATGCTCGGATCACGCTTTCTAAATCTGCGATTTTAGCGAGTCGTCAAATCTATTTACATATCGTTGGTGAACAGAAGTTAGATGTTTACCGACAAGCACTAGCAAACGAAGACAGCCGTGAAATGCCTATCCGTGCAGTATTGGATCAGCGCAAAACACCTGTTGATGTTTACTGGAGCGCTTAAGGAGTAATTATGCACAGCGTTGTACAATCTGTTACAGACAGAATTATTGAACGAAGCAAAGATTCTCGCGCTAAATACCTAGCGGCGCTCGATGATGCTAAAAATAAAGGCGTTCACCGTAGCGCTCTTAGTTGCGGTAACTTGGCCCATGGCTTTGCTGCTTGTAACCCAAGCGATAAGAATGCGATTAAGCAATTAACCAAAGCAAACATTGGTATAATTACATCGTTTAACGACATGTTATCTGCTCACCAGCCATACGGTGAATATCCAGATATGTTAAAGCAAGCGTGTAATGAAATCGGCAGTGTTGCTCAGGTCGCGGGTGGCGTTCCTGCTATGTGTGATGGTGTGACTCAAGGTCAGCCTGGCATGGAACTTAGCTTATTGAGCCGTGAAGTGATTGCAATGGGCACTGCGGTTGGTTTATCGCACAATATGTTTGACGGCGCATTGTTGTTAGGTATTTGCGACAAAATCGTACCGGGCCTACTCATTGGCGCGTTAAGCTTTGGTCATTTGCCTATGTTATTTGTGCCTGCAGGGCCAATGAAATCAGGTATACCAAACAAAGAAAAAGCCCGTATTCGTCAGCAATATGCTCAAGGTGAAGTCGATAGAGCAGCGTTATTAGATGCTGAATCTAAGTCTTACCACAGTGCTGGTACCTGTACTTTCTATGGTACAGCAAACAGTAACCAGTTGATGCTTGAGGTTATGGGGCTGCAGTTACCGGGTTCTTCTTTTGTAAACCCTGATGACCCGTTACGTGATGTATTAAGCAAAACCGCTGCTAAGCAGGTTTGTCGCTTAACTGAAATGGGCACTCAGTACACACCAATTGGCCAAATCGTGTCTGAAAAATCAGTTGTTAACGGCATCGTTGCCTTACTAGCAACAGGTGGTTCAACTAACCTAACTATGCATATTGTTGCTGCTGCACGCGCGGCAGGGATTATTGTTAACTGGGATGATTTCTCTGAGCTTTCAGATGCTGTACCACTTCTTGCACGCGTATACCCTAACGGTCACGCTGACATTAACCATTTCCACGCAGCGGGTGGTATGGCGTTCTTAATCAAAGAATTGCTAGATGGTGGTTTACTGCATGAAGATGTTGATACGGTGGCAGGCTTTGGTCTTAAGCGTTATACCCAAGAGCCGCAGATCCGTAATGGTGAACTAACTTGGGTTGACGGTCCGCAAACAAGTTTAGATCCTGAAGTGCTGACAGCTCTTGATAAGCCATTCCAAAACAATGGTGGCTTAAAATTACTTAAAGGTAATCTAGGTCGTGCAGTGATTAAAGTCTCTGCAGTGCAAGAGCAGCATCGCATTGTAGAAGCGCCAGCGGTTGTTATTGATGATCAAAATAAACTTGAAGCAATCTTTAAAGCCGGTGAGCTAGATAAAGACTGTGTTGTAGTCGTCAAAGGTCAAGGCCCTAAAGCGGTTGGTATGCCAGAGCTGCATAAACTAACGCCGATTTTGGGTACTCTGCAGGATCGTGGTTTTCGAGTTGCACTGTTAACTGATGGGCGCATGTCTGGCGCATCAGGTAAAGTACCTGCAGCTATTCACTTAACACCTGAAGCCCTTGATGGTGGCTTAATCGCTAAGATCCACAATGGCGATCTTATTCGTGTAAATGCTACAACGGGTGAATTGTCACTGCTTGTAGATGAAGGCGAGTTAAATGCACGTGTTGCTGAAAAAGTAGACTTGCACAAAACTAGCTATGGCATGGGTAGAGAGTTATTTGGCGCTCTACGTTCAAGCCTAAGCAGCCCAGAAACGGGCGCTCGTAGCACAAGTGCTATCGATGAAATTTATTAATCTTTAAGGAAGAGTAACGCAATGCTTGAGAATAACTGGTCATTACAACCACAAGATATTTTTAAACGCAGCCCTATTGTTCCTGTAATGGTGATCAATAAAATCGAACATGCTGTACCATTGGCTAAAGCACTGGTTGCTGGCGGTATTTCGGTACTAGAAGTGACACTACGTACCGATTGTGCCTTAGAAGCTATTACTAAGATTGCTCAAGAAGTACCTGAAGCTTTAGTTGGCGCAGGCACTATCTTGAACAAAGCACAACTAGAGCAAGCAGTTAATGCTGGCGCACAGTTTGTGATCACGCCGGGTGCTACTACGGAGTTGTTAGAAGCTGCGATGGCGGGCAATACACCGCTAATTCCTGGTGTGGCGAGCATTTCAGAAGTAATGAAAGGCATGGCGTTGGGTTACACTAACTTCAAGTTTTTCCCAGCCGAAGCATCTGGTGGTGTGAATGCGCTTAAAGCATTCTCTGGCCCATTAGCTGATATTCGTTTTTGCCCAACAGGTGGTATTACACCAAGTAGCTATAAAGATTATTTAGCACTGAAGAATGTTGATTGCATCGGCGGCAGCTGGATCGCACCAACTGATGCGATGGAGCAGGGCGACTGGGAACGCATTACAGCATTATGTAAAGAAGCGATTGGTGCACTAAA
Source organism: Shewanella pneumatophori (assembly GCF_023283895.1). GTDB lineage: Bacteria > Pseudomonadota > Gammaproteobacteria > Enterobacterales > Shewanellaceae > Shewanella > Shewanella pneumatophori. The sequence continues at coordinate 567,993 of NZ_JAKILB010000001.1, read as the reverse complement.
ATAAGTGCTTAAATAAGTATTTTGGTATAAACACTTAAGTTTAAGTCAATAACTTATTAACAATCGAGTTCGCTACATTTCAGCTGGTAATTGTTTCTATTTAATAGCAACCCAGTGTAAAGCAAATTTAAATCCGAATGCCGTTGGTATTCGGATTTTTTATATCTAGCGAGTACTAAGCTTTTTATCTATTCGGCTCTTTTATGGATTAGCTCAATAGTACAGTTTTGAGTCAGGCGTGAACTCCTTAGACAAAAGCACTTGTTAAACGCTTCAAATTAATTGATTGGTTTAACCATTATTTATATGTTGCTTAGCTAGAATTAGGCAAAAAAATACCGCTCATAATGAGCGGTATTAATTTCATATCCTATAAGGTTCGTCTGATATTAATAGACGTCTTAAAAGATTGTTTAACCAGCGAAGTTTGCGTTAACAAATTCCCAGTTAACTAGTTCCCAGAAGTGAGCTAGGTAGTCAGGGCGAACGTTACGGTAATCGATGTAGTATGCATGTTCCCATACGTCTACAGTCATGATTGGTGTAACGCCTTCGTCAGTTAGTGGTGTTGCTGCATTGCTAGTGTTAACAATAGCAACAGTGCCGTCTGCGTTCTTAACTAACCAAGTCCACGCGCTACCGAAGTTGTTCACTGCAGCATCTGTAAATTGTGCTTTGAATGCTTCGAAAGAGCCGAAAGCTGCGTTGATTGCATCAGCAACAGGGCCTGTCGCTTCACCGCCACCATTTGGTGATAGGCAGTTCCAGTAGAAAGTGTGGTTCCAGATTTGAGCTGCATTGTTAAAGATACCACCAGTAGAGGTCTTGATGATCTCTTCTAGGCTCTTTTGCTCAAGGTCAGTGCCTTCAACTAAACCGTTAAGCTTAACAACGTAGGTGTTGTGGTGCTTACCGTAGTGGTAGTTAATGGTCTCTTCTGAGATATGTGGCTCAAGTGCGTTGTTTGCGTATGGTAATGCTGGTAATTCAAAAGCCATTAGTTTTCTCCGTTAACTTCTAGTTTGTTATTTTGTGCGTTCTTGCTCACTGCGGAACATTTTACCTAATAAACTTGTGAAGTGTATCATTGTTTCTTGCAATTGAGCGATTAACTTAATCGTTTATTTCTATTATACCAATTGCATTAATAATCTGTTCATTCCGTGGGAATTCAAAGCACTGAAGGCAAGTCGGGAATTTGAAGCTAATAGTTATTCTATATCGAGAGTTTCTGGCGCAGCATGCAGTGCTTTGAAGCCCACCCAGAGGGAAGCGCTCAAGCATTCCACTTCTGCTTTGCATGGTCTCACAAGGGAATAACCATTCTGTCGTCCATGCGCCTTGAATTGAAAAGCTGGAGCGCTTCTGAATTGATTAAATTACTAATGTAATTGGTATTGATATTATCCCTTTAAAAAGTAGGTTTTTGTTCTGCTGAATACTGGCGTACAATAGGCCTCTGTAATGAAGTTCTAATCAGGAAAGAAAAATGGAAACAGTAGAAAAGATCAAGCAGCAAATTGCCGAAAATCCAATTATCGTATATATGAAGGGTTCACCAAAGTTACCAAGCTGCGGTTTTTCTTCTCAAGTTGCTCAAATCATGATTAATTGCGAAGAGCAATTTGCATTTGTTGACATCCTCCAGCATCCAGATATCCGCGCTGAACTACCAAAATACGCGAACTGGCCGACTTTCCCACAGCTTTGGGTTGAAGGCGAGCTAATCGGCGGTTGTGATATTTTGACCGAAATGTACCAAAAAGGTGAGCTGCAAACGCTTATCAAAGAAACTGCCGCTAAATACAAAACAGAAGACGACCAAGCATAAGCTTAGGTGTTAACTGTAAAAAAGCCCCTAATGGCGTCAACCATTGGGGGCTTTTTGTTGCGCTATGATTGAGTGCTTAATATCTTCTCTCTATAAACAGAGTTGTTAATATTAAGCGCTTTGTTATAGGGCTCAAATAAAGCCATTAAGAATTAAGACGGTGGATTTAATTCATCGCTAACAATTTTGGCATGAGATGCAGCGTTGTCAGGCAAAATTAAATTCATTGCAATGGCAACGATACCGCAAAGGCTAATACCGGTAAGGCTAAATGAACCAATACCGAACGCCATGCCACCAATACCAAATACTAATGTTACGCCTACAATACTCAAGTTACGTGGCTCATTCATATCAACGTGGTTTTTGATTAATGAGTTCAAGCCTACTGCAGCAATTGAACCGAATAGTAGACACATGATCCCGCCCATAACAGGGACTGGAATGGTTTGTAATAGTGCGCCAAGCTTACCAACAAACGAGAATAAAATGGCGGTAATAGCGGTCCAAGTCATTACAACTGGATTAAAGTTTTTAGTTAGCGTTACAGCGCCAGTTACTTCTGAGTATGTTGTATTTGGTGGTCCACCAAATGCTGATGCTGCGATTGTTGCTACACCATCACCGGTTAGTGTGCGGTGCAGACCCGGCTTTTTAAGGTAGTCTTTACCGGTTACGTTTGAAATAGCCAAAATATCGCCAATGTGTTCAACTGCTGGAGCAATTGCTACTGGGATCATAAATAAAATAGCTTGCCAGTTAAATTCAGGAGCAACGAAGTTTGGTAAAGCAATCCAAGCCGCTTCTTTTACAGGCGTAAAGTCCACAATACCAAACGCTAAACTCAAGCTATAACCAACGCTGATCCCAGCAAGGATTGGCATCAGTTTTAGCAGACCTTTAGCAAATATGGCGACAGCAATGGTAGTAAAGAGTGATGCTAGAGAGATGATTAGTGCTGTATTTTGTTCAACAAGCGCGATACTACCATCAGCTGTTTTACCAATGGCCATGTTTACCGCTACAGGGGCTAAGCCTAAACCAATAACAATAATTACCGGACCTACAACCACTGGTGGTAATAAGCGTTTAATAAAGCCACCACCTTTCACTTTGATGATAGCGCCTAAAATTACGTAGACCAAACCTGCAGCCATAAGGCCACCCATGGTTGATGGGATCCCCCAAGTTTGTACGCCATACATAATAGGGGCGATGAATGCAAAAGAAGACGCGAGGAAGATAGGGATTTGACGCTTGGTGACCAACTGGAACAATAATGTACCAATACCAGCAGTAAATAGTGCAACGTTTGTATCTAAGCCAGTTAGCAAGGGCATTAACACCAATGAGCCAAAGGCGACGAACAGCATTTGCGCTCCTTGCAAAGGCATGGTCAGATTTTTCATTTTTTCTCTCTTATTTTAAGTAAACCTATCAATAATAACTGGTATTTTTAAGCTTGGCTGTGAACTAGTGCAAATAACTTGTCTAAGCTATTAATCGGAACGAGCGGTTATTACCAATAATTATTGGCAGAATATGTGGTACAATTTTAATAACTGAGCCGTCTTTGAAAAGAAAACATGTTGAAACTCATATTACGTATTTGTGTTATTTTTTGCTCTCTTACAGGCTTCACTGCAACTGCTATGGCAGCAGAAGTGAAGCAGCTTGATGAGGGCATTGTACCTATAGAAACGCGTTCAACAACGCTAAGAACCCAGGGGATAAAACAGGCGTTTGAAAATGTAATCCTGAAAAACTCTGGTACTCAAAGTGCGTTGACTAATGAGCGAATTAAGCAGCAGTTAGGTAGTGCTAGCTCGTTAATGACTCAATATGGTTACTTTGAACAAGATGGTGAGCTATTTCTAAAGGTCAATTTTGATCATAAACGCATCATTGCGTTACTACGTGAAGCGGGTTTACCGGTTTGGGGCAAACAACGACCTTTAACAATTGTGTGGTTAGTTGCAGGTGAAAATGGTGAGCGTGAGATTTTAAATGACGCTTCTGATACCGTCAGCCGGACAACTTTCAATCAAGAGTCTGAAGCAAAAGGTGTTCCTTTACTGTTCCCACTAATGGACTTAGATGATGCCATGCGTGTTGGTGTTAATGATATTCGCGGCCGCTTTGCAGATAACGTTGCCAGTGCATCACTAAGGTACCAAGCAAACTATTCACTTTTAGCGACGATTGAACAGCAAGGAGCTGTGTATCGTTATCAAATGGATCTTTATCCGAGAGAAAAAGCACCACAAGCACTACAGATGACATCATTAGTAAGTCAAAGCGGCGAGGCGTCTTCGATGGAAGAAGCTGTAAAGGCGATTGTGGCAGCAACGAGTGAGTATTATGTTGGTCAATACGCTGTTGCTGACTCAGGTCAAAAAAATAGCACTACTATTATATTTACTGATGTCGCTGAAATGCAGCAGCTGGTATCGATAGAGCGCTACTTAAGTCAGTTGAGTGCGATAAAGTCAGCGCGTGTTGCTAACATTCAAGGCCAAAGTGTTGAGTTTAATATAGACCTATTTGGTGATGAAGCCGATCTTCACAGACTCATGGCGTTAGATCCAAGAATTGATGTAATTAACTCGCTAAGTGAGCAAAATAGTAATTATTCATCTTTTGACCCAGTAGAACAGCCTCAGAAAGAGACCCAGATCTATTATTGGAAAGGTCAATAACTCCCATTCAAGTGGCACACATGCTAACATGTGTGCCTTAAATAGAAATGTTGCGCCCTGTGAGAAGTCCCTGAGTGAAGTTAAACTCTCCATTACAATTATCACTACCAGTTCATCTGCCTGATGATGAAACCTTTAATAGTTATTATCCTGCTGCAGGTAATGATGAACTGATTAAAAGCTTACAAGATTGCGCGGAAGGCCAGTCTGATGGCGCCGTTTTTTTATGGGGGCCAGAGAAATCCGGTCGAACCCATCTAATGCATGCTGCCTGTGCTCATGCTAATGATCTTGGTCGTAGCAGTTTTTATATTCCATTAGGGATCCATGCCAGTATTTCTACCGCGCTTTTAGAAGGGTTAGAAAAACTTGACCTAGTGTGTATCGACGATGTTGATGCGATTGCCGGCCATCCTTTATGGGAAGAAGCAATATTTGATCTTTATAATCGCATTTCAGAGCAAAAAACTTGTTCATTGATTGTGAGCGCTAGTGTGTCACCAAGTGATAGTGGTTTTTCTTTGCCTGATTTGGTGTCGCGGATGCAGTGGGGGCTTAATTACCAATTGCAGCCGATGGCTGATGAAGAGAAGTTAGCTGCATTGCAACGTCGTGCTGCGATGCGAGGCTTACAGTTACCTGAAGATGTTGGTCGTTTTTTATTAAATCGTTTAGCGCGCGACCTAAGAACATTATTTGATGTGTTAGATAGGCTGGATAAAGCTTCTATGGTGCATCAGAGAAAACTGACGATTCCATTTATTAAAGAGATGCTACGACTCTAACATCAGTTTTTAAATGGTTCTAGAAAACCTTTAAACAAAAGCCCGGTATTTTGCCGGGCTTTTTTGTGATGATTAAGCGTATTAAAACAAACTAATTAACTGGCTTGATATGCCTATCACCGCTAAAACGTAGGGGAGGAACAACCATGGTTTCAGTTGCCGAAGTCCTTGCCTGAGGGCTGTTTAAACGTACATTTGTGGCGGCTGAAATAGCAAGGTTGTTTGACCAAGATTGACCTTGAGTCATCTGAATTGGCTCAGGTAGATTACTAATAATCGCGCTACCATTTAGCTCTGGCATCATTTGATTAATGACAAAAGCGGCTCGGTTTTCTAGCTTAGCATCACCAATCCGACCACGTTGACCCCAATCAACAATAATTGAGCTTGCTGTTGGACTCTCTGGCTTATCGGTTATACCAACATCACGCTGAATGGCATATCTATGGCTCATCATCGCTTCTTCAAACAGCATTGCAGCGTCTTCTCTTCTGGTTGAATAGGCATAATAATCGCTGGCTCTATCAGGGGAGAAGAAACTCGTTATATCTGCAGGTAGGTAGCTTTCTTGTGTGCTGGTAGCTGATTCGCCTCTAAAGCTCACTTCTGCAAGACCTACCATTTCTTGGCTGTTAAGCGGATAGAAATTGACGAGTTGATCAGAGATTAGCGCTGAGTCATTACTTCGGCGCTGATAATCATCGAGCAGAGTAGGCCCTGTTAAACTGCTATGTACACTTCTTGGGAAGAAGTCATTGGCATGAGCTAGCTCGTGATATAGCAATGAAGCAAGATCGGGTAGCATTTGTTGAGCGCTGCGGTCGACTCTGACACTTCTAGGTGTTGTATACGATGTATAGCTGTTATTTTTAACATAGCGCCAAGGCATTAAAAATTGCAGATCATTGCCAAAACCACTGCGATAATCTGGTGCTTCATTAATCGTATCGCGTTCTTCTGCAAGTAACCAAAGGTCAGTTGGATCTAAGTAAATCGCTCCGGTAACGACCCAATAAAATGAGGGTCTTACATCATAACTAATTACGATAGCTGAGACTGATTGTAACAGCGTTGCAAAGTCACTATTTGGATCTAAATTCTCTAGAACATATTCGAAGTTCTCGCCCATCCACTGATGCGACACTAGCAAGCGGTCTAAAATAGCTTGCTTGTTGTTAATACTCGCGTTTTGTCCAATCAAAGGTAAGGTGTCAATGCTACAGCTTTGCTGTAACTGATTCGAATACACACACTGTTCGATGGCATTAGCGTAAGGAGAGTTTTGGTTATAGGCGAATGTTTTAGCTACCCGCTCTTCAAAGTAAGGTGAGGTGATAGTGGCTTCTTTTGTGATAAGCACTAACACATCGTCACTTACACTAGCACCATTTAGGTTTGCGGTTGCTCGTAAAATACTAATCGTGTCAGCAGTGACACTTGGCGCTGTAAATAATGCTTGCTCTGAAGCACTAACATCTGCGTCAACATCAGGGCCTGCGGCCACGCACCAAGTGATATCCGATAAACTACTATTGGTATCTATTCTAAAGCTAACTGAATTACCATCGCTTACCTGATGATCGACTCTAGCTGCTATAGAGTTTGAACTTGCATTAGCTACAGTTATCTCAATAGTTTCTGTATAGCTAACACCATTTTTACTTGCTGTGACTTCAAATGAATAGCTGCCACTTTGTGTTGGAGTAAAAGCCAAAACAGGGCTTTTAACACTTTTTAAAATTAACGCGGCACCAGCGGTTTGTGACCAGTTAAAGCGGTAGTCGCTTACATTGCTATTATCGATTGTGGCGATAACCGCGCCTGGTTGGCCGCTAAAGTATTGGCTTTCAAGATTAAAAGAAACCACAGAATCTGTTGAGACAAGATTAAGTTCTGTTGGATTTGTGCAGCGTGCAAGTCCAGTAGTAGGAACTGGAGGCGTAACCACTGTATCGCTTGAACCATCGTTGTTACTACTGCCACCACATGCTGAAAGCATCAACATACTTAATAGTGCCCAGCCTAAGGATTGCTTCATAGTTTTATCCTTTATTTTTATTGTATTCGGTGCAAATTTATTGCGTATATTGAATATAGCACGGAGCTTGAAACGTAAAAAGTATGTTAATCAATAGAGGCTGGTGTTAATTGGTGTGCAGTACAGTTCGCTTGCTAACGCTAGATTACAGATTTTGCATCTGTAACCATGTTTGGACGATTAAAAGCAAATGGAATTAATAGAAAGGGCGAAATGAAGGGAGTTGTATAAGATCTGGGGTGATTAGATCAAAGTAACAGAGCCCAGTATTGGACTCTGTTTAATCCGATTCTCTGACTTAATTATTTCTTCTTTTTCAATCCAAGACCCAGTTCACGTCCGCGGATCCGAGCATAAAATGGAAAGCCAATTAATAAACTACCGATAAGCAGGGTTTCTATAACAGCAAAAAGCGTGTCAGTTTCTGTTACGTACACTAAGGTTAATGCGTGCAGCATATAAAGGCATAAAATAAAACTGGCCCACGCATAAGTATATGGCTTACCAGTTAAAATGCCTTTTAGTGGTAATAGCAGTGGTACTATCCATAAGAGGCTAAACAACATGCTGTATTCGCCGGTTAACCCTTGCTGAACAAACCATGCCCCTAACATCATGACCAATGCCACGTATCCTGCACGGCAAAGTTTAAATAGGGTATCTGAGCTCATTTTATGCTCCGTTAGATAATCGTCAGTACGTTTTCTGGAGGGCGACCAATTACAGCCTTATTATTTGCCAGTACGATTGGGCGTTCGATTAATTTAGGCGTAGCAATCATTGCCTGAATAAGATCTGCGGTTGATAATGTATCGTTGTTTAAGCCTTGTTCTTTATACTCAGCTTCTTTTACACGCATCATCTCTCGAGGTGCAACATTCAGTTTGGTGAGGATCTCTTCAAGTTCTACTGCCGATACTGGCGTCTTTAAATATTCAACAATTTCTATGTTGCAATTGTGCTCTTCTAATAAAGCCAAAGTCTGGCGGCTTTTTGAACAGCGCGAGTTGTGATAAATCTTAACGTTAGTCATTGTCATATTCTTGTTATTAAACCTTGGCGCTATGATACTGTATTTTGTGACCATAGTCACAATGAAACCGCAACAGTTAAGCCCTTGTTATTGCAATTGCTCTAGGGCTCGATCTGCTTGTCTAAATTGTCTAATTCTTGCCTCTATTCGAGCCAATTGTAGCGCGTCACCTTTTGACTCTCGATAAGCAAAATTGAGTTGGTCAATTGCTGTTTTGTAGTCGGCAATAAGCGCCAATGATTCAGCTTTTACAAAATGCTGCATCGCCTTGTTACCGCTCTTTTTATAGGCTTCAGTAAGTAGCAAGTATGCAAGTTGATCTTGCTTGTCGAGGAAAATTAAATCTTCTAGGAGCGGAATGGCTTTATCTATCTGGTTATCTTCAAGATAGATATTGGCTAAATTGGTATTCACCACAGGAGACGTCGGTTTTAGCTGCTTTTGTGCTTTTAAAAGGGCGATAGCCTCTTTATTGGCGCCGCGTTGATTAAGCAAATCTGTCTTAGTATCGATATAAAATAGGTTATTTGGGCTTTTAGCCAGTAGTTCGTCAATGATAGCTTCTGATTCTGCGAACTTCTTTAACCTAAACAAAGCTAATGCTTTGCCATATTCAGCGGCACTTTTGAAGGTATAACGATTGTGTTTTAGCTGCTGATTAAAGATAGATAATGCCGCTTGTTCACTATAGCCCGAGAATCTGACTTGGATCCGCGCTTTTGCTAGTTGAAAGTCAAGATTATCCGGCACATACCTAAAAGGATATCGCTCAGCTCGTATACGTGCTTCAGAAATACGTGATTCTGGCAATGGGTGAGTCAGCAACATTTGTGGAGGTTTAGTGGTAAACCGATAGCGAGTGGCTAATTTACCAAAAAAGTCTGCGGCACCATTAGGATCAAAACCAGCATCGACCATGATTTGCATACCAATACGGTCAGCTTCTTTTTCGTGTAAACGGGTGTAGTTAATTTTAGATTGCGTCGCAAGTGCTTGGGTGGTGGCAAGAGCTGCCATACCAGCCTGAGGAGAAGCGATGGTCAGTAATATTGCACCTAAAAGACCTGCAATGGTTGCCGGAGAACTTTTTTCTTGAGCTTCAATCGAGCGTGCTAAATGGCGTTGAGTTACGTGAGTGATCTCGTGACCAAGAACTGATGCTATTTCACTTTCGGTGTCAGCATTTAAAAATAACCCCGTATGAACACCTACGTGGCCACCAAAAAATGCGAATGCGTTGATCTCATCATTGCGCAGTAAAAAGAAGTAAAATGGCGTTTTTACTCCAGTTGCATGGGCAACTAATTTGTTACCTAGCTCTGTTAGGTATTGATTTAAAACTGGATCATTAACCATTGGCGCAGAACCGCGGATCACTCGCATATATGCGTCACCGAACTCGGTTTCTTTTTCTAAGCTAAAAGTATTAACGGCTGCTGTACCTAAATCAGGCAAGTCATTATTGGCGTAGCCCATTGGAGAGCTAGTGCATAAGATAAATGACAGGGCACCTGCGATAACGGATTTCGATAATGTTAATTTACTCAAGCGGATCCTTAATTTGGGCTATGCTTCTATTATCACTCGGTCACAGAACTTGCTTGTGGAATGCGTGGCCTTTAGGATAATAGCCTTAGATTGTTTATAGCAAGTTCATTATGATTATTATTGATTTAACATCTTATCGCTGCCCGTTACCGCTTGTGAAAGTGAAAATGGCATTAAAGCAGCTTTCAACGGGTGATAGTGTCCATGTTTTATTATCCGACCCTGGCTCTAGGCAAGATGTTCCCCGTTATTTAAAAAAAATTGGAGTATGTCACTCCATCGGTGAAGATACTGACACAGTATTATCTTTAACGGTCACTAAATAGAAAATAATTTAAGCAATTTTACATAGGAAAAATATCATTATAACGATGACTGCAAAGGACTATAATAGGTCGTCAAACTAGGGAGTATGAATGTTATCTGTTTTAAGTCGTTGGTATAAAGAGCGTTTTAGTGATCCACAAGCTGTTACTTTAGTCCTTATTCTTGCAGGTCTTGCGCTTGCAATCTACTTTGCGGGTGGTTTGTTAGCCCCATTATTAATCGCCCTCGTTTTGGCATTTTTACTTGAGTGGCCCGTCGCCCAGATGGCTCGGATTGGGATCAACCGAACTACAGCCGCATCGCTAGTATTAGTCCTGTTTATTGGCTTAATGTTATTAATTACTTTTGGTTTAGTTCCTAGTATCTGGAAACAAGGTGTAAGCCTTATTGCTGATCTTCCCAGTATGATAGACAAAGGCTTAATCACTGCTCAAAGTTACATCAATCAGTATCCACAGTTCGTCAATCCCGATCAGCTTGATATCATGGTGGAAGAGATTAAAAAAATGCTTGATACCCAGCATTTACTTGATATTGGTAAGCAGCTACTCGGGTACTCGGCTTCTGTATTAGTGGTGATGGTGTACGCAATTTTGATCCCCTTGTTGGTGTTTTTCTTTTTAAAAGATAAAGACGAGCTTATTAAAGGCAGTAAGCGATTTTTTCCAACTAACCGTGATTTAGCGCGTAAAGTGTGGAACGAAATGCATCAGCAGATCTTTAACTATATTCGCGGTAAGGTCATTGAGATCGTGATAATTGGCGTGGTCAGTTATATCTTTTTTGCGTTTATGGATCTGCGTTATGCAGCACTGCTTGGAGTTTTGACCGGTTTATCAGTGCTAATTCCTTATGTTGGTGCAACCTTGGTCACTTTGCCAATTGCACTGGTAGCATTTTTTCAGTGGGGTGTGAGTCCTGAGTTTGGCTACTTGATGGTCGGTTACGGTGTTATTCAGGCGCTTGATGGCAATGTATTAGTCCCGATTTTATTTTCTGATGCGGTTGATTTGCATCCGGTATTTATTATTGCTGCGGTATTAATTTTTGGTGGTTTATGGGGAGTGTGGGGAGTATTTTTTGCGATCCCGTTGGCCTCACTTGTTAAAGCGGTTATTAACGCTTGGCCAGTCCCTGAGGCCCAATCCACTGCGAGAGTTAACAGTGACGAAACTACCGCAAAGCTTGAAAAAGAAGCATCTTAACAGTCAAGTAGGCAACATACTTTAAATCTAAAAAGCAGCATTTATGCTGCTTTTTTAATGGCGCTTTTTAACAGATTAACATGGTGCTCGCTAGATCAGAGTGTTGAATTAGCTTTATGCTTTCCTGCTGAAATTCATTAGGGAATGATTAACGCAGTTTGGGCACTTGCCGCTAATGAGCGATAGATAACGCTGGTTTGCTTGGCTTTAATATTCCAGTGTTGCCAATATAAAGGTACTTGCATTCTTTTGTTCGGAAATACTTCGACGAGTTCGCCTGAGTCCAAAAGTGATTGAGCTTGCAAGTGACCAACTAGTCCGTAACCCATCCCCATTTTAATCGCTTCTAAAAAGCTCTCAGAGGAGGGGATTTTGTGTTCGCGCCAACTTTTATCAGTGATCCCAAAATAAAAGCTCAAAAATTTATCATGTAGTTTATCTTTAGTTGAAAACACAACCGCTGGGGCGAGAGCAATGTCTTCGATGGATGAGTTGGCTTCAAAATAGTGTTCTATGAAAGCCGGCGTAGCGACACACAGATACTCCATATGACCGAGAAACTCACTGCTGCAACCAGTTAGCGCCAAATGGGAGGTTGTCACACAGCCAACCGCTTCGCCATTTTTTAGTAGATTATGAGTATACGCTTCATCATCAATGATCAATTCAAGTAGCCATTTATGATGTTTAAACACTTCGGCTAATGCGGGTAAAAACCAAGTTGCTAAGCTGTCGGCATTAACGGCTATTTTTACAATTGTCGGTAGTGATGGATCATCAACATCCATCTCTGAACGTAATTCGCTTTCGAGTAATTGCACCTGTGCATAATGACGCAATAACCTTTTTCCTGTTTCTGTCGGCCGCACCGGATTTGCCCGAATGAGCAGCGACTGGCCAACTTTATCTTCTAGCTGTTTTATTCGCTGTGAAACCGCGGATTGGCTGATGAAAAGGTGCTGTGCAGCTTTATCAAATCCGCCTTGTGATACAACAATCGAAAGTGCTTTTAGATGGGCGTAGTCAAACATAATGACCTTACTTGGTTTGAATTTTAGTAAAGGTTTTGCGATATAAGTATTTTTAATACGTTATTAAATTTATTAGTTGTACTTATTTTTGTCCAGAGATTATTCTTGCGTCCTATTAATTTCGACGGTTTTGAGGCAGTAATGCAAACAGCATTTATTCAAGGTATGGGGATAGGCGGTAGCCTAATTATGGCAGTAGGCGCACAAAATGCATTTGTTTTAAAACAAGGGCTTAAGCGTTCACATTCGTTGCCTATTGCAGCAATTTGCTCTTTTATCGATGCAGTTATGATTACAGCGGGTGTTGCTGGTTTAGGCCATTTAATCTTGGCATTTCCTTTAATAAAGGATATTGCGAGTTTTGGCGGTGCAATTTTTTTATTGTTTTACGGTTATAGCGCGCTGAAGTCTTCTTTTAACGAAAACCGTCTTGATAGTGATGACGCCCTTGCGGCTGATAGTTTGAAAAAAGCGGTGTTGACCACCTTAGCGATTAGTTTGCTGAATCCACATTTGTATCTTGATACTGTGGTATTACTTGGCAGTATTAGCGTGCAATTTGAAGGGACAGAGAAGCAGTGGTTTGGTGCTGGCGCTGTGTTAGCTTCTTTTGTATGGTTCTTTAGTTTAAGTTTAGGCGCTAAATACTTGAGTCCTATATTTAAAAAGCCAAAAGCTTGGTGTTATTTAGACCGTTTTATTTGTATCACTATGTGGTCGATAGCCGCAGCACTTATGTATCCGTATATTGTGTAACGCATAAATTAGCTTTAGCTAGATCTAAAAAAGGAGCCATTAGGCTCCTTTCATTATTCAATAAGTAAAAACGATTTCAGATTGAAATTAGCTATTTTGTAAATGAGCTAATACAACTTCGTGGTGATCTTTAGTTTTAAACTTATTAAATACGTGAGCGATATTACCATCTTGGCCAACTAAAAAGCTAAGGCGATGAATTCCATCGTATATCTTGCCCATGAACTTCTTTTCACCCCACACGCCAAAAGCGTCTGCAATAGCATGATCTTCATCGCTTAAAAGCGAAAAGTTTAGCGATTGCTTATCAGAAAACTTTGCAAGTTTAGCAACAGGATCAGGACTTAAGCCAAGAACTGTTACTGATAATTCATTAAGCGGCTCTTTACTATCTCTTAAACCACAGGCTTGCACTGTGCATCCTGGCGTTGATGCTTTAGGGTAGAAATAGACAAGTACCGGGCCTTTTTTTAGTTCTGCTTCTAGGCTAATGGTTTCGTCAAATTGGTTTTGTAGAGTAAATAGCGGCGCTTTATCGCCCACTGTTAAGGTATTCATATGTTCTCGATTCCTTTTATTTAGCTTTCTACACCTTGCATACGTTCAATAGTGCATTCAAGTACTAATTCATCTGCAAGTGCAAGTACACCCACTTCTAATTTATCTACATCAACTTTTTCAGGCACATTAATGGTTAAGTTAATGTTTTGAGTCGGATTACCTGATTCATCTTCTTCAGCATGGGATTTTACTGCAGCAATATCAAGTGAGCGCTCTGCCATAAATTGGGTAATTTTACCCATGGTGCCACGTTGGTCGCGACCGCTAAAGCTGATGTCTAAACGAGAAATGTAGTTTTGAGGCGTATGCTTAGATGTACGCTTCATTACCGTTAGTAATTCAAGCTCAACACTTAAACTCGGTAACGAGGTTTCCATTTTAGTGATTGATGGCCATGAACCCGCAAGCATCATGATTAAGGTAAATTCATTACCAAATAGTGCCATGCGACTATCTACGATATCGCAATCACACTCACTCGCGAGTCGTGCAAACTTACTCACAATACCTGGGCGATCGGCCCCCATTGCAGTAACGACTAAGTGATTGGACATTCAGTACCCCATATTATTATTTTTAGACTAAAAAAGCGCCAATTGAAAAGCGCGTTTTATTTGTGGTAGCTAATGCTATCACAAGTTAATCCGTTTGCGATCTCTGTCATTGTGATCAGGCCACTAATTTAATATGTTTCAACTTGATGACGATTATGCTTAAGTCTTGCGTTCTAGTGCTTGTTTTTAGTGGATTGCATCAGTACCATAGCCAGTCCTGAACCCTTGGGGAATACACATGATATACGGAAGCATCGTTGCCTTAATCACGCCAATGAATAGTGATGGCACAGTAGATTATAAGAGTCTTGAAAGTTTAGTTGAGTACCATATCGCCCAAGGTACTGACGCCATAGTTGCCGTTGGCACAACTGGTGAGTCAGCAACACTCCCCCCAAAAGAACACATTGCGGTCGTTGAGCACACGGTTAAATTTGCCGCTGGCCGTATTCCAGTTATTGGTGGCAATGGCGCAAATGCCACAGCTGAAGCGATTGAATTAACTAAAGCGCTTTCAAAAACGGGTGTAGCGGCAATGCTTGGCGTAACGCCTTACTACAATAAGCCAACTCCTAAAGGCTTAATTGCTCATTACACAGCCGTTGCGCAAAGCACAGACATTGCACAAATTTTATATAACGTACCAGGACGCACAGCGGTTGATATGTTACCTGAAACCGTTGCTCAGCTGGTGGGTGTTGGTAACATCATCGGCGTTAAAGAAGCGACTGGTGATTTGTCACGCGTTAAAGAGCTACGTCGTCTTTGCGGCGATGACTTTATGCTTTATAGCGGTGATGATGCTACAGCCAGAGAGTTTTTAACTTTAGGTGGCAATGGCGTTATTTCTGTTGCCAACAACATAGTTCCAGCGCAATTTAAAGCGATGTGTGCTGCAGCATTAGCCGGTAATTTACCTGCTGCGTTAGAAGCTGAAGAATCGATTAAAGATTTATTTTCAGTACTATTTTGCGAAGCGAATCCAATACCTGTAAAGTGGGCTGCTCACCGCATGGGACTCATCAGTCAAAATGAAATTCGTTTACCTTTGACTGAACTTTCTAGTCAGTTTCATGGTCTGTTGCTAGAAGCGATGAAAAATGCCCGAATAGAGGTTCAATAATAAATGCTAAAGCAAATATCTCCTTTAATTTTAGTTGTTGCTGTATCTGCTTGCAGTACGCCAACTGAAAGAAAGTTAGCAAACGATATAGATCAAAACTATCAAGACTTAACTGTAGCGCCGAAATTGATTATCCCTGAAGGCTTGAATCAACCTACCTACAGTAAGGAATATGATATTCCTGAAGTTGGCGCTAAAGTTGATCAAAACTTAGTGGGTAACAGACTCGACATTCGTCCACCATTACAGGTTTTACCTATGGCGGAAGGGACGCGAGTTGAAGAGGGCAGTGAGAATATTAAAGTTGTGGTTGAGTCAATTGACAACGATATCTCACTAAAGCAAGAATTATTCGACGTGTTAAAAGAGTACTTTGCTAAGAAATCAATCCCACTACGCAGTGAAGATTTTGATAAAGGTACACTTGAAACAGATTGGATTGAAAGCGACGAAGTTATCGAGTCTAGTCTTTGGGGCAGTGATAAAGTTTACAAGTTAAAGCAACGTTACTTGTACACCGTAGATGTGCGTCCACATGGTCGTAGTGGTAACTTAACTATCGATTTAATCGAACATGAAGAAAGCTACGATGGCGACCTTCAAGAAGTACTGTTAAGTGGTGAAGATAAGCGTCGTTACACTATCGATAGACTTAATGATTCTATCAGTTATATCAGTATTGAACGTGCCAAAGCACTTAAGGCTAAGCGTTTGAAAGAAAGCTTAGGTATTGATGTTAACCTAGTGAATGAAGCTGAAGAGCAGGCATACTGGTTAGCTGACGCTAAGTTTAAGCGTACTTGGGATCGTTTACGTATTGTTCTTCCAGAAATGGGCTTTGAAATCGTTGATATGGACAGCAATAAAGGTTTGCTTTACATCAATGTGACAGATGACTCTGGTTTCTGGAGCTCATTGTGGAGCGAAAAAGAACTGCCAATTGAAGCGGGATCTTATCGCATTGAACTTAAAGATGGTGCAAACGATAAAACAGAAATCCATTTGTTAAACGCTGAAAATCAACCACTTTCTAATGAGGTTGTTACCGCGGTTTATGAAGGTTTCTCTGAACTAATGCAAGAAGACCGCAAGGTTCGTTAAGTGAGTTTGTTTTATTAGCCAGTTAAATGAGCTCGTGAGTGTTAGCACCTAGCTATAACAACGAGCGCAAACGCTAAAAAGCACTTATCTATGTAAGTAATATCTAAAAGGAGCCTAATGGCTCCTTTTTTATGCTTAAAAATCAAGCTCTCTGATGGTTAGGCCAGTCTTGATACAAAATGTCACTAAATCTATAACAGCCGACATTTGTTAGCCTAAGTTGAAATACTTGCTTTGGAACCTATCGATAAGTGATTCTTTGTGGGTAGTAAGCGGCTGTTTCAATTTGATTTTAATTGTTTTGTGTCGTTAGGGACAGTCTTAGCCGTGTATGACTTATCCTGTTAAATATGGCGTTGTTACCTATGGAAGGGTGTGACTGAATTGTGTCATTTGTAAGAAAAAGTAAAACGTATTGAAGCAAAGTTATGTCTAGGTAAACTAACGACAATTGAAAGTAGTTTATGAAGGCATCATGAAAAAAATAATAATAATTGTCTTAATCCTCTTAGTTGCCGCGGGATATTTCTATAACCAGCAAGCGCCGGTCACACAAGCCAAGAACTCACGGCCTACACCTAACGTTGTGGTCACTAAAGCATCGATGGAACCGATACGTGATGAAGTTGAAGCGCTTGGCACGAGTAAAGCGAATGAGTCTATTACTGTCACCGCCAAAGTGACTGAGGTTGTGACTAAGGTAAACTTTAACGACGGCGATTTGGTTGATAAGGGCCGCTTGCTGGTGCAACTTCAAGATAGTGAGCAACGTGCTCGAGTTACGGTAGCAAAAGTTAAAGTTAAAGATCATCAACGTGAGCTAGAGCGGATCAGAACACTGGTCACTAGCCAAACAATCGCGGAGCTTGAGCGCGACCGTCTACAAACATTGATTGATACGGCAAAAGCCGAGTTAGCGCAGGCTGAATCTGCATTACGTGATCGCCGAATCACTGCTCCCTTTAGTGGCGCACTAGGGCTAAGACAGGTGAGCACCGGTGCGCTGGTATCACCGGGCAACGCAATTACTACACTCGATGATATATCGGTTATCAAGTTAGACTTTTCTGTACCAGAGCGTTTCTTACAGTCGCTTGCATTAGGCAAAAAAGTTGAGGCGACAGCAGTTGCCTTTGATGGTGAAGTATTTGAAGGAAAAGTGGTGTCTATT
This sequence comes from Shewanella pneumatophori, assembly GCF_023283895.1. Taxonomy (GTDB): domain Bacteria; phylum Pseudomonadota; class Gammaproteobacteria; order Enterobacterales; family Shewanellaceae; genus Shewanella; species Shewanella pneumatophori. Next base: position 550,230 of record NZ_JAKILB010000001.1, on the reverse strand, counting down.
GACAGCCGCATTAATCCAAAAACTCGTGCAGTTATTGTGAGAGCTGAAATACCTAATCCAAAACAGCGTTTACTACCTGGTATGTTAATGAAAGTAAAATTGATTAAAACCAGTCGCGATGCACTCATTCTTCCTGAATCAGCCATAATCCCCATTCAAGACAGACATTATGTGTATTGGGTTAATGATGAAGGTGTTATTGAGCAAAAGCAGGTAGAACTAGGCCTTCGTAAGCGTGGTTGGGTAGAGATCATTGATGGTGTCGCGCTTGACGAGCAAATTGTTATTCGTGGGCTGTTGAAGGTGAGACCTGGCGATAAAGTTAAAGTGACTTTTAGTGAGCGCTTTAGTTTTCTTAAGCAGGCTAGCGTGGAGCCTGTAGTATGATTTTAACTGATCTCTCGGTTAAGCGACCGGTATTCGCTTCAGTTATTAGTATCTTATTAATTGTCTTTGGCTTAGTTGCATTTGAGAAGTTGCCATTAAGAGAATACCCCAATATTGATCCGCCCGTAGTATCGATTCAAACCAATTACCGCGGCGCGAGTGCTGCCGTGGTTGAAAGCCGAATTACCCAATTAGTTGAAGATAGAATTAGTGGTGTAGAAGGTATTAAGCATATCAGCTCATCTAGCAGTGATGGCCGCTCTAATGTGACATTAGAATTTGATGTAGGCCGCGATATTGAAGCTGCTGCAAATGATGTACGTGATCGCGTTTCAGGTCTATTGAACAACCTGCCAGAGGAAGCTGATCCACCAGAGGTGCAAAAAGCCAATGGTGGAGATGAAGTGATTATGTGGCTGAACTTGGTGTCTGATCAGATGACAACTTTGCAGCTAACCGATTACGCGAGACGTTATTTAATCGACCGATTCTCGGTCATCGATGGCGTTGCCAATATGCGTCTTGGCGGCGGTAAAGTGTACGCTATGCGGGTATGGATCGACAGACAAGCACTTGCCGCTCGTAACTTGACCGTTGCCGATATTGAGTCGGCGCTACGTTCAGAAAACGTTGAATTACCGGCTGGTAGTGTTGAATCAAAAGAGCGTCATTTTACCGTACGTTTAGAGCGTAGTTTTAAAACCTCTGATGACTTTGCCAATTTGGTATTAGCTGAGGGAGACGATGGTTATCTGATAAAACTAGGCGATGTGGCTAAAGTTGAAATTGGATCAGAAGAGGAGCGAATTACCTTTAGAGGTAACCGAGAGTCGATGATTGGCTTGGGTGTATCTAAGCAATCTACCGCTAACACGTTAGATGTTGCCCGTGCTGCCAATAAGTTAGTTGATCAGATTAATCCAACGCTTCCGGCAGGCATGGAGATTAAACGCTCTTATGACAGTTCAGTGTTTATTGAAGCGTCGGTTAAAGAGGTTTATCAAACGCTATTTATTGCTATGTTTTTGGTTATTGTAGTGATTTACCTGTTTTTAGGCAGCGTGCGTGCCATGCTTATTCCGGCGTTAACCGTTCCAGTGTCTTTAATGGCGACTTTTATCGTATTGTTTGCCCTTGGTTATACCATTAACTTGCTCACGCTACTGGCGATGATTTTAGCGATTGGTATGGTGGTAGATGATGCTATTGTTGTACTTGAAAACATTCATAGACGTATAGAAGAGGGCGACTCTCCACTAAAGGCGGCTTATTTAGGGTCACGTGAAGTAGCTTTTGCAGTTGTTGCCACGACTTTAGTATTGGTTGCTGTGTTTATGCCAATCACTTTTTTAGAGGGCGATTTAGGTAAATTATTTAAAGAGTTTGCCGTTGCGATGAGCGCGGCAGTTATTTTCTCTAGCATAGTGGCATTAACATTAAGTCCAATGATGTGTTCGAAAGTGCTGAAGCCTTCGTCGCAAGATCCTTGGTTGGTGCGTAAAATTGATGCGGGGATGGATAAACTATCAGATGTCTATCGCAGCACATTAAAAAAGGCGATGCGCCATCCATATTTGGTTTCATCACTTATTTTAATTGCCTTGGTAAGTAGTGCGTTTTTAGCCAAAGAGGTACCACAAGAATTTGCTCCGCGAGAAGATCGTGGTTCTATGTTCTTGATTGTGAATGGTCCACAAGGTGCCAGTTTTGAATACATCGAATCTTACATGGATGAGATTGAAAACCGCTTAATGCCATTAGTCGAAGCGGGTGAAATCAAACGTTTGCTTATTCGTGCGCCCCGTGGGTTTGGTCGTAGTGCCAACTTTTCAAATGGTATGGCAATTATTGTATTAGAAGATTGGGCGGTTAGACGCAGTGCATTTGAAATTATTGGTGATATTCGCGGCAGGTTGTCGGATCTAGCTGGTGTTCGGGCGTTCCCGGTTATGCGCCAAGCCTTTGGCCGCGGAGTCGGTAAACCCGTGCAGTTTGTACTGGGGGGGCCAAGCTATGAAGAGCTCGCTAGGTGGCGTGACATCATTATCGAAAAAGCTAAAGAAAATCCGAATCTGGTTGGTTTAGATCATGATTATAATGAGACTAAACCGCAGTTAAGAGTGGTTATCGATAAAGATAGAGCATCGGATCTTGGGGTGTCGATTTCCCATATTGGCCGAACTCTAGAGTCGATGTTAGGCTCGCGTTTAGTCACAACCTTTATGCGTGACGGTGAAGAGTATGATGTGATTATTGAAGGTAATCGCGATAATCAAAACACCGCCAGTGATTTAGAAAATATATATGTGCGCTCTGATAGAAGCAAAGAGCTGATCCCGTTATCGAATCTAGTCCATGTGGAAGAGTTTGCTGATGCTAGCCAACTTAACCGCTACAACCGGATGCGGGCCATTACTATTGAAGCTAACTTAGCCGATGGTTATAGCTTAGGTGAGGCGCTTGATTATTTGAATGATCTCACTCATGAATACCTACCTGCAGAAGCAATTGTGAGCTACAAAGGCCAATCATTGGATTACCAAGATTCTGGTAACTCTATGTACTTTGTATTTATTCTCGCTCTCGGCATCGTATTCTTAGTATTAGCGGCGCAGTTTGAAAGTTATATTCATCCAATGGTGATCATGCTGACGGTACCTTTAGCCACTTTAGGCGCGCTTATTGGCTTATGGGCAACAGGGCAAACCCTTAATATCTATAGTCAAATTGGTATTATCATGCTGGTGGGCTTAGCGGCTAAAAACGGTATTCTTATTGTTGAGTTTGCTAATCAGTTGCGAGATAAAGGGTTAGCATTCCAAGATGCGATTATCCAAGCCGCCAGTCAACGCTTAAGACCTATCTTGATGACGGGGATCACGACTGCAGCAGGTGCAATACCCTTAGTATTAGCTGAAGGGGCCGGCGCTGAAACTCGTTTTGTTATTGGTGTGGTTGTATTATCGGGGATCACTTTAGCAACTTTCTTTACTTTGTTTGTTATTCCAGTTGCGTATTCATTGATGGCAAAAAATTCAGGTTCGCCAGAAATGATTGCGAAACAGCTTGAAAAAGAGCTAGCTGAATAGTGATTTAATCTTTGCTGATTAATAGCTAATTGAGACTAATAAAAAAGGCGCCTAAGGCGCCTTTTTTGTGGTTATGTACTGAGTGAATAATGCTTAGCTTAAACGAGTTCCATATTCTGGACCGGTTCAAATCTTTAACAGATTAATTTGCTCTACAGGCGACTATTTATCTTTATGGTTAAGCTCAGCTGTTTTAGTTTCAGTTTGCTTACTTTGCTCATCAACTTTATCTGTGGTCTTGATCTGTTTATCGTGATCTTTACCAAAATGAGTCATTTTATGTTTAGCACTGTACTTTAGCACCGCAAGATTACTAGCGATCACACCAAGTACAAACAAGATAAGCAGTGCAACTTCAAGATCTGACATAACCTTTATCGCCCCTTTATTTACTCAACTGCCAATCGTGCTTCACAGATGCGAATATCTTCTGGAGTATCCACTTCTGGAAAATCAAAAGCACTAATAGCGACTTTAATTTTATAACCGTATTCAAGAGCGCGAAGTTGTTCTAGCTTTTCTAGCTCTTCTAAACGGCCTAAAGGTAACTTAGCGAACGTTTGAATGAATTTACGTGTATAAGCGTAGATCCCAATGTGTTTGTAAACTGGATATTCGCTAGTGTCGCGGCCAAAAGGAATGCGAGCACGTGAAAAGTACAATGCATTGTGATTATTATCGAACACCATTTTTACATGATTAGGATCGTTTAGCTGAACTTCATCTTTGATCTCAACTCCTAAGGTTGCCATATCAAATTCGCCAGGATGACGCTCGCATAGGCCTACAAGTTGCTCAATAACAATCGGGTCGATTAGTGGTTGGTCGCCTTGCAAGTTAATCACTAAATCGTCATCAGCTAAGCCTAGGATAGTAATTGCTTCATCGATACGATCGGTACCTGATGCAGCATTTTCACCTGTCATAACAACTTTACCGCCAAAGCCTTCTACTACATCTTTAATGCGCACATCATCAGTTGCTACATAGATGTCTTTGATGCCTTTTGCTAACGCTGCACGTTCATACACATGTTGGATCATAGGCTTGCCATTAATAGGAGCCAGTGGTTTACCAGGGAAACGGCTAGAGCCATAACGAGCAGGGATTAACAAGGTTACATTCATTCAATTTACCTATTTTAATATTACGTAGGCTTCGTCATTGAAGCCTACCAATGCTTAGTAAGCGTTTAAATACGGCGAAACAACCCAGTGTGCATTTCGTCGGTGATTTTTTCTTGCAAGACTGAGCCGTAAACATTATTCCATAAAGGGCCCATGTTTTAGTGCCCGCTACTATTTTAGTGATAGTTTCATCAGTCAGATCTTGGCAAACCTTCTTAGCCTGCACAGTATCACGAGTTGCCATCATTTTACGAAAATCAGCTACGCCTTCAGGAAAGTTTTACTAAGGCGTTAAATGCTAGCTGTTGCCGATCCCGTGATAATAACCTGATACGTAGCCGAGTTCATAAGGTACAGCGTGCCAGGCGCCAATTTGGCTGTGGGTTGTGCTAATATCGGGCATAAGATGCTTCCATTAGTTTATCATCTTTTTCGCTACGCACATCTATAAATACTTCACAGTAAAGCGGCATTGATTTTTCAGCAAATGCGTTGGCAAACTTATAGATATCAATGCCAGTGAATTATTCAGTACAGTTGATATAGCATTCATTTTTGAGGTATTCAGAGATTGTAACGGATATGCTCAAAGTTATAACTGAAGGTAAAGCCGCTTCCATTACAACTGCCACTTCTGGTGCTGTTTCAGGCCAAATAATTCAAAAATAGGTTTGGCCATTAAAACAAAAAAGCCAATTCAGCAAGAACACTGAATTAGCTTTTAAATAGGCTAATAAGGAGTAGGCCTATTAGCGACTGATTTGAGTTATGCCAAAGGATTTAGCGTATTACTCTTTGTCAGTATCGTTATTAACGGTGACATCTAAATCTGAAAGTAAACCGTTTTCTACGCTGTAGATCCAACCGTGCACGGCTAACTCTTGGCCTCTATCCCATGCGTCTTGAACGATGCTCGAACTCGTTACGTTAGCCACTTGTTCCATCACGTTTAATTCGCAAAGACGGTCAAAGCGTTCATCTTCGTCCATACTGTCAAGATCTGCTCTATGGATCCGATAAATATCGCGGATATGACCTAACCAATTGTCAATTAGACCTAATCTGTCAGTGCCCATTGAAGCTTTAATTCCGCCGCAGCCATAATGACCTACAACCATAATGTGCTTCACTTTCAAAACTTCTACTGCATATTGCAATACAGATAAGCAATTAAGATCAGTGTGAATAACCATATTGGCAATGTTTCTGTGTACAAAAACTTCGCCTGGCATAAGATCGATAATTTGATTTGACGGAACGCGACTATCAGAACAGCCAATCCAAAGATATTCAGGGCTTTGCTGTTTTGCGAGTTCTTCGAAAAATTTAGGATCTTCTTCTAAAATTCTACCAGCCCAGCGGCGGTTATTATCAAAAAGTGGTTTTAATAGTTTCATTCTGCTCTTATCTATTCGGTCAGTTAAGAAAAACTTTTAGCAAGCGCAGTCTAACACTTTTGCTTTAGCTTGCTGGTCTACTCAGTAATATAGACAAGTTGTCTTAAATGTTTGTTAATTCTGTTGCAAATAGGTTGTTTTTCATCTGATTGATATCTAAATAGTAACCTAAGTCTAGTTAAACTACGGCATTGCTACGTAGCGGCGCTATGTCATACAGTTAGTGTTTCAACCTAATATTTCAACTTATTTATTTAACTTAGTTATTCAATTTCGTTATTTAATTTAGTTATTCAGATTTGCAACCACATAGTGTGTCAGCGGGGAATGAGTCTGAATGAGCCATTGCCTTGTTTTTAGATTAACTAATATTGTTTGCTAAAAATTGAGCTAGCTGATTGTTTACAAATTCCGCTTGCTCCAAAGTCGAGATATGACCGCATTCAGGAATATGCACATATTGACTACCGCTAATAGCATCGTGCATTAAATAGCCTTCAAGCACACTACGCGCTTTATCTTCAACACCAGTCATGATTAAACAAGGTAGGGTAAATTGTTCTACATCGTCCATTGTATCTCGTCGACCAAAAATCATTCTACCCATCTGGTAGATTGAATCTATTTTGTCGGTGCTGGTTTGTTGTAGTTGCTGCTCAAAGCCGGCAACCAACTCTGCATTGGGCTGGTTTGCAAAGAACAACGGCGATATCGCTTGAATAATCTTGTCTGAAATAGTTTGTTCTGCCTTAATGACATCAAGCATGGCGTAATACTTATCACGTGTAATTTCAGGCTCATAGCCAATAAAACTACCTAACATCGCTAGGCTTTTTACTCGAGAAGGGGCTTTAAGAGTAAGCTCTGCGCCCCACATTGCGCCAACAGAAAGACCAATAATAGAAAACTCGTCAACCTTAAGGTTATCCATCAGCGTCAGCATATTTGCTGCAACATCTCTCAAATTACGGCAGTTAGCAGGCACGTTCCCTGACAAACCATGCCCCCAAAGTTCTGGAACAATACAACGGTAGTTTTGACTTAAGAGGGCGATTTGGGGGGCCCACATTTTACAATCCCATAAGTAACTATGGCCCATGAGTAACACTGGACCTTGTCCGATATCAAGGTAACTTAGCGTACTGCCATCGATTTCAATTTGGTGTCTGTGTTGGCTAAAAGATTGGCTAGTGGTGCTCATGTGTAGTGTTTCTCTAAATATAAATACGATTAATGTGTAAATTAATAATTTTTAGGTGTTTAACTTGCTGGCGATGGTGCGACTCGGTAGACATACTCAGCGATAAGCGCATCAAGTTGCGGCACTATATACTCTTTCAAATTCACGCTAGAGGATGCTAATACGGTTTTTAATGCAGTTGAGTCAAAGCCTTGGGTGTATTTATCTGCAACGGGATAATAACTCAGATGCCAAGCTTCTGGGCTGACGCCGCTCAAACCAGCTTGAAAAGGGAAATAAAAACCAAACTGTTGCGCGTGTTTATCTAGCCATTGGCTGAGCTTATAACAAGGTCCATCTTGCTGATACTCTGCTGAAATCAACTGTAAATCTTGCTTGGTTATCATATTGCCATCAAAAATATCGATATCAGTGCCCCAGTGATGACGAGACATACCGGGAATGGCTGACCAAATTAGGATATGTTCGATCAATTCGTTTGGGGTTAACAGAGTGATATCAACGGCTATAGAGTCTCGGTTTAGCACTGGACGCTTTCCGTCGACTTTATTATTCCAAATCAATTGTTGTCTATTGAAGTCACGAAACGCCGAGCAGATCTGTAAATCTATTTTGTCAGCTTTAGCAGCCTGTTGCATAAGTAAAAATGCTGCCGCTGTTTGGCGCTCTAAACGATGGCCTAAACAATCAACAAAATGTTGACTATCTAAGCCATATAAAACACTTTGATTTATTTGCAAAGTAAGTGTTCCAAAATCGCTTCGTAGCAGTCGGTAAGCAATTCAAGGTCGGCAACTTTAACGCACTCGTTCACTTTATGAATCGTTGCATTAACAGGACCTAGCTCAATGACCTGAGCGCCAGTTGGTGCAATAAAGCGTCCATCAGAAGTGCCGCCCGATGTTTGTGGATCAGTATCTAAACCTGTCACTTGCTTAATGGCTGCTTTGGTTGCTTCTAATAACGGGCCATCGCCGGTTAAGAAAGGCAAGCCATTAAATACCCAGTCAATTTCATAATCTAAGCCGTGAGCATCAAGAATGTTTAGCACCCGCTTAATTAAAATTTCTGCTGTCACCTCAGTTGAATATCTGAAGTTAAACATTACTTCTAGCGCGCCGGGGATCACATTCGAAGCACCGGTACCGCCGTTGATGTTAGCTATTTGGAAACTGGTTGGTGGGAAAAACTCATTACCATTATCCCACTTCATCTTGGCTAGTTCATCCAGTGCCGGTGCGGCTCGATGAATTGGGTTATCTGCAAGGTGAGGGTAGGCAACATGGCCTTGGATCCCTTTAACGGTTAGATTACCCGTTAAGCTTCCTCGACGGCCATTCTTAACAATGTCACCCAGTTTATGAGTCGAAGAGGGTTCACCGACCAGTGACCAAGTTATCTTTTCATTACGCGCTTCTAAGGTATCAATTACCCGAGTGGTACCATTAATGAAAGGACCTTCTTCATCACTTGTAATTAAAAATGCTATCGAGCCTTGATGCGCGGGGTGTTTAGCGACAAAGCGTTCAGTGGCCACCAGCATTGCAGCTAATGAACCTTTCATATCGGCAGCGCCTCGTCCGTGCAGATACCCATCGATAACCACAGGATCAAATGGTGGTGTATGCCAACGATTAAGATCGCCTACTGGCACGACATCGGTATGCCCAGCAAAACAAAATAGCGGTGCGTCGGTGCCTTTGCGTGCCCACATGTTAGTGGTGTCTTCAAACACCATTGACTCGATAGTAAACCCTGCTTTTGCTAGGCGCTCGGCCATTAACGTTTGGCACCCTTCATCTAAAGGGGTAACTGATTGCCTAGAGATAAGCTCTTTAGCTAATGCGAGTACTGCAGAATCTTCTACACCGCTCATAGGTTAAACCACTTACGGTAATCAGCTTCTTTAAAGCCAACTTGTACTTGATCGTTAGTAACCAAAACAGGGCGCTTGATTAACGTTGGGTATAAAGCCATAAGTGCGATGGCTTTTTTCTCGTTTAGATCGCTTTTTTCGGTTTCAGTTAAGTTTCTAAAGCTGGTACTGCGCTTGTTAAAAAGGCTTTCCCAACCAACAGCTTCAACCCATTGCTCAATTTGCTCTGCTGCGAGTCCGTCTTCACGAAAGTCATGAAAAGTGACCTCTAATTGATTTGCTTCTAGCCACTTACGCGCTTTACGCACTGTATCGCAATTCTTAATTCCGAAAAGTATCAAAAGGGTACTCCGATCTATTTTTATAAGTTGCAGGCATTGTGGCATTGCTTGTGATTCTGCTCAAGGGTGAATTGCTGCTAAATAGCAATCTTGAACGTTATTCAAGGCTTTTTAAGTTGGGCCCATTTAAATGTTGATTTTTGTTTGCGGGAATGAAAAAGAGCCTAATGACTAAATAGGCTCTTTTAATAAAACTTTAGCTTGAGGTTTAAAGTTTTACTGCAAAAATAACGTCTTTGCCAGCTTCAAGCTGGCCCTGCTTTTTGTCAATCTCTTGAATATCTTCCATGTTGGCGATTAACACAGGCGTTAACAAGCTGTCGGTATGTTGTTTTAAATAGCCTAGGTCAAACTCAAGAACTGGATCGCCCATTTTCACTTCTTGGCCTTCTTCTGCAAGACGTTTAAAACCGTTGCCTCTTAGCTCTACTGTGCCGATGCCGAAGTGAACGAAGATCTCTAAGCCTTCGTTTGATTCAATACTGAATGCATGGTTAGTTTCGAAAATTTTACCAATTCGGCCGTCAATTGGTGCTTTGATTAGCTGACCTTTAGGTTCTATTGCTAAACCGTCTCCGACTATTTTTTCTGAAAAGACCGGATCGGGGACTTTTTCTATTGCGACTACTTTACCCGAAACCGGTGCGTATACGTTTATCACACCTGATATTTCGGTTTGTCCTGAGATCAGGCGTCTTATACGGCTCAAAAATCCCATTAATTGCCCCTTTGGCGTTTTGTTGTTCTATATGAAAGTGGCGCTGATTAAATCTGTTATATCGTTAAGCGACATTGTTGACCTATAACTTTAATCTATGCCGTTAATGTAACGCGCTAATTCATCAATTCTTGTCAATTTTAATGCGTGTTTCGCTTGGGATAAACAAGTTTGATAATTAATATTACGTAATGCAGATTTAACCTCTAATAAAGCACTTAGGTTGACACTTAGCTCATCAATGCCCATGCCGACCAACAAAGGAGCAACCTTGGGATCACTTGCTAGCTCTCCGCATAAGGATACTCTGATATTTCTTTGGTGAGCGACATCAATTGTTTGTTGGATCAGCGTTAAAACGGCAGGGCTGAGTGATGGATATTGCCGTGTCAGCATTGGGTTAGTTCTGTCTGCCGCCATAGTATATTGGGTTAAATCATTGGTTCCAATACTTATAAAATCCAGTAAAGGTAACATAGCTTTTAGGTTGAGCACTGCCGCTGGGGTTTCAACTACTATGCCATAACTGAGTTCACCAAAGCCTTTTTCTTCTTCAACCAGTTGCGCTTTACATTGCTCAATATACTCAAATAAAGCATCTAGCTCTTCGATCTGATTTATCATCGGAAACATCAGCCTAATCGGTCCATGATTGGCAGCGCGAAGAATAGCTTTGATTTGTGTTTTAAACAGTTCAGGGTGGCTTAAACTGTAACGGATCCCGCGTAAACCCAATGCAGGATTATCTTCATCTATTGTGGCTAAACAAGGTAACTCTTTGTCTGCGCCTACATCTAAGGTACGTATGGTGAAGGTGTTACCCGCCATTAAATGTAATGCATCGCAGTAAAATTGATATTGGGTCTTTTCATCTGGCAATGTGTTGGTATTCATCAACATAAATTCAGTTCTAAAAAGGCCTATTCCTTCAGCGCCTACATCGGCTAAGTGGCTGATATCATTAAGGCTGCCAACGTTGGCCAACAGACCTACTTTTTTGCCGTCAAGGGTTTCGGCTGGTAAGTCTTTCAACATCAGCAACTGTTGTTTACGCGATTCATCTTGCTGCTTAAGGGCTAACAATTGTTTAATTGTTGCAGAGTTAGGCGCGATGACTACTTCACCATCAACGCCGTTAAGCACAACATCGGTACCATTGGCGATATTGGCCTGTTCATATTGGCAACTCAAAAGAGCAGGGAGCCCGGCTCCACGGGCTAGAATTGCTGTATGACTGGTTACGCCTCCGGTATGCAATACTAAACCTGATATGTGCTCTAAAGGCAGCATTGCAAATTCTGCAGGGGTTAAATCTGCGGCAAAAATAATTGTATCTTGGTCAAGCTGACTTAAATTGAAATGCTGAGCGCCATTAAGACGAGCGATAAGACGTCTACTCAGACAAAGCACATCTTCGGCTCGATTGGCGAGGTAAGGATCGTCTAGCGCTGCAAGTTCATCGGCTTGGTGGCCAAAAATACGTTCAATAGCTACGGCTGCGCTTACTTGCAACTTACCAATAGTCGAATCAATCTCTGCGACTAAATCTTCATCATCTAAAATCAGCAGATCTGCTTCTATTAATGCTGCATGGGCTGAATCAGCTTCGAGCTTAAGTAAGCTCTGTTGTAGATATTGTTTTTGGGTATCAAATGCATGATGTAAGCGCTGGGATTCTTGCGCAATTTGGCTAGTCGGAATAAGACGGTAATCAATTTTTTCATGATGAAAATTTAAGTGTAGCGCCTTACCAAAAGCGATACCCGATGAAACTACGATTCCAGTAACCGACATAACTCGCCCTTTTAACTAAGTGTAATGAGTAACTCAGAGACTTCTTGCACAGCTTGTTGCGCTTGCTCTCCATCAGCGATGACTTTTACTGAGACACCTTGATATAAGCCTAAGGTTTGCAACTTAAACAAACTTTTTGCACTGGCTTGTTTGCCATCGCACTCTACAAAAATATCACAGGCAAACGATTTTGCTTTTTTTACCACAAGGGCTGCAGGGCGAGTGTGGATCCCGTGTTCTGCTGTAATGGTGACGACTTTCTCATACATTATGCGTAGACTCTAAGGTTTATGAAGCAAACTAGTACAATATTCATTGTGGTACAGCGACCGTATTGATGACTAATTTATGGATATTGTCACTAATAATCAATGATTTGGTAATTTTTCTTTTTTAGTGCTTTGGTTGTTGCTACCAAGGTATTGGATTTGACTAAAATATAGTCAGTGTCGAAGGTGGAAATAGCGAAAATACTGATGTCTACATCGGCGAGCGTGCCCGAAACGTTTGCCAATATACCTGTCATTGAAAAGCCTAGGGGGCCTAACACTTCTAAGCAGCGCCAGTCATCTTCTTGCTCTAGGCTATCAAGCTTAAGAGTTGATGGCACAACTACTGAGACTTCATCTTTGGTTTTACCGATAAAATACATTGGCTGCTGAAATACGTCCGCAGGAATAACCGTATCTGGTGAGAAACTATGAATGGTATAAAGCGCTGGATGAATTGCTAAGGTCATGCGAGCCATAGGTATTATTCACTCTTTCAAGATCCCTTGAGTGTTTCAGCTTATCATAATTTACATAAAGCGCGAGGAGTAAAAACTCCTCGCGTGGTGAGGGGGATAAAAAGCTTCTGGTTAAGTCTATTTTGTCAATCAATGTTCAATTTTGTCGGTTAGTTCTAACGATATTCGTTGTTTTGGGGGACTAGTCGACTTTAAATTGTCCCAGAGTTTGTGCGCTGTCTTGACTGATTTTTTGTAGAGAAACCGCAGCGTTATGATTACTTTCATTAGCCTTGACCGACACTTCTGTCAATTCAGTAATTTTACACACGTTACGATTAATCTCTTCGGTAACAATAGATTGCTCTTCAGTGGCACTGGCTAACTGGGTGTTCATATCACTGATATGAGCAATTAATTGTAAAATATCGCCTAGAGAGTCACTCACCTCTGTTGCTTGTGATTGTACTTCTTGGGATTGACTTTGATTTTGCTCGTTACTAGTAACGACTTGATTCACTCCAGACTGGATATCTTTAATGATATTTTGGATTTCATTGGTGGAGTCTTGAGTGCGATTAGCAAGGGCGCGAACTTCATCGGCCACCACGGCAAAACCTCTACCATGAGCACCGGCACGCGCTGCTTCAATCGCGGCGTTAAGCGCTAACAAGTTGGTTTGTTCGGCAATACCGCGAATAACATCTAAGATACTACCAATTTGCGATGATGATTTGCCTAATGCATGGGTAACTTGCTGGGCATTTTTAAGTTCGGTAGCCAGTAGTTCGGTATTACCTAGGGTAGCATTCATCATTTTCATGCTTTGCTCTGCTTGGCTTTTAACACTATTCGCGGCATCTGCGGCTTGATTGGTATTGTTGGCCATTTCATGAGTTGTCGAGAGCATTTGATTAATGGCTGTGGCTACACTCGCTGTTTCGCGGTGCAAGTGTTCAACACTGACATTTGATTCTTCTGCAGCATTAAGTAGGCGCAGGGCATCATTATCTAAGCTTTGGCCAATAGGCTTAAGTTCTGCCACCATATCGCGAATTTTAATCACAAACAGATTGAAAGCTTTCGCAAGATCGGCGACTTCATCCTTACCTTTAGTCGGCAGTTTTTGGGTTAGATCACCTTCGCCTTGAGCGATATCACGCATGGCGGCAATCGCTTCTTTTAAAGGCGCTGTAATTGACACGTTTAGCACTAAGAAGAACAAGAAAATCGGGATGGAGATCATTAGCATAATGACTAAATAATCAAATGCCATAGAGTACATCACATCATGGATATCACTCATATAACTACCGGTAACGATAGTCCAGCCCCAAGGTTCGTAGTAACGAGCCTCGACTAATTTGGCTTCTAACTGACCGCTGCTAGGGTTAGGGAAATTAATTTCTGCAGTTGCGATTTGCTGCTGTTTAGCCAGGTTGACTAAGGTATTAAAGTTAACTGGATCTTGGGAGCGAAACACTTGCTCGGCATTTTGGTAAATCACACTTTGATCTGCGCCATGGGCAAGAATGCTCTGCTGCGGGCCTAAAACGATAAAGTAACCATCGTTACCGAAATGAATCGAGTTGAATAGATGTTTGGCTGCCTTTTGAGCGTCAGCAATTGAGGTTTTATTGTCTGTTACTAGTTGCTTATTTGCATCTAAAAGACTAACTGCGGTATTGATTTGTGCATCATTTTGTAGCCATTTTTGGCTAACCAAATTTGTGTATTGTTCATTAATAGAGAAGCTTGCAAAACAAACTGTACCAATTGCAGCTAGCATCAACATTAATATCAACCGCTGTAAAATCGTAAATTGTCTTAGTAAAGCAATCATGTTGTTGTCATTTTGTTTACGAGTACATGCTGTTAACTTACCTTTTTTGCTAGGGCAAATGAATAAGCAAGTTAATGTTTATTTTTAATATGTTAACTGCATCCAAAAACTCAAAAATCTAGACAAACAAAGGCTTAGACTAATATTCTGTAGCTTTCAGATAAGGGTCACTTTTATAAATATTTAGATCTAAAACTCAACACTTTGCAGAATAAAATCCCGAAATATGACTTTATATAAGAATGATGACGGCTTTTACTATGTTTTGTTAAGTTACTGAGGCAATATAATGCCGATTATCAATAAAAGGTTGTTTTTATGCAAAGCACTGTTTCTGTTTCGACTGACGATATCTTATTAAAGTTATGCCATTCTGTTGCTCATGTCTTATCAAGCACGACTCATAGTCAAATTTCTCACGCAGGCATGGTGCAATCGATAACTAAAACTTGTTTGAAACCAGATCTAGGTTGTTTCTCGATTTTTGATGGTGGTTTCTCTGGGCTGGTGGTCATTAATTTTTCGGCGCCTGCAGCATTGGAAATTTACCGCGAGTATATGCTTAATATGGCAATGCCTGAGTCTGAATTAGCTATCTCACATACTTCTGATGATGTCGGCAATGTGATGGGCGAATTGATGAATCAAATTCTTGGTGATTTTATTAATAAGATCAGTAAAGAATTACAAACTAGCATTAGTCAAAGTCAGCCTAAGATGTTGACTATTAATAAAGAGTTAACGATTTCGATTGATACCAATTTAGATGATGGTATTGCACGTCGAGTATCATTTAAAACCCAGAATAACCATGTGTTTTATTTAGAGTTTGCTATGGATAAAACCGAGTTTATTAAGTTGAGCGAATTTGAAGCTGATGATGAGTTTGATTTAGATGAACTCCTTGCTGAGCACGGACAAATTTTGGCATCTGCTGGCACAGAATCAAAAAAGCAAAAGCTCGCAGTCACCGGTTCCAGCACTGCAGATGATTTATTGGATGAGCTAGGCTTATAAATTAATAACCGCAGTTTTAAGTTTAAAACTGCGGTTATGCATGCCTTACTGCGCAGGCTAGTTTTGTTTACGTAAAAACTGAAAAACGTTTGCTTTGCTTTGTTTGGCAATCGATTGCAATAAACTAAAATCAGGATTAACCAACTGGAAATCTTGCTGTAGATCTTCAAGCATGGCCAACCAAAGGTCCGCTGTCATTTCACTATCGGCTAAAGCGCGGTGAAACACACCATCATGTTGAATATTCTTATAACTAATTAAACTACCAAGCTTATGGTTTGGCGCGTCTTGATACAATCTACGCGCAATCAACATAGAACAGGCAAAACTACCTGAATAATGACGGTTAATTTGGCGTAACTCGGCATCTAAAAAACGTTGGTCAAAAGAAGCATTATGAGCCACTAAATTGTAGTCGCCAATAAAGTCGGCAAAATCTGCCATAACGGTTTCACAAGATGGCGCGTCACTTAACATCAAATTGCTAATGCCAGTATAGTTTTCAATAAAACCACTAATTCGAAACCCTGGATTCATGAGCTGTTGGAATCTGTCGATTACCTTGCCGTCTTTTAACATGACCGCACCGATCTCAATGGCACGATCGCCTTGGGTTGGTGATAAACCTGTGGTTTCGAAATCGAGAACCACAACAGTATCTGCAGGCTTCTTGTGTTGATAGTTAAGTGTCAATTTTTTGCTTCAGTGGTAAATTCTAACGGCTATTGTATTGATGATTTAAAGGCAGTCAATCTTGTTTGCTTATCAGTGCTAATGATGGAACGTGCTTGGTTAAATTGAGCGCATAGCTGCAGAGTAAAAGCATCTTTTATGATCTCGGCAACCTTTTTTTTTCGAAAATGCTGTTAGTATCGCCCGCAAATTTTAGTGAGTGATTAACATGCAATTAGATATCAATGGCTTAACGCCAGAGCAGTTTCTAAACGAATACTGGCAAAAGAAACCGTTAGTGATCCGTCAAGGGTTTAAGCAATTTCAAGACCTATTGTCCCCTGACGAGATGGCGGGGCTTGCATGTGAAGAAATGGTCGAGTCACGTCGGGTTTACCAACAAAATGGTGAATGGCAAGCTGAGTTTGGCCCATTTGACTCCTATGAACACCTAGGTGAAAAAGATTGGACTTTAATTGTCCAAGCACTGAATAACTGGGTACCTGAAGCGGAAGAGCTGCTTAAGTGTTTTGATTTTATTCCACGCTGGCGCCTAGATGATGTGATGGTGAGCTACGCCGTACCTGGCGGTGGAGTAGGGCCACATATTGACCTTTATGACGTATTTATTTGTCAAGGCTCAGGTCGCCGCAGGTGGCGTGTGGGTGATAAGGGGCCGCATAAAGAGTTTGCAGCGCACCCAGCCTTACTGCATACCGAAGCGTTTGAGCCAATCATTGATGTAGAACTACTACCTGGTGATATTTTATATCTGCCACCTGGATTCCCGCACGATGGTGTAACTCTTGAGCCGTCAATGAGCTTCTCTGTGGGCTACCGCACTGCATCAACCAAAGATATGGTAAGTGCACTTGCAGATCACTTGATTGATAAAGACTTAGGTGCGAGTCAAATCAACGATCCTGACCGCCCGCTTAGCCAACACTCAGGTTTAGTGGACGCACAGGATTTAGCGCGCTTAAAACAGCAATTGATTGATACGTTAGACGATACATTAGTCAGTGAGTTTAGCGGACGCTACTTAACTCAGTCGAAGTGTGAGCTTGATTTACCGGAGCAGTCATTAGGCTTCCAGATTGATGATATTCATTCTATTATCGCAGACCAACCACTTGTGCGTTTAGGTGGATTACGTTGTTTATATTTTGCTACCAGTATTGAAACTGGCGCAATGTATATTAATGGTGACCAAGTTCATCTTGGTGTCGAGAATGCCGAGTTTATAAAGCTTGTGTGTGATAACCAGCAAATTGGTGCTGAAGATTTAGTTAAGTGGCTTGATAATAACACTGTTATGGCTCAGCTAACTGATTGGGTTAATGCTGGTTACTGGTATTTTGAAGACCTAGATTAATTAAGCGTCAACATAGGCCGATTGAGTCGGTTTAGCCTAAATACAGTAAGCCCAGTTGTTATAATTTATCAATACCAACTGGGCTTTTTAATAGATTTAATTCAGATGTTTAGTTTGTATTATTAGGTAAGAATAACTGTTTAAGATAAGAACAAACTTGTTATAGTTTATTCTTTTAGAAAATTTGAGGTAACCATGTTTGCAGCTATTCACAACGGCGTCATAACGATCCGTGAATTTGAACACAAAGACTTACCTAGCTTTGCTGCCTACAGAGCGTTACCTGAGGTTGCTAAATACCAAAGCTGGAGTAGTTATTCTATTGAACGAGCGGAAAGCTTGTTTAATTCAATGGCAGAACACCAATTTGGAGAACAAGGGCAGTGGTTTCAATTGGCCATTTGCCTTACTGAGACTGACAAGATTATTGGCGATCTGGCGGTTCATTTTATCGATGATGCGCAAATAGAGCTCGGATTTAGTCTAAATCCAGCGTTCCAAGGTCGAGGTTATGCGCTTTTAGCTTTAAATTGCGTTGTTGATTACCTATTTTCGACCTTATCCAAACATCGTATAGTGGCAACTGTTGATTGTGAAAACTCGGCTTCATTTCGCCTATTGGAAAAAGCAAAATTTAGGCGTGAAGCCCACTTTGTCGATAATATCTTTTTTAAAGGCAAGTGGGGCAGTGAATATCAATATGCCTTGCTAAAAACTGAATGGTTAAAAATGCAGTAGTTAACCACACAGTTGTTGCGACCATAATCGCTAAAAACTGTAAAACGTAAACCCCCTTGAGCTTAGCAGTTCTCAACCCAACACTGCTATCTTGTTTTCTATGTCGGTGTTAACTACTGCCAATCAAGTCTAACTGTATGATTTTTTTGATGTTTTCTACATTCAATCTTCATCGCATAAAGCACGCCCAGCTTGATAACAACTCGGTTGCCTTGGGCAGACCGCACCGCGAGCACAAATAAGCCGAGCGTCATTTTCTATGCCGCGTTCAATCCAATTAATATTGAGAATTTTCGCTACGCTCATAAGGTTTTTCTTAACATGCGCAGGCATAGTCACAGAGCCACTATTGGTGGCGCATGATTGTTTTAAATCCGCTGCAATCGCGGCTGCTTCGCCGCCTTGGGCATCAATAGCGGGATTTAAATCAATGCCTGCACAAAGCACGTGATTATTGCCCGCCATATCTTCAACTTTGATTGACTCACAGCAATAGATCCTTGGCTCATCAGCAACATCCAAAATGGATATTTGCGCTGAGGTACCGACTTTTGGCTCATTAATCATTCTAAATACCGCCCAGTGCTGACAGGGATCTTCTACAACGCGCATATTTCCCCAAGGCAGTGGAATACCATTACCACGATAAACGGCTTTTAATTTACCAGGGGCATAGGCATCAAAGTAGTGCCAATGGGGGTAGGGGGAGACAACAGTCATACGCCGCATTGCAACGGAGGCTGAAACACCTATGGTTTTACTAACGTTAATTTCATAACCGTGACGGTCAAGTAATTGCCTATAAGCCACTTTAGGGCATAACAATGCACCGGCAAAAAAGCTCGACTCGAAATCTCGCCATGCATGTAAAATATCTTGCGCATTTAGGGTAGAGGAAGCTGTTGCAGCGTTATCGTCATGGGAGGCTGTATGGCGGCGACCTGCAGTTAATACGCACTTAAGTCCATCTTTGTTGTGTAAAACACAGTGACCAATATGTACCGCTAAATCATACTTTAGCCGAGTGGGGTAGGACTTAAGCATTTTATTTAAATAAATGGTTGATGGTGGCTCAAAAAATGAAGTCACCACATGGGCGGTACTAACGCCCATTTCATCGACCACCTCTTGCGGCGTTCTATCTACCCATTTGAGCTTTAACCCTAGTGATTTTGCAATCTGCTTTAAATCATCTAATGCCAGTGGTAAACGTTTGTGGCCGACTTCTTCTGCGGCGCGCTCTAGATCAGGGAAATGATTTTGATGATGCTCTTGGTGAGCGCGAATCAACAGGTGGGCAAATTCTCTACCGGTAGTGCCTGTTTGAGACAACATTTCTGGAATAGCAATTTGTAAAATATCATTAGAAAACAGAAAGCTTGGTTCTAATGCCATGCCGTTAATACCGCCACGGCGGCCTTTGGCAGGGGTTATTGCATCCTCTTCTGGAACGTCATCTAAAAACCAATCAACTTCTTTTTGAAACACTGCGGCAATTACAGCAAGCATGCCAGCACTGGGTACTCGCTTGCCTCTTTCAATCATCGACAGGTAAGACACTGACGGTGCTGATTCAGGATCGACACGCACACAACGGGCAGATAAATCTTCCATTGTTAGATGATTGCGTTTACGCAAGTTTCTTATCTTGGTACCGAGAAAATGTGACTTTCTGATCAAGCTCTGATTGTTTTTCATCTTGTAAAATTCACAGTGTAAAATTTTTATTGTGAAATTGTAATGAAAATTACACTAGACTACAAATCAAGCAGTCAGGAAATGGAATTAACTTTTGATTGCTGGATGGAAAGTGATGAGTAAACGGAAACGTTAATCCTAATAACAGGATGACAATCTCTGATAAACAACAGTGACAACCTTCTAGGATTTAATCAGTAAGAGGACAGGGCCATGGATATATCAACAATCAATACGACTCAAGTAAACCAGAATAATAATTTTATTGCTGCCGATCTTGTTGATGTGAATGCTGTCAATGTGACTAAGCAAGACGCAACGGCCCCTTGTGCAAAAGAGTTTTTAGACGCTAAATTTCCTTTAGCAAACGGCTCCCATAAAAATGCGTGTAGCTATGTAGTCTACTATCAGCAGCTTTTGGTATTTATGGCAGACGGTTCGCAAACGGGTTTAAAAATGCCTAAACAGTTTGTTGCCCTAAACGGCCATAAAAGTGAGCCTACTGCAATTTTGTTGAAGGATAACGGCGTCCATGTTGAGCTCACTTTTGATCGCACTAAAGACAATCGCGACCAAGAATTAGCTAACATTAACGATATTCGACTAGAAGGTCATGAATACTGGATAAGCTTGATAGACATCGAAAGAACCGTGGTTGCATCGTCAATGCAGGAGCAAGTGTTTACCGCAAAGGATGGCAGTGACTACCTGCTTAAGCGATAGTTTCACCTTAAATTATTCGCTAGAACCTTGTTACATTAAGCTGGGTTTAAATGGATTAAAAATAGTAAAAGCGTCGCAAGTAATCTTGTGGCGCTTTTTAATTTGCAGCGATTATATAAACAAGGATACTTCAATATGCTTGTAGGGGGAATTTCTCGTTAACTGCCACGGTAAAGTTAGCTTATTCTTCACCTAGCCGCAGAAGCTAACTATTGCTTCTTAGGTAACATTCAATCTAATCCAGTAAAAAAGAGTTGTAAGCCATTAGGGCTGCTGCTAAAGCGCAACTATTGGTTGCTTGCAAAACACAAGATTAACTGGGCGTAAGTAAGCGTTATTTACTTTTAATAAAGACTTTAATCAGAACTGGGTAATTTAATGATATTTATCGCCAGTTTGCTCCGGTGTAGCTTGCGTATTTGCCGCTTTGCTCCTATGATCGCAGCGTTTTCTAATTAGGGTAACTTTTTAATGTTAAAATCTTCGCTATCTCCTAGCTCTAACGAACTAGTGATCAGTATTCTTGATCTTGTTTTATCAGAGGGTAAGCCGTTAGATCGTGCTTATTCACAACACTTTTCGGGACTAAAACTAGAGCCGAAAGAACAAGGTCGCATCACATTCGTAGTAGGTGATATTTTACGAAGATTGAACCTTTATTGTTTCCTGTCTGATGTTAAGCCAGAAGAAATGGCCCGTTTAGGCACGCGTTTGCTGAACGTTTGGCATCTTTTTAACAATTTACCGCTACCGAAAATGCAGTATGCGCTGCAAATCGACCCACAAGAATTAGCTAGCCGCATTGAAGCTGCGAAAGCGCAACCTGTACTTTGGGATGGTTGTCCTGATTGGCTGAATGAAATGGGTCAAGCGCAAATGGGCGATAAGTGGCCAGCAGAGCGTGCTGCACTAAATAAGCCAGCAAAACGCTTTTTACGTACCAATATTTTAAAGTGTACCCGTGAAGAGTTAGCAACGGCACTTCGCAAAGAAGGTGTTGAAACTGTTACGGTACCGGGTGTTGATACAGCGCTTGAAGTGGTTTCAGATTCTGCGCTATTTAGAACTGAAACCTTTAAAAAAGGTTGGTTTGAGCAGCAAGATGCTGGCTCTCAGTTAGTGGCATTAGCACTTGATGCCAAGCCTGGTATGCGCGTTGTTGATGCGTGTGCTGGCGCAGGAGGTAAAACCTTATCTATTTCAGCGCAAATGCAAGGTAAAGGTCGCTTACTTGCGATGGATGTTGAGCAATGGAAACTTGATAACCTCAAGCAACGTGCTCGCCGTGCCGGTGCACATAATGTTGAAACACGCATTATTGCCAGCAGCAAAACCATTAAGCGCTTAAAGTTAACTTGTGATCGTGTGCTATTAGACGTGCCGTGTTCAGGTTTGGGTGTACTTAAACGTAACCCAGATGCCAAGTGGCGCGATACGCCAGAGCGTTTACCTGTGTTAGTTGAGCTGCAAAAGCAGATCTTACAAAGCTACAGCCGTATGGTAAAAGTGGGCGGCATGTTAGTTTATGCAACATGTTCAATTATGCCAGAAGAAAACCGCGATCAAGTTGATGCGTTTTTAGCTGAAAATAAACATTTTAGATTTATTGAAGATGAAACGATTAGCCCAGCAGACACAGGCTTTGACGGTTTTTATCTAGCTAAACTTGAGCGAATTGCTGAAGCATAACGTAGGCAGTTTTAATTCAATAGAAAGAGCACCTAAGGTGCTCTTTTCTTATGTGTTTAGTTAATCAACTTAGATTGAAGCAATTTCCGTTTTACTCACCATTAATGGTGACGAGCACTTTACGCTTACCGCCATAATCTCTGTGTTCACCCAAATAGATCCCTTGCCAAGTGCCTAAATTAAACCGTCCATTAGTGATAGGAATCGCTAAGCTAACGCCTAACAAACTTGATTTAAGGTGAGCAGGCATATCATCGTCACCTTCATAGGTGTGAGTGTAATAGGGCGCACGTTCAGGCGCTAAACGGTTAATATAGGCTTCAAAATCAGCGCGCACGCTAGGATCGGCATTTTCATTTAACGTAAGCGACGCTGAGGTATGTTGTAAAAGTAGATGAGCCACGCCAATTTTTATCTGACGTAGCTCAGGTAGTGAGCGCTCGATCTCTTCTGTTACCAAATGAAAACCACGAGATTTTGCTGTTAGCGATATAGTTTGTTGTAACCACATAATCAATTCTGCAAAAAGAAGGGTACGCCAATGGTTATCTATTTTAGCTCGTTGATCAATTAGCTTATTTAAGTGTTACCTTGATAAAATCGAATGCCTGTTAATGAGCTTTGCTCACAGCTTACAGTACATTCGATTTTTATTAGCGAGTTTTGCTATTGCTATAGATTTAGCCCTGCAGTTCTTCGTTTTGCTCTAACTCTAATAGCATAAGCATCATATCTTCACCATCAAGCACGCGGGTGTTATTGCTTTGGCAGTGGCTGCAGATCACGTTGCGCTGTTTATGTTCGGTTTGTTGGCCGCAATCATTACAGGCGATAACCAGAGGCTGAATATGCATGATCAAGTCGGCATTGCGGCAGATCCCCTCAAGCTTAAAGGTGTCGAACGCTGTGTTAAGAAGACTTGGCTCTACACCACTTAAGATCCCAAGCTTTATTTCAACACGAGTAATGGCGTGAGCATTATTATCTAATGCTAGTTGCTCACATTGCTCGATTAATGCAGTAACTATCGAATACTCATGCATTAACAGATCCTCGGTAGTAATTCACCTTGAGGTACATCTAAATATCGAGCACTACCCCAAGGAGTATGCAAAATTACTTTTCCT
Source organism: Shewanella pneumatophori (assembly GCF_023283895.1). GTDB lineage: Bacteria > Pseudomonadota > Gammaproteobacteria > Enterobacterales > Shewanellaceae > Shewanella > Shewanella pneumatophori. The sequence goes on along the minus strand of NZ_JAKILB010000001.1, from coordinate 526,691 downwards.
TGTTGGCTGTTTTCTTTAGCGTTGTTGCTATCCGCAGTCACTTTATCAGCAGTTACTTGGCCAATAATACTGGCGGATTGGCAATGACAAAATTGCTGCATAACACTGAGTGCTTTTTCTGCGTTATCATCGGGTACGGCAACAATAAAGGTTCCTTCATTAGCCAGATCAAATGGCTCAAAGCCATAAAGCTCACACAGACCTTTGACTTCATCACTTACTGGAACCGCTTCTTCTTTTACCTCTATACAAACATTTGAGGCTTTAGCCCACTCGTTTAATACTGCTGATAACCCACCACGGGTGGCATCACGCATTGCATGAATATCAACGTTAGCGGCAATTAATTGCTCGACGATTGGCCACAAGTTAGCGCAATCACTGCTGAGTTCAGATTCCAGTGCAAGTCCCTCACGGGCCATAAGAATAGCAGCGCCGTGACGGCCAATATCGCGACTAACTATTATGCAGTCACCAGCTTCAAGGTTTTTCACTGAGATCTTAGGCTTTAATATGCGGCCAACACCAGAGGTATTAATAAACAAACCATCTGCGCAGCCCTTAGGCACCACTTTAGTGTCGCCGCAAACAATTCGGGTATTAGACTTTTTCAGTTCTCTAGCCATGCTGGCAACAATGGTTTTAAGTTTTTCGATTTCAAAGCCTTCTTCAATAATCACGCTACAGCTTAAATACTGCGGCTCAGCGCCCATCATGGCTAAATCGTTGACCGTACCAGCAACGGCAAGCTTGCCAATATCGCCACCAGCAAAGAAAATAGGTGCGACAGTAAAAGAGTCTGTGGTAAAGGCGATATTGCCGTCAAAGTGCAATACTGCCGCGTCTTCTTCATTTTGCAAAATGGCGTTATCGAAAGCGTTAAAGAATATGTCTTTAATTAGGCGGTTCATCTCTTTACCACCACCGCCATGACTTAGCTGAATGACTTTGTCGTTTGTCACTGAATTCATAAATTGACTCCGTTATAGCGATAGTAGGCGTTGCAAGCGCCTTCTGAGCTGACCATACAGCTACCAAGAGGCGTGTCAGGGCTGCATCCTCGGCCAAATACTTTGCAATCTTTGGGTTTGCAAAGGCCTCTTAAAATATCGCCGCACTGACAGGCTTTATGATCGTCAATCTCTATTTGTGGTAATACATTGGCGTAAACCCGCTCGGCATCTAAGTGAGCGTATTCAGGTTTGAGCATGAGTGCAGAATTTGCAATCGGGCCCAATCCGCGCCAGCGAAACTCCGGTCGAATAGTTAGATATTTATCAATTAATGCTTGGGCGGTTTTGTTGCCGTTTTCAGACACCGAGCGGCTGTATTGGTTTTCAAGCTCAGCACGTTGCTCTGCTTTTTGTTTTACCAGCATTAAAATTGATTGCATCACATCTACTGGCTCAAAACCGGAAACCACAACAGGCGTGTTGTATGTTTCAACTGCTTGACGGTATATTTTTGCGCCACTAATTACGCTCACATGAGCAGGTCCAATAAAGGCGTTCACTTTTACTTGTGGATCGTTCATGACCGCATCAATAGCAGGTGGGACTAACACATGGTTTATATGAAACAGCAGATTAGTGATGCCGCGCTGGTTTGCTTGCTCTATTAACACCGCCGTCATTGGTGTTGAGGTTTCAAAGCCTATAGCGAAAAAGATAATGGTTTTGTTAGGATTATCAGCTGCGATGGTTAAGGTGTCTAATGGATCGTAAATCGGCCTGATATCGCAGCCTTTAGCTCTAAATTGCGCCAAACTGCCTTTTGAACCGGGAACGCGGATCATATCCCCTAGTGTCACTAAAATGGTATCGGGCTGACTGGCAAGGGTTGCGGCATGGTCAATGCGCTCTTTAGGCATAATACAAACAGGGCAACCGGGGCCATGAATAAACTCGATATTGCTCGGTAGTAATTGGTTAAGACCGTATTTCATGATGGTGTGGGTATGACCGCCGCACACCTCCATTATATTAATCATACCTTCTACTTGGCTGGCATAGTGGGCTATTTGCTGGGCGAGTGAGCGGATCACTTTGGGATCGCGAAAGCCTTGATAAAGATCGTTTAAGGCAATCATCACGCCTCCCGCTCTTCTTGTTCAAGTTTGGACACAATCTCCTGATACAGGGCTAAACTTTCCATCGCATCTTGTTTATCTATCTTGTTCATCACAAAGCCAATGTGAATAAGCACATAATCATCAAGGGCTAACGGCTCTGCCAACAAATGGCTACTGACTTTACGTTTCACGCCCATCGTATCAACGGTAACTGCTTGCTCGTCTGGATGAAGCTCAACGACTTTTGACGGAATAGAAAGACACATTAAGCAGTCACTCCAACATTATGATTAAGCCACTGCACCACTTTTTCGAGGGATTCAGGCTGCTTAACCGAGATCGCCATTAGTTCTACATTAGGGTTTAGCTTTTGTAGTTGTTTACGAGACTCTTCGATACTGAAATCAAAATGGGGCAGTAGATCTGATTTGGTAATTAATACCAGATCTGCACGGCGGAACATCACCGGATATTTTTCTATCTTGTCATCGCCTTCAGGTACTGACAGCAATACGATATTTTTATGGGTACCAACATCATAACTTGCAGGGCAGACGAGATTGCCGACGTTTTCTACAAAACAGATATCGATAGGATCTAAATCAATGTGGGGTAGCGCGCTATGCACCATAAATGCATCTAAATGACAGGCTGCGCCGGTTTGGATCTGATAAGCATTAATACCTTTGGCTTTCAATCTATCGGCATCGCGAGAAGTTTCGAGGTCGCCTTCAATAACCGCATATTTAAGATCGGTATATTGATGTAAGTGTTCAAGTAGTGTGGTTTTACCGCTGCCTGGGCTGCTCATTAGATTGAAGGCTGTGATCCCCTTGGCTTCAAAGTGGTCACGATTGTGCTGGGCTTCAATATCGTTTTTATCAAGGATTTTATGGATCACTGATAAAGTGGTTTTGTCATTTAATTGGGGGTTACTGGCAAGATTATGATCATGTCTTGCATGTGAATCTTTGGTATGAGAGTGGCCAGTTTTTAGTAGGGGATCGTGTCGGGCAATTGAACAGCCGCAGTCTTGGCACATAGGAAACTCCGTTTATTATAGTATTAAGTTATTGTCGATCACGACTTCGTTATACGTTTTGATTTAAATCAGCTTTACCAAGATGCGCGTGAGATGTGTGTCGCATTTTGGCTGCTAATTGTGTTGTTTCACACCTGCTAATTTATCTAATTAGATTCATTAGCAGGCATTAGGCTGGTATTCAGTTTTATTCTGTGGATTTTGTAGCAAGGGAGTACCAAAGCTGACCGAGGGAGATCCCCGCATCGTTAATTGGTACATATTTAGGCTCTAATACACGATTGCCTTGGGCGATGAGTGCTGTTTCGCAGCGCTGTAATAAGTATTTGTTTTGAAACACGCCACCACAAAGAACAATCGGTAGTTCAAGGTGCTCTTTAGCGGTCAGGCAAACGATATCGCTTAACGCATCCATAAAGCTTCGGGCTATCAGGCCTATGCGTATAGGGGTTAATGGTTCAGCCTTAATAGCATTGATGATCTGCACCATTAAATCTACGCTATCCCATACATTGTTATTCGATTTTATCGAAAAATGGATTGGGCTCCCTAGATATTGGTTACGAATAGAAGTCCTGCTATCAGAATTATTCACGACTATATTATCGTTTTGTAGATTACTTGCACTGAAAGCTTGTTTGGGCAGCTTGTTATGAGTATCTAATAATGCATGCTGTGTTAAAGAATTAGCAGCTGCTTCTAAAAGCATACCTGCTTGCCCTTCATATTGAATCTCATCAATCAGGCCTAAAACTACCGCTATAGCATCGAATAACCGGCCGATAGATGAGGTTTTTACACTAATGTTTGCACGCCAGACTTTTGTTAGGTTATTAAAGGTAAAGCTTGGGATCTTGGTAAAAGCGGGCAGTTTTAAGGTTAGGATCTCTTCGGGTGAATATTTTTCAAGTAAGATGGATAGCAACACTCGATTAGGCTGTTTAATCGCTTGTTCACCGCCGATTAATTGAAATGGCATCAGATGGGCTAGACGTTGATATTTTTGGTTATTGCACAGTAGAGCCTCACCGCCCCAAAGCGTTGCATCATCACCTAAGCCTGTGCCATCAAAGGCAAAACCTAATACAGAACCGGTATAATTGTTTGCCGCCATTACACTAAGTACGTGGGCGTAATGATGTTGTACGCTAGTTTTTTTATGAGCTTGCTGTTCGGCCCAAACGCTGGTGGCGTAATCAGGATGAGTGTCGTGAACCAGTTTTCTCGGTTCAAATTGGTAAAGCGTTTTAAAAGTAGCAAGGGTGTGGTGAAAATAATCTAAGGCTTTAATGGATTCTAGATCGCCGATATGTGGGCTTAAAAAGATGTTTTGTTTAAAGCCAAAACAGACGGTATTTTTTTGTTGTGCGCCAACAGCCAGGGTTGCTTGTGGAATGGGCTGTTCACAATACAGGGATAATGGCGCATAACCTCGAGCTAGGCGAAGCACTTGCACTTTATCGTTAATGACTTGCACTACGCTGTCATCACAAGCATTTAGTATTGGCCTATTATGATCCAATATAAAATCAACAACATGGCCAAGCTTTTGTTTGATATCCAATGCATCAATTATTATTGGCTCGCCGGATAGGTTGGCACTGGTCATCACTAGCGGGCGTTTTAGCTGTGCTAAAAGCAAAAAGTGTAACGGTGTATAGGGTAAAAATACCCCTAGTTTATCTATTGCCGGGGCGATTAATTCGCTCAAGCTGTTTTGCTGATGCTTTAGTCCAATGCTCAAAGACGGCGCTATTTTCTGCATCAGGGTAATAGGGCGCTCTGCTGAGCTAAGGGTCTGCCATTCAATTGCATTACCGTAAACATATTGGGCGCCGACTTGCGGATTTTCGACCATAATTGCAAACGGTTTTGCTGGTCGATGTTTACGCTGACGCAGTAAAGCAATGCTGGCATCGTTGCTTGCATCGCAAACAAGGTGAAAGCCACCGAGCCCTTTTATTGCCAGTATTTTTCCCTCTTGCAACGCTTTGACCGCATCGGTTAACGCTTGTTCTCTATCACTTAACCTTTCAAGAGCTGCAGTATTAAAGCTTAACTGTGGCCCACAGTCAGGACAGCTAACTGGTTGTGCATGGTAGCGTCTATCTAAAGGGTTTTGGTACGCATCGGCGCAGCGATCGCACATAGCAAAACTTGCCATGGCAGTATTGGGTCTATCGTAGGGCAGAGCGTTAATTAAGGTGTATCTTGGGCCACAGTTGGTACAATTGGTGAACGGGTATCTAAAGTGGCGATTGCTACTCTCGATTATTTCACTAAAGCAATCATCACAGGTGCATTTATCGGGTGATACTGCGACAACGCTATTGTTAGCGTTAATTCGCTTGCTACCGCTATCGCCATGCTCCTGGGAATTATCACTGGCGATAATGGTAAAACCGGTTTCATTACCGATTGTGGCTAGTGGCTTGCTGGTGATGTTATCGATGCGCGATAGTGGCGGTGGTGATAATACAAAGGCTTGCTCAAACTCAGTTAATGCGCTTTGTACGCCTTGGGCAATAACCAACACGCCCTGACTATTATTTAAGACGCTACCGCTTAACCCAAGCTCATGGGCGAGACGATAAACAAAGGGACGAAACCCAACCCCTTGTACAACGCCGGTTATATTAAGTTGGATCCGAGCAAGTGTGGCTTGCTCGACCCCATGTTGTGGATTACTGACCGGCTTGTTGTCGGTTAACTGCATATATTTCAATACTCTAACGGGTAGAAGGCTTGTGGTTAAAACAAGAGTTAGATAGCTAAGGCTAGCCTTGCTAGCTTTAGCTAAAAAACGTTGGAATTAACGCCTACGTTGTTTTAAATACAGTCCACCTACTGCGAGGTTTACGCCATCAAGATCCATCGCAGGATTGGTGTTTAGGGTAAAGTTCTTCACGAGTCGCAGGGCAACTCGTTCTGCTAGCATCGGGTTACTGAACTCATTACCTGCTAATACAATCGATTTTAAGCCTATATTTTGGTCTAAATGCTCAATCCAATTTGCTATGTAATCAGCAAATGAGTCGTGAAGACCAAACGCAAGTTTTTCAAGATAGCCTTCTTCTGCCAGTCTAAAGCTAATGATACTGCCTAAGGTTTTACACCAGTTTAAGCTTCGAGCGGCTTCGCCTTTGGTCAATGGAAAATCAATTCTTGGGGCGTTGCTGCCTTTGTGAGCCATGGCTTTTGCTATTACGAAGTCACAAAGTGCTGTTTTAGTCAGCTGAGTCGCGGCCTCTTTTGTATCGCCTTTACTGGTTTCAGCTCCAAGTATAATGGCTACGATTGCCCACAGGGTTTGAATATTATTACAAGGTGCTGCAAGTTTTAGCGATAACAGCTGAATGTAATCCTCTGGATATTGAGCTTTAAATTTCTCTAACAGGATTTTTTGCGGAGAATCTGACAGTTGATGAACAATCTCGTAGCCGTTATCAGGCAACTCAGGAAACTCAAAGAATAGCTCTATTTTTTGTTGCTTATCCGATGTCACAATCTGACTTTTATATTGATCGCTCAGATAAATCGCTGCAGTATTTTTAGCATGCTTATTGCGTATATGGGCGGCGAGTAATGCACAGGTTGCGGCATTATCAGGGGCTTGCCCTAAAGGTTGATGGTTAAAAATCGGCTCTTGGATAACACTAATGATATTTTTTTGCCATTTAGCAATATAAGGCCCGGTTTGCGCATCATCGTGTAGTGGTGTTTGAGTGGTCGGAATCAATAGCGGCGCAGTGCCTAATTGGCTCATTACCTCACACCACTGGCCATTGACCATTGCAAAATGTGGATTGTCTGAATGGGCAATATATAGATAATCAACTCCTTGCTGGCGCAGTACTTCACAAAGCACCAATAATAAACGCGATTTAGCAAAACAGATCTCATAAAGAGCGTTATGTAGGCGAGGGTGCTTAGCAATGGGTTTTGCACTGATAAACGGCTTTTCAATACTTGATAAACCAAGTATTTGACTACCTGTGAGTGAGAAGTGTGCGTTAAGATTATTTGGGTTGCAGATCACCAGATGTTGCCGCTGCTGCGAGCTGTTAAGGACTTTATTATTTATGGGCTGGAAACTAACGATGATCGGCAATGTGTTGCTTGGGCTAGGTAGCTCTATATAGCCTTGTGAATTAAGCTTTGCCGTTAAGGCTTTGACATCTTCGAGACTAAAGGATTTTTCTGCATCAGTAATGCGTAAATGGCTTTGGCAACAAGGACAGGCGAGATCAATCTCACCGAACTGCGCTGATTGATTGTCGGCAAATTTAGGTTGGCAGTGTTGGCAATATTCTAGGCCTAAATTTGTAGAGATTAAGTTATTATTTTTTAATGGTGTTTTACTGCCTCTAAAGTCGTCAACCAGCTTGATATCAGGCTTAGTTAGGCAAACCGATAATAAGAAATCATTGGCAACCTCATCTGCGAGTTTTTCTAACTTACCTTGTTCGCCCTCGGCTTCTAAATAGTAACGGTTTTCTTCTCGGCCAATGGCAATGTCATAATCAGGTTTAAGTAGGTATTGATCACATAGGTGAGCGTAAAAAGGCACGTCGCGGGTACAATTAAACTCGAATCTAATTTTCTTCATCGGAAATTAAGCCACGTTTGTAGGAATCGGGAATTAGGCTGTTGATGTCGATATTGGCAATGCGTTGGTGAGAAAAGCCTAATGTTTGTAGGTGACGCAGTAGCGTTGCTTCCATTAAAGGTACAGCCGCTTGGATCTGTTTAGTTAAACCTAAGATCATCGGCTCGAGTACCGTTGGAGTGACCCCTAATACAAAGGTTTTTGGTCGGTCGCCGACCATTTCCATCATGATTAGAGTTTGTAGCATTTCTACCTCGTGAGCGCTGCCTTGCCAATCGATTTCAGCAGGTGCCTTGTCGAAGTCAAAGAAATACACTTCACCGGGCGCAACACCATTAGCGTTAACTGTATCGACCACGATAAGGTAGTCATACTGACAAAGGGTAGGGATAAGTCCTTGGGCTAATGTTCCACCATCGAGAATGTCTAACTGCTCAATTGGATGGTGGAAATGATAGTTTTCTTGGATGTAATTGACGAAATGTACGCCGATGCCCTCATCGGCGTACAGGACATTGCCAATACCAAGTAGCAATATCTTCATGAGTTCCTTTTATTTTTTCTTATGGTAGTCATAACCTGAGACAATTGAGTCAACAGAGTTGTGCTTAAAGCGAATACCTGACCAAACAGCCATATATACATGTATTACCACAAAGATGATAAATACCCAGGTTAGGTAATGGTGCCAAATTCGTACAGGTGCTAAGCCCCCCATCAATGCCGTTAACCAATTCGCCATTGGTGCAATTAACCCACCAAGACCTTCATGGTATACATTGGCATACAAGACGAGTCCTGTAATGCAGATCAACAACGCAACGACAGAGATTGCCAAGTAAGTCACAAATTGTAGCGGTCCATACACACCAGCTTTGTCTAAATGTCCCATCCATAGGTAAGACTTAAGTTGAGTGATCCAACTTTTTACGCTCATTACGTCTTTAAAAGAGCGTCGTTCGATATCGCTTTTACCGAAAAAGAACAGGTAAGCCCGCACTATGGTAATTGCCACTAACACAAAACCAAAGATCTGATGGGCGGCGCGAATATAACCTTGTACCAATACGTCAGAGTTTTCTGGCGCAACCAAAAACGGCCACGCGATATAAAACCCAGTTACTATGAGTACGAAAATGGCTAAGGCTCTTAGCCAATGGAATATTCGTATTGCAGCACCAAAGATCAGTTCCCTTTGGTAGGGCGCAGATTGAGTTGCCATGTTATCCCCCTTGATTAAAATCCGTTGGGATCAATTTTAAATTCACCTAAGTTTTGCCCTTTGTAGTCCATAACGTGTACAGCGCAGGCCATACAAGGGTCGAACGAGTGAATAATGCGGATCACCTCTAAAGGCTTGGTTGGATCTTCAAGCTTTAGCCCAATAAGCGAAGCTTCATACGGGCCCATCTTACCGTTAGCATCAACGGGACCAGCGTTCCATGTGGTTGGTACTACAGCTTGATAGTTTTCAACCTTACCGCCTTTAATACGGATCCAGTGACTGAGCATACCGCGCGGCGCTTCAATCATGGCGTGACCTACATACTCTTTGCTTGAGTCAATCTCAGGCTTGATATAGGTGGCTTCGTCAGACTGCATATTGGTTAGCATGGCATCAAAGGTTTTTAGGCCTTCTTCAGCAACAATAACGGTTTGCAGCATACGTGCTGCGGTGCGACCTAAAGTAGTTAATAGCGCTTCAACGGGTAAACCTGTAGCTTCAAGTAAACCGTTAACCGCATTAACTACTACTTGGTTTCCGCGAGCGTAACTGACAAGTAAACAAGCGAGCGGGCCAACTTCTACAGGCTCGCCGTTATAACGTGGCGATTTAACCCAAGTGTATTTGCCGTCACCATCAACTGTAGGTAGCTTGCCGTAGACGGTGTCACGCTCAACAAAACCAGTGTAATCAGGCACAGTTGTACCATCGTAAGGATGCTCTGGTTTATCGGCTTTATACCAAGCGTGGGTAGCATCTTCTGAGATCATGTCCGGATCTAAATCAGATACATTGGCTAAGTCGCCATTCATGATCACGCCTTGATTAAACAGGTACTGGTTATCCCCAAGTAAGAAGTCATCACAGGCTAAGAAGTTTTTAATATTGACGCCGCCAAGTACGCTAGGCTCACTGCCAAAGGCAGCTGCAGCCATTACAACGTCGGCTTTATAAGCTCTGATAATAAAGTCTTGTACGATTTCATGCTTCTGCTTCCACTCTTGTAAACGAGCAGGGCTTAGCATGTCGCGAACAGCTGTGACGCCGCCAACAACAATCGATTGTGGATGCGGTGATTTGCCCCCAAAAATTGCTAGCATTTCAGCGGCAACGCGCTGTACTTCTAATGCTTTGAGATAATGTGATAGGGCGATTAGGTTTTGCTCTGGAGTAAACTTGTAGGTTGCGTTACCCCAGTATGCGTTAGCGAATGGACCAAGCTTACCGGTTGCCACTAGCCCTTTAACTTTTTCTTGCACTGCGCGTAGATCGCCTTCACCAGCTGCAATCGGATTGGCGGTATATTTCAGTGCTTCTTGGGCGGCTAACGCAGGATCTGCACTTAATGCAGACACAACATCGACCCAATCTAATCCGTGTAGATGATAAAAATGCACAATGTGATCATGCATATACAAAGAGGTTTGCATCAAGCTACGTAGATATTTGGCATTGAGTGGAATTTTAACACCTAGGGCGTTTTCAACCGCTTCTGTACCGCAGCGGTAGTGCGAGTAGGTACAAACGCCACAAATGCGCTGCACTATTAAGCCGACATCCATAGGGGTACGGCCTTTTAGAATCACTTCAATACCACGCCACAAAGTGGAAGATGACCAGGCTTTTGTAATGACATTATTTTCATCAACTTCGACTTCAACGCGAAGGTGACCTTCAATACGCGTGATTGGATCGATAACAACACGTTTACTCATGATTATTCCTCTTCAGATTTGGCAAATAAACTGGCTACAGCATGTGCGCCAATTCCAACAGCAGTTGCACCTAGAATGACCGCACCAATGGTGTCGCTGGTGGCGTCTAAACTGTGCAGCAATTGCCTACCTAAAGGCTTTTCAAAGTCGGCCATATCATCCCAGAAGTTAGGTTCTGAGCAGCCAATACAACCGTGGCCTGCAAGTACCGGCCAGCTAGTATGGTGGTTGAAACGTTCTGTAGGGCAGTTGTTATAGGTGTAAGGTCCTTTACAACCAACTTTATATAAGCAGTAACCATCTTTTGCGCCTTGATCGCCAAACTCTTCAACGAATTCACCTGCATCAAAACGGCCACGACGTTCACAGTTGTCGTGTACGCGCGCGCCATAAGCCCACTTAGGACGGTTAAACATATCAAGTGCAGGTAACTTGCCAAACATGATGAAGTACATCAAGGTACCGACAATGTTCTTCTCACTTGGTGGACAGCCACCAAGATTAATCACGGTTTTATCAACCACCTCATAAACGCCTTTTGCACCAGTTGGGTTTGGCGCTGCGGCTTGCACGCCACCAAACGCGGCGCAAGTACCTACAGAGATAATCGCTGCGGCGCCTTTAGCTGCTTCTTGCACGATATGTAAACCGGTATGACCTTTACAGCCGACAGTCAAATAAGCACCGTTATTTGCTGTTGGAACCGCGCCTTCAACTGCAAGCAGGTAGTTACCTTTATAGGCTTCTAACGCATGCTCAAGGTTCTCTTCTGCCTGCCAACCTGCTGCAGCCATTAGGGTTTCGTGATATTCGAGTGAAACGTGTTTAAAGATAAGGGTATCGAGATTAGGGGTATCGGTACGGATCAAGGACTCGGAGCAACCAGTACATTCGGCTAGATGCAGCCAGACCAGTGGTACTCTATCAGCAAGCTCTGCTGCTTCAGCAACGAGTGTGCTAAACGGCAGAGGCAGTGTAAGCATGGCGGTAACTGCTGCGCTCCATTTCATGAAGTCGCGGCGGCTAATGCCATTTTGCTCCATCTTTTGCTGAAGGGTTTCACCACTACGAGGTTCTAACTGACGAAGTTGTTCTATTCGTGCGAGGCCTTGTTGATAAAGGGCTTCATGTGTTTCCATGTTTAAACCTTTTTTATTGTAAGGAATTTGCTCAACTTCAGCAGTTTATGCTGCACAACTCTGTTAAATGTTGATGTGGGTCAAGTTTTTTTTCGCTTTCAGAGGTAGGTCTGGAGTAGTGTTTCGCACTCTTGCGGTAGATCATTAAAAGTGACCTTGATGAGACAAAATGGCACAGGTTGGATTTTTTTGTGAAGGAGGTCACTAAATGATGATTAAAAAACAGATGCCACAATTTGGCGCTCGCTTAAACGTATTGAGTCAAGTTAGCTGTTGTGTCTTTCTTGCACTGTTTACTTAACGCCGAGCGCAATAAAATCGTTATCGTTTAAATTTTGCTTTTATTGAACGGGGTTAAGCCTAGAGCAATTTATTAATTAACTTAGTTAAGCGAAATTTTGTTGCTTGCATTGTGATGGTGGTCACGAAAGGGTTGTTGCTCTATTGTTTGCTGGCTCGTTTTTGTAATGTTTTGCGATTTAAATCAATAAAACCCGACATGGTTTTATCTATTATCGTGGCAAAAAAAGAGAACGATTTGTACAAGCTACTAATAATAAGTCTGTTTTTTACTCTGCCACAATATTCATTCGCAGCTAATGATAGTGAATCGAAACCGGCTCAATCAACTAAACCGGATCTGACAACCTCATTGGATCGTGTGGTTTCTTTAAATCAGCATGTCACTGAGGCGTTATTGGCGCTGCACGCTGACAAACAAATAATTGGCATTTCTTATAACGATGATAAGCCGGCCGAGCGATGGGTTGAGCGATTCAATGCATTACCCTCATTATCTAAGGAATACCCCAACCCAGAGATCTTGCTATCGTTACAACCACAGTTGGTTATTGCAGGATTTAATAGTGCGTTTAGTGATTGGGGGATCGGCCCACGTCAACGTTGGACCTATTACGGTGTGGACAGTTACTTATTTAAGTCCGGCGAAGCTAACGCGGTTGTTAGTATGGCGACCATTTTTGGCGATATAACAAACCTAGGCCAATTGTTGGGCAGAGAACATCAGGCTTATGAACTGATTGATAGCTATAAAAAGCGACTTAATGTCATAAGCAAGCTGCAAACCAAGCCAAGAGTGTTGTTATGGCTAAGAGAGTACGACATTCCCTACGTTGCAGGGTGCTGCGGCGCTGGAAATTTATTAATTGAACAAGCTGGTGGGATTAATATTGGTCAGGATATTAACTCGCAATGGGGACATATGTCGTGGGAGTCTGTTGTGGCTCTTAACCCCGACGTCATATTAATGGTCGACTCAAATTGGTCGTCATTTAGCCAAAAGCAAAGTTATGTAGAGTCTCAACCATTGTCATTTGCTATCCATGCTGTTGAAAGTTCACAACTACTTAAGGTCGGCTTTTCTGAAACTGTTGCAGGCGTGCGCTTAATTGACGGAATTGAATTGGTCAACGCATACCTAGAGCAAGTTACTGCATTATGAGTTTATTTAAGCGCTACTTGTGGTTGTTGATTTTGGTGTTGATGTGCTTATTGCTGATCTTGTTCATCACCGGCGTGTCTTATGGCGCGTTATCGCTATCAATCTCTGAGTTAATAGGCGGTTTGACTCAATCAGAAGATCACAAACTCGCTTCAGCAATTATTTATGACATGCGTCTGCCACGAGCGATCTTAGCTGCGCTTGTCGGTTCGGCATTATCTGTCGCAGGTCTGTTAACTCAAACCCTTGTCAGAAATCCGCTGGCAGATCCTTATTTACTCGGTATTGCCAATGGCGCCTCTTTATTTGCTGTTAGCGGCATCACTTTGGGCTTGTTTATTCCACAATGGTTATTGGCGGTACTCGGGGCAACAAGCGCGTTTATCTTAGTGATGATGTGCGCTAATCGAAAAGGCGTGCCAGTATCACCAATGGCTTTGGTGTTGTGCGGTGTCACAATCAGTTCTATTGGTGCATCACTAACGACCTTAATGATGATCCTCGGCGATGAGCAAGCTTTAAGTCAGATCCTCAGATGGCTGATGGGCTCGCTCGTAGGGACAACCTGGGAGCATACTATTCCCTTGTCTATTGCCTTACCAATTATTGTCTATCTAGCTTACCGTAACAGACACTATCTCGATTTAATGCTGCTTGGCGATGAAAAGTCACAGTCTATTGGCGTCAACCTTACGTTATTACGTTGGCAAGTTGCGTTTGGGGTTTTACTTTTAACCGGAATGTCTGTTGCTTCAGCCGGTGTCGTGGGCTTTATTGGTCTGTTAGTTCCGCATATTTGTCGATTGCTAGTTGGAGGCAGCCATAAACACCTCATTCCTATAACCGCAACATTAGGCGCTGTGACCTGTGTTTTCGTCGACATTATTTGTCGATGGTTATTAGCACCTAACGAATTACCGCTTTCTGTGCCCTTAGCATTGATCACTGCGCCATTACTCCTCTCGCTAATAAGAAGGCAAACTCATGCTGCATATCGATAGTTTGCACATAGCCGCTAACGGGCTTGAAAACCTAGCTCCATTTCAATTTAGTGTTAACTCTGGAGAGTGGGTGGGGATTTTAGGTCGCAATGGCTGTGGCAAAACAACCTTGCTTAAGTCGATGGCTGGATTACTCCCTGTTAAAAGTGGTGATTTATATTGGCGCACTGACTCACTACTGGGTATGAAACAAAAACTACGCGCCAATTATCTTGCACTTATGATGCAACATAACGGTGTCTGCGGTGGTTTGAATGTCAGTGATGTGGTGTCTTTAGCTGCATGTTCCTCTTGTGTAGATCAAGCAAGGCTAGCGCAGTTGCTGGCAGATTGCAGTCTTACCCACCTTAAAGATCGTCAATTAGAACACCTATCTGGCGGCCAGCTACAACGAGTCATGCTGGCGCAAACATTATTTCAAAATACTGAATTACTGTTACTTGATGAACCGACCAATCATTTAGATATTTTTCACCAACATCAATTGCTGTCGATCATTAAGCAGCGCGCAAATACCGTTATAGCAACCTTCCACGATATCAATTTAGCGGCGCAGTATTGCGACAAACTGCTGCTTTTAGTGGATGACAAGGTGGCTTCATTTGGTGCGCCAACTGAGGTGTTAACACAAGAAAATATGCGTTTAGCTTATAAAGTTGATGCCCAAATCCAAACTGGGGTTAATGGCGTTAACGTTACTGTTGTTGGAGTATTTGATGAGTAGTGTTTTATTGGCTTTAGGTGCAATCGCCATTGCAAATGTGAATGAGATAGATGAGGTGATAACCGTAACCAATACACTGGAACAAAACTTAAGCCTAGATCAAGCTAAGTTAGGCCAATCTATGGTAGTGATTGAACGGGAACAAATTACTAGCTTTGGTCAAGCCGATATCAATTCAATTCTTGCTCAATGGGTGCCGGGCTTATTCTCGTCCGCCAAAGGAGGTCGTTATGATGGCGGCTATTATTCACTACAAGGCTCAAGGAAGCAGGATATCTTGTGGTTACTTGATGGTAACCGGTTGAATAATCGCTTATATGGCGGCGTGTACCTCGATAGCTTAAATCCAAACATGATTGAGCGCATAGAAGTACTTAAAGGTGGTCAAGGCATCGTTTATGGCACCAGTGCGATCGCCGGGGTGGTCAATATTGTTACTCGCGATCTTTCAAAGCAAAATTCCGCTGAATTCTCGATAGGCGCAGATACACTTGCAAGCCAAAGTATTGATGGTTATGTCTCTGGCGATATAGAGAGTATTGATTGGTCTTTATATGGCTCTTACTCAACGAGTGAAGGTTATCAACTTTGGCCCGATGAAAATATCCATTGGACGGCGTCGGATGACGTTAAGCGTGGTTATACGGTTTATAACATTGGCGGTAAGGCGAGATGGCTTGGTGAGCAAGACCAGCAGTTAACGATGCTGATGCAATTTAATCATGCGGATCTAGAACGGCTTAGGCCTTATGGCACAATAAACAGCAATAACGATAGAGATGAAAAGCTCATTACTCTTGATTATCAGCATCCGATATTCGATGAGTGGGATCTGCAAGTAAAGGGTTATTACCACAGCTGGGATACTTATTATAACCGAGTTGATCAGGACGAAAATGGTGACATCACAGTTGTTGATGATAACAGTTATTGGGGGTTTGAAGATTACGGTGTAAAGGCTATGGCACAATATCGCTCAGGCGAGATTAATGACTGGCTTATTGGTGCAGAGCTGCAACAGTATCGCGGCGAAGACGAAGTGATGAACTTCGTCAGTGATACCGAAACCGTGCAATCTGTTTTTGTTCAATTCAGACCTCAAATCCATTTAACTCAATTTTCATTTGGCCTGCGTTACAGCGATATCTCAGATGCGGGTGACAGCCTCAATTGGAGCGCAAGTAGTCAACATGAGTTTAACCCCAACATTGTACTTTCAGCATCTGTCGGAACAGGTTTTAGATTACCTAGCGCTGAAGAGCTATTTTCGGTAGCAGAGGAAGGTGGTGTTACGGGAAATTCTGATTTAAACCCTGAGCAAAGCATGAGCGCCAATATTGGTCTTCGCTTATCGGTTGATGAATTTACGTTTGAGCCATTGCTATTTTTGCGCGAAGTCGATGACTTAATCGGCATTAAAGATGCGCATTACGTCAATCTTTCTGAACAGGTCAATACTAAAGGTTTTGAATTGCTTAGCCAGTGGCAATCTGATGCGCTAAGTATCTCTGCTGCACTGACATACGCAGATACCAGAGAGAAAGGCGAGTCTGAGCAGTTATCAGGGATCCCCAAATGGTTATCACAAGTTAACGCGGACTATTTTGTCTCAGACAGTATAAAACTCGGTGTTCAAGGCCTGTATACCGGCTCTCTTACTGAGCATGATGTTGAAGTTGGTGGAGAGTGGGTTTTCTCGCTGTCATCTAGCTATACATTAGGTCAACACACGCTCAGCCTGAGGTTAGAAAACATGTTTGATGTAGACGGCGCTGTCAGCGTATTTAATCCAGGAAGCACCGCACCAGAGGAGCATAGACAACCCATACCAACCTTGGGGACTCCTCGAGACCTACAGTTTAATTATCGTTATCAAATGTAATCAACTTTTGGAGTCACTATGGAACAGAGAATATTATTTCTTGGCGTGTATGGTATGGAAATCGTTGAATGTGGTGGCGCACTGGCGATTAATGCTCAAAAAGGTGGCCAGTCATTTGCGTCGGTTATGCTTGCCAAAGAGACGATGAAGACTGAATTACAAGATGCTGCGGCTGTGCTTGGCATTAATAAGCTGTACTTTAATGATTTTGAACGTGGTGGGATTGATCTTCGTAAGGAGTATAAAGTTGAACTGGTAAGAGTTATTCGCGAAACCAAGCCAGATATTATCATTACTCAATGCCCTGAACACAGCTATGAAGATCTCGATCCCGATAGAAGACCCGCTATGATGCTGATCCTCGAATCGATTGCGTTAGCGTCTCGAGATTTTGCCCTAGCAGAATTACCTGATCTCGCGCCGCACCCCGTTGCCACTATATATTACATGAATCCCAAAACACCTAATTGTAGTATTTCATTAGCTTCAGTAATGCATTTAAAAAATAAGGCAATGGATTGTTTAACAACACAAATGCGGTTTTCTGGCGAGCATTTCTCTCAGTGTTTGTCTCAAGATGAACGTACTGCGATTAATCCACAATTTGATGCGTTTAGCTTTGTAGAACGCGGCCGCGCTGTGCAACAGGCAATTGATAACTCGCTCTATTTTTATAATGGTATTGGTAGCCATAGTAAGTTTGTGATTGCAGAGCCTTATAGAAGGCATGGGATTATGGAGTTAGAAGAGCTAATTGCTTAATGATTTACTAGATAAAAACAAAAATGCCAGTAACTGATTACTGGCATTTTTATGAAACGATTGTATTGAGCGTTAAAAGTTTTTACTTAAAACTAAATGCTCAAAACTAATTGAGAATTAGCAATTAGAAGTTTGCAGAGTTTGGTGAGCGTGGGAATGGAATCACGTCACGGATGTTAGCAACACCAGTCACGTAAGAAACCAAACGCTCAAAACCTAGACCGAAACCTGCGTGAGGTACTGTGCCGTAACGACGTAGGTCACGGTACCACCAGTAATCTTCCTGGCTCAGTTCCATTTCTGCAAGACGTGCATCAAGTACGTCTAAACGCTCTTCACGCTGTGCGCCACCGATGATTTCACCGATCCCTGGAGCTAGCACGTCCATTGCAGCAACTGTTTTACCGTCGTCATTTAAGCGCATGTAGAATGCTTTAATGTCTTTCGGGTAGTTCTTAACAACTACAGGTGCTTTGAAGTGCTCTTCAGCAAGGTAACGCTCATGTTCTGAGTGTAAATCGATACCCCATTCAACGTCGAACTCAAAATCTTTATCACAAGCTTTCAGAATTTCGATTGCGTCTGTGTAGTCGATTTGCGCGAAATCACTGCTTACGAAGTTTTCTAGACGAGTGATCGCTGTTTTCTCTACACGTTGTGCAAAGAACTCTAAGTCATCACGACGCTCTTCAAGTACGGCTTTGAAACAGTACTTAAGCATGTCTTCTGCAAGCTTAGCTGCATCGTTTAGATCAGCGTAAGCAACTTCAGGCTCAACCATCCAGAACTCTGCCAAGTGACGGCTAGTGTTTGAGTTTTCTGCACGGAATGTTGGACCAAAAGTATAAACTTTTGATAATGCACATGCGTAAGTCTCAGCGTTAAGCTGACCCGATACTGTAAGGAAAGACTCTTTACCGAAGAAATCTTCACCGTAATCAACAGTGCCTTTGTCTGTACGTGGTAAGTTCTCTAGATCTAATGTCGATACACGGAACATTTCACCAGCGCCTTCAGTGTCAGATGCTGTGATTAGCGGTGTAGAAACCCAGATGTAACCTTGTTCATTGTAGAAGCGGTGAATCGCTTGCGATAAACAGTTACGTACACGGGCAACAGCACCAATGATGTTAGTGCGTGGACGTAAATGGGCTAATTCACGTAAATGCTCAATTGAGTGACGCTTTGCAGCCATTGGGTAGGTGTCTGGATCTTCAACCCAACCAGCAACCTCAACCTTAGTCACTTGCATTTCGAACGCTTGGCCTTGACCTGGAGATTCAACAACTTCACCAGTCATCACTACAGAACAACCAGCAGTAAGCTTTAACACTTCGTTGGTGTAATTTTCTAGATTATTTGGCACAACACCCTGGATAGGGTCGAAACATGAACCGTCATAAACAGCTAGGAATGAAATTCCTGCCTTAGAATCGCGGCGGGATCTTACCCAGCCACGTACTGTGATTTGCGAACCAATCGCAAAGTCACCTTTAAACACAGAAGCGACAGATGTAATGCTCATTGTTGCTTAGTTCTCCAACGAAACGTTTTTTTAAATAATTTGGAGGTTTATATTACCTGTATAAACGCTTTTCTCAAGTGGAAAGTAGGGTATCTTAGTGTCTAAATTGCTATTGTGACGACAATCATGACAAAAACTATGGATGGCATGCATGAATAGAGTAAAAATCTTCCACTTTTTATTGTCGAGCCTGTCGATTATCGGCTGGTCTTTGGCTATCTATGCCTTAATGCTTTTTGATAAGGCAAGGCCAGATGCTGCGATAGGCTACTTTCAAAGTCATGGCGCAGAAGTAAGACTTGAGTGGGATCCTGAGCAAACGGTATTGCTGGAACATATTATTTGGGTTTGTGCGGTATTAAGCTTTATCAATCTTGGGTTTAACCTTTACATTGCTCAGCGCAGTAAACTCGGCTGGTGGGTTAATATTCCTTTACTGTTTACCTGCTCATTGGCTGCGGGGCTTTATATCCGCTTTGTGGTCTAATTAAAGACTTTCGTTATGACTTTATTTGTGACTTTAGTTGTGACTTAAATGCCGGCATAACAAATCAATCATCGCTGCTGTAGCGCCCCAAATAAAATGCTGTTTATAAGGAATAAAGTGCACCGGGTATTGCACTCCTTTGCGGGTATAAAGTTGACTTTGGCGATTATAACGCTTTAACAGAAATGATAGTGGCACGGTAAAATATTCATCCACTTCACCAGGGTCGATAACGGGCACAAATGATTGTTTAACAGTTGCGACAAATGGGGTGATTTCAAAGCCTGTAAATGTCTTATGGGCTGGTAGCGCGCCAATTACTTCGACATTGGTATTTAACAGGCCAATCTCTTCTTGGGCTTCTCGTAACGCGGTGGCTTGATAACTTATATCTGTTTGCTCAACTTTACCGCCGGGAAAACTGATTTGCCCTGGATGCGCCCTAAGGTGTGTAGGGCGCCTGGTCAAAATAACGTGCAGCTGATTATTGATTTCATGGATAGCAATTAACACCGCAGCTTGACGAAGATTAGTCTCAACTTGGCCTAAGTCTGATTGAATAGGATCTAGCTCTGGTAAAGTGTTAAGACTATAGCGGGCTTTAAACTCGACCAGATCCATTGATTATCCTTTTATAATAAGCAATTGCTATTAAACCACTGATATTAAAGTACTGATATTAAACTACTGTAATTAAGCGATGGTTATTAAGCCCCTGTAATAAACTTGAGGTTTTATACTCGCTCGTTACTTAGCGCTCTATTGAGTGCTTTTTACTTAATGATTGAGCTTCGATAAGACTGGGAGTATTCGGCTCACTTTATCAAAACTTTCTTGGTACTCAGCATCAGCCTTAGAGTCGGCGACGATACCCCCTCCGGCCCAACAATGAATGACACCTGTCTTTTGCTGCTCTTTAGCTTTCGTTTCAGAGCCCAGCTTTGTATTAGTTTGTTCTGCCACTAGCGTGCGAATAGTAATACTAGTATCCATAGTGCCGTCTTGGCTGATATACCCAATTGAGCCACAATAGAGGCTTCTTCTTGAAGGTTCAAGCTCCTCGATAATCGACATTGCGCGGATTTTCGGTGCGCCAGTTATCGAGCCTCCCGGGAAACAAGCCTTAAGTAAGTCTATTGGTGTTAGCTTAGGAGCTAGTTTGGCCGTTACTGTACTAACTAAGTGATGTACTGCTGGAAAGCTTTCTACATCAAACAGTTTTGGTACTGTTACACTTCCGGGCGCTGCAACTTTACCTATATCGTTACGTAATAGATCGACAATCATTAAGTTTTCAGCGCGATCCTTTTCAGAGCCCTTTAATTGCTCTGCTAAGGCTAAGTCATTCAGCGGATCTGTATCGCGTGGCATAGTGCCTTTAATCGGCTTAGTCTGCACATCGCCATTTTGATGCTGAATAAATCGCTCAGGTGAAATAGACAACAACGCATGCTGCTCAAGACGGATAAACGCTGAGAAAGGCGCGCCATTGGTTTCTCGTAGCGCCATGTAAGCTTGCCATTCATCACCTTGATACGCTGCGCTAAAACGCTGAGTCAAATTGATTTGGTAGCAGTCACCGCTTAATAGGTACTCTTGTACCTGAGCAAATTTCTGTTTGTAAGCTTGCTCGGTCAGCTGATTTTGCCAATGACTGGTTAAAGTAAAAGGCTCGATATTGCTTGATGTATTGCTAACGAGTTTGGATAGTCGCTTCGCAAGAATATCGAGTGCTTCATTGGAGCTGTAATGCACTAAATGCCAGCTGTTATCTTGATAATCAAAGATCAACGCCCAGTCATAACAGCCAAGATTCATCTCTGGTAGCGAAATATCATTTTCAGCTAGCTGTGGTAATGATTCGATTACCCGACCTAGATCGTAGTTAAAACTGCCCATCACACCGCCGCTAAACATAAATGGGCTGTGCTTTTGTACTGGGTAATATTCGTTAATTAACGCATTAACTAAGCTAAACGGATCATCATTAGAATGCGATTGTTCGGCGCTATTGATGCTATAAGGCTGATTAATTGGAAAAAGGGCGCTTCTATCAATACTGCGATTGATTGTTGTGTTATCCGCCTTAGTCACAATCGTTGCGACTGGTTCGGCACAGATCACATCAAACCTTGCGTCAGTGTGATTTGCATTGGCTGAATCGAGCAAAATTGCCCAAGGTGTACCCTCAAAATGAGAAAATACAGCTGTAGTGGTCAAATTCCAATCAAGACGCTTACAAAAAACGGCATTTTGCGCCAAATTGTTCATCTATTCACCCTATCTAAAATGTGATGTTTAACTAAAAGTCGCGAAAGAGTATCATATTGGTTAAACAAGTAATAAAAACAAAAACACCTGAGCGTTAACGGTGACTGAGTCATACATAACAAATAACTTTTAGTATGATTTCAGCCGATTAATAAGTGTCTGCTAAAAAGGAAGTGTCTGTGAGTAAAGAAGTCCCTGTCATTAAGCAAGCCGATCTCATTGAAAGCGTTGCTGATGCCCTACAATATATCTCTTATTATCATCCAAAAGATTTCGTCGATGCGATGGCTGAAGCTTATGAGCGTGAGCAAAGCGCAGCAGCTAAAGATGCGATTGCACAAATCCTAATTAATTCTCGTATGTCAGCAGAAGGCAAACGTCCTCTGTGCCAAGATACGGGTATTGTAACCTGTTTCGTTAAAATCGGCATGGGTGTTCAGTGGGATAAAACCGATTTAACCGTACAAGAAATGGTTGATGAGGGTGTGCGCCGCGCTTATACCAATCCAGATAATCCTTTACGTGCATCTATTGTTGCCGATCCTGCTGGTGGCCGTAAAAATACCAAAGATAACACGCCATCGGTTGTCCATGTTGAAATGGTCCCGGGTAATCATGTTGATGTGGCTATTGCAGCTAAAGGTGGCGGCTCGGAAAATAAATCTAAAATGGCGATGTTAAATCCGTCTGATGATATTGCCGCTTGGGTAGAGAAAACCTTACCGACTATGGGCGCTGGTTGGTGCCCACCGGGTATGCTAGGTATAGGTATTGGCGGTACAGCTGAAAAAGCGGCTGTTATGGCTAAAGAGTCATTAATGGATCCTGTCGATATTCATGAGCTTCAAGTACGCGGTGCAGAAACTGCTGATGAAAAACTGCGTTTAGATATATTTGAGCGTTCAAATAAGTTAGGTATTGGCGCGCAAGGTCTTGGCGGTGTAACTACTGTGCTTGATATTAAAATTAAGTCAGCCCCAACACACGCAGCCTCTAAGCCTGTAGTAATGATCCCCAATTGCGCAGCAACCCGCCATGTTCACTTTCATTTAGATGGATCAGGTCCAGCAGATCTAAGCCCACCATCTCTAGAAGATTGGCCGGAGATCACTTGGGAAGTGGGCGAGAGCGTTCGTCGTGTTGACCTAAACACTGTGACGCAAGCAGAGATGGAGCAGTGGAAGAGCGGTGATACTTTGCTGCTTAACGGTAAGATGCTTACTGGTCGCGATGCCGCCCATAAACGTATTCAAAGCTTAATTGAAAGCGGTGAAGGTCTACCTGAAGGTGTAGATTTTAAGGGTAAGTTTATTTATTACGTAGGGCCGGTAGACCCAGTTGGTGATGAAGTTGTTGGTCCTGCTGGCCCGACAACTGCAACTCGAATGGATAAGTTTACTGACTTGATGCTTGAAACCACTGGTCTAATGGGCATGATTGGTAAAGCTGAACGCGGCCCTGCTACCGTTGAGTCGATTAAAAAGCATAAGTCTTGTTATTTAATGGCTGTTGGCGGCGCGGCATACCTTGTATCTAAAGCGATTAAGAAATCACGCGTGGTTGCTTTTGCAGACCTTGGTATGGAAGCCATTTATGAGTTTGACGTTAAAGATATGCCCGTTACAGTGGCTGTAGACTCTGATGGTGTTAATGCCCATGAAACCGGACCTGCCATTTGGAAGGTTAAGTTAGAAGGCTAAATCGAAAAACTAAATCGAAAATCTAAATTCAAAAGCTGAGTTAACAGATTTAGCTAAAGCCGTTAAATAAGCTTATCTGTTTAGCTAACGGTTAAGATGACTGAAATAATTTGTTGCAGTCAGCTTGCAATCTAAGGCCTGAGTGTATTGATTCAGGCCTTAATTTTGGCTAATGTGCAGGTCAACTCGCATAAATTACTGACTATTTAGATAAATACTTACACAACAAAAGCTCACATAATGAAAGCTAACTCGATAAAAATTGATAATGTTTACCGTGAAAGTGCAGTGGGTCGTTATGTAAATAGCTTTGGTATTATTAAGCAAGTCGCAAATAGAACTGAAAACCTTTCAATAAAAATAACGATTAACGATAAGAATAAGACTACTACGATGAAAAAAACTGCAATCATAATGGCGCTTGCGTCAGCTGGCGCGGTATTTGGCGCCCAGGCTGCGTCTACAGCACCTTTTACCGTTCAAGATCTCGTTAAAATGAATAAGCTTCATTCGGCAGCATTGTCGAATGATGGCGAAAAAATCGTTTATGCTGTGAAAAATATTGATGCAGAAGGTGAGTCAACGACAGACCTTTATTTGCAACAACTTAGCGGCTCTACAGCAATCAAACAACTTACAAGCGCTGCAGGCACTGAGCACAGTGTGGCGTTTGGTCCGAATGATAAAAATATCTACTTCCTCGCCGCACGTAGTGGTTCAAGCCAAATTTACAAGCTTGCACTTGATGGCGGTGAGGCAATTCAAGTTACCGACTTCCCGCTTGATGTTGAAGGCTTTAAATTATCGCAAGATGGCAAACAAGTTGTCGTCAATATGCGTGTATTCCCAGAGTGTAAAGATCTTGCTTGTTCAAAAGATAAATTTACCGAAGAAGCTGAGCGTGATACCACTGGCCGCGAATATAAGCAGCTTATGGTGCGTCACTGGGATACATGGAGCGACCATTCAAGAAGCCACCTGTTTGTTGCCCAATTAAACGGTACTAAAGTATCTGATGCCGTTGATGTAACTGCAGGTCTTGATACTGAAACGCCACCTAAGCCGTTCTCGGGTATGGAAGAAGTGACCTTTACTCCAGATGGTAAACATGTTGTTTATACAGCAAAAGCGCCCGGTAAAGACCAAGCATGGATCACTAACTACGATTTATGGAAAGTTAGCGTGGCTGGTGGAACTGCTGAAAACTTAACTGAAGCCAATAAAGCATGGGATGCACATCCAACTTATTCTGCCGACGGCCGTTATTTAGCCTACTTTGCAATGACAAAGCCAGGTTTTGAAGCTGACCGTTACCGCATCATGCTGCGTGACACTGTCACAGGCCAAGAAAAAGAAGTGGCACCACTATGGGATCGCAGCCCAAGCTCACTTGCCTTTGGTAAAGATAACAAAACCCTTTATGTAACGGCCCAAGATGTGGGGCAGGTGTCAATTTTTGAAGTTAACACTCAGTTTGGTGATGTTAAGACTATCTATAACGAAGGTAGTAACAGCATTGTTGGGGTGAACAAGGATAAAATCATCTTCAGCCATAAGTCGCTAGTTGAGCCGGGTGACTTATACACTATTAATCTAGATGGTCAGAACCTTAATCGTATAACTGAAGTGAACAAAGACAAGCTCGCTAAAGTGAAGTTTGGTGAATACCAGCAGTTTAGTTTTAAAGGCTGGAACAACGAAGAAGTGTTTGGTTACTGGATCAAACCTGCTAATTATAAAGCAGGTGAGAAGTACCCAATTGCCTTCTTGGTACACGGCGGTCCACAAGGCTCGTTTGGAAATTCATTTAGCAGTCGTTGGAACCCACAGTTATGGGCGGGTGCCGGTTACGGTGTGGTGATGATTGATTTCCACGGCTCAACGGGTTACGGCCAAGCCTTTACTGATTCAATTACTCAAGATTGGGGCGGTAAACCACTAGAAGATTTACAAAAAGGTCTAGCTGCTGTGACTAAACAGCAAAAGTGGTTAGACGGTAACAATGCATGTGCGCTAGGTGGCTCTTACGGCGGCTACATGATGAACTGGATCCAAGGTAACTGGAATGATGGCTTTAAGTGTCTAGTAAACCATGCCGGTCTATTCGATATGCGCTCTATGTACTACGTAACAGAAGAACTGTGGTTCCCAGAGTTTGAATTTGGTGGTACTTACGAAAAGAATAAAGAACTATACGAAAAGTTTAACCCGGTTAACTACGTAGAAAACTGGCAAACACCTATGCTAGTGATCCACGGCGAGAAAGACTTCCGTGTTCCTTATGGCCAAGGTCTTGCGGCCTTTACCTATATGCAGCGTAATGGTATTCCATCAGAGTTGCTCATTTACCCTGATGAGAACCACTGGATCCTGAACCCAGACAATCTCGAGCAATGGTACGCTAATGTACTCGGTTGGATGGACCGTTGGACTGAGAAATAAATAAAACCAGAAAGCCAGAATGAAAATTCTGGCTTTTTTATTAAGCATCAAAATTTTGTATTTAAGGGAATAAATAGATGAGCCTTATCGCAAACACGCCTACACCGCCTTATTACTACGTTGTTTTTACCTCTGAAATGGCAGAAAACATTGAAGGATACGCTGCGATGGGTCAAACAATGGCTAAGCTCGCTCATGAGCAAGAGGGCTTTCTTGGAATGGAGTCGGCGCGGGAGCAGATTGGGATCACTGTGTCTTATTGGCGCACTCTTGCTGATATAAAAGCGTGGAGATTAAACGCTGAGCACATGGAAGCACAGCGGTTAGGTCGTGAAAAGTGGTATTCATCTTTTACCTTACGAATTGCAAAAGTAGAACGTGAGTATTGTTTGACTAGAACTGTATACGACTAATTTACTCATTGGATTGCTAAATAAATAGCAACAAAATAGTCAAAGAACTAGCAGGGAAAAGTGTTATGGTGATAGATAATGATATTTGCCGTGAGGCAGTGCAAGCTATTGCATCGCGCTAAAAGGAAGATACTTAGACAGTTAACAAGTAATTGATTGCTGGAAAATTGGGTTTATTTTAAAACAACGCCAGAACTTACGTTCTGGCGTTGTTTATAGTAGGGCTACCTATCTCATGCTCACTGCAGTTAGCAATCTCGGGTATATGTTGTAACCGCGTATTCATGTCGCCGAGTTGGTGAGCGGTACTCGATATGACATTCAAATTTACCAGAACGAATTTGACCGAGTTTATCTTGCCATTTTGCCGGTACGATTGCTGCCGAGCCTGCACGCTTGTATACATTAGTAATAAGAAAGTCTTCAGCAGGCAAACCAAAAGCTGTGCGATAGTTATTATTGATAATGTTGTTTAGTTTGATTGGCGCCAGCGGATATCCGTTACTGACATAAACCTTAGTGCCACTGACATCGATAAAGTATTCACCAAAAAGCCTATTGCAGTTAGGGTGTTTATTAAATAACGAACAGCCTGAAAGTTCGTTAATGCTTTCAATCGCTGTTTTAGTATAAATAATCTTGTTTTGGGCATCGACTTTTGCAGCTACATCTTGGAGCTGGGCGATTTGCGCATTTTGACCGATATTAAGGAGTTTAGGCAAAGTAAACACTGCAATAATGGCTAAGATAACGACGACTGTAACCAATTCTATTAGCGTATAACCGCGGGTGATTTTGTTTTTAATAAGCATACTAGTGAACGGAGTGTACAAAAGCGCGGAGAATAATGATTATTGCTTTTGCAAACAAGCAACTAACTGACTGCAAAACGGAGGAATATCGTAATTGCAGTCAGAGTCACATTTTAAAAAGCTTAACTGGTTGAAACTTATGCTTATAGCTGTCAGGGAGTCGCGTTAGGACTTAGTTCTAAGCTAAATATGGTGCTAGTGCTAGCTTGGGCTTATCTTTAACTAGGCTCAAGCTTTAACTCAGTCCTGACTTAGCAATCTTTAGTAAAGACTTTTACGCTGTAGTTTCGAATCGATGTTGGCGAGCTATATTCTACATGGCATTCAAAAATACCATTCTTAATATCGTTTAGTTTTTCAGACCATTTTATTGGCACAATTGCAGTGGCAGATAAATGCCGAGTCACACTGGTAAAGTCAAACTCTGTGCTTGGTAAACCAAAAACAGTACGGTAGTTATTATTAACCGTTGCGCTAGATGTTAGCGGCGGAAGCGGATAACCCATGCTGACATAAAGACGAGTAGCGCTTGCATCGATAAAGTATTCGCCTTGCCTGATATCCCAATTAGGGTGATTGCCACAGGCGTAAGAACATCCCTCTAGGTGCTCAATATGAGCAATCGCACTTTTACTGTAAGTTAGCTGGTTTTGTGCGCTAATCGATGCAGCAATTGAATTAAGCTGAGCGATATGTGCATCTCGGTCTAAGTTAATCAACTTTGGCAGTGCTACTATCGATAAAATCGCAACAATAATGATGACAAAAACCAGTTCTATCAATGTAAAACCATATGAATTATTGCGAGATGCTTGCATGCTTGTTACCGATTGAAAAAATAAAGCGCGCAGGGTAACGAGCGCAGTAGCTGTATTCAAGTATCCAATGTTACATATTGATACGTATTTGGCTAAGTGTTAACTGGATCACTATTATAGGAATGACTTGCCAATAATGACTCAAAGATAAAAAGGCCTGCTAAATAGCAGGCCTTTCGTTATTAGCTCATTACTGAGCATTAAATCCACTTCAAAAATTCAATGCTCTAATGACGACTTAGCTAAATTGGTTCATGGTATTGTCTTTACCTGACGCTTTTAATGCCTGATCACCTGAGAAGTATTCCTTGTGATCATCACCCATGTCAGATCCAGCCATGTTTTGGTGCTTAACACAGGCAATACCTTGGCGGATCTCTTTACGCTGAACATTGGCAACGTAACCTAACATACCTTGGTCGCCGAAGTACTCTTTGGCTAAGTTATCAGTCGACAGCGCAGCAGTATGGTAAGTCGGTAGCGTAATCAAGTGATGGAAAATACCCGCTTCACGCGCAGCATCTGCTTGGAAGGTACGGATTTTTTCATCAGCTTGTACCGCGAGCTCAGTATTGTCGTAATCAACACTCATTAGCTTATCACGGTTATAAGCTGACACATCTTGTCCGGCTTCAGTCATGGCATCAAATACTTGCTGACGGAAGTTTAGCGTCCAGTTAAACGAAGGCGAGTTATTATAAACTAGCTTAGCGTTTGGAATAGTTTCACGGATCTTATTTACCATAGCGCCAATCTGGGCAACGTGTGGCTTCTCTGTTTCAATCCAAAGTAAATCTGCACCATTTTGTAATGAGGTAATGCAGTCAAGTACGCAGCGTTCTTCACCAGTACCTTTACGGAACTGGAATAAACCGTTCGGTAAGCGTGCAGGTTTTACCAGTTGACCATTTTGCTGGAATACCACATCGCCGTTTGCAAGGTTTGCCGCATCTACTGCTTCTACTTCTAGGAATGAATTGTATTGCTCACCAAGATCACCTGGTTCATTCGTTACAGCAATCTTTTGTGTAAGACCTGCACCTAATGAGTCTGTACGCGCAACAATCACACCATCATCAATACCAAGCTCAAGGAATGCGTAACGAACGGCGTTGATTTTTGCTAAGAACTCCACATGAGGTACGGTGACCTTACCGTCCTGGTGACCACATTGTTTAACATCAGACACTTGGTTTTCAAGCTGGATACAACAGGCACCGGCTTCAATCATCTGTTTCGCCATAAGGTAGGTCGCTTCTTCGTTACCAAATCCGGCGTCAATATCAGCAATAATAGGCACAACATGAGTTTCAAAGTTATCGATCTTCGCTTGGATAGCTGGCTTTTCTGCATCGCTAGCAGCATCTAATTGACGGAATAGGCCGCCTAACTCACGTGCATCTGCTTGTCTTAGGAAGGTGTAAAGCTCTTTAATTAGTGAAGCAACAGAGGTCTTTTCATGCATGGATTGGTCTGGCAATGGACCAAATTCGCTTCTTAGTGCAGCAACCATCCAACCTGAAAGGTATAGATAACGACGTTTAGTCGTAAGCAGGTGCTTTTTGATAGAGATCATTTTTTGTTGGCCGATAAAACCGTGCCAGCAACCTAAAGATTGCGTGTACTGCGACGAGTCTTTGTCGTAGTTGTCCATATCTTCACGCATAATTTTTGCAGTGTACTTCGCAATATCTAAACCGGTTTTAAAGCGGTTTTGTAGACGCATACGAGCTACAGATTCAGGGTTGATTGCATTCCATGCGCTACCTTCAGCATTAATCAAGGTAGCAGCTTCATCGATGTTTGTTCTGTAATTTGTCATGTGTCTATTCCTTTAACAATATGATTAGCGGCGATTGATTACGTTGAAAATATTAGTAAGATTTGTTTAAATAAGTCTAATTTATAGTCTCTATTGTCGGTATTAATCTCATGAATATATCTCGTATTGATTTGAATCTATTGGTTTATTTGGATGTTTTGCTACGTGAAAGAAATGTTACCAAGGCGGCGGATCAGCTAGGAATTAGCCAGCCGGCAATGAGTAATGGCTTAAAAAGATTACGTACTTTATTTGATGATCCGCTGCTAATAAGAACCAGCCAAGGCATGACTCCAACAGAGCGAGCTCAAGAACTACAGCCGACAATTAGTGAGCTTATTATTGGGCTGGAGAAAGCTGTGCAACCGCGCGCAGAGTTTAATGCCGCCGATAGTGAGCAAGTGTTTCGCGTTATGGCAAGTGATTACGCCGAAGCGACGTTAATTCCACCACTTATCGCTCGCTTACGCACTGAAGCGCCTAATGTTATCTTAGATATTATGACGCCAAGTGATGTCAGTTTTCCTGATGTAGAGCAGGGACGAGTTGATATGGTTATCAACCGGTTTGACAGTATTCCGCAGTCATTTCATCAAAAGGTATTGTGGAGTGATGACTTTAGTTGCCTGATTAGTAAGACAAATCCTGTTCTAGATAAATTCTCACTCGACAGTTATTTAAAAGCGAATCATGTTTGGGTCAGTAAAACAGGCATGGGAGTTGGCGTAGGTATGGATCCCGGTGACGTACAGCGCCTGGGGTGGGTGGACGAAGCATTAACTAAGATTGGCGTGCAGCGACGGATCACCGTATTTACTCGCCATTATCAAGCTGCTTGTTTGTTGGCTGAACAACAAGATTTGATCGCAACCATACCAAGTAAAATGGCCAAGCAGCACGAGAATAACGAGCGAGTTTGTATTGTGCCACCGCCTTTTATTATCCAACCAATTGCGCTAACTATGGCTTGGAGTCCGCTGCTTCAACATAACCCAGCCCACAAATGGATGCGCCAATTAATAACTCAAACTGCAGACAGTTTTGGCCGAAGCTAGCAATATAAGTAATCTTTTTTCATTTTAGTTGTTTTTATACGCAAAATAGCGATTTTTGATAACTTTGGTGAATAGTGGGGATAAAGAGTATAAATTTTATAAATGGCGGCTTAACGGTATAGGCTGGTAAAAGTAGAGAAAAGGTTTCGATACAAACGGACATCTTTAGCGTAAATGGTTTTACAGAAAAAGAAGGGCACACTATGACAGCACGTATTCGAGTAGGTGGATTGCAGATCGCAAAGTCACTATGGGAGTTGGTTGATAGCGAAATTTGCCCTGGCACCGGGATTAGTTCACAGATCTTTTGGAGAAAGTTTGAGGCCATCGTCAATGATCTTGGCCCCGTGAATCAAGCATTATTGGCAAAACGCGAGCAATTGCAGCAGCAAATAGACGAATGGCATCTTGGCAATAGCAGTAAGCCGTTTGATTTAGCAGCTTATAAAGCCTTTTTAACAGATATTGGTTACTTAGTTGCAGAAGGCGCAGCATTTTCTATCAGTACCGAAAATGTTGATAACGAGATCACCAGCCAAGCTGGTCCTCAGTTAGTAGTACCGGTCAAAAACGCACGATTTGCTCTTAATGCTGCCAATGCGAGATGGGGCAGTTTGTACGACGCGCTTTATGGTACTGACGCAATTAGCGCTGCCGATGGCGCTGAATTGACCAAAGAATACAACCCTAAGCGCGGTGCTAAAGTTATTAGTTTTGCTAAGCGTCACCTTGATACCGCTGCACCGTTAGTCAGTGGTTCTCATGCTAACGTCACCCAATACTTTATTGAAAGCGGCGTATTAAAAGCAAGACTTGATAGCGGTCATACTACCGAGCTAACTACTGCTAATAAGTTCGCTGGTTTTAATGGCGAACAATCAGACCCTTCAGCAATCCTAATCCTTAATAATGGCCTACATATTGAGATCCAAATTGATCGCAATCATCTAGTTGGTAAATCTGATCTTGCAGGAGTTAAAGATCTTTTAGTAGAGGCAGCCGTGACAACCATTATGGATTGTGAAGACTCTGTCGCCGCTGTAGATGCTGAAGATAAAGTTGAGGTTTATCAAAACTGGCTTGGGTTAATGCAAGGGCGCTTGACTGCAAAACTGGTCAAGAATGGCAAAGAGATCATACGTGAGCTAAACAACGACCGACAGTATATTACTCCAAACGGGCAGCAGTTAAGCTTACCAGGAAGAAGCCTATTGTTTGTGCGCAACGTTGGTCACCTAATGACCATAGATGCGGTACTTGATAAAGATGGTAATCAAGTACCTGAAGGTTTTCTAGATGGCATGGTAACGGCTTTTGCTGCTTTGCATGACTTGAAAGGTAATAACAATCTGCGTGCGAATAGTCGTAAAGGTTCAATCAATATTGTTAAACCCAAAATGCATGGTCCTGAAGAAGTGGCATTTACCTGTGAACTGTTTAGCCGAATAGAAGATGCATTGAAGCTGTCACGTAATACCATTAAGGTCGGTATTATGGATGAAGAGCGCCGCACAACGGTCAATCTTAAAGAGTGTATTCGGGCAGCTAGAGAGCGTGTGGTATTTATTAATACTGGTTTTTTAGATAGAACTGGTGATGAAATTCATACCTCTATGTTAGCTGGGCCATTCGTTGCCAAATCTGTAATGAAGCAGCAGGCTTGGATAAAAGCTTATGAAGATTGGAACGTCGATATCGGTTTGGAGTGTGGACTACAAGGCCTCTCGCAAATAGGTAAGGGCATGTGGCCAATGCCGGACGAAATGGCGGCTATGCTCCAGCAAAAAATCGCTCATCCACAAGCTGGCGCAAACACAGCTTGGGTGCCATCACCAAATGGCGCAGTATTGCACTCAACACATTACCACCAAGTGAGTGTGGTTGATGTTCAAAATGAGTTAGCAAGCAGACAACGTGCAAGTTTGGATGATCTGCTTACTTTGCCGTTAATGCCTACAGGCGAGCAACTAACTGCGCAGCAAAAGCAATTTGAACTGGATAATAACGCTCAAGGTATTTTAGGTTACGTGGTGCGCTGGATTGACCAAGGCGTAGGTTGCTCAAAAGTACCGGATATCAATAACGTTGGTTTGATGGAAGATAGAGCAACACTGCGCATATCGTCGCAATATTTAGCGAATTGGTTACATCATGGAGTGTGCACAGAAGAAGAGGTGTTGGCATCGCTTAAAAAGATGGCGCTAGTGGTTGATAAGCAAAATCAGGCTGATAGCGAGTATATTAGTATGGCACCTAGTTTTGATGGCGTTGCGTTTAACGCGGCATGTGATTTGATTTTTAAAGGTAAACAGCAGCCCTCAGGTTACACCGAGCCTTTATTACATGCTTATCGAAAGCAAGCTAAGGCAGGATGAAACGTGAGTTAAATCAACATCTATTGAATCATTAATTGTAATCCGTTATGTGTTAACACTCATAGCGGATTTTATCGTTTATTCTTAAACATTGTGGTCAATGAAATGTATCCGACTTTGGGGATCAAATATTAAGCGGGCACAAATACATGGGGAATTTTTAGACCTATTTATGTTAAGTACATTAAGCCGTAACCGAGCAGGTTAATAGTTCCTCTTTATTGTTGAGCTGTTTAGCCTCAACAATATGATTAATATGTCGATTTATACACCTGCTCTACGTTAAGCTTGTTGCCCATAAATAATGTTAAAGGGTTAACTCGTTGAGCGCTAAAGCGACAGTTGTGATTATTGAAGATGAACCAGCCATTGCAGACAATCTCATTCATGTATTGGAAATGGATGGTTTTAATGTTTGTTGGTTTGCAACCGGTGAGCAAGGGTTAGCCTATATAGCCGATAATACGGTAGAACTTGTGGTGCTTGACGTCGGCCTGCCTGATGTGAACGGTTTTGAGCTTTGTAAAACCATACGCGAGTTCTCCGATGTAGCGATTATCTTCTTAACCGCAAGAAATGACGAAATAGATCGTGTTGTAGGGCTTGAAATTGGCGCTGATGACTATGTGACAAAGCCATTTAGTCCGAGAGAAATGCTTGCTCGAATTAAATTACGCATCAAAAAGCCGACCTTTTTTGCAAGTCAAGTGGTTGCTCCCGCTACTTATATAGATGGGCAATCAACAGAACCAAGCACAAACACAGGCGGTTTAATATCAGCTAATTTTGATTATTGTGTTGATGGACAAATGCTTGGTTTAACCGCAGTTGAATTCAAGATCTTAGATAAGTTAATTAGCCACAGTGCAAATGTATTAAGTCGTGAACAGCTGCTCATTGCTGCCGATATCGCGCCGTCCGCTTCATATGAGCGCAATGTCGATTCACATATCAAAGCGATCCGCCAAAAGCTCAAACCTTTTGCTTTAGCTGATTCGATTCAAACCAAACGTGGTTTCGGCTATTTTTATAAACAGAGTCCAACGCTATGATGCGCTGGCCAAAGATCCCATTAGGCTTAAGACTATTCTCCCTGTACTTTATCTTAGTCGGGATCACGGCTTACATGGTCAGCACTACGGTAATTCAAGAGCTTAAACCAACGGTTAGGCAAACTACCGAAGAAACACTTATCGATATGGCTAACCTGTTAGCGGTTTTAGCTGAGGAAGAGGTCGCAAATGAGCGGATCTCTGAAAGCCGTTTTTCTAAGTTACTTGCGGCCTATGGCCAGCGTGAGCCCGAAGCACGGATGTGGGAACTTGGCAAAAAGGCGCTCAATCATCGAATTTATATTACAGATAAAAACGGCATAGTGATCGCGGACTCGTGGCAGCAAGATGTCGGTGCAGATTATTCACAGTGGAATGATGTGTATCTTACTTTGCGAGGCCAATATGGTGCGCGCAGTACCACGGAGGATCCAGGCGATCCCTTATCTACAGTGATGCATGTAGCAGCACCCATCTACCATAACAAAAGCATTATCGGCAGTGTAACAGTAGCAAAAGCCAATCGTTCAGTTCAGCCCTATATTGATCTCTCAAAGCGTAATGTGTTGTATTGGATGTTACTAATGAGCGGTCTAGTGCTTATTGCGGGCGCTTTGTTTTCTTGGCGGATCCATTCAGCGCTAAATAAGTTGGAAGACTATGCTGATAAAATGGGGCGTGGTGAAAAAGTGGTAAAACCGACATTCCGCGTTTTTTATGAATATGGCAATTTAAGTAACGCATTAGAGAAAATGCGTGAGCAAATTGATGGTAAAAAGTATGTCGAGCAGTATGTTGAAACCCTAACTCATGAACTCAAAAGTCCATTGTCTGCGATAAAAGGGGCCAGTGAAATACTGCAATCGCCATTACCTGCGGATAAAGTTAGTCGATTTTCAGCCAATATCGAACGCGAAACCGATAGGATGCAGTCTTTAATCGATAAACTTTTAGAGTTAGCTCGATTAGAGAAACGCCCTCAATTAGATGCATTAGTGTCAATGAACCTTATTGAGATGATAAAGGAAGTTAATCTGGGTTCTGAGGCTCGCTTTGCCAGTAAATCTATTATATGCCAGATTGAGCAGCCATTATCTGCTGAACTAGCCAGTGACTGCCGCTTACTTGGCGATAGTTTTCTCTTTAAACAAGCACTGTATAACGTGATGGATAATGCAATTGATTTTGTTGAGCCAGGCGGTGAGATCTCTTGGTCACTTATTACAAGGGACAAAGAACTAGAGCTGGCCATTTATAATACTGGCTCACAGATCCCTGATTATGCAATGCCACGTATTATTGAGCGCTTTTATTCATTGCCGCGCAAAAATGGCATTAAAAGTACAGGCCTTGGACTTAACTTTGTAGAACAAGTGGTTAAATTGCATCAGGGAATTCTCAAAATAGAAAACCTAATGCAGGGCGTTAAAGTCACTATGATTTTACCTTTGAACAGCAACTCCATCTAATCTCCACATTCGCTCCATTTAATCTCCAATTGTTGATTTTAAAATTCAGATCTCAACAATTGGAGAATCATCCATGAAAAAAATACTTAATAATCAGGTCGTCAATAAATTCGGCTTTGTACTTTTACTGTTTGTGTTACTTCAGATCCCTTTGACTATGGTAACTGATTTAATCTCAGAGCGTTCTTATCGGTTAGAAGAAGTGCGAAGCGAAATTGCACGTAGTAGTACCGGTGAACAAAGGATCATTGGACCTTTTATTACTGTTAATTTTACTGAAGTTGTTAATCATGAGGGCAAGAGCTACTTTAGCGAGCATCGTAAGTATATTTTACCGGAGGTTTTTAATTTTGATGCAGATCTTGAAAGCTATGCCAAGTACCGGGGGATCTACCAAGCGCGTCTTTATAAAGCAGATAGTCATTTAACAGGCTCGTTTGATTTAAATCGAATTACAGCGATCGCACCTGAAAAGATTAACAGTATTTCCATGGTGGTTGGGGTTGCTGATAGTCGAGGCCTTATCAAGCTCAATAAAATGCAACTTGATGGCAAAACTATTGAAGTTCAGCCTGGCACTGGGCTTAACCAATTTGCGCAAGGGTTTCATACTAATCTTGATCTAGCGCAGTTATTAGCGATTAGTGATAATAAAGAGGCGAAAACCTCATTGCAGCTATTAAAATTTGATTTTAGCTTTTTATTGCAAGGTATGGAGTCGATTCAAATCAGCCCTATTGGTAAAGAGTCAAACATCTCGATGGCTTCTGCATGGCCGCATCCAAGTTTTACAGGTGATTTTTTACCTATTTCGTCGGACATTTCTGATAACGGCTTTAACGCACAATGGGTTAGTAATAATTTTTCTTCAAATATCAGTCAACTTTTCGAGCATTGCATGGTAGATAAAGCGGCTTGCGCTGAGTTAGAGCGTCGGCAAATGGGCGTTGATTTAATTGAACCAGTTGACCATTACCTTAAATCACATCGTGCTGTTAATTATTCATTGTTAGTGATTACATTGGTGTTTGCCAGCTTCTTCCTGCTCGAACTGTTCCAAGCTCGGCCAATGCACCCGGTACAATACGGTTTTGTTGGTTTAGCTTTAGCACTATTTTATTTATTACTCATCTCACTGAGCGAGCACACAGGCTTTAATTGGGCTTACATTATGTCGGCTATTGCTTCAACACTATTGTTGAGTATTTATGTGGGTGGCATGTTGGCTAACGCTAAGCATGGAAGGCTTTTTGGTTTGTGCTTGATGGGTCTCTATGGTTTGTTGTTTGGACTATTACAAGCTGAAAGTTATGCGTTACTGATGGGTAGTTTATTATGTTTTGCGATTTTGAGCTTATTAATGGTAATGACGAGAAATGTTGACTGGTATGCAAAAAGTAACGAACACGTGGATGTAGTTGCGGATGTAGCTAAAGATACTCCAGTAGGGCTTGAGAATGAAAGTCAATAAGGTGCAGCTTGCTAAATCGAATGCTAAGCAGCTCTCGAAAGGAGGGGCTTACTTTAGGTTTTGCTTAGAAAAAGCAGTAATCAGCTTCAGTCTTTTACTAGTTCTTATATTTATCGCTGCTTTTGTTCGCGACACATTTATTAGGCCGATAGTCGGAGATGTATTGGTTGTTGTGTGGTTATATTATTTACTGGCGAGCTTTTTAAAGCTTAGTATTCGAGCGTTAGTTGTTATGACGCTTTCAATAGCCTTTAGTGTTGAGTTTGCCCAGTACTTTAATGTGCCTAGTTTACTTGGTATCGAGCCTGCGACCGTCATAGGAACCATTTTAGGGGCAACATTTGATTGGCTAGATTTAATCGCTTACATAACTGGGGGAGTGTTATGTGTGGCTATTGAGTCGTTATTAAATCGGCGAGTTGCGGCCCAAACGGGGCAGTAATAATTTAAAATAGCAATGCCAATACTAATATCAATACCAGTGCCATAAAAGATAAAACCTAGTCAATGTTGGCTAGGTTTATCTATTAATACTTGTGCAATTTAGCAGAGCTGTGTTCTACTCATCGCTGTAGTCGTTTCCATAATAACTGGCTAACAATACTTGCTTAAGCTCGGCGATCAGTGGATAACGTGGATTTGCACCGGTACATTGGTCGTCAAAAGCGTCTTCGGCTAATTCGTCGAGTTTTGCGAGGAAATCGGCTTCGTTAACTCCTGCTGCTTGGATTGAGCATGGAATGCCAATCGTCTCCTTGAGCTCATCAATTTTTTTAATGAGCGCTTCGACTTTTTCTTCATCACTAATGCCTTCGCCTGTGGCGTGTTCCAGTTTTAAGTATTCTGCAATCTTTGCGTAACGGCAAAGTGCTTTCGGTCTATCATATTGGCTAAATGCTGCTTGTTTGGTTGGCATGTCTGTAGCATTAAAGCGAATGACATTGCTGATCAGTAATGCATTTGCTAAACCATGGGCTAAATGGAACTCCGCCCCAAGTTTATGCGCCATAGAGTGACAAATACCTAAGAACGCATTGGCAAAGGCTATTCCCGCAATGGTGGCACCGTTATGCACTTTTTCACGGGCAACCGGCGCATTAGCACCATGGGTGTATGCATCTGGCAAATGCTTAAATAATAAGTCTAGTGCCTGCAATGCTTGGCCATCGCTATATTCATTTGCCATTACACTGACATACGCCTCTAACGCATGGGTAATGGCATCGATACCACCA
Organism: Shewanella pneumatophori; assembly: GCF_023283895.1. GTDB lineage: Bacteria > Pseudomonadota > Gammaproteobacteria > Enterobacterales > Shewanellaceae > Shewanella > Shewanella pneumatophori. The sequence continues at coordinate 488,112 of NZ_JAKILB010000001.1, read as the reverse complement.
AAAGCGGTAAGTGACTTTGGGATATCCATGACAAGATTTGGGTCAACAATCGCCATATTAGGCGTTAGCTCGTAATCGGCAATTGGGTATTTCATCCCTGTTTGCTCATCAGTTACTACGGCAAAGGGAGTGACTTCAGAACCCGTACCTGAAGTTGTGGGGATGGCTACCATCTTGGCTTTGCGCCCAAGTTTTGGGAACTTATAAATTCGTTTAGTGATATCCATAAAGCGCAGTGCTAAGTCGGCAAAATCAACGTCCGGATGCTCGTACATTACCCAAATGATTTTAGCCGCATCCATTGGTGAACCACCACCGAGGGCAATAATCACATCAGGCTGGAAGCTTTGGGCTACTTTGGCGCCTTGCTTAACAATCTGCATGGTTGGGTCGGCTTCTACGTCATAGAAGATTTCAGTTTCAAGGCCTAAGCCTTTGAGGATTTTGATAGTTTCATCGCAGTAGCCGTTGTTGAACAAGTATTTGTCGGTAACGATTAACGCCCGCTTCTTATCGCTAAGCTCTTCTAATGCGATTGGCAAACTACCACGGCGGAAATAAATAGAAGAGGGGAGTTTGTGCCACAACATATTTTCAGCCCTTTTAGCGACCATCTTTTTGTTTAATAAATGACTTGGTCCAACATTTTCTGAAATTGAGTTGCCGCCCCAAGAGCCGCAGCCTAGAGTGAGCGATGGCGCCAGTTTAAAATTATAAAGATCGCCAATACCGCCTTGGGATGCAGGGGTATTGATTAAAATTCTGGCGGTTTTCATCCTAAAGCCAAACGCGTTAATACGCTCGTTTTGGGTATCTTGATCGGTATAAAGCCCTGATGTGTGGCCTATGCCGCCTAATTTCACCAGTGCATCGGCTTTGTTCAGTGCATCTTCAAAGTTTGCTGCGCGGTACATGGCGAGTAGCGGCGATAATTTTTCGTGAGCAAAGGCCTCAGCGTTATCAATATCTGTGACTTCACCTATTAATACCTTAGTTGACTTATGCACTTGAATTCCAGCCATTTCAGCGATTTTAGCAGCACTTTGGCCGACGATGTCTGCATTTAGTCCGCCATTCTTTAGAATAACCGATTGCATAGCTTGGGTTTCAGCAGGGCTTAAAAGATAGCCGCCGTGACTGGCAAAACGCTGCTTAACTTCGTCATAAACCGAATCAATAACAACCACAGCCTGCTCTGAAGCGCAGACTACGCCATTATCGAATGTCTTCGACATCAAAATTGAACTGACAGCGCGCTTAATATCTGCCGTTTCATCAATGACTATCGGCGTGTTTCCAGCACCGACACCAATTGCTGGTTTACCTGATGAATAGGCGGCTTTGACCATGCCGGGGCCACCTGTTGCTAATATGAGGTTAATGTCCTCATGGGTCATTAACTGATTAGATAGCGCAACGGATGGCTCATCAATCCAGCCAATAATATCTTTAGGGGCACCGGCTGCAATAGCGGCTTCTAACACGATTCGAGCGGCTGTGGTGGTTGATTGCTTAGCCCGTGGATGAGGCGAGAAAATAATTCCGTTGCGGGTTTTAAGGCTGATAAGTGCTTTAAATATTGCGGTTGAGGTTGGGTTTGTCGTTGGCACTATGCCACAGATAATACCGACAGGTTCGGCGATAGTGATAGTTCCGAATGTGGGATCTTCAGATAAGATGCCACAGGTTTTTTCGTCTTTGTATTTATTGTAAATATACTCAGATGCAAAATGATTTTTAATGACCTTATCTTCAATTACGCCCATTTGGGTTTCATTTGCAGCCATTTTGGCGAGTGAGATCCGCGCGTCAGCCGCAGCAAGCGCGGCAGCTCGAAAGATTTTATCGACTTCTTGCTGAGAGTAGTTAGCAAATATCTGTTGCGCGGTTTTTACTCGTTCAACTAATAGATTGAGTTGTTGCTCATTGGTTATTGTCATAGTCGCAATCCTGAAAAAATTTAGCCAAAGCTAATTTGGCTAAACATTCTCTGGTGCTCTAAAATTCTACCTATGAAGAAAAATTACACGTAATAGCGCCTTTAATCTGTGATGAAAAGCCCATTTTGCCTGCTTTTTGTAATTTTATAACCATAATGGCGACAAGATGTTGTGATTTAAAGACAGTGATTGAATTGTAAATTGATAACTATTATTCAAAGTTGTGATTTAGGATAGAAAATCTCATTTTTGGTTTTAAGAGTCATGAGTTAGAGTAGCGCCACATTTTTTATGAACACATAACGCCTTGGGCGCGTTGAGGGTAAGACGTTGGATTTAACACTCTACGTTAAATTTTTTCTTGGCTTAATTGCGATAATTAATCCATTTGGATTGTTACCGGTTTTTGTGAGCTTAACCAGCCACCAAACCGAAGCTGAGCGTAACCATACCGGCAAAGTCGCTAACTTTGCTGTGGTGGTGATTTTGCTAGTGACGATATTTGCAGGCCAACATATCTTAAATATGTTTAGCATTTCGCTATCGGCATTTAGGATCGCGGGCGGTACCTTGATTGCAATTATCGCGATGTCGATGTTGCAAGGTAAACTTGGTGAAGTAAAGCGTAACAAAGAGGAAGACCGTGAAGCATCCGGTATGGAATCTGTTGCGGTTGTGCCATTAGCTTTGCCGTTAATGGCAGGCCCAGGTGCAATTAGTTCAGTTATCGTATCGGCTGCTGAGCACAACAGTCTAGAAAACCTTATTGGTATGTCTATCACTGTGATTCTATTTGGCTTACTTAGTTTTACTCTGTTTAGAATGGCGCCAATTATCTTTAAAATCCTCGGTAACACAGGAATTAACGTTATTACCCGTCTAATGGGTCTATTAATGCTATCTATCGGTATCGAAGTTATTGCCGCTGGTGTGAAAGGATTTTTTCCAGGCTGATAAGACATAGCTGTAAAATGATAAAGGCACTCATTGAGTGCCTTTTTGCTATTTACGTGAAACTACCACATTAATTTGATTCACTAAAACTCACTACTAAGCTCCATCATTGACCCCGATTTTGCGCTAAATAGGTGTTGATGCAACTTAGCGGCAAACTCATCTGTCATGCCGGAAATATAGTCAGCAATAACGCGGTGGCTGTTACCTTGTTTAGCCTCTGTTGCTAGCCAACGCTCTTGAGTATTGAGTGGCAGGAGTCGCTCAGGATCAGAAATAAAAGCTTCAAATAGCTCCATGACAATCTGTTGGCCTTTGTATTCCAGCATTTGGATCTCTGGTTTGCGGATCACATACTTAAACACAAACTGCTTTAACACGCTAAGCGCATGGTCAAAAGCAGGTTCTAATGCTGCGTTGTATTTAAGAAGAGGTTCTTCAAAGCCATCGACTTGCTGAATAGATATTGCGGTGACGAAGCCGTTAACTAAAGTGCCAATAGCATCTTTACGTTCATGATGTTTAACCGAGAACAATCGCTGGCTTATGGTAGCAAACTCATGTTTTATCCACTCGTCGTTGGTATCAGCTAGGGCCAGAGTAACATCACTGCGCCACTGTGATTCATTTACTATCCCCATTACTATGGCATCTTCTAAATCGTGTACAGCGTAAGCGATATCGTCAGCTAGCTCCATAATTGAGCAATCTAACGATTTAAAACGAGTACGCTTATGTTTGCTGTTGTTTGGGGCATAACTGGATAGAAATAGCGCTTTATCTGATTGAGACAAAGGCTCAAGCACCCAGTCAAGTATGGCTAAATCATCATCGAAAATACCTTTAACTGGCGTCCAGTCAGCGGGTTTTAATTGCCTGAACTTTTCAACTTTGGTGTGTTTGTCCGTACTACAAAGTTGGCTGTACGGCGCAGGGTACTTTAAGATCCCAAGTAAAGTTCGCCGACATAGGTTCATACCAAAATGTTCAGTGTAGGGCTCTAAACCGGTAAGTATTCGAAACGTTTGCCCATTGCCTTCAAATCCGCCGTGTTCACGCATCATGTAATTGAGTGCCACTTCACCGCCATGGCCAAATGGCGGGTGGCCGATATCATGCGCCAGACACAGAGATTCAATCAGGCTCATTGAGTCGAGCAGTGGATCATATTGTGGCTGTTTTTGTTTAAGCTGCGCGCAAATACCTGTGCCAATTTGTGATACTTCTAAAGAGTGGGTGAGGCGGGTGCGATAAAAATCATTCATGCCTACGCCTAGCACTTGCGTTTTAGCCTGTAATCGACGAAAAGCAGCCGAGTGCAGAATACGAGCACGGTCGCGCTGAAACGGGCTGCGGTGATCATTACGTCTTTGCTTGTCTTCGCCTAAGCGTCGCTCATTCCATACTGGATCTGTCATGCAGTTTCCTCAAGGCATTAAAGCAATTTATTGATATCGTCTAAATCTAGGGTAAAGCTGGGAATAAAGTGTTCAATAAAATAGCTGACCGCTGGGTTTGTATCGCCTTTAAGGCGTTGTTCTAGACGTTTTTGAGCCGTGCTGAACTCGCTATTGCCAGCACGTTTTTCTTCTAAACATTTAAGGTATGCACAAAGCGTGTCTGCTGATTTTACTAACGCTTTGTATTCCGGGTCCGCGTGTTCACTGGTTAACAGTGCTTGGTAATCTTGTTTAAATTCATCGGGCACCATTTCCAGCAAACGCTGCTCGGCGATGGCTTCAATCTTTTTGTATTCGGCTTCGATTTCTTTATTGAAGTACTTTACTGGAGTGGGGAGATCACCTGTTAAAATTTCACTGGCGTCATGAAATATGGCAATGGTTGCCGCTTGGTATGGGTCGTAGTTGCCATCAAATATTTTGTTGCTAATAATTGCCAGTGAGTGCGCGACCATAGCGACTTGCAAGGAGTGTTCTTGTACATTTTCAGTTCTTACATTATACATGAGTGGCCAGCGTTGAATTAATTTCATTCTAGCTAAGTGGGCAAATAAATGACTCATAATCTTCCTTTAATCTAGCACTGACGATGACTCCTTGAGACTAGCATAGTTAATATATAAAAAAACGACCCTAAGGTCGTTTTTAATTGTTAAACATTGATAAATAGATTAATTATCTTTTAGCAAGGTTTTGTAAGGCTACAGTTATTGCTTGTAGTTACCTAAGAAGTCACCAAATTCTGATAGTGCTTTGGTTAACTCTTCTTTGTATGGTAGGAATACTACCCGTACATGATCCGGCTCTGGATAGTTAAAGGCTGAGCCTTGAACTAAGAGGATCTTACGGTCTTTTAGTAAATCCAGAACTAAACGCTCATCATCTCGAAGGTTAAATTTCTTTTGATCAAGTTTAGCAAACGCATATAACGCGCCTTTTGGTGTTTTGACGCTAACGCCAGGGATCGAGTTAAGCATATCCACACAAGCATCACGCTGAACGCGTAAACGGCCGCCTGGCTGAACTAATTCTTGAATGCTCTGATAACCACCTAAAGCTGTTTGAATTGCGTGCTGACTTGGTACGTTTGCACACAGGCGCATAGAGGCCAGCATATCTAAGCCTTCAACGTAGCTTTTAGCTGCTTTCTTGTTACCAGTAAGCATCATCCAACCTACACGGAAGCCTGCTGCGCGATACACTTTTGACAGACCATTAAAGGTAACGGTTAAGATATCGTCAGATAAGCTAGCAGCAGGAATATGTACTGCTTCATCGTATAAAATCTTGTCGTAGATCTCATCGGCAAATAAAATCATATCGTTTTGACGACATAGCTCAATTACTTCCAAGATCAATTCTTTTGAATAGACTGCGCCAGTAGGGTTATTTGGGTTAATTAACACAATACCGCGGGTTCTTGGGGTGATTTTGCTCTTGATATCTTCAAGATCTGGGAACCAGTCAGACTCTTCATCACAGCGGTAATGCTGTGCTTTACCCCCTGATAGATGCACAGCTGCTGTCCAAAGTGGATAATCTGGCGAAGGCACTAAAATTTCATCGCCGCTGTTTAGTAGGCCTTGCATAGCCATTACAATCAGCTCAGATACACCATTACCTATGTAGATATCCTCGATATCAACACCGAAAATACCTTGAGATTGATAGTGCTGTACAATCGCTTTACGAGCAGAGAATAGGCCTTTAGATTCACAGTAGCCTTGCGCACTTGGTAGATTCAAGATCACATCACGTACGATCTCTTCTGGGGCCTCAAATCCAAATGGGGCAGGGTTGCCTATGTTCAGCTTTAGAATACGGTGACCTTCGTCTTCTAGTCGACGGGCTTCTTTATGCACCGGACCGCGAATGTCATAACACACAGAATCTAGTTTATTGGATTTGATAATTGGGCGCATCTACACCTCGAAAATGCTTCTATAAATATGAGCCAAATACTTATTTGGCTTAGTTGCTGGCACAATAGCTAAAATCAAACAACAAATAAAGGATTAAATGCCTAATTTGATGGGTTAAAAAAGAATATGATCTTATTTGCTGGCTTTAATACTTAATCGAAAAGTGTTTTATGCTGTTTTGGCGGTTTTTTGCAGTGTGAGTGGTGGCAAAGTTACAACAAGCCGCAATATAAAGCCTAATTTAGCATTTTAAAAATATCGCCTTAGCTGGTATTAAATGGCTAAATTATAGACATGAATTTTAAATGCAAAAAAGCCAGCAAATGCTGGCTTTTAATAAGCGTGGTTAAGATTAAACGCGCTTTTTGAACTCGTTAGTACGAGTGTCAATTTCAATCATGTCGCCAGTCTTAACGAAATCAGCAACACTTAATGTACCGCCACCAGTGATAGTCGCTGGCTTCATTACTTTACCTGAAGTATCGCCACGAGCTGAAGGCTCAGTGTAAGTTACTTCACGTACTACTGAAGTTGGTAGTTCAACAGAGATTGCTTTACCTTCGTAGAAAGTTACTTGGCAGTTCTCTTCCATACCGTCAACGATGTATGCTGCAGCATCACCTAGGTTTTCAGCTTCAACGTCGTACTGGTTGTATTCAGCATCCATGAATACATACATAGGATCAGCAAAGTAAGAGTAAGTACAGTCTAGACGCTCTAGAATGATATCTTCCATCTTGTCTTCACCTTTGAAGGTGCTTTCAGTAGTAGAATCTTGTAGAACGTGCTTAAGCTTTAATTTAACGATAGCAGCGTTACGGCCAGAACGAGTTGTTTCAGTTTTTTGAACAACCCATGGGCTGCCATCTAACATGATCACGTTACCAGGACGGAGTTCATGAGCAGTTTTCATTATACTATTTCCTATTTTAGGTTTTTCTATTTAAACGTAGTATCTTAGCTATTTTTGACGAATTGAACTAGTCGAGAAACAAGATCTACATCATTTATCGCGTCAATTGGCCATTGAGCTGCATGTTGCAACAACGGCAAATTGGCTAAATTAATTTGTTGCCAGTGCTGGGTCGCTTGTGTGTCTTGTTCTTGGTTAAAGGCAAGATTGAGCGCTTTCCAGCTTTTAGCTAATTCTGGCGGCAGATTATTACAGTAAAGCTGCATAAAGGCATCTAATTTTATTAGATGATAGTCATCTTCTTGCACATAAATGTGCCAAATGAACGGTTTTGCAGCCCATTGGGCACGTAAGAACGAATCTTCACCGCGCACAATATTAAAATCACAGCTCCAAAGTAGCTTATCGTAGCTCTCTTGATCTGTCATTGGCAAAATGTGGATGATTAAGTTACCGAGTTTTATCTGTTCACCGCTTGTTAACTGGTCTACCTGCGTTGGCAAGATTGAACGTAAACTATTCAGGCTTCTACCTTTTGGGATGAGCGCATGAGTTGTTTGTTCACTTTGCTGCCAATGTTGACATAGGGCTAACAGGGCAGAGGACTCATAGCTAAACACACTAATGACGTTATCTTGAACCTCTATGCCCTTAAGACCTAATTGTGCAAACAATGCCATTTTATTTTGTGGATCGTTTTGCCATTCTTCGCGCTGCTTTAGTAAAGCACCTTCACAAAGCAGACCACCGGTTTTATCTGTAAAACCAGGGAAATAAAAGTGCTTCTTTAATCCGCTTGGTTGCATAGAGGGTAAACCATGGCAGCCTTCGACCCAAGACTCAGCACTGAGGTACTCAAGGTTAATCCACACTGGCGGCTTTTGTTTACTGCTATCTGCTTTGTAATCACTATGCAGTTTTAACAGTACAGTTTTGACTTCATCTGGCAGTTCGCAGGCAAATGCTTCAATCAAAACAGCACCTGGCTGATAGGTCAGAGCTAAAGGCACTGTCCATTGATTGATGGTGATCCCGTAATGAACTTGGGTGGTAAGTTGTGGATCGAGCTGGGGTAAGATATGCGAAAAGCTATTTAAGTCATCGACCCAAAGTGTAATATCAATTTGTTTTTCATTAGCTAATTGCTTAGCTAGGCGCCAAGTGACACCGATATCACCATAGTTATCGACAACAGCACAAAAAATGTCCCAATGCTCAGTAGACGAACCACTTACCATGCTATAACACTCACCGTGCGACTCTTAGTCCAAGAGTCGAATTAAACTGACACGCTAACAGCGCGGACAAAAAAGCGGCATATTAATATGCCGCTTTTACTATCAAAAAATACTAAAGTAAAAATACCTTAGCGAGTTTTGTTAGTCTTCTAGCTCTGCTAAACACATCTCTTCGTAGATCTGTTTAACCCAAGCGTCAACGCGCTCTTCAGTTAGTTCTGGTTGACGATCTTCATCGATACCTAAACCAACAAAGTGGTTTTCATCTGCTAGGCCTTTTGATTCTTCAAAATCGTAACCTGCAGTTGGCCAGTGACCAATTACAACAGCGCCACGCGCTTCAACGATTTCGTTAACCATGCCCATAGCGTCAAGGAAGTACTCTGCGTAATCTTCCTGATCACCACAACCAAAGATTGCGACTAATTTATCTTCAAAATCAATTTGCTCAAGTTCTGGGAAGAAATCGTCCCAATCACATTGCGCTTCACCGTAATACCAAGTTGGAATGCCGAAAATCAACAGATCGTAATCTGCGATTTGTTCCTTGGTACTTTTGGCAATATCTTTTACCTCAACCATTTGCTTGCCCAGTTTTTTCTGGATCATTTTGGCGACGGCTTCGGTGTTGCCTGTATCAGACCCGAAAAAAAGACCTACAGTTGCCATTGTTGTTCCTTTAATATCTAGTTAACTATTAATGGTGCACGTATATAAAAAGTGGGTTAGTTACTAACCTGCTTTTGTAGTATAGATTCGATTAGTTGGCTGCGGCTGATATTACTGGCCACAGCTTGTTCATTCAAGGCGTCATACAAATCTTGTGACACCTTTAACTCTATTCGCTTTAATCCGTTAGCTCGGTCACGCTGAATCTGGTTTCTTTTATTAATTTTGAGCTGTTGGTCGCGCGGCAACGGATTGCTGCGAGGCCTACCACGTCGCTTTTCTGTTGCAAACAGATCAATGGTGGTTCTATCTGATGTTTCTTTTGCCATTGAATTCGTATTTACCCGATACCTGAGCCTTCCCAGGTCATCTGTATAATCCCTTTTGCAATAAACCCGGCACAGCCGAGAAATAACACTAGCCAAACGATGTAACGCCCAAACTTTGGCACTTTACCTTGCTTGAGTACATCTTGAATGGCCATACCGATAAAAAAGAAAATGGCTGCAAAAAACAGGTTTAAGCCGAGTGCTTCAATCTGTTCCATATATTGCATTAGCATTTGCCATTCCTTTCTAGGCCAAAAAAGTTGCGCGAATATACCATATAAGTTTTCGAGCGGCTATAAGCTTTACATGTTTCTCTCGCGAAAATTACCATACTAGCTAGTGATGAAATCTTTAACTATACGATTAAAAATGTTGGCTTTTTGAGCATGTAGCCAGTGACCGGTGCCAGCAATCGTTTTGGCTTTTACATTTGGGAATTGGCTCATAATCGCTTGGCGGTGTTCGGCTGTAATGTAATCAGAATCTCCGCCGCGGACAAATAGGCAAGGGCCTTCATAGACAGCGCCAAACTCTGGCCAGGCAATAATATCTGGATAACTGCTTTTAAGTCCCGAAAGATTCATTTTCCACGCAAAACCAGTAGCTGTTCTAGTTAATGATTTTAATAAAAACTGTGCGGTGCCATCATCAATGCTGGATGCCTGCATATGAGTTAAGGCCTGTCGGCGATCGGTAAGTTCATTAACTGGCATGCTTTCTAATGCAGCAAATACTGCGTCATGACGGCTTTGGTAGCTAACTGGGGCAATATCGGCAACCACTAACTTATTAACCCATTGCGGGTAGTTAAGTGCAGTTGCCATTGCGATCTTACCGCCCATAGAGTGTCCAACAAGCGTCACGTTGTTACATCCATGCTTACTACAAAGCTGCCCGATAAAGTCAGCCATGTTGTCAGCTAGGGTTTGATAATTCATTGCGCTGATATGTGGACTTGCACCATGATTGGGTACATCAACACGCACCACTGTATAGTCGGTTTCCAACTCTTTACCAAGTGCTTTTAAATTATCGAGATCGCCAAAAAGACCGTGAATGAGAATAACAACGGGTCCTTGGCCACTGGTGGTGTAATGCATTTTCTGGCTGCCTTGGTAACGTAAATTTGGCGCAGATTGTGCCTTGGTTAGCTAAGAAAACCAACTATTAGCCATAAAATCACCACAAGAGGAGAAAATATCGGCAAAGATCGCTTGTTAAATGAGTTCTTTTTCAGTTGGATCGCAGTTTTCATTTAATGGCGCTTTATCAAGGCACTAAACCTCGCTACACTGGGCGAATAATTCGGGATCGTTTGCGATCGATCGCATTAAAACAACGCTATTCCGCTTTTTTACTTAAGGAAGACTACCATTATGAAATATATCGAAGTTGATGAAGAGCTTTATCGACACATCGCCAGTAAAACAGAACAAATTGGCGAGAGCGCTTCGGATATTTTGCGCCGTATATTGGGACTACAAGTTGAATCTGTGGTTGAAGATGCTCCTGAAGAGATCAGTCATCCAAGCCTTGAACAAACTCCTAAGGTTGAAAAGGTAGTTAAAAAGCCTGTCGCAGCAGTAAAAGCGGTCTCTGACTTTAATCAGTTAATTGACGCAGAGCTACTAGCGAATCAGAAAGGTGCAGTAGGGCGCTTCTTATTTATTCTAGATACTGTGTATTTAGCATCGCCTAAGCAATTTGAGCAGGTATTACAGATCCAAGGGCGTGACCGCTTATATTTCGCGACTTCAAAGGAAGCGTTATTAAAAGCCAGTAAGTCTGCTAACCCGAAAGAGATTGGTCAAAGTGGATTTTGGGTTACTACCAATAATAACACTGCAAAAAAGCGCACTATTTTGTCAGAAGTGTTAATGCAGTTTGGTACTGATGAAGTGCAGATAAGTGAGATCGCAGCTAAAATTTAACGGTTAATTGTAAATTCTGAATCGTTAAAGGCCATTAACTCAAGGTTTGCTCAATATCGGCAAACCTTTGTCGGCTTTAAGGCAGACATAAATTATTAATATAAAAGCTGTAAGCTGAAACTATAAAAGGTTCAGTGTTTATTACAACGCCATAAAGGAGAACGTACTTGGCTACACATAAGAGAGCAGGATTGATTGCTGAGCAAAAGGATTTGGTCAATATCCCAAAACTCGTTAGCCTATATTACCGCTTACAACCCAATGTAGAAGATGTGACACAACAGGTCACCTTTGGTACATCTGGCCATCGTGGTAGTGCCGTAAATAGTAGCTTCAATGAAGCACACATCGTCGCAATTGCCCAAGCTGTCGCTGATTACCGCATACAAGCGAATATCACTGGTCAGCTAATTCTAGGTATCGATACCCACGCATTATCTCAGCCTGCTGCTATTTCAGTTATTGAGGTATTGGTGGCAAATGGCGTAAATGTCGTGATTCATAAGAATGACGGTTACACGCCTACACCGGTCGTTTCTCATGCGATTATTTGCGCCAATAAAAGTCCATCAGGTCAGGCTTTAGTTGATGGTTTGATTGTTACTCCATCGCATAATCCGCCTCAAGACGGTGGGATTAAATACAATCCGCCCCATGGTGGCCCAGCGGAAGGTGAGATCACCAATTGGATCCAAGATAAAGCTAATGAATATCTTGCAAGTAATCTCACCGGCGTTAAGCAGGTGAGTTACCAAGATGCGTTAGCAAGTGAATTGCTGACAGAAAAAGATTTAATTACACCCTATGTAGAAGATCTTGCCAATGTCATCGATATGCAGGCTATTGCAGATTCCAAGATAAAGTTAGGTATTGATCCACTAGGTGGTTCAGGTATTGACTACTGGCAACCGATTGCTGCGCATTACGGCATTGACCTTACGGTTGTCAACCAAAGTGTCGACCCTAGCTTTGCGTTCATGCCGCTTGATAAAGACGGTAAAATCCGTATGGATTGTTCGTCTCCATATGCTATGGCTGGTTTATTAAAACATAAAGATAATTTTGATTTATGTTTAGGTAATGATCCTGACTTCGACCGCCACGGTATTGTTTGCCCTGGCAGTGGCTTGATGAATCCTAACCATTTTCTTGCAGTTGCAATTGATTACCTTGTTACCCATCGCCCTATGTGGACCGCCGAGATGGTGATTGGTAAAACACTGGTCTCAAGCGCGATGATTGATAAAGTTTGTGCGCTGCACAATAAACAAATGGCTGAGGTGCCAGTAGGCTTTAAATGGTTTGTTGACGGTCTAGGTAATAGCGAGTTTGCGTTTGGTGGTGAAGAAAGCGCTGGTGCTGCATTTTTAAGAAAAGATGGTAGTACTTGGTGTACAGATAAAGATGGTTTTATTCTTTGTTTGTTAGCGGCTGAGATCTTAGCTGTTACCGGCAAAACGCCACAACAGCGATATGATGAGCTTGAAGCGCAGTTCGGCAAAAGTTATTACCAGCGGATTGATAGCCCTGTAAGCCTAGAAGATAAAGCTAAGTTTTCAAAAATCGATGCTAATGCAATTACTGCTGATACCCTTGCAGGAGATAGTATTTTACAAAAGCTAACTCATGCGCCGGGTAATAACGCAGCGATAGGCGGCATTAAAATGGTTACTGACAACGGCTGGTTTGCGGCTCGTCCGTCAGGTACCGAAGCTTTATTTAAGCTGTATGCTGAAAGCTTTGTCAGTGAAGCACATTTGGCGACCTTACTTAAAGAAGCGCAAGCGATTGTGGCTGATGCATTAAAGTAATGTGAATTTTTAGAACGAAAAAGGCACCTTAGGGTGCCTTTTTATTGGTCGCGCTATGCTTAGTAGCTTATATGGCAGCTTGGAAGGTTATTTTTAGCCAAATAATCTTGATGGTAGTCTTCAGCTTGATGAAACTGCTGGCAAGGAACGATTTCGGTCACTATGGCTCGGCTTCCCCATTTTTGGCTTTTAATTAGCCCAAGCTTTGACGCTTCAGCTTGCTGCTTTTGAGTTTTATCGTGGAAAAATATAGTACTACGATATTGGCTACCAATATCGCCACCTTGTTGATTTAAGGTGGTGGGATTATGATTTTGCCAAAAAATAGCTAATAAATCGTCAAAAGATACAATGGCTGGATCGAACTCAACCTGCACAACTTCAGCATGTCCCGTGATGCCTTGTTTGACATCTAGGTAGCGGGTAAATTGATCTTTTCCGCCCATATAGCCACAAGTGCAATCACGTACACCGTTAACTTTACGGAAAAAATACTCTACTCCCCAAAAACACCCTGCGCCAAATGTTGCTAATGCCATTGCTGTTCTCCTTAAAACCAAAACTACATAGTTAACTGTTAGCTAGTGTTATCAGTTACTAAATTTAGCCGTTTGGATGGCTAGATGGCTTTATCTTGTTTTATTTTGACGACCATTGCAAGCTTAAATTGGTTTACCTGAATAATTGTTAAACAAAGCTTGGTAAATCCTTAGCAGAATTGGTGAGCAATTATGCTACTATTCCAGGCAGAATTAGTGACTGTCGCCAACGAGATAGCTAGTGTTTACTGGATCTTGCGTGACGTTAAGCTGACAAACCAATAATAAGGAGTAGTTTGTGTTTCACGAATTGAAACAGTCTAAGGACTTTTTAGCGCTGACTCTGGCACACCCTCAACACATAGCAGAGTCCTTTGAGTTTACACTTGATAATCAAATTCATGTTCAGGTTTGGGATACAGGTGTAATAGTATTTGAACCACTCAATGTGGAGCACACTAAGGATATTGTCCTTTCTTGTGCGGTTCACGGTAATGAAACAGCTCCCATTGAGCTGTGTAATGAGTTAATGACTCAGTTACTCAGTGAAGACATCGCCTTAACCGAGCGAGTGCTGTTTTTAATTGGTAACCCTGCCGCAATTCACAATGGCACCCGCTTTATTGAAGAAAACCTGAATCGACTATTTAATGGGGCGCACTCAGCAGGAGAAGGATTGGTTAACGCTGAGCGAGTAAGGGCTAAGAATTTAGAGCAATATGTTGATAAGTTCTTTATGTCGCAAGAGGGTGAACGTCAACGAATTCATTATGATTTACATACTGCAATTCGAGGTTCAAAGCATGAGAAATTTGCTATTTATCCCTACCGTGGGCAACGTAAATATAGCCGCCAACAGATCATGTTTCTCGAGTCTTGCGGTGTAAACACCATCTTATTTCACCACGAACCAACTACTACCTTTAGTTATTTTTCTTCTCAAAATTATCAAGCCGACGCATTTACCATTGAACTGGGTAAAGTTTTCCCTATGGGGCAAAACGATATGACTCGCTTTATCGCAATGAAAGAGATGCTGACTTTGCTGCTTAGCGGCAAAGATCTGCAACTGCCGAAATTCGATTTAAAACGTCTTAACCTTTACCAAGTATGCCGTTCGGTGAATAAACGTTTCGATGATTTTGAATTTACTTTCGCTAACGATGTCGAAAATTTCACAGCCTTCCCACAAGGGTATATTTTAGCTAAAGAGGGCGGACAAGAGGTAAAAATTGAACATGAGTTTGAAGCCATTGTGTTCCCCAATGCCAAAGTGCCCGTTGGGCAACGCACTGTGCTTATGCTAAAGGCTGCAGACGATAGCAATATCGATTAGCTGCTGAATGAATAACTGTGCATGTAAACCAATATATACATGCAATGAGCTGCTAAGTTGTCGTTTCAATGATGGGAAGTATTGAGAGTTAGTTTACGTTAACGTAATGTTCTTCCCGCGTATTAAAATAGAAAGGCGTTGCTGCAAGTCATAAAGCGACGCCATCAATAACAAGAGCACATTATGAGCAACGCAACAACGAATGCTGAAACAGTCCATCGCGTGAGCTTTCTTGATAAAGACTCATTGGCGATCCCAATTTTAAAAGTGTTACAAGCAGACGGCACCGCCTATGAAAACGCGGTTTTACCTGTTATCGACGAGACGTTAGCCAAAAAGATCCACGATACCTGCGTGTTTACTCGCGTACTAGACGAGCGTATGTTGGGGGCGCAGCGTCAAGGTCGTATTAGTTTTTACATGACCTGTACCGGTGAAGAGGCCTCTATTATTGGTAGCACTGCCGCGTTAGATGATGGCGATGTTATTTTGGCTCAATACCGTGAACATGCTGCGCTACGTTATCGTGGTTTCACCACTGAGCAGTTTATGAATCAAATGTTCAGTAATGAGAAAGATTTTGGTAAAGGCCGCCAAATGCCAATTCATTACGGCAGCCAAGCATTAAATTATCAAACGATTTCATCACCACTAGCCACTCAAATTCCCCAAGCAACGGGCGTTGCATACAGCCTAAAGCGCCAAGGAAAGCGCAATATCGCTATCTGTTATTTTGGAGAGGGCGCTGCATCTGAAGGTGATTTTCACGCCGGGTTAAATATGGCCGCGGTGTTGAACACGCCGGTTATTTTCTTCTGCCGCAATAATGGTTACGCCATTTCAACGCCAACTGATGAACAGTTTAAAGGCAATGGTATTGCAAGCCGCGGTGTGGGTTATGGCATGCATACTATCCGTGTCGATGGTAACGATATGCTGGCAGTACTTGCTGCGACTCAGCAAGCCCGTGCTTATGCACTTGAGCATAATGCGCCAGTGTTAATTGAAGCCATGACATACCGCCTTGGTGCACACTCTTCATCGGATGATCCTTCTGGATATCGCTCTAAAGAGGAAGAGGCAAAATGGCAGCAACATGATCCGGTTAAACGCTTTAAGTTGTGGATGGTAAATAAAGGCTGGATGGACGAGCAAACAGACAGTGAGCTTTACGTTAAATATCGTGAAGAAGTGTTAGCTGAGCTGAAAGTCGCTGAAAAAGTGCCGACGCCGCATATCGATGAAATCATTACCGATGTCTACGATAAGCCAACGCCTATTCTAGAAAAGCAGTTAGCCGAACTTAAAAAGCATATTAAGAAGTATCCAGAATCCTATCCAAAAAGCGCAGGGAGAATATAAGCCGTGGCTCAAATGAATATGTTGCAAGCCATTAACGAAGCCCTAAGCTCGGAAATGGAAGCGGATCAAACAATGACGGTGTTTGGCGAAGATGTCGGACACTTTGGTGGGGTATTTAGAGCTACATCTGGTCTGCAAGAGAAGTTTGGTCGTGATCGCTGTTTCAATACACCACTGACTGAGCAAGGTATTGCTGGTTTTGCCAATGGTTTAGCCTCAAACGGCATGACTGCGGTAGCTGAAATACAATTTGCTGATTATATTTTTCCTGCAATCGATCAAATCGTTAATGAAAGCGCCAAGTTTAGATACCGTAGTGGTAACGAGTTTGATGTTGGCGGGCTGGTATTTAGAACGCCTTATGGCGGTGGTATTGCAGGTGGTCATTATCATTCACAATCACCAGAAGCCTACTTTACGCAAACTCCAGGGTTAAAAGTGGTTGTGCCACGTAATCCAGAGCAAGCGAAAGGGTTATTAATTGCCTCTATTCGCGATAAAAATCCAGTGATCTTCTTTGAGCCAAAACGTCTTTATCGTGCCTCTGTTGGTGAAGTGCCTGAAGGTGAACATATTATCGAGCTGGGTAAGGCTGAAGTGGTTCAAGAAGGTAGTGATATTACCTTGTTGGGTTGGGGCGCACAGATGGAAATCCTTGAGCATGCTGCTGAAAAAGCGGCGAAAAAAGGTATTTCTTGTGAAATTATTGACCTAAGAACGCTTTCACCTTGGGATGTTGATACGGTAGCTGAATCCGTTAAAAAGACCGGCCGCTTACTGATCAACCATGAAGCGCCATTAACCGGTGGTTTTGCTGGCGAAATTGCCGCGACAATCCAACAAGAGTGTTTCTTATATCTTGAGTCGCCAATTGCGCGCGTATGTGGACTGGATACACCATATCCGTTGATCCATGAAAAAGAATATATGCCAGACGCATTAAAGACGTATGAAGCGATCTTAGCTTCAGTCAATTTTTAGGAGCCGGCCATGATTAAAGATTTTATCCTACCGGATATCGGCGAAGGCGTTGTTGAGTGCGAGCTGGTTGAATGGTTAGTTGAAGAAGGTGATAGTGTGGTTGAAGATCAGCCTATTGCCGATGTAATGACTGATAAAGCATTAGTGCAGATCCCTGCGCCAAATGCTGGTGTGATCACTAAACTGTTTTACGCTAAAGGTGAGATCGCAAAAGTGCATGCACCTTTGTATTCCGTTGATGTTGCAGAAGAGGGCGAAAGCACCTCAGAAGCACAAGCAGCATATGTAGCCGTTGAACAAGACGATGCAGTAAGCGTACAGAATAATGCTACAGCAGGCGTTATTATTGAAGAGTTCCTATTGCCGGATATCGGTGAAGGGATCGTTGAGTGTGAACTGGTTGAATGGTTAGTCGAAGAAGGTGATTCTGTAGTTGAAGATCAACCTATTGCCGATGTAATGACCGACAAAGCACTTGTACAAATCCCGGCAATTAAAAACGGTAAAATTGCCAAGCTACATTACCGTAAAGGCCAACTAGCTAAAGTACATGCACCGCTATTTGCCATTGAAGTGGTAAATGAAACGCCTGCTATTACTAGCACACAAAGTAATGCCACAGCTGATAGTGCTAAAGAGCAACAAGTACAGAATGCTGGACCTGTTGCACAGGGCAAAGCGTTAGCTAGCCCAGCTGTGCGCCGCTTAGCACGTAGTTTAGATCTTGATATTGCTACCGTGACTGGTACTGGTAAGAATGGTCGCGTGTATAAAGAAGATATTGAGCGTCATCAATCAGGTCAAACAACTGCGGTTGTTGCTCAACGTTCCGAAGTAGCGAGCAATGTTGTCAATACTAGTTCTGGTAATAATGCTTCTGTCGCTAACAACACTGCATCAGCAAGCAGCAATAGTGCAGATAGAGTAGAGCCAATTAAGGGCGTTCGCGCAGTAATGGCGAAGATGATGACGGAATCGGTTTCCACAATTCCTCACTTTACTTACTGTGAGGAATTTGATTTAACAAAATTAGTTGCATTACGTGAAAGCATGAAGAAGAAATACTCAACAGATGAGCTAAAGCTCACTATGATGCCGTTCTTTATGAAGTCTATGTCTCTGGCGTTAGCGCAATTTCCGGATATGAACAGCCAAGTGAATGCCGACTGTACTGAGCAAACGTTTTTAGCGAGTCATAATATCGGTATGGCCGTTGACTCAAAAGTGGGTTTACTGGTGCCTAACGTTAAAAACGTTCAAGACAAAACCATTCTAGAAGTCGCTGCTGAAATCACTCGGTTAACTAACGCAGCTCGCAGCGGTCGTGTATCTCCAGCAGATCTTAAAGGTGGCAGCATTTCAATTTCAAACATTGGCGCGCTTGGCGGTACAGTCGCTACCCCAATAATTAATAAACCAGAGGTTGCAATTGTGGCTTTAGGTAAGCTGCAGGTGTTACCAAGGTTTAATGATAAAGGTGAAGTCGAAGCGCGTAAGATCATGCAAGTGAGTTGGTCTGGTGATCACCGCGTGATAGATGGTGGCACGATTGCTCGTTTCTGCAATTTATGGAAACTTTATCTAGAGCAACCACAAGAAATGCTATTAGCGATGCAATAATTCCAGTATTAGAGCTCGTTATATTAAAGGATTTCAACAGGTTAAAAGGCGCTTATTTGAGCGCCTTTTTTTATGCTCAATATCGCTATAAGAGTTTTAAAATTGTGAACTATTCCGTATAATTCCGCTAATCTGTTATTGCCCTTTGGTTGTACTATGAGCGCGTTTGCCCCAATTATCGAAAATATTGATTATCCTTTTCCGGCTAAACCTATTCCTTTATCTGATGAAGCAAAAGCTGAATCAAAAGCCAAAATTAAGCAGCTTTTAAAAGATAAAGATGCGGTACTCGTTGCCCATTATTATACAGATCCTGAAATTCAAGCTTTAGCTGAAGAGACGGGCGGTTGTGTATCTGATTCGTTAGAAATGGCGCGTTTTGGCCGTGATCACCCTGCAAAAACCTTAATTGTTGCAGGCGTTAAGTTTATGGGGGAAACCTCTAAAATCTTGAGCCCTGATAAAACAATTCTAATGCCGACATTAGAAGCAACATGCTCGCTTGATCTCGGCTGTCCAATTGATACCTTCAGCGAATTTTGTGATGCTCATCCAGACCATACCGTTGTTGTCTATGCCAACACCTCAGCTGCTGTAAAAGCGCGTGCTGATTGGGTTGTTACATCAAGTATCGCGTTAGAAATTGTGGAGCACTTAGATAGCCAAGATAAAAAGATGATCTGGGGTCCAGATCGTCACTTAGGCAGCTATATTGCTAAGCAAACTGGCGCAGATATGTTGATGTGGCAGGGCGAATGTATTGTTCACGATGAATTTCAAGCTAAAGCATTGCGTGAGCTTAAAAAAATTCATCCAAATGCGGCGGTATTAGTACATCCAGAGTCTCCTGCAAGTGTTGTGGAGCTTGCCGATGCTGTTGGTTCGACAAGCCAGCTTATTAAAGCAGCCCAAACGATGGATAACGACACGTTTATCGTTGCAACCGACAAAGGGATCTTCTATAAGATGCAGCAAGCTGCACCTGATAAGAACCTAATTGCCGCGCCGACAGGCGGTAACGGAGCAACCTGTAAGAGCTGTGCACATTGTCCGTGGATGGCAATGAACGGCCTTAAAGCAATTGAAAGCGCGCTGGAAAATAAAGATCCAAGTCAACATGAGATCTTCGTTGATGACACATTACGTTTAGATGCACTAAAACCACTAGACCGAATGTTAGATTTTGCAGCTAGCTTGAACATGAAAGTAAAAGGTAACGCTTAAGCGTTAATGCTTATCGAGAAAAAATAGCCCGTATTAACGGGCTTTTTTTTGCCTTTTGCTCAGCTAATTCGGAGATAATTACAGCAACCCATTACATTGATTAGTATTATTGATTAGCAATTATGCAAACGTTTGTGAATAAGCTTATTTGTCTTGACGCATTTAGGCTATTTCAGTAAAGTAGCGCTCCGTTGCTAAGCAAATAACTGTTTGTCAGATATTAAGATTTAGCAGGCGTGGTGCTAAACACGTAAAAGATATTGCATTGGTGAGCTGGCTGAGTGGCTGAAGGCGCACGCCTGGAAAGTGTGTTTAGGTTAATCCCTAACGAGAGTTCGAATCTCTCGCTCACCGCCATATAATAAAAAATCCCGTTATCGAAAGATAACGGGATTTTTGCTATTTGCAGCTTCAAGACCAATGAATCTGAATTTATCCATTCCTACAGCTAAGGTTAGCGCTAATGTTTAGCTTTTATCCTTAGCGCCCATGTTTAAGTATTATGTTTAGCCATTATGTGCTGTTAACTTTGGCTAATACCCGAGCGGCTGATAGCTCATTAGATTGCTATCAATATAATTCTTACTAAAAAGGCTCATCTGGGGTTTGTTAGCGGCTAACCTGGTAAGAGTCTTTACATTAATGGATTAATGCCTATCAACTATTTTGATGCAAAGCTGAACATGTAAACTCTATACGTAAGCTCAAGATGTAAGTTCCATGCGTAGTTCTATGGTTAGGTATCCTTTGACCTTACTTACGCTTATTCGCGTACTCAAAGAACTTGCGATGCTCAGGTCCCGCGCTATTTGCGTTGACTTTATTTGGATGCTTGTGCTCCTTCCAGCACGCTACTTTCTTGCCGATATTAAGGTGCGGAAAAATAGGTGCTCCGTCAAATTCTACCTCTAGAAACTCCAGCAGTCTGCTAAGGCTACTGCTGTCGCTAATGTCGATGCGAAGTAAATCATCGCGACCATTAAAGTAATCTAAAACTTCCCTCTGATGACGTAAATAGCAGGCTTTAAGGTGCTCAGCATCATCTGGGATAGCAGTTGTGGCAAGTTCAAAGGTGTGATTAAAGGTGCGCTTTAAAATTGGATTAAAGGTGCCTGTTGTTAGGTCAAGCTCAGCTTTCATCTTGTTGACTAGCATTTGCATAGAAGGTATCCAGAGCGATAAATCACGCTCTAGGTATACAAATTTGGAGCCTGGAAATAAACCATCCAGTTGTTTGTAATCGCAAAAGCAAGGTGAGTCTGAAACTATATCTGCTAATGTAAAAGCATGTTTGGTATAAGCCGTATGGGCGACTTTAAATCCATAATCTAACATGGCGACACTGATACTGGTTGTACCGGTTCGAGGTAGGCCAATAATAAAAACTTTATTCATATCATTCCAAATAACGCATATTGCGATAACAACCTGATGTGCAGTTGCAGATTATTTTGATTGTTAACTGCTTTTAAAAACGGATAGATGCTGTTGTGAAAGCTATAACAATGGGCTAAACAGGTAGAAAATTCGCTCTGCTGTACGGCTAGCAATCGAGCGCTTTTCCCATTCAACTTGTGAAACCTTTACTGCATCAGCTAAATAGCCTTGTTGGACACGCTCTAGCTTTTCGGTGAACTCCAGATTATCGACCGCTAGGGTAACCTCAAAATTTAGCCACAAGCTACGCATATCCCAATTAACGGTACCAATTAAACAGTGGTTACTGTCTATTACTACACTCTTGGTATGTAATAGCCCACCTTTAAAGCGATGAATATTGACCCCAGCTTCAAGTAACTCACTAAAAAATGCGCGGCTAGCCCATTCAACCATAATAGAGTCGTTTTTATCAGGAATGATGATATCGACCTGAACATTTCTTTGCGCAGCAATTACAAGTGCCATATGCAGGTTGTCGCTCGGCACAAAATAGGGGGTGGTGATCACGATACTTTTTTGCGCTTGATAAATACTTTGCAGCAATACTCGGTGAATCACTTCTTCACGCATGCCTGGGCCAGATGGGATCACCTGGACTAAATCGGTAATTTCACTGTCTTCGTGAGTAAGGCATTTAGGCTGCTCAGGCAAAAAGCGCTCGTTAGTTTCTACCTCCCAGTCCCAAGCATGGATGCTGTTTAATACCGGTACAGATGGGCCGGTGATCCGTACCATAACATCAATCCATTGACCAACTCCGGCATCTTGGTTGAAGTATTTTGGGTCAACCAGATTCATTGAACCTGTGTAACCTATTGAGTTGTCAATCACCACAATTTTGCGGTGTAAGCGCAGATCTAAGCGTCTAAAGAACATCCGAAAAGGTGATACTTCAAGTGCACTTGTCACTTGTATACCGTGGCTTTTCATTAATTTTGGCCATTTGCTTTTAAAAAAGTGTCTGCTGCCAGCAGCATCGAGTAACAAACGAACTTCAACGCCTCTTATCGCACTTTCTATTAGCGCATTGGCAACATCGTCGGCTCGGCCACCGGGATGCCAAATGTAAAACTCTAATAAAATTGTTTGCTTTGCTTGCTCTATATCAGCAATAAGCTGATCTAATATTTCATAGGTTTCGCTACATAGAGAGAGGTTGTTATCTGCTAAAGCGGGAATACCGACTTGTTTCTCACAGATCGCACTAATAGATTGGCCGTAAAGGCTGGCGACATGAGGTCGGTATTGGCGATATTCATAGAGTTTTTTAAACCATTCACCATAAGGTTTAAACATTAGCTCTGCTCGCAAGGCTCTTTTTTTACCTAAATTAAGCTCGCCAAATAACAAATAAGCAAAAGCACCACCTAAAGGCACGATATAAATAATCATTAGCCAAGCAAGAGAAACGCCAATAGAACGCCTTTTAGCTACGACGCGAATGCTGATCCCTGCAATCACTAGCCAATACAGAAATACCCCTGCTATGGTTAGTAGCTGGTAAAACTCATACATATTGTGCTTGATAGTATTTTCCTCAGGCGCGTTGTTAACAAAGGTTAAGTTGGAGCTAAGTAACCTAAAATTTATGTAGAATGATTATGTGACTAAACTAATGAGCTATTATAATGAAAAGATTACTTTAAATCTAAGTACAGAGTTGAATTAGCCCACTATGGCAAAAATTATTCGCAAAATTATTTTTCTATCTCTTATCGCAATCGTTGCGGTGGTTTTCTACATTTATGACGCTGCAGTGATCCCACCTGACGACGTACTGCTTACGAATGAGCAAGGCCAAAGCCAAGTGACTCAATGTATCACACAAACCACGAGTGCACCTCTTGATAGACACGGCAATTTAGACGTCACCACTTGGAACCTATATAAGCAGCAAAGCGATGGTTGGGATCAAACATTAAAACAACTTGTTGAACGTACGGATTTATTGCTTTTACAAGAAGCGCAACTATCTGATGAACTCAAATCGTTTGTTGAAACGCAAGAGCTTTATATGTTGCTGGCGCGCGCATTTAATTTTGCAGACGAACCCATAGGCGTGATGAATCTAACTCGTGATAAACCCCTTAGCAGTTGTGTATTCAGAAAGGCCGAACCTTACATTAACTTCCCTAAGTCAATGCTGGTGTCATATTATCTACTCAGTGATGCAAGCCAGCTGTTAGTGGTAAATATTCACAGCATCAACTTTACCTTTGGTATTGATGAATATTTGGCGCAATTAAGCGTGGTAAAACAGGCAATGAAGGATCACCAAGGACCTATAGTGTTTGCTGGTGACATGAATACTTGGAATGATCAGCGTAGCGCTGCAATTGATGAGTTAGTGAAGTCAGCAGGTTTAGTAGAGGCAATACCGGAAAATGATTCGCGTACTACATTTTTTGGGCATAATTTAGACCATATTTTTTATCGTGATTTAGAGCTAGTGAATGCTGAGTCAATTATTACCGCAAGCTCAGATCACAACCCAGTTAAAGCTTACTTTAGACTAGAGAAAAAATACCCCGTAAAAGCGCAAAGTTTGCAGCAAAACAGTGCTAACTAACGCCGCTTTGGCAAACTATTATCGATAAAGACTTAAAGCAGCATAATGTTGAATGTGACGAGTTTTAGGTTTTTTACAAACAAAACTATTACGCTTTTCGCGAAACTTTAGCCAGTTATTAAGCTGGCTTTTTATTATAAAGACAGGGTTATTTATGGAAAACGCTCACGCGTTACTTGCACAGTATTTTGGTTTTAATCAGTTTCGCCCTGGACAGGGGGAGGTAGTTGAAAATGTATTAAACGGTAACAGTGCTGCCGCAATTTTTCCTACAGGCTCAGGTAAGTCTCTTTGCTATCAGCTTCCAGCTTTAGCCCTACCACACTTAACTTTAGTGGTGTCACCATTATTGGCATTGATGGATGACCAATTACAATTTTTGAACAGTAAAGGGATTGCTGCGGCTTCTATTGATTCGACCCAAACTAATGAACAAAGTAGCGCTGTCATCCAAGGTGTCACTGACGGCACAATTAAAATTTTAATGATTTCAGTGGAGCGGCTTAATAATGAGCGCTTTAGACGCTTTATTGCATCTGTTCCTATTTCATTACTGGCAATTGATGAAGCCCATTGTATTTCAGAGTGGGGCCATAACTTTCGCCCGGATTACTTGAAATTACCGGCATATCAAAAGCAGTTAAATATCCCGCAGGTACTGTTGTTAACTGCAACAGCAACCCCTCAGGTTATTGAAGATATGGGAAGTAAGTTTTCCATTCAAAAAGAGTGCGTAACACTAACCGGTTTTTATCGCTCCAATTTAAATCTGCAAGCTGTCGGCATTCGCTCTGCAGATAAAATGGCTTATTTAAAAGATTGGTTGGCAGGCCGTATTGGTCAAAGTGGCATTGTTTACGTCACTTTGCAGCAAACTGCAGAAACGGTAGCTAAGTCTTTAGCTGGGGCAGGGCTCAATGCTATTGCATACCATGCCGGTATGGATAGCGATAAAAGAAAACAGATTCAAAATCAGTTTATGGCCGGTGAGATCCCGATTATTGTGGCTACAATTGCTTTTGGTATGGGTATTGATAAAAGTGACATCCGCTTTGTAGCGCATTTTGACCTACCTAAGTCGATTGAAAACTATGCTCAAGAAATAGGCCGAGCAGGTCGAGACGGATTTAGCTCAGACTGTTTGGTGCTAGCTAATCGCGATAATTTGAGTGTGTTAGAAAACTTTGTCTATGGCGATACTCCCGAAGCGAGTGGTATTGAATATGTACTGCAAGAGATTAAACAAGCTGCTGATGGTGGGCAATGGGAGGTATTGTTAACGCCATTATCAAATGCTTCGAATATTCGCCAATTAAGTCTTAAAACGTTATTGGTTTATTTAGAGATGCTGCGGGTGATTAAGCCAAAATACAGTTATTTTGCCGACTATCGCTTTAAATTGTTGAGCCCGTTGGCTGAGCTGTTGGCAAAATTTGACCCGCAAAGGCAAGAGTTTATTAATGCGCTGCTTGATAGCTCAGATAAAGCCAAAATTTGGTACAGCGCAAATTTCACATCATTAGAGCAAACATTGCCTAATAGCCGGGACCGCGCAATTAAAGCGCTAGACTATTTACATCAAAAACAACTTATTGAGCTTGAAAGCAAACAATTAACCCAAGTTTACGATGTATACAGTGCCAATATAAATGACTCTATCGCAACACGTTTATTTGAACGCTTTAGCATGAAAGAACAAAGCGAGATCAATCGTATCAACCAACTGGTCGATTTTTTTGATAGTGAATCGTGTTTGAGTTTACTGTTAGCGCAGTATTTCGCTGATCCTTATTTGAAAGAGCCTTGCGGCCACTGCAGCGTTTGTGCCGGTCAGAGTGCTCATTTGCCTGCGCCAGCACCATTACCGCCTTTGACTGAGTTAGATTTTACCAGCACTTGCGGCGATGCTATGACAAAGTTGGCCAGTAAAACCACCCCAATTTTATTAAGTCGCTTTTTATGCGGTCTTACTACGCCAATTTTTACCAAATTGAAAATGCGCCAAGTACGTGGTTTTGCCCAGCTCGAAAACTATCGATTTAAAGACGTGTTAAATTGGGTAGAGCCGAACTTAAATCGCTGAACATCAAAATAGCTAAGCATTGCTTTAACGATACAATCGTTAGAGCAATTGTCTGCCCAAAAGTAGTTTTAGTAAAACTAACCCCTAATAAGCTTTAGCAATATAACTTCACTGAGCCAAAACCCCGGTCTTTTATAAGCAGACTCATAAATGAGAGTTGGCTAATCCTTAATGAGTAAGAACCTTTCTCAGCCTAAATAATGTCAATTTTTGTTGCAAATTTAATGACAAACACCAGTTTGTTAAGGGTTTAAGTTATGTAACAAAGGTTGTCTAATTTGGTTTAATTACTGAAAAATTAAACAGAACATGATTTACTTGGGACGAATATAAAAAGTGGCAAAGACCACGAACTCGCAAATTAAGGGAATCACCATGAAAAAAGCCGTATTGCCGTTGGCTATCGCCTTATCTCTAGTTGGCTTAACCGCCTGTCAGACCCAATCAACGACTGACGTTGCAGCTGTCGAAATTTCAGATCAAAAACTCGCATTTGAGCAATTTAGCCAAAGCTTTATTGATTCACTTTGGATTGAGTCACCGACATGGGCACTGTATAGCGGCTTTCATAAATATGATGGTGTGTTGAAAGTTCCTAATGCTGCCACGCGTGCTGCAACGCTGGCTTTTATTGATGCTCAGCAAAGTGCACTGACTAAGTTTGACCCGAGTATGATGACTCCAGCGATGTTAACGGACTATCGCCTTATCGAGAACCTATTAGCAGAGATGAAATGGGATCTTGAAACATTTAAATCATGGCAGTGGAACCCTTCAAGTTACAACGTTTCTGGTGGTTTTGCGCAAATAATTAATGAAGACTTTGCACCATTAGATGAGCGTTTACGTTCAGTCTTGGCACGAATGGAGAATGTTCCCGCATATTACGCTGCCGCACGAGAAAATATCGTTAAGCCAACTTTAGAGCACACACAGTTAGCTATCATGCAAAACCAAGGTGCTTTCTCAGTTTTTTCGAGTGAGTTACTTGATAAAGCAATTACCTCTGATTTAACCAATGAAGAAAAGGCATTATTTGCCACCAGATTTAATAAAGTTTCAATGGCAATTAATGAGCACATTGATTGGTTAAAGGCATTAGAAGTTGATTTAGCTAAAAATGGCGCTAAAAGTTTCCGCATTGGTGAAGAACTTTATGAGCAAAAATTTGCTTATGATATTCAGGCTGGCATGACGGGGAAAACCCTTTATGAAAAAGCCGTAGCGGATAAAAATCGTGTTCAAGCTGAAATGGCAAAGATCACCCATAAGATATGGAGCAAGTATTTTGATACGGCAATTCCTGCCGCTGATAATGTTGCTATTAAACAACTGATCGACAAATTATCAGCAAAGCATGTTAAGCGAGACGACTTTGTGGACGAGGTTCGCGCGCAGATCCCTGAACTAGTTGAGTTTGTAAAAGCTAAAGATCTAGTCACTTTAGATCCAAATAAGCCCCTCGTTGTGCGTGAGACGCCTGCTTATATGCGTGGTTATGCCGGTGCATCAATTAGTGCTCCTGGACCGTACGAGAAATCAGGTAACACTTATTACAATGTCACACCACTTGATGGTATGAGCGATGAGTCAGCGGAAAGTTACTTACGTGAATATAACCACTGGATTTTGCAAGTGCTTAATATTCATGAAGCTATCCCGGGTCATTACACTCAACTTGTTTATTCAAATGAGTCGCCTAGCTTAATTAAAAGCTTATTTGGTAATGGTGCTATGGTAGAAGGTTGGGCAGTTTATACCGAGCGTATGATGCTAGAAGAAGGCTATGGCGACTTCGAACCTGAAATGTGGTTGATGTATTACAAATGGAACTTACGAGTGATTTGTAACACAATTTTAGACTACAGCATTCAAGTTAAGGGGATGACTGAAGAGCAAGCATTAGACTTGATGATGAACGAAGCATTTCAGCAACAAGCAGAGGCAGAAGGCAAATGGCGTCGAGCAACATTAAGTCAAGTACAGCTAACCAGCTATTACTCTGGTTATCGTGAGATCTACGACTTCAGAGAAGAATATAAAGCGCTTAAAGGTGATGATTTTGATCTAAAAGCCTTCCATGAAGAGTTTTTAAGTTACGGCAGCGCACCGGTAAAATATATTCGTGAGCTGATGCTTAATAAGTAATTCGCATTTTTTATACTTTATATTCAATCGTAAAATTAGAAGACCAGTAGCTTTTGCTGCTGGTCTTTTTTATTTGGTAGAAAAAAATAACAAAATATGATGCTTGTTAAGTTAAACAGACTAGTAAAAGCCTTTCTTTTATTGTAATCTAAATGATAACAATTCGCATTAAGTTTAAAAGATGAAACACGTATTATTGGTAGATGATGATCTTGTATTTCAAAGCGCGCTAAAGCCAGTTTTGGAAAGGGAAGGCTTTATTGTCACTGTTGCAAATAACGGTGTAGAAGCACTAGATAAACTCAAATCAACCACTCAGGATCTAATTTTGTTAGATCTCAACATGCCTGAGTTGAATGGAATTGAGCTACTTAAGCTTCGAGTTGATAAAACGCCGGTAATTGTAATTTCCGCCTTAGATGCAGAAGAAGAGCGAATAAAAGTCTATGAACTCGGTGCAGATGACTTTTTAAGTAAGCCTTTTAGCTATCGGGAGCTTACGGTTAGGATCCATGCGCTATTAAGAAGAATCGCTGTTGTTAGGGCGCAGTCAGAACTAGCGGAACCAGTACAGGACATTTTGTTTGACGATAGTCGTTTTGTAATTTCAATTTCTGAAAGACCGGTTTCTTTTACGCAAACAGAATTTAAACTGTTTAAGTATCTATTTGAAAGAAAAGGCCAGGTGATAACTAAGCAAGAACTTCAGCGACGTGTTTTACAAAAAGAATTAGGCCAATTTGATCGTAATTTAGATATGCACATTAGTAATACGCGGCGTAAGCTATCGGAAAAGCAGCTACCAAAAAGCTTGATTAACACCGTAAGAGGCAAAGGTTATAGCTTTGCATTAGCGAGTTAAACTTGCTGTTTTAGCCAAATTTGAAGAAACGGACTTTTAACTAATTACCTGCAAGCAGAACATAAAAAGGGAGCCATTGGCTCCCTTGTTCGTTATCGCTAGTTATAAATCACTAAGAGCTGTTATTTAAGCACTCATACTGGGTGGGCGTCATCTAACAGCCTTTAAACGATAAATACCTGCTTATTTTAGCAAAATAGTTGGATCAACAAATTCCATATCTAAAGCTTCAGCAACTTCTGCACAAGTGATCTTACCGTGCATCACATTTAGGCCGTTTAGTAAGTGCTTGTCTTGTAGTAGCGCTTCTCTGTAACCTAATTGTGCCAACTTAATAATATAAGGTAGTGTTGCATTGTTTAGTGCGAATGTTGAGGTACGCGCAACAGCACCAGGCATGTTTGCTACACAATAATGTACTACGTCATCAACAATATAAGTTGGATCTTGGTGTGTTGTCGCATGTGAAGTCTCAATACAACCACCTTGGTCGATTGCAACATCCACAATTGCAGAACCTGGTTTCATGCGCTTGATGTGGTCTTTAGTCACAAGTTTTGGCGCCGCAGCACCTGGAACTAATACACCACCAATAACAAGATCTGCTTCAAGTACATGCTTTTCAATAGCATCTGCTGTTGAGTAGATAGCTTTTACTTTATTGTCGAACTGAGCGTTAAGACGACGTAATGCATCGATACTACGATCAAGAATGACAACGTCTGCGCCAAGTCCAACGGCCATTTGTGCAGCGTTGGTACCAACCATACCGCCACCAATAATAACGACTTTAGCTGGCTCAACACCCGGTACGCCACCTAATAACATACCGCGGCCACCCATAGACTTCTCAAGTGCCATAGCACCTGCTTGGATAGACATACGGCCAGCAACTTCTGACATAGGCGCAAGTAGTGGTAGGGTACCGCGATCGTCAGTAACAGTTTCATAAGCGATACAAACAGAACCGCTTTTAACAAGATCTTCAGTTTGAGGAAGGTCTGGTGCAAGGTGAAGGTAAGTAAAGAGAAGTTGATCTTGGCGTAGCATTGCACGCTCAACAGCTTGTGGCTCTTTTACTTTTACAATCATTTCTGATTGGGCAAATACTTCTGCAGCAGTGTCGAGAATTTTTGCGCCTACAGCAATATAGTCTTGATCAGCAAAACCAATTCCTGAACCAGCATTTGTTTCAATAAAAACCTCATGACCACGTGAAGTTAGTTCGCGAACGCTTGATGGAACCATACCTACACGATATTCGTGATTTTTGATTTCTTTTGGAACACCTATAATCATCTTCGAGCCTCAATTTCGCATAAAAACCCATTTAATATGGGTGTAATTGTTATTTTATATTGCCTGAACGTGAATGTTTCAGGGAAATCTAGTATAGTATTCATTCCGTAGTTTATGCTGCTGAAGTTTTTGCTTAAGCAGTTAATAATATCGTTGTTAACGACAACCAGGGTTATAAATATGGTTAATAATAAAAAGAGTCCTATAAAAGACTTAGATCGTATAGATAGAAATATACTTAATGAATTACAAATTGATGGCCGAATTTCGAACGTAGAGTTATCTAAACGTGTAGGATTAAGTCCAACCCCTTGTCTAGAACGAGTAAAAAGACTTGAAAAACAAGGGTATATAAAAGGATATACAGCTTTAGTTAACCCACACTATTTGGGCGCTTCTTTATTGGTATTCGTTGAGATCACTTTGAACCGTGATACTGCAGAAGTGTTTGATAAGTTTAACAAAGCAGTTCAATTACTGGATGATATTCAAGAATGTCACTTAGTATCTGGTGATTTCGACTACTTACTTAAAACTCGAGTATCAGATATGTCTGCATATCGCCGTCTTTTAGGTGAAACACTGCTTAAGTTACCAGCGGTTTCAGACACTCGTACTTATGTTGTGATGGAAGAAGTTAAGCAAACTAATCGTGTTGCTATTAATACAGTTACAGAACTGTAAATATTAGTCTTTGCTGGTAAAAGGGGCCTTTCAGGCCCTTTTTTTATCGAAAACGATGAATGATACAAAGTGTTGCAAAATCCTCTTGTGAATAGTTATGCATCCATAAGCGAAAGTAGCAAACGCTGCAAAAAGTCTTAAATTCTGGTATCTTGTCCCTAATTAACATTTTTTTAGTGTAGGTTTTCCATTGTCCAAGGGAAATAGCGTTAAAACCCTATCTGGTATTCAACGATTACTGGAAGGTAGTCTTATTATTTGTTGCATGTTAGCAACCTACGTCTTAATCGCATTAAGCAGTTTTCACTCATCTGATCCAGGTTGGAGTCAGTCGCATTTTGACGGTGAAATCCAAAACCTAACCGGTGCAGTAGGGGCATGGCTCGCTGATGTGCTGTTTTATTTCTTTGGGTATTGTGCCTACATCATTCCCATTATTATCGCCCTAACTGGCTGGTTGTTGTTTAAGCGTACGCATAAGTTACTGGAAATAGACTACTTTTCAGTAGGGCTTCGATTAATCGGCTTTTTATTAATCGTACTAAGTCTTGCCGCACTAGCGAGTATGAATGCCAATGGCATTTATGGGTTTTCGGCAGGCGGAGTCGCTGGTGATGTTATTGCCGAGGCGATGCTACCTTACTTTAATAAACTGGGCACTACACTGCTGTTGCTGTGTTTTGTCGGTGCTGGTTTCACATTATTAACGGGCATTAGCTGGTTAACTGTTATTGATATGACAGGCTATGCAACTATATGGCTATTTAAAGCAATTAAGAATTTACCAAGCCGCTTTAAACCAGATATCGGTGACACCGAAGATACTCGTGGATTTTTATCAGTTGTAGAGCGATTTAAAGAACGTCGTAATGCGCAGGACCAAGATGTTTACGATGATGAATATGACGATGAAGAAGAGCAGGGCAATAAACACAGTCCTACTGTAGCTGAAACTAAGGCTAAACAAACTAGCGTTAATCGTGTTGAACCTAAGTTAGCGTCAACCGGCGAAGCAAGAGTTGAGCCTAAGTTAGTTAATAGTATTCAGTCTGTTGAAACTCAGCAAGAAGCTGAAGTAGCACCGCCATGGGTTACCCACACTGCAGAGCATCACTCTGATGTAGAGATTATCGATTTTGATAACACATCTTCAGTTGGCACGGCCGGTATACCTGCACCTGCTACAAATCATGCCGCTCCGGCAGCGGCAGCGACTAGTGCTAATGATAAAGTAAAGATTGTTGATGGTATTGTTGTACTTCCTGGTCAAGAGGAAGAGCAACAACGTGCGCCATTAACACCGTTACCTTGTATTTCATTACTGGATATACCTGATCGCAAGAAAAACCCAATTAGTGAAGAAGAGCTTGAGCAAATCGGTAAACTGGTAGAAGTTAAGCTGGCTGACTTTAATATTACTGCTAACGTTGTTGGCGTATATCCAGGGCCAGTTGTAACACGCTTCGAGCTAGAATTAGCACCGGGTATTAAAGCATCAAAAATTACCAACCTTTCAAAAGATTTGGCACGCTCTCTGTTAGCTGAAAACGTACGTGTTGTTGAAGTTATCCCTGGTAAAGCGTATGTGGGTCTCGAGTTACCTAATAAGTTCCGTGAAACCGTATTTATGCGTGATGTGCTCGATTGCGCAGAGTTTAGGGACGACCCATCACATTTAAGTATGGTGCTAGGCGCTGATATCGGTGGCAAGCCGGTTATTGTTGACCTTGGTAAAATGCCACACTTACTGGTAGCGGGTACAACCGGCTCGGGTAAATCAGTGGGTGTAAACGTCATGATCACCAGCTTACTTTATAAGTCTGGCCCTGATGATGTGCGCTTTATCATGATCGACCCTAAGATGCTTGAATTATCAGTTTACGAAGGTATTCCACACCTATTGTGTGAAGTGGTAACCGACATGAAAGAAGCATCTAACGCCTTAAGATGGTGTGTTGGGGAGATGGAGCGCCGCTATAAGCTAATGTCTGCGCTTGGAGTGCGTAACTTAAAAGGTTACAACGCCAAAATTAAAGAAGCAAAAGCTGCAGGGCAACCTATAGTTGACCCACTTTGGAAAGCCTCTGACAGTATGGACGCAGAAGCTCCCGAGCTTGATAAATTGCCTTCAATTGTTGTTGTCGTCGACGAATTTGCTGACATGATGATGATTGTTGGTAAAAAAGTAGAAGAACTCATTGCACGTATTGCCCAGAAAGCACGTGCTGCTGGTATTCATTTAATTTTGGCAACGCAAAGACCATCGGTTGATGTTATTACCGGCTTGATTAAAGCAAACATTCCAACTCGTATGGCGTTCCAAGTTTCTTCTCGTATCGACTCTAGAACCATTTTGGATCAACAAGGTGCGGAAACATTACTTGGTATGGGTGACATGCTTTATCTGCCACCTGGCACAAGCGTACCTAACCGAGTACATGGTGCATTTATCGATGACCATGAAGTTCATAAAGTGGTTGCCGATTGGCATGCTCGTGGTAAACCACAATATATAGATGAAATTTTACAAGGATCTGCGGAAGGCGAACAAGTTTTGCTCCCGGGTGAAGCAAGTGAGTCAGAAGAAGACGTTGACGCCTTATATGATGAAGCTGTGGCTTTTGTTACCCAAACTCGCCGTGGCTCTATCTCTAGTGTGCAACGTAAATTTAAGATTGGTTATAACCGTGCTGCGCGTATTATTGAGCAGATGGAACTTCAAGGCGTGGTCAGTGCCCAAGGTCATAATGGTAATCGTGAAGTTCTTGCGCCGCCACCACCAAAAGATTACGTATAGTTATACCGAAAATATCACCAAAGAATTATTTCAGTGTTAACCCCCAAAAGGGGTTAACTCGGAGAGTAAAATGAAAAAGATACTAACTATTGCAGTGCTTAGCTTACCTATGTTTTACCAAACTTCAGCTTTTGCAACTGCGTCGGACGATTTAAAACTCAAGTTGGCAGAAATTAGCAGTTTAAAAGCTAACTTCAACCAAAAAGTAACTGACATTAATGACAAAGTGATTCAAACAGGTGAGGGAGTATTTGCACTTTCACAACCAAATCAATTCTATTGGCATTTAACCGCGCCAGATGAATCACTTATTGTAGCCGACGGCACCGATGTTTGGGTTTATAACCCTTTTGCTGAAGAAGTGTCTGTGATGGATATAAATCAAGCAATAAATGCATCGCCAATCGCTTTGCTAGTTCATTCCGACGATTCAACTTGGTCGCAATACAATGTTACTCAAAGCAATAATTGTTTTGATATTAGCCCTAAAGATACCGATAGTGGCGTATCTGAAGTACAAGTTTGTTTTAACGGAACTGAACTTACCCAAATGGTCTTAACTGACCAGCAAGGCAATATTAGTGATTTTACACTGTCGGATCAGCATGTGATTGCTGACCAAGATAAAGAACTATTTAAGTTTATTGTTCCTGATGATGTTGATATTGACGATCAACGCTTAAAATTAACCAATTAAGAGTTCACCGTGTCTAGTTTTAGCTTCGATTTTGCCCCGGATTTTAGACCATTAGCCGCGCGTATGCGGCCTGAAAAGTTAGAGCAATATATTGGTCAGGCGCACCTATTAGGTGAGGGCAAGCCATTGCGCCAAGCCTTAGAGGCAGGTCGTGCTCACTCTATGATGTTTTGGGGACCACCAGGAACAGGAAAAACCACACTTGCAGAGTTAGTCGCACATTATGCTAATGCACATGTGGAACGGATCTCAGCGGTAACTTCGGGTGTTAAAGAGATCCGTAGTGCGATTGAGCATGCAAAAAGCGTGGCCCAATCTAGAGGGCAACGCACACTGCTATTCGTTGATGAAGTGCATAGGTTCAATAAAAGCCAGCAAGATGCCTTCTTGCCATTTATTGAAGATGGTACGGTTATTTTTATCGGCGCGACCACAGAAAACCCTTCATTTGAAATCAATAACGCACTGCTGTCTCGAGCTCGTGTTTATTTAATCAAGCAGCTCGAGCCACAAGAGATCACCCAAATAGTGCAGCAAGCGCTTGAAGATGAAGAACGTGGATTAGGTAAACGTAAGTTATTAATGCCGCCAGATGTGGCAATCAAGCTTGCTCAAACCTGTGATGGTGATGCTCGAAAAGCACTTAATTTAGTCGAGCTGATGAGCGATATGCTCAAAGATGGTGAAGCATTCACCGAGCAAATGATTATTGAAGTCGCTGGGCAACAGCTTGCTGGTTTTGATAAAAACGGCGATCAGTATTACGACTTAATTTCCGCAGTCCATAAATCCATTCGTGGTTCAGCGCCTGATGCAGCGCTTTATTGGTATTGCCGTATGTTAGAAGGCGGCTGCGACCCCTTATATATTGGCAGACGTTTACTGGCTATCGCATCGGAAGATATCGGTAACGCAGATCCTATGGCGATGACTGTGGCAGTAAATGCTTGGGAGTGTTTTCACCGAGTAGGACCATCAGAAGGCGAGCGAGCGATTGCACAAGCAGTGCTATATTTAGCAAGTGCGCCAAAAAGTAACGCTGTTTATACTGCATTTGCTCAGGCTCGTCAGCTTGCCCGAGAAACTGGGCATGAACCCGTACCTGAACACCTGCGTAATGCGCCAACTAAACTGATGAAAGAAATTGGCTATGGACAAGGTTATCGTTATGCCCACGATGAACCTAATGCCTATGCTAGTGGTGAAAAATATCTGCCAGCCGCGCTAGCTGAACAGCGTTTTTACTATCCAACAGAACGTGGATTTGAAAAGCGCATTAAAGATAAGTTGGCGCAACTAAAGCAGTTAGATGAACAAAGTGAGGTTAAAAGATATGAATAATGTTCTTTTTGTCGCCTTAGGCGGATCAATTGGTGCAGTTTTTCGTTATCTTATCTCATTATTGATGCTTCAGGTATTTGGTAGTGGATTTCCTTTTGGTACACTGATGGTCAATATCTTAGGTTCGTTTCTTATGGGGGTAATTTTTGCCCTTGGCCAAGTAAGCGAACTTAGCCCAGAGATTAAGGCGTTTATTGGTGTGGGTATGCTAGGTGCTCTCACCACGTTTTCAACTTTTTCCAATGAAACTTTATTGCTGATGCAAGAAGGTTATTTGGTAAAAGCCATATTGAATGTTGTTGTTAATGTTGGCGTGTGTATATTCGTCGTGTATCTCGGACAACAATTAGTGTTTTCTCGTTTTTAACTATTAAGATAATAAAATATGCTAGATCCAAAATATTTACGTAATGAATTAGAAGTTACCGCCGAGCGTTTAGCTACCCGTGGATTTATTTTAGATGTTGAACGTCTAAGCAAGCTTGAAGAAAAGCGCAAGTCGCTACAAGTTGCGACTGAAGAGTTACAAGCATCGCGTAACGCTATTTCTAAATCGATTGGTCAAGCTAAAGCTAAAGGTGAAGATGTTGCGCCGATTATGGCAAAGGTCGGTACGCTAGGCGAAGAACTTGATGCTAAGAAAATTGAACTGGCATCGTTACTTGAAGAGTTAAACTCAATCGCTATGAGCGTGCCAAATCTGCCAGACGAATCTGCGCCAATTGGTGCTGACGAAACTGAAAACGTTGAAGTTCGTCGTTGGGGCACTCCAAAAGAATTCGACTTTGAAGTTAAAGACCACGTTGAGCTTGGTGAAAACGTATCAGGTCTAGACTTTAAAAACGCAGTTAAAATCACTGGCTCACGTTTTATCGTGATGAAAGGCCAGATTGCACGTATGCACCGTGCACTAGCTCAGTTTATGCTTGATCTGCACACAACTGAACACGGTTATACAGAAGCTTATGTGCCATTACTTGTTAATGAAGACAGCTTATTAGGTACTGGTCAGTTACCAAAGTTCGGTGAAGATCTTTTCCACACTAAACCAGCGACTGAAGAAGGCCAAGGCCTAAGCCTAATCCCAACAGCTGAAGTGCCACTGACTAACTTAGTGCGCGATGCAATCATCGAAGAAGAAGACCTGCCAATTAAGTTTGCAGCTCATACGCCATGTTTCCGTAGCGAAGCGGGGTCTTATGGCCGTGATACTCGTGGTTTGATCCGTCAACACCAGTTCGATAAAGTTGAGATGGTTCAGCTAGTTAAGCCTGAAGAGTCTATGCAGGCACTAGAAGAGCTAACGGTTCACGCTGAAACTGTTTTGCAAAAATTAGGTCTACCATACCGTACAGTTGTGTTATGTACTGGTGATATGGGCTTCGGCTCAGCTAAAACATACGATATTGAAGTATGGTTGCCGGCGCAAAATACTTACCGCGAGATCTCTTCTTGCAGCAACATGCAAGATTTCCAAGCTCGTCGTATGCAAGCGCGTTACAAAGGCAAAGCAGATAAGAAGCCAAGCTTACTACATACGCTAAACGGTTCTGGTCTAGCTGTGGGTCGTACACTAGTTGCGGTGCTTGAAAACTACCAAAATGCTGATGGTTCAATCACTGTACCTGAAGCATTACGCGGCTACATGGGCGGCTTAGAAAAAATCGGTTAATCGATTTTTAGCTACCCCTAGGTAATACTAAAAGCCTTTAACGCAAGTTGAAGGCTTTTTTATTGGCTAATTTAAAACGTTGATAAAGTTTAGGTATAGTTTAAAGCTAGTTACAACTTGACCTAAAATTATTTCATTTTGATGTATTTACATATTTATCGATATAGCTGGATATTATTGATAAATAGCTAGCTAAATAGGCTAAAAACTAAGGAAACTTTGCCTAAGCCGCATTTATTACCATTACTCTTAAATGCCTCTTTCTCCGAAAAGGCTTCAATGTTATAACTACACGCGAAAACCCTACACTTCTAATATTTAGGAAAGCCGTCATGATATTTTCCCAGGTTGAACTGGCCCCAGCCGATCCAATTTTAGGCTTAACAGATGCATTTAAAGCTGACGTTCGCGAAGAAAAAGTGAACTTAGGTGTTGGTATTTATAAAGATGAATCCGGCCAGACGCCTATCCTAAAATCAGTTAAGTTTGCTGAAGAAAAATTATTAGCGACTGAAAAAAGCAAAAGTTACTTAGGCATGGAAGGTGTTGAAGCTTACAACCGTGCTGTTCAGAGTTTATTGTTTGGTGCTGAGCATAGTGTTGTTACCGACAGCCGTGCATTAACAGCTCAGGCGCCGGGAGGTACAGGTTCTTTACGCGTTGCAGCTGAATTTTTAGTCCGTCATACAGACTCTAAGAAAATCTGGATCAGCAACCCAACATGGGCAAACCATAACAATATCTTTAGTACCGCTGGCTTAGAAATCGCAGAATACACCTATTATAAGGCTGAAACGCATTCTCTTGATTTCGAAGCTATGGTTCGCGATTTAGAAACTGCGCAGCAAGGCGATTTAGTGCTGCTACATGGTTGTTGTCATAACCCAACGGGTATTGACTTAAATAACCAGCAATGGCAACAAATTGCTGAACTTTGTTTAGCTAAGGGCTTAGTGCCATTATTTGACTTTGCATACCAAGGTTTTGGTGCTGGCGTTGAAGAAGATGCACAAGGTCTACGAATTGTTGCTAATACTGTCCCCGAACTAATTGTTGCAAACTCTTTCTCGAAAAACTTCGGTTTGTACAACGAGCGTATCGGTGCGGTAACGGTAGTTGGCTCAACTAGTCAGGAAACGGTTAACGCATTTAGCCAAATTAAGAGCACTATTCGTGCTTCATATTCAAACCCACCAGCGCACGGTGCATTAATTGTTAGCACCATCCTAGAAGATGCGGCGTTAAAGCAGTTATGGCATGACGAGCTGCAAGAGATGCGTGAGCGTATCGCTGAAATGCGTACATTGTTTGTAGAGTCACTAAAAGCTGCTGGTGTTACCCAGAACTTTGATTTTATTTCTAATCAAAACGGTATGTTTAGTTTCTCTGGTTTGAGCAAAGAGCAAGTTAACCGTCTACGAGATGAGTTTGCTGTTTATATTGTTGGCTCAGGCCGTATCAGCGTTGCAGGTATGACTAAGACTAATATGCCAGTGATTTGCGCTGCTATTGCCAAAGTGCTGTAAGTCTCACGCTTAGCTTAAAAAAGGACCTTAGGGTCCTTTTTTGTTTTTTGTAACCGCGACGATTGTTACTTCAGCGCAAGTTAAGCTGATTCAATATTCACATCGGCTAAGCAAGTATTCTGACTAACCATGTAAGATAATGCGTCAGCCAGCGCTTGTCGGTCGTGTAAACCGATATGATGACTACTTCTCAGTGGATAGTAGCTGATGTTTCCATCTTGGTAAGAGTGCTCACCATGACACAAAATTTGGTCAATTATCTTTAGACCAAGCACTTGATGACACCAGCTGATTTTTTGCGCCAAACTGCAATCAGCGATAGGAGAGGGTTCTTTAGTTAAGTTATCGATCAAAATGACTTCGGCATTAGACTGCGCCAATGCGTTTGCTATTCTAGGTAATAGCAGCGGTGGCATTACACTTGTTAAGAAGCTACCGGGCCCTAATATGATGAGCTCAGCGGATTTTATCGCTTCACAGGCCTCATTGGTGGCTTCTACTTGAGGATCAAGCGAAAGTGCAATGGGGGTATCCTGCATTTTATCGACATTAGTCTCGCCAAATACGCTTTTACCACAGGCTTGCATTGCTACAAGGTGGGTTGGCTCCTCAGACATTGGGATAAGGCGCGTATCAATATTTAAAAAGGTTCTTACCAAATTAACGGCATCTAAAGGGCGAACACATAGCTCGTCGAGCGCCATTAACATTAAATTACCAAGGTTATGGCCAGTTAATTCGCTTTCACCGTTAAAGCGGTATTCAAATAGCAGCGAGCCAATCGATGGTCGCCTTGCTAACTGGGTTAAGCAATTACGTAAGTCTCCCCAAGCGATACAATCTTTTTCCGCACGAAGACGGCCAGTAGAGCCACCGTTATCAGTCGTTGTTACTATCCCTGTAAGCTTTGGGCCTAAAAATGATAATGCTGAGAGAACTCGGCCAAGACCATGTCCGCCACCTATGGCTACCACATGATTGTATTGATTCAGCCTATTTGATTTCATTGCAGGGGGTCTCCTTCCTGAATACCCAAAATAATGAGTTAAAAACGAATTATACATAAATTCGCAAATATTTTCCCGATGTATTATCAAGGCGAGCTAGCATATAATGGCAAAAGCTTTAAATCACGTATTGCATTCAATTCGATAAAGGAGAATGAGTGAAAACAGGCAAAATTGGTCTATTTACCATCGCAATAGGGTTAGTCATTGTGCTATTCCTTTGGGTCAAAATAATTTTTATTCCGTCAGAAGACGAGAAGGTTCAACAGTTAGGTAAAGCAGTAAAAAATACTGCCGTGGCTAATGTCGTTCCTGACTTTGCTGCGATTAAGGTCGTTAGCGAAAAAAAGGCCGCTTTTTTTGATTTTTTGAGGCCATCAATTAGGCATCAAAATGCGGTTATTCAGGACGAACGCGACTTTCTAATCAACATTCGCAATCAAATTGTTAGCGCAAAGGAATTGACGGATGCAGATGAGTTCCGCTTACAGCAGATTTCAGAGAAGTATCAATACACGTTAAGAAGTTTAACCTTGGCAAACATCGATACCTTGCTTGTTCGGGTTGATGTTATTCCTGAAGAAATGGTGCTTATACAGGCTGCAAATGAAACAGGTTGGGGCACATCACGATTTGCACGAGAAGGACTTAATTTTTTCGGTCAGTGGTGTTTTAGAAAAGGTTGTGGTTTAGTACCGCAATCTCGAACTCAGGGGTTATCTCACGAAGTCGCCCTGTTTAAGACTGTTGAAGACTCTGTAGCTTCATATATGCGCAACTTAAATTCAAATGCGGCGTACTCGTTATTACGTTCAATTCGAGCAGATTTACGTGCACAAAACAAAACTCCACGAGCACAAGATCTCGTATACGGACTAATTAATTACTCTGAGCGTCAAGAAGCTTATATTGATGAGTTACTTGAAATGCTACGCCAAAACCAACGATTTTTAGTGGATAACAATGAAAAAACAACTGCTGTTTAGCTGTATTTTATTAGGCTTTGCTAGTGCAAGCCAAGCTGCGCCTATATCTCTTGAGTATCAAGGTTTTTATCAGCGCCTGAAACAAGTGAATAAAGGCAACTATCAACTGGTTGAACTCGCCTTTTCTGTTTCAAAAGCCAATGGCTGCCATGTGAACAGTGGCACTATCACAACGGAAAAGGATTCATTTCCCTTAACGATCACCAAAGATCAGCGCCTATTCTTACCTTATGACAGTCAGCTTAAATCTGATCGCGCGCTCATTAACCTAGATGTGCAAGGGAGCGCTGATACTTGCGCTATTGCTATGCAGGTTCGAGCTAAAAATACTAAGCAGGAATATAGCCAAAGTGAGCTACAGCAGGTCGCTGATGAAATGAATGCCTTACTTGACCGTATGCAAGGTTTTCCAATGCGTTATTTTGCTGCTGACATAGCAGGGTTAAATCTCGAGTTTGATGGCGATGCGACAGTATATATCGATGATAAAGCGATCCCTGTTACGGGTACCTACCGCCTAACTACCAGTGAGCTAAATGATTTATCTCGCTTAAAAACATCGGTAGCACCTAAAGTTATTAGCCCTTGGACTGCAAAGTAATTTTTCAGTTCTAATCGTGAGTTAATAAAAAGCCCTGCAAGGCATATCGCTTTGCAGGGCTTTTTTATCATTTGAGCTAGTGCAATTAAGCAAACACCAGTTAGCTCTCAAAGTTAGCGTTTAGTCAGGCGTATAAGTGCTGACGACATCGATGCGTGAAGCCGCATCTAAGTTAATGTGACCATTGTTGGCTACATCGACAAAATCAAAAGCAGGCAAGTCTGATTCTGCTACATCACCACGCATAGGCGCATCAGGATCGCGTTGCAATGCTAAGAAATCAAATTGCTCGCGGTCAACACCTTGTGACGGTGAGGTATTCTGCATTGCGGTAAAGATGGTTTCAATACGACCTGGGTGCTGCTTATCCCACTGCACAAGCATATCTTTAACTGCAGCACGCTTAAGGTTTTCCTGAGAACCACATAAGTTACACGGAATAATAGGGAAGCCTTTCAAACCAGCGTATTCAGCAATATCTTTTTCACGGCAATAAGCTAATGGGCGGATCACCATATTTGCGCCGTCATCAGACAATAGCTTAGGAGGCATGGCTTTCATCTTGCCAGCGAAAAACATGTTGAGGAACATGGTTTCAATAATGTCGTCTCTATGGTGACCTAGTGCAATTTTAGTGGCGCCAATTTTTTGTGCGAAACCATAAAGCGTACCACGACGTAGACGCGAGCATAATGAACAAGTCGTTTTGCCTTCAGGGATCTTCTCTTTAACGATAGAGTAGGTATCTTTCTCAAGAATATGGTACGCAACACCTAGAGTGTCTAAATATGCAGGCAAAATGTCTTCAGGAAAGCCTGGTTGCTTTTGATCTAGGTTAACCGCAACAATTTCAAATTGGATCGGTGCACGTTTCTGAAGATTCAACAGAATATCAAGCATGGCGTAACTATCTTTACCGCCTGAAAGACAGCACATAACACGATCGCCATTTTCAATCATGTTGTAATCGCCAATTGCACGACCCACTTCAGCGCGTAAACGCTTCTGCAGTTTTGACATGCGGGTTACTTGTTTTGGAGTTAATTCTTCGGACATAAAAAAACGCGCCTAGTACACAATAGTTCAGGGCGCGTATTATTCCAGCTTAATGGGCTTTGGTAAAGCCTAGAAAGTGGTTATAGCTCTTCTAATGGCGATTTATAGCCATCAGGCTTTATCGCAAGTAGGTCGCAGTTAATGCTATCAATTACATGTTCAGCTGTATTGCCGATTAATGCTGCTGAAAGGCCTGTGCGACCAATCGTACCTAAGATGACGAGTTCAGCATCGAGCTTAGCGGCGAGATCGGGGATGACGTCTTCCGGTAAACCTTCTTTCACATGGCAATTTTCAACGGCAATGCCATAAGCATTAGCAAGGTAGTTAATCCTTTCTTCATGCTGTAGGCGAATGGTTTCACTATAAGTGTGCGCGTCGAAATCTGGTAGTTCGATAGCTAAATTAACGGGAGTACCTGGGTAGCCATTGACCAAGTGCACCTGAGCATCAAATTGTTTAGCAAGTTTGATTGCGTGAGCAATAATTTTACCGTTTAAAGACTCGTTAGCATCGTCTTCGGCGCTAACATTGACGGCACAAACAATTTTACCTGCAACTGGCCAGTCGTGCTCTTTAACTAACAACACCGGGACAGGGGCTTTGCGCATAAGGTGCCAATCGGTTGGCGTGAAGATCACAGATTTAAGTTTGTCGTGTTCATGGGTACTTTTAACAATCAGGTCAAACTCATTGTCTATGGCAAACTTGATGATGCTTTCGAAAGGGCGGTTATGCCAAATAACCTCTAGATTTATAACTACGCCATCTTTTGCATAGGGTCTTACAATGTCTTCGAGCCAAGCTTTACGTTGATTTACCACCCCTTCACGCATGGCTTCACGTTCTTGACCAGACAGAATTGACGTCATTTCATATGAGAAATCAAAAATGGATAGAAAGACCGTGATTTGGGCTTGGCTTTCAGTTGCCAATTCAACGGCTCTAGCAAGAGCCGCCTGTTTTTCTGTCGTAGGATCGACAACCACAAGGAGTTTTTGATAATCCATCATAACGGTTCCTTATCTAATATCGTCTAGTTTCATCTTGCACCAATAAGATGAATTTGTATTGTTTTAGATCAAGCGGTTGGCCGAATAATTCCTATCTTGCGATATTGCTGTTACCAGATAGTTCGCTTAAGGCATCGATATCTAAAATAGTGATATATTTACCTTTAACTTCAATTAATTCAGCTTTTTGAAAGCGGCCGAGTAAACGGCTAATAGTTTCAACGGTGAGGCCGAGATAATTACCGATATCACCGCGAGTCATAGTCAGTCTGAACTCTCTTGGTGAAAAACCGCGGCTGCCGAATCGCTTAGCGAGATTGCTAATAAATGCGGCAAGTCTTTCTTCTGCATTCTTTTTACTGAGTAATAAAATCATCTCTTGATCACTTTGGATCTCGTTACTCATTAAACGCATGATCTGTTGTCTAAGCTTAGGCATTTTACCTGTTAGCTCATCTAACGTAGTGTAAGGAATTTCGCATACCATTGAGGTTTCAAGGGCTTGTGCAAAGCTTTGGTGAAACTGTGAATGAATGCCGTCAAAACCGATAACATCACCAGCTAAATGAAAACCTGTGATTTGTTCATCGCCTTGTTCGGTAATGGTATAGCTTTTGATTGTGCCAGAACGAATAGCAAACAAAGACTTAAGTGGGTCGCCAGATTTGAAAATAGGCTCGCCT
The DNA here is from genome assembly GCF_023283895.1 of Shewanella pneumatophori. Taxonomy (GTDB): domain Bacteria; phylum Pseudomonadota; class Gammaproteobacteria; order Enterobacterales; family Shewanellaceae; genus Shewanella; species Shewanella pneumatophori. Next base: position 443,419 of record NZ_JAKILB010000001.1, on the reverse strand, counting down.
TTTTGAACGGGTTTTTTACGCTCAATGATCTCGTCAAGCTGATCTAATTCATTAGAGTTCAGCGTAAACGGAATACAAAGTGTACCCATACTGCAATCATGACAATGAATCGCGCATCCTGAAGCCATTTGGCGACGATTCTTGTTGTTATCTGCTGACATTGTCTCTCTCAATTTTGACTGTTCATCTACTATGGTAAACTAATTTGATATTTGGAGCTAGCTAAGCTGGCCGATAGCAACGTACAAGGTTTGTATGCCAAATGCGATAAGGGCAAGACCGCTTATCATTCGTACAGCTTTCTTCTGCACTAAACGACTAAAGCTGCTAGCTGCAATGCCTGCACTTAATAGTGCTGGTAAAGTACCTACACCAAAGGCCAACATAATAAGCGCGCCATCTACAGCATTTCCAGCTGCAACAGACCAAGTTAGCATGCTATAAACCAGCCCGCAGGGTAACCAGCCCCATAAACCGCCAGCGATAAACGCATGGCTATGATTTTTTATTGGTATAAAACGATTTGCAATTGGCGATATAAAGCGCCAAAGCCATTTGCCTGCTCGTTCTATCTGTACAACGCCTGCCCAAATTTGTGCAATATAAAGCCCGGTGATTATCATCATAACGCCTGCAAAAACGCGTAGCACAAGCAGATAAATATCAGCGTTAAACATTAAACCTAATGCGCTGGTGCTTGCACCGACTAAGGCGCCGGCCGCTGTGTAGCTTAATATGCGGCCGCTGTTATAACTCAGCAAGTAGCCTAGTTGGTTGACTAATGCATTGCCTGTTTGCTGCTTTGGTAGGTTAGCTGACAGCGCCCCAACTAAACCGCCGCACATACCAATACAATGCCCTGCGCCCATCAAGCCAACTATTAGCGCACCAACTAAACTGTAATCTTCCACTAGTTGTTACTCGGGCTTGATGGATTATTGTTGTTATCTTTTGTTTGAGCTGCTTTTTTTGCTGCGTTGGTTGTTGAGTTTTTAGCTCCAGCTGTATCGCTATCTGCTTTATCATCTTCAAACAAAATAGAAACACTTTGCTTTTCAAGATCATCAAACTGATCTGATTTCACCGCCCAGAAAAAAATGCCCACAGCAACTAACACAAAAATCATCGCGATTGGGATTAGTACATAGATAATGCTCATAAACGAACCTTAAGAAGTCGAAGACTATTGCTGACAACGATCAGTGAACTTGCAGACATGCCAATTGCCGCAATATATGGCGCTACATGACCTGTTACCGCCAATGGAATAATAAATAGATTATACCCTAGCGCCCAGAATAAGTTCTGTTTGATAATGCGCCCAGTAAGCTTAGCGACGTTAACCGCATCAGCAAAACGGGACAGATTATCGCCCAATAGAATAATGTCAGCACTGTTTTTTGATATGGCAGCACCGCTCCCCATTGCAATAGACAGGTTAGCGCCGGCAAGAACTGGCGCATCATTGATGCCATCGCCGAACATAGCAACTTGGCCATGTTGCTGGAACTGATCGATCAGTTGTAGTTTGCCTTGAGGCGATAAACCTTGATGGGTATCAGTGATCCCAAGACGTTTGCCTAAAGCAACAACTTCTGTCGAATTGTCGCCACTCGCAATACTAAGCTTACAACCAATCTGTTTTAGTTGCTTAACAGCAAGTTCTGTTTCAGGGCGCACTTCATCATTCAAACTGACTTTAGCTTGGATAACGCCATCACAGCTTAACCAAACGGTAGTGCTATCTTCTACGTCACTACTGCCATTTACAAACTGTTGGCTGCCCACTTTGCAAAAGCGGCCATTCACATACCCAGATAAACCATTGCCGACAATGCTTTGCCTGTCACTGACGTTATTGCTTTTATCAAAAAATGGCGTAAACGCTTTAGCTATCGGGTGTAAAGAACCTGCTTCTAGTGCCGCGATATAGGTTAGCGCTTCTTTCTTTGAAAGCTCGCCGCTAAGCTCAACCTCGGCAATGGACAGCGAACCTAAAGTCAGCGTGCCAGTTTTATCAAACACCACATGTTGAATTTTAGGCAAGCGCTCAAACACACCGGAGCGGCGAGTGATAATACCCAGTCGAGTCATAATTGCAGTGCCGCAGGTAACCGCTGTTGGCGTAGCTAAAGCAAGGGCACAAGGGCAGGTTGCAACAAGCACAGACAAGGTGATCCAAAATGCATCTTCAGGTGAATAAAAATACCAAAATAGATAAGTGAGTGTTGCGATAAGTAAAATCGCCGCAGTAAAGTAGTTGGAAAATCTATCTGCGTATAAAGCAATTTTAGGCTTATTGTTTGATGCAATCTCTTGTAGACGAATGATCTCGGCAACCAGTTGATCTTGGCCAAGCGCAGTTACTTTAACCAGTATGGGCTGCTCAATATTAATGGTGCCAGCAAAAACTTCAGCTTCAACCTCTTTGGCTAACGGCATTTGCTCACCAGTTAACATAGCCTCATTAACTGCAGTCGTGCCCTCAACCACCACACCATCGGCTGCGATGACTTCACCTGGCTTAACTAAGATTACATCGCCAATGGCTAAACGCTTTGCCGGCACCTCTTCAAAACCGTCGGTCGTTTTTAGCTGGGCGGTTAACGGTACTAATTTATGAAGATTACTCGAACTGACAGATGCCTTTTGGCGGGCGTTTTGCTCAAAGAAACGACCTAATAATAGGAAGAATGTAAACATGGACACAGATTCAAAATAGACTTCACCTGTGCCATTAATTGTTTCGATACAACTTGCGATATAAGCGCCGCAAATCGCGATACTGACAGAAACATCCATATTGAGCCTGCCCATTAGCATTGAGCGAACTGCACTAAAATAAAACGGTTGCGCTGAATAGAATACGACTGGTGCGGCAAACAGCATGCTGACCCAACGGAAGTAATCGCGGTACTCTGTATCAAGATCGCTGAAATAACCAGAATATAGGGCGAGGGCAAACATCATCACTTGCATGGTGGCAAAGCCAGCAAGGCCGAGTCTTAGTAAGAATTTACGGCTGTCTTTTTTACTTTTCGTTTCTTGCTCATCAACCTGAAACGGCGCGGCTTGATAGCCAATAAGACTAATCTGGTTAAGGATTTCACTGAGCTTTATTTTTTCGCTATCCCAAGCAATCAATGCTCGCTGGGTCGTGGAGTTAACTTGGATTTTGGCAACACCATTAAGCTTTTTAATTTTATGTTCTATTAGCCATGCACAAGCAGCGCAAGTAATACCGTCGACTGTCAGCGACACTTCACTTAAGGAATCGCGCTGTTGAATAAAGTCTTGTTGTACTTCAGGCAGATCATAAGCACTAAAGTTAGACAACTCCTCAGGAACCAATGCAGTTTGCTTACTGCCAGGTTCTGTACGGAACTTATAATAGTTGGTCAGTCCAGCATCGATAATTGCCTGAGAAACAGCTTGGCAGCCTGGACAACACATTAACTGCTCAACATCATTAATGCGGGTGGTAAATTGCTGTCCTGTTAAAACAGGTTCATTGCAATGAAAGCAGTTTGCTTGACTCATGAAATGTGATTCTTTTTATAAGATTGAAACCCGCTGTGATAGCAACGGGTTAGGGCATAAGCGGTTTAGTTTAACCAGTACTCTTGATCATCTTTTAATGCAACGCGCTGTTGAATGCGCCATGTTTGGTCATAACCTTCAATTCTGACTTCCCACGGACCTGAAATAGGCTGGTCTAAATCGATTCGATAAACCCCATTAGCATCGGCGGTGACGATTTGCGAAAAATCACGTTCAGCTAGTGTTGGGTGGAAAAAGCTAATACTTAATGCAGCGAGGTAGGTGTCGCCGCCATGCTGTGAGATCTCAACATACTTGTCGTCAAACTCAAGTAGGTAGTTCATGCCTAGTTGCTTTGCTTGCTTGATCTTACGAAGGTCAATATTAATTCCTTTACCTTCTTTGTAATAATCTTCGGTCACCAATGGATCTTGATTATCAATAGCAACGATTAATAAGTTGATACTGGCAACAACGGCACATAACGGCAGTATGATAAGAAACCAAGGCCAAAACTGCTTATACCAGGGTTGTGGAGTAGACATTATTTACCACCTTTACTTATTAGAATAGTTGTTAAACTCTGGGAAAAAAGAAACGTCATTTTACCCATAAAAGTGTGAGTTATCACTTAAAAAAAAGGCCTCGTTTGTGACGAGGCCTTGATATTACACTCGGTGTTAACCTGGTGTGATTACTTGTTAGACAAGCTGTAAACGTAAGCTGTAATTACGTGAACTTTTTCTTCACCTAATACATCTTTCCAAGCTGGCATTACACCAGTACGGCCATTCTTAACAGACTGGATAATTGCGCCACGACTACCGCCGTAAACCCAAGCATTATCAGTTAAGTTAGGTGCACCCATAAACTTGTTACCGGTGCCGTCCATACCATGACAAGCGAAACAGCCTTTCATGAATGAACCTTGGCCTTGTGCTGCAAGCGCTGCATCGTGTTCACGACCAGATAGCTTAACAACATACTCAGCTAGACCTTCAAGCTCACTGTCTTCAATCGGTAAACCACCTTTTGGCGGCATCATACCGTGACGACCGTTCATGATAGATGTCTTAATAGTTTCTAGCTCACCACCATATAACCAAGCATCGTCGGTTAGGTTAGGGAAGCCTTTGCTACCACGAGCATCACTACCATGACACATTGCACAGTTTTGTAAGAATAAACGACCGCCAACTTTCAGCGCTTCCTCATTCTTAACTAACTCTTCAAGCGGGGTGTCAGCATATGCCTTGAAGATAGGACCATACTTTTCATCAGCATGTTTTACTTCTTGGTCATACTGAACCCAGCGGCCTTCAGCTTGAGCATCAATAACCGCTTGCTTCGATTCTTCAATCGTACGCACGCTTTGGTTTGAGCTTGTCCAACCTAAAAAGCCTTTAAAGCTACCAAGACCTGGGTAAAGTGCTAAATAAATCACACTGAACACGATGGTAATGTAGAACATGTAACTCCACCACTTAGGTAGTGGGTTGTTGAGTTCTTCAATACCGTCAAAGGTGTGACCCATTGACTCGCCTTCTTCTACGCCAGTGTCGTTCTTAGAACAAGCACGCAGTAGAACAACACAGCCAATGATTACAATTACCGTAAGAACGATAATCCATAAACTCCAGAAGTCACTCATCACTTTTTGTCTCCTGAGCCGTTCGATACAGTATTCATTTCCTCATCAGAGAAAACCAAGTTAGCTGCATCGTCAAATTGCTTTTTTCGGCTCGAGCTATATGCCCAAGCAAATATACCGACGAAGGTCACCATTACTACTATGGTTATCACTCCACGTAATGTGCCGTAATCCATATTTGCCTCCTTATTTTAGCGCGTGGCCAAGTGATTGTAGATAAGCAATCAAAGCTTCAAGCTCAGTCTTATCTTTCACTGCGTCTTTAGCGCCAGCAATCTCTTCATCCGTGTACAAGTCGTGAGTTGGGTGAAGCTTACGCAAGATATCCATCTTCTCACCGGTTAGATCACCAGTCAGTTTGTTATCAGCTAACCAAGGATATGCAGGCATGTTTGATTGCGGTACAACAGCGCGTGGATCAATTAAGTGAACCTCATGCCATTTATCGCTATAACGACCGCCAACACGAGCCAAATCTGGACCTGTACGCTTAGAACCCCACTGGAATGGGTGATCCCAAACTGATTCACCCGCTACAGAGTAGTGGCCGTAACGTTCAGTTTCAGCACGTAAAGGACGGATCATTTGGCTGTGACAGTTATAACAACCTTCACGAACGTAAATATCGCGACCTTCAATCTGTAGCGCCGTATAAGGGATTTGACCTTCTAGCGGCTCAGTTGTGTCTTCTTGGAATAAAAGGGGAGTGATCTCAACCAAGCTACCAAAGCTGATTGCGATAACAGTAAAGATCCCTAATAGACCGATGTTTTTCTCAACTATCTCGTGATTAAATTTCATCGAATCTACTCCTTAAGCTGCTTTTGCTTCAGCAATTGCTGGCAAAGAATCTTTAGGGGCCTTAACAGTACGGATCACGTTGTATGCCATTAAGAACATACCTGTAAGGAAGAATACACCACCTAAGAAACGAACAAAGTAGAATGGGTAAGAGGCTTCTAAGCTTTCTACGAAGCTATAAGTCAATGTACCGTCAGAGTTAACTGCGCGCCACATCAGACCCTGCATTACACCAGAGATCCACATTGAAACGATATAAAGAACAGTACCGATTGTTGCCAACCAGAAATGAACGTTAATCAGGTTAGTGCTGTACATACGGCCATGGCCAAATAGAACAGGGATCAAGTGATATAGCGAACCAATTGACACCATAGCAACCCAGCCCAATGCACCTGAGTGAACGTGTCCAACAGTCCAGTCAGTGTAGTGAGATAGTGCGTTAACTGTTTTGATTGCCATCATTGGGCCTTCGAAGGTAGACATACCGTAGAAAGACAATGAAACAACTAAGAAGCGCAAGATTGGGTCTGTACGAAGCTTATGCCATGCACCAGATAGGGTCATAATACCGTTAATCATACCACCCCAAGATGGAGCGAATAGGATTAGTGACATCACCATACCAAGTGACTGAGTCCAGTCTGGCAGTGCAGTGTAATGAAGGTGGTGAGGACCCGCCCAAATATACAATGCGATTAGTGCCCAGAAGTGAACAATAGAAAGACGGTACGAATAAACAGGGCGACCAGCTTGCTTAGGTACAAAGTAGTACATCATACCAAGGAAGCCTGCTGTAAGCAGGAAGCCTACCGCGTTGTGACCATACCACCACTGAACCATAGCATCTACAGCACCACTATAGAGTGAGTAAGACTTGGTCATGGTTAGCGGCACAGCCATAGAGTTAACTATGTGAAGTACAGCAACGGTAATAATAAAGGCACCGAAGAACCAGTTTGCCACGTAGATGTGGGAAGTAGTTCGTTTGACGATAGTACCGAAGAACACCACAGCATAGGAGACCCATACAATGGTAATTGCGATATCAATTGGCCACTCTAGTTCAGCGTATTCTTTACCACTGGTAATACCAAGCGGTAAGCTGATAGCTGCCGATAGAATGATGGCTTGCCAACCCCAGAACGTAAATGCAGCTAACTTAGGTGCAAATAGTCGAGTTTGACAGGTGCGTTGAACGATATAATAGGATGTGGCGAAAAGGGCTGAAGTACCAAACGCGAAAATCACGGCGTTCGTATGTAGAGGTCGTAGACGACTATACGTTAACCATGGAGTTTCAAAGTTTAGCTGCGGCCAGATTAACTGAGCTGCGATTAGTACACCTACTGCCATACCGACAATTCCCCACAAAACTGTGGTTAACGCGAATTGACGTACGACGGTGTAGTTGTAATCAGCGCCTTGAGGCTGGGAATGGTTCATCATATTGCTTCCACTGCTTATTACTTATACTTATTGTTGTAGAGAAAAACTCTACCCGATTAAATGACAAATAAACCTCGGCCTCCTATCGGAAACAAGGGTGTTCTGTCAATATGTAACCCTGCATTTATTGAAGTAACGCAAGGCAACGCCATGATACTTGAGCTACATCAAAAAAGATAGGATTTAAGGGACTTGATAAGTTGATCTAGATCAAGGTTATCCATAGAATGTTAAAACAATTGATATAAAGGTTAATTATCGTGCAAGTTACTCACAAATCAGCAGTATTAGGATTTTTAGTAGCAGGTTTTTCACTGTTGTTTCTACAAGGCTGTGAGCCTAATAACCCGCAGTTTACAGCGCAAAAGCCTATAGATACGAGTCTTTGTAGTTTTAAAACTGACGTTTGCGCCAAAACTGTTGCTGATGTTGATATTCAGTTAAGCCTCAACCCATGGCAAGCCCCAAGCGAAAAGCCATTGACGCTAACACTTAACACTTCTAAGCCTGTTGAAAATCTAAAAGTAAAATTACAAGGTCGAGATATGTTTATGGGCATTATCCCGGTGAATTTAACCCAAACCGATAAAACTAATTATCAAGGTGAATTAGTGTACGGTTCATGCAGCAGTGGCTACATGGTTTGGAGCGCAGTTGTTAGTTTTACAAGTGGTGGCGAAGAGGTGTTTACCACCTTTGACTTTCTTGCCGACAATCCAGGTTAAAGCCCAACCAAAGCGCCAATAAATAAGCAGTTAGCTATAAAAACTAAAAGGGCCCCTGCAATTCAGCAAAAGAGTTGTTGATAATCATTATCATTTAGGTATATTAACCTTAACTCTTGTTCTTAATGCCCTTGGAGCTAACATTATGGCAACTCCAACTCGACGGTTAAATATTAGTATTCCTGAAGACAAAATCGCCCAGTTGATCCAACAAGGTCTGCTCTGCGCAGCAGATTTTAAATGCTTAGACTCAGAAACCAAGCAAGCGGTATGGCAACTGTGTCTCTGGAGCTGTGAAAAACGAATTCATTGTGACAAGCAGTGCCAGGAAAGCTGCAAGTCGCTATGTGGCGAATCCCTAAATAGGGAACCACAGTGCGATGAATCAATGAATATTCTTACTTCTAAAATCGTATAAGTTAAGGGCTTTGATTACTAGTCGCTTAATTCGTCACACAAGCATATAAAACAAGCGTCACTTATCTAACGGGTACAAAAGTGCTTTTACTTTGCTGCAAAGTAAAAGCACATTATTGATATTGTTTTAAAAATTCCTGATTATCGCCAATCAGTATAAAATGAGCTTATAGCTAATTTAATATGACGCCGTTTTATGCAACTACCACCTGTTATCCCGCTTTTTGATTCCATCGACTTTATTCAGTTAGGTAATCCGCTCGTCAACCAACATATTACTCAATTGAGTTTAACTAAGCTTGACGAAGCTGGGTTAGTGTTTGAGCTCGCTACAGATTGGTTGTTTGAACAAAAACATAATGAGAACAACTACAAAGCATATCGTAGTGAATTGACCACATTTCTACATTGGTGCTTTGACGTAGCAGGGCTAAATGTAAGTGGAATAGGCCGTAAAGAGATAGGCCTTTATGTCGATTATTGTCAGCATCCGCCACAAGAACTGATCGGCTACTTTAATGTTGCCCAATTTAAGCAGGACAAACAATCAGGGGAACGCTCGCCTAATCCTGCGTGGCTACCCTTTCGTGGTAGTAAAACTGACGGCAAGACCAATCCTTATGTTCTCAGTGACAGCGCACTTAAAACCAAAGTGGCGATCCTATCTAGCTTTTTCAGTTACCTAATGGGTGAAGATTACTGCGAGAGAAACCCTGCACAAATGTGGCTAAACAAAAGTCGGTTCTCATCAAATCGAAAGTTTCGCTTAAATAGCGATGATGACAATCAGCTGGCGTTTACCGAACTGCAGTGGTCCTACATTATGGCAACCGTTGAAAAGCTCGCCAAAGAGCAGCCCGATTTACATCAGCGAAGCTTGTTTCTCATTAAGCTCATTTACTCATGTTACTTACGGGTTTCAGAAGTATCGGCAAGGGCGGGATATTCTCCCGTTATGAGCCAATTTAAGCACAACAGCCAAACCGGTATTTGGCGATTCCATATCCCTAAAAGTAAAGGTGGTAAGAGTCGAAGTGTTGCAATATCTAAAGCATTATTAGCAGCGTTAGTCGATTACCGTCGTTACTTAAAATTGAGTGATTACCCGTCAGCCACTGAGCGGCACCCGCTAATCGTAAGGCAAAAAGCCGCAGGGCGAGGGCGCGATGCAGGCATGATTAATGCGAACTTGGGAATACGTCAAATTCGCGAAGAAGTAGATAAAATCATTGAAAATGCGGCTAACAGTATCGAACGTGACGGCTTTATGAGTGATGCAGAGCAAATGCGCAGCCTAAGTATTCATAATATTCGCCATACAGGCATTACTCACGACATCAATATTAACGGCAGACCGCTCTCGCATGTGCAAGCCGATGCAGGCCATGAAAGTATCGATACCACTTCGCAATATTTGCACACCTCGCAAATCGAGCGCCATGAAAGTGCGCAGAATAAATCATTCGATAGATTGCAGGGGATTGAGTGAGAGTTTGATAGCTTTTATTCAAACATTGAATGAACATAGCAATAAATACAAATTAACACCCTGACTTATTAATAAAGCTCTCTTTTGAGAATCGGTGCTTCTATACATATGGTATGACAGTTAGCTTGGTTACAGATACATCCTCGTTATTCTTGTTTAGAATAACGAGGATTGTGATAGTGTTTTTATGCTACAGGCATTTACATTTTGCTCAGTCTAATACGTTTTGGAGTTCGGTTTGGCAAAGATTATATTGCAAGGTTTTATCATAGTACCTGATTTAGATCTTGAGCTAGTCAGTCGCGAATTGGTTACCCACAAAAGCCTCACCTTAAAAGAGGCTGGGTGTTTAACTTTTAGTGTGGTACCTGACGAATCAAATCCTAATAAGTTTAATGTTTACGAGGAGTTTGTAGATCAAACTGCTTTTGATAATCATCAAGCTAGAGTGAAATCATCTCAATGGGGCAAAGTCACTTCACACATTCTGACTAAACCCGCGTCTTAAAAGGGCGCTAGAAAACTGTTAAAAATGGGGTGATATGCAAATAAGACAAGCAACTCAAAGTGATTTAAAACATTTTTTCACATACCTTAATGATCACTTGTCAGATAATGGTGTCGGCGATACCCATCTTTTCCAACCTATGTCTAAAACAGAATCATCTGTCAAGGAAGCCATGAAATCACGTTTTTCTGAAGGCATTAACACAGCAATGTACCAACAAGGCTGGCGAGGTCTTTGGCTGGCATTCGATGAAAACAAAAAGATAGTAGGGCACATCGATATTAGAGCGTACTCAGAAAACCATACAGCGCATATAGTATTACTGGGAATGGGATTAGATCGTTGAGTTCGAATGCAAGGGCTCGGCAAGCAATTAATCAATAAAATTCTAGAGTGGGTGGCTGCTCAACCTGTAATCGAGTTTGTTGTTCTTTGGGCGCTTTCAAATAATATCGCGACGCAAAAAATGTATATAAGCAGCAGGTTTGAGAAGTGTGGTGAGATAAAAGACATGTTTAAAATAGATGGTAAGTCTTTATCTTATACTGTTATGTCCCGAGCATCTGTACTCGATTAAAGTTTATAAATGGCGATTAAAATAGAGTAGGGAACAACAAGGTTTATAGGGAGTTGATGAGTTAAGAGTTGAGTAAAACTATCGATAAAAACTAATGAAAACAAGCTGAGCAGGGTGGTCAGATAGCCGCGAAACCTAGGGCATGGAGCAGATAGTTAACGTTCATGATGTTCGATACCTTATGCTTGGGATAAACAAAGTCTATACCTTGTTGGAGTACATAACTGGCTGTTTGTATGGGATTAGTTAGGATGCTTTATAACTCCACATCAGAATCTGAATCCTTAACCTTTATCCAAATTAACCATCCTGTTTTAATCTTTTTTCTAAACTCTAAATCTAAGTAAGTAGCTACCTATATAACTCAGTTTGTTGTTGCATAGATTGCTACTGGCTTTGATTTTGGCTTTGATTTTGGCTTTGATTTTGTCTCTGGTCTGGTTATGGGTTTTCAGAGACCAGTTAATGCCGATAAGTGACATTATCGGCATTTGACTAAAAAGGGCTTTTTCTATCACTTATGCTTTGACATTATTGCATCGTAGTTCTGTTGCTTGCTCATGTGCTTATGCATGATAAACACTGTTTTTATTACTATTTTTAGCACTGTTTTTTGAGTTATAACTGCATGTAAAGGCCGTATTAAGTCTATTTTAGTTAGATTGAATGACGACAGTACCGCGTAACTTCTCGGCGTTTTCTTTTAGTAAATATAAGCTCCTGAATTAAAGCTGGCCTTACTCACAATAGAAACAGCAACGGCGCTAATCATGACTCTAGTTATGTCGATAACTATTGCCAAGCTTACCTTGATGCTGAGTTGGCTCAGTTAGCTTTATGCCTGTTCCTGCAAATTGAGCCAATTGGAATGGCCAATTAAAGCGAGCTAAGACCTAAGGGCTTGATAACGCATTCAACAAATTACAACTCTAGCTATTCTAGTTATCGAGCTTTAGTTATCGACAAAAAAACTAATAATCGAAGTAAATTAGATTCCAGGCAGATTTTTAAGAAATGATACGGCGCGCTGTGTGGCTACTTTTAAAGTTTGCCTAGCTCAGCTCATCAGATTTCACGTAGCGTACAGTTTAAATATCAGATTTTAGTGGCTGTTTTGACTTAAGTTAACTAATCAATAGTTAGCTAATCACTGTTGACTTGTAACTTGAGTTACTAGGTCAAGTCTGCCAGAAAAACAAAGCCCGCCATTAAGTCGCATCATTTTAGGATGGTACCAAATTATTGCAGCCGTTAATTCGTATCATCAAAAATTCTATGTGCAACTGAATACGCCACGGATATTTGCTTAGTTCAGAATTGCATGCTTAAACTTAGATAAAACTTCGATAGAGTTAATAAAAGCTTTGTATAGATGTGCGTAACCAAACTGCGCTGACTGAGATTCTCAATTTGAATGACTGTTGCCATATATAATGTTGAGCAACAAAACGCTTAGCCATAAGGTTAAAGTGTTTGTTAGGATTGATAAGCAATTAACTCAATGAAGCGTAGCGACTGGATATTTACCAAGCTAGTGTGAGTTAGGTAATAATCGATAAAAGCGTTAATTGCTCAGAAAACAAGTCCGCAGTTCCACTTATCGATGACTCAGATACTGTGTCATACTTATACGCACAATGTATATTATGTTAAATAGGCTTTGTGGTTAGATACCTGTTCGTATATGTTTTGATAACTGTCACTTTAAATGAGAACCTCAACCACTCTGTATAAAAGCTGCAATTAGAACTGCTGTATAAAAATGCAGTTATCTTTATTCCAAAACATTTTTACCACAGCAACGACATTCGGGATCAAACTCTGGTGGCATGACAATAATAAATCCACAATGTGGACACAAATCACCTTGGTTAATCATCGAGTGTAACTTCCGTCGATTAATGACACTGTCATTTTCTGTTTGCTGTTAAGCATTAAGGTTGCAACTGTTTCATTTAACCCAACAAGTTGCCAACCTAACTTTATGGCTTTAGATACAGTGATAAAAGCTAGCTTTGATTTAGCAATTGTTGCCAACGCAGGCTCAGCATTAAAACAAACCTTTTCAACCATTACTGGTTTGCAAAGATCGACAGCCATAGTCCATTTTTGCGAGCCATTGTCGAATTGAAGATCTGTGAGTTTAAAAATCTGATGAGAATTTAGCTGCATAATATTCCATTTATCTTCATCGATCATTTTGCCACACGATATCATTACACCAAACGTTGCAACTCCGCTCTGAACCAGCTCAAGGTCATTTTTACGTGCAGTCCAATTATGGTTTATATGGCCAGCTTTCGTGCGATATGGTGTTTCAGAATGCACTTCAACGCGTCCATGGCTAATCTCTTCCTGCCAAATCGTTAAACACATAGCATTTCTTGCCGGCACAAAGCATCCCCAGGAGTATTGGTTAGGAAGTTTTTGTCCAAGCACTTTTTCAAAGAACTCGTTAATACCCATCTTGTTTCCTCTATTTAGTACGAACAAATAAACTTTAGCATGCTGGCTATACAGTTGTATACTGGGTTTTTGTGTTTATTATCTATACCTGCATAGTTAACTGCAGCACAGTCAAAAAATAGCGATTATGTGCGTTAAATCACTTTCAACACAAGGAGTTGGGTTTGCTAAGATAGCTAATGCTTCTTTAACACTAGTTGATTGGGGATTTGCGTAGTTTATAGATAGGTTGATTTAAAGCCTTAAAATGTAAGAGTAGGCAAATCAAATAACTTGAGTTACTCATATTAAGGCTCTTTTTATAGAGTTAAGTGCCCTACTTTTTATCTAAGTTATTAGATAATTCTTCTTCAGTAAGGATCTCTACAATTTCTACATCACTAATATCAAGTTGTTCAGCTTCATATAAGGCTTTAAATTCGGGGTCTTTAAGCGCCTTTTCCTTTAACTGCTGTAATGTTGTAGTCATTTTTTTTAACTCCCCTATCAGTATAAAAGCTTTTTTTAAGTGAACTTTACGTTTAAAGAACTGACGCTTTAAGCTCTAATAATTGGATCTAAGGTGTCTAACGCTGTTACGCCAATAAAGTGAATTTCACCAAATGCATCGGTTAGTTTAACTGTGCCAATCGGGATGGCTGTTTCATCAGTATTAGCGAATATTTTTAATACATCATTAGCGATTAGAATCGACGTATTATCAAAGCCGCCGCACCATTTAGAGACATCAATCATTCTTTTGCATAGTTCTGCTGCTGATGTTCGCTGATTAAGGATCTGCTTAAAGGTACTGTCCTCAATGTAATGCGCGCCATCAGAGGTTAAAATAAGACGTTTGATTTGGCGGATCTTTGGAAACGTAACCAGTTGCGGCTTGATGTCAGGTCCAACGCCCACAAATTGCAATAAGCCTTTGCTTAAATGCACGCCGGCAGCATCAGCATTTTGCCCTGCAAATGTATCATCTTTTGAATACTGTTTAATTCCATGGGCTAAATTGGCATAAATACGGCTATCGCCAACATTGATTGCCTCAAACTGGCCATCGCTATCAAAAATAAACGCCGATAAAGTCGCACCGCCATTGCCATTATAAAGCGTGTAAACGTCATTATTGGCATCTTCGACTGCGGTAATTAACCGCGGACCAATAGGCATTAATTGGTTTTTGATACAACTACTTAAAAATGTGGCAATACTCAGACTTGCGCAATTAGCGCCAGATGCCATTCCGCCCATGCCATCGCACAATACACCTATAATAAATGACTTCGATGCTGAAACTTGAACTTGCACACACACAACGCGATCTTGATTTTCAGGTCTGATATTGCCGATATCAGATGCCATGGCGACCGACCCATTGAGCATTTCACGCACTGCGCCACTCTCAATGGGTCTATTTAACCAAAGCTGGATATGTTCTTTTAAAGCTTGTTGTGGCATAACGGTTTCTTCGATTTTTTGCATGTGTGTCGTTGATGGTTTCAATATAACGTAACCAAGGTAGTTATGGTATCAGTCGAGACTAAAAAGTGCTTTCTAACTTCAAACACGCGCGATTGAGGTCTATTCACCGCTAAACTGAGCTATTTCGTTAAGTTTAACTCTGAAAACTGATATCGGCGCCCTGCTCCTTTAGTCGATTTATTAGGCATTTATATCGTTATAGTCACAATCATGGTCTAGTATTTATTGCAGGCGAAGTTTACGTTTATCGATATGTTGACAGCGTTAAACGTGACCTGCTTGTAATAAGCAGAGCTAGTTTAGCTCGGCTATTTAATTCATAACCTAGGTTTACCCTTATGAGTGATAATCCAAAGCAATCTCATACAATGCGAAATCTTATCGTCGCACTGACTTTATTGGTTCTAGTGGTATGCCTGAGTTACTTCTATATTCAGCATCAGAAAAATTACCCTAGTACTGATGACGCTTATGTGCACGCCAATATTATTTATATTGCCCCGCAAGTTAACGGTAAAGTTATCAGTGTGAACGCCTCAGATTATCAAACCGTGAGTAAAGGCGACTTGCTGGTACAAATCGATCCAGCCCCTTTTCAAGCAAAACTAGATGAAGCGCGCGCAGCCTATTCTATGGCGCTACAAAATAACGCTGCTTCTGGCGATGCGATATTAGCGGCAAGCGCAAATGTAAGAAGTGCAGTGGCTCAACTTAATGATGCTCAGGCGACTTATCAGCGTGTTAAACAACTGGTAGCGCAAGCACTACTGCCTGCACAAGATCTAGATGATGCGCGGGCAAAACAGGCTACAGCGGAAGAAAATGTCATCGCAGCGCGTGCAACAATGTCGCAATTAATAAAAGCTCAAGGCGCACAAGGAGACGACGCGCCTGAAGTAAAAAAAGCCGCCGCAACCTTAAGTCAGGCAAGCTTGTCGTTATCTTATACCAACATTTTTGCTGCCCATAACGGTAAGCTTGGTAAATTAGCGATTCATGCTGGCAGTGTTGTATCGCCCGGACAAGCATTAGTGCCATTAGTCGTCGACAACACTTTTTGGGTCCAAGCAAACTTTAAGGAAACTCAACTGGAGCGACTTAAAAAGGATTTACCTGCCAGCATTACCTTAGATCTTTACCCTAAGGTTGATTATAGTGGCCACATCGAAGCGATTTCCCCGGCAAGTGGCTCGTCTTTTTCTTTATTACCTCCAGAAAATGCTACCGGTAATTGGGTAAAAGTACCCCAGCGTTTTCCTGTATTAATCCGTTTAACCAATGAACATCAACACCCCGACTTTCCGCTGCGTGTTGGCGCGAGTGCCGACGTAACCATTGATACGCTCTCACCCATTGATACTGCTAAAAGTAAATTAAGTGACCCGAGCCAATTAGATTCAAAGTCAGGGATAAATAACCAAACAAAAAACCAAGGTATAACTAAAACCAGTAAAACGAACAAATCTGCAGACGGTGTAGAGTAACTGCGCAATGGCTATAGAATCGCAAGGCGCAGCCAGTGATAAATCTGATAATTCTGCTGAAGAAAGTCATGTATTAAGTGAGGGCAGCCGTAAACTAGTCACTTTGGCGGTAATGCTGTCAGCAATTATGGTGCTGCTTGATATGACGATTGCCAATGTGGCGTTACCTCACATGATGGGCGCTTTGGGAGTCACGTCCGATCAGGTCACTTGGGTACTGACGTCTTATTCTATGGCGGAAGCGATATTTATTCCACTTGCTAGTTTCCTTGCGCTTAAATTTGGTATTCGTCAGTTACTCCTTTTATCGGTTAGCGGTTTTATTGTGAGCTCGGCGTTGTGCGGCCAAGCGGATACGATAGCTGAAATGGTGACATTTAGGGTAATGCAAGGCGCGTTTGGTGCATCGGTGATCCCATTGTCACAGTCAATCATGGTGCAGATTTACCCTGCTGCCGAGCGTGGTAAGGCGATGGCACTATTTAGTGTTGGCGTATTACTGGGCCCTATTCTTGGGCCAACACTTGGCGGGATCATTACTGAGAACATGGACTGGCGCTGGATTTTTTACGTTAACCTGCCCATAGGTGCTGTATGCCTGAGTTTGATTTATCTGTTTGTAAAACTAAACGGCAAAGGTAAGCCCAAAATTGATTGGCCCATTGTAATCGCGATGACAATAGGAATTGGTTTATTGCAAATGGTGCTAGATCGCGGTAACGATGAATCTTGGTTTGAATCAAACACCATTTTGTTTTCAGCCATTATCAGCGTAATCGCAATTATCTTCTTCGTTGCCCGCTCGTTTATTACCAAAAGTGATATCGCGCCAGTTTGGTTATTGCGTGATAGAAACCTCGCCATGTCGTGCTTGGTGATGGCTGGTTTTTCTATGGGGATGTTCGGCATTACCCAATTACAGCCAATGATGTTAGAGCAGTTATTAAACTACCCTGTCGATACTACTGGCTTTGCTATGGCGCCCCGCGGGTTAACTTCAGCTTTTGTGTTGATCGCTATGGCCAGTTATATGGATAAGGTCGATGCAAGACTATTGATTGTGATAGGGCTTAGCCTTAATGCGTTTGGTACTTACTTGATGACTCAGTACTCGCTGGAGATTAATATTTACTGGGTGCTGCTGCCAAGTATTGTTCAAGGTGCGGGTATGGGCCTCGTGTTCGCGCCTTTGAGCCAATTGGCTTACGCCAGTTTGTCACCTAAAGACACGGTTGGCGGTGCGGTGGTGTTTAACTTATGCCGCACCATTGGTGGCTCTTTTGGTATTTCAATCGTTAATACCTACTTTACCCGAATAAAGCAGCAAGAATGGAATCAACTGGGCGGGGCGTTGTCTCCGAGTAATCCGGTTTTGCAAAACGCAGCTCATCAGCAAGGCGTCAGTATTACCGACCCAGGTTTTATTGCTCAACTGCAAAATATGTTATTGCAGCAATCCACCCTTTTAGCATTTGTGTATACCTTTGGCTTTCTATTAGTGTCTTACTTATGCTTAATTCCACTGCTTGCCTTGTTTAGGCCCAAAGCAAAAGCTCAATAATATAGTCGCTACCTCGCTGCGGTTAATTTATTCGGTTAATCTTCTCGTTTAACCAAATAATGACCTGTATAGAACTTACAAACATGACTAGCATGACTAGCATGACTAGCATGACTAGCATGACTAGCATGACTAGCATGACTAGCATGACTAGCATGACTAGCATGACTTGATACCTTTTATTACACCTGTGCGTGCTATTGGTTTCGTAGCGATATGTGCTAACATTTTTACTTTAGTTGCGTCTCATTTAGCAATACACACCAACCTGATAACACCTTGATGTTTACGTTGTTATTACGTATATCTTTATTTAATAAATTAGCATGTTTATTTGCTTGACTCGTTTTTGATTATGACTAAACTACGCGCCGTTTGCCTGACGAGTAACTGCTGTATCCCAGTATTGCTGGTGTTTGTGCGTAGTCAGGTAAGCCGTGTATTTTCTTTATTTAATCCAAGGACAATAAATGGCAAGCGATAATAATTACAGTTTAAGCCCGGTGCCTATTTCGGCACGTAAAGGTGTTTTATCCCTGACGATGGTGATGTTGGGACTGACCTTTTTTTCAGCGAGTATGTGGACAGGTGGCACACTCGGTACTGGTCTCTCTTTTAATGATTTTGTTCTTGCGGTTCTCATTGGTAATTTAATTCTCGGTATTTACACTTCTTTTCTCGGTTATATTGGCGCTCAAACAGGGCTTTCAACTCACCTCCTCGCTCGTTACTCTTTCGGTTTAAAAGGTTCTTGGTTACCCTCGCTACTTCTTGGTGGCACTCAAGTTGGTTGGTTTGGTGTTGGCGTGGCAATGTTTGCTATTCCGGTTCAAAAAGCCACTGGCATCGATACTAACCTCCTCATTATCATCTCTGGTCTACTAATGACCTTCACTGTTTACTTCGGCATTGGCGCCATTATGATCCTGTCGGCCATTGCTGTTCCTGCAATTGCACTGTTTGGTGGTTTCTCTGTTATTCAAGCGGTTGACACTATGGGCGGTATGCAAGGACTAATGGCGGTTGAACCAGAAAACCCTATCGATTTTAATACCGCGCTAGTGTTAGTTGTCGGCTCGTTTATTTCAGCTGGGACCTTAACTGCGGACTTTGTACGCTTTGGCAAAAATCCTAAAACCGCAGTATTTGTCACCATGTTTGCCTTTTTTATTGGCAACTCTTTAATGTTTGTCTTTGGCGCAGCAGGTGCAGCGGCAACAGGCCAAGCGGATATCTCGGAAGTAATGATTGCTCAGGGCTTATTAATCCCAGCTATTATCATCTTAGGTCTTAATATTTGGACCACTAACGATAATGCGCTTTATGCCTCTGGCCTTGGTTTTTCTAATATTACCGGCTTACCAAGCAAATACTTGTCGATTTTCAACGGCATTATCGGCACCTTATGTGCGCTATGGTTATATAATAACTTCGTTGGCTGGCTAACCTTTTTGTCAGCCGCCATTCCTCCAATCGGCGGGATCATCATTGCCGATTACTTGCGTAACCGTGAAAAATACAAAGACTTTACTAGCGCTAAATTCTCAACCGTTAATTGGGCGGCAATTAGCGGCGTGATGATTGGCGTGCTTGCTGGTCACTTACTGCCGGGTATCGTACCAATCAATGCTGTGTTAGCCGGTGCTATCAGCTACTTATTGATTGATGAAGTACTAAAACGTGTGACTGGGCAGCAACCAGTTAAATCAGATTGTAACAATGCAACCAATGCATAAGGAAAACACCATGTCATCAGCAAGTATGTTGATTAAAAATGTGACGCTTAAAGGTCACGAAGGCCTGCAACAATTGTTGATTGAAGACGGCAAATT
The DNA here is from genome assembly GCF_023283895.1 of Shewanella pneumatophori. GTDB lineage: Bacteria > Pseudomonadota > Gammaproteobacteria > Enterobacterales > Shewanellaceae > Shewanella > Shewanella pneumatophori. The sequence goes on along the minus strand of NZ_JAKILB010000001.1, from coordinate 423,449 downwards.
CAAAGCTATTAGTCCTATGACTGAAGCGCTGCAATACGATGCTTCAACCCAAGTTATTGATGGCGAAGGCGGAATGGCGGTTGCCCCTTTTTGTGAGCCGCACGTTCACTTAGATACAACTCAAACGGCTGGTGAGCCGAGCTGGAATATTTCAGGTACTTTATTCGAAGGTATTGAGCGCTGGGCCGAGCGTAAGTCTATGTTGTCTATCGACGATGTTAAAGCACGGGCAAAGCAAACCCTCAAATGGCAAATCGCTAACGGTATTCAACACGTTCGTACTCACGTTGATGTGTCGGACCCGACTCTTATTGCGCTAAAAGCCATGCTTGAAGTAAAACAAGAGATGAAGCCTTGGATTGATATTCAGATTGTTGCATTCCCACAAGAAGGCATTTTGTCTTACCCAAATGGTAAAGCGTTATTAGAAGAAGCAGTAAAGCTTGGTGCTGATGTGATTGGTGCTATTCCGCACTTTGAGTTTACTCGAGAATACGGTGTTGAATCTCTACATTACGTGTTTGAGCTTGCGCGCAAGTATGACCGTTTGATTGACGTACACTGTGATGAAATTGATGATGAGCAGTCACGCTTTGTTGAAACCGTAGCTGCCCTCGCCCATAAATACAATATGGGAGAGCGCGTAACGGCGAGTCACACTACAGCAATGCATTCGTACAACGGTGCTTACGCCTCGCGCTTGTTCCGTTTGCTTGGTATGTCAGGTATTAACTTTGTGGCAAATCCGCTAGTAAATATCCATCTTCAAGGTCGTTTTGACGATTACCCTAAGCGCCGTGGTATTACTCGCGTTAAAGAGATGCTAGCTGCTGACATTAATGTGTGCTTTGGTCACGATGACATTTTTGACCCTTGGTATCCGCTTGGCACAGCTAATATGCTGCAGGTATTGCACATGGGCTTACATGTTTGCCAAATCATGGGTTACGATCAAATCAACAACTCTTTAGAGCTAATCACTAATAAGTCTGCTCGTACTTTAAATATTCAAGACAACTACGGTATTGAACTTGGCAAGCCTGGCAACCTATTGGTATTGCCAGCTGAAAACGGTTTCGATGCGGTTCGTCGTCAAGTACCAGTACGTTACTCAGTGCGCCAGGGTAAAGTGTTAGCCCAAACCCAAATAGCGCAAACACAAATTCACTTAGCTGAGACTGAAGACGTTACTTTCCGCCGTTAATAGCGTTAACTTTTGTGCTTATAAACGCTTCTCTGATGATGTTAGTGATTGTATAAGCATTAAAGGTCCATTAAGTTGTTTGACTAAACCGCGCATGAGCGTAAATGGTCGATACAACTTTAATGGACCTTTTTTATTGGCTGATTACTAGATATTTGTTATTTGATGCGTATCATTAGACGCTTATCACTAGAAGCTGTGCAAAATTCCTAGTTATCAATTTATACACGATTAATTTGGCTGCTTCACATTCTTAGGCTAATGCTCATCGCCAGAGTAAACCCACATAGGTACTGTTTGGCCTGCTCGCTCAAATCCTAATGATTGATAAAAAGCCGTAGAGTCGCCATCGGCGGTTAGCATTTGCTGGTGAAAACCATGGTAATGACCTTGCATTAATTCCATCACTTGACGGCCTATACCTTGACGCTGAAAATCTGGATGAATCAACAGATGTGGGTAATAAACCACTAGATGCCCGTCAGAAATAGCATTACCTAAACCGACTAACTTGCCATCCACCCTTGCGGTGACCAATGTGTCTGAATTTAATAGTGCTGCGAGCAGTTTTTCAGGAACCTCTGCTGATGACCACGCATTGGCTTTATAAAGTGCAACGACCTCTTTCTCGTTTATCTGCTTGCTGACTTCAACGACTAAATTAATGTTTACGCTCATGCGCGCTTAATCCTCTATGCATCACTGTTTAACTGTAACTAGTAGCAGTTTTTGTAGGTTTTTTGGTATAGGCATCGGCTTTAATGGGTTGACGTTAGCGCCACCTGTATTACCAATAGGCACCCAGATCTGAGAAAATATAATCGATGCGCAAATACTTGTACATCATAATATTTTTCATTTTAAAGCGGTTTTAGCGCGAGTAAAACGCGTCTTGCTGTCCACACCTTTTAATTATCCACTTTTGCATGGAAATGCGATAAATGTGAATAGTGAAAGCTATAAACCCGAGATATTTTTAACTTTTATTCAATTGCTAGCATAATAATTCAGGGGTTTAAGAGTGTAACTGGTGGTATTTATGGTCACAAAGAGGAAAAATGCATGCATCGCTAATTAGTTCTACATCGTTGTCGCTATTTACGTATTAGGTGATTTAAATTTACAGCTTGCTGTGAGAAAATCCGCGGCCGCATATTTTAGTTCTCCTTTGCCGGTAGATTTTTAAGTGAAACACAACCGGGAAAAGTGATAGTAAACGTATAACCAAAGAAGACAGCAGTGAAACAAGATAGAAATTTTGACGATTTAGCACATAAGTTTGCAGCAAGTATTTACGGCACTGCAAAAGGTGAAATAAGGCAAACCGTAGTGTGGCAAGATATTGAGCTTATCTTGAAAGAGCTCGCTGGTGACAATTATCAACAGCTCCCACATCAAGAAACTGCGCACCAGGAGCTAAAGACTCAACCTACTTTTAGTGTGCTTGATGCTGGTGGGGGATTGGCCCAGCTTTCACAAAAAATTGCTGCTTTAGGCCACAATGTTAACTTGTGTGATTTGTCGAGCGAAATGCTGTCGCTAGCAAAACAAGATATTACTGCTAATAACCTGCTTGAGCGGTATCGATTTATTCATAGTCCAGTGCAGCATGTTTCCGAGCACCTAAACCAACCTGTCGATTTGGTTTTGTTTCACGCAGTTATGGAATGGCTAGCAGAGCCTATAGCTGCATTGACTTCGTTATGTGAGCAGGTCAAACCGGGCGGGATTATTTCAGTTATGTTTTACAACTATAACGGCCTGCTATTTAAGAATCTTATTTGTGGCAATCTTAAGCATATTGAGCAAGGTATGCCGCATCGAAAAAGGTTTAAACTGCAACCCCAACAAGGCATTAAGCCTGAATTAGTCTATCAATGTTTGCAGCAAGCCGGTTTTGAGATCATAGGTAAAACGGGTGTGCGCACTTTCCATGACTATATGCAAAATCATGATATGGGCCATTTTAGTTTTGATGAAATTGTGGCGATGGAGCAAAAACTTTGTCGTCAGGAACCATTCCTGTCCTTAGGCCGCTATATCCATGTTTATGCGAAGAAAAAATCTTAATATGGTTTGATTAGACATCAATTAAATTCAGCTCAGATTAACCTTTATTTGCTATGCTAAACCCGTCTAAAAAAGACATGAATATTTGGCTAGTTGATAAGGGTTATACACTGGCATTTTAGAGCCGCTATTGAGTTATACCAATCAGTATAAAATTAACCCCAAAACTAGTTTGCGATGCGTTCAGCTAAAGGCTATTGGCCTGAATTTCTACTTAGCTTTGAACAATGACAAAGTGGGATTAATGATACTGAGGAGTAACTGTATGCTAGAGAGCCTATTAGTTTTGAAATGGTTTTGTTTGGTGATGTTTTACATCGCACTAGTTAGACTTTGTTATAACAACTAGCGACAACAACTAGGCTTACCGATCAAAATATTTCAAAGCAGAATAACCTTGAATAGTTTCAAGGTTATTCTTTTAATTATGCATTCAAATGCGCTTCGCTAAATTGGTTTTAATACAAGGCTTTTATTGATAGAGCGTAGGCCAAATAGCACTTCTAGCATAAGAATAGCCTGATTTACACCTCTAATGCAGCTAGCTCTTCCCGTACTGCAGCTACAACGCCCTCTGGAGCGGCTAAGTGCTCCGAGTGATCGATAAAGATAGCTTGATCGCCAGATGTCATTACCAATACTGGGAATGCATTGGTTCCAATTGCTTCACCAATCTCTGCAATACCTGCTAATACACTTTCAGCTTCATGGCTTAGTGCATCTTTAAATACTTTGTTTGATGGTGAAAGCTTGTAATGATTAATGAGCTTGTCGAAATTATCGCGAGTTTCAAAAGGATTCGCGTCAACAAAGTGTTGTTTTTGGATCGCTTGCAACAATTCAAACTCTTTATCTGCTTGTTTTGATTGTACCCAAGACATGAAGTTAGCAACTTTAACAGAGGAAGCTTTCTTCTTATGCTGTGCCAAATAACTATCACCAAACTCTATGTCGCTTAATGCACTAACCTGCTCTATTTGCGCCTGTTTCGGTGCATCTGAGCCATTAAAGTGAGCACAGTGCAATAAATGTAGATCTGAAAAGTCAAAAGCGTTAATCAGCTCAGCAACCACTGGTGTGGCGGCATAACTCCAAGGGCAATGTGAGTCATAGATAAAGTAAAGCGTTAACGGGTCTTGATGTTTTGTCTGATTAGCTGGCATTAACTGGGATCTTGTTGATATTTACGTTGCTCAGATCCTAAGGGCTTTAGTGAATTTATTCAAATATCAATTTAGCTGTAGCGCTTACTTTTAAGACAAAGAGGCATAAAAAAAGGAAGCCTATTAATGCGGCTTCCCTTTTTGGTATTGATAACTAAGTGATAAACGACTTAGGCTGGTTCTGCCTCGGCGTTAATTTCCGCTTGCACACCATGCCACTGATAGTGATTGTTTGGCTTTTTACTCACTACACCCGCAGCGAACATTTTTGCAAAGATTTCATCAACTTCTTCAGTTGTAATATTTAAATATTGGCTGACTGCACGTTTAGTACAGTTAACACGCTTTTCAGCCAACACATCAATCACTTGCTCATACATTGACTTTGGCTCTGCTTCTGGCAATTGCTTAGGCTCAAAGTGTGGAATAAAGTCTGAATCGTCACTGTGTAAACGACGGTATGCATCAAGGGTGATTGGCTCAAGCTGCTGTGATTGGGCTTTAAATCGCTGTCTAAAGCGGTTTTCCTCGCCAATTAAACCAACAAAGAAAGCTGCAAAAAAGTCTAATAGAATCGATAAGAATACCACTAGGCCTAACTGGGCTGTTTCAGCTTTGATATTTAAAGACTGGGCTAGGCTTTCAATCAAACCAACAATTGAACCTTGGCTAACAACAGGTACGCTATCACGTTGCATCGCTAACTTTTGTTGCTGTTCCCGTAAAATGTTGTTTTCTTTTTGAATACGAGTCACACCAGTAGCAATACGCTCCATTTGGATATACTTTTCTGCAGCAACATTATTAAGCTCAATTTGCTTATCAATAGCGGCGATTTGCATATTAAACGCGTTTACCTTGCTTTGCTGTACCTGCACATGTTCTTGAGCTTTATTGGTTGCACTATTAATACCACCAATTGAACCGCCAATAGAAATTGCTGCTAAAACGGCATAAAAACCAAGGGCTGAAAACATACCAAAGAAGTTTTTACGTGCATAACGCTCGCCCACTTCATACCAGGCGAAGAATTTTCCTAATTCGAAAATAACCGCTAAGCCACCGAACAAAAGCTGCATGACAGGGTCGTCATCAATAGATAGGAATAACAGTAACGAAAAAATAATTGAAGCTAAAATAGATGCGCCAGTGAAGCTGTAAACGCTCCACATTGCAAACCTACCTTTTGGAAAACGTTCAGCGAGATTTTGATTGTAAAGCATAGTGGACTTCTAATAGTAGACTTTGAGTGAAAGCGGATTAATTCTGAATTACTTGAGAACAAGAACATTTAGCTTACACTAAACCAGAGTAATACTCTTTAAAAAAACTAATGCATAGGATCTTATGCATATAATTGCAGCATATATTGTATTAATGCTAACCAATCAGTGATTAGCACTAATTTAAATCACTATTATCTGCAACTCTTGATAGTGATAGCCCTAGCTTTTTGCTTAATCACAATGACATCTGTGTTAGCGCTGACAAATGATAGATTCGATAAACTAATGGCAAACTATTGTTCTTTTTTCAGATGTTGAACTAATTTGGATAAGATCCGCGTCATAGTTTAGGAAAATAGATTTTACTGACATAGATCCGTATCAGGCTAACTCATACAATGGCCGGCTTATCTTGATAAAGTCTCACACATTTGTGCATTTTTTGGTGTTGTTGCAACTTAATGAACGCCAAAATTTATGAGCAATTAACTAGGAATACCATGAGAAAACTTGAACTATTGGCGCCCGGCGGTGACATAGAGTCGATTAAAGCGGCGATTGTTGCTGGTGCTGACGCGGTATATTGCGGCTTAAATAGTTTTAATGCCCGTACCCGTGCTGAGAATTTAAGTTTCGAAGACTTACATGGTTTACTTAGAATCGCCCACAAGCATAACTGTCAGTTATTTTTAACGCTCAATATCATAGTGTTAGAAAGCGAACTTCCCGCTCTACTCAAATTGCTTAATCAGCTAGTCAATACGGCAATTGATGGTGTTATCGTTCAAGATCTGGGTTTGTTTTATCTTTTAAAGCGCCATTACCCGACGCTTGATATTCACGCATCGACTCAGGTGACGACCCATAACACAGGTCAATTGAGCTTTTTAGGTAACCTTGGAGCGTCGCGGGCAAATTTATCTCGCGAACTAAGTCTTAGCGAAATCAAGTTGATGTCAGACAAAGCCCATAGCATCGACATGCTAACTGAGGTGTTTGTGCATGGCTCAAACTGTATTGGATTCTCTGGGCTTTGCTACTTTAGTTCAGCCCATGGCGGTAACTCAGGTAATCGTGGCCGCTGCAGTCAGCCTTGCCGCGATCAATACCAAACCACAAACGCAGGTGCTGAGTATCCGCTTAACTTAAAAGACAACTCTGCATTCGCAGACTTAGATGCGTTGTATGCTGCGGGCGCAGATTCATTAAAAGTCGAAGGCAGAATTAAAAAGTCTCACTATGTGTTTCGGGTTATTGAAACTTGGCGTAAACAAATTAGCCGCTTAGAGCAAAATCTCGCGACTAGTTTAGATAAAACTCCTCTATACACAGTATTTAATCGTGATTTTTCCAATGGCTACCTACATGGCGCAATTGGCAAGAACATGTATATCGATAATCCACGTGACAATGCGGTGCAGCACTTTAGTCATATCGCGTCTTTAACGCCAATTACTTCGTTAACTAAGGATGACGCAGCCACTAACGTTAAAAAAGCGCTTTATGATGAAAAGACTCAAATTATTACTACCGTTGGCGACAAGATTAGTAAACTCAGCCTAGATAAACCGCTGATCACCCTATCGGTTAGTGGACAGAGTGAGTATGTGTTATCGATTAAGGTGAAAGTCAGCGAACAACAATATAGCCAGTTTGAAGCGCCAGAGTACCGCGAGTTTACTGTATGTTCAGTGTCAAACTTGATGGCTTCTGATAAATACGGCTTAACTCACGAGGAACTATCAAAACGCTTTCAAAGCTTTAATAACATTGAATATCAGCTAAACCCTCTTTGTTTTGATGACTTAGGCGACAATCTGTTTGTACCTTTTAAAGAACTAACAGAGATGAAACGTCAGATCACCATAGGCTTGAATAGAGGTCGTGAACCTGTTGAGCCAGTAACTTTACAACAAGTGCGTCAGCAGCTCGCTGCACTGGATAAGCAAAAAGCCTCAGCAGATGTCGTTACAAAAGCTGATAAGGCTTCTAACACATGCCAAGCGTCAGCTACAACATCGCTCTCGATTTTAATCGCAAACCGCCGCGATCTTGCCTTGTATCGTGAGCTAAAACAGCAAAATGCTTTATTGGCAAACAATGCTCAGCAGATAAATGCCTATTATTTAGTGCCCGATGCTATTGAGAAGCAACTTGATAAATTGGTTTGGTTGTTTAAGCAGGAACCTGAGTTAACCCCGTGGTTTGGCGCGGTTATAATGGAAAACGATTTAATTGCAGCTCAAAGCTTATTGCGGCAAGTTAAGCCTAAGCACATTGTGACCAACAATAGTGGTGTTGGCGTAATTGCCAAGCAATTGAATATTAGCTGGATTGCTGGGCCTTATTTGAATACCAGTAACTCAATAAGTTTATATTGCTTGCAGCAACAGGGTTGTAGCGGCGCGTTTTTATCAAATGAGCTTAATAAAAAGCAACTTAAGGCGATAAAAGCGCCGCATAATTTCAGCCTACATTACAGTATTTATCACCCAATTATGTTGATGAGTAGTCGTCAGTGCTTGTTTTTACAATCATCTGGCTGTGACAAAACGGTAATGGATGATGAATGCTTAACTGTTTGTAAAAAATCGACCAGCCTGACCAATATTAAAGGCGTTGACTTTGTTATCGACAAAAAACGTAGCGAGCATAACGCCCTTTATGGCAACCAGCATTTTTATAATCCGCAAGTTTTGTCCGATCTTGGTGGTAAGTTTGATTCGGTGTTATTTGATCTGCGCGCGATTGAAACAAACAGCCACTGGCAACACGGTGTATTAGAAACCTTGCTAGAAACTAATAAACAAATCAGTTCTAAAGTTGGTTCTGAGCATGGTAATGACGTTGATTTAGCTAATTTGGTTCGTAATACAACTCGCGTTCAATATCTAAAAGGTCTTTAGTTTGTTTACTCATCAGGCAGGGTAAATAACTTATAAGCAGTAACAGTCTAGTGGCTTTGACTATTTATAAGCTTAGGTATCAATTCCTCAGTTTGTTCTTTTACAGCTAACCCCTGGGGGATTTTTGTTTTGTGGTTAATATTTACCCGCTTAAGTGCTTTATTTGTTTAAAAAATCTACTTTTGGTAAAAAAATAGCGAAATCTTGCTGTTAACTGTTATAGAGTGAAATTATTGACAGTCATCAGGAGGATGTATTATGCCAATAAAACCTCTCAACAGCACCAAGCTGTACCGCGCATCTGCGCTTAAAAAATTATCTTCAGACTGTAAGTCAACCAAACACCTCGAACCACTGGATGAAATCGTTGGTCAAGCCCGGGCCCAGCAAGCTGTCGAGTTTGCCCTATCGATGAAAGAGAAAGGCTACAACATCTATGCATTAGGCCGTAATGGTCTAGGTAAGCGCACTATGGTATTGCGCCATTTAAATAGACAGGCGCCAAACTCTAATGGCCGAACCCTGTTTGATTGGTGCTACGTGGTTAATTTTGACGATACCCGTAGTCCCAAGGTGCTTAAGCTACCTGCAGGTATGGGACTGACATTTAAAAAAGATATCGAAAAACTTATGGGTAAGCTGCTTAAGTCGCTGCCATTAGCGTTCGATAACGAAATGTATTACACCCGCGCCGATAAACTTAAAAATCAGCTCGCAGCTAAACAAGAAGAAGCACTTTTGTTACTAACAGAAGAAGCAAAGCGTCATAGCGTTGGTTTGTCTATTTCACCTCAAGGTAATTACGAGCTTGTGGCGTTAAATGGTGAAGAGGCTCATAGCGAAGAAAGCTATTTAGCATTGTCTGCAAAAGAGCAAGACGATATGCAAGAATCGATTTCTAAGTTTGAAGCCCAGTTGCGCGGTATTGTTCGCCAAATCACCGTATGGGAAGAAGATTACGCTGAGAAGCAGCAAAAGCATGATGAACAAGTAGCCGATGGTGTGCTCGCCCATGTACTCGATGCATTAAAAGATCAATATAAAGATCATCCCAATGTTAAGGCTTATATCAAAGCCATGCATAAGGACATTCTTGATAATCTGGATATCTTCCTAGAAGAAAGTGAAGAGCAAGCTGCCCTTGCCTACGCTTCTATGAGTAAGAAGATGCCAAGGCGTTACCAGATTAATGTGCTGGTGTCGCAAGCATCACAAATGCAGCCCATTATCGTTGAAGAAACACCTAACTATCACACCATTTTTGGTTACGTAGAAAACGCCACTTATAAAGGCACGGTATTTACTGATTTCTCTTTAATTCGTCCTGGTAGTCTGCATAAGGCAAACGGCGGTGTATTAATGATTGATGCGGTAAAAGTGCTAGAGCATCCTTACGTATGGGATGGGTTAAAACGCGCTTTACGTTCTCGCAAATTAAGTGTCACCTCACTTGAACGTGAAGTAACATTGTCGGGCACCATTTCACTTGATCCTGAGCCTATTCCGCTTGATGTAAAAATCATTTTGTTTGGTGATTTCGCAACTTATAAACTCCTACAACAGTATGACGCTGAGTTTACTGAGCTGTTTCGAGTGACAGCGGATTTTGAAGACAGAATGCCTAGAACAGATAAATCTGAAGTGCAATATGCCCAGTTTATCTCAAGTATTGTGCACAGCAACAAGATGCTGCATTGCGATAAAAAGGCAATAGCTCGGGTAATTGAATTTAGTTCGCGTCAGGCTGACGATCAAAACATGCTCTCATTGCATTCGGTTGATATTGCTAATTTGCTACGTGAAGCCAATTATTGTGCGCGTTCAGTGAATGCCAACATGATCCGAGTCAGTCACGTAGAGCAAGCGCTCGCCAATAAAGAGAAACGTATTTGCCGCGCTAAAGATGACTTTATGCAAAGCTTTGTTAATGGCACAACGTTGATCACCACTTCAGGTTTAACCGTTGGCCAAGTTAACGCGTTATCAGTGATGTCGACCACAGATTATCAGTTTGGTGCGCCAAGTCGGATCACCGCCACTACCGCGTTTGGTGAAGGCCGAGTGTTTGATATCGAACGAAATGTCGAGCTGAGCGGCAGTATTCACTCTAAGGGTGTGATGATTTTAACCGCGTATATCGCTTCGATTTTGGGTAAAACCGATAAGATCCCGTTATCGACCCACCTCACCTTTGAGCAATCTTACGGCGGGGTTGATGGTGACAGCGCCACTATGGCTGAGCTTTGTGCCATGTTGTCATCTTTTGCCGGTGTAGGATTAAGACAGGATATTGCGATTACTGGCTCAATGAACCAGTTTGGTGAAGCTCAGCCTATTGGTGGTGTTAACGAAAAAATCGAAGGCTTCTTTGATGTTTGTAAGATCCGCGGGCGTAAAGACAGCCAAGGTGTGATTATTCCGCAATCAAATGTGCATAATCTTATGCTACGAAAAGACATTGTCGATGCTGTAGACAAAGGAAAATTCCACATTTGGGCGATTAGCCATGTGGATCAAGCCATTGAGTTGTTGACAGATCTCAAGGTCGGCAGCCTAAATGCTAAAGAGGAATACCCTAAAAACAGTATTTTAGGCTTAGCTCAGGCGAGGCTAAACGGTTTACGTAAGAGTGACGGCAAAGATTAATTAGCTTGGTATTGGGAGTAACGAAAACAAAAAGGCCGAACATAATGTTCGGCCTTTTAAAATATTCGATTTGCTTACAGTTAAAGTTAAGCGAAAACGTCTTGTAGTGGTGGTACAACTTGCTTCTTACGGCTTAGTACACCATCTAACCATACTTTGTTGTTTTCAGACTTGCAGTTGTAAGCTGATTCAATCTTAGCTAGGTCGTCACTGACGATTAGCATTTCAGAACCTTCTTTCATAATGTCAGTCAGTAACAATAGTACGCTGTGACGGTTACCTTCAGCTTTAAGTGCAGCGATATCCGCTTCAAGTTCAGCTTTAATATCGTCAAATACTGAAAGGTCGATAACCTCTAGCTGACCGATACCGACTAGGTTACCGTTCATGTTGAAGTCTTTAAAGTCACGCATCACAAGATCGCGCGCTGGTGTACCTTCTACAGCTGACTTAACTTTAAACATATCCATGCCTAAAGCTTTGAAGTCTTCAATGCCAGCAATTTCTGCTAATGCTTCAACACACTTAATGTCTGCTGTTGTGCATGTTGGCGACTTGAAAATAACCGTGTCACTTAAAATAGCGCATAGCATGATGCCAGCGATATTTTTTGGAATTTCAACGTTGTAGAAGTCGTACATCATTTTGATAACAGTGTTACTACAACCTACTGGACGGATCCAGCACTCTAATGGTGTAGAGGTCGTTAGATCGCCCAGTTTGTGGTGATCAACGATACCTACGATTGTTGCTTCTGCAATATCGTCTGGCGCTTGGGTCAGCTCAGAATGGTCAACGATATACACTTCTTCGCCAGCGTAGCTAAGCTTAAGCTCAGGTGCGTCAAAACCAAACTTTTCTAGAATGAAAGCTGTTTCTGGTGAAATGTCACCTAAACGCGTCGCAACTGACTCTTCACCGATTTGGTTTTTTAGGTGTGCAAGTGCGATAGCACCACAAATTGAATCTGAATCTGGGATTTTGTGGCCCACAACATAAACTGGCATAGTAAAGCTCTCCTTTAATTTGCGCCGATTTTAACAAAGTTTTCGCGGATGCGGAAATACCAAAACGTCTAAGATAGCGCACTAAAGCGAGAAATTTAGTGTATTTAGGCAAAACTGGCAGCGTTTTATCTAGTTTAAACCCGCCAAAGTGTATAACTAGACTCAATATTTATACCTAAACTGAGCGCAGGCCTTGTTGGATGATTAACGGCAGTATGTCCACCAGCAACTGGGAATTGGATTAGGATAAATCACAAAATGACTAAATTAGCGCTGAAAAGACGGGTTAAATAGCGACTTCAGTACCACTTTATGGATTTTTATAGTATAAGCTTGCCTAAATTTATCTTTATAAACACTGAGCACCATAGCGATGTCTGACAAATTCTTTTTTAAAGGCCGTAAAACGCCAAAGCCTAAGCACGAAAGCTATGGTTACAATACAAAACGTGAAGTAAAAGTAGGTACCGCAGAAAACCCACTGCAGCTGCTTGTTCAAACAGCTGAAAGAGAAGCAGAAGTTAATCAACTATTAGCTGATAATCAGCTGGTGGGCGTGATTACAGTTGATGCAGAGCAAGCTGAAGATATCGTGCTTTTAGAGGGTTTACTTAATAAACCACAAACAACTCGTTTTGAAAAAACGCCTAACCGTAACGAACCTTGTGTTTGTGGTAGCGGTAAAAAATATAAAAAGTGCTGCGGTTAAATTAACCTTTCTGCTAATTGCACTGACAAAAGCCCCTTTCGGGGCTTTTTTGTTTTTAAACCTTTGGCTTAATACGAATGTTGTCATCAACCAAAAAGGAGTTTGGCAAAATAAGATGATCCCCTCAAAACTACCTTAGTTATTAACCTTCCTCATTTATGTTCGCTCCGGGCTTTGCTGTAGCGCTTTTACGAGCTGTAACTTTAGAATCTGCTTTCATCTTAAGTTATTAACCAACAACCACTGTGCATACACCAATAACCTAAAGAGCGAAACCGGGCGGATCGTTCGAGGTTTTTTAGCCAGTCTTGTAGATATTTTTACCTGCATTGCCTAGTTATTTCTTTACATAAATGTAAAATTTATTTTAAGTAAAACCCAAATAGGTAAGCTAAAGAAAGAGTAATCATGACAAAATATAATCTATATTTTACAGTGGCATAGGTGATAATTCATTTTCCATTTTTATTCCAGTTCAAATTAGCGCGACAACTTTTCTCTGATTAAGCGTCAAATTTCGTCACACACGTTTACATAATCAACCTGTCACAATTCATCAATTCAATTAACATACAATCAAAATTAAAAATTAGATTTGCTCAGATATTCTTTAGCAAGAAGTAAAGATTGTGTATCGAGTGGAGTGCTTCAACAAGAGGACGTGTTTGTGGCTACAAAAAAACAGATCATTTTACCTATCGTTGTTATCGCAGCAGGCGTAACAGGGTTTATTGGCATGTCAGCATTAAAGAAACCACCAGAGGAAAAAGAGGAATTAGATACAACTCCTCTGGTGTCCGTTCAAGCAGTAGAAATTAAGCCAATGAGCTTTGCAGTAAGCTCATACGGTGTAGTCAGCGCCAAATATGAAACAGAACTTGTCTCACAGGTAAATGGTGAAATTGTTTATTTATCAGAAGCCTTTGTTAAAGGTGGATTTGTCAAAAAAGGTGATGTGTTAGCGAAAATTGATCCAAGTGATTATGAAGCCGCCTTAATAGACGCCAAAGCTAACATGGCGTCTGCGCGCGCGACACTTGTACAGGAAAAAGCCTTTGGTAAGGTCGCCGAAGAAGAGTGGAAACGCATAGAAAATGGTGTACCAACAGAACTTAGTTTACGTAAACCACAACTTGCTCAAGAAGTTGCCAAACTAAACTCCTCTGAAGCCGGCCTAAAGCGTGCTAATCGCAATTTAGAGCGAACCATTATTAAAGCGCCATATGATGCGTTAATTGAAGCGCGTCACATTGGTCTAGGTTCTTATGTCAGCATGGGTACCCCACTTGGTAAAGTATTAAGCACTGATCACGCTGAGATCCGTTTGCCTATCGCCGATAAAGAGCTGCAATTTTTAGACAATAAAGGCAAAGGCGCTGAGGTTATGCTCACTGGCGAGTTCGCGGGTCAATCGCAAGAATGGCCTGCGACAATTGTAAGAAGTGAAGGTGTAATTGATAACCGCAGCCGTATGACGTATCTAGTGGCAGAGGTGATTGACCCTTACGGACTCAACTCAACAGCGAATGATTTTAGCAATGAACTGCGTTACGGCACCTATGTTACAGCGAGTATTGACGGTAGTCATGCTGGTCAAGTCGCCGAGATCCCGAGACACTTGGTGATTAACAATCAAGTGGCGACATTAGATGATGAAGGCAAGCTTAGGTATAAGGACATTACTATAGTGCGCCAAATCGGTTCTAAGGTGATTGTATCAGCCGGACTTGATGCTGGTGTAAATGTCATTACCTCTGCGCTTGATTATCCCATTGAAGGCATGCAACTTGCCCTGCCACAAGATCCAACACTCGATGATGAGTCAGACGATCCTCAAGCTACTCAGTTAGCAATGGAAGAGAAGGATTAATTCATGATCGATACTAATAAAGGCATTATCGCCTGGTTTGCTCGCAATAGCGTTGCAGCAAACCTGTTGATGATTATTATCTTACTCGGTGGCCTACTTACAGCTAACACTATTCGCAAGCAGTTCTTCCCTGCAGTAGAGATCAATTGGCTAGAGTTTAACGCTGTATACCCTGGCGCAGCGCCCCAGGAAGTAGAAGAAGGGATAACCATTAAGATTGAGGAAGCACTTGAGAGCGTTCAAGGTCTTAAACGGGTTATTACTTACTCGAACCGTAATATGTCATCTGGCTATTTTAGAATTGAAGATTCATACGATCCACAAGTAGTGCTTGAAGAGGTCAAATCTGAAATCGACTCTATTTCCAGCTTTCCGGACGGGATGGAACGTCCGAAAGTTGAAAGGATTAAGATCCGTCAAGAAGTCATGTACATGAGTCTTTATGGCGATCTGTCTCAGCGCCAACTTAAAGATCTTGGCGAAAAAATTCATGATGAACTGCTGCAACTTCCAAAAGTAAATATCACCGACTTTTATGGCGGCTTAGGTTATGAAATCGCAATTGAGGTCAGTAAAGACAGATTACGTGAATTTGGACTAAGTTTTAACGATGTTGCCGATGCGGTGCGAGGTTATTCTCGTAATATGTCTGCTGGGCAAATTCGCGCTGAAAACGGCTATATCAATCTTCGCGTGCAGAACCAAGCGTATGTGGGTTATGAGTTTGAAAGCCTGCCACTGATCACCCTTGAAGATGGCACAACCCTTTTACTTGGTGATGTTGCTACTGTTATTGATGGTTTTGAAGAAGGCATTCAATACTCTAAGTTTAATGGTAAAAACTCAGTAACTTTCTTTATTGGTGCTGCAAACGATCAAAGTCTTACCGATGTTGCCGATGTAGTAAAAGCTTATATTGAAGACAAACAAAAAGTGCTGCCAGAGGGCGTTAAGCTCGAACCTTGGGTCGATATGACTTATTACCTTGAGGGCCGCTTAGATCTGATGCTAGACAGCATGAAAAGTGGCGCTGTATTGGTGTTTATTCTGTTAGCACTATTCCTACGAGTAAGACTGGCATTCTGGGTGATGATGGGCTTGCCTGTTTGTTTCTTAGGTACCCTATTATTTATGCCAATGGCGATGATTGACGTCACCATTAACGTTATCAGTCTATTCGCCTTTATCTTAGTGTTAGGTATTGTGGTCGATGATGCCATCGTTATGGGAGAAAGCGCCCACGCTGAATGTGAAGAAAAAGGTCAAACCTTAGATAACGTTATTCGCGGGGTTAAACGTGTCGCTATGCCCGCTACCTTTGGCGTATTAACCACTATTGCTGCGTTTTTACCAATTACCTTGGATGATGGTCCCTCTTCTGCTTTTGGCCAAGCCATTGGTTATGTGGTTATCCTTTGTCTTATTTTCTCTTTAATTGAGTCTAAGCTTATTTTGCCAGCGCATTTAGCGCGTATGAAGCAAAAAACCGTCGTTAAACCGGGTTCTAAAAATCCGTTAGATTGGCTGCGCAATATAGTTAACTTCTTACAAGAGAAAGTTGATAGCGGATTAAAGGTATTAATCATTAAGTATTACCGCCCCTCACTAGAACTGGCTGTTAAGTACCGTTACACAGTGATTATGGTGTTCTTAAGTCTG
This sequence comes from Shewanella pneumatophori, assembly GCF_023283895.1. Classification (GTDB taxonomy): domain Bacteria; phylum Pseudomonadota; class Gammaproteobacteria; order Enterobacterales; family Shewanellaceae; genus Shewanella; species Shewanella pneumatophori. The sequence continues at coordinate 406,989 of NZ_JAKILB010000001.1, read as the reverse complement.
ACAATGGTGTGTGCCGGCCTTTATACCGGCGGCGTGATCCGCTTTATTGGTCAGCCTAAAATTCCTCATGATTTCCCGAGGATTGAGTTCGAGATGAATATAGATGCATCTGAACGCTCTACTTTAGCCGCCGCCTTAGCCATTGAAAAAGCACTTAAACAGGTCGATGAGCAGATTAAAGCTGAGTATGGCCAGAACATGATTTCTGATCTTCAGGTTGAACTACGTGGTAGAACCGGAGCCGAGTTAAGAACTAAACTTGTTGATCCAGAGCTCCGCCCTATCGATACCTTTGCCGTTGCAGAGCTTTGGCGTCAAAACATGCCATTAATACCGGGGATGAAGTCATTTACCATCCAAGATAACTTGTTTGGCGGTGGTCGTGATGATGGTGACATTAGCTTTAGGCTTGAAGGTAAAGATGATGCGCAATTAGTCGCTGCAGCGAAAGAGCTTAAGGCGAAGCTGAATACCCTTAAAGGCGTTGGCGATGTTAATGACAGCCGTCAATCAAGCGCCAAGGAAATTCAGTTTGAGCTTAAACCGCTAGCGCATAGTATCGGCTTAACGCTTGCTGATATTGCGCGCCAAGTTGGTAACAGCTTTTATGGTCTTGAAGCGCAGCGTATTTTACGTAACGGCGAAGAGATTAAAGTGATGCTGCGTTACCCTGAAGAGCAGCGAAACTCTATTGCTCAGGTTTCAGACGTAATGATTAAAACTCCACAAGGTGCTGAGCTACCGTTATCTGAAGTCGCTACGATTGTAGTTACCGACGGCGTGAATAGTATTCGCCGCGAAAATGGTAACCGTACTATTAATGTTTGGGGCTCAGTTGATGCCGAGCAAGCTGAACCATTTAAACTAGCTAAAGATATTCGCGATAACTTTTTGCCTGAGTTATTGACTAAATATCCACGAGTTAAAAGTGAAGTTGCAGGTAATATTCAAGAGCAGCTAGACAGTGCTGATACTCAGCTTAGAGACTTCTTAATCTCTATGTTGGTGATTTATAGCTTACTTGCAGTGCCACTTAAATCTTACTCACAACCGATAATGATTATGGCGGTTATTCCGTTTGGTGTGATTGGCTCTGTGCTTGGACATATGTTACTTGGCTTAGACCTAAGTGCCCTTTCGATATTTGGTATAATCGCGGCTGCAGGTGTAGTAGTGAACGATTCGCTTGTAATGGTGGATTACATCAATAAGTCGAGAGAATCTGGCATCGCTATAAAGCTGTCAGTACTTGATGCGGGCTGTAGACGCTTTAGAGCAATTCTATTAACCTCGCTAACCACCTTTATTGGTCTGGTACCTATTATGACCGAAACCAGCATGCAAGCGCAGATGGTGATCCCAATGGCCGTGTCTTTAGCCTTTGGTGTGTTGTTTGCCACTGTCGTGACTTTGGTGCTGATCCCATGCTTGTATATCATGATTGAAGATATCAAACGCATGATTGGCAGTAAGTCGCGGGTTGAAGAGCCAACAACAGAGGCGGTAAGTGCGTAAACTCTTAAACCATGCGTAAATGCAGATTAAAAGCCTGAGGAATTCTCAGGCTTTTTTATTTTTAGCCCTAAACCACTAACTTCAGTAGGTGGATCTTTTACTATCTGCCCCCATTAGAACTAACCTATTGCTGCGAAAGGTTGTTGGTAGCTATCGTAGGTGATCTTAGCTACCTCGTCCTCATTACGAAAATCAAGGCCAAATTTAAGTTGATAATATGCGTTCAGACGCTTAATTTTACTTAGTATTTAATGAAAATTAGTTTATTTTTATAACTACTATTTAGATGACGTATAAAATTGAAATGAATCTAGAACATCTAAAGCTGTTTGTACGTTTGGCTTCTACTCACAATATCAGTATGGCTGGTCAAGAATTAGGGCTTTCTCCTGCCGTTGCCAGCGTACATATCAATAAACTAGAAGAGAGTTTAGGCGTGCGTTTGTTACATCGCACCACGCGAAAAGTGTCTCTGACTCAAGAAGGTGAATCATTTTTACCCCACGCACTGGAAGTATTAGCGACAGCCGAAGCGGCAAGAGCTGCAGTTGGTGCAGGATTTTCTTCGCCTAGTGGTACTTTACGAGTAACTGCCCCCGCCTCTTTTGGTCGCTTACATATGGTCAGAGCATTGAAAGGCTTTATGCAGCAATATCCTGATCTCACAGTCGATTTACGTTTTTCAGATACAATCATTGATTTAGTTGATGGCGGCTTTGATGTGGCTATTCGTATTGCCGAGTTAAAAGACTCATCATTGATTGCCCGCAAGCTTGCTTCTGACAGACGAGTGCTCTGCGCATCACCTGCTTATATAAAACAACATGGGGTCCCAACAACACCGGAAGAGCTGGTTAATCATCAATGTATAAACTTGATGAATTTAGATACTTGGGTATTCGATACAGATAAGGGCCCTTATAGTATAAAAACCAAAGGATGCTTTAGAACTGACAACGGTGATGCGATGCGTGATGCAACCGTTGACGGTCTTGGGTTGTCGGTAAACTCTATATGGAGTGTTTATCAGCAACTTATAAGCGGTGAATTGGTTGAGGTATTAACAGATTATCCATTTGCTTCAAACGCATCGATATGGGCGGTTTATCCAAGCTCTAGATTAATTGCACCTAAAGTGCGCGCATTTATCGACTTTTTTAATCAATATTATGGACAGCCAGCCTATTGGGAAACTGAGTTAAAAGCGGCTAAAGCTTGCAATTAAGCACAATCAATTAATGAACGGCCGCTTACCGTTAACATACAAATTGTTTAGTTACTGTAAGCGGTGTATGAGCGCTAATCCAAGCTATTATTTTCTGTTAAAAGCGCTAGCAAACAATTACCACGAGAAGGTTTGAATAACTCTATCTTCAGCTTTGGCTCGTAGATCAATCGCTGAATTAACCTTATTCAAAAAACCTTCTTGGCAATGAGGTAATCCGCCTTTAAGTGAAACAATGTTATTACCGTGGTCACCCCAATAGAAGGTATTAAAATCGAGATGACTCAGCAGATATTGCTCCTCTTGTAAGATCTGTCGCTCCGTCGGCATGATAAACTCACCGCGCTTTACCTCTTGCTCAAGTACAGTTCCTGGCTGAATAGCTAATGCCATCGGTGCGATCTCATCTGGTTGCATCTGGTTTAAGATGTCAGTCGTGGCAACAATATGCTCCTTAGAACGCTCTTTGCCACCTAAACCAAATATAAAAGATAACAGAGTTTGTATGCCTGCCTCTTTCGCCATTTCCATACCTTTAATAGCCTGCTCTGGGCTCATGTTCTTCTTGATTTTATCAAGTACCAAGCGGTCGCCTGATTCTAATCCAGAATAAGCCATAGTTAGACCAGCATCTTTGATCTCTTTTAACTCGTTAATCGACTTACGTCTAAAGTCGTTTAAGCCGCTGTACATAGAGATCTTAGTGCACTCAGGGAATGTAGTATTGAGCTTATCAAACAGCTTTAACAAATAATCAGTGCGCGCAGCCATAACATTACCGTCGATTAGAAATATCGAATCTACGTGTGGATAATAGATCCTTAGTTGATCGATATCTTTGAATACATCCTCTAGATCTCTAACTTTAAAGCGTTTGTCATCAAACATGCTGCAAAACGTACAGGTATTAACACTACAGCCTAATGTTGTTTGAATAAGTATGCTTCTCGCCTCAGGCCAAGGGCGATACACTTTTCCTTGGTAGTTCATTTGTTTGTTCTCACGTTAACAAGTGAATATTAATAAAGCTGTTGCGAGTACTAACGTACTTAGAATGCTTAGCTTCGATTCAGTATTTACAGTCTAACAGTTAGTTTAAATTTGATAATACTCGGATTTGAAGATACATTTTTAATAAAAAATATAAAATGGTCAGTGTGCAGACACTATCGTGGATTTAATATTGAAAATGATTTGGTAGTCGGTGTTGTCGTTATTGTTGGCATGAATACTAGCTGTCTAACCGCTAGACGCCTTAGTTACTCCAAGTTTTGTTAATTCGGCGCTTACGAGTTTGAGGCTAGAGAATAAAACGAAAAAAGCCAGCTGAAGTAGCGAGCTTTTAGTTGGTTGAGTTCAATACTGCTTTCACACACTATGCAAACTCGCTTTACTGTTTATGCTAATTAATCAGTTAATAGCTGCGTTAGCAGCAATCACAGACTCTATTGTCTCGACCACTTGCTCTACTTTCACCGTATTAAGGGCATCTGGATGAGGAGATCCAAATGCACCTATATCGTTATCAAAATACTGCCCAGCTGCTGACAAGAATTCATCAGATAATGCCGCACGGAGCAGAATGTCTGCGCCAATTGATAAGTCGCCTCCAGTAATACCGTATGCGGTTTTTACCATCTTACTGCCAAGTAATGATTTAGGATTAATCGAGACTATGACTTTATCAGTGCCCTTCTGCTGCTCTAGCAAGCCTAATGATCGAGAAAACATCGTAAGCGCCAATTTACTTTGTGCATATGCCTGACCATCAGCTAGCGGTTTGTCGCCTTTTAACGCGGTAAGGTCAACACTTGCCTGAGCTGCTGAAGACAAGTTTACGATACGGCCATCGTCCGCAATTAATGGCAGTAAATCTTTAGTAAGAATATAAGCAGCAACTGTGTTAACGGCGAATCTAACATCTAAATTGTCAGCAGTTATCGTGTCGCTTACTGCATAAACGCCCGCATTATTAATCACAACATCTATGGAGTTAAAACGCTGCTTTAGCTCTGCCACCATATTATGGACGGCACTTAAACTTGATAGATCCGCAACGATTGTCGCTACATTCACTTTATAAGCTTGTTCGATTTCATTTGCTACAGCCTCTACTTTACTTGGCGTACGTCCATGAATAATTAAAGAATGCCCTAATTCTGCTAGCATTTTTACTGTTACTAAACCAATGCCGTCAGTCGCGCCAGTAACTAATATCGTCTTATGCATTTTAAAACCCGCTTAATTGGTATTTGCTAAGCGTAGACAATAAAACTAATTCGCTTAAGCTTCTATAGTCTAGCTAAGAGAATAAGTTTATATAAATATTTGAAAATCAACGCTCGGCTTTATAGATAGATTTTAAAAAAGGCAAAGAATAGCGGTTGTTAACTAAATAATAGAGGCGGTAGGCTTAGAGTTTATAATTACCGGCGAGAAGCTAGCATACAAAAATCGCGACTTTTTTGAGTCGCCCCTTATCTTAATATGCTGCAGAGTTAGGGATTTGCCCCTACATATCAGCCCTATAAACCCATAAGGTTATACTTACGAAAAAGCCCCTAACATTTCTGCTAAGGGCTTTTCTTAAAATTGGGGAGAGATAGCAGACTTTAACTAACAGGAACCCTCTGGTTCAGTCGCTGAACTCTAGATAGCAAAAATCCCGTTATCTTGCGATAACGGGATTTTTTGAATATGGCGGAGAGATAGGGATTTGAACCCTAGATGGGCTATAAACCCATGCCGGTTTTCAAGACCGGTGCATTCGACCACTCTGCCATCTCTCCGAACGCCGCGAATAATATAGCGCTCTTGAGTGCTTGTAAAGAGATAACGTTATTAAATTATCTCTTTGACTAAGATTAGACCTGTTAGCCTATTTCTCGTCCTGATTGATTGCAATACGTGCAGGATCTGGAATCACAATTTCTTCACTCACTTCATTCCAGGTTTTATAGTTGCGTAGTTTAAAGCCCATAAATACGATGAATGAGCAGATCATGATCCCCCAACCAATAGCAACTTCACCACTTGTTGCCCACATCGCCACTAGGCTTGAAGCACCAAAAGATAAGCTGATCTGCAAGAAGTTCTGTAATCCTGCCGCTTTTGCTGCGTTCTCAGGAAACTCCTGCAGTGCGCCGTTGACAACAATTGGGTAAATACCACCACTACATGCAGCCAATACGGAGAATATTGTTAGCAATGGGAAGATACTTAAGCCTTGGAATACAATTGTCACTACAGCGATAGACATTGCACAGGTACCAAACACTGACAATAAAACCTTAAGTGTTTTCTCAGATCCAAGTTTACGAATAAGGATCTTGCTCGCATAGCCACCTAAAATGAACGTGATGGTTTGTGGAATAAAGCTTAGTCCGATTGCTGTAGCATCAAAACCGTGTTGCTCCATTACTACTGGCCATAAAGTTAGGTACGAAAAGAATGCACCTGAACAAGCGCCAAATATAATCACATTACCTAAAAATTTAGTGTTTTTTAGGATTGAGAAATAACGTATCTCTTTTTTGTCGTGACTTACCGCTTTTGTTTCTGCTGGAACAAACCAAGCTGTCAGCAAGATCATTACCGCAGCTAAACCGGTTAATGTAATAAAAATGCTTTCCCAGCCAAAAGACTTGAGAATGAAAGCGCCTAGGATCGGAGCCAAAGCTGGTGATAAAGCCACAAGAGGCATAATATTAGAAAATACGCCTTGCGCTTTTGACGCATCATATTTCTCAATAACAATTGCTTGCCAAATTACACCAGCAGAACACGCGCCTAATGCTTGAATAAAGCGTGAAATATTGAATACTAGAATTGAGTCACTTACTGCAAGAGAGAAACTAGCAGCAGCAAATAACACCAGACCGAAGATCAGTGAATTACGTTTACCAAAGCGCTCAACTAGCGGGCCATAAAGCAATTGACCTAACGCTAAGCCAGCTAAAAAGAAAGTAAGCGACATAGCAACTTGCGATGGCGAAGTAGCCATAGTGTCTTCAATTGCTTTGAAAGCAGGCAAGTACATGTCAGTTGCGATAAAACCTAACATGCTTAGTAACGCAAGATAGGTAAGGAATATATAGTATTTAAGATTCATCGTTGATTTCTTCAGTCAATATTTAAATCGAGGCTTTTATAAAGCAGCGCAGTGTAATCACTTGCTAAAGTACTGTGAAACGTTTATTTTTCACATTAGCTATCAAAAAAAATCACAGCAGGACGTGAGTATGCTTTCAGAACAATCATTACAACTTATCGATATGGTGGCGCGAGTTGGTAGTTTTACCGCAGCAGCGAATAAATTACACAAGGTCCCTTCTGCGGTTAGCTACGCCGTTAAACAAATTGAAGAAGAGCTAGGTGTGGTGCTGTTTGTAAGGCATCATCGCAGTGTTAGTTTAACCCCCGCCGGTGAACATTTCGTTAAGCAATCTAGAACCTTATTGACCGACATTGACGCTATGCGGGCTGATACGATCCGCGTTGCTAATGGCTGGCAACCTACTCTATCTATTGCACTCGATAATATCGTTCGAGCTGATAAAATCAGTAATTTGATTGCTGATTTTTACCGCACTTTCGATAATGTTGAGCTCATCATTCGCATTGAAGTGTTTAATGGCGTGTGGGAGTCAATTGCTACCGGACGAAGCGATATTGCCATCGGCGCAACAACTGCCATCCCCGTCGGTGGTGATTATCACTTTAGAGACATGGGCGAAATTGAGTGGTGTTTTCTTGTAGGTAAAAACCATCCGCTTGCCGACATTGATAGACCATTAAGCGATGATGAACTTCGCCAATACCCATCGATTTGTTTGGAAGACACTTCCAGAGAGATCCCTAAACGCATGACTTGGTTATTAGAAAACCAACGCCGCTTGGTTGTGCCTGATTGGATCCGAGCTATTAATTGTTTTCGTGAAGGCCTAGGTGTCGGATATATGCCGGCGCATTTTGCATTTCCGTTTATCAAAACCGGAGCATTAATAGAAAAACAACTCGAACGACCTAACAAAACCAGTCCTTGTTGCTTGGCTTGGAACGCCGCGAATACTTCGCCAGCGATGACCTGGGTGCTCGATTATTTAGGTGATAGTGAAAAATTACATAAAGATTGGTTGGATTAACTTAGTTTAACTTAGTTGTTTTTGGCGGATAAGCGCTTTATACCTAAGTGTAGCTACGGTATGATTCAATAACTTAAGGTAAGGATCGCACCGGTTTTAATGATTTCGGGAACTCCTTACGTAACTTGTGCTCAAATTATATAGCTTGAAAATTTGTCTTCGGAGAAAGAAATGAAAGATATGACACAACAAACCGCGTATAGCAGTACTACCGTTGAGGTAAACAAACTGCTAAAAAATACGTACATGCTACTTTCTATGACACTGGCGTTCTCTGCAGTGTGTGCGGGTTTAGCAATGGCACTGGCCATTAGCCCAATGATGTCTCTTGGTTTATCTATCGGTAGCTTAGTGTTGTTGTTTGTTACCCTAAGAAAAGCTGATTCAAGTGCCGGTATTTTTTGGGTATTTGCATTTACAGGTATGCAAGGTGCTTCACTGGGTTACATTCTTAACCATTACGCTGGCATGGCAAATGGTCCACAGTTAATCATGCAAGCGCTAGGTTTAACTTCAGTTATCTTCGTTGCACTTTCAGGTTACGCAGTTACGACTAAGAAAGACTTCTCTTTCATGCGTGGTTTCCTTATCGCCGGTTTAGTTATCATGGTTGTTGGTTTGCTTGTTAACCTGTTCCTTGGTAACGGCATGGTATTTATGGCGCTTAACGCTGGTATCGCATTGCTAATGACTGGCTTCATTCTTTACGATACAAGCAAAATCGTAAATGGTGGCGAAACTAACTATATCCGCGCGACTATCGCTTTATACCTAGATTTCTTAAATCTATTCGTTGCCCTACTGCATTTAATGGGCGTTGGCGGCGATGACTAATACCAATTAAATTTAATTGAGTTAAAATGGTCCTATTAAAGGGCCATTTTTTTTACCATGAGCAAATTTATAATTCAGGTTAACTCCGCGCCTTATGGCAATAGTGCAAGTTTTAGTGCCTACCAGTTCGCTAAGGAAGCATTAGCTAGCGGACACACGATTGATAAGGTTTTCTTTTATCAAGACGGTGTACTTAACACCAATATGCTTAACAGTCCTGCAAGTGATGAGTTTGATTTACAACAAGCTTGGCTGGATTTACATCAACAACACGGTGTGCCATTGGTTAACTGCGTTTCTGCAGCGCTGCGCCGCGGAGTGCTTTCTGAGTCTGAAGCTAAAGAATATCAGCAGCAACATTGGAACATGCAGCCACCGTTTATCATGGGCGGTTTAGGCGAGCTTGTTAGTGGTATTGAGAAAGCTGATAGGCTTATTTGTTTTTAAGATCTTCGAGTCATTATGAAAAAACTGTGTATTGTATTTAAGCAAGCACCTCATGGCACAGCTCATGGGCGTGAGGGCTTAGATTTTGCGTTATTAAGCGCAAGTTTCGAACAAGAAGTTAGCTTACTCTTTACCGGAGAAGCCGTACTCACCTTACTTAAAAATCAAGATCCTGAATCTATTGGTTGTAAAGATTACATATCTACCTTAGGTGCCCTGCCTTTGTATGATATTGACACGGTACTAGTTTGCCAGGATTCGTTACTAGAACTTGGGTTAAGTCACGAGGAGTTGCGGATCTCTACCTTGGTTGCAACGAGCGATGAAGTCGCAGAGCATTTAAATCAAGTTGATGAGGTAATGGTTTTCTAATGATCTTACATCTTATTAAAGAATCACCAGCCCAAAGCCTTGCATTGACAACTTGCTTGCGCTACGTACGCAAAGACGATTGTATTTTGCTATCGGGTAATGCGGTCAATTGCTTACTTAAAGTTGAAATTATGCAGCGACTTACAGGTTATACTGTTTACGTTTCAAAAGAAGATATAGCCGCGCGCGGGCTACAGCGGTTTGTAAAAGAGATTGAACAAGTGAACTACAGTGATTTTGTAACACTGAGTCTTAAGTACGATAAAGTAATTAGTTGGTAATATGATTGAGTTTAACGGTATACAAATAGAAACAGATCATCAGGGATATTTAAAATCTGTGAGCGATTGGAGTCCTGAATTGGCGCCTGTGATTGCTGCAGAAGAAAACATTACCCTGACAGACGCTCACTGGGAAGTGGTTAACTTTGTGCGTGAGTTTTACCTTGAGTTCAAAACTAGCCCTGCAATACGCGTATTAGTCAAAGCGATCGGGCAAAAGTTGGGGGAAGATAAAGGTAACTCTAAATATCTTTACACGCTCTTTCCAGTCGGTCCCGCAAAGCAGGCCACGAAAATTGCCGGCTTACCAAAACCAGCGAAATGTATTTAAAGTAACAAAAATAACGCCCTCTTTTGAGGGCGTTATTTTTGATAGTAAAACAAAGAGCACTGCGATTAAAGCGCCAGCAGTTATTGCTTAGAACAGTTTCCTCCAACTTGATTCATGAAGTGATAGAGCTCGCCGCTAATTCCTCACTCTTAACCGAAACAACAATGGTTTAGATGATAATGGTACCCTTGGACACACCTAGACTTAGATACTTTATTTAACGAAGCCAATCTTATTAAAAGTAATCCCTTGTATATTTGTCATAGGCGTAAATACAAAAAAGCCCCCGCTTATGCGGAGGCTTTAATGATGGTACCCGTGGCCAGATTTCAACAGGCACGCACTATGTCAATGAAGAGCGCGAGGGATTTAAATTGCTTTAAATTTAAGACGTAAAAAACCAGCTAGATGGCTGGTTTGATTACATCTTCTAAATGAAGATGATACCTGTGGCAGATTTGAACTTAGATGCCTTATTTAACGAGGCCGCTCTTATTAAAAGCAATCCCTTGTATATTTGTCATAGGCGTAAATACAAAAAAGCCCCCGCTTATGCGGAGGCTTTAATGATGGTACCCGTGGCCAGACTTGAACTGGCACGCTTATTCAGCGAGGGATTTTAAATCCCTTGTGTCTACCGATTCCACCACACGGGCAAACTCTTTGATTTTGATGATACGTATTGTCGGTATCAATACTGCTTACTATCACTCGCTTATGATTAAAGCTAATATGTAAACTCACCAAACTCTTATTCTTTTCGTCATAACTCTTAAAGAATTATGGAGGCGCGACCCGGAGTCGAACCGAGATCGACGGATTTGCAATCCGCAGCATAGCCATTCTGCCATCGCGCCGTTTTGTTTCCCATCTCTTGGGAACGAGGCACACTTTACCTGAATTAAAATCTCAGTCAATAATAAATTAAATGTTTTTATTCAACTGGTTAAAACACGATCTAACAAGGTGATATATAGCCAATTGCAGCTTAAATATCGCACTAGTCGCGCTGAATGGTAGAAAAATGCCTTAGCGAAAATTTTTGCAGTATTAACGATAATTCGGACTAACCGAGCTTTCCGCCACTTACTCTGGCGAAAAACTCTATTAACCCTTATGAAATAGTTTGAACAATTTTTAATATGCTAAATATCAATCTGAGAATCAAATTACAACTGCATTTGATTTTTATAAGCGGGACTATTTTTAGGTGACCTTTTTCACCGCGCCCTGCAAATCCAATAGCCTTTTACACTAGTTTTTAACACTAGCCTCTGACAATAGACGGTTAGGCATGGGTCAATAGATAATCTGAGTTCGACAAGGTATCTATGGAGCCTGATACAAACTTGAATACAGCCCGATTATTGTTTAACAAATACCCTATGGCTCAGACAGTCACAAATCTTAGATACAAAAAAGCCCAGCATATGTGGAGGCTTTAATGATGTACCCGTGACCAGGTTGCAGCAGGCACGCACTATGTCAATGAAGAGCGCGAGGGATTTAAGTTACGTTAAATTTAAGACGTAAAAATCCAGCTCGATGGCTGGTTTGATTACATCTTCTAGATGAAGATGATCCCCATCGCCAGATTTGAACTTAGATGCCTTATTTAACGAGGCCGCTCTTATTAAAAGCAATCCCTTGTATATTTGTCTTAGGCGTAAATACAAAAAAGCCCCCGCTTATGCGGAGGCTTTAATGATGGTACCCGTGGCCAGACTTGAACTGGCACGCTTATTCAGCGAGGGATTTTAAATCCCTTGTGTCTACCGATTCCACCACACGGGCAAACTCTTTGGCTTTGATGATACGCATTGTCGGTTTCAATACTGCTTACTCTCATTCGCTTATAAAAGCTAAAAGTAAACTCACCAAATTCTTGTTCTTTTCATCATAACTCTTAAAGAATTATGGAGGCGCGACCCGGAGTCGAACCGAGATCGACGGATTTGCAATCCGCAGCATAGCCATTCTGCCATCGCGCCACTTTATTAAATTGGAGCGACATATCGGGTTCGAACCGATGACCTATACCTTGGCAAGGTATCGCTCTACCAACTGAGCTAATGTCGCATTTCAATTTAATCTGTAGTCAAGTCGATGCGTAATTCGCTTCCCCTTGACTACGGAATGGCATTCTACCGATTTACCCATCATAGTCAATCGCAGAAAAACATTTTTATGACTGTTTGATGTTAAATTCATCAAAAATAATAATATTGGCCTACATTGCTCATATCTTGTTCTGATCTGGAACTCATTAATGCTAGTTTTCCTTATAGAATGTTTTAAAACGCCGATTACAGCACGCATACCTGTTAGTCAAAGTGCCTCAAGTTAAACAATCTCAGCAGCCACAATCTTGTTTTTATATATTGATACTTTAGTTTTGTTCACTATTGATAGCAGTTTTGCAGCTGCCCTTACCTATCTAGCAGACATAAAAAAACGCCTCTTAGTTTAAGAGGCGTTTAGCGTAATAGTTATCTACCGTAATTAGCTATGCAATTAGCCAATAGGTAATGATTGGTAGTTAAGGTTAAGCATTTTCTGCATAACACCAACAACCTGACAGCTATATCCAAATTCATTGTCATACCATACATAAAGGATAGTACGGTTGCCTTCAGCAATAGTTGCTTGTGAATCAAGTACGCCAGCGTAACGAGAACCAACTAAATCGCTAGATACGATTTCAGTAGAGTCTGTGTAATCAATCTGATTTTGCAGATCTGACTGAAGTGCCATATCTTTTAGGTATTCGTTCATCTCGTGTTTATTGGTTTCACCATTTAGGTTTAAGCTAATAATAGCCATAGACACATTTGGTGTAGGAACACGGATTGCGTTACCAGTTAGCTTACCTTCAAGTACAGGTAGTGCTTTTGATACTGCTTTTGCTGCGCCGGTTTCAGTAATAACCATGTTCAATGGTGCACTACGACCACGACGGTCAGCACTATGATAGTTATCGATCAGGTTCTGGTCATTGGTATATGAGTGAATTGTTTCTACGTGACCGTTGACGATACCGTACTTATCATTAACCGCTTTTAGAATTGGCGTGATAGCGTTTGTCGTACAGCTTGCTGCAGATACAATCTTATCTTCGTCTAGGATGTCAGACTCGTTTACACCGTAAACAACGTTCTTAATCGCACCTTTAGCTGGTGCAGTAAGTAGCACTTTGCTTGCACCAGGTGATTTAAGGTGTAGACCTAAACCATCTTCGTCTTTCCAAATACCCGTGTTATCTACAACGAGTGCATTTGAAATGCCAAACTTAGTGTAATCGACTTCATCTGGAGAATTAGCATAGATCACTTGGATATAAGTACCGTTGGCGATAATTGCATTGTTTTCTTCATCTACTTCAACAGAGCCATTGAATGGACCATGAACAGAGTCACGACGAAGTAAACTTGCACGTTTTTCTAAATCACCTTTACGGCCGCCGCGTAATACAATCGCGCGCAGTCTTAATTTGTTGCTTACGCCGGTTCTTTCAATAAGAAGGCGGGCTAAAAGACGTCCGATACGGCCAAAGCCGTATAACACTACATCTCTTGCTTCTTCGGTATCTTCATGGCTGATTGCATCAGCAAGCTCACGGCTCATATAAGCTTCGATTTGGCTTGCATCTTGGTATTCGCGCCAGTAATTAACAGCTAGTTTGCCGATATCGACTTTACACTGTTTTACCGCTAACTTACTCAAAGCCTCTACAAATGGGAAGCTTTCACGTAATCTCAGTTTCTCACCAACATGGCGACGCACTAAACGGTGCGATTTAATGATTTCGATAGTAGAAGCATTTAGCAGAGGCTTGCCATAGACGACGACTTCTACACCTTGGTTACGGTATAATTTACCAAGTAACGGCTGCATAGCTTCAGCCATTTCGAAACGTTCTTGCCAACTTTGTAGGTGTTTATCAGCGCTCATTAACAGATCCTTTATCTCACTTTTCTGATTTAAATACAGAAATGTTTGAGTAACAAAAAGAAAAGACCAATAATCTAACGTTATGTAGGGTGTCTTTCCCCGTTTGGTCGGCGCCATTGTAATGAAAAGTTGGCTGTCAGGCTAGTCAGAAATTTTCTGTAACGATGTAATTTTATTAGAGAAAATCGCGTCAGGAGTCTTGTTTGAATAGAAATTTTGTAATGTTTACATCATTTTTAGGATTTGTCGGTTTTTTTGGCCTTTTAGGCTGTGAAGGCCCTTCAAATACTCAGGTTATTTGTAACAAAAATCCTGAACTTTGTGCCGATTTGCATAAAGATAGTTGGTGTAGATTTGAAAAAGGCGACTTAATTCGCAATCGCTATAAGCTAAAAAGCACTCCAACACCTTCGGGCAAGCTAATATTTGACCAGCTTGTGTATTTGGAAGATTACAATAAGTGTGTCGAATTGGCAGCAGGTGTTCAGCATATCTTACATCCTGAGCGCACTAATGACAGAGCAAGAGCTTTTGGCCTGAGTTCACAGTCATTATTTGAGCTTCAGCAAACCACCAAAAATAGTCAAGACCCTCACCTCGCCTATTATCATTGGTCACGCTTTAATGATGTAAATGCTGGGAATGTATTTTTTGCCGCAGAAAAGGCGGGGCTAATTAACGATGTAGAACTATTAGCACAACTTGCGGCGTATTACCTTAGAAGTAATCCTGAAAAGTCCAAGTCTTTATATGCACAAGTGCTTAATAGCAGTAATAAAGAAAACTTCAAACCTGATTGGTTACTTGCGCTTGCAACACTCTACCGCAACGAAAACAAACCAGAAGTGGAGTACTGGTTGTCGATGACCAATATTGTGATGACCGATGCTAAATACACCCAGTCGCATATGTTAGCGTTACTGAAGGGTAATAAAGCATTACAGCTAGATCTTGATAAAGACGCAAATGAGCTTGCTCAGCTATTGGTTTCTGGAAATTATCAGCAAAGTAAGCTAAAAATGTTGCTGGATAAAGAAACAAACCACGCAGGATAAATTAAAACTGTTTTACGCAAACATTTGGTAAGCAGTATTTGTTTTATGAAATTTGCGAATATTTGCGTAAATTCGCGATATGTGTAAAAAAATTACTTAATTTATTGCAGTAAATAGGCTTTTATCACCGATAAAACTTGACGAAGGCTGTCAATTTGGTAATTTTACTACCAGATTCTATTTAAACATTTACCAGAGGGATATGAGATGACTATCCGAGTTGCAATTAACGGCTATGGCCGTATCGGCCGCAATGTTCTACGTGCTCTATATGAAAGCGAAAAGAACTATCCTATTAAGATTGTTGCACTTAACGATTTAGGTGACGCATCAATCAATGCCCACTTAACCAAATATGACTCTGTACATGGCCGCTTCAACGCTAAAGTTGAACACGCTGATGACGCAATTTTTGTTAATGAAGATAAAATCCTTACCTTCCAAGAGCGTGATCCTTCTAAATTACCTTGGAAAGAACTAGAAGTAGATATCGTATTTGAATGTACAGGTATTTTCACTTCTAAAGAATCTGTGCAATCGCATTTAGATGCCGGTGCTAAGAAAGTTATTATTTCTGCTCCTGGTAAAAATGTTGATGCAACCGTTGTATACGGTGTAAACAACGATCTAATTACTAGTGACATGACTGTTATCTCTAACGCGTCTTGTACTACTAACTGTTTAGCGCCTTTCGCTAAGCCACTAAACGATGAAATCGGTATCGAATCTGGTCTTATGACCACGATCCACGCATACACTAACGATCAGCGTTTATCTGACGTATACCACACTGACCTACGCCGCGCTCGTGCTGCAGCAATGTCTATGATCCCAACTCAAACTGGCGCAGCTGCTGCTGTGGGCTTAGTTGTTCCTGAGTTAGCGGGTAAATTTGACGGTTTAGCCGTTCGCGTTCCAACAGTAAACGTGTCTCTAGTGGATTTATCGTTTGTTGCTGCACGTGATACAAGCGTTGAAGAAATTAACGCTATTATCGAAAAAGCAGCATCTGTTGCACCACTGAGCGAAGTGCTAGCTGTTAACCACGAGCCTTTAGTATCTATCGATTTTAACCACAATGCTTTCTCTTCTAACTTCGACGCGACACAAACTCGTGTAAATGGTCGTCTAGTTAAAGTTATGGCTTGGTATGACAACGAATGGGGCTTCAGTAACCGTATGCTTGATAACGCGGTTGCATTAATGAACGCTAAGTAATTAGCACCATTTGAAAAAGCCCAGTTTATACTGGGCTTTTTTGTGGGTGAAAGTTAAAGATTCATTGCTGACGTTTGGGCCGTTTTGAGCGTTTCAAACTCACAACGGTTACGTCCCTGCTGTTTTGCTTTATACATCAACAGATCTGCTTGCTGCATTAATGTTGAGCTGCCAACACATAAAACATCACTATGGACTCCGCCTAGACTTACGCTAATCGCTATTTCACCAATATCAGTTTGAAATTTCGTTGCTGAAATATGGTTTTGTATCTGACTTGCTAAGCGTTTAGCCTGACTAAGACTAAGGCCAACATCAAATATACTAAACTCTTCGCCACCAATACGGCCAAATGTCCCACTACTGCTTAATACGCTATTTACTCGATAAACTACGGCTTGTAATACTTGATCACCTATATGGTGGCCATACTCATCATTTACAGTTTTAAATTTATCTACATCAAAAATGAGTAAGGTTAGACTGCCTTTTTTAGCTGAAATTTGTTGTTCCAACTCGTTCATATAGAAACGGCGATTAGCAATTCCGGTTAACGGATCACTGCCAGCAAGCAGTTTTAGCTCTTGATTGGCTTTATTTAGCTCGCGGGTTCTATGTGACACTGTGCGTTTTAACTGAAAAATGTAGACTGAAACCATGCTTAGCGCTGTAACTACCATCAAAGGTAAAAGGTAGCTTGGATAAACAGTCTCTACATGTAGCCATTTACGTTGGACTCTATCAAAAGTTGCATTGTCTACTTTGTTAAAACCAGACTTTATAAAGTCCAATAGATGGGAGTTACCTTTTGCAACCGCCGGCTTCACAGATGCTGTGTATAGATGTTGAATCGGCGAAAATGCGTTTTGTTTTTTCGCGGTGTAAAGGTAGAAATTTGCAACTTGAAAGTCTGCAATAAACACATTAATTTTATTTTTGAGTGCTGCGCTAACCATTTGCTCATTGTTATCAAAACGTTCGAGCGTTGCATCTGGATGCGCTCCTTGAATAAAACTATCTTCATAACTGCCTTTTATTACGCCTAGCGCTTCTGTTTCTAAGATAGTGTCAATATCAAGGTTTAGCAGCGACTTATTAACAAAAAGCTGACCATCTAGTTTGGCTAAATTATTGCCAAAATCAAAAAATGCGGAACGTTGGCTAGACCATAATAAACCGGCGTGAACATCGGCTTTGCCCTCTCTTACAAGATCAATAGAGTCCTCCCAGTCTGTCAGTAGAAATGTAATTTTAATATGGTTTGCCTTACCAAATTCATTCCACAAATCGATAAGCAACCCACTAGGCTGTCCATTATCATCGATATAGGAAAAAGGTTTCCACGCCTTAGAGTTAGCTACAACTAAAGAGAGAGATGTATTGGGAGGATTTGAATTCGATTCATCTGCCAAGGAAAATGTACTGCAAAAAAAACAACACAATAAGCTCAAGCAAATCATTAAACGCGCACATCGTTCTAGACGCATACAGCTAACATTATAATTTTGCTGATCTTCGCTAATTAAAGCCACGAAATACAGATCCTTTGTGAATTCGTTGAACGTCTAAAAATACCATTATTACCAAAATTGAACCATCGAAAGCGCCGATTTACAGTTCGGTTCAATCAAAGGTATTAATTTTAACTAAAAATTTGACAAACTTATAAGTAAGAGATTCTACTTAGTTCGCTCGGAGCGCTAATTTTTCTGGTTATCAGTGTTAGTGTTTTGAGTCATTAGAAAGTGGAGTTTTGTAATTCGGCGAAATCTTTAATTTATGAGTATTCAAGTTTTTATACTGATTGGTATTACAACTTGTAGCGACTAATTCAGGCATTTGCAACAATCAAGCAGGCCCTAGATGATCAAACAACAGGCCGTTGCTAGCGTCGTATAAAATCTATTTAGTGTACAGCCTAGTAAAGTGAGCCAACAGCCAAGTTCTTTGCTACTGGCTTTATGTGGTCACTAATGGTTAAAGCTAAATAAAGGCTTTAAATAAGAAGTTTAAGGCTAGAAAGTCTGAGGCATTACACGTAAATAAGAGTAAGGCTAACTGCGCTTGATCCTCACCACTTTAAAGATATCCATTTCAAATCCCGCAATACCTTGTTTATCTGCGTAATATGTCATATTGACACTAGCGCCTGATAAGCTTTTATATTTTTTGGTTCGTTTAAAGGTAAATGGCGTATCGCAGTTATCTATCATAACGGTATGCAGCACCCAATCATCTTTCATTCTTTGGGTGTGTGAGCAGACTTTGACTCCTTCAGAATGGATGAGTTGGTCGTGTTTAACTAACATTTTATCCACGTTGCTTTTCACTATTTCCTCCAAAGCCAAAAAACTAAGGCTTAAAAATAGCACATCAGCGCTTTTGAGTAAAAATGATCACTCGTAATTATGTTCGACGGCAGAATTTCTGCGTAAAAAAAGCGCTTGGTTATGAATAAAACCAAGCGCTTTTTATTATCAGTGTTACTTATTAGGTTTAAGCTTCAGCTGTCCAGCCTAATTTCTTTTCAATTGATTCGATCATCGCGCCTGCAATGTCGATACCAGTAGCTGACTCGATACCTTCTAATCCAGGAGAAGAGTTGATCTCAAGTAACAATGGACCACGGCTTGAACGAATAATGTCAACACCAGCAACACGTAGACCCATAGTTTTTGCAGCTTTTATCGCCAATTGTCTTTCAGCAGCACTTACAGACACAATTGATGCGCTACCCCCCATGTGAATGTTTGCTCTAAACTCGCCAGGAGCCGCTGTACGCTCGATTGACGCAACAACCTTACCGTCGATCACAAAACAGCGTAAGTCCTTACCTTGGGCTTCTTTAATGAACTCTTGCACAAGTAGGTTAACGCGTAATGATTTAAATGCGTTAATAACACTTTCAGCAGCTTTAGTTGTCTCTGCAAGAACAACACCTTTACCTTGAGTACCTTCAAGTAACTTAACGATAAGTGGCGCGCCGCCAACCATATCGATTAGATCTTTGGTATCAACAGGTGAGTTAGCAAAACCACTTGTTGGAATATCAAGGTTGTTCTTTTGCAATAACTGTAAAGAGAACAACTTGTCTCTCGAGCGAGTGATTGCATCAGAAGTGTTTAATGCTTCAATGTTTAAACTTTCAAAGTGACGCGTTAATGCACAGCCGTAGAAAGTCATACTTGGTCTAATACGTGGGATAACGGCATCCACGTCGTTCAACACTGTACCGCCACGGTAATGAACTTCCGGAGAAGATGCATCTAACTTTAAGTAACACTGGCTGATATTTAAAAATACCATTTCATGGCCACGCTGCTCACCGGCTTCGATGATGCGTTGGTTACTGTATAAGTCTGGGTTACTAGCTAGTAGACCGATCTTAAGACCGCTCTTCTTCGCCTTTTTAACGCCATATAGAGCTTCGACTTCATTATCGTTTTGCTCACCTAAACAGAAAGACTCAGATGGATCGACTAAGGTCTTGTTGCTCATTGCTTCACGACCGAGAAGCATACGGTATCCCATGCTATCGCGATTAGTCAGCGTAAGTTCAACTTCCCAAGCATGACCACCTAATTGAATAACAGAGGCAATCACATAACGCTTTTCAGACTCACCGTTTGAGCTTTTAACATTACGGCGGTCAACAACCTTGCTTTCACATTTTAGAATGATCTTGCGACTGTTTTGTATCGGGTGAAGTTCAAATGAAACCCATGGCTCCCCTTCTCTTTTAAAAGGACGGATATTGACGGCATGGATTGATGATGTTCTGGCGCCAGAGTCTACTCTAGCTTTAATTGCAGGAACACCAAGAGCAGGGAATGCACACCACTCTTCACTTCCGATAATAAACTTATTGTCGCTCATTACAATTCTTCCAGTTAAGTTAAATTAAGGAGCGCGAAAGTACTCCTTTTTTCAGCAGATGCAAACTAAATTTTAGTTATTTTCTACAAACGGATAGGATTTTGCCTAAAATCCTGAAAACTGAGACCTCTGTCGTCATTTTTTAGACGTATAAACGTCTGACAGCACAATGAAAACAGCTTGAGATTTAGCCTACCAAAAATATTGAAACTACGAAAGTTTGTGCAAAATTAAGCCAAATATTCAAGGTGAAAGTCTATTTGGGATTGCTCATTTTTGTCTACCAAAAATCAACTCTAATAATACTAGTACAGTTACCAAGGAATCGTCTTACCTTGGTAGTCGATAAAACTGCCGCTTTGTTCAAAAGATAGCTTATCTATGACCTGCATCATTCCTTGCACTGATGTTTCAGTATCAATAAGAGCATTAGGACCGCCCATGTCTGTTAATACCCACCCTGGATGCAAAGCAACCGATTTTACGCCGTCAGTGGCTAAATCAATGGATAAACTTTTCACTACGGCGTTTAACGCAGCCTTAGAAGACCGGTAGTAATAGCCACCACCGCTGCCATTATCCGCCATGCTCCCCACTTTAGACGAGATAAATGCTAAAGTGCAACCTTGTGTAAGATTGAGCTTCGGATAAAGTAAGTTAGTGATAAACAAAGGCCCAAGTGTATTTATCTCTAACACTTTGCGCCACTCTCCAAGGTTTACCTGACCAAAGCTAACGCCTTTCGGACCATAGTAACCAGCGTTATGAATCACTAGATCAAATGACTCTTCAGGCAAATTAAGCGAATCAAGGCTTATGTTATCAAGCTCATCCAAATCCAACTTCACAATGGTAAGCTTTTGATAAACGGACTTAAGTGATAGTAACTTGTCGGCATCATTTGGCGACCGGCAGCAGGCTGTCACTTGCCAACCCGCCGACAAATAGGCTTTTACAAACGTAAGGCCGATACCTCTATTTGCGCCAGTAATTAAAAGGTGCTTTCTCAACACTAAACTCCTTTTTACTCTTCCATCAATTGTTAATAAATGCGCTTTGATTCAATTACTAAAGTTAGCGTTAGACTTTAACTTATTTGAATTACTGTTTTCTAGGTTTACTGTTACAGGATCCTTAAATTTGCAAATATCCTAAGAAGTATGTTGAGTAACGCACAAATATGACGCTCAGTTCTAATACTTACGCTAATTTAAGGAATGGTTTGAATCCTCTTTACTACTTACTACTCTATTGGATAAAAGCTACAACAAAATGATAAAATAACGGCGGTAAAAACCAGTAAAAGCATGATATTAAGCCATAAAACGTAGCTAAGATGTTCTCGAAAACGCTAGCAGGCAAAAAGATAGAATGGAAAACTTGGTAAACTGTAATTAGTTGATTTGCTTTTAATATCCTATATAGTAATCAGCGACCGATAGCTAATAAAACAGAATTTTGTAAGGCATTGTTATAACGATGAATAAAGTCGACATAGACGCCATAATCGGAGATTTAATTGGGTCAGGCATTTGTCGTAAGTCCGAGGTAGTCCAAACGCTTTGGTCTGGATACGGAGAAATTTCTCGTTTTAGCGTTGGGCCCAAATTAAGCGCATCGCCCTCTTCGACTCAATCTTTCATCGTTAAAACAATTGTACCTCCAGAGAACATCCATCACCCACGAGGTTGGGCTAATGAAATTTCTCATAAGCGAAAACTACGCTCCTATGAAGTAGAGACGAATTTTTATCGAAATTGGGCTCAACAGTGTGACGATCAATGCCGCGTACCAAAACTTCTGGCTGAATATGGTTTTAGTGGCGCGCCGCAGGAGCAATCTCGCTCTAACAATATCAAAATGATAATAATGAGTGATCTAGATGCTGATGGTTTTGATAACAGAGCTGATACATTGACCGTCAAGCAGACCAAGGTTGTTTTAGGTTGGCTTGCGCATTTTCATGCAAAATTCATCGAGCTGGATGATACCAAGGCACGGCATGACTTGTGGCCTATTGGTAGCTATTGGCATCTTGAAACTAGAAAGCAAGAATTCGATGCGATGCCTGATTCAAGTTTAAAGCTATTGGCGGAAAAAATAGATAAGCTACTGAATAACTGTAAGTATAAAACGATTATTCATGGTGATGCTAAAGTTGCCAACTTCTGTTTTAATGCTGATTACACCGATGTAGCTGCAGTCGATTTTCAGTATGTTGGCAGTGGCATTGGTGTTAAGGACGTTATTTACCTCCTAGGAAGCTGTTTAACTGAAAGCCAATTAGTGAATAGTTTTGACACTTTAATGAATGAATATTTTCAATCTCTTACCCTGGCGATTCAGTTATATCATCCAGATCTCAACGCAAAAAGTATTGTTGATGAATGGCTTGATCTTGTTGATATAGCATGGGCAGACTTTGAAAGGTTTTTGGTTGGCTGGGCGCCATCACACCCCAAAAGAAATGGTTTTAGCCAAACCATCACCGACAGGGCGTTAGCTCAAATAATTGATAACAATCTCTAACGCTTATCAGCCTTTCAATCATTTTCTTGTTGAAGCAGAACTTACGATTTCTACAATTCAAAAAAGCGATACTATGTGAATCGCTGATATAAATAATAGATTTTGTAACAGGGGGGGACCTGGTTTCCTCTAGTGGGATAATTGAATAATCAGATATTAAACGACTAACCTTTAATCTAAAGTTAGCTAAATCCATTTTGCTAACTTAGATCATCAATTGCTTAACCTAACTCTTATTTAGCTTTAGATTAATGCCACTTGAAAAGGCGCATTATGAAACGCTATTTTAAAAACTCCCTTCATATACCATTAATTTTAAAGGATTTTTGTTGTGAAGATATAGGATGTTATATTACTCTAACATGTCAGCGGCATAACTGGCTTGATCACTTAATAAACTATCGATAGCCTGGTCAAAAGTATCGATTTGGTTAATGGCCATATATTCTTTTAAACGAATGACCAAGTCATTACTGATCTCAATATGGGATTTTTTCTTTCTCTTTTTTATCTGAGAAAGCTCCTTTCTTACCATTCGCCAACCGTAGTCACTAAAATATAAATTTAATAGTTTGTTGGTATCATTAAGTTCTGCTGCGACTGATGGGCTGTGTTTTCTTTTTTTATTTAAAACCGAAAGGCTTTCACTTAGACTAATGTAAAGTTGGCTACGTTGCTCTTCGCTTGGTAAATCTACAAACCATTCACGTCTAGCTGAAATTGAAGTTAATGGGATCAATCGATAAATTAATGGTAATGCAAAAACCAATTCCTCTGATTCAAGAAGTTTCAGTTTTCGTCCAGCCTTCGGAGCAGATAAGTGGTAGCACCAGCTATTATCGAATTCACTGCAAGTAGCGCTTTCACTATTCGAATGCATAAGTTTTACATCTGAGGTTTCTACCTGGTCCATTAGCCTGTTCTACTCTTATCTAGTTTAAATGGTTACACCATATATAATGGGGATTATTTCAAAATCGAATCGATTAGTCTAGCTAAGCATCTAAAAATTAACAGTTTAAATTAAAGTTGGTTTTCTCAAATTTAGATTTAGAATGTATGGTTAAACCATTTACTGTACGTCAGATTATAATACTTGCTAGAACTAACCAATCATTAGAGCAGTTTATATAGTGGTTCACATAGTCCCTAACATGGCTATTCCAGCCAAACTTGCCAGATTACTTTGAAACAAACTACAGCTTTTCAATAAGCAAGTTGTTACATACAAAGTCTCACATATAGGTTCTTGTATGTAACCTATTTATACAGCCCTATTTCATACAATGCCGTTAAAGTGTTAGATTGACCGCGGTTATGCAAAAAGTGATTTTCGATGATTAACTCTTTAGTTCAGGTGTCTTGATGGTTACGAACACGCTAAGATTTTATAGAATGTAAATGCATGATTTTATATTCAATACTCAATACTCAATACAGAGTGTCATCAACTTCTAGAATTTCTAAACATTTAATAACTAAAATGAAGAATTAAGGCACTGCTTGCTCGTTAAACTAGATGCCAGTATCTGACTGGGTTATCACTTGCTTTTACTATTAATTACTTTTCTGCTGTTCTGTTATTTCTATTCGTGCAATTTCTAACTGACTTTTTGAAATAGGTTTAGTTATATCTTAACTAGATTAACTCTCCCCTTTTTCATTGCTCGAATAGTCTAATTTCGGTTCTGGCTTTTAGCTCTTTAGCATTAGCTTGTAGTTATTTAGATAGGTCGGATGTGCTTGGTGTTTTTTGAATAGAGCTTATTATATGGTTATACCAAACTTTAATATTTTTATTATATCGTGGTTCATTGTATTAAGTAAGCAACTAGCACGCACAAATTTCAGTGCAAATATTGTTCAAAGTCATACTGTTGTGTCTGTAATAACAGCAGTTACCGGCACTGAGGCTAGTAATTATTAGCCTAAGGATGGCTATTACAAGATAAATTTGTAATTTTTGCAGTAACTTGGCCAGTTGAGTTAACGTTAAACTCTGTTACATTATGGCCGTACTATTCTTAAAATCAGCATTTTTCAAATAAATTTTTTAAACACGGTTTTGCTAAATTAAGCTTAAAGTAAAGCATAGCTTCAGAGTTGTTTCTTGTTTAATCATGGACAGCTAATGCTACAGAGATCCGATAATTCCAGAACACCCAAAACCTAGCATCGCTTAGCTAATGTAAATGATGATTATCAAAGCTAAATTACCCTACCCATTCACCTTTATCTCTCTAACTTTTACTGGACTTAATTTTAAACGGATAACTTTTAATCGGTCTAGAATTTAGTAACTTTGAGTACTCAAGTTTTAAGTTCAATATTTCTATACTTTCTACTCAAGTCCTCAAGTTGTTTTAGTGCTATCACTGTAAGTTAATATTTCCGAGCAGATCATATATTAGAGTGATACTGTACTCACTAAAGAACTTCAAAAAACAGGTTTTTAGCCACCTTTAGCATGGTATAACCACAGTTAAATTATTCTTGATTAACACTACAATTCCCCCTGAATATCCTCATAGCGACGCATTAGCAAATATTCTTAACGGAAGTGTTTAGGTTAAAAAATCAGCAAACCCTTATCATAAAGCGTAAAGTGCTACATAGTATGGTGTCACCATTTAACTATAATTCCAGTTGGCTACTCAACTTTAGTCACACTAAGGACAAAATAGCCGAGTAAAAATCACCACAAATTGTCTATAAAACCATCATAATTTAAAACCGAGACTGAATCCTTATTTGCTTAACTGAAGAAAGCCCTTCTAAATTTTAACTTTGCTGTCTATCTAGTAGCTCATGTTTTGTATGAATATCGTGCAAAAACTGGCTTAATGATCAAATAGACGTCTCTACCAGTGATAATGACGATTATCACTGGTAGAGATAAGCGATTTTAAGTAAAATATCGGCTAGTATTAACGGCTTAACACCGAGTTGTGCTAGATTTTTAAGCTTTTTTGGGATACTAAAAATTAGTCATGTTATATAAGAGTGGCTATTTGAATTAGCTCAGATCGTAAAAATCCAATTATCTGTAGAAATTATCCAGCTCTATTTCAGTTTGTTTAGCGATAGAAAACGTCAAGTTATTGCTTAAATCACAGGTTTAAACGGCCAATATAAAACTATGAAAATAGGCCTTTTAACTTTATGGCACACACCGATAAATCGGCTAATAACGTAATAGCGCAAAATTGTAATTAAAAAAGGCAGTATGAACGAACTGACTCAATTTAATAGTGCATTAGTAACTAAGCAACAATCAGCACACGATTCTAATGAAAAGTTTTTCCAAGAAAATCAGTTACCTTTATCGATTCTTGATGATTACAAAAGTGCTGCCAGTGAAACACAATATGAGATCTCGGCCAATACACGCCGGGCCTATCAATCTAGTTTTACTATTTTTAAAAACTATTGTGACCAACATAATCTGAGTGCCCTACCCGCTGACCCTAGAAGTGTTATTTCCTTTATCGGTCATCAAAAAGAAATTTATCAAGAGAAAAACGGCCACCAGCTTTCAAAGCAAACAATTAACTCACGATTAGCGGCGATAAGATTTTTCCATATTCAAGCCGCACATCATTCACCCACAGAACACCCTTTGGTGATCAGGGTGATGCGTGGTCTAATGCGTAATCAATATCGACATACATCTGATTATGATCAGCAACCAATCACTTATGATGAATTAGAAATGTTACTTGCGATTATCGATCAGCAACCACAGGAGTTAACCCGATTAAGAGATAAAGCTATTTTACAGTTGGGCTTGCAAGGTGGCTTTAGACGTTCAGAGCTAGCAGAAGTAAAAATTGAACATATTAGTTTTTTAAGAGATAAGTTAAAAGTCAGAGTTCCCTACTCAAAAAGCAACCAACAAGGCCAACGCGAATGGAAAGATCTTCCCAAGCATGAGCTTTTTTCTGCGTATGATGCGGTGCAACTTTGGTTAAATGCGACCAAATTAAAGCAAGGGCACCTATTTAGATCCCTTAGTCGCGATGGTAATTCCATTCGTGACTATCAAATTACTCAAGGTAAAGCCGGTAAAGGTTTTTTGAAAGGCGACGATATTTATCAAATGATTAAAAAGTATTGTGATAAAGCCGGACTAAATTCTCAATTTTTTGGCGCCCATAGTTTACGAAGCGGTTGTGTTACCCAGCTACATGAAAATGATAAAGATCACTTATATATCATGGCTAGAACTGGTCACACGGATCCACGATCCTTACGTCACTACTTAAAACCAAAAGACTAAATCATTAATATTAACGATTTAGTTAGACGTTCCGCTTAAGTTTATTAATACAAATTAAAGTGAAAAGCGTTACATTATCGACCCTTATGTTTGCCTTGGTGCCTAGATTTAATACTTACATTAATGATGCAAATAAGTCCTACCATGGCTTAAAAGGGACAAGGACAATTTGCAAAAATCCGTTCTCCCGTAATGGGATGGTTAAACTCTAGTCGCGTAGCATGTAGCATTAGTCGAGGTGCAACTTGATAAGAATAAGCGTCGCCATATAAGTCACAACCGATAATGGGATGACCAATATTGTGAGTATGGATTCTAAGTTGGTGAGTGCGCCCAGTTTCAGGGATCAACTCTACCCGACTTATAGTTGTAAAGTCTTTATGCGCCTGTTTTTTTTCACCATGATTTTCTCTGAGATTATTCAATCTACTTTCACAATTTTGGTTAGAATAAACCTCTTCACCAATTAGCCGATAAATGGATTTTGCCGGTTTCCCCTCCAACAAACAGATCTTCATCTTCGGAAAATTAGGCTTATCTTTAGCTATTGGCGCCTCGATAACACCTTGTTGTTTGGTCAATTTCCCTAACAATAGTGCGGTATAAGTTTTATCTACGCTTCGCTGGCTGAACTGTTTACACAATAACGCATTGATCTGTTTATTTAATGCGATCACCATTAGCCCTGAAGTCCCCAGATCTAACCTATGCACTAAAGTGCAAGTAGGAAACATTTTCACTAGCCGGTGGTGAACTGAATCTAAGTTTGCCGGGTGCTTACCAGAGAGTGACAACAAACCAGATGGCTTATTGATTAATAAAATATGTTCATCTTGGAACAAGATTTTTATTTCTTCAAAGCAAGGAGGCGCAATAAAGTCATCTGCAGCTGAAGCAAGATATGATGAATTAGAGTTAGACACGACTACAAACTCAAGTGAATAAGGAGGCCTATCATACCTGAAATTTAGTGTTTCAACGAGTCACAGCGCTAGTGTACTAATCAGACAATTATGAAAAGTTAACTTAAAAGTTCACGAAAAGCGGTTATGCCTGTTCTAGTTAGTGTATTTAAACTGAGATTTTTACGCTAAGTTTATGCTGATTTTCATAAACTAATTCTAGTCACCCAGACTGCATAAAAACTTATAAATCAAAATATAATCCCGAGATATTTTTAACAAAACTGCATATTTAGTAAAACTTATGAATAAAAGTGTAGATAGGATAGAGGCGGTATAACAAGAAGTTAGAATGGATAACGTACTTCCGTGTACGCTCCATGGGGGCAAATTTTGAGACTAGAAATGAAAAGTCTCAAGAAATTTTAACGCTTAAAAATCGATTCTAAAACCAATGCTGGCGATAGTGTCATCAAAGTCTGAGTATTGCTTAATCTCAAACTGACCAATTTCGGTATGCACACGAGTTGATTTTGATAACCGATATTCCGCACCAACAGCCCAAGTAGACACTTCTGGAACTTCAGTTGCCGCAGCACCTAACTTGTCATAAATACGGTTGGCAATCACACCGGTACCCGAGTCATCTTGTCCGTATTGCGCTTTTAAGGTCAACTTATCTATTTGATATTTAGCACTGACAATAAAGCCGTCGCCATCACGCTGCTGCCAATTATCTTTATTTGGGTTTACGATTTCAGAAGTTTGGTACATAGTACCAAGCATCAGGTTGTTATATTTGTATTGTGCTACAAGACGAGTACCTTTGATGTCTTCAACACCATCGGTATAAGCAGCAGCTAAATATAAATCGCCGGTTTTGAATAACTTATCGCCATAGGTTAATGCAACTTGATAGTTACCATTATCACGACGAACATCATCTTCACCATAGTAGTTATCTTCTAGAATGTAGCTTGCACCGAATTGCAGCTTATTCCATTTTACAGTTTTGTATTCTAGCGAGTCGCCCCAACGCTTATCACCAGCAAACAAACGGTCATGCTTTAGTGAATACATATCCATTGCATCCGATGTGCCTTTGGCCATCTTAAATACAGGATCGATTCGACCTGCTGCAAGTTGACCTGCAGTTGAATGCTTTATTCCCAAAAATGTTGGTCGTGCTGAAAAAGGATTATTGTTCTTACCTTCGCTAGCACCGTTAACACCCACTTCGATTTGGTAAAAAACGGTAAAATCTTGATTAAGTGCAGCGTTACCTTTGACACCCAGGCGGGTCCAGTTATTTTCTAGAATCGTGCCGCTCTTACCACTATGGGTTGCACTGCCGCTATCTGAATTGGTAACTGAATAATCAATACGACCATAAAACTTATACGCGTCAGCCATAACACTTGGTGAGGCCATAATTGCAGCAGCTAGCAAAGTTAGTTTAACTGTTTTCATCATCTATTCTCTTAATATATAAACTTAAAAGTCAGACGACTCCCTAATACTTCGACATTTGGGAGTCGTGTATTAGGGCTATTTATTGTTTTTTATGTTCTAGGATCATGCCGTCCTGGCGCATTTCCTTATACAAAACATCAGCTAAATTTAGGTAGTTATCCCAAGAGTTTGAGCGCTTTGTAAAACCAGTTGCGGCATAACTGCCTGTGTCGCCAGTTGCTGGCAAATCATCAATCATGAAAAGTGAACCACCTTGTTGAAGGTGCGCATTTAGCCCATCGATCATCACGTTAAAACCGATACGAGCTGGCTCTACATAATTAATAGATTCGTACTTTGATTGACGGTAGAATTTCTTTTGTGATGCATCTTTAATTTGCGCCTTTTCATCAGCGAAGATTTCATCATAATGGGCTTTGGTAATTTGCTTAGTGTCGGTATCTACAACAATACGTAGCATCGCAGTTACACCGGTCCACTTGCCTTTAGCATCCATTAATTTTTCAGCTTGTTGATAAAATCTTTGGTTGCTACCTTGTCCATTAATTTTTTCATGGATCTTTGCTGTTAATGGAACCATAGATTGTTGAATACTGTTTGATGCACCAGCAACAACATCAATACCTAAATACTTAAGGCGATTTGGCTCTTTAAGCTTGTTGCCTAACTTAGCGTCGTATTCTGGATTTAGGTCAAAAGTTAACTTGTCCTGCTCAACCATTAACTTTTCCATGGTTAACGCTGACTGAACCCAAGCAGTTCCCTTTTTCTTACCCATTGAAAAATTATATTCAGACATACGCTTAGGCACGTTTTGGTATAAGCGCGTGTAATAATTTGGACGACCGCTTTCGTTAAACTCAGCAAAAATCACGTTTTTAGCATTGTTAAGTTCAGTAACTATTGCGACACTGCCCATGTGACCTTGGCGGAAGCGCGCTTCTTCGTAGTAGTAGTCACCTTTGATTAAGCCTAGATCTGGTTGAATAGACCACTTAAGTTTAAAGTTATCGTCAGCATTTTCTTCTTTAGCACCAACCGCAACGTATTCTGGTTGACTACCATTTGCTCTTGGTAAAGAGTTAATAGCTTCTAAAATACCGTTCGAAGAATAGGTTGCGCCAGATACCGCATCAATTCCCTCGTGGCCATTTTTTGCAACGATTTGAGACAATAAACGCTCTGCGTTTAAATACAGTGATTCAGTTTCGTTATGAGATTTGGTTTTTATATCTACGATATGACCATTTTCAACTTCAACTGTTAAGGTGATCAGGCCTTTCTTGCCCTTAGCTGACACATCGTGAGTACCATCAGCATACTTGCCCTGCTCCATTGTTGTTGAACAACCAGCTAGGGTCATGGTGGCAAAAAGTACAGCGCCACTAATTATGGATTTATTGAATTTTTTTAAGCTTTTCATTTTGTCAGCCTTAATGGGTTATTTCATTAAGGCCAGAATATAAGGATTAAAATTCTCTACAATTGCGGAAATCCGCAACTGGTATATCTGAGTTGCAGTTTTTTGACTTGGTTAACATTTATTAATCACGCACATTATAATTTTAGATATTTATGTTATTCCTTTAGCACACAATGTCCTTGTTAACTTTTATTATGAAGCTCACCCCAATATTTTTTTTATTATCTAGTTTGTCTTGTGGGTTTATCTCCAGCGCACAGGCTTTAGAACATAAAGATTTACCAATAGCGCCAGACTTTGAAGTAATCAAAGTTGATACTAATGGTAATCCGTACCAATGTAACGGTAATGCACTTATTAGCTATAAGAATGGTGTATCTAACTTAACAACGCTTAAATATTTCGGAACATCAATTTCTATTGATATCTATGACAATGAAGTTGATAACCTTAATAAGGTATTGTGTAACAGCTTAAATGTTATTCAGAAATACCATTACTTAGCTTCTAACTACAGCACTTACCCTCATGTTACAAATATTAAATCGATTAATAATGCGCCTGAAAAATTGCATCACATCGAACCTGAGTTAACTGAACTGCTTGAGGCAAGTATAGATTGGCATGATAAATCAGAAGGTTTTTTTAATATCGCTCTATCACCTATTATTGATATTTGGCGTGGCTATCGGGCTCAATGTAAAGGACAACGTAAGCTAGATGACGAGTGCGACATTCCAATTGAAGCTGAGTTAAACTCCGTCAAGCACCTAATAGATATAGATAATATAAATTTAGATACCGTTAATAACACCATACAAATGCAAGCAGGGATGAGTATTGATTTAGGTGGAGTGGCTAAAGGCTGGATGGCTGAAATGGTATATCGTCAGCTAAAAGCCGATGGAGTTAACAACTTTATGATTAACGCTGGCGGCAATATTCGCCATTATGGAATACACCCTGAAGGCCGTAACTTTACCACCGCTATCGAAGATCCTATCTGTAAAAAGTTTAATAATTCTCTAAGAAAATGTTTAAATTTTAATGGCCAATATCATGAGGTTTTGACAGGCCAAGATATAAGTTTAGTTTCTAGTGGTAATTACTTGCGCTATTATCGAGTACAAGGAAAAGAATATCACCATATAATCAACCCTAAAACACTTTTCCCGAAAGAAACTGGTGTTGCAACAACTGTCGTAATGAATAGTAACCATATTTATGCAGATATTATCTCAACTATGCTTTTTCTAATGCCACTAGAACACGCGGTAAAATACGTTAATGAGCATGATGAAGTAGAAGCCGTTTGGTATTTAAATAGCGATGGAGAAAAAGTGACTAGTAATAACTTTAAAAACTACAAGATTAAACACTAACCATTTATAATTTTGACATTTATTTTAAACCTCGGTTGATAAGTATAAATCATCCGAGGCATATAAAATAAAAACACAACTAAATATTTAACAGCAAGTAAATCAACAATTATTAGAACTGCTGTAAGATTATAATTAACAGTAAATATTTATCCTGTAGCGGTTTTCCGCAATGCTTTCATTTATGTGACTAGCTTCACTTAGCACGCTGTTTATTTCTACAAACATCTATAATGGAGTCATAATACACGGGTATTTCCTCTATAAAGCCAAAAATGATAAAAACGTTTCCTAAATCTATCGCTATCGCATGCTTTTCGTTATTTGCTTTCAGTAGCTACGCCTTAGCTCAGAGCGCTCCTATTCGAGTGGGAGTATTGGCTTTTACCCATACGGACAGCGTAACTGAGCGCTGGCTTCCTACCGTGGCTAGAATAGAGAAAGATCTTAATAGACCATTTGAGTTAGTAGCGTTAACGCCAAGCGAACTAGATTCTAGTGTTGCAGAAGGAAAACTCGATTTTTTAATCACCAATGCTTTGACTGGTGTAAGTTATAAAAAGGATTTTGGTACTACGAGTCTGCTGACCCTAGTCCCGCAGGGAAATAACGAGCCAACACGCTCGGTTGGCTCAGCGCTTATCACCCGCGTTGATGAACGAGTAAAAAGCTTTAGGGATCTAAAGTCGTTAACGGCTGTTTCTACTGACAAGCAAGCTTTTGGTGGCTTCCAAATCATGGCTGGTGAAATGGCGCACAATCAGCTCAACCCATTTAAAGATTTTAAAAGTCTTGAATTTGTAGGTTTTCCACAACAAAAGTTATTACAACTGGTGATTAGTGGCAAAGCAGATGTAGCTATTTTACCTACGTGTGTATTAGAGCAAGCACTAAGCAATGGATATATTCCAGCTAATAGCCTTAAGGTGGTACTCACTAAACCGACGACAAGTTTTCATTGCCAAACTTCAAGTGAGTTATACCCCTATTATTCATTTTCTAAGTTAGGCAAAACCGACCATCGCCTTGCCACAGAAGTTATTAAGTCACTTTTAAACATAAAGTCTAGCGATCAAGCTGCAGTAATTGGCCGTTATGACGCCTGGTCCGCTACCGTCAATGATAGCCATGTATTTACGCTATTAAAGCAATTACAACAGTGGCCTTTTGTGACCAATTGGACCTCAATATTCAGGAGCGCCATGCCTTGGGCAATTGTTATCTCGATATTGCTGTTTTTTGGCTACGTACACCACCTACGCGTGAAGAGAATGGTGGTTATTCGCACTCGCGATCTACAGCAAGAAATCACTCAACACACACAAACCCAAAAAGCACTGCTTGAGCAAACCAAGCAGTTTTACAAAGCTCAACGTGTTTTGTTAACCGGCGAGATGGCATCAGGCATTGCTCATGAGCTAAATCAGCCTTTAGCCGGGATCCGCTACCTCACGCAAGGATGCATTTACCGTTTATCTGACGAACAGACAGAGCTTAAAGAAGCGATGACCAAGGCGATACAGCAAGTCGATAGAGCCCAGTCAACGATAAAGCGCTTTAGGCATTTTTGTCAGCAGCCTAGTGTCATGACCGAGTGCAACTTGAACTTAGTATTAGAGGAAACCCTAAGTTTGATGGCACCAGAGTTTCTTAGAATGCATTTGACCCCCAAACTTGTCAGTGAGCCGGTGGATTTAATTGCCGACCCTAGCCTGTTGCAGCAAGTATTTGTCAATATCATCCGTAATGCATTAGATGCTATGGCTGACGCAGAGCAACCTTATCTTGCAATAAGTCTGGTAAAGCATCTTCACAAGGTCACTATCGCTTTTGAAGACCGAGGTACTGGTTTAAGTGAAACAGCACTAGAAAGGCTATTCTTCCCATTTGAAACCTCAAAAGAGCATGGCTTAGGTCTAGGGATGATAATTTGTAAACGGATTATTGAAGAGCATGATGGTGAGATCCATGCAGTAAATAACTTCGATGAAAACCAGCAGGTTACAGGATTAACCATCTCTATTTCTTTACCGATTAAGGAGTCTTAAATTGACCCATCTGTATCTTGTTGATGACGATCAAGCAGTGTTAGATTCTCTAACTTGGATGTTAAACGGCCTGGGCTATCAGCCTCAAGGTTTTTTATCTGCGGATAATTTTTTAAAGCAGGTTGATATTCATAACGAAGGTATTGCAATACTTGATGTGCAAATGCCGGGTATGGATGGCAGTGCCCTGCTAAATCATCTAACTAAATTACAAAGCCCTATCGCAGTGATCATGTTAAGCGGCCACGGTAATATCGCCATGGCAGTACAAGCGATTCAAAAAGGTGCGTTAGATTTTTTAGAAAAGCCGGTTGATGGTGACAAACTAGCAAGCTTACTCGAACAAGCAGACTTAAAAACTAAACTTAATGTTCAGCGTAAAACTGAACGAGATCAACTAGATTGTAAACTAGCAACCTTAACTGCTCGAGAATTAGAGGTGATGGAAAAAGTACTTGAAGGCAAGCTTAATAAAGTGATTGCTGCAGAACTGAATATTGCCCAGAGAACATTAGAGCTACACCGTCAAAAAGTGATGCAAAAGATGCAGGTCAGCAATGTCGCTGAACTTGCATTTTTAATGGGTAAAAATGTCGAGTAGTCAACTTATACTTACCTAAAAAATATAGCCGGTTTGCGTAAACCAAAGAGTTTCAGATCTAGATTTTAAGGCTAAATTTTAGGATAAATTCAAAAGCAGTAAATCAAACTGGCTTATTCAAACGAGCGTGTAGGTTACCTTAAGCAATACGGCTTCCTGGGCTACGAACTAAATTGGCCCAAGAAGCACAAAATTCCCAACCTTTATCCTTGCATACTAACCCCGCTTTATAACGGCCCTTAGCGTAAGTATTGTCATTTAGGGTAAACAACTGCACCTCAAGGTTTAATTGGGCTATAAGCTTATCTTGGCGTTCTAAGGTCGATGCTTGCTGCAAGCTATAGGTCCCGGCGATAAATACAAACGACATAGTCAATATAGGCAAAATTAAGCGATAAAAACTCGGCTTTATATGATTAGGTTCAGCCGACCGCATGTTGCGGATCACAACTATTTTGCCTTGTATACATTCATTGAGCAGTTGCGCAGTCATTGACGGCATTAAACATCCTTTTATTCGCCTAATTAACAACCATAATAGCGCAAATTAGAGCGAACTCAACTTGTTACACTAATTGATAATATTATCCTTGCTACTATCACTTAGCATCACATAAAGCGGCTGACAAAGAACGCTTGTGACTCTTGTTTTATTTAAGGGAACTAGTCGTTTTTAAGTGCTTTTAGCATCGCTGCATCATACACAGTGGTTAACTGCTCTATCGCGCCTGCTTCTCGTACGTTCCGGCTACGGCCTTTCAATGAAGATTCAACAAACAAGGCAAACCATGCTTCAAGCGCCGCACCGTTGTGTGGCTCTCCTGCAGCGCTTAATGCTAGTGCTGCAACTTCTGCAGTACCAAGCTGAAATTCACGCGCACCTTTTCTTAAGGCATAAGAGGCAGTGGTTTCAGGCGAAAATGAAAACAAGGGTAAATGGTGTAGATACTCGCTTTTTCTGAACATCTTAATGGCTTCGCGCCAACTGCCATCTAAGATAATAAACAGCGGCTTTTTGCCATCAAGGCAGTCACCTTTTGAAACCTTATTAAATACTGCTTGGTTATCAACAGCATATTCAGCGGGAAAAATCACAAAAGGCTGGTACTGTGGATCGTTAATAATCGACAACATTTTCCTATTTGGCTCGTTTCTTGACCAAATAAAAGCATGGGTGTCAGGCACTAGATCAGCAATAAGTCTGCCGCTATTGCTTGGCTTAAGCACTTCATCGTCATACATCACCAATAAAAACGCTAATTCACTGTTAACTTGCTTACGCTTACTACAGGTACAAAGGTGTTCTGCTAATAAGCAAGATTGGCAACGAATAACGTTTTTACCTCTTGCCGTAAAAGGCCTAGAGGAAATCGCTTTTCGGTATTCATACAAGTTATGTACTGCATGTTTTGGCAACATCTTGGGTAACCTAATTTTCAATGCTTATAACCTATAGCAAATTAAAGCTATCAGGTTATCGTTAGTGTTTGTTAAAGCAAAAAGCCTGCGCTAAGGCAGGCTTTTAATTGTAAACCATATATCTACAAAATCCGTCGAAGCAAAAAGTCTGCTTTTAAACGTTTAATCCGTTTCATCAATTTACGAACTGGCGCCGGATAATTGTGTAGTGTTTCTATTTGGCTGTAATGGAACAGACGCTCTGTATGCTCAAGAATATGTTCTTGTTCATCTTCAAATTGCTTCTTCCAACACTCGCTTTCATCTTGCAATAATAAACCGTTTTCTAAATCAAGCGCCCATGCTCTCGGATTTAAGTTACTGCCAGTAATTAAGTGTTTTTTACCGTCAGCGCTAATCCCTTTAAGGTGGAAACTGTTGCGGCCATCTTTCCATAAATGAATATTTAATTGGCCGTTTTCAATCGCCCATTGTTGGCGCTTGGCAAACTTACGTAATGATTGCTCATACATATATGGCAAAGCACCAATGGTAGAAAACTCTTCTTCTGGCGGAATATAGAAATCATTGGAGGTTTTGTCGCCCACAACAATATCAATTTTCTTGCCGTTACGAAGATGCTTAGCCAATGCTCGAACTAGAATATATGGCGGATTAAAATAGGGGGTGCAAATAAACAGCGCGTCTTCAGACTCTTCAACTAAAGAAACGATTACCTTGTTTAACTTGTTCTTTTTACGGCCAAGACCAACGAGCGGTGTCACACGATTGCCAATCTTGGTTTGGCTGTATGTGTATTCAGCTTTAGACAGTCTGTGCTTAAGGCTACTAACTTCCGCTTTGGACGGTAAGTGTTCGGATTCTTTAGGCTGAGTTAACGAACTTACCGCTACATCATGAGCCAAATACTTTTGGATCATCTCGCGCATGCTACGTGCAAGCTCGGCAGACTCAAGTACATGGTAACGATCGAAACGGTATCTATCCGCTTGGTGTAAATAGATATTATTGATGCTAGCGCCGCTATAAATCACTGCGTCATCAATGACAAAGCCTTTAAGGTGTAGCACACCCATAAACTCACGAGACTTTACAGGAACACCTAAAATGTCAATTGGGTGCTCGGCTGCTTCATTGACCTTGCGATACATGAAGTAGTTACCGCTATCGCCTTTATGACCAATTAGGCCACGGCGAGCACGGTGGAAATCAACAAGCACTTTAATATCAAGCTCTGGATTGCGTTGTTTAGCATCCATTAACGCCGCTAATATCTCTCTGCCCGCTTCATCATCTTCTAAATAAAGTGCTGCGATATAAATCGAGTGCGTCGCATTTGTGATTCGAGATAACAATTCAGTTTTTAACGCTTTTGGCGTTAACAGCCATGAAAGCGAGTCTGGTTGTAGCGGTATGCCACCTAGCTTATTCAGCAAGGCTTCTCTCCTTAATAGTGCTGACCATCTTTATAATATGTGCTCGGTGCTAACTGCCTAAACATAACAATAACTTGTTTAGCATTCGGATAAGCTTTTAATACAGCTTCACGAATAACCTTTTCGGCACGATGGTGTGTTTCAGGATCTTTGGGAAACCATAATACTTCGACTTGTGCAATATCGTTGATTTTGACACCGTGACGATATTGGCTAGTGTTGATCCAGTCGAGTATAAAAGAGTCTGGTTTTGCCTGACAAACGTCGGCTAATGCCTCGAGTAAACTCTCACTGAGTTTCGCGACTACTAACTCCGGTAATCCGCTGACTCTTATATGTGGCATTAAAGATCCTCCTAGATAAGGGCATAGAAATTACCGATTTAAGCGCCTTTGGGCAAGGTTTTTCTATCAATATCGCTCTCTAGCGCTAGTTTTAGCTGGGTTCTTGCGCTGTTAGCCAGTTATTTGTCCATATAGTAAGGCAAATCACACCAGTAAATTTTGTGATCTAGCGCTAATTGTTTACCCTAACTTGCAAAGATCGCTGCGCTGTTGTTTGCTAATATAAGGGTTTATTTTTACCAGTGTGAGACATTAATGAATTTCAAAATACTCCTGACGCTTGCCGCCGTGTTATTGAGTGCTTGGGCTATTTTTCACTTTAAAACTCAACTTGGCATTTTTGTTGTGCCACTCTTTTTTGGTTTAGTATTTTTTGTCACTTTACGCTTATACAGACTAATGGAAAAAGACGACCCTAGCGATAATCGCGACTAAGATTTGTGCAACGATTATTACGCCCTACTCTAGTTAATATTAATATAAACAAGGACGAACTTTTGGGAATATGCTCATTCACTCCCCGTATTTTTTCCACCCTACTCGCAGTTTGTCTTGCTCCATCAATATCGGCTAATGAATATTTAACCAATATGATGGCGGCAATAGCACCTGAAACTTCCCAAACCGCCGTTATCGTTGGCACTGAACCAGACGGCGCTTTTCGAGTAAATGATCAGCAACTGTTTACACCCGCTAGTACAATGAAGCTTTTAACCGCGGTAGCAGCGACACAAGCTTTAGGCGAAAACTACACATTCAAAACCCAAATAGACTCCTATGTGAGTATTGCCAACAATCGAATTGAGGGCGATCTGTTTATTCGTTTTGATGGTGACCCAACACTGTCATCTCGTGATTTGAACCGACTCTTAAAACAACTTAAAAGCCAAGGTTTAGAGCATATCGATGGCAATGTTTATCTCGTGGGTAATCAACAAGAAGCGCTCAAAGCGCCTGGTTGGGTCTGGGATGATTTAGGGATTTGCTACGCAGCACCAGTTTCACGTTATGTCATCAATCATAATTGTATCAACGCCAAACTAGAGCCAAGACTTGCAGATGATTTAGGTAAACTGACTTACGACAAGAGCCAACCGGTTACCATTACTAGCACTGCAGTTTTTGACAAAACCGCTACTAGAGAGTTTTGCGAGTTAGAGCTTGATAGGAGTGACGATAATCAATTTAGCCTATCGGGCTGCTTCCCAAGTAAAAAGCCGCTTAAACTAGCTATTGCTATTTCAGACCCAGCACTTTATGCGCAGAACATCATTAGCGGACTGCTTGAGCTAAATGAAATTTCGATTAAAGGCGAAGTATTGCTGACAAACAAAAGACCTGCCAATACCCTACTTATTGCTGAGCACCAATCAAAACCGCTCAATACGCTAGTAGGTGCTATGTTATTGCATTCCGATAATTTGATAGCAGATAGCCTGTTAAAGCGGATGGGACAAGTGAAGTTTGGCGTTGCCGGGTCATTTACTAACGGCAGTAAAGCGATGATATCGATATTAACTAAGCTGGGTATAAATCTAGAGTCTGCCAATATTGTTGATGGTTCCGGTTTGTCACGCTATAACCTTTTAAGCGCAAATCAGCTTTATCAGGTATTACAGCTTATTAAGTCTGATAAGCGATTTAATCACCTTGTCGAGCTACTGCCTATTGCTGGTGAAACTGGTACGCTGCAATACCGTAAAGGATATCGTTCAGCGCCACTTAAAGGCCATATTTTTGCAAAAACAGGCTCTATGCTTGGTGCAGTTAATCTAGCAGGCTTTATTAAGGGCAAGGATTTTGACTACCGTCCGTTTGTGATCTTAGAAAATGGCCATAGCCCCGCAGTGAAACAAAAGGAGATCGCGCCATTTAGCGTACTGCTTTTACAAGCAATAATTGAATAAAATAGCATCGTCAGGCGCTTCAATATTAACGTTATTGCCTGAGCATAAAAAAACGCCACTTAATGTGGCGTTTTTAATTTATGCAATTCAAAATTTATCAATGACTTAAAGTCTCATGGCATTTCTAGTTACTTAGAAAAGGTTCTCATCCATTTGCATAATTGATAAGTCACCTTTGTTTACCTGCGATAAATGATACTCTGCTTTAGCGAGTAACTTATCCATATAAAAACGGTTAAGCTGAGCTTTTTGCAGCGCAAACATAGGATCTTCATGGTCTTGAGCCGCATCAGCCATTGCCAACCAGAAACAACCATAAAGTGTGTAACCAAAGGCATCAAGATAATCAACCGCACATGCGTTTATCAAGGCTGGTTGCTTCAGCTTGTTTTCATTGACTCCGCTTGCAACTTCTAACAGTTGCTCTAATAAAGCTAAAACCTTAGCTTTATCTGCATCATCAACCTTGCTATAGCTATTAATATTGGTGACTTGCTCAGCAACTAATTCGCGCAGTGCAGTCAGATTGTCTCCGGTAACCTTACGGCCTAAGAAGTCAATGGCTTGAATACCGTTAGTGCCTTCATAGATTTGCGCAATACGAGTATCACGCACTAACTGTTCAATCCCTGTTTCTCGAATATAACCGTGACCACCAAAAACCTGCTGCGCCATGATAGCAGCGTCTAAGCCGCGATCACTTAAAAATGCTTTTGACACAGGA
The DNA here is from genome assembly GCF_023283895.1 of Shewanella pneumatophori. Lineage (GTDB taxonomy): Bacteria > Pseudomonadota > Gammaproteobacteria > Enterobacterales > Shewanellaceae > Shewanella > Shewanella pneumatophori. Next base: position 366,273 of record NZ_JAKILB010000001.1, on the reverse strand, counting down.
GTCAGTAAACCAACGTAGCGAGCCGCTTTCGCTTTCACATCGGCATCTTCGGCGTATTTGGCTAAATCTAACTGCTGACCCGTGAATACAGATAACGCACGACCTGCTTCAGTTAAGGTGCGAATAGTTAACAGCATTCTTCTCACATCGCCGTGAACCAAGATAGGATCGGTTGTAGCACATGTTGGTGAACCGCCTGCAGCTACGCCCTGAATACGCTCTTTAGCGTAATCAGCAGCCATTTGATAAGCAGCTTGTGAAGTGCCTAAGCCCTGAATACCAATAGCCAAGCGCTCATAATTCATCATAGTGAACATACACACTAAACCACGATTTGGTTTGCCTATCAGATACCCTTCAGCTTCATCGAAATTCATTACGCATGTCGCTGAGCCTTTGAGACCCATTTTGTGCTCAATAGAGCCCACGCTAACGCCGTTTGCTTCGCCTAAGCTATTGTCTTGATTAACCTTAATTTTAGGGACTAAGAATAGTGAAATCCCTGATGTATTTGGTAGTTTAGCAAGCACTAGGTGAATAACGTTTTCAGTAAGGTCGTGATCGCCACCAGTAATAAAGATTTTACTGCCAGTAATGTTATAGCTGCCATTGTCGTTAGGCACAGCTTTAGTGCGAATGTTACGTAGGTCTGACCCTGCTTGTGGCTCAGTCATATCCATCGCACCAGACCACTCACCGCTATAAAGCATTGGTAAGTACTGCTGCTTTATCTCTTCAGTACCGTGAGCATGAATGGCAAGTGCAGCGCCAGCGGTTAACGAACCATATAGTGTAAAAGCGTTACATGCGCTATATGCCATCTCATCAACGAGTACACCTAGCATTTTAGGCATACCCATACCGCCAAGCTCCGGATCGCCACATAAGCCAACCCAGCCGCCTTCTGCATACTGGTTGTATACCTCTTTATAACCATCAGGTGTGATCACAGTATCAGCTTCGAGACGAACACCTTGCTCATCGCCATTGCGGTTTATAGGATGGATCAACTCGCGGCATATTTTATCTGCTTCATCTAAAATAGCCGCTGCAGTATCTATATCTACCGATTCCGCCATCGCAGGCATCTCAGACCATGTTTTAGGGGCGTCAAATACTTTTTCAAGTAGAAAGCGCATCTCAGCTAACGGGGCGTTATACGGGTTCATACAGTACTCTTAAACAATAGATTAAAACAGTTGTTTCAATCTATCAGAAGTTACCTTAAAAGACACCCCCTACCGAGTAAAACTTTTAACTCTATTTACTGAATTCGACTCTCCGAACACGCCTTTGCGCTATCTATTAGATAATCATTCTGTAGCGAATTTTTGTTGAACTATAACTTCTGACACTTGATAAAAATAAAGTTTGGATTCCTACTCAGCTGCTCATAGGTCTCTGGGTAGCATATTCTGTATACATTTTTGAGTTCGTATAATGCTCGTTTCTAGATAAATAAAAAAGCCGCACTGAATGTATCGGTGCGGCTTACAATTTTAAAGTGGCTGGATAATTACCACATTAGATCATCAGGAATGACATAGTCAGCGTATGGATCGTCTTCCTCTACAACCTGAGTATTATCTTCTTGAGTCCAAAGGTATCCAACCCACGCTGGAACGAGCAGGTTTACCCGCTCCGCTAGCTTGTGTGGAACTAAATAACTTTGCTCTTCGTGACGCACAATACCTAAATGGCCATTTAGCAGCTCACTTTGCATTTTATCGTCGACATAAATCGAATAGATCTTGTTTTCAAAGGTAAAGTTAAATTTAATTTCTGCGTCTTTTGCCGGAGTGATAGCAAATTTCTTAAACTCAGTTACCAATCCACGTACTAAGCCCTTTTCAGAAGCTTCAGCAAAACGTTGTTCATTTAACTGTTTATCTTTTTCAACTTGAGCTAATTTTTTAGCAGCAATCTCTTGCTTAAGCGCAGCAGAACCATCGTCTACCTTAGCTTTCCTATCACGACGTTTTTGCGTTTTAGTGTCTTTGACTTTCTGCTTACTAACTAGACCAGCTTTTAACAGTTGTTCTTGAAATGGGTTTGCCATACTAATTCTCTAATTTTCCAATTTATCTGCTTTAGCTTTTGCGCTGCGTCGCTAATTGGCCTATTTCAGCCATTGCCGCACCAGCGCCGCCAAGTGACCAACCACCGTCAACAGGTAAGACCGTGCCGGTAATATAAGATGCCATGTCCGACGCCAAAAATAGCGCTGCATTAGCGATATCATCACAATCGCCATTACGTCTTAACGGCACACTTTTAGCGACACGCGCTTGTAATTCTGCACTAGGCGCAAGTCTATCAAAACCCTCAGTACCTGCAATAGGACCAGGTACAATTGAGTTGATCCGGATCCCTTTTCTGCCCCACTCAATTGCTAAGGTCTTTGTTAGCATATCCACACCGGCTTTAGCAGCACAAACATGAACCTGCATTGGCATGGGGACGTAGGCTTGAGGGGCTGATATTTGAATGATTGCTCCACCGCGTGCGTTAATCAAAGGGTAAGCTTGCTTTAGCACTTGAAAGCTACCGAGTAAGTCAATATCCATCACTGACTTAAAGCCATTTTCAGAAAGGTTTTCAGCTGATGATGGAAAATTGCCTGCGGCACCGCTGACTAAAACATCTATGTAGGCAAAGGTGTTTTTAATGGTTAAAAAACCTTGTTTTAATGCATCTAAATCTCTTACATCAAAACAAACACCAAAGTGATTTCCATTCGAATTAGCTAATCGAAGCTCTGCTACTGCGGCGTTGACTTTATCTTCACTACGACTAGCAACAGCAACGTTGGCACCTGCTTGTGAGAAACGCTTTGCAATACCTAAGTTGATCCCACTGGTACCACCGACTACAACAACATTCTTTCCTTGATAGCTAAACATAGTGACATTTATCCTTTTAGGTTAGAGCTGATTAAGACTGGTATCTAAAACAGCCAGTCTTAAACTAACAATCTTGAACTAACAATCTTTAAAACTTGTTTAGCTCTAACCTACTCGGCAAAAATCTATTAAGCAATCGTTTGGTGAATTGCTTGAAGTGCTTTTAATGGATCGGCAGCTTTAGTGATAGGACGGCCAATAACCAGATAGTCAGAGCCAGCAGCTAGCGCTTGAGGTGGCGTCATAACGCGATGTTGGTCACCATTATCACTACCAACCGGACGAATGCCTGGGGTGATCAATTTAAAATCTTGACCAAACTGAGCTTTTAGCAAGCTTGATTCTTGTGCTGAACATACCACACCGTCAAGACCAGCCTGTTGAGTTAATGCAGCTAAACGTAAAACATGCTCAGAAGCCGGTACGTTAATCCCTAATAGCTTTAGCTCATCATCGCTCATAGACGTTAACACAGTTACTGCAATTAACAGTGGCGCTTTATCACCATATGGCTCTAGTGCACGTTTAGCCGCTTCCATCATAGCTAAACCACCAGTGGCATGAATATTCGTCATCCATACACCTAATTCAGCCGCAGCAGCTACCGCTTTAGCTACAGTGTTAGGGATATCGTGAAACTTTAAATCTAGAAATAATTCAAAACCACGGCTATGAATGTCAGTGACGAGCTGCGGTCCAAATAAGGTAAACATCTCTTTGCCGACTTTAAGGCGGCACATGTTCGGGTCTAATTGATCGATAAGCTGCAAAGCATCATTTTTATTATCATAGTCTAGGGCAACTAAAATAGGCTTGTCAGTCATTGTTTCTCCAATCGCTTTGCGGGGTAATATAAGGTTTTTAATATCAATATAGCGGTTTACGGTTATTCTCCGTCTAAACCTCTAATTCTTTTTATGCTGCCCCACTGCTTGCATGAGGGGCAATGCCAATACAGCCTGTGTGATGGGAAACCGCACTCTCTACAGCGGTAACCAGGTCTGTATTTAATTTGTTGCTCTACTAGTTGCTCAAGCATGGTTAAGCTTTTTTTCGCTTGCCCTTCTTCAGCTTGTAGCAAGTGCATTTTCATTAAATGCTGGAAACTTTTCATGGTTGGGTGCCTGATAAGGCCTTCCATGATTAGTTTTTCAGCATCTTTGATATCGCCTTGATCAATCATATGCTGGGCAAGCGTAATGGTGACACTCGCACCGGCACCATTTTCAATAGCTTGACGCAGTAATTCTTGATAACCAATACAATCGTTAGACAGCAAATACGCTTGTTTGGCTGTTGCCAAAATATCGGTAAATAAGTCGACATCTGTAGCCAAGAGTTTTTCTATTGTTTGTTTACAAGATTTAAAATCTTCTTGCTTAAGATATTGCTCTGCAAGTGTGAGCAACGCTCGGCCGCACTGGTTATCTTGTTTGATCGCCGCTTGTAAGTGTTTTAATTTAAGCGAATCGTCATCGGTTTCGTTAGCCAATTCACAATAAAAATGCGCTGTCTCATGTTTGAGCTCGCTTTGGCGTTTGCGCTTGAGCTTTTTAATAATATTTATGGCTTTCTGCCAGTCTTTAGTGACCTGATAAATTGCAATAAGCTGAGTTTCAGCCTCTTCACTATGATCATCTTGGCTAACAAGATTGATAAATATTTCTTCTGCGCGATCATAAAAACCGGCAGCAAGATAGTCTTTGCCCAACTCCATCATGGCAATATCTCTTTGCTCAGTGGTTAAGCTTGGTCTAGCAATAAGGTTTTGATGGATACGGATTGAACGGTCTACTTCACCACGTTTGCGGAATAACGAACCTAAAGAAAGGTGGGTATCAATCGTGTCATCATCGACATCTAACATAGAGATAAAAAGATCGACAGCTTTGTCGGATTCGTTAGATAGTAAAAAGTTAAGCCCAGTGAAATAGTCACGGCTCAACTGTTTGCGTTGATTAGTTTGTTTTTGCCTGACACTTCTGCGGCCCATATACCAACCATAACCGGCTGCTATCGGAAGAAGCAGAAAGAGGATCTCTAACATATTAAGCGTCTACTTCTTTATCGTTACTTTGCTTAGTCATTAAAGCTTTAGTTGATTCGTCAGTTACCGCAGTATCGTCTAGCTTTGCTTCGGCTAGCGCTAATTTCTTTTTGGTACGGCGTAGCGCCAATTTTAATCCTGCAATATGGTACATAGCGAATATCCAGCTCACTAAGAAACCACCAAGAAAAACGGTCGCTAATACCACTGGAAGTCTGAACTCCCCTTGAGCAACAAAGTAGCTAATCGTAACTACCTGCTCGTTTCGGGCGCCGAATATAAGTGCCAAAATAAAAAATGCAGCGACAAAAAAGGCAATGATAAATGACTTCACGTTAAGCTCCATTGAACGCGTGGGTAAGCTTTGATTATCTAAGAAAATGAGTGAACTAGCTAGCTATACCTAAGTTTTAGATATAAAAAAGCCTCCTAATGGAGGCTTTTAATACAATGTAAATTACGCGTTAACAGCGTCAACACGTTCGCGCAGTTCTTTGCCTGGCTTAAAGTGCGGTACGTACTTGCCTTCCAATTCAACTGATGTACCAGTCTTTGGGTTACGGCCAGTGCGTGGTGCACGATAATGAAGTGAAAAACTACCAAATCCACGGATCTCGATACGATCTCCAGTTTCCAATGTCTCGGCCATTTGCTCTAACATTTCTTTGATAGCTGCTTCCACTTCTTTCGCAGACAGCTGCGACTGCCTAGTGGCAAGTTTTTCGATTAGCTCGGATTTAGTCATCCTATACCCTCTATTTATCAAGCCAAACACAGTCACCTTTTAGGGGCGCAAGCACCCCTGAACTTCAAGGCGATTATTTACGAGCTGCTTTGAACGCTTCAGCCATTGCGCTGCTCATAGCAACGTCATCTTGCTTGTTCAAGCTAGCCATTGCTTCTTTCTCTTCAGCTTCATCCTTAGCACGGATAGATAGGCTGATGGTGCGGTTCTTGCGATCTACACCCATGAACTTAGATTCAACTTTGTCACCTACAGAGTAAACTGTAGATGCATCTTCGATGCGCTCACGAGAGATATCTGAAACGCGAAGGTAACCTTCAACAGTCTCAGCTAGTTCAATTGTAACACCTTTTGCGTCAACTGCAGTAACAACACCATTTACTACAACACCTTTCTTCTTGTCAGCAAGGTATGCATTGAATGGATCGTCTTCAGTTTGCTTAACGCCTAAGCTGATACGCTCACGCTCTGGGTCTACTGAAAGAACTACAGCGTGGATTTCGTCGCCTTTCTTGTATTCAGCAACTGCGTCTTCGCCAGTACCGTTCCAAGAAATGTCAGAAAGGTGAACTAGACCGTCGATGCCGCCGTCAAGACCGATGAAGATACCGAAGTCAGTGATTGACTTGATCTTACCAGAAACCTTGTCGCCCTTGTTGAAACGCTCTGCGAAGTCATCCCATGGGTTAGTCTTACATTGCTTAAGACCTAGAGAAATACGACGACGCTCTTCATCGATGTCTAGAACTAGAACTTCAACTTCATCACCTAGGTTAACAACCTTAGATGGGTGGATGTTCTTGTTAGTCCAATCCATTTCAGAAACGTGAACAAGACCTTCAACGCCTTCTTCGATTTCAACGAAACAACCGTAGTCAGTTAGGTTAGTTACGCGACCAGTTAAACGTGTGTTTTCTGGGTAGCGCTTGCTGATTTCTAACCATGGATCTTCGCCAAGTTGCTTAAGACCTAGTGATACGCGTGTACGCTCACGGTCATACTTAAGAACTTTAACGTTGATTTCGTCACCAACATTAACGATTTCAGATGGGTGCTTAACACGCTTCCAAGCCATATCAGTGATATGTAGAAGACCGTCAACACCACCAAGATCAACGAATGCACCGTAGTCAGTAAGGTTCTTAACGATACCTTTAACTGATTGACCTTCTTGAAGGTTCTCAAGAAGAGCATCACGCTCTGCGCTGCTTTCAGATTCGATAACTGCACGACGAGAAACAACAACGTTGTTACGCTTCTGGTCAAGCTTGATAACTTTGAATTCTAATTCTTTGTTTTCTAGGTGAGCTGTGTCGCGAACTGGGCGAACGTCAACTAGAGAACCTGGTAGGAATGCACGGATACCGTTTAATTCAACAGTGAAACCGCCTTTAACCTTACCATTGATGATACCGATTACAGTTTCAGCATCTTCGTACGCTTTTTCTAGAACGATCCAAGCTTCGTGACGCTTAGCTTTCTCACGAGAAAGTTGAGTTTCACCGAAACCATCTTCAACAGAGTCAAGAGCTACGTCAACTTCGTCGCCAACTGCGATTTCTAGAGCGCCTTGAGCGTTCTTGAACTGTTCAGCTGGGATTGGGCTTTCAGACTTAAGACCTGCGTCAACTAGTACCATACCGTTTTCGATGGCTACAACTACACCACGTACGATAGAACCAGGACGGAATTCAAGTTCATTAAGGGATTGTTCAAATAGATCAGCAAAAGATTCAGTCATGTTTAAGTTACTTTCTTTAATAAACCACGGACCATCCTGGACGTGGAGTCAGATTAATAATTCGTCTCATCCTTGGAACGAATAGTTAAGTACCTGCTTACGCCTGTACTTGGAGCTTTTTGTGAATATGCGCTATTGCAATTTCAAGCACATCTTCAATATTTATATTGGTCGTGTCGATAACCAAAGCGTCTTCGGCAGGCACCAAAGGAGCGACACTACGATTCATATCGCGGTCGTCACGCTCTTTAATCTCAGACAAAAGTTGATCGATATTAACATCGAAGCCCTTGTCCTGCAACTGATTATAGCGTCTTTGGGCTCTTTCTTCAGCCGATGCGGTTAAATAAAGTTTTGCCGGTGTGGTTGGAAATACAACCGTACCCATATCGCGTCCATCAGCAATCAAACCAGGTGCTTCGGCAAAAGCACGCTGACGACGTAATAAGGCTTCTCTCACACGAGGAAATGCCGCCACTTTAGAGGCCGCATTTGAGCATTCTTGGCTGCGTATCGTTAATGATACATCTTCGCCTTCTAGTACAACTTTAATCCCTTTGCCTTCACTGCCTGTAATAAATTGCACATCTAAATGCGCTGCAAGTAAAGTTAATGATTCTTCATTATCTAGCTCTACATTATGGTGAATAGCAGCTAAGGCTAATACACGGTAGATCGCACCACTGTCTAATAACTTGTAGCCTAAACGCTCAGCAAGTAATTGACTAATAGTACCTTTTCCCGCACCGCTTGGGCCGTCAACAGTGACAACAGGCGCCCTTTCTGACATAAAATCCTCCACAAGAAATTCCATCTTCCTTGATATAACCGAAAAATGAGCGCGCGCATTATAAACTATGTAACGCAAGAAAGCGGCAAAAACTTCAAATAAACGGGAACTTGGTTCAGTAAATCGTCAGGTTGATAACTCAACCTGACGTATATGACACGCTAATGGAAGATTTAGGCAGGTTGAGACAGTGCACTAAATTGATTGAAATAATCAGGGAATGTTTTAGAAGTACACTCAGGGTCGTTAATCGTAATACCACAATCTGCAAAGGCCATCATTGAGAAGCACATCGCCATGCGGTGATCATTGTAAGTATCAATCGCCGCAGTATTGAGGACTTCAGGTGGCGTAACGCTAATGTAGTCGTGGCCTTCATCCACAATTGCACCGACTTTCCTAAGTTCCGTGGCCATTGCAGCTAGACGATCTGTTTCTTTAATACGCCAGTTATAGATATTACGAATGTGGGTGGTGCCGGTTGCGAACAAAGCAGCAGTTGCAATGGTCATTGCCGCATCTGGGATATGGTTCATATCTAAATCAACTGCGGTTAACTTTGCCTTTCTGGCAATAATGTAATCATCGCCCCACTCTATCTCGGCGCCCATCTGTTCAAGTACATCAGCAAATTTCACATCGCCTTGGATAGACAGCTTACCAACGCCAGTTACTTTTACTTCTCCACCTTGAATTGCACCCGCAGCCAGAAAGTAGGAGGCTGACGACGCATCGCCTTCTACAAGTACTTTGCCAGGCGAAACGTAACTTTGACCCGCCTTAATGGCGAAAGACTGGTAATCGTTATTTTGAACCTTTACACCAAATTGCTCCATCAACGCCAATGTAATATCAATATAAGGTTTAGATACCAATTCACCTTTGATTTTGATATTCACATCGCCTTGAGCAAGTGGCGCCACCATCAATAAAGCAGTTAGGAATTGGCTAGACAAATCTCCAGCAATTTCAACACCACCACCATTGAGACCCGTAGAAGTAATGCTTAATGGAGGAAACCCTTCATTTTTAAGGTAAGTGACCTCTGCACCAAGTTGACGCAGTGCATCGACTAAATCGCCAATAGGTCTTTCTTCCATGCGCGGTTCACCTGTTAACGTGAATTCGCCTTGGCCTAGCGTTAGCGCAGCACATAATGGACGCATTGCTGTACCCGCATTACCCAAAAATAATGTTTGCTGCTCGACTGTATTTAACGGCCCTGCGAGTCCATCTAACTCACAAACCGTGTTATTTTCTGATAAACGATAATTTACACCTAGCTGCTTTAATGACGTTAACATGTAGCGGATGTCATCAGAATCCAGCAGATTGGTAAGTGTCGTGGTGCCTTTTGCAAGGGTTGCCAATAATAACGCTCGATTTGAAATACTTTTCGAACCTGGGATATTGATGGTTCCAGATACTTTACTAATTGGCTCTATGCGTAATTGATTCATTGCGTACTTCTTATTATGTCTGCAGGAGTCAAACTCGCCCGCGGGTTAACAGTAGATGTTCATGCTCGATGACTTGGCTAATTTGATGCGTTGGGCGTCAAACGGGAGATCACCACGACAAAGTGATCGTCATTTCGCGTTTGTTTGAACTTCGTAGTAATAAAATTACTCATTGACGCGCAGGATTCAACACTTTTTTACTAAAACAGCCCTTTAATACACAAATTATGCTCAAGTTACGAAAATAACCAGTTAACTATTATGCATTGGTGACGGTATTTCTTGGAACTTAGTTGGGTGGAATGATTCATTTCCAAAAAAATTCACAAGGAATATCCTCTTCAACGCTGTTCTTTTTACACTTTTTTACGTTACTCTAACTCAATAAAGATAAACGGCTAAACGATAGCCGAACACATAAAAGGTAAATTGAGCCATGTTCAACAAATTGACCGCTATGCCTGCCGATCCCATCCTTGGTTTGCTGACAAAATACCGCGAAGATCCTCACTCTCAAAAAGTTGACCTTGGTGTTGGCGTTTATAAAGATGAGTCAGGGCATACGCCGATACTGTCTTGTGTTAAGAAAGCTGAAAAATTTAGATTAGACACAGAGTCAACCAAAGTTTACATAGGGCCAACTGGCTCAGCTGATTTTAATAGATTGATGTCTGAGCTTGCATTTGGTACCGATCACCCAGCACTGCTAGCCAATAGAGTACGCACGGTATCAACCCCTGGTGGAACAGGTGCATTAAGGGTTGCTGCAGATTTCATTAAACGTTGTAACCCTAACGCGACGCTTTGGGTAAGCGACCCTACATGGGCTAATCACACAGGGTTATTTGAAGCTGCCGGTATTAACGTTAAGACCTACCCTTATTATGATTACGACAGTAAGTCATTAAAGTTTGATGAAATGAAAGCAGCGCTAGCTTCAATCAGTGCAGATGACGTTGTATTACTACATGCTTGTTGTCACAACCCTAGTGGAATGGACTTAACCAACGAGCAATGGGATGAAATCATTGCGATCAGCGTTAATCAGGGTTTTACTCCGTTAATAGACATGGCTTATCAAGGTTTTGGTGATGGCGTAGATGAAGACGCTTATGGCGTTCGCAACATGGCTGCTGCAGTAGAAACCATGGTTTTATGTAGCTCATGCTCTAAAAACTTCGGTTTATACCGTGAACGTATCGGCGCCTGTACCATTATAGGAAAAGATGCAGCTCGTGCAGATATCGCCTTTTCAGTATTGCTATATGTAGTACGTTGTATTTACTCTATGCCGCCTGCACATGGCGCCGCGATTGTTGAAACCATTTTAGGCTCAGAAACGTTAAAGCAAGAATGGTTAGCGGAACTAAAAGAGATGCGTGAACGCATTAACGGCAACCGAGCCATGTTAGTCGCGAAACTTAAAGAAAAAGGTGTTCAGCAGAATTTTGACTTCATAGCTGAGCAAAAAGGTATGTTCTCATTCCTTGGAATAACCTCTACACAAGTTGCAGAGCTACAAGAGCATTATAGTGTGTATATGGTTGACTCTAGTCGAATTAGTATCGCAGGTATCGGCAATGGCAATGTTGACTATTTAGCAGAATCTATCGCTAAAGTTATTTGTTAAATCAGCCTAAAAACAGCCTATTTGAACAAATAAAAAGCCGATACATCAAGTATCGGCTTTTTTATCAGCGTCTTTTTTACGATCAACCTATAAGACTCAAAAGCTTAGGCGTTTTTAGCAGCAAACTCGGTCATAAATGTAACCAGCGCATCAACACCTTCTAACGGCATAGCGTTATAAATACTTGCACGCATACCACCAACCATACGATGGCCTTTTAACGCCACTAACCCCGCGGCTTGGGCTTCGGCCAAGAACTTGCCATCAAGTTCTGAATTGGTCAGTTGAAACGTCACATTCATGCGGCTTCGATTTTGAGCAGCAACGCCGCTAACATAAAAATCTAATTCATCAATGCATGCATAAAGACGCTTAGCTTTCTCGATATTACGCTGCTCCATTTCTGCCACACCGCCAACACTTTTCAGCCAGCTAAACACTTCAGCGGCTAAGTACCAAGCGAACGTTGGTGGCGTGTTGTACATAGAATCATTTTTAACCGCCAGACGGTAGTCCATAATTGAAGATTGCGGTAAACATGGCAAAGCCAATAAATCATCACGTACTATTACGATACTTAAACCTGAAGGACCAATGTTTTTTTGTGCCCCGGCGTAGATTAAACCAAATTGGCTTACGTCTATTTGACGCGACAAAATGTTGGACGACATATCGGCGATAACAGGCCAAGGGCTGTTTAAGTTGTCAAAAATTTCAATGCCATCAACTGTCTCGTTTGGACAGTAATGCACATAACGATAATCTTTATCGATTTGGGTCAGTTCAGGAATAACAACTTGGCGCTTACCAGCTATGGATTCGACAATGTTAATTCTGTCGATGTTATCCTTACCCGCTAACTTTTCAGCCTCTTCTACTGCAGCTTGAGACCAACTTCCATCAACTAAGTACAAAGCTTTACCATTATCACCTAGAAAATTATTTACAACGGCAGAGAATTGACCTCGACCACCGCCATGCATAAACAAAACATGATAATTGTCAGGAATTTCCATCAACTGACGTAAATTCGATTCAGCTTCCTCAGTTAGCGCGATAAACTCTTTACTACGATGACTAATTTCCATCACGGAAACACCTTGGTCATTCCAGTTTAATAATTCTTGCTGAGCCTTTTGCATTACAGCTTGGGGCAACATCGCAGGGCCGGCACAGAAATTAAAAATCGCGCTCACATTATTGTCCTTCTATTGTTATTAGTAGAAACACTAGGTTCTTATACTCTGTTAGCAGTATATCCTAACTTCGCAGCTGTAAAAATAAAAAAATCAACCGAATGTTCTTATACATCGTCATGGTTAATAACATCTTTTTTATTTTTATATTAGCTATTGTTTTTGTTAAAATCCTGAAGTCCACGGCATATGTAATACTTAAAACTTATGCTCAGAATACTTGTTTAATTGAATCAATGATGGTTCGATTAAAGTAAAACAAATAACGGCAGATCTAAAATGGATTTGTTGCTACGCGTAAAGCGTAAAATACTCTAAACAGACCGTTTTAACGGCACATTGGATCTGTACATGTTTTTAAAACCTATGTTTGTGATCGGCGCATTATCAATTAGCACTTGTTTATCCATTCATTCTGCCTTTGCTTCGCCTTATAAGCCCCTTGCCGACAACTTCAAACAGCAATTTCATCGCGAATTAAAAAATAACAAAGTGCCGGGCGGCGCATTTGTTATTGTTGATGCTGATAAAGTGATTAAGCTAAGTAGTTACGGTAAGCGCAGCAAAGGTAGCAGTAAAAATATTAATGCTGATACTGTTTTTAGACTAGCTTCTGTTTCCAAGACATTTGCGGGAACCTTAGCGTCAATGTTAGTTGAAGAAGATAAGCTAGATTGGCAACAACCAATCGTAAGATATTTACCTGAGTTTACGTTAGCAACAGAACGCCCCGCTAAGAGCATTAACCTTGGACATATTATTGGCCATAGTACGGGGTTAATGCCAAACAGCTATGACAACCTAATTAATAGCAACGTTAAAATGGCAAAGATCATTGATAAATTTGACGAGCTCACACCTATCTGTAAACCTGGTGTTTGTTATGGCTATCAAAACGTTGCGTTTTCTTTTATTCAAACAGCTATAGAAACGCAATCGCAGCAAAGTTATCCGCAGCTACTTCAACAGCGGATCTTCACACCTCTAAAAATGAACACGGCTTCAATTGGTTATGATGCTTTTCAGCAAACTAAAAATCGTGCAGAACCCCATGTAAAAACTAAGCATGGATTTAAACAAGTTAAAGTAAAACCCAACTACTATCAATTGGGCCCTGCTGCCGGTGTCAATGCCAGTATCAGAGACATGTCTAAATGGCTTATAGCAAATTTAGGGCAAAATCCTAACGTGTTGCCACCTAGTGTAATTAGCGATGTCACAACACCGGGGGTTAAAACCACTAGAGAACTACGTCGCCGCGACTGGCGTCCGTATTTAGATAGCGCTCATTATGGCAAAGGTTGGCGAGTGTATGAGTTTAACGGCAGGCCGTTGATCTATCATGCGGGTTGGGTTGCTGGCTACGTCGCTGAGATCTCTTATTCACCTGAGCTAAATATCGGTATGGCAATGTTACTCAATGGCGAGTCTAGAGTGATAGCTGAACTCAGCGCTAAATTTTGGCGTGATACCTTTAAGCATGCAGATAAACTAGGGCAATAATACTTTCACCATATTCTCGGTAATAAAAAAGGATGCCAATTGGCATCCTTTTTTGTGAACTGCTTAATCAGTAAGTTAGTTACGATTAATCTTCAGTTTTAGGCGTTTCTTCATTGTTAGCTTCTGTGCTATCAACATCTGTCGCAGCAACTGTAGCTGCGGTTTCCGCACCTTCAGTGATAATTGGATTACCATCAGCATCTAATTCAGCTTCAGGAACCTGAATTTCATCAATACGCTGTAGTCCAACGACTTTCTCATCTTCTGCGGTACGAATAATCGTAACACCTTGCGTGTTACGGCCAATCGTTGATACACCTTCAGCAGGAGTACGAACTAGCGTGCCCTTGTTGCTGATAAGCATGATTTCATCGTTTGAGCCAACTTGAACAGCACCAACTACCGCACCGTTACGCTCGCTTACTTTAATAGAAACCACACCTTTAGTACCACGGCTCTTCGCTGGGTACTCAGAAAGTTCTGTACGCTTACCGTAACCGTTTTCAGTCACTGTTAGGATTGCGCCTTCACCTTTAGGAACGATTAGCGACACAACGGTTTGGCCATCTTCAAGCTTGATACCACGAACACCGGTAGCAGTACGTCCCATAGCACGAAGTGCAATCACTTCTTCGCCGGTTTCAGGATCAATCTTAACTTCACCTGTTTCTGAGCTACGTGCTTTCTCGTTAAAGCGGACAACTTTACCTTCATTAGAGAACAGCATGATGTCGTCGTTACCATCGGTAATATCAACACCAATCAACTGGTCGCCATCTTTTAGGTTAACCGCAATAATACCGTTCGCACGTGGGTTGCTGTACGCAGTTAGAGCCGTTTTCTTAACCGTACCGTGTGATGTTGCCATGATAATGTACTTATCTTCAGCATATTCACGTACAGGAAGAATCGCTGTAATACGCTCACCTTCTGCAAGAGGTAACAAGTTAACAATTGGGCGACCACGAGCTGTACGGCTAGCCAATGGTAACTGGTACACTTTAAGCCAGTACATCTTACCAAAGTCAGAGAAACACAAAATGGTATCGTGAGTATTCGCAACAAGTAGTTTTTCAACAAAATCTTCGTCTTTAACTTTAGTCGCTGCTTTACCTTTACCACCACGACGCTGCGCTTGGTAATCACTTAGTGCTTGGTACTTAGCGTAACCAAGGTGCGACAATGTTACTACAACGTCTTCTTCGTTGATCAGATCTTCAAGACTCATATCAACTTCGTTAGCGTTAATAACTGTACGACGCTCATCACCGAAATTAGCTAGAACTTCTTCAAGCTCTTCTTTAATCACTTCCATCAAACGTTGCGGACTACCCAAGATGTGAAGTAGCTCAGCGATGATTTCTAAAAGTTCTTCGTATTCTGCAATGATTTTATCGTGTTCTAAACCCGTTAAACGGTGTAGACGAAGTTCAAGAATTGCTTGTGCTTGCTGCTCAGTCAAGAAGTACTGGCCGTCACGAATACCGTATTCTGGTTCTAGCCACTCAGGACGCGCTGCGTCATCACCTGCTTTTTCAAGCATGCCTTTAACGTGGCCAAGTTCCCAACCTTGTGCAACAAGTTTAACTTTTGCTTCTGCAGGGGTTGGAGAAGCTTTAATCAATGCAATAATTGGATCTATGTTAGCCAGTGCGACAGCTAACGCTTCAAGAATATGAGCACGTTCGCGAGCTTTACGCAGTTCAAATACAGTACGGCGAGTCACAACTTCACGGCGGTGAAGAATAAAGCACTCTAGCATCTCTTTTAGGTTAAATAGTTTTGGCTGACCGTTAGTCAGAGCAACCATGTTAATACCAAAAGAGCACTGCATTTGCGTTTGAGCATATAAATTGTTTAGAACAACTTCACCCACTTCGCCGCGCTTAATCTCAACCACAATACGCATACCGTCTTTATCTGACTCGTCGCGCAGGCCGCTAATACCTTCGATCTTTTTATCTTTAACAAGCTCAGCGATTTTTTCAATCAAACGCGCCTTGTTAACTTGATATGGAATTTCGTGAACAATAATACGCTCACGGCCATTTTCTTCCTCGATCTCAGCGCGAGCACGCATTACAGCGCGACCACGGCCAGTCTTATATGCGTCAATAATGCCCTTACGGCCATTGATAATTGCTGCAGTTGGGAAGTCAGGGCCTGGAATGTGTTCCATTAGCTGTTCAATAGAAAGCGCTGGTTCTTCAATCAGGGCTAAACAACCGGCAATCACTTCGCTTAAGTTGTGCGGAGGGATGTTAGTTGCCATACCAACAGCAATACCTGACGAACCATTCACTAATAGTGCTGGAATACGTGTTGGTAATACTGCAGGAATAAATTCAGTACCATCATAGTTAGGTACAAAATCTACTGTTTCTTTTTCTAAGTCAGCAAGTAATTGATGCGCCACCTTGTCCATACGGATTTCGGTATAACGCATTGCAGCTGCCGCGTCGCCGTCAACAGAACCGAAGTTACCTTGACCGTCGATTAATGGGTAGCGCATAGAGAATGGCTGAGCCAAACGAACAATAGTGTCATATACAGCGGTATCACCATGTGGGTGATATTTACCGATTACGTCACCAACAACACGGGCAGACTTTTTATAAGGCTTATTCCAGTCGTTTTTTAATTCGCTCATCGCGAATAGTACGCGGCGGTGAACCGGCTTGAGACCGTCACGAACGTCCGGTAGTGCACGGCCAACGATTACGCTCATCGCGTAATCTAAGTATGAATTTTTTAATTCGTCTTCAATATTAATTGGTGTTATAGATGAAGCCAGATCAGTCATAAACTGCTCGATCCCCTGAAATTTAGCGAGCTATTCCTATTTCCTAGAATAGCGAAGCTTGAAAACGTGATTTGGCATTCTAACACAGTTATTTGATGGCGCTAGACCCAAATATCGATTCATTTTAAATAAGCTAAAAAAGCCAAATCACTTGATTAAAATCAAGGCATAGGCGCATTAATTGTCCACTTTGTTCAATAAGTAACAAACGGCTACATAACTGCTTTGTTTCTTAGCGCTAATCATTATAATGTGGCCAAAAGACGGATTTGTCGCTCAGAGGTAATTTACGTGCAAACACAGAATAATGTTGATCCACAAGAGATCGCCAAGTTTGAGAAAATGGCCGCTACATGGTGGGACCCGAATGGCGAATTTAAACCACTACATAACCTTAATCCACTGCGTCTTAACTATATTGACCAAACCGCTGGTGGAATATTTGGTAAGCAAGTTTTAGACGTAGGTTGCGGTGGCGGCATTTTGTCTGAAAGCATGGCAAAGATTGGCGCCAATGTAACTGGCCTTGATATGGGCGATGAACCACTTGATGTGGCAAGACTGCATGCACTGGAAGCCGGTGTAACGATAGACTACGTTAAAAACACTGCAGAAGCGCACCGTGACGAACACCGTGGCCAATACGATGTCGTAACCTGCATGGAAATGCTTGAACACGTACCCGATCCAAGCTCAGTTATTCAGGCTTGTGCCGACATGGTTAAACCAGGCGGTTACGTATTCTTCTCAACCATCAACCGCAATATTCGTGCTTATATAGAAACCATTCTAGGCGCAGAGTATGTATTAAAGATGTTACCGGTTGGCACCCATGATCATAACAAGTTTATTCGTCCTTCAGAGTTGATTGGACTTGCCGATCAAGCAGAGCTTATCTGTAAAGATGCTGTTGGTATTACTTATAACCCTATTACAGATATTTTTAGATATACCAAAAGCTTAGAAGTTAATTATATGATAGCCACGGTTAAAAATGACTAAGGTTATAGCTAGCCAAGTAAAAGGTGTGCTATTTGATCTAGACGGCACACTTGCTGATACCGCCCCGGATATGATTGCAGCGCTTAATATGACTCTGCAAGCAAATGGCTATCCACAAGTTGCATTTGAGGCTCTACGTGCAAGCGCGTCTCATGGCAGTATTGCCATGATTAAAACGGCCCTTCCCGATGTTAAGGATGAGCAGCTAGCTGATTTGCAGCAATCATTATTTGATCATTACCAGCAAATTAACGGCGATAATTGCCAGTTATTTCCAGGAATAGAACTGCTCCTTCAACGGTTAACTCAGCAGGCTATCCCCTATGGCGTTATTACTAACAAACCCGCAAGATTTAGTCGACCATTACTCAATAAACTTGAATTGACTGCTAATATGCCTGCGATTGTAAGTGGTGACACGACTTTGCATTCTAAACCGCATACTGCACCTATGTTTTTAGGCGCACAGCAGCTTGATATTGCTCCTGAGCATATTCTGTATCTTGGTGATGCAGAGCGTGATTTAGTTGCCGCGAAGTCTGCTGGTATGCTTTCTGGCCTAGCGCTATGGGGTTATATCAGCTCAACTGATACACCAGATACATGGCCTGCAGATATTTGTTTTGCAACAGGCGACGATCTCGCTGACTTTTTTAAATAAACCGGCAACTAATCGCGTTAATGTTAAGTAATTTAAGGAGGCAAAATTTGTTGTTTTTAGTGAGACTTAGCACACATTTACAACAACAGTTTTGAAGCCTGTCATTTATCATACAAACGGATTAAAAAAGATCGTTTCAGATCGCTCAACTAAACTGCGATCTAAACGATCTTTTTATTTGATTAAATAATCCTCACCAACGAGGAAATCAAATCAAAACAAGCTTTAACGGTTAGCCATTACTAACAGGCTCGATTATCCTCAAGATATCCACAACTTGTCCCCTAAATTCCCACTTGCAAAAAACTGACAACCTCACTATCTTGTAGCTATTAAATCTAAAAACACCATATATTGTGTGTGAGAGACTTAAACAGGCACTATTTAGTCGTTTGTGTCAACAAAAAGGAACTCTCCGTTTTTACGGTTAAAACTGTTTGTTTACAGGGAAACGTACGGTGAACCTGAACAGGTCACTTTCATAAATATAAAAACCAAGGTCTATCTTTAATGAATAGCAATATGACAGTCACAAAACGTAGTGGCGAACGTGAGACGATCGATCTCGACAAAATCCATCGCGTTATTGAATGGGCGGCAAAGGGATTAAACAATGTCTCTGTTTCAGAAGTTGAGCTACGTTCTCACCTACAATTTTTTGACGGCATTGCCACTGAAGCCATCCATGAGACTATCATTAAAGCCGCTGCAGACTTAATTTCTCCTGAATCACCAGATTATCAGTTTTTGTCTGCACGCCTCGCTGTGTTCCACTTACGTAAGAAAGCTTTTGGCCAATTTGAGCCGCCTAAGCTTTACGATCATGTAGTGAAATTAGTAGAGCTTGGTAAGTACGACCAACATATTCTAGAAGACTACAGCAAAGAAGAGATCGATATATTAGATAGTTACATCGATCATTGGCGAGATATGAACTTCTCTTACGCCGCAGTTAAGCAGCTAGAAGGTAAATACCTTGTTCAAAACCGTGTGAGTCATGAAATTTATGAAAGCGCGCAGTTCCTATATATCTTAGTGGCAGCTTGTCTATTTGCTAAGTATCCAAAAGACACGCGTCTTCAGTATGTTAAAGACTTCTACGATGCGACATCGACATTTAAGATCTCACTGCCAACACCAATCATGGCGGGTGTGCGTACCCCTACGCGTCAGTTCAGCTCATGTGTACTGATTGAATGTGGTGACAGCTTAGATTCAATTAATGCCACATCATCGTCAATCGTAAAATACGTATCACAGCGCGCCGGCATTGGTGTCAATGCGGGTCGTATTCGTGCGTTAGGTAGCCCTATTCGCGGTGGTGAAGCATTCCATACAGGTTGCTTACCATTTTATAAGTACTTCCAAACAGCGGTTAAGTCTTGTTCTCAAGGCGGCGTTCGTGGTGGTGCTGCTACCCTATTCTACCCAATGTGGCATCTTGAAGTTGAATCACTATTAGTACTTAAGAATAACCGTGGTGTAGATGACAACCGTATTCGTCACTTAGATTACGGCGTACAAATCAACAAGGTTATGTACCAGCGTTTAGTTCAAGGTGGCATGATAAGCTTATTCAGCCCATCAGACGTACCTGGTATGTACGATGCATTCTTTGAAGATCAACAAGAGTTTGAGCGTCTATATCTTAAGTATGAAGCTGACCCGAGCATCCGCAAAAAGCAGATCAAAGCGGTTGAGTTGTTCTCACTGATGATGCAAGAGCGCGCCTCTACAGGTCGTATCTACATTCAGAACGTGGATCACTGCAACACTCACAGCCCATTTGACTCTAAAGTAGCGCCTGTTCGTCAGTCTAACTTGTGTCTGGAGATTGCATTGCCAACGAAGCCGTTAAATAACATTAACGACCCAGAGGGTGAAATTGCACTTTGTACACTGTCAGCACTTAACTTAGGTGCGATTAAGAAATTAGAAGAGCTTGAACCACTGGCCGATCTAGCTGTGCGTGCGCTTGATAACCTACTCGATTATCAAGATTACCCTATCATCTCGGCAAAGAAAGCGTCGATGAACCGCCGTACTTTAGGTATCGGTGTGATTAACTTTGCTAACTACTTAGCAAAAGAAGGTGTGCGTTACTCCGATGGTTCAGCAAACGGCATTACCCATAAGACATTTGAAGCGATTCAATACTATCTATTGAAAGCGTCAATGAAGCTAGCTCAAGAACAAGGCGCTTGCCCTGCTTTCCATGAGACAACTTATGCTAAAGGTATTTTGCCTATTGACACTTATAAGCGTGACCTAGACAAGATTTGTGATGAGCCATTACACCTTGATTGGGAAACATTACGTGAAGAAATTAAAACGCACGGTTTACGTAACTCGACGCTTTCAGCACTAATGCCATCAGAGACCTCTTCACAGATCTCTAACGCTACAAACGGTATTGAGCCTCCACGCGGTTTAATCAGTGTTAAAGCCAGTAAAGATGGTCAGTTAAAGCAAGTGGTACCTGATTTTGAAAAGTACCGATATAGCTACGAGCTATTATGGCAAATGCCAAATAACGATGGTTATTTGCAGCTAGTTGGTTTAATGCAGAAGTTCGTCGATCAGTCGATTTCAGCTAATACCAACTACGACCCGACTCGTTTTGAAGGTGGTCGCGTACCTATGAAGGTACTGTTAAAAGACTTATTAACCGCTTACAAATATGGTGTGAAGACACTTTACTATCACAATACTCGTGATGGGGCTTCAGATAGTCATGACGATATCACTGCCATTGAGAAAGAAGATGACAGTTGCGCTGGCGGCGCATGTAAGATCTAACCCAAGATATTAATCATTAGTATTAAACGTTAATTTAAGGGGGCGCAGCCCCCGTTATCGGAAGATAGAAAAATGGCCTATTCAACATTTTGTCAAACTCCAAACAACGCAATGCTAGAGCCTATGTTTCTTGGGCAATCAGTAAACGTCGCGCGTTATGATCAACAAAAATATGAAGTTTTTGAAAAGCTAATTGAAAAGCAACTTTCATTCTTCTGGCGCCCAGAAGAAGTCGACGTTAGCCGCGATAAAATCGATTACGCTGCTCTACCTGAGCATGAAAAGCACATTTTCATCTCAAACCTTAAATATCAAACACTACTTGACTCAATTCAAGGCCGTTCTCCAAACGTTGCATTTTTGCCGCTAGTATCTCTGCCAGAGTTAGAAACTTGGATTGAAACTTGGTCTTTCTCTGAGACGATTCACTCGCGTTCTTACACGCATATTATTCGTAATATCGTTAATGATCCGTCTATTGTTTTTGATGACATTGTAGAGAACGAAGAGATCTTAAAGCGTGCAAGCGATATCGCTAACTATTACGATGATTTAATCAAGTTAAGCCAAGCGTATCACCTACATGGTGAAGGCAATCATGAAATTGATGGCGAAGTGATTGAGGTCACTAAGCGCGCAATCAAGAAAGCACTGTACCTGTGCATGGTGTCAGTAAACGTACTTGAAGCGATTCGTTTCTATGTCAGTTTTGCTTGCTCTTTTGCTTTTGCAGAGCGCAAAGTGATGGAAGGTAATGCCAAAATCATCCGTCTGATTGCACGTGATGAAGCATTGCACCTTAACAGCACCCAACATATCTTAAAGATCATGCACGCTGGTAAAGACGATCCTGAAATGGCTGAAATCGCGAAAGAGTGTGAGCAAACTGCCATTGATATTTTCGTTAAAGCCGCTGAGCAAGAAAAAGAATGGGCGAAATACCTATTCAAAGATGGCTCAATGATTGGTCTAAATGAACACATTCTTTGCCAATATGTTGAATACATCACTAACGAGCGCATGAAAGCAGTTAATCTTGCCTCTCCTTATGAAGAAAAGAGTAACCCACTACCATGGATGAAGAACTGGTTAGAAAGTGATTCAGTGCAGGTCGCACCACAAGAAGTAGAAGTCTCTTCTTACCTTGTCGGTCAAATCGATTCTTCAATCGACGAAGATGAGTTCGCAGACTTTGACCTTTAAACCTGTCAACTTTAGTCAAGCAAGCTTTAAGAAGGCTCCGATTGTGAGCCTTCAAGGCATGCCCGTGCTGCTGTTCAATCAGCAGCACCTAACTTTGCTTGAAGCACTAGAGCAAAAGAAAGTGAAAATATTCTCCGAATGTCGCAGTGGCTTTTGCGGGCAATGCAAAACTAAAGTCAAAAGCGGTAGTGTTACTTATATTAAAGAGCCTTTAGTCGAACTAGAAGCGGATGAGTGCCTGCCCTGCTGCTGCATACCTGATGGAGACATCGATTTAGCGCTTTCAGCTGAAGGTGCTGAAGTTGTAGTGCGTGTAGCCACTCCGCAACCTACTATTACACCAGGTGTTAACAGCGAAGTGGTTTCTGCCAACACCCAAGTACAAGACTGAGCCAAAATTAAACTCTAATTATTAGCTCAATCGTTTACATCTTGGTTAAACTTAACAAACATATATTCGATTTTAGATAGGTTTGTCTTCCAGTTCCAAAAGTCTTTAAGTACTGAAGTACTGAAATCCTTAAATTTAAAACTAGCTAGCCAGGACAGGCCATATTAACGAAGTAATATTGGTACAAAGCCCATTAATCTTTAATGGGCTTTTACACTAGTTTCACAAATAGGGTTAAAACGGGCCTATAAACCTCAGCTAAATATTGCTTTTTATGTCGTCATGCTTAGTGACGACCATTCTTTAGGCTCTATTATTTAGCGAGTTTAATCGTATCCACGTCGATTACCGTATAAGACCAGCCGCTATCGACTTCCCCCTGTAGAACGACTTTGGTCTCAGGAGTTGCCTCTACGCCATTCCAATCTTGATCATCAATTTCAATAATGATTTCACCAGTATTGTCTTTGAATTTATATTCTTCGTTACCTAAACCCGCAGTAATATAGCCAGTCAGTAGCACTTGAGTATCGTCCTTAGCTTCTAAAGCAACTGCAACAGTCTTAACACTCACATTGCTTGGCCCAATAAATCCGCCCGTTTTTTCAGGACTCGGTGTAGCAAAAACACTTGATGATCCAATTAACAAACCAATTATTAATACGGCTCTTTTCATAGGATTATTTCCTTAGTAGATGAATTCTCATGTCAACATTAGTCATTAATACTGTAGTACATACTGAGAAACAGTATTTGCATCTTAGCCATGTAATTGTGAAACGAATGTGATTTTATGTATATAGTTAAGCCAATAAAAAACCTGCTAATACATAAAGCCTCAGCAGGTTTCCTTTTAGCGACTTTTCAAAGTTTAAAGTGCTATCGCTAGCTCAGCGCCTTGTCTGATAGCGCGCTTAGCATCTAGCTCTGCGGCAACATCAACCCCGCCAATCAGATGAACAGGCAATCCGGTCGCTTTCATTTCATCTACCAGCTCGGTATTAGATACTTGACCCGCACATAAAATCACATTATCGACATCCAGTATTTCTGCATTACCGTCAACACTAATGTGTAAGCCTTGCTCATCAAACTTCTCGTAGCTAACGCCTACTTTAGTCTCCACTTGATGCTGTTTGAGCACTGTACGGTGGATCCAGCCAGTCGTTTTACCTAGGCCCTTACCAATCTTAGTGGTTTTACGCTGTAGCAGATAAACTTGGCGATGTTTATCTTCAGGTACTTGCTCTGTTAACCCACCCGCTTGTTTGTAGTCTTTATCAATGCCCCATTGCTTCAACCAACGCTCTAAATCTAAAGTTGAGGATTCTGATTCACACAGAAAATGTGCCATATCAAAGCCAATACCACCCGCGCCAATTAACGCAACTTTTTGGCCAATTTGAACTTCACCATTTAACACTTTTTGGTAATCAACAACCTTTGGGTTGTCAAAGCCCGGTAGATTGATTGCTCTTGGTTTTACCCCGCTCGACATAACCACTTCATCGAACTTTTCGTCACGCACCACACTGGCATCGAGGCGGGTGTTTAATCTGAGCTCAACATTATGCATTTTGATCTGATTAAGGAAATAACGGATGGTTTCATCAAACTCTTCTTTGCCCGGTATTTTACGCGCTAGATTAAACTGACCACCCACTTCTGATTTAGCCTCAAACAAGACAACCTCATGACCTCGAGTGGCAGCATAAATAGAGAACGCCATACCAGCAGGGCCAGCCCCCATTACAGCTATACGTTTTTTCGTTTCGGCAGGAGTAAAATTAATCTCGGTTTCATAACATGCCCTAGGGTTAACTAAGCATGTTGCTCGCTTTAGAGCAAAGGTGTGGTCTAAGCAAGCCTGGTTACAGCCAATACAGGTATTAATAAGTTCGGGGGTGTTTGCGGCCGCTTTATTGACGAAGTCTGGATCTGCAAGGAAGGGTCTTGCCATTGACACCATATCAGCCTGACCGGATGCGATAATATGCTCGCCAATTTCCGGGGTATTAATTCGGTTTGTCGCAATCAGCGGGATCGACATTTCCTTCATCAATCGCTCAGTCACCCAAGCAAATGCGCCGCGAGGCACACTGGTTGAAATTGTTGGCACCCGCGCCTCATGCCAACCAATACCGGTGTTGATAATCGTTACCCCAGCTTGTTCAAGCCATTTAGCAAGCTGTACTACTTCTTCCCAAGTTGAGCCGTTGTCAACCAGATCAAGCATAGATAGCCTGAAAATAATAATGAAATCAGAACCGACCTTAGCGCGGATCTGTTTAACGATTTCAATTGGAAATTGAGCACGGCTCTTAAACTCACCGCCCCATTTATCATCACGCTTATTGGTCCGTGAACTAATAAACTGGTTAATGAGGTAACCTTCACTGCCCATCACCTCAACACCATCATAGCCGGCTTTTTTAGCCAATGCGGCGCTGGTTGCGTAATCTTTTATCGTGCCGTTAACTTGTCTTGCGGACATAGCTGACGGTGTAAATGGGGTAATGGGTGATTTGATTTTACTCGGGGCACTTGAAAAAGGGTGATAACCATAACGGCCAGCATGTAACAACTGCATACAGATCTTACCGCCTGCTTCATGCACCGCTTGAGTCACTTTAGTGTGTTTTTTTACTTGCCATGGAAAACTTAGCTGACAAGCATTTGGCGCTAAACGACCACGTAAGTTTGGCGAAATACCACCGGTAACAATCAAGCCAACACCACCTAATGCACGTTCTTTATAAAACGCTGCCAGTTTCTCAAAACCGCCCTTTTCTTCTTCCAAACCTGTATGCATTGAGCCCATCAATACACGGTTTTTTAACTGGGTGAACCCCAGATCTAAGGGTTCTAATAAATGCGGAAACGACATTCAAACATCCTTTTTAAACAAGTGATTTAATCCAGCATACCTTGTGTAAAGAATAAGCTCAACAAAGCTGTTAATAGATTCGTTTACAATTGAGTTTTCCTTTCCAACTAGATTTCAGTTAGCATTGTCATATCTAAGCGACAAAGGAGTGGCTAATGTCCACTAAACCCTCAATTTTCAAACGGATATTCCTACTCAGTTGGAATATCATTAATGGTTTTAGAAAGCTATTTATTAACCTTATTTTCTTTGGTTTGATTGCGATTATCATTGTAAGTTTAGCCAGCGAAGACACCATTCAAGTTGAAGATGGTTCTGCTCTAGTCTTAAATTTGGCCGGGGTTATAGTCGATCAAAAACGTCAAGTTGACCCGATAGAAGCTGCAATGAAAAGTGGCAACGAGGCCGATGGTAGTGCAGAAATCCTGCTTGCAGATGTAATTAGTGTAATTAATAACGCTGCTGCAGATGACAGGATCAGCCAGATTGTTCTGGATTTAGCACTGCTAAATGGTACAGGCATGAGCAAGCTGCAATCCATTGGTGATGCACTAGAAGCATTTAAAGCAACAGGCAAAACAGTTGTGGCGAATGGCGATTGGTATGGTCAAAACCAATATTTCCTTGCCAGTTTCGCAGATAAAATCTACCTAAACCCACAAGGCAGTGTGCAAATTGAAGGCTTAAGTCGTTATCGCCTTTACTTTAAATCAGCCTTTGAGAAGTTAAAGATCAATGCACATGTTTTCCGTGTAGGCACCTTTAAGTCAGCTGTTGAACCGTTTATTCGTGACGACATGTCTGCAGCAGCAAAAGAAGCTAACCTGACATTACTGAATGATTTATGGCAAAGCTACGCTGCAACCGTTGCAGCAAACCGCGACATCGAAACGAACAACCTATCACTCAGTGCTGAACAATACCTTGCTGAGCTTGATAAAACAGATGGCCAGTCAGCAGAAATGGCTGTCAATATGAAATGGGTTGACGACCTTAAATCAGCTGAAGAATTCAGACTAACTATGGTTGATGCTGTGGGTAAGTCTGCTGATGGAGAGTCATACAAGCATGTTGATTTTTATGATTACCTATCAGTAACCCAAACTCACCCAGTACTGAGCTTAAACGACAAAGTCGGCATTGTCGTTGCTAAAGGTAATATCTTAAATGGCTCACAACCGGCTGGACAAATTGGCGGTGAAAGTACTTCTCAACTACTCAGAAAAGCGCGTTTTGACGACTCAGTTAAAGCCGTTGTTCTGCGCGTTGATAGCCCTGGCGGTAGTGCATTTGCATCTGAGCAAATTAGACAAGAAGTATTAGCACTAAAAGCTGCCAATAAACCTGTCATTGTCAGCATGGGTAGCTACGCAGCCTCTGGTGGATACTGGATCTCAGCCAGTGCTGATTATATCTATGCAACGCCAACGACTCTAACAGGGTCAATTGGAATATTTGGTATGATCACCACTTTTGAAGACTCCCTTGCGAGCATAGGTGTGAATACCGATGGTGTAAGCACTTCTGATTGGGCAGGCTTTTCAGCAACCAAAGGACTTTCGCCACAAATAAAGGCTGTAATACAACGCCATATCGAGCGTGGATACCATGACTTTATTTCACTAGTAGCCAATGAGCGCGATATGACATTAGAGCAAGTCGATAATATTGCCCAAGGTCGTGTCTGGACAGGCCGTAAAGCGCTTGAACTGGGTTTAGTTGATGGTTTAGGCGAACTACAGGACGCAGTAACAAAAGCTGCTGAAATGGCCTCTCTCGAACAATATGATACTGACGTTATTGAACGAGAACTCACTCCACAAGAGCAGTTTGTGCAAGAGATGTTTGCATCAGCTGCGAGTTATATGCCGCAAACATTAACTCAATCGAGTGCTGTAGATGCCTTAATCAACCAGTGGTCAGCAGTTATTGATGAGTTTAAATCATTTGATGATCCAAACGGCGTCTATCTTTACTGCGATACCTGCAACTATTAATCCATAGCTTATCAGCTAGTTTACAAGCCCAGCTTAACGCTGGGCTTTTTGTTACGAAAATAATCTTTACTCGTCAATTATCTGCCAGCCTTACAATCACCACTATAAATTTTGAGCCATAAACTGCTCACACCAATTAATCGCCAAACATTAAATGTGACCCAACACCAATTGCTCAAGCCTTTCTAGTTAGCTATCAGGCAATTGCTGGCATTATTGATTTTTACCACTGACGCACTACCTGCTTTAGGTATATAATCCCGCCATTGCGTTTTACCTACGCGGGCAAAATATGAGTAACAGGCAACTATCAGTATGAGTTATCAGCTCTAGTAATAACCGTGGTAATACCCTACGCGATACTCGAGAATTAAACCCTAGAACTAAAAGACAAATAAACATGACAAAACGTTCAATCTACGTGGCCTACACTGGCGGTACAATCGGTATGCAAAAAACCGAGCATGGCTTTGCACCTGTTGCCAATTTTCTTACTGGTTGCGTGCAAGCAATGCCAGAGTTTTATCATGACGAAATGCCCGACTTTGTCATTAGTGAGTATTCGCCGTTAATTGATTCTGCGAATATGAAACCAACCGATTGGCAAATGATTGCTGACGACATCAAATCTAAATATGATCAGTACGATGGCTTTGTGATCTTGCATGGTACCGACACGATGGCGTTTACCGCTGCTGCGCTGTCTTTTATGTTACAAGGGCTTCAAAAACCGGTTATCGTAACGGGCTCTCAAATACCATTAGCACAGCTACGCTCAGACGGGCAAACAAACCTACTGAACGCCTTATATATTGCCGCTAACTACCCTGTCGCTGAAGTCTGCTTGTTTTTCAATAACAAGTTATTTAGAGGCAACCGTACGACAAAAGCTCATGCAGATGGTTTTAACGCTTTTGCATCGCCAAACTTCCCGTTGCTATTGGAAGCCGGTATTAAGATCCGCTGGCATGCAGGGCAGCGTGCCAAGTTCAACCCAGATGTACAATTAGAAGTCGCAAAAATCAGTCCGCAACCGATTGGCGTTGTCACCCTCTACCCAGGGATAAGTACTGAGATCTTCGCAAACATCCTCTTGCAACCAGTTAAAGCACTTATCTTATTAACCTTTGGTGTGGGCAATGCGCCGCAAACTCCTGAGTTACTAAAAACCCTAAAAGATGCCCATGAACGTGGAATTGTGATTGTTAACTTGACCCAGTGCTTACAAGGCCGGGTTAATATGGACGGTTATGCTACAGGTAATGCATTAGCTGAAGCTGGTGTAACAAGCGGTTATGATATGACAACAGAAGCAGCGCTGACCAAATTACACTATTTATTATCGACCGATATGACGCCTGATGAAATTCGCGCAGCCATGAAAGTATCCATTGCTGGTGAACTAACAACAGAGTAATTTTGATTTCACTAGCGAGTAAATAAAGCCGAAATAAAAAGCCCAAGCAGTTTGCTTGGGCTTTTCGTATATACAGCATATTCAACGATTACAGTTCTTGCTCTTTAAACTCAGCGATTGACTCGCCTTTAAATTGTTTTTTAAGCTCAGACTTAGATAACTCGTTGACCTTGCCTTCACTATTAATCGTAAAGTGGTCAGTTTGCTGTAATCGTCTTGCTTGATAAAGCATAACAACCTGTTGAGTCGACGCACGTTGCTCGGGAGTTAATACCGTTCCGTCCTCCCATTTACCCAGCTCTACACCACTAAGCAAACGCTGATAAACCTCATCAGGCATTTCATCTATTACTTTATTAATGTCGGTCATACTTTCTTCCGTTTATGCAGCACAATTTGCACGCGAGTGATTAAGTAGCCTACAAAGCCTAACGAAAATGCGCCTATGGCCAAATAAGAGCGGGTTCCCTCTGCGGGCTCGCCGCCCCAAAACCAAGCCACTACGCCACCAATAAACAAAGTTAACGCAAGAAAACTTTGGTTCATTAACTGGTTAGATCGCTTAATATGGCTGATCACTCGAAGGCTTTCATTGTCGGCAGAAACACTGGCACGACAATGGTTGCATTCTTTAGCCATACTCGAAATTCGTTTATTGCAACTAGGACAATTAACTAATGCCATTGGCTACCTCTTAGCTAGTGTCTATCTGTTATTTTAGTTTATCAACGACAGCATTCATTGCAATCAATGAAGCTTCACCAAGGTAAATACAGCGCTCTGGTGACCAGCCTGCCATCAGATCAGGCATATTGGCATTATCTTTAAATGGCATTTCAAGTGTATTTGAAAGACAGCCAAATGTATGGGCAACCCAGTTAGAAGCGACAGTTAAGTTTGCCTGACCCGGCTCGTCTTTGTCGTAACCGAATTTATCTTGGAAATCTGGGCTAGCCATCAGCAAGGCATCAACAAATTCTTGTTGACGAGCGGCATCTTCTTTAGTGAATGCAGGTACGCCTTCACAACCAGCTAAGAACACGTAAGGTAAACCTTCATCACCGTGCACATCGTAAAACAAGTCTACACCGGTTTCTTTCATCTTATTAACCACGTAAAGCACTTCAGGGCTTTTTTCTAAAGAAGGTGTTTTCCATTCACGGTTAAGGTTGGTACCCACAGCATTAGTACGTAGGTGCCCACGTGCACTGCCATCAGGATTCATATTAGGTACGATGTAAAAATTGGCTTTATCAAGTAATGCTTTCGCCGTTGGGCAGTCGCTATCAAGCAGATTATTCATCAAGCCTTCAACTAACCACTCAGCCATAGTCTCACCTGGATGCTGACGCGCAGTGATCCAAATGTTAGCTTTATCTTCGTCACCATCGCCAATTTTAACCAAGGTCATGTCACGACCATCTAACGTTAAGCCTAAGTGTTCAAGACTTACTTGCGGATGAACTTGCACGGCAGCTAATAAGTCTTGATGGCGTTCATAACTGTATGGCGCAAAATAAGCTATTTGAATCGCATCGCAATCTAGCTCAACTTGAATTGAAAGCTTACCGTCTACATACTCCGTTGGTAAGCGGAACCAGTTCTGTCTATCGTAAGTCGCAACGGCTTGATAATCTTCCCAACCTTTTGTGTAAGAAGCTTTATCAGCGTTTACGATGTTAAGCGTATATTGGTTGCCCACTACCCCTTCTAATTTGAAGTTAAACCACTGAAAAAACTCTCCGCCCTCATCTGGACGAATTGCTAATTGAACATCATCTTTATTATCAAGATTAATAACTTCGATGTTTCCACTATCAAAATTGGCGGTAATACGCATAACACTTCCTTTTACTTTTGCTTGTGAAGGTTTGGCTATTGAGTTTAAGAAAACAAACCAGCCACCTGTCTTTCTTTGTGCTATAGAATAAACCAAAATGTGATAAGGAGCAGCCTAAACCCACTAAAAACCGTTAAATATCACAGCCAAGCAGCGAAATATTAAACACCAATGCTAAATACAGAGCTTTACCCCTCTCACTAAATTCCCTACAATCGCTGCAATTAGTAAAACAAGGGCTCAATTCCCCTTGCTGTACCGCATTCGTTAAGGAACGGAGAAAATAATGACTCAAGCTAGACATTGTGAACTACTTATTCTGGGTTCTGGCCCTGCAGGCTACACAGCAGCAGTTTATGCCGCTCGCGCAAATCTTAAGCCTGTACTGATCACAGGTATGCAGCAAGGTGGTCAGTTAACGACTACCACTGAAGTTGAAAACTGGCCAGGCGATGCTGAAGACTTAACAGGTCCAGCATTAATGGAACGCATGCAAAAGCACGCAGAAAAGTTTGAAACAGAAATTATTTTCGATCACATCAACGAAGTGAACCTTAATGTACGTCCTTTCCAACTAAAAGGCGATAACGGCGAATTTACCTGTGATTCTCTCATCATCTCTACTGGTGCATCTGCGATGTACCTAGGTTTAGAGTCCGAAGAAGCATTTAAAGGCCGCGGTGTTTCAGCTTGTGCTACTTGTGATGGTTTCTTTTACCGTAACCAAAAAGTTGCTGTAATTGGTGGTGGTAATACCGCCGTTGAAGAAGCACTTTACCTAAGCAATATTGCATCTGAAGTTCACCTTATTCACCGCCGTGATACTTTCCGCAGTGAAAAAATTCTCACTAAGCGTCTGATGGATAAAGTGGAAAACGGTAATATCGTACTTCACTTAGATAACACGCTTGATGAAGTGGTTGGCGACCAAATGGGTGTTACTGGTCTTAAGATGAAGAGTACTAAAGATGGCGCGATTAAAGATCTAGAAGTTGCTGGTGTGTTCGTAGCGATTGGTCACAAGCCAAACACTTCAATGTTTGAAGGCCAATTAGAAATGAATAACGGCTACATTAAAGTTGAAAGTGGCCTAAACGGTAACGCAACTCAAACTAGCATTAAAGGTGTATTTGCTGCAGGTGACGTAATGGATCAACATTACCGTCAAGCGATTACTTCTGCAGGCACCGGTTGTATGGCAGCATTAGATGCTGAGCGCTTCTTAGACGCACAATAATTCATTAGAATTATCCGAAAAAGCCAACTATTTAAGTTGGCTTTTTTATTGTCTGCTGTATGACTTTTATTGTTAATTAAGCTCTCCGTTGTTAAACCGTCTTAGAGTAAAGCACCACTTCAACATCATCACCCGCATCTGGGTGATCGAGATTTCCTTTAAAGCTCATACCTAGCTTTTTCATAATATTAATCGAAGCTAAGTTTTGCTCATCTGCAATTGCAGAAAGATGTTTAATCTCAGGTTGGGTTTGCAAAATATGTTCGATAACTTTAGTTGCACTCTCAGTAGCTATGCCCTTGCCCCAAGTTTCTTGCTTGAAACGCCAACCAATTTCCAAATCATCATATCTAGGCGTATCTGTAAAAAAGTACATCGGTCTAATTAAAATCCAGCCAGCAAAATAAGCTTCTACTTTATCAGCCTCGTTAACTAATGTTTGGCTTTGGTTAATAAACACTTTCCATAAGCCCCACCCCTTTTCAACATCCCGATAAGCTGCAAATCGTGGCATAAACACAGTTTCTATTTCTTCAAGACTTGGAACTCGCCCACCATTAATGTACTTCATTACCATAGAGTCTTGATCTAGTTGGAACTGTAATTCTGTATCATCTAAAGACATGGGTGAAATGATTAAGCGTGGTGTGGTTAACGTGGTCATTAGTACAAGCCCAAATAATAATGAATCGACATAAGTCTATTAAGCAGGTAATGATAGCAACAAAACTAGCATAAACTTAAGATTAACTAGCTAATGCTGCTAAAGTCTAGCTGGTAAAGTCGTTAACGCTTTAAAAGGATTTAAAGTTCCTCGATGAGAAGTATTTAGCTACGTATGTTTTGCAGTGGTTTGTGCAAAAAAAGATATAGCTCCTTAAGTATTCAAACGAATAGTCGCAAGTGCTTACAAAAAAAAGCTAATAAAGCGATCTAATATCCTAAGTCCCATGAATTTTTTAAACTAAATAACAGCAATAAAAAAAGGGAGCCCTAAGGCTCCCTTTTTCAAAAGATTCTAAACTAATTACTTAGCTAAAGCGTCTTTTGCTTTTTCTACTAAAGTTGCGAATACAACTTTATCGAAAACAGCGATGTCAGCTAGGATCTTACGGTCGATTTCGATTGATGCTTTTTTCAAACCATTAATGAAACGGCTGTAAGATAGGCCATTTTGACGAGATGCCGCATTGATACGAGCAATCCATAGTTGACGGAATTGACGTTTCTTTTGACGACGGTCACGGTAAGCATATTGACCAGCTTTAGTTACTGCTTGAACAGCAACACGGTAAGTACGGCTACGAGCGCCATAATAACCTTTAGCTAATTTAAGTACTTTCTTGTGACGAGCACGAGCGGTTACACCACGCTTAACTCTAGGCATTGTTCTTTACTCCTCTAATTAAGCGTATGGTAGTTGACGTGCAATTGCTGGCACATCAGACTTAGCTACTAAACATTTAGCACGTAAGTGACGTTTACGCTTAGTGCTCTTCTTGGTCAAAATGTGACGTAAGTGGGCTTGCTTGCGCTTAAAACCGTTAGCGGTTTTCTTAAAACGCTTTTGTACACCCTTGTCTGTTTTCATTTTAGGCATTGCTAAAACTCCGCATTGGGACAATTAATAAAACGCAAGGCGAACAGGAAACCTCAAGAGGCCCCTGTTACTTTTATGGTTGCCTTACTATTTCTTTTTCGGTGCGAGAACCATTACTGCTTGACGACCTTCCATTTTCGGGAAAGATTCGACAACAGCAATAACTTCCAAATCAGTTTTGATACGGTTCAAAAGATCCATACCTAAACTTTGGTGAGCCATCTCACGACCACGGAAACGCAGCGTTACTTTCGCTTTGTCGCCGTCTTCTAGAAAACGAGTCAGGTTGCGTAGTTTTACCTGGTAGTCGTTTTCGTCTGTACCGGGACGGAATTTAATTTCCTTCACCTGTACAATTTTCTGCTTCTTCTTTTGTTCTTTTTGAGCTTTTGCTTTGTCAAAAAGGAACTTACCGTAGTCCATAACACGACAAACTGGCGGCTCAGCATTAGGACTGATTTCTACAAGATCTACGCCAGCTTCGTCAGCGATTTCTTGAGCTTCTCTAATGCTCATGATTCCCAATTGCTCACCATCAAGGCCGTTTAAACGGACTTCTGGTACACCAGTGATGAGTTCGTTAATTCTGTTCGGGGCCGCCTGGCGCCCTGCTGTTTTCTTGATCTTTATGACCTAATCCTCCAACAAATTTAGACTACGGAGCGAAATCTGGTTCTTGAGCTTAGTAGCAAATTCTTCGATTTGCATTTTACCTAAGTCAACGCCTTCACGGGTACGCACCGCTACTTCCTTATTTTCCATCTCTTGATCACCAACGACCAACAGATATGGCACACGCCTTAAGGTATGTTCGCGTATTTTAAAGCCTATCTTCTCATTCCTCAAGTCTTTAGTTGCACGAATTCCATGTTCTTTGAATAAATTGACGACATTATCGACATAATCCGACTGTTTGTCGGTAATATTCATTACAACAACCTGAACTGGAGACAACCAAGCAGGGAATTTACCTGCGTACTCTTCAATTAGAATACCCAAGAAGCGCTCTAGTGAACCCAAAATCGCACGGTGGATCATAACAGGTGTTTGACGGCTGTTATCTTCAGCAACATAAGTTGCACCTAAGCGACCAGGTAACGCGTAATCGAGCTGCACTGTACCACATTGCCACGCTCTGTCTAGACAATCATGCAATGTAAATTCAATCTTAGGGCCGTAAAACGCGCCTTCGCCCGGTAAAATTTCGAATTCAATGCCATTAGCAGTTAATGCTTGCTTAAGCGCTTCTTCTGCACGATCCCACATATCGTCATCACCGATACGCTTTTCTGGACGTGTAGATAGCTTAACAACGATATTGCTAAAGCCGAATGTTTCGTATGTATCGTAAACCATCTTGATACATGCGCTCACTTCCTGCTGTACTTGTTCTTCAGTACAGAAGATGTGTGCATCATCTTGCGTAAAGCCACGTACGCGCATTAGACCGTGTAGTGAACCTGAAGGCTCGTTACGATGACAACAACCAAACTCTGCCATACGCAATGGTAAATCACGGTATGACTTAAGACCTTGGTTAAAGATCTGCACGTGACCAGGGCAGTTCATTGGCTTAACTGCGTATTCACGGTTTTCAGAGCTCGTTGTGAACATCGCTTCTGAATATTTGTCCCAGTGACCACTGCGTTCCCAAAGTACACGGTCCATCATTAATGGGCCTTTTACTTCTTGGTAAGTGTACTGACCTAGCTTTTGACGAATAAACTTCTCAAGCTCAAGGAACAAGCTCCAACCATCGTTATGCCAGAACACCATACCTGGTGCTTCTTCTTGCATATGGTAAAGATCTAGCTGCTTACCAATTTTACGATGGTCACGCTTAGCCGCTTCTTCAAGACGGTTAAGGTGAACTTTAAGGGCTTTCTTATCAGCCCAAGCTGTACCGTATACGCGTTGTAACATCTTGTTATCTGAGTTACCGCGCCAGTATGCGCCCGCTACACTCATCAACTTAAAGTTCTGACAGAACTTCATGTTTGGTACGTGTGGGCCACGACACATGTCGATATATTCTTCGTGATGATAAAGCGCTGGCGTTGAGTCTTTTGGAATGTTCTCATCCAAAATAGCCATTTTGTAAACTTCACCACGAGATTCAAAAGTATCACGCGCTTCTTGCCAGCTAACAACACGCTTATCAACCGCGTAATTAGTTTTAGCAAGTTCAGCCATGCGCTTTTCTAGCGCATCGATATCTTCCTGAGTCAACTTATGGTCTAAGTCGATGTCATAGTAGAAACCATTATCAATAACAGGGCCGATGGCCATTTTGGTTTCTGGGAACAGTTGCTTGATTGCATGACCTAGCAAATGCGCGCAAGAGTGACGAAGAATTTCAACACCCTCTTCATCTTTAGCAGTGATGATTGAAAGATCTGAATCAGTTTCAATCAGGTCACATGCGTCTTTTAGTTCACCGTTCACGCGACCAGCGATACACGCTTTAGCAAGACCAGGACCAATATCAGCAGCAACATCTAAAGTAGAAACAGAGTGAGCAAACTCGCGTTTGCTTCCGTCAGGAAGTGTAATAACAGGCATGATTTTTCCTTTTCCAGTGGTGACCCCCACGTAGGGCCACTTGGTTTTAAAATTAAGTGTGGTTTACGCAACTGGGACTAGGCCTTACAGGAGCCTGGGTTTTCCAGCGCGCAAGCCGCTAATTCTAAGTGATAGCAGCGAGAAGATGCAAGTTTTACAAAAAATTGTTTTACTAATAAAAACTGGGTGATTACCTATGAGAAAAATCGAGTCAAAATGCTGGCTTACTGGAACCATATAGGTTTAGCGACCATTTGGCATTAGGGCTGAAATCACTCTTTATCAGACTAAGTTTGTAGATTACCCTAGCCTCCTCTATATAAATAAGTTTTATGGATTATAAAAGGACTAAAAATGGCAACATGGGCGCTAGTGACAGGTGCAGCAAAACGGATCGGCTTAGCCATAGTTAGTCAACTGCATAGCGATGGCTACAACATCATTATTCACTATGGTAATTCAGCTAATGAAGCTACCCAGCTAAAAAATAAGCTTAATAAGCTTAGACCCAACTCAGCCGAGACTATCCAAGCAAATTTGGCTGAACCTACCGCCGTTAGTAAACTCGCCCAAGATATTTTGTCGTCTAACATTCAGCTGTCTGTACTTGTAAATAATGCCTCTAGTTTTTACCCCACACCTATCGGCAATACAGATTTTGCGCAAGCACAGCAATTGCTAACAACTAATTTGCTGAGCCCGTACCTATTAGCAGAACAATTAAGGTCTCTGTTAAGCCTGCATCATGGCTGTATCATAAATATGTTAGATATCCATGGTAAGCGCCCTCTAAAAGATCATGGGCTATACTCTATATCTAAAGCTGCACTTGAAATGGCAACATTATCACTGGCTCAAGAACTTGCGCCATCAATCCGTGTAAATGGCGTCGCTCCAGGGGCCATTTTATGGCCTGAGCAATCGCTTGAAGCGTCGCAACAAGCCGTTTTAGATGCAATACCATTAGCTAAGCTTGGCCAAGCCGAAGATATAGCCAAGCTTATATCTCACCTCATCAGCGCGCCTTATATCTCAGGGCAAATTATTGCGGTAGATGGAGGCAGAAGCGCTGTGGGTTACAAGGGAGCATAGCGATGCGATTCATCAATAAAACAATTAGTTGCCCGCACTGCGGGCATCATCAACACATAAATATCGATGCCACCTGTGGTGACCAAGATTACTACGAAGATTGTCGTGTTTGCTGTAACCCTATCCATATGCGATTACATATGGACGAGGCGCAGCACAAAATTGAGTTCTTTATCGACTCCGACGATGAGCAGATTTATTAAAGTATATTGTTAACGACGTCCGTTAATAAGCTACTTTTATTTGCTTAGATTACCTAACGACTTTAATTAGTACGCTGCACTTTAAGCGACAAACTGGCTATTGTTGACTCGCTTCATTCGCGAATCTCTTTGCAAGCACTCGTTCTACGGTGTCGACAATCGCCTGAGTTTGACTATCAATCTCGATATTAATCGAGTCACCTTTTACATAGCTATCAAGGTTGGTCAGCTTTAACGTTTCTGGAATTAAGTGCAGCATAAAGCTCGTCTCAGTCACCTCTCCTACCGTTAAACTACAGCCGTTTACACCTACAAAACCTTTATACAAAATGTAATTCATCCATTTCGGTTCAACGGTTAAACGAATGTCATAATGCTCATCGGTTACACTGACTAAATCTACCTCTGCTTGAGTATGGACATGGCCCGATAAAATGTGCCCACCAATCTCACTACCGAAGGTTAATGAACGCTCTATGTTAACCTGTGATCCAACTCTCAGTTTTGATAGGTTAGTTAGCTTAAGGGTCTCTTCCATTACATCGAAAAACACCCTATCATCTTCTATTCTTGTGACTGTTAAACATACACCGTTATTTGCGACACTTGCCCCTAGTGAAAGTCCCTCGCGCAAATCCGGCCCAATAGCGATTTGTAGCGTATTTAAACCTGATTTTTTATCAATCGCCAACACTTCGCACGTTGCTTGAACTATACCTGTAAACATTATTCTCTCTCGTTAGTATATTAAGGGCTGTACCCATGAACCATTCTGGCTTTCAAGCCAAACGCTTAGTCCAATTGGCATTACCCGTGCTAATTGCCCAAGTTACCCAAACAATGATGGGTTTTATCGATACCGTAATGGCAGGTAGAGTTAGTGCCGTTGATATGGCTGCTGTTGCTATTAGCGCCAGTCTTTGGCTACCTGCACTATTATTCGTTCAAGGCTTATTAATGGCCTTTACACCTGTATTTGCCCACCATCATGGTGCAGATAACCAAAAAGCGATTCAACCTTTAGCTTATCAAGCTGCCTATATTGCCATAATTGGCAGCGCCATTGTGGTGCTTATCCTCTCATTTGCAGAGAATATTTTCACCATGATGGATCTTGAGCCTGAAATGGCAAGGTTAGGTGTGGGTTACCTAAATGGCTTTATGTGGGGCGTACCTGCTTTTGTGCTCTATCAGGTACTTAGAGGCTGTAGCGAAGGTATTTCTTACACGCTGCCAACTATGGTGATTGGTTTTGTTGGCTTAGCAGTCAACATACCAGCTAACTACATCTTCATTTATGGCCACTTTGGCATGCCGGCAATGGGCGGTGCAGGTTGTGGTGTTGCAACAGCATTAGTGTTCTGGGCAATGTTTATTGCCATGGTCATCTATATGCAGCTTCATAAAAAATTTAAAGAGCTAGCTCCCTTCAAATCTTTTCACATGCCAGACCTAAAAGTTATGTTTGACATGACCAAACATGGCTTACCTATTGCTATGGCGCTATTTTTTGAAGTGAGTTTATTTGCAATTATTGCACTATTACTGGCCCCATTAGGTGCGATTGTGGTTGCAGGTCACCAAATTGCACTTAACTTTTCATCAATTGTGTTTATGATCCCGCTATCTTTAGGTATTGCGGCTTCCATTCGCGTTGGTTATTACTTAGGCCAAGACAAACCTGAGATTGCAGCCTTAGTAACAAAATTAGCACTAATGATTTCATTTTCATTGGCGGCGTGCACGGCAGTGATCACGATTCTATTTAGACACGAAATTGCTCTGCTTTATAACGATAACCCTGAGGTGATCTCATTAGCGGGCAGCTTGATGTTCTTCGCTGCCATCTATCAACTATCAGATTCTATACAGGTGGTTACCGCAGGTGCACTACGTGGCTATAAAGATACCCGCAGTGCCTTCTACATCACGCTGGTCGCGTACTGGGGGATAGGTATGACACTTGGCTACACCTTAGCGCGTACAGACATCATCGTACCGCACATGGGCGCCCAAGGATTCTGGATTGGCTTAATTGCCGGTCTAACCGCTGCCGCCATCATGTTTGCAGCACGTTTAAGATATATTCAAAAACAGGGTGTGGTGCACTCGGCAATCTAGCTAACCGAATGAACTAAACAACTATAGCAAAAGGCCAACTTTATCAAGTTGGCCTTTTCTTTGCGCGTACCCCATAAATGATCAATATATAATGCATCACTTACAAAGTTCCTAACCTAAGTCGCGATGTTTAAAACACTGGCGCGTGACTAAACCCCATACTTCATCATGATATTTGTCTTCAATATATGCCCCCGCAGTATAATCATTTACTACATCACGCCAAAAAGCTATCGCGTGATCAGCTCCCGCTACTTGCTTAATCTCCCATGAGCCGAGAAGCAGCTTAAATAAACAAGTTATAAAAGACTTCCCTACTTTGTTTTTACGGAAGTAAGGCACCACGTAGAAATCACAGATCTCAAATTGATGATCACTTTTGTCCTTAATTGCAGCCAACGCAGCAGGCACTTCATCGATATAAAGTAAAAAACCTCTAACATCTCCTTCTATTTTTGGAAATATTGTAAACAAGCCATTTGCGTCGGGTTTATCCGCAATAATCTTTGAAAACTCAGCCGCATAACCTTGATATAGATTTTCATACACCTGTTTATTAGTGCTATCAACTTGAACTATGTTCATTACATCTCCAATAATGTGCGTTAGAGGCAAAGCAGACTCAGCCTCATCGCTAAAACAAAGCAAAAAGTTCTATACTTTAAAACTGCGAAATTCAACACCAGATTTACACTAAGCAGTATAACCCCTAAATACTGCAACAACTGCAATAATCAGCACAAAAAAATCAGCTTTCACTGGCCTACTTTCACTCTATCCATTAACTAAAGAATTGGTTGCTGGGTTTGGATTGCTTCCGACAAAAACTTTGCAACGATCTTCGACTAACCTTTATAAACAGCTGAGCCCAACGAGCTAGCGAACAGGTCCATCTCCGGTCTGTGTATACAAAAAAAATTCAGCAGATTTTAGGCACAAAAAAACCAGCTTTCGCTGGCCTACTTTCACGTTATTCTTTAAGTAAGAATTGGTTGCGGGAGCTGGATTTGAACCAACGACCTTCGGGTTATGAGCCCGACGAGCTACCAAACTGCTCCATCCCGCGTCCGATAAACGCTAATAACTGTTTTGATTCTGCTATAAAAGAATTGGTTGCGGGAGCCGGATTTGAACCAACGACCTTCGTCTAGCTTTTATAAAGAGTTGAGCCCGACGAGCTACCAAACTGCTCCATCCCGCGTCCGATAAACGCTAATAACTATTTTGATTCTGCTATAAAAGAGTTGGTTGCGGGAGCTGGATTTGAACCAACGACCTTCGGGTTATGAGCCCGACGAGCTACCAAACTGCTCCATCCCGCGTCCGATAAACGCTAATAACTATTTTGATTCTGCTATAAAAGAATTGGTTGCGGGAGCTGGATTTGAACCAACGACCTTCGGGTTATGAGCCCGACGAGCTACCAAACTGCTCCATCCCGCGTCCGATAAACGCCAATAGCTGTTTTGATTCTGCTATAAAAGAATTGGTTGCGGGAGCTGGATTTGAACCAACGACCTTCGGGTTATGAGCCCGACGAGCTACCAAACTGCTCCATCCCGCGTCCGAATAACAACTAAGCTCGAGTAGCGTTTAGCTTCTCCAACCAGTGCTAAATAATAGATTTTTGGATTCTTCTACAAAAGAATTGGTACAACCGAGTGGATTCGAACCACCGACCCCTACCATGTCAAGGTAGTGCTCTAACCAACTGAGCTACGGTTGTATTGGTTGCGGGAGCTGGATTTGAACCAACGACCTTCGGGTTATGAGCCCGACGAGCTACCAAACTGCTCCATCCCGCGACAGGGGTAATAGATTTTTAGATTCTTCTATAAAAGAATTGGTACAACCGAGTGGATTCGAACCACCGACCCCTACCATGTCAAGGTAGTGCTCTAACCAACTGAGCTACGGTTGTATCGCACACGAACTGGTTGCGGGAGCTGGATTTGAACCAACGACCTTCGGGTTATGAGCCCGACGAGCTACCAAACTGCTCCATCCCGCGACTATGTTCTTGCTGTTCGCTTGGCAGTTGCCTTGGAACGAGCGCTATAGTATGGCGATAGCGTCTATGTTGCAAGTAAAAAAACACAAATAGCTGCCAAGCGGTGATTTGATGGCCAACTTGCGTGGTGTTTAGGCATTTTATCGCATTTTTTAAGTAAAACAATTACAAACAAGAATGTTTTAAGGCAAATTTTAACCAAGAATATCGATTGTCAAAGTTACAAGAGCCGATTTTACAGTGCTTTTTGGTTATCCAACTGGATTTATGCTTCAGCCGGCATACTAAAACACCGTTCATATACACTTAAACACCAATGAATCCCTTTTAAACAATTCGTAAAACTTATAAGCAACAGTCAAAAGTCCATCAACACACGCGCTATTTACTATTGATAGCTATTTATACCAGCGTTATTTAATTGCAGCCGTGAACACGAGGTAAATATGCTGCTCCCTCTCTTTACACAGACTATAAAAAAGCCACCCTACGGTGGCTCAAATATTCAAGTACAGCATTTTGTTACTAGAGCGATCCCATAGGTTTATCAACTAACGGTAGCTCACTATTCCTATTAGCTTCTCTATTATGACTATTTTTAGAAAGCTTAACTTCCGAGACAGGCCTATCATCAATCGGTAAGTGTAATAAAGCTGCGATAAAGGCTAATACTACAGTTGACCACCAAATTGGCTCATAACTACCATAATAGTCATAAATTCGACCGCCAACCCAAGCGCCAAGGAAACTACCTACCTGATGGGTAAAGAACACTAAGCCATATAATGTAGATAGATAGCGAGCACCAAAAATCTGCCTCACTAAGCCAGAAGTCAAAGGCACTGTTCCTAACCAACAAAATCCAATTGCGGCGCCAAATATAGCAGCCGTATTATCAGTCACTGGCAATGTAACAAAAGCAGCAATAACCGCAGTTCTCACCAAGTAAAGCGCACTCATTACATACCGCTTACTAAACCTGTCGCCCATCACCCCCCAAAAATATGAGCCAAAGATATTAAATATACCGACATAGGCTAAAGCTAATGCTGCAGTCGATGCATCTAAATGTTTATCAGCAAGGTAACTTGGTAAGTGTGTGGCAATAAACATTACATGAAAGCCACATACAAAGAACCCCATATGAATTAACCAATAGTTACGATTAGTACATGCCTCTGCTAGTGCCTGTTTTAATGTCTGATCGTTTAGTTGCTCTTTACTGTTATCGTTACTTTTAGCTGTTTTCATAAACGAAGCAAAAGCAAACATAAAGCAGCACAATAGTGCAAATACTTGCAGCGCCGTTTGCCAATCAAAATGGGTTAATAAGCTTTGTGCTCCAGGGATCACTGCGAACATGCCAAACGAGCCAGCCGCAGTCGTCAATCCAAATGCTTTTGCCGTATGCTCTGCAGGTACCACTTTCGCGACGGCGCCAAGCACTACAACATAACTAGTCGCACTAAGCCCTAATCCAATCAGCATACTAATAGAGATGTAAAACATCTCAGAGGTGTTCGAAATAGAGGTTAATAACAACCCCAATCCATAAGCCAACGCACCAAACATAATGACTTTTTTTGAACCAAACCTATCAGCAGCCATGCCGGTAAAAGGCTGGAAAACACCAAAAAGTAGATTTTGCAGGGCGATAGCAAGGCTGAAAAACTCACGTCCAGCATCAAAGCTCATCGAAATTGGCATCATAAAGATCCCAAAAGATTGGCGGATCCCGAGGCTAATAATCAAAATCCCAATGCCTAGCCAAACCAAAAGAGGAAAACGAAAGATGCTCATAGTTGTACAGCCCTATGTTTCGCTCCAGCGGAATGTTGATGGTCATCATCGGCTTGGTTTGCTAAATCGTTTTTCGGAATTTGGTGACAGCCAACTTCTGCGCCATTGTCGCTGAATGCGTTGAGCAAAGGTGGATAGTTATTAACTAATAGCAAAGTCAACATTAACGCGGTAGTCATGCGGAGCAGCTGTGCAGATATGGATTGAGAGCGCATCGATTTACAAGGTTACTTAAAAAGGAAGCGCATGCTACTGATTAGTCGGCCATGAAACAAATGAATAAATAGAATCAACACTATGCACTAGATGCATATATTAACTTGAAAGAAAGCAGATAATAAAA
This sequence comes from Shewanella pneumatophori, assembly GCF_023283895.1. GTDB lineage: Bacteria > Pseudomonadota > Gammaproteobacteria > Enterobacterales > Shewanellaceae > Shewanella > Shewanella pneumatophori. Next base: position 322,289 of record NZ_JAKILB010000001.1, on the reverse strand, counting down.
AGGACCTGTCAGGTCCTTCTATCAATTAATTACAGCGTTTGCATCAAATGCTAACTACTTACCCCAAGGGTTGGTAGGATCTTGTGAGGCAGCAGGACGCTTTGGGCCATTACGACGGTTTTGAGCATAACCATCTTGCGCTCTTGGTTTGTCTTTGCCAAAACGTGGACGTGCACCGCTCTTTTTCATCGCTTTGTAATTAGCTTCAGCTTTAGCGCGCATCTCCTCTACAAGCTCAACCGTTAGTTTCTCTGGCTTACGTGGCACGATACCATCAGCATAACCGCGCTCACGTGGCTTAAGTTCCATTTGCGCAGCCGTACCTTTTGGCATGCGTTTAAAGCGATAAAGATAAAATGCTTCAACACGTTCTCTAGCCCACTCGGTTTTCTTTAAAAACTTAATGCAACCAGCCATATTGGGGTTAAGGTTAAAACATTCCAATTTTAACGCTGCATAAAGCACTTTATAGTCATAAAACTTCACCAGTTCAGTTAGCAAAGTTTCTAAATTTAAGCCGTGGAGTGGATTATTCTGTTGGTGTTCAATCATGGGGAGTCCAAATATCGCAGAACATGTGCAGACACATGCATCTATAAAAAATATTCAATCAATGAATACTTAGACTGCTCAACGAGCAGCGCAAAACAATGGCCTAATAATAACAAGAAATTGCACATATCACCCATAAAATCGTCCGGCTTGTTTGAATTTTTACAAAAACACTCAACTATTCACTCTCTAGATACTGGCAAGTGATATAAAGTCATTTAAATTTTGCAGTTAACACCTACTTTAACCAATGCATTTTATCAGAGTTTCAAAGTTTGCTGATCAAGCTACCCAATAAGTTTAGCCAAGGCTCAAAACAAGGCCAATCAAATAAATAAGCCTTGATTCATCGCATGATTGCTCGACATCTAAGCACTGACCTCTGTATAATCCGCCGCTGTTTTGCCTCTCGTACAGGATTGTCTTTAGCAGCCTGCTAGCGCCTTGGCTTTCACTCTTTACTAATCACTCAGGATACTCTTTTGATCTCTACCGCAAATATCACGATGCAGTTTGGCCCAGAGCCATTATTCGAAAACATTTCCGCTAAGTTCGGTAACGGCAATCGCTACGGCTTAATCGGCGCAAATGGTTGTGGTAAATCCACCTTTATGAAGATCTTAAGTGGAGAGCTTGCCCCTACTTCAGGCAACGTTTCTATTACGCCAGGTCAAAAAGTCGGTACCTTGAGCCAGAACCAGTTCGCATTTGAAGAATTCAGCGTCATTGATGCGGTAATTCAAGGTGATACGAGACTATGGGAAGTTAAACAAGAGCGTGAACGCATCTATTCACTACCAGAAATGAGTGAAGAAGACGGCATGTACGTCGGTGAACTTGAAAGTGAGTTCGCAGAAATGGACGGTTACAGCGCTGAAAGTCGCGCCGGTGAAATCCTGCTTGAAGCCGGTATTGAAGAAGAGTTGCATTTTGGCTTAATGAGCCAAGTGGCACCAGGTAAGAAGCTGCGTGTACTTTTAGCACAAGCATTATTCTCGAACCCAGATATCCTGCTACTTGACGAACCAACCAACAACTTGGACATTCACACCATTAACTGGTTGGCTGAAGAGCTTAATAAGCGCAAGTGCACCATGATCATCATTTCGCACGACAGACACTTCTTAAACACTGTATGTACCCATATGGCGGATATCGACTATGGTGAGCTTCGTATTTACCCAGGTAACTACGAGTACTTTATGGAAGCGTCTGCACTTATTCAAGAGCAGCTATTAGCCGGTAACGCTAAGAAAAGCGCTGAAATGACTGAACTACAAGACTTTGTTAACCGCTTCGGTGCTAACGCATCTAAAGCTAAACAAGCAAGTTCGCGTGCTAAAAAGCTAGAGAAAATCAGTTTAGATGAAGTAAAAGCATCAAGCCGTATGACGCCATCTCTTCGTTTTGATGACGGCAAGAAAATGCACCGCCAAGCCTTAGTCATGGAAAATGTAGGTCACGGTTTTGATGGTGAGTTACTGTTTGAAGGCGGCGATTTAATCCTTGAAGCGGGCGCAAAACTTGCCGTTATTGGTGAAAACGGCGTAGGTAAATCTACGTTCCTACGCTGTTTAGTCGGTGAATTATCAAACAAGGTTGGCGAGATCAAATGGTCAGAAAATGCCTCTATCGGCTATTGCCCACAGGACAGTAGCAAAGATTTTGATAACGACTTAAACCTATTTGACTGGATGTCACAGTGGCGCCTACCAAAGCACAATGACTTAATGGTTCGTGGCATGTTGGGCCGTTTATTATTTACTGAAGACGACATCAACAAAAAGGCACGTAACTGCTCTGGTGGTGAGAAAAACCGCCTGTTATTCGGTAAGTTAATGATGATGGACATCAACGTTCTGGTAATGGATGAGCCGACTAACCACATGGACATGGAAGCCATTGAAGCACTAAACAATGCGCTTAAAGTGTACCAAGGCACGCTAGTGTTTGTGAGCCATGACCGTGAATTTGTTTCATCTTTAGCAACGCGCATTATCGATGTAAAAGACAACAAGCTTATAAACTTCCAAGGTACTTTCAACGAGTACATGGCAAGCCAAGCAGAGAACGAAGCCAAGAAAGGCGCTTAAGTATTTATCTAAGCCTTTCTAATAGTAAAATGGCGCTAATCTTTGAGATTAGCGCCATTTTTGTATAGCTTGGTTAAAGCAAACAATTATCACTGATTATCTAGGTAGTACTGATATAAGCCGTCAATATCAGCGCTACACATTAATGCCATCGCCCCTTTTAGCTTGTCTAGCGGCCAATCCCACCATTTCATTTCGAGTAACTTGGCAATAGCTGCATCATCAAAACGCTGCTTAACCAACTTATTGCTGCCCACCACCACACAGTAAGGCGCAACATCTTTGGTGATCACTGCTCTTGAACCAATTACAGCACCATCGCCAATGGTCACGCCGGGCATGATCATCGCCTCACTGCCAATCCACACATCATTGCCAATCACGGTATCGCCTGCACGCTCAAAGCCGCTTTTTACACCTTCGCCAAACTCTTCTGGCGCAAACGGGTAAGTCGAGATCCAGTCCATGCGGTGACCTTGATTGCCTGCAAGCATAAAGCAAGCCCCCGAGGCGATTGAGCAGAATTTACCAATAATCAGCTTATCGACTTCGCCAAAAACGCCCGCTTCCCATACATCAATCGTTGAACCGTCACCTAAAAGGTAACGTACCGCTTGATCTTCAAACGACTTACCATGATAAAAACCCGAATAGTAAGAATATTCTCCTACTTCAATATTGGGGTTAGTGACTTGCTGTTTAAGTTTTTTAGAATCAAGCCAACTCGAAAACTCGTTCATTCTTACTGCCTAAATAAATATTTTGAATAGGGTTATATATGCTTAAAACGCGATACCAAGCCCTACAGCGTTATCAAAATGATTGTAATCTGAAATCGTTAACCCATAGCCACTTTGCAATTTCATGTAACCTTTTAATCCTTTGTAAATCGGAAAACGCCAACTAAGTTCCTCATAACCATTAGAAAAACCACTTTCTAACAAGTTGCGTACGGTTAGGCTAATCTGATGCTCGCCAATATACCAATCGCCTTTAATCGCACCGTAACCCATATAATCATCGATATCAGGGTTGTAATCTGTACCAGAGCTTATCCAGGGTTTAATGCTAAGTTCTATATCATCAAGTGCTAGAGAAAATTCGGCATAAGCGCGATTCCAACTACGCTCATAAATCCCCCCTTTACCGTTAGACTGGTGCTCAAAACCAATACTGGTACTCTGCCAAATAGCGCTCTCGTCAGCATGTTGCCAAAACCAAAATACCTGTGGCTGATATTGTGAGTCACGAAAATATGCTGAATCATCATAAGCTTGCCAATTTGATATTTGACTATAAGCAAGATAAAAACCGTCATTATCAGTGAATAAGTTTTTGGCAATACCATATTTTAAACTGAACTGAAATTGTATATTGGTTTCGCTGATCTCCCCCTTGTTAGGGTTTTGCGGCGCGTAGTAAGCTTGATTAGCAGATTGAGTTTGGTAAACAGGTAATATGAAATTATTGTCAAACACTTTCAAACTATAGAGATCTTGTTCTGGAACTAAGCCTGCAACACCTGTAACTTCCTTACTTAAGTGACCTCCCTCTTCAGCCTGTATACCTGCCGCGGCCAGTGTGCTTGTTAACAATACAATTGTGACTTGATAGTTCAAGGTTAGTAATCTCCCTATAGATCCGTACCATCCAACAATAAAAAAGACACTGAGGTGTTTTATCCAAACTTACCTCAATGTCTTAATATATGTGAATCATTTTGTTTTTATAGCATTTATCAAGGTTTAGACCACTAATAATTCTATAAAAGTTATTATTTTAGAATAAGTATCGTTAGCTTCGGGCAGTACACTACATATAAATAAACTGGCGATAGAGCAGCACTAACTGTTCTCGTACTCGTTTGGCATCCTCAAGGTTTGATGAATCTACTAGGCTTATTAACTCTTTCTCTTTGGCAGTAATTAATTGGCAAAGCTCAGCCAGACTTTCGCAAAAACCAACTCTGTCTTGCCCTCTCTCACTGACATCAACACTAGGTTGACCATCATTTTGTGACTTATCAAGCTTACGCCCCGATGAGCTAGGTACAATTGAATTTAAGCGGTTGTACTCAATTTGATCTGCGCGCCGACTTTCTGAATCATCTATGGCTCTTTTCATCGCAGGTGTCATCTTATCTGCGTACAAAATAGCCTTACCATGTTGATTACGAGCAGCCCTGCCGATAATTTGAATCAAGGCTTGCTCCGATCGTAAAAAACCTGCGTGATCGGCATCGAGTACAGCTACAAGTGATGCTTCGGGAATATCTAATCCCTCTCTTAATAAGTTAATACCAATCAATACATCATAAGTACCAGCGCGAAGCGCGTTTACAGTTTCAATTCGATCGTTAGTTTTCACATCAGAATGCAAATAGCTAACTTTAATTCCTTTTGCTGCCAAATGGTTATTTAAGTTCTCAGCGCTTTTCTTAGTTAATGTCGTAACCAAGGTTCTTTCGTTACGCTGATTTCTTAGCTTAATCTCATTAAATAGATCTTCAATACTGTTAGCTGACGGCCTAATTTCAATTTCAGGATCCAGTAAGCCGGTTGGGCGAATAATTTGCTTAAACACCCGCGACTGTGATTTTTCTAGCTCATAGTGACCAGGGGTTGCAGATACAAATATCGTTTGTGGCTTGATCCCTTCAAATTCAGCAAAGCTCAACGGGCGATTGTTTTTGGCAGAGGGTAAGCGAAAACCAAAATCAATAAGCGTGCTCTTACGGCTCTGATCGCTCTTATACATAGCCGAGATCTGTGGGATCATCACATGGGATTCATCGATAAACAATAAACCGTCTTTAGGCAGATAGTCGAATAGAGTCGTTGGCGGTAAACTTGGGTCACGTTGATTAAGATACGACCCGTAGTTTTCAATGCCGGAGCAATAACCTTGAGTGGTTAACTGCTCCACATCAGCCAAGGTTCTTTCATATAAACGTGCCGCCTCGGTGAATCTATTCTCGCTATTGAGTTGTTCAACCTGGCGCTCCATGTCAGTCATGATTTGCTTACATGCTAATTCAACCTGCTCTATCGATACTGAATACAACGTCTTTGGTGACACCAAATATTGTTCAATATCATCTAGCTTGTCACCGCTTATTGCATCAACCCAATAAAGCTTAGCGATATGGCTACCAGAAAACTCGACAGTGAGCGATCGATGTTCTGAATCTGCCGGAAAGATATCTATCGCTTGGTCACGCACTAAAAAAGTGGCTCGCTTGATGGTGCGACTACAACGGCTGTACTGCAGCCGCTCAAGTTGTGCGATTAAAAGGTCAATATCAACCTCTTGACCTAACTGCAAATGAACTTGTAACGACCGATAAGCCTCCGGATCACCTAAGCCATATACAGAAGAGACCGATGCAACCACAATCACATCTCGGCGTTCAATTAGCGCTTTAGTGGTCGACAAACGTAAACGTTCAAGCTGCTCGTTAATAGCAGAATCTTTACGAATAAATCGGTCACTACCCGGAAGATAAACCTCAGGCTGGTAGTAATCATAATAAGAGACAAAAAACTCCACCGCATTTTCAGGAAAGAAGTGCTTCATCTCACTATACAGCTGCGCCGCCAGCGTTTTGTTGTGAGCTAAGATAATTGTTGGCCGTTTAAGCCGATGAATAATGTTGGCAACAGTAAATGTTTTGCCTGAGCCAGTGACGCCTTTTAAGGTTTGATGAGTTGCTCCTTGCTCAATCCCATCTATCAAGCGAGCAATAGCTTCTGGCTGGTCACCAGATGGTGGATAATTGGAATGAAGAATGAATTTTGATTTCAATTGCTGTGAATGGGACATAGAAAGCGCCTTTAATTGAACCGAGTAAATCTAGTACAGGAATTAACGTCACCTATTGGCAGTTAATATAAGTATCTATCTTAGTTTAATTATTAGCCGCTTTGTTATTTATTAACCAAGCTAATTTACAAATGGCCTACAAATTAAGCCTCCTTGGCTTAATGAGTGCTGTTAACCTAAATAAACTCACTCGCTTATGGCATGAATAAAACTCACCGGAATAATAAAAAAAGGTCAGAAAAATAAACTATAAAAACTTTGACCCCTATTAAACAGTGGTTTAAATAACAATCTACACTGAAAAAAATTAAACGCACGCTAAAGGTAGTCTTTACATCTCTGTACCAGCAATAATACGAGTGTATTGGCATCGAGTCGTATCCCCCCTTCTAAACTGATCACAAGCTAAGAACGACTGACCTGTTTTGGCGTTTTTACGCAATAAAAGCTTACCGTTAATACATTCAGGGCAACGTTTAAGCTTATTACTACAGTGCTCCGCTACACAAAAGTACTCAGTTTGATTGTGCAACATTGGCGCGCTGTTACATGTCTTACATCTATCAACTTTGGTATCACAATAATCCTTACCAAGTGAGCAAGTGTAAAACAGCCCAAAGCGCCCTTGTCGTGGAATAAGCTTACCTTCTTGGCAGGCAGGGCAACTAGCTTGATGCTGATATAAGCTTGCTAGTTCACTGTTTATAATGTTGATGTCATCAGTGAAAGATCGCAGTTCTTTTATAAAACTCGACTCTTTACCAAGTTCAGCTTGCACAAATACTCGTTGTTTAGCGCGCGACAAGGCAACATAAAATAAGCGCCGCTCTTCGCTATCTTTAAAGCTATCAAGCGTTGGTAACATCACATCTAAAATAGGATCGTTATCGATTTTACTCGGGAAACCATACTTGTCGTCATTCACATCAAGCACAATCACAAAATCGGCTTGCTTACCTTTAGAGGCATGAGCCGTCATTGCAGAAATGCTTAATTGTGGAAAACGCTGCTGCCAAACACTTAAATCCTTTAAACTGTTTTTAAATCGACTTATTAGCATCACACTGGTGGGCAGAGCACCAACCTGTTCAATAATACTGGCAAACGCCTGCTGCAGCGCCGCCTCTTTAGTATTGATTAGCAAGTAAACTTCTGGGTTATCGCTCTTGCTGTGAGTAGTTAGTTGTTTGCTTAACTGAGCAGGGTTTACTTGAATGAACCGTGAAGCGACCTTTTCAATTTGATTATTAAATCTAAAGGTTTTGTCTAACGTTACCGTTTGCGCTGCACCAAAGGTTTGTTCAAATGCCGTAGTTAAACTCAAATCACTGCCCGCAAAGCGATAAATTGCTTGCCAGTCATCACCCACACAAAAAAGCGCACAATTAGGATTAGCATCTCTTAAGGCTTTAACTAACTCAGCGCGCTCAGCGGATATGTCCTGAAACTCATCAACCATGATGTATTTAAAACGAAAGCTATCTGAAGTTTGTTGATGAAAATCCTTTGCAGTCACTAAGTTATTGGCCTTAGCGATCATATCGGAAAAGTCGAGGCAGTTATGCTCATTAAGATAGGCTTGATATTGCTTAATCACCCAACTAAATAGATGTAAAAACGCGCTCCAACGCTGTTGGTTATAGTTGGCTAGCTGCTTGTTTTTACGTTTAGCAGTAGCGGTTAGCTTGGCTTGCAAACGAGTATTTGAATCGAGTTTGTGACTCATTTCTGCAGTTTGCTCTGCTTGAGTTGAGCTATCAATAGCAGGTTTTAAAGACGATTCTGCTAACTTCGCCAGCTTTACTTTTTTAAGCTGGGCTAAGCTCATACCGGATGCTTTAAACAAGCTGACAAAACTTGCCATCAAACGGCTTACGTTGCGGTACACGCCTAAAGCTTTAACTTGGCTAAACACTTCCTTGGGTGAAATAGGTTTAAACAACTGATTTTGCTCAAGGCCTAACTCCTCAGCGCGAGCACAAAGCTGCTCCTCTAAACTACTTTCAAGTTTGCCCGCATCTGCTTGCCAACTGAATGTTTGCATCAAATAGCTGCCGTGCTGTTGATGTAAGGCTATTTTCCAATCACGGCTTTGATTGTATGCGTCTTTATCAATATCGGCGCGGGTATTACCCTGCTTATCAATACCAAAATGCTCAAGATAAGCATCTAGAACCGGAATATAAAAGTCTGGTTGATACACGCTTTTACCGGGCTCGCTGACATCGCCCGGATATTTAGGCTCGTAGTCAAATTTAATTCCGTGAGTATAAAGGTAATTACAGATCACCAGCTCCTGAAAGCTTTTCACTAAATCGCCAGATAGTGCTCTTATCTCGTTGTTTTTCAAGTAGCTGCGATAGTGCCCTTCAGAGCGGAAATCGAGTTCATTTCGTTGCGGGTACAAATAGCGGCCAAAATACTCAGCAACCGGATCGGCCATATCAGGATCGGCAACAATGCAGTCAATTTGACTATCAATAAATTGGGTAAACTGCTTTTCGTCACTAGCCAATACCGACACTTGAGTCGAGCTTTTTAAATAGCTTTGAATGATCTCTTTACCGAGGGCATGAAAAGTACTGACCTTTACCGCTGTTAACTCAGGGCTAGATAGCACACGTTGGCTTAACTCCTGACGTGCATCTTTACCATAAGCCAGCATTAGAATTTCATCTGGCTTAGCCAAACCTTGACTAACTAAATAGGCAGCTTTTGCCGCCATAGTGCTGGTTTTTCCCGTCCCCGCTCCGGCTATAACGAGCGTATTGTTTTCATCAATGACACAAGCTTGCCTTTGTAGCTCAGTTAACGGGTGTGCTTCAATCGAATCAAATAGACTTTGATGCACTTTTAGCTGCTGATTTTGCCACCACTGATTATATTTAGCGGTAAACAGATCAGGCTGCTTAATAAACTTTGCTAAACGGCAATTTAGCAAATTGATATCAAAGCCTAGAGTCCGGAAATGCTCTGTAAGCTCAAGTTTCTCAATAGCTCCTTTGTATTTCTGCTGTAAACGGCGTTTATCTGAATCACGTAAATAACGCTGGTGAGCACTGAACTCTTTGTCAAAATCAGCCGCGTCTTGTAGTAATAAATTAAAAGCTTGCTCAAGCTCCGCGCGATGAAATGCCAAACGATTATTTAACGCCAAGCGCAATAAAGGTTTACTGTGAGTAAAATGAAAAAAGCGAAAACGCTGCTTGCCCCACATCAATGATAAAGTGAACCAACCACGCCTAACCTCAACGGATTGTGATAAGTCAGGATAGCTATATAGCTTACCGTTTATCGATAAACCTTGATCGCACAAATGCGCGCTATTACAAAAGAACACGCCCTGAAAAAAACCAAACTGCACAGAATGTCGCCTAAGCTCCATCAACTACCTCAATACAACAAAATACCGCGTCATATTAACAACTAAAGCCGGGCTCAAGTAGCGCTAATTTGCTTTTCGATGCCAAAATAACACCTTGTAAAACTGAGACAAAATGGCCAATAATTCGGCAAAAGATGCAAATATCGCCTTTTTAGCTTTTTTTACATATAAAATCGGCTTTTCAAGCGTGATAAACAACACAAAATCAACTGCAGCGCCTTTAATCAAGCGCAGCATCACATACCTAATAATATGTAAATGCTAGCCTAATCTTACAAAGCATGGCGGCAGACAAATAATAGAAATGCCATGCAAGATCATTTAGAACACTGACCAAAGATGGATGAGAAAAGGGTTTACCATATTATGAAAAAACTACTAATTGCGGGTCTTTTAAGTTGTGCAGTAGCTGGTCAAGCAAGCGCTGAAAACCTAGATCAAGAAACAGCACTTGGCATGGCAAGTCTGATGATTTGTACCACTTTTTATGCTGAGCACGACATGCAAATTGAAGGCGTGATTGTTGGTCAATCTATGATGTCTCATAAAAATGCGGGTATCGAAGATATGATCATGTCTAAAGAAACTAGCCAAGCACTAGACCAATACATGAAGAATTTCCAAGCCGCTAACAAAGAGCAACAAATCAAGATCTGTGACGGCGCGATTAAATTTGCTCGTGAAAGCACATTTGTAAAAGTCCCTGAGTAATTTGCTAAACCATTAGTGATTCACTCGCAAACGTACAAAGTTCGCTAAAGTCCACCCTGCTTTAACTTGGCTTCAGCTCATTGGCGAACCAAGTTAAAACATTTCAGGACAATACAGGCAAACACAATAAGGCTTAGCAGCAATGCTAAGCCTTTTTTGTAGATGCAACCGTTTGTATTACGTTTACAAGCAACAAATTTGCATTTGCTAGGCTCTTATAGTGCAGGGCCGTTAGCATAATATCGCACTACGACTCATACTATTGCGGCCAAACCAAACAGCGATAAATCGACTGTTTTGCTAGCGGGGTACAAATGAATAGACTGGCAAACAAAAAATAGCTATAGATTTGTCACAGAAGTTACTGTTAGCTTTAGCTATAGTAACAGTACTTTATCATCTTAAATTGTGTCGATAAGGGGCACTTTTTAACTAAACGCCGTAGTAAGGCCAAACATTTAAGATTGATTAAAAAATGTATTTTGGAGCGCTATTTGATGGACAGCTTTAAGCTAAAACCCCACCACGCCATTCTACTTCTTGCTTTGGCCATTGCGTTTTACGCATGCTACCTGCTCGTTTCACCTTATTTAGGCTCTATTATTTTGGCGGCGATTGTTGCGCTGTTAGTTCTGCCACTACATGCAAAAATTGAAAGCTATATGCCAGCAAAACCCAATCTGGCATCTGTGGTGTCATGTACCTTAGTCACTGTGGTGGTGTTGCTGCCTTTGCTATTTGTCACTATTGCGATAATGAATGAAGGCATCAATTTTATGGGTAACGCCTATGATTGGTTAACTAATGGCGGCGCCAAGGCATTTTTATCTCACCCTTATATTCAAAGTGGCATTAGCCTACTCAATAAATGGCTTCCTTTTGAAAGCTTAAAAGTAGATGAACTCGTGCAGCAAGCAGCAGTAAAAGTCACCCAACTCAGCAGCAGCTTTTTGTCTGCCAGTACCGGACTACTGGGCGATGTGGCCAATACGGTTTTAAGCTTTTCTCTAATGCTATTTGTGCTGTTTTTCTTCCTTAGAGATCAACAAACTATTGTAAGTAGTATCCGCCACATCATTCCATTGTCGCGCTCTCAAGAAGAGATGATTTTTAACGAGGTCAAAGTTGTAGCTAAGTCCGCTGTTTTTGGTGCGTTTTTAACGGCACTGGCCCAAGGTGCACTAGGTGGTATCGCCATGGCAATGGCAGGGTTTTCAGGACTCTTTTGGGGCAGCATGATGGCCTTTGCCTCATTTATCCCCTTTGTAGGCACCGCCATGATCTGGCTACCCGCATCTATTTACCTATTTATTACCGGTGACTGGCAATGGGCGCTGTTTTTAATCGCATGGGGAGTGTTGGTTATTGGCTCGATTGATAACTTTCTAAGACCTTGGCTAATGCAAGGCAGTACAGGCATGAGTACCCTACTACTGTTTTTCTCATTATTAGGTGGCCTACAACTGTTTGGCTTAATCGGCTTAATTTACGGCCCGATTATCTTTGCCGTGACCTTAGTATTAGCCCGCCTGTATGAAATCGAGTTTAAAGATTTTATTGAGCAGCAAGATAACAGCTAAAACACACCTAAAGTAAGTGAGCCGCTATGTTAGTGCGGCTCAGCTAAGTCAAAGCAAAAGTCAACGTAAAAGTAAAAACAAAATTAAAAGTAAAGCCAAGCCCCACCTATAAGGGGCTATTGGCCGTTAACTTATTGCAGATGTGGCGACAACTATTTAGTCCCCTGCAAGCTTGCTAACTCTTGCTCAAGCTCCGCCAGCTTAGTATTTTCGCTCAGCAGTTTTTGCTTGTATTTATAGGTTTTATCTAAATTACTCTCTTCCTCAGCTTCTTTTAACGAAGCCTCATACTTATCTATCTGTTGTTTTACATCTACTATCTCGGCCTCTAGATCTTGTTTTTGGCCATCGTTAGTGCAATTAGCTTCGACACTTTTCAGTGCCGTTTCTAAACCCGCCACTTTATGTGTATTACCATGAGCTTTAGCCATCACGATTTGCTTTGAGATCTCACAACGCTTTTTATCACAACCAACCATAGTGCTACAGTCTTGATGGTGATCAGCAAAAACAAGCTTTGCGGGCAGTGCAAAACTCAATATACAGGCGGATATAGCTGTTAACGCAAATGAGGTATTTTTCATCTGAATATCTCCGGTTCATTATCAATAAGCTCATACAGCAAAACTAAACTCGCTATCACTTATATAGACACTGCTCTGCTATACGTCCACTTAGCACTACTAATGCCTGATTATTATTCCTCATCACTTTTAACCTATTTAATTCGACTTTATTCGAAATAAAAATTGACATAAGCGGGTAGTACACCTACATTTCGACAATAACGGAAATAAATTAATGCAGAACGTTGATTCAGGCAGTAAACAAGGGTGACACTATGATTAACGACACAAGCAAGCAAGCCTCACAAGATGCGATTGAGTGGGCGTTAACCCATGGTATGGCGTTAAAAACCACGGACTATTCTGCTGTACACACAGCTTTTAGCTTAACACCTACCCCTATCACGACTGCGCGCTATCAAAAGCTAACCGCATCGGTAGGTTTACTCGGCAAGCTAGTGCACTTTGCATCTGAAGACTGTGAGTTCCTTACCCAAGCGATCGAACCGATCACCAAAGGCGATCCTTTCTTTCATGCATTATTAGAGATGTACCAGGCGATTCACCAAACTAATCAGCAACCTATTCAGCAACTTACTCAACAAGCGGCGCAAAGCGCTAAACGTTTGCCGCTATTAATTATGCGCAGCGACTTTATGGATGATGCCGCTTTGGGACCAAAACTGATTGAATTTAACGGTATCGCCGCAGGTATGGGGCCATTTGGCCAACGAATACATGAGCTACATAAGTTCTTGCAGTTGCAAGCGCTTGAAGCCTTCAGTGAATGGTCAACACCAGCAACGGGAAAATTAGTTGCCAATAGAGCGCTAGAAAACTTGGCCCAAGGTGTTGCCAAGGCGACATTTAAGATTAACGCCGAGTTTGCAGCTGTCAAACCGGACGCAAGTGTTCTAGCCCCAATTGATAGCACAACTAACGCGCCAACTTTCTTGATGGTTGTGCAAGCAGGTGAAGATAATGTTTACGATCAACACCTGTTAGAGCATGCGCTACAAGCCAAAGGCATTCGAACCATTAGACGCACCTTTAGAGAGTTGTACGGCAAACTTAAAACTGGCGATAACCATAGATTGTTACTTGACGGCGTCGGCGCAATCGATACCGTCTATTTGCGCGCAGGCTACCAGTATTGCGACTACCACGCCAATGACATCATTAGCCGTGTTTGTTGTGATGCGTTAATGCAAACCCGGATCTTTATTGAAAAACACCGGGTTGCTGTTAACGCTTCAGTAAGCCAACAGTTGGCAACCAGTAAACGGGTACAGATGTTATTGTCTTCAATGGAGCCTGCAGCCCTCACCCGTTTTGGCTTAACGCTAGATGAGGCAATCGCCGTTAAAGAATTACTCGGTGAAATGATCGCTGTTACTAAAGACAGCGCCGCTATCGTAGCTAACAGCAGTAATAATGACTGGGTCCTTAAAAACCAAGGCGAAGGCGGCGGACACTGCATATTTGGCGACGACATTTTGCCAAAACTTGCCGAGCTTAAACCAAGCGAATATCAAGCTTGGGCGCTAATGCGCAGATTGCACCCAACAGCAAGAGCAACAACCGCGTTGACTGTGCGCAAGGGTGAGCTTCAACAAGTTGACGATCTTATCAGTGAAATCGGCATGTTTACCGTTCATATTGACGGTGAAGCAGCAATTGAGGACGAAAATAGCCAGAAACAGGCTTACGCCGGATATTTAATTAGAAGTAAATCAGCCCGCAGTACTGAAGGCGGCGTCCACAGCGGTATGGGCGTCTTGGATTCGCTGGTGTTTAGTAACAAATAACAAGGTTAACTCAAATTGATCCCTCGCTATTAAATACAGACAGGCAGTTGTGCCAATGTCTAGGGCCTGACTCTACCGAACTGTTAATCATAATAGTTCGGTTCCTAGCGTCATCAACAAGCACTACCTTATTGATATTAGATATTAAAAAGTCTTCCATGTAATAACTAAAACAAACGTTATTTCTTTCCCTATAGATCTAAAGTGCCATTGTCGTAAATCTAAAAATTCAGCAAGTTGAGCCTAAGCATTAACTTTTCCCTAACATGGAAGGTCAACAATGGGCGCAATCAGCAATCAAATAAAATGTAGTAGCAGTGCAGTGAAAGGCTTGATTTTAAGTCTTTCGCTACTACCTGCCACTGCCTCTGCCGCTTTTATTCCGCTTACAGATTTTGGTGCAAACCCAGGTTCACTAACGGCAAGCTACTTGGAGCCTAAAGAGGCAAACGAAAATCTAGTCGTGTTACTTCATGGTTGTGAACAAAATGGCGAAACCTTGGCTGAACAAAGTGGATTGGCATCACTGGCCAAGTCGCATCAGTTCTCACTGCTTATTCCTCAGCAAAGCTATGATAACAATATAAAAAAGTGTTTTAACTGGTTCTCTCCTCAGGATACAAACCTTGACTCTGGAGAGATGCTATCAATTAAAAACATGATCTTAGCCGCTAAAAAAGAGCTTGATGCCAGCCAAGTTTACCTTTTAGGCCTTTCGGCAGGCGGCGCCATGAGCAGCGCTATTTTAGTCAATTACCCCGAGCTGGTGGACGCCGGCGCTATTGTTGCCGGACTGCCTTTCCCCTGCGCGAATAATCTCACAACCGCCATATCCTGCATGCGCAAAGGTCCATTACAACCTGCATCTGAGCTGGTATCACAAGTTAGAAAAGTACAACCCACACAGCAAAGTTGGCCAAGGCTGACAGTGTGGACTGGCGATAGTGATTCAGTCGTGAACCCCATTAATGCCGAGAGGTTAGCCTATCAATGGGCTGGGCTTAAACAGCTACAAGATCAACCAACTAGCTCTCAAGCAAAAGGCGTACAGACAACACAATGGCGAGACAGTAACAACGAGGTTGCCGTAGAGCTAATAACAATAACAGGTTTAGAACACGGTATAGCCGTCAATCCAGCGGTTAGTCATGGCGGTACAAGCGCACCATTCTTGCTTACCTCCCCCGTTAGCAGCGCCATTGAAATTGTTAAATTTTGGAATATTTAACTCAATAACGTCCGCAGGCTAAATGCATTATCCGCTAAAAAGCAGCCAGCGCTTCGAATTCCAAAACACGAAACAACGATTAATAACTATTTAAACCAGAAGCTTAACAACCGTATACTACTATAGTGCCGATTTAATTATTACTTCATTGCTATAGAGTCAATGCCAAGAAAAACAATAACAATGAGTTAACAGCCAAGCGCTAGCAACTCAGTACTCAACAGGGAACCTCTATGGAACAGAACACTATCAAGCTAAGCTGCCTCGCCTTAGCCATTTCAACCGCACTCACAAGCCAAGTTGTACTGGCTGCCGATGAAAAAGCTAGCATTGAGCAGGAACCGATCCTAGAGCGCATTGAAGTTACCGCGCGTAAAACCGTTGAAAGCCTACAAAATGTTCCAATTGCCGTGACCTCGGTCAGCGCCGAGCAACTGGCTGAAAACGGCATTACCGAAATGATTGAAGTGCAGCAGTTCTCGCCTAATACCACGCTGCAACGCAGTCGCGGTACTAACTCAACCCTTACCGCCTTTATCCGTGGTGTGGGTCAAGAAGATCCACTTTGGGGTTATGAGCCGGGGGTCGGTATTTATATCGATGACGTATACGTGGCACGCCCACAAGGTGCGGTATTAGATATTCTCGATGTAGAGCGTGTTGAAGTACTTCGCGGGCCACAAGGTACGCTTTACGGTAAAAACACCATAGGCGGTGCAATCAAGTATGTGACTAAGAAGATGTCAGGTGATGCGCAGCTCGATCTTAACGCCACCTTAGGCAGTTACAATCAGCAAGATTTTAAGATTGCCGGTCAATATCCTTTAGTCGATGACAAACTCTATTTTGGCTTTGCGTTAGCAAGCCTTCGACGTGACGGTTATGGTGAATTCATCACATCAGCACTCGCAGGTCAAGACAAAGAAAACTATAACAAAGACGTAATGGCTGGACGCTTGACGCTGGAGTATACCCCTACAGACGATCTCTTTATGCGTCTTAACTATGACAAGACTGAAGATGAGTCCAATGCTAAAGGTGGTTATCGTCTGCTGCCAAGCCTGCTGACCGATGCGCCGGTACCGGACAGCGTTTATGATTCTTACACCAGTATGCCTACCTGGAATAAAGTTGAAACCGAAGGATTAAGCTTTACCTTAGAGTATTTCATTAACGATGAATGGACCTTTAAATCGGTTACCGCCTCACGTGAAAGTTATTCACCGACAAATATAGATTTTGACAATACCGACCTGCGTATCTTCGATGTACCAGCGATTTATGACGATGAACAGTTTTCACAAGAGTTTCAAGTTAACTATGATACTGAAGACTTAAACATCGTCTCAGGGCTGTATTATTTTAAGGGCGACTCCTGCGGTCACTTCGACGCCATCTTAGAAGAAGCCTTTATGGCCTACGGTGGTCTAACCCGAGAAGTGCGTGGTTGTAACAACAGCGAAAGCTATGCAGCCTATGCCCAAGGCTCTTACAATTTAACCGAGCAATGGTCGCTGACCCTAGGCGCTCGTTACACAGAAGAAACCAAAGATGCCACCGTATATAACGGAGTGGTCTTTGACAGCATTTATCCAGAAACCGGATGGTATCCAGGTTTTGAACGCGATGAAGATCTTATCAATGCCAGTGTTCCATTAGTTCTCGACGACAGCGAAACCTGGTCACGCTTTACCCCTAGAGCCGGAATCGAGTACCAACACAGCGATACATTAATGGTGTTTGCCAGCTACTCTCAGGGTTTCAAATCAGGCACCTTTAACCCAAGAGCGACAGGACCTGAACCAGCGGTTGACCCAGAGGTCGTCGACTCGTTTGAAATAGGTTTTAAGAGCGAGTGGAATGACAACTTACGCTTTAATGCCACCGCTTTTTACCTAGATCATAAAGACAGACAATTCGTCACCGTTTTACCCGGCGAAGATGCTGCCGATCTAAACCAACGTTTGGGCAATATCGGTACAACTACCGCCAAAGGTCTTGAACTAGAGATCCAGTATGCTGCCACTGAGTCACTCAATCTATTTGGTACTCTTGGCCTAATCGATTCATCATTTGATGAAGTGATCTCTTATGATGAAAATGGTAATCAAATCGATATCAGCGACAGTTATACCGTCGCAAACACGCCAGAAACCACAGCCAATGCTGGCTTTAATTATGACTTCAGTACTGGGATTGGTGATTTTGTCTTTAATGGTAACTACTACTATCGCAGTGAATATGACTTAACGGTAACAGATAGCCTGCTCACTCAAGAAGGTTATGGATTACTTAACTTTGGCCTTAACTGGTATAGCGAAGAAGGTAGTTGGACCGCAGGCCTGCACTGGAAGAACGTTACAGATGAAGAGTACTTAGTCGGTACCTATGCGTTTGTCACCCCAACCGACGACGGCGGTTATCTACCCGGTCTTGGCGGAGACAACACCTTAATCGGCTACTATGGCGATCCGCAAACCATTTCTCTCACAGTTGGCTACAGCTTTTAATGTGAGTCAACAACAATTGATATAAGCAAGATAATAACCGAACTGGGCAACCAGTTCGGTTATTGCGTTAGTACTAGCTGTACTCGCACTCAGTTTTACAGGCATGACTACAAAACTGAGTGCAGAGATACGAGTCTACAAACATGAGTTTCTGAATAATGAATATGCTAATGTACTTATCGTCAGCAAAATGGAAGATCCTAAAGGAGTAGATTATGTCACAGGCTAAAGTCGCTATTGCAGATGACCATCCGCTATTTCGCGCAGCACTCAAACAGGCTGTCGTAGCAAGCTTCGACAAGACTGACATTTTGGAGGCAGAGAACTTTCAAGATCTGTTAACCCTAGTTGAGCAGACCCCCTCACTTGAAATCGTTTTTCTTGATCTACATATGCCTGGTAACGACGGCTTTACCGGCCTAACCTTGCTGCAAAATCATTTTCCAGACTTGGTTGTTATCATGGTGTCATCGGACGATCAGCCTGAGATTATGCGCAAGGCCGTCGATTTTGGTGCCAGCGCCTTTATTCCAAAATCAGCCAATCTCACTGTCATTGGCGAAGCGATCAATGAAGTGCTCGATGGCGAGATCTGGCTGCCAGAGCACACCAATATCAATAACGATCAAGAAGCAGCCGCCGAGCATCAACGCCTAGCCGCCCAACTTGCACAACTGACCCCACAGCAATATACCGTACTTGCCCGTATCGCAGACGGACAACTCAATAAGCAGATAGCTTATGACTTGGATATTAAAGAGACCACAGTGAAAAAGCATGTATCAGCAATACTGCTTAAACTTGAAGTGTATAACCGCACCCAGGCAGGGCTAGTTTACCAACAGCTGATGATCACCTCGCCAGAAAATGACGTGGTTGTAGCTTAACATCTTAGCACTTCGACTACTGACAGAGGTTGCTATCTAAACATGCTAACTTCATCGCATCTTGCCCCCGCCCGTTAGGCGCGAGGGCAAATGCTCGCGCAAAACGCTTAGCCCCCTGTATACACTCAACCTAAATATGCCCTTTCCAATAACATAGATTGGTTACTTAAGTTATTCGCGCAGGTTTATAGCGAAACCACCACGACTAATGATTCAGGCCGCCAGAAGCCTTAAGCTATAACGGCAAGGGGCTGAATATGCACTACTCCATGTAAGACTTATATCACTGTCATGTCAGGTTATAACAACTTTTTAATTATCTTTTTAAGCGCAATTGCCTTTACTGGTTTACGTACAAATGCATAACCCGCTACGGTGGTATGCTGCCGCACTTGCTCAGAGGGATCCGCAGAGCAGATAACACAGCTCGGTGGTTGTGATACAAAGCCGCTATGGCTGGCAAGCAATCTCTGACTTAAATCGACGCCGTTTTGCTCATCATCTAGATGGTAATCAGCAATGATCAATTTTGGCACTTGTGTACCCGCTTCCCTCGGCTTTCCAGCATTAAGTGTTAATTGCGCATCTAACAATTCACGTGCACTTGCTTCATCTTTAGCGGCAAGAACATGACAACCCCAGTCACTTAGCTGGCTAGAAATGGCTTTTAGCATCAGCTCATCGTTATCTATCACCAATACGCTAATATCAAATTGTGCCCTGCTGGTTTGGCTTTCATCACTTGGAAAGCTAACAACATTGCTGCGGTGTTTCTGCTTTGCAATTCTAGGCACTTCAATAGCAAAGCAAGTGCCCTTACCTATAACGGAATTTAAGGAGATCTTTAGATTCAGTAACTTTGCAATTCTATCTGAAATCGCTAAACCAAGACCTAAGCCCGGCACCTCACGTGTCTGCTCTAAACGTGCAAACTCACCAAATATCGTTTGCTGCTTATCTTCTGGAATTCCAGGCCCGTTATCCCACACTTGAATTAAAATACTCTGTTTAAGGCGTCTAACACCTAAAACGACCTTAGGACTAAAACTACGGTTTTTTGAACCACACTGTAGGGCAGTGTTCTGTAAACCGACTTCATTGCTTGTGTGCTCATGCTCGTATCCGCCAGCGGGCGAGTAGTGAAATGCATTAGATAAAAAGTTTTGGATCACTCGCCTTAACATGCGTTGATCGGTTTGAACAAAGCAGCTAGAGAACTGGTAGCTAAAATCGATGTTAGCTTGATTGGATAACACATTGAATTCATTAGTCAGTGTCGATAGCAGCTCATCAATAGCAAAGTCACTACACTCAACTTTCTGCGAGTTGCCATCGAGTCTTGAGATCTCAACTAAATCAGAAAGCAAGTTCTCCACCACATTGAGCGAGTCCTCAATATGATCCGCTAACTCAGTTAATTCTGTCGATTTAACCCTTTGCTTTAGCATATCGGTAAACAAGGTTAGCGCATTGAAGGGTTGCATTAGATCATGGCTTGCTGCAGCTAAAAATCGGGTTTTAGAGCTATTCGCAGCTTCTGCTTCTGCCTTTGCCATCGCTAACTCATGGGTGCGACTTTCTACCCGCTTTTCTAATGTTTCATTAGCCAGTTGCAACGCCTTTTCCGCCTTGATATGCGCAGTAATATCAGAAAAGGTACTGACAAAACCACCACCTGGCATAGCTTGACCGCGGATCTCTAGCACTATGCCATTGGGCAAGGTGCGTTGATAATAATGACCATTGCCCGAGCGCATATGTTCAATCCGTCGCTCAACTAAATAGCTCGCTTCATCGCCAGTTATCACCCCGCGATCTATATTAAAACGGATCAACTCCTCGATAGGGATCCCGGCTTTAACAAAATTCTCTGGGTACTCAAGTAGCTCAATATAGCGTTGATTCCATGCAACAAGGCGCATATCAGCATCAACCACACTGATCCCCTGCTCGATATTCTCCACGCCAGATTGCAATAGCTCACGATTAAACTCAAAAATCTGAGTGGCTTCATCAACAATGCTCACCACATCTTCAAGCGGTACCTTTTGCGAAAATGAAGCCGCTTTCATCACCATACGAGTCGAGGCCGAGCCCAATACGCCAGATAGCTTTAAGCGGGTATATTCCACCAGCTTACCACTTCTATCCGACTCATTCTCATGCATAGTCTTAGCAAATGCCAACAAGCTATCGGCTTCCTGTTTATCGATAAATCGATGCAATAAACTATAGAGATCGTTCACGCTCAAGTTACGTTCAAACTGACTCTGGGAGCGGTTTAAAAATAGCTCAGCCTGAATAGACTCGCCAACGCTGCGACGAGAGAGTAACGAAATGAGTACATAACAGGCTAAATTAGCCGACAAACTGTAAAACACACCGTGAGTGACAGGATCGAGCCAACTCAGCCCAAACAAACTGGTCGGAACCAACCAACTTATTTCAAATGGGCCGTATAACACCCAGTTAGTGTCAGCGAAAATAGAAGGCAGCAACAAGGTATAAAGCCAGAAAAACGTGCCAGCAATCAAACCAATTAGCGCACCGTTGGAAGTCGCTTGTCGCCAAAACAAGGCGCCGACGGCCGCGGGCGCAAACTGAGAAAGCAGTACAAATGATAATAAGCCAATACTGGCTAGATGACTTTGCTCGTCGATGTAACGGTCAAAAGCAAATGCAAAGAGCAAGATAGCAGCAATGGATACGCGCCTTAAGTTAAGTAGCGCACCAGCAAGCTGAGGTGTCTGTTTGGCGTTAAAGTGGGGGTGACGCAGTAATAACGGCGTTAATATCTCAGTAGAGATCATTGTGCTCAGTACAATCGCTGCCACAATGACCATAGCTGTCGCAGCCGCTAACCCACCCACATAAACTAAAATCCCCAACCAAGCTTGTTGGTAAAACAGAGGAATGGTCAACACATAAGTATCGGCAGCAACACTGCCGCCTGGGAAGGTTAACTGGCCTGCGATGGCGATAGGCAAAACAAACACATTGATTAAAATCAGGTAAAGCGGAAATAGCCAGCGTGCAGCCTTAAGCTCCTTTTCGTGATGATTTTCAATCATCATCATGTGAAACTCTTGGGGCAGAATAAAGATGGTTATCGCACCAAGAACCACTTGTATCAATACAAAGTAAATTGAGCCGCTATCTGTCGCCGGTTTTAAATGCTCTTTTTGCGATAATAGATCGCCAAAACCATCAAAAATAAAAAAGGTGGCAAAAATGCCCACAGCAGTCAAAGCAAATAACTTAACCACAGAGCTAAATGCAATAGCGAACACTAAACCCTGATTTTGCTTACTGGCAGCAATTTGCCGAGTACCAAACCAAATGCTGAAAACGATTAACACTAAGGTCACCACAAAGGCAGTGCTAATACCAGACTGAAAGGTACCTGTGAGCAAATCAAAACTTGTACTAATCGCTCTAAGTTGCAGGGCGATATAAGGAATAGTCCCTAGCATAGAGACTATGGCAATTGTGGCGGCGATTTGCGGCGATCTGTCATATCGACAAGCGATAAAATCGGCAATAGAGGTGAGGTTCTGCTCCTTAATTATCTTAAGGATCCGCATTAACATCGGCCATGCAAATACTAAGCAACAGATAGAGCCTATATAGATAGGTGCAAGCCAAGCCCCAGTCGTTGCGGCTTGCCCTACCGTGCCGTAAAAGGCCCAAGAGGTGCAGCTCACACCCAGAGATAAACTATAAATCCAAGGCTGGCTCAGCCACTGGCTTTTTGCCTGATCTTGCCCCCACTGCGCCACCACAAACAACAACCCCAAATAGGCGATAGAAATAAAGGTGATCAACCAAGTATCCAATGACAACCAAGCTAACACTGTCTCTCCTTCACGCACTTACTCCTTTTATCTGATCTATCTTCGCCAACCTAAGCCCAAGCCCCAAAAAAGTAAACACAAGTTGGTAACCAACTGATAAATCCAGCATAACACGATGAGTCGACCTATGTAGTGCACTAAGGTAGTACTTCTTTATCGCTAACCATCAGATAACCTAAGTCTCAGTATTCACATAAGATTTGAAGCTAGACTCTATGAAAATAACCAATAAATACCTCGTTGAATCCCTCGTTTTCTTTAGCTATGTTTTGTTTGCCATGGCTTGGGTCGGCGGCACAGCAAGCATGGATCAGATCATGGCTTCCATGCAGATCGACAGTCTGGCATCAGCCAGTTTTATTAGTGGCGCCGTGACGTTAGCCAAAATCGTCGGCACCTTTGGTGCAGCCTTGATAACCATTAAGTTCGGTGTCAAATATGCCTTTTTGATCGCCAGCTTATTAATTGTCTCAGGCTTAATGACGCCCTTTTCCCCTAATTATGAACTCTTGTTGATCAGTCGATTTTTGATGGGGCTAGGCGGCGCGTTTATGATTGTCTACTTCAACCCTATTGTGATGCAGTGGTTTACGCCTGAAGAACGCCCCGTGGTAAACGGTCTCAATGCCGTCGCTTTTAATGTAGGAACCGCCATCATTTTGTGGTTTATGGCCGATATTAATCAGCTGACAGGTGGCTGGAAAGCAAGTTTAACCCTGTTTTCCCTCTCAAGTTTGCTCTTAGCCATAGCATGGTTATTGGTAAAATTTGAAACTGAAACATCATCAAACCAGCAAAGGACTGCCGACACAGCTCATTACAGCTATATTGATGGTTTAAAAGATAAGTTCAACTGGGCCTATGGGTTTACCTACTCAGGTCTTTTATCTTTCTATATTTGCTTATTTACCTTCTACCCCAAAGCAGGCATTAGTCAAAGTAAGTGGGTTATTGGCTTTGGTATATTGGGCACAATCGCAGGCATACTCTACAGCAAGCGTAAACCGCTTAGGTTGCCTGTTATTCGGTTTTCAGGGGTTATCATCACCTTAACCATATTTGGTTTGTCATTTAGTACCGATGCCTGGATTCAAACCCTATCCGCCATCGTATTAGGCTTCTTTATCTTCTTCCCTGTCACTGCATTGGTAACACTGCCCCATGAAATCCCCAATATGACAGGACAAAAAATAACGGTGGTGTTTAGCCTGTTCTACTCCATCAGCTACCTGTTCTCAACCATAGTGCTTTGGGTCTTTGGCAAATTAGTCGATATCAATGGCGGCGACTACTCTGCCTCTTTCGTCCTAATCACCCTTATTAGTACCACCTTTTTTATTGGCAGTTACCTTTTACCAGAAACAGGTAAAGCTAAGGAGCTCAAACCATGCGAGGCATAATATCCCCTAAACTTGAAGACTTTCTAACTCAGGCCAATAACGCTTTAGCAGAGGCTAAGCGTAACAAGGTTGAATGGACGCCTGCATTGATACGCGGCAACCTAGACAAACTCGCCGCCTTTATGAGTGAAGCGCCGGAACTCGCCTTTGTTGAAGATAGATGTTTAGACTTTGAAGGCCGAGAGCTTGCGGTGCGAGCCTATAGCCCAGCGCCAAATGAACCCTTGTCAGTACTGCTGCACTTTCATGGGGGCGGCCATATGTGCGGCAGTGTTGAGCTATATGACCCAATCAGCAGGCAGTTAGCCAAAACAGCCCGCTGCGTGGTTATTTGTGTCGAGTATCGGTTAGCGCCAGAACATCCCTATCCGGCTGGTATTCATGATTGCCAACATGCCTTAATCAATTACAAAAAACTGCTTAAAGGCGTCGCTCATAATGATACTGTCACCATTATGGGTGATAGCGCTGGCGGCGCTATTTGTACGACACTGAGCATGAATAGCTTAAAAAATAGCGATATAAAGATAGATAAACAGATTTTGATCTACCCAAGTGTCGATTACACCATGAGTAGCCCATCAATACAGAGCAACGGCTGTGGATTTTTATTGGAGCAAGATAAAATCCGTTGGTATTTTCAGCAGTATTTTTCGCTCAACACCAATGAAAATGTCGATTCAACTGATGAATCCGAGCTGCAAGTTATCAAACAAGCCTCACCCCTTTATGGTCCCTTTTCAAACAAGATGCCTGAAACATTAATCTTTACAGCAGGCTGCGACCCGCTGCGGGATGAAGGTCTCGCCTACGCTCACGCGCTTCACGAAGCAGGTGTTAAGGTCAGCCATCACCAGTTTGACGGGCTAATTCATGCCTATATGTTGCTGCAAGATCTGGTAAAAGAGGAATGCCAACAAACCTACCAACAAATAGCGGACTTTATGCTTGAATTGACTTAAAGTAATTTATTTAAAGTAATATGCTTAAAGTTATTAACTTAAAGAGTCAGCCAGTTAGTTCCTCAATATCAGCAGTGCCTTTATATAACCTTATACAAATACTTTATATAAAGGCACTTTTTATTAGAACATCTTCCATAAAAACATTTACCCTTAAAATCAAACACATAAGAAATACAGTCAATAATATCGACTTTTGCGCCTTTCACTGTTTGCCCTTCTTAGCCTTCTTTCCTCGCCTGACAATAAGCCTGAAAACAAGCTTGATATAGGCCCCAAACAAGTCTGATTATTTCCCCATTAGAAAACACGTAACTGCCCTGTGATTTACTAGCCAAATTGAGTAAATTGCTTACCATAACCCTCTATCAATACAGCCTTTAAGCGACTAATAATTACATTCTACAAGTGCACTAAGCTGGTGGTATTAGCTTAGAAGCATTAGCTTGATTGCTAAGCTTGGTGCAAACCTAGTCTTATAGCGACAGAAAAGCATTTGATGAGAGGATTCAATTAGCAATCTAAGCGTCTAGTTTTACTAAAAATAGAAAAGCCAGCTTATATTGCTGGCTTTTGCGAACACATAGACTTAAGCCTATTTGCACCGATTAATCAAAGCGGCTTTTAACTAGGGGCAGCTTCCCACCATAAAATAATTACTGCTAGTTTGGGCAAGCGTTGTTGAATAGAACACATTGTAAAGCCCCATATTTGTACCAGAACCCAATGCGAAAGCATATGTGCCATTTGTCGTGGCGCGCCCAGCTTGCACATGGGCATAATTACTGGCCGTGGATTCACTGCATTGAAAACTATCACCATCTGGCGTTGAGTCACATACATTGCCAATCCCATCAGCATCGTTATCCAATTGGTCGCTATTGGCTATATTCGGGCAATTATCTTGGTCATCGCTAATACCATCACCATCGCTATCAACAATTTCACCGTCAGGCGTTGAGTCACATACATTGCCAATTCCATCTGCATCGTTATCCAATTGGTCGCTATTAGCCATATTCGGGCAATTATCTAGGTCATCGTTAATGCCGTCATTATCACTATCAGGCGTTCCCGCCCCGCCGCCAACACAAGCTTGTACAGGGCCTGCGCAGCTGGTATCCCCGTCAGCGACCCATTGGCATTGATTAGTACCAGATGGGTATTCACGCATAGTAAAATCGGCCGTACCAAATGCAAGGTAACATGCAGAATAGCCAACGCCCCAACTGATATGCCCTTGATTGATATGCAGGTTATAGTCACCAGTCACACCAGCGTCGACAATAAATGACACACTATCATGACTAGATAATGCCGTTGCATCTGTTGCGATAACATTAGCGATTTGACTGCCACCCGGTAAATCACAGGCCTCAGCCGAATACCGATAACCGCTAGCGGAATCAACAATACTGGCATTAACTTGGTTACCATTATCAAAACTCACCGTTACAGAGGTTAAATCTAGGTTTATATCAACTGCGACCCCAGAGATTGTGGCGCACTGGCCCGAAATCGCCGCGCTAATGCCACTTAACTGAGGCGCTGTTGGCTCAGGTACAGCGCCCACTCTGGCCGTAATAGTTAATTCATCTCCGGCTTTGGCTTCATTATCAAAGGCAATAGCTGTTATTGAGTAAAGACCATCAACTAACGCACTGCTGCTTTTGCTAAAACTGCCATCTATAGTGGAAACCTGACTCGTCAATGTTTCTACCAGTTCGCTAACGCCGGAGCCTAAGCGATAAATAGTAAGCTCAACACGTTCAACTGAGCCCTCTGCATCAGTTGCCCTCCCAGACACTAATAACCCACCATTGGACTCAATGGCTGTAAGATCACTTAACGCAGGCCCAGAGTTTCTATCGACTCTTAAATTATTATCAGTAAAGAACTGACCAAGATATTGGGCAAAATTAATGCTATCAGATGCAACATAATCGCCAGATGCACCCGCACCACCAGACCAAGAGTGATCAAGCCCTTCAAACCAAAGCATACTGACACGATTATCACTCCACAGATGCTCTTGTGCAGTTTGCCCCACACCATCGCTCACTACACGGCTGCCCACTTGCTGATTTGCTCCATATACCAAGGCAAAACCATTTGCATTTTGTTGGTTATAACAAGTATTCACCGTTGTATCGGCTGTGCCATGGCCGATTACCGCAATCTGGCTAGAAAAGTGACTCTTATAACTGCCAGCATAGCCTTCACAACGTGACTTGAAGGTAGATGCCGCAACAGACTCACAAGTCGTAATAGCCCCATTAGAGCTTGTGCCTATTGTAGGCCCAGCACTGGGTGCAACTCCGGCAAAAACATCAGGTGCGACACACGCTGTTTGCGCTGCCATCGCAGCACCAGACGAGAGCCCTGCTATATACACCTGCTTGGGGTCAATATTACGTTGGCTATCGCCACTCATGGTATTCGCTAAGTTGATCAGGTTTTTATAATCTGCAGAAGATCTATTGATACTCCCTTGCCAGTATGACCAGCAGCTATAGCCGGCTTTATTCATTGCATCTGGCACAGCGATTACCACGCCGTGCGCTTCAGCAGCTTGCTCAAGGTTTGCGGTTAAATAGTTATTAATGGGCTGCACACAGCCATGAAGCACAATAAGCAGCGACTTGCCCTGACCTATTTGCGAATCACTATCAGGTGTATAGATGTGAACTTTATTAAATCCACCAATTGAAACGTTTTGCTGCCAACTGCCGCCATAAGCAAAGCTTGAACTTAGACCTAACACGATGAGCAGACATAGTTGAGGTACTTGGTTTATCCATTTCATTTATTTTCACCTATCGCTTAAAAAATAGACACCAAAACGAACCTAAGGAAACGGATTAAACTTGGGTATGGGTCTTTAGAGGTAGTTAAGAGATAACTAATGATAACGGTGGGTAATAAGCAGTTTTAAAACACAAAAAGTCATTGATGAAACGTAATCGATAAAAGTGGCTTACCTTGACGCTCGACTTGCGTACAATTCAAGCCAAAAACACCAGAGCGTCAGTCAGAGCCAATCACTTCACTTGCCGCTCTAAATGCCAGCTGTGCTGCTGGTGCGCCACAATATACAGCGCTATGCAATAACACTTCCTGGATCTCCGCTACCGAGGCTCCATTTCTTAGCGCGCCGCGAACATGGCCCTTTAACTCTTCCGGGGATTTTAATGCTGCCAACATAGCAATAGTGACCAAGCTACGCATTTTTAAATCGATACTGTCTCGGTGCCAAGTCGCGCCCCAGCCATGACAATTAATATAATCCTGCATAGGTTGAGTAAACTCATTAGCGTTTTGTACTGCACGCTCAACAAAGTCAGTACCCATCACCTGACGCCTAATTTTTTCACCCGTTTCCATACTCTGCTTGTCCTTTACTTAAAACGTTTACTTGAGCAATTTACAGCCAAAAATAATGCTTGTTCAGTACCATTTATGGCTCACTATGTCGCAATCTATTAAGTCTGCATCAGGGGACTTCAACCGCTATCGCCACAGCCTCACCACCGCCAATACAAAGCGCAGCAACGCCCTTTGACAGTCCTCGATTTTTTAACGCATGAATAAGGGTAACCACTATTCGAGCGCCACTTGCTCCCAAAGGATGCCCTAAGGCGCAGGCACCACCGTTCACATTAACCTTTTTGTTATCCAGCCCAAGTTCATTGACTGCCAACATAGTCACCATGGCAAAGGCTTCGTTGATCTCCCAAAGATCGACCTCCTCCTTTTGCCAGCCCGCTTTGTCTAATAACGCATTGATTGCACCAATAGGCGCGAGCGTGAAATCTTCAGCAGCCTGTGCGTGGCTAGCGTACGCTACGATGCGGCACAAAGGCATTAAATGATTTGCTTCAGCCTTAGATGCTTTCATTAATACCAGCGCCGCCGCGCCATCCGAAATTGACGATGCATTAGCCGCAGTGATCGTGCCAGACTTGGCAAATACGGGTTTCAGTTTAGGAATTTTATCTGGGTTAACCAGTTCAGGCCCTTCGTCACGACGAATACAGATATCCCCTTTGCGAGTTCTTATCACCACAGGTTCAATCTCATTTAAAAAAGCGCCTGTTTCAGCTGCATAGCAGGCCTTTTTAGCAGAGTGAATCGCAAACGCGTCCATGGCTTCACGGCTGACTTGCTGCTTATCGGCGGTAATTTGCGCAAGTGTGCCCATAGGCATTGTTTGATAGGCATCTTCAAGGCCATCAAACATCATGTGATCTTTGAGCTCACCGTGCCCCATGCGATAGCCCTCTCGGGCTTTCGCTAACAAATAAGGCGCATTCGACATACTTTCCATACCACCAGCAATCGCCACTTCAATGCTTTCGGCGTTTATGGCATCGTGAGCTTGCATTAAGGTTTTTATCCCTGAGCCACACACCTTATTGACAGTTGTCGCCCCTACGCAATCAGCTAATCCCGCTTTTAATGCAGCTTGTCTTGCAGGCGCTTGACCAGCGCCTGCTGGCAGCACGCAGCCCATGAGTACTTCATCTACCTCATTGGCTTTTATTCCCGCACAGGCAATCGCGGCTTTAATCGCTGTTGCGCCTAAGTCAGTCACTTGAGCCTGACATAATCCACCAAGAAAGCTTCCTATAGGGGTGCGCTTAGCAGAAACAATAACAACGGGATCATTCGATGACATAAATAAGCTCCTAGCGGTTCAACAACTCGCGATTAATACAGTCCATGTTTGGGTATTGGTGACTTAAAGCGACGCTACTGTGACGTCCAGGCACCATCCATAGGTAAAGCCGAGCCCGTGATCCCACGTGCGCTATCACTACATAAAAACAGCACAAACTCACCAATCTGCCTAGCATCTAACATTTCTGGCAGAGGCTGCTTAGCCGTGACTAGCTGGTACTTGGCGTCTTCAAAACT
Source organism: Shewanella pneumatophori (assembly GCF_023283895.1). Classification (GTDB taxonomy): domain Bacteria; phylum Pseudomonadota; class Gammaproteobacteria; order Enterobacterales; family Shewanellaceae; genus Shewanella; species Shewanella pneumatophori. Next base: position 292,014 of record NZ_JAKILB010000001.1, on the reverse strand, counting down.
GGTTTGGTTTTTACTCGCTATATCTGAGATTTGATTATTAATCAGCGGCGTATCGACCCAGCCCGGGCAAATCGCATTGGCAGTAATGCCCTGCTCGGCGCACTCAAGTGCTACCACTTTAGTCAGGCCAACAATGCCATGTTTAGCCGCACAATATGCCGACTTGTTAATTGATGCCACTAAGCCATGAACCGAGGCAATATTGATGATCCTGCCCCAGCGGTTCTCGCGCATACCGGGTAATGAGTGTTGGATGGTGTGAAAGGCAGATGACAGATTAATCGCAATAATATCGTTCCATTTTTGCAGCGGAAAACTGCCCACCCCTTCGGTATGCTGAATACCGGCATTGTTAACTAAAATATCAATCGTGCCTAAGCTTGTTATGGCCCGATCCATAAAGCGCGCAATGCAGTCCGCGTCACGCAGATCAGCATTATCGAACAAGGTTTTTATTTGATAACGCTCAGCAAACTCCAGCGCTAAAGCCTGACCTTCAACATCACTCATTAACCCGTGTAGCACTAGGTTTATCCCCTGCTCAGCTAACACATGAGCGGTCGCGAGTCCTATCCCACTTGTTGAACCTGTAATTAACGCAACCTTTCCACTTAACATGCAGACTCCTCATCAGCACAGGCGTGCTGGCAGACAATTTAAAATAAGGCATGATCAAGATGGCGTTAAACGACTTTATGCAGCTATAGCAAAAAGCACTAACAACAAACTGGATTGATAAGCCATATCAATATCGCAAACCCCATCCGATCACCCATTCAGATTACTGCAACAGCCAGCAGATTTATTTGGCACCTTAGTAGCATATGAGCATCTGTTTTTTTGAGTAATAGTGAAAAGAGAAGCACAAAGACGGCTCGCATCGAGTCTTAGAGGAGAAGCATCTATGTCTGGATTTAATAAACTCGTGACAAGCTATCAAGACGCAATGGCTGGGCTCGAAGATGGTATGACGGTCATTGCTGGTGGCTTTGGCTTATGTGGCATACCAGAAAACTTAATCAATGAAATCAAAAACAAAGGCACCAAACAACTCACCATGGTCTCTAATAATTGCGGCACAACAGAGCATGGGCTAGGCGTATTACTGCCAGGAAAACAGATAAAAAAAATGATCGCCTCCTATGTAGGCGAAAATGCAAACTTTGAAGCGCAAATGATGTCAGGCGAACTTGATGTCGAGCTAACGCCACAAGGCACACTCGCCGAAAAAATGCGGGCAGCGGGGGCTGGTATACCCGCCTTTTACACAGCGACCGGTGTTGGTACACCAGTGGCAGAAGGTAAAGACACCCGTGAGTTTAATGGTCGAGAATACATACTTGAACATGCTATCAAAGGCGATTTTGCCATCGTCAAAGCGTGGAAAGCCGATACTTACGGCAATCTTGTTTATCGTAAAACCGCCCGTAACTTTAATCCCCTCGCCGCCACCGCCGGCAAAATAACCGTGGTAGAAGTAGAAGAAATAGTCGCGGCTGGAGAGTTAAACCCAGACGAAATTCACACCCCCGGGATCTATGTCGATCGCCTTATTCAAGGCAGCTTTAGCAAAATGATTGAACAAAGAACCACCCGAAGCAGATCCGCATCAGCCTCGACACTCCACACATCGACAGGAGCTTAAGATATGGCACTTTCCAGAGAGCAACTCGCGCAGCGCGTCGCCCAAGAGTTACAAGATGGTTACTACGTCAATCTTGGTATTGGTATCCCGACTCTAGTCGCCAACTATATTCCACAAGGCATGGAGGTGATGTTGCAATCAGAAAACGGTCTGCTGGGCATGGGACCCTTTCCCTATGAAGAAGAGTTAGACGCCGATCTGATTAATGCAGGCAAACAAACCGTCACTATGGAGACAGGTGCAGCAGTTTTCGACTCGGCAGAATCCTTTGCCATGATCCGCGGCGGCCATGTTGATCTTACCGTACTAGGTGCATTTGAGGTTGATACACAAGGCAATATCGCTTCCTATATGATCCCGGGAAAACTAATAAAAGGCATGGGCGGCGCAATGGATTTAGTCGCTGGCGCCGACAATATTATCGTCACCATGACCCACGCCTCAAAACATGGCGTATCTAAATTACTCAATAAATGCAGCCTACCGCTCACAGGCAAAGGCTGTATCAAGCGCGTATTAACCGATCTCGCCCTCATCGAAATCAAGCAAGGCAAATTTCACCTTGTTGAGCGCGCCCCGGGGGTGAGTGTTAAAGAGATAATCCAGCTGACAGCCGGCGAAATGGTCGTGCCAGACCATGTACCAGAAATGAAGTTTTAAGCTCAAACAGACAAGTTCCTAGAGGCAATGTTTAGATTCTAGAGTATATCGCTGGGATCTAAACTTCACTTCAGCCTCTAGGAACGCTTTTTTTGCTGCTGATAAGGTTGGTTAATCCTTCAGTGCCATACCTACTGACCAAAACCAGCTTACCGAGTAAGCACCATAGACAATTTAAGCCCCACAGCAATGCCAGCTAGCATACAAAGCACAGTTGTGATCCCTGCTGGTGATAGTGACGGCAAGCCAAGCAAAAGCTGGCTATCATTACCACCACTCGCAATAGCAGCGCCCACTCCCATTAAGCAACCAGCTAGAAAATGTTTCAAACTACTGCGGCTAGTTAATGCTACAAGGTCAAATGTTTTCTTATGCAAAGCAGCTAAGAGCATACCAATTATTAAAGCTCCAATAAGTATAAAACGGCTATCATCAGGCCAGATTTCGGATTTTTCATACCAAAGCGATAAGCTAACATCCTTCAACAACCCGCTAGGAGTCCATTTGGGTTCGTGCAAAAAAACGATACCTGCACATAAGCCTATGCCTAACATGCTGAGCCAAAGCTTACGATTTTCTAGGGTCATTTTTATTGTACATAGCAAAATGAAAACAGATATACAGACTAGAATCCCTGTATGTAGACTAAGCTCAATTTGATAAGGCGAAATACGATAATCAAGAGAGAATGAGGCTAACAATAACCAACCCACTAACCAGCCATTAATTGTCAAAGCCATCACTAATTGACCTCTGGCTAATTTGCTAATCGTTGAGACCCCACATCCTCCATTAAGTGAAGCCCCAAGTCCAAACAGAAAGCCACCAACAACTGCTAATATTGAATATTCATAGGAAATAAAAGGTGTTTCAACATCAACAAGGTAACCTATAAGTATAGAAATCCAAGCCAAAGAGCCGCTCATTACAATGGAAAATAGAAACATTGGTTTACCGGCTAATGCCTCATTTACACCACGAACAAGACATAACCCAGTTGTTTGAGCTAAGTAACCAAGCAAACCGATAAGAAGTATCGAAAATACAAACAAAGTCATTAAATATTCCCTTAACAATAGCGACTAACTCTGTATAGACTAGTAAGGCAAATAAACTCCATTTCGTCCATTATCACAAAAATTTCAAGCAAATTGGCAGCTATGATAAATAGAGATTTAAAGCAGCATATTAGTCAGCATTTTCTTTTTGAGGACTTAATCATTTGTGGTGAAACTGCTACTCCCTCGAAAATAGCCAATATCCCGCAACAAGAAGAGACTTGGAGCGCATTACAACAACTGGCAGTACACCTTCTCGATCCTATCGTTGACCAGTTTGGCCCAATCACCCTCACCTATGGATTTTGCTCGCCAGAATTAGCGAGAGCAATATCTAAAAATAAAAATCCACATATTGCGCCAAATATAGACCAGCACGCCTCTCACGAGCTAAATAGCAAAGGAGTGCTAATCTGCCCTCGCCTTGGCGCAGCGGTTGATTTTTTTGTTGATGCTAGGCCAGAACAAATGGAAGAAGTTGCGCTGTGGATAGCTGAAAACCTTAAGTTCGACCGTATCTACTATTATGGCAAAACACGGCCGTTGCATATCAGCTATGGTCCTGAGATGAACCAGTTTGTGCAGCTTATGAATACCAATCAAGTCACAGGACGACGAACACCAGGAAAACGAGCCATTGGAGACAACGCCTTATCCTTGTTAACACAGCTTAATTACTAGTTTTGTAGTGGCATAGCGTTTAGCCAAAGTGCTATAACTGAGGTTTGTGAGTTAATAAATGTTAATCAGAAATACCAAGATGATAGATAACCAGCCAGACTGTAAACAAAGTGATAAACCTAGTATTTGGCTTACTAGTAAAGAAGCCATGAAGCATTTTGGTTTGTCTGGCTGTGAGCTTATGCATAAGCGTGAACGTGGTGAATTAACATTTAAAAAGCAAGGCAATGCCTACCTTTATTTACTCACGCTAAAAGGTAACTAACTCAAACGTTATGTATAAAGTAGTAAGCTAATTAAGGATATAGCGTGGACGCAACTAAATTTAATCAACTCGTTAGCTCTGTTCCTTTAGGAAAGAAACTACCTGAAGCTATCTATCTACATAAAGACTGCTTTCCTGAGTTAGATAACACCCTAACTCAATTTATTCTTGCAGTTGGCAGCGCACTTAAAATAGATCCGAATGGGTGGCATATAGTTAAGTTATCACGGAATGAATTCAGACTATCGCTACTCTCCTACCCGACCTTTTTCACAGAAGCTTATCCATCACTCACTCAAAGCGTAACGGTTGACCTCAATAAACTAAGCCACCGTATCGTTGACTACAAAGACGGTGACAATCCGCCAATCCTGCACCGCAAAGAAACCATGCTTCCCGTTCAACATGAATGTTTCGATGAATTTAAAGCAATCACTGAAGAAGGAGAAAATGCCGGGCTCTACCAAAATAGCCGTATGATTGGTTTCAAGCAAAGCTGGCTACGCACTATTGAAGCGCATGGCTATACATTGGTAGACGGGCGATTATTTCGAAGCTCTGCAGTTATAGACCAAAGCAATACAACAGTAACAAGTATTGACCGCCATAAAACTGCGATTGTGAGGCATGAACTCTCTGCCCCAATGAAGCAACTCGCCAAGCAAGGCTACCTTAATGGCGAACATACTATCTTTGATTATGGCTGCGGTCGAGGCGATGATTTAACAGAGCTGGAGGCACATGGATTAGATGCTTTAGGCTGGGACCCGAACTTTCGACCAGAAGTAGAAAAGGTAAAGTCCGATCTCGTTAATATCGGTTTTGTCATTAATGTGATTGAAGACAAAGTTGAGCGAGATGAAGCGCTCCTTAGCGCTTGGGAGCTTACAACAAAATTACTTGTCGTTTCTGCAATGTTAGCCAATGACAAATTCATCAGCCAGTTCACTCCCTATAAAGACGGTGTCATTACATCGATAAATACCTTTCAAAAGTATTATGCGCAATCAGAGCTCAAAGGCTATATAGAGCGCACACTTGATGAAAACGCAATCGCCATTGCCCCCGGTATTTTCTACATATTTAAAGATAAACTGGAAGAGCAACGTTTCCTTTCTGGGCGCTTTAAGCGCCACCATTCATGGAAGCAATTAACCACGCCAACTCCAACAAGTGAAGAACAAGCAAGGCTGCTGTTTACAAAACATCATGAGCTGCTTAACCTGTTTTGGGACAAGTGCTTAGAACTTGGTCGTTTACCCGCTTTAGAAGAATTTACTGAAACGCCAGAGATAAACGCTGCGATTGGAAACGCCAAGAAAGCACTAAAACTGCTACTACAAGTTCAAGGTGAGCAAGCAACTGCGGTATTCGAAGCAGCAATTGCAACTCGGCGAGAAGACCTATTGGTTTATTTTGCTCTATGTCAGTTTGAACAACACAAAGGCTATACACACTTACCCAATGAGCTGAAGCGAGATATAAAAGTATTCTTCGACACCTATAAAGTTGCCCAAGCAGAAGCTAAAACCTTACTCTACCGAATCGCTAATACCCAAGAAATAGAGCAAGCCTGTATTGAAGCGCATCAAACGCTACCAGCGAGTAAATTAAACGACGGTCACTCACTAGAACTGCATAAACAATTCTTACCGCTTCTACCCGCCTTGCTGAGAGTTTATGTTGGCGCTGCCATTCAGTTATATGGGGAGTTAGACGAAATAGACATCGTAAAAATCCATATCACCTCAGGCAAAGTCAGCTTTATGGGCTACGATAATTTCGACACTAGCCCCTTGCCGACACTGCGAGAGCGTATCAAGGTCAAAATGTGGCAACTTGATGTAGACTTTTTTGATTATGTTGATGAGCACGCAAGACCGCCACTGTTATTCAAAAGCCAATATCTCGATAAAACGTTTGATGATTTCAATAAACAAATAACTTTTGACAATAGACTAAATAAGACCAGTGTTGTCACTCAAAGCCTAGGAGCAAATAACTTGAGTAAGCTAGAGTTAAGCCTAAAGCAAAAAGGGTTTAAAATTAAAGGCTATCGTTTTTACCGATGTTGATAGCCCTTAACGCATTTAGAACATCACTAACGAGATAACCTTCTTTTTCTAGCGACGGTTTCAAGTATGGTTATTGGAGTTTTTGGTTTTGTCTTAAACTCTTCCAGTAAATCAAAGGTGCCAGGACTCACTCGTGTAAAGAACAAGTTATTCGCTTTATCGTTTCTTTTTGAGTTTACACAAGACATTTCCATTTTAACCCGCACACCTTCAGAGGTACTGACTTCAGCCTTCGTCATTAACTTAAGGGTCAAAATAACACTATGTATCTCATCAGCTCTAGCTGGTCGTCCTAAATGGTTCAATGCAATAACTGCAGCTTCAGTGATTATCATTTTAGCCTCTTATTTCTTAGGTATAAATCCATTAACCTTGTCGCCAAAAAAGTGGAAATCATCAATAATATCTTTATGCCTAGAAACAACTTCTTGCTCAATAATCTCGAGCAGGCGTTCATTTGCTTCATTTTCACGAAGGTGCCCTGACTCAAATCGAGCATGATTTAATTGAACCTGAAAGCCAGCTGTTCTATAACGCGACCAAGAACGAGTAAAACCCTCTAATCGATTTATCAAATACATCAAAATTGAAATACTAAGACCTAAGCAAGACAAGCTAGGAAGGAGAAGTTCAATATCTACACCAAATAAATGTGAAATCAATGGTAAATACATAATCAATAGCGTCAGGTAATCTTGACTTTTTAAATCATTTAAAACTGATATATCTGGGTCATATATTTTTGATATCCATATAATGATAGTGGGGATAGCAAACAACGTAGCAACTATTGCGCTTTCATCATTAACACGTAAATCAAAAAAACCTGCCTTACCAATAAGATACAAAACTAACCCATTAATGGCCCAAAATAATGCTACTACCGCTAGTTTCCTACATTTATCACTCTTTTCCAAAGACCAGCTTACATAATCGTTACAAAAACTCAGATAGGCTTTATACCTCTCCGGATAAGTGCGTGTAGCACAAAAATCAGACCATTTGGGGTGGCTATTATTACTCAACTTATATATTTCCAATTTTAAAATTGATTTTCAAAACGCCAAATTTTGCCGTTCTTTACGATTTGTTCAAGCTTAGCAATAGCTTCCATTGGCGGAAGTCGCTTATCGAGTTCAATTAGCACATGCGCATATTCATTACGTAAGTTTGTCGAAAAAATACCAGGATCATCAGACCCTAATACCACAGGTACCTCCATCCCTTCTTCATCACCAACACCTAACCAATTAAAGATATGATGTTCTGAATAACTCTCGTAAAAGCTAATTCGTAGGTTACTGGTTGGCAACGACTCTATTGCCATTTGTTTTTTAGATATCTTTTGCAAAATAGACTTTTGCAAAATACGTAAAATATCCTTGGTGAATACCTGCTCTACTGGGCAAGTATCGATATCTACCTCTACCAATTCATTATATTTTCGAATGAAATTAACATCATGTATACCATGATATCTTTCGAAAAGTTTAAAAGCCCTTGGTTTAACAGCTCTTAACTCTTTGATTTTTAAAATTTCATCAATAATTTCAGACCTAATGGTATGACTACACTTTGACTTAAGATCGAAAGCCAATATAGGATCTAAATACCTTAACTTCCAAGCCTCGTGTAAATCTTCAGGCGTGATATATTCAAAAGAAAACAGCTGAGTAGGAGCCGCTTTCTGTTCCAATGCCGGTGCTACACAATATATTTTGTTTGTTAGCTCTCTAATGCCACTCTCTAACAGGTTTAACACCTTGCCAGAACAATCTGCTTTTTTAAGGATATGGTAAGCAAATACAAGGTCATCAAGCCGCTCACCTTGCTTCATCACGACTCGTTTACCTATGCGGTCTCGCCATAGCTCAGGATCTATGCCAACGGCAGTGCCGTGACCAATACGGTTACCATGGTTTAAATCAAGAAAACGCAAAGCTTCATCAACAGTCCTAATCCCAGAAAGCAGATGCACATAATCCTCACCGGCATGAAATGTAAAGTTATGATAGCCATCGTTTCTTAAGCGCCTAAAAACTGGGGCAAATACATCTGCACCAGCATCTAGCTCATTCGCCGCCGCGTCAAAACCTTTAAGGTATTCAGGTAAATCAGTGTAACGTTGATGCAAAGCCATCAATGCCCTTCGAGTCTTTTCAACGTCATTTCTAAGCTGGTAATGACGACAGCACCAGCCAAGATTATGTAACCCTACCTCATCTTCTTTCATACTAGATAGTTTAGCTGCACGTTTATCTTGCTGTTTAATAAAGTGTGCAATTAGGCTTAATTGCAACCTTCCTTTATAGTTTTTATCAGCTTTTAATAATTCAACAATATTCTTACCAGAAGTATTATCTTTATCTGAAAACCCTGCTTTATAACGAGAGTAGCCTTGTAAGATCGAGATTAGCCTTTCTTTATTAGCTACCAATTTTTTATTTGGTGCAAAGCGGCCTTCTAAACGTTCAATACTCTGAGCGTTATCATTGGCTACTTGAGAAAAACGCGCTTCATAATCACGTTCAACATCTGAGCGAATTTCATTTACTGTAATTTTTTGGAACTGGTCAAAACCGTAGAACTGCGTCTGTTGCACCACAAGACGCATAAGTTGACACTTTATGAGCAGATAATAGTAAAAGAGCTGAGCAAAATTCTCACTTTTTGACTTTTCTAAGTGGGAAAATAACTTTATCAACAATAATGACTCTTTAACCAAAGGTGTTATTAATTTAGAACCCATATGGTTAGTAAACACATCGATACTACAATCATTATCTATTTGTGCAAACCTATCTTCTTCACCTTTATTGAATGGTGAATATAACCTATCGAATTCCGCACGCTGATTAATATCCTTTAGAGTTTGCTGATTAACCTCTTTATCATTTACTGCACAGTCGAGCAAAACAGAGCGAAGCATTTTGGCTACACGAAGCCTCACCAATAGCTCATTTTGCGTAAAATCAAGCTCCTCTAGACCATATAGCTCCTTTACCAAAGTGTTATCATGAGCTGGTTTTATGGCATTAGAAAAAGCATGTGGTCTCTCTAGGGCTGTGCGCCACAATAGCTCAATCTCTGTTGTGCCATTGAGGTGAATATGCAAATCATCAAGCTTATTCCTACTGATCACATCATCAAGGCGATTATCGATAATACTAGGTAAAATACTATGCCCAATCTGCCCTTTCATATGTTTTTCAACATAATTTTTGAGTTCAAGCTTTCCAATAAAATTCGGACAACCGTGTTGTTTTAAAAGCGAATAGCTCAAAAAGAGCAGAGGTGGCACTTCAGTGATAATAGTTTGCCACTCTTCAAATAGACCGCTACTAACATAGAGTTCCTTAGCGTAACCACAATGCAAATATCTGGTCTTTACTCTGTCAAATGAACTAATGAGAAATTCCCTTACACCATCCTCTCCTCGCATAAAGATAGATTGCCTATTTTTTATAAGGTGATCAGGTATGTTAGGTCCTCTGCGATTTACTCCTTGATAGATCAATCTATTCAAGTTAGTTTTGTTAAGAAAAACACTACGGCGATATAGCCGCAGTATCTCGAGGTTCCTAAAGGATTCACATATTAGCTTTTGTTGCAAAAGATTGCTCCAACATACTATATTAGTTATCGATAGTTAAATTTGGTGATTATATTTCTTATCACTTTAATCTTTTGGAATCAGTTCAGATACTAAAGAGTTTAACTGTTCTAGCTCATCAGCTTTTGTTAACTCTCCCGCTTTTGTTAACTCTCCCGCTTTTGCTAGCTTTCCACTTTTAGCTAACTCTTCGGCTTTAGTTAACTCTTCAGCTTTAGTTAACTCTTCAGCTTTAGTTAACTCTTCAGCTTTAGTTAACTCTTCAGCTTTAGTTAACTCTTCAGCTTTAGTTAACTCTTCAGCTTTAGTTAACTCTTCATCTTTAGTTAACTCTTCAGCTTTAGTTAACTCTTTAGCTTTAGTTAACTCTTCAGCTTTAGTTAACTCTTCAGCTTTAGTTAACTCTTTAGCTTTAGTTAACTCTTCGGATTTTGCTAACTCTTCGTTATGAGTACAATCAATAATTCCAACTTCGACATCGATTTTTTGATATCCAGTAACAACACCTGTAATAGGTATTGCATTAAGCAACGGGTTTAAATTACTAAACTCAATATCAACCTCTTCAATAGTGCCTCTAACTTTCAGATCATTAAGATAAAATTCAGCCAATTCACTTTGATTAGTATTGCTATCATTGGCATCTATTTCACACATATTTAAGTAATATTTTGCATGAGCATCTAACCAATTCCAATCTTTAGGTAGTCCTTGGTAGCTTTTGGGCTCTTTACGCATAAAAAGACCGAGTAACGGACACGATACTAGAATCGTAAATAAACTAACCTCCTTACTAGACTCACTTGTTAATATCTTGTCCGTATAAATGTCTTTTTTTGTATCCAGCTTAAAATACTTTGTATAATTTTCAAAAAAGTACTTTTCTGTTTTTGCTATCGATTTATTAGTTAGAATTATATTCTTTCTATTACCATCTTCAATTAAAGCTGCGTGTAACAAAGAAACTACTTGAGCATGCAGTAAAGAACCTAATGCCCTTTCTGAATCTACATCTCTCATTAAGGTATAAAAATTATCAGCGAAATTTGTCAATGAAGCACTAGATATTGGCAATAGCGGCCATTTTACTTTTACCACATCCAGCCATTTCAATAACCTTTTAGCAAAACCGAAATAACTATCTTCCTTTGTGGAAAATGCAAGTTCTTCGAATTCGGTTTCATCTTCAAGATTATCTTCAGTTGAATCTAACCAATCTGGCATTCCCAATTTACTATTATTTATGATTTCAGGAAGGTGAACTTTGACGAGTTTATTTTCGTCTTCTATATTTCTACTGAGCAAAATAACTATATTCGAAAAGAGTGTCATAATGGACATATAACCTGTATCCTGCCCCCTTACTACACCACTCGTTTTTATTAATGCCAGATTACTTAGAAGCCCAAGATCATAGTCCTTTGTAATTGTATCCAATCGATTATAAAGTAAACCTCCAACTTTCTTAGCTGGTCGTTTTATAGTTTTGTAAACCTCAGCCATCGTTGAGTGCCACTCACCCATGAGTGGATGTCCGTAGAACTTATCGCCTAATTCTTTACTATTCGCCATAGAAAAAGTATAATAAAAATCATCTTTTATTTTATTTCTAAGCTCAGTAATTTTTGTTGTAGCTTGTTTTTTATCTGCCGATTTAGAACCTTTGTTCCTCTTTATATTTTCTGCAGCCTTTATCTTTTCATATGAATCAATTAGAACTGAGCTTTTATAGAATTTAGATAGAATTACTTCGATATCTAAGCCAACATCTTTATAAGGGACTCGATATAGACCATTTGTTTCCGCCTTTCCTTTTCGTGTCTTTATAGAAGCTAACATTGCTTTATTTACTGACTCAAAAAAGCTTGAATAACTATCATTAATTGCCATGTAATCTAAAACGTTTACTACGTCTACATTTGAAGTACTAATATCTCTATAATCTAAAAATATCGACTTAGGTAAAGAGGTAAGCAGCATCCATTCAAATGCCTTATTAATATCATATCTTATATGACTATTTGCTATAGCTAAAAAGGTTATAATTCTATTGTTTATGTTTTGGTTTGGTGAAGTTGGATATAGCTTACTAAAAGACTCCCATTTATTTTGTTTGAGCCCCCACTTCCAAAATAACTGTACAAGCTTATTAATAGAAAAGTGCGATATCTGCAAATCAGTATAACTTATACCAATACTATTCATAGTAGAAGAAAAAGAGTCTGCTATACGAACGCTAAAAGAGCTCAGTTCTTTTCTTTCATTAATATACTCATTTGATAAAGCTGCGCCAACAACGCCATTTTTATCGACAGAAACAAGTAGTTTTGTAGCATGCATTACTTGCATTAATGTTCTTGCTGGCAAGTTTAATACCGCAGAATAAAATGCTTGTTGTTCTACTTTTTTTGAAATTCCAAAGCCAACCTCGGCTACTTTTTCCAAATAAGATTCAATCGTAATTTTAGGATAGTTTTCTTCAGAATTAAATTGAATCAATATTCCAAGATCTGTTCGTTGTGTAAGTTGTTTTTGCTGTAATGCTCGCTGTTGAAGAGTCAACATATGAACTCTTTTTTCAGGTTTCAATACCTTCATTAAATATTGTTCTTCGAGATCGCTTACTTTATTGATTAAAGCGTCTTCATCAAAAGAGCGAACATCCTCCATTCGATGAAAAGATACAGAAGGCCGATCATACTCAATTACATTCTTACCTATTGACTCAAATTGTTTTGCTCGAACTAAAGTTTGATATAATTCAATATCACCAGAAATCAAAATAACTAATTTTATCGATGTAAGGTATTTACGAACCGTTTCTAAAACAGGCCAACCACGTTCAAATTGTGTATCAATATCGTCAAACGTAACAACGAACGCCTTTTTATCAACCACTTTTAATGCTTTATCAATGAAATCATTAAGTTTTTTTTCTAATGTTCGACCGTCTGCCGCTTTATTTAGGCCCGTTTCTAATATATATGATTTATCTTCCCATTCATCGCCGTAGTTTGTAGACGCACCAATACCATCAATCTGACAAAGTCCACCAGCTAACTGTTTCAATGCCTTATAAAACTCATCAAGATCGATTTCTGATGCATTCTTTGATGAAGCATTTACTTTTTCTTTTATCTGAGATATCAATATTATCAGTACATGCTCTTTTGATGAAATTAGAGTCGGATCAATAACAGGCAATACTGACAGACTTTCCGGAACTTTAATAACATCTTCTGGATCTGATAAATAAGAGCCCTTAGACGCTTTATGCATGCTCGTTAGAATATGTCTTATAAGAGTCGATTTACCACTTCCTCTAGATCCACATATAGTTATAGCGTTGTGATACCTTTCATAAAATATTTCATCTGAATCATTACTATTAGTTGTAGTTTGCTGTTCTATCTGAGCTATTATCTTATTAAATAGCTCTCTTCGCGCTTCCTGCTGAAAAATTTGTTTGAAGCTTAAGTCAACTACGTCAGTCGGATTAGCGAGGTTTAGAATGATTTTTTTGTTAAGTTCAGGTCTATCTGGGGTAGTCATAACAACTCGTCCCTGTCATTAATTTTGAGTCATTAAATCACATCTTTAATCACTACAAAACAATAACTTAAAGAAACTGATAGCTTGTCATACATTATGTTAAAAGCTAAGTTAGTAAGCGACTTTTATACGTTGATTTTAAATTTGGTACGTATATAATCACGTACTATAAGTTCCAGTAACGTATAAAGTCGCGAACATGAGTCAAGTCGATAGTAACTTTTTTTATTCTTTTCCTGCGGTTAGAGGCCAACAGGCAGATCGCCCTTTTTACATCGCCACATGCCCCCTTCGGATCATTCCCAAGATCTTTATTTTTGATGAAGAGGAAGTTCCTGCAGAACTTAGAGCACAGCGCTCGGTTAACAAAGCTAGAATTCCGGAGATCACCCGTTACTTAGTTGATAACCCGAAGGGGTATGTGTTTTCTGCATTAACAGCTTCTGTTGAAAAAAATGTGACTTTTCATGCAGCTAGTGAAGGCAGTGACTTAGGTACATTACATGTACCTATGGAGGCACAAATACTGATTAATGATGGCCAACACCGCCGCGCAGCCATAGAAGAAGCGATTAAAGAGAAGCCTGAATTAGGCCAAGATAATATCGCTGTATTATTTTTCGTTGATGAAGGCCTTCAAAGAAGCCAACAGATGTTTGCTGATTTGAATAAACACGCTGTACGCCCTAGCCCTTCGATCAGTTCGTTATATGATTTTCGGGATTCCTCAGCCGCAGTTGCTAGGCATTTGGCATTAAATGTTGCCCCTTTTGTTGCTTATACAGAAATGGAAAAATCCTCTGTTGCACTAAAGAGTGCCAAGTTATTTACATTAAGCAGTATTAAACAAGCTACGCAAATATTGCTTAATAAGGGGTCTAAAGCTTCTTTTTCCGATGAAGATTTAGAATTAGCGAGTGAATATTGGTCACTAGTTAACCAACACGTAGCCGAATGGCAGATGGTCCAAGCGAAGGAGATATCTCCAAGCCAGTTAAGGCAGGAATTTATCAACGCTCACGGCGTAGGGTTGCAGGCTTTAGGTATGGTGGGGCAATCTCTTTTATCTCAGCACCCCGATGACTGGCGACAAAAAATCGAACTCATCAGGAATATTGATTGGCGTAAGGCGAACCCGTTATGGGACAATAGAGCCATGCACCACGGTCGTTTATCGAAAACAACAACCAGTATAAAGCTAACGGCCAATATTATTCGTCAAGCTCTTTCTATTGCTTTGACTCCGCAAGAACAACAACTTGAAAATGAATTTGAAAAGTAACATGCATCAGTTTTATCAATATGAAGATATTTCAGTTTATCTAGATTTTATTAACGACCAAGTATTTTCAGGTCGACCTTTGAGTGAACAAGTCGCTGAATTACAATACCTATATCTTGAAGAGAGCCAACCTTGGGTTGTCGCTTTTAGTGGTGGTAAGGATTCTACCGCTATTTTAACGTTAAT
This sequence comes from Shewanella pneumatophori, assembly GCF_023283895.1. Classification (GTDB taxonomy): domain Bacteria; phylum Pseudomonadota; class Gammaproteobacteria; order Enterobacterales; family Shewanellaceae; genus Shewanella; species Shewanella pneumatophori. The sequence goes on along the minus strand of NZ_JAKILB010000001.1, from coordinate 276,997 downwards.
GTTTTTTGCACTGTTGGGGCTTTCACCTGCACAGCGTAAAAATAAGGTGTATGTTGTTTTTTGCGACACTCTCGCTGAAGTCCCTATTTACTTAAGTAAAACGCTTAAGACGATTAAAGCTGTGCAAAGAACGGCAGATCAACTTGGCTTACCAATTGAAACCAAGATCATCACTCCTAAAACTCAGGATACTTTTTGGGCTCGTTTGTTAGGCCGTGGCTACCCTGCCCCGAATTTGCGACTAAACCGCTGGTGTACGGAAAAGATTAAACTAAATCCTTTTAAGCATTTTGCTAAGGCGCAGTTCAGTAGTAATGAGAGCCCTATTGTGATGATTGGGTCTCGCGCAGCTGAAAGTGTAAATCGTCAAGCCATCATAGAAAAGTATCACTCAAGTGATAGCTACTTTGATGACTCTGACCCATCTTACCGGCGTTATGCTCCAATTAAAGATTGGGGAGTAAATGATGTTTGGCATCTTTTAGGTCAACGAGTCGCGCCAGGCCAATACGAGGATATGGAACCATGGGAAAGCCCTTGGGGTACCAGTAATATTGGTTTAGTAGAGTTATACGATAGTACTAACTCTACTAGTGGTGAGTGCCCATTAGTTGAAACTGCGAGTTCTCCCGGCTGTGGTAAATCTCGGTTTGGTTGTTGGACATGTACTGTTGTGACCAAAGATAAAGCCATAGATGGTTTAATTGCTAACGGTGAAACGTGGTTGGAACCGTTAGCAAAATTCCGTAACTTCTTACACTCAACGACTGAACCAAGTGTTAAGCAACTCTATCGCCAAGATAGACGCCGAGATGGCAAAGTAAGCGTTAAGCATGGTTTGCAAGATGAAAAGAATGTTGAATTTATTCAAGGCCCTTATTTTCTTCATCTAAGAAAAGAGTGGCTTGCCCATCTGCTAACTATGGAGAAAGATCTTAATTTAGCTGGCCATGAAGCGAGCTTAATTACTGAGGACGAGCTTCACGAAATTCGATATCAGTGGAGAAATGATCCGTTAACACCTGATTGGGCTGACGAACTGCCGAGTATTTACGAATCCGTTTATGGTAAAGGCAAGATCAACTTTCCGAAAGATGATGTTAGCAATTTTGGTGAGCTTGAAGCTCAGGTTATCGATCAATTAGCTACGCAGTATGAGACATCAGCTGACTTGGTTAGAAAACTCATCGAATTAGAGGTCAGCCTCAATGGCTTAGGTAAGCGACAAGGCTTATTCCAGCGTATTGATAGAATATTGGCTCAAGATTGGGGCTCTGTTGAACACGCAAAAAATAAACGTGAAAATGAAAAAGCGATTCACTACGCCCTAACTCAGGATTTAACAGACATTGGTGCTGAACTTGATGGCATCACTGCCATGTTGAATAAAGAATTTTAAACGATGATTATTAAAACTCTCACTCTAGAAAACTTTCGAGTATTCTCTGGGCGTCATGATATAAACCTCATGCCTGAAGTCGGCTCACCTATTGTACTGTTTGGTGGACTAAATGGTGCTGGAAAAACTTCAATCCTAACGGCTATTCGTTACGCGCTTCTTGGACGAATGGCTTTTGATGAAGTTACGAGTCAAAAAGGTTATATAGAACATCTCTCAGGTTTGATTCACCATTCAAATCATATCAGTGATCCTTTACGAGCGTCTGTAGAAATTACGTTTGCTTACATCCGTGAAGGTAAAGCCGTCGAGTACCATATCACGAGAACTTGGTCATCTGGTGAAGCAGACACTTTGGTTGTTATTGAAAATGACGTTATTCGAAGTGAGCTTAACTACGAACAGGCTCAGGCATTCTTACTCGAATTAGTACCATCAGGTGTAGCAAATTTAGTCTTTTTCGATGGCGAGAAAATTGCGGATCTTGCAGAGGACAATAACGGCTTTGCACTAAAGGACGCTGTTAGCAAACTGTTAGGCTTAAACATCGTCCAACGATTACAAGAAGATTTAAGAATTTATCTTAAAAGAGTTGGAATATCTTCAGCTACGACTCAGCTGCAAACTGAATTTGAGACTCTTGAGTCTGAAAAGCTTCTATACCTGCAAGAAGCCAGACAGCTAAGAAATGATGCGGATAATCACTATAACGTGATCACCGAACTTAGCCGACAAGTAAATGTAGCTGAGCAAAAACTATTGAGTGGTGGAGGTGCTTGGGCTAACGACAGAGAAGAAACTAAAAAAGAAGTTGATAGCCTTCTTATTAGTAAGCAAGACTCTGAGACTGAACTCCTAAAAGAGCTCGATGGTTGTTACCCGTTGAGCCTTGCCCCTAACACGCTTGCAATGCTATCTGAGCACTTAAAGCAGGAGTCAGATTATCAGTCTAGACAGCACTTTTCGGTACAATTTGAGCAGTTTTTACCTCAATTGCAAGACGCTTTAGCCAATTCACAGTTGCAAAGCAATGCGACTTTAGCAATTTTACAGAATGAAATTTCAACATTCACACAAAGTATAAAGTTACCAGAAGTAGAGTTTGGTATATCTGTACAGCAAAGCGGTTTACTTCACTCTCAAATCGAAAGTTTAAGCCAGCAATCGTCTGATAAGGTAAATAAACTTAAAGTTATTCTCACGGCACTTGAGGATACAATTGATAGCGCAGCGGTCAATATTGAGAGAGCGCCAGAAAAAGAACAACTTAAAATTGCATTTGATGAACTTCGCGCACTTGAACTGACCAAAAAAGAAGCGGTAAAAAAGTACACTGATAAACTTTTAAATGCCAAAGAAAAATTCATTAAAGCGCAGCAAGTAGCACAACGCTTATTAAAACTGCATACTGATATGAAACGGGCATTTGGTGACAATGACTCTGCTGCGCGTGCAGCATCAGTCATAGAGTTACTTAATCAACTTAAGGAGCATTTAAGTCAAGTACGCATAACTCAGCTAGAGTCTGAATTTAATACTTCTTATAAAAAGCTCGCAAGAAAAGATGACCTCGATATTAAAGCTAGCATTGACCATAATAATTTTAATGTGACTTTGTATAACAACAATAAACGCAATATAGACAGAAAATCGATGTCTGCAGGTGAAAAGCAAATCTATGCTATCGCGATGTTGGATGCGTTAGCAAAAGTTGCTGGTAAGAAACTACCTATTGTAGTCGACACTCCTTTAGGTCGCTTAGACTCAAAACATAGAAATAAATTAATTGAAAACTATTTCCCTGAGGCTTCAGAACAAGTGATCATTTTATCAACTGACACAGAAGTAGATGCAGGATTTTTTGATGTGCTTGCAGGTAAAATTAGTCAGAGCTACCAGATCACTTTCGATGCTAAAACACAGTCTTCATTCATAGATAAAGGCTACTTTTGGCAAAGTGAAGATCTACCGGAGGTTGTATAATGTTACCAACTCGCGGCCTAAAGTTACCTAAAGATACTGAAGAGCAACTAAGACGCTTAAAGTTGAAAGCTAAGATAACGCCTAATGTTGCTTCAAGACTCGCATTTTTTAAATCAGTTGAAAGTGGTTATCGCTACCATGACTCAACTATTAAGTTAGATGGTTCACTAGTTTTAGATAAGGTTACATGGTTAGGCGACCTTACTCTTGCAATTGATTGTACGTTAACAATGCTTTACCCCACTCTTGATAGTAAAGAGCTGGAGAAGGCTTGGGCTACACATGTGCAACATGGAGTAAAAACCATGCGTATGGTTAAGTCCGTTAAAGATTTAGCGTAGAGTTAAGGTAATAAGTCAAAATTAATTTCTAACAAAAACCACAACAACTGTGGCTTTGTTAATATTAAGCAAACGCTGATTTAGCCTTGCGGCACTCTCACCCAACCTTCCATAAGTACACGGGCGCTGCGGCTCATTACCACTTTATTTACCTGCCAGTTGCCGTTCACCTCAGCGGCTTCTGCGCCGACTTTTAAGGTGCCAGATGGATGACCGAAGGTGACAAAGCCATTGTCATCGGCTTTACCGCTTGTGTGTTTACTTGCTTTACTTTCGGCAGCTGCAAGGCTTACAAGGGTGCCGGGAATTGCGGCTGCAGTGCCAATGGCGACTGCGGCTGTGCCCATCATGGCGTGATGCAACTTACCCATAGATAGCGCGCGAACATTGAGGTCAATATCCGTTTTGGCAATTGCTTTACCACTTGATGAGGTGTAATCAATGGGCGCTGCAACAATCGCGACTTTTGGCGTATGCTGACGGCTGGCTGCTTCATCTATATGTTTAATCAAGCCCATTTGCACTGCGCCATAAGCGCGAATGGTTTCAAACATGGCAAGCGCCTTGGCATCGCCATTTATGGCCTCTTGCAGCTCAGCACCTGTATAGCCTAGCTCGCTGGCATTGATAAACACAGTTGGAATACCTGCATTGATCATAGTGGCTTGTAATACGCCGCTTGGCACAATCTCTGTTGGTACTTTTAAATCATCGATTAAGTTGCCCGTTGGGAACATAGCCCCTTCGCCATCGGCTGGATCGACAAACTCAACTTGCACCTCTGCTGCGGGGAACGTGACGCCATCTAACTCAAAATCACCGGTTTCTTGGACTTCGCCATTGGTGATAGGTACATGAGCTATGATGGTTTTTTGAATGTTCTTTTGCCAAATTCGTACAACCGCAATGCCGTTGTGAGGAATGCGGCTACTGTCGACTAAACCGTTGCTGATAGCAAACGAACCAACTGCAGCGGTCAAGTTACCGCAGTTACCGCTCCAGTCAACGAAAGGTCTGTCGATAGCCACTTGACCAAACAAGTAATCTACGTCGTGATCGGCTTTATCACTTTTAGCGAGGATCACGGTTTTACTGGTACTGGATGTTGCGCCGCCCATGCCATCTGTGTGTTTAGCGTAAGGATCTGGACTGCCAATGACTCTCAGTAACAAGTTGTCTCGGGCGCAGCCTGCAACCTGCGCGTCAGCTGGCAAGTCGGTTAAGTTAAAAAACACCCCTTTACTGGTGCCACCACGCATATAGGTGGCTGGCACTTTAATTTGTGGGGCAAATATTGGTTTTTGATCCGTTGTAGTGGTCATGTTTTTTCCGTTTGAATGCTGGTTTGGCCGCTTAGTCAGTTTTGATATTTGCGTTTTCTTTAAGAGTTAACCCAATTTGGAGCTAACCTTGCATGGTAACTAACCCATGCAAGGCTTATTTTTAACAGCAAGAATTAAAGAGCAAAGATTAACGCTCTACTCTTAATCCGCTGATGGCTCTCTTGAAGACTCCTAGCTTGCTGAAGGCTCTTCATTACGTTGAAGACTCCTAGCTAGCTGAAGACTCCTAGCTAGCTGAAGGCTCTTCACTAGGTTGAAGAATCTAAAAAATCTTGGGCGAAGCGTTGCAGTATGCCGCCAGCTTCGTAGATAGAGACTTCATCTAAGGTGTCAAGTCTGCACTTAACTGGGATCTCAACGGTTTCACCATTTCGGCGAGTCATGATCACGGTTAGCATTGCGCCGGGCGTTCGCTCGCCGTGTACGTCAAAGGTTTCGGTACCATCAATTTGATATGTATGGCGGCTGTCACCTTGAGTAAACTCCAGCGGTAATACGCCCATACCAACAAGGTTAGTACGGTGAATACGCTCAAAACCCTCGGCTACAATCACTTCAACACCCGCTAGGCGTACACCTTTTGCTGCCCAGTCACGACTTGAGCCTTGGCCGTAGTCTGCACCTGCAATGATGATCAGCGGTTGCTTGCGCTCCATGTAGGTTTCAATCGCTTCCCACATGCGCGATTCAACACCTTCTGGTTCTATGCGAGCGTAAGAGCCTTGCTTGACTTCAACTTCACCATTACGGCCAGTTTGGGTCACCATTTCGTTAAATAGCTTAGGGTTGGCAAAAGTAGCACGCTGCGCGGTTAAGTGATCGCCGCGGTGGGTAGCGTAAGAGTTAAAGTCCACCTCTGGTAAGCCCATTTTATGTAAATAGGCACCTGCTGCACTGTCGAGCATAATGGCATTGGATGGTGACAGGTGATCGGTGGTGATGTTGTCACCCAGAACCGCTAACGGACGCATGCCTGTCATGGTGCGCTCGCCTGCTAATGCCCCTTCCCAGTATGGCGGACGACGAATATAAGTACTTTGTGGACGCCATTCATATTGAGGATTAGTGTTGGTGCCATATTCAACTTTAATATCAAACATCGGCTCATACACTTGGCGGAACTGCTCTGGTTTTACGCTCTGGCTAATAACGGCGTCAATCTCTTCATCTGATGGCCACAGATCTTTGAGTAAAATATCATTGCCGTGCTCGTCTTGGCCTAAGACGTCTTTTTCAATATCAAAGCGAATCGTACCTGCAATGGCGTAGGCAACCACTAAAGGCGGCGATGCAAGGAACGCTTGCTTGGCGTATGGATGAATACGACCATCGAAGTTTCGGTTACCACTGAGTACCGCGGTGGCATAAAGATCGCGATCGATAACTTCTTGCTGAATAACCGGATCTAACGCGCCGCTCATGCCGTTACAGGTAGTACATGCAAAACCGACGATACCAAAGCCAAGGGCTTCAAGCTCTGGCAGTAAATTGGCATCTTCTAAATACAGTTGCACCGCTTTTGAGCCGGGTGCTAATGAGGTTTTCACCCAAGGCTTACGAGTTAAGCCTTTGGCATTGGCGTTACGGGCAAGTAGACCTGCGGCAATTACGTTGCGTGGATTAGAGGTATTGGTACAACTGGTAATGGCGGCAATAATACACGCGCCATCTGGCATTAAGCCTGCTTCTTCTTCCGCTTTGTTGGCATAAGGCGCGCTTATGCCCTTATCTGCTAAGTCGGCTGTTGATACACGGCGATGCGGATTAGACGGCCCTGCTATGTTGCGGCCTACGCTTGATAAATCAAAACGCAGCACACGCTCATATTCAGCATCTTTTAGGCTATCCGCCCACAGGCCTGCTTGTTTAGCATAGGTTTCCACTAGCTTAACTTGCTTGTCGTCACGGCCAGTTAACTTTAAGTAATCAATGGTTTTTTCATCGATATAGAACATGGCTGCTGTGGCACCAAACTCTGGGGTCATGTTAGAGATGGTTGCGCGATCGCCAAGAGTTAAGTTGCTTGCACCTTCGCCAAAGAACTCAAGATAAGTTGAAACGACTTTTTCGTTACGTAAAAACTCGGTGATTGCCAGAACAATGTCAGTGGCGGTAATGCCACTTTGACGCTCGCCCACCAGCTCTACGCCTACAATATCTGGCAAACGCATATAAGATGGTCGGCCTAACATTACGCTTTCGGCTTCAAGACCACCTACGCCGATAGCGATTACGCCTAAGGCATCCACGTGCGGTGTATGGCTGTCGGTGCCAACTAAGGTATCTGGAAAGGCTACGCCGTCGCGTGCTTGCACAACTGGCGACATTTTCTCTAAGTTAATTTGATGCATAATGCCGTTACCCGGCTGGATCACATCAATGTTCTCAAACGCAGTTTTGGTCCAATTGATAAAGTGGAATCTATCGTCGTTACGTCTGTCTTCAATGGCGCGGTTTTTTTCAAATGCGTCTTTTTCAAAACCAGCATGTTCTACCGCAAGCGAGTGATCCACAATCAACTGGGTCGGCACTACTGGATTTACTTTTGAAGGGTCGCCGCCCTTTTCTGCGATAGCATCACGTAAACCTGCTAAATCCACTAATGCGGTTTGGCCAAGGATATCGTGGCAAACAACACGCGCGGGATACCAAGGGAAATCTAAATCACGTTTACGTTCGATGATCTGTTTTAGGCTAGCGGTTAGTGTTTCTGGCGAGCAGCGACGTACTAAGTTCTCGGCATAAACACGAGAGCAATAAGGCAGCTTGGCGTAAGCGCCTGGGCTAATGGCATTCACGGCCGCTTCGGTGTCGAAATAATCAAGCTCGGTATCCGCTAACGCTTTGCGGTATTGGGTATTTAATTGGGTCATAACGCGTTCCATTTTAAGGCGTGGTAACAAATGGAAAGCTCAAGCTCAGTTATTATTACTAGCGCTAGCTTTTGCTAGATTTAGCATTGAATTATTTTGATAGAGCTTAAGCCATTAATAGCTTTGGACATAAAAGTCAGCAGCAAAACTTTATTGCTGCTGATTTATTTAGCTATGATTATCTTTCACTAATAGGGTTAACTTTGCGTGGTTCGCTACCTGTGTAATCAGCACTTGGACGGATAATACGGTTGTTTGAGCGCTGTTCCATTACGTGTGCAGCCCAGCCTGTTAAGCGTGAACAAACAAAGATAGGCGTAAATAACTTAGTTGGAATGCCCATAAAGTGATATGCAGAAGCATGGAAGAAGTCAGCGTTACAGAACAGCTTTTTGGTGTCCCACATAAACTCTTCACAAGCGACTGAGATATCGTAAAGTGAGGTATCACCAAACTCATGTGCTAGCTTTTCAGACCAAGCTTTGATGATCACGTTACGTGGATCAGACTCGCGGTAAATTGCGTGACCAAAACCCATGATCTTCTCTTTACGTGCAAGCATGCCTGCCATTTGCTCTTTGGCATCAGCTGGCGATGTGAACTTTTGGATCATATCCATTGCTGCTTCGTTAGCGCCACCGTGCAGTGGGCCGCGTAATGTACCGATTGCGCCAGTGATACATGAGAACATGTCAGATAAAGTTGATGCACACACACGAGCGGTAAAGGTAGATGCGTTGAACTCATGCTCAGCGTACAAAATTAGTGACACATCCATTACGCGGCGGTGTAGCTCAGATGGCGCTTTGCCATTAAGTAGGTGTAAAAAGTGACCACCAATTGAATCTTCATCAGTTACACAGTCAATTTCAACACCTTCGTGAGAGAACTTGTACCAGTAACACATAATGGCAGGAAACGCTGCTAGTAAGCGGTTGGCCGCTTTGTTTTGCTCGCTAAAGTCGTTTTCAGGCTCTAGGTTACCTAAAAAAGAACAACCTGTACGCATCACATCCATTGGGTGAGCGTCAGCAGGAATACGTTGTAACACCTCTTTTAAGGCTTGTGGAAGATCGCGCTGAGCGAAAAGCTCAGTTTTATAGTGATCAAGCTGAGTTTGATTAGGTAATTCACCGTTAAACAGTAAATAGGCCACTTCTTCAAACGATGCGTTATCGGCAAGATCTGCTACGTCATAACCACAATAGGTTAATCCCGAACCTGACTTACCCACTGTACATAAAGCTGTTTCGCCTGCGCTTTGTCCGCGTAGACCTGCTCCGCCTAACTTTTTATCAACCATTGCTCTCTTCCTTTTATTTGTTGGCCCGTCAGGGTTAACCGCGGGCTTTTTATATTTATTACGTTAGCGCTTATCCATCACGCTAACGTTTGTAAGGTACTGCCGTTTGTTTACAATTTATGAGGTTAACTATTTACTTTAACCTTGAATTCTCACCCTATAGCTTATTGAACTTGTTAGCTATTCAATCTTGTTTACAGATTTTTGCCTTCAGCAAATAGCTTATCTAGCTTTTGCTCGTAATCGTGGTAACCCAAGTAATCGTATAGCTCCATGCGGGTTTGCATTGAATCAACAACCGCTTTTTGATCGCCGTTTTCTAATATTGAGCTATACACCATCTCAGCCGCTTTATTCATGGCTCTAAAAGCACTTAACGGATACAGCACCATAGATGCGCCCCACTCGCCCAGTTGCTGTTTATTCCATAATTCTGTTTGGCCAAACTCAGTAATATTGGCAAGAATTGGCACATCAAGCGCGTCGGCAAATGCGCGGTAATGCTCTTCTGTTTTCACCGCTTCAGCAAAAATGCCATCAGCGCCCGCTGCAACATAAGCTTTAGCACGGGTGATTGCCGCCTCTAGACCTTCTTGAGCAAATGAGTCAGTGCGCGCCATAATGAAAAAGTCAGGATCGGTGCGGGCATCAACTGCCGCTTTAATGCGGTCAACCATCTCTTCAGTTGACACTATCTCTTTATTTGGGCGATGACCACAGCGCTTTTGCGCCACTTGATCTTCCATATGCACCGCTGCTGCGCCGGCTTTTTCCATGTCGCGTATGGTTTTAGCAATATTAAAAGCGCCGCCCCAACCTGTGTCGATATCAACCATTAGCGGTAAGTCACAAGCTGAAGTAATGCGCTGTACGTCTACAATCACATCGTTTAACGATGTCATGCCTAAGTCTGGTAAGCCGTATGATGCATTTGCTACGCCACCGCCTGAAAGATAGATGGCTTGGTGACCGATCTTCTTTGCCATCATGGCTGAATAAGCATTAATGGTACCGACAATTTGCAGCGGCTTATTTGCCACTAATGCTTCGCGAAACTTCTTACCTGCGCTCATGGTGTATTCCTTATATTTATTTGCTTGAAATACCAGCTTTTAAAAGGCGATATTCCAAGCTCACTGACAATTGTTTTATCTGTTATTAAATATGTTTATCTGTGCCTTACTGCTTTAAACGATTGTAGCGTTAGCAATCGGCTGCAATATCACTGCATCGTGTGTTCTAGTTTGTTTTCTATGCTCGATTTTGAGTACAAAATGTGGCGACGCATCAGCATTTCAGCTAATTCAGCATCACGATTACAGATGGCTTGTACAATATGTTTATGTTCATCAAAAGCGGTGGTCACTCTTGGCCCACTCATACCTAGCTGCACCCGATACATACGCACTAAGTGATAAATGCCATCGAGAAGCATTGAAATTAGATGCTTGTTTTTACTGCCTAGAATGATTCGATAATGAAAGTCGACATCGCCCGCCTCTTGATAATAAGACTGACCGGATTTAACTTCGTTAAAGTGACTGCTTAGCAGCGATTGCAGATCGGTTATTTCCTGATCGGTCATATTTAATGCGGCAAGTCTCGCGGCCATACCTTCAAGCGACTCGCGCACTTGATATAACTCAAGTAACCCTTCGGCAGTTAAACTCACCACTCTGGCGCCGACATTGGCCTTACGTTCAACTAAATGGCTAGCCTCGAGGCGGTTAATGGCCTCTCGGATCACCGCGCGGCTAACACTGTATTTTGTCGACAACTCTGTTTCACTTAACTTTGAGCCCTGCACTATCTCTCCTTCAACTATCTCTTTACGTAGTTGAAAAAAGGTCTTATCGGCACTGGTAATAGGCTGTTCGTTAAAAAATGTCATCAAATATTCGAATATTAGTGCTTAATGGATTGTCGACAATCTAGCCAGATAAAACATTATAGTCAACAGTAAACCAACAAATTGTCGACAAAGTTACAGTAAAGTCTAACGGACAGCATGGGCACTTTTTCAGCAAACAGGCGCAAATTGTTTACAGTGTGGCAGCTAAATTGCGCGATTTATTTGTACTATTTGAACGTGACTATAGACGCAATTATGCTAGAGATGCGGCTAAGTGATTGGGATTGAAAGGGCAAACGAGCAACGACTTAGGCCGCTGCTCGTTGAAGTGTATAGAGACGACTTTTACTCGCGAGCTTTATGGCTAATTTAACAAGCTAGCCTTGCTGTGGTTGTTGCCAATCTCCCCCTAACGCTTTGTGTAACCCTATGGTTAGGTGAGCCGTTTGCAATTTCGCGGCGACGACACGATCTTTGAGCAGGTTGTGTTGTCGCTGGGCATCTAAAATTGACAGGTAATCAGTTAAGCCTGCTTTATACAGAGATTTTGCTTTATTAACTGCGTTACTGGTTTCAGCTTCAGCCTCTGACACGAGTCTGACATATTGCTGACTATGGCCATATCCTTGTAACAAGGTTTCGACTTCACCAAAAGCGGCGATAACCGTATGTTGATACTTAAGCACACTGGCATCGAAGCGCGCCTGTTGCAGATCGACCATGGCATCACCTCGCCCGCCATCAAATAGGTTCCAACTCACGCCAACGCTAGCAAGCCAAGACACTGAGTCACTGCTAAACAGATCGTCAAAATCTTTGGCTAATACTCCCGGTGAGCCCGTTAAATACACTTTAGGATATTTAGCGGCAATCGCAGCGCCATGCTCTTGATTAAGGGCTGCCATCTCCCGTTCAGCTATTTTGATATCTGGCCTACGAGTCAATAAGTCAGCAGGCAAACCTGTGGGGATCACTCCTTTAAAGCTTGGCAGTGTGCTGGTTTGAGTAAATCTTTTCATCACTTGCTTAGGTGTTTCACCCAGCAAAATAGCGAGTCGCTGTTTATGAACATTTTCCGCGATCTCAAGCTGTGGTATTACAGCTTGAGTTGCAGCTAACATCGCTTTGGCTTGTGCTTCATCAAGCTTTGAGCCGTAACCGCTTTTGATCACTAGCTTAACCAAATCTAAGGTGCGCTGTTGATCTGCGACGGTGTTAAGCGCGATATGTTTGCGCTCTTGTGCGCCACGCATTTGCAAATAGTTATGGATCACATCTGAGGTAATCAAAGTGGTTAAGCCTTGACGCATTATCTCAGCTTGCTGCTTACGAATAGCCGCGGCATTTGCTTGGCGGTCAATCTGGCCAAATAGATCGGCTTGCCACGCTATGGTCGCGCCTGCGAAAAATGCACTCTTATTATCATCAACTAATCCAAGTTCCTTTCCTGTTAAAGGGTTTGTCGCTGTGATTGCGCCGCCCAGTAACGGATCATTGTCACTAATCTGATAGTTACCAAAGCCCGCACCTAAGTTCACCGTTGGCACTTTAAAAGACTCAATAGCGGTTTGATAAGACTGCGCCATTTTTATTCGTTCTGCGGCTATTTTTAACGATATAGACTGGCTTTGTGCATCAACAACCAACTTGTTAAGTACCGGATCGTTAAAGCCATGCCACCAGGTGTCATGCTGCGCGTTATTATCAAGGTTTAACTCTTTAGCTTGTGTTCCTTCTGCTCCTTGAAACAGATATTCGCTAGCAAGGTTAGTTGTTGGCACTTGATAGTCGGGGCCTACCGCACAACCCGATAGCATTATTGCAAAAGCGATTGGTGCAAGTGTTAAAGATTTCATGATTATTGCTCCTGAGCTAATTGCTGCTCAGCTGATTGTTCAAGGTTGTCGGTTACTGAGGCTTTATCTGAGTTTCGATAAAACAGGCAGTAAAAGGCCGGCATAATAAACAACGACAGCAAGGTTGCCGCAGCTAGACCGCCGATAATGGTTGACGCCATTTGATCAAATAGTCGGTCACTTAACAGTGGGATCATACCTAGCGCAGTGGTGAGAGCGCCCATAGAAATAGCCATGGTTCGGTTTAATGTCGCCTCTTGTACAGCTTGTTTTAACGGTTTGTTTTGACTTCGTTCCAGCTCAATTTGATCCATCAATACAATGCCGTTTTTAATGATCATGCCTGAAAGCGTAATCGCGCCAATCAGTGCCATAAAGCCAAATGGTTTATCCAGTAACAGTAGTGTCCATGTCGCGCCTATAGCCGCTAGCGGTAAGGTGATTAAGATAATGGCCGGTTGTTTAAAGCCGTTAAACATTGCCACCATAATCACCACCATCATCAACAAGGCTTTTGGCATTTGGCTTAGGGTGTCGTTTATTGCGCGGTTTTCATCATAGTACTCACCGCCCCACTCAAACGCGTATCCTGCCGGTAAGTTTATGGCTTCAATTTGGTCTTTAATTTGATTACGCGCCTGTGCTGGCGTGATATCAAACACATCAGCTTGGGCGGTAATTGTCGGCAAGCGATTACGACGCCAGATCATGCTTTCTTCGGCTTTAAGTTCAAAACCATCGACCACTTGGCCAAGCGGCACACTATGACCAGCAAGCATTGAGCGCACTGGTAAGGTTTCAAGCGAGCTAAGATCGGCATCGCTACTTCTAAAGCTAATAGGGATCAATTGATCAGCTTGATTTAAGGTGCCTATGGTCACGCCTTCGGTCGCTCGTTTCATCGCCATAGAAATATCGGTACGATTCAACCCTGCTCGACGTGCTTGTTCTTGGTTAATGATAGGTGTGATAACTTTGCTCATTTGGCGCCAGTCGTCACGCACATATTTAATGTTGGCGTTGTCTTGCATAATAAGCTTCGCCTCATCGGCTAGCTGATGCAGTACCTTAGGATCTGGACCTGTAAACCTTGCCTCGATACTGAATTTATCTTTAGTTGCTAGCTTGAGCGCTCTGAATCTTGGTTCAGCGTTAGGAAACTGCTGCGCAAGCCAGAGATCACCGCGTTTGGTTAAATCAGCAATGGCATCATAATCTGTCACATTGATAACGATTTGCCCGTAACTTGAGTCAAATGGCTCTGGCTCAACCGTGACTGAAAAACGCGGTGCGCTTGCGCCTACATAGCTTGAAATCGTCGTTACTTCCGGCTGTTCTATTAACCAAGCTTCAATTTTTTTCATATCAGATGAAGTCTGCTCTATCTTGCTACCGTTAGGTAACCAATAGTCAAGAAACAGCATTGGTCTATCTGAGCTTGGAATAAAATTGATAGCGACATATGGCACCGCTAAGGCAGTCACAAGCAGTAGTGGGACCACCAAAGAGATAGCTTTAACCGGGTGATTCACTGTCCAAACGACAGCGGCTTGATAGCGACTTGGTTTAGATACGGCTTGCTCTTTTTTGCTAGTTGGCTTTATCCATAGCCAACAAAGTAATGGCGTTAAGGTGACTGCAACTAACCATGAAAATAGCAAAGACGAACAGATGATCAGAAACACTGAGCTAGCAAACTCACCGGCATCGGTTTGCGAGAATAGAACTGGACTTGAACCCATAATCGCAATTACAGTTGCTGCAAGTAAAGGTTTAGCCGTTTCTTTAACCGAATCTATTGCCGCTTTGCTGCGCTCAATGCCTTGATTTAACTTAACTACGAACAGATCTGTGATTACAATTGCGTTATCCACCAGCATGCCTAAGGCCAAAATAAAGGTACCCAGTGACACTCGCTGCAGATCTACGCCTGCGATATACATATAGATCAATGTCAGCAAAATAGTGAACAACAAGCTACCGCCGACTATAGTTGCGCTTTTAAAGCCCATAAAGATCAACAGTACAGCAAATACTATCACCACACTTTCAAGCAAATTAATCACAAAGTCGGCAATTGATTTTTCAACTTCATCAGGCTGAAATGCAATCGTGCCAATCTCTATGCCTAAAGGCAGTTCTGCCTGATAATCTGCAATAATCTGCGTCAAGCTTTCACCAAGGCTGACCACATTGATGCCATTTACTGGGCTCACTGCCAAAGTAATAGCTGGTTCGCCATTAAAACGGCTTAAGCTCGTTGCCGGTGTTTTATAACCTAAGCTGACGTCGGCGACATCGCCTAAGCGAATAAGTCCGGTGCTGTACTGACCTGCACCGCCTTTTATAATCAGGTTTTTAATGTCGTTTACTGACTTAAACGCACTACTTTGATCAATGCGGATCCGTTGCTGATCAGCAGCAAAGCTGCCGCTATCAAATGTTAAGTTTTGGCTGGCCAGTTGGTTGATAACCTGCACCGAAGACAAACCATATTGGGCAAGACGCTCGTCGGGTAGATCAATATATACAGCTTGGCTTTGCACGCCATGAAGCTCAATTTTCTTGATCCCAGCCACTGTTTTGATGCGCCGCTGTAGCTCTTTGGCGTATTGTCTTAGCTCTTCAGGCTGAGCATTTTTACCATGAACACTAAATAGCATGCCGTAGACTTCACTAAACTCATCTTGAACTATGCTTATTTGCGCTGTGGCTGGTAAAGTCAGTTTCACATCGGCAATTTTACGTCTTAGTAAATCCCACTCTTGCGGCAAGTCTTTTGAATTTGTCGATTCTTTTAGATCAATGAAAATCATCGAGCTGCCTGGTCGGGACAAAGAGCGTAATTTCCACATTGAGCCCATCTCTTGTAGCTTAGTCTCAATCTTATCAGTTACTTGTTGCTCAATCTCTTTGGCTGATGCACCGGGATAAAGGGTCACCACCACCGCGCTTTTGACGGTGAAGGCAGGATCTTCAAGTTTGCCTAATTCAAAATAGGAAATCAGACCCACTATGACGCACAGCACACTGAAAAACAGCACAAACACCCGCTGTTTTATGGCAAATTCAGCTAAATTCATCTTAGTTCTCCTAATAGCTAAATGCTTTAGTCACGGTGTAGCTAACAACTTGATCAGCTTTTAGGTAATGCACACCCGCCGTTACCACTGCATCACCGGCGCTAAGCGCACCGGTTAAACACGCACTATTACTTTGTAATGAATCCAGTGTCACTGGTGTTTTTACGGCTCTATGCTCTTTAATCAAATAAACGCTTTTTTTACTGCCCTCATTGATAATGGCGCCGTAAGGCACACAAAAACTGGCTGATTTGGCATCAAAGCCCACTTCAACACTCACCGCTTTACCGGGCAGCGCCTTGGTCGTTTGATTTAATACAAACTCGACTTGATAGGTTTGTTTGATTGGATCCGCGAGCGCATCTTTAGCACTCAAACTAGCCATAATGGCTTTAGTCTCGCCGTGCCAACTCACCTGAGCAGCTTGTTGTGGATCTAGGGCTAACATGAGATTTTCTGGCACATCAATAACGGCTTTCATTTCACCAAGTTGATGCAGTGAAAAGAGTGGGTTTCCCGGCGCTGTTTGCTCAAAGGCTTGTTGTGCTTTAGAGCCAATCACGCCGCTAAACGGCGCTTTAAGTTCTGTGTAGGCTAAGGCGTCTTGTGCTTTTTGTAGGTTTTGCGTCATCACATCGCGCATGGCTAGGCTGCGCTTATAGCCGCTTTTTGCGCGATCAAGGTTTACTTGGGAAATCGCATCATCAGCAATGGCTTGTTTAACACGCTTAAGCTCAGCTTTAGCGAGTTGAAAAGCCGCTTCGGCCTCGGCTTGGCGCGCTTTTAGTTCGATAACATTAACTTGATAGTCGTGGGGATCTAACCGCGCTAACAGTTGACCCTTTTCAACGCTATCACCCGTTTTAACTAAAATCGCTGCAATGGTTCCAGGCACTTTAAATGCAAGATGAGCGGTATTGGTTGCTTCTAATACACCAGAAAAACGCCTGACATTGGTTTGCTGTGAATCATCAAGCAACATGATCTGCACCGGGCGCTCAATCTTTTGAATGGCAGTTTGGCTGGTTGCTGTCCTGGCTGGGGCTTCGCTACAGCCATTTAGTATTAATAACGCCAGCGGCACAACTGACAGTGGGATAAGTTTAGAACCTGAGATCTTCATCTCTCTCTCCAAATAGATTAATTGGAGAGAGTGTAAGTGTTTAACTTATTGAGATAATCTGCCAGTAATGCACCACACTGTCACGATAATTAAGACAATGCAGTGTAGAGTGGAATTTCTTGTAATAAAAAATCAATCAATAACCGAGTTGGTAAACTGATGCCTTTACGGTCTGGATAGATAAGCCAGACATCTTCTTTTTTTGATTCATACTCAGGTAAGATCCGCACTAAGCTTTTGCTTTCAATTGCCCCTAACGCAAACAAAGGTGGCATAAAGCCAATGCCCTGCCCGCCAACAATAGCGCGACGAATAAAGCCCATATGATTACAACTCAATTTGCAGTTTA
Organism: Shewanella pneumatophori; assembly: GCF_023283895.1. Lineage (GTDB taxonomy): Bacteria > Pseudomonadota > Gammaproteobacteria > Enterobacterales > Shewanellaceae > Shewanella > Shewanella pneumatophori. The sequence goes on along the minus strand of NZ_JAKILB010000001.1, from coordinate 259,492 downwards.
CTTTTACGCTATCTGAAATTAAGTCCCAATTGTCATCCAATGTGCCATCGGGCCAGCGATAACATATTGCTTGGTGCTCAGCGAGTTCAGCTAAGGCTTTAGGCGCGCCATGTTGGGCAATATAGTCTGGGCTGGCATACATGCCACGACCTAGGCTTAATAATTTGCGTGCGATAAAACCGGAGTCTTGGATTTTGCCTGCGTGTACTACGAAATCGAGCCCTTGGCTGTAGATATCGTTGACATAGTTATTGGTAAAGCGAAGGTCAAGCTCAATATCTGGATACAAGCGCTGGAACTTTGCCAGTACTGGCTGTAAGGCTTCGTCGCTTTCAGGTAAGAAGCCGAGTTTAACTTTACCTATAGGCTTTTCATCTAAATCTAGTAACTTATTTTTTGCTTGTTCAAAACCATCAAGCACATTTAGCAAATCGTGATAGTAAGTTTCACCGTGCTGCGTCAGCCTTAATTGGCGAGTTGTGCGGAAAAACAGCTGGGCGTTCAATGACTTTTCAAGCTCGCCAATCCGCCTACTGACATTGGCTCTTGGTAGATCGAGCGCGGTTGCTGCAGCAGTAAAACTGCCAAGCTCCACCACTATGGTAAACAGCTTTAAATCTTCTATGCGCATACTATCGGCCTACCATAGGTAAATTGGCTTTCTGCCATTTTTTAATTGCTAAAACTGTAACGGGTTTAGCTATCCGAGCATAGTTAGTCTTTTATGCCTGTGCAGCAGCGCACAAAATAGTCTTGGTTTTACACTTGCAACAATAGACAAGCGGCTAATGATCGGCGATGTTAGACAATAAGTTAGCTAAGCATTTATTTAAGCGGCAACACGCTTACCGTTAGTAAAATAGACGAACTCTAAAATGACTAAATAGAGCTGGCTTTATCAGTTACTGATATGACTTAGTTTCCGGTTTAGGTTCAAGAGGAACCTGCAATTTTATAGATTTGATAAAAAGGATGTAACTATCAAAGACTTTATAAAAAACTCTCTCCTTGGTGCGCTTGCAAGCTCTGTGTTAATTAGCAGTTCCATTTCAATGTCTTATTCTGCCGACTTTGTTGGCTCCTTTAGCTGCAAAACGTGTCACCAACAAGCATTTGAGGATTGGACTGGCTCTGATCACGATATGGCAATGAAACATGCTAACTCTTACAGCGTTTTTGGCGATTTCAATCAAGTCAGCATCAATCATGGTGCAGAAAAGGCAGAGTTTTTTACTAAAGATGCAAACTACTGGGTTAAGCTTGCGAACCGCAAAGGCCAAGCGACGGATTATAAAATCAGTTATACCTTTGGTTATTATCCGCTACAGCAATATATGGTTGAATTTGAAGACGGCCGAGTACAGCTTATTCCTTTTGCTTGGGATAACCGACCAATTGAAGATGGTGGCCAAAAGTGGTTTTATCTCTACCCAGATAACAGCGAGCAGCATCAAGACTTTTATTGGCTCAATGTTGGTCAAAATTGGAACCATATGTGTGCAGATTGCCACTCAACCAATGTAAAAAAGAACTACAACCAAGCAACTAATTCTTTTAGTACGCAATTTTCTGAAATAAACGTGGGTTGCGAGGCCTGCCATGGCGCGGCAAGTGAACACCTAGCTTGGGCGGCAACACAGCCAAAATCACAATCAAAAACAGAGCAAACATCTGCTTCAAAGCAAATAGCAGACGTAACCAGCGTAAAACAAAAATCACACTCTAAAGAGGATCTTGGTTTTAATCGCGACCTTTCAAAACCTGTGCAGAATTGGACACGCTTAAGCAGCAATGCACCTACCGCCAAACCTAACGGTTTAAAAGCTACGGAGCAATTACAGACCTGCGCCCAATGCCATAGTCGGCGTCTTCAGATCAGTGATAGTAATGCTTTAGTCGCACAGCCATTTGGCGACCGTTATCAACTTAATCTAATTGCGCAGGCGCAATATCATGATGATGGCCAAGTGTATGATGAAAACTATGTTTACGGCTCATTCTTACAATCAAAAATGCACAAAAATGGTGTAGTGTGTAGTGACTGCCATAACCCTCACTCAACCGAAACTCTGTTAAAAGGTAATGCACTTTGTAGCCAATGTCATAACCCTGCAGAGTTTGATAATAAAAAACATCATAATCATGATGATAACGCCGGTGCTCAATGCGTAAATTGTCACATGCCTGAAACCACTTATATGCAAATTGACGATAGGCGTGATCATAGCTTCAGCATTCCAAAGCCTGCAAATACCCAAAGACTCGGCTCACCAAATGCATGTAATCAATGCCATCAGGATAAGTCCGTTGACTGGGCAACAACCCATTTAAACAATTGGTATCCTGAGTTAAACACTTTACAACCACAACATTTTAGTAGCGCGTTTGCCAGTGCTAGAGTTGGCAATCCACAGTCTGTGGATAGCTTGTCTTATTTGTCGCAAGACCACCAGCAAGCCAATATTATTCGTGCAGCAGCCATAGAGCGCTTAGCGCAATACCCTGGAAGAAATGGCGTTGTGGCAATAGCGCGAGCAGTTAAGCACCAAGACGATATGCTCCGATTTGCAGCTGTTGAAGGTAGTAGCCCCTACTCTGTTAGTGAGCGCTGGCAAATGATTGCCCCGCTATTAACCGACAATGTTTTAGCTGTAAGAACCCAAGCTGCAGCGGCGCTGGCGAATTATTGGCCAGAGTTCACTAAAAAGCAGCAAGACTTGCTGCAAAAGCCGCTAGCTGAATATATAGCAGTATTAACCTTTAATGCCGACAGAGGTTTTGCGCAAACTAACTTAGGTAACCTGTACGCGAATCAAGGGTTAATCAATAAAGCAGAGGCAAGTTACCTAAACGCAATAAAGGTACAACCCAATTTTGCACCAGCTTATAGTAACCTTGCGGATCTTTATCGCGCCCAAGGAATTGAGGCGAAAGCAATGGCAATATTAGAGCAAGGAATTGCAGCTCAGCCCGGCTCTGGCACATTGTATTTTAGCCGAGCACTTGCCCAATTAAGAGTGAAGCAAACACATGCTGCACTTAGTAGCTTAAAAAAAGCGACAGAGCTTGAGCCTAATAATGGCCGTTTTTGGTATGTGTATGGTGTTGCACTCACCCCAACTGCTATAGGCGAAGCTGGCAATGCATTTAATCGGGCTTATCAAGCGAGTGGTAATCCACAATACCTGTATGCCTTGTGCGAACTAATGATCGATAATCGGTCCCCACAAAGCCTACAATGCTTAAGTAAACTTAAACCATTAGTTCCCGAGAATGTTTTAAGCAGTTTGAGAAATAAATTACCTGAATTATAAGCCCTTAAATTGGTGTAACAACATCGTTACACCAATTACTGGTCTGATAACTCGGTATTTTTGATATAAAACCAGCAGCAAATTGTTCTAATGAAACTTTTCACAATCTTGTCGGGAATTACTGAAACAATAAACCCCATTATTATATTAATTTTTTATGACAGGCAATCTTTACAGGCTATTGAAATCAAACTAGTGACGCAAGAAAACATCCTTCTTATTAAACATCAGGTAGATTAAAATATTATTAAATATAACTATTTAACTGAAACCTTCACTATTAAATATTAAGTACCCAATTACTTAGCTATTCTCTTACGGGTGACACTTATATTGTATTCACATACTATTATTCACTTCCCCCTTAGACTCCCCTCAAAAATAGTGTTTTAATCAACATTATCAAAAATAAGACTTATTTTATACTCTATAGGCATACCAATTCAGTCAATAAAATTTACTTGCCGTGTCATTAACACCATATGTATTTTAAACTCACATTTTAGTCACAACCACTGGCGATTATTATGGTAAACAGATGAATAATGAAAGAGTTACAGGTCTCTATTTTAATGACGACAGCCATAAGATGTGGGTTACATATATTATATCACCTCCAGAGGAAATAGATGGCGTTAACAAACAACAATATTTATGGATATTAAATTATCTAAGAGAAAACAATGGAACACGATATGACCTTTACAAATTACTGTTACACAAAAAACAAACGAAACCATGTATTTTCCACCTTCCTTAAAAAGATACGAGCAAACAATGTTCTTTCTCAGGAGCAACTCTGCTTGCAGCTTAGACAACATAGCAGCCTGTTTTACAATTTAGATTCTATAACAGTTAGCAGATGGGAGAGAGGAGTAAATATTCCTTCTCTCGCAAAACAAGCTGAAATAGTTGAACTATATGACAATGAGCTAACTTGCATTTATGCGTGCGATAAGCAATTTATTCAAGAGTCGAGTCATTTAATTAAAACGGACTCTGAACAGCAAAAATCTATTCACCCTTACTATCGAAATGATGAATATTATATACAAACTATCGATATTCGGGATGACAGGTTTTATCTAGTGTTAAAAATGATCTTACGTTATGAAGGTAACCCGACTTTAAAGTTGAATCCACCATTAGAGGAGTTTGACAGTTTAAACGATCTGAAAATTTCGGTGGCAACGGCATTTAATGGCCAAATTATTGGTCATAGTCTTTTTCTAACAACAACTGAAAATGTAATAAAGGAAATAGCAGAAACAAATAAAGACTTAAGAACCATTATAAACTCTAGTAACAGAAATGAGCATGATGCGATGATAGTATTTTCATCTTCAGGTGCAACCAAACAGGTTGAGAATAGTATTATGTCAACCTACCTTAACCAGTTCTCGCAGCAGAAGAAAATGCGCTATTTTTGCTTTTATACATGCGATGGCAATCTAGTGCGTAAGCTGAGCACTGCAAAGTTAAAGCCATTTAGACATACAAAATTAAAGGTTCAGGAAAGAGTTGTAAATATTAGATCCTACTTTTTAAAACGCTCAGAGTTAATGGCGAATCGATTTTTATTAAAATTAGCAATAATTACTCCGCAGCAACTAGGTAATTTACTAGGAACAAATAAAAAGGAAACAAGCTCATGAAGATACTAATTGTAGAGGAGTCTGAGTTTGTAAGGAGCGCGATAAAGAAGCAGTTTGTAGATGTTATGACTGGCTTACCTATCATATTTGAAAATACTGAATGCAGTAAGTCTGCTATTAACACCTTAAGAAGTGCAAAAGAGTCAATATTAAGAAAAATAAACTTAATCATTATAGATCTAAGCTTAGTTATCGATAACAAGTTTGCGCTAATGAATTACATGGTTAAAGTAAAAGACAACGTCACTCCAGTTATTATTATTGGCTCGGCCGACAGATGGGTTTTTGATCTAATTGAGAATTTAGCCTTAAGCTTTAACTTGAATCTAATCGGTAGCTTTAAAATGCCTTTAAGAGCAGCAGATATTTACAATATCATTCACAATAATAAACACATATTGGCCACTGATAAAACAACGTCCTGGCCTATATTGTCTTATAACACTGCGGACATAATAGACAATCTGAACAGACAAGGTTTGTGTGTTTATTATCAGCCCAAAATACACCTCGAAACCAAACGAGTCGTTGGCTTTGAAGCGCTCTCTAGGATCTGCATAGATGGTAGCGTCATACTAAATCCAGATGTTTTTCTGCCGATTTTAGAAAGAGAAAATTTAACTTGTAGGTTAACCAAGCTCGTACTTGAAAATGCACTGTTCGATTGGGAAACACACACAACTCTCAAAAATTATCAGTTATCCGTTAATATCTGCGCAGACGACTTAATCAGTGAAGAGTTAGTCAGCGACATAATAAAGCAATATAGACAAGATAAAGATATTGGTTTAACGCTTGAAATAACCGAGTCTACACCAACAGAGGATGAAACCCTAATTCTTGAATCAATCAAGAGGTTTATTACCAATGGAATAGAAGTCTCACTTGATGATTTTGGAAAAAGTTATTCTAGTCTAGACAGGTTAGACTCTATTCCTTTTGACGAGATAAAAATCGACAAAAGCTTTGTGTCAGACATGGATATTAATTCTCAACATCAAGCCATAGTGGGTGCTATCATTGAGCTTGGAAGTAAATTAAGAGTAAAGGTTACTGCTGAAGGGGTCGAAACAGCTTCAGTTGTCGAGATGCTAAAACTAATGAATTGTAGGTATGCGCAAGGCTATTACTATAGTGCCCCGATAGAAGTATCTGAATTAATCAGTTGGATTGATAATTATAACAAACAATTTAAGTAGACTGATAATGAGTACATTAATTTAACTCAACATTACTTATCTCGCTAAAACTTTAAATATCTTCCTTATGCTGACACGCAATCAAAATAAGCCTAGCTGCAGCCCCGCCTCAAATAATGAGAATATTACTCGTTAGCCTAAGTCAATGACTCATGTATTTTTGGGTACTGCCATCACTGCCCATTTTGAGTTTTCGACTATTATCCTATGGTAAAAGCTTACTCCTCATGTAAACTCATAACATACTGACTTATAGGATAAGTTCATGAGCCAACGTACGCTTCATACTCTTTTTAGACCCACATCAGTTGCCATTATTGGCGCCTCAAATCGGCCTAAACGCGCAGGTAACGTATTGATGAAGAATCTGCTCTCTGGCGGATTTTCCGGTCCTATTATGCCTGTTACACCTAAGTATGAAGCGGTTCTTGGTGTTTTGGCTTATCCCAATATCGAAGCATTACCGTTAAAGCCAGATCTTGCCATTATTTGTACTGCGGCGAGCAGTGTGCCAGCGATTATTGAAACCTTAGCTCAATTCGGCTGTAAAGTTGCGATTGTTATGGCCTCAGGCCTTGCGGATGAATTCACTGAAGATGGCACAAGCTTACTTACCTTGACCCAGCAAAATGCACAGCGTTACGGCATGCGAATTCTGGGGCCTAACAGTTTAGGGATGATTTTGCCTAACTTAGGGTTAAATGCCAGCCTTGCTCACACCGCCGCCCTACCCGGTAAAATTGCATTTGTGTCTCAGTCAGCGGCAATTTGCACCACGGTATTAGATTGGGCAAATAATAAGGGGATTGGTTTTTCATCATTTATTTCCCTAGGTGATGCCAATGATATTAACTTTGACGAACTACTCGACTATTTAGGCCGTGACTCAAAAACTGACGCCATTTTGCTCTATATCGACTCTGTAAATGAAAAACGTCACTTTTTGTCGGCTGCTCGAGCAGCATCGCGTAATAAACCTATCCTAGTAATCAAGTCAGGTCGCAGCATCGAAGGCACTAGCGCTGCAAAACTGCACACTGGCGGGCTTGCTGGTAACGATGCCGTTTACGAAGCAGCCTTTAGACGTGCAGGTATGCTAAGAGTTAATGATTTGATTGAGCTTTTTGCTGCAGTAGAAACCTTAGCTCATTCACGTCCGCTACAAGGCGAGCGTTTAGGTATTATCAGTAATGGTGGTGGCCCTGCGGTACTTGCGCTTGATGAGCTCATTTTAGGTGGAGGCAAGCTACCGCCGCTTTCGCCTGAGATTTATCAGCGTTTAAATGAGCTCCTGCCAAAAAGTTGGTCCGGACAAAATCCAGTTGATATTGGTGGTGATTCTGATGCTATCCGCTACGCTAAATCACTCGAGATCTTAATGGATAGCGATGATCTCGATGCGATCTTAGTGTTGCATTCACCATCGGCTTTGGGTGAAAGCGTTGAGATAGCACAAGCCATTGCAGCAACCATTTCAAATCATCCCAATCGACATAAAATTAATGTATTAACCAACTGGAGTGGTGAAGATTCTGCCTATGAAGCGCGTAAACACTTCTCTAAGTCTCGTATACCAACCTATCGTACGCCTGAAGGTGCAGTGGGTGCGTTTATGCATATGGTTGAGTACCGTCGTAACCAAAAGCTACTGCAAGAAGTACCGCAATCCATCCCTGTTAATATTCCTGCCGACAGTGTTACGGCTCGAGCTAAATTACAGCAAGCTATTGATAGTGGGAAAACCCTGTTAGAAACCCATGAGTCAAGGGGAATATTAGATGCATATGGTCTAAATACCGTTGATACTTGGTTTGCCAAGAATGCTGAACAAGCGGTTGAATATGCACAACAAGCCGGCTATCCCATTGCGCTAAAAGTACAATCTCCTGATATCCATCATAAGTCAGATGTTCACGGTGTGATGCTGAACCTCACGTCTGATGTTGAAGTCAAGCAAGCTGCTAAAGCCATGATAGAACGAGTTATGTCACTTAATCCTGACGCAAAAATTGAAGGACTAATTGTACAGAAAATGGCACTAACAGCCGGTGCACAAGAGATCCGGGTTGCCGTTGCTAACGACCCAGTATTTGGCCCTGCTATTCTACTAGGTGAAGGTGGGTCTGAATGGGAGCCAACTAAAGATGCTGTAGTCGCCCTACCGCCATTAAATATGACGCTTGCGCGCTACATGGTTATTCAGGCGCTGAAAACTCAGAAGATCCGCGATAGACGTTTACCACGTGGGCTTAACATGAACGCGCTTTGCGTAATGCTTACACAGATCTCACACTTAATTATTGATTGCCCTGAAATTGCAACGCTCGATCTTAACCCGGTACTTTGTGCAGGAGAAGAAATCACCTTGCTCGATGTCAATATTGGTTTAAATGCAGAGCCGATTGATAACGCCTCGCGTTTGGCTATTTCCCCCTATCCAAAAGAGCTTGAAGAAACCGCACAACTAAAAAACGGCAATCAAGTTATGCTGCGCCCTATTCTGCCCGAGGATGAACCTAAGCATCTAGCCTTTGATAACTCACTTTCTGATGAAGATAGATACAAACGCTATTTTGGTGTTCGCTCTAAGATGACTCATGAAGAGATGGCAGTATTAACCCAAATTGATTACGCCCGTGAAATGGCTTTTATCGCAACCGCTATTGGAGATGATGGCGAGGAAACAACATTAGGAGCGATTAGAGCATCTATCGATCCTGATAATACAGAAGCTGAATTTGCGATGGCGGTGCGCAGCAATTATCAAGGCCAGGGCCTAGGAAAAATGCTACTTGAAAAGCTTGTTCGTTATTACAAAAATAACGACACTTTAGTGTTAACCGGCTTTACCATGTTTGAAAATCGTAATATGGCCAGTCTCGCTAAAAGTTTAGGCTTCACAGTAACCTTTGATATGGAAGAGCGTTTAATTCATATGCATATGGATTTAAAAGCGACTTCAGATAACGCTGCTCAAACTGATATTGGCTAAAAAGTTAACAAAGGCTTTGTTAACTCAATACTTGCTTCCAGCTTCTAAAGCATAAGGTTAAGCGCGGTAGAAAAAAGAGAAAGATAAAAACGCGCTTTATCTTTCTCTTATGACATCCTAAATAACGTTGATTACTACTGATATGTATCAGGCTGCGAGTTATACAACAGGAATAACAGACACACTCTAAATTGGCGTCTCAACTACTGCCTCTCCCATTACGCAATTACGACCTGACGCCTTAGCTCGATACAATGCTTCATCAGCACGTATAAAGTAGCTGTCTTTATCATCGTGTGGCCTCAACGATGCAACGCCAACAGATACTGTGATATTACCTAGGGGGAGTTTTTTCTCTTTACCTATGGTTAAGTTTCTATTGGCGATTTTTCGTCTCAGATTTTCTGCAACTTTATGAGCATCTTGATGATTAGTATTGGGTAGCAAGATAACAAACTCTTCTCCACCATAACGGGCGACAAAATCATCGCCTTTCACGCCATTTTTTAGCGCTTGCGCAACGTAGGCCAATACTTTGTCGCCAATAAGGTGGCCGTGGGTATCGTTAAACTTTTTAAAGTAATCAATATCAACCACTAATAAGCTACTTTCAAAGTTGTCATGATTGAAACTATCTATGTGGCTTATCACTTCTTGATCAAAGGCTCGACGATTATTGAGCGAGGTAAGCTGGTCCGTTAGCACTTCAGATTTTAGCTCGAGCATCTCATTCCTGAGCGACTCGACCTCTTGGTTCATATTACTGAGGCTCTTATCCATTTGACTATTAGCATGAATAATTTCATCAAGCTCGCTGGTTACGCCATCTACCAGTCTTTGCAGTAAAGCTGGATCAGCGTTGTTTTTCAATGCGGTATCAAACTCAGATAGTGACGCCGAAAAACGTGATGTGCCTTTGCTCATACTGGCAATCTTGGAAATTAAACTATTAATGAGTACCTGAGTTTCAATCTGAACACTTTCGATAATATCCGGATAATGCATCTGAATATAATTCTTATATAAGCTATTACAGATCTCTGGAGTGAACTCAACCTTGTTCTCTAAAAGGCCATCGATGGCACGCTTTAAATCTAGGTTTATTCCTTTATAGTATTCGTACCATACTGCGTAATTATCAGGGGTTACAGGAATACTAAGCTCCGACATCTTAGGAACTGCATGACGCAAAATCTTTGCCGATAACTCAGTTTCTGATAAATGTTGTGCCATATCCATGAATTTAGCCATCCCTTATTGATATCCATACCAATCAATAGTTTAAACAAGAAGCTAGATGTTGCCAGCTTCTTTTTGAAGAAACTATATTTTATAATTATTAGCGCCTACAACGGGCAAAAATATCTGCTTTGGCTTGATACACTTCGCTAGTTATATTCATCAACCCAAGTAAGCTATCAAACAGGTTATCGTGAGAGAATCCTCCTGCTGCAGCTTGTTTTTTTAGACAAGTTAAATCCAAGTTGTTTTGCAATGCAAACTCAGGTGAAAACCATGCTAAAAATGGGATATGAGTTTGCTCTTTAGGTGCTAAAGCATAAGGCGCACCGTGTAAATACAAGCCACTTTCGCCTAATGATTCACCGTGATCCGACATATACAGCATCGCCGTATCAAACTTATTACTCTCGCGTTTAAGGCGATTTACAACTTGTGAAATAATATAATCCGTATACAAAATAGTATTGTTATAGGTATTGAGCAACTCTGATTTTGTGCAATTTTGTATATCGCTGCGCTGACAATCTGGCGTAAAAAATCGATGTTCCACAGGGTAACGCTGGTAATATGTCGGACCATGTGAACCTAAAATGTGCAGCACAATCACTGTGTCTTTGGCACTAATATCAGCTAATTGATGATCCAATTCATCCACTAATACTTGGTCATAACAAGACTCACCATTACACCACTTTGACTTATGAGTATTATCGATTAAAAGGTGCTTAATGTTGTTACAGACGCCTTTGCAACCACTGTCATTATCTAACCATTGCAATTGGATCCCCGCATGAGACAGTACGTCGATCACATTATCTTGCGCCTTTGCCCTTCGCTCATCATAATCTTGCCTATCCATTCTGGAAAACATGCATGGCAATGACACCGCTGTAGCCGTTCCACATGAGGTGGTGTTATTAAAAACCAATAAATCTTGTTCTTGAGTATGTGAATTTGTTGGTTGTTGATAACCATAATAGGCATAGTTCATCGCCCTTGCGGTTTCTCCAACAACCATAACCACCAGATTAGGCTTATCTTTTTGCTCTAATTTAGAGCTAGTATTGCTAGCATCTAAACCAAGTTGTTGATATTCAAGCGGTGTTTGTAGGTAATTTAGATTAATAAATTTGGCTGTAGAACCAATGAAGTATGTGGGAATAATAGAGCGTTTTATTAGGCTATTGTTACGACCAAATGCTAAATAGTTTTCATAGTAGAAAGCGGCTATCAACAAAATACCTGCAAGCATAGCTAACATAAATAGTGCTTTGCTGAGTACTTCTTTTGCAAATGGTTTGTAGCGTATATTAACTTTATAGATAAGAAAGGCTGGCAAAACGCCAGTTACGATAAAGCTTAGAATTGATACCCAGTTCAGGTAAGTTGAAGCTTCTGACTGATTTGTTTGAACCAGATTCTCAATCATACCGTAGTCAAAAACCGCCCCATACTGAAATTCCGCAAAAAATACATTAGCTGATATAAGGGTTAGTAAAATGAAAAATGGTTTGGTTAAATATTTCAGCGTAAACAAGCTAAAAACAAAAGATAACGCGAACACCAAAAAGAAAGGCACTGTCGCAATAAACAGCATATTGACGTCAGCTTGCTTGTCGATACCATGTTTGACTACATTGAAAAAAGGAATATTGAACACGCAAACGTAATAAAGCGCCAATATAAATGTGAATTGTAAACTGTTGAGACTTTTAAGACGTGATAGCACTGAGGTTGCTCACTTAATTAAGACAGGTTAGAAGGAAGTTTGGCCCTCCTTGCCATAGCCTAAGTAGGCGGTTCCAAAGTAATTTTAGCACTTTAATGATTTTCTACAAAGCAAGTACTGCAACATTTACCACATTTAAGATTAAAATGTATCAAATGTAACTATCGGGGAATCACAATTTGGAATATTAGGCAGTGGAATCACTAGCTAACTGTTACGTTGCACTAACATGCCAGCTTTTAAGCCACCGTTTTTTGTCACAGTCATTAGTACAATATTTGCCCTTCCAGCGAGAACTTAGCGCAATGTTTTGTGTATATCTGGAACTTGCATGACCATGCTGCTCACATCAAGTGAAGAGCATAGTTGAACTTGGTTTAGACTTGTTTATTAAGAGTCGCAGGATCAGAATCGCTAAAACTCTTTGTTAATCCGTTCAAAAAAGTTCAACAATTGTGCCCGCTCTTCATCGCTAAATTTAGCGGTTAAGTCCTGAGTTAACTGTGAGTGAAGTTTATCGTGCTCAGAAAACATATCGTAGCCACTATCGGTCAATTCAATAAGTATCGAACGTCTGTCATTAGTGTGCGGCACGCGTATAACGAGCCCTGCATCGACCATTTTATCAATCTGAACAGTTAAGGTGCCAGTTGTGATCCCTATCTTCTGCGCTAGCTCTTTCATGCGCATAGGACCATTAAGACCTAAAATCTCAACCGTATGTACTTGAGGTAAGCTAAAGCCTTTATCTTTAACCACCGCAGTTTCCCAAGATGATAACTTCTCGTAAAACTCAATCATTGCATGATTTAAACTATCATCTTGGTTTGTCATTTATTTAACTCTAAAGGAATAGACAGTTATTGTGCCTCACTCGGCTTATTAACTTCAATAGTGACATGCGTTAAGCGCTCAAAATCTGCAATTTTAGCTTTAAAATAGTCCGCACCTTCACCCGTAGCAGACTCAATAACAAGCGTTGCAGCATAATGATCTGCACTTACTTTCCAAATATGTAAGTCTGTTACCAACGCTTGTTCCTGCTCAAGTTTTGCGGTGATCTGTTTAATGTAATCTTGCTCGATACTCGCATCTAAAAGTACTGGACTAGTTTGCTTTAACAACCCCCAAGCCCAGCGACTTATTATGACTCCGCCTACAATCCCCATTAATGGGTCTAACCAAGTTAAGCCAAAGTATTTTCCCATCAGCAGCGCAACAATCGCTAATACTGAAGTAAGCGCATCCGCCAATACATGAAAATAAGCAGCGCGTAGATTATGGTCATGTCCATGAGTATGAGTATGAGTATGATCAAGATGTTCGCCATGAGCGTGCCCGTGGGAATGACCATGGTGATCTTTGAGTAAGAATACACTCGCGACATTAACTGTAAGGCCAATAATTGCGACCAAAATGGCTTGGTTGAAATAGATTTCGTGCGGACTGAATATTCTTGTACCAGACTCTACCAACATTACCAATGCTACTAAACCCAACGCAATTGCACTTGTATAACCGCCTAGTACACTCACCTTACCTGTGCCGTATGAAAAGTCGGCAGAATTCGCATTCTTCCGAGCGTAGCGATAAGCAAACAAAGTGATCATAAATGCCGCAGCATGGGTTCCCATATGCCAACCATCTGCTAATAACGCCATAGAACCGTACACAGTTCCGGCTACAATTTCGACAACCATAGTCACTACAGTAAGTAGCAACACATACGCGGTATTACGTTCCCCAGCACTATTTATATTAGAAAAACTTTGCTTATGTTTACAATTTGACGTTTGTCCTTCATTCTTAAGCATCTAATAACCTTATCTTTATTATTAATTTTCAGTATTAAGTTACCGTTAACGACGGTAAAACCTTGCGTGAAACAACAGTTAGCAGTTCTGTTTCTTGCCAAACTTACTCAATAATTCGTACCTCACTGTTTGACAGGTCTATTGTTTACCTGCCCAATTGCTTGACTACCATCAACCCTGCAAGCTATTTACTTTGTAACCTATATAGATTGAACACCCTTTAGCTTGAAGACCTTATGACTTCGCCCCTTAAAACTTGACCACCTTATAATTTGAATAACTTATAATTTGATTTACATATAACTTGAATACCATTTAACTTGAAAGTCGAATAGTTTGAAACTCAAATTAAAATACGTTCTAAAATTTACTAATACAATTGATGAATGGGTTTACGTGATCCAGATCACCAATTGAGTAAGGGAAACTTTAAGTCGCTACGGAACTAAAATCGCTAAAATCAAACTAATCAAATAGAAGAAACGTAGTAAGGGTTTGTTAATTAGGTATTTTGTTTAAAAGAAAAAATTATTTGAAATAAATTTCAGTTTCATTAACCCTTTTTAAAAACTAGGCCGTTTATATGAGTATTGAACATAAGCAATGCTACTATTTTGGAGAATTTATGACTTTATTCACTAACACAAACATGACTCGCACACTTCTTACTACCTCTTTAACCATTGGAGCGATCACATTGGCAGCCATGACTTTCAGTGCAAGTGCAACTAGCCCAGTACATCCATCTGCAATTGATCAACCTATGCTAACTTCCCAATCTTATACATCTAAAAGTTATAAGGTTTCTGCAGACACAAAAATGTACCCGAAACCAGAAGCTGGTCAGGTACAACATATCTTAACTCTGCCAAAGCTTGATAACGAAAATGATTACATGGTTGAGATTGAAATTGGCCAATCAAGAATGGTTGATTGTAATAAACATAGTTTAAATGGAGACTTACAGCAGTTAACTGTTAAGGGATGGGGTTACAATTACTATCAGGTCGACAACATCACTGATGGCCCAAGCACTATGATGGCCTGTTTTGAGCAAGTAAAAACAGAGCAGTTTCTTACAATCCGCAGCGACTTAATGATGAAATACGATAGCAGAACTGCGAAAGTATTCTACCTACCGGAAAACACTCAGATCCGTTACCGAGTATGGCAAGCGACTTCTGAGTTTGACTACTCTAAATAAGCTAAAGCCTTGGCGGAGATCCGAGCAGACTAAACATGGCTTAGCATAAATGGTGTTTGGTTAGTCAATATTGGTAACTCGTAGACACCGATTCATAGCCAACACAGCTCCCATTAAATAAACCAAGTAATCAATTTGTTTACTTGGTTTATCTGTCTTTGTAGCGGATCTTCAAATCCAGACTATCGATGTTTATTTCAACAAGTATTGTTAACTATTTGGAAGAAACAGATGAGCAAAGTAAACATACAGCGCTTCAGAATTGATACCAGTTTATCGGCTATAAGGCTCAGCTATTCAGGCTAAATTACCACAGGGGAATAGCAAAACAGACATAGTAAAACGCACATTAGAAATAATAATGCTTAGTCGATTTTAGTAAAACCTATCAACTGCAACTATTGCATTTGCAACTATTTCTTATTGTTTTTATTTACTTTTTTACTACAAAGCTCCCATTTTACGACTAACATTAAAGTTAGGAGGCAAATCCCATTGACCTCTAATCTTATCATTTGTGCGTTTCAGGGGGCCGGTTATGAGTATATTTGAGCATTACCAACAGCGCTATGAGAAAAAACTCGACGAAGAGTATTCATTAGAAGACTTTTTAAAAATCTGCAAACAAGACCGCAGCGCGTACGCATCTGCTGCTGAACGATTATTAATGGCTATTGGTGAGCCGGAGGTCATTGATACCTCGAAAGATCCTGTCTTAAGTAGGCTGTTTTCCAACCGCTTAATCTCTCGCTATCCAGCATTTAAAGATTTCTATGGCATGGAAGAAGCGATTGAGCAAATTGTGGCTTATCTAAAACATTCAGCTCAAGGCTTAGAAGAGTCGAAACAGATCTTATATTTACTCGGCCCTGTGGGTGGTGGTAAATCATCATTAGCAGAAAAACTAAAAGCGTTAATGCAAGATGTGCCTGTATATGTGTTAACTGCTGATGGCGTTCGCAGCCCGGTAAACGACCACCCTTTTTGTCTTTTCAACGTTGATGAAGACGGAGATATTTTAAAAGGCGAATACAACATTCCCGAACGTTACCTTAAAACCATTATGTCACCTTGGGCGGTTAAACGTTTACATGAGTTTGGTGGTGATATCTCAAAATTCAAAGTGGTCAAAGTTTACCCTTCAATTCTCGACCAACTCGCGATAGCCAAAACCGAACCCGGTGATGAGAATAACCAAGACATTTCATCACTGGTGGGTAAAGTTGATATTCGTCAACTAGAGCATTTTGCACAACATGATGCTGATGCTTATTCCTACTCAGGTGCACTATGTCGTGCTAACCAAGGCATGATGGAGTTTGTTGAGATGTTTAAAGCACCAATTAAGGTGCTACATCCATTATTAACAGCCACTCAGGAAGGTAATTATAATGGTACAGAAGGGTTATCTGCCCTACCTTTCTCTGGCATTATTTTGGCTCACTCCAACGAGTCAGAATGGACTACCTTTAGAAACAACAAAACCAATGAAGCATTTTTAGACCGTGTTTATATCGTTAAAGTGCCTTATTGCCTCAGAATTTCAGAAGAAGTTCGCATTTACGAAAAACTATTGGCCAATTCAGAGCTTGCTAACACGCCATGTGCACCAGGAACCTTAGAAACTTTGGCGCAATTTAGTGTGTTATCAAGAGTCATTGCGCCAGAGAACTCCTCCATTTACTCTAAAATGCGCGTATACGATGGCGAAAGCTTAAAGGATACCGACCCTAAGGCTAAGTCATATCAGGAATATCGCGATTACGCTGGCGTTGATGAAGGTATGCTAGGTTTGTCTACTCGATTCGCTTTTAAAATTCTCTCGCGAGTATTTAATTTTGACCATACCGAAATAGCTGCAAATCCAGTGCACCTGTTTTATGTGTTAGAACGTCAAATTGAACAAGAGCAGTTCCCATCGGAGATGGCTGAACGTTACTTAGAGTTTTTAAAAGGATACCTTATCCCTAAGTATGTTGAATTTATTGGTAAAGAAATTCAAACAGCGTATTTAGAGTCCTACTCTGAATATGGTCAGAATATTTTTGATAGGTATGTTACATATGCTGACTTTTGGATTCAGGATCAAGAATATCGCGACCCTGAAACAGGTCAGCTTTTCGATAGAGCCGCTTTAAATGCCGAGCTTGAAAAAATAGAAAAGCCTGCCGGAATCAGCAACCCTAAAGACTTCCGAAATGAAATTGTCAATTTCGTGTTGCGTGCTCGCGCCAATAACGAAGGTACAAATCCACTTTGGACTAGCTATGAAAAATTACGAACGGTAATTGAGAAAAAGATGTTTTCAAATACTGAAGATCTATTACCGGTTATCTCTTTCAATGGTAAAACCTCGACAGATGATCAACGTAAACACGATGATTTTGTTAATCGTATGATGGAAAAAGGCTACACCCAAAAACAAGTAAGACTACTTTCAGAATGGTATTTGAGAGTAAGAAAGTCTTCTTAAAAAGCCCAGGGGGGAGTTAACTCCCC
The DNA here is from genome assembly GCF_023283895.1 of Shewanella pneumatophori. Lineage (GTDB taxonomy): Bacteria > Pseudomonadota > Gammaproteobacteria > Enterobacterales > Shewanellaceae > Shewanella > Shewanella pneumatophori. The sequence continues at coordinate 241,844 of NZ_JAKILB010000001.1, read as the reverse complement.
CACTATCGGCTAGGAGGTGCGCATGACAAGTTTTATTGATAGAAGACTTAACGCCAAAGGTAAAAGTACCGTCAATCGTCAACGATTTATTAATCGTTATAAAAAGCAGATTAAAAAAGCGGTAAGTGATGCAGTCACCCGCCGCAGCGTGACTGATGTTGATAAAGGCGAAAAGATCAGTATCCCTACTCGCGACATTAGCGAGCCTACATTTCACCAAGGTAATGGCGGCGTCCGTGAGCGTGTCCACCCGGGTAACGATAAATTTGCTCGCGGCGATCAAATTGAACGCCCACCAAAAGGACAAGGGCAAGGTGCCGGACAAGGAGAAGCATCAGACTCTGGCGAAGGCCAAGATGATTTTGTTTTCCAAATATCTAAAGATGAATACTTAGAGCTTCTGTTTGAAGATCTAGAGTTACCTAACTTGCAAAATAATCGATTAAATAAACTCGTTGAATATCAAGTGTATCGAGCCGGTTTTACCAATGATGGCGTACCAGCCAATATTAATATTGTCCGCTCATTACGCTCATCACTTGCTCGTAGAACGGCGATGACTTCCACTAAGAAGTCCAAGTTAATTGCATTAGAGCGTGAGCTTGAGGATCTTGAAAATACCCCAGGCTCAGAAGCTGAGCGTATATTGGCGCTTAAGGCTGAAATCAAAGATCTCAAAGAGCGGATTAAGAAAGTGCCGTTTATTGATACCTTCGATTTACGTTACAACAATTACGCTAAACGTGAAGTACCGTCTAGTCAGGCGGTGATGTTTTGCCTCATGGATGTCTCTGGTTCCATGGATCAGGCAACCAAAGATATGGCGAAACGATTTTACATATTGCTGTATTTATTCCTAACTCGAACCTATAAAAATCTCGAAGTTGTGTATATCCGCCATCATACACAAGCTAAAGAAGTCGATGAGCATGAGTTTTTCTACTCCCAAGAAACTGGCGGTACAATTGTATCTAGTGCACTTAAACTTATGCACGAAATCCAGCAAAAACGTTATCCGGAAAATGAGTGGAACATATACGCAGCTCAAGCATCGGATGGCGATAACTGGGCCGATGACTCCCCTTCTTGTCACGAGCTTTTAGAAAAGAAACTACTTCCTGTTGTACGCTATTTTAGTTATATCGAAATCACTAATCGTGCACACCAAACCTTGTGGCGAGAGTATGAAGATTTACAAAAATCACATGCCAATATTGCTGTTCAACATATCAAGCAGGCTGAGGATATTTACCCAGTATTTAGAGAGCTTTTTAAAAAGCAGGCTGTGTAGGAGGCGCTAATGGATACTCCAAATAAAACAACACCAATGGATGATGGCCCAGATTGGAACTTTGATTTATTACAAACCTATTTGACCGAAATTGAGCGCGTTGCAGGGATCTATCGCTTAGACGCATACCCGAATCAGATAGAGGTCATTACTGCAGAGCAGATGATGGATGCTTATGCCGGTATTGGTATGCCAATAGGTTATACTCACTGGTCATTTGGTAAACGATTTATCGAAACGGAACAGGGTTATAAACGTGGGCAGATGGGACTTGCCTATGAAATTGTGATTAATTCGGATCCGTGCATCGCTTATCTGATGGAAGAAAATACCATCACAATGCAAGCACTAGTAATGGCACATGCAAGCTTTGGCCATAATAGTTTTTTTAAAGGTAACTACCTTTTTAAAACATGGACTGATGCAAGCTCTATTATTGATTACCTTGTGTTTGCTCGAAACTATATCAGCGAATGTGAAGAGCTTTACGGTATTGAAAAAGTGGAAAGTATTATCGACTCTTGCCATGCCCTTATGAGTAATGGCGTTGATAGATATAAACGTCCGAGTGAAATATCGTTCAAAGAGGAAAAGGTTCGCCAAAAAGACAGAGAAGCCTACTTACAAAGTCAAGTTAATGAACTGTGGCGCACCATTCCCGATCAACCACAAGAGGAAGCTAAGCTTGAAAAAACTAACTTTCCATCAGAACCACAGGAGAATATCCTCTACTTCATAGAGAAAAATGCCCCGTTATTAGAACCTTGGCAACGAGAGATTGTTAGAATAGTCCGTAAAATGGGGCAATATTTCTATCCCCAGAAACAGACTCAAGTGATGAATGAAGGCTGGGCAACATTCTGGCATTACACCATCTTAAACCATCTCTATGATGAGGGTTTAGTCACAGACAGATTCATGCTGGAATTTCTACAAAGCCACACCAATGTTGTCGCGCAGCCAAGTTATAACAGCCCCTATTATAGTGGTATTAACCCTTACGCTTTGGGTTTTAATATGTTTGTCGACATACGTCGGATCTGTGAAAATCCAACAGAAGAAGATAAAGAATGGTTTCCTGATATTGCTGGGAGTGACTGGTTAACAACCTTACACTTTGCAATGGAGAACTTTAAAGACGAAAGCTTTATAAGTCAGTATCTATCGCCAAATATCATCAGACAATTTAAGCTATTTTCTATTCTTGATGATGATAGAAAAAACCATATTCAAGTTTCGGCTATTCATGATGATTCTGGATATAAAGAGATCAGAGAAAAACTATCTCAGCAATATAACCTCTCTAATCTTGAGCCAAACATTCAAGTTCAGAACGTAGAGGTAAAAGGAGATCGATCATTAACCTTAAGGTATGTACCTAACTCAAGGATCCCACTGGCTGATACTTGTCAGCAAGTGGTAAAGCACCTACATCGCTTATGGGGATTTGACGTAAAACTTGAACAATGCGATGAAGGAAACATCAGTATTATTGCTGCTTGCCCAGAAAAACCAGCAGAATAGTTATTAAATATGTTCAGCCATAAAAAAAGCGCCTTTAAGGCGCTTTTTTATCAAATCAGCTTAAAATTAAGCGAATTTGAAGTCAACGTGTTCGATCATAGGCTTGAACGCGTGGCGTTGCATGTCTTGAACGCGAACTTTAACATCTTTACCTTCTAGAGCGATAGTTAGCTCAGAAGTGTAGAAATCTTGGTTCTCTTGAATGTTGATGATATCTTTGTGTTCAAAAACAATAGAGATAGCTTCTTTACCTGGACCGTAGATAACACCAGGAACTTTCTTAGCGTGACGTAGGCGGCGGCTCGAACCTTTCCCGATTTCTGTACGAACTTGTGCAGCGATAGTGTAAGACATATTTAACTCACTTTATAAAAAATAATAAAAAATTCAAAGTCACCATTTTCGACCAACGATGACTTGTGCTTAAAGCGGGCGGATTCTACCATAGCGCTTTTAAATTAACAAAGTTTATCGTACTTAATACTCAGATATACGCCAAACATTACCAATTCCTGACCGGGCCGGTATCAATATGAATGAAACCTGAATTTGGGTAGTAACCAACTCCGCCAAGTTTTAACTCAATTGCGGCCTCACGGATGTGAGCAAGTTTGACACCAGGTAAATCTAGATCTAATGCCATGCCTTTCATATGGTAGCTTTTTTTTGCAACACCATTACTGTTTTTAGCTAACATCGCATTGGTTTTTGGCGAACGATAGCCAGATATAATGTGCAACTCATCATCAAAACTCAGTTCTTCAGTTAATTTAAACGCAAAATCAAAAAGGCGTTTATCCATAGGTGCAGATTCGTTTTGGCGATGATCTCTTAGCACTTGGCTAAAATTGGTTAAAATTTTACTTTGATAGTTACCATCTATCCAGTAGCTTCCCTGCCCCCGTTCACCAGTGTGGCGATTATAAAAGCCTAAACTTCTCACCCCGGTTGTTGAACGACTTGCTTGTGCTTTTGATGGCAACATTGAAAACATTGCTACGCCACCTAAGCCTAATAATAACTGTCTACGAGAGGAACATACTACTGACACACTTTCACCACTGACTACTTTTCCAACAACTGGCAAGCAAACTAACCTTTCAGAAATAAGAAATCAAGCGCAGAAGCTAAATTAGCTAAAACTGCACTACAAGTCATTGATCTGTGCACTTTCGTGGTCTTGAACCTGAGGTTGGCTGTGCATTTGGTAGATATCATTTCTAAACTGTGCTTGATTCGAATCATCCATCCAAGCCGTCCAATAAACTAAATGAACATTCAATTTAGCGTTAAGTGCAAACCATTGAGTTCGTGTTCTGTCTCTATGTCTATCAACCCAAGTTTGTTTATCTTTAACTAAATTTGCAGCCATCCAGTTAGCTAAACCTTCAACGTTTTGCACTCGAATACACCCTGAAGATAAAGCTCGATTACTACGTTCAAATAATTCCGGATCTGAAGTGTCATGCAAATAAACACTAAAATCGTTAGGAAAGTAAAACTTGTACCGTCCTAACGTATTATTTAAACCCGGACGTTGTACAAACCGGTATGGAAATGGGCCTTTGGCTAAATCACTCCATTGCTCTGCAGTTCTTTGCATGCGATTATCATCTCGATCATACACATCAAAATTACGCTCTGCGATATAGTTACCGTCCTTTCTCACTTGCGGGAGTAAATCATTGTAGAGGATCTTTTTTGGCACTCGCCAACTTGGATTAATCACTACATTTGAAATAGAGCTACTTAGCAAAGGCGTAGGTCTATAGGGTTTACCTACAATAACTTTAGAGGCTAATTCTACTCTGCCCTCATTAAACAGCTCCATCTCAAACGCTGGAATATTGATGACTAAGAAGCGCTCTTCTCGTTGAGCCATAAATTCTGCGCGTTGAACAAAATTGTTTGCCAATATTGATGCCCTTTCTGCAGGCAAAATATTTAACCATTTCATAGTCTCAGGACCGATAACAGCATCCGGTTTTAGGCCATGTCGTAATTGAAAGCGTTTCAAGGCATTGGCCACTGAACTGTCTAATATTGTTGATTCTGAAGCTGAGTTTTCTATATCGCCCAATAGCCATAGACGTTTAACAACATCTGCTATAATCGGATCTTGCTTACCAGGACGAATAAGTTGGGATAGCTGGATTGGCTGCCACCAATCTTGCTCAGCAAGCCACATTAAATGACGGATTCGATTCTGAACCTGCAAATAGCCAGCAAGTTGAGGCTCTAAAGCCAGTGCTCTTATAAATGGATCATCAAGTTTATTAACAGCAGCATTGTTTATAGGGATCTGTTTTGATTGCCAGAACGCTTGAATATCTGTTTCTATTTGCTGAATTGCGTCGGACTTGACAGATGCTTGTGTTAACACGACTTTATGCTGGTCAAACTCCGAGTTAGGTTTAACTAAAGCAATAAGCGATACCTGTTGATATAGCATTTTTTTCGCACGTTGAAGTCGTTCATCAGCAAGGCTAACAACACTAAAACACAGCAGGCTTATACAACATATAAAACGACAAAACCCCATCTAACTTCCCTTTTAAACTACTTTAATAAAGTATGGCAAACAATTGTGTTTTGTATATGACCAAAACATAAATTAACCAGACTTTACCGACTTAGTTATAGAGGGCTAAACCAACACAGCATGATTGTTTCTTAATATTAGCGAGTTAACGACAGTACCGAATGATTAAGCTTGCTGCCTAATCCGAGGTTATGACTAAAACAACTGTATTCTTGATAAAGTAAAGGGCGTCGTTATTTTCATTAGCAGCACAATATCTCCCCATTTCAGCGTAAAGGCTTTAATGATAGTACCCGTGGCCAGACTTGAACTAGTGCGCACTATATCAATGAAGAGTGCGAGGGATTTAAGTCACTTCAAATTTAACGCGTAAAAAAACCAGCACAATGGCTGGTTTGATTACATCTTCTAGTTGAAGATGGTACCCGTGGCCAGACTTGAACTGGCACGCTTATTCAGCGAGGGATTTTAAATCCCTTGTGTCTACCGATTCCACCACACGGGCAAACTCTTTGACTTTGATGATACGCATTGTCGGTATCAATACTGTTTACTCTCATTGCCTTATAATTAAAGCTAATGTGTAAACTCACCAAACTCTTATTCTTTTCGCCATAACTCTTAAAGAATTATGGAGGCGCGACCCGGAGTCGAACCGAGATCGACGGATTTGCAATCCGCAGCATAGCCATTCTGCCATCGCGCCGTTTTGTTTCCCATCTGTTGGGAACGAGGCACACTTTACCTGAATTAAAATCTCAGTCAATAATAAATTAAATGATTTTATTCAACTGGTTAAAACACGATCTAACCAGGCAAATAACGTTCAATGAATGCTTATAAAATGGCTAATCTAGATCTCAAGGATGCCGTTCTCCTCTGCTCCTTGTCTTTCTTCGGCAAAACCAGATAAAGATACAAGCAGCCCTGTTGGGGCGTATATACTGAACTTTAATCAGGGTTATAGTGTATTTGGTATATATCCCCGAATGGTAATGTGGAGGCTTTAATGATGGTACCCGTGGCCAGACTTGAACTAGTACGCACTATATCAATGAAGAGCGCGAGGGGTTTAAGTCACTTCAAATTTAACGCGTAAAAAAACCAGCACGATGGCTGGTTTGATTACATCTTCTAAATGAAGATGGTAGTACCGTGGCAGATTTGAACCTAGATGCCTTATTTAACGAGACTGCTCTTATTAAAAGTAATCACTTGTTCTTTTGTCATAGGCGTAAATACAAAAAAGCCCCCGCTTATGCGGAGGCTTTAATGATGGTACCCGTGGCCAGACTTGAACTAGTGCGCACTATATCAATGAAGAGCGCGAGGGATTTAAGTCACTTCAAATTTCAGACGTAAAAAAACCAGCGCTAGGCTGGTTTAGTCACTCTTCATAAGAAGATGGTACCCGTGGCCAGACTTGAACTGGCACGCTTATTCAGCGAGGGATTTTAAATCCCTTGTGTCTACCGATTCCACCACACGGGCAAACTCTTTGACTTTGATGATACGCATTGTCGGTATCAATACTGCTTACTCTCACTCGCTTATCATTAAAGCTAATGTGTAAACTCACCAAACTCTTATTCTTTGCATCATAACTCATACAGAATTATGGAGGCGCGACCCGGAGTCGAACCGAGATCGACGGATTTGCAATCCGCAGCATAGCCATTCTGCCATCGCGCCACTTTATTAAATTGGAGCGACATATCGGGTTCGAACCGATGACCTATACCTTGGCAAGGTATCGCTCTACCAACTGAGCTAATGTCGCATTTCAATTTAATCTGTATTCAGGTTTGCGTTTAACTCGCTCCCCTTGACTACGGAATGGCATTCTACCGATTAAATACCAAGAGTCAACGCTATAATTACCGATAAATGTCTGTTTGCGCACTTATCGAACTTTTCGGTGTTTTAACCAGCTATTCGGCAGTTAAATCTTTCCAAGCCGCCAAAATATAGCTCATCATCGACCATAACGTAAGAACTGCTGCTACGTAAAATAATGCATAAGCTACGTAAGTTAAAAATTCATTTGGTTGCCAAATTAAGCCTGTTATCGCAACCATTTGCGCTGCAGTCTTATACTTACCAATCCAAGACACAGCAACTGCGCCGCGTTTGCCAATTTCAGCCATCCACTCCCTGAGAGCTGATATTACAATTTCACGACCAATCATAATAAGTGCTGGTAGGGTCAACCAAATATTACCGTACTCAGAGATCAATAATACTAAGGCGGTGGTCACCATGATTTTATCTGCAACCGGGTCAAGGAATGCGCCAAAGCGAGTTGATTGTTTTAATTTACGCGCAGCATAACCATCTAAAGCGTCAGTAACAGCGGCTAACCAAAAAACAAATGCAGATGCAAAAGGAGACCAGGGCTCTGGAATATAAAAAAGCACAACAAAAACAGGTAACAGTATTAACCTGAAAAGTGTTAACGCAATAGGAATGTTAAACGGCATTTTAGAACCTATTAGTCAAAAGCAGCGCCAATCTTGCCTTAATTTTGTTACCCTCGCAATGCATCATGTATCGTTTGTGCCATTTCTAGGCTAATACCGGGAACTTTTACCAATTCAGACACACTTGCGCCCTTCACTTCTTGAATACCACCTAAATATTGCAGCAACGCTTTACGACGTTTAGGGCCAACACCTGCAATGGATTCCAGCGAAGAAGTGTTGCGTGTTTTTTGCCTTTTGTTTCTGTGCCCAGTAATTGCAAAACGATGAGACTCGTCACGAATATGTTGTATCAGGTGTAATGCACCTGAATCTGCAGGCAATGTAAACGATTCTTCATTTTCACCATAAATTAAAGTTTCGAGGCCAGGCTTACGACCTTCACCTTTTGCCACGCCTATGAGCGTAGGTGCATTGTCTAAAGCAACAAATTTCTCATCCACTATCTTTTGCGCGATCCGTAATTGGCCAATACCACCGTCAATAAATAAAATATCAGGGATTTTTCCTTTATCGGTAACCTTATCGAAACGGCGAGTAATCGCTTGTTTCATAGCTGCATAATCATCACCAGGTGTGATACCTTCAATATTATAACGACGATAATCTGCCTTGTTAGGCCCCTCTCGGTTAAACACTACACAAGAGGCTACCGTACTCTCTCCCATCGTATGACTGATATCAAAACACTCCATACGTTTGATGCTACTTGTTGCTTCAATTGCCTCTTCTAACAATAGGAATCGCTGCTCTACAGTATTCTTGTGCGATAAACGTGTATTAACTGCGTTTGTTGCATTAGTTAAGGCTAACCTTAAAAAGCTGGCTCTTTCACCACGAACATTGGTTTTGATCTCAACTTTTTTATTCTGTCCCGTTTGAATCGCTTGTGCTAATTCGGTTTGCTCCTCAAACGATTCACTAATCAAGATCTCTTTTGGAGTTAAGCGTTGGCTGTCTGCGTTGAGATAAAACTGTAACATAAACGAGCGCAAGACTTCGGATACCTCTGTGTTAGCTGGTACTTTAGGGTAATAGCTTCGGCTACCGAATATTTTACCTTCTCGAATAAACAACAAATGGAAGCATGCGACACCTGAAGCATAATAAGCACCTATGACATCAAGATCACCTGATGCATTCGATACCTCTTGCTGCTCTGATACACGCCTTAACGCAGTGATTTGATCACGAAAAGTAGCAGCTTGCTCATAACGCATTTCTGCAGCGGCTAATTCCATTTGCGCGACTAACACCGACATAACCTGACTATTCTTGCCTTTTAAAAATAGTGTGGCTAAACGAACCTGTTCTTGATAATCAACGGTGCTAATTTTGTCAACACAAGGCGCACTGCAACGGCCAATTTGATATTGCAAACAAGGTCGAGAACGAGATTTATAATAAAGGTCGTCACATTGCCTAATCGGGAATATTTTCTGCATCAGGTGCAAGCTTTCTCGTACAGCACCACCGTTGGGGTATGGTCCGAAATATTGTCCCTTATCGCGCTTCGGACCTCGATGATAGGCCAAGCGTGGGTGTTTATGATTACTTAATAAAATATACGGGTATGACTTATCATCTCGAAGCAATACATTGTATTTGGGCATGTATTGCTTGATGTAATCATTTTCAAGGATCAGGGCATCAGTTTCACTGTGAGTCAGTGTTACATCGATATTGGCGATATGAGAAACCAATGCTTGGGTTTTAACATTGGCTAAATTTTTACGAAAATATGAAGAAAGACGCTTTTTTAAATCTTTCGCCTTCCCCACATAAATCACAGTCCCCTTTTGATCATACATCCTGTAAACACCAGGCGATGAGGTAACTGTTTTCAAAAAGTCTTCGGCATTAAATGCATCTGGCATAACAGGTTTGAATTTGAGTTAGAATTGTCCCGTATCCAACATCTTATATCTTATTGCTAAACGAGTCAGCTCTACATCGCCTCCAATACCAAGTTTCGCGAATAATCTGTAACGATAGCTGTTAACAGTTTTAGGGCTCAAATTAAGCTGCTCAGAGATCTCGCTGACCTTTTCACCATTGGTTATCATCAACATAATCTGTAACTCGCGTTCAGATAGCGTTTTAAAGGGATTCTCTTCTGACTGGTTAAATTGACTTAAGGCCATCTGCTGCGCAATTTCTGGCGATAAGTATCTTTGTCCATGAGCTACCTGTCGAATAGCCTGTAATACCTCAGGAGAGGTTGCACCTTTAGTTAGGTAACCCGATGCACCTGCTTGCATAACTTTTGTGGGAAAAGGATCTTCAGTGTGAATAGTTAAAACAATGATCTTAGCGTGGGCTTGGAAACGCAAAATTTTTCGAGTAGCTTCTAATCCACCAATGCCGGGCATATTCATGTCCATTAAAATCACATCAGCTTCATTTTTACGGCACCACTGTACAGCGGTTTCGCCATCACCAGCCTCTCCGACCACTTTAATACCGCGCTCGTCTTCAAGGATCCGTCGAATGCCGGTTCTAACTAACTCATGGTCATCAACTAAATATACAGAGATCAAAGTTGTCTTACCCTTAAATGCCTTATCCTGACCAAGAGGCTTTGGACAGAATTTAAAATGTTAATAAGAGTTAATTTATCGCATATGACAAGATATAGAAAGGAAAAAATAGCAAATTCAATGCGACTAGCACTTATATAAATAAGTTATTAATTAATGACTTAGATAGAAAAGCAAAAAAGGCAGCCTTAGGCTGCCTTTTCTTAATTTGGCGGAGAGATAGGGATTTGAACCCTAGATGGGCTATAAACCCATGCCGGTTTTCAAGACCGGTGCATTCGACCACTCTGCCATCTCTCCAGTGGGCTAGATATTATGCGTTTCATAATATGAAGTAAACCTATATAACTAAATTTATGTTAAATCCAGCATCTTATGACTAAATAGCAAACGATATAACAGATTATGACCTTGAATAACATCGCGCATGCTGCACTCTCTTGTCATACTGAATGTGATCTATCAAAGACTTTGCAAAACTGTGCTAGTATCAGCCTACTAAAAATAGCCATGCACTTTTATGAACTCAAACGTTATTCCTGCTTCAGCACTAATTCCTCATTTTACGCTTTCTCCAAAACAGGAATTTACTCCCAGCGCAAAAGCAAACTTATTAGCCCAAGAGCGCTGCTCAGACGCATTTAGACTGCTTAGCGAAACAGACAATCAACATATGTTTATCGCAGAGTATTTTGGCTGTAACCGTAAACGTACTATCAAGGCTCTAATCGATGCACACGGCATATTTTCGCCACAATTTTTAGTGGTCAATGAACATCAGGAACCAATTTGGACCCAAAGCCTAAGCTGTGCTGCCAAACCTTTAGCGTCAAAGCAGCATAAGTATCGATATTTATCGGGGTCAATCCGCAAAACAGACCTAGTCGGCCGCTATAACAACGAAAGTAAAATGTACGAGCCGGGTTTGTTGGCAACATGCCATTATTTATTTATTTGTGCAGATTCTTTATGGAAGAGAGAGCCTCTTTGGGACTTATTACTTGAGATCCTTGATAAACAAGCCTACCACGCCCACTCTCAGCTCGCTGAACTACCGTTAAATTGTAAAATAGTGCTGATTGGCTCTAGCCACCAATATGGTAGCTGTTGGCTAGGAGAGCCGAGCTTTTCGCGCCATTTTCCACTCCTTGGTGAATTGATCAATGAAATGGATCTTGATGAGCATTCAGTTGATGAGTATTGCCATTGGTTAGCGGGTATTTTTGCTGATTTAAATATTCAGGTAGAAAGTGACGCGTTGCAATTACTACTACAATTTTGCGCCAAGCTTGCTGATCATCAATTACGCCTAAGTTTAATGGCAACCAATATTGAACATTTGTTAGCTCAAGCGAAGGCCTATGGCCGTAATGAGCTCATTAGCCATCAAACACTAGCCCATAGTATAGCAATGCTCAATCAACGACATAATGCATCAGAGAGGCTATCAGAACAAAATTTTGATGATCTTTTTATCAACCTACCAACTCAAGATGAAGTCATTGGCCAGATAAACGGTTTAACCGTGATTGAAAACGCAGAGTTTAGTTATGGTGAACCTGCACGTATTACTGCTTCAGTCCATTATGGCGATGGCGAAGTCGCCGATATTGAGCGTAAATCTGAGTTAGGTGGCAATATTCACGCGAAAGGTATGATGATTTTATCAGCCTGTTTGTACCGCATATTTGGAAAGGACGCTCCACTTCACCTTAACGCGAACATAGTGTTTGAACAATCATATCAAGAGATTGACGGCGATAGTGCGTCGTTGGCTGAATATTGTTGCCTAATATCAGCTATAGCGGAAAAGCCGATAAATCAAAGTCTTGCTGCTACTGGAGCCATCGACCAGTTTGGAAATGTTCAGGCTATTGGCGGTGTTAACGAGAAAATAGAAGGTTTCTTTAAGCTGTGTAAACGTCGAGGTCTTACGGGTAATCAAGGTGTCATAATCCCCTGCTCTAATATGCAACAACTGAACTTACATCAAGACGTCATAGATGCTGTCGCTGAAGGCTTGTTTTCAATTTATCAAGTTAAGCATATCGATGAAGCTGTTGAAATTCTCATGCAACTGCCAGCAGGTAGTGCTGATGAGGACAATCAATTTCCAGACGAGTCGCTATACGGTTTAGTACAGTCTCGATTAGAAAATCTAGCTGGATACCAAGACGAAGAACCTAGCCTTTTTGCGAGACTTCTCGATAAATTTAAAATTTCTAGCTGATCGGAGTTGTTTAGCGTACACGTGTTCGCTAACCTTGGCAGCTCAAATTGCTGGAGTATAAAAAATAATGAGTTACGCAAACAGTTTTACTAAAGAAGATCTTGTTGCCTGTGGACTTGGCAAACTATTTGAACCGAATTCTCCAAGATTGCCAAAAGATAATATGTTGATGATCGATCGAGTATTAAAGATTAATACCGATGGTGGTGAGTTTGGTAAAGGTGAAATTGTAGCGGAACTGGATATTAACCCTGACCTTTGGTTTTTTGATTGTCACTTTGCAGGTGATCCAGTTATGCCTGGTTGCCTTGGATTAGACGCTATGTGGCAATTAGTCGGTTTCTTCCTTGGTTGGGAAGGGGCGCTAGGTAAAGGTCGTGCATTAGGTGTCGGTGAAGTAAAATTCACTGGCCAGGTTTTACCTGAAGCTAAAAAGGTGACCTATAAACTTACTATTAAGCGTAAGGTATACCGTAAACTGGTAATGGGTATTGCAGATGCAACAATGGAAGTTGATGGGCGTGAGATCTATAGCGCCAAAGACCTTAAGGTCGGTATTTTTACCGATACAACCTCATTTTAAATCGCTGTTAGTTGTCATTAAAATGCCCTCTTTATTAGAGGGCAAAAATGCTGCTTAGTTGATCCCTTGTAAAATTCAAAATTCTTAGAATAGATGACTAAGTGCTATTTATTAAATAAGCCGCTTACTCGTCCATCAATGCCCTCGCGCCAACCACCAAGCCATTGTGATTTTGAATCAAGTGTCGAATAGGGACAGATCTCTTTTGATCGGCCTCCAATTCCCGCTTGGAAACCTTTTGAAAAAGCTCTATCTAATCGATCTCTTTTTTGTCTTTTCATGCAAGCATCCTCTCTTCGATAACAAAAGAAGCTATCGCTTCTCCCCATAAATAAATCTTTTTTTACTCGAGATCAATCCCTAAGAAACGACTTATTCATGGTTATTTTTTAAGCTATTGAGAAATCTTACAAATTTATTGCAAAAAAAATCGAGGCATTAGCCTCGATTTAATCTTCACAATCTCTTACTTAAAACGGCGTCTAAACCATAACAATGGCAAAGCTAACAACCATGCAAAACTAGCCGCGCCTTTACGCACGTAATTATCGTCACTGCCATCATCATCAACAACTGTACAAGCTTCTGCACCTGCAGTTGTGTTTGGCTGTAATACAACCATGCGCGGCAAGAATGAAGTCACAGGGTCGCCATAACCATTAAGCTCAAAAAATGGTAAGCCATTGTCACCAATCACGATATTGCCATCGTCATCAAATTTATAAGATGGTTTACGAATAAAGGCTGTACCCACAATAGTGCCATCTTCGTTAATGCTATTCGCTTCGACAACTAAGATTTCACTTTTATAGGTTAACGTTTTACCTGAGCCATCTTCTACACTAACTAAATTGCGTTCCCAGTTACCTTCAGCATTTTGCTGATAACCTTTAGACTCACAAGTCAGTAGGTTATTGAGGTTTTTAAATTCACCTTCAGGAAACTCTGAATTAGGTAGCTGATATAAGAAACCAGCTTTTGGACGTGGTTTCTCTTTATCATGAGTTGTTTCAATATAACCAACGACTTGACCTTGATTATTGATGTCACGTGCTCTGCTTCCAAGGTCTGAAATGCTATTATAAAAGTCATTTGGAGTAACTAGTGGCGTTTCAGGACTATTAGTATCAAAGTAGAAAAACTTATCGCGGCGATAACCATTGATGTACTTGTTATAACTACCAACGAGTATACCGTTATCATTAACATCGTAAGCAATTGACGAGTAAACATCTATTGCTTTATCAACATCTACCCAGTTGTACTTGTATTCGCCTGTAGTTGCATCTTTAGTCCAATAAGCAGCATCGTAATATAACCTATCAGTATCATTGTTACGATAAACATAAGAACGTCCAGCTACAACTCCTTGGTTATTAACTCCCAATCCCTGCGCACTGTATACAGACTCATTGGTGACTTCGAGACCAAGCGGCAACATCGTTGGTGTTACTACACCAGCATCATATTGCCAAACGTATCCACGTATTTGATACTGAATATCACTATAGCCATATTGGTTCGGAAACTGAGCCGCTTGAATACAGATATCCTGTGGCGCGGTTTCACTGTTGTTTTCAACGCAAGAATTAATAATGTTAGCACTATTTTCGCTGATATCTGTACTGGCATAACCAGCAATCAAACCGCTATTATTGACCGCAGCAGCACTTGAAAAACCACCTACGGTTATTGTTTGCTCTTCAGATTCACCCTCTTTATAAACATATTGATTATAAGGCGGTAATAATGGAACTTCAGCATCTGCACCTGACTTTACAAATCCACGCTGTTCATATTCACGGTAATACCAAAACTCTTGAGTTTCACTACTACCATCATATGGAAGAGTTTGCTCTTCAGCCGTCATCGCGCCGACTTTCAGCCCTGAGTCGTTGATATCATAAAAGAAAGTATCTACTGAATTGACTGTGTCTTCATCTTCAGGAAACGTCGGCGCAGTAGTGCCGTTAACACTTTCAAATGTAGGTAACCATTCGTTACCAATCGAATTAAAAGTAAAGTTGTTTGCTATAATCGGCAAATTAACAGAGTAAGTAATGGTCTCAGAATCTGCTACACCATCTTCAATGTCGATAACACCGTCATCTTCTTCAGAAACAGTAAGCTTTTTCTTACCTTTAGCAGTACCAACAGCTTCATTGCTGCTATTAACCGCCATACCATAGCCGTTACGGGTGTTGGCTATAGTTCCGTTTAAATCGTAGGTATCAAGATCGATATTAATAATTTCATAAACAGGTGCTGCCTGCACACCTTGAAGTACGCTTATCACGCCAACAGCAACTAACGATAGGGTTTTATCCAACTTAAACTTCATTAACTCGCTTCCTATTTCTTATTTTTTAGCTTACTTCAATGATTCGAGCTCTTCCCATCGCTCAAAGCAACTCTCAAGCTGACTCTCCTTATCGGACAACGCTTTTAAGTTTTCATTCACTATTTTTTGTTCCTGGCTATAAAACTCAGGCGCACTAACAATTGTTTGTAGTGCTTCAAGCTCTTGCTCTAGCTGCTCCATCAAAGCAGGTAAAGACTCTAATTCGCGTTGTAGCTTATATGAAAGCTTTTTCTCGGCTTTCTTTTCAACGACGGTTGCAGCAGGCTTAGCCTCTACAACAGCTGCTTGGACAGCTTTTTGTGCTTGAGGTTCCTCAGAGTAGAATCGAGCCCCTTGAGAAACAGCATCCTCATAGCCGCCAACATATTCACTCCAGCCACCATTACCTGTAAACCACCAGCTACTGGTTACTGTATTGTCAATGAATGCACGATCGTGGCTAACAAGTAACAATGTACCTTTATAATCAGCAAGTAAAGACTCTAATAACTCTAACGTCTCAATATCGAGATCGTTGGTCGGTTCGTCGAGGATAATAAGGTTTGCAGGCCTTAGCAACAAACGCGCAAGCAATAAACGGTTCTTTTCACCACCAGATAAAGCTTTAACTGGTGTTCTAGCTCGCATTGGCGAGAATAAAAAGTCCTGTAGATAACTTAATATATGGCGGTCTTGACCATTAATTGTTACGGTTTTCTTACCTTCACCAACGTTGTCTTCAACGGTTTTTTCAGGATCTAATGCCTCACGATATTGGTCAAAGTACGCAATTTCAAGCTTAGTACCGACTTTAACATGACCTGACTGTGCTTCTAGTTGACCAATCAACAACTTAACCAGAGTTGATTTACCACAACCATTAGGCCCGATTAGAGCAATGCGGTCGCCACGTATAACTGTTGAGCTGAAGTTTTTGACCAAATTCTTTTCTGGTAGGTTGTACTCTAAGTTTTCTATATCGAAAACCAACTTGCCCGAGCGCTCCGTATCAGCCACAGCCATTTTAGCGCCGCCTTGACGATTAAGACGCGCCATACGCTCGACGCGTAGGTCCTTAAGTGCACGCACGCGACCTTCATTACGGGTACGTCGAGCCTTAACACCTTGACGGATCCATGCTTCTTCTTCAGCAAGTTTTTTATCAAAGTGAGCATTTTGTTCTGCTTCAACACGCAGCCATTCAGCTTTACCTTCAAGGTACGCTTGATAGTTACCAGGCCAGGATGTGACAACACCACGATCTAAATCTACGATTCGTGTCGCCATACGTTGAATGAAGCCACGGTCATGGCTGACAAACACAATTGCGCCACGATAACTAAGTAAAAACTGCTCTAGCCATTCAATGGTATCAATGTCTAAATGGTTAGTTGGTTCGTCGAGTAACAGTAAGTCAGGATCACTCACGAGTGCGCGAGCAAGTGCAACTTTACGCTGCCAACCTCCAGATAGCTCCGATAATGGTGCCTCTGAATCCAAGCCTAGTAGTTCACAATTTTGACTAATACGGTTGTCTAATTGCCATCCATTTAAGTGGTCAATTTCTTCCTGCAAACGCTCCATTTGCTTTAGCATACGTTCCATCTCATCAGGAGATGCGGTTGCTAAGTCGTGTGATAACTGATGATAACGTTCAAGTTTTTCACCGACTTCTTGCAGGCCTGCTGCAATATAAGCGTATACAGTACCCTGCTCTGCTTTCGGTGGATCTTGCTGTAAACGACTGACTTTAACATCTGTTGCAATGTTAAACTCACCTTCATCAAGCAAAACGTCGCCACTTAATACTTTCATTAAGCTCGATTTACCCGCGCCATTACGGCCAACAATACAAACACGCTCACCTGGTTCTATAGTGAAATCGGCATTTTGTAATAATGGGGTATAACCGTAGGCTAAAGAGCCGTTATTAATACGTACGAGACTCAACTTACGCTCCTAAAAATTCTGCTAGTGCTTCGAGATCAAATGGCCAATTTAGTTCAGTTTGGGTTTCGACTAATTTGACAACAGGAATACGAATACCGTATTGCTCTGCAAGAGATTGATCATCACAAATATCTATCATGCTATATGGCACGTTTGCTTGATTGAGCAAATCCGCTGCCAACTCACACAGATGACAAGCATCTGTGTGATACAAAATAACTGACAAGTTACTTGGCATGTGTAATTAGCCAAGTGTTATGGATGTGGGGATTACGTTTATAATCAAGCGGTAAAGTTTGGTTGTCGATATTCTTTACAGACATACCTTTAGCTTCAAGATCAGCTATTTCCATTTTAAATTTGCGCTTATTATTTGAGAAAATAATCTCTCCACCTGGATTTAATAGCTTAAAGATGTCTCCAAGCATATCCACGTGATCACGCTGTACATCAAAAGAATCTTCCATTCTTTTTGAGTTTGAGAAGGTTGGCGGATCGATAAAAATCAGGTCAAACCTGTCGTGAGTACGTTTAATCCACTGTAAACAGTTCGCTTGAACAAATTGATATTTATCGCTATTTAAACCATTTAATGCAAAGTTCTCTTTCGCCCAGTCTATATAGGTATTTGACATATCAACTGTCGTAACAGATGTCGCGCCGCCTAATGCTGCGTGCACAGAAGCTGAACCCGTATAAGAGAATAAGTTACATACACTGCGGCCTTTTGACTTCTCGCCAACTAACTTACGCGTTAAGCGATGATCTAAGAATAAACCTGTATCAAGGTATTCTTTTAGATTTAACTTAAATTTAGCGCCATATTCGGTAGTGATTAACTCAAGCTTACTTGCAGCTAACTTCTCATATTGATTCGTGCCTTTTTTACGCTCACGAGTCTTTAAAATAATATGGTTCGGATCAATACCAATGGCACTTGGCAGTGAAATTAGCACATCAGTTAAGCGGCGCTTAGTCACTGCTTCAGGGATTTGTGCAGGCGCTGAGTATTCTTGGATCACAACGTAATCAAGATACTTATCAACAGCTACATTATATTCTGGTAAATCGGCATCATACAGGCGATAACTATCTACGCCCTCTTTCTTTGCCCATTTTTCTAACTGCTTAAAGTTCTTCTTAATACGGTTAGCAAACGGCACAGCGATATCACTAACATCACCTTCAACTTTGATATTCGCGGGGTCGATTCGACGGGTATTTTCAGCATGAACAGTATAAAGGTTAAACGCACATTCAAGCGCACCGTTATTCATCTTCATCTGTTTATCAGCTTTAAGCTTTAATGCAGATAATAGCTCAATATCACTATTAAGAATTGCTATGCTCCAACCGCCAAACTCAGCTTTAAACTTATCGCCTAACTGATAGTACAATTGCAGTAATGAAGTAACGTTACCCAAACGCTCACCATAAGGTGGGTTTGAAATTAAGAAACCAGCAGTTTCTGGTACTTCAATGTTAAGTGCATTACAAACACTGAAGTCAATAAGATCCAAAACACCGGCATTTTCTGCATTGCGCTTAGCAAGTGCTACTAAGCGAGAATCGATATCAGAGCCATAAAACTTAAGCTCACAACGTGTCTTACCAATTGAAGCACGCGCTTGCGCTTCGTTTAATAGTTCTTGCCACACTTTTTTGTTATGCGGTAACCAATGTTCAAAGCCAAAACGCTCACGGTGAATACCAGGCGCCATATCACATGCAATCATGGCAGCTTCAATTAATATCGTGCCACTACCACAGAATGGATCAAGCAGATCAGACGGTGCACTCTGCCAACCACTGCGTACTAACATATTCGCAGCTAAGTTTTCTTTTAGTGGCGCCTCACCCGTTGTAGAGCGATAGCCACGTTTGTGTAACGCTGGGCCAGAAAAGTTAAAACCAATTGTGATTTCGCCACGTCTAAAGTGCGCGTCAATTCTGAAATCGGCATCAACACGTTCTACATTTGGACGACTAAAATCATCATCGCGGAAACGGTCAACAATAGCATCTTTAATTTTCAGCGCGCCAAACTGAGTGTTCTTAATAAAGCCACCCAAGCCGTGAAAATCAATGCTAAAAGTACTGCGATTTGAAAACTGCATTTGCCAGTCAATACCATAAGCCGCATTGTAAAGCTGCTCCGGAGATTCACATGGGCCTTTATAAATAACGTAAATAATTCTGCTGGCAAGTCTTGACCAAAGGGTAATACGATATCCCAGCTCTAAAGGCGCGGTGAAATATACACCAGCAACACTTTCTTTAATGTCAGTAGCGCCAAGCTCGGCGAGTTCAAGTGATAACGCGTATTCATAGCCCCGAGGAGCAGCAGCAAAAAAATTTAACATTGTTTAGTCGACACACAGTAAAAATTAGTTCGGTATTATACCTGTTAGCGGGCTTAAATGATAAAAGTTATTGGCCAAAGCAACATTAAATCTGTGGAACTGCAAATAAAACGCTAATTGAATCACTATCGCAGTATTATCAAGCGCACTTTTAGTAAAAATCTATTATTGATTACACAACGTTAGTAATGCGCCGATCCCATAGTTTACTCGCCTGGCAGGCTATTCTATCTAGCCACTGCAACCCAACTCCCGATACTCATTTTGCATTATCTGTCTTTAACATCAGCCTTCAACAAAAGCGCAGTGCATCCCTATACATATCAATAAGATAAACCTCTTTAACCAAAATGGCATATCTGGCTATTACCACCGCTTTCATCTACATGTTTCTCTATGTTTACCGGTCAATTGCAGCGAATCCCTACGCATGTAAATCAAGATAAAAGGCTATTCACTCCGATAAAATAAGCTAATAACCTGATAAACAATAGTAAACAGCCACATCCCGCCAATAATATCAAACAACACAGCACCAACAATTTCATTACGTGCCACTTACTTAAAATGCGACACTTTGTATCGATTTTATCTATAGCATTGATCTAATGGCTTAAATCAATAAACTCAACTTCACACAAAAATAACAACGCAAAACACTTATGCAACAAAGCATGACTGTATGAAGTGAGAATAAAATGAATAAACTCCTACCCGCTTTTCTTTGTCTAGGTTTAGCTGCATGTGGCGGCAGTGATAGCGACAGTGCAGATATTACTCCCCCTAAAGAAATACCCGACTTACAAGCCGATGCTTGTTATTCAATGGCAACCAATATGGGTGAAATTACCTTGGCAATAGATTTAACCAACATGCCAATTACAGGTAAAAACTTCAAAGGTTACGTCGATGATGGCTTTTATGGCGGTACGCTATTTCATCGTGTAGCCCACAATTTTGTAATTCAAGGTGGCGGATTTACAACCGGTATGGTTGCTAAACCCGGCAATGATCCGATTGTTATTGAAGCTGATGTTGGGATCAGTAACGAGCGCGGTACAATTGCAATGGCACGCACAAGTAACCCTAATTCGGCAACATCACAATTCTTTATCAATGTGTTAGATAATCCACAGCTAGATGCGTCAAGTTCAAGCTATGGCTACGCCGTATTTGGAAAAGTCGTCGAAGGGATCGAGATTGTCGACCAAATCAATATTGTGGATACTGTTGACGGTAGTGAAGTTCCAGTAAACGAAGTTGTCATTAACTCGGTGACTGAAGCAAGTTGTCCTGCGGTCTAAAAAGAGTTGATAGAGAGGTGTTGACTGTAACCTTAAGCAACACCTCATCATTAAATAATCAAGCTCAATTCACAGTTAATAAAAATAGGTAAAGCTAAAATAGCAGTTCAATTTAGCACTATAACCGAGCAAATATCCTTTAAATACAGACTTGGTATTTAGTAGAAGTAAATTTAGCTAAAAGATAAGCATCGAATAAAGAAAACGAGATAATTGGCTTAATTAGGGGAATAGTAATACAAACGCCAGCTTCATAAATAAAAGCTCAACGAAAGTAGCATCATTTTGCTGACAATTAAGAATAAGGGTAAATCTTAAGCTGCGTTAACTTGTCTAGTACCGACAGGTAAAGGCCCTAACCTATCGTTCATAACTTTAATCGTCTCAAATTGCGTTAGCGATTTAACATCCGTTAATCGGCATTCTGCAGACATAATCATCATTAAGGATGCTTGCAGGCCCGACTCGATTACAAGAGCAAGTACCGAATGTTCGTTGGTTGTCAGTTGTAATAACTTACCGACTTCGCTATAAACGCATTGATGAGAAACCTTAAAAAACCAAGATTTTGGCATTTGAGGTTTTAATAGAAAATGTGCAGCCGTTGCATTAAGAGCAATCTGTACAATCAGCGCATCATTTAAAGAAAGTGACTTTGATAAACGGTCAACCAAATCAATATAAAACTTAGCATGTTCAACACTAAATTCTAATGGCTGTTTGGCATCTGGTATTAGGGTCTTTAATCCATAAGGCGACAAAAACTCCATATCGTCCCCTAACGAAACACTTAATACTGCATGTTTCTCATTATATCCCCATTGCCAATCCCTTTTTGGCATTAATAACATAACGTTTACCTTTATTTTAATATAATCGGATAATAGATGATTATTTCATCAATATCAAAATAAATTTAAATTCTATATTTATGATCGTTAATAAATAAAAACGATCATTAAGATCCAAATTAAGATCTAAATGATCGTTTTCCGATCTAATAATTATTATTCGATCTACATTAATTATTTAATACGGTATGCTTCAACAATATCTTTAATTAATTTCGGACCTTGATAAATAAAACCAGTATAAATTTGTACCATTTCAGCGCCAGCATCTAACTTATCAAGTGCATCTTCAGCAGCGTTAATTCCGCCCACACCAATAATAGGTAATTTACCTTGTAAGCAATCAGCTAACTGCTTAATAACAACTGTTGATAATGAATTCAGTGGCTTACCACTTAGGCCACCAGCTTCGTTAGCGTTTAGTAATCCACTTACGCCATCACGAGTTAAGGTTGTATTGGTTGCAATCGCTGCATCAAACTCACTTTTGATTAATGCCTGAGCAATCTTTTCAATCTCTTCGCTTGATAAGTCCGGTGCAATTTTTAATGCAATAGGTACATACTTACCGTGCTTTTCTGCAAGTTCTTTTTGTTTTGCTTTTAGTGATCCAAGAAGATCATCTAAAAGATCGCCATATTGCAGTGTACGTAAACCAGGAGTATTTGGTGAGGAAATATTGACTGCGATATAAGCAGCATACTGATAAACTTTATCCATACAGATCAAGTAATCTTCTTTACCTTGCTCTACCGGTGTATCTTTGTTCTTACCAATGTTAACACCAACCATAGCATTTGATTTAACTGCTTTTAGGTTTTCAACTAGGTTATCAACACCTTTGTTGTTAAAACCCATGCGGTTAATAATCGCTTTAGCTGGCTTTAATCTAAAACAACGTGGTTGATCATTACCTGGTTGTGGACGTGGCGTTACCGTTCCCACTTCAATATGACCAAAACCCATAGCATGGAATGCATCGATACATTCACCGTCTTTATCCATGCCCGCAGCTAAACCCACAGGATTAGGAAAAGTCAGTCCCATCATAGTAACAGGGGCTGGCTTAATATTTTGCGCATAAAAGCAATTTAGAGGCGAATTACCAGTAGACTTTAAACTGCCCATAGCAAAATTATGCGCTAGTTCTGGATCCATCTGAAACATGAACTTTTGTGCGATTTTATAAAACATGTTTTCTCCTAGACCGAAAAAAGCCCCGGCATTTGCCAGGGCTTCTGATTTAAATCAGATTACTTCTGCCCTTCACAATGAAGGATCAAAAGATTAAGTTCACGTAAGGCTACAGAGAACTTTGCAAACTCGTGGCTTTGCGAAGTCTTGAAGTCAGATAGCATGTGGAACCAACGTTCCAACAAGCTTTGATTTGACTCAATCCACTCTGAGATGATCTTATTAGCATCACAGCTTTCAGTGCAAGTTCTTAATACAACAGAACTTAGTGACCGCTGCTGCCAATCAAGCTCTTCTCTAAAGGCTGCTCTTGCGAGTGCTTGCCAATGGTTAGTTACCGGTTGCGCGCTAATTTGTTCTAGGAACCAGTGTAAGTCTACACTCGCGCCTAGCTTAAAGTAGGTTTCGGCAACTAATGGAACTGGCTTGCTCTCAGATTCACAAATTTGAGCAATATCTAATGCTGAGAACAGAGTGCTAACGTTCGCTACAACCATAGCCACGTCTTCAGGTACACCCTCTTTTATCAATGCGTTCGACTCAGCTCGAATACCTTCGACCTCTTCACTCACCATGTACTGATGAACACTTTGTTTCAATTCATCAAATACAGGCTTGAAGAAGGCAATAGTTTGCTCGATATTCAAGTTGCGATTGCGATGACGTAGGAACCATCGGCTCGCGCGTCGAATGTTGCGACGTAATTGATGCAACATTTCACATTGTACTACAGCTGGTATTACGCCATTCAAATCTGTTATAGATTTAGTTAAATCAGCTAAACCAAATACTTCGCGAGCCATAGTATAACAAATTGCAGCTTCCGCTACTGAGGCACCTGTCTCATCTTGCATACGTTGCACGAAATTAAGTCCCATATCATTGACTAATTCATTAGCCAAAGATGTAGCAATAATTTCACCTCTTAGAGGATGCTGTGCCATATTTGCAGCGTACTTTTCTTGCAATTGCTTAGGGAAGTACTCAACAAGCAACTGACTCAAAAAGCTATCTTCTGTAATTTCAGAAGTCACAAGCTGCTCTTTCAAGATCATTTTTGCGTAAGCAACCAACACTGAAAGCTCAGGACGAGTTAACGACTTACCATTAACTAAACGATCTGCCAATTCATCTTCATTTGGCAAGAACTCAAGCGCTCGGTCCAATTTACCTTCTTTTTCAAGATAATGGATAAAGCGGATCTGTTCTTTAAGCTGCTCGGCGCCACGAACCTGAGTAATCGAGATTGAGCGAGTTTGATCTTTACAATCTTGCAGTACAATACGACTCACTTCATCAGTCATATCTTCAAGCAAACGGTTACGCTGTTTAACCGTCATCTCACCGTCGGCGACTAAAGCGTTTAATAAGATCTTGATGTTAACTTCGTTATCAGAGCAATCTACGCCACCAACGTTGTCAACGAAATCAGTATTCATACGGCCGCCGTTAGCGCAGTATTCAATACGACCTAACTGAGTACAACCTAAGTTACCACCTTCGCCAATAATCTTGGCTTGAACTTCGTTACCGTTTACACGAATAGCATCGTTAGCACGGTCACCCACTTCTGCATGAGACTCGGTGTTCGCTTTAACATAAGTACCAATACCACCGTTCCAGATCAGATCTACTTGCATTTTAAGTAGCTCTTTTAGGAGTTCTAACGGTGTCATTGACGCTTTTTGGCTACCTAGCATCTTCTTCATTTCAGCAGACAATGGAATAGACTTAGCTGAACGCAAGAATATGCCACCACCTTTCGAAATAAGCTCTTTATTGTAATCTTCCCAACTTGAACGTGGCAGTGCAAATAAACGCTCACGCTCTACATAACTAGTCGCAGCGTCAGGATTCGGGTCAATAAAGATATGCATATGGTTAAAGGCTGCGACTAAGCGCGTGTGCTTTGAAAGCAACATACCATTACCAAATACGTCACCGGCCATATCGCCAATAGCTAAACAAGTAAAATCGGTAGTTTGGCAGTTTACGCCCATTTCACGGAAGTGACGTTTAACAGATTCCCATGCACCACGGGCTGTAATACCCATTTTCTTATGGTCATAACCGTTACTACCGCCAGATGCAAACGCATCACCTAGCCAGAAGTTATACTCAATAGCAATTTCGTTAGCGATATCAGAGAATGTTGCGGTGCCTTTATCTGCTGCTACAACTAAGTACGGGTCGTCTTCATCGTGACGAACAACATTTTCAGGCGGTACAACATCACCATTAATAATGTTGTCACTGATATCAAGTAAACCACGAATAAATAAGCGATAACATTCTTGGCCTTCAGCGAAAAATGCTTCTCGGTTGCCATCGGTAGGAAGCTGCTTACAAACAAAGCCACCTTTAGCGCCCACAGGAACAATTACTGTATTTTTTACTTGCTGTGCTTTTACAAGACCAAGCACTTCGGTACGGAAGTCTTCACGGCGATCAGACCAACGCAAACCACCACGAGCCACTTTACCACCACGAAGGTGCACACCTTCAACCCGAGGTGAATAAACAAAGATTTCATACTTTGGTAGTGGCTTCGGCATCTCTGGGATCAAGTTTGGTTCAAACTTGAACGAGATATATGACTTAGGTAAACCAGACTCTAAAACTTGATAGAAGTTAGTTCGGCTAGTTGCATTAATTAGGTCAAGGTAACGACGAATAATGCGGTCATCATCAAGGCTTGATACATCTTCTAAGCGCAGATCAATTTGCTCAATAAACTTGTTCAATGTACGCGTTTTCAACTTAGGGTTGAATTTACGGATATACATTTTAACAAGTAGATCAGCAATTTGTGGATAGCTTGAGAAAGTTTCCTCAATATACGCTTGGCTAAATGTTGAGTCGATTTGACGCATATATTTAGCATAAGCACGCAGTACCGATACTTCGCGACCAGTTAAGCCCGTAGCCAGTACCAAACGGTTAAAGCCATCATCTTCAAGTTCTTTTTTCCACACTTGAGATAGTGCAGTTTGGAAACGCTCTTGGCTATCGGCAAGATCATCTGTGGCAACATTTTGAGTTGTCATCAAGAAATCTAAAATCCAATACGTCGCGCCGTCTACCGTCTTAACTTCATAAGGTCTTTCGTTAATTACGCGAAGACCGAAGTTTTCCAGCATAGGTAACACGTCTGAAAGATGGATAGGCTCATCTTTATGGAACAGCTTTAAGCGAACTTTATTATCATTTAACGCCGTTTCTTGCGGCTGATAAAAGAGCATTCCCAGCTTATGATCATCATCCAGTTCTTCAAGGTGCTGAATATCAACAACTGATGAGCTTGGTAATACATCTTCTTTATAACTACGCGGGAAAGCATCAACGTAACGCTTAATTAAGCTGTTACCCAACTCTTCACCTTGAGCACTGATCACCGCGCTTGCGAGTTTGTCTTCCCATGAGCGGGCTGCTTCAGTCAAATTATTCTCAATCGCTGCCACATCGACATCCATATTATTATTGTCAACTTTGATAATGTAATGGGTACGCGCCAAAGTTGATTCTGAGAAATAAGTGGTAAACTCAACGTCTTCGCTGCTACCAAAGTGTTGCGCTAAAATTCGTTGCGTGTCTTCACGTAACTTAGTGTTGTAGCGATCTTTCGATACATAAACTAAGCATGAGAAGAAACGACCAAAACCATCTTTACGAACAAACAGTTTTAGTTTATCGCGGTCTTGCATCTCAAGTACGCCGTGCGCAATTGAGGCAAGCTGCTCAACACTTGCTTGGATAAGCTCATCACGTGGCAAGGTTTCTAGAATGTGCATTAACGCTTTGTAATCATGAGAGCGTGGTGCTAGACCTGAATTGTCTAATACTCTTTGCACTTTTTGCGCTAATAATGGGATTTCGCGTGGGCTGCGGTTGTAAAGGTTTGATGCATAAAGACCGATAAATCGATCTTCACCAATCACATTACCTTGCTCGTCAAAGCGTTTTACACCGATATAATCTACATATGCAGGACGGTGAACACGGCTTTTTTCGCTGCTCTTGGTCAATACTAACAAGCTAGTATCAAGTGCTTCTTTGCGGGCACTTTCTGAAAAGTTAGACAGCAATAACCCGGTTTCTGTTTTTGCTTTTGCTGACTTGGTCATTAAGCCCAAGCTGGTTGACTTATCAGCAACGAGCTCTAGATCACCTTCGACTTTATGCAAGTCATAACGGCGGTAGCCTAGTAAGGTAAGGTGATGGTCATTAAGGTAGGAAAGGAAGTTCTTAGCTTCGCTTAGCTCTTCTTTAGTACCTGGATAAGGACGGTTTTCAAGCTCTGCGATAGTTTCACCAAGCTTGAGCGACATTGCTTCCCAGTCATTTACTGCAGCTGCAACATCGGCAATGACTGATTCAATTTCTTTGGTAAGGGTTTTGATATCTGCATCGCTGCTTTGTCTGTCAATTTCAATCAAGAAAACTGCAACTTTAGTGGCATTGCATTGCTCATCTGAGCTGTAACTAACATGAGTTACTGCACCATTTTCGCGTTCAATCGCCATAGGCGTGTGCAGCATCATGTGTGCAGTAATGCCAAGGCGGTTAAGCGCCATGCCGACAGAGTCGACTAAAAATGGCATATCCGGTTGAATAATTTCAATAATTGAATGGCTTGACTGCCAGCCATGCTTAGACTGACTTGGATTAAACACTTTAATGTGACCTTCCCCGACGGAGGTCTTATTAAGTGCATTCCACTGGCTTAACACCGCACCGTAGAGATCGCTATCATTGCGCGCATTGAGGTCGTCTTTCGACATGTGCGCATAAAGGCAAGTTGCGAATTGTTCTACTTGTTTTGCTTGTGAATTGGGTACTTTAGCGTGAATTAGGTTGACTACATTTTCGAGCAGTACTGAAGGCATTGCATCTTTCAAGGCCATGTTGCTATTTCCTTAGGGGCTATGGCAGCGCTTTTTAATTTTTATGGATGCTTCGTAAACCGACCTGAGCCTATTTCTGTGACCTAGGTCATAAGCCGCAGTCTATTACTAAATTCGCAACATTTCGAGAACTATTTTAGTGGTACATCCTCATTGTGGCGGCCTTTTAAACGATTTATTTTGCAAAGTTGCGAGAACAATCGCCAATTACGTGTTTTTATGCATAAAAAAAGAGGAGCCTAAGCTCCTCTTGTTCCTATTCTACTTGGGCTGCCGCCAAAACACCGCTGCTATTGCAGGGAGGATAATTATTGCTCCCAACATATTTACCAAAAACATAAATGTTAGCAATATTCCCATATCCATTTGGAATTTTAGTGCAGAGAAGAACCAAGTACTCACACCAATCGCCAATGTCAGTCCGGTAAAGATCACCGCGCTGCCACGCTCCACAAGCGCTTCATAATATGCTTGTTGAACCGGCATTCCATCACGAAGACGAACCGCCATAGTTGATAAGATATAGATACCATAATCAACACCAATACCCACACCCAAAGCAATAACCGGTAACGTACTCACCGCAAGGCCAATATCCAACTGCGTCATTAATGCTTGCGCTAAAGTTGAAACAACATACAGAGGTAGAATTACTGCGATAGTTGCTCGTAATGAACGAAAACTTATCAGACATAAAATAAATACCGCACCATATACATAAAGCATCATGGGCAGCTGGGCTTCAGCTACTGCTTCATTCGTTGCGGCCATTACGCCTACAGGGCCTGAAGCTAACTTAAACTGGATCTTATCTGTATCCATCTTAAGCTTTAGCTCATTCACTTTATCAATCACTAACTCGATAGTTTCAGCTTTATGATCTTCAAGGAACAAGTAAACAGGCATCACCGAACAATCACTATTCAATAGTCCCGAAGTTGTTGGTACTCGCCCTACAGCTTGCACTAAACTTGCGGTGGTTCTCGGTAGCACACTCCATTTAGGGTTGCCCTCGTTAAAGCCCGCATTTACTCGTTTAGCAACCGAGGCCAAACTTGCTGTTGATTCAACACCCGGAGTGTTGCTTACTAGCCATTCAAACTCGTCTATTTCAGTGAGTACTGAGTGATAGGTACAAGCCTCTGGGAATGCTTCAACAATTACCGTCATAACATCTGTGGTGATTGAAAACTTATCGGTAATAAAGAAAGTATCTTGGTTATAGCGAGAGTCAAGATGGAGCGCTGGCGCCCCGCCCTGCAGATCACCAATCTTCATCTTGTTAGCTTGCTGCAGACCTACGCCATAAAGCACAGCAGTGATCACTAATACCCAAACGGCATATTTAAGGGTGGCAAACTTAGATAATTTTAGCCAAATAGGATTAACTTGTGGCTGCTCAGTACTATTTGCAGATACCGAGGTGTATGAGATAAGCAGCGGCAGTAGCATTAAGTTAGTTAAAATAATCACCGCTACACCTAAAGATGCAGAAATCGCTAACTCTCGGATAATGCCAATATCAATTGCCAGCAGGGTCATGAAACCAATAGTGTCTGACAACAATGCCACACCACCTGGGATCAACAAGCTTCTAAAGGCTAACGCTGCTGCGGCTTTGGTTGTTTGTCCATCAGTAACTCTGCGCTTTACCGCATTAATCATCTGTACGCTATGACTAACACCAATAGCAAACACTAAAAATGGAATAAGTATGGACATGGGATCTAAGCCAAATCCAACTACAGTAAGTAAGCCAAGCTGCCAGATCACCGCGACTAAACTACATACCAACGGTAAAATAGTCAGCGCTACAGATTTTGAGAAAAAGAACACCATTACCGCGGTAACAAGAATCGCGATAAGGAAGAACAGCAGTACGCCTTTTGCGCCGTCAGCAACGTCACCGGCCATTTTAGCAAAACCGATAATATGAATTGTTATTTCATCTGTTTCATATTGCTCACGCAACTCTTTTTCAAGTTGAGCTGCAAAGGCCAAGGTATCGAGGGCTTCACCTGTTTGTGGGTCAAAGTCCATTAACTGCGCGCTAACCATTGCCGCAGAATAGTCTTCAGCAATTAGGCGACCGACAATACCTGCTTTTTCGATATTGCCACGAACAACTTTTAAGCCATATTCGGTCGTTGAAAAATCGGCGGGGATCACTGGCCCGCCAGCAAAACCATCTTCAACCACCTCAGTAAAACGCGTTGACGGTGAAAATAGCGATTTAACCTGAGCGCGGTCGACTCCAGGGATAAAAAATAACTGATCATGCACATTTTTAAGTGCATCGAAGAAGTTTGGGTTAAAAATATCGCCACTAGTATCTTCAACCGCAACCATAATGCTATTTGCACCACCAAACTGTTTTTGGTGCTTTAAATAAGTTTGCATATAGCTATGGTTCAGCGGAATGTTTTTAACAAAGGCCGCGTCCATCTTTAGGTTGCTTGCTTGTAATCCTAAAAATATCGTGGCAATCGCAAATAAAAGAATGACAAATGCTCTATGACGAAATAGATAAGATTCGAATCCATTAACTAATTTATCTAACATAGTAAGGCCCTATTATTTTTGTTCTAATTTGATGAGACCTTTATTACCCGCGACCCAAAGATGTCCTTCTGAGTCTTCGGCAATAGCAACTAAGTTTTCACCTTGTCGCTGCTCGACTAACTGACTTTCTCCAGCAGTTGTAATATCGATTATCACCCCTGCATTACCTACAACACGCAGTGTCCCTTCGCCTAAACGTAAACCCGCATTGATTGTTGAATCAACAGGCAAGTTAACCTTTGTCCAATTAACCAATTGCAGGTCGCTAATAAATACATTGCCGCGCAAGCCCATTACAAAAGCAGTATCATCAACAATAGAGGCATTAAACAAAGAACCTTCGTATATAAAATCTTGCTTTAACCAAGTAAGACCTTTATCGACAGAAGTCGCAACGAGGCCAAGTTCGCCAACCATCAGTAAAGTGTTATTTGTTGCAGGGATAATTCGATTAAAATGCGGTAGTAGTGTGCTACGTTCTGAAAGGTAAAGCGCTTCATCTTCGGCTTTTAGCTCTTCTAGATAAGCGACGTCTTCTTCAAATAGCAGTTCTTGATGGTACTCACTGCTCCAAGTGTTACCACCATCTAACGTTCGATAAAACAATCCATAAGCGCCAACAGCAACGCCTTCTTGCTCATTGAAAAACAAAACGTCCAAAAACGGTTTTTCAATTTCAGCCGATTGCATTTGCAGCTGCCATGAATGGCCACCGTCTTGCGTATGCAAAATCGTTGCGTCATGGCCAACAGCCCAACCTTTTAGAGGCGAAACAAAAAACGCTTTTGTTAACAGCACTTCAGTAGGAGTATTAACTTGTTGCCATGTTTTATCGAAAACAAACGCGTGTCCTCGCTCACCGACGGCAACCAAGGTTTGTTGATTCTTTGCGATATCTAAAATAAGAGAGTTTGCAGCAAGAGGTTGAATTTGTTGTTGTAAATTTTTCTCTTGAGCCAATACTGGAACGGTATGAAAAAGGCTTATAAAACTCAATATTGAGATAAATCGAAGCATGCTAAACGACATACAAACTTCCTTTAAATGTAGAGAGGGGCTTGCGCCCCTCTTAGAGCGGAGGGTTTAGCGGATACCTGCACGGCGCAGCGCTGCCGGTGTGAAGTTAGCTTCACTTAGCTTGGCATCAAAGTCATACATACGACCTTCATTATCTAAGCCCATGGCGATATAACGACGCGACTGTAAGTCATGGAATACTTCTAACGTACTCCACTGGGTTGGCACTTCGTAGTAGTTAAGACCATGAGCGATCGCAACGCGATAAAGTTCATCACGATTATCGTAAAGATCGGCTACCGATACCTGCCATGAATCTTCATCAATATAGAAAGTACGTGCCTTATAGATATGACGCATGCCCTCTTTTAATGTAGCCTTCACTACCCAAACACGATGCTTTTCATAACGCACGTATTCCGGGTTGATATGACCTGGGGTGATAATCTGATCATAATCAAGCTTGTCTGAATGCAACTTATAGTCGTTATATGGAATATAAAGCTCTTGCTTCCCCACTAGCTCCCAGTTGTAGCGTACCGGTGAGCCGTTAAACATATCGAAATCATCGGTTGTTCTTAGGCCATCAGACACTGTACCTGGCGTATCAAACGCAACGTTAGGCGCTTTACGTACTCGGCGCTGCCCTGTGTTATAAGTCCATGCTTGGCGAGGTAACTTTTCTTGATCCATAGTTTCTTTTACAAGCAGCGCAGTACCCGCTAGTCGCGCAGGTTGGGTTACAACTTGTTTAAAGAAAAACAGCGTATTGTCGTTAGACAATTTATCAAGAGTCATCTCAGGACGAGAGTACTGAAAACGAATTTCTTCAGCGGTTTCTACCAAGGTATAACTACCGCCCGCAGTTGGCGCCGCCTGACTACGAGAAGTTTTAATATCAACACCGCGGAATCGCAATACGTGATTCCAAATAACCTCTAAACCATTTTCGGGCATAGGGAAAGGGATACCAATCGAAGCGCCTTTAATACCATTACCGCCATCAATTAGCTCAGCTCGGGTAGCATTTTCTTTCGTTGCGTCGTAAACGAACTGTGGTACAGATGCAGAGCGTCGAGTCTGGTAAACATTCATCTTGAATGTTTCAGGATAAAGCTCAAATAATTTCACTTGCCCATCTGATAGATACTCTTTGTACTTATCTTTATTGGCATTGGTAATGGTAAATTCAATTTTATCATTTGGGAACGGATCCGGATGATGCATGCCTTTACTGTAACCGGCTACTGGTTTAGTAATACCACCATCCCAAGCTGGAATAGAACCATCAGCATTTCCTGCCTTTTCACCACCTAATGGCGTTAGCTCTGTACCTAATTTAGCAGCATCTGCTTCAGACACTTTTGCCATCGCTACTGGTGCGCTGATAGCAAACATCACTGCTACAGGCAATATCGCAAGTTTATTCATTGTTATTGTCCTTGTGATTTTAAATTGAATACTTAATGTTGAAAGAAACATAGTCTCTATCAGCCATTGTATTAGTTGTCCCTACTCCACCAAAGAAGGTGTTGTACGAAATATCAGCTCCCCAGCGGCTTTGGTAATCAAAGTTAATCCCAACCGCAACTGATTTCTTACCTTCTGTAAATAGGAACATTGGATCCGGCGTAATACCGTCAACGTCATGAGAGAAAATCACTCGTGGCGCAATATTCACCCCACCCCATACGTTGTTATAATCGGCTTTAGCAACTAATCGATAACCCCAAGCAAAGTCTGTTGGGAATGGATTTGTTTCTGGTCCGTTATGTAGAGCTTCGATAATACCTGGCATATCTGGATTACCGCCTGAGCGACCTGTTCCAGGACCATTTAAGCGCAGCTCATCATGGCTTGGCATATCGTGGATCCAAACACCACCGATTTCAGCCAGCATAGTCAAGTTATCGGTACCAAGAGTTGGACCAAATAAGTGAGTAAAGGTCGTTTGTGCTTGCGTAGTATCTAAACGAATAAAGCCTTCGGCATATTCGCCCGGACCATAATTCTCAACCTGAGAAATGCCATCAAGATCTGGACGTAGTCCAGCATTAGCAAGCTGCTGCGGCATTGCTGCGAATAGAAGTTCAACATCATCAATCTGCAGAGGCTCATCTAAACGGTGAGCAATTTCACCGGCAACCGATGTATCACCTAATAAAGTGTTAAAACTCACACCCATTAATTGAATATCTTCAGGGTATACAATTTGCGCTTTAGAAAACGTCTCCAAAGCGAGTAAATCTTCGCGAGTCATCGCTTCGCCGGACTGCGCTTTACCGCCTAGACGTTGTAAGTCTCGACCAATAGCTTCTTGAGTAAAGTTAGCTGTGGTACCGCTGATCAGCGGACGACGGCTATGATAGTTCATATAATATAAACCAAACTCAGTTTCGCCTAGCTCTGGTGAATAGTACCCTAACTTGACACCCCATTGGCCATCATCACTTGCTTCAGCAGGATCTTCCACTAGAGTAGCTTTTGTTGGATAGGCTAATGCGAGTGACGCTAAAGTTGCTGCATCTACTTGACCAGAACCCACCATACCAACAAGTGCATTGTATTCAGCCATAAGGAAATCTAAATTCATGTCAGGATTAGCGTTAAAGCCTAACTGAGCATTTTGGCTGTAACCGCCATAACCGGCAAAGTCATTGGTTGAGAAGAATGAACCCGGCGTTGGTACCCATACAGGCTCCCAGTCATACTGATAGAAACCTTCAACTGACAAGTTATCAGTCACACCGAAAGACGCCCAAACCATGCCTTGAGGTCTAAATGCTTCTTTTAGTTCTGCACCAGGAGCATTAAGAATATTTAAATCGACCGGGTTAATCACACCAATACCATGGGCAATAAGAGTACTTTCTCCCCAAGAGACAACTTGATTACCAACACGGATTGAAAGTGGATTAGCACCATCGTTAAAATCGAAGTCAGCATAAACAAACGCATCGAGTAAGCGAATATCTTTACACTGAACTTCAGATGCTTGGCTGTCAGCACAAGGATCGAACTCCTTGCCTGTTAATGGATCATTGAAACCAAAATCACCATCATTCATTTTTCTATCATAGAAATACATTCCACGGGCAAATAGACCGAAGTTTTGGTATTTCAATGATAACTCGTGTAAACCTTTAAAGATCTCTGAGGTGGTATCGCCTTGAGAGTAAAGTAAGTTACTCAAATCACCGTTACTTGAGTATGAGCCTGGTTGAGCCCAAATTTCTGCAGAGCTATATTTTGTATCACCAAAAGCAGAGTAACCAGACCAATCAAATCTCGGGTGATTTACCTTACCAATTTGATTATCCCAATCTCTCCCCTCAACGCGCCAACTTGCACCAGCAGTCCAAGTCGAGTCGAATGTTCCTTCTACATCACCCCAATTGAATGAAACTGCATTAGCCTGATTTGTCATACCAAATCCAAGCGCTGCAACTATCCCCAAAGCGAGCGTAGACTTATTAAAGCCGTTTTTAACCTTTTTCATTTAGCTTCTCTCCGTAACCTGCTGGATTCTTTTGTTATAGGAATTGATAACCAACATGCTGTTAGCGTACAGGTAACACCATTGTTACAGCATTTACACGAAGTGAGCAAGGACGAAACATAGAAAATATTTAAAAGATTTCGTCACTTAGAAAGAAATTCAAATAGCCTTTTTGAGAGTGTATTTAAATCAGCAACAGGTTAACTAGAAAAACAGAGGGGTTTTGACTTTATATGGTTTATTAACAGTAAGTTATATACAAGCGATAGTTTACTGACGCATTGTTTAAAGCAATCGTACGTTTGAAGTAATTACTCTAATTTTTTTCTAAGCTAATTAAATTTCCTTGTGCATCAATTGTCATACAAAAATATGCAC
Source organism: Shewanella pneumatophori (assembly GCF_023283895.1). Classification (GTDB taxonomy): domain Bacteria; phylum Pseudomonadota; class Gammaproteobacteria; order Enterobacterales; family Shewanellaceae; genus Shewanella; species Shewanella pneumatophori. The sequence goes on along the minus strand of NZ_JAKILB010000001.1, from coordinate 206,291 downwards.
GGATCCCGCTTGAAGTTAAAAAACGGCGAAAATGTTTGGCGTTTATCCATAGAGTTTGCCCTTTGACATCAACAACCTCGACCTTATTCACTTCACCGCGGTAATAAGGTAAGAATTCTTGGTAACTGATATTTAGGGGAAAATGAAACTGCTGATGACCTGATGACACGTACTTACTCTCTCGATTTTCAATAGCGATATAATAACGCGCCTCAATAATTTTCAGAAACCATTGAGGCGCGGTTACATTGAGTAATACTCAAATCTGAGTATTATCTCGCAAAAGTGTTAAGCCAAAGCTTTAGTTACTTTTTCATAAAGATCTTTTGAAAGATTTTCCACTTTCAAAATCCGATTTAACTGCTGAGTCATCAATTGTTGACGCTCAGAATCAAACTTTTTAAATTGGATCAGTGGCGTAATTATACGAGCTGCAACCTGTGGGTTCAGTGTGTTCAACTTTACGATCGCGTCAGCTAAAAACTCATATCCCAGACCATCTTTTCTATGGAATTCAAATGTATTAGCGGCTGCAAAAATCCCAATTAACGAGCGAACTCTGTTTGGATTATTGAAACTAAATGCCTGATGTTCAAATAACGCCTTAAGCGTAGCAATGCACAGAGTGTCATTTAAGGTTGCATGTAAAGCAAACCACTTATCCATCACTAATGGGGTTTTGAGCCACTTTTTCTCAAATTGGGACATCAGTTGATCACGGATAGCTGATGGCTCTGAGTTCAGCGCGGTTAACGCCGCTAAACTGTCTGTCATGTTAATCGCTTGAGCAAATTGCTTTTGCGCTAACTCTGCATGAGTATTATCAACTTTAACTAATAAATTTAAGCAGACATTCTTTAGTGAGCGTGCAGCAGCATCATCGATAGATGCTAACTCTCTAACAGTTGCAAGTAATTCATCTTCACAATTTTCAGCGATCTCAAGTACAACAAACTCCCTCGCCAATGCCAGATTATCGAGATCAACGGTACTCTTTTGCTCAATTAACGACCCAGCGCTAGGCATGGTTAAAATTTCCGCCATTAATGCTTTGTCTAAATCTTCAGCTAGAATAACGCCTTTAAAGGCATCGATAATTCTTGGGTCAATGAACATAGCTTGCTGTTGTTGTAAACGCTCAACATTTTGCCAAACTGACTGACTAAATAATGCAACTGAAGCTTCCCATTTCGCTACCTCGCTAGTTGCATACCGCATGATATGCACTAACTGAGCAACGGAATAATCGAAGTTAAGCTTTACTGGCGCTGAAAAGTCTTGTAGTAAAGAAGCGACCGGTTGCTGTTGGATATTTTCAAAACTAAATACTTGTTGCTCTTGAGTAAAGTCTAAAACCTTATTAACAATAGACTCGCCCGCTGGGTCAATTAGCTCAATATCGAACGGAATATGCAGCGGCAATTTAGCGGAGCCGTCTGGCGTAGCTGGAATTGATTGCGCCAAAGTCAGTGTATAGGTATTAGTTTCGCTATCAAATTGTTCTTTAATATCGACTTGTGGCGTCCCCGCCTGACTATACCAACGCCTAAACTGAGTTAAATCTACGCCACTGGCATCTTCCATCGCAGCGACAAAGTCATCACAGGTAACCGCTTGTCCATCATGTCGCTCAAAATAAAGCGCCATCCCCTTTTGAAAACTCGCCTCACCTAACAAGGTGTGCATCATTCTAATAACTTCAGCGCCTTTGTTATAAACAGTAACGGTATAGAAGTTATTCATCTCAATCACAGATTCTGGACGAATTGGATGAGCCATAGGACCTGAGTCTTCAGCAAACTGCTGGTTTTTCATTATCTTGATAGCATGAATACGGTTAACGGCACGAGAACCTAAATCAGAGCTAAACTCTTGATCTCTGAATACTGTTAACCCTTCTTTCAGGCTTAACTGAAACCAATCGCGGCAAGTAACGCGGTTTCCGGTCCAATTGTGGAAGTATTCGTGACCAACAACAGACTCGATACCATGATAATCATCATCCGTAGCAGAATCTTTATCAGCTAGAACAAACTTAGTATTGAAAACATTTAAGCCTTTGTTTTCCATTGCGCCCATGTTAAAAAAGTCGACGGCAACTATCATGTAAATATCTAAGTCATATTCAAGGTTGAAGCGACTTTCATCCCATGCCATTGATTTTTTTAACGATGCCATAGCATGATGCGCTTTATGCAAGTTACCTTTATCAACAAAAACCTGAAGCTTGATATCTCGCTTACTGCAAGTTGTGAAGCGGTCTTCAAGTAAATCAAAGTCGCCGGCCACTAATGCAAACAGGTATGCTGGTTTTGGAAAGGGATCATGCCATTGTGCAAAATGTAAACCATCACTCGTTTCACCACTTTCAACAAGGTTACCGTTACTTAATAAATACGGGAAAGCTTGTTTATCAGCAGTAATTCGTACCGTATAAATAGCGAGAACATCAGGGCGGTCAAGAAAATAGGTAATACGCCTAAAACCTTCAGCTTCACATTGAGTACAATAAGCACCATCAGACATATACAGCCCTTCCAGGCTAGTATTAGCCTCAGGGTCAAGTGATGAGCGGACCTGCAACTCAAATTCATTCAGTTTAGTTTCAATGACTAGCTCACCTGCTCGCTCTACATATTGTGCTGCTTCACCATTAATCAACACACTTTGTAATTGAATATCGTCACCAACTAAAATGAGTGGACTTTGATGAGAACCTTGACGGCGTACAGTACTCGTAGCAATGATTTCAGTTTGCTTACCTGCTAAGGAGAAGTCGAGATCGATATGGGTAATATGAAAATCTGGTGCTTGATAATCTTTAAGGAATTTAGCTTGTGGCTGGGACATGAACTACCCTCTTTATTTTTGAAAATAGAATAACGGCAATCGAAAGAAGTAATTATACCAATCTCTATTGTTATTATTTAAGTAAAAAAAAACGCGCTTTAAGCGCGTTTTTTGTCAGTAATTTTTACTGTTTTTGGTTTTTAGCTAACTTTTCGATATCGGCTAAATCCAAGGTTATTAATGCGGTTTCATCAAGGAAAGCATCTGCTAACTCAACGTCATCAGGAATATCATCTAATGATTCAACCTTATCAGCCCCTTCTCTCACTAACCTCTCGTTAGCACGATCAAGTTGCTTTTGATCATTTTCATCTCGTTCAGCTAAACGCTCACTCTTAACAAGAGAGACGGTTTTGTCATCGTGGTTCTTTTTAAACTCTGCGATGTCATCAAAAATGTAGCCAAACTCAACATCTGACTTAATACGGTCTTTATGTTTACCGTCTAAGTTAGTGATCAACTGCGGATAAATTTCGCCTAATGTGCCATATTGTGCAACAGGAACTTTATCCCAAGGTAATGCATTTTCTTCTTCAGCCTCACCGTATTCCCCTGGCTCTAAAGCACTTGGGAATGGAATATCAGGAGTCACACCTTTAAGCTGAGTACTACCACCGTTTATGCGGTAAAACTTGGCAATTGTATATTGCACGTGACCAATAGGCTTTTCATACATATCGTATATACGCCCTAGGCTCTTATGCTGCTGTACAGTACCTTTACCAAAAGTCGATTCACCGACAATCAATGCGCGGTCATAGTCTTGTAGCGCTGCGGCAAAAATCTCAGATGCAGATGCGCTATAACGGTCAACCATTACGGTTAATGGGCCATCATAAGTGACGCGTCCATCGTTATCGCGATTTTGTGTTACACGCCCGTTAGCATCGCGAATTTGTACAACAGGCCCCTGCTCAATAAACAGTCCCGTCAATAAAGTCGCTTCAGTTAACGCACCACCGCCGTTACCTCGAAGGTCAATAATAATACCTTCAACTTTGGCTTCTTTTAATTCGGCAAGCTCTTTAGACACGTCTTTCGACAAATCCATATAGAAGCCTGGAATTTGAATGACACCGACTTTACGATTTGCGTAAGGTCCTTCTGTAGGTTCAAGCACTTTAGAGGTCGCAGCGCGGTCTTCTAAGCGGATCTTGTCTCTAACAATCGTCAGTTCAAAGGTTTTGGCACTTGTACCACCTTTCTTCGGCAAAATTTGTAAAACAACTTTACTGCCTTTAGGGCCTTTGATCAGTTCGACTACGTCATCAAGACGCCAGCCGATCACATCGACAATTTCTTTACCTTCTTGGCCTACACCGATAATTCTATCTTCTGGCGACAGCTTTTCGCTTGATGCTGCAGGGCCACCTGCAACTAAGCTTTTAATAACGGTATAGTCGTCATCAACTTGCAATACTGCACCGATACCTTCTAAGCTCAAGTTCATTTCCATTTGGAAACGCTCAGCATTTCTTGGAGAAAGGTAACTGGTATGTGGCTCGACAGTGCGAGCAAAGGCATTCATAACGCCTTGGAATACATCTTCGCTGTGGGTTTGACTTAAGCGTTTAATCGCATTGTTATAACGCTTCTCTAAAACCTCTACGATCTCGTCCCAGTTTATACCAGTAAGAGATAGGTTAAGTGCGTCATATTTTACGCGCTGGCGCCAAAGTTCATCTAATTCAGCTTCATTCTTAGGCCAGCTTGCCTCTTCACGGTCATATTCGTACTTGTCACCAGCCACATCGAACTTCATTTCTTCATCAAGTAATGAAAGTGCGTAAGCAAAGCGCTCATAACGACGCTTTTGAACAAGCTCATACATGGCATAAGCTTGATTCAAATCGCCACTTTTCAACATATCGTCAAACTGAGTCGAATAGTTTTTAAAACTATCAATATCAGATTGTAACAATACATTTTTGCGAAAATCGAGTTGCTTCAAGAAGCGATTGAATACTTGCTCAGAGAACGCATCATCCATATCAAAACGATGATAATGCGAACGAGTGAAGAGACCAGTAACACGTTTACTGGCTACTTTATGCTGCGGTTCCTGCTTAAGAGCGGGCAACTCGCTGAATTGAATAGTTGGGCTTACTGCCCACGCCGAAAATCCGACAAAAATACTAGCAATGGATACAGCCAGAGAAAGTTTTCGCATCAACAAGTTACTCCTTTAGGTGCTTTTAAGCCATTACAGCAGTATATGTTCAACTCTAACTTTGATAGTTAAACCAGAGTCTAACTGAACTTGAACATCTTCTTTCTTAATGTCCAAAATAACACCAGCTACTGGTGCTTTGCCTAATTTAACATTAACACGTTGATTAGCCTTAAGTTCAGCTAAAACTGCAGGTGTTAAATTCTCAGCTACAACAGCCTCTTTTACTGGCTTGCTAGCTGGCGCTGGCTTTGGACGTTTTGCTACAGGCTTCTTAACTGGCTTTTTAGCTACCTTAGCAGGGTTAGCATTCTTAGCCTGAGCTACTCTTTTAGCCTTTGCTTTTTCTTGGCTTTCTTTAAGTGTAGCTGCCGCATGGTCAACGTGCTCTTGTTCAAGCTCACCACAATCGTTGCCATCTAAATCGATACGCTGTGCGCCAGCTTTAACGCACTTAAGGTAACGCCAGCTGCTAGTGTATCTTCTTAACGCGATTCTGAGCTGAGTTTTACTGACTTTAGAATCATCAGCTAACCTTTCCGCTAAATCTTGAAACAAACCAATTTTTAATGGTTTAGTTTCACCTTCAGCTATAAAGCATAAAGGAAATGTTTCGTACAAATACGCAAGAATAGCGTTGGTATCGGTCAACTTTTCTGTTGATTCCATCTTTACTTCCACAGTTTAAAAAAGGGACACCACCGACAAGTGAGTCACTTGTATCAGTATATGTGTCGTTTATATTTGTCTGATCAGGCCGTAAATCGCAAATGAAAATTGGTTAACATTTGTTTTTACACCCTAAAACCAAACCTACCTTAGCAACAACAAAACTCAAACTCCATTCATTCATTTGATGAATGTAATCGGGTTTAATTTTTTAATTACTCAAACCGCTTATTATAGAGAGGCTTCAAATGATTGCGACCTACAATTAACGATAATTGCTCGCGGATTAACCAAATAGGCAAATTTCGAGACTTTTAACCAAGGTTTCTACGCCTTGTCGATCAATTTCAGTGAATCTTGATAACGATGGGCTATCAATATCTAGCACACCGATAACAGTTCCATTTTGCCTAAAGGGCACAACCAACTCTGAATTACTGGCGCTATCACAAGCAATATGCCCTGCAAACTGATGTACATCGTCAACCATTTGTGTTGCGTCTAGTGCTACCGCGGTACCACAAACACCTTGACCAATTGCAATGCGCGTACAAGCCACTTTACCTTGGAAAGGCCCGAGAACCAATTGATCATTTTTCACTAAATAAAAGCCAACCCAATTTAAATCTTCAAGATTTTCATTAAGTAATGCTGAAAAATTAGCTAAAGCGGCGATTACGTCATCTTCTCCCTCAAAAAGAGCCTGAACTTGACGATTTAACGTATCGTAAAAAGCATTCACTGCACTATCCCTAACTGTTAAATGACCTTCTTAGTTGAGGCTGCATTCTAACAATAAACAGTAGTTTGGGATCAAGTGGTTTATTTTGCTTCTTTAGTTTCAGCTTTTTTAGGTGTTTTCTTTACTGGGGCTTTTTTCTCAAGCGCGCCACCTTTAAGTAAAACTTGTAAATCGTCTTTATTCTGAGCTAAATAAAAACTCAATTTTTCAATGTCGTTTTCAGTTAAATCAAGTTCACTTTTACTCAAAAAAGGCATGAGGTTGTCTGCGACATCAAGCATCTTATCGTAGGCATCAGCTTCCTTTTTAGATGTAAAAGTCATCTTTTCAACCCCTTCTCTCACCACTACAAATTGCGTTACAACGGCCATGTCCAACCTCACACTGTTTTTATATACAGTAAATAGTCTCACACATTGAACTTCTTATGCAAGTTTTCTCGTTTTTCTGATAAACTTCTTTGATTAATGACTCAATATTTTCAATTGCATAGGTGTCGTTCAATGAGTTTTGAGTCCGAAATAAGGCGAATTTCGTCTACTTAAGTGATAAACGGATGGGAATGGAACCGATAGATCATAGTATTAGTTTGTGTCAGTCATGCGACTTAGTCATAAGAAAACGCGCGTTACCTTCGGGTGTGCGTGCATTATGCCCGCGCTGCCATACGCCTATTTACGACACTCCATATTGCTCAATTAATGGCATGCTTGCACTCTGCTTAACGGCAGTGTTCTTTTTTGCTCCAGCCAATTTATACCCTGTGCTGTCGTTAGAGTTTCTTGGCAGTATCAGAACAACCACTGTTCTTGATGGTGCTTTTGCAGTTTATAACCAAGGTTATTGGCTCGTTGGCATCGCCGTACTTATATCCGCAGTCCTTGCTCCCGGCTTTTTATTGCTGTCTGTTTTAAGCCAAATTTTAATTATTAAATATGGCCTCGCCTCAGCAGTGCTGAGAAAACTACTTAAGCAACTTTTAAAAGTCCAGGGACTATTAACCCAGCTGACGATGCTAGAAATCTATGTTATTAGCTTTTTAGTCGCAGCATTTAACCTTGCTGACTTTGCCACGGTGTCATTTGGTTTTGGTACATTTTGTTTCACTATGCTGTTTATTATGACTTTATTTTTAATGCGAGAATACGATCTAGAACATATGTGGAGTTTTCTCGATGAGCAATAACCATAACGAGCACGCAACATTAGGTAAGGATATCGGCCTAACCTTGTGCCCGACTTGCCATAAGGTAACCTGTTGTAAATCGGCAAACTGTAGTCGCTGCGACGCACCTTTAATTGTTAGGGATTATGCAAGTGTGCAAAAAAGTTGGGCGCTACTCATTACTGCAGCCATTTTGTTGATCCCTGCAAATATTTACCCGATTACAACCCTAACGAATCAAGGCCGAGTCACCCAAGATACTATTTTCTCCGGTATTGCCCACTTGGTAAAAACTGACATGATCCCGATTGCGATCATCCTTTTTACCGCCAGTATTTTAGTACCTATTTTAAAAATTGTTGGCCTAACCATATATTTGTCAGCAATCACCTTTAAGCTACCTATTTCAAAAAAGAAGTTGATGACAGGCTTTCATATCATTGAATGGATTGGCCGTTGGTCAATGCTAGATCTGTTTGTTATTTCACTTACCGTTGCTGTCGTTAATATGGGGCAATTATTAGATGCTAAACCCGCTCCAGCCGCCACAGCTTTCGCCCTCGTTATTCTACTCACGCAGCTTGCTGCAAAAGTCATAGATACCCGTTTACTCTGGGATAGATTGGAAGCAAAAGATGACTCAAGTACAAACGCCTAAAATCGTCAAGAAAAAACTATTCTCACCGATTTGGTTATTGCCTATTATTGCGCTTGCACTTGGTGCTTGGCTCGGGATAAAAAGTATCCGAGAGTCTGGCATTGAGGTAACTATACATTTCCCGAGTGCTACCGGTATGGACATCGGCAAAACACTGGTAAAATATCAGGGCCTAACCGTCGGTAAAGTTGTTGATATGAGTATTGATGACTCACTTCAAGGCGTGAATGTTAATGTAATAATGGATTATCGTTCAGCACCCTTTATTAACGATGGTACCAAGTTCTGGTTGGTCAGACCTAAGGCAACAATTACCGGTGTTGAAGGCTTAGATACACTATTTTCAGGAAATTACATCAGTATTTTACCTGGCGAAGGTGAGTCTCGTTCATTTTTTGAAGCAGAGACAAAAGCGCCAGTAATCACTCCCGGTGTCGAAGGGCTTATCGTCCATATTACATCTGATAAACTTGGCTCACTTGATGTTGGCTCGCCTATTTTTTATCGCCAAATTCCAGTCGGACAAGTCGTTGGTTATCACTTAGAAGGTACCGACGAAATTTTAGTGACGGCTTTTATTCAGCAACAATATGCTGAACTCGTTAAAGTTGACTCACAATTTTGGAATGTTTCTGGAATTAGTGTCGATGCATCGCTATCTGGGATCAAGGTTAATAGTGAAAGCTTGGCGTCAATCTTAGCCGGTGGAATTAGCTTTAGTTCCAACAGTAATTCATCACTTGCTCAGAATAATCATGAGTTTTCATTGTTTGACAATGAACAAGAAGCTTTAGGTGGCGTGCAGTTCGACCTTATCGCTAAAGGCAATGAATCGGTTTCAAATAATGCTGCTATTGTTTATCGTGGCATTCAAATTGGTCAGGTGATGACTAAGCAGCTCAGTGAAAATGGCATTGTACTATCAGCTAAAATTAATAGCTTGTATGAAGAGTTACTTACTGACAGTGCACATTTTTGGCTTGAGGGTGCCGATATTTCACTTTCTGGGATCAAACATCCAGAAAGACTGATAACCGGCAGCGTGATTAATTTTGTCCCCGGAACAGGTGCCGCAAGAAGCTCTTACCCTTTACTTAACCAAGCGCCTGAATCCAGTAACGATAAGAAACTGCTACTTACGTTAACAGCAAACTCGAACCCAGGCGTAAGCGCTGGAGCTGAGATCCGTTATAAACAAATCAAAATCGGCCAAGTATTATCAAATAAACTTACTGACGATTTTAGTCAGGTCGAATATCAAGCTGAGATCGATGCAGACTTTGTTGGCTTGATCAGCGGAAATAGTCACTTTATTGCCGAATCTGCATTAGAAATTGATGCCAGTATAGAAGGCGTAACCGTTAATACTCGTGACCTAAACACGCTCACAAGTGGCGCGTTAAGCTTAGTGCGTGGCAGCAATAAGTCATTAGCAAAAGCCGGTGATAAACTTGCCGTGTTCGCCAGCAATGACGATGCAAACAGGTTTTTCCATCAACAAGGCTTGATAACTAAGCGACTCATTCATCAAGATGCCGCTGATTTAAACGCTGGCTCGCCTGTTTACTATAAAAAAATGCAGGTAGGTACAGTTACCCAAGTTGACTGGCAAGCAAGCGATAATAACTTCGCAATCGATATCGCGATTGAAAAAGCCTTCGCTAGCCTGCTAACCGAGCAAACTGTTTTTTGGCGTAACAGCGCACTATCAATTAATGCCAGCTTAAGTGGCGTTGAAGTCGACGTAGCACCACTTATGGGCGCTTTAAAAGGCGGAATTAGTTTAGGTTTAATCGATGGTAGTAAAGTTGCCAATGATAAAGCTTTGTACGACAGTAAGTTTCTTGCACTTAGTCAAGCACAAGCTATTACACTAACCTTCCCTGCCACTGTTAAATTAGCAGCAAAAGCGCCAATTCGTTATCTTGGACATAAAGTCGGTCAAGTAGAAACTGTTACCTTAACGCCTAACCTAAAAGAGTTAACGGTCACGGCCTACTTATATGGTGAATATGCCGCTAACTTTACTCAGCAAGATGCAGCTTACTCTATTGTGGATGCTAATATTTCTCTCGCCGGGATCACTGCACCGGAAACCATTTTAACAGGCCCTTATATCGAAGTTTTCCCGGGAACAAGCGGTACTAAAGCAGATTCATTTAACGGTGAAATCGCATCAAAGTTCCATAATATTGATGATGCATTAGTGTTTAACCTAAACAACAATGCTTTAGGCTCTGTAAAAGCAGGTACTGCGATTTTCTTCAGAGGAGTCAAAATAGGCCAAGTCGATAGTTATGAGCTTTCACAGCAAGGTACAGGTGTTGTGATGCAGGCGCATATCAAAAAAAAATACAAGCACTTGGTCAATAGTACTAGTGTATTTTGGGACCTATCAGGCGTTAAAGTCGATGTCGGGTTATTTTCAGGCGCTCAAATTGAAACAGGTTCACTAGAAACAATTCTTGCTGGCGGCATAGGTGTTGCGACAGAGATGCCAACTTCTGCAGCAAACAAGATATCAAGTGAGCAAACATTTAAGCTAAACAAGCAGCTTGAACCAGAATGGCTAAACTGGGCGCCCAACCAAGCTCTGTAAATTGCCAGAAAGTATTAAAAAAGCGAGGCTTCAAGCCTCGCTTTTTTGTACTCAGGTTTTACCTAGTCTTGGCTCTGGCAGTATTAACCATAAAACTGATAGCACACTAAAATTGCCGCGATAATCCCTGCCAAGTCAGCAAATAGACCACAAGCCAGTGCATGGCGCCCGTTGCGGATCCCTACTGCACCAAAATACACTGCTAATACATAAAAGGTCGTTTCTGTGCTGCCTTGTAAAATCGCTGCTAAACGCCCGGCAAAAGAATCCACACCGTAATGCTGCATAGTTTCTAGCATCATAGCTCTGGCGCCAGAGCCACTAAATGGTTTCATAATTGCTGTGGGCATTGCATCGACAAAACGTACATCCCCCCCCGCAAAAGCAATAATGCCAGCAATAATTTGCAATAGGTAATCTAGAGCACCAGATGCCCTTAGTAAAGCAATTGCCAATAGCATGGCTAACAAGTAAGGAATAAGCTTAATTGATTGCGAAAAGCCCTCTTTGGCCCCCTCTATGAACTCATCATATACAGCGACTTTTCGAATTCCAGCCACCAACACAAAACTGAAGATAAGTAATAGTAAAATGCCATTACCGAGTGCCGTACTCACCTCACCTATAGCCGTAACCGTTAACGTGCTGAGATAAAAAACTAACCCTATTAGCGAAGATAAAATAACGCCGGCATAAGCAAGTACTACAGCGTTTAGTAACGATAAGCGCTGCACAAGTGCAACAATAGTAAGTCCAGCCAATGTCGATACTGTCGTAGCCAGTAATATAGGCAAAAATATATCAGCAGGTGCTGCCGCGCCTTGTTGAGCACGATATAAAAATACAGTTACCGGCACTAATGTAATTGACGATGTGTTTAAGACTAAAAATAGAATTTGCGCGTTAGTTGCAACATGCTTATTCGGGTTCAATGTTTGCAGATCTTGCATGGCCTTGAGTCCCAAAGGTGTTGCAGCGTTATCTAATCCGAGCATATTCGCGGTAAGATTCATGGTTACACTGCCATATGCAGGATGCCCTCGGGGTACTTCAGGCATCAGCTTTGAAAGCAGTGGTTCAAACATACGTGAAAAAACAGCGACGACTCCCGCCTTTTCACCAACCCGCATTAATCCCATCCACAGCGATAATACACCAACTAAGCCAAGGGCAATTTCAGCTGCAAGTTTAGCGCTTGAAAAAATGGCATCTACACTCTCAGAAAGCACTTGTATTTGCCCTGTTAGCAACTGAACAAATATCGCCAATAATGCGGTAGCAAAAAAGCCAAACCAGATCTTATTTAGCACGCAATTTATCTCTTTAACTCTGTTATAATCTCAGTACTTTACCGCATTATCTTCAACATATGGCTCATTTTAATCAGAATTTTCTCGATAGTATTGAACGCGAACTCCCATCTCACCTGACAATGGACGACTTTATTGCCTACAGCAATAAACCATTACGATTATCGATTAGGGTTAATACGCTCAAAATTAGCGTCGATAGCTTTATCGAGTTGATGACAACTAAAGGCTGGCAATTTGACCCCATTCCTTGGTGCAGCGAAGGCTTTTGGATCAGCAATAATGTTGAGATCCAGCTAGGCAATACTATCGAGCACTTACAGGGGTTGTTTTACATTCAAGAAGCAAGCTCTATGCTGCCACCAACAGCCTTATTCGAGGGCAAAACGGCTGATATCACAGCCGATACTCGAGTGCTTGATATGGCTTCAGCACCGGGCTCAAAAACCACTCAAATCGCGGGATTGATGGAAAACAAAGGCCTACTTGTTGCTAACGAGTATTCAGCAAGTCGCGTTAAAGTGCTACATGCCAATATCTCCAGAATGGGCGTATCTAACTGTGCTTTAACTCATTTTGATGCCCGAGTATTTGGCGAATACTTATTTGAAACCTTCGACTCGATTTTATTAGATGCGCCTTGTAGCGGCGAAGGCACAATCCGTAAAGATCCTGACGCACTAAAAAACTGGGATAACAATGAAAATAAGGGCATTGTTGACACTCAAAAGGCGCTCATTGAGTCTGCATTTTTGGCATTAAAAGTCGGAGGCAGTTTAGTTTATTCTACTTGCGCATTGAGCCGACAAGAAAACCAAGATGTCTGCCATCATTTAAAGTCAGTATTTGGTGATGCGGTCGAGTTTATGTCATTAAGTACATTATTCCCGCATGCAGATAAAGCTTGTACCAAAGAAGGCTTTTTACATGTTTGGCCGCAAATTTACGACAGTGAAGGTTTTTTTGTTGCAAAGATTAACAAGCTGACTGCTGTTGAACGCCAGCAAGAAGAACCAAGAAAGCAAAAAAACTTTCCATTTACCCCAGTAAAAGCAAAACAAATAGCGGAACTAGAAAGCTATTTTAAAGATACGTTCGGTATTACTTTGCCAAAAGATGCTGAGATTATGCAGCGTGACTTAGAGTATTGGTTATTCCCCAAAGCCATCACGCCACTTATCGGCAAAATGCGCTTCCAACGAATAGGGATTAAACTGGCTGATGCGCTTAAAAAAGGCTACAAGGTACGCCATGAGGCGATATTGGCGCTGCCGTCACCGAGTATGATTAATCTTAACGATGAACAAGCTAGAGAATATCTGATGGGGCGAGACATCAGTCTGGCAGAAAGAATTAAACCGCAAGGTGAAGTTATTGTTAGCTATGCGAACGTTTCGCTTGGCGTGGCTAAACATCTAGGTAATAAATTAAAAAACAATCTTCCCAGAGACTTAGTAAAAGATAAGATTGCACTTTATCCTTAGAATAGCTGCTTGTGGACACAAACAGTTACATTTACACCGAGTGAGCTTGAAAATAACCAGTCAAAACCTAAAAAGCTAGTCTACACTGTATAGCATCGGTTTTTACAACGAGTCGCTCAAAGATTAAATGATAGATAATAATGGAAAGAGACATCCGTTATTATCTAGTCTAAACAGAATTCTCAGTACAAGGTGTACTGCAAGAGTGGCTTTTATCTGAATTTACCTTAACTGGTAACAACAGTAGCGCACGGCTCCTAGTGAGCCATTCCCCTAGACCCAGAACAATTGGAATAGTTTTGGGTCTTTTTTTGTCTGAAATTTGAGATGAATTGACGAGGAAGATTAACGCCCAGCTAAACGAGCGGCGTCTTTGAATAATTTAAAGAAGTTTTCAGTCGTGTAGTCTGCTAGCTCAGGGTATTTCTCTCCTCTCAGCTCAGCAACAAACTCAGCAACATCACGCACAAAAGCAGGTTGGTTCTCTTTACCACGGTGCGGTACCGGTGCCAGATACGGTGAGTCGGTTTCGACCAAAAGCCTATCTTTTGGCACCTTTCTGATCACGGTACGCAGATCAGCAGCATTTTTGAAAGTCACAATACCAGATACTGAAATATAGAAACCAAGATCCAATGCTTCCTTAGCCATTTCCCAGCTTTCTGTAAAGCAATGAAGTACCCCGCCGACACGGTCAGCGTTGCCGCGCTTTAAGAAGTTAATAGTGTCTTCGCGGGCATCACGAGTATGAATAATAAGAGGCTTATCTACCTTTACCGCTAAATCTATTTGCTGCTCAAAACATTGCTGCTGTAACGCTTTGGTTTCATTAGCATAAAAGTAATCAAGACCTGTTTCGCCAATCGCAATGACTTTTTCATCGCGGGCAAACTGCTCTACTTCTTCAATGTTTAAGCCGTCTTGTACATCTAACGGGTGTACTCCCGCTGACAAAAAGACTTCATCAAACGCAGCCATTTTTTGCTTCATATCAGTAAAGCCTTGTTGGCGAACGTTAACGCAAAGGAAATAGGCAATATCACGAGCTTTGGCAGCTGTAATAATTTCTTGCAGAGAAGCCTGATCTGGCGCTATTTTAAGACGGTCTAAATGACAGTGTGAATCGATAAGCACGATAAAAACCCAACAAACAACAAAAAGGACTGCAAGTCTACCCAGCTACATAGTGGAGGTCAAATCTGCAGAGGCCAGCTCACTCGATAGTAGTTGTTCGATATGGTGCTTATGAAAATCAGGCTCAGTTAAAATTTTTACCCCAACACCTGCTGGTCGACCACCAGATGCGCCTAACGGGTTAATCCAAACCACTGAACCACTAAAATCATATACTTGGTTCATTGCCGGAAGTTGATAAGAAACCCTAACCTCTTGCCCTAACGTGAAGCTTTGAGTTGTCGTAATGAACATGCCTATTGGTTTAATAAAAGGCATATAAGCGCGATAAAGCTGCTGTAAAGATTCAAATTTAACAACAAGATTTGCCATAGGGTTTTATTGACTCATTAACTGATTATACTCGAGCGTTAATCCTTCGAATAACGCTAATGAATTGACATTAGGCATTACCGACAAGCGAGTTTCTAATTGCATCACTTTTGCAGCAAGAGTTGCTAAATTAACCCTTTTTAATGGGTCAAGATCTTGCTTTTTAACTAAAACTCTATGCAATACCAGATATAAAACTTTAAGAGCATCAGAAACTTGCTTCTCACTTACGTTGGTTAAGCTATCACACAGATGCCCAGACGACAAACTTTGTAACCAACCTTGCCTGTATTCCACTAAGCTTTGATCACGTCCAGTTGCCACGGCATCTACAATCGCTAATGGGCCACCAACAACCGGTAAGCACCAAGACAAATCCTCTGAAGTTACCAACTCTTGTTGTAGCCACTGTTTAACCTCCGCTCTAGCTGGAAAGTTAAATGCTAAACGTTGGCAACGGCTACTTATCGTCGCCAACAATCGACTTGGGGAGTTCGCCTGTAAAAACAGAATAATATCTTTACCTGGTTCTTCCAAGGTTTTAAGCAATGCGTTGGCAGAAGCTTGGTTTAAACGCTCAGCGTCGAAGATCACTGCGACGCGGCGACCACCTTGCTGTGGCGTGGTTGACAATTTCTGACAAAGAGCACGAATTTGATCAACTTTAATCTGTGCACCATCAGCTTCAATACGATAAAAATCAGGATGATTATTGGCTTCAAGTAACTGGCATGGTTTACAAAAACCACAACTTCCAGTGTTGCCTACTTGTTTACATAAAGCAGCCTTAGCTAACTCCAATGTAAGTTGTTCACCACCATATCCGAGGTCCATACCTAGCAGATATGCATGCCCAACCCGATTATTTTTTAGCTGTGAACTAAAGTCAGCGATAGGAGTCTGCAGCCACGGAAGCATTGTCATCTTACCAACTCAATTCTTGTAGTAAGGCAATAATATCTTTATGCACCTCAGCCATACTTTGGCTAGCATCAACAATTTTAATTGAGTCATCGGCGTCAGCAAATTCTAAAAACGTTGCACGAGTACGATTAAAAAATTCAATCTCTTGATTTTCAATGCGATCTAACTCGCCACGGCGAGCTGCGCGCTCAAGGCCCAGTTTTGGCTCAATATCTAAATAGAGTGTTAAGTCAGGTTTAAAGCCTTTTAGCGTTGCGTCACTAATTGCTGATACTAAAGGCATAAGTCCACGACCACCGCCTTGATACGCTAAAGACGATAGATTGTGTCTATCGCCTAACACCCAATCGCCTTTTGCTAACGATGGCTTAATCACATTGGCTACGAGTTGCGCTCTTGCCGCGTAAAATAGCAAGCACTCAGCTTCGTCACATAAAGGATCATCTTCATTAGCCACTTTGACTAGATCTCGCATTTGCTCGGCAAGTGGCGTACCGCCGGGCTCACGGGTACAAACTGGAGCTTTGCCAGTGTGTTTTTCAATAAAGTCTCTTACCAGAGCAATTGCGCTTGATTTACCCGCACCTTCAAGCCCTTCGATAACAATAAATTTTGCGCTATTTTGTGTATTCGTATTCATCGATTTCTCTGATATTTATTCACTGCTCGATTGTGCTCGTTCAGTGTTTTTGAAAAAACATGGCTACCATCATTTCGCGACACGAAATAAAAATAATCAACATCTGCAGGATGCGCTGCTGCTTGAATGGCGGCTAAACTCGGAGCAGCGATTGGCGTTGGTGGTAAACCATTAATTCTATATGTATTAAATGCCGTCGTTTCACGAAGGTCTTTACGGGTGATATTGCCATTATATCTATCGCCCATGCCGTAGATAACTGTTGGGTCGGTTTGTAAACGCATACCTTTACGTAAACGGTTGACAAATACCGCGGCGATCCACGGACGCTCGCTCGCTTTGCCCGTCTCTTTTTCAATAATTGAGGCTAAAATAAGTAGCTCATAAGCTGATTTAAGGGGTAAGCCTTCTTGCCTACCCTGCCAAGCTTTATCTAACTCAAGCTGCATTTTTA
Source organism: Shewanella pneumatophori (assembly GCF_023283895.1). Classification (GTDB taxonomy): domain Bacteria; phylum Pseudomonadota; class Gammaproteobacteria; order Enterobacterales; family Shewanellaceae; genus Shewanella; species Shewanella pneumatophori. Next base: position 189,120 of record NZ_JAKILB010000001.1, on the reverse strand, counting down.
AATAGCTTTTATTCAGTAATGCCTTCTCACTGCTTCCTGCAATATAATGATAGGTATCAGGGAAAAACTTACCCTCAGGCAGTCCTGAATCATCACCATTTTCACGTAAAATCTGTGCAAAAACATCTTCGCCGATCGTCAATCTAGGTTGTTGTTCAAGTACCTGTTGCCACTCTTTTACTGTTTGACCTTCTAACAGAGTTACGCCGAAGGATTTTTCTTTGCCGCTTATGATTTTAGCCAGCAAAGTATTTACGGTGTCGTCAGGATTTACATCGTAAAGGCCTGAGCGAATGTTTGCTAATTCAGGCTTTATGCGTACCAACCACTTAAGCTTCCAGCCCTCTTCAATCAGTTGCTCAGACTCTAGAACGCTAATAAACTGGTTAAAGTTAGTACCACGCTTTACGTCTAGTTCTTTAGATTCTGTTAGGTTAACTGGCGTCTCGCCATAAGCCAGCAGAGTTTGATAACCCCAGTAACCGCCAATTGCCGCAACAGTTAACAGCGTAAATAATACTGCGAATAATCCTATTATTGCTTTTTTCATAATGTCAGACTGAGCTGTTCTCTTACTTTAGATGTCAAAGAAGTGCGGCTAAATTGCTTATCATCAATTACCACCACATCAATAAGCCCAAATAGGCTATTGGTTATAAAAGCATACTGAGCCTTGGCTAGCATACTGTAATGAAAATCGCAGATTTCGACTTTATAGCCCATTTCTAGCAACTGGTAGATCACCTGCTCGCGCATCATACCAGCTACGCCAGCGAAGCATATCCTTGGGGTCATAATGATTTGTTCAACCACAAAAAAGATATTCGCCATTGATGACTCGATAATATTGTCATCTGAGTCTAATACCAACCAATCTTGAGCATTCTCTGGCAAAGCGGTCGATTTAATTAATACTTGCTCTAAACGATTACAATGCTTGATACCTGCAAGCTTTGACTGCCTGCCGAGTTTAATGTCTGATAAAGCTAAACAGATCCCCTCTTGCTGCCAAGCTGCATATTGAGCAGGCAGTGCATGTACTGACACGATTTCATTTATAATCGGCAGACCCGCATTGTTGCTTGCTGTCGCGCCTTTGCCATTATCTTTGGCTAAATCCTTACCGGCTTGAGTAGCAGATTCAGAAACAGCTATTTCCTCACCAATAAAAGCCAAATTCTGACGCACCAAGTCGATACCATAGCCTCGACCACCAGCACCACGAGTCAGCAATAATTTAATACAAGAATGAGGGTTAGCTTGAGCTAAACAGGTTAACTGCTGCTTGAGCGTCGCAGATGGATACCAATTAAAACCGAGTCGAAAAGTGCCTTGAACAAGACGCTCTAAATGCGCTGTCAAAAACAGGATCTGGCCTTGGCTTACTCGCATTGTTGCAAATAAGCCATCGCCATAAGCTAAGCCCCTATCTAAAGGGTTTACATTGGTATCGGGTTGTCCATTTACCCAAACTTCAGACATTAGCAATCCTGATTACTTTGACTAGCAGCTTGTTGCTGTACTTTCTCACTTGTGCCCAAACCTTAGTAAATCTATTTAGGCCAGTTAACCGCATATCCGCTAAGTTCTCTTAATATGAGTAAGTTATCTTATTTTGCAAGTAAATGCTGAATACGCGCTTTTAAGATATCCGTTGCGATACGGTTTTTGCCACCGCGAGGCACGATAATATCAGCGTATTGCTTTGACGGTTCAATGAACTGCAAGAACATTGGGCGAACAGTTTCTGTGTACTGTTGCATAACAGAATCCATTGTTCTGCCACGCTCAGCCACATCGCGTGCAAGACGGCGCATAAAACAGATATCCAGCGGAGTATCCATAAATACAGAAGCATCCATCTCTTTACGAAGAGCAGGATCTGTCAGTAGCAGAATCCCTTCTAAAATAATCACTTTTTTAGGAGTCAGTGTTACTTTTTCGTCGGTACGCGTATGCTCTGTATAGCTATATACAGGTACATCTACCGCGTTTCCTGCTTTTAACTCACGTAAGTGGCTGCACAATAACTCGTGGTCCAGTGCCTTAGGATGGTCATAATTAGTTAGTACACGTTGGTCCATAGATAAATGGCCTTGGTCGCGGTAGTATGCATCTTCTGCAATCACGCCAATTTGATCTGTACCTAAATCGCGGCAAAGCTCTTCATAAATCGTTTTAGCGATTAAACTTTTACCCGACGCTGACGCGCCAGCGATACCAATTACAACACAATCTTTAGAATTCATTTAAAATAGACCTTATTCGTCATCAGACATGCTAATTGATACTTTAGGCTGTGCTTGACATAACGCAAGCTGTGCCCCGACCTTTCTAGCGATTTCACGATAAATACCAGCAACTTGACTTGATTCGTCAGCCACTACAGTTGGCGTACCTTTATCTACATCTTCACGGATATTAAGCTGTAGCGGTAATTGACCGAGTAGTGGCACCTTGTAGCGAGTTGCCATTTTCTGGCCACCTTCTGCACCGAATGGGTGATCTTTATGACCACATTCTGGACATAGGTGGAAACTCATGTTTTCAACAATCCCCAATACTGGGATGTTTACTTTTTGGAACATGCTCACGCCTTTTTTAGCGTCAGCCAACGCAATATCTTGCGGTGTTGTAACGATTACGGCACCACTTACTGGCACTTTTTGCGACAAAGTAAGCTGGATATCACCAGTTCCTGGTGGCATATCAATCACTAAGTAATCTAACTCAGGCCACTCAGTTTCAGTAAGTAGCTGTACTAGCGCACCAGCCGCCATTGGGCCACGCCATACTGCAGCTTGGTCACCATCTAACATAAAGCCGATAGATTGCGCTGCAATGCCATGTGCCGGAGCAAAGGTCATGATTTTACCATCTGGCGATACAGGCTTGAAATCTTCAACACCTAACATCATCGGAATGGATGGACCATAGATATCAGCATCTAGAATACCAACGCTGGCACCTTCTGCCGCCAATGCTAAGGCAAGGTTAACTGCAGTTGTTGATTTACCCACGCCGCCTTTACCTGAAGCAACAGCAATAATTTGCTTAATATTAGGTAGTGGCTCAACAGCGCTAATCGCTGAAACCGTTTCTGGTTGGAAATCGATTTCACATTCTACTTCATCGATAGCATCCAATGTTGCTAACGCTTTAGTCACTGCCATTACAATGTCACGATACTGCGTCTGACATGGGTATGAATAGCATAAACCAAGTTGTAGTCGCTTACCTTCAATTGCAAGTTTTGTAACCATGCCCGCACTGAGCAAACTTTTGTTCAAATACGTGTCTTGAAAGGTATCGAGAATCGCTAAAACTTGACTGAGTAAAGCATCATCGAGATGATAATTTGGATGTGTTGAAGACAAAATGCTGACCCCCTAAATAAGATTTGCGCAATTGTACCAGATATTCTGGCAAACATTAGTCTAGATTTAATCCACTTGTGCGAGCTTTTGATGAAACTATGCATAGGATCGGTTAGTATCTATGCCATTCCAATTTGGTTCCCAGCGATTTTGAGAAAAGATGGCAAATTCACAACGTAAAATCTTAGTCACAAGTGCCCTTCCATATGCTAATGGTCCTATCCACTTAGGCCATATGTTAGAGTATATTCAAACCGATATCTGGTCACGTTTTCAAAAGCTTCGTGGACATGAATGTCATTATATCTGTGCAGACGATGCTCACGGCACGCCAATCATGCTTAAAGCACAGCAGTTGGGGATTACTCCTGAAGAGATGATCGCTCAAGTTCAAAAAGAACATGAGAAAGATTTTGCTGACTTCAATATCCAGTTTGATAATTTCCATAGCACTCACAGTGACGAAAACCGCCAGCTGGCTAGCGATATTTACATCAAGCTACGCGACAACGGTTACATCAAAACCAAAACGATTTCTCAACTTTTCGATCCTGAAAAGTCGATGTTCTTACCAGATCGTTTTGTAAAGGGCACTTGCCCACGCTGTAAGTCTGAAGACCAATACGGTGACAACTGTGATAACTGTGGTGCGACATACAGCACCACCGATCTTATCAACCCTAAGTCAGCAGTTTCAGGCGCAACGCCAGTAATGAAAGATACTGAGCACTTCTTCTTTGACCTGCCAGCATTTGAAGGCATGTTGAAAGAGTGGATCAACTCAGGTTCATTACAACAAGAGATGGCTAACAAGCTAGGTGAATGGTTTGAGCAAGGTTTGCAACAGTGGGATATTTCTCGTGATGCACCTTACTTTGGTTTTGAGATTCCAGATGCGCCAGGTAAATTCTTCTACGTATGGTTAGACGCACCTATTGGCTATATGGGCTCATTTAAGAACCTGTGTGATAAGCGTGACGATCTAAACTTCGACGATTTCTGGGCCAAAGATTCAACCGCTGAAGTGTATCACTTCATCGGTAAAGATATCGTTTACTTCCACAGTCTATTCTGGCCTGCAATGCTTGATGGTGCAGGGCTACGTAAACCAACTAGCGTATACGCACACGGTTATGTAACGGTTAATGGCGCTAAGATGTCAAAGTCTAAAGGCACCTTCATTAAGGCACGTACTTACCTTGATAACTTAGATCCTGAGTACCTACGTTACTACTACGCCGCTAAATTAAGCAGCAGAATTGATGATCTTGATTTAAATCTTGAAGATTTCGCTCAACGCGTTAACTCTGATTTAGTTGGTAAGCTAGTTAACTTGGCATCACGCACCGCAGGCTTTATTAGCAAGCGCTTTGATGGCAAGCTAGCAAAAATTAACGATACAAGTCTAACAACAAGCTTCTTAGCGAAACAAGAAAGCATTGCCAACTTCTACGAGACTCGTGAATACGGTAAAGCTATGCGTGAAATCATGACGCTAGCAGATATTGCTAACGCTTATGTTGCAGATTCTGCACCATGGCAGTTGATCAAAGAAGATGATAAGCAAGAACAAGCACATCAAGTTTGTAGTAATGCACTTAACTTGTTCCGCATTTTGGTCACTTACCTTAAGCCTGTGCTACCTAAGCTTGCGCAAGATGTTGAAGCCTTCTTACAAATGGAGCTAACGTGGGACAACCTAGACATCGATCTAGCTGGCCACGAAATTGCTAAATTTAAGGCTTTAATGCAGCGTGTTGAGATGAAGAGCATCGAAGCGATTATCGAAGCCTCAACTGAAAATTTACAAGTAACAGCTGAGCCTGAAGTTAAAACAGAGGTTAAGAGCCCGCTTGAGCAAGACCCTATTAGCGATGAGATCAGCTTTGATGATTTCGCTAAAATCGATCTACGTATCGCACGCATTGCCAAAGCTGAACACGTTAAAGAAGCCAACAAGCTTTTACGTCTTGAGTTAGATTTGGGCGGCGAAACCAAGCAAGTATTTGCTGGTATTAAGTCAGCTTATGCGCCTGAAGATCTAGAAGGTAAGCTAACTGTTATGGTTGCTAACCTTGCACCGCGTCAAATGCGCTTTGGTGTATCAGAAGGTATGGTACTCGCTGCTGGTCCTGGCGGAAAAGATCTTTGGATCATGGAGCCACATGAAGGCGCTCAGCCTGGTATGAAAGTTAAATAAGCTTTTATACTTAATACGTTAACCAAAAAAGCCGCTAAATTAGCGGCTTTTTTATTGGGTAAAGTTATTTGGTCTTACCAATCAAATAGTTAAACTGGATTCACGATATCAACAAAGTGATGCGCTAAACCAAATTTATCAGCCAAATGCTCACCTAATGCTTGAATACCATATAGCTCAGTTGCGTGGTGGCCTGCTGCGTAGTATTGGATCCCCTGCTCTACCGCTAAATGATAAGTTCGCTCTGACACCTCACCGCTAATAAAGGCGTCAATCCCCCTACTTGCCGCAATATCAATATAATCTTGCGCTCCACCTGTGCACCAAGCAACGGTCGACACCATGGCACTGTCGTCACCTAAATGCTGACAACAACGATTTAGCTTTTGCGAAATATGTTCATTAAACGCTTTTGCCGTTAATGGCTGAGCCAATTTACCTTGCCAAATAAGCCCTTGAGCCACACCTTCAATCACTTCAGGCTCAACAATTTCAAGTACTTTAGCAAGCTGTGCATTGTTACCAACTACAGGGTGCGCATCTAGCGGTAAATGGTAACCCATCAAGTTAATGTCATTAACTAGTAACGCTTTAATGCGCTTTTGCTTCATTCCGACAATGATTTCTGGCTCACTTTTCCAGAAAAAACCATGGTGAACTAAAATCGCATCTGCGTTAAGTTCAATCGCCGCGTCTATTAATGCCTGACAAGCTGTAACGCCAGTCACGATTGTGTTTATCTCAGCCTTACCCTCAACTTGCAATCCGTTTGGCGCATAGTCTTTAAAACTTGAGGTTTGTAAATAATCTGCCAAATATTGGCTCAGTTCAGTGCGCGTCATAAATCCGCCAAAGATAGCAAAAAACTCATTTTAACCTATTGTTAGTATAAATAAACAGTTAAGCCGTAAAGCTATCTAAGTTTACTCAGTTGAATAAATTGAACATTTTTAATGCTACTTTTAACAAAAAATGCTTAAAACATCATAGAAATACAGCCAAATACGGCTAAAATTGGACTTTACGGTACTTTAAACGATAAAATCAGTACAAACCTTCAAGTACACACAAAAATAAACAGGTTATTATTATGTCTAAACTGACCAAAGAAGAAGTTATCAGCACACTTGAGGCTGCGCTTACTGCGCGTGATGGCCAAGCTGTTAAAATTGAACAGAAAGGTAGCTGGTACAAAATCGATGGCGGTAAATCTTTACGCTTTAGTGATTTAGAAGCGATGTTAGCCGACGTTGGTGGTGCTAGTGCGCCAGTTGAAGCTAAAGCTGAGAAAAAAGCAGCAGCTAAACCTGCAGCGAAGAAAACTCCTGCTAAAACAGCAGACAAGCCAGCAGCTAAAAACGGCGGTAAAACCCCTAAAGAGCTATGGCGTGAAAAACTAGCAGGTAAAGGTCAATTACCTCGCGGTTTCTAAGCTTTATTAATGATGCTTTGTTAGATAGCCTAGGCTATACAAAAGCTCATAAATGTAATTAATAAAAAACTCCGTTACTAACATAACGGAGTTTTTTATTGTTTTATTTTACTGAGCACTGATTGGTATTAAAGGCCTAATGCATAGACACTTGTAGTACCGCTCACTTCGTTACCGATAATCAAAATTGGCTCGCCTGTAGGGCTGTTTTGCGCCGTAACAAACTTCATCCCCTCGGGTCCTAAATCGCCGGCTAAGCTTGCATCACCAGTGACTTCGCCAGTATCTGTGTTGATTTCAAAATCAGCGCTAAAATCACGATTTACAATGTAATCGACAAAACTCACATTAAAAGGATTGCTGATATCGTAAATCATAAAACCACCGTTACGCTCAAGGCCGATAAACGCATAAGTCACATCACCGATTCTACCAATAGCTAACGCTTCAGGCTCACCCGCTTTATCATCACTACGGCTATCACCTTTATTCTCATCGTTACTATTATTAAAATCATTACCTAAAATAGCGGCAGTAATGCGTGAAAAGTCAGAAGCTGAGTCAAACACTTGATTGCCCTGCGCATCCCATATAGAAAATGAACGCGCACCGTAGCTAACTATCTGATCAAAATCACCGTCATTGTCAGTATCGCCTAGACTTGTTGTCACCTTTAACCTGCCGAGCTGAGTTTTATCTTGTGCGGCAGCAAGTTGAGGGTGCATTAGATCTAAGGTTAAATCGTCAGCACGTGCCTCTTCAGAAAAACCGTCATAATCTCTGGCATCACCTTCATTAGCTGTAACGATAAAATTAGCGCCCTGCCATTGATAGCTTTGTATGGTATCAGGCTGATACATACCATAAACATCTTGATATGCAACAAAGTTTACCCGGTCGTCTTTATCACTCGCATCAATTTTATTGTTCTCTAAACCGTAATTTTTAAGCCCTAACGGCAATAGCGCTTCAATATTCTTATCAACTAAGTTTATCACTGCAATAGCATTGTTTTCCTGCAGCGACACAAACGCTTTAGTGTTGTCTTCACTGACAGCTATGTACTCAGGTTCGAGATCTTGTGCTACGGTGGCGCCGGGCCCATTAAGCTTTATCATTGCACTGACTTCATCTTGACGTGAACCGCCAAGATTAAAGTCCTTAAAATTAAGCGACATTGCCTCTGTCTCTGGGATCCCATTAGCAATTTCAATAAGCGAAATGCTTCCCTCCGGGTCAGCATCATACGCAGAATTTGGCTCACCTTCATTTGCTACCAATAGCAAAGTACCGTCACGGTTAAACACCACATTATCAGGCAGTGCACCCACTTCTACTTGCTGCTCAAGCATGGCTTCACCGCTATCATCTAATCGATAAAACGCAATGTATCCCGCCCCTTGTTTACTATTTCCAGCTGTATCACCTCGTTCAACTGCCACAGCAAGTAGGTCCTCATAGATACTTAAACTATTTACGCCGCCTAATCTTTCAAGAGCGAGATCACCACTCACATCTAGCTCACTAAGTTTACTCACATTATTTAATGCTAATGCGCCAGCACCTGATACGCCATCATCCACATTCAAACTTGAGCCATCTAATACATCAACTTTTCCGCTTTGAGCATTTACGACAAATATACGCTTTGACTGGCTATGAAAATCGACAATTTCAGCAGCACTTAGCCCATAAATGTCACTTTGAAAACGACCAATTAGTTCAGCGGTTAGCTTGTTACTAGTTTGATTACAAAGGTACTGGGTTTGCGCACTATCAACTTCATTGTCGTCCAGATTACCGTTACCATTAATATCCAGCCCTGTTGTGACCATTTTACCGCCCAATGGACACTGTTCGCTGCCAATAGCCAGTGCTGAAATGGCGACAAGTGAATTACTCCCGTCTTGACCTGCTGCACCATTTTCACCATCGTCAGAGCACGCTGTTAACCAGCAAGCGCTCACCAGCAAAGGCACTAGTTTGAATTGCTTTTTCATCGTTATTCCTTTATTCAATACGGGATCAATATCTTTGGCTAAATAGCTACACCTGACAGAGCAGCCATTTGAGCGCCAACCAACCTATTGCGAATTAACGACATTAAGATGACAGCAACAAGACATTTAGGTGACAAGTAGATCGTGATAAAAACGCAAAACCAGCTTTAAGCTTTTGCTTACAAATTGGCTAAGATTTGCAGAGAAATAAAGCGGTTTTTTGATTGAAAATTTTGCCTAAAACGCTACTATGAATGCATCTGACACGCTTATTTACACAACATTTTGCGTGCTCCTTTCATTGACTAAAATCATTTAGCCTACAATGTAAGCACCAGCAGATCTAACACTGATAAGCGCCCTATTTAGATTTCTCTGCAAGCTCCATTGCTATAAGTCCAAATGCTTCGCTGATATACATTGAATAACACCAGAACAGCTCCAGTTTAAGAATTATATTGAGGTACCGTTGAACAACTCACCTGTGAACCAAAGCAATCAAAAATATCCTTTTGGCGCTAGCTTAGCTTTACTGATCCCTATGCTATCAGCCATTATTGCGATTACCCCACTGGCAATCGATATGTACTTGCCGGCAATGGCAACACTAGCGACAAGCTTTAATACCGATATCACTTTAGTGCAACAATCGTTAAGCTTGTACTTAGGCGGCTACGCATTAGGTATGCTCTGCTTTGGTCCGCTTGCCGATAGGTTCGGCCGTAAAAAACTGGTATTGATTGGCCTCATAGGTTTTATGATTTCGAGCCTGGGACTTGCGTTTGTAACCAGTATTGAAAGCTTTTTAGCTTTACGTTTTATTCAGGCGTTTATCGGCGCTGCGGCAACTGTTGTTGTGCCTGGTTACATAAAAGAGCTTTATGGTAAAAACACCGCAAAAGGCATGTCTTATGTCAGTTTAATCATGATGTTAGCGCCTTTAATTGCGCCAAGTATTGGTAGTTTGATCTTAGAGTTGGGTGACTGGCACTTAATCTTTTTTATTTTGGCTTTCTATGCTTTTGTTTTATTACTTTTAGTCAGCCTTAAACTTAAGATGCCAAGTGATAAAGACAACAGCAACCGCAGCACTCAGTCATTTTTTGGCGCTTATGCCACTGTATTTACCAAGAAAGGCGTCAAACTAAACATTGCTAGCGGCGTGTTAACCTCGTTTGCTTTCTTTTGTTATCTAACCGCTTCACCTTTTGTGTACATGGAAGTGTTCCAATTAGATAAATCGCTTTTTGCCATATTATTTAGTACCAATGTTGGTGCATTAATGGCGGCAAACGTGGTCAATAGCCGCATTGTTGGCCGTTATGGTTCAAAGCGTATGCTCAAAGTAGCTACATTTTTTGCCGCGATTTCAGGCATTGCATTATTAGCGGTTAATCTGCTTGAGCTTAACTACGTGTTTACAGTGATGATGTTATTACCGTTAATGGCTTGCTTAGGGGTTATGTCAGTCAATGCTGATGCAATCGTATTAATGAAGTTTCAAAAAGAAACCGGCACTGCAACCGCGGTAATAGGCACATTACGCTTTGGATTTGGTGCCTTAGCTGGTCCGTTATTAGCACTATTTTATACTGGCACAGCAGTGCCCTTTTCAGCCTTAATGTTATCAGCCGTTATTCTTGTTGGTTTATGCCAATTTTTGAGCCGCCATGAGCCTGCAGTAACAAACAATGACGTATAACCAATAAAACCTGAATATTGCCATTAGGCGTGGCAATCTTTGTTACTGTGTTTTAACTGTGTTTGTCCTAATATCACTATTTAATACTGGGTTTTGCGTTAACGCTAACTTGAGTTAACTCCCCATAACACTAGAGATCTGCCGCTACATACATCCTCTTAAAATCACCCTAACGTTCATACAATCTGAACATTAGGGTTAGCGTTCTTGTCTACGCTTCTCAAAGCTAAATCATACTCCATTATTGGTTCTGCTTTATTGCTGTATTTATAGACTATTTTCTATCCGATAATGAAAATTCTTCATTCAGAACAGTTTTTGGCCTAAATCGCTTGAAATAACTTTTGGGTTTTATATGATGAAAATACATTCAGTTTGAGTGTTTGCCGAACAATATTTTGTAAAAGATATCTTTTCCTAAGATTATTCTGGCATTTCGTGAGCAAAGATTACCGTCTGAGCTTAATTATTAGAGCGATTACCGTCGCTGTATCAAGATACTGCATACGTCGCGGTAACTTATGAGGAAATACTATGGAGAAGCTATCAGGCGCCAGTATGGTCGTCCGTTCTCTTATTGATGAAGGTGTAAAACATATTTTTGGTTATCCAGGTGGTTCCGTACTGGATATCTATGATGCTCTACATGAAAAATCCAATATTGAACACATTCTAGTTCGTCACGAACAAGCTGCAGTGCACATGGCTGATGGGTATGCCCGCGCAACCGGCGAAGTCGGTGTTGTATTGGTAACTTCAGGCCCTGGTGCCACCAATACCATCACAGGTATTGCAACGGCATACATGGACTCAATCCCATTAGTTGTTATCTCAGGCCAAGTGCCAAGTAATCTTATCGGCAACGATGCCTTTCAAGAGTGCGATATGATTGGTATTTCTCGCCCAGTTGTTAAACACAGCTTCTTGGTGACGGATCCTAAAGATATTCCGGCAATCCTTAAAAAAGCATTTTATATTGCCGCAAGCGGTCGTCCAGGTCCTGTAGTAATCGATATTCCGAAAGATTGCATGAACCCTGCTCTTTTGCATGATTATCAATATCCTGAAGATATCAGCATGCGCTCATATAACCCGACAACTTCTGGGCATAAAGGTCAGATCCGCCGTGGTTTACAAGCGCTATTAAACGCTAAGAAGCCGGTGCTTTACGTTGGTGGTGGCGCAGTAATTTCTGGTTGCGACGCGCAAATTTTAGCGTTATCAGAAAAGTTACAAATTCCAGTCGTTAGCACGCTGATGGGATTAGGTGCATTTCCCGGTACTCATAAAAACAGTGTTGGCATGCTAGGTATGCATGGTTGTTATGAAGCCAATATGGCCATGCATAACAGCGATTTAATTTTCGGTATTGGTGTGAGATTTGATGATCGCACCACCAACAATGTCGAAAAATATTGCCCTAATGCAAAAATCCTTCATATCGATATTGACCCTTCATCTATCTCTAAAACAATCAGGGTTGATATCCCAATCGTTGGTTCAGCTGAAAAAATTCTCGACGATATGCTCGCGCAAATCGAAGCCAATGATTTTGCGATTACCGATCCAGCCGCAAACGATCAATGGTGGAGCGATATCGCAACTTGGCGAGCAGTAGATAGTCTTAAGTACTCAACCAATGATAAGAAAATCAAACCACAACAGGTTATTGAAGCGGTTCATAAACTGACCAATGGCGATGCTTACGTAGCATCAGATGTAGGTCAGCACCAAATGTTTGCTGCGCTTTATTACCCGTTTAATAAACCACGCCGTTGGATAAACTCAGGCGGCCTTGGCACCATGGGCTTTGGTTTACCTGCAGCTTTAGGTGTAAAACTTGCCATGCCTGAAGAGACCGTTATTTGTGTCACCGGTGATGGCTCAATTCAAATGAATATTCAGGAGCTTTCAACCGCACTGCAATATGATATTCCAGTGATTATTATCAACCTTAACAATCACTTCTTAGGCATGGTTAAACAATGGCAAGATATGATTTATGCAGGTCGCCACTCACAATCTTACATGGACTCAGTGCCCGATTTTGCCAAAATATCTGAAGCATATGGCCATATTGGCATGACTATCAGCAATCCAGCAGAGCTAGAAGAAGGGCTTAAAAAGGCCCTAAGCATGAAAGATAGGCTGGTGTTTATGGATATTCATGTTGATGAAACAGAGCATGTTCACCCAATGCAGATCCGCGGCGGTGCAATGAATGAAATGTGGCTGAGCAAAACGGAGAAAAGCTAATGCGTCGTATCATATCGGTATTACTTGAGAACCAACCCGGCGCACTTTCACGAGTTGTAGGGCTATTTTCTCAGCGTGGTTATAACATTGAAACACTAACGGTTGCGCCAACTGAAGATAAAACATTGTCTCGCTTAACGATTACGGTTAATGCTGACGAATATGTGTTAGAGCAAATAGAGAAACAATTACATAAACTTATTGATGTCCTCAAAGTGTCTAACATTACCGAGTCTGCGCACGTTGAGCGCGAATTAGCACTGATAAAAGTTAAAGCACAAGGTGAAAACCGTGAAGAAGTGAAACGCTTAGCTGATATCTTTCGCGGTCAAATTGTTGATGTCACCCAAAAGCTTTATACGGTGCAGCTTATTGGTACCAGCGATAAGCTCGATGCTTGTATTGCGGCGCTGGCCGATTTTACTAAAGTGGTTGAGATCTCACGCTCCGGCGTGGTTGGTCTTGCTCGCGGCGAAAAAGCAATGAAAGCTTAATCTTATTAGAGATGAGCGAGATACTAAAAGGGAGCCATAAGGCTCCCTTTTCAATTCTTAGCTATTAATAATTGAATACATTATTAATGGTGCTCTTGCTCTTATTCGCCATCAATTAAGCGCGCACTGCCAATTTCAATTTTTCTTGGTTTCATCGCTTCTGGGATCTCGCGTTTAAGATCAATATTTAATAAGCCGTTTTCTAAATTGGCACCAATTACTGTTACATAGTCAGCTAACTGGAAAGTCCGTTCGAAGCCACGCTCAGCAATACCTTGGTAAAGATATTTGCGTTCTTCTTTCTCTTCCGCTTTTGTGCCCTTCACTAATAGCTTATCGCCTTCGCTGGTAATATCGAGCTCTTCCATTGAAAAGCCAGCAACAGCCATCGTAATACGGTAGCGGTGTTCATTAATTAATTCGATATTGTACGGAGGGTAACCAGAGTTACCTTTATTAGACGCCGCATGCTCTGCAAGTTGTGCTAAACGGTCAAAACCAATTGCGCTGCGGTATAGTGGAGTTAAATCGTAGTTTCTCATGGGTATATCCTTGTATTAAGCAATATATTAAATGTATTTGGCCGACACATGTCGCACCGATAATGAAGCGTCACTTAACGCTCCGCTCTAAACATTGCCCCGTAGGCGCAGTGATTAGATCTCTTGTTAGGCCCTCATTGAGCGACCTTAATGAATATATGTGGATGGCGTAATTGCTTTTCAAGGGATTAAAGAAAATATTATTAGATTTTTACGAAAAGGCCAGTCATAAATGACTGGCCTTATACAACTTTAAAGCAAACTTAACTTGAATACATCACTTCAATCTGCATTAAAGTAAGGTTACTACTTCTTAGTTTGAAGCTGGGCAACCCTTCACTTCTTTACCGTTATTCATGTATACAAGCTTACCAGGTACAGGAGCATAATCTGCAGCCTTAACACTTGGGTTTGCTACAAAGAATTCACGTAATGCCGCAGCATCAGTAATTTGCGTTGATTCGACATCAATCACAGGATAATCATCGCCGCCAGCCGCACTGAAGCTGATCACAGAGAAACTATAAGTGTCAGTCAAATTGAAACCTCTGTTGTTAATATCAGTGATATCAACTTCACCTGCAGCACAATCAACCGTCATAGAGATATTATCTAACTGAGCATATGCACCTGAACCTGCTGTTTTAGTCGCCACAACGTTTAAGTAATCTTTAACTTCAGCACCTGTCATCGTTGCTTTAGTCACAAAGTTACCAAATGGTTGTACTGTTAATACATCACGGTAGGTGATAGTGCCAGCTGCAATTGAATCACGCACACCACCAGAGTTCATTACACCAAAATCAGCATTGACGAGGTTAAATGTTCTGTATGCGTGTCCAAGCAAGTGACCTAAGTTTGTTTGCTCACTACGAACAACGTCACGGTCGCCTTCAAGCTTCGCATCTGTTTCAGAAATTACTTCATCAAGTAACTCTTGACCTTGATCTTGGAATGGCTTTAATACAGCTGTTACAACTGGATCAGCAGCAATCTCCTCTCCAATGGTTACATAAACACTGTTACCATTTTCATCTTTAACAGTGTCGCCATTTTCATCTTTTAATTTTGTTTTTAAGTTAATTGGGATCAACTTATAGCTAGCAAGTTGCAACTGGCCGTTAAAATATTCAAAGTCTGCACGACCAACATACTTACCCCATTCATGAGCTTGCATGATATAAGTGCCGTTTTGCTGATCAGGTTTACATTCATCACCAGGATTAAAATCTGCGTACTCACCACCTTCCATACAAACTGGATTTTGTGAGTGACCACCAATAATGGCATTTAATTGACCAGGTTCTAGAGAGCGAGCTAGCGTAACATCACCAGGGGCTTCACTACCATGTTTACCATCTGCGTAATGACCCATGTGAGTTGTTGCAAAGATAAGATCTACGTTTTCATTAGCTTTAACTTCTGCGATCGCCTTAACAATCTCTTCTTCAGGATCAGCAAAATGAATTTTGGCTACATTATCAGGATTAACAAGTTTAGCAGTGTCTTTAGTCGTTAGACCAATTACCGCAATTTTCACGCCGTTTACGTCGAAGACTTTATAAGGATCGAAGTAACGCTCATCAGTTACTTTACCGTCTGCGTCTTTATGGTAGATATTTGCTGCAAGCATTGGAAAATCAGCTAGTTTGGCTTGCATATCAAGTACAGATAACTCGTTATCAAACTCATGGTTACCAATCGCCATGGCATCATAACCAAGTAAGTTCATACCTACGAAATCTGGAACTGCGTCTTGCATATCTGATTCAGGTACACCAGTGTTAATATCACCACCAGATAGGAGAATTGTCTCACCACCAGCAGATTCAACTTCAGCACGGATTTGTTCGATAAGGGTCATACGAGCTGCCATGCCATACTCACCATTACTGTTCTCCCAAAAACGACCGTGGTTATCGTTAGTATGTAGAACGGTAAACGTCTTACATGCATCTCCCGCTTCTGCGCATGTCTTTGGTGTATTATCGTCATTATCACTACCACAGGCCGTTAATGCGCCCATAACAGCTGTAGCAACGAGTCCTTTCAGTAAAGTCTTTTTCATTACAATCAACCCCTTGATTATTTATTTTTTGTATTTGTAGTTATCTAGCTCAAGCTTAAATGCTTTAAGTCAACCGACATACTAGCAAAGCTTAGGAGTAAATTGTGTCACATTTATTACATCGCGTGATCTAACCGACTCTTTTATAAACAATTTTCACAGATTAATGTTCGCCAGATAAAACAGAGGGGTTGCCGAGAAATAAGAATTAGGTATAAGTATTAATAATTACTGTTTACCGATAATGAAAGACACTAAAATCCAACTAGTTAACAACGCTAAAAATAGAAAAGTGATTGTCGCTTACAGCGAACAGGCGCCATTTCATTCAATGACACCTATTCGATAGAAAAATTAACAAGACTGAATTACTTTACATGCCCAAGTACGGTTTGTAGCCAAACCGAAATATCTCGAAGCTGCTCAGGTAAAACGCTATGGCCCATTGGGTAAGTTTGCCAGCTAGTATTAAAACCAGCATTCAGTAAAAGGTCATGGGCAATAGAGCCAGCATTGAGTGGAACCACCTCATCATCAACACCGTGGTGTTGTAAAATAGACGTAGATTTATTTACTTCGGAAATAGCCTCTGGCAACGAATCGCCACTTGGAAGGTAACAAGACAGCGCCATAATACCAGCAAGCTTTTTTTGCAGTCTCAACGCAGTAAATAAACTCATTACTCCGCCCTGGCTAAATCCTGCTAACACGATATTTTCACTTGGAATTCCATCGTTAATTTGCTCTTCAATTAGTGCAAGTACCTGCTGTTCACTTTGCTTAACACCAAGCATGTCAGCACGATCATGAAGATCCATACTTTTTATATCGTACCAAGCGCGCATCACATAGCCACCATTAATGGTCACGGCTTGTTCCGGTGCATGGGGAAATACAAAACGAATAGCATGTTCGTTGCCAAGGCCTAAAGCCGGCACGACAGGTGCAAAGCCCGCTCCAGAATCCCCTAAGCCATGTAGCCAAATAACACAAGCTTTAGCGGTAACAGTAGGTTCAATAGTAATACGTTCAAGTGTTGTTGCAGACATTCAAATGCTCTTTTTAATTAGTATGTTAATAACTTGCAATAATATCAGCGCTTACGCACTAATCCCACCAATTAAGCCTAGTCTTATATGCCTAATTAGCAGATCCCGAGTTCTTGTTTTACATCTTGTAATTGCTCATTGGAATCTAACTTGATATTCCAGCGCACAGCACCGGCGTCAGCCACTATCATCAATGCATCATCATGAAACTTAATATCGTCTACCATAGCGTATAGTTGGCAGCCATTGTCTAAACGAGCTTGCAACTCAAACGGGCTAAGGATCAATTTACCTGCTGAAAATTGAATTATCATCTTCTGCTATTTCTCTAAAACCGCATTAAAAAAGCCCAACATGAGTTGGGCTTAAACAAATCAGTGGTTACAGCTTAGTGCTGGTGACCGCCTTTACCATGAGCATGACCGTGTGCGATTTCTTCGCTAGTCGCATCACGAACGTCCATGACTTCTAGATCAAATGTCAGCTCACGACCTGCTAGTGGATGGTTAATATCCACAGTCGCCATAAACTTACCCACTTTTAGAATCGTTACTTGGCGTTGACCTTGATCTGTATTGATCAAAGCGCGCATACCAGGTTTCCATGCACTCGCGCCTTGCAAATGCTTAACTGAAACGCGCTGCTCACAATCTTCGTTACGTTCACCATAGGTTTCGCTTGCAGGTAAAGTCACTGAAAACTTAGCGCCAATTTCTTTACCTTCTAGTGCATCTTCAACACCTGGCATCATATTGCTATGGCCATGGAGATATGCAATAGGATCTAAGCCTTCGTTAGTTTCTAAAACTTCGCCCTGTTCGTCACGCAATGTGTAATTAAATTGCACAACAGAATCATTTTTAATGCTCATGGTATTCCTTAACTCTCATATAGTGGCCGCAGCTTACCAAAAGTGACGAAAAGCCTCTAGTTTTTATCAACTCATCTTAACTCACTTTGTTTATCGGTTTTATATGCTTATTAGTATTAGCCATCATCTAAGCGCCTATGAATAAATAACAACATATCCACTGTAGATACAAAAAGGGCGCAATCATCATGATTACGCCCTTGTTAATGGTTGTGCCTTGCAACAGTAAACCTACTTTACATTGAGTGCTTTAAAAGTTGCTTCGTCTGGATAGCCGTCGGCAACTAAACCTTGAGCGCGTTGATAAGCTTGCAACCCTTTTACAGATTTAGAACCTAAAATCCCGTCTGGTTTACCAACATCGTAACCTAGATCATTTAGCTGTATTTGTAGCTCTTTGACGCGCGCACGACTTAAACTTGGCATTTTTGGCGGGGCAACGTTAAGTGCCACTGCGCCATTGATCCTATCTGCAAGATGGCCTACCGCAATTGCGTAGAAAGTTGAGCGGTTCCAACGCATGATCACGTCAAAATTATCGTAACCAAGAAATGCAGGTCCCGTATGGCCTGATGGTAAATAAAGAGCTGCTTGCATATCTGGCGTACTCAATGGTGAACCACTGGTTTGGGTAATGCCTAGCTCAGCCCATCGGGTTAATGGCTGCGCTTGTGCCTTACCTAGATACTCATAAGAAAAATCTTTTGGTAGCGTGACTTCCCTTCCCCAGCGTTCATTACGTTTCCAGCCCAAGTTTTCAAGAAAGTGCGCTGCTGATGTTAATGCATCTTCAGTACTGTTCCATAAATCAGCCTTACCATCGCCATCGCCATCAACAGCATACTTAGCATAAGCTGACGGCATAAACTGAGTATGTCCCATAGCACCAGCCCAAGAACCTACCATATCAGTTTCAGCAAAGTTATAGCGCTCTTTTAATTTAAGCGCTTGCATTAATTCTTGAGTGAAATAAGTGCTACGTCTTGGATCACACGCTAACGTCGCCAACGAATCCAGCACAGGCATTTTACCTTTGTATGAGCCGAAGTTAGTTTCAAGCCCCCAGAATGCCAAAAGGTACTGTGGTGGAACGCCATATTGTTTAGCCAGTTTATCTAACAGTACTTTATGTTCTTTATAAAGCTTGCGGCCTTGTTCTACCCGCCAATCAGTTACACGTTTAGTAAAGTAGTTCTCAAATGATTGACTAAATTCAGGTTGTTTATTATCAAGCTCGATGACCCGTGGGACATATTTTACATTGGCCAATGTAGAGTCGATAGTTTGTTGCGATAACCCTTCGGTTTTCGCTTTTTGCTGAAGCTCAGCAACGCAGCTTGCCCAATTTGGCTGCTCAGCAGCAAATACTGTTGAGCTAGAAAGAATAAGCGCTGTAGCCAGGGGGATTGATTTAAACAATAGAAGACTCCCAAAATGAATGACTGTAACGTATA
This sequence comes from Shewanella pneumatophori, assembly GCF_023283895.1. GTDB lineage: Bacteria > Pseudomonadota > Gammaproteobacteria > Enterobacterales > Shewanellaceae > Shewanella > Shewanella pneumatophori. Next base: position 169,675 of record NZ_JAKILB010000001.1, on the reverse strand, counting down.
AAGTGACCGGTTTTAATTAAACCTACCTTAAACTTAATTAACTTTATGGGCACAAAGCGCAGCATAAAAGCTTATGACAGCAGGTAAACTAAAGACCATGTAAAATATCATACAATGATAGCTGCATAATATAGACTAATTTCGCAGAAATATTGCCGCCAAATAACGATTCTGTTGCAATCGAGCAAATTAGCAACAGCAATGCCCAGTTTACCTGCAATTACACTTTGCTCCTTAAGATAAAATAGCTAAATAACTTGCTAAAACGCTAAGCCAACTGCAGACTATTAACCATTAAATATCGCCGCTTATACCTAACCAAACAAGAGATTAATCATGACTGAAATGACTCCTGCATTAGAAAGTTTCATCAATAACGTAAAACAATCCCAAGTTGTTTGGGGCCTGCAAGATGAAACCGGTGAAGGCTGGGTAGTCTGTGATTCTTCAGAATATGAAGCGACAGACGTTATGCCTTTATGGTCTGAAGAAGCTCAAGCTAAGAGCCACTGTACTGAAGAGTGGCAAGATTACTCTGCCGTCGCTATCACTTTAGAAGAGTTTCTAGAGTTTTGGGTTAGCGATTTAAATGATGATGGTGTACTTATTGGTATTGATTGGATTGCCGATCAAGAGTGCCAAGAAGTTGATCCTATCGTTTTAGCAACATCACTTGTTGATGTTGAAAAAGAGTAATCAACTCACTTTAAGTTTTTAAAGTCAGTTACAATCTACCGAAGCGCACAATCTAACCCATTGTGCGCTTTGTTTTTATATTAAGGTTGCTAGGAACAAGGAGCAAAATCATTGTTAGATCTCACCCCATTAATCGATATTCCTTTTGACCGTCGACACACTTGTTGGTTTTGCGGTGAGCCAAGCAATCAACAATTTAGTTATGTCAAAGACCCCCATACGCCGCATCCGTCGCTGAGCGTACCTTGCTGTAAAGAATGCTTAAAGCTTGCCAAGCAGCATAAGTTGACGTCCATCTGGGACTGTAAAATGGCGGTAAAAGATGAATTAATGCGAATTTACGAAAAACATCTGGCCATTGGAGTTAACTGGACTAAACAAGAACTCGAAGAGTCTGAATTTGAAGATAAAGTTTTTGGTGGATTCAAAAAAAGCGCTTGGATGATGTATGAAATTGCGCGCGACAGAGTCAATTATAAAAGCTGGCCACTGAGTTTGAACGGTCTCGTCATTGACGACTATGGCTACGATGCAAGCTTTAATTTTGACGGAGTAAACTATCGCTCGGTTAGCCAAGCGATTAGCTTTTATGCAAAGCAATTTACCTTAGATAAACGTTTTTTAGAAGATGTCATTGCTATTGTAGGTAAAAACCGCTTTGGTTTTGCCGTCAGAATTGCACAAATAAATATCGCTGCAGTGCCTGAACTTAAGAAGCAAGTACTACAAGATTTGGCAGAAGAGCACGCTAACTAAACTGACGTATTGTCATTAAGGTATCTCAACAATCTTGGCCGTAAAAGCTAATCCCAAGCTTCTCTGCATGAAGCTTGGAACACAGATTTTAAGTTGATGGTTTTAGCTTTAAACTTACGATTTAGCCATTAGTGCTTCTCTGAGTCTATCTTGCACAACTTCGACCAAGAGATCCGGTTGGAATTTTGAAATGAAACGATTACAACCGACCTTTTCAACCATAGCATTATTAAAACTGCCACTTAACGATGTATTTAAGGTAATAAATAGATCAGCCATACGCTTATCGTTACGCACTTCATAGGTTAACTTATAACCATCCATTTCAGGCATTTCCGCATCGGTTATCAACATTAAAATGTGATCGGTTATCACTTTGCCTTCATCACACCATTTTTTTAGTTGATTCAGCGCAAGTAGACCATCAGATACTTCAATAACTTCTAGCCCAAGTTGCTCCAATGTTTCACGTACCTGTCTTCTTGCAGTCGCTGAGTCATCAGCAATTAGCACTTTGCGACCAAGCATATGAGGTAGCAATTGCTCGTCTAACACACCGTCAGATAAACGGATATCATAATGAATGATCTCCGCGAGTACCTTTTCAACATCAATAATCGATACCAATTCTTGCTTGTCTTGATATTCAATACGGGTAATTGCCGTAAGGTAATTGTCTCGCCCTACCGTTTTAGGAGGCGGCATGATGTCACCCCAGGTAAGATTAACAATATGCTCAACTTTATCCACCAAAAAGCCTTGCACCGAGCGGTTGTACTCGGTCACGATAAGGTTACTTTCGGGATGAATAGCTGATGGTCTAAAACCAATTGCTTTACGAAGATCTATCACCGGAATAGATAATCCACGTAAATTAGCCACACCAATAATACTGCTGTGACTGCCAGGCATAGAGCTTAACGGTGGCACTTTAACCACTTCTTTTACTTTAAAAACATTAATCGCAAAAAGCTGGGTAACACTTATTCGAAACAATAATAACTCTAGACGATTCTCACCAACGAGCTTAGTACGTTGGTCGACACTTGCTAGCATTTGAGTCATTTTGTTCCCTCATGTTTAGACTGAGTATGCCGCGTAAAAAAACCACAGATAAAAATACAGCTTAATTTATCAAGATAAGTTTATAACCCGCATCACTTAAACCATGATAGCGATAGTCATCTGTCAGCAGCATACAAATAGAATTATTTTTATGGCTCTAGGTTATATTTTTTTAACACATAAATCATGTACCTACTGCACAAAACACTCGCTAAAATACTAATTGATTGCCAGCGCATGAGTAATTCTCACTTTTTTTGATGCGAGAATTAAATTACTAGCCAAAAAGATGATCGTCATTCAGCTTACCAACGTATCAATACCCAGTTGATAAACTGTTTTAGAGAATTATGAAATTACCGCTGTTTCCACTACAAATGTGTATTCTGCCTCATGGTTATTCCAAACTAAGGATCTTTGAGCCTAGATATCAACGTCTAGTTAAAGAGTCCCTAAAGAATGATTTAGGTTTTGGCGCATGCATGTTGGATGAAGACAATAAAACATTGCTTCCTATTGGCACGCGCTGCAACATTGTCGACTTTGAAACGCTAGAAGATGGCTTGCTTGGGGTCACAATTAAAGGTGTTGAAAAGTTTGAGCTTGGTACTTACACCATTGAAAATGACGGCCTTAAACGCGGTAACGTTATTCCAGTGCCCTCATGGCAAGTGTTGCCAATTGCAGAACATCAGCAGAAATACACCCAAATTCTACAAGATCTGCTTAACGAGTATCCTGAGCATATAAGCCAATATAATCTCGATAACTTTATGGATTTGTCTTGGGTTTGCCAGCGCTGGATTGAAATTTTGCCGATTAGTCCAAGTGAAAAACAACATTGCATTGCGGCCAACGACCCGAAACCAACACTGGCAATGTTAAACGACGTACTAAAATAGCACGCTTAATAAACAAAGCTTGCTAATGCCTTGTTAGCGATGTTTAAAATTTTTTTAAAATAAAGTGATCCAGGCTGACTCAAGCCACGTAGAAACCTTTAACACTTAGTGAGCAAAGCTCTCTGCCTTTTAGAAACAGAGTGAGAATAATGCAAAATATTCAATCACAAAGTCGCCAAAATGGTTATGATAAAGCTTATGTCAGGCAAAATAAGCAAACTATGGATGACTCTAAATCAGATCTGTTATTAGCTCAGCTGACTGAGCAATTAGTTCGTGTCGCTAATGCACGTGACAAACAAGCCTACGCCCAACTGTTTAGCTACTTCGCGCCGAAAATTCTTAATTTTGGTAATCAGAAATTAGCTAGCCAAGGCTTGGCTATGGATCTAGTCCAAGAAACTATGACCACTGTTTGGACCAAAGCACATCTATTTAACGCGGACAAAGGCGCTGTGACCACTTGGGTGTTTACAATTATGCGTAACCGTTGTTTCGATATGTTGCGTAAAGTCCAGCACAACAAAGAAGACACCTTCGGTGACGATATTTGGCCTGTATTTGAAACACCGGAAACCGAGGAGCAAGAGGATCACATTCTCACTGCTAAGCTGCTCAAACATGTTGATGCCCTGCCACCATTGCAAAGGCAAGTCGTCAAAGGCATTTATTTACAAGAACTCAGCCAACAAGAATTATCCACTAAGCTCAGCGTGCCCCTCGGAACTATAAAATCACGCCTTAGATTAGGTCTTGTGAAGCTTAGAAGCATTTTGGAGAAACATTATGATTAAATTCCATCCAAAAGACGAAATGCTATTGCAACATGCAAAAGGTCAGTTGCACCTTGGTCTGGCAACTGCGGTTTCGGCTCATTGCGAGCTTTGCTCTGTTTGCCGCGAAAAAGTAAATGATTTCACCAAACAACTGGCAGAAGAATGCATGGGCGAAGTGGATTCTACTGGCGCTGACAGTGATTTTACTAACTTAGATTATGGCAGCATAGATTTTAGTGCCATGCTTAGCCAAATCACGAGTTTGGCTCCTAGCGAAGAGGAGTCATCTTCAGCAAAGGCTATTGTCGATATCAAAGGTAACCAGTATAAGTTGCCTAAAGCATTCACCAGGCAAGCAGATCATAGTTGGAGTGGCTTTGGAAAAATCAGTCGCATGCGTTTAGACGCCGATGATGGTCATAGCCGCGCAAGTCTATTACACATAGATGCTAACGGCGAGATCCCTGAGCATACCCATAACGGCAGAGAAATTACCTTGCTGCTCGAGGGGTATTTTGAAGATGAGTTTAGTCAATATGTACCCGGTGACTTCATTGAGCTTGATGGCAACCACCAGCATTCACCAAAAACCATGAATGGCTGCCTGTGCTATACCGTTGTTGATGCGCCACTGCATTTTACTAAAGGCATAAGCAAAATCCTCAATCCTATTGGTGAGTTGATTTACTAACTAAGAGTTGAAACAATACTTTTAGGTAAACGATTTGCCTAAATACCAAAGGCCGCATTAGCGGCCTTTTTTATTACTCACTTATTTACTGTTGAGCAGCAGCGACTGGAACAACAGGCACAATCCGCGAGCCATGTTTAGTTACCACATTCATAATGCCAAAGTGCAATTCCTCTGACACTAATTGAAACTCAGCAAAATCTGTCGTGCCAATATAGGCAAAAACGTTAAGCTGTAGACCATACAAACCAAAGCCTTTAAATGTCACCCTAAGTGGCGATTCTTCAACTTTTTCATGTTGCTCTAATAAGGCTCTAATATCATTGATAATTGCGTGAATTTGCTCGGTATTAGTCTGATAATCAAGTCGAATATCTGTTTTCAAACGGATCTTTTCACGCTCAGAAATGTTTTCAATATCCATTTCAGACAAGCGTGCATTAGGCACATTAATCACACTACGATCTATGGTGCGAATTCGCGTACAGCGTAAACCTATCTCTTCTACCGTCCCCGTAATCGTGCCAAAGCGGCCTACATTACCAACTTTAATGGGCGCTGAAGAATATAGCGTAAGCGTGCCAATAAAATTCTCAATCGATTGTTTTGACGCTAGCGCAACGGCAATGCCACCAATTCCAAGGCCGGCAAGAATCGTTGATGCATCAAAACCTAAGTGTTCAAGCCAGATTAATACCGCTAAGGCAACTAAAATAACTCGAATAAAATTTGCTAAAGGTCGCAACAGCGATGCACTCTGGCTATTGCCCCTACTAATCCAACGTAAACGTAAACTGTTTTGAATCACATCGGTGACTGACCAGATAAACCACACTACCGCTATTAGCAACAATACTCCGGTATTTACAACCGCAATCACATTCGCCGATAAAGTCGTGTGCGCCATCCAAGCTCTAACCAGTAACAATGCAACCAAAAAACGAAAAGGCCCTACGACTAAATGTGCTACATCGGCTTTATACTGGTATTCACTGCGTAAGATGAACTTTTTAGCAATCCAAGTAACGGGGATCACGACCAACATAGCCAATACGAAATAACAGATCAGTAACGCCCATTCCCATAGATTTAATTTAAACAAATGCCCTTGAGGAATATGTTTAACAAACCACTCCACTACCGGCCCATAACCGAGTTCACTATACAGCAAAGGCACTTTAGCAACGGTAGCGTTTGATACCTTCCAAATTGATCCTAACTGTTTATTGGGGACTTTTTGTAATAACAGGGTTATCTCGCTGCCTTTAATTTGTACTCGACCAAACGCATCACGATAACTAGGTAGTTGATCCTCTGAAGTCCCATCAGGAGTATCATTAATCTCTTGCATATTGACCCAAATGTTTCGCTCAATAATTGCAATTAATTGCTTGGCGTATTCAGGGCCTAACTCTGCGTCCATATCATCAGGTAAATACCTAAGATCTAAATACTTAGCCGCTTTATCATAATTTTGCTCAAATGCAGCCTCAAAAAGTCCAGCCAATGTGCCTCTAGGCGTATCCCTAAAAAGGCTATCTTTATATTCATAAGAGGCTTCTTTCACAGCAGCGGTACTGGTGGCGTTGTCTGTTTGCTGAACATTTTGCGCAACTGACAGCGCGCCAGATGCTGAGCAATAAAATGAAATAGATAGCAAGAGCAATAGGGTAAACACTTGAACAGTTCGTAACATAAAGACTCCATTATTTGGCGAGCACCAGCAGCCCTGCAAGTGCTATTCATTCTAGCAAGCTTTAACCTATTGTTAACGTATGGGAAGTAAAAATAATCAGTAATTAAATTAAGATTGTCTTGACAAAGTATTTAAGCTGCATATAATTCGCCCAGTTTTTAAGATAGACCCTTTTAGATAGAAGTCACCGCCTTTTTGTCAAATCCACGACTCGTCGTTTGATCCTCACATAAGCGTTATCTCAACTGGTTAAATCATCTTTGTTGGCAGTCATGCTACTGTCATATGCCTATGCTTTACTGCACAGCAGCTGATATTTGTATTATTTTTGCGACATAGCGAACATATTTACATACATATTTGAATACAAGCTACTTGTATCAGCAAACAAAGATGAGTAGTCTCACATAGAACTTAAAATTCATCTTTCGCAAAAATGCTAAGGATATCTTATTGTTATAAAAAACTACCTAATTTAGGTAGCTTAAAATAGAAGGAGTGTGGCCATATGTCATACCTAGTAAATGGACAAGAAATTACCGTCAACTTTCCAGTAGATTCAATTTCAGTCAACAAAACTTCAATTGCTTTTACCGATAGCCAAGGTAAAAACAAACAAACCTTTTCTAAGCGTATTGAAGCGCTGAACTTTATGAAATGGTTAATTTCTAGCAACAAATAAGCTAGTCAAACAAACGCGTTAACTGACTCTTCGATACACCTCCTCTCACTCGTATCGAATGTTTGTCTTCATAGGCAAACGAATAGGACTGAAACATCTACTCAGCTATTTAGTCACATTCATTTGGATTAGGCCATACCCTTAGTCGGTATCTCGCCTAACCAAATGGAATCAACATTTTCCCTACCTGCACATCACTGCTAACGACTAATACACATATATCAACTGTTTATTTTTAGTATTACTAACCGTATTTACGTTGGTAGCGTGGCAGCATAGTTGCATTACCGAGTAACCCACCTTGGTGTATATAAAGCATTGCCGGAGCTGAGCTACCAACCTCTGTTTCAGTTTGGTTTATTACACTTGTTTGTAAGATCTTTTCAACACACATCCAGCCTAACGGGTCATAGAGTAACTCAAACTCGATTCCAGTCGCTAACAGCTTGTTATACATATCGTAAAATGGCTTATACAGTTTGCCAAAGTGATACTTTTTATCTAAATCGATAATCCTAGGGTGCAAGCTTTTATCAGTTACCAGTTCAAAAAACTGTTGCTGGAGATAATCGCTCCCCCCAACACAGGCACAGGTGAGTACTTCAATATTATCGGTATGCAGGTTTAGGTATTCACTTAAAAATACAGCAGTTGTGCCTGTACCCGATGGTAAGAATACTTGCAACGATGGGAAAGAGTGCTTTGTAGCCCAATCAATGATCTCTTGAGCCAATTTATGCACACCAACACGCGCATATTCACAGCGTCCTCCTTCAGGTACAAACAGCAGCTTGTCATTTTTAGCTAGTACTTTTTGCTGGATATAATCTATCACGCTTAAGTCTTGACGATCTTCACACATAGATACATCTACAACATTGGCACCATTCGCAATTGCGGCGGCATAATTGCCTTGGGTAGACAGCAAGACTTGCTCAGCAATATGGTCAACATAAAAGTCTAAACTAATCCCTTTAAGTTTGGCTAACGCCGACATGGAATAAAGCGAGTTAGCAACCGGAGAACCATGGCCTACTAACCCTGTTTTACCTGGAAAGTTATTCTCAAGGAAATAGGCAAACTTACGGGCTTTATTGCCCGAAAATTCTTCACTAAGTAAATCATCACGCTTAACAAAAACTTGCTGATCATTAAAGACAATACTTTCTATTGGGGTATCTGCAAACACTTACGAGCTCACTTTAATTCAACGTCAAACACGTTACCTACTCACAGGCCAACTATCTTGTATAGTTTAGCGAGTTTACTAGCAAGCAGCGTTTTGATTAGTCAGGGGCGGATGCATTAATGCATATAAACGTGAGCTATTGTAAACCGTTAGACTCATTTGCGAAATCAACAAGACGTGAACCAAGATCAAATTTGTTTTTTGACCAGTTAGCAAGGAATTAGTATAAGTTGCTTGCCCGTCTTTTATATGGCTAACCATAGTTTTATATATAGCGTGAAGACTGGCTCATTATCGCGAGAATGAGCCAGTATAAGATTATTACTTAAAACACGTATCAGCCCAATAACCAAGCCTTCAACGGCTTTACCCAATTTCATTGCAACGCTTTCATCTCAATCCAGTTTTAAATTAAGAAAAAGAAACCTTAAAAAATAGCCAAAAGCGCTAAATTTTAGTTAAAAAAATAATCAGACATATATGGGTCGAGTCTTATTTGGCTCAAAAAGGCTTATAACAAGCCAAACTAGCTAGATATGTCTGTTGGCACGAAAATCGCTTACAAGCAATTAAGCTCAAATGAGAGTAAGTGCAAATAAGGAGCCATAAATGGCAGTACTACGTTTAGTGTTTAATATTGCTTGGTTTATTTTAGGTGGATTTGTAATGGGGCTTGCTTGGTGGTTAGCTGGACTACTTTGCTTTATCAGCATCATCGGCATCCCTTTTGGTAGAGCCTGTTTTGTGATTGGTGAAATGGCATTCTGGCCGTTTGGTCAAGACTCTATGAATCGTAAAGCACTGACTGGAAACGAGGACATCGGTACCGGAACATTTGGTATGGTCGGTAATATTATCTGGTTCCTATTTTTTGGGATCTGGCTAGCTATCGGTCACGTCGCTCATGCGTTTGCTTGTGCTATTACCATTATCGGCATTCCATTTGCGCTGCAGCATTTAAAATTGGCGATTTTAAGTTTAACGCCAATTGGTCAAACAGTGGTTGCAAGAGCCTAGTCTATTGTAGAAAACGCTTTAATAGCCTTGTTTCTTCATATAGTAAAAACCTCACGATGTCATATTTAGCCCCTGCTTGGGGCTAAATTGTTTAATCAGCAATCTATGCTTTACCAGCAATCTAACCCCCTACCAGTAAAGCATTATCTTAAAAGCCTTGTCTTAAAAACCTAGTTTGAAAAACCTTGTCTTAAAAGCGTTTACGACAGCCAAATCCAAACCACTCAACAATTACGTCCTTGTGCTGATTACTTTGGTTACAGCAATAATTTCCACGCTTTTATCAAAGCATCACTAAGCTCACAGGCACAATCTAGGCTAAGATCATGACCCGCATGCTCAAATTGGACTAACGGTATTTCGTAATAACTTGTCAACGCATGGCTGCAGGACGGTGCAACTAACTTATCAGCCAAGCCGCTAAATACAATTAGTGGAATATTCACTGGATTTGCTTTAAACCGACTGCAAGCATAAATCTGCCGCGCGCCATTAAATAAACTGGTAGTGCGAGCTTTTCTAAACCCACTCCACCGCGTGATAAGCTCAATATTTTGAGCTTGGGTTGCAGAGGTTAAAGCAATAATGGTTGCTTCAACCGGGTTAATTTCACTCTTGTATACCACTTGTTTTACAGGCCTAACTTTTTCTTGCTCGCTTTGCTTACAATTAACCAAATAGCCAGCTTTGACGCGCTTTCTAAAAGCCAGAAATAGCTGTTTTAACTGAAACCGTTTATACCAAGGAGATAAATTCCCTGCACTTGAATTGATTATCGCCATACCGTAAATATTTTTATGAGTGAGCTTGCTTAAGGCGTCGAACAATGATGTTTCTGTTACTGCATTTAGCCTCTTATATGCTGCTTTAGCTGACCTTTGTTTCAAGTTAACGCTGTCATAGTCTTTTAGGCTAGCTCCAAGCTCAAGTGCAATCATTCCGCCCATTGATAGACCCGCAATATAGATGTCTCTGTCTTTAATCTGAGCCAATTGTTCCATTATTGGAGGCAGGTACTCTGATAAATGTAATGGGCTAGTATCACTACTAAACTCACCATTGCCCAGAGTATCAATCATCAATACATTATGCCGCCCAGCCAGCTTTGATTGCAGCAGTGACTCAAACTCTCCCCAATGGCGCTTATCGCGCATAAGTCCGCGGAGCAACACCACTGCGGCCATACAAACCTCACTTTATCTAAAATAAATTAAGCTGATAATTCGTTATTCATACCATAGCTGATAAGCCTGTCTATCGAGCTTGTGTAATTGTTTATCGGTTAAGTTCTCTAGTGTACGGCTAGCCGCTATATCCATTAAGAATTGCATAAAAACCGTATGCTTACGCAAAGTGCGGTGGTAGCGATGTGTTTTCTGTGGATTAAATAAACCCGCAAAATTAAACAGTTGCCGAGGATTCTTTTTAACCCAACTCCATGAGCCCATTTCGAGCGTTAGTGGCACAAATGGTACTTTAGGATTTTGCGCCACAAGGTAATCCCAAATATCACCATGAGTCTGATAAATAAGACTTTGCGGTGAAAAGCGATAATGATTGTGATGGGGGAAACTCGACTCAAAAGCTTGTTTAAGCTGGTATATTCGGCCTATTTTATCCATTGGACTTTGGCTACTAGCATAAGGAAACCACACATGATCTGACAAGCCAAACCCTGAATGGGCATCTAAAACGATAACACTAGAGCTAGTGCTAAGCAGTGAAGTAACGTAATCGACTAACGCACTAGTTTCTCGCTCCATCCCATTTTTGCCGCGGTACCAAGGCAATTTGGCTGATATTTTCTGTCCGCCAACTAAAAATGTAACCTTATCTGCAGAGGTGATCGGCGCATTTCGCATTAAATCGACACCTTGGCCATTACAGCGAGTACCTCTAATCAAGCCGACAGGATTAACGATAGGCACAAACGATAACCTCACACGAGTCAGTAAATGCTGTAACTGCACATCCCATTCAAGCCGAGTGAGTAAACTCGCCATAAGCGCTAACTGCACTTGACAGCCTATTCGCTCAACACCGTGCACCCCACCAACAAACATTACAGTAGGAACATCGATGTTTGTACAGCCAAGTTCTGCTCGAATAACTGGATATAGCTTGCCGTTATATTCAACATCAGCAAGTGTTTTGGCGCGTAATTGAGGATGACAAGCAATAAGATGATTTAAGGTATCTAACTCAAACGGAACACTTTCCATCGGCAACAAAGGTAGAGGTGTGATGTCGATAGCATACGGCTAGATTGCGTCATCTTTTATACAGAAACATGACAGGATTATTCAATGTGCTCAGCTAATATCGCTTGCACGTTAATTTTAGCTAGGCCTTGGTTAAAACGCTCACGCCACAGCTGCCCTTGCTGATTATTTTTAAACGCAATGAACAACTCTTTAGAGATTAAGCGCTTCTTATTAAACTGCAGTTTGTGTTTAACTGACTGCATATTTGGCTGTGACAAAATATACCTAAGCACGTGTTCATCAATAACGGCCGCGTCTATTCGGCCAGTGAGCACTTTATTAATATTGTGCAGATCTGAAGCAACGGCTTCAAAAGACTGACTACCATTGACCATCATGGCATCGAGTTCTGCGGTATTAACATAGTCCTCTACAACACCAATTGTGTATTGATTTAAATCCTTTTGCTCAATCCAGCTAATAGGATGAGATTTACGCTCTACAAGACCGAGAGCACTGCGTCCCATAGGCTCCGAAAACACAAACTTATCTGTTGGATAACGATATTCAGGTAAATAGCCTAAATACTTAGCGTCATTACGAGAGGCCATTCTTACTGCGCGGCTCCAAGGATAAAAATCAACCTCAAGTGAATGACCCACCGCGCCTAACGCAGCCTTTGCTATTGCAATACATGCGCCTTGATGTTTTAGCTGCTCGCCAGAGAACGGCGGCCAATGCAGTGAGGTTAAATACAATGTGTCGGCAGCGGCAAAATTAACAGGGGAAAGCATGATTATGCAGCACAGTAGTCTAAGCGCTTTGTAAAAAGTGCCTGATATCACGTTATAGTAACGAGGAAAAAGCATGCTAATTGCATTGTTTTTTTCTCGCAAACAACTTTGCTTGAAATGCATAACAGCCTACATAACGAAGATAGAACCTATTAAAGATTTTAGTCAAACCTTGTAATAACGCCAAAATGTTGACCTTTAGCAGACATAAATATTAAACGGCTAATAGTGTTTGTTACAATTAATAGCGCTGCAAAATGGTGATTTACTATACACTGACCCTAAGTGAGCTAGTTGATTGACAACTTGCCACTAGAAATTGAGCACAGCTCATAAATGCGCTGGTTAAAATATCTTAAGAAATATAAGGAGATTATTTCAATGATAAAGAAAGCCTTAATCACTATTATTGGCGGATTATTAACCCTAACAGGTGCAGCGCTCATTGTATTACCAGGGCCAGCTTGGTTACTACTGCCAATCGGACTTGCAATATTAAGCCTAGAATATACTTGGGCGCGTCACTGGTTGAAGAAAAGCCAAGCTCATTTAAGTAAAACAGCTCGCTGGCTCGACAGGAAGATGTTATTGCGCCGCTTAAACCGCAAATAAGCAATGAACAAAAATTAATTTACCGTCAAGTTGGTCAATTAGCCCCGCGTTAGTTATTTTTCTAATCGCTTCTTATCGGCTAAATGTTGTTTAGCCGCATTGACTGGACATTATTTGCACTACCCTACCTATCATTAGGTATAAAGTCTGCGACCTAGGTCGCATTTAACTAATCCAAATCCACGATAGTCCTAATCGAAACAAAGCGTTATCTTATTTTCTAGTTCCTCACTATTATCAGCTTATTGATTTAACCCTATAAAATGTAATGTTTAGTTGAGGCTATTATGAATAAGCTTAATGTAATCTCTATTGCTCTGCTTTCTACTTTATCTATTGGTGCAAACGCGTCTAACGAACCGATCGAAATCATTCCTGCAGCCGTTATCACTAACCCAGAAAAGGTAGAGCTTGGGAAGATGCTATTCTTCGAACCAAGATTATCAAAATCAGGCTTTATTTCATGTAACTCTTGCCACAACATTTCAACAGGTGGTGTTGATGCCCTGCCTACGTCTATTGGCCATAACTGGCAACAAGGCCCTATTAACTCGCCTACCGTACTCAATGCGGAATATGGTTTAGCCCAGTTTTGGGATGGTCGTGCTAAAGATCTTAAAGAGCAAGCTGCGGGCCCAATTGCCAATCCAAAAGAAATGGGCTTTACTCATGATTTAGCTGTCGATACTGTCCGCTCTATGCCTGCTTATCAAGCACGCTTTGCCGATGTTTATAATTCAAAAGATATCAACATTGATATGATCACTGATGCTATCGCTGAATTTGAGAAAACCTTAGTCACGCCTAACGCACCGTTTGATCTTTACCTTCAGGGCGACAAGTCTGCTATTTCAGACCAAGCAAAAGCAGGTTATCAACTGTTTAAAGATAAAGGCTGTGTAAGCTGTCACAACGGTCCAGCGGTGGGTGGCACCATGTATATGAAGATGGGTCTAGTTAAACCTTTCCACACCAATAACCCAGCTGAAGGTAGAAAAGGCGTAACGGGTAAAGAAGCGGATAAGTTTGTCTTTAAAGTACCAACACTACGTAATATCGAACTTACCTATCCGTACTTCCACGACGGCAGCGTATGGGATCTTGAAGAAGCGGTTAACACTATGGCTGATATTCAGCTTGGACAAAAACTGTCTGAGTCAGAAGTTAAAGAGATGGTTGCATTCTTGAATTCGCTAACTGGTGAGCAGCCACAAATTGTATTACCAATTTTACCGCCATCTAATAAGAACACCCCTCGTCCAGAGCCTTTTGCTGACTAAATCAAGTGTAATTAGTATGAAACGAAAAGAGCTGCAATTGCAGCTCTTTTTATTATGGTTACCCTAGCGACTAGCTAACTAATATATTGTTTTTTATAAAAAATTCTATTTCAACTCAAATACAGTTAAATGCAGTTAAAACAAGCTTAACTAGCTTAACTAACTTGCTTGAAATGCAGTGTTTGAAAACGCTCAATAATCGCTAACAACACACCTTGGCGGCGCATATTAGACAAAACGCCGGGGCTAAACCTGTCTATCCGCGCCATTGCGGTGAGCAATAGCTGACACTCATACATGCTTGCATCACCGATATATTCGGGCCTATCGAGCATATGGCTATTTTGATACCACTCGTCCCAGTCAAATTCATCCAGTAACATTCCGCATTGCTCTAGATCAGCTACAAACTCTTGTAGACGCATATCTGAGACTATGTGATTGCCTAATTTTAAATCTGCCACATATTTAGCATACAGGTTGTTTGAGTAACCGTTAGAAGTCATATTGTTCATTGTAAGCCTCCTTCACATCAGTACCTGAATGCCGCATCATCATATTGCAATTAAAAATGAAGCGATGCATAGCACGTACCAACTCTTGATAGGCTTAGTCTAATAAAGGCAAACTGAACACAAACTTAACGATTAAGCTCGTTAACGAACGCAAATAACAAAGTAGGTTAACAAAGGTAAACTGCTGATATATTAAGTTTTATATAACAAGCTAACGGGTAATTAAGTGAATTGTAGAGTTAAAAGCTAGCAAAATAAAACCGCTGTTAACTTTACGGCTTAGCTTTATTCTGCAAAATAACCAAACAGCCTGCAGCTTTAAGTAAATTAACAGCGATACTGAACTTGCATTTATCTTCGCAAGTTGCAATGTTTCACTTGCACCTCAAAACCACAGGTTACAGACCTATTTTACACTGAGCTCTGCAGTGAACTCTTCCATGATAAGATCTGTGAATAAGCGCCCTGCTCGACCAAGTGGTCGCTCCATGGTTGAAACTAATTGCGGAGTAAAACTGTAGCGATTGCCACCGGTAAAATCGACTTCAACCAGCTCTCCACTTTTGAGCTCAGATTCGATTAAAAAGTCCGGCATCCAACCAAAGCCCAACCCCATTAATAAAGCGTTCTTCTTCATTACAAAGCCCGATAGATAAAACACCTTGTCGCCACCAAATTGCATCTCATCACGGTAGTGTTTATTTATAGAGGAATCTTCAATGGTCAGCTCTACATAACGTTGCAGCTCAAATAAACTGAGTTTTTTTTCTGTTGCTAGCGGATGAGTAGCCGCGACCACCAGCACACTGGTGATCTCAGGTAAAGCTTGTGGGCGATAACTCGGGCCCGTGCGGTAATCCTTTACCAGCATTAAGTCAGCGTTATCGCGCTCAAACCTTTCTTGAACACCGCCTAAAAACTCCATGTTAAGTTGCACTTTAGTGGGTATTTCCAATTCTGTAAGCCGCTTTAGTGCGCGCATAATTGGTTTCATCGGTAAGGCGTCGTCGATCACTAATTCAAGCTTTGGCTCCCAGCCATCACCAAACTTGCTGGCTAAATGTTCAATGTTGGCAAGGTATTGCAGTAATCTTTGCCCCTCTGCCAAAATTACTTTGCCCTCAGGAGTTAACTCTGCACGATATTGATCGCGACAAAAAAGGTTTACACCAAGGTGTTGCTCTAGTTTTTTTACTTGATAGCTCACAGCAGACTGAGCCTTATGTAAACGCTCAGCAGCCTTAGCAAAGCTGCCCTCCTCCACTAAAACCTGCAGTACCTTAAATGCATCAACATCAATCCGCATAGTGCTTCCTTAGCGTAAAGCATAAATTACCATCTAATTTTTAGATGGAGACCTAGCAATTATTATTCTTTTTTTTGTTTATTTAAGCAACTAAATTGAAGCTAGATCACATTTACACTGAAATACGTGCAGTAAGCGTAGAAAGGAAAGCGAATATGCCATTTTATGTGAAGCAAGGAAGAATTCCGACAAAGCGACATATCACATTTAAAAAAGATAATGGTGAGCTGTATCGTGAAGAGTTGTTTTCAACTCACGGATTTTCCAACATTTATTCGAATAAGTATCACCACAACATGCCAACCAAAGCGCTAGAGGTTAGCCCATATAGCTTATCTCATGGTGAAGCTTGGCAAGACTCTTTAGTGCAGAACTACAAGCTTGATACTAAAAAGGCTGACTGCAAAGGTAACTTTTTCAATAGCCGTAATAAAATCTTCTTTAATAATGACGTGGCCATGTACACCGCCAACGTTACCGAAGATACCGCAGAGTTCTACCGTAATGCTTATGCCGATGAAGTAGTATTCATCCATGAAGGACAAGGCACCCTATACAGTGAATATGGCGCTTTAGCGGTAAAAAAGTGGGATTACTTAATCATTCCTCGTGGCACAACTTATCAGCTTAAGTTTGATGACTACAGCAATGTACGCTTGTTTGTGATTGAATCATCTAGCATGGTCGAAGTGCCTAAGCATTTCCGTAATGAATATGGCCAGATGCTCGAGTCTGCTCCCTACTGCGAGCGTGATATTCGTACACCAGAATTACAAGATGCCGTTGTTGAGCAAGGCGAATTTGCATTGGTATGTAAGTTTGGCGATAAGTACCAGCAAACCTCACTCGAATGGCACCCATTTGATTTAGTCGGTTGGGACGGCTGTGTCTACCCTTGGGCGTTTAATATTCAAGAATATGCGCCAAAGGTAGGTAAGATCCATTTACCACCATCAGATCATCTGGTGTTTACCGCGCACAATTTTGTTATTTGTAATTTTGTGCCACGCCCTTATGACTTCCACCCCCAGTCGATCCCTGCGCCTTACTACCACAATAATATCGACAGTGATGAAGTGCTGTATTACGTCGATGGCGACTTTATGAGCCGCACAGGCATTGAAGCTGGTTACATGACCTTACATCAAAAAGGCGTACCTCACGGACCCCAACCTGGGCGAACAGAAGCGTCTATCGGCAAAACCGAAACCTATGAATACGCCGTAATGGTCGATACTTTCGCACCATTGCAGCTCACCGAACATGTAAAGCATTGCATGAGTAACGACTACAACCGCTCTTGGATTGAAGATTAACCGGTTTTTAATTTCAGGATCAGGTCATCAAAGAATGACTGGTTTGTAGGATCAAATTGACAGAGGATATAACAATGGCAAGCGAACAAAACCCACTAGGCTTACTTGGTATCGAATTTACTGAGTTTGCAACGCCTGAACAAGATTTCATGCATCAGGTATTTATCGATTTCGGTTTTTCATTGCTAAAAAAATCAAAATCTAAAGAGATTTTGTATTACAAGCAAAACGATATTAACTTCTTACTTAATACCGAACGTAAGGGCTTTTCTGCTGAGTTTGCTAAAAGCCATGGCCCAGCAATTTGCTCTATGGGTTGGCGCGTTGAAGACGCACAGTTTGCATTTGAAGGCGCTGTAGCTCGCGGGGCAAAACCTGCTGATGATGCAGCTAAAGATATGCCATATCCAGCGATTTACGGCATTGGCGATAGCTTAATTTACTTTATCGATACTTTTGGCGAGACAGATAACATCTACGCTAAAGATTTCGAAGACTTAGATGAGCAAATCATCACTCAAGAAAAAGGCTTTATGGAAGTCGACCATTTAACTAACAATGTCTACAAAGGCACAATGGAGTATTGGTCAAACTTCTATAAAGATATCTTTGGCTTTACTGAAGTCCGTTATTTCGACATTAAAGGCTCACAAACAGCCCTTATCTCATATGCACTGCGCTCACCAGATGGAAGCTTCTGCATTCCAATCAACGAAGGTAAAGGTAACGATAAAAACCAGATTGATGAGTATTTACGTGAATATGATGGTCCAGGAGTTCAGCATTTAGCATTTAGAAGTCGCGATATTGTAGGCTCACTCGATGCAATGGAAGGCTCATCAATTCAAACTCTTGATATTATTCCTGAGTATTACGACACCATCTTTGAAAAACTGCCACAAGTGACCGAAGATCGTGAGCGTATTAAGCATCATCAGATCTTAGTTGATGGCGATGAAGACGGTTACTTGCTGCAAATCTTTACTAAAAATCTATTTGGTCCAATTTTCATTGAGATCATTCAGCGCAAAAATAACTTAGGTTTTGGTGAAGGTAACTTTACTGCACTATTTGAATCTATTGAGCGTGATCAGCAGCGCCGTGGCGTACTGTAAAACATAGATTTAGTCGTACGCTCAAGTTTTCGTATACACGCAAAATCCAAGCATAAACTTTGAGCAGTCAGCAACCTATGCAATAGACAATAAAACCAGCTTTTTAGCTGGTTTTATTTTATCTATCACTCAGCCAGTTTTTTCTCTACACTGTGCACCTTATTTAGCCCTTGTTGTTATTCGCTGCAGATCAGCTAAACAACCGAAGTACAGAATCTATACCATGCCTGATTTAGCCCTACTTGCCGTATTTTTACCTACCTTTTTCTTTGTTTCTATCACTCCAGGCATGTGCATGACCCTTGCTATGACACTCGGAATGAGTATTGGCTTTCGCCGCACCTTATGGATGATGCTTGGCGAGCTTGTCGGTGTGGCACTGGTAGCTATTGCCGCCGTTATGGGCGTAGCTAGCATTATGCTCAACTATCCTGAACTGTTTGCAATTTTAAAATGGGTTGGCGGACTTTACTTAGTTTATATTGGCGTCAATATGTGGCGTTCAAAAGGTAAAATGGCCATCATCGAAGGTCAACAAACCCCTAGTGTTGGCAATTTTGAGCTAATTTCACAGGGCTTTATTACCGCAATAGCTAATCCAAAGGGCTGGGCATTTATGGTGTCTTTACTGCCACCTTTTATTAATGTTGAACGTGAAGTGGCGCCACAACTTATGGCGCTTGTGAGTATCATTTTATTTACTGAATTAATCAGCATGATGGCGTATGCTGCGGGTGGAAAAAGCCTAAGAATATTTTTAAGCCGCGGTGACAACATCAAATGGATGAATCGTATTGCAGGCAGCTTAATGATTTTGGTTGGCGTTTGGTTAGCTGTAGCTTAAGCCAATAATAAGCACTAATTAACAGTATAAAGGTGAATAAAATGAACTCGTTTAAGTTGTTAATACTATTTGTAGCAGGACTATTTCTATCGGCTTGTACATCAACACCTCTTGTAGAATTAACTAAAGAACCTATCCCTACCAATAGTGCACAAAGTGTTGAGCAAGCAATCATTAAAGGTTGTCAGGCAAAAGGCTGGACGCCTGTTGTTGCCGATAACAATACCATTGATGCTTATATTACTGTTCGTTCTCATAAGGCACATGTGCAAATCACTTATGACGATAAGTTTTATAATATCAATTATGTCGATAGCACCAATTTAGACTACAACAACGGCAAGATTCATCGCAATTATAATAAGTGGATCTACAAACTTTCTGCGTCAATCCAACAACAATTTGGTACTCGTGCTCAAAGCTACTAAAGGCGATTTTTTTAAATGGCTTATCAGACTTTTGCTAACCTGCGCCCGTTAATTTAATCCCTTACAGTTAATCCCTTACACTTAGATGGGGGATTTATAGGGAAGTTTAAGCTTAATTTGCTGCATATAGGTTTTAATGTTCTCTGCTTCTTGCAGTGTAAAGCTGTGGATCGCTTGTCTAAACTCTTGATGGGCGATCTCGTGATTAGAATATGTCGCTACCGGCTCAAAACCCCGAGGCACCTTATGTTCCCCCTGCGCCCCAGCATCAAATACCTGTAAACCATGTTTAATGCAGTATTCAATGCCCTGATAATAACAAGCTTCAAAATGCAGCCCATCAACATCAACTAACGCGCCCCAATAACGACCATATAGGTGAGTGTTAGACTTAAAAAACAACGCCGATGCTATTAATTGTTGTTCACTATTGCTAACAACGAGCAAAGTAACCGCATCAGTTAAAGTTTGACCTAAGGTTTCGAAAAAAGTCTGATTAAGGTAACCATAGTGACCTGAGCGTTTAGCATAGGTTTGCTGATAACAGGCATAAAACTGCTGCCACAGTTCAGTCGTGATCTGCGCGCCTTCAATAAATTCAAAACTCAATTGTGCATCATTGACTTTAGCGCGCTCTTTTCTAATATCTTTGCGCTTTCTTGAACTTAGTGATGCTAAAAAGCTATCAAAGTCCAAGTACTGACGATTGAACCAATGAAATTGAGTGCCTAATCGCTGCAAACTGTTAGTTTGAGAAAGTTGCTCAAACTGCCCTTTAGGCAAAAACAAACAGTGCCAGCTAGAAAAGTCATATTCTGATAAACAACGATTAAGAGTATTTACGACTAATTGCCAAATAAGCGTTTGCTCTGATCCGGTTTTACTTACATCAATCCCTAAGCGTTTACCAGTAGTCGGTGTAAATGGGATCGCTGATAACAACTTCGGATAATACGCTAGCTGGTGGCGCTCATAAGCATCCGCCCATGCCCAGTCAAACACATACTCACCGTATGAATGCGCTTTAATATACAGCGGCATTACAGCGACTATTTCGGCTTTTTCGCCCTGCTGCTTTACGAGTAAATGCAGTGGCGTCCAGCCGGTTTTAGTGCAAACACTGTCACTAGCTTCAAGGGCCGATAAATACTCATGGCGATTAAACGGATTATCATCAGCCATTAAGTGATTCCAACAAGCCGCAGGGATCTTAGCTATCGTATCAACCAGCTCAACCTCATAAACTGCAGTGCTCACTTCACAAGTACTGGTTTCACAGGTGCTGCCAGCGCTAATACCGACATCACTACTATCGATGCTATTGCCAGTACTCATAGATGTATCGCAATCCTTTGAATCTGCTTTCCCATTATTGAGTTTTGCCAAATCATCTTCCTTGCTGGTCAATTGATAAAACCGACCTATAAATATCTCTGTGGTAACAGTGCCGTCGCCCTTAGCTAGGCTTGCATTTAGCGCCAATAAACGTCACATTGCGTTTACCAGCAGGTAATGACCTTACTAATTTGCAACACTATAACGAGTTACCGCAGGTTATAACAATAAAGAAAATAGCTTTTAGCTTACCAATATTTTGATCTAATACCACTGCAAGGACCCAACATGCGCGCTTTTAAAACCCGCTTGCTTAGACCTCAATCATCTCATGCGCAACCAGTTACATCTTATTCGTTTAAGACACTAGCATTTGCCATTTCAATGGTTATCCCTTTAACCACATTAACCGTTACCACAAGCGTTCCAGTCCAAGCTAAAGAGCCTTCGATTTATAGTCACATGGCGACAGCTCAACCAATTTGGGCTAAGCACGGCATGGTTTCAAGCCAAGAGGCACTGGCGACTCAAGCCGGAGTGGAGATTTTAAAACAAGGTGGTAACGCAGTTGATGCTGCGGTTGCGGTAGGTTTTAGTTTGGCAGTTACCCTGCCGCGAGCGGGTAATATTGGCGGAGGTGGATTTATGTTAGTTCACCTCGCTAATCCGAAAAAGACAATCGCGATTGATTACCGAGAAATGGCCCCAAGCTCAGCGCACCGTAATATCTTTATTGGCGACGATGGCGAACCCGTTAAAAAGTTAAGTAGAGAACACGGCTTAGCCATTGGTGTGCCGGGCACTGTAATGGGGATGGAATTAGCGCTGGAAAAATACGGCACTATGACGATGAAACAAGTAACACAAGCTGCTATTGATATGGCCCAAAATGGCATCGAAGTTACCCCTGATCTGCAATCATCCCTAGCAGGCCTTAAGCGCCGTATCGCCCAGTGGCCAAGCTCGGCAGAAATTTTTTATAAAGCTGATGGCTCAAATTACCAAGCTGGCGAAATATTAAAACAGCCAGAGCTCGCGCATTCGTTAGGGCTAATTGCAAAGTCAGGCAGTAAAGGCTTCTATCAAGGTGAAACCGCAGAAAAAATCGTTGCAGCGATCGGTGCTGCTGGCGGGATCATGACTTTAGATGACCTAAAAAACTATAAGGTTATTGAGCGTGAGCCTGTGGTGGGTGATTATCGCGGCTATCAAGTTGTATCTATGCCGCCTCCCTCTTCTGGTGGTATTCACATAATTGAAATGCTCAATATGCTCGAAGCGTATCCCATCGACAAACTCGGCCACAATACAGCCGCTACCCTGCATTTAATGACAGAGGCCATGAAGCGTGCCTATGCTGACCGTAGTGAGTATCTAGGTGATCCTGACTTTTATGATGTCCCCGTAAAAGCATTGATCAGTAAAGACTACGCCAAGCAACTTGCCAAACAAATATCTGCCGATAAAGCTACACCAAGCAGCGAGATTAAACCGGGTAAGCTCGCTCCATACGAGAGTGACCAGACCACACATTACTCAGTGGTAGATAAATGGGGCAATGCCGTTTCAAACACCTATACCCTGAACTTTAGTTATGGCTCAGGGCTTGTCGCCAAAGGCACTGGTATTTTACTGAATAACGAAATGGATGATTTCTCAGCCAAACCCGGAACCCCAAATGGCTATGGCTTAGTAGGCGGTGAAGCCAATGCAGTTGAAGCCAACAAGCGTCCGTTAAGTTCAATGAGTCCAACAATTGTGATGAAAGATGGTAAGCCTTATATCGTCACCGGTAGCCCTGGCGGCTCACGAATTATTACCACCACCATGCAGATAATCATGAACGTGATTGACCATAACTTGAATATTGCTGAGGCCACATACGCACCAAGAGTGCACCATCAATGGTTGCCCGATCTGTTACGTGTCGAGCATACACTTAATCAAGATACGCAAACGATACTCAAAGCTAAGGGACATGAAGTAAAGGTCAATAATGCGATTGGTTCAACTCAATCAATTATGGTTAGCGAACAAGGCATATTTGGTGCGAGCGACCCACGTCGTGCGGGTAGTCAAACACTAGGCTACTAACTTAACTTCACCTAATTAATCTAGGCCCCTATTAAATATAGGGGCTTTTTAATATCAGTAGTTAGCTAGTTACTATATGAGCAATCACATTCGCTCACACACAAAGCAAACGCTAAGTCACAGTTTTAATGATCATTAAAATCTAGGATGTTCAACAATCTATAAACGCAACTATGCGGAGAAATAATGAGCCCTACAACAATGCCAGCAAAAGCAAAACCAATTATTCTTGATTGCGACCCAGGCCATGATGATGCTATTTCATTGATTTTAGCCATGAGCAGCCAAGCGCTAAAGCCACTAGCAGTGACCACCAGCGCGGGCAATCAAACCCCTGACAAAACCTTAAACAATGCATTGCGCATTCTCACTCTAGTTGAGCGCCACGATATTCCTGTTGCTGCTGGCGCCCCTGAGCCATTAGCCCGCGAATTGATTATTGCCGACAATGTGCACGGTGAAAGCGGCTTAGATGGTCCAAAACTGCCCGATCCTGCATTTGAACCACTAACAATCTCTGGTATTGAGCTAATGGCGCAAAAAGTACGTGAAAGCGATGAACCTGTAACGCTCGTGCCTTCAGGGCCATTAACCAATATCGCACTATTTTTATCAACCTATCCAGAGCTACACAGTAAAGTTGAGCGCATAGTGTTAATGGGCGGCGCAGCAGAAGCCGGCAACTGGACTCCAGCAGCAGAGTTTAACATTTTCGTTGATCCTGAAGCTGCGGATATGGTTTATAAGTCAGGTATTCCTATCACCATGTGTGGCCTTGATATTACCCATCAAGCACAGATCATGGATGAAGATATCGAACGTATCCGAGTCATTCCAAACCCTGTGGCTAAGTGTGTGGCTGAGCTGCTCGATTTCTTCATGATCTACCATAGAGATCCAAAATGGGGCTTTGAAGGCGCACCGTTGCACGATCCATGCACTATCGCTTGGTTATTAAAACCGGAGCTATTTACCTCATACGACTGCTGGGTTGGCGTTGAAACTAAGGGCGAATACACTCAAGGCATGACTGTTGTTGACCGTTATCAGTTAACTAACAACCCGCACAACACTCAAGTACTTTGTAAGCTAGATAGACAAGGTTTTGTGGATTTAATTGTTGAGTGCTTAGAGGCTTATAACTAAAAGCAAATCTACTCACTACATACTTTATAACACTTTATGAATAGCCACATCCTCATTACGGAAGTGGCTTTTCTATATTAGCGACTCGAGTTTATATACTCACTTAAAATTACGATGCGACAAAGGTTTTATATCTAGCCCTTTGCCAAAGATCATGAATAGCCTCAATTCAGCGGACAAACACCCCAGCCTTAATAGCATTAGAGCGATTAAAACCAGTTTTAAATAATAAATCTGTCTTTGGCGAAAGATATTTTTAGCTGCTCCGTTCTATATTCCCAACGTATCACTTTGGGGCTTCATATTATGATAATAAACAACATGACTCACAGCACTATCGGGTTAAAAAAGCGCGTATCTAACGCTATCAACCCACTCATTCAGGTCAGTATATATACAGGCTTGGCTTTGCTATCCACAGCCACTATGGCCACTGAAAAGTCTATTCCAGAGCTAGTTGACGCAGTCAATGGCACGCCCGATACCGCAAGTCGGGAAGCAGGTAAGAAAGTAAAGCTACGCAACCACGCTAAAGGCTTTTGTACCTCCGGCATGTTTAAGCCAGCTGCGCAAATTAACAATCAATTCAACATTCCGTTTTTTGAACAGCAACAAATAAGCGTAACTGCTCGTTTCTCACTAGGTGGGACTAACCCACATGCATCGGACAAAGGTGCAGGTCGTTTTATGTCGCTAAAAATTGATGGTGATAAGGAAAGCCTTAACTTTGTCACATCGAATGCACAGTTATTTTTCGCCAGTAATCTAGAAGACTTTTTTACTTTTCAAACTAAAGTAAAACAAGGCGCAGAGGGAAAGCAGTGGCTTATCAACAACAAGCCCGATGCAAAAGCTTTTTTTGAATACGTAAGTCAACTGCCCAAAAGTAGCAGCTTTGCTACTAGTCGTTACTTTGGCGTAAACAGTTTCTTATTTGATAAACCTGATAACACCCAGGTCGCTGGTCGCTGGATTTTTGAGCCAGCTGCAGGTGAAGTTGCATTAACACAAGCAGAGCTTGCAACCCGTTCTGATGACTTCCTACAACAGGAATTGCTCAATCGAATTGAAACCACGCCTGCAGTTTGGAACCTATACGTAAAACTGGCAGATAGTAACGATATAATCACCGACCCTACTGTTCTGTGGCCAGAATCACGTCAACGAGTGTTGGTGGGGCAAGTCATCATAGATGGCAAACAAGACAAACAAACTAGTGTTCAACAATGCGATAAAAGCATTTTTAATCCAGTCTTATTACCTGAAGGCATTGCGCCATCAGCCGATCCTATTTTAAATGCTCGTACACCCGCTTATATCGAATCTTTTATTAGGCGTTTGTAAATTTCAAGAGTTTGCTCAGCATAAAGTAGCAGGCGGTTAGTCTCTGCCACTGCTACTTTTAATCACTTTCTATACTCGATAGTAGTGGCCTATTTACCATTAACGCCATTGCTAGCGCCGCTAATGTTAGTCTGCATTCAAACAGCGACTAGCTCAATCGCCCTTGCAACCTTTGTAACATAAGATCTTTATATGTAAATCACAAATGACAATCATTATCATCTAGTTGTTTTTACTTTATACTCGCCGCCATCATTTCTTACCAATGAGAATACTCTGGTGTTATCACGTCCTATTAAATTGTTTTCATTATCTTTTATTGCATTATCCATTCAATCTCAAGTCTATGCGCAGAGCCCAAAGATATCGCTCGCTGATGAACCGTCGGAGCAACAGTTAACGGCTGAAGCATCAAATAAAGTACTTGGTGCAGCTAAAGTTGATCCAATTGAAGTCATAAAAGTCACTGGGAGAGCCTACCCCCGCGAACTAAAACTCACTCCTCCTGGCACAGCCATTATTACTATGAAGGAAATTGAAGAACAGCAGTCGACACAATTTGCAGAACTGGTCGATGAATTGCCTGGTATTAATATCGACGGCGGCACACGAGTCGGCGGTGAACGAATTAATGTCTGGGGATTTGGTGATGAAGAAGATCTCAATCTTTATTTAGACAATGCACCACAAGGTTTTGAGCAATATCGTTACGGCTCATTCTTTATTGATCCCGATCTTATTAAGCAAGTTCAAGTCATCAAAGGTGCTCACGATGTTCGTTCTGGAAATGGCGGATTTGGTGGTTCAATGTATGTAACCAGCAAAAGTGCTGAAGACTTTTTAAAGCCGGGCGAGCACTTTGGCGCACGGGTAAAAGCCGGTTACAGCGACAATGATGATGAAAAACGCAGCTTAATCAGTCTATACGGTCGAGTTAATCGCCACCTTTCCGCTATTGTTAACTATACCTATCGTGATGCAAACGATACAACATTAGGCAAAGGCATATGGGGAGACAATATCGCTGATGAGGGGCAGCCGCCCGAATTTGATACTGGAGATGAAGATAAACTGCGTTATTCCGGCTATCGCCAAAATAGTCTACTGGCTAAAATTGACTTCGACTATGGTGATCACTTGCTGTCTTTGTCGATGACAGACTATACGGATGAAGGCCAAAAACCTTGGGCAAACCGTCGTGGTCAAATGCCGACAATTAGTGATTACAATATAAAAAAATATGGTGATTATGAAACTGCGCTATACGCAACTACTGCAGCTAACACCTATAAAGATACTAATTACTCAATCAATTATCGCTACACTCCAAGCAATGACTGGATTGATACGCAACTGGTACTTTCAACAAGTGATAATCAGCGTCATTGGGTACGCCCTGATATCGCATGGGAGAAAATGTATGTATCTGTAGGTAACTTTGGTCATGAATCTTGGCTTGATTACAAGCGCTCGTTTGTAGATATCAATAATACCAGCTGGTTTGGTGACAATAACCTTATTATTGGTCTGCAGTATTTGAGTTCCGATCGTGATTCTTTGGTTTATAACAAGACTTATGAAAACAAAGAAGCCAAAAACTTTGGCCTATATACGCCTTATTATCAACCAAGCGGCAAACAGCAGACATCAAGTGTGTATGCTGAGTTTAATTACCAAATAACCGATGATTTGTCAGTCAAACCTTCACTAAGATACGACCATATTCGTAGCGAAGGTAAAGGCAACTTAGCATCAGATTATAACGACTTCGCCGCCGGCCATGATTATAGTGCAGTTTCTCACTCAGGTTTGTCTCCTCGTTTAGGCGTTAACTATCAGTTTAGTGAGCAAACACAATTTAGTTTCGACTACGCTTATACGCTGCAAGCCCCCGTTATTGATGATATCTACACAGTTCAATACGCCAAAGCCAGCAAAGCAATTATGTCTAGTCGAGATCTAGAATTAGAACGTTTACATGCTTATAAATTAGGCATGACTCAAGTTAATAACGATTTATTTGCCAATGACGATGTGCTCTCAACTCAAATAACTCTGTATTACCACCAAGGTGAAAACGATATCGCCAAACGTTCTGGAGTCCATTCAGTAGAGCAAGCACAAGGTTACAACACTAACCTTGACGGTTATTACAACAAAGGTGCCGATCTCGTGATCAACTATCGGTACCACGATCTGTTTGCTGACTTAGACGCGTCCTACATTACAGGTAAACACAATGGCAGCTTGAAAGATTCAACAGGGGAAGATGAGTACCTTGCCGACTTAGCACCAACGAACATTGGTTTAAAGTTGGGTTATTACCTCACTAGTGACTTGATGCTAGCGTGGCGCGGAAAATGGTACGACAGCAAATCTGAAGATAAAATGCCTGTTGCCAGTAGCTTTAGAACTGATCAAGCAACGGATGCTTACTTTATTCAAGATTTCTATATTGCGTTCACTGGCGAGTCAGGCGTGCTAAATAACTGGGAGGCCTATTTAACAGTGAAAAATATAACCAACCAGTATTACAAACCTTACATGGGTGATGGCGTCGCTGCTGCGGGCAGAGACGTAAGAGTCAGCGTTGCTTATAAATTCTAACTCGGAAGATCTACGCGTATCATTTGCTAATGGCAAATTAAAGTTTAAAAGCCATTAATTAAAAAGGCGCAGCTTATAACAACTGCGCCTTTTATCAAATCCTTACATTGAATAGCTTTATATCTTACGTTGTACGCTCTGCTCCCAGAACTGCTGCGACAAATGGTTAGTTTTGGCCGATAAACGCAGTACTTGCTCACCGCGCTCTGCAGCATTTTGGGTCTGCTCTAAGCTCTCAAGCGACAGCTCACTGATAACCTGAATAGAGTGGCTAATCTCATTAGCCACAGTGGTTTGCTGTGTCATAGCGCAAGCATTTTCATCGCTCATCACATTCATTTTAACAATCGATGCTCTAAGGGCTTCGAATGACTCATCAACTTGTCTTGCTAAATCAACTGAAAGCGCTGCTTTTTGCTGCCCCGCTTCCATTGCTTTGGTCGCCATCGTTGTACTATCACGAAACTTACTAACAATCGCTTCAATATGCGATGTAGACTCACTAGTGCGACTTGAAAGCTGGCGCACTTCATCGGCAACCACAGCAAAACCACGTCCAGACTCACCAGCTCTAGCAGCTTCAATTGCGGCGTTTAATGCTAAAAGGTTGGTCTGCTCCGCAATGCCGCGAATAACTTCCAGCACTTTATTAATATCTTGGCTATCTTGCTCAATTGAGGCCACTACAGTGGCAAAATTGCCAACTTCGTCTTTTAGTTGATTAATTGAATCAATCACTCGCTCAAGTAGGTCATGACCCTGCTGCGCCGAAATATTACTGACTGACATCTCTTGCGCTGCACTATGAATGTTTTGGCTCACCTCACTGAAACTGGCGCTCATTTCTTCCATAGCTGTCGCTGCTTGACTGGTTTGCTGACTTTGGCTGTCAGCACGCTGGCGAGTATTGGCAATTGTATCGTTTAAGCTGGCGCTAAGGGTCTCAATTGAACCGGCAGAATCT
This sequence comes from Shewanella pneumatophori, assembly GCF_023283895.1. Classification (GTDB taxonomy): domain Bacteria; phylum Pseudomonadota; class Gammaproteobacteria; order Enterobacterales; family Shewanellaceae; genus Shewanella; species Shewanella pneumatophori. Next base: position 140,301 of record NZ_JAKILB010000001.1, on the reverse strand, counting down.
GCCATACGCCCAACAACACCGCCGGTTTCGGTAAGTAGAAATTGCAAAGCAAAACTCACCTTACCAATTTCATCTTGGCGACCGGTAAATACTCCCGTCGCTAAAGGATCTGTAACAATACCTTGAGCCTGAGTGACAACTTGATTAAATGGTTTCAATATTACACTTAAACCTAACCCAGCAACCAAGCACATTGCTAATGCTGCGAACATGGGCGAGTACTGTGCAAGTACCACTGTAAACAAAACAGATAACATCGACCAAGTGTATAGCTTTGCACTAAAGCCCAATATCGGCTTTTTAAGCGCGGCCGGTTGTTTACCCTCTTTTACAGCTTTATAAATTGTTTGTGCGCGCTCAATCTGCTCAGGGGTAGCTTTGCGCCGTACCGATTGATACTCGTGAATTTTGCCATTCTCATACACAGGTGCAATATAGGCATTAACCCAATAATGATCGCCAGATTTTGTGCGATTTTTAACGATACCCACCCAAGGTTTACCCTGTTTTACTCTGTCCCAAAGCGAGCTAAAAGCCGCTTCAGGCATATCAGGATGACGCACTAGATTATGCGGTTGGTTTTGTAACTCACCAAAGCTATAACCACTAACGTTGATAAAGCCCTCATTAGCGTATTTTATATTGCCGTTAAGATCAGTTGTCGACAGTAAGATACAGTTGCCGGTTAAGGTTTTTTCAGTTTGAGTTACAGGTTGGTTATTGCGCATACAGGTAGGGTTTCCCGCTTATAAAAATCAGCGGTTATTCTGGCAAATTCACCGTTGCATGGCATTGATTGCTATCACGAAATAATAGGCAAATAACACAAAAATAAAGCGTTAGATCACAGGGTTAACTAAAACACTTAAGAATATGAAAGCAATCAAGTTTGCCGATTAAGCAGCATGATTAATAGTAAAATAGCGTGCAAACTATTAATCATGCAAAACTCTTTACTGTGCTATTTTGCCGCTAACTCAATAAATGCTGCGGTATACATTTTTAGATTAAGCATGAATTGCTCATAAGTAATAAATTCATACTCACTGTGACCGGTATATTCAACTCCCGGCATAGCAGGACCAAAACTCAACGCATTAGGGAATAACTTACTATTGGTCGAGCCGCCAATCGCGACAGGTTGCGGGTTTTTAATTCCAGTGAAGTGTTCAAAAACATTAAGTAGTGTCGATAAGTGCGGCGCATCTTCCATCACCATCGGCTCGCCCCAATAGGTCTTTAGATTAGTAATATCAGCGCTATGTTGTATTTGCCACTGCTTAATTGCTGCTTGTGCTTGCTGCTCAAGTAGTTGTTTATCTTTTCCCTTAGGCCGCCTTAGGTTTAAGGTCAGCTCTATGCCCTGCTCGTTTTGCTTCACTACGGTTGCAGCAAGGGTCATATGCCCCATAAAGTCGTCTTTATAAGCGATTTCGCCAAATTGCTCAGCATACAGACCTAAACCTACCATTTCTGCAATAAACAACTGTGCCTGTGAAGCGGTTGATTTAGGCCACTGATGAATTGATAAAAGCTCAGCTAAATGGGTCACGGCATTCACTCCGTCTTCTGGAGTTGAAGAGTGTGCAGACTTACCATTCGCGCGGATCAGCAGGTTTCCTGCGCTCTGCTCAAACTGGTATGTCATTGTCACTTGGCTTGCCGCTTTGGCTTTTAAGGCAGTAAGCAACTCATCACTCACATTGCTTATCACAGCGTTTGCCTCTTGAGGCACCTGACTTGCAAATGATCCACCGTGAAACTCAATAAGCTGCGACTGTTTCTTCGAAGAAGGGGCTATTGTGATCTCAGCTAAACTAAAAGTTATCTGACTCCAACCTTTTTCAGCAGTTACCACCGGGTATTCAGCATCAATGGTGATATTAATATCTGCAGGAGTGAAGTCTTTTAAAAACTCCCTAAGCGGCTGCCAGTCAGACTCTTCGGCCATATAAACCATTAATTCAATGCGCTTATCTAGCTTGATTTGCTTGTCTTTTATAGCTTTCATGGCAAACATGGCCGTGACAATTGCGCCTTTGTCGTCTTCTGTGCCACGACCTATTAATTTTCCTGGCTCAGAACTTACATCTAGCTCATAAGGGCTTTTTTGCCAAAATTTAGCATCGGCTGGTTGCACATCACCATGGGTGATCACCCCAAGCTTGTCAGAGCTATCGCCAAGTCCAATCAGTACAACATAGCCATGGTCGCTAAAGTCTAAACCTAATGTTTTACTCAAGCGCTTTAGCTCATTTTTAAAGCCAGTAAATTCAGGATTAGTGTCAGGGGTTAATCCCTGCACGGCTTCAGTATTAAATGCCACTAACTTTGCGAGGTTATCAACCATGGGCGTTGAATAGGTCTCTACCGCATAGTTAGCAACGAGTTCTGAACGGAGAGAAACCTCATTCGCTTGGCTAGTAAACGAGCTTGCTAAAAGTGTGCTAAAGGCCAAAGAAGTGCTCAATAAGCGAGATAATTTCATAGCTTTCCAATTGTTATTATTATGTTTTAAAAGCGCAGTTTGCCACAAATAACACCATAAAACGTGCAAAAAATAGCTAATTGAACGCTTTGTTACAAAGTTTAAGCTTTTACAATAGATCTCACACCTTTAACCGTGATACTTAAAGAAGTTAACGTCTGCGTAATTTAAAAGGCGATTTTTAAAACAAGTTAAAGTCGGGGATATAAATATGAAGGGATTAACCCTCAAACCAGTCGTGTCGGCAGTGGCTCTTGCATTAGCACTTACGGCATGTAGCGCGTCCAACACCACTACAACGACCCAAGAAGCACCTAACGTCGTTGCAGCTCAAATTATTGAAAACAACGCAAGCAACCCATTTTTCAAGCCATATGATACTTACCTCGGGATCCCTGATTTCGATAAAATCAAACCTGAGCATTACCTACCAGCATTTAAAGCTGGTATTGCGCAGCACAAAGCTGAAATCCAAGCCATTATTGATAACCCTGCTGCACCTACATTTGCCAACACTATCGAAGCGATGGAGTTTTCTGGCGAGCTAACAACTAAAGTAGCCAGTGTTTTCTATAACCTAACCGGTGCTGATACTAACGAGCAGCTTCAAGCAATTTCAAAAGAAGTGTCGCCAATGCTGTCTGCAGCAAGTGATGATGTGCTGCTAAATGATGCGTTATTCCAAAAAGTTAAAGCGGTTTATGAGCAGCGTAACCAGCTTAATCTTAATGTGGCGCAAGCAAAGCTACTTGAAGATACTTATAAGTCATTTACTCGCGGCGGCGCTAACTTAAATGATGCTGACAAAACTAAATTGCGTGCTCTTAACGAGCAAATTGGTAAGTTGAGCTTAGAGTTTGGTGACAACCTTTTAGCTGAAACCAATGCATTTGAATTGGTTATCGACAGTGAAGCCCAACTATCAGGTTTACCAGCTGACGTGATTGCCACTGCAGCACAAACCGCAACTAAACGCGGCCATGATGGCAAATGGGTATTTACCACTTCACGCCCATCAATTACACCATTCTTAACTTATGCAGATAACCGCGAGTTACGTGAAAAGCTGTATAAAGGTTATATTGATCGTGGTAATAATGATAACGCCAACGATAACAAAAAAATTCTAGCCCAAATGGCAGCGCTACGTGCAGAGCGCGCACAGTTAATGGGTTACAAAACTCACGCTCACTTTGTACTTGAAGAGCGCACAGCCAAAACACCTGAAAATGTTTATACCCTGCTAAACAAAATTTGGCCTGCAGCACTTGCACAAGCCGAAGCTGAAGTTGCAGACATGCAAGCGCTTATCGATGCTGAAGGCGGCGACTTTAAGCTAGCCGGTTGGGACTGGTGGTACTACTCTGATAAAATCCGTGTAGCAAAATACAGCTTTAACGAGCAACAAACACGTCCGTATTTCTCGCTAGAAAATACCCTACAAGGTGTGTTCTATACGGCTAACCGTTTATTCGGTATTACTGTAAAAGAGCGTACAGATCTACCTAAGTACAATGATGAAGTGCGTACTTGGGAAGTGTATGACAAAGACGGCGAGCTAATGGCTATCTTTATGGGCGACTATTTTGTTCGTGATAGCAAGCGCGGTGGTGCTTGGATGAACTCTTACCGTCAGCAGTACAACATGAACGGTGTAGAATCTAAGCCAATTATTGTTAACGTACTTAACTACCCTCGCCCTGCGGGTGATGAGCCAGCGTTGCTAACGTTTGACGAAGCTAGCACGCTATTCCATGAATTTGGCCACGCGCTACACGGTATGATGTCTGATGTGGAATATCGCTCACAAGCGGGTACTTCTGTACCACGCGACTACGTTGAGTTCCCATCGCAAGTAATGGAAAACTGGATGACACAACCTGAAGTACTGGCGCAATTTGCTAAGCACTACAAAACGGGTGAAGTGATCCCACAAGAGCTTGTTAAAAAGATCCAAGCTGCAAGTAAGTTTAACCAAGGCTTTGCAACTGTTGAATACATGGCGGCGACTAAGCTTGATTTAGACTGGCACACAGTGACAGACTTTATGCCAAAAGATGCAGCTAAATTTGAAGCAGAGTCGCTAAACAAAATGGGCTTGATTGCTGAAATTGCGCCTCGCTACCGCAGCACATACTTCTCGCATATCTTTGCTGGCGGTTACTCTGCAGGCTACTACAGCTACATCTGGTCTGATATTTTAGGTGCTGACGCATTCGAAGCCTTTAAAGAAAATGGTATTTTCGACAAAGCGACTGCAGATGCCTTTAGAGACAATATCTTGTCTCAAGGTGGTAGTGAAGATCCTATGCAGCTATACAAGCAGTTCCGTGGTAAAGAAGCTGGCATTGAGCCATTACTTCGTAGCCGTGGTCTTTTAGCTAAATAAGCCTAGAGCACACTAAATTAAAAAAGGTACGTCAATGACGTACCTTTTTTATGTCTTAATCGATGGTATCAGCCCTGAGGAAACATCAATTGGTACACCCAACGTGCCCCATAAAACCCAGCCGGCAGACCCGCTACAATACCAATCACAAAGACAAACAACTTTATTCGTTTACGATTTAGCTCTGATACCAAGGCTGCAAGCTCGGGATCAACATCAGACTCTTTAACTGAAGCCCTATTAGGTTCCATATTTTATCGACTCCTTGTCAATGAAAGGGCGAATGATAATGGCCGCATTGTAAACCAGTATAAGTTAAATTTAGGTATACCTTTTGGTGTGCAAATGTTTCAGAGCTAAAACTAGGCGCAAAGCTGCGATATAAAAGCTCTCTTAATGACTTACTAATAGTTGTTTACTAAAAGCTACTTACTAATAGCTTTTACAACTTCAAAACGGCACTGCTTAAGCGCTTGAGTAAGCTTAATGTCATGTTGGTTTAATATGCGTTCACTCAATAATGCCAGCTGTTGAGTTTGACCAATTTCAATCGCCTCACTCAATGCCGTTTGCGATTCGAACATAAAACGAATAACCAAGCTGTCAGACACTTTGGAAAAGTTGACTTGATGAGTTAACCACAAAAAACCGTTTACATCTTCTTTTGCGCTTTCACACACCAAAGTTAATGCGCCGCTGATTAACTTATCGATTTTCTTCTCTGTTTTGGTCACTCATCTCTCCTTTGCCAAACTCACTACAACAATCAGCCAAAATACAAGTTTAGCCTTGGTTAATCTGTATCAGTTTCGCAATAAAAGCTTTAAGCGCATCTTTGCTATCAAAGCTAAATGCTAAGCCATAATGTATGCCGTTCACGCTTTTCTGAACCCGCTTAGGAAAACGTGTCATCTCTGAATAATGACAATATTGCTCTTTGGCGTTCACCCCTTCAAGTTCGGCAAAGTCAGCTTTAAACACCTCATAAGCAGGGCGGATCACTAGCTGTGCTTGCTTACCATCAAGATACAAGTAGAAAGGCTCTTTTAACTTAGGCAGCATGTACTCAGTCACTTTCTTAATCGAAAAGTTGGTTCTACATTCAAGTTCGCTAAGTAATGAAACTATCTCGTAGTGTTCTATAGCCAAAATACTCACCTTTTATTCTTTCGTTGAACCTAGAGCTTAACCCTTTTTCTTTTGGCAACCTACGGATAATACCAATATTTCAAAAGTTGCTAGTTCTTAATCCCAAACTTAGCTTGGCAAGGGTTTGAAGCCTAAAAGGCATAAAAAACAGCCGTAAAATTCCTTATCCAAGATTGAATTTAGCCACTAGACACGGTAAAACAATAGCCATCATTTACAAACAAAGCCGTTACCGTGAGCTCACTCCCCTACTCTCAATCCTGTGAAAACAATAAAGCTGCAATCGCCGCAGTTATCGAGCAATGTTTTAGCCAAGCCAGCCAAGTACTAGAAGTTGGCAGCGGTACAGGCCAGCATGCGGTACACTTTGCTAAGCTAATGCCGCATTTAATCTGGCAAACCAGCGATCAGAGCATTTACCATGATGGTATTAATGCATGGTTATTAGCAGAGCCAAGTATAAATCTACGTCCACCTTTAACTCTTGATGTCACCCAAGCATGGCCTATTTCTCAACTTGAGAAGCCCGTAATTGATGGTATCTTCACCGCTAATACTTTGCACATCATGTCTAAAGCCATGGTTGAGGAGTTTTTTAAAGGAATCGGCGAGCATTTGGCGCTACACGGGCAACTGTGTATCTATGGTCCGTTTAACTATAATGGCCAATACACCAGCGATAGCAATCGTAACTTCGATTTATGGTTATATGAGCAAAATAATCAAAGCGCTATTCGAGATATTGAATGGATTATTGAATTGGCGAATAAGCAAGGCATGGAGCTAATCACTGATCACCCCATGCCCGCTAATAACCGCTTGCTCCACTTTGAAAAGCTAAGCAAATAGAGGTGATTACTGGCAATTAAGCACTTTGTTTACAGCTTAAGATCTCCCGTAGTTCACACAAGGTGCTTACTTGGTAGTGCGGATTAATATCATGGGGCTTTTCAGCGCCATTACTATTAAGCCAACAGGTATGAATACCTGCATTAATGCCACCCAAAATATCCGAGTGTGGATTATCGCCGACCATTAATACTGAGCTTTTATCAGGGTTGCCCATCAAAGAGAGTGCATGGTTAAAAATGCCGACATCAGGTTTAGCTATGCCCACCTCTTCTGAGATCACCAATGGCGAGAATCTATCGACTAAACCGACCTTTTGTAAACGCACGCTTTGCAATTCAGTAAAACCGTTGGTGATGATCCCCATATTGACTCGGCCAGTCAGTGAGTCAATAAGCTCTTGCGCACCAGGAAGCAACTGACAAATGTCTGCCATTGCACTTAAAAAACTACTGTTTAACTCTTGGGTTGAAACCGTGAGTTTTTGCGCCCATTCTGTAAAGCGAATATTTTGCAACTCCTGAGCGGTTAATTTGCCATCTTGGTAATCAACCCAAAGAGGCTGATTAACCTTTTGATAGTGGGCAAAATCTTGACGGCTAAAATCTACGTCAAATCGTGAAAACATTAGCTGCAAGCCTTGAAAAGCATCGAAGTGAAACAAGGTCTCATCAGCGTCAAAAAGTACCCATTTATACTGCATGTCTATCCTAATAAAATGAATACAGCCATCGCTGTTTATTGTTGTAAATACTGCACTGAAAGGCGCAGTTGGTAAGGTGCGCCAAGGTTAGCTTAGTTGGCATGGCAATGTCTAATACCAATCGCAGCTGCAGCAAAAAACAAAAAGCACCTCAAACCAGGTTAGGGTTATAAGGTGCCATCTTCAATCAAGCGTTAGTTGTTAAAAGCAGCTTAAATTGACTGATTTAAAGCTGCGTTTAAAAAGCCCTATCTTCAAACTCCACAATATCGCTACTAGCCAACTCAATTTGCTTAACTAAACTTGTAGTTTGTACCGCCCAGTAGTGCATGAAAAACTTTGCCGTTGCCAATTTATCTTGATAAAACTCACTGTCGTCAGCACCATTCTCAAGGCACTGTAAGGCTTTTTCAGCTGTACGTGTCCACATCCAAGCTAATGCTGTGATGCCAAATATTTGTAAATAAGCCATAGAGGCCGCACCAATTAGATCAGGATTTTTAGCCGCTTTTGCAACGATATAGCCTGTTGCCTTTTCAAGATCTGCCGCAGAGGCCATTAAGCCCTCGATATAAGGTTTCATCGCTTGATTTTTTATATTGCGCTCTATTAAGGTTTTAACCAACTCTGACCACAGTTTAAGTGTCGCGCCTTTATCAGCTAATACTTTACGACCAATAAGATCCAGTGCTTGCACGCCATTAGTGCCTTCGTAAATCATCGCAATTCTACTATCACGCACAAATTGCTCCATGCCCCATTCATGGATATAACCATGGCCACCAAATACTTGCTGTGCATCAACGCAGGCTTTAAACCCCTGTTCGGTTACAAAGCCCTTAACGATAGGCGTAAACAATGCAGCCAATTTTGATGCTGCTTTAACTTGTAGAGGGTCAGAGTGGCGCTCAGATTCATCAAGCCACAGCGCTTGTTGCCCCATAAGTGCACGAGTACCTTGATTAAACGATTTTTGCGCCAACAACATACGTCGCACATCGCCATGCACCAATATAGGATCAGCTGCTTGCTCAGCTTGTTTCACGCCACTTAACGCGCGACCTTGAATTCTATCTTGTGCATACGCAAGGGCATTTTGATAGGCAATTTCAGACACACCTAGCCCCTGTAAACCAACACCAAGCCTTGCTTGATTCATCATGGTAAACATAGCGCGTAAACCTTGATGCGGCTCGCCCACCAGCTCGCCAATAGCACCATCAAAATTCATCACACAAGTCGAGTTACCATGGATCCCCATTTTATGCTCAAGACTCGAAGCTTTTAGCTGGTTTAATTGCCCTAACGAACCGTCTTCATTAATTAATACTTTAGGTACCACAAATAAAGAGATCCCCTTCACTCCTTCAGGAGCGTCTGGCAATCTTGCCAATACCAGGTGAATAATATTGTCAGTCAGATCATGATCACCCGATGAAATAAAGATCTTCTCACCGCTGATAGCGAACTCTCCGTCAGCCAAAGGCGTTGCCTTAGTGCGTAATAACGCCAGATCTGTCCCAGCATGAGATTCTGTCAAGTTCATGGTTCCAGTCCATTCACCACTGACCAATTTGTCTAAATATTTAGCTTTTAAACTATCACTGCCATGGGCGTGAATAGCTGCATAAGCGCCGTGGGTTAAACCGGGATACATGGCAAAAGCCATATTGGTTGAAGTTTTCATTTCAGTGGCAAAGACGCCAATCACTTCAGGTAATCCTTGGCCGCCATATTCAGGATCACAGGTTAAGGTTGCCCAGCCATTATCGATATATTGCTGGTAAGCATCACTAAAACCTTTTGGAGTAATAACCTTACCATCTTGTAAACGGCAGCCCTCTAAATCGCCACTACCATTTAAAGGCAACATGATATCAGTTGTAAAATCAGCTACACCTTGCAGCACCGCATCAATCAACTCTGGATCAAACTCATCAAAGCCTTGCAACTCTGGCTGTTGATAGACGTTGAGTAATTCACTCAAAATAAACTGATAATCACGTATTGGCGCTTGGTAGATAGGCATAAAGAGATCCCTTGTTCTTATAAATAATTTTTATAATTAATGGTCGGTGCTCTGACCACCTTTTAACCACCATAACCAAGTTTGCACAAAAACACAGCTATTTTTTGGCCAGTAACTATCTAGGAATATTCTCGAATTGATAAGAAAGGAGCAGCGAAACTAGCATATCCATACAGTGCCAACAGATAGCCTAATATCATGTTAAATTCGTAGGGATTTACAAACACAGTAGAGTCATTTGCCTCTCCAATCTCTTTTGTTTGCTCAAGAGAACAGCATTACCGCAAATACGTGTAAAAGAATGCTTATCTCGCCCAGAAAAACGGGGTAAGCTAAGTCGCACTATTCATGATAACGCTTTGAAAGGACAACACCTCATGGGTTCGGTCACCACCAAAAAACATGCTAATGGATTAGACTACGTCGACGTTAATACGCCTTTATGTAAAGCTCGGATTTTCCTGCAAGGTGCACAAATTGATTATTTTGAGCCTGTAGGCAAAAAACCATTACTGTGGGTTTCAAGTGCTGATGATTATGAGCCTGGTAATGGTATTAGAGGTGGGATCCCAGTATGTTGGCCTTGGTTTGGTATGTCTGACAATCCAGACTTTCCGCAGCATGGTTTCGCTCGAACTCGTCTTTGGTCGCTCGAGTCTGTAAAAATGCGTGATCAAGTGGTCGATCTAAAATTTACACTAAAAGTCAGTGAAGAAGATAAACAATATTGGCCTCACGACACTGAAGTTGAAGTATTAATGACCTTAAGTGATACGCTAAGCGTTAGCCTAGTTAATATCAATAAAAGTGACTATGAAATCAGCTTAACCCAAGCATTACACACCTATTTCCCAATTGAAGATATTCATCAATTAAAAGCTTCTGGTTTTACAGGCTCTAAGTTCATCGAGTTTGGAAATGGGCCATTTGCGCAAGAGCAAGATGGCGTCGACTTCACTCGTGAAACTGACCGCGTATATACTGACCTAGGTGAAACACAAGAGCTACACACACCAGATGGAATCATTGAAGTAAGCCGCGAAAATAGTACAAGCGCAGTGCTCTGGAACCCTTGGATTGACAAGTCAGTGCGTTTATCTCGTTTTAATAGCGATGATTACCTCACCATGGTTTGTTTAGAAGCCGCTAACGTACTTGAAGATAAAGTAGTGCTTGCGCCAAATGAAACTCATACGCTAACCACACATATTCGCTGGAAATAGCATAATACTTAGCGGTATATAACGATTTAACCAGCTATAACCTAACTCGCATTATCAAAAATACCGGTCAGCAGTTCACTCACTTCACTGCTGACCGTTTAGGCTCCTTGCTTGCCACACACAAATATTCAAAGCTCACACAATATTCAAAGCTCACACACAGACATATTCACCATTTGCTTGTCACTTTATTGGCTATCATCAGAATTCATCACCACACTTACTCAGTAACATAATCGCTAAAATCCAATTCTTTTCCCAAAATTGGCGAACTAAATTGCGATGCTTTATCTGCTGTGTGATGGTCACAATTATGTGTGTTCACTGTTGCTATAGAAAACACAAAAATAATAAAGAACAGTAAATTACCAAATAAAAGATATGGCAAATTACCTGATGTTCTTATTGCAATGGCAACACCAGCCACTAAATTTAAGCCCAGTAATGCAAACATCATATTGACTAATAAATTCGCACTCTCAATAACATGCAAGTAATGCAAAATAGCCATCACAACTAAAAAGCAACTACAAACAGCGGGAACAAAAATTAATAACCATGCAAAATTTTTCAAAGGGAACCTCTTCTCTGTTAAATACTGCTGGCTAAATAGCTCTGCGGCTAACAAAGCTTTTTAGCCAAAAGAACAGCGAAACTACTCAGCAACGCTCACTGTTGAGCAAATCAGTAACAAATGGTTCAACTTGTATCGGTAAAAATCGCCATATAAATGGTTTTGTTTGAGCTACATCACAATCTTCATGGCATTGATCGGTAGTCCTTAATGTTGCCGAACAACCTATAAGCCTTGAATTAGTCTATTTCGTTACTGAATTAAGGTGTTAGAATCAGCGGACTATACTAAAAGTTCCTGAGCAAACAATACTCAGCAAACAACACTCGGCAAATGAGTGACTGTTAGAACGCAATGAACGGGATCAGGCAAGTGCAACAGGCTGTAAAACTAAACAGGCGACAAAAAGCCACCCGATATCTAGTCACATCATTGCTTTGTATAGCCTTGCTCATTGCTATTGCTATTGCTGTAACACTCAAGTTTTATGAAAAAATGACTATCGAACTGGCAAATCAATACTTGTCAGCTTATAACACTCAAATACACCAACTCAGTTTTGCTCCTAAAAGCTTTACCCAATGGCAGATTGCAAGCGCGTTAATCAGCGTAGATAACACCGATATCCGCCTGACAGATCTCAATCTAATGTTTGATGAAAACACTCAACCTTGGGCATTTGAGATCAATGATCTGTTGGCGCTATCCGTTGAACGTGTTGATGTAGCACTGTCACCCAGTGCATTATGGCAGTCAAGTTCTGCCGCTCATGCCACTGGTCCAGCCGTTGGCCTAAATTTTGATTCACTACCAGATATTAAGGTCAACCACACTCATTTAACCCTTAAAGGCATAAATGAGTCTGAGTTATCTGTTGATTTACAAAACTTAAGCTTAAATAAGCTTAGACAACTTCAAAGCCAGATTTATATCAATAATAAGCCCCTGCTTACACTTTCTGCAGACCTAAATGAAACAGAATGGCGCGCTAGCAGCAATATTGATTTAACTTTACTGCAAGCATTTAGCCGTCAGCTAGCTCAAAGTGAGCAACTTCTTTTAGCTAATAAAACCAACGTAATAAGCGGTACTAACGAGGTAAACCATAATCACCAATATCAGAGCTTACTAGCACCGCTATATGAGCTTGTTGAAAAGATTGATGACAAACATATTCAACTTCATGCCAATCTAGACTCAAGACTCAAGCTAAATTTAAAAACAGCGCAAATCAGCTCGCAACATAGGTTAAGTCAGGCGAGTTTGGTTTTTGATGATTTTGAGCAGACACTGCTAAGGCCAATGAGTCTTGATACCAGTGAAAAAAAGCAACATAGCTCATCGGGGCTAAGCTTTGATATTTCGGGGCATATTACCGAGCCGACTCTAACTGTAGAGCCGTTTTCACTACCGCTTAGGTTGGACACAAAATTGTCGGAAACTGATCCGACAATCATCACAGTAAACAGTGATGAACGACTTAAAAATCTGCTACAAAAACTCAATGATAAACCGTTTGAACAAGCGCTACTCAACCTTTATCAGCAACTAAGCTTAGACAATTCAAATATAGACGATTCAAATATTGTCAATAGCAAGCCAGACCAAGCGATTCAGAGCCCTAACTTGCTGATTAATCTAGCTCAAGGATTAAGTTATAAAATTACCGAAAACAAGCTACACATACCTGCTGTATCAATAGAACTAAAAGACAGCAAATTAAGAGCGGTAATCGCAGTCAATGACCTCCATTATCATTTAGATAACGCTAACTCAGACTACCTGCTAAAAGGCGATTGGCATATTGAGGCATCGCATAATCAGGCTTTAACACTTAACCGTTTGTGGCCATCCCTCAATAAACTGCCTTACCAAGTTAACTTCAATCAATCTGAAATTAACCTATCGGGAGATCTTAGTGCAGGCCAAACTGGCACCAACACTGATTTTAATATTCAAATAAAAAGCGGCGCCCAGCAAACAAGTAAAGGAATTGAGTTAATTCAACCTGATTTGCCTCAATCAGCTAATAGCACTTCATTAAAAGCCCATTCAACCGCAACAAACACATTGCACATAGATCAAACCAAGTTACTCCTTGACTCCCCAGTTGAGTATCGCTTTAGCATGAACGCAAATAGTGACTATTTCAGCGCCAGCAAACAGCTGAGCATGAACCAATTAAGCATTCCAGCATTTAGTTATCAGGTGTCAGGTTTAAGCAGCAACATTGTAACTAACAATGAGCTAGAAGAACAATACGCATTAAAAGTTGCCAGCATAGGCTTTAATCTACAAGCCCCAACTAAACTAATATTGCGTTCATTTACAGAATCCCAGCAATTGACTCGAGCAGCTAATGCTAAAACTTACACTAAAGCTGCCCCCTTGAGCGAGGTTACTGCGCAGCAGAACCAAGATCAAGCTGCGCTCAATCTCCCGCTTACGCAGCAACTACTATCTCATAAGCTGAGTAATCAGATAGCAATTGATATATCAAACGTTCGCATAGATAAATCGGGTTATAACCGCCCACTAGAGCCTACAAGCTCAAGTCGCTTGCATGGGATTGCAGAAAAGAATAAACCGAGCAAGCTTAGTAAAAGACGTCATATTAAACAGAAGCTAGCCGAATTTGACGAGATCTCACTACTGCAGGTACTAGCTTTAAATAAGCAAACTCTTCAAACTAATGAAAGCTGGCAAATAAATGATCTTAACCTAACTAGCCAACATCAACTGGCACCACAACATAATATCAAGTATTTTTCGCTAGCCGGCGATTGGCAGTTTAGTAGTGAATTCGCCCCTATCTTGGCTTTTCTCAGTCAAACAGACAGCTTACCTGAATCACTTGATATCCAAGGCAATGCTGAATTTGCTATGCACTATGAGCTTGAAAAAAATCAACAATTAGCTTTTGCGGCAAGTCTTATTCCACAAGTTAAAGATATAACCGGTAGTATCAACAATTTGCCATTTGAAGGTGGTAATATGGACACCCAATGTAATTTTAACTGGCAGCAAAATAGCGACAATAAACGTAAAAGCGAATTTAATTGTGACAATATAGCCTTATCACTACTGGCGTTTAACCCAGGAGTGCTTATCACAGATATTAACGCTGAAGCTGCTGTAAACTTTGCTACTGAATCTCAAACTAATACCTCAATCAACCAGACACCAACGCTAGACCCTAAAGCCGCAGAACAACAAACAAGCGATAGCAATAACCTTGCATTAGCTAAGCAACTACTGGGCGTCAAACAAGCTTCTTTTGCACTTACCGCACAAGGGGATTTACTTGGTGGTCAGCTGCTCATTCCGCAATTTGAGTTAAATTTAAAACAACCTTCATCAGCATATTTTGTATTGCAACAAATAGATCTAGAGCAGCTATTGGCCATTCAACCTCAAGTTGGTGTTTATGCTACAGGCATTTTTGATGGCGTCTTGCCAGTCAATCTTGATAACGGTAAAGCCAGTGTTATTGGTGGAAAGCTTGCTGCTCGAGCACCTGGCGGTTTAATCGCTATTGGCAATAACCCTGCAGTGGAGCAAATGCGCCAAAGCCAACCTTATCTAGAGTTTGCATTTTCAACACTTGAGCACCTTAACTATTCTGAGTTATCTAGCACATTTGATATGAACGCTCTCGGTGATGCCATACTTAAAGTCAATGTAAAAGGTCGCAGCCGCGGTATGGAGCGCCCTATTCACTTTAACTACTCTCAAGAGGAGAACATGTTACAGTTACTTAGAAGTTTACAGATTGGTGATAATTTACAGAACCAAATTGAGCGAGCTGTAAAATAACAACCGGGTAAAACCTAACAATCTGTTGTTTTTATTGTTTTATATATTTATAAATTAATGGTTCCCAATATAGTCCAAGCGAATAAGGAAAGGATAAGCCAATGAGCACATTGCATGATCCTAAAAATCAAAAGCAGATAACTCATCAAAGCTCTAACATAAAAAGTGCTAGAGTGCTGTTGAGTGTCGTGATAGCGACGTATGCGTTGGTGGCTTGTAGCCCAACAGTAAAAATTGAACCACCAGATAAACCGATTGTGATTAATCTTAATGTTAAAATTGAGCATGAAATAAAAATCAAAGTCGACAAAGAGTTAGATCAACTTTTGTCTGACGACGAATTGTTTTAAGCAAAGGAATTATAGGAGAACCCCATGAAGTCTATATTACTTGTACTTGTTGCAGGCTTAGTACTTAGCTTTAATGCCTTTGCTATTTCTTTGCAAGATGCTAAAGCTCAAGGGCTCGTTGGTGAGCAGCTTAATGGCTACTTAGGCGTAGTAAAAAGTTCAGCTGAAGCTAACGCGGTAGTTAGTTCTGTCAACGCTAAGCGCAAAGCCCATTATGAGAAGATAGCTAAGAAAAATCAGATCACAGTCAATGATGTGGCAAAACTGGCGGCCGAAAAAGCAATTAAAGCCACTAAAAAAGGTCATTACATTAAAAATAAGTCCGGTAAATGGGTCAAAAAATAACAGCTACAATGCTTAGGATATTTTGATTTAGGTTATTTTTCCACGCAAAAACCATTTTTTGGGCAACCACAAACTCAGGTTATACGAGTTTGTGGTTGCCTATCGCCTCACCGTTTTGCAAATGCAACTCAGTATAAACTTACTATTGAAACCATAGATCTAGTCAGCTATCATCGGCGTTTTTTATGTGGTTGATAAATAATGACAAAATATACAGAATACAAAGTTGTTCATATTGTTGAAGGCGGCTGCGGTACTATCTTTCTAGGCGCTAGTGGCTTACCTATTCAGAAAATTGAAGCTGAGATGAATAAATACGCTCAAGACGGCTGGCAGGTTGTTTTCCAAGTGTTAGAACAAAAGCGCTTTATGCTATTTTGGAAGCGTGAAGCGGTTATTCTTACCTTAGGTAGATAAGCTTGTTTAAGCAAATATCGCTAAAATTGATCCACCGCTATCAAGCTAGTGGTGGTTCAAAAAAGCTGTTAAATATCGAGTGTAATTTTGAGCCGACATGCTCTGAATATACCAAGCAATGCATTATTAAATATGGTGCAATAAAAGGCTGGCGACTAGGTTTATCACGCATTAAACGTTGCAACCAGCCCGACCTTTGCCAAAAAATTTACGATGAGGTCCCCTAGTGCAATATTTGCAACCTTGGAACGAATTGGAAGAACAAGAAGAGCAACTTCGAAACCAAGTCAACCAGCTCCCTGCTGAACAGAAAAAAGCCTATTACAAGCAGCAATCAACCCAGCTTAAAGATCCTGATACCTATGCCTCGTTAAACTGGTTATTTTTAGGTGGTTTCCATCATTTATACCTAAAGAAATATCGACTCTTTGCTATTGAGTTCATTTGCTTAGTCATCAGCATTACAGGGCTTTGTTTAGGTTATCATCAGGCTGTTTATTTACTGCTCGCAATTGCTATCTACGAGCTACCACAACTATTTTTCTCTCAAAAAATAGCTAGGCAATATAACTATAAAATCTCTGAAAAAATATTCACTGAACTTGCTAATTAACATGCTCAAACATCAATAGTCATTTCAAAGGGACTTATATCTATCAGTATAATTTGATTGGCACAGAGCGATTTTAGGCGAACTAACTCAAGACGAACAGCAGCGATAATGGCCACTCCCTTATCAAGCGATTCAGCCTAGAAGTCGTCAGCCTAAAAAGCGCATAATAGCTACAACACTGTTCAAAGGAGAGAACCGTGAGATCACTTAAGTTAGCAGGAACCTTAACCGCAATAGCCGCAGTAACTCACTTAATGATTATTGTCGGTGGTGCAGATTGGTACCGCTTTTTTGGTGCCGGAGAGCAAATGGCACAAATGCAGGAGCAAGGCTCAAACTACCCTGCAATTGTTACTTTCATCATTGCCAGCATTTTAGCAATTTGGAGTTTTTACGCGTTTTCAGGCGCGAAATCCATTAGAAAACTGCCTTTCATTAAGCCTATTTTGTCAATTATCACCCTCATATTTTTGGCAAGAGCCCTATTCGCTATTCCAGTAGTGATATTAGCTGACTCTCCCTATATGGCAGAGCTAGCAAACAATATGAGCTTTATGGTCATATCGTCAATGTTCTGCTTAGCTATCGGGCTCTGTTATGCCATAGGTACTTATCAATTACTCACTGCCACAAAACAAGAAAAGCATAAAACTCAAGGGAACAATTAACCATAACAAGGAACTAAAATGGAATTTATCGAACCATATCGACTGTCAGTCTTAGTATTAGGTTTATCCGGCGCTCTATTTTGGATACAGCTAGCCATAGTTGATGTCGTAGGGATCAAAACCAAACACACTCCAGGCTTTAGCATTGAGCAAGATCATAATCAGCTGCTCTTTAGAGCGAATCGTGCTCTAGCAAACAGTAATGAAAGTATCGGCATTTTACTGCTATTTGTTCTATTCGCGATGTTATCAAATGCAAATCCGGATTGGCTCAATAACTCCGCCCTTACCTACTTCATTGGCCGAGCTTTACATATGCTTTGTTATTATTTAAATATCAAAGTATTACGTAGCATCGCCTTTGCTATCAGTTTTAGCGCGCTGTTGGCGATGTTTATTGTTGGGCTACTTGCTTGGATATAATGATAAAATAACGGCAATAACACTGATTGGTATAACAAGGTTTAAGCTGAGTATTAGACCTTGTTACTTATTTCAACCCGAATTTGAATGACTTTAAATTTGATTCAGCGCTAAAGCTTATTAAAGTTTTTATCCAACATAGATTGCAGTAATAGCCCGCCCTGTTGGTTGACCCTAAACTCACCATACTTAGCACGCTCATAACGCTTTGCTTGCCCCTCTTCAAAGAAGAATGCATTACTCGCAAATTTAACGCGATTATTGCGCAGTCGATATTGAATATTAACCAGCGAGCTTGGCTGCTGTTTAATATGGGGCTCCTTGGCTATCGACACTAAGGATGCCACTCGATTTTCATCTAAGCTTACTTGCAACCATCCATCAGAGCTAATCTCATCCATCAACGGCAAGATTTCCGCTGCAAGCGCATAATTGAGCACCATATAGTCGCCCTGCATTAACGAGCGAGGATCAACTGGCGCTAGCGTTAGCCGAATTACTTGACCGTCTGCTAGGTGTTGCTCTTTTTTAAAAATATCCCAATTTACAACTGCAACAATAGTAAGAATTGTTGCAATAACGACATACATAGCCCAAGGCCAAGCTAGTTTGTAATTTTTAGTGTGTTGTTCAACCATGTTTCGCTATCCATCTGGTATCTTTGTTAATACGCGCCTTAATTAACTGAATGTGTAAACTTGTGTTCAAAGCTAAAGTTTAAAGCTTAAATTCCAAGCTAAAGTTCAAGCTAATTTGGGGTTGTTTGAACTTGCGATGTAGGAATGAATTTTATCATCAACACCTTTGCTAACAATAACATCGAACCTAATGCCACTAACCACAAAGACTTATCCAACAAAGGCAACTGCAAACTGTAATAATACCAACCAATAAAGCTTAAAATCCCTAAGACACCAAGCGCAAAAAGTAGCCTTTCACCTAGGTAAAAGCCCATGAGCAATATTAAAAGCGCGGTTATTAGCCCGGTCATTACAAGAGATAAAGCCGCACTCAAAACCAAACCAATCAAACAGAATAGTCCTATTCTGCTGCGCCATGAAATATGTATAGAGCCTAAAATATGATTAATAGCAACTGCGCCAATACAAAAAGCAGTCACGACGGATGCAACATTAGACCAAGGAGCAATAATGGGTAGTTCAACAATATGTTGAAAGTCACCATGTTGCATCAGTAAAGGAATTTGAATTAGCACTAAACAAACGGCAATCATATAGCCAAGAGCATTAAGCCTGGAATAATATTGACCTACTTTGGCTTCATAGAGCCATATAGCGCAAAAGAAGATACAGTAAAGGGGTGCGACATATGCCAAAAAACCGAGCTCATAGGCCATAGCCGCAAAACAAACTAGCATACCAAAGCTCATCATTAACTGATGACTGTAATGCTTAATCACAAGCCAATGGACTAATAAAGCTAAACCAAAACTAAAGTGCCAGTAAATACCATGATTAGGCTCAAACCAACCCGTTAACCCATAACCTAACGACAATAGTCCACACAGACTGATTGATAATGCCATTTGGTTAGCAAACAGCTGCGAACTGCTATTGCTGCGATATATTCCTATAGCAACAAGGCTATAGATAATACCGATCCCAAAAGCAAACTGAGTACCAAGATCGTCATAAAGTAAGCCGAAAAAGGTAATAGTGAACCCCAAAATAAATAGCGACGCAAACCAAGCCCCAATAGACTGCATAAACTGAATATACCAAGGGCTTTTACTGTCAAATTCAGGCAATTTAGGCAATTTAGGCAAATTATCAGAATCTCCCTCTGTTAATTTAGCACCGGTCAAATCTTGTTTAATTAGACCCTTACCGACCAATAACGTCCAAAGTTCTGCTTCGGCTGTTTTATTATTCTCAGCAAAACGGCCATGAAAAAGTTTATCTAAAATCATGCTGACGCTCCGGTATTAAACGCTTTATGACGCTGTTTAAGCCACAGGGTTACGCCTGTTGTCGAGCCAATAATACTGATCCCTAACAGCAAGAACATAGCGACAACATCACTACCTTCAAGAGCCACACGAATAAATAAACAATTGACCACGGTGACTAAGCTATAGCCGCCAATCGCCAAGACAAATATATCTTTCACCTTATGGTTATATACAAAAAAACCAGCTGCAATAACGGCCGTATAAACAAATCCCCAAATACTTGGCCCCTCATCAAACAAGGACTCTATCGCCAGTATTGTGATAGTACCAACCGCAGCTAACATAGTAATTTGTTGAAATAACGGCGCGTTAAAGCGCTGTTGCTGTATTTTCAATATCCGCGGCAACCGAACAAATCGACCACTTAACAAACTGCAAGCTAAGTGCAAACTCAGATTAAGAAAAAACAACCAAGCTAATAAAGCTGTTGGACCAAATAACCAGTTCAATGCCCCTGGAAAAGCTTGAAAATAAAGTAACACGGCCAAATTAAGCAATAAACCAAGTAGTAGCCAAAGCAGCTCATTCCCTGCGACCAATGCTAACGGCAACATAAGTAACGCCCAGATAGCAAAGAGCTGCCAAGGATCTGCGCCTGTTTGATATGTTTGGCCAACGAGTGCAAGCAAACTACCGATGATAATAGCTGATAGAAGCAGTATTGCATTGGCTGTGGTGTAGCCAAAACCACTGATATCGCCTGCATTTACGGCGCGGCGGCGCACCAATATATAGCCTAAAAGTGAGGTAAGCAGTAACATTTCAACTAACGCGAAGCGGCTAAACTGGCCCATAACTTGCCAATTAGCTGCAACAAAAAATACAACGCCAGCTCCTACTAACAAGGCTCCGCCCCAAGTCAGTAGTAATGTAATAAGCGCATGCCATTGTATAGTCGAAGCATGAGATTCGGCCGAGTCCTGAGCAGTATGCAGTGCAGCTGGTAATGCTTCTTTAGTAATAAAGCCCTGCTCAAACCAACGTATAACTATAGGTTTTAAATTTGCCACTATTGTGTCCCGTCGATTTTATCTTTTAGATAAACTAAAAGGCTGAACTTTATTGTTCCTGCCTGCTAATCCAGTATTTTCTACAACATGTTAAAAATACGAGTATAAACGGCGGTAATTTACCAATAGGTAATTAAAATTTCAATTCTAAACCAAGGCTACAATTTACAAATAGCAGCAAAACAAATATACAAAAAAGGATGCCAATAGCATCCTTTAAAATTGTCGGTTAGTAACTAGAATTAATCTTCAACCGGCAAACTCACTAACTTATCTTCAGCTTCATTTGCCTGTTCCGCATTGGCATTTTGTTGCTCTTCAGTTTTTAACCACGTCATAAACAACTCATACCAAATAGCCAAAACGACCGCCCCGAAGAAAAGACCGATGATCCCCGCAGTGATCATACCGCCAATCGCACCAATTAAAATAACAGGCATTGGCACATCAACACCACGCCCCATTAACATAGGTTTTAATACGCTGTCAGACACTCCGGCCACTAACACCCAAACTGTAAATATGGTCGCAGGGGTAGAGTCGTGAGTCGAGAAAACATAGAAGATCAGTGGTAGAACCACCAGCAGCGGCGGCAACTGCGCTATCCCCAAAATAAACACGATAAAAGTAAATAGTCCCGCAGCTGGAATGCTAAAAGTAAATAATGCCGAACCAATCAAAATCGCTTGGATAAATGCAACCCCGACGACACCAAGTAGCACGCTGCGAATAGTTGCAGCGGTTAACGTGGTCCACTCTTCACCGTGAGTTCCAGCAATTTTAACCGCTACGGTATTTACCGCGGCTGCTGATTTTTCTGCATGAGCCATAAATCCACCAGCAATGGCCAGTGAAATAATAAACATCACCAGTGTTCCTAAGCTGCTACCAAGCATCCCAGCGGCAGCACTTACAGCAGATTTGATTTGCGGCAAAAAATGCATAACCGCTTTTTCTAAATTATTGGCAAATAGTGCCCACGCCTCAAACAGCTTGTCACCTATCAAAGGAATGTCTGCAATTTTCTGAGTCGGACCAGGAATATCAACTTCGCCTGACTGCAGCACTTCAATAGAGTGTGAAATGCCTTCAAAAATAGAGCTAGTGACTATCCAAAATGGTGCAATAAGTAATGTAATACCAGCGAATGCTAATATCGTTGCCGCCAATCCTCGCCGCCCCTTGAGAGCACGTTCAAGCTTTTGAGTCATAGGCATTAACGCCACTGCGATAATTGCTCCCCACAAAACAGGGATCACAAAGGGCTTAATAATATCAAAGGTCCAAACAACCAATATAAACAACAAGCCAATTCGAATTGCAGACTCCATCATATTATTGATGAACAACTTACTTTGATTATGTTGCATCGGGTTTTCCATAGTACGCTTCCTATTGGGTTTCCTTTTGAGCCATTCCTGCGCTCACCAAACTTGCAACTACAATTGCCATATAAAATACGCCGGCAATTGCCTCCATATAAACTGCGACTTGAGCAAATGGCGTATTCGGACTGATATCGCCATAGCCTAACGTTGTTAAGGTTACAAAACTAAAATACGCCATTTGAGAAAAGTTTTGCCCCCAAACACTATGCTCAACACCGCTAAATGCTTGCGGTGATAGTGCCAAGATCAATAGATAAACTAACGCCCACATTAAGCCAAGTAGCAAGAAAAGCGCTATAGAACCAACGATTTTGTTGCCGTCCACTGACCCACTAAACAGAATTTGCCTAGCGATTGAACTAAAGGTGCCCCAGAAAAAAGCAAACATGAGCATTAGCATGAAAAGATCGATATTCGGTATGGCTGTAAAGCGCTTAACCATTGCAGCAATAAGCCAAACAACAATGAGTCCTTGCATAAAGCGCTTCCAGCTTTTGTCCACTCCTAGACTAACCACACAAACAAGAAAGGTTGCCGCTATCACCCCATCCAATAGGGATTCAAGCATACCGTCAGCCACCGATTTAACTAACGATGCACTTAATAGCAATACAACTAAAGCTGCTGTCATATAATAAAAATTATTGTGCTTAGTAATAACTTTGTTGATCAAACTGGCGCTTCCTTGACAGTTATCATGTTACGGCTAAATACGACTAAAGCCTGCTGGAACGTTAAATACTTCCAATACAATAGCTTACTTTATCTTCGATTGCTGATATTTTTTGAGCGTTTTACCGCACAAATAGCTCTAAATTCGTTCAAAATGATGGATGAACGCTAATAGTATTGCAACCGCGAAGAATATTTGAAATATTCGCTCCCCCCTTGTCGCTAGGTGCAGCTTTAAACCGCTACTTATCATCCACATAAATAGGTGTTAGGTTTTTATGGCTTAACATTGGACGAAACAGGTGTTCTTGTTTAATTTCGCGAAGCGAAAAAATCTGAAAAATGGTAACTGCAGAGGGTTAGTCTCTTTACATCAATAGGTTACATTGATATGTTGAGTCAAAATTAATTAGAAGCAAAGGTTTATCCAAGACGTAAGATAATAAGCAGTTGAACTCAGTAGTTAGCTAACTTGCTATCCAATTCATTATTAAGTTTCGAATAAAAGGATTTAATTTGAAAAAAATAATACTGTTTTGCCTACTTGCTTCGAGTTCCGTTCTCTCTGAAGAGCATGAGCACGAACAATTCCTTTTACAGGCAGTAAAAATCGGTAACCAAATACAAGAACAAACGAAAGGTAAAACTTTAGTTGAGAAAATCTCATTCATTGAAGACTTTGCCAAAGATTTTTCTAACAATCCCATCGGCTTAGATATTCTCATGCAAGAGCTTAGTGTTGAATATTCTTTTGCTGGTTCACATAGTAATGCCTTAATTAGTAGAGATAAAACAGCAGAAATAGAAAGCTCTAGTGTTGAAGATTTGGCTAACTATAATGCAAAAAATGCTGTTGTCGAAATTTTGGAGCGGGCTAAAACACATCAAATCGTTATGGTCAATGAAGCTCATGATATTGCACAACACAGAGTTTTAACTTACCGCTTACTAAAAGGATTATGGGGGCAGGGTTATCGCTACTTTGCAGCAGAAACATTAAGTAACTCCGCTACTGAGCAAATTGATAAAGGCTTTATAACTAAGCAAGTTGGGTATTACACACGTGAAGCACTTTATGCAAATCTAGTGCTTAAAGCAAAAGAAATTGGATTTGAAATTATTTCATATGACCAACATAAGCCACGTAGACTTAATACAATTGATGAACGGGAAACCAATTCTGCATTAACTCTCAAAGAGAAAGTCTTTGACAAAGATCCAGATGCAAAAATTATTATCCATGTTGGTTACTCTCATATAAATGAGGAGAAATGGTTAGCAAGTAAACTTAAAAAGTACACGGCCTTAGAAACGCTAACCATTGATCAAACTAGCCGCATAGAACGAAGTAATACTAAGTATGAGCATCCTACGTATTCTAGAGCTGTTAAAAGCGTCAAAATGGAAGAACCATTTATTTTTGTAAAAGGTAAGCAAATTTGGAGTTCTGATCCAAATAAGTGGGACATTTCAATTTTGTGGCCAAGGACAATTTACCTCAATGGACGTCCAAAGTGGGCTTCTTTAGACCGAGTTAATTACCACGTCAGCGCAAGTGATTGTAAAAACTTGTACCCTTGCATGGTTGACGTTTTTAAATTTAACCATAGAGATGAAATTCCTTTAGACAGAGTGCTAATTTCATCTAAAAATGAGCTCAAGTCAGTCTTTTTATCCCAAGGTGATAATATTATATTGACGACTGATAGTAATGGTAATGAAATTAATAAAATCAAGATTCGAAACTAAGATCAATAGGAAATAGATAGGACACCCATATCTTTGTCCTATCATCCATCCTCTACTAAGCTTTTAGCTACCTGATTGTTACTGCTTAGTGAAGGTTGTTTTGCATCACCTCCGCAAGACAAACTCTAATTGACGCACAAACAACTCCCTTTTATCACATCATTAACCGCTGCGTAAGACGAGCTTATCGGTGTGGCGAAGATGGTTGTAATCTAGAGGGACGATTTAAATTTCAGGCGCTACTTGATGAACAAGCACTGCTAGCTTGTATGATGTATGTCGACTTAAACCCTATTGGAGAGGGTATAGCCTATTCGGTACAAACATCTGATTTCACTTCTATCCAAGAACGAATTACCAAGCTTAAAAATATCGATTGTCGCTCAAAACAAACCTACAATAAAATTGTGGTTCCAGTTGAAGAATTCCGTACTCCCCTTTTTGAATTTGATGGTTCATGAAGTTATACCAGTCCTATCTTTGAGCTATAAATCAGCTCACAAACAGATAAGCACAACTTTTCAACAACCTAACCTATAAAATTAGACTCGATAAATGTTATTGTTCAATTTTGCGGAGCGATATGATTAAAAAACAACAAGCTAATGAAAATTAGTCATTTTACATCAATAGGTTATGTTGATATGTTCGATGTAAATTAATTAGAAAGCAGGGATTTATCCGAGACGCAGGATAATAAGCTGTTAACTGAACTCAAAGGTGTCATTATCACAATTCTTATCGAAACAAATCGCCTTCAGATGCGAGAATTCACATTGGAGGACGTTGATGCCGTTTATGAGTTCTCGACTTGCTCTGATGTTATGCAGTTCACAGGCGACGCCGGCGTCATAAAAAGTAAAGCTGATGCTGAAAATATAATCAGAGAAGTATGGTTGGCAGAATACAAAAGGTATGGTTATGCCCGCTATGCCCTTGTCCACAAGGATGACAACAAGGTAATAGGTTTCTGTGGTGTTAAATATGAGCCGGAACTAGGTTGCCCTGACATAGGCTACCGCATGTTACCCAAGTACTGGGGACAGGGTCTTGGAACTGAAGCTGTCGGCGCAGCTCTTACTTACGCACGTGAAGTACTGGGTCTCAAAAAAATTATAGGCGAAGTCGTAGAAGAAAACGTAGCTTCAAATAAGCTGCTATTAAAGCTTGGCTTTTGCCATACAGAGACCTATGAAAAAGATGGTTTCGTAATAAACCGATATGAATGATACGTCACGCAGTTAACAAGCATGGGCAGACGTGACACAGCAAAGCTCGTGATTGTTATATGTTCGACCAGGAGAGCGGAATGTCAGTAAATGCAACACTAGTTGGTCAAGTATTAGCGCTTTTTATTCTTACTACCAATCTTTATACTGGCGCCAGTATCTTATTATCTAGGAAAGCGAAAGACGGAGACGCCAGGACACAGGTGTGAGTGGCCGTTGGGAAGCAATGAGTCACTTTAAAAGCCAGCGAAAAATGCTGTAGAGGCAAAGGCTATAGCAATGCTTTACATGCAAAATTACTATCACAGACACGCTATAATAAGAACGTTAGCCTTAGTTAAATGACATTAATTAAGGCCACATTAGTAAACTATTCTCGGTTAGTTGGATTAAGCGACCTTACTCGTACCTATTTAAAATGAATCTAATAAAACCAAAAAATAACCCGTGCCGAGACCACGGGTTATCATGTTTATTGACGATTCTGAAGTGCCTGCCTAGCCGTTAATCTCGCTGCAATGCAATAATCGGGTCTAGTTTAGCCGCTTTATTTGCAGGGTATAAACCAAAACCAACGCCTATCGTCATACAAACCCCAAGCGCTAATAAAATTGCAAATGGCGACCATGCCACAGGCCAGCCCGCAGCAGATGAAATAACCAACGCGAGTAATAAACCTACG
The DNA here is from genome assembly GCF_023283895.1 of Shewanella pneumatophori. Lineage (GTDB taxonomy): Bacteria > Pseudomonadota > Gammaproteobacteria > Enterobacterales > Shewanellaceae > Shewanella > Shewanella pneumatophori. The sequence continues at coordinate 113,563 of NZ_JAKILB010000001.1, read as the reverse complement.
CCAATACCAATAATGCCGCCCGTTGCCGAAATTGCGATACTCTCGATTAAAAACTGCCGGGCAATATCTTTGCGTTTAGCGCCTAAGGCTCTTAGCAGACCAATTTCACCAGTACGCTCTAAAATAGTCGCTAGCATAATATTCATAATGCCAATACCGCCTACCAGTAACGAAATACCCGCGACGCAGGCCATGACAATATTAAAGATCTGCTGGGTTTTTTGATGTTGAGCTAACAAATCAGCGGGCACGACTACATCGAAATCTTTCTCACCACCGTGGCGTCGATTCAGCAAATGCTGCAAACTTTTCGCCGCTAATGACGGCTCAACGCCGTCAGCTAATGCTAACTTAAATGCATCAAGCTCACTTTCTAAGCTTTTAAACTGCATTTTTTTCAGCGCGGTCGTTAAAGGAATAAATACCTGGTTACGCTCGCCGCCGAGTTTTACTCCTTGAATGCTTGATTTACTGCCCTCTTTTTCAGACAACACACCAACGACGGTAAACCATTGATGATTAACTTTAATCAAACTGTTTATTGCACCGCCTTGAGGGAATAAACTCCTAGCAGCTTCAGGTCCTAGTACTGCAACTTGCTGATAATAAGCCTCATCACTATCAACCAATGTTCTACCTTCACCTAATGGTAAAGAACTTAATTCAAAATAACTTGGCGTTACCCCAACAACTTGCGCGTCACTGCGCCCTTTTAAGCTAAATAAACTAAACACCTTTACATTTTTCTCGGCGCTCCAGTTTTCAACAAAAGGTAGAGTGTCACGAGCGCTTTCAATATCTCTTAAGCTTAAACCTACGCTGTGTTCCCGCACAGATTTCAACGCTTCGCCATCTGCAGGGCGGGCATTAACAACTAGGTTTTTTACCCCCATAGATTCGATCATTTTTAGCGCTTCGCGTTCAGCGCCCTCGCCTACACTTAGCATGGCGATAACGGCGCCAACACCAAAAATCATTCCTAGCAAAGTTAACGAAGTGCGTAACTTATGGTGACGCATCTCATCGAAAGCCTGTTTAACCCCCTCCCAATAAACTCCCCAAGCAAACGATGACTTTTGAGTTGGCTGTGCTAGCGTTTGGGTTAAATCCACTGCCGCTCTATTTTTGGTCATACTCGATTCCTTTTAGGCGGAGTGGTTAATGCAATCGTATCGCCTTGTTTGAGTCCTGCTGTAATTACGGTACGGTTGAGACTGCGATTACCTAGTGTCACACTCTGTTTTTTAAAGCCTGCAGAGGTTTTTAGGTAAACCCAGTATTCACCAGATTTTTGAAACAGTGCTTGGTTCGGAACTGTAATAACATCCTCTAAATCCAGCGCATGTACCATTGCGTTAATTTGACGGCCAGGCTGCATAATCTCAACCATGGTTTTATCTAAACTAACGGTAATTTCAAAATAGTTAACCGGACTGTCTTGCTCTTTTGCCTTAGCTAAAGCATCAAGTTGAGTCAAAGTACCACTGAGAGCAAGTTCGGGATAAGCATCTAAGTAAAGCGTTACCGGCTTGCCAATCGCTAAACCTAGCGCTTCAGACTCAAGCACATATAGCTTGGCTTGCATCTTTGAAGTATCTGGTAATAAACCAATAGCCATCCCTGACCACATCATGTCACCGGGAACTGGTAACGCACCATTCCAGCCAGGCTGAGCCACAAACAATCCATCATGTGGTGCTACTATCTCCATTTGCTTTAAGTTGCTTGAGAAGCGATTGATCTTAGCTTTGTGTCCTTGCTGCTTTAACTTAATAAGTTCTTGCTCTGCCTCCGCTTGAGAGCCATGTTGACTGAGTCCCCAACCATAAAAGTCCATTTTCGCTTCAAGGTAATCTTGGTTTCTCATTTGGTCGATGATATCGATTTTGGTATAAACCCGCTCATCTTCACTGAAAAACCTTTCTGCTAACTCCTGCTCTTGCGCAGTCAGTTTAGTGTCAGTTGTAAGGGTCTTATCAATAGTTCTGTCTTTCTGAGATTGGATCTGGCTGTCTAATCCAAGCCTGTCATAATCTAGCTCTTCCATTTCTAAACGAAAGCTTTCGCGAGTACCATCCATTCTCGCAACCACGTCCCCGGCTTTTACCGTACTAAAATTATCCATGATCCATGCAAGAGATTGCGGACCGCGCAGCCCCATAGGCACATTGACCGTTGTAGAGTTACTGGCCTCAAGCTCACCGGCAGCTGGAATATCAACTTTAAAATCTGAGCGGTTAACATCGATAGTTAACACGCCTTCACTAGCTGGATCGCTACAAGCTGTCATCAAGAACAACGTACTTGCAAGCACGCCTGTACGAATAAACGGCTTTGCCTTTATGCGCAAACTGCATTTGTCGAAGTTAAATACATTCCTCATGGTAGCAGCACCTCTTCACCTTCTGTGAGACCCGAGCTGATCACTACCTGCTCTTTCCCCATTGCTCCTAAAGCTACGTATTGTTTAGCATCACTAAATAAGCCAGGCTTCATAACGTATGCTTTGCCTCTGTCGTAATGCACCGCATCTAACGACAATAAAAGCTCCGGTGTTTGATTGGCGATATCGATACTGATCTTGGCAGTCATTCCCGGTCGCATTAAGTCGCTATCAACTTCATCAATACTGGCCACAGCATCAAAAATGACTAAGGGCACATCTTGGTTTTTGATACGAAAAACTGCACCTAACTCGGTGATCTGGCCGTTGAATGTCTTATCTGGGTTGGCATCGAGGCGAATTTTCAGTGCTTGACCTACTTTGACTCGCCCTGCTTCAACTTCAGGAATTGTCATGTTTACCTGCATATGCTGTAGATCTGGAATACTCAACACCGAATCTCCGACAAAGATATTCTGCCCTTCAGCGAGCTTATTGCCTTGTTGATCATTGCCATACACCACCATGCCGTCGCGCGGTGCAATCAGCGTTAATGATTTAATTCCTTTTTGTAAGGCTGCAACTTCAGCAGCAAATTTTTGCTGATCTCCAGCAAGCATCTTCATTCGCTGCTCGGCACTGCGGATCTCTAAATCAATTTTCTGATTAATTAACTTAACTCTATCCTTTGCAATCACGGCATCGCGTAGGTATTTTTGCTGATCAATAACAGAAACCGTTTCATCAGAAATATCGACTTTCATCTGACTCTTTTCTTGAGTCATTTTAGCTTCAGCCAGTTCGAGTTTCAGTTCTTCTAATTTCTTAGCGTTACGTAGCTTTGACGTTTCAATATCTTGTACTGTGGTTGCTAGGTTAGCCGATTTACTGGACAGCCTTTGGGTTAATGTAGAGGTGTCAAGCTGCGCCACTCTGTCTCCCTTTTTGACTTCAACCCCCTCTGGCGCAAGCATTTTGACTTGGTATTGCCAAACTCGACGTAATGCCGGCGGCTTGAGGCTGACAGTGTTTGCAGAAACCAACTCGCCTGTAACTTCAATTTGTTGGTCAAGAATGCCAGATTCAGCCTTTGTCAGTACTTGATCACCGCAACCAGCCAACAGCGCACTCATCACGCATAGGTTTATCGTTAGTTTATTCATGAAGAATGGCCCTCTGTTTCAACAAGCACACTCATACCAGGAATAATTTCCACTTGTTCGTTATTTTCAAATTTGATCGAGATCTTAAACCAATTGCTATCTCCCCAGGCTGGTTGCTTGCGGGCCTGACGACTGATCTCATCAATACTGCCGCTAAGCTGTACACTTGATTGTGAATCAAGACGTAAATGCACGGGCTCGCCAATTTTGATCCGGTCAACGTCAACTTCGTTCACCCACGCCACAACTTCTAGATCATTTAGTGCAGGGATATTGGCGACCTGTCGCCCAATTTGTACATTATCGCCCACAGAGTATTTCTTATAGCTCCAAGGATCGCGGCCATATAATACTGGGCCGGCAATATCAGCAGTTAACTCCAACTGCTCTAAGCCTGACAACGCTTGACTTAGTTCCAATTGAGCACGCTTTTTATCAATCGCTAACTGCGACAGCGACGCTGTTCTTTTATCTTCGATTTCAGATAATGCCTGACGCTTTTTAGACAGTTCAGAGGTTGCCTTCAATTGCTCAAACTGATTGTCAGCATAATCTTTTGCAGCGATATACTCTGCTGGAATAGCGGCATCTAGTTGAGCTTTTTCAAGTTCGAGCTTTGCCTGTTTAAGGTCAAATTCAGCTTGTAATAGCTGTGCGTTTAGCTCTATTGCTTGGCTCTGCTCCTGAGCGGTTACTCGCAAGAGACTGCCTTCTAACTGATCAATACGGTTATCAATTTCACTTTTATCAAAGATAACCACAACCTGATCTGGCTTAGCCAAAGAGCCCTCGGGCATCATCCATTGAATTTGATAACGCCAAGAATCCCCCGCTTTAGGCACCACAAAGGGCTGTGAAACAACCGATGCTACCTGTCCAGTAAGTAGTAATGGCATTAACTTAGGCTTATCCGCCTGCAACTTATTTTGTATAGACGATGATAGGCCTTGCTCAGCAGTTACGCTGGAGCTCGCTGCAATAGCAAGCGGTGCAAACATTGTCAGTAACGAAGCGAAAGACAAAGGAAACAAAACAGGGCTTTTAGATAGTCGTTTAAGCGGCATTTTCACCTCGCTCTTCTATCTCAACAATATCGCCATCACGCATGCGGATAATGCGCTGCGCATAAGCTGCAACTTCTTCTTCATGAGTCACTAAAATAATTGTTTGCCCGGCTTTATGTAACTCAGTAAAAAGCGCCATAATCTCAACTGAAGTCTTACTATCTAAAGCCCCTGTTGGCTCATCAGCCAATAAAATAGCAGGACGATTGACTAACGAACGAGCAATTGCGACCCGTTGTCTTTGCCCGCCAGATAACTGATTGGGACGATGGTCGTGGCGAGAACCCAGCCCCACACGATCGAGTAACTCATGGGCATAGGCTGAGTCTTGATTAGGATCGGCAGAAAAACGCAGCGGTAAAAGGACATTTTGCAAAGCAGATAAACGTGGCAACAAATGAAAGCTTTGAAAAACGAAACCAATCTCTTTGTTACGAACTGCTGATAATGCATCATCGTCAAGCTCTGCAACTTCTTGACTGTTCAGGCTATAGCGCCCCGAAGTAGGTTTATCTAGGCAGCCTATAATATTCATCAGAGTTGATTTGCCTGAACCAGATGGCCCCATGATGGCAACAAACTCATTTCTTGCGATAGTAAAACTCACTCCGTTGAGTGCTTTTACGCAACTATCACCCATTGGGTATTCTTTAGCTAATTGGTGAACTTTGATCATAACGGACTCATATAGCAAGGCTCAAATAGCTGAGTTCATAAGAACTAAGCCATCAGTGATAGGGTTATCATACCGCTAAGCACGACACTGTTTGGCGATTGCTCTGCAAAAATTTGTAAATAATCGTAATACGAATGTATTAGCAAGCCTATTTCATAACATGGCTGCTAAATTAATTGCAATGGAGAATAGCTTTGTTTGCTGGTGATAGGTTGTTTGTGAAAACAGCTTGTATGAATGTTAGACATTGTTGCTCCTTGCTAAGCTCATTCAGTTCCATTTGAATCGATATTTTGCGTTTATTACTTTTGAACTTAGCTATTGATTGAGCTTGGATAGTCAGTCAGCTTGCTCTAAGTTGATATAAAATATTCGCAAAATCCAACCTAACGCAGTTTTATAGAAAAAACAAGCCGTTAACTAGCTGAGTATATTTCATGTTATCGACTTAGTTGGATATTTCGGCGCGCTTATCAATCCAGTCCACAATAAAACAAGTCTAAGCTTGCAAGGCGCCAATAGCAGTAAAACCCGCAATAAGTACAAAGAGTAGCCATTGAAATAACCGCTTAAGTGAAACAGAAGCATCACTCATAAAAGCAATATAAATCTGCCAAATAGCAAACAGGCCAAAGTTAAGTGCGATAAAGATAAGCATGCCATAACTTTGCATTTGGGCGACTGCCGCAAAGGCGCAAGCAAGCAGTACAAAGCTTGATAGCAATAAAAACACAGTCACATAGTGAAAAACGCATCGCATTATCACTTGGGCAGTCGCATCAAAGTCAGCATGTAACATGGGCATTAAAAACTGCTTTCTAGCATAAGTTAAATGCCAAACACTTGTCGCTAAGGCAATTACACCAGCTATCAACAAGTATATGTTCATATATTATCTCCTATTTTTCTGTTTGGCTTAGGTGTAATTTTTAACTTAATTTTCTTAGTTATATTTGCGCCAGTTAAAGTTAGAAGCTCTATTACTCCAGCATCACCGATTGCTGGCGCCGTTAAATGATTTGAATACTAGCTCATTTGGCCAGAGCTAATGCCAATTTGGTAAATAAGCTGGTTGGTACTGCTTTGATACTCAGCTTTAGTACTCAGCTTTAGTACTCAGCTTTAGTACTCAGCTTTAGCACTCAACTTTAGTACTCAGCTTTAGTACTCTGTTTTAATCGCCGAAGTTTAGCTTTCCTGATTTACAGCCCAGAAAAACTGCTAACCTCAACCATTGTTAGATTAGTAGACAGAATTTTTAGGCGCATTATTGCAAGGATTATTAATAATTTTTGTCTTTACAGGTATTGCCTTGCAGCATTGGTTCTTTGGTATTCCAGCAAGCCTTCTCAATGCAATATCACCTTTGTTCAAGATGCTGCTTTCAGTTTATTTAGGCCACAAAAAAGCAGCCTTGAAGGCTGCTACTTATTTTGATTGCTAGACACACTATGCTTGCTGTCTTTTTTAACCAATACGATTACATGGTTGCCATGGTCCAGTAATCTAAGCGCTTATCAGGCTGAGCAATAATGGTTTTACATTTTTCTTTATATTTACCCATCAAAGGCCCTAGGCTTTGGCTATTGGGCATAGATGCTTTATGTTGTTCAGCAGCCTTAGTTACTGCAGCTGCCACTTTATCTTCAGACTGATATTTAGCAGCGATTTCGATCGCTTGCTGGCCAGATTGCTGTAATCGCTCGCCAACAGCTTGCATTTGCGGCGCATTCATTGCTGAAATCGCGTCAGATGCAATTTGATAATAAGCTGCACATTCAGCCAGCTCTTGTGTAAAAGCATCTTCCGCTTCGCCAGCGAAGCTATTAAAAGACAATACGCTAGCAGCGAAGATCACCATGGATAGTTTTTTCTTTGCAAGCATTTAATCAATTCCTTTTTATTTCGTTGCTATCATCAGTAGCTAATTTTTAGTTAGGTTAACCATTTCTACTTTAGGTGCCACTGAATATCAAGAATAAAGCGAGAAAACAGCCAAAAAGAGTGTCAATCGCTTACAGAAACGATTACCTCACAACAGACGCTTCATCGATAAGTTAACAACAGCGAGAGCCACAACACTCTGCGGCTCTGTTGCATAAGTTTATTGACTCGACTCTTGATAGCTCAACAACTTGTCTTTTAGGCCTTGTTTTACATCAGGCCATTCACTATCGATTATTGAGTAAATAACAGTGTCTCTAATCGTGCCATTGTTAAGAATTTGATGGTTACGCAAAATACCGTCTTGAGTCGCGCCTATACGACATATTGCTTGGCGAGAAGCTTGGTTTTGAATATGGGTTCTAAATTCTACGGCCATGACATCTAACGTTTCAAAGGCGTAACTTAAAATGAGTAACTTAGCTTCAGTGTTTACCGCGGTTCGCTGTGCACTTTTTGCATACCAAGTATAGCCCACCTCTAAACGACGGTGCTGCTGTTCCCAGCTGCAAATCCGGGTGCAACCAATAACTGCGCCTGAATGGCGACAGCGCACAGCAAAAGCTAAGGCTTCACCGCGCGCTTCAGCCTCTAAGGCGCTAGTGATATAAGCTTTCATATCATCAGGGTGTGGAACCTTGGTATACCAAAGCTCCCATAAATTACCATCTGCAACGGCAATACTTAACGCAGCTTGATGATCCATCGTTAAAGGTTCAAGTACTATATGTTCGCCAACTAAATTGGCCTCTTTAAGTTCTACGTTCAACACAACCTCCTGTCTAATGCTGGCAAAATTAAGACTGAAACTAAGCTATTGGTATTATTCTCATTACTCGTTTGTCTTAATCATAGTTGTTACATCTATAGCTCAATTGTCTTATCAAAATTTAGCCTAAGTATCTTATTCAAAGCTGATGCTTTGCACTCTCGTCAAACAACACTGCCCTTATAAGTACCGCGCAAAGCTCATACCATCTTTTAACGCTTTAGTCGGAGCGTCGATAGCGGGCGTGCCTAGGTATAAAAAGCCAACGATTTGGTCGCTAGTTGTTAAGCCAAGAGATTGATGCACATTCGCATCAAAGGCTAATTCTCCGGTACGCCAAATACCCCCTAGGCCTTGAGCAAATGCTGCTTGTTGCATAGCCATAACCGCGCAGCCTGCAGCTAAATGTTGCTCTAGTGCAGGAACTTTTGGATGTTCTTTTACTTTAGCGACAACGGTTATTACCATCGGAGCCCGCTGCGGCATATTACTCGCTTTAGTAATCAAATCCGCATCAGCTCCTTTTTCTGTTAAGGCACCAATAAAAATATCCCCAAGGCGAGTTAACCCCTCCCCTTCAGCGATAATAAACTCCCAAGGAGTTAGCCCTGCATGATCTGGGGCACGGGTCGCTGCATCTAGGATATGCTGCAATTGCAACTGGCTAGGAGCGGGAGTTGTTAATCTTGGGGTTGATTGACGAGTTAATAATAATTCTAATGCGTCCAACTGATTGTCCTTAATAAACATGTTACGAAAGAAGAATTACTCAAATGCCTATTGAGAATATCAACTGTGCAAAAAAAATCCCACCTATTTAGTGGGATTTAATTGAAATGGGTTAATTACATAAAATAAAAGCTTTTTGGCAGTGATATCTATCAGCATAAAGATTCAACCGCTTTGCAAAAGTATCGGTGATGCTCGTTCTTTGCCTAACAACACTAGTCGTCAAACACCTAAACTCACAAAGGAGCGGCCATACTGGCAATGATTAGCATTGAGCTCTTTAGTTGAAAAGCTCTGAGCCCTGTATTTGTTGTTATAAGCCATTACGCTTAGCGATAAAGTAGTCAACGCTCGTATAGCGGCCGCCTCCAACAAAAATTAAGACAAGCAACATAAACAAATAGGTGATGGCAAACTCGATACCGTTATTAAGGATGACGAAATTACCTGAGCTAGTTAACCATTCATAATTGCCATTAGCCTGTAAAATCTCTTTTGCTTTAGCCAGCTTTTCAGCAGAAGCCATGACATTATCATTAGCTAACCAAGAACTGGAGTCTGCAATGGCTAACCAACCATTTTGAATATGTACGCTAAAAGCGGCTACGAACATAGTTATCGCTAATGGAATCGATACTAGTCGCGTAGCAAATCCTACGATGAGTAATGCACCACCAAAAAATTCTGTTCCGGCTGCAAGCGCAACCATAAGCTCCGGAAATGGCAAGCCAAGACCCCAATCAGGATTACCAAACCAAGCAGCGGTATCACTGAAATTACTTAACTTGTTATAGCCTGCTTGCATTAAAACCGGTGCCAAATACAAACGCAGCGCTAAGGGCGCAAGTCCCTCAAAAAACTTAAGTCCACTCAAAAACTGCTGATAAAGTTTAACTAATTGCATGTCGTTCCCTCTTAGCTTGAGTACTCAAGCTTAAATATTGCAAATAAACAAGTGACTCTCACTGCTTACGTAAGGCTAATTGCTAAATTCGGCTAATTCCCTAATTTGGGAAAACAGCTAGATCAGTTAAAACCTAGCCCCTTTAGCAACATAGACCTTGAGCAACAAAACTTTCTTTCAATCAGTTTGTAAATATAGACTATTAGCTATCTTCACTAAGCTCAATTAAATCCTCTTGTAACGCCATCATCTTGTTATGAAAATAACGTTTTTGCTTAGCACTCGCCTGTTGATTCAGCAATATCAACAATTCCCCAAACTGCTCGGTATTACTATCAAGCGCCTTTTTATAGGCTTGCGAGCGTAGCTTATCAGGCTCGGTCATGAGTAAGGTTAGGCTATGCGATAGCGCCTTTTGATTGTGTCTATTTTTAAGTGCCTGTGAAAATAAGCGGATCCATTCATGTCGATACTCAAGCCACATATCTAATGTTGCGCCGCGGGTTTGATTATAGTTGTGAATGGCACTTTTTTGTTCAGCGGATAATTTACCTAGCCATTTTTTAGCACGTTTATTAATCCGTTCATCCGCCATCTCTACTAATTCAGCCTGATCCTTGCCTAAGTATTTTTCATTTAACTCTTTTTCTTCAACTCTAAGTTGAGCGATAATTTGTGCAACCTGCTTATCTGAAAAGGAACTAATAATGGGCAGTAAAGACGGTAACAGGTAATCAAAAGTACGTGACCAATGACTTTTGGCTTCAGCAACATGGTCAGCCCAAATTTCGGGGGTTAATGACTGCTGCTCTAGCGCGTTAGATAATTTGGCTAACTGATTTTCATAGCGTAATAGCTCTTCACTGCGGTGCCAATGTAAAAACTGTTTTAGCGTATCGTCAAATTGCTCTTGCTGTTTAGCGTCTAAGGTAACGTATTCTTCAAGTTTCCACTCAATCGCCCAATCCAAAAAGTAATAACCCACTTTAGTTGAGCAGCCTACAAGGCCAAATATCAACAGTACTACCATTGCAAGTTTTCTCATTAGCCCTCCTCCAAACACAGTGTTTTGTCTTAACCTAGCATAGAACAACGAATATAAATCGCTCAGATACAAATTGTTGTATCTGCTCTAATGCCTAACTCAGGTAGAAATATATTTATCCCAATGGTAGATAAATTTAAAACTTGCTCGATGGACTACTTTTAGTAGGTAGTTTATAGGATAACTTTTAAGAACTTAATTATGGAGGCTTAGCGATAAGATGTTCAGGTTTACTGTCTATCCCCCTTTATCAAGGATTGCTAATTAGCTGATAATACTCCTCGGCACAAGCTAAGTAACCTTCTATTCCCTGCAGCTCTTTGTCTGCAATATTGACCTCAATTTCGTCTTGCTTGATCAAATGATCAAATGCCATTTGTAACGCCCAGCAAACGGCAAACACCCAATAAAGATCTATCGCAGCACTTACCGCTGAACCTGCATGATGATTCAAATTCGGATTATTGGCTAAGTATTCTTCAATAATCCATTGCCGTTGTTCATTCGATAACGAATGACTGGCAAGCACTGCCGCCAAATCACATAGCGGATGGGAGCTGCAGGCATATTCAAAATCAATACACTTAAGCGCCCCTTCAACCAATAAAATATTGAATGGATTTAGATCTCTATGGCTAAATTGCTGACGGATCATGCAATGATTCAAGCGACGAAGCATAGCTTCGATTTGCTCAATATTAGCCACCAGCTTGGCATAACTTAGCTTCCACTTCGTAAGTAAAGCGACTTGCGCCTTGGTACAATGGTGCGCTTGTAAAGCTGTCACTTTGGCAAACATACTTTGCAGGCGATGATGATAAACATTCCATTGCTTATCAACTGGCATTTTATTTTCAGGCTCTGGTAACTTAGCCAAGCCGTTTAGCAGTGGTAGTAATAACCTTGCTTCTTCAATAGCTGCACTAGCCGATTTGCCAAGTGTATTGGGTAACTTGAGAGGCTGAGTTTGACCCAGCTGCTGACTTTTATATGAGTTCAGACGGAGAGTCTGGTTTAATGAGTTAGTGAGCGCAGTTGTCATTGAACTGACACCATTTTCACTACTTAACGCACTCCAATTGTATTGCTGCAGTTGCAAATAATAGCGGCTTAAATAAAAGCGATTGCAAGGGCTAACATATACCACCTCTGGTGCTAAAAAGTGACTAGCTGCTAAGCGCCAATTAGCGACCTCAGCTCTGCGATCACAGATCTGAGAACTAGCCCAACTATTGACCCTTAGCACCCATAAGCTTTCACCATCATAACTAGGATGACAGCCACGAACGCAGTAATTTTGATTACTCAACCCCTGACTTAACCGAGTAATCAAACTTACATCAGTGAGCTTAGCTTGCTCAAGATAGCTTGCTAACGCTTTAGTTAAAAGCTTGGTTTCTTGCTCACCCACTTAGGCTTTACCTTCAGAGAATTTGCTATCGGCTAGCGTTTGTTGATCTTCCATCTTATTGCGCCACATATAGTAACCAAACACCACCATACCAAGATAAAGCACAAATAAAACAGCAGTTAACATCAAGCCTTTACTCACATACAAGTAAATGGATACCGCATCTATCACAAACCAATAAAACCAGTTCTCTAGCACTTTTTTCGCGACTAAATAAGTTGTCATTACCGCAAAACACGTTGTTGCAGCATCTAAGTAAGGCAAAGAGGCATGGGTTTGAGTTGCCATAAAATGCCCTACAGCTAGCGCAATAATGCCTGTTATGACAATAATTTTAAGATGGGTCATTGCGCTCCAAGAGACGATATTTACCCCATCATGTTCTTTACCGCCACGGGTCCACATCCAATAGCCATAAACAGCCATCGCCATATAGTAAACATTTAGCAATGACTCCATTAATAACGATACGTTCCAAAACAGAACAGTGTAAATAGCCGTGCTAGCAAAAGCGGCAGCCCAGCACCAAATACTTCCCTTCATCGCAAAAACTAAGTAAGCCACAGCCAGTAACACTGCAACCGCTTCCCAAGCAGTAAGTGCCTGTGCTTCACTCAGTGCAGTGGTGACACTATTGACTAGCGACAACCAAAATTCAGACATAATAAACGCCTTGTATTTAGCCTAAAGATAAACCAAATAGCCGTTATAAGTGGATAGAATTAAAATAGCCACAACGCTAGCCCATTTTGGGCTTAGCTGCTGTGGCCTATTTATGTTGAGATTATTCGCTGTGGCTTAAATTAAGCTCGCCGCCAATGAACTTACACACAAATACTGCTTTACCGAATTTCTCATGGGCAGCTTGCATTTCAATTGCGAGCATCGACATCACATCAGCATACTCACCAACAACTTGGGTCGCCATAGCGTTAGTCACGCGTTGGATATTTTCATAACTGTCAACGCGAGCGATAAACCATTTGATTGGTTCTAAGTAGTTATCTTGTAACGGATAACAACTGATCTCAGCTGTTAATTTCATAGTAAACCTCAGCCAGTTTAATTAGCTGGCAAATAAAAGTGTTTTTAAACACGGGATATCGAAACAATTTAAAATTGGTAATTATAAGAACTTAACGTTAAAGGTAACCCCTATCTGACGCGGGTCGCCGTAGCGAATATATTGCTTATCTGCCCAGTCAAGGTCGGGCTCATTACCGAAATAGAAGCCACGGACGCCATATTGTTCATCAAACAGATTACGTCCCCACAGGTAAGCAGACCAAATATCCGCTTCGTAGCCAAACTTTGCATTGAAGATTTGGTAAGCGTCAGATTTTGATTCATTACTATCAGAATAGTAAAAATCACTCTTGCCGCTGGCATTAACATTGGCAAACCAACCGTTATCACTACGATATGTCGCACCTAAACTAAAGGTAAAGTTTGGTGAATGGGCCAATTCGCGACCAGAAAGATCGACTATGCCGCCATACTTGTCTTCATATCCATAGTCGCCATAAGCCGTTTCTAACCAGCCTACGCTACCATATACCTGCAGGTTATCTGTTGCGTACCAATTACCATCCAACTCGGCACCATAATTATGTGAGCTACCTGCATTTTCGGTAAATAGGATGAAGTTACCCTCTTCACCTGGAACAGTAGATTGCTGCGACGCTGCAACTTGTTGATCTTGTCTATCCATAAAGAAGATAGCCAAATTGGTATTAGCTGCGCCATCTAACCAAGTCGACTTTAGACCAATTTCATAGTTATATAGGATTTCTGTGTCGTATTCTTTTTTGTCTGCAAGCTCTACAGGGAGCGACATGTTAAAGCCACCGGCTTTATAACCACGAGCGACACGAATATAAGATTCATGCTCATCACTTAGCGCTTTGCTTAGTGCGATATGTCCACCCCACATGGTTTCACTTGGAGAAAATTCATCACCTGCTGAGTCACTATAATCGCTGTCTCTGCGCTCAACACGCATACCAACTGATAACGCATAATTTGCCCCCAGGTCAGAATCAAGCTGGCCAAATAGAGCATAGTTTTTAGCTTGGTATTCAGCAGTTAACTGGCTATAGCTATCAACAGTATCGTTGTCTTCTTGTAAATCCATACCATAAACACCCACCAGCCAGTCAGTGCTATCAGAGAAGATTCGACCAGCTTCTGTTGAAGACAATCTAAATTCTTGGGTAATGGTTTTTCTTTCGCCTTTCTTATCCCAGTTATACTCATATTCACAAGGCGCACCGTCACAATCACGGCTCTCCCAGTAATCAGGATTTGCCCAGTCACCATCATAGTTGTGGCGGGTATCTGATTGAGCAAATGAAGTTAATGAGGTTAACTGGAACTTCTCAGCACCAGTGTAAGTAAATTTAAGTGATGAGCCGGTAGTTTTTTGCTTATCTTCGCCTGGCGCGTCAGTTAAGGTATCGAAACCATTATTATCAAGCGTCCAAACATCATAACCATTGTCATAGTTGGCATGAAGCAAGGTAAGATCAATTTCTAGATCATCTGTCGCATACCAGCGTAGTTTAGCGCGGCCGGTAAATTCATCGCGATTATTAGTGTCGCTGCGGCCTAAATAAAGGTTGTCACGGTAGCCATCTTGCTGATGTTGCTGCAAAGACACGCGATACAATAAATTACCTGAATCAGTTACTGGGCCAGAGCTAAAACCGCTAAAGGTTTGCAAATTATCATCGCCAAGCGACACTTCTGCACCATGTTCAAACACATCTGTTGGATCGTTACTTTTTAGGTAGATAAGGCCTGCCAATGCGTTGGCACCATAGCGCGTGCCTTGTGGGCCACGTAATACTTCAACTTGTTGTAAGTCGTACATGCTTGATGCCATACCAAGACCAGAAAGGTCAATATCATCAACCACAAACCCTACCGAAGAGTTAGGCGCGCCTTGATACTCTTCTTGCTCACCAACTCCGCGTATTTGAAAATATTTAGGACGCGAGCTGCCGCCAGACCAGTTAAAGTTAGCGATATTATTAAGTATGTCTTCAAAATGCTGCGCGCCTTGATCTTCAATCTGTTGCTGATCAATAACGGTAACACTTGAAGGCATTTTTTCTAACGCTGAGCCACGAAAATCTGAAGTGACAACCATGACTTCAATGCCATCATTTAAGCTAGCATCGGTTTCGGCAAAAGCATTGGGAGAAGAGACCGCAGCAATAACTGCAAGCGCAACAGGCGAATAAGATTTAAAGTTTAACATAGGACCTCAAAGTAAAATTTTGAGATCCGGCAACATAAAGAAGCGATCGGGAAATGACATGTGGCCCATTCCTACGCCGGTATTAGCCGGATCAGGTTCAAAGGGTTTGTTTTGCAACATCTCAGTACGAGTCTATAAATCAAACTTTTGATTGATAGACTTTAACACCCCTTGGCGAGCGCGATTATACATGAATTTTACAACTCAGTGACAGACTTCTTAATAAACCTGAACGACATGCATAAAAAAACGTCAGCTTAACTGACGTTTTTTTAACAAGCATGATCTTGTTATGGCTTACTCTCTTATTCGCATTGACCTAATTAGAAAATGCTTTTCTAACATAAAGCTCAAAGCGAGTAGCATTGGCATTAGGCGCTACTGCGCTCACTTGTAATTGCTGCTTACCGTGTAACTTTACCGATTTCCAGCTTACGCCTTCATCATCAATGGTCATGCCATTTAAGTCATACCAAGTAAACTTGTACTGTACCCGTAGGTCGGTTGACACTTGGCTAGCGATAGTACCGGTGCCGCGTAAAAAGCCACCTTCTGGGCGAGCCATAATATTGTTGACCTGAATTTCTTTACCAAAACTATTGTTATCGACTCGTACTTGGCCATTTGAGTCAGCCATCACACCTGCGGTATGTGGTGCACAAGCAGTAAATACGCATGCCAAAAATAATCCCAATAATACTTTTTTCATCTCAAGCCCCTTTGCTGCACAAGTTTGCCATTGCTCAATATAATTTAGCACTAAATTAATCGATCAAAAAGTGCGCTCTAGCGGTAGCAATCAAATGCTTACGATTTGTTTGCCAACAATTAATACTGACATTGGCGACTCTACGCCCCTGGCGAGTAATCTTACACTCAGCAAAACTGTCTTTATGATAACCAGCTCTTAAGTAATCAATTGAAAAATCAACAACTTTAGGTACTTTAGTGGTTTGCATAAATACCATTAACTGCACAATTGCAGACATCTCCATAAAACCTGCAATCACTCCACCATGTAAGGCGGGTAAGATAGGGTTACCTATATTGTCGTCTTTCGCAGGCAATTTAAATACTAGCTCATCACCAAAGCGCTCGACGCCCATACCAATAAACTTTGCATAGGGTACATGTTCTAAAAGGTGACCAAAATCATTAAGTTCTGTCGCCTTTTTGACTATGCCTTTAACATCAAGTTTAACGCCATCATCAACAGCACAAGGTTCACTGCTCATTATCGCTCCCCATCAATGCTTGTCTAAACTCTTCACCAACCATTTCTGGACTAATGCGCATAAATGAACCAACCGCATGAGCAATAGGATCATCAATTGAATCTTGATATGCAATCGCACGGGTAAATGCAACACTTGACGATAACTTATAGCATTGTGCATATCCGTAAACAGGCTTATGTGGCTCAGCAGGCTTCATATAGTCTACACGCAGATCTAAGGTGGGTGAGATCTCAAGTAAACCAAACTTATCAAAAATCGAGCACACTACAGCGCAACCACTAGCTGTATCCATTAAAGTAGTGATCACGCCACCATGAATCACCCCGGTATCAGGATAGCCAACAAGTTGCTTATCGTAAGGCAACTCCATCAAAACATGACTGCCACTACCTTCGAGCACTGCGAGTTTAAGCTTACGGCACTGAGTTAACTGCTCAACGAATCGACTTGCCATTTGGGTCAGCGCGTCTTTTTCATTGCCTATATTCATGCACTTGGGCTCAACATACGCCCTAGTGGATGTCCGCCCACTAAATGCATATGGATATGGAAAACTTCCTGACCACCGTGCTTATTACAATTCATAATTAAACGGTAACCATCTTCTGCAATACCCGCTTCTTGTGCCAATTTGGCCGCAACCGACATCATACGCCCTAAGGCTTTTTCATCGGATGCTTTAATGTCATTGGCCGTTGGGATCAAATGATTAGGGATAATCAAAATATGAGTTGGTGCCTGAGGCGTGATATCTCTGAATGCGGTAACAAGCTCATCTTGATACAAGATATCAGCTGGAATTTCACGTCGAATAATTTTACTGAATATGGTTTCTTCGGCCATTTTTCTGCCCTCAAAAGGAATAAACTAGTCCATAGTATACGCGAAATAATGCACAAGGCGATGGTCGAATATCAATACAAATCATTCCTTTGCCACTTAACAAACTGTACATAGAATAAACAGATGTATATACAATGTGGTTGACTTTCATTTGATTAACGCATTTAATAAATAAAAATTTGTTGGAATTTGATAATGCTTACTGAAAAAGAATCCGCTCTACTGAATGCGGCAACAGAACTTGTACAAGAAAAAGGCATGATTGCACTTAATATGTCAGATGTGCATAAAAAAGCCGGCTACTCGCGAGCAGCGCAGTATCAATCTTTCAGCGATAAAAATGCGCTACTTGCTGCTCTGTGTATGCGAGAATTAGTGAGTAATACTCAAGCTATCGAAGAAAAACGCTTTGAAGATTTAACTGGCGACTTTTCAGTAGTATTAAGACCTGTAGTATATCGCTACCTAAAGCTTTCAGATCGTTTAATGATTGATTCAGCATTTGGTCTAATGTTAACTCAAGTCCGCACACTGCCTGATGACGAGAGATTTAACTTCTTGAAAAGCGGCTTTGAGTTTTTAAATCAAGAACGTGAAATGAACCGCTAAATACTAGCTGCTAATTTGATTGTAGTTAAAATATCAAACACAAAAAAAGAGTCATAACCATGACTCTTTTTTTGTGCCTTTCAGTCATTCGGAGCGAACGACCTCTTAGCTGGCTCTTTTTATGCCCGTAAATCGATCAAGCTTAGGCTCTAGCACTTGACCTCTTACTTTTAAAAAAACTTTATAGCAATCAGAACATACATAACGACCTGATAGCGTATTTTTAGTCTCGTATTGATTACAGAAAGTACACAAACCAAAATTGGCAACTTTCTTTTGTTCCGTGGACTTAACCACCGACTGAGTTATCGGCTTTGCTGGGATCGAGTCGGCGATTAATACCAAGTTTTGACTGACTCCCAATACAAGTACCTTGAATAAGTAGATTGAAGATGCAATAACTACTGACGCAATCATAGTCATAATGCTTAACTCAGAAGCACTGGTTTTAATGACAAAAACTAAGCCTGCAACACACATTATTGCCGCTAAACAGCTTAGGGCTTTATCAATTAGCGGCAATTGTTCTGCAAACTCTTTTTGACTGATTTTCATTATCCAATCTCTTTGATCAGATATACCACACCGTCTTTCTCATAGACGTTTTTAACCTCATTACCCTCACCCAATACAACGACTTTA
The DNA here is from genome assembly GCF_023283895.1 of Shewanella pneumatophori. Classification (GTDB taxonomy): domain Bacteria; phylum Pseudomonadota; class Gammaproteobacteria; order Enterobacterales; family Shewanellaceae; genus Shewanella; species Shewanella pneumatophori. The sequence continues at coordinate 94,881 of NZ_JAKILB010000001.1, read as the reverse complement.
TTGCCAGTTTCTGTTACCGCGTTACCGGCAGCATCTAACACAATAGCCATACCTAATGCCGTTAATAAAGGGGAATGATAAGCGTGATAATGACGGTGATGCTTTGGCACTACGATCACTTTTGTTTTTTTGTAGGGCTTTCTGACTTTTTGGCACTTAATACCACCAGCTCGTTCACAACCGACTGTTGCAGCTTGGGCAGAAAAAGAACTCACAGCTAATAGGCTAACGGTGGTGCTAACAGTAAACAGGTTTGCAGATAACACGCTGCCAATTAATGTCAGTCCTGTAAGTATTTTCAATTTCATCTATTGCCTCTTACCTGTAAATCTAAGATGCAAAGAGTATAAAGCAAAACTATACAGCTGTATAGTAAATAATCCAGCCAACATTCTATATGGATCTATTTGCTTTAAATTTTAGCCATAAAAAAAGGCATCCGAGATGCCTTTTGTAATTGTTATTGAACTAGCCTTGATCTATTCGTGCTTGCACACGTTCAATAGAATGAGCTTCTAACCAATACTTTTGTAATACTGGGTTTTTTAACCCTGCCTGAGTATCTGCAAGGTTCCAAGCTCTTTTCCAAATTCCATCTGCAATCATATGCACAACAGCACTTTCGATTGCTTGCGCAACACATAAACTAACAGGTTCATTTGATGTGTAACCCACTTCAGACTCGAGTAGTTCTTGAGCATCTATAAATTTAAATACCCCTGCTGTTAGCTCTTTAGACAACACCGATTTAGTCGTTGTCACACTGCTCAATAAGCGCCCAGTACGAATATCAACGGCTCGAAGATTAACGGTAATGCTGTCAACCCGAAATTGACTTGAAGCACCAATACCTAAGTATCGAGCACCTGCTCCCCCAGTACGAACATTGGTATCATAGGCAACAATGCCCCCTTCCATTAATATTTGCGCCGAATTGAGCTGACTTAAACTGGCCGCATCTCCTTTTAGCCCTGCACGAACTATCTTTCGCTCCGTTAGCAGATTTTGCAGCCCTTCACGCTCTACCGGAATAAACCAACTTGAGTCATTGAGTGCTTGGGCCAAGAATGCTGTGCCACTCTGAGGAACTGCTGTTGAAAAGTTACTCGATGGAATAGGCTTGTATTGACCTGTTTGATCACGAAAATCATAAACCGCTGCTACCATGCTGCCTTGAGGGTTAGGCAAACCGATTAAGTCGTAATAGGTGTCACTCTTAGGCATCAAACTCGATGAAGCCTCTATCTGTTCTAATTCACTAGTTGATGAACATGCAGTCACAAAACACAAAATAAAAAATGGGATTAGCTTTTTCATCGTTAGCCAGCTCCTGTACTGCTGTCTACAAGTCCACCGACTTCGATTATTGTTGTTTCACCAGTTACAACGTCGGTGATATGCACTAAAAGAGCACCATCTTCATTAACAACTTGGATTTCAAAGTCATCAGTCTTCAAATAGCCCTCACCGCCATTAGCCGCGTCATTAAAAAGCTGGCTCATTAATCGGGATTCCAGTGAACTTGCCAACCTCTCTAGCGCTGTAGGCGGCACGTAACTAGAGCCTCCCGTATGTTTATTTTGCGCAGAAGCATTAGATAGCAAGTACGAACCGTTTAAGTAACTACCACCAAAGTTGGGATTAACCGGCGTATAAATTAACTGGGTAGCGTGAACACTCGTGCCAAAAAACAGAAGCGCCAATCCACTGGTCATTTTTGTCATTTTATTCATGGACATTCCTTGTTAAAACTCATCAGGCGCTAGATCAGGATCTAGAAATTGTGCCCAGCTAGCTTGCTTCTGATGTTGCTTCAATTTTTGATTTACATATTTAGCTGCCGACATCGCTTGCTCATCTATATTGCGACTCGCTGGCGAAACAACTGTGATATAAATCGGTTTTCGGTTATGTAAAATACTGATTTTACTACCACTACGAGCTGTAGCTTGCTCAACAACCGTTAAGCCTGAATGGCGAGTGACACCACCAATATCCCGATAATCAGCGACAAATTGGCGATAAAATCTATGTCCAAAACGAGTCATGGCTCGATTAAGGATTAAGCCATCGATCAAGTCTGTTTCAACCTTTGGTGGCTTGTCGCTGGTGCTGGTTGCAGGCATAGACTTGATTGTTAACTCTTCAGCGTTTACCCATGAGCACAGCAGCACTAGACATAAAGCCCTGCGGATCATTGAGTAACTTCATGTAAATTGGTTTGCGCCCATGCAATGGCTTGGCCGCGACTTGATACACCGATCTTTCTAAATGCGCGGTAAAGGTGAGTCTTAATGGTACTTTCACTGACAAACAGCTTATTCGCGATGTCGATGTTAGTACTGCCACTTCTCAGCACTTGTAATACTTCTCGCTCGCGTATAGTAAGGGTTTCAACGTCATCCGTGACAGCATCTTTAGCGTTGTTCGATTCAATTAAAGATTGCGGAATAATTACTTTACCTTTAACTATTTCAGCCATCCCTTCACCAATCTGTTCAAGGGAAGCATCGCCATAGAATACGCCAGCGGTGACTGAAGCCTGTAATAAAAACCTCACATCAACTTGCTGCGGAAAATGCAAAAACACCACACGAGCAACATTGCTGCCTTTTTCTATTTTACGTTGGATCTGATATGCGGTTTGTACGTCAACACTGGCCAAGTCAATCAAGATTATAGTGATCCGGCTTTCCAATAAGTCACCATTAAAATGCTCCGGTGATACTCGATGTAACTTAACCAGAAACTCTTGTGGCCATCTAGTATTAAGTAAGTCCGCAAAAAGATGCGAACGCGTAACAACGACCCAATGTGTAACTTTAAACATAATCTTACTCCGTGTACTTTGTATCACCATCCATGTGGCCATTAGTGTAATACATATCTATTACATATATTCAACATATCGTTCAGTGAATTGTGCTTTTAAGATTCAATTTGAGGTATAACCTTGGGTGATCTGTGCCGAGCGGCCTTGACCATACTGAATAACCGACACTGCATGTCCTGTGCCATTTTGATAAATAGAGACATCGCTTTCATTACCGATCTGCAATACTGATGCACGGTTATCATTTCCTTGTTGTTCTAATTCCACACTAAGAAATGCACCTTGCTGAGAAGAAATAAACACATTATTAAAACCACTTTGAAGAATGTTAGCTTCTACTTCTGCGCCATTTTGATGAGCTAAAACATAATTACTACCACCAATTTGCTCAACGTTTGCCTGAGTTAAAAAGCCACTTTGGCTTACAATCGCGGTATTTGAGACACCTTGCTGATTAACTCCAGCATTTAAATTACTACCGTTTTGAATTATTGAGGCGTGATTGTCAAAGCCATTTAGCTCATCGAGCTGACTTAGATCTTCAGTCGCTTGTGTCGCTAAAGATGTCAGTAAGCCTGTAGCGATAACACTACTAATAAGCAAAATACTGCCAATAGAGCTTAATTCTTTATAAACTTTTAGGTAATTCATTACGCGACAATCAACCTTAACTCGAGCAAATGGAGATGACGCGGTCATTATGTAGGTAATTAATCTCTGCTTCATCAGACCTGAGTATGAAAGGCTGTGCATCATTAAGGTTATTTAGCGGGCAAAAATAAGACTAAACTACTAGTTGTGAGCCCTAAGTACTACGTGGATAGCTGTCTGAATAAAAAGTAATGATCTGTATTATTTGATGAATCGCAAATGGGTAAAGGCACTTAATAAAGCTCCTTTGCCCATAGACGAATAGCAAGATAAGAACCACCTTTTATCATTGCAAGGACGTAAGCCAATTTAGCTTAGCTAAGTAAACATCTTTATCTTCCCTAGACGATGAGTGAGTAAGAGCTAGCGAAATAGCTTTTTTCGCTTGTTGCGGTTCGCCTAATTGAAAGTATACCTTCGCTAAGTCGTAATAAGCTTTATGAAAATAATGGGTGTTTTTCAGGAATTTATTAAGATATATCTTTGCACTTTGATAGTCTTGTTGCGCCATAGCATCTACTGCTTGCAAATACCATGCGTAGGGGCTTTGATCATCAAGATTCAATAATTGTTCTTTGATAAGGCTAGCTTGCTCTGTTCGTCCTTGTAAACGCAGTAAAAAATGATAATTACTTAACAGAGAGATCTTGTTATCGGCCACTTCTAACCCATAACGATAAAGCTTTTCAGCAGACTTAAGATCACCTAACTTTCTAAGTACGACAGCCTGCATATTAATTGCCGGTTCATAGTCTGGTGCTAGTGTTAAGCTCTTATTTAGTAACCGATAAGCATAATCCAGCTTACCCGCAAATATGGCATCTGCAGCTAGATTTCGATAAAACATCGCAAAAAACTCATCTTGATTGATTATTTTCCCACCACGATCGTATTTATCAGGAAAGTAATCAATTTTGATTCGGTTTCTTCCAAACATAGCTCCTTCCTGATCTTCAACCGTTTCGTACATTAATGTTCGAACATGATCGGATGTCACTGCGACGTTATCGGAAATATCAAGTAAAACAGGCATGGTATGCATGACCTGAAAACGCAGTTCCACTTGCATTTCATTGGCAATCGCCAACGTTAACATGGCTAATGCCATGCAGTTACCACCATTATCTGCCAGCGACTGACTTGCAAAGTAGTTTTTACCTTGGTAATTAAAATTCACTAAGCGTTTTTTTATATACAAAAACGCTTGCTTATAATTAGCTAAGTTAACCACATGTTCTTGTTGAAGAAAGTCTTCTAGTGCGGTTATTTGCTCCGGGGTTAATCGATAAAAATCTTCCGGTGTAGGAATGGTCTGCTCAGATGTCGCAGCAACATAGTCCAATTGAGGCAATGTTGGCGTTGGGGTATTTGTATAGGTAGTCGCCTTGCATCCTTGTAATAAAATCAATAATGGTAAAATAAATATTAATCGCATAAAACATTCCTTTGTTATAGCTTTGACTTCACCGAGCCTCAACTCATCTATCCACTCATCGAACAACCAGTTAATGAGCCAAAACACTCTTCTATGAGCTAAACAGTCTTATTAATTCAAATCAGAAACTTTCTTCACTGCGGGTTTTATTTAGCCCAACTTAAAACAGCTAATCAAGAGCACAAGGTAAAAAACTCATTTCGCTATTCACTAAACACAACGAGTAGCATTATTATGGCCAGTAATAATCCACTCAAGATTTGCCAAAAAGCCAATGGATGTTTTTCTAGTAATGATTGCTCCCCCACAGGTTTATGCCACTCACGCACAGGAGTATTCATTTCATAGAGCCATTCACTCGTATCGTTATGACGATCTTTTGGGTCAAATTTCAAGGATTTTTGTAATGCGCTATCCATCCATATGGGGATCAGAGGATTTAGCGAATAACTAGGGATATAACGAAGTCGTTTAAAGTCTTTATCTAACAAGCAGTCAGCTTGCTTAGCTTTAAAAGGCAGTTCATTTGTTAGCATTTCAAACGCAATAACGGCTAATGAATATAGATCGACTTGATAGCTTGCTTTATATCGCAGCAGAACTTCAGGGGCAGAATAATCAGCAGTACCAAGAATACTATCTCGTTCTAAAGATGTTGAGATCTCAGCAATCCCCTTTATATAACAAGCGCCAAAATCGATAATCTTAACCTGACCATTATTGTCGATAAGGATATTTTCTGGTTTCAGATCTTGATGTAGTGTTTCTTTGCGATGAAACGCGCGTAAACCAGCTTCTATTTGATTCAAAATACCAAGCACAACTTGTATATCAGGCTTAGGATGCAGTTGTATCCAGCGTTGTAATGTTATTCCCTCTATATATTCTGTTAAATAATACAGCGCAGACTTTGGTCTGGCTTTGTCTTTTATCGTGATAACTTGCGCACTATTAATCCGCTCACCAACCCAGCTCTCCAGCAAAAAACGCTCAATATAAGCGGGATCATCTTGATAATTAAGTGACGGTGTTTTCATGCAGGCAAGTTGGCCTTGCACGTCCTTAACAAGATAAACTTGGCTGCGTTGGCTCTGATGTAAAATTTTAAGCACGGTGTAACCATCTAGCCTCATCCCTGCACTTAATGGAGGTGGAAATGGCAATTGAGTAAAACTACGATGCAGATCATCTAAGGTCTGCTCGGGTAATGCATTCACACTAATACATTGGCAACTAACATTATCCATCGAACCACTATTGATTGCAGACTCTACAAGTTGCTGGCTAACCTCCTCACAATCATTATCGTTAAATGCAATTTTACCGTTAGTTAAACGAGCTTCAATTTTGCTTTTAATATCAATATCGCATAAGACATCATGTACACCATCGGTCATTAATAAATAAATGTCATTGACCGCTAATGCAATGGATTGATAATCCACATCGATATTTAGATCTAACCCTAATGCTCTGGCTAAGTATTTGTTGCCGTTACCTACTAGACTAATATGATCACAAGAAAGACGTTGTAGCTCCCCCTCCCGGTAACGATATATCCTTGAATCGCCAATATGCAGCATATGTAAATGACAGGATTTAAACACCAGCGCACTAAAGGTGCATACATAGCCGCGCCTTGCATCTCTATAATCTTGACCTAGTCCATAAAGCCAACGGTTCAATGCCGTTAGTACTTTTGAACTCGCTTTCTTGACTGACCAAAGGTCTGGAGTTGAATAATAATCGGCTAAAAAATTGCTCACGCTTATCGCTGAAGCTGCAGCGCCTTTTTCGGCAAGGCTAACGCCATCGCTAATCGCTGATACCGCTCCTTTACTTGTCAGCAAATGGCCACTAGGAACGCGGATCCCGATAGCATCCTCATTTTCCGCCTTAGCCCCTTTATCTGAAAACTGACCAGCCGATAAGCACAGCTGTACTTCCGTTGCGAAAGGAAAGCTGTGCTGTTCACCATCAATAGAAGATGATCGACTCATAGTGGCCAACGTATCGCCAGAGCTGGCTTTAAGGCGAGATACCTCGCCTTTCAATTCAGTGCTAGCCATTGTCTTAACTGACACTAATTAATGTCACTTCACCGTCATCGTTGACTTCAGCAATATGACCTTTGGGCTCTGTCATAAAGAACAGTGTAAAAAATCCAAATACCGCGCTTGCAGCAATGACATAGAAAAAAGTCTGAGTAGATACCATGGAGTAAACCGTTAGGAAAAACACCGCGCCCACATTACCGTACGCTCCAGTCATGCCTGCAATTTGCCCTGTTAGGCGGCGCTTAATTAACGGCACAGCAGCAAATACCGCGCCTTCTCCACTTTGCACAAAGAAAGAGCACAGCATAACCATGGCAATAGCAAAAGGTAATCCCCAGCTACTGTCTATTTGTGCAACACCAAAATAACCTAATGCAAGTCCTGCGGTTAATATGAGCAGTGTTGATTTGCGGCCAAAACGATCACTTAACCAGCCACCGCCAGGGCGAGACATTAGATTCATAAAAGCATAAGAGGATGCAACCATACCCGCTTGGGCCATACCTAATTCAAATGTTTCGGCAAAATATAGGGGTAACATAGACACGATTGCGAGTTCAGAACCAAAGGTTGAAAAGTAGAGTACGTTTAGCACTGCCACCTGTTTAAACTGATAGCGTTCAAACTCGGGCACTTTCCCAGTAAACACCTGCTTGTTAACACTAAATGTTTGCAAAAAATCGGCGGCAAAAATAGCAAATAACAACAGATAAATGCCATTGACCATATTAGCTGAAAGCATTGCAACACCCGCTGGCGAGAGTTTCCAAGCCAGTAATCCTAAGGTGGCATACATAGGAAGCTTCATTACCACCAGTAGAACAAAATCGCCTTTACTACTGACTTCCATCGCTCCTGCTTTTTTAGGCTTAAAATAGGTTGAGCCTTTAGGTGTATCGGTTACGTTAAAGTAATAAATAAAAGCAAAAACTAAGCTCATTAAGCCTGTTAAGCCAATAGCGTAACGCCAACCATCTTGTCCACCAAATGCTAGCGCTATCGCAGGTAAGGTAAAGGCCGCAGCGGCTGAGCCAAAGTTACCCCAACCACCATATACTCCTTCAGCAACGCCTAACTCCTTAGCCGGAAACCATTCACTCACCATACGGATCCCAATCACAAAACCGGCGCCAATAAAGCCAATTAGGAACCGCGCCAAAGCAAGCTGTTCAAAGCTAGTGCCGACAGCAAATATAAAACAAGGAATGGAGCACAAGCCCAACAACAATGAATACACTCTTCTGGGGCCAAATCGGTCAGTGACCATACCTATGATGACTCTCGCAGGAATCGTCAGCGCAACATTTAAAATCAATAAAGTTTTAATTTGCGAGCTGGTGAGGCCAATACTATCGGCAATAACACTAATAAGCGGCGCTGCGTTAAACCAGACAACAAAGGTGATAAAAAACGCCATCCAACTCAAATGCATAACTTTCATCTTGCCACTAAAGCTAAAGAGGTTAAATTTTTGACTACTCATTTTATTCCTCCTCACTTTGGCTTGATTGCTGCTCAATATGCGTTGGTACAGATGTAACTTTAGCTAAAATTTTTCCCTGCAGCTTTTTTACCTCATAACAGTTAACCTTCAGTGTAGCGCTTTCTAAACACTGACCGGTTTGCAAATCATAGTGCTGTTTATGAATAGGAGAAGACACATACATTTGATTGCCCAACTCACAAATTAGCCCTCTTGATAACACGCTTACACCTGTTGCAGGATCGATATTATCAAGTGCGAATATGCCTTTATCGCCCATATTAAACAAGGCTATCGCTTTACCTAAGGCCCATGCTGCTACGCCTCTATTACTTGGCAGCGCAGCCTCTTCACATAAGGTTACCCAACTCATAATATGACCTCCTGTTCTTCAATTATGGAAACGGCAATATCTCCAACCCTGTTAGCTGACGGGATTACCGTGGAAAATGTTTGTACATCAGACTGCATTGGAAATTTCTGCTCACGCAGATATTGGTATGGATTTTCACTATATTCAGGCGCATCTTGAGGGTTGACAAACTCATCAAAACGACTGAGGAAATGTTTATCATTTAGACTGGTCTGCCATTCACACTGATAGCTGCTCACCACCTTTTTCATCTGTGCTTCAAGCTCTGCTGCGAGTCCAAGTTCATCGCCAATAATCACAGATTGCAGATATTCGAGGCCGCCCGCTAATGACTCCATCCATACAGAAGTGCGTTGTAATCTGCCTGCTGTTTTCGAATAGAACATCAAGATCCGATCAATGTAACTGACCAACTGCTCTGTCGATAAGTCAGTCGCAAACAAATCCCCATGTCGTGGGCGCATGCCACCATTACCGCAAACATAAAGGTTCCAGCCATTTTCGGATGCAATCACACCGATATCTTTGCTTTGGGCTTCGGCGCATTCACGCGTACAGCCTGATACGGCCATTTTAATTTTGTGCGGAGCGCGCAGGCCCTTATAACGATTTTCTAATGCGATGGCTAAGCTAACCGAGTCTTGTACGCCGTAACGGCACCAAGTATCACCAACACAGGACTTTACCGTACGTAACGACTTACCATAGGCATGACCCGTTTCAAACCCAGCTTCGATCAATTGTTGCCATATTTGCGGTAGCTCTGATAATTGCGCCCCAAACATATCAATTCTTTGGCCACCAGTGATTTTGGTGTAAAGGTCAAATTTTTTAGCTATTTCACCTATGGCAATCAATTTATCAGGAGTGATTTCGCCACCAGCAATACGTGGTACGACTGAGTAACTGCCATCTTTTTGCAAATTACCTAAGTAAGCATCATTGGTATCTTGCAGCGCCACATGCTGCTCTGAAAGCACATAGTCATTGTCTAATGTGGCGAAAATCGACGCCGCTAATGGCTTACAGATCTCACAACCTAGCGCTAAGCTTGACGCACCGGCTTTTGCGTGTTGTTGATAAAGCGTGCTGAAGTCTTTAATGCCGCCAACTTGGCACAAATGAAACAAGGCTTGTCTATCATGTTCAAAGTGGCAACACACCCCTTGCTCTGTTTCTATACCTTGCTCAACTAGCGCTTCATCAATAATTTGCTCAACCACTGCAGCGCAGCCACCACAGCCTGAAGCGGCTTTAGTGCAGGATTTAATTTCTGTTAAACTATGTTTTCCTTCTCGAACTTGTTCACAGATAGCGGACTTGGTTACCTGATGACAAGAACACACTATCGCATTATCTTTTAGACTAATCGGGGCTGAATTATCAGCCAGTAACAATGTCGCTGCAGGCGCCTCCAGTGGCTCTGCTGACAAATACGCGCTGAGTAAACTGGTATATTCATCCACATTGCCAACCAATACCGCCCCTTTTAAGTATTCGCCGGTTTCATCAAGCCAAAGTTTTTTGTAGATCCCCGCCTGTCTATCAGACAGTTCAACATATTGGGCATTTTCAAAGCCGCGACTTTTACCAATGGAAGCCACATCAACTCCCAGCAGTTTAAGCTTGGTGCTCATATCTGCGCCCTTAAACTGACTTGGCGTATTATTGAGGTACTCGGCTGTGATTTGTGATGCCACGACATTCGCCATTTGGTAACCAGGCGCTACTAATCCAAATATTTTTTGCTGCCACAATGCACACTCACCAATGGCAAAAACATCGGTAATTGAAGTTTGACAGTAGTCATCAATAACAATGCCACCGCGCTCCCCTACCTCGATATCTGTGCCTCTCGCTAGGCTATCTTGTGGGCGGATCCCCGCTGAAAAGACCAACATATCGGCTTCAAGGAAACTACCGTCACTAAAATTCATTCGATGACGAGCACGCTCTCCATCAACAATTGCTGTGGTGGCCTTATTTAGATGGACGTTAACGCCAAGCGCTTCAATTTTCTGTTTTAACAGTTGTCCCCCGCGCTCATTAAGCTGTACAGACATTAACTGAGGCGCAAATTCCACGACATGAGTATCGAGCCCTAATGACTGCAGCGCATTAGCGGCCTCAAGTCCAAGAAGACCGCCGCCGACGACGACGCCAGAGCGAGAACGGCTAGCTGCTTGCTCAATGGCCTTTAGATCGTCAATAGTGCGATACACCAAGCAATCAGACCTATCATTACCATTAATTGGCGGCACAAATGGGTATGAGCCAGTGGCTAATACGAGTTTGTCATAACTCATCCGCCCCTGCTCAGTCACAACCTGTTTATTAGCAGTATCAATCGCCGTCGCTTTTTGGCCTAAATGCAAGGTGACGCCCTGTTTTTGATACTCTGCTTGACTGGCTAGCATCAAGCTGTCTGCGCTACCCGATTCAAAATATTTTGATAACTGGACGCGATCGTAAGCGGCAATTTGCTCTTCACCTAACACTTGAATATCGTAATATTGACTCATTTTCTGCTGACACAGTTGCTCAATAAAGTAATGCCCAACCATGCCGTTACCCACAACTAGCAATTTCTGTTTTGCTTGTTCCATTTCACGCCCCCTGTGTTAACTATTTTGGGCAAACAAAAAGGCGCCACTCCTCTACAGAAGATGGCGCCTTTGCCCGAAATCCATTAAATTTTGATGGCAGCTTTTAATAACCAGACCATTTTAAAGCTGCTTTATAATTAATACGTCTGTGTTACTAAGCTCATGCTACTAAGAGCACATCATTCAATCAGTCGCAAAACGCATGCCAGCTTAAACACCCGCACGAAAGCGAATGCAGGTCACTGTTTTAATTAGATAAAAACATTTATCGTCTCGCTGTGCTTTTTCAGCACGGCTAACTGACTCACTTTACTTGCACTTATTTGGTTCATTGGAGAACATCGACAGTGCAGGACTACTTACACAACTCTTTTGCCACAGCAACAAGGCTTGTTCCATGCTGCATAGCATATTGCTGCAATTGTTGATGTGCTTGCTGTTCATTAAGTCCAACTGATTGCAACTTACTTTTCGCTTGATAAATAATTTGCTCAGTAACTAATTTCTGCTCAAGATGCTCAATTTTAGATAATGTGTTATTCGCCACTTTAAAACGCAGTAACGCCAGCTCTATCACAGCATTAATACGGCTCGCGGATAATGTTTGCGGCGTATACGTTATGCGCCCGCACTGTAGTAAACGCGTTAACTGGTTTTCGCTGATCTGCTCACTGCAAACAATCAAGCTCACGGGGGAAAAATCCATTAAGCGAGCAATAAACGCTAAATGACTCTCGGTGATTTTTTTAAGGTTTAACAGCAACAAGTCTGACTGTGCTTCAAAATGAATACGCTCACATTCTAATAAATTCGATATTGGCAGCAGTTGATGCCCTGCATGATTTAGCTGGCTCACATAGCACTGGTCGCTCGATTCCGTAAAGCTAATAATGCGCATTTGCAGACTCCTCTTGCTTATTACGACTCGTTAGCTTTGGAACTTGCTTGGTTTCAGGGCTATTTATACTGTCAGAACTGTCCCTCTGCTCGAGTCGATCTATCAGCTCAAGGCTATCTATCAGCTCAGGGCTGTTTACCTGTTCAGGACTATCTACCCGCTCAGAGCTGTCTATTCGCTCAGGGCTGTTCATCAGCTCAGGGCTTTTAATATCTCGAATTAAATAGGCAAAGCTTTGCTCAGTTAAATGCTCGGCCTGTCTACGTGCATCAGTTAAGGTTAATGATGGATTTTTTAGTAAATTTACTGCGGATAGCGTGCTTTCAATGACCGCCTTTGCACGGACGCGCTCATTTGTGTCGATAACGGTTTCTTTCTCAACGTCAACAGTAGCGACTTTTGTCGGTAAATATTCGGTGTTACTCCCAATTAAGGTGGTTAACCAGTTTGCAGACAAATGCTTGGCAAGTAACTTATCACCTCTCAGCATATCTAACGCTGTCGGTAGATTAATGCTTAACACTTCGTCCTCGCCGCTAACGCCAGCAGATTGACAATCAATATCCTGCCACGGACTAATAAACAGCTTAGTACTGCATCTTGGATTAATTTCAGCTTCACCTTGATAGCCTTTAAAAATCAACACCCTTGATGCTGGCACGTACTGCGCCAAAAGCTTAGCAACCTTAACGTGCAGCGATGCTAAACCACCGTGAAAATAACTGCGTATGTTTAATTGAGCATTGCCGGGATTCAAACAGCGTATCGCCGTTTGATAAAGGCTTCTTAAGCCTAATTGTTGGTGAAGATCTTTAAAGGTATCGGCAAATGCGGTGAGCTTGTCTGCATTGACATAACAAAGCCCATCTCGGTCTAATATAACTTGAGCCTCCGCAGCTGAGTTGACCTCAACTATGCCTAAAGCTTGAATGACATCGCCTACATGATGACGATGATGCAATACACGATTGTCACCATGAATAAGTATTCGCTCACCTTGCTTTGCCAAAGCTTTGGCACAAAAGAGCATATAAGGTAACTGATCGCGTTTACCTGCGTAACAAGGCCAATCAAGGGTAATATTTAGCGATTGCCACTGGGGATCAACGCTTTGCTTTAGCGCAAGTGTTACCCCTGCAATCTCTTCGGCGCTTTCACCTCGAACTCGCATTAACATAAGCGCTGCACTTAATTGAGCCGCCGTTCCAATGCCAAATTTAAATCCTTGGATGAGTTGAAAACTTTCATTAAGGCTTAAGCTTCGCGAGCCTTTTTTTCCGCGTCCCAGCGCCTGGATAAGTTTTATATAGCCGGCTTTGTCAATCAGCTTATCAGGTTTGCAGCTACCAATATGTCCCATTAGTAAATTGCTCGTTGATACTGCACATAGGTTTGCTTTATCCATATACACACTCATTAGCGGCAATAGATTGTGAACAAAATGCCAGGCAATGTTCAAGCTCAGCGCCAATCGAGACCACTTCTCCCACTATGATGAGCGTCGGCCCGGTTTGCTTGATGCTTAGTGCATCTTGCGCCATTTGATCAACACGACTGAACTTTATTGTCTGTGATTGCCTTGCACCATTGGTAATAAAAGCAACAGGTAAACAGCCTTCTGCGCCAGCTAACATTAATCCCGTTGCAATATCTAACGCCTTCTCTTTACCCATATAAAACACTAAGGTGCTATTAGCTGAAAGCAAGCCTTGCCATTCATCTATAACTGCTTGCTCTTTTTTGTTATCGCAGGTTCTGCCAGTAACAAAAGTGACGCTTCGAGCTACTTTTCTATGGGTCAGTGGGATGCCACTGCTTGCGGCGCAACCCAAAGCCGCAGTAACACCAGCAATAAACTCGCTCTTAACACCCCGTTTAGCTAGAAATAGTGCCTCTTCACCTCCGCGGCCAAAAACATTTGGGTCGCCACCTTTGAGTCGCACCACTTTTACCCCCGAGATAGCCAAATGATAAAGACTTTGGTTAATCTCATCCTGGGTACGACTTTTCTGTGCAAAACGCTTCCCCATGTAGATAAGGCGGCAATGAGTCGCTGCTAATTGTAAAATCTCTGCACAAACTAAATTGTCATAAACAATGACATCCGCCTCTGTAATCACCTTTGCCGCTTTTAAAGTGAGTAACTCAATGTCACCACAGCCTGCGCCAACAATTTTTACAATCTGATATTGTTTATTAATGAGTTTATTTTGCTCAGAGCTCTTAAAGCACTGTAAGGCAAGTTGCTTTAGTTGCTGAATTCTTGTCTCTGTGTTTGTACTTTCCACACCAGTTCGCTTGAGCGAGCACAATTCATCAATATTCAATTGCCCACTAAGTTGAGAAGTTGTCAATTGTTGAGCGCTAAACTCCTCAACCGTTTCAGAATTAATAAATTTTATATTGTTCAAAGACTTAAATAGCACCTGCTTAATAAATTCTATTCCCTGCATCATGCCACCTCCTGTGTCGCCAGTTCTGCGGATTTTAGCGCCACTCTCGCAAGATCTGTGACTTGATTAAGACAACTGCCACAAGCAGCACTACAACCTAATGTTTGCTTAGCATTATTTACCAATTGGGTTACCTCAAGTTGCTCAGTGCCAAGAGTTTGTATTGTCTCAAGCATATTGGCAGAGATCGCAGCTTGAGTTACGCCGTTACAAGCACAAATTAACGGGCTTCCACCTGCTTTAATAAGCCTAGATAGCTTGCTTAGCCATTCATTATCAACGCGTTGATTAAGCAGAGCTTGCACCGCATTCACATCAACTTTGACTTCTCGGCTATCACTAATGCAAAGACCAATGACAGAGCCTTGCTTGAGCAAACAGGTAATCGTGTAACCTGAAAACTGCCACTCCAATGTTTGCGCAGGGATATTTGATAAACCAACTGCATCGCTAAATGCTTTACTAACAAGCTCTGCTTTTACCGCCGCAAAATGATGACAAACACCATCATTAATGGTTTGCTTTACACACCAAATAAGCTGTCTGAAATCCACAACAGACGTACCCCAGATGATCCCTTGAACCGCAACGGGATAAGCCTCAATTTGCACCCGTTGGTGCTTAAACCCTGGTTGCAATGACCAAGGATCTACATAACTTTCCAGTAGCTGATTGACCCCCCCACTGTGGCTAAATTGAGTTGACCAATGCATCGAACAGAAAGCTGAGCCCGGTAACATAGCCTCATCAGCAACCGCTCTTGCAAACATGTTTTCATTTGAATTAACCCCAGTCAGTTTGACAAGATCTCCAGAAGCCATCTGCAATTTATCCAAGGTAAAAGGGTTAAGCAAAACCTCAGGTTGATAATCACTTGCCGATAGGCTGGCAATATGACCCGTTCGCGTCATGGTGTGCCACTGATCTCGCGATCTGCCAGAGTTAAGCCATATTCCATTTGACACAGACTTTTTATCAACTTCTTGTGTTAACAAAGGCGTTGCAATGAAATTGGCCAAACCATTGTTCGTTGAAAAACGCCCATCTTGATATAAGCGTTTTTGAGGTAAATATTGAGACGGTTGTAGCGTTTTTTGTTTTAGGGGAATATTAAGCAGCTCTTGAGGCTTATCTTTACTTAAAGTATTAATTTGCAAACAGCTTAATTGCTCGCTCTTTTTGGTAATAGGCCACTGCATTGGCCCAAACTGGTCGTACTCCTGCTCGCTGATATGGCTTAAACCAGCTAAGGTAAATTGCTTATTGGGAAAGTGACTAACCACTTTATCGGTAAGCATCGCGTGCTCGGTAAAAATCTGATGACTATTGGTAAAATTAAAACCTTGTTTAAATCCAAGCGCCTTCGCGACTTCGCAAATAGCCCACCAGTCTGCTTTTGATTCGCCTTGTGGTGTAACAAAACGACGCTGGCGACTAATGGTCCGCTCACTATTGGTCACCGTTCCTGACTTTTCTGACCAACCTTGGGCAGGCAAAAGTAAGTCTGCGTATTTAGCCGTATCTGTATCAGCAGTAATATCTGACACCACCACAAACTCACAGCGCTTAAGTCCTCGTTTAACTAAAGACGTATCGGGTAATGACACTAATGGATTAGTACCCATTATCCATATGGCCTTGATTTCACCCGACGCCATCTGGCTGAAAATTTCTGTCGCGGTAAGTCCTTTGCTTTTTACTACAGACTCTGTTTGCCAATACTCACTAAGTAAGTTGCGCTCCTGCAAAGTAAATCCCATATGTGCAGCAAGTTGGGTCGCCATACCACCAACTTCACGTCCGCCCATTGCATTTGGCTGACCAGTTAAAGAAAAAGGTCCACAACCAGGTTGTCCTATATCGCCCATCGCTAGATGACAATTAATAATGGCATTATAGGTGTCTGTACCGATAAGAGATTGATTTACACCTTGCCCACTGGCTGTAACAACTTTATTTGCTGCTGAAACCAGAGGCGCAGTCGCGGTATAGAGCTGATAAAACCAGCTAATATCTTTAACTGTTAACCCCGTTTTAACAGCCACCTTCTCAAGAGAATGACATGAGTTTACTGCTTGAATTGCTTCTTCAAATCCTTGGGTATTATTTTGAATATAAAAAGGATTTTTTCGACTTGAGTGACTAATTGCACTTAATAACCCATTAAATAAAGCCAGATCTGATCCTGGTTGCAATTGCAGATGCAGATCGGCATAAGATGCCGTAGCGGTTTTACGAGGATCGACAACCACCAACTTAGTTCCCTTTTGTTCTCTGGCCGCAAGAATGCGTTTAAACAATACCGGGTGTGTCCAAGCGGTATTGGCTCCAACAAGAACAATAACATCTGCCAATTCAAAGTCTTGATAACAACCTGGAACAACATCTTCACCGAAAGCACGAGTATGCGCAGTGACGGCTGAAGACATACACAAACGCGAATTAGTATCGATATTTGCGCAGCCTAAAAAGCCTTTAGCCAACTTATTTGCAACGTAATAATCTTCTGTAAGCAATTGCCCTGATAAATAAAACGCAATTGAATCAGGGCCATGCTTTGCAATAATGCTGTTAAATTTCGATGCAATCTTATCGATCGCCTCGTCCCAAATAATCGTTTTGCTGGCATTGACTTTTACTGTTTCAGTCTCGTCCTTGTCACTATCGCAATGGTTCTGTCTTCGGTTTAATCGTGGATAAAGCAGTTTATTTGGGACCTTTGTCCCTTCAAGCAAACTCATGCCCTTGGCACATAACTCACCAAAATTTGCAGGATGTATTGCGTCGCCATATAGATCGATATGCTTAAGATTACCCTCCCTCGACCTAGATACACTGACCTTTTTAAAAGCATTATCAGATTGAGTTATCGAAGCTTTGAAATTTTTTTCCTCTGATATACCTCGGCTGATCTCTATCCCGCAGCCTACACCGCAGTAAGCGCATGTTGTTTTACAGCTCGGCATTTGCTCGCTCCTCAATGAAAGTCATATAGGAGACAAAGCAAATAATAAGCCAAAATTTAAACAACTGTTTTAATTCTAGAAAATGCGTTATACAAGGCTAACAAGTAAGAGGAAAAATCAATATACGCCCAACTTAAGTGCATTTATATGCACTAAGAGTGCACACAATATGGAAATGATTTAAGTGAATACATGTGGTCTTTAATCATAAAAACCGAGCAGAATGGGGAGAGTTTATGTACAAGTTATGCCACTAAACCCGCGATTTCTCCACGAATATAGCAAAGTTTCACCCCGTCGATAGTGTAATAACTATAAAAGGCAGCAAGACATAGAGCAGCATAATTACTCGACACTAACGTGCTAAATAATGTTAATCACTTGATGTTTAATCAAAAAATTGAACACATAACAACGAGATATACTCATCAAATTTTAGCCATAAAAAAGCCAGCTTTCTAGCTGGCTCAATTTAGAGTTTTGAATTAATTCAAAATTACTTAAGTACAGACTCAGCTGTACGACCGTCATCATGACAGCTGTCACAAGTTGGCTTATCACCGACATTCATTTCGTGCGGTGCGTGACAGTCAGCACACATTAGCATGCCATCATGTGGTTGGTGAACTGCGTCCATTTCAGCTAATGTACCGTGACAAGCTTGGCACTGTTCAAATTCATACTCGCCGTCTGCAGATGGAGAACCGTCAGCGTGACACGCCTCACAACCGTCCATTTCTGCATGCATTTCAGCAAGTTCTTGACCTTCAGCAAAAGCAGAAGGAGATAGTGCTAACGCAGCGAATGCCGCGCCAAAGATTACGCTCAGTAGTTTATTGCTCACAATTGTATCCTCATTTGATGGGCGCATAGTGAAAACTTATATGTCAGGTTGTTTTCATCTTGCGATCAATATTTTTTAGCACGACTTAGATTAATTTAGCTAAGCATTATCTAATTCGCAACTAATTTAGCTGCAAGATCATATCATTGTGGTTTTGGGCAAAACGTGCGCTCAATCAAATTAACTCGTGGAATATGCTCGTTTTCACTATTTATCACCTTGATTTTGAGCAATAAAAAAGCGGTTTGAGCTTTATCAACTCAAACCGCTTTGTTTAGCAATATGCAATATTAGCTAGCGCGTAACGCCGCAATACGCTTTTCTAGTGGTGGATGACTCATCATCAATTCCGCCATAGACTTCTTACCGTTAATACCAAGTGCAGACATAGATGCTGGCATTGCTCCTGTTTCAGGGCCTTGGCGTAATCTATCAAGTGCTGCAATCATCTTCTCTTTACCAGCAAGTTTTGCAGCGCCTTCATCGGCTCTGTATTCTCGAATTCGTGAGAAGTAAGCAACGATGATTGAAGCCAAAATACCAAATAACATATCAAGAACGAAAACGACTGCCATGTATGCAAACATACCTAGGCCTTCACCTTCTTCATCGTTACTTGCAACGAAGTTATTGATAATGCCAGCTACAACACGAGCAGCGAAAATAACGAAGGTGTTCACAACGCCTTGGATAAGGGTCAATGTCACCATGTCTCCGTTAGCTACGTGGCTAACTTCGTGAGCAAGTACAGCTTCGATTTCATCTTGGCTCATGCCGTACAATAGGCCGCTACTTACTGCAACTAAAGAATTGTTCTTGCTTGGACCTGTTGCAAATGCGTTTAGCTCTGGAGATTGGTAAATTGCCACTTCTGGCATTTTAATCCCAGCTTGCTCTGCTTGACGTGCAACGGTTTCAACTAACCAGCGCTCAGTGTTATCACGTGGTGTTGTGATCACTTCACAACCCATGGTCTTTTTAGCCATCCACTTTGAAATAGCTAAGCTTATAAATGCACCACCAAAACCAAAAATTGCTGCGAATACAAGTAGTCCGCCCATGGTTGAGGTGTTTACACCTAAAATAGACATCACAATAGATGCCACTAGTAAGATCGCCATGTTAGTGGCAATCAGTAAAAATATACGCTTCATTTAAGCTCCTGTAGGATACAAAGTACCTGATATACACTCTTAAAAGACATAATATGTCCGGTAAACGAGATTTCAAGGGGAGACAGCAAAAATTTTGCCTTGTCGCTTCAATAGTAGACGACTTCGCTCCACTTTATATCAGGCGCTCAGATTCTAGGGTGAGTTCATTAATCTAAGATTAAAATGATCCCCGTTACCCTAATATTCTGTCTGTTATTGATTAATCTTTTTTAACAATGAGATACGCTGACTTAATTGCTCAATTAGCAAGCAAGTATTCTAGCACTACACGTCTACATAAAACCTTTAACGGCAAATGATTTAGCACTTATGTGGTAAACCATTTACCCAAACAATCTTAATTGTGCTAGTGACTAATTAACCTAAAACACTAAGATCTAGGTATTCTGCCGCATTCGCTGCTGATGGCTCTGCAAGATAGGGGACATAGCCAATAAAAGGTGCAGTTATGTTTTGTTTTAGAAAATCCAGATTCTCAGCTTGATTAGCCATCTCTGGATCCACTTGATTTGCAACCCAACCAATAATATTCAAACCATCGGCCTTAATTGCTTCTGCAGTTAATAATGCATGGTTTAAACAACCCAATTTCATACCAATAACAAGGATCACTGGTAGTTGCATTGATTGCACAACTTCAGATAAGAAATGCCCTTGTCCAAGTGGTAAACGCCAACCACCAGCACCCTCAATCACACAAAAATCGGCACCAACATACTCTGCCATTTTAAGTTGTGCCGTGATACGGTTAGGAAGCAACTCAACACCTTTCTCTGCAGCTGCAATATGCGGAGCTATAGCAGGTTCAAAAGCAAAAGGATTAATATCTTCATAAGGCAGTTTGATGGTTGAGGCCGCCATTAGCGCTAAGGCGTCGCTATTACGCAAACCACTTTCAGTTGTAGCACAACCTGATGCAATTGGTTTAAAACCAAGAGTTTCACCTTTAGCAGCAGTTAATAAAGCAGATGAGATAAGCGTTTTACCACAGTCGGTATCTGTACCGGTTACAAAAAAAGTCATGTTCTCTCCAAGTCGCTCAGCTGCGATTAACGCTTTTTGCGCGCCTTAATAAAGCTAATATTATAAGTTAGGGGAAGGCCCTCTGGGGCTCGGCTCAACTCTGCCTTAGCTTGCAGTGCTTGCCAATCTTTACGTCCTCTCAGTGTGACTTGAGGCAAGTTAGTGGCTTTCGCAGGCTTAACAATCGCAGCCCCTACCCCTTTGATTGACTGCAACATCGCTTTGAGATCAGAAAAATAAACATTAACCGCTTGAGTCTCGCACACCTCAATATGCCAAAGATCAGTATCAAAACATGCCAGCAAACGACTTGGTGCTATAAACTGGTTTATTTTAAAACCGAGATCGCGTAGCTGATACAAACTATCTTGCGCCACTATGCTTAAATTGATTTCCCCGCCAGCTGTTAATACTCGATTAGCCTCGCTAATTGCCAGCTCCAAATCATCGCACCACTGCAGGGCTACATTAGAGTAGATCCCGTTAACGCTTGCTGACGCAAAAGGCAGGTTTTGTGCATCTCCACAAACGGCTAGGTATTCAGGAAAGTTAGTAGCCAATATTCGTAGCATGCCCGGCGCAATATCAAGACTGGTAACTTGCTCTAACCCGTTTAGGTGAGTAAAGCTAGTGCCTGGACCTGCTCCAATATCTAACAAATGTTTACAGGGCGACATTTGTGCCAGTAATCGTTTAGCAGTTTGCTGCTGCAACACATCATAACTATGGTATTGATCTGCAGCAGCAGAGAAACATGTCGCCACCCGCTGGCTTAGCCCATTTGATCCTTTATTCACTGCATTGGATCCTAAAAAGTGTCGATCATTCATTTAATGATTAGTCATTATTTAAAATATCAGCTAACACATCAACTAAAGCCGAGATATCTTGCTGACAATGATTAGTGTTTAGTGTCAATCTTAGCCTTGCGCTACCTTGAGCTACAGTTGGCGGTCTAATTGCTCCTAACCAAAACCCGTGTTCTTTAAGGCGCTGAGCAACAGCCATGGTTTTAGCGCTGTCGCCTAAAATAATCGGTTGTATCGCAGTTAACGAATCAGTTAGCTCAATATTGTTGTTCGCGCACTGGGCTCGAAAATAACTGATGTTGTCATTGAGTCTTTGTCTTAATTCTGGTTGTTTCTCTATTACCGTTAGCGCAGTAAAAACAGCTGCTGCACTCGCAGGTGATAACGCCGTTGAATATATATAATGACGTGCATTAGCAACCAGAAAATCAATTAACTCACGACTACCTAAAATCGCAGCCCCTTGTCCACCAAGCGCTTTGCCGAATGTGACTAACTGCGCATCAACTTTCACCTCATCAGCAAGCCTAGTGACGCCAAAACCATCTTCACCAATGACACCAAAGCCATGGGCATCATCGACAATCAACCACGCATTGTTTTGCTGACAAAGCGCAGAAAGTTCAGCTAGCGGCGCTATATCACCATCCATGCTAAATACGCTTTCAGTGATCAGTGCTCTGGGACTAAAACGGTCAAAGTAAGACTTAGCGCTATCAACGTCATTGTGAGTAAAACGTTTTAGTGTCGCGCCACTATCTTGAATACCATCGATGACAGACGCGTGAATAAACTTATCGGCAACTACCACATCATGGGATTCAAACAAGGTTTTCATCATGGCATTGTTAGCGCTAAAACCGGAACAAAATAGTAATGCCGCTTCATGACCTGTGACATCGCAGAGTGCTTTTTCAAGCTTTACATGTGCCTCTGTATAACCAACAACGAGCGGTGAAGCAGTGCTGCCGACACCATAGTCTTTAGCACCTTGATGCAGTGCATCAACGACCTCTGCGGATGTTGATAAACCTAAATAATCATTACTGCTGAAATTAACATAGGGTAATGCATCAACTTCAAAGTAATTTGACTGACTAGGATCCAGTACTAGATTGGTACGTTTTCTCAATAAACCTTGCTCGTTAAGCGCTAAATTTCGATTAACAATACGAGTTGTAAGGGTTTCTAGTAGTTGTGCTTGATTGGAACTTTCTGACATTGATTAGGCTCAATTTAAAAGCGTGTAGTGCTTATACCTCTCTGTAAGTCTCCGAGGTATAAGCGATTGCAATGGTTAGATTTCTACGATTTTAGCTGTTGCTTTAATTACTCTTTATTTGTTTTTGCGCTTATTTATGCCCTTCAAGTGCAACTAGAGCGCAGCAGCATCATAAAACGCTGATTGCTTCTTATCTTGCTGTGCAGCAGCTTTGGCAAGCATCGCTTGATCTTGCTCTTTAGTGGCTGCTACGCCTTGCTCAGGGTGCAAGCCTAACTTTTTAAATAACGCCATATCATCGTTTTCTTCAGGATTTGGTGTCGTTAACAGCTTACAACCGTAGAAAATTGAGTTAGCACCGGCAAAGAAGCACATTGCTTGCAACTCTTCGGTCATATTTTCACGACCTGCAGATAAACGCACCCGAGATTTAGGCATAGTGATACGCGCAACAGCGATTGTGCGCACAAATTCTAATGGATCTAAATCATCAAGCTTTTCAAATGGCGTACCTTCGACTTTTACCAACATATTAATCGGTACCGAATCAGGGTGTTGATCTAGATTGGCAAGCTGTTGAATGAGTCCTGCGCGGTCTGTCGCTTTTTCACCCATACCAACAATACCACCTGAACATACTTTCATACCTGATGCGCGTACATTGCTTAGGGTATCTAAACGGCTCTGATAAGTGCGAGTGGTGATCACATCGCCATAATATTCTGGAGAAGTATCTAAGTTATGGTTGTAATAATCTAAACCAGCCTCTGCCAGTGTATTAGCTTGATCTGCTGACAACATGCCTAAGGTCATACACGTTTCCATGCCTAACGCTTTGACTTCTTCGACCATGGTCTTTAAGTATGGCATGTCGCGCTCTTTAGGGTTGCGCCAAGCAGCGCCCATACAAAAACGTGAAGCACCAGCAGCTTTTGCACTGCGCGCCTCTGTTAATACTGTTTCCATCGCCATTAAGCGCTCTTTCTCAAGACCTGTGTCGTAACGAGCGCTTTGTGGGCAATACTTACAGTCTTCAGGGCAAGCACCGGTTTTAATCGATAACAAACGACTGATCTGAACTTCATTTGGATCAAATTCTTGGCGATGAATACTGTGCGCTTGAAATAAAAGATCGTTCATTGGCAAAGCAAAAAGTGCTTCAATTTCTTGACGTTTCCAATCATTTCTTAGCTGTACTTCAGACATTTGGTTCCCTTTTGCTCACTGATTTCAAATCACAAGACGTTATTATTAATTGTTGTTAACTGGTGAGTTACCGCTATAACTAGACCAATCTTTAATATTGAGGTTATTTACTGCATTCGCTTTATATTGCAAATAACCCCTTAGGTATTCGACTAAGTGACTAATCAATATAAACCTGTACAGGGTAATACACTATTTAATATAAAAAACAAATAACTACAAATAAGTGCCTAGTTAATTACGACTATATTTTTCTTGCTTAGCATACCTGCAGGCCGTAACCTGTCAATGTCATACGAACTAAAAGGTTTACTAACGGTTAATTTATGAGCAAATATAATCAGTCTACGACAAACAGTATTGACCTTCAATTTGATAAAGATCATTTGTGGCATCCTTATACGTCAATGACTAATTCGCTGCCCGCTTACGGTGTGGTGGCAGCTGAAGGTGTTGAATTACAATTGCAAGACGGTAGCAAGTTAATCGATGGTACGAGTTCCTGGTGGGCTTGTATTCATGGTTATAGTCACCCGAAAATTGTTGCGGCCATGCAGCAACAAACGGCGCAATTGAGCCATGTTATGTTTGGCGGAATAACTCATCGACCAGCAGTTGAGCTAGCTCGTTTACTTGTAGAACTAACCAGCCCTAAATTAACCAAGGTCTTTTTAGCCGATTCTGGTTCAATTTCTGTTGAAGTTGCCATGAAAATGGCACTGCAGTATTGGCAAGGTCGAGCTCAGCCAAACAAGCAAAAGATCCTCACAATCAAGAACGGTTACCATGGCGATACTTTTGCTGCCATGAGTGTTTGTGATCCAGAAGGCGGTATGCACACCATGTTTGGCGAACTGGTTACCAAACAGTTGTTTGCCCCCGCGCCGCAATCTCGTTTCGGTGAAGAGTTTGATCCGCAAGAACTGACCGAAATCGCCCAATTATTTGAAGATAGTCATCAACAAATTGCAGCAGTGCTGGTTGAGCCTATCATGCAAGGTGCTGGCGGTATGCGTTTTTACCACCCAGACTACTTAGCTGCACTGCGTAAATTGTGCGACAAATATAATGTGCTACTTATATTAGATGAGATAGCTACCGGGTTTGGCCGCACAGGCAAACTTTTTGCCTATGAACATAGTGCTATTGAAGCTGATATCCTTTGTTTGGGTAAGGCACTAACTGGTGGTTATATTTCTTTAGCCGCTACCCTATGCAGTGACGAAGTCGCACAAGGAGTAAGTGACTCTCCAGCAGGTGTGTTCATGCATGGTCCTACTTTTATGGGGAACCCATTAGCTTGCGCAGCTGCAGTAGCGAGCCTTAAACTCATCAAAGAGAATCATTGGCAACAACAAATCTGTGCCATCGAAGCTCAATTAAAAATGGAGTTAGCAGAAGCAGCCGATTATTCGAATGTTGTAGATGTCAGAGTCTTAGGTGGCGTAGGTGTATTAGAAATGTCTAGTACCCTTAATACCGCCGAGCTTCAGCAGCAATTTGTAGATTTAGGCGTGTGGATTAGACCTTTCTCTAATCTTATCTATATTATGCCGCCTTACTGCATTAGTTCGACGGACTTAAGTAAGCTAACCAAGGCAATGAAAGCGGTTGCAAAACAGTCTAGTTTACCTAATGCCGCTGGCGATTTTATTAGTCACGGTTAGTGACAGCGCTTTGTTTTTTTTTCGGCAATTTAGCCTCAAAAAGTGGCATAAATGTTGTTATGCCACTTCGCTGCATTTAAACGTATATATTGGTGTGATTCGTGTTTTCTTTGCTAGACAACTCTGATGTTTAGCCATTGTTGCTTGTTTATTTAACGGCTTTAATGCTCAGAGTAATAATCAGCAACTCTCTCAATTTGAAGAGCAGAGATTTTAGGAAAGTCCCGTCGCTTTGCATACAGTAAGTAAGCGTCAGTAAAAACCGTGGTATTTGTAAGATGATCAAATTCAGTCATTAGCTGTTTCCCGGTATTATTTTTACTTAAACAACATTGGCTAAAACGTGTAATAACATTCGCAAGACTAAGGCCTTGACTCATTAATTGATAATCAACTTCAACAAAAAACGCCGCACCAGACCAATAAACTCGCTTAAATGCCCTCTCTGCCACATATCATCCGCCACATCAGCAAGTCGACCTGGATGCTTTTTTATTTGATTGGCGCCACGAATGAAACCATCGCGCATACGCTCAATAAACGACTGACGATTAATTATCTGACTATTAAGCATCACCACATATTGCATATAAGTTGCAAAACCCTCTGTAAGCCAAAAGGAGGGATAATCTAAATATGGCAAATATAAATGCGACAACTCATGGTACAAAGTCCAATCTTCTATAAAATCGTCTAAAGTAGCGAAAGCATCAACGGTCAACTTAACTTTAATGGGGTTATCGCGGATCACTTCGGCAAAAGGAACCGGTTCACGAGCATTACGCTGCTGTATCACTTCTATTTCGATACGTTTTTGCGGCAGCGGACCTAACGTCTTGCTCACAGCATCCAGACCATGGTCGACCCATAGCTTCACTTTTACTTTTTCGGCGTCCGGAACACTGATGTCAATAATGTCAATCTCAGCAATGTCAATCTCAGCAGCCATAGACTGAAAAGATAACAAGCCAAATAGTACGCTACAGACTCGCAGCATCATGATACAAGCCCCACGACCAAAGCAATGGGCAAAAAACATAGGTATTGATTTAGCTACAAAACTGCCCTTAGCCCAAGACAAGTGCTCACCCCTCCCAAGGCTAACTAAAGTCTGCATCAACTGCCCTCAACAAGTGTCCTCAATCAAATTCGTTTGCGCGTTATGTCAAACAACGAAGCCTTAAAACCCACTGTATCTATGGGATAATAACGACTCGTTGGCAATAGAAGCATCATTACCAGAGATACGTTGAGGATCAGCAAAACGATTAATACTCATTAAAGGCACCAGTTAAAGTGCCCAATACACACAAGCGTGCTTCGACTTATTCCTGATGACGTCGATAAAGCCATTCTTTCATCAATCATAGCTATGCTTACTTAGGTTTGCTTGTGTCCTTTTGGATTAAATTTGACTAAACTAGCTTCAGCTTCGCGCAATCGTATGCCCATTTATTCTATGTCGATAAAAAATTCAGCGAAAAAAGCCACATGCTAGGTTCCTCAAGCCTTTGCAAACGGATTTTTGAGCTTAGTTTTGGCTATAAAATGTGATTTTTTTATGATATTTCGTTTAATTTAGCCCTGAATGATAAAAATGAATAAAATAAATTGAAAAGTATTGCTATACTTGCGCGGAATTTTAGAACGTAACTCCAATAGAGTAGAAAAATGACTGATTTATCAAAGTACAGAAACATTGGTATCTTTGCTCACGTTGACGCGGGTAAGACTACTACAACTGAGCGTATCCTAAAGCTAACCGGTAAGATCCATAAGTCTGGTGAAACTCATGACGGCGAATCTACAACTGACTTCATGGAACAGGAAGCTGAGCGTGGTATTACCATTCAGTCTGCTGCTGTTAGTTGTTTTTGGAACGATCACCGTTTCAACGTTATTGACACCCCTGGCCACGTTGACTTTACAGTAGAAGTTTACCGTTCTCTTAAAGTTCTTGACGGTGGTATCGGTGTATTCTGTGGTTCTGGTGGTGTTGAACCACAATCAGAAACTAACTGGCGCTATGCTAACGATTCTCGCGTTGCTCGTATCATCTTCGTAAACAAGTTAGACCGTATGGGTGCTGACTTCCTACGTGTTGTTAAGCAAACTAAAGACGTTCTAGCTGCTAACGCACTAGTAATGGTTCTACCAATCGGTATCGAAGACGAATTTACTGGTGTTGTAGATCTTCTTACTCGTAAAGCATGGGTATGGGACGAGACTGGCGAAGCGGAAAACTACCGCATCGAAGACATTCCAGCTGACATGGTTGACCAAGTTGAAGAATACCGTGAAATGCTAATCGAAACTGCTCTTGAGCAAGACGATGATCTATTAGAAGCATACATGGAAGGCGAAGAGCCATCTATCGAAGACGTTAAGCGTTGTATCCGTAAGGGTACTCGTACTATGGCTGTTTTCCCAACATACTGTGGTTCTGCATTCAAGAACAAAGGTATGCAGCTTCTTCTTGACGCAGTTGTTGATTACCTACCAGATCCAGTAGAAGTTGATCCACAGCCTCTAACTGACGAAGAAGGTAACGAAACTGGTGAGCACGCTCTAGTATCTATTGACGAGCCACTAAAAGCACTAGCATTCAAGATTATGGATGACCGTTTCGGTGCACTAACATTCGTACGTATCTACTCAGGTCAGCTACGTAAAGGCGACACGATTCTTAACAGTGCAACTGGTAAGACTGAACGTATCGGCCGTATGTGTGAAATGCAAGCTGATGAGCGTAACGAACTTGATTACGCACAAGCTGGTGACATCATCGCGATCGTTGGTATGAAGAACGTACAAACTGGTCACACTTTATGTGATGTTAAGCACCCTTGTACTCTTGAAGCAATGGTATTCCCAGAGCCAGTAATCTCTATCGCTGTAGCACCAAAAGATAAAGGTGGTTCAGAGAAGATGGGTATCGCTATCGGTAAGATGATCGCAGAAGATCCATCATTCCGCGTAGAAACTGACGAAGACTCAGGCGAAACTATCCTTAAAGGTATGGGTGAGCTTCACCTAGACATTAAGGTAGATATCCTTAAGCGTACTTACGGCGTTGAGCTAATTGTAGGTGAGCCACAAGTTGCTTACCGTGAAACTATCACTCGCGAAATCGCTGATAGCTACACTCACAAGAAGCAGTCTGGTGGTTCTGGTCAGTTCGGTAAGATCGACTACGTTATCCGTCCAGGCGAAGCTAACACTGGCTTCACGTTCAAGTCTTCAGTAGTTGGTGGTAACGTTCCTAAGGAATTCTGGCCAGCAGTTGAGAAAGGCTTCGAAAGCATGATGAAGACTGGTACTGTTGCAGGCTTCCCAGTGCTAGACGTTGAACTAGAACTAACTGACGGTGCTTTCCACGCAGTTGACTCGTCAGCTATCGCGTTCGAAATCGCTGCTAAAGGCGCATTCCGTCAATCTATGCCAAAAGCTGGTGCAGAACTTCTTGAGCCTATCATGAACGTTGACGTATTCAGCCCAGATGACAACGTTGGTGACGTAATTGGTGACCTTAACCGTCGTCGTGGTATGATCAAAGACCAAAACGCTGGTGTTACTGGTGTTCGTATTAAGGCTGACGTACCGCTTTCAGAAATGTTCGGTTACATCGGTTCACTACGTACTATGACTTCTGGTCGTGGCCAATTCTCTATGGAATTCGCTCACTACGCACAGTGTCCAAACAGCGTTTCTGAGAAAGTTATCGCTCAAGTTAAAGAAAGAAAAGCTGCTGAAGCTAAGAAGTAACTATTAATTTAGTTATTACTCTTTAGAGTTTTAATCTTTAACAAAAAGCCTGTAGATGAAAATCTACAGGCTTTTTTATTATCTTAATTCCCTAGTGTTCTAATTGGATCATTAGCCGAGCATAAGAAACTGTTCCTACACAGTTATCATTCAGGTAAAGAATAATGATTAGCGACCTGTCGTTATTTGTGCAATAAAGTCATAAATGACAAAAGAAGCGAGAAAGTCGAGATAGGAAAGAGATGTGAATAAACCAATAAATGCAGTGCTAATTAATATAAAAGCAAATCCAGCAAGCATATTAGCTTTCGAAAATAGCCACTAATAGCACTTGCTGACTCTGGAAAAATAACTTAAAAAACATCAAATAACTTCAAATGCTCTTGCCATGCTAGTGATACTGCTCAACGGAACTCTATGCTTGTTTCGGTCGGCACATAACAGTTGATGCTCTTTATTTTTCGGTTCGCCTACTTGCTGAATTTGAATTTGATACCCTTCCGCTTTCGCCGCTTTGCAGTAACCGTCAAACTCCCACTGTGCCATATTAGTGTTATCGCAAATGACCACAGGGACTTTATTGGCAATAGCATGTATGAAGCGGGTCAAGTTGAGTTGGTGGTATTTAGACAACTCCTTAGGATTAAACTTGTATTGTCCTTCTTGATAAAAAAACTCATCAGTTGAACAAACTTTCACTTGCTCATCACTTTGTGATTTTGGTAGCCCCTTAATATACTCTTCAACCCAGTAGCTTTTTCCACTACCAGGTAAGCCGCGCATAATAATTGCTAAACCTTGGTAATTAGTTTGTCTTGTCATTCGTTTTAGCCCCAAAAGTTTTGCTGTATACATAATCACAGCCAATCACTAATTCTAAATATGATTAATTCTAAATATCATTACTGACAATTTTACCATTAAGAATATCATCAACGAGTTTAGGAACTAACTCACTCGCCTTGCCCTCAAGATGATATTGAAACTGACTATGGCGGTCGGCAGCAACTAAGTTAACCTCAACGGTTTGCGCACCATGATGATTAGCGGTATCAACAAAACCCGCAGCAGGATAAACAGTACCCGATGTACCAATTGCGATAAATAGGTCACAGGTATCAAGCGCGTGCTGGATTCTATCTAAGCCAAACGGCATTTCGCCAAACCATACCACATGCGGACGCAAACGTTGTGCCGGAATACAACAAGTACAAGTATGCTCAGGTCCAAAAGGTTCCCTAAGTAAAAACGTTTGTTGTGAGCGTGGGCATCGGCCCTTAGAAAGCTCTCCATGCATGTGCAAAAGGCGTCTAGAACCTGCTCTTTCATGCAAGTCATCGATGTTTTGAGTAACGACTAACAATTCACCTTGAAACTCTTGCTCTAATTTAGCAAGCGCAATATGTCCCGCATTAGGCTCAATTGAGCCATTGTGAAACTGCTGCCACCTGTCGTTATAAAATCCCTCCACCAACTCAGGGTTATTTGCATAACCTTCTGGCGTAGCCACTTCCTCAATTTTGTGCTCTTCCCATAAACCATCTTGATCTCTAAAGGTGCGTAATCCAGATTCGGCTGAGATCCCTGCTCCGGTCAATACTACAATCTGCTGGTACATCTACAGTCCTTTTTATTGGTCTTTGTTGCCATTTTGCCTTTTTGTAGTCTTACATGACATTAGGCGTTAGTATAAATGGGTAATAACAATACAAAATGTATGCTTAAATTGCTTGTTTTATATCTAGTTAATAGCTTTTATTTGGTAAAGACGCTTTATTGCTAGATCAAAGGTTTAAGTTTTCATTTTGTACACATATAATGGATTGAATACCCACAAATGAACTGATTAACTTATGGCTAATCGTTCTGCAATCAAGAGACCAATAATGACAGATGGAAATCAAGCGCTAAAGAAAGCGGGTTTGAAAGTGACCTTACCACGAGTCAAAATTTTAGAATTGATGCAAGCGCCAGAGAATCAACATATTAGTGCCGAGGACCTCTATAAGAAGTTACTCGACATGGGTGAAGAGATAGGTCTTGCTACTGTTTATCGTGTTCTAAACCAATTTGATGATGCTGGTATCGTGACTCGTCACCACTTTGAAAGCGGCAAAGCTGTTTTCGAACTTTCATCTCAGCATCACCATGACCATTTGGTATGTCTTTCATGCGGTAAAGTTATTGAATTTTCTGACGAAGTGATTGAGCGTCGTCAAGATGAAATCGCCATGAAACATAATATCAAGCTGACCAACCATAGCTTGTACTTATATGGTGTGTGCACTAACGATGAATGTGACCACGGCGACGCGTAAAGCTACGCTCAAGTAATAAAAAAACCAGCTGTTAGCTGGTTTTTTTATTACTTTAAAATATGAAGATGCAATCATAGTTTTAATTAATGTCCTTTAATTCAAGGCCATTAATAAGCTCACCTAATTAAAAACCCTTTATCAAAGCACTTTGTGAAAAACATTGACCTTGTGGCCCATAAATTTATCGCGATTACGCTCTTTCATACCGACTTTTCTGGCAACACCTTCAGAGCCTTTATTGCCAAGTAAAATCAGTGCTATTGCTTCATGGATGTCATAATTTTTAAAGCATTCTAATGCTGCAGCACCTGCTTCATAACCTATGCCCTGCCCCCAATATTGCGGTAAATAGCGATAGCCAAGCTCAACCTCATTAAACTCGGTAATAAATGTTGGCCCACAAAAACCGATCACCTTACCATCAGCTTTATGTTCTACCGCCCAACGACCATAGCCGCGATCTCGATAACTGGTGGAAATGACATTTTCAAAAATTTGCTCTGCCTGAGACAACGACGTCATCGGCTCTCCAGGAATATAAGTCAGTACCTCGGGAATACTGTTAAGCAAAAAGATAGCCTTAGTATCTCTTGCTTCAAAATGTCTCAGGATCAGCCTGTCTGTCTCGGTGATAATCACAATAACCTCCTTTTATTCCCTTTACGGGTTATCCACCTAATATACTCATATTTTGTTTAGTTTAGAAAGTATTAAAACATGTTTGCTTAAACGGGCTTAATCGCGTTCAATAAAGCGATACCAATTATAGTCAGCTACAAAGGAATGCTTTATGACAATAATGCAAAAGGTCTATTGGGTCATTGCGACCTTAGGAAATTTGCTTGCCATTAACTATATGCTCAATGCATCAGGTTTATTTGCAAGCTTACTCCTTGTGTGTTCACTCATTTATACTGTCGTAGGCTATTACGATATCCATCATAGCCCGCACACACTCAATCGCCTTTACCCTGTTGTCGCCTATTTACGCTACTTTCTAGAGTCTTACAGAGTTGAGATCCAGCAATACTTTATTGCCAACGATACAGAAGAAACCCCTTTCAATCGCGAACAACGCTCATTAGTTTATCAACGTTCTAAAAACGTTAGAGATACTATTGCCTTTGGAACCCAAAGAAACTTACTAGAAGATAACTACCTCAGCCTGTGGCAATCACTTCATCCTAAAGCTGTCAACGATACCGCAAAGCGAGTCAAGATTGGTGGTCCTGATTGTAAGCAACCCTATCAAGCCTGTTACTTCAATATATCAGCGATGAGTTTTGGCTCGCTCAGTGCTAATGCTATTGAATCACTGAATTTAGGCGCACTGAAAGCGGGCTGCTATCACAACACCGGCGAAGGCGGAGTAAGCCCCTATCATTTAAAGCACCAAGGTGACATCGTATGGCAGATAGGCTCAGGTTTATTTGGTTGTCGGGATGATGCAGGTAACTTTAATCCTGAGAGTTTTAAAGCCATGGCGACACGGCCACAAATCAAAATGATTGAAATCAAGCTCTCCCAAGGTGCAAAACCAGGACATGGTGGCGTATTGCCAGCAGCCAAAATTACTGATGAAATCGCCGCGATTCGCCATATTCCTAAAGACAGAGACTGTGTCTCACCAGCTGTTAATCCTGAATGTACCACACCAAAAGACCTACTCAACTTTGTCGCTCGTCTTAGAGAACTCAGTAACGGCAAGCCCGTTGGTTTTAAGTTATGTCTCGGTAATCCAGTCGAATTTTTAGGTTTATGCAAAGCCATGATAGAAACAGGCATTACACCCGACTTTATCACTGTAGATGGCGCAGAGGGCGGCACTGGTGCTGCACCGGTAGAGTTTACTAATCGCTTAGGCATGATGTGTTTAGAAGGCGTATATTTTGTGCATAACGCGCTAACAGGGGCAGGCCTTCGCGATAAGATAAAAATAATCGCTTCAGGTAAAACCGCGTCAAGTTTTGATCTACTCGCAAAAATCGCGATGGGTGCAGATACCGTCAATGCTGCCCGTACCATGATGCTATCTCTAGGCTGTATTCAATCGCGCCACTGTAATACTAATCTTTGCCCTACAGGCATAGCGACTCAAGATCCCGCTCGCAGCAAAGCTATTAATGTTATCGCTAAAAGTGAACGGGTTAAAAATTATCATCAAAATACCTTAAAAAGCTTTTTTGAATTAGTTGGCAGTATGGGCCTAGACTCACCTGAAAAGCTGCAACCACATATGCTGAAACGTCGTACGCCTTACGGTCTACTCATGTCTGTTGGCAGTCTAATTGAACCATTACAGAGTAATGATCTCGTTAATGGCAAGTCGTTAGCAGGGCCTTGGAATGAATGGTGGAATATGGCACAAGCCGAAGACTTTTATTCGGAAGATGTTTATATATTATCGCCGGCGGAACTCTCAAGACCTCGTAAACAAGGCTAAATATACCTCTTAGTCCTGAGTCTTAAACTAGCTTTAGAGTACATTTTGAGCACGGCAACAACTTAATTGTGCTCTAACGCTATCGTTCCCCTAAGTGCTATTCTGCATAAACCGACTAAACTCCTACATACCGCCTACGAATAGGTCCACCCGTTGACAACATTCTAAAGCAATACAGCAAGCCATATACTCATCGTAATCACTGAAAGTACTGTCGATAACACAACTGTACTGGCAACAACAGACTCAAGTGCCTTAACCTGCATAGCTATCAGATAAGCATTGACTCCTAACGGTGACGCACTTAATAACACTAAAACAGAGAGCTCAACGGCTGTGATATCGAAAAGGTAGTGGCCGGTAAGGTAAACGCACAAGGGTAGTAAAACCAGTTTGATCAACGCCGCGGTTAAGGCAAGTTGCCAATCTTTAGCTACTTTATAAAAACTGAGGTTCGCTCCAAGTACAAATAGCGCGCAGGCCAAAGCAGGTTGGCTAAGTAAAGTTAACCCGTTGAAAAAGTTTTTTTCTAAAGATACCTCTAATAAATTCAGTAATAATCCTGCCGAAATACTCAAAACGATAGGATTAAAAATAATGCCTTTTATAAAGAGTTTTAGCTCTGAGCGACTCGACTGCTTAGCGCTGATTAAAAACGTCAGCGAAAACAGCATTGCACTATGAAAAGTAATAATCGCAAAAACATTACCCATTACCTGCTCACCAAGCGCACCTACAATTAACGGCAATCCGACTAAAATGGTATTCGAATAACTGCACGACAAGCCATATACGGCGCAACTCGCAGCTAATGCTCTGCCTGTTAACCAATAGTACAAAGCCGTTCCAACGGCAAAAATCATCAATACTGGTAAGTAAAATGCGAGAAAGTGATCAACCACGAAGCTCTTGGCCAGATCTGCTTTATACATGTTAAGGAACAAAAAAGCCGGAATAGATAAGTAGAAAGTAAACAGGCTGATGCCGCTGATCTGTGCTTTGTTAAAAGGGCCTTTAGCAGTGAGAAAGTAACCTAAACTGGCCATAAATATAAGCGGGAAAATAATGGAAAGCGTAGACATAGCGATAAACCTTCAAGCTTTCAATTAAAGCAATGATTTCTAAAAAATTAGCTCGAAGATGATAACAGATTCGATAATCGGATTGTTAGCTTGATCACATCGATTGATATGAAGGTTTTGAAATTGGAACTAAAATGCTGAAGCCTGTGGGTTTTAAAAAGCAGTATAACTGTTTTAAATTCAAGCTACTCACCTCTATGAAGCGAGCCAATATAACAGCTAACAACGAACATATAGACTTGAAACAACTTACATCTGGTTAATTAATAAAAGCGATAACAGTTTTAGGTTCTCAGCTAACTATTTGCTAGAGATGTTTAGCGGGATAATATTACAGAATATCTCCTTTTCAAACTGTTGTTCTAAACGATCTCGCCAACACTGTTTGTTAATCGGCACTAAGTAGAAATGCTCACGAGATGTGTCAGTGACGAACGCCAGGTTATGGCGCATCAGCTCAAAATGAATATCGTTTACAAACTCAGAAGAAAAGTTCTGACGTCCTGTTAACTGGTTAATATCTTTACGCGTAAGTGCGACACCTTCATTCATATCGCCAAATCTTAATCTTAACCAATCTGAAAACTCTTTCGCGCTAACCATCGACATAAAAACTACCTACAAGTTCCCTATAGATAAATTAGGTATAACAGATTGTTAAAACTACGCCATTATTTGGCTTAAATTAGGTGTATTTATCGCCATTCGTTCTAGTTAGCAGAGTAAGTGTGAAATTAAACTCTAAAAATAACCAGCAAACCCTCGATGTTTACGCTCTAAATTAGTATAAAGATTGGCTCGCTGAGCGAACAAATCTTTATGTAATCATCGCTTTCAAAAAACCAATAAAAAAGGCGCCATTGGCGCCTTTTAACGAGGTTAATTAATTACCAACCTGTTTTTGTACGTAGAGCACTACCGATATCTGCAAGTGAACGTACAGTAGTTACGCCTGCCGCTTCAAGAGCCGCAAACTTATCTTCTGCAGTACCCTTACCACCAGCGATAATCGCGCCAGCATGGCCCATACGCTTGCCTTCAGGTGCAGTAACACCAGCAATGTATGAAACTACAGGCTTAGTTACGTTCGCTTTGATGTATTCAGCAGCTTCTTC
Organism: Shewanella pneumatophori; assembly: GCF_023283895.1. GTDB lineage: Bacteria > Pseudomonadota > Gammaproteobacteria > Enterobacterales > Shewanellaceae > Shewanella > Shewanella pneumatophori. Next base: position 58,457 of record NZ_JAKILB010000001.1, on the reverse strand, counting down.
TTCCGCAGTGCCACCAATTTCACCAATCATTACGATTGCTTCTGTTAGTGGATCGTTTTGGAACATTTCCAATACGTCGATGAAGTTAGTACCAGGGATAGGATCACCACCAATACCTACACAAGTAGACTGGCCAAAACCTTCGTCAGTTGTTTGCTTAACCGCTTCGTAGGTTAATGTACCAGAGCGCGAAACAATACCCACTTTACCAGGCTTATGAATGTGACCAGGCATGATACCAATCTTACACTCGCCAGGAGTGATAACACCTGGGCAGTTCGGACCAATCATGCGAACGCCAGTTTCTTCAAGTTTAACTTTAACTTGAAGCATATCTAGCGTTGGGATCCCTTCAGTAATACAAACGATTAGCTCAATACCGCCGTCGATTGCTTCTAGAATTGCATCTTTACAGAAAGGTGCCGGTACGTAGATAACTGAAGCTGTAGCGCCAGTCACTTCTACCGCATCTTTAACAGTGTTAAACACTGGCAATCCAAGGTGAGTTTGACCACCTTTTCCTGGAGATACACCACCAACCATCTGAGTACCGTAAGCAATAGCTTGCTCAGAGTGGAATGTACCTTGACCGCCGGTGAAACCTTGACAGATAACTTTAGTATCTTTGTTAATTAATACAGACATTATTTGCCCTCCGCAGCAGCTACAACTTTAACAGCAGCGTCTGTTAGTGACTCTGCAGCAATAATGTCAAGACCTGAGCTTGCTAATACATCGCGACCTAGGTCAGCGTTAGTACCTTCAAGACGCACAACTACAGGCACTTCAACACCCACTTCTTTAACTGCGCCAATGATGCCTTCAGCAATCATGTCACAACGTACGATACCACCAAAGATGTTCACAAGAACCGCTTTAACGTTATCGTCAGATAGGATGATCTTAAATGCTTCAGCAACACGCTCTTTAGTCGCTCCGCCGCCTACATCCAAGAAGTTCGCAGGCTTGCCACCGTGTAGGTTTACGATATCCATCGTACCCATCGCTAGGCCAGCACCGTTAACCATGCAGCCAACGTTTCCGTCTAATGCAACATAGTTAAGCTCGAACTTAGCCGCATGCGCTTCACGGGCATCATCTTGTGATGGATCATGCATTTCGCGGATTTTGGGTTGACGGAATAAAGCGTTACCATCGATACCAATCTTACCATCAAGACAGTGAATGTTGCCTTCATCAGTGATAACAAGTGGGTTGATTTCAAGTAGTGCGAAATCGTGATCTTCAAACATTTTCGCTAAGCCCATAAAGACTTTAGTGAACTGCTTCATTTGAGTTGGGTTTAAACCTAACTTAAAGCCAAGATCACGAGCCTGGTATGGCTGTGGACCTGTTAGTGGGTCGATAATCGCTTTGTGGATTAGCTCTGGCGTTTCTTCAGCCACAGTTTCAATTTCCACACCACCTTCAGTAGATGCCATAAACACAACGCGACGTGTCGCACGGTCTACAACTGCGCCTAGGTACAATTCATTTGCAATGTCAGTGCAGCTTTCTACTAAGATTTTAGCAACTGGCTGACCTTTCTCGTCAGTTTGGTAAGTCACAAGGTTCTTACCTAACCAATGTTCAGCGAATGCGCGGATCTCTTCTTTATCTCCAGTGACTTTAACGCCACCTGCTTTACCACGGCCGCCAGCGTGTACTTGACACTTAACAACCCACATATCACCGCCAATATGGCCCGCTGCTTCTACTGCTTCTTGGGCAGTATCACATGCAAAACCTTCTGACACTGGTAAACCATATTCGGCAAATAGAGATTTTGCCTGATATTCATGCAAATTCATGATGATCTATCCATTATACTTCTTGTGTATTTCAACAGGCCCAAATGGGCCTGCACGAGGGTATTGTTTGTTCTTGGCCTATAGGTCAAGTAACAAACGAGTTGGATCTTCTAGGAAGTCTTTAATAGCCACCAAGTAACCAACTGATTCACGACCATCTACAATACGGTGATCGTAAGAAAGCGCTAGGTACATCATAGGCAGGATTTCAACCTGACCATTTACTGCCATAGGGCGATCTTTAATGGCATGCATGCCTAAGATTGCGCTCTGTGGCAAATTCAAAATTGGCGTCGACATTAGCGAGCCAAACACACCACCGTTAGTCACGGTGAAGTTACCGCCAGTCATATCATCAACGGTAAGCTTGCCATCACGACCTTTAATCGCAAGTTCACGAACGTTGCGTTCGATGTCAGCAAGGCTCATCTTGTCAGTATCACGAAGCACAGGTGTCACAAGACCACGAGGAGTCGATACCGCAATGCTCACATCAAAATAGTTATGGTAAACAATATCGTCACCATCAATTGACGCGTTAACTTCAGGGAAACGCTTCAATGCTTCAGTTACCGCTTTCACATAGAAAGACATGAAACCTAAGCGAATGCCGTGGCGCTTTTCGAAAATCTCTTGATATTGCTTACGAATATCCATAATAGGCTTCATGTTAACTTCGTTAAACGTAGTTAGCATGGCCGTTGAGTTTTTCGCTTCAAGTAGACGGTTAGCAATTGTCTTGCGTAGACGTGTCATAGGTACACGCTTTTCGCTACGCTCTGCAAGTGGTGCAACCGCTGCTGGAGTCGCAGCCGCAGGCGCTGATGCTGCTGGCTTGTTTTTCACAAACGCTTCAACATCTTCTTTAGTAATTCGTCCGCCAACACCTGTACCTTTAACAGCACTTGCATCAACATTATGCTCAGCTATCAAACGACGTACTGATGGGCTTAGTGCATCATTAGACTCATCTGCTGCTTCGGCAACTGGCGCTGAAGCTTCTGCTTGCGCTTTAGTCACTTCTTGACCAGCTACTGCGCCCGCAACAAAACTTGCGATAACCGCTTCACCAAGAACAGTGTCACCTTCTTCCGCTAGAAATTCAGAAATTTGACCATCTTCTGGTGCAACAACTTCTAAAACCACTTTATCAGTTTCAATATCAACAAGGATTTGATCACGAGAAACTTGCTCGCCAGCTTGAACATGCCAAGTCGCAATAGTTGCATCAGCAACAGATTCTGGCAGTACGGGTACCTTAATTTCGATACTCATGGATTACGATCCTTCTTATATAATGTTCTATTACTACAGCTTTAATGCACTGTTGATTAATGATTCTTGTTGCTGAGCGTGCAATGCAGGGTAACCGCATGCTGGCGCAGCTGAGGCTTCACGACCGGCATAACTCAATTGAGCTCCTGCAGGAATGACGCTCCAGAAATGGTGTTGACTACAATACCAAGCACCTTGGTTTTGTGGCTCTTCTTGACACCAAACGAAATCTTTAACATGGCTATATTCAGCAAGCGCTGCTGCTGCTTCTTCGTGTGGGAACGGATAAAGCTGCTCTACACGGATCAGAGCCACATTTTCTAAGCCTTCTTTACGGCGGCGCTCTAGGAGCTCAAAGTAAACCTTTCCGCTACAAAATACGACTCTATCGACTTTACTTGCATTTAATTCATCAATTTCGCCGATAATGTTCTGGAATGAACCTTCTGCAAGTTCTTCCATACTAGAAACGGCTAATGGATGACGCAGCAATGACTTAGGTGACATAACCACCAAAGGACGACGCATAGGGCGTACCACCTGACGGCGTAGCATGTGATAAACCTGAGCAGGCGTTGACGGTACGCACACTTGCATATTGTGGTTGGCACAAAGCTGTAAGAATCGTTCTAAACGAGCACTTGAATGTTCTGGACCTTGGCCTTCATAACCGTGTGGTAGCAGCATAGTTAGACCACATAAACGGCCCCACTTCTGCTCGCCAGATGATAAGAACTGATCGATAACCACTTGTGCACAGTTAGCAAAGTCACCAAACTGGGCTTCCCACAAAGTAAGTCCTACAGGTTCAGCGGTTGCGTAACCATATTCAAACGCCAATACTGATGCTTCAGATAACACTGAGTCAGTAATATCGATTGGCCCTTGCTCATCAGCAATATTACGCAGTGGCATATACGCAGTGGCATCATTTTGATTATGCAGCACCGCGTGACGATGGAAGAAAGTACCACGACCAGAGTCTTGACCGGTAATGCGAATGCGCTTGTTATCTTCAAGAATAGACGCATAGGCTAAGGTTTCAGCAAAGCCCCAATCAAGCAGCTTCTCACCAGAGGCCATGGCTAAACGATCTTTGTAGATCTTAGCCACGCGTGACTGCAGTTTATGGCTTTCTGGCACATAACTGATTTTGTCAGCTAGGTTTTTAATGCGATCAATCGACATCTGAGCATCGTAAGCATCATCCCACTCAGCACCAATGTATGGACTCCAATCAACTGAGTGCAGCGTCATAGGGCGCCACTCTTTAACCACACAATCACCACCATCTAATGCGTCACGATAATCGTTAACCATAGAGGTCACGTCATCGCTCCCTAAAGTGCTTTCAGCAATTAGACGATCTGCATAGATCTTTCTTGGTGTTGGGTGCTTTTTGATTTTTGCGTACATCAAAGGCTGTGTAGCGCTTGGCTCATCCGCTTCGTTATGGCCATGGCGGCGATAACAAACTAAATCAATCACCACATCGCGCTTAAACTCGTTACGGTAATCAACTGCAAGCTGTGACACAAAGGCTACCGCTTCTGGATCATCGGCATTAACGTGGAAAATTGGTGCCTGTACCATTTTCGCGATATCAGTACAGTACTCAGTCGAGCGCACATCTTCAGTTAAGTTAGTGGTAAAACCAACTTGGTTGTTGACTACGATGCGGATACTACCGCCAACCTTAAAGCCACGTGTCTGTGACATGTTAAAGGTTTCTTGTACAATGCCCTGACCGGTAATTGCCGAGTCACCGTGAATGGTAATTGGCATCACTTGTTGGCCAGTCTTACAACCGCGGCGATCTAGTCGTGCGCGTACAGAACCAATAACCACGGGATTAACAATCTCAAGGTGAGATGGGTTAAAGGCAAGCGCTAAGTGGACATTACCACCTGGGGTTTCAAAATCTGAAGAGAAACCTTGGTGATATTTAACATCACCACTACCGTTTAATTCACTGTGCTTACCGGCAAATTCATCAAATAGCTCTGATGGCTTTTTACCTAGAATGTTAACCAGTACGTTCAAACGGCCACGGTGAGCCATACCAATAACCACTTCTTTGGTACCAGCATCACCTGCGCGATAGATGATTTCACGCATCATAGGTACTAGCGCATCACCGCCTTCTAGTGAAAAGCGTTTTGCTCCTGGGAACTTAGCGCCTAGGTATTTTTCCATACCTTCTGCAGCGTTAAGACCTTCTAGAATTCGAGTTTTATCTGCTTTTGAGTAATTTGCTGCACCAAGAGAAGGTTCAAGACGTTGCTGGATCCAACGCTTCTCATCAGTGTCGGTAATATGCATATACTCAGCACCAATAGAGCCACAATAAGTCGCTTTAAGTGCTTTAACTAAGTCCACCAGCTTCATGGTTTCGCCACCATGTGCAAATGAACCAGTGTTAAATTGACGCTGCATATCATCGGCATCTAGGCCGTGAAATGCTGGGTCTAACTCAGACACCTTGTCACGCTTCCAAATATCAAGCGGATCTAAATTAGCGTTCTGATGACCACGGAAACGGTGCGCGTTAATTAACTGTAGGACTTTAACTTGTTTTGCATCGACTTCATGGTCGGTCACCTTAGGTGAGCCTTTTTGACGTCCTTCTAATGCAAGACTACGGAAATAGTCGCGTACTTTAGAGTGGGCAGCTTCTGGTATATCTTTCGATGTACCGTTAACTAGAGGGAGGTTATCAAACACGACACGCCAGTCTTCAGTTACCGACTGTGGATCGACTTGATAGGCTTCATACATCTCTTCTACATAGGTCGAATTCGCGCCATTAAGGTGTGACGATTCGAGCCAGGCTTTCATGATGCCTTGGTGCATTTCTATTCCTTTCAAACTGTATACACGTGCTTAGCCAAAGTCATAAATACAGAACTATTTGAGCTGACCCAAACGTTCTGTAATCTCTGTAGCCCCGATAGTTCCAGATCTTATTTATATTTGTCTTCCGTGACATAAAAAGAGCCACCCTCCACAGGGAAAGTGACTCATATAGAGCTATATCAATATCGGCTCTTGGTACTGCATTTAAACGGCTCTCTGCAGCAACATAGACTTAATATGTCCAATTGCTTTAGTTGGATTAAGCCCTTTAGGACAAACGTCAACACAGTTCATAATGCCGTGACAACGGAATACGCTGTACGCATCATCAAGACCTGATAAACGCTCCTCAGTTGCCGTATCACGGCTATCAATCAAGAAACGGTAGGCGTGCAACAGACCACTTGGGCCGATGAACTTATCAGGGTTCCACCAGAACGAAGGACAAGCCGTAGAACAACATGCACACATGATACACTCGTAGAGTCCATCTAAGTGTTCACGTTCTTCTGGAGATTGCAGATGCTCACGCGCAGGCGTTTTTTCATCGTTAATCAAGAAAGGCTTAATCTTTTCGTACTGGGTGTAGAACTGAGTCAAATCAACAATCAAATCACGTACTACAGGCATACCTGGCAATGGACGTATTTCAATTTTCTTACCCTTGAAGGTAGAAACGGGCGTGATACACGCTAGGCCGTTTTTACCGTTCATATTGATACCGTCACTACCACATACACCTTCACGGCATGAGCGTCTAAACGCCAGTGTCGGATCTTGTTCTTTTAGCTTTAAAAGTGCATCAAGGACCATCATGTCGGTACCTTCTTGAACTTCTACGCTGTAATCCTTCATGTATGGCTTAGTGTCTACATCAGGATTGTAGCGATAAACTGCAAATTCCAATTTCATCGGGCCTTCTCCTTAGTAGGTACGCTTAATTGGCGGGAATGCATCACGAAGTTTTGGCTCCATGTTGACATCACGCTTAGTCATAAGCTCAGTTACTGGGTCATAAATACTGTGACATAACCAGTTATCATCATCTCGGTCTAAGTAATCTTCACGAGAATGTGCGCCGCGGCTTTCAGTACGGAAGTTCGCCGCTGTAGCCGTCGCAATCGCTGTCGCCATCAAGTTATCTAACTCTAAACATTCAATACGTTGAGTATTAAATTCAGTTGAGTTGTCAGAAAGCTTGGCATTGGCTAAACGCTCACGAATCGCTTTAAGCTCTTTAAGGCCTTCAGCCATTGCGTCACCACTTCTAAATACTGAGAAGTTAAGCTGCATACAAAGCTGTAGATCTTTACGGATAACCGTTGGATCTTCACCGTCTTTGTTACTTTCCCAGCGATTTAGGCGAGCAAGCGATGCGTTAATTTCAGCTTCTGTTGCGTCTTTGGCAATCGGAGTCGCATCTAGTGCTTTACCTAAATGTTGACCTGCCGCACGTCCAAATACTACAAGATCCAACAATGAGTTACCACCCAATCGGTTGGCTCCGTGTACCGATACGCACGCAATTTCACCAACGGCAAATAGACCAGTCACATCTTCTTCTGTGCCATCGCTATTTTGGCGAATAACTTGGCCACTCACTTTAGCTGGCAAGCCACCCATCATGTAGTGACATGTCGGTAAAACAGGAATTGGACCATCTGCTGGATCAATATGCGCAAATGTACGTGATAGTTCACAAACACCTGGAAGACGCGCTTCAAGAGTTTCTTTACCCAAGTGATCAAGTTTTAGTAGACAGTGCGGACCTAAAGGACCATCAAGACCACGACCTTCGCGGATTTCAGTCATCATTGAACGTGCTACCACGTCACGTGATGCCAAGTCTTTGGCGTTAGGAGCATAACGCTCCATAAAGCGTTCACCGTCTTTGTTTAGCAGGTAACCACCTTCACCACGACAACCTTCAGTTACAAGTACACCTGCGCCAGCAATACCCGTTGGGTGGAACTGCCACATTTCCATGTCTTGCATCTGTACGCCAGCACGCATCGCCATACCAACACCATCACCAGTGTTAATGTGAGCATTTGTGGTTGATGCGTATATACGTCCTGCACCACCGGTAGCTAGGATTGTCGCTTTAGCTTTGAAGTAAACGATTTCACCGGTTTCAATTTCAATTGCAGTACAACCAACAATCACACCGTCTTCATTTTTGACTAAGTCGAGTGCATACCACTCAGAGAAGACTTCAGTCTTATGTTTAACGTTTTGTTGGTATAGGCAGTGCAGTAATGCGTGACCAGTACGGTCGGCTGCTGCCGCTGTACGAGCCGCTTGCTCACCACCAAAGTTCTTAGATTGGCCACCAAACGGACGTTGGTAGATTTTGCCGTTTTCGAAACGTGAGAACGGTAGTCCCATATGCTCAAGTTCGATAACTGCTTCTGGGCCAGTTTTACACATAAACTCAATCGCTTCTTGGTCACCGATAAAATCAGAACCTTTCACGGTATCGTACATGTGCTGTTCCCAGTGATCTTCATGGGCATTGCCCAGTGCTACAGTAATACCACCCTGTGCAGATACAGTATGAGAACGAGTTGGGAATACTTTTGATAAAAGCGCACAGCTTTTACCTTCTTTAGAGATCTGTAGAGCGGCTCGCATACCGGCGCCACCAGCACCGATCACAACCGCGTCAAATTCGCGAACTGGAATAGCCACTTAAACACCCCACACTATCAAAATGCCTGCTGCCAAATAACTGAAGGCTGCTACGACAAAAACAAACTGAAGTACACCACGTAGAGAAACACTCTTTACATAATCTGTTAGTACTTGCCATATGCCGATCCAGGCATGAACCAGCACTGCGACAAGAGCAAGTACTGTAAAGACTTTCATCGGCAATGCGCTGAATAAGCCATGCCATGCGTCATAGGTTAGTGGAGAGCTACATGCTATAAATCCAACCAAAAAGATGGTGTAACAGGCTAGGACTATTGCACTTGCACGTATAAGAATAAAGTCATGGACACCGCTGCGACCAAGACTTGCTGCGTTAGTTACCATACCCAAATCCCCGCGATGATAGAAAACACTACTGCCAATGCAATAGCGACTTTAGCCGAAGAAACACCAGAAGAGAGTTCTTCCCAGTAGCCAGCATCCATCACTAAGTGGCGAATACCCACTATCAAGTGATAACCCAGCGCGGTAAGAATTCCCCAAATGATGAACTTAACGACGAAGTTATCAAAAAGAGATTGGACGCCTGCGAAACTCTCGGCTGATGCTAAAGATTCATTCAACAACCAGATAAGAATTCCAACGGCAAACAGCATGATGACGCCCGATACACGATGAAGAATGGACGCAATCGCTGTTGCAGGGAAGCGTATGGTCTGCAGATCTAAATGGACAGGTCTTTGCTTTTTCACGTTCTGCTCACTCTGCTCAATTGAGCTAATTTTTGTTATACGAACCGCTTTTGCTTAAATTCTAAACAGTGATTCAGATCACGGTTTAGAACTTTTACAAAAGAAAACTTGAAACAAACATTTAACAGATTTAGCAACCACTAATTAAGCGCGTAAACAAGTGATAACTTATCGCCAATGTGTGCAGCTCTTCTGAGCTGCGGCAAGTATACGTGGGTGAAATGTCAAATACAAACATCACATTATGCAAATTTTGTTTTTTTGGTAAAAAAATCTGCCAAGGACCTACTGGCACAAGCACTTAAGCAAAAATAAGACCATGGTCTAACAAATTTAAACGCTTATTTAAATTGAAATGTGATCTAGATTCACTGTAAAGTATTGTCGTTTGATAAGCCGCACTCAATAAGAATGAAGTAAGGAGAATGGGGTATGGCTGACAATATAGCCAAGTTAGAACTACCAGGGAACGATTCAATCGAGCTGCCTATTAAAGAAGGTACGGCAGGTTTTGATGTAATCGATATCAGTAAGCTAGGTAGCAAAGGTCACTTTACTTTTGATCCAGGATTTCTTGCGACCGCATCCTGCGAATCAGCGATCACCTACATCGACGGCGAAAAAGGCATACTGCTTCACCGCGGTTACCCAATCGATCAGTTGGCAGTAGAGTCTGACTATTTAGATTTATGTTATTTGCTTCTCTACGGAGAGTTGCCAAATAAAGCTCAGTACGACACGTTTGAGCACACAGTTAAGACCCACACCATGGTCAATGAGCAACTTGCAGCCTTCTTTAGAGGCTTCAGACGTGATGCTCACCCAATGGCAATGCTATGTGGTGTTACCGGTGCCCTTTCAGCATTTTACCAAGACTCTTTGGATGTAAACGATGAGCGTCATCGTGAAATTGCTGCATACCGTTTAGTGTCAAAAATGCCTACTATCGCAGCTATGTGCTACAAGTATTCAATCGGTCAACCGTTTGTTTACCCGCGCAATGAGCTAAGCTATGCAGGTAACTTCCTCAGCATGATGTTTGGTGTGCCTTGTGAAGAATACAAGGTAAACCCAATCGTTGAACGCGCAATGGACCGTATTTTTATCCTACACGCGGACCATGAGCAAAATGCATCAACATCTACTGTTCGTCTAGCGGGTTCTTCAGGTGCTAATCCATTTGCATGTATTGCTGCAGGTATTGCATCTCTTTGGGGTCCTGCACACGGTGGTGCTAACGAAGCATGTTTGAATATGCTTGAAGAAATTGGCACAGTTGACCGTATTCCTGAGTTTATTGCACGTGCTAAGGATAAAGAAGATCCTTTCCGTCTAATGGGCTTTGGTCACCGTGTTTATAAGAACTTCGACCCTCGCGCTAAAGTGATGCGTGAAACATGTCATGAAGTGCTTGCTGAACTTAAAGTTAACGATCCACTGCTAGATGTTGCAATGGAGCTTGAACGCATTGCACTAGAAGATGAGTATTTTGTGTCTAAGAAGCTTTATCCAAACGTTGATTTCTACTCAGGGATCATCATGAAAGCGATTGGCATTCCAACAAGCATGTTCACTGTACTGTTCGCACTTGCGCGTACAGTCGGCTGGATTGCTCACTGGAAAGAGATGCTAGATCAGCCAGGTCACAAGATCAGCCGTCCTCGCCAGCTTTATACTGGTGATGCTAAGCGTGATTTTGTTGAGCTTGATAAGCGTGACTAAGCAATAAACTCGTCAGAAAATTTATTCTGTAGGCTTAAACTCGTCACTTGACCTAAATGGATAAATTAACTTAGACAAAACGAAAGGCACTCATTGAGTGCCTTTTTTATTGCTGTGTTTTTTATTTATATATTTTAATCATGAAAATAATTCTGGTTAGGTAACAGGTCAACGCAATCAAAAAGAGAATATTTCCCCTCTTGCCACAATAAAACCCAAGACGTAGTCACCACAAGCCATTGCTAAAGCGCTTAATTAATACGAATCAGTCGTAAATAAACCAATGACTAGACAACTAAAAGGAAACCAATTGTAACCTTTGTTAAAAAAGCCAACATTTGAACTTTTCCACCAGATAATAATTAATTTAATTTTAAGCAATAGGCTGAGAACCACTTAAGCCTTTGTTAAGTAATAACTTAACAACATGGCACGCATCATGCTTTATCAGGATTATTGGAACAATAAAATTAAGGTCTGCTTACATGGAAGCGTTTAACAAAAGCAAAATTTTTCTCCCTTTAATATTAACCTCAGCCCTACTAACCGCATGTGGAGGAGCTGAAGAACAGGCAAAGGAGGAAGAGAAATACGCAGTCCCAGTTGAAACTGCCACAGTGATTCAAGGTGATGTCTCCTCTTTTTATAGTACAACAGCCACATTAGAAGCTCCTCAAGAGGCTAAAGTCGTTACTCGAGTTGCAGGTCTTATCCAAGAACTCAAAGTTGAAGAAGGCGACAGAGTAAAAAAAGGCCAACTGCTCGCGGTTATCGACTCAAAAAGGCAGAAATTTGATTTAGACCGCTCACAAGCTGAAGTTGAAATCATCGAGCAAGAGTTAAATCGCCTTAAAAAAATCAGCAATAAAGAGTTTTTCAGCGCCGACTCAATGGCTAAGCTTGAATATAACCTGCAAGCCGCCATGGCCAAACGCGATTTAGCAGCGCTTTACGTACAAGAAAGCATGATCCGCTCACCAATTGACGGCGTTATCGCAACGCGTTTTGTTAAATCGGGCAATATGGCAAAAGAATTTGATGAGCTTTTTTATGTGGTTAATCAAGACGAGCTATACGGTATTGTTCATTTACCAGAGCAACAATTACAGCATCTTCGCTTAGGCCAAGATGCCGAAATCTATGCCAATAAGCACACAAATCAAACAACTCACGCCACAGTGCTGCGCATCAGCCCAATTGTCGATGCACAAAGTGGTACCTTCAAAGTGACTCTGTCAGTCCCTAACCAACATGCCACGTTAAAGGCCGGTATGTTTACTCGCGTTGAGCTTAAATACGATACCCACACCAATGTTATCACTGTGCCTTATAACGCTTTAGTCAATCAAGATAACGAGTTTGCCTTGTATGTTATCGACGGTGACAACGCGAATCGTCGCAGTGTTTCTCTTGGGTATCGAGAAGCTGAAACCGTTGAGGTAGTTGCAGGTATTGAGCCTGGAGAACAAATCGTTATTCGTGGTCAGCAAAACCTTAAAGACCAGTCATTAGTTGAAGTGATTAACTCAACAGATCTAGCCTCAGCTAACAAGTCTTAAAACTGCGGAGCACGTTATGTCTATTATAAAAACAGCAGTAAATCGACCTGTCACCGTGTGGATGTTTATGTTTGCGGTGATCCTTTTCGGCATGGTTGGCTTCTCTCGCCTTGCAGTCAAATTATTACCCGATCTAAGTTACCCAACCATTACTATCCGCACCCAATATGTGGGCGCGGCACCAGTTGAAGTAGAGCAACTGGTGTCTAAACCAATTGAAGAAGCGGCAGGCATAGTAAAAGGCTTAAGAAAAATTAGCTCTATTTCACGCTCTGGTATGTCTGATGTGGTGCTTGAGTTTGAATGGGGCACAGATATGGACATGGCAAGTCTTGATGTGAGAGAAAAACTCGACACCATAGAGTTGCCACTTGATGTAAAAAAGCCATTATTACTGCGCTTTAACCCAAATCTGGACCCAATTGTGCGCCTAGCGCTCTCAGTCCCGGCAACAGATAACCCCAGTGACGAAATAAGTGAAACACAGCTTAAACAGATGCGGACCTACGCAGAAGAAGAGCTCAAGCGCCAACTAGAATCTTTAAGTGGTGTGGCTGCGGTGCGCCTTTCTGGCGGCTTACAGCAAGAAGTACACATTCAATTAAATCAGCAAAAACTCACCCAGCTAAATTTAAGCGCTGAGCTTATTCGAAATCGTATTGCTGAAGAAAATATTAACCTCTCGGCCGGTAAAGTGATTCAAGGCGATAAAGAATATTTGGTTCGTACCCTTAACCAATTCAACTCGCTCGATGAGCTTGGTCAAATTGTGATTTACCGAGATGAGCAAACATTAGTGCGACTGTTTGAAGTTGCAACCATAGTTGATGCCTATAAAGAGCGTAATGATGTCACACGAATTGGCGATAAAGAATCGATTGAGCTAGCAATTTATAAAGAAGGTGATGCCAACACCGTGGCAGTTGCACATAAAGTGACCAATGAGCTAAGTAAACTCAATCAGCATAACGCTAAAGGCGAGCTCAAGGTTATTTACGATCAGTCAGAATTTATTGAAAGCGCAGTAAAAGAAGTAACCAGTGCAGCACTCATAGGTAGTTTATTGTCGATGTTAGTCATCTACCTGTTTTTACGCGATATCATCCCGACGCTGATCATTTCTATTTCGATTCCGTTTTCAGTCATTGCCACTTTTAACATGATGTACTTTGCTGATATTAGCCTTAACATCATGTCACTGGGTGGCATAGCCTTAGCCGTTGGGCTCTTAGTCGATAACGCCATTGTAGTACTAGAGAATATTGACCGCTGTAAATCACTCGGTATGAATCGCCTTGAGGCGGCGGTAACCGGTACAAAAGAAGTGGCCGGTGCCATCTTTGCTTCAACACTTACAACCCTAGCCGTGTTTGTGCCACTGGTATTTGTCGATGGCGTGGCTGGTGCACTGTTTTCAGACCAAGCATTAACCGTAACCTTCGCCCTTCTCGCCTCATTATTTGTGGCACTAACCACGATTCCCATGCTGGCATCTCGTGAAGGCTTTAAAGCTTTGCCACCATTGTTAGAGAAAACAGCTAAGCCTAAGCCGGAAACAAAACTCGCTAAATTAAAACATTACAGTGCCACCGTGTTTTCGTTTCCCTTTGTTTTGCTATTTAACTACTTGCCAAGTGCGCTATTAACTTTAGTACTCATCATTGGCCGCAGCCTGTCATGGTTAGCAGGACTGATAATGCGCCCGGTAAGCGGCGGTTTTAACTGGTGCTACAGCAAACTTGAGCGTTTATATCATCAGCTATTAGCTGCAGCACTTAAATTTCGAGTACTTACATTAGCAATAGCGTTAATGGTTACAGCAAGCGCCGCCCTACTTGTGCCTCGTTTAGGCATGGAGCTCATTCCACCAATGAACCAAGGTGAATTTTATGTTGAAGTGCTACTGCCGCCAGGTACTGAAGTGGCGCAAACAGACCGCGTCTTACGTAAATTGGCGCTATCGATTAAAGATCGAGCGGATGTAAAACATGCTTATAGCCAGGCAGGTAGCGGCGGTTTAATGACTTCAGACACCTCTCGTGGTGGAGAAAACTGGGGACGTTTGCAAGTAGTGCTTAATGATCCGCATGCTTTTGATGCTGTAGCCGATAAGCTTCGAGCAACCGCGATGCGCATTCCAGAGCTTGAAGCTAAAGTGCAGCATCCTGAGCTATTTAGTTTTAAGACTCCACTTGAGATAGAGCTGATTGGTTATGACTTAGCCCAACTTAAGCAAACTGCAGATAATCTTGTTGAGGCTCTCGATGATTCAGACCGTTTCGCTGATATCAATACGAGTCTGCGCGACGGTCAACCTGAGCTAAGCATTCGCTTTGATCATCAACGTCTAGCTGCATTAGGTATGGATGCGCCTATGGTCGCTAACCGCATAGCCCAACGTATTGGTGGCACTGTAGCCAGTCAATACACTGTACGTGACCGTAAGATCGATATATTAGTGCGTAGTGAACTTGATGAGCGTAACCAAATAAGCGATATCGACTCGATGATTATTAATCCCAATAGCTCTCATCCTATTTCTCTTAGCGCCCTAGCTGACGTGAGTTTGAAGCTTGGTCCTTCAGCGATTAATCGCATTAGCCAGCAGCGAGTTGCAATAGTCTCTGCCTCTCTTGCTTATGGTGATTTAAACGATGCGGTATTAACGGCCCGTGATATCTTAGCCGCACAAACACTGCCCAATTCGATTCAAGCGCGCTTCGGCGGACAAAACGAGGAGATGGAACACTCATTTAAGTCACTGCAAATTGCACTCGTGTTAGCGGTATTTCTAGTTTATCTGGTCATGGCTAGTCAATTTGAGTCCTTGTTGCATCCACTACTTATTCTTATTGCCGTGCCGATGGCGGTAGCTGGCAGCGTTTTTGGACTTTTTATCACCCAAACCCACTTAAGCGTAGTGGTGTTTATCGGCCTCATAATGCTGGCTGGTATTGTGGTGAATAACGCCATTGTCTTAGTCGATAGAATTAATCAGCTACGCCAAAACGGTGAAGATAAACTTAGCGCAATATCAAACGCGGCAAAATCTCGTCTACGCCCAATCATTATGACCACAATGACGACTGCTCTCGGTCTTTCGCCGATGGCATTTGGCCTAGGTGATGGTAGTGAAGTAAGAGCACCAATGGCGATTACGGTTATTTTTGGTCTATGTCTATCGACCCTACTTACTCTGGTTGTAATACCAGTGCTGTATGCGGTTTTTGACAGAAAGCAATTTGATACAACAGAGTCCAATAAAAACACGCTTACACCAAGTAGTCAGGCACTTAATGGAGGTGAAGTATGAATATCACTCGCTTTGCCTTAGCACGCCCAGTTACCACCACCATGTTTTTTGTGGCAATACTATTATTTGGTCTAGCTTCAAGCAGATTACTGCCGCTAGAGATGTTTCCAGGTATCGATATTCCGCAAGTTATTGTAGAGGTTCCCTATAAAGGTTCTACACCTGCTGAAGTTGAGCGTGATATTACCAATATACTAGAGGAGTCATTAGCCACGATGGGCGGTATTGAAGAGATGCGCTCAAGCTCTTCACAAAATGGCGCAGAAATCGACTTAAGAATGAAATGGGGCGAGAACGTAGCAACCAAAAGCTTAGAAGCACGAGAGAAAGTCGATGCCGTGCGTCATTTACTGCCAAAGGATGTAGAGCGAGTGTTTATCAGGCAGTTCAGCACCGCCGATATGCCAGTGCTTAATTTACGTATATCCAGTGACCGCGAGCTTTCAAGTGCATTTGATTTACTGGATAAACAGCTAAAAAAGCCACTTGAGCGTGTGGAAGGCGTATCTCAAGTCACCCTTTATGGTGTGGAGCAAAAGCAAATTGAGATCCGTATTAATGCTGACAAACTTTCTGCCAGTAATATTTCAGTGCAAGCACTTAACAGACGACTACAGCAGGAAAACTTTGTCATTAATGCTGGCGTTCTAAAGACTCAATCACGTGTATATCAAGTATCACCTAAAGGTGAGTTTAGAAACTTAGATGATATCAGCAAAATTGTATTAGCGCCTGGGATCACCCTTGGCGATATTGCAACGGTGAGCTTTTCATTGCCAGAGCGGCTAGATGGCCGTCATTTAGATCAAAATTATGCAGTGGGTCTTGATGTATTTAAAGAGTCAGGCGCGAATCTAGTTGACGTATCACAGCGCGTTATGAAGGTGATTGATGAGGCTAAACAAAACTCACAATTTGACGGAATTAAGCTGTTTGTGATGGAAGATCAGGCTTACGGCGTAACCTCATCACTACGCGATTTGCTTGCAGCAGGCTTAATAGGTGCGCTACTGTCTTTCGTGGTTTTGTATCTATTTTTACGCGATCTGAAAATGACATTAGTTATCGTGTCATCGGTACCTATCGCTATTTGCATGACGTTAGCAGCCATGTACTTTTTAGGCTACAGCCTCAATATCTTATCCATGATGGGCTTATTACTTGCAGTAGGTATGTTGATTGATAACGCTGTGGTAGTAACTGAAAGTGTTTTACAAGAAAAGCAGGCCGAATCGGCTAACAGCTTAACGTCGGAAGCTACCAACAATTTTGTATCGAACAATAACCTTGATACAAATGATAGAAAAGCGACATCTGCTAACCAAACAATAAAAAGCAGCGCAATTTTACGCGGTGTCGATAAAGTGTCGCTTGCGGTGCTAGCAGGTACACTGACTACCGCAATCGTATTTTTGCCGAATATTTTTGGTGTAAAAGTCGAACTAACCATTTTCTTAGAGCATGTTGCCATTGCGATTTGTATCTCACTTGCCGCCTCTTTACTAGTAGCAAAAACCTTGCTACCACTGATGCTGAGTAAGATACATTTTGCAGCCAGACCTCGAACCGGTCCAAGCCGATTACAAACCACTTATCAAAAAAGCCTAAATTGTATTTTGGCGCATCCACGGATATCAGGGGTACTGGCGATTGTCATCCTAGCATCAACGGCACTGCCACTGAGTATGGTCAGTCAAGATCAGTCTGACGGAGAAAGCAATAACCGCTTATACATCAATTACCAAGTAGAAGGCAGACATAGCTTAGATGTTACCGAAGCCATGATCACCAAAATGGAAACCTATCTTTATGCTAATAAAGATAAGTTTCATATTGATTCGGTATACAGTTATTTTTCAGCTGACAGAGGCCAATCAACCTTAATATTAAAAGAAGATGTTGAAGTTGATATGAAAGCGCTGAAAAAAAACATCCGCGAGGGGTTTCCTAAATTTGCGATTGCTACACCGCAATTTGGCTGGGGTGGTGAAAATAACGGCGTAAGGATATCACTTACCGGACGTTCGACCTCAGAGCTTATTCGCTTAAGCCAACAAGTGATCCCACTCCTTAGCAATATTGACGGTCTCACTGATGTGCGTTCAGAACTCAATGGTGCTCAACAAGAGGTATTGATCCGTATCGATCGTCAAATGGCAGCTAGATTAGATTTAAAGCTCAATGAAGTGGCTTCGAGTATTTCAATGGCATTACGTGGTACACCGCTGCGCTCATTTCGACATGATCCAAGTGGTGAACTACGCATTGAAATGGCCTATGAGCAACAGTGGCGTCTATCCCTAGAGAAACTAAAACAGTTACCAGTAATCCGTATCGATAATCGAGTCTATACCTTAGCTAGTTTAGCCAAGATTGAGATCTTACCAAGATTCGACACTATTAGACACTACGATAGACAAACTGCATTATCAATAGGCGCTAATTTAGATGAGTTAACCACCGAAGAAGCGCAAGAAAAAATTACCCAAGTAATGGACAGCGTTAACTTTCCAGCTGGATACGGTTATTCATTAAGAGGTGGTTTTCAAAAGCAAGATGAAGATGAGGCGGTAATGGCAACCAATATGATCTTAGCCATTGCGATGATTTATATTGTTATGGCCGCCCTATTTGAATCACTGTTGTTACCGACAGCGATTATCACCTCAATTTTATTTTCAATTACAGGGGTGTTTTGGGCGCTACTATTTACCGGTACACCCATGTCGATTATGGCGATGATTGGAATTTTGATCCTAATGGGCATTGTAGTGAATAACGGTATTGTTCTAGTCGACCAAATAAACCAAATGTCACCCGCGTTAGATGAGCTTTCAAATGCGATTAGTGCAGTGTGTTATACAAGATTGCGCCCAGTATTGATGACTGTAGGCACCACGGTACTCGGTTTAGTACCACTAGCCATGGGTGACACCCAACTTGGTGGCGGTGGTCCTTCATACTCACCTATGGCAATTGCGATTATTGGTGGCCTCACTTTCTCTACCGTGACGAGTTTGTATTTAGTGCCTCTGTGTTACCAAGCACTTTATAGAATGCGTTACAACAGTGCGGTTCGACTTGGGCAAGCAAATCGATTCTCTCGAAAAGTATTGCCTTGGATGAATAACGCCTGATAGCCCCGCTTTATGAATGAGTCTTGTGAATGAACTTTATGAATGAGCTTTATGAATGAGCTTTGCGGATGAGTTTTATTAATGAGGTTTGTGAACAAGCTTTGTGAATCGGATGGCTGGTAAATACCGTAACAATACAGAGTAAGGAATTAGAATAAGCAGCTAGGCAGTACATAACTGTTAACATCACTTTCTAAGACTAACTGTAAGCTAGGTTGTAAAAAGTTAAAAGGTAATTTGTAATATAACCAGCTACATAGCAAGTTTCTGCTAAAAAGACCAAAACCCTTTACGGTTTTGGTCTTTTTTGGGGGGCTAAATCGGTTACACACTTAGTTAACGATATGACAATTAATTAAACGATATAACACGAGGTTATCTATAGGCTTAACTCAATGTATAGCTCAATGTATGGCTCACCGGGTCGCTATTTTTCTCTTTCTAATCCAGTGAAGCTCTCTCCACCTATACCTGCACAAAATCAGTCTACTGCTGAGCTCACTAGAACAAGAAATAATAAAAATAAGTATTTATAAAACAAGACAATATTAAAATGTAAATTTGTTATCCTAATTTCAATAAACCTTGCTTGATAACGCCAATCAACTTTAAGCGCATTCAATAAGCAATGTCTTTTTATATGATAAGGATAATCATGACCCCCTTAGTGAAACTTGCATTAGTTGGCCTAACAGCCACGTCACTTCTTAACACTCCAACAAGCCTAGCTACCGAACAAACTCCGGCACTCGTTCCCTCTCAATGGAGTTATGCAACCGATCCTTACGGTAGTACTGCCACATTTCGTAATCAAATGATCACAGCCGATGGTGTGTGGGTTAACTTCAAGCGTATACCTAGAGTTGATCCCAAGCGTAACTCTTGGGTTGAAGTTATATACTCGCCTGAGGCAAACAGTTTAGCGGATACAAAAAAGATCAGCCTTACCTATAAATGCGATATCCCCCTACTGATAAAACTATCTCAGTCACATTACGGTAAGGACGGTGATAAGACTTATGCTCATTACCAAACAAAGCTTCCAGCAAGCAGTGATTGGAATACGGTGGAAGTGAATTTTGATGATTTCTCACGTCCGGACTGGACACCAAAAAGTTCGGTAGATCACGGCATAGTGCTGAACGAGATCACTGCGCTTTATTTAACACCCAGTATGACCGATAAGCATGGTGGAGAGGCAACCTTACAAGTACACGCAATTGAGTTAATTCGTTAACATACAGTTAAATCGCAGCCAATAAAAAAGCGCCATTAAGGCGCTTTTTTAGGCGAACTTGACCCATCCTAAATAACGTTGACACTTTTCAAACCTTTTTTGGAGAGTGTGATGAAATCAATAAATAAGCGAACTCAGAAAGATTACTCCCTTGCTTTTAAACTAGCTGTAGTGGACCAGGTAGAAAAGGGAGAAATGACTTATGCGCAGGCTCAAAACCATTATGGTATTCAAGGATGCTCTACTGTTTTAGTTTGGTTACGTAAGCACGGTCGGTTAGATTGGTCTAATGGCACACCAAGGTTTCTTTCAAAAGGCCGGACTATGACTAAAGTGAAAACTGAACTGACTCCTGAGCAGCGGATTAAAGCGTTAGAAAAAGAATTAGAAGATACCAAAATCAAAGCAGAATTCTTTGAGGCCGTCGTTAACGTTTTAGAAAAAGACTATGGGGTTCGTATGGTAAAAAAGCCCAAAGGAAAATCGTTCAAGAAAAAGCCATCCTAAAGTTATCAGTTGCTCGAGCATGTCGATATTTAGGGATTTCACGTCAGGCGTATTATCAACAATGTCAGCGCCATAGCCGTCAGATATTGTTTGAGGAAAGCGTGATAGAGTTCGTTCAGTTTGAGAGAATGGTTCAGCCGCGTATCGGTGCGAGAAAGTTGAAATACTTGATGCAAAACTGCGAGCTAAATATTGGCCGAGACAGGTTATTTCAGTTGCTGAGAGCGCATCGACTATTGGTGCCAACAAGGCGTGCTTATCATAAAACAACGAATAGTCATCATCGTTTTCATTGTCACCCTAACTTAGTTAAGTCTGGGCTGAATGTGACAAAGGCTGAGCAGTTGTGGGTGGCAGATATTACCTATCTACCGACACACTCAGGGGAAACTTATGTCAGTCTAGTCACAGATGCTTACTCACGAAAAATAGTGGGCTATCAAGTTGATGACAACATGAAGACGAGCTCAGTCAAGCAGGCTTTTAGGCAGGCATTAAGAAATAGACAAAGCAGTGGTCACCTTGTTCACCACTCAGATAGAGGCATACAGTATTGTTCACCACTCAGATAGAGGCATACAGTATTGTTCAGCAGAGTATCAAGCATTACACCATAGGCACGGAGTCACATGCTCAATGACGGATGGCTATGACTGTTATAAAAATGCACTTGCAGAGCGGATAAATGGAATACTTAAAAACGAATACTTGATTAGCAAGCCAAATGACCTTGCAGATGCAAAAAGAATGGTTGCAGAGTCGGTAGCAATTTATAATCAACGAAGGCCACATATGGCCTTAAAATACAAAACGCCCGATGAAGTTCATCGAGCGTCTTAAACTGAAAAAAGTGTCAACCTATTTCAGGACTAGTCAACTAAATTACTCTGCTAATGGCTCAGCTTTGTTTTCTAGTAACACAGGAATACCGTCATTGATAGGATAAGCCAGTTTGTCTGCCTTACAGATTAACTGCTGCGCTTCTTTATTATATTCAAGTTTGCCTTTACACACTGGACACGCAACGATTTCGAGTAATTTTTTATCAAATGCCATTTTGAATGCCTTTACTTATCTGCTACTAGCCGATCAATTTTAGCCAATAGTTGTTTATCAAATGAGGAAGATAGCTTCGCATCAACTGCGAGATACCACCAGTTATCTTTTGCAAAATCGCGACATTTCACCGCATCTTTTTCAGTCATCACTAACAAGCGTCCTGTTGCTAGCTCGTCCAATACCGTTTCGCTATAGGTACTATGGTCGTCAAATGCTTGTGACTGCGTAACTTGATAGCCTTGTGAGTGCAATGAATCAAAGAAACGCTGCGGATTACCAATTCCCGCAATAGCCACCAGCGAGTCGTTTATTGTTGGCGCACCTTTACCATCGTGATTAACCGAAACAGGCTGCCAACTTGCAGGTGCTAATGCCATTGCCTGTTCATTAGCGGTAGCTGCACCGCCATTGACTATAACATGGTCAACATGATTTAAACGCCATGCGCCTTCCCGCAAAGGGCCAGCAGGCAGTAACATGCCATTACCTAGGCGGCGTTCACCATCTAGGATCACTAGCTCTATATCACGGGCTAACTGATAATGCTGCAGGCCGTCGTCACTAATAATGATATCTACATCAAAGTCAGCTAATAGCTTTTCCGCAGCAGCGACTCTTTTAGCGCCAACAACCATAGGCACTTGAGTGCGAGCGACTATCATCGCTGGCTCATCACCAACATCCGTTGCTGAGTCACCTGCTATAACTGCGCGCACGCCATCGATCTCAACCCCGTAGCCACGACTAATAACACCTGGGTGATAGCCTTGTTTACGTAACAGCTCGATTAAGTAGATAACCATTGGGGTTTTACCACTTCCGCCAACGGTAATATTACCAACAATTATCACAGGCACAGGCAGCTTAGTCGCTTGCTTTACACCAAGTTTAAACAGTTGTCGCCTTACGCTCGTTATAAGTGTGAATAACAACGACAAAGGCCACAGCACAAATCTAAGTGGATGACCTTGGTACCATAATTTATTTACCCAAGACTGCATTTAGCTACCAAACTGCATTTGATATAAGTTGGCATATACGCCGCCCTGAGCCAATAAGGTTTCATGATTACCGCGCTCAACAATTTGGCCTTGGTCAACTACCAAGATCTGATCTGCACTTTCAATGGTAGAAAGGCGGTGTGCAATCACAACTGAAGTTCTGTTTTGGCGTAGATTATCAAGACCTTGCTGAATCGCTTTTTCAGACTCGGTATCCAATGCTGATGTTGCTTCATCAAGGATAAGTACCGGTGCATTACGCAAAATTGCTCTCGCAATCGCAATACGCTGTCTTTGACCACCAGACAGCATTACGCCATTTTCACCAATTTGCGTATCTAAACCTTCAGGCATCGGCTCGATAAATTCCATCGCATGTGCAAGTGTCGCAGCTTCAATAATCTGCTCTCTTGTTGCAACACCAGGATAAGCATATGCAATATTATTAGCGATAGAATCATTAAATAGCGTCACTTGTTGTGATACTAATGCCACTTGGCTACGTAAATTTTTAAGCTTGTACTCATCGATATTATGGCCATCAAGTGTGATTTCACCCGCTTGCAAACCAGTATAAAAACGCGTCACTAAACTTGCGATTGTCGATTTTCCTGAGCCTGAACGTCCAACTAAGGCCAGTGTTTGACCTTGTTCAACCTTAAAGTCGATACCATTTAGCGCCAGTTTTTCTTGTCCTGGATAACTAAAGCTAACATTATTAAACGTCAAATCGCCTTTAACGCGCTCAACATCTAACGTACCTTTATCACTCTCAGGTTGGGTATCTAACAATTCAAATACCGTTGTACAGGCAGCGATACCCCGTTGAAACTCGGCATTAACTCGCGTCAAGTTTTTAATCGGCTGCAACATGGCAAGCATTGCCGCAAGAATAGTTGCGAAAGTACCGGCTGTGAGCTCGGTTTTCATGCTATCAAGACTTGCTGCATACAACACAAAAGCTAACGCGAATGAGCCAATAATCATCACTAAAGGTTGGCTAATGGCCTGCGCTGTCGCAAGCTTCATTGTTTGGTAGCGGTTTTGATTATTTACTTTTGCAAAACGCTCAGCTTCTGTTTGCTGGCCGCCAAAAGACAATACATTCTTATGACCTTTGATCATTTGCTCTGTTGCTGCTGTTACGCCGCCCATTGCCGTTTGAATTTGCTTAGATACTTTACGAAAACGACGACTCACCACGGTGATCACTAACCCAATCACTGGGCCAACCACTAAAATCACTAAAGACAATTTCCATGAGAAATAGAACATAATTGCAATCATGCCTATTACAGTAATGCTGTCGCGAACAATAGTAATAAGCGCGCTACCGGAAGCTCGAGCAATTTGTTCAGTATCGTACGTAACACGCGAAATTAAGTTACCCGTGTTCTCTTTGTCGATATAGCTCACAGGCAAAGTAAGATAATGCTCAAATACCTCTTGGCGCATATCCATAATCACCCGAGCACTCATGTATGAAATACAATAAGTAGATAGGAAGTTAGCTAGGCCGCGTAGCGAAAATAAACCAATAACCACGAAAGGTGCTATCAGTAAGACATCACTTTCAGAGTTAAAACCTGCACCAGTTCCAAAATCAATACTGCCTATGCCTCCAGCTGCCTGCGCAGCTTGGCCGGCCTGGCCACCAAAGCCTTCATCAATAAAGGGTTTAATCACCGCGATAAAGGTCGCATCCACAAGGGCATACATAGCTAGGCCAAAAATGGCTAAAGCAAGCACTGCTTTAAGAGGCTTTAAATAACCCAGTAAACGCTTAAATACAGTCCAGACTTCATTTTTAGGAGATGTTGTCATTGAGAAATTAACATATTGGCAAAAGAAGCATTCTACTCTGGATTTTGCATCTGACCAAACCTAAACACTTGGTTATACCAAAATGGTGCAAAATCTGCGCGATATGTGCGCACTTGCATTGATTTTTGGTTAAATATAATACTTACCTGCCCCTCAACTCCTGTAGTAAGAGCCGAAATATTTCTCTGTTGATAGCGTTCAACCACCTTTTGCTTAGGAAAACCGTAGCGATTATTAAATCCTGCAGGAAAGACCACCAACTCAGGTGCAACTGCATCAATAAATTCAGCAGTTGAAGATGTATTACTGCCATGGTGAGGAGCAATCAACAAGCGGCTCTGCAATGATTTCCCCTTAGCAACTAAGGCAAGCTCTACTTGTTTCTCTATATCACCCGTTAGTAGCAAGCTGTTGCTGCTATCACTGACTCTTATTACACAAGAGCCATTATTTCCTTTTTGTGGTTGGTTTGGTGCAATAAAATCTAACCGTAAATGCTGCCAGTCAAGTTTATTGGGCCGACAAGTTATATCAGGTTTATTACTGTATTCACTTTGACTTACCGGCTTGTTATGACTTAAGTTTTTATTACTTGAACGCTGAAAAGCCTTCTCGCTGCTGGATAATGGTTCATCAGTGTTACTCTTTAATAAACTAAAGTCAGCAATCACTTTGACGTTAGGGTAGTTAGCAAGCATATAGTTTACGCCACCAGCATGATCATTATCACTGTGACTAACCACTAAATAATCAACGTCAGTTATGCCTCTACTGATTAAAAAAGGCTGCAACGCCCGCTCAGCATAACTAAAGCTTTCTCCATAACGCGCACCAGTATCGTATATAACAGCTCGTTTATTTTGTTCAATAACAACAGTTAAGCCTTGGCCAACATCCAACACATGTACCAGCCAACGGTTATTCATGACAGGCGAATACAGCCTAAATCCACCATACAAGATCAGAGGCAATAGCATCACAGATAACACCAGCCGCCAATGTGTACTCTTAATATTAACGATCAAAAAACAGCTAATAGAGGCAACTAGCAGTACCGCAAGTAACTCATCAGAAATTACAAGCCAGGAAAAACTAAACTCAGTCGTCACCTTCAATATAGCAACTACAGGCTCCATCAATAATGCCGATAGTTCAAACAACCAATAGCCAGAAAGCCCCAATGCGGTAAATGCCATAAAACTAACTAACGATAATAGACTAATGGGGATCAATACAAAGCTAAACCAAGGCACCAGTAACATATTAACGAAAAGACTTGTAACAGAGGTGCCAGCAAAAAAAATAGCCTGAATAATGCCAACTGCAATGGTTAACCGCCACTGAACAGCCCAAAACATCTTAAGCCCACTATAGAGCTTGATTTTGCTCAGCTTAAAATAGCTTTGGTTTGGCGCTTGTTTTACTAACTGATTATCAGACTCCGCTTCAGGAGTTAAAACAGTGGTGCTTGCAATACTCGTTAGCGAATTAACTCTGGATACAGTCAGTAATATAATGGCTAATGCACTAAAAGAAAGCCAAAAACTGGCACTTAAAATACTCAGAGGATCAATAACTAAGATGATAAATAATGCATACAACAAACGTTCCCAGCTTGATGAATAACGACTTAAAGCACTAAAAGCAATGAAGCCAACTAACATAACTAGTGCACGTTGGGTAGAAACGGCAAAGCCCGCTAGATAACCATAAAAGATTGCTCCGATACCGGCCAATAATAAGCATATAAGCCAATTACGCCGACTGTTGATTGGCACGAGTCGGTATAGTATTAGTCTTGCCAATAGCAGCAGCCACATAGACACCACAGATAAATGTAACCCGGATATTGCAAACAGGTGCCCTGCGCCGCTACTTCTAAGCTCTTGCCAACGTGCCTTAGTGATTAAAGATCTGTCACCTGACACTAGCGCGAGAATAAGATCTCCACTTGAATAAGATTTCAAAACAGGTTTAAGTTGTGCGATTAGTTGCGCTCTGTAGGAAGGATTATCAGTAATCAACTCTGCACTAATAACACTTCCCTTAGCTATAATATGTTTAGCGAGAAAGTACTTTTGCTGATTGAACCCACCTTGATTGAGGATGCTAGTAATAGGTTTGGGTTCTATGGTCAATAACCAGCGTTGACCAACTGAGACTGTCGGTGGCTTTTGCCAAAATAAACGCATTTTACTTTGGCCTATCTGGGGTGAGTTTAACCCTAAAAGAATAATATCCACGCTTATCCAGTCGCGATTTGAGCTAACTAATGATACTATCTCGCCCTCTATATTCAGTGCTTTGCCATATTCGTCTGTACTCCAGCTCATTAATAACGAATAGAAAACACTGAACCAGCCTATCGCTAATAGACTTCCGGCGATAAATGGAAAACGCCTACAGGCTGTAATAACCACTACGATTAGTAAAGGTAGGATATATAGACTAACCAAGGATGGCCAAAACATTGTAGAAACAATGGTGATGCAGTAGCCGCACATAAATCGATTCATAGTGCATTAAGTTAAGACAGCAAATAGAAGTTATGCCAAAAAAATTTATTGAAAAATTCATGCCAAAACCTGAAACATTGCGCGAGCATAAGCACTTGCGCATGTTTGGTGATCTACTATTAAAACCCAATTTATGGACATTAAACCGCCACTCCGCTCCTGGAGCATTCGCGGTAGGCCTATTTGTTGCCTGGTTACCGATGCCTTTTCAAATGGTGTTAGCCGCGGCATTAGCAATTTTGTTTAATGTCAACTTACCATTATCAGTCGCGTTGGTTTGGATCACTAACCCAATCACCATGCCATTCATGTTTTACATCGCTTATTTACTCGGCGCGACATTACTTGGCCATGAACCGCAAGCCTTTAACTTCGAAGCTAGTTGGCATTGGGTGCAAGCTTCACTCGAAACCATTGGCCCACCTTTTCTATTAGGCTGTGTGGTTCTTGCTGGTGTTTTTGCGCTGTTAGGGTATTTTGTGATCAATACTTTGTGGAAGTATTCAGTATTGTTTAAGTGGAAGAATCGCTATAAAGAGTAAGAGTTCCACTGTGGGACGTTATACTTTGAAAAACTAATTTTTGGCTCAAGGTAGAATTGTACAAGCCAATAAAAAGCTACCGCAATAAGCTTGGCGCACCACAGATTTTTTAATGCAGGATTCAAAGCAAAAAAAGCAGTCTTACTGACTGCTTTTTTATTGGCTAACTTATGTTTACTAGTGGTTTACTGCTGTTTCGCTAATACGCTTTTCATCGACGGTACAACAGTTGTTGGATCTAACCTAACTTGATACCAATTAATTCGCCAGTCTAAATGTGGACCAGTAGAGCGGCCTGTAGAGCCAACTTCAGCAACTTTATCGCCTTGTTTAACCATCTGCCCCGGCTTGACGTAAAGTTTACTTAAGTGCAAAAAACTCGAGCTCACGCCATAACCATGATCGATAATCATGGTTCCGCCAGAATAAAACATATCAGCCACAGAAAGAGATATAACCCCATCGGCCGGTGCCACAACAACTGTTCCAGTTTTAGCGGCAATATCAACACCATAGTGCGGTGTTCCCGGTTTACCATTGTAAATACGTTGGCTACCGTAAACCCCTGATATTCTACCAGTTAGTGGCCAAATGAACTGCTGATTAAAAGCATCATTTGCGGTAAATTGCGCCCTTGCTTCTCTAACCTGTTTAGAGTCTTGTGCTGCCCGCGCTTGCGCTTTCGGATCCGGCTGCATAATTTTCTTGCTGATCCCAGTAATATTTTGGATCTTATATTCGCGAGGCTTCACTTTTAAAGGTTTTAGCTCAGTTAAGCCATCGGCATAAACCAGTTTAAGCATTTGCTCTGCTTGTGCGTCACGGGCAAAACCAAATACGAATTGGCCTTTATCGTTAACTTTTACCACTTCGTCATTGAGAAATACTTCAGTACCAGGCTCAACTTTAGCTCGAATAAGTGCGCCTTGAGATAACTCACCATTTAACTCGACCCCAGCACTGGCTTGCATCGCCAAACTAGAGAAAACACTCGTCAATATAATTTGTACTAAAGGTCTCAAAGCGACTCCTTATTGCTTTATTAATCGTTTAACGATGGCTAAGTATCAAGCTATTTTGCGCTGCGAGTGGCAATAGCACCTTTACCAACACCTTCAAATGCAATCACTTTAAAATCGCTCATTGGCTCTTTATCAGATAAAGTTTGCGCCATATAGTCAGCAAGCAGCTCAACCGTTGTGTCGTGAGGCAAAATATCGCATAACGCTTTTGGCATCGCTAGTTGAAAATCTCCTTGTGGTGCTTGGTAGTGAAAACCAAAGTGAGTGTCATCTTTAATATCTGTTTGCGGTGAAAGTTCTAAAGACCTGACAGAAACTTGATCTTCAATCGTCCCTAAATAAATATCTTGCCAACGTTTAGCCCAATACTCATCCCATTTTGGTGCTGCTACACCGTTTTCAAAAACCGTCACAGGGCTGCGGTGACCATGGGCAATGCGTTGACAATTGCCATCGTGCTTTTTCAAGCCATGGCTGTAGTGATAGTAAGGTGCATCGTGAATTTCATTGCGTAACGTCAACGAAATCCCTTCGACATTATTCGGGAGTACTTCTTTAAGCGCTTGCTGAAGAAACTTATTCACGCTTTCAAAATCAATCATCTCACTTGGGATCAACGCAAAAGCTTGCGATGGACACGCTAAATGAATATCGCCTTTTTGGCTTGAAAAATCCATCCACACGCGGTCACCTTGTTGTTGCCAACGCACTTCACTAAAAGCCGTAGGAATAAGCAAACGGTGATCAGCAACATCATCAATGGTATTTTTGATGGTGCGTTTTACTTTAGCAAAGTCGAGCACCATGTTTTGTTCATCGAGACCACCATCAAGTAGCACATCAACAATCCAGCTTTCACCGACCATGCCTCTAATAGGGCACAAATATGAAAAATCGATTACGGTTAAATCTTTAACAAACAGTTGCATTTTCGCTCCTAGGTAGAAAAACAGTCTACCTGTCATAGTCCATGCAGCATATGGCCGCAGGATGAAAGGGGGTTTTAAAGGCTATAATAGCCCTTTTACATTGATTGCTGTAGCTTACATTGAACCGAACTAACATTCGACTTTTTTAGTGTTAACAGAGTGGTTTTATAACAAGTGCAACTGTCGCTACAATTTGCGCACTTAGAAGAGAAGAATATTGCTTATAAAAGTAAAAAATCTACCTATGGAACTAGGAGGTTTAGGCTTGAAACAAAAAACCGAGCACTAGGCTCGGTTTAAAAGTCGCTGAACTCTGCGGCTTATACCAAACGACTATTCACCTTTAAGGCGACGGTCTAATTGATCTTTAAGGTTTGCAGGGACGCCTTTGATAATAATGGTGTCTGACACAGGATCGTAAATAACACGCTCGCCCAGGTGCTGACCATCAAAGCTTAACGTCACTCCGCCACCTGTGCCAGAGAACTTTTTAAGTTGACGTAGCGTTGGTTTGTCACCTGGGAACTCTTCAGCTAAATCATAAGACCCACCTTGGGCAAAATCGTAAAACGAATCCATACCTTGATCAGCTAGCTCATCAGCCAGATCTTTAATTTGGATTGAGGCGCCTTCGTCACAGCGTTCAGTACAGTAATCAAATACTCGCTCACGAGCTTGTTGACGTTCATCTTTAGTCAGCTCGCTATTGCCAACAAAATCCTCAACCGCATTCATCAACGATTTATTTTGCGCTTTAGTGTTAACACCTTCAACACAGCCCATGAAATCTAAGAAAAAATCAGCCACTTTACGGCCAGCGCGACCGCGCACAAACGAGATATACTTTTTAGATTCAGGATCCGCTTGCCACTCTGTTAAATCAATTCGCGCCGCGAGCTGAACATTATTCAGATCAAGATGAGTATTTTGCGATAGCTCCATATCATCAAGTACTGTCATCGATGATTTAGCATTAAGCAAAGATACGAACAAATAGTCACTGGTCATGTAGGTGTAGCAAGACAAAAGTAAGAAGCCGCCAGTACTAAAATCATACTTAGACAACTCTTCTTGCAACAACTTACCTGCAATGCCAGAAAACTCGACAAAACCAAGCTCACCGCTGCGATAAGTTTTTAACGCTTCTTCAAACTTAGTATTCGCTTCGCCATCTTCACCGTTGATCCCAAAATGACCAAACCCTTTACCAGCCTTAGTGGTGTATGTTTGGTGCAACTCTTCTAGCATCGCTTCAACCGCTTGGCTGTTAAGCAAAGGCTGTGGGCGCAATCGACAACTTAGTTGACCTTCACCATCTTGAATAATGGAGTGAATAATTGCTTGTTCGACGTTAATACTCATTGAGCCTCGATAAAATTTGGCAAGGAGCGCAACAAGTTAACCTACGCTCTTTAATGTTTACGAAAGTGGTTTCACTGCAGACAATCATCTCTGATTTGCCTGACTGCAAGTGCTGGCTATCATAACCACAGAGCGCCAATAAATCCATATTTGTTGTCAAACATCAGCTTGAAAATATACCTATTATTCGTTAACTAATAATCGACAAAACTACGGCCTTAATCGTAGCTAAATAAGCAAGGTTATCTAGATAATGAGTGGTTTATTAGGTAAAGCCAACGGACAAAAACGCTGGTCGACAATGTCTAACACTTGAAACAACAAAAAGTACGATAAAAGTGCGGAGCTTCGATAAAAAATCCGTTATTATATGCCGTTAATCAAGATTTAAAGTGAACCTTTTTAATTATGGCTATTCAATCTAAATATTCTAATGCTCAAGTAGAGTCTATTATCGCTGAATTACTTGCTGTGCTAGATAAGCATCAGTCTCCAACAGACTTAAGCTTAATGGCGCTAGGTAACTGCGTAACTCACTTATTGCAAAACAAAGTGCCAGCTGAAGCACGTCAAGTCGTTACAGAGCAATTTGCTAAAGCCTTGTCACAATCAGTAAAATCTAACTAATATACAACGATATTTAGTTTAAATAAGTAAAGGGTAAACAAGTGTTTTACCCTTTTACTCGCCTCAACAATAAATGGATCAACATGGTCGAGCGACAAAAACAGATTGGACGTGATCGCGTTTCACGCTTAGTAAGCTGGGGACATTGGTTTGCCTTTATTAATGGTTTATTAGCCATTATTGTCGGTTACCGGTATCTCGACACCATAGGTTTACCGGAATCATTTATTGGCTGGGGCTATTTAGTTATCAGCACCATAGGTCACTTTAGCTTCTTAGCTTTTATGGTCTATTTGGTGCTTATATTCCCTATTACATTAATTCTACCTTATTCCAAAATACTTAGAGGTTACGCCGCAATCGTTGCCACCTTAAGTCTCTGTTTACTCTTATACGATACAGTGATTTATGACGACTATGGTTTACATTTAAGTCCCTTTGTATTTGATCTTGCTTGGGCTGATTTAAATGCACTATTGCGAGGTACCTCATACATAATCACGCCTATTGCGATTTTAGCAATAGAGCTAACCCTTGCTAATTTTCTGTGGAAACGTATCGAAAAAATTCGCAAGCTTAATATCGGTAATAAAGTTGTCGCAGTCGTCGGCGCTTGTTTTGTTGCAAGCCACTTAGTCCATATATGGGGTGATGCTGCAGATGTAACCGAGATCACTCATTTTGACGATGCTTATCCTTTATCCTACCCAGCAACCGCTAAAAGCTTAATGGAAAGCTACGGTATTGAAGGGATCCAAAATAAAAAGAATAAAACCCCACCCAAAGTCAGCTTAGAATACCCACTAGCGGCTATGCAGTGCACCGCAGACAAGCAACCCAATATTCTGCTGATTGCTGTTGATAGTCTACGCGCGGATTTAATCGATCCTGCGACAATGCCGTTCCTCGCTGCTTATGCAAAACAAAATATGAATTTTACCCAGCACTTAAGTGGTGGTAATCAATTTAACAGCGGCATGTTTAGCTTACTTTATGGCTTACAAGGTAGTTATTCAAATGCAGTAGACTTGCACTTTGAAAGCCCGGTAATCACTCAAGAATTAGTCAAACAAGGTTATCAGTTAGGTCTGTTTACCACTCAAGATACCTCAGCAATGCCGCAGGCTATATTTAATGACTTTAAACGTATCGATGCAGAACATGCCAATAGCTACGCAAAATCTGACCTGCAATCTGTAGAGAATTTGCAGCAGTGGACACAAACAACATCATCGCCATGGTTTAGTCTATTGAACTTAAAGTCGCCAGAGAGTTACGACACCCCTATCGGCTTTTTAGGGATCAAAACCGTACAGTCAGCATCTAAGTTAAAACCTGCTGAAAAAGTGTTGTTTAATCAATACCGCCAATCACTGCACTTTATCGATCAGCAAATTGAAAAAGTGGTTGCAAGCCTTTCTGAAGAGACCTTGGTAGTGATCACTGGTATTAATGGCAAAATATTTACCAGTAACTCCAACGAAGCCAGTGTCAATTTGTCACCAGCCAGTGTACATGTGCCGATGATTATCCATTGGCCAAATGAAGATAGCGGTAAACAAATCAATTACCGTACAACTCATAACGGCTTAGTGCCAGCCATAATGACTCAAACATTAGGCTGTACTAACCCAGCATCTGATTACAGTTCAGATCAAAGCCTAATGCAGCCGAGAGATAAAACTTGGGTGTATGTTGGCGACCATCGTATTTTCGCTATTTATCAAGAATCAGAAATTACCGTCATTGACCGCCATGGTAAATACCGAATTTATGATGATGAGTACAGTAAGCGCCTAAAAAAGAAATTAAGCGCGCCAGAGCTCGTTGAAGTTATGCGCGAAGGTCGCAGGCTCTATATTCATTAAGCCTAGGCTTATAATATGATGCTAAAGATTATAAACTAGCCAGTTAAATCTTTGGGTTCCAGTAAGGGCTTGCGCTATCAATAACGACTTGATAAAGTGCTGGCTCTTCAGAATTTCCCCTTATTTTATAACTTGTTCTGTAGAGATCTCGGGATATGGCCTAGCCCGGTAAGGCGCTTGTCTGGGGGACAAGAGATCACAGGTTCAAATCCTGTTATCCCGACCAAATTCAAATAAAAAAGTCAGCTTATCGCTGACTTTTTTGTTAACTTCAGTTCGGCATAAATTAGTTAAAACTCATTTGCAACAAACAAAAAAGCACTGCCAAGGCAGTGCTTTCTTTAATTACAACGGTATTACTCGTGGCAATCAGCACATTCTTTGATTGTTAGATCTGGAGTGTGAACTTCTTTATCTAGTTCATGAGCACTACCCATGTCGTGACAATCATTACAAGTTGCAATGGTTGCTTCCATTTCAGTATGTTCTTCTACGTTAATTGTCTCATGACAATCAGTACAGTTTACTGCCATCGCAGATGCTGAAAACGCAAGTGCTGCAACCAAAGTTAGATATTTCATATGCATTCCTTAATAACGGAGTTATCGCTCTTAATGCTTGTTTTTAACATAAGCAATTAAGGCTTTTTTTGTTAAAGCTGTCTGAAAAATTAATCACTTAATGTTTCTGTAGCCCATGCCTACCATGATATGAATCAACCTTAATTGAAACTTAAATTTAAAACCCTAGTTGAATAAATGCTGAATGACACAACGATGACTTTGCAAGGTTGTGAGCAAGGTCTGACATATACTAAATTTACAATTTTATTTTTGAAAATATCTAAAAGCTGAAGACAATTTTACCATTATGAAATCAACAAATATAAATCAGCTAATTTTTATACAAATAGCCACTTTTACCCCGTTAACAGTTGCCATCGACTGTTAAAGTTAATAAATTGTAACTGACAGTTTGGCTGTAATCTTTTACTTCTTAGCTGGTTAACATAGGCGATACTCTTGAATAGAATCGATAAACATAAGCTCTTATTTGCCACTATTTTGGGATTAATAGGGTTTACGGTAAACCTTTACCCCATCCACCTCTTTGCCAATGTTCAATTGATCCTTGGTAACGTCGCTTACGTTATTTCCGCTATCTTACTTGGCCCTTGGTATGCACTCTACACAGCAATGATTGCACTGAGTGGACTGATGATTGCTTGGGATAGTTTACATGTTTATTTCTTATTCGGAATAGAAGCTATTTTTCTTGGGCTAGCGAGAAGGCGCGATATTTATGCGCTATATGCCAATTTTGGTTTTTGGCTAATACTTGGCATGCCACTGTTTTATTTATATCTATCTCAGTTTACTGAGCTTCCCAACGGACACGTGGCCTTTATCAGTCTAAAACAAGGGATCAATGGTTTGGTATACACCAGCATTGGTTCATTGCTCATTATACTCACACCATCTTTTTGGCACTTTAAGGATAAAATCAAAGACATACAGCGGCGCACTTTTAATGCTCAACTTACTTATACTTTTTCGTTAATTATTACAGTAACTTTGCTTATTGCTGCGCTAATGTTTAATAACCAATTTATTGAACGTCACCAAAGCTTGCTTTATAGCAACATAAAAAATTCTGCAGATAATCTAGCAGCTTCAACGCAATCCTATCTTGACGTCCATAGTCAAGCTATTACCAACGCCGCTCAGTGGTTAAGTTTAAATGACCATGGCGCTAACGAAGAACAGATCTTACTGTCGCAGTTACATGCCAACTATCCAGGCTTTATCACCATGCTACTGGCAGACGAGCAAGCAAATATCATTGGGGCTAGCCCGGCGTCACTATTAAGGCAACACAGTACTCATACGCCGTTGAATATTGCTGAACGTGATTATTTTATAGAGGCATTTATCAATCAGCGCACCTTTACCTCGCCACTCTTTGTCGGTAAAGGTTTTGGTAACGATCCTATCGTTGCAATTAGTGCCCCACTCTATCACCCCAGCAACGTCCATGAACCCATTGGGATTGTTGAAGGCTCGTTAGACTTAAACCAATTTAAGCTGATTGATGAAATAGATAAGCATAATGAGCATCAAACTATGTTGCTGATTGATGAAAATATGCGAATAATTTATGCCTCTGAAAGCTTAGGACTCGCGACATTATCAGAGTTTAACTATTCTCGCCCCAGTGATAAGTATATTAGTCCTTATCCAATGATAAATATTAGCCAAAATAACGAAATGGCACCTGAATATGTCTATGCTAGCGTGACATTAACGAATGGCTGGAAGCTATTCATTCTTAATCCATTTAGGCCGTTAGCAAAGCTTGTCGAAAACATGTATTTAGCCACGTTTGCGATTTTAATTTTATCGTTAGTTATTGCGATATATTTATCCCGTGTGGTTAGTTCTCGGCTCACTTTGCCACTTGAGAACATTGCAAACAAATTCAGTACACAATCTAACAAAACTGATATTGATTATGCGGTTGATAATGAATCACCAAAGGAAATTTTCTCACTATTCCAGCGCTTGCAGCAAAGTAAAAGCCAGCTTATAGGTTACCAACTGGAGCTTGAAGAGAAAGTTGCCATGCGAACAGTTGAACTCGAGCATGCAAATAGCCAACTTAAAGCTCTTGCAGAAAAAGACTCATTAACAGGGTTATACAACCGTCGTTATGCCGAAAACAAGTTTGCGGAAGTACAAGAACTTTGCCAACGCAGCGACGAAGTCATTGCTATTGCATTGCTAGATCTCGATAAGTTTAAGTTTATCAATGACACTTATGGTCACCACAGTGGTGATCTCACCTTAAAAGCAGTGGCCGAACAGTTACTTTATGACTTTAAACGCAATTCAGATATCGTAGTGCGATATGGCGGTGAAGAATTTTTGCTGATTATGCCACTATGTAATGCGCTTAAAATAGAAGAGCACCTTGATAACTTTAGGCAGAGATTGGCGAAAATAGTTATTGAAAATAAAGAAGATAATCATCAATTTAATGTGACCACCAGCATAGGTGCCGTTTTAGGTAATGGCACTTACAGCACGTCACTAGAAGATTGGGTCAAACAAGCCGACATCAATTTATATCAAGCTAAACACTCTGGGCGTAACAAGTTAGTGTTCACCACGCTGTCAGAGTAAACAAATTACAGTTGAGACGTAACAATGGCGTCCATTTTATTCAGCATATAAGGGTAAAATGGATTCCATTTTTGGCGCATCATTTCGCTTGCCGGTACAGTTATCACCCCACGCTCACCTTTAGAAGCACCAATACCAATTTGAATATGTGGCTTAGTCTTATCACCAATTGGGCCATAGAGTGGATCGGATTTAGGAAAAGGCAATGCAACATGAGAAAGTGAATAAACTTGCTTAGGCCAATGTAAATTAAGTGGCTGTTGCTGGTTATTATTTAATGTTCTCGCCTGCACTTCGCGACGATCATCTGCTATGTTCTCAACAAGTGTAAAGGTAAAATCAAATTCTCCTTGATCCATAAGTCCCAAGTAAGGTGCTAACGGGTCATTCAGCATTAAACTCATATTCACCTTAGTACGATTGATATCAAACAAAACAAGCTCATGGCTTGCAGCAGGCAGCTTAAGATATAACTCTTTAATCACAGCAGCGGTATCGACAGTATCGTCAGTTAAAGATTGAAAAGTTAAAATAGGTGCTAAACCTGCCAATTTCTGCTTACCTAAACCCTTAATTAAGCCCAAGTTATGTAGAGATAATTGATAAACAACATCACCCGCATTGACCGCAAAAGAGCCATATTTAAAAGGATCGTATTCAGACTGAATACTGTTCCAGCTCAATTTATCTAGTCCTAATGCGTGACCAAGCATGGCTTGCCACTTAGCACCTGCTGCAACAGGAGTTAAACCGATCGCAGGCGATAGCAAGACCATAGCCGAATAATCGGCTTTTTTATTATCAGCAAGACGCTCAAGCTCGTGATTTAGCGCAAGTGCGGCTCCGGTTGAATAACCAACAACATAAAGCGGCTTATCGCCCAATTTTTGTTGTAAATCCTTTGTTGCTAATGACACCGCTGCAGCCATATCTTGCCAATGCACACTTGTTAATGCCGACGGTATGGTGCCATGTCCCGGTAGCCGTAAACCTAAAACATGAGCTTGCCCCTGAAAATGTTGGGCGAAATGTGACATTGCATAAGGAGAGTCTGACATTCCATGCAATAGTAGCACCCCAAAATCGGCATCAGCTTTAGGCCATTCAAAGCTGCGATTCCAGTCTTGTTGCCAATGTGCGGGATCTGAATAACTGCCTTTCACATAACGGTTGAGAATATCGAATGACTCGGGTTCAAGTAGCTTTTGGTAAACTTTATTATCTAGTTCCGCAAATAATTTATCTTCAAGCTTAAGGTATTCATCAAAGCTGTTAAGATCAGAGGTTGCTTGGTACTCACCAGTTAAATCACTGGTGTGCCAAATCGATAGATCTGGGCGGGCATTTAAGAACCATACAGCCATAGCGAGCAGGGCAATACTGGTGCCAATAAGTGAATAAAATAGCGCGAAGGCAAGGTGTTTTGTCGAACCGATAATAATAGCTTTCATTGGGGTTGCTATTCATCCTAAATAAGCACAGAGCTATAGACTAACCTAGATGGTGTAAATTCACACAAAAATAAATCAGATCTTTGGCTAAGTTATTGGCAACTATTAATGTAAAACCAGGTTTTAATTCTTTCACTTAATCACGGATAGATATCATGAGCGAGACTCAAGTCATTATCGGTAATCAAAATGCAACTCGTTGTTTTTATTTACCCACAGCGCCAAAGCTAGCGCAACATTGGCTATCGGATAATGTAGATGCCATCCCAACCCTAATCGCGGAAAATGGTAACCACTGGCGAAAAATATTCACCATAATGGCAAAGCTATCTGTCAAGGATAACAACTGGAAACACTATCGTGACACCCAGTTACTCAAGCAAGACGAGTGTATTGTTATCCAAGCAAGTAAATTAATGCCAAAGGCTCAACAACACTTTATTTGTGGCCAACAAAGTGCTCAAAGCTTGAGCTTTGACACAAGCGGCTTCACAAGCCTTTGTGGTTCAGAAGATTATATAAGCGTTAATAATGAGCTCAGCATCTATCTGTGCCCCTATTTAGATTATCGCCAATTTCCAAATAAGCATATTGATAACCTGCGCCTTAAAATGGGATTATTACCAATAGGTTGAGCTAAACTGTTTATGTGTAATTAGTATAAAATCAAAAAAGGCGCCTTAGCGCCTTTTGTTTAATACCCAGTCATTCAAATACGACTATCAATCATAAATAGTCGGTATAGCTTCACGCTTATGTTGAGTTGCTCGGTAAATACTCGTTAGCCTATCATTAACAAAGTCACTCACCTCTTTACCTTCAAGGAAGTCATCGATTTGATCGTAAGTTAAGCCTAAGGCTACTTCGTCTTCTAGTTGAGGTTTTCCCTCTTCTAAATCGGCTGTTGGCGCTTTAACCACTAAACGCTCTGGTGCGCCTAAATATGCCGCTAACTGACGTACTTGGCGCTTATTCAAACCAAATAATGGCGCTAAATCACATGCACCATCTCCCCATTTAGTATAAAAACCGGTGATATTTTCTGCGCTATGGTCAGTTCCAACAACTAAACCTGCAACTAAGCCAGCTATCTCATATTGAGCTACCATACGCATTCTTGCTTTGACATTACCTTTTACGAAATCAACTTTATCAAGGTCAGGTAATTCAATGCCAGCAGCTTCAATTGCACTTAGTGTTTCACTATGCACCCCATCAACACCCTGCTTCACATTTACAGTGATTTGTTTTGATGGTTGAATGAATTGACACGCCATCTGCGCTTCATCTTCATCCTTTTGCACATCATAAGGTAAACGTACAGCAATAAACTGATAATGAATTGAATCAACCTCTAGGCTGGCATTAAGCTCATCGACTGCTAATTGACATAAACGCCCCGCTAACGACGAGTCAACTCCACCGCTGATCCCCAAAACTAAAGAACGAGTATTTGATTGCTTAAGCTTAGACTTGATAAACGCGACTCGTCTTTGAATTTCAAAGGCTGGGTCAATTGCCTTAAGCACTTTCATTTCTCTTAAGATCTGTCCTTTCACGATTTGCTCTCCGGTGGCTATAGACATAAATCGGACTCTATTATGGGTCAAATCTTACCAATATTCACGAGCTGATTAATGCTATTCATGTTAATTTACGATTTATGCATAAAAAGCGGCATTAATCCGCAATTGCTATATCGTTAGCAAATCAAAACAAGGTCTCAATGGATTTTCAATTACTTATATCACTCGCTATCGTTCATTTAATTGCACTAGCAAGCCCAGGCCCAGATTTTGCGTTAGTCGTACGTTTAGCCACACAAGAGTCGCGTGCAGCGGCAGTGGCCTCCGCAATGGGGATCGCTGTGGCAATTTTAGGGCATACATTATTGAGTTTAACCGGGGTTAGCTTACTTATTAAAAGCTCAGAGGTGTTATTTACCCTAGTACAATTAACTGGCGCGAGTTATCTGGCTTGGATGGGTCTCGGCGCAGTAAAAGCAGCTTGGTTGCACTGGCGAGATAAATTCACTCTAGAGCAGTGCACCAAAGGCAAAGGCTTAACTGTGTATCAAGGCTTTATGCAGGGCCTCTATACCAACATTTTAAACCCAAAAGCCTTAGTGTTTTTCATTACCCTTTTTTCAACGTTAATCACGCCACAGATCAGCTTAGCAACTAAAAGCGCTGCAGCGGCATTACTCTTTGGCTTATCCTTTATCTGGTTTAGCTTTATTGCAATTGTACTTTCTAAGCCCAATATTCAACTAAAAATGAAACAAGCTAGCCCACTAATAAACCTAGTGACTGGACTTGTTTTTATCTTCGTCGCCTTGATGATTATTAATGGTTTACTGACAAGCCTATAGCTTCAGCTCAAAACCAGCGTATCAGGTCGCGGCCATGGTACACTTTAACGAGATCATAACTGAGTTAAGTAACCTATTATGCAACAGCCACCTCTTCGGCAAGCTAAATCTCTCGACAATGTATTTAATAGTGCCTTTTGGCACCTGAGTCAGCAAGACTTCACTATTGATGAAATCCGCAGCAAACTGCAACGTAAAACGACCAATCAACAATGGATTGAAACAGTGCTTGCAAGGCTCATTGAAGGTGGTTATTTAAAAAGTGATTATGAATTTGCAGTGCGTTTTTGCGAGCTAAGCTTTAGTCATGAACTCGGAGCAGGAGCAATAAAACGCAAACTCCAACAACGTGGGCTCGCAGGCACAGACATTGAAAATGCTCTTGAGAAAGTCATCGAGGAGCAAAATATTGATAGTTATCAAATGGCAAGCGCTAGATTACTTAGCAAGTACGATGATTTTACCAATACCAATACAGACAAAGTCTACAGCCAAATGACCAATAAAGGCTTCAGCCGCGCTGAGATCAACCACGCGATTGCTCAACACCCTGCAAAAGACACTTTACGCAGCAAATTGGCAGTTAAGGCAGAAAAAGCAGATCTCGCCACAGAGATTATTAAGTTATTTAAAAAAGGCAAAGGCGAGACGCTTATCATACAAGAGCTCAAACAGCGCCTTATTGACGTAACTGATTTTGAAAATGTGATTTATCAATTAAGTCTTTCAGATCAAGTTGACTTCTACGCCAGCTGCAAGGCTGAATTAGCTAAGAAACGTTACGACTTATCTGACTATAAAGAAAAATCCAAAGCCTATGCTTATTTAAGCCGCAAAGGATTTAGCAGCGATGAGATAAAAGAAGCCATGATAATCGATGATGATTGATTAGATACAGCGAGCCAAGAACAAAGGCTTATATCACTCTCTATGGCCTCATTTCACCATAACGATATAAACTTAAAATCAGCAAAATGCGCCCTATTAGTTGCGAATTTTAAAAGCTATTCTTTACTCTCCAGCTGCCACAATTCAATGAACAGAACACAGCAACAAATATCAGTTCTGTGAAGCCGCCTATAGAATACCCCTTATGCTTACAGTAAGCTTTAGTCTGCATTTAAACATGATTGTTGGGTTTTGAGGTAAAGCTAATGTGGTGGCGAGTTGTTATTATTTTTTTAGCCTATGTTCTTATTGGCGCACACTTTTTACGTTTTGGTCAAACTGAAGCTTGTATTGCGTTTGCACTAAGCCCATTACTGCTTTTTGTTAGAGCCGCCTGGGCTACCCGACTTTTACAATTAGGGCTTATTGTGTCAGCGGTACTCGTTTGGGGGCTAAGTAGTTTTGAGTATATTCAAATGCGAATCGCGGCCGATGCCTCTTGGTATCGCCTCAGTGCAATTATGGCGACAGTTACCGCCTTTACATTACTCGCTGCTTGGTGCGGAAATGGCATTATTGAAAAACGCAGTAAACGTAAAATATTCAGCTAACCCCCTCATCATATTTCGCTCAGCATAAGCTGTAACGCTGAGCGAATACTACTATGCCTTACCTTCTTGTTATGCAAGCAGCGTTTGTTCTTCACAGTTAGATATTGTCAACTACACAGCAGTTGCTTTTGTTTTTTGCCGTAAAGTAGTTTTCGACTCGTAAAGTCCACTGCAACATTCACAATGGCAGTGACTAACATAAGTATTATTGCGCCGTTATAGCGGATCTCTGCAAAGTTACTATCAATATAGAAACCAAGTGTTGCAATACCTAACATGCCCAAAATAGCGGTTTCTCTTAAGATCACTTCAAATCGATAAAATAGTAGTGCCATAATATTGGGATAGATAGCAGGAAGCACTTCATAAGCATAACTATCTAATCGCCCATTAAAGTGCCCTGATAGTGGCAAATTATCGGCCTGACGTGTTGTTAAATAAGCAATCAATGCTCCATTGTGAAGCCCAAGAGCTAACATAGCAGGAAGCATAGAGGGTCCAAGCAACAACATAAATATAAAGGCAAAAATATACTCAGGTACTGAGCGCAGCACTAACATCATAAAGCGGCTACCATTGCCAAAAATGACGCCTGCAAATGTACGGTTACACATAGTACTGCCCACCAGCGCAGTAATATGGCTGAGCCCAAGAGCCGCAACAGCCAGTAACAAAGTAGCAATAGTTCCAGGCAATGCTTGTTCACTAAGAAGCTCTTTAAGCCAGTTTGCAAACTCATGCAATAAATTAACAGTTGAAGCGTTTACAAGCTCCCCCTGATTTAATGCTGATTGGAACATCGGCGGTAATATATCTTGGCTTATAAAACGCCAAATCAACCCGCTATCAACTGAGGGGAATGTTGGCAAAGCCCAGATAGCGATAACAAAATAGAACGGTAACAACTTAAGTCGACACCAATATGGAATAGTTCCTATCAGCGCAATAAACAGAATTAGCAGCGCGCCGCCTTGATGGTAATGCCCTTGCCTAAACGCAGTTTCAAGATAAAAGCCTAAAGTCGGCATACCGACAAATCCAAGAACAGCACTGCTTTTAAGCCCACATTCAAATCGATAACGAATATAAGCCATAATAGGCAGCAATACATGCGCTACGCGGCCATAGAGATAACGGCTGATGCGGTCGGTATTAAAGGCAAAGGTCTGCGATGTTGTAGCCGGCGCCTGCTGCAAAATATCACTAAACACTCGGGCAAAAGTCGCCCCATAAGGCAAAGCAATTGCAAGGATCCCGGTTAACGGCGACAAGCCAAAAATTTGTAAAAACAGTAAAGCCCAAAAGATCTCGTGAATAGCGCGAGTGAATGCACATAGTGCGGCGATAAGCGGCTTATGATAAATCAGTGATAATGGCGCCCCAATACAGAGGGCGAGACTGACTCCAAGCAGCGCAAAACTAACGGTTTGCCATAGTGCGTTCAGCAAATATTCAGTGGCAAAAAAATCAGGTAAAGCAAAGCCTTTCGCGATCAGTAATAACTCATGCCAAGGATCTAAACTAATAATTTCTGTATCGGCGAAGTAACTGCATATTATCGCAATCAGTAGTAACCCAAATGTCATCCTTTGCCAATATCCAAAAAATGCTAATGGATTTGCAGCAGATAATTTACTCACAGCCAAATCAGCGAGTCACTGCATTTGTAAAGGGTGCTGGGGTGATATCAATTTTACCTGGCGAGACTTGCCGGTAGAGATCTTGAAAAATGTCGCTATCAATATCTTTACAATAAGCGTCAAACACTTTATTCCCCTCATGTAAACCTATTACTCGATCAAAATATTCCAACGCCATATTGCTGTCATGCAATACCATAATAACCGTTTTGTGTTGTTTCAAAACATGGGCTAATAAACGCCTTCCCATCGAAGGGTCCAGTGCTGAAAAAGGTTCATCACCAATAAACACATCCCGATATTGATAGAGAGAACGAGCCAATGCTACCCGTTGACGTTGGCCACCGGACAAGTGAGTAACAGCTTGATTAATTGCACAATCAAGTTCTAATTCTCTGGCAATCTGAGTAATTGTATGGCGATTTTTTTGTAGCGGGTAAGCCAAGTTCACTAAATTATAAAGCCAATAGTGGCGTTGAAGCCCGCCCATAAAGATATTATGAAACACACTTAGATTTTCAACTAAGCCCTGCCTTTGGGAACAAAGCGCCGCATGAGGACGCATTAACTCATATATGTAATGAATGAGCGTTGATTTACCACTACCAGAGCGCCCTAGCACAGCGACCTTTTCGCCTTCTTTAATCGTTAAACGATCAAGGTCCAACGCGGTTTTACCATCAAATTCAACGATCACATTTTCAATTGCAAGCATTGCTTAATCAATCAAGCCTATTGCTTTGGCCACATCTTCAATAGGCTCGTAATCACGGTTGTCTGCAGGGACAAAAGATTCGCGAGGAAAGCTGTTAAGCAAATCCTTATCAGTCATACCTATGAGTGCAGACTCCACTTTGGCAGCAAATTCAGCGCCAAAAGCACTATTTACA
The DNA here is from genome assembly GCF_023283895.1 of Shewanella pneumatophori. GTDB lineage: Bacteria > Pseudomonadota > Gammaproteobacteria > Enterobacterales > Shewanellaceae > Shewanella > Shewanella pneumatophori. The sequence continues at coordinate 13,850 of NZ_JAKILB010000001.1, read as the reverse complement.
TCACCTCTAATCGTCCACTGGTAATCAGGGTATGCAGGGCTTTGCCAAATAACAGCGACTTTATCTAAGTCCACTTTGCCATTAGCAACAGCGGTTTCCCAGACTTTATAGTTAACAGCACCGACTTGGTAAACTCCAGCTTGCACCTGAGCTATCGTGCGACTGTGATCGCCTGAGTAACCGATCCGTTTAAACACATCTTTAGTATTTTTACCTAAATTACGCTCAATAAAGAATTGCGGCATCAATCTACCGGAAGTTGAGTTTTTAGCACCAAATGTAAAGGTATAGCCATTGATATTGGGGAAACTTTCACCAGGAACAATTTCAGTTGAAGCGTGAGCGATAAAGTAGCTCTTAAAAAACTGATCTTCATAGCCTTGCGCTATCGCTTCCGATCCCGGAACCAAACGCCTTGCTTGCACTCCCGACAAGCCACCAAACCATGCAAGTTGTACTTGGTTGTTACGAAAAGCCGTTACTGCTGCGGAATAAGACTTTACCGGAACATACTTAACTTTAACCCCGAGCTCTTGCTCGAGGTACTCTGCAACCTTTTCAAAACGGGTTCTCAGTTGACTCTCGTCTTCATCAGGAATGGCTGTAAATGTAAACGTCTGTGCCATCGCTGCAGGAGTGCACACAAGTGCCAGTAACAGGGCTAATCGCTTGGTAAGCGACATATCGTCGTCCTTAAATGATAAAATTTTACGCTACCTTAACGAAAAAGCAGCAACAAACCCAGTATTAACCACATAAAATAACGTTAGATTTATTATCAATCTCTTTTTATAGACAAAACTCTCATTTTCGCTGAAAAATTCCGCATAAAAAAATGCGTCTAGCACAAGTTCAGCAGTGGTTAAGTTTATAAGGCGTAAACTCTTGATTCATCACATACATAGTTGCAGTCGCCGTAATTCTGCGTAAACTGAACTGTATTGAATTCAAGGATATTTTGATTATGCGAATACTGGTTGTTGAAGATGATCCGATTTTATCTCACCATTTAAAAGTGCAATTAAGTGAGTTAGGGAATCAAGTTCAAGTAGCATTAACAGCTAAAGAAGGATTTTATCAGGCCACTAATTATCCTATTGACGTGGCCATTGTTGATTTAGGTCTGCCCGACCAAGACGGCATAAGCCTGATCCAAAGCCTGCGTGACAGTGGCCTGAAAGCGCCGGTACTTATCTTAACAGCAAGGGTTAACTGGCAAGATAAAGTCGAAGGTCTGAATGCCGGCGCCGACGACTATTTAGTTAAACCATTTCAAAAAGAAGAATTGGTTGCTCGCCTTGATGCCTTAGTGCGTCGCAGCGCTGGATTTGTAAAACCACAGATCACCAGTGGCCCGTTAGAAATTGACCTTGCCGCTAAACAAGTGACCCTTAATAACGAGCCAATGGAAGTCACTGCATTTGAATATCTAATTCTTGAATATTTAATGCGTCACTGTCACGAAGTTGTCGCTAAACAACGTTTGCTTGATGTGATCTACGGCGATAAAGAAGGTGATCCAAATACCATTGAAGTGATGGTTAGTCGCTTACGTAAAAAGCTCACTAAAGACGGGCTTGAAAACCCTATCGCAACTATCCGCGGCCAAGGATATAAATTCAACTTACCATGCAGCTAAAGTTTAAACCCAAGAAACGTCTGCTTACGCGGATGTTTCTCACTTCATTATCCATTATCGCTTTGGTGGGTTTTGGTCTGGCTTGGATGGTCAATATTCTGCATGCGCAAAATAGCTATAACGAAGAAACGGCGCAGCTTATTGCTGAAATTCCTAAAGTTGCAGCGGAATTAAGAGAACATGACTTAATTCCAGATAATAGTGATGAGTGGCTTGAAGATAATAGTGCTAAGCAACGTTACATAATAGCCAGTTGTGACAGCACCTTTAATCAAGTTTGGACTTCGTCGTTAGCTGTAGACCGAGGTCTATTTGATACCTGTGAGCGTTTTAACGAAATTAGAAATAGCTCGCCGCCCTACTATCTATCACTTGCCGATTCTAAAGGCTACTTTGTCTATTTACTCTCTCTTGAAATCGCTAACAGTAAATACAACTTACTGGTTTTAAAAGATGCCGAAAAGCTTGAGGAAGAATACAGCAAATTCAGCCGTTTAACCTATATCCGCTTAGCCTTTGTCTTGGCCCTTGCACTGGTTTTATTAATTAGTGCAGCTTATTGGGGAATGCGGCCATTGGTGCGATTACGTAATGAGCTGCAATCGGTCAATAGCGGTAAGTCTAAATCTTTATCGGATGGCTATCCTGTAGAGCTTGAAGGCGTTACTCAAGCCCTTAACCAATTACTAGTACAATCAAGCGCACAACAGCAGCGTTATCAAAACGCAATGAATGATCTTGCCCATAGTTTGAAAACTCGTTTAGCCGCAGTGCATGCGATAACCGATGATCGTTCATTAGATAAAGAAGCCTGCAGTGAAAAGATCATGGAACAAGTTAGCCAAATGGATCAATTGGTAAAATATCAATTAAAACGAGCTATGCTTGGCCGTAAAGGCTTAAAACAAGAACAGACACAAATAGCTCCGTTAGTCGACCAGTTGGCGCAAATGCTGTTTAAAGTCTATCGCGACAAACAAGTTAAATTTGAAGCCGTCATTGCAACTGAACATGTATTCCCCGGCGATAAAGGCGATCTAATGGAGCTCTGTGGTAATTTGATGGAAAATGCATTTAAGTTATGTATTACCACTGTAAGGGTTTCGTCTTATTACAATGACGCTGGTGAGTTTGAACTGCTTGTTGAAGATGATGGCCCAGGCGTTGAGGAAAGTATTCGTCAGAATATCATTCAGCGAGGCGTTCGCGCCGATACCCAAAAAGCGGGTCAAGGGATCGGCTTAGCTGTGTGTAATGAAATCGTCATTAGTTATGGCGGCCGCTTAAGTATTGAGACTTCTGAACTTGAAGGTGCATGTTTTAGGATCTCAATTCCTATTTAGTTGGCCCATACAGTTGCTCCGCACGATTGAACATGATCCAAGAGGTCGCGATGTACTTATCGTGACTCTTGGGTATGTTACCACGATGCGAATGCGTAAAGCCCGCAGGTGCAATAACCATAGTTCCCTTTTTAGGTTTAATGCATTTGTTTTGATAATAAAACTCTGTTTCACCGCCCTCATCAACATCGTTTAAATAATACATATACAAAACAACTCGATGCAGTGCTTCGTTATGGCCATTTTGCGGAAACTGCTCTGAGTGCCAGTGAGGATAACCACCTAAACCTTGCGGATATTTTTGAATATTTATTGTGCCACTGCGATATAGATACTTTACTAAAGCACCCGCTCTATCTTTACCAAACTTTGAGTAATTATCAGGCGTTAAAGTGACTGACGCCCCTTGCTCTCCGGCGACATTGACCGCGACGGCGCCCATTAACGCTAATGAATATTTATCAAAATACTCAGTTGCTTTGGCCAAGGTATAACCTAGTAAGCGGTTTTTTACCGATGTTAGGTTCTCGTGCGCATCTAGCATGAGATCTAAACTCACTTTCTTAGTTTCATCTACTCCACCACCTGTTCGTCCAGCTTGAACACCATTATGGTTATCAAACTGACGTATTAATTCATCACAAAAGTTGTCAGGAAGTGCATTTGGGTATACTTCTATAAAATCCATTTTTAGTGCTCTTAGCTTGAAGCTAGTTATATATTTTGCAGTTAAGTAATTGTAAATTATATAACTTGGGTTAAAATAGCAAATCAGGAAAGATTTCAAATATTACTCATGACAAATAGTTGTAAAGTCGCCGTGGCGCAGCTGCAAGTTGGCAATTTTGTGCGTTTACCTATTGCCTGGAAAGATCATCCCTTTATATTTAATACCTTTAAAATCAAGCAACAGGCACAAATTGAGATAATCAAAAATCTTGGGCTTGAATTTGTCTATGTCAGGCCTGACCGCAGTGATGCGCCGCCACTAACATCTTTAGAAGCAGAAAAATCCGCAGCCATAATTGATAACAATTTAGAACAGTTTTCAAATGAGCTAAGCCAGCAAAAAGCTAAAAGCATTGAAGCCCAACAAGCCTTAAGACGCCACCTACAAAAAACCGAAAAGCACTTTGTACGTAATGTCGCCATGATGCGTAATCTGATGAATAAATTACGTAATCGTCCCCTTGATGCAGTCAGTGAAGCACAAGAACTTGTACATGGTGTATGTAACCAGTTGCTTACCGATGATAAGCTAGTGCTTCATCTTATGGCTGATGCGAAAAGCGATGACAGTATCTATTATCATTCTTTAAACGTTGCTGTACTTTCAATGCTAGTCGCTAAAGAATTAGGTTGGAGCCGCAAGGAAATTGAATGGATCGGCATGGGGGCACTCTTTCATGATATCGGCAAGCTTAACGTACCAACTCAACTACTACGTAAGATAGCGCCTCTTACCACTGCAGAACAAAACTATGTCAACCAGCACCCCTTAATGGGCGCAGAGTTATTGACTGGGGCTAATAATTTTCCAGCTGAAGCTTTGCCGATTATCTTAAATCACCACGAGTTTTTAGATGGTACTGGTAGCCCTAAAGGCCTAACAGAACCTGATATTGATAAGTTAAGCCAACTGGTGTGCGTGATTAATACTTACGACAATTTGTGTCATTCAGATCGCACTAAAAAGGGTCGCACTCCCTATTCTGCACTCGGATTTATCTATAAAAACTATAAAACCCAACTGAACCAGACGGTGATAAGTCGTTTAGTCAAAATGTTAGGTGTGTATCCACCGGGCAGCGTTGTAGAGCTTAATTCCGGCCAATTTGCTATGGTGATGTCGGTTAATTTAAGTCAATTATTGCTGCCGCGAGTGCTCGTTTACGACCCTACGGTACCTAAGGAACAAGCACCTATTGTTGATCTCGAAGCAGAAAATCTTAATATTGTTCGGTGTTTACCTGTGGCGGCACTGCCTGAGAAAGTACTCAAATACTTGAACCCTAGAGAGAAAGTCAGCTACTTCCTTGGCTCAGAAAGATAAATTAACTTAGAGAAAATGAAAAATAGCCACCAGTAAGCTTTATCTGCTTAGATGGCCATTACTTGCTGAAATCAATACCTCTGACTAACGTTAATATATGATATTAATGTTAAAGGCAGTGGTTATGACTGAACTTCCAAGTTTTGACAGACTGTTATGGCTAGCGGAGAATGCGCCAGAGAAGCTCGATGCGTTACAAAAGCAGTTAAGCCAACAAGCGATAGCGGAATCAAGCCAAACTAACCAAGCAAACCTAAATGGTCTACTTCATGATCTTGAGAAGCGACTCGCTTTATGTAAAACCCCTTATCAACGCTGTCATCTAGTCAGCAATCTGATGTTTCAAAAACTGGCCATACTCAACCAAGTGTATAGCCAGCCCAATAGTTTTTTAAATAACAAAGCCGATGTGGTAGTACTGCGTAAAAACTCAGGCGATTAATAAATTAAGAGCCTGATTGTGTTAATGCCATCTTTACGGCTTGAGTTTAATTACCAGGCACTTAAAAGCTAACTTATATACTTAAATGCTTATAATTAAATACTTATAATTAAATGCTTATAAGTCAGCCAGTTACAAGTTTCCTGTTACAGCCAACCTTTACGCTTAAAGAAAAAATAGGTTCCGGCGGCACTACCAAACATCATAGCAATAGCCATAGGATAGCCAAAGCGCCAGTCAAGTTCAGGCATATTAACAAAGTTCATCCCATAAGCACTTGCTATCACTGTCGGTGGTAAAAATACCACTGCTGCAACTGAGAAGATCTTAATGATTTTGTTTTGCTGCAAACCACTAAAGCCCATTGCAGCATCAAGCAAAAAGTTTAACTTGTCGAAAATAAACTGGCTATGTGGCATCAAAGATTCAATATCTGACAGCATTTCTCGCAGGTCTTTAAGCTCTTCATCAGATAATTGTGCACGATAATATCGCTGCATAAAGCGCAATGAACGCTGAGTATCGAGCAAACTCAGTCGAATTTTACCGTTAGAGTCTTCTTGACGTGTAATAAGCTTAAATACGTTATCAAGCTCTTCGTTTTTAAATACCTCTTCGCTAACATTTTCAAGCACGGTATAAACGTCTTCAATAAGATCGGATAAGTACTCAACTTTTAGATTAAACAGCTCTAATAGCAAAGATTCAGGCGTGGTCGCTTCAATCTTTCCTAATCTTAAATAGTTGCGTAATAAGCGAATAAGCCCCACATCTTCATCACGGATAGTTAATAAGAAGTTCTTCCGTAAATTAAATGAAACGTTAACGCCTTTGACATCTTGGCCTGCACGCTGAGGAAATAAAGAGTTGATATGTAACCCGTCGCTATTTTGATAAAAACGTGCAGAAGCTTCAATCTCATTGATATCTTCTTCATCTGGCACATCTTCAACAGAAAAACGGCTTAACCATTCACGTTCTTGCTCATCGGGCTTATAAAGATCAAGCCAAATAATGCCGGGAGGGATTGTGTCCTTGATGCTTAATTCAAAAATCGTGGTTTTACGATTCTCATAGGCATAGGCTGTAATCATAGCTCCTCCTGTAAACGCGCAATGCAAAAATTGTAGACAAAAAAACGAGGGCTATTCTACCCTATATAGCTAAGCTGCAAAGGGCGAACAAGAAAAAAGTGCACAAAGATTATTCATTTACTGTGTTTGCAACGATAATTCGCTCTTGATTAGACAATCGGATACGAATACCGTCAATAGTTGTTATTTCATTGCTAGTAATATCTTTCTTTCTTACCTGATAAACAACCGAATCATCACTTGCTGGTGACACGATTGTTACACTGACAACTTGACGGCTATCATTCCAGTCCCAATACCAATAAGCAGCGGTAGCTGTTAGCGACAAGCCAATTAAAATGTAGCCAGCTATTCGCAGCTTAATGTTTTTTGCTAACTCTTTTGTATTTGCGCGCACACCCTGCTCTCTTGGCTTACGTATATAAAGCATTGCAGCAACGATGATCAATAAGGTGATTAATATTTTAGTTAGCACTCGCTTTCCCTCTATGACGTTTACTGCGATTATACCGACAAAACGCTAGATAAACTGTTATGGATCTCCAAGCATTTGCATACTAGTTAGCAATAAAATCATCTCACTATGCAAGTTTGACCTCATTCTGCTATAAAGAGGTCAATACTCCCGATTAGGATCCCTAATGAATCGTTATATTATTGCCTTATGTAGTTCTGTTTTGCTGTTTAGTGCCCACGCCCAGGCTGATGTTAGCTTAGCTTTACCTTCAAATTTAGAGCTTGTGCTAGTAAATGGCAGCAACAGTAGCGGCAACGACTCTTTAAAACTCAACAATGGCAGTAACCAAATTGCGTTTCGTTACATTGGTCGTTATCAACAGCACGGCACCCAAACGCAATTTAAGTCAGATATCATCATTGTTAAGTTTGACGAGGAAAACAGTAAGCTTGCATTAACTTTGCCACGAATTCGCTCCAATAGTGCCGCAGACGAATTTAATAAAAATCCGCAATTAACCATAGTGGATGCAAATGATCAAAGCATTCATTTCGAGCAGGGAAAACTGATTAAAGAAGGCTTACAGCTAGGTCGCGATTACGAACAAGAAATTGCAGCCTATAACCTAACCAATAGTAGTGCTTCTTTAAAACTACAAGCTGCAGCGATAGCAACGCCAGCTATTATAACGGCAAGCTCAGCCGCTGTGAGCGTGCAAACGGGTGATGTCAATCAAGCTGACACAAGTAAGCAGCAAATCAATGTCGGCCAAATGCTCGATTTTTGGTATCAACAAGCTGATGAAGAAACCCGTAACGCATTTAAAGAGCGCATTAAATAAGTAACCTTATTAAGCTAACTTATTGATATATCGAGCCTGCATATTTAGCAGGCTTTTTTTATCCTAATACAGGTACTCAAAATGCCCTAGCCTCACTTTATACTTTCAACTTAAAGCTATGTTAAATATACAGATTATGTAACTTAAGATAGTGCTACTTTTGATGCATCACTATTCATAAATAGGTGAATTGATTGAATTAAAGATTGTTTTTCTGGTGTCATTTTTTGTGGATTATAAACCGCACAAATATGAGCATTAATTTGCTGCTTAAGATCAACAAAACGAATATGCTGCCAACTTTGACGGCTAAAACTTTGTGGCACAATAGAGATCCCTTCCCGACTTTCAATCACATTCATTAACGTCATAGGCTCGACAACTTCCTGCACTAAAGTCGGAATAAACCCTGCTTTAATGCAATGGTTCACAACAAGCTGCGCCGAAGCGGAATTTTTCTGGCTCATCATGACAAACTTTTCATTGGCTAAATCGGTCAAGCAAAGTTGCTTGTGTTTGCTCAAACTATGTTTGTCTGATAGCGCGACACACATTGGCTCACAGTACAAATTACACGACTCTAAAGGACTAATGTCTAGGGTGTCAGCATAACGCACGAAGCCGATATCAATTTCATTATTAAACAAAGCCACCTTTTGTTGCTGTGGTGATTGTTCGATAAATTCAAACTGGATCTTAGGGAACTCAAACTTTAACTGTTGGCAGGCATAACCAAATCCCGCCCAAAAAACAGAACTGACAATCCCCAATCGTAGTAAACCTTGGCTTTGGCGGGCATATTGAGTCACTTGGTTAATTGAGCTTTCCATGACGTTAAAAATAGATTGGCATTGCTCCCGCAATAGAAAACCAGCAGCGGTAAGCTGAATACTTCTTTGTTCACGGTTGAATAATTTTACCCCTAATACCGATTCAAGTTCGCGCATCTGCGCACTTAAAGGAGACTTAGAAATATGCAGTTGCTCCGCTGCTTGAGTAAAGCTCTGGCAATGACTCGCCACATAAAAGTAGCGCAGCATTTTCATACTAATCCGTTCAGCCCAAAATAAGCTTTTGAGATCTAACGCACCTGTGTTTTGGTCTTTGTTCACAAATTTAGCATTCCATTGTTTTCAATCAGTTAATCACTTTTGGTTGCGCAGTAATCAAAAATTGCATTAGTCGATGTTTTAATTATCAGTTTATTGCTTACTAACTTTAAGTCGTTGCAATGTACCGAAAAACAGCACAATAGCGTCATTTTTAGCGATTTTAATCAAATTAGCTTAGGAATATCGTGAGGCTAATAACAAAGTTCATCTTAGGAATATAAAAATGTCTCTGTACGATCCTGTCCCAAATGCTGTTGCAACCATAGAAAAATACAAACCAGGTTTTAAACCACAAATTGCGATGATTTTAGGCTCTGGTCTAGGCGTTTTAGCCGACAAACTAGAAGATAAAGTTAGCATTGGTTACCAAGAATTAGACGGTTTTCCTGTAAGCACTGTTGAAGGTCACAGTGGTGAGCTTGTTCTAGGTTACCTAAACGGCGTACCAGTAGCATGTATGAAAGGCCGCGGTCATTTCTATGAGCATGAGTCAATGAAAGTGATGACGACTCCAGTTCGTACTTTCAAAACACTTGGTTGTGAAATGTTGCTAGTAACTAATGCTGCAGGCTCACTTCGTCCAGAGCGCATTGACGTGGGTTCACTCGTTGTGTTCTCTGACCACATCAACACTATGCCAAGCACGCCAATGACTGGCCCAAATGACGATAAATATGGCCCACGCTTTTTTAGTCTTGCTAATGCATACGATAAAGATCTACGCGAGCAAGCACTCGCTATTGCTAAAGCGGAAGACATTGCAGTCAATGAAGGTGTATTTGTATCGTACCCAGGCCCATGTTTCGAAACCGCTGCCGAGATCCGCATGATGCAAATTATCGGTGGCGATGTAGTAGGTATGTCTGTTGTTCCTGAAGTTATCTCTGCAGCTCACTGCGGGTTACCAGTGTTAGCAATCTGTGCAATTACCAATATGGCTGAAGGCCTAGGTGATGTGAAGCTATCACATGAACAAACACTAAAATGCGCCAAGCTAGCTGAAAGCGATTTCTTAAAGCTCATTAACGCCTTCGTTATCAGTGTGAAAAAGTAAGGAAGTATCAATATGATGTTCATGGGATTCGTAGGTATGCTAGTGCTTCTCGGCATTGGTTTTGCTTGCTCAGTAAATCGTAGTGCAATTAAATTGCGCACAGTAGGCGCAGCATTAGGGCTTCAGGTTCTTATTGGTGCTTTCGTGCTTTATGTACCTGTCGGTCGCCAAGCGCTAGAGTCAATGTCACACGGTGTACACGTTGTACTTGATAGCGGTAAAGCCGGTATTCGTTTTCTATTCGGAAACTTAGTTAACTTCTCTGTTGAAGGTATTGGCTTTGTTTTCGCACTTAACGTACTACCACTCGTGGTGTTTTTCTCTGCCTTAATTGCCGTTTTATACTACCTCGGCATTATGCAATTTATCATCCGCATCATTGGTGGCGGTATGGCTAAATTACTTGGCACCTCACAGCCAGAATCTATGTCTGCTGTATCAAACATTTTTGTTGGTCAAAGTGAAGCACCATTGGTCATTAAGCCATATATGGCAAAAATGAGTGACTCTGAATTCTTCGCAGTTATGTGTGGTGGTATGGCGTCAGTTTCAGGCACCGTACTCGCTGGCTACGCTATGATGGGCGTAGATATGGAATACTTGCTAGCAGCGTCATTTATGGCGGCTCCTGGTGGTGTTTTGTTTGCTAAATTGATCTTGCCGGAAACAACAACGCCAGCATATACCATGGATAGCAAAATCCAGTTTGATGAAAAACCACCTGTAAACGTACTTGCAGCAGCAGGTGAAGGTGCAGCAAGTGGTCTTAAACTAGCAGCAGCTATTGGTGCAATGCTAATTGCCATGATCGGCTTAGTGACACTGGCAAACAATCTACTGGGTAGCTTAGGCGATCTAGTGGGTATGCAGCTATCTCTTGAAGGCATTTTAGGTTGGATTTTTGCCCCTCTAGCCTTCCTACTCGGTGTGCCTGTTGCTGATATGGCAATTGCCGGCTCAATGATTGGTAAAAAGCTTATCGTTAACGAGTTTGTTGCATATAGCGATTTAGCACCTTACCTAAAAGACAATGCAGAGGTTACAGCTGCTGGTCTACAAGTACTGCAAGAAAAGAGTAAGGTGATTATCAGCTTTGCACTATGTGGTTTTGCTAACTTAGCGTCTATGGGTATTTTAATTGGTGGTCTTGGTACGCTTTGTCCATCAAGAACTGATTTTATTGCAAAGTACGGCTTACGCACAGTTGTTGCTGCGACTTGCTCGAACCTAATGAGTGCTGCAATCGCAGGTATCTTCTTCTCACTGGTTTAACTCATAACCTAGATGACAGAAAATAATCTCGAATAACAATACTTAAAGGAGCCTATGGCTCCTTTCTTTTTCCCTGTAATTAGATACCCGAAATACAATTGAATTAATCAATCATCCCAATTGGTTAATTCAATTATCCTCAAGCTGATTTTCGGCATAGATTAGTATGTTCTTTATTACGGATTAACCTAACCGATAAGTTAGATCCCTTTAAACATCCTAAAGCAGCTATCAATGAAGTCATTAGCAACACAGCAACATACCAATACCAGCATTAACAGCTCGACAAAGACAGCTATTGCACATACAGCATTAGTCGCTGAAGGTGGTGGTCAACGCGGGATTTTCACCGCTGGAATATTAGATGTATGGCTTGAGCAAAACTTTAATCCTTTTTCGCTTTTAATAGGCACATCCGCAGGTGCACAAAACCTATCAAGCTACATTACCGAGCAAATAGGCTTTGCTCACCGCTCCATCACCGAGTTATCTATAAACCCAAAGTTTTTTAGCTTGAGTAGGCCTTTAAAAGGTCAAAGCACTGTTGATTTAGATTGGTATTTTGATCAGGTCCACAACAATACAACTCAAGGAAAACAACCACATATTCTTGACCTTGATAAAGGTGTTGAGCAACTTAGTAAACGGCAATTGCTGATCTCAACCACTAATAGCTCAAGCTACCAAGCTAACTTTTATGAGCCCAACCGAGATAATTGGTTAACATTACTCAAAGCTTCAAGCGCCTTACCTCTTTTATATAAAGAAGGGGTTAAAATAGATGATGAGTTCCAAGTTGATGGTGGCTTGTCTGCACCTCTTCCTGTTGAAGAGGCTTATAGACGCGGTGCGCGAAAAATAGTTGTGCTACGCACACTGCCAAAGGAATATGCAGCCAATACACCTTGGGTTAACCGTTTAAAATCCTGGGTATGTACTGGTAATCAATGCCCTAAAGCACTCGATTTTTTTGTGCATCACGAATATGCCTACCGCGACTCTCTAAGGTTTATCCAGTCTCCACCAAAGGATTTAGAAATTATCCAAATTTTCCCGGAGCACAATCTAAACAGTAAACTTATCGGCAGTAAAAAATTAGCCCTACAGACCGACTATCTACTCGGGAAAAAAGCAGGACAAGCATTCATTAATCAACACTCTGATACATTACTAAGCCCAAGCAAGATTGCTGCTGTCACACCAACTAGAAAATTAGTACGCTACTGCTAGCTAAGATTATAAAAATACTAATCAGTATAAATACTTAGTCATGCTGCAAAATTTTTTCGCTTCATAAGCCAATAACGAGTAAAGGGCTTAGTTACGCGAACCCTAATCTCTCTATTTCATTCATAAACACCGCATCATAACCGTTAAAAGTCACCAGTTTTGAACATTATTGACAGCCAATCTCAGCGTTGAATAACTTATAAGCGAGTCACCACAATTGCAGCTATTCGCCTTGAATTAGTTTGCTAAAAACCGGTCCGAGTCGCTAAAATTCTTATACTGATTGGTATTAGTTATAAACCAGAAATCTCGCATGCATAATTGTCTAAATTACAGATGCAAAAAAGCCGCTGCATAGTAGCGGGCTTTTCACTTCTCTTTCGAGAATCCTTTTTGTCTTCACTTTTACAAAAGTGAAATAAAAGTGGCGCCTGGAAATTGCCAGCTACGCTAAAGCTTCGCGCTCATAAACACATCGCTAGCGCGATATTCGCCCGACTCTCGTAGTTCGCGCAGCGAACACATGGAGTAAAAGTGAGGCGCTTTGAATACGCAGTATTCAGCCCCTCTGCTTTAAGTGAAGAGTGAACACGGAGAAGCTTGCCTTCGAAGCTGGAGGCAAGGCACACGGATGTGCCGAATGCCAGAAACGCATGGATGCAGTTTCAGGCCTCGCTCAGCGGCGGGTCAACGTGGGAGGTAGGCATTTATCAATCTTAAGTGAAACCGTCACCTTAACGGGTGGCTGTATTCTAAATAAGTTAACGCTCTGTATTTTTACAAACTCCCAAATGCAACTCCTCTCCTATGCCATCCATGGAATTCGAGGATAAGTACTTCCTATACACAAAAACCACCTGCTTTTATAATATAAGAGTCGGCTGCTTCTTCACTAATCTTTACCAGTAAAATAGGCGCCTAGAAATGACCTACTCGGTTCGCGCAGCGAACACATGGGGGTGAAAGTGAGGCGCTTTGAATACGTAGTATTCAGACTCGCTTGAACGCGGAGAAGCTTGCCTTCGAAGCCGGAGACCCCGCTCAGCGGCGGGGCGGCGTCGGGAGTAGGTATTGCACGTACGTGCTTAAGTAGAAAAGTCACCTAAACCGATAACGAGACATTGTTTAGGTAATCTTAATTGCTTTTATGTCGCCCAAACGCAAAAAAGCCACCTTATTCAGGTGGCTTTTCTACTTAAATAGGCGCCTGGAAATGACCTACTCTCACATGGGGAGACCCCACACTACCATCGGCGATATTGCGTTTCACTTCTGAGTTCGGAATGGATTCAGGTGGTGCCACAACTCTATGG